>CAVQJJ010000019.1:0-311383 GCA_963712835.1 uncultured Alphaproteobacteria bacterium | reverse complement strand
CGGGGGCGCGGATCGAAACGCGATGGCTCTCGCGGTACGCTTGGGCTTCCGCCGTCGCCCCCTTCACGGGGGCGCGGATCGAAACTTGTCGACATAAGGCTTGCCATCGGGACGGCGGAGGTCGCCCCCTTCACGGGGGCGCGGATCGAAACAATCCCTTAAAGGTCGGCGGCATCAGCGCCGGGACGTCGCCCCCTTCACGGGGGCGCGGATCGAAACCTCGACCCGCACCCACGCGAACGCCATTGCGCCGGGTCGCCCCCTTCACGGGGGCGCGGATCGAAACTCTCAGCGCCGCCCCTAGGACACGTTCCGCCATGTCGCCCCCTTCACGGGGGCGCGGATCGAAACTCTTCGGCGTCCTGAAACGGGTTGCGAGCAACCGGTCGCCCCCTTCACGGGGGCGCGGATCGAAACAGACAAAAGCCGCTCGACCAGAGCGATGCGTTCGTCGCCCCCTTCACGGGGGCGCGGATCGAAACAGGAATATCGTCATCGAGGATGCCGGGTTGCGTGGTCGCCCCCTTCACGGGGGCGCGGATCGAAACAACGATCTTGCGGCACTCCTGCCGGGTGCGCTCAGGTCGCCCCCTTCACGGGGGCGCGGATCGAAACGCTTCCTAGCGTCTCAGGAGTCGCCGACGTTCTGGTCGCCCCCTTCACGGGGGCGCGGATCGAAACCCCCGACCGTGTACCGGATCGTCTCCGCGCTCTGGTCGCCCCCTTCACGGGGGCGCGGATCGAAACACGGGATTTGGCGGCCCTGCGCGCACCTTGCGGGTCGCCCCCTTCACGGGGGCGCGGATCGAAACGGTCTACGAGATGTTCCTTCCTCGCCGCATCGACGTCGCCCCCTTCACGGGGGCGCGGATCGAAACATTGCCGGTCTCTCGGTGTCGGAGCGGCGCGCATGTCGCCCCCTTCACGGGGGCGCGGATCGAAACATAGCTGAAGAATTCGGGTGCTCAAAAAAATTGGGTCGCCCCCTTCACGGGGGCGCGGATCGAAACATCATAGGCAGCCGCCGATACCTCTAGCTCGGCGTCGCCCCCTTCACGGGGGCGCGGATCGAAACGATCGCCGAGAAGCGCGCGACCGCCTCAGCCTGGTCGCCCCCTTCACGGGGGCGCGGATCGAAACGCGATATTCACGGTACAGTTCGCTCGCGCGATCCGTCGCCCCCTTCACGGGGGCGCGGATCGAAACGTGTCTGTATCAAGAGCTACAAGGGGGAGGATTGTCGCCCCCTTCACGGGGGCGCGGATCGAAACTTTAATAGCCCCTTGGCGATGGCGTCCATTCCGGGTCGCCCCGGATTTCAGTGCATCGACGACGCGCATCAAATCGGCGTCCGCTGGTGGAGCGGCATTCGACACGACGAGCTGTGGCGACATTGGACGATCTCCATTTCCGAAGCGAAAGAGATTTGCGTCGCCCTTCCAGCGACCGCCCCTGTGGACGATGACCAGCAGGCCGAGTTGCAACAGCACGACCAGCGCGCGGTGATAGCGCCGGTCGGATGCGCCCCACTCGGGAATGACGCGAGCCTCCGCCATCGGCCTGGGCGCAACCGGGAAGGGTGCACCCTTCTTGTCGAGGGCATCGAACGCGTGTCTCACGACGCGCAGCAGCACACCTGCGTCGGGATACGCAGCCAGGGCGACGTCGAGCGCGGCAGAGGGTGGCCGCCTGCCACGCCGCCGGCCGATCCAATTCTCGCCGCGGACCTCATAGCCCCAAGCCGAACGCACCAGCTTCGCAACCTCGGCGCGGTCGAGGGGCGCCTTGGAACGGCTGGCGTTGATCTCGAGCGCGAGCGCGAGCAACTCGCTTTCCGATCCATAGTCCGGGGCGTGCCACATGCAGGCGCGCCAGAGCGTGTTGTTGCGGTACCCGATGCCCACCGCGCGCAGCGGTACGGCCACCGGTGGGACCTGGTCGCTGCGCCGTGGCGCGACGCGCTCGCGTGTCTCAAGAGCGCCCGGCTTTATCCGCGGAAGTCCGGCTAGGTCATCCCATGATCCAGCATAAAACGTATAGGCCTTGCCAGAGTGCTTCCCGGTAAGTCTTACGCTCGGGGGCGCCGCGACTTGGCCGCCAGTTCCCTTAATGTCAACCGGCAGCTCGGGCCGCAGATTTTGGCTCCGCTCGCCGTTCCAGCGGTAATACAGGTGCAGTCCGCCCGAAGGTGTCCCAATTTTCAGCGGCGTGTCACCGAAGCACTCGATCACTATGGCCCAAACGGCTGGGTCGTCACTGTCTACGTCGATGACGACAACACTCGACACGGCGCCAGTCACGATGCCGATACGGACCCCAGGCCGACGCTCTACCCACTTCTCGACGGTGGCGAGCGACGGTTTGGACATCTTCGTGAATTGGGCGATCAGCGGCCGCTTGCCGTCCTCGCCACCCAGAGGGATCGGGAACAATCCTCGTTGGCGCAGCTCTGGTGCGGCGGCGGCGAAAGGACCAATATCCGGGTTTAGCGCCGGCCGCACGCTCTTGACGGCGCCGCCGGCGGTCATCGTAGCGGCCTGGCTCGCTGGCGACGCTGCCGCAGCCGCTCGGCACCCCCTCCGCGGCTTCCCGGCAGCAGATCGCGCCCCAGGACGTCGGTACGCTGCGCGAGCATGTGTGCGTATCGCCGGCGCTGATCGGCGATATCACTATGGCGCCTCGGGTAGTGAAACGCACAATGGTCCGCACCCGTGACTGCCGCCGCGCTGGCGGCGCGGCGCATGCGTGCCATGAGGAAAGCGAGCTTGCGCTGGAAACTTTCGGGCCCGGCATACGGCACCGTGCCGATGCTGTCTTCGTTCACGGCTCAGTTCGAGGGCCATGTATCGGGCTGGCGCAGGCGATCGAGCTCCGAGGTAGATGCCACTGGCGGGGATAGCCGCGACTGCGCCCATTCGAGAGCGTCAGCCCACCTATACATCGGCAATCTTCCCCATTTCCGAAATTTCGGGCCACCGCCAACGCAAGCCTTACGTGCCAAGGTCGCCGGCGCGGTCGGATAGCCGGCCGCGGTCAGGGCCGCGGCGGCCTGGCGGCGGGTCAAGAGAGTATTGGGGTCAGGGCGCGCCGCAGCCGCGAGCGCTACGGCGGTTGCCATCGTCCGGTCCGGGATCGTATCGGTTGCCATCGTATCCTCGGTAATTGATCACGACGGCGAAAGTATGCGGGCGATGCCGCGGTACGCGTTCGCTACACAGTTCGCAAAGTCGGCTTTGGTGTAGCTAACTCCGGACGCCGATCTGACGGTTCGTCACCGACGATACAGGCGGCGCCAATCGGCGATCGCGTCGGGCAAGGCCGAGATGACTTCGTCCGTAGGCCAGCCGATCGCTTCGAAAACCGTCTCGGAAAACGCGCCAAATTTTGAATTGAGACCCATCGTCGGCCGTCGCCCGAGGCCGTACCAAAGCTCGGCAAGTGCAGCCAACAAATAAGTGCGGCTTTCCAGCGGATTGCGACCCCGGGGGAGTTGCACGATCGCTCGTCGACCGCTATCCAGCGCCTCAGCAATGTCTGCGATCATCGCCACGAAGATATCGGCTGCGCGGTACTCTGCGAAAACGATGCGCTGGGCAAGGGACAAGTCTTCTGCGTCGATTGGGCGTAACGGGCTCCGGAGATCGTCGCGTCCGTCGGCGCCGGGTGGCCATACGATCGCGTTCGGGACCGCCCGGTCATTACCGAAATGCTTGCGGATCCAACCCACTGTGATCACCGGAGCAATCCGCCGGCCTGCGACACGTAATCCGTGCTGTCCGGCTGGACCCAGCAGGCGCCGCAAACAATCCCTTGCTTCGTGTAAGCTCTTGACCATCCGCTGAAATGCGACTCGGTCGTCGGCACGGCGTGGTCGGGCGCTTTGGTCTGAAATTGCCTTCGCAAAAGCAGTCGTTATCTCATCAAGACGCGCGCGCGTTGCTGCCCGGTGATCAGCCGAGATCGCATTTGTACGGCATATCAGTTCAAAGCTCTCGTCGCTGATCCCACGCGGCGGCCCGAAGTCGACCGCCCGCGCAACGTTGCGCACCATCGGCGTCTCCCCGCTAGGTGATCACTGCGACGGGCGCGGGCGGTGAATGCGGTTCGGCCCTAACCGCCGCGAATTGGGTGCTATCGCGCGGCGCGCAGGGGCACCACGGCCGCCGCGGGCTTGGCCTCGTTCATCCGGCGCGCGGTTTCGTTCGCCACCGCGTCGGCCGCCGCTAGCAGCGGCGCGTCGGCAACGTGCATGTACCGTGACGTGACGGAATGGCCTTGGTGCCCTACCAGCGTCGCGATCGTCGGCTCGGAATATCCGAGGTCCGCCGCTAACGAGGCAAAGCTGTGCCGCAGCACATGCGGCGTGATATCGGCGGGCAACTGGCGCAGCTTGGCGATCTTCGGCCAGAACTTCTTGAAACCGACCATCGGGCCGTCGCCGCGCGTCGCTGGAAATACGCGCTCGCCCGCGAGCCGCGGCACATTGCGCAGCACGTCGCATGCGGCATGTGACAGCGGGCGGACGCTACGGCCGGTTTTCGTGTCGCTCAACGTCGCCGTGTGGCGGGAAAGATCAAGTTCTGACCAACGCAACGCTTGGGCCTCGCCGCTGCGCCAGCCCGTCAGCGCGAGAAATCGTGCCATCGCGATTGCTGCCGGCCACATCTTCCCTTCCGCTTCAGCCTCCCTCAGCGAGGCGCCGAGCGCCGCATATTCATCGTCGGAAAGCCGCCGCTCGCGTCGGCCATCAGCATAGCGCACGACGCCGTGAACCGGGTTGTCCATCCGCACGCCTTGACGCACCGCGTAGGTGAACACCGCGCCGAGCAGCCCGACCGTGCGCGTCGCGGTGCCCCTGCCACCCGCAACACGCGCCAGCCCGTAGCGCCCAGTCTTGACGCGCCCGGCGGTCTTACCTTCGGCGACGCCGTGCATGAAGCGCTCGATATCGGTTCGGTCAACCGCAGCAACCGCTAAGCGACCGAGCAGCGGCTTGATATGGCGCGTGATCCGGCCGCGATCGGTGGCGAGCGTGCTGGCCTTTTTTGCACCACGGCGCCGCGTCAAGAGCCTCCCGGCTTCCGCGGCGGCGAGGTAGAGGTCGCACAGTTCGCCGATGGTCATCGCCTTGCGCGCCGCCATCTTGTCAGCCGCCGGATCGACGCCACCGATAACATCGCCGAGGATAACCTTGGCCTTGTCGCGCGCTTCGTCGGGAGTGAGTACGCCGTGCCGGCCGATCACTTGCCAGCGCTGCCGCCCGTCAGTCGTGCGGTATTTGACGAAATAGGTGATCGCCGGCCCCTTCTGTCGACGCGCACCGAATCCGGCGATGGCGGCATCCCAAACTATCTCGCCGGGGCCGAGTACCCGTACGTCCCGGAGCCCGATCCGTTTCCGTTCGCCCGTCATCGCCCGCCTCCTGCTCGGTGCTAGCAACCATCTAGCAACCACGAACGGACAAATCCTAGCAAACAAGGGCAAGGGCCAGAAATCGAAATTGGCTCTTTAGAGAGGAATTTTGAGGTGCCGCTTGGTTGCTACAAACCGCCGCAAACGGCTGAGATTGCCTTCGGGAGGCAGGGGCCGGAGGTTCAAATCCTCTCACTCCGACCATTTATCGCGTAGCCCCGACATGAAAGCGCCCCCTCTCGGGGGCGCTTCGCGTTTGCACCTTTGGCTTCCGGCTATTCCCAGAACGCCATGGTGATCTTGTTCTCGCCGTCGAGGATCAGGTTGATCCGGTTCGGGTTGTGGACCTGGCCCTTGACGCCGTGGGTCGGCCCGATCGGGCGGTAGTCGGGAGGCAGATCGCCGCCATAGACGATCCCCGGCCCGGCCTGGCCCTGGCCCTTGTCGACGAACTTCTTGCCGATGCACTCTTTGCAGTCATTCGCCTTGATATCGGCCTTGACGCTGCCGGTCATGCCTTTCAGCTCGAGCGCGTTGCCATAGGCGCGGACGCGAATGCCCTTGAAGGTGGTCTCGGGGTCAAGCTCGAAGGTCGCGGAAATCGGCATGAAACCCTCGGCCTTCTGCGACTGCTCGGGGCTGTTGGCGATGAATTGCAGGTCGAGCACGTCGTCAGTCGACTTGCCGTAATAAAACGGGATCAGTTCCGGACCGCTCCACCCGGCGGAGCTGGCGACCCCGGTGACGCGGATCATGACCTCCTTCGGACTGAGGGTGCCCTGAATCACCTCGATGCCGGTGACGTAGAGCACCGGCACTTGCAACGCCCGCGTCGCGCCTGTCGGGCCGGCTGCGTTCTGATCGGCGCCTTGCGGCTGATAACCGAGCGCACCCTGATCGCCGCCAGGCTGGCCACCCTGTGGCTGTTGCGCCTGCTGCGCCTGGGCAAAGGCGCCGGTCGAAAGCCCCATCGCCAAAACCGCGACGGCGGCAACCGTGCAAATCCTTGAACCGACCATTTTCATTCCCCCCATTCTCCAAAGTGAATGCCATTACCACGGCCGGCACGAAGGCCCGCCGCCCTACAAAACCGGCGCAGCCCGATGCGGCGCCATAGCCTCTCCGCGCTGGGCAAAATCGGACACGCGCTCCAGCCGATCGAGCACGAGATCGGTCGCGCGCATCTTGGTCATGCGGCAGAAGACCGTCTCGGCGCTGGCGAAGCTGCCATTCTCGAACAGCTTGTTGACCGGCTCGCCGCCGCCGCAGACGCTGAAATACTCGCAGCGCTCGCGGCACATCGCGATGCCGGTGTCGATATCCGCGCGCATGCGGGCGAGCAGCGGGCCCTCGGCGAGATCGGCGAGCCGGTCGCGATTGATGTTGCCGAGCACGAAATCGTCGTAGAGCGTGTTCTTGAGCCCCAAGAGCTCGGGCGAGAAGGTCGCGATATTTCCGGTCCAGTCCATGCTGGTGATCGCGAACGGGGTCGCGAGCTGGTTGTGGATGCCGGTGTCGCGTGGACGGAAGACGTTGCGCTGCGCGTCGTCGATCTCGCGGATGAAGCGGATCTTGCCGGGATGCGCCGCCGAGAGACGCCAGAACTCGCTGAGGAAATCGTAATAGGCAGCCTCAATGCCTGCCTCGGCGAAGCTCTCCGAGCGGTGCTCGCCCTCGCTCTCCTCGACATTGAAGCAGACGTGGTCGATCCCCTCGGCAACGTAGAAGCCGAACATCTCCTCGGGCGCCGCGAGGCTTTCCTTGGTCAGCACCGAGATGACGTGAAACGGTACGCCGTGTTGCTTGAGGCGCCGGATGCCGGCGATTGTCTTGTCGAACGTACCGCGGCCCGAGCGGGTGACGCGGTTACGGTCGTGCAAACGCTGCGGCCCGTCGACGCTGACGCCAACGCCGAGATGCGTCTCGGCGATGAACTCGCACCACGAATCGTCGATCAGCGTGCCGTTGGTCTGAAACGAGTGGGTTACCATCAGACCCGCCGGCTTCAGCGCGTCGATCAGCGCGAAGGCGCGGCGGTAGAAGTCGATTGGCAGCACCATCGGCTCGCCGGCGTGCCAGACGACGCTGAGCCCGTCCTTCGCCCAACCCGACGCGAAGACCTGGCTGAAGAGATTGCGCAGGGTCGATTCCGCGACGACCGATTTGTTGGTGCGGTCAACGAGATAGCAGTAGCGACAATCGATATTGCAGAACGGGGTCGGCTGGACGACGAGCAGCTCGATCCGGGGCGTCGATTCGCCCATTGGAGCCCCCGCCGTCCGACGACCGAAACCGGGCGCTTACCAGTTGCGCCAGAAGTTGTTCCAATTGGGCCAGTTGTGCCAGTTGTTCCAGTTCGGCCAGCCCCAACCGCCGCCGCGCCAGCCCCAATTGCCCCAAGCGAGGCGGCCGTCTGCCTTCGCCGCATCGGCCTTGGTCATGTCGAGCTCGGTCACCGCATCGCGAACGGCGGCGAGCCGCTCCGACACATTTTCCTTCGCGGTGGCCGAGGACTGATCGCCGTTTGCCGGCGTGCTCGCCGCGGCGGGAGCGGCGGCGCCGAGCGCGAGCGATACGCCCACGGCCCCGGCGGGCGCCAGTTGCGTCAGGATGGTCTGGTATTTCACCCGCAGCGACAATGTTTCCTCCTTGATCGGCGACCGGTGGATCGGCAATTCCCGGGGAGCGCCCGAGACGTAACACTGAGAAGCAACTCGGCAGAGCGCCGAGTACGAATGATACGGAGTCTTTGTGACAAGAGTTCCCGCCGCTCCTATAGCCCGGCCAGAAACCTGCGTCAATTTAACCTCGGCTAAGCGCGCGTTATCGTTGGTTTGCCCACGGCGGAGCAAGCACGGCGATGCGCGCATAGACGGGGCAGCTCGCGTCGTGCGCGCCGTCGAGGTAGCCGAGGCTCATCAGGAATTCGTTGACGATCTCGCCGCCGGTGAAGCGGAAGGTTTTCTTGAATAGCTTGACCCATTCCTCGCGCGAGCGCGGGTGATGGGCGTCGAGCCAGGCAGCGAACGAGCCGTACTCGCGACGCAGTTCCTGGATGCGGCGCGCGTTATCGATGGTCGCGGCGATCTTGAGCCGGTTGCGGATGATGCCGGGATCGGCCATCAGCCGGGCGACATCCTCATCGCCGAAGGCGGCGACGCGATCGATATCGAAACCGGCGAAGGCGACGCGAAACGCGTCGCGCTTGCGCAGGATCGTCGCCCAGGAAAGACCGGCCTGATTGATCTCCAGAATCAAGCGCTCGAACAGCACCGCCTCATCGCGCGCCGGAAAGCCGTATTCCTCGTCGTGATAGGGCCCGTGCAGCGGGCTGCCGGGCGCGGCTAGGCAATAGGCGGCGCTCATCTCTCGTCCCCTTAGCCGTACCCTGGGGTCATCCCCCGCGAAAAGTGATCCAGGGCTCGATCACGAGAATATAGATGCCAACCCAGACGACCGCAGCAATCGCCGAGGTCAGCGCCACCTTGCGCCACATGAAGGGCTGTTTCGGGGCGCCGAAGCCGTAGCCGATCTCGTCGGGATCGGTCGGCTTGACCCAGAGCGGCAGGATCGCGAACAGCACGACCCACCAGGTCAGGATGTAGACGACGATCCCGGTTACCCAGCCCATGACCTAACCGTCATTGCGAGCGAAGCGAAGCAATCTCCATCCGTCTTGGCCCTCTGTGGCGGGAGATTGCCACGTCGCGCAACGCGCTCCTCGCAATGACGGCATTTGGTCAGACTTCTTCAAGCTCGATCAGCGTGCCGCAAAAGTCCTTGGGGTGGAGGAACAGCACCGGCTTGCCGTGCGCGCCGGTCCTCGGATCGCCGTCGCCGAGCACCCGCGCACCCGCGGCGCGCAAGCGGTCGCGCGCCGCCTTGATGTCGGAGACCTCATAACAGACATGGTGCATGCCGCCGTCGGGGTTGCGTGCGAGAAAACCGCGCACCGGCGATGCGTCGCCGAGCGGTTCGAGCAACTCGATGCGGGTATTGCCGAGCTCGACAAAGACGGCGGTGACGCCGTGTTCGGGGAGCGCATGCGGCAGCTTCACCTCGGCGCCGAGCGTGTCGCGGTAGAGTGCCGTCGCCGCGGCAAGATCGGGCACGACGATAGCGACATGATTGAGCTTGCCGATCATGGCGGCCTCACAGCCGGACGAGTTGCACGTCGATCAGCGCGCGCTTGCCGATACGCTCGTTGACCGCCCTGCGCAGCGCGCGGTTGGCAGCGTCCTTGAGCTGGGCATCGTCGCGCCGCATCGCCTTTGGCAGCGACTCCACCGCGGCGGTCGCCGCGTCGCGCAGCTTGGCCTGCATGTCGTCGCTGTCCTGCGGCTCGACAAGACCGATCAGCGATATCTGCGGCGCGGCCGCCAGAGCGCCGGCGCGATCGACGACGATCGATGCGACGAGCGCGCCCTGATTGCCGACGCGCCGGCGCTGCTGCAAGACCGAGCCGGTCATCGGCAACAGCCGCCGCCCGTCGCTGCCGACGCGGCCTGACGGCACCTGGCCGGCGAGCGTCGCGCCTTGGGCGTCGATGCGGATCGCGTCGCCGTTCTCGATGATCAGCGCATCGCTGACCTGGCATTCCATCGCCAGCTGGGCGTGCGCCTGAAGATGCCGCGCCTCGCCATGCACCGGAAGCGCCACGCGCGGCCGCACCATCTGGTACATGCGCACCAGCTCGGCGCGGCACGGGTGGCCAGAGACGTGGACGAAATGGTCGTCGGTGGTGACGATCTCGACGCCGAGCCGCACCAGCGCGTTCTGCAGCCGCGCGATCGCCTTGTCGTTGCCGGGGATGATCCGCGACGAAAAAATCACGACGTCGCCCTCTTCGAGGACGATATGAGGGTGGTCCTCGCGGGCGATGCGATTGAGCGCGGCGCGCGGCTCGCCCTGACTGCCGGTGCAGATGAGCAGGATGCGGTCGGCTGGGACATAGCCCGCCTCATCCTCGGTCAGGAAGCGCGGCAGATCGACGAGATAGCCGTTTTCCCGCGCGGCCTTGTCGATGCGCCATAGCGAGCGGCCGATCAGCGCCACGTCGCGGCCATGGGCTTGCGCTGCGTGGGCGATGGTCGAAAGGCGGGCGACATTCGACGCGAAGCAGGCGACCGCGACGCGCCCGGTATAGCGGCCGATCAGCTCGGTGAGCGCCTCGCGCAGATCAGCCTCGGAACCGGAATGGCCGTCGACCAGGGCGTTGGTCGAATCGCCGACCATGGCGATGACGCCCTCGTCGCCGATGCGGATGAGCGCCGCCTCGTCGGTCACGTCGCCGATTAGCGGATCGGGGTCGAGCTTCCAGTCGCCGGTATGCAGCACCGTGCCGACCGGCGTGCGGATCGCGACGGCGTTGGGTTCGGGGATCGAATGGGTCAAGGTCACCAGTTCGAGGTCGAACGGGCCGATCGTGAAACGGCCGGACATCGGCACGACGGTGATCGGCACCTTGCCGGCGAGCCCCGCTTCCTCAAGCTTGGCGCGCAGCAGCGAGGCGGTGAAGGGCGTCGCCCAGATCGGGCATTGCAGCTGCGGCCAGAGATAGGGGATCGCGCCGATATGGTCTTCGTGCGCGTGGGTCGCGACGATGCCGAGCAATCTGTCCTTGCGTTCGACGATGAAGGCCGGGTCGGGCATGATGACGTCGACCCCGGCATGCTCCTCCTCGCCAAAGGTGACGCCGCAATCGAGCATCAGCCACTGGCCGCGATAGCCGTAGAGGTTGAGGTTCATGCCGATCTCGCCCGAGCCGCCGAGCGGGACGAAATAAAGCCCCTTCTCGTCGCGCTCGACGGCGCGATCCAGCGGCTGCTCAGCCGGCGCCTTCGCCTTCATCGATTGCGGTTGCGCCGATAGATCAGACGAAGTCCCCACAACGTCAGATCAGGGTCGACCTTCTCGATCGCGTCGGTAGCGTTGGCGAAAAGCGGCGCGAGGCCGCCGGTCGCGACCGTGCCCATGGTCTCGCCGCGCTCCTCACGGATGCGCCGGACCAGCCCTTCGAGCATGCCGACATAACCCCAGAACACGCCCGATTCCATCGCCGAAATGGTGTTGCGGCCGACGACCGCGGGCGGTTTTCTAATCGCGATGTGCGGCAGCTGCGCCGCCGCCATCTCCAGCGCCTGCAGCGACAGGTTCGGTCCGGGCGCGATGATGCCGCCGCAATAATTACCGGTCTTGTCGACCACGTCGAAATTGGTCGCAGTGCCGAAATCGATGACCATCAGGGGCGCCTTGTAGCGGTCTTGTGCGGCGACCGAGTTGGCGATGCGGTCGGCGCCCACCCCCTGCGCCGGCATATCGACATCGATGCCGATGCCGGGGTTGCAGTCGGCGCTGCCGATGACCAGCGGCTCGCTGTTGAGGTAACGCCGGCACAGCGACAACAGGTTGAAGCTGGCATCGGGCACGACATTGGCGATGACCGTCGCGTCGACATCGCCCGGCGTCAGGCCGGCGAGCGCGAGCAGCTGGGTCAGCCAGACCGCGTACTCGTCGGCGGTGCGGCGGGCATTGGTCGAGACGCGCCACGACGCGCGCAGCGTATCGCCCTCGTAAACCGCGAAAACCGCGTTGGTATTGCCGGAGTTGATCGCCAGCAGCATCGGATCACGCCGCCCGCGCCGGAAAGATCTCGCCCGCGGCGATGCGTCGGCTGCCCTCGGCCTGGCCGAGCAGCAGCGCGCCGTCGTGGTCGAGATCGAGGAAGCGGCCGTCGAGGGTATTGCGCTCGAGGCGCACTTGGATCGGCTCGCCGAGCCCCATCGCGCGGGCGAGCCAGGCTTCGCGGATCGGGGCGAAGCCGCCCTCGCGCCACGCCGCCAGCCAGGCAGCGAAATGGCGGACGAACGCTATGGCCATTTCGGCTGGGGCGATGCCGGGCGCGCCTTCTTCGGCAAGCGAGGTTGCCGGATAAGGCGTGTCGCGCGGCGACGAGGCGAGGTTCACGCCGACGCCGAGGATCACGAAGTCCGGCCGGTCGCCGGACACCATCTCGGTTTCCAGAAGGATGCCGGATACTTTCTTGCCGTTGGTGAGGAGATCGTTGGGCCATTTACAGCGCGTGGAGACATGCGGCGCCAGCTCGCCGATCGCGCCGCTGACGCCAAGCGCAGCGACAAAACCGAGCTGCGCGGCGGTGGCGGCGCGGCAATCCGGCCGCACCAGCGTCGACGAATAGAGATTGCCCGGCGGCGACACCCAGGTGCGGCCGCGGCGGCCGCGTCCAGCGGTCTGCCGCTCGGCGGTGACGACAAGCCCTTCAGCCGCGCCCTCGCGCGCGAGACGCTTCAGCTCATCATTGGTGCTGCCGATCGTCTCGTAGGCGACAAGCCGGAACGGGGGCGGCAGCGCCATCGTCATGACGCCCGCGGGATCATTTGACGAACAGCGAGGCCGCGGCGGCGTGGGCAGCGCCGGCGACCGGGTCAGGCAGCAGGAAGAAGAACATGGTCACGACGGCGGTGACGAAGAGCACGGCTTTCAATTCCGCGGTGATCGGCCGGTCGAAGGCGCCGGCGGGCTCGTCGAAATACATCACCTTGACGACGCGCAGGTAATAGAACGCCCCCACGACGCTGGTGACGACGCCGATAATGGCGAGCGTGATCATCGCCGTCTGGCGCGTCTCGATCGCGGCGAGGAAGATGTAGAGCTTCGAGAAGAAGCCGGCGGTCGGCGGGATGCCGGCCATGGCGAACATGAAGATCGCCAACGCCAAGGCCAGCCCCGGCTGGGTGCGCGACAAACCAGCGAGATCGTTGATGCCTTCGAGCATCCTGCCGTTCTGGCGCATGCTCAAGATCACCGCAAAGGCGCCGACATTCATAAACAGGTAGATCGCCATATAAACGAGAACGCCGCGAATGCCGTCGGGCGTCGCCGCGGCAAGCCCAATCAGCGCATAGCCGATATGGCCGATCGAGCTGTAGGCCATCAGGCGCTTGATACTGGTCTGCGCGATCGCGGCGACCGCGCCCAGGATCATCGAGGCGATCGACAGGAAGATGATTACCTGCTGCCACTCGGCGATCAGAGCCCCGAACGGCGCGATCAAAAAGCGGATGAACAACGCGATCGCCGCCATCTTCGGCGCGACCGCGAAAAACGCCGTCACCGGGGTCGGCGCACCCTCATAGACATCGGGCACCCACATATGGAACGGCACCGCCGACACCTTGAAGGCCAGGCCGACGATGACAAAGACGATACCGATGATGAGACCCGGCGACACCGGGCCCGCGCCCGTCACCACATGGGCGAGCGCGATGAAGCTCGTCGTACCGGCAAAGCCGTAGATCATCGAGGCGCCGTAGAGCAGCATTCCCGACGACAGCGCGCCGAGCACGAAATATTTGAGGCCGGCTTCGCTGGAGCGCACCGAGTCCCGGTCGAAGCTGGCGGTGACGTAGAGCGCGAGGCTTTGCAGCTCGAGGCCGAGATAGAGGGTGATGAGGTCATTGGCCGAGACCATGACCATCATCCCGGTCGTCGCGAGCAGCACCAGAATCGGGAACTCGAACCGGGCGATGCCGTGATCCTCGTTGTAGCGCATCGCCATGATGATCGAGACGGCCGAGCCGACCAGCACCAGCGTTTTCATGAAAAGCGCGAACGCGTCGGTCACGAACATGCCGTAGAAGGCGGTCTGCTTGCCGAGCCCGACCCGCGACGCCAGCGCCAGGACTCCGATCAACACCAGCACGGAGAGCCACGAGACGAGGCGGGACGAGCCCTCGCCGCGAAACGCGCCGATGAGCAGCAGCAGCATTGCCGCGCAGGCAAGCGCGATCTCGGGCAGGGCCGGAATAAAGTCGGGAACGGCGGCGACGGGCATCGGGGCTACTCCGCGCTCGCGTGCTGGCCCGCTTCGGCGGCGCCGACGTGCTGTACGAGATTATCGACCGAGGCGCGGATCGGCCCGAGGAACGACGACGGGTAGACGCCCATCCACAGCACCAGCAGCAACAGCGGCACGAACACCGCCTTCTCGCGCGGGCTGAGGTCGAGGATGTTGCGCAGATCGTCGCGGCTGATCGTGCCGAAGATCACCCGGCGATAGAGGTAGAGCATGTAGGACGCGCCGAGGAACATCGCCGTCGCCGCGAGAAAGCATTCCAGCGTCGAAACACGGAATGTGCCCAACAAGATCAGGAACTCGCCGACAAAGCCGCTCGTCCCCGGCAGGCCGACCGAGGCCAGCATGAAGGCCATAAAGACAAAGGCGTAGGCCGGCATGCGCTCGACCAGTCCGCCATAGCGCGCGATGTCGTAGTGGTGCATGCGGTCATAAAGCACACCGACGCAGAGGAAGAGCGCGCCCGAAACGAGGCCGTGGCTCAGCATCTGGATGACCGCGCCCTGCACCGCCTCGCTGGTCACCGCGAAGATGCCCATCGTCACAAAGCCCATGTGGGCGATCGACGAATAGGCGATCAGCTTCTTCATGTTGGTCTGCGCCAGGGCGACCAGCGAGGTGTAGATCACCGCGATCGCCGACAGCGCGAACATCAGCGGCGTGAAGTAATGCGAGGCCAAGGGGAACATAGGCAGCGAAAAGCGGACAAAGCCGTAGCCGCCCATCTTCAACAGCACGCCGGCGAGGATCACCGACCCCGCGGTCGGCGCCTCGACATGCGCGTCGGGCAGCCAAGTGTGCACCGGCCACATCGGTACCTTGACCGCGAACGACGCGAGGAAGGCGAGGAACAGCCATTTCTGCAACGCAAACGGGAAGCTGTGGTGGAGCGCCGTCTCGATGTCGGTGCTGCCGGTCTGATAATAGATCGCGATAATCGCGAGCAGCATCAGCACCGAGCCCAAGAGCGTGTAGAGAAAGAACTTGAACGCGGCGTAGACGCGGTTGCCGTGCCCCCAGATCCCGATGATGAGGAACATCGGGATCAGAACGCCCTCGAAGAATATGTAGAAGACGATGAAGTCGAGCGCGCAGAACATGCCGACCATCAGCGTCTCGAGGACGAGGAAGGCGATCATGTATTCGCGCACCTGGGTGTGCACCGACTGCCAGCTCGCCAGCACGCAGATCACGGTGAGGAGGGTCGACAACAGCACGAAGAACAGCGAGATGCCGTCGATCCCCATGTGATAACTGACGTCGAACCCGCCGATCTTGACCCAGCGCGCCTTCTCGACGAACTGGAACGCGGCGGTCGACGGGTCGAAATAAACCCACAGCAGGAGCGACAGCAGAAAGACGATGATCGAGGTCGAGAGCGCGATGTTCCTTGCGTTGCGCGCGACGATCTCGGCGTCGCCGCGTGCCGTCATGATAAAGCCGACGCCGACCAGCGGCAGGAAGGTGACGAGCGAGAGGAGCGGCCAGTGGTTCATTGTTGTTCCTTGAGCGCGCTCACCGCGGAACCAGGTACCAGGTGATCAGCGCGACGACGCCGATCAGCATCGCGAAGGCATAGTGGTAGACGTAGCCGGTCTGCAGCTTGCTCGCCTCGCGCGCCAGCTCGCGGGTCGCGGCGGAGATGCCGTCGGGTCCGAGCCCGTCGATCACCGTGCCGTCGCCGGTCTTCCACAGCCCGTCGCCAAGGCTGAAAGCGCTGCGCACAAAGACCCGGTCGTAGAGCTCGTCGAAGTACCACTTGTTGAGGAGGAACAGGTACAACGCGCGGAAATGCACCGCCGCGGCGGCCGGTATGCCGGGCCGCCACATGTAGCAGACATAAGCGAGCAGGATGCCCGACAGTCCCGCCGCGAGCGGCAGGTAATCGATCAAGAGCGAATTGTGCGCCGCGTGGGCGATCGAATTGTCATAAGGCAGCACAAGGATCGCGGTTTTCCAGAATTCGCCGCGGTCGGCGCCGACAAAGAACTCATCGGCGAGCCAGCCGGCGAAAATCGCTCCCGCCGCCAGCACGAAGAGCGGCGCCAGCATGACCCACGGGCTTTCGTGGATGTGGTGCTGCGTCTCGTGGTCGGCGCGCGAGGCGCCGTGAAAGGTCATGATGATGAGGCGCCACGAATAGAACGCGGTGAGGAACGCCGTAAACGTGCCGAGACAGAAGGAATAGCGGCCGACCGCGGTCTCCGACGCCCAGGCAGCGGCGAGGATCGCGTCCTTCGAGAAGAAGCCGGAGAACGGCGGGATGCCGGCCAAGGAGAGGCTGCCGATCCACATCAGCACATAGGTGATCGGGATCTTCTTCCACAGCCCGCCCATGCGGCGCATGTCTTGATCGCCGGACATGGCGTGAATCACCGCGCCGGCGCCGAGGAACAAGAGCGCCTTGAAGAAGGCGTGGGTGAACAAGTGGAACATCGCCGCGCCATAGGCGGACACGCCGGCGGCGAAGAACATGTAACCAAGCTGCGAGCACGTCGAATAGGCGATGACGCGCTTGATGTCGTTCTGCGCCATGCCGATGCTGGCGGCAAACATGCAGGTGGTGCCGCCGATCACGCCGACCACGGCGAGCGCGCCGGGCGCGTATTCGAACATGGGCGACAGCCGGCACACCATGTAGACACCGGCGGTGACCATCGTCGCGGCATGGATCAGCGCCGAGACCGGGGTCGGACCCTCCATCGCGTCGGGCAGCCAGGTGTGCAGGCCGAGCTGTGCCGATTTTCCCATCGCGCCGACAAAGAGCAGCAGGCAGGCCAGCGTCAGCGCCGGCACCTGCCAGCCGAGGAAGTTAATCACCTCGTGCGTCTCGGACGGCGCCTTGCCGAAAACGGTACCGAAATCGAGCGACCCGAACAGCACGAACACGGCGAAAATGCCAAGCGCGAAGCCAAAATCGCCGACCCGGTTGACGACGAAGGCCTTGATCGCCGCGGCGTTGGCCGTCGGGCGGTCATACCAGAAGCCGACCAGCAGATACGAGCAGAGCCCCACCCCTTCCCAGCCAAAGAACATCTGCACGAAGTCGTTGGCCGTCACCAGCATCAGCATGAAGAAGGTGAACAGGCTCAGATAGCTCATGAACCTCGGGATCGAGTGGTCATGCGCCATGTAGCCGATCGAGTAGATGTGGACCATCGCCGAGACGATCGTCACGACGAGGATCATCACGCCCGACAGCGTATCGAGGCGCAGCGACCAGGCAACATCGACCCCGCCGCCGGAAATCCAGGTGGCGATCACCTCCACCCGCGGCGCCGACTGTCCCATGATCTGATAGAAGACGATGATGCCGAAGATCGCCGACAGCACGAGCGCGCCGCAGGTCACGACCTGCGAGCCGCGGTCGCCGATCACCCGGCCAAAGAAGCCGGCGACCGCGGCGGCCAGAAGCGGAAGAAAGACGACGAGCGCGATCACCGATCAGCCTTTCATCATCCGGATGTCCTCGACCCGGATCGTGCCGCGGTTGCGGAAATAGACGACGAGGATCGCAAGGCCGATCGCCGCCTCCGCGGCCGCCACGGTCAGCACGAACATCGCGAAGACCTGGCCGACCAGATCGTGCAGCCGCACCGAGAAGGCGACGAAGTTGATGTTGACCGCGAGCAGCATCAGCTCGATCGACATCAGGATGATGATGACGTTCCTGCGATTGAGGAAAATTCCGAAAATGCCGAGCGTGAACAGGATCGCGGCGACGGTGAGGTAATGAGCAAGGCCGATCGTCATTCCCCTACTCCGCCGCCTCGGCTTCGACACCCGCTCCGACGGGCACCTTCACCACCTCGACGGTCTCGCCGCTCCGGCGCGCCACCTGCTCGGCGATCACCTGGCGGCGCACGCCGACACGGTGCCGCAGGGTGAGCACGATCGCGCCGATCATCGCCACGAGGAGGATCATGCCGGCCGCCTGGAAGGCGAAGAAGTAGCGGGTGTAGAGCAGATCGCCCAAAGCGCGGGTGTTGCTGATGCCGTTCGCCGCCGCCGGCAACGGTGCGGCCGCGACGCCCGCGACCTGCGGCGCGATCGCCCAGCTGCCGAACACAAAGACCAACTCTGCGAGCAGGATCAGCCCGACCACGAGGCCGGCCGGCAGGTACTTCATCGCTCCGGTGCGCAGCTGCGCGAAGTCGATGTCGAGCATCATCACGACAAAGAGGAACAGCACCGCGACCGCGCCGACATAGACGATGACAAGGATCATCGCCAGGAACTCGGCGCCCATCAGGATGAAGAGCCCCGCCGCGTTGAAGAAGGCGAGGATCAGGAACAGCACCGAATGAACCGGGTTGCGCGCGGAGACGACCATCACGCCCGAGGCGATCGCCACCGCCGAGAACAGGTAGAACATGATCGCGGGGAGGATCATTTTCTAACCGCCTCCAGCCCCCACCCCAACCCTCCCCCGCTTGCCGGGGAGGGAGACGGACACGCCGGCGCCAGCCACCCCGTCCCCCGCAAGCGGGGGAGGGCCGGGGCGGAGGCTTGGCAGCATATTACGGCGGACACGCTCATCGATAGGGCGCCTCGAGCGACAGCGACTGGGCGATTTCCGCCTCCCAGCGGTCGCCGTTCGCCATTAGCTTCTCCTTGTCGTAGAAGAGCTCCTCGCGGGTCTCCGAGGCGAACTCGAAATTCGGCCCTTCGACGATCGCGTCGACCGGACAGGCCTCCTGGCAGTAGCCGCAATAGATGCACTTCGTCATGTCGATGTCGTAGCGCGTGGTGCGACGGCTGCCGTCCTCGCGCGGCTCGGCCTCGATGGTGATCGCCAGCGCCGGACAGATCGCCTCGCACAATTTGCAGGCGATGCAGCGCTCCTCGCCGCTGGGATAGCGACGCAGCGCATGCTCGCCGCGAAAGCGCGATGACAGCGGCCCTTTCTCGTAGGGGTAATTGACCGTGACCGGCGTCTTGAACATGTAGCGCAGGGTCAACGCCATGCCCGACAGCAGCTCGGTCAAGAGGAGGCCACGCGCGCCGCGCGAGAACAGGCTCATCGATGATCCCTCAGCCTCACATCCCTCAGCCTCACATCCCTCAGGCCCACCATCAACCCGGCCCCACTCCGCGTCAATGACTTGGCACCCAGCCCATCGCCGTCAAAACGCCGGCGGTGAGCACCAGCCAGAACAGCGACAGCGGCAGGAACACCTTCCAACCGAGGCGCATCAGCTGATCGTAGCGGAAGCGCGGAAAGGTCGCGCGCACCCAGAGAAACAGAAACATCACGAAAAGGATCTTGGCGATGAACCAGATCGGCCCCGGGATCCAGGTGAACGGTTCCACCGGAATCGGCGACAGCCAGCCCCCGAGGAACAGGATGCTGGTCATCGCGCAAACCAGGATCATGTTGCCGTATTCGCCCATAAAAAAGAGCAGCCAGGTCATCGCCGAATATTCGACATGGAACCCGGCGACCAGCTCGGATTCACCCTCCGCCAGATCGAACGGCGCACGGTTGGTCTCGGCGAGGCCGGAAATGAAGAACACCACCGCCATCGGCAACAGCGGAATCACGAACCAGATGTGCCGCTGCGCCAGCACGATGTCGGTCAGGTTCAGCGAGCCGGCGCAGAGCAGCACCGTCACCAGCACGAAACCGATCGAGACCTCGTAGGAGACCATCTGCGCCGCCGAACGCAGCGCGCCGAGGAACGCATAACGTGAGTTCGACGCCCAGCCGGCCATGATCGTGCCGTAGACCGAGAGCGAGCTGATCGCGAAGAGATAAAGGATGCCGACATTGATGTTGGAGATCACCATGCCCTTGGCGAAGGGAATGACCGCCCAGGCGACAAGGGCCAGGGCTACGGTGACGATCGGCGCGGCAAGAAAGATGACGCGGTTGGCGCCGCTCGGGATGATCGTCTCCTTGAACAGCATCTTGATCGCGTCGGCGATCGGCTGGAGGAGCCCGAACGGGCCCACGACGTTCGGCCCCTTGCGTAGCTGCGCGTAGGCCAGAACCTTGCGTTCCGCGTAGGTGTAATAGGCGATCGCCAACAGCAGCGGCACGAGGACGCAGAGGATCTCGGCGACGACGATGATCGTCGGCCAGACGTAGCCGTGCCAGAACTCAGCCATGCGTGCCCGTCCGCGCCGCGGCACCGGTAACAAAAAGCTCGCTGCATTCGGCCATGGTTGGGCTGGCGCGGCTGATCGGATCCGTCCTGTAGAAATCGGTGACCGGATAGACGAACGGCGTGGCGGCGATCGGCCCGACCGCACCGAACGCTCCCCAGGCCGAGGGTGTCAGCACGTCAGTTTCCATCAGGCTCGGATGCGCGGCGCGCATCTTGGCGCGCAATTCGGCGAGCGAATTGAACGGCAGCGGCTTGCCGAGCGCACCCGACAGCGCGCGGATGATCGTCCAGTCCTCGCGCGCCTCGCCGGGCGGGAACACCGCGCGGCGACCGAGCTGCGCGCGCCCTTCGGTGTTGACGTAAGTGCCGTCCTTCTCGGTGTAGGCGGCGCCGGGCAGCACGACATCGGCGCGCGCCGCACCGCGATCGCCGTGATGGCCTTGGTAGATCACGAAAGCCGAACCCGCATCGGCAAGGTCGAGTTCGTCGGCGCCGAGCAGGTAAAGGATTTCGACCGCGCCATCGCGGCAACCGCCGAGGATGCCGGCTACGTCGCGTCCGCCGGCGCCCGGCAGGAAACCGAGATCGAGCCCGCCGACCCGCGACGCCGCGCGGTGCAGCACGTTGAACCCGTTCCAGCCGTCGCGGACATGGCCAACGCTTTCGACAAGCGCGCGTGCGGCGCCGAGCACCTGTCCGCCATCGGCGCGGGCGATCGCGCCCGAGCCGATGATCACCATCAGCTTCTTGTCCTTGAACCCGCCGGCCCAGCCATGGTCGCCCTCGCCATTGTCCCCTTGGCCCAGCGCGGCGAGCGTGTCGCCGCCCTCGCCAAGCATCTCGACCGGGAAGGTCAGATCGAGCGCTGGGCCGATCGCCGCGATCTTGAACCCACCGGCGAGGTAGCGCTTGCGCAGCCGCGCATTGACGATCGGCGCTTCCCAGCGCGGGTTGGCGCCGATCAGCAGGCAAGCGTCGGCCTCGTCGATCGCTGCGATCGTCGTGTTGAACAGGTAGCCGGCGCGGCATGCGGCGTCGATCTTGGCGCCGTCCTGGCGGCAATCGAGGCTGGTCGCGCCAAGGCCGCCGAGCAGCTCCTTCAACGCGAACATCGATTCCGCGTCGCAGAGATCGCCGGCGATCGCCGCGATCCGCTCGCCGGGCGTGCCTTTGAGGCGGTCAGCAACGAGGTCGAGCGCTTCGCGCCAGTCGGCTTCGACGAGCTTGCCGCCGCGCCGGATATAGGGCCGGTCGAGCCGGCGACGGGTCAGCCCGTCAACGGCAAAGCGGGTCTTGTCGGAAATCCACTCCTCGTTGACGCTCTCGTTGAGGCGCGGCAGCACGCGCAGGATCGAGGCGCCGCGCGAGTCGACGCGAATATTGCTGCCGACCGCGTCGAGCACATCGACACTTTCGGTCTTGCGCAGCTCCCAAGGGCGGGCATTGAACGCGTAGGGCTTCGAGGTCAGCGCGCCGACCGGACACAGATCGATGATGTTGCCCGACATTTCCGAGCCGAGCGCGCGCTCGATATAGGTGCCGATTTCCATGTTCTCGCCGCGCCCGGTCGCGCCCAGCTCCTCGACGCCGGCGACATCGGTCAGAAAGCGGATGCAGCGCGTGCAATGGATGCAGCGCGTCATCTCGGTCGCGACCAGGGGGCCGAAATTCTTGTCGGCGACGGCGCGCTTGTTCTCGACATAGCGGCCGCGATCGAAGCCGTAGGCCATCGCCTGGTCCTGCAGATCGCACTCGCCGCCCTGATCACAGATCGGGCAATCGAGCGGATGGTTGATCAGCAGCATCTCCATGACGGCGTGGCGCGCCTTTTTGGCCTTTTCCGACTGGGTGAAAATGACCATGCCCGGTGCGACGGGCATGGCGCACGAGGCGATCGGCTTTGGCGCGCGCTCCTGCTCGACGAGGCACATGCGGCAATTGCCGGCGATCGCCAAGCGTTCGTGATAGCAGAAATGCGCGACCTCGATGCCGAGGCCCTGGCAGGCCTGAAGCACCGTGGTGCCCGGCTCGACCTCGGTTTCCTGGCCGTCGATGGTCAGCTTGACCGGATCCGGCATCGCTCTACTCCGCCGCCTGGCGCGTCGCGTGCGCGCGGTATTCGGCGATGCGGCGCTGCATCTCCGGCTTGAAGTGGCGGATCAGGCCCTGCACCGGCCATACCGCGCCGTCGGCGAGCGCGCAGATCGTGTGGCCTTCGATCTCACGCGTCACTTCGTCGAGCATGTCGAGCTCCTCGACAGTCGCGTCGCCCTTGACCATGCGCTCCATGACGCGCCAGACCCATCCCAAACCCTCGCGGCACGGTGTGCACTGGCCGCAGCTCTCGTGCTTGTAGAAGGCCGACAGCCGGGAGATCGCGCGGACGATATCGGTCGACTTATCCATGACGATCAGCGCCGCCGTGCCGAGCCCCGATTTCTCGGCGACGAGCGCGTCGAAATCCATCAGCACAGTGTCGCAAACCGATTTCGGCAGGCACGGCGTCGACGAGCCGCCGGGGATTACCGCCATCAGGTTGTCCCAACCGCCGCGCACCCCGCCGGCATGCTTTTCGATGAGCTCCCGCATCGGGATCGACATCGCTTCTTCGACATTGCACGGGTTGTTCACATGGCCCGCGATGCAGAAGATTTTGGTGCCGGTGTTGCGCTCGCGGCCGATGCCAGCGAACCACTTGGCGCCGCGCTTCAGGATTTCGGGACTGGTGGCGATGGTCTCGACATTGTTGACCGTCGACGGGCAGCCATAGAGCCCGACCGCGGCGGGAAATGGCGGCTTGAGGCGCGGCTGGCCCTTGCGGCCCTCGAGGCTTTCGAGCAGCCCCGTCTCCTCGCCGCAGATATAGGCGCCGGCACCGCGGTGCATGTAGAGCTCGAAATCATAGCCCGAGCCGCAGGCATTCTTGCCGATCAGGCCGGCGTCATAGGCCTCGTCGATCGCGACCTGGAGGTTTTGCGCCTCGTTATAGAACTCGCCGCGGATGTAGATATAGCCGGCGGTTGCCCCCATGCCGACGCCGGCCAGAAGGCAACCCTCAACCAAACGATGCGGGTCGTAACGCAGGATATCTCGGTCCTTGCAGGTGCCGGGCTCGCTCTCATCGGCGTTGACGACGAGGTAGCAAGGCCGGTTGCTCTCTTTCGGCATGAACGACCATTTGAGCCCCGTCGGGAAGCCGGCCCCGCCGCGGCCGCGCAGCCCTGATTGCTTGATCTCCTCGACGATCCAGTCGCGGCCCTTGAGGATGATGTCTTTGGTGCCGTCCCACACGCCGCGCGAGCGCGCACCGGCGAGACGCCAGTCGCCCTCGCCGTAGAGATTGGTGAAAACGCGGTCCTGGTCAGCCAGCATCGGCGCCCTTCCCGTTCTTGGCCGGCAGCTCGGTCAGCGTGGTCTTGCCAGGGGCCGGCATCGAGCCCTGGCGCCCGGTGACCGAGCCCATCGGCGGCTGTGTCCCGCTGGCGAGCGCGTCGAGCAGCTTCTCGGTCGCCGGGCCGTCGAGGTCTTCGTAGAAATCGTCGTTGACCTGAAGGATCGGCGCGTTGACGCAGGCCCCGAGGCATTCGACCTCGACCAGCGTGAACTTTCCGTCCGCCGTCGTCTCGCCGACGCCGATGCCGAGCTTTTTCCGGCAGGCGGCGACGATATCGTCGGAGCCGGTCAACCAGCACGGGGTCGTCGTGCAGGCCTGCAGGAACCAGCGGCCGACCGGCCGGAGGTTGAACATCGTATAGAAGGTCGCGACCTCGTAAACGCGGATCGGCGCCATATCGAGGATGCCGGCGACGTAGTCCATCGCCGCCTTGGGCAGCCAGTTGTCATGCTGGCGCTGTGCCAGGTCGAGCAGCGGCAGCACCGCGCTCGCCTGCCGGCCGGGCGGGTATTTGGCGATATGGTACTTCGCCTTTTCCATATTCTCCGGCGTGAACTCGAAGCTCGCCGGCTGCTCGAAAGGAGGGCCGCTGGCCCCGTGCTCGCTCATCGGTCGATCTCGCCGAAGACGATGTCCATCGAACCGACAACCGCGACGAGATCGGCCAGCATGTGGCCCTTGCACAAGAACTCGGTCGCCTGCAGGAAGGCGAAGCCGGGGGAGCGGATCTTGCAGCGGTACGGACGGTTGGTGCCGTCGGCGACGAGATAGACGCCGAACTCGCCCTTGGGCGCCTCCACGACAGTGTAGGTCTCGCCCGCGGGCACGTGATAGCCCTCGGTGTAAAGCTTGAAGTGGTGGATGAGGGCTTCCATCGACTGCTTCATCACGGCGCGCGGCGGCGGCGCGACTTTGCGGTCGTTTATCTTGACCGGCCCGGATGGCATCTTTTCGAGGCACTGCTTGATGATGCGCACCGATTGCCGCATTTCCTCGACGCGCACCAGATAGCGGTCGAAGCAATCGCCGTTCTTGCCGATCGGCACGTCGAAATCCATCTCGGCGTAGACGTCATAGGGCTGCGCCCGGCGCAAATCCCAGGCGACGCCGGAGGCGCGCAGCATCGGGCCGGACATGCCCCAATCCGCCGCATCGGCCGCGCTCAACACCCCGATATTGACCGTGCGCTGGCGGAAGATGCGGTTGTCGGTCAGCAACTCCTCGATATCGTCGACGGTCTGCGGGAAGGTCTCGCAGAACGCGGCGATGTCATCGACGAGACGCGGCGGCAGGTCCATGTGCACGCCACCCGGTCGAAAGTAATTGGCGTGCAGCCGGGCGCCCGAGGCCCGCTCGTAGAACTCCATCAGCCGCTCGCGCTCCTCGAAGCCCCAGAGGAACGGGGTGATCGCGCCAAGATCGAGACCGAACGCGCAGACGTTCAGCAAGTGATTGAGAATACGGGTGATCTCGGCGAACAGCACGCGGATGTATTTGGCGCGCGGCGGCGGCTCGATGCCCATCAGCCGCTCGACCGCCAACGCGAAGGCGTGCTCCTGGCACATCGGCGAGACGTAATCGAGCCGGTCGAAATAGGGGATTGCTTGGAGATAGGTCTTGTATTCGATGAGCTTCTCGGTGCCGCGGTGTAGCAGGCCGATATGCGGGTCGGCGCGCTCGATCGTCTCGCCGTCCATCTCCAGCACCATGCGCATCACGCCGTGCGCGGCCGGGTGCTGCGGGCCGAAATTCAGCATGAAATTGCGGATATGCGACGCGCCCTCGAGCTCCGGATCGAGCTGGTCGATCGCACGCGGTGCGGCCGGGTCGCTCATGGCGCCTTCGAACCCTGTTCCGCATCGTCGGCGCTCGCCTTCTCGTCGCCGGGAAGGATGCGGTCCATGCCTTCCCAGGGCGAGAGGAAGTCGAAGCTGCGGAATTCCTGCTTCAATTTCACCGGCTCGTAGACCACGCGCTTCTGGTCCTCGTCGTAGCGCAGCTCGACATAGCCGGTGAGCGGGAAATCCTTGCGCAGCGGATGGCCGTCAAAGCCGTAATCGGTGAGGATACGGCGCAAATCCGGGTGGTCGCTGAAATAGATGCCGAAGAGGTCCCAGGCCTCGCGCTCCCACCAGCCGGCAACGCTGAACAGCCCGGTCGCGGACGGCACCGGGTTCTCCTCGTCGGTCTCGACCTTGAGGCGAATGCGCAGGTTCTGGCTCATGCTCAGAAGATTATAGACGACCTCGAAACGCTCGGGCCGGTCGGGGTAGTCGACGCCGCAAATGTCGCAGAGCACCGTGAAGCGACAGCGCGGATCGTCGCGCAGAAAGCTCAGCGTATCGAGCAGCCCCCCGCGCGGCACGCGGACGGCGAGCTGGTCATGACGAATTTCATAATCCTGAACCACGCCCGGAAGCGCAGCGGCAAGATGTTCGGCAAGAGCGGTGAGCTTTTCGTCCATCGCCGGGCTCAGCGATCGAAGTTGCGGCTGCGTCTAATTTTTTTCTGCAGCAGCAGCACGCCGTAGAGCAGCGCCTCGGCGGTCGGCGGACAGCCCGGCACATAGACATCGACCGGGACGATGCGGTCGCAGCCGCGCACCACCGAATAGGAATAATGATAATAGCCGCCGCCATTGGCGCACGAGCCCATCGAGATCACCCAGCGCGGCTCGGCCATCTGGTCGTAGACCTTGCGCAGCGCCGGGGCCATCTTGTTACACAGCGTGCCGGCGACGATCATCACGTCGGACTGGCGCGGGCTCGGCCGGAACACCACGCCGAACCGGTCGAGGTCGTAGCGGCTGGCGCCGGTGTGCATCATCTCGACGGCACAGCACGCGAGACCGAAGGTCATCGGCCACAGCGAGCCGCTGCGCGCCCAGTTCACCAGGGAATCGAGCGTCGAGACGATAAAGCCGCGATCCTGCAATTCTTCGGTGGCGGCGCGCAGCAGCGCGTCCTGCTCGGGGCCGGGGGGGACAGTCGTGCCTGGAAGGCTGTTGGGGTTCATCACTCCCATTCGAGCGCCCCCTTCCGCCATTCATAGGCAAACCCGACCGTCAGCACGGCGAGGAACACGATCATCGACCAGAAGCCGAAGAGCCCGATGTCGCCGAGCGACACCGCCCACGGGAACAGGAAGGCGACCTCAAGATCGAAGATGATGAAGAGGATCGCCACCAGGTAGTAGCGGACGTCAAAGCGGACGCGGGCATCCTCGAAGGGGTCGAAACCGCATTCGTAAGGTGACAATTTCTCAGAATCGGGCCGCTGGCGAGCGAGCACGAACGATGCGGTAATCATCGCGACGCCGATACCGCCCGCAATGACGAGAAATACCAGGATCGGGAAATATTCGGCCAACAGGCTGCCCATTGCGGACCCTCGACCCCCAGACTAAACGACACGCGGCCGGTGGCGCCGCATCGGCGCCAACCCCGCCGCCCCGTCTTCCCCAAGATTGGCAACGTCGCCTTGCAGATCGCGACCGGTGGCGGGAGCGACGGGACTCGAACCCGCGGCCTCCGGCGTGACAGGCCGGCGCTCTAACCAACTGAGCTACGCCCCCGCGTACGGTCGCCATTCTATTCCTATTCTCGGCGGGGCGACCACTCGTACCCTTGCCCCCCTGGGGTGTCAAGCGAACGAGCCACAGTTCAGGCCGACAAATTTGGCGCACAGCGCTGAGCGCCACCTCTGTTTGCTTAAGAGATGGTTATTGGAATTTGCGTCGTCCACCCTCTAGCCACCCGTGGTGGGCGATGAGGGATTTGAACCCCCGACCCCCTCGGTGTAAACGAGATGCTCTGCCAACTGAGCTAATCGCCCGCGCCGATGGCTCTTTGGTGACGCGACCACGACCGCATCACCCTCGTCGCCGAACCGCGCCTCCGCCTTGCTTGGCGAAACTAGTTCAACGAGTTGCGCAACCGCCGGCCTGGTTTGAACTTCGCCTGCTTAGACGCGGCGATCTTGATCTTTTCCCCCGTGCGCGGGTTGCGTCCTTCCGAGGCCGCACGGCGCGCGACCGAGAAGGTGCCGAACCCCACGAGGCGCACCTCGCCGCCTCCCTTCAAAGCCCCGGTGATCGAGTTCGAACACCGCCTCGACAGCCTTGCTTGCGGCCGTTTTTGACAGATCGGCCTTACCCGCAACGGCATCGACGAGTTCGTTTCTGTTCACGTGTCGCCCCCTACCCTAAGTTCGGAAGAAAATTCGTCGGAAAGCGAACCGGAGTGTAGAGGCCCCGCGACGACCGGTCAACGTTGGCGCGCATAGGGAAACCAAGGTTTTTTTGGCTCTTACCGGCCGTTGTCGCCGCCGCACTTGAAGTTGGTCGGCTAACGACCACGGCCGTAATAGGAATCAGTGCGTTAGTAATCCCGAACGCTCTTCGCCCGACGGGGGAATTACCGGCGCGGCCTCAGCCTCATCGACCCAAGTCACCGGCGTAAGCGGCCCGGCGAGCGCGTGCATCAGCACTTCGTCCGCCGTATTGACCGGAATGATCTTGAGGCCCTTCTTAACGTTGTCCGGGATCTCCGCGAGGTCCTTCTCGTTTTCGGCCGGGATCAGCACGGTCTTGAGGCCACCTCGCAGCGCCGCCAGTAGTTTCTCCTTAAGACCGCCAATCGGCAGCACCCGGCCGCGCAGCGTGATCTCGCCGGTCATCGCGAGGTCACGCTTCACCGGAATACCGGCAAGCACCGAGACGATCGACGTCACCATGCCGACGCCCGCCGAGGGGCCATCTTTTGGTGTCGCGCCTTCCGGCACGTGGACATGGATGTCCTTCCTGTCGAAGATCGACGGCAGGATGCCGAACACTGTGCTGCGCGACTTGACGTAGCTTTCGGCCGCCTGGACCAACTCCTTCATCACGTCGCCGAGCTTGCCGGTCGCCGTCACGCGGCCCTTGCCTGGCAAGGTGACCGCCTCGATCGTCAGCAATTCGCCGCCCACCTCGGTCCAGGCAAGACCGGTCGTGACCCCGATCAGATCCTCGCTCTCGACCTCGCCGAAGCGGAAGCGGCGCACGCCGGCGTATTTTTCGATGGTCCGCCGGCTGACGGCCACCTTGCCGTCCTTGCCGGCCTTTTTCATCAAGATGTCTTTGATCGCCTTGCGCGTCAGATTGGCGATCTCGCGCTCCAGATTGCGGACGCCAGCCTCACGCGTGTAATAGCGAATGAGATCGCGCAACGCGTCCTCGCTGATCGACCACTCGTTCTTCTTCAGCCCGTGCTGCTCGATCTGTTTCGGGATCAGGTGGCGTTTGGCGATCTCGACCTTCTCGTCCTCGGTGTAGCCGGGGATGCGAATGATCTCCATGCGGTCCATCAGCGGCTGCGGCATGCGCAGCGTATTGGCCGTGGTCACGAACATCACGTCGGACAGATCGTAATCGACCTCGAGATAATGGTCGTTGAACGTCGAGTTCTGCTCGGGGTCGAGCACTTCGAGCAGCGCCGAGGACGGGTCGCCGCGCCAATCCGCGCCAAGCTTGTCGACTTCGTCGAGCAGGAACAGCGGATTGGACGATTTCGCCTTCTTCATGCCCTGCAGCACCTTGCCGGGCATCGAGCCGATATAGGTCCGGCGATGGCCGCGGATCTCGGCCTCGTCGCGCACGCCGCCCAACGACATGCGGACGAAGTTGCGGCCGGTCGCCTTGGCGACCGACTTGCCGAGCGAGGTCTTGCCGACACCCGGCGGGCCGACGAGACAGAGGATGGGGCCCTTGATCTTCTTCATCCGCTGCTGCACGGCGAGGTATTCGAGGATACGCTCCTTGACCTTTTCGAGCCCGAAATGGTCGGCGTTGAGCACCCGCTCGGCGGCGGCAATGTCGCGCCTGGTCTTGGTGCGTACGTGCCACGGCAGCGACAGCATCCAGTCGAGATAATTCCTGACGACAGTGGCTTCCGCCGACATCGGGCTCATGCTGCGCAGCTTTTTAAGTTCTGCCAGAGCCTTATCGCGCGCTTCTTTAGAAAACTTGGTCTTGCCGATCTTGGCTTCGAGTTCGGCCATCTCGTCCTTGCCGTCCTCGCCCTCGCCAAGTTCTTTCTGAATCGCCTTCAGCTGCTCGTTCAGGTAGTACTCGCGCTGCGTCTTTTCCATCTGTCGCTTGACGCGGTTGCGGATGCGCTTTTCAACCTGAAGGACGCCGATCTCGCCTTCCATATAGCCGAAGACCTTTTCGAGCCGCTCCGACACGGGCACGGTCTCGAGCAGCTCCTGCTTCTCGGGAATCTTCAGCGTCAGGTGCGAAGCGACCGTGTCGGCGAGCTTGCCGGGATCCTCGATCTGATTGATCGAGACCAGCACCTCGGGCGGGATTTTCTTGTTGAGCTTGATGTACTGCTCGAACTGCGCGACCACGGTGCGGGCCAGCGCCTCGGTCTCCTGCTGCGAGCCGCTGCCCTCGCCGAGGTTCTCGGCATAGGCCTGGAAGAACGCATCGTTTTCGGCGAAGCGTTGGATGCGGGCGCGCTGGCCGCCCTCGACCAGCACCTTGACCGTGCCGTCGGGCAGCTTGAGAAGCTGCAGCACCGTGCCGACCGTGCCGATCATAAAGATGTCGGAGGTCGTCGGGTCGTCCTGGGCGGCATTCTTCTGGGTGACGAGCAGGATCTGCTTGTCGTCCTTCATCACGTCTTCGAGCGCGCGCACCGACTTCTCGCGGCCGACAAACAGCGGCACGATCATGTGCGGGAAGACCACGATGTCGCGGAGCGGCAGGACAGGATAAAGCGCAACGCGTGCAGGTTCTGGCATGACTTCTCTTTCGTCGGACACCGGCCGCCAGGGGGTAGCCGGCAATACCCTAGGCTATGCTTAGTTTGGCGTTCAAGCGGCCGCCGTCAAGCGGTGCCGCAGCGTGCGGCATCTTCCTGACAATGGGATAGCGGTCAGTCGGCCGTGCCGCTCTCGCCGCGGCGGTCGGAATAAATGTGCAGCGGCTTGGTGCGGCCGTCGACGACCTCGCGGTTGATCACGATTTCGCTGACGCCGGCGAGGCTCGGCAGCTCGAACATCGAATCGAGCAGGATCGCTTCCATGATCGAGCGCAGGCCACGAGCCCCGGTCTTGCGCGCGATCGCCTTCAGGGCGATGCCGCGCAGCGAATCCTCGGTCAGTTCGAGGCGGACATCCTCCATTTCGAACAGCCGTTGATACTGCTTGACGAGCGCGTTCTTGGGCTTGGTCAGGATGTCGACCAGCGCGTCCTCGTCGAGGTCGTCGAGCGTCGCGACAACCGGCAGCCGGCCGACGAACTCCGGGATCAGACCGAACTTGAGCAGGTCTTCCGGCTCAAGGTTGCGCAGAATTTCCCCGGTCTTGCGCTCGTCGGGACCGCGCACCTCGGCGCCGAAGCCGATCGAGGTGCCCTGCCCGCGCTGCGCGATGATCCTTTCGAGGCCGGCGAAGGCGCCGCCGCAGACGAACAGGATGTTGGTCGTATCGACCTGCAGGAATTCCTGCTGCGGATGCTTGCGGCCGCCCTGCGGCGGCACCGAGGCGATCGTGCCCTCCATGATCTTCAAGAGGGCCTGCTGCACGCCTTCGCCCGACACGTCGCGGGTGATCGACGGGTTGTCGGACTTGCGCGAAATCTTGTCGACCTCGTCGATATAGACGATGCCGCGCTGCGCCCGCTCGACGTTGTAATCGGCGGCCTGGAGCAGCTTCAGAATGATGTTCTCGACGTCCTCGCCTACATAGCCGGCCTCGGTGAGCGTCGTCGCGTCCGCCATCGTGAACGGCACGTCGATGATGCGCGCCAAGGTTTGCGCCAGCAGCGTCTTTCCCGAGCCGGTGGGGCCCACCAGAAGGATATTTGACTTCGCCAGCTCGACATCGTTGTTCTTTGCGCCATGCGCGAGCCGCTTGTAGTGGTTGTGCACGGCAACCGACAGCACGCGTTTGGCGTGGCTTTGGCCGATCACATAATCGTCGAGCACCCGGCAGATGTCGCGCGGGCCGGGCACTCCGTCGCGCGACTTGACGAGGGTCGTCTTGTGCTCCTCACGGATGATGTCCATGCAAAGCTCGACGCACTCGTCGCAGATGAAGACGGTCGGGCCGGCGATGAGCTTTCGGACCTCATGCTGGCTTTTGCCGCAAAATGAGCAGTACAGCGTGTTTTTTGAATCGCCGCCGCTGGACTTGGTCATCGCCGCTCCGTCGCTTCTAATGCGCGGGCAGGGCGGCGTGAGCCGCCGAACCGGCGCGGGGACCGGGCGTCCATCGGCACCCTTCCCCGGCTCATAAAGTATATGTGCTCCCGATGGATCAACAACTAGTTAAATCCCTTCAGACCGCGACGAAGCGACTCAGGTGCGGGCGTCATGCCCGCGCCTTTTCGTCCATCGCGCCGGGCCGCGTCTCGACCATCTCGTCGATCAATCCGAACTCCTTGGCCTCGAGCGGCGTCATGAAACGATCGCGCTCGACCGCGTTCGACACCGAATCGAGCGTCTGTCCAGTGTGTTTAACGTAGATTTCGTTGAGCCGTGCACGCAAGCGCAGGATTTCGCGCGCCTGAATCTCGATGTCGCTCGCCTGGCCCTGAAAACCGCCCGAAGGTTGATGGATCATGATGTTGGCGTTGGGCAGCGCGAAGCGCTTGCCTTCGGCGCCGGCGCAGAGCAGCAGCGAGCCCATCGACGCCGCCTGGCCGATGCACACGGTCGAGACCGGCGAGCGGATGTACTGCATTGTGTCGTAGATCGCGAGACCCGAGGTCACGACGCCGCCCGGCGAGTTGATGTAGAGGGCGATGTCCTTGGTCGGGTTCTCGGCTTCGAGGAAAAGGAGCTGCGCGCAGATCAGGCTGGAGACCGCGTCGTGCACCGGCCCGACGAGGAAGATGATCCGCTCCTTCAACAACCGCGAATAGATGTCGTAGGCGCGCTCGCCCCGGTTGGTCTGCTCGACGACCATCGGCACCAGGTTGTTCATGTAAACTTCGCGAGGATCGCTCATTCACTTTCTCCTGTGGCGGCTTGCGCCTTGGCGCGGCGCGCGCCGGTTTGTCTCCGCGGTTTCTTCTCGGCCGGCTTTTTCGCTTCCGGCTCGGCAGCATCGGCGGCCTCATCGGCCTCGGTCATCGCGAGGAGCTCCTGCGGGCTGACCTTGCGTTCGGCGGGCTTCGCCAACTCGACGATGTAATCGACCACCTTTTCCTCGAAGATCGGCGCCCTAAGGTTGCCGGTAGCATCGGGGTTGTTGCGATAGTAGTCGAGCACTCGCCGCTCCGCGCCCGGAAAGCGCTGGGCTTCCCGGATCAGGGCCTGGTTGAGCTCCTCCTGAGTGACCGTAATATTGGCATTGCGACCGACATCGGCAAGCAGCAAACCCAAACGCACCCGCCGTTCGGCGAGGGCCTGGTATTCGCCCTTGAGTTTTTCGTCATCCTCCGTCGCCGCCGCAGGCTCGGCGGGGGCTTCGGCCGGCCCGTCAGCCGATACGTCGCCGGGTACGTCCTCGGGCGCCTGGCCCGCCGCGGCGTAGGCCTTCTCGGCTTCGTGCTGCTGCCAGATGTTGCCGAACTCGATCTCGACCATGCCCGGCGGCACCGGGAAGGAATAGGCCTCGGCCAGCTTGTCGAGCAGCTGCCGCTTGAGGCGCTGGCGGGTCACCATGCTGTAGTCGCGGGCGATGCGCTCCTTCACCTCCTGCTTCAGCTCGGCGAGATTTTCGAGGCCGACTTCGGCGGCGAGCGCATCGTCGATCTTTGCCGGCTGCTTCTCGCGCACCTCCTTGACCTTGACCTCGAAGACCGCCTCCTTGCCGGCGAGCTCGGGTCCGCCGTAATTCTCGGGGAAGGTGACCTTGACGGTGCGGTCCTGGTCGCCCTTGGCGCCGACGAGCTGATCCTCATAACCCGGCACGAATTGACCCGAACCCAGCTCCAGAGAGACGTTTTCGCCCTTGCCGCCGGGGAACTCGACATCGCCGATCTTGCCGACGAAATCGATGACCACGACATCGCCCTTTTTCGCCGCACGCTTGACGGGCTCGGCCTTGCGGTACTGCTCGGCGATGCGCTCGACCGCCTTGTCGACATCGTCGTCGGGAACCTCGATCGACAGCCGCTCCAGCCCCAACGCGTTGAAATCGGGAGCGGGCAGCTCGGGAAGCACTTCGACCGACATCGTGTATTCGAAATCGGTGCCTTCGTCGGCGGAAACGATCTCAACCTTGGGCGGCAGCGCCGGACGCAGGTTCTGCTCGCGCATCGCCTCGGCCGAGCTTTCCTGAACGGTGTGCTCCAGCACCTCGCCGCGGATCGCCTTGCCGTAGCGCTGGCGCAGCAGGTTCTGCGGCACCTTGCCGGGGCGGAAGCCCGGCAGGCGAATCGAACGCCCGAGTTGCGTGAGGCGATCGTTGACCTGGTTTTCGAGGTCGCCGGCCGGAATGACGATCTTGAACTCGTGCTTCAGTCCGTCAGCGTTGGTCTCGGTCACTTGCATTGCATGACACTCGTGCTTTTCGGGGGAAAGGCTCGGCTAGAATGCGGCGCTGGTGCGGGCGGAGGGATTTGAACCCCCACGATTTTCATCGCTGGAACCTAAATCCAGTGCGTCTACCAATTCCGCCACGCCCGCTGCTTGACGCCACGAGGCGCCGCACCGGCCGCGGCGCGTTCTAACACAGTCGCTCAGGCTAACATAAGAGGGCGGAACGAAGCGCCACTGGTCTCAACGGTTACGCAGCGAATGGCGCACGGCGGCCGACGCCGCGACCTTGCCCTCGCCGCGATAGGCCTCGTGGTTCGCTTCGATGTGGTCCAGCCGATAGAGGTAGTTGACCATTATCCCGGCCGATTGCTGCAGCCCCTTCTCGGACGTATCGCCGAGCCAGTTGATGCGCTCGACGCGCGCCCCGTTTGTCAGATGGAAATGCGCGACCGGGTCGGCGGCGCGATTGCCGCGGCCCTTCTCGTGGACAAGGTATTGCGCACAGAGCCGCAGCAGCGGCTCGCGCAGCACGCCCGAAACCACGGGGTCGGCGTGCCAGCCCGGACGGTCGAGCAGCGCCACCAAATCCGGGCCGGCCGAACCGTTACCGGTCGCGAGCGCCAGCGCTTTCGCCTCGATCGGCTGCAGCAGATCGGGACGCTGGCGCTGCTTGTCGAGCCAGGCGCGGAAGCCCGGCACCGGCGACAGGGTCGCGAAAATCTTGAGACGCGGCAGTTCGGCGGTGAGCAGCTCGACGACGCGCTTGATGAGGAAATCGCCGAAGCTGATGCCGGCAAGACCGCGGTGGCAATTTGAGATCGAGTAGAAGATCGCGGCGTCGGCGGCGTTGGCGTCGCCCAACGGCGCGCTCTCGTCCAGCAGCGTGTGGACATTGCCGGCCATGCCGTTGACCAGCGCGACCTCGACAAAGATCAGCGGCTCGTCGGGCATGCGCGGGTGAAAGAACGCAAAGCAGCGGCGGTCCGCTTCGAGGCGGTTCTTGAGGTCGTTCCAACCCTGGATTTCGTGGACGGCCTCGTAGGCGATGAGCTTTTCGAGCAACGCCGCCGGCGAATCCCAGCCGATCCGCTTCAGCTCGAGAAAGCCGATATCGAACCAGTCGGCGAGCAGATCGCGCAGATCGTCGGAAAGGCCGCGCATCGCCGCGTCGCCGTCGGCGAGCGCAAGCAACTCCTCGCGGCGATCGACGAGAAACTTGACCCCTTCGGGCAGCGCGTTGAACTGACGCAGCAAGCGAACGCGCGGCGCCGTCAGCGCCGTGCGCAGCGCGCGCTCGGCCGGGGCGCGCTCGGCCGGCGTCTTAGTCGCGGCCAGATTGGCGCAGGCGCGGTCGACCGCGGCGCGGTCGATGTCGAATTCCTCGGCCATCACATGCATAAAACGCTCGCGGCCGGCGCTGTTGAGCGCGAGATAGGTGCGGCCGAGCTCGGCGGCGCGAGCGCGCGCGGATACCTCGCCACCCGAGCCGTCAAGGCAGCTTTGCATCTGCTGGCGCAGCCGCTGGGCGTCGTCCTCGGGCAGGTCGGGGCGCGGCGCGCCGCTCAGGACGCCGCGCGTCGAGCTCGCGATCTCGCGCCACACATTGCGCAGCTTCGAGAGCGTGCGGTCGACGACCGTGTCGTAAAAGGCGATTGGGGCGCGGTCGCTCATCAAGGTTCCATACGTGTTGCCGGCATATTGTGCGCCATTTGTTGCAAGCCGGCGAGAACCGCCGGCAGGGTTTCGATGAGGTCTTCGGCGACCAGACCCGCGCCAAACGCATGCGCCGCCGCGCCGTGCAGCCAAACCGCCGCCGAAGCCGCTTCGAAAGCCGGCATGCCCTGAGACAAAAGGCCGAGCACCAAGCCCGCCAGCACGTCGCCGGAGCCGGCGGTCGCCAGGGTCGGCGGCGCGTTCTCATTGATCGCGGCCCGCCCGTCGGGCGACGCGATCACCGTGTCCGCGCCCTTGAGCACGATCACCGCGCCGCTTGTCGCGGCGGCGCGGCGGGCGCGATCGAGCTTGCTGCCGCCGGAACTTGACGTATCGAAAAGCCGGGCGAATTCCCCCTCATGCGGGGTCAACACTGCCGGCGACTTGATAGCGTCGAACAAATCGGCTGGCTTGTCGGCAAAAACGGTCAGCGCATCGGCGTCAAGTACGGCCGATCTGCCGGCGGCGAGGATTTTCAAGGCATTGTCGCGAGTCTCCAAGGTCGTGCCGGCGCCCGGGCCGATCAGCGCCGCGTTGCGCCGTTTGTCGGCGAGCAGCGCGTCGAGATCGCCCATGCCGCCGACCGGCGTGACGATGACCCCGGTCAGCGAACCAGCATAGATGGGGAAGGCCGGCTCGGGCGCGGCGACCGTGACAAGGCCGGCGCCGGCCCGCGCCGCGCTGCGCGCCGCCAGTCGGGCCGCCCCGGTCATCCGCGCGCCGCCGACGACAAGCGCATGACCACGGCCGTATTTGTGGCGGGCCGGCGCCGCCCACGGAAAATCGCCGAGCCACCAGGCCGGATGGTTGGCCGCGGTGTCGGGCGCGACGGCGTCGAGCACCACGGGTGCGATGCCGATCTGCGCGAGAACCGTCTCGCCGCAGAGCAGCCGCCCCGGCAGCAGCAGATGCCCCGGCTTGCGGCGGAAAAAAGTGACAGTGAGAGCGGCCCGCATCGCGATGCCGCGAATCTCGCCGCTCGCGCCGTCGACGCCGCTCGGGACATCCACGGCGACGACGGCGATGCGGCGCTCGTTCAGCGCCGCGATGACTTGCGTCGCGACGCCCTCGATGGGCCGCGCGAGACCGGCGCCGAAGAGCGCGTCGATGACGATGCCCGCGCCGTCGAGAACCGCGGGCGCAAGCGGTTCGACCTTCCCCGTCCAGCGGGCGGCCGCAGCAACGGCGTCGCGCTTCAGCGCGGCGCGGTCGCCGAGCAGCGCGAGGCGCACCGGCCAGCCGCGCTCGGCGAGGATGCGCGCCGCGACAAACCCATCGCCGCCATTATTGCCGGGGCCGCACAGCACCGCGATCGGCCGCCGCGAATAGCGCCGGCTCACCGCGTCGGCGACGGCCCTGCCGGCATTTTCCATGAGTTCGATGCCGGGAATATCGCCGGCGATGGTCAGACGGTCGGCCTCGCCCATCTGGCGCGGGGTCAGGAGCGCGTAAGCCGCCCAACTTTGCGGTGAAGAACCCATTGCCGCAAAAGTGGGGTCTCCCCCGCGCCGCGAAAAGGCCGGCTCGCCTTGACCTTGCCGATGCGATTCGCTACCTCACCTCGCGACGGCGGGTGTAGCTCAGGTGGTTAGAGCGCCAGATTGTGGATCTGGATGTCGTGGGTTCAAGTCCCATCACTCGCCCCAGCCTTTCTCATCCCTATCGACCTGGAGAGATGGTCGGGGCCGGCGCGGCGCCGAAGGAATAGGCCGGCCCTGACGGCGCGGTGCTGGCGGCCGAGCCGGACCCGATGGCCGGGCCGACGGCAGGCGAGCTGCTTGGCGCGCTCAATGAGGGCGACGCAATCGCGGTCGCCGGATTGCTTTCCGGCACGCTGGTGCCGGGGGTGATCGGAATGCCGCCATTGTAGCTGCTCATCTGCGCCAGCATCAGGCCGGCGGCAACGATCGCGGCAAGGTGGTGCTTCATCGCCGTCGCTCCATGCGTCATGCTCTCCTTCGTTATATGGCGATGGAGGAAGCGATGCGCCCAGAAGCAATGCGCCTTGGGGGCAAGATCGCAGTGGTGATCGGCGCTGGGCAAAGCCCCGGCGAAGGCATCGGCAACGGGCGGGCGACGGTGCTGCGTTTCGCGCAGGAAGGCGCGCGCATCCTCGCGGTCGATCGCGACCTCGATGCCGCGGCGGTGACCGCAGCGTTGGTCGAACAGGGCGAATGCGTGCCGTTTCAGGCCGATGTGACGCGCGAGGCCACGCTCGCCGCGGCGATGGCGGAGGCGGTGCGGCGCTGGGGCCGCATCGACATCCTGCACAACAATGTCGGGGTCAGCGTCGCGGGCGGCGACAAGCCGCTTCTGGAGTTGACCGAGGAAGCGTTCGACCGCGTCTCGGCAATCAACATCCGCGGCACGATCATGGCCTGCAAGCACGCGATCCCGATCATGCGGTCACAGCGCTCGGGCGCGATCGTCAACATTTCGTCGGTCGCGGCGTTCGAGAACACCTACCCGCTCGTCGCCTACAAGGCGACCAAGGCGGCGATGGTCGCGTTCACCCAGCAGCTGGCGCTGGAGAACGCGCCTTACGGCATCCGAGCCAACTGCATCCTGCCGGGACTGATGGATACGCCGATGGCGGTCGATACCCGCGCCCGCGCGACCAATCGCAGCCGCGCTGAGATCGCCGCGGAGCGCGATGCGCGCGTGCCGCTGCGCGGCAAGATGGGAACGGGCTGGGATGTCGCCAACGCGGCGCTGTTCCTCGCGTCGGACGAGGCGAATTTCGTGACCGGCGTCGCCCTGCCCGTCGATGGCGGCGCGCTGGTGAAAATCGGCTAGCTCCGAGTTACGGCAATGATTTCGATCAGGCCGCGCGGGTTGTGCCGAGGCCAAAGCTGCCGCGCCCTCGCTGGACCACGGCTGCGCGAACGCCCTGACGCTCATGGATCATATGCACGACGCACGCCCAGCGGTCACGTCCGTCCCAGTCGCCGCCGTCGATCATCTGATTGAGACGAACGACGGCTGCCTGCGCCGCCTCTCCACCGTGGCGGTCGATCATCGCGCGGGCCAGCAATTCGATCTCGGTCTCGTGGGTCGGCATTTTTTTACTCCGATCGGGAGCCTGTCCCTCTCGGATGACGGACATATCAAGCCACGTGCCATCATGGCACGGCTTCCTAAGCCACTATGATAGTTACCAGATACGTAACGACGCAGAAGTTTCATCCGGCATTTTTCGCATATTGCAACGCAATGCGCGCCGGTCGTTGCGAAACGCCTCAGTGCAGCGCGACGATGCCGATCAACCCGACGGCGAGAAGAACAAGGCCGATCAGCTCAGCGGCGCCCAAACGCTCGCGGAAGACACGCCGCGAGACGACATAGCTGAAATAGAGCTCGACCAGCCCCAGCGTGCGCACCTGCGCCACCGGCTTCATCGCCATTGCGGTGAACCAGCAGGCCGAGCCGATCGCCCCCATCGCGCCGGCGAGAAACGACACGCGCCAAGCCTCGATCACCGCGACGACCACGGACGCGTTGCGCCACATCAGGTAGCCACCGAGCAGCACGGTCTGGAACGCCTGAGCCCAGACAAGGCTTTCGGCCGCGGCAAAGACGATCGACGGCGTCGCGAGCGCGAGCGCCGCGCCGCGATAGCCGACCGCCGCCATGCCGAACGCGGCGCCCGATCCCAAACCCAACAGCGCCGATCGCGACGCCCAGCCGCGCGCGATCGAAACCAGCGACCGGTCACCCGCCGGCAACGAGAGCAAGACAACGGCGACGCTGGCGACGACGATCGCCAGTATCGCCGGCGGCGACACCTTGTCGCCGAGCAGGACCAAGCCGAACAGGGCGACCTGGATGATCTCGCTTTTCGAATACGCGACTCCGATCGCGAAATTGCGCTCCTCCATATTGCGCAGAAGCAGCGCGGTCGCCGCGATCTGACTCAAAGCGGCGACGACGGTCCAGCTGAGGAAAGAGGCGTTGATCGCCGGCCAGGCTCCGCGTTCGGCGAACCCAACCCACGCGACGGCCAGCCAGATCGCGGCGAACGGCAGCCCATAGAGAAACCGCACCAGTGTCGCGCCGAGCGCGCCGAGATCGCCCGTCAGGTGCCTTTGCGCGGCGTTGCGCAGCGTCTGCGCCAGGGCCGCGCCTAACGTAATCGGGATCCATGCCCCCGCAGCTGCTGCCGAAAGTGCGGCCATTGCCCGGCTTCGCGCCCACCGTTACCGTCGAGTCGAGAAACTATCAGCCGGGCGATACCGGTTAAGACACGATTTTACACCGGTATGAATTCTACTACCGGAGGACGGTATGACAGGCAGAGGCGAGGTCAAGACCGGGGCCGACCATCTTGCGGCGCTGCGCGACGGGCGAGAGGTTTATATCGACGGCGAGCGTGTCGCCGATGTGACGACGCATCCGGCCTTTCGCAACGCGGTGCACCAGGTCGCCGCGCTCTACGACTACCAGGCGCGGCCGGAAAACCTCGAGCGGATGACTTTCGCCGCGCCGGTCGGCGGCGGCTATGCCCGGATCAATCGCTGCTGGCAGCTACCCCGCAGCCATGTCGAGCTTGTCGCGCGGCGCGAGGCGCTTCGCGAATGGGCCGAACAATCCGGCGGGTTTCTCGGCCGTTCGCCGGATCATGTCGCGTCGAGCCTGTTGGGCCAGGTGATCGGCATCGACGTAATCCGCGGTCACGGTGAAGAGCGGGCACGGGCGCTGCTCGATTATTTCGACGAGGTCCGCCGCCACGATCACTACGTCAGCTATGTGATCATCAACCCGCAGGCCGACCGCAACAAAGCCTGGGGCGAGCAGGAAGAAGAGCTCGTCGCGCGGATCGTCGACGAGGACTCGGAGGGCATCACCGTGCGCGGCGCCAAGATGCTCGGCACCGGCGCGATCATGGCCAATGAGCTGTTCGTCGCCAATTTGCAGCCGCTGCGGCCGGGCGAGGAAGACTTGGCGACGTCATTCGCCATTCCGTTGGCGGCGAAGGGGCTGAAGCTCTTGTCGCGCAAATCCTACGAGGCGGCGGCGGTGTCGCCGCGCGATAACCCGCTCTCGGCGCGGTTCGACGAGAACGATGCGCTGGTCTGGTTCGAGGATGTGAAGGTGCCGTGGGAGCGGGTTTTCGTGCACCGCGACACCGATATGTGCCGCGCCCAGTTCCACGACACGCTCGGCCACACCTTTCAGAACTACCAGTCGCAAATCCGGTTGATGGTCAAGGTGCGGTTCCTCGTCGGCATCGCGCTGCGCATCGCCGACACGATCGGCACCAGCGCCATGCCGCCGGTGCGCGAAACGCTCGGCAGGCTCGCGGCGCAGGCGGCGATGGTCGAGGGCATGGTGGTCGGCATGGAGGCCGCCGGCCACATCCAGGACGGCTATTTCGTGCCCGCCAAGCACATGATGTATGCGGCCCAAGTGCTGACCCAGGAACTCTATCCGAAGCTGATCGAGACAATCCGCGGTCTCGCCGGCGGCGCGCTGATCATGCTGCCGTCATCGGCCCGCGACGCGGACAACCCGGAGCTGGCGAGGATCATCGGTTTGACGCAACGCTCGCCGATTTCGGAGGCGCAGGAGCGAGTCGATTTCCTCAAGCTCGCCTGGGATGCGCTCGGATCCGAATTCGGCTCGCGGCACGTGCAGTACGAGATGTTCTATGCCGGCGCGCCATTCGTGACCTGCGCGCACAGCTTTCGCACCTACGATTGGAGGGCGGCCGGTGCGCTCGTCGATAAGATGCTCGCTTAACGTTCCTTCACGCGCTGGCTAAAGCGCTCGATGAGCCGCTCGGCGACCTGCGTGCTGACAAAGTGCGTGACGTCGCCGCCGAGCGCGCCGATCTCCTTCACGAACCGCGACGAGATTGACTGGTATGGATCGGAGGCCATCAGAAAGACGGTCTCGATCCGCGGGTTGAGGCGAGCGTTTATGGCGGCCATCTGGAATTCGTACTCGAAATCCGACACCGCCCGCAGACCGCGGATGACCACCCCCGCCCCGACCGACTCGGCAAAGCTCATCAACAGCGTCTCGAACGGCCGCACCTCGACGCGCTCCGCAGTCTCGCCGTCGAGCACCGTGGCGATCTCGTGACGGGTGATCTCGACCCGCTCGTCGGTCGAGAACAGCGGCCCCTTGCCGTCGTTGCGCGCGACCCCGACGACGAGCCGGTCAACGATTTTCGCGGCGCGGCGGATGATGTCGGTATGGCCGTTGGTGATGGGATCAAAGGTGCCGGGATAGACGCCGACCCGCGACTTCCTCACTTGCCGTCCCCCTCTTCACTCTCCCCTGCCGCATCGCCGTTTTCCCCGTTCTCCTCGGGGGCGACTTCCGGCAGTCGTGCTACCGATACCACGCGTTCGCCGTCGCCGACGCGGAAAATCACCACGCCGGCGCTGCCGCGACGGACGATCCGAACCTCGTCGACCGTGGTGCGGATCACCATGCCGCCATCGGTGACCAGCATGATCTGGTCCTTGGCGCCAACCGGGAAGGCCGCGACCACCGCGTCGCTGCGCCGGGTGAGGTCCATGTTGTTGATGCCCTGCCCGCCGCGCCCGGTGATGCGGTAGCCATAGGACGAGCTGCGCACCCCAAAGCCTTTTTCGGTGACGCTGAGGAGGAACTCCTCGCGCTCGGCGAGGTCGAGAAACTCCTCCTCCGATAACGGCGCTTCGCCGGCTGCCCCGTTGCCGTTTTCACCCTCATCGGCTTCGGGGAGCAGCTCCTCGTCGCCATTCTGCCGGCGGCGTTCGTTGGCGAGCTTGAGGTAGGCATCGCGGGTCTCGGGCGACACGGCCTCGTGGCGCAAGATCGACATCGAAATGACCGAGTTGTCGCCCAGAAGTCGTATCCCGCGGACGCCGACAGAGGATCGGCCGGCAAAGACGCGGACATCCTCGATCGGGAAGCGGATCGCCTTGCCGTTCTTCGTCGCCAGCAGGACATCGTCGTCGACCGTGCAGGTGGCGACAGCGATCAGCCGGTCGCCCTCATCCTCGCCCTCGAACTTCATTGCGATCTTGCCGTTCGAGCGCACATCGACAAAGTCGCTGAGCGCGTTGCGCCGCACATAGCCGGCGGCGGTTGCAAACATCACGGTCAGCCCAGCCCAGCTTTCCTCGTCCTCGGGCAGCGGCATCACGGTCGAGATCGTCTCGCCTTCGGCGAGCGGCAAGAGGTTGATCATCGGCCGACCGCGCGCCTGGGGCGTGCCGAGCGGCAGGCGGTAGACCTTGAGCTTGAACACCTTGCCGGTCGAGGTGAAGAACAGGACGGGATCGAGCGTCGAGGCGACAAAGACCTGGCTGAGGAAATCCTCCTCGCGGATCGCCATCCCGGCACGACCGCGGCCGCCGCGCCGCTGCGCGCGATAGGTCGAAAGCGGGACCCGCTTGATGTAACCGGCGTGGCTGACCGTGACGACCATGTCCTCGCGCTGGATCAGCGCCTCGATATCGGCCTCGAACTCGACATCCTCGATCTGGGTGAGGCGCGGGGTCGCGAACTGCTCCTTGATCGCCACCAACTCACCGCGCAGCACCTCGATCAGCTTTTCAGGTGAGCGCAGGATCTCGAGATGGCCGGCGATTTCGGTGATTAGCTCGTTAAGTTCTTCGGCGATTTTCTCGCGTTCGAGGCCAGTAAGGCGCTGCAGACGCAGATCGAGGATCGCGCGCGCCTGCTCGTCCGTGAGCTGATACGTGCCATCGCCCGGATCGAGCCGGACTTCCTCGCCGACCCGCTCCAATAGCGGCGCGACATCGCCCGCCGGCCAGCGTCGGGCCAACAGCCCAGCCCGCGCCTCGGCCGGATCGGCGGCAGCACGGATCAGTGCGATGATCGGGTCGATGCTGCCGACCGCGACCAGGAGCCCGACCAGGATGTGCGACCGCTCGCGCGCTTTGTTGAGCAGGTAGGTCGTGCGCCGGGTGATGACCTCTTCGCGAAACGCGACAAAGGCGACGACGATGTCGCGCAGTGTCATCAGTTCCGGCCGGCCGCCATTGATGGCGAGCATGTTGACGCCGAAGCTCGTCTGCAGCGCGGTGTGTCGGTAGAGCTGGTTCAGCACGATGTCGGGATCGGCCTCGCGCTTGATCTCGATGACGATGCGCAGACCTTCGCGGTCGCTTTCGTCGCGCAGCGCGGCGATGCCCTCGACGATCTTGTCGTGCACCGTCTCCGCGATGCGCTCGACGAGCTTCGATTTGTTGACCTGGTAGGGGATCTCGGTAAAGACGATCGCCTCGCGGCCGTGGATTTCCTCAATGTGGCTCTTGCCGCGCAGCACGACCGCGCCGCGGCCGGTCTTGTAGGCGGCGTGCGAGCCGGCGCGGCCGACGATGATCCCGCCGGTCGGGAAATCCGGCGCTGGCACGTGCTCCATGAGCTCTTCGATAGTGATCGCCCGGTTGTCGAGATAGGCGCAGCAAGCGTCGATGACCTCGCCGAGATTGTGTGTCGGGATGTTGGTCGCCATGCCGACGGCGATGCCCTGCGCGCCGTTGACGAGCAGGTTCGGATAGCCGGCCGGGAGGACCTTCGGCTCCTGCTCGGTGTCATCGAAATTGGGCTGGAAATCGACCGTCTCGTTGTCGAGGTCGGCGAGCAAGGTCTCGGCGACCCGCGCCAACCGTGCCTCGGTATAGCGGTACGCCGCGGGAAAATCGCCGTCTACGGAGCCGAAATTGCCTTGCCCGTCGACGAGCTTGAGGCGCATCGAGAAATCCTGCGCCATCCGTACCATCGCGTCGTAGATCGCGACGTCGCCGTGCGGGTGGTACTTGCCGATGACGTCGCCGACGATGCGCGCGGATTTGCGGTAGCCACGGTTCCACAAATTGCCGTTTGTCTGCATCGAAAAGAGGATGCGCCGGTGCACCGGCTTCAAGCCGTCGCGCACGTCGGGCAACGCCCGCGCCACGATCACGCTCATCGCGTAATCGAGGTAGGAGCGGCGCATCTCCTCTTCGATGGTGATCTGGGTGATATCGGGCCCGATCGGCGGCTGGCCCGGCGGGACGGCGGTAACGGCCAAAGACGGCTCCGAAGGTCACGTGCGAAACAAAATCGCGGCCGAGCCGGTGAGCGCCGCCGCGATGAATATATAGGAAAAGCTTACCGATTTGCGCAGGGGCGGACAACGCCGGCCACGGCAGACCTGCCCTGCCGCGGCGCTCTGGCAGGACCAGGACGACGACGCGCGCCGATCGCGGTCGAATCGCCCCGCCGCTCAGCCTCGCCCCGCTTGTGGGACGGGGCGGGCCAGTTCTTGTATCCGATCTTAATCGCCGGTGAAGCCGCCGAGCCGCCATTGCAGCCGGACGCCGCAAAGCTCGTTGCCGCTGTGGTCGCGCACGGCAACACCGTGATGCTCGCCGGTTTCAAGCAGCTCGCGGGCGCGGCCCAGGGCTTGGTGCTCCGTCGCGAACTCCTCGGTCGATACGGTGCGACGCGGCCGGAGGGCGGCGCGCGGCGCCGGAATTTCGTTATAGACGATGCGATAGGTCATTGGACTTCCCCGAAACGACGAAACCTGTTCCGTACCCGCCGCTGCGTGACGACAGGCTCTTCATGAAGGTGCGTTGCGATTTGGCGGACTTTTAATGCGTATGGCGCATCAACGCCCGCCGTTGCTGAGGTTGGAGATTAATAAAGGATCTTTAAGTAGCTCATTCGGCTTCATACCGGCGAGGGAAACCCCTGGTCCACTCCCTGATCGGCAAGTCAGACGATAGGACATCTCTGCCACATTTTTTGTGGCTACGGTGTGGCAATGTAAATCATTGAGTAAACGAGACGCCGTATTACAGTCAGATGACAAATCTGGTCTTCCGTCCGATCGAATTGTTTTTGCTATTCCGGTGCTTTAGTCGCTCCACATCTCGCGCGCGGTTTCGACCACGAGGCGCAATTTCGCCTGCTCTTCCTCGACGGTCAGCGCGTTGCCGTCGACGGTTGAGGAAAAACCGCATTGCGGCGACAGGCAGAGCTGGTCGAGCGGCACATATTTGGCGGCTTCCTCGATGCGGCGCTTCAAGGCGTCCTTGCCTTCGAGCGCCGCGCGCTTCGAGGTCACCAGGCCGAGCACGACGCGAGGGCCACCGCGCGGCACGAACCGCAGGGGCGCAAAGCCGCCGGAGCGCTCGTCGTCGTATTCGAGGAAAAAGCCGTCGACCTTCAACTCGCCGAATAGCGCCTCGGCGACGTGGTCGTAACCGCCCGTGGCCATCCACGACGAGCGGAAATTGCCGCGGCACATATGGGTGCAAACCGTCATGCCCGCCGGTCGGTTGGCGAGCGCCTGATTGATCAGGCGGATGTTGATCAGGTGCTGGCGCGCGCCGTCGCCGCCGATGCTGTCGACATAGGTGCGCTGAGCGGGGTCGTTGAGATAGGCGAGGCTGGTGTCGTCGAGCTGCAGATAGGTGCAGCCGAGCGCATGGAGACCGGCGATCTGTTTGGCGTAGACCTCGGCGAGGTCGTGCCAGAACGGCTCCATGTCGGGATAAGCCGCTTGGTCGATCGCGGCGCGGCCGCCGCGGTAATGCAGCATCGACGGCGAGGGGATCGTGAGTTTGGGCGTGGCCCCCTCGCCTACGGCCAATTTGAGGAAAGCGAAATCGTCGCCGAAGATCACCTTGTCGAGCCCGAGCTTCCCGGTGATGCGGTGCGCGGTCGGGCTGAACTCGACGGTGCCCACCTCGTTCTTGAATGCGATGTGCAGGCGATGGTCGCTGTGGGCGACACCGCCGATCTGGTAAAGAAAATCCATATGCCAAGAGCCGCGGCGCATCTCGCCGTCGGTGATGCCCTGGAGACCGAGATCGCGCTGCAGCTTGATCCCGTCGCGGATCGCGGCGTCCTCGGCGGCGCGCAGCGCGGCGGCCGAAAGACGACCGGCCGCATGCTCGGCGCGCGCCTGCAACAGCGCGGGCGGGCGCAGCAGGCTGCCGACATGGTCGGCGCGGAACGGACCGGGCATATTCTCCTCCCTTTCGCTCTTCTTTTATCAGGAGGCTCACCTCCTGATATCCATCTGTTATGGCCGACGATAACAGATGGCGCCGGCCGCCATTCCGGCGGAATCATCCCTCCGTCCCTTGGCCGGGCTCGTCGGCCATCCAGGTCCTCTTTTCCCAACATTGGAGAGAACAAAGGCGTGGACCCAAGGTCAAGCCTCAGGGAGGCGAAAAGTGAAGCGCCGTGATAGCTCCTCCGATACCGCCCATCACGCAGGAAGCCTAACCGCCAAATGCGGCAATTTTAGCGATGATTTTCAGCCGAGCGGAATGTAGGTGCCGTCGAGCGCCATCAGCAGCGTCTCTACCTTGAGATTGGGCTGGCGCTCACCAACCTCTTTGCGGAACTCGGCGAGCGCGGCCTTGTGGGTCGCGTCTTCCTTCTCGCGGGTCGAGCAGCAGTCGTCGCCATAGGCGACCTTGGCCGCGCCACAATCGCGGTGGTCGATCGCGATCAGGCTCTTGATCTTGTGCAGATCGATGGTGATCGCGAGGTTGTCCCAGAACGCCTTATGCCAGTCGTCGAATTTCGGTGCGACCGCGCCGATCGCCGCGCCGGCGATGGTGAACTGGCTGTATTTGCCGGTAAGGCCACGCTTAACCGCGTAATTGCGGACAGGGGTTTGCAGGCGCGGGTCGATGCAGCCGACGATCATTGCCTCGTAATCGCCGCTCGCCGCGAGCGCGAAGCGCGGCAAGGCGAGCGCGGCGCCCGCCCCGAGCAGCAGACCGCGCCGGCCGATTTGGGTTGTGCCAACATCATCGCCACAGGAACACGAAAATCCGGCCGGAGCATGCGCGTGCATCTGTCCCCTCCCGTTCAACCGCCGTCGAGGCAGGAGATTGGCGCGACGCCGCGCTGCTGGCAACGACAGGTTGGGTTAAAACGGGATATCGTCATCGAGATCGGCATTGGCCGGGGCGCGGCCGCGCGAACCGCCGCCGCTAAACCCGCCACCGCCGGAGCCAGAGGTGGAGGAGCCGGTGCCGCCGTAGCGCACCTGGTCGCCGCCCAGGTAGGAATCGTCGTAGTCGGCGCCGCCTTCCATCGCGCCGCCGCCGCCACCGCGCGCGCCGTCGAGCATAGTCAGCTCGCCGCGGAAGCGCTGCAGCACGATTTCGGTCGAATAGCGCTCCTGTCCCTGGTTGTCGGTCCATTTGCGGGTCTGCAGCGCGCCTTCGATATAGAGCTTCGAACCCTTCTTGACGTATTTCTCGACAACCTCGACGAGGCGCTCGTTGAAGATCACGACGCGGTGCCATTCGGTCTTCTCCTTGCGCTCGCCCGAATTGCGGTCGCGCCAGGTTTCCGACGTCGCCAGCGCCAGATTGGCGATCCGCATGCCGTCATTGGTCGAGCGGATTTCCGGGTCGCGGCCGAGATTGCCGACGAGGATGACCTTGTTGATGCTGCCTGCCATGGGGGACTTCCCGGTTAAAGCGCTGAGGCCGCCATTCTAACAGGGTGGCCGGTCAATGCTAGTTGGATGTTCTGTTTTTATTCTTATCCCCGTTATCCACAGCCTGGGCTTCGATCCCGGACAGAACCACGTTGCCGTCCAACCGCGAACGGCGAACGATGCGCTAGTGCTGCGACACCGCCTCGCTGCCGAGCGCCAGCGGCTTGCCATGCGTCTCGACGCCGAGGATCAGGAAGGAGAGCCCGACCAGCAGCATCGCGACCGCCAGGAACAACATTGCCGGGAACACCGCCGCCTCGGTCTGCTGCGGCGACACGAGATGGCTGCTGCCGGCGATGAGCGCCAGGCTCAGCGGCCCGATGATCTTGCCGAAGCCGTTGGCGGTCTGGCCCAGCCCCGACGAGCGCGCGCCGAGACTGACGCCATAGCTCTCGACCGTGTAGGGCGCGAGGTTGGAGAAGCCGCCCTCGATGCAGAAGGTCGAGCAGGCGAAGAGGACCACCAGGAGCGGCATCTCGCCGACCATCACCGCGTTGAGATAGCCGGCGAGGCCAAGCGCGACCGCGCCGCCAAAGCCCCAAAGGACGCCGAGCAGACGCCGCCCGATCAGCGGCGCGATCAGGGTCACGACGATCTTGCCGGTGACCCCGGCTCCCGAGACGATGATGAAATAGGCTGCCGCTTTCGGCACCGGGATATGAAGCAAGAGAGCGACGATCGTCGGCCCCCACAGATAGACGCCGTAGCCGGCGGTCGACGAGCCGCCCCAGATCAGCACCGTCTCCCAGAACATGCGCGGCTGGTGCAGCAGGTCGAGCAGGTTGCCGCTCGGCGGGCTGGATGGCGGCACCGTGGGCAGCGGCACCCGGTCGAGCGGCAGGTTCAGATGTCGCGCCACCTCGCGCTGCGCTTCCTTGAAGCGGCCTTTCGCGGTCAGCCAGCGCACCGATTCCGGCGTGAACAGCCAGACCAGCACGCCGATGATCAGCGCGACAAAGCCCAAGAGCGCGACCCGCCGCCAGCCATAGGGGCCCATGATCGCGGCCGAGATCGAAGGCGCGAGGAAGCCGCCGGCCGAGGCCCAGACAACATAGAAGCTCGTCGCGATCGTGCGATGCCGGGTCGGGGTCAGTTCAACGACGACGGTCAGTGACGGCGTCACCGCCGCGCACAGCCCGACGCCGACAAAGAAGCGCAAGATCGCGAAGAGCAGCCAGCCGCCTTCCGGGATAAAGGCGATGCAACCCGAGCTGATCGCGCAGATAAAGGTGCCGATCACCATCTGCTGCTTGCGGCCCCAGGCGTCGGCGAAGGCGCCGAACAGCACCGCGCCGACGATCGCGCCGACGCCGCCGCTATAGAGGATGATCGCCGACTGGCCGTAGGTGAGGTGCCATTCCTGGTTGACCGCCGCGAGCAGGTAGCCGACGACCAGGAAGTCGAAGAAATCGAAGACGAAAACCGCCGCCATCAGGGTGAAGATCACCCAATAGCGCGTGTTGAGCGGCGCGCTATCGAACAGCGCCAACAGGTCGTCCGACGTCGTCTCGGCCACGGCTCCCTCCCCTACGCGCCTCCTCTCTGGCGGGAGGCTCGGCGCATAGTGGCGAGAAGCGGCCGATTAAATCCCACGCATAGATTAATGATGATTGCTATGCGTGAGGGATGGGCTACTCGGCGGCGTGGCTATTCAGCGGCATGACCGAGGGCGATCTGCTTGCCATGCGTCTCGATCCCGAGAAAAGCGAAGGCCAGCGCCACCGCCAGCATCGTCGCACCGAGGAACACAAAGGCCGGGAACACCGCCTCCGCCGTCGCCTTGGGCGCGATGATGTTGTCGCTGCCGGCGAGCATCGCCAACGCCAGCGGCCCGAGGATCTTGCCGACGCCGTTCGCCGCCTGCCCCAGACCGGACGAGCGCGACCCCAAACTCACGCCGTACTGCTCCACGGTGTAAGGCGCAAGGTTCGAGAAGCCGCCTTCCGCGAAAAACGCCGACGCGGCGGTCAGGATCACGAAAAGCGGGAAGCCGCCGACCAGCACGCTGCTGTAGTAGCCGGCGAAGCAGAGGCCGATCGCGGCGATCAGCCCGAAGGTCGCGCCGAGCGCGCGCCGTCCCATCAGCGGCGCGATGAAACACACGAGGATTTTCCCGCTCACGCCCCCGGCCGAGATAAAGAGGAAATACTTGGCGGCCTGGGCTGGCTCGACCCGCAGGGCCAGCGCAATGATCGTCGGTCCCCATAGGATGTAGCCGTACACTGCCGAGGCCGAGCCGCCCCAGATGAGGAGCGTCTGCCAGAACAGCCGCGGGCTATAGTAGAGCTCGCGCAGGCTCCCGCGCGGCTGCACCGCCGGGCGGATCGACGGCAGCGGCAGGCTGGCCGCCGGCCGGCCGAGAGCCCGGGCGACCTCGTCGCGCGCCTCGGTGAAGCGCCCTTTCGCGGCCAGCCAGCGCGCTGATTCGGGCACAAACGCCCATACCAGGATACCGACGACGATGGCGACGAAGCCGGTCATCGCCACGCCGCGCCAGCCGAAGGCGTGAAGCAGGATCGCCGAAGTGAAAGTCGCCAAGAAGGTACCGGCGCTGGCGAAGACGATGAAGAAACTGGTAACGCCGGTACGCCAGCGCGTCGGGGTCTGTTCCACGACCATCGGCAGCACCGGGGTGACGCCGGCGGCAAGGCCGAAACCGACCATGAAACGCAGCGCCGCCAAGCCGATCCAGGCGCCGGTCGGCAGAAAGCCGATACAGCCGGCGGAGATGCCGCAGATGAAGGTGCCGATCACCGCAAGCTGCTTGCGGCCGAAGACGTCGCCAAGCGAGCCCGACACCAGCGAGCCGACGATGGCGCCGACGCCGGCGCCGTAGAGGATAACCGCACCCTGGCCGTAGGTGAGGTGCCATTCCGGGCCGATCGCCGACATCACGAAAGCGATCAGGAAGAAGTCGAAGAAATCGAGGAGCAGGACGCCCGACGCGATCGAAAAATTGACCCAATAGCGCGCGTTGAGCGGTGCGTCGTCGTAAAGCGACAAAAGTGCTTCGGATGTCTGCTCGGCCATACGTTCCTCTCCCCTTGAAACCGTGTTTTTGCCATATCGTCGCCGGCAATTTGGCATCGCAGCTTGGTTGATGCGAGTATCATTCGAGCAACACAACACGTCAACGACCCGCGGCCGGCGGGATTGCCGCAGGCCCCGGCGGGTCCCCCAAGGATAAGGTGGACGGATGCAAGCCGATGTCGTGGTTCTCGGCGCGGGTATGGTCGGCGCCTCGGTGGCGGCGCATTTGCAGAAGCGCGGCAAGCAGGTCGTGCTGGTCGACCGGCGGCATCCTGGCGAGGAGACCTCATACGGTAACGGCGGGCTCGTGCAGCGCGAGGCGGTGTTCCCACACCCTTTTCCGCGCGAGCTCGCGGAGCTGCGGCGCATCGCGCGCAACCGCAATGTCGATGTGCACTATCACCTGTCGGCGTTGCCCGGCCTCGCGCGGTCGCTGTTCGCCTATTGGCGCAACTCGGCGCCGGCGCGCTACACCAGGATCACGCGCGACTGGAGCGCGCTGATCGCGACCTGCAAGGACGAGCATCTGGCGCTCGCCAGCGAGGCGGGATCCACCGAGTTACTGCGCCCCGTGGGTTTCTTGCGCGCCTATGACGACCCCGCGACGTTCGACGCCGAGCGCGCCAAGGCCGAACGGGCGCGCACCTTTGGGGTCAATTCGGTGGCGCTCACCGGCGCCGAGCTCGCCGAAATGGAGCCGCATCTGCGCACCGGGTTTGTCGGCGCGCTGCATTGGACCGATCCCTACGCGGTCAACGACCCGCACGGGCTAACGGTGAGCTACGCGCGGCTGTTCGAGCGGCTGGGCGGGCAGTTCGTGCTCGGCGACGCCGGGACCTTGCAACGGCAGGGCGCGGGCTGGCGCGTCACCGCGGCGGACGGCGCCGTGGTCGAGGCCGGCGAGGCGGTCGTCGCGCTCGGCATCTGGTCGGGCGAGGTCACCAGGCGGTTCGGTTACCGCGCACCGCTGTTCGGCAAGCGCGGCTACCATCTGCACTTCAAGCCGCAAGGCAATGCCGGGCTGACCCGGCCGGTGGCGTCGGGCCGTTTCCTGCTGGCGCCGATGCGGTTGGGGATCCGGCTGACCACCGGCGTCGAGTTCGCCCGCCCCGGCGCGTTGCCAAGCCCGGTGCAGCTGCGGCGCGCCGAGCCGATCGCCCGCAGCCTGTTTCCGCTCGGCGAGCCGGTCGAACCCCGACCGTGGATGGGCGTGCGGCCGGCGACGCCGGACATGCTGCCGATCATCGGCCCCTCCCCGAGCGACCCGCACCTCTGGTTCGCCTTCGGCCACGCGCATCAGGGCTTCACCCTCGGCCCAACCACCGGAAGGCTGCTCGCCGAGATGATGACGGGCGACGCGCCCTTCCTCGATCCGACACCGTTCCGCGCCGAGCGGTTTTGATATCGGTGCCCCGACCCACTAGCGCGGACAATTCGAGGACAACTTTGCGCTGTAAGCCGGTCTCATTTGCTCCGCGCGTCGATTGTCGGCGAAATGGGGCGGGGCAGGATCGGTGCCGTCTTCCGGCGGCGGTTGTTGCTGCGCTATCTGTTTGACGCGCGACGCCGTCGCCGCGACGCCCGGTGTCGACCGATCGAGAGGATAACGGATGAGCCGCACCGTTGCCCGCCTGCTGGCGGAGAGCCTGGAAGCGCACGACGTCGACCAGATTTATTGTGTTCCCGGAGAAAGTTACGTCGGGCTCACGAGTGAATTGCTGCAGCGCAATTCGATGCGCGTCGTCGTGTGCCGGCACGAGACCGGGGCCGGCTATATGGCTGTAGCCGACGGACGGCTGCGCAGCCGAGCCGGGGTCGCGATGGTGTCGCGCGGGCCCGGCATGGCAAATGCCATGGGGCCGCTGCATAGCGCGTTCCACGACGCCACGCCGATGGTCGTATTGGTTGGGCAAGTGGAGCGTAAGGACTTCGGACGGCTGGCGCTGCAAGAGCAGAACTATTCGCGGCTTTTGTCCGACACCACCAAACTCGTGATTGAGGTCAACGAGCCCGCGCAGGCATCGGAGGCGATCGCCCGCGCCTTTCACGTCGCCGAAAGCGGCACCCAGGGGCCGGTCGCTGTGATCCTGCCGGAAGATATCTTCGATGTGGAGACCGACGCGGAAGTCGATGCCGCGCGCGAACGGCCGATTGCCGGGCCGCGTCCCGATGACCTCGACCGCCTCGCCGAGATGTTGACGAAATCCGAGCGTCCGCTCGTGCCGGTCGGTGGTGCGCTCTGGGCTGACCACCTGCGTGATCCGGCAACGCTGACCGATCTCAACCGTCTCGCCGAGGAGTGGGTGCTGCCGATCAATCCGACGCACCGCCGGCCGCATCTGTTCGACGCCCTTCACCGGAACTACGGCGGCTACATGGGCATCCGCGTCCCGCCGGCGTTGATCGGGGAGATGAAGAAGGCCGACCTCATGGTCGCGCTTGGCGAGCGGATGACCGATTCGGTCAGCCAGTCCTATACATTTCCCGCGGCGCCAATGCCGCAGCTCCCCTTTGTTCACGTCTGGCCGGACGCCAACGAGGTGGGCCGCGTCTGGCGGCCGACTTTGGGGCTGCCGTGCAGCCCGCACGAAGTCATCAGGGCGTTGCTGGCCAGAGGGGCGCCCAGGGACGCAGCAAAACGGCGCGGTTGGGTCGACGGGTTGAATGCAATCCATCGCCATTTGCTGGCGAAGGAGTGGGACCCGACCCGCGACGGCATCAACTTTGCCGCCATCGTCTGCGAGGTCGACAAGCACCTCGCGCCCGATGCGGTGGTCACGACGGATGCCGGTAATTTCGGCAGCTTTGTCCACCGCTATATCGGCTTCAGGCAAAGCCAGATTTTTTTGTCCTCGGTTGTTGGCGCAATGGGATCGGGAATGCCAATGGCGGTGGGCGCGGCACTGCGCCAACCCGGTCGGCAGGTGGTGTGTTTCATCGGCGACGGCGGCACGCTGATGATGGGCAACGAAATCGCTACCGCGCTCCAGTATGGCGCCGCGCCGATCATGGTCATTTCCGACAACTCAATGTACGGGACGATCGGCATGCACTCTTACGTGCGGTATCCCGACCGCCCGTTCTTCGAAGGCACGCGGCTGACCAATCCCGATTTCGCCGCCTGGGGTCGCTCGTTTGGCGCCGAGGGCATCACGATCCGTAACGAACATGAGATCGCCTCCGGCATCGCCGAAGCTTTCGCCGTTAAGACCAGGCCGGTCGTGGTGCATTGCCTGACTTCGGCGGTGCAAATGAGCGCGTGGCGCCGCTTTGCCGGCTCGGAAACGACACTTCCATGATCCCCGTTATCATTGGGAACGACAGTGAACGCACGCGCGACACCGGCGTGCCCGGCCCATCCCGACGGCCGAGCAAGACAGCACTTGTCGCGAAAAAGCGGCAAGCCGTGAGGCCGTGTTGAACAACGTGAAGTCCTCGACAGCTGGAGCACAAGTTCGCGACGGGGCAAAGGCGGCCGCGGGTTCGCAACCTGAGAAGAGCGAGCAGACCCTCCTGGCGGACGATTGACGGCGACTGGCGCAACCTTTAAAATTCATGTTCTGTTCTCCGTGCAATGACGCCGGGCGAACGCTAAGTTGGACCCATGCAATCGATCCGCATCCGCGGCGCGCGGGAGCACAATTTAAAGAACATCGATGTCGACCTGCCGCGCGACAGCCTGGTGGTGATCACCGGGCTGTCGGGTTCGGGCAAGTCGTCGCTCGCCTTCGACACGATCTATGCCGAGGGCCAGCGCCGCTATGTCGAGAGCCTGAGCGCCTACGCCCGGCAGTTCCTCGAGCTGATGCAGAAGCCCGACGTTGAATTGATCGAGGGCTTGTCGCCGGCGATCTCGATCGAGCAGAAGACGACTTCGCGCAACCCGCGCTCGACGGTCGGCACGGTGACCGAGATCTACGACTACATGCGCCTCTTGTGGGCGCGGGTCGGCGTGCCCTATTCGCCGGCGACGGGCTTGCCGATCGTGTCGCAGACCGTGTCGCAGATGGTCGACCGCGTGCTGGCGATGAAGGAAGGCACGCGGCTCTATCTGATGGCGCCGATCGCCCGCCGTCGCAAGGGCGAATACAAAAAGGAGCTGGCCGACCTGCAGAAGCGCGGGTTTCAGCGCGTCAAGGTCGACGGCAAGATGTACGAGGTCGAGGAGGTTCCCGACCTCAAGAAGAACTTCACGCACGATATCTCGGTGGTGGTGGACCGGTTGGTCGTGTCGCCGGAGCTCGGCAACCGGCTCGCCAATTCGTTCGAGACCGCGTTGGGTCTCGCCGACGGGCTGGCGATCACCGAAGACGCCGACAGCGGCGAGGAGACGATCTTCTCGTCGAAATTCGCCTGTCCGGTGTCGGGCTTCACGATCCCCGAGATCGAGCCGCGGCTGTTCTCATTCAACAACCCGTTCGGCGCCTGTCCGTCCTGCGACGGGCTCGGCACCAAGCTCTATTTCGACGCCGATCTCGTGGTGCATGACGACAGCCGCAGCCTTTACGACGGCGCGGTGAGCCCATGGTCGCATTCGTCGTCGCCCTATTACACGCAGACGCTCGAAAGCATCGCCCGGTACTTCAAGCAGAGCATGCACACGCCGTGGCGCGACCTGCCCGAGAAGATGCGCGGCGCGATCCTCAACGGCTCCGGCTCCGAGCCGATCAAGATGACCTATGACGACGGCCTGCGGCAGTACTCGACCGACCGCCCGTTCGAGGGTGTGCTGCCCAATATGGAGCGGCGCTACCGCGAGACCGACAGCGCCTGGGTGCGCGAGGAACTCGGCCGCTACCAGGCGGCGCGCACCTGCGAGGTGTGCGACGGCGCGCGGCTCAAGCCCGAAGCGCTGGCGGTCAAAATCGCCAGCCGCAGCATCAGCGAGGCGACCGCGCTGTCGATCCTCGACGCGGTCGATTGGTTCGCCGCAGTCGACGCGACCTTGACCCCGAGCCAGAGCGAGATCGCCGCCCGCATCCTCAAGGAGATCAACGAGCGGCTGGGTTTTTTGAAGAATGTCGGACTCGAATACCTGACCCTGTCGCGCGCGTCGGCGACCTTGTCGGGCGGCGAAAGCCAGCGCATTCGGCTGGCGTCGCAGATCGGCTCGGGGCTGACCGGCGTGCTCTACGTGCTCGACGAGCCGTCGATCGGGCTGCACCAGCGCGACAACGACCGGCTGCTCGCGACCCTCAGGCGGCTGCGCGACCTGGGCAATACGGTCATTGTGGTCGAGCACGACGAGGAGGCGATCCGCAGCGCCGATTATCTCGTCGACATGGGCCCCGGCGCCGGCATTCATGGCGGACATCTCGTCGCCGAGGGCACCCCCGACCAGGTCATGCAGGCGCCGGAGAGCATCACCGGCCAGTATTTGACCGGGATGAAGCAGATCCCGATCCCCGAGCGACGGCGGCGCGGCCACGAGCGGCAAATCCTCAGCCTGGTCGGCGCGCGCGGCAACAACCTGAAGAACGTGACGGCGGAAATCCCGCTCGGCACGTTCTGCTGCGTCAGCGGCGTGTCGGGCGGCGGGAAATCGACGCTGATCGTCGAGACGCTCTACAAGGCGCTCGCCAAGCGGCTCAACAACGCGCGCGAGCAGCCGGCGCCGTTCGAGCGGCTGGAGGGCGTCGAGTTCCTCGACAAGATCGTCGATATCGACCAGTCGCCGATCGGCCGCACACCGCGCTCAAACCCGGCGACCTATACCGGCTGCTTCACCCCGATCCGCGACTGGTTCGCCGGCCTGCCCGAGGCCAAGGCGCGCGGCTACCAGCCGGGGCGTTTCTCGTTCAACGTCAAGGGCGGGCGGTGCGAGGCGTGCCAAGGCGACGGCGTCATCAAGATCGAGATGCACTTCCTGCCCGACGTCTACGTGCAGTGCGACGTCTGCAAGGGCAAGCGCTACAACCGCGAGACGCTGGAAGTGCTGTTCCGCGGCAAGTCGATCGCCGACGTGCTCGACATGACGGTCGACGAGGGCGCCGATTTCTTCCGCGCCGTGCCGTCGATCCGCGAGAAGCTGGTGACGCTGCAGCGCGTCGGGCTCGGCTACATCCATGTCGGCCAGCCGGCGACGACGCTGTCGGGCGGCGAGGCGCAGCGGGTCAAGCTGTCGAAGGAATTGTCGCGCCGCGCGACCGGCCGCACGCTCTACATCCTCGACGAGCCGACCACGGGCCTCCATTTCGAGGACGTGCGCAAGCTCCTCGAGGTGCTGCACGCGCTGGTCGAGGCCGGCAACACGGTGCTGGTCATCGAGCACAATCTCGAAGTCATCAAGACCGCCGACTGGATGATCGATCTCGGCCCCGAGGGCGGCGACGGCGGCGGCCGCATCGTCGCGACCGGCACGCCCGAGGAGGTCGCCGCGGTGGCGGAAAGCCATACGGGGCACTATCTCCGGCCCTATCTGGCGCGGCGCCTCACCGCCCCGCGCCGCGTCGCGAGCAGCGCGGCGGAATGAGGCCGCGAGGAATTAGGAAATTACGAATGAACTGGGATGCAGCCGTCTCCGAGGTAATGTTCAAAACCAGCCAAGGTCGCGTGCCTCAAAGAGTTGAATTTATTGATTTTTTAGTTTTGAATTATCCAATTTCGATAAAGGATTTAGAAGAGAAATGTCGTCAAATAAACGGAATTCCGGAGTCCACGTATGTTGGAGTAGTAAGAGATAACGCGTATATAAATCCCGTGACAAAGATCATACACGGCAAAGACCGCAGACTGACGAAAGACCCCTGGCTAATCTTTGATAGAAGTGAACGGCTCTATCACGTCAATGAGGCGTTCGCGACCGCTTGGAAAAAAGGCCGGGGATTGTGACTGTGCTTCCTGCATTTCGGTGATCGAACAGGTAGGCAATGAACACGACACGCCTGAAGGCCATTGATGGGCTCAAGCATATTATGCTCGCGGCGCTCAACGACCACGACGCCGAGGTATGGCTGTTCGGCTCGTGTGCGCACGACGAGGTCATGCAGCACAGCGATATCGACATCGCGATCCTGCCGCATGGCGAGCTGCCGTCAGCGTTTTTTGCGCTTCTCGAAGCCGATATCGAAGATAGCTCGATCCCTTGTCGATTTGCGCCGCGCCGCATCCGAGCTGCTCGACGAGGTACGCCGCGAAGGCATCAAGTGGAGAGACTAGATCGCCGTCTGGCGGAGGCCAAAGCCGGGCTCGCCACCCTGGATGAGGCGATAGATCGGGTGCCGCGCTCCCTTTTCGAGCGCGACAGCGCGATCCTGCGCCTCATCTAAACGTTCGAAGCCGTGTGGAAAGCCTGCCAGCAGCTTCTCAGCCAGCCGGAGCAAATCGAGATAGCTTCGCCAAACGGCGCTATCCGCGCGGCGCGGCGGGTCGGATGGCTGTTGGATGAAGACGCCGAGCGCGCGATTAAGATGGTGCAATCTCGCTGTCCACATGTATCGCGGCGATCTCGGCGCCGAAATCGAAGAGCGGCTCACCGATCATTCGGCCGTGCTCCATCGCTGGCTCGATGTGCTGATCCAGCGCGCCGAGGCAGCCGAGTGACCCGACCCTACGCAAAAGCCGGCATGACCTCCTTGGCGAAGAGCTCGGTCGAGCGCAGCGCGTCGGCATGGCTGATCGTGCCGAAGGCGAAATCGCAGACATAATAATTGATGCCGGTTTCGGCGATCTCGTGGGCAATGAATTTGCGCACGGTCTCCGGCGTCCCGGCGACCGCATCGCCGCGCTCCAAAATCGTCTCGAATTCCGGCGGCAGCGCCGCCTCCAGCGGGAACGGCACGTTATACTCGTGCCACAGCTGCCCCATGTGGTGGCGCCACGCCGGATAGGCGCGGCCGGCGATGTCGCGCGCCTCCTTGTCGCTGTCGGCGACGACGATGTGGCGATTGACCCCCATCAGCGGCAGATCGGCCTCGGCGCGGCCGAGCTTCTGCCATTCGCCCCGATAGGCCTCGACGACCTGGCGCACCGCGGGGATCGGCCGGCGCGCGACGATGTGCGCGCCGTGCTCGGCCGCCCAGGGAATGCTCTCCGGCCGGCCGATGCCGTACCACAACTCGGGATAGGGTTGCTGCACCGGCTTCATCGGCACCGGCACGCGGTCGAAATTATAGAACTTGCCGTGAAAGGTCAGCCGGTCCTCGGTGAAGCCGATACGCGTCACCTCGAAGCATTCGCGGAACTGCTCGGTCCCGGTGGCGAAATCGACCCCGTAAAACCCGACCTCGACCGGCGAGATGCCGCGCCCGACGCCGTAGAGGAACCGGCCGTTCGACATCTGGTCGAGCATGCAAACTTCGTCGATCAGCCTGAGCGGGTGGTAGAGCGGCAGCAAATAGACCATCGGGCCGAATTTGAGCTTTTTGGTGCGCTGGGCGACGGCCGACAAAAAGACGCTCGGCGACGGGGCGTAGCCGAGCGGCGTGTTGTGGTGCTCGGCCAGGTGATAGGCATAGAAGCCGAGATGGTCATAGGCCTCGGTCAACTGCAGGCGCTGCTCGAAATGCTGGTTGAGCGGCCGCCCGCTATCGTCGAGATGGTCGAAAATGCCAAAGCGCATCGGTGTCTCCCTGTTCTTCGTCCATCCTAGCGATAGGCGGTGCCGGGAGCAAAAAGGATACGCGGCGCGTATAGAAAGACGCGAAATCGCGCAAGCGCGAGCCACCGCGAGCCCAAGGAACGCCCAATTGGTCAGCCTGTTTGAACAATAACGCCGACGAAAGAGATGGAAATGAAGGCCACGCGATTGATACTTGCTGCTGCGTTTCTAGCGGGCGCGTTGGCGGTCGGGGCGCAGGCCCAGCAATACCGGACAGCTCCTTACCGAGGGCCTGCGCGAACGCCGCCATCTTGGAGCTACGACCCCTACACGAGCGGCCAAGGCCCCTGCCCGCAAAAGGGGCCCTGGGACACCCAGCCCTGCAGCCAAATCATGCCGCCGACCTACGGCCAACCGAGCTATTGGTCTCGATAGGTAGGAGATCACGCGGCTGACAGGATCGCGGCGCTAATTTTCTCCGCCGTCATCAGGGTCGGGAAGTTGGTGTTGGCGCAGGGCACCGCCGGAAACAGCGAGGCGTCGACGACGCGCAACCCAGCGACACCCCTCACGCGGCCCTGATTGTCGGTCACCGCCATCGGGTCGTCGTCGCCGCCCATGCGGCAAGTACAGGTCGCGTGCCAAACGCCGATCGTCGCCTTCCTAACAAAGGCTTCGAGCGCCTCGTCATCGGTCATCAGCTGATCGAAGCGGAAGCCTTCGACGATATAGCGGTCGATGATCCACGAGCGCAGCCAGGCCGGGCCGTCGAGCAGCTTGGCGACGAGGCTGGTGATGCGCCGGTTCTTGTCGTTGACGACGCCGATCTGCCGCACCTTGTCGCTATAGGTGGCGGGAAACGGGTTGCTGGTCGCTTGCTGGAGCGCGGCGCTCATCTGCATCGCGCCGAGCTTGCGAAACCCCTGCATCAGCCTTTCGAGGTCGCGGCGGTCGGAAAGCAAGTTGAACTCGACGATCGGCTCGGCGCGCCAATCGCGCGATTGCAGCCGCACCTGGCCGGTCTCGGAATAGGTCTTGTAGACCGCGAGCAGCAGCGAGGCGATCTGCTCGCCGACCGCGTGCCAGGCGGATTTGCTGACCCCGGCGACAAACATGTCGCCTTTTGGCGCGCCGCCAACATCCGACGAATAGCGCAACGCCAGCAGAATATGCCGGCGCGTCAGGCCGTTGAGACGCGATCCCGGCTTGATGAAGGACGACACCGACACCGAGGGATGGTCCATCAGCCGCTGACCGACCCCGGCGAGGTTGGTGCGCACCTCAATGCCGAGGTCGCGCAGTTGGCCGGCGGGGCCGATCCCGGCGCGCAGCAGATGCGCCGGCGAATGGATCGCGCCCGACGAGACGATGATCTCTTTCGCGCGGAATTCCTGCTCCCGGCCTTTGACCAACGCCTTGACGCCGACGCATTTCGTGCCCTCGAACAGCAGCGCCATGACCTGCGTTTCGGCCGAGATCGTCAGGTTCTTGCGCATCCGCGTGCCGTTATCGAGATAGCCGATCGCCGCCGAGACGCGCCGGTCGTAAAGATTTGAGATGGTGATCGGGAAATAGCCGTCGGGGACGAACTCGCCGTTCTGGTCCTCGACATAGGGGAAGCCGGCCTGCTCGAACGCGTTGGCGACCGCCTTGGCGTGGCCGTTCCACATATTCGGGAAGATGCGGCGGACCGGGATCCGGCCTTCCTTGCCATGCCAAGGGCCGTCGAAGTCCTGATCGCGCTCGACCTTTTTGAAATAGGGCAGCACATCTTGCCAACCCCAACCGGCGGCGCCTTTGGCCTCCCATTCGTCGTAATCGGTCGGCGCGCCGCGATTGGCGAGCTGGCCGTTGATCGACGAGCCGCCGCCGAGCACCCGCGCCTGCTCGTATTTGCGCAGCGGCGGGCGTTCCTCGGGCCGGTTGTGCGAGACGATCTCGGTGTGAACCTTAAGGTCCTGCCAGTGGAAGCGCGGGTCGAAATAGGCGGTGCCGGGGTAGGAATCGAGGATTTCGGGCGGCACCTGGCCGTCGGGCGTGTCCTGCCCGGCCTCGCAGAGCAGCACATTGTTGCTGCTTTTCGCCGACAGCCGGTTCGCCATGACCGACCCCGCCGACCCGCCGCCGACGATGATGTAGTCGTATTCCATCCCCTGCCCCGTTTCTCAAATCTTGGCTGGGGCGATGTTATCGGTCGGCGCGCGGCGGGGGCAAGTCGCCGGCGCGGGTCATCGTTACGTCAAGGCTTGCTCAAGGACTGGTGATTTCGGGCGGCGGCCGATTGCTGGCGCTGGCCGGCTGATTGCTGCCGGAGTTCGACGCCGGTACGCTGACGTTGGTAGCCGCTTGAGCGCTGATATTGGTCGGCCCAGTCACCCCGGTGCCGGATGCGAGATAACTGCCATAGACCCAGCCGGTGCCGGTTGGCGATTGCACCTGCATCCAGCCATGGTTGGCCGTGGCGAGAAGCTGTAGCGGCACTCCGGGGTGCAAGGTGCCGATCACCGGATTGTCGGTGCCCGGCCCCGCTCGCATGGAGACCGCGCTGATCGGTGTCGTCGTGCCCGAGAGTTGTTGAGCGGGGACGTTTACCGCATCGCGCGCCGGCCAATTGGCGTCTACCGTCTTCCGCGGGGGGTAGACATCTACGGCATCGCGCGGCGGCGGGGTGACCTCTTCCGCTTCACCCGACGGCGGATACACATTTACCGGATCGCGCGGCACCGGGTTGACCTCCTCCACCGCACCCGGCGGCGGGTAAACATCTACCGCCTCGCGCGGCGGCGGATAGATCGCCACACCATAGCCCGGCGGCGGAAAGTAGGATTGCGCGAAGGCGGCGCCGAGAAGTGGCGGAGCGGCGATGGTCAGCGCCGCGAGCGAGCCGGCCATCGAGAATTTGCCAGCAAAGGTATTCAGGGGCATGGCCTGCTCCATCTATCCGGTCGACGAAAGGCCGTCCCCCAGCCTCTGCCGAAAGCAACGCGGCGGGGCGCCCGGCCGTTCCGCGGCGATCGGCAAGTCCACCGGAACGCGAGCTGGTGTCGTGCGTTTACTACCGAACAAACGGTTTGCCGGATGGAGAAGACGATGCTCAAGACACTTGTGATTGCCGCCGCTTTGACCGCCGTTGCGGCGAGCAGCGCGATGGCCGATCGGTATTGCGGGCCGGGCTACTGGTATTCGAACCGCTACAACACCTGCATCGCGCATGGCGCCCGTTACTATGCGCCGAACCCGGTCGGGGCGGCGGTTGGCGGAGCTGGCTACGTCGCGGGCAGCGCGGTCAACGCGGCCGGCAACGTCGCGGGCGCCGCGGTGGGCACGGCGGGCGCGATCGTTGGCGGCGTGCTCGGCCGCTAATCGCAGCTGAAAAAGAAAAAGCCGTCCCGGCTTGCCGGAACGGCTTTTTCCTGCCTCCGCAACAGCTATCCAGTGCCACCTATTGCGGCGTTGGAGAGCTGGCGGGCGCCAGATAGCTACCCCAGGCCCAACCCGATCCGGCCGGCGTCTCGACTTGTGTCCACCCGGGATTGGCCGTGGCGAGCACATGTAGTACCGCGCCCGGCCGCAATGTGCCGATCACCGGGGAGCCTGCCATCGGAGCGGAATGCAGGAAGACCGCGTGTGTCGGCGTCGTTGTACCTTGCGTGGGTGTTGCGGTGATCTGATCGGGCGTCTCGATGCCCGTGTCGGCAATCACGGGCTGCGCGGTCGGGTGCGCCGGTATCGCCGCGGGTGACGTATCGGTTTTCGTTTCGGTTGTCATGGTGGTCGTGCTTGTGCCGGCCCACGGCGGGGCGGCACCAGGCGGTGGAGTATAAACCATCGGTTCGGCTACGGCTCTCGTCCCAATCAGCGACGCGACCGCCAGCAACGCCACGGCCGCCGCCGAAAGCCCAATCCGGTCGATTTGGGGCATCGCTTTCTCCGAATGCAGGTTGAGGAATGGCTGTCCCGTGTCCTCGCCCTGGGGCAACACCGCCGGCCGCGCGTTCGTTCCGCGCGTGTCCGGCGAGCGCTGTGAAACGCGCGCCTGTGCCGCGCGTTCTTCTCCGCACTCAAAGTCTTTAAGGTCTCAGCCGCCGCCGATCTTGGGGATCAGCACGACCTCGCTGTCGGGCTTCAGGGGCGCGAGATAGGCGTCTTGGAAAATCTCGCCGTCGATCGCGACGGCCATGCTCTCGTCGATCTGCGCCCCCAGGCCGGGATAGCGCTGGTCGAGCTCCGCGATCATCCGCCGCACGGTATTGGCCTTGACATCGAACTCGGTGATCCCGCCCGTCAAACGGCGCGCGGCGATCCCGGTCATCGTGACGTGGGGCACGTCACCCTCCCTATTCGTCATCCCGCGAGGCAGGAATCCAGGGCCAGTGTACCATCACGTGCCTCTGAATCCCCGCTTTCGCGGGGACGACGACGGAGGCGATTACTCCGCCGCCATGCGGGGCGGGTCGAGCTCGTCAAGCTCGGCGCGCAGCTTGGGCGGCGACATCGGCAGGTCGCGCATGCGCGCGCCGACCGCGTCGGCGATCGCGTTGGCAACCGCAGCCATCGGCGGCACGATCGGCACCTCGCCGACACCGCGCGCACCGAACGGGTGCCGCGGGTTCGGCACCTCGACCATCACCGCCTCGATCATCGGCATGTCCGAGGCAACCGGGATGCGATAGTCGAGGAAGCCGGCGTTCTCGAGGCGGCCATTCTTGTCGTAGATGTATTCCTCGTTGAGCGCCCAGCCGACGCCTTGCGCAACGCCGCCTTGGATCTGGCCCTCGACATAGGAGGGGTGGATCGCCCGGCCGACATCCTGCACCGCCGTGTAGCGCAGGATCTTGACGTGGCCGGTCTCCCGGTCGACCTCGACGTCGCAGATATGGGTCGCGAAACCGGGGCCGGCGCCCTGTGCGTTGATCGACACCTCGGCGGTGATCGGCCCGCCGGTACGGCCCGACTTGATCGCGATGTCGGCGAGCGACAGCGGCTCGAAGCTGCCGGCATTGGCGCCCGCCGGGAAGGCCTTGCCGTCCTTCCACTCGACCGCCTCGGCGCTGATATCCCAGATCGCCGCGGCGCGTGACTTGAGCTGCTCGACGACCTTTTCCGCCGCTTGCGTCACCGCCATGCCGGTGGCGAAGGTGACGCGGCTGCCGCCGGTGAGGAAGGTAAAGCCGATCGAGGCGGTGTCGCCGACCACCGGCCGCACCTTCTCGTATGGAATGCCGAGCACCTCGGCGGCCATCATCGCCATCGAGGCGCGCGAGCCGCCGATATCGGGATTACCCTCGACGACCGCGACCGTGCCGTCCTCGTTGACATGCACCGCCGCGCTTGATTCGCCGCCGATGTTGAACCAGAAGCCCGAGGCGATGCCGCGGCCCTGGTTCGGCCCGAGCGGGATCTGGTTGTTCGGGTGGTTGCGGGCGGCCTCGACCGTCTGCAAATAGCCGACATTGACGAGGGTCGGGCCGTACGGCGTCTTGGTGCCGTCACGCGCCGCGTTCATCTCGCGCAGCGCCAGCGGGTCGACGCCGAGTTCGCGCGCCAGCTCGTCGAGGCAGCTTTCGACGCCGAACGACGAGATCGGCGCGCCCGGCGCGCGATAGGCGGCCACTTTCGGCCGGTTCGACACAACGTCGTACCCGGTGATGTGGACGTTATCGAGATCGTACATCGCGAAGGCGCACATGCAGCCCGGACCGACCGGCGAGCCGGCGAAGGCGCCGGCTTGATATTTCAGCACCAGCTCGGCGGCGACGATGCGCCCGGATTTCTTGGCGCCGACCTTGACTTCGATCGTGCCGCCCGAGGTCGGTCCGGTGCCGCGGAACACGTCCTCGCGGCTCATCACCAGCTTGACCGGACGGCCGGTTTTCTTCGACAGCGCCATCGCCACCGGCTCGAGGTAGACGAGCGTCTTGCCGCCAAATCCGCCGCCGATCTCGGCCGCCATCGCTCGGATGTTGGCAATGTCGACATTCAGAAGCTTCGCGCAATAGGCGCGGACCATGAACTGGCCCTGGCTCGAGCTCCAGATCGTGGTCTGCCCGTCATTGCCGACCGCGACGACGCAGGCGTGCGGCTCGATATAGGCCTGGTGCACCGGCTGTGTCGTGTATTTGCGCTCGATGACGATCTCCGCCTCGGCAAAACCCTTGGCGATGTCGCCCTTGGTGAAGGTGATCTTCTTGGCGATGTTGGAGGGTTTGGTCGGCTTCGGCTCGACACCTTGGGTGAACATGTCGTCGTGCAGGATCGGCGCGTCGGCAGCCATCGCCGCCTCGACATCGATCACATGCGGCAGCACCTCGTACTCGACCTCGATCAGGTCGACGGCCTCTTCCGCGGCGGCGTTGCTGGTCGCCGCGACTGCGGCGACGGCGTGGCCGTCATAGAGCACCTTGTCGCGCGCCATGCAGTTGCGCGACAGGTCGCGGAAATTCATCGGCCCTTCGCCGACAAAGGCTTCCTCGTTGGCGATGCTCGGGAAATCGGCGGCGGTGACGATCGCCCGCACGCCGGGCACCTTCTCGGCCTTTGAGGTATCGATCTTGATAATGCGCGCGTGCGCGTGCGGGCTGCGCTTGACCTTGCCCCACAGCATGCCCGGCATCGTGTAATCAGCGCCGAAGCTGGCGCGGCCGATGACCTTGTCGATCCCGTCAGGACGGATTGGACGGGTGCCGACGACCTTGAGAGTTGCCTTGTCGAGATAAGACATAGTGTCACTCCATCGCGGAATACTTGTGCGTTGTCGGACCCGGCAAGGGGTTTATCTAGCGGCGGCCTCGGCGCGCATGACCTCGGCCGCATCCATGACGGCGCGCAGGATCTTGTCGTAGCCGGTGCAGCGGCAGAGATTGCCGGCAAGCCAATAGCGCGCCTCTTCCTCGGTCGGGTTGAGGTTCTGGTCGAGCAGCGCCTTCGCCGCGACGATAAAGCCCGGCGTACAGAAGCCGCATTGCAGCGCGGCGTGTTCGAGGAATTTCTGCTGCACGGGGTGCAGCTTGTCGCCAGCGGCGACGCCTTCGATGGTCGTGATCGTGCGGTCTTCCGCCTCGACCGCGAGCATCAGGCACGAGCAGACGATGTCGCCGTCGCAGATAATCGTGCAGGCGCCGCAATCGCCCGAGCTGCAGCCTTCTTTGGTGCCGGTAAGGCCGAGTTCGTCGCGCAGCACGTCGAGCATCGTCTGCTGACCTTCGCAGAGATACTCCGTCGGCTCGCCGTTGATCGTGGTGGTGACGTGGTGCTTACTCATCGATCTGTCTCCTAACTCAGCGCGCCGCGGCGCGCTCGAATGCAATGGCGGCGGTGCGGCGAGCGAGCACGCCGGCGACCTTGGTGCGGTACTCTATCGTGCCGCGCTTGTCGCTGATCGGCTTGCAGGCCGCTTGTGCCGCCGCGTCGACCGCGGCGAGCGTCGCGTCGTCGAGCTTGTGGCCGATGAGCGCCTTCGCCGCGGCCTCGACGATGACAATCGTCGGCGCGACCGCGCCCAGCACCACCCGCGCATCGGTGCAAACGCCATTGGCGTCCAGAGTCACATTGGTGCCGCAGCCGACGACTGCAATATCCATCTCGGTGCGGGGGATGAAGCGCAGATAGGCATCGCATTGATGCGACTTCGGCTTGGGAATCTTGAATTCGACAATGAACTCGCCCTTTTGCAGCGAGGTGCGGCCCGGGCCGGTGGCGACGCTCTCGGCCGGCACTTCGCGTTTGCCGCTCGGGCCGGCGATGACGACGGTGGCGCGCGCGGCGATCACCGCGGGCACGCTGTCGGCCGCCGGCGAGGCGTTGCACAGATTGCCGGCGAGCGAGGCCCGGCCCTGGATTTGTGTCGAGCCGATCAGATCGGCGCCCTCGACGATGCCCGGCCAGGCATGTTCGAGCTTTGCGTTGCCCGATAGCATCACCCCCGGCGTCGCCGCGCCGACGACGAAGAAATCGCCTTCCTCGCGGATACCGATGATGCCGGGAATGCGCTTGGTGTCGACGATCAGATCGGGCTTGATCCGGCCGCTGCGCAGCTGCACCAGGAGGTCGGTCCCTCCCGACATCACCTTCGCGAGGCCGCTCGCGCCCGCCAGGATTTTGACCGCGTCATCGACACTGGTCGGCGCTTCGTAATTGACCCTGGGCATGTTCGCTCCTCGAAATGCGCTCGCGCCCTCGCGGCCGCCGCCCGGCGGGGCGGAGGGCTTACCCTTGGCTTACACTACCAGAACCGGGCGCGTGAAGTAGTATTGTGATGGCTGAGTGCTTATGCGCAGAGCGTTATATACCGTGAATATGAGCGCCTCATCATGATCGCGATCAACGCCGATTTGGCGCTCGACGAACGTGACGTTTCCGAGACGTTCATCCGTTCGTCCGGGCCCGGCGGGCAGAACGTCAACAAGGTGGCGAGCGCGGCACAACTGCGCTTCGACCTGCGCGGCTCGCCCTCGCTGCCCGAGCCGGTCAAGGCGCGGCTCGCCCGGCTGGCGGGAAGCCGGCTGACCGAAGACGGCGTCATCGTCATCACCGCGCGGCGGTTTCGCTCGCAGGAACGCAACCGCGAGGATGCGCGCGAGCGCCTCGTCGCGCTGATCCGCCGCGCCGCCGAACCGCCGAAGCCGCGACGCAAGACCCGGCCCAGCGCCGCGCAGCGCGAGGAGCGACTCGCCGCGAAAGCACGGCGCTCGACGCTCAAGCGGCGTCGCAACGCCCGGATCGATTGCTGACCCGGACGATCGGTTCGTCACTGCCCAACCGCGATCGTCGCGCTGCCGACGACATCCGAGCCCGAGCTCAGACGGGCCACATAGCGTCCGTTGGTCTGATAGACATGGGTGACCGCCGCGCATCCCGCACAAGCTTGCGCCGGACGCAGCTGGCTTGCCGCCGAACCATCGCCAAAGTCGATGGCGCTATCAGGGGAAGGCGCGGGTGAGACCGTGAACGTGACGCTGAGCGGCGCCGGCCCCGACGCCGGATTGGCGGCCAGCGACAGCGCCGGCTGCGCATCGCCGGGAGCGGCGGCGGCACAAAGAAGCCCGGCAATCACCGCCCACGCTGCTGTCCGTCCCATCATGCTCCTACCCCATCGATGCCGAGATGCCGTACCTCGAAGCCATGCCGCGCCGAGAGGATGTCGGCGACGCGGCTGCGGTGGCAGATCCGGTGGTCGGCTTCGTAACATAAGAGGCAAGTTGGCGTTTTTGAGGCAATCGCGGCGGCCTCTTCCAGCGCGTGCTCGGCCTCGGCGGTGGCGAGCTTGTCGTCGACGATGCGCCAGAAGCGCTCCCATTGCCGCTTGTGGTTGGCCTCACGGCCCTCGGGCGGCGTACCGAGCGCCTTGAGACCGACATAACCGATGCCGGCTTCCTCGAGGCCCGCCGCGAGCTGGTTTTTCGAGAAACCCGGCCTGCGCGATTGCGGGCGGTCGCGCACGTCGATCAGCGTCGCGACCCGAGCATCTTTCAGCACGGCAATGACATCCGGCAGCCGCGCCTTCTCGTAGCCTATGGTGAAAAGCGTCGCCGCCAAGATTACCCCACCCGGTATTTGTCGATCGCGCCGCGGTCGAGCTCGACGCCGAGGCCGGGGCCGTCGGGCACGCCCACCGTGCCGTCGCCTTGCAGGCGCAACGCTTCCTTCAGCAATTCGCTGCGCAGCGCGTTGGGGTTCTGGTCCCATTCGAGCAGCATCCCGTTGGGGATCGAGGCGGCGTAATGCAGCGAGGCGACGAGCAGCACCGCGCTGCCGAAGGAATGCGGCGCGACCATGCGGTGATGCGCCTGAGCAAAGGCGGCGATGCGCTTGCCTTCCGAGAATCCGCCGGTCCAGGCGATGTCGGGCTGCACGATATCGACCGCGCCGCGGGTGATGAGCTCGCGGAAGCCGTAGAGGCCGAGCTCGGTCTCGTAGCCGGCGATCGCGGTGTCGAGCGCGGCGGCGACGCGGGCGCTGCCGTCGATATCGTCGGTCGCGACCGGCTCCTCGATCCAGAAGAGCTTATAGGGAGCCATCTCGCGACCCATCTCGATCGCGAAGGCCGGGCTCCACGCGCAGTTGATGTCGATCATCAGCTTGGCGTTCGGCCCCAGCGCCTCGCGCGCCGCGGCGATGCGCGCGAGGTCTTCCGACGGATCGGTCTCGCAGAAATCGACATTGCCCGACAGCTGGCGCAGATGGGTGCCGGTCGACGGGTTGCGGCCGACCTTCATTTTCATGCCTTTGAAGCCGCGGGCGCGATAACCCTCAGCCTCGGCGGCGACGCCGTCGACGCCCTTCCCTTCCTGATAGAACCCGCCGCTGGCATAGGCCTCGACCCGGTCGCGGCAGGCGCCGAGGAGCTTGTAGACCGGTAGCTTGGCGACTTTGCCGGCGATGTCCCACAGCGCGATGTCGACGCCGCTGATCGCATTCATCGCGATCCCGCGCCGGCCGTATTGCCGGGTGCGGATGAACATCTTCTGCCACAGCCCCTCGATCATCAGCGGGTCTTCGCCGAGCAGCAGCGGCTTCAGGTCTTTTTCGATACAGGTCGCGGTCGAGCCGCCGCCCGGCCCCGCCTCGCCGATGCCGACGATGCCGTCATCGGTCTCAACCTCGACCAGCAGCGCCCCACGCCGGGCCTGCACGCCCGAGGCGCTGGCGTAGGGCGGGTCGCATTTGTAGCTGAGTGCGATGGTCCGGATGTCGGTGATCTTCATGGCTTACCTCTACCCTTGAGCGCCCCTCCCGGCGAAGGCCGGGCTCCATGCTTAAGCTATTCGAGAAGCGGAGAAATGGGCCCCGGCTTTCGCCGGCGTGGAAATATGGCTAATCCCCGATGACCGCAATCAGGTCGCACTGAATCTGCATCGGCGGGGTAAAATCGCCGCTCGCAACCGTGTGCCGAGCGGGGCGCGAATGCTCGTCCGGGAACATCTCAACCCAGTATTTGTTTAGCGTCGGCCGCAGCGCGCGGTCGGTAATCCACACCGTCATCTTGATGATGTCGTCGGGCGTGCCGCCGGCGGTCTCGATGACGCGGCGGACATTCGCGAACATCGCGGCGCATTGCGCGTTGAGGTCTTCCGGCACCTTGCCGGTCGCCGGATCGGCGCCCGAGATCGCGCCCGACATGACGAACGGCCCGATCCGGCTGGCGCTTGGGATCGGGTTCTGATGCCGCGCGCCGGCGACATCGATGCTGCGCCGCTTTTCCATAGAGTTGCCTCCTCCCGATGATTGTCGGGATGATAGGGAGACGGCGCTACAGGGGCAACTCAGGGCGTCACGGTGATGTGGCCGACCATCCCCGCCCAATCGTGATCGGAGCAGCGAAGGTCGTAGGAGCCAGCCTGTTTCGGGATGAAATAAAAGTCTTTCTTCTGGCCCGGCTGGATAATGATCTCGGTGTGATCCGGGCCCGTCAGATCGGGGTTGCGCATGTCGATCGCCTCGAAGAAATCGGGCGCGGTGAATTCGTGGGTCTCCTTGCCCTTGTTCTCGAGGTGCAGGCGATAGGCCGTGCCGGCATGAAAGGTGAGGTCGGCGGGCTTAAAGGCGTATTCGACGGTCACGACGGTGACCTTGCGCGCCTTCGACCAATCGCCCGCGAGCGAACCGACGGGAGCGAGCGCGGCGACCAGCGCGGCGGCGAGGAGAGCAGGGGCAAGCCTCGACATGGCCGGCGGCATATCGCAAAGCTCGGTTCCGGCCAAGTGTCGATCGTGTGAACAAGAACGGGGCGGCCCGAAGGCCGCCCCGTCTTTAAAAGCGATCGGGAAGGTCGCGTTATGGCGCGACGATCTCGACCCGGCGGTTCTGCGGCTCACGCACGCCGTTGGCGGTCGGCACCCGGTTGTCGTTCTCGCCGCGGCCCGACACCACCATCTCGTTCTTCGGGACGCCCAGCGCCGCCAGCGCCCGCGCGACGTTGTTGGCGCGCCGCTCGGAAAGCCGCTGGTTGTAGCCGGGCGAGCCGGAGCGGTCGGTGTAGCCGGTGACTTGCAGCTGCACCGGCACGCCCGACCTATAAGCATCGGCCGCTTGCTGGATGATCGCCTGACCCTCTCGGGTGATCACGTCCTTGTCCCAGTCGAAGAAGACGATGAACACCCTCGCGGCCGCCGGCGGTGGCGCCGGCATCGCCATCGGAGCCGGCGGCGGTGGCGGCGGGGCGCCGAAGTGGTAGTTGAGCTTGGCCATCAACGTGTGCTCTTGCAGGCCGACCTTGCCCGCAACCGCCCCGGTAGCGAAGGTCGTACCTCCGCCGGCCACGCTAGCCGACGTTGCCAAAGCCCCCAAGCTGGCGGAAATACTGCCATAATCGGCATAGCGGTACTCGGCGCCGAGCGACCAAGCGGGGTTCAGCGCATACTCTATGCCGGCGCCGGCCGTCCAGCCGACGAGCGTATCGGAGTGAGAAGCCGAGCTCGCTGGGAAAATTCCGCTCGGGATAAATCTTGTCGAAAGGGTGACGTCAGCGAAAGCCACACCGCCGGTGATATAGGGCAGGACCGGGCCCCAAGCGTACCCCAGTCTGGCGCGAGCCGAACCGTTCCATGAGGTCGACGCCTTAAAGCTGTCGCCAGCAATAAAATTGGCTTGGCGCCCCGGTGTGGTCTGCAGAAGTGTGGTGACCGCGGGCCCCTGCGCATCTCCCTTGAAATCGATTTCGCCGCCAAGCACCCAATTACTCGGGAGTTGCCAATTGTAGCCGATCTGACCGCCACCGGCGATCGACCCGTCATGCGACGTTGAGAGAGGTATACTGCTGGCGGCAACAGCCGGCGCGGTCCCGCCCGGCCCGGTTGTCGCGGGCGTCGGCCCGACCGTGATCGAGCCGGGGAACTTCGCCCAATCGCCGCCGAGCTCCACACCGACATAAAGGCCGGTCCAGTTAATGCCCGATACCATTACCGGCTCGGGAGGCGGTGCTTGCGCGACCGCCGGCGCGATCGAGGCCAGCAATGCGATTGCGGCGGCCCCACTTAGCACTACACGCATTTTCCCCCTCCGCGCCTAGGCTGTCACGACATGCAAAGTACGTCTTTAAAGTATCCCTTTAAGAAAGGGCTTCGTCAACCTAAGAGCGAAAATTGCTTAAACGTCGCGCCCAAAAAAGAACGGGGCGGCCCGAAGGCCGCCCCATCTTTAAAGCGATCGCGAAGGTCGCGTTACGGTGCGACGATCTCGACCCGGCGGTTCTGCGGCTCACGCACGCCATTGGCGGTCGGCACCCGGTTGTCGTTCTCGCCGCGGCCGGAGACCACCATCTCGTTCTTCGGCACACCCAGCGCCGCCAAAGCCCGCGCGACGTTGTTGGCGCGCCGTTCCGAAAGCCGCTGGTTGTAGCCCGGCGAGCCCGACCGGTCGGTGTAGCCGGTAACCTGCAGCTGCACCGGAGCGCCCGACCTATAGGCATCGGCCGCCTGCTGGATTATCTGCTGCCCTTCCGGGGTGATCACGTCCTTATCCCAGTCGAAGAAGACGATGAACACCTTCGCGGCTGCGGGCGGCGGCGCCGGCATCGCGGCCGGAGCCGGCGGCGGCGGCGGCGGGTTGTTGAAGTGGAAGTTCAGCCCGAGCAACGCGCCATCGGTCACAAAATTGACCTTGGCCGAGGTCGCGACACTGCCGGTCGCTGCTGCCGGGATGCCAAAGCTGGCGCTGCCCAGATCGGTGTGACGGTACTCGACCTTCACGCTCCACTGCGGCGCGAACATGTATTCGAGGCCGGCGCCCGCGGTCCACCCGACATTGGTCGTGCCGGTGCTGGTCGGCCCGGGAGCGCTGATGTTGATATCGCCAAAGGCCGCACCACCGGTGACGTACAGCATCGCGTTCGGCATCGTCAGCCAGCCGATCCGACCGCGAACCGTGCCGAGCCAGGTGTTGGCGATCGAGCAGTGGACGGTCGTCCCGGCGGCGCAGACATTGCCGCCGCGGATGCCGGAGCCGTCGATATCGCCTTCAATGCCCCATACCCAGCTTGGGCCGAGCTGGAAATTATAGCCGGCAGTGCCACCGCCGAACGGCCCTCTGTAGTTGAAATTGGGGCCCGAGGAGGTCAGCGCGCCAGCGGGGCCCGCCGGGATCGCGGGCTTGAACGAGAAATTGGAATTTCCCGTCGCGCCACCCACGTTCGCGCCGAGATAGAAGCCGCTCCAGTCGGTCGCCCCCATCATCATGGGCGCTTGCGCCATCGCGGGAGCCATTGAGGCCAGCAGCAGTGCCGCCGCGGCTCCGGTTGTCGTAAAGCGCATGTACCCCCTCCAGGTCCTAGCAAAAAAAGATAGCCGGAGTATCTGCGCAGTCCCGGAGCAGGTCAACCGATAGGGCAATTCCCCAAAGGCCTTAGGTTTGCTTTGGTTTGACACCTGTGGCAATAACGCCACAGTATGATGCTCAAACGCAGCTTTCGGTTGAAGTATGTAAACGGACGGTAAACGACTTGCTCGAATTTTTGAAAAATACCGTGCCGACTTACTCGAAACTTACGCGAGGAAAGCCCCCGATAGCGACTCGCGCGTCACGATCACCGCGCCTGCTTCGGTAAGCCGCACGAGATTCACTGTCTTCGCCCAGTCGGGCGAGCCCGAATAGTAGGCCGGAATCGCGCCGCTGCCGACCTGCGCCGGCCGGTCCCAATGGCCGAGCGCGACGTAATCAGCGCCGGTCGCGTCGATCATCGCGTCGCTGATCAACCAGGACGGCCGCAGCGGGTTATGCCAGGTCTCGGGCGGCTCGTAATGTCCGTGCCCGACGCAGACTTGCCAGCGCGTGGTGCGCGGCCGCGGGTCCTTGAGGGGCGCCATGTCGCGGTAGTCGCGATGCGCGTTGCCCCAGATTTCGAGCTGGTGCTCGGCGAATCGGGTCGAGCCGTCACCGTCGAGGCCGAGGATGTGCAAGCCCGCAATCTCGGCGTAGCCGCCGCGCGCATAGACCGAATCGGCCGTTACCGGATCGTGGTTGCCGGGCAGCAGCACCACCGGCACCCTCGCGTCGGCCAGCACCCGGCCCGCCCGCTCGACGGTCGCGGCGCTGACCATGTGATTGTCGAACGTGTCGCCGGCGAGCAACACGACATCGGCCTCGATCTCGCGCGCATAGGCGAGAACGGCCTTGAGGCCGCCGGTCCCGTCGCCGCCGTGCTGCGCGGCGATGCGCCCGTCATCGACATGCACATCGGACGAGTGGACGAGGATGACCCCGCCCCCGTTTCTTCTTGTATCGCTCAAGGATCAGGTTCTTTCGAAATCGATGCGCTCGGTGACCGGCAGGCCATAAAGAAAGCGCCGCAGACAGTCGAGGCCGAGCTCGACCGCACCGAGCCGCACCCATTCGCGACCGCCGAGGATACGCGAACGGCGCGATTCGCAGCGGTCGGCGGTGGCGATGCCGATGCAGATCGAGCCGCCGAAATCGATGCGGTCGGGGCCATCGTCGAGCTCGATCAGCACGGCAAGCGCGTGGCTCGCGCCGCTTTCCTGCCGCGCCGCGCGGGCGACGGCTTCGGCGGTTTCCTTGGATACCTCCAGCGGTTCGGCGCCGGTGAGGCCGACCGCGTCGTAAATCTCAGCCAAATCGCGCGAGACGGTCCCGCGGCGCAGCACGTTCTCGGCGCCGGGCAGCGGCATGATACGCGCCGCCATCTGACCGCCGGTATAGGTCTCGACCAGCGCGAGCGAGCCTTCCTCGCGCGCCAGCGCTTTCAGGATCACGCCTTCGAGGGTGTCGTCGTCCTCGGCGAGGATGAAGTTGCCGAGTCGCTTTCTGACCTCGGCGATGACCGGCGCGAGCTTCGCGTCGATCTCGCTGTGGTCGGCGCCGCGCACGGTGAGCTTTGTCTCGATCTGCGGATAGTGCGCGCGGAACCCCAATTTTACGCTGCCGTCCGGCACCATCTCCTCGACACCCGCGAGCATCTGGTCGACATGCGATTCGCCGAGGCCGTAAGAATGAAAGCGCTTCAGATGGATCGCGCCCGGGGTCCCGCCCTTGGCGAGCAGACGCGGGATGATCTGCTCCTCCAGCATGCGCCGCAGCTCGCGCGGCACCCCCGGCGTGAAGAAGAACCGCGCCCTGCCGATATCGAGCGCGAAGCCGCAGGCGGTGCCGATCGGGTTGTCGAGAATTTCCGCCGTGCTCGGCAGCATCGCTTGCTTGCGGTTGTTGGGCGACATGACGCGGCTTCGCTTGGCGAAGAACGCCTCCATCGTCGCCAGCCATTCCTCGTTGAGGACCAGTTCGTCACCGGCCGCCTTGGCGGCGATCTCCTGGGAAAGGTCGTCGACCGTCGGCCCGAGCCCGCCATTGACGATCACCGCGTCGGCGCGCTGCCCGGCATGAAGGAACGCGTCGAGCAGCGTCTCCCGGTCGTCACCGACGGTCGTGCCCCAACGCACCGAAAGGCCCGCATCCTCCAGCTTCTGGGTCATGTAGGAGAAGTTGGTATTGACGATCTTGCCGGTGAGGACCTCGTCGCCGGTGCAGATGATCTCGATTTGCATGAAGCTGCCGCCCCTCAGCACATGAAGTTGAGTTTGAGGCCCGGCTCGGACCATTGCATCACGCCGAGCTGGCCGGTCGCCGACAGGGTGATGTAGGCCGTCCGCATGTCCGCGCCGCCGAAGCAGATATTGGTGGGATAGACGTCGGGCATCTTGATCTGGTCGAGCACGTTGCCGTCCGGCGAGATCACCGTGATGCACCCGGCCATCAAGGTCGCGACGCAGATATTGCCGGCGGCGGTGATCGCCAGGCTGTCGAAGCGCTGAAAACCGGGCAGGCCGGCGACGCAGCGCCCCCCATAAGGCGCTGGGAACGGCTCGTGCTTGACCTTGCCGGGTGCGACGATATCCCAGGCGTAAAGGCGCGAGGTTTCGGTATCGGCGACATAGACGATCTTCTCGTCCGGCGACAGGCCGACGCCGTTCGGCGTGATGATCGGGTAGACGAGCTCGGTGATGCTCGCCCCGTCGGGCTGGGCGTAATAGAGCCCGCCATTGTCGCGCTGGTATTGGAGGCGCTTGCCGAGATCGGTGAAATAGAACCCGCCTTGCTTGTCGAAGACGATGTCGTTCGGCGCCGAAAGCTTGTGGCCGTTGCATTCGCTGTAGAGCGTCTTGGTCTCGCCGGTCTTGGGGTCGATGCGCTGGATCGACCCGCCTTTGTAGTCGGGCGCCGGGCCGGTCGACAGGAAGCTCGGCGTCGTCTCGTAGACCGCGCCGCCATTGTTGCAGACATAGAGCGCGCCGTCGGGGCCGGTGGCGACCCCGTTCGGCCCGCCGCCGGCCTTGCCGATCTCGGTCTTGCTGCCGTCGGGCGCGACCCGGGTCACCTTCTTGCCGGAAATCTCGCCGAGGATCACCGAGCCGTCGGCCATCCATACCGGGCCTTCGGGAAAACCGAGGCCGCTCGCCAGAATCTTCACGTCGGGCATGCGCCCCTCCCCTTTTTGCTCAGCCGTTGACCTGCCGCATGATGCCCGCCCATTTGTCGAGACGCGGCAGCATCTTGTCGGCGCCTTCGGCCGGCACCATCGCCACCCAGCGCACCACACCCATGTCGCGGTAGCGCCTTAGCAGATCGGCATCGTCGCCGGCGCCCATCAGCGTGATCGGCACGTCCTCGATGGTGCGGCCGGCCTCGGCCAGCATCTGCTTGTACTGCGGGAGGTAGCTGTCGATGTCGCCATAAGGCGGCCGGCCGGAAATCGGCGCCCAGCCGTTGCCGTAGCGCACCGCGCGCCGTGCCGCGTGCGGGAAGGCGCCGCCGACAATCACCGGCAGCGGGGTCTGCGCCGGCTTCGGCCAGGTCATCATCGGCGGGAAATCGACGATGTCGCCGTGATATTCCGGCTTGGACTTGGTCCAGATCTCGCGCATCGCCTCGACCTGCTCGCGCATGCGCTTGAAGCGCGTGCCATAGACGGTGCCGTGATCCTCCATCTCGTCCTGGTTCCAGCCGCCGCCGATGCCGAAAAGGAACCGGCCGCCCGAGGTCTGGTCGAGCGAGGCGACGGTCTTGGCGAGCTGGATCGTATCGCGCTGGATCACCAGGCAGACGCCGGTCGCGACCTTCAAGGTCTTGGTCGCGGCCGCCGCGGCGGTCAGCGAGATGAACGGGTCCATCGCATCAAAATACTGCTTCGGCAGGTCGCCGCCGCCGGGGAACGGCGTCTTGCGCGACAGCGGGATGTGCGAGTGCTCGGGTGCCCACAGCAATTCGAAACCGCGCTCCTCCATCGCCCGCGCCAAATCCGCGGCAGGCATCGCGTAGTCGGTCATGAACATCAAGACGCCGAAATGCATCTCGTCCTCCCTCAGAAACCGCGACGCAACCTTAGCCGCGATTGCCAGAGCGCCGCTAGCGGGCAGCGGCGCTTGAAGTGCTGGATCGCCGATACGCGCGAGGGAGATCAAGACCGTTCCTATCCTCGATCGAGGCCAGAAGCTCTTGATGCCAAGCGCAACCGCGAGCGGTTGTAGCCAGCCGATTAATTGGCTTTTCTGCGCATTGATGCCAATTAAGACGGAATTATATCAATGCTGGTGGTAAACGGCCGGGATTAGGAAGCCAGTCGCAGAATGGGACGCGTTCTTTCGATCGTCTTGGCTTGTGTAATCATCGCGGCGTTCGTCTCGCCCTTCCTGCGCGATTCCTGGGAGTGGTTCAGGATAAGCCACGACTATCCGTTGACCCAGCAGGATCGCAACGCGTTGCACAGCTGGCAGGGCGCGCCCGGCTCGTTTATGGCGATGCTACGCGGTCAGTGCCACAACGACCACCCGACCGACCCCCACGCCTGCGCCAAATACGAGCTTTGATGTCCCGGCGTTCAGTCCGGCGATAAATCGCCTGGCAGGCAGCATCCGAGATGACCGTTGAGGTCATCGTGCGATCTTCAGGCTAAGGCGTGATCTCGGCGTCCTGCATAGCCAGCAGGTCGAACGGCGCGGCGAAACCATGAAGCGCCTCGATGCGCCCTGCCCACGCGGTGACATTTGGCCATTCCACGAGGTCACGCCCGCTCAGCTGCGCGAAAGCAATATCGCCATAGCTGGCGATGTCGGCGATCGTCGGCTCGGCGCCAACGAGAAACTGCCGCGTCGCGAGATGCGCGTGGAGCACCGCCAGCGCCGTCTCGCCCAGAGTCTGCCAGCGCGCTACAACAGCGTCATCAAAGGGCAACGGCAGCAGTCCGCGCCGGCCGAGACTGACGCTGTACCATCCGTAAAGCGGCGGATACAGGCGATCGGCATCCCAGAACAGCCATTCGCGAATGTCCTGCCGAGCCGCGGCGTCACCCCGGAAACGGTCGAGGCTTTCCGACAGGTATTCGAGGATAGCCGCCGATTGCAGCAGCACGCGGCCGGCGTGCTCCAGCACCGGCACCTGCGCCCATCGCGATAGCGTGCGGAACTCGGGGGTCAGGTGCATGCGTCGCTGGAAGCTGACATAGCGAAAGCGAAAGCCGACCCCGCAGAGGCGCAGCATCAAGGCCACCCGATACGTCGGCAGCGAGTGCGGGCTGCCGTGGAGTACGAAACCGTAATTCGTCGCCCCGCTCCTTCCCGGTACGCCAGTCAGTCCGCCGACAGATCGCCCCAACTCGCGACATCGGTGATGCGCAGCGCGATGACCGGCAAGTCGGCGAGGTTCATCGCGCGGTATTGCGGGTAGCGCCGGCGCAGCGATTCCTGGGCGGCGTCGTGTTCGGCGCCGCTGTCGAGGATTTCCGCCGGGCCGCGCAGCAGGACCCAGCCGAGCCGAGCCCAGTCCTCGTCCCAGCGGTCGACGACAAACGCGGCGCGCGGGTTTTCGAGAATGTTGCGCACGCGTTTCATCGGCCGATCGCGCCGTTTCGGCTTTTCGTCGATCGTGATGTAGAGCGAGGCCTCGGCGAGCGCGAAGCACACCGGCACGAGATACGGCGCCCCCGATGAGTCGGCGGTCGCCAAACGGCCGATCCGGCTTCTCTCGATAAAATCGCGCTGGCTGTCACTGAGCATGCGATAATCTTGCGGCAATGTGTCCCGGCTGCCTATGGTTCTACCCAAGATTTAGGGACAGGCCATGAGTGAAGCATCGCTGAGCCCGGAAACCGTACTCGCCGAGATGAAGAAGAATCGGGTCAGCCATATCGTCTGGCTGCCCGACAGCGAGACCAACTGGCTCTACCTGTTGATGAAAGCGGAGCCGTCGCTGACCCTGGTCGGCGTCAGCCGTGAAGGACATGCTTGCTCGATCGCCTCGGGGCTCGCGGCCGGCGGCGCCCGGCCGATGATCCTCATCCAGAACACCGGCCTTCAGGAGTCGGGCGATTCGCTGCGCGGCTGGCTGCTCAGCATGAATGTCGGGGTGGTGATGATGGTCGGCTATCGCGGTTGGACGCGGCACGGCGTCACCACCGACACCGCCGCGACCTATACCGAACCGTTCATCAACGCCTACGGCCTTCAGTACTATCTGGTGGAAAACGACGCCGATGCACCGCGCATCTCGGTCGCGTTCGAGGAGGCAGCGAAGACCGAGAAGCCGGTCGTCGTCCTTGTCGGCGACGAGTTCCACGGGTTCAATCGATAATCGGAGCCGCGGAAGATGCGCATCGCCGACGCCCTCGCCGCCTTCAGGCCCTATCGCGGCGACGCGATCGTGGTGCCGGGGCGCGGCGGCAAGTTCTGGGTCGAGTTGACCCAGGACCCGCATCTCGACCTGCCGCTCGGCGACCCGGCGATGGGCGGGCATGCCGGGTTCGCGCTCGGTTTGGCGCTCGCTCAACCAAACCGCAAGGTCGTGCTGTTCGATTCCGAGGGCGACATCTTGATGAGCCTCGGCATGCTGACCACGATCGCCGAGCAGGCGCCGGCCAATTTCTATCACTTTCTGCTCGACAACGAGGTCTACGCGACGACCGGCGGTCAACCGGTGCCGAACGCGAAGAACGTCAAGTACGACAGACTGGCGCTCGCCGCCGGCTATCCGCGCGCGCAGGCGTTTGACAAGCTCGACGATTTCGACCGCGCGCTGCCGCAGATCATGGACAAGCCCGGCCCGGTCTTCGTCGCACTCAAGGTCTATCCCGAGATCGAGAACGCGCCGATCGGCCAGCGCCGCCGCTGGAACAGCCGCAGCCGCACCCAGGTCGTCGTGGATTTGCAGCAGAAGCTGGGAATCACGGCTGATGAGGTCAGTCCATGAGACGCATCTTTGCTCCGCGGCGGCTCGCGTTGAGCGCGTTGCTCGCGTTCGGAATAGCGTCCGCCGCGGTCGCCGCGACGATCGGCTCGGCGGTGGTGGTCGTTAACAAGGTCACCGGCAAGGTCGAGACGGCGCCTGCCGGGATATCGCTTCGTGTCGGCATCGATGTGCAGGCGAACGAGTTGGTCGAGACAGCCACCGCGAGTGCGACGCGGCTCGTCTTTCAAGACAACACGCAACTCGAGGTCGGCCCTTCGTCGCAGGTGACCCTGGACAAATTCGTCTTCGATCCAGACCCGTCGAAATCCCAGGTCGCACTGTCGATCGCCAGAGGCGCAGCGCGATTTGTGACGGGCTCTCTGCCGAAACCGGACTATGAGCTTCACACCCCGGCTGCTTCGATCGGCATTCGCGGCACGATCCTCGACATCGATGTCGCCCCAGGCGGCGCGTCGACGGTCTATGTCGAGCAAGGCATCGCATTGGTGACCGGCGGAGGCCATACCGTCGAACTGCATGCCGGCCAATCGACGCAGGTTCTGCCGGGCCAGACTCCGGGCAATCCCATCACCGGTCCGAACCCGCGACCCAATCAGCTGCTGTTCCTATTGCGGCAGGCGCTGCAGTCGCCCAACGGCGCGGCGGAATTTGTCCGTTCCATCCTTGCCCTTCATCCCCAAGGCGGTCCCGCGCTGATCGACCTGGTGGCGATAACGGTCGAACAGGACCCGAGCCTGGCAGCTGCTTTTGTCAGCGCCGGACAGAGCACGTCTACGACTGAGCAATTCGCGATCGGCGCCGCGTTGGGGCAGGCTGCCGCTTACTTCTATCGCGCCAGCAATTCCGCGGCGGTGCAGACGGTCGTCGCGGCGATGGGCTCGGCGCCGCCGGCTATGCAGACTGCCTATGCGAATAACGGCGGGACCAACCACAATCTGCTGCCGCTGCCCATCCTCACCGGCGCGCCGCCCGTGGTCACCAACACCTGCATCAGCCCCAGCCAGCCGGGCGGCCGCTGCTGATCGGTTAGGTCCTCACCCACTCTTCACGCGCATCGACCACCATACCTCTGGGCGTTGCCGGTACGGCGGCGGAAAGCTAAGCCGCGGCGACGCGGACGTTGTGCGCGCGCGTCCCATCCACTATACGGCTGCTGAAATTTTAGGCAGGCGGAGATAGCGATGTCGGGGGCCATCGGCGCGGCGCGTAGAGCGCTGCGCCTTTTTCTTGCAACGATCGGCGTGCTCACCTTGTCCCTCGGCAGCGCCCAGGCGGCCACGCCGGCGGGGATCGATAGCGGCGCGACAGCCTGGGTGCTCGTCGCCTCGGCGCTCGTTCTGTTCATGACGCTGCCGGGCCTCGCGCTGTTTTACGGCGGCCTGGTGCGGGCGCGGAACCTGCTGTCGGTGCTGATGCATTGTTTCGTCATCAGCTGCGTGGTGTCTCTGCTCTGGGTGCTGTTCGGCTACAGCCTTGTCTTTACGAGCGCGACCAATTCGGGCCTTAACGAGGTCATCGGCTCGCTCGGCGGCGCCTTCCTGACCCAGGTGCGCGAGCATCTGCTGCCCAACGGCATCCCCGAGGCGGCGTTCGCGCTGTTTCAGATGACGTTCGCGATCATCACCCCGGCGCTGATCATCGGCGCCTTTACCGAGCGGGCGCGGTTCAGCTTTGTCGTGCTGTTCTCCGCGGCGTGGCTGGTGCTGGTCTATGTGCCGGTGGCGCATTGGGTGTGGGGCGGCGGCTGGCTCGCAGCGGCGGGCACGATCGATTTCGCCGGCGGCATTGTCGTGCACACGACGGCGGGGATTTCGGCGCTGGTCGCGGCAATCATGGTCGGACCGCGCACCGGCTTCCCGCATCACCTCGCGCCGCCGCACAGCCCCGGGATGACGATGGCCGGCGCGGGGATGCTGTGGGTCGGCTGGTTCGGCTTCAACGGCGGCAGCGCACTGGCGGCCGACGCCTCGGCGGCGTCGGCGATCCTGGCCACACATCTCGCCGCCGCCGCGGCCGGGCTCGCCTGGATCAGCATCGAGCGGCTGCGCCTCGGCAAGCCGACCTCGGTCGGCATCGTCACCGGGTGCGTCGCCGGCCTGGCGACGATCACCCCGGCCTCGGGTTATGTCGGCCCGCTCGGCGCGGTGGTCATGGGCGCGGCCGGCGGCACGCTGTGCTTTTTCGCCACCGGGTTTATCAAGAGCCGGCTCAAGATCGACGATTCGCTCGATGTGTTCGCGGTGCACGGTGTCGGCGGGATGCTCGGCTCGCTGCTGGTCGCCCTATTCGCGCTCCCCGCATTCGGCGGCAGCGGGTTCGGCCACGCTCTCAACGGGCCGCAGCAGCTCGGCGCGCAGGCGCTGGGCGTCGGCGCCGCGGTCGTCTGGTCGGTGATCGGCACGGTCGTCATCATCGCGCTGCTGCGAGCGACGGTCGGCCTCAAACTCAGCGTCGACGAGCAGCGCGAGGGCCTCGACCTGGTGATCCACGGCGAACGGGCTTACGACCTTGCAGAATAGCGCATCGCCCGCCAAACCTTCTCTGGCGTGGCCGGCATTTCGATGTGCGTCACGCCGAACTCGGCGAGCGCATCGACGACCGCGTTGGTGATGACTCCGAGCGCCGGGGTGATGCCGCCTTCGCCGCCGCCGCGGAAGCCGAGCGGGTGCGTGGTCGACGGCACCTCGCTAAGGTCGGTCGCAAAGAACGGCAGGTCCCCGGCGCGCGGCATCGCGTAATCCATGAACGAGCCGGCGAGCGGCTGGCCGCTGTCGGGATCGACGGTGCAATGTTCCATCAGTGCCTGGCCCATCCCCTGGGCGATGCCGCCATGCGTCTGGCCGTGGATGATCATCGGGTTGACGGCACGGCCGACGTCGTCGATCGCGGTGTAGCGGGCGAGTTCGACCCTGCCGGTCTCGGGATCGATCTCGACCTCGGCGATATGCCAGCCATGCGGGAAGGATGAAATCCGGCTGACCACATCGCCCATGCCCTTGAGCGGACCGCGCAACTCCTCCGGCAGGCGCGCGTCGCGCTCCGCCGCCGCGGCCACCGCGAACAGTTCGACCGAACGGTCGGTGCCCTGCACGGTGAACCGTCCTTCGGCGAAGGCGATATCCGCTTCCGCCGTTTCCAGCAGATGGGCGGCGATCCGCAGCCCCTTCTCGACGATGCGCTGCGAGGCGGCGTGGATGGTGATCGAGGCCAGCCGGATCGAGCGGCCGGAATGCGAGCCGGCGGCGAATTTGTTGCGGTCGGTGTCGCCGGTGATAAGCCGGACGCGGTGGTTCTCGACCCCGAGCCAGTCGGCGAGGAGCTGGGCGTAGCTGGTCTCGTGCCCCTGCCCGCTCGACAAGGTGCCGATCTCGACCTCGAGCAGCCCCTCCGGCCGGACATGCACGACAGCTTCCTCGAAGGGCGAACCGCTCTGCAACTCGACATAGGTGCCGAGCCCGATGCCGCGATACCTGCCGGCGGCGCGGGAGGCCGCGCGCCGCGCCGGGAAACCGTCCCAATCCGCCAGGGCCAGCGTGCGGTCGAGGATCTGCTCGTAGGCGCCGCTATCATAGGTCATGCCGAACGGGTTCGGGTAGGGCAGCGCCGCCTCGGGGATCAGGTTGCGGCGGCGCAACTCGACCCGGTCGAAACCGAATTCGCGCGCCGCGATATCGACGAGGCGCTCCATGACGAACATGACTTCGGGCCGCCCGGCGCTGCGATAAGGCGCGGTCGAGACCGTGTTGCTAAACACAGCGCGTGCCCGCGCATGCGCCACCGGCGTGCGGTACAGGCTGGTGCTGAGCTCGGTACCCTTGGTGAGGGGCACGAACGAGGCGGCGTAAGCGCCGAGATTGCTGAGATTTGAGGTGCGGAAGGCAAGGAAATGACCCGCCGCGTCGAGCGCCAGTTCAGCCGAGACGGTGAGATCGCGGCCCTGGAAATCGGTCAACAGCGCCTCGCCGCGCTCGCACAGCCACTTGACCGGCCGGCCGAGCCGTCGCGCCGCCCAGCAAGCGAGCGCGAATTCCGGGTAGGTGTTGTTGCGCGTGCCGTAATTGCCGCCGACATCGTAGGCAACGACGCGCAGCCGGCTTTCCTCGACGCCGAGCATATGCGCGATGTCCTTGCGCGGCCGGCCGACCCCGCCGCCGCCGGCATAAAGCGTGTAGCGCTCGGTCTCCGGATCGTATTCGGCGAGCGCGGTGCGCGCCTCCATCGGCACGCCCGTCACCCGCTGCACATGCGTGTCGAGCCGCGCGATATGAGCGGCGCCGGCAAAGGCCGCGTCGGTCGCCGCGCCGTCGCCGACCAGCGCATCGACGACGACGTTAGACTGCTCCCAGAGACGCGATGCTTCCGGCGCTGCCGCCGCCGCACCGGCGGAGACGGCCGGCAGCGGGCGGTAGTCGATCGCGATGAGTTCGGCCGCGTCCTTCGCCGCCGCGAGCGTCGCGGCGACGACCAGCGCCACCGCCTCGCCGACAAACCGCACCCGGTCATGAGCGAGCGGCATCTGGTGGGGCACGGCGATCATCGAGCCGTCGGTGTTGATGAGCGTGATGTCGGGCGGGCTTTGCGACGCCGGGGCATGCAGCATCGGGCGATGGCCGTCGGCGAGATAATCGGCCGCGGTCAACACCGCGACGACGCCCGGAGCGGCGGCGGCGTGCGTCGTGTCGATCGCCGCGATCTCGGCATGGGCATGCGGCGAGCGCAGGATGAAGGCGATTGCCTGGCCCGGCAGGTTCAGATCGTCGCCGTAGCAGCCGCGCCCGGTGAGAAACCGCTCGTCCTCGCGGCGGCGCGGCGATTGGCCGACCCCGGCGCGCGCCGCCGTCGCAACTCCCCCATCGGCCATGCGTGTTTCCCTACGGTATCAAAGAACATTTTTGCCGAGCCGCGTTCGCGTTTACCACAATTTAAGGTCGAGGCGAGTAATCATGGCGCTGTACAGTATTGCCCGGGACCACCCATGCTCCGCCTCTTCAAGAACCTTCTCATAGACGAAACCGGCGCTACCGCCATCGAATATGGATTGATCGCCGCGCTCATCGCGCTGGCGGCCATCAGCGCGATCACCAATATCGGCAAAAACCTGTCGACGACGTTCAACACCGTCGCGACGAAGCTCTAAGACCTCCAGGGACACCTCCCCCGGGCAGGGGGGCGCGGGTTCGCCTGCGTCCCCCTTTTTTCATGCCCGCCGCCTTATTCGGCGGCTGCGGCCTGGGCTTGCTGGCTGTCGCCGATCACCAGCCCGAGCGGGCTGGCAGTGATCTTGACGGTCGTCCCGTCGGCGATGCGGCCTTCGAGGATGCGCTGCGCCAGCGGGTTCTGCAATTCGCGTTGGATGACCCGTTTTAGCGGCCGCGCGCCATAGACCGGGTCGTAGCCGGCATCCGCGAGCCACGCCGTGGCCTTGGCATCGAGGTCGAGCGCGATCTTGCGGTCTTCGAGCAGCTTCTTGAGCCGGCCGAGCTGGATTTCGACGATCCCCGTCATATCGTCGCGCGACAGGCGGCGGAACAGCAGGATCTCATCGAGCCGGTTGAGGAATTCCGGCCGGAAGGCGTGCCGCACCGCTTCCATGACCGCCGGCCGCGCCTTCTCGATATCGGCGTCGTCCGGCAAATTGGCGATTGCCTCGCTGCCGAGGTTCGAGGTCAGCACGATCAGCGTGTTGCGGAAATCGACCGTGCGGCCCTGCCCGTCTGTCAGGCGGCCGTCGTCGAGCACCTGGAGCAGCACGTTGAACACGTCGGGGTGCGCCTTCTCGACCTCGTCGAAGAGGATCACCTGGTACGGCCGGCGCCGCACCGCCTCGGTCAGCGAGCCGCCTTCGTCATAGCCGACATAGCCCGGCGGGGCGCCGATGAGCCGCGAGACGGTGTGCTTCTCCATGTATTCGGACATGTCGATGCGCACCAACGCGCTCTCGTCATCGAACAGGAACTCGGCGAGCGCCTTGGTCAGCTCGGTCTTGCCGACGCCGGTGGGGCCGAGGAAGAGGAACGAGCCGATCGGCCGGTTCGGGTCCTGCAACCCGGCGCGGGCGCGGCGGATCGCATTCGACACGGCGACCACCGCCTCCTCCTGGCCGATCACACGGCGGCGCAGGTTTTCCTCCATTTGGAGCAGCTTTTCGCGCTCGCCTTCGAGCATCTTGTCGACCGGGATGCCGGTCCAGCGCGAGACGATCGCGGCGATATGTTCGGGCAGCACCGCCTCTTCGATCATGCCTTTGCCCGAGCCCTCGGCCTCGGCGATCTTGCGTTCCAGCTCAGGGATGACGCCATAGGTCAATTCGCCGGCCTTGGCCCAGTCGCCGCGTCGCTGCGCCTGGTCGAGCTCGGCGCGCGCCTGGTCGAGTTGTTCCTTCAGTTTCTGCGCGCCGGCGAGCTTGCCCTTCTCGGCCTGCCATTCGGCGGTCTTCGCCTCGGATTCCTCTTCGAGGTCCTCCAGCTCCCTGACCAGCTTTTCGAGCCGGTCTTTCGAGGCCGCGTCGCTTTCCTTTTTCAGCGCCTCGCGTTCGATCTTCAACTGGACGATGCGGCGGTCGAGCTCGTCGATCTCCTCCGGCTTGGAATCGACCACCATGCGCAACCGCGACGCGGCCTCGTCCATCAAATCGATCGCCTTGTCGGGCAGGAAGCGGTCGGTGATGTAGCGGTTCGACAGGGTCGCGGCGGCGACGATCGCGGCGTCGGTGATCCTGACGCCGTGATGCAGCTCGTACTTCTCCTTGATGCCGCGCAGGATCGAGATCGTGTCCTCGACCGACGGTTCGGTGACGAAGACCGGCTGAAAACGCCGCGCCAGCGCCGCGTCCTTTTCGATATGCTTGCGGTATTCGTCGAGCGTCGTCGCGCCGACGCAGTGCAACTCACCGCGCGCTAAAGCCGGCTTCAGCATGTTGGAGGCATCCATCGCGCCTTCCGCCTTGCCGGCGCCGACCAGCGTGTGCAGCTCGTCGATAAAGACGATGATCTCGCCTGCCGCCGCGGTGATCTCCTGCAGCACGGCCTTGAGGCGCTCCTCGAATTCGCCGCGGTACTTGGCGCCGGCGACCATCGCGCCGAGGTCGAGCGACAAAAGGCTCTTGTCCTTGAGGCTTTCCGGCACGTCGCCGTTGACGATGCGCAGCGCCAGCCCCTCGACGATCGCGGTCTTGCCGACGCCCGGCTCGCCGATCAGCACAGGATTGTTCTTGGTGCGGCGAGACAAGACCTGGATCGTGCGGCGGATTTCCTCGTCGCGGCCGATGACGGGGTCGAGCTTGCCGTCGCGCGCCGCTTCGGTGAGGTCGCGCGCATATTTCTTCAGCGCGTCGTAGCTGTCCTCGGCCGAGGCGCTGTCGGCAGTGCGGCCCTTGCGGATTTGCTCGATCGCGGCGTTGAGGCTTTGTGGGTTGACCCCGGCATTGGCGAGCGCCTTGCCCGCGGCGGCTTCCTTGGCCATCGCCAGCGCCAACAGCATGCGCTCGACGGTGACGAAGCTGTCGCCGGCCTTCTCGGCGATTTTCTCTGCCTGCTCGAAGATGCGCGCCAGCTCCGGGCTCACATAGACCTGGCCGGCCCCGCCGCCCTCGACCTTGGGCTGGCGACTGAGCTCGGCCTCGACCGCATGCAGCGCCGCCTTCGGGTCGCCGCCCGCGGCGGCGATCAGGTTGGCGCAGAGGCCCTCCTTGTCATCGAGCAAAATTTTCAGCAGGTGTTCCGGCGTCAGGCGCTGATGACCGCTGCGCAACGCCAGGTTTTGGGCGGCCTGGATGAACCCCTTGGACCGCTCGGTATATTTTTCGAGTTCCATGGACTGTCTCCGATGAACCGACTGCCCCGACCCCCCTCAGGCAGGTCCCGCAGCCTTTCACCGGAAGATATGGTGCGCCCCAAAACCCGCCTCAAGCCAAAGCGGGCCGGGTTTCACCACATTGATGTCGATCGATGCGGGCGGCGTATTCGCCCATCGCGCGAGCGCTTCTAGTCAGCCCGGCCGGTGATGAACGGCGGCAGCTGATCCTCGTCCGCGATGGCGGGTGATGGGGGTGGCTGCGGCGGGGCCTGCTGGATCTGGACGAAATGCGCTTCTTCCGGCTGCTCGCCCTCACCGTCCATCGGCTCGACCTCGGGCTGCATCGGCTGCTGCTGTTGTTGTTGCTGGCGCTGGAAGGCCTCGCCGTTAGCGTTCATTACGCGGAAATAATGCTCCGCGTGCTGATAGAAATTCTCGGCGGCGATGCGGTCGCCCGACGATTGCGCCTCGCGAGCGAGCGCCAGATAACGCTCGAACACCTGGTAGGCATTGCCGCGAATTTTGACGCTCGGGCCATTGCTGTCGAAGGTTTGCGACCGGTGCGGCGGCCGCGGACCGCCGCCGCCCCCGCCGCCAGGGCCTCGGTTTTGATTGTGGTACGGGTTGCCGCCGCCGTTGCGGCCGCGCGAGCGCTTTTGTGGTCTCATGACACCTGTCTAGTCGCGGTGGACCCTGTTGGACCATCGTCCGGCCGCCGGTCCCGCGCTCCTCCCGAGCGCGCCCTTTGAACCGTCCCTCATGCGGCGTGTCGAACCCGTCAATCTTAGAACAATTTTCGGGCGCGACAGTCACCACTCTAGGCGGGCGCTAAATCGGTTCCAACCTTTTTCTCACGCCGGCGTGACTATGGCTTCGGCCGGGCCACGATGCAGCGGGCGATGCCGGCGAGGTCGGGGACAGCGTCGACGACGACCAGCCCCTGCCCCGCAAGAATCCCGGCAAGCGCACCATCCTGGCCGGCGCCGACCTCGCAGGCAAAGATCCCGCCCGGCGCCAGCAGCCGCGGCAGGTCACGGGCGATCCGCCAATAGGCGTCGAGTCCGTCGATGCCGCCGTCGAGCGCCAGAACGGGATCGAAATCGTGCACCTCAGGCGGCAAAGCGGCGATTTCCGCAGACGGGATGTAGGGCGGATTGGCGACGATCGCGTCGAATTGGCCGCTGATTGACGCGGCCCACTCGCCGACCGCGAAGCCCGCGCGGCCGGCGACGCCAAGACACAAAGCGTTGGCGTGCGCCGTCGCGGCTGAGCCCCAGGCGCGGTCGATACCGATGCCCCTTGCCTGCGGAAACTCCGTGAGTAGCGCCAGCAGCAAACATCCGGTGCCGGTGCCGAGATCGAGAAAGCGATACGGCCGATCGCGCTCGGCGAGCCGCGCGAGGACCGCCTCGACCAGGGTTTCAGTCTCGGGCCGGGGGTCGAGCGTGTCCGGAGACAACTTGAATTCAAGGCCCCAAAACTCGCGCTTGCCCTGAATTCGGCTCAGCGGCTCATGCTTGAGTGCACGCCGCAGCATCTCGGCGATGCGTTCGCCCTCATCCTCGGTGACCATCCGGTCGATCCGGGCGAACACTTCCTCCTGGGTCAACCCGAGCGCCGCCGCCAGCAGGCGCCGTGCCCGCCGCCGCGCGTCATCGAGCCCCGCCTCGGCCAACGCTTCAGCGACATTTCCGAGCATAGAGGCAATGGTATGCGGCGGGGTCACAGAAAGAACATCCAAGCGAAGGCCGGGACCCATTGGTCCGCTTCCCGAACGGTTGCAGCATGGCCTACGCCGGGGTAATTCAGGAAACAATGTTACTCCGCCGCCGCGGCGAGCCGCTCGGCGGTATCGGCGGCGGTCAGCGCATCGATGACCTCGTCGAGCGCCTCGCCCGACATCACCTTGTCGATCTTGTAGAGCGTCAGGTTGATGCGGTGGTCGGTGACGCGGCCTTGCGGGAAATTGTACGTGCGCACGCGCTCGGAGCGGTCGCCGCTGCCGACCTGGCTCTTGCGGTCGGCGGCGCGCGCCGAATCGCGCGCCTGGCGCTCCATCTCATAGAGCCGGGCGCGCAGCACCTTCAGCGCCCGCGCCTTGTTCTTGTGCTGCGATTTTTCGTCCTGCTGGATCACCACCAGCCCGGTCGGCAGATGGGTGATGCGCACCGCGCTGTCGGTGGTATTGACCGACTGGCCACCCGGCCCGCTCGATCGGTAGACGTCGATGCGCAAATCCTTGTCGTCGATCTGGATGTCGATCTCTTCCGCCTCGGGCATCACCGCGACCGTCGCGGCGGAAGTATGGATGCGACCCGACGCCTCGGTCTCGGGGACACGTTGCACGCGGTGGACACCCGATTCGAACTTGAGCCGGGCGAACACGCCGCGTCCGGTGATCGTCGCGGCGGCTTCCTTGAACCCGCCGATGCCAGTCTCCGAGATGTCGAGCAGCTCGAATTTCCAATTCCGCAGAGCCGCGTAGCGTTGATACATACGGAACAGCTCGGCGGCGAACAGCGCCGCCTCGTCGCCGCCGGTGCCGGCGCGCACTTCAAGGATGGCGTTGCGCTCGTCGTCATCGTCTTTCGGCACGAGCGACATGCGCACCCGCAGTTCGAGATCGGGCAGACGCTCGCGTAGGCTTTGCACCTCCTCCTCGGCGAGCGCCTTCATCTCGGGGTCGTCGCCGGCGATCATCTCGGCGGCGGCATCCATCTCCGACTGCGCTTGGCGCAACGCGCTGATGACCTCGACGATCGGCGACAGCTCGCTATATTCCTTGGACAATTTGGTGAATTCGGCGCCGCTCACGCCGCTCGAGGCCATCGCCTCGCCGATCTCGGTGTGGCGCCGGACGAGCTGGTCGAGCCGGTTTTCGAGCGCGGTGTCCATCAGCCCAGCGCCTTCAGCTTGGCAATAAGCTCGGGAAGCCTCATCACTTCCTGCAGCCCACTATCGAAATCACGTAAAGTGAACTTGCCGTCCGCAAGCTCGTCATCGCCTATTATCACCGCCGCGCGCGCATCAATCCGGTTAGCTCTGCGCATGCGGCGTTGCAAATTTCCCGAATAGCCGAGATCGACGGAGAAGCCTTCGGATCGCAATCCTTCCGCGATCAGCAAAGCATTGCTTGCAGCCTGCTCGCCAATCGGCACGATTGCGATCGGCCGCGCCGGCCCCGCCGGCTCGTCGATCAGCAGGGCCAGCCGCTCGACACCCGCCGCCCAGCCGACACCGGCCATCTGCGGCCCGCCCATCAACTCGACGAGCCCGTCATAGCGTCCGCCGGCCAAGACGGTGCCCTGCGAGCCCAAATCCGTGGTCACAAACTCAAAGACCGTGTGCGTGTAATAATCGAGGCCACGCACGAGACGCGGGTTCAGCCGGTATTCGATGCCGAGGCGGTCGAGCCCGGCGCACGCTTCGGCGTAGAAGTCGCGCGAAGTGTCGTTGAGATAGCCGTCGAAGGATGGCGCATCGGCGTTGATGCGGATATCGCCGGCGTCTTTCGAATCGAGGATGCGCAGCGGGTTGACCTGAAGTCGGCGCTGGCTGTCCTCCGACAGCTCGCTCTGGCGGGCCGAAAAATATGTGACCAGCGCCTTGCGATACGCGGCGCGGCTCTCCGGATCGCCCAGCGTGTTGAGCTCGAGCACGACCCGCTCGCCGATGCCGAGCGCGTCAAGCGTACGCCGGGCGAGCGCGATCAGCTCAATATCGGCCTGCGGCTGCGCGACGCCCAAAATTTCGGCGTCAATCTGGTGGAACTGCCGGAAACGGCCCTTTTGCGGGCGCTCGTAGCGGAACACCGGGCCGCTGGCGAAGAATTTGAGCGGCGCCGACTGGGTCAGCCCGTTCGACAACACCGCGCGCACGATGCCAGCGGTAAACTCGGGCCGTAGGCTGAGGTCTTCGCCGCCGCGATCCTTCAGCGAATACATCTCCTTGGAGACGATGTCGGTGTGCTCGCCGATCGGCCGCGCGAAGACCTCGGTGAACTCGAAGACCGGGATGTCGATCTCGGCGAATCCGTACAGCTCGGCGAGACGGCGCGCGGTCTCGCGCACATGACGGTGGCGCCTTGCGGCGTCGGGCAACAGGTCTTGCGTGCCGCGTACCGGCTGCAAGGCGGGCATGGCGTTCTCCTGCCGGCACGCCCAGACAACGGGCGGCGAGCAAATGGTTATGCCACGAAGAACAGCGCGTCGCCCCTAGACTCTCAGGCGCTCCGCAGCGCGGGCTCCCGCGCCGGGATTGATCCGCATCCCGCAGCGGGCGTCGTTTTCTCGCGAAGCCGGGCGATGATGCAAGCCAGGAATGCGGCGAGCAGCAAGGGAGTGAGCAATCCGAGGCGGAACACGCTCGGCGGGTTGACGAGCGGACACAACCATATCGCCGCAGCGAGCATCGCTCCGCCGAGCGGGTACCGGCCTTCTCGCGTCACCACGAAAAAGAGGCTCGCCGCCGGCCCGAGCAGCAGCGCGTCGGAGGCCGAAGCATGAGGCGCGGCGAGTAGCGTGGCGGCGAGCAGCGCCGCAAGCCCGAGGGCGCCAGGGTCGCGGCGGCGAAAGATCCAATAGACGCATCCCGCGGCAGCGACGACCGCCGCATCTTGGCACAGGCTGGCGACAAGCTGGGGCGTCCCCAGCAGGCGCGCACAGGCGAATACGCTGAGACCGTTGATGCGTCCGGCAGCAAGCCAGGCCTGGTATTGAGAGCCGCCGGTCATCAGCCCGATCCACTGCCGCCAGATCTCGATGCCGAACACCGGCACGCTCACCAGCGCGACCAGCAGCGCCGCGGCTCCGGCGGCGGCAAGCGCTCGCCATTGCCGCATCGCCACCAGAGCGACCGGGACCATCAGCCACAATTGCGGCTTGAAGGTAAGGACGCCGAGAAGCCCGCCGGCAACCAACGGTGCACGGCCAAGAAGTCCGAACCCGCCGACCAGTAGCGCCAAGCTGTAGAACCCGTTCTGCCCGGTCATCACGTCAAACGGCACCGCCGGACATAGCACGAGCGAAACAACCATGAGCCGGCGCGCAGTTGCGCCGGCGACCCACCGCCGAACAGCCGCGATCGCGGCGGCAAAGCCGGCGATCTGGAAAACCGCGAACGAAGCCACCGGGGGCAATGCCGCAAACGGCAGGAACAACAGCAGAAAACTCGGCGGATAGACCCACGGGTGCAGGTTCAGCGTCAGCCCGAGCCAATCCGCAAAGCGCGCATTGAGCGCCGCGGTCAACTGCTCCCCGTTGAAGATCAGCGGCAGGTTGCCGTCAAAATAGGCGCGCGCGGCCGTGTAGAAGACCATCCAGTCCTGGCCCGGATCGCGATGAAACGCCCAAAGGTAGAACACCCAGGCGCAAATCCCGGACACCGCGCAGAACCCGGCGAGAAGCCAAAGCGGGCCACCCGACCGGTTGGTTTCGCACCGGTTGGTTTCACTATTGTCCCTCGCCCTATTGGAACTACCCGCCGCCGGCTTCTGAAGCCCCATGACCACTCCTCGGACGCTGCGCGAAAAGGATGGCCGAGTATCGTTAAGTCGCGCTTAAAGCTGCGCCGTTAGGCTGCCCTCGATCTTGCACGAGGAGCATGCTCAGTGATGAAGGCGCGCAGCCGCTTCTGCCTGGTTTTCGCCAGCATCGCCTGTGCGATGTGCGGTCTCTTCGCCGCGGCGCTCTATGCGGTCTATTTCTCGCAGCAGCCCGGTCAAGACTGGATGGTCTATTACACCGCGGCTCGCGCCGCCCTCGACGGCAACCTAGCCCTGCTGTTCGATGGCGACCGGCTGACTGCGTATATGAACGTCTATTTCGCCGACTGGCTCAAACGTCCCTTGACGTTTCATCCGTGGCTTTACCCGCCGCACACGCTGTTTTTCCTGGCCCCCTTCGGTTTCTTGTCGTTCACGGCGTCATACGTGTTGTTCGAGCTTCTGACGTTCGGCGGGCTCGTAGCGGCGCTTTGGACGATTGCCGAGCGCGGCTGGCAGCGTTGGCTGCAATTCTTTTCGTTGCTGCTGGCGCCGACCGCCAGCTTCACGTTGGGCCTCGGCCAGAACGCTTTCCTGTCGACCGCATGTCTCGTCGGCGGGTTTGGCTTGATCGGTCGGTCGCCAACTCTCGCAGGCGTGCTGCTGGGTCTTTTGACCTTCAAGCCGCAGCTCTGGCTGATGGTGCCGGTGGCGCTGATCGCGGCGCGCGAATGGCGAGTGCTCGGCGCCACCATGGCAACCGCTTGCATTGTCACGCTGGCCAGCGTCGCCGCATTCGGCATCGAGCCCTGGCGCGTCTGGATCGAGTGGGTCGTCAACCCGCCGGCCGAGGCGTATCAGAACTACCAAACGTGGAACCATCTCGCCGACGAAAGCGTCTACACAAACCTTTTCCTGGTTCACGCCCCCGCGGCGTTCGCCAAATTCGGCCAGATAGCCGCGGGGCTCCTGGCGATCTGCTGCGTCTGGTGGTCCTACCGCCGCGAACGAAGCGATCAGCTTCAGCTCGTGGCGTTGCTCGCGGCGACGACATTGGCCGCGCCGCATGTCGCCAATTACGACATGGTGATGCTGTCTGTCGCCGCGACCGTGCTCTTTGCGAGCGGACTGGCGCGGAACGCCGGATGGATCGCGCTGGCCGTCCCGCCACTGGTCTGGATCATGCAGCTGTTCAATCCGCCGGGCGCCTTCGCGATCGGCGTCGTGACGCCGCTGCTGACCTGTGCGCTGATCGCCTGCGCGATGGTCCGGATTGCCTCCTCGCCTGGCCGTGTTGAACGTTCCGGCGGAAGCGGCGGGACGGCAACGCGGAAATCGGTTGCGGGCGCGACACCGTAGATTTGCCGCGGCGAGTTGATCGGCGGCTCGACGCGATCGTTATCCTTAACGGAATTCTAAACGCCCACCTCTATCGTTGCCTGACCCAAGCAACGAGGCTGGCGGATGGCGGCGGTTCTGGCGCAAGTAGTGGCACAGCTCGAAAGCGGCGAGTGGCTGAGCCGCGAACGGCTGCGGCTTTATGTCACCATCCTCCTGATCTGCGAGCTGGCGGTCTTCGCGTTCATCGTCGCCGGAACGCATGGCTGGATCGTCCCGCTCGACAAGCCGAACACCACCGATTTTGTGAGCTTCTACGCCGCCGGCCGGCTCGCCGACGCGGGCACGCCGGCGCTCGCCTATGACCACGCGGCGCATTTCGCCACCGAGCAGGCCATCGTCGGCCAGGGCATCGACTACGAGTTCTTCAATTACCCGCCGGTCTATCAGGCGCTGTTCGCGCCGATCGCACGCCTGCCCTATCTCGTCGCGTTTGTCGGCTTCGAGGCGGCAACGCTTGTCCTTTTCCTCTGCGTCGCCCGCCGCATCCTTGACGACTTCGGCGTCACCGCGCTGATCGCGCTGCTCGCCTTTCCGGATGCGTGGTGGAATTTCGGCCTCGGGCAGAACGCGTTTCTCACCGCCGCGCTGTTCGGCGCCGGGACGCTGCTCGTCGACCGCCGGCCGATCCTCGCCGGGCTGTGCTTTGGCGCCCTATGCTACAAGCCGCATTTCGCGCTTTTGGTGCCGCTGGCGCTGGGCATTGGCGGGCATTGGCGGGCGTTCCTCGCAGCCGCCATTTCCGCCGCGACGCTGGTGTTGCTCTCGCTGGCGCTGTTCGGCTTGGGGACATGGCAGGCCTTTATCGCCACCGTCGGCGCCTCGCATGCGATGTACGAATTCGGGCCGTATTCTCTTTGGCGGCTTCGTCAGCCCGTTCGGCGCGATGCGGCTGATGGGCGCGAGCATCGCCGCGAGCTATGCGGTGCAAGGCGTCTTCACGGTCATGGCCGCGGCCGTGGTCGGCATGGTCTGGCGGCGCGGTCTGTCGCTGCCGGTACGCAGCGCGGTGCTGGCCTCAGCAACGCTGCTCGCGGTGCCGCTGTCGCTGCTCTACGACATGATGATCGGCGCGGTGGCCGGCTGCTGGCTGTTGCGCGGCGCCGGCAGGGACACCATCCCGACCTGGGAAAAGACCGCGCTGGCGCTGACCTACGCGGCGATGCTCGACAGCCGCGGTCTCGCCGAGAAGCTGTCGCTGCCGGTCAACACGATCTGCGCGCTGGTGCTGTTCGGGCTGGCGACGCGCCGCGCGGCGCGCGAGCTCGGGATTACTTGGCCGGCGCGATTGCGGGTCGCCGCACCGACCAGGTGAAGATCGACGACATCGCGTAGTTCCACACCGCCGACACCGCCGCGCCGGCAAGCCCCGCCAGCCACCACGAATGGGCGCCGGCGATCGAGGCGGCAACCCCGACATTGGCCACCGCGCCAAGGCCGCACACCGCATAGAACGAGCCGAGCCCCGACAGGATGCGCCAGCCCTTGAGCCGGCGGTCGCGGTAGGTGAAGAGATTGTTGAGAAGAAAGTTGAAGGTCATCGCGACCACGGTCGCGGTCGCTTGCGCCGTCGCGAACGGCGCGACGTGCAGCACGCTCCACAGCGTCGTCAGATGCACCCCGACGCCGAGCCCGCCGATCACCGAAAACAGCAGAAAGCGCACCGGCACGGCGGGCCCGAGCAGCTTCTGCAGCAGCAGCATCAAATACTCCCAGGCGACCAGCGCATCGAGCTTGCTTTCGCCGTGCAGACGCTCGCGGAAATGCAGCGGCAGCTCGGCGAAGATAAAAGGCCGCGGTGTCGACGCGAACAGGTCCAGCAGGATCTTGAACCCCTGCCCCGACAGCCGGCGCATCGCGCCGTCGAACGCCGAGCGCTCGATGACGAAGAACCCACTCATCGGGTCGGTGAGGTCGGCCTTGACGACGAGCCGGCTGAGCCGCGTCGCGAAATTGCTGATCGCGACGCGCGACGCCTCGAAATTTCCGAGGCTGCCATCGGCGACATGGCGGCTGGCGACGACGACATCGAGCCGCTCCGCCTTGATCTTCGCGAACATGCGCGGCAGCAGCCCCTCGTCGTGCTGCAAATCACCGTCCATCACCGCGAGATAGGGCGCGCTGCTCGCCAGCATGCCCTCGATGCAGGCCGAAGCGAGGCCGCGCCGGCCGATCCGCTGCAGACAGCGGATATTGCCTTGCCGGCGCGCCAACATGCGCACCGCCTCGGCGGTGCCGTCCGGCGAATTGTCGTCGACAAAGATGACTTCCCAGGCGATGCCGTCCAGCGCGCGGTTCAGCCGCTCGACGATCAGCGGAACGTTGTCGCGCTCGTTGAGCGTCGGGATGACGACGGAAAGCTCCGCGGCGACGGCGGGTCGGGCGGATATTTCGGCTTCCCGCGACCGCGGCATCGCCGGGTTCTTCGGCCAAAGCTCCGCAGCACTCATCGTACCCATCCGCGAAAAGAGACGGCGGGAACCCCGCCGCGACCCGCGCAAATTAGCAGGAGACGGTTAATAAAGCCTAATCACACCTAAACAGTCGTCATTCCGGGGCACTGAACAGCAGCGATCCCGGAATGACGGCAAGCAGTCGGCTAAACCCGCTCGATGACCGCGGCGATGCCCTGACCGACGCCGACGCACATCGCGACGAGCGCATACCGGCCGCCGATGCGCTGCAGCTGGCGCGCCGCGGTCAGCGCGATGCGCGGGCCGGAAGCGCCCAGGGGATGGCCGATCGCGATCGCCCCGCCATTCGGGTTGACGCGGCTGTCGTCGAACGGCACCTCGAGTCCCCTGAGGCAGGCGAGCACCTGCGATGCAAAGGCCTCGTTGATCTCGATCACATCCATGTCGGCGATCGTCAGCCCGGCGCGCTCCAGCGCCTTCTTCGCCGCCGGCACCGGGCCGTAGCCCATGATGCGCGGCGCGACCCCGGCGACGCCGGTCGACAGGATGCGGCAGAGCGGTTGCTGCCCGGCCTTGTCGCCCGCCTGGCGAGAGGCGACGATCATCGCCACCGCGCCGTCATTAATGCCGGAGGCGTTGCCGGCCGTGGTGACGCCGTCCTGGAACAGCGGACGGAGCTTGGCGAGCGCTTCCATGTCGGTCTGCGGCCGCGGATGCTCGTCTTCCGCAACCGTCACCGGGCCGGCGCGGCCGCCCGGCACCTCGACCGCGACGATCTCGCCGGCGAAGAAGCCATCCTTCTTGCCGGCGGCATATTTCGCCTGGCTGGAATGGGCAAAGACATCGGCCTGCTCGCGAGTAATCTGGTAGTCGCGCGCCAGGTTGTCCGCGGTCTCCGGCATCGTGTCGGCGCCAAACCGTCCCTCGACCTTGGGGTTCGGAAAGCGCGCGCCGATCGTGGTGTCGAAAATCCGGATCTCGCGGCTGTAGGGGCTCTCGCCCTTCGCCATGACGATAGGGGCGCGGCTCATGCTCTCGACGCCGCCGGCGACGAAAACGTCGCCCTCACCGCAGGTGATCTGCTGCGCCGCCACGGCGATCGCGTTGAGGCCGCTGCCGCAATTGCGCTGCAACACCGAACCGGGAACCTCGATCGGCAGTCCGGCAACGAGCGCCGCGTGGCGCGCGACGCAGCGGCTGTCCTCGCCGCCTTGGTTGCCGCAACCGACGACGACGTCCTCGATCTTTTCCGGGTCGAAGCCGCTTTCCTTGACGACCGAGGCGATGACATCGGCCAGCATGTCATCGGGCCGCTTCTTGGCGAGCGCGCCGGCGTACCGGCCAAACGGGCTGCGCTTCCCGGCATACATATAAGCGTCGAGCATGGGGCGATTCCTCCAAAGGCTACGCGCATTTCCATGCGGCGGAAGTTCACTGTCAAGACTGCAATGGCTTTGTGCGTGGTTCGAGGCTCGCTTCGCTCACACCTCAGGATGAGGTCTTATCTCGATGACATCTTCGAGCCTTCCTCATCCTGAGAGTCAGACTCAAAATGAAATCAACCCAGTCAAACAATTATCGTCTCTCCCGCGAAAGCGGAGGCCCAGGGCGAGCGTACCGGCCGGTCAACGGGCTTACCTCCGCCGAGGGTTGAACTTGTACCTCTGCTTCGTCGCTTGCCCCTGGGTTCCCGCTTTCGCGGGAGACGAAGAAATCCAGCTCGTTGGAAACGTTGAATTCATTTTAAGTCAGCTTCCGAGGTGCGACTGCCGGGCGCAAGCCGGTGGAAGCCTCGAAGGACGCACCGAGAATCACTCCATCGCCGACGTTTCCGCTATGATCGCACCATGAGCCACGATCACCACGCTCATGCCCACCACCGCGAGGCCATGGATTTCGGCCGCGCCTTCGCGATCGGGATCGCGCTCAACCTCGCCTATGTCGCGGCCGAGGCCGGATACGGGGTGGCGGCCGGCTCGCTGGCGCTGCTGGCCGACGCCGGCCACAATCTCGGCGACGTGCTGGGACTGGGCTTGAGCTGGGGCGCGGCGCTGCTCGGCCGGCGCGGCCCGAGCGGCCGGTTCACCTATGGCTTCGGTTCGACCTCGATCCTCGCGGCGCTCGCCAACGCGCTGATCCTCATGGTGGTGACCGGCGGGATTGCCTGGGAGGCGATCTGGCGCCTCGGCCATTCGGTCGCGGTGAGCGGCGGGCCGATCGCGGTGGTCGCCGCAATCGGCATCGCGGTCAACGGGGCGACGGCGCTGCTGTTCGTCGGCGGGCGCCGGCACGACCTCAACCTGCGCAGCGCGTTCCTGCACATGGCGGCGGACGCGCTGATCGCGCTCGGCGTGGTGGTTGCCGGGATCGCGATCGCGCTGACCGGATGGCTGTGGCTCGATCCGACGGTCGGTCTCGTGGTGTCGGCGACAATCGTCTACGGCACCTGGGATCTGATGAGGCAGGCAACGCAACTCGCGCTCGACGCGGTGCCGCAAAGCGTCGACGCCGAAGCGGTGCGCGCGCATCTGTTGGCGGTGCCAGGGGTCACGGCGATCCACGATCTGCACATCTGGGGCATGAGCACGACCGAGACCGCGCTCACCTGCCATCTGGTGATGCCGCAAGGCCACCCCGGCGACGACGCGCTGGCGCACATCGTCCACGAGCTCGAACAGCAATTCCGCATTCACCACTCGACCTTGCAGATCGAGCTGGGCGACAGCGCCGAAGCTTGCGCGCTGACCCCTGAGCACGTGGTGTGAGAACAACCGCAAAATTGGCGCAATCGCGTTGCATGCTATGCTTGCTGAATGACCGTGATCGAGAGAGCTGCCGGCTGTAAATCCGCTGCGAAAACAGCGAAAACAGCGAACGGGCGTTGTCCGGAGGAGCCCCTCGCCATAACTTCAGATCAAGCGGATTTTCGGAGGATGGAATGAGCGAGAAGATTGCCCTGCGCGAAGTCGGGATGCGCGACGGCCTGCAGTCGATCGCCACGGTCATGCCGACCGAAACCAAGATCGCCTGGCTCGACGCCGAATACGCGGCGGGCGTGCGTTATGTCGAGGTCTCGTCCTTTGTGCCGCCAAAGCTGCTGCCGCAGCTCGCCGACGCCGAGGCGGTGATCGCCCATGCGATGACCCTGCGCGGCCTGCATGTCTCGGCACTCATACCCAATTCGCGCGGCGCCGAGCGCGGCATGACGCTGGGCGTGCCCGAGATGAACTACGTGCTGTCCGTGTCGAACGGCCACAATCTGTCGAACGTGCGCCGGCCGACTGAGGAGTTGATCGAAGATTTCCGCCGCGTCGTCGCGCTGTGCCACAGCGGCAGCAAGCCGGCGAGGATCAATTGCGGCCTCGCGACCTCGTTCGGCTGCACCATCGAGGGCGATGTCGACGAAGACCGGGTGCGGCGCATCGCCAACGAGATCGCCGAGGCCGGCGCCGACGGCATCATCCTCGCCGACACGGTCGGCTACGGCCAGCCGGCGGCGATCGAGCGCGTGTTCCGCAAGGTCATCGCCGATGTCGCGCCGCTGCCCGTCGCGGCGCACTTTCACGATACTCGCGGGCTTGGCATCGCCAATGTGCTGGCCGCCTACAATGCCGGCTGCCGCGAGTTCGACGCCTCGCTGGGCGGGCTCGGCGGCTGCCCCTACGCGCCCGGCGCGACTGGCAACATCGTCATGGAGGACACCGCGTTTCTCTTCGAGTCGATGGGCTGCGAGACCGGAATCGACCTCGACCAGCTGGTCGAGGTGCGCAGGATCGTCGCCCAGGCGCTGCCCGAGGTCGCGCTTTACGGCGCGATTGCCAAGGCCGGGCTGCCGCGCAACTTCCATCCGGTGGCGCAAGCCGCGGAATAATGTTGGTTTCGGCCACGGCTCTGCCACGCCGCCTGCTGCTCGCCGGCGCGATCGCGGTAGGCGCGGCCGGCTGTACGGTCGCCTACAAGACGGACTTGCTGCGCAAGGACGTGCTGACCGATGCGCAGCAGGTCATCGCCGATGCGAAGATCAATCACGGCGACATGACGATCGAAAGCTCGGTCGACCGCGCCGACACGACCTACGATCCCGGCCAGCCGATCGTCTTTTCGGTCAAGACCAGCAAGAACGCCTATGTCGCGATCCTGCGCGTCACCGCCAACGGCGATACGACGATCGTCTTTCCCAATCGCGGCCGGCGGAACGCGGCGATTTCCGCCAACACGGTGCTGACCGTCCCGGGCCCGGATGACGCCGTCAAGACCGCCGCCGGCAAGCCGGGCGTCGAGCTCTACGAGTTCGTCGCGTCGACCACGGGCGACGCCTGGCCGTTCACGCGGGCGCCGGACGACGGCTCGGACTTCGCCGATCTCGGCACCACCACGCGGAACATCGCCAAGGATTTGCTCGGCGCGCTCAAGATCGGTACGAGTCACGACACCGTCGCCCGCTACCTGACGATACGCGTCACCGGGCGGGGGCTGTTCTAGACCGGCTTCAGCTTGCCGTCTTCCAGAGCGACGATACGGTCGAGCCGGCGCGCGAGGTCGAGATTGTGGGTGGCGATCAGCGCCGCGAGGCCGGTGGCGCGGGTAACCTCGATCAGCGTTGCCATGACACTTCCCGCCGTCGCGTGGTCGAGGTTGCCGGTCGGCTCGTCGGCCAGCAGCACCTTAGGGTCGTTGGCGAGCGCCCGGACAATGGCGACGCGCTGCTGCTCGCCGCCCGAGAGCCGCGCCGGACGGTGGCCGAGCCGTTCGCCGAGCCCGACCCGGCGCAGCAGCCCCGCCGCTTTCTCGCGGGCCGCGCTCCGCGCAACGCCGGCGATCATCTGCGGGATCATCACGTTTTCGAGCGCCGAGAACTCGGGCAGCAGGTGGTGAAACTGATAGACGAAGCCCAGCGTCGCACGGCGCAGCAGCGTGCGCCGTTCGTCGGAAAGGCCCCCGCACTCTTCGCCGGCGATCCGCACCTCGCCGGCATCCGGGCGTTCGAGAAGCCCGGCGAGGTGCAGCAACGTCGACTTGCCGGCGCCCGACGGCCCGACCAGCGCCACCAGCTCGCCCGGCTGCAGTTCCAGATCGACGCCATTCAGCACCGCCAGCTCCATCCCGCCCTGGCGGAAAACGCGCCTTACCCCAACGAGCGCCAGCGCCGGCCCGCTCATTCGTAGCGCAGCCCCTCGACCGGATCGAGCCGCGCCGCCCGCCATGACGGGTAAAGGGTCGCGAGGAACGACAATGCCAGCGCCATGAGCACCACGGCCGTTACCTCGCCGTGATCGATATGCGCCGGGATGCGGGTGAAGAAATAGAATTCGGCGTTGAACAGCTCGACATGCAGCACGCGCTGGAGGAATTCGCGGATCGCCTCCAAATTCACCGTGATCACCAGGCCGAGGACATAGCCCAGCAGCGTGCCGAGAACGCCGATGCTCGCGCCCGACAGTATGAAGATGCGCAGGATCATGCCGCGCGAAGCGCCCATCGTACGCAGGATCGCGATGTCACGGCCCTTGTCCTTCACCATCATGATCATGCCGGAAACGATGTTGAACGCGGCGACGACGATGATCAGCGTGAGGATCAGGAACATCACGTTGCGCTCGATGGTCACGACGTTGACGAGGCTGCTGTTGGTCTGCAGCCAGTCGAGCACGCGCACGCCGCTGCCCAGCGCCTTCGAGATCAATCCCGCCTCGTGCGCGGCCTCGTCGGCGTTGGTGACGAAGACTTCGAGGTCGGTCACCTGACCGGGCATCTTGAAGAAGATCTGCGCCGCCGGCAGCGGCACATAAATGTAGGAATTGTCATATTCGTAGAAGCCGACATCGAACAACGCGGCGATCGTATAGGTCTTGAGCCGCGGCATCGTGCCGAACGCGGTGTCGGTACCCTCGGGGGAGATCAGCGTGATCTTGTCGCCGACCTTGAGGCCCAGCCGGGTCGCCAGCCGGTCGCCGACCGCGATGTTGTCGTCGCCGAAATCGTCGAGCGAACCGGCTGCGATATGGTCGGAAATCAGCTTGAGATTGCGCAGGTTGTCCGGACTGATGCCACGCACCAGGGCGCCCGACGCGGCGTAGGGGCTGGTCGCCATGACCTGGCCCTCGACAAGCGGCGTCGCGCTGACTACCCCCGGCACCGCGCGCACCTTGGCGGCGACCGCGTCGTAATCGGTCAGCCGCCCGGTCGCGGAATAGATCGCCAGATGGCCGTTGAACCCAAGGATGCGGCCGACCAGGTCGGCGCGGAAGCCGTTCATCACCGACATCACGATGATGAGCGTCGCTACGCCAAGCCCGATGCCCAGCAGCGAAAAGATCGCGATGACCGAGACGAACCCTTCCTGCCGCCGCGCCCGCAGATAGCGGAACGCGACCATGCGCTCAAAGGTGCCGAAGATCATTTAGTGGAGACGATGCGGTTGAGGGCCGCCTCGGCCGGCAGGTCCTGGTGCTCGCCGGTGCGGCGGCTCTTCACTTCGAGCGTGCCGGCGGCGACCCCGCGCGGTCCGACGATCAGCTGCCACGGCAGGCCGATCAAATCCATCGTCGCGAATTTTGCGCCCGGCGATTCGTCGCGGTCGTCATAGAGCACCGCCACCCCGGCCGCGCGCAGCTTGCCGTAAAGCTCGTCGGAAGCGCCGACGCATTTGGCGTCGGCGCCTCGCAGGTTGACGAGCCCGACATGGAACGGCGCGACGCTTTCCGGCCAGATGATGCCATTGTCGTCGTGGTTTGCCTCGATCAAGGCGCCGACCAGCCGAGATACGCCGATGCCGTACGAGCCCATTTCGAGCGGCACGCTGCTGCCGTCCGCGAGGCTGACGACGGCGCCCATCGGCTTCGAGTATTTGGCGCCGAAATTGAACACCTGCCCGACCTCGATGCCGCGCGCGCTGACCAGATCGGCTTCGGGAACCGGGCATTTCGCCGGGTCGTGCACGTCCTCCGTGGCGGCGTAGTGGCGGGTCCACTCGGCGTACATCGGTTCGAGGTCGCCATCGTAATCGACGTCCTGCCCCAGGATGTCGCGCGCCAGCCAGGCCTTGTCGCAAAACACGCCGCTCTCGCCGGTCTCAGCGAGCACGATGAACTCGTGGCTCAATTCGCCGCCGATCGGCCCGGTTTCGGCGCGCATCGGGATCGCCTTCAGCCCCATGCGGGCGAAAGTCCGCAGATAGGCGACGAACATCTTGTTGTAGGAATGCTTCGCCCCGGCCACGTCGAGGTCGAAGCTGTAAGCATCCTTCATCAGGAACTCGCGGCCGCGCATGACGCCGAATCTCGGGCGCACCTCGTCGCGGAATTTCCACTGAATGTGGTAAAGGTTTTTTGGCAGATCGCGATAGCTCTTGATCGCCGCCCGTACGATCTCGGTGACCTGCTCCTCGTTGGTCGGGCCGTAGAGCATCTCGCGGTCGTGGCGGTCGCGGATGCGCAGCATCTCCTTGCCGTAATCGTCGTACCGCCCGCTCTCGCGCCACAACTCGGCCGGTTGGATGGTCGGCATCAATATCTCTTGCGCGCCGGTGCGGTCCTGCTCCTCGCGGACGATCTGCTCGACCCGCTGCAGCACGCGCAGGCCGAGCGGCAGCCAAGAATAGATGCCGGCGCTCGACTGGCGGATCATCCCGGCGCGCAGCATCAGCCGGTGCGAGACGATCTGCGCCTCGGCCGGGTTCTCGCGCAACAGCGGCAGGAAGTATTGCGACAGACGCATTTGGGTCTCTGACAGCTTCTCATGCTAGCGGGCGGGCACATTAGGCGCGCTTGGTGAGGCCGTAAACGCTGATTGCCGCCCAGAACGTCTCGATGATGGCCGACGGCGGGTCTGGTGCCCCCTATGCCGGAGACACGGCACCAACTGCGAAACGCTGGCGCTCCCGCCTCAAAGGCAAGCGGAGCGCGCCAATGGCAATTACAGCAGTCGCGCTGTTCTGCCGAAGCCGCCCAACCTGTCGTTCGGCAAGGCATGAGCGGCGTGCCATGTGGCTTGACCACAAAAAGACAGCCGAAGCTCACGGCAGATCTTAACTGGACAGGATTTGAGATCAGCTTTCGGAATGCGACCGAGACGGCGGTTCTCGAAAAGTTTGCTTGGCCGCCGACCTACGGGTTTGTGACCCGTTTTAGCGTCTTATCGAACACGGTTCACGCCCTGCTCACTCCGACCTCGCGGACGGCATCGCTTGGCAAGTATTACCGATAACGGCTAGTTGGCCGCCGAAAAAGGCACAGGCGGTGGAGAGAGCGCGAGCGGGCTCGTGCTCTCTTACCTTGCCTGCGCCTCTCTCGATGGCGGTCAGGTATCCGGTCGACCTTCGAGGACCGGATCCTTATACCTCATCGTGCCGTCGATTAGCCGCGGACAACTGGAACCGGCGGCGGAGGCGGCGGCGGTGCGGCCATCGGTTGCGGCGGAGGCGGCGGAGGCGGCGGAGCCGGCACCGGGGCGCATGCCGCAAGGAACGCGGGAATCACGATGGCAACCAGCGCCGCATTACGCAATTGCCTGCGGCGGGCCACTTTTTTGACGTCGGACATTGGTTTTCCTCCACAGTTGAGAGAATCGTACTATAGGGCAATCGGAAAGCGATTGACAGCAACGTAACGGTGAATGGGTTTCCTGGTTCCCGCGCCACGGCAAAAAGGCGGGTTTTGGGCGCCATGCTCCACTACGCGATCCCGACAGTAGCCCACACCCGAGGGTCGATAAACCAAGATGAGCTTTTTACTGCTGCTTGAAGAAACTCCGTTCTGGTGGGCACAATCGCTCTAGAGGCCGTTTAGAGGCGATCGCGTGCAGGTTTTCCCCAACTTCGGTTCGGAACCGTATATGCACGCCGCCGTTTTCCACCGGCGGCAGCGCAAATTCCGCCGGGATGACGCTTTCGGTGAGGCTACCTTGTTCCCATCATGCAGCTTCGCGACGAAAGGACTTCTGGCATTCGTCACGCCGATCGTGGGCGGCGCGATTGCGCTCGCCGCTGCCTGCGGCTTTGCTGCTCCGGCAGCTTTGGCGCAGCAGTCGCCCGGCGCAGCCGCGCCGGCGCTGGCGGCGTATGCCGACACCGAGCTCGGCCAGCGAATCAGCGCGCCCGAACTCGTCGTCGCCGGTGAGCGGCTGAATACCGGGCTGCTGCGACGCTTCTACGCACGCCATGGGTTCGCGCCGATATGGGCAGATCGGCCGGCGGAGGCGAATGCCCTGTGGAATGCCATATTCCGCACCGGCGAGCAGGGGCTCGCGCCTGAGCTGTTTCACGCGACTGCGCTGCGCGCGGGAGCGACGTTGCCGCCGCTTGACCTCGAGCTGTTGCTGTCGGACGCCTTGCTTTCCTATGCCGACGCGCTGGCCCGCGGGGTTGTGCCGGTTGAGCGCCGCGGCAGAGACGACGAGACTTTGACCCCGGAGCCGATCGATATCGTTGCCGCGCTCGACGCTGCAATCGCCAGCCCCGACCCCGTGGCGGCAATCGAAGCGCTGGCGCCGACGACCCCGACCTACAAGCTGCTGCGCCAGGCTTTGCAGAACCTCCACTCGGGCGCCCCGGCAGGCGGCAAGACCGCGACAACCCGCTTGCGCCAGATTGAGGTGAACCTCGAACGCGAACGCTGGCTGCCGCGGCACCTGCCGCCGGACCGCGTCTGGGTCAACGTTGCCGACGAGCGGGTCGTGCTGTACCGCGGCGACCAGCCGGTTTTCTCGACAAAGGTCATTGTCGGCCAAGATGTGCTGCAAAATCAGAGCCCGGAGTTCCGGGCCACCATCAACGGCGTTTTGTTCAACCCGCCCTGGAACATCCCACCGGACATCGCTACCAACGAAATCCTGCCGAAGACCGCTAACGACCCGAATTATTTGGCGCAGCACAACATGGTCATGCTGCCCAATGGCATATTGCAGCAGGTGGCGGGCCCCAACTCAGGGCTCGGGCAGCTCATGTTCGATATGCCGAACCGGTTCGACGTCTACCTGCACGATACCCCGGGGAAAAATGCGTTCGGCCGCGACGACCGTCGCATCAGCCATGGATGCATCCGGGTGGAGAAACCGCGCGAATTGGCGGCATTGCTGATGCAGCAACCGGCTGACGCCATCGATCAAGCGATCGCGACGGGCAGCACCGCCGAGACCGCCTTGCCGCAGCCCGTGCCGGTATTCGTGGTGTACGAGACCGCGTTTGCGGATGCCGACGGCAAATTGCAATTCCGCCCTGACTTTTACGGACGCGACGCCGAAATTTGGACGCAGCTGGATCCGGGGCGGCAACCCGTGGCGGAAAGCGAGCCACCCAGCCAACGCGGCGGCTGACCCTTCGACCAAGGTCAGGTGTCGGCGAGAGCGCGTAAAATCGCGCCGCAAGTCGGCGTTCGCATAGTCTGGAAAACGCAGGCTCTGTATGCGACGGTAGCGGCCGAAATAATCGGAGGTATGCCATGAGCGACAATCACGTTGCGGCAGACGCGCACGACGGTACGGTGGCGTATGTGCCACCGCTAGAGCGAACGGCGGGGCAGCCGGAACCCATCGCGGCGCATGGCGGGCTGTCCTACATGTCGTTCGACCGTGACGGCGACGCGGGAACCGCCGTGGCGCTCGACGACGCGCTCGCCGAGATCGCCTCGGGCGAGAGCCTGCGCCTCACCGAGATGATCGACAAGGCACCGCCAGGGCCGATCAAGACCAAATGGGGGATCGCGTTCCGCAGCTACGACGAATGCCTGGACTACATCCGCAAATCGAACAGCATCAAGGCCCCGCCGGGCGGGGTGGCGCTGCCGCTGCCCTACACCGTCTACGAGCGGCCGAGCTACTCGGTGGTGCCGTCCAATGCCATCTGGCGGGACCCGGCGCGCGCCGAAACAGCGGCGATCCTGCGCACGAACGAGCGGGGTGGTAACCGACGGCGCGACCTCTATTTCCCGCAGGTGCTGCGCGATGCGCGGCGAATCGGCGAATATTATCCGGGCCTGTCGCCCACCAGCCCGGAATGCATGGACAAACTCGGCCTGTCGCTGGCCCACCTCGAGTTGAAGTGCACGAACATCTACGATGCGGCAGAAGTGGAGCGCGTATATTACCCGGAGATCGAGAAGCTACTGCTCGAGTTCTTCCCGGACGCGACCGATGCTTTGGTCTACAACCACGACGTCTTCGACAAGGACTACAAGGGCGACCGCACCGAAGACCAGGACGGCAAGAACCCCGGCGTGAACGCCAATTACGCCAACCTCGTGCACAACGATTTGAACGACAATAGCGGCCGGGTGCGCTGCCGCGAGCTGCTGACCAAGAACCTGCGCAATTTCGGGCGCCAGCAGCATCACACCGAGGCGGAAGCCGACGCGAAGATGTCGCGGCGGTTCATGTCGATCAACCTCGCCAGGCCGATCGAGACGATCGAGCAGTTCCCGTTCGTGCTCTGCGCTTGGCCGTCCTTCGCCGATCAGCCGTACATCACCAACTACCGGATCTACGACGACCGCGTCGGCGAGACCACCCGTTTTACCTACCGTCCGAACCATGAGTGGTACTGGTTTCCCCGCCAGACGCCGACCGAGGTCTCGATGCTCAAATGCTATGACTCGGTGACCGACGGCTCGGTCTCGCGCTGGTCGTTCCACACGGCCTGCATCGACCCGAACGTGCCGCTGACTGCCCCCTGCCGCAAGAACGTCGTCGTCCGGTCCTACGTCTTCTTCTAGGAGCGCGGGGGAGACGCCCGCGATCCCTCTCAGTAGTTCGAAATCTCGACGAGGTTCTGGTCGGGGTCGCGGATGTAGACCGAGGTGATCGTGCCGATCGCGCCGGCGCGCGGACCGGGGCCGGTGATGATCGGGACGCCGCGTTTGTCGAGATGCGCGACGACCTCGGCTATCGGGGTCTCGGTGATGAAGCAGAGATCGCCCGAGCCGCAGGTCGGCTTGTCGGCGACAAGACCGGGGATGTTGTCAGCCGGGTGCAGGTTGATCTTCTGCTGACCAAAGCGCAGCGCCGTGCGCCCTTCGCCGAACTGCACTACCTCCATGCCGAGCACCTTCGTATAGAAGTCGCAGCTCTTGGCGATGTCGGCGACGGTCAGCACGAGATGATCGAGGCGGGCGATCTGCATGACGGGCTCCGTGCTTGTGCGTCATCCCGGCGAAGGCCGGGACCCAGGGTGCGGTTGCACCTGGCTTTTGTTCAGTCTAGCAAAAAGCTGGGCCGAGCTCGCGACATCGGCTCATAGTTAGCCACAAACGCTCGAAATCCCGACAACCCTGGGTCCCGGCCTTCGCCGGGATGACAGAGGTGGAGGACCGCATGAACCGGCTCGACGGCAAGGTGGCGCTGATCTCCGGCGCGGCGCGCGGCATCGGCGCGGAGACCGCGAAGCTGATGATCGAGGCCGGCGCCAAGGTCGCGATCGGCGACGTGCTGGACGAGCGTGGGCGCGAGACCGCGCGGGCCTTGGGTGACGACGCCCTCTACCACCATCTCGATGTGACGAGCGAGGCGTCGTGGCAGGCGATGATCGCCGCGACGACGGCGCGTTTCGGCGGGGTTGATATCCTCGTCAACAATGCCGGGATGTTCCTCGGCAAAGGCATCGAGGAGGCGAGCCTCGACGAGTGGTCGCGGCTCGTCGCGATCAACATGACCGGCGTGTTCCTCGGCACGAAACTGTGCGTGCCGGCACTGCGCGAACGGGCGCAGGCGAGCGCGCACGGCAGCGCCATCGTGAACCTGGCGTCGGTCGCAGGGCTGGTCGGCTCGCAGCTCGACCCGCTCTATTCGATGACCAAAGGCGGGGTGACGCTGTTCACCAAGTCGACCGCGCTGGAATTCGCGCGCAAGGGCTATCGCATCCGGGTCAACTCGATCCATCCCGGCGTGATCCAGACCGATATGGGCGAGCAGACCTTTACCGCCCGCGCCCGCAACCAGGGCAGCAACGATGTCGAGGCCGCGCGCCGCATGGCGCTGTCGACCCATCCGATCGGCCGGCTCGGCGTGCCTAACGACATCGCCAAGGGGATCGTGTTCCTCGCCTCGGACGATTCCGGGTTCATGACCGGCGCCGGGCTGGTGGTGGATGGTGGGCTAACGGCCCAGTAACCCTCACCCACCACGCGCTAGCGCTCGCCGGTGCGAGACGGGTGAGGGTTTAACGCGTGGCTTCAGCGAGCGCTTGCTTTGCGCGCTCCAGTTTCCACCAGGCTTCGAGGATGCAGGCGGCTGACCACGCCTGCGCCGGACAGCCGCGCGGGGTATGCGGCGAGTTGCCGTCGAAAATCTCGCTGACCTGCCCGAGGCCGGCGTCGGAAAGATGCGGCTCGATGCCGGCGAGGATCGCCTGCGCGGAAGCGGCATCGCCGGTGACGCGCCAATTGGCCAGCGCCCAATGCCCGAGCAACCACGCCCAGACCGTGCCCTGGTGGTAGGCGCCGTCGCGCTGGTAGGGCGGGCCGGTGATCACCGGACAGTAAGCCGGGTCGTTCGGCGTCAGCGACCGCAGGCCGACCGGCGTTACCAGCGGCGCGCAGGCGGCGATGACGGCGTGGCGCGCGGCCGGATCGAGCGGGCTCGCCGGCAAACTGACCGCGAACACCTGATTGGGGCGCACGCTCGCGTCATCGCCACCAGGGCTGTCGAGCACGTCGTAAAGCCCCTGCCCGTCCGGCCGCAGGAAACGCGCGAAGCCGGCCCGCGCCTTCTCGGCAGCGAGCCGGTGCGTCGTGCCGCTCTCGCCGATACGCTCGGCAAGCGCCGCCAGCGCGATCAGCGCGTTGTACCACAGCGCGTTGATCTCGACCGGCTTGCCCATGCGCGGGGTCACGACCCAATCGCCGACCCGCGCGTCCATCCAGGTCAGCTGCACGCCCGGCTCGCCGGCGCGCACCAGCCCGTCGGCGGGATCGACGGCGATGCCGTAACGCGTGCCGGCGGTGTAGTGCTCGGCGATAGATTCAAGCACTGGAAAGGCTTGGCGCAGCGCCGCGTCATCACCGGTCGCCTCGATATAGGCGCGCCACGCCTCGACGTACCACAGCGCGGCGTCGACCGTATTGTACTCGGGTGTCTCGCCGGCGCCGGGGAAGACGTTGGGCAGCATCCCGCCATCGACGAAGCGGGCGAAGGTTTCGAGGATCAGCCGCGCCTCATCGAACCACCCCGTCGCGAGGCAGAGGCCGGGCAGCGAGATCATCGTGTCGCGGCCCCAATCGCCGAACCACGGGTAACCAGCGATCACCGAGCGGCCATCGGGCACCTCCGGGATGGGCCGGGCGATGCGGAAGGCGTCCGCCGCCAGCACCAGCCGCAGCACCCAGCCGGGCGCCGCGGCAAAGACCGGATCGGTAGCGATCGCCTGTTCCAGCATGGCTCGGTCGTGGGCATGCCGGCGGGCGAGCGCCGCGTCGAGGTGGGGGCTCGCTCCGGGATCGAGGCTCGCGACATAGCCGGTCCATGCGCCGCGGCGCAGCTTGATGAAGCCGTCGCCGACATGGCGATGTGCGTCGCGGTCGCCGAGGCCGCGCTCGCGTTCGACGGGCATGTCGAAATTTTCGTACCAGTCGCCGCGCGGCTCGATATGTCCGTCCGCGCCGGCGATGCGCAGGGTAAAGCGGCCGGGCACGTCGATGGTCAGCGCTGTACTTTCCGCCGCGATCGTCGGATTGAAGCCGGGTTGCCAGGTCTCGCCGTGGTGGTCGCGGCTGTTGGCGAGGAAGGCGACGCCGAGCCAGGCCTCGTCGGCGCCGTCGAGCCGCCACGCGACGTAGACCGTGTCGGCGCCCGGCTCCAGCCAGATACGATGCTCGACCGTCGCTGCGCCGCAGCGGAACCGCCAGCACGGAACCGTGCCATCGAGGCGGAATTCGACGACGCCACTGTAGCCCTCTGGGGCAACCGACCCGCCGCTCCAGCGATTGGTGAAGAGCGGATAGCTGACATCGCCGATGGTCGCGGTCGCGTCAGCCTTGGTCAGCAGCAGTACGCGACCGAGCGGCGGATCGAGCGGGGCGATGAGGAGACCGTGATAGCGCCGCGTGAGGCTCAGCGCCGTGGTGCCCGCGGCGTAACCGCCGCGTCCGTTGGCGAGCCACCACTCGCGGCGCTCGGCCGCCGCGAGATCGTCCAGCGTGTCGGGATCGAAAACGATGGGCGCGAGACGGGCGAGCAGATCCGGCATGAGACCGCCTCTCATTCCGCGGCGGCCGCCGCCTCGGGCCGGGTGAGCGAGATGTCGTGCGGCAGGTTGCGCGTGCCCGGACGCGCCTGCAGCAGCAATGCGACGAGCGAGGTCCAGCCGGTCTGATGCGCCGCGCCGCAGCCGCGGCCAGTGTCGCCGTGAAAATATTCGTAGAACAGCGGGTATTCCTGGAAATCGGGGCGGCCTGGCGGCGGCGGCGGGCCGAGCACCGGACGGCGGCCGTTGCCGTCGCGCAGGAACAGCCGGCACAGCCGGCGCGCCAGCTCGTTGGCGACCTCGGCGAGGCTGAGATGCTGTCCGGAGCGCGCCGGATACTCGACCCGGAAATCGTCGCCGTAATAGCTCTGGAAGCGGTAGAGCGATTCGATCAGCAGGAAATTGACCGGCATCCAGATCGGGCCGCGCCAGTTGGAATTGCCGCCGAATACGCCGGTCGTCGACTCGCCCGGCACGTAACCGACGCCGAAACGGGTGCCGTTGTGCTCGAGGATGTACGGGTGCTGCTCGTGAAATTTCGACAACGAGCGGACGCCGAACTCCGATAGAAACTCCTGCTCGTCAAGCATTCGCTTCAACAGGCATTTCATGCGGTGGCCGCGCAGCAGCGACAGCAATTGCCGCTCCTCTTCGCTTTGATCGAGCCAGCGCGACACCAGGCGCGCCAGCTCCGGACGCTTTTCCAGCACCCAATGCAGCCGCGTCGCGAATTCCGGAAGACGAGCCACCAATCCGCCCTCCAGCACCTCAACGGCGAAAAGCGGGATCAGCCCGACCATCGAACGCACGCGCATCGTCGTCGGCTCGTCGCCGGGCAATTCCAGCACGTCGTAGTAGAACTCGTCGGCCTCGTCCCACAGACCGACCCCGTCGCCGCCCATATTGGTCATCGCCTCGGCGATGAAGAGGAAGTGCTCGAAGAACTTGACCGCGATGTCTTCGTAAACATGGTCACGGCCGGCCAACTCGAGGGCGATGCGCATCAGGTTCAGCGTGTACATCGCCATCCAGGCGGTGCCGTCGGACTGGTTGATGTGACCGCCGGTCGGCAGCGGCGCGCTGCGGTCGAAGATGCCGATATTGTCGAGCCCGAGGAAACCGCCCTGGAAGATGTTGCGGCCCTCGGAATCCTTGCGGTTCACCCACCAGGTGAAATTGATCATCAGCTTGTGGAAGACGCGCTCGAGAAACGCGCGGTCGCCCTGGCCGCCGCGCGCCCGACGGTCGATCTCGTAAACCCGCCAGGCGGCCCAGGCATGGACCGGCGGGTTGACGTCGCCGAACGCCCACTCATAGGCCGGAAGCTGCCCGTTCGGGTGCATGTACCATTCGCGAGTCAGCAGCACGAGCTGCTCCTTGGCGAACTGGGAATCGATCAGCGCCAAGGTCACGCAGTGGAACGCCAGATCCCAAGCGGCGAACCAGGGATACTCCCACTTGTCGGGCATCAGGATGATGTCCGAGCTGTTGAAATGCTGCCAGTCGACGTTGCGGCCGTGCAAGCGCTCCGCCGGCGGCGACGGCTGCAGCGGGTCGCCACGCAACCATTCCCGGATATCGAGCGCATAGTACTGCTTCGACCATAAGAGCCCGGCGAAGGCCTGGCGCTGGACCATCCGCGCGTCGGGGTCGTCGAGACCGTATTGCACCGCCTCGTAGAATTCGTCGGCCTCGGCGCGACTGCGGCGCATCACATCGTCGAACGGCTCGCCCTCCTCGATGACTGCGAGACGGAAGCGATAGCGCGCCTCGCCACCCGGCGGCAGCTCGGCCCGGCAATGCGCCGCCACCTTGGTGCCGACCCGCGCCGGGTTCACCGCCGAGCGATCGCCGTTGACGATGCAGTCGTTGATACCGTCCTTGAAGTAGCCCTTGGCGTCGCTCATCCCGAACAGGCGGCGCGGGTTGGTGTCGTTGTCGCAGAACAGCAGCTCGTCGGCGTCCTCGCAGGTAAAGCGCATCGTCGGCAGGCTGGGGTGGAAGGTCGTCACCGAGCCGTCATTGTGGCCGGCGAACGAGGGCCGCTCGGGGATCGGCGCAAACGACCAGATGTCCCGCGCCCAGAGCTGCGGCAGCACATGGATCGTCGCCGGATCGGGCCCGCGATTGGTGACCGTCACCTGACCGAGGATGTCGTCAGGCCCCGCCTTGGCGTATTCGATCTCGATATCGAAATAGCGGTTGTCGTCGAAGACGCCGGTATCGATCAGCTCGAATTCAGGGTCCGCCTGGCCGCGCCGCGCATTTTCCTCGACCAGCCGCTGGTACGGAAACGCGGCCTGCGGGTATTTATACAGCATCCGCATGTAGGAATGGGTCGGCGTGCTGTCGAGGTAGTAATAGATTTCCTTTGCGTCTTCGCCGTGATTGCCCTGGCTGTTGGTAAGGCCGAAGAGCCGTTCCTTGAGGATCGGGTCCTTGCCGTTCCACAGCGCGACGCTCATGCAGAGGAACAAATGCTCGTCGCCGACCCCGGCGAGCCCGTCCTCGCCCCAGCGATAGGCGCGGCTGCGCGCCTGGTCGTGCGTCAGGTACTCCCAGGCATTGCCATAGGGGCTGTAGTCCTCGCGCACCGTGCCCCATTGCCGATCGCTGAGGTAGGGGCCCCAGTGACGCCATGGCGCACCGGTACGCGCCTCTTCCAGCCGCCGGCCTTCGGCGGTGTCGGCGATCTGCCGCCGGTCCCGCGATTTCGCGCCGTTTCCCCCCTGCGCACACGCCATCAGAATATTCCCCCGTTGCCAGCCGTCTTTTCGGTCAGCGCGCCTACTCGCGCGGTAGCCTCCGGCTCTTCTTCAATTTGCAGAGCATCGTTAAATTTGTTGAAAAACCCGCACAAGGTGATGCGCAAGGTAAGCTCGACGATTTGCGCTTCGGTGAAATGGCCGCGCAGCCGCGCGAACAGCGCCTCGGGCACCCGGTTCGGCCGCTCGGTCGCGGCGATGGCGTATTCGACGACAAGCCGGTCGATATCGTCGAGCTCGGGATGGTCGCGCCAATCGAGCAGCCGATCGACACCGGCCGGCGACACGCCCTCGACCGCGAGAAACGGCTTGTGATGCGCGACGCAGTAATCGCAGGCATTGACCTGCGACACCGCGACGATGGCCAGTTCGAGATAGCGCTTCGGCAGGGTCGCCGCCGCACGCAGCTCCATCAACAGCGGCATCAAATGCCGCAGCGCCGCCGGTACATGCGCGAATACCGCGACCTGGTTGCGGAACGGACCGTAGGAGCCGGCGAACTGTTCGTAGATCCGCGCCAGCTCCGGCGGCAGCTCGCCGGCGGCAATATCGCGAACCCGCGCCATGATTCCTCCCTGCCCGTCTCGCCGGAACCCTCGGTTGCCCAGTCGCGGCGGTCAAGCCCCTCGATTGACGACAGGGGATACTTTTGCCAGACACGGCGAACGCCCACATAGATCAACCGTAGTATCATTGTCCGGCGGAATCCGGGCGCGATGCGGGAGTACGGTAGGTGCCATCTCGCTGGGGGGCGTTGGCCCTGGGGTTATTGGCTATAGGCGTTTTCACGAGCGCCGCCGAGGCGGCCGAAGGCCCGGTCGCGGCGCTGAGCAAGACGCTCGCCACGGAAGAAAGCCGCAGCGGCTTCGCGAGCCCGCATCTGCTGCCGCTGCTCGACCGGCTCGCCGGTGCGCAATTCGACGACGGCGAACTGGCCGACGCCGCCGACTCGCGACGGCGAGTGCTGAAGATCGTGGTGCGCGCTTATGGGGGCAATTCGACCAATGCAGCGGATGCGATGGTCGCGCTCGCCAATGTCGAGTTGCTGCGCCACCGCTATAGCCGGGCCGAGCCGCTGCTGATCGCGGCGCTGCCGGCACTCGAGGCGCGGTTCGGCGCCGACAGCCCGGCCCTGGCCGGCCCGCTCGCCGGGCTCGCCCGGATCGCGCTGGCGCGCGGCGACCTCGCCGCCGGCGAAAACTGGGCGAAGCAGGCGGCCGCCATCGCCGACCGCCATCCCGCGATGACATCTGCCGAACCGCTGCGCGCGCTCGGCGCGGTATACGCCGCCGAGCAACGGTTCGATGACGGCGAGAAGGTGCTGCGTGCCGCGATCACCCGCGACCGGCAACGAGATGGCGCGGACAGCCCCGAACTGGCGCGCAGCCTGGCGCAACTCGCCAATCTGCTGCTCCGGGCCCAGCATTTCACCGAGGCGCTGCCGCTTATCGAGCAGGCGACGCTGATCGACCAGCAGCGGCTCGGCGCGAACCACCCGCTGATCGCCGACGATTTCGCCGATCTCGGCCTTATCTACGCGGGACTCGGACGCGACGACGATGCCGGCGATGCGCTCTATTACGCAATCGGGCTGCTGACCAATGGGGCGAGCGAGGAGTCGACGCGCCTCGCCTATGCCGAGCTCGATCTCGTGCCGGTGCTGCGTCGGCTCGGCCAGAGCGAGGACGCGGACACGGCCTTCAAGGACGCGCAGAAAATCCTCGACCATGCGGCCGACGAAGAGCGGCAACGCGAGCGGCAGATTTAGCGGAACCGAGCGGGGCTGAGGGTTTCAGCGGCGATCCCTTTGGCGGCAACGTCGGCCGGCAGCGCGCCGCTCTCGATCAGCGCCACCGCGCAGCGCGCCATGCCCTCGGCGGTCTGGATGCCGTAGCCGCCCTGCCCGGCCAGCCAGAAGAAGCCATCGGCCAGCGGATCGAAGCCGCACACGGTGGTCTTGTCGGCCACAAAGCTGCGCAAGCCGGCCCATTTACGCTCGACACGAGTTCACGTCGATCGTCGTCGCTTGCATCAGCCTGTCGATGGCGATCGCGATGTCGAGCTCGTCGGGCTGCACGTCGCAGGGCTCGATCGGCGTCTCGTCGGCCGGCGAGACCAAGAGGCGGCCGGCATCGGGCTTGAAATAGAAGGTCTCGGCGATGTCGCCTGTCATCGGCCAGGCGCCAGTATCGATACCGGCCGGCGGCGCGACGGTCAGCGCGGTACGGCGCTTAGGTACGAGGCCGATCGGCGGCAGTCCGGCGATGCCAGCCAACACATCGCACCATGCGCCAGCGGCGTTGGCCACGATCGGCGCCGCGAACTCGCCGGCCCTGGTGGCAACCGTCCATGCGCCGCCCGGGCGGCTGAGGCAGAGAACCTCGGCGTCGGTGACGAGGCGTCCGCCACGACGCCGCAGCAGACGCAGATAGCCCTGATGCAGCTCGTGGACATTGATGTCCATCGCGTCGGGCTCATAAATCGCCTCCGTCACATGATCGGGCCGCAGCACCGGCACCATCGCGCGCGCCTCGGCAGCGTCGAGCCGGCGCACGCGTGGGTCGAGCGCCGACATGTCGTCCCAGGCGGCGTCGAGCAGCTTCACCTGTCCCGGCATCGCGAACATCAGCGAGCCGCGCGGCTTGAGGATCGGGTGCTCGGCAAAGCCGTCGGCCCAAGCTTCGTAAAACGCTCGGCTAGCGCTGGTCAGGACGCGGATCGCGCGATTGCCGTAGGTCTCAGTAAAGAGCGCCGCCGAACGCCCAGTGCTGTGGTAGCCGGGCTGCGGCTCGCGTTCGAGCAGCACCACACGGCGATCGGCGGCAAGATGCGCCGCCGCCGCCGCGCCGGCCATCCCGGCGCCGACGACGATCACATCACAGGTTTCGACCAAGTGCGGAAGACGCCGCGGTACGATCAGTAGAGTCGGGCGACGTAGCTTTCCTCGGTCATCCGCTCCGCTTCCTTGGGCTCGACGACCTGACCGATCTGCTCGGCGATGACGATGCCGAGCGAGGGGAAATCCTTCCGCGCGACGTGTTTTTCCGGATTCCACAGATCGGAGCGGATGAGCGCCTTGCCGCAATGGAAATATACTTCGTCGGCGGTCACCAGGATGGCGCTGCGCGGCGCCTTGCCATTGACCGCGCAGCTTTCGAGCAGCGCCGGGTCGACGGTTATCTGGGCGCGGCCGTTGACGCGCAGCGTCTCGCGGATGCCGGGCACCATGAACAACAGCCCGATCCGCGGGTGCTGCAGGATATTGCCGATCGAATCGACGCGGTTGTTGCCGAGCCGGTCGGGGATGAGCAGCGTCTCGTCGTCGAGCACGGCGACAAAGCCCGGCGCATCGCCCTTGGGCGAAGCGTCGCAACGGCCCTCGGCATCGCAAGTCGACATGACGATGAACGGCGACATCGCGATAAACGCGCGCGAATGCTTTTCCAGCTTGGGGAGCTGCTTTTTGATCGTGCGCTCCGCCGGCTGGCCGTAGATCTCGCGGATTTCTCCGATGTCCTCGATGATCGACACGCTCGCCTCCCGCTTGTTCCGCAGCCTAGTATGCCTCAGCACAAGGTAAGGTGCCAGAATGGCGGTAACCGTCGCACGCGAGACGCGGGCGGAAGGCGGGTTTGTCGCGCGGATCACGATCGATCGCGCGACAAAGCTCAACGCGCTCGACCGCGCGCTGATGGGCGAGATCATCGAGGCGATGACCGGGCTGGCGGACGACCCGGCGCTGCGGCTCGCGGTAGTGGCCGGCGCCGGCGGGCGCGCCTTCATCGGCGGCGCCGATATCGACGAGTTGGCGGCGCTCGACGCCGACAGCTCGCGCGGCTTCATCACCGCGGTGCATGTGTGCTGCGACGCGTTTCGCCATCTGCCGGTGCCGGCAATCGCGCGGATCGACGGCTACGCGCTGGGCGCGGGGCTGGAGCTGGCCGCTGCCTGCGACTTCCGCATCGCCAGCGACCGCTCGGTATTCGGCATGCCGGAGGTGCGGATCGGCCTGCCGTCGGTGGTCGAGGCGGCGCTGCTGCCGGCGCTGATCGGCCCGGCGCGGACGCGCAAGCTGCTGTTGACCGGCGACACTATCGGCGCGGACGAGGCGCTCACGTGGGGTCTGGTCGACCGCGTGGTGCCGGCCGAGGAACTCGATTCCGCGGTCGAGTCTCTCGCCGCGTCGATCCTTGCCGCCGGCCCCTATGCGGTGCGGCTGCAGAAGTCGCTGATCCTCGATTGGGAGGAGATGCACACCGCGGCCGCGGTCGATCGCGGCATCGACGGATTTGTCGAGGCCTTCGCCACCGACGAGCCGCGCCGCATGACCAACACCGCGCGCGCCGCGATGCAAGCGCGGCGAAAGACGCGGTGATGGCCGGGAAGCCCACGCGAAGCACGCCGCAACTGCCGCTGGGCCTCAAGGAGGCAATGGGCGCGCCACCACATTTTCACGGCCACCGCCAGCGGCTGCGCGAGCGACTGCTCGCCGGCGGCGCCGAAAACCTGCCCGATTACGAGCTGATGGAGGTGCTGCTCTTCGCCGGGAACCCGCGCGGCGATGTGAAGCCGCTCGCCAAGGACCTCATAGAACGCTTTGGCGGGTTCGCCGAGGCGCTGTCTGCCGACCCCGACGATCTGCTGCAGGTGCCGGGGCTCGGGGTCGCCGGCGCGGCGGCGCTGAAATCGGTGCGGGAGGCGGCGTTGCGGCTGATGAAAGCCGAGATCGTCGAGCGGCCGGTGATCGGCTCGTGGGACCGGCTCATCGATTACTGCCGCGCGCATATTGCCTACGGCAAGGTCGAGGAGTTCCATATCCTCTTCCTCGACCGCAAGAACGCGCTGCTGAAGCACGAGCCGCAGCAGCGCGGCACGGTCGACCACACGCCGGTCTATACCCGCGAGGTGGTCAAGCGCGCGCTGGAGCTGGGCGCGTCAGCGCTGATCCTGGTGCACAACCACCCATCGGGCGATACGACGCCGTCAAAGGCCGACATCGCCATCACCAAGGACATCGTCAACGCGGGCAAGCCGCTGGGGGTGACGGTGCACGACCACCTGATTATCGGCCGCGGCCGGCATACGAGCCTCCGGGATATGGGGCTGCTGTCCTAGCCGCTCTGCTTCCGCGCGAGGCGGGCCATGAAGCGGGTGTTGTCAATCACCGTGCGCTCATGGAAGCCCTCGCCGATCGGGTCTCTTTCATCTCGGCAGGCAATCTTGAAGCGCAAAGTGCGGTCGCGGATTTCGACAAGCTCGACATCGGCGGTGACTTTCATGCCAATGGGCGTCGCGGCGGTATGGGTCATCTCGACCCGCGTGCCGACCGTGCGCTGGTCGGCACCGAGATAGGGCGCCAGCGCGTGGACGCAGGTCCACTCGACAAAGGCGATCATCTGCGCCGTGGCGAAGACCGGCGGCATCTCAGTCGCCGGATCGAACAGCCGCGCCTGCGCCGGCACCGACAACGCCTCGCCGACGGTCAAAGTCTCGCAATGGCGCAGACCGATCTTCAGCCCGGGAAGGTATCCCGAGGCCCATCCCTTGTACTGCAGGATGGTCAGGCCGGTATTGACGTCGGTCAGATACATCAGCCCGTCCGGCGCGACGTAGCAATCGTTCGACTGGATGACGCGCGGCCGGCCGGGACGCGGATCGACCATCCGCTCCGGCGCGGGAGGCACGAAATGCGCGATCTCCTTGGGCGCGAACTGATCCCGGATGTCGAACACCCGCACCCCGGCGTTCTGGTAGGTGGCGAAGATCAGCTCCTCGGTCTGCAGCGAGCCGGGCCGGTTTTCGTGCAGATTGTGCGGGCCGAATTTCGCGCCCTTCTTGCAGTAATCGATCTCCGACGGGGTCGGAAAGCTGGAAATCGAAACCGGATTCGTCGGGTCGCGGACATCGAACACCCAGCAGCGCTGGATGCCGTTGCCGCAATCGTCGATCGTGCCCTCGTCGGCATAGATCGCGAGGCTGCGGCCGGGCAGCGGCAGCGGCGTGTGCGTGCCGCCGCCAAACGGCGGCGACAGATTGCGATGCGCCAGGAGCTTCGGCGCGGTGGGGTCGGCGACGTCGAGGATGGTCATGCCGCCGTCGCGCCACGCCGCGTAGGCCAGGTTCTCGTGGACGATCGCGTGGTGCAGCGCATAGCGCCGGCCCTTCCAGCTCGGCGTTTCGCCGGCGCCGGTGTTCATGCCGGGGAGCCAGAAGCGTCCGACCACCTCGGGCTTCGTCGGATCGGCCATGTCGATGATCGCCAGCACATGGTCGGTGAAGCCCTGCCAGTGGCAGGAGGCATAGGCGTAGCGGCCGCCGACATACCACATGCGATGCAGCCCCAGCCCGTCGATCGGCATAAAGCCGATCTCGCGCGGCTCGGCCGGCTTCGAGATGTCGAAGACGCGCATCCCGGCGGTGAAGGTCTTCTCGCGCCTGGTGAAGGTGTCGGTGATCGACGCCTTGAAATAGTCGTTGGGGTCGGAATAGCCCTGCATCACCCAGATGTTCGGCGCGTTGACGGTGAGCAGCAAGTCGCCATGCGTCTGCAAATGGAAGGCGCGGGTGTTGGGCGGCGCGGCGAAAAACCCCTTGGTCTGCGGATGTTTGGGGTCGCGCACATCGACGACGGTAAAGCCGTCGGAGAACATGTGGCCGATATAGGCGTGCCCCTTGTGCACCATGATCTGCACGCAGTCGCCATGACCGTCGAGCTCGTGATTGGCGACGAAATCGATGTTGCGGGCCGAGTTGGGGGTCATGGCGGCTCCTGGGGGTGGTCGGCCCTTCAAAACCACGCCAGCGCGCAGGCGTCAACGCCATGGCATCTCAACGGTGGTAGGACCGCGCCGATCGAGCGGTTCGGGGGATCGCATGCAGCGGATCGAACGCCGCCAATTCCTGCAGGGGGTCGCGGCGCTGGTGGGGACGGCGCTGGCGCCGGGCTTCGCCGCCGCCGATCTGCCGCCTGCGAAGCTCACCGATATCGACCACATCATCGTGCTGATGAAAGAGAACCGCTCCTTCGATCACTATTTCGGCAGCCTTTCCGGCGTGCGCGGGTTCGACGACCCAGCCGCGCACAAGGTCGATGACGGCGCGGTGTTCCGCCAGGCCGATCCGGGCAATCCCAACGGCTATGCCCTGCCCTTCCGCCTCGACACCTTCCGCACCAACGCGCAGCGGCTGCACATGCTGAGCCACGAATGGAGCGCGCAGCACGCATCCTGGAACGGCGGCAAGATGGACAATTGGCTGCCGGCGCACCGCGCCGCCGATGGCGCCGCCGGGCCGCTGACCATGGGGTATCTGACGCGTCAGGACCTGCCGTTCTATTACGCGCTCGCCGACGCGTTCACGATCTGCGACGGCTATCACTGTTCGGTGTTCGGGCCGACGCACCCGAACCGCTATTACCTGATGACCGGAACCAACGATCCGGACGGCACGCATGGCGGGCCGGCGATCGACAATTCCGGCAAGGCCTATCGCTGGGAGACCTATCCCGAGCGGCTCGAGCGCGCCGGCATCTCCTGGCGCATCTATCACGACCTCGACGATTACGGCTGCAATGTCTGCAAGTACTTCTTCCAATACCAGGGCCTTGAGCGGACATCGCCGCTGTTCGAGAACGCGTTGCGCAACCGGCCCCTCTACGAGCTGCTTTGGGATTTGCAGACCGGCAACATCCCGCAAGTGACATGGATCGTGCCGTCCTCGACGGTATCGGAGCATCCCGACTACCTGCCGGCGGCCGGCGAGTACCACACCAGCCGTGTGCTGGCGGCGCTGTGGTCGAACCCGAAGCTGTGGGCGAAGACCGCGCTCATCCTCAATTACGACGAGAATGACGGGCAGTTCGACCATGTCGCGCCGCCGACGCCCGAGCCCGGCACGCCCGGCGAGTTCGTCGACCGCCTGCCGGTGGGCCTCGGCTTCCGCGTGCCGTGCCTGGTAATTTCGCCGTTCAGCCGCGGCGGGTATGTGTGCGGCGCGACCTTCGACCACACCTCGGTGCTGCGGCTGATCGAGACGCGGTTCGGGGTCGAGGTGGGCAATCTCTCGAAATGGCGGCGCGAGACCTGCGGTGACCTCACGGCCGCGTTCGGCTTCGGCGCGCCGCCGCGGCTCGATGTGCCGAACCTGCCGGAAACCGAGCAGGCGCTGCGCGCGGCGCAGCAGCGCGCGATGATCGAGCCGCTGCCCCAGGTGCCGACCGCCCAGGCGATGCCGCGACAGGAACCCGGCTCGCGGCCCCGCCGGGCGTAAACCGCTATTTCCCCGGCCGGGACGCTTCGCTACGCTCGCAATGACGGTGTAAATGGGAGGAAGCCATGACGCAGACCGCGCGTTTTCGCGAACTGTTGGGCCGCGGTGGAATGATCGTCGCGCCGGGCGCCTATGACTGCATCACCGCGCGGATGATCGCGCGCGCCGGGTTCGACTGCGTCTACATGACCGGCGCCGGCACCGCGGCGACGCTCGGTTATCCGGATTTCGGCCTGGTGACGATGACGGAGATGGTCGACAACGCCGGCCGCATCGCCGCCGCGGTCGACCTGCCGGTCATCGCCGACGCCGATACCGGCTACGGCAACGAGCTCAACGTCTCGCGCACGGTACGCGAATATGAGGCGCGCGGCGTCGCTGGCATTCATATCGAGGACCAGGGTTTCCCGAAGAAATGCGGCCATCTCGACGACAAGGAGATCGTGCCGCGCGAGGACTGGCTGGCCAAGATCCGTGCGGCTGCTGCGGCACGGCGGATTTCGGAGTTCACGATCATCGCCCGCACCGACGCGCGCGCGGTGATCGGCTTTGACGAGGCGATCAGCCGCGCCAACGCGGCGCTCGCGGCCGGCGCCGACATGGTCTTTGTCGAGGCGCCGCAGACGCTAGACGAAGTTGCGGCGGTGCCCCGCCTGGTGAAGGGGCCGTGCCTGCTCAATGTCGTGCGCGGCGGCAAGACGCCCGAGGTCAAGTTCGCCGACGCGGAGCGCATGGGCTACAAGCTCGCGATCGTTCCCGGCCTGCTGATCAAGAACGTCGTCGGCATTTGCGAGCAGTCGCTCGCCGCGCTGAAGGCAGAAGGCCGCCACCCGGAGATGGTCAAGGAAATGACCGTGCGAGAGGTGTTCCAGATTTCCGGCGCCGACGAGTGGGATGCGCTGCGCACGCGCTTCCGCAATCCGGAGGAAAAGCGCGAGGCGGCGGAGTAAGCGCTCCTCCTCCCACTGCGGCTAAAATGTCGCCACCGCCGCCCAGCGCGGACCGTCGCCTGGCGGCAGCGTTTGTTCGGCGGGAGGACGCGAGATGACGGCCACGACAACAGCGCCGCTCGGCGCCGAGGCGCACAGCGCCCTGCTGCGCAAAGCGGTAATCGCCGCCACGATCGGCACGACGATCGAATGGTATGACTTTTTCATTTATGGCACCGCCGCAGGGCTGGTGTTTGGCAAGCTCTATTTCCCGCACGAAGACCCGCTGACGGCGACGCTCGCCGCCTTCGGCACGTATTTTATCGGGTTTATCGGACGGCCAATCGGCGCAGCGATCTTCGGCCATTACGGCGACCGGATCGGCCGCAAAGCGACGCTCATCGCAACCCTCCTCGCGATGGGTCTCGCCACCTTTCTCATCGCTTTCGTCCCCGGCTACGCCTCGATCGGTGTCTGGGGCGCGGTGCTGCTGACCATCTTACGCGTCATCCAGGGCGTCGGTGTCGGCGGCGAGTGGGGAGGCTCGGTGCTGATCGCGATGGAATGGGCCCGCACCCAAAACAACCGCGGTCTCGTCGCCGCCTGGCCGCAATTCGGCGTGCCGTCGGGTCTGTTCCTGTCGAACCTCGCGATCCTCGCCTTCAGCACCTGGTCGGGCGATCAGTTCTCCGTGTGGGGGTGGCGCATCCCGTTCCTGCTCAGCATCATCCTCGTCGGGATCGGGCTGTGGGTGCGGCTCGGCATTCTCGAGACGCCGGTGTTCCAAAAACTTGTCGCCGAGCGAAAAGTCGAGCGTGCGCCGATCACCGAGGTCATCAAGCGCCAGCCGAGAGAGATCATCCTGTCGGCCTTCGCCCGCATGGCCGAGCAGGCGCCCTTTTACATCTTCACCGCCTTCGTCTTTGCTTATGCGACGGGCACATTGAAGTTGCCGCGCGACCTGATCCTTGCGGCGGTGCTTGTCGCCTCCGTCGTATCGTTCGTGACGATCCCCCTGTCGGGCCACATCTCCGATCGTATCGGGCGGCGGAAGATGTACCTGATCGGCTCGGTCACCACCGGGATTTTCGGCTTCATCTATTTCGGCATGATCGACGGCGCTGCGCCGGTGCTAGTGTTCATCGCGATCGTGCTGTCGCTGATCCCGCACGACATGATGTACGGCCCGCAGGCTGCGCTAATCGCCGAGGCGTTCACCCCACGGCTGCGTTATAGCGGCTCGTCGCTCGGCTACCAGCTCGCCTCGATCATCGCCGGCGGACCGGCACCGATCATCGCCACCGCGCTTTTCGCGGCATACCATTCCGGCCAAGTGATCGCGATCTACATCGCCGCCTGCGCGGTCGTCAGCGTCATCGCGGCAGCCCTCATGCCCGACCATACCGGGGCTGACATTTCGCGCGAGTACGACGAATCTGGCTGACCCCTCCGCGCTCCGGCGGGTCGGCGGACTTTGCTGACGGCATCGCCCAGTTACGCAGATAATGTTATGGTTAACCATCGGTTGCTTTCGCCACGGAGCGTGCACGCATGGCCGGTCTCTTTGTCGATCCGCAATCCGAGGCGATGCAGGCCTATACCCGACTGCAGTCGACCGACCCGGCGCATGCCGCGCTGATCGATCAGATCGCGTCGCAGCCTCAGGCGGTCTGGCTCTATGGCGACGGCAACGGCATGACTGTCGCCGAGCAGGCGGCCCACAATGCGGCCTCCGCCGGCACCTACCCGGTGTTCGTGCCCTTCGTGCTCTTGTCGATCCCGGCGCCGGATTATCCCGCCTGGATCCGCGATTTCGCGCAGGTCATCGCGGCGGTCCACTCGGCCGTTGTCGTCGAGCCCAACGTTTTGCCGCAATACCTGACGCAATACGCGGCGGCGATCTCGGATTCGGTCGATGCGCTAAAGGCGTCACGCCAGACCCGCGTCTATCTCGACGCCGGTCATGCCGCCTGGCGGCCAGCGGCGCAGATGGCCGACACGCTCAATGTCGCCGGCATCGCCAAGGCAGACGGGTTCGCGATCAATGTCGGCAATTGCCGCAGCTCCGGCGAGTGCATCCAATACGCCGAGGCGATTTCCGGCATGGTCGGCGGCAAGCCCTACATCATCGACACCGGCCGTAATGGCCGCGGTCCGCCCGACGACGCGACGATGATCTGCAACCCGCCTGGCCGCGGGCTCGGGTTCAACCCGGCCTGGGATGTCGACCGTTCCGGCTATCCACGGCTCGACGCTTATCTGTGGATCAAGCGGCCGGGCGAATCCGACGGCAACGGCGACGGCTGCTTCGGCGGGCCGCCGCACGGCCAGTGGTTCGACGACTACGCGGTGGCGCTCGTCAACAACCGGCCGAACCCGCAAACCTGAGTCCTGAGCAAGGCGCTTGGTGGCATTTACGCTGTGATTGCCGCCATGAAAGCGCTTTGCGACCCCGAAGAGGCAGCGAGCTTCGCCGCGGCGATCGTGCGGCGGCATGTACCCGACCCCGCCTATCGCATCTTCCTGTTCGGCTCGCGTGCCCAAGGGACGGGCGCATGAGCGCTCCGACATCGACATCGGCGTCGAAGGCCCCGGCCCCGTGCAGCTCGAAACCATGTCGCGGATCGAGGATGAACTCGAAGAGGCGCCGACCCTCTACACGATCGAAATCGTCGATTTCGCGCGAGTGCCGGAAAAGTTCCGCCGGGTGGCGCGGCATCGCGCGCCGCTATGAAGAAAAGCGAATCGTTGCGCGAGGATTTCGCGGCTGCGGTTACTCGCCTGGAACAGGCGCCGGCGTTCCCCAAAGACGACATCGTGCGGGATTGCGCGATCCAGCGCTTTGAGATCTCGTTCGAGCTGTGCTGGAAGTACCTCAAAGCTTTTTTGAGGAAGAGCACAACGCGGTTTGCACGTCACCGCGGGCTTGCTTTCGCGCGGCGTTCAAGAATGGCGTTCTGGAGAATGACCCTTTCTGGATCGACCTGACGGTGTTACGCAACTTACCGTCCACACCTACAGCGAGGGTCTTGCAGATTATGTCTATGCGCGGCTCCCCGAAGCGGCGCGGCGTTTTCAGTTGGTCCTCGACGCGGCCTGTTTGAAGGCCCCGAAGCGTATGGCCTTCCAGAAGGAGCAAGGGGCGCCACGGCGCGATAATCTAGCTGCGCCTGCTACGCCGCCGTTTCGCGGTTATTTCCGGCCTGAGGACATCGCCGCCGATCGCTGGGTTCATCTCGCAGCGTTGATCCTATGCATTGGCGGGATTCCGGTGCTGCTCGACATGGCCGGCCGCTCGGCGAACCGCGCGGTGTTTTTCGCCTGTTCGGCTTACGCGGTGACGCTGGTCGCTCTGTTCGCCTGCTCGACCGCGTTCTACCACGTGAGGCTGCGTATCGAACGCGGGCGCCTGCGCCAGTTCGACCACGCCGCGATTTATCTGGCGATCGCCGGAACCTGCACCCCGTTCACCGCCACGCTGCTGCCCGGCGGCTCCGCCGTCGCGATCACGTCGCTGGTGTGGCTGGGCGCGGTCAGCGGCGCGATCTACAAACTGACCCGGCCGCTGCAATTTCCCGGTTTCTCGGCCCCCGGTTATCTGTTCATCGCCGGCACCGTGTTGGTCGGCCTTGTCCCGGTGCTACGGGCGATCGATCCGGCGTCGCTGATCCTCATCATCGCCGGGTTGGCGATCTACGGGCTCGGCGCGGCCGTCAGGACGCGGCGCTCGCTGCGCTACCGCAACGCGATCTGGCACACGATGGTGATCGCCGCGGCGGTGTGCCACTACGCGGCGATCCTCCATGGCGTGGTGCTGCGGGCGGCGGCGCTCAGGTAAGCTCGGGAAACACATGGGCCCCGTCCGCGCCGAGCGGCAGCGGACGAACACTCGCCGAATTCGGCGGGATCGAGCGGGCCGTAGAGATGCGGGAAGAGGTCGCCGCCGCGTGAGGGCTCCCATTTGACCCGGTCGCCGAGCCGGTCGGCCTCAAGCGCGAGGAGCAGCAACCCGTCCTGGCCGGCGCGATGCTTATGCGCGCTCTCGACGATCTGTGCCGCGGTCGAGAAATGGATGAAGCCGTCGGCTAAATCCTGCGACGAGCCACGATAGGTTCCGCTTTTGACCGCCGCTGCCCATTCGTCGGCGCGGCACATGTGGTAGATCATCACCATGCCATCAGGCTATCCGAGCATCGCCGCGTCGGAAAGCGCCCCGAACTCATCCAGCCCGGCGCGCCTCCTCGTCCCGCGCGCACCGGCACTGGTTGCCGGCTACCGCGAGGTCGTGTGGCTGTCGCCCGACGGCGAGATCGAGGCGCTGTCGCCCGACGAAGCAAAAGCGCGGCTCGCGAGCGAGACCGCGATGGTGTGCCACGCGCGCGCCACCGCGCGACGGCTCGACATTGCCGGCTTCGCCGCGCTCGACCTGTTGGAGCTGTTCGCTTTTGTCCGCCCGGCGAAATTCTGCGTGCCGACGCCGCGCGGGCTGGCGACGGCGCTCGGGCTGACCGCGCCGGAGACCTCGGCCGAGGCCTGTGTCGCGCTGGCGACGGCGGCGCGCGCGCTGCTCCAGGAGCTGGGCCAGGAGACCGACCCAAATGTCCGCGCAATCGCCGAGATCGCCGATCGCGCCGGCTGGGCCTGGGGCCCGGCGGTACTGGCGGCGCTGCCGCAAACCGACCAGCGCCGCGCGGTGGGGCTGCGGGCTTGGCAGGCGCTCGACGAATGGCAGGAGCGCGCGCCCCCTCCGCCGCCGGGCAACGACCCGGTCGGCGCCGACGAGGCGCGCCGCCGTCTCGCGCTGCTGCTCGGCGAAGGCGCCGAGACCCGGCCACAGCAGGCGGATTACGCCGCGGCGGTCGCCGGCGCCTTTCTGCCGCGCGAACATCCCGACCAGCCGCAGGCAGTGCTTGCCGAGGCCGGCACCGGGGTCGGCAAGACGCTCGGCTATATCGCGCCGGCGAGCCTCTGGGCGGAGAAGAACCAGGGCACGGTGTGGATTTCGACCTATACCCGCAACCTCCAGGCGCAGATCGCCGCAGAGCTCGGCCGGCTCTATCCCGATCCCGTGCAGAGGCGCCGGCGGATCGTCATCCGCAAGGGGCGCGAGAATTTCCTCTGCCTCTTAAATTACGAGGATGCAGTGCGGGCGACGATGTCGCGCGCACAACCCTCGGCGCCGCTGGCGCTGATCGCGCGTTGGGTGCTGGCGACCGAGGCGGGTGACCTTGTCGCGGGGGATTTCCCAGGCTGGCTCGGCGAGCTGATCGGCGGCTACCGGGTTGCGGCGTTGGCCGACCGGCGCGGCGAGTGCGTGCACTCGGCCTGCCAGCATTTCCGCAAATGCTTTGTCGAGAAGAATGTGCGCGCCGCACGCCACGCGCGGCTCGTCGTCGCGAACCACGCGCTGGTCATGGCGCAGGCCGCGCTCGGCGGGCTCGATGACGGCACGGTGCCAAGCCGCTATGTGTTCGACGAGGGCCATCATCTGCTCGAGGCCGCAGACTCGGCGTTCTCGGTGCGGCTGTCGGGGCGCGAGGGACGCGAGTTGCGGCGCTGGATACTTGGCGCCGAGGCGACGCGGTCCCGCGCCCGCGGGCTGCAACGCCGGATCGGCGACCTCATCGAAGCCGATGAGGACGGCAACAAACTCCTGGTGGAGGCACTGGTGGCGGCGCGCATCCTGCCCGCCGACGGCTGGCACCAACGCATCGCCGAGGGCACCGGGCTGCCTGGGTTCGAGAGCTTCTTGGGCCTCATCCGACAGCAGGTGCTGGCGCGCTCGATCGGCCCGGACGGCGGCTATGGTCTCGAAGCCGAGGCACGGCCGGCGGTCGAGGGGCTGGTCGAAGCCGCGGCGCGGCTGGCGGAAGGGCTCGACCGGCTGGCGGGCGCGCTGATGCGGCTGGTCGGCCTGTTGCGCAAGCAGCTCGAAGATGCGGAGAACCCGCCCGATCCGACGATGCGGCAGCGGCTCGACGCCGCGATCCGCGGCATCGAGCGGCGCGCGGCGATCCAGCTCGGCTCGTGGAGCGCGCTGCTGCGCGAGCTCGGTGAACCGGCTGGCGCCGAAAGCGTCGAGTGGCTGGCGCTCGACCGGTTCGAGGGCAACGAGACCGACATCGCGCTCAACCGCAACTGGGTCGATCCGGGCATCCCTTTCGTCCGTCACGTCGCGCAGCCGGCGCACGGCATCGTCGTGACGTCGGCGACGCTGACCGACGGCGAGAGCGATCCGACGCTCGCCTGGAACCTCGCCGAGGCGGCAAGCGGGCTGCGGCATCTGCCGGCGAGCCCGCGCGCGGCGCGCATCGCTTCGCCCTTCGACTACGCGGCGCAAACGCGGATCATCGTCGTCAACGACGTCCCACGCGGCGATATGGGCCAGGTTGCCGCCGGGTTCGCGGCGCTGATGCAAGCGTCGCAAGGCGGCGCGCTCGGCCTCTTCACCGCGATCAGCCGGCTCAGAATCGTGCACGAGCGGATCGCGCCCGTGCTCGAGGAGCGCGGCATCCTGCTGCTGGCGCAGCATGTCGATGCGATGTCGCCGTCAACGCTTGTCGACATTTTCCGTGCCGAGGAGAATTCCTGCCTGCTGGGCACGGACGCGGTGCGCGACGGGGTCGACGTGCCGGGTCGGTCGTTGCGGCTTATCGTCTTCGACCGCGTGCCGTGGCCCCGCCCCGACATCCTGCATCGCGCGCGCAAACCGTTCTTCGGCGGCGCCGGCTACGAGGACCACATCGCCCGGCTCCGGCTGCGCCAAGCCTATGGAAGGCTGATCCGGCGCGCCGACGACCGCGGCGTCTTTGTCGTGCTCGACCGGCAATTGCCGTCACGGCTCTTGACGGCCTTCCCTGAGGGCGTGCGGGTTGATCGCGTGCCGCTCAATGAAGCGGTCGAGGCGACGGCGCGTTTTCTCGACCAGAGCAGTTGATCATTGCGGGTTGGGCTTGACCATCGCCATCAGCGCCGTCATCTGTCCGCGGATTTCGCAGAAAGGACCGGCTTATGCTCGACCATCACGGCGCGCTGATCTACACGATGGTCATCGTCACCGGCGCCGAAAGCCGGATTTCCGCGACCGAACGCAACATTATCGGCGACATTGTCGGCCATCTTCCGGCGTTCCACAGCTTCGACCGCAACAAGCTGTCCGGTCATCTCAACGACTGCGCCGAGATGCTGGCGCGCGAGGACGGGCTGGAGGCGACGCTCGCCGCGATCAAGCAGGCGCTGCCGGCGCGGCTGCGCGAAACCGCCTATGCCATCGCTTGCGACCTCATCGCTTCCGACGGAGCGGCGACGCAGGACGAGCTGCAGGTGCTCGAGCTGATGCGCGAGAGCTTCGAGATCGACCGGCTGATCGCCGCGGCGATCGAGCGCGGCACGCGCGCGCGGTTTCAGAAAATCTGAACGGGAGGCGGCAATGGCGAAAAGCCTGGAGGAACGCATCCGGGAAATCGAGGATCGCCTCGAAATCTATAATCTGATCGCCGGCCACCCGCCGAGTGCCGACACCGGTTCGCGCGCCCATGTCGCAAATGCCTGGACGGAAGACGGCACCTTCGACCGTGGCGCCGAGTTCGGCGGTCCCCAGCGGCAAAGCACCAACGCCGGCGGCATCGACAACCCCGAGCACATGCGCGCGATCAGCCAAGGCCTCGCGCATTTCTCCGGCCTGCCCTACGTGCGAATCACCGGCGACACGGCGTTCGCGATTTCCTATTTGCAGATCCTGGTGCCGGACCGGGTCGGCCCCGAGTTCGAGGTGCCCAACCACGGGAAAGGACGCGGATTCCACGTCCACCGCATATCGGCCAATCGCTGGGATTTCGTGCGCACAGCCGGGGGCTGGAAGATCAAGAGCCGCCGGCTGCGCGGGCTCGACGGTAATGAAGGCGCGCGTGACATTCTGCTCAGCGCTTTCGCCGAGTGACCAGCTAACTCAGGCTGCAAGCACCGGCAGCGGAACCTCGATCTCGCCCTCTTTGTCAGCGGCTTGTCCCGCGCCGGGCAGGGTAACGGTGACGGTGGTCCCCGCGCCCAGCTCGCTGGCAAAGGCGACCCGCCAATCGTGCAGCTCGATCAGCGACTTGGTAAGCGCGACCCCGAGCCCGGTACCCTCGGTCGCGCTGGCTTGGTGCGGGTTGTTCTCGACCCGGAAGAACGGCGTGCCGAGCTTTTCGAGATTGGCCGCCGAAATGCCGACCCCGGTATCGATGACCTGCATCAGCGCATCGCCGTTCGACGACGACAGGCGCACCGTCACGGTGCCGCCGGCCGGGGTGAACTTGACCGCATTGCCGATAAGGTTGAGCACGATCTGCTTGAAGGCGCGGCGGTCGCCGCTGATCGTCGGCGGCGCGTCGCGAACATCGAGGTCGAGCGCGACCTTGCCATTGTCGGCGCGGGGGCGAAGCATGCGCAGCGCCTCGTCGATATCGCCGGCGAAGGCAAAGGTTTCGCGCTGCAGATTGCGGTGGCCGGCCTCGATCTTGACCATGTCCAGCATGTCGCCGATCAGATCGTGCAGGAAGCGGCCCGAGCGCAGGATGTCCTCGGCGTATTCCTTGTATTTGGGCGAGCCGAGCGGACCGAAAAGCTGCGACACGATCACCTCGGAGAAGCCGATGATCGCATTCAACGGCGTGCGCAGCTCGTGGCTCATCCGGCCGAGGAAATCCGATTTCGCGCGGTCGGCCCGCTCCGTCCGGGTCAGCGCAGTCGATAGCGCCTGCTCGGATTTTTCCAAGCGGCCGAACTGCACCGCGAGCGAGCCGAACAGGATGGCGAAAACGACGACCGCGCAGATCGTTCCGAAGCCGATAAAGCCCGCCTGGCGCCGCCACGCCGCGAGCGCGGTGTGCTTGGGCACGGTTACCGACATGATGAGCGGATAGTTCTTTACCGGGCTGACCGCGATCTCGCGCGTCACCTTGTCGAGGTAACCGTTCGTCTCATAGGTGCCGCCGCCCTTCGCCACCACGCGGTACCACTGGGCGCTCCGCGGGACATAAGTTCCCAGCACCTCGTCCATCGCCGGATCGCGGAACAGCACCATCCCGTCTTGCCGTTCGATCGACACTGATCCGCCTTCAGACAGGCTGAGCGTTTTATAGAAATCCTCGAAGTAGTGCAGCTCGATCGTCGCCTGCACGGTGCCGAGGAAGACGCCGGCACGGCTTTCGATACGACGCGAGATGAACAGCGACCACCGTCCCGTCGTCCAGCTCTTAGCCGGGGTGCTGATAACGAGCGTTCCGCCGTCAGCCTTCGCAGCGTCCTTGAAGAACCCGTGATTGGCGAGATCGGTCGAGGGCACCGGCCAGAAATTCGACGAATTGACCTGAATGCCGAACGTATCGGTCAGAAACAGCGCGTTCAGTTGCGGCAACGCCTGCAGACGATTGACGAGAAAGTCGTGCGTCGCCTCGCCCGCCATCTCGCGACGGAATTCCTCGGGGGTGGCAGCCCCCGAATGCGCTATGCGCTGTGTCGCTTCGCTGAGCACGAGATCGACCGCTTCAAGCGAGCGCGACAGCTCCTCGGCGGTCACGATACCAAGATTGGCGGTGTTTTCGCGCGAGGCGTCGATCGCGTTGTTATAGAGATCCCAAAGGCTGAGCCCGGCGCCGGCGAGCGTGACCGCGATCAACAACCCGCCGGCGATGATGATGCGCCGCGCACCGCCGCCCGTCAGAATCGAAGTCACCCGCGACATGCGCAAAACGAACCGCTCCCGGGCGACTGGCGGACACAGTTTTCCTGCCCGGGCCTCGCGCCTTTGTCGCGATTTTTAGGAGCTTGCCGTTAACGAGCGCTAAACTCGCGAAAAACTCACTCGCCGTTCGCCTTTCGCGGCAGAGCGTGGCGGATCGCTTCCTGCACCTCGGGCGGCTGCGTCATGACGGCGTCGCACAGCCGATGCATCTGCCGGCGCAAATCATAGATCTGGTCGAGCAGGCCCAGCACCAGCCCCATCGCCTCGTCGTCGATCGCGAAATCGCGGCGAATGTCGAAGATCAATTCGACGCGAGCGACATCGACCTCCTGGAACACCCAGGATTCGCCTTGTTGGTCGGGCAATACCCAACGGTTCTCCATCCAGCGCACCAGCTCGCGGCGTTCGAGACCGCGCAGACGTAGTAGCAATTCGTCGAAGCCGATCACGAGTTCATCCCCCGGCGCGGATCGGTTGGATGCTGCGCCGCCCAGCCTTCGAGGAATGCGGCCAGCTCCGCATCGCCGCTGTCGCCGATCACCACCTTGAGGGTCACGATCTCGTCGCCTTCCGGGTGCCCGCGACGATGGATGCCCTTGCCGCGCAACCGCAGCTGCGCGCCGCTGTCCGAGCCCTTGGGGATCGCCATCGTTACCGGCCCGGTCACGGTCGGCACCGCAACGCGCCCGCCGAGCACCGCCTCGGCAAGGCTGACCGGCAGCTCGACGAGAATGTTGTCGCCGTCGCGGCGGAAATAGGGATGCGGCACGACGTGTACCTCAATCATCGCGTCGCCGTCCGGGGCGCCGCCGATACCGGGGGCGCCCTTGCCCTTGAGCCGCAGCGTCTGCCCGGTCTCGATACCCGGCGGGATCGTCACGTCGAGCCAGCTGTCGGGCGACAGCGAAAGGCGCTTTTTGGCCCCGGCCGCCGCCTCGACAAAATCGACGGTCAGCGTGTAGAGCCGGTCGCCACCGGGCATCTGGTATTGCTCGCCACGGCGTCCGCGCCGCGCGCCGCCCATTCCACCGAACCCACCGCCGCCGAACATCGACAGGATATCCTCGAGATTTTCGGGGTTCATGTCTCCTTGCGAGCTGTATTTCCAGCCCTGCGCCCCCTCGGCGTGCGGACGATATGAATAGCGCGGCCGCTCGGCGCCGCTCTCGTCGATCTCGCCGCGGTCGTAGCGCGCCCGCTTGTCGGCGTCGGACAGCAGGTCATAGGCGGCGCTCACGGTCTTGAAGCGCGCCTCGGCCTCGGGCTTGCCGGGATTGAGGTCGGGGTGCAATTCCTTGGCGAGCTTACGATAGGCCTTGCGGATGTCGTCGGGGCCGGCGTCTGGCTTGACGCCGAGCACCTCGTAAGGGGTTTGCGCCATCGTTTCGCTCAGCGCCCGGACCCGGGGCGAGTGGCGGCCTGCTGCGCCATCTCGATCTTGACGGCGACGTTGCGCTCGTTGCCGTCGCGGTTGATGACGAGGTTGACGTCGTCGCCGACACGCGTCAGGCCGATCGCGTCGCGCAATTGCGTTCCGCTGCGGACGGGAATGCCGTTGGCGGCGACGACCAGATCGCCGCTCTTCAATCCCGCGTGGTCTGCCGCGGAGCCGGACTCGACCTTGGCGATCACCGCGCCGGTGGTCTGCTTGGTGTTCATCGCCTGGGCGAGATCGGGGGTGAGATCCTGGATCGATACGCCGATGCGGCCGCGCTTGACCTCGCCGTAGCGGATCAGCTGGTCCATCACCTTGCGCGCCATGTCGATCGGCACCGCGAAACCGATGCCGATATTGCCGCCGCCGGGCGCAAGGATCGCGGTATTGATGCCGACGAGATCGCCCTTCAGATCGACCAGCGCACCGCCCGAATTGCCGGGATTGATCGACGCATCGGTCTGGATGAAATCTTCATAGCCCTCGATGCCGAGCCCGCTGCGCCCCAAAGCGCTGACGATGCCCGAGGTCACGGTCTGGCCGAGGCCGAACGGGTTGCCGATCGCGACGACAAAATCGCCGACCTGCAGTTTGTCCGAATCGCCGAGCGGCACCGCGGTCAAATGGTCGCTGTTGATCTTCAGCACCGCGACATCGGTTTCGGTGTCGCGACCGACCAGCTTGGCCGTAAAGCGGCGGTTTTCCTTGGTGGTGACGGCGATGGAGGTCTCGTTGGCGATGACATGCGCGTTGGTCAGCACATAGCCCTGCGCCGCATCGACGATGACCCCGGAGCCGGTGGCCTGGGTCTCGGCATAATTCTGCTGCCCTTGCGGGACATTGAAGAAGCGGCGGAAGAACGGGTCCTCCAGCAGCGGGTTCTGGATACGCTCGCGCCCCTTGACGGCGATGTTGACGACGCCGGGCGTCACGTTCTTCAGCATCGGCGCGAGGCTCGGCACCACGCCGCCGGAAAATTCGGGAATCGGCGCCGCCGCGCGCAGCGGATGCATGGCCAGCGCCGCTAGGGCCACGATCCCGCCCATCAGCACCAGCGCCGAGAACAGCCGCTTCATCCGTCCAAAGTCCTGCCGTGAGTGTGCGCAACGTTTCTAAAACGCCGCGCGATGAGGATAATTTCCTGCGGTAATATGTAAATCGGCGCGCGAATGTTCAAGAAGCCGCACGGCGCATCTGCGGCACGCACCGCCCTTGCTGGGCGAGAGGCGTGTCCTTATAGTTCCGGGCTTATGGATTCCCATGCCTATCGGCACCGGCATCTCCTCGGCATCGAAGGTCTGACGCCCGAGGACATCAACCATGTCCTCGACCTGGCCGACACCTATGTCGAGATGAACCGGCAGGCCGAAAAGAAAAAATCGCTGCTGCGCGGCCGCACGCTCATCAACTGCTTTTTCGAGAACTCGACGCGCACCCGCACCTCGTTCGAAGTGGCGGGAAAACGGCTCGGGGCCGACGTCATCAACATGGCGGTCGCCGTGTCGTCGATGCGCAAGGGCGAGACGCTGATCGACACGGCGATGACGCTCAACGCCATGCATCCCGATGTGCTGGTGGTGCGGCACCCCGAATTCGGGCGCGGTGCAGCTCCTGTCGGAAAAGGTCGATTGCGCTGTCATCAACGCCGGCGACGGCAGCCACGAGCACCCGACCCAGGCGCTGCTCGACGCGCTGACGATTCGCCGCCGCAAGGGGAAGCTCGGTGGGCTGACCGTGGCGATTTGCGGCGACGTGCTGCACAGCCGGGTCGCACGCTCGAACATCTGGCTGTTGAACGCGATGGGCGCGCGGGTGCGGGTCGTCGCACCGCGCACCCTGCTGCCTGCCCAAGTCGAGCATCTCGGGGTCGAGGTGTTCCACGACATGGCGGAAGGCCTGGCGGAGGTTGACATCGTGATGATGCTGCGCCTCCAGCAGGAGAGGATGCACGGCTCGTTCGTGCCGTCGACGCGCGAGTATTTCCACTTTTTCGGACTCGACTACGACAAGCTCAAGGCGGCAAAACCCGACGCGCTGATCATGCACCCCGGCCCGATGAACCGCGGCGTCGAGATCGGCAGCGAGGTTGCCGACGACATCACCCGCAGCCTCATCCGCCAGCAGGTCGAGATGGGCGTCGCGGTTCGCATGGCATGCCTCGAACTGTTGGCGCGCGATGACCTCGGCAACGGGCCGCCAATAAAATGACGGCGACAAAATGAGCGGCCTTCGGCGACTGTTTCGCGGCGCGCGCCTGATCGATCCCGATAGCGGGCTCGACAGGGTCGGCGACGTCATCGTCGTCGACGACCGGATCGCGGCGATCGGGCACGACATCAGCGCCGATGGGCTGGGGCCGGATGTCGAGGTGATCGACCTCGCCGGGCTGTGCCTCGCGCCCGGGCTGGTCGATATGCGCGTCCAGCTGCGCGAGCCGGGCGCCGAGCATATCGAATTGATCGAGAGCGGCAGCCAGGCCGCCGCCGCCGGCGGAGCGACCACGATCGTCGCGCTGCCCAACACCGAACCGCCGGTCGACGACGTGTCGGTCGTCGAGTTTCTGGCGCGGCGCGCCCGCGAGGCGCGGCTCGCCAAGGTCCATACCTACGCCGCCGCGACCAAGGGCATGCACGGCAAGGAGCTGACCGAGATCGGCCTGCTCGCGGCCAATGGCGCGCTCGGCTTTACCGACGGGGTCAAGGCGATCGCCGACGCGCTGGTGATGCGCCGGGTGCTCGCCTATGCCCGCACCTTCGACCAGCTGGTGATCCAGCACCCGGAAGAGCCGAGCCTCGGTGGCGCCGGTGAAGTGACCGAAGGGGAGATCGCGACGCGGCTGGGGCTCGCCGGCATCCCGCCGGCCGCCGAGGTCATGATGGTCGAGCGCGATCTGCGCCTCGTCGCGATTACCGGCGGGCGCTACCACGTCGCGCATGTCTCGACCGAGGCCGCGATCGAGGCGATCCGCAAGGCGAAGGCGAGCGGGCTGCCGGTGACCTGCGACACCGCCCCGCCCTATTTCGCGCTCAACGAGACCGCGATCGGCGACTACCGCACCTTCGCCAAGCTGTCGCCGCCGCTGCGCGGCGAAAGCGACCGCCAGGCAGTCGTCGCCGGGCTCGCCGACGGTACGATCGACGCGATCGCCAGCGATCACGCGCCGTGGGATCAGGATTCGAAACGCCTGCCGTTCTCCTCGGCGAGCTGCGGCATTGTCGGGCTGGAGACGCTGCTGCCGCTGTCGCTCGAGCTCACCCACAACCGGCATATGAGCCTTATCGACGTGCTGCGGCGGTTGACCGTGGCGCCAGCGCGTATTCTTGGGCTCACGGTCGGACGGTTGGCGGCGGGAGCGCCGGCGGATTTCGTCGTCTTCGATCCCGACGCGACCTACCGCGTGCAGACCGAGCGGTTCCGCTCCAAATCGAAGAACGCGCCGTTCGACGGCCGTCCGGTACAGGGCCGAGTTCGAGCTGAGCGTCGTCGACGGCCGCACGATCTTCGAGCGAGCCACGGCGTGACGGCCGTGAGCCTGCGCGTAAGTAACCCGCTCTCCACCCCCGGGGGTGGAGAGGGTTGGGGTGAGGCGGGGGATTCCAGAAACGCCGCCGCGAGCCCACCTCACCCGACCGTCGCTCCGCGCCGGCCACCCTCTCCCCCCAATGGGCGGAGAGGGAAAGGACATGCGGCATGATCTTGGGGATCGTGGCGGCCGCCGTTATCGGCTACCTGCTCGGCTCGATCCCGTTCGGGCTGATCCTGACGCGGCTCGCTGGGCTCGGCGATGTGCGCAAGATCGGCTCGGGCAGTATCGGCGCGACCAACGTGCTGCGCACCGGCAACAAGACGCTCGCCGCGCTGACCGTGGCGCTCGATGTCGGCAAAGGTGCGGCGGCGGTGCTGATCGGCGCGAATTGGGGTTTCGAAGCGATGCTGACGGCCGCGGCGGCGGTGGTGATCGGGCATATGTTCCCGGTGTGGCTCGGGTTTCGCGGCGGCAAAGGCGTCGCGACGGGGCTTGGCGTACTGATCGTCATCGCCTGGCCGGTGGCGCTTGTCGCGGTACTGGTCTGGCTCGCGATGGCGCTCTTGTTCCGATACTCGTCGCTGGCCTCGCTCGTCGCGACCGCCGTCGCGGCCGCCTTCGCCGGTATCGTCGTCGACGGCGAGCGGGCGCTGCTTATCGCCGCGATCGCCATCCTCGTGATCGCCAAGCATCACGAGAACATTCGTCGCCTGCTGGCCGGCACGGAAAGCCGGATCTCCCTCACGAAGATTTGAGGTAGGCTCTGGCCGCGCGCGAGCTCGACCCCGAAGAGCGGCTGGACTGGCTGCGCCTCTGCCGCACCGAGAGCATCGGTCCAGTCACCTTCTATGCACTGCTGCGACGGTTCGGCTCGGCCAAGGCGGCGCTCGACGCCGTGCCGCGATTCGGCCGGCGCGAGCTGGCCGTGTACAGCCGCGGCGCGGCGGAAAAGGAACTCACCGCCCTCGCCCGGCTCGGCGCGCGACTCGTGTGCTGGGGTGAGCCCGGCTACCCCGAGCCGCTCGCCAATATCGAGGACGCGCCGCCAGTGTTGACGGTGCTCGGACGCGGAGAGCCGCTCGCCGCACCCATCGTCGCAATCGTCGGCGCGCGCAACGCGTCGGCCAATGGCAGGCGACTGGCCCATGAACTCGCCGCGGGGCTCGGCGAGGCGGGCGTGGTCGTCGCCTCCGGCATGGCGCGCGGCATCGACGCGGCAGCGCATGGCGGTGCGTTGGCGACCGGCTCGATCGCCGTCGTCGCCGGCGGGGTCGATGTCGTCTACCCGCCGGAAAATCGTGGCCTCTACGATGCGCTGGCGCGCGACGGCGCCATCGTCGCCGAGCTGCCGCTTGGCACCGAGCCGCAGGCGCGCCATTTCCCGCGCCGCAACCGCATCATCTCGGGCATGTCGCTCGGCATCGTCGTCGTCGAGGCGGCCGCGAAGTCCGGCTCGCTGATTACCGCCCGCTTCGCGCTCGAGCAGGGCCGCGAGGTATTCGCGGTGCCCGGCTCTCCGCTCGACCCGCGCAGCCGCGGCTGCAACGACCTGCTGCGCAACGGCGCCACACTGACCGAGACCGCGGCCGACATCGTCACGCAATTGGGGCCGCTGCTGCACGGCGCGCCATTGCCGCCGGCCTTGCCGCGGCGCGCCTCGCCGCAGCGCGACCTGCCCTTGTCGGCACCCCTGCCCGGCCCCGCGCCGGCGACGATCGACGGTGATGCCGGGCTCGACATGATCCTCGAAAAGCTATCGCCGACACCGGTCGCGGTTGACGAACTGGTGCGCCAATGCCAATTGTCAGCCGCCGCTGTCGCTACCTTGTTGCTCGAACTGGAACTTGCGGGGCGCATCGAGCGTCATCCCGGTAATCTGGTATCGCGCTGCTGACCGAGGCCGCGGCCTCGCCAAACGAACGGGTCCATGAACGTCGTCATCGTCGAATCGCCGGCCAAAGCGAAGACCATCAACAAATATCTCGGCCGCGACTACAAGGTCGTGGCGAGCTACGGGCATGTGCGCGATTTGCCGGCGAAGGACGGTTCGGTGCTCCCCGATTCCGATTTCGCGATGTCGTGGGAGGTCGACGGCAAGTCTGAGAAGCATGTCCGCGCGATGGCCGAGGCGGTGCGCGGCGCCGACCAACTCTATCTCGCCACAGACCCCGACCGCGAGGGCGAAGCGATCTCGTGGCATATCAACGAGGTGCTGAAAAACCGCCGCGCGCTAAAGGGTATCGATGTCAAGCGGGTCGTGTTCAACGAGGTGACGCGCAACGCGGTGCTCGATGCCTTCACTAAACCGCGTGATATCGATATCGAGTTAGTTGACGCCTACCTCGCGCGGCGGGCTCTCGATTACCTCGTCGGGTTCACGCTGTCGCCGGTGCTATGGCGCAAGCTTCCGGGGAGCCGCTCGGCGGGGCGGGTGCAGTCGGTCGCGTTGCGCCTTATTTGCGAACGAGAAGGCGAGATCGAGGCGTTCAGGGCGCGCGAATACTGGACGGTCGAGGTCGAGTTCGCCACCGAGGCCGGCGAGAAGTTCACCGCGCGGCTCACCCGGTTCGACGGCAAGAAGCTCGACCGCTATGATCTCGACAGCGAGGCCAAGGCGCGCGCGGCGGCCGATGCGATCCTCGCTGCACCGGCCTTTTCGGTCGCCTCGATCGAGCGCCGACAGACCCGGCGCAACCCATTCCCGCCCTTCACCACGTCGACCTTGCAGCAGGAAGCCTCACGCAAGCTTGGCTTTGGTGCGAGCCGCACGATGCGCCTCGCGCAGCGCCTCTATGAAGGCGTCGATCTCGGCGGCGACACGGTCGGCCTTATCACCTATATGCGCACCGACGGTGTCGCGATCGCCGGCGAGGCGATTGCCGCCGCGCGCAGCCTGATCGCACAGGAATATGGCGATCGATATCTGCCTGACAGTCCACGCGTCTATCGCAGCCAGGCGAAGAACGCGCAGGAGGCGCACGAGGCGATCCGCCCGACCGATTTGGCGCGAAAGCCGACTGAGGTCGTCCGCCATCTCGACAACGATCACCGTCGCCTCTACGAGCTGATCTGGAAGCGTACCATCGCGAGCCAGATGGAGTCGGCGCTGCTCGACCAGGTGGGTATCGATATCACCGATCCCTCGGGACGTATCGGGCTGCACGCGACCGGCACGACAACCCTGTTCGACGGCTTCCTCAAGCTCTACCAGGAAGACCAAGACGACGCGGCGGAGGACGAAGAAAATCGCCGCCTGCCGCCGATGCGCGAAAAGGAGCGCTTGGCACGCGGCGCGGTCAACCCGAGCCAGCATTTCACCCAGCCGCCGCCACGCTACAGCGAAGCGAGCCTAGTCAAGAAACTCGAAGAGCTTGGCATAGGAAGACCGTCAACTTACGCATCGATTCTTCAAGTTCTGCAAGATCGTAGCTATGTGCGTCTCGACAAGCGGCGGTTTATGCCGGAAGACCGCGGCCGGCTGGTGACGGCGTTCCTCACCAGTTTTTTCGAGCGCTACGTCGAATACAATTTCACCGCCGATCTGGAAAACCAGCTCGACGACATCTCCGGCGGGCGGATCGACTGGAAGGAAGTGCTGCGCAATTTCTGGCGCGACTTCTCGAGTGCGGTTAACGGCACCAAGGATCTCAAGATCGGCGATGTGCTGAAGGCTCTCGACGAGGGGCTGGGCCGTCATTTCTTCCCCGACGACGGGTCGGGGCGCGACGTGCGCCTATGCCCGGTCTGTGGCGAAGGCAAATTGTCGCTGAAGCTCGGCCGGTTCGGCGCGTTCATCGGCTGCTCGAACTATCCAAACTGCCGTTACACCCGCGCGCTCGGTATAGAAAACGAAAGCGACAGCAAAGCCCCGGTGGCGCCGGACACCGAGTTGGGCGTCGATCCAGCGAGCGGGTTGCCGGTGTCGCTGAAGAGAGGGCCTTACGGCCATTACATCCAACTTGGTGCGGGAGAGAACGGCGACAAGCCGAAACGCGCCGCGCTGCCGCGCGGCATGGAGCCGAACAGCGTCACTTTCGATATTGCTATCAAGCTTCTGGCCTTACCGCGTGAGGTGGGCCGGCATCCCGATTCCGGGGACCCAATCATTGCCGGCATCGGCCGGTTCGGCCCCTACCTCAAGCGCGGGACGACCTTCGCCTCTCTTGGCGCGGACGACGACGTGCTCAATATCGGCCTCAACCGCGCCGTCACGGTGCTGGCCGAAGCGCAGAACAAGGCCGGCAGTCGTCGCGGACCACAGCTGATCCGTGAGCTGGGCGCGCACCCGGAGGGCGGCACGGTCGGGCTGTATCGCGGCCGCTACGGACCCTATGTCAGCCATGAGGGTCTGATCGCATCGCTGCCGAGGGCCGCCGATCCTGAACAGTTCACCTTGACTGAGGCGCTGCCGCTCATCGCCGCGCAGAAGGCAAAAGGCAAGACCGCCCGCAAGCCCCGCGCCGCCGCGCCCGTCGCCACCACCAATGGGGCGCGCCGCACCGCCAAAAAACCGGGTCGGAAGGCTGCTGGTCGCGCGAAAGCGTCGCCGGGCAAGTCGGGACGTGCCTCATCGAGCCGTCCGGCAAATCCATAGGCGACGAGCCTCTCGCCCCCGTTGTCGGCGTCTTTCGCCGCTCGCCGGGTGGCGGACGCGTGGTGCCGGCCGATCGCCGCGACCGCATGGAATACATCGTCGAGCCGGCTCATATCGCCGGCGCGACCGATGGCGAGCTGGTCACGGCCGAGTTGTTGCCGGCGCGACGTTACGGGCCGCCGCGGGTCAAAATCGTCGACCGGCTGGGATCGCCAGATTCGCCCGGTGCGATCAGCCTGATATCGATAGCGCAGTTTGAGATTCCGCATGTCCTGCCCGCTGCCGCGATCGAGGAGGCTGCCGCGGCGACGCCAGTCGACGCGACCGGACGGACCGATCTCCGTGGCCTCGACCTCGTTACGATCGACGGCAGCGACGCGCGCGATTTCGACGACGCGGTGTGGGCGGAGCCTGACCCCGAGCCGCGAAATCCCGGCGGCTGGCATCTTGTGGTCGCGATCGCCGATGTCGCGCATTACGTCGCGCCGGGTAGTGCGCTCGATCGCGAGGCGCGGGAGCGCGGCAACTCGGTCTATTTTCCCGACCGCGTCGTACCGATGCTGCCCGAGGTGCTGTCGAACGGGTTGTGCTCGCTGAAGCCGAAGGAAGACCGCGCCTGTCTCGCGGCGCATTTGTGGATCGACCGCGACGGCAGAAAATTGCGTCACGCGTTCGAGCGCGCCATCATGCGCTCCGCCGCGCGGCTCACCTATGAGCAGGTGCAGGCGGCGCACGATGGCAACGGAAAGCTGTCGCTCGCGAATATCCGGCTCGACGCCCTTTACGGCGCCTTTGCCACGCTCGATCGCGCCCGTAACGCGCGCGGCGCACTGGCGCTCGATCTTGTCGAATACCGCGTGGTCCTCGACGCTGAGGGCCTGCCGGTCGGAATCGAACCGCGGCGGCGGCTCGACAGCCACAAATTGATCGAGGAATTCATGATCCTCGCCAATGTCGCCGCGGCCGAGGAACTGGAGGCACGCCGCCGGCCGAGCCTCTACCGCGTCCATGACGCGCCGGCATCCCGAGCGGCTTGATGCGCTGCGCGCTAGCCCTCGCCGATATCAATATTTCGGGACTCGGCCTGGCGAAGGGCCAGGTCATCCGCCCGGAGCTGTTCAACCGAGTGCTGGCCAAGGTCGCCGGCCGGCCTGAGGCGGCGGTGGTCAACGACTTGGTCCTGCGCGCCCAGGCGCAGGCGGCCTACAGCCCCGGCAATATCGGCCATTTCGGGCTGGCCTTGCCGCGCTACGCGCATTTCACCTCGCCGATTCGGCGCTACGCCGATTTGCTGGTGCACCGCGCGCTGCTCGGCGAGAGCACGCCGCACGATGCGCTGGAGGCGATCGGCAAGCATGTCTCCGCCACCGAGCGGCGCGCGACGGCCGCCGAGCGCGCCGCGCTCGAGCGCTACCGCGCCCGGCTGCTCGGCGGCCGCATCGGCGAGGTCTTTGCCGCGCGGGTCAACGGCGTGCAGCGCTTCGGGCTGTTCCTGACGCTGCCCGACAGCGGCGCCGATGGGCTTTTGCCGATCGCCAATCTGCCGCCCGATTTCTATCGCTTCGATGCGCGCCGGGCGCGCCTCAGCGGGCACCATTCGCGCCGCAGCTTCGGGTTCGGCGACGCGCTTTCGGTACGCCTCGCCGAGGCCGATCCGCTCGGCGGCAGGCTCGTCTTTCGGCTCGACGAGGCGGTGGCCGAGCGCCCACGATTTTCCCCCAGCCGACGGCGCAAGCGCCCGGCGCGACAGGTTGGCCGCCGACGCTGAGGCGCCCCCGACCGGCGCTTGTTGATCGCGGCACGACAAAAAACTACTGTGGGCGCCGCCATCGACGGGCCAGCCTTGCCCGAAATGCGCCGCGATTGGCGGACCAGGGGAAACTAGGATTGCCGATTAGCGCGCGTTTTTTGTCATGGCGGCGCCTGCCCGCGAGCTGGCGCTCGCTCGCTCCCGTCCTCGCCTGCGTCCTGCTCGCCGCCTGTGGCACGCACGTGTCATCGCAAGACGGCTCGACGGGCGAACTCTTCGCCCGCGGCATCGAACAGATCACCGATCTTTATATCGAGCCGGTTTCCGGCCAGAAGCTGGTCGTTGTCGGCGCCAAAAACCTGGCGAAGCTCGACCCGCGGCTCGGGGTCTCGATGGGCAGCGACGTGCGCGACCGCGACACGCTGACCCTGACTTATGACGGCATCGTCGCCGGCAGCTATCGGGTGCCGTCCGATATCGACGGCAATGCCGGCGGCGAGGTCATGGCCGACATCATCGCCGCCGCGAAAAAGGCCTCCGCACACGTGCGAGCCCTCCCGGAGGACGCAATCGACAAGGCCGTGTTCGACGGCATGACCGGCGCGCTCGACCGCTTCTCGCGCTATGCCGCGCCGGACGAGGCGCGCGACCAGCGCGCGGCGCGCGACGGGTTCGGCGGCATCGGCGTGACGCTCGAAACCGCCAACAGTGATTTCAGCATCACCGCGGTCAGCGAGAACGGCCCGGCACAGCACGCGGGTCTCAAAATCGGCGACAAGATCGTCGCGATCGATGGCACGCCGGTCGCCGGGCACCAGGTGAGCGACATCATCCACGAGCTGCGCGGCCCGATCGGCAGCATTGTCGGCCTGACGATCGAGCGACCCGGCGTCGCCGGCACTCGCGACTACAAGATCGAGCGCGCGCTCGTTGTCGTCCCGACAGTGACCGCGACACGCGAGGGCAACATCGCGATCTTCCATGTCGCCAGCTTCAACCAGAGCACGACGCAGCGGGTCACCGAGGGGATCATTGAAGCGCAGCGCCAGGCGCCGGGCGGGAAGCTTGCCGGCATCGTGCTCGACCTGCGCGGCGATCCCGGCGGGCTGCTCGACCAGGCGGTGAGCCTTTCCGATTTGTTCCTCAGCAAAGGACCGATCATCGCGACGACCGGCCGACACCCGGCGAGCCACCAGTATTTCGCCGCCACCGGCCACGCCATCGCGGCGTCGACACCGATCGTCGTGCTGGTCAACGGCGGCTCGGCTTCCGCGTCGGAAATCGTCGCCGCGGCGCTGCAGGATGTCGGCCGCGCGGTGGTCGTCGGCAGCTCGTCCTACGGCAAGGGCACCGTGCAGACGGTGATGCGGTTGCCCAACGACGGCGAGCTGACGCTGACCTGGGCGCGGCTCGTCACGCCGTCGGGCTATTACCTGCAGCAGCACGGCGTGGTGCCGACGCTATGCACCGCCGGGATCGGCGACAGCGATGCCTCGGTCGATACGGTGCTGCGCCGCCCGGTCGACGCCGCCGATGCCGACGCTTCGCGGCCGCGCGTTTCGTTGAACGACACGGCGTGGGCGGCGCTGCGCAAGAGCTGCCCAGCCGAGGCCACCTCGCCGACGCTCGATCTCAAGGTCGCCGAGCGGGTGCTGTCCGACCCGGCGCGCTATGCGGCGGCGCTGGGGGCAATCCATCCTTCCGGTGCATCGGCCGCGCCACCGGGCGTGCCAACCGCCGACGCCGCCTTGACAGCGAAGGGCAGCGGACTATCTTCGCCTTCACGAACGCCCTAAATCTCCGCGAGATTCGGCAATGGCCAAGACCAACACCGTCCAGATCAAGCTCGTCAGCAGCGCCGATACCGGCTACTTTTACGTGACGAAAAAGAACCCGCGCACCAAGACCAATAAGCTCGAACTGAAGAAGTTCGATCCGGTGGCGCGCAAGCACGTCGTCTTCAAGGAAGCGAAGATCAAATAAAAAAGGCCGGCGAGAGCCGGCCTTTTCGCATCACGACGCAACCGCGAGCGGTGGCGGCGTTACCGCGCCATCCTGAGCGACAACTTTATTCCGGCCGTTGTTTTTCGCTTGGTAGAGCGCGTCGTCGGCACGCTGCAGCAGCGTATCGACCGTATCGCCTGGCTGGGCGACCGCAACCCCGGCACTGATGGTGATCGGCACGCGATCGCCCGCTCCGTGCATGAGAAACGGCTCGCTGGCCATCGATCGACGCAGACGCTCGGCAACCATCGTCGCGGCATTAAGCGGCGTCTCCGGCATCACCACGACGAATTCCTCGCCGCCAAGCCGCGCCACCAGGTCGATGCTGCGCACACCGCGCAGGGCCCGGTCGGCCATCTGGCGCAACGCGTCATCGCCGCCCGGATGACCGAACCTGTCGTTGACCTGCTTGAAGTGGTCGACGTCGAACATCATCACCGAGGTATCGGAGGCGCCGTCTTTGTTGACCCGCGCGACCAGTTCCTCGAGATGCGCCACGACGTAGCGGCGGTTGTAGAGCCCGGTCAGCTCGTCGGTCAGCGCCAGCGACAGGCTGCGGTGATAGTTTTCGCGCAGCCGGTCCTGCAGCCGCTTGCGCCGGACCTGGCTGCGCACGCGCGCCAGGAGCTCGTTGCGGTCGACCGGACGGATCAGATAGTCATTGGCGCCGAGGTCGAGCCCCTTGGCGAGGCGCGGCAGCTCGCCCTCGTCGGCGAGGAGCAGGATGGGCAGCTGGCGGAACGGTTCGCTGGCGCGCCATTGCGACACGAGGCGCAGCGGGTCGCCGTCGGGCATCGACAGGCTGAGGATGATCAGCTCGATCGATTCGTCGAGCGTCGCGTTCGCCTCATCGCCGCTGCCAACCTGGCGCACGCTCTGCGCGAGCGGCGACAGCGTCTCGGCGATACGCGATGCTCCAAAACCCTGTTGTTCGACGAGCAGGATGTTGGCGCCGCTGATCGCTTCGGCATGCTCTCCCGACTCTTCCGGGCTGCCGAAGCGGCCGCAAATCTCTTCGCGCAGCCGCAGCTCTTCCATCATCCGCTTCAGCCGCACCAGCGAGCGGACGCGGGCGAAGAGCGCGATATCGTTGACCGGCTTGGTGAGAAAATCGTCGGCGCCGGCCTCGAGACCGCGCAGCCGGTCGGCGATGTCGCTGAGCGCCGTCACCATGACGACCGGAATGTCGGTGGTGCGGGGATTGGCTTTGAGCCGCCGGCACACCTCGAACCCGTCCATGCGCGGCATCATCACGTCGAGCAGGATGATGTCGGGCAGTTCCGACTCGGCAAGATCGAGCGCCGTCGGCCCGTTGAACGCCGGAACCACCTGGAAATATTCGCTCGACAGCTTGGCTTCGAGCAGCTTGACGTTGAGCTCAACGTCATCGACGACGAGCACGCGAGCGGTCATGGCAGGGCTGCCGGATTGGGGTTGATCGGAAGCGGCGCGGTCACGCCAGGAAACGCTCGACCGTGCGCAGGAAGCTCGCGACCGAGATCGGCTTGGCGATGTACGCCTCGCAGCCGCCGCCGCGAATCTTTTCCTCGTCGCCCTTCATCGCAAAGGCGGTCACCGCGATCACCGGAATGGCGCGCAGATCGTCGTCCTCCTTCAGCCACTTGGTGACTTCGAGGCCGGAAATCTCGGGCAGCTGGATGTCCATCAGGATCAAATCGGGCCGGTGCTGGCGCGCCAACTTCAAGGCCTCGACCCCATCGCGCGTCTGCAGCGTGTCATAGCCGTGCGCTTCCAGCAGGTCGTTGAAAAGCTTCATGTTGAGATCGTTGTCCTCGACGATCAGTACCTTTTTGGAGCACTGCTTGCCGGGACCTTGATCCCCATTCACAAGTTCCAACGTCATTCTCGTATGACCCCACAGATGGCGCTGATCAGGGAACCCGCCGCGGCCGGGCGGTCTGCATCACGATCCGGCGATGATTTTTAGGGCAATGGACTTAAGAAAAGGTAAGGACGGGCGGTTTCTTTAAACCCGCTATTCCCATCCTGCGCCGAAACGGCATTTGCACGTGGGCCGCGACTGTTTTACAGAGAACAAAGAGAGATCGCGAGCGCACCATGAGTGCAGGATTTCGCATCGGCGTCGATCTCGGCGGCACCAAGATCGAGGCCGCCGCCATCGACAGCGACGGCCGGGTGCACGTCAGGCGCCGCGTCGCGACGCCGGCGGACGACTATGCCGCCACGATCGCGGCGACCGCGGCTTTGGTGCGCGGTGTCGAGATTGAGCTTGGCGGCCGGCTGACGGTCGGCGTCGGCATTCCGGGGACGCTGGTCGCTGATACCGGGCTCGTCGAGAATGCCAACTCGACCTGGCTGATCGGCAAGCCGCTCGGGCGCGACCTTGAAACCGCGCTTGGCCGCAAGGTGCGGCTCGCGAACGATGCGAATTGCTTCGCGCTCAGCGAGGCGAGCGACGGGGCGGCCGCCGGTTTTTCGAACGTTTTCGGCGTGATCCTCGGCACCGGCGTGGGCGGCGGGGTGGTAATCGGCGGCCGCATCGTCGCCGGCGCGAACGCCATCGCCGGCGAGTGGGGACACAATCCCCTGCCCTGGCCGCGCGTCGACGAATTGCCCGGGCCGCGCTGCTATTGCGGCCGTCACGGCTGCGTCGAGACGTTCCTGTCGGGCCCCGGCCTGGCGCGCGACCACCGATCGCATGGCGGCGTCGACATCGCCGGCGAGCGCATCGCGGAGGATGCCGCGGCGGGCGATCCGATCTGCCGCGCGACGCTCGATCGCTACGCCGAGCGCCTCGCCCGCGCCCTCGCTCATGTCATCAACATCCTCGATCCAGACGCGATCGTGCTCGGCGGCGGATTGTCGGCGATCTCCAGCCTTTACGGGGCGGTGCCGAGGTTGTGGGGCGCGTTCGTCTTTTCCGACACCGTGGCCACGAAATTGTTACCCCCAAAGCACGGCGATTCGAGCGGCGTGCGCGGTGCCGCCTGGTTGTGGCGGCCAGGGGAAACGGCGGGGGAAGCCACGTGAGCGCGCTCTGCCGCGATTGCGGCGCGCTCGCCGTGACCGCATCGGATGCCGGGCGCTGCGCGTCTTGCGGTTCGCCGCGCGTGGTGACGCATCCCGAGCTCGACACGCTGTCGATCGCGCATATCGATTGCGACGCGTTCTACGCCACGGTTGAAAAGCGCGACCGGCCCGAGCTCGCCGAGCAGCCGGTCATCGTCGGCGGCCGCCAGCGCGGCGTGGTGCTCGCCTGCTGTTATGTCGCGCGGCTTTATGGCGTGCGCTCGGCGATGCCGATGTTCAAGGCGCTCGCCGCTTGCCCGCACGCGGTGGTCATCCGCCCGGACATGGCAAAGTACCGTGAGGTGGGCCGTGCCGTTCGGGCCGAGATGCGCCGGCTGACGCCGCTTGTCGAGCCGCTGTCGATCGACGAGGCGTTTCTCGACCTCACCGGCACGGAACCCGCCAACGGGATGATTCCGGCGCAGGCATTAGTGGCGCTAGTGCGGCGGATCGAAGCGAATCTCGCGGTCACCGCGTCGATCGGGCTCAGCTACAACAAGTTTCTCGCCAAGATCGCCTCCGACCTCGACAAGCCGCGCGGTTTCGCGGTCATCGGTTGCGGCGATGCGTCCGCGTTTCTCGCCGACAAGCCGGTCGGGCTCTTATGGGGCGTGGGCCAGGCGATGCAGCGCCGGCTCGCCGCCGACGGCATCGCGCTGATTGGGCAGTTGCTCGCGCTCGACGAGCGCGAGCTGGCGCGGCGCTACGGCAAGATGGGCGCCCGCCTCGCGCGACTCGCGCGCGGCGAAGACGCGCGACACGTCGAAGCCGAGTCGCGCACCAAGTCGATCTCTGCCGAGACGACCTTCGCACGCGACGAGAGCGACGCCGAGGCGCTCGCCCGCACACTGTGGCCGCTATGCGAGGAGGTATCGGCCCGGCTCAAGGCTTCGGCGCTCGCCGCCGGCACCGTGACCCTAAAGCTCAAGACCAGCGATTTCCGCATCCGCACCCGGTCGCGCAAGCTCGCCGATCCGTCGCAGCTCGCCGACACGTTGTTCCGCACCGCGCGCCATCTGCTCGCCGCCGAGGCCGACGGCGCGACGCGGTTTCGCCTGATCGGGGTGGGCGCCGACGCGCTGCTCAGCGCCGAGACCGCCGACCTGCCCACCCTCTTCGACCGCGAGGACGGCAAGCCGCGGCGACTGGAGCAGGCGGTCGATGAGATCAGAAGCCGCCTCGGCGACGGCGCGGTGAGAAGGGGGCGGGCGATTACCTAGCTCAGCAATGCGGTTTGCCGAGCGGCTCGATCTTGGCCAGCTTGGCATTGATCGTGTAGTCGCCGTAATCGATCGTCATGTCGCGCGAGATGCCGTTGTCGAGCAGCAGCATGCCGAGCTCGTAATCGGGCGTCTCGGTATTCGGATCGGACGGGAAGAACGCAAGACGGATACGCCATCCCGGCCGTTGCAGCACCGGATCGTTGAGCGAGGGGTCGGCGCTGGCAACGGCTTTGCCGCCAGGGTTGGCATTGGGGTCACCGGCGCCCTTGACGTCCGCCGCGCTTTTCGGATTGGCCTTTGGGTCGGATTGGGCCACGGGGCTCGGCTCGACCTTCTTGCCGATCACCGCCGACACCAGCACCGCGCCCTCGACGGTCGCGCCGTCGAATACCTGACGCGCGACGAAGTCCTCACCGGCTTTGGCCTTTTCGATCAAGAGGATGGTGTGCGCGCTCGGGAACAACGCGCCGGGCGGCAGCTTCATGGTCTGCGGCTGCGGCTTTTCGAAGGTGACCGTACCACCCTTGCCGGGACCGTCGAGCTGGGCCGAGCCGCGGATCTCCTCATCGACCGTGCCGTTGCGGGTTTCCTTCTGATTAAAGCGATAGCGCAAGCCGTCTTTCGACTCCCAGGTCACGAAATTCGAATCGATGGCGACATCCTGCGACTCGGCATAGTCGATCGTCAGCCGGTAGCGTTGCTCGACGGTCCAGCCGTCGCAGGTCTCGCCCCACTGGTAGCCCATCTCGCCCTGCGCGCCGGTGACCCCGGAATCCGTCTTCGAATGAGCGAGGCTCATCGTATAGAGCGCGCGATGCGCCGCGATCTGGACGCCGCCGCTCAGCGCCGAGGCTGTCTCGACCGCACCGGCCGCGCCGGCCGCCAGACACACGGATGCCAGCACCGCCACGCCGTACACACCACGCCATCGCTCGGTCATCGAAAAACCCGTCCTCCTCGGGCGCCGCGCCGCCCGCTGCCTTATGAACGCACGCGAGCCGGCGGCAGGTCGAGCCTGATGTGCAATTCCTTGAGCCGCTCGGGCGGTATCGCCGCCGGCGCCTGCATCAGCAAGTCCTGAGCCTGCTGATTCATCGGGAAGGCGACGACCTCGCGCAGGTTCGGCTCATCGGCCAACAGCATCACGATACGGTCGATGCCGGGCGCCGAGCCGCCATGCGGCGGCGCGCCATATTTGAACGCGTTGAGCACGCCCGCGAAACGCGCCTCGACCTCTTCCTTGGGATAGCCGGCGATCGCGAACGCCTTGTACATGATCTCCGGCAGATGATTACGGATCGCGCCCGACGACAATTCTGTGCCATTGCATACGATGTCGTACTGGAACGCGTTGATCGTCAGCGGGTCCTGGGTTTCGAGCGCGTCGAGCCCGCCTTGCGGCATCGAGAACGGGTTGTGGCTGAAATCGATCTTCCCGGTCTCCTCGTTGAGCTCGTACATCGGGAAGTCGGTGATCCAGCAGAAATCGAAGCAATTTTTGGCCGACAGGCCGAGTTCGGTGCCGATCCGCAAGCGCGCGAGGCTCGCGAAGGGCAGGAAATTCTTCGGCGCACCGGCGACGAAGAACACCGCGTCGCCGTCCTTCAGTCCAAGTTCCTGACGCAGCGCCTCGGTGCGCTCGGGCCCGAGGTTGCGTGCCACCGGCCCCGCGCCCTCGCCGTCGCGGAAGAAGATGTAGCCGAGCCCCGGCTGTCCCTCCTCCTGCGCCCATGAATTCATCCGGTCGCAGAATGCTCGATTGCCGCCGCCCGGCGCCGGGATCGCCCGTACCCGGACGTTCGGGTCACTATCGATCATCCCGGCGAAGATGCGGAAACCGGAGCCACGAAACGTCCCTGTCGCGTCATGGATAACGATCGGATTGCGCAGGTCGGGCTTGTCGCTCGCGTAGCGCAGCATTGCCTCTGCATAGGGAATGCGGCGGAACGGCGCCGGGCTGACCCGGCGGCCATTGGCGAATTCCTCGAAGACGTCGTGAAGCACCGGCTCGATTGCCGCGAAGACATCCTCTTGCGTTACGAAGCTCATCTCGAAATCGAGCTGATAGAACTCGCCCGGCGCACGGTCAGCGCGGCTCGCCTCGTCGCGAAAGCATGGCGCGATCTGAAAATAGCGGTCGAAGCCGGCGACCATCAGCAGCTGCTTGAACTGCTGCGGCGCCTGCGGCAGCGCATAGAACTCGCCGGGATGCAGCCGGCTCGGCACGTAATAAGGCCGCGCGCCCTCGGGCGAGTCGGCGGTGAGGATCGGGGTCTGGAACTCCATGAACCCCTGCTCGATCATCCGTCGCCGGATCGAGGCGATGACCTTGGAGCGCAGCACGATATTGGCGTGAATCCGCTCGCGCCGCAGATCGAGAAAGCGGTAGGTGAGCCGGATGTCCTCGGGGTAGTCGGCGTCGGCGTTGACCGGCAGCGGCAGCGGCTCCGCGGTCGATTGCACGACCAGCTCGCCGATTACCAATTCGACTTCGCCCGTCGGGATGTTCGGGTTCACCGTGTCGTCGGAGCGCGCGACGATCTTGCCGGTCACGGTAATGACGCTTTCGAGCCGCAGCGCATCGGCCGCCGCGAAGAGCGGCGATGACACGTCGATCACGCATTGCGTGACGCCGTAATGGTCGCGCAGATCGACGAACAGCAACTGGCCGTGGTCGCGCTTGCGGTGCACCCAGCCCGACAAACGCGCGGCCTGCCCCGCATCGCCCAGGCGCAACGCGCCGCAAGTATGGGTGCGATATTCGTGCATCGCCATAAACGCTGCAGACGGTGGAAAGCGCGGAGGACGCACGGAAAGGCCGCGATTGTCAAGGCAAGGCGATCCGCCCGACCGGCAAAAGCGATCGCCCTTATCTCGATAAACTATTTTCAAAAATCACCGCCGCGCCCCAAATCTGAAAAAGCCGCGACAGCCGACGGAGAACCGTACCGATGCCTGACGCAACCGAACGTCCCAGAGCGGGAGCGCGCGCTCGCGCCGCACGGTTTTGCGAGACCTATGGGCTGCGCGTGCCGATCGTGATGGCGCCCATGGCCGGAGCCTGTCCGGCGAGCCTCGCGGCGGCAGTCGCCAATGCCGGCGGCATGGGCGGGTTCGGCGCGTTGACCTCGTCGCCGGAGGCGATCACCGCGTGGGCACGCGAGTTCCGCGATGGCAGCAACGGCGGGTTCCAGATCAATTTGTGGATCCCCGACCCGCCGCCGGTTCGCGATAAGGCGCATGAAGCGCGGGTGCGCGAATTTCTTGGGCAATGGGGTCCGCCGGTGCCCGAAGACGCCGGCGACGCGCCGCTGCAAGATTTCGCGCGGCAATGCGACGCGTTGCTCGCGGCACGGCCTCGGGTGGTGTCGTCGATTATGGGGCTCTACCCGGACAAGTTTGTGGCGGCGTGCAAGGACGCCGGCATCGCCTGGTTCGCCTGCGCGACGACGCTCACCGAGGCCCGCGCGGCCGAAGCCGCCGGCGCCGATGCGATCGTCGCGCAAGGCGCCGAGGCCGGCGGACACCGCGGCGCATTCGACGGCGACACGGCCGAGCACCAGCTTGTCGGCACATTCGCGCTGCTGCCGCGGCTCGCCGACAACCTTTCGGTGCCGGTCATCGCCACCGGCGGGATCGGCGATTCGCGCGGCATCGCCGCGGCGCTGACGCTCGGCGCCAGCGCGGTGCAGATAGGCACTGGCTTGCTGCGTTGCCCCGAGGCCAAGACCAATTCCGCCTGGGCCGACGCCTTGGTCGAGCTTGAGCCAGAGGCGACCATGCCGACCCGCGGCTTTTCGGGACGGCTCGGTCGCGCCGTCGCGACCGATTACGTGCGCGCCCTTCACGCCGCTGAAGCGCTCGCACCGGCGCCTTACCCGATCCAGCGCGGCCTCACGGCGGCGATGCGCGAGGCGGGCGCCAAGGCGGGCGACATCCACCGGATACAGGCTTGGGCCGGCCAGGCCGCTCACTTCGCGCGCGCCGAACCGGCGGCCGAACTCGTCGCCCGTTTGTGGCAGGAGGCCGAAACCCTGTTGCCCGCTTAGCGCGCGTTTCTATAGTGCGCGCTAATGCAGCTGATTACCGACAGCGCCGCGCTCGCGGAGTTTTGCGGGCGCCAGAAGGGCGCGGAGTTCATCACCGTCGATACCGAGTTCATGCGCGAGCGCACCTATTGGCCGATTTTGTGCCTGGTGCAAATCGCGGGGCCGGAGAAAGCGGCGGCGATCGACGCGCTGGCGCCGGGCATCGATCTCGCGCCGCTGCTCGCGCTAATGAACGACACGGCGACGCTCAAAGTGTTCCACGCCGCCCGGCAAGACCTCGAAATCTTCTTCCATCTGTCGGGCGCGGTTCCGGAGCCGCTGTTCGACACGCAGATCGCGGCGATGGTGTGCGGCTTCGGCGATTCGGTGAGCTACGAGACATTGGTGCGCAAGCTCGCCGGCGCGGCGCTCGACAAGGCATCGCGCTTCACCGACTGGTCCCATCGGCCGCTCACCGAGCGGCAGATCAGCTATGCGCTGGGCGATGTCATCCATCTGCGCACAGTCTACGAACGGATGCAGCAGCGCCTTGCGAAAAACGGCCGGGCGAGCTGGTTCGCCGAGGAAATGGCGGCGCTTGCCGACGCGACTCTCTATCGCACCGAGCCGCCCGAGGCCTGGCATCGCTTTCGGCTGCGCGGGCGTGCCGATTTGCGCTTTTTGGCGGTGTTGCGCGCGCTCGCCGGCTGGCGCGAGGCGGCGGCGCAGCAGCGCGACCTGCCACGCCAGCGCATCCTGCGCGACGAGGCGCTGATCGAGATCGCCAGCCACGCGCCGCGCGGCGTCGAGGCGCTGGCGCGCACCCGCGGCCTCGCTAAAGGCGTCGCCGAGGGTCGGCTCGGCAAGGAAATCCTCGACGCGGTCGCCGAAGGCATCGCCGACAAAAACCCGCCGGCGGCGGTGCCGCAAAAGGCGCAAAACCCGCCGGGGCTCGGACCGCTGATCGAGCTGCTTCGGGTGCTGCTGAAGCAGCGCTGCGAAGATTTTGAGGTGGCGCAGAAACTCGTCGCCTCGGCCGAAGATCTCGAGGCCATCGCCGCCGATGACCAGGCCGAGGTGCCGGCGCTAAGCGGTTGGCGGCGCGAGGTCTTCGGCGCCGACGCGCTGGCCCTCAAGCACGGCGCCCTGGCGTTGACCGTTGGGCGCAACGGCATCGAGCTGGTGGCGCTGCCCGAAAACCGGCGCTGATCGGCGAGGAACCCCCAACGCACCGGCTGCGTTTCCTTACCATCCCTGATGGTGGTGAGGTTTTGTCATGCCGCGTCGCCTTCTTTCCCTGGGCGTGATCGCCTTAGCGTTCGGTCTTTTCGCTGCCGCGCCACGCAGCGATGCAACGCCGGATCCGACCGCGTTCATAAACGAACTCGGCAAGGCCGGCATTGATTCACTGGGCCCGAACGTCGCTCCGCCGCAGCGCATCGCCCGTTTCCGGCAGCTTTTTCAGGCGAATTTCGATGTGAACGAGATCGCTCGCTTCGCGGTGGGCCGCTATTGGCGCGCCATGAGTCCCGAGGAGCAGAGCGAGTTCATGCGCCTGTTCACGGACTATACGGTGCAGGCATACGCCGACAAGCTCGGCAAATATGACGGCGCGCAGCTGCGCGTCACCGGCACCGAGCCTTACGGCGATGAAACGGTTGTCCACAGTCAGGTGGTTCGGACAAACGGCGCACCGGTCGAGATGGACTGGCATTTGATCCCGGGCCAATCCGGCGGCTACAAGATTACCGACGTTTTTGTCGACCGGGTGAGCATGAAGGCGACGCAGCGCGACGAATTCGCCAAGATCATCCAGAACAATGGCGGCCAGCCGAGCGCGCTACTCGCGGTGCTGCGCCAGGAGGTGCGGGGCCAGGGCACAACGCCAGCGCCGGTGCAGCGATAGAGTCAGGCCAGCGCCGGACGGCGTGCCCGGCGGCGCGCGGTTTGCGGGCTGAGGCCCAGTGCCCGCGCCAGCGCCGCCAGCCGGCGCTCGACCGCTTCGCCTTGAAAGAGGCTGCCGTCGGCGGGAAATTCGAGCAGCAGCGTCCCCCCGTCGCGCGACAGCCGTACATCCTGCAAAAGGTTGAGCGCGCCGCCGCACAGCGTATAGGCGAGCCGCAACGCGAGGCCGAGGCTGCGCGCCTCGGCGGCTTCGCGGTCATCGAGCAGCGGCCGGGTCGACGCCTTGATCGGGTCGTCCGGCGATCCGCCGTAACGAGCATGCAGCGCCGAGGCGATGAACACGCGCTCATGGTGATCGATCGCGCCGATCGGCATGCGCAGGCTGCGGGTGAAGGCTTGCTCGGCGCGGTAGTCGGGGTGTTCGGTCCAAGCGATGTCGCTGAGCCAGCAGGCCGCGCGGCGCAGGCGGCGCGACGCGAGCGACAACTCCCCAAACACCGGTGACGTCCACCGTTCGAGCAGCTCGCCATCGCTGCGACCGGGGCTCTGACTGACCGCGACGCCGATGCAGGCAGCGATCAGCGGGTCGATGTCGGGCTGCGCCGGTAACAGGCCATAGGCGTAGCCTTCGCGCAGACCATAGGCGGAGAACACGATCCGCTCGGCGCCGCCGACGGCAATCAGCTCGCTGAGGATCAGGGCCGCCAGCGGCACCAATTCCAGCCGTTTGCGGTTGACCGCGGTGATGCGCTCCAGCGAGCGCCGCGACATCCCCGCCAGGATCTCCAGGAAAGCTTCGGCCGAACGGCGATGCACCGTGTATTGGTGGATGATGTGCAGCGGGTAATGTGCCTGCTCCATATGGAGCCGTGCGATCGCCCGCCACGCGCCGCCGACCAGGAACAGCGGCTTGCCCCGGGCCGCGCGCAGCAAATCGGCGCTCGCGACATGGCGTTTGACGGCGTCGACGAGCCCGCGCGGATTGTCGGCGAATTCGGCGAGGCGCAGCGGTCCCAGCGGCAACGAGATCCCGTCGCCGATGACGGGCTGCCCGCCATCGCTGCCGGCGATCCGCACCAGCTCCACCGAACCGCCGCCCAGGTCGCCGACCACACCGTCAGCGCCCGGAATGCCGGCAAGCACACCCGCGGCCGACAGCCGCGCCTCCTCGGGCCCGTCGACAATGCGTACCGGCAGGCCGCATTGCCGTTCAATCTCAGCCGCGAATTCCGGGCCATCGCTCGCCTCGCGCATCGCGGCGGTGCCAATGCCCATCAGATGGCTGGCGCCGAGGGCGCGCGCCAGCGCGACAAAGCGCTGGATATTGGCATAGGCGAGCTCGACGCCCTCGCGGTTCAGCCGACCCGTGCGAACAATGCCGCGGCCGAGCCCGCACATGACCTTTTCATTGAGCAGGGGCAACAAGGTCGCGCCGAACCGCTCGAAGACGACAAGACGCAGCGAGTTCGACCCGATGTCGATGACGGCGATCCGGTCGATGGACGACGACGCATTATGATCCGGCATGGGCGCGGCAATCACCTCATCGCGCCAGGCTACCTCGCGACCAGTCGCGGCTGGCGCCGCCGCAACGCCCTGCCCCGGCCGGACAGGCTGGGGTTGGTCATGAAATAGGTATGCGCGGAAAACTCCTCGTCGAGCGGCACCCGGGAATAGGTGCCATCCGGCGCTAGCACCCAGCTTTGCAACGTGTCGCGCAGGTTCGCCACCATGATCTCGTCGAGCACCTGACGGTGGACGGTCACATTCTCGATCGGCACCAACGCCTCGACCCGGCCATTGAGGTTGCGCGGCATCCAGTCGGCGGAGCTGATGAACACTTCCGCCTGATCCGAGGGCAGCCGATTGCCGTTGCCGAATGCGACGATGCGGCCGTGTTCTAGGAAGCGGCCCACGATGCTCTTGACCCTGATGTTCTCCGACATACCGGGAACGCCGGGACGCAGGCAACAAATCCCGCGCACCACGAGATCGATCGACACGCCGGCCTGCGAAGCCCGGTAGAGGTGATCGATGATCGCCGGATCGACGAGTTGGTTCATCTTGGCCCAGATCTGCGCCGGTTTGCCGGCCCGCGCATTCTCGATCTCGGCCTCGATCAGCGTATCGAGCCGCTCGCGCAGATTGATCGGGGCGATGGCGATCTTTTCGAGGCTCGCCGGCGTCGCATAGCCGGTCATGAAGTTGAACAGCCGGGCGGCGTCGTGGCAGAGCGCGGCGTCGCAGGTAAAGAACGACAGGTCGGTGTAAACCCGTGCGGTGTAGGGGTGGTAGTTGCCGGTGCCGAAATGCACGTAAGAGCGCAACTCGCCGCCTTCGCGCCGCACCACGAGCGACACCTTGGCATGCGTCTTCAGCTGCAGGAAACCGTAGACCACCTGCACCCCGGCGCGCTCGAGGTCGCGCGCCCAGCGGATATTGGCCTCCTCGTCGAACCGCGCCTTCAGCTCGATCATCGCGGTGACCGATTTGCCGGCCTCCGCCGCCTCGGCGAGCGCGCGCACGATCGGGCTGTCGCTGCTGGTGCGATAAAGTGTTTGCTTGATCGCCACCACCGCCGGGTCGTGCGCCGCCTGCCGCAGGAACTGCACGACGACGTCGAAGCTCTCATACGGATGGTGGACGACGATGTCCTTTTGTCGGATCGCCGCGAAGCAATCGCCGCCGAAATCCCGGATGCGCTCGGGGAAACGCGCATTGTAGGGCGTGAACAGCAGGTCGGGCCGATCATGCGTGATTAGCTCGTGCGTGGCGTCGAGCCCGAGAAGGCCGGCGGTCGCGAAGATGTCGGTCGCCGCCGCGTCGAGCTTTTCGACGAGGAAATCGCGCAGCTCCGCCGGCATCCGCGCATCGAGCGCGAGGTGGATCACGTGGCCGCGGCGGCGCTGCTTCAAGGCGGTCTCGAACAGCGCGACAAGATCTTCGGCCTCTTCCTCGATCTCGACCTCGCTGTCGCGCAGCACGCGAAACACGCCCTGCGATACCACCGCGAAACCGGGAAACAAGTGATCGAGAAACAAGCCAATCATCTGCTCGATCGGCAGGTAGCGGATGCGTTCGCCAGGCAGCCGGATGAAGCGGTCGACCGAGCTCGGAATAAGGATCAACGCCTGCAGGCGGTGCTGGTCGCTCACCCGTTCGAGTTGCAGCCCAAGGCCGAACCCGCGATTGGCGACAAAGGGAAACGGGTGCGCCGGGTCGAGCGCCAGCGGCGTCAGGACCGGAAAGATGTCGGCCTCGAAGCGGCGTTCGAGCCAGGTGCGGTCGCCGGGTTCGAGATCGGTCGGCTCGACCACGCCGATCCCGGCGGCGCCGAGCTGCAGCCGCATCGACGTCCAGGCCGCCTGCTGCCCCTGCATCAGTTTGTGCGCGCGCTGATAGATCGCGTCGAGCTGTTGCCCCGGCGTCATCCCATCCTGACTCACCGTGACGATGCCGGCTTGCTGCTGGCCTTTGAGGCCGGCGACGCGAACCATGTAGAACTCGTCGAGGTTGCTGGCAGAAATCGACAGGAAGCGCAGCCGCTCGAGCAGCGGATGGCGCTCGTTCTCGGTTTCGGCGAGCACACGCTCGTTGAAGTCGATCCAAGAGAGCTCGCGGTTGAAGAACCGCGCCGGCGAAGCCGGATCGGCCGGTCGCATCTCGACGATCTGCGCGCCCTCGCTCACCCGCTTTTCCTCCGGTCATGCCGCGACACGGCACGCTACTGTACCGAGTTTACCGTCCGGTGGAGGCGCTGTCATGCGCGGGCATGGTGACCACGGCAATTGCCACGGTGTAGAACAGGTAGGGTATCGGCGGGAGGAACGAGCTTGATGATCCGCGCGGCTGTAGTGGGAATCGGGCATTGGGGGCGCACGCTGGTCAGCGCCGTGCAGGGCAAGAGCGACAAGCTCCGCTTTATCGCTGGGCATACCCGCACCCCCGCCCGGGCCGAGGCGTTCTGCGCCGAGAAGGATATCGCGCTCAAGGATAGCCTCGACGCCATCCTGGCCGACCCCGAAATCGACGCCGTCTATTTCGCGACGCCGCATAGCGAGCACGGGCGGCATGTCGAACTGGCGGCCGCCGCCGGCAAGCATGTCTTCATGGAGAAGCCGTTCACGCTCGACCGCAAAAGCGCCGCGGCGGCGCTCGACGCGGTGGCCCGCGCCGGGGTGGTGCTCGGCGTTGCCTACCCGCGGCGCTTTCATCCGGGCATGCGCGAGCTGAAGTCGCGGATCGACAGCGGCGCGCTCGGCACGATCGCGCATTGCTATGGCGAGCAGAACACGCCCGCTGGGCTCTACATGGCGCAAGGGTCGTGGCGCGCGACGCAGGAAGAAGCGCCGGGCGGGGCGATGACCGCGCTCGGCGTGCACAATGTCGATGCGATGATCCATCTCTTTGGCGAGATCGACGAGGTCTACGCGTCGAGCATCCGCCGCGCTGTCGCCTACGACGCCGAGGACACGACGAGCATCCAGTTCGCCATGCGAAGCGGCATGTCGGCGAGCATGGTGTGCTCGCTGGTGACGACGGTCAGCTATCGGCTCGCGGTGTTCGGCAGCAAAGGTTGCGCCGAACTCAAGACACCGAACCTCGATTTCCACTTCACCCGGATTCCCGACGGCCCGCCCACGGGCCGGCACGTCGCATTGCCGCCGCAGGTCACCGAGTATGGCGGGTTCAATGCCTTACTCACCGAGATCGAGGCCTTCGCCGACGCCATCGATGGTGGCCCGGCCTATCCGATCTCGCCCGACCAGGTGCTGCATGCCGTTTCGGTATTCGAAGCCATTGTCCAATCCGCCGCCTGCCGCCAGCCGGTGCGCGTGGCGCGCGACTAAAAGCCAAAACCAAAAAGGATACGCACATGCCCGTCACCGTTCTTTTCCCTGAAGCCCGCCAGCAGCCCGACGCGATGGAACAGGGCGTGTTCGGCGCCGACGTCAAGCTCGTCAAGCGCGACGCCGCGTCCTCGCTCAGCGAGATCAGCGACGCCGACTGCGCCGAAGTGGACGGGCTGATGATCATGGGCTTTGCGGTCACTGGCGCCGATCTCGCCCGCTTCCCGAAGCTGCGCTGCATCGTCCGCATGGGGGTCGGCTACGACAAGCTCGACCGCCCGGCCGCGGCTTCGCGCAACGTGCTGGTCTGCAACGTCCCCGACTACGGCACGACCGAGGTCGCCGACCACGCGATGGCGCTAGCGCTGTGTCTCAGGCGCGGCATTCTTCTGCACCACGAATACCAGCGGCACTCGCCCCCCGAGCCGTGGCGCTCGTTTCAGAACCCGCTGATCGAGCGGCTCGGCATGCAGACCTTCGGCATTTGCGGACTCGGCCGCATCGGCACCGCGGTCGCGCTCAGGGCCAAGGCGTTCAATTTCCGCGTCGTTTTCTATGACCCAAGGCACCCGAACGGGCACGAGTTGGGGCTCGGCATCGAACGCGCCGCGACCCTGGAGGATTTGCTGCGCCAGACAAACACGCTCTCGGTGCACTGCCCGCTGACAATCGAGACCAAGGGGATGCTCGGTTACGACCAGCTATCGCTGCTCCCCAAGGGCGCGGTCGTCGTCAACGACGCGCGCGGGCCGATCGTCGATCTCGACGCGCTGCATAAGCTCCTCAAAAGCGGCCACATCGCCGGCGCCGGGCTTGACGTGTTGCCGGTCGAGCCGCCGGTCGAGCCGATTCCAGAATTGCTGCGCGCCTATCGCGCCAAGGAGGAGTGGCTCGAAGGCCGGGTGGTCATCACCCCGCATTCAGCTTGGCTGACGCCGCATTCGTGGATGGACACGCGGCGCAAATCGGCGGAAACGATGCGCGCCGCATTGTTGACGAATAATCCGCAGAATGTGATCACGCCGGACATGTTCTGAACGAGAGTAGAGCCGGCGCGACGGGAGGAACGCCGATGCACCAGCTGCATTTGCTGCGGCACGCGAAGTCGAGCTGGGGTGACGACAAAGACGACCACGCGCGGCCGCTCAACCGGCGCGGGCGCGAGGCCGCCCGGGCGATCGGTGAAAATCTGCCAAAGGTGATTGCCGGATTGGACCTCATACTGTGCTCGTCGGCGCGGCGCACACGCGAAACCGCCGAGCTGGCGCTTGGAGGGTTCAAACCGGCGCCTAAAATACTCTTCGAGGATCCGCTCTATCTGGCGAACCACGCGGTGCTGATGCAGCGCCTGCGCCAGCTCGACGAGCGCTATGAGGCGGTCATGGTAATCGGCCACAACCCCGGCCTGCACGAGCTGGCGATGGCGCTCGCCACACCGGATTCGATCGGGTTCAGCACGCTGGTCAACGGCAAATTCCCGACCGGCGTGCGCTGCCGCTTCGTGATCGGGACGGACTGGGCGGAGATCGACGGCACGCGCCATCGGCTCGTCGATTACGTCACCGTAAAGTCGTTGGGCGTCGATGACTAGCTTCTAGGCCGCGAGCATCTCCCGCGCCATTCTGACAGTGATCGGCCGGCCGCTTTCGAGCGACAACCGATCGAGGCGGGCCGCGAGCGCCGCGGCGGCGACAAACGAGCGCTCCATGCGCACGGTCAGAAACGCAATGACCTGCGGCGGAACAGCAATCCCGCGATCGCCGAAATGCTTCAGCAGCAGTGCGGTCAGCAGCGCATCGTCGGGCGGCGCGATGCCGACGACCGGCAGCGAGCGCAGCCGCGACGCCAGATCGGCAAGCCCGATATCGAGTGCCGCAGGCGGCGCCGGCAAGATCAGCAGCAGGCTGCCGCCCCGTTCGAGGCAGAGATTGTAGAGATGGAAGAGCGCGCGCTCCGAGGCGCGCTCGGCATTATCGACCGCGACCGCGCCGGGCAGTGTTTCAGGCGCGTTCAGCGCCACCGCGTCGCCGGCGACCAGCGTCGCGCCGCTGCGCTCGCACCACAGATGCGCCAGATGTGTCCTGCCGCTTCCCGGCGGCCCGTGAAGCGCCACCGCCCGCGCCGGCCATTCGGGCCAGCGGTCGACGAGCTCGAACGCGGCGCGATTGCTGTCCGACACGAGGAAATCGCCACGCCCGAACCGGGTCTCGACCGGCAGATCGAAAGCTCCCTGCCTACCCTGCATCATTTGCCAAAGGTTATTTATAGGGGGTGAGCCCACGCACAGCCTGCGGCTGACGCGGGTCGTAGACCGCGCTCCGCCGGTAACGGCTCAGCGCGAAACGCACCAGCACGCCGATCACCGCCGCTGCCGGCACCGCGATCAGCAAGCCGACAAAGCCGAGTAAGGTGGCGCCGGCGAACAATGCGAACATCACCCAGACGGGGTGCAGATTGATCCGGTCGCCGACCAGCTTCGGCGTCAGGAAATTGCCTTCGACCGTCTGGCCCACCGCAAAAATGATGCAGACCGTGATGATCTCGCGCCAAGTGCCGTATTGCGAAGCGGCGAGCCCCAGGGCCAGCACGAAACCAAGCGCGCCGCCGAGGATCGGGATGATCGCGAGCACGCCGATCAACAGCCCGAGCGCGAGCCCGGAATCGAGCCCGGCGAACGATAGCGTCGCGCCGTAATAGATCGCCAGGATCAGGCAGACCAGCGCCTGACCATGAACGAAGCCGACCAGCATATCGGCGACGAGGCGCGCCTGCTCGCGCACCGTCGCGAGCGACTGGCGCGGCAGGTAGTCGTCGATCAGGGTGACCATCTTTTCCCAGTCGCGCAGCACCAGGAAGGTCACAATCGGCGTCACGATCACCAACGAGACGATGTTGAGGATGGCGATGCTGCTGGTAATGAGGCCCTGGAGTAGCGAGGCGAGCCACGACAGCGCCTCGCCCAGTTTCGAACCGACCATATCGCGCAGCTTCTGCACCTGGTCGGGGGGCAATTGCTGCTGCGCTAGACTGATGACCTTGCCGAGCTGGTCCTGCAGAAAGCTCACCAGCGCCGGCACCTTGGCGATCAAGGTGACCACCTGGTTCTGGATCAGCGGCACCAGCAGCGTGAAGACCAGTGCGATGCCGACGAGAAAGGCGATCAGGATCGCCAGAACTCGCCAGGCTGCGGCGAAGGCCCCATCGCTCGAGCCGGGCCACCGTAGGAGCGAGGATGAAGGCAAGCACCAGGCCAGCGATGAACGGCAGCAGGATGCTTTGCAGCATCCCCAGCGCGAATATGACGAGGACGATGACGCCGATCCAAAACACCAGGCGATAGGACCGGCCGCTCACGGCGACTGCTCCGAACCCGACAGGATGCGCGCCCAGCGCACCAGGTAGGACATCCCCGACAGCACCGTCGTCACCGCGGTCAGCCAGACGAGGATACCGGTCAGGAGGCCGTCGGGCAAACCGACACCGAGCCGGCCGAGCACGTAGGCGACCAGCGCGATCTGCACCAGCGTGTTGATCTTGCTGATGTAGAGCGGGTCGAAATTGCGCGGCGCGGCGAGGTTCTGCAGCAGGATGAAGCCGCCGATGATCGTCACGTCGCGAAACACGACAAGGATGACCAGCCAATTCGGCAACAACTCGGCGATGCCGAGCGCGACAAAGACGCTCGACAGCAGCGCCTTGTCGGCCGTCGGGTCGAGCAGCGCTCCCAATCGCGTGCGGCAGTCGAAACGCTTGGCGATAAATCCGTCGAGCGCGTCGCTGACCCCGGCCCCGGCAAAGACGCAGAACGCGGCGCCAAACCGCTCGCTGACGATGAGCCAGATCATCAGCGGCACGGACATCAGGCGGGCCAGCGTGATGAGGTTGGGGGCGTTGAGGCCAAGCCGCGTCATTGCGGCGTCGCGGCCTTGTCGGCGCCGGAACGCGCGAGGCGCCAAGTGGGGTCGCCGCCCTCGAGGTCGAGCTTCATCGCCGCGAGATTGGCCTTCAACTGGTCCGGCGTGCCGACATACTGGATGTCGATCGTCGCCTCCTGGCGCGACAGCGACTTCACCTCGATCTTGCGCACCGCCGGCGCCGCCGAGAGCATATCGCGCAACTGGATCCAATCATCGAGGCCGCTGATCGGCGCGACGACGGTCATGCTGGCCGGTGGACCGCTCAAATCGGCCTTGGCGGTCTTCCAGCCGCTGTCGATGTCTGTGGCGATGGTGTCGGCCGCGCGCTTGAACAAGTCGGCATCGGCTTCGTTGGGATTGGCGTCGATCGAATCGAAATGGACGTCGACGAACTGCCCCTGATGATACCGCCGCACAGTCACGTCGAGGCCGGGCTTGTCGCCAACCCGCTTCACCGCGACGAGCACCAGTACATCGGTGACGCCCTCCTTCTTGGCGATCGCCTCCAGCGCCGTCGCATCGCCCATGCGCGCCTTGTCCGCGTCAATCGCGGCGAGGTCGCTGACATCGCCCAAGGGCACGAGGAGCGGCACACCGCTCGGGCTCGGCGCACGCTGTGCCCAGGCGTCGCGCCATGGATTGGGATCGTCCCACAACAGCGCGGCAGTGCCGTCCTGATAGACCGGCAGCACGACGATCGCCCTGCCGGTCGAGGCCGCCGAGGTGCCTGCATTGTTGATCGCAATGCCGGAAGTTTGCATGGCTTTCGCCACGTCCGCCGGCTTGAAGTGGTAGGTATAGTCGGCCGTGTAGCGCACCGCCGACATCTTCTCGTTCGCGACTTCGAAGCTCGCCACCATATTGGTGACATCGTTGTCGCCGAGCTTCAACGGCTTTGTCTTGTCGGGCCCGCCGGCGAGATTCTGGACGACCATGGCGAGCGCCCGGCGCGCACCATCGAGCCGGGCGATATCGCGCGCCTTGGCGACATCGTCGGAAGTGGCGTCGACCGTCACCGTCGCGGTGTACGGGTCCTGCGGCGCCTGAGCCGGCGGCGACGCCGGAGCCTGCGCCGCCGCGGGGTCGAGCGGGACGGTGGCGAACAGCAACAGCACAACGGCGAGCAGCCCTCGCCTTCGCGCCAGCGTCGAGGTCATGGCCTAACTCCCTGACGCCAACATTCCTTGGGCAATTTGCCCCTGTTCTCGTATCCTCGCGGCTCCCCGACCGCGCCGCGCCGGTCATAGCGCAGATTTAACGACGATGCCATCGACAGGCGGCGCGACATGCTGAGAGCCGGTATGCGGCGACTGAGGGTCGGCGTTCTGATCTCGGGGCGCGGCTCGAACCTGCGGGCATTGATCGATGCCGCCGCCGATCCCGCCTACCCTGCCGAGATCGCCACCGTCATCAGCAATCGCGCCGAGGCCGCCGGGCTGGCGCGCGCCGAGACCGCCGGCATTCCGCGACACGTCGTCGCCGACCCGGACCGTGCCACCTTCGCGGCGGAGGCCAACCGCCTCCTGCGCGAAGCTGGGGTCGAGCTTGTCGCGCTCGCCGGGTACATGCGCATCCTCGACAACGCGTTCGTCGAGGCTTGGAGCGACCGGATGGTCAACATCCACCCGTCGCTGCTGCCCGCGTTCCCCGGGCTTCACCCGCAGCGTCAGGCGCTCGCCGCGGGGGTCAAGTTCTCTGGCTGCACGGTGCATTTCGTGCGCACCGCGGTCGATACCGGGCCGATCATCGCCCAGGCCGTCGTGCCGGTCGAAGACGGCGACGACGAGGAGCGCCTCGCGGCGCGCATCCTCGCGGCCGAGCACCGGCTCTATCCGCTCGCGGTCAAGCTCTTCGCCGAGGGACGGCTGCACATAGATGGGGACCGGGTTCGCGTCCACGGCGCGGCGGCGCCCGATATCGCCGCGCTGAACCCCACCGAGAACCTTGCCTCGGGCGCAAGTTAGGCTATACAGGCGAAAGTGCGCGTAACGCTTTTGGGGATCACGATGCTCACCACGATGGACGCCGAAACCGAACGACACCGGCAAACTTGGCTCGGCTTCTGCCGCTTTATGCGGGTCATGATCGTCGTGGTCGTGCTCATCCTCATCGCGATGGCGATTTTCCTACTGTAGCGTTCGCCGCTACTCTTCGCCGACCGGCCCCCAGCCGTGCTGAACCGCGACGAACGCGTCGGGGCCGACGCTTAAGTCGCCGCGAAACGGCCAGTCGAGCGCGACGATCAGCACCACGACCAGAGCAAGCGATGCCGCCACCGCGCTGGTCATGGCGAGGTGCATGCGAAAATTCTCGAAGCCGAAAAGATAGGTAAAGCCGGTCGTCAAAGCACCGCTCAGGAAGATGATCCACCAGATCACCTCCGGGATATGGCCGCCGGCCGCGGTCAGCCGGGTCTCGCGCGCCTCGTAAAGCTGGTTGAGGGTGTGCAGGAACTCCGCTTCGACGACTTGCTGTCCCGCGTTCGCCGGCTGAAACGTAACGAGCTCCTGATGCACCTTGCTCAACGGCGCCCAGCCGGCGCTCGGGATCTCGCCCTGTTGCTGAACCGGCCATTCCTGCGAGATGACCATATCGGTGTATTGCCTGAGCAAATCGCGGATATTCCCGCCGATCGGCTGCGGCAGTCCCGCGCTGTCGCGATATAGATTGCCGATATATCCCGCTTCCTCATCGACCACCCGTTCGGCATTCGAGAAAGCCTCCCAGGTCGCGACCGCGATAAAGGCGAGCAGCACCGCGTAAACAACGCTGATCGTCGCAAAGGTGAAACCGGCCAGATCGTTATGGGCCCGGCGCACGCCGACATGGACGAGCCGGTGAAAGACGCTAAGCCCGAGGCAAGCCGCTCCGGTCAGCCCGATCAGCAGGATGCTGCCCCACAACCAGGTCGGGTGGGTGTAGACCCAGTCGACGATCATGGAGGAGTGCAGACGCGCCGCAGCATGGCGGGCATTCAACCAAAACGCCGGCCGCCGCGCCCGAAATTTCGCTTAGCTCCTTAGCCAATTTCCTTATTTAATTTATATTCTTGAAGTGCCAGCGGGTTAGCCGACGAGCTCGATCCCGGCGAAGAAGAACGCGATCTCCTCCGCCGCGGTCTCCGGCGAATCGGAGCCATGCACCGAGTTCGCCTCGATCGACTCGGCGAAATCCTTGCGGATCGTGCCGGGCGCGGCGTTCGCCGGGTTGGTCGCCCCCATGATGTCGCGATTCTTGGCGATCGCGTTCTCACCCTCGAGTACCTGCACGACGACCGGCCCGGAGCTCATGAACGCGACGAGATCCTTGTAGAACGGGCGCGCCGCGTGCACCCCATAGAACTTGCCGGCGACGTCCTTCGACATATAGAGGCGCTTTTGCGCGACGATCCTGAGGCCGGCCTTCTCGAACCGGTCGTTGATCGCGCCGGTCAGGTTGCGTCGGGTCGCGTCGGGCTTGATGATCGACAAGGTGCGCTCAATGGGCATTGGGTATGCTCGCTGCGGTGCAATAAGAGGCGGGGGGTTATAGCGATTTGCCGTCGCGCCAGCAATCGAGCAGCGGCCCTGCTTCGCCTGTCACCGGGTCGCGGCCCGGCAGCGCCACCTTCGCGACATTCGCCATCGATGTGTCGTGCGATGCCGCGTCGGCACGGCAGATATCGGGACGCTGCCCCTTCGGGTACGAGCCGATGACGAGCAGATCGCCGCTGGCGCTCTCGCGCTTGTGCGCGACCCCGGCGGGAATCACCACGACATCGCCTTGGCGCAGCTCCACCGTCGCCCCATTTTCGCCACCGAGCCTGACTTGGGCCGAGCCGCGCGCGATGCCGAGCACCTCGTGCGCGGTGCTGTGGTAATGATGGTGGCCGTAAATGCCGTTGCGCCAGGCGCCGGGCCAGCCATTGGCCTCGAACATGTCCTCGCAGCGCGCGGCGGGGTTGCCCTCGCTGCCGAGCGCGCCACGGTAGAGCACGAGCGGCAACCGGTTGTTGGGTACGGTGCCGTCATCGGCGAAGAAATGGATTTCGATCTTGGACGATAGGGTCACGCCCGCCTCCTTCATCGGCAATCTCGCACAAAGAATACTCTATCGAGATGGGCTGATGCTGGTCATCGACAAGCCGGCGGGGATCGCCGTGCATGCCGGCCCCGGCGGCGGACCGCATCTTGAGCACTGGTTCCCGCTATTGCGCTTCGGGCTGCCGCGGCCACCGGCGCTGGCGCACCGGCTCGACCGCGACACCAGCGGCTGCCTGATATTGGGCCGGCACCCGAAGGCGCTGCGCCGCCTCGGCGCGCTGTTCGCCGAGGGCAAGATCGAGAAGGTGTACTGGGCGGTCGCCCAGGGCGCGCCGGTGGAGTTGCAAGGCACGATCGACGCGCCGCTGCGCAAGGACACGAGCCGGCGCACCGGCTGGCGCATGGAGATCGACCCCGCCGGGCAGCGCGCGGTCACGGAATACCGCGTGCTCGGCAGCACCCACGGAAGGTCGTGGCTGGAGCTGCGGCCAAAGACCGGGCGCACGCATCAGATTCTGCGTGCATTGCGCGGCGCTCGGCTGCCCGATCGTTGGCGACCCGACCTACGGCGGCCCCACGAGCGAGAAGCTGCAACTTCATGCCCGCGCTATCTCGATCCCGCTCTATCCCGCGCGCCCGGCCATCGAGATTACCGCGCCGGTGCCGCCGCATATGCTCGCGGCGCTGACCGGGCTGGGCTATGATCTGGCAGGCGAGACAAGCGGAGGCGGCGATGACCATCGCTCCTAGCGATCTGCGCCGCTTGACCCCCGACGATGCGGCGCTTTACCGGGACATTCGGCTGGAAGGATTGGCCGACAGCCCCGATGCGTTCGCCAGCACGCGCGAAGCCGAGGAAGAGCGGCCGATCGAGACTTTCGCCGAGCGGCTGGCCACCAGTCATGTGGTCGGCGCGTTCAGCGGCGAGCGTCTGGTCGGCGTCGCCGGCTTCTACGTCCAGGCCGGGCCGAAGCACACGCATAAGGGCATGTTGTGGGGCATGTATGTGCGTCCGGGCTATCGCGGCTTGGGCATCGGCCGGGTGCTGGTCGAGGCAATTGTCGAACACGCACGAGGGCGGGTCGAGCTGTTGCAGCTGGTTGTCATCAGCGACAACCTTGCGGCGCGGCGGCTTTACGAAGGCCTCGGCTTTGTCGAGTACGGCGTCGAATGGCACGCCACGAAGTATCGCGGCCGTTATCATGACGACATGCTGATGGTGCTCCCCCTCGTGCTAGAGTCCGAAGCGGAGGCGATTTGTGCGCCGACAGAGGACGTCACGGCATGATCCCGCGCTACAGCCGCCCGCAAATGGTCAAAATCTGGGAGCCGGAAAACTATTTCCGCATCCAGATGGAGATCGAGTGTCTCGCCTGCGAAGCGCAGGAGATGCTTGGCGTCATTCCCAAGGGCGTCGCCAAGGCGGTGCGCGAGCGCGGCAAGTTCGAGGTCGAGCGCATCCGAGAGATCGAGCGCGAGGTGCACCACGAGACGATCGCCTTCCTCACCAACCTCGCCGAGCATGTCGGGCCGGAGTTGCGGTTCGTCCACCAGGGCATGACTTCCAGCGATGTGCTCGACACCTGCCTCGCGGTGCAGCTCACCCAGGCGAGCGACATCCTGATCGCCGATCTCGACTTGGTGCTGGCCGCGCTCAAGAAGCGCGCCTTCGAGCATCGCTACACACCGACCATCGCGCGTAGCCACGGCGTCCATGCCGAGCCGACGACCTTCGGCCTCAAGCTCGCCGGGCATTACGCCGAATTCGCGCGCAACCGCAAGCGGCTCGCCGCGGCGCGGAAGGAAATCGCCACCTGCCAGATTTCCGGCGCGGTCGGCACCTTCGCCAACATCGACCCGCGGGTCGAAGAGCATGTCGCGAAGAAGCTCGGCCTCGAACCCGAACCGGTCTCGACCCAGATCATCCCGCGCGATCGTCACGCCGTGTTCTTCATGGCGCTGGCGCTGGTCGCCGCCGCCATCGAACGTTTTGCGACCGAACTCCGGCATCTGCAGCGCACCGAGCTGCGCGAGGCGTCGGAGTATTTCGCCGAGGGGCAGAAGGGCTCATCGGCGATGCCGCACAAGAAGAACCCCGTACTGTCGGAGAACCTGACCGGGCTGTCCCGGGTGATCCGTTCGGCGGTGATCCCGGCGCTCGAAAACGTCGTGACCTGGCACGAGCGCGACATCTCGCATTCCTCGGTCGAGCGCTTTATCGCGCCGGACACGACGATCACCCTCGATTTCGCGCTTAACCGACTTGCCGGGGTGATCGACAAGATGATCGTCAACCCGGAGCGGATGGGCGCCAACCTGAATGCACTGGGCGGCCTGCCCGACTCGCAGCGTTTCCTGCTCGCGCTCACCCAGGCCGGGATGAGCCGCGAGGACGCCTATCGCCTCGTGCAAAAGCACGCCATGGGATCATGGAACGGCGGCGGCAAATTCGCCGACCTGCTCAAGGCCGATCCGGAAATCACCAAATACCTGACCACGGCGGCGATCGACGCGTCGTTCGAGGTCGCCTACCACCACAAGCATGTCGACACGATCTTCCGCCGCGTTTTCGGCGGTGAAGCAGTAGCCAAGGAGAAGCGCGATGAGCTCGCTGCGCAGTAACAATGGCCCCCGCATCAAATACACGCCCGAAGACTCGCCCTACGACGCAATCACCGTCGACAAGCTGACGCCGATCATCGGCGGCGAGATCAGCGGCGTCGATCTGCGCGACCCGAGCAACCGCCAGATGGACGAAATCCACCGGGCGCTGGCGGAGAACCTGGTGATCTTCTTCCGCGACCAGCATCTGTCGCAGGAGCAGCACCTCGATTTCGGCCGCAAATTCGGCGAATTGCACATCCACCCGGCGGCGCCCACTGAGCCCGGCCAGCCGGCGCTGATGATCATCCACGCCGACAAGGACAGTTTCCGCGCCAATGGCGAGGGCTGGCATTCGGATGTGTCGTGCGACCCCGAACCGCCGATGGGCAGCATCCTTTACATCAAGAAATGCCCGCCGCGCGGCGGCGACACGCTGTTCGCCAACATGTACGCCGCCTATGACGCGCTCAGCGACCGCATGAAGACCTATCTCGAAGGCCTCACCGCGCGGCATAACGGCGAGCACTATCGCGGCCAGTACGCCAATTACGGGGTCAAGGACAAGGAGACCTACCCGCACGCCGACCATCCGGTGGTGCGCACCCACCCGGTAACCGGCAAGAAGGCGCTCTACGTCAACAAGGGCTTCACCCGTTACATCAACGGCATCCCGCGCGACGAAAGCGACGGCATCCTGCGCTATCTCTACGAGCACATGGCGCACCCGCTGTTCCAGTGCCGCTTCCGCTGGCAGGAGAACTCGATCGCGTTCTGGGACAATCGCTGCGTCCAGCACCACGCGATGTGGGACTACTGGCCGCATACCCGCTCAGGCAACCGCGTCACGGTGGCGGGGGATAGGCCGTTCTAATTGCTTGTATTGCGAGCGTGGCGAGGCAAACTCGGTCCGGTATGACCGGCTGCGACGCAAGATTGCCACGTCGCGCGGCGCGCTCCTCCCGATGACGAGGAAGCTACTCGCTCATCAGCTGCTGTTTGGCGGTCGCCGCAAAATGGTCGAGCTCGAACCGTACCTGGTCGGCGGTGACGGCGTGTCCCTTGGCCGCGAGATCGGCGACCAGCTTCTCGACGACATGGCTGTCGCCGCCCCTATCGAATTCGGCGGCGACGACACTCTTCGCATATGTCTCCGCAGCCTCGCCCGAAAGCCCCATGCGCTCGGCCGCCCACAGGCCGATCAGGCGGTTGCGCCGCGCCGTCACCTTGAAGCGTAACTCCTCGTCGTGCTTGAAGCGGGCTTCGAATTCCTTCTCGCGATCTTCGAGGGTAGGCATGTTGTTCCGTCCATTGTCGGTGGCCGCACTATAGCCGCATGAATAGCATATGTGCACGCTGGTGATCCTGCGCCGCCCCGATCACGCCTGGCCGGTCGTCATCGGCGCCAACCGCGACGAGATGATCGGCCGCCCGGCCCTCGCGCCGGCACGCCACTGGCCCGACCGCCCCGAGGTGGTCGCCGGGAAGGATTTGCTGGCCGGCGGCTCGTGGCTCGGCGTCAACGATTGGGGCGTCGCCGCCGCGGTGCTCAACCGCCATGGCTCGCTCGGGCCCGCGCCGGAGCAGCGCTCGCGCGGCGAACTGGTGCTGGAAGCGCTCGACCACCCCGACGCGGTCTCCGCCGCCGAGGCGCTGTCGCATCTCGACCCGGCGGCCTACCGCACCTTCAACCTCATCATCGCCGACAATCGCGATGCGTTCTGGCTGCGCCATGCCGACGACAAGAACGTGGACGCCTGGCCGATCGCCGAAGGGCTGTCGCTGATCGATTCCGGCGAGCTTAACCGGCCGAACAACCGCCGCGTGACGCTGGCGACCCCGCTATTCCGCGCCGCCGCGCCGCCCGATCCGGACCGCGACGACTGGGCGGAGTGGCAGGCGCTGTTGTCAAACAACGAATCGCCGCCCGGCGAGCCGCCGGAAAACGCGCTGCGCTTCACGACCGGGCATGGCTACGGCACGGTGTCGAGCGCACTCGTCGCGCTGCCGCAGCCCAACGCCGGCGAGCGAAAGCCGCGCTTTCGCTACGCGCAATGGCGGCCGGCGCCCACCCCTTGGGCCGATGTCTCGAGCGCGGCGATATCGCCGGCGCGCTGACGTTGTTGGCCCCCATCGTGCTTGCTATATCAAGGGTGCGGATCAGCGCGATCGGCCACAGCCGGAAGGAGCCAGATGTCGCGACGCCGGCAAATCTATGAAGGCACGGCCAAGGTGCTGTTCGAGGGGCCCGAGCCCGGCACCTTGGTGCAGTACTTCAAGGACGACGCGGCCGACCATGAGAAGCGCGGCACGATCACCGGCAAGGGCGTACTCAACAACCGCATCTGCGAATTCCTGATGCTGAAGCTCGCCGAGATCGGCATTCCGACGCATTTCGTGCGCCGGCTGAACATGCGCGAGCAGCTGGTACGCGAGGTCGAGATCATCCCGCTGCGCGTGGTGGTGCGCAACGTCGCCGCCGGCTCGCTCGCCAAGCGGCTCGGTCTTCCCGAGGGGCAGCAACTCCCGCGCTCGATCATCGAGTATCACTACAAGAAGGCCGAATTGGGCGACCCCCTGGTCGGCGAGGAGCACATCACCGCCTTTGCCTGGGCATCGACCCAGGACCTCGACGAGATCATGCAGATTTCTCTGCGGATCAACGATTTCCTGACCGGGCTCTTCCTCGGTGTCGGCATCCGACTCATCGATTTCGGCCTCGAATTCGGCCGGCTCTACAGCGACGACGGCATGCGTCTCGTCGTCGCCGACGAAATCAGCCCCGACAACATGCGCCTCTGGGACATCCGCACCTCGGAGAAGCTCGACAAGGACCGCTTTCGCGAGGATCTGGAAAAGGTCGCAGAAGGCTACCAGGAAGTCGCGCGCCGGCTCGGCATCTTGCCGGAAGGCGGCCCCGCCGATTTCAAAGGGCCGAGGACAATTCAATGAGTTTTGGTCGATGAAAGCCCGCGTGCATGTCAGCCTGAAGACCGGCGTGCTCGACCCGCAGGGCAAGGCGATCGGCAACGCGCTCGCCTCGCTCGGCTTCACCGGCGTTGGCGAGGTGCGTCAGGGCAAGCTCATCGAGATCGAACTCGACGGCAGCGACCGCGCCGCGGCGCGGGCCAAGGTCGAGAAGATGTGCCAGGAACTGCTCGCCAATCCGGTCATCGAAAACTACGCGATCGAGCTGGAATGATGCTTCTTTCCCTTTCCGTCGCCCCCGCGAAGGCGGGGGCCCAGAGGCAACCACTCTGTCGCTCGCTCTGGGTTCCCGCTTTCGCGGGAACGACGGGGTAGGGGATATGAAAGCCGCTGTCGTCATTTTTCCCGGCTCCAATCGCGAGCGCGACGTTTGCGCCGCGCTGAAGCGCGCGAGCGGCAAGGAGCCGGTGATCGTCTGGCACGGCGATACCGAGTTGCCGCAGGCCGATCTGATCGTGCTGCCCGGCGGGTTTGCCTATGGCGACTATTTGCGCTGCGGCGCGATGGCGGCGCACTCGCCGATCATGCGCGAGGTCAAGGCGCGCGCCGCGAAGGGTCTGCCGGTGCTTGGCATCTGCAACGGCTTCCAGGTGCTGACCGAGGCGGGGATGCTGCCCGGCGCATTGCTCGCCAACCGCACGCTCAGCTTCATCTGCCGTGACGTGCATCTGCGTGTCGAGACCTCGCAGACCATTTTCACCTGCGGCTACGAGGCCGGCCAGGCGATCCGCGTGCCGGTCGCGCACGGCGAGGGCAACTACACCGCCGACGACGCGACGCTCGACCGGCTCGAAGGCGAAGGCCTTGTCGCGTTCCGTTATTGCAGCCCGGCGGGCGAGTTGACCGACGCCGACAATGTCAATGGCTCGGCGCGATGCATCGCCGGCGTGTTCAACGACACGCGCACCGTGCTGGGGCTGATGCCGCACCCGGAGAATGTGACCGACCCCCTGCTCGGCTGTACCGACGGCCAAGGGCTTTTCAACGGGATCGTGAGCGCGCTGCAGTGAGTGATGGCAGCAATGTCACCCCTGCCCTCGCCGCCGAAATGGGCTTGTCGGCAGAGGAATTCGCGCGCGTCGAAAGCATTCTCGGCCGCATCCCGAACCTCACCGAACTCGGCGTCTTCTCGGCGATGTGGAGCGAGCACTGCTCGTACAAATCGTCGAAAGTCTGGCTGAAAACGCTGCCGACCACCGGGCCGCGCGTCATTTGCGGGCCGGGCGAGAATGCCGGGGTGGTCGATATCGGCGATGGCGACGCGGTCGTCTTCAAGATCGAGAGCCACAACCATCCCTCGTTCATCGAACCGTATCAGGGCGCGGCGACCGGGGTCGGCGGCATCCTGCGCGACGTGTTCACGATGGGCGCGCGGCCGATCGCGCTGCTCAATTCGCTGCGCTTCGGCAGCCCCGATCATCCGAAGACAAGGCATCTCGTTGGCGGCGTGGTTGCGGGGATCGGCGGCTACGGCAATTGCGTCGGCGTGCCGACGGTCGGCGGCGAATGCCAGTTCCACCCGAGCTACAACGGCAATATCCTGGTCAATGCGATGTGCGTCGGCCTCGCCCGCGCCGACCGCATCTTTTATTCGGCCGCCTCTGGTGCCGGAAATCCGGTCATTTATGTCGGCGCCAAGACCGGTCGCGACGGGATTCACGGCGCGACGATGGCCTCGGCCGAATTCGACGACAGCGCGGCCGAGAAACGCCCGACCGTGCAGGTCGGCGACCCATTCACCGAGAAATTGCTGATCGAGGCCTGCCTCGAATTGATGACCGGCGACGCGATCGTCGCGATCCAGGATATGGGCGCAGCGGGGCTGACCTCGTCCGCGGTCGAGATGGCGGGCAAGGGCGGTCTCGGCATCGACCTCGACCTCGACCGCGTACCGATGCGCGAAGCGGGCATGAGCCCCTACGAGATCATGCTCAGCGAAAGCCAAGAGCGCATGCTGATGGTGTTGCGCCCCGGCAGCGAAGACGAGGCGCGCCGCGTCTTCGAGAAATGGGAACTCGATTTAGCGGTGATCGGCCACGTCACCGACACGGGCCGGCTGATCCTGAAGATGCACGGGGAGATCGCCGCCGACATACCGATCGGGCCGCTCGTCACCGAAGCGCCGCTCTACCACCGCCCGACCGCATCTCCCGCGAAGCCGGCCGAGATCGACCCGGCGTCCCTGCCCGCCCGCGACCCGCTCGATTGCCTCAAGAAGCTGCTGATCTGCCCCGACCTCGCCTCGAAGCGCTGGGTGTGGGAGCGCTACGACCATCTCGTGATGGGCAACACCGTGAAACGGCCAGGCGGCGACGCGGCGGTGGTCCGGGTTAACGACGCCGGCAAGGCGCTGGCGCTCAAGACCGATTGCACGCCACGTTACGTGCGCGCCGACCCCGAGCGCGGCGGGATGCAAGCGGTCGCCGAAAGCTGGCGAAACCTCTGCGCGGTCGGCGCGACGCCCTTGGCGATCACCGACAACATGAATTTCGGCAACCCCGAAAAGCCCGAGATCATGGCCGAGTTCGCCGGCGCGATCGCCGGCATGCGCGAAGCCTGTCTCGCACTCGACTACCCCGTCGTGTCGGGCAATGTCTCGCTTTACAACGAGACCAATGGCAGCGCGATCTGGCCCACCCCGGTGATCGGCGGCGTCGGACTGATCGCCGACGCGGCGAAGGCGGTCGACCTCGCGCTGAAACACGACGGCGACGCGCTAATCCTCATCGGCGAGACGCCAAGCCCCTCCGACGGTCATCTCGGCGCCTCGCTCTATCTGCGCGAGATCGAAGGCCGCGAAGAGGGTGCGCCGCCGCCGGTCGACCTCGCCGCCGAGCGCCGCCACGGCGAGTTCGTGCGCGCCCAGATCGACGTCGGCCACGTCGGCGCCTGTCACGACGTCGCCGATGGCGGGCTGCTGGTCGCCATTGCCGAAATGGCGATGGCCGGCGGCAAGGGCGTTGCGCTGACCGATTTGCCGGCCGGCAATGCCGGGCTCTTCGGCGAGGATCAGGGGCGCTACCTGATCGAAACCGCTTCGCCCGATGCGCTCCTGGCCGCCGCAAAAAATGCGGGTATATGCGCGCAACGCATTGGCGCCATTTCGGGCCGCGCGTTGACACTCCCCGGCGGCAGTGCCATATCGGTTGCCGAGTTGACCTCGATCAACGAGGCATGGCTGCCCAGCTATATGGCTGGGGGCTAGCGGCGAGGGGATGTTAGGAGGCCCTTGGGCGATGGCGATGGACGCGGCGACGATCGAGCGTCTCATCAAGGAGGGGCTACCGGGCGCGCGGGTCTCGATCGAGGATCTTCGCGGCGATGGCGACCACTATGCCGCGACCGTGATCTCCGAGGCCTTTCGTGGCAAGAGCCGGGTGCAGCAGCACCAGATGGTGTATCAGGCGCTGCGCGGCCGGATGGGCAATGAGCTTCACGCGCTCGCGCTGCAGACGAGCGCCCCACCGGACTAGGACAAGCGAGGATTCAGATATGGACATCACCACCCACGACCGCATCCGCCAGCAGGTTACCGACAACCCCGTCGTGCTGTTCATGAAAGGCACGCCGGTCTTCCCGCAATGCGGATTCTCCGCGACGGTGGTGCAGATCCTCAGCCACCTCGGCGTCAAGTTCAAAGGCATCGACGTCTTGTCCGACTCCTCGGTGCGCGAGGGCATCAAGGAGTTCTCCTCCTGGCCGACGATCCCGCAGCTCTATGTGAAGGGCGAGTTCATCGGCGGCTGCGACATCGTCCGCGAGATGTTCGAGACCGGCGAATTGCAGCAGGTGCTTGAGGAAAAGGGCGTCCCGGTTCGGGCGTAGACCGAGAAACCCTCACCCGGCGGCGGCATCGCGACGCGAGACGGATGAGGGTCATCCCGCGGCTCGCGCTGCCGACGGCACTCCAAAACCTCAACCCGGCCACTGCGTAACCGGTACGCCCGGTTCCTCTCGCATCTGCGGAACAAAGCCGCGCTCCGCGCGCACCCGGTCGAGCCAAGCCCTGATCCCCGGATAGGACTCAAGGTTGAACCCGCCTTCGCCCGCCGAGTGCGTATAGGCGAAGAGCGCGATGTCGGCGATCGTGTAACCATCGGCAGCGAGCCACTCGGCGGCGCTCAGCTGCTTCTCCATGACATCGAGCGCCTGCGAACCGCGCAGGTGATTGGCAGCCATCCGCTCGGCGAGCGGGGCCTGCTCGGCGGCCGGCAAATGCAGCTTCCAATGCCGGTTGACCGCGATATAGGGCTCATGGCTGTACTGCTCGAAGAACATCCAGCGCATGACCTCCGCCTGATCCCAATCGCCTCTCGGCCAAAACCGCGAGGCTTGCGCGAAATAAAACAGGATCGCGCCGGATTCCGAGAGCATCCGTCCGTCATCAAAGACGACGGTCGGGATCTTGCCGATCGGGTTGATCGCGCGGAATGCGGCGAGGGCCGGCTCGCCGCGGTTTTGCGTCGTGTCGACGCGGCGATACGCCATGCCGCGCTGAGCCAAAAGCAGCCGCACCTTGTAGACATTGCCGGAGTTGAGATCGCCGTAGAGCGTCAGCATCACCGCCTCCCCATAAATGGCATGAATGCTGTCCTATATCACGGGCGGCGCACGCGGCAAAACAGCCGCGACTTGCATGGCGAAGGTCTTTGAGTATAGTGCCGCGCTCCCTTGCCGGCCGCATTTGCGACCGGCTCGGCCCGCTCGGCAATCGTGCTCCGGGCCAATCAGCCACAAGGGGTTCGTCGATGCCGCTCTACGAGAATGTCTTTATCGCGCGCCAGGATATATCCGGCGCCCAGGTCGACACGCTCGCCGACCAGTTCACCCAGCTCATTTCCGAGCAGGGCGGCGAGATCAAGAAGCGCGAGAACTGGGGCTTGCGCAACCTCGCCTATCGCATGAACAAGAACCGCAAGGGCCATTACGTGCTCTTCAATATCGATGCGCCCGCCCCGGCGATCGCCGAGCTCGAGCGCACGATGCGCATCAACGAGGATGTGCTGCGTTATCTGACGATCCGCGTCGATGAGCTGGAAGAAGGGCCGTCGCCGGTCATGCTCAACCGCGGCGGCCGCGAGGATCGCCCGCGGCGCGACCGCGACCGTTATGATGACCGGCGCGACGATCGTGATGACCGTGGGCGCGAAGACCGTCCCCGCGACGAACGCCCGCGCGAGACGGTGGAGGCCTAAATGGAAAGCCAACGAGAATCCGGCCAGGGCCGCCAAGCCGCCGCGGCGCGCCGCCCATTCTTCCGCCGGCGCAAATCCTGCCCGTTCTCCGGGCCGAACGCGCCCAAGATCGACTATAAGGATGTGCGGCTTTTGCAGCGCTTCATCTCCGAGCGCGGCAAGATCGTGCCGAGCCGCATCACCGCGGTCTCAACCAAGAAGCAGCGCGAGCTGTCGCGCGCCATCAAGCGCGCGCGCTTTCTCGGCCTTCTGCCGTACATGGTCCAGTAGGAGGCGCGGCGATGATCGAATTGATCCTCCTGGAACGCGTCGAGAAGCTTGGCCAGATGGGCCAGCGGGTGAAGGTGCGTCCCGGCTACGCGCGCAACTACCTGTTGCCGCACAAGAAAGCGCTACGCGCGACCGAAGCGAACCTCGCCTATTTCGAAACGCAGCGCGCCCAGCTCGAAGCCAATAATCTCGCCCGCAAAAGCGACGCGGAGCAGGTCGCCGGAAAGTTCGAAGGTCTGCATGTCGTGCTGATCCGCCAGGCGGGCGAAAGCGGTCAGCTTTACGGCTCGGTGTCGTCGCGCGACATCGCCGATGCGGTGACCGAAGCCGGCTTTACCGTGGACCGCCAGCAGATCGTCCTCGACCGGCCGATCAAGACGCTCGGCCTTCACCCGGTTCGCGTGATGCTCCACCCTGAGGTCGGGGTCACCGTGACCGCCAATGTGGCGCAATCGGCCGAAGCGGCGGAGATGCAGAAGGCCGGCCTCAACCCGCTCGCCGAGCCGGTGGAAGAAGACGACACCGCCGCCGAAGAAGAGCCGAGCGCGACGGCGTAGCCCGGTCGAGTATCCGCGATAGGCGATTTAACTTCGCCTATACGCTTGTTTTAGGCTACCGAACTGTCCAATAGTACCTGCCGGTTTGTGGCAGGGTCTGTTTGATGCTGTTGGCGCGGCTGCTTCACCGGATCATCCGCATCGGTCGGCTCGAACTTATCGACGCGTTCGGGCGGCGTCACGTCTTCGCCGGTTCGGCGAGCCCGTCGGTGTCGGTCCGTCTGCACGACCGCGCGCTCCACCGGAAGCTGGCCGTCAACCCCTGGCTGCACGTGCCGGAAGCCTATATGGACGGCGCCCTGACGATCGACGGCGGTGGTATTTATGACCTGTTCGAGCTCCTGGCGCGCAACGAGGAGCTGATGGCGGGCGACAAGCTTTTGCCCCTCATCGCCCGGTTGCGGCGGATCACTAAATGGCTGCACCAGTACAATCCGGTGACGCGGGCGCGCCGCAACGTCGCCCACCACTACGACCTGTCGGATCAGCTCTACGATTTGTTTCTCGACCGCGACCGGCAGTATTCCTGCGCCTATTTCCTGCATCCCGACGAAGACATCGACACCGCGCAGCTCAACAAGCGCCGCCATATCGCCTCGAAGCTGCTGCTTCGGCCGGGAATGAGGGTGCTCGACATCGGATGCGGCTGGGGCGGGCTCGCGCTTTATCTGGCGAGCGAGTGCGGCGCCGACGTCACCGGGCTGACGCTGTCGACCGAGCAACTGAAAGTCGCGCAGCGCCGCGCTGCGCAAGCCGGGCTCTCCGACCGGGTGCGCTTCCAGCTGCGCGACTACCGCGAGGAAGTCGGCAGCTACGACCGCATTGTCTCGGTGGGCATGTTCGAGCATGTCGGCGTCGTCCATTACCCGACGTACTTTGCTCAGGTCGACGCGCTGCTCAAGCCGGACGGCATCGCTTTGCTCCACTCGATCGGGCGCAGCGACGGGCCCGGCACGACCAATCCGTGGCTGCGCAAATACATCTTCCCCGGCGGCTATTCGCCGGCGATCTCCGAGGTCGTGCCGGTCATCGAACGGGCACGACTGTGGATCACCGATATCGAGGTGCTTCGCCTGCATTACGCCGAGACGCTCAAGGCGTGGCGGCGGCGCTTTCTGCAGCACCGCGAAGAGGTGCTGCAACTCTACGACGAGCGGTTCTGCCGGATGTGGGAAACCTACCTCGTCGGGTCGGAGATCGCCTTCCGCTACGGTGGCCATCTGGTCATGCAGATCCAGATGGCCAAGGCGGTCGAGACCGTGCCGATCACCCGCGACTATATGTTCGACTGGGAGCGCACCCACCGCGCCGCCGACGACCGCGCAGCGTGAGAACAAGCCGCTGATTCGCAACTGATAGCGGGTACGTCCCCGTTATCCACGCTATTCCTGCCACGATTTCGCCGCCGGCGCGGCCCGGCGGTGGTATCCTCGGGTCATGCAGTCTTCGACCGTTTCTTGGATCGCGCCGTTCCGCGAGCCCGAACCCGAGCCGACCCGGCAGCCACCCAGCAACACCGAGGCCGAGCAGGCGCTCTTGGGCGCCATTTTCCGCAACAACCTCGCGCATAGCCGCGTCGCCGACTTTCTGCTGCCCGAGCATTTCAGCTTCGCGGTGCATGGCCGCATTTATGCGGCGATTTGCCGGCTGATCGACCGTGGCCAGATCGCCAACCCGGTCACGCTGAAGAACCTGTTCGAGCAGGACGCCTCGCTGGCCGAGGTCGGCGGGGCGCAGTACCTGACCCAACTGGCGGAATCCGCAGTCACCATCATCAACGCCGAGGATTACGGCCGCCGCGTTCACGATCTCCATATGCGTCGCCAGTTGATCGACCTCGGCGAGGACATGGTCAACGAGGCGCACGAGCACGACCTCGACGACCCGGCCATCGCGCAGATCGAGCGGGCCGAGCAGCGGCTCTATGACCTCGCCAGCACCGGCCAGGCGGAAGGTGGGTTCCGTGGCTTCGAATCGGCGCTCACCGTGGCGATCAACATGGCCGAGGCGGCGTTCAAGCGCGACGGCCGCACCGTAGGCGTCGGCACCGGCTTTATCGACCTCGACAAGAAGCTCGGCGGCCTGCACCCGTCCGACCTCGTGATCCTCGCCGGCCGGCCGGGCATGGGAAAAACCTCGCTCGCCACCAACATCGCGTTCAACGCCGCCAAGGCCTATGTGCCGGGCATCGCACCCAATGGCCGCAAGATCGCCGAGGATGGCGGGATCGTCGGCTTCTTCTCGCTCGAAATGTCGGCCGAGCAGCTGGCAACCCGCATCCTCGCCGAGGAAAGCGGCGTGTCGTCGGACAGGATCCGCCGCGGCGACGTGCGCAAGGACGATTTCGACCGCTTTGTCGCGGTGAGCCAGCAGCTCGCGGCGCTGCCCCTCTACATCGATGACACGCCGGCGCTGTCGGTCGCGGCGCTGCGCACCCGCGCGCGGCGTCTCAAGCGACAGCAGGGGCTCGACCTCATCGTCATCGACTACCTGCAGCTGATGCGCCCATCCAACGCAACGCGCGGCCCCGAGAACCGGGTGCAGGAAATTTCCGAAATCACCCGTGGGCTCAAGGCGATCGCCAAGGAGCTCGACGTCCCGGTCCTGGCGCTATCGCAATTATCGCGTGCGGTCGAGCAGCGCGAGGATAAGCGCCCGCAGCTCGCCGACCTCCGCGAGTCCGGTTCGATCGAGCAGGATTCCGACGTCGTCATGTTCATCTTCCGCGAAGAATATTATCGCGGCCGCGAACCGCTCCTCGGCGAGAACGAAACCCAGGAGAAGTTCAACGAACGCCATCAGGCGTGGCGCGAGCACATGGAAAAAATTCACGGAATCGCCGAAGTCATCGTCGAAAAGCAGCGCCATGGACCGACGGGCGCGATCAAGCTCAAATTCGAGGGCGAGATCACCAAGTTCTCGAACTACGTCGACTCGGAAAACCTGCCGGCGTCCTATTAGGATAAATGGCTGCGATACAGGTCCGGCCATGGCGAAATAGGGCCGTTGGGTGTGTTCTAAACCCGTGACCTCAGACCCCGCGACACGCGCTGGAACCGTGCTGGAGATCGACCTCGGCGCGGTCGTCGCCAATTGGCGGCTGCTCGCGGTCACGGCCGCGCCCGCCATCTGCGCCGCCGTGGTCAAAGCCAATGCCTACGGTCTCGGCGCCGTGCCGGTCGCACGCGCGCTGATGGCGGCAGGATGCCGCAAGTTCTTCGTCGCGACGTTCGACGAGGGGCTGGAGTTGCGCGCGGCGTTTGGGGTGGAACCTGAAATCGCCGTCTTCAACGGCCCGCTGCCCGGCTCGGCCGCGGATTTCGCCGCGGCGCGGCTGATCCCGGTGCTCAACGATCCCGGCCAGATCGAGGCATGGACGACGGTCGCCGCGCCCGACAAGCAGCTTCCGATCGTCCACATCGATACCGGTATGTCGCGGCTCGGCCTGTCGTCGGCCGAATTCGAGCAATGCCTCGACCTCATCGCGGCGGTCGGCGCGAGCATGCTGATCAGCCACCTCGCCTGCGCCGAAACGCCGGATCACGCGCTCAACACCGCGCAGCGCGCGCGCTTTATCGCCGCCCATCAACAGTTGCCTAGCCTCAAGGCGAGCCTCGCCGCCTCTTCGGGCATCTTCCTCGGCCGCGACTACCATTTTGACCTGGTGCGGCCGGGAGCCGCGCTCTACGGCGTAAACCCATGCCCGGGCGCCGCCAACCCAATGCGGCCAGTGGTTCGTCTGCGCGCCAAAATCGTCCAGGTGCGCAAAATTGACAGGGGGGAATCGGTTGGATACGGTGCCGCGCACATCATGGACGGGCCGGGATTGTTGGCAACAGCGGCAATAGGTTACGCCGATGGCTGGCTGCGTTCGCTGAGCCATCGCGGCTGCGGCTGGCTCGCCGGGAAACGGGTCCCGCTGCTCGGCCGACTGTCGATGGACCTGGCGACATTCGATGTGTCGGCGGTTCCCGCAACCGAGCTTTATCCCGGCAACATGATCGAGCTGATCGGCGAGCACTACGGCGTGGATACCGCCGCCGCCGATGCCGGCACCATCGGCTACGAGATGTTGACCGCCCTCGGCACGCGCCACCATCGCGTTTACCGCGAGACCCCAAGCGACAGTAAGACCGCCGAATGACCGCCTTTCTGGCATCGGTCGGCGCGGCCTTCCTCGGCTTTCTGGCGGCGACCGGCAGCCTCGTCCGGTTCGCGATGATGGGTCTGGTGGGCATCTTCAGCCCGCCTTTCTATCCCCGGCTGATCCTGCGCCAGATCGTCTACATGGGTTATTACTCGCTACCGGTCGTCGGGCTGACGGCGCTCTTCACCGGCATGGTGCTGGCGCTGCAATCCTATACCGGGTTCAGCCGCTTCAATGCCGAGAGCGCGGTGGCGACCGTCGTCGTGCTGTCGGTGACCCGCGAATTGGGCCCGGTGATCGCCGGGCTCATGGTCGCCGGCCGGGTCGGCGCGGCGATGGCGGCCGAGATCGGCACGATGCGCGTGACCGACCAGATCGACGCGCTGTCGACCTTGTCCACCGACCCGTACCGCTACCTCGTGCTGCCGCGCCTCTTGGCCGGGCTCATTACCATGCCCCTCCTGGTCGTCGTCGCCGACATTATCGGCGTTTTCGGCGGCTACCTCGTCAGCACCTACAAACTCGGCTTTAACGTGCAGAGCTATCTGGTCAGCACGAGCCAGCACCTCGAGACGTCGGATGTCGTGTCAGGGTTGGTTAAAGCGGGCGTGTTCGGCTTTATCGTTGCGCTGATGGGGTGCTATTGCGGCTATCAATCGCGCGGCGGCGCCGAGGGGGTCGGCCAGGCGACGACCTACGCCGTAGTGTCGGCATCGATCCTGATCCTCGTGACCGATTATCTCCTCACCGCGGCGCTGTTCGGCGGATGAACGACGCTCGTACCTCCGCCGGCGCCGCGCCGAAAATCTCCGTCCGTGGTCTCGAAAAATCGTTCGGATCGAAATGCGTGCTCGACGGCATCGACATCGACTGCGGGGTCGGTGAAAGCCTCGTCATCATCGGCGGCTCGGGCACCGGCAAGTCGGTCTTGGTCAAATGCATCCTCGGCCTCCTGCACCCCGAATTGGGCTCGATCCGCATCGATGGCGCCGAAACCGTCGGCATGAAGCGCGCCCGCCGTACCGCGCTGATGAACAAGTTCGGCATGCTGTTCCAGGGCGCCGCCCTGTTCGACTCACTGCACGTATGGGAGAATGTGGCGTTCGGGCTGATCCAGGGCCGGGGGATGGAGCGAGCCAGGGCACGGCAGATCGCATTCGAAAAACTGGCCGCGGTCGGACTCGGAGCCGAGGTCGGCGAACTGCGCCCGGCCGAGCTGTCGGGCGGCATGCAAAAGCGCGTCGCGCTGGCCCGGGCGATCGCCGCCGAGCCCGAAATCATCTTCTTCGACGAGCCGACCACCGGGCTCGACCCGATCATGGCCGACGTCATCAACGACCTCATCATCAAATGCGTGCGCGAGGTCGGCGCCACCGCCGTGTCGATCACCCACGACATGGTCAGCGCGCGCAAGATCGGCGATCGCATCGCCATGCTGCACAAAGGCAAGATCGTATGGCAGGGTCCGGCCGTCGAGATTGACGATTCCGGCAACCCGTTTGTCGAGCAGTTCGTCAACGGCCGCGCCGTGGGGCCGATCCAGATGGAGGTGCGGGCGATATGAGCCGCCTTCCGTCCGCCAAATTTCACTCCCTCTCCACCCTTGGGGGTGGAGAGGGTCGGGGTGAGGCGGGGGATTCCAGAAGCGCCGCCGCCTGCCCGCCTCACCCGACCGCCGCTCCGCGACGGCCCTCCTCTCCCGCCAATGGGCGGAGAGGGATTCCCTGGTCCGGGCTCCGTGGCTAAATCGCAGCCGCGCTACGCCTGCCAGGAATGCGGGGCGGTCTCCGCGAAATGGGCCGGACGCTGCGAGGCGTGCGGCGCGTGGAACAGCCTCGTCGAGGAATTACCGCGTTCCGGGCCGCCCAAGAGCCTTAGCGGTAGCACCCGCGGCGGCCACTCCCTCGATTTCGTCGCGCTGCGCGGCGATAACCGGCAAACCGCGCGCCACCTGACCGGCATCGCCGAGTTGGACCGCGTGTGCGGCGGCGGGCTGGTGCCGGGCTCCGCGATCCTCGTCGGCGGCGACCCCGGCATCGGCAAATCGACCCTGTTGCTGCAGGCCGCGGCGGCTGTCGCCGCCGGCGGTGGCGCGGCCGCCTACATCACCGGCGAAGAGGCGATCGACCAGATCCGACTGCGCGCGCAGCGGCTCGGCGTCGGCGAGGCGCCGGTGCGTCTCGCGGTCGCGACCAGCGTGCGCGACATCGCTGCCTCGCTCGATACGGCCAACCCGCCACAACTCGCCGTCATCGACTCGATCCAGACCATGTATCTCGACACGCTCGACAGTGCGCCGGGGACGGTCAGCCAGGTGCGCGGTGCGGCGCAGGAGCTGATCGGCCTCGCCAAGCGCCGCGGCTTCGTGCTGGTGCTGGTCGGCCACGTCACCAAGGAAGGGATGATCGCCGGCCCGCGCGTCCTGGAGCACATGGTCGACACCGTGCTCTATTTCGAGGGCGAGCGCGGCCATCAGTTCCGCATCCTGCGCGCGGTCAAGAACCGCTATGGCGCGACTGACGAGATCGGCGTCTTCGAGATGAGCGACCGCGGGCTTGTCGAGGTGCCGAACCCGTCGGCCATGTTCCTCGCCGAGCGCGCCGGCGAGCACGGTGAGGGCGTGGTCAGCGGCGCTGCGGTCTTCGCCGGGATCGAGGGCACGCGGCCGGTGCTGGTCGAGATCCAGGCGCTGGTCGCACCATCGCTGCTCGGTACCCCGCGCCGCGCCGTCGTCGGCTGGGACGCGACGCGACTCGCGATGATCGTCGCCGTACTCGACGCGCGCTGCGGCCTCTCGGTCGGCGCCAACGACATCTACCTCAACGTCGCCGGCGGCTTGCGCATCGGCGAGCCGGCCGCCGACCTCGCGGTCGCCGCGGCGCTGGTCTCGGCGATGGTCGAAACTCCGGTGCCGGCCGATACCGTCGTCTTTGGCGAGATCGGCCTCAGCGGCCGCGTGCGGCCGGTGTCGCATAGCGACGCGCGGCTTAAGGAGGCGGCGAAGCTCGGCTTCACCGAAGCCTGGCTGCCAGCCCGCCCCGGCGGCCGCCAGGCAGGGCGTGCCGCGCGCTCCGGCGACGGCATCGCAACGATGCCGATCGCCTATCTCAGCGAACTCGTCGAGCGCCTCGCGCCGGCCGAACGCCGCCGGATGCGGCGCGTCGCCGCCGCGCCATGAGGATCACGGCGTGAATCCGCTCGATCTCGGCGTCGTCGCGGTCCTCGGCCTGTCAGCGATCTTTGCCTTCGCGCGTGGCTTCGTGCGCGAGGCACTGTCGATCGTCGCCTGGGTCGGCGCCGCGTTTATCACCTTCTACATCTATGCGAATGTCGAAGCGGCGGTCGAGCCAATGGTGCACAACCCGCTGCTATCGGGGCTGATCGGCATCGCCGGGACGTTTATCGTCTGCCTGATCGTCCTGACGGTCGTCACCGGGATCGCCGCGCGCGCCGTGCGGTCGACCGGGCTGTCGCCGATCGATCGCACCCTCGGCTTCGTGTTCGGGCTGCTGCGTGGCGCGTTCATCCTGAGCCTCGCCTACCTGATGCTCGACATGGTGCAGCCGAACGACCGGCCGCAATGGCTGCGCGACGCGAAGAGCGCACCCTATCTCGAGCAGGGCGCCAACCTGATTCGCGGCTTTCTGCCCGACCAGTGGCGCGTGAAGAGCGCCGCGGCCGCCGACGACGTCATCCACACCGTGTCGCCGGCCGCCGAGGCGGAGAAAGCGATGCGTGCGCTCAGCACCCCCACCGCGCCGCCCGCCGCGCCGGATCAGCAGCAACCGGCCGCCCCGACGTACAACCAGAGCTCGCAGCGCGAACTCGACCGGCTCATCAGCAACCAACACTGAGGTGCGAGGACTTGTCACGCTTGTCACGCACTGGCAACAAAGGCAATAAGACCCCATATTCTTTAGGCCGGCCAAGCTCCAGCGAGGATCGTGCATGGTGACGCCCTCTTGCGGCGATGCAGACCATTTTCACGACGAATGCGGGGTCTTTGGTGTCTACGGCCACCCCGACGCGGCGGCCCTGACTGCGCTCGGCCTGCACGCGCTGCAGCATCGCGGGCAGGAAGCGGCGGGCATCGTCGCTTATGACGGCGAGCAATTCAGCGCCCATCGCGGCATGGGCCTCGTCGGCGACAATTTCAGCTCCAAGGAGACCATGGCCAAGCTGCGCGGGCACTCCGCGATCGGCCATGTGCGCTATGCGACCACCGGCGAGGTGGCGATGCGCAACGTCCAGCCGTTGTTCTTCGAGATCGAATTCGGCGGCATCGCCATCTGCCACAACGGCAACCTGACCAACTCCTACCAGCTGCGCCGGAAGCTGGTGCGGCGCGGCAGCCTGTTTCACACCACCAGCGACACCGAGGTGATCAACCACCTGATCGCCACCAGCGAACAGGGCACGATCATCGACCGCATCGTCGACGGCCTGAAACAGATCGAGGGCGCTTATTCGCTTGCCGCGCTGACGCAGGAATTGGTGATCGGCGTGCGCGATCCGCTCGGCGTGCGGCCGCTGGTCATCGGCCAACTCGCCGAGGCCTGGATCATCGCCTCGGAGACCTGCGCGCTCGACATCATCGGCGCCGAATTCGTCCGCGACGTCGAGCCCGGCGAGCTTGTCATCGCCGACGCGCAAGGGCTGCGCAGCTTCAAGCCGTTCGGCAGGAAGCCCGCGCGCTTCTGCATCTTCGAATACATCTATTTCGCCCGACCCGACAGCGTCGTCGAGGGCCAGAGCGTCTATGAGGTGCGCAAACGCATCGGTCAGGAGCTGGCACGCGAGAGCGGCGTCGATGCCGACATCGTCGTGCCGGTGCCCGATTCCGGGGTGCCGGCGGCGCTTGGCTATTCCCAGGAATTGGGGCTGCCGTTCGAGCTCGGCATCATCCGCAACCACTATGTCGGCCGCACCTTCATCGAGCCGACCGACCAGATCCGCCATCTCGGAGTGCGCCTCAAGCACAACGCCAACCGCAACCTCAAGGGCAAGCGGGTTATCCTGGTCGACGATTCGATCGTGCGCGGCACCACCTCGATCAAGATCGTCGACATGGTCCGCAATGCCGGCGCGAGCGAAGTCCATATGCGGATTTCGAGCCCGCCGACGACTCACCCGTGCTTCTACGGCATCGCCACGCCCGACCGCGACCAGCTGCTTGCCTCGAACATGAATGTCGACGCGATGGCCCGCCATATTGGCGTCGACAGCCTCGCCTTCATCTCGATCGACGGGCTCTACCGGGCGACGAGCATGGCGGGCCGCGACGACCAAGCGCCGCGCTTTTGCGACGCCTGCTTTACTGGCGACTACCCCATCCCGCTGGTCGACGCCGACGACGGCAAGGTATCGGTACAGCTGTCGCTGCTCGCGCCGGCCTGATCCGCTCACGAGAAACTGAAACCGATATCTCAGGGATAGCGAAATGCCTGCCGATACCGCGCTGACCGGCGGTCTGCCGCGCGAGGAAGCGTTGACCAAAGTCATCGTCGCGGCGACTGTCGGTAACGTCCTCGAATGGTTCGACTTCCTCGTCTACGGCTATTTCGCCGTGACAATCGCCGAGGTGTTCTTCCCCGCGCAGAACCCGACGGTGTCGCTGCTCATCACCTTTGGCACGTTCGGTTTGTCCTATCTGATGCGGCCGCTTGGCGCGGCGGTGATCGGCACCTATACCGACAAGCACGGCCGCAAGGCCGGGCTCACCCTCTCGATCGGGCTGATGATGATCGGCACCACGCTGATGGTGGTGACGCCGGGCTACGCGACGATCGGCCTCGCGGCGCCGGCGATCATCATGCTCGCGCGCGTGCTGCAGGGGTTCTCGGTCGGTGGCGAGTTCGGCAGCGCGGTCGCTTTTCTTGTCGAGCACGGCGGCAGGCGCCGGGGATACAGCGCGAGCTGGCAGTGGGCCAGCACCGGCCTCGTCTCGATCGTCGTCGCGCTGTTCGGCATCGTCCTCACCACCAAGCTGTCGCATGAAGAGCTGGTCGACTGGGGCTGGCGCATCCCCTACCTATTCGGACTTCTCGTCGGTCCGGCCGGGCTTTACATCCGCTCGAAGGTCGTCGAGACCAAGGAATTCGCCGAGGCAAAGCCGCACAGCCTGCCAATCCGCACGCTGCTGGCGACTCAGCCGCTGCAGGTCATTTTGGCGCTCGGCGCCTCGGTGGTCTCGAACGCGTCCTATTATCTGCTGCTCTACATCCCGACCTACGCGATCAAGACGCTGCACCTGCATCCCTCGACCGGGTTCATTGCGACCTTGGTCGGCGGTGCGGTGCTGACGGTGTTTTCCTTGCTCGCCGGGCATTGGTCGGACAAGACCGACCGGCCAGGGATCATGTTGTGGATGGCGCTGCTGTTCCTGGTGACATCGTACCCGGTGTTCTGGCTGATGGTGGCGTACCCCTCGGTCGTCACCGCGGTGTTCGCGGTGGGCTGGCTCAACCTTGTCAAGGGCGGGTATAGCGGCGTGCTGCCGTCGCTGATGTCGGAGCAGTTCCCGGTCGAGACCCGCGCCGTCGGTATCGCCTTCAGCTACAGTATCTCAGTGACGATCTTCGGCGGGTTCGCGCCGTTCTTCGCAACCTGGCTGATCGCCCAGACCGGCGACCCGCTGTCGCCGAGCTTTTATCTGATGGCGACCGCCGTCCTCAGCCTCTTCGCGCTCCTGGCCATCCGCCGCCGCTCGGCCTGAGCGCACGCCGCTTTTAACGCCGCTTCTCTGCCGCTAATCTGTTCGAGGCCATTCATAAGGCCGACACGAACAGGAGCAGGCAATGTCTTCGTACGCGGAAAGCGCTAGCACATCTCCGCCGCCCAGCTCGCTCAAGCGAGTGGTGATCGCGGCGGTCATCGGCAACGTCCTCGAATGGTTCGACTTCGTCGTCTACGGCTTTCTCGCGGTGACGATTTCCCAGGTCTTCTTCCCCACCAGCGATCCCACCGTATCGCTGCTCGTGACCTTCGGGGCGTTCGGCTTAGCTTATCTCGTGCGGCCGCTGGGCGCGATCCTCATCGGCTCCTACACGGACCGGCACGGCCGCAAATCCGGGCTGACGTTGTCAATCGCGTTGATGACGGTCGGCACGACGCTGATGGCGGTGACGCCGAGCTACGCGGCGATCGGCATCGCCGCTCCGGTCTTCATCACCTTGGCCCGCCTGCTTCAGGGGCTTTCGGTGGGTGGCGAATTCGGCACGTCCGTCGCCTTTCTGGCCGAGCATGGCTCGAGCCGCCGCGGTTTCGCAGCCAGCTGGCAGTTTTCCATAGCCGGCATGATCACCGCCCTGGCTTCGCTGTTCGGGATCGCGTTGACCACGCTTCTGACCCACGACCAGCTGCTCAGCTGGGGATGGCGGCTTCCCTATTTCTTCGGGATGCTGGTCGGGCCGGCCGGGTTCTACATCCGCTGGAAGCTTTCCGAAACGCAGGAATTCATCGAGGCAGAACAGCCGGAAGCGATGCCGATCCGCGAGCTGCTGACCAAGTATCCGCTGCCCGTGCTGTTGTCGCTCGGCGCCTCGATCATCTCGAACAGCTCGTTTTACATCCTGGCCTACATCCCGACCTACGGACAGAAGACGCTGCATCTCCCGGCCTATACCGGCTTTATCGCCACCCTCATCGGCGGGCTTGTGCTGGCGCTCTTCTGTCCGATCTTCGGCCATTGGTCGGACAAGATGGCGTTTCGGCCGCGCCTCATGGTCGTCACCGCCTGGCTGTTTTTCTTCACCTCCTGGCCGGCCTTTTTCCTAATGTCGGCTTGGCCGACGCTGGTGGCATGCATTATCGCCTGCTCTTGGCTGCAATTGCTCAAGGCCGGGTATAGCGGCGTGCTCCCTTCGATGCTGGGCGAGCAATTCCCGGTCGCGGTCAGGGCAGTCGGCGTGTCGCTGAGCTTCAGCACGGCGGTAACGATTTTCGGCGGCTTCGCGCCGTTTATCGCCACCTGGCTGATCAGAGAGACCGGCGATCCGCTGTCGCCGAGCTACTACCTCGTCGCGACCGCCTTCCTCAGCGGCGTCGCTTTGTGGTTCGTCCGGCGGCGAACCGCGCGCAGCGTTCAGCCGAAGCTGGTAGTATCCTCGGCCTGATGGCAGGAAGGCTCGCCGGCAAGGTCGCCCTCGTCACCGGCGCGTCGCGCGGGATCGGCGCCGCTGTTGCCGAGCGCTATGCGGCGGAAGGCGCGCATCTTGTGCTGGCGGCGCGCACGGTCGGTGGGCTGGAAGAGGTCGACGACAAAATCCGCGCGGCAGGCGGCGCCGCGACGCTGGTGCCGCTTGACCTGCGCGATTTCGTCAAGATCGACGAACTCGCCGGCGCGATCTACCAGCGCTTCGAACGGCTCGACATCCTGGTCGGCAACGCCGCCGAGTTCGGCACTTTCTCGCCGCTCGGCCATATCGACCCGAAGCTCTGGCAGGAGGTCATCGACCTCAACCTCACCGCCAATTGGCGGCTGATCCGGGCGATGGACCCGCTGCTGCGCGCCGCGCCGCACGGCCGGGCGATCTTTGTAACCAGCGGCATCGCCCGCAATCCGCGCGCCTATTGGGGCCCTTATGCGGCGAGCAAGGCCGCGCTCGACGTGCTGGTGAAAACCTACGCCGCCGAATGCGAAAACACCAATGTCCGCGCCAATCTGATCGGACCGGGTGTGGTGCGCACGCGGCTGCGGGCGCGCGTCTTTCCCGGCGAGGATCCGATGAACCTGCCGCCGCCCGAGACCGTGGCCGAGGCCTTCGTGCAACTCGCTCTCGACGACTGCACGGGCAACGGAGAAGTGGTCAACGCCGGCGACCTCGCCGACACGGTGTCGCGGGCCTAGGCTTACGCTCGCGCGTACGGATTTTCGCCCTTGCGCAGCATCAGCCGGATTGGCGTCCCCGGCAGGTCGAAATCCTGGCGCAGCGCGTTGACGAGGTAGCGCCGGTAGCTGTCGGGAAGCTCGCTCGGCTTCGACGCGAACAACGCAAATGTCGGCGGCCTTGTGTTGGCCTGCGTCATGTAGCGCAGCTTAAGCCGGCGCGCGCCGACCAGCGGCGGCGGATGGTGCTGCTGGATGCCGGCGAGCCAGCGATTGAGCGCCGGGGTCGGCAGCCGCTTGTTCCACACCGCGTCCGCCGCGACGACCGCCTTCATCAGCGCGTCGAGCCCAGTGCCGGCCATGCCCGAAATCGGCACCAGCGCCACGCCCTGCAGCTGCGCCAGCGAGGCGGTGATGCGGTCGCGCATCTGGCGCAGTGCCGCTGGCTTGTCGGCGACCGCATCCCATTTATTGGCGGCGAGCACCAGCGCCCTGCCCTCTTCGGCGACCATGTTGGCGATCGTCAGGTCCTGGCGGCCGAACGGCTCGAGCGCGTCGAGCACCAGCACCACCGTGCCGGCAAAACGGATCGTGCGCAGCGCGTCGGCGACTGACAGCCGCTCGAGCTTGTCCTGCACATGCGCTCGCCGGCGCAGCCCCGCCGTATCGACGAGGCGGATCGCGCGCCCCTGCCATTCCCATTCCAGCGCGATCGAGTCGCGGGTGATGCCGGGCTCGGGGCCGGTGAGCAGCCGGTCCTCGCCGACAAGGCGGTTGACCAACGTCGATTTGCCGACATTCGGCCGGCCGACGATCGCCAGCTGCAGCGGCCGCTCGCCGACCCGCTCGGCCTCCGAAGCGTCGCCTTCGGGCAGCGGTGCGAAATCGCGCAGCCGGTCGTAAAGCTCGGCGAAGCCCTCGCCGTTCAGCGCCGAGAGCGGCACCGGGTCGCCGAGGCCGAGCGCATAGGCTTCGCCGACCGCGCCGAGTTCGGCGCGTCCCTCGGCCTTGTTGGCGATCAGCACGACGGGCTTGCCACCCTTGCGCAGCCAGCCGCCGAAATGGCGGTCAGCTTCGGTGATCCCCTCGCGCGCGTCGATGACAAGGAGCACGACATCGGCGAGGTCGAGCGAGCGCTCGGTCTGCGCCCGCATACGCCCGGCAAGCGAAGTTGGGGCCGCCTCTTCGAGTCCGGCGGTGTCGATAACGCGGAATTCGAGGTCGGCGATACAGCCCTGACCTTCGCGCCGGTCCCGCGTCACCCCCGGCGCGTCGTCGACCAGCGCCGTGCGCCGGCCGACCAGACGGTTGAACAGCGTCGATTTGCCGACATTTGGCCGGCCGAGTATGGCGACCGTGAAGCCCATCGCCGCATCCCTCTCGCTCCGCTTGCACGGAGGCGGTTCCGACCCGCTGCCCCACCCGGCCGCCCAATCAGCATACTCTCGTGGGGTGGCCGGGTGGGGGAACGGCCCGGTGCCGAAGGCGACACGGATGTGCCGCCGCACTTGAATATTACCGATAGGCCGAAAGATTGGCGTCGTCGGTCAGCAAGTAAACCGTGTTGCCGGCGATGATCGGTCCGAGATAGCCCTTGTCGGACATATTCGTCTGCCATTGCGTCTTGCCGTCCTGCGCTGAGACCCACATTGCGACTCCCGTCGACGACAACGCAATCAGCTGCCCGCCGGCCATCACCGGGCCCACCCATTCGATCGGGTCTTCCTTCTTCGTCATGTCCTCGTAGTTCGGCAGCTGCGCGGTCCACCGCACCTTGCCCTCGTCGCGCGTCAGGCAGACGACCTCCTGGTTGTTGGTGATGACGAACACGAAATCGCCGGCGCACCACGGCTCGTGGCTGCTGCCGATAGCCTGCTCCCAGACGTGATTTCCAGTGCGCAGGTCGATCGCCATCATTCGCCCGCTATGGCTGACCGCGAAGACCCGCCCGCGGTCGATCACCGGTCTGCCGTGGATGTCGGCCATCGCCGACATCGCATCCATGCTGCGCGACGACGCCAAATTCTCCGACCACAGGACGCGGCCGTTCTCGACGCGGATCGCGAATAGCTCGCCGGAGGTATAGGCAACGACAACGATTTCGCCCTCGACCGCTGGGCTCGCATCGCCCAGCAGCGTGCCGACCTCGGGGATGCCGGTATGCGACCATTGGCGCGTGCCGTCTTGCGCCGATAGCGCCAGCAGCTGGTTGTCGACGGTGACGAGGAAGATCCGATTGTCGACGACGGTCGGCGCGGCATGGATCGGCGTCTCGACATTCTTGCGCCAGATGATCTTGCCGTCACTGGGGTCGAGCGCGACGACTTCGGCATAGCCCGTCGCCACATAGAGCCGGCCGTTCCAGAAGCACGGGCCGCCGCCGAATGCGTTGCCCTTCTGCTCGGGCGGCGTCAGGTCGACTTGCCAGAACCGCTTACCGCTCGCCGTATCGACCGCGCTGACTTGCACGCCGCCGTCCATCGCGAAGACGCGGCCCGCGGCGACAACCGGCTGCGACATGACCTTGGAGTAGCGCGACGTTCCGTCGCCGATACTGGTCTCCCACGCCTTCTTGACCTGATTGGGCAATGCGAGATTGCCCATCGCGTGGCTTGGGTTGCCGCCCGGCTCAGGCCAATCCGGATTCGCCGTCGGCGCCGGCACTGTCACCGGCTTATTGGCGATCGCCGGGTCTGCCTCGATCTGCCGGTCGAGCCCGAGCACCGAAATGCGCTCGCCGGGCAATCGCGCCTTCGGCTTCGATCCGAACAGCCCGCATCCGGCCGTGGTCAGCGAGGCGAGCATCGCCGTGACGAAGTGGCGTCGTTTCATTGCGGCGATCGCGCGATCAGGGCTTCAGCACCGTGGCCATCTCGGCGGCGCGGCTGCGCAGGCCTTGCGGGGCGGCCGCATCCGCGGCGAGCTTTGTGTATATGTCGAGCGCGCCTGCGTTATCACCGGCCTTGAGCTTGGCCGCGGCGGTGAGATCGAGCGCGGTGTACCGCCACGTGCTGCCGCCTTCGGCAAGCGGCTTCAGCCGATCGATCATTTTTTGCGGATCGCTGTCGGCGAAGCCGTTCATCACCGAAAGCAGCGTCGCCGCGTCGCGCAATTCCGGATCTAAATCGGATGAGGCGGCGAGCTTATCGTAATCGGCGACCGCGCCCTTGACATCGCCCGATTTCGCGGCGAGGTCGGCCGCCTCGAACGCCGCGAGTTGCGCGTATGACCCGCCGTCGGCACCGGCTGAAGCTAAAATCTTGGCGGCCTCAGCGTCCTTGCCTTGCCGCAGCAGCGCCAGCGCCGCCTCGTAACGCACCGACTGCGCTTGGCGCTGCGTCAGCTGATGGTTGCGCCAGGCGACGACGCCCCCCGCGATCAGCAGCAGCACCACAACTGCGGCGATCACGTAGCGGCCGTATTGCTTCCACAGCTTCAAGAGATTGTCGCGACGCAGCTCTTCGTCGATTTCGCGGAATATGTCGCTCACGAACGCCCCAACCCGAACTCACCCGTCGCGGTGAGCGGTTGGCTAACACATTTGCCGGGCCGAGGCGAGCCAAACAGCGCCGCAATGCCGCGACGGGCGCAATGCCCGTTGAGACGGCTGGACGCTCCGGCGGAAATGGTCAAAATTGCAATCGCGTGACAAAGGGCGCGCGACAATGGGCGGCGGCAAGGCGATGAGCACCAAGAGCGCGACGGTTTTGCCCCTGCGGGAGTACCGGGCGAGACGGCGGCCGCAATTTTTCACCCGTTCTGAGCTCAACCAACTCCTTGGCCTCTACAGCCGAAACGTAATGCGCGGTGTGTGGCGCGACTACGCGATCGACCATCGCGAGGGCCACGCGCTGTTCTCGATCTTCCGCCACAGCCAGGAAGCGGCGCTTTATACGATCGTCAAATCCGCCATCTCGTCGGCCAGCCCGCCCGAGTTCGTCGTGATGAGCGGCCGCCAGCGGCTGCAGGTGGCCTCGACCCTCGGCGACGCGCTCGACTACTTCCGCGGCAAGCTGTCGCTGGTCGCGACCGGCTCAAACTGACGGTCTGCTCAGCATCCGCTCAAGGATGCCGTCGCGCCTGATGAAGCCGTGCATGAGCGCCGCGGCGATGTGCAGCGCGACCAGGCCGTAGATCAAAAATTCGCCGAGCAGATGCAATGCGATCGCCGCCTGCGACAGCAAGCCGCTTTGCGGCATCAGCGGCGGGATCGCCACGAGGCCGAAAAGATCCACCGGCTTCCCAGCCGCCGCGAGGCCCACATAGCCGGTGATCGGCATCGCGATGAACGACACGAAGATCGCTGCATGCGTCGCCCGCGCCAGCGCCGCCTCGAACCGACGCAGCGTCGGACGCAGCGGCGGCGCGCCATGGCGCAACCGCCACCCCGCCCAGAACAGCATCAGCGCCAGGATGGCGATGCCGAATGAACCGTGCAGCATCAAGAGCCATCCGCGCGCCGCATCGTGCCGCGGTACGCCGAGCAGGCACCAGGCCAGAGCGATCGTGACCAGCGCCAGGATCGCGTTCACCCAATGCAGCCGGCGCGTGACCGGATCGTACGCCGCATCCCCGCGCGCGATCACCGCCCCCTCCCGAAATGACGCTCGGCCTCGGCCAACCGACACCAACTCTCGGCGAGAACCAGCGCCGTCTCGAACTCGGCGAGCCGCTCGACGATCGGACGGTCGCTCTTCGCCGCGTCCGCCACCGCCGTTAGCGCCGCGTCCTCGCAACCGGCCCATAGATAGCGAATGCCCGGCGCCGGCGGGTCGAGCGCCGAGAACGCGGTCTCCACCGCCTCCAGCCGGTCGGTGAGGCCGCGCACCCGCGCGCGCAGATCGTCGCGCACCATGCCGAGCAGCGTGCGCAGCGGCATATCGTCGGCGAGCTTCAGTCGTCGCAGCGCCCCATCGAGCGAAGTGGTCAGCCGCACGCGTGGTTCCTGCGGTTGTGCCGGCGTCGACCACGCCGGCATCGCGCCGGGCGGCTCGAAGCGCAGCATCAGGCTGTGGATCGCGTTGAGGATCAGCCGCCAGCAGGGCGGGTCGAGCGGCCGGTAATGGCGCAGCGTGTCGGCCATCGCCGCCTCGCCGCGGATCGGCAAGTAGCGGACGATGTAACCATCGAGCGCGATGTACTTGCGGATGAGATCGCCCATCTCCGGGTTTGCCGCAAACAGCACCGCGCGGCCGCGCCGCGTCTCGGCGCGGATGATCGCGGTCTGCCCCGCCATCTCGCTCTGGAAGAAGCCGTTATCGAGCGGGTTCGGCACAAAGAGGTGTCCCGGCATCACCAGCCGTTCGAATGTCCCGGCTGACGAGACGGCGCGGTCGAGCTCGGCGAAGATCGGCCCGTGGTAATAGGGCATCTCGACCGTCGGCGGACAGCCGAAGCCGATACTGTCGCGCCCCAGCAACAGGCTGACGATCCCGACCCCGGTGCGCAGGAACTCATGGGTGTAGATGGGCCGCGCCAGGGCGGCGTTGGTCCATCCCGGCCGGCCGGTGGACAGATAGAACGCGCCGCCGCCCGACCCGATCGCCGCGCCGTCGCCAGCAAGAAATTGCCGCACCGCGATATCGGCGCCGACAACGCCTTCGGCCGCATCGAGGCCCCAGACCGAAAACCCGCTTGGCAGCACCAGCAGATCGAACCGGCTCAGCACGCCGCTGGCGATCGCCTCGCCGTCGACCAACTCGAAATCAAAGCCGAGCCGGGCGAGCGCCATCGCGTAATAGGCAAAGAACGGGTAGGACGCAGCAGCGCCGGCGAACAGCGCGATCCGCGGGTGGGCAAGCGCCACCGCGTCGTCGGGCAGCCTACCGTCCCACACCTCCGCTTCGATGCCGAACCCGGTAAGCCGCTCGGCCGATTCCGCGTCGAGCTCACACAGGTAGTCGCCCGGCTCGTGAGCCGGCCCGCTCGCGCCAAGCCACCACAGATGCGCCCCGCGCGAAGCCAGCCGGTTGGCCGCCACCGCCAGGTCGAAGCCATCGTGATTGCGGTGCCAGGCGAGGTGAAGGAGCATCCGCTAGGTCGCCGCCGCTCCGCTCACTTTGGGAACGAGACCTCGACCCGGCCGAGCCTGCCGTAATCGGCGACGATCCTTGTCCCCGGCTCGGTGAAGACGAGTCCGGTATGCGTGCCGGTGGTGATCACGGTGCCGGCCGCGATGCCGCCGCGGTGGTTGGCGTGTTCTACCGCGGCCAGCAGCAGTTCGATCGGCGTCCCGGCGCGCAGGCCCGTGCAGTCCGCGAAGTGCTTGCCGTCGGCGGTCACCTCGATCGGCGGATGCGCGAGGTCGATGCCGTCCCAATCCTTCGCCGGCGGCCCGTAGACCAGCGCGCCGTTCGAGAAATTGTCGGCCAGCACCATCAGCCGGTCGATCGCGCGGAAATCCTGGTAGCGCGAGTCGACGACCTCGATCGTCGGAACAAGCGAAGCCGCCGCCAGCACCTCGTGCCGCGTATAAGGCTGCGGCCGCGCGGGCAGCGCCGTATTGAAGCGGAAGCCGATCTCGCACTCGATGCCGATGATCTTGAAATTGCGCGCCGGCAGGCTTGCCGGGCTCGGCACCACGGTCGATGCATAGATCGGCGCCGCGAAATGTCCGCCGAGCGGCGAGATGCCGACCTTCCAGCCGCCGATCGTACCGCCGAGCTTGGCGATCACCGCGTCCTGCACCTGGTAAGAGTCCGCTTCGCTTTGCGGGATGGCCCCCTCGGGAAGCTGGGCGATCGCCGAACCCTTGCGGGCGGCGACAAGGGCGCTGGCGGCGCGTTCGACCTGGTCGGGGGTCATGCTGGTTCCTCTCCAAGCTGGATCGATTCAGTACGTCCTTGCGGGCCCTCTCAGTCGCACCTCAGGGTGAGGGCTTTCCTCGATGCCATCAAACCTTCTGTCCTCATCCTGAGGCGCCCTCGGACGGTTCGGCCGGCCGAGGGCTTCGAAAGACGCCAGGGCGCAAGTGCAACTCCCCCTTATTCACCCAAATATTCGAGCGCCGCGGCCACCCCGCCTGGCTTGTGCGGAATACCGGCCTTCGCTAATCCCATTTCCACGCCGCACAGCGTGCCGCACAGCATCAGATCGTTGAAATGCCCAAGATGACCGATGCGGAAGATCTTGCCGCGCAGCTTACCAAGCCCGGTGCCGAGCGACATGTCGAACGCGTCGAGGATGGTCTCGCGCAGCTTGTCGGCGTCGTGGCCCTCGGGCACCAGCACCGCCGTCAGCGAGTTCGAGTGCTCGCGCGCGTCCTGGCAGACCGTCTCGAGCCCCCAGCCGTCGACCGCGCGCCGCGTCGCCTCGCCGTGCCGCGCGTGGCGGGCGAAGACATTGTCGAGCCCCTCCTCTTCGAGGAGCATCTTCAGCGCCTCGCGCAGCCCGTAGAGCAAATTGGTGCCGGGCGTATAGGGGAAGAACCCCGTCGTGCCGCTCTCCTGCATCGCCTGCCAGTCCCAGTACGAGCGGGTCAGCCTCGCGGTCTTCGACACGGCCAGCGCCTTTTCCGATACCGCGTTGAACCCGAGCCCGGGCGGCAGCATCAGCCCTTTCTGCGAACCGCCAACCGTGACATCGACTTTCCATTCGTCGTGCCGGTAATCGATCGAGGCGAGCGAGGAGATCGTGTCGACCATCAGCAGCGCCGGGTGGCGTGCGCGGTCGATCGCCGCGCGAACCTCGGCCACGCGGCTGGTGACGCCGGTCGAGGTCTCGTTGTGCACCATGCACACCGCCTTGACCTGGTGCTCGCGGTCGGCGCTGAGCTTTTCCTCGACCAGCGCCGGATCGACGCCATGCCGCCAATCGCCCGGCACGAATTCGATCTCGATTCCGAGCCGCCCGGCCATCTGCCGCCACAGCGTCGCGAACTGGCCGGTCTCGAACATCAGCACCTTGTCGCCCGGCGACAGCGTGTTGACCAGCGCCGCCTCCCATGCGCCGGTGCCGGATGACGGGTAGATGACCACGGTACCCTGGGTCTGGAATATCCGCTTCATGCCGGCGATGACGTCCTTGCCGAGCGTGCTGAATTCCGGCCCACGATGATCGATCGTCGGGGACGCCATCGCGTGCAGCACGCGGTCGGGCACGTTGGTCGGCCCGGGAATTTGCAGAAAATGCCGGCCGGTATGGACGGGGGCGGTGTTTTTCATAGGGACAGGACTCGTCGCTGCGTCGCGCGCAGTGTGGCGACGAACGGCGAGGCCGACAAGCGGGTTGGCGAGGCCTAGTCGGCAGCTCCCGCGCCGGCGGCTTCGGTGGACAGCGCCATCGCGCTGAGCTGGTCGCGCTCGAACGGCGTCGCGCGACGAACGACCGGCAAGTAGCGCTTGAACCTCAGCGAGAAGCGATGCGCGAGCGCCGTGTTCTCAAACGAGATGCGGTAGATCAGCCCGTCGAGCCGCCGGCCGCTTTGCGTGAAGACCGCCGGCGCGCAGTGGTTTGCATCGAGCCAATCGCGCAGTTCGCCGAACCATGCCGACAGCGACACGTTCGCCGGCTTCTCGATCTCGACAAGCAACATACTGTGATTCCCCAACTATTGGCCGAAACGCCAACAAATCGCACCATGTCGGCTTGCCCAAACTTTAATCTGTCCGCCTGCGGGCACAGTTACAATTTGTTTCCAAATAATTGCCCGCTAAAGCAGTCTCGCGGCCCGCTGCTTGTCGAGCCGGTAGCACTCGCAGGCGGTTTTTTCGAGCCCCTCGCAGTCGACGATCGTGATCTCGCCGCGGCGGTAGCGAATGAGCCCCGAGCGCTGCAGCTCGCCCGCCGCCTCGCTGACGCCGGAGCGTCGCACGCCGAGCATCGCGGCAAGAAACTCCTGGGTCAGCGGGAGCACGTTTGAGCCGATGCGGTCGCTCGCCATCAACAGCCAGCGCGCGCTCCGCTGCTCGACCGAATGCAGCCGGTTGCAGCCGGCGGTCTGCGAGCTGAGGTTCAGCAAATCCTCGATAAAGCGCAGCAGCACGGCGCGGATGCGCGGGTTGTTGTCGAACGCCGACTTGCACGCCGAAGCCGTGATGCGATGGGCGATACCCGGTAACTGCATGACGACCTGCTGCGCCGACACACGGCCGCCGAGCAGCGCGGAGGCCCCGACTAAGCCCTCCGGACCGACCATTCCCACTTCGCTGCTGTCGCCGTCCTCCATCATCGTCAGCATCGAAGCGATGCCGTCCTCGATGAAGTAAATGTAGTCGAGAGACGCCCCGACCTCGTAGACGATCTGGCGTTTTCCCAAATTGACAAGGTGCAGGTCGCCGGACAGTTCCGCAAAATCGTTGGTGGCGAGCGCGGCAAGCAGCCGGTTTCTTATTCTTGCTTGCAATGCCATTCGTATCCCCCGGCGCCTCTTGATTAGGGCACGCAGATACGAGGCAATCTACTGGAAGTAGCCCAAGCCGATAGTCCGGTAGCGAACGGATAGGAAAAAACAAATTGAGGCAGGGAAAGGGTTTAGGGGCTTTCTCGCGGGGCGACCTGTGGCGCTTCAAATCCCCGCCGACTAGAGCAGGCGCTCGATCCGCCGCTTGTCGAGCCCGTAGCATTCGCAGGCGGTCTTTTCGAGACCGGCGCGGTCGACGATGGTGATCGCGCCACGGCGGTAGCGGATGAGCCCCCCACGCTGCAACTCGCTCATCGCCTCGCTGACCCCGGATCGCCGCACGCCCAGCATCGCCGCTAGGAACTCCTGGGTTAGCGGCAGGACGTTGCAGCCGATGCGATCGCTCGCCATCATTAGCCAGCGCGCGCTGCGCTGCTCGACCGAATGCAGCCGGTTGCAGCCCGCGGTCTGCGAGCTCAGGTTCAGCAGATCCTCGATAAAGCGCAGCACCACGCGGCGAACCTGTGGGCTGCGCTCGAACAGGCTTTTGCAGCGGGTGGCCGTGATGTGATGGCCGCGCCCCGGTAGCTGCATGACGATATGCTGCGCCGAGACGCTGCCGCCGAGCAGCGCCGAGACGCCGACCAACCCTTCTGGTCCGACCATGCCGACCTCGCTGCTGGCGCCGTCTTCCATCGTGGTCAGCACCGAGGCGAGCCCTTCCTCGATGAAATAGACCCGATCGAGCGGCGCGCCGACCTCGAAAAGAACCTGCTTTTTCGGCAGGGTCACCAGCTCTAGGTGCTCGATGAGCTCGGCCAAATCCTCCGGCGGAAGGTTCGCGAGCAAACGGTTTTTGATGGGTTGGATGGGGAGGTTCATCGTCTTCACCCTCCTCGGAGGGCGCTCGTTTTTGCGGCTCGCGACACGCCGCTCCGTCCGCGCCGGGAACCTTGTTAGGTTGAAGAGGGGAAACGTCCGGTGGGAGCAGAACCGTCAAATCATGAACGGATTCAGCCACGATGGTTCCCAACCGGAACGGTAACGTTTGGTATCAAGGCGCCGCCGACCAGGTTCCTTTCACGGGAAAAGCCTCACCTTCGCCGGGCCAGGGCGGCATCGTCACCGCGACGATCTGCAGCACCTCGTCGCCGTCGTTGCGGAACTGAAACCGCGTGCCCACCGGGAGGGTCAGCGACAGGCCCGGCGCAAGGTCGACGACCTCCTCGACCTCGTTGCTCTTCCGCCAGAGCCGCCCGCGTCCGGCCACGACGCACCAGATCTCTTCGACCGTCCTGTGTACGACGGCCTTTGATACCGCGCCGGGCGCCAACACGAACGAGATCATGCTGCCCCGCGTGGTCGCGCACAGCACGCGCACCGCCGACCCGTCGGGCGCGGTGACCAGCGGCGCGGTGCCGATTGCTTGTGTCTGCCAATCGGTTGAAGGCATATCTTTCACTTCCTTGTCGTCCCGCAAAAGCCGGGACCCACTTGTCGATCGCTCCTGCGGTGGCAATGTGGGTGCCGGCTTAGTCCGGTACGACACAGCGTCTGCCGCGAGTTGCCCATGCCCCTCGATAACCCGCCCGCCTCCCGCCTGGAAACCCGCCTCAAGCGCGAGATCAAGGGCGATGTGCTGTTCGACCGATTCACCCTCGGCCGCTATTCGACCGACGCGTCGATCTACCAGATCGAGCCGCTCGGCGTCGTCGTCGCCAAGGACAAGGACGACATCGCCGCGTCGCTGCAGATTGCCCGCGAGGAAGGCGTGCCCGTGTTGCCGCGCGGCGGCGGCACCTCGCAATGCGGCCAGACGGTCAACCGCGCCCTCGTCGTCGAGTGCAGCAAATACATGCAAGGGGTCGGCGAGGTCGATGTCGAGACCCGGCGCGTCAAGGTGCAGCCCGGCGTCGTCATGGAGCGGCTCAACGCGCGGCTACGCGCGCAGAAATTATGGTTCCCGGTCGATGTCTCGACCGGCGACCGGGCGACGATCGGCGGCATGACCGCCAACAACTCCTGCGGCGCGCGGTCGATCCGCTACGGCAACATGGTGCACAACGTGCGCGCGATTGACGCCATTCTCGCCGATGGCACAGAGGCGCATTTCGGCGAGGTTCCCAGCAATTTCGGCGAGGATGTCCAGCCGGAGCGCTATCGCAATCTCGTCAGCGACATGCGCGCGCTGCACCGCCGCGAGGCGGACGAGATCGACGCCCGCATCCCCAAGCTGTTGCGCAAGGTCGGCGGCTACAACATCGACATGATCGGTGATGAAGGCCACAACATGGCCAATCTGCTGGTCGGCAGCGAAGGCACCCTCGCCTTCTTCACCGAAATCGAGCTCGACCTGCAACCGATCCCGCCGCACCGGGTGCTCGGCATCTGCCATTTCCCGACCTTCTACGGGGCAATGAACGCGACCCAGCACATCGTCAAGCTCGGCCCCGCCGCGGTCGAGCTTGTCGACCGTACGATGATCGAGCTGGCGCGCGACATCCCGATGTTCCGCGCCACGGTCGACCGCTTCGTGCGGGGCGAGCCCGACGCGATCCTTTTGACCGAATTCGCCGGCCCCGACGCCGACGACAATCTTTGCCGCTTGAAACAGCTCGTCGAGCTGATGGGCGACCTCGGCTTCCCTGGCGCGGTGATCGAGGCGACCGATCCGGCCTTTCAGAGCGCGGTGTGGAACGTGCGCAAGGAAGGCCTCAACATCATGATGTCGATGAAAGGCGACGGGAAACCGATCTCCTTTATCGAGGATTGCGCGGTGCGGCTCGAAGACCTCGCCGAGTACACCGATCGGCTGACCAGCGTCTTTCACAAGCACGGCACTTACGGCACCTGGTACGCGCACGCCTCGGTCGGCACGCTGCATGTGCGGCCGGTGCTCAATCTCAAGCAGGAGCTCGAGGTCAAGAAGATGCGCGAGATCGCGGAGGAAGCCTTCGCGATGGTGCGCGAATACAAGGGCTCGCATTCGGGCGAGCACGGCGACGGCATCGTCCGCTCGGAATTCCACGAGCCGATGTATGGCAGCCGCATCATCCGCGCCTTCGAGGAGGTGAAGGACAAGTTCGACCCTGGCGGGCTCTTCAACCCCGGCAAGATCGTCCGCCCGCCCAAGATGGACGACCGCACCCTGATGCGCTTCAAGCCGGGCTACCGCCAGGTGCCGGTCGAAACCGCGTTCGACTGGTCGGAATGGGGCGGTTTCGCCAGCGCCGCCGAGATGTGCAACAACAACGGCGCCTGCCGCAAATCCGACCCGGGCGTCATGTGCCCGTCGTATCGCGCGACCGGCGACGAACAGCATTTGACGCGCGGCCGCGCCAATACCTTGCGCCTCGCGTTGTCCGGCCAGCTCGGCCCCGACGCGCTGACCTCGGACGCGATGGCCGAGACCATGTCGCTTTGCGTATCGTGCAAAGGCTGCCGCCGCGAGTGCCCGACCGGCGTCGATATGGCAAAGATGAAGCTCGAATTCCTCGCGCAATACCGCAAGCGCCACAAGCTGACCATGCGCGACCGGCTGATCGCCTATCTGCCGCGTTATGCGCCCTGGGCGAGGCATTTCGCCGGGCTGCTCAACCTGCGCAAGTCTGGCGGGCTGCTGGCGGCGCTCGGTGAAAAACTTCTCGGCTTCAGCGCCAAGCGAGCGCTGCCGCGCTGGTCTTCGACTCCATACAAGGGTGCTGGCCAACAAGCGGAGAGAGAGATGGACGGCGCTCGGCCCGAAATCCTCCTCCTCGTCGACACCTTCAACCGCTATTTCGAGCCGGAGAACGCCCGCGCCGCCGAACGCGTGTTGGCCCGCGCCGGCTATAAAGTGACGACGCCCGAACCGAATGTCGGCCGCCCGCTCTGTTGCGGCCGCACCTTCCTTGCCGCCGGGCTGATTGACGAAGCGCGCGCCGAAGCGCGCCGCATGATCGCGGCGCTCGGCCCAGCGATTGCCGCGGGCACGCCGATCGTCGGCCTGGAGCCGTCATGCCTGCTCACTCTGCGCGACGAATACCCGGCGCTCCTGCCCGGCGAAGACAGCAAGGCGCTCGCCGCGCACGCCCAGCTTTTCGAGGAATTCGTCGAAACCGAAAGCAAAGCCGGCCGGTTCAACCTGATGCTCAAGGCGATGCCCGGCAAGACCGCGCTGCTGCACGGCCATTGCCATCAGAAAGCCTTCGGCACCGCCGGCGCCGCGGTCGACGCGCTAAAGTTAATCCCGGAGCTCACCGTCGAGACCTTCGACTCGACCTGCTGTGGGATGGCCGGCGCCTTCGGTTACGAGGCCGAGCACCACGAGATGTCATTGAAGATCGGCGAATTGGGCGTGCTGCCGAAGATGCGCGCCGCCGCGCCCGGTACCCTCCTCGCCGCCTGCGGCACTTCTTGCCGTCATCAGATCGCCGACGGCGCGCAGCGCGAGGCGCGCCACATCGTCCGCATCCTCGACAAGGCGTCGTCATAATAAAAAATGTTCTTCTTACGTTCTTGAAGCCCATCCGGATCGAACTATCTAATCCGGTTAGATGGGCGAGGCGCGCGGGTGGCGGGAACGCATAGGCCTAAGTCAGGCCGCTCTCACCGCCTGTTAATGACGCCGATAACAGGCGGATAACAGGCGGCGAGCCGCCTGATAAAGAGGACGCTGCCGAGAGAGGCGTTAGCGCGAGTACGACTTCCCCTGCGGGTAGGTCTCGAACGCGGGTACGGCCGGGTCCATGTGGTCCCAGGGCTGCGCGCTTTTGGTGAAGATGTTGGCCTCGGGCTTGAACCAGCCCGGGTCGTCGAACGTCGTCACCCGCAGCCCGACCATGTCGGGCCGGGTCGACACCTGCACGTAAAGCGGCGTGCCGCAATCGCCGCAAAAGACCCGGCTGATATCGTTTCCCGCATCAGACTTCGCGATGTAGCTCTTGGGCGTGCCCTTGGTGACGCGGAAATCGGCCGATGGTAGCCGCACCGCCGGAACATGCCCGGCGCCGCTGGCGCGCTGGCAGTCGCGGCAATGGCACTGCAGCGAGAACAGCGGCTCGCCAGCGGCCTCGTAGCGGATCGCGCCGCACAGGCACCCGCCGGTTCTGACCTGGGCCATCGCGATTCTCCTCTGAAACTTGCGACGACGGGAGCAGAGAAAGAAAGCATCCTAGCGCGAAGGACGCGATGGTCTCGCAAAGAATGCGAAGCTGTCCATACGGGCGCGAAGCGCCAGCAAATTCCGGCGACAGGAGCCTCGCCCTTAGCGCGATTTGGAGCTTTGCGACCTTCGTGTATCCTTGGCGTCCTTTGCGGGTTGTTTCTCCGTGCGCGCCGTCCGGAACGCGTTAGGATGCGCGGATGCCGTTCGACGCCGACACCTCGTCACTGCCCGCCCGCGCCCAGGCGCTTCTCGATTTCTGGTTTGGCGCGACCGATCATCCCGAGAGGTTTCACCACAAGCAAATCTGGTTCCGCAGCACCCCCGAATTCGACGACGCGGTGCACGCCCATTTCGCCGCCGATCACGACCTGGCCACCGCCGGCGCCTATGCCGCGTGGGAAGACGCGCCGCTTTCGGCCCTCGCTCACGTCATGCTGCTCGACCAGGTGCCGCGCAACATCTTCCGCTCGACGCCGCGCGCGTTCGCCAGCGACCATCTCGCGCTGGCAACCACCAACCGCGCGCTCGCCCGCGGCTTCGACCGGGCCGTGCCGGCGGCGTGGCGGCTGTTCTTCTATCTGCCTTTGGAGCATAGCGAGGTGCTGGCCGATCAGCAGCGCGGTCTCGACCTGCTGCTGGCGCTGCCGCCGGTCGAGGGCCGCAGGAGCGACGGCCACATGACCCGCCTGCATTGCGAGATCATCGAGCGCTTCGGCCGCTTCCCGCACCGCAACGCCATCCTCGGCCGCGAGTCGACCCCCGAAGAGCTGGCGTTCCTCGTCGAATGCGAGCATCGCTTCGGCCAGCCGGCGCCGCCGCCCGTCTAGCGGAGGAATCCATGGCGATCACCGATATCAGCGTCACCGACATCGTCGCTTTCGCCGACGGGCACGAATTCGGCCCGGCCGGCTCGTACGTCCGCATCAAGGGCGTCGCCAAGGGCGTGCTCGATCCCACCGCCGCGTGCAATGCCGGCATCGCCGATCTCGCCAGGGCGGCAACTAACGCCAAGGGCTTCGTCGAATACGCGACCGATTTTGACATCCTGCGACCGAAAGAGCCGCTGCGCGGCAGCTCGATCCTCGTCTATGACGTGCCCAATCGCGGCTCGAAGCGCATCATGTGCCTGCTCGACGACGTCCCCGGTACCGAGCGCGACCGCATCAACGACCCGAAGAACAAGGAAGATGCCGGGCTCGGTTTCTGTCTCGGGCGTGGCTATTCGCTCGTGTGGTCGGGCTGGGACCCCGGGGCCAGGCGCGCCGAGAAGGAGCTTGGCGCCGAGTTTCCCCCCGCGCTCGACGGCGGCAAGCCGATCGTCGGGCGCATCCGCGACGAATTTCACTTCGGCACGCGCGGGCCGGGGGACGGCAGCGTGCGACGCCTTTCCTACCCCGCCGCCTCGACCGATCAGCCGACGGCGCGGCTCACCGTGCGCGACCGCGAGAGCGACCAGCGCAGCGAAATCCCGCGCGACGAGTGGGAGTTCCTTGACGACCGCTCGATCCGCCTGTTGCCGCCCGGCCGCAATTTCGCGCCGGTCAAGATCTACGAGCTGTGGTACGAGGCGGTGGGGTCGAGGGTGCTCGGCATCGGCTATGCCAGCGTGCGCGATCTCGTGTCGTTCTTCCGCTACAAAAGCGCCAATCGCGGCGGCATTCCCAACCCGCTGCTGTCGGGCATGAGCGAAATCCACCACGCGATCGCCTTCGGCGTGTCACAGAGCGGACGCTTCCTGCGGCATTTCCTTGAGCTCGGCATGAACAGCGACGAGGCCGGACAAAAGGTGTTCGACGGCGTGTTCAGCCACGTCGCCGGCGCCGGTAAGGTGTTCGCCAACCACAGTTTCGGAATGCCCGGGCGCACCGCGACGCAGCACGAGGATCGGCTTTATCCCGAGAACTGGTTCCCCTTCAGCACCGCCAAGACTGCCGATCCCGTATCCGGCCGCATCGCGGGGCTGCTCGCCGGCGCCGCGAACGACCCGAAAATCATCGAGACCAACAGCGCCACGGAGTATTGGCAAAAGGGCGCGTCGCTGATCCATACCGATCCCGGCCTGCGCCGCGACCTCAATCTGCCCGACAACTCCCGCGTCTATCTGATCGCCGGCACCCAGCATGGCGGGCGTCCCGGCGTCGATCCCCGTCCCGGCCCCTGCGTCAACCCGCGCAACCCGCACAGCGCGACGCCGGCGCTGCGTGCGCTGTTCGCGGCGCTGGAGGATTGGATCGTGCGCGGCGTCGCGCCGCCCCCGAGCCGCGTGCCGTCGATCGCTGACGGCACTGCCGTGTCGGCCAAGACCGTCGCGATGCCGAAGGTACCGGGCTTCGCCGGCCCGCCCGGCGACAACCCGGTGCTGCCGTCGGTCGATTGGGTCGACCCGCCCGAGGCATCGCCGCCCGCGCCCTACACGACCTTTGTCTCCGCCGTGGAAGGCGACGGCAACGAGGTCGCCGGCATCCGCCTCCCGCAGATCGCGGTGCCGCTCGGCACGTTCACCGGCTGGAATGTCTACAAGGCGCAGCCCGACGAACTCGCCGACCGCGACGGCTCGTTCATCGCTTTCGCGCGTACCAAGGCCGAGCGCGAAGCCGTCGGCGACCCGCGCCCGTCGCTGCAGGAGCGTTATGGCACCAAGGCGCATTACATCGACCAGGTTCGCCAGGCGGCGGCCGCTCTCGTCACCGAGCGCCTAATGCTGCAAGACGATGCCGACGGGCTCGTCGCCATCGCTGAAGCCGTCGACGTGTTCTGATTAACCTTTCATCGCAGCGCCCGGCGCGGTGCCATTTCGGCCGTCATTGATTCGTATTATTGATGGAACAGTCGCCCGATTGCTTTCGTTCAGAGCATTGGGCTCGGTTCCTGCCAATCTTTTCTGTAATTAGAGATCAATCTGCTCATAATTTGGTCAGCTCGCCGAGAAAAATATTTGTCACGAGGATTTGGCACGCTGCGTGCACTAACAGCTTCCAATCCACGTAAGCTCAATCTTTTAAAGAGAGAGGAATTGGGGAGGCCTTGACCCAATTGTTCGCTCGCAATTGCTCGCGCGCTGGCCGATGAATTGCCCTCGAGTAGTGCGATGATCAACCTGCTCGGCTACGTCGCCGCGGCCTTGGTCTTGGCGACGTTCTGTGTACGCCGCATGGTGACGCTGCGCAGCATCGCGATCGTAAGCAATATCGCCTTTATCGCCTATGCCTACTGGGCGGGATTACAGCCAATATTGGTCCTACATGTCGTTATGCTGCCCATGAACGTGATGCGGCTGCGCCAGGCGATTGTCGACCCAGCCGTGAGCTGATAGCCGCCCGTCCCGGAAAATTGTGACCCGCGCCAGCAAGCACTTGCCGCCATTAAAGGAACGGATCAGCATCGCCGTCTGAGGCCGATGAACGGCCGGAACGGCCGGGCCTCACGGGAGGAACGCATGCGTTTATCGAGACTTGCCGGCTGCGCATTGGCGGCCGCGGCGATCTTGGCCCTCGCGGTCAGCGCTCACGCCCAGCAGCTGATGATCGTCGGCAACGACCAGAAGCCGCATTTCGCCGATGGCAAGGTGACCATGGGCGAGCCCGGCAAGGACACGCTGTCGGTAATCGACATCTCGAAGCCCGCCAGCCCGCGCGTGGTCGCGACGATACCGCTCGACAACACGATCGTCGGGCCGCCGACCAATCTGGCGATCACGCCGGCGCGCGATTTGGCCCTCGTCGCCGATACGATGAAGGGCGTCCCCAAAGACAACGCGTTCGCCATCGCGCCCGACAACCGGCTCTTCGTCGTCGATTTGACGGCGAACCCACCGATGGTGGTCAATACATTGACGCTGGGCAAGGCGCCGAGCGGGCTGGCGATCTCGCCGGACGGCAAGTGGGCGCTGGTCTGCAACCGCGATGACGGGACGATTTCGGTCCTTTCGATCAGCGGCAAGGACGTCAAGGTCACCGACACCGTGACCGTCGGCGCCGCGCCCGACAAGGTTTCGGCGGTCGCCATCAGTCCCGACGGCAAGACCGCGCTGGCGGTCAAGCCGGGGACCGACAAGGTCGCCGTGCTGACCATCGACAACGGCAAGGTCACGTACGATGCCAAGAACGACCTGCCGGCCAACAACTATCCCTACAATGTGGGCATCACCCCCAACGGCCAGCTCGCACTCATCGCCAATACCGGCGGCGGCGGCAGTTCGGACGGCAACGTTGATACGGTGAGCGTCGTGGATATGACGGCCAAGCCGATCCACATTATCGATCACATCACCGTCGGCGATTTGCCGGAGGGGTTGGCGATCAGTCCCAAGGGCAACCTCGCCGTCACGGTGGAGGCGCGCGGCTCGAACCGCACCAAGGATACCTGGTACTACCATGCGGGCGGCGCGGTCAGCCTGCTGAGCATCGACGGCAAGAAGGTGACGCGGGTCGGCGAGGTAACGGTCGGCGCGCTGCCCGAGGGCGCCGCCTTCAGCGCCGACGGCAGCCACATCTATGTCGGCAACTTCATCGATTCCGACTTGTCGGTGCTGCAGGTGATGGGCGACCGGGTGACCGATGCCGGCACGCGCTTCAAGCTCCCTGGCCAGCCCGCCTCGGTCCGCTCGGGCCCGCAATAGGCGAGACTTAGAACCCCGTCGCGCGGCCGGCGAGGCCGGCGAGCAGGATGAGGCTCGCCGAGTAGTAGTCGTCCTTGTCGTCGATCTGCGGCGGCGGTGTCGGCTTGTCATGCAGCCGCGAGCGAACCAGGTCGATGATTGCCTGGAAGCCGTCCGGCGCCGGGAACGGCGCGACGGCGTCGTTGGTCACATCGACCCAGGCGGGGATCGGCTTGTCGGCAAAGCCGTCCCAGAAGCGCATTTCGTCCGCGAGGCGCCGGTTCGTCGCCTCGCGCCCCCAGATCAGATAGAGGGGAATGCGAATCGCGTCATAGCCGAAACGCGGCGGGACCTGCGTAAACGGCGCGACCGCCCCCTTACTATCGATCGTGACCCAGTCGGAGGTCAGGCCCCATTTGCCGAACCGCGCTTTGGCCAGGAGCCTCAGCCCGTCGATCCGCACCCGCGCCCATTTCGGCGATGGATCGAGGCGCGGGAACGCCTCGAGCGCGGGGTAGACGTAATAGGACGGGTTAACGACCACCGTGCCGTCCTTGCGGGTGAAGCCGTCGATACCGGGCAGCAGCACCAACCCGCCTCCAGCCGGCTTGATCAGCTTCTCGCGAATGTCGACGACGATCCGCCGCGCTTCGTGGGCATAGACCGAATTGTGCCAGCGCCGCGCGGCAAGCATCAGCGCCCAGGCGATCAGCGTGTCGCCATCGGTCGCGTTGTTGGCATCGGCGATGGGGTCCTTGGCGTCCGGGTCCCAGCGCCACGAGAACAGCGCGCCATCCGGCCGGCGCAGCTTGTCGCGGGTCCAGTCCCAGATGCGGTCGAAGGTGGCGCGGTCGTCGAAATTCTCCGCAAACAACATCGCCCAGCCTTGGCCCTCGGTGTGGGTGACGCCCTTATTGCCGGTATCGACGACGCGTCCGTCCGCGCCGACGAAGCGGTCGCGGTAGGTGAGCCATTCACTGGGGAGCGAGGCGTTCTGCGCCCGCACGATCGCGGGCATGAGCAAAACGGCAGATAGAAAGGCAACGAAAACGGCGACGAACGCTCGCATCGAACCCTGTGGAATTGAACTGCTATATCCTGAACTGGGGTGGCGGAACCTATTCGTGACGGCCGTAGCGGAAGGTCAGCAGCGTGCCGGTCCCTTGCGGCTGGCCCGCCAGGCGTGCGACGAAAGACGGGTCGCCGCCCTGCTCGCCAAGCCAACCGCTGTAGAGCCCTTCGAGGATCGGCACCAGCCAGCTCCGCCGCCCTTCGTCCTGCGGCACCAATGGATAAGCACCGTGGGTGATCTCGATGAAATTGTCGTTCTCGCGAAGACGCATCCAGCCCCAGTCGACGCCTTCCAGGACGCTGTTGATGTCGTCTTCGAGCTCTTCGAGACTGGCGCAATGGCGCAGCGGCAGGAGCCGCGCCATCTTGAGTCCCAGCGCTCCAAGAAACTGGTCGGCCTCGCTGGCGTCGACGCGCTCTTCGAACTCCGCAAACATCGCCGCCATGAAGTGCACCCACTGGCGCGAGCATTGCTGCCGGGCATAGTAGTGGAGAGAGATCAGTTCCTCGTCCAGAGCCGGTCCGGCCATCATCGCCTCCTTCGCGCACAAAGAGATAGCGCGCGCCGCAGGAGCAACGCTAGCGCTATTTCACAGAATTCTGCGTCCCGAGCGTCGCGGCCCATTGCGCATCGGAAGAAGTCACCGGCTCCTCGATCATCCGCTCGGGAATCTCCCAGACAACCGCCCGCGGCGGCGTCTTCTGGAACTCGGGCTTGGCGAAATAAGTGATCGCGGCATTGGCGACGCCGCCGCCATCCTCGGCGCGATTCTCTACCGGCGAGCCAAGCGCCAGCGACAGGAAGGGGACGAAATTGGCGCGGCGCGAGAACGAGGTGCCGATCACCGCCAATTCGGGCGCCGGGGTCTCGTCGAGCAGCCCAACATTGGCGGCCGCGGATTCGGCGATCACCGTCGGCGCTTCTTCGTCACCGCGCGGGCGCAGCGGATACGCCACATTGTCGAGACCGGCGAGGCGAATAAGGTCGCCCACTCGTTCGTGGTCGTTGTCTTGCGTAACCTTGAACTCAGCCTTTTGCGTCGGGGCGAGACCGGCCGCCTTCACCGCCGCGGCGATCGCGGCGGCGGCGGTCTTGGCGCCGCGCTCGTTCCAGTGCGTGTCGGTGCGGTAGTAGCGCTCGCCGCCCACCGCATTCATCGGCGCGAGCAGGTCGACGACGTCGACCCCGGCGGATTTGAGCCGCGTCTCGAAATCGCCGAGTTGGCCGGCAATTGCCGGCGGGCGCTCGACGCCGCAGAGATCGGCCGATTGCACGCGCGATTTGTCCGGCACCGGGGCGACGATAAGCCCTATATGACGGCTCTTTAGGTATGACGCGACCTGTTCCACCATGCGGATATGCTTGGCGGCATTGCCGAGCTGATCCTGGTTCAGCACCAGTTCGTCGGTGAGGAACAGCCAGTTGCCGCAGCCGCGCCGCACGCGCGCCCCGAGATCGCCGGTGAACACGTACGACGTCACCCGGTCGAACGTCACCAGCGGGGTTTCGAGCGGGTTGGCGTGCTGCAGGAAGTCGCCGACCGCACTCGTGGTCGTGCCGTCGGCGGCGGCCGACCAAGAGATGTCCTTGGTCGGCAGCTCGGCGCCCTTGAAAACCAGCGTGTAGAGGCTCGTCGCGAGCCCGATCGCCAGGATCGCCAGCAACGCCGCGCCGGGCAGCATCAAGGGACGGATCCGCAACGGCAACGTCCCTATGGAGGGCCCCTGAGCCGGAGAAGCGGGCGGCGCAAGCGGATCGACCGGGATTGTCATCGCTTCGCCCTAAAATTGGAAATACAGGAAGGGCACGGTTTGGTGGCCCATCATCACCGCGATCGCGTAAAGAAAAAGCGCGATCGGCCATAGCGCTTCCCACCACCCGCCGGTGCTCTCGAAGCGCCGGAAAAATCGCGCCTTCACCGCCGGCCAGAACACGACGACAGCGGCGATCCCCATCCACAGCCACAACAGCGGCCGCATCACCAGGGTCATCTGATCGCTGATCGCAAACCCGTTGAGCCCGATCTGCCCCGACAGCATTGCCACCGTGCCGTCCCAGCTTGTCGCCCGGAATGGCGTCCACGCGAACAATACGGTGAGCAGGGTCAGCGGATACGACAGCGCGCTCGGCCACCACAAGTTGCGTTGATTCCAGAACCGCGCGATCGCCAGCGCCACACCGTGGATCACACCCCACAGCAGGAACGACCAGCTCGCGCCGTGCCACAGCCCGCCGATTGCCATGGTCAGCAACAGATTGATATAGGTGCGGGCGTCGCCGTGCCGGTTGCCGCCCATCGAAATGTAGAGGTAATCGCGCAGCCAGGTCGACAGGCTGATATGCCAGCGCCGCCAGAAGTCCTGGATCGTCACCGCAAGATAGGGATCGCGGAAGTTCTCGGGGTATTTGAAGCCGAGCATCCGGCCGAGGCCGATCGCCATCGCGCTGTACCCGGCGAAGTCGAAGAATATCTGGAACGCGAAGCCGATATTGCCGAGCCAGGCATCGACGAAGGTCGGGTGCGCCAAATCGAACGCCGCCTCCACGACCGGCGCCAGCGTGTCCGCGATCAGCACCTTGACCGCGAAGCCCAGCATAAACCGGCGCGCCCCGATCGAGATGTCCTCGAAGGTCAGCTGCCGCTCGATGAGCGCCTTGTCGACCCAGGAATAACGAATGATCGGGCCGGCGATCAGATGCGGGAACATGTCGAGATAGGCGGCGAAGCTGACAAAGCTCGGCTCCGCCATGACCGCGCGACGCCGCACATCGATCAGGTACGACACCGATTGCAGCACCGTAAACGACAGCGCGATCGGCAGGATTACGTTGGTCCACGGGATCGGCCCGAGCGCCATCGACTGCAGCGCGTCATTGGTCGTGTGCACCAGCAGGTTGGCGTACTTGAACCAGCCGAGACAGCCGAGGATCACGACGATGCCGCCCGCCAAAAACAGCCGCTGACGGCCGTCGTTGCCGCGCTCCATGGCGCGCTCGATCTCGCGGCCGAGATACCAGGCGGCAAAGGTGATGCCGACGATCAGCAACAGGAAACCCGGCTTCCACCACGCGTAGAACATCCAGCTGCCGAGGCAGAGGGTCAGGTTCCGTGAACCGCCCGGTGTCGCCAGATAGGCGATGAAGAACAGCGGCAGAAACAGCGCCAGGAATTCGATCGACGAGAAGACCATGAGCCGCCGCGCCGCTGTCTAGGGATGGAACGGAGCCTGCTCGTCGCGCGCCGCGACGATTTCGGGGCCGGCCTTGCCGGCGACGGCAAAGATGCTGTAGCGGTCGCCGGCGTTGAGCTGACCGAGCTTTGCCGGCACCGCCTGCGCCGGGTCGCCGCAGGCGACGGCAAGCGCAACTTTTACCGGGTTCACCGATCGCCGGCCAAGCGCGTCCGGCGCGAGATCGGAGATGACCGACTGGTGCTGGTCGCCGGCGACCAGCTCGGCTTTGGTGCAGTCCTTGTCGGCGTTGAACAGCGCGAGCGAGGATTTCATCGCGTTGAAATCGGTCGGCGTCTCACGGAACACCTTGACCGCGACTCCGCCACCGTCGGCGATCACCGCAACGGTGGCGAACTCGTTGGCGGCTAGCGTCACATTGATCGGCTTTGTCGCCTCGCCGAGCTGCGCCGATCCGGTCAGCGCCACGCCCGGCGTCACCGGATTGAACTCGCCGACGCGGTGGGCGTCGTCCGCGGGAATCGCGATCTTGGCGGCCGGCGAGGTGATGGTCACCTCGGCCGGCGCCAGGTTCACAAAGCGCAGATAGGCGACGCCGTTGGGCGGGCCGCTCGGGTAGAGCCGACCTTCCGCCGCGAGGCTCGGGCCTGGCTGCACTGCGGCCAGCGCCGCGAGCAGCGCCGCGCCGCCGAGGGCGCGGCGGGCACTTCGGCTCATCGTTGCGCTCACGGCTTTTTCGCCAGCTGCATCTGCGGCACCATTTGGTCGAGCGCGGTGGCGATGTCTGCGCCCCAGGCCTTGTAGCCCGAATTGGTCAGATGCTGCCCGTCAATCGTCGGCCACTGGTTGGGCTTTGAGAACTGCGTCGAATCGATGAACCTGCACGGCGCGACGGCGGTCGAGAGGAACTCGGACATCTCTTTTACGCGGTCGAAGGTCTTGTGATACGTGCTGCCTTCGCTGCCCCAGGGCGGCCCGACCCAGACGCACGGAATGTTCTGCGCGGCGATGCGGCCGGTCAGCGCATGCACCTGCTGATAGATCCAGCCCTGCGGAAAGTCCTTCTGGCCGTACCCGGCCATCGTGTCGCCCATCTCGATAACGATCAGGTTCGGATGCGACTTCGCGATTACCTGATCGATCTGGTAGGTCGGTGTGCTCGCCGCGCGGTTGATGATGGGCGCTTCCTTGCCGATGCGCTCGGCCTTGCCGCACGAGACTGTCGAGGGATAGACCCAATCGCCGGCATTGGCGCCGCACATGCCGTAGCTGTCGACTTGCGCGCCCTGTGCCAGCAGATCGTCATGCAGCGTCGAGATCAGGTAATCGCGGGTCACCATATGGCTGTCGCCGATGACCAGTATCGTCAGCCCCGCCAGAAGCGCGTTCATGTCCGACCATTCTCCTGAAACCCCATCCGGGTGACGTTGAGGTAACGCATCTCCAAGCGGCGGTAAAGTAAGCGGCCCTCACCTAACCCGTGGTTAACACCCCGACTTTTCTTTGCCGGGCGTGGACCACCGGTAATTCTCAAATAACTGCGCGACATGGTCGAAGCTGCCGACACGGTCAGCGCTGCGACAGCATCACGTGCGACAGCCGCACCGTCGCCTCGGCAATGTCGGCGCCCCAGATGCGGTAGCTGTCGGGCGTGAGATGCTCACCGTCGAACGTCGCCCATTGGCCGGGCTGCGAGAAGCGCAGCGAATTGACATAGCGGCAGGGATAGACGTTTTGCGACAGGTAGGACGACAATTCCTGCACGCGGGCGAAAGTCTTCTTTGACGTTCCGCCCTCCGATCCCCAAGGCGGCCCCACCCAGATGCACGGCAGATGACGTGCCTCGATTGGCTTCATCATCTCCTGGATTTCGAAGGATATCCAATCCGTAGGCAGCGCAGGCTGAACCCCGTACCCGCCCATATTGTCGCCGAGCTCGACGATCAGCAGGTCGGGGTGTTGCTCGTCGATCAGCTTTTCGAGCGACCAGGTCTTGACCTTTGGGCTCTTGTCGATGATCGGCTGGTCGGCGTTGTGGCGTTCGCCGCGGCCGCAGGGCAGCTCCGTCTGCTTCACCCAATCATTCGGCTGCGACCCGCAGACGCCATAGGAATGGACGATCGCGCCTTGATTGACCAAGTCGTCCTGCAGCGAACTTAAAAGAAAATCTTTATTGGCCAAATGGCTGTCGCCAATAACCAAGACGACCAGTCCCGCGAGGGCGGCATTAACCACGGATCGATCCTCTGGTTGCAGCGCCGGAGATACCGAACGAGCGCTAAAGCCTTATGGCAGAGAAGCGATTAAAAAGCCGTTAGAACTGTATGTTGAAGCTGCGTGCCGCGGCCTTTTGGCGCGGCACGCAGCCGATCACCTCAGCTGACCCTGCTGCTTCAGGCTCACGACGGCATTGGCAATATCGGCTCCCCAAGCGCGGTAACCCGTTGCAGTCAAATGCTGACCGTCGGTCGTCGGCCATTGGTGCGGATCGGTCTCGAATTTAAGGGAATCGATATAGACGCATGGGGCGACGGACTGCGACAGGAACTGCGACAAGTCGCGCACCCGATCGTCGGCCTTGTGGTAGGGCGAGTTGGCCTCGCCGTAGACCGGTCCGACCCAGACACAGGCGGCGCCCGACGCGTGAATGCGCGTCGCCAACGCATGGGTCTGGTCATAGATCCACGCTTTCGGCAACTGCGGCGAGCCGTACCCGCCCATCGCGTCGGCCGCCTCGACAACCACCAGATTGGGGGGATGCTTGTTGAGCAGATCATTGATCTGCCAGGTGTTTTGCTGCTTGCCGTTGGTCGCCTGCGTGGCGTTGGCGCCATGCCGCTCGGCGGTGCCGCACGACACGGTGGTCCGTTCGAGCCAGGCGTCGGGGCTCGCGCCGCACATGCCGTAGCTGTCGACCTGCGCGCCCTGCGCCTCCAGCGCCTCGTGCAGCGACGAGATCAGATAGCTCGGCCCGGCCATATGGCTGTCTCCGAGCACCAGTATGACCATTCCGGCAAGCGCCCCGTTCATCGTCCCTCCCGCGGGTCAAGCCCACATCCACGCCGACTACATGCCACGGCATGGCCGAAAATACTTAATGCGGGTGGCTCCGCAAGCGAACAATTGCCCCGGTGCAGTCCCGCTCCCTGGGGTAGCCGACCGGGTCAAGTATTCACCGCCAGAATCTGCTACTGGCCGCAGGGCGGCTAGAACGCGCTCGCTGCACCACGGAGCAACGGCTCTCAACGCCAATCTTGCAAACGTCCGGAAAACCTACAGGTGGCTCATCGGCATATCGCGCGCGGCGATCGACTCGGCATCATTCTTGATCGCGACCGGCCCGAACCAATCGAATGTCTTGCGCAAATAGATCTGGACGATGCTTTCCGTATAGCCATTGCCGTTGTTGAGGCTACCCGCCGCGCCGAACGAGGTTGTCGGATCGAACGCGTATTCGACCTGCCCCTTCAGATTGAAGCCGAAGCCGGTCGTATGGATCCCGGTCAGGAAGGCGTTCGCCGGCGCCGACGCCTCGAGGGCGGCCTGAGCGCTCGGCTTGTTCGGGAATGTCGGGCTGGAGTCCTGATTGTAATGCTGAACCCCAAGCGTCGTGGAGGCGAGGTACGTCCACGGACCGTAATGGCCGGTAAGCTCGATCGGGAAGCCCAGCCCTTCGAAATCCTGTGGACTGAAATAGCCGCCTTGGCCAAAGCTGAACCCGTCAAGGTTCTTGTCATAACCGGTGTAGTACAGCGAAACGCCCACCCGGAGCGCCCAGTTGTCGGTCTTCCACGGCCGGAAATACGTCCCGAGAATAGCGTCGACCGCGCTGTTGTCCGCGACATTGGTGCCGGTCAGCGAGGCCCAACCCGCTCCCGCGTAAGCGCCAACCGATTGGTTGTCGTAGAACGCGGTGACGTGCCCGCCGGTCTTGACCACGCCGCCCCACAGCGTGTCGGAGCCGAGGGCGCCGGGCGCCACGGTATTGGAGCGCGAGAAATTGGCGTGCGTACCGGCGTATGACAGCACGCTGTCGGTCACCGGCTGACGCAGCGCCTCGAAACGCACGCTCATATTGCCGTCGAAGAATTTCGGCGTGTAGGCGAGATCGCCGATCAGGTTCGTCACGGGGAAGCCGAGTGGTGTCGTGCCGAACTGCGCGTAGAAATCGGTCCACGTGTAGCTGCCGGTAATTCCGACGCCGCTGGCGTTTTGATCGCCTGCCGCGGCTGCGCCAAGCCCTACCGGGTAGGTCAACGGGTTGGCGCCGAACTGACCGAGATTGCCGTTGGCCGGCGTCCCGGCATCGATATAGACCGGTACGATGTCGATGCGCGCCATGCCGGTGTACCACGGCGAGAAACTCGCCTCGAACGGCGCCCCGAATTCGTTGAGGAAGCTCGTTCCTTCCGTGCCGCTATGCGTGCGGTAGGCGAGTCCCGCAACGAGGGTCGGGTTGGAAGCGGATTCGAGCCGCGCCAAATCGCGGTCGATGTCCATTTCCAGCGTATCGGTCGCGGAATACGGCTTTAGCGTGCCGAGCAGCTGATAGCCGGCGATCGGCGGCGGCGGCTCGATCTCAACCTGGGCGACCTGCACCGCCTTGGCGCTGATGCCGAGATCGTTCGAGCCCGCCGAACCGCCGGTGGGGAGAGGCAAACCGCCGTCTGGAACCTTCGGTTGGGGCAATAGCGCGACCTGAGCCGTCCGCGCCGCTTGAGCCACACCTGCGCCCGCGACGACGCGCGCTGGCGCCACGGCCACCGCCGGGGCGGAAACGACGGGCTTTGCCGGGGCGAGATCGGCGCTGTCCGCCGAAGCCGCCAGCGCGGAAACAATAGGCTTAGCCGGGGCAAGGTCGGCGCTGTCCGCCGAGGCCGCAGCCAGCTTTGGTAACGGCGCCTCGGCTGCCTGTGTGGGGCCAGCGGACGGCACGGGTGGTTGCGCATCGGGCTGGTCTGGGTTGACGGCTGGGCCGCCCGGGTCCGAAGCCATGACCGCGCCCGCCGGCAAGGCGACCGACAGCAACAACCCGAAAGCGAGGGTTCCGGCAGATCGTCTCATAGCGTCACCGCATTTAATTGCGCCGGCAGGATCGCTTGCGATCTGCGGAAAGGATTCGGCGGCAGCGACTGGGAGGGCGTTGCGCCCGGAGTGAGCGGCGTCGGTCCGCCGCCGGTGATGGGCGTGGCCTGGTCCGGGTTCTGCTGAAGGTTGAGCGCACGCGCCTGCCGCAGCGCCTCAATCGCAGCGCCATTGCGGCCCTGCGCTTGAGCGACTTGCGCCCGGAGATAGAAGAGCCAGGGATTTTGAGGATCGGCCTGCATGCCCTTGTCGATGTAGTCATTGGCCGCGCCGTACTCGTGCGCGAGGATCGCCCCTGAGATCACGCCGCGTAGCACGTCCATGTTATCCGAATCCTGGTCGTACGCCTTCTTGAATTGCTCCATCGCCTCTGTCGAGCGTCCGGCCGCCGCGTAGATGCGTCCGGCGCACAAAAGCAGATCGGTATTATCCGGATTATCGTTAAGATATCGCGAAATCTTGTCCCACGCCTCGGCGTAGTCGCCCCGCTCGCGCAGCTTGTCTGCCTGCCGCACCGAAAGCGTGATGTAGACCGGCGTCAGGTCTTCGCGGTTTGAGGTATTGACCAGCCCGCTCGCGCTGATCTGTGAGAGGACCTGCGCGGCCTCGTCGTCGTGCCCGCCCTTCAGCATCAGGATCATCGCGTAATCGGCGCCGGCCTTAACCGAGTTCGGGCCGCCCTTCATGTACGCATCGCGCGTCATTTGCAGCGCGGTATCGTAATCGTTGAGTTCCTTCATGATTACGAAAGGCGCCTGCCGCTTCTCGTCCGTCTGCACTTCGGGGTCGGTATAAAGCCGCACGAGCAGGGCCTTGGCGCCGGCGACATCGCCGCTCTTCGCCATCTGCTTCGCCCGTTCGATCGTGCCGCGCACATAGATGCGGTCGCGGAAATTCTTGATGTCCTCTGTCCGCTGCGCGGGCGGAATGCTGTTGATCAGATCGAGCGCCTGGACCCAGCGGTCCTGTTGCGCATCGAACATCGAGGCGACAAGGATGCTCGTCGGGGAATTGCCGGACGCGGTCGGAGCGACTACCGCGAAAGCCTGCTGCATATTGTTTTGCCCGGCGAGGAAACGCGCGTAATCGAGGCGGATCCATGGCTCCTTGGGATCGGCCGCGATCGCCGCCTGGAATTTCTTGTCGGCGGTCGCATTATCGCCGTTGGCCGAGGCTTCCTTCGCCTCGTTACGCAGCTTCTCCGCCGGGCCGCCGGCCCCCACCTTGTCGAAGCGCGCACGCTCGGCCGGGCTCATGCGGCTTTTCAACTGGTCGAGCTCGGCGGTCTTGTTCTGCATGCGCAGCGCATTCGCGAGCCCGAACGTGGCGTCCGGATTTCCCGGACGAAAGCGCAGCACCTCGCGATAGGCCATTTCCGCCGCCGCGCCCTGCCCCGCTTTGGTCTCGACGTCACCCAGCACCATCAGCGCGCCCCACTCGTTGGGGCGGGGATGCGCCAGCAACGGCCCCAATATCGCTCGCGCCTGCGTATAGTTCTTCGCATATGCGGCGCGCTTGGCCTCATCGACCCGGCCCCAGAAAATGGCGCTGTCGAGTGCCGGTTCGATATCCTTGCGCTGGTCGGGCGCCAGTTTCAGCGCGCGCTGAAGATAGTCGCGCGCTTCGCCGAAACGCTGCTGGCGCAGGCGCACAAGACCGAGCCCGGCCAAGGCCTGCGCGTCGTTGGGGTTCGCTTTCAGTTCGGCCTGAAACTCCTTCTCGGCCTTGACCAGCTCACCCTTCTTGATGTCGGCATATCCTTCCGACATCTCGCCAGCCGGCTGGTTCTTAAGGTCGGCCAGCAGCTTCTGGACATCAGCGTCGTTGGGGAATTGCGAGAGATATTGTTGAAACGCCTGCTTCGCATAAGGCGCACCGCCGAGCCAGGTCAGCGTCTGCTTCCACGCCTGGATCGCCTGATTGGCGACGATCGGGTTCTTGCTCAGCTGTGCGAGCATCGCGATCCCCTGCTGCCGAGTTGAACTCGCGATAGGTGTAGATCTCGGCGAGAGACAGCCTCAGCTGCGGGTCATTGGGCGATTCCTGAACCACGCGCTCCATTCCCTGCCGCGCTTCGTCCCAGCCTCCCGGCGTTCCAGCCAGCGTCATGTAGTATTCGACGCCATAGCCGGACGGCGGCGGGCCGCGGAAGATTTCCTTGTATTTCTTGATCGCCTCATCGAGCTGACCGGCCTGCGCCAGGCGGCGCGCCTCGTTGAGGTCGTTCGTTCCGATCTTGCCGGTCCGGATCGCCGATTGCAGGTCGGCGATGTGGGGATCGTTGGGCGCCACCTGCTGAAGCTTGGCCAGGTAGCGCTGCGCCTCAGCGGGCTTGTTGTCCTGGATCGACAACATCCCGAATTGGAATAGGGCATCGGGATTGTTGGGATTGATCTTGAGAAGCTCGTTCAGCGCTTCCTTGGCGAGATCGGGGCGGTCCTTGAGGCGCCAGTAATTGGCCTTCTCCAGCAGCACCTGCTCGGCGTTTTCCGGCCCCGCGGGGGGTAGCTGGGTCGTGGCTTGCGGCTGGACGCCGCCGGGTGCCTGAGCGGCCGGTTGAGACTGAGCCTGCGGCGCTGGAGCAGCCGGTTTCTGCACGTTTTGCGGCTGCGCGCCTTGAGCCTGAGCCGGCGCTTGAGACTGAGCCTGCGGCGCGGGAGCGCTCTGTTGCTGCGCCAACGCCGCGGCGCAAGGCAACGCCGCGGAGACAAGCAGGGCGAGCGCACCATGCCGCGCCCGACTCATCACTTGGCCGCCTCGCGAGAGGCTCGGTACCACCACGCCCTGCATCCGCCGGCCCGCCTGCTTACTCAATTCACCGACCTGGTTCCCAACCGTCCGATCGCCAGCCGGCGCAACAGCCAGTAGGCGACCAGCGCGATGATCAGCACGCCGATCAACGTGAACAGGATCAAAAGCAGCGGCGAGTTGCCCAGCCACCAGCGCAGTTTGGTCAATGTCGGCAGATGCCCGACAGAGTACTCGTCGCCAATGCGGAAGCTGGTGACCCGGTTCGCGTCGGCGATCATCAAATCGCCCTGGATGAGCGGATTGAGCTGACGGTTGCGGAAAGTCTGGATCACGGTGAGTAGCTTATCCGGACTCGACCCGGTGATGATGATCGCGGTTCGGCCGGAATGCAGCGGCGACTCCAAACCGATCATCGCCGCGAGATTGTCCCCTTGCGAGACGAGCAGATGATCGACGCGGTCGCGTTCCGATTGGGTGTTGGGATCGAGCATGGTGTAGACGCGATCGAGCGCCGAGGTCATCCCGACCCGCAGATGCCCGCCTTCGACGCGCAACTTGCTGTTCTGGGCCCAGCGCGAGATCAGCGGCTGATGCGAGATCGAGCCAAGCACCAGAAGGTCCTTGTCGCCGGCCTTGTCGACCCCATTCGCATTCACCACGGTCGCGCGCACCGCCGGGAACCCGGTCGAATCGCCCATCATCCCCATCAGATCGAGATAGGCTTCGATATCCTTCGCGGTGTACTGATCCGGCATCACGATCGCCGTATCGGAGAGGTCGGCCATCCGCGTGTACGGGTAGCCGGAATTGGCGAAGAACGCCAAGTTCGGCAGCGACGCGAACCGCTCCGTCTTGGACAGATCGATCGTCGAATCCGGATCGATCGATTCCTGGATGTTGTTCGGCAGCACGTCTTGGCATTCGCCGACCTTCACCGGCCGCAGGTCATAGTAGAACTGCAGCTGGTTCTGGCCGAACACGTAGTACGGTGGCACGCGCACCGTCTCGTCGTTCATCACGTAATCGGGCGAGACGATGTCCTTGACCTGCTGGACCACGCCTTCTTTCGTCAGCGGCAGGCTGCGCAGGTAGGAGTTGTTGATCGACACGTCGAGCCGCGACTCGCGGAAGTTCATCCAAGTGCCGGCCGGATAACGATAGCGGATGTCGAGCGGAATGCCGGTATTGCCCCAGACGAACAGGTCGGGCGCGGTACGGAAATTCAGCGTCAGCAGACCCGGCACCAGGCCGCTGCCCTGCAGATCGGTCGGCTGCACCAGCTCGCCGAAGCGCACCGGCCGGTCGATCGGCACCCAGCGCGGCGCGTCATAAGCTTTGCGGGCCGGAATATCGGGAGCGCCAACAACCTGCGTTTCGCCGCTCAGCGCCCGCGCGCCCAGGGTCAGCGTATCGGCCGCCGCGCGCAACTCGTCGGCGTTGCGCCCGAGCACCAGCAACAGCTTGGCCTCGGTATTGTTGGGGTTTGTCACCACCGCGATCGTCGGCCCGGTGATGTCTGGCAGCGTGAGCCCCGCCGGCTTCTCGTCATTTGTCGCGAAGACCACGGCGTTGTTGTTGGGAACCGTGTCGAGGCTGGTCGGGAAGGTCGCTCCCTTGTACGAGGCGAGCGAGCCGAACCATGACGCGACAGTGCCCGCCGCCTGCAAGGTCGAGGTCGAGACCTTCGAGGCGAAGACGAAAGGCAGGTTCAAACCCTGCATGTCCTTCGCATCGTAGAACGGCGCCGGAAGCTGCGACAGATCGTTGGGCAGCAGCAGCTTCTGCAGCTGTGTGGTGATCGTCGTGTTGTTGCTCAGCACCAGCCACAGGCTCGAATGCAGCGGGTCTTCGCAGCCGAGCGTGTAGTGGCCGATAAAGCGGAACAGCACCCGGTTGTCGTGCCCGATCAGCACCGGGTTGATCGGCAGCTCGGCGGTGTCGCCGGAGGACTTGTCCTTGGGTAGCGGAATGTTGCCGACGACCTCGCCGTTCATCAGCACCGTCAGATGGCTGAGTTCCGGGATCAACGCCGGCGAATAGGCGAAGGTCAGGTCGATCTTGCCGCCGATCGGCTCTTCGTCGCTGCGCACCGAGAAGGGGAGACTGCCCTCGCCCTGCACACCGATCAGCCGGATCGGCGAGTTAGCGCCCAAATCCTTCAGCTTCAGCTCCTGGGTGCGCACGCTCCCAAGATTTCGCGGCGTTCGCCGTAGACGCCGTTGCCGGCGCACCGGGAAGGCTGGGATTGTTGCTTGGCGTCGTGCTCGGCGCCGCGGTCCCGACCGGTCCCGGCTGCGTCGCGGCGGGCGCCGGCAGCGGCACCTGCGACCCTTGCGGCGGCGGCGCGGCGGCGCCGGTTGCCGGGCCCGGACCCGGACCGACCCCCATCGCGGGCGGGGCGCTCGATATCGGCGAGTTGCTCGGCGGACCGTTGGTCTGGGCCGAGGCGGGGCCGCCGATCAGCAGCGCGCTCAATCCCAGGCCGATCGCGACGAACAGGCCAGAGATCACGCGCTCGCGCTGACGAGCCTCGGTCGGCGTCGCGGCGCGGAAATTGTGCCGCACGAACAAGCCGCCGATGCTGCTGAGGATTTCGCGCACCGAGCGGAGCGGCCGATCGACGGGATGCTCCTCCCAATCGAGCCACGCATCGGCGCGGCACAGCACTACCCGGACGAGGTCACGCTGCTGTCGCAGCGTCAATTGCTCAAAGGCCACGCGCAGTATCTCCCCATCCCACGCCACAACGCGCCCCGGCAATACCGCGGTGCGGTCCCCAACCGGCAGCTCGATTTGTATGACGTCGTTGATTTCAACCCCGGCCGGCCGGGCCGCGGTAAACATGCCGCCCGTCGTCGACAGGTTGCGCGACCGGCTCACCAGTGATTGCCCGTCGGGCAAATAGATGACGCCGGGCATTTCGAGACCGAGACGCACCGAGTTGCGCAACTGCCGGGTCTCGCGGCCGACTGCGATCGCGGCGGCGATCGTCAGCAGATTGAAGATCGCCCAGGCGACATTGAGCACCAGCACTTCGCTGTCGCTGAAGTCACTCAAAAACCATCGGGCGATCCCAATGATCAGCGCCACCACGAGCAAGCCCAGGATGATCAAATGCGGGCGGACGATCTTGTAGTCGAAATAATCGCTCGGCAGCAGGCCGCCTTTTTCGGTGACGTTGAACTTGCCGCGCTTGGGGTTGACCAGCGTCGCCAGCGTCGGCCGCAAAATGTACAGGGCGAGCACGCTCTCGTAGATTTCGCCCCAGAACGAATGGCGATAGCGCGACTGCAGGCGCGAGTTGGTCACGGTCGAGTGAATCAAATGCGGCGCGGCGTAAACAATGACCATCAGGCCGCTTGCCGCGATGATGTTCAGCCGGAACATCAGATAGCAGAGCGGCGCGGTGAGAAACACGAAGCGCGGCAAGCCGAAAAAGAAATGCAGCATCGCGTTCAGGTAGCAGATGCGCTGGCCGATACCGAGGCCACGGCCGAAGAGCGGGTTGTCGACCCGGAAGATCTGCGTCATGCCGCGCGCCCAGCGCATCCGCTGACCGACATGAATGGCCAGCCGCTCGGTCGCCAGGCCGGCGGCAAGCGGCAGGCGCAAATAGGCCGAATTATAGCCGGCGCGGTGCAGCCGCAGCGCTGTATGCGCGTCCTCGGTGACGGTCTGGATCGCGAAGCCGCCAATCGCCTCCACCGCCGAGCGCCGCATCACCGCGCACGAGCCGCAGAAAAACGCGGCGTTCCACAGATCGTTGCCGTCCTGGATCAGCCCGTAAAATAGCTGCCCCTCATTCGGCACCGTGGTTCCGGCGCGCAGGTTCCGTTCGAACGGGTCGGGCGAGTAGAAATGGTGCGGTGTCTGCACCAGGGCGAGACGCTGATCGCGCAGGAACCAGCCGATCGTCAGCTGCAGGAAAGCGCGGGTCGGCACATGATCGCTGTCGAACAGCGCGAGCAGTTCGCCATCCGTCACCGTCAGCGCATGGTTGAGATTGCCGGCCTTGGCGTGAAGATTGTTGTCGCGGACGATGTAGCCGACGCCGCAGGCCTCGGCGAATTCGCGGAACTCTTCGCGCCGGCCGTCATCGAGGATGTAGATCTTGAGCTTATCGAGCGGGTAGTCGACCGACAGCGCGCCGAGCACCGTGTTCTGCACCACGGACAGCGGCTCGTTATAGGTCGGGATCAGCAGATCGACGGTCGGCCACTCCGCGACATCTTCCGGCAACGCCACGGGAGGACGGTGCAACGGCCAGGCGGTCTGGATGTAGCCAAGCATCAGCACGAGCCAGGCGTAAAGCTCAGCCAGGATCAGGCCGATGCCGAGAAATGCCTCGATCTCCGAGGGAAATTGCAACGTTTCGGTAAGCCGCCACCAGATGTAACGGGTAGAGACCGCGATCGACAGCGTTATGAGAATCAGCGTCACGCCGCGTGACGGCTGGCCGCGAATCACCAGCATCGCCAGGATCGTCAGCACCGCGAACAGCGCCTGCGACACCAGATCGAGCGGCGTGATCACAACGATGCCAAGAAGGAAGACGCCGATGATGATCAGCACCGCCAGGACGAGGTTTTGACCGGCGAATTCCGATTTGCCGATACGCCGCAGTTGCCCGAGCATCCCCTCTACACCTTCTCCACCAAAGCCGCCCCGCTCCCAACGTCTGCTCGCCGAGCGAGTGCGCCTCCCCGGCTATTTACCGCGCCTCCTGGCGCTTCCCTATCACAGCCTTTACCAACCGCCTGCGCCTAGCGCTGCCGGTTTGTCGGCGGACCGAGACCCGGATTATGGCGCAGCCGGTCACGCGGATCAGGAAGACGGCCGCGTCCTCCAGAAAGCCGCCCGAACACGGCATCGAGCGAACGCTCGTTACCTTGCTGCTGGCTATTGGGCGCCGTCGCCGGGCTCGCTGGAGCTGCGCTCGCGCCAGGCTGATCAGCCTCGTGCTCCCGGTATGCGCCGCCAAGCAGCCCGCCGCCCTCCACCGGCTCCGGCGGAATGATGAGCGGACCGCGCCCCGCGCCTCGAACCTCCTCGCGAGTCCCGATCTTGGCTTCTTCGCGCACGTCGCCGCGCGCCGCAGGGCCGGCATGCTCCGGCGGCGTCAAGGGGGATTCGACGAGCATTTCCACCCGGGTTTCGCCTTGATCGGGGAACTGATCTACCGGGTACTCTTCGTTGAGCTGGGTGTCGTGATGCGGCGCGCCGACCGGCCTGTCCTGCGGAACCGGCGTGTTGCTCTCCCGTTGCTGCTGGACGATCGCCACCGAATCGGTGATCTCGCGGGCGCCGGCAAATTCCCGGTAGCGCAGCTCCGGAGTTTGCAGCCAAGAAAACAGGTGCTCGACGTCGTCGTCGTGATCCATGGCTCTAGCTATCACCGCCGTTGTGCGAGCAGCATTTGTCTTGTCGGTTGAGCCGTCAAGATCAGTGCTCGGCTTACGTCACACCAAAGGGGGTCTCATTATATTCCAAACATCTGCGCTGTTGTTGGGGGAGCTGCAGCCTGTAACAGGTTGAAACAACTTCCGGTTGATGACCCCCTCACGACGAGGCGCGGCTTGCTGCTCGTGCAGCGCCATTAACGCCATACTACCATCGGCTTTTTGCAAATCGCTAAGGGATTCTAACAGCCGAATGGTCGCGCAGGCACGCGTGCGCGGCAGCGGACAGAATCGCCTCCTGGTCGATGCCGTAATGACGATAGAGATCGGGAAGGTCGCCCGACTGGCCGAAATGATCGACGCCCAGCGGCACTACTGCGTGGCGGGCAATGCTGCCCAGCCAGGACAGGGTCGCCGGGTGGCTATCGGACACCGTGACGATCGCCGCGTCCGGGCGCAGCCGGCCCAGCAATTGGCCGGCAAGACCGGATTTTCCCCCGGTCACGGCTGCGCGCCAGTCGCGGTGCAGCCGGTCCGGCGAGGTCACCGCGAGCAGCCCGGCATTCGGCACATCCTCGCGTAGCGCGTCGAACGCGGCGATCGCCTCGGGCGCGACTGCGCCGCAATAGGCGATCGCCAGCGGGCACTCGGCGCCCGGCTCGCGCAGCCAATAGCCGCCGCCGATGATCCTCTCCGCCAGCGCCGAGCCGATCGTGCGCTCCATTTGCTCGATCGGCCGCGTCGAGAGGCGGAAATAGATCGATTCGCCCTCCGCTTCCTGGATTTCGCCGAAAGCCCAACGGAGCAGCACCGCTAGTTCGTCGGCAAAGGCTGGTTCAAAGGCAAGGAGACCGGGCTGCGCCAGTCCGATCAGCGGCTCGGTCACCGACTGGTGCGCACCGCCCTCGGGTGCGAGGGTAATGCCGGACGGCGTCGCTACCAGAATGAAGCGGGCATCCTGGTAGAGCGCGTAGTTGAGCGCGTCGAGGCCTCGCTTGATGAACGGATCGTAGAGCGTCCCGATCGGCAGCAACCGCCCGCCGAACAGCGGTCCGGCGAGGCCGAGCGCGGCCAGCTGCAGGAACAGATTGTGCTCGGCGATGCCAAGTTCGATGTGCTGCCCTTGCGGCGACATCGCCCAGCGCTGCGCCGAGACCACGTTCTCCTCGCGGAAGACGTCCTGCCGCTCGGTGCGGTCGAAAATGCCGCGGCGATTGACCCAGGCGCCGAGATTGGTCGAGACCGTAACATCCGGCGATGTCGTGACAATCCGCCGCGCCAGCTCATGGTCGCTGGCGGCGATCCCGCCGAGGATTCGACCGAACGCCTCCTGCGTCGATTGCCGCTTGGCGCGCGGCGGCGGGATGTCGTCGGGCACCGGTATCCCGGCGCTCTCGATGCGCCGCGTCGCGCTTTGGGCCAGCGGCGTCGTGTTGAGGAAGCCAGTGAGTGCTTCCGCCGAGAGCTGGAGTCCGGAGAACGGTTCCCATTCCTCGCCCGCCGGCACGCCCATCGTGCGCTGGAACGTCGCCATCTGTTCCGGGTTCATCAGCCCGGCGTGGTTGTCCTTGTGACCGGCGAGCGGCAGGCCGTAACCCTTGATGGTGTACGCGATAAAGCAGGTCGGCCGGTCGTCGGTGATGCTGTGGAACGCGTCGAGCACCGATTCCATGTCGTGCCCGGCGAGGTTGGTCATCAGCGCTTGCAGCTGATCGTCGTCGTGCTCGTCGAGGATCGCGCGAATACCGGGGTGGCGGTTGAGGTCGCGCATCAAATGCTCGCGCCATCCCTCCCCGCCTTTATAAACCAGCGCCGAATAGAGCGAGTTGGGGCAGGCGTCGATCCATTCGCGCAGATGCGCGCCATCCGGCCGGGCAAACGCCGCCTCGAGCTTGCGGCCGTATTTGAGCGTGACGACCCGCCAGCCGACCAGCTCAAACAGCGCATCGATACGGCCGAACAGCCGGTCGGAGACGACCGCGTCGAGGCTTTGGCGGTTGTAGTCGATGACCCACCAGAGATTGCGGACATCGTGCTTCCAGCCTTCGAGCAGCGCCTCGAAGATATTGCCTTCGTCGAGTTCGGCGTCGCCGGCGAGCGCGATCATGCGGCCGGGTTCGCTACCTTCCGGCGCGATGCCGTGCAGCCGCACGTAGTCCTGCACCAGTGAGGCGAACAGCGTCACCCCGACGCCGAGCCCGACCGACCCGGTCGAAAAATCGACGATACGGTCGCCGTCCTTGCTGCGCGACGGATAGGCCTGGGCGCCGCCCAGCGCGCGGAAGCGCTCGAGCTTGTCGCGCGTCTGGTGCCCCAACAGGTACTGGATCGCGTGGAAGATCGGCGCCGCGTGCGGTTTGACCGCGACCCGGTCTTGCGGCCGCATCACGTCGAGGTAGAGCGCCGTCATCAAGGTCGCCACCGACGAACTCGACGCCTGGTGGCCGCCGACCTTGAGCCCGTCGCGGCTCGGCCGGATGTGGTTGGCGTTGTGGATCATCCAGGTGGAGAGCCACAGCACCTTCTTTTCCAGCGCCCGGAGCAACTCCAGCCGCTCGGCGGAGCCGACATCTCCCGGTGTCGCTTCTGCCTTTCGCGTCTCTAAGGTGGTATGATCGGCCATGGGTAACTAAATACACTGCCGTGACAGATTCCGCTCGCGCGGAATGCGGTTCCGGCCGAAGGCGGGGCGGGTGCCCCGCCGCACTTGATAGACCGGCGATAGAGCGAGACCATATGAGCGACATGACAACGGAAGCCGGCGAACGCCTCCTCACCCTGACCGCGAGCGCGGCCAGGCGCATCGCCTTTCTGCGCGAGCAGGAACAGGTCGGCGACGCCAATCTGCGCATCGCCGTCTCGGGCGGCGGCTGCTCCGGGTTTCAGTACGGCTTGAGCTTCGACGACCAGACCAATCCCGACGATCGGGTGTTCGAACGCGATGGGGTCAGCGTCGTGGTCGACGAGGTCTCGCTCGATCTCCTCAACGGCGCCGAGGTCGATTTCGTCGAGGATCTGATGGGCGCCGCGTTCCGCATCAACAACCCCAACGCCGCCTCATCCTGCGGCTGCGGCAACTCATTCTCGATCGCGTAACGGAAAACGCGCCGGTATAACTGGAAGTTTGCGCCTTCTCTGATCACAATATATCCATATACGCAACGATGTGGTTTTGATCCGGATTGGTTCAAGAGGCATCGCTAGAAAATTTTCGCCGAAGCGAGAATGTGCTGCCAAAACGGTGAAATTTGCCGTTGGGACGCTTGACCGAGCGTTTTTAAGACGGGCCATCGGAGCCGGACGTGACCGTGGAGACGCGCCATGAAAATCGCCAGCTGGAACGTCAACTCGGTCAAGGTCCGGCTGCCGCATTTGCTCGATTTCCTCAAGAACGCGCAGCCGGACGTGCTGTGCCTGCAGGAGATCAAGTGCCTCGCCGACGATTTCCCGCGGCTCGAGGTCGCGACGCTCGGCTACAAGGTCGAGGCTCTGGGGCAGCGCGCCTATAACGGCGTCGCGATCCTATCAAAGGAGCCGGCGCGCGAGATCGTCTTCGGCCTGCCGGGCGACGACGGCGACGACCACGCGCGCTATCTCGAAGCGACGTTCGGGCCGCCGGGCGTCGAGGTGCGCGTCGCCTCGATCTATCTGCCCAACGGCAACCCGTCGGGCACCGACAAATTCACCTACAAGCTCGGCTGGATGGACCGGCTCAATGCCCACGCCGCCGGGCTGCTGCGCCGCGAAGCGCAGTTCGTGCTCGCCGGCGACTACAACATCTGTCCGACCGATGACGACGTGTACGACCCGGTCGGGTTCCGCGACGATGCACTCTGCCGCATCGAGGCGCGCTCGCGGTTCCGCTCATTGCTCCACCAGGGTCTCGTCGACGCCTACCGCGTGTTCCACCGCGAGCCGCACAAATATACGTACTGGGATTATCAGGCCGGGCGCTGGCAGCGCGACGAGGGGCTGCGTATCGACCACATGCTGCTGTCGCCGCATGCCGCCGACAGGGTTGTCGGCTGCGACATCGACAAGTCGCCGCGCGGCAGGGAGCGCGCTTCCGACCACACGCCGATCTGGTGCGAGTTGGCGGGTTAGCCCGCCTTCCTGCTAATGCAGACGCAGGGCGACCGCCTGGTCGAGAAACTCCGCGGTGTCGGGCTCGATGTCGTCGAACCGCACCACCGTGTAGCCAGTGATGGTGTCGGTGCGCAGGATTTCGCCTGAAAAGGCAAAGGCGCGCGCGGCGCCCGGCAGCGCGAGCCAACCCTCGACCGGCGTACCGGCGGGCATGTCCCCGCAGAGGCCGTCGAGATGGACGCCGCCCATCCCGACGTCGAGCGAACGAAACAGCTCGCACTCGACAATGACCTCAAAGGTCGGCGTCATATAACGGCGCTGACGGCGCAAATCCGTACGGTCGAGTTTGTTGACGATGCTCGGCATGCCCGGACATTCGCCGCGAACGGCTCAAAAATCCATCAAATTGATCGTTAATAATTAGGACAGGCAGGTCGGCAAATCTTCAACCTGCGGCTCTACGCTTGCTGGCCTGTCGTCTCCCTCGATGCTCGGAGGATAGCTGTGAGTAACGCTGGCGCCGTCCTCGACCCGCCAGCCCTCGCCGTCGCGATGCAGCCAGCACGGGCCGATCGGCACTTTGCCGTGGCCGCCCGGGATGTCGAGCACGTAGGTCGGCTGACACAGCCCCGACGCGCGGCGGCGGAGCTCGCGCGTCAGCGCCTGCCCGTCCGCGATGTTGCCGCGGAAATGGCTCGTGCCGCGCGCCAGATCGGGGTGATGCAGGTAGTACGGCTTGACGCGCATCGCGACGAGCGCGCGGAACAGTTGCTCGAGCACCGCCGCATCGTCATTCACTCCGCGCAGCAGGACGCTCTGCGACAACACCGGGATGCCGGCGCGGACCAGGCGCTTCACCGCAGCTTTGGCGGCGTCGGTCAATTCGCGCGGATGGTTGGCGTGGACGACAACGTAAATCGCCTTCTCTACGGCCAGCGCGTCGACCAGTGCGGCCGTCACCCGCTTCGGGTCGACGATCGGCACGCGGGTGTGGAAGCGGATGACCTGGACATGCTCGATCGCGGCGAGCGTCCCGACGATCGACGTGACGCGGCGCGGCGTCAGGAGGAAGGGATCGCCGCCGGTGACGATGACCTCCCAGATTTCCGGACGCTCGCGGATATAGGCGTAGGCCTTTTCCAGCGCGGCGCGGCCCAGCACTTTGCCGCGCGCGCCGATCTGCTCGCGGCGGAAACAGAAGCGGCAATAGACCGGACAGACCAGGCTCGGCTTCAACAGCACCCGGTCGGGATAGCGATGGACGATGCCGGGCAGCCGCGACCACCGCTCGTCGCCGATCGGATCGGCCTGTTCTTCCTTGGTCGTCTGAAGTTCGGCCGCGCTCGGCACGAACTGCGCGGCGATCGGATCATGGGGATCGGCCGGATCGATCAGCGCCGTAACGTCGTCGGTCAACGCCACCTGAAATTGCTCGACAACCCGCCGCACCTCACCGAGCCGCTCGGTTGGGACAAGCCCCGCGGAGACGAGGTCGACGGAGCGCAGCGTCACGCCGCGGGGCCCAGCCGATCGTACGCGGCTTTGAGGCGGTCGCGGTCGCGGCGCGTATCGGCCTCGCGCTCGCGCTGCTCCTCGACGATCTCGGGCTTTGCCTTGGCGAGAAAGCCGGGATTGCCGAGCTTGGCGGCGAATTTGGCGAGTTCCGCGTCGAACTTGGCGATTTCCTTGCCGAGCCGCGCCTTCTCCTGGCCGAGATCGATCACCTCGCTGAGCTTCAAAATCAGGGTCGCTCCCTCAACGACAACTGAGACGTCGCCGACCAGTGCTTCTGGAACCTCGTGCCAGCCCCCGCCGTCCAGTCGAGCTAACCGTTCGAGATGATGAAGATTGGAGCCAAGCCAGTGCCGCGGGTCTGGGTCAATGTCATTCTTGATTTCCAAGTGCACGCGCGCGCCCGCCGGCACGTTCATCTCAGACCGCACACCGCGGATCGCCGAAATCGCCGCGACGACCCAGTCCATCTCAGCGGCGCTCTCGGGGTCGTGCAGATCGGCCGGCAAGTCCGGCCAGTTCGCGGTCAGCAACAGCCCGGCGCCCGCGCCCCCGAGCTGCGCCCAGACCTCCTCGCTCGCATACGGCATGATCGGGTGCAGCAGATGGACGATCTGCGCCAGCACCCAGCCGATCGTCGCTTTTGTCTCGGTCTGCGCCGTGGCGTCATCGCCTTGCAGGATCGGCTTCGAGAATTCGAGATACCAGTCGCAGAAAGTGCCCCAGACAAAGGCGTAGAGCCGGTTCGCAGCGTCATCGAACCGGTAAGCTTCGAGCGCCTGCGTCACCCCCAGCGCGCAGTCGCGCGTCGCGCTGGCGATCCAGCGATTGACGGTCTCCCGACAGGTGCGCGGGTCGAAGCCGGGATCGAACGCCGCGCCGTTCATCTCGGCATAGCGCGCCGCGTTCCACAGCTTGGTGACGAAGTTGCGGTAGCCCTCGACCCGGCTCTCGGCGAGCTTGATGTCGCGGCCCGGCGCGGCCAGCGCCGACAAGGTGAAGCGTAGCGCGTCGCAGCCATAGCGGCCGATCAGGTCGAGCGGGTCGATGATGTTGCCGCGCGATTTCGACATTTTCTGGCCGCGCTCGTCGCGCACCAGCGCGTGGATGTAGACGGTGCGGAATGGCGTCTCGCTCTTGAAATGCAGCCCCATCATCATCATCCGGGCGACCCAGAAGAAGATGATGTCGAACCCGGTGACCAGCACGTCACCCGGATAGTATCGCGCGACTTCCGGCGTCGGCTCGGGCCAGCCCAACGTCGAGAACGGCCACAGCGCCGACGAGAACCAGGTGTCAAGCACGTCGTCGTCGCGCCGCAGCGCCACGCCTGCGCCGAATTTGGCTTCGGCTTCGGCGCGCGCCCCCTCCTCGCCCTCGGCGACGAAGACCGTTCCGTCCGGCGCGTACCAGGCCGGGATCTGATGCCCCCACCACAATTGGCGCGAAATGCACCACGGCTGGATGTTGCGCATCCATTCGAAGAACGTGTTCTCCCACTGCCGCGGGACAAACACGGTCTGGCCGGTCTCGACCGCCTCGATCGCCGGCTTCGCCAGTACACCCGCGTTGCAGTACCACTGGTCGGTCAGCCACGGCTCGATGACGACGCCCGAGCGGTCGTGGTGCGGGACCATCAGCGTGTGGTCGACGACCTTCTCGATGAGTCCGGCGGCTTCGAGGTCGGCGAGCACCTTCTTGCGTGCCTCGAAGCGCAAAAGGCCGCGATACGCCTCGGGCGCGTTGTCGTTGAGCCGGGCGTCCTCGTCGAAAATGTTGATCATTTCGAGGCCGTGCCGGCGACCGACCTCGAAATCGTTGAAATCGTGCGCCGGGGTGATCTTGACCGCGCCCGAGCCCATTTCCGGATCGGCATATTCGTCGGCGACGATCGGGATAAGCCGGCCGACCAGCGGCAGCCGTACCTTTTTGCCGACGAGATCGGCAAAGCGCTCATCCTCGGGGTGTACCGCGACGCCCGTATCGCCGAGCATGGTCTCCGGTCGCGTCGTCGCGACCACCACGTACCGGCCGTCCTCGCCTTCGATGGGGTAGCGGATATGCCAGAGCTGGCCCCTGGTCTCGCGGCTGTCGACCTCCAGGTCGGAGATGGTCGTGTGCATCTCCGGGTCCCAGTTGACGAGCCGCTTGTCCCGATAGATGAGGCCCTCGCGATAGAGCTGGACGAAGACCTTGCGCACCGCCGCGGCGAGGCCGGGATCCATTGTGAAGCGCTCGCGCGGCCAATCGGGCGAGCAGCCAAGCCGGCGCAACTGGTTGACGATCGTCCCGCCCGACTCCGCCTTCCACTTCCAGACGCGTTCGATGAATTTCTCGCGGCCGAGGTCGTGCTTATTGACCTGCCGCTCGGCAAGCTGGCTGGTGACGACAATTTCCGTGGCGATGCCGGCATGGTCGGTGCCGGGCTGCCACAGCGCGTCGCGACCCCGCATCCGCTCGAAGCGGATGAGGATATCTTGCAAGGTGAAGGTCAGCGCGTGCCCCATATGCAGGCTGCCAGTCACATTCGGCGGCGGCATCATGATCGTGTACGGCCGCTTGGCGCTGGCGGGATCGCAGGCGAACCCGCCCGAGGCCTCCCACGCCGTGTATTGCCGCGGCTCGACCTCGTCCGGCCGATAGGTTTTGTCGAGCGTCATGCCGGGCCTATGGCGCCGCTGGCCGGATCGCCCCGACCACCCGGCTGATTTCCGCCCGGACCAGCCGTTCGACCAGCCCCGGCAGGTTCTCGTCGAGCCAGGCTTGCAGCATCGGACGCAGCGTCTCGCGCACCAGATCGTCGAGCGAGCGGTCAACCCCGCCGGCGCCGCCGACCTCGGCGAGCCGCGCGAACGACGCCGCCACCGCTTCCGAGGCCGCGTCCGAGACAAGCCGCGGCTCCGGCGACGCCTCCGCCGCGTCGGGTCGTGGAGCGGCGGGCTCGATACGCCCGTCGGACAGAACCGGCGCTTCGATCTCCGGGCTCACCAGCGCAGCCAGCGCGATGTGCCGCACCGAGCCATCGTCATTCAGCGCCTCGGTGAGGTCGAGGACATCGCCGCCTGCTTGCAATCGCGCCGGCGGGCGCGGGACCAGAGCGGCACCATCCTCGGCGAGGATGCGGCGGATCGAAGCCAGGATCTCGTCCATCGACGGTTCTGGCGAAATTTGTTTATCGGACATGGCGATCACCTAACGCCCGCATTGCGGGAACCGCCCTTAACATGTGGAACCGGATCGCCAGGCGCAACAGCGCTATTCTTTAAGGCCGCCGCCAAAGCCGAACAGTTTGTCCTTCACTTCGCGGTAGTGCTTGTCCATGTCGTAAAGCTGAACGGGCAGGTTGAGATCCGGGGCGACCAGCCGGCCGGTTGCCGCCGCCACATTGTATTCGGCGACGGCGGCGTCATGCTGCGCGCCGACCAGCTGCGACTCGGTGGTGAACAGCTGCTGCTCGGAAATCAGCACGTCGAGCACGGTGCGCGAGCCGACCAGCGCTTCCTGCTGCGTGCCTTCGAGGGCGATCTGCGCCGCCTTGACCGCCGCGCCGAAGGAGGCGATTGCCGCCCGCGCCGACTGCAGCGTCTCCCAGGCTTGCGTCGCGGTCTGCACCGCAGCTCGGCGAGCATCGTCAACCTGGCTGCGACGCTGCCCGACGGTTTGCTCGGCTTGGCGCGTCTGCGAATAGATGGCGCCGCCTTCGTAAAGCGGCATCGTCATTTGCGCGACCACCGAAGCGGTGTCTTCGCGCGCACTCTTCAAAGTGACCGATGGCGCGTAGCTGCGGTTCAGATCGCCGACAATCGAGATTTGCGGCAAGAGCTGCCCACGCACGACATCGATATTGTCGCGGGCCGCCGCCTCGGCAAACATCGCTGCGATCACGTTAGGGTTGTCGGTCGCGGCGAGCGACAGCGTCGCGTCGCGCGTCGTCGGCAACACGGGCCGCTCATTGGTCAGGGTCAGCCGGCCCGGTGGATGGCCAACCGCCCGCGTGTATTCCGCCCGGCTGACCTCGAGTTGGCCTTCCGAAGCGATGCGATTGGCGGTCGCTTGGGCTAGCGATGACTGCGCCTGCGCCACGTCGGTGCGGGTGACTTCGCCGACGCGGAAGCGATCTTGCGTCGCATCGAGCTGCTTTTTCAGCACCGCCTCGTTGTTGCGGTTAACCTCGACGAGAGTTTGGTCGCGGTAAGTGTCGAAGAACGCTTGAGCCACGGCCTGAAAGACTGTGGTCTCGACCCCCAGCGTCTGGGCGCGCGCCGATTGCACCAGGTTGACCGCCTGCCGCGTCTGCGCCTCGGTGCGGCCGCCGCGATAGACCGGCTGCGTCAATTGGAGGTTCAACTCCTTCGTCAAAAATGACGAAAAGCAGGTCTGTCCCGGCGCTCCGTTGGCACAGGCTGAGACGCCCGGTTCGGCAATGCCGGAGCGGTCATATCCCGCTTGGCCCGTAAAGGTTACCGTGGGGCGCCAGTTCGACAGCGCCTGCGGCACGCCTTCATCGGTCTCGCGTAGCAGCGCGCGCTGCGCGAGAAGCTGCGGATTGGTGTTGTAGGCGTAGGACAGCGCCTCGGTCAGGGTCTGCGCGGCGGCCGGACTCGGGCCCGCCAGCGCGAGCGAGACCAAGGCGACGATCAAAACCGCCACTCGCGCGGCACATGGGCGCACCGATCTAGCCGACATCGGGCTCACCTGCGGGGTCGGCTCAAACATCCAATCCTCAAAACACGAAAGCCGGCTTCGTGACGAAGCCCGGAAGCAGTGGCACCGCCGCGTCAAACATAACGCGCGCAGCAAGGGTTCCGCCAGTGCGCGTTACGATAGTCGCGCGCCCGGGACCGGGATCGGGCTTAACCACCGCCACGATCCGCCCCCCTTCCGCCAGCTGGGTGGAAATCTCGGGTGCAATCTCGGGCACCGCGCCGCCGAAGAAGATGACGTCGTAGGCCGGGCGAACTCGGCTGCCCTGCCCCTGCGCATCCTCGATGACATTGACGTTGGGCATGCGATGCTCGACCAGCGCCGCCCTTCCCTGGCGCGCCAGCGTCGGGTCGCTTTCGAGCGCGACCACACCGCGACACAGCGTCGCCAACAGCGCCGCCTCGTAGCAAACCCCGGCGCCGACCACGAGCGCATTGTCGTTGCGGCGAATCTCCGCCGCCTGAAGCAGCCGCGCCGCAACCATCGGCGCCATCAGATAGCGGCCATCGCCGAGCGGCAGATCGTCATCGCTGTAGGCAATGGCGCGCAGACGCTCGGGAACGAAGACCTCGCGTCGGACGCTGGCAAAGGCATCGATCACGCGCTCGTCGGTGACTTTGTTGGGTTGCAGCTGGCGCTCGATCATGTTGGCGCGGGCCGCTTGGTAACCGGTCATCGCTTCACCGGAACAGAGGACGCAGAGGTTGCCGGGATCGCCCGACGCGGCGCCGGTTATATCGATCCTGTCGATCAATCACAATTGCCCGCCATGCATGGCAAGTTGCACCGCGGGTTGCGTCACGCCGGAAAGCCCTCAGCCGTCGATGCGGCGCACGGGCTGGCCGGCGGCCAAGCGGGCCAGAAGTTCCGCTGCGACGAGGCCCAGTCGCGGGTGGCGCCAGTGTGGCGCGATTTCGCCCAGCGGGTCGAGCACGAAGCGCCGCTCGTGCAAACGCGGATGCGGCAGAATCAGCTTCGGCGTGTCGATGATAAGACCGTCATAATCGAGCAGGTCGAGGTCGAGTGTTCGCGCGGCGTTGCGCTCGCCGCGAACGCGGCCAAAGCGGGCCTCGACTTCGAGCATCCGGGCGAGCAGCGCCTCGGGCTCCCGGTCTGTCGAGATCAATGCCACCGCGTTGACGAACCACGCCTGATCCGATGCCGGAACCGGCGCAGATTCGTACCACGACGAGCAAGCGACCGGCTCGATATGCGGCGCCGCAAGCGCGGCCAACCCCAGTTGCGCCGTCTCGAGCGGCGTCTTGGCCGGCGGCGCGGTGAGGTTGCTGCCGATGCCGATCAGGATCACATGAACTCGCCGGCAGAAAGCTGCCTTGACGCCGTCAAGGCAGCGGATGACACTTCAATGACTTTACCAAAATTTCTGGAGCACCAGATGATTTTCTACCCACAAGAACGCATCGCCATATTTATAGACGGTGCCAATCTTTATTCTGCCGCTCGAGGCCTTGGATTTGACATAGATTATAAACGGCTCCTTGACCTCTTCAGGTCAAAGGGGCGGCTTATTCGCGCCTTTTACTATACGGCGTTGATGGAAGATCAGGAGTATTCGCCGATCCGCCCGCTGGTCGACTGGCTCGACTACAACGGCTACACGATGGTCACCAAGCCGACTAAAGAATTCACTGACACGATGGGACGCCGTCGGATCAAGGGCAACATGGATATCGAGCTGGCGATCGATATGCTCGAAATGGCCCAACACATCGACCACGCGATTTTGTTTTCGGGAGATGGCGATTTCCGTCGGCTGGTCGAGGCTGTGCAGCGACGTGGGGTGCGCGTCTCGGTGGTCTCGACAATCCGCTCGTCGCCGCCCATGGCCTCCGACGATCTGCGCCGCCAGGCCGACAGTTTTGTCGAGCTGCAGGACTTGGCGCCGAGCATCGCCCGCGCCCACGCTCCGCGCGACGACATGGCGCGCATGCGTCCCGAAACCGTGGATAGCGAGGAGTGACCGCACCGGGCTTTGCGCCGCCGTCGCGCGATTGTCCACTCTGTCCAAGGCTTGCTGGCTTTCGCGCGACCCAGCGCGCGGCGCACCCTGACTGGTTCAACGCGCCGGTGCCGCCATTCGGCGCCCAGACGGCGGAGTTGCTGATCGTCGGCCTCGCACCGGGGCTGCGCGGCGCCAACCGCACCGGACGTCCGTTCACCGGCGATTATGCCGGGGATTTGCTCTACGCGACCTTGCGCATGTTTGGGCTGTCCCACGGCGAATATGCCGGCCATGTCGGCGACGGGCTTGTGCTCGACCGCGCGCGCATCACCAATGCGGTCCGCTGCGTGCCGCCGCAAAACAAGCCGGAAACCGCCGAGATTGCCGCGTGCCGGCCATTCCTCGCCGCCGAGTTCGCCGCACTGCCGAAATTGCGCGCGATCCTCGCGCTCGGTGCGATCGCGCATCACGCGGTACTCGCGGCGAAAGGGCTGCGGCGCGCCGCCTACCCCTTCACGCATGGTGCGCTGCACGAGCTGCCGGATGGCGTGCTGCTCGCCGACAGCTACCACTGCTCGCGGCTCAACACCAACACCGGAACCCTGACGCCAAGCATGTTCGAGGCGGTATTCGCGGCAATTACCGGGCGGCTCAGCCGCGTGCCCGCATGATGCGGGCCTTGTCGCGCTGCCAGCTACGATCCTTGTCGGCTTGGCGTTTGTCGGCCATTCGCTTGCCTTTGGCGAGGCCGAGCTCGACCTTGGCGCGGCCGCGCTCGTTGAAATAGATCGACAGCGGCACGATCGTGACGCCTTCGCGACGGATCGCGCCGAGGAGCCTGTTCATCTCCTTGCGGTGCAGGAGTAGCTTGCGCGGCCGGCGCGGCTCGTGGCCGAAACGGTTCGCCGCCTTGTATTCGGGGATGTTCGCGTTGACGAGAAACAGCTCGCCCGCCTGCGCATCGGCATAGGCCTCCGCGATGCTCGCCTGGCCGGTGCGCAGCACCTTGACCTCGCTGCCCTGGAGGACGAGCCCCGCTTCGAGCGTGTCCTCGATCAGATAGTCGTGGCGCGCGCGCCGATTTTGCGCGGCGTACCGATCCCCAGCACGCATAAGTTTAGTTGAGGATACCCGCGCCCCGCATCGCGTCGCGCACCCTCTCTTGCGTTGCAGGCATGGTCTCCACCAGCGGCAGGCGCACTTCCGGCGTGCACCGGCCGAGCAGCGAGGCGGCGTATTTCACCGGCGCCGGGCTGGTCTCGACGAAGAGCGCGTCATGCAACGGTATGAGGCGCTCGTTAATCTTACGCACCGTCTTGATATCGCCCTTTTGCCACGCCTCGTGCATCTCCGAGCACAGTGCCGGCGCGACGTTGGCGGTGACCGAAATGCAGCCATCGCCACCCTGCGCGAGATAGGCGACAGCGGTCCCGTCCTCGCCCGAGAGTTGCGAGAACTCGTCGCCGATCTCAATCCGCAGCTTGAGCGGCCGGGTCAAATCGTTGGTGGCGTCCTTGACGCCGACGATGTTCGGCAGCTTGGCAAGCCGCGCCATCGTCGCGTTCGACATGTCAACCGAGCTGCGGCCGGGGATATTGTAGATGACGATCGGCAGGTCGACCGCATCGTGCACCGCCTTGAAGTGCTGGTAGAGCCCCTCCTGGGTCGGCTTGTTGTAATAGGGGCAGACAACCAGTGCGGCGTCGGCGCCGGCTTTTTTGGCAACCTGGGTCGCGTGGATCGTGTGCGTGGTGGAGTTGAAGCCGGTGCCGGGAATGACCGGCGCCCTGCCCTTCGCCACCTCGACGGTCAGCGCGATCAGCCGCTCCTGCTCTTGGTCCTCAAGCGCCGGGCACTCGCCGGTCGTGCCGATCGGCACGAGGCCGTGCGTTCCCTGGCCGAGCTGCCAGGCGACATGTTCCTGGAACGCGGTCTCGTCCACCTTGCCATTGCGGAACGGGGTAATGAGCGCGACGTACGAACCTTTGAACATGGCGTCCTCCCAGTCCCGAAGCGGCGAATCGCGCGACGATAATCCTCGCCGGCCTATGCAGCAACAAGACCGTGCAGCAACAACGCCGTGAGACTGTCGAGAAATCCCCTCTTGCCTTGCGACCGCCACAAAAATCCGTAAAGAGTGTCACCCTCATCTTGCCGAAAACAGGAGCGGCCGGCATTGGCACCGGTTTTTCGTCTGCTGCTGATCGTTGTCGCTCTGCTGGCGTTTTTGCGTCCCGCGCATGCCGAGGATTTGTCGGAGGCGGATCGCACGGCCGGGTTGGCGGCGATCGCCGCGGCGCGCGCCGGCGATTGGCCGCAGGCTTACGCGGCGGCCGGGCGCGCGACCAACCCGCTGCCGTCGAAGATCGTTCGCTGGCTGGATTTCACCCGCTCCAACATCACCGGCCGATTTTCCGACATCTCGCAATTCGTCGAGCAGAACCCCGATTGGCCGAGCCAGAAGATTTTGCGGCGGCAGGCGGAACAGGCGCTCGCCTCAGAGAGCGATGACGTCGCCGCAGCGTGGCTGAAGCGCTTTCCGCCGGTGAGCCCGCTCGGCAAGGCGCGCCTCGCCTCGATCCAGATCGCGCGTGGCGACACCGAAGGCGGGCTCGCGGCGCTGCGCCAGGCGTGGATCGACGGCGCTCTCAACATTGGCGACGAGCACGACTTCCTCGCGCGCTACGGCGCCAATATCCGACCCGAAGACGACGTCAAGCGGCTCGACCGGCTGCTCTGGGACCACCAGGAGGACGCGGCGCGCCGTATGCTGCCGCTGGTCCCGCCGGATTATCGCGCCGAGGCGATCGCCCGTCTGGCGCTCTATGCGCGGGCGCCCAATGCGGGCAATCTCGTCGCGCAGGTGCCGGAGGCGCTGCGCACAGACGCCGGCCTCGTCTTCGACATCGTCCATTGGGATCGCCACAACGATCAGTACGACGCGGCGGCGCAGCTCCTGATGGCGCATCCCGACAATCCCGTGCGGCCGGCGAACTGGGCCGGCGAGCGCGAAATCGTCGCTCGCCGGCTGCTCTCGGTCGGCAACGCCGATCTCGCCTATAAGGTCATCCAGCAGAACACGTTGAGCGACAGCGCGGCCTATTCCGACGCCGAGTTCCTCTCTGGGTACATCGCGCTGCGCTTCACGAAGGACCCGAAGCTCGCCTTCGAGCATTTTTCGCGCGTGCTGGCGCGCTCGACGACGCCTTGGGGCAAGTCGCGTGCTGCCTATTGGAGCGGGCGGGCTGCGGCCGCCGAGGGCAAGCCCGACCTCGCCGCCAAATGGTACGCCGCCGGCGCCGAGAACATGGCGACGTTCTATGGCCAGCTCGCCGCTCACCAGCTCGGCAATGACGCGCCGCCGCATCCGCTGCCCGAACCCCGTGCGACCGCTGAACAGCTCGCCGATTTCCAAGCCAAGCCCTTGGTCCAGGCCGCCAGCCTTTTCGCCGGCGCGGGCGACCGCGACCATCTAAAAATCTTTCTGATGCAGGTCGCCGATCAGTCGAAGCAACCGGTCGAGTTCGCCATGGTCGCGGCCTATGCCGAGCGGCTCGGCCGGGTCGATGTCGCCATCGCCGTCGCCAAGCGCTCGATCGACGCCGGGATGCCGCTGATGATCCACGGTTATCCGGTCACCGCGCTGCCGCCCGGCGGCAATGTCGAGCCGGCGCTGCTGCTCGCGATCACGCGCACCGAAAGCGCCTTTGACCAGGATGCGATGAGCGGCGTCGGCGCGCGCGGTCTGATGCAGCTGATGCCCGGAACCGCGGCGCTGATCTCCAAGCAACTGCAGCTACCCTATTCGGTCGATCGCCTGACCAGCGACGGGCTCTACAACCTGACCCTCGGCCGCGCCTATGTTGAAAAGATGCTCGACGATTTCGGCGGCTCCTATCCGCTAGCGATCGCCGCCTACAATGCCGGGCCGGGCCGCATTCGCGAATGGCTGCAGGAGTATGGCGATCCGCGCGGCAAGCAGATCGACATGGTCGATTGGATCGAGGCGATCCCGTTTACTGAAACGCGGCTTTACGTTCAGCGCGTGCTCGAAAGCGTGCAAATTTATCGCGGCCAGAATATGAGCAACACCGCCGCGTTTTCGCTCGCGGCCGATTTGGCCAGATAAGCTTTTAGTTCCGCGCCGACACCGGCGTCGTCATCGGCTGTACGTAGCGATTGAGCCCTATGAACTTTTCGGGGTCCTGCGGCTCGCCGTTGACGACGACCTCATAGTGCACGTGCGGGCCAGTGGCGCGGCCGGTCGAGCCGAGATAGCCGATCTGTTGGTGTGCTGCCACATGCTCGCCGACCGAGACGGCGAAGGCATGCAGATGCGCGTAGCGCGTGGCGATGCCGTTGCCATGGTCGATCTCGACGATCTTGCCATAATCGTCGCGGTAGCCGGCAAACGTCACGGTGCCCGGCGCGGTCGCATAGACCGGTGAATCGTAAGGCGCCGCCAAGTCCACGCCGGTGTGGAAGCCGGGGCGGTCATTCTCGGGATCGGCACGCACGCCGAACGGGCTGGTGATGCGATATTCCGGGAGCGGCGCGCTCACCGGCAGTGTCTTCATCATCGCCCGCAGCGCCGCAAGCTTCTCGGGCGAAAGCGTATTAGCGGTCGCGCCCGCCGACGCCGGGATGAACGGACCGCCTTCATCGCGATTGACGCCGAACTCGGCGAAAAGATGCCGGACATCGACACCCGCCGACGCCAACACCCGCGCGAACTGATCGACCGCGCCATGCGCCACCACGACCGGAGCGGTCACCACCGCGCCCGCCGCGCTAGCCACGGCCGCCGGCGCCGAGACGACGGCAGGCGCCACGGCCGGCTGCGGCGCGTTAAGCACGCCCGCGACCCGCTGCGGCTCGGCAGCGGGCTGGGATTGCGGCGTCGGAACCGGGGGCGCCATTGAGGTTGTTGCGGCAACTGCCTTCGACGTTGCGGTAGGAGCAGCCGAAGCCGCCGCGGCAGCGACTTGCTGAGCGTGCCTCAGGGCCGATTGCTTTTCCAGCTCGCCGACTCGCGCCTTCAAGCGGTCGCGGTCCGACGATATATCTTGGAGCTTCTTTTGCCATTGATCGATCTGATTGAGCAGCTCGGTTTGCTTCGCCTGCTGCTGGGCGAGATCGGTTTCCGCCTTGCTCAGTCGTGCCGCCAGCGTCGCCCGTTCAGCCTCGGCCATGTGCAACTGCTGAGACAGTTGCCCGGCCTTGTCACCCTTGGCTCCAGCGGTCGCAGCGGTCTCGGGCGCCGCGGCCGGCGCCTGAGTGTGCTGGCGCATCTCCTCGGTCAGCGCTGACACGCGGCCCTGCGCTGCTGCGAGATCACGGCCTGACGCCGCGACCTTATCGCGCAACTGCGCCAACTCGTCCTGCAAATCGATGTTGGCAGCTTCGATGCGGCTCGTCGCGAGCTGCGCATCGGCCAGGTTGCGGGCGTGCCACACATAGCCCAGGGCGGCGATCCCAACCGCGATGATGGCCACCCCGGCGACCGAGGTGAGCAGCGCCTGTTTGCGGTTGGTACGGCTGCAAAGACGCCGGAAGGCCGATGTAACCGGCTGAGCAACGGATCCGATCTCGGGAAGCCGCAAGGCTCCCTTTTGCATCAGATTGCCGATCATTGTCCCCCGCGTTCCTGCGACCCAACCGGGCCAAATCCGACAAGCAATCGCGGCCACCGCCGGTTTCGGCTTCCGGCCAGCGCCCCCTCACGTCACCGACCCTAGCCAACCGAGTCAGGTATTGCAACAACAAATCCACTTCGCCGCGACAAGTAGAGTGACTATATCTTTCTAAGAAACGCCAATGGTGCATTTCTTTGCAATCATGCGTCAGTTGCCGTGATAGCAAAGAAAAATCTGCAGAAGCGTCTTGTTTTGGCAGAAACATTGAAATTCGCGATCAGAGGAGTACCAGTATTGATATCGATCGCGTGACCCGCACAAATTATCCCGCTTTATCCACCGATTTTTGGAAAAATCGCGACATCATCGCAACAGTGCGTTGCAAAAATGCAACTCGCGATGTTCTTTACGCAGAGGCCGGAACCAGCGGGGATGATCCTGCATCGCTCAGGAACTGCGTACGATAGTAGCCGGCGAAGACGCCGTTGCGGCGCAAGAGTTCGCTGAGCGTCCCCTGCTCGGCAATGCCGCCATCGCGCAAGACGACGACCCGGTCGCACGTGCGGATTGTCGACAGGCGATGCGCAATGATGAAGGTGGTGCGCCCTTGCATCAGCGTCTCGATCGCCGCCATGACCAGTGCTTCGGTCTCGACGTCGAGCGCCGAGGTCGGTTCATCGAGGATCAGGATCGGCGCGTCGCGCAGCAGCGCGCGGGCGATCGTGACGCGCTGCTTCTCGCCTTCCGACAACGCCACGCCCGATTTGCCGACGAGCGTCTCATAGCCCTCGGCGAGATCCAGGACACGCTCGTGAATATGGGCGCGGCGCGCGGCGTCAACGATCGCCGCATCGTCGGCGCCCGGCCGGCCATAGGCGATATTGTCGCGCACCGACAGTGGGAAGATCAGCGGCGGCTGCAGCACCATGCCAATCTGGCTGCGCAGCGATTTGAGCTGGTAATCACGCGCGTCGAACCCGTCGATCTCGACCGTCCCGGCGACCGGATCGAAAAATCGCGGCAGTAAGCCGAGCAGCGTCGACTTGCCGGCGCCGGTCGGGCCGACGATGGCCACCTTCATGCCCGGCGCAACGGTCAGATCGATGTCTTCCAGCACCGGTGCCTCGGGAAGATAGCGGAAGCTCACACCGCGCCAGGCGATCGCGCCGCGCGTGCCTTCCGCGGGAAAGAGGCGCGTGCCGCTTGGAAGGTCTGGCTCGGTATCGAGCACCTCGAAGACACGCCGCGCGCCGACCCGAGCGCCGGCGATCAGCCCCCAGCTCTGGGTGATCTGGTTGATCGGGGTGTAGAGCTGCGCGAGATACGAGATGAAAACAAGAAGCTGCCCGAGGGACAGCGTTCCGGTCATCACCGCGCGCGCGCCGACATAGACGACAAGCGCGGTACCCGCCGCGATCGTCACGTTGACGACGCCGGAATAGAGCGTCTGCCAGCTATAGAGCCGCAGCGACCAGTTGAGGCTCTCGCGGCTGGCGCCGAGAAAGCGCCGGTGCTCGTCCTCCTCGCGGGTGAAAGCCTGGACGATCTTGATCGCGCTCATTGTCCATTGGACGAGCGAATAGACCCGGCTTTCGCGCTCGCGCGCCTCGGTCGAGATGCTGACGATCTTCTTGTTAAAGCTCGAGATCAGCACAAAGAGGATCGGCACCACGGTCAGCGCCAACAGCGTCAGCACCGCATCCATCGGAAACAGCACGACGAGCATGCCGGCGAGCAAGATCACAGCCGAGAGGATCGGCAGGATCCCGTTCATGATCATCGTCTGCACCGCGAAGCTGTCGGCGGTGATGCGGTACATCAGGTCGCCGACCCGCTGGCGGCCGTGATAGGCGAGCGACTGGCGCTGCAAATGCGCGTAGAGCGCGCCGCGCAAGTCGTTGACCATGTTCTGGCCGACGCGGATCGTCGTCCAGTAGTGCAGCTGAGTCAGCCCGCCGCTGCCGGCATTGACCAGCACGATCCCGATACAGGCAAAAAACAGCAACTCGCTGCTCGGCAGCGCCAGCAGCGTTTCGATCGGGTTATGGACAGGCGGAGTCTTGCCGCCCAGCACATAGTCGATGACGATCTGCAGCGGCCACGGCTTCAACAGCTCGAAGCCCGCCATCAGGAAGACCTGGCCCAAAGCCCAGACTACCTGCCAGCGATAGGCGCGCAGATAGGGCAGAATTTTGAACAGAAGGTTCATTGCCTTAGACGGCCCGGGGCGCATCGAGCGACACGCCGGCACGGGCGACGGGTTCAACCGGAACGAGCGCGCATTTACATGCCGCCGCCTCGATCAATGCATGCAGCCGGCGCGCGAAGCGTGAACGCTGCCACCCCGTCACGCCAGCGGTGGTCGCGGTCAGCACCGCGAAAATTATCGCCGGCAGCACCCAGGCGGCCGCAAGGCTCAGCACGGTCAAGGCGGCGAACCCGCCGATCGCAACGCTAGCGCAGAGCGACAGCCGCAGCGCCGAGCGTACGCGTAGCAGTCGCTTGTCCGCGCCATGGTTTTCGCCGGCGACCATGACCCGCGCCCCGCCGGCCAGTCCGCCGGCGATCTCGATGTCCCAATTCTCCCAGCCGGCATCCATCGCCACCGGGTAATTTGCCGCGGCGCAGCCACGCATCAGCGCGCCGAGCAGCGCCTCCTTTTCGGTACCGGTTTCATTCCAGTAGGACAGCACGAAACCCAGGCCCTGCCGCCGCCCGCGCTGCTCGACCAGACCGGTCTCGACCGGCACCACCGCCGGCAGCGCTTTCAGCCGCCACTTGATGCGCGTCCAGCCGCGCAACAACGGCCCGAGACAGATCAGCAGCGCGATCAGCGCGCGCGCCTTCGGCCCCTCGAAGCGTGGCGCGAGCTTGGCGCTCAGCCCGCCCTTGATGCACATCGCCAAAGTTAGAGCAAGTGGCAGCAAGAGGAGCCACCACCACCCGCCCGACACCAACTCGCCGACAATCCCAATGAGTGCCAAGGGCAGCGACGCCAGCGTCCATTCGAAGGTCAGCGGCAGATATTGGAAGATATTTGCCGGCGGCTGGTAAAGCGTCTGAAACAGCCCACGCCCGAATGTGCCGGAATAGATCACCGGCTTGCGGAACAGCAGCATCGCCGACGACAGGTCGCCGTAGATGCGGCCGCTCCATTTCGCCTGGCCGAAGGCGTTGAAGCGCTGCGGGTGCTTCCCGTAGACCAGCGCCTCAGCTTTCCCGTAACCCTTCTGCTGGCCGATGTAAGCCTTTATCGTGTTGCGCCGGAAATGCCAGACAAACGCTGCCGGGCTGAAGCCGATTTGGTATCCAGCGTCCTGCAGCCGCCAGCAGATGTCGACATCGTCGCCAGCGGCGCGGAAGATCGGGTCGAACGCGCCGATGCCGAGCAATACGTCACGGCGGAACGCAATATTGCAGCCAGCGATGTGCTCGGCGATCTCGTCGTCGAGTAGCACGTGGCAGGGCGCGCCGGGCGACGCCGCGACCGCTTCCGGCACGAGGCTCGTTTCGGTCGGCGAGAAATTGGGGCCGCCGCATGCGACTAGGCCTTTCGTCTCCATCGTACCGACCAGGTAGTTGAGCCAGTCCGGGTCGGCGACGCAGTCGCTGTCGGTGTAGGCGACGATCTCGCCGCTCGCTGCCCCGGCGCCGACATTGCGCGCGACGGAGAGTCCTTTGTTCTCCTGGCTGATAATCCGGCAATGGGGGTAGCCCTCGGAAATCTCCAGGGTCCGGTCGGTCGAGCCGTCATTGACGACAATGACCTCGTAATCCGGGTAGGTCAGCTTTTCGAGCGACGCGAGGCAGGCGTCCATCGTCCGCTCGGCGTTGTACGCGCAGACCACGACCGAAACCCGCGGGTAGCGCGGCAGAGCCGGCGGCAATGGGCCGAGATACTGCGCCGCGACCTCGGCGAACGCCTGTTTCGGCCGCCGTTCGCGGTCGACCAGGCCGAATTCCCAGTCCTCGATCGGATGCCCGCCAGTGAACCACTCGTCGGTCCAGGCGAAAACGAAAGTGCCGGCTACCCCGCCGGCAAACGCGGCCTTGATGTGCCAGGACAGGATGTCGCGCTGTTCGGCCTCGCTGCTCCGCAGCGAATCCGCGCCGAACTCGGTCAGGACCAACGGCTTGGTCACACAAAGATTTTGCAGCCGCGCGACATAGCGGCGGAACGCCGTCTCATCGTGCAGGTAGACGTTGAAGCACAGGAAATCACAGAAATCGGCGACGTTAAGATACTCGGTGGAGGGAAAGCTCGCGTAGCTGACGAGCGCACCCGGATGCTCGCGCCGCACCACCGCGACCAGGCTTTCTACGAACTTCTCGACCCGGCGCGGCCCGTGCCAGCGGATGATGTCGGGCGGAATCTCATTGCCGACGAGATAGGCGAACACCGCTTCGTGCCGGGCACAGGCGCGCACGCCGTTGACGATGGCCTCGCGGACGCCGGCCTGCATATCGGCGCTGTCGAGGAAGGCGACATGCTGCGACCACGGCAACCCGACCAGCACCTTGAGCCCGTGGCGCTGCGCGACGTCGAGCAGCCAGACCGGCGGCACGGTGAAGACGCGTACCGTATTGATGCCGGCGGTCACCATCAGGGCGAAATCTCGCTCGACCATCTCCAGTTCGGGAAACTGCGCGCCATGGTTGCCGGGCGCGAACGGCCCGTAAGTCACGCCCTTGACGAAATGCTTCGCCGCGTCGGCGCGGAAGAACTTGCCGTCGACGCGAAGGAGTGCCGCGGCCGCGACCGGCGCCTGCGGCGTTTCGACAACAGCTTCGTCAACAACAAGGCTCATCCGCCGTCCTATCGCGCTTTCAGGGCGTACCCCGCCGCACCGCCGGGTTGGGCAGTGTCAGCGATCGCATAACGGGCCGGAGGTCGGGAAATTCCCGCTAGCGCGCCGGGTCGTTGTGCCGGCGCATTTCCCAGGCGAGCGCGGTGCGGATGATATTGTCGAGATCGGAGCACTCGGCCTGCCAACCGAGCACCGAGCGCGCGAGGCTCGCATCGGCGACGAGCGCGGGCGGGTCGCCCGGCCGGCGCGGCGCTTCGCGCTGCGGCACATCGCGTCCGGCAGCCCGCGCCACGGCGGCGATGATCTCGCGCACCGAGTATCCGCGCCCCGTGGCGAGGTTGACCGCGGTGCTGGCGCCGCCCTCGGCGAGGTACCGGATCGCCCGCACATGCGCGCTCGCCAAATCCTCGACGTGGATATAGTCGCGGATCGCGGTGCCGTCTTGGGTCGCATAGTCGGTGCCGAAGATCGAGACCGGCCCGGCCGAGCCGAGCGCCGCGCGCAGTACGAGCGGGATCAGATGCGTCTCGGGATCGTGCTCTTCGCCGATCTCGCCGTCGCGGTCACAGCCCGAGGCGTTGAAATAGCGCAGCGCCACCGAGCGCAACCCGTAAGCCTGACCATACCAATGCAGCACGCGCTCGATCGCCAGCTTGGTCTCGCCGTAGGGGTTGACCGGGCGCTGTGGCGTCGTCTCGGCGATCGGCATCTTCTCGGGCAACCCGTAAGTCGCGCAGGTCGAGGAAAAGACGATGCGATCGACCGCCGCCTCGCGCATCGCGTCCAACAGCGCGAGTGTGCCGACGACGTTATTGCGGTAATAAAGGGCTGGATCGGTGCCGGATTCGCCGACATAGGCAAAGGCCGCGAAGTGCATGACCGAGGAGACATGATGCGCTTTGAGGGCGGCCGCGACCGCCGCGTGATCGGCGATCTCGCCCTCGACCAGCGGCCCCCAGCGTACCGCGTGGCGATGCCCGCGCGACAAATTGTCATAGGTAACGGGAACATAACCGGCTTGGGCCAGGGCCTTGCAGGCATGGCTGCCGATATAGCCGGCCCCGCCCGTAACCAACACCGATTGTGACATAATGGCCGCTCAGAGCGTTTTGGATGCCGCCCCGACAACGAGGTTCGGGAGCGCAATGTTCCTTGGTTGCCCGCACAATATCGCGGCGCGACGAAAGGTGGGGGAATAAGCGCGGCGTCGGCCCGTTTTGGGCTGCGGTCGCTGTTAGAGGCGATGGGAGTTGGCTGATGCGTATAGCCATGATCGGCACCGGGTATGTCGGGCTCGTTTCCGGGGCCTGCTTCTCCGAATTCGGCGTATCGGTCACCTGCGTCGACAAGGATGCGGACAAGATCGCCCGGCTCGAGCGCGGCGAGGTGCCGATCTATGAGCCCGGCCTCGACCAGCTTGTCGCGGTCAACAAAGCGGCCGGCCGGCTCGCCTTTACCACCGATCTGAGGGCGGCGCTCGACGGCGCCGATGCCGTATTCATCGCTGTCGGCACCCCGTCCCGGCGCGGCGACGGCCATGCCGATCTGTCCTATGTTTTCGCCGCGGCGGCCGAGATTGCGGAGACGCTGGCGCAGCTTGCCGCCAACCGCACCGTTATCGTCACCAAATCGACCGTGCCGGTCGGCACCGGACGGCACGTCGAGCACATCTTGTCGCTGCGCCTGCCGGCCGGCGCGTACGACGTCGCCTCGAACCCGGAATTCCTGCGCGAGGGCTCGGCGATCCAGGATTTCATGCGGCCCGACCGCGTCGTCATCGGCACCGACAGCGAGCATGCGCGCACCGTGCTGCGCGCGCTCTACCGGCCGCTCTATTTGCTCGAAACGCCGGTGCTGTTCACCACGATCGAGACTGCGGAGCTCATCAAATACGCCGCCAACGCCTTCCTCGCGGCGAAGATCACCTTTATCAATCAGGTCGCCGATCTCTGCGAGTCGGTCGGCGCCGACGTACAGGACGTCGCGCGCGGCATCGGGCTCGACGGACGCATCGGACGCAAGTTTCTGCATGCCGGGCCGGGATTTGGCGGCTCCTGCTTCCCGAAGGATTGCGCCGCGCTGGTGCGCACCGCCGAAGAAGCCGGCAAGCCCCTGACGATGGTCGAGCGCGTGCTCGAGATCAACGACTCGCGCAAGCGCGGCATGGCCGACCGCATCGTCGCGGCATGCAGCGGCAGCGTCACCGGCAAGACCATCGCGGTGCTCGGCCTCACCTTCAAGCCCAACACCGACGACATGCGCGACAGCCCGAGCCTCTCGATCCTGCCGCGGCTCATCGAGGCCGGCGCGACGATCCGCGCTTTCGACCCCGAAGGCATGGCTGAATCCCGGAAGCTGCTGCCCGAGCTCGACTATTGCGAAGACGCCTATGGCACAATGATCGACGCTGACGCGCTGGTGCTGCTCACCGAGTGGAACGAGTTTCGTGCCCTCGACCTCGCCCGCATCAAGCAGCTCTTGCGCGAGCCCATTATCGTCGACCTGCGCAACATCTATCAGCCGCAAGAGATGACCGAAGCCGGCTTTATCTATCACAGCGTCGGCCGCGCCGCGGCCGAACCGCCCGCGGACCTAAGCCCGCACTTGCGCGCGATCGCCTAACAACCCCGAACAACAAGCGCAACCTGAGGATCCTTCATGCGTACCTCCACCAAGCGGGTTCTCGTCACGGGTGGCGCCGGCTTTCTCGGCTCGCATCTGTGCGAACGGTTGATTGCCGACGGGCATAGCGTGCTGTGCGTCGACAACTACTTCACCGGGCGCAAGGAGAATGTCGGGCACCTGCTCGACGACCCGAACTTCGAGGCGATGCGCCACGACGTGACGCATCCGCTCTATGTCGAGGTCGACGAAATTTACAACCTCGCCTGCCCAGCCTCGCCGATCCACTACCAGCACGATCCGGTGCAGACGACAAAGACCAGCGTAATCGGCGCGCTCAACATGCTGGGCTTGGCCAAGCGGCTGAAGGCGAAGATCCTCCAAGCCTCGACCTCGGAGGTCTATGGCGATCCCATCATGCACCCGCAGCCCGAATTGTATCGCGGCAACGTCAACCCGATCGGCCCGCGCGCCTGCTACGACGAAGGCAAGCGCTGCGCCGAGACGCTGTTCTTCGACTATTACCGTCAGCACAACCTCCGCATCCGCGTGGTGCGCATTTTCAATACATACGGCCCGCGCATGCACCCGAATGACGGGCGCGTCGTCTCGAACTTTATCGTCCAGGCGCTGAAGGGCGAGCCGATCTCGCTCTACGGCGACGGCAGCCAGACCCGCGCCTTCTGCTATGCCGACGACCTGATCGAGGGCTTCGTGCGGATGATGGACGCGCCCGACGACATTACCGGGCCGATGAACCTCGGCAACCCGGTGGAGACCTCGGTCGCCGAGCTAGCCGATATGATCATCGACCTGACCGGCTCGCGCTCGCGCATCATCTACCGGCCGCTGCCGATCGATGACCCACTGCAGCGCCTGCCGGACATCAGTCAGGCCAGCGCGATTCTCAATTGGAAGCCGCGCACTCAGTTGCGCGTCGGCTTGCAGCGCACGATCGCCTATTTCGACCGGATGCTGCGCACCAACGATGAAACCGCGCTGCAGGCCTCGGCGGCGGATTAGCTAGCGCCCATTCCCCAGAATCGGCTGGTGCGGCGCACAGGCACCGGTCGCAGTGACCAGTTCGCCGGGGCTCGCATTGCTGGTGGTGACCTGAGTGAGCTGGTACGGCGTCGCGCAAATCTGGTTGGCGAGTTCCGCGTTGACCTTGGGGTCATAGGCGTTGAACTCGGCGTATTCCGGCGGAATTGTCCCGGCGGGCACCGCCGCGGTCGTGCCGAAATCGGTCTTCATCGGCAGATAGGGCGTGCAGCCAGCGACGAGCGGCACGACGAAGACTAACGCAAAGAGTAATCGCATGGCATCAACCGGCGGCCGAATTCGAGCCGCCGGAGTGTGCCCTCGCCGCCGCCGCAAAGCAACTGCGACGGCAGCGCGCGCCGTCGCCGCAGGTACGCTAACGATGGTGGCCGCCGCCGCCACCGCCACCATGCGGAGCTCCGCCACCGCCATGCGGCGCGCCACCGCCACGGGGAGCGCCACCACCGATATGCGCGGCGCCGAAACTGGCATGCGCCATCGCATGACCGCCGCCACCGCCGAAGCGGGGGCCGCCGCCCAGGTGCGCGGCCCCGCCCATTCGCCCGGCGGCAAAACCGGCATGGCCGAAATGCGCTGCTTCGCCGCCGCGCGCCGCGAACCCCGCCCTTGCCGCGAAGTGACTCGTCGCGGCCGCGTGGCCCGCCGCGCGGAAATGCTCGGCTCCCGCATGGCCGACAAAGCCCCGTGCGGCGGCCGCCGCGCCGGCGTGCGCCGAGAATCCCGCCGCCGAACCTCTCACCGTTGCTCGGCCGGCCGAGGTCACCGCCGCGACGCGAGCGGCGCCGAACCGCGCCGTCACCGCCGGGTCGCTATAGGCGACGCCGCCGCGATGCGCCGGGTCATGCACCCACACATTGCCGGCAAAGGCCGGACGCGAGTCGAGCGCCGCAAACCGGCCGCGGTCGACGATGATGTCGTTGTGGCCCCAATCGAGCGACCACCAGCCCCAGAGGGGCCCAAAATCGGCAAGCTCGATGATCGGCCAGAAGCCGATCGGGTAGCCGGGCTCGAAAGAGAACCCAACCGGAATCGGGAAATAGTCTGGCGGATACTCTGGCGCCGGCCATGCCCCATACACGGCTCGCGGATTGTAGACCGGCACGCAAACCACCTGTGCATCGGACGGCAGGATCGCGATGTTGTCGCCGCTGGTCTGGATCACGCAGTGGCATTGCGGCGTCGCCTTGAGATTCCCGGCCGCCATCGCGTCATGCCGTAACGCCTGCACTGCCGCCATCACGTCGGATTGTTGTGCGAGGAAGGCGTTCCCCAGCTGTTGCGTCCATTGCAGCCGCTCTGCCAGGAGCGCAAGCAGCTTGGGGAACGGCACCAGCGCCATAACGCTGGGATCCCAGTTTTCGGACTTGAGCGCGTTGGTCAGCGCGTCGCCCTTGAGGCTCTGATGCGCGGGCTCGCGCACCCAGCGATCCGCCTCGACGATTTCGAGCGGATAAGTGGACGCCATCAGCACCTGGCTGAGCAGCGGGTCGGGATAAAGCGCGATCGGCGCGACAAGCTGCTCGATCTGCCCCTTGTTGAGCGGGTTCGCGGCCGGGCTTGCGGGGCCCGGCGTCGGTGGCGTTGGCGGCTGCGCCGCGGCCGCCTGATCCGCGGCCGGTTGCGCCGCCGCCCGTTGATCCGCCGCTGGGGCGGCAGCCGCGGTCTGCGTCGGCTGCTGCTCGGGTGGGAAGAACATCGATGGCATGTCTTGCGCCGCGGCGGCTCCCGCCAAGGCACAGACTGCCGTCATGGTGGCGAATGGAATGCGGAAGAACTTCACGCCCAACATGATACCGCTCCCAGAACTATGCGAACAGAACACCTCGCGCAGCCGGTTTGTTCCGGTCGCGGACATCACCTCTGACGTAGCTTTTATGGGTGATTGTAATAAGGATAGGATCCGCGAAATCCGCCCCAACCACCATACGGACCGGCATAAACCAGACGTTGATAGTAGGGCCCCGGCGGGTAGTAGCCGGGAGGCGGAACGACCGTCCCCGCCGGCGGAAAGTCAGGCCTTGTCTCGTGCACCACGACGCGATGGACCGTTTCGCGATGCGGGGTTTCGCGGTGCGCCGGCACGAGCTTCTTCATCAGCGCCGCGAACTTCTTCTTTTCGGCCGCCGTCACGACGTGGCGGTGGTGCGGCGCGGCCTGTTCGATCGCCGCGACCGCAGGCCTCTTTTCGGGCACCGCCCGCGCGGTCGTCGAAGCCGGTGGAATCACTGCTTGTGCCGACGGAGAAACCTGCGGCGGCGCTGTCGGCGCCGGCGTCACCACCGCCGCCGGTTGGTTAGGCATCCCAAAAATCGGCAACATGTCCTGCGCTGCCGCCGGTCGTGTGACGGCAATCGCCAAAAAAGCAAACAACATCGATGAAACGAAACTGAATAGCGAGCGGCGCATGCTTTGCCCCCACCCCTGGAGATCGCTTAGTCCAACACAACGGAAATCGCCTGGCAATTCTTCCCTACGAAGCGAACTCTTGCGGAGTTCCCGCCCATTATTCGGCGCTGGGAACACCGGCGCGATCGAGCGCGGCGCGCTGTCGCCGCGCCAACGCCGCTTCGTCGAAATCGTCGATCAGCTCATGGAACAGCCGATGCCAGTTGATCTCGGCCTTGAGGTGCAAAAAGACCGAACCGAGCCCAATTGCCGCGCGGTCCATGAACACGAAGGCGCGCGGCGGTGCGATCCCGCCGAGCCGGCGAATATCCTTGTGCACGCTGTCGACCAGCCGCGGGCCCTCGGGTTCAGCGCGACGCTCCTGGATCGGCCGCGTGCGATCGTCGAGCAACGGGCCGTAGACAAAGCGTGCCCAGCGATTGAGCGCCGCGATCATCTCCTTCGAGAGGTTGCCGAAGCCCCAGCTCTGATAGGCTTCCACCGCCAGCGCCTCGTCGCTGCGCTCCAGCGCGTGGTAGAGGTCGATGACCCCTTTCACGAAGCTGGCCGGGAAGACCCGGACGCAGCCGAAATCCAGCAGGTTCACAGTGCGACCCGCGGAGCCTCCCGGCGCCACCGTGTAGTTGCCGAGATGCGGATCGCCGTGGATGACGCCGTAGTAGTAGAACGGCACGTACCAGATGCGGAACATTCGCAGCGCAATCTCGTTGCGCTGGTCGAGGGGCGCATCCTTGGCGAAATCGAGAATCGGTCCGCCGTCGAGCCAAGTCATCGTAATGAGCCGCTTCGTCGATAGCTTGGCGTAGGGTCGCGGCACCGCGACCCCGGGCTCGTCCTTGAGGATGTCGCCGTAGAGCCGCATATGCGCGCCCTCGCGCGCGTAATCCAGCTCCTCGCGCAGCCGGGCGGCGATCTCGGCGTGGATTTCCGCCGTCGAAACGGCGCGGTCGTAGCGTTCGTAAAGCCCCATCGCCAGGCGCAGCTGCCGGAGATCGGCCTCCACCGCCGACCCCATGTCAGGATATTGCAGCTTGCACGCGAGCCGCGTGCCGTCGAGCCCGACGGCGCGGTGCACCTGGCCGAGCGAGGCAGCGCGCGCCGCCTCGCTCTCGAAGCTCTTGAAGCGGCTCTGCCAGTCGGCGCCGAGTTCACCGGTCATGCGGCGGCGCACAAACGGCCAACCCATCGCCGGTGCGTTCGACTGCAGCTGGATCAGCTCGCGAACATATTCCTCGGGCAGCGCCTCGGGGATCGTCGCGAGGAGCTGCGCCACCTTCATCAGCGGCCCCTTGATGCCGCCGAGCGCCGCCGTCAAATCGGCGGCATGGCGATCGCGATCGACCGCGATGCCGAGATAGCGCTCGCCGGCAAGCCGCGCCGCCAAGCCGCCAACCGCGCTGCTGACCTGCACATAACGCCGCATCCGGCCAGTGAAGGTATTGTCGTCGCTCATGCCGCTGTTATGCCCATTCTTGGCTGCGCTTTGACAGGCATAACCGCTTCCGCTTCGTCACAGTATCGGCACGTCGATCGATCATTCTGACCGACCTTTCACATCAATTCGGGCGATTTTCCGGTTCATCTTTCCGCTATCATGTCGCCGGAAGCGCGCCGGGAGACGCCCACACACATGATCGATTATCAGAATTGCCCCAGCCTGCCGGCGATGTTCTTCGCGGTAGCGGCGGAGCGAGGCGACCGGCCGTTTCTCTGGGCGAAGCATGACGGAGCCTATCGCGCGCTGAGCTGGGCCGAAGCGGCGCAGACCGTCAACCGGCTGGCGCGCGGGCTGATCGCACTCGACGTGCGGCCTGGCGACCGGGTGGCGCTCGCCGCGGAGAACCGGCCCGAATGGGCACTTGCAGACCTGGCGGTCATGAGCGCCGGCGCGATCACCGTCCCGAGCTACACCACCAACACCGTCGACGATCACCGGCATGTTTTCGGCAATAGCGGCGCGCGCGCCGTGATCGCCTCGAAGCCGCCGGTCAGCGACCGCGCGGCCGCCGCGGCGGCGCAGGTGCCAAGCGTCGAGGCCATCGTCATCATCGAGCCCGCTTCGGAAGGCGCGCGCGGCTGGGAGGCCGTCCTCGAGCTCGGCGACACCCAGCCGGACGACATCGCCGACCGCATCGCCGTGCTCGGCCGCGACGACATCGCCTGCCTGATCTACACCTCCGGCACCGGCGGCGTGCCGAAAGGCGTGATGCTGACCCACCGCAACCTTCTCGCCAACTGCGCCGGCGCGTTCCACCTGCTGGAGATGCTGGGGCTCGGCGACGAGGTGTTCCTGTCGTTCCTGCCGCTGTCGCATTCCTACGAGCACACCGCGGGCCTCATGTTCCCGATTTCGATCGGCGCGCAAATCTATTTCGCGGAGGGCGCCGACACGCTCGCCGCCAATCTCTTGGAGGTGAAGCCGACGATCATGACCGCGGTGCCGCGGCTCTACGAGACGATGCATCAGCGCATCCGCCGTGGGATCGAGCGCGAAAAGGGGTTGAAGCGCCGCCTCTTCGAAGCCGCGGTGACGGCCGGCCGCAAGCGCGTCGCCGGTGAGCGGCTTGGCTTGGGTGAGCGGACGCTGGACCCGCTGCTCGACAAGCTCGTGCGCGGCAAGGTACGCGCGCGATTTGGCGGGCGGCTCAAGGCGATGGTGTCGGGCGGCGCGCCGCTCAACCCGGAGATCGGCGCTTTCTTCCTGGCGCTCGGTGTGCAGCTCTTGCAGGGCTACGGCCAGACCGAGGCGGCGCCGGTGATCTCGTGCAACCGGCCGGGCGGCAACAGGATCGATTCGGTCGGCCCGCCGCTCAACGGTGTCGAGATCAAGATCGCCGGGGATGGGGAAATCCTCGTCGCCGGCCCCAACGTCATGAAGGGCTACTGGAACGATCCCGAGGCGACCGCGCGCACGATCGCCGATGGCTGGCTGAAGACCGGCGATATCGGCCATCTCGACGCGGAGGGGTACCTGCGCATCACCGACAGGAAGCGCGACTTCATCAAGAATTCGGGTGGCGACATGATCGCGCCCGCGAAGATCGAGGGCGCGCTGACCCTGGCGCCCGAAATCGCCCAGGCGATGGTGTGGGGCGACCAGCGCCCGCATCTCGTCGCGATCCTCGTGCCGGACCCGGAGTTCGCCGCCCAGATCGCCGGCAACGGCACGGAACTGGCCGCGCTGGCCGAACATCAGGGGCTCATCAAGGCGCTCGGCGAGGTCGTCGGCGCGGTCAACGCCAAGCTGCCTGCGGTCGAGCGCGTGCGGCGCTTCATCATCGCGCGTGAGCCGTTCACCACCGCCAACGGCCAGCTGACCCCGACCCTCAAGATCAGACGCCACGCGGTGCGCGAGGTCTACGGTGAGGCGCTTGACGCGCTTTACGAGACGAAAAGCGCAGCGGCTTAGTCCCGCCGCAAGTAGTAGACGGCGAACTTGCCCTCGGCATCGGTCCAGGTATCGAGCGCGCGGAACCCGGCGCGGGCGGCAAGCGCGTGGAATTGGGGAATGGCGTATTTGTAGGAATTCTCGGTGTGGATCATTTCGCCCGCGGCGAACGAGAACCGCCTCCCGGCGATGACCGCGGTCTGATCCCTGAGGCTCTTGATGTAGAGCTCTACCCGGCTTTCGTCGGGACTGTAGAACGCGACATGCGCGAAATCTTCCAGCACAATATCGCTGTCGAGTTCACTGCGGATGCGGTGCAGCAGATTGAGGTTGAACGCCGCGTTGAGGCCCTGCGCGTCGTTGTAGGCGGCGTCGAGGATCGCCTTGTCTTTCTTGACATCGGCGCCGATCAGCATTTCCGCGCCCGGCCCGAGCAGCTTGCCGACATGCGTCAAGAATGCGACTACCGCCTCTGGCTCGAAATTGCCGATCGTCGAGCCGGGGAAGAAGCCGACCGTCTTCCCCACCGGCCCGGTTATCTTCGGCAGCGCGAAGGGCCGCGTGTAGTCGGCGCAGACCGCGATCACCTCGACATCGGGAAAATCGGCGGCGATGCTCGCCGCCGCCTCGCGCAGGAAATCGCGTGAGATGTCGACCGGCACATAGGCAAGCGGAGCTTGGAGCGCCCGCAATAGGAGCCGCACCTTGACGCTCGCGCCGCTGCCCAGCTCGATCAGCCGGCAATTGGGGCCGATCCGCTCAGCAATGACGCCCGCTTTGGTTTCGAGAATCGAAAGCTCGGTACGGGTCAGATAGTACTCGGGCACCTCGCAAATCGCCTCGAACAGCGCCGAGCCGCGCTCGTCGTAGAAAAACTTGCACGGCAGCGATTTCGGCTTAGCCGACAACCCGGCCAGCACCGCGTCGCGAAAGCTGTCCTCGCCCGGCGCGAGGTCGTGAAAGATGAAGCTCGACCCGTCAGGCATAAAGGACTCCCGGCATCACGCATCCTCCGCGAGGCGCAGCCCGGAAAATGCCCAGCGCGCCGAGGGCGGGAAGAAATTGCGGTAGCTCGCGCGGATGTGGTTGGCGGGCGTCACCGCCGCGCCGCCGCGCAGCACCATCTGGTTCGACATGAATTTGCCGTTGTATTCGCCGATCGCACCGGTGACCGCGCGGAACCGCGGATACGCGGTATAGGGGCTCCGGGTCCATTCCCAGACATCGCCGATCATTTGGCGCAGGCCTTCGCCCGCGCCGTCGGCGGCCGGATGGTAGCGGCGGCGGTCGGCGAGATTGCCGGCGAGTGGCTGGCCCTCCGCGGCCACCTCCCATTCCGCCTCGGTCGGCAGCCGCTTGCCGGCCCATTTGGCGTAGGCGTCGGCCTCGTAGAAGCTGACATGAACAACCGGCTCGGCCGGATCGAGCCGCTTTTCGCCGCTCAACGTGAAGATGCACCAGTCGTCATCGGCGGCCCGCCAGTAAAGCGGCGCTTCCCAACCCTGCGCCTGCACCGTCGCCCAGCCCTCGGACAGCCAGAATTCGGGATCGCGGTAGCCGCCCGCGGCGATGAACTCGGCGAATTCGCCGCAGGTCACCGGCCGCGTCGCCAGACGGAACGGCTCCAGCCAGACGCGATGGCGCGGTCCTTCGTTGTCAAAGGCAAATTCGCCGCCGCCGTGGCCGATATGCACGAGGCCGCCCTCGAATTCGGCCCAATCGAGTGCGCTCGCATTGCCGGCGGTGAGGCGGCGCCGCGGCTGGTAAGCCGGCAACAACGGGTTCAGCGAGAAGACGTGCTTGATGTCCATCAGGATCAGCTCCTGATGCTGCTGCTCGTGATGGCAGCCGAGCTCGATGAGCGGCGCGATCTCGACCCACGCCTCGTCGCTCGTACTCTCGATCAGCTGCGCCATGCCGGCCTCGACATGCCCGCGATAAGACGCGACGTCGTCGCAGGACGGCCGCGACAGCATCCCGCGTTGCGGCCGCGGATGGCGCGGTCCCTCGGCTTCGTAGTAGGAATTGAAGAGGTAGTGGAAGGCTTGGTCGAACACCCGGTACCCGGGGTCGAAGCGCTTCAGGATGAAGGTCTCGAAGAACCAGGTCGTATGCGCGAGATGCCATTTCGTTGGGCTGACATCGGGCATCGACTGGATCGATTGATCCTCCGGGGTCAGCCGCGAGGCAAGCACCTCGCTCTCCCGTCGGGTCGCGTCAAATTGCCCACGCACGACCGGACGGCCGGTGTCGCGAGCCTCTTGCTGGGCGCCAATTTCGATCACCGGTATCCCCTGGCAATGTTCTGGTGCGGAGCCGTACAGGATGCGGTCCGCTCTCGCCTCAGCGAGATATGGCCGCTCGCATTGAACCTGTAAACCTCCCTGTCGGAGTTTGGTTCATCGCTTAGGCCGGCGGCGAATTGTTAGGCAAATTGTTGCGATGATAGAGCACATAGATGACAGCCAGCGCCACGGCCAGCGAGAACCAGGTGATCGCGTACTGCAGATGGTTGTTCGGCAGCTCCAGGCGGGTGACTCCACCTTTCGGCCAGCCGCCCGGGTTCGCCGTCTTGTCGGCGTCGACGTAGAACGGCGTCAGGTCGGCAATGCCGTCTTGCCGCGCCATCGCCGGCAGATCGACCCAGAACCACAGGTTCAAGTCCGGCCGGTTGTCGGGGAGGAAAAAGCTCGGCTTTTTCGCCGGCGGCACGCGCAACAACCCGGCCACGCGCACCGTACCTGACAACTCCCCGGCCGCGCGTTTCGCGCGATCCTTCAGCTCGATCGGGATGAAGCCGCGATTGACGAACATCGTGCGCCCATCGGTCATGACCAGCGGAGTTATGACCTGATAGCCGCTTTCGCCTTCGTCTGACGTGGCGGCGAGAAACAGCTCCTTGTCGTTCTCGAAGGTCCCTTCGGCGGCGATAGGGTGGAATTCGAGCCCGCGCGCCTCCGACAGCGTCGGAGGCGGCGCGACCGGCGCGGCGGCGACCGCCGCGTCGCGCTGCGCGATCAGCCCCTCTTTCCAGTGCAGCCGCTGCACCTGCCACACGCCGAGGCCGATGAGGAGCACGAGGCTCGGCACGGTGAACAGGGTCGGCACCAGACGTGGGCGAAAGCCGGCAACCATCGCCTCACCCGCATCCCGACCTTCCCCCGCCCGCGGGGGAAGGAGTGCGCCAGCGTTTGCCATCCCCCTCCTCCGCAAGCGGGGGAGGGTTCGGGTGGCGGCTTCGAGGCATCGCCGCCACCACCTAGCCCTGCGGCGGGTTCAGCAGATGATGCCGATATTGCAGCGCGATCATGTAGGCCTTCATCGGGCGCAACAGGCCAATCGCACCGCCGACGATGATCGGCGTCAGCACCGTGAGGTGTACCCAGATCGGCGGCTCGAACTCGATCTCCATCCATGCGGCGAGGCCGACCGCGATCGCCCCCAGGAAGAAGATCAGGAACACCGCCGGCCCGTCGCCGGCATCCTCCGCCGACAAATCGAGCCCGCAGGCTGGGCACGCCGCGCGCACCGTCAACAGCCCTGAGAAAATCCGCCCGTCGCCGCAGCGCGGGCAGCGGCAGGTCAGCGCCGCCTGCGCGAGAGAGACGGGCCGACCGGCGGCTTCCACTTAATCGCCGAGCGGAATCGCCGCACCCATGCCCCACCAGTAGATGCAGACGAAGAGGAACAGCCAGACCACGTCGACAAAATGCCAGTACCAGGCTGCGGCTTCGAGCCCGAAATGATGGGTCGGCGTAAAGTCGCCCTTCTTCGCCCGCCACAAACAAACGGCCAGGAAGGTCGTTCCGACGATCACGTGGAAGCCGTGAAACCCGGTCGCCATGAAAAAGGTCGATGGGTAGATGCCGCCGGTGAAATGAAATGCGGCGTGGCTGTATTCCCAGGCCTGGTTACAGGTGAAAGCGATGCCGAGCAGCACCGTGACGATCAGCCCTTGGATCAGCCCCTTCTGGTTGCCCTCGAGCAGCGAATGGTGCGCCCAAGTCACCGTCGTCCCCGACAACAACAGAGTGAGCGTGTTGAGGAACGGAAACTCGAACGGATTGAACGGCGTGATGCCCTTGGGCGGCCACACCCCGCCGACCGGGAACAGACTCGAGGTGAAGAACGCCCAGAAGAACGCGGCGAAGAACATCACCTCGGAGGCGATGAACAGCGCCATCCCGAAACGCAGCCCGATCTGCACGACCGGCGTGTGATAGCCCTCAAACGTCGCCTCGCGCCGCACATCGCGCCACCACACGAACATCGTGGCCAGCACCAACAGCGCGCCGATGACCAGCACCACGTAGCGACTGCCGAGTACGTCGTAGCCGTGCATGAACAGCACGGCGCCGCCGGCCATTACCCCCGCCGCGATCGAGCCGAACAGCGGCCACGGGCTCGGATTGACGAGATGGTACGGATGCTTCGGCGCGGCGTGGCCGTGGGCATCGTGCCCCCCATGGGCGCCCTGGGAGACGGCGTGTGCGTGGTCGGTCATGAGTTCGGCCCCAGTTTGTCGGTTTTCGGCGGGCCGGACAGCTGGTCCGCCGCCTTGAACATCGAATAGGACAGCGTGATCGTGCGAACGTCGTTGGTGTCGGGGTCTTTCAGGAGATCGGGATCGACAAAGAACACCACCCCCATATCCTTGCTCTCTCCCGGCCCCAGGTACTGCGCGTTAAAGCAGAAGCATTGCAGCTTGTCGAAATAGATCCCGACCTTGGTCGGCGTCACATTGTAGACGGCGCGCCCGGTGATCCCATGATTGGAGAGGTTCTTCGCGCGGAAGAACACCTGTTTCTGCTCGCCCGGGTGCACCTGCACCTCGTCGACAAGCGGGCGGAATTCCCAGTCGAGCCCGGAATCGATCTGGGTATTGAAGCGCACCGTGACGACCGCCTTTGAAATGTCGGTAGGCGCCGCGGAGGCCCGCTCGGTGGTGCCGCCATAGCCCGTCGCGGCGCAGAAGATGCGGTAAAGCGGCACAGCCGCCGCGGTCAGCCCGCCCATCCCGGCGAGCACAGCGAGCAGCAGGATGACCGTGGTGGTGTGGCGGCGGACGGGCGCGGCCATATGCTAATGCCCGCCCATGCGCACGAAGGTCAGCGCGTAGAACAGCGCCACCAGGCCAATCAGCACTAGGAGCAGCGCGCGGTTGCGCGCCCGCATCGTACGCAGGCGCGCGTCCCTTGGGTCGTCGGCCATCACCGCACGCCTCCCCAAACGGGGGTCATCACGGCATGGTCGACCAGGAGCAGCGTGAAGATCAGCGCTAGATAGGCGAGCGAGAAGGCAAACATTTGCCGGGCGCTGCGCTCGCTTTCGTCGCGGCAGACGCGCACCGACGCCACGGTGAACATCAGGCTCAGCACTCCTGCTCCCACGGCGTAGAGCAGCCCGGCGATGCCAAGCAGCCACGGCGCCGCGGTCACCGGCCACAGCACCAGCGTGTAGAGCAGCATCTGCCGCTTTGTCTCGCGCTTGCCGGCGACGACCGGCAACATCGGGACGCCGGCCGCGGCGTATTCGTCGGCCTTGTAGAGCGACAGCGCCCAGAAATGCGGCGGCGTCCAGAAGAAGATGATCGCGAACAGCGCGATCGCGCCCCAGCCGACGTCGCCGGTCACCGCCGCCCAGCCGATGAGCGGCGGCAAGGCCCCGGCGGCGCCGCCGATCACGATGTTCTGCGGCGTGCGGCGCTTCAGCCACATCGTGTAGACGAAGACGTAGAACCCAATGGTCAGCGCCAACAGCTCGGCGGCCACCCAATTGACCGCGATCCCCATCACCGCGACCGAACCGACCGCCAGCACGCAGCCGAAACCCAGCGCCTCGCCCGGCAGCATCCGTCCCGCCGGCAATGGCCGCGTCGCGGTGCGGCGCATGACGCGGTCGATGTCGCGGTCGTACCACATATTGATCGCGCCCGAGGCGCCGGCACCGACCGCGATGCAGAGAATCGCGACGAGGGCCAGGAACGGGTGCAGGTGTCCTGGCGCCATGACGAGCCCGACTACGCCGGTGAACACCACCAGCGACATGACCCTGGGCTTCAGGATCTGGACGTAATCGCCGACCGCCGCGCTCGAAACCGGAGCGACGGCGGTCGTGGGCAAGTCGCTCACAATAGGCTCCGCCTGTGCCTCGCCTAGTGGCCCGCGTGCGCCGATGTGATTACCGGCAGCTCTTCATAGGTGTGGAACGGCGGCGGCGACGGCACCGTCCATTCAAGCGTCGTCGCACCCTCGCCCCAGTAATTGGCGCCAACCTTCCTGCCGGCGAGCAGCGTATAGAACACGACGAAGATGAACCACACGGTCGAGACCGCTGAGATGTACGAGCCGATCGATGCGACGTGGTTCCACCCGGCGAACGCGTCGGGGTAGTCGGCGATGCGTCGCGGCATCCCCGCCAGCCCGAGGAAATGCATCGGGAAAAAGGTCAGGTTGACGCCGATAAACGTCGTCCAGAAATGCAGCTGGCCCATCCATTCGGGGTAGGTCCGGCCCGACATCTTGCCGATCCAGTAATAGAACCCGCCGAACAGCGCGAAGACCGCGCCGAGCGACAGCACGTAGTGGAAGTGGCCGACGACGTAATAGGTATTGTGGAGCGCGATATCGACGCCGGCATTGGCCAGCACCACGCCCGTCACGCCGCCGATCGTGAACAGGAAGATAAAGCCGATCGCCCACAGCATCGGCGTCTTGAACTCGATCGAGCCGCCCCACATCGTGGCGATCCACGAGAATATCTTCACCCCGGTGGGCACGGCGATGACCATCGTCGCGGCGGTGAAATAGGCCCGCGTGTCGATCGAGATGCCGGTCGTGTACATGTGGTGCGCCCACACGACAAAGCCGATGCCGCCGATCGCGACCATCGCATAGGCCATGCCGAGATAGCCGAACACCGGCTTCTTCGAGAAGGTCGAGACGATCTGCGAGACCATCCCGAAACCTGGCAGGATCAGGATGTAAACCTCGGGATGGCCGAAGAACCAGAACAGATGCAGGAACAGCAGCGGATCGCCGCCGCCGGCCGGGTCGAAAAACGTCGTTCCGAAATTGCGGTCGGTCAGCAGCATCGTGATGGCGCCCGCCAGCACCGGCAGCGACAGCAACAGCAGGAACGCGGTTACCAGGATCGACCAGACGAAGAGCGGCATGCGATGCAGCGTCATGCCCGGCGCCCGCATGTTAAAGATCGTCGTGATGAAGTTGATCGCGCCCATGATCGACGAGGCGCCCGCGAGATGCAGTGCGAAGATGATCATATCGACCGACGGCCCAGGATGCCCGTCGGGGCCGGCCTCGGATAGCGGCGGATACATCGTCCATCCCACCCCTGCCCCGCCGTGCAGCGAGTTGTTCACGCCGGTGCCCGTGCCGACGAACATCGACCCCACGAGCAGCCCGAACGCCGGCACCAGCAGCCAGAAACTGACGTTGTTCATACGCGGAAACGCCATGTCCGGCGCGCCGATCATCATCGGCACGAACCAGTTGCCGAACCCGCCGATCATCGCCGGCATGACCATGAAGAAGATCATCACCAGCCCGTGCGCGCTGATGATGACGTTGTAAACCTGGTGGTCGGTAATGAACGTGTTGCCCGGATGCTCGAGCTGAATGCGCATCAATTCCGACAGCGTGCCGCCGACCAGCCCGCCGATGATCGCGAAGATGAGATAGAGTGTCCCGATGTCCTTATGGTTCGTCGAGCAGAACCAGCGGAGGAAAAAGCCCGGCGTGCCGTGGCCATATCCGGCGTGGTCGGCGTGAGCCTCGTGTGCCATAAAAAACCTCTTCCCTATCGGTTGCCGGCCTGGGCCGACGCATCGGCCACCGGCAGCACGGCCGGCGCCCGGTCGGCGGCGGCCACCTGTGTCGCGTTGTCCTTCGGCTTGTCGAGCGACGAAAACTTGGTCTTCGCGTCGGTCAGCCATTTCTGGAAATCGTCCTGCGACATCGCCACCACCTTAATCGGCATGAAGGCGTGGTTGACGCCGCAGATCTGGTTGCACTCGCCGTAATAGGTACCGGGGTGCAGCACGCGCATCCAGGCTTCGTTGAGCCGGCCGATGACCGCGTATTCCTGGACGCCGAACGACGGCACGAACCAGGAGTGGATCACATCGCTGCCGGCGACCTGAACGCGGATCGTCGTATCGGCCGGGATCACCAGCGGGTTGTCGACATCGAGCAACCGTGGCTCGCCCGGCTTCAGATCCTTCTCGGGGATGAGGTTGCTGTTGAAGTCGATATTGCCGTTATCGGGGTAGGTATATTCCCAGTACCACTGGTGCCCGGTGACCTTGACCGTCATCTTCGAGTCGGGCACGCGGTCCATGTAATACATGAGCTTGAACGACGGGATCGCGATGGTGACGAGGATCAGCACCGGGACCACCGTCCACAATAGCTCGATCACCGTGTTGTGCGAGGTGCGGGTCGGCACCGGATGCGAGCGGTGATTGAACCGCACCATCACGATGATCAGCAGCGCGAAGACGAACAGCGAAATGGCGAAGATGATGACCAGCAGCACATCGTGGAATTCGTGGATGCGCTCGGTTATCGGCGTCGCCGCCGCCTGCATGCCGAGCTCCCACTCATGCGGCTGATCGGCGAGCGCGGCGCCGCCGCATAGCGCCCAAGCCACCGCCGCACAAAACCCCGTCGCGATCGTCCGGGCCGTCTGACTTATCGTTGTCGTCAACCGCACCATGTCCTAACAGCTCCCCTGTGCCGAGGCCCCGACGGCCCGTATCCGTCGAAGGCGATCGGCTCGCCGGGCCTCCGGCGGAACGCCCGGAGCCGCTGTTCGAGGATCAATGATCCGAGCGGGACCGTCCGGGCTTCGCGCCGCTCGGCCGAAGCCGCGCCGTCTTCCGCCTCTCGAAGCCAAGCGCCCAGGCCAACGGCGGCAGCAACCGATCGCCGCGACCCTACACCAAAGCCAGATGCGGCAACAACTGCGTCGCTTTGACCGCAACCTCTTGCGGCAAGCCGCCGCACGCCGTTCGCGCACAAGGCGTTGGCGAACGATCTTGCAACGATGCGGCCTTCCCCGCGAGCGTTGCCGACATCATATTGGCAGGTAGAAATTCGCAGGAGCACCCGCATGACCAATCTCACCGTCACCGACGACCTGTTCTTCACGCGCACCGGAATGGACCCGAATCGCGTCGAGGGGCTAGTCGGCGAGCTGCTCCATGGCATGGACGACGGCGAGCTATTCCTCGAGTATAGCCAGTCGGAGAGTGTGGCGCTCGACGACGGCCGCATCCGCAGCGCTTCGTTCGACACGACACAGGGTTTCGGCCTGCGCGCGGTGGCGGACGAAGCCGCCGGTTATGCCCATGCCACCGAGCTGTCCGAGGCGGCGATCCGTCGCGCCGGCGCGACGGTGCGCGCGGTGGCCACCGGCTACAACGGCACGATGGCTGCGCCGCCGATCGGCACCAACCGCCAGCTCTACACCGACCTCAATCCGCTAGGCACGGTCGATCTCTCGGCCAAGACCAAGCTCCTCACCGATATCGACGCCTATGCCCGCTCGAAGGACCCGCGCGTGCGGCAGGTGATGGCGTCGATCGCCGGCGTCTGGCAGGCGGTGCAGATCATCCGCGCCGATGGCAGCCGCGTTGCCGACATCCGTCCGCTGGTACGGGTCAACGTGTCGATCATGGTACAGGACGGCGACCGCATGGAGACGGGCTCCTATGGCAGTGGCGGTCGCTTCGCTTATGAGCGCTATCTCGACCCGGCCAACTGGCAGATGCAAGTCGACGAGGCGCTGCGCCAGGCGCTGGTCAATCTCGGCTCGGTGCCGGCGCCGGCCGGCGAGATGGTCGTCGTGCTAGGCTCGGGCTGGCCGGGCGTCATGCTGCACGAAGCAGTCGGGCATGGGCTCGAAGGCGACTTCAACCGCAAGAAGACCTCGGCCTTCTCGGGCCTCAAGGGTCAGCGCGTCGCTTCGAAAGGCGTCACCGTCGTCGACGACGGAACCATCCCGGACCGGCGCGGCTCCTTGACCGTCGACGACGAAGGCACGCCGTCGGCCTACAACGTGCTGATCGAGGACGGCATCCTCAAAGGCTACATGCAGGACCGCATGAACGCCCGGCTGATGGGCGTCAAGCCGACCGGCAACGGTCGGCGCGAGAGCTTTGCGCACGCGCCGATCCCGCGCATGACCAACACCTACATGCTCGCCGGCGACAAAGACCCGCAGGAGATCATGGCCTCGGTCAAGAAGGGGCTCTACGCGGTCAATTTCGGCGGCGGCAGTGTCGACATCACCTCGGGCAAGTTCGTGTTTTCGGCCTCGGAGGCCTATCTGATCGAAGACGGCAAGGTCGGCCCCGCGGTCAAGGGCGCGACGCTCATCGGCAACGGCCCCGACGCGATGACTAAGATCACGATGATCGGCAACGATCTGCGGCTCGACGACGGGGTCGGCACCTGCGGCAAGGACGGCCAGGGCGTGCCGGTCGGCGTCGGCCAACCGACCGTGCGCATGGACGGCATCACCGTCGGCGGCACTGCGGCGTGAGCTGCGACCGATTGCAGACCCGGCCCATTCTTCGGTGCGTCCTCCCAGACGGTTGCTTCGCAGCCTCCTCAGGATGAGGTAGGACTTCGCAATCGTTTCACCTCATCCTAGGACGCACGTGAATGCCATACCCAAAGCTTCCTCATCCTGAGGAGCGGGCGTAGCCCGCGTCTCGAAGGACGCTAGGCATTGGGCAAACTTCTTTCCTGGCTTTCGGCAGTCGCGTTCCTCGTCTCGGCGTCGGCCGTTGCATCGTCGTGTAATCTCGCGAGCGCGCCCGGCGACCGCTGGTCGGTGATGCGCCAAGGGGGCGTCGCCTGGCTCAAGACGCCGTGCGGCGACCGCTTCTACAGCCTCGGCGTCAACGTGGTGAACGGCGGCTACCCGTGGCGGGAGAAGGACAACAAGATCTGGTACAGCTGGAAGGCGTTCGATCCGTCGCTCGCCACCTGGGTCGCGCGCGCGCAGCAGCGCCTCGCCGATTGGGGCTTCAACAGCGTTGGCGGCTGGTCGCTGCCGCCGGCGCAGCTGCACGAGCCGATGATCGTCAACCTGGAGCTCGGCCGGCTCGCCAGGTTTCATTGGTTCGACCCGTTCGACCCGGCCGCCGCGCGACGGATGATGGCGCTGGCGCCGAAACTGGTCGCTCCCTACAAGGGCTCGCCCTATCGGATCGGCTATTTCTCGGACAACGAGGTCGGCTGGTGGGCGGGCGCGTTGTTTATCTTCTACTCGGCGAAGCCGGCCGACAATTTCACCAAGCAGCGCTGGGTGCGGATGCTGCGCGAGCATTACGGCGACGACTGGAGCCGCTTCACCGCCGATTTCATCCCACCGGACGGCGTCGCCTCCTGGAGCGCGCTCCTCAAGACCACCCAGTACACGCATATGCGGTCCGCCGGGCACGGCGTCGCCGCGGTGCGCGAATGGACCGGCATCGTCGCCGAGCGTTATTACGCGCTCGCCGAGAAGGCGATCCGCGCCGCCGACCCGGACGCCCTCTATTTCGGCGACCGGCTGCCGATCTATTACGACCCCGCGGCGGTGCGCGCCGAGGCGCGCCATGTCGACGCGATCGCCACCAACTACAACCCCGATGCCGGCGACGGCTGGATCGCGCATTATTTCTGGGACGGGCTCGAAAAGCTGTCGGGTGGCAAACCGGTCGTCGTCACCGAATGGTTCTTTGCCGCCAATCAGAACCGTACCGGAAACAACAACAACGGCCATCTGATGACGGTCGAAACCCAGGACGAGCGCGCCCACGGCGCCGCCGCGGCGACCGAGAATTTCGCCGCCATCCCCTCGATTATTGGGACCCACTGGTTTCAGCTTTACGATCACCCAAAAGGCGGCCGCGAGGACGGCGAGGACTATGATTTCGGCCTCCTCGACATAAACGACCGACCTTATGAGCGGCTGACGGCGGCGCTCGCCGAGGCGAACCGGCGGGTCCCGGACATCCATGCCGCGGCGGCAACGCCGCCGGCCATGCAGAACAGCCAGCTGCCGCACGCCGACATCTCGCTCGCCGACCATTCGATCGCCGACTGGCCGAAGCCGGCGAGCCTCCTGCCGCCGCTCCTCCCCTCGCCCGGCGCGGTCGATTTCGGCGAGATATATCTGTCGTGGAGCGAAGCGGGTCTCAACCTCGCGACCGTCGGCCAGGATTATTTCGATGTCGACCTGTTCCGCTATGACGGCGCGTTCCCGCTCGGCGATTCCTATCGCGTCGAGATCGGCGTCGACGCCGGCGGCGGCCCGAAGCGGCTGACCTTGTTCTTCATCCCGCCGCGCACCAAGGTCAAAGACTACCTCGAGATGAAATGGATGGTGTGCGCCGGCGCCGCCGAGGAGGCCGTCGAGCACGGCTGTCAGGCGGCCGGGGACACGCAGGCGATGTATTTCGGCGCCGACCAGCCGCGCGTCACCGCTGAGATGACGATCCCCTGGTCCTATCTCGGCATCCCGCCGCCGATCGCCGGCGCCATCCTCAAAGCCGAGGTGGCGATGACCAGCTGGCACAACGACCGCTGGATGTCACTGAGCGGTAAGCTGCCCGAGGCCGACATGGCCGACCCGTCCGCTTGGCATATGTTCACGCTCGGCGACGGCCTCGCCGTCTCGCCGCCGGTGACGGGGGAGAAGCCAGGGTAGCCCTAAGTCGGTTTAGGCACCCTCGGGTAAAGTTGGGTCATACCAAAGTACTTGGTCAATTTCCGTTTTAATCATACGGGGTCTTCCCTTAAGGATATACATAGAGCCGAGCTTCTTCGCCTCTTCAAGCACATCAGCGTCTCCATGAACAGAATAAATCACAACCTGTCGATCTCTCTATACATGGAGGGCGAAGAGCTGCGCGAGCTGGCCAGCCTGACCAAGCTTGCATTCGCCCCGAAGCGGCGGCTGATTCGCCGCCGTATCGAACAGGCCTACCCCGACGGATGCGTGCCATGACCGACCGCGCCGACAACGAACGTCAAGCGCTCAGCCGGTTAAAGGCTGCCCTGATCGACGACATTCTCGCGGCCTCCGACGAGAGCATTCTCGCCGAAGCCAAGCAGGACGGGCTGGATTCCCGCGCCGTCGCGGCCGGGGTGCGGGCGTTGTTCGAGAAAACGGTCGAGGCGGGCAACAAAGCGGCGCTCGCGGTCGCCAAAGCCGCGGTCGCCGCCGATCGTCGTCGTTCGGCGACGGTCGTGCCGTTTGACCCGGCCGCCGGGCGCCGCCACCTCGGCCGATTGCTCGAGCAAAACCCCGACACTGCCAGAACCCTCACCATCGCCGCTCGAAAGGGTTCGTCGGGCGATTTCTCGGATGACGAGGTGCAGGGGCTCCTCGAAGATTTTGAGGACCTCGGGATTACAGCCCGCGAGGAGCCGGATGGCGAACGGTGACGGGTGGCACTCCGGCCGAGGTCATCCTCAAGAGCCTCGGCATCAGTGAGCCGCGCGAAATCGATCTGGAGGCGATAGCCGGGCACCTCGGCCCACGCATTCGCTACCGCCCTCTGGGGCGCTGCGAGGCGCGGATTATCGGCGCAGAAGACCACGCCGTCATCCCGGTCAATTCGCTGAGCAGCCGCCGGCGCCGGCGCTTCTCCATCGGCCACGAGCTAGGCCACTGGCACCACGATCGCGGCCGCGTGCTCTTCTGTCAGGCGGAAGACATCGGCCGCGGCGCTCCCGGCAGCCTCAGCCCGGAGCGCCTCGCCGATCGGTTCGCGAGCAACCTGCTGATGCCCGACTACCTCTTCCGGCCGATCGCTCGCCGCTTCGCGAAGATCGACTTCGAGGCCGTGCGCAAGATCGCCGACGCGTTCGACACGAGCAGGACCGCTACCGCGATACGGCTGGTCGAAGCCGGGTATTTGTCTGTTGTCTCGTATGCCACGGTCCCCGCGGCCGAAAATGGTTTGCACGGTCGCGCGAGGTCCCCGACCGCTGGTTTCCCCGTGACGACCTGGCGGCCGAAGGTTCGCATTTACCGTCCTGTTCGGCGGCGGCGCCGAAGACGCTTCCCGAGGAAAATAGGCGCCGACGCGTGGTTCGACCGTTTCGATGCCGAACACTACGAGGTCCATGAGCAGACCATCCGCATCGGCGACGAGGAGATCCTGACCCTGGTCCGAATCGACAAGGACGGGATGCTCTCCTAGATTTTCGAGCTCCCTCCCCTCCGACGCCCGTGTGCTACCCCGCTCATGTTGCCCTGACCCGGCCTAGGGGCCTGCTCGAATGCTTGCAGAAGCGCGCTCCTCGCCTCGGGCGTGGAAGCCCGTTCATTGCCATTAAAGGGATGCCCGTGTTCGCCCATGAAATCCTGGAGGAACAAGGCGACATACAACCGAAACACATTGTCGTCGCGGTGACGGGCGGCTCGCATCACCTCGCGCCGCCCCTTATATTCGCAGACACAGATCAGCCACGCCTTGATCGCCAAGCACTTCTTGAGCAGCGTCCTGGTCGCCGGATCGTGGATGATCCCCCGGTTGCCGGTGAATAGGCCTCTCTGCGGTATCGCGACGATCTCACCGAACGGCGTGACCGGTCTTGCAAAGGCATGGTTTTGAGGATCCGCACTTAGGGCCGAGTGGAAGCCAGTTTATCGTCCGAAACGACCGCCCTCTGTCTTCCGTTGCCGACGTTTCAAGTGCGCCCGGCGATCAGCGCGGCACCTTTTTCGCCGATCATGATCGTCGGTGCGTGCGTGCAGGCGTTGAGCGCCGCGGGCATGATCGAAGCGTCGACGACGCGCAGGCCCTCGATGCCGTTGACGCGCAGCTGCGGATCGACGACCGCGGTCGGCTCGGCGCCCATGCGACAGGTGCCGCTCGGGTGGAAGTAGGTCGCGCAGCGGGCGCGGATATCCGCCTCGATCGACGCCTGGTCGTTGGCGATCGGTCCGGGAGCGAGCTCCTCTTCGATCAGGTCGCGGATTGCCGACCCGCGCATCATGTCGCGCATCCGCTGCACCGAGCGCGCGAGCGCGTGCAGATCCTCGGGCTCGGAGAAATATTCCGGGTAGATCAGCGGATGCGTTGTCGGATCAGCGTTGCGCAAGAGGATATGGCCGCGGCTGAGCGGCCGGCCGGAACCCACCATCACCGTGAAGCCGTGGCGCTCGGGGAACATATCGCGCAGGCGAAACCCGATGTCGGGGCGGCGCGCCACCAACGCCGGCACCATCACGACGATAGTGTCCGAGACGGCGAGCGCAGGGTCGCTGCGCATATAGCCGCCGGTCGCGACATAGCTCTCCGCGAGCGAACCGCCGCCGGTCAGCGCATAGCGCAGTCCCATCGCGATCGCCGCGCCCGGGTTGAGGTATTTGTAAGCCGTCACCGGCTGCGAGCAGGAGTAGCGCAGCGAAACCGCCGGGTGATTCTGCAGATTGCGGCCGACCTCCGGCGCGTCGTGCACCACCGGTATGCCGAGTCCGGTGAGGTGATCGGCTGGCCCGATGCCCGACAGTACCAGGAGCTGCGGCGAGTTGACGGTGCCCCCACAAAGGACGACCTCGCGCTCGGCCCAAACCGTCTCGCGCACGCCCTGCCGGATGATCTCGACGCCTTTTGCCCGGCCGTTCTCGACGACGATCCGTGACGCGATCGCCTCCGATAGCAAATCGAGGTTGCCGCGCTGCCGCCCCGGCTGCGCGAAAGCTACCGCCATACTGGCGCGGCGGCCGTTGGCGGCGATGTTGGTGTCGATCCGGCCAAAGCCTTCGGCGACATCGGCATTGAGGTCGTCGACGACCGGGTATCCCGCCTCGCCGGCGGCGGCAAGAAACGCGTCGCAGATCGGCAGGTCGAGCCGCGAGTGCTTGACCGCCATCGGGCCGTCGGCGCCGTGCCACTCATCGGCGCCGCGGCTATTGGTTTCGGTTTTCTTGAAATACGGCAACACCTGGTTGAACGACCATCCCTGGCAGCCGCGCTGTGCCCACTGGTCGTATTCCAGCGAGTGTCCCCGCAGGTACAGCATACCGTTGATACTGCTCGAACCGCCGAAAATGCGGCCCTGAAACCACGATAGGCGGCGTCCGTTGAGGGCCGGCACCGGTTCGGTCTGGTAGTTCCAGTTCTGCTTGGCAAAGGTGCTGGCGACGAACGCGATGCCCGGCACCTTGGTCGTCAGCCCCAAACGTTCGCGGCCGGCCTCGATCAGGGCAATGCGGACTTCCGGCAGCATTTGCGACAAACGGCCGGCAACGACACAGCCGGCCGCGCCTGCACCGATCACGACATAATCCCAACCTTTTGTCGGCATCGATCGAACCGGGCGGCTCAGGTGAAACGCGTCTGCGCCCAGCCGGTGTCGAACGGGACGTTCATCAGCGGCTCCGACCGCTTGGAGCTCAACATCCAAACTCCATCCGCCCGTGAGTAAGTCTCGTGATCGATGCTGGCGCGCCACATCGCCCGGTTCCCGTCTGCGACCAGACACGGCATGAACAGATACCACTGCGCCCGCGCGGTATCGCCGTCGACCTCGATCTGGCCGTTCAGGCTGTAATGAATGGCAAAGGAGAAGATTTTCGATGCGCCGCGGAAGAAGTTGCGGATCGCCTCGCGCCCCTCGAACCGCCCGAGGCCGGGGCTGTCCCACACCGCATCCTCGGTGAACAGAGCCGCGATCCCGTCGGCGTCGTATTGCCGGTCGCACAACGCGGCGTAACGCGCCTTCAGATTGCGGATTGCCTCGGCGTCTTCTAGCGCCTGCAATCGCCGCTCCAGCCGTTCGAGCCGCACCCGGGTCTAAGATATTATCTTGCGCCATGCTTACTCCCCGAAAACGCGCGGGTGACGGGACACGGGTGCGCGACGGCGCCCGTGGCGCCGCAACCAGGGGCCGTTACTGCGCCGTGATACCGCCGTCAACGACAAGCCCCGCGCCGGTCATGAACGCGGCGTCGTCGGAGGCGAGGAACACGATCCCCTTCGCGATGTCGTTGGGCGTGCCCATGCGACCGATCGGCAGGCGTTGGATGACCTGGCGGCGCGCCGCTTCGATGTCGTTGGTGCCGAGGTTGCGCGCCCGGGTCGCCAGCACCTGGTCGCCCATGTCGGTGTCGATCGTGCCGGGATGGATCGAGTTGACCCGGATGCGATAGCCCTTGCGGGCAAATTCGAGCGCCGCAGATTTCGTGAACAGCGTCACCCCGCCTTTGGTCATCGAGTAGAGCGGGTCTTGCGTCGAACCGACAAGGCCGGCGGTCGAAGCGGTGTTGACGATGACGCTGCCATGCGCGCTCTGCTGCCCCGCGTCCCGCAGCGCCGGCAGGCACAGTTTGGTGCCGAGAAAGACGCCGGCCAGGTTGACCGAAGAGAGCCGCTCCCATTCGGCGAGGCTCGCGGCCTCGATATCCTTACCGAGAAACAGTCCGGCATTGTTGACCAGGATGTCGAGCTTGCCGAAACGGTCGACGGTAGCGGCGACGGCGCTGTTCCAGTCCTCCTCGCTCGTCACGTCGAGACGGACGTAGAGAGCTGCATCCCCAAGCGCGCGAGCGGTCTCGCGGCCGCGTTCGTCGAGCACATCGCCGATCGCAACCTTGGCGCCCGCCTCGACCATCAGTCGCGCCGTCTCGCCGCCAATGCCTCGTGCTGCCCCGGATATGAGGGCTACCTTGCCGTCTAGTCGGTTCATCGCTCGCCCTCCTCAGGCGGATTTGCGATCACACAATTCGGGCGGGAGCCGGGGTAGCCGCAGGACGCCCTCTCAGTCCCAGAGCGGCTACCGGTTAGCTTTCGAGCTTCATGCCCTTTTGCACGCCTGGGCGAGAACCGATGCGCTCTCCCCAGGCCTGGAGATGCTTCAGTCCGGCATTGTCGGGCAGCGCCTTGCGGCCGGCATAGACCGGGTAGACTGCAAGATCAGCGGCGGTGATCTCGTCGCCGGCCAGATATTGCGACTTGGAGAGCTGATCGTCGGCGAAGCGCCACAAATTGACGAAACGGTCCTCGTAGAACTTGACCGCCGAGTCCGGCACCTTTTCCGGCATGCGCGCGCCAAGGTAGAAGATGGTCTGATTGACCGACGCGTAATCGGCTGCCCCTTCGGCCATCCACTGAAATACCCGCACCCGCGCGATCGGGTCCGACGGTAGGAATTTTCCTGTCTTCTCGCACAGATACATCAGGATCGCCCAAGACTGGGTCACGGTGAGGGGTTTCCCTCCTGGCCCATCAGGATCGATCAGGGTCGGAATGCGCGCAGTCGGGTTGATCTTCACGTAATCGGCGGCCCTTTGGTCGCCCTGACCTAGATTGAGCACATGGATCTTGCACGGAACGCTGCACTCATTGACCGCGATCGCGGCGCGCTGCCCGTTACCGGTGCCGGCGGTGTAAAGCTCCATCCCTACCTCCCTCATCGACTGACACTGATCATACTGCCCTGGACATCCTGCAAGCTACGAGTTCGCGCGGAGAGCACTTGGGGTTCAATATGCGCCTCGAGACCGGCCGTACGAAGGATCGTTCCGCTCACACCACGGCATGCTGGCGGCCGCCGCCCCAGCCGAACTCCATTTCCGAGCTTCGTCAAAGGAGATGCCCCCATGGTTCAAGCCGATAAGGCAAAACAATTCCGAGCGCTGCATGAGGCTCCCGGCGCATTCGTCATTGCCAACGTCTGGGATGGCGGCTCGGCGCGAATGATGGCCGGACTCGGTTTTGCCGCGCTGGCGACATCGAGCGGAGCCTCTGCGGGTCTGCTCGGCCGGCGCGACGGTAAGGTGACGCGCGAAGAGGCGCTGGCCCAGGCACGCATGATCTGTGACGCGACCGACCTGCCGGTGTCTGCCGATCTGGAGAAGGGTTTTGGCGTCACCCCCGAGATCGTCGCCGAGACGATCCGGCTGGCTGCGGAAACAGGGCTCGTCGGCTGCTCTATCGAGGATGCCACGGGCAATCCAGACACGCCGATATTCGAGTTCGGCCTTGCGAGGGAGCGGGTCGCGGCTGCGGTTGAGGCCGCGCGATCGCTGCCGTTTCCATTCACCTTGACCGGACGAACCGAGAATTTTCTGCGCGGGCGAATCGATCTCGACGACACGATCAAGCGCCTGCAAGCCTATGAGGCTGCGGGTGCGGACGCGCTGATGGCGCCGGGACTGCCGAACTTGGATGCCGTCCGCGCAGTGTGCGCCGCGACCGCCAAGCCATTCAACTTCATGGCCGGGATCAAGGGTAAATCCTTCACCGTCGCCACGCTTGCCGCGGCCGGGGTGAAGCGGATCAGCCTGGCGACATCGCTCTATCGCGCGACAATGACGGGGCTGCTGGCTGCGGCGAAGGAGGTGCGCGAGCACGGTACCTTCGGGTATATCGACACCTCGCTGGCCACGCCCGACCTGAACGCGTTCCTGCGCGGCTGACTGAAGCTCGTTCTCAGGTCACGTCTCACGCCGCGCCTATCACGGCGCCAGTCGGTCCGATGCTCAATGTTCGCGTTCTACTTCTCAGCATTGCGGTTCGACAATGACGGTGCCGACCTTGCCGCCAGCCTCGACCATTTTGTGCGCTGCCGCCGTCTCGTAAAGCGGGAAGCGTGAGGCCACCGACAGAATGCGCGCCGGCGCCGCGGTCCACGCGGCGATATCTGCCTGTGCCCGCTTGCGCTCGGTATGCGGGACGCCAGCAAGCGACATCGCGTAGACGGCAAGGTTCTTCTGCATGAGATCGCGCACTGGCAGCTTGGGTTCGCGATCGCCATTACTGGCATAGATCATGATGCTGCCGTTCACGCGCAGACACCGCATCGTCGCCGCGAGGTTTCCGCCGAAATCGACCTCGGCGATGTGATCGACGCCGACACCGCCGGTGATGTCGAGGACGCGATCGGCGACATTCTCGGCGCGGTAGTTGATTACATGGGCAGCGCCGCCTGCCTGCGCGCGCTCCGCCTTTTCGTTCGAGCTGACCGTGGCGATGACCGTGGCGCCAGCCCAGGCCGCGAGCTGAACCGCATAGTGGCCCACCGCGCCGGCACCGCCAGTGACGAGCAGCGTCTTGCCCTGCACCGGCCCCGCGACAAAGACCGCGCGATGCGCGGTCATCGCCGGCACGCCCAGGGTCGCGCCCTCAGCGAACGACACTTGATCGGCAAGCTCGGTCACCAGATCGACGGAAAGCGCGATGTACTCCGCTGCGGTACCCATCCACCGCCCGTTGCGCTGCCCGTTGTAGAGCCACACCCGCTTGTCCAACCAACGTTTGTCTACGCCTGGTCCGACCTGGTCCACGATCCCGGCGCCATCGCTGTTGGTGACGACCCTCGGATATCCCATCGCCGGCGGGCCGCGGCGCCGGTAAGTGTCCGACGGGTTGACGCCGGATGCCTCGAGCTTCACCCGCACCTCGCCGTGCCCGGCCTCAGGCGTCGGCAGCTCTCCGCAGACGAGAACCTCGTCCGCGGCGCCCTGCCGGTCATACCAAACTGCCCGCATAGCCGTCTCCCTGAAAGCTGATGAGACTTACGTGACTTTCTCGAACTTCTGCAGGCAGCGGATATGCGCCGGCCGCGGCGTGTCGGGGAAGATCTGTGGCCAGCCGGTCCACGACACCTCGCCGACATAAACATCGCCCTGCGAGTCCACCGCCAGCCCGTGCGGTGCGAGAAACCTGCCGAGCTCGATGCCGGCCGGCGTCTCGCCAAAGCGGCCGATCAGCTTCCCCTGATGATCGACGATGCTGACCCGGGGCCCGAGATTGGGGATGTCGCGGCTAACCGCAGCAGCGGGACCGACCTCGCCGACATAGAAGATCGGTTTGTGGCCATAAGGCATGCAGAGGCCGCAGGGGCGATGCAGGTTCTGCCACTGCGCTTCGTATTTGCCATTACCATCGAAGACCTGCACTCGATGGTTCTCGCGGTCGGCAACATAGACCCAGCCATCGGCGTCGCAGCAGATGTTGTGGGCGATGTTGAACTCGCCCTCGCCAGTGCCGGGCCCGCCCCACGACATCAGCAACTTGCCGTCGGGCGAGTATTTGTGGACCCGCGAATTGCCGTAGCCGTCGGAGACATAGATGTCGCCGTTAGGCGCCAGCGCCGTGTGGGTACAACGATGGAACGGCTCGCCGCTCATATAGGGCGCCGGCTTGCCGGGCACGCCGAGTTCCAGCAGCACCTTGCCGTCGAGCGTCACCTTGCGGACAAAATGCCCGCCGTCGTCGGTGAGGAACATCGTGTCGTCGGGCGCCATATGGACGCCGTGGGCTCGCGGATATTGGCCTTCGCCCCACGAGCGCAGAAACTTGCCCTCGCGGTCGAAGATCATCATCGGGTGCTCGCCGCGATTGAAGACGTAGACGTTGTCGTGACTGTCAACCCCGACCCCGCCGACTTCCTTGAACGACCAGCCCTCCGGCAATCTCGCCCATTCGGCGTTGACCCGGTATTTGAAATTGCCGCTCCCGACGATCATCGAAACATTCCTTCTCGTGGCTGCCTCGGTTTGCCGCCAGTATAGAGCGCAAAAACCGGGAAGCCGCTAACCGAGGAGGAGACCATGCGCCTCAAGGACAAAGTCGCGATCGTTACGGGTGCCGCGCATGGCATGGGCGAGGCCGAGGCGCGCCTGTTTGCCCGGGAAGGCGCCAAAGTCGTAGTTGCCGACGTGTTGGGCGAACAGGCCGAGGCCGTCGTGGCTGACATTCGCGCCAGCGGCGGAGAAGCCATGGCGGCCGCGATCGATGTCACCAGCGAGCCAGCCTGGGTTGCGCTAATTGAGAAGACCGTGGCGCGCTACGGCCGGCTCGATGTCCTAGTCAACAATGCCGGGATCTCCGGCAGCTCGGTCGGCGATCCCGATGGGCTGGAAGGCTGGCACCGCATCATCGCGGTTAACCAGACCAGCGTCTTTCTCGGCACTAAGCTCGCCGCCGAGCAGATGGCGAAGACCGGCGGGGGTTCGATCGTCAATATCAGCTCGATTATGGGCTTTGTCGGCGGACCGGGCGGTCATCCTGCCTATAGCGCCTCGAAGGGCGCAGTTCGGATCTATACGAAATCGGCGGCGGTGCGCTATGGCCCCCTGGGCATTCGGGTCAACTCCGTGCATCCCGGCTACATGCCACCGATGCTGAATGCGACCAATGCCAACGAGCGCGCCGACAAGATCGCGCTTACGCCGCTCCGCCGCCTCGGCGAGCCGATCGAAGTCGCTTATGGCGTGCTCTTTCTCGCATCCGACGAGGCGTCGTTCGTGACCGGGACCGAGCTGGTGATCGACGGCGGCTTCATCGCGCAATAACTGCCGCAGCCGCGAAGGACAAAAGATCGAGGTGGGCAATGGGCATGCTGGTCAGCGGTACCTGGTTCGACGACGACCCGCTTCCGGCCGACCGGGGTGGCGCGTTCCTGCGGCCGGATTCGAGCTTTCGCGATACGGTGAGCCAGGACGGGAGCACCCGGTTTCCGGCCGAACCCGGGCGCTATCAGCTCGTGACGGCCCCCTCGTGCCCATGGGCGCACCGCACGGCGCTGACGCGGGCGCTAAAGCGGCTCGACGGGGTGATCCCAATCCTCGAATCCGATTTGCCGAAAAGCCAGGGCTGGGCCTATTCGCGCGGCTTTGACGACCTCGCGCCGAAGGACGGCGTCTTCCATGTCCACCAAGTCTACACCGCCGCCCAGGCCGACTACACCGGGCGCGCCACGGTGCCGGTGCTGTGGGACCGCAAGACGAAGACGATCGTGAACAACGAGTTCGTCCGAGATCATCCGTATGCTCAACAGCGCGTTCGACGCCTTCGGTGATGCCGGTCTCGATCTTTACCCGCCCGCGTTGCGCCCCGAGATCGACGAGATCAACCGCTTCATCTATGACAACATCAATAACGGCGTGTACCGCGCCGGGTTGGCGAAGAGCCAGGAAGCTTACGAGCAGGCTTTTCGCAACCTCTTTGCGGCGTTTGATGAGCTAGAGACGCGTCTCTCGCGCCGACGCTGGCTGGTTGGCGGACAGTTTACCGAAGCCGATTTGCGGCTGTTCCCGACCTTGATCCGCTTCGACACGGTTTATTACGTACTGTTCAAATGCAACCTGCACCGCTTGGCGGATTACCATCACCTGTCGAACTACACGCGGGAGATCTATCAGATGCCGGGGGTCGCGGCGACCGTCGACTTTGAGAAGATCAAGCTCGGGTACTACGGCGGGATGCGGCATCTGAACCCGAGAGGCATCCTGCCGCTGGGCCCCGCGCTTGACTTCGCAGCGCCCCATGACCGGTCCCGGATCGGCAACCGTTAACCCTGCCCGAAGGCTTCAGTGCCCAAGGTGGTCCAGACTTTCCGAGGAGAAGTGCCATGCCAAGCGTGCTCTACGTCGGATTGCAGGAAGCGGACAAAATCGCGGTCTTCGCGATCGACGAGGCCGGCAAGCTCTCCAAGCAGAGCGAGGCGGCGGCGCCCGGCGGGCCTTCGGTCATGGCGGTCGGCAACGATCGCAATATGCTTTACGTCGGCCAGCGCGGCGGGCCGGCGATCACGACCTTTCGGATCGATCCCAACACCGGCGACTTGACCGCCGCCGGGACGGCCGCGCAGCCGCACGCCCCGACCTTTCTCGCGCCCGATCGCTCAGGCCGGTTCATGCTGGTGGCGTACTACCAGGGCGGGGGTGCGGCCGTGTTTCGGCTCACCGACGACGGCACCGTCGGCGCGGCGTCCCAGGATTGGCTGGCGACCGCGACCGGCGCGCACGCGATCGCGACCGATCGCTCAAACCGCTTCGCCTACGTGCCGCATATCGCCCGGGTTCAGGACAACGTGCTCGAGCCGCCGAAAAACATCCCTGGCCCTAATATGATCATGCAGTTTCGCTTTGACGCCGGGGCCGGGCGCCTCATCGCCAACACGCCAGCGCAAGTCGCCCAGCCCGATCTCGTCGGGCCGCGCCACTTCTGCTTTCACCCGAGCCTCGATCTTGTCTATTTCTCAAGTGAGCAAGGGTGCAGCGTCGTTGCGTACCGGATAAATCAGGACGGCGGACTGTCGCCGCTGCAAACGATCTCCACACTCCCCGCCGGGTTTGATGCCCGCAACACCTGCTCGCAAATTCACCTAACGCCGTCGGGGCGGTTTCTCTATGTCGGCAATCGCGGCCACAACAGCATCGCCGCGTTCAGGGTCGCTCCCGACACCGGATTGCTGACCCCTGCCGGCCACGTCTCGACCGAGCCGGTGCCGAGCGCGTTCTGCCTCGATCCCGAAGGCAAATTCCTCTTCGCCGCGGGCACGGCGTCGGGCCGGCTGGCGTCCTATCGCGTCGACGGCGAGCGCGGCACGCTGACCCCGCTTGCAGTGCAGGATGCCGGCCCACGCCCGGCTGCGCTCGCCGCGATCAGCCTCCGCGGCTAAAGCCAAAAACCCACAACTTTGGAGGGGCTCCATGAAAGTCGTTCCTTCACGGCTACACCGGACGGTGGGTCGCAATTTGTCGGGGTCGATATCCCGATCGACAATGCGTCGACCGACGCGTTTAACAATACCGTCCACCGCTCCGCGGTCGTGCCGGCACAAAGCGTGATGGTCACGGACATGCCCGAGGGCCTTTACTAGGATTGGCACCCCGCCTCTCGGCGCCAACTTCTCTTCGTGCTGTCAGGTACGGTCGAGATCGAAATTAGCAACGGCACGAAGCACCGCTGCGGCAGCGGCGAGGTGTTTCTCGCCGACGATGTCGGCAGTCGCGGCCATCGCTCGCGCACGATCGGCGGCCCAGCTCAGGTGTTGTTCGTGCACTTGCCACCGGAAGCGAATATCGGCTCCTGACCGCAACGACCTACCCGAATTGGCGGCGTTGGTGTTACCGCCAAACGCCGCCATCAGCTCGCGGGCGTCGCTCGGCGCTTCCAGCCGAGCGATCCGCGCCAGTGTCGCGTCGATGCTGGCGTCGGATAGCGGCTGAACGGCGTTACGGGCGCAGTCACGAAATTGCGCCTCGAATTGAGCATCGGTCAGCGGTTTTTGGGGCGAGCCGATTGGATCGGTGGCCTCGATGGTCGCGGCGCGACCATCGGTTGTGCTCACAGAAACGCTCAGCGACCCCTTCTTGCGGCGGTCGTTCGCTACACCTTTAGTCCGGTCGGATAGCGCCAGCACCGGCGGATCACCGAGCCCATCCACTTCGGCAATGCCGACCCTGCCGTGAGCCAAGGCGGTGGTGACGAGAAATGGCTGGGCAAATTGTGCCTCGACGACCTGAGTGGGCCGACGCTTGGCGGGCCCACGCTCGAACTGATCGGCGTGGCCTGCAGGGTCGGCCTCGATCGTCACCGCCGCGATGTCATCGGCTCGCGTGATTTGCAGCTGCGCTCGCGCCGCCAGTGCGGCATCAATGGCCGCGTGCAGCGGCCGGCCACAAGGATAAGGCTTGTAGCCCAGTGCTTCGCCACGGAACGCCGCGCCGAGGTCGCGCAGCAGCACAGAGGGATCGGCGCCGCTCGGTTGATACAGCTCGAAGAATCCAAAACGGCCGCCGAAGATGTTGTGTGCGCCGGTAAAACCGGTTTGCGCCAGGACCGCCGAGAAGACGCCGGCGCTAGCGCCTGCATCCGCTTGCTAAGTGCGCCGTCGAGGATGCATTGCCGGTTACCGGCGGCCTGGCTGTAGGCGATACCGAAGGCGGCCAGCATCTGCTCAGGCGTCAGGCGCAACAATTTACCCGCTGCCGCCGCGGCCCCGAAGACGCCCATCGCCGCCGTGCGGTGCCAACCGCGATCCACGGCGCTGGCGAGCGCGATCCGGCACGATACGTCCAGCCCCAGCGCCACGGCCGGAAGCAGCTCTTTCCCGGTGACGTTGCCAAGGCTGTCGCTGACGGCCAGCGCCGCGCCCAGACCGAGACGCCGGGGTGGATCGAGCCGCCGGTGTCGAGCGTGTCGTCGAAATCCAGCGCGAGCCCCATGCTGGCATTCAGCAGCGCGGCCTGTGGGCTCGGCAGGCTGACGCTGCGCAGCAACACGCGGCTTTCCGCCAACCCACCCCATCGCGAAATCACCGCGAAGAGTTCGTCGATCCCGGGCGAACCGCTGCCGCCGAGCATGCAGCCGAATGTGTCGAGGAGGTCTCGGCGGGCGGACTCGACGGCGCTCGCCGGCAAATCCGCATATCCCGTGCGGCAGACACGCCGGGCGAGAGCCAAAGTCGGATCATCGGTCATAATCTTCGCTCCATGATCGCTGTGGCGCGTGCGGCTGCATCTCCTGAGCCCGCACCAATTGGAGGCGGTTTCTCTAAGACAGAAAGCGACCCAGCAACGCATGTGGCTGTTCTAACTCATCCGCGGCACCTGCTCTGACCGGTTTCCGAAGCAAATGTGATCGCGTCAAGCAGGCGGTGGCGTGTCACGGCGGCCGCAAAACTCGGGCTCACCGGCCTGCCGTCGCGGATGCTTTCGGCTAGCCGCGCGTAGAGCTGAGCAACGTTGTAGCGGGAGTCGCCGGGCAGCCCTTCCGGCACCCAGCGATACTTCGACGGCACCGGAAGTTCGGTGAGTTCCTTGGCCGCGCCCTGCGCGCCGCGCACCGTCAGTTCCTGACGTTGCATCGAGGCGCGGGTTGTAGCGGTCAGCGTCAAATCTCCCCGGTCGCCGTGAACCTCGAACAGAAATTCGGTGCCGCGGGTCATGCCGCCGCGGATCTGGCACGAGACCACCGCCCCCTCGGCATTCTTGCCGCCGACGATGCCGTTGACCACTAACTGGTCAGGCGTGTCCTTGGCGACCAGTTCGCCGGTTGCTTCGAGCGGGATCCGGTCGCGCTGGCTGACCGCGAACGCGGTCAACTCGCGGAATTCGCCGAGGCAGTGGCATAGGGCGTCGATCTGGTGACCGCCGGTGATGGTCATAAGATTGGCGCCGTTCGCCCGATCGGCTTGATAGGCGCGATCGATCGAGTCACCCCAGTTGCCGGCGCAGCCGATCATCGTCGCGGTCAACACCTGGCCCACATAGCCGGCGGCTATCAGGTCTTTGACGTAGTTGATCGCCGGCGACATCTGGCCTTGCAGACCGACGGCGTGCCGCACGCCGCGCCGCTCGGCCGGCGTCAAGCATGCGCGCCGCCTCGTCGGTGTTCCGATCGAGCGGCCACTCGCAGTAGACATGCTTGCCGGCGTCAATCGCCGCCATTACCGGCGCGTAGTGATCCGGCACCTTGACGCTGACCGTGACCAGATCGACATCGGGATGAGCCGCCATCTGTGCCGGATCGGCAAACGCTAGCCTTGCCCCGTAGCGCCGCGCGGCGGCCTCGGCGGTTGCCTGTCGTGTCGTGCATACCGCGACGATCTCGAACTGCGGCAAGGCCTGGAGCGCCGGAATATGCGCAATCGAGGCGAAGCCCCGGCTGGCGCTGGCCCCGACGATGCCGACCCGCAGCTTGTCGCTGGCGGCCATGATTTCCTCCGCGAACGATTATCTGGCCCTGGCTTAGGGACTATTCGAAGCCGGAATGCGCAGGTCAACGGGCGTGAGCCTTTCGGCAGCCTGCGCGATCGCCAATACTTTCTCGTCACCGTCAGGAGCCTTGCCATGACGCCGCGCCGCTACGGGCCTCTCGCCTATGTCCCGATCCACCGTCGCCCGCCGCTGACCTGGCCGAACGGCGCGCGGGTCGCGCTGTGGGTCAATCCCAACGTCGAGTTCTTCAGGCTCGACGACGTCATGCCGAGCAACTTCAACGACCGCGTACCGCGCGACCAAGCGAAGATCCCGAATGTGCGCAACTGGGCGGTACGCGATTACGGCAATCGTGTCGGCATCTGGCGGCTGATGGAGGTGCTGACCCGCTACGGTATCCGCGCCAGCGCGGCGCTCAACAGCGAGGTCTGCGACCATCACCCGGAAATCATCGAAGAGGGCAACAGGCTCGGCTGGGAATGGCTCGGCCATAACCAGACCAATGCGCTGCGGCTGACCGAGATGGACCCGACGGAGGAGCGCGCTGCGGTCCGCGCCACGATCGACCGCATCGAGGCGGCTTCCGGGGTACGGCCGGTCGGCTGGCTCGGCGCCGGTCTCGCCGAAACCTGGAACACCCTCGACTATCTCGCGGAAGCCGGCATCCGCTACGTCTGCGATTGGGTCAACGACGACCAGCCTTATCGGTTCGAGATCGGCACGCCGCCTTTGGTGTCGTTGCCTTATTCGGTGCAGACCAACGACGTCCCCGCCTATTTTGAGATGAAGGTGTCGGTACCCGAATTCGAGGCGATGCTGAAGCGGCAGTTCGACACGCTCTACCGTGAAGGCGAAACGGTGCCGAGGGTCATGGCGATCGCGGTGCACCCCTTTGTCACCGGCCAGCCGCACCGTATCGGCGCGCTCGATGCCGCGCTCGAATACATCTGCTCGCACCCGGGCGTTTGGCGCGCGACCGGCGGGGAGATCGTCCAGCACTACCTGTCGCAGCAGGCGTAACCGGCGCTCAGCTTGTCGTCGGAACCACGCCCGGCTTGGGGGCGACCGGCAAGAGCCGGTTAAGACCCGTCACCTGCTCAAAAAGGGCGGCGGCTTGCAGCAGCGCAGCCTCGCCGCGGGGCCTGCCCACAAGCTGCAAGCCAACCGGCCGGCCGTATTGGTCAAAACCGCACGGCACGGCCATCGCGGGGCAGGCGGAAAGGGTAATTACCGCCGTCACGGTCGATCCTCCCATGTAGTTGTCTAGCTTCTTTCCGCCGATTGTCGGTGCGTTGCGCAGATTGACGTCAAAGGCCGGCGTCAGCGCGCCGGGGGTCACCAGCAGATCGTAGGGCTTGAAGAACTCGACCATACGCCGATAGAACGCGGCGCGCTCGCGCTCGGCCTGGGCGATATCCGACGGCGTCTGGGCAAGGCCACGCTCGGTGTTCCAGATGATATCGGGCTTCAGCTTTTCGCGGTGACTGCGGAGTTGCAGCTCGCGGTCGACCACAAAGTGCTGGCCGCGCAGGATGTAAAATGCTTCGTCCGCTGCACCGATATCGGGCGAGGCTTCCTCGACGACGCATCCTAGCTCCTCGAACCGCCGCACCGCCTTTGTGCAGATGTCGCGCACCTCCTGATCGATCGACATGCGGCCGTTGTAGTCGGCCGTAAATGCGACGCGTCTTGGCGCCGCAGGCCGGGCGAGGCCGTCGCTGAAGGAGATCGCCGGCGCGTCGAAAGTCAGCGGGTCGAACGGACAAAACCCGGCCATCGCGTCGAGGAACAGCGCCAGGTCGGCAACGCTGCGCGCCATCGGCCCTTGCACCGACAGTTGGCTCCAGAGATTGCCGACAGTGCCGCGCGTCACTCGCCCAGGCGATGGCCGCAAACCGACCACTGAGCAGTGGCTGCCGGGACCACGGAGCGACCCGCCATGGTCGGTGCCCTGTGCCAGCCAGACTTCGCCGGTTGCCACCGAGACCGCGCCGCCGCCCGTCGAGCCACCCGAGGTCAGCGACGTGTTCCACGGGTTGCGGGTCCGACCAAAGACTTCGTTGAAGGTGCTGCCGCCGGCGCCGAATTCAGGCGTGTTCGACTTGCCCATCACGATGCCGCCCTTGCGCTCGATGCGCTCGACCAGCGGATGGGACTTCGCCGGCACGTGATCCGCGAAAAGCGGCGAGCCGTAGGTGGTGCGGACGCCGGCAACATCGGTGAGATCCTTGATCGAAACCGGAAGGCCGGCGAGCCAGCCAGCCTCGCCGGCAGCTTCACAGGCCGCACCGCCCTGCATGATGCGTTTGGCATGGTCGCGGGCGCGATCAAGGCACAAGGTCGGCAGTGCATTGACCGCCGGCTCGACCTCGGCGATGCGGCGAGCAGAGGCCTCGACCAGTTCGAGTGGCGAGAGTTCGCGCTTCTTCAGCCGGGTCACCGCTTCGACCGCAGAAATTCGCCAAAGATCGTCACTCATCGGATGCATTTCCTTAGTCAAGATGCGGGAGGCGGTTAGGCAGCTGCAAATCGTCGACATAACGGCCCTTGCCCTTGAGCATAACGCTCGTCCGGCTTGGGGTTGGCTATTATGATTGACCACGACAGCTGCATGCCGGACCCTCGGTCACGATATGCACGCAAGCCCGGCCCGGTGCGGGAGCACCACGCGGATACGGCAAGCGTAGCGCACGAGACAAAGTGCCCGGTACCGCATTTTGTGATGGAGATCTGAACCGTGCAAAATACCGACGAGATCTGGCGGCTGGTCGACGCGAAGAAGGGACTGTTCGAGCAGCTCAGCGACCAAGTCTGGGATACGCCGGAACTGTGCTACACGGAGTTCCGTTCTTGCGCCGAACACACGGCGCTATTGGAACGGCAAGGTTTCCGGGTGACGAAGAACGTCGCCGGCATCCCTACCGCGGTGGTCGGCGAAGCCGGCGAAGACGGGCCGGTGATCGCCATCCTCGGCGAATATGACGCCTTGCCCGGCTTGGGCCAGGAATCCGGCGTCGCGGAAGCGAGGCCGCTGCCGGGCGACGGTCACGGCCATGGCTGCGGCCACAACCTGCTCGGTGCGGCGTCCATGTTGGCGGCGACTGCGGTTAAGGACTACCTCGCCGCGCGCGGGATCAAAGGCCGCGTGCGCTATTATGGCTGTCCTGCCGAAGAAGGTGGTGCGGCCAAAGGCTTTATGGCGCGCGCCGGCGTCTTCAGCGATGTGGACGTGGCGATCTCTTGGCATCCGGCGGCATTCTCCGGCGTCAATGAAGCGATCTCACTCGCCAACACGCGCATCGACTTCACCTTCCACGGTCGCGCCGCGCATGCCGCCGCCGCACCGCATCTCGGCCGCAGCGCGCTCGATGCGGTCGAGCTGATGAATGTTGGTGTGAACTACATGCGTGAGCACATGCCGTCGGACGCTCGCGTGCATTATGCGCTGCTGGATGCCGGCGGGATCGCCCCCAACGTGGTGCAGGCGCGCGCCAAGGTGCGCTACCTGATCCGCGCGAGCGACCTACCGGAGCTCACGCGGCTGGTCGAACGGGTGCGCAAGATCGCCCAAGGCGCGGCGCTGATGACCGAGACCCGAATGGAGTCGCAGGTGGTGAGCGCCGTCTCCAACCTCCTCGCCAACACGCCGCTGGAAAAGGCGATGTACGACCAGCTGGTGCGTCTCGGCCCACCACCGTTCGACGAGGCCGACCGGGCCGAAGCCGCCAAGTTCCAGGGGACGCTCAGTGATGAGGACATCGCATCCGCGTTTCGTCGGGTCGGCTTGCCGATGCGGCAGGGTGTGCCGCTGTGCGACCAGATCGTACCGCTGGATGCCAAGAGCGCGCCAATGGTGGGCTCGACCGACGTGGGCGACGTCAGCTGGGTGGTGCCGACGGTGCAGGCGCGCGGTGCGACCTATGCCATCGGCACGCCGGGCCATTCCTGGCAGCTCACCGCGCAAGGCAAGCTGCCGGCCGCGCATAAAGGCTTGGCGCACGTTGCTAAGGTAATGGCCGGCACGGCGATCGAGGTGATTCAGGACGAGGTGTTGCTGGCAAGAGCGAAGGCTGACCACCAGGCGCGTATCAACCGAAATCCCTATGTGTGCCCGCTGCCGGAGGACCTGGAGCCGCCCGTCAAGATGTCGGCATAAGCGCCGTCGGCGAGGACTACACAGACCGAGGCCGGAATACGGCCTCGGTCAGCCCGATGCGAGCAATACCATGATTGGCAGGCCCCATGCTGTGGCCCATCTACTCCCTGGTGCTGCACATTGACGGCAAGCCTACGCCGCAAGGACCGTTTCCGCTGCTATGCCGAGATGCTGAGGGTTTCCTTCGAGGCATGAGCGGAAGCCCGGCTGTCTAGGTCGGGCGTCTGCTATCAATAAACCGACGTTCGCCCAAGGGCATGTCAATGCGTGCAGCGCGCATACAGCGGGCGTGAAGTGCAACCGCTTCAGCGAGCCAACGGCATTGCCCTTCGCTGTCCCGCAAGCTCCACGCGGCTCACTGGACCTTGAATAGCAGATGCTGCCGGTTCGAAGTGTGCGGGCGCACTTCGCTCGGCCACCGCCCGCGCTCGACGGCTTCGGCCCACTGCGGGCTCTCCAGGACCTGTGGATCGTCGATCTCGTAGATTGCCGTGTAGATCGGGCTAGGCGCGGGCAACTCGCGCACGGCGCCAGCGATGGCGAAGCGCGCTGGCTCACCTTTCATGCGGGTGACGCTACGGACCCCGGGCACTTGCAGCAGATTCGGCACGTGTTCGGTATCGTAGACTTCGTTGAACAGAGACTCTGCCTCAGGCGTCACGTCCATCGACGCCATCAGCACGTAACGCGTTGAAATGCTCACAGCGGACTCCTTCAGAGTTGCTCGATCAGGGGGCATGCGGCGCAAATACTGCTTCTGGGCGTCCTCCGACGTCACGTATCCATCTTCGGTATCGGCTACGAGCCCACAGTCGCCACCTCGACTTCAAACCGTCTGACCTCACGACATTCCTCTGCCACGTTCAGGAGGGTGGCGGATCGAATGCCTTGATCGAGGGCAGCGAACCGGCGAAGCGCTCGATCTCGACCAGAGCGACCTGACCGGTGCATCCTTGCGCCAACCGCGAGGTGCCGACATCCCGCGTCAGAACGTTCGGGTTGCCATGCACGCAGAATGGCGCCGGCGCGGCGGCATCCTCGGGATCGTACCAGGCGCCGGTCGCCAGCTGCACGACACCGGAGCGCAGCGCATCACTCAGCACCGCACCAGCGAGGCAGGCGCCGCGATCACTGTAGATGCGCACAATGTCGCCATCGTGAATGCCGCGGTCCGCGGCGTCGCGGGGATGGATGCGCACCGGCTCACGCCCTTGTACTTTCGCCGCGAGGCTGGTCGCACCGAAATCGAGCTGGCTGTGCAGCCGCGTCGCCGGCTGGTTGGCGATCAATTGCAGCGGGAAGCGCGCCACGGCGGGCGATATTGCGGCCTCGGCGGGCGGCATCCAGGTGGGATGACTGGGGCAATCGGCGTAGCCAAACCCGGCGATGGTCTCCGATACGATCTCGATCCGGCCGCTGGGTGTCGGCAGGGGCGTGCCATTGGGATCGCGGCGGAACTCGCGGATCGGCCCGCCATCCCATGGCAGGGTCGGCAGGACAAGTTCGCCGTCTTCCCAGAATTCGGCGAATGATGGAGCGTTGACGCCGCGTTCGGCCAGCGCGCGGCGTGTCGGCTCGTACAGGTGTTCGAGCCATTGTCGGACCGTGCGGCCCTCGGTGAACGCTTCCGCAAAACCGAGCCGATCCGCCAACCCGGTGAAAATGGCGTGATCGTCACGCGCCGATCCGTAAGGGGCGACCGCCCGGTGCATCGCCACCAGGAGCGGATCGCCGGCTGTGCCGCCAATATCTTCGCGCTCCAGCGTGATTGTCGCCGGCAGGACGATATCGGCGTGCCGCGCCGTCGCCGTCCATACGGATTCCTGAACGATCACGGTGTCGGGCCGACAGAAAGCATGGCGCAGCCGGCCGAGATCTTGATGATGGTGAAACGGGTTGCCGCCGGCCCAATAGACCAGCCGGATGTCGGGATAGGTCAGACGCTGCCCGTCATAGTCGAACGCCTCCCCGGGCTGCAGCAGCATGTCGGCGATGCGCGCGACCGGAATGAAGTCGGTAATGCTGTTGCGACCGGGCGGCATACTCAGCAGCGGCACCGCCAGCGGCGGCTTGCCCGTGTTCGATGTGGCGCCGAGCGCATAGGCGAAGCCGCCGCCCGGCAACCCGATCTGCCCCAGCATCGCCGCCAGTACGACCGCCATCCAGACCGGCTGCTCGCCGTATTCGGCCCGCTGCAGCGACATCGAGCAGGTGACCAGCGTCCGCCCGCTGGCGGCGCGGCGGGCCAGCGCGGTGATGTCGTCGGCCGGAATGCCGCAGATGCCGGCTGCCCATTCGGCGGTCTTCGGCTGCCCGTCGCTGTCGCCGAGCAGATATGCCTCGAACCTCTCCCATCCGACGCAATAGCGGCCGAGAAATGCGCTGTCATGCAGTTTCTCGCTCAAGAGCGCGTGTGCGAGCCCAAGCATCAGCGCAACATCGGTGCCCGGCTGGATCGGATGCCAGACTGCGTCGACGTCCGCGGGAATATCGTCGCGCAGCGGGCTGATCAGATGAAATTCGACGCCGCGTCGTCGGGCGGCGGTGAGGCGATCCCGGGCGATGTGCTGGCTTGTCCCGCCACCGCCGACATCGTTGTTCTTCAGCGCCATGCCGCCAAAGGCCAAGACCAGCGTGCTGTGGGCAACCATTTCGTCCCAGCTGACATTATTCCCGGCGACGATTGCCTGCGGCCCGATCACATGCGGTAACAGCACGCTCGCGGCGCCGGAGCTGTAGCTGTTGACCGAGCGCACATAGCCGCCTGCGAGATTGAGAAAACGGTGGAGCTGATGCTGCGCGTCGTGGAAACGCCCGGCACTGGCCCAGCCGTACGAGCCGCCGAAGACCGCGCGAGGCCCGTGCGCGGCGTAGACGCGGTGCAGTTCCGCTGCGACCCGGTCCAGCACTTCCGGCCAGGGAACCGGCACGAATTCGTCGATGCCGCGCCGGGCATTTGGGCCGGGCCCGTCTTCGAGCCAGCCGCGCCGGATCATCGGCTGCGCGACGCGCGCCTTGTGCGATACCGAGGCCGGGATATTGCCGAGCAGCGCCGAAGGAGCAGGATCGTGCCAGTGTGGGAGGATCTCGATCTCACGATCCCGCACCAGCACCGAAAACGCGCCCCAATGCGCGCTGTGCGGCAGGCCCCGTTTTTCGCGCGCGAGCTTTCCGGCCATGTGCCTCACCTGATCGACGATGCTCCTTCCCCGGTCATGACTGAGCCAGCCTCGCCCGTCCAGGATTTTGGTTGCTCGGCATGCTCTCGCTTGCACGAGGCGGCTCCGATGGCCTTTGTGAAAGTCGATCTGAGCCCTTCCCTTATGCCCCTCTTGCTTAATCACCCGGCGTTCTCATCTCGACGGGTATGAGCCACCTGCAATCCCAGATGCATGCCGTCATGGAAGAAGCCCGGCGTGCGCGTCAAAGGGAACGTGAGGCGGCCGAAGCCTTGCGGGCAAGACAGCATGAATACGAGATGGCCAACCTTCACGGCGGACAAAAGCAGATAACGCGTGCACGAGCCGCCCTGGCAGCGGCGCAGGTAGCCCATGAGGCCGCCAAGCGTGACGTGCAGCGGCTTGATGACAAATCAGAGGAGATCATCCAGGCGCAAGTTAGAGCCGCGTACATGTAATCCGACCGGTTATGCCGCCGTTCGCGCCGATGCCTGGGTAGGTGGTAGGCGTCGCCGGCAAGGGGTAAGTCTGGCGAGTCCAACCATGAATTGTGTCCTGCCCTTCGGCGGCACTGTGCCCGGCCGTCAATCGATATGCGAAATCCCCGCCGACTTGTCGCCAGGCAGCCGCTGCCATACCGTTTCGCCCAGCCCCAAACGGTCCCGGCCTCCAACCATGAGTACAATCGAACTCGTCGACCAAGAATTGCGCGAGGCGCTCGCGCTGGCGCCACAGGTGCCGCTGACCGCCGAAACTTTGGCGCGGCGTCGCGCCGATGCGTTCGCATTACTGAGCTCGGTTCCGGTCCCAGACTTGCCCGACATCGCCACGGGCGAAATTCATGTCGAGAGTGCGTTCGGCACGAAACCGATCCGGGTTCTGACTTATCGCCCAGTCAGGTCCGATCATCCGCTTCCGGTCATTGTGCACATCCATGGCGGGGGCTTTGTGATGGGCACCCCGGAAATGAAGGATGTGGAAAACAGGCTGTTCGCGTCAGAGCTGAAATGCGCGATCTATTCAGTGGATTATCGCCTCGCGCCGGAAGCGCCGCACCCGGCGCCGCTGGAGGACATCTATTCGGTGTTTGTCTGGCTGCACGCGAATTCCGGCCAACTCGGGCTTGATCCCGCCTGCATCGGTATCAAGGGCGAAAGCGGAGGCGGCGGTTTCGCAGCGGGGGTCGCCCTTTATGCCCGCGATCGGGAGGGGCCGAAATTCGCCTTTCAGCACCTGATCTACCCGATGATCGACGACCGCTCGGCGGTGCGGAAGGACCTGCATCCTTACGTCGGCGAATTCGTCTGGACGCAAGCGAGCAACTATTTCGGCTGGCGTTCGCTGCTTGGCGAGGAGCCGGGGTCGGCCGATGTCTCGCCTTATGCGGCGGCCGCGCGCGCGGCGGATGTGTCCGGCTTGCCACCAACCTACATTTCGGTCGGAGGGCTCGATCTTTTCCTTGAAGAAAACCTGACCTATGCGGACCGACTGAGCCGCGCCGGAGTGCCGGTCGAGTTGCACATGTATCCGAGGGCGTATCACGGTTTCTATCGTGCGACGGATGCCCGCGTGACCAAGCAGGCCGAGCACGACACTCGTGAGGCGCTGCGACGCTTCCTGCACGGATAGGACCCTGCACCGGCCCTGGGCTTGACGCGCTCAGCTTCAGCAAATCGTGGGCGGTAACCGCGCTACAGCGAACTTCCCGGTCTCCAGCGTGAGGCAGCGGGTGCAGCGCCGCTCGGTAGCGCATCACAGCCCACCCGCTGACTCGCCGAAGCCAAGAATGGGTAAGCGGAGTTTTCGATCAGCCTGCCGCAGGGCTATGCGTCAGCTGAGCTTTAGGGATTCACACCCGTACGTATACCCCGGCGGAACCCGGCGCATGCGTCATGGCCTGCCGCATGCGCGGCGAGTTGGGCGAGGAATGCTCCTGCTGCTCCTTCCACTCCGGGCTTTCCGGCACAGCCGTGCTGGCAAATTCATAGACCGTGCTGTAGCCGACGCTACCCTCGATGACCCGATAGCGACGGGCGTAGATGACTCCCGGCACCTTGCGGTAGCCCGGCACATATTCCCCGCTGTACCAGGCGTTCCACTCCGCATCGACCGAGGCGGGAACGGACATGCGGCCGATCTGCAACACCGGCGCCATGCCGCGCTCCGGCATTTCCACACCGTCCGGATAGATCTGTTCCCCGACGATGCGCGTCAAATTCATCCCGATCACGGACGGTGAGACTTTCTGTCCCCACGGCGTCCGCGGCCGGTTGGTAAACGCCGGCGTCTTCATAACCGCTACGCTTTCCAGCTCATAGCATGCCAGGTATTTCGGGCCGCCCTTGATCGCCTCATAGCGGGCCGCCGAGAGAATGCCGGGCACCGACAGCAATTCCGGGAGGTGTTCCTTGTTATACCACTCGTTGAATTCCGGGGCGTGCTGGGCGTCGATATCAACGTACACCATGAAGATCCCGCGACCTTTTTGTGCCATTTGTCCGTCTCCTCGGTGAAGCGTAACCGCCATCGTTTGCCTCGCCTCGCTGGCGCCCAGTCCTTACGTCTGGAGCCCAGGAGAGACACGAGACACCCGCTGTCTTAGCCGACATCCCCCAATCCGGGGCTGTCGAACGCGATCTTCCGTCTCATCGAGGCACGCCGCAATGAAGTTTGGGCGCAATCAGCCTCGCTCCTAGCCATCGTCTGGGTTGCTCGCCTCGCGGGTCGGAACTGGTGGCCTGGTTCATTCGAGGCGCACCCATGCCAGAGCGGGCGAGAGGTCCGGATTGGTGCACGAAAAGCCGCCCCGTCTTGCTAAGCAGAACGACCGCTGCGTCTGCCTAAGGCGACCTACATCGGCAGGCATGCCCGCGGCCGACACGCGCCGATAGTAGACATTCGGCTGGAGATTGGCGTCACCTCGCGCCAGGGTGGCGCAGTCTCTGGTCTCCTAGACCTCGACGCTCCACAGTAGCGGTCCGAGACCTTCGGCCACGGTCAGATGCGCGATGACGGCATCGCGAAGCCGCTGATAGGAAAGCCCAGATAGCATCGCGGTTTGTATAACCGCCATGACCTCGCCAGCCTCCGAGCCGATCATCGTGAAGCCGAGAATTCGGTCGTCGGCGCCGACGAGCACCTTCATGAAGCCTTGGGTTTCGTCGGTCGCCTGGGTGCGCGCCACATTGCTCATCGGCAATCGCCCGATCCGCACCGCTATTCCCTGGGCATGAGCCTCGCCCTCGCTCAATCCGACGCGCGCCAGCGGCGGATCGGTGAACATGCAAGAGGGGGTGAAGCGGTCGCGTGTGCTGCGGCTGCCGCCATCGAGGTTGTCGCGAATGATGCGGAAATCGTCGTTCGATATGTGGGTGAAGTGCGGGCTGCCCGCGCATTCGCCAATCGCCCAGACATCGGGTGCCGTTGTCTCCAGCCGCTCGTTGACGCGGATGTAGCCACGCTCGGTCAGCTCGACGCCGGCCCGTTCGAGCCCGATGCCTTGGGTGTTAGGCACGCGTCCGGTGGCGACCAGGAGGTCGCTGCCTTCGATCGTCTCTTCGCCAGTAGGCGTGCGCACCGTGACGCCGACGTTCTCGCCGGAACGGCCGCGCACCCGTGTCACCTCCGCGGATAGTACAAACCGCACGCCTTCAGAACCGAGTATCCGCTGCATTTCCTCGGCGACGTCGGGATCCTCCCGGCTCATGATGCGTGCCCCCGGCTCGATGACGGTGACCCGGCTGCCGAACCGGCGATAGGCCTGCGCCATTTCGAGACCGATATATCCAGCCCCGAGAATGATGATGTGCGAGGGCAGGTAATCGAGCTCGAGCGCCTCGATATGGGTGAGCGGTCGCGCCTCCTTGAGGCCGGCAATGTCCGGGATGGCCGCGTGCGTCCCGATGTTGAGGAACACCATTTCGCCAGTGAAGACGCGGGTGCCGCCCTCATTGAGGTGCACTTCAATGGTTTTCGGGCCGACGAAACAGCCGCTGCCCATGATCAGCTCGGCACCGGTCGTCTTGTATTGCTGCAGGTGAAACGCGACCTCGCGGCCAACCATGTCCGATTTGCGCTGACGGACGGCCGCCATGTCGGTCTCGACCGGCCCCGCGACGATGCCGAATTGCCCGGCGTGGCGCGCCAGATGCGCGACGCGGGCGCCCCAGATTTCGTTCTTGCTGGGCAGGCAGGCGATGTTGGGACAGGAGCCGCCAACCCAGCGGCGCTCGATCACCGCCGTGCGCTTGCCCGACCGCGCCATGTGCCAGGCGAGCAGCTTGCCGCCGTAGCCGCTGCCGAGGATCAGGGTGTCAACGTGCTCAGGGGACATGGATTTTCCTTCCACATTGACGGGGGCCATTGCCTTGACGCGATCCGCTCCGTCATCCTCCGTGCTGGGCAATGAGCTGGTCGGCGGCGTTGGTGGGATCGTCGCCGGCGATCTGCCGCGCCGCCCGCGTTAGGTCTTGTTTGAGCAGATAAAATGAAACGACGAGGAACAGGATATCCTTGGTCAGGAAGCCGATCGGCAAGGTCATAATGGGAAATCCGCCCGCTTCCTTGGCCCAGGCATCGGGCAGGAAGGGGATGATGCTCGTGGTGCCGACAAAGGTCACGATCGAGCCAAGCGCGCCCAAAATGCCAAGTTTTGGACTCCAATAGCCGAGTAAAATGAGAGCACCGAAGATCGTCTCAGTCGTGCCAAGGAAATAGCCAGCACCCCGAATTCCAAAGACCGGGATTATCCAAAAGACGACGGGGCTGTGGCTGATCAGCGGAACCAGCATCTCGGCCGTAAACGCATTCCATTTTTGGATACTGAAGGCGAAGAAGATGAATACCATCGCCACACGAATTAAGTGACGGTCGAGGTCACTCAGGAAGGGGGCCGAGCCGGAGACGGAAAGGATAAGCCGGTCCAATTGGTTCATTGGTTCGTGTCCCCTCGTTCCTGTTTTGCGATTCGCCTAAGCGACGCGCAGTCGGGCCTGACTACTCGTGCCGCGCGATGAGCTGATTGGCGACCTCGCCGAGGTCGTCGCCCACAATCGACGGTTGGGGGCCGACCCCCAACAGATCGTTGCCGGCCCGCTTGATCAGCGCGGCGTCCCAGCCGGCGGCGACGGCGCCGAGGGTGTCCCAAGTATGACAAGCGATCATGCAGACCTGCGAGGGCTCGACCCCTAGCTCCCGCTCGAAATAGGCGTAAGCCTGTCGCGATGGCTTGTGGTGCCTGGCGCCGTCGGCGCTAAACCGCCGCTCAAACAGATCAACGATGCCGCCATGGGTCAGCTGACGGGTCTGCACCTCAAGCAGATTGTCGGTGAGCGTGAACAGTCGGAAGCCGGCATCACGCAACCTGCGGAGCGCACCAGGAACCTCAGGATGCGGTGGCATTGTCGAGAATTTGTCGGTTAGCTCCTTTTTATCGGCATCGCCGATATTGATGCCCTGCGTATCCGCCAGCATCTTCATCACCGCCGCGCCGATATCCGTGAACGGCACGTAGCAGCCGGCGACGGTCAGAGCCGCGGAGTACATGATGAAGTTGGCGAACCACAGGCGCATCGCCTGTCTTTCGCCAAAGACACGCTCGAAGATCGGCTCCATAGCCTTCAGATCGAGCAGCGTTTCATTGACGTCGAAGACGATCAGGGGGCGAGCGGCCAATGTCGTCGGCTCCTATGTCAGGCGGCGAGGAATTCGCGGATCGCCTCAGCGATCTCGACGGCGTGCGTTTCGAGTGCGAAGTGGCCGGTGTCGAAAAACCGCACCACGGCGTCTGGTACATCGCGCCTGAATGCTTCGGCGCCGGCCGGAAGAAAAAACGGGTCGTTCTTTCCCCAGGCCGCGAGGAGGCGCGGCTTATGGGTCCGGAAATAAGTCTGAAATTCCGGATAGAGCGCGACATTGCTTTTGTAGTCGCCGAACAGGTCGAGCTGCACCTCATGCGCACCGGGTCGCGCGAGATAGAAATTGTCGAGCGAATAGCCGTCTGGCGAAACCCCGGCCGGGTCGGCGACCCCATGCGTGTACTGCCAAATCGTCGTCTCAGGCGCTAAAAAGGCGCGCAGCGCGTCGCGATTGGCTTGGGATGGATCTTCCCAGTAAGTGCGGATCGGCGTCCAGCCGTCGCTCAGTCCTTCGACGTAGGCGTTACCGTTTTGCGAGATGATCGCGCTTACGCGTTCCGGGTGCCATGTCGCCAGCCGGAAGCCGATCGGCGCACCATAGTCGAATACATAAATCGCAAAGCGAGCGAGGCCGACAATCTCGGTGAAGCGGTCGACGACACGCGCGACATTGTCGAACGTGTAGGTGAATTGGCCGCGATCCGGCATGTTGGATTGGCCAAAGCCGAGCAGGTCGGGTGCGATCACGTGAAAGTGTTCCGCCAGCAGTGGGATAAGGTCGCGGAACATATGACTAGCGCTCGGAAAGCCATGCAGCAGCAGGATTGCCGGCGCGTCTTGCGCTCCCGCCTCTCGATAGAAGACGTTGAACCCCTCTACGTCCACCTTCCGATAGCTCATGCTGTACATCGGGACCTCACCGTATTCCGACGCCAAGTCACCCGATCACGCCGAGACCACTTGGTCACGTCGCCGAATTTTCTACGGCATCAAGGATGATATCGACGACCGGCTCCGGCGCCGTCGCCATGGGTGTGTGATCCACCGGCTCCACGCGGACACGCGCGCCCATGCGGGCCGCCATAAAGCGTTGTGTCGCCGGATTGATCATCCGGTCTTCCGCGGCGATGAGGAACCAGGACGGCTTTAATCGCCAAGCCGGCCTTGGCGCCTTCTCCTGGATGCAGCCCACGGCGAGCGGCCGTTGCGTCGCGGCAAACAGTGCAGCCCGTTCGGGAGAGGCGTTCTGAGCGAATGCTGTGGCGAATGCTTCACGAGGCATCCAGATGAAGCCGTGCGCGTCGGGCGCCAATTGCGGCGCCTGCGGATGCGATTTCTCGCGATAAAAGACTTCGGCGACGGTCTCGCCTGCATCAGGCGCCAAGGCCGCAATATAGACCAGCGCCCGAACCCGTTCGTTGGTCGTCGCCGCGATAACCGCGCCAGCGTAAGCATGCGCCGCCAGGATGACGGGGCCGTCGACGCGCTCCAGTGTGCGATTAAGCGCCGCGACATCGTCCGATAACGACGTCATCGGTAGCGGCGCCGACAGGACATTCAGACCCTCGGCAATCAACAGCCCAATAACATCGTTCCAGCTCGACCCGTCGGCCCAGGCGCCATGCACCAAGACGACCGAGGGTTTCACATTGGCTTCGACCATGATCGAACCCCGATATTGATTGCTCCCTACACCGAGGAAGTCCGAGCGGATCCAGGCGATGACGGTGCGGCCTTCTTCGACGTTGAACAGGTGTGGTTGGAGAAGTCCTGGGGTATGTTCTGATAAATTCTGACGAGGACCGACCCCAGCCATGGTCCGAGCCGCTGGCGCATCTCAGAAAGGCACCCGGCCGATTTATGTGTCTGGCGGATGCGAGGTTGATCTCGTTCGCCGCGAACTTCGTGTCGGCGGCTCTCCGGTGCCGATCGGTGGGCGGGCCTTCGACTTGATGGAAGTTCTTGTCCGCTCGGCCGGCGAACTCGTGACCAAAGACGAATTGATGGACCAGCTCTGGCCCGGCGCCGTCGTCACGGAAAATGCTCTGCAGGTCCTTGCTGGGGCGGTGCGCAGGGCACTGGGCCCACATCGTGAGCTATTGCGAACAGAGTCACGTCGCGGCTATCGCCTGCTTGGCGAATGGGCTGTTCGGCAACGCGATCCCGCAACTCCTCCGGTCGGCCTCCGGCAAACAGGAATAGAAAATGACCTCGCCGGCACAAACTTCCCGGCCGCCGTTGCGCCGCTCATCGGGAGACTTGCGGCGCTAGAAACATTGGAGGCCCTGGTTGCCGCCTATCGCGTTGTAACGCTGACAGGGCCTGGCGGAATTGGAAAGACCGTGCTCGCCTTGGAACTCGCGCGCCGGGTTCACGGCGAATTCAGCAACGGCGGTTGGCTGGTCGAACTCGCGTCGCTATCCGATCCTAACTTGGTTCCGTCCGCGGTGGCGTCTGTGTTGGGACTGCGGCTTGAATCCAGCACGATCTCTCCCGAGGCCCTCGGCCACGCCATCGCCGGGAAAAAGCTTCTGCTGGTGCTCGACAATTGCGAGCACCTCATCGACGCGACTGCGATGCTCGCTGAAACGCTCACGCGCCTTTGCCCGCGCGCCACGATCCTGGCGACCAGCCGCGAAATCTTCCGGATCACCGGTGAGTATGCGTACCGGGTGTTGCCGCTCGACGTACCGGAAATCGGACGGGAGGAGCCGGAACACATCTTGTGCCAAAGTGCGGTGGAGCTTTTCGTCGCGAGAACAAACGCGCTGGACCCGGACTTCTCGCCGCACGCCGCCAATCTTCCGACGATTGCGAAGATCTGTCGACATCTCGACGGCATACCGCTCGCCATTGAATTTGCGGCGGGGCATGCGGCCACGCTGGGCCCCGAGCATGTGGCCGACGGCCTTAACGATCGGATTGCCCTTTTGACCAACGGCCGCCGCGCCACGATCCCGCGGCACCGGACCCTCCGCGCAACGCTCGATTGGAGCTATGACCTGCTGCCCGAACCGGAACAGCGTCTGTTGCGCCATCTCGCAATCTTCTCGGGAGGCTTCACCCTGCCGGCAGCTGCGGCCGTCATGGGTGGCGTTGATGGCAATGAACCGCACATCGCGGAGGGAATTGCCAACTTGGTCTATAAATCGCTCGTCACTCCGGATCGCTCCGCCACAACCAGGCGATGGTACCTGCTGGAGACAATACGTGCCTACGCGTTGGAAAAACTAGGCACGCACGACGAGACCGGTTCCGCGGCGCAGCGACACGCAGAAATCTACCGGAATTTTTTTGCGTCGCGGCGGCTTGACGCACAGCTGCCAGGCGACGACATGGACCCGTTCACCCGTGAGATCGACAACGTCCGTGCCGCGTTGGATTGGTCCTTTTCGTCCGTGGGAGACGCAGCGACAGGCGTGATGCTGACCGCCGCCTATGTGCCGGCTTGGCTGCACGCCGCGTTGCCCATCGAGTGCGCCGAGCGCACCGGGCGCGCCATGGCTCATCTGACACCTGAAATGAATATCAGCGTGCCGTTGGTGATGCAGCTTCACTTCGCCTTCGGCCTCATGCCGGCATTTACGATGAGCCCCGTCGAGCCCGCCAAGGCTGCGCTCCTCAAGGCACTCGCATTGGCCGAGCAAATCGGCGACCTGCAGGCCCAGTTTCAGATCCTCTGGGGCCTCTGGGTCCTCAATTGCGAGACCGCCCAATCCCACACCACTTATTCCGTGACGGAGCAGTTAGAGGCTGTTGCCCGACGCATTGGCGATCCGTCGGCAAGTTTGATGGCGCAACGTTTGCGCGGTTTCGTTCTGGAGATGCAAGGCCAACATCAACAGTCGCGCGAATGCTCCGAACACGTCGTTCGACACTGGGTCCCCCCGACGGATCGGCGTTTGACGGCCTGGGGGCAGTTTGACCAGCGCGTCCTCGCACGCGCAATGCTGGCGCGGACGCTTTGGTTCCAAGGTTACGCCGAGCAGGCCATGGATCAGGCTCGGCTTAGCCTTGAGGAAGCGCGGCGCACGCGCCTCCCCTTGTCGATCGGGGAAGCGCTTCGGGTTGCGGTATGTGACATCGCTTTAATGACCGGTGATCTGGAAACCGCAGATCAATCGATAATGATGCTGATCGAAGTCGCAACGAGTCGCAACGCGCCGTTTTGGGGAATTTTGGGGCGATGCTTTCGCGGAAAATTGCTGGTCCTTCGCGGAGAATTCGCAGAGGGATGCGCGCGGTTGCGCACCGAACTTGAGTTTTGCGAGCGGGTTAACTGGCCGATCTGGTATCCCGAATTCATCGGCGCCATGGCAGAGGGCTTGGCGGGGCTCGGACTGGTTGCCGAAGCCGCTGCCGCAGTCGACAAGGGGCTGACGAGCGCCGACGATGGCGGGGAGTGCTTCTATTATCCCGAATTGCTGCGGCTCAAGGGTGAGTTGTTGCTTCGGCAACCGCCCGGTCAGCTTGGTGACATTGCCGAGGGGAGCTTTTTTGCCGCCGTTAGTTTGGCCAGGCAACAGGGGGCTCTCGCCGTCGAGCTGCGCGCTGCGCTGAGTCTCGCTCGGCTCCGTGTGACCCAGGATCGACATGATGAGGCGAGACGAATGTTGAAGCCCGTCTACGATCGCTTCACGGAAGGATTTGACACGCCTGATTTGAAGGCGGCCGGCCATCTGTTGTCGACGTTGCCATAGACCGAGTCCGGAGCACGAGGTTCTTTCCTTGCTGATTCCGGCACTTGTCCGCTAATGGGATGGACCGGCTGCTTCCCCACCTGAGCTAGCTTTACCGGCTAGCGGCCGTGAACAGGAGAAGCAGCTATGAAGCCGAAGATGGAGTTCGACCCAGCGTCACTGGCAGTCATCGGCGTCGATATCGGCAAGGAGATTTTTCACCTCGTCGGGTTGGGCGTCGACGGGAAGATTGCCTTCCGGAAGAAGGTCAGGCGATTGGGTCTCAAAGATGCGTTTGAGCAGCTGCCGCCGTGCATCGTCGGCATGGAAGCCTGCCTAAGCGCGCACTTTGTCAGCAGGGTGCTGCGGGCGTTGGGGCATGAGCCGCGGATCATCCCGGCGATCTACGTCAAACCCTTTTTGAAAGGGCAGAAGAACGACTACAACGATGCCGAGGCGATTGCCGAAGCGGCGTTGCGGCCAAACCTGCGCGTCGTCCGGGAGAAGAGCCAAGATCAGCTCGACCTGCAGGCATGTCACCGCGTCCGGGCCCGACTGGTCTCCCGCCGGACGGCGACGATAAACCAGATCCGAGCCTTTCTGATCGAGCAGGGCATCGCCGTCAGAGCCGGGCCGCGCGCCCTTCGCAACTCGCTCTTCGCAATACTGGAGAACCGAAAGGACGAGATATCGCGACGAATGGCCGGCCTGATCCTCGGCCTTTACGAAGACTGGTGCGGGCTGGACGAGCGCATCGAGACCGTCACCGGCGAGATCGAAAAACTCAGCCACGCCGAGGCGACATGCCAGCGGCTGATGAGTGTGCCTGGCATCGGGCCGATAATCTCGACCGGAATTGTCGCCGCGATCGGCACCGGCGAGGCTTTTGAGCGCGGACGCGATTTTGGTGCTTGGCTCGGCCTTGTGCCTCGACAATACAGCACGGGTGGGCGGTCGATCCTCGGCCGCATCTCCAAGCGGGGCAGCAAATACCTGCGCACCCTGTTGATCCAGGCGGCGAAGGTCCTGCTGATGCGCCCGCACAACTGGCCCCGATATAGCTTTGGCGCGTGGCTACAAACGGCATCCGAGCGATTGCACAGGAACAAACTCGCCGTCGCGTTGGCCAACAAGCTCGCCCGCATAGCCTGGAGCGTCCTGCGCAACGACAAAGCCTTCGATACTCACCTCGAGGGAGAGGCGATTTAACCCCTGTTCACCGAGTTCGCGATTGAGGAAATGCATGGAACGGATTGATAGACGCACCCTGAATCTGGTGCCCCTAATGGTCGCTTGGCGGCCTATCCGCTAATGAGATCAAAGGTGCGTGCGTACTCCCATCAAGGCCACGGCCCGCGTGCCGATCAACAGGCCGGATACATATCAGCGACTTCCGACAGCATTACCTCACTTGCGAAGGGCAGCCGGTCCATACATA
>CAVQJJ010000018.1:0-136240 GCA_963712835.1 uncultured Alphaproteobacteria bacterium | reverse complement strand
GGATGGGGTGGGATTCGAACCCACGAGGAGCTTGCACCCCTGCCGGTTTTCAAGACCGGTGCCTTCAACCGCTCGGCCACCCATCCAAATCAAATTAATCAGCTACTTAGAAGTTCGGCTCGGGCCGTGCAAGGGGCAATTGCCACCCGTTTGCCACCGGCAGGATAGCAAATGGCGCCTTCGTGTTCCTATTCCGTTGTCGCCCGGGCGAACGCCACCTCCATGTTGCGACGCACGATCCGGCTGTGCGCGGCGGCTTCGCCGGCTGCCCAATTTTTCGTCAACGCAATCGCGAATATCAACCACGGCGCCACAGTCGCCCACCCAAACCCAAGGGAAATTTGGACAGTCTCGCCGGCCGGCGTTGCCAACCGAGGACAAGCGAGCCGGTCCGGATTATGCGAGGAGACAGTCAAATTTGGTCGGACCAGGGAACCAGCCCGATGGAATGCACTGTTCATCGCATACCGATGCGTCACCCCGGGGACGCCTCGGCGATCGTCAAGTTGATCGATGAGGGGAATCTGGCGGCCGGCGACATCGTCGCGGTCTTCGGCAAAACCGAAGGAAACGGCTGCGTCAATGACTTTACCCGCAGCTATGCTCTGTCTGCCGTGTCGGCGGCGCTGGCGATGCGTCTTGGCATCGCCGCCGAGTGCGTGCCCGCGCGCGTCGCGATGGTGATGTCGGGGGGCACCGAAGGCGGGTTGTCGCCGCATTTCCTGTCTTCGCCGTCAATGCGGCGGGCGCGCCGCGCGCCGGTCGCAAGGCATTGGCGATCGGCACCGCAGCCACCGACCCACTGCTGCCGGAGGAGATCGGTCGCATGTCGCAGGTGGCGGTGACGGCGGCGGCAGTGCGTACCGCCATGGATCGCGCCAAGATCACCCAGGCCGACGACGTCCATTGGGTGCAGGTCAAATGCCCGCTGCTGACCGGCGAGCGTATCGACGAAGCCGAACGGCGTGGGGCTCGGCCGGCTACCACGGATACCTATGCCTCGATGGGATTGTCGCGCGGTGCCGCCGCGCTCGGCGTCGCGCTGGCGCTCGGCGAGGTGGATCGGGTCTTGCTCGATGATACCGCGATCGAACGTAATCACGATCTGTGGTCGACTCGCGCCAGTTGCTCGGCCGGCATCGAACTGATGCATAACGAAGTGATCGTGCTGGGCAACAGCGTCACGTGGTCCGGCGACCGGGTAATCGCTCACAGCGTGATGCACGACGCTATCGATCTTCCGGCCGTGACTCGCGTTCTGAGCAATCTCGGCTTTGCAGCGGCCGGACAACTTGATGAGGCCGCTTCCGGTTTGATCGACGCTGTCCTCGCGAAGGCCGAAGCCTCGCGTAGCGGCATGATCCGCGGCGCTCGCCACATCATGTCGGACGACAGCGATATCCATGCTAGCCGTCATGCGCGAGCTCTCGTTGGAGGAGTACTTGGCGCGGTGATTGGCCGCACTGATCTCTTCGTCTCGGGCGGCGCCGAGCATCAAGGGCCGGATGGTGGCGGGCCAATCGCCGTGATTGCCCGGCGGGGCTGATCCCGAACGCTTTGCTGGCCCGCTATTTGCGTTCAGTTGGGCGCGGGTCGACCACGCGGGAGCCGAAGCCCGAATGACGTTGCCTGACGTGGAATTGGTGTCTCTTACCAAGCGCTTCGGAAGCACCGTCGCGGTGGACACCATCGACGCGCTGATCCCCGGAGGGACCTATTGCTGTCTGCTCGGCCCGTCGGGCTGCGGCAAAACGACGATGCTGCGACTGATCGCCGGTCACGAGACCCCGACGAGCGGAGAGATCATGGTCGGTGGTACGCGTGTCACGAGCCTACCGCCGGCGCATCGGCACACGGCGATGATGTTTCAGAACTATGCGCTGTTTCCGCATCTCAATTGCCTGGACAACGTCGCGTTCAGCCTGCGGATGCGTGGAGTGCGCAAGGCCGCGCGCCATGCCAAAGCGCAGGAGATGCTGCGGTTGGTCGAGATGGAGGCGCTCGCGGAGCGCCTGCCATCGCAACTATCGGGCGGACAGCAACAGCGCGTCGCGCTGGCTCGCGCGCTGGTGACCGGGCCCAGCGTACTGCTGCTCGATGAACCGCTTTCCGCGCTTGACCCTTTCCTGCGCATCCGGATGCGCGAGGAGTTGCGGCACTTTCAACGGCGGTTCGGCATCAGCTTTATCCATGTAACGCATAGCCAGGACGAAGCGCTGGCTCTGGCCGACCTGGTCATTGTCATGAATGCCGGTCGCATCGAGCAGGCAGCGCCGGCCCGCGAGGTCTTCGACCGTCCGCAGAACGCCTTCGTCGCCCGCTTCATCGGCGGTCACAATGTGTTCCGTTGCGTCGTCGATTCCGCGAGCGGCGCCGGCGCGCGGCTGCGCGGGCCGCGGGGCATTGCGATCGTCGTCAAGTGCGCCGGGCTCACCCCGGGAAGCGCCGTCGAGGTCGCCATACGCAATGATCGCGTGCGCCTGCGGCGCCCGGTGCAGCGGCTGATGGCCGTCGGCGACGACAACAACCTCGAGGCATCCCGCCGATCATTGGCCTCCTCGGTCGCCGCGGTCGAGTATCAGGGCGCCTCGATCAAACTGCGCCTCGACGCCGATTGGGGCGAGGAACTGACGGTTACCGTGACCGACCGGGTGTTCTACGAGGCGCCGGTGGCAGAGGGCGACAGCGTGATCGTCGAGTGGGACGACGCGGACGCTCACGTTCTCGCTTGAATTTACAGATGAACAGGGCGGAGGGGACGATGACGGAGTATCAGGCGACGACGCGGCGGCGGTTTATGGCGCGGGCCGCATCGACCAGCGGCTTGGCCTTGGGGGCGGCAACCATTGCCCGTGTGCCGTTTGTGCATGCGGCGGATCCCGTGACGCTGCGAATTGCCGGAACCGGCGTCAACCAGTTCAAGGAGCTGGCTGACAAGGCAAAAGCGGAACTGGGGTTCACGATCCAGTACACCTCGCTCGTGTCCGACGACGTGGTCAAACGCGCGGTGACGCAGCCGAGCTCGTTCGACCTCCTCGACTCCGAATATTGGATGCTGAAGAAGATCGTGCCCTCGGGTAATCTCCGCGGCATCGACATCAAGAAGGTCAAGTATTACGACCAAATCGTGCCGATCTTCACCCAGGGCAAGTTGCCGGACGGCAAGCCCGTTGCGGTGGAGGGCATCTCGCCGCTCAAAGTCGCCTATCTGTCGGCCGAGAAATCGAAGGAATTCTCACAGGAACCGTCGCAGTGGATGACGGTGATCCCGACCGTCTACAACGCCGACACGCTCGGCATCCGGCCAGACCTGATCAAGGAGCCGATCAATAGCTGGGCCCAGCTCCTCGACCCCGAATTCAAGGGCCGGGCTGCGATCCTCGACATTCCGTCGATCGGCATCATGGATGCGGCGATGGCTTCGGAAGCATCGGGCAAAGTGAAATACGTCGACAAAGGCAACATGACGACCGCCGAGATCGACCAGACCATCGCGTTGATGACCGCTGCCAAGAACGCCGGACAGTTCCGCGCCTTCTGGAAGGATTTCAACGAAAGCGTCAACCTGATGGCGTCGGGCGAGGTGGTCATCCAGTCAATGTGGTCGCCGGCGGTCACCAAGGTCCGCCAGATGGGCATCGCCTGCAAATACCAACCCTTGAAGGAAGGCTATCGCGGCTGGGCCTCCGGGCTCGGCATGCCGACCCACGTTGAGGGCAAGCAACTGGACGCGTGCTACGAGTTCATCAACTGGTACCTGTCGGGTTGGGTCGGGGCCTTTCTCAACCGTCAGGGCTATTACACCGCCGTGCTCGACACCGCGAAAAAATTCATGACGGCCGACGAGTGGGACTACTGGATGGAAGGAAAGCCCGCCAAGGGCGACATCGTGAGCCCGACCGGCGAAAAGATCGAAAAGGCCGGCGCCGTGCGCGACGGCGGCTCCTTCAACGAACGGATGGGCCATGTCAGCGTGTGGAACACGGTGATGGATCAGGACCGCTATATGGTCCGCAAGTGGAACGAGTTCATCGCCGCGTGACCCTCGCCTACGGCTCAGCGACAGCGACAAGCGCTCCGGCCAAACCGGAGCGCCTGCGCCGGCTCGCCTGCTTCGCCGCCTACTTCCAGGCAATGCCGGCGGCGGCGGTGTTTGTCGCGTTCTTCGCCGTGCCGATCGTCCTCGTCGTGGTCGTCAGTTTCTTCAACTACGAGACCTATCAGATCCTGATCCCCGATTTCACGTTCGAGAACTACCGCGAAGTCTTCTCCGAGTCAGTCACCTACGAGACCTATTTGATCACGCTGAAATTCTGCGTCATCACCTGGGCCATCACCGCGCTGCTCGGATTTTTCCTCGCCTATTTCCTCGCGTTCCAGGTGCGTGACCGGACCTGGCAGATCGTGCTTCTGCTGATCTGCTCGATACCGTTCTGGACCTCGATCATCATCCGCATGATCGCGTGGATACCGCTGCTCGGGCGCAACGGGCTCGTCAATCACCTGCTGCTCCACAGCGGGGCGATCGGCCGGCCCCAGGAATGGCTGCTCTACTCGGAGTTCAGCGTCATCCTCGGCTATGTTCACCTCTACACGCTGACGATGATCGTCCCGATCTTCAACTCGATGGCGCGGATCGACCGCAGCCTGATCGAGGCCGCCGACGATGCCGGCGCGAGCACCTGGCAGATCATCTGGACGATCATCCTGCCGCTGTCGAAACCGGGGATCGCGATCGGGTCGATCTTCGTCATCGCCATGGTGATGGGCGACTTCGTCACCGTCGATGTCTTGGGTGGGGGCCAGGTCGCCTCGGTAGGCAAGCAGATCGCCACGCAACTTTCGTACTTGCAGTTTCCGCCGGCCGCCGCCAATGCCATGGTGCTGCTCGTCGCGGTGGTGGTGATGATCGCGCTGCTCGTGCGCGTCGTCGACGTGCGCAAGGAGCTGTGACGATGCCGGCCGGGACGGTACGGCGGACGCCGGTCTTCTGGGCGCTGGCGGTGCTGTTCGGCCTGTTCGTGCTGTTCATGTACGGACCGCTTGTGACCATTGTGATGCTGGCGTTCCAGGGACCTGACGGCGGGCTCACCTTCCCGATGAACGGCGTGTCTCTGCACTGGTTTGGCGAATTGTTCCGGCCGCAATCGATCGGCGACATCTGGGGTTCGTTCGACCGCTCGCTCTCGCTTGGCGCCATAGTGATGGTGCTGACGGTCGTGTTCTCGCTGCTCGCCGGCCTCGCCTTTCGGCGGCGGTTCGCCGGCTCTTCGGTGCTGTTCTATCTCGCGATCGCCAGCCTGGTGATGCCGTCGGTCGTGGTCAGCCTGGGCATCGGCTCGATGTTCGAGATGCTGGGGATCGAGCGGCACTGGTACAGCTCGGCCCTCGGCGCGCACCTGACCTGGACCCTGCCCTTCGGCCTTCTGATCATGCTCGGCGTGTTCAACCGGTTCAACCCGGCCTACGAAGAGGCGGCGCGCGATCTGGGGGCCAGCGGCTGGCAGTCGATCCGCCATGTCGTCGTGCCGATCATCCTGCCGAGCCTCGTCGGCGTCGGGCTGTTCGGGTTTACCCTCTCCTACGACGAGATCGCCCGGACCTCCCAGTCGGTCGGTGCGCTCAACACGCTGCCGCTCGAGCTCGAGGCGATGCAGACCAATGCCACGACGCCGGTGATCTATGCCCTGGGCGCGGCGACCACCGGCCTGTCGCTGCTCGTGATCGGCGTCGCGCTGGCCGCGGTGATGATCGTGCGCCGCCGGCGCGCCCGGTTCGGATCCGACGCCGGCAAGGCCGTGTGAGGCGGCGATGCACCTCATAGGGGTCGATGTCGGCGGCACGTTCACCGATCTCGTTTACGCCGACACCGAAACCGGCCGGACCCTGATCCACAAGGTCCCGACGACCAAGGACGATCCCTCGCGCGGCGTCGTCGCCGGCATCGCCGACCTGTGCGCGTGCGCCGACCTGCCGCACTCGGCGGTCGACCACGTCCTGCACGGGACGACGATCGGCACCAACGCCGTCCTCGAACACGACGGCGCCGCGACCGGGATGATCACCACCGCCGGCTATCGCGACATCGTCCATATCGGGCGGCACCAGCGGCCGCAGCATTACTCGATCCGTCAGGAAGTGCCGTGGCAGGACCGGCCGCTGGCGCGCCGGCGCCACCGGCTGAGCGTGGCCGAGCGGGTGGTGCCGCCGCGCGGCGAGGTGCTGGTGCCGCTCGACGAGGGCGCCGTGCGCGCGGCGGCGCGCACTCTGCGCGACGACGGCGTCGAAGCGATCGCGGTCTGCTTTCTGTTCTCCTACCTCAACCCGGCCCACGAAACGCGCGCAGCCGAGTTGGCACGCCAGGAGGCCCCCGAGTGCTTTGTCTGCACGTCCGCCGAGGTCGCCCCGCAATTCCGCGAGTTCGAGCGTTTCACCACGGCCCTCCTTAACGCCTTTGTCGGGCCCCGGTTGCGCGATTATATCGCGCTCCTCGAAGCGAGCCTCGGCACTCAGGGCTTTGGCGCCGATCTGCACGTGATGTGCTCCAACGGCGGCGTCGCGACCGCCGCGATGGTCGCCAGGCGCCCGGTGTCCACCCTGCTTTCCGGACCGGCCGCCGGCATTCTCGGCGGCGCCTGGAGCGGCGCGCTCTCCGGTCACGACCGACTGATCACGTTCGATGTCGGCGGCACCTCCGCCGATATCGGCATCGTCGTCGATGGCAAGTTCGGCGAGGCGACCGCGCGCGACACCTGGATCGGCGGCTATCCGCTGCTCGCCCCGATGCTCGACATTCACACGATCGGCGCCGGCGGCGGCTCGATCGCCTATGTCGACAACGGCGGGGCGTTTCGGGTCGGCCCGCAAAGCGCGGGCGCCGACCCCGGTCCCGCCAGCTACGGGCGGGGCGGCACCGAGCCGACCGTGACGGACGCGAACGTGGTGCTCGGCCGGCTCGATCCCGAGAACTTTCTTGGTGGCGCGATGCGGCTCGATCCCGATGCGGCCCACCGCGCGGTCGGAAAGCTGGCGCGGCAATTGGGGATCGGTCTCGAAGCGGCGGCCGAGGGCATGCTGACGATCGTCAACGCCAATATGGCAAACGCGATCAGCTCGCGTACCGTGCAGAAAGGGCTCGACCCGCGCGGCTTCGCGCTTGTCGCTTTCGGCGGCGCCGGCCCGCTGCATGGTGCCGACGTAGCCCGCGCGCTGGGGATTCCCGAGATCATCGTGCCGCCCTATCCGGGCATAAATTCGGCTGTCGGGCTGTTGACCACCGACCTCAAATACGACGCGGTGCGCACCGAGTTTCAGTCGGACGCCACAATCGATCTGGACCGGCTGAATGCCGACTTTGCCGCAATGCAAGACGAGTTGGCACACCAATTCGCCGCCGACGGCGTGCCGACCGACGATACCGAGTTTCACCGCGCGGGCGATCTTCGCTACGTCGGCCAAGGCTACGAATTGCGCGTGCCGCTACCCGCCGGATCGCACGACCCCGCCGCGGTCGCCGCGGTATTTGCCCGGTTCGGAGAATTGCATCGCGCCGAATACGGACATGTCTTTCCGAACAGCGCGATCGAAATCGTCAACATCCGGGTGACCGGGATCGGCCGGATGCCGAAGATCGCAACGCCGCGCCCGTCGGCAGGCAAAGACCTCGGGGCGGCCTTGGTCAAGACCGCGCCGTGCGCGTTCAGATTGTCCGACGGACTGCGGACGCTGCCGACACCGTTTTACCGGCGCGACGGTCTTCCGCTGGGCGTCTCGATCGCCGGGCCGGCGATCATCCTGCAGACCGACTCCACGATGGTTGTGCCGCCTGGCGCGACGGTCCGCGCCGATCTGAGCGGCAATCTGATCTTGCGGCTGGAGGGTTAGCCATGGCCGAAGCGATCGACGGCATCACCGCCAGCGTCGTCCAGGGAGCACTCGAAAACATCGCGGTCGAGATGGGCTACAAGCTCATGCGCATGTCGTATTCGTCGATCATCCGCGAATCCGAGGATTTCGGCGCGGCATTGGTCGACGCGAACGGGCGGGGGCTGGCGGAATTGGCGCAATCGACGCCGCTGCAATCGGGGCCCATCCCCGGCTATGTCCGAGGCATCCTGAAGACGCTGGCGGCGCGCGTCGAGGAGGTGCGGCCGGGCGACGTGATCATGCACAACGACGCCTATGCCGGCGCCAGCCATGGACCAGATGTCGGATTTGTCGTCCCGGTGTTCCACGACGGCCGGCTCGTTGCCTTTGCCGCGACCACCGCGCATCACCTCGACATCGGCGCGCTCAGCCCCGGAAGTTGCGGCATCGTCGATGCGATCGACGCCTATGCCGAAGGGCTCCAGTTCAAGGCGATCAAGGTTTACGACAGCGGCCGGCGCAACGATGCGGTCTGGCAGTTGCTGCGCGACAACATCCGCGTCTCCGACCTTGTGGTCGGCGACATGGAGGCGCAGATCGCCGCGGCCCAGATCGGCGCCGAGCGCCTCGCGGCACTGATCGCCCAGTACGGATATCCGCGGTTCGAGGCGGCGTGCGAAGCCGTGATGGACTACGCCGAGCGGTTGATGCGGCAGGTGATCGGCGCCTTGCCTGACGGCGACTACCGCGCCGAGACCAGGATCGACGGTTTCGCGGACAGCCCCGACCCGGCGAAGAGGCATCTGCCTATCGTCGCTACGGTCAAGGTGCGCGGGGACGAGATCGAGGTCGATCTGACCGGCACGGCTGACCAGGTGAGCGACCGGCCGATCAACATGCCGTTTGAAGGGACGGTCGACGTCGCGGTGTGGCTGACGATCCGCTCGGTGCTGCTCGACACTGCGGTGCGTGGCCATATCCCGGTCAACGATGGGCTACTGCGGCCGATCAGGATCACCGCGCCGTTGGGCTCGCTCGCCAACCCGGTGTTTCCGGCGCCGACCATCGCCCGTTTCTGCACCGGCAACGCGGTGGCCGATACGGTGATGAAAGCCTTGGCCCAGGCAGTGCCGCGGCAGGTCTCGGCCGGGATCGGCAATCTGAAGGTCATCGCCTTTTCCGGCATGCGCAACGGCAGCCACTGGGTCCATATGGAGATATTCGAGGGCAGCTATGGCGGGCGTTGCGGCCTCGACGGAATGGATGCCGTCGATACGCTCTACGCCAATACCCGTAACAATCCGATCGAGGACATCGAGACCCATTTGCCATTACGGGTCAGCCGCTATGAATTGCGTGAAGACGCGAGCGGCCCTGGCGAGTGGCGCGGCGGTCTCGGGTCGGTGCGCGAGTTTGAGTATCTCGAAAGCGGGGGCGCGTCGGTCGAGGCCGACGGGCACGAATTTGCGCCGTGGGAGTTTGCCGGCGGTGGGCCCGGCCGGCCGGCCGAGCTGCACTTGATCCGGCGTAACGGCCAGAGCGAGCCCCTGCCGTCGAAGGTCCCGCATATGCGGGTGCTCGCCGGCGAGCGCTTTGTTTGCGTCGGCCCCGCCGGCGGCGGCTACGGCGACCCCCGTCGCCGGGATCCCGCACTGGTGAGCCGGGATGTCGCCGACGGGCTTGTGTCGATCGATGCGGCGCGGAATGATTACGGCGTCGTCGTGACCGGTCCCGGCATCGTCGACGAGGCGGCAACGGTGGATTTACGCCAGACGATGACCGCGACGCGTGGCGACGCTCCCGCCGAGTGAATTCGGCTTAAAGCTCTAACCTATTCAGTGACCGGCCATATGGCGGCCAATCTCTGTCAGGTCGGCCTCGCCGACGTGGGCCTCGTGAACCAGCCGCCCGTTGAACATGACGACGAGGCGGTCGGCGATTTCGAGGATCTCGTCGAGATCGCTGCTCACCAGCAAAACCGCGGCGCCCCGGTTGCGGGCATCGATGATCTCGGCATGGATCTGGGCAATGGCCGAAAAATCGAGCCCGAAACAAGGGTTGGCGGCAATCATGACCTCGGCGCCGCCATCCAGTTCGCGCGCCAGCACGGCGCGCTGCACATTGCCGCCCGAGAGCGCGGCGAGCGGGGTGTCGGGCGAGCGCGTGCGGACGCGGTATCGCGCGATGCGGCGCTCGGCCTCGCTGCGCAATTTCGACGGCCGCAGCCAGGTGCCGCCAATCGCGAAGGGCGGGCGGTCGAACCCGCGGAACGCCATGTTTTCGGCTACGCTCATCCGCCCGACGCAAGCATTCTTGAGCGGCTCGTCCGGCAGGCAGGAGATCTTGTGGCGCCGCATCTCGGCGCGCGTCGCGTGAAATTCATCGCCGCCGACGCGGATTTCGCCCGAATTCGCCTCGCGTTGCCCCGCTAGGGCCTCGACCAGTTCCGTCTGGCCGTTGCCCGACACGCCGGCGACGCCGACGATCTCGCCGCCATGGACTGATAACGAGAGACCGCGCACCGCCGGCTGCCCGGCATCGTCGCTGACCTGGAGAGCACGGATTTCGAGCCGCGGCGGCCCGGCCTCCCCGACGCGTGGGGGCTGCACTGCCAGCTCCTCGGCGCCGATCATCGTGCGCGCCATCTCGTCCGGCGAGAGATCGGCCGTCCGTCCGCCGCCGACCAGGCGCCCATGCCGTAGGATCGTCACGCGATCGGCGAAGGCCATCACCTCGCGGAACTTATGGGTGATCATCAAGACCGTGATGTCCCCGGCAGTGACCATCGAGCGCAGCAAGCCGAGCACCTCGTCGGCTTCCTGCGGGGTCAGCACCGAGGTCGGCTCGTCGAGGATCAAAAACCGCCGATTGAGATAAAGCTGCTTCAGGATTTCGCATTTCTGCCGCTCGCCCGACGACAAGGCCGACACCTTCGCGTCGAGCGGCACCCGGAACGGCATCGCCTCGAGGAACGCCGCGAGCGCCTGCTTTTCCGCGCGCCAATCGATCACCAGCGGCTGTTCGGCGCGAGACATGACCAGGTTTTCGGCGACCGTCATCGCCGGCACCAGCGTGAAATGCTGGTAGACCATGCCGAGGCCGAGCGCATGGGCGGCGCGCGGGTTGGCGATCGCCTGCTCACGGTCGCCGACGATGACCGCACCCTCATCCGGCCGGTAATAACCCATGACGCATTTGACGAGCGTGCTCTTGCCGGCGCCGTTCTCGCCGAGCAACGCATGAAAGCTGCCGGGCGCGACTTTCAGCGACACGTCCTCGAGCGCGGTGAACGCGCCGAAGCGCTTGGTCATCCCGACAACCTCGATGCCGAAGGCGCCGCCGCCGCGTGCGCCGAGCATCAGCCGATCGCCTCGATCAGGCTCCGCGACTGCGAGACCGCGCCAAACACGCCGCCCTGCATCTTGATCATCTTGATCGCGTGGAGATGGTTATCGCGATCCGTCGCGCCGCAGCAATCCTCAAGCAACAGGCATTCGAAGCCGCGGTCGTTGGCCTCGCGCATCGTCGTGTGGACGCAGACATCGGTGGTGATGCCGGTCAGCACCAGATTGTCGACGCCGCGCACCCGCAGCATCAGCTCGAGATCGGTCGCGCAGAACGACCCCTTGCCGGGCTTGTCGATGATCGGCTCGGCGGCGGCGGGCGCCAGTTCGGGGATGATCTCCCAGCCCGGCTCGCCGCGCACCAGGATCCGGCCGCAGGGCCCGGGATCGCCGATCCCGGCGCCGATGCGCCGCGAGCGCCAGCGTTTGTTGGCGGGCAGATCGGCGAGGTCCGGGCGATGGCCCTCGCGCGTGTGAAAGACGGCAAAGCCCCCGCTGCGCATCGCGGCCAGCACATGGCGGATCGGCTCGATCGGCGCGCGGGTCAGCGACAGATCGTAGCCCATCTTGTCGACATACCCGCCGATCCCGCAGAAATCGGTCTGCATGTCGATGACGATCAGCGCCGTGTTTTGCGGCATGAGCCGCCCGTCATAGGGCCACGGGTAGGGATCGGACGCGACGTACCGCTCAGCCATGACCGGCCTCCCGGTAAAGGCGGGTAGGGGGCGCGAAACCGCAACTCGTGCCGTCGGTGACGCGAACCTGGTTTTCCCAGGGGAGCCGATAGCGGCCGGCGACGATGTCGTGCATGTAGGTATAGGGACAATCGCGCGCCCCGCCCGCGACCGCGACAAAACCGCGATGGCCGAACTGATAGATATTGTTCTCGACACCCCAGTCGCGGCGCGCCTCGCGCACCAGATCGGGCCGCAATTCGGCGGTGACGATCTCGTCCGGCACGCCGCTGCCTTCGACCATCATGGTGCCGTCGAAATTGCAGAACATGCCCTCGCCCATCGAATTGAAGGTCCCGTCGGTGCCGCACATGCAGACGCTGGCGGTCGCCATCAGATTGCTGAAGGCATTGGCCTGGTTGCTGATCTTCCAGGCATGGCGGATCGGCGCGGTATAACCGGCGGTGCGCAGCATGATCTCGGCGCCCTTGTACGCGGCCTCACGCGCCATCTCTGGGAACATGCCGTCATGGCAGATGATCAGCGCGATTTTGGCGCCCCTCGGCCCCTCGCACACGGGGATGCCGAGATCGCCTGGCTCCCACGGCTCGACCGGGACCCAGGGGTGAAGCTTGCGGTAATAGAGCGCGACATCGCCCCGGTCGCTGATGATGACGCCGCTATTGTAGGGGTTGCCCGCCGGGTTCAGCTCCATGAACGAGAAGCAGCCCCAAATGCGCTCGTCGCGGCAGGCCTCTTGGAAGGCGGCGATTTCGGGCCCGTCGATCCGGCACATCAGCGCGGGGTCGGTGTTCATCGACAGCCCGTGCAGCGAATATTCGGGGAAGACGACGAGGTCCATCGTCGGCATGGAGCGCCGGGCTTTCGCCACCATCGCGCAGATGCGCTCGGTCTGCGCCGCCAGTTGCGCCGGGGTGTCGACGGTGGGCAGTTGCGACTGCACCAACCCGATGACGACACCGTTCTCGCTCTTGTTGAGGCCGCCGAGACCGCTCATCCCGCCCTCCTACTTGGTGATCGACAATTCGGCCGGCGCCCCGATCAGCGCCCGCTTCGGCGAGCAGGTGACGATCATGATCAGGAGCGTCAGGATGTAAGGCGCGGCGTTGAACAGGTAGTACCCGCCATGGACGCCGACCGATTGCAATGACGGGCCTAGCGCTCCAGCGCCGCCAAACAGCAGCGCCGCGCAAAAGCACAGTTTCGGGTTCCAGCGGGCAAAGATCACCAGGGCGACCGCCGTGATCCCCTGGCCCGACGAAATCCGCTCGCTCCACGCGCCCGGATAGTAGAGCGACAGGAACGAGCCGCCGATGCCGGCGAGAAAGCCGCCGGCGCAGGTCGCCATGATGCGCACCGCGATCACCGGATAGCCGAGCGCACGGGCGGCGTCGGCGCTCTCGCCGACGATGCGCAGGATGAGACCCCAGCGGGTGGTGCGGAACGCCCATGACAGGAACGGCGTCAAGACGAGTCCGATCAGAAACAGCTCGTTGATCTTGAGGGCGTTCTGGATTTCGGACGAGCTGCTCCACCAGGCGAAATTGATCGAGGGGAGCTGGGGCGCCGCGGGCTGGATGAACGGCTTGCCCAAATAATCGGCAAGCCCTACCCCGAACAGCATCAGCGCGATGCCGACGGCGATGTCGTTGACCCGATTGAGGCTGCAGATCGTGCCGTGCAGAAGCCCCATCGCGATCCCGACCGCGCCGGCCGCCAGCACGCCGAGCCAGGGTGAACCGCTCAGATAGGAAACGGCGTAACCGCTCATCGCCCCCATCATCAGCGTACCCTCGAGGCCGAGATTGATGCGCCCGCCCTTCTCGGTGATGCATTCCCCGAGGCTGACGAAAAGAAACGGCGTGCTGACCCGTATGGCGCCACCCAGCACCGCCAGCGGGACGCTCCACAAGCCGAGTGCGCCGGCGCCGGTCATGCCCCCGACCCCGCGCTCTTGAGCCAGGGGATCCGGCCGTAGACCGAGTCGCTGGCCAGGATCACGACGAAGATGATCCCTTGCAGCACCACGGTCGCCGCGTCGGGCAGGCCGAGGTGGCGCTGCAGCAACCCGCCGCTGGCGCCGATCCCGCCGAGCAGGATCGCGACCGGCACGACCGCCAACGGGTTGTGGCGTGCGAGGAACGCGACGAGGATGCCGGTATAGCCATAGCCCGCGACGATATCCGCGCTGGCCCGCTCTTGGGTCGCGGCGATCTCGATCATGCCGGCGAGACCGGCCGCGGCGCCGCCGAGGAAGCAGGTCAGCATGACGAGCTTGCCGATCGGCAGCCCGACCATGCGCGCCGCCCGCAGATTGCCGCCGGCGACGCGCACGGCAAAGCCGATCGTCGTGTGCCGGATCAGCACGTAGGCGAGCACGCAGACGATGACGCCCACCACCAAACCCCAGTGGATTTCGGTGCCGGGTATCGTGCCGATCATGTGGGCGTAGCCGATCGATGGCGAGGACGGCTTGTTGAGGCTGCGGGGATCGCGAAACACCCCCTCGACGAGTTGGTTGAGGATGGCGATGGCGATGTAGTTTAGCAGCAGGCTCGAGATGGTTTCGTTGACGCCGCGCCAGTGACGCAACGCGCCCGCGGCGCCGATCCACAACCCGCCGGTGACGATGCCCGTGGCCGCCATCGCGCAGAGGGCGATCGGCGCGGGTGCCCCGAGGAGCGCGACACCCGTCATCGCGGCAAAGAGTTCCACCGATCACGAAGGCGCCTTCGCCACCGATGATCATCAGGCCGACCTGCGCTGGCAAGGCCGTGCACAGCCCGGTCAGGATCAGCGGCGCCGCGCGGGTGAGGGTGTTCTGGATTGAAAACCACGAGCCGACGGAGCCCTCGACCATATACCGGTACACGGCCAGGGGACTGACCCCGGCGACCGCGACGAACAGACCGAACAGCAAGAGCGACACCACCAACGCGCCCACCGGCACCAGCACCGCCTCGACGGCGGCGCCGCTGACAAGCCGATGCAGCCGCCGGACGATCTTGCCGTGCCGCGCCCCTATCGCCGCCGCGGTTTCCTCGACCATGACGGGCGCGCCTCCGACGAACACGCCGCCTCAGGCGGGCAACGCCCCGAGCACCCCCTCGACGAGGAAATTCATCGATTCGAGCTTGGTGTCGGTGGCGTTGGACTGGATCAGCTCCTGCCCCGCGGCGACCGCGACCTTGCCGGTGTTGTCGTTGAGCGGCCCTTTGAAGATCACATAGGTGCCCGCGGTCAGCCCCGCCTTCACCGTATCGGCTTGCTTCCGCGCCGCCTCCGTCACCATGGCGCCGTAGGGCGATTGCTTGATCAGCCCCTCCTTGAAGCCGCCGCGGTAGAAATTGGGGATCTTCTCCCCCTTCATCCACATCGTGACGAATTTCGGATAGAGATCGGTCCAGTTCCATTCGGCGCCGGTCAGATACGCCGCCGGCGCGAGCGCCGCCTGACTGCAGTGATAGCCGCACACAAAGGCGTTGCGCTTGGCCGCCGTCTGCACCACGACCTTGGGGCTGTCGACATGCATGGTGATGACGTCTACCCCCTGGTCGACGAGGCTGTTGGTCGCTTCGGCCTCCTTGACCGGCATCGACCAGTCGCCGGTGAAGATGACGCTCGTCGTGGCCTTGGGATTGACCAGTCGCGCGCCGAGCGTGAATGCGTTGATGTTCTGCAGTACCTGCGGAATGGGCTTGGCCGCGACAAAACCCAGCTTGCCCGACTTGCTGGTATGACCGGCGACGATACCGTTGATGTATTGGGCTTCGAAGATATAGCCGAAATAGCTGCCGATGTTGGCGGGGTCCTTATCCGTCCACAACCCGCCGCAATGTTCGAACCGCACCTTAGAAAATTTCGGCGCCTCGCGCAGGATGTACGGGTCGAAATAGCCGAACGAGGTGGGAAACAGCAAAGTTGCCCCGTCCTGCTCGATCATCGACTCCATCGTCTTGGTGACCGCGACGTCCTCCGGCACGTTCTCTTCTTCGAGGACCTTGACCCCGGCCATCTTCTTGACCGCGGCCGCGCCCTGCGCGTGGGCCTGGTTGTAGCCGAAATCGTCGTGCGGACCGACATAGATGAACCCGACCGAGAGACTGTCGGCGAAGGCCGCGCGGATCGGCAGGCCCGCCGCCAGCGCTCCACTTGCGCCGAGCGCTGCGGCACCCCTGATCAGCTGACGACGAGAAATTCTCCCTGGCATCATTTGTTTCCCCCTGTACGCAGGCACCGATCGTCGCGCGACATGCGGTGCGTGCCCTCAACTGGGCAAGCCCCGTGCCAAGCACTTAATCGATCGGGCAGGCTGCGGTCCGGAGAGGGATATAAAATTTCACGGGTAAACATGATTAAAATTTAGGCGTCCACATGCGGGCAAAGCCCACCAGGCACTCAAGGCTCGGGGCTCGGCGTTGCGAAAGAGCGGCGGCAGGGCTCACTTGAGCCTCTCGGCCGCGCCTATTACTCCACCGAAGCCGATCAGCGGCGGATTGCGGCCCGCGATGCCACGATTGGGTTTACTCCTTGGGGAAACACGCCAGCCAGCGTGATGCGGAACAGCGTCCGACCTCGGACCAGAAGGCCTACCGCGCCGCTCGGCGTGCGTTCTCACGCGGCCTCCACCCTATTGGGCCGTTCCCCGGTCGCACCGGCAAGGTTTCTTCAGTGGCGGGATCAGACAGTCGGTCTCCGCCCACTTCAGCAATGCGTACTTAACAAGCGACGCCATGGGCAATAGGGTTTAGGGCGCAAACAAGGGGCGTGAGCATGGGCTCAGATATAGGCGGCGTCCTTGTCATCGCAAATGGCACACTCATCGACGGCACCGGCGCCAAGCCGCGGCCGAACGGCACGATCGTCATACGCGACAACACAATAGCCGAGGTAAGTGCGTCGCCGGCACCCAGCCGCGATCACAACGCCGCAGTGATCGACGCTAACGGCAGGTTCATCCTGCCGGGCCTCATCGATGGGCATGTTCATCTGTCGATGTATCACGCCGCGCCGCCGGAGATTACCGGCTCCTCTAGTGCTGAATTCTGCACGTTACAGGCGGCCCAAAACTTGATGCCGATCCTGCGCGCGGGGTTCACAAGCGTCTCGGTGCCCGGCGGCAAGTGGTTCGTCGATGTAACACTGCGTGACGCGGTGAAGGCCGGCATGCTGCAGGGTCCGCGCATCTTTTGCGCAGGTCGCGCGCTGACGCCGCCGGGCGGCATTTTCGACAATCGCGGCGCAGCGGATGGCGACCTGCCGGATGATGCGACCGGCGTGTTGTGCCGCACCGTGTCGGACTTCGTTACCGAGACGAGCCGGCAGTGCGAGCGCGGGGTCGACATGATCAAGATCGCCGATTCCCGCTGGGGTGACGAGCAAACCCTGCCGCTGGCCACAATTGCCGCGGTCGTCGAAGAGGCTCACAAGCGCGGAGCCAAGGTTTCGATCCACTCGCGTGGATCGGGCTCGACCCGCGATGCGGCGCGCGCCGGCGTGGACTGGATCTTTCATGCCGACCTCGCGACCGAGGGCGATCTTGATGCGGTTGCTGCGGCCGGCATGCCGATCATGCCGGCCTTCGCACAGGGCGAAATCTGGGCTGAGCACGGGGTCGGCGTAGCGCCCACGATGCGGGAACGGCTCAAATCGCAGCTCGCAATCAACATCAAGACAATCGCCGCGGCGAAGGCACGGGGGATCAAACTGCTGCTCGGGACGGACAGCGGCAACGCGGCGGTGATGACGCTCGGCAAATGGCACGGTTATGAGGCTGCTTTTTTCGTGAGGCACCTGGGCTACACGCCGCTCGAAATCATCACGCTGCAAACTAGCAAGAACGCGATCGCGATGGGGCTTGAAGACAGGCTCGGCACAATTGGGACCGGAATGCTCGCCGATATTCTCATCCTCGACGCCGACCCGAGCGAGGACGTCACGGTACTAGGCGACCCGTTACATGTCCGCACGATCATCAAGGATGGGAAACCGGTCGACCTCGCCTCTTAGCGCCGTACCGTGAGCAACACGGTTGCCGCCTCCATGACGGCGCCGATTAATCCGACCCCGGCAAGGTCTCTTAAGGGGCATGAGCCGAAGGCCGTGGGCGCCCGCCCGTAGGCCCGCTCCGCGAAAGCGGCTGTTGGGTCAGGCGATAATGTCACGAAGCGCACCCCCGTACGGCCGCGGACAGAACCCGCCTCCGCCTTCGTGGGCGAAACCTCCGGCACGTGGTTGTGTCTCACACCAGAATCGTGATGATCGGGGCGAAAACGGTAGTTGGGAGCTGGCGTGGTCATCTGATCGCTGGGCTCTGCGAGGCATCGACCGACTATGCTCCTGTTCGGCAAGCTCAACTATTGAGGAGACCAGCATGGCCGACTATCCCCGCGATCTTGTCGGCTACGGCGAGACCCCGCCGCACGCGCAATGGCCCAACGCTGCGCGGATCGCCGTGCAGTTTGTGATGAATTACGAAGAGGGCGGCGAGAACGCGATCTTCCACGGCGACGTCGCGGCGGAAGCCTTCCTCAACGAGCTGGTCGGCGCTCAGCCGGTGCCGGGACTTAGAAACCCGGTCATCGAGTCGCTCTTCGAATACGGTAGCCGCGCCGGGTTCTGGCGGCTCTATCGCACGTTCGCCTCGCGTCAGGTGCCGATCACCGTCTACGGCGTGGCAATGGCGATGGAACGCAACCCCACGGCGGTCGAGGCGATGATGAAGGCCGGCTGGGAGATCGCGACGCACGGCTATCGCTGGATCGATTACCAATACATCTCGGAAGCTGTTGAGCGCGAGCACATCGCCAAAGCGGTCGAGATCCAGACGCGGATAACCGGCGAGCGGCCGCTCGGTTGGTATCAGGGCCGCTGCAGCCCGAACACCTTGCGGCTCGTCGTCGAGGAAGGCGGCTTCGTCTACGCCTCCGACTGCTATGCCGACGACCTGCCGTACTGGGACAACCGCTATGGCCGGCCGCAACTCATCGTCCCCTACGCCTTCGACAGCAACGACATGCGGTTCGCGTCGCCGCAAGGGTTCAACTCTGGCGAGCAGTTCTTCACCTATCTCAAGGACTTGTTCGACGTGCTTTATCGCGAGGGTGAAGAGCGTCCGCGCATGATGTCGATCGGCATGCATTGCCGGCTACTCGGGCGACCCGGGCGCACCGCCGCGCTCGAACGCTTCATCGACTACGTTGCCGGGCACGACAAGGTATGGTTTGCCAAGCGCATCGACATCGCCCACCACTGGATCGCGACCCATCCATTTCAGGGCTGATCGGTATTGCGCGCTGGTATGCTCGCTTCCACCGGGCCTGTTGGCGGGATAGGAAATTAGCGCGGGAAGCCCGGCTGAAGGGTCTGCATCAGTCGGTGTATTGCCGCCGGGATTGGGGCGATGATTGGGGCCGCGAAGCGCGGAGTTAGCGCGATCGCCGCCTGGCCGAGAGGGCCGCCGCCGATCGCCACCGCTTCGGCACCGTCGCACTCGATCGATTGCCGCACTGCCTCGGCCAGTGCCGCTACGAGCAACGCCGGATCGGCGACCAGGGTCAGCGGATCCTGCGGCGTCAGTCGAATGCCGACATAGAGATCGGCGACGCCCACCTGCCGAGCGCGCGCTGCGATCGGCGCGGCGAGGTTCGGCGTCACGGTGGCGATGCCGAAGCGGCGGCCGCCTGCGGCCGCTTCGAGCATCGCCGCCTCGGCGATGCCGACCGTCGGAATGTCGGTCAGATCGCGAAGCGAGGCGAGGCCGGGATCGCCAAAGGCGCTGACAACAATTCCATCCACATCGCCTGCCCCGGCGAGGCCCATCTCGACGACGCCGGGTGCGGCGGCAATAAGCTCCTCGGCTTCGAGGATCATTCTCGGCCCGCGCAGCGCGGTCGAACCGATGACCTCGACCCCGGCAGGTGCGGCGGCCTGAGCGATTACCACCATTTGCGCGGTGGTCGCCGCAGACGTGTTCGGGTTGATCAGGAGGATGCGCAATCAGGCGACCGCCAATTCGCCCACTGCGTCGTCCGCGCCCGCGGGCTGGTTTAGGTCTTCGAGCGAGCGGCCAAAAGTTTCCGGCATCAGTTGGATGCAGAGCGCGAAGATCACGTACATCGCCGCGATCATCACAAAGATCGCGCCAATACCATACGCGTCGAACAGCCGTCCGGCGACGAGCGGCATCAGCGAGCCGGAAGCCGGCCCGACCGCCATTATGAAGGCGGTGCCGAAGGCACGGATGCGTGTTGGAAAAAGCTCAGGCGCGTACATGAAGATCGTCGTGTTGAGCATAAGAACGAAGAACTGAAAGACCATTCCGAGAAAGAGTACCAGCACGACATTGGCATGAATGAAGCCGAACGCCAGACCCGCAAGGCAAGCAAGAATCGCTCCGTAGGTCAGCACCGGCTTGCGCGGCAGGTGATAGCCGAAAAACGATGCTGCCGACGTCCCAAACAGGCTGCCGGCCTGCATGACCATCGTGAAAAGCAGGCTTTTGGTGATTGTGTAGCCTTGCGCGACAAGGATTGTCGGCATCAGGGTCAGCACCGAGATTTGCGAACCGTAGGTCATCCAGATCGCCACCGAGAGCGGCAGAGTGCGGCGTGCGAAGGGGCCGCGGAAAATCTCGGTGAGCGAGGCTCGCGGCGCCACCGCATCGCGTTGCGCGCTCTCGGGGATGAACGTTTCGGTCTCGACCTGTGGCGCAGTCAGCCGGCCGGAGGCCAGCCGCGACAGCGCCCGGTTGGCGCCCGCGACATCGCCGCGCGACAAGAGAAAACGCGGTGTCTCGGGCACGAAGCGGCGATAGAAGACGACGAGAATTGCCGGCAGCACGAGCGCCGCGAACACATAACGCCAGCGATCCGGGCCGGCGAAGATTGCGAAGATCAACAAGCCGAAGCCTGGCGCGAGGAAATTTCCGATCCCGCCGGCGCCGACGTTGACGAGACCCACAGCAGTACCGCGAAACCGCGCGGAGCAGAACTCGGCCAACATCGTCACGGCAATCGAAACCTCGCCGCCGAGGCCGAAACCGACCACGGCGCGGCCGGCCGCCAGAACGCCCATGTTTTGAGCGAGCGCACAGATGATCGCCCCCAGTGTGAATAGCAGCAGATCGAAGACCAACATCGTGCGGCGGCCGTAACGGTCGCCGATATAGCCGCTCAACAGCCGGCCCACCGCGCCAGAGGCGAAAGTGATGGTGTTGAGCAGGCCGATGTCCGTCGCGGAAATGCCCCAGCTCTCGCGCAACACCGGGCCGATGATCCCGACCGTGTTCTGCTCGAAGCTGTCGAACACGGCGCCAGCGACAATGATCGCGAGAATCGTGCGATGTGCTCCCGTTACGCCGATGCGGTTGAGTGCCTGCTCGAGCGCTTGAAGCCGGGTCATTTGCGCAGTGGAAGCAACGGCCATGACGACACCTCCTTGATGCGGGTCCCACGCAGCGGGGAGTCCGCTCAGGAAGGAAAAGCATATTTCATACCAGTATAATCGGAAAATTATTTTTCAATCTCGGCAAAGGTATCGTGCGCCACCTCGATGGCGGTAAGCCGTCGCCGGCCCGAACGGCCAGCGAGTTGCAGCACGCGCGTCGCGATGAGATCGCAGAGCGCCATTACGGCTGAATGATCGTAAAGCGGGCCGGGGCCCGTCGTCTCGCAGCGGACCACCCATTCCGGGGGGGCGGTTGGCGGCCGCGGCTGGTCGGTGATGTATGCGACTCGCGCCCCCGCGGCGATCACCTCGTCGAGCATCGCCGCGAGCCCCGCGACCCGGCGGTTCAGCCCGAAAACGATGGCGCAATCCCCGCGCGCGATCGTCGGCAGGTACTCGCCGAGCGTCTCGCCGGCGCCGGGAACGACATGAGTTTGTGCCGCAACCTGGATGATCTGCCAGCGCAAATAGGTGGCGAAGGAACGGCTGCTTCGGTAGCCGAAAATCCACACTTGCGGCGCGGCGACGATCGCGTTCGCCAGATCGTCGACGATCGCGTTCGACAGGTGGCTGAATGTCGCCTCTATGTTGTGCTGGCTTTGCCGGCGGTGGGCATCGAGCGGGTCGCCGGCATGGCCGTCGACCGGTGTGGCGAGGAACAGGGCTGCGCCACCGGCCTTTTCCGCGCGAACATGACGCCTCGCGACATCGTAGCTCGCGTAACCAAGCCGCTTGACGAAGCGGGTGACGGTCGCATTCGAGACATTCGCAAGCCGCGCCAGCTCAGAGGCGGTGTAGCTCGCCAGCTCGCCTGGGAAATCGAGGAGAAATTCGCCAAGCCGGCGCTCGGTCGGCGGCAGATCGCCAAGCTGCTCGCGGATGCGGCCTACGAAGGAGTTTGAAGTGCCGACTGGCATCAGACCCGCTTGAACAGCGAGACCTCAGCCCGCACCGCATTACGAAAAAGCTGAATCGTGCGAGAGCTCATCGAAGGGGAGATCTCGGTTACTGTGATCGATGGAGAGCGGATCAATGACGGCCAGTGCAACCGTGTCAAGCACCACATCAACCCCGGTGGATGTGACCGAGAACGCCCTGTGTGATGCCCCATGACGTGTTTCGACATCTCTGAGCTGTCGTTTCGCCGATAGCTCTCCGATATGCGAGTGTCAGCTATGGGCCCAAAGCTGCCATCCCGAGCATCTTCGAGGTACCTCTACGCTCCCACGCCGTTTGAGCCGGAAATTTAGGCAACCATCAACTTGAATGATGCTTGACGCCGGGATCGGCGATCATTGACATCACGGCGATGGCCGCAGAAGACAACTCCCCATTCGTGCCGCCGATCCTGGCGGGTAAAGAGCTCACGGCCTCGTCTGTCTTCGAGCCGGCCAATCTGTTGCGCGAGGCGAGACGCCAGAAATCCATAGCCGAAGCGGATGTCCCGGAAATCTGCGTCCTTGACCCTGACGGCGATATCTTGCGCCTGCTGCGCCGCGAGGGCCGCACGTCATTGTCGCCCGCCTGGGCCTGCTACCACACCGATCTCTACGAGTTCGTCTCCAAGCAAGAGCGCTTCGGCATCATCGCCTGCGCGGTCGGAGCGTCGTTCGCCGTCCTACTCGCCGAGCAGTTGTTCGTCTCGGGCTGCCGGCTTTTACTGAGCGTCACCTCGGCCGGCCAGATCGTGGCTCAAGGACCGCCGCCCTATTTTGTCGTGATCGACCGCGCCTTGCGCGACGAAGGCACCAGCTACCATTACCTGCCGCCCGCCGAATTCTCCGCGGCGGATCCGGCGTTGGTCGATGCCGCGATGGCGGCGCTCTGCAATCACCAGCTACGGGTCTACCAGGGGGCCGCGTGGACGACCGATGCGCCGTTCCGCGAGACAGCTGGAGCCATCGAGCGTTGCCGCGAATGCGGTATTCTCGCGGTCGAGATGGAGGCGGCAGCGCTCTATGCTTTTGCGCAGGCCCGACAAAAGCCGGTGCTTTGCCTGGCGCATGTTACCAATCAGATGGCGGTCAGCGGCGCGGACTTCGAGAAAGGTGAGGCGGACGGCGCTTACGCCTCGCTGACCGTCATCAATGCCGTGGCGCAGGCATGGCGCGCGCTGGAAAGCCCGCTCGCGTGAGCAGCGGGCGCGAAGACCGATGCGCGATCGCGATCATGGCCAAGGCGCCGCGCGTCGGCCATGCCAAGACCCGCCTGGTCCCGTCTTTGACGGCGGAAGACGCCGCCGCGCTGAGCGCCTGTTTCATCCGCGACGCCGCCGAGAACATCGCCACGGCGGCGCAGCACGCGGCCATTGACGGCTATATTGCGTTTGCGCCGCCGGACGCTGAAGGCGAATTCCAGCCTCTGCTGCCGCCGGGGACGCGGCTTCTGCCGTCACGCCGGCCGGGGCTCGGCGCGAGCCTCTACGATGCGACGGCGGATTTGCTTGACGCCGGCTATGGCGCGGTCTGTCTGATCAACTCGGACAGCCCGACGCTGCCCACATCGATCCTCGTCGCGGCAGCCCAGACACTTTCACGTCCTGGCGATCGGCTCATCCTGGGTCCCGCCGAGGATGGCGGCTACTACCTGATCGGGCTCAAGCAGGCGCATCCCCACCTGTTCGAGGACATCGCCTGGAGCACCCCGCAAGTGCTTGCGCAGACCAAAGAGCGCAGCCGCGAGATCGGCCTCGCCACAACCACGCTGCCCGTCTGGTACGACGTGGACGACATTGATTCGTTGCGGCGGCTGCATGGGCAATTGCAGCAAGCGGCCGACAGCCACGCAATTTATCCGGCCCGCCACAGCTCGGCCTTCTTGCAGAGCCTCTTTCGCGAACGCGCGTGAGCGGGCGCCGCATCAGCGCGCTGATCGCCTGCGGCATGATTCTTGTCGCGCTGACCATGGCGGGCCTGCTGTTCCAGCTGGAAGGCAATCTCGATCGCTTCCTTATCGTCACGACATTGCAGTCGGTGGTCTACGCCGTGGCGGTGTGGCTATGTTGGACGAGCCATGCGTCGCGCCGTGTCTTACTGGCGATTGCGGTGCTGGCGATTTTGATGCGGGTGCCGGTGACGCTCGCCCCACCCTATCTGTCGGTCGACGTCTATCGCTACGTGTGGGACGGGGAGGTCGAGGCGGCAGGATTCAACCCTTATCTCTACGCGCCGTCCGATCCGAAATTAGAGGCAATACGCGATCATGACATCTATCCACAGATCGGTAGCCCATACGCGCCCACGATCTATCCGCCGGTTGCCGAAGGGCTCTTCCTGCTCGTGACGCGCGTCAGCGCGTCGGTGACGGCGATGAAATTCGCCATGGTGATTTTCGAGGCGATCACCTTTGTCCTGCTCGCGCGCCTCCTGGTGCTCGAGGGTTTGCCGACTTCCCGAGTCCTCGTCTACGCATGGCATCCGTTGCCGATTTGGGAGTTCCCCGGGAACGGCCATATCGATGCCCCGCTGATCGCGTTTTGCGTCACCGCGCTGTGGGCGATGCGGCGGCAGCGGTCGGGACTTGGCGGCCTGTTCTTGGCGGGCGCGACGCTGACCAAGCTTTACCCCGTCGTCTTGCTGCCGGCCTTGTATCGCCGCTGGGACTGGCGCCTGCTGATCGTTTTTGTTGTGGCGATCGTCGTCGGCTACCTGCCGTTTGTTTCCGCCGGATCGCGGATTATCGGTTTTTTGCCGGGATATGCCAGCCAAGAAGGCTTTAACGCCCAAGGCGCTGGTTTTTACCTGCTGGATTTGCTGCACTGCCTGCCCGGACTCTCGGCGCTGGACGCGAAAGTTTATGTCCTCGCCGCCATTGCCATTTTAGCCGTGCTTTCCGCCGTCTTCATCTTTCGCCGCAACAGCGCGCCGTCACCCTACGCGATGGCAGCGGCGCTGGCCGGCTTGTTCATGGTTTTCGTGTCGCCGCACTACCCCTGGTATTTTGCCTGGCTGATCGTTTTTGCCTGCTTCGTGCGCTCGTTTGCGCTGGTGTGGCTCACCAACGCCTGCTTTCTGCTTTATCTGCCCACCGATTACGTCTTTCTGCCGAGCGCGCAGCTGCTGGTGACCCAGTCGATTATCTACGGTCCGTTTGCGGCCTTGGCGATTGTTGATTTCTGGCACTATCGTCGGCGCGAGGCTTTGAGGAGCTAGGTCATGTCGGTTGGCGCAAGCGAGCCGATCCTGCGCGACCCGAACCGGTATTTCGAGCACGTCGCGGCCGAGCGCGGACCGCTCGCCGACGGCGAACCGGTGTGCCTCTATCTCGAGACGACAAACCGCTGCAATTTGCTCTGCACGACGTGCCCACGGACATTTGAGGCGCTGGAACCGCCGGGGGATATGTCTTGGGCGCTGTTCACCAAGATCGTCGACCAGTTTCCGCGCATCGCCCGCGTCGTGCTGCACGGCGTCGGCGAGCCGATGATGGTGCGTGATCTGTCACGCATGATCCGCTATCTGAAGGATCGCGGGACCTACGTGCTGTTCAACACCAACGGCACCTTGCTCACCCGGCGCAAGGGACAGGAGCTGATCGACAGCGGCCTCGACGAGCTGCGCGTATCGCTCGACGCTGCTGAGCCGCGCGCGTTCAAGCTGGTGCGCGGGCGCGACATGTTTGCCCGCATCGTGCGCAATATCCGCGCCTTCCGGGCCGTGCAGCGCGAACTTGCGGTCGAGCGGCCGCGCGTATCGCTGTGGTTGACCGGGTTGAAGGAGACGGTCGCGCAGCTGACCGATTTTGTCCACCTGGCGCGCGATATCGATGTTGAAGAGGTCTATCTCCAACGCCTTGTCTATTTCCCCGAAGGGCAAGGTTTGGCGCGGTCGGAGTCGGCGCTGTTTGCCGGTGGCGATGACGAAGAGGGCCGGCTGGTGACCGAGGCAGAGGTATTGGCGCGTGAGCTGGGGATCAAGTTCAACGCTTCCGGTGCGACCGATCCCGCGACGAGTTCTTGCGCCGCAGCATGAATCGCGGCCTTGGTCGTTGTGCCGCCGCCCGTGGACGCTGATGTATTTCACCGCCCATGGCCGCGCGATCCCGTGTTGCATCGCGCCGTTTTCGCTGCGCGGCTACGACAGCTTCACACTTGGGGATGCGACCCAGCAAAGCCTGCGGGACATCTGGAATGGGCCGCGCTACCAGGAATTCCGCAGCGCCCTGCTCGGCGATGAGCCACCGCGCGCCTGCGCGAGTTGCGGATTGTGCTGGAGCCTGTAACCAATGGCGCGACCGCGCGTTGCGCTCGTCATCCCGACCCTCGACGAAGAGGAAGCGATCGGCGGCGTGATCGCCGCCGTGCCGCGGGACGCCGTCGATGAGATCATCGTCGTCGACGGTTCGAGCCGCGACCGCACTGTGGAGCGGGCGCAGGCCGCCGGCGCGCGGGTCATCAGCCTGGAGCAGCGCGGCTACGGAAGAGCGTGCCGCGCCGGGGTCGAGGCCGCTTCCGATTACGACATCGTCGTCTTTCTCGACGGCGACGGCAGCGATTGCCCGGAGTTGATCCCGATTTTGCTCGCGCCGCTCGTCGAGGGCCGGTGCGATTTCGTGATCGGTTCGCGCACCCGCGGCAAGCGGGAAGCGGGGAGCCTGACCCCACACCAGGTCATCGCGGGGCGTCTGCTCGGGGCGGCGATGCGCGCGCTCTATGGGGTCGGCTACACCGATATGGGCCCGTTCCGCGCGATCCGCCGCGATGTCCTGATGGGGCTCGACATGCACGAAGAGACCTATGGCTGGAACCTCGAAATGCAGATGCGCGTCGCCCGCGCAAAGCTGGGCGTTCTCGAACTGCCGGTGGCGCATCGCCGCCGCGCCGGCGGGCAGTCAAAAGTATCGGGCAATCTGCGCGGCACGTTGGGTGCGAGCTGGCGCATCCTTGCGGCATTCGTGCGCATTGCCGCCGAACGCCGTCCCCTCTTTTCGCCCTCTATCGCGCCGGCAGCCAGGCGTCCGCCCCCGTAAGCTTGACGGCCAAGTTGGTAAACCAAACGCGCAGCGGCTTGCCGTCCGCAGTGCCGCGACGGTCGGTCGCGATCAGCAAGGGACCGGCTTTCTTGTAGGCGCCCCAAGTGGCGATCGCGATAGATGGCTTCAGGCCGGAATCACCGCGATGAAAGACGAAAGCCTCGACGCGATTGTTCGCCCCTACATAGAGATCCCAAACATCGCCGGGCGAGTAGCTCACCTCCACGAGCCGCGCCGAACCCTCGCCGATCGGCAATTTTTGCATGCCCTTGTCGTTGAAGGGGGCGCCGTCCCAATAGGCTTGCAGCGGGAAGATCATATTGTATTTGTCGTTGGCGAAGGCCGGCTCGATCTGGTCCTTCACATTGGCGGGCGCTGCGTCGAGTTGTGACTCGACATACGTCGCCTTCACCGGTTTGCCGTCCTTGTCTTTCCCCTCGTAGGAGATTTGGCCGGTCTTAGGCCGCCAAACCCAGGAGCGCGAGACATTGTTCCCGAGCACCTTAGCGTTGAAGGTGAAGCGGATGGCGTCGATTTGCCCGAACCCGTCAAGGCCATAGGTCTTGGCGAGTTGCTCACCGATATTCGGGCTCGTCTGCGCCCGAGAAGGTTGCGCAACGGCCACTCCCAACAACAGCCCAGCGATCGTCGCTAAGCGGACCAGCTTTGCCACGGCTTGATGCTCCTCAAGGTGCGTAACGGGTAAAGACGAAGTCATGCACTTTCGCGGGTTCATGACAGGGGAAGCAGGCTCTAATCACCGCCTCGTCCGCGAGTGGTTTGCCGTTGTTGAACTGGGCGAACCCCCAGCCGGCTGTCGACGCGTATTTTTTTGAGTCCTTGACCATGAATTGGCCCCCCTCCTTGGGCTCTCCGGCCACGAAGGATTGGGCCTGGCCAAAGACTTTGTCGTTTTCCTCCGAGAGTGCGTACTGCCACGCCAGCCGGCCGATGATCGTGCCGTCCGGGACCGGCGCTGTCGGCGTTGAGCGACCTGAATGCGATGACGCATGCCGCCAGCGCAGCTGCATCCATTGCGACGAGATGGGTCACGGGATGTCCTTTCGCCCGGGACGCCTGCTTTTCCGTCGTACCGTCCGTTCAGGACACGACACGCAACAAGCGGCCCATACCCTGGTGTCCAGAGCTCCGTTCAGCCGGTGATAGGAGCGCGTCGATACCAAGGCTCCGGCCGTAGCAGTGCACCGCAAACATCAACTGCAGCACGAGCAGGAAGAAGTAGGTCCACGGCCATTCGCTAGGCGCGTTGTAAAGACCGAGCCACAGATTGAGGATTTGCAACGCGCCGAACACCCCGAAGAGGCGTGTAAACAGTCCGAGCATCAAAGAAACCGCTGTCAACACTTCAGCCGCGTAGACAATCGGCGCAAAGACATAGAAATGCGGCAAGACGATATTGCTGAACACATCGGCTTGCAGCCGGATCGCCGCGTACTTGCCTATTTGGCTCATCCAATAGGCCAAGCCGGTGGTAAGCGGGGCTGTGGGGTCTTGGGCAAAAGTCGGCGGCAATTTCCACAGGGTTTGCTGCCACCAGAACGCGCCCATCACAAACCGGAAGCCCCATTGCGCCAGATGCAGGAAATCTCGCTGCTCCGGGCGCCGCCGCCAGACGATTACGGCGATCGCGATGCTGGCGATCATCAGCAGCCAGAATATCGGTGTCGGCCATGACGGATCGGTCAGGAACTCGATCAGATCGGAGATGGGGTTTTCGGGCATCGCTGGCGTCCTTTGAAGGTTGTGAGGAGGGTCGCAATCGAACCGTTGCGCCGGCATTTGCGGTGCACGGCGTCTATGAGAGCGATCGGCTGCCTCAAGGCCATCTCTATTTGTGCGAGCGTCACAGCCTTGGGATCGATGGCCCGCAGACAAGCCGCGTTAAGCTTCCGCAGATAGTTCATATTGTCCTGAAACGCTGACCCTCTGGGCTGAGAAATTTGCAGCGTGCGATGACGCGGAAAAGATATTCAGTCACAGCGCCCCGCAACGCGCGCGCCAGCAGTCCGCGCTTTCGCTCGGGGTGAGCGGCTCATGATCGTTCTCGGCGGCTGACGTGCCGCAAGAGCCTAGGGGATCGGCGTCGCGCTGCATTGCAGCGAGGTGCAGGGATTTCGGATTATTGAGCACCGAGAGTTCCGGAAGCAGGGCGAGAAGCTGGTGCTTCCTCGCCGGATCGTGTTTCGGAGCGAGAGCGGCGTCCGGGACCTGGTAACCCGTATTCGGGTCCGTCGTGAGGATCGCGGCCCGCATCCGCCACAAATCGGCGTCCGAAACGCCGGCTCGCCCTCCCGCAACATTGATGGCGGCGATCGCCTTGTCTTCGAGCAGAAAGGCCTTTGCCGCCGCCCATATCGGGTTGACCTACTCCTATAGCTGGACTGCCGGATTGTATATGAACGTGTCGGTGGAGGACGCGCGGCGACTGGCATCCGTCCACGCCCGAAAAGCGGTTGAACTCGATCCGGGCGATGCGGATGCGCTGGCCGGCTTGACCTGGATCCAGCAGTTTTACGGCGAGATGGATAACCTCCTGGGGCTCTCGCGGCAGGCCCTCGCCATCAATCCCAACTGCGCACGCGCTTACGTGACCTTGGGAGTGGGCCTGTTCATGACCGCCCGGACAGCGGAAGGCCGCGAGGCCATCGCCGTCTTCGAACGGCTGACCCCACGCGACCCGAGCATCACGATCGCGCGCCGTCAGATCGTCGTTTCGCACTATTTCGACCGTGACGATGAACGATGCGTCGACGTGGCGCGGCGTTTGCTCGGCGCCGAGCCCGACATGCCGCCGAACAATCGCTGGATGGCGGCCGCCCTGGGCCAGCTCGGCCGCGCCGAGGAGGCGCGCGCTGCATAACGGACCTCCGTGTGGCGGCGGCTGGGTGTCGAGGTTGCGCCGGAAGCGGTCATCGCGTTAAGCCCGGCTTTCACCGCTCATGGAAAGGCTTGCCAAGACGTAGCGGCGGAACACAAGCAACAGGACGATTGGCGGTAGCGTGTAAATGATGGCGGCGGCCATCATCGCGTTATACGGCGCATCGACATCCTCGAAGAGCTGTCCTTGGGTCACCGAGACCGTCATCTGTTTCGTCGAGAGTAGCACCGCTTGATAGAGATAGTCGTTCCAGGCGAGCAGCAGCGCATAGAGCGCGACTACCGCCAAGGCCGGGGTCATCAGCGGGAGGTAGATGCGCGCGTACATTTGCAGAGGCGTGGCGCCATCCATGCGTGCCGCATCGTCAAGCTCGACGGGGATCATCCGCGAATACAATTGCAGGATCAGGATTGCGAAGGGTGTTGCGAACGTCACCTGCGAGGCGATGACCGCCCAGAGGTTATCCGCAAGGCCGTATTCGTGCATGATCCGATAGTAGGGAACGATCAGAAAAGATGCCGGAATCGCATAGGTCAGAAGCGCGGCATTGGTGAGCAGCTGGCCGCGGCTCAATCGCAAGCGGCTCACCGCGAAACTCGCCAACGACCCGATCAGCACGGTCAGAACCGCCGTCGCCAATCCGATCTCGATGCTGTTGCCAAACTGGTGCCAGAAATCCTCCAGGTATCTCGCCTGCTGGGTGACGACTGAGCGGAAGCCCTCCAATGATGGCGTGGGCGGCCACAGGTTGCCGTCGAACTCGATTTCACCTTCGTCGGGGTCGAGCGCGACAAGGAAAATGTTGTAGACGGGCAGCAGCGACCAGATCAGCAGCCCGATCGCGAGAAGCACCGAGCCGCTTTCGACCCAGACCGCTCGCCGACCACTGTGCGCCCGCGGGCTGTTGGAAAGGACGATGCTCATATCTGCACCTCCCCGATTTGGAGCCGGCGCATCAGCACAATCACGATCGGTATCAGCAGGGGAAGCGAAGTCATCACGGCGGCGACACCGAGCGCCGGTCTCGCCGTGTCGAAGGCATAGCGAAAGCCAAGCGTCGCCAGCACATCGGACGACAGCGCCGGAGCCCCACCCGACACGAGATAGGCCGTGGTGAAGTCGCCAAGCGCCCAGAGGGTCGAAAGCAGCGTGCAGATCAGATAGAGATTTGCCAGGAGCGGAAAGGTGACATGGATGAAACGGCGCACGCCGATCGCGCCGTCAACCGCGGCAGCATCGTATATGTCGCGCGGGATCGTCAGGCGTTCCGCGATGAAAATGACGGTCCAGAACGGCATCCATTTCCAGATGAACGCGACGATGTTCGTCCCGACCGCGAGCCAGCGATGATCGAACCAGAGCGGCCCATCGATGCCGAATAGCGCGTATAAGAGACCGTCCAAAAAACCGCGCTGGTCGATCAGCATCCAGTGGAACGAGACGCAGGCCTGCACCGTGGCGATCAACCAAGGCAGCAGATAGGGAACCAAGAGCAGCCTGATCCACCAGCGCGGCCGCAGAAAAAAGCCGGACAAGAGCAGCGCCGCGAACATCGTGACGTTCACGCCGATGCCGACGAAAAACAGCGTGTTGACCACGGTCGGCAGGTACAGCGAGTCGGAAAGCAACTCCACGAAAAGCGACGGCCTTGCCGCCAGCCACAGCGCGTAGGCGACGGGATAGACGACAAAGGCGACGAACACCGCGGCGTAAGGCGCGATGAAGGCGAGCGCCCATTTGGTCTCGACGGCGCGCAAAGACCCGCGCTTCGGCGGCCGGCCTGCCCCTTTGATCGAAACTCGCGGCGCGCCGACAAGCACTCCTTCGGTGCTGCTCATCGCTGCCTCTCTGTCGACACCCTTCTTTGCCGAAATGCCGGCTTTTTTGTGATGATAAGGGAAGGAAACTATCCGAGGCACGGTTAATCGTCGCAGTCTTCGTCCGGCCAAGCCTCGCGCCCCTCCTTGATGAGCAGCCACAGGATGCTGAGGGAGGTTGCCGCATCGATCCACCAAGCGCCAAGCGCAAGTTGCGCCAGCAAGCCGATCACGACAACAACGGAGAGCCAGCCACAGGCGATGCTCTCCACGGCATCGGTGCGCAGCGCTCGGCTGCCGAGTTTCTCAGCGAGGCGCAGCTTGCGGCGCGATAGCATCCACATCAGCGGGATCGCGATCAGGCACACCGCCAGCCCGGGCCACGAGAACTGTTGCCCTTGCCTCGTCCAGAGGCTCCACGCCGCGACCGTCACCACATAGGCCGCGAGCGCGAACAGCAGCATCCCGCCGATGCGGCTTGCGCGCCGCTCGACCGGCTCGGCGAAGGATTGGCTATGGCGTAGCTCGACTGTGAGCCGCCAGATCAGGACGGCCGCCGACGCCAGCTCGATCAGGCTATCGAAACCGAAAGCAACCAGCGTGATCGAATGGGCGGCAACTCCCGAGGTGATCGCGACGCCTGCCTCTACCACCATCCATGCGACGGTGAGGTACTCCAGCCGAAACGCTTCTCGGATGAGGCGCGCGCGGGCATCGGGGTCTGCGGTTTCGGGGATGGGCATTCTTCAGAAGACGATCGCTCTCTTGCCTCGATCCGGCGCGAAGTATTGTCTCGGAAGCTCTCAGTTTAACACCCCCAACCGCCTAAGCCTTTGCGCACTAAAAAATGACCACAACGGGGCATGACCGGAAGGTCACAGAGCACTAACTATTGGCCGCTCAGTGATCGGAAACCGGCCATTCAAAGCGGTACGCTCGATGACGCCTTGGCGCCGAAAGCGGATATTTTCATGATCGCGACCAAACCGCCGAGGGGCGCCTGCCAACCGCCGGTGCTTTGCGGAAGTCGACTGCACCGTCGATTGGCTTCCGGCCCGGGTGGAGACTCAGGCTTGGTGATCGGACGGATGCCCAGGCTAGTGCGTGTGTCGCCGCCTGTCGGAGGACCTTTGAGCGAAGAGCGGGTCGAGGCGTCGCCTCGCGGCCATCCTGGCCGCCGCTGTCGCTGGCTACAGCCGGCTGATGGGGGCGGATGAGGTCGGTACTCTCGCGCGCCTGAAAGCCCACCGCCGTGAGCTGATCGACCCCAACATCAACGATCACAGGGGCCGCATCGTCAAGACCACCGGTGACGGGTTGCTGATTGAGTTTGCCCGCGTCGTCGATGCCGTGCAGTCCGCCTGGAAGTGCAAGCCGCTATGGCTGAGCGCAAGGCGGAAGTGCCGGCCGAGCGACGGATCGAGTTCCGTATCGGCATCAATCTCGGCGACATCATTATCGATGAGGACGACATCTTCGGCGACGGGGTCAACATCGCTGCGCACCTCGAAGCCTTGGCCGCGCCGGGTGGCATCTGCGTTAACCGCGTCGTGCGCGCCCAGGTGCGCGACAAGTTAGACATCGCTTTGGAGGACATGGGCGAGCAACAGGTCAAAAACATCGCTCGCCCGGTGCGCGCCTTTCGCATCGTAGCTAGGGAAGAGCCCGTACCTGAGCCATCCGGACCGCCGTCAATGCCGCTTGCCCTATCGGACAAACCCTCCCTTGCGGTCCCGTTTGAAAATATGACTGGCAATGCGGAGCAGGATTATTTTGTCGATCGAATGGTCGAGGAAATCACCACCGCGGGTCGCAATAGAATTTCAAGACCGGTGCCTTCAACCGCTCGGCCACCCATCCGCACAGTGCCCCGGCTCTGCCGAGGCCGCTGTCATTCTGCCGATTTTCCGATGAATTGGTGGGTGCACAAGGACTCGAACCTTGGACCCGCTGATTAAGAGTCAGCTGCTCTACCAACTGAGCTATGCACCCCACCCGGCGCGAGCGGCGCAATATAAGGGGAAGCGGCCCCATGTCAAACATCGGGGATGCCTTTCAGCGGCTGGTGCGGATCCAGTTTGAAATGCGCTGAACGACATCGGCCTCGATGCCGAGATAGCCATGCGGCGACATCGCCTCGCACGGGTCAGACTGCAGCTGGTGGCTTTCGACGTAGACAATCTCCTTCCGCGGCGCGCGGGCGAGCGCCGCGAGAATTTGCGGCGCGAAACCGGGGCCGGCCGACGGGCAGGTGTCGCCCTTGTTCGCGACCACCAGCGCCGGCACGGCGATCGCCCCCAGATCGCTATCGAACACGGTTTCGCCCGATGCGCTGCGCCCGGCGACCGACGAGGTGAGTGTCACCCCGGCGACGCGGCCCGGCAGATGCGCGGCCCCGTTGGCGGCGGCGATCGAGCCTTGGCTGGTGCCCACCAGCCAGACCGGCGCTTGGGTGCGCGTCCGCACGAAGTCAATCCCACGCGCGATCATAGCGACATAAGCGGGTGTGTGCCGCTGACCCATGAGCGATGTGGACGAGGCCAGCATCGCAAACCCGAAGCCTTGCGCCACCCAGAGAGGCTCGGTGCGCAAGACGAAATTGTTGCCGAAATGCGTGATCCGGCCGGCGTCGTCGAAGGCGACAGTGCCATCACCGCCGGCGAACACGAAAACCACCGCGCGCGGGTTTGCCGGACCCGCGTAACAGGCCTGAGTACCACCGATGTCCTGGACGACCGCCTCAGCCCAAGCTGGCGAGCCGAGAACGGCGAGGGTGAGCGCTGCGAGTGCGCAACGAAAAGAGGAGTTTCCCCTTGGCAAGTCCGCTCCGGGCGTGGGTTCTGTCTCTACTGCCGGCGCATCAGCTTGACCGTACAGGGACGGACGCTGCTAACGACATTTCCGTTGAACGCGCCGCCGCCAAATCGTCCCTCTATCCGGTCTCTAAACGGCTCACCTCGCGGAAGGGCGCCGGCGGGGTTCCGTTCGAGATGCCCGAACGAGTGATAGATACGTTGCCGCCAGCATCAATTATTCCCATCCACCGCTTGATAGCGGAAAGCGATGCGGGTCCAAATTTGCTGTTCCTGCAGTGACTCTGCAGCAAAATCGCCTTCACCGTTTGCCGGTTGATCCGCCCAACAAGGCTCACATGCGGCCGTGGCAGTGCTTGTATTTTTTGCCGGAGCCGCAGGGGCAGAGGGCGTTGCGCCCGGTGCCGGCCCAGGGCGCGCGGGCGGTGGCGGGCTGTCCGCCCGATCGGCTGGCGCCACGCGCTTGCGTCGCACCGTTACCGTCTCGGCGCGCGGGGCCCGAGGGGAGCGGCGACGGTGCGCCGAACGCCGGGTAGCCGGCGTCGACCATCATCGGCTCGGGCTCGCGGTGCTCGACGAATTGCGGCGGCGGGGGCGGAGGCGGCGGGATGTCGAAGCGCAGCTCGACATGGCTCAGCACCGAGGTGACCTGGTCGCGCAACTGCACCAGCATTCCCTCGAACAGCTCGAACGCCTCGCGCTTGTACTCGTTGAGCGGGTCGCGTTGGCCATAGGCGCGCAAATTGATGCCCTGGCGCAAATGATCGAGCGAGAGGAGATGGTCTTTCCAGGTCTGGTCGAGAATCTGGAGGAGCAGGCTCTTCTCGGCCATGCGCATCATGTCGGGGCCGTAATTGGCGGCCTTCTCGGCCATCTTGCGCTCGGACGCGGCGATGATGCGCTCCTCGATCTCTTCCGAATTGACGCCTTCCTCCTTGGCCCAGTCCTCGACCGGCAGATCGAGCGCGACGAGACGGTGGCACTCGGAGTGCAGCGCTTCGATGTTCCACTGCTCGGGCAGCGAATTCTCGGGGATCGCCATCGCGACGGTCGCGGCGATCGCTTCGGCACGCATGTCGGCGGTGGTGGCCGCGACGTCGGGCGCGCTCATGATGTCCTTGCGCTGCTCGTAGATGACCTTGCGCTGGTCGTTCATCACGTCGTCGTATTTGAGCAGCTGCTTGCGAATGTCGTAGTTGCGCGCCTCGACCTTTTGCTGAGCCTTGGCGAGCGCCTTGTTGACCCAAGGGTGGATGACCGCCTCGCCCTCCTTGAGGCCGAGCCGCGACAGCACCGAATCCATGCGCTCGGAGCCGAAGATGCGCATCAGATCATCTTCGAGCGAAACGAAGAATTTCGAGGCGCCTGGGTCGCCCTGGCGGCCCGAGCGGCCGCGCAGCTGGTTGTCGATGCGGCGGCTTTCATGCCGCTCGCTGCCGACGACGAAGAGCCCGCCGCCGGCCACGACCACCTCCTTGTCCCGCGCGATCTCCTCGCGGATCGCGGCGGCGCGCTTGTCGCGCACCCCTTCATCCTCGATCTGCGGCAACTCCGCCCGCAGGCGCATTTCGAGATTGCCGCCCAATTGGATGTCGGTGCCGCGGCCGGCCATGTTGGTGGCGATCGTCACCGCGCCCGGAACCCCGGCCTGGGCGATGATGTACGCTTCCTGCTCGTGATAGCGGGCGTTCAGCACATGGTGCGGGATTTTGTTGCGCTTGAAGACTTCAGCGAGCGCCTCCGACTTCTCGATTGAGACCGTGCCGACCAGCACCGGCTGTTGGCGTTCCCGGCATTCCAGCACCTGCTGGACGATCGCGTCGTATTTCTCGCGCGTCGAGCGATAGACCTCGTCGTCGCTGTCGGCGCGCTGCACCGGGACGTTGGTCGGGACCTCGATGACCTCAAGCTTGTAGATGTCGCCAAATTCCTCGGCCTCGGTCATCGCCGTGCCCGTCATGCCCGACAGCTTCGGGTACATGCGGAAATAATTCTGGAAGGTGATCGAGGCGAGCGTCTGGTTCTCGTTCTGGACGGTGACGCTTTCCTTGGCTTCCAGCGCCTGGTGCAAGCCGTCGGAATAGCGGCGGCCTTCCATCATGCGGCCGGTGAACTCGTCGATGATGACGATCTTGTCGTCCTTGACGATGTAGTCGGTATCGCGCGCGAAGAGCTTGTGCGCGCGCAGCGCCTGGTTGACGTGATGCACCAGCGAGACGTTATGGATGTCGTAGAGCGTACCGGTCTGCATCAGCCCGGTCGATTGCAGCATTTCCTCGATCTTCTCGACGCCTTCCTCGGTCAGCGCGACGGTGCGCTGCTTTTCATCCTTCTCGTAATCCTCCTCGTCGAGCGGCGGGATGAGCTTGTCGATGCGGTTGTAAAGCTCTGAATTGTCCTCGGTCGGGCCGGAGATGATGAGCGGCGTGCGCGCCTCGTCGATCAGGATCGAATCGACCTCGTCGACGATCGCGTAGTTGAACGGCCGCTGGACCATGTCATCGAGCCGGAACTTCATGTTGTCGCGCAGATAGTCGAAGCCGAGCTCGTTGTTGGTGCCGTAGGTGATGTCGCAGAGGTATTGCTCGCGGCGCTGCGGGTCGTCGAGCTCGTGGACGATGCAGCCGACGGTCATGCCAAGATAATTGTAGACCTGTCCCATCCAATCGGCGTCGCGGTGTGCGAGGTAATCGTTGACCGTGACGACGTGCACGCCTTCGCCCGCCAGCGCGTTGAGGTAGACCGGCAAGGTCGAGACCAGCGTCTTGCCTTCGCCGGTCTTCATCTCGGCGATCATGCCGCGGTGCAGCACGATACCGCCCATCAGCTGCACGTCGAAATGGCGCTGGCCGAGCGTGCGCTTGGCGGCCTCGCGCACCGTGGCGAAGGCCTCGACCAGGAGGTCGTCCAGCTCAGTGCCCTCATCGAGGCGCTGGCGGAACTCGGCGGTCTTGGCCCGCAGCTCTTCGGGCGACAGCTTTTCGAGCTCGGGTTCGAGCTCGTTGATCTGTGCGACCAGCGACGACAGGCTCTTGATGTAGCGATCGTTGGCTGTGCCGAACAGCCGCCGGGCTAGGGCGCCTAACATGAGGACCTCGATGGCGGGAAAGGGGCGGTTACGGAGCGCACGGCGACGGCTCAGATGTAGGTTGGCGCGGCCGGAGTGTCAATTAAACGCGCTTGTCGCAGGCCGGCCAACCGCAAGGCTCGTCAGGGCGTTTCGTCAGCTCGCATCTTTGCGCGAACAACGTTTTCCGCTATAGCGTGTTCCATGAGCAATGCCGCCGCGCTGATTCGCCTGCGACACCGCCGCCTTCCTGGCGGTGCGGGAGAACACGCGCGCTCGGCGAACCGGCAACGATAGGAGGCAGCTCCCGTCCGGTTCCGATAGCCGCAAACCCCAACCGCCGCCGCCGATACCGGCGGCTTTTTTGTGCCCGCTCATCCGAAACACGCCTATCTTGCCACGCCAAAGGGAGATTATCCGATGCCCGCTGTTTCGCCGCTTGCCGTCGCGTTTCCCGCCCTGTCGCCGATCGCCGGCGTGCGCCTCGCGTCTTACGCCGCGGGCATCCGTTACCAGGGCCGCGACGACGTGATGGTCGCCGAGCTGGTGCCGGGAAGCAGCGTTGCCGGCGTCTTCACCCAATCGACGATGCCCGGCCAGCCGGTGATCTGGTGCCAGCAATGCCTGCCGCGCGGCAAGGCGCGGGCGATCGTCGTCAACTCCGGCAACGCCAATGTCTTCACCGGCCGCGCCGGCTGGCAGGTCTGCGAGAGCACCGCGGCGACCGCGGCGCGGCTCTTCGCCTGCGACCCGCAAGAGGTCTATCTCTCGTCGACCGGGGTGATCGGTGAGCCGCCGCCGGTCGATCGGATCAGCGCGGCGCTGCCGCATATCGTGCCATTGCTCGATGCCGCCGCCTGGGAGAAGGCGGCGCGCGCCATCATGACCACCGATACCTTCCCCAAGGGCGCGACCGCGACCGCCTCGATCGACGGGACGGAGGTGCGGATCAACGGCTTCTGCAAGGGGTCGGGGATGATCGCGCCGAACATGGCGACGATGCTCGGCTATGTTTTCACCGATGCCTCGCTACCCGCTCCAGTGCTGCAGACGCTGCTCAGCGAAGCCACCGAAGTGTCGTTCAACTGCATGACCGTCGATGGCGATACCTCGACCAGCGACACCGTGCTGCTCTGCGCGACCCAGCAGGCAAAGCACGCCGCGATTTCCGATGCGGGCGACCCGCGCCTCGCCGGGTTCCGCGCGGCGTTCCGCGGCGTGATGGTCGACCTCGCCAAGCAGATCGCGCGCGACGGCGAGGGTGCCGGGAAATTCGTCACGATCGACGTGACCGGCGCCGCGAATGATCGCGCCGCGCGGGCGATCGGCCTTTCGATCGGCAACTCGCCGCTGGTCAAGACCGCGCTCGCCGCGGGCGACGCCAATTGGGGCCGCATCGTCATGGCGGTCGGCAAGTCGGGCGAGAAGGCCGACCGCAACACGCTTGGCATCGCGGTCGGCGGCACCCAGATCACCGCGGATGGCGGCCCGGTGCCCAACTACAATGAAGGCCCGGTCGCCGAGCACATGAAAGGGCTGGAAATCCATATCGCGGTCGATATCGGCCTCGGCCCGGGCAAGGCGACGGTATGGACCTGCGATCTGACGCACGGCTATGTCGACATCAATGGCAGCTACCGCAGCTAAGCCCCCCGAAAAACCCATCGTTCTCGTCGCGGCGGTCGTGCTGATCGATGTCGACGGCCGCGTGCTGCTCGCCCAGCGGCCGGAGGGGAAGCACCTCGCCGGCCTCTGGGAATTTCCCGGCGGCAAGGTGCAATCGGGCGAAACGCCGGAAGCGGCGCTGATCCGCGAGCTCGACGAGGAGATCGGCATCAGCACGCATGAAAGCTGCCTCGCGCCGTTCACTTTCGCTTCGCACGCCTACGAGACTTTCCACCTGCTGATGCCGCTTTACGTCTGCCGCAAATGGCAGGGCATCGCGACCGCACGAGAAGGGCAGACGCTCAAATGGGTGCGCCCGGCGCAGCTTTCCGAATACCCCATGCCCCCTGCCGACAAGCCGCTCGTCGCGATGCTGCGCGATCTGTTGTAGGGGAGGGGCTGAGGTCGGAGATTGCGCCGTCAGGCACGCCGGGCCGATAGCCGCGTCATTAATGTTCTTATTTTGTTCTTGACAAAATAGAAAATTGCGTTATCTATATGCCTGTCGCCGCACAAAACTCGCGACCTGAACGCCAATGGTCATACGACGCATCAACATTTTGCTGCTCCAACTGGCGGTCTGGTATATCCGCCGGTGGCTGCTGGCGTTAGGCGATCCGCCGGCGCGGGCCGGGGCGCGGCGTCGCGTGGCTGGGATGAGGCGCCCAAGCGGTAAGAAACAGCACCTCGAATGTCGCCTTGATCCGTCCGTCGCCTGTGCCGAAGCGCTCGGCGTAGATCGTGCCGGCGCGGCCGAGTGTGGCGCGGCTGAGGAACTGGCGGCGGGCGGCGAGCGCGTTGGTCTCGCCCATGCCGCGCAGGTCGCGCATCAGCGCCAGGATGTCGGGATAGGTGACGGCGATCGTCTCGCTGTCGGCCACCGGCATGGCGAACCCAGCGCGCTGCAGCAAGCCCGCCGCGTCGCTCAGCTCGACCGTCGGCGAGACGCGCGGGCTGACCCCGCCGTCCTCGGCGAGCTCAGCCTCGAACAGCGCGGTGCGCAACTCGACCAGCGTGTTGCCGCCGAAGAGCGCCGCGAGCAGCAGCCCGTCGGGCTTGAGCGCGCGGCGGATTTGCACCAGCGCCCCGGGGAGGTCGGCGCACCAGTGCAGCGCCAGGCAACTGGCGACGAGATCGAAGCTCGCATCGCGAAACGGGATCAGCTCGGGATCGGCGCGGACGCGCGGGCCCGGCGCGCCCGCAAGCAGCCACGCCGAGGGCTCGGCGGTGACAACCAGGCTCGCGCCCTTACGCCCGGCGAGCAGCCGGGACAGCGCGCCGTCACGTGCGCCCAGATCGAGGATCGCGGCAAAGTCGCGGCTGACCAGGTCGAGCCGATCGACCAGTCGCTCGGCGACCTCGATATGCAGGAAATCGGTTCCGCCGCCGGGAACCCGCGCCGCGCGGTCGCGATGCAGGCGCCAGGCGCGGCGGTCGAACAGCAAGGCGGTCGTTTCGTCCATCGGTTGCGGCTTGACGCGGGGCGCGGCGCTTCGATGATGGGTGCCGATGCAGCTTGCCGCAACCCTTCCCAGCGCTTTGCGACGGCTCGGCCGCGCCGTGGTCGACGGCGTGCTACCGCCGCGCTGCCTCGGTTGCGGCGCGACGGTCGACGAGATCGACGCGCTGTGCGGCTCGTGCTGGGCCGGGATGAATTTCTTCGCGCCGCCGTGGTGCGCGGTTTGCGGCTTGCCGTTTCCGCATCCGATGGGCGAGGGCGCGATTTGCGGCGACTGCGCTCGCCAGCAGCCGAGCTGGGATCGGGCGCGCTCGGTGCTGCGCTACGACAAGAACAGTCGCGGCCTCGTGTTGCGGCTGAAGCATGGCGACCAGACGCACCTCGCCGGCGCGTTCGGGCGCTGGATGCAGCGCGCGGGCGGCGAGGTGCTCGCCGATGCGGATTTGTTGATGCCGGTGCCGCTGCACTGGACGCGGCTGCTCGGCCGTCGCTTCAATCAGTCGGCGCTGCTCGCGCGGGCGATCCATGGCGCCGGCGGCCCGCCGGTCGCGGCCGACTGGCTGGTGCGCCGCCGGCGCACGCCGTCGCAAGGGACGATGGGGCCGCTGGCGCGGGCGCGCAACGTGCGCGGCGCCTTTGCGCTGCGGCGCGGGCGCAGCGTCAAGGGCCGGCGCGTCGTGCTGATCGACGACGTGCTGACCACCGGCGCGACCGCCGAGGAATGCGCGCGGGTGCTCCGCCGCGGCGGAGCGGCGTATGTCGGAGTGCTGGTGCTGGCACGGGCGGTCAAGGCCGGCGCCTGATGGGTTGGATTAGCCCTGTCGCCTCTGCAGCCCTCGATGACCGCGGAAATTGCAGGCGAATGAGTTTAGGGCCATATGTCAGGGAACGTTCGCGCGGGAGACAAAAGCACGATGGCCGAGGTCGATATCTACACGACGATGTGGTGCCCCTATTGCGCGCGCGCCAAGTCGCTGCTGGAAAAGAAGGGTGTCGCCTATCACGAGATCAGCCTCGACGAGGAGCCGGGGCGCCGCACCGAGATGGTCGAGCGTTCGCATGGCGGCCGCACCGTCCCGCAAATCTTCATCGACGGCGAGCATATCGGCGGCTGCGACGACATGATGGCGCTGGAGCGCGCCGGCCGGCTCGACCCCAAACTCGGGCTTGCATGACATGGCCGGCCAGCCCTTCACCGTCGCTTGCGTTCAGTTCACCGCCGGGCCGGACCCCGAGCCCAATATCGCGGTCGTCTCCGATCTGATCCGCCGGGCGCGCGACGCGCGCGCCGATTTCATCACCACGCCGGAGGCCAGCAATTTTATCGAAAGCGGCCAAAAGCGGCGCGACAAGGCGCGGCGCGAGGCCGACGACCCGTTTCTCGCGGCGATGCGCGGGCTGGCGCGCGAGACCGGGGCGTGGATCCTCGTTGGTTCGCTGGTCATCGACCCAACTGGAGAACCCGACGCCGACCCGGGTGAAGCGCGGCTCGCCAACCGCTCGTTCCTGCTCGACGCGCAAGGCGGCATCGTCGCCAAATACGACAAGATTCACCTTTTCGACATCGACCTGCCGAACGGCGAAAGCATCCGCGAAAGCAACGCCTATCGGCCGGGTCATCGCACCGTGATCGCCGAGACGCCGTGGGGCCGGCTCGGCATGACCGTGTGCTACGATGTGCGCTTCCCGCAACTTTACCGAACGCTGGCGCAGGCGGGAGCGGATTTCCTCTCGGTGCCGTCGGTCTTTACCGTGCCGACCGGCAAGGCGCACTGGGAGGTGCTCTTGCGCTCGCGGGCGATCGAGAACGGCGCCTTCCTGTTCGCCCCGGCGCAGACCGGCGAGCACACCGCCGGGCGCAAGAGCTACGGCCACTCGCTGATTGTCGACCCGTGGGGCGAGGTGCTGGCCGAAGGCGGCGAGGCCGTCGGCGTCATCACCGCCAAAATCGACCCGAGCCGGGTCGCTAAGGTGCGCGGCGGGTTGCCGTCACTGCAGCACGACCGCGACTTCACGCCGCCGGAGCTGGTCTCTCGCCCGCTGGCTGCCGAGTAGCGTCAAGTTCGGTGTCTTCGTAGATTGCATCGAGCGGAATATCGACGCCGATTGCCGAGAGGTTAAGCACCGCGTCGCCGGTGATGATTTCGTCGATCCAGGCGGTCTCGGTGCGGGTGTAGAGCTCAACCCGCCGCTCGTCCTGCTCGATGATCGCGTATTGGCCGATCGACGGTGTGGCGAAGTAATCGAATTCTTGCGGCCCCTATCTTCGCGCTCGCTGCTCGGTGACAGGATTTCGACGATCACGACCGGGGCGGGGACGATATCGTCGCTGCCGCTTGTCTGGCTGCAAGTGATCGACAAATCGGGATAGCGCACGTTGCGGTTGGCGACGACTTTTGGCGTCACCGCGAAACGGCATGCATCCCGTGCCGCGAAGTTCTTCCCGAAGCGTAGTCCACAGGTTCGAGGCTATCGTCGAATGATCGAGCGAGCCGCCGGTCATCATGCGGGCGACGAGCCCATCGAATTCATATCGTTCGGGCTGCTCGCGTTCCCAGGCGAGGAACTCGTCGAGCGACATCAGCTTTCGGCGGCGCTGGTCATGGGGGTTAGCTTATCCGAAAGCGGGAAGCTGAGCGACGGCCCCATGGCACCGATCGAAGCAGCCCGCTTTTATCGCTCGTTAGCACTGCGGGCCCACGATTGCCAAATTCTTCCGCCGCGCTATATAGATGGAAGAGTTAGGAGGTCGCATCGATGATCCGGTTTTCTCTGCGCTGCCGGGAAGGCCATGAGTTCGAGGCCTGGTTTCGCAGCGGCGAGGGCTACGAGGCGCAGTTGCGGGCGAGCGAGATCGCCTGCCCCGAATGCGGCGATACCCATGTCGAGAAAGCACTCATGGCGCCGAGCATCGGCCGCTCGCGGGAGGCCGGGCCGCCGATCTCGCCGGCGCAGATGCGGCAGATGCTGGTGCAGATGCGCAAACAGGTCGAGCAGAACTGCGATTATGTCGGCCCGCAATTCGCCGAGGAAGCGCGCAAGATCCACTACCGCGAAGTCGACCCGCGCGGCATCTACGGCGAGGCGACCGATGCCGAGTCAAAGGAGCTGGCCGACGAAGGCATCGAATTCGGCCGCATCCCGTGGATCCAGCCGCCCGACGCCTGAGCCTCACGGTTTTACCGCCATCACCAGGTAGTTGATCGACAGATCGTCCGTCTGCGCCCAGTCGCCGCTGAGCGGCCGATAGCGCAGGCCTTTGAGGCGCGTCGGCGTCAACCCGGCACGGCGCAGCCCGAGCACGAATTCCGATGGGCGCAGGAAACGCCGCCAGTCATGCGTGCCGCGCGGCAGCCAGCGCATCACGTACTCGGCGCCGACAATCGCGAGCGCGTAGGATTGCGGCGTGCGGTTGAGCGTCGCGCCGATAAACGCGCCGCCCGGCTTGATCAGCTCACTGCAAGCGGCGAGCAGCGCGTCCGGGTCGGCGACGTGCTCGATGATTTCCAGCGCCAGCACCACGTCGAACTGCCGCTTGTCGGCGGCCAACGATTCGGCGGTCTCGCTATGGTAATCGATCTCGAGCCCGCCGGCCGCCGCATGCTCGCGGGCGACGGCGATCGCGTCGCTGTCGGCGTCGGTCGCGGTGACCGCGAAGCCGAGGCGCGCCATCGGCTCGGCGATGAGCCCGCCGCCGCAGCCGATATCGCACAGGCTCAACCCGGCGAACGGCGCCAGCGAGCGCGGGTCGCGGCCGAAATGCGCGTCGAGCGCGCCGCGGATGAAAGCGAGACGCGCCGGGTTGAGCCGGTGCAGCGGCCGGAAGCTGCCGGCGGGGTCCCACCAACTTGCGGCGTGCGCGGAAAAGCGTGCGACCTCGGCCGGGTCGATCGTTCGATCGATTCTCGGGTCGCCGGAGTGCTTGATGATCTCGCCGGTTCGCTTCATGTCACCATATTAACGTCGCCAATATGGCTCCCGCTGCCGCAAAAGAGTATGCGAAGGGTCATGCGGCGGGGATTGCCGGCATAAAACCGCGTGGAAGCTGTTGCGAGAAGAGATGACGCGTATCGTTCAAAAATTCGGCGGCACCTCGGTCAAGGATATCGATCGCATCCGCAACGCAGCGAAGCACGTGAAGCGCGAGGTGGACGCCGGCAACGAGGTCGTCGTCGTCGTCTCGGCGATGGCCGGCACGACCAACCAGCTTGTCGACTGGACCCAGACGATGAGTCCGCTGCACGACACGCGCGAGTACGACACCATCGTCGCCAGCGGCGAGCAGGTCACCGCCGGTCTCATGGCATTGGCATTGCAGGACATGGGCGTCGACGCTCGGTCGTGGCTCGGCTGGCAGATCCCGATCCGCACCGACGACACGCACGGCAAGGCGCGCATCGAGCGAATTGAGACCGGCGAACTTGGGCGGCGGCTCGGCACCGGGCAGGTCGCGGTGGTCGCGGGGTTTCAGGGCATCGGCGCCGATGGCCGCATCACCACCTTGGGACGCGGCGGGTCGGATACCTCGGCGGTGGCGCTGGCGGCGGAGCTCAAGGCCGATCGTTGCGACATCTTCACCGATGTCGACGGCATCTACACGGCCGATCCGCGCATCGTTGCGAAAGCGAGGAAGCTCGATAGAATCGCGTTTGAGGAAATGCTTGAGATGGCCTCGCAGGGCGCGCGTGTGTTGGAGACGCGCTCGGTGGCGATGGCGATGAACAACCGGGTGCGCCTGCAAGTGCTGTCGAGCTTTACCGACGCGCCGGGCACCCTTGTGACCGATGAGGACGAGATCGTGGAACATCGCGTGGTCAGCGGCATCGCCTATAGCCGCGACGAGGCCAAGATCACGGTCGAGCATGTCGCCGACCGGCCGGGCGTCGCGGCGGCGCTGTTCGGGCCGCTCGCCGACAACGCGATCAATGTCGACATGATCGTGCAGAACGTCTCGGCCGACGGCGCCACGACCGACATGACCTTTACCGTCGGTCAGGCCGATCTCGACCGCGCGCTCGCGGTGCTCGAAGAGCAGCGCAAGACGCTCGGCTACAAGGCGCTGAAGCCGGATTCCAACGTCGTCAAGATTTCCGTCATCGGTGCGGGGATGCGCAGCCACGCCGGCGTCGCGCAGCTGATGTTCAAGACGCTCGCGGATCGCGGCATCAACATCCAGGTGATCTCGACCTCGGAGATCAAGGTCAGCGTGCTGATCGCCGCCGACTACACCGAGCTGGCACTGCGCGCGCTGCACACCGCCTATGGGCTCGACGAGGCCGGATGACCGCCGCCTTTATCGCCGACGATCGGCTCGATGCGCACCCGCGCGATACGGCGGGCGCCAGGCGCGCGCGCGTGGTGCTCGACCGGTTGTGGGCGCGGGGCCGCGATTTTCTTGGCACCGAGCTCGCGGTGATGGGCGGCGCGATGACCTGGGTGTCGGAGCGCAACCTCGTCGCGGCGATCTCTAATGCCGGCGGATTCGGGGTCATCGCCTCGGGCTCGATGTCGCCCGAACTGCTGGCAACGGAAATCGAGGCTACCGCTGCGCTGACCGACCGGCCGTTCGGCGTCAACCTCATCACCATGCACCCGCAGCTCATGGAGCTCATCGACGTCTGCCTGGCGCATCGGGTAGGGCATGTGGTGCTCGCGGGTGGTATACCGCCGGGAGCGGCGATCGCGCGCATCCGCGACGGCGGCGCGCGCGCCGTGTGCTTCGCACCGGCGCTGGTGCTGGCGAAGAAGCTGGTGCGCAGCGGCGCCGAGGCGATCGTCATCGAGGGCAGCGAGGCGGGCGGCCATATCGGCCCGGTGTCGACCGCGGTGCTGGCGCAGGAGGTGCTGCCGCATATGGGCGAGGTGCCGGTGTTCGTGGCCGGCGGCATCGGGCGCGGCGAGGCGATCCGATCCTATCTGGAGATGGGCGCCGCCGGGGTGCAGCTCGGTACGCGCTTTGTCTGCGCGCATGAGTTGATCGCACATCCCAATTTCAAGCGCGCCTTTATCCGCGCCTCGGCGCGCGACGCGGTGCCTTCGATGCAGGTCGATACGCGCTTCCCGGTGATTCCGGTGCGCGCGCTTGCCAATCCGGCGACAGAGCGCTTCGCGCAAATCCAGCGTGAGGTCATCGAGCGCTTCACCGCCGGCGAGCTGAGCCAGAAGGACGCGCAGCTCGAGATCGAGCATTTCTGGGCCGGGGCGCTGCGCCGCGCGGTGATCGACGGCGATGTCGAGGGCGGATCGCTGATGGCCGGACAGAGCGTCGGCCTCGTGTTGCGTGAGCAGAGCACGGTCGAAATCGTCCACGAGCTGCTCGAGCAGGCGCTGGCGGCGATTGAGGCGCGCCGCCGGGCGGAGGGCCGGGACCAGGGAAAATGAACGACCTTCCCGGAAGCACCCCAACGGCCGCGCCGGCGACCTCTCCGGGTGGCCCGTCGGGGCCGCGGCCGGGAGCCTCGCCGCCAAACGCGCCGGCGACCGGAACGCGCCGCCTGCTGCGCCGGCTGCGCGACGTCATGGCGGCGTCAGGCGCCGCGCAAGAGCGACTCGACCGTATCGTCCTGCTGGTGGCGGCCGAGATGGTCGCCGAGGTGTGCTCGATCTACGTGATGCGCGCCGGCGAGGTGCTCGAGCTGTTCGCCACCGAAGGGTTGCGGCCCGAAGCCGTGCATCGTACCCGGTTGCGGGTGGGCGAGGGCCTTGTCGGCGTCATCGCCGCGACTGCCCGGCCGCTGGCGCTCGCCGACGCGCAGACGCATGCCGATTTCGCGTACCGGCCAGAGACCGGCGAGGAGATCTACCACTCGCTGATGGGTGTGCCAATCCTGCGCGGCGGTCGGGTGCTCGGTGTGCTGGTGGTGCAGAACCGCACGCCGCGCCGCTACACCGAGGACGAGATCGAGATCGCGCAAACGATCGCGATGATCGTCGCCGAGCTGATCGCCAGCGGCGAGCTGGTGAATCCACTGGAATTGGCGCAAAGCAGCAGCGGCGCGCTGCTGCCGGTGCGGCTTGCGGGCGTGCGGCTGAACGAGGGCCTGGCGGTCGGCCCGGCCGTGCTGCACATGCCGAAGCTGGTGATTCGTCAGGTCGTCGCGGAGGATATCGAGGCTGAACTGGCGCGCCTCGACCGGGCCGTTGGCGCGATGCAGAGCGCGATCGACGATCTCGTCGTCACCAGCCGCGGGCTCGGCGCCGGCGAGCACCGCGACATCATCGAAGCCTACCGCATGTTCGCCGCCGATCGCGGCTGGCTGGGGCGCATTACCGATGCGGTGCGCAGCGGTCTCACCGCCGAGGCGGCAGTGCAGAAGATTCGAGAGGAAACGCGTACCCGCATGATGCAGATATCCGATCCCTATCTGCGCGAGCGGCTCATGGATCTCGAAGACCTCGCCAACCGGCTGCAGCACTTTCTTGCTGGCGGCCTTGTCGGCGGCGAGATGGGCGTGCTGCCGCCCGAGTTCATCCTCGTCGCGCATTCGATGGGCCCGGCCGAGCTGCTCGACTACGCCCATCGCCGCGTGCGCGGCTTGGTGCTGGAGGAGGGGTCGCCGACCGCGCATGTCGCGATCGTCGCGCGGGCCTTCGACATCCCGGTGGTCGGCCGGGTCGAGGACGCGACGAGCCGCACCGAGAGCGGCGACCTTATTGTCGTCGATGGCGACCACGGCCAGGTGCTGATCCGGCCGAGCGAGGACATGCAGCAATCGGTCGAGGAGGCGATCGCCGCACGCACCCGTCGCCGCGCCCATTACGAGACGCTGCGCGATCAGCCCGCGGTAACGCGCGACGGTGTGGCGGTGCGGCTCTTGCTCAACGCCGGGCTGCTCATCGACCTCGTGCAGGTGGCGGCGACCGGGGCGGAAGGCGTGGGCCTCTTCCGCACCGAAATTCCGCTGCTGACGCGCGACGCCTTCCCCGACGTCGCCGATCAGACAGGCTTTTATCGGCGCGCCTTCGAGCAGGTCGGCGAGCGGCAGATCGTGTTTCGCACGCTCGATATCGGCGGCGACAAGGTGCTGCCCTATCTGGACCATGACGCCGAGGACAATCCGGCGATGGGATGGCGGGCTATTCGTATCGGTCTCGATCGCCCGGCGATGCTGCGCCAGCAACTCCGCGCGCTGCTGCGGGCGGCCTCGGGGCGCGACCTTTGGGTCAAGTTCCCGATGATCGCCGAAGTCGCCGAATTTGACGCTGCGCGTCGGCTGCTCGACATGGAACGGCGACGGGCAACGGCCGAGGGTTACGCGCCGCCGCGCTCGGTCAAGGTCGGGGTGATGCTGGAGGTGCCGTCATTGCTGTGGCAGCTGCCGGAGCTCCTGAAGCGCATCGATTTTCTCTCGATCGGCACCAACGACCTGGCGCAGTTTCTCTTTGCCAGCGACCGCGGCAACCCGCGCCTCGCCGACCGCTACGATCTGTTGTCGGCGCCAATCGTGGCGCTGCTGCGCGAGGTTATCGCCAAATGCGCCGCCGCCAATGTGCTGCTCAGCATGTGCGGCGAGATGGCGGGCAGCCCGGTCGATGCGATGGCGCTGATTGCGCTCGGCTTCCGGACGCTGTCGCTGACCGCGGCGGCGCTCGGGCCCGTAAAGACGATGATCCGCAGTCTCGACGCCGCCGGCGCCGCACGCTATTTGGCTGAAATCGGCGAGCGGCCCGACCACTCGCTGCGCCATCGGCTCGAAGCCTATGCGCGCGACCATGGGGTGGCGCTATGATGGCCGCCGTTGCGGTGGGGGCCGTGTAATGTTCCCTGCCCGGTTCAGTCTAGGGGCCCGCGCAAGCGGGTACATGGCGTGACGTTTTTCCAGCGTATCAGAACGCCGTTTGGCGAAGGCCCGCCCGATGAGCAGGCGCGGCTGCAGCCGCGCATGCGGCTGATTGGCGAGCTGCTGCAGGAGCGGCGCGAGGATCTCGGTCTCGACCTCGACGAGATCGGCACGATGCTGCGCATCAAACCCGCCTATCTCGCGGCCCTCGAACAGGGCCGCACCCACGATCTGCCCGGCCCGACTTACGCAATCGGCTTCGTGCGCGCCTATGCGGATTTTCTCGGCCTCGATTCCGAGGCCGTGCTGACGCGCTTCAAGGCCGAGGCGGCGGGGGTCACCGCACGCCCCGATTTGACGCTGCCCGTGCCGCTCGGCGAGCGCAGCCTGCCGGGTGGCGCGCTGGTCCTTATCGCGCTGATCTTGGCGCTGTGCGGCTACGGCATCTGGTATTACTTGTCGACCGAGGAGCGCAATCGGCCGGAGCGCGTCGCCGCGGTTCCCGCATCGCTGCAGCCGCCGCCGGCGCCAGCTGTCGCGCCGGCCGCTACTCCGCCCACGCCTGCTGCCGCCTCGGACAGCACGCAATCGCCGGTGCAGTCGAATCTCTATGGCGCGGCGGCGGGGTCGGCTCCGACACCAGCGTCAGCCTCCCCGTCGGTGCCCGGGACAGCTCCGACGAGCGGGCCGCAAGGTCAATCGGCGTCGGGCGGCAATCTTGCGCCCGGTGCGTTGCTGACCCCGATCCCGCGCAATGCGCCGCCGAGCCCCGCACCTTCCGGTGCGCCGCCGCAAACAGTCCAGCAGACCGCGCCGCCGGTAGCAGCGCAACCGGCCGTGCCGCCGACCGCGCCTCCGGTAGCCGCTCAGCAGGCTGCGCCGCCGGTGCCGGCATCGCAGCCGCCGCAGATGGCGTCGGTCACAGCGGCATCTCCTGCGCCCCAGGCGACGACAACGCCGGCGACGCCCGCGTCGCCTGCCGGTGGCAAGGTCACCATCAAGGCGCTCGCCGATTGCTGGATACAGGTGCGCGCCTCCGATCAGTCGATCGTGTTCTCGCGTGTCCTCAAGTCGGGCGAGACCTATACCGTGCCGCAGCGAAGCGGCTTGTCGCTGCGCACCGGAAATGCCGGCGCGCTGGAGATCGCGGTGGACGGCAAGGCGGCGCCGTCGATCGGCGGAATCGGCGCGCTGCGCCGCGATGTCGTGCTCGATCCGACGGAGCTTGCGGCCGGCACCGCCGTTCACGGTTAGAGCCGTGACTTCCTTCTGTAACCCAGGCGTTCTATAACGCTGGCAAGAAATCCCGCGAGGAGCAGATGAGCGTTCGCCCGTACCGCGATATACACCGCCGCGCCTGCCGCAAAATCTACGTCGGCAACGTGCCTGTCGGCGGCGATGCGCCGATTACCGTGCAGTCCATGACCAACACCGTGACGCGCGACGTCAAGGCGACCGTCGAGCAGGTGCAGGCGCTGGAGCGCGCCGGCGCGGACATCGTCCGCATCTCCTGCCCTGATAAGGACTCGGCGCTGGCGCTGAAGCAGATCGTCAAGGAAGTGAAGGTGCCGATCGTCGCCGATATCCATTTCCACTATCGGCGGGCGATCGAGGCGGCGGAAAGCGGCGCTTCCTGCTTGCGCATCAACCCCGGCAATATCGGCTCGCCCGAACGGGTGCGCGAGGTGGTGAAGGCGGCGAAGGATTATGGCTGCTCGATGCGCATCGGCGTCAATGCCGGCTCGCTCGAACGCGACCTCTTAGAGAAATACGGCGAGCCGTGCCCGGAAGCGATGGTCGAAAGCGCGCTGTTCCACGCCAAGATCCTCGAAGATAACGACTTCTTCGAGTTCAAGATTTCCTGCAAGGCGTCGGATGTGTTCCTCGCGGTCGCGGCCTACCAGCAGCTTGCCGAGGCCTGCGACTACCCACTGCATCTCGGCATCACCGAGGCTGGCGGGCTGAGAGCCGGCACCGTCAAATCCTCGATCGGCATGGGCATGCTGCTATGGGCTGGCATCGGCGACACGATCCGCGTCTCGCTGTCGGCCGACCCTGTCGAGGAGGTCAAGGTCGGTTTCGACATGCTGAAGTCGCTCGGGCTGCGGCGGCGCGGCGTGACGGTGATCTCGTGTCCGTCCTGCGCCCGCCAGCAGTTCGAGGTCATCAACACCGTGGCCGCGCTCGAGGAGCGGCTCGCCCACATCACCACGCCGCTCACGCTTTCGGTGATCGGCTGCGTCGTAAACGGTCCCGGCGAGGCGCGCGAGACCGATATCGGCCTTACCGGCGGCGGCAACAACACGCATCAGATTTATCTGAGCGGCGTCACCGATCACCGGCTCCGGGATGAGAGCATCGTCGATCACCTAGTCGACCTAGTCGAGAAGAAGGCGGCGGAGATCGAGGCGGCCAAGGCGGCCGAGCCGGTGCTCGAACCGGCGCAATAGAATTCAAAGAATATTGTGGCGCTTGTCTTATTGTGCTGGGTCGAGCTTGGCGGCACGTGTCGCCGGTGGCCTCCTGCGCGCGGTCGACTTGCCCGAGATGATCACCGACCATCTCGCGGATTACGAGGCGCTGGCGCCAAATTGGTGCGCGACCCGAGCATGCTCGCGCAAGTTCGGGCAAAGCTCGACCGCAACCGCCAGAGCTGCCCGTTATTCGACACCGACCGGTTTCGCCGCCACATCGAGGACGCCTATCATACGCGTGGGAGCGCCACCAGTGCGGCGCGCCACCGAGCGATTTCGCGGTGCGGCTATCGATGCCTGACTAGCGGAAGAGCCGGTCGATTTCCGGCCGGTTTTGGCGTGTCCATTCGATGGTTTGGGCGAGCCCGGTCTCGAAGGGCGTTTTCGGCGACCATTTCAGCACCTCGCGGGCGCGGTCGATGGCGACGACCGAGACTGGCGTGTCGACCGAGCGGCTGGAGAGCCGCTTGATGTTCAGCCTTACACCAAGGATCCGCTCGATTGTCGCGAGCACGTCATCGAGCTTTCTGCCTAAACCCGTGCCGATATTGAAGACCCGCTGGTCGCTGGTATTGCGCGCGGCGGCTTCGAAGGCGTCGATAACATCGTCGATGAAAATGAAATCGCGAACCACCGAGCCGTCGCCCCAGATTTCAATCTGCTGATGGTTGAGCGCGCGGGCGACCGCGGCGGCGATGAAGCCCTGGCCCTTCCAGGCAATCTGATAGGGTCCGAATGGGTTGGCGATACGCAGCACGCGATAATCGAGGGACTGCAAATGCTCGAACAGCACGAGGTATTTCTCGACCGCGAGCTTGCTGATGCCGTAGGCGCAGATCGGTTCGGTGGGGGCGAGTTCCGGGGTGGGAATTTGCTGCGGTCGACCGTAAACCGTGCCGCCGGACGATGAGAAGACCACCCGTTTCACGCCGAGCTTGCCGCACAACTCCATCAGCGTGATCGACGGGATCACGTTGTGTTGTACATCGGCAGTCATGGCGAGATTGGCGGCCTGCGGCATGGCGCCATGAACGAGATGAAAGACGACGTCGAACGTCTCTATGGCTGCGGCTACCGAATCGGGGTCGGTGAAGTCTCCCTGATACCACTCCACGCCGCGCAGATCGTTCGGGAAGTGGCAATTCCGGCCAAACGCGCGAACGCGATGACCCGACTTCAGGAGCCGGCGGCAGAGATTGGTGCCGATAAACCCGCCGCCTCCAAGTACCACGCAGGATGGCTGTTGCGCCGGCATCGGGTCCTTCGGGAAGTTGCGGAGGCACGACCGATAACGGCCGTGCGGCTCTGCTCATCAGCGTGCCGAAACGATGGCCGAAACGCCAGCGCTAAACCGCTGCGCCTGATTCCAGCGCGATCGCCACGCTCACAGAAAAACCCGCCGGCGTTGGCCGGCGGGTTTCTCGTGCCGCTCGGGTGAGCGGAGCAGGCTAGAAGCGGAACGCGAACTTGCTGATCAGCACGTTCATCGTCGCCGTCTGGTTGTTCAGCACGGTGCGCTGGCCCCACACGTACTCGAGGCCAACATCGACAAACGACACCGGGTTCCAGATCAGGTTGGCGTGCATCGTGATCAGCTGCTTGTTGATCGATGCCGCCTGGCCGCCGGTCGCCGCCGCCACGCCGGTCCCGGTCGAGTTGACCAGCGAGATCGGGATGCCGTAATGCGCGTTGAAGCCGCCGCTGAGGTTGCTGCGCAGATTGCTGGCCCACCAATGCTGGTAGCCGATCTCCGCGCCCATCTCCTGGGTCGGCTTGAAGCGGATCAGCGCGGCATTGGCCGCCGTCGCCGGCACGTTGAGACCACCGTAGGTGCCGGTCACCGCCGAGGTCGACGCGGCGCCGTAGTTGGTCGCGATGTCGAAGTTGGTGCTGCTGTTGAGGTACGGGCCGATCGTGTCGCCGATGGTGAAGTGGGCGATGATGTCGTCCTTCACCCAGCCCATCCAGCCCGGCTTGATGTCGAAGCCGAGATGACCGCCGTAGCCGATGAACTGATGGTCGAAGAAGCGGCCGTCGGTCACATCGATGCCGGGGCGCAGCACGCCGGACAGGTCGATATGGCCCCAGGGCTGCGGCAGATACCAGGCCGCGGTCAGGTCGGGCGCGGTCGACTTGGCGATGTTGAGCGGGGTGTTGCCGCTGGTCAGCAGCGCGGTGGTGCAGGTCGAGGCCGCCGCCGTGCTGACCGAGCCGGTCGCGCCGGTCGGGCAGGTCGTGGTCAGGACCGGCACGACGCCCGCGTCGGACGCCTCAAGCCCGTTCGGGTTGGCGATGATGGTGTCCGGAGTTTCCGCCGAGACCGAGAACGAAGCGCCCCACCAGGCCGGCATCGTGTAGCGGATCTGCGGGATGCGGACGTGGCCCGGTTCGCCGACATTGCCGCCGAAGTCGAGGGTTTCGGCGTTGGCGTCCGGGTCGGAAAAGTTCGAGGTCGCCTGACCGGCGAGGAACCCGCCCAACGTGCCGTAGGCATAACGCAGGCGGGGCAGCAAATTGTCGGAGACCGAGGTCGGGTCGCTGCCGCCCGGCGCGAAGGCGGTCGAGCCGGCCCAGTCGAACTCCAACACGGTGCGCGCCTCGCCGAACGGGGTTGGGGTTCGCGTCTCGAAACCGATCTTCGACTCACGCGGCGAGGTCAGGAACACGCCGTTGCCGCGGGTCGAGGCGACACTGCCGCGCAGCGAGATCGCCTGCACGGTGCCGTTGTCGCCGACCGTGGTGTTCTGCGGGCTGGCATTGACCGCGCTGCCGCCGCCCGACATGTAGTAATCCATGATCTCGGTGATCTGGCCGTAGATCTTGATCGAGGTGTCGGTGCCGGGGATCAGGATCGAGCGCGGGAAGCTGCCGGCGGTGACCGCCGCGCCCGTCGCCGGGTTCTGGTCGACCGAGAACTGGTTGCCCTGGCCGGGGTTTTCGCCGACGGCGGCGAGCTGGTCGATCCGCGTGTTGAGGAGCTGCTGGTTGATCTGCAGATCGTCGGCGCGGGCGCCGCTCAACCCGGTCAGCATCGCCAACGCTGCCGTGCTGCCGCCAAGCGCCGCGATGGTGCCGATTTTACGCCCTCTCATCATATAATCCCCCTCCCGAGTTCAGAACTCACATGTGGCCGCCGTCTTTGGGCCACCGAACGCGTGCCCAACGACCGGTTGGGCGTACTCGGGAGTATCCGCTATCAACGCGAACTGTCGTTGCTTTGGAGCATTGCTTCAAAGCATGATCATTTAATCTGATCATTTTTGACCATTATGGGCCGATTCCGGCCCAATGAATTTGACTTGCCGAAACCGGCCCCGTAACGTGGGTTGAAGACGTATAAGCCAAACGCGAACAGGAGGCGGAAATGGGAGGTGCGTCGTCCGCGACGACGGTTCCCAACGCATTCGTCAGCAGACTCGCAAAGCTCGTCCCGCTTTCGCCGGAGGAGACGGCGGTTCTCAACGAGCTACAGTCCAGCCCGCGCACGGTGCAGCGGCATCGCGATATTATTACCGAGGGCCGCAGTTACGGCAGTCTTTTTATAATAATGGAAGGCAATGCGATCCGATATCGCATCCTTCATGACGGACGCCGCCAGATCGTCAATATAGTGTTGCCGGGAGATATCGTCGGAGCTCTTGGATATTTTATGGAAAGCTCACTGTATTCGACAAAAGCATTGACCGAGGTACTGGTCGCCACCGTGCCGTTTGCCCGTTTGAATGCATTGTTTGAAACCAACCCGAAACTCGTTACTAAAATATTCTGGTGGCTTTCTTGCGAGTCAACAATTTATGCCGAGCATCTTGTTGATCTGGGCAGACGATCAGCGTTAGAGCGAGTTGCGCATTTCTTGCTGGAACTGTTGACGAGGCTGCAATCGGTCGGCCTTGCCGACGACCAATCGTTCAAAATTCCTCTTACCCAAGAGCTGCTGGCGGATGCGTTGGGGTTGAGCATACCGCATGTTAATCGCGTCTTACGGCGCCTGCGCGAGGACAATTTGGTCGTCGTCGAGGACCAGCGGGTCACCGTGAAGGATATAGAATTGCTCTCTGAGCTGGCGGATTTCGATCCCGGCTACCTATCGCGCTTCCCTGTTGGAGAGCTGCTGGCTGGCTAAAAAGGTCTGTGGTATAACTGTCACAGGTGAACTTTTTTTGCCATAGCGTCCTCTTCTGGCTCTCAATAGGTCCGCCGACGAGGGAGATCAGCCCGCGATCGGGACGCGACCGCCTCGAGCTGGTCGATGCTATTCTACTCAAGCGCGGGGCAGGCAGCTGGCGGCGAGGTGCGACGCCGGGATAGGTAATCCTCGTCGATACGCTTAATCTCGTGCGCTCGAACTGACGGCGAGGTGCATGACCATGGCGACCACAATCTTCGCCAATGCCGCGGTGCTCGATGGGACCGCCCGCGAGCGTCGCGAAGGTTATCAGGTGCTGGTCGAGGACGGGTGGATCAAGGAAGTCTCCGACCGGCCAATCACCTTCACCGGCGTCCAGACGATCGATCTCGCGGGGCGTACGCTGATGCCTGGCCTGATCGACGCCCATGTTCATGTAATCGCGGTCGATGCGGCGCTGGCGCGGCTGGCCGAGCAACCGCTGACCCTCACCAGCCTGCAGGCCGGCCGGGTGATGGAGGGCATGCTGGCGCGCGGCTTCACGACGGTGCGCGATGCCGGCGGGGCCGATGGCGGGTTCGCGGAAGCGGTGGCGCAAGGGCTGGTGCGCGGGCCGCGGCTTTTCCCCTCCGGCCAAGCGCTGAGCCAGACTGGCGGACATGGCGATCTGCGGCCGCGCACGCGCTCGGTGGTAAGCTGCGCGTGCTGTGAATACGGCGCTGGTCTCGCGCGGATCGCCGACGGCGTCGATGAATGCCGCCGCGCCGCGCGCGACGAGCTGCGTAAGGGCGCGACGCAGATCAAGATCATGGCGTCGGGTGGGATCGCTTCGCCCTACGACCCGATCTGGAACCTGCAATACAGCGACGACGAGATGCGGGCGATCGTCGAGGAGGCGGGCTCTTGGCACACTTATGTGCTGGCGCATGCCTACACGCCCGAGGCGATCCGCCGGGCGATCGCGAACGGCGTGCGGTCGATCGAGCACGCCAATCTGATCGACGCGCCAACCGCCGCGGCCGTCGCCGCGGCGGACGCGTTTGTGGTACCGACGCTTGTCACCTATGACGCGCTTTATCGATTCGGCCGCGAGCTCGGTCTGGCTGAGGTCAGCCTCGCCAAGCTCGCCGACGTGCGCGAGGCGGGGTTGCGGTCGCTGGAGGTTTTGCAGGCGGCCGGGGTCAAAATCGGCTATGGCACCGACCTGCTGGGGATCATGCACCAGTATCAGTCGCGCGAGTTCATCCTTCGCGCCGAGGCGATGGCGCCGTTCGAGCTGATTCGCTCGGCGACGATCGTCAACGCCGAGCTGCTGAACCGCACAGGCGAGCTTGGGGTTGTCGCGCCGGGCGCGCGAGCCGATTTGATTGTCGTGGATGGCGATCCGCTGCGTGATATTTCACTGCTCGATGGCCAGGGCGAACACCTAACGGTGATCATGAAGGATGGCTTGCTGCATAAATGCCTGCAGTAAGATCGGAGCATGAACTTTAGGAGAGGCGCGCGCGTCGAGCGGCACCTTGCGGCGATCCTCGCCGCCGACGTTGCCGGCTATGCCCGGTTGATGAGCGAAAACGAAGAGGTGACGCTGGCCGGGCTTCGCGCCTGGCGGCACCGGGTCGCCGATCCGCGCATCCGCGAGCATCGCGGGCGCATCATCAAATCCACCGGCGACGGGTTTCTCGTCGAGTTCGCCAGTGTTGTAGATGCGGTCCGCTGCGCGGTCGAGATGCAGCGCGATATGGCGGCGCGCAACAGCGACGTCCCCGCGGAGCGCCGGCTCGAATTCCGCATCGGCATCAATCTCGGCGACATTGTCGCCGAGGATCACGACATCTTTGGCGACGGCGTCAATGTCGCGGCGCGACTCGAAGCGCTGGCCGAGCCGGCGGGCCTGTGCATCTCGCGTGTCGTGCGCGACCAGATTCGCGACAAGCTGCCCTACATGTTCGAGGATCTCGGCGAGCAGCAGGTCAAGAACATTGTCCGGCCGGTGCGGGTTTACGCGATGAGCCCGGCGGCGATCGCCGCGACCGAGCTTTCCGCGGCGCCGCAGCGGCGTCGAGTCCGAGTAGTGCCGCTCATCGGTGTGCTCATCGCGCTGAGCCTTGCGGCTTTCGCGGGCATCGGCGGCTGGTTGTGGTGGCGCGGCAGCCTCGCCGGCGAAACGACGCCGCCCGCTGCCGTTTTCGTGCGCGTGACGCCGCCGGCTTCGACCGTACCGCGCCTATCGATCATTGTGCTGCCGTTCGAGAACCTGTCGCACGACCCCGACCAGGATTACTTCGCCGACGCGATCACCGAAGATTTGACGACCGACCTGTCTCGCATCGCCGGCAGCTTCGTGATCGCCCGCAACACCGCTTTCACCTACAAGGGCATCGCCGTTGATGTGAAGCAGCTCGGCCGCGATCTCGGGGTTCACTACGCGCTCGAGGGCAGCGTCCGCCGGCTCGGCGACCAGGTTCAGGTCAATGTCGAGCTGATCGATGCCGCGACCGGCGCACAGGTTTGGGCCGACCGTTTCGATACCGACCGCCGCAATCTCGCCGACGCACAGAATGAAATTACCGGCCGACTCGCCCGAATGCTGAACCTGGAGCTGGTGCAGGCAGTCGGGCGTCAGATCGAGAACGAGCGCAACCCCGACGCCCAGGATCTGATCATGCGGGGCTGGGCGCTCTACCAGCGCACCCAGGCGGCGACCAGCCGGGAGGCGGCCAAGCAGGAATTCGAGCAAGCACTGAAGATTGATCCCGAATTCTTACGAAGCGAAGCTCGGCATCGCCGCGGTACTGGTCGTCGATCTGGCGAACGGGACGAGCGACCATCCCGAAAATGACGAAGCCGCGGCCGAAAAGCTGCTGTCGGAGCTGCTCGCCCGCAATCCGAACCGCGCCCAGCTCCACGACACGACCGCGCTGTTGCGGCGCTACCAGAACCGGCTGCCCGAATCGCGCATCGAGTGGGAGCGCGCCATCCAGCTCGACCCGAACGACGCCATCGCCTACGGCCAGCTCGGAGTGACGCTGATCTATCTCGGCGACCCGGCGGCGGCGATCCCGCTTGAGGAGAGGCGCATCCGCCTCAATCCGGACGATCCGAACATCGCGCTGGCCTATTGGTCGCTCGGCCTCGCTCACTTGCTGCAAGGCCAGCTGCCGGAGGCGGTCGACTGGCTGACCAAGGCGCGCGCCGCCAATCCGCATATCTATTATATAGATCTTGATTTGGCGGCCGCGCTGGCGCTGAAGGGTGACCTCGCCGGCGCCAAGAACGCGCTGGCCGAGTCGCTAAAGCTCAAGCCCGAGATCAACTCGATGGGACGGCAGCGCGCCCGTTGGGCCTACACCAACAACCCCGCCTACCGCGCGCTTGCCGAAAAGACGATCGATGTCGGGCTGCGGCTCGCCGGGATGCCGGAAGATTGACACCCAAACGTCAGCGGTTTACCCGCCCGACTCGTCGTTGCGGGCGATCTTCCCGGGCAGGTCTGCCTGTCCTATACGCGGTTGCCCCTGTCGTGGATTATCGAACGCTCACCAGCTCTATCCATTCCAGTGCCTCGTCCTCGTGCTGAGGGTTAAGCGCGGCAACCTGCTTGGCGATGCGGCGGCATCGCCGATCTGAAATCATCATTGTCGCCTCACTCCGCCGCGTTCTTGCCGCCATAGCGGCGGACGCGCAGGTCGGCTTGTTCTTTGTGACCCCAGAAGCGCTCGATCGCGCAAAGCCGGCTGCAATAGTCGCCGATCATCGCCGAGGCCTCCGGCGTGCGGATCTCCTGATAGGTGCAGGTCTTGAGGTACTTGCCGACCCAAAGGCCGCCGGTGTAGCGCGCGGCGCCCTTGGTCGGCAGCGTGTGGTTGGTGCCGATCACCTTGTCGCCGTAAGAGACGTTGGTCTCGGGGCCGAGAAAAAGGGCGCCGTAATTCTTGAGCCGGTCGAGATAGCGGCGCGGTTCACGGGTCAGCACCTCGACATGCTCGGCGGCGATGCGGTCGGCCTCGGCGACCATCTCGTCCTCATCGGCACAGAGGATCACCTCGCCATAGTCGCGCCAGGCGACGCCGGCGACATCCGCTGTCATTAATATAGTGAGTTGGCGCGCGACCTCGGCGATCGTGTCGCGCGCGAGCTTTTCCGAGGTGGTCAGCAGGATCGCCGGCGAGCTCGGGCCGTGCTCGGCCTGGCCGAGTAGGTCGGTCGCGCACATCTCGGCGTCGGCGGTGTCGTCGGCGATGACCAGGATTTCGGTCGGCCCGGCGAAGAGGTCGATGCCGACCTTGCCGTAAAGCTGGCGCTTCGCCTCCGCGACATAGGCGTTGCCGGGGCCGACCAGCATGTCGACCGGTTGGAACGTCTCGGTGCCGACGCCCATCGCCGCCACCGCCTGGACGCCGCCGAGCACGCAGATCTCGTCGGCGCCGCCGAGATGCATCGCGGCGATCGTCTCGGGGTGCGGGCCGCCCTGGTTGGGCGGGGTGCAGGCGGTGATGTGGCCGACCCCGGCGACCTTGGCGGTGACGATCGACATATGCGCCGAGGCGACCATCGGGTAGCGCCCGCCCGGCACATAGCAGCCGACCTTGCCGACCGGGATGTGGCGGTGGCCGAGCACCACGCCGGGCAGGGTCTCGACCTCGACATCCTTCAGCGCGGCGCGCTGGATTTCGGCGAAGTTGCGGATCTGAGCCTGGGCGAACTTGATGTCGTCGATGGTCTGCGGCGAGACCTTGGCGACGAGGTCTTTGACCTGCGCCATGGTGAGCCGGAAGCTCGGCGGCGACCATTTGTCGAAGCGCTCAGAAAACTCGCGCACCGCCGCGTCGCCGCGGGTACGCACATCGGCGATGATGCCCTCGACCGTGGCGCGGGTCTTGGCGTCGGCCTCGTCCTGGGTGCCGGCGAGCGCGGCGGTCTTGATGGGGCGGGGCATCGCGTCTCTCCTTAATCGACTCCATTATCAGGCGGCGCACCCCCTGTTATCCACCTGTTATCGAGTTCGGTAACAGAGGGCGATGTCACTGTAGCAGGAGGCCGCTCCGGCGATCAGCCGCATCGTGCTTTTCTCCCATCTCGACGTTGCGTAATTCATACAATGCGATTTAGGCTATTTTATGGCGGATGACAATCACCAGCGATCGAGCGACACTTCGGTTGGTTGACCCATAGGGAAGCTAAGCACGGAGGGCGTCAGCGCGGCCCAGGGGTGCCCGGCGAGAATATCTTCTGCGGAGTGCTTATTGGATAAATCGGCGGCAAGACTGTCGAGCCGGTCTAGCCACTCCGGCGGCAGGTCACCGGGCCGAAAATCGCGCGCCGGGCCCCAATGATCCACGGCATCATCTCTTCCATCGTGAGTGCAGCGAGATCGCGCAGCAGGCTGCAAGCGACGAGCCACAGACCGGCGAGACCGAGGAACGAGACGCCAAAGCGCGCCGGGTCGTGTACGCCGCGGCGTAGCGCCAACCAGGCAGGGCCGGCGGCGAGAAATCGCTCGCGCGGCACGTCGGCGGGATCGAACGCAAGACCGAGGCGAACCCGAACCTCCGCGGTCAGCTCGGCGTCGAGCAGGCGCCAGACTGAGCCGTCATAGTGTTCGCAAACCCAGTGATCCTCCCAGAAATCCGGCGTGAAGTAATTGGCGAAGCCGACCCGCAGCCGGGCCGGGAGACCATGCTGGCGCAGTACCGCGCACGCCAGAAGCGCGTATTGTCGGCAGACGCCGACGATGCGGTCGGATGGAGGACGCCGAAGCCCGAGCGGGCGCGGGTCCTTTGCGAGGATCGCGGCGACAAGCTCGGCGACACTGCGCAGGGAAGCGGTGGATGCGCCCGAACCGGCCGGGGCGACGACCGGATGGAGGACGAGGCCGCCGACGAGCTCGGGCAAGCCGGCGGGGCGGGCTGGCAGGGCGTCGAGAAGATCGCCGTGGCTGCCCGGATTACTCCAGCGGCTGTGGCTTGCATAGCGCGCGATGTCGGGTTGCAGCATCCGTCGTCTCTTGGGGGAGACTGGACTATGACCGCAAATTTCCGAGCGTTGTCAATCGGCTATCGCTGGCGCGGCGTAGAACTCGACGAAGAAACGCACCGCGCCGAGCGGCTCGACCTCGTGCGGCTCCTCGGGCGCGACAACGCCAGGTTTGTCCGACTCGAGCACGGTCTCGGAAGACGGGTCGAGGCAGCGGAACAGCATCCGGCCTTCGACGACGGTGATCAAGGCCCAAACCCCGGCCTTGGTCCGGTGGCGGTGGCGCAGGCCGTTCGGCAGGGTCGTTTCGGTGAAGATCGGCGTGCGCCGATAGGCGACGAGACCCGGCGGCAGCGTGCTTGTCATTGCGGCGGGCGGGGGGCGATCCGGATGGCGTCGGGCCGGTAGAACATCGCCAGTTTGAGGCTTTCGGCGATGCGCTCGGCCTTGAACTTGAACTGCTCGGCCGCTTCCGGCGCGAAGACCTCGTTCGCGGTCTCGCGCCAAAGCCCGAGCCAACGGTCGAAAAAGCCGGGTTCGATGGGCTGCTTGATGTGGGCGGCCATCGGGTTGCCCTTGTAGCGCCCGGTGGTCAGCATCACCGACGACCAGAAATCGCACAATTTGGCGAGATGTTCGTCCCAGTCCTCGACGGCGTTCTCGAACACCGGCCCGATTGTCGGGTCGCGCCGCGCCTTGCCGTAGAACTGTTGCACCAGGGCGGCGATCGCGGGTTCGCTGATACTGTCGAAATTGTTCATTCGGTTGGCGTCCAGCCTCGGCTTCCGGCCCTGAGATGGGGTTTGCGGATGATCTTGCCCAGGTGGCGCAACGTCACAGCGATCAGCGCCATTTCTCGGAGGTAAGGAAAACACCCTGAGGTGACGCAGGTCACACTCGGTTGTCCGAAATAGCCCTAGGTTTGATCGCGTACAGATTAGAGGTTGGAGGGGGTGATGCAGTACTCGCAGCGACACAAAATTCGGCGGGCCATCGCCGTGCCAAAGGTGGCCAAGGGCGATCGCCAATTTATCGACATCGTCACGCTGTCGCTGGTCGGGCTGACTTTCGCGGTGGCGGAAATCACCCAATACGCCGGGACGGATGTGTTGCGGCAGATGTTCGCGCCATAGCGTGCCGGCCCCAGCGCTTAATTCAGCTTCGCCTTGAGTTGCTGCAGGATGACGGCGGCCTCGTGTCGGGCGACGCCCTCGGGCGAGCGGGCGATGAATTCCTCGATCGAGCGCACCGCGGCTTTCATGTTTCCAAGCTGGGCGTGGATGATGCCCGCTTCGCGCGACAAATCGGCGAGGTCGGGTGCGAGCATTCGCATCGTCTCGATGACCCGCACTGCATCTTCGTATTGCTGCCCTTGCAGGAGGCGCGTTTTGAGGTTGTTCTGCAGGCGCAGGAGCACCTCGCGGTCGCGGACCGGCGCGTAATGCTCGGGCGACAGCTCGACCTCCTGGCCGGCGATCGCCTTCAACAATTCGCGCAGCGCGGAGGCGTCGAGGACGCGTCCGCCGTGGAACGGGTCGAGGATGACGCGCCCCGCGCCGTCCGACAAGCGAACGAGGAAATGTCCCGGAAAGCCGAGCCCGACCGCATCCCAGCCCTGCGCCCGCGCGACGTCGAGATAGAGGATGCCGAGCGCGACCGGCAGGCCGCGTCGCCGGTCGATCACCCGCATCAGATTGGCGTTTTGCAGATCGTCGTAGGTCAGCTCGTCGCCAGTATAGCCGTGCTTGAGGATCATGATCTCGTTGAGCGCGTTGGCGCACGCTTCGAGACTGGCCGCGCCGCCGGCGCGGCGGCCGACATCCCGCGCCAAAGTCCGCAGATGCCGGGTATAGCGCGCAAGGCCGACGCGCGGGCGATCGAACGAGGCCAACGCCAGCGCCGCGTCGCCGATGGGCAGCACGGGCGTGCTCGTCTCACCCAGCTCGCGCAGGAATCGCGCGCACTGCGCGAGGTCGTATTTATCCGGTAACCCGCTCATCGGCGCGAATTATATAGGGAAGCGGAAGCTAGTTCAGCTTTTGCACCTGGATCGGCGCGTTGGACGACGGCCGCCCCGAGGGCGGAACATAGGACTGGTTCGTTCCGCCTCCGCCATAGGCCATCGGCGGCGGCCCCGCCTGCGCGGTGGCCGGGGCGCCGCCGCCCGGCTCGCCGTAGCGCACCTGGACATAGGACACGACGCGTTGCACCCCCGGCACGTAGCGGGCGAGCTGAGTCGCCTTGTCGAGCTCGGCTGGCGAGCGGGCCGAGCCGAGCAGATAGACCGAGCCGCGATCGGTCTCGATCGTGTAGTTGCCCGAGCGGACATCGCCGTTGAACACGAGGTCCGAGCGCACCCGCGCGGTGATCCAGTCGTCCTTGGCGATTTGCATGCCGTCTTCGTTGGGACCGACCTGGATCTCGTTGTAGATCGCCCGCGCGCCCGGAGCCGCGGAGCGCGCGACCTGCTCGGCCTGGAACTTGGCTTGCGGCGACGGGCTCGAGCCGGTCAGCAATATCTGGCCGCCATAGACGGTGGTGTTGACCATGCCGTATTGGCCGTTGAGCGCGTTGCTGATTTGCGCCTGCATATGCATGTCGTCGAACGTGCCGTTGATGCCGCGCTCCTGCGCGGCCTCGTAGCCGGCGCCGCCGGCTGCGGCCATGCCGCCGAGCACCGCCACGGCGCAACCGCCGAGCAGCGGCGACAACGCCAGCGCCGCAACCATCGCGAGCTTATTAAAGGAAGAGCGTGTCATGGTGCCTCCGCGAGGCAGGATGTCGCGTCCATACTGGTGCGTTACCGATCCGCGGCCAACCCCGCAAGAGACACCGTCGCGCGCGGCTTTCGGTCCGGCCGGCCCGCACCTCCGATCGCTTGTAGATTCGATAGATACGCCAAGGGTTTGCGGCGGAATTGCGGCGTTCTTTCGGTTCAGTCATCATGCAGCCAGGCGCCGGGCAGATGATGCGGCAAGCGCCTCGGCTCGACGACCATAACGTCGAATCGCAGCGCCAGCGGCGCGAGTTCCGGGCGCATCGCGAGAAACGCTTCGAGCGCGCGGGCGATGCGGCGTCGCTGACGCGGCATTATCGCGCCGGCGCCGGTCGCGTAGTCGGGCCGCGACTTGACCTCGATCGCCGCCAGCACGCCCCAGCGCCGGGCGATGATGTCGATCTCGCCGGCCGGGCAGCGCCAGTCGGAAGCGAGGATGCGCCAGCCGCGCAGCCGCAGATGCCAACGGCACAAGGCTTCGCCTGCTCGGCCGCGCCGCCGCGCCTTGAGACGGCGCGGATCGGCCGGGTGCTTCATCGTGCGACTCATCTCTCCGGGCGCTGACGGGTCAGTGCGCGGTCGTAGAGCGCGCGGCGAGCAAGCCCGGTTTCGGCGGCGAGTGCGGCGACAGCATCGCGCAGGCTCATGCGGCCGAGCAGATCGTCGAGTTGCATGTCGAGGTCAGCGATGTCGGGCGCGGCAGGCTCCGTCGGTGGGCCGACGACGACGACGATCTCGCCGCGCGGCGGCGCGGTGGCGTAATGCGCCGCGAGCTCGCCGAGGGTGCCACGGCGCATCTCTTCGTGACGCTTGGTGAGCTCACGCCCGACCGCTGCCGGCCGGTCGCCGCCCAGCACCGCCGCCATGTCGGCGAGCGAAGCGGCGAGCCGCGACGGGCCTTCGTAAAACACCAGTGTCGCGGCGAGCCCCGTCCACCGCGCCAGCGCCTTGCGGCGGGCCGTGGCTCGCGGCGGCAAGAAGCCGGCCAAGAGACAGGTGTCGGGCGGCAGGCCGGAAAGGATCAGCGCGGTCAGTGCCGCCGATGGGCCGGGCGCGGCGGTCACCGGCAGCCCTTCGGCGAGCGCCTCGCGCACCAGTCTGTAGCCGGGGTCGGAGACGAGCGGCGTGCCGGCGTCGGAAACGAGCGCCAACGTCTCGCCGCGGCGCAACGCCGCCAGCACCGCCGGGCGCACCCGGTCGGCGTTATGGTCGTGGTAGGCGTCGAGCGGTTTGTCGATGCCGTATGGCGCGAGGAGCCGCGCGGTGACGCGCGTGTCCTCGCAGAGAATGCGGTCGACGCTGTCGAGCACCCACAAGGCGCGCAGCGTGATGTCGCCGAGATTGCCGATCGGGGTCGCCACGAGATGCAGCCCCGACGCCAGCGCATGGTTCGGAACCCAGCGCCGCCAAGGGGCGTCGTCAGCGGCTTCGCGGGTCGTCTCAACGCCGGGTTTACTTAAGCAGGCCCGGCGGTTAGGGTCGCGCGCCGCTTTCGCACCTTTACCCGAGGCCGCCCGTGCCGCGCCGGTATTTCGCCCGATTTGCCTCACGCCTCGCTGCTCTCGTTCTGGCCGGCTCGCTGGCGGCTTGCGGCGGCCCCGGCGCCCCGGCGCCGGTTGTCAAGCCGCTGATCAACCCGCAGATGAAGCCTGCGCCCGTCACGCCGGTGACCGCAACCCCGATGCCGCCGCCGGGCAAGGAAACGGTGAAGGTCGCGCTGCTGCTGCCGCTTTCCGGTCCCAATGCCGATCTCGGCAAGGCGATGCTCGAAGCGGCGCAGCTGGCGCTTTTCACCACCGGTAGCGACAAGCTGACGCTGGTCCCGCGTGACACGACAGGCAATCCCGGCGGCGCGGCGGAGGCCGCGAAGTCGGTGATCGCCGACGGCGCCAAGCTGATCCTCGGGCCGCTGATCGCCGACGAGGTCGATGCGGTGAAGCCGATCGCACAGGCCGCCAACGTCAACATCATCGCGTTCTCGACCAAGACCGAGATCGCCGGTGGCAACGTGTTCCTGATGGGGTTCCTGCCGCGTCAGGAGGTGGCGCGCGAGGTCTCGTATGCGCGCGACCAGGGGCTCGGCAAATTCGCCGCTCTGCTGCCCAACACGCCCTATGGTCACGTGATTGGCGACGCACTGAGAGACACTACGAGCAGCGGCGGCGCCAGCGCGGCTCACGTCGAGTATTTCGATCCACGCGCCGCCGACGTGACCGCGTCGATCAAACGTCTGCTGCCGGCGAGCGCGGCCGCCAGCCCGATAGCGGGTAACGCCTCCGGTACGCCATTCGACGCGCTGCTGCTGCCTGAAGGCGGCGCCCAGCTCAAGTCGATCGCGACGCAGCTCCGGGCGGCGGGGGTCGATTCGACCCGCACTCGGTTTCTCGGCAGCGGTTTGTGGGACGATCCGTCGATCGTCAACGACCCCGACCTGACCGGCGGCTGGTTCGCGGCGTCGCCGCCCGAAGTGCGGCACGATTTCGATCACCGCTACCAGAACGCGTATCACCAGGCGCCGCCGCGGCTCGCCTCGCTGGCGTTCGACGCGGCAGCGCTCGCCGCGGTGCTGGCGAAGAATGACGGGCCCGACCCGTTCTCGGCGCAGGCGATCCAGAACCCGAGCGGGTTCACCGGCGTCGACGGGCTGTTCCGCTTCGGCCCGGATGGCCTCGTGCAGCGCGGCCTCGCGGTGATCGAGGTCGATCCCGGCGGCGACAAGGTGGTCAGCTCGGCGCCGCAGAGCTTCCAGAATCTGTCGTATTAGCCGAACAACGTTCCGAGCACCGCGTTGAGGCGTTGGCGGCCGGCGGCGGTGGCGCGGAAGCGCTCGCCGTCGAGCGCGATGAAACCGCCGCCGATCAGCCGGGCGAGGGAAACTCCGAATAGCGTCTCGACATCGCAGTCGGCGAGTGCTTCGAGCCGGGCACGGGGGATGCCTTTGGCGAGGCGCAGCCCCATCATTACCATCTCCTCGATCGCGGTCTCGCGGCCGATCGGCGCCATTTCCTCGAATGTCGGCTGCCTGAGCCACGCCTCGGGCAGGCGGCGCTGGCGGGTCGCGTATCGCACACCGCCTTTGGTAAAGCGGCCATGCGCGCCGGGACCGATGCCGAGATAATCCTCGTAGCGCCAATAGGCGAGGTTGTGCCGGCATTCGCCACCGGGCCGGGCATGGTTGGAGATTTCGTAAGCCGGCCGACCGGAGGCGGCGAGCCGCTCCTGGGTCAATTCGAACATCGCGGCGGCGGTCTCGTCGTCGAGCGGCCGCAGTTCGCCGGTCTTGGCGCGGGTATGGAACGCGGTGCCGGGCTCGATAGTGAGCTGATAGAGCGAGAGATGCTCGCCGGCTAGTGCCAAAGCCTCGTCAAGCTCGTCGGCCCAAGCGTCGAGGCTCTGTTCGGGCCGGGCGTAGATCAGGTCGAACGAGGTGCGCTTGAAGAGCCCTCGCGACAGCTTGATCGCGGCGATCGCCTCGTCGCGGTCATGCCCGCGGCCAAGGAATTTGAGCGCGTCGGGCCGCAGCGCCTGAATGCCCAAGGACAGGCGGTTGACCCCGGCCGCGGCGAACCCGGCAAAGCGCTTGGCCTCGGCCGAATTCGGGTTCGCCTCAAGCGTGATTTCGAGGTCTGGCGCGGTACGCCAGTGCCGCTTGACGCGCTCGATCAGCGCCGCCGCGGTGTCGGGCGGCATCAGCGATGGCGTGCCGCCGCCGAAAAAGATCGAGACGACCTCGCGGTCGGGCGCCAACTCGGCCTGGCGGTCGAGATCGGCAACGAGCGCGCTGGTCCAGGTGCGCGGGTCGATACGCTCGCGGACATGGCTGTTGAAGTCGCAATACGGGCATTTCGACCGGCAGAAAGGCCAGTGGATATAGATGGCGATGGGCGTCGGCGGTTGGTTCAAGCGGGGGCTTCCGGAAACTCGGGGAGCTGATCCGTGGGGTCAAACCAGGTGGCGCCATCCGAACGCCAAATATGGCATTCTGGCTTGTCGGTGATTGGCGTATCGAGACAGCCGAGGCGCAGCAGGACGTCGGGACGGGCCGCGCGCTCGGCGACGATCTGTGAGCCGCATTTCGTGCAGAAGCGGCGCAACTTGTCGGGCGAGGACTCGAACGCGGCGAACAGCTCCTCGCCCCGTATCCAGCGGAAACTCGTTCGTGGCACCGGCATGACCGACGACGCCGAGCCATGCGCCTTCCGGCCGGTACGGCAATGACAGTGCGCGATCGGGCCTGAAGTGGCATCCACCTCATACGCCACGCTGCCGCATAGACAGCTTCCGGTGAGCATGGTGCACCTCCTAGGTGAAACAGGCAGCGACCAGTCTCTGAAAGGCGCGGGCGCGGTGGTCGATCGCGTATTTCATCGCGTGCGACATCTCGCCGAAGGTTTGCGCGCAGCCTTCGGGAATGAACATCGGGTCGTAGCCGAAGCCGTTCTCGCCGCGCGGCGGCCATGAGAGCTGCCCGTGCACCTCGCCACGAAACGATTCCTCGTGGCCGTCGGCCCAGATCAGCGCCAGCACCGAAACGAAGGTGGCGGCGTGGTTCTTGTCGCCGAGTTCGTCGTGAACCCGCCGCATCGCCACCATGAAGTCGCGGCTCGGTCCCGCCCAGCGCGCCGAGTAGATGCCGGGCGCGCCATCCAGCGCCGGCACGACGAGGCCGGAATCGTCGGCGAGCGCCGGAAGGCCGGTGGTCTTGGCGGCGGCGCGCGCCTTCAGCGCGGCGTTGCCCTCGAAAGTCGGCTCGGTTTCCTCAGGTTCGGGCAGGCCGAGCGCGGCCGCGCCGATCGCCTCGATCCGGTACGGCGCGATGAGCGCGCCGATCTCGACGATCTTGCCCGGGTTATGGCTGGCGATGACCAGCTTGCTCTCGGTAAAGCGGCGGGCCATCTCGCTACAGCAACGCCGCGATCTGCAGCCGGGTCAGCTGGCCGATCCCGGCGCGCGCGAGGCGCAACATCGCAGCGAATTCCTCTTCGCCGAATGGCGCGCCCTCGGCGGTCGCCTGGATTTCGATGATCTTGCCGCTGCCGGTCAGCACGAAATTGGCGTCGGTCTCGGCCGCCGAATCCTCGGCGTAGTCGAGGTCGAGCACGGCGGCGGCGGCGCAGACGCCGCACGAGATCGCGGCGACGCTGTCGGTGAGCGGCAGGGCAGCGAGCTGGCCTTGGCTCACCAGCCCCGACAGCGCGCGGTGCAGCGCCACGTAGCTGCCGGTGATGCCGGCGGTTCGCGTGCCGCCGTCGGCCTGGATCACATCGCAATCGATGCGGATCTGCCGCTCTCCGAGGGCGGCGAGGTCGGTCACGGCGCGCAGGGAGCGGCCGATCAGGCGCTGGATTTCCTGGGTGCGGCCGCTCTGCCTGCCGCGCGCCGCCTCGCGGTCGGTGCGGGTGTGGGTCGAGCGCGGCAGCATGCCGTATTCCGCGGTCACCCAGCCCTTGCCGGTATTGCGCAGAAAGGGCGGCACGCGCTCCTCGACGGTGGCGGTGCACAGCACATGCGTGTCACCGAATTTCGCCAGGCACGAGCCCTCGGCGTATTTCGAGAAGCCGGTTTCGAGCGACACTTTGCGCATCTGGTCGGCGGCGCGTCCGGACGGGCGCATGGATCTGCTCCTAGAATAAGCTGCCCTGGCCGGGCAGGACCTTCGGGGGGCGGGAACGGCGAGGGCGGGCCACCGCGCCGGCGTAGACATCGACCTTGCCGTCGTGGAATTCAAGCTCCAGCGGGCCGGGCGTCACCTTGGCGGCGTTGGCGATAACCGCGTCGCCGCGGCGCACCACGACGTAGCCCTCATGGAGTCGGCGCTCATGGGTATCGGTAAGGCTGGCGAGTCGGCCGGCGAGCCCGTCGACGACCCGGCGTTGCTCGGCCAGTGCGCGGCCGGCCGCGGTGGCGAGGCGCGGCGCGACATTGTCGAGCCGGGCCCTGGCACGGGCGATGTCGGCGGCAAGCGCGGCGGGACGCAGCCGCGCCGCGGCAAGCTGGGCGCGGGAGGCGCCGAGGCGGCCGTGGATGGCGAGGCGCAGCCGTTCGGCGCGATCGTCGAGGCGCTGCGTCGCGGCGCCGATCAGATCGTGCGGGTCGGGAAGGCCGCGCGCGAGGCCCGAAAGCTTCAGCCGGCGCTCGTCGAGGACGCGCGACAGCCCGCGGGTGAGCCGCGCTGCCTTGCCGTCGAGCTCGGCGATGAGGTCGAGTCGGACCGGCACGGCCATCTCGGCGGCGGCGGTCGGGGTCGGCGCGCGGCGGTCGCTGGCGTGGTCGATGAGGGTCGTGTCGGTTTCGTGACCCACGGCCGAGATCAGCGGGATCGAAGAGGCCGCTGCGGCGCGCACGACGATCTCCTCGTTGAAGGCCATCAAATCTTCGAGGCTGCCGCCGCCGCGCGCGACGATGATGAGGTCGGGGCGCTGCACCGGTCCGCCCGGCGCCAGGCGGTTGAAGCCGTCGATCGCCGCGGCGACCTGCGCTGCCGCGCCTTCGCCCTGCACCGCCACCGGCCAGACCAGGACGCGGCGCGGGAAGCGGTCGGAAAGCCGGTGCAGGATGTCGCGAATGACCGCGCCGGTCGGCGAGGTGACGACGCCGATGATGCCGGGGAGGAAGGGCAGTTTCTTCTTGCGCTCGGCCGCGAAGAGTCCCTCGGCGGCGAGCCGTTTGCGGCGTTCGTCCAGGAGCTTCAACAGCGCGCCGATTCCCGCCAGCTCGATCGAATCGACGACGAGCTGATACTTGGAGCGGCCGGGATAGGTGGTGAGCCGCCCGGTGGCGACGACCTCCATCCCGTCCTCCGGCTGGACGCTGAGCCGCATCGCGGTCGTCCGCCAGCAAACCGCATCGAGTACGGCGTCGGCGTCCTTCAGCGAGAAATAGCAATGGCCCGAGCCGACCCGCTTAAAGCCGCTGACCTCGCCGCGCACGCGGACGAGAGAAAATTTGTCCTCGATCGACCGACGAAGCGCCGCCGCGAGTTCCGAGACGGTATATTCCGGCTGGTTCCCCGGCTGGTTCGCTGGGAGATCGGTGAAGGCGTCGGCGGCAAACGGCAGATCGTTCATCACGTGATTATAGAGGAGCGGGGGGACACTCGCTAATGCGCATCCTCGTTGTTGGCTCCGGAGGCAGGGAGCACGCGCTCGTCTGGGCGATCGCGGCCTCGCCGCTGGTCGACAAGGTCTTCTGCGCGCCGGGCAATGCCGGCATCGCCGAGGATGCCGAGTGCGCGCCGATTGGGGTCGGGGACACCGCCGGCATCATCGCGTTCTGCAAGCGGGAGGCGATCGACCTCGTCGTGGTCGGGCCGGAGGCGCCGCTCGTCGCAGGACTGGTCGACGCGCTGGAGGCCGCGGGCGTCGCCGCGTTCGGGCCGACCAAGGCGGCCGCCGCGCTCGAAGGCTCCAAGGGCTTCATGAAGGACCTCTGCGCTCGCGAAGGTATCCCGACCGCCGCCTATCGCCGTTTTACGGATGCGGCGGCGGCGAAAGCTTATATCGCCGCTCAGGGAGCGCCGATCGTCGTCAAGGCCGACGGGCTGGCGGCCGGGAAGGGCGTTGTCGTGGCGGAGAATGTGGATAAGGCAATGGAGGCGGTTGACGACGCGTTCGGCGGCCGGTTCGGTGACGCGGGGGCGGAAATCGTCGTCGAGGAATTCCTCGCCGGCGAGGAGGCGAGCTTTTTTGCGCTGTGCGACGGCGAGCACGCGCTGCCCCTGGCCGCCGCGCAGGACCATAAGCGCGTCGGCGACGGCGACACGGGACCCAATACCGGCGGGATGGGCGCCTATTCGCCCTGCGCGGCGGTGACGCCGGAGATCGAGACCCAGGTCATGGAGCGCGTCGTGCTGCCGACGGTGCGCGCGATGGCCAAAGACGGCCGCCCGTTCACGGGCGTGCTGTTCGCCGGGCTGATGCTGACCGCGGAGGGGCCAAAGCTTTTGGAGTTCAATGTCCGCTTCGGCGATCCCGAGTGCCAGCCGCTGATGATGCGGTTGCAGAGCGATATTGTGCCGGCGTTCCTGGCGGCGCGCGACGGGGTGCTCAATCGCGTCGATCTGCGCTGGTATGACCAAGCGGCCATCTGCGTGGTGATGGCGGCTAACGGCTATCCCGACGACCCGCGGCGCGGCACGGAAATAAACGGGCTCGATGCGGCCGGCGACGATCCGGACGTCAAAATCTTCCACGCGGGGACAAAGCGGGAGGGCGAACGCATCCTCGCGGATGGCGGGCGGGTGCTCGGGGTCACCGCGACGGGGCCGGACCTCGCCGCCGCCCGCGATCGCGCCTATCGCGCAATCGACCGGATCGACTGGCCGGGCGGGTTTTGCCGCCGAGACATCGGCAAGCGCGCTGGCTAGGCGGCGCGGTCGGGCGCTTGGATGCGGCGCGGCCAGCCGCGCTCCCGGTGGACGCAGGCATAGCAGCCGCTGACCTGCAATTCGATCATTGTCTCGGAGGCATTGGTGAGCTCGCGCGCACAGGCGATCGCCTCCGGCAGTGTGCTGAAGGTGCGCATCGGCCCGACGACATCACCGTGAACAGCGGCGGTAAATAAAATCTCAGGCCCCTTAAAATTCGAGGCAGCTCAGAGGGGCCGAGTATTAAAAAGGAATAACCCGGCTGGCCCCAGTTTTAGGGTGCGTCCTTCGAGACGCGCCTTCGGCGTTCCTCAGGATGAAGAAGGTCGGTGGACGGCATTGAGAACGCCCCTCGCCCTGAGGTGCTCCGCGCAGCGGAGCCTCGAAGGACGCACAAAACCTAATCCGCGCTCGGCCAGTTGAGGCGGATCGGGTGGCCGCCGTCCCAGTTCTTCGCCGCCTCGCGCACCTGGTCGAAGATGCGCATGCGGGCCGGGGTCGCCTCGGCCATCTCGATGACCGTGCCGGGGTGGCCTTCCTCGAGGAAATAGATGAAGGGGCCGCGCGGGCTGTCGCCCTCTTGGCCGACATGCCAGCCGCTCGCTAGCGCCTTCTCGCGGATCTCGTGATAGTTGACCGGCCATGACGACCAGTGCTGCGCGCCCTCCTTGCCGGCGTTGAGGAAGTCCCAATAAAGGCTTGGGGTGTTGCAGCGTTGCTGGATCAGCTCAAGCTGGATGTCACCCGAATTGGCCAGCGCGATCGACAGATGCGGGATGTCGTAGGCCTTGCCCTTATAGCGGAAGCCGGTGAGCGGCAGCCGCTCGGCGTAAAACCACGGCCCCACGCCGCACACCTCGACCCAGTGTTTCATCGCCTTGTCGATGTCGCGCACGACGATGCCGATCTGCCGCATCTCGCCAAAAATCCGGCTCATCGCGATTTTCCTCCTTGTACGGTAGGGAACTGTCGCCTCTTGCCGTCGTACGACCATGGGCGACCTTAGCGATGATGCCAGGTTGACGAGACGGGGGCGAGGCGGTCGGTGAAAAGCCGGATCATGGTCAAGAACCTTCGGCGCATCCTTTGCGTCTTCCCGCGCTACGCGCCGTCTTTCGGCACGTTCGAGCACGCTTATCCACTGATGGACGGGGTGCGCGCCTTCATGCCGCCGCAGGGGCTGTTGGTGATCGCCGCCTATCTGCCGGACGAGTGGGAGGTGCAGCTCGTCGACGAGAACATTCGCCCGGCGAGCGAAGAGGATTTCGCCTGGGCCGACACCGTCTTCGTCAGCGGCATGCACATCCAGCGCGACAATATCGTCGCGGTCGGGCGCCGCGCTCGCGGGCTCGGCAAGGTCAGCGTGCTCGGCGGGCCCTCGGTGTCATCCTGCCCCGAGCACTATCCTGATTTCGACTATCTCCATATCGGCGAGCTGGGCGATGCGACCGAGGCGCTGATCGAGGCGCTCGACACCGGCGCGCGTCCGCCGCCGCACCAGATCGTGTTCACCACCGAGGATCGCCTGCCGCTCACCGATTTCCCGCTGCCGGCCTACGAGCTGATCGAGGGGCGGCGCTATTTCCTTGGCAATGTCCAATATTCGAGCGGCTGTCCCTATCGCTGCGAATTCTGCGACATCCCGGCGCTTTACGGCCGCCAGCCGCGCTATAAGGAGCCGGCGCAGATCATCGCCGAGCTGGACGCGATGCTCGCGGCGGGGATTTGCGGCTCGGTCTATTTCGTCGACGATAATTTCATCGGCAACAAGAAGGCGGCGCGCGAGCTGTTGCCCCATCTTATCGCCTGGCAGAAGGCGCGCGGCTTTCCCTTCCAGTTCTCGTGCGAGGCGACGCTCAATATCGCCGCCAGCCCCGAGATCTTGGCGCTGATGCGCGAGGCCTACTTCTACGCGATCTTCTGCGGCATCGAGACGCCGGAGCTGTCCGCGCTCGACGCGATCCAGAAATCGCACAATCACCATTCGCTGCCGATCCTCGACGCGATCGAAACCATCAATGGCTACGGCCTGGAGGTGGTGTCGGGGATCATCCTCGGGCTCGACACCGACACCGCGGCGACCGCCGGGAACCTGCTCGACTTTATCGAGGCGTCGAAAATCCCGCTCTTGACGATCAACCTGTTGCAGGCACTGCCCAAGACGCCGCTTTATGCGCGGCTATCGGCGACCGGGCGGATCGACGACAGCGGCGCGCACGATTCGAATGTCGTGTTCGCGCGGCCTTATGACGAGGTGCTGGCCGACTGGCGTTTGGCGGTGAAGCACGCCTACGCACCCGAGGCGGTGTACGGCCGCTTCGCCTGGCATGCCGAGCATACCTATCCGCACCGCATCCGCCCGCCGCTGACGCGGGTGCGGCTGAGCCTCCCCTACCTGCGGCGCGGGCTGGTGACGCTGGCCAAGATCATCGGCAAGATCGGTCTCTTCGGCGACTACCGCCGCACGTTCTGGCGCATGGCGTGGCCGGCGATCAAATCCGGCAGGATCGACGAGCTGATCGCCGCGGCGCTGGTCGCGCACCACTTGATCCGCTTCGCTCAGGACTGCATGCAGCAGCGCGCGACGTTCTTCACCGCAAAGCCAAGTGCGGCGCTGACCGTCAAGGAAGCTGCGTAAGAGCATCCACCCGGGTGAAAGCCGGGGCCCATGTTTTTGCTGCTCTGCTCGTGCGTCGGATAAATGGGGCCCGGCTTTCGCCGGGATGGTGCGCTCTCCTACTTAAGCGACCCGCTTGGCGCGCCATTCGCCGGCGCCGAATTGGGTGCGGTTGACGATACCACCATTCTGGTCGCTGGCAGCGCCGAGCATCACCGTGCCCGCCATCGCGCCGTCTGTGAGGCGGCCCTCGAAGCGGTAGGAGAGCCGGCTCGCCTCGTAGCGTTGCTCGAACGAGAAGCGCACGATATCGGCGTCGAGGTAGCCGGTGACCGGGCCGTCGAATTGCGCCGATTTCTGGTGGCCGACGAGGTCGGCGCCGTCCTGTTCGAGCGCGAGGCGGTGGGTGCGCGCGCCCTGCAGAAACTCGACGCGCAGCTCCCAATTGCCGGCGATGGTGAGCGAGGGCGCGTGCACCGGCGTGCGCTCGGCCTGAGCCGAGACGAGAAGCGCGGCGACGACCACGTCGCCGACTTGTTCGGCCTCGCCGGGCTGGAGCTGGAACGGATCGACCGCGATCGAGTTCTCGGTCGCCGAATTGTCGTCGAGCATGACGCGCGGCTCGCCGTCGAGCGCGCGCTGGCGCAGCGCGAGCCCGTCGAGCGGGTACTTGTCGTGGTCCCAGACGATCTTGAGGCGCGGCACGCGATCGACACCGGCGGGCGCCACGACTTCGCTGGCGACGCCAGGGATCTGCGCGACCCGCCGGGCGATTGTGGCGCAATCGTCGTCCCAGCGCTGGCGCTCGGCGGCTTCGTCGCGCTCGCCAAACCAGACTTCGAGCGCGGCGAGTACGCCGATAATGTCCTCTTTCGACACCTTCATCGGCCGGCCGAGCGCCTGGTGCGGCGAGCCGTTGCGCCAGGCCGCCTCGACGAGCTTTTTGCTGCCCAGTAAGAGGCCCGAGGTCTGCGGGCCGCGCAGGAACTTGCCGCCGCTGTAGACGACGAGATCGGCGCCGCGCGCGAGCCACGGCGAGGGCCGCTCGATGTGCTCGCTGGCGGCGTCGACCATGATCGGGATGCCCTTGGGTTTGCAGGCCCCGGCGATTTCCTCCAGCCGCACGCTGGTCAGATGCTCCTGCTTGCCGAGCAGCACGACAAGCGCGACGGGCTGCTTGAGCGCTTCGTCGAGGTCGGCGCGGGTCTCGATCTCGACGATCCGGCAGCCGCACATCCGTACCGCCTGGTCATAGGCGAAACGCTGTTTTGCGGGGATGACGACGCGGTTGACCATGCCCTCGGTAAACGGCAGCCGCAGCATCTTCACCGGGTCGTTGCCGGCAACGCAGGCGGCGGTGCCGAGCGCGACGGCGGCGGCGCTGCCGCAGGTGACGATTCCCGATTCGGCACCGGTCAGCGCGGCGATGCGCCGAGAGGCAGCCGCCATCAGTTCGTCGAGATTGACGAACTGGCGCGAGGCGGCGTCGATCGCTTCGCGTACCTGCGGTAGCATCAGACTCCCGCCATGCATCGTGCGCACGCTGCAGCAATTGATGAACGGGCGGACGCCGAGCGCGAGGTAGGGGTTTTGCGTCATGCGATCTCCGGGAAGGTGACCGACTATAATCCGCCGTCTTCTGTCGTCATACCGACGAAGGCCGGTATCCAGATCAACTCTGGGCTCCGACTGGAGTTTATCCTCGGGCTGTCCGCAGGACAGAGCCGTGGGCCGGGGTGATGAAGTAGTAGATACTGCGCTCATGACCGCATCATTTGACGAAGGCGCGTTGGTGCTGTTTTCCGGCGGACAGGATTCGGCGACCTGCCTGGCCTGGGCGCTTGCGCGTTTCGGCGCGGTCGAGACGATCGGGTTCGACTACGGCCAGCGGCATTGCGTCGAATTGGAATGCCGGACGCGGATTGTCGAGCGGCTGCGGCGCGAGTTTCCAGAATGGGCGGGGAAGCTCGGCGAGGATCACGTCGTCGACCTTTCGGTGCTCGGCGCGATCAGCGAGACGGCGCTGACCCGCGACAGCGCGATCGCCTTCGGCGCCGGTGGGCTGCCGACCACATTCGTTCCCGGCCGCAATTTGCTGTTCTTCACCTTTGCCGCCGCGACCGGGTATCGCCGCGGGCTCAGGCACCTAGTCGGCGGGATGTGCGAGACCGACTATTCGGGCTATCCCGATTGCCGCGACGACACGCTGAAATCGCTGCAGGCGACCTTGTCGCTCGGCATGGACCACCGCTTCGTGATTCATACCCCCTTGATGTGGCGCGACAAGAAGGCGACCTGGGAACTGGCTCGGGATTTGGGCGGCGATGCGCTGGTCGAGCTGATCCGGGCGGAAAGCCACAGCTGTTATCTCGGCGAGCGCGGTGAGCTGCACGAATGGGGCTATGGTTGCGGCGCGTGCCCGGCGTGCGAGCTGCGCCGCAAGGGGTGGGACGGGTTCAAGGCTGCATAGCGGTCGGTGCGTCCTTCGAGACGCGGCCGATGGCCGCTCTTCAGGATGAGGAAGTTTTGTGGATGGCTTAAGAAAAATTCTCATCCTGAGGAGGCTGCGCAGCAGCCCTCTCGAAGGACGCGAGGACGTTAATCCAGCGACGGGCAAATGAGCTACGCGGTCAAGGAAATATTCTACACGCTACAGGGCGAGGGCGCGCTCACCGGGCGGCCCGCGGTGTTCTGCCGCTTTGCCGGCTGCAATCTGTGGTCGGGTCGCGAGGAAGACCGCGCCGGCGCGGCGTGCAGTTTTTGCGATACCGATTTCGTCGGCACCGACGGCAGCGAGGGGGGGCGCTACGCCGACGCCGATGCGCTCGCCGATAAAGTCGCGGTGCTGTGGCCTCAGCGGGCGCATGCCAAGTTCGTCGTCTGCACCGGCGGCGAGCCGCTCCTCCAGCTCGACACGTCGTTGATCGACGCGCTGCACCGGCGCGGCTTCGAGATCGCGATCGAGACCAACGGCACGATCGCGCTCCCGGACGATATCGACTGGGTCTGCGTCAGCCCCAAGGGCGGCAATACGCTGGTCGTCACCGAGGGCGACGAATTGAAGGTGGTGATCCCGCAGGAGGGGCTCGACCCGCTCGCCTTCGCCGAGCTCGGCTTCCGCCGCTTCTCGGTCCAGCCGATGGACGGCCCCGGGCTCACGCGCAACACCGAGCTGGCGATCCAATTCTGCCTCGCGCACCCGCAATGGCAGCTAAGCCTGCAGACGCATAAGGTGACGGGGATGAGGTGAGGTAGGGATCGCGGGCGTTTCACCCGCAAGCGACCGAGAAGGCCGCGCTCCGATTCAATCCGGCCAGCGGCGGTGCAGCCAGAACCATTGCTCGGGCCGTTCGCGGATCCAGGTTTCGAGTGTGCGGTTGACCTCGGTCATCAGCGCCAGCGTATCGGCCGCGCGGTCGCCGCTATCGGGCAAGGGCAGCCTCGGATAGACCGTGAGCCGAAACCGTGCGCCCGACATCCGCTCGACGCGCACCGGTAGCACGTCGCAATCGAAGCGCAGCGCCAGCATCGCCAATGCCGGCGCGGTCATTGCCTCGCGGCCGAAAAACGGCACGGCGATGCCGTCGTTAAGCTTCTGGTCGGCGAGCAGGCTGAGATGGCCGCCACGCCGCAGCGCCGCGACCGCGCGGCGCGAGGCGATCGCGCCTTTCGGGATCAGCTCGCCGGCTTCACCGCGCAGCCGCGCCAACATCGCATCGACCAGCGGGTTGTTGGCGGCGCGGTAGATTTGCGCGACATCGATGCCGTACTGCCCGCCGGCGAGCGCGGCGATCTCCCAATTGCCGAGATGGCCGGAAAACATGATGACCCGGCGCCCGGCGGCGATGGCGTCCTTGAGATTGTCCAGGCCGCGCGCCTCTACCCGGTCGCCGGCGAACACCTTGATTTTCTTTAGGTGCGGGTACTCGTAGACGACGCGGCCGAGATTGTCCCACATCCCGCCAACGATGGTTTCGATCTCTGTGGCGGTCAGTTCGGGGAACGCGGCGCTCAGGTTGAGGCGCGCGCGTTTGGAGATCCCGAGACGCGGGCCGATCAGCCGGCCGGTAAAGCCGCCGAGCGCCGAAGCCCAGTCGAGCGGCAGCAAACCCAGCGCGCCGATCAGTAGCGCCGCCAGCCAGGCCTCGACCCGGTATCGCCAGGCAATGTCCGGTGGGGGCGGTTCAGGCGGGAGCGGCGCGTCGGTCATCGCCGGTCGGCTCGATGAGGGGCGCGAGCAGCGCGTCGAGCGCGGCTGGTTCGCGCCAGTGCAGCGCGACGTCGAGCACGTCGATGTCACGGCGTTCCGCCTCGGGCAATCGCACCCAGTCCTTGCGCGTCGTGACCAGCCGCGCACCGGCGGCCGCCGCTTCGCGGCGCAGCGCCGCGAGCTCGGCGGCACGATAAGGTTGGTGGTCAGGGAAGGGGCGCTGACCGGCGAGCACCGCGCCAAGCTTGCGCAGGCTGGCGAAGAATTTCTCCGGCCGGCCAATGCCGGCGAAGGCGATGACAGGCACGCCGGCGAAGCGCGCGCCGTCGATCGGCTCTAGCGTAGCGCGCAGCACGGGCTTGCCGGCTGTTGCAGGAGACGCGCCGTCGCCGATCAGCACGATCGCGTCGGCGCGGGCGAGGCCGCCGGTGATGCGCTCACGCAGCGGGCCGGCCGGGATCAGCCGGCCATTGCCGAAGCCGTAACCAGCATCGACCACGACCAGAGACAGATCCTTGGCGACATGCGGGTTCTGAAAGCCGTCGTCGAGAATGACCGCCGCGGCGCCGGCCGCGGCCGCCGCCTTGACCCCAGCGACCCGGTCGCGTGCCACCCAGCACGGCGCGACGGCCGCCGCGAGCAGCGCCTCGTCGCCCACGGCCGTGGCGCCGTGGCTCTGCGGATCGACGCGCACCGGCCCGACGAGGCTGCCGCCATAGCCGCGCAGGACGATCGCGGCGTAGAGCCCGCGCGCGGCGAGGATCGACGCGAGCGAGAGCGCTACCGGTGTCTTGCCCGAGCCGCCGGCGACGATATTGCCGACGCAGATCACCGGCGCCGGCGCGCGATAGGGGCGCACCATCGAGCGGCGCAGCCGGCCGGCGGCATCGAGCGCGGCGCCGAGCGGGGTCAGCAATCCGGCGAGAAAACTCGGTTCCTCGCTCCAGAAGTCAGGAGCGCGCATCGCCGTTCGCAATCGGCGCGCCGGTCGGACTGAGCCGGTCGAGCCAGGGCGCCAGCCGAACGAGCACCGCGTCGAGCGTGCCGAGCCCGTTGGCGGCGACGCGCGCCGCACCCTCTGCGCGCTTGCGACGCAGCTTCGCATCGTCAAGCAGATGCGCCACCGCGGCGGTAAGCGCGTCGGCGTCGGCGACGGTCTCGGCCGCGCCGGCCGCGGTGAGTGCCTCGGCCATCGCCGAGCAATTCGCGGTATGGGGGCCGAGCAGCACCGCGCAATCGAGCCGCGCCGCCTCGAACGGGTTGTGCCCGCCCTTGTCGATCAGCGAACCGCCGACAAAAGCGATCCCCGCCAGGCTGTAGAACACGCCCAATTCGCCGAATGTGTCGGTGAGATAGATGTCGGTGTCGGGCGCGATCGGCTCGCTGAGGGAGCGGCGGGCGACGGCAAGATTCCGCGTCGCGGCCAGCGCGACGAGCTCGTCGCCGCGCACCGGGTGGCGCGGCGCGATGATCGTCAGCAGCCCGGGATGCGCGCCAGCGAGGCGGCGATGCACGGCCATCGCGATCTCTTCCTCGCCGGCATGCGTGCTGGCAGCGAGCCAGCGTGGCCGATCGCCGATCTCGCGGCGCAAGGCGGCGAGCTTATTGGCGTCGGCCGGCAGCGTTTTGGCGGCGGATTTGAGGTCACCGACGCTGGCGACATCGGGCGCGCCCAGCGCGCGGAAGCGGGCGCCCTGAGCCTCGTCTTGTGCGAGGCACAGTGCGAACGAGCCAAGCATCGGCCGCGCGAGGCCGCTCCAGCGGCTCCAATTGGCGTGCGAGCGCGCCGACAGCCGGGCGTTCAACAGCAGCATCGGAATCCGGCGCTCATGGGTCATCAGCACGAGATTGGGCCACAACTCCGATTCGACCCAGACCGCCAGATCGGGATGCCAATAATCGAGAAACCGCGCGACGGCGCCGGGCAGGTCGGCAGGCACGAACTGGTGGCGCGCGCCGCGCGGCAGCCGCGGCTCCAACAACCGCGCCGCCGTGACCGTGCCGGTGGTGAGCAGGATTTCGAGCCCCGCGCGTTCTTCCAGCATGCGTTCGATGAGGGCCAGCACCGAGGTTGCCTCGCCGATGCTCGCGGCGTGCATCCAGACCAGCGGCGCATCGGGGCGCTCGCGGCCGGGTCGGCCGAGGCGCTCGGCGAAGCGCTCGCCGTCCTCCTTGCCGCGCCGCCGGCGCGCGTTGAGATAGGCGATGACGAGCGGCGTCGCCGCGGCGGTAAGGCCGCGATACAGGACGGGGAGGATCACCGTTTCTCCCCGTCGGCGAGTTCCGGCGTGCGCGTGGGTTCTTGAGTGGATTCCGGCTGGGGCTCGGCAATAGGAGCGCGCGGCGGAGGCGGCGTCCACGCGCGGCCGACGCGGGCCTCCGCCTCGGCGACCATGTCGAGCATGCGGCGCTCAACGTCGCGACGGGCGCGCTCGACACCGTCTTCGTCGAACCCGCCGTCGAACACGATCGGCTCGCCCCAGATGAAGACACCGCGGCCGAAGGGCAGGGCGACCTGCATGCGGTCCCAGCTGGGCATCATGCGCTGCCGACTGGTCGCGAAGGTTACCGGCACGATCGGCACGCGGGCCAGGCGGGCGACATTGATGATGCCGTTGCTGGCGACCATCGCCGGACCGGCGGGCCCATCCGGGGTGATGCCGACGCAATCGCCGGCGGCAAGCGACTTGACCATCGCGCGAAGTGCCGCGCTGCCGCCGTGCCGGGTCGACCCGGTCACCGTCTGTACTCCGAAATGCGCCACGGCGTCGGCGATGATGCGGCCGTCGCGATGCGCTGAGATCAGCATGTGGATTGGCGCGAGGCGCTGCCAAGCCATCGGGATCATCATCAGCCTGCCGTGCCAGAAGGCGAGGATGAACGGCTGTTTCGCGTCGCGCAGTCGGCGCGGATGCTCGACTCCCTCGATGCTCCATCGATTGGTGGCGTAGACGAAGCGGATGTAGAGGTGGATCACATAGCACAAGAGCCGGCGCAGCCGGTCGCTGCGGATGAACTGCCGGAGTTTTTGGCGCAACAGGTTCATCCCGGCTGGGCCTCGGCGGCGAGCGCTGCCGGTTCGTCTTCGGGCGCGAACTGCGTCTCGTAGAGACGCGCGTAGAGGCCGCCGCGCGCAAGCAACTGCGCGTGCTTGCCGCTTTCGACGATGCGACCGCGATCCATCACGCAGATGAGGTCAGCGCCGACGATCGTCGACAAACGGTGGGCGATGACCAGGGTCGTGCGTCCCTGCATCAGCCGCTTGAGCGCCGCCTGGACCTGGCGCTCGCTTTCGTTGTCGAGCGCGGAGGTCGCTTCGTCGAGCAGCAGGATCGGCGCATCCTTCAGCATCGCGCGGGCGATCGCGATACGTTGGCGCTGGCCGCCCGAGAGCCGCGTGCCGTGCTCGCCGACCAGCGTGTCGTAGCCCAGCGGCAGTTCGGCGATGAAGCGATCGGCGCCGGCCGCGGCGGCGGCCGCCGCGATCTCGGCTTCGGTCGCGCTCAGGCGTCCATAGGCGATGTTGGCGCGCACCGTGTCGTCGAACAAGCTCGCTTCCTGCGCGACGAGCGCCAGCGGCGCGCGGAGAGACGACAATGTCACCGTGCGGATATCCTGGCCGTCGATCGCGATACTGCCGGCGCTGACGTCGTAAAAGCGCGGAATCAGGTTGAGCACGGTCGATTTGCCGGCGCCGGAGGGCCCAACCAGCGCCACGGTGCTACCGGCCGGGATGGTGAGGGTGATGCCGTCGAGCGCGACAGCCGGCGGTTGATAGCCGAAGCGGACATCGTCGAAGCGGATTTCACCGCCGGTGACGCGCAGCGGCCGTGCGTCGGGCAGGTCGCGGATGTGGGGCTCGATGTCAAGCACCTCGAAGAGGCGATGCGCCGCCGCCAGCCCCTCCTGCAGCGAGGCGTTGAGGTTGGCAAGATTCTTCAGCGGCTGATAAGCGAGCAAGAGCGCGGTGATGAAGGAGAAAAAGGCGCCGGGCGTGCGCGCGTCGTTGATCACCTGATAGCCGCCATAGGCGATCACGATCGCGACCGCGACGCCGCCCAGCGCCTCCATCATCGGCGAGGCGCGCGAACGAGTGCGATTGGCGCGATCGACAAGCTGATAGATGCGTTCGAACAAGGTGGCAGCGCGGCCTTCCTCGTAGGCTTCCATGCCGTAGGCTTTGACGTGGCGCGCGCCTTGGAAGGTCTGGCTCAACAGCGTCGTCAGTAGGCCGACCTCGACCTGCGTGTTGGCCGACACCCGCCGCATGCGCCGGCCGATGCCCACCAGCGGGCGGATCGCCAAGGGAAAGGCAAAGCATGAGATCAACGCCAAGAGCCAATCCTGATAGAACATCAACGCCATCAGGAAGACGACCGTCACCGCATCCTTGCCGATCGCGGCGAGCACACTGGCGGCGGCGTTACGCAAGAGGCCGACATCGTTGGTGAAGCGCGAGATCAGCGTGCCGCTGGGATTGGCGTTGAAGTAGGCGAGGTCGGCGCGGATGAGGCGCGCGTAGAGCGCCATCTGGACGTCGGTGATGACGCGCTGGCCGACCCGCGTCATCAGCACCGCGACGCCGTAATCGGCGATGCCCTTGATGATCGCCAGGATCAACGCTGCGCCGGCGATGAGGATGAGCAGGCTCGCTTCGCGCCCGACGAAGATGCGGTCGAGCATCGGCTGCATCAGCCACGCGCGCAGCGCCGTGCTGCCGGCGCCGATGCCCATGCAGACAAAGGCCAGCACGATCATGCCGACATGGCGCGAGATGAAGTCGCGGGCGAGCCGCCGCACCAAGACGCCAGTCGCCGCTCCGCCTTCCGCCGTCGTGATCGATTTGCCCCGCATCAACCCCAGGCCGTCATTGTGAGCGTCGTCATTCTTGGCGATCGGCCCCCGGCCCGAGGCTCTATCCCGGCGACCGGAGCGCCGTCAACGCCGCCACTTGTGAGTTTATTCGATATTGCCGGCCGCTGGCATCCCTGGCGGGAGACGGAATGCGTGACGGAGAGAAAAATGCCGGTGGGCCGTTAGCTGCTTGCTAGCATCCGAAACGCGAGGATTTATGGAAGCGCCGGAAGTCGAGCGACGGCTCGCGGCAATTTTGGCGGCTGATGTCGAAGGTTACAGCCGCCTCATGCATCGCGACGAAGAGATGACGATGACGCTGCTATCCGCGCGCCGCGCCGTGCTGGACGAGCTTGTCGCCGGCCATCGCGGCCGCATCGCCAACACGGCCGGGGATAGCGTGCTCGCGGAGTTCGCCAGCGTGCTGGAAGCGGTCACGTGCGCGGTCGAAATCCAGAAGGCGATGGAGCGCGCCAACGAGACCCCGCCGGTCATGCGCTTTCGCATCGGCATCAACGTCGGCGATGTGATGGTCAAGGACGGCGACATTTTTGGCGATGGGGTTAATGTCGCCGCCCGACTTGAAAGCCTAGCCGATGGTGGCGGGATTTGCGTTTCGCGCGGCGTTCGCGATCACCTTCGGCAACGCGCCAATCTCGTGTTCGAGGATCTGGGCGAGCAATTGGTCAAAAATATCGCGCATCCCATCCGGGCATTTCGGCTTCACGTCGACAATACTTCCCCCTTGGAACTGGAGCCGCAGGGCGATGAACCGTTCGCTTTCAGTTCCGAGTCGCCGCCCCTGCACGAGGTGGCGGCGCTGGAACTGGCATTTTGGGATAGCGTCAAGGACGGCGCCGCCGAGGAGCTGGCGACCTATCTGGAGCGCTTTCCGGAAGGGACGTTCGCGGCGCTCGCTCGGATGCGGCTTAGCAACCGGGAAAAAGCGGCGGGCGATGACGAACCGACAACTTCCGCCTCGGAAGGCGAGGGTCCCGATGCGGCCGAGCTCGCGTTCTGGGAGAGCATCAAGGATTCTCAGCAGGCCGACGAGATCGAGGTCTATGTCGAGCAATATCCCGAAGGCCATTTCGCCGCTCTAGCCAGGGCGCGCTTGACCCATCTTTCCGAAGCGGGAAACGAGGCCGCTCCGTCTGCTGTCGGCGACGCGATCGAGCTCGCCTTCTGGGAATTGATCGCCGACGCGAACGATCCCGCGCTGTTCCAGGCTTACCTCGACAAATATCCCGAGGGCGAGTTCGTCGTGATCGCCAAGGCGCGCATTGCCTCCGAAAGCAATGGCGGGAATGCACCGCTCCGCTTGGTGTAGATCGCTACCGGCTCAAATTTCCTGCATCACCTGCGCGTAAGAGATCAGCGAGAAAAGCGCGGTGCCACCGGCCATATTGCCCAGCAATACGGGGATGAAAAAGCCGGTTACGAGCCACCAGCCGCCGGCCTCGCCGTGCAGCAACAGCAAAAAAGCCTCCATGCTACCGGCGACGACGTGGAAGAAGCCGCCGACCGCGATGAGATACGTCATCAGCGTCACGACATAGAATTGGGCGTTATCGGCGCTGGGAATCATCCATACCATCGCAGCCATTAGAAAGCCTGCCGTGACGCCACCGAAAAACATCGTCGCCCAGCCGTGCGACAGCAAATGCCGGCTGATTTCCAGCATGGTCTGGTAGAGCGGCGGGTCGAGAGCCGGGTTCCAGGTGCAGAACAGCGCCGCGACCAACGTGCCAACCAGGTTCGCCACAAGCACGACCAGCCACAAGCGGCCCAGCCGCCACGCATTGCGGAACGTCACCTCCGCCATTACCGGCAGAACCGCCGTGATCGTGTTCTCGGTGAACAATTGCTGACGGGATAGCACCACCATCAAAAACCCGACCGAATAACCGAAGCTGCTGACAAGCGGACGCCACGACGCGTCGGGCAGGTGAGAGTCCAAGATGGCCTGAGCCAGCAACGAAAAGCTGATTGAGAGGCCCGCCGCAATTCCCGACCACCACAGCGACATGAGCGGCCGCGACATTTCCTCTTCGCCGAGGCGCGCGACGATTTCGTAGATGACGGGCGTGCGCGGGCTCGACCGCGCTTCGACATCCTCGATTTCGCGATCGGTAATGCCGGTATCGGGCGCAGCCTGGGATTTACCGCGCGCCTTTCGGTTGCCGGATGGGTGGGGCTGTTGCCGCATCGCTCTTGGCAGGCGTAGCGGGGTGCTAGGCCCCGGCCACTGTCAGGTCGTCAATGCGCAGGGTGGGCGCGTCGGCGCCGGTGCGGAATTCGAGGTCGTTGGCGGCGACCATGCGCAGGAACATGTCCTTGAGGTTGCCGGCGACGGTCATCTCGCTTACCGGGAAGGCGAGCTCGCCGTTCTCGATCCAGAACCCGGCGGCGCCGCGGCTGTAATCGCCGGTGACTCCGTTGACCCCCATGCCCATCAGTTCGGTCACGTAAAAGCCGCTCTTGACGTCGGCGTAGAGCTCCGCCGGGGTTTGCGCGCCGGGCTCGATCCAGACATTGGAGGCCGCAGGCGAGGGCGGCGAGGCGGTGCCGCGCGCGGCGTGGCCGGTCGTCGCCATCTTGAGCTGGCGAGCGGAACGCAAATCGAGCAGCCAGGTGGTCAGCACGCCCTTGTCGATGATCGCGCGGCGCTGGTTGGCGATGCCCTCACCGTCGAACGGCTTCGAGCGCAGACCGCGCTGGCGGTGGGGGTCTTCGACAATGGTGATCCCTTGGGGGAAAATCTGCTGGCCGAACTTGTCCTTGAGGAAACTGGTGCCGCGGGCGATCGACGGGCCGGAGATCGGACCCAGCAGATGCGACAAGAAACTGCGTGAGACGCGCGGGTCGAAGACGACCGGCACCTTGCCGGTCGGCATCTTCTTGGCGCCGAGCCGCTTGATCGCGCGCGCGGCGGCCTCGCGGCCGATGTCTTCGGCGCTGCGCAGGTCGGCGGCGTAGACGGCGCTGGCGAAATCGTAGTCGCGCTCCATCGCGGTGCCCTCGCCGGCGATGACTGAGGTGCTGACGCCGTGGCTCGACCCGGCGTAGGAGCCGGCGAACCCGTTCGACGCGACAAGCGCGACGCGCGAGCGGCCCCAGCCGGCATCGGCGCCTTCGGAATTGGTGATGCCGGGCGTGGCGAGCGCGGTTTCCTCGGCGGCGCGGGCGCGCTCGATGAGCTCTTCGGCCGAGGGCTCAGTTGGGTCGAGCATGTCGAGGGTCGGCCAGGCTTTGGTGATCTGGTCGGGGTCGGCGAGGCCGCAGAACGGGTCTTCGGGGATGGCTCTCGCCATCGCCACGGCGCGTTCGACCAGCTCGTCGAGCGTCGCCGGCGCGCGATCGCTCGACGAGACGATCGCCTGCTGCTTGCCGATCAGCACACGCAGGCCGAGGTCCTGGTGTTCCGAGCGTTCGAGCTTCTCGGTCTTGCCGAGCCGGCGGGTGTGGGACAGCGAGGTGCCGACCACAGCCACCGCGTCGGCGGCGTCGGCGCCGGCCTTCTTGGCCTTAGCAACGAGATTGTGCAGCAGATCGAGGGCGTTTTGCGCTTCGTTATCCGACATTCTTTTTCCTAACTTATGCGGGCCGCAAATATCGCCGTCATACCGGCGCGGGCCGGTATCCATTTATCGGCGTCACGGGCCGCTGAAAAGTGGATCCCGGTCTTCACCGGGACGACACATAAAGTGGTCGCTCGTCATCACAATGTGAACAGCGTCATTTCCAGATCGGCTTGCCGCTGCCGGGCAGGCCGTAGCCCGGCCATTTGCGGGTCACCTCGTCGATCACGTCCTGCGCCATGCGGATCGGCGTGCCCCATGTTCGGGTTGTCTCGGGCGGCAGCTTGGTCGTCGCGTCGAGGCCGATCTTGCCGCCGAGTCCTGATTCGGGGGACGCAAAGTCTAGATAGTCGATCGGTGTGTTCTCGACGAGGGTCACGTCGCGCACCGGGTCCATGCGGGTCGAGATCGCCCACATCACATCCTTCCAGTCGCGCGCGTCGATGTTGTCGTCCACGACGATGACGAATTTCGTGTACATGAATTGGCGCAGGAACGACCAGACGCCCATCATCGCCCGCTTGGCCTGGCCGGGATAGGTCTTGCGGATCGACACCACCGCGATGCGGTAGGAGCAGCCTTCGGGCGGCAGCCAGAAATCGACGATTTCGGGGAATTGCTGCTGGAGCAGCGGGACGAATACCTCGTTCAGCGCTTCGCCGAGGATCGACGGTTCGTCCGGCGGGCGGCCAGTAAAGGTCGAGAGGTAAATCGGGTCGCGCCGCATGGTGATCGCCGAGAGACGGAATACCGGAAAGGGCTCGACCGCGTTGTAATAGCCGGTATGGTCGCCGTAGGGGCCTTCATCGCCGTACTCGTCGAGCGAGACATGGCCTTCGAGGACGATCTCGGCCTCGGCCGGCACCTTGAGCGGCACGGTCTTGCAATCGACGAGGTCGACCCGCTTGCCACGCAGCAGCCCCGCGAACTGATATTCGGACAGCGTGTCGGGCACCGGCGTCACCGCGGCTAGGATCGTGCCTGGGTCGGCGCCGATCACCGCCGCCGCCGGCAACGGCGCGGATTTCTCCTGGACCCAGCGCTGGTGGTGCTGCGCGCCGCCGCGATGCCGCAGCCAACGCATCAGAGTGGTGTCGCGACCGGTGACCTGGAGCCGGTAGATGCCGAGGTTGAAGCCGTCCTCGCGTCGCGTGCCCGGCCCCTTGGTGACGATCAGCGGCCAGGTTACGAGCGGCGCCGGCTCGCCCGGCCAGCAGGTCTGGATCGGCAATTTGCCGAGGTCGATGTCGCCGCCAGTCAGCACGATGTCCTGACACGGCGCGGAATTGACGGTGCGCGGGCGCATCGCCAACGCCGTCTTCAACAGCGGCAGCATCTCCCAGGCTTCGCGCCAGCCGCCGGGCGGCTCGGGCTGTTTGAGAAAGGCGAGCGTCTCGCCGATCTCGCGCAAGTTGCCGGGCTCGCGATCCATACCCCAGGCGACGCGCTCGACGCTGCCGAACAGGTTGACCAGCACGGGCATGTCGTATTTTCCGTGCTCCCCCACGACGTTTTCGAACAGCACCGCCGGGCCGCCTTCGGCGAGGAGGCGGGTTTGAATCTCGGTCATCTCCAGTATCGGGGACACCGCTCCCTTGACGCGGACGAGCCGGCGGCTCGCCTCGAGCCGGGCGATAAAGTCGCGCAGGCTGGCGTAAGGCATCGCCCTATATAGGCGCGGCTACCGTCTTGCGCGAGCTTAAGGCGAAAAGCGAGGCGAACGCGGCGAGCATCAACCCGGCCGAAACCGCGAGCGCCGCGGTGCCGATGCGGTCGATCAAGAGCCCGAAGAGAAAGGGCGCGGCCGATTCCGCGACGCGGGTCGGCACCGCGAGATAGCCGTTGCGCTTGCCGTAATCCGCCGGCCCGAAAATGGCCAGCGGCAGCGTGCCGTTGGCGATCGTCAGCATGCCGTTGCCGGCGCCGTGGAGCACCGCCAGCACGTTGATCGCAGCCGGCCCGAATACCGCCAGCGCCGCGGCGCCGAGTGGGTGCAAGAGCAGCGCGATCCGCGCCGGGATCAGCGGGTGGAACGAGCGCAGGAGGCCGAATTCGAAGAGCCGCGCCGCGACCTGCGCCGGGCCGACCAGCGCGCCGGCGGCGATCGCCGCGACCTCGCTGGCGCCGGCGCCTTCGAGCAGTCCCGGCAGATGCGCGGCGAGCGCACCGCTGACAAACCGCGTGGCCGCGAAGCAAAAGGCAAGGATCACCATCGCGCCGGGTTGCGGATCGGGTGCATCGGGCGGGGCATCGCTTGCCTCGGCGGCGGGGTGCATTCGCGTCGGGTGCGGCGGCGCGGTCGGGATCAGCAGCAAGTTGAGCGGCAGGCAGACAAAAAAGTTGAGTCCCGCCCATACGAGGCACGCCTCGCGCCAGCCATAATGGCTCAGCATGAACGCGCTGAGCGGCCAACCGATGGTGCTGGCAAAGCCGGCAAAGAGGGTGATGCCGGTGATCGGGCCACGTGCGCCGTGACCGTAAAGCCGCGCCAGCGCGGCGAAGGCCGGGGTGTAAAGGCCCATCGCCGTGCCGACGCCGAGCACGAGCCAGGCGGCGCAAAGTCCGATCACGCCATGGACGAGGCTCAGCATCACGAGACCCGCGGCGATCACCGCACTCGACGCGGTCAGCACTGAGCGGCCGCCATGGCGGTCGATCCACCGGCCGACGCTCGGCGCCAATCCGCTCGATAGCAGCAACGCTCCCGAGAAGACGGCGAAGAAGACGCTCGGCTCCAGCCCGAGCGTCTGCGCGATCGGCACGCCGAGAATGGCCGGCAGGTAATAACTCGACGCCCAGGCCAAGGTCTGGGTCGTGCCCAGCGCGCAGACGACGGTGGTGCGGCTCGCGGTCATTCGCTCATCAGCCCTCAAGCACGGCTGATTGTCACGCAATGTTCACGATCAGAAAAATTTGTTTGATCGATGCGTCACATAAGAGAATTTTTGGAGATATGCGCGGCCTGAACCTGGATCAGCTGGAGGCGTTCGCCGCGGTGGTCGAGCTGGGCAGCTTTTCGGCCGCCGCGGCGCGGCTCAACCTGACGCAGCCGGCGATCAGCTTTCAGATCCGCCAGCTGGAGCGGCGGCTTGGTGCGCGGCTGCTCGAGCGGGTCGGTCGACGCGCCCAGCCCACGGCGGCGGGGCGCGAGCTGTTGCCGCATATCCACCGCATCGGCGAGACTATCGCGGGCGCGATGGAGGCGATGGCCGACCACGCGCAAGGGGTCGCCGGGCGGGTGCGGATCGGCACCGGCGCGACGGCCTGCACCTATCTGTTGCCGCCAGTGCTGAGCCAACTGCGCCGGCGGTTTCCGTTGCTCGAGATCGTCGTGCGCACCGGCAACTCGCGGGACATGCTGCGCGCGCTCGAAGACAATGCGCTCGACGCGGCGCTGGTCACGCTGCCGGCGCCGGGTCGGATGTTCGATGTCGAAAAACTCATCGACGACGAGATCGTCGCGGTATTTCCGCCCGGTTTCGCGGCGCCGCCAACGGTTTCGGCCGCGGAGCTTGCCACGCTGCCCGTGCTGCTCTTCGAGCCCGACAGCCAGACGCGGCGGGTGATCGACGACTGGTTCCGGCAGGCCGGGATCGCGCCGAAGCCGGTCATGGAGCTGGGCAGCATCGAAGCGATCAAGCAGTTGGTCGCGGCCGGGCTCGGTTGCGGGCTGCTGCCGCGGCTGGCGGTGGGCGAGGACCCGCTCGCGGCGCATTCGCTGACGCCGCTGCTGCACCGCGTGATCGGCCGCGTCGTGCGCCGCGACAAGATTCCCGACCGCGGACTGCGCGAGCTATTGCGCGCGCTTCAGGAGTTGAAGATCGAGTCCGCCAGCACCTTGTAGACCACGCCATCCTTGGCCTCGCGGTCCTCGAGCTCGCGGCTGACCGGCACCGTGTAGCGCGCCAGCTCGGCGAGCCCGTCGCGCGGCAAGTACGCGCGGCCCGGATCGCCGAGCAGCGCGATGCGGCCACGCGCAGCGACGCGGCGCAGCATGGCAATCATGCGCAACGCCATCGGCGCCTCGTAGCAAACATCCCCCGCCGTCACAACCGTCCAGCCGGCAGGACCGCGATTGAGGAGATCGCGGCTCTCGATCTGGACGGCGACGCCATTGAGCGCGGTGTTGAGACCGATCGCGGCGCCGGCGAGGGGGTCGATGTCCGCGGCGGTGACGCGCTCGGCGCCGGCTTTCGCCGCGGCGATCGCCACCATGCCGGAGCCCGAGGCAAGGTCGAGCACGTCGCGACCGACGACGATCTCGGGGTGGTCGATGATGTAGCGCGCCAGCGCCTGGCCGCCGGCCCAGGCGAAAGCCCAAAACGGAGGCGGCGTGCCGAAGCGTGCGAGACTTTCCTCGGTAGCCTGCCAGATCGGGGTGACCTCGGTCGCCAGATGGAGGCGGATTTCCGGCACGAGCGGCGGCGACCCGATCGCCGTGTTGGCGCGGACGAAACCTGACGGGTCCGGGTTCACGCAAAATGCCCGACGGCGATGGCGGCGAGCATCGTCCAGCCGATGATGCGGTTGGCGCGGAAATTCCTGAGGCAATCGGCCGGGTCGTTGAACGTCACGCCCTGCGCCTGGCGATAGAGCAGCATCCCGACATAAGGCAGCAAAATGAAAAAGCCGATGTGGAGATGCGCGGCGATACCGGCCGCGAGCCACAGCACGATGGCGGCGGCGTAGAAAGCATAGAGGAACGGGCGGGTGCGGTCGCCCAAGGCCAGCGCGGAGGATTTGACGCCGATCCGCGCGTCGTCTTCCTTATCCTGGTGGGCGTAGATCGTGTCGTAGCCGAGCGTCCAGCAAATGCCGCCGAGATAGAGCAGCGCCGGCGGCCAGGCGAGCCGACCGGTCACCGCGGTCCAGCCGATCAGCGCGCCCCAGTTGAAGTTGAGGCCGAGAAAGAGCTGCGGCCAATAGGTGATGCGCTTCATATAGGGGTAGGTCGCGATCAGCCCGAGCACGGCGACGCCGAGCAGGATGCTGGTGCGGTTGAGGCTGAAGAGGATCGTCGCGCCGATCGCGAGCTGCGCGGCCATGAACATCGCCGCTTGCTTCACCGAGACTCGGCCGCTCGGGATCGGCCTGAGGCGGGTGCGCGCGACCTGGCCGTCGAACTCGCGGTCGGCGATGTCGTTGAGGGTGCAGCCGGCACCACGCATCACCACCGCCCCGATCGCGAAAAGCAGCATCAGCCACGGGTCGGGCCAGCGCGGTCCCGCAAGGGCAATCCCCCACCAGCCGGGAAACAGCAGCAGCCAGGTGCCGATCGGCCGGTCGAGCCGGGCGAGGCGCGCGTAAGGCTCGGCCCAGCGCGGCAGCCAGCGGTCGACCCAGTCGCCGACATGGATGTCGGTGGGGTCCCGAAAGTTTCCCTCTCCGCCCGCTGTTGAATTGATGGGGGGGGCGGAGAGGCCAGGTGAGGTAGGGGATTCTAGAGGCGTCACCGCGTGCCCACCTCATCCGGCCACCGCTGCGCGGTGTCCACCCTCTTCCCCCAATGGGCGGACAGGGCTTTTGAAGCGGATCGTCTGCTCATCGGCTAATCTTGGGCTTCCGGAGGGCGGTTCTCAATGACCGAGAAAATCGCGACGCGGCTTTATCTTCCGGCGGCGCTGGCCGAGGGCGGAACGGTGGCGCTCGTTGCTGCACAAGTGCATCGCCTGCGCCATGTGTTGCGGCTGGGGTTGGGCGCGGCGGTGGCTGGATTCAACGCGAATGATGGCGAATTTTTGTGCCGCGTCACCGAGCTTGGCCGTAGCGGCGGCGGCCTTGCAGTCGAGCGGCGGCTGCGTGCGCCGGAAGCCGAGACCGATCTGTGGCTGTTGTTCGCGCCGATCAAGCGGCTGCGGCTCGACTGGCTCATCGAGAAGGGAACCGAGTTCGGCGTCGCCGCTTTTGTCCCGGTAATGACGGTTCGCACTCAGCCCGAGCGTATCAACCCGGAGCGACTCTTCGCCCACGGTGTCGCCGCGGCGGAGCAGAGCGAGCGCCTGTCGGCGCCGGAGCTTCGCCCGGCGGCGCCGCTTTCGGCCGTGCTCGCTGCCTGGCCCGCCGAGCGCCGCCTGATCCTTTGCGACGAGACCGGCGGCGCCGCGCCGATCGCCGCGGCTCTCGCCGACTTCCCAGCTGGCAAGCCTGCGGCGCTGCTGATCGGCCCGGAAGGGGGGTTCGCTGAGACGGAGCTTGACGCACTGCGGAAACTTCCTTTTGTTACAGCGGTCGGACTTGGGCCCCGGGTGTTGCGGACCGAGACCGCCGCGCTCGCCGCCCTGGCGGCGTTTCAGGCGATCGCCGGGGATTGGCGCGGCGCCCGCACCCGCCGATGAAATCGCGGGGGGCTTGCCGATCGCCGGTTTCGCCCGATCTATTGTCACGCATCTTGGAGTACCGTTGCGCGAATGTCCGCCCCGCCGAAATCGCCCGGAACGCCGATCACCGACCGGCGGCAGCTCGTCGAGTTCCATGAGCAGGGCAACAAGCCGCCCGAAGCCTGGCGCGTCGGGACCGAGCACGAGAAGTTCGTCTTCCGCCACAGCGATCTGAAGCGCGCGCCCTATGAGGGGCCGGACGGCATCGGCGCGCTGTTGCAAGGATTGCTGCGTTTCGGCTGGGACCCCGTGCGAGAAGCCGGCAATATCATCGCGCTGGAAAACGACGCGCGATGTTCGATCACGCTCGAACCCGGCGGTCAGTTCGAGCTGTCGGGCGCGCCGCTCGAAACCGTCCACCAGACCTGCGACGAAGTACACGAGCATTTGCGCCAAGTGCGCGAGGTCTGCGACGAGCTGGGGCTCGGCATGCTCGGCCTCGGCTTCGACCCAACATCGCGCCGCGCGGATGTCGGCTGGATGCCGAAGGGCCGCTACAGGATCATGGGCGACTACATGCCTAAAAAAGGCCGGATGGGCCTCGACATGATGCTGCGCACCTGCACCGTGCAGGCTAATCTCGATTACCAATCCGAAGCCGATATGGTGAAAAAGTTCCGCGTCGCGCTGGCGTTGCAGCCGCTGGCGACGGCGCTCTTCGCCAATTCGCCCTTCACCGAGGGCAAGCCCAACGGCTATCAAAGCTATCGCAGTCTGGTGTGGACCGACACCGACCCCGACCGCTGCGGTACGCTGCCTTTCGTGTTCGAAGACGGGTTCGGCTTCGAGCGGTATGTCGACTACATGCTCGATGTGCCGATGTATTTCGTCTACCGCGACGGCAAATATCTCGACGCGAGCGGCCAGTCGTTCCGCGATTTCCTCGACGGCCGGCTGCCCGCTTTGCCGGGCGAAATCCCGACCATGACCGACTGGAACGACCACATCACCACCGCTTTCCCCGAGGTGCGGCTCAAGAGCTTTCTCGAGATGCGCGGCGCCGATGGCGGCCCGTGGCGGCGGCTTTGCGCGCTGCCGGCGCTGTGGGTCGGGCTGCTCTACGATGACGCCGCGCTCGATGCGGCGCACGACCTCGTCGCCGACTGGACCGAAGCGGAGCGCGACGCGATGCGCGCCGAGGTGCCGAAGCTCGGCCTTGATGCCCGCATCCGCAGCCGCACGCTGCGCGAAGCGGCGCTCGAAGTGCTCGATTTCGCCCGCGAGGGGCTGCACCGCCGGCGGCGGCTCGACCGCGCCGGGGAGGACGAGACCCATTTCCTCGACACGCTGTTCTCGATCGCCGGCTCGGGCCGCACGCCGGCCGCCGAGATGCTTGAGGATTATGAGAAGCGCTGGCGCGGCGCCATCACCCGCGTGTACGAGGAATACGCGTACTGACCAGTGTCGAAAAAGCTCCTCGTGCGACTCGAACTATCGACGGATTGACACCGACGGAGTTCGAAAACCTCGATTTTGATCTCCTGCAGGCCACGGGTCTAATTAATCTGGTATGGCGTAGTCCGGGAGCTGATGGTGGTCGTGATATTTAGAGGGAATTTTCCCGCTCGTGATTTGAGCGGATATCTCGATACTCAAAAAATGGCATATCGATTGCCAAAGATACAAAAAATCTCTTGATTGGCCTACCGCCGGGAAAAAATTGCCTTTTCAGATGCGGCGTTAGCTGATTTCTTATTAATATTTACGAATTCCAATCCTTCTCCTCAATGTGAAAGCGAAATAACTCTTTGGACTTCGGGAAATCGTCATCCGAAAGTAAGGGTTTGGCGTGGGTATGAGGGAAGAATATTAAAGCGGCATCCTGCTGTCGCGACAAAATATGGGTTGATAGCTCAATCGAACAGCGACCCAGTGGGGTTCATTTCACTATCGCTTGAGTGTGTGTGAAAATTATCCAAGCCGCATACGCTTCTTACGAGTTCGGAAACAACGGATTGCCAACTTTAGAAGCAGCCGCCGCAATTTGTGAATTGCTGGCATCAAAAATCAGTGATTTGGCAGTCTACGGCAGAGCTGTTCATGCTGTGACAGATCAACCTGGAGTCCCTACATACTCTTGGCTTCGCTTCGGCAACGATCTCGGGAATTTCAATGATACGAATTTAAAGAGCTTTTGTTGCCGTACTGAAATACGTGACTGATTCCGAGGAAGTCTTAGTGAACCGAGAAGAACAGAACTTCACGGTTGATAGTCTGACTCAAAAACCTGCTCGGCGATCTCAGCAGGCCAACGACCGCTTTCCCCTTTTCTGACTCTCGTCAGGATAGTCCGTATCGGGCAAAAGTGGGTGACGGGGGCTCCAGTACTGTCCTGGGATGAAGCGCGGGGCGCAGGACGCCCGGCCCAAACCCGTGCTATCTGCGGATGGTGTCCGGCCGCAGCTACCGGTTGCGTGACGACTGGGCTAAATTATCCGAGCCGCGCTGGCGGACGCAGGGGGAGGTGATGTCTTTCTACTTTATCGCTGGCGTCGCGGCGCTGGGCGGCCTGTTGTTCGGATACGACACAGGCGTGATATCGGGCGCTCTCCTTTTCATTCGCGAAGCGCTGGCGCTGTCCCCGACAATGCAGGGGATCGTCGTTGCCATCGTGCTTGCCGGAGCGGCAATCGGCGCCGCCGGGGCCGGAGCTCTGTCGGATCGGTTCGGCCGCCGTCGTGTCATCCTCGCCGCTGCCTTGCTCTTCGTGACCGGCGCCGTCTTTTCCGGCGTCGCGGCAGGGCTGACTCTGCTGCTGGTCGGCCGCTTTCTGGTCGGCCTCGCGATCGGTGTAGCGTCGATGCTGACACCGCTTTACCTCGCCGAGATCGCCCCGGCGCGCGACCGCGGCGCGATCGTCTCGCTCAATCAGCTCTGCATCACGATCGGAATTGTCGCCTCTTATTTGGTCGGCTTCGCACTGGCTTCAGTCCCGGACGGATGGCGCTGGATGCTCGGCCTCGGCGCTCTCCCTGGAGCCATCCTGACGATCGGCATGCTGATCCTGCCGGAAAGCCCGCGTTGGCTCGCTGGTCACGGCCGAATCGAAGATGCCGGCGGAGTTCTGCAGCGCCTGCGAGGCGATGCGGATGTCTCCGAGGAGCTTGGTGCACTGCGCACCGACATTGCCCTCGAAGGGCGGCAGCTTAAAAACTGGACGGAGCTGCTGTCGCCACGGTTGCGTCATTCCCTCGTGATTGGCGTTGGCTTGGCGATGTTCCAGCAGGTCACCGGGATCAACACGGTGATCTATTTCGCACCGACGATTTTCGAGAGCGCCGGCCTATCGTCGGCCGCGATCTCGATCCTCGCCACCGCTGGGGTCGGGGCCGTCAATGTCATCATGACGATCGTGTCTATTCGGCTGATCGACAGGCTGGGGCGTCGCCAGCTCCTGTTCTGGAGCCTCGGCGGAATGGTCGCGACCTTGCTGATGCTGGCCGGTGTCTTCCATTTTGGCGCGTCGGGCGGGCTCGCCTGGATCGCGGTCGCTTCGGTGGCCGCCTTTGTCGGCTTTTTTGCTATCGGGCTTGGACCAGTTTTCTGGTTGCTCATCGCCGAAATCTTTCCCCTGGCGCTGCGGGGTCGGGCCATGAGCCTCGCGACCGTGGCGAACTGGGTCTTCAACCTAATCGTCTCGGCGACCTTTCTTGATCTCGTCTCGGCGGTCGGCAGCGCCGGTGCATTCCTCATCTACGCCATTCTAAGTGTCGTCGCGCTGTGGTTTGTGGTCGTCAAAGTTCCGGAGACAAAGGGCCATACCCTCGAACAAATAGAGCTTGATTTGGAAGGCATCACGGTGGCGCGCCTCGTGCAATAGTGGAAACTCCCGCTAATGCTGTCTGACACCAAAAGATCGCGGCACTTGCGCGTCACCCTATTGTCGCTTTTAGCAGCCAGCGGCGCCGTGTTCTCCACGGCCGCGCGCGCCGACGACCAGGCGCCTATCGCAGACCCCGGCACAGTCCCGACGCTGAATTATCGCACCGGCTTGGGCATGGGTCATGAACAGATCCCGCCGGCCGCGCCTCCGCCAACTGAGGCAGTCGACGCAGCGCCCATCGAGCGGTTGTTCGATGATTGGGGCGGCCTGCAGCCGCTGCTCCTGTCGCACGGCATCAATGTGCAATTCAACGCCCTCACCGAGTTTGACGGAAATGTCACCGGCGGCACCCAGCAGGGATCTACCTTCGCCAGTCAGATCGGCTTCTCGACCGATATCAATTGGGAGCGCCTCGCGGGCATTACCGGCCTTTCGACCCACACGATCATCGTCAGCCGGTCGGGCACCAGCGATAGCCACAACTTCGGCGACAATCTGATGCCAGTGCAGGAGATCTACGGTTCGGGGGGCAACGTTGCCGCACATCTCGTCTCCGTTTACGCCCAGGAGACGCTCTATGATGGCCGGCTCGATGTCGCGCTCGGCAGGATGAACGTCGAGAACGACTTCGCCAGTTCGCCGCTCTATTGCGGCTTTCTCAACAACGGCCTGTGTGGCGACCCGAAAGCATTGCCGGGCGGCGACATCGGACACAGCGCCTATCCCGACGCGGCCTGGGCGTTGCGCGTACGCGTGAAGCCAACTCCCGACACCTATGTTGAAACAGGTGTCTACGAGGTGAATCAAGGCCTCTACAGCGATGCCAACTTCCGAACCGGTTGGAAGTTTGATTCGTCGCAAGACAGCGGCGTTTATCTTCCCCTCGAGGCAGCTTGGCTTCCCAAGCTGGGTCAAGACGCACTACCCGGCCACTACAAGATCGGTTTTGGTTACGACACCTCGTCGACCTTCAAGGATTTCACCGATCCTCTCGCTGCCGCCGGGGTGCCGGGCTACACCACGCAATTCCATACGGGGAATTTCCAAGGCTGGGCATTGGCCGACCAGATGTTGATCCGCAACCGCCCGGGCGATGATCAGGGTCTGATCGCGATTGCCGGCTTTATCCAGAACGATCCGAACAACACCCAGTACGGGCGTCAATATATTGCGGCGTTGCTCGACCGCGGATTCTGGGACGCCCGGTCCGACGACGGAGCCGGCGTCATGTTTACCTGGGTGGATGTGAGCGATCGGCTCGCCGCGGTCCAATCCATCGAGCAGTCGCTAGGACTGCCTCTGTCGGATAATGCGACCGGCGTGCAATCTCACGAGGCGATCTTCGAGGTCAATTACGACATCCACGTGTTCCGCGGCGTGCATTTCCAGCCCGACTTCCAATATGTTTTTCGACCGAACGCCCAGGCCAATATCCACGATGCTTCAGTTTTTGGGTTTAGAGCGCGCGTCGAGTTCTGATCCTCCGGCGGGCTACCGCGGCGGATCGAGCGCTGGCTCGCTGTATGCTGTCGCTTGTGCCTTAATTACGGCCGGTCTGTAGGGTCGATCGATGCCTGCGACGAGCGGTATCGCTCCATCAGCAGCCGCCCCCCTGTTGAACCGGGATTCACCTCTCGACACCCGGCTTACCAGAGCACTGCGAGCCGCGGGCCCGCCACTGCTGTTCGGGCTGCGGCTGTGGGCTTCGGTCTCGCTTGCGCTTTACGTCGCGTTCTGGCTTCAGCTCGACAATCCCTACTGGGCGGGAGCCTCGGCAGCCATCGTCTGTCAACCGCAGCTCGGCGCTTCGTTGCGCAAGGGCTGGTTCCGTATGATCGGAACGCTTATCGGCGCCGTGATGGCCGTGCTGCTGGCGGCTTGGTTCCCGCAAGAGCGCGTGCTGTTTCTCGGCAGTCTCGCATTGTGGGGAGCCGCTTGCGCCGTCGCCGCCACGCTGTTGCGGAACTTTGCGTCCTATGCGGCGGCACTTGCCGGCTATACGGCGGCGATCATCGCCGGTGACCTGCTCGGGCTCACCGGCGGGGTAGACGGGAATGCGGCGTTTCTGCTTGCCGTCGCCCGGGCGAGCGAGATTTGCCTCGGCATTGCCTGCGCCGGGGTGGTGCTCGCCCTCAGCGACTTCGGCGGCGCGCGCCGCAGGCTCGCCAGCCGTGTCGGTGCCGTGTCGTCCGACGTCGCCGGCAGTTTCATCGCCACGTTGGACTCGGCGGGCGCGCGTTTCGACGAAACCCAGGCCCATCGACGTGAGCTGGTACGCCGGGTCATCGCGCTCGGCCCGATCATCGATCAGGCGTTCGGGGAGTTGGCCGAGCTCCGCTACTACTCGCCGGTCCTGCAACGCGCGGTGAATGGGCTCTACGTGGCGCTTGGCGCGTGGCGCACTGCCTCCGTGCTGCTGGCGCAGCTGCCGCGCGAGCGGGCGCGGGAGATCGCCGACAGCGTCCTGTCACAGGTTCCAGTGGAGCTGCGTAGCGACGGCAGCGCGGATTGGCTGGCCCGACCGGTGGTGCTCCTTCACTCCGCCAACCGCACGGCCCGGCAGCTCATGACGATGACGGCCAGCACGCCGCCGGTGCGGCTGCTCGCCGATAGGACTGCGGCCGTGTTCGCCGGCCTGTCGCGCTCACTCGATGCGCTGGCCTTGTTGACGGCCGACCCGACACGCCCCTCGCCGCGCCGCCAGGGCATCCGCCGCCTTGGCATTCCGGACTGGCTGCCGGCAATCGTCAGCGGCGGCCGCGCCTTTGTCGCGATCGCGGGCATGGCGTTATTCTGGGTCGTCACCGCCTGGCCCGGCGGGGCTCAGTCCATCGTCTTCGCGACCATTGTTTCGGCCCTGATGGCTCCGCGGGCGGAGCAGGCTTATGCCGCCGCTTTCCTCGCTGTCATCGGCGTCATCTTCAACGTCGTGCTCACGGCGTTCGTCGCGTTCGCCGTGCTGCCATGGTCAGGCGTCGAAACCTTTACCGGCTTGAGCCTCGTTCTCGCGGCGTGTCTGGTGCCGCTCGGCACTCTGCTGGCGTCTGCCCGGGAACCTTGGCAGATTGGGCTGCTGGGTGTGATGACGATGACGTTCGTAGTACTCCTCGGCCCGACGAATCAGCAGACTTACGACGTTGCGGCGTTCTACAACACCTCACTGGGCATCGTGGTTGGATCGGGCGTCGGGACGTTGGCCTTTAGGCTGATCCCGCCACTATCACCGGCGTACCGGACGCGGCGTTTGCTCGGCCTCGCGCTTGGCGATTTGAGGCGACTCGTAAGCCACCGCGTCATGCCGACCGTAGAGGCTTGGGACGGTCGTGGTATGAACCGGATGTCGGTGTTGCCCGACAGTGCGACACCATTGGAGCGCGCGCGCCTGCTGGCGTTGATCCTGGTCGGTGCGGAGATCATCCGGCTGCGACGCGGCGCCCGCCGGTTCGGCCCCGGTACGCAACTCGACGCAGTGCTGGCGCACTTGGCGCGGGGCAACATTGCTGGTGCAAACGCCGGCTTAGCCGAGCTCGATCGGCAGCTCGCGGCGCGGGAAATGTCGGGCGCGGTGCGGGCGCGGGCGCGCATCCTGACGATTTCGGCAGCACTCGCACAACACGCCGATTATTTCGAGAAAGTGGCGGCGGCATGAGGTTTACCGAGCTCAATCTCTTCGGCGTTTATATCGCGCCGATCTCGGTGATGGTTGTCGTCGCTTGGGCGCTGACGATCGTGCTGCGCCGTACGACCGCGCGCTTCGGGTTGTTGAACCACGTTTGGCATCCGGCGCTCTTTGTCCTGAGCGTCTTTGTCATGATCCTTTCCGGGATTATTCTCGTCGCTGGGAGCTGAAGCGAGATGGCCGAGGCCGAAACCGAGGCGCGGCGCGACGCAAAAGCGAGCGACGCCCAGATACCGGTGGTGCCGCGTGCCGTCGCGGCGGTGCCTCGCCGACGGCGGCGCGTTCTTCCAGCGATGGTCACGCTCGTAGCCGTCGCGCTCGCCGTGTGGCTCGGCTGGGCAGCGTGGAACGCCTACATGGGCGCACCATGGACGCGCGACGCGACAGTGCGGGCCTATGTCGTGACGATGGCGCCGCAAGTTGCCGGCCAGATCGTCCAGCTGCCGGTCGCCGACAATCAATTCGTCCACAAGGGCGATCGGCTCGTACAGATCGATCCGACCGACTACAAGATCGCCGTGAGCCTTGCGCAGGCCGCGGTCGATCAGGCGCAGGTCAACGCCCAGAACGTCCAGCGCGAGTTGCAGCGCCGACAGCAACTGTCCCAATTGGCGGTGACGACCGAAGAACAGCAGACCTACGCGAGCAACGCGACGATCGCGCAGGCGCAATACCAGCAGGCCGCAGCGCGGCTCGACCAGGCTAAGGTCAACCTCGAACGCACTGAAATCCGCGCGCCTGTCAATGGCTGGGTCACCAACCTGACCGCGCAACTCGGCGACTATGCCACGGTCGGGCAGAGCCAAATCGCGCTGGTCGACGCCGACTCGTTCTGGGTCGACGCATATTTCGAGGAAACCTATCTCGGCGACATCCACGAGAACAACCCGGCGAGCGTCAAACTGATGGGCTACCGCCAGGTCGTTCGCGGCCATGTCGCCGGCCTCGCCCGCGGCATCAGCGTCGCGAACGCGCAGCCGAATGGGCAGGGCCTAGCGACGGTGAACCCAATCTTCACCTGGGTACGGCTGGCGCAGCGAATTCCTGTTCGCATTCAGATCGACAAGGTGCCGGACGGCGTCGTGCTCGTGGCCGGTATGACCGCCACCGTACAAATCGATGCTCACACGGAACATCCGGCAGACTGACGCCCATGGAACGCGCCGCGCGGTAGCGGCATGCTAACTGCTATTTGGCCAAAGAAATGAACCCTGCACTCCTATCCGCCGCGGTTGGACTGGTCGGCTCGCTTGTCGGCGGCGGTTCAACCTTCGCGCCTTCGTGGCTTACGCAGCAAGCCCAGCTGCGCACCCACACGCTTGTGCAGTAGTCCGCCAAGCGCGAGGCGCTTTACGCGGAGTTCATAATCGAAGCACCGATCCGCGTCGCAGAGGCGTGGGGCCGCCAAGCCGACGGCCCTGCAACTGTCGCCGCTCTCTATTCCGCGGTCGGCCGCATGCGTCTAGCGTCGTCAGCCGAGGTTGTAGCTGCCGCTGATGATGTAATACGCCAAATCGTCGAAAGCTACGCCGCGCCGGACAGATCTTTTGATGACCTCCGGCAGAGCCTGCTCGGAGACGGGTTTCATGATCCGATCCTCAAATTCAGCGAGGTGTGCAGAGCGGAGTTAGATGCTCTGCACACCTGAGAAGTGCTTGCGTGGCGAACACATTGTTATCCCATTCCGCGGTTCCGATCGTGGAGTTCACCAATGCGAGCAACGGCCGTTATCGGCGCATCTCGCTCACTCCGACCCGCGCGGACGAGGTCTGCTTTCCGATCACATAGCCGGCGTTCGCCCAAGGGGGGCGGGAACGGGTCTTCGTGCCCCAGAGCAGTTATTTGTTCAGACGCCGTTGCCGGTTTTCTCGGCTGCTGGGAGGTCGCCTTCTAGGCAGGAGAAAGCAGACGCTCCGCCTCGATGGCGGGGCCTACCGTTCGTGCTCCCCGTCGAGTAGTACTTGCTCCCGGATTTGAAAGTGATGCTTACGTCAAAAGCGTCATCGGCCTCTTCCCATCGGCAGCATCCAAAAAGACGGCGCGCCGCTAGTCGGAGGTGCGAGGCGAGGCTGTCCTTCTGCGCTCACGGGCGACAGCGCCTGTCGCAAGCGGAAGATGTTTATCGGCAACATCGTCGTGTGGAGGATCACGATTGGCCAAAGATGATCGCAGTACCCATAGCTGATGAAGGCCAGGTTGCTGACGATTGCCAGGGCGCGCAGCGATGTTATGCGACGTGCACAAAAAGTCGCTAAGACGAGGCTTGCCGCGAACCAGCCGAGAAATTCGGTGGGGGTCATGTTATCTCAAGCGGCGCAGAGCCCAGGGCCCTGGTCTCGTGCAAATGATGCGGGGGTCGGTTCTGAGCGACGCAGGGCGAGGACCAAGGACGCTGGCCCGATGGCGCCGGCAGCAATACCGCCAGGGGCAGACCCTTGCAGCGCGGTGCGGATGTAAGGTGCGGCCTCAAAAGAGGATCAGGTGTAGACGCTCGGTGCACATCGCATCGCCGAATGTCCACTGCGGTCGCGGTTTGCTGCTCGTGCGGCGGCGCCGCGACAGGATCGCCACGATGCGCAGCGAGCCAGATACAGATGAGCTTGCCGTCGCGGGATTTGACCCAGGTGCGGCGCAGACCACTGCCGCGCCAGGGAGCGGTTTCGTCCCACAGCGGGTTTGCCCTCTGCCAGCGCCAGCGACGCGTTTCGTCCCGAGTGAGGCCCGCCAAATCGCCGAAATCCCGAGAGCCCATCTCCCACGGTTCCCGCCGCTCGCGTTCGCGCCGATACCAAGCGCTCAGAACCGTGATGAGCGAACCACAACCGGTGAGCTTGTCAGAGCCTTGCGCTACCGCTTGCCTCCACCACATGATCGGCCTCCGGTTCGCTTGGGGAACGCTAAGTTAATGGTTGCGGTGCAGCCGCGCCGCTCTGCGACCCAGCTGTGACGCAGTACCAGGACGAGATGGCAAAGGCTTCCGCAACCGGCGCCGCGAACACGGCGGAGACGGCCGGCTGCGTCATGCTGATGCCGCCGAGAACGATCACGCCGAGTACCAGCTTGCGGGATAGGGCAGTCGGTAGGCCGGCACGCAACCGCTGCCCAACCCACATGCCAAGCACGATGGGGATGGTGCAAGCAGCCGAGATTGCAACGCCGGACCAGCCGAGCGCGCCTGACTTCCCCAGTGCTATGGTCAGCGCGGTCGAGGTGATGACCAGATACAACGATAAATACTGGACAAAGCGGTTGCCGTTGATGCCGCGCGACAGCAGGTACAAACACATCACCGGGGCTGATTGGCCGGCGAGGCCCCCGAGGATGCCGCTCCCGACACCTGCAAGCGGGCTGGCAATCGGAGCGTAACGGTCGGGGCAACTCAGCTTCGGCGCTAGCAGCATCAGCAGAGCGAGAACGATCAGCGCAACCCCTGCTATCGGTTTGAGAACATCCGGACTGAGACCGGTCAGGAGATGGACCCCGATAAGCACACCACCAACGGTACCTGCGAGGATTGGCCAGAGCACCCGCAAAACCACGCTGATGCGATCGGTGCCGAAGACTTGGCTGAGGTTGGTTATGAACACGGGGAGCACGACAGCAGCCACCGCGGTGGGCAAAGGTAGCAGCAGGCTGAGCAGCGGCACGGCGACGGTAGGCAACCCGACACCGGTGACCCCTTTGGTCGCTCCGGCTGCGAACAAGATGCTGATGATCGCGGCGAGCTCGAACAGGGGCAGGTGCGCGGGGTACGTCATACTGCCCTCCGTTCCCTTGGTATCCGTCGGCCGCGACCGTTTTGGTCGCCGTGAACCGGCGAGGCAAATAGTTGCCCCCGCTCAACTCCGAAGTCCTGAAGCCGCTCCAAAAAAGTTCCGAAAAATGATCAGAGGACGCGCTACAGTCGACGCTATGAAAAACCTTGCGCTGGGGCCGTTTCGCCTTGATGCGCAAAACGATCTGTTGTTGCGCGGAGCCGAGCCTATACCGCTTGGCAAACGGGCGATTCTTTTGCTGCGGGCGTTGATCGAGCGGCCCGGCGAGATGGTCTCGAAGGATGCGCTGATCGAGGCAGGTTGGCCCGGCCTGGCGGTCGAGGAAAGCAATCTCACGGTGCAAATCTCGGCACTGCGTCGGGCGCTGGGCGAGGCGCCGGGCGGCGACCGTTGGATCGAAACCATGCCCCGCCGCGGCTATCGCTTCGTCGGACCGGTCGCGGTGGAAGCGAGCAAAGGCGCGGCCGAGCGGCGGCTCGCCGCCATCCTCGCCGCAGACGTTGCCGGCTACAGCCGGCTGATGGGTGCCGACGAGGAGGGGACGCTCACTGCGTTGCGCGCGATCGGGCGCGAGCTCTTGGCCCCCAAGATCGCGGAGCATCGTGGCCGCATCGTTAAGACGACTGGCGACGGTTACCTGGTCGAATTCGCAAGCGTCGTTGATACGGTCAGATGCGCGATCGCCGTGCAGAGCGCGATGGCCGAACGCAATACCGATATTCCTTCAGAGCAGCGGATCGAGTTCCGCATCGGCATCCACCAGGGCGACATCATCGTCGAAGACGGTGATATTTTCGGCGATGGGGTCAATGTTGCGGCACGCCTGGAGGGGCTCGCCGAGCCAGGAAGCATCTGTGTTTCGGCGCGTGTTCAGGAGGACACTGCCGGCAAGCTCGACCTCGAATTCGAGGATTTGGGCGAGCAGAGCCTCAAGAACATCGCCAGGGCCGTTCGGGTCTATCGTATGCGGAGCTCCGACCCCAACTCTCCGCGGCAAACGGCGGAGAAACCTCATAGCGGCTCGATGGGCGCCAACGCGGCGCCAATGCTCGCGCTTCACGACCAGCCATCGATCGCGGTGCTGCCGTTCGCCAACATGTCGGGGGACCCGGACCAGGAATATTTTGTCGACGGCATGGTCGAGGAGATCATCACCGCGCTCAGCCAAATCCGCTGGCTCTTCGTGGTCGCGCGCAATTCCAGCTTCACCTACAAGGGCCAGCATGTGGACATCAAGCAGGTCGGCCGGGAATTGGGCGTACGCTATGTGCTCGAAGGCTCAGTGCGCAAAGCCGGAAGCCGGGTGCGCATCGCGGGACAGTTGATCGATGCCGCTACGAGCACGCATCTGTGGGCCGACCGGTTCGATGGCCAGCTGCAAGACGTGTTCGACATGCAGGATCAGGTTGCCTCCAGCGTCGCGGGAGTCATCGAGCCGGCGTTGCAGGCGGCGGAAGTGGCGCGCTCGGCGGGACGGTCGACCACAGATCTGACGGCATACGACCTCTATCTGCGCGGTTATGCGATGGTCATGTCGCGGTCTGGACAGACACCGGAAGCGCTGCGGCTGGTGGAGCAGGCGATCGCGCGTGATCCAGGCTATGGCCCGTCGCTCGCCTGGGGTGCGTTCTGCTGCGCGCGGCTGATGATCGACGGCGAGAGCAAAGACCCGCAAGGCGATCGCCTAAAGGGGGTCGATTTCGCGCGCCGGGCGCTCAAAGTCGCCGGCGACGATCCCGCCATCATCGCCAACGCCGCCGAGGCGCTCGCCTATTTCGGGGAAGACATCGGAACGATGATGACGCTGGTCGACCGCGCCTTGACCCTCAATCCGAGTTTCGCGCGCGGCTGGCACGTTAGCGCCAATATCAGGTTTTGGGGCGGGTACCCCGACACGGCCATCGAACATGCGGAGCGGGCGCTGCGCCTGAGCCCGCGGGCTCGGGTCGGCAACACTTTCTATCGGGTGGGTGTGTCGCATTTCGTCAGCAGGCGCTTTGACGAGGCGCTACCGAAACTGCTCATTGCCATTGAAGAGGATCCAAGCTTTCTCAATCCGCGCCGCTTCCTCGCCGCCTGTTACGCGCATATGGGCCGTTTTGATGACGCGAGAAAGGTCGTTGCCGAACTGCGAACGATGACCCCCGTCGTGATACCCGACATCAGCTATTTGCGCGATCCTAAGCACCGCGACCTCGTTCTGTCGGGGCTGCGCCTTGCGGCGGGCGAAGACGCAGGCCCCAGCAGAGTCGACAGCAAGTGAGTTTTCGGGGTACGAGTGGTATCTTAATCGTCTGCGAGGGAGGAGGACGTGGCACAGTCTCAGGACCCCGACCAAATCATCATCGAAGTCCCCCCGGGCCGAGCGCAGCACGTGACGGTCGTTGAAAAGCCGACGACAAACGCCGACGTCACCATCAGGGTGCGCCGCGAACGCAAGTCCGTGAACCCGATCCACGTTGGCGTCATTACGAAATAATCGGGGCGGGTCGTAGCGCTGCGGCTCCGTCATCCCAGTTTCGGGTATGGATCACCGCGCTCGCCCGGCGATCCGGCAGATCGATCGTGTATCGATTTCCGGAAGATCGCTCGCGCTGGAGGCGGAGGGTTACAGCTACCAGATAGATGGTGTCGACCCCGCACTGGCCTTCAAATTTCTATCGGCCTGCGACGGTCGCGCCTCGACCGAAGAGATTTGCCGGCGCGAAGCAATTCCGCCGGATGTCGCGAATGCCGTCATCGAGGCGAGCGCCGACACCGAACTCATATGCGCCGACCTCCCCGCCAGGCAGGCGATCCCCGCCAGCCTGTTTTTACGAATCTTGCGGGGGCGCTATGCCGTGTGGAACCTCGAAATGTTCAGCCAGCCCTTGTGGCGCTTTCTCCCCGCGGGGAAGGCGAGCCGCTGCCTCGTCGATGGCTGGCTGCTCGAAAGCTACCATTTCATCCGTGGCGCGGCGGCGCGCTTGTCCTACGCGACGAGCCTGTGCCACGACGAAAGGGTGATGCCGTATTTCCTCGATCATCATCTTGAGGAATACGATCATTATCATTTCTTCGAAGAGGCGCTGCGGCGACGAAAGATTGTGTTTGCCGACACGACGCCGTTGCCCTCGACGGAAGCGATCATCAACTTCGCCCGGATGGCGGCGCGAAGAGGCCCACTGCACTACATGGCGTGCTCCGGCCTGCTCGAGTTCGACCGGCAGCGACGCAGCGCATGCGGTTGAGTTCTACAACTCGCTGACTGCGAGCTACGATAGCGAGCGATCTGGCTTCATCGACCCGCTGGTCGAGCATGTCCTGCTCGACCAGGCCTATGGCCACGGCTCCATCTGCGAGCGCATCCTCGGCCATTTCGACGAGATCGATGTGATGCTCGCGAACGATATCATCGACACGGCGGCGGGCTTCAAGGACACCATCGTCTACTGGTTCAAGGACGTTTACCGCACCTATACACGCGCGAACGAGCGAAGCTTTGCGCCGCTGAGCCGGGAACAGTATCGCGCATCAGGCCGGGGCTTTGCCTGATATGGGTTCGCTTGGCCCGAGTTCTCTGCCTCTGTGGCATCCCGACATGATGCCGGCGATGCATGGTTACGACGGTAGCGTTGTCGTCGAAATGCCGACCGAACGACTGTGCTTTTCCGGCCCGAGTGCATCGCTGGTATTGGCTGTCGCTCGTCGCGCGGACGGCGCGCATACGGCGACGCAGTTGGCGGCCGATGCGGGTTGCTCCGAAGAGGCCGTGCTCTCCCATCTTTCGTTTCTGAAGGACGAGGCCGTCATCCTCGACCTCGCAGACTACCAGTCCGGCTGGCAGATCGATGATGCGCTGGACAAGTTGTGGGGCGCGGCCCGCTTCTACAATTTGCGTGTCGCCGCCAACCCCGCGCTCCAACAGTTGTTTTCGGGACAGGCAAATCGGGAGGTGTTTCTCGGCTTCGCCATCGAGTTCTATTTCTACGTTCGCTCGGCAACGCAGTACATGGCGCAGGGGATCGCCCGCTTCGACCATGGCGCCGCGACGATGGCGCCCTACTGGCGGCATTTTGGCGAAGAGGCGAAGCACCACGAGATGTTCCGGGAAGCTCTGTTGGCGGTCGGGGTGGCGGAAGCGCGGCTGCGGCCGAATTGCGCGATCGCGACGACGCAGGCGCTGACCAATTTTCTGTTCGAGCGGGCATCACGGACACTGGTGGAGTACGGCAGCCTGTTTGCCGTCATGCAACCGGCTGAGAATGCCGATCCAGTGACACGTGCGGAAAAATACGAAGGTCTGCGCCGCTCCTATCCCTTCGCTCACAAGCTGCTCGATGCATTCGAGCATCACGAAAGCATCGACGTCGGGGCCGGGCATCAGAGCTTGGCGCTGGAATATCATCTGCGCCAATCGACGGAGGTGTCGGCCGACGATATGCGGCGCGCCTACGTCACGATGCGCGACGCGGCCTGCTATTTCATCATGTTCTTTGACGGCATTAAGGAAAGCTACCAGATCGGAACGCTGGCGATGTGGAAGCAGCTCGCCAACGTCGTGGTCGACGCTGAACTGATGTAGGCAGTCCTCGGATGCTAAGGGACCAACGTCGGTGGGGGCGACCCGCACCCGCATGTTGTGAGTCGCTCATCGGTCCAAACTCTGCGCCACTGTCGAGTTTAACGAACCGAACCCGTTTCTGGTGATCGCCGAATGGCCGCTCACGGCGCACAGCAGTCGGCCCGAGCCCTGATCGGGAATTCCCGCTTTCCATGCTTTGCAGACGTTCATCATCACGGCCTACGCTCTGGCAAGCCGCCTGAGGGCCAGTTGGATCGAGGCGAGGGTAACGAACGTGGCCAGAGTGTCGGCAAGGTTCTCGAAGTCCTTGGCGAGGCGCCGGTTGCGATCGAACCAGGAGAAGGTGCGCTCGACCACCCAGCGGCGCGGCAGGACGACGAAGCCTTTCATGTCGTCGCTCCGCTTGACGATCTCCATGCGCAGCGGCGGCACCTTTGCCACCGCCGCGTCAACCTGCCATGCGTTGTAGCCCCCATCGGCCCAGACCAATTCGAGCCAAGGGAAGCGCCGGCGTATCTTGTCGAGCACCAACCCGGCGCCGAGGTGGTTCGGCCCCAGAGGAGGTTGGCTTCGCAGCATGAACAGCAGTTTACGCCATTGCTCGACGGCGAAAATTGCCTACCGTCCGAAAAGGCCCTTTGCACACCCATCGATGCAAGGCTATTTGGGAAGCATTCCATGGGGGTCGATCACGAATTTATTGGGCACTCCCGCATCGAAATTGCGGTAGCCCTCCGGTGCGCGGTCGAGGCTGATCACTTTGACGTTGACGATGTCGCCGATCGGCAGCCCATTCCACAGAATGGCGTGCATGAGCTGCCGATTGTACTTCAACACCGGGGTCTGACCTGTGTGCAGACTATGGGACTTTGCCCAGCCGAGACCGAACCGGAGGCTTAGCATTCCACGTCGTGCCGCACTCTCTTTAGCGCCTGGATCATCCGTCACATAAAGCCCGGGAATAGCGATCGAACCCGCGGGGCGCGTAATCTCCATCAGCCCGTTCAAAACGATCGCCGGCGCTTCAATGGTGTGACCGTCCGATCCTTGACCTTTTGCCTCGAAGCCGACGCAATCGATCGCGCAGTCGACCTCGGGCGCCCCGAGCACCTCGGCGATGAGTTCGCCCAACCGATCATGTGCCGAGAGATCGATTGGCTCGAACCCGACCTTTTTGGCATGGGCGAGGCGCTCTCGGTTCATGTCGCCGATCATGATTGGCGGGTGATGCCGGCCTCACCGCGACATGAAATCGGTTTTAGTCGGTGGTCGCGGCGTTCAAGCCCAAGCAGGGCGGCGTATGGTTGCTCGCGGGCGGCCGGCGATCGCGGGAACTTCGGGTGCCATCTGATGCTGGGCGCCGGCCCATCATGTTTCCTGCTTCTCGGCGGTAACTGCGGCTTTGCTCCTGCCGGCTAAAGCCGATTTCATGCGGACGTGACGGATAAAGCGGGCGCGGCACCAATTTGGTGTGTCGCCAGAATGTCAGAGGGTGACGATGAACAACCTGCCATCCCCCCGCCAAGCGTCAAACTGGAGAGAGCGGTTTCGCCGGCTTGATCGCTTTGCCGCAAATATGAACGTCGTGTTGGTGCTGTTCGCGATCGGTCTCGCGGTGCTCGATATGACGTTCATCATGACGCAAGATGTAATCGATCGTCTGCCGCCGATGCAGCAGCTCGTCAGCGACGGCGAGTAGCGACCGCATTCGACCCGGTTTACTCCACACGATTTGACGCGTTGTCTTCTCTCAAGGTGTCGAGAGTTGATCAATGGGCGACGCCGCCTGCGGCCGCGCCCTTGCGCAGCATGGCGACCGCCACAACCGCGACCAGCAGCACCACCCCGATCAGCGCGAAGCTGTCGGCGTATCCCATGATCGTCGCCTGGCCGCGGATCGTGTCGCCAATCGCGATGATCGCACGGTGCATCGCGCCCGCCGGGTCGGGATAGCCGTGCGCCATGAAATAGCGCTGCAGATCGGCGAGCCGGGCGCGCGTCGCGGGGTCGAGCAGCGAGGCCTGCGGCGTGATCATCGCCGAATGGAACTGCTCGCGACGAGTGAAGAACGTCTCGATCGCGGCGGTGCCGATCGCACCGCCGAGGTTGCGCATCATGTTGAAGAGCCCCGAAGCGGCGCCCGCCTCGCTCTGCGCGATCCCGACGAGCGCGATCGCCGAGATCGGGGTCATGACGATCGCCTGGCCGAGCGCCCGGATCACATTGGGCCAAAAGAACTGCGGCGCGGCGTAATCCTGGTCGAGCCACAAATTCATGAGGCAGCTCACCGCGAAGACGACGAGACCGACGCCGACAAGCACCCGAGAGTCTATCCGCTTCATCAAGAGCGGCACCAGTGGGATCACCAGGAGTTGTGGCAACCCGGTCCAGGCCATGACCTCGCCGATCTGCTCGGCATCGAAACCCTGCGCGACGGCGAGGTATTGCGGCAGCAGGTAGGCGGAGCCGTAAAGTGCGAAACCGAGCAGGAAGTTGCCGAGCGTGCCCAGGCCGAAATTGCGCCGACCCAGCAGCCGGAAATTGACCAGCGGCGCGGCCGCGATGAACTGCCACAGGACGAATGCGGCTAGCGCCAGCGCCGAGACCAGGCTCAGCTTGACGATGAACGGGGAGTCGAACCAGTTGTAGACATTGCCGTCGTCGAGCACGGCCTGGAACGCGGCAAGGCCGTCCGCCATCAGCGCGATACCGAGCCAGTCGCCGCGGCGCAGCCGCTGAGGCTGCGGCGCGCTCCGGGGCAAAGTGAGCCACAGCGCCGCGAGCATCAACAGGCCGGGTGCCAGGTTGACGTAAAACACCCAAGGCCAGCCGTAGTAGTCCGTCAGATAGCCGCCGATCGTCGGGCCGATGGCCGGCGCGAAGGTCGCGCTCACAGAGAACCCGGCAAGGCCGATCGCCTGCTTCGAGCGCGGCAGCATCGTCATGACGATCGTGAAGGCGAGCGGGATCAGCACGCCGCCGGTAAAGCCTTGCAGCGCGCGGAACACGATCATCTCTGAAAGGCTGTGCGCGTGACCGCACAGCACCGAGAAGAAAAGGAACAACGCCGTGTTCGCCAGCAGGTAGCGGCGCATGGACACAACCCGGCTCATGAAATCGGTGAGCGGGATAACGATGATCTCGCCGATCAGGTATGCCGTCGAAACCCAAGTGCCGTACACGCCGCCGGTGCCGATGCCGCCTTCGATATAGGGCAGCGAGGCGTTGGTGATCTGGATGTTGAGCACCGCCAGGAAAGCGCCCATGAGCGCCCCGCCTACAGCGACCCATGTTTTTGTGGAGACTGCCGCCTCGTCAAATTGGTGCGCCGTTGAAGAAATAGATAAATGCGCCCGCAGCGACGTTCGCTGGGCAATGAAATTTATTTTAAGCATTTATTGGTGAGTGATGTGTTTTGATTTGTGCTTAGTAAATTTTGAATGACGGTAGATTAAACGATTTTTTAGTTGTGATCTGGGAAAGAATTATTACCTGGGATATGTCGTTAGACAATGAATGGAGATTACAATGTTGCGAACCACTATTGCCGCCTTGGCGTTTGTCGCCGTGACGGCCGCCGCCGGGGCAGCGTTCGCGCAGGACGCCATGGTGAACACTGCCTCGCAGTCGACCACCGCCAACGCTTCGTCCTCGTTTGACGGCGTGCATACGGATGGCACGGGTGGCAGGGCCTACGCGAACGGCCAGAAGACGAACTAACGATCTTTCCTGTCTGTGCCGCTGTGGCCGCGCCGTAAATGATATGGCGCGGCCATGGTGCTTTGCTTGATCTGAGCACCCTGTCGCAAGGCGCGGTGTCATAAGCTTCCAAAATGATTTCGAAACGCGCCTTTGGCTGTGGGTTCAGCTGCGGCTCCTGCCTGGCAATCTTGTCGTCTCTCCGAATGTCTGCGAGCCGCCGGCTGTTGAAGATGCAACAGCTATCGTCTCGGCCACTGCGGCGACCGAGACGATTGCATGCCCGGCTGTCAATCCGAGCGCGAGGCCGGCGATGCCGATACACCGACCCAGCCGGCGATGATTTGCCCTACCGTAAAAGCGTAATCGTTTGGGTCGTAGTCCATCCTCGCGTTCCCTCTTTAGCCGGAGCCGGCTCAGGCTGCCGCGCGGGCAAGCGACGCGGGGGGCGCCATGAATTCGGGGCCCACCGGATCGAGGATGTTTCGCGCCAAGATCGCGTCGATCTCGCGCTTGGCTTCTTCGTCCAGGGACCAGCCAAAGACTTCTCGAAGCCCGTCCAGCTGATGGGCGCGTCGCGCGCCCCACAGCGCGATCGTCGGTCCTTGGTCGAGGACCCAACGCACCGCGAGGGAGAGCAGGCTCGTGCCGTAACGCTGGCGCGCAAAGCGCTCTAATTCCGCGACCGCGCCAAGGTATTGCTGAAGCCGTGGCGGCTGGAATTTGGGATCATGGCGGCGCAGGTCGTCGCCGTCGAAACTGGTTTCGGCCGTTATCTTACCGCTCAGCAAGCCGCGGCACAGCGCGCCATAGGCGAGCACGGTCAGTCCGGCCTTTTTTGCATGCGGCAGGACATCGGCGTCGATCTCCCGCTCGAACAGGTTGTAAGGCGGCTGCGTCGCGTGGAGCGGCGCGGCTCGGCTGAACGTCTCGATGTGCGCGGGGCTGAAGTTGCTGACGCCAATCGCGCGAATTTTGCCTTGCTCGAAAAGTCGCGCCATGGCGCCGGCCGTCTCTTCGATCGACACAAGCGGATCCGGCCAGTGCACCTGATAGAGGTCGATGTGGTCGGTGCGGAGCCGATGAAGCGATTCTTCGACCTCCTGCTGGATGCGCTGGGAACTCGCGTTGCGGAAGACTTTTTGGTCCTGCCACGACAGACCGCATTTGGTCGCGATCAGCACCTGGTCACGACGGCGGCCGGCACGCAGCGCTCGCCCAACGATCTCTTCCGCGTGCCCAAAGCCGTAAACCGGCGCGGTGTCGATCAACGTAACCCCGTGATCGACAGCGGCATCGATCGTGCGCAGAGCGTCGCGAACATCCGTACCGCCCCACATCCAGCCGCCGATCGCCCAGGTGCCGAGGGCGATGCGCGATGCCTTCAGCCCGGAACTGCCAATTTCGATGGTTTCCATGTTGTCCTCGTGTGTTGCTCGCGATGCCGGGTAGGAGAGTTTCCGCGATCAGCAAACTCCCACTGCCGGGGCGATGGTTATTCGTGACCGTTGCCGGTGGCGCAGTGTGCGTCGCGCCATTTACCGGCCGCGACGTATCCAGCTGCTTCAAAATAAGTGCCCGCCGGGCACTGGCCGGCGATGACCATCGAGGTGTCCGCGAGCGTCTGCGGGGTTTTTGCAGCAGCAAAGGCCGTCGCCGACAGGGCCGAAAACGCCACCGCGATGAAGGCGATGACTCCGACAGTGTTCATGCGCATTGTTTTCTCCATAAAGGCGATGGTGTCACAAGCCATGCGATTGCGGAAAATTCTTGCCTCGTGACTAGTGCTGGCATCGATCCATATAAGTCGGCAGCCGCGGGGCAGTGCTAACTGGATGATGAATTGAAGTTTAGGCGGCCGGTGTCCCACCGCTGCTCCGAGTGGTGCCAGCTGTCTCGGATGGCGATAGACAACCCGGAGCCAAGATATTGAAGTCGTATTTCTCCGGATCGAGAAACTGAGTGTCGGGATAGGCAGGACAGCGCATGGCACTTGCCACCGCGGTGGCGGAGGGTGACTGAGCGCGACCGGTCATCAGGGGGAGAACGATGGCGCTGCCAACGTAGACCAAAGACCTGATATGACGGCATTTCATTGGGGACTCCACGCGCCCTTATTGCCAAGGCCGATGAAACCGACATCCATTTGCCATCCTCCTTGACCAGGCTTTGAGGAGCTGGGTCGATCGGCGGCGCGCGGATCCGCTTTCCGGTTGCGGCAAAGATCGCGTTACAGATCGCCGGCGCAGGCTGAGGGATCGAGCGATTTCTCAGGCCGCGGCCGGCGTCGCGAGCCGTTGAACGAGTGGAATGACCGAAGCGAAGGCCGCGCCCATCGCCATGTCGCGCGGCCCGGGCCCGAGGGCGAGGCCTTCGGCGCGAACGACCTCGATGCTGTCGAGACCAATGAACCCGAATACCGCGCGCAAGTATCGCTCTTGAAAGTCGTTCGCCTCGTTGGCGGTGCCAGGTGAATACAGCCCGCCGCGCGTTGAAGCGATGATGATCGACTTGCCAGACACGAGACCTTTGGCGCCGATCTCGGTGTAGCGGAAGGTTCTGCCGGCGACGAGGATGCGATCGACCCAGGCCTTCAGCTGACTGGGCACGGTGAAATTGTACATCGGCGCGCCGATGACGACGATGTCGGCAGTAAGGAACTCGTCGAGGGCCCCGTCACTGTTCCCATTCGCAGTCGCGCCGACAGGGCGGACTTGGCCAAGCGATGTGCTGTCGAGATGCAGGATCGGCTCGTTGCCGAGATCGCGCCGGATGATCTTGAGCGCGGGCTCCGCTCGAGTGAATTCACCGACGATCGCGCCGGAAAGCTGACGCGAGGCCGATGCCTCACCGGTAACGCTGGAGTTGATATGGAGGAGTTTCATGGGAACCTCGCAAATGATGAAATGCGGCTCGCGGCGACATCAGCCGCTGCCGATCACGACGCCGGTGGCGAACACCAGAAAGCCGCCGCCGACGATTTGCGCCGCCGCCGAGAAGAGCGGAGTGTCCATGTAGCGGTTGCTGATCCAGGCATTGGCCGCGAGTTCCACGATCACCACGGCGCCAGCGATGCTCGTCGCGACAGTGAAGGAGGGCACCAGAAAAGGCAGGGTGTGTCCGAGCCCGCGAAGCGCGGTCATGGCACCGCAGACAAGGCCGCGCAGCCACGGACTGCCGCGCCCGGTCAACGATCCGTTGTCCGACAGCGCCTCGGCGAAACCCATGGAAATGCCGGCGCCGAGTGCTGCCGCCAAGCCGACAAGAAATGTTGGCCAGCTCCGCTGTGTCGCGAAGGCCGCGGCGAACAGAGGCGCCAATGTTGACACGGATCCGTCCATCAGCCCGGCGAGACCAGGCTGCACGATCTGCGGCAGAAACAATCGCCGTTCGGCCTCGCGTTCCTCGGTCTCGATCTCAAGAGGAACGTGTTCGGGCTCAAGTTCTTCGGCCCGCGCTTCGTGGCGGCGGCGTTTGCTTTCGGCCTCCATCAGCTCCGCTTGCGAGCGCACCTTCTCGAGGCCAAGGGGCCGCAGGAGCCAAGCGGATTTGCGCTCCAAGAACCCTTTCACGTCCTGGCGTCGAATGAGCGGGATGTGCTCGCCGAACCTTTCGCGATACAGATCGAGCAGGCGGTGACGGTGGCCGTTCTCTTCCTCTGCCATGGCCGCAAATACCCGAGCCGTGCCCGGATAGGTCTCGCGCATGACCTCGGCGAGGTCGCTATAGGTTCGGTTGCCCTCCTCATCCAAGGTGATGGCGAGCGCCAGCAGTTCCTGCTGGTTCAGATCGGAGAAGTTTTTCACGGCCCCTGCCCCCTAGACGATTGGCGCAGCGTGGTGCGCTGTGTCATGGCTAGTGACTGACCCGCTGGTGCACCCAGAACCACCGGTAAAACGCACCAGCTAAGATCCCGCCGAGCAACTGGGCCGAGACATAAATCGGTATCTCGTCGTAGCGGCCCACGGCGATTGCCGGGCCGACGGTACCGGCGGATTGACACTGCCGCCGGTGACGACACCAAAACCCAAGATGCAAAGCGTCACCGTCATGCCGATGGCGACAGGCGCAAGCCGGTTGTGGCCGCGCACCGCGGTATTGAGCACCGTACTGACCAGGAACCATGTGCCGACGGCCTCGAACATGAAGGCGCCGCCGTAGGTGACACGTTGCGTGTCGATCAGCGTCGCGCCAAGGTCATGCACCGGCCCGCCGAATGCCAGGAGCAGCGAGTACGCTGCTGCGATGGCGCCGGCGAACTGGGCCGCGAGGTAGGGCACGACCAGGCGCCCGGGAAAGGCGGACGCGGTTGCCAGGCCTATGGTGACGGCGGGATTGAAATGGGCGCCGCTGATGTCGGCGAACGCGGTGGCGAAGACCAAGACAGTGAGGCCATGCGCCAGGGCAACCAGCGGATCGTGATTGACACCGAGGGCTATCGCCGAGCCGGCGCCGATGAAGATTAGAGCGAAGGTGCCAATGAACTCGGCTGCCAACGGCCGCGCCAGACCAATTGCTGCTTCACTCATTCTGATGGACTCCCACAACTGCACTGTCGTGCGCGTTTGGCCGGGCGTAGCAAGGTTCCGTCGGGGCCGGTGACCAAGGGTTTCGCTATTTGCGTCGCCAGTCGCGGACCCACGATTCCAAGACATGAAATTTTGTTTAGGACTGGTCGCCGAAGCCGCCGATCAAGCAGCCAGCGCCTGATACCGCGGTCGCACGCTTTCGCGGTTCTTCGTCATTTGCGCCATGACCGACATTTGCAGCTTCCTGAAAGCGATCAGCTCGATCTGGCGAATGCGCTCGCGCGAAACGCCGTATTGCCGCGATAGGTCGTCCCAGCGTCGCCGAGTTGTCCTTGAGCCGCCGCTCGCCGAGGATGTGGCGCTCCCGCTCGTTGAGGCATGTCAGCGCCTGTTGAAGAAAGCGGTGGCGCAAGCTCAGCTCCTCACGCTCGCCCAGCCTGGCCTCCTGATTTTCGGCGTCGTCGACGAGTTCTTGCTGCTGTCGTTCGGTTCCCAGCATCGCCGACAGGGCGTCGTGGGAAGCGGTCATTCTCTGCAACGGCTGTCGCAAGTCGTGGCCGGCCATCGCCACCAGCGTGAGGAGAAAATCGCGCCAATCGGCTTCCTCGGGGATGGAGCAGTCGGGCGGCGCGATCGGCATGAGGCATTCGGTCACGTCTCGTCCCCTTTTCCTGACTTGGCCGCAACGGGCTCGCCAGCGACGTCCATTTGCGTGGACACGGCGAACTCTATCTCTGATTTTTCAAGGTAGGGATCGCCGTCTGAAGAGTCCTCGCGGCGAGATGAAAAGAACCTGGAAAATCCAGATGCTGCCTCGGCCCGCCTGGGAAAAACTGAAATTTCCTGCGGCTCGCAGTTATAGTTGGGAGATCTGCCGGCGGTATACCGCTGGCAATCGAACTGGCCGCAGCGCGCGTCCATGCGTTTGGAGTTGAGGAACTTGCGGCACGTCTCGCTGATCGCCTCGGGTTGCTTTCGGGAGGCGGACGACGCTACCCCGGCACCAGACGTTGCGAGCCAAACTCGACTGCAAGCCACGCACTTTTAGTCGAGGCCGATCGCGTGTTTCCCACTGTGCCAATCGCCAGGGAGCGCTTTACTGGGAGCTGCGCGCAGCGACGAGCCTGGCCCGGCTCTGCGCCGGCCAGGCGCGTCCCGCGCAGGGGATCGCCGATACTCCAAACGGTCTAAAAGCGGTTTACCGAAGGGTTCGACACGGCCGATCCGAAGGCTGCCCGTATGCTGCGGACTGCCTTCCATATCCGCCGCGGGGGAGTTGATCTTGATCTCCGACAGATGAAAACGATTTCACCTGGCAGCGCGATACCTCGGGTATCGGCTCATGAGCCTGCGCGATCTGTGAGCCCGACCGCCGACGGTCAGTTTCGCCCCAGCGCGCTGCCACGTTGCCAGCGCACCCTCAGTGCGCAGATCGCCAAGCTCACGCAGAAGCGGCTGCAGATGCTGGGGCGCGGCCGGCCCGCCGCCCTCACGTCGTCGCCGTGATTTGCTGCTCGATCGCCTGGGTGCGGTCACTGCCGAGGAGCTGGCGGTCGCCGCAAATGGAGATGCGGCAGCCAGGGAGCGCATCACTGATGGTTAGCTGAAAATCGTGCAGCTTGGCGACGGCTGCGACAAGGCTCAGCCCCAGCCCGGAACCTGGAGCGGTCCGCGATTTGTCGATCCGGTGAAAGCGTCTCAGCACAGCTTCGCGCTCGGCTTCGGGAATTCCGGGGCCAGTGTCGGTGACCTCGATCCCGAGACGGTCGTCGGTCGCAAGCACGCGGACCGAAACCTTGCTGCCCGGTGGCGAGTATTTGATCGCGTTGTCGAGCAGGTTGCTCAGCGCCTCAAACAGCAGGCTGGAATCACCGATAATCTCGGCGCAAATTGCGTCCGAGGTTTCGAGCAGCAGCGCGGTGTCCTTGCTTTCCGCGACCGGCTCATAAAGTTCGACGACATCCGAGGCGATGGTATTCAGATCGAAAAGTTTGAAGCCGGAGCGCCGTGCGCCGCTTTCAACCTCCGCAATGCGCAACAGGGCGGCGAATGTCGTGAGAATCCCTTTTGCTTCGGCGATCGCCTCATCGATTACAATCTTGAAGTCGGATGTCGAGCTGCCTCGCCGCTGTACACGTTCGAGGCCGGCCAGCAGTCTTGTTAGCGGCGTGCGCAGATCATGGGCGATATCCTCCGTCACGCCCCGCACTTCGTGCATCAGTCGCTCGATTTCATCGAGCATACGGTTGACCACCTGCACCAACCGGTCGAGGTCGCCGCCGCGACCGTCGCTCGGCAGCCGGCGGCTCAAATCCCCATTGATGATGTGCTCCGTCGTGCTTGTGACCCGGTCCAGTCTGCCGAGCGCACCCGTTCCAGCCACGACGGCGCCAATGAGCCCCAGCAGCAGCGCTGCACCCCCAGCCCACAGTGATGAACTAAGCAAGGCGACGCGGAAACCGTCGACGCGGCGCATGTCTTGTGCGACCAGCAGAATGTCCTCGGAAGCTAGGCGATGGATAATTCCGCGAAAGGGGGCCGCCTCGCCATCTCGTTGCATCGTCAGGTGAAAGGGCCGGTCCATTGGTGGCAGCGGAGCGGGCATAATCGCACGGTCTCCGGCCACCCAGGTTCCATCGGGTCGAAACAGCGCGATAGGCCGGTCCCTGTCCGGCTCAGTGGTGGTTCGCGCGTCCAGCGACCGCGCGAGTTCGCCTGCGTTCATGCTGGCGCGGCCAATGGACTCTCGCGACAGCCACGCGTCGATCTCATGCGACACGTAGTGCAGGGTCTGTGAATACACAAAGCCGAAAAGAAGAAGCGAGGCCGCTCCGAACAAGCCCACAAACAACAAGCCGAGGCGGAAGCTCGTCGTATGCCTAAGATCATTCAGTCGTGCGGAGAACATAACCTGATCCGCGCACCGTGTGGATCATCTGCGAGCGCCCGCCTTCCTCCAGCTTGCGGCGAACCTTACCGACGTGCACGTCGATGACATTGGTCTGCGGATCGTAATGGTAGCCCCACACTTCTTCGAACAGCATCGTCCGCGTCACCAAATGGCCGGCATGCCGCATTAGGTACTCGAGCAGACGGTATTCCCGGGGCAACAACTCCACGATCTCGCCACCGCGTCTGACCTGCCGCGTCAGAAGGTCGATGTGCAGGTCGCCGACTTGCAACTTCGTTTCGGGCCGCGGCGCCGCGCTCCGGCGCAGGAGAACCTCGAGCCGCGCGGTCAGCTCGGCGAACTCGAAGGGTTTCGTCAGGTAGTCGTCGCCGCCGGCCCGCAAGCCCTTCACGCGCTCGTCCACCGCGGACAGTGCGCTGAGAATGAGCACGGGCGTCTCGATGCCCACGGCGCGCAATGTCGCCAACACGCCAAGACCGTCGAGGTCGCCTGGCATCATTCTGTCGAGCACGAGCGCGTCGTATTTCTCGGCGGTGGCCTTCAGCAGGCCCTCGCGACCGTTATAGGCGCAGGCGACATCGAAGCCATGGTCGCCGAGCGCGGCGGCAATCTCGGCGGCGGTTTTCCGGTCGTCCTCGATGACCAGGACCTTGCTCATGGTTGGCGGCTCGAGTTCAAGCGGCGGCGCCGCCAGCGTACCACCATAATCCCTTTTCTCCGGCGTTGTTTACGGTGGCGCGCTCGGCGCCTGTCGGCGCCTCTCGTTTCATCGCGGCGTGAATCCGTTGAGCTGACCGCCGATCGTGAGTTCCTGGCGGGTCGTCCCGGAAGGGTTCTGTTGCAACAGGTCGCGTTGCTCCTGCTGCAGCTGCGTCGCGTAATCGTCCTGCGTCTGCGCCTGCAGGGGGTTCGCCGCGGGTGCATCGAGAGGCCGGCTTGGGTTGAAGATGCGAACGGGACCAGTGCTATGAATTCCGCCTTGCATCCCGTTGTTGAACGACGGGGTCAGGCCGAACTGCTGTGCCGCCGCAGGTGTCGCGAGGGACGCCAAAAGCACCGCCGCAACAGTATATTTTAATGATTTCATCGGATCTCTCCGGGCCTGCAAACCACCGCGCCGTGTCATCGCGCGAATGACGGGATATTTGCGCTTTGCCGACAAAACCCCCATCTCTGGAACATGAATTAGAATTTAGACGGATGCCGGAATGCGGATTCTGGTCGCCGAGGATGACGCGCGAACGGCCGACTATCTCGTCAACGCCTTGACGGAGAGCGGCCACGCTGTCGATCGGGTGGCGGATGGCGCCAGCGCGCTGGCGATGGCGCAGGCACACAGCTACGACGCGCTGATCCTCGACCGAAAACTGCCGGAGCTCGACGGACTGACTGTGGTGCGCCGCGTTCGCCGGCGTGATCCGAGAACGCCAATTCTGATGCTCAGCGGGGTCGCGAGCACCGCCGACCGGGTTGACGGACTCCGCGCGGGATGCGACGACTATCTTGCCAAACCCTATTCGTTCATCGAACTTTTGGCACGCCTGGAGACACTCCAGCGGCGGACCAGCCGGTCGCCTGTCTCGACGATCGTGCGGATCGGCGATCTGGAACTCGATTCGCTGAGCCACAGCGTCTCGCGCAGCGGCAAGCCCATTCCGCTTGGACGTCGCGAATTTTTGATGCTGCAGCACCTTGTGCATCACGCGGGTGAGGTCGTGACGCGTGCGAGGCTGCTTGAAACGGCGTGGGCTTACGACGCCGAGCCGCGCGGCAACGCGGTCGACATGCACATCTATCGGCTGCGCCGGAAGATTGACGACGGTTTTTCTCAACAGCTTCTGCATACCGTTCCTGGGGCCGGCTACATGGTCCGGATGCCTGAAACAGCCGAATCCTCGGATTAGATCCGGCCAGCTCTCGTACGCGGACGAGTAAACAGGAATTCATCGACCCGCGAAGTGAACGTCTGAAGACGCGTGCCAAATCGCCTGCAGCGGCCAAATCGGCCGATAAAGGAGCAGGCAAGATGAAACGCATCGTTATCACGCGGGTCGCGGCCGCCGCTTTGACCGTCGCCTTAGCGCTCGCGTTGCCGCCTTCGGCACAGGCGCGCGGCGGCGGCGGTTTTCATGGCGGTGGCGGTTTTCATGGCGGCGGCTTCCACGGCGGTGGAGGGTTCCATAGCAGCGCCTTTCATGGCGCCAGGGGTTTCGGCCACGCGAATTTCGGCGGCGGCCATGCCGGCCATTGGCACAACCGCGGGTTTGGCGACTGGGGATGGGGCAATGCCTGGGCATTGGATGCCTTCCCCGATTACGACGACGATGGCGACGCTTATGACGGCGCAATCGTCGCGTCCCCTTCACCCCAGTACTGGTACTACTGCCAGAGCCCTGCCGGGTATTACCCGAACGTGACGTCGTGTACCACGGCTTGGCAAACCGTGCCTGCCGGTTGATCCGATCAGGAGAAGTTCCGTCCGCTAGAGGTCACCGATTTCACACGCAATCCGTGTGGCGGCCAGTCCGAGCTGGCCGCCCACGGCTCGGGTGAAGCGGTTTCTCTGGAACGGGCCCGCTTGCTCTGCCGCAACGGCGGCAACGTCCTTCATGAAGCATCCAATGAAACGCGTTCTTTTTGGTGCGCTCAGCACCGTGACTCTCTTCGTGGCGGTATGTTCGACGCCGACCGCAACGGCATCGGTCCAGACGGCGGTTGTACCTGCGGATTTCAGCCGCGATTCTCGGGGGTGCCACAGGGAGCAGGACTTCCTCGAAGGGAGCCGAGGATTGGTTACGCTTCACATGCACGCCTACGCCAGCTGCATGAAGGCTGACGGTTGGAATGGCTGACCAGGATGAGGCGCCCGGCGCATGCCGGGAAGGGAGGTGGGACCGGCGCCGAAGTTAAAGTCGATTTCACCCTCAAGGGAACTTCGTGCCGGTTCCCCCTCACCATGTTCCCCCGCGACGACGGGTGGACCCGTCCCGCTTGCTATCAAGCTCGGAGGGGAACAATGCCATTACGAACTACCTTGGCCTTTGCTTTTGGGTGCGTGCCGCCGATCGCCGCGGTTGCCTTCGCCTTCTTCGCTTTTAGAGGCGGGTTTGCTTCGGCGACGGAGGCATCGCCGGCGAAGCCGGCCGTGCCGTCGGTGCCGGTCGTCGCGGAAACGGTCAAACCGGGTGCCGTGCCGATCTACCTTCGTGGTATCGGCACGGTGCAGGCCTACAACACCGTGACCATCCACAGCCAAATCACGGGGCAGCTCACACAGATCGATTTCACCGAAGGCCAGACCGTGCACGTCGGCGATTTGCTGGCCCAGATCGATCCTCGGCCTTATCAGGCACAGCTCGACCAGGCGACGGCGAACCGTGAGCGAGACCAGGCCCAGTTGGCCAATGCCCAGCAGCTCCTGGAGCGCGATCTGCCGCTGCTCTCATCCGGTTGGGTTCCGCCGCAAACCGTGGAGACGCTGAAAGACCAGGTCTCCCAGTATGCGGCGATGGTGCAATCCGACACAGCGCAGATCGAAAACGCCCAGGCGCAGCTCAGCTATACGCGGCTCACCTCGCCAATCGATGGTGTGGTCGGAATCCGCCAGATCGATATCGGCAACATTATCCATCCGACGGACACGAATGGACTTGTCGTCGTGACGCAGCTCCAGCCGATCTCGGTTGTCTTCACACTGCCTGAGACCGATCTGCTGCAAATCCAGCAAGGGATGGCAACGGGCAAGCTGACGGTGCTCGCCTACAGCCAGGATGACAAAACCCAGCTCGATCGGGGCACGCTCACCGTGCTGGACAACCAGATCGTCCAGACCAGCGGCTCGGTGAAGCTCAAGGCGACGTTCCCCAACCCGGCGCATAAGCTGTGGCCGGGCGAACTGATCGACTTGCGCCTGCTGGTCCAAACGCTGCCCGAGGCGCTGACGGTCGCGTCGCCCGCCGTGCAGCAGGGACCCCAGGGTTCCTACGTCTACGTCGTAAAACCCGACAGCACGGTCGAACAGCGCGCAGTGACGGTCGGTCAAACCGCCGCGCACCGCACCCTCATCACGGGCGGCCTGAAGCCGGGCGAGGAGGTTGTCGTCAGCGGCCAGTCGCGGCTGCAATCAGACAGCCACGTCGCGATCCAGTCCGGTCAGGCGGCGGAGCAATTGGCGAGCCAAAGCGGCTCCGGGATGGTGATCCCATGAACCCCGCGGCACTGTTCATTAGGCGGCCGATCGCGACATGCCTGCTGATGGTCGGCTTGCTGCTTCTTGGCCTGGTCGCCTATCCGTTGCTGCCGGTGGCCTCGTTGCCCAACGTCAACTATCCGACGATCAGCGTCACCGCCCAGCTGCCCGGCGCCGACCCGCAGACTATGGCGTCCACCGTCGCGAGCCCGCTCGAAGAGCAATTCGGCGAAATCCCGGGCATCGTTCAGATGACCTCGTCGAGCACACTCGGCGAAACCGTGGTCAACTTGCAGTTCGAGCTCAGCCGCAGCATCGACAGCGCGGCATCGGACGTGCTCGCGGCGATCAATGCGGCAAACGGGCAGCTGCCGCCGAACATGACCTATCCGCCGACGATCCGGAAGGTGAACCCGGCGGATACGCCTATTCTGGTGCTGGCGGTTACCTCCGATGCGCTGCCGCTCACCACGGTCGACGCTTACGCCGAAAACATTTTGATGCAGAAGATCTCGCAGATCGCGGGGGTAGGACTGGTCGGTATCGGCGGGCAGCAAAAGCCGGCGATCCGCGTGCAGGTCAATCCGCAAGCACTCGCCGCGCGCGGCCTTAGCCTGGAGCAGGTTCGCACAGTGCTCGGCAACGCCAATGTCGATCTGCCCAAGGGGACCCTCAATAGCCCGCAACAGACCTACACGCTCAACACCAATGACCAGCTTCTGTCGCCCGACGCCTACGACAATCTGATCGTCGCTTATCAGAACGGTTCGCCGGTGCGGGTGCGCGATATTGGCAAGGCGGTCTCCGGGCCGGAGAACGATCTGCTCGCCGGCTGGATGAACACGCAGCGCGCGATCATCATGGCGATCCAGCGCGAGCCCGGCGCCAATGTTATCGCCACGGTCGACCGGGTGAAGGCGATGCTGCCTCTGCTCGAAGCTTCGATCCCGCCTTCGGTCAAGGTGTCGATCCTTTCCGACCGCACCCAGACGATCCGCGCCTCTGTCAGCGACGTGCAGCACACATTGCTGCTGACGATCGGCCTTGTCGTGATGGTCATCTTCCTTTTCCTGCGCAACGCGCGCGCGACGCTGATCCCGGCCGTGACCGTGCCACTGTCGCTGATCGGCACGTTTGCCGTGCTCTACGCACTCGGATACAGCCTCGACAATCTGTCGCTGATGGCGCTGACGATCGCGGTCGGCTTTGTCGTCGATGACGCCGTCGTCGTCATCGAGAACACCCATCGCCATCTCGAAGCCGGGCTGGCCCCGATGGAGGCGGCACTCAAAGGCGCGGGCGAGATCGGTTTTACCGTCATCTCGATGACGCTGTCGCTGATCGCGGTGTTCATCCCGTTGTTCCTGATGAGCGGTTATGTCGGCCTCCTGTTTCGCGAATTCGCGGTGACGGTCAGCGTTTCTTTGATCCTGTCGCTCGTCATCGCGCTCACCTTGACTCCGGTAATGTGTTCGCGCCTGTTGCGGCCCGAGAGCGAGGAGCATCACGGCCGCGTTTATTGCATCCTCGAAGCGATCTTCAACCGCTTGCTCGCGGCCTATGAGCGCGGCCTCAAGCTCGTCCTGCGGCACCGTTTCGTAACGCTGCTGACGATGTTCGCCACCATCGGGTTGACCGGCTACCTCTATGTGCAGATTCCTAAAGGGTTCTTCCCGCAGCAGGACACCGGCCTCATCATCGCCGTGCCGGAGGCGGCACAGAACATTTCCTTCCCGGCGATGGAACAGAAGATGGAGGCGGCAACCGCTATCATTCTGAAAGACCCCGCCGTGGCTTCCGTCGGAGAGCAAATCGGTGCGACCGGATCGACCACGCTCAACGATGGCCGCATGTTCATTACTCTCAAGCCCGAGGGAGAGCGGAAGGTTACGGCCGACCAGGTGATCCGTCGACTTGAAGGACAATTGGCGGGTATAGACGGCCTCACCGTTTATATGCAGTCAGCGCAGGACATCACGATCGGCGCTCGCGTCTCGCGCACGCAATACCAGTATTCGCTGGTCGATGCCGATCCGGGCGAACTCGCCCATTGGGCGCCGATCTTCTACGACAAGCTCAAGGCGCTGCCGCAAATTACCGATGTCGCGACCGACCAGGAGAACGCCGGGCCGTTGCTCGACGTCACCGTCAACCGCGACGTCGCGTCGAGCTATGGTATTGAGCCGGCGACGATCGACAACACCTTCGACGACGCCTTTGGCCAGCGCATCGTCTCGACGATGTTCACGACGCTCAACCAATACCATGTGGTCCTGGAGGTGCAGCCGCAGTTCCAACTGAGCCCGCTGTCGCTGAACAACATCTACGTGCCGGCCGCGAACGGCCAGCAGGTGCCGCTCAATACACTGGTCAAGAGCGTCGTCAAAGTGGCGCCAATCATCGTCAACCATCAGGGCCAGTTCCCGTCGGTGACGCTGTCCTTCAACCTGAAGCCGGGCGTTTCGATTGGCGGCGCGGTCGCCGCCATCCGGCACGTGGAACAGCAGCTCGGCAAGCCTCAATCATTGGCGACGAGCTTCCAGGGCAACGCGCAGGCGTTCCTTTCCTCTTTGTCGAGTACGCCAGTCCTGATCGCCGCGACGCTGGTGGTGATCTACATCATTCTCGGCGTCCTCTACGAGAGCCTCATTCATCCGCTGACGATCATCTCGACCCTGCCGTCCGCCGGCCTCGGCGCGCTGTTGATGCTGATGGGCTTCCACTACGACCTCAGCGTTATTGCGATCATCGGCATCATCCTGCTGATCGGCATCGTGAAGAAGAACGGCATCATGCTCGTTGACTTCGCCCTCGAGGCCGAGCGCAACGAGGGCATGAGCCCGGAGGAAGCGATCTACCGCGCCTGCACATTGCGATTCCGGCCGATCCTGATGACGACGATGGCGGCCCTGCTCGGTGGCGTGCCATTGATGCTCGGCACCGGTGCCGGCTCCGAAATCCGCCAGCCGCTCGGTTATTGCATTGTCGGCGGGCTCTTGGTGTCGCAGCTGCTGACGCTCTATACGACGCCGGTCGTCTACCTTTACCTCGATCGCCTCAACAACGCGCTATCGCGGCTGCGTCGCCAACTGCCGCGCTTACTTGCGGGGAGCCGACATATCCCGGCGAAGATGGCGGACAGCGACTGATCTGCACTCGGGACCATCGCAGCCGCGGGGACTGGCTCAGGGAAGGGGAGCACCCAAGACGCCCGCGCGGTTAACCCGATTTCATATTCGGGAGACGGGTACTGCGCCGTGCCGCGCGACATAAGGAACAAGAGCTGATGTCAAGCACGTCGCGAGGCGACCCGGCTCTACGGCCGTGCCCCGCGGGGCCATCGGCTCTTCGCTAAGGCACCGTTCGGCCACTGGAAGACCACCACCTTCGCTGCGCCGCGATGGGCTCGGCGCGCCGATGGTGCTTGACGGGCCGATGACCGGCCAGGCATTTCTCGCCTATGTCGAGCAGGTGCTGATCCCGACCCTCAAGCGCGACGACATCGTCGCGCTCGACAACCTGCCGGCCCACAAGATCGCCGCCGTGCGCGCCGCGATCGAGGCCAAGGGCGCGCAGCTCTTTCTGCTGCCGCCCTACTCGCCCGACATGAACCCGATCGAGATGGCCTTCGCCAAGCTCAAGACGCTGCTCCGCCAAGCCCCCGAACAAACCCGCGACGGCCTGTGGAACCGCATCGGCGAGTTGCTCGACCGCTTCACCGCAGACGAATGCGCCAACTACTTCCGCCCCGCCGGATACGCCGACTCATCTGAAAATGCTCTAGAGAGTTGCACTCCTGCTAGAGCGTGGACGGCTTCCCGCGCGCAACGTTCCGAACGGGCCGGCTCCACGAGATGGGGGCATGGAGTTCATCTTCGATGTATTGCCGGTGCTCCCGGCTGCGCGCCGAATGCTGGCCTACGCCGACCACGGCAATCTTCCTGACTGTGGCGCGGGAGAAGGACCTATCAAATAAAGCGGCGTGCAGCTTCACCGTGAGGATGACGAGGCCGACCTGGCCTGCGAACAACAGGGTTGCGATCGGCACGCCGTTGGCGAGGCTCTTCTTCGATCCGCAGAACACGATGGTGATTTCGTCTGCCCGCGAGAAGCCGAGCCGCCGGTTCGCGAAGGTCAGGATCGTTATCACCGCCGCGAGCAGTGCTGTAGAGACAAGCGTAAGCCGGACGAGCTTGGCCGCATCGACTTCGTGCCAAAGACCGTTCACGACGCCTTGGCTGAAGGCCGCGTAGACGATTAGCAGGATCGACCCATAAATCGACGCTCTTCATCACGAGCGGCTTGCGCGCGATGACTGCCCCGATCATCGCCCTTGTCGTTCTCACGGCCCGCACCGTGCTCGGATGGGTCCCGTTCCTTTTCGGTAACCCCCTGACCCTTTGCGGGATCGCGCTCTTGGCCCGATCCTTCGCCGGGCTTCGTGTGCTCGTCCTTGTCTTCGCCCATCGACCCATGGTCGGCGTTCGACGCTGGTCGTTGCTCGCGATTTTCCATGATGACTCCTGTGTATGAGGCAAATTAAACAATAGTCGTTGCCCATACAGAAACACAGAATTAGGATTTTATGTTTTACTATATTTTGTTGAAAGAAATTTTCATTATTTGCGACATTCGACAATGGAAGATTTATTCTACATCATCTAATACATGACGAATTTTTATCGCCAAGTCCGAATACGTGAATGGCTTGAAGATTACCTGCACACCCGGATCAAGCCGCCCCTGATGGACGATGGCATTTCGGGCATAGCCCGTCGTATAGAGGACCTTGATCCGCGGTTGCCGACGACGGGCTTGATCAGCAAGTTGTCGACCATTCATACCACCCGGCAGCCCTACATCCGTGAAAAGAAGGCTGATATCGCCACGCGAATATAACAGCCGTAGCGCGGTTGCGCCGTCGGCGGCGCTCAATACGGAGTATCCGAGATCGCTGATCATCTCGACCGAGTAGTCGCGCACGTCGGGATCATCTTCGACGACGAGGATCAATTCTCCTCGACCGCGTGGAACTTCGCAGTTCTCGGGACAAGCATCCGGAACGCTGTCGGCACAGTGGTAGCGAGGCAAATAGAGCTTTACGGTCGTGCCTTCGCCGACTTCGCTGTAGATCTTTACGTGCCCACCCGATTGTTTGATGAACCCGTAGACCTGAGAAAGCCCCAACCCTGTTCCTTGGCCGATTTCTTTCGTCGTGAAGAAGGGTTCGAATGCCTGGCGGGCAGTCTCGGGTGACATTCCGGTGCCACTGTCGGTGATGAAGACCCCGACATATTGACCGGGTTGAACTTCCTCGTTCATCCGTGCGTAGCGTTCATCGAGATACGAGTTGGCAGTTTCAATGGTCAGTTTTCCCCCATCAGGCATTGCGTCGCGGGCATTGACCGCGAGGTTTAGAACCGCGTTTTCAAGCTGGTTGGCGTCGGCTAGGGTAGACCACAGACCACCCGCGAGGACGGTCTCAACCAAGATTGCTTCGCCGATGGTTCGCCGAAGCAGATCGGACATGCCGGCGACGAGTTTGTTCACGGACAGCACTTCCGGCGTGAGCGGGTGACGCCGGGAAAACACGAGCAGCCGATCAGTCAGTATTGCCGCGCGCGATGCGCCTCTGAGGGCCGCTGCGATAAGCCTGTGCGTGGGTTGCTCAGGTGGCGTCAGGCGATCAAGATGTTCCAGGTTACCCATGATGATGGTCAGCAGATTGTTGAAATCATGGGCAACCCCGCCGGTTAGTTGCCCAATGGCTTCCATCTTCTGAGCTTGGCGAAGCTGTTCTTCGACCGCCTTTTTTTCGGTAATATCGCGCGTGATCTTCGCGAAGCCCAACAACCTCCCAGACTGTTGATGACGAATAGCGTTGATGACGACGTTCGCTATGAAGGTGCTGCCATCCTTGCGCACCCGCCGGCCCTCCGCCTCGTATTTTCCTGATTGTTCTGCCGTGGCGAGCGCAATTTGCGGAACCCCCTGCCGGCGGTCGTCGTCGGTGTAGAAGCGGGAGAAGTGCAGCCCGATGATTTCTTCCGATGCGTATCCCTTGATGCGCTCGGCTCCGGGATTCCAACTGACGACGTGGCCGGTCGGGTCGAGCATGAAGATCGCGTAATCAGTGACCCCATCAATGAGATGTCGGAAACGAAGCTCCGTTTCCTCCAATTGGGCCGTGGTTGAGGCAAGCTGCCGGGCGCGGTCGGCTACACGTGATTCCAAGCTCTCGTTGAGCGCCAGCAACCGGGCCTCCAGCGCCTTGCGCTCGCTGATGTCAACATACACACCGGCCACCTGACGCGGGCTACCGGTCGCATCCTTGGTGACTTCCCCTTTACCGGCAATCCAATGGAGAGTGCCATCAGGATGCGTGACACGAAATTCGACGTAATAGGGCGAGAAGCGTAAACCATCCGCCCTTCGCTATCTGCAAGCGGGAAGTCAGGTGCCTTCTGGCCGACTCGGGGCGCTCGCGCCGATCCCGGTACGTCGCGCGCATGGAAAAACCCAAGCGTCGATCCGCCCGCCAGAACAAGGCAAACAATCGCGAATACCGGCCCTAGAACTCTCCCGCCGCAATCTTCAGGCCGCGCGTACGCCCGCCAGAGCCCGAAAACCACGATCGCAAGGCCACCGATAGGCATCAGCAGATTGATCCATGGCAATGCAACCTGAACTGGCGGATTCAAAAAGTAAAAGACATTGCTTAACGCTCCGACAAGGCAGACCACCAGGCCAAGCCAAAGAGAGCCGCGGCGCCTGTGTATGCTCGTATCCGCCATGACCATAAAAATGCATAGCTCGCACGCAAAAGCCAACTTGTGCTGAGGCGCGTCTTTGGTTCGCTGACGCCCATTTTCCCGGCCTATCTCTGATCGACAACAAAATCGCGGCCCGGTTTGACACAGTGGCGGTATACGGGCGTGCTCGCCCCGATTCGAAGTTGACGGGGATTTGTTCCCTGCCACCATGCCCTTGCGAACCGACGTCGCCCACTTTTCGCAAATCCTGCCGAGTGGTCGGTGAACGCACGGAATTATCTGGATAAGTTGAGACTAAATTAAGGCGAAATAGGTCAACAGAGATGCGATTGCGTGACTGTCTCAGTCACGGACTAGCGCGGTTTTTGCAATATCCCCCGCTGCGTCGAGACCCAACGTCGAATGGATCGTCGATTGCGTTCGCTATATGCGCAAAAACGGTTTCGAGACCATGCTGCCACCCCCGAAGCTGAAGACGCATGGACCAAGCGCTGCTATGAATCGGCCAAAGGATTGTTAATCAATGAAATGCAGGATTCATGGTTCTTCGCTAGTACCAATCCCGAGAACGTGCGCGGCCGCTTCCTGTTATTCGCTGGTGGCGTGCCGCTGTATCGTAAGATCTTTGCCGAGGTTGCTGCGAAGGGATATGAAGGCTTCGAGCTGCGCTAGTTGCCAACTGTCTGACGGCTTCTCACGGGAATTACTGGCGACTCGCTTTGGAATAAGGGCGCAAGTCAGTCGGTAGTCTCGTCGAAGTCGTTGCCAGCGAAACTTCGCGCCAGTCCTCAAGATCCTGACGAACTGCCGCTAACTTGTTGGTTACACGCTCGACCGCGTTCCCTCCAAGTACCAGGCGCAGAGGGGTTGCTTCGTCACATAATCCGACTCCGCCACTATCGGTATCGGTTCGTTGGCGGAGCGAATTCGAACTGCCGGTACCGATTTGTGAACAGTCAGACGACAGCATCAGGTTAAGATTTGCGATATTGAGACCAACTGCAAAGCGTAATCGCCCTGCAGCGCATTTCTCGGGCGCTTTAGGGTCGTTGGGAGCGAACCTCACGCGCAACCCTTGCGCCGCCTCCTCGTTAGCGACCAGATGAGCGATACTTCCAGAGCGAGACCCAGCTGTTCCGGCGCCGGTGCGATCGGCGAAGCCAATTGGCCGCATTGGTCACGGGCATCCGCAATTCGAATCTTCGACGGTCGGAGAGGCCATTCGAATCTCCGAACTCGCTTGCCAATGGTTTTCGATAGGAGAAAGTTCGGGCAAGGACAAATCGATCCGCGCGGAGAACGACGATGAGTGTGGTTCAAGATTGGCGGTCATCTCGCTCCACCGCACGAACCGGCCGGTGTAGTCCCTCACTCGTTTTCCGTGCTGAATCCCTCGAGGCGAGTCCAGGATCGTTCGTGTCCGCACTGATGCTTGAGCGCCAGCTGTCCGGGTTGCTCTGACATTGCCGCGACGTATCGGGAAACGTCGCTTTGGGCCAACCCGGTTTGCTGCTTCGCTGGATCGTGTCCCGCTGCACATCCTACGAAGAGGAACGCGAATGCCATTCCGGCGACCAATTTTCCCGCTTTCATGGTCTATCCCGTTTTTGCTAGAGCCGTAAAAGCCTCTTGAGCAGCGGCGGTCCAGCATACGACGCTATTAAACCCAACTTTCTTTCAACGGCAAGAGTTCCCGTAAGAGGCGTAGCGGTCCCGTTGAGTGGCCAACTCGAAGAGCGGTTTTCACTTTCCACTGTTGGCGTGCCAGGATTGTGCAAACCGCTTCGTCATAATCGTTCTGATTCCTCGATCGCCTGATACGGGAACGTCCAAAAATCGTCATGGCACGGGTTAGCATGGGTATTCGATCAACCGTTAGTGACATGCTCGCCGACTTTGAATGCGTAGTGATGTGGCTGGAATGACTCGCTGTTGTCGAAATCCAGGCTCAGCGACTGACTCTCGATGCGGACCGGGGCGAAATGTCCCAAAGGCCCTTCGTACGTGAATCCAAAAATTCTCTCATAAAACCGAGCAGATTGTTCCTTGTCGTGTGCGGGGACGATCGTGTGATTCAATTCGATTTTCACGATGCTGTTCGTCTAAGAGGACACTTTTGATCGTATTCGCCGATGACCGGATGGTGTCAAGTTGGCAAATTGGGACTGGCGGATGGCTGAAGTCCACCGCCGTCTCGTCCAGACGAGAAAACTCGCGGAAATCGGCAATTCCAACCGACCCGTGCCTTGCTCCGGTTCCCCACGAGATCCAGCATCAGGCGCATCCCCGCGCCATGCAACCCGTGACTGCGTCAGTACTATGAACGCCTTCGGGCTGCGGACAAACCCGGCAAAGTCGCGGTGATCGCGGCGATGCGCAAGCTGTTGACCGCGGTCTGGAGCGTGGCGACACATCGCAAACCCTTCGTGCCGCACTTGCCTGGAGCGCCGCCGCCCCTCGGCACTGTGACGTACAAGGCTTGATGAACTCCACGAAAGAATGGGAGTTTTATCCAGAAAGACCATCAGCAACTGATGTGCTTCCGTGAGGCTTGAAGAAGAGCTTCGCGCGAAGCGCGTAATCGTAAGCTTGTGGACGCACAAAATCGGAGGTCTCCATCGTAATGACTTCATCATGGCGGCACTCTCGATTCGTTGGATCTCGCACAAGGAACGACCTAAAGTCGCTACTTCTAAACGAGCCTTTCCTCGTTTCATAGCCGGGCGTCTCGGCTTTCTACGCGTCGACTCTGAGTCCGAAGATTGCTTTTGCTTTTGGATCGCTGTCCCGATTCACTTCTCGCCTCAATTCAGTATCAATTCATGCAGCTGTTCAAATTCCGGCTCAGATGGAATTTTTGGTAGGGACGGGAGCCGTCTCCTGGGGGCCTATTCGCACGATTCGGCAGCTCGGTCGAGGAGGGTCTGGGTCATCTCGATGTGTCGAGACATAGCCGATCCGCAGCGCCGGCGTGACGTCTTGGGCGACAACGTCCGCCGCGTCTAGGATCTGTCTGTCTGATTTGTGGAATCACCACCCTAATAGTTGCAGTGACCCGCTCGATGCCGCGTTCGATCACACCTTGCAGTACCGGGACACAAAAGTCACACGCAATG
>CAVQJJ010000017.1:0-116531 GCA_963712835.1 uncultured Alphaproteobacteria bacterium | reverse complement strand
CTCGCGATCCTGCTCTATCTGACCGGTGGCCTTGAAAATCCTTTCTCGATCCTGATGCTCGCCCCGGTCACGGTGGCGGCGACGGCGCTGTCGCAACGCCCGGTGATCGTGCTGGCTTCGCTGGCCGTCGTGGCGATCACCGTGCTCGGCCTGGTGCACGACCCGCTGCCGTGGCGGGGTTCGACGCCATTCGTCTTTCCCTCCGATCTGGTGCTCGGCATCTGGGTCGCCCTCGCTCTCGCGACCGTTTTTATCGGCGGGTATACACTGTCGGTGGCGCAGGAGGCGCGGCGCCTGCGCGACGCGGTGGCGGCGACGCAACTGGCGCTCGCCCGTGAGCAGCGCGTCTCGGCGGTCGGCGCCCTGGCCGCGGCGGCCGCGCACGAGCTCGGCAGCCCGCTCGCGACGATCGCCGTCGTCGCCAAGGAGCTGGCGCGCGAGCTGCCGGCGGACTCGCCGCATGCCGAAGACGCCGCGCTGCTGCTGAGCCAGTCCGAGCGCTGCCGGCACATCCTGGCCGAGCTCGCCCAGCAGCCCGAGGAGGACGGCAGCTCGCCCTATACGAGCTTGCCGATCTCGGCGCTGGTCGAGGCCGCCGGCACGCCTTATCACGATGCGCGCGTGCGGCTCATCTTCGCCACCACCGGCGACTCCGCGGATGACGAGCCGCTCGTCCAGCGCAGCCCGGAAATCATGCATGGGCTTAACAACCTCGTCCAGAACGCGGTGCAGTTCGCCCGACACGAGGTCAGCGTCACGATCTTCTGGGATTCGAACGTCGTGACGGTGGAGGTCGCCGATGACGGCCCTGGCTTCCCGCCGCATCTCCTGGGCCGGCTCGGCGAACCCTATCTCTCGACCCGCGCCGGCGATCCCGACCACATGGGGCTCGGCATTTTCATCGCGCAAAGCCTGCTCGAGCGCAGCGGCGCAACATTAAATTTTGATAACCTTGTTGATGGCGGCGCACATGTTGCCATTTCGTGGGAGCGTGCCAACTTGGAGACGATGGCGCGCGCGCAATCGCCCGGGACCGGCAGCCCGCGCGCGGCGACAGAAAGGCAATCGGTATGAATGTCATCGATCGACCCTCCCGAGTTCCGGGCGCGGAGGGGCTCGCCGCCCCGTTGCAGGGCCTGTCCGAATCCGAGCGTACGCTGCTGATCGTCGATGACGACGCGCCGCTCAACCAGCGGCTGGCGCGCGCCATGGAGCGGCGCGGCTTTGTCGTCGAGACCGCCGACAGCGTCGCCACCGGCATCGCCGCGGCGACCGCCAACCCGCCGGCCTTCGCGGTGGTCGATCTGCGGCTGGGAGACGGCAGCGGGCTCGACATCGTCAGCACGTTGCGTGAGCGGCGTCCCGGCGCGCGCATCGTGATGCTGACCGGCTACGGCAACATCGCCACCGCCGTCGCGGCGGTGAAGGCCGGCGCGGTCGACTACCTGCCGAAGCCGGCCGATGCCGACGCCGTCGAGCGCGCGCTCCTGGCGCTCGAAGGCGAGACGCCGGAGCCGCCGGAAGACCCGATGTCGGCCGACCGCGTACGCTGGGAGCATATCCAGCGCATCTTCGAGTTGTGCGACCGCAACGTGTCGGAGACCGCGCGCCGCCTCAAGATGCATCGCCGCACCTTGCAGCGCATCCTCTCGAAGCACGCGCCACGCAGCTGATACGTCAATCGAGCGTCTTTTCGAAGAAGACGCTCATCTCGACCTCGTGCGGCGCCATCGCCGTGTAGGCGCCGAACGCATCGCATGCGGTGAAACCCATGCGCCGGTACAGCCCGATCGCCTCGTGCTGATAGGGTCCGGTCTCCAGCCGCAGCACGGGTTTGCCGGCGACACGCGCTTCGTCCTCGATCCGTTGCAGCAAGGCCTTCGCCAGCCCGCGGCCGCGCGCCGCGGGACGCGTGTACATGCGCTTCACCTCGGCATGGTCGTCGAACAGCGCGACGCCGCCGCAACCCATGGCCGTGCCGTCGAGCCGCACGATAAAGAACCGCACATGCGGCTCAAAGAGCTGGGCGAGCGACAGCCCGTGCCGCTGGTGCGGCTGGTAATTGGCGCCGAGCACCGCGTCGAGCTCGACGACCAGCTCGCGCAGCTCCGCCGTTTCTTTGTCTACAAGGTCGATCGCCACGCTCATGCAACCCTCCCGGCCACCGCTCTCGTACTGGTTGACGCGCGCGAATTTCAAGTGGCGATATGCGAGCGACGGTTATGACGTGGGAACGGAGATGAAACTGCGGCAGAGCTTCGCCATATTCGCATCGCCGTGCTTGGCTGAGGCGCGACCCCCGCTCGGTTCAGCCATCATGAGGGACCAGATGTCAAAGCTTGGCGCAGCGTTCCTGGGCTTATCGCTCGTTGCCGCAACCCCGTTGCCGGTGCCGCCGCCCGCGGTGGCGGCCGAGACGCTGCATCACATTGCCCAAAGCGGCGGCGCCTGGGGCTGCCGCGATAAGCACGATGTCTTCGACCTGCTATTTCTTGGGCTCAGCACCAGCTTCGACACCAAGCTGGCCACCGCCCTCGCCGACGGCCGCTGCGTCTTTTTCCAGTCGGGCGAGACCGTGACGATCCTCGAAGGCACCGGCAGCCACGGCCTGGTGAAGGTTCAGCGCGGCGCGGAGCCGGTGACCTACTGGACGCCGGTGCGCAACGTCGAGTGATCGCTGGCGGCGAGGTTCAGCCGTTTCGTCAGGAAGCGGTCGATCTCGTCGAACCACTTGTCGCGAATCGGGTCGCGTTCGAGAAACGGCTCGTGCTTCGAGTCGGGCAGCTCGACCAGCGTGCAATCCGGCAGAAGCCGCGCGGCGCGGTAATGCGCCGCCGTCGCGACGACGCGCTCGCGCCCGGCGCTGCCGAGCAGGATCGGCGTCGCGATCCCCTCGAGGAAACGCCGCCTGCCGATCCGTCCGATCAGCGCCAGCGCGGGATCGAGCCAACCATAGGTCGGCTGGTCGAGGCGCAGCGCCGGGTCGGTCGAAATCCACGCGTGGCGGATGCGGCAGCGCTCGGCGTCGCTGGAGATGCGGCTGCGCTCCGGTGTCGGCGGCGGATAGGGCCATCGCGTGGTGCCGGGCAGGTGGCAGATGCCGAGGCCGGTGAGCCGCACCGGCCCGGTCAGCGCGCGCAGCAGCATGGGCGGGGTGCGGCCGATCGGCATCCCCAGCATCGGCGCCGACAGCACCGCCGCGCCGAACAAGGTCGGGTGCCGGCGCAGGCAGAGCAGCGCGATGGCGCCGCCCATCGAATGCGCGATCAGCGCGCGCGGCAGCCCGCCGCGGAGCTTGGCTGCGGCAAACTGCGCCAGTTCGTCGGCATCGCGGTCGAAACGCCGGGCGCGCGGCCGATGCGGCCAGCGCCGCGGCCGGGTCGAGCCGCCCTGGCCGCGCCAGTCCATCGTCCACACCGATAGCCCCCGCGCCGCGAGGTCGCGAAACGTCTCGAATTGCTTTTCGATGAAATCGCCGAACCCGCCGACGAACACGCATTCGGCGCGCGGGTGGTCGGCGGCGAGATGACCCCAGCGCAGCACCGCGCCGTCGGCGGTCGGAAACGAGCCCCAGGCAAAACCCGGCGGCGTCAGGAAACGCTCGGCGAGAGGGGGCGGGCGCCGAAGCTCGAAACCCCTCGGCATCGGCGCGTAACTATCGGGCATCGTTTGCTGATCCACTCGGCGCGGCGGGCGCTGCCTCAAGGAGAGGAGAGCTACGCAGCAAATATGGCGATCGGATGACGCCTTGCCGCTTCTCGCCGCTTTGCGCGACGGCCGCACCGGAAGCGGCCATCACGGCGCCGCCGCGCTTCAATGGCGCCGAATCGGCCCTCACGGCAGGCTCAGCGCGACCCGGAAGCCGAAGCGGTTGCGCTTGATCAGATCGCCGTCGGCGTCGCGATTGGCGGAGCGGAACATCCATGCGTGCGGATTGCCGTACGCCGCCTTGCGCACGACGTGCCGGCCGCACTCGCCGGTTTTCCAGGCCGAGCCGTCGGTCGGCGCCCCGTCGTAGTTTTCGTTCCAGCAATCGGCGGTCAGCACAAAGGTGTTGCCCGCCATGTCGTATAGCCCGAACGGGTTCGGCTTGAACGAGCCGACCGGCGCAACGTCGGGAAATCCGTCGTTGCACGGGATCGGCGCGGTGATCCTGTATTTCTGCGCATGCGATTCGTCGCCGACATTCTCGTAGGCGCAGGCGTCCTTCGGGTCGTTGCCCCAATAGAACGCGGTGGTCGTGCCGGCGCGCTCGGCATATTCCCATTCGGCCTCGCTCGGCAGCCGGTACTCCTTGCCCGTCATGTTCCCCAGCCAGCGCAGGTAAGCGGTGACCTCGAGCAGGTTCATGCAGACGACGGGGTCGTTCCCGACCTGCGAATAGCCGGGATCCTCCCAACTCGCGCGCGGCGACGGCACCCAGTTGTAGCCGACCAGCGTCAGGCAGCCGGCGCGGGACTCAAACCCGACTGTGTGGGCGAAGGCCGCGAACTGGCCGTAGGTGACGTCCACCTTGCCGAGCGCGAAGGGCTTGGCGAAGGTGACTTGCCGCTGCGGCTCGTCGCGCCCGGATTCCGTGGCCGGCACCTGGTAGCGCTGGTTCTCGCCAGGCGCCGCGCCCATCTGGAAGCTCCCGGCCGGGACGACGACCATCTCCGGGCAATTCGGGCAATCGCGGAAGGTCTGCCCGGCGGCTACGGCCGGTTTTTTCGGCTCGGGTTGCGGCGCGGGTTGCGGTGCAGGCGCCGGTTGCGCGGGAGCAGGGGTAGGCGCCGCCGCCGGTGGCGGGCTTGGCTGAGTCTCGGCCGTCGAGGGCGCCGGCGGGATGGCGATCGGCGGTTGCGCCGGTGGGCTCGCCGGCGCGGCGGGCTGGGCAGGCGGGACGGGCGCTGTCGCCGTTGCCACCGGAGCCGGCGACCCACCGCGTCTCGGCAAAAACTGCCAAACCAGCACCCCGACTAGAATGATGATGATCGCCCCGGCGGCGCCCAGCAGCGCGGCCATGCTCGGCCCCCGCTTCGTCGGCGCGGGCGAGGGGGCGAGAGCCGGACCAGCGGCGGCAGCGGCTGCGGCCGGTGCGCCAGGCGGCGGCTGGGGAGGTTTCGCGTCCGCCTCTTTCGCGCCGGCCGCTTCGGCGGCGGCGGCGGACCGCGCCGCTTCACCGGCGACGCTCTCGATCTGTTGGATCACCCGCCCGATCGCGTGTTCCCAATCGCCGAACACATCGATCCATTGCCGCGTCGCGAATTCATAGGCGAAGGCATCGTCGGGCGTGACATCCTCGACGCGAATCGGGATCACCACCAGCCGGCTTTGCCCGGCGAGCACCAGCTCCTTCTTGATCTCTTCGGAGTTGTTGGCGTTGCTCGAAAACACCAGCACCATGATCTTCGCGGTGCGGATCGCACGCACGACCTGCGCCTGGAAATTCTCACCGGGGCCGATGTCGCGACTGGCGATCCAGCAGGGGAACCCGCGATTTTCGATCGCCGTGCAGATCGCCTCGGCGGATTTCTGATCCTTCGAGGAATAGCTGATAAAGATCGGCATCAAGCTCAGCGCCTCGGACGTTCCGCCGCGGACGGTTTTATCCACTCCGCGATGATAGCAACGCGGATGATAGCAATGCGTTAAGGCGTTCGAACGCGAATTCTATGTTGGCAAAGGTCGTCTAGTTCGTCCCCGAGGTTTCTGGCCCGGCTCCCGGCCCGGCGGCGATGCCGGAATCGTGCAGTCGGCCGATCTCCGCCGCCGACAGGCCCAGCACCCGGCTCAGTACGTCGTCCGTGTGCTGGCCGAGCAGCGGCGCCGGGCGGGTCGCCTCACGCGGCGCGGCGCCGAAATCGAGCGGCAGGCCGGGCGCGAGGTAGCGGCCGATACCCGGCTGGTCGGTTTCGGCGAAGAGCGGGTTCGCGGTCGAGCAGCGCGGGTCGGCATGGACCAGCGTCGCGAAGTCCTGGAACGGGCCCCACAACACGCCGCTGCCGGCGAACGCCGCCTCGATCTCGCCGAGCGTGCGCGCCGCGCACCACGGCGCGACGATGTCGGCGATCGCGTCGCGCGCGGCGAAGCGTCCGGCCTCGGTGTCGAGATCGACGCCGAGCCGCGGGCCGATCGCCGCCAGCGTCTCGCTCAAGCCGGTCGCGCGACCGAGCGCGCGCCATTGCCGGGGGGTCAGCGCGATGATCATCACCCGGCGCCCGTCGGCGGTGGCGAAATCGCGCCCGAAGCTGCCATAGAGGTCATTGCCGAGCGGCGGGCGCGACGTGCCGTTGACCTGCACGTCGCCGATGTAGCCGAGATGCCCCATCATCGCGAGCATCACGTCGGCGAGCGCGGCGACGACCTCCTGCCCCGCGCCGGTGCGGGCGCGGTGCCGCTCGGCGGCGAGCAGCGCCGTCGACAGATAAAGCCCCGTCGCCACGTCCCATGCCGGCAGCACATTGTTGACCGGCCGGCTCCCATCACCCGTCACCAGCGGAAAGCCGCTGGCCGCGTTGACCGTGTAGTCGACCGCGGCGCTGCCGTCGCGATTGCCGATCAGCCGCAGCATGATGATGTCGTCGCGCGCCGCCTTGAGGCTCGCGTAGTCGAGGCCGGGGAGCGGCGGCAGATTGGTCAGCACGATCCCGCCGCCTGGCCCCGGCGCGGTGGCGATCGCCTTCGCCAGCTCGCGCCCCTCGGGCTTGTCGAGCGCCAGCGCGACCGAGCGCTTCGCCTTGTTGAGCCCCGCCCAATAGAGGCTGGCGCCGCCCGCCGTGACCGGCCAGCGATAATGGTCGATCCCGCCCTTGAGCGGGTCGATGCGGATAACCTCGGCACCCAGTTGCGCCATCGTCATGCCGCCAAGCGGCGCGGCGACAAAGGCCGAGAATTCGACGATGCGCAGATCGGCGAGGAGCTGGTTCATGCCTCCTATTCAGCCGGAACCGGATGGGCCGCGCAATCCTTGGCCGATGAACTTTTGCCACAGCGACCGCACGTCATCGTGGTAGCCGACGGTCACCGCTTCGGTGAACGGGCGGTCGTCCAGAATGGCGCTCATCATCCGGTCAAATCCCGGCCCGTCCGACTCGCGAAGGTAATCCACGAACATCCCGGCTTCTCGATAGGCCAGCACGACCGGATACCAGGGCGGCCGATTTTCGGGCTGTTTTTCAAGCGGCACGTCAACCCACTTTGACAGGCCGCCGGCGTCGTTGATGACGATCGTCTCGCCGCGTTGCATCGCGGCTCGCGCCGCGTCTTCGCTGACCAATTCGGCGCCGCCGCCCGACACCATCACCGCCAAGCCTTCCTTGAACCAATTCGGCAGGCAGAGGGTGTCGTAATCGCCGATCCAGCCCTGAATGTGCGCATGCGAGAGCTCATGCGTCAGGATCGCGCGGAGACGCTGGTGTTGCGGCCCGAACAGCTTGGGCGACAGGTTTACCCGTCCGAAGATCGTGACGCCCGCGGGACCCATAGAACCGACGCCGTTCGCCGCCTCATAGGCTTCTGGCGTCGCATAGACGCCGACGATGACGGGACGTGCGAAGGGCCGGCCATGCACCGCCTCGACGCGAGCAACGGCAGCAGGGAGCAGCGCGGCAACCTCACGGGCAGAATCCTCGGCGCCCGGCTCGTAGTGTACTTGGCTGTTGGCGGCGAGAGCCGGCATCCGGTCGGGGACGTTCCACCGGGCCGAGATCAAATGGCGTGTCCTCGGCACGGCGAGGGCAGCCCCCGCACCGACGGCGATCAACGCCAGGGGTGCTCCGACCACCACCAAAAAAATGCGACGACGCATATCGCGAGACCATTATTCTGCCGACATCGCCGCCGGCGGCAGCGCGAGGAACGCCTGCCCGCGCTCCCCCCAACTCCGTGCCCGCCACAGATCGCGGCACAGCGCGGCAAATTCGTGGACGGCGATCCACAGCGGGTTGTACGAGCGCAGTGGCACGACCAGCCCGTAGCGGCACGGCAAATCCTCGCGCTCGGCGGCGAAGGTGCCGAACAGCCGGTCGAAGACGATCAGCACGCCACCGAAATTCTTGTCGCGGTATTCCGGGTTGCTCGCATGGTGCACGCGGTGGTGCGACGGCGTGTTGAGCACCCATTCGAGCGGGCCGAGCTTCGGTATCCACGTCGCGTGGATGAAGAACTGGTAGAGCAGGTTGAGGTTCAGCGTGATGAACACCGGGCCGGGCGCGAAGCCGAGCCACATCAGCGGCACGAAAAACAGCGTCGAGCCGACCAGCCGCCCGGTCCAGCCGAAGCGGAACGCCGCCGACAGGTTAAGCTCGTTGGTCGAGTGGTGCACCGCGTGGTTCGCCCACCAGAAGCGCAGGTGGTGGCTGCAGCGGTGGAACCAGTAGTAGGAGAATTCCTGGCCGACAAAGAGCGCCGCGATCGAGGCCGCCGACCCGAGCGGCGCCGTCCACACCCGGTGCATCCAGGCAAAGCGGATCAGCCAATCGATCGGCCCGAACGCGAGATAGACGTAAACGACGTACTGGCGAACGAGGATGTCGGCCAGCGAGCACAGCGCCGCGCGCCAATCGTAGCCGCCGCGGCGGATGACTAGCAGCGCCATGGCCTCGATCGCGGCGAAGACGATGACCGCCAGGGTCGACCACAGGAGAATGAAGCGGATCGTGTGCATGGGGCGGCTCGGCGAAAAATTGACGCGCCGCCTTCCTGCGCCCGCTTGCCGCGCCGGGTCTTGCCGATTTCCGTCGGCGCACTGGCCGAATTGTCGAAAACCTTGCCGATTTCAGAAATCGGCCAAGGGAAACGGTGCCTATTCCGCCGCCTGCGCCGCGCCGCGTTCGAGCCGCTCGCGGCGGAAGTCGGTCGGGGTCATCCCGGTCTGCGCCTTGAAGGCGCGGTTGAACGGGCCAATCGATTGGAACCCGGCGTCGAGCGCGATGGTCAGGACCGGCACCTGCGCCTGCGCCGGGTCGGATAGCGCCTCGATCGTCTCGGCCAGCCGATAGCCGTTGACGAAGCTCGAAAAGTTGCGATGTCCGAGGCGCTGGTTGATGAGCCGGCGCAGCCGGTATTCGGGAAGGCCGAGCCGCGCGGCCACCGTCGCGATGCCGAGCCCTTCCTCGCGATAGATCCGTTCTTCATTCATCAGCCGCCGCAGCCGTTCGAGCAACCCGCGTTCCTCGGGGTCGATCGCCACCGCGGCGCCGGCGACGGGGTCGAGCGGCGCGGCTTTCGCCGTGGGCTCCGACGGCAGCTCGCTCTGCGGCCGCAGGCCGAGCCGCAGCGCCGCGGACACTGCGGCCAGCGTCAGCACGGTTGCGGCGCTGGCGATGCTGGCAAGTGTGCGGGAGCGCGATCCTGTCGCCGCGAGCAGCGTCAACCCGACGATCGCGGCCGCCGCGCCAATCGCCAGCACCAGGCGCATCCGTCGGCGGCCTTCGACCAGGTCACCCGCCCGGCCGCCCAGCACCTGCCACACGCCGACCGCGACCAGCAGCAGGCCCGCGCCTTGAACGATGCGCCACGGCAAAGCGCGATCGACCACCATCGCCCAGAGCGTCACGGCGGTCATCGCCGCGATGGGCAGCCAGCGCCGCCAGGACGGCCGGAAGGAATCGTCGAAGATCGCCCACGCCCAGAGCTGAAAACTCGCCGGGGTAATAGAGCTCAGTAAGCGCAGCGGTTGGATCCAAAGGGCGTTGCTGGTCGCCGGGCCGGGGGCGGATTCGACCAGGAAGGCCGCGGCGCCGAGCGTGAACAGCACGCCGTACCGCGCGCCGGGTACGCGCCGCGCATCGCGCCAGCTGAGCAGCGCGAGCAACAGCAGCATCGCGATGCCGCCGCCGCGCAACCCCGCTTCGATGGTCGACATCTACTGCGCCCCTTGGCCAACCCGGGCCGGGGGCGCAGTCTATCGCAGCTACGTCGCGCCCGCGCGGTTTATGCGGCGCCGGCGATGAACGAGCGCATCGAGTGCGCTTCGTATTCGATCTCGTCGAGCCGGTTCTTGACCAGATCGCCGATGCTGACGATGCCGATGAGCCGCCCGCGATCCACCACCGGGAAGTGGCGGATGCGCCGGTTGGTCATCTCGGCCATCAGTTCGGCGACGCTGTCCTCCGGCTCGCAGGTCACCACCGGGCAGGTCATCACCTCGCCGACGCTCACCGCCAAGAGGTCGCCGCCATGGCGGCCCATCGCCTCGACGATGTCGCGTTCGGAGAGGATGCCGATGACGTTCTCGCCGTCGTCGCTGACGACGAGCGCGCCGATAGCGCGCAAGCGCAACACCGCGACCGCCCGCTCGACCGTCGCGTCGGGGTGGATCGTCACGACCGATTTGCCTTTGTTACGCAGGATCGTGTGGACGTTCATGGGGGACTCCACTCACCTATCCTCCTGATCTTAGGACAAAATGTCGCACCTTGGCCACAGCAAAAGATTCGGCCAGCCGCTCATGGCCGGGAAACGGTGGGCAGGGCTGCCGTTCCGGGCGAAATCAGCGCAGCGAATGGATGATTTCGCGATAGGCGGCTTCGGAGAACGCCTTCAACGTGCGGGTGCGCACGGTCCCCATCTGCCCCAACAGCAGCATGAACCGGGCTGCAACCGCGTCGTCCGGCGCTTCGTAAATGAACACAAGGTCGTAGTCGCCCAGGGTCATGTAGATCGAGCGGAATTCCCCGCCCATCTCGACCAGCGCTTTCTTCGCCGTGTCGACGCGGTGGGGGGATTCCTTGACCTGTTGGGCGCCACGGTCGGTCCAGTTGGCGAGGGCGATGTATGTCGGCATGGCGGGACCTCCCTGGTTTTTGGTGTTTGTTGCGCTGCGGCAATGCACCGCAGGCGTTGCGTTCATCAAAGGTTTAGATGCGTCCGTATATAAAATATGTGCGGTCGGCGTGGTGAGAAGGGTTGGGCGAGATGCGTGATTGGATGGCGGATTGGCGGAAATGGACCCCGGCGGAACGTGCGCTCGCCCTCGCGATCCTAGCGGCGACGATGGCCGTGCCGGTCGGCATGCTGCTCGGCATCACCAGCCCCGCCTGAAACCGAGCCTTTTCCGATAATTTCGAGCACGGATAAGCGGCCTCCGGGCCGCTTTTTGATGAATCTATTATACGATATAATTATGTTTATAAAATCATGTTGACGCATTGCAAAGTGTGAAATAACGTCAATATACAGCGCCGATTTCACCGCGACCTTGCGGGCGCTCGAAAAATGCAGCTAAGGAGGCCGTATCGTGTCCGTTACCATTGTCGCGCCGGCGACCCGTATCGCCGAGCCGGTTTTCCGTCACCCGCCGGCGGAACCGCTTCCCACCCTTCCGCTCGTCGCGCCCGGTCAATTGTGGCTCATCGAGCAGTCGCCCGATGAAGCCCCGTCCGCCGTGGCGCGGCGCGCGCTCGACGGCGCCAATGTCGTGATCTACGACCGCGCCCTCGCCGACGCCGTGTCCATCGCATTGCCGCTCGGCACTTATGCCGAACCGGCCCCCGTGCGCAGCGACGCCGCGGCGGCGCGCGCGGTGCATTTCGCCCGCGACGGCTGGAGCGTCGCCCGGCTGCTGCCGGCGCGGCTTGGCTCGCGCGACCGCACCCGGCGTATTCAGGATATCGTCGACGAGTTGGCCGCCGCCAAGATCGCCGGCCGCCTGCCGGTGACCATCGTCGCCGCGGGCCCGGACGGCGCCGAAGAGGTGATCGAAGCGCGCTTTGACGACCTCGCCTCGATCGTCGCCAGCCACCCGCGCGACACGCATCTCGCCATCGTCATCGAGGCGTTCGCCGGCGGCGGCGCGGCGCGGCTGCACGCGGTCGCCGCCAACGGGCTGGCGGGTTAGCGCTTAACCCCTCGACACCCTCCCCCTCGATGGGGGAGGCAAGGCGGGGATGACATGGTAGTCTCGGCCCCATGACAGGTGCCTTGGCCGGCCGTCGCATCGTCGTCCCGGAGACCCGCGAGCTCGAGGTGCTCGCCGGCATGCTCGAGCGCCACGGCGCGGCGGTGACCCGTTGCCCGCTGGTGGCGATCCGCGACGCCGATGACCCGGCCCCCATCCTCGCCTGGCTCGAGCGCTTTGTCGCCGCGCCGCCCGACGATGTCATCCTCTTCACCGGCGAGGGTCTGCAGCGCCTGCATAAGCTTGCGGGCGCGCACGGCCTGGCCGACAAATTCGTCACCGCGCTGACCCACGCACGCAAGATCACACGTGGCCCGAAACCGGCGCGCCGGTTGCGCGATCTGGGCCTTAAATCCGATCTCGCGGTCGAGCCGCCGACCACCGCCGGCATCATTGCCGCGCTCGGCGGCGAAAATCTCGCCAGCCGCCGTGTCGCCGTCCAGCTCTACCCCGACGCGCCGCCCGACCTCATCGACTTCCTGCGAAAGGCAGGAGCCACGGCCGATCCGGTGCTGCCCTACGCCTACGCCTCGGCCGCCGACGAAGACCGCGTCATCGCCGCGATCGACGCCATGGCGGCCGGCGACATCGACCTCGTCGCCTTCACCAGCGGCCCGCAGCTGCGCCGCCTGAAAGCCGTCGCCAAGGCCAAAGGCCGCGAGGCCGCGCTCGCGCAAGGCTTCGCCAAGACCCGCATCGCCGCGGTCGGCCCGCTCGTCGCCGCCGCGGTCGCGGCCGTCGGCGGCACGGTCGCCATCCAGCCCGACAATTTCCACATGCGTCCGATGGTCAACGCCATCGTCGAAGCATTGGGGTGACGCTGGATCAGCCTCGATTGCGTCCTTTCGAGGCTCCCGCCGGGCCACGCCCGGTGGTCGCACCTCAGAGGCTGACTCCAAATGAATTCCAATGAGCTGGATTCTTTCGTCTTTCCCGCGCAAGCGGGAACCCAGCGGCGAGCGACGAGGCAGCGGTTCAAGTTTCAGCCTCGGCTGAGGCGACCCGTCGGTAGGCTTGCCCTGGGCCCCCGCTTTCGCGGGGGAGACGAAAATTGTTTGACTGGGTCGATTTCATTTTGAGTCCGACTCTGAGGAGGCGCAAAGCGCCGTCTTGAAGAACGCACCGAAGTTGGGGCGATTTAGCGATAGAAATTTTCCTGCCGGCCACTCTTGAACGGAACATAACGCGAACATACTTTCATTGCGTTCGTTTTTGTGGCCCTCGTCGATGTTCGCGTTCGCCGTCGCCGCCCGCCTGTTATCCGCCATCTGCCGCCTCCTGTTCCGCGGCGCCAGGATCGAGCGAAATCAGTCGCTTGCTTCTGATCTTTTGGCGACCCTTCAACCCCGGCCGCTGTCACCCCGCGCGAATAACCTTCGCCGTCTCCCTGGCCCGCGCCGCCGCGTCGCGCGCCATCTGCGCGCAGAGCCCGGTATAGGCGGTCGGGTCGAGCAGCTTGTCGATCTCGGCCTTCGACAGATGCGCGGTCACCCGCGCATCGGCCGCGAGCAGATCGCCGAACGATTGGCGCGCGGTTGCCGCTTCCATCGCCGCGTCGTAGACGACGTCGTGCGCGTGCTGGCGGCCGATCGCCTGGCCGAGGTCGAGCATGACCGCCTCCGCCATGATGAGCCCGCCGCCGAGGTCGAGATTGGCGCGCATGCGTTCGGGGTCGAGCTTCAGCCCGCGCCATATCTCGACCAGCCGGCTCAGCATGTCGCCGGTGGCGATGCAGGCGCGGCTCTCGGCGGAATCCATCATCAGGCTGGTGGTGCGGTCGGCCTCGTGCTCGGTCTGCATCGCTTCCAAGGCGAGCGGCACGATCGAGCGGATTTCCGCCGCAGCAGCGATGATGTCCTGGCAGAGCTTGGGGTTGCGCTTTTGCGGCATCGTCGAGCTGCCGACCGTGCCCGGCGGCACCGGCTCCTCGACCTCGCCGAACTCGGTCTTCATCAGCGTGTAGATTTCCCGGCCGATTCGCCCGCAGCTCGCCGCCAGCATGCCCAACAGGCAGATGTTTTCGGCCAGGTGGTCGAGGATCACCCGCGACGGCACGCGCATCGAACCGAAGCCGAGATGCCTGCCGATCCCGGCCTGCACCTTCGGCCCCATCTCGCCGAGCGAGGCGTAGGTGCCGGCGCCGCCGCCGAGCATCGCCACGAACAGCCGCGGCGCGGCCTCGCGGAAGCGCTCGACATGCCGGCAGAGCTCGTCGACCCACACCGCGACCTTGTAGCCAAAGGTCGCCGGCACCGCGTGCTGACCGTGCGTGCGCCCGGCCATCGGCATTTCGGCGCCCCGTTCGGCAAGCGCCGCCGCCGCGTCGAGCGCATCGGCGATGAGCCGCAGGAAAATCCCGTGCGCCTGGCGCAGCACCAAGAGGTCGCCGGTTTGGGTGATGTTCTGCGTCGTCGCGCCCCAATGCACCCAGCCGCCGTGCTGCTCGCCGACGACGCGCGACAATTCCCACACCAGCGGCACGATCGTATGCCCGGTGCGCGCGAAGCCCTCGTCGAGCCGCGCGCGGTCCATCTTGTCGTAATGCGCCGCGGCGGCGATCGCGGCGGCCGCTTCGCGCGGGATGATGCCGAGCTCGGCCTGCGCCTCGGCCAGCGCCGCCTCGACATCGAGCCAGGCCTGCCAGCGATTCTCCAGGCGATAGAGGGCGCGGATGCCGGGGTCGGAGACGCGCGCGGCGGTCGGCAGTTCGTCGCTCATCGATGCGCTTCCTTCGGTTCAGACCGGAACGATGCCGGCGGCGGGCTGCAGCCCGTTGAGGTAGGCGGCGATATTGCTCGGCCGATAATCGATCTTCGGCACGCGGGGATCGGGATAGACCAGGCCGGCATTCATCCGCGCGATCACCGAGCGGGACAATCCCAGGCCGTCCGGCAATGTGCGCGCGTGCTTGGGCAGCAGGCTGAACACCCCGGAAATCCACGGCTGGTGTGCCGCGCCGGCCGGATCGGGCTTGGGTACCGCCTTCGGCGTCGCGTTGAAGAGCACGCCAAGCTTCGTCAGCTCGTCGATCATCCAGACGAGGGCGCCATCCGACAGTCCGCTCTCGTTATTCTCTACGGGATAGCCGCCGCCGACATCGGCATGCGCGCCGGGAAACAGCGCCTGGACGATTCGCGCCGGGTCCGGGTCCCAGAGGGTCGGGGTGAAATCCTCGCGCTCCTCGTCGATCGCGATCGCGTGCCGCGCGTGATTGATGTTGTCGCTCAGCGCGGTGTCGGCGAACTGGAAGAAGTCGACATCGACATGCTGGCCGGTGAAAACAGGAATGCCGAGCGCGCCGACCGTGTCCCACACCGCGACGGCCTCGATCGGCGCTGGCGTCAGTGTGTTGAGCGGCGGCGGCCGGAAAAGGAAGCCCGGCAAATCGAGCATCGCCGCCTCGAACATGTCGAGAGGTTGACCTTTCGCCTGCCGCACGGCGCGGCGCCATTGCAGCCACACGGCGGCGCCGATGCGGTAGGCCGCTCCGGTGTCGGTAAAATCGACCGCGGCGGCAGTCAACAGCCCCCTGGCGGAGATCAGTCCCGCGAGCGCACGCGCCGTATAGGCGCCGCGGCTAAAGCCAATCAGGTAGATCTTGTCGCCCGCCACATAGTTGCGGGAGACGAAGGTGTAGCCGCGCACCACTCGGGTGATCAGTCCGGCGCCAAATCCGCCGCCGATCAGTCTGTCGAGTTCGTTCGTCGAATTGCCGACCCCGTCCAGGTATTTGGCGACCTGCTCGCCCCCCGGTCCGCTATAGCTTCGCTCTTGTTCCTTGCCGAGCTGCTTGCTGCCGAGATCGTCTTCGCCAGCCAGATTGAGGAACAGCTTGTAGACATTGGTCCATGGCGCGGTGGGATCGTCGGTGTCGCTCTCGCCCGGCCCGTTCCACGTCCCGTCGGCGCAGAAGACAATGTTCTTGGCCATCGATCTCCTCCCGGCGCCGCTGCTTTAGCGGGCGTCATCTTGCGGTTGCACGATTATAGTACAGCGAGCTTTCCGCGGAGGACGAGATCATGCCGCATCCGACCATCTATCTCGCGCGTCACGGTGAGACCGAATGGAGCCTTTCCGGCCAGCATACCGGCCTCACCGACCTGCCGCTCACGCCGCACGGCGAGGAGCTGGCGAAAAAGCTGGCGCCGCGTCTCGCCGGCCAGTCTTTCGCCAAGGTCTTCACCAGCCCGCTGCAGCGCGCCCGCCGCACCTGCGAACTCGCCGGGTTCGGCGTCGCGGCGGAAATCATGCCGGATCTCGTCGAGTGGAATTACGGTGACTACGAGGGGGTCAAGACGCACGACATTCACAAGACCCTGCCCGATTGGGATTTGTTCAAGCACGGTTGTCCCGGCGGCGAGTTGGTGGATCAAGTCACCGCGCGCGCCGCGCGCGCGATCGCGACGCTGCGTGCGGTCGATGGCGATGTGCTGTGCTTCTCGAGCGGCCATATCCTGCGCGCATTGGCGGCGTGCTGGCTCGGCCTCGGCGCGGCCGGCGGGCGGCATTTCGTGCTCGGCACGACGACCCTCAGCGCGCTCGGCTACGAGCACAGTCTCGACGAGCCGATCATCAAGCTGTGGAACGACGCCCAGCACCTTGCCTGAGACCGCCGCGGCGCCTTTTCAGCTAGGAACAATCGATGGATTTGCAGGCCGCCGTCACTATCGCCAAGCAGCATGTCGGCGACCAGTTCGCTCACGACGCGCCGCAAAACATCAGGCTCGAGGAATTTCTCTACGACGACCACCTCGGGGTCTGGACGCTGACGATCGGCTTTGCCCTGCCGGATACGGCGCGCGGCTACAAAGTCGTTTGCGTGTCCGAGGCGAACAAATCCGTCCTGTCGATCCGGGACCGGTGACGCCGCGTCTAGTACCCCACCATCCCCATCCACCACTGCGTCCGCCCGCCGCTGACATCGACATCGTATTTGCGGACAAAGTCGAGCTTGCCGTCGTCGCCGATGCGGAACAGCGACAGGCAGCACGGCGCTTTGCTGCCGTCCCTGAGCGCGATGCCCTGGATATGCGCCGCGACCAGCAGTTTGCCGCTGGGATCGATGTGAAAGGTGCGGCAATGGATGCCGCGCGTATCGATGTGCTGGATGATGCTGGGCTCGCCCGTCGCGGGATCGATCGCATAGGCGGCGAGCGTGTTCTCGCCGCCGGCGAAGACCTTCCTTCCGCCCTCGTCGACCGCGGTCGAGGCGCGATTCGCGACATAAACGAAGCGCCCGTTCGGGTGGACATGCACCGTGCCGACCGCCTGGCGCGCGCCGGGCACGCCGAGCTGCGACAAATTGTTCTTGCGGAACGCCGCGCGCTCCGACAGCCGGCCGCCTTCCAGCGTGAACAAGTCGAGCCGGTTCTCGCGCTCGAGCGACACGTAGACCCACGGTTTTGTCGGATGGAAATCGAGGTGGCGCGGCCCGAACCCGTAGCCGCCATTCGGCGCCACCTTCTGCTGGTTCGACAGCACGCCGTCCTTGAAGTCCCACAACATCAGCGCGCCCGGCTCCTCGGCCTTGGGGCCGGCCGGGTCGTGCCCGCGGGTGACGAGGATCACCTGCTTGTTATCCGGCGTCGCCCGCACCTGATGGGCAAAGATGCCGGCATCGATCGGGTTTGGCTGCGCCACCTCGGCGCCGGCCGTGCCGTCGGCATTGATGCGGTAGATATGGATCGCGCTCGGATTGTTGAACGCGACCAGTACGTGTTCGCTCGGGATGTCGGTCGCCATGTGGATGGGACGGGTCGGCAGCGGGATCGGCGCCCCATGCAGCGACAGCGCCCCCGAATCGCGCGCCACGCGAACCGCGCTGACATGGTGATTCGTCCCTCCCGGCCCCATTCCCGAGGCGCTGTCGCTGGTGGCGGCGTAAAGAAAGGGTTGCGAGGCGTGCGGCCAAACATACTGTACGTTCGCGGGCAGACGCACCGCGCCGCGCCGCGCCAAAGTCGCCTCGGCGACGCTGATGTCGTAATGCGTCAACTCATTGGCGACGCTTGCGTAAAGGGCAAGCTTGTTGCGGCTTTCGGGCATCTGGCGTTGCTCCCTTGGGTCTGCTTGAATGCTGTCGGCGGACAGCCTGCGCGCTTCTTCCGGGACCGGCAAGGCGATGCGGGAAGCTGGGGATAAACCTCGTTTTGTCCTACCCCTGAGGCTAGCCGCTTGGTAGATTTTGTTTGCCTGGAGAGGGGCGACCCGGTTGAGCAGTGAATTCAAAATCGCCATCGTCGGCTCGGGGCCGGCAGGGCTCAGTGCTGCCGCCCATGCCGCCTTGAAGGGCGTCTCGCATGTCCTCTTGGAGCGCACCGACCATATCAACGACACGATCTTCAAGTACCAGAAGCGAAAGCTCGTCATGGCGACGCCGGTCGAGCTGCCGGCGCAAGAAGGCCTCGAGATCGATTTCCATGAGGAATCGCGCGAGGAGCTGATCGACAGCTGGACCGCGACCGCGAGCCAGACCAAGGCCAATATCCGTTTCCGCACCGAGGTCAACGCGATTACCGGCGAGCAGGGCAGTTTCCAGCTCGCGCTTGTCGGCGGCGAGACGGTGACCGCGGAATACGTGATCCTCGCGATCGGTGTGCAGGGCAACCTCAACCAGCTGACGATCCCCGGCGCCGATTGTTTGAACGGCGATCACCCGATGGTGCAGTACCAGCTCGACGATCCGGACGCCTATGAGGGCGAGCGGATCGCGGTGATCGGGGTGGGCGACGCGGGCATCGAGAACGCGCTGGGGCTTGCGCAGAAGAACGAGGTCTACCTCATCAACACTGGCGACGAGTTTCCCCGCGCCAAGCCGGCCAATCGAGCGCTTATCACCGCCGCGATCGAAAAGGAGCCTGACGACCCCGGCTCGATCCACCATGTGAAGAACGTCAAGTCCGACTCGGTCGAGCCCGGCCAGCTTGTGCTGCGCGGCGCCGACGGTGCGGTTGTCAACGTCGCCTGCGACCGCGTCATCGCCCGTATCGGCGCGCAGCCGCCGAGCCGCTTTCTCGAACGCTGCAATATCAAGGTGAGCGGCCTGCCGCCGGTCAGTGAGACCTACGAGTTGACGCAGATTTCCGGCCTTTACATCATCGGCGCGCTGGGCGGCTATCCGCTCATCAAGAACTGCCTCAACCAGGGTTTCGAGGTTGTCGAGTGCATACTCGGCAACCCGGTCGCGCCGGCCGACGAGCCGCTGATCCAGAAGAAGCTGACCGCCGACATCGTCCGCACCCTCGATCCCGGTAAGACCGCGCTCACCGGCGCCGAGCTGATCGAGCACATCAAGGCGCGCGCGCCGATGTTCAGCACGCTGCAGCCGGTGCAAATCCGCGAATTCCTGATCCATGCCGGGCTGCATTACCTGACGCCGGGCGAGGTGGTGTTCGAGCGGGGCGATGCGACCAACTCGCTGTGGACCGTGCTGGACGGCGAGGTCGGCATTCGGATCAACCCCGAAAAGCCCGACGAGATGGTGCGGCTCGGCCGGGGCCAGTTCTTTGGCGAGATGGGGCTGATCTCGGGCCGCAAGCGCACCGCGACGGTGGTCGCGACGCAGCCGGCGCTGCTCTTCGAGGTCGAGCGCAACACGATCCTCAAGCTCGAACGCTCGGAACCGGCGGTCAAAAAGGCGATCGAGGACGCTGCGGTGATCCGCCAGATCAAGACCTTCCTCATGCCGCATGTCGAGGACGAGCTGCTGAGCGAGCTGGTGGCGACGGCGAAGATCGTCTCGAAGGAACGCGACGAGGTCCTGATCAAGGAGGGCGACGACGACGATGCGGTCTATCTGCTGCGCAAGGGCTCGGTGACCGTTTCCAAGCGGGTCGGCGGCAAGGACGTGGTGCTCAACTACGTCGCCGCCGGCAACTATGTCGGCGAGATGGCGCTCTTGACCCATCAGCCGCGCGCCGCGACCGTGACCGCGGCGAGCGCCACCGAGGCGATCGAGATCGACAGCGCGGTGTTCCGCCAGCTGCTCGACCGCGACCCGGAGCTGCGCAAGCGGGTCGAGGACGAACACGAGCGGCGGGTCCACGACCGCGACATCATGCAGCGCAACGCCGAGGCGGGCGACCTCATCACCTTCCTCGTGCGCCAGGGAATGGGTGAGGGCACCGACGTGCTCCTCATCGACGAATCGCTCTGCGTGCGCTGCGACAATTGCGAGAAGGCCTGCGCCGAGACCCATCACGGGATCAGCCGGCTCAACCGCGAGGCCGGTCCGACTTTCGCGATGGTGCATGTGCCGACCTCGTGCCGGCACTGCGAAGATCCGCACTGCATGACGGACTGCCCGCCCGACGCGATCCATCGCGCCGCCAATGGCGAGGTGTTCATCAACGACCAGTGCATTGGCTGCGGCAACTGCAAGAACAACTGTCCCTACGGCGTCATCCAGATGGCGGCAATGCCGGAAGAGAAGCCGAGCCTGCTGAACTGGCTCTTTTTCGGCGCCGGTCCAGGCCCCGGCGAAGACAAGTCGGAATACGGCATGAAGCACCGCAAGGGCTCGGCCCATGCGGTCAAATGCGACATGTGCAAGGGGCTCGCCGGCCCCGCCTGCGTACGCGCCTGCCCGACCGGCGCGGCGATCCGGGTCAACCCGGCGGAGTTCATCGAAGTCATGCGGGCGGCGCGATGAGCCTCAGCGACGCCGCCTCCTCTTCCGCACGCGCACACCGGCTCCGCCGCCATGTCTCGTTCCTCGCCTACGACAATTTCCGCTACCTGAAGATCGCCCTGGCGGCAGTCGCCGTGGCGATCGTGCTCTATGTCGCGGTGCCGCCTTACGGCTCGCGCTACGGTGGCGGCTGGGCGGGATACACCCTCGGCACCGTCGGGGCGCTCTTGATCCTGTGGCTGACCTGGTTTGGCTATCGCAAGCGTACCTACGATCCCGAGGGCAAATATGTCCGGCCGCACGCGGCCGCCGACGAGATGCGCCAGGTCGAGGACCCGAGCCGGCTGGCCCGCCGCCTCTCGGCGCATGTCTATCTCGGCCTCGCGCTCCTGGCGATCGCGACCCTGCACACCGGCTTCCACTTCGGCTGGAACGTGCACACGCTGGCCTATGCGCTGATGTGCATCGTGATCGCGAGCGGGGTCTACGGCGTCGTCGCCTATGCCCGCTATCCCCGGCAGATGACCGACAACCGCCAAAACATGACCCTGGCGCAGATGCAGGCGCAGGTTACCGCGATCGATTCCGAGCTGCGCCGCCGGGTCATGCCGATGGACGACGCGATGGCGACGATCATCCGCGATTCGCTCGATCACACCCCGATCGGCGGGTCGATGTGGCGGCAGGTCTCGGGCCGCTACCCCGATTGCGGCACCGCCCGGGCGATCGCCCGGCTGCACGCGCTGCCCGAGGTCGGGCCCGGTGCGATCGAGGAAACCTGGCGGCCCTTGCGCGTCAAGCTCGACGAAAAGGCCGCGGTAGTCGCCCGGCTGCGCCGCGATATTCGTCTCAAGGCGCTGATGGACATCTGGCTTTACCTGCACATTCCGCTAACCTTCGCTCTTCTTGCCGCGCTGATCGCGCACATCGTTTCGGTCTTCTACTTCTGATCGCGCCCGCGCCGGGCAACCGGACGGGCGTCTCCGCCTTCCCTGCAGCATCTCGATTGCGACGGAGCGTATGGAGGTTGACGTCGCCTTTCTCAGCCGACGCGGCACCGCGATAATGCGCCGGTCGCAGCGCGCCAGCGGCGAACGCGTCCGCATCGGCCGTGGCACCGACAACGAGGTGCCGCTCAACGACATCCATGTCGGGCTGCGCGCGGCGGCGCTGACCGTCCATGAGGGCGTGCTGACCGTCGACCGGCTCGACAACACGCCGCTCGAGTTCAATGGCGACGCGGTTGACACCGCGCCGCTCAAGCCGGGCGACGAGCTTCGGCTCGGGCCCTATCGGATCGAGATCCTCGAACCCCCGGCGGGCTGCGACGGCGCGATCCAGATCGAGCTGATGCCGGTGGCTGCGGACGCGCCCGAAGGGCTCGCGGGCGCGCGCATTGGGCTCGCGAGCACAGGAGCTAACAAGCGCGTCTATGCCTGGACGGGGTTTCTCGTCATCGCCGTTGTCTGCCTGGCGGTGCCGATCGTGGTCTTCAGCAGCGGCCTGCTGCACCCCTGGCACAAGGATGCGCCGCGCGCCGCCGTGCCCGCGGTGGTCGGGTTGTCGTGGAACGCCGGCTCGTTCTCCAACGCGCATCGCTTCTTCGCCGTCGACTGCGCGACCTGCCATCAAGGCGCGTTCACGACCGTCGCCGACAGCGCCTGTCTCGCCTGTCACGCCAATGTCGGCGCCCACACGCCGCATGGCGCCGTTCTCGCCTCGGTCGGCGAGCGGCTGTCGTCGCTGCGCTGCGTCGACTGCCATACTGAGCATCGCGGCATCCAGGGCAGCGTCATTCGCGAGGCGCGCTTCTGCCTCGACTGCCACCGCAACCTCAACGAGGCCGCGCCGGCCACCGGCATGAAAGATGTCGGCGGTTTCCCCAAGGGCCATCCGCAATTCAGCGCGACGCTCACCGCCGATGCCGCGCAAGGCAAGACGGTGCGCGTCGCGCTCGGCGGCTCGCCGCCGGCCATCGACCGGCCGGGGCTCAAATTCGAGCACAAGGCGCACATGGACACGATGAACTACCCGGCGCTCGGCGACCGGCGGGTCAAGGGCTGCGCCGACTGCCACGTCCCCGAGCCGAGCGGGCAGGGCTTTCTGCCAATCACCTACAAGATCCAATGCCAGCGCTGCCATGAGCTGACTTTCGACAAGGTGGCGCTGCCCTGGCAAGGCGCGCGGGTGCCGCATGGCGACGACACCGGGGTCATCGCCGCAGTGTGGAATTACTACGCCGGGCTTGCGTTGCAGGCCGGCGCAACCGCATCTCCGGCGCAAGCAGCGCCATCCGTCGAGCGGCGCGCCGCCGGCGGCGCGCCGCCGGCCGCAGCCCCCGCCCCGACTCCACCGGCGGGCGACACCGAGGGCTGGGTCACCGCAAAGACAGCGGCGGCACTGCGCGTCGTCTTCGACGAGAAGCGCGGCTGCGCCTATTGCCACTACAGTACCGGCGACAACGGCGCCTGGGATGTCGACAAGCTCCTGGGACAGGCGCTGCCGCCCAAGGCCAACCCGCCGCACGTCGTCGCGCCGGTAATGATGCTGACCCGCTTCCTGCCCAATGCGGTGTTCGATCACGCCTCCCATCGCGGCATGACCTGCGAGAGCTGCCACACTGTCGCCGCGGCGGTTTCCAACGGCACGGAACGGCTGATGGTGCCCGGCCTCGACAATTGCACCCAATGCCACGGCGCCGAGAACGCGTCGCTGCGCGCGCAATCGACCTGCATCACCTGCCATGTCTTCCATCACAGCGCATTCGGACTGATGCGCAGCTCCGCTGCGGAGACGATGCAATGAGCGGACGTCCCCCCCGTCTTTTCACCCATCCGGCGTTTCGCGCGGCGATGGCGGTGCTGTCGGTCTGGTGCATGGCGCCGGGCGGCTGCGGGGGAGGCAGCGGCTCAGGTGTCTCGACGTCCGGCGTGTCGACAACCGCGCCGACGAATCCCGCTGCCCCGGTCGGCGGCACCAGCCCGAACCTCACTGAAGCCGACGTCAACACCATCATGCTGCAGGCAGTGAACGAGGCGACCGCGCGCGGCAAGCCGGCGACGATCGCGGTCGTCGACCGCGTCGGCAACGTATTGTCGCTGACCCAGATGCCGGGCGCGCCGGGCATGGCGACCATCACCTCGGGCCTCGGCAACAATACCGGCCTCGAGAACGTCTCGGTGCCGACGCCGCTGGCGGCGATCGCCAAGGCGCTGACCGGCGCCTATCTGTCGTCGAACGGCAACGCCTTCAGTACCCGCACCGCCAACTACATCATCCAGCAGCATTTCGCGCCGACCGTGACCGACGCCCCGGGCGGGCCGCTGTTTGGCGTGCAGTTCAGCCAACTGCCCTGCTCCGACTTCAACACCGCGGCGTCCGGCGTCGCGGGCGCGACCAACGCGGGGCCGCATCGCTCGCCGCTCGGCTTCTCGGCCGATGCCGGCGGCCTTCCGGTCTACAAAAACGGCATCCTCGCCGGCGGCATCGGCGTGATGACGGAGACCACCTATTCCGACAATCTGAACGCGCTGACCTCCGTTGGGTCGGCTGGGTCGTTCGATGACGAGGTCATCGCGCTTGCCGGCTCGACCGGCTATCAGGCGCCGCCGGCGCTCGATGCCGAAAACATCGCGGTCAACGGCCTGACCTTGCAGTACACCGACGCGACGAGCGCCAATTTCGCCGCGCCGGTATCGGCCACCGGCACCTTCACGCCGTTGCCACTGGCCGGCTTCTTCGCCGGGCCGGCCCCTGGCCATACCGCGATCGCCGGCCTCACCTACGGCAGCGCCGACGGCGCCTCCGGTGTTGCCCCCGACGGCGCGCTGGGACCGATGCTCTATCCCGGCACGACCAATACCTCCTATGTCTTCACCGACGGCGCCGGCCATGTGCTCTACGCGCCGACCAACGGTCTCGTGCCGGTAGGCCAGGCGATCACCGCCGCCGAGGCGCAGGCACTGATGACCAGCGCGCTCAATGTCGCCTACTCGGCGCGCGCCGCGATCCGCATTCCGACCAACAGCTTTGCCCAGGTCACGGTGACGATCGTCGATCTCGACGGCAACATCGTGGCGCAAGCGCGCACTCCCGACGCGCCGGTCTTCGGCGCCGACGTGTCGCGGCAAAAGGCGCGTACCGCGGTGTTCTTCTCGCGCACCGACGCGGCGGCGAAGGTCAGCGCGATCACCGCGCCGGCCAGCAATACCTCCGGCACCTTCGCGCAGTACATTACCGACTCGCGGGCCCTGACCGGCGACAGCAATGCTTTCGCCGATGGCCTCGCCTGGTCGGAAGTGTCGATTGGCGATATCGCCCGCCCGTTCTACCCGGACGGCATCGATGGGAACCCGCCCGGCTCGCTCAGCCTGCCGATCAATCTCTGGAGCGTCTTTTCGACCGGCATTCAGCTCGACCTCATCAAGCAGGATTTCGTCAACGCGCTGACCGGCGTTGCGACGCCGGCAGCGGGTTGCGGCACGTCCAACGGCAAAGGCCTGCCGCCGACTGCCTCGGGCGGCAAGACGCCGCTCGCCGACGGCATGCAGATCTTCTCCGGCGGCGCGCCGCTCTACCGCGGCAACACGCTGGTCGGCGGGATCGGCGTTTCCGGCGACGGCATCCAACAAGACAGCCTTATCTCCTTCGCCGGCCTGCAAAATTTTGTCGACCCGCAAGCCGGGACGCCGATCTCCAACGCGCCGACGAACATCCGCTCCGACTTGCTTGCGCCGGGCGGTGTAAACCTCCGCTATGTCAACTGTCCCGCTGCCCCGTTCCTCAATTCCACCGTGCAGAACCCGTGCTGAGCGCGCTCCGGCGCATATCCTCTCGACGGCGCCGCTTGCACCTTGGCGCAACGGCAGGTTGGAGTGCGCTTGCCTGGGTTCTACTGGTGACCGGAACCGCCGTCGCGGCGACGCCGCCCGATACCGGTGCTGGGATCAACGAATTGCGCCGCGATCGCCGCATGGCCGAGCAGCTCTACCAGGCGACCACCAGCGACGCCGCGGCCTTTGAAAAGGCGCTGACCACCCCGGCACTACGGATGCAGCTCGAACACACCCTCAACCGTCTGCTTTCCGACGACACGCTGACCGCGATGGCCTCGCATGCCCGCGCCGAGGCGGACTACTGGGCGTCCTACCGCGTCGGGATCGACAAGATGATCGGCGCCGAGGCACCCGGCACCGACAATCGCCGCGCGCCTGGCCGGCCGCCGCCGCCGCCGGTTCCCGGCGTCGAGCCGGTGGTCAACCCCGAGGCGCTGCCGCCGCCGCAGCCCTTCGAAGAGGGCGGCAACATGCCGGTGCAGGATCGCTGGCGTATCCTCGACGCGCTGGGCCGCGGCGAGAACCCGCTCGATCCCTACAACACCAATACATTGAAGGCCGACAAGCCGGTCTTCGGCGACGACTGGTTCGTCAATGTCGGGGCGATCGCCGACACGATCTACCAGCCGGCCCGCGACCCCACCGGCATCGGCGCGCAATACACCGCGCGGCCGGCCGAGAACAACACGTTCGGCCGGTACGGTCGAACCCAGATCCTTGAAACCGACATCCTCGAATTCGCGCTGATCAAGGGCGACACCGCGTTCAAGCCGCCCGATTTCGAGCTGCGCATCACCCCGGCCTTCAACTACAACTACACGACGGCGGGCGAGGTCGGCGTGCTTAACGTCAACCCCGAGAAAGGCCAGACGCGATCCGACCAGTTCGTCGGGCTGCAGGAAGGGTTCATCGACTACCACATCCGCAACGTGTCGGAGTATTACGACTTCGACTTCGATCCGCGTCGGCATCCAGCCGTTCAACGCCGATTTCCGCGGCTTCCTGTTCCAGGACAATCAGCTCGGCGTGCGCCTCTTCGGCGACCGCGACGCCAATCGCTGGCAATATAATTTCGCCTATTTCCAGCGGCTCGAGAAGGACACCAATAGCGGGCTCAACGATCTCGGCCAGGCGGTGCGCCGCGACGGCATCTTCGTCGCCAACCTGTTCCGCCAGGACACGCCGGTGCCCGGCTTTACCTCGCAGGTCATCGATCTCTACAACTGGAACCGCGAGGGCGACGAGTTCTACTACGACAAGAACGGCTTCCTCGTCCGCCCGGCGCAGATCGGCGACGACCGCGGCTACAACTACGGCGTCAATTATCTCGGCTATAACGGCGACGGGCATTTCGGCCGCGTCAACCTCACAGTGTCGAGCTATTGGGAGCTCGGCCACCAGTCGCACAACCAGTTCGGCGCGCCGGGCAATAACGGCGGGACGATCAGCGGGTTCTTCGCCGCCGCCGAGCCGTCGATCGATTTCGACTGGATGCGTTTCCGGGTGTCGGGGCTCATCGCCAGCGGCGCCGACAACCCGCAGGGCGGCCACCTTGGCGGCTTCGACTCGCCGTTCGAAAACCCGCAATTCGCCGGCGCCGACACCAGCTTCTGGATCCGCCAATCGATCCCCTTGATCGGCGGCGGCGGGGTGGCGCTCAACACCGAGAACGGCGTCCTCGCCGATCTGCGCTCCTCAAAGGGTCAGGGCCAGTCGAATTTCGACAATCCCGGCGTCATTCTCGCCGGCGTTGGTGGCGATTTCGATTTGCTGCCCGAATTGCGCTTGGCGACCAACTTCAACCATCTCGACTTCTACAACACCTCCTCGCTCGAATTCCTGCGCCACCAAGCCGACATTCCGAACGACATCGGTTGGGACTTGTCGACGGCGCTGACCTACCGGCCGCTGTTCACCCAGAACGTCGTGCTCCGTCTATCGGGAGGCATCCTCGTCCCCGGCGATGGCACCAAGGCGCTGTTCAACACCAATGGCGGCGCAGCGCTCTTCAATACCGGCGGCTTGCTCTATTCCGTCATGGCCAATGTCATTTTCACCTACTGATCCGATGCGGCGAGCGCTCATTCTCATGGGACTGGTCTTCGGCGCTCTCGCCGGCTCGGCGCATGCCGATTCGCCGCCCGCGCCGCAAAAGGAGACGCAGGCCGAGGCGCAGCTCAACAGCGCCGGCTGCAGGAGCTGCCATACAACGACCGAACTCGCTGTCGATGCACACCAGCGCCGGCGTCATCCTCGGCTGTGCCGATTGTCATGGCGGCAACGCCGCCGCCTTCCTGTCGCCGGGCACGCCGCCCGGCAGCCCGGAATACCGTCGCGTGCTCGATGCCGCGCACGTCCATCCGCGCTTTCCGGACGCCTGGAATTACCCCTCCAGCGTCAAGCCGCCGCGCACCTACACGCTGCTCAACCAGGAATCGCCCGAGTTCATCCGCTTCATGAACCCGAGCGACTACCGCGTCGTGCGCGAGGCTTGCGGCGCCTGTCACCTGAAGGAGATTTCGCAGACCGAGCGCAGCCTGATGTCGACCACCGCGATGTTCTGGGAGGCGGGGGCCTACAACAACGGTGTCCTGCCGTTCAAGCACCCCATCGTCGGCGAGGCGTATACCCATGACGGCGAGCCGGCCTCGCTTGTCGACCCGCAAGTGCCCAGCCCGCAAATGGCGCGCCTGCACGGCATCGAGCCGCGGCTGGTGCCGCTGCCATCCTGGGAGACCGTGCCGCCGGCCGACGTATTCCGCGTTTTCGAGCGCGGCGGGAAAATCAACAACACCCAATTCCCCGAGATCGGCAACCCGAACTCGACCGGCGACATCGACGAGCTCGACGAGCCGGGCAAGCCCGACCTTCGGCAATCGAAACGCGGCCCCGCTACGGGGCTGCGGGTCTCGATCCCGATCCTCAACATCACCAAGACCCGGCTCAACGATCCCGACATGTGGTTCCTCGGCACCAACGACAATCCGGGCGATTACCGCAATTCGGGCTGCGCCGGCTGCCATGTCGTCTACGCCAATGACCGCGACCCGCAGGAGGGCGGGCCCTATGCCGCGTTCGGCAATCGCGGCATGGGTTTTGGCAGCGACCCGACCATCCCGCGTGACCAGACCGGGCATCCCATCATCCATAAGATGACGACGGCGATCCCCACCAGCCAGTGCATGATCTGCCACATGCACCAGCCGAACCTGTTCCTCAACAGCATGCTCGGTTACACGATGTGGGACTACGAGACGGCCGCGCCGCAGATGTGGCCGAAAAAGCAGCGCTACCCGACCGACGGGGAGATGCGCGCGGTGCTGGAGCGCAACCCCGAGGGGGCAGCCGTCCGCGGCAAATGGGGCGACCCGAATTTCTCGGCCGACGTCAACGAGCTCAACCCGCAGCTGAAGGACACGCAATTCGCCGACTACCACGGCCACGGCTGGAATTTCCGGGCGATCTACAAGCGCGACCGCAAGGGCAATCTGCTCGACGATATGAACAATATCATCCCGGCCAACGACCCGCAGAAGTTCAAGAAGGCGGTGCACCTCGACTCGATCCATGTCGATTTCGGCATGCAATGCGTCGATTGCCACTTCACCCAGGACAATCACGGCAGCGGGCACATCAACGGCGAAGCGCAGGCGGCGATCGAGATCACCTGCGCCGACTGCCACGGCACCGCGACCCGCTATCCCGACCTCAGGACGCACGGACCGGCCGCGCCGCCCGGCGGCACCGACCTTTCGACGCTGCGCACCGCTGACGGTCGCGCGCAATTCGAGTGGCGCGGTGACAAGCTTTATCAGCGCTCGGCGGTCTATCCTGGCCTCGAATGGGAGGTGACGCTCGTCAAGGACACGGTGACCCCGGGCAACCCGAAATACGACCCGATCGCCGCGCGCGCCAAACTGATGTCGAAGGGCACGTCAATGAAATGGGGCCCCGGTGTGCCGCAAAGCGATCTCGCCCACTCGAATGACGAGATGGCCTGCTACACCTGCCACTTGTCATGGACGACGAGCTGCGCCGGGTGCCATCTGCCGATCGAGGCCAATCAGCACACCTCGCGGCACCATTACGAGGGCGAGACGACCCGCAATTTCGCGACCTACAATCCCGAGGTCGCGCGCGAGGACATGTTCCAATTGGGCCGCCACAGCACGGTGAAGAACAACATCATCGCGCCGGTCGCCTCGCGCTCGGCGTTGGTGCTGTCGTCGACCAACATCAACCGAGAACATATCTACGTGCAGCAGCCGCCGGTCTCGGCGGCCGGGTTCTCGAGCCAGGCCTTCTCGCCGCACTACCCGCACACCGAGCGGCGCACCGAGACCAAGACCTGCACCGACTGCCACATCTCGCAAGACAACGACAACAACGCGATCATGGCCCAACTCCTGCTGCTCGGCACCGACTTCGTCAATTTCGTCGGCTATGACGCCTATGTCGGCGAGCAGAGCGACATCGAGGCGGTGCGCGTCACCGAATGGGACGAGCCGCAGGCGGTGATCGGCAGCTACCTGCACAAATACGCCTACCCCGATTACTACGCGAAGCACCTCGCCAACGGCCGCAAGCTCGAAGAGGCGCACGGCCATTCGTCAAACGACGCCAACTGCATCCAGCTGCGCGGCGAATACCTTTTCGTCGCCGAGGGCAGCAAGGGGATGCGCGCCTACGACGTCGCCGCCATCGCCGACAAAGGCTTCTCGGAACGCATCATCACCGCGCCATTCTCGCCGCTCGGCCAGGACACGCATATCGCCTCGGCTGATGCGACCTGCGTCGTGCTGCCGACCAACCAGCCAATCAGCCCGCTCAAAAATGCCGGGCTGAACCAGCCGCTCGATTTCAGCCAGAACTACGCGTCGCTGATGCGCGGCGCCAACGAAGAACAGGTGATGCACCCGATCTACAACTACGCCTACGTCACCGACGCGGTGGAGGGGCTGATCGTCGTCAACGTCAACACGCTGCAGGACCAGGAGCCGCGCAACAATTTCTTCAGCCGCGCGCTGACCTGGAACGAGAACGGCATATTGAAGGGCGCGCGCAATATCGCGATCGCCGGCACGCGATTCTATGTGCTGGCCGATGCCGGCATCGTCGAGCTCGACATGGACGATCCGCTGCATCCGCGGCTTGTGTCGGTGATCCCGATCCGCGACCCCCGCTCGGCGGTGGTGCAGTTCCGTTATCTGTTCGTCGCCGACGGAGCCGGGCTCGACATCGTCGACATCACCAATCCGGATAGGCCAGCGATCGTGCCGACGGCGCATGTCCCGCTCAACGACGCGCACCGCGTGTTTGTCGCGCGCACCTATGCCTATGTCGCCGACGGGCGCGACGGGCTGGCGATCATCGACGTCGAGAAGCCGGAGCACCCGAGGGTCGCGCAGATGTATACCGCCGACGGCAAGCTCAACGACGCGCGCGACGTGGTGATCGGCGCCACCAACGCGTCGGACTTAGCCTATGTCGCCGACGGCGTGAACGGGCTGAAGGTGATCCAGCTCGATTCACCCGCCTCTCAGCCGAATTTCTACGGCTTCTCGCCGACCCCGAAACCCGAGCTGATCGCCTGGTATCCGACCGAGTTCCCGGCGCTGTCGCTGTCGCACGGCCTCGAGCGCGACCGCGCGGTCGACGAAACCGGGCACCAGATCGCCGTTTTTGGCCGCATCGGCGCGCGTCCCTTCACGCTGCCCGAAATGCAGCAGCTCTATCTCGGTCGCGACGGCAAACCCTTCACCGTCACCGACAAGGTACAACAACAAGATTTCGTACCGGCGCATTAGCTGCAGAGGCGCCGCGCATCCTTCGAGGCCTTGCCGCGCAAGGCACCTCAGAGGCTGACTTGAAATGAATTCAAAGCTTCCAATGGCTGGATTTATTTCTTCGTCTCCCCCGCGCAAGCGGGAACCAAGGGGCGAGCGACCCGCCGGTACGTTCGCCCTGGATCCCCGCTTTCGCGGGGGAGACGATAATTGTTTGACTTGGTTGATTTCATTTCGAGTCCGACTCTCAGGATGAGGATGGTTTGTGGACCGCGTTCTCATAGCCTCCTCATCCTGAGGAGCGCTCGAAGAGCGCGTCTCGAAGGACGCTTTTAAGCTTTTCCGAGTCTTCCCGGACACCGTATGGCTGCGCTAGTTTAGCTCGCATGGATCGGCGGGCTTTTCTGTCTCTTCTGTCGATGGCCCTGGCCGCGCCGGTCGCGGCGCGCGCCGCGCCGACCCCGCCACCCGAATCGCGCCGCCTCAAGCTCGTCAATGCGCATACCGGCGAGCGGTTCAATGGGCCCTACCGCGACGCGGCTGGGCCGATCCAAGCGGCGATGGAGGATTTGTCGTCCTTCCTGCGCGATTTCCACTCGGGCGAGACGATCGCCTACGACGTCGCGGTGCTCGATTTCCTCGCCGACGTAATGGCGGCGGTCGACGCGAAGGAGGCAACGGTGCTCTCCGCCTACCGGACGCGCGAGACCAACGAGATGCTGGCCCGCACCACCTTCGGCGTCGCCGACAATTCGCAGCACATCTACGGCAGGGCGCTCGACATCTACCTTCCGGCGCGGCTCGACGTGGCGATGGAGACGGCGCGGGAGATGCAGCGCGGTGGGGTCGGCTGGTATCCCAACTCGCACTTCATCCATCTCGACAGCGGGCCGGTGCGCAACTGGGATCTGGGCGGCGCCGGGTTCGAGCGGCTGCTGCTCGAAATGCGCGACCTGATCGCCAAGGGCGAGCTCGATGTGTCGCCTGATGGCGCGCTGTCGCTCGGCGAAAACGACCACCCGTTATCGACCAACCAGCGTCTCGCGCTGCACCGCCTCGTCGCCAAGGCCGAGGCGCTGGCCAATTCTCATTGATTCCTCGCCCCGCTTGCGGGGAGCGGGGGCCATCGCGAAGCGATGGACGGGTGAGGGGCAGAGGTTGGCGCTTACGGTCTTTTTTGAGGCTCCGCCGCCGCCGGCGCCAGCTTCAGCGCCGCCTCGCCGGCCGGCGAGGTCAGCCGCACGCGGTCCTGGCCGATCTCGCTCACCGTCCAGCCGTCGAGCGTGTCGCCCGCGGCGATTTCGAGCCGGCGCGCGCCCTCGGCGACAAAGGCCGTTTTTTTCGGCCCGGTCGCGACGATGCCGATCAGCCGGTAGCGGCTTTCGATCGAGGCGCCGAGTGCAGCCATGGCGCCCGGTGGCGCCCGCCGCGATGGCGAAAACAGCGGGCGCTCGACGATCGCCGCAAAGCTCGCGAGCGGCGGCAGCGACGCGAGGGCCGGTGCGGGTGCGCTCGCTGATGGCGCGGCAAGCGGGCGGGTTGCCGGCACCGGCAGAAACAGCCATGGCCAGACGGCCAGCGCCGCGAAGAAAATCGTCGCGGCGCCGAGCGCGTGGTTGAACCGCAACGCCGGCAGAGCCAGCCGGATCACGATTTCGGCTCCGTCTTGAAGCCGGAAACGTCGAACTGGAAGTCGAGCGGGCTTGGCGCGGCATCCGATGTCGCCGGGTGCGACTGGATCGAGAGATTGTCGGTATAAAGCACCGGCCGCGCGCTTTCGATCGCATAGAGCAGGCCGCGCAGGCTCGCCATGTCGCCGCTGGCCCGCACCCGGACGCCGATGCGCGTTGCCCCGTTCGCCGCCTCGCTGCGCAGCATCTGCAGCCCCAGGACCTGGGCATGCGCTGCCGCCGCGGCGGTCTTGAGCGTTTCCTGCAGCAGCGCCGAAGCCTGCGATTCCGGCATGTCGGGGTAAAGCAGCGCCGCTTCGGGCGCCGAAGAGGACGACGCCACCTTGGCGTCGGCGAGCGCACGGTAGCGCTGCAGCAGCTCCGCTTCGGTCGCGAGCCCATCGCTGCCGTCGGCGACAAGGCCGCAATACGCCGCGAGCGGCCCGCCGCAGAACAGCACAACGAGGACGGCGAGGATTGCCAGCGCCGTGGCGCGGCTGAGGGCGGGGCGGTCGGCGAGGGTCATGGCTTCGTCTCGCCACCCGAGACACTCAATGTCGCGCCGAGCTGGAAATGCTCGAGGCCCGACGTCTCCCGCGTGATCGGCGAGCGAAACACGATGCCGGTCACGGCATGACCCTTTTCAAGCGTGAGCGCGACGGCAGCGGCGGACGGCGCGAGCCCGTCCATCACCACGTCGCGGCCGCTGATCGACAGCGACAGCAACCAGGCGCCGTCGGGCAGGTCGCGGCTCAGCGCGTCGAGCGCGGCCACCAGCGGCGGCCGCCCGGCGCGCAGCGCGAGGATCGAGGCGCTGCGCTCGCCGGCGCTTTGCTCGGCCGTGCGGGCCTTGAGCGCGGCTTCGGCGCGCGGCTTCGCCGCGGCGATCTCGCGATCCATCGCGCCAAGCTCGGCGTGCTGTGCAAGCGGCCACGAAACCAGCGCCGCCAAAACGGCCAGCCCCGCCGCGAAGCCGAGCATCCGCGTCGACGATGCCGCCCCGCGCCGCGCCGCGCCGAGCGCCTCCGCCGGCAGGAGCAATGGCTTGCCGTCCGCCCCCTGCACCGCGATCGCCGCCGGCCGCAACCCAGCCTTGGCCAGCGTGTCGCGGACGGCGTCGACAATCTCGCGCGGCACCGCGACGATCTCCACCGTCATCGCGCCGCCGCCCTCGTCCCGGCCGCCGATGCGATAGCGGAAATAGACGCGCTCCGCCGGAAACGGGAAATGCCGCGCGATCTCGAAACCGAGAACGCGGTCGAGCCGATCGGCCGCGCCGGGCGGCAGAGCGATGGTCTTGGCGAGCGCGCGCTCGGCCGGAATTTCGACGGTGACGGTGCGCGACGCCGGCATAAGGCGCCGCAATTGCTCGGCTTCGCTCGACTGGGTATCGATTTGGCCGACCGGCCGTTGGCCTTGACGCAGCAGCCAGTAACGCTCGCCGGCTTCGATGGTGATGCTGCGCTTGCCACGCGTCGCCAGCGCGCGGCGCAGATCGTCGCGGCAGCCGCGCAGCTCACCGAGCCACCAACCCAGCGCGCGCCGTCCCCAAGCGCGCGGGCGGGCGCCTTTAAGCGGGCGGTTGGCGACAATCGTCATCGGCGACCCGGCGACCTTAGAAGCTTTTTGCCGTCATTGCGAGGAGCGCGCAGCGCGACGCGGCAATCTCCTGCCGTTGGCCCTTTGTGGGTGGAGATGGCTTCGCTGCGCTCGCAATGACGACGGATTTCACGGCACCCGCGCAAGCTTTGTCGGGGCCGCCACGCCGCGGTCGATGGGCGGGGTGCGCCAGGCGATAACCTGGTAGGGTTGCGTCGCGCTGCCGGTCAGGCGGACCTGCAATTCGGCGCGGTAGCGCGCGCCGTCGGCAGTCGCCGCGACGGAAGAGATGGTGAAGTCACGGCGCGGCGAGACCATGACATACGCCCCGGCCGCGGCCAGCATGCCGGCATCGCCCGCATCCAGGTCGCTCCACATTTTGCGGCTGCCGAGAAATGCGTCGACCAGCCCTTCCGTCGCTCCAGGGATTGCCAGCAACACCGGGCGCGACGCGACGCGCGGGTCGATCGCCGAAGCGCCGGTCGCCACCGTGACATAGGGCGCGATCCGGTCATAAAGCCGGTCGCCGACGCCCGGCACCTCGGCCAGTTCCTCGACTACCGCGAAACGTCGCGGGGCGTGCGCCACATCGGGTTGCGGGCACCCCGTGCCGGTGTCGCCGCGCCGGTCGAGCACGTTGCATGCGATCAGCTCGGCTGCTTCGCGTGGCTCGCCGACCGCCGCGAACAGGCCGCCCAGCAGCTCGAGCGGCGCGACGTTGAGATCGATCTTGCCGGCCTCGTCGGCGACCGCGATGGCGACGCGGGTCGAGCCCAAGCCCCAGGCTTCGGGCGTGCCGTCGAACGCCGCGCCGGAACCGTATCGGCGCAGCAGCCGCTGCAGGCCGAGCTGGGTGCCGGCCTCCGCGGCGAGCCGCGCCCGGCTCTCGGCCAGCGCGTTGCGCGCGATCCGCACCTCGCCGCGCGTCGCAAAGGCGACCGGGGCGATCAGCATGGCGATCAGGGCGATGCCCCACAGCGCGAGGATCGCGACCGAGCCTCGCTCGGTATGTCTTGTCTTACCCGGCATTCCACAGCTTCACGATCAGCGGTGGGCGCGGTGGATCGCCGTTCGTATCGACGATCACCCGCATCAGCAGCGGCAGCATCGCAAGCTGCTGCCAGCTGTCGTGCCAGGAAGGCGTGGCGCTGGCCGCGTCGGCGCCGAAATAGGCAAGGCGGAAATCGCGCAGGTCGCTGGCGACGGTGCTGGCGGCGGCGCGAGGATCGCCTTCGGCGGCGGCGAGCACGCGGCGCAGAATGAGCTTGCCCCGGTCGACACCAAGAGCGACGCGGTAGAGCCCCGGCCCGCCATCCTCGGCGACGGCGAGAAACTCGACCGCGTTCGGCCTGCCGATGAACTCGCCGCCGGCGCCACGCGGGATCGCCGCCGCGGCGCCAAGGGTCCGCCGCAGCAAGTCGTCGAGGCTCTGCCGGGCGTCGAGACGTTCGGTGACGCGCGTGTGCCGGTCGAGCCCGGCCGCGGCGAGTTCTATCCCGCGCAGCAGCACCAGGCTCACCAACGCGCTCAACGCCAGCGCGACGAGCAGCTCGATCAGCGTGAAACCAGCGTCGCGCCGATTCATGGCGATGCTGTCCCGAGGCGCAGCGTCGATAGCGACACTTCGCGCGTGTGGCGGCCGTCCTGCCAGGCGACGTTGACCGCGATGCGGTAGAGCGGCGGCACCACCGTCGGTGCGTCGGGAGCTTTGGCCGCCGGGTCGGTGTAGGGCGCTACCGTGGTCTGCCACGCGAAGCGCTTGGCGAAGATCCCATTCGCCGCGCCGGGCCGCGGCGTCGCGGCGGCGAGCGTCAGCTGCTGCTCGGCGACGGCAAGCGCCGTCTCGGCCGCCGAGGTCGTCTCGTGCGCCGTCAGCCCCACGCCGAACACGCCGGCGACCGCACCCAGCGCCAGCCCAGTGATCGCCAGCGCGACCAGCACTTCGATGAGGGTGAAGCCGCCCTCGCTTCTAGCGCATCGCATCGGCGCGTCCGGTTAGCACGTCGACGGCGATCCGGCGCTCGCCGTCGCCGCTGCTGACGACGATGCGGCCGCCCGACGACCCGCCCGAGGGGAAGAACGCAATCTGCGCGCCGCCCAGCGTCGCGACCCGAAGCGGTGGCGCCCCGTTCATCAGCGGCAGAGTGAAATGATTGCGGTCGACCCAATAACCACCGCCCGGATCGCCGCGGAACACCACCGTGCGGTCCTCGGCGATGGCGGTGCTGTGCGCCTCGTTCGCGGCGGCGCGGATTTCGCTCGCCGCCGCGTTGAGCGCCGCGCCGCCGACAGACCGCGTCAGCAGCGGCACCGCGATCGCCAGCGCCAGCCCGATAATCGCCAGAACGACCACCAGCTCAATCAGGGTGAAGCCTTGCTCACGTCGCGAAGTCATAGACTTCCATCACCGTGCCGAGCAGCGCATAGGCGACGGCGCCGATCAGCAGGCCGAGCAATACGATGCTGATCGGCGTCACAAGGCCGATCAGCTCGGTCGTTCTCGCCTCGATGTCGCGGCGCAGGATGTCGCCCGCCTTCAACAGCATCGGCGCGAGATCGCCGGTCTCCTCGCCGACCCGCACCAGTTCGAGCGCTAATTCAGGGAGCAGCGCCCCCGCGGCGAGCGCCGCGCTCAGCCGGTCGCCGCGCTCGACGGCGCGTTGCGCCGCCGCAAGGCCGCCGCGATAGGCGGCGTTGCTCATCGCCGCGCCGGTCGCCGCCAGCGCGTCCGGCACGGCCACCCCGGCGGCGACGAGGTTGCCCAGCAGAAACGCGAGCCGTTCCGCCTCGCTGCGCGCCAGCATCCGGCCGAGCCCTGGCAACGCCAGCAGCCGGCGGTCGAGCGCCGTGCGGAACTCGGCATCGCGCCGCCGCCAGATCACGTAAAACGCCAGCACCAGAAGGATCAGCGCCGCCGGCAGCGCGCCGACCTGAAACCACGCGGATAGCGTCAGCAGCACCTGCATCGTCAGCGGCGGCTCGCGGTGGAAGCTGTCGAGCAGCGCCGCGAATTGCGGCACCACGAAGCTCAAGAGGAACGACACCGAGAGACACGCCACCACCAGCACGCTCGCCGGATAGATCAGCGCGCCGAGGAGCGCGCGGCTTGTTTCGCGGCCGCGCTCCATGACATCCGCCAGCCGACCGAGCGCGCCGGCGATGTCGCCCTTGGCTTCGCCGGCTGCGACCATCATCGCATAGTGCGCCGGCAGCGCAGAATGGGCGCGGCAGGCGGCGCTGAGGCTCTCGCCGCGATTGATCGCCGCCAGCAAATCCGCCGCAAGCCCGGCGCGGCGCTTTGCGCCCGGCGCGGCGGCTACCAGTGCCAGCCCGCGGTCGAGCGTCACTCCGGCGCTAAGCAGGGTCGCTAGCTGGCGGGTGAAAAGGACGCGGTCGCGCGCCGAGACGCCGCTCCAAATCGGTGCGCCCCGCCGTGCCCGTCGCGTGCCAGGCTCGGGCAGCGTGATCTCGATCGGGAAATTGCCGATCGCCTGCAGCCGCTGCGCGGCGTCGCGCTCGCTGTCGGCGGTCAGCTCGCCGGCGATCTCGCCGCCCGATGGCCGCAGCGCCCGATATTGGAAAACCGGCACCTCAGCCGCCTCCGGTGACGCGCATCACCTCCTCCGCCGAAGTGATGCCGGCCCTGGCCTTGGCGAAGCCGTCGCTCTTCAGCTCGACCATGCCGCCGGCGAGCGCCGCGTCGCGCAGCTCCTCGACACCGGCGCGGGCCACCACCAGCCGCGCGAAGGTTTCGTCGAAAGCCAGAAGCTCGGCGATTGCCGTGCGCCCGCGATAACCGGTGCCGCCGCAGGCATCGCAACCGACCGCGCGCCAGTATTCGCCGTCGCGCGCGCGGCATTCAGGACAAAGGCAGCGCACCAGCCGCTGGGCGATGACGCCCTTTAGCACGGCGGCGACGAGGTAATCCTCGAGCCCCATGTCGATAAGCCGGGTGATCGTGCCGACCGCGTCGTTGGTGTGCACGGTCGACAGCAGCAAATGCCCGGTGAGGCTTGCCTGCGCCGCGATCCGCGCGGTTTCCAGGTCGCGAATCTCGCCGACCAGCATGATATCCGGGTCTTGCCGCAGCAGCGAGCGCAGCAGATTGGCGAAGGTGAGGCCGATCGCCGGCCGTACCGGGATCTGGTTGATGCCGGGGATCTGGTACTCGACCGGGTCCTCGATGGTGAGGATCTTTCGCTCGCGCGTGTTGAGCAGCTGCAGCGCGCCGTAGAGCGTGGTGCTCTTGCCGCTGCCGGTCGGGCCGGTCGCCAGCAGCATGCCGCTCGGCAGCGCCAGCAGGGTCTCGAGCCGTGCGCGCAAATCCGGGTTGTAGCCGAGCTCGGCGAGGTCCAGCGGTGCGCGGGCGCGGTCGAGCAGGCGCATCACCACGCTTTCGCCGTGCAAGGTCGGGACGATCGAGATGCGCAGGTCGATCTCACGCCCCTCGATGACGATGCGGAACCGCCCGTCTTGCGGCAGCCGCTTCTCGGCGATGTTGAGCCCGGCCATCACCTTGAGCCGGCTGACGATATTGTCGTGCAGAGCCGCCGGCGGTGGCGCGATGTCGCGCAGCAGCCCGTCGACGCGCATGCGCTGCACGACCCGGTCGGCGCTTGCCTCGATATGGATGTCCGAGGCGCGGTGGCCCGCCGCTTCGGCGATCAGCGTGTTGACGTAGCGGATCGCCGGCTCCTCGCTGGCGAGGTCGGCGAGCCGGCGGACATCCTCGCGCGCCGCGATCCCCGCGGTCGGCGCACCGTTCGCCGCAGGGCCGTCGCCGTAAAGCCGGGCCACCGCCGCCTTCAGCTCGCTCGGCACCGCCGCCCAAGGCAGCACCGGCCCACCGGCCGCGAGCCGCACCGCTTTCAGCGTGTAGTCGTCGGTCGGGTCGGCCATCGCCAGCACGAGCCCGTCATCGGTCTCCTTCAGCGGCAGCGCCTGCGCGCGGGCGATGAATTCCGCCGTCAGCCCCGCCGGGCCGCGGCACGTGCTCGGATAGTCCGCGGGGCCGGCCAGCGGGATTTCGAGAAACGCGGCCAGGCACTCGGCCATGTCGCGCTCATCGATCATGCCGAGCCGGGTGATAATGACGCTTTCGCTCTCGCCGCGCTCGCGGCGCAACGCCAGCACGCGGTCGCGGTGCACCGCATCGAGGCGGCCGCGCGCCATCAAGAAATCGAGCAATTGCATCGCGGGGGCTCCGGCACGCCGAAGCTTCGGTCGGGTGACGTTACGGGCAGCGTCTCTCGCCTGCAACGGCAAAAGAACGCCGGGTTTGGGTCCTACTGCGGCACCTTGTCGTTGAACGCCTTGAGCGCCGCGACATAGGCGTCGGGGTCGTATTTCTGGTCGTCGGCGACGGCGGCATAGAGCGGCGCCATCGCCTCATTGAGCCCGGCGAGTTGTTGGCCGTCGGCGAAGCCCAGCGCCTTCATCGCCGCGACGACCAACTCCAGCGCCATCACCTGTTGCTGCGCCCCGCTATAGTCGAGATCGTTGCCGTCGAGCGCGCTGACGACGACGGTATGCGCCAGCGAAATCGCATCGGCGCGCGTCCAGTCATGCGCACCCAGTTGTGGGGTCAGCTGATCCGCGATGGTTCGGATCGCGCTCGCCTCGCTCTTGACCGTGTCCCAGTTTTTCCCGAGCGCCGCCTGCAGCGCGATCATGTGCTGCATCAGCGTCTTGCCGGCGTCGCCGTTTATATGCCCCGCGGCGATCGCCAGCATCACCGCGTTGGCGTCGAAGAATTTGATGTGCCCCGGCGGCAGCCCGGTCGAAGTGCGGGCGCGCCACTGCAGCTCCTTCATCGAGTGATGACAGGACTGGCAGTCGAACAGCGACAGTTCGAGGTTGAGCCCGTTTGGCGCGTGCGCCGGGTCGAGGATCAGATCCATGCGCAGCTTGACCGCGACCGCTTGGCCGACCGCCCAGATCGCCATGTCGTTCGGCCGGCCCTTGCGCGCGACATAGCTGTCGTCGACGACGAAATGCGCCGGCTCGATCGCGGTGTAGGTGTCGAGCTCGAACGGTGTCGGCGGGTGTCCGGCGCCCATCAGCGTATGCGCCGCGAAGCGCTGCTTGTCGCCGACATGGCAGCTCATGCATTTCACCGCGCGCGCCGTCGGCTGGTCGGTCGGGTACATCCCGGCGGCGATGTTGGCCTTGTGGTCGTAGCCGCTCAGATGCACCCCAAGCCATGATTGGGCCGCGCCGTGGCAGGCCTCGCAGCCGACCCCATCCGACAATTGGAACTGGGGCCCGCGCCGCTCCGGCGGCACATTGTCGGCATGGCACTCGAGGCAGAGCGGCGCTGTCGTGGCGTCGGCAAGGCCGAGGTTCTTGGCGATACGCTTCGAGCGGTCGTTCGACAGCACCGCGTAGGCCTGGGCGTGCTTATCCTTTTGCGACCAGATCAGGTACTCGTTTTGCGGCACGTGCGAGTTGGGCAGCCGCTCGACCGCGCCATGGCAATTGTTGCCGGCGCAGCTCTGCACGCCGAGATGTTTCGCGTCGCTGCTCATGGTCTGCGTTTGCGCCAGGGCCGGCATCGCCGTTGCCAGCAGCGCCGCGCAGGTGAGAGCCCGCCACCAAACGCCGGTCATTTGCGCATCGCCTGTTGCACTTCCTTGAGCGCCTTCAGAAAGGCGTCCTGGCGCACGCTCTGGTCGTTGGGGAAGGCGGCGTAGACCGTCTTCATCGCATTATCGACTGCTGCCGACTGCTTGTCGCCGATATCGCCCGAGGCCTTGAGGCCGGTGGCGAGCGCCTCCAAGGCCATGGTGATCTGCTCGTCATGCGAGAACACCTCGTCGCTGCCGGCTATGCCGATCAGCGCATTGGCCATCGCGCGCATGTCGTCGCCGGTGAAGTCGTGATGCGACAGCTGGCCGACGAGGCTTTGCGTCGCCGCCTTCACCGCCGTCGCCTCGTGCTGCACGGCGGCCCAGTCGTCGAGCGTCGCCTTGTGCAGCGCCATCATATGGTCGTGCAGCTCGCCCGCGGCCTGCGGCGCGACGCGCTCGGCGATGACCTTCAGCATGACCTCGTTGGCGTCGTTGAACTTGACCGTCCCGGGGCCGAGTCCGGTGGTCGTCGCCCGCGCGTAGCCGCCATATTCGTGGTGGCAGGACTGGCAGTCGAAAAACGCGAACTCCGGCCAGAACCCCTTCGGCGCGTGCGCCGGGTCGAGCACCGCGTCCATGCGCTTCGCCAGCGCGATCGCCTGGCCGACCGCCCAGACCTGGACGTCGGTGATGCGGCCCTTGCGCTCGATATAGCCCTGGTCGACGACGAAATGCGCCGGCTCGATCGCGGTATAGGTGTCGAGCTCGAAGGTGAGCCGCGGGTGGCCGGCGCCGTAAAGCTGATGGCTGGCAAAGCGCGTCTCGTCACCGTAGTGGCAGCTGAGGCATTTCTCGGCGCGGGCGATCGGCTGCTCGGTCGGGTAGAGGCCGGCGGCGACGTTTTGCGCGTGCGTCGCGCCCGAGATGTGGATGCCGAGCCAGCCGGACGCGCCGCCGTGGCAGGCCTCGCAATCGACGCCGTCGGACAATTGGAACTGCGTGCCGCGCAGGTTCTGCGGCACGTTATCGGCGTGGCAGTCGAGGCAGATTTTCTGGTGCGCCGCGTCGGGCAGGCCCAGCGCGCGCGCCATTTTGACCGCCCGGTCGTCGAGCAGCACGTTATAGGCGTTGCGGTGCTTATCCTGCTTCGACCAGATCAGGTACTCGTTGCCGGGCACGTACGACCCGCGCGGTCGCTCGCTGGCGCCGTGGCAATTGCTGCCGGCGCAAGTCGCCACCCCGAGATGGACGCCGATCGGCGGCGGCGCCACGGGTGACGCGGCGGGAGCCTGCGGTTGTGCTGGTGCTGGCGGCGGCGCCGGCGATTGCGCCCAGGCTGGCGCCGCTATGAGCAGCAACAGAAGCGCGCCGAGCAACCGGTGCATCACCGTCTGCCTCCGATGATGTTGCCCGGCTGCAGGTCGCCGTCGAGCATGGCATAGGGCTTGACCCCGACCCCGGCAATGCGCGGCCCCCAGATATGAATGTCGGCGCAGATCGGCCGGGGCCCGGCGAGCGGCACATCGACGCAGAAGGTCGCGCCGGTGAGGCTCCAGCGCCGCTCGGCCGGTGCGGTATAGGCGTCACGGCTCGGATCCCAGGCGCGCACCAGCGCCCGTCCGTCGGCGCCGAGATAGGCCTGCAGCATGATCCGCTCGAGCTCGCCGCCATTGGGCCCGTTGGCCCCGGGCAATTCCGCTGGACGCGGCACGAAGGCGACCGCGCTCAGCGTGTTGCCGGCGAGCTGGCTCGGCGACAGCGGTGGCGGCTCGGCGCCCCAGGCGGCCGCCATACCGATAAACCAGAGCGCGACGAAGACCGTCCCGGCTCGTCTCATGGTTTTCCCGTCCAGCGCCCGTTGACTCCCCCAGCAAGGGTGGATGATCCTACCGGGGAGACGCATATCAAGTCCACCTAACCCCCGGGGGATTTCCACGTCGCAGCGTAGTTTTTTCGGCGTGCGCCGGCTTTGGCCGTCGCCTCGCCACGAGCGGCGCGTGCGAGCGATCGGGCGAAGATGGCGATGGCCTGTTCTATTGATGGTCGTCGCGGTCGCTGCGTGCAATAACCTACCAGGGTTAAGCACGCAGACTTCGCCCGGCGCCGCATCGCCGCTCGCGGATTTGAGCACCAATGCCACGCTGTTGCCGTCGGTGCCCTCGGCCGGCCGCGCCGTCGCGACGATGCCCGCGAATTGGCTGGCCGGCTCGATGCAGCCGATCGTCGTGCACGGCGACAGCGCGCCCTCGGGATCTTCGTCTCCCGGCGTGAGGCCGGCCGGCGACGGCAACGACCCCGCTGACGTTACCCTCAATTTCGCCGGCGCCGATATCCGCGACGTGATCAACGCGGTGCTCGGCGAGACCTTGAAGCTCAATTACGTGATCGATCCCGAGGTCACCGGGCCGGTGACGTTCAACGTCAGCCGGCCGATCTCGAAGAGCGAGGTGCTGTCGACGCTGGAGGCGGTGCTCAACAGCCGCGGCGCGACGATGGTGCAGTCGGATGGCATCATTCGCGTCATGCCGCTCAACAAAAGCGGCAAGAGCGACACGGCGGCGCCGTTCGTCGCGAGTTCGCCGATCCCCGGCCAGCGCACCGAGGTCTTCCCGTTGCGCTTTGTCGGTGCAACCGATATGCAGCGCGTGCTCGAAAAGGTGTTGCCGCCGGGTCGGCCGATCGCCGCTGACGACAAGCGCCATCTGGTGCTCATCCAGGGCACCCCGGCCGAGCTGCAGCTCGCCGAGGACACCGTCAAGGTGTTCGACATCAACCAGCTCGCCGGCACCTCGATCGCCATCGTGCCGCTGCGCAACGCCGAGCCGGCGCCGCTTGTCGATGAGCTGAGCAACATCTTCGCCGCGACGCGCAAGGAAGCCGACGCCGACGCGATCCGCTTCATGCCGGTAAAGCGGCTCAACGCGGTGATGGTAATCACCCGTTCGCCGCAGTATCTCGACGACGCGCGCAGCTGGATCGCCCGGCTCGACCGCGTCCAGGATCTCACCGAGCGGCGCGTTTACGTCTACAACCTGCAATACGCCAAGGCGACGCAGATCGGCGAGAAGCTGCAGGGCCTCTTGACCAACATGAACATCGAGTTCAAGGCGGCCGCGGCGCCCGGCGCCGATACCGGGCTCGCGCCGGCCGCGCCCGGTTTCGAGGGCCCGGCCAAGCCTTTGCCGCCGACCCCGGTCGACGCCGCCGCGCTGCCCGCGCCCGCGGCGGCCGCGCCCCCCGCCCCGGCGCCGGCGCCTGTTCCGGCCGGCGCGCCGGTCAACCCGTCGTCGGACACCGGCGTCAAGATCGAGGCCGACGAGGCTCATAATGCCTTGCTGATCTCCGCGAATGCCAAGGATTACCAGCTGATCCGCGATGTGCTCGCCGGCATCGACGTGCCGCCTCTGCAGGTGCTGATCGAGGTGACGGTCGCCGAGGTGGTGCTCAACGACAACCTCAATTACGGCGTCGAGTATTTCATCAACTCGGGCAAGACCAGCTCGCTGCTCACCACGGCCAGCAGCGCGGCGATCGCCCAGGCAACACCTGGGTTCAGCCTGTCCTGGGTCACCGGCAACTTCAGCCCGAAAGCGGTCCTCAATCTCTTGTCGGACATCACCCAGACCAAGGTGATCTCGACCCCGCGGCTGCTGGTTCTCAGCAATGAGACCGCACGCCTCCAGGTCGGCGACGTGGTGCCGATCATCACCCAGTCGGCGACCAACGCGATCACCAGTAACTCGACGATCGTCAACAACGTCACCTATAAGGAGACCGGCGTGGTGCTCGAGGTGACGCCGCGCGTCAACACCGGCGGCTATGTGACGATGGACGTGAACCAGTCGGTCAGTACCGTGGTCCCCACCTCGACCTCGCAGATCGATTCGCCGACCTTCCAGCAGCGCCGCCTCAACAGCACGATCAGCGTCAAGACCGGGCAGACCATTCTCCTCGGCGGACTGATCCAACAAAACGACAATCGCGAATCGCAGGGCATCCCGGTGCTCAACGAGATTCCGGGCCTCGGCTCGCTGTTCGGCACGCATACCAACGGCGTCGGCCGCACCGAGCTGATCATGTTGTTGACCCCGCACGTCATCTCCAACGAGGCCGAGTCCCGCAGCCTCACCCGACAGATCGAGCAGGAATTTCAGACTGTGCTCGACAGCAGCACCTTCGCCCAACCGCGTATCCCCTCACGTTAGAACCGATCGGGCGAGCGGCGCGTATGTAGGCACAGTCGACAGGGAGGCGAACAATGACACTCTCGACCGGCTGGCACCCCAAGGTTTCTCTTATCGCAGCCACCGCGCTGGCGGCGGCGTTGACGGCCCCGCCCGCTGTGGCCGACGTGCAGATCGGCTCGGCGGCGCAGGTCGTCAACGACGTCACCGGCACGCTCGCTTCGGTGCGTCAGCCGCAGCTGCTGCGCGCCGGCATCGACGTTTTCCAGAACGAGACGATCGATACCGCCTATGCCAGTGCCTCGCGCGTCGTGTTCCAGGATCAGACGCAATTATCGGTTGGCCCGGGGTCGAAGGTTGTGCTCGACCGGTTCGTCTTCGATCCCAATCCCTCGTCATCGGTGGTCGCGGTGTCGATCGCCAAGGGGGTCGCGCGCTTCTCGACCGGCATCTTGCCGAAACCCGATTACCAGATCAGCACCCCGTCCTGCACGATCGGCGTGCGCGGCACGGTATTCACGACGATCGTCTCCGAATCGCGGGATTCCTGGGTCTCTGTCGAAGAGGGCGCGACGGCGGTCAGCGCGCAGGGCGTCACCGTCACGGTCAATGCCGGGCAGACGACCTTTGTCGCCTTCGGTCGGCCGCCGACGCCGCCGAGCACCAGCACGTCGCCGCCCGCCATCACCACGCAGATGGACGCGCTGCTGCATATCAGCGCGCCGGTCGTGCCCCGAGGGAATCCCCCGCCCGGCAATCCGCCGCCCGCTAGCGGTAGCCCCTACGGCCCGCCGCCCGGCAGTTTCACCCCCGGCGGCTACGATCCGTACGGCGGCTTTGGCCCGACCCTCGGCGGAGGATACGGCACCGGCTTCGGCGGTAATTTCGGCACGTCGCGCGGTGGCGGCAATTTCGGCACGTCGCGCGGTGGCGGCTATAACGGCGGCGGCATCATCAATGGGGGCGGCCGCGGACGTTAAGCGCCCGTGGGCGCTTGCACTCGATATCATCCGACGGACGCGGGCGGAAATCGCACAAAATTACGATTTTGATATTGACAACATCGTACGGAATCCCCATCTCCCAGGCTCGTTGATTGTAAGTCCGAAACCGGAGCTTGGACGGGAACGCGGAACGGTCTGCGCAGCAAGGGCAACAAAAACACGTGCTAGCGGGGCACAACAATCATAACAATAGCCCCGAAATTTCCACTCACCTGCGCGCCGCTCAGAAGCCACCCGACAAACCGTGAAGTAGGCGGTGAATATGAACTTTGACCACGCGCGGCGAGCCGGCGCCGCGCGAACGGGCCCGCCTGGTTTGTCATTCCCGCGCAAGCGGGAAGCCATGAACACGGCCCTCGCCCGGCTTGGCGGGCCGCGTTCATGGGGTCCGGGTTCGGCCTTTCAGGCCACCCCGGAATGACAAAGAAGGGCGGCGCGAGGCGGGTAACGGGTCCGCTACTTCTCTTCCGCGGTGTAAACCCCGTCCCAGTCGCGCGGCGGCGACTCGAGTTGGAAATGCGTGATGCGGTGCTGGTAAAGCTGGTAGACTGGCGCGAGATAACGCACCGCGGCGAGCGGCGCCTCGCCGAGCGCCGCCAGCGCCGTCGTCCAGTCCTGCCGGCGATAGGCGGCGAGCAGCTCTTCGTGCCGAGTCTTGTAGGCGGCTTCGTCGTCGCCGTCGGGCGCCAGCGTGAAAACCTTGACCGCCTGTGACTTGCCCTTCACCGCCACGAGGTCGAGCTCCAAAAGCCGGGGGTCGTCGAGCGCCTTGGCGGTTTCTTCGCCGATCACCAGATCCACGAGATAAAGCTTGCACAGGCCCTCGAGCCGCGAGGCGAGGTTAACCGGGTCGCCGAGCAGCGAATAGTTGAAGCGCTGCTCCGAGCCGAAATTGCCGACGACGCACTCTCCGGTGTTGATGCCGATGCCGACGCGCAGTTCGTGATAGCGCCGCCCGGAGGCCTCCGCTTCGGCCTTGAGCTTGTGGTTGAGTTCGACGAGCTTGCTGCGGATCGACTGGGCCGCCCGCACCGCATTCTTTTCATGCTCGGCATCGTCCAGCGGCGCATTCCAGAACGCCATGATGCAGTCGCCGATATACTTGTCGATCGTGCCGTGCGCCTCGGTGATGATCTCGCTCATCGGCGAGGTGAAGCTGTTCATCAAATGCGTCAGCTCGCGCGCATCGAGCCCTTCCGACATCGCCGTGAAGCCGCGGATGTCGCAAAACATGACCGTTAGCTTTTTGTATTCGCCGCCGAGCTGCAGCTTTTCCGGGTTGCGCGCCAATTCGGCGACGTAATGCGGCGACATGTAACGTGAGAAAGCGCTGCGGATCTCATGCTGGCGCACCTCGGTACGCAGATAGCCGAGGATCGACGAGATGAAATAGACCACCACCAGCACGACGGTCGGGTAGATCGGGTCGAGCAGCAGGTGCGCGTCCTTGAAGGCAAACCACGAAATGGCGATGGCGACGACGATCGCCGCGACGCCGAGCAGCGCGCTCGCCAGCGCGCCGATGCGCGGCAGCACCAGGATCAGCATCGTCCCCGCCAGCAGCACGAACAGGATTTCCGCGCCTTTGCCCCAATCCGGCCGCGTCAGATAGACGCCGCTCAATATCTGCTCGAGCAGCTGCGCGTGGATTTCGACCCCCGGCACGCCGGCGGCGATCGGCGTCGCCTGCAGGTCGTTGACGACACCGGCGGCCGAAGTGCCGACCAGAATGATATGATCCTTGATCTGCGCCGGATCGAAATTGCCGGAAAGGATTTTCGCCGCCGAGATGCGCCGGTCGGCGCGCGGTTTCGCGTAATAGACCCAGACCCGGCCGGCCGCGTCGGTCGGGATGGTCAGCGGGCCGATCCGCACCTGGGTGAGGCCGGTATTCTCGCCGAAGCTCTTCTCGCCATTGGCGCCGGCGGCGCGCGCGACATAGGTATGGGCGCCGGTGGCGACGCGCAGGGTCTCCGCGACCAGCGAGAACACAGGCTTGTCGCCGAGCTTCATGATCAGCGGCACGCGGCGGACGATCTGGTCCCAATCGACATGCTCATTGAGAAAACCGTTGCCCTGCGCGGCGTTCTGCAACACCGGCAGATCGCTGATCACCGCCGGGAACGTATCGACGAAACGCAGCGGGTCGTCGCCGGCAAAGGCGTAGCCGGCTTTCTGCACCGGCAGCGGGTTGTCGGCCTGGTCAACCAGGATGAAGCTGGCAATGGTCGGCACTGATTTCATCGCCGCGGCGAGAGCATCGTCCGGGTCGGCCAGGTTGCCGAGCAGACGCGTCGTCTCGGGGTCGACATCGCCTTGCTTTGTGAGCTGCGCGAGCAGCAATTTGGGCGAGGTGCGGTCGGGCTCGGCGAAGACGATGTCGAAGGCGACCACCGCTGCGCCCGCATCGCGCAGTTTGTCGACAAGCGTCGCGTCGATGCTGCGCGGCCATGGCCACTGGCCGTATTTGTTGAGGCTGTCCTCGTCGATGTCGACGATGGTGATCGGGATATCGCCGGGCTCGCGCGGTGCGATGCGCTGGTAGAGGTCGAAAGAGATCAGCATCAGCCGGTCGAGCAAATCGGGCGCCGCCAGCCGGGCGGTCAGCGCCACTGCTAGCGCCACCAGCGGTAGGAAATAGATGAGGCCGCGCCGCATCAGAAAACGCATCGACATTGCCTTCCCGCAGACAATTCCGCGCCCGCGCCGCCAGCATAAGGCCATTCGCTCCCAGGACGAAGCGGCGGCCTAGGGTGCGATCAATTGCTCGCCGGCTTATCCCCGCGAATCGTCACCATGCAGAGGTGATCGGCGCGCACGAGCGGCGCGGTTGAGCTCGCGGTCGCCGCTTCCAGCCGGCGGACGCCGGCGGCGTAGGCTTCGTCGGAAATCGCCTGCAGCTGCGAGCAGGCATCGCGCCGGCCGCGGACCGTCCCGAGCCACTCCGCGAAATTGACATCGAACCGCAGATGTTCGAGTTGGATTTCGACCGGCGCGCAGCCTGCGCCTTCCATCACCGCGGCGATCGCGTCCGGCGGCCAGAAATCGAGCAGGTCGACGACGAAAGCCTCCGGAAAATACCGGTAATAGAGCCAGTCCTCGGACTGCTGCGGACACAGATTGCGCAGCACGAACCGTCCGCTGGGCCGCAGCACGCGATAGGTCTCGCGCAGCATGGCGGCCTTGCGGCCAAAATGGTGAAAGGCGTACTGGCAGAAGACGAAATCGAAGCTGTTGTCGGCAAAGGGCAATGCCGCCGAATCAGCTTGCAGCCAGGCGATCGCCCGCGTTTTCGCGGCGGCCTGGCGCAGCATCCCCAGCGACCGGTCGGCGCCGACCGCGATAACGCCCGGCGATGCAGCGCGGTTGGCGATGAGCTGATTGCCGGTGCCGCACGCGATGTCGAGCATTGCCGGCGGCCGGCCCGGGCCGCGTTCGCGCAGAAACGCGAGGAATTCGGGGTCGACCGCCCGCGACCGGTACGGTTGCGAGTCGTAAAGATGGGCGATCTGGTCGTAATTTACCCGAAGCGGCCGGTCCATCGCTTTTCCCGCAAGAATGGCGGTGCCGGATTATCCTACGATAGTTTCCGATCCCCGGTTCTGGACGGTTTGCACCAAGCAGATGGACGGTTCGCTCTCCAAGATCGGCGATGCGCCGAAGCGCCGCGAGGATTTACGGTTCGTCACCGGACGCGGCCGCTATCTCGATGACATGGCGTTCGAGAACCTGGCGCACGCCGTAGTGCTGCGTTCGCCGCACGCACATGCGCGCATCGGACGCATCGAGGCCGCCGCGGCGCGTGCCGCGCCGGGCGTCTTGGCCGTGCTGACCGCCGCCGATGCGGCGCCCGACGGCCTCTCCGCGCTGCGCCCCGGCGCCGAGACCAATACGGTCACCGGCGAACCGTTTCTGTTCGAGCCTCAGCCGCTGCTCGCCGCCGACAAGGTGCGCCATGTCGGCGAGGCGATCGCGCTGATCGTCGCCGCGACGCGCGAGCAGGCGCTCGACGCTGCCGAACTCGTCGCGGTCGACTACGCGCCGCTCGCGGCGGTGACCACGACTGCTGCGGCGCGCGCTCGCGGCGCGCCGCTCGTCACCGACAAGGCGCCGGGCAATCTCTGCCTCGACTGGCGGCACGGCGACCGCGAAGCGGCCGCCGCTGCCTTCGCCAAGGCTGCACATGTCGTCCGCCTCGCGCTCGACAACCACCGCGTCGTCACCAACCCGATGGAGCCACGCGGCATTGTCGGCACGTACGACGCCGCGACCGGTCGCTACACCGCCTACGTCTCGGCGCAGAGCATCCATGTGACGCGCGATTTCACCGCCCGCGCGCTCGGTGTTCCGGCGGCGCAGGTACGGTTTGTCGCCCCTGATGTCGGCGGCGGGTTCGGCGCCAAGAATTTCGTCTACCCCGAGCACGCGCTGGTGCTCTGGGCGGCGAAACGGGTCGGATGTCCGGTCAAGTGGATCGCGACGCGCAGCGAAGTGTTCCTCGCCGATCATGCCGGCCGCGACCAGCGCGCCACGGCGTCATTGGCGCTCGACGTCGCGGGCAAATTTCTCGCGCTGCGGGTCGAGAGCGAGGCCAATCTCGGCGCCTATCTCGCCGGCAGCTCGGCGAGCGTGCAGACTTTTCAGTACGCGTTCCTACCCGGCACGGTCTACGCGATCACGGCAATCGACCTGCACGTTCTCGGCGTCTTCACCAATACCGTGCCGATCGGCGTGCTGCGCGGCCCTGGCTACGCCGAGGCCAACAATATCATCGAGCGGCTGATCGACGAGGCGGCGCGGCAATGCGGCTTCGACCGCATCGAGCTGCGTCGCAAGAACCTGGTGCCGACGCGGGCCATGCCGGTGACTAACGCGGTCGGCAATCAGGTCGACAGCGGCGCCTTTCCGGAAACCTTCGAGCGCGCCCTGGCGGCGGCCGACATCGCCGGCTTTGCCGCGCGCCGTGCGGTGAGCCAAGGGCGAGGAAACCTGCGCGGCCTCGGCTTCGCGTATCACATCAAGGGCACCGGCGGTAACCCGTCGGAGAATGTCGATATCCGCTTCGAGGTCGACGGCTCGGTGTCGCTGATCACCGGCACCCAGCATATCGGTCAGGGCCACGAGACGACCTTCCCGCAAATCCTCGCCGACAAACTCGGCGTGGCCAACGAGCGCATCAAGCTGCTCCAGGGCGACACCGACCTCATCGCGCATGGCGGCGGCCATGGCTCATCGCGCGCGACCTATATGGGCGGCACCGCGATCTTCCGCGCCGCCGACGAGATCATCCTCAAGGGCACGCGCATCGCCGCCGAGATGCTCGAAGCCGCCGAGGCCGACATCAATTTCGCGGACGGTGATTTTGTCGTCGCCGGCACCGACCGGCGCGTGCCGTTGCTCGATGTCGCGGTCAAGGCACGCGAGACCGGCGAGCCGCTCGACACCTATCATTTCTGGACGCGTGAGTGGATGACCTTCCCCAACGGCGCCCATGTCGTCGAGGTCGAGATCGATCCCGATACCGGCCGCGTCACCTTGGAGCGCTACACCGCGGTTGATGATTACGGCGTCATCGTCAACCCGATGGTGGCCTCGGGCCAGGCCCATGGCGCGATCGCCATGGGCTCGGGCCAGGCGCTGCTCGAAACCGCGGTCTACGACACCGAAGGTCAGGCGCTGGCCGCCTCTTTCATGGACTACGCGATGCCGCGCGCCGACGACCTGCCGGCGTTCAGCCTCGGCTTCAATTCGACGCGCTGCACAACCAATCCCTTGGGGGTCAAAGGCTGCGGCGAGGCCGGCGCGATCGCCGCTTTCCCGGCGATCCACAACGCGATCCATGACGCGCTGGCGCAGCTCGGCGCCCAAGGGAAAAATATTCATTTTGATGGCCCCGCGACCCCGGCGCGGGTCTGGCAGGCAATGCGGGTAACGTAAACAACCGTCATTCCCGCGAAAGCGGGAACCCAGGGCAAGCGACGGTGCGGTCGCCCTGGGCCCCCGCTTGCGCGGGCGAGACGAATAGCTGGAGGGACGAAATGGACTACGAACACATCCTCGTGGAAAAGGAAGATGGCGTCGCCGTCTTGACCCTTAACCGGCCGGAAAAGCTCAACGCGATGAACCGCCGATTGTCGCAGGAGCTGCGCGACGCGGTGAAGGCGGCGGACGCTGACGACGATATCGGCTGCATCGTCATCACCGGTGCCGGCCGGGCATTCTCCGCGGGCGGCGATATCCACGAGCAGCGCGAGGACGACCGCAAACTCAGCGACGCCGAGCAGGACGCCCGCCGCACCCGCAACCCCTATGAAATCGCCGCCAGCGCCAAACCGACGATCGGCATGATGAACGGGCTCGCCTATGGCGGTGCTGGGGTGCTCGCCTCGTCGCTCGACATGCGCATCGGCTGCGAAGATTCGAAATTCCGTTTCCTCGCCGCCGCTTATGGCCGCATCAACAGCACCTGGACCCTGCCCAACCAGGTCGGCTGGCCGGTCGCCAAGGAGCTCTTGTTCTCGGCCCGTGTCGTCGAGGCCGAGGAGGCGTATCGCATCGGTCTCCTCAACCATCTCGTGCCGCGCGAGCAGTTGCGTGCCAAGACCATGGAGCTGGCGCGCACCATCGCCGCCAACAATCACGCCACGATCATGGGCATCAAGCAGTTGATGCTAAAGCAGATGAGCCAGAATCTCGAAGAGCAATACGAGGCCGAGCGCCACTTCACGACCCATGTGGTGCGCGGCGCCAAGGCCGAGGACGCCTTCCCCGAATTCATCGCCCGTCACGGAAGACCGCTGAGCTGATTGTATGGCTCTTGGAGGGCACCTGCAGCCCTCACCCTGAAAGTCGGACGCAAAATGAAATCAACCCAGTCGAAGAATTATCGTCTCCCCCGCGAAAGCGGGGGCCCAGGGCCACCGTATCGGCGGGTCAATGGCTTAGCCTCAGCCGAGGCGAGAACTTGAACCTCTGCCTCGTCGCTCGCCCCTGGGTTCCCGCTTTCGCGGGAAAGACGAAGAAATCCAGCTCATTGGAAACGTTGAATCCATTTCAAGTCAGCCTCTGAGGATGAGGGTTTTTCTTCGCTTCTCGGCGATCGCTACCGCGTCCCCGCGCCGCGCGGGAATTCGTAACCGATCGCGCGCTCGATCTCGATCGTCTCCTTGACCGCGGGCCGCGCCATGATCCGCTCGTAATGCGCCATCATGCCGGGATAGTCCGAGGCGGGCGGATGCAACGCGTCGACAAAGCGCCAGAACAGGCGGAAGAGATGGATGTCGGCCAGCGAATAGCGGCCGCCGACCGTCCATTCGCGGCCGGCCAACTTCGCCTCGCACAAATGGAACACCGCACGCCAGGCCTCTTCGCCGGCGCGGCGCGATGGGTGCACGGTCGCGGCGATGAACGACATCCACGACAGCGCTTGCGCCTCTTCTTCGAGCCCGCCCTGCGGCCACAACCCTGCCGCCGAATAGGTCTTCGCCAGGTAATAGAGCGTCGCCGCGACCTCGGTCAGCACGCGCTTGCCGTCGATGACCAGCGCCGGCACCTTGCCCTCCGGGTTGAGCGCCAGATAGTCGCTGCCCTTCTGCTCCTTGGCGTTGAACGACAGCCAGCAATGTTCGAACGCCGCGCCGGTCTCGTGCAGCGCGATATGCGTTGCCATCGAGCTCGAACCCGGCGCGCAATAGAAGATCAGCATCGGCATCCTCCCGGCAGGCCTGCATTCGCCGCAGATTGACCGATCCCCTCGGCTTCGTCACGCTTGCGGATGGGAGGGATGCGTGACGACTTCGTTGTTGACCGGGTTTCGCGTGGCGCAGCTCGGGCCGGGGCTTGCCGCCGCGGTCGCCGGGCGCATCTTCGCCGATATCGGCGCCGAGGTTTCCTGCGTCGACGCCCACCGCGCGTCGCCGCTCGCCGAGTACCTCAATCTCGGCAAGGCCGAGGGCGACGGGGAGACGCTCGCCGCGGCCGATGTGATCGTCTTCGAGGGCCGCGGCTACAACACCGCCGCGCTGCGCGCAAAGAACGCGAAGGCGGCGATTGTCGCGATCGCGCCGTTTGGCCAGACCGGCCCGCGCGCCGACGACCCGGCGAGCGACCTCACGCTGATGTATGCGAGCGGCATCGCGCGTCTCTTGACGGGGCAGGTCGATGACCTCGCCGAGGCGCCGATCCGCCCGGTCGGCGAGCAATCGGCGTTCATCGCCGGGCTTGCTGCCGCCTGCGCCGCGATCCACGCGCTGCCCGGTTCCGACATCGACGTCTCGATCGAGGAGGCGCTGGCGACATTGGCGATGACCGAGCTTGCCAATGCCGGGCTCGCCAAGGGGCCCAATGGGGGCAAGGCCCGGTCGCGCAAGCGGGTCAGCGACGGTAACGGCGCGACCGTCTGCATCCTGCCGGCGAGCGACGGCTACGCCGCGATCTCGCCGCGCGAAGACCGGCAATGGGCCGCCTGGCTCAAGGTCATGGGTTCACCCGAATGGGGTAACGACCCGCGCTTCAAGACCAAGGTCGACCGCGTCGCCAATTGGGACGCGCTGCACGCGCTGCTGTCGCAGTGGAGCCGGCAGTATCCCAAGCAATGGATCGCCGATGCGGCGCAGGAAGCCCATGTGCCGAGCTTCCCGCTGCGCGAGCCGGCCGAGCAGCTCGAGTCGCCGCAGCTCCGGCACCGCCGCTTCTGGCGCGAGGTGTCCGTCGCCGGCCAGCAGATTAAAGCGCCCGGACCGCCCTTCGGCCTGAGCCTGTCGAAAGGCCAGGCGAAGCCGTTCAGTGGGGGGGCGCTGCCACTCTCCAGCGTTCGCGTGCTCGATTTCTCCTGGGTCATCGCCGGGCCGACCGCGACCCGCTACCTCGCGGCGATGGGCGCGGAGGTCATCAAGATCGAGGCGCCCGGCCGCGGCGATCCCGGCCGCACGAGCGAGCTGCACACCGTGCTGGGCCAGGCGAAGAAGGGCATCGTCCTCGACCTCAAGAACGCGCAAGCGGTGCAAATCGCCCGCGACCTCGCGGCGCGCAGCGACGTGGTGTTCGAGAATTTCGCGACCGGCGTCATGGACCGGCTCGATCTCGGCGCCGACGCGCTGCGGGCGCTGAACCCGAACCTGATCTACGTCTCGGCTTCGGGCATGGGGCGCACCGGGCCGGAGGCGCATTCGGTCGCCTACGGCACGTTGCTGCAGTGTTACGCGGGGTTTGCCGGGCTCAACCGCCATCCCGGGATTGCGCCGCGCGTCGGCTTTGCGTGGCTCGACCCGATGTGCGGGCTGATGCTCGCCTTTATCGTCGCCGCGGCGCTCAAGCGGCGCGCGCAGGACGGCAGGGTCGCGCGGGTCGATTTCTCGATGATCGAGGCGATGCTGTGGACGATGGCCGCGCCGCTCCTCGCGACACAGCTCGGGGACAAACCAAAGCCCAAGGGCAATGCGAGCGACGTTTATTGCCCGCACGGCGCTTGGCGCTGCGCCGGCGACGATGCCAAGGGGGATGAATGGATCAGCATCGCGGTCACGAGCGAAGCGGAGTGGCGCCGGCTGTGCGAGGCCATCCCGGCGCTGGAGCCGCTCAACGGGTGGACCTTGCGCCAGCGTCAGGGCCGTTCGGCAGGGATCAATGGAATCCTCGCCGGCTGGGCGTCGCGCATCGGCGCCGCTGAAGCCGAGGCGGAGCTGCGCCGCGCCCGCATTCCGGCGGCGGCCCTGATGAGCTCGGTCGAGCTCGTCCACGATCCGCACCTCAAGGCACGCGGTTTCTGGGACAGCCATGCGAAGGGTGTCCTGCCCGGTCTGCCGTGGCGCGCCAGCTTCGGCCGCGCGACCGGCGAGGCGCCGGGGCTCGGCGCCGACACCGATGCCGTCCTGCGCGACGTGCTGGGCTTCTCCGGCGACAGGATCGCGGCGCTGCGGGCGTCGGGGGCCTTGGGCTAAGAGGACAGATCACCAACCGCGACCAACCAAGGAGGAAAGAACATGGCGAGCATCTCTTTGAACCAGGCCAACCGCGTGCTGCGCGCAACCCTCAAGAAGGCCGAGGAGTTCAACATCAAGGTCTGCGCCGCGGTCTGCGACGATGGCGGCCGGCTCGTCGCGTTCCAGCGCATGGACGGCGCGTTCTATGCCGGCGTCTACGGCAGCCAGGGCAAAGCGGTCGCCTCGGCTGCGTTCGCGCGCCCCTCCGGCGTCATGGCCGAGCGCGCCGACCAGCCGACGCCGCGCGGCATCAATCTGGCGTCTGGCGGACATATGATCATGGGCCAGGGCGCGGTGCCGCTGTTCCGCAACGGCAATCTTGTCGGCGCGGTCGGCGTCGGCGGCGGCACCTCGCAGCAGGATGAAGATTGCGCCGCGGCCGGCGCGGTGGCGCTCTAGCTTTTCCGCCAGCGCGAACGATCCTCCCTCGCAATGGGGGGGCCGCTGCCAACCCGTCGGCTGAAGGTGCTTTTGCAGAATCCTTAACCGACGCATCTTAAAGTGCTGCGCGCTTTAAGATCGCTTCGCATGCATCGACCTCCCGCAGCATTGTTGGCGCTGATCTCACTTGCCGTCGTTGTCGCGCCTCTCATGGCGATGGCGATTGCCGAGTCTGCGAAATCGTTCAAATACAAGGTTCCGCAGCCGACTCTCGCATCTGCCGGTACTCTGGTGCTTAAGCCAGATGCGGGCTATGTCGCTCTGGTCCTCACCTCTTGCGCGGCAACGGCGGCATTCGTGATCATCGTTTTTATTTATTCCGTAGGGACACAGGAACAAGGTGCAGCGGAGTTTTTCCTCCTTCAAGTGAGTTTGCTAGAATTATACGCTCTTATGCCTTTATCATATAAAGTAATTCTCGAGTCGGATGCCATAATCTTGATCCGTAGTTTTTCCACGAGGCGACTTGGCCGCCAGGAAATTGTGGGGAAAACACTGTTCCGAAGTTATTTTATTTCCAGTTACACGCTCCATCCGAAGCAGTGCAAGAAGGGAAAAATAAAGCTGCCGACTTGGTGTGACAACTACGACGAAGTCAGGAAGTGGCTAAACGACATTCCTTGGATGGGGAACCCGCCGCCCTTTTTGGGTCACAAGCTGTGAGGGCGCACCTCTTTCACGTCTCTCTCCGCTGATATTCCAGCGCGGTGATCGGCAAGGCCGGGCGTCCAGCTCCGCTGGTTTTTATCCCGCTTCCCGCAAGTGGGGGGCTGATCAAAACTCCCCGCTGCGATAAGCCTCATCCAGCCGCGCCTCGTCTTCCGGTGACAGCTCGGGCCAGGGCTGACCGCGCTTGCGCAGCGTGCCGGTGAAGTTGGGCGGGCGTTTTTCGTTGAACGCGACGCGGCCTTCCTCGCCGTCCATCGTCGTCTGGATCAGGAGGTGGTTGATCAGGTTCTGCACGTGCCAGGACTGGTCGGTCGGCAGGTCGCCGAACCGCACCACATATTCCTTCATCATCCTGACCGCGACCGGGGGCAGGGTGCAGATGTGCCGCGCCATCTTTTCGGCCCGCTCCATGAGCCGGGCGTGCGGCACCACCTCGTTGACGAGGCCGATGCGCAGCGCCTCGGCGGCGTCGAACGGCTCGTCGGTCAGCAATATCTTCATCGCGTCGGAATAGCGCAGTTGCTTCGCCAGTAGCGCCGCGCCGGGGCCGTTGCCGAGCCAGCCCTGGGTCAGCAGAGCAAACTTGAAGCGTGCATGCTCGGCGCTGGCGATGCGGATATCGGTCGAGCTCAGGAGGATGTAGAGCCCGGCTCCGGCCGCCCAGCCATTGACCGCGGCGATGACCGGCTTCCAGACGCGCGGGTAGTGGTCGCCCATGCGGCCGTCGACGCCGGTCTTCTGCCCGTGCACGGTGCCGGCGAGCGGCCAGTAGATGCGGTTGGTGCGCAGATACTCGCGGTCGTCGGCGGTGAGGTCGGGGCGCGGTGTCAGATTGTGGCCGCCGCAGAAGTGCCGGTCGCCCGCCCCGGTGAGGATCGCGCAGCGAATGTCGCGGTCTTCCCACAAATCGATCCATGCCGCGGAGATGTCGTCCGACATCTTCTTGTCGAGGATGTTGGCCTTCGCCGGATTGTTGAGCGTGATATACGCGACCCCGTCGCGCTTTTCGTAATCGAGGGGCAAGGGCGGTCTCCTCCGACACCAATTGACACCAGGCGAGCGCTGCTTCTTCACTCCGCGCGATGACAATACACAAGATCGCGATGATCGGCGGCGGGCTTGGCGGGTTGAGCGCAGCGCTGGCGCTCCATCGCGCCGGCTTCGATGTCGATGTCTACGAGCAGGCGCCCGAATTGAACGAGGTCGGCGGCGGCATCAATATGGGGCCGAACGCCGCGCGCATTCTCTACCGGCTCAATCTCGGCGACGCGCTCGACCGGGCCGCGGTGCGCCCGGAATTGGCGCATGTCCGGCGCTGGGACGATGGCCGTACCCTGCAAAAGGCGCCGCTCAACCCGCGCTGCGTCGAGCTTTACGGCGCGCCGCACCTAACCGCCCACCGCGCCGATCTACAGAGCATCATCGCTTCGGGCCTGCCGCCCGAGCGCATCCATCTCGGCCACCTGCTCACCGGCCTTACCGATGGCGGCGACGGGGTCGAGGCCGAATTCGCCAACGGCAACCGCATCGCCGCCGACATCCTCATCGGCGCCGACGGCATCCACTCGACCGTGCGCACCCTGTTGTTCGGGGCCGAAGAGCCGAACTTCGCCGGTTGCGTCGCCTATCGCGGGCTGGTGCCGGTGGAACGCATCGCCGATCTCGGCCTCGAGCGCGGCAACCAGTCGTGGCTCGGGCCGGGCGGCCACCTCGTACATTATTTCGTCTCGGGCGGCCGGCTCCTCAATTTCGTCGGCTGGACCGAGCACGACACCTGGAACCGCGAGGACTGGACCGACCGCGCCACCCTCGAGCGCGCGCTCGCCTCCTTCGAGGACTGGCACCCTCAGGTGCGCCGCATCATCTCCGAGGCCGATACCTGTTTCATCTGGGCACTGTTCGACCGCGACCCGCTGCCCAAATGGTCGGCCGGTCGGGTGACGCTGCTCGGCGACGCCTGCCACCCGATGTACCCGTTCATGGCGCAGGGCGCGGCGCAGGCGATCGAGGACGGCGCCTGCCTTGCCGCATTGCTCGCCAAAGGCGGTGACCCGGCCGAGACGCTGCGCCGCTACGAGCAGACTCGCCTGCCGCGCGTCACCCGCCTGCAGCAGATGTCGCGCGCCAACAAGCACCGCTACCACATGCCGGACGGCCCCGAGCAGATTGAGCGCGACGCGGCGATGGTCGCCAACCGCGAGCGCTCGCCCGAGACGATGCAGTGGCTGTTCGGCTTCGATGCCGGCGCAGTGGAGGTTGGATGAGCGGTGGTGCGTCCTTCGAGGCTCCCACTGGTCAAGCCCGGTGGTCGCTCCGCAGCGATGAGGGTTTTTCTCTACGCCACGCAATAGCTTATCCTCGCCCTGAGGTGGCCGCGAAGCGGCCCTCGAAGGACGCAGGGACGGATTTGCCGTTTAACGATGAGACCGCGATGACCTCCTTCACTCTTAACGGCCGTGCCGTCGATGTCGCCGCGAGCGCAGACACCCCGCTGCTCGATGTGCTGCGTAATCATCTCGGGCTCAAGGGCGCCAAGTTCGGTTGCGGCCTCGAACAGTGCGGCTCGTGCATGGTGCTGATCGATGGCGTTCCGGAGAAATCCTGCGGCAAGGCGCTCTCCACAGTGGCCGGCAAGTCGGTACTGACCATCGAGGGGCTTGGCTCCCCCGAAAAACCCCATCCGCTGCAGGCGGCGTTCCTCGACGAGCAGGCCGGGCAATGCGGCTATTGCCTGCCGGGCATCCTCGTCTCGGCGAAGGCGCTGCTCGACCGGAACCCGGCACCCTCGCGCCGCGAGATCGCCCAGGCGCTCGATGACAATATCTGCCGCTGCGGCAGCCATATCCGCATCTTGAAGGCGGTCGAACGCGCCGCGGTCATGTTGAGAGCCGGGGCGATGAGGGCCGCATCATGAGCGGACATCCGCCGCTTCCCGCGCTGCTCGAAACCAATCCACGGCTCGACCAATGGGTCAAGTTCACCGCGCCCGGCAAGGTCACGGTCTCGACCGGCCGGGTCGAGATCGGCCAGGGTGTCCTCACCGCAATGCGCCAGATCGCCGCCGACGAGCTCGACGTCTCGCTCGACCGCATCGACCTGCAGACCGGCGACACCGACTTTACCCCCAACGAGGGCTACACCGCCGGCAGCCAGTCGATCCAGTATGGCGGCGTCGCGTTGCGGCTGGCCTGCGCCGAGGTGAAGAGCCTGTTGCTCGATGCCGCGGCGACGCGCGTCGGGGCGGCGCGCGAAGAGCTTGCGGTTGCCGACGGTGCGATCACCCGCGCGGGCGCGCTGACGGGCCAGGATTACTGGTCGCTGGCCGCGGGCGTCGATCTCTCGCGCCGCGCCACCGCAGCCGCGCAGCCCAAAACCCGGCGCAGCGAAATCGGCCGCAACGCGCCGCGCGTCGATCTCGCCGGCAAGGTGTTCGGCGCGCCGGCTTTCGTGCACGACATGGCGGTAGACGGCATGGTGCACGCCCGCGTGGTGCGTCAGCCGCGCCGCGGCGCCACCATCGCCGCGATCGACGAAGCGGCGATCCGCCGCGCCGCCAGGGGCGATATCGACATTGTCCGCGATGGCAACTTCGTCGCCATCCTCGGCTCGGACGAAACGGTGGTCGACAACGCGGCGACCGTCGCGCCGGGTCATGTGTCGTGGGACGGGCTCGAGCCGATCAACCCCGGCCAGGAAGAGGCGCGCTGGCTGCTACAGCGTCCATCGATCGACCGCAATCTCGGCCCCGAACCGGTCAACCCGGCGCCCGGCCAGGCGCGCTACGAGGCGAGCTTTACCCGCATGCATATCGCGCACGCCTCGATCGGCCCGTCGAGCGCGCTGGCGCTCTACAGGAACGGCCACCTGACGGTGTGGTCGCACACCCAGGGCGTGTACCCGTTGAAGGCGGCGCTCGCCCGCACGCTGAAGCTCGATCCGGCGCATATCTCGGTGAAGCACGCGCAGGGGCCGGGCTGCTACGGCCATAACGGCGCCGACGACGCGGCGGCCGACGCCGCGGTCATCGCCATGCGCCGTCCGGGCGTGCCGATCCGCGTCCGCTGGCGTCGCGAGGAGGAATTCGGCTTCGAGCCGGTCAGCCCGGCGATGGTGACGACGGTGCGCGCGCTGCTCGACGATCAGGGCCGCCCCGCCGACTGGACGACTGAAATCTGGAGCGGCCGGCATTCGAGCCGGCCCGGTGGCGGCGGCAATTTACTGGCCGCCGAGGCGCTGCCCGACCCGCCTCCGGCACCGCCGCCGGCCGACCCGCCCGAATCGAATGGCGGCGGCGGCACGCGCAACGGCGAGCCGCTCTACGCCTTCCCGGCAAAGCGCATCATCCATCACCTCGTCGCCGAGACGCCGGTGCGCACCTCGTCGCTGCGCGGCCTCGGCGCGACGATCAACGTCTTCGCCATCGAAGTCGGCGATGGACGAGTTGGCCGAACGTGCCGGGATGGACCCGGTCGACTACCGGCTGTGGGTGCTCCAAGACCCGCGCGCCAAGGCCGTCGTCGCGCATGTCGCCAAGATGGCGGCTTGGCGCCCCGGCCTGCCGGTCCGCAGCGGCACGGGGCGCGGCATCGGCTTCGCGATGTACAAGAACCGCGCCGCGTATTGCGCCGTGGTCGCCGATGTCGAGGTCGACGAGGCGGTGCGGGTGACAAAAATTTGGTGCGCCGCCGATGCCGGGCTGGTCATCAATCCCGACGGCGCGCTCAACCAGCTCGAAGGCGGCGTCATCCAGGGCATCAGCTGGGCCTTGAAGGAGGGCGTGCGGCTCGACAGCACCGGGATCAGCTCGCGTGACTGGGAGAGCTATCCGGTGCTGCGCTTCAGCGAGGTGCCCGAGGTGTTTTGCGAGCTGGTCGGCGCCGACGCCGACCTGCCGCCGCTCGGCATCGGCGAGGCGAGCGGCGGACCGACCGTCGCGGCGATCGGCAACGCCGTCGCCCAGGCGCTAGGCGCCCGGCTGCGGGACTTGCCCCTCTCCCGCGAGCGCGTCATGGACGCGCTGCTGAAGGGATAGGAATGCTGCAAGTGCATCTCTGCGTCCTTCGAGACGGCGCTGCGCGCTCCTCAGAATCGGACTCAAATGAAATCGACCCAGTCAAACAATTATCGTCTCCCCCGCGAAAGCGGGAGCCCAGGGCGACCGTACCGGCGGATCAATAGCTCAGCTTCACTGATGGGTGGAATTTGAACGTCAGTCCCGTCGCATTCCCTGGGTTCCCGCCTTCGCGGGAAGACGAAGAAATCCAGCTCATCGGAAACGTTGAATCCATTTCAAGTCAGCCTCTCGGGATGAGGACGTATCTTTATGGCATCCAAAGACCTCCCTCACCCTGAGGCGCGACCATCGGGCTCGCCCCGCGGGAGCCTCGAAGGACGCAGTGGCCGCGCCGCGATCCCAGTCAAGCGGTAGCGGCCTCGCCTTTTCCCGCCAGATGCGCCAATCTGCCCATAAAGCAAGCACCCACACGCGGCATGAGTTTTGCGACGGGGAGGCGATGTTCGGTTACATCGTTAGACGCATTCTGGCGACCATCCCGGTGATGATCGTGGTCGCCGTCTTCGTGTTCGCGCTCCTGCATTTGTCACCCGGCGACCCGGCGGCGATCATCGCCGGCGACAACGCCACCGTCGCGGACATCACGCACATCCGCGCCAAACTCGGGCTCGATCAGCCGCTGCTCGTCCAGTTCGGCGACTGGTGCTGGCGCCTGATGCGCGGCGATCTCGGCATCTCCATCTTCACCAATCTGCCGGTGTCTCAGCTGATCGCGCAGCGCATCGGCCCGACCATTTCGCTCACCATCTCGACCCTCATCGTCTCGATCGTCGTGGCGATCCCGCTGGGCGTCGTGGCGGCGTGGAAGGCCGGCACCTGGGTCGATCGGGTGGTGATGGTCTTCGCCGTCTTCGGCTTTTCGGTGCCGATTTTCGTGCTCGCTTACATCCTCATCTATGTCCTGGCGATCGCGACCCACCTCCTGCCGGTGCAAGGTTATGTCCCGCCGCAGGATGGGATCGGGCCGTTCCTGTCGCATCTGGTGATGCCGTCGCTGGCGCTCGGCATGACGTTCGCCGCGCTGATCGCCCGCATCACCCGCGCCAGCATGCTCGACGTGCTGGCGCAGGATTACATCCGCACCGCGCACGCCAAGGGTCTCTCGAATGAGCGGGTGCTGCTCCGCCACGCGCTGAAGAACGCCGCGGTGCCGATCGCGACGATCATCGGCATCGGCGTCGCGCTGCTGATCGGCGGCGTGGTAGTGACCGAGACCGTATTCGCGATCCCCGGCCTCGGGCGGCTCACGGTCGATGCGATCCTGCGCCGGGACTATCCGATCATCCAGGGCATCATTTTGATCTTCTCGGCCGCGTATGTCGTCGTGAACCTGCTCGTCGATCTGAGCTACGCGTTCCTTGACCCGCGCATCCGGTACTGAGATGGCGGTCGTCCCGAGCAACCTCGATCTCGTCGCCGCGGCCGCGCGGCCGGCGAAAGAACGCGGCCCGGTCTGGACGTATATCCGCCGCCATCCGACCGTGGTGATCGGCGGCGGGCTGCTGGCCCTGATGTTGGCGATGGCGATTTTCGCGCCCTGGCTCGGCACGGTCGACCCGACCGCGCTGTCGCCGGCGCACCGGCTGCGCTGGCCCTCGGCCGAATACTGGTTCGGCAGCGATATGCTCGGCCGCGACATCTACAGCCGCACGATCTATGGCGCGCGCGTGTCGCTGATGGTCGGCCTCAGCGTCGCGCTGCTCGCGACCGGGCTCGGCCTCGCGATCGGCCTGGTGACCGGCTTCAACCGTTGGGTCGACGCCGTGGTCATGCGCGTCATGGACGGCCTGATGGCGATCCCCGGCATCTTGATCGCGATCGCGCTGATGGCGCTCACTCGCGCCAGCATGGGTAACGTCATTTTCGCGATCACCGTTGCCGAGGTGCCGCGCGTCACGCGCTTGGTGCGCAGCGTCGTCTTGACCCTGCGCGAGCAGCCTTTTGTCGAAGCAGCGATCGCCAGCGGCACCACGCAAATCCGCATCCTGTGGCGGCATATCGTGCCCAACACGCTGGCGACACTGCTCGTCCAGGGCACCTTTATCTGTGCGTCGGCGATGATCACCGAGGCGATCCTTTCGTTTCTCGGCGCCGGCACGCCGCCGACCATCCCCAGTTGGGGCAACATCATGGCCGAGGGCCGCGCGGTCTTCCTCGTCGCCTATTACATCGTGCTGTTTCCCGGCATCTTCCTGTCGCTGACCGTGCTGGCGATCAATCTCCTCGGCGACGGGCTGCGCGACGCCATCGATCCGCGCCTGGCGCGCCGGCTCTAGGCATGGCGGCAGCGCTCGAGGAAGCAAAACCGGCCGCCGCCGCGACGCCGCAGCCGCTATTGGAAATCGACGATCTGCGTACCTGGTTCTTCACCCGCGACGGCGTCGTGCGCGCGGTCGATGGCGTATCGCTCACGGTGCTGCCCGGCGAGACGCTGGCCATCGTCGGCGAGTCGGGTTGCGGCAAGAGCGTCACCGCGCTGTCGGTGCTGCGGCTCATCGCATCGCCGCCGGGGCGCGTCGTCTCGGGCAGCATCCGCTTCGCCGGCCGCGACCTCCTGGCGCTGAGCGATGCCGAGATGCGCAAGGTGCGCGGCAACGACATCTCGATGATCTTCCAGGAGCCGATGACCTCGCTCAATCCGGTGCTGACGATCGGCCGGCAGATCGCCGAGACGCTGATCCTGCACCAGGGGCTCGACACCGCGGCAGCACAGAAAAAAGCCGTGGCGATGCTGCGCCTCGTCCACATCCCGGAGCCCGAGCGCCGTGTCGCGCAATACCCGCATCAGCTCTCGGGCGGGATGCGGCAGCGGGTGATGATCGCGATGGCGCTCGCCTGCAACCCCAAGCTCCTGATCGCCGACGAGCCGACCACCGCGCTCGACGTGACGATCCAGGCGCAAATCCTCGATCTGCTGCGAGAGCTGAAAACGCAGATCGATGCAGCGATCGTACTCATCACTCACGATCTCGGCGTCGTCGCCGAGATGGCGCAGCGCGTCATCGTCATGTATGCCGGCAAGAAGGCCGAGGAGGCGCCGGTCAAGGCGCTGTTCCGCCGCCCGCTCCACCCCTACACCACGGGGCTGCTCGGCTCGATGCCGCGCCTCGGCGGCCTCGAGGCCGGCGAGACGCCGCCGCGCCTCGCCGAGATCGCCGGCACGGTGCCGTCCTTGAAGGAGCCGATTCCCGGCTGCGCCTTCGCCGACCGCTGCTTCCTCGCGACTGATATCTGCCGTCACACCACGCCGCTCTTCGAAGAGAAGGAACCCGGCCACTTCGCGGCGTGCTTCCACTCCGACCGGCTGGGCGAAATATGACGCCGCTGCTCTCGGTCAAACGACTGGTCAAGCACTTCCCGGTCAAGAAGGGGGTGCTGCAGCAGACCGTCGGCCAGGTGCGCGCGGTCGATGGCGTGTCCTTCGACATCGGCTCCGGCGAGACGCTGGGCCTCGTCGGCGAGTCGGGCTGCGGCAAGTCGACCGTCGGCAAGACTATCCTCAAGCTGATCGACCCGACCGCGGGCGAAGTCTGGCTCGGCGATGCACGCATCGACGGTCTGTCGAAAGGGGCGATGCGGCCGTTCCGTCGGCAGATGCAGGTCGTCTTCCAGGATCCGTATTCGTCGCTCAACCCGCGCCTCACGGTGCGCGACATCATCGCCGAACCGCTGAGGAATTTCGGCGTCGCCACGGGTCGCGAGCTGGAAAAGCAGGTGCGGGAGCTGGCCGAGAAGGTCGGCCTGCGCGCCGAGGCGCTCGACCGCTACCCGCACGAATTCTCCGGCGGCCAGCGCCAGCGCATCGGCATCGCCCGCGCGCTCGCGCTCCGCCCGAGCCTCATCATCTGCGACGAGCCGGTCTCGGCGCTCGACGTCTCGGTGCAGGCCCAGGTCATCAATCTGCTCGTCGATTTGCAGCGCGATTTCGGCCTCAGTTACCTCTTCATCGCGCACGACATCGCGGTCATCGAGCACATCAGCCACCGCGTCGCGGTGATGTATCTCGGCAAGATCGTCGAGCTCGCCGACCGCGCCGCGCTCTTCGCCCGGCCGCAGCACCCCTATACCGAGGCGCTGTTATCCGCGGTGCCGCTCCCCGACCCCGAAATCGAGCGCAAGCGCATCATCTTGAAGGGCGACGTGCCGAGCCCGATCGATCCGCCCTCGGGCTGCCGTTTCCGCACTCGCTGCCCGCTCGCCTTCGACCGCTGCGCCAAGGAAGAACCGCCGATCCGCGAAGTCGCCCCCGGCCACCACGTCGCCTGCCACCTCCGCGAACCGGCGGTGCATTAATTCCCTCGCCCGCTTGCGGGAGAGGGTGGCTCCGGGCTAAGCCCGGAGACGGGTGAGGGTTAAACCACCGCATCCGCGCCGACCGGCAGCCGCCACATCACCCGGCGCTGGCCGTGATAGTCGTTGATCGCGAAATGCTGGCAGCAGCGATTGTCCCAGATCGTCACTGTGCCCTTTGTCCAGCGGATGCGCGCGGTGAACTCGGGCCGCGTGCAATGCGCCTGAAGGAATTGCACCAGCGGCCGGCTTTCCTCTTCGGTCCAGCCTTTGAAGCGGATCGTGTGCCGGGTCGAGACATAGAGCGCTTTGCGGCCGGTCTCGGGATGGGTGCGGACCACGGGGTGCTCGGCCTCGATTTCGTCGGCCTGCGCGACGGTGTCCTTCATCTTCATGTACTTGTTTTCTGCGCGGTTGCCGCGCCCGCCGTTCATCCGCGCGCTGTAGATCCCGGTCAGCCCGTCGAGCATCCGCTGCATGCCCGCCGACAGCGTCTCATAGGCGAGGTACTGGTTGGCGACCATCGTGTCGCCGCCATAGGCCGGCGCCTCGCGGCAATAGAGCATCGTGCCGATCGGCGGCTTGTCGAGATAGGTCGTGTCGGAGTGCCAGGCGCCGCCGACATTCTCCTTTTGGTCGGGCTCCTTGCGCAGCTCGAAGATTTGCGGGAAGTCGGCCATTCCCTCGACAAACGGATAGTATGCCGGCTCGGCGAAATAGCGCGCGTAGCGCAGGAGCTCGGCGCCGCCCAGCTCCTGGTCGCGGATGTAGATCGCGCAGTGCGCCAGGAACGCGTCGTGGATTTCCGAGCGTTGCTGGTTCGAGAGCGGCCGGCTCAGGTCGACGCCGGCGATCTCGGCGCCGAGCGCGCCGGCCAGCGGCTTTACGGTGATTGTTTCGTAGCCCATCCGCGCGCTCCCGAATTGCCGCTAGTTGAGGTTGCCGCCATGGCGATTGCATTTGGGGTCGGTGCCGTGCTCGCTGTAGCCGACCACTGTCTGGCCGCGCACGAAGTAGTCGCGCTCGCAGATCGCAAAGCCGGGTTCCGCGCCGCCAAGATAGAGCAGCACGCTCGACAGCGACGGCGGCGGCAAGCGGACGACCTTGTCCGGCTTGCCGTTGGCGTCGATCAAATCCTGCGCCGGCCGCTCGATCCATTGCGGGCCGTGTCCGGTCGGCTTCTGGGTCAATGCGCACCCGGCAAGCGCGATCGTCAGCAACGCCGCCGGGAGATACCGCGAATACCCCATCTTCCCCTTCCGTTTTGCGACACGGTAGCACAGACTCAGTCCCAAAAGGGGAGGTCCCGAAGGGAGAACGCCGCGTGAAACGCAGCACCGAGCGCTTTCTGACGACGCATACCGGTAGCCTGCCGCGCCCGGCTGATCTGGTGCAGATCATGTTCGCCAAGGAGGAGGGCATCCCGGTCGACGGCGCGGCGCTCGCGTCGCGCATCGCGCGGGCGGTCGCCGAGATCGTCGCGGCCCAGGCAAAAGCCGGCATCGACATCGTCAATGACGGCGAGATGTCGAAGCCGAGCTATGCGACCTACATCAAGGACCGGCTCGACGGCTTTGGCGGCGAAAGCCGACCGCTGACCTATCAGGACCTCGTCGATTTTCCCGAGCTGGCGCGCCGCGTGTTTGGCGACCCCGGCCGCGCGCGCCGCAAGACGCCGGGCTGCAACGGCCCCATCTCGCTGCGCGACCCCGCCGCCGCCGAGACCGACGCCCGAAACCTCCGTGCGGCGCTGTCGGCGGCGCGGGCGGAGGAGGGGTTCCTTTCCGCCGCCTCGCCGGGGCTGATCTCGCTGTTCTTCCACAACGGCCATTACCCGAGCCACGCCGCCTATCTCGAGGCGATCGCCGAGGCGATGCGCCCCGAATACGAGGCCGTCGTCAACGCGGGTTTTGTCCTCCAGCTCGATTGCCCCGATCTGGCGATGGGCCGCCATATCCAGAACGCGCATCTCACGACCGCCGAATTCCGCAAGGCGGCGGGGCTGCACATCGAGGCGCTGAACCATGCGCTGCGCAACGTGCCGGCCGAGCGCGCGCGCATCCATCTCTGCTGGGGCAATTACGAAGGCCCGCACCATTGCGATGTGCCGCTCGCCGACATCATCGACGTGATCTTTACCGCCAAGCCGGCCGGCCTGTCCTTCGAGGCCGCCAACCCGCGCCACGCGCATGAATGGAAGCTTTTCGAAAGCATCAAGCTCCCGCCTGGCAAGCTGCTGATCCCCGGCGTCATCGAGTCGAAGACCAACTTCATCGAGCATCCCGAGTTGATCGCCCAGCGCATCGGCCGCTACGCGGCGCTGGTTGGGCGGGAGAACGTCATCGCCGGCAGCGATTGCGGCTACGGCACCTGGGTCGGCCAGGCTGCGGTCGACGCGCAAGTGGTCTGGGCCAAGTTCGCCGCGATGGCCGAGGGCGCCCGCATCGCGACGAAGGAGTTTTGGGGGTGACGCTGCATCGTTGCCCATGCGTCCTTCGAGGCCTGGCTTGCGCCGGGGCTCTGAGTTCGGACTCGAAATGAAATCAACCCGGTCAAACAAATTATCGTCTCCCCCGCGAAAGCGGGGGCCCAGGGCGAGCGTACCGGCGGGTCAATGGCTTAGCCTCAGCCGAGGCTAGAACTCGAACCTCTGCCTCGTCGCTCGCCGCTGGGTTCCCGCTTTCGCGGGAAAGACGAAGAAATCCAGCTCATTCGGAAGCTTTGAATTGATTTCAAGTCAGCCTCTCAGGATGAGGAGGGATTTGCGGATGGCGTTAGGAAAGATCCTCATCCTGAGGAAGCCGCGGAGCGGCTGTCTCGAAGGACGCACTAACGTCATGCCGCGATGAAGCTGCGCTGATCCCGGTGGCGCTTGCGAGGCAGGGACGGCGGGCCTACCCTTCCGCCAGAAACGCGATATGGGAGGTTGTGGATGATTAAATTGAAGGGCATCGGCCACGTCAATTTGCGGGTCGCCGACGAAGTGGCCTCAAAGCGCTTCTACACCGAGATTCTCGGTTTTCTCGTCGCCGAGGAAGATCCCGAGCATGGCGGCGTCTTCATGACCCTGGGCGACAATTTCCACACCGTGGACATTCGCGGCCACGACACCCCGGCCACCGCGCCGCGCCCGCAGCGCGGGCAGATCGGGCTCGGCCATATCGCCTTCGAGGTGCACAGCTACCCGGCGCTGCGCGACGCCTACATGCATCTCGTGCGCAACGGCGTCGAAATCCTGCGCGCGACCAACCACGTCAACCAGCGCAGCTTCTATTTCGCCGACCCGGACGGCAACATGCTCGAAATCTATTACGAGCTGCCTCACGCGCTGGAACTGTTCGCCGGCGGGCGCAGTGACGATGACGAGGCGCTGCCGGTCAGTGGCCCGAACGACCCCATCCCCGCCTGGCTGGTCGAGGATTGGCCCGGTCCCGACATGGCGGCGCGGATCGAGGCGCTGCGCCGGCAAAAGGAACACGCCGCGGAATAACGCTGCAAAACGCTCTCGCGTCCTTCGAGACGCGCCTGACGGCGCTCCTCAGGATGACGACGATTGGTGAGAGCACAGAAACGCCGTCATCCTGAGGAGGTCGTGAAGCGACCGTCTCCAAGGACGCACGGTAGGTGATCCAGGAGCACGGCGATGAGAGACGGCTATCGCGTCTACGACACCGACACGCACATCGACCCCGGCGCGGACGTCTTGGAGAAATACGTCGATCCCGGCTTCCGGCCGCGCCTTGCCGACCTCGCGCCCTACCGCGTCACGGTGAAGTCGCGCGCGCTCGATGGCGCGCCGCGCACCACCTATCGCTTCGAGCAGCGCGCCTATGAACGCACATTGGGCGAGGCCGAGCCGCGCAAGGGTTCGTCCGACGAGCGGCAATGGCGCGGCAAGCGGCGGCCGAGCCCCGGCGTTGTCGACGACCGCTCCGACAACCGCGTCTTCGACATGGACGAAGAAGGCTCGGACGTGCATTTCCTCGTGCCGTCGGTGTGGACGAGCATTGTCGGGGTGCCCGACGTGTCGCTTGAAGTGGGCCTGATCCGCGCCTATCACCGCCATATGGGCGATTTTTGCGGCCCTTATCCCGACCGGCTTAAAGGCCCGATCGTCGCCTCGACCCGCGACGTGACCTCGGCGGTCGAGGAGATCAAGCGCTGGGGCACATCGAAATGGGCGGTCGCGGTGCAGCCGCTCTTGGACAACGACATGCCGGTCGACCACCCGTCGCTCGAGCCGATCTGGCGCGCCGCCGAGGATCACGACCTCGCCATCGTGCATCACAGCTTCACCTGGTCGCCGCCCTATTTCCCGGCCTACGACCAGATGTGGGACAATGTCTATCTGGCGCGGTTGTGCTCGCACCCCTGGGGTGCGATGCGCTTCATGGCCGGGTTTCTCGCCAGCGGCATCCTCGACCGCTATCCAGGCTTGCGCCTATGCGTCCTCGAATGCGGCTTTGGCTGGCTGCCGTTTTGGGTCAGGCGCATGGACGAGCAGGTGAGCTATGTCGGCCGCACGGCCAAGCTGAAGATGCTGCCAAGCGAGCACTTCGCCGCCGGCCGGGTGTTCTGCAATATCGAGGCGCACGAGCACGAGCCGATGTTCGAGATGGTGACCAAGGCTTTGGGCGATAGCTGCCTGATGTTCGGTTCGGACTATCCGCATTTCGAGTCGTGGTTCCCCAACTCGATCGACAAGATCCTCGAGTGGCCGAGCGTTGCCGGCGAGAAGGCGAAGAAGCTGTTTTGGGAAAACGCCAATCGCTGCTTCAAGCGGATTTGAGGCGGCTCAGCCGCCTTTTGGGCCGCGTCGAGGCGGCCGGTGCTGCACGAAATCTCGGAAAGCTCCGTCTGTGGCGGCCGTTTCGTGGATATCACGGAACTTCGCGGTCACCTGCTCGATGTTTTCGGCGTGGTGATCGAGGGCAGCCGCCCGGTCGAGGAGGCTTGTGCGTGCCGAGGGGGTAAGCACCCGCTCCGCGGCGCGGCGCAATTCGTCGGCGCGCCGACGCCATTCCCTGGCCCGGTCGAGAAAACTCCCCATAGCTTCGAAACAACCCTCGCCGCGGCCGGTTCCCGAAGTTTTGTACGGTAGCGTTCATTTGAGAGGCGAATATGGCGGACCGTGATTTTTTTAACCCGCGCTTGCATCGCTGTCGCATTCCGTTTGTCCTGTCGCGATGAGCCTCCATCGCCTGCGCGTCGCCTCGGATGTCGGCGGTACCTTCACCGACAATGTCGCCTATGACGAAGCGACCAAGCGCGTCACCGTCGCCAAGGTGCCGACCACGCCCGAGAACCGGGCGCTCGGCACGGTGCAGGGCCTGCGGCGCGCGCTCGACCTGCAGAGTGCGGGCGGCGCCGATGTCGATTATGTCGGCCACGGCATGACCACCGCGACCAACGCGGTCATCCAGCGCAAGGGCGGCCGCACCGCGCTCGTCACCAATGAAGGATTCCGCGACATCCTGCTCATCGGCCGCCAGGACCGGCCGAGCCTGTACGACATCCGTCAGACGCGGCCCGCCCCGCTGGTGCCGCGCGAGGATTGCCATACGGTGCGCGGCCGGCTCGATCCCGCCGGCCATGAGGTGACGCCGCTCGACGAGGAGGCTTTGCGCGCCATCGCCGCTCGGCTCAAGGCGGACAGGATCGAGACGGTAGCGATCTGCTTCCTGCACGCCTATGCCAACCCGGCGCATGAGCGCCGCGCCAAAGCGATCCTCTCCGCCGCGCTTCCAGGCATTCCGGTCTGCGCCTCGACCGACATCCTCGCCGAGTTCCGTGAGTACGAACGGACGAGCACGGTCGTGCTCAACGCGTTTCTGATGCCGATCATGGAGCATTACCTCGCCTCGTTGACCGAACTGCTCGCCGACCCGACGCGGGGCCTTGGCATCGGGGGCAAGGTTCCGGTGATGATCATGGAGGCCTCGGGCGGGCTGATGACCGTCGCCACCGCGCGCGAGCGCCCGGTGCACACCGTGTTGTCCGGCCCCGCCGGCGGGGTTGTCGCCAGTGCCCATGTCGCGGCGCTCTCCGGCTTCCCCGACATCATCACGATGGATATGGGCGGCACCTCGACCGACATCAGCCTGATCCTCGGCGGCCAGCCGCAGGTGACGCGCGAGGCCAACCTCGAGCGCACACCGATCCGCATCCCGGTCATCGACATCAACGCGATCGGCGCCGGCGGCGGTTCGATCGCCTGGATCGACGACGGCGGCGCGCTGCGCGTCGGGCCGATGAGCGCCGAGGCCATCCCCGGCCCCGCCTGCTACGGCCGCGGCGGGACGCAGCCCACCGTTACCGACGCCAATCTCGTGCTCGGCCGCTTCGGCGGCGAGACCCGGCTCGGCGGCGAGCTGACCCTCGACGAGGGCGCGGCGGCGGGCGTGATCGAAGAACACATCGCGCGTCCGCTCGGCCTCGATCTCGTGACCGCCGCGGCGGGCATCTTGCGCGTCGCCAACGCCAATATGGGCCGCGGCATCCGCGTCGTCTCGATCGAGCGCGGGCACGACCCGCGCGGTCTCACCTTGGTGCCGTTTGGCGGTGCCGGGCCAATGCACGGCTCGCCGGTGGCGCGCGATCTGTCGATCCCTCGCCTCTTGGTGCCGCCAACACCGGGCATCCTCTGCGCGCTCGGGCTGCTGGTCGCCGATCTGCGCCATGATTTGTCGCAGACAAAGCTTGCCGCGTTCGCCGATCTGTCGGCCCCGGAGGCCGGGACCGCCTTCGCGCCGATGCTCGACGAGGCGCGCCGCGCGCTCGCGGAAGACCGCATCCCGCCGGATCGCCAGCGCATCGAGATGCGGGTCGAGATGCGATATATCGGCCAGTCCTTCGAGCTGCCGGTGCCGCTCACCGAATTCAGCCCCGAGACGTGGGCGGCGCTGCCGAGTGCGTTTCACGCCGAGCATCGCCGCCGCTTCGGGCACAGCGATCCGGCGGCGCCGGTCGAGGTCGTCAGTTTCGGGGTGACGGCGCGCGGCCTCATCGACACGCCGGAGCTGCCGCGCCCGCGACCCGGCGGCGCCACCCCGCCCGACGGGGCGCTCCTCGGGTCGCGCCGCGTCTATTTCGAGGCCGCGGGTCCGACCGGCGGCGATTGGCGCGACAGCCGCATCTGGCGCCGCGAGGCGCTCTTCGCCGGCAACGAGATCGCCGGCCCGGCAATAGTCGAGGAAATCTCGGCGACCACCGTGCTCTACCCCGGCGACCGCGCCCGCATCGACGAATTCGGCAGCCTCATCGTGGAGGTCGGATCGTGACCCTCGATCTTTCTTTCATCGTCGTCCCCGCGAAGGCGGGGACCCAGGGGCGAGCGACTGAACGATAGCCCTGGATTCCCGCTTTCGCGGGAATGACGAAAGGTAGGAGCTTGAAAAATGCCATTACATGGCGTCAACACCATCGATCCGATCACCCTCGAGGTCCTCCGCAACGGCCTCGAGTTCGATCGCCGACGAAATGGGCGTCGTGCTCAAGCGAACCTCGTTCTCGCCCAACATCAAGGAGCGCATGGACGCGTCGTGCGCGATCTTCGATGCCAAGGCCCAACTTGTCGCTCAGGCCGAGCATGTGCCGGTGCATCTGGGCTCGATGCTGCGCGCGGTGAGCGCCACGGTCGCCACCGCCGGGCGCTGCGACGACGGCGATGTCGTCATCGTCAACGACCCGTTTATCGGCGGCTCGCACCTCCCCGACATCACCCTCATTGCGCCGGTTTTCGTCGAGACGCGCCACATCGGCTATGTCGCGACCCGCGCGCATCACGCCGATGTCGGCGGCATGGAGCCGGGCTCGATGCCCGGCAACAGCCGCGAGGTCTACCAGGAGGGCATCGTCATCCCGGCGATCAAGCTCTACCGCCGGGGCGAGCTGCAGGACGACGTGATGCGCCTCATCCTCGCCAATGTACGCACCCCCGACGAGCGCAAGGGCGACCTCAACGCCCAGCTCGCGGCATTGCGGGTCGGCGAACAGCGGCTCAAGGAGCTGGCCGCGCGCTACGGCGCCGATGTGCTCTGCGCCGGGTTCGACGCGATCCTCGATTATGCCGAGCGCCGCATGCGCCGCCGCCTCGCGGAGCTGCCGCCCGGCGTTTATGCGGGCGAGGACTTCCTCGATGATGACGGCACCGACGACGAGCCGGTGCGCATCGCGCTTGAGGTCACCGTGGCGCCGGACAAGCTCACCCTCGATTTCGCCGGGTCGTCGCCGCAGCGCAGGGGCAACATCAACGCCGTCGCGCCGATGACCTATTCCGGCTCGTTCTTCGCGGTGAAGATCCTGACCGACCCGGAGATTCCGGTGAATGCCGGCACGTTCCGGCCGGTCGAGCTGAAGATCCCCGAGGGCAGCTTCCTCGCCGCGCAGCCGCCCGCGGCGACCTGCGCCGGCAATACCGAGACGACCCAGCGCATCGCCGACACCGTCTTGAAGGTCTTTGCCCAGTTCGCGCCGGACCGCATACCCGCCGCGAGCCAGGGCACGATGAACACGATCGCGGTCGGCGGCCGCGATCCGCGCGCCAAAGGAGCTGGCGGCCGCGCCTACAGCTATATCGAGACGATCGGGGGCGGCCAGGGCGGCCGGCCGATGGGGCCGGGCGATGACGGCATCCAGTGCAACATGACCAACACGATGAACACGCCGATCGAGGCGCTGGAGATCACCTACCCGCTGCGCGTCGAACGTTACGAGCTGCGCGAGGGCTCGTCCGGCGCCGGCCGCAACCGCGGCGGCGACGGCCTCGTCCGCGCCATCCGCGCGCTGGGCGGCGAGGCGCGTGTCTCGCTGCAATGCGAGCGGCGGCGTTTTGCGCCCTACGGCCTCCACGGAGGCGCCGACGGCAAGCCCGGACGCAACGCGGTCGTCCACAATGACGGCACGGTCGAGGAGGTGGCGGGCAAAGCGAGCCTGACCTTGGCCCCCGACGAGATTGTCATCGTCGAGACGCCGGGCGGCGGCGGTTGGGGCGCTCCGTGACGCTGGATATCAGGGACTTTGGTGATGACAAAAATTGACGACGCAGCGCTCGCACGGCTTTTTCACGAGGCGCGCACCTTTTCGCATTGGCAGGCGCGAGAGGTGCCGGATGCGCTGATCGAAAGCGCGCTGGCCATGGCGCTGCTCGGCCCCACAAGCGGCAATTGCGAGCCGATGCGGCTGGTGCTGGTCAAGAGCGCGGAGGGCAAGGAGCGGCTGCTTCGTTGCGTGTCGTCGGGCAATTCGGAGAAGGTGCGCGCCGCGCCGGTCACCGCGATCGTAGCCTACGACACGCTGTTCTACGAGCACCTGCCGCGGCTGTTCCCGCATACCGACGCCCGCGGCTGGTTCACCAGCAACGAGGCGCTCGCGACCGAGACCGCGTTCCGCAATTCATCGCTGCAGGGCGCCTATTTCATCCTGGCGCTGCGTGCGCTGGGGCTCGATTGCGGCCCGATGTCGGGCTTCAACAACGCTGCCGTCGATGCGGAATTCTTCTCCGATGCCCAGTACCGCTCGAATTTTCTGATGAATATCGGCTATGGCGACCGTGGCGCGCTGCATGAGCGGCCGCCGCGCCTCGCGCTCGACGAGGTCGCGCGCTGGGTCTGACCCGCGAATTCGAGCCTAGTCGTCCGCGGTGACAGTTGCCACCGCCTCGATCACGCGCGCGGCGGGCAGGATCACCGTCACCGTCGTGCCGCTGCCCTTGACGCTGTCGACGGTGAGCGCGCCACCGTGCAATTCGGCGAGCCGCTGCGCCAGGGGCAGGCCCAGTCCGGTGCCTTCATGGCGCCTCGCGTGGCCGGCATCGACCTGGCCGAACGGTTCGAGCGCGGTTTCGATTTCGCGCGGCGTCATGCCGGGACCGGTATCGCGCACCGCGAACGCGATGCCGCCTTCGGCGCTCCGGCGCACCGAGATGACCACGGCGCCCCCGGGGTTGGTGAACTTGACCGCGTTCGAGATGAGGTTTAGCAGGATCTGCTTCAGCCGTGTCGGGTCGGCGCTGAGCTGCGGCAGCCTGTCCTCGGCTTCGACCGACAGCCTGATCGAGCCGGCCGCGGCGTGGCTTTTCATCAGCGTCATGCAGCTCTCGACGATGTCGTCCGGATCGATCGCCATTTCCTCGTGCAGCTCGAGCTTGCCGGCATCGACCTTCGCCAGGTCGAGAATGTCGTTGATGACGGTGTGCAGGTGCTCGCCGCTCTGATGGATCAGCGCGGCGTATTCCGCCTGGCGCGGTTCCAGCTTGCCCGTCACGCCGAGCTCCATCGCCTCGGAAAAGCCGATGATCGCGTTCAATGGCGTGCGCAGCTCGTGGCTCATATTGGCGAGGAATTGCGACTTGGCGACGTTTGCCGCCTCTGCCGCCTCCTTGGCGTCGCGCAGGATTTGCTCGCCGCGCGTCTGCTCGCTGACGTCGCGCGTCGTGCCGCGATAGCCGATGAAGCGGCCGGCGGCGTCAAAGATCGGGTTGCCGCTCACCGAGACGATATTGGCAGGCTCCCCGGCGACGTTCTGCGTGTAGACGAAATCGCGGAAGGGTTCGTGCCGGTCGAGCAGCGCGAGGTGCTCGCGCCACTTCTCGGCATCGTCGTCGGTGTCGCCCGCCAGATCGATACGGGTGCGGCCGAGGCGGCGATCGGGATCCTGGCCGAATTCGCGGATGCCGTCCGAGATAAAGGTAAAGCGATGATTTTCGTCGCTTTCCCAGAACCAGTCCGACGAGGTCAGCGCGAAGTCGCGGAAGCGCGTTTCGCTGCGCGCGAGCTCGTTGGAGCGTTCCTCGACCCGGTGGAATTGCACCCCCAGCACACGAAACAGGAAGCCGAAGCCGACCACCGCGCCGAGCGTGCCGATGGCGATGATCAGCGTCTCCCGGCGCCACGGCGCGAGCGCGACGGCCTCGTCGATCCCCACCGACACGGCGAGCGGATAGTCGGAGACCGGATGCACCGAGATGATGCGGCCGACATTGTCGAAATATCCCGTCGTCAGATAGGCGCCGCCGCCTTTCGCCAGCATCGCGTACCAGCCGGACTCGTGCGGCAGCGCGCGGCCGATTGCCTCCTCAATCCGAGGGTAGCGCGATAGCAGAAGTCCGTCCGACCGGAAAAGGCTCGCCGACGCGGACTCCCCGGTGCGAACCTCGTGATAGAAATCTTCGAAATAGCGCGCCTCGACGACGCCGCACACGACGCCGAGAAATTCGCCGTTGGGCCCGTCGATGCGGCGGGCGACCATGATGACCCAGGCATTGGTGAAGCGGTTCACCACGGGAGAACCGATCACCGGGTTGGGGTCATCGTGATCGCGCAGATAGGTGAAGAAGTCGCGGTCGTCGGCGTGGATCACCGGTACCGGCCAGGTATGGGAAAAATTGACGATCGTTCCGGTATTGTCGAGCAGCGCCAGCGAATTCGCCTGCGGCAGGCTGTGCAGCCGGCTGGCAAGGAACTGGTGAACGTCCTGGGTGCCCATCAGCGTGCGCATGTCGTCCGGGTCCTTGACCCCGGCACGCAGCGTCATGGCGCGCGTTTCCTGAACGACGAGATCGACTGCCTGCACGGTTCGCGCCGCCTGCGCCGCCAGCACGATGGCGAGGTTGTTGCCGTCGTTCATCTGCTGGTTGATCTGGTCGCGCCGCAGCAGCCCGACCGCGAGGCACGCGGCGGCGATCGTGATCGCGACGCAGAAGAGGCCGATGACGTAGACGCGATGGTTCGCCCGGTGACTGTGCTGCGGCGCTGCTGATGACGAGGCGCTTCCTCTCGGCATACCGAAAGGCTAGCGAGACAAGCTTAATCAAAACTCAACGTCGCCGCGCTTGGCAGACGATCCGCAAAGCTTGGCAAGACGATAGAGGGGACGGCGAATGATCGAAATCCCAGCCCGGTGCGGCGTCGAGATCCTCGACTAGACGAGCGTCCGCCACACCGTACGGTTGATCGCGAAATAGCCCGGCGCGACATAGGCGAAGCGGTCGCCGATCAGCTCATGCAGCGCCGGCAAGCGGTGGAACGGCACTGCCGGGAAAAGATGGTGCTCGGCGTGGAACGGCATGTTCCACATCAATAGCCGGATCGGAAAATTGGTCAGCGTCGTGCGCGTGTTGGTAAGAAAATTCTGGTCGCGGCTGCACAGCGTATGCTCGGCGATCAGGTAGGCGCGCATGAACGGCATCGCCAACAACGACGGCAGGAAAAAGAAATAGAGCGGCGCGGTGAACCCCAGCACCACGGCGACCGCCGCCGCCACATAGAGCGCGAGCTGAGCCGACACCGAGATCGCGACTTCGCGGCGCGCGGTCTCGGGCAGGAACGGCAGCCGCGCCGCGCCGCGCGCCAGCGTCGCGTAATCGACCGCACGGCGATACCAGAACCCGACCGTGCTGATTTCGCGCAGATAGGCGAACCGGTCGCTGGCGCGCGGGAACATTAGTTCCGGGTCGCGCGCCGGGTCCTGCGTGTAGCGGTGGTGCCAGGAGTGGTACCAGCGGTAATAGGTCGAATTGTAAAAGCTCAGCAGCCCGGCCACCCAGCCGACCACCGCGTTGGCCGCCGGCGAGGCAAACGCGGTGCGATGCGTGCATTCGTGCATCGGCGCGAACATCGTCACCAGGGTGAGGCCGTGCAGCAGCATCGCCGGGATCAGCAGCGGCCAATAGGGCAGGGTGAGCCACACCAGCGTCCCAGTCGCCGCCATGCAGCCGAGATGCGCCGCGGCGCGCTTCGAGCCCTCTGCATCGGATCGCCGGCCGAAGATGCGCAGATCGACGACGCCCGACAGGCTGCGTCCCGACGCCGTCTCGTGAAAGACCCCGGGGGTCGCCGGGGCGTCGATGGTGGCGCTCATGCCGCCTTCGCCCGCAAGCCGCGCGCCAGCTTGGCGATTTCCTCCGGCCGCACCGGCGTCGCGTTGATCTCGAACCCCGTCTCGCCCAGCGCGTCGCACACCGCGTTGGCGACCGCGGCCGGCGGCGCCACCGCGCCGCCTTCGCCGACGCCCTTCACCCCCAGCGGGTTGAGCGGCGACGGCGAATGCTGGTGCACGATCTTGATGTTCGGCACGTCCGCCGCGATCGGCATCGCGTAGTCCATGAACGAGCCGGACAGCAGCTGCCCATCGGCGTCGTAGACGATTGCCTCGCAGAGGATGCCGCCCAGCCCCTGCACCGCGCCGCCATGGATCTGGCCTTCGACCAGCATCGGATTGACGACATTGCCGCAATCATGCGCGACCGCATAGTCGTCGAGCCGCACGCGCCCGGTCTCGGCGTCGACCTCGACCACCGCGACATGCACCGCATAGCTCCAGGTGACGGTCGGCGGCTGCCAGTAGTAGGTCTCTTCGAGCCCGGCATCGACGCCGGGCGGCCGCTCGTTGGTCCAGCCGGGGATCGCGGCGCGGGCGATGCGCGCGAGGCTCAAGCTCGTGCCCGGCACGCCGACCACGCCCACCCCGCCGTCGCGCAATTCGAGATCAGCCGCCGCGCATTCGAGGATGTTGGCGGCAATCGCGAACACCTTGTCGCGCAGCCGCTCGCTGGCGTGGTGCAGCGCGCCCGACAGGGTCACGGTGCTGCGGCTCGCCATCGTGCCGAAGCCGATCGCGATCGACGCGGTATCCGCGAGCGAGACGACGACGTCCTCCGGCTTCACCTTCCACAGATCGGCGGCGATCTGCGCGAAGATCGTCTCCATGCCCTGGCCCTGCGGCGCCGCGCCGCCGGAGATGAAGATCTTGCCGCTCGGATCGACGCGCACAAACGCGCTCTCAAACGGTCCGACGCCGGTGCCCTCGATGTAAAAGCCGATGCCGAGCCCCAGATGCCTTCCGTCCTTGCGCGCCGCCGCCTGCCGCGCGCGGAACGCCGCGACCCCACCCACCGCGTCGAGCACTTTTTCCAACGCCGAGGGGTAATCGCCGCTGTCATAGACGATCGGCTCGCCGTCGCGATAGGGCATGCCGACCGCATAGGGCATCTCGGCCGCCGCGATCATGTTGCGGCGGCGCACCTCGGCGCCTTCAAGGCCGAGCGTGCGCGCGATGAGGTCGATCGTGCGCTCCATCGCAAAGCAGGCTTCCGGCCGTCCGGCGCCGCGGTACGGTGCGTTCGGCACCTTGTTGGTGACCGCGATGCGGCCCGACGCCTGGTAATTCGCGATCTTGTAGGGGCCGGTCAGGTGCACCGCGGTGTTGTAGGCGACCGCCGAACCGATCGGGTTCCACGCGCCGCAATCGACGATATAGCTGTCGGTGAGCGCCAGGATGCGCCCCTCTTCGTCAAACCCGACCTCGATGTCGTGCAGCTGGTCGCGTGAATGCGTCGCGCTCTGCAGATGCTCGCTGCGGCCCTCGATCCACTTCACCGGCCGACCGAGCCGCCGCGCCAAAAAGGTCACCAGCATGTCCTCGGGGTAGACGTGACCCTTGCCGCCGAACCCGCCGCCAACATCGGGCGCTATGCAGCGCACCCGCGCCTCGGGGATGCCGAGCAAGGTCGCCGCCTCGCGCCGCACCCAGTGCACCACCTGGGTCGACGACCAGATCGTCACCGAGTCGGTGCGCCGGTCGTAATCGGCGAGCACCCCGCGCGTCTCCATCGGCACCGCGGCGTAGCGGTGGTGGTAGAAGCGTCGCTTCAGGCGGTGCGGCGCCCTTGCCGTCGCGCCGGCGGCATCACCGCGGCCGACTGTAAATTCGCCGATTAGATTGGTGTTGAACCGCTCGTGGACAATCGGGCTACCCGCTTTCAGCGCGGCCTCGGGATCGACCACCGCTGGCAGTTCCTCGAGATCGAGCGTCACCAGCTCGGCCGCGTCCTCAGCTTGGTGCCGCGTCTCGGCGACGATGATCGCCAGCGCCTCGCCGACATGCCGCGCCTTGTCATGCGCCAGCAGCGGCTCCTGCGGGTTGAGGAATTTGTGCTGGACCTGCGTCGTCCATTTCGGCGGCAGCGAAATCTGCCCTTCGGGGATCGGCGGCAGCAGTTGTAGCAGATCAGCCCCGTTCATCGCATAAACCACCCCCGGTGCCGCCTTGGCGCGCGCGAGATCGACCGAGCGGATGCGGGCATGCGCCACCGGGCTTCGCACCAGCACCGCGTGCAGCATGCGCGGCAGCACGAGGTCGGCGACGAACTGGCCCTGCCCGGTCAACAGGCGCCGATCTTCGCGCCGCTTGACCGATTGCCCGATCCACGGTGCGGCAGAGGAAGGTCCGGTGTCGTTCATCGCTGCCGCCCGCTAGCCCGGCCGCGATTGTCGGACCATTCACACGCCGCGCCAAGTGGTTCCGGCGGGACCGGTGCGAAGCCCCTCCCCAACCCTCCCCGCTGGCAGGGGGAGGGGGATTTGCAGCGTCGGCTGCAAGCGGGTGGGTTATCGCCGCCGGACGAAAAACCGTCGCAACTGCTGGCGAAACCGCGAGCTGTGCTGCATCGCGGCGTCGAACTCCCCCTTTTCGACGACATAGGCGTCGACCGGCGCGGTGGCGATTACCGTCGCGTTGCGCGGCTTGCCGGAGATCAGCGACCCCTCGCCGAAGAACTCGGCCGGTCCGAGCCGCGCCACCTCATGGTCGTCGCGCACCACCTCGACTTCGCCCTCCGAGATCAGGAACAATTCGTCGCCCGCCTCGCCCTCGCGGATGATGACGTCGCCCGGCTCGAAATGGCGCAGCACCGCGGTCTCGGCGATGCGTGTGAGGTCGGCCGGGTTGAGCGCGCTGAACGGCTCGACGCCTTTGAGGAACTCGCCAATCCGCATCTCGTTGTCGAGCATCACGTCCGAGGCGATGCGGCCGTCGACCATGTGGATCAGCCGGTCGGCGAGCTCGATGATGCGGTGGTCGTGCGTCACCATCAGCACCGCGGCGCCGTCCTCGACCGTCATCCGCTTGAACAGCGCGACGACCTTGCGCGTCGATTCCTTGTCGAGCGCCGCGGTCGGCTCGTCGGCGAGGACGAGCCGCGGTCGGTTGGCGAGCGCCCGCGCGATCGCCACGCGCTGGCGCTGTCCGCCCGACAGCATGCGCGGCTTCGAATTGAGCCGCTCGCCGAGCCCGAGCTCCCTGAGCATGGAGTGCGCCGCATCGCGGTTTTCGCTCGGCGACCGGTCGCCGAGCTCGAGCGACATGCGCACGTTCTCGGTCGCGGTCAGCGAGTTGAAGAGGTTGTGCATCTGGAAAATGAAGCCGATATCGCGCCGTACTGGCACGAGCGCGGTCGCCGACAGTCCCGATAGGTCGTGGCCCAGCACCTCGATCCGCCCCTTCTGCAGCGAGCGCAGCCCGCCGATCAGCGTCAGCAGCGTCGTCTTGCCCGAGCCGGAGGGGCCGGTCAGCACCGCGAGCTGACCCGGTGGCATCTGCAGCGAAATGTCGAACAATACCCGGTAGCGCGCCTGACCCTGCCCATAGGCGAAATCGACACCCTCCAGGTGGATCGCGCGGCTGGGCGCCGAGGCCGGCAGGCTCATCAGAAAATCTCCGCGGGGTCGGCCGTGAGCACCCGCCGCAGCGCGATCGCGCCGGCGAGCAGGCACATGCCGAGGGTGAGGGCGAGGCTGATCACGGTCAACTGCCATGTCATCTGCAGCGGCAGCAGCGCGATGTGACCGACGACGCGGTAGACCGCGAGACACAACAGCCATGCCGGCACGTAGCCGGCAATGCCGGTCAGCAGCGCCTGGCGCATGACGCTGCCGGTAAGATAGCCATTACTGTAGCCGATCCCCTTGAGCGTCGCGTATTGCGGCAGCCGGTCCGACAGCTCGGTGTAGATGATCTGGTACGAAATCAGCGTGCCGACGACAAACCCGACCAGCGCGCCGAGCCAGAAGATCGGCGCGGCCGACGACAGTTTCGCCTGGAAATCGCTCTCGAACTGGACAAGCTCGGCCTTGGTGAACACCCTCAGCGTCGCCGGCAGCGTTGCCCTGAGCCGCGTTTGCACATCGCCCGGGTTCTGACCCGACTGCACTTTGATCACCGCGGTCTCGACCGGCATCCCCGCCGGCACCGTGCGAAAGAATTTGGCGAAGGTCCGGTTGTTCATCACCACCGTGCCGTCGCTCATGAAGTCCGGGCCGAGTTCGAACTTGCCCGCGACATGCATGGTCTCGCCGTTGAGCTTCGCCTCGGTGACGTTGCCGTCCATGCCGAGAAAACGCCGTGAACGGCTGTCGATCAGCACTGTGTCGTCAGCCTTGAGCAAGGCCTGCTGACTGACAATGCCGGGAATCGAGAACACCGCCGGCGCATCGGGGCCGAATGCGAATACCCGCACCAGATGCGGCTTGTTGTCTATGGGGCTGGTCCAGAAGAAATCCGTCCAGTCGGCGTAAAGCGGCGCCGCCGTGGCGATGCCCGGCACGCTCTTGATCGTCTCGAGATCCTTCGACGCGAACGGGTTCCGCGTTCCGAAGCGGTATTTCGAGGCGTTCTGCACAAAAAGATCGCCGTCAAGCTGGGCGACGGCCGATAGCGACGCGACGAAGAACGACTGCTCGAAGCCGAGTTGCACCAGCATCAGCAGCACCGCGAAGGCGATGCCCGCGCTCGCGCGCACCAGCCGCCATTTGTCGGCGATCAGGTTGCGCCAGGCGAGCGGGACGCGCGCTGGCCTGAACCGGGTCACCGTCAGCGCGGTCATGCTTAGAAAATCTCCGCCGGGTCGGCGCGCCGCAGATTGCCGATCGACAGGAACGCCGATCCCGCCGCCATGATCAGCATGCCAATGAGCACGATCGCTGTGTTCTCGACGCTCAGTGACAGCGGCAGCAACGTCTGGCTGCGGATCAGCGCGTAGATCGCCATCGCCCCGAACGCGGCGGGGATGAAGGCGGCGATGACGATGATCCCCGATTCGATCAGCACCACCGCCGCGAGGCTGGCGTCTCCGTAGCCGATCGCCTTCAGGGTGGCGAATTCGGGCAGGTGGCGGGCGATCTGCGTCGCCAGCGTCTGGTAGAGCACCATCAGCCCGACGATCAGCGACACCAGCAGCCCCGAGCCGAAGATCAGCCCGACGGAAGTCCGCGTCGTCCAATAGTCGTTTTCGTGCGCGGTCAGCTCGGCGCGGGTGAAGAGCTGTACGTCATTGGGCAGCTTCTGCCGCAACGCCGCCTCGACCTTGCCGATATCCGCGTCGGGCGCCAGCGTGATCAGCCCGAGATTGGCAGGATCGTCGCGGCGATGTGTGACGCGGAAGAAATTCGCCTCGTCCATCAGCGCGACGCCGATCCCAAGAAAGCCGGTGCCGAGCCGGTAGCGCCCACCGATCGTCATGCGCCGCCCGTCGATGTCGACCCGCCGCCCCGTGGTCAGCGGCCCGAAAATCGGCCGCGTCTGGTCGTCGACGAGGATCGTGTCGGTCTCGGCCAGCATGTCCTGCTGGCGTTCGATATCGCCGTCGCGGAACGGGTGTGCGTTGGGGTCGCAGCCGATCAAAAACACGTCGAGCATCTCGCCGCCGCTCGGGTCCTGCCACGAGCCGCCGGCGAAATAGATCGGCGTGGCCTTGGTCACGCCCGCCACCGAAGCCGCCTCGCTGAGCCGCGCGCGAGGGAATTGCCAGGGCTGCGCCTGGAATTGGTAGTCGGTCGAGACGAGGAGCAGGTCGAACTGCATGTGGTCGTAGACCAGCATCCCCCCTTGCGGCACGGCGACAAAGAAGCCGAGCTCGATGAATACCAGGAGGATCGCGATCAGCACCCCGGTAAAGGCCAGCGCGGTGCGCCCCTTCTCGTCGGTCAGGATGCGCCAGGCGAGATACGCGCTGACCCGCAATCGCCGCCGCATCGTCGCGCGTCGCGTCGGGGTGGGAGCGTCAAACCCAACGAGTTGCGACATCGGCGCGGCAATTCCCAGGGCAATTACCTGTCTCGGTGTCAATTAACACGCGAGAAACCAGAAAAATTCCAGCGCGCCGTGCCGTAGACTATGGTGAATTTGCCGCCTCGGCGAGTGTGGCCTCGCGAGGCCGTGCAGCTATTTCACCGCGCCTCCGGTGATGCCGGAGATAAAGCGGTCGAGGAAGAGATTATAGGCGATCGCCACCGGGATCGCGGTAATCAGCGCACCGGCCATCAATTCGCCCCAGAAATAGATGTCGCCACGCACCAGATCGGTCGCGACGCCCAGTGTGATGGTCTTTTGCGACGACGATGAGATAAAGGTCAGCGCGTAGACGAATTCCTGCAAGGTCAACGTAAAGGTAAAGATCACCACGGTCAGAATCGCCGGCACTGATAGCGGGATCACCATCTTGGCGAAGGCGCCGAACACGCTGCACCCGTCGACGATCGCCGCCTCCTCGATCTCGACCGGCACCGCCTTGAAGAATCCCATCATCAGCCAGGTGCAAAACGGGATCGTAAAGGTCGGATAGACCAGCACCAGCGACCATAGCGAGTCCTGCAGTCCGAACACCGTGATCACGCGCGACAGCGGCAGGAACAACAGAGTTGGCGGCACCAGATAGGTCAGGAAAATGCCGATCCCGAGCGCCTCGCTGTTGCGGCCGGTCATCCGCGCCAGGCTGTATCCGGCCGGCAATGCGCAGATCAGCGTGATCACGACGACGCAGACGCCGATGATCACGGAATTCAGCGCCCAACGGACAAACATCGTCTGCTCGAACAGATACTTGATGTGCTCGAGCGTCGGTGCTTCGTTGAACCAGAACGGAATGTTGGTGACGTCGTAGAGATCCGCGTTGGTCTTGAACGCGGTGATCGCCATCCAATAGAACGGAAACGCGGCGAGGATCAGGAAGAAGGCGACGGCCGAGTAGAAGCCCGTCTCCCGGCCGATGGTGCGCGCGATGCGCGACATGTCAGATCTCCCGCCGCCGGATGAAGCGCAGCATCACCACCACCAGCACGAACAGGACCGGCACCATGACCAGCGAGATCGCCGCGCCGTGCGACACGTCGCCGGACAGGATGCCGACCTGGAACCCCTCGAACCCGAGCACCGAGGTCGCGTTGACCGGGCCCCCCATCGTCAACAGGTAGACGATCGACAGGTCGGTAAAGGTGAACACGGTGCCGAAGATCAGGCCGACGACGACGATCGGCACGATCATCGGCACGATGATCTGATAGTTGCGGCGCCAGAAGCCGGCGCCGTCGACCGTGGCCGCGTCGATCACGTCCTGCGGCACCGCAGTGATCCCGGCGAGGAAGATCACGACCGCAAACGGGAAAAAACGCCAGGCGTTGACGACGATCACGCAGAGCATCGCCAGATTCGGGTCGCCGAGCCAGTTCGGCGCATTGGACCGGTCGACGATGTGGAGCGCGATCAGCGTCCAGTTGATCACGCTGTAGAGGGAATTGAACATCCATTCCCAGGCGACGGTGGCGATCGCGATCGGCACGGCCCAGGGCAGCAGTATCAGCGCCCGCACCAGCTTGCGGCCGGGAAACGGACGCAACAGCACCAAGGCACCAAACTTGCCGAGCACGAGGCCCAGGATTTGTGAGCCGAACGTAAAGAGGAAGGTGTTGAAGAGCGTCCGCCGGAATACGTCATCGTGGAATATCTGTATGAAATTCCGCAATCCGACAAAGCTGTAATCCTGGTTATAGATCGTGTAGGCGCTGACGGAATAATACACCGCCAGACACAGCGGGATTCCGACCAGCGCCAGCACATAAAGGATGGCGGGCGAGACGAAGATCGGGCCGAGCACCGTCGGGCGGTCGAGGATGAACTGGAGCCGGGATTGCGGCTTGGCGAATTTTTCGGCGATTGCGACCATCGGGGATAAACTCGCGTTAGTGGCGGCTCGCGCGCTTGCCGTCCTTGTCGAAATAGCACAGCGCGGCGTTGCGGACAGCATAGGGGTGGTATTCGCCGGGGCGGATGCTCGCGAACGCGACATGCGCCGGCGGCAATTTGGCGGTGATCTCGGTCGTCGACTCGAGCCCCTCGAGCTGGCCGTAGACGATGCGCTCGGAGCCGAGATATTCGGTGCGGTCGACGCGGAACGAGAAATCGGTAACGTCATTTCCCTCGACCATTTCCTTGGGCAGGAAATTCTCGGGCCGGAACCCAAGATGGCCGCCATTCCAGGCCACGAGGTTCATCGGCGGGGTGCCGACAAAGGTCGCGACAAAGCGGTCGGCGGGATCGTCGTAGATCGAGGAGGGCGTCCCGACCTGGCGCACCTGGCCATGATCTATGACGGCGATGCGATCGCCCATCCCCATGGCCTCGACCTGGTCGTGGGTGACGTAGATCGTCGTCGTGCCGACGCGCTGCTGGAACAGCTTGATCTCGTTGCGGGCCGTGGCGCGCAATTTCGCATCGAGGTTCGACAGCGGCTCGTCCAGCAGCAGCACCGTCGGCTCGCGCACCAGGGCGCGAGCCAATGCGACGCGCTGGCGTTCGCCGCCCGAAAGCTGGCGCGGTCGGCGGTCGAGCAGATGACCGATGCCGAGCAATTCCGACGCCCAGGCCACCTTGGTGTTGATCTCGGCGGTGGGGACGCGCTGTGTGCGCAACGGGAAGGCGATGTTCTTCCTCACCGTATAGTGCGGATAGAGCCCATAGCTCTGGAACATCATCGCCACCCCGCGGGCGCGCGGCGGCAATTCGTTGACCACGGAACCGCCGATCAGGATGTCGCCGCCGGTCTGCTTTTCGAGCCCGCAGATGATGCGCAGGAACGTGGTCTTGCCGCAGCCCGAAGGGCCCAGCAATACCATAAACTCGCCGTCGGGCACGGACAGGCTGATGCCGTCGACGGCTGCCACATCGGCGAATTTCTTGATGATATTTGTGGTTACTACCGCAGCCATCGAAAGTCCTCTTGCGAAAGCGAAACGCGCCTCGCCCGAAGCTGGGCGAGGCAGTCCTCATCCGATTGTCTGAACCCGCCACCAGGAGGCGCGCCGTCCGGTGGGTCCGGGACGCTTGTGCCTACACCTGCCACTTCTTAAAGATCGACTCGCACTGCTCGGTAGCCCACTTGACCGAGTCTTCGGCGCTCATCGTGCCGGTGGCCGCCTTCGTCATCATGTCGCAGATGACGAAGTCGTTGTAGACCTCGTCGGTCGCCGGCCAGGCCGGGCCGGGATAGCCCGCGACCGCCGACCACTCGTCCGACGTCTGCAGAACCTCCAACTTGTCGGCCGGATGGGAGGTCGGGTCGTTCGACAGGATCGGCATCGGCTTCGCCACGATATTGGCATAGATCGGCATGTTGTAGCCGGTGCTCGCCTTGAACGCGTCGGTCCAGTTGTCGGCGTAGTAGTTTAGGAAATCCATCGCCGCGTCTTTGTTCTTGGCGAAGTTCCAAATTCCGTAGCAGTTCGACGCCGCGCCCATCATCATCCCGGCCGGGCCCTTCGGCGGTTTCATCACGAAGATGTTGTCGGCCAGCTTGGGGTTGATCTGCTGTGCCGAGCGATAGGCCGAGATCGGATTGATGATGAACGAGCCGACGCCGGAATCGATATACTTGTTGTTGCTCGCATCGTCCCAAGACAGGACCTCGTTCGTCATCGCCTCCTTGTAGAGCGCGGTGGCGAACTTGACGGCCTCGATCGTTTCCTTGCTGTTGAGGACGATTTTTTTACCCTCCTTGTCCTGCACCGAGCCGCCATAGCTCCATAGCACGCCGCGCCAGCACAAATTCGGGTCGTTGCTGTGGGCGAGCGAACAGCCGACCGGATGCCCCTTGGCCTTCAGTTTGGCGCCGCCGAGCCGCAGATTGTCCCAGGTATCGGGCAGCATCCCGATCTCGCCCCACAGATCCTTGCGGTACATGCCCGGATTATTGATGTAGTAGTCGGGGAACGCAGACCAGGTCTTGTCGTCCTCGTTGTAGGCGATCTGCCGCCCGATCGTGCTGACCTTGCCGTGCCGCTTCTCGACGCCTTCGACCAGGCTGGTCAGGTTGACGAGGAACTTGCGGTAGAGATGCGCGCCGCCGGCCCCGTTCCACATGAACAGATCATGTCCCGACTTGGCCGACGCCTCAGCGGCGGCGCGGGCGGCGATATTCTGCTCGGGGATGTGGTCGACGGTGACCGACACGTTGTTCTTCTTGCCCCAATCCTCCGCAAACTGGTCGAACCATTTGTCGAATGCCGGAACGAAATGGCTCCATTGCAGGATCGTCAGCTCTTTGTCGGCCGCCAAGGCGCGCGCGACGAACGGCCTGGAAAGCTCGGGCATCAGGCCGGCTGCGGTAAGCCCCGCTCCAGCGCCCAGTAGAATGCGCCTGCGCGTCGGGAAAAGGAATCTGCGTGATCCGTCGGCCGCCATTGATGCCTCCCGTCACTTGTTGGTTCGCGCGCGCCGATACTGTGAGCATCTGCGCCGCTATTATGGCTCGCAGTCTTACGAGCAGGCGCAGTATTTACAGATACCTCTGAAGGTCATCTTGAAGATATCTTCATGATGTTTCTTAATATCTTGCAGAAAGCATGAATGACGATCGAATTCTTCCCTATATTGTGAGGGAAGAGTTCCCGAGGCGGGACGCGGAAAATCAAGGGCAGCATCGGGAAAATTGTGATTACGGGCGCAATTAGAGCAAGTTAGATCGATTTGGCGAGTATTCTCAGTGCTAACCGCGTTTTGCTTTTTTTAGCAAATTGTTGCCGGGCCAATGCGCCACGTACGCGGCAAACGGACGCACGCAAAACTCAACACTTTTGGGGCCGCGCCAGCCCTACCGCCGAGGCCCCGCAGGTCGTTGTTGGGCGGAGGTTTTTGCTCCGGGCGAAAATCACGATAGTCTCGCACGCTTGAACCGCCCGAGGGGGAAACGTGCCGTTCAATCCCGAACTTGACAGCCTCAGCGACTACCCGTTCGAGGCGCTGCGCACGCTGCTCAATCCGGTGACGCCACGGATCAACGATGAGATCATCGCGATGTCGGTCGGCGAGCCGCAGCACCAGCCGCCGGCGCTGCTCACCGAAACCCTCATGGCGCACGCGCATGAGTGGAACAAGTACCCGCCGATGGCCGGCACGCCCGAGCTGCGCCAGGCGATCGCCGATTGGCTGACCTGGCGCTACAAGCTTCCGCCCGGCGCGCTCGATATCGAGAAAAACATCGCCGCGCTCGCCGGCACCAAGGAGGGCCTCTACCTCTTCGCTTCGGTCGTCGTGCCGCGCGAAAAGGCCGGGCGGAAGCCGGTCGTGCTGTGCCCCAACCCGTATTACCTCGTCTATAACGGCGCGGCGACGATGGCCGGGGCCGAGCCGGTCTTTCTCGACGCGACGCGCGACAACGCCTTCCTGCCCAATCTCGACGACATCCCGGAAGAAACGCTCGCCCGCTGCGCGCTCTTTTACCTGTGCTCGCCGTCCAACCCGCAGGGGACGATCGCCGACCTCGAGTATCTGAAAAAGGCGATCCGGCTCGCCCGGCAATATGATTTCGTGCTGGCCGCCGACGAGTGCTACGCCGAGCTGTACGACACGACGCCACCGCCCGGCGCGCTCGAAGCCTGCGCCGCGCTAGGACAAGGGTTCGATAACGTCGTCGCCTTTCATTCGCTGTCGAAACGGTCGAGCGCCGCGGGGCTGCGCTCGGGTTTTGTCGCCGGCGACCCGACGCTCGTCGGCCAGTTCAAGCGCCTTCGAGACTTCGGCGGCTGCCAGGTGCCGCTGCCGATCCAGCACGCCGCGACCGCGCTGTGGCGCGACGAAGCCCATGTGACCGAGAATCGCGCGCTCTACCGGCGCAAGTTCGACCTCGCCGAGGCCGCCTTCGCCGGGCATTACGGCTTCTATCGCCCGGCCGGCGGGTTCTTTTTATGGCTCGATGTCGGCGACGGCGAACAAGCCGCGCTGCGGCTGTGGCGCGACGCGGCGATCCGCGTGTTGCCCGGCGGGTACACAGCGCGCGCCGCGAATGCTGGCGTCAATCCGGGGAGCGAGTATATTCGCGTCGCGGTCGTCCATGACGAGGCGACGCTCGACGCCGCGTTCGCGCGCATGCGCTGGGTGTTGTAGGCCAGGTTTGTAAGGACGGGTCGCGGCGCCGGGTTTCGGGGGAAAACCGGCGCGTGGGGTGACCAGGTTGGTGGTTGGGGGACCACGACATGGCCAAGACGATACCGCTCGCCCGCGGCTTCGGCCAGCGGGTCAATCGCCAGGTCGACAGCTGGAACGCGATGGTCGCGGCGTTCAAGCGCCGCCTTTGGGAGGCGCTCGGCGCGGCGCTGGTCATCCTCTGCTTCCTGATTGCCGTCGCGCTGGTGACCTACAACCCGGCCGATCCGTCCCTCAATACCGCGGGCGATGCGTCCCCCGTCAATTTCCTCGGTCGCGACGGCGCGTTCGTCGCCGATCTGCTGATCCAAGGCTTCGGGCTCGCCGGGTTCCTTCTGCCGCTGATCCTGCTCGGCTGGGCGTTCCGCCTCTTGCTGCAGCGGCCATTGCAGCGCATGCCGCGACGCTTGCTGCTAGTCGTGCCGGCGCTGCTGCTCGGCGCCTTCGCCTGCTCGGGCCTCGAGTTGCGGCCGATCCCGCTGCCGGCCGGAGCCGGCGGCGCGATCGGCTGGGGTTTGCAGCACGTCGCGCAGGTCTTCGGCCTCGCGCCGTTGCAGCTGCCGATGGCGATGGGCGCGGCGGCGGTGACGGGATTGCTGCTGCTGTCGATCATGGGCCTCAGCTGGGGTGACTGGCGCGATGTCGGCAGCGGCGCCGGCCGCAACGCTGCGCGGCTCGCGGTGGCGTCGGGCATCGGCGCCGCGGCCGCGGTCGGCTTCAGCGCACGCGTCGCCGCCCGCTGGCGCGCGTCGCGCCGCGCCAATACCGCCGCGCGGCCCGAGCCCGCGCTCGGGCCCCGCCAGCCGCTGCCCTGGGCGCCCCAGCAAAGCGCGCGCCCCGCCGGCACGCCGGCCGGTGAACGCCGCGAGCCGGCTTTCGGTGAGCCGGCGCGCGTCACCCCGCTGCGCCCCGTCGCGGTGCCACCCAACCCCGAGGCCGAGCATCAGCAAGCCGTCAACCGGCTCGCCCGCCTGGTGCTGCCCGGCACGCGCTCGGTGAGCTCGGGCCGCCGCGCCGAGCACGAGCGCCAATCGGTGCTCGATCTCGACGGCCAGCCGATCCTCCCGCCGATCGACTTGCTGGTGAAACCGCCGCTCGCCAAGTCCGAGACGATCGACGAGGAGGCGCTGCAGAAGAACGCCCGGCTCTTGGAGGCCGTGCTGGAGGATTACGGCGTGCGCGGCGAGATCGTCCAGGTGCGCCCCGGCCCGGTCGTCACCCTCTACGAATTGGAGCCGGCGCCCGGCATCAAGGCGTCGCGCGTCATCGGTCTCGCCGACGACATCGCCCGGTCGATGAGCGCCATCTCGGTCCGCGTCGCGGTCGTGCCGGGTAGGAGCGTGATCGGCATCGAGCTCCCCAACACAAGGGCCGAGACCGTCTATCTGCGCGAGCTGCTCGACTTGCCGGCCTACGAGAAGAACCAGGGCCGGCTCGCGCTGGCGCTCGGCAAGGATATCGGCGGCGAGGCGGTGGTCGCCGACCTCGCGCGCATGCCGCACCTCCTGATCGCCGGCACCACCGGCTCGGGCAAGTCGGTCGGCATCAACACGATGATCCTCTCGATCCTCTACCGAATGCCGCCCGACCGCTGCAAATTCATCATGGTCGACCCGAAGATGCTGGAATTGTCGGTTTATGACGGCATCCCGCATCTCCTGGCGCCGGTCGTCACCGACCCCAGGAAGGCGGTGCTCGCGCTCAAATGGACCGTGCGCGAGATGGAGCGCCGCTACCAGATGATGTCGAAGCTCGGCGTACGCAGCATCGAGGGCTTCAACGCAAGGCTCGCCGAGGCGCGTGACAAGGGAGAGAAGCTGGTGCGCAAGGTGCAGACCGGCTTCGACCCCGAAACCGGCCAGCCGATCATCGAGGAACAGCCCTTCGACCTCGCCGAATTGCCGCTCATCATCGTCATCGTCGACGAGATGGCCGACCTGATGCTGGTCGCCGGCAAGGACATCGAAGCGTCGGTGCAGCGCCTCGCGCAAATGGCGCGCGCCGCCGGCATCCACATCATCATGGCGACACAGCGTCCCTCGGTCGACGTCATCACCGGCACGATCAAGGCCAATTTCCCGACCCGGATCAGCTTCCAGGTCACCTCCAAGATCGACAGCCGCACGATCCTCGGCGAGGGCGGCGCCGAGCAGCTCCTGGGCCGCGGCGACATGCTCTACATGGCGGGTGGCGGCCGCGTCACCCGCGTGCACGGGCCGTTTGTCTCCGACGAAGAGGTCGAGCGCGTCGTCTCCTTCCTCAAGGCGCGCGCCAACCCCGACTACATCGACGAGATCACCGAGGACGACAAAGGCGGCGGCGCAGGCGGCCTGGGGCTCGACGAGGATGATATCGGGCCGAGCGGCGACCAGCTCTACGACCAGGCGGTGGCGCTGGTCACGCGCGAGCGCAAGGCCTCGACCAGCTTCGTCCAGCGCCACTTGCAGATCGGCTACAACCGCGCCGCTCGCATCATCGAGCGCATGGAGGAGGAAGGCGTCGTCGGCGCCGCCAACCACGTCGGCCGCCGCGAGGTCCTCGCCCCGCCGCCGCGATAACGCCTGTTCAAACCACCCCGGCGAAGGCCGGGGCCCATCTCGATACTGGCGCGATGTTCTACGTTTACATCCTGGCCAGCAAGCCGTACGGCACCCTTTATGTCGGACCGACCTCCGATCTCGCGAAGCGTTTGTGGGAGCACAAGAACAAGGTCGTTCCGGATTCACGCGACGTTATGGCGTGAACAAGCTCGTCTGGTTCGAAGCTCACGAAGCACGGGACGCGGCCTTGCGGCGCGAAAAGCAGATCAAGGAATGGAAGCGCGATTGGAAGATCAACTTGATTGAGGGCGAAAACCGCCGCTGGCTCGACCTCTCGACCACCTTGGCCCTGTAAGCTTGCCCCTTTACCTCATCCCAGCGGGAGGCCGGGATCCATGCTTCAGCCGTACGAGCAGCGGGTAGATAGGCCCCGGCCTTCGCCGGGGTGGGGTGGAGAAAGACCAAGGGAGCGCAATTTGGCTCCCTGATGAGCCTTGCGTAATTCTGCCATCAAGGAGTTCTTCTAATGCGGCGTCACCAGAGCTTTTCCATCCCCTATTACTCGCAAATCGTGTTATAAAAAAATTTGCTGATCCGTTTTTGTTTCGTGCCGCCATTTTATTTTCGAACTCTATTCGGCCAATTATCATGCTGGGCTGGTTGTAAAATCGACGATCAGCCTCATTTTAAGACCATAGTCCAGTCAGCCGTCGAGCCAGCCTCCCGGAAACATCTCGATCTTGACCGGGGAGCGTTTTGCTACTGGCTATCACCAGGAGCCGGATATGGGGCCAGTGCCCGACGTCACCGATCCGGTTCCAGCATCACCGCGATGACGTTGCGCCAATCGTTTCGTCCGTTGCGGCCCGATCTCGACAGATTTCTGTTCGCGCAGGTGGGCAACGAGGCCGCGGGGGTGCCGCTCAGCGTAATTTCGGCGCTCACGCGTCTCGGTCTGGATCCGTGGGAGGAAGCCGGCCGGCTGTCGTCCTTGAGCGAGCGCGAAGCGGCAGAGCAGCTGGCGCGCCTTATTACTGACCTCCCCAGTCATACCGACCATCTGCGCGACGCACGGGACATCGCCGCGGGGCTGATCCCTCTGCTTCCGGAACGCGGCTCAAACGCGACGCGGTCGCCGCAGACCCAAATTCGGTCCCGGTTTTGGCCGCGAAGCTTTCCGAAACCATCGCAGTTCTGGGTTGCTTGCGTTGTCCTTACCGCAGCGGTTTTGCTCAGCGCCGTCATGCACCACGGATTTCCATTCGGGATCGGGGGTCTTTAATCAAATCGATGCGGCTTCGCGCCACATCGGTTCAGGAGGATGAAAATGTCGGTTCGTTTGAAGCTCGAAGACAGCCGTGATGGGTTGGTTGCGACCATCTCGCAGCGCAACGACGCGGGAAAAGTGGTTGGCCGTCCTTCAGTCTCCCTTGTCGGCAGCAAGGAAGAGGCGAAGCAAAAGGCCAAAACCCTAGCGCGGTCGCTCGGGCTGAAGGTTTACGGCATCGTCGACAAGACCGAAACCGAGGCGTCGCAGCCTTGGCTGGTACCGGGCGTCGGCAGCACGCTGTGACACACCGGAACAGGCTCTGTGAGGTCGGTAGTCGTCTAGTCTAATTTCGCGTCCTCCGGGCTCGACCGGGGGCTCTATGAATAATTTCCGCCTATTCGTGGATGGCCGGATCAAGTCCTGTCAAGGGGGCTAAATAATTACGAGACGGCCCTGCTCTACCCCTGCGCCTTCAGCGACAGGTACATGTCAAGCGCTTGCTGCGGCTTGGTGTTCTTGTGCACGACCGCGTGGACCGCCGCTATCATCGCCTTTGGCGCGTCGGACTGGAAGATGTTGCGGCCCATGTCGACACCGGCCGCACCTTCCTGCACGGCGTTGTACGCCATGGTGAGGGCGTCGAGCTCAGGCTGTTTCTGGCCGCCGGCCATGACGATCGGCACCGGACAGGACGCGACCACGGTGTCAAAGCCCTCGGCGACGTAATAGGTCTTGACGTATTGCGCGCCGAGCTCGGCGATAATCCGGCAGGCTAGTCGGAAATATTTGGCGTCGCGCACCATGTCGCGGCCAACGGCGGTGACGCCCATCACCGGCATGCCGACGCGCAGCCCAGCATCGACCAGTCGGGTCATGTTGTGGATCGAGCGCGTCTCGTGCTCGCCGCCGATGAACACCTGAATGCCGACGCCAGCCGCGTTGAGCCGTACCGCGTCTTCCATGTCCATCGCGATCTGCTCGTCCGACAGCTCCTTGAGGATGCTGGGTCCGCCGCTGGCGCGCAGCACCATCGGCTTGGGCGACTTGGCCGGGATCACGCTGCGCAAAATCCCGCGTGTGCAGAACAGCGCGTCGCATTGCGGCAAGAGCGGCACGATGTTGAGGTCAATCCGCTCCAGCCCGGTCGTCGGACCCTGAAAATAGCCGTGATCGACCGCGAGCATGACGGTGCGGCCCGACCGCGGGTTGAAGACCCGCGCCAGCCGGTTCTTCATGCCCCAATCGAGCTGGTGCGAGCCCTTCAAGAAGAACCCCGGCGCCGCCTGTGGCGTACTCGACTGGTAGCGCTGGCCTTCGATATCGGCTTCCGGCATGGCAATCCCCAACGATCGGCGAAAATCGGCCGCGAGGATGCCCGTTTTGAGGCGCTGCCACAACTATCCGGGCCACGACTATCGGGGCGCCGCCGCGATATTGCCGCCGTCGACGGTCGCGAACGAGCCGGTCGTGCTGCGCGCCAGCGCCAGCGACAAGAAAGCCTGCGCGACGTCGTCGGCCAAAACTTCGCGCTTGAGGAGGTTGCGTCCCATATACTGCTCGACCGTCAGGCTGTAGGCGGCAGCACGGTTGGCGACCATCTCCTCGGTTAAGAGGCCGCCGCGGATACCGTCGGCGTTGACCGCATTGCTGCGGATGCCGTGCGCCGCGTATTCAAGCGCGTACTGCCGCATCAGCGCCAGGGTCGCGGCTTTCGGCATGCCATAGGGGCCGAAATCAGGGCCCCGGACTCACCGCTTGGCGGGAAACGTTGAACAAGAGGCAGCCGCCGGTCTGCTGCGCCAGCATGATTTTCACCGCCTGCTGCGCGACCGATTGATGGGCGAAAAAATTCAGCTCGAAGCTATCGCGCAGCACCGAGTTCGGCGACCTCGCCGATGCGGCCCTGCCAGGCAGCGCCGGCGTTCGAGACAACGATATCGAGGCCGCCAAAGCCGGCGACAACCTGCTCGAACGCAACGGCGACACCGCTTTTGTCGGTGACATCGCAAGCGACGCCGATGCCGCCGACCGACTTGGCTGCACTTTCGGGATCCGCCTGGGCGCGGTCGAATAGCGCGATCTCGGCGCCTGCGGCGTGCAAGGCCCTGGCTGTGGCGAGACCGATCGTGCCGGCGCCGCCAGTGACGACCGCGACGTGGCCGAGCAGCGGCTTGTCGTCGGGCCGGTCGAGCTTTGCCTGCTCCAACGACCAGTATTCGATCTGGAACAACTCGGCCTCGTTGATCGATTTCGAACCGGCCGATGGACTCGGCGTCGCTGACCGTCGCCACCCAGGATTTCGGCGATGTCAGCCGCGATCTTTGCATCACGCTCGCTGTGCCCCAGCCCGTAAAGCCCGACCCCCGGCACCAGCACGACGCGCGGATAGGGATCGATCTCGATCGCCGCGTCGTGCCGCCTGGCGTAGGCGCGGTAGTCGGCGACAAAAGCCTCGACCGCAGCGCGGGCAGCGGCGGCGAAGGCATCGAGCCCGTTCGCTTCGGGCGCGGGCACGATCAGCGGCCACGCCTTGGTGCGGATCGCATGATCCGGGGTGGCGACGCCGGCGCGGCCGAAACGCGCGATCTCGGTGCTATTGGCAAGGCGCCTCACCGCCGGGCCGTCGCGGAAATCCAGCACGAAGCGCTTGTGGGCGCCGGCTTCCAACGGGATCGCGCAGGCGCCGCGGAGGATCGGCGCGACCTCTTCCGGCTTGGCTACTGCGGGCGGCAGCGCGGCCGCCGCGAAGACTTTTTTGCGGCCGCGCCGCAACCGCTCTTCGGCGCGCGTCACGGCATCGATCATCCGCTCGTACGCTTCGCGCGCGGAATCGCCAAAGGTAAAGATGCCGTGCTTCAACAGCACGAGTCCCTCGACGCTTTCATCTTTCTCGAAGATTTCGGCCGCTTTTTTGGCGAGCTGAAAGCCCGGCATTATGTACGGCACGATCCCGAGCCGGCCGCTGTAAAGCTCGGCGCAACGCGCGTCGCCGTCGGGCTGATCGGTGAGACTCAGCACCGCGGTCGAATGCGTGTGGTCGACGAATTTGTGCGGCAGAAAGGCGTGCAGCAGAGTTTCGACCGACGGATTGGGCGCGCCGGGATCGATCAAATTGGCGCGCTGGACCCGCACTATGTCTTCGTCGCTGAGCGCGTCTCGTGCACGCAGCGTGCGCAGTGGCGCGAGCCGCACCGCCGGCAGTCCGGCGGGTTCGATCGCCGCCATGTCCCAGCCACTGCCCTTGACGCAGAGCACCTCGGCGTCGTCGCCGACGAGGTCGCGGGCTACGGTCTTGACGGAAGTATTGCCGCCGCCGTGCAACACGAGGCTTGGGTCGCCGCCCAGCAGGCGCGAGGTGTAGACGCGCAGCGCGAGGTCGCGGCTGACGCGCGCTTCCCCGTAGCGCGCGACCATAGCCTCGGCGTCTTCGCCAGACCACAGGCTTCGCATGGTCTTCCTCGCTAGCGCGGTTTCGTTGCGTCGCCCCGCGAAGACGGGGGGGCAAGCGACACACTGCTACCCTGGGTTCCCGCCTTCGCGGGACGACGATTAAACCGTTTTCGAGGGCGTTTTAGTAGACGCCTTGCAGCGCCGTCGTCTTGCGGTTCTCGAGCACGGCGCTGTCGCCGGTATCGCCGGATTGCAGCAGCTTCGCGGCGAGGCTCTGGTCGGCGATCTGCGCGTTCGGGTCGGCGAGGCTGGTGCCCTGGTAATGCAGCGTGCCGCTCTCTTGCTTGCCCGGCTGACCCGGCCCGGCGGTGTCGATGACCCCCTGCGCCTTGCTCGACATGCTGGCTTCCTGCGGCCGCGCCGCGCCGGGCTCGGGTGGGCGCAGGTTGAAATCGGGCGGAACGGTCAGCGGAGCGCGCGACTCGACCGCGAATTCGTCAGGCGACACCGGCTCGATGCCCAGCGTCTGCTTCCAGTTGCTACAGCCGCCGAGCAGCAGGGTCAAGCCGACGCAAGCAACCGCCGGTAGAAGATGCCGGGAAGCTGCAATAACTATTCGCGGTGACTCAGTCATGGCAGCCGGTCGCCCTCCTGTTCTGCTTGTAGTGCTTGGCGGCGCGCCAGTAATCCCTCGAAGAGCATTACGAACACGCCGATACAGATCGCCGAATCCGCGACATTGAAGGCCGGCCAATACCACGAGCCCAGGTGAAAATAAAGAAAGTCGATAACCCCGCCGAAACGCAGCCGATCGATCACATTTCCGATCGCGCCGCCGATGATGAGGCCGATCGCGCTCTGACAGCAGGTCGCTGCGCACACGCGACAGCCAGAACAGCAGGACGGCCACGATCACGACGGCGGCGATCGAGAACAACGGCACGCTGAGCCCCGGCCCGGTGTTGAACATGCCAAAGCTCATCCCGCGATTGCAGGTCAGAACGAGATCGAAAAATCCGGTGACGATCTCGCGGTGATCGGCGCAGCCCTGCTCGCCAAAATGCTCCAGCACCAGGTACTTGCTGAGCTGGTCGAGCACGACCACCGAGATCGCCGGACCGAGACCGCGTCCGATCATTGCGCAGCGGCCGGCAACTGGTCGATGACGCCGGCGCAGCGATGGCAGAGATCGCCATGCGCCGCGACGCTGCCGACTTCGGGGAGAACCCGCCAGCAACGCTCACATTTGTCGCCGGGTGCATCGCGCACCACCACCCCGATGCCGGGCAGCTCGGGCAGCGTGAATGCGCCATCCGGCGGCGGCGCGACGATCATCTCGCCAGCCGAGGTGATGCACAATTCGGCGAGATCGACGCCGTCGAGCAACGCCGCGGTCTCCGCCGGCACGTAAAGCGCGATCGCCGCCTGCAGGCTCGATCCGATGCGCTTCGCGCCGCGCTCCAGTTCAAGCGCGCCGGTCGCCACGCGCCTTATGTCACGTAACTGCGCCCACCGCTCGCCCAGCGCCGGATCGAGCCAGCTTTCGGGCACCTCGGCGAAGATTTCGAGATGAACGCTGCGGCCAGGCATATCGCCGTGGCGGGCGAGCCAGGCTTCCTCGGCGGTATAGCAGATGATCGGCGCTAACCAGCGAACCAGGCAATCGAATGTGCGATCCAGCACCGAGCGGGTCGCGCGCCGCAGCTTATCGTCGGCCGCATCGCAATAGAGGCGGTCCTTGCGGATGTCGAAATAGAACGCCGACAGATCGACCGCGCAGAAATTATGCAGCGCGGTGAACATGGCGTGGAAATCGAAATCCTCGACCGCCTGGCGCAACAGTCTGTCGAGCTCGGCCAGCCGGTGCAGCACCCAGCGTTCCAGCTCGGGCATGTCCCCCGGCGGCATTTCTTCCGCCGCCGAATACCCTTCGAGCGCGCCCAAGAGGTAGCGCAGCGTGTTGCGCAGCCGGCGATAGGTGTCGCCGAAGCGCTTCAAGATTTCGGGGCCAATCCGGATATCCTCGGAATAGTCCGAGCCGGCGACCCACAGCCGCAAGATGTCGGCGCCCGATTGGCGCATCACGTCTTGCGGCGCGATCACGTTGCCGAGCGATTTCGACATTTTGCGCCCGGACTCGTCGAGCACGAAGCCGTGCGTCAGCACCGCCTCGTAGGGCGCCCGGCCGCGCGTCCCGCACGCTTCCAAAAGCGAGGAATGAAACCAGCCGCGATGCTGGTCGGAGCCTTCGAGATAGAGCGAGGCGGGCCATTTCAGCTCCGGCCGCTGTTCAAGCACAAAAGCGTGGGTCGAGCCGGAATCGAACCACACCTCAATGATGTCGGTGACCTGATCCCAATCCGCCGGATTGTGGTCGTTGCCGAGGAAGTCGCGCGCATCATGCGAAAACCAGGCGTCGGCACCCTCACGCTCGACCGCGGCGGCGACGCGGTCGATCACTGCCTGGTCGCGCAGCGGCTCTCCGGTCTTCTTGTTGACGAAGACCGGGATCGGCACGCCCCAGGCGCGCTGGCGCGAGACGCACCAATCGGGCCGCCCCTCGATCATCGCGCCGATGCGGTTCTTGCCCTGCGGCGGAACCCAGCGCGTCTCATCGATTGCTTTGAGGGCAGCGGCGCGGAGGCCGTTGGTCTCCATGCTGATGAACCATTGCGGCGTGTTGCGAAAGATAAGCGGCGCCTTCGACCGCCAGGAGTGCGGGTAGGAGTGGACGAGCGTGCCGCGTGCCAAGAGGCCGCCCGCGGCCTCGACCGCGGCGATCACCGCCTCGTTCGCGTCGCCTTCCTTGCCGTCCGGCCGGTAGACCCAGCGGCCGGCGAACAGCGGGACGCTGTCGAGATAGACGCCGTCGGCACCCACGGTGTCGATGACCGGGATGCCATGCTCGCGGCCGAGCTCCCAGTCGTCCATACCGGCATTGGGCGCGATATGGACGAGCCCGGTGCCGGTCGTGGCATCGACAAACCCCGCCGGCAGGAGCGGCACGTCGAACTCGTAGCCCTGGCCGTCGAGCGGATGCCGCGCGACCGTGCCGGCGAGCGCGCTGCCGGGGAAGAGATCGACGACCGTGTGCCGCGTGATGCCGGCATGGGCGCAGAAATCCTCGATCAGCGACATCGCGACGAGGAGCTTTTCGCCGAGTTTACCGTCCGTCGGGCCGACCGCGCGGTTGCCTTCCGCCACCTCGTCGACCTGGATCAACGCGTATTCGAGTTCGGCGCTATAGGCTATCGCGCGGTTGCCCGGGAGGGTCCAGGGCGTCGTCGTCCAGATCACCGCCGCGGCGTGATGCAGCGACAGTCGGCTCGCATGGCTGATCGGGAAGCGCACCCAGACCGTCATCGATTTATGGTCGTGATACTCGACCTCGGCCTCGGCAAGCGCGGTCTGCTCGACCACGGACCACAACACCGGCTTCGCGCCCTTGTAGAGCCCGCCATTCATCAGAAACTTGCCGATCTCGCGGACGATCTGCGCCTCGGCGTCGAAGCTCATCGTGAGATACGGGTGGTCCCAGTCGCCGACCACGCCGAGCCGCTTGAAGTCGCGCTTTTGCACCTCGATCCAATGCGCGGCGAAATCGCGGCATTCCTTGCGGAATTGCGCGATCGGCACACTGTCCTTCGACTGCTTCTTCTTGCGGTATTGCTCCTCGACGATCCATTCGATCGGCAGGCCATGGCAGTCCCAGCCGGGCACGTAGGGCGCGTCCTTGCCGAGCATCTGCTGGCCGCGATTGACGATGTCCTTCAAGATCTTGTTGAGCGCGGTGCCGAGATGCGGCTCACCATTGGCATAAGGCGGGCCGTCATGCAGCACGAATTTCTCGCGACCGGCCGAAACCTCGCGCAGCTTTTTGTAAAGGCCCATCGCTTCCCAGCGGGCGAGGATCGCCGGCTCGCGGTTCGGCAAATCCCCGCGCATCGGGAAATCGGTCTTGGGCAGAAATACAGTCGGACGATAATCCGTAGGCATGGTGAGTCCTTGAATGAGATGCGCGGAAAACGAAAGCAGCCCGATCCTCAGAAAAGGACCGGGCGCCTAATTCGCTGCATCCACCCGCAACTCATCGCCATGGGGGCAGATATAACAGCGGCCCTCGCTATTTTCGAGAGGGTTCATCGCGGGGCCCTAGAGCCGGTCGGGCCAGCGCTGACGTCCATGGAGAACACGCAGCAACTCAACAAAGTCGCTGCCGACGCGATAAGCAGCGATATAAGGCGTTCGCGGGATAATGAGTTCTCGTTGCCAGCAAGCCTTCCTGTGCGTGCTGAATAGGGAAAATCTACTAAGCGCGATACGGAATTGCGGATCGCCGTTATTTGTCGCGCTGCCCGGTGCGGATTATGGCGGCGATGTAATCGCGAATTGCAGCCAAATCGCGAAGTGCAGCGGAAGCCAGACTATTTGCATTCGGGCATGGGGAACTCATTCGGTGTTCCCCAAGATTCGATCCCCGCGACCACGTCATCGTGGGGAATCAGCTTGCCAGCATCAGCGTTCCGAATGCCTTCCTCGATGGCCACGAAATGCCAGGTTTGCAGGTCGACGAACTCGCGGAGTGCTTGCTACACGAGCCATGACCGGGGACGATCGAGAGTTTCCGCGACTGAAGTCAGGCGATCGTCCAGTTCCGGATCGATAGGTACATTTAAGGTTCTCGTTTCGGATATGGATTGCGCTCCTCACGCGGCTCGGCGGCCAGGATCGCGCGGGCGGTTTGCGCGTCGGCGGCGATCTGGTTCTTCAACTCGTCGAAACTGGCGAATTTCTTTTCCGGTCGGATGAAATCGATCAGCGCGACTTGCAGGTGCCGGCCGTAGAGGTCGCGGTCGATGTCGAAAAGATGCGCCTCGAGCCGCGGCACCAGGCCGCCGACCGTGGGGCGCAGGCCGATATTGGCGACGCCGTCGATGCTCTCGCCGTCGAGCGGGTCGTCGGGCCCGTCGCCCGAGACACGCACCGCGTAGACGCCGAGTGCCGGCCGCAGATATTCGCCGAGGCCGAGATTAGTGGTCGGAAACCCGATCGTCCGCCCGCGCTGATCGCCCAGCGCGACCCGGCCATCGATCTCCCAGAAGCGGCCCAATTGCGCCGCCGCCTCGCGGGGCTTGCCGGCTTTCAGCAACTCGCGGATATGGGTCGAGGAATAGACCGTGTCCGTGCCGCGGACCGGATCGACCACAGTGACGCCGAACCCTTTCGCCGCGCCCTGCTGGCGCAGCATCTCGGGCGTGCCGCGCCGGCGGTTGCCGAAGGTGCAGTCATGCCCGACGACGACATGCGAGGCGCCGATCGCCTCGATCATGACCTCGTCGATAAAGGATTCGGCGCTCTGCTTGGCGAACTCGGCGTCGAAATGCTGGATGAACAGGAAGTCAACGCCGAGCCGGGCGATCTCGCGCTCCTTGACGCGAAACGGCGTCAGGCGGAACGGCTCACAGCCCGGCAAGAAGACATTGCGCGGGTGCGGCTCGAAGGTCAGCACCGCGGTCGGCGCGCCGCTATCGCGCGCCAGCGCGCAGGCGTGGTCGATCAGCGCGACGTGGCCCTTGTGCAGCCCATCGAAATTGCCCATCGCCAACATCGCGCCGCGCCGATAGGGCGCGGAAGAAGCGGGATGGCGAATGATGCGCAGGCCGGGCATGACGTGCCCGGAAAATAGCCGTTGCGGCGACAAGAGGATAGTCGCTCGCGCCACGCTTCCGATTTGGTCTAACTTCCGCCGCCATGCGGGGACAGTGCAAGGCGGCCGCCGAGCAGGCTAAGCCGCTCAGGGAGATGTGGTACTACGCGATGCCGAGCGCGGCGCTGAAGCCGGGCGCGCTCGAAGCGCGGGTCTATCTCGGCGAGCCGCTGGTGTTCGGGCGCGCGGCGGACGGCGCGGCCTTCGCGCTCAGGGACCTGTGCCCGCATCGGGGCATCCCCTTGCATCACGGCAAATTCGACGGGCGCGAGATCGAATGCGCCTATCACGGCTGGCGGTTTCGGCCATCGGGGCAATGCGTGGCGATCCCGGCGCTTCCCGAATCGCACCCGCACGATGTGAGCAGGATTTGCGTGCAGAGCTATCCGGTGCGGGAGGTGCAAGGCAATGTCTGGGTGTTCTTCGGCGACGATCCCGACACGGCGCCGGACATCCCCGTGCTTCCCGACATCGCGGCCGAGCACGCGCCGAACCTGACCTATGCCGCGCGGGTGGAGACGCGGCCGGACGACGCGCTCTACAACCTCGTCGACCCGACCCACAACCCGTACATCCACGTCTCGTGGTGGTGGCGTCGCCGCGGATCGGCACGGACGAAGGAAAAGGCGTTCGTCCCGTCGGATTACGGCTTCACGATGGTGCCGCACAAGCCGTCGGGGAATTATGCGCCCTACAAGCTTCTCGGCGGCGCGGCGCAGACCCAGATCATCTTTCGCCTGCCGGGCATCCGCATCGAGCACATGACGTTCGGCAAGCACCGGCTGGTGACGCTCAACACCGTCACCCCGGTCTCCGACAACGAGATCGAGGAATGCTACGCCATCTACTGGACCAATCCGCTCTTCAACCTGCTGAAGCCGCTGGGCCGGATGATCGTCGGCACCTTTGCCGCGCAAGACGGCGGGGCGATGCGGCGGCAGGCGCAGGGCGCCCAGTACGACCCGCCGACCATGCTGATCGATGATGCCGACACGCAGGCCAAGTGGTATTACCGAGTGAAGCAGGAATATGCGCGCGCCTGCGCGGAAAAGCGGCCGTTCGTCAACCCGGTGCAGGCGCGGGTGCTGCGCTTTCGCAGCTAGGGTACGGCCGGGACATTCATCGTGGACGATGCGGCGGCGCCCCTTCGGGAAGCCTGGTATTACGCGGTGCCGAGCCGCAGGCTCCGGCGCGGCAAAACGCTTGCTAAAATCATGCTCGGCGAGCCGATTTTGCTTGGCCGGGACAATGACGGGGCTGCCTTCGCGCTGCGCGACCTCTGCCCGCATCGCGCAATGCCGCTGTCGCGCGGCCGCTTCGACGGGAACGAGATCGAGTGCTGCTATCACGGCTGGCGGTTCGCGACGAACGGCATGTGCACGGCGATCCCTGCGCTGATCGAAGGGCAGAAGATCAATCTCGACCGCATCGCCGCGCCGCGCTATGCGGTGCGCGAGACGGGCGGCAATCTCTGGGTCTATTTCGGCGACGACCCGGACGCTGCGCCGTCGATCCCGGCGCTCGAAGGCTTTGCCACCGACACGGCGCCACAGGTCGCCGAGACGGTGCGCTTCGATGCCGGCTACGACCATGCGGTGATCGGGCTAATGGATCCGGGCCACGTGCCGTTCGTGCATCGCTCGTGGTTCTGGCGCTCGGGACGCGATTTCGCCGAGAAAGAGAAATCGTTCGCGCCGTCGCCTCACGGCTTCACGATGGTGCGGCACCAGACTTCGGGCAATTCACGCGCTTACAAGCTTCTGGGCGGCGGCGCGATGGAAACCGACATCTCCTTCATGTTGCCGGGCATTCGGGTCGAGCACACCAAGGTCGGCCGCCATTCGCTGTGCAACATGACCGCGATGACGCCGATAGACGACAATACCGTCGAGCTCAACAACTGCATCTACTGGACAATGCCGTGGCTCAACCTGCTGCGGCCAGCGCTGCTGCCGTTCATCCGAACGTTCCTCGGGCAGGACCGCGACGCGCTCGGCCGGCAGAACGAGGGCCTTAAATACGATCCGCAGCTGATGCTCGTCGGCGATGCCGACATCCAGGCGCGCTGGTACACTCGGCTTAAAAGCGAATACCGCGCGGCGCGCGCCGAGAACCGGCCTTTCGAAAACCCGGTCGAAGCCCGCACCTTGCGCTGGCGCAGTTAGGAGCGACCCCCATGAGCGACGCGATCGACAAGGCGCTCACCGAGATCAAGTTCGACGCCGACGGACTCGTCCCGGCGATCGCGCAGCAGCACGACACCGGCGAAATCCTGATGGTGGCGTGGATGAACCGCGACGCGGTGCGCGTAACGCTCGCAGAGGGCCGCGCGTGCTACTGGTCGCGCTCGCGGCAGAAACTGTGGCGCAAGGGCGAGACCTCGAACCAGGTCCAGCTGCTCAAGGAGTTCCGCCTCGATTGCGACGGCGACACGGTGCTGCTGCTGGTCGAGCAGGAAGGCGTCGCCTGTCATACCGGGCGGCGCAACTGCTTCTTCCGCGCCTGGCGCAATGGCTGCTGGGTCGAGATCGCCCAGCCGCTAGTCTCGTCGGAGACGCTCTACGGCGAGAAAGCGTAAGCGCTCAGCGCCGTTAGTGGTTCGGGGCGCAGACTAGCGGGCCGGGAGGCGGCGGGGGCAGCGGTCGGCCGGCGCATTGGTTGTTGTAGTTGGCGACGGCTTGGTTGTAGTTCGCGGTCGCGGTCTGGGAGGCGGCGATGATGTCGCCATTCGACTGCTTGAAGGCGGCGTCACGCTGCGCCAGCAGCTGGCGGAACTGCGCCTGCGCTTGCGGATCGTTGACGTTCATCTGAGAGCGCGCCGCAGCCAGTTGCCGGTCGATGCTGGTGAGCTGCGACTGCGCGTTGTTGAGCTCAGCCTGTTTCGCCTGCATGTCGGTGCCGGCGTCGTCGACCGACTGCTTGAGGCAGAGGCAGGTGAAATCGGGGCCGGGCGGCATCTGCGCCAGCGCCGGTGCGGTCAGAGCAGCGCACAACACCGCTCCCAGCACAACGCGAACCATCGTCATCTGAAGCTCCATTTATTGTCGGTTTTTTCGGACCTCGATCAGCGCGACATCACCACCGGGATCTTCGATTCCATGATGATGTGGCGCGTCGCGCCGCCAAAGATCATCTGGCGGATGCGGCTTTGCGTGTAGGCGCCCTTGAGCATCAGATCGGCGCCCGCCGCCAGCGCTTCCTGCAGGAAGGATTCGCCCTGCGGCTTCTGACGGCCGAAGGCGGTGCGCAGGCTGACCTTGAGCCCGTGACGCTCGAGCGTACGCGCCAGCTCGTCGCCGGCGGGACCAGGTTCGGGCATATGCTGCGGCCCGACCGCGACGACGACGACCTCCTTTGCCTTTTCGAGGAACGGCATGCCGAGCGCGACCGTAGTGGCCGTCTCGGTGCTGCCGTTCCACGCCACGGCGACGATGTCGCCGAGCGTCGGCGGCGCGACCTTTGGCACCATCATCACCGGCCGGCCGCTTTCGAATAGCGCGTCCTCGAGCGTCGCCTCAGCGATCGAGGCGAGCTTTTCCGGCTGCTCGACGAGGATCAGGTCGTAGACCCGGCCGCTCATGCCGACGACCGCGTTCTGCCGCCCGTCCTCTTCGCGCCAGGAAGCGCTGGGGCCGGGATTGTCGGGCGAGACCGGGCCGATCGGCACGCCTTGCGCGCTCATGAAGTCGCGGAACAGGCGGCGCGCCTGGTCGCGCCGGTCGTGCCCTTCGCGCTCCAGCGTACGGTCGACCTCGGACGAGATCGAGAATCCCATCTCGCCGCCGAATACAACCGCGTATTCGGTCGTGAGGCTGTGCAGGCCGACAATATGGCTGTTGAACCGGCGCGCCACCTTGAGCGACGCTTCGAGCACCGGGCCGGCGTTGCCGTCGCCGATGACGGCCAGAAGATTTCTCATCGTCCACCCCGCTCGCGAGGCCCTGTCACAACATCGCCACAGGCGCCGTTTTGGCGATCATATACCAGCCTCTCGCGCCCGGCGAGAGCGGCTCCATCGGCCTACGGCATAGACCCTGCGGCAGCCCCCGACTAGAGTGTCCACGCCATTGCGTCGCCGGGGGGACCGCACAGCATGAACATGGTATTGACGCGAAAGTTGCATGGCGCGCTCGTCGCGTTCTGCGCGGCGACGGTGCTGATCGCGACGGCGCACGCCGAGACCGTTACCTTCGGCACCGACTGGAAAGCCGAGGCCGAGCACGGCGGCTACTACCAGGCCATCGCCACCGGCATCTACAAGAAATACGGACTCGACGTCGAGCTTCGCCAGGGCGGACCGCAAGTCAATCATGCGCAGCTGTTGGCAGCGGGGGTGCTTGACTTCAACCTCGCGTCGAATTCGTTCGGGCCGCTGAATTTCGCGCAGCAGAACATTCCGATGGTCGCGGTCGCGGCGATGTTTCAGAAGGACCCGTCGGTGCTGATCGCCCATCCGAACGAGGGCAATGACAGCTTCGCCGCGTTGAAGGGCAAGCCGATCATGATTTCGGGCGACACCCGCACCGGGTGGTGGCTCTTCCTGAAACAAAAATTCGGCTACACCGACGACCAGATCCGCCCCTACAATTTCAGCACAGCGCCGTTCCTTGCCGATAAGAAGGCGATCCAGCAGGGTTATCTGTCGAGCGAGCCCTATACGATCGAAAAGGAAGGCGTGAAGCCGGTGGTGCTGCTGATCGCCGACGCCGGCTATGCGAGCTATGGCTCGGTCATCCAATGCTCGCTGAAACTGGCGCGGGAGAAGCCCGATCTCGTGCAGCGTTTCGTCAACGCCAGCATCGAGGGCTGGTACAGCTATCTATACGGCGATCCGTCTCCGGGCAACGCGCTCATCAAGAAGGACAATCCGGAAGAGAACGACGATTTGATCGCCTACGGCGTCGGCAAGATCAAGAAATACGGCATCGTCGATAGCGGCGACGCCAAGACTATGGGCATCGGCGCGATGACCGACGCGCGCTGGAAGGACTTCTTCGACACCATGTCGAAGGCCGGGCTCTACCCCGCCGGGATGGATTACAAAAAGGCCTACACGCTGCAGTTCGTCGACAAGAAAGTCGGGATGAAGCCCTGAGCGACACCATTCTCGAACTGCACAGCGTATCGAAGCGTTTCGGCTCGGGTCTCGAAGCGCTCGCCGCGGTCGATCTGCATGTCGGGCGCGGCGAGTTCCTCAGCCTGCTTGGCCCCTCGGGGTGCGGCAAGAGCACGCTGCTGCGCATCGTCGCCGGACTGACACCGCCCAGCACTGGTGATTGCCGTCTCGCGGTCAACCGTGCCCCCGGGAGGATTGGCTTCGTATTCCAAGACCCGACGCTGATGCCGTGGAGCACGGTCACCGCCAATGTGCTGCTGCCGTTTCGCATCGCCCGCCGGCGCGGTGCCGCGTTGCGCGATAAGGCGCTCGCCGCGATCCGCGCGGTCGGCCTCGCCGGGTTCGAGGATTCCTATCCGCACCAGCTCTCGGGCGGAATGCGGATGCGCGTGTCGATCGCCCGCGCGCTCGTCACCGAACCCGACCTGTTGTTGCTCGACGAGCCGTTCGCCGCACTCGACGAGATCACCCGGCTGCAGCTCAACGACGATCTGCTGCGGCTGTGGGAGCGCTATAGGCCGACCATCATTTTCGTCACCCACAGCGTCTTCGAGTTGGTCTATCTGTCGACCCGGATCGCGGTGATGACCGCCCGGCCGGGAAGGATCGCCGCCGATCTCGCCATCGATCTCGCGCTGCCGCGCAGCCGTTCCACGCGCCTAGCGCCGGATTACGCGGCGATGTGCGAGCGCGTCTCGGCGACGCTGGGCCGAGCGATGGGGACAGCATGAACCGTCTCTGGCTGCGCATCGTCGCGCCGCTCGCGGTCGGCGCGCTGTTCCTCGCGCTGTGGCAGGCGGCAGTGCGGCTGTCGGGCATGCCGGTCTACATCCTGCCGGCGCCGAGCGATATCGCGCAGAGCCTGTGGGTCGACGGGCCGAGCCTCCTCGGCTCACTGCTCGTCACCTTGCGCATTACCTTGGCGGCCCTGGCCGCGGCGGCGATTATCGGCGGGCTGATCGCGCTGGTCTTCTCGCTGTCGCGGGTGATCGAGATCAGCTTCTTTCCCTATGCGGTGATCCTCCAGGTGACGCCGATCGTCGCGATCGCGCCGCTCATCATCATCTGGGTCCACACGCCGTTCCTCGCGCTGTTGACCTGCGCCTGGATCGTCGCGTTCTTTCCGATCGTCTCGAACACCACGGTCGGGCTTAACAGCTCCGACCGCAACCTATTGGCGCTGTTCAAGCTTTACGGCGCGTCGCGCGGCCAGGTGCTGTGGTTTCTGCGAGTGCCGACAGCGTTGCCCTATTTCCTCGCCGGCCTCAGGATCAGCGGCGGCTTGGCGCTGATCGGCGCGGTGGTCGCCGAGTTCGTCGCCGGCACTGGCGGGGCTGAGACGGGCCTCGCCTATCGCATCCTCGAAGCCGGCTACAGGCTGGCGATCCCGCGGCTCTTCGCGGCGCTGTTCCTGCTGTCGGTGACCGGGATCGCGATCTACCTGGTACTCGACTTCATCTCCCGCCAGCTGTTGCGACGCTGGCACGAAAGCGCGACGGAGGAAGAGGAGGATTAGCGATGCAAAACATCGCCGGCAGGCCGGGCGATCGCATCGCGGTCTCGACGTAAAACCGGCAATGACCACGGCCGCGAGCAACCGTTTACGGTTGCCCGGCGTTGGTCGAATGCGCGTTGCACCGGGAAAGGGCACGATGGTCAGGGACTATCGCATCATGGTGGCGATCGACCTGAAAGCCGGAACGGACCTGTTGCTGGCCGAGGCGCGGCGCTTCGCTCGGGCGTTCGATGCGATCGTCGATATCGTTCACATCGCGGAGCCAGACCCGAGTTTTGTCGGCTACATCAAAAGCACCGACCCCGCGGGACAGCCCCAGGTCGATTCGGAACGGGAACCCCATGCGAAAACGCTGCGGACCGAGCATCAACAAACCCAGGCCTACGGAGCCAAGTTGCGCGCGGATGGCGTTCGGGTTGACCAGGCCCTGATGGTGCAGGGGCCGATTTCGGAAACGATAGCCGCGGAGGCGCACAAGATCGGCGCGGATTTGCTGATCCTAGGCTCTCACCATCATGGCGCGCTGCATCGCTTCTGGTATGGCGACGCCGTCGTGGACGCGGCCAAAAAACCGCCCTGCGCGGTGCTTCTGGTTCCGCTGCCGGATTAGGCCGTCTCCCGCGCGCTTGGCGTCGTCAACCGCGGCCGACAAACGGCATCTTCGTCGCCATCACCGTGAGGAACTGGATGTTCGCTTCCGGCGTCACGGTGGCGCACAGCACCACAGAGCGGGCGACGTTTTCCACATTCATGGTTGGTTCGATCACCGTCTCACCATTGGCCTGCTGGACACCGCGGGTCATGCGTTGGGTCATCTCGGTGAGCGCGTTGCCGACATCGATCTGGCTGCACGAGATGTCGTATTTGCGGCCGTCGAATGAGGTCGACTTGGTGAGGCCGGTGACGGCGTGCTTGGCGGTGGTGTAGGCGATCGAATTGGGCCGCGGCACATGCGCCGAAATCGAGCCGTTGTTGATGATCCGGCCGCCCATCGGCTTCTGCTCCTTCATCATGCGGAACGCCTGCTGGGTGCACAGGAACGTGCCGTGGACGATCGAGCCGATGACGCCGCTCCACTTGTCCCATTCGAGGTCTTCGATCAGCGCCGCCGCGCCGAACCCGGCATTGTTGAAGAGCACGTCGAGCCGGCCGAAATTCGCCTTGCACTGCTGAAACAGCGCCTCGACCGATTTCGGGTCGCTCGACATCGGTCGGCACGCCGATCGCCTTTCCTTGCATGGCCTCGATCTCGGCGACGACGGCATTGAGCGGCTCCGGCCGGCGTCCGGCGACAACCAGCGCGAAACCTTCGCGCGCCAGCGCCAGCGCCGACGCCTTGCCGATGCCGCTGCCCCCGCCGGTGACCAGCGCAACCTTGCCGTTCGAAGCCATTTCGGTTTCCTCCTGAACTTCTCCAACCGGCAAAATATCAGCTTTGATCGTCAGGTCACGCGCGATGGCGCTAAAATCCGGCAAGGGCGGAGGAAACCATGCGCCACAGCAGCGATCACATTCTCACCAGCCATGCCGGAAGCCTGCCGCGGCCCGACACGCTGATCGAGGCCAACCATGCCTACTACGACGGCAAGTCGATCGACGAGGCGGCGTTCGGCACGATGCTCGGCGACGCCGTCGCGGAGGTGGTGCGCCGGCAAAAGGAGGCCGGGATCGACGTGCCTGGCGACGGCGAGTTCGGCAAGGCGATGGCGCAGCGGGTCAATTACGGCTCGTGGTGGCGCTATTCCTGGCTCAGGCTGGGTGGGCTCGCGGCGGGAGGCTTGACGCTTTACGAGATGGAGCCAAAACGCTCGACGCCGGGCGCGGTGGTGCTGACCAGCTTTGGCGACCGCCGCGACCGTACCCGCTTCGCCGCCGCTTATAACGACCCGGAAAGCGGCATCACCACCGGCCCGCGGCCGCCTTCGCCGGTCTGCGTCGACAAGCTCAGCTATATCGGCCACGACGCCATCCAAGCCGATATCGCGCGCTGCAAGGCGGCGCTTGCTGCGGCGGGGGTCAAGGAAGGCTTTATGACGGCGATCGCGCCGGGCAGCGCCTCGCGCATCCCCAACCGCTACTACAAGAGCGACGAGGAGTTCCTCTTCGCCTGCGCCGACGCGATGCGCGAGGAATACAAAGCGATCATCGAGGCCGGGCTCATCCTGCAGATCGACGATCCGGCCATTGCCGAGAACTGGGACATGGTCAACCCCGAGCCGAGCGTCGCCGACTACAAGAAATTCACCATGCGGCTGGTCGAGGCACTCAACCACGCGCTCAAAGGCCTGCCGCGCGATCGTATCCGCTTTCATCTGTGCTGGGGCAGCTGGCACGGCCCGCATATGACCGACATTCCGATGCGCGATATCATCGATTGCCTGCTGGCGATCGACGTTGCCGCCTATTCCTTCGAGGCGGGCAATGTCCGCCACGAGCACGAATGGAAGGTGTGGCGGGAGGTCAAGCTGCCCGACGACCGGCTAATCCTGCCAGGCGTGGTCAGCCACGCGACCAATGTCGTCGAACATCCCGAGTTGGTGTGCGACCGCATCCTGCGCTTCGCCGACCTGGTCGGCCGCGAGCGGGTCATCGCCTCGACCGATTGTGGATTGGGCGGCCGCATCCATCCGCAGATCGCCTGGGCCAAGCTCGAAACCCTCGCCGCGGGCGCGGCGCTGGCGACAAAGCAGCTGTGGGGTTAGCCCGGCTCGGCTAGAACGCGAAGGCGCCCTGGGCGGATGGCAGCGGCTCGGTGTCGACGCCCTCCAGCTTCAGCATGCGCCTCTTGGCTCCCGAGCCGCCCGGCGCGGAAAAGCCGCCAACCTTGCCGCCCGCAGCCAATACGCGGTGGCACGGAATGATCAGCGCAACCGGGTTCTGGGCCATCGCCTGACCGACATCGCGCGCGGCCTCCGGCCCGGCGCCAAGCTCCCGGGCGAGAGCCCCATAGGTCGTCGTGCGGCCATATCCGACACGCCGCGCCGCAGCGTAGATCTGCCGGAAGAATGGCTGCTGGTCGCCGAGATCGAGCTCGAAACCGGAGAAATCCGTCTCCTCGCCCGCGAAGTAGCGCCGGACAGCCGCGATTGCCTCGGCAACCATCGGCGTCGGCTCGCCGGGTTCGGCCTCGGGCAGGCGGCGGCGTATCAGCCGCTCGGTAGCCTCGGCGCTTTTGGTCGGGAGCTGGAAGCGGGTGATGCCGACATCGTTCCAGGCAATGCCGCAAAAGCCGCCGGTGGTCTCGAAGATCAAATAGCGATGCATGCCCCTCGAAATGCGGCGCCCGGATGGGGATTTCAATCCGCTTCTTGTGGTCTCATTCGCGCCCGCATGGTTAGGCGAGAAGCGTAGCGACCCCCGCGGCGGCCGGCGTCGCTCAAGCGACGGTCGAGTGTGCACAGCGTCGCGCCGTTGGTGGAGGCAATCGAGATGCAGCGCATCGCCGCCCCGCCTTGGCATCCGCAAGGCTGACCGTATCCATCGCCCACTCCTGACCACGCTCGGCTGTCATCTGCGCCGCAAACGGATAAGGAACCGCCGGATGAAATTACGCCGCGATATCCGGATGCAACCGCGACCGGTAACCGGCGCGCATCGCGAGCAAAGTGGAGGGCGGGGTCAGCAGGCTCGTGGCGCGCGGAATTTCCTGCGCAGGCCCATAGCCCTGCTCGGTCCAGCGGAACGCCAGGCCGCGCACCACGGTATACGCGGCATCGCCGGCGGCGATCATGACGCCGTCGGGCAGCTCGTCGGCGAGGCCTGGTATCGCGTGGATGCGTTTACGCCCGCGGTCCAGCCGCTCGGCGTGCAACACCGCATCGATCTCCGGCGCTAGAGACGACGCCTCTCGCCGGCCCTTCGCCCAGGCGGCGCGGAACGCCTCGGCATCGTCGCGGCGGCAGTAGAAGCAAGGGCGGTGACCGGCGGCGAGCGCGACGGCCTCATCGAGGAAGAAAAGCTCGGTCCAGCTGCGCCGCTTCATCACCTCGCGGCGCCGACCCCTGTAATGGAGCAGGCAAACCAGCCATGCCTTCGTCGTCCATCGCCGGCCGAGCAGCGTCCGCGTCGTCGGGTCATGGATGATGCCGCGGTTGCCGATAAACGTGCCACGCTGCGCGATCGCGACGATGTCGCCGAACGGTGTTACCCGATTTTGCAACGGCATGTCTGGTCTCGCCGATGCCGCGCGGGGTGGGCCAATCTCACCTGCGGCCGTATCTCCTGTGGAAGTGGGGCAGGACCTTGCTGCCCATCAGCTCGATAACCTTGAGCACTTTCCATATCTCCATCCCCGGCCAGCCGGCGCGGAAGATGAAGTAGTTGGCGTCGAGCCGCCGGATGCGGTCTTCGAGCTGCTCGATCGCGTCGTCCGGGCTGCCGAGGATGAAGCGGTCTTTCGCCAGATCGGCGAACGACACGCGGAAGCTTTCCTCGCCCGGCAACGCCTTGTCCTGGCCCCAGGCGGCATACGCCGCGTATTTGGCTTCAAGGTAAGGCTGCGCCGTCGCGAAGGCCTCCTCGCGGGTCTCCGCGACATGCAGTTCGAGGATCATCGGCCGCGCCGCCGGGAGCGCATGGCCATTGGCCGCGAGCGCGCCTTTGTAAAGACCCCATTGCCGCTCGATGGTCGGCAGCGCCGCGTGCGGGTTGATGAACCACGGATAGCCGAGCCGCCCGGTGCGCTCGACCGCCTTGTCGGCATTGGCGGCGATCCAGATCGGCGGGTGCGGTTTTTGTACCGGGCGGATCGTCGAGGTCGCCTCGCGCAGGTTGAAGTAGCGGCCCTGGTGGGTGACGTTGTCCTCGCTCCAGAGGCGCTTGATGAGCCGCAGCCCTTCGAGCATGCGCGGCACCCGGTCGGAAACCTGCAGGTTGAACGCGGCGAATTCCTCCTCGCGGTAGCCGATGCCGACACCGAACACAACGCGGCCTTCCGACATCACATCGAGGCTCGCGATTTCCTCCGCCGTCTGCACCGGATTGAGCAGCGCCAGCAGGGTCACCGCCAGCACCAGATCCATCTTCCCGGAATCGGCCGCGAGCCGCGCCAGGAACGGCAGGTTCTGCAAGGCGATAAAGGGCGGCGACACGTAATGATGGCCGGAGGCGATGGCGTCGAACCCGCTGTCGCGCGCCGCGACCACCTGCTGCACGCATTGCCGGAAGCTCAGGACAGGGTCGGTGTCGCGCGGCTGCTGGTTGTTGACGAACAGGCCGAATTTCATGGGGTGCTCCGCTTCCACCTCGGCCGCCGCGGCGGCCACTCAACGGGGCGAGAATCAGGACATAAACCCGGCACGCGGGCAATCGAGGAAACTTCTTGACTTTTTGTTCTTATTATGTTCTATCATTACC
>CAVQJJ010000016.1:0-30058 GCA_963712835.1 uncultured Alphaproteobacteria bacterium | reverse complement strand
CCCAACTGAGGCCGCGCTGCGCCTGCAGCGCGCCGTGATGCCACAGCCGCCACAGCGCATCGTCGCGCAAGACGGCGATCTCGCGGCGGCGGCAAACACGTCGTCGCTGGTCGCGACCTTGCCGCTGAGCCCGTCGGCGACGCGCTCGCCGACCGAGCCCAAAGGCGTCACCACCGCCGGCACGCCCAGCGCCTGCGCCTCGGCCAGCGCCAGACAGAAGGTCTCGCCGGGGTCGCCGCGGTAGAGCATCGCCCGCGCTGCGGTTAGCACCTCGACCAGCGCTTCACGCCCGACCGGCGCATGGCGTCGGACGCCTTCAGGCTCCAGCACCTCGGCGCGGGCCAGCACCGCTTCGATCTCGCGCGCGTGTTTCGACATGCCGCCGTAAACCGCCGTGCCGGCATAGAGGTGCAGCTCCGCTTGCGGTACTGCCGGCCTGATCCTAGCGACCCAGAGGCCGAGCAGCCAGTCGAGGCCGCGCAGCGGGTTGGAGGTGAAGATCGCGCGCGGCGGCGGCGGCTCGCGCGGCTCGGCGTGGCGGAAGCGGTCGAGCACGCCATAGGGAATGACCGTCTGCCCGCCATCGATGATCCAGCGCGGGATGGTCGAGGCGTGATAGGCGCCGGTAGTCACGATCAGCGGACGATACCAGGCGATGCGGGCCGCCATGCGCGGTTTCCGCAGATAGCGCGCCGGGTTGTGCAGCCACAGCACGCGACGCCTTGGGTGCGGCACCAGCCCGATCAGGCGATGGCCGCGATTGCCGATATAGAGGTCGCAGGATCGCGGTATGTCTCCGCTGTCGATCGGCGACCAGGCGACGCCGTTATGACGAACCGGCGCGGCGCAGCGGCTCAAGGCGCGGACGTCGTGGCCGCGCGCGGCCAGCGCCTCGGCGAGCGCGACAACGCGGTCTCGGCTCCGCCGAGCGGGCCTGTCTCGGCCATCGCCCCATCAAAGGCGATGCCGTCATCGGCCATCACGACGCTCGCCATTACTCCTTTTCCAGCCGCGCCTTGAGGTAGGACAGGATCGGGTAAAGTCCGGCGCAAAGCGCGATGAGAAATCCGTACGGCCCCTCGCGATAGCCGCGCCGCGCGACATAGCATTTCCAGAACCGGCTGAAGATGCGCCGCACGTTGGGCCATAGCTGCCGATGCGCCCGCTCTCCCGCATATCCCGGGCGCGCGCGGTGGTGTAGCGGTCGAGCCGGCGGATCATGTCGGAGATGTTGCGGTCGACATAATGCACGAGACGGCCCTTGAGCGTTGGCCCTTGCGAGCCGGACAGCGTGATTTCCGGGTGGACGCGCTGATCGCCCCATCGCTTGGCGCCATAGCGATAGAGCCCGGCAAAAGCGCCCTTGCCGAACGAGGCGCCCCAGCCGTAACGCACGAGCCGGTCGCCGATGTAGTTGTCGACCGGGATCTGGTGCCAGGACACGGTGGAAAACGTGCAGGTGCGGCGGATTTCGTCGGCCAGAGCCGGTGACACCCGCTCGTCGGCATCGACCTCGAGCACCCAGGTGCCGTTGCAGGCATCGATGCCGGCATGACGGCGCGGCCCCTCGCGTTCCCAGGCGCCCTCGACGAGGTTCGATGCGAAGAGCTGCGCGATTTCTTTCGATTTGTCGGTGCAACGGTCGAGCACGACGACGATCTCGTCGCAGAAACTGAGCCCCTTGAGGCATTCGGCGAGTTGCGCCTCTTCGTTGTGCACGACGACGACCGCGGAGAGGAGCGGGCGCCCGTCGCTCACGCCGCTTTGCTCGCCACGCGCGACCAGAGGCTTTTTGCCGCCGCCTCGGCTGCCTCGACAGACAGCGTGTCCATCAACGTGTCGGTGGTGCGGTGGTCGAAATCCTCAGCGAACTGGGCCTGCCATGCAGCCTCGGTGCGCACGGTCGCGGTGCCCTCGCCCCACGGCGCGTACTGGTCGACCGGGCTTGGACCGAAAAGGCCGAGCGTCGGCGTGCCGCTCGCCGCGGCGATGTGCATGAGCCCGGTATCGTTGCCGATAAACATCGCCGAGCGACGCAGCGCCGCCGCCGCGACCAGCAGGTCGATGCCGATCAGGTCTATCACGCGGCGCGGCGGGATCGCGGCAAGCAGCGGCTCGGCTTGCGTGCGCTCATGCGCGGCAGCAAAGACCGCGACGCGAGCGCCGGGCAACGGCCCGTCCGGCCCGGTGAGGCGCTGAGCCAGCGCCGCAAAGCGCTCGGCGCGCCACTGCTTGCCGCGCCAATTGGCCGCCGGCCCGATCGCCAGCACGGGCGGGCCCGGCGGCACCAGCGCCTCGGCGGCACGTTCATGCGCCGGCGAGAGCCAAAGACAGGGATTGGGCGGCGGGTCCAGGGCGAAGAGGCGCGCCAGTTGACGCACGCGATGTTCGCGTCCATCACCCTTACCCATGACGTGGCGGTGCCTCGCCGAGAGCAGCCAGGCGAGCGCCGAGCCGCGCAGATCGACGATGATGTCCCAACGCCGGCTCGCGACCGCGCCCCACAGTGCCAACCAATGCGCCGACAGTGGGCGCTTGCGCACGGTGATGATGCGTTCGAGACCAGGGGCGGCCGCGAAAAGCGGCGCGGCGACCGGCCCGGCGGCGACGGTCAGCCGGGCGCCGGGATGGCGCTCGATCAGGTGGGCGAGCAACCCGGTCGACAGCACGGCATCGCCGATGCGCGTCGCGGTGACAAAAAGAATATCCATGTCGGCGTCTCCGCGCCTTATAACGCCGCGCCCCTCGCCTTGCCAAGCAAGCGGCTTGCCTCTACCTCTAGCGAAGCATTGGGCATAAGGCCGAGATGTTGTCGATGGCGCTGTCGATAAGAGCCTGGCGATGACCGGAGCGAGGTTTGTCGTGCTGGAGGACCGCGGCGTGCTGGCGATCGGCGGGCCGGACCGCGCGAGCTTTCTGCAGGGGCTCGTTTCCAACGACACCGCGAAGATCAGCGCCGAGCGCGCGATCTATGCCGCGCTGCTGACGGCGCAGGGCAAGTACCTGCACGATTTCATGCTGGTCGAGATCGGCGAGACGATCTGGCTCGACGGCGAGGCGGCGCGGCTCGCCGATCTAAAGCGGCGGCTGACGATGTACCGGCTGCGCGCCAAGGTGACGATCGAGGAACGGGCCGACCTCGCGGTCGCGGCGGTCTATGGCGGCGGCGCGCCCGGCGAGCCGGGCGCGGCGGAGAAGCTGGGCGACGGCGTCGTGTTTGTCGATCCGCGGCTCGCGGCGCTCGGCGCCAGGGCGATGTTACCGCGCGAGCAGATTGGCACCGTGCTGCGAGACAGAGGCGCGGCGCCCGGCGACTTTGCCGAATACGACCGGCTGCGCCTCGGGCTCGGCGTGCCGGACGGCAGCCGCGACCTGGTGCTCGACAAGTCGATCCTGCTCGAATCGGGGTTCGACGAGCTGCGCGGGGTCGATTGGGACAAGGGTTGCTACATCGGCCAGGAGCTGACCGCGCGCACCAAATATCGCGGCCTCATCAAGAAGCGGCTGTTCCCGGTGCGGATCGACGGCCCCGCCCCCGAGCCCGGCGCGATCGTCACGCTCGACGGCCGCGACGCCGGCGAGATGCGGTCAAGCCGGGACGGTGCGGGGCTGGCGTTGTTGCGGCTCGAGGCCGTCGGCAAAGGCGAGCTCACGGCCGGCGACACGACGATCGTACCGCTGACGCCCGAGTGGATGCGGCTGCCGGAGTAGCCGCACGCGAGGCTCCGGCGCCGCGCCAGACCTGCCGCCGCCAGCCGCAAAAGTCCTATTCACTGCCTACTGCCGGTTTGTCGGGCGGCCTTGCGCTGTGCCGGTGAGCGTCCTGGACGAGGGCTTTGGGATTTCCTCTTCTCCGCGCCCCGCGGGATCTTATTATTGATTTCCCGCGCTAGCGGCGACGGCTGGGTGGTTTTTGGCGCCCTCGACGACGCGACGTCTGTTGCGTTGGTTGTTTGGTCCTGACGGCACGGACGGTTTGGTCTGCTCCACAAGCTCCGGTTTCGGTCTTTCAAATAGCGAGCCCGGTTGCCCAGGCATCAGCGCCACGGGTTCGCCCGACAGCGCTGACGGATCGCAGATAGTGAACATAAAGGGAACATATCCCTTTCGCAAAGGGAAGACTAAGTGTAGTGTGGTCTCGACAGGCCGACGTAAGGAGGTTTTGCCGTGACTACTGCGCCGTTTTCGCGCCACGACGCGGAAGATGAAATCAATCCGCTACAGCTGCCGCTTATTCCGCTTTTGCCGAGCGCAATTATGCCGCCTGACGGCGGTCGCGATGCTTTCGCGCGCCTTGTGGGCACCGAAATAATCCAGATTGGCACAACCACGCCGGGCCTCATAGAAGGGGGCGGCCTAATCATTGATTACCGCCATACTGACGGTCGTCAGGAGCGCCTTGTGCTGGCGTTTTCTGAGCGGGGGATGTGGGTACAGGACTGTCGAGCCTTCTGACGGTGAACCCAAAGTTGGCCCATTCAGGCTTTCGGATGAGAATGACCTTCCTCAAAATCTCAGGCAGCGGAAATAATCCAAAAGGGGCTGTATTGTCCGTCTCATAGAGATAGCGCCATTCGACAAAAGCCTGTCCGCCAACCCTTAAGATTTGGCGGAAAGCCGTGGGGCGATCCGCGATTGCCTTTTGAGCATCTGCAGGAGCACGATTTACGTCGTGTTTAACCTGTTTTGCCAATTCGGTATTAAATAGCTCCTCGATTTCCTGTTGAGTTTTGCCGGGCAGTTTTCGGAAGAGTGTGTATAGGTTGTGCTCGTGCTTTATCATCTGTCCAGTTTCAATCTGAATCAGACATTTTAGATACAGCTCTGACGCGAAGGCCGAGTTAGTAACCAAAGCCGCAAAGGTAAAGGGGTCGAATTGCGGATGATCAGGTGACTTATTCAAGGAAATGGTGGCCTTGAGAAATCCGTCCGCGTGAACAAAAATGCTTTGTGGCGGCTTAAGGCCAAACATGAGAAAAATTCCTATGACTGATGAACACCCCGACGAATACAGCAATGAGGAGACAGAGCGCCGTGCGCGCGAGGCGATCCGACGCTCGTTTCAGACCCCATACAAGTCGCAGAAAGAGATGGTCGGCAAGCCAAGCCAATCATCCCAGCGTAAACGTGCCCCCTCAAAGGCAGCCAAGAAGGCGAAGTAACCGCCGTAGGTTGCGAATCGCTCGCTCGTTGCGGTTACGCTCCACTAAGAGGTCGGTAGGTCAGCCGCTTGCCGTCGCCACCCTTGATCGCGCGACGGGTCCGCTCGCTATCGTCAACGCCAAGTGCGGCGCGGTTTGAGTAACGGAAATCGAATTCGTCCAAATACCGCTGCAAATGCTGTTCGCCGCAGTGCTGGTAGATGCCAGTCATGCCGCGCTTGAAGATCGAAAAGAAGCCCTCAACCGTATTCGTGGTGACATCCTCGCGGGCATATTCCTTGGCGGAATGATTGACGCGCTCGTGCGCGGCGAAGTCAGCGCCCGGCTTGCGGTACAGATGCGACTCATCGGTATGCAGGCGGCTCTTGCGTGACACGTTGTCAGCGAGGACTTGAGCGATTGTCGCGGCGTCGAGCCTGTCGGCGTGGATCGAGCGGGCGATGCCGCCACGCTCTACCAGCGTAACAACCACTCGCTTGCTCGTCGGGTTGCGCGACTTCTGCCAGCCCTTGCCGTTCACGAAGACGTCTCCGGCCTTCCCGATGAAGGTTTCGTCAGCCTCAACGACTTTGCCCGGCCCTCCCATCGGCGGCATGACATCCTCGCGCATCGCCTCGCGGATGCGGTGCCACATAAACCAAGCCGTCTTGTAGGTGACGCCGATCGAGCGATGCAGTTGGTGCGCCGACATTCCCTTTTTGCTCGACGCCAGCAGGCGATACGCGAGCGCCCACTTCGTTAGCGGGACATGGCTGCTTTCCATGACGCCGCCAGTGCGGACGGTGAATTGACCGTGGCACTCCTGGCATTCGTACAGGCCAGCGCGGACTTTCTTCGCCGGGTTAGCGGCAATCGGGTAGATGCGCGCGCTGTTGGTGTTCCCGCAATGGCAGCAAATAACGCCATCCGGCCAGCGGATCGCCTCAAAATAGGCGCGGGCCTTATCTTCGTCGTTGAAGATCGGATCGGTAAGGTTGACGGCCATGGCGGAAGTCCCTGTGAACTCCCACTATTCTACTGATAGACAACCCTTTGTCAAAGGGATAATTCGCACATAAAGGGAACATTCAAGAGCGAGGGGCGAAAATTTTTTCACCGCGGAGGCAGTGAGACACGGAGGGCCGGTGATCCGTCACCTCAGTGCCTCCGTGTCCTGTGGTGAATTGAGGTTTTGCGGTTCCGCCGCGACGGAGACGTGGATGGCCGGGTCTCGGCCGGCCTCGGAGAATTGGAGAATGCGCTGTCGCCAGCGTAAGCCCCACCCGGTCATTGCTGCAGTGGTACGAGAGGGGGTTACGCGGTCGAGGCCAGATCGCCGGAAAGCTCGGCCTGGGCGGCGGCGAGACGGGCGATCGGTACGCGATAGGGCGAGCACGACACGTAGTCAAGCCCGACCTCGCGGCAAAAACGGATCGAGGCCGGGTCGCCGCCATGCTCGCCGCAAATGCCGAGCTTGAGGTCGGGCCGCGTCGCGCGGCCGCGCTCGGCGGCGATGCGGATCAATTCGCCGACGCCCTCGGTATCGATCGACACAAACGGGTCCTGCTCGAAAATCCCGAGCTTCTGATAGGCACCGATAAAGTTGGCCGAGTTGTCGCGCGACAGACCGAAGGTGGTTTGCGTGAGGTCGTTGGTGCCGAAGCTGAAGAACTCGGCGGTCTTGGCGATCTCGCCCGCCATCAGCGCGGCGCGCGGCAGCTCGATCATCGTGCCGACCGAATAGGGCACCGTGACCCCTTCCCGCTCCATGGTCTCGCGGCCGATACGGTCGACCATCTCCTTGAGGATGTCGAATTCGCGGCGGGTCGCGATCAGCGGCACCATGATCTCGGGCTCGACGGCGCCGCCGGTTTCCTTCACCGCGGCGCACGCCGCCTCGAAGATCGCGACCGCCTGCATCTCGTATATTTCGGGAAAGGTGATGCCGAGGCGACAGCCGCGATGGCCGAGCATCGGATTGGTCTCGTGCAGCGCGTGGGTGCGGTGGCGCACCTCGGCGACAGCCTTGCCGGTGCGCCGCGCCATCTCGTCGAATTCCGGCTCGGTCTTGGGCAGGAATTCGTGGAGCGGCGGGTCGAGCAGGCGGATCGTCACCGGCAGCCCGGCCATGATCTTGAAAATCTCGAGGAAGTCGGCGCGCTGCATCGGCAAGAGCTTGGCGAGCGCGGCGCGGCGGCCGTGCTCCTCGTCGGCCATGATCATCTCGCGGATCGCGCCGATGCGGTCGGCCTCGAAGAACATATGCTCGGTACGCGACAGGCCGATGCCCTCGGCGCCGAAATTGCGCGCGGCGCGGGCGTCGGTCGGGGTCTCGGCATTGGTGCGGATCTTCAAAGTGCGCAGCTCGTCGGCCCAGCCCATCAGCGTCTGGAAATCGCCGGAGAGTTCCGGCTCGATGGTCGGCACCTCGCCGAGGATGACCTCGCCGGTCGAGCCGTTGAGGGTGACGAGGTCGCCCTCGCGCACCAGCACGTTGCGCACGGTCATCGTGCGCGCGGCGTAATCGATGCGGACATCGCCGGCGCCGGCGACGCAAGGCCGGCCCATCCCCCGCGCGACGACCGCGGCGTGGCTGGTCATGCCGCCGCGCGCGGTGAGGATGCCGCGCGCCGCATGCATGCCATGGATGTCCTCGGGGCTGGTTTCGACCCGCGCGAGGATCACCGCCTCGCCGCGGCTGGCGCAACTCTCCGCCTCCTCGGCCGAGAACACGACCTTGCCCGAGGCGGCGCCGGGCGAGGCCGGCAGGCCGCGCGTCAGCACGTTGAGCTTGACGCTGGGATCGAGCATCGGATGCAGCAACTGATCGAGCGAACTCGGCTCGATCCGGCGGATCGCCTCCGCCTGGTCGATGACGCCTTCCTCGACCAGCGATACGGCGATCTTCAGCGCCGCCTGCGCGGTGCGCTTGCCGGTGCGGGTCTGCAGCATCCAGAGGCGGCCGCGCTCGACGGTGAACTCGATGTCCTGCATGTCGCGATAGCGGTCTTCGAGCTTGTCGCGCACCGCGAGGAGGTCGGCGTAGACCGCCGGCATCACCTCTTCCATCGCCGGCAGCGTCGAGCCGTTGGCCTGTTTGCCGGCAACGGTCAGCGATTGCGGCGTGCGGATGCCGGCGACGACATCCTCGCCCTGCGCGTTGACCAGGAACTCGCCGTAGAACTCGTTGGCGCCAGTCGAGGGGTTGCGGGTGAAGGCGACGCCGGTCGCGCAATCGTCGCCGCGATTGCCGAACACCATCGACTGAACGCTGACCGCGGTGCCCCAGCTTTCCGGGATGTTGTTGAGCCGGCGATAGGTGATGGCGCGCGGGTTCATCCACGAGCCGAAGACCGCCCCGATCGCCCCCCAAAGCTGGGCTTGGACATCCTGCGGGAAGGCTTGGCCGGTCTCGCTCTGGACGATGTCCTTGAAGCCGGCGGCGATAGCCTGCCAGTCCTTGGCTTTGAGTTCGGTGTCGAGCGAGACGCCGACGTCGTTTTTGTAATCGTCGATCAGAGAGCTGAAATGGTGGTGCTCGATGCCGAGCACGACCTCGCCATACATCTGCAGGAAGCGGCGATAGCTGTCCCAGGCGAAACGCTGGTCGCCGCTGATCTGCGCGAGGCCCGCGACGGTCTGGTCGTTGAGGCCGAGATTGAGGACGGTGTCCATCATGCCGGGCATGCTGGCGCGCGCGCCGGAGCGGACCGAGACAAGCAGCGGGTTTTTCGCGTCGCCCAGCTTGGCGGCGATCGACTTTTCCACCGCGGCCAGCGCGGCGGCGACCTGATCCTTCAGCTCGGCCGGGTAGCTGCGGTTGTTGGCGTAGAAATGGGTGCAGACCTCGGTGGTGATCGTGAAGCCGGGCGGCACCGGCAGGCCGAGGCTCGACATCTCGGCGAGGTTGGCGCCCTTGCCGCCCAGCAGGTCGCGCAGGTCGGCGCTCCCCTCGGCCGCGCCGCCGCCAAAGCTGTAGACCCACTTTGTTCCGCTGGTCGTCCCACCGGTCGTCATGGGTTGCCTACCCTTCGATTTGGGAGAAATCGGCGATCTGGTTCATCGTCGCCCGGATGCGCGCGAGAAGCCGGAGGCGGTTTTCGCGCAATTCTTTTTCAGGGACGTTAACGGTCACACGCTCAAAAAATTCATCCACCGGACGGCGTAGCCCCGTCAACGACGCCATGGCGTCACCAAATTTTCCCTGTCGGATCAGTTCGCCAGCGAGCCCGCCGATTTCTCCCAACGACCGGGTCAGCGCGTTTTCTTCCGGCTGCGACAACAGCTTAGGGTCGTCGGGTGGTCCGTAGCGACGATTGTCGCGCCGTTCCTCGATAGAAACGATGTTTGAGGCCCGTCGGTAGGCGGTCAGGAGGCTCACGCCGTCATCTGTTCGTAAGAAGTCGCCAATCGCGGCGACCCGCTGCATTAGCCGAACGAGATCGTCTTCCTGTCGATCGGCCTGAGAGAAGGCTGCAGCGATCAGATCATGCCTCACCCCCTGCTCGCGCAGATGCACCTTAAGGCGGTCGGCTACAAAGCTCACGAGCGTATCGGCAAGTCCACCATCGACCATACCGGGAACCTGAGCCGCGATGAAACGCGATCGCAATTCGACGCGGAGCCCGTTTTCGAGAATGATACGGATGATACCTAAAGCCGCGCGACGGAGGGCGAAGGGGTCGCCGGACCCTGTGGGCTTTTCGCCCACCGAGAAAAACGAGACCAGCGCGTCGATCTTGTCGGCGAGTGCGACGACGATGCTTTCTGGCGCGGTCGGGACGCTGTCGTTAGGGCCGAGCGGTTTGTAGTGGTTGGCGATCGCGTCGGCGACGCGCGGGTCGTTCACGCGGGGGTCGTTCACGCGGGGGTCGTTGTCGTTGAGCGCGTAATAGCGGCCCATGATCCCTTGCAGCTCGGGGAATTCGCCGACCATGCCGGTCGAGAGATCGGCCTTGGCGAGGCGTGCGGCGCGGACGCAGCGGGCTTTGAAACTTTCCACATTGTCATTCCCGTGAAGGCCGGAATCCAGGGGTGGCTTTTCCCTCGCTTGCCCCTGGGCCCCAGCTTTCGCGGGGGAGACGAATTGGGGAAAGAGCGCTTCGGCCAAATATGCGGCGAGCTTTTCCATCCGCTCGACCTTGTCGTAAACGCTGCCGAGTTTTTCGTGGTAGACGCGCTGTTTGAGGGCCTCGACGCGGTCTTCGAGGCGGATTTTGCGGTCTTGGTCCCAGAAGAAACGGGCGTCCGACAGGCGGGCGCGCAGCACGCGCTCGTTGCCGGCGGCGATGGTTTTGCCGCCGTCCGGGGTCACATTGTTGGCGACAAACAGGAAACGCGGCGCTGGCGTCCCGTCCGGGTTGAGGCAGGTGAAATATTTCTGGTGCGTGCGCATCGCGGTCGCCAGCACCTCGGGTGGCAGGCCGTCGGGCAACGGGCGCACGAAATCGGCGTCGATCGAACCCATCAGCACGACCGGGTATTCGACGAGGCCGGTGACCTCGTCGAGCAGGCCGTCATCGGGCTTGACGGTCAGGCCGTTCGCCCGCGCCAGCGCCGTCAGCTCTTCGTCGATCGTGGCGCGGCGTTCCTTGCGGTCAAGCACGACATGGGCCTTGGCGAGCTTGGCGCGGTAGTCAGCGGCGTCGGCGACCTCGATCGCGTCCGGCGCCAGGAAACGATGGCCGCGCGTCCGCCGCCCGACCGGGACCTCGCCCAACGACAGGTTCACCACCTCGCCGTCATAGAGGCAGATCACCGAGCTGAGCGGCCGCACCCAGCGCAGGTTCGACGCCGGGTAGCGCATCGATTTGGGCCAGGGCAACGCGGTCATCGCCGCGAGGATCAGCTCGGGCAGCACCTCTTGCGTCGCGCGGCCGGGCCGCTTGATGACCGCGAAGTGGAACTCGCCGCGCACCTCCAGCTCGTCGGGCGATTTGAGGGCGGCGGAGCGCAGGAAGCCGGCGATCGCCGCCTCCGGGGCGCCGATTCGCGGACCGCGGCGCTCCTCGCTGCGGTCGGGCTGGCGCGCGGGGATGCCGCCGGCGATGACGGCGAGACGGCGCGGCGTCACATGGCCTTCGATCGAGGCGGCCGGGATATCGGCGGCCTTGAGCTTGTCGCGCAGCAGCGCGGTGAGGTCGTCGATCGCCCGGCGCTGCATGCGCGCGGGGATTTCCTCGGTCAGCAGTTCGAGAAGAAGCTCGCCGGTCATGGGCTGCCCGCCAGCCAGGCCTCGCAGCAGGCTTTCGCCAGCCCGCGCACCCGGCCGATATAGGCGGCGCGCTCGGTGACGCTGATGACGCCGCGCGCGTCGAGCAGGTTGAAGATGTGGCTCGATTTGAGCGCCTGGTCGTAGGCCGGAAGCGGCAGCGGCGGCGCGTTCGTCCCGCCCTCGCCCAGGCCCAGCAGCGCCTTGCACTCGTTTTCCGCATCGATGAAATGGCGGAACAGCAGCCCGGTGTCGGCGCGCTCAAAATTATAGGCGGAGTACTCGCGCTCGGCGCGCAGGAACACGTCGCCGTAGGAAATGCGGCCCGCCCCCTCGACGCCGTTGAAATTGATGTCGTAGATGCTCTCGACCCCTTGCACGTACATCGCCAGGCGTTCGAGGCCGTAGGTCAACTCGGTCGAGACGGGGTCGCATTCGATGCCGCCGACCTGCTGGAAATAGGTGAACTGGCTGACCTCCATGCCGTCGAGCCAGACCTCCCAGCCGAGCCCCCAGGCGCCGAGCGTAGGGCTTTCCCAATCGTCTTCGACAAAGCGAATGTCATGGCGCGCGGCGTCGATGCCGATCGCGGCAAGGCTGTCGAGGTAGAGAAGCTGGCTGTCGGCCGGCGCCGGCTTGAGGATCACCTGGAGCTGGTAATAGTGCTGGAGCCGGTTGGGGTTGTCGCCGTAGCGGCCGTCGGTCGGGCGGCGCGACGGCTGGACATAAGCGGCCTTCCACGGCGTCGGCCCGAGTGCGCGCAGCGTGGTCGCGGGATGGAAGGTGCCGGCGCCGACTTCGAGGTCCAAGGGCTGCAGGATCACGCAGCCTTGCGCCGCCCAGTAGCGTTGCAATTCGAGGATCAGGCCCTGAAACCCTGCCGGCTTCCCTTGGGGCTTATTTGCTTGCGGCATGGTTTAACGCGGCTGCGGGCAATTGGCGCGGCCGCAATGGCGCGCACTCGACGCGATATAGGCGCCGCAGGCGTTGCAGGCGACGAGGTCTTCGGCCTCGATGGACCGCTGTGCTTGTCGGGGCGCTTGCGGGCGCGGCGCCGGGGGCCGCGGAGAATTGGCACGGTTGAACATCTTCACCACGTGCCAGGCGGCAAACACCACGAGGAGGATCAGGAAAAGCTCGGGAATTCCGGCGAACATCGTCGAGGTTTAGGGTCGAGCAGGCTCAGGGTCAACAAACCTATAGCCTAATGGGGCTACAGTCCAAACCGCGCCCAGAGCAGCCGCGCCTCCAGCCAGCCGGCGAGGTCGGCGACAAAACCAAGGCGCTCGGCATCGACGCCACGCCGCGGGCGGGCGAACGGCCAGCGCCGCTTGCGTTCGCTGGCGATGGGAACGAGCCGCACGCGATCGCCGAACCGCGCGCGGATCACAGTGCGCAGATCGCCGATACCATCGATGAGTCCCTTGGCGAGCGCGGCGCGGCCGGTCATCACGTCGCCGCTGAACAGGGTCTCATCATCGGCGTCGATCTTGCCGACGCGGCGGCGTTTCACATGCTCCTTGAAGGCGGCGTGGATGTCCTGCTGCAAGGCGGAAAGACGTTCGAGGTCGCGGTCGGTTTCGGGCAAAAACGGGTCGAGCAGCGACTTGTTCTCGCCCGCGGTGTGCAGGCGGCGCTCGACGCCGATGCGGTCGATCAGCCGCTGGAAGCCGAAACCGCTGCTGACGACGCCGATCGAGCCGAGGATCGAGGTCTCGTCGGCGTAGACCTCGTCGCCGGCGAGCGCGAGCCAATACCCGCCCGAAGCGGCGACATCCTCGGCGAAGGCGAAGACCGGCAGGCGCTTCTCCTCGGCGAGTTGGCGGATGCGGCGGAAAAGCAGCGACGACTGCACGGGCGAGCCGCCGGGCGAATTGACGATGATCGCCACCGCCGCGGCGCGCTTCATACGAAAGGCCTTGTCGAGCGCGGCGGCGTGACTTGCCAGCGACATCGCCCCGCGCCATTGCCGCGGCGCGATCACGCCGTCGAAGCGAATGACCGGAACGACCGGCGGCGGATTGCGGAAACGCTCGATGACTTCGGTGACGCTCATAGTGCGTCAGATGGTAACGATGTGCTTAAATTGCCAGCGCGTCGGCGCCGCGCAGCACGGCCTCGGCGGCTTGCGAGAAGCGGCCATCCGCTTCGTGCAACACCATCCCGACCGCGAGCCGCGCCGGCGAGCCGACCTGCTTCCTCGCGCGCACGATGATCCGGCTCGCCGGTTTGCCGACACCAGGCCAGAGCGGGAAGACGACAACCTCCCCTGCCCGTCCGGCGATCTGCCCCAGCACGGCGTCGATGCGGTCGGCGCGGTGAATGAGGGTGACCGTGCCGTTGGGCTTCGCCATGGTCAGCGCGAAGCGAACCCAGTCGCCCAATTCGGCGTCGCCCTCGATCGTCGCCTCGGCGCGGGCCGGGTTCGCCGTCTCGTTGGCGCGCTCGCGGTTGAGATAGGGCGGATTGGCGATCACGTGGTCGAACGCGCCGGCGCTGATCCGCGGCGGCGGGTTCAACAGATCGCCGACCATCACCGAGGCGCGCGACGCCATGCCGTTCAAAATGATGTTATCGCCGGCGATCCGCACCAGATCGCGCTGGCGTTCAAGCCCGGTCACGCGGCATTGCGGCTCTCGCGCCGCGAGGCACAGCATCGCGGCTCCGGTGCCGCAGCCGATATCGAGCACCAGCTGTCCAGGCTCCACAGGCACAGAAGCGGCGAGAAACACCGGGTCGATCGAGACGCGCGCACCGTCGACCGGCTGACGCAGGCGCACCCGGCCGCCGAGCAGCGCATCTTCGCTGACCCCTGGGCCGAGCGGCGGACCGCCTGCATCCGGCAGCGTCATGGGCCGCTATCCGCTTCGGCGATGACGCTCTGCGCACGGCGAAGGTCGCGGTCACCGACCATCAGCCGGCGCTGGATCGCGCCGATGCTGCCCTCGACGAGGCTCGTGTGCTGGTCGAGCACGAGGCAGTCGATCCCGGCGTCGGACAGCAGCGCCTCGACCCAGGACAGGCGCACGAGGTCGTTGGTCCGCAGCAACTCCTTCATGGGCGATCCGTTAGCCGTTACGATCGTCGCGGTCACGGCCCCGGTACTTGACCGGCCACCCCCGCACTCTATGCTCGGTCGCGTCGCGGTGCATCAAGTTCGTCCGCCGCGGGAATATTGGAGAACGCGTGGCTCCTCCGCAGCCCAGGGTCGATCGCGCCGCCGACCCGGTCGGCGAGAGGCAAGCGCCGTCGCTCGACCCGCTATTCCGGCTGACGTCGGGCGATCTGGAGCGGGTCAACGCGCTAATCGTCGAGCGGATGCACAGCCCGGTAACGCTGATCCCGCAGCTTGCCGGGCATATCGTCTCGGCCGGCGGCAAGCGGCTGCGGCCGTTGCTGACATTGGCTTGCGCGCGACTTTGCGGCTATCGCGACGGCGACCGGCATGTCGCGATCGCCGCGGTCGTCGAGTTTATCCATACCGCGACACTGCTGCACGACGACGTGGTCGACGCCAGCGATTTGCGGCGCGGCCGCGACACCGCGAACGCGGTATGGGGCAACAAGCCGGCGGTGCTGGTCGGCGATTTCCTGTTCGCCCGCGCCTTTCAGCTGATGGTGGAGGACGGGTCGCTCCAGGTGCTGGAGATCCTGTCGCGCGCGGCCTCAGTGATCGCCGAGGGCGAGGTGCACCAGCTGATGACCGCCAACGACACGGCGACCTCGGAAGAAGACTATCTCGCGGTGATCGAGGCGAAGACCGCCGCGCTGTTCGCGGCGGCGGCCAGGGTCGGCGCGGTGCTCGCCGATCGGCCGCGGGACGACGAGATGGCGCTCGAACGCTTCGGCCACAATCTCGGCATCGCCTTCCAGCTGGTCGACGACATGCTCGATTTCGCGGCGCGCGAGACGGAACTCGGCAAATCGGTCGGCGACGATTTTCGCGACGGCAAGATCACGCTGCCGATCGTCATTGCCTTCGCGCGTGGCGACGCCGAAGAGCGCGCCTTCTGGCGGCGCACGCTGGAAGCCGGCGAGCAGGCGCCGGGCGATCTCGAACGCGCGGTGCGCATCCTCGAACGGCGCGGCGCGCTCGCCGAGACGCTGGCGCGAGCGCGCGTCTACGCCGGCGCGGCGATCGACGCGCTGAACTGTTTTCCGGACAGCCCGCTGCGCCGCGCACTCGCCGAGGCCGCAGCGTTTGCGACCGAGCGCGGGTTCTGACGAAATGGCTGTCTTGAACTTGGGTGGCGCCGCAACCAATTGCGGAAATCCGCTATTGGCGGTATAGACCGCGCCCACATCGGACACCAGTTCGGCGGCGGAGTGTAGCTCAGCCTGGTAGAGCACTGCTTTCGGGAGGCAGGGGCCGGAGGTTCAAATCCTCTCACTCCGACCATCAGGTCAAAGGGTTAGGCGATCATTTCAGAATGACCGCCGATACTAGCAACCATATAGCAACCACAAGGCGCACAAAGAGACTCACTTGGTCAGCCGCAGGGGTATGCTGGAAAGTTCCGTGCTTGCCAGAAGGCCCCCGGCCGTGGTGCGCTCGACGAGGGCGCCCTTCCTCCGGAGCTTCTGAGTGAGTTCGCCTTTATGGGGAGCCTTGGCGATCGGGCCGCTCGCGGCCGATGCGTATCGAACCTGACAAGTCGATCTCTTCGCACCACCTCTGCTCAGTGCCCGAGGGCCGGGTTTCGGAATGACGAGGACACTGGAAATATGCGCGCACGGGCGAAAGAAAAACAGAATCCTTCTATTTGGGCTGTTTTCCGGCAGCTTGGCGGCGCGGCGTGCGCGGTTTTCCAGGCAGCAAACCTGAATCAGGCGCGCCCGTCTCAGAGCAGCCGGCTTACGATCCGGCGCGCGGCCGCAACCGCCTGCGGAAAATCGATCCGCTGGTCCTTCCGGGCGACGGCCGCAAGAAGAGCAGATCATCGGGATTTTGCGGGAGAACGAGGCTGGTGCGAAGGCGGGTGAGCTAGCCCGCAAGCACGGTGTTTCCGAGGGCACGATTTACGCCTGGAAGGCCAAGTTCGGCGGCATGAGCGTGTCGGACGCGCAGCGGCTGCGGTCGTTGGAGGAAGAGAACGGCCGGCTTAAGCGTCTCCTGGCGGATGCGATGCTGGACAAGGCCGCGTTGAACGAGCTCCTGGCAAAAAAATGGTAGGGCCCGCCGCGATGCGCGAAGGCGTTGCCCATCTCCGAACGGTGTTCGAGATCAGCGAGCGGCGGGCCTGCTCGATCATCAGGGCGGACCGGAAGATGGTGCGCTACCGGTCGTGCCGTCCGCCGGACACCGCGCTGCGTGAGCGGCTGCGCGAGCTGGCCGTTGAGCGCCGGCGGTTCGGCTATCGGCGATTGTTCGTGCTGCTGCGGCGGGAGGGCGAGCCCTCGGGCAAGAACCGCATCTACCGGCTGTACCGCGAGGAGGGTCTGACGGTGCGCAAGCGCCGCATTCGCCGCCGCGCCGTCGGAACGCGCGCGCCGATCCAGGTCGAGGCCAAGGTCAATGCCTGCTGGTCCCTGGACTTCGTGCACGACCAGCTCGCGGGTGGACGTCGGTTCCGCATTCTCAACGTGGTCGACGACGTCACCCGCGAATGCCTGGCCGCGATCGCCGACACCTCGCTCTCGGGACGGCGAGTGACGCGGGACCTGACGACACTGATCGAGCGGCGTGGCCGGCCCGGCCTGATCGTCAGCGACAACGGCACGGAGTTCACCTCCACGGCCATCCTGGCCTGGGCCGAGGACCAGCGCGTCGCCTGGCATTACATCGCGCCCGGAAAGCCGACACAGAATGGGTTCGTCGAGTTGTTCAACGGCAGGATGCGCGACGAACTGCTGAACGAGAGCCTGTTCTTCAGCCTCGACCACGCACGCGAGAAACGTGCCGCCTGGGCCGCCGACTACAACACCCGCCGACCGCACTCCTCGATCGGCTATCAGACCCCGGCGGCCTATGCCGCGCACCGACCGGATTTCCCGATACAGCAGACACAGACAACGTCGCCGCGAACGTCCTAGGCAACGCCTGCGAGCGCGGATTTACAAGACCTTGCACAACAGAGCGGAGCACTATCTCGACCAGCCGCTCGATTTCAAGCTCGGCGCGACACTTGCCGGATTTGTGGGTAATTGAAAGCTTCACCGAGCGCATACGCGATGCCGTGGCAGGGGCAAGTTCTGCGACGTGTTCGAGGCGCTGCGCCGGGTCGGCGATCTCTATGCGATCGAGGCCGAGCGCACCGGCCCGGTTGGCTCCACAGCGCTGAGTGTCGATCCCAAAGAAGAAATCTGGCGCTAAAGTTATCCACAGGGAATGTTCCATGGAACAAAATCGGGCTTCGCGAAGCTCGGGTACTGCCGCGGGTGCGGAACGCACGTGCCGGCAACGACCAAGGGCGCTCTGGCTTCCGCATAGCGCCGTAAGCGTTCATCCGCCGATCGCCGAGCCCTTGGCTGAAAGCGATCGAATAAAGCGCGCCTGTCGCCACTGAAGCGCTGGCCGATTCCGAAATCGGTCAACGTTTAGACAAATCGGCGCGCCAGCGACATGAAATCGGCAAGACCTGTTGCAGCACGCGCCCCAAGGGTTGGCAGGCGCCCAGCACGGATCATCGGGATGAGGACGTCACGATGCATAGAAGGACGTTGCTCAAGCCGTTCACCGTGGCTGCGCTACTGCGTTGTCAAGGCCTTCGACCGCGTCTCTCATTCCATCGCGGCTCACGAGCTTCAGCCACGATCCTTCCGTCTCCTCGAGGCCGTTGGCTTGCAGCATCACGCGAAGGTCAAGACTTGGCTCTTTTGGCTTCATCAGATAGAGCGCATGAACGCCCGAGTGAGCGCAGAAATAGAGAAAGAATAGAACATCCTCGCCACTGAACTGTCCCGATAAAAACAAACCCGGTTCATCTTCAGTCGAGATAGTCTCATCATATTCAAGCGACAGAGATAGCGCCACGCGCCTTAACGACTGGTACAGGCAGAATTTGAATAGTTCCACATGTCGGCCGTTCATTTGGGATTTTTTCAGAAGATAGATTCCGCCTCCTGGCTGAAAGCGCAATATCCTTGGGGCGCCTTTATCAGCGTAATCGTAGGCCGTTGGCGTGTTGAGAATCGCTGACCGCCACGGATCAATACCCGCTTGGTCCTCGATGATCGCTGCGAGTTCGCTGTCCCAATCAGTTGCATCACCGAGGCGATCCCATAGGCTCTTTAAGGACCTGACCGCTTCGAGAATTCGCCGCAGCATTTCTCAGAAGGCGTTTCCAGCTTAGGTTTTCGTCGTAGGTGGTAACGAGTAGGGAGCGACTTGGATAGTTTTGGTCATCCTGATCGTACGGGTTGCCACGAAGTAGGAAGTCGCCAGTTGTAAGGAGGGCGCGTTCCCAGACTCGGCCTTTCCCGGTTGGCTCATCTAAGAGGTCTCCGATCATCTGGGACGCGCAGGTGAAATAATGATCGAAGCTGCTCTGGAGGTCGCGCGCGACTTGGGCGTCGATTGGCGCGGTCGGATGATCCAAGTCGAAGCCGCAAAAGCGCAGCAAAAAGCCCATCTGACCCCGGAAATAGGGATGGCGCTCTGCCTCTTCGATGCGTTCCGACCAGCCTTCACTCAAGCCGATCAGGCGAGCCTTGACCCGTTCTTCAGCTACCTGCCCTGCGGCGAACCCGGGCACATCATCCTCTGCCGCTGCGAGATGGCCGAGAACGTCGCCTACGGCCGGGGCGAGGCTCCGGAGGCCCGCAAAGCTGCGTCTCAAGTCATCCGGTCGGTTGTAGATTGTGTTGATGGCGAGGTTGGAGACGACCCGCATCCAGCTTGCGAAGGCCACGGCGTCGATCTCGCCCTCAGCGGAAACCAGGAACAGCACATAGCCCGCCAGCTGCACGGTCTGATCGTAAGGGAGGCGCTCGGGCCTCGTGGTGATCCCTTCGAAGAGGCGCTGTTCGTCGAGATGCCAGGTCTGGGGAAGATAGGAGCGGAAGCCATTGTTTGCGCCCGCGCTCCATCGCTCAAGCAGGGTCATGAGCGCCACTGCCATGTCTCGGTCGAGCCAGTCCTTGCCATTAAACCAGCTGTAGGTGCTGATCGTCGGGCTGCGCAGCTCTCCTAAGTCCGACGCTACGCCGTCGATATCGGGCGCCCGGGTGATCATGATCACCGCACGGATGAGGTTCATCAGAGCGCCGTCGAAGCCGGCGGTCTGGGGATCGCGGTAGGTCCAAAGAAAATCCAACCAGCGGCGGTCGATGCGGTTTGAGAAAAATCGGGTCGCCGGCATGTCGCCGCTGAGATGCGGGAGGGGGGCTTCCCCGAACAGTCTTTCGAGATCCCGCTCGAAACGCGCCTTGAAGGTTTCAAAATTCGTCAGCGGTTTGCCGCGTGCGTTCATTTTTATGTAAAGATCGTCGGAGAGGTCGAACTCCTCAAGCTTGAGCAGCTGGAAGGTGATCGCCGGCGCGTTCTCATCGACTAGGCGACCGTAGAGGCCAGCCGTGTTGCGGAAAATCTCGTGAATGCAATCGAGCATGTTCAGAGCTGCGCCGATGGTAGGATCGAACCGCCAGCTGCGGAAGAACCACGGTTCGTCCGATCTCCTGGCCGAGTTCGCCCGGCGGCAGCTTCTCGTCCACGTTGTGGAAGACGTTATTAAGCACACGTCTGCGCAGGAAGCTGAAAAAAGCCTGCTTGCTCAGTTTGCTGCTTAGATCCAGAAGTTCGGTGATGACGTCAAGATCGCCTTGCGCCTGTTGCAGAATGAAGCCAACCACGTGGAACAGTTCGCGATCGTCATACCACTCTTCGAGCGCCATGAATATTTCCCGGACCTCGCGCCATGGGCCCTCCGCATTGGTCTCGCTGAGCTTGTCGGAGAAGTAAGTGAATACGGCGTAGTCCTGGTTGTCGAGGCGTCCCGCCCTCGACGCGGCCAGTCGGAATACGAGGCCGATCCGGTTGGCCGTCCCCTCAGGCTTGTCCTGCAGGAAGTACCAGACGGCGTTGTTCCGCAGACGCTTTTCAATTTGGTCCCATTCATAGGCGATCCGGTAGGCGGTCCGGTCGGTGCCGTCATCCTGCCTGGCTCGACGCAGGAAAAGCGCGCGCACTAGCTCCGCCTCGGTAAGGGGGATCTTGCCGACGTTAAGGCGAGTGAAGGCGGCGACCGCGTCGTCGCTAGGGCCAAGTTCATACCAGATGACCCTGACATTTGGCTCCCGGGCGGAATCTTCGGCGAGCAAATGCTGGATCAGTGTGAGGGGTTGCGTTCCGTCGTGCTGCGCCATCCAGGTATCGATCGCGTGCAAAGCTTCGCAGCTGTGGTGGAAATCAGCGTTCTCCCCGGGTCTCGCCGGATCAATCTCCTCAAGAAACGCCGGGTCGCGGGTCTCGTATGTGATGGAGAAACGGCTTATTCTCAAAATGCGCAAAATTTCCCGCTGGTGGGAAAGTAAGATGTGGAGCGTGGTCAGCCGCTGCTGCCCGTCAACAACTTCGAAGCGGCCGTCGTCCATCCTCCGGACCACTATCGGCTGCAGGCAGTAAAAGTCGCCCGCCCCGTCTTGGATGAAGTCCCAGATGTCATCGAGGAGTTGAGTGACCTGGAGCCGGGTCCACCGATAGCCGCGCTGATAGGCGGGGATCCAATAGCGAGCGGGGGCACCGTCGTCATCGACCAGAAGTTTTTTAATTGATCTCAGTTCGATCGGCATTCTGGAGCGCTCCACGGCGATTGATCGAAGACTGCCTTCGCCATTCCGCCAAGCCCTTGAAGCGACGCGGCAGCATCAGCGCGCGTGGGCAGAGATCGTTGACTGATAAGGTACCATTTTGCCGGGCCCCGCAGCACTACGCCAGAGGGGAGTACCGCACCAATGCCGGCTATGGGGCAAATTGAGACTATCCGGCCCGAGCCGTTCGCCGCCCCTCGCCTGAAAACGAGATGAGCGTGAATAGGCTGCTTACCGATCGACACCTGCCGTTGAGGCAGATTGCTCCGCCGGTATTTCAACCTGCGCCATCGCTGATCAGTGGCCGCCCCGGCGGCCGGGTATTTGTTCCATGGAACACGACTTGAGCGGGCGAGGGAATTGCGGCCCGAAAAATCACGACCAACCGCGGCCAATCCTGACGGAAAGTGTCTAGGCAGGTGTTCCATGGAACAGCGGCGGTAGGTCGCCGCGTGAAGGTTACGACCCGGAAGAACACGGAATATCGGGGCAAATTTAATCACGGCCAATTTCCCTCGAAAATAAATGCCGATTTAGGGTCCAGCGCGGCGCGCGATGTTCCATGGAACAGGATTTTCCGGCGAGGGGTTATTTCCTCATGGGTCGGTCGTCGCCAATCCCGTCTACTCATGACCTACGTCCGGAGCGTGACCTATTCTCGGCGCGTAAAAGCCGGCTGGGCTTATCGAGAATTCCATCGCGAAGTCGCAGCGCTGCTCCTGCGTCGTCCCTGATCTAAATTTCCAGAGCGGTTTATTCTCTAGATAATCCGACGACCGGGCGAATTTCCTCAAGGATGCGCCCCGCCGTAGGACCGTTTCGGCCCAGCTTCGAGCGGGCGGAATATCCGCACGGATTTCGGAATTTGCAGAATTTTGTAGCCCTCGATTAGGATTAGCCGGCCTCCACGCGGTAAACGCGTGTCCACCTGTTAGTGAGTAAGCGGTGGAAAATGCGTGTCGCAATTCACGATCGTACGGGCGACCATCGCTCACCGCCGTGGTTGGCGAGTGGGCAAGGTACGAAGCGCCATTTTCAGGATCACCCTTGGCGTGGCGGTAGATCGCGTCGGCGATCAGTCTGAGCAGCACGGAGCGATCATCAGGCGTCATCGATCGCCGCGCGTTGATCAATCACATCTTCGTCGCACGACACCGCCCCGTCACAGCAGCTTGCGATTCGGCTGCCGTTACACGTTGGGCAGGGCGTGAACCTCGGCTTATTACCCGCCGCGGCTATGAAGCCCGGTCGATTTGAGTGCTGGCAAGTAGGGCAGATCACAGACGCCATCCTGTGCCGGTCGCGTACCCCGAAATTCTAGCACACGACGCTTCTGTGGCCGCCCGCTCGTCAAACCCCTTGACGTTCGCTGTGGCTGGTTTTTCGCGTATAGCGGCCGTTCACTTCGGCCCCCAACCGCGGCTGGTCATGCTCCCGAAGCTGACCTCGGCGAGTGCCGAGACCGCAGGCTTGGCGGTCGTTCAAAGTTGCTGCGCGTTTGCCTGCGCCGATTGGCGCTTTGACAGCGGACGCGGGGCCGTTTAGTGCCGGCCTCATGGCGTTGGCGTACGATGAGTGCTCGTCGGAACTGCCGGCCGGGTCGTCATTGGGCGGCAACCAGATTTATGCCGCGATCCCGGCGCTTGGCGCGCTGTTGTGGTGGCTGTCACGCGACCACCCGGCGCTGGTTCCGGTCTGGGGCCCGTGGCAATTCTCGCCGACGGAATATCTGGCGACCGCACTGACCTTGTTCTGGTTCTGGCGCGGCCTCGCGCTGGCGCCCGCGACGGAGCGGCCTGCGGTCTGGCGCCGCGTCGCCTTTCTGCTCGGCCTGGCGCTCGTCTACGCCGCGCTGCAGACCCGCTTCGAATACTGGTCGCAGCACATGTTTTTTCTCAACCGCGTGCAGCACGTCGTCATGCACCATCTAGGGCCGTTTCTGCTGGCGCTCGGCTGCGACCCAGAGGCGATGCGGCGAGGCGTGCCAGCGCGCCTGCGGCGCTGGGCCCTGACCGCGCCCGTGCGGGCGACGCTTCGCGTGCTGCAACAACCGCTGCTGGCGGCGTTACTCTTTGTCGGGCTGTTTTGCTTTTGGCTGATCCCGCCTGTGCATTTTCGCGCGATGCTCGACGCACGACTTTACGCGGTGATGAACTGGAGCATGGTGCTGGACGGCGTCCTCTTCTGGTGGCTTGTGCTCGATCCGCGACCGAGCCCGCCGGCGCGGACGTCGTACGGCGTTCGCGCGGCGCTGTCGTTCGGCGTCATGTTCCCGCAGATCGCGCTCGGTGCGGCCCTTACCTTCACGCATACCGACCTCTATCCCTATTACGATCTATGCGGTCGGCTGTTCGCGTCGATCGACGCGCTCAACGACCAGCATATCGGCGGCATCATCATGTGGATTCCACCGGCGATGATGAGCATCGCCGGCATGTTGATCGTGCTCGGCGCGCTGCGCCGCCACGAAGACGCGACCGTTGAAACCGACCCGGAAGGAGTGGCCCTTGCAGAACTGGCGAAAAGTTGGACCGGCCGCTAGGCCGACCTGGAAGTTGCTGTTGGCGATTTTTGCCGCGGCAATGCTATCGGCAAGCGTCGCCATCCAGGCAGCGACACCGGACGGGGTATCGCTCAGCGATCCGTGGTTCCGCTTCATCACGCCGACGATCCCGGCTGCCGGCTATTTCACCCTCTCGAACTCGACAGCGACGCCGCGGGCGCTGGTTGGCGCGAGTTCGTCCGCCTGCGGCTCGCTGATGCTGCATCAGAGCGTCACGAAGAACGGCGTCGAACAGATGATCATGGTGCCGAAGGTCGCCGTCCCGGCGCACGGAACGCTGCAGTTCGCCCCGGGCGGCTATCATCTGATGTGCATGTCGCCCGCGGCGGCGATGCGGCCAGGGCAATCGGTGCCGGTGACCCTGCAGTTCGACGGCGGCGGAACTCTCAGCGCCAGCTTCCCGGTGCGCGGGGCGACCGGCAAATGATGCGGGGGTCAGACCCAGGCGAGCAGGCGAGCCAACAGCCCGCGCGGATGCTCTTCCTCGACCAGGCGCTTTAGATCGGCGGTGGTGCCGGGAATGTGCGGCGTCGTCGAAGCGAGCGAGGCGATGATCAGCCGCGCCGCGCCGGAGCCGTCGAAGACATAGACCGCGGGGCTGTGGGTGACCTCGTAGGGGTGGCCGTCGCTCGCCGGGGTCACCGAGTAGGCGACACGGTAGCGCCGCGCCAGCGCCCCCAGCTGGTCGGGCGTGCCGCGCAACCCGTCGATGCGGTTGCTGAAATTGCTGGCATAGGTTGCCAGCGCCTTGGCCGTGTCGCGGTTGGGGTCGACCGTGACGAAAAGCATATGGACATGCTCCGCATCGGGGCCGAGGGATTTGAGAATATCGCCGATGTCGGACAGCGTCGTCGGACAGACATCGGGACAATTGGTATAGCCGAAATACAGCAGCGCGATCTGGCCGCGGTAATCGGACTGGGTGACTTCCTTGCCGTCTTCGACGCGGGTCATCGTAAAGGCGAGCCGCGGCAGGCTGCCCGATATGTCGATCGACGTCCATTTCTGCTTTTCGCACCCGGCCAGGAGCGCAAGGCTCACCCCGCCCGCGGCGAGCCCCGCAAGCTGGCGGCGGCCGATGATCGACGCCCCGCCGCGGGGGTCAGAGATTGGCGAGCGGGTGCAATGCTTCATCGTGCAAGAACACGACCAGGGCAACGACAATCAGGAACGCAAACACGGCGACGGTGCCGAGCAGAAGGGCGAGCGCGCGGTTGCGTTGTTGCGCCTTTCTGGCCGCGCCGGCTCGCGAGAGCGGCGCTGTTCGTGGCGGGGGGTTAGTGCCTCGCTCGGTGTTGGGTCGAACCGTCGTCGCCGTTCTCCCTTACATCGGCGACCCGGAGGTCACGTTTCAACGGCGACCCACTATACGCGGCGTAGGGAACCCATCCGCCTGCGGCGGCTTGCCCCTGGCTCACCTCGCCGCATGTGCCTCCTTCCGGACAGCGACATCGGCGGGAATAAAACCCAGCGGTTCACGATCATATGTCGCAGCGGCGGCGGATTTGTCCGCCTACCGGTCCTAGTAACTGGCGGCGCGCTCTTGATCCCTCCGTCCGCCAGCCGGCCGACCCCAATTGGGGCCGAGAACCCGTGCGATGCGCCGGCAGAGTCGCGCGAGTATCTACCAACAGTTGAGTGCGTCGGTTAGCCGCTTGTCGCTGTTGGTGTAGGCCATTATCGTATCCGCGCGAAAAGGGCGCACACCATGTCAATGGACTGGCACCTTACGAGGAAAAGAGCCGCATCGCCGTGGGGCGTGTGGCTTGCATTCCTCGCGGTTACCGGCCAGGTGCTCCTCCCCTTCGTGCTGGCCTTTGAGATCACGCTGGCCGCACCAGAAGCCTATGGCGGTCACGCCTCGGCTTTCTGCTCGGGAACGCTGACCCCCGAAACTCCGCCGTCATCAGGAGATCGTCGAAGCGAGCATCACCCGGCACCCGCCAACTGCCCGATCTGCCAAGCGCTAGCGGTCGGCCATGCCTTTACCCAACCAGCGCCGATCGTTCTACCCGTCCCAACACGTGCAGCCGCAATTTCGAGCACTCCAGCAAATCCCGAGAGCCCTGAAATTGTTCTGCCGGCGCTCTACCAGTCTCGCGCCCCGCCATCCTGCGTTTGATCATCTCATCGGAGTCGGCAATGGCGATCCGCCTTGAGCGGTAATCCATCCGTCCTTCGCAACGAAATGTCGATCAAACCAGTTGATGCGAGGATATCATGTCCTTTCCCATTTGTCGCACGCGGTCCGGGCGCGTTGTCGCGCTTCGCTGCTGCGACTGCGCTTCCAGTATCTGCTCTTGTGTTGTCTGTCGGGCTGAAGCCGGCCTTCAGCCAGATGATCCCCTTGGTCGAGATGTCGTATTCGACCGGTCTCAATCCATTGCATCCCCTAATCGAAGGGGATTTCTATGAACCGCCTCATCTTGGGGATCGCAGCTCTCACGTTGACCTGCGTGACAGCGTCGCAAGCCGTTGCCCACGCGGTATGCGGCAACCGCGTCTTTCCGGCGACGCTCGTCATGGACGACCCCGGCGTCAGCGACGAGCTGTCGCTGCCGACAATCACGTATCTGCCGATCCCGGCGACCGGCGGCAACCCGGGCGGCCGAACGGTCGATTACGGTTTCGAGATCGACAAGAACATCACCCAGGATCTGGGGATCGCGATCAACGACGACTACCTCATCCAGCATGGCGCCGGCCAGAACCCGCTGCACGGCTGGGACAACGTCACGCTGACGCTGAAGGACAAGTTTTTGTGCATCGAGCCGCTCGAACTGATGATGTCGATGGGCGTCATCCACGAATTCTCCGGAACCGGCTCGGGGCAGCTCCGCAGCGCGGGGGCGATCGATTCCACCGGCAGCACGGCGCCGACCTGGTATGTCGGCAAGGGCCTCGGCGACCTGCCGATCGGCATGTTCCGCCCGCTCGCGCTGACCGGCGAGCTCGGCTACCAGATTTCCGACACGCCAAGCCAAAGCCCCAACGAGTGGGACTACTCCGCCTCGCTGCAATACTCGATCCCGTATCTCCAGCAGCACGTCAAGGCGCTCGACATGCCCGATTTCGCCAAGCATCTGATGCCTCTGGTCGAGGTGTCGATGTCGTCGCCCGACCGCGGCCCGACCACCGGGCAGATCGCACCGGGTGTGATTTACCTGGGAGACACCTACCAAGTCGGAGCCGAGGCGCTGATCCCGGCGAACCGGGCAAGCCGGCAGCTTCAGGGCACCGGGTTCATCGTGCAGTTCCACCTCTTCACCGACGACTTGCTGTACGACACCCCGGTCGGCAGACCCCTTATCGACAGGAACCTGTGGCAATGACCCGACGCATCCCGGCGATCATCGCCTTCGCGGCCGCCGCGCTCGTCTCCGTCGCGGCGCAGGCGCATGCCTTTCTCGACCACGCCTTGCCGGCCGTTGGCGCGACGGTCGCCCAGGCCCCGGCCGAGGTCACGCTGTGGTTCACCCAGGGGCTCGAACCCGCCTTTGCCGGCTGCGCCGTCACCAACGCCGCCGGCCAGCGGGTGGATACCGGCCAGGTGACGGTCGACCCGAAAGACCCGCAGGAGCTGCACGTACCGCTGAAGGCGGTTCCGTCTGGCGAGTACAAGGTCAGCTGGCACGTGGTCTCGGTCGATACGCACCGCACGGTCGGCGATTTCAGCTTTACCGTCGGGCGATGACAGAGGCGTGGATCGCCGCCGAGATGACCGGCTCGGATGCTTTGGCACGCAGTGCTCGGCACCTGGGCGCCGGCCAACATGAAGATAAATATTGACGACAGGAGTTGAGACAATGCGATCGAAGCTACTCGTTCTAGCTACTTTTCTGGCCTGCATCTCTTTTGGTCTCAACACTCTCGCACAGGGCAACGCCGTGGAAATCAAGGAGGCTTGGGCGCGAGCAACACCAGGCGGCACTCAGATCGGCGCAGCCTATCTCGCGCTCCTATCGCCGACCGGCGATCGGCTAACCGGTGTTTCCACGCCGGTAGCCAAAGAGGCCCAGCTGCACAGCATGACGATGCATAACGGCGTCATGAAAATGCGGGAGGTCGATGGGATTGATCTGCCGGCGGGTCAGACCGTAACGCTCAAACCCAGCGGCTACCACATCATGCTGATGAAGTTGACTTAACCGCTCAAGGAAGGTCAAACCTTTCCGCTCACTCTGACCTTCGCGAAGGCGGGTTCCGAGAATGTTACGGTGACGGTAGAGAAGGTTGGCTCGATGGGACCTGGCAGCCAAAGCGGCGGCATGAACATGCCCGGGATGGATATGCCGATGCATCACTAGGCGAGCACGGGCAATGACGGTTTCGAACAAGGGTCCGCGTGAGCCGGCAGGCGACCGGTGGGTCAAGCTCGCTGCGCTCGGGTTCATCGGGGTCTTGGTTCTGATCTCCGGCGTACTGGTCGGCGTCGCCTCTCGTAATCACACGAAAGGCGTCGCCGCTAATTCGCTGGGGGCACAGATCGGTGGCAAGTTCGTGTTGGTGGATGACAACGGCAAACCGTTCACCGACGCCGAACTCAAGGGCAAGTGGCACCTCGTCTTCTTCGGCTACACCCACTGCCCCGATATCTGCCCGACGGCACTCAACGATCTGTCGCTAGCGCTCAATCAGCTCGGAGCCAAAGAAAAGCAGGTTGACATCGTCTTCATCAGCGTCGACCCCGAGCGCGATACACCGGGCGTGCTTAAATCCTACGTCGAGAGCTTCAGTGGACCAATTGTCGGATTAACCGGCACACCCAAAGAGGTCGCAGAAGCGGCAAAGGACTATCACGTATACTACGCCAAACATCCGACCGCTGACGGCGGCTATGAGATGGATCATAGCGCCGTGATCTACATCATGGACCCGCGGGTCGGTTCACCGCAGCTTTCGGTCCTGACGACACTTCGGACATGATGGTCGCCAGGTTACGCAAGCTCCTTGGATAGGATAGGTTTGCTTTTCTCGATCCGGAAATTGCTTGATCTTCCGAATGATCCCAGCGTTGAAACTGAGAGAGCAGCGTATCCAGCTGCGCGAGATGCTTGGCGAAGACCTTACGATGCCCGGATCGACTGCTCGTGCTTCGCCGGCATCCGAAACCCTTACCGGAAGCCGCCCTTGCCGATCACAACCGTCAAAGTGGGGTCTCGACCCTCAGATGTTACTCCCGGCCATGCCACCCTTCGGTATGTTGGGGGCATGGTGACGCACGTAACGCGGTTTTGACTTTGATCGGATTGTGCATCGGTCGAAGTTGGCTCATTACGTCCGGCGCAATTGAAATTCTGACAGGGAGAGTTTTCAATGCAGCGCAGAGAATTTGCAAAATCCACCATCCTCGGTGTGTTCGCGGCGGCAACGGTGCCGATCGCCAGCAAAGCGGAAAGTACGGACCCGTATAAGAATGTGGTATTTACGGAAGCTGACCTAGGACATTGGTCGCCGCAGATCGAGAAGCTGCACATTCCGGATACGACGATCGCCGGCGGCAAGCTGACGATCAGGACGCCGCATCCAATGAGCGAGGCGCATTACATCGTCAGCCACACCGTGGTTCTGGCAGATGGGACGTTTCTTAGCCGCAGGACTTTTACCTATAAGGACGATCCGGTTTCGGAACACGCCCTGCCGGCCGGCTACACGGGCAAGGTGACCGTCACCAGCACTTGCAACCAGGTAGTGTCTCAAACTAGACACTACCTGCAACCAGCACGACTGGTGGGCCAAGAGCATCTCGGTGTAGAATACCGACATTCCGAGCAGTCAAAGTCCGAGCAAAGGGCTTTGTTGACGGGCTGAACGTCGATCGCGTGCAGCAATCGCCGATGCACAGCTAGCTAAGAAGGAGTATCAGTTCGACCCTAAAGGAGCGACCTACCGAGTTCCCTGCGGGTGGTGACAGCCGATCAGCGCCAGACGAACTCCCGTTCGGGATGGGACGAGCCTCGGAGCGAACCCCGCAGGGAAGCCGGGATCGACCAGCGATCGCTCGTTTACGGACAGCCCGCCACATGTTTTGGCTCTAAGGGCCCCGCCGGTAGCACAATTGCGAGTGCAAGAAATCCAATAGCGCCGCCGGGCCGCTCTCAGAATCCGCCCGCAGCGGGTTGGATGGGGCCGGGATGAAGTATCAGAGGTCATTGGGCTCTCCCGTCTTGAGGTTGTGGACCTTCGATGCTCGGGACCAGATGCCCCGACCGTCACGCGCTACTGCACATCACCCGCCGAAGACGCAACCACCGCGACGCCGCGCTCCTCCCGCGCGAGCGGGTTCGTTCTCCTCCGGCGCGTCTCGCCCCCACTCCGGTGCGCGTCGGCGAAGGTCGCTTCTCCGATCATATAACCGACCTTCAGCCGGCGAGGCGGGCATCGGTCTTCCTGCCC
>CAVQJJ010000015.1:0-19136 GCA_963712835.1 uncultured Alphaproteobacteria bacterium | reverse complement strand
CGAGCGTCGCCGGCCTGTTCGACCGCCAAGCGTAGCTTCGGCACGTCATCAATAAAAATCGCAGGTTGCCAATCGGCAAATGTCGGTCTTGGAAATTCGGGGTCGAAGCCAAATAGCACGGCAACGTGCGGCGTCCACTCCCATGTATCTGTCTCCAGATCCCACTCGAACCATCCGATTCCGCCCGCAACCTGGGCCATCCGCAACCGTTCTTCGGTCCCCCTCAGTGTACGAGCGATCTCGTCGCGCTCCGCCCGATAATCGCTCATGGGATGTCCTAAGTGCCGTTATTGAGAATGATTTTCGCCTCACACATTGCGCGCATCTTGCCAACCGCGATGTGCCTGGGTAGGTGGTTGAACCCGCATGTGCTGGTGATGATTGTCTGTTCGGGTGCCAGCCACCGATGGGCGATAATCCGTTCGGCAACCAGCGCACCGGTTTCAATGTTGGGGGCCTGAACATCGACGGCCCCGACGCCGAGTTGCCGGTTTCCGAGCAGTCCTTCGAAAGCATCCGTCCGATCATGTTCGATCAGGTAGGAAGCGCATTCGATCTTCGAGATCAGGTCTGCCTTGTAGCGTCCCGTGTCGAAATAGCGGTGCCCGATCTGCCCATCATAATGTGGGCCTACCGCGTAGTTCCCCTGGCAGACATGGACGGCAACATGGACATCGGCGGGCAGACCTTCGATCGCCATATTGATCGCCTCGACCGCGCTTTGCACTTCTGCGTCGCTCGGCGGAGTCAGGTATGGTTCGTCGATCTGAATATCCTTGCAGCCCGCTTGGGCCAATCGTTTCAAATTGTTGCGTAAGAGCTTTGCCGCGTCGAACATCATCCGCGTCGTATCGTTGTAGTGTTCATCGAACGCGACAGCGGTGAGAAAATGCGGCCCCGTCATGGTAATCTTGACGGGCCTCCGCGCCACCGCTGATACCTCTTTGAATTCGTCAACCAGACCCAGATCAATCGAGTCGGTTATTGGTCCGTGACAAATAGCTGCCGGATGCGTGACATTTGGATCGTAACTCGTAATCGGCTTCGGTCGGGTCTCGCCGTGAAACGCAGGAATCCTCTGCCAAAAATGGTTGAGCATCGCATTGGGCGGCGAGTGCCGATTATGGGTCCGGCGATGCGTCTCGCCTCCCGTGATCACGTCAATTCCCGCTGCTTCCTGCTCGACGACCGCCGCCTGCATGACCCGATATTGCGCGTCCGCCATATCATCAGGGTGCAACTGGCCCATCGTTATGAGTTGATCGAGCGGCTCAAACCATCGTGGAACGCTGTAAGCGCCGATCACGGTGGTTGCGTATTTCGGATATTGGCGCATCCGCTGTCCCCTGTTCGGTGGCACGTTTCTGGATGACGGACTTTGCGCCCATTTTTTAGGCGGCCTCTTTACCCGGATTCGCCCCTTCCGTGCAGGCCCTACTACGCCGCCCGCTAAATAAACCCTACGCGATCCGTAAAGTTGCAGATGATCGACGGTTTGTTTAAGGCGCGTCCCGCTGTAGCCGATCTGGAAGATGCCAAGGCCGTTCGCGTCGGCCCAGCCTTCACTCGCGTTCCTGAACATGAGCTTCAAGGAACCACAGTGCCTTGTCGAGATCGCGCGAATAGGCCGTGAACAGATCCGCCGTATCGGCGTCGCCGGGGGATAAGCGGCGGGGAACCGGTGTGTGGTCAACCTCAACGTCGGCAAAGTCGCCTTCGATGCTCAATTTAACGATTTTGGGCATGCTACTTTGTTCCGTGCGCGTTCGGGGCGGCACAGCCTGTAGCTCGGCGGCAGCTATTTTCTCGGTATCGCCGTGTTGCCTGATCAGCAGATCAGCCGCACGCGCGTCCTTGCTGATCCACTCGCAGACTCGGGACTTCCCCCACGCATCACCGTCCCCTAAAAAAATGAGGGTTTCTGCGGGTTTTACGAGTTGTGTATCATGGCAGAAAGAAGTTCCGGCCTTCGCCGAGATGGATTTAATGAGGATTAGAGACTTCGGATCGGCCATTTGCGACATTAGAAACGCGGATCCCGGCCGGCGTCAGGGAGGGAATTACAGTTTAGACGTCCAAATCCCGAGCGAACCGCGCATTTTTCTGGATGTAGTCGAACCTCAGTTCGGGGCGGCGGCCCATCAGGGTTTCGACCAGCTGTTCGGTGCGGCGGAAAGCTTCGGCGGGGGTTTCGATCGGCTCGGCCTCCAGTTCATGCCCTGGGGTATCGCGCTTCGGCAGGTTGACGCGCAGGACGGTGCGCTGCGCTGGGTCCATCGTCGTCGCCGCGAGGTATTTGGCGGGCATTTCGCCGAGGCCTTTGAAGCGGCTGATCTCGACCTTGCCGCGGCCGTTGAACACGCTGGCGAGCAATTCCTCGCGGTGTGCGTCGTCGCGCGCGTATTCGGTGACGCTGCCCTGGGTCATGCGGTAGAGCGGCGGCAGCGCGAGGTAGAGGTGGCCGTTGTCGACGAGCTGCGGCATCTCGCGGAAGAAGAAGGTCATCAGCAGCGAGGCGATGTGCGCGCCGTCGACATCGGCGTCGGTCATGATGATGATCCGCTCGTAGCGCAGCGCCTCTTCCTTGTATTGCTTTCCGGCGCCGCAGCCGAGCGCGAGGAGGATGTCGGCGATCTCCTGGTTGCCGCGCATCTTGTCGGCCGAGGCGCTGGCGACATTGAGGATCTTGCCGCGTAGCGGGAGGATCGCCTGGGTCTGACGGTTGCGCGCCTGCTTGGCCGAGCCGCCGGCGCTGTCGCCCTCGACGAGGAAGATCTCGGTGCCCGTGGCACTGTTGCTGGTGCAGTCGGCGAGCTTGCCGGGAAGGCGGAGTTTTCGGGTCGCGGTCTTGCGCGCCATCTCCTTCTGCTGGCGGCGGCTGAGGCGCTCCTCGGCGCGCTCGCAGATGCGGTCGAGCAGGAGCCGGGTCGTCGCCGGGTCGGCGCCGAGCCAATGGTCGAAATGATCGCGGATCGTATTTTCGACGAGCCGGGTGGCCTCGACACTGGCGAGCCGCTCCTTGGTCTGCCCCTGGAATTGCGGGTCGCGCAGGAAGAGCGAAAGGAGCATCGCCGCGCCGGTGGTGACGTCCTCGCCGGTCGCCTGCGCGACGCGCTTGTTGCCGATCAGCTCGCCATGCGCCTTGAGCCCGCGCACGAGGGCGTTGCGCAGCCCCGCCTCGTGCGTGCCGCCTTCGCTTGTGGGGATGGTGTTGCAATAGGAATGGCAGAAGCCGTCATCTTCGTCCTCGGGCCAGGCGACGGCCCACTCGACGCTGCCGCCGTCTGGAAAGTCAACCTTGCCGAGGAAGGGTCGGGAGGTGAGCAAGGAGCGCTCGACGAGGCTCGCGGCGAGGTAATCGCCGAGCCCGCCGGGGAAATGCAGCCGCGCCTCCTGCGGCACGCCGTCGGGGCGCGGCACCGCCGCGTCGCACCACCAGCGAATCTCGACGCCGCGGAAGAGATATGCCTTGGAGCGCGCCATACGGTAGAGCGTCGCCGGGCGGAACTCCGCGTCAGCAAAGATGTCCGGGTCGGGGTGGAAGGACAGCGTCGTGCCCCGGCGGTTCTGGGTGGGGCCGGCGTCTTCGAGCGGGCCTTGCGGGACGCCGCGCACGTAATGCTGACGCCACAGGCGCCGGTCGCGCGCGACCTCGACCTCGAGCACGTCGGAGAGCGCGTTCACCACCGACACGCCGACGCCATGCAGGCCGCCCGAGGTCTGGTAGACCTTGCCGCCGAACTTGCCGCCAGAGTGCAGCGTGGTGAGGATGACCTCGAGCGCCGATTTGTCCGGGAAGCGCGGGTGCGCGTCGACCGGGATGCCGCGGCCATTGTCGCGCACCGTGACCCAGCCCTCGGCAGAAAGCTCCAGCTCGATGCGCGACGCGTGGCCGGCGACGGCCTCGTCCATCGCATTGTCGAGCGCCTCGGCCGCGAGGTGGTGCAGCGCCCGCTCGTCGGTGCCGCCGACATACATGCCCGGCCGCCGGCGCACCGGTTCCAGCCCTTCGAGAACCTCGATGTCCTTAGCGGAATACGTGTCGTCGAGCTTGCGTGCTAAATTGTCGAAAAGGTCGGGCATGGCGGCGACATTATACGACAGCTCGTCGGGGCTTGAAAGCCACGCCACCAGGATGCAGTATAAGCCGTCGGTCCACGCAACAAGATATAGCTTGGCTTGGTGCGGCTTTTGTCCGATCGTGAGGGTACGGGGAACTCCGGCGCACGCGCGGGATTTACTCAGATGATGACGAACGAGCGTAAGATCTGGGAGGCGGCGCTAATGCTCGTGCGGCGCCATGGCAGCGAGGCGCTGCAGGTCGCCGAGCGCGAGGCTGAGCGGCTGCGCACCGACGACGACGAGCTTTCGTGCATCGTCTGGTGCTGGATCGCCCGCTCGACCGCCGAGTTGCTGCGTCCGACCCCCGACACCGGCGAGCGAATTCATTAAATAGCGCTGCCGCCAAATAGCCCTTTGTCTCCTCTTTCCGAAGGCCCCTCTTTCCGAAAGACTTGGCAGCGCCGATATTTAAGCTTGGCCAATGGGGAGCATCATGGCGAACGACAAGCAATTCGACGTCGCGATGAGCGACGAGGAGTGGAAGAAGAAACTGACGCTCGAGCAGTTTCAGGTGCTGCGCAAGCACGGCACCGAGCGCGCCGGCACCAGCCCGCTCGACCATGTCTACGATCCCGGCACCTATTATTGCGCCGGCTGCGGCGCGCCGCTGTTCGACAGCGAGACGAAATTCAACAGCGGCAGCGGCTGGCCGAGTTTCTTCCAGCCGAAGGAAGGGGCGGTCGAGACCACGACCGACCGCAGTTTCTTCATGACGCGGACCGAGGTGCATTGCCAGAAATGCGGCGGCCATCTGGGCCATGTCTTCGACGACGGGCCGAAGCCGACAGGCTTGCGCTATTGCATGAACGGCTGCTCGCTCGACTTCAAGGCGGCGGAGAAGAAATAGCCTTTCGTCATCCCGGTGCAGGCCGGGACCCATATTCCGCTGCTCGTGCGGCTGAGGGATGGGCCCCGCTTGCGCCGGGTGGTGCCAAATGAAAAGTGCCGGGTTTTGGCCGGCTCTTTGGCGTCGCTGTGCGGTGGCTTAGACCGAGTAGTACATCTGGAACTCGATGGGGTGGGGTGTGTGCTCGAAGGCGTAGACCTCTTCCCATTTGAGTTCGAGGTAGGATTCGATCTGGTCGGCGGTAAAGACGTCGCCCTTGAGGAGGAAGGCGTGGTCGGATGCGAGCGCCCCCAAGGCCTCGCGCAAGGAGCCGCAGACGGTCGGCACGTCCTTCAATTCCTCGGGCGGCAAATCGTAGAGGTTCTTGTCCATCGGCTCGCCGGGGTGGATCTTGTTCTGGATGCCGTCGAGCCCGGCCATCAGCATCGCCGCGAAGCCGAGATAGGGGTTGCAGGCGGGGTCGGGGAAGCGCACCTCGACCCGCTTCGCCTTCGGGCTGGAGACGATCGGGATGCGGCACGAGGCCGAGCGGTTGCGCGCCGAATAGGCCAACAGCACCGGCGCCTCGAAGCCGGGGATGAGCCGCTTGTATGAGTTGGTCGTCGGGTTGGTGAAGGCGTTGATCGCCTTGGCGTGGCGGATGATGCCGCCGATGTAGAAAAGCGCGGTCTCCGAGAGGTCGGCGTAGAGATTGCCGGCGAAAGACGGCCGCTCGCCCTTCCAGATCGACTGGTGGGTGTGCATGCCCGAGCCGTTGTCGCCCTTGATCGGCTTCGGCATGAAGGTCGCCGTCTTGCCGTACTGGTTGGCGACGTTGTGCACGACGTATTTGTAGATCTGCATGCCGTCGGCGGTCTTGACCAGCGTGTCGAACTCGTTGCCGAGCTCGGCCTGGCTGGGCGCCACCTCGTGGTGGTGCTTCTCGGTCTTGAGGCCCATGTCGAACATCACCGAGAGCATCTCGGCGCGGATGTCCGATTGCCCGTCGACCGGCGGCACCGGGAAATAGCCGCCCTTCACCGGCGGACGGTGGCCGGTATTGCCGTCGGGGAAGGACTTGGCGCTGACCCACGGCCCCTCATCCAATTCGATCGTGTAGGAGGCGGTGTTCATCGTCGATTCGTAGCGCACGTCGTCAAAGATGAAGAACTCGGCCTCGGGCCCGAAATAGGCGGTGTCGCCGATGCCGGAGGAGATCAGGTACTGCTCGGCCTTCTTGGCGGTCGAGCGCGGGTCGCGGGCATAGGGCTGGCCGGTCAAGGGCTCGTGCACGTCGCAGAAGATGATGAGCTGCGGCTGCGCCGAGAACGGGTCCATCACCGCGGTGGCGCAATCGGGCGCGAGCAGCATGTCCGATTCGTTGATCGCCTTCCACCCGGCGATCGAGGAGCCGTCAAACATCACCCCGCCGGCGAGAAAATCCGGGGTGATGGTGCGCACGTGGTGCGCCAGATGCTGCCACTTGCCGCGCGGGTCGGTGAAGCGGAAGTCGACATACTTGACCTCGTGCTCCTTGATCAGACCCATTACCTTGTCAATCTCGCCTGCCATCGCTCTGGTCCTGTGCTGCGGTAAAGAATAAAAGGCTCAACGTGCGTTCGCGCGCTCCCCGAAAACGAAGAGCGCGACAACATCCCAGTTGCCGCGCTCGACGCAGGAATTATGCCAGACAGCCGCAAGCGCAGCCGTCCGCGGCAATCCTCCTAGAAGGCGATGCCGGCTTCGAGCAGGAGCCGCGCCTGCTCGCTCGACTTGCCGGATTTGCCAAAGCCGAGGCCGCTATTGACGCTCGACGCGGCGACATACGAGCCTTCGAGCCGCGCAAAGTAGATGCCCATCTGATAGGTCGGGGTCATGGTAAACGACCAGGCGGAGCTGCCGGGCCCGAACAGCACGTTGACGGTGCCGTCGGTCGAACTGCCGCTGCTGCTGACATATTCAATGCGGCCGGCGAGGTTCCAGTTATCGTTGATGTTGTAGTTGGCGAGCACCGCGCCGCCCCAGGTGTCGGCGTCCTTGGTGGTGCCGGGATTATAGGCGATGTTGTGCTTGTTGTGGGTGTACTGGAAGTACGGGCTAATCGTCCATGGCGCCGCGTTATAGGTGTAGATCAGGTTGACGACGTCGGAATTGTCGAGCTGATAGGGCGCGACGAGCGTATTGACGTTGGCATTGCTAAGGCTGCCGCCGCCGGCCAGTGCCAGCGTGTTCTGCGGGTTGATCGTCCAGGTGGCCGAGCCGCTGACCCAGTTGTAGTCCTCGGAATAGAAGCCGTCATTGAATGACAGCGCCCAGGCGACCGGGCCGGTCGTCAAGTTGGCCTGGACGCCGTGACTGATCGCCGGCTCAAGGTTCCACAACAGGCCGCGCTCGATGTTCATGTTCTCGAAGGTGAAGGTGTACTCGTCACCGATGAGGCTCGGCAGCTTGCCGCCTTCCACCGAGAACGTGTCGGTTGGCACGATCTTCAAATAACCCTCGGGGAACAGGCCAAAATCGTTCTTGACCACCTGATCCATGCGGTCGAAAAGGTGGTAGTTGGTGCCGAGCGAAGGCAGCGAATAGGCGCCACCCTGGGCGTAGAACTGGAAGACGCCGTCGATCTTCTGAACGATCATCGTCGCGTTGCTGAGATCGATGTTCGACGTCTTGTCGCCGAACATCGCGTTAGTCTGGAACAGCCCGAGGCCGCTCAGCGCGCCGCTGAAATAGACGGTGCCGAGCCCCGCCGCGTCAAAGCTGTAGGGCGTGGTCTGCAAGGCCAGCGGGCCCGCCATGCTGGGCGCGGTCAGCGGCGAGGTCGGCGGCGCGGCGGGGGTGGCTGCGGGCGGCGGGGGCGGAGGCGCCGCCGGGGCCTGCGCCAGCGCGGACGCGGTCAAACCGCACTGCCAGATCGCGAACACCGCGCCGCCGGCGACGCTCAGACTGAGTGAGTTCGAAGTGCCTCGATTCATGATGCGCTTCCCAAATGAGCGATAAGTGTCATGGCACGACATCACCAACGGTGACGACCCCCGCCATCTACTTGAAGTATATAACGCAAGAGGCGATAAGCAATTAGAATAAGAAATTTCAAAGAAATTTTTCGGTCGCACTCACGTGTTGCCCAAATAGTAGGCAAATATAACTATGCCATTGCTCAGGGCGACGGCAAGCGCCGCGCCGCTGAGCAATCGCGCCTAGGTTGGGTTGAAAGACAGGCGGCGGCTACGGCACGACTTCGCCGTGGAGGTTGAGGTCGAGCCCCTCGCGCTCGCTGTCGGTGTCGACCCGCAGCCCGATGACCATATCGACAATCTTCAACAGGATCAGTGACACCACCGCGTCGTAGACCACCGTGCAGCCGACGCCGTAGAGCTGCACGATCACCTGGTGCGGGTTGCCGTCGATAAGCCCGCTATGCCCGTCGCCGCCGATCGCCGAGACCGCGAGCACGCCGGTCAGGATCGCGCCCACCGCGCCGCCGACGCCGTGGACGCCGAACGCGTCGAGCGCGTCATCATAGCCGAAAGCGTGCTTGAGCCCGGTCGAGCCCCAATAGCAGATAGCGCCCGCCGCGATGCCGATGATGAGCGCGCCGCGCGGGTCGACAAAGCCCGAAGCCGGGGTGATCGCGACGAGTCCCGCGACGGCGCCCGAGCAGATTCCGAGCACGCTTGGCCGGCCCTTGAGCGCCCACTCGACAAACATCCAGGTCAGCGCCGCGGTCGCGGTGGCGATCTGGGTGACGGCCATCGCCATGCCGGCGCTCGTCCCGGCGGTCACCGCCGAGCCGGCGTTGAAGCCGAACCAGCCGACCCACAGCAGCGAGGCGCCGATCATGCTCAGCACGAGATTGTGCGGCGCCATCGGCTCGGTCGGGTAGCCGCGCCGCTTGCCCAGCATCAGCGCGCACATCAGCCCGGCGACGCCGGAATTGATGTGCACGACCGTGCCGCCGGCGAAATCGAGCACGCCTGCCTGATTGAGGAAGCCGTCCGGACCCCATACCCAATGCGCGATGGGGGCATAGACGAATACCGCCCACAGCCCGATAAACCAGATCAGCGCCGAGAATTTCATGCGATCCGCTACCGCGCCGCAGATTAGCGCCGGGGTGATGATCGCGAAGGTCATCTGGAAACACATATAGACCGATTTCGGGAATGGTCTTGGCGAGGTCGTTCACCGAATTGAGGTTCATGCCCATCAGCAGGAAGCGGCTCATGCCGCCGACATAGGGGCTGCCGGTGGTGAAGGCCATGCTGTAGGTGCACACCGTCCACAGCACCGTCACGAGGCATGTCACCATGAAGCTCTGCATCACGGTGGCGAGGACGTTCTTCTTGCGCACCATGCCGCCGTAGAATAGCGCCAAGCCGGGGATCGTCATCATCAAGACGAGCGCCACCGAGGTGAGCATCCAGGCGGTATCGCCGCTGTCGAATTTCGGCGCGGCGGCCGGTTGCTGCGCCAGCGCGGCCGCGGCGCTCGCGCCGAGCAGCGCGATGGCGAGTACCAGGCGATGTCCCATTCGGCAGGCAAATCTCATGTCCGTCCCCCGTTGACAGAATTCGGGGGTGCTTCCCGGCTCACCGGCAAGCACCCCCGCACGCTTACCCCAAGCGTATTTCGACGCAGGCTTTACTCGGCGACGGCCGGCTCTTCGCCGTCACCGAAATTGTAGGCCGTCTCGCCGTGCACCGCGTCGTCACCGACCCGCAGCGTCGTCTCGTCCATCCGCAAGGATACGAAGATCGAGATGACCTTGAGGATGATGAAGGTGGCGATGACGTTGTAGACGATGATGAACAGCGCCGCGTAGACCTGCATTAGCAACTGGTTGCCCGAGTTGCCGTAGAGCAGGCCGGTGACGCTCATGCCCGGCGCTTGCTTGTCGCCGTCCGGGGCCGCATACACCAGCATGTCGCCGCAGGCGAAAATGCCGACCGAGAGACCACCGAGCAAGCCGGCGACGCCATGCGTCGAGAGAACGCTGAGCGTGTCGTCGACCTTCTTGAACATCGCGCTGGTCTGGACCTTGTTCATCATGATCCAGGGGATGATCCCGGTGATGACGCCGATCGCGATCGCGCCCCAGCCGTTGACATAGCCGGCACCCGGGGTGATGCCGACCAGGCCGGCGATCATGCCGTTGATCGCCCCGACGACCGACGGCTTGCCGTAGGCAAACGAGTCCATGATCGTCCACACCAACAGCGACACGCAGGTGCACAAATTGGTGTTGAGGATCGCGGCCGACGCGTCGGCGTTGGCGAAGTACGGGTCGCCGCCGTTGAAGCCGTTCCAGCCGAGCCACAGGATGCCGGCGCCGACCAGCGCCATCAGGAGACTATTGGGCGGGAAGTGATCGCGATCCTGCTGGATGCGCGGCCCGATCACCCACGCCGCGACAAAGCCCGAGGTGCCCGCCGCGAGATGGATGACGTAACCGCCCGAGAAGTCCGCCGCGCCCATCGAGGCGAGCCAGCCGCCACCCCAGATGCTGAAGCATCCGACCGTGTAGACGAAGGTCATCCATAACGGCACGAAGATGATCCACGCCTTGAAGCTCATCCGGCCGATCAGCGAACCGGCGAGGATGATCACGGTGATCGCGGCGAAGACGAACTGGAAGAAGACCAGCGTCGCCATCGGGAACGCGAAGGGTGGCATTCCCGCCGAATCGCCGCTGGTGGCGATTGACGGGATGTTCGCCTGGCTGAGCAGAACGCCGGCGCCGAGCACCGGCTTCGGGACGCCGATGACCGCCAGGAACCCGAACCATTGATCGCCGAAGGCCATGCTATAGGCCCACAGCACCCAAACGACCATGACCGCGGCGAAGGCGTAGATCGCCATGAACGCGGAGTTGATCGCCCATTTCTTTTTGACGATGCCGCCGTAGAGGACCACGAGTTCCGGGATGCTCTGCAGCCCGACAAACGTGGCGGCCGCCATTTGCCAGGCATTGGTTCCCGTATCTAACCATTTTGGTGATGCGACTAGCATTCTCCACCTCGTCGTGTTTAATCCCGACCCTTATGCCGAAGTCCCCCGCAGAGAGCCGGATTCGACAAACGCGCCGTTCAAAGCCAGCGCAAGGCAAGAACCGTGCCTATTTGGCGGGCACGCCCAACTCCAAGGCGAAAATACTGATAATGCTGGCAACTTTTTTTCGAGCGAGGCATCCGGTACGGGCCGCGATGCGGCTGGTTCTAGCCTTCGCCGGATGTCAGATCGCGGCGACATCCGGGTTCGCCGCCGAGGGCGGATTGTTGCACTTGCGCTGCGTCAACGTGGTCGGCGGGGCGAACTGGCCGGTCGTCATCGACCTCGACCACGGCCAGGTCGATTCCCGCCCGGCCACGATCAGCCAAGTCTGGATCAAGTGGGAGGACGACAAGGGCGGCATCTACGAACTCGATCGCGTGACCGGCAAGCTGCAGCTGCGCGGCGCGTCGAGCACCGGAGGGTATTTCCTGCACTACGAATGCCACCCGGAATAAGCTGCTCGATGAATCTGATGTGCCGTATTCGGTGGCAATCGGCGCGGCGAGCATGCAAATCAAGAATATAAGCCGTATATAAATTGCCTAAATAATAGGCAGTAAGATGTTGACGCGTTCCTGACCATGGCAAATCTTCATCGAATTGGCGAAGTTCGGATCATGAGCGAAAAGGGCAGTGAATGATGGCGGCGGCCGCGGCCGGGGTGAAGGCAAGCGTCGGCTTTGCTTCGAAAACCGGGCCGCGCCAGGACAACCAGGACTTCGCCGGCGCGCTGATGGGCTGGGAGCTGCCCGAGCCGCGGCAGGAGGTGGTGGCCGCCATCGCCGACGGCATCGGCGGCGCGAAAGGCGGGCGGATTGCGGCGGAAACCGCGGTGCGCGGCTTTCTCGACGGGTTTTGCGACCTGCCGCAGACCATGGAAGTGCAGCGCGCCGGCGCGCGCATCGTCAGTTCACTGAACGGCTGGATTAATTCGATGGGGCGGCAGGACCCCGACCTCACCGGGCTGGGGTGCACCCTGACGGTGCTGGTGCTGCGCGGCCGCGTCGCGCACATCCTCCATGTCGGCGACACGCGGGCCTATCGGCTAAGCGGCGACCGCCTGACGTGCCTCACGACCGACCATGTCCACGAGACCGGCTCGGGCCGCTCGCACACGCTGCTGCGAGCGCTCGGTGTCGAGACCGCGGTGCGGCTCGATTACGCCTCGCAGCCGGTGGCGACTGCACGACCGGTTCCTGTTGTGCAGCGATGGCGTGCACGGCTCCCTAAGCGAGCCGACCATCCTCGACATCCTGCGCGACCGCTCGGCCCCGCAGGATACCGCCAACGCGCTGGTCGCCGCCGCGCTCGAAGCTGAGAGCACCGACAATTGCACCGCACTGGTGCTCGATGTCGTGGCGCTGCCCGCGGCCGGCTCGGCCGATGTCAGCACCGCGATCCAGCAATTGCCGGTGATCCCGGTGCCGGTAGCGGGCGAGACGGTCGACGGGTTCGTGCTGAAGGCGCTGATCTCGGACGGACGCTACACGCGCCTCTTCGCCGCGACGGACGAGATCGAAGGCGGCGACGTCGTTCTCAAATTCCCCAAGCCCCAGCTCGCGGGCATCGAAGCATATCGCGCCGCCTTCATGCGCGAGGCGTGGGTCGGCGCGCGGGTGCACAACCCGTCGATCGGCCGGGTCATCGAGCTGCCGCCGGGGCGGCAGACCTGCCTCTACACGGTGATGCCGTTCTATCAGGGTGAGCTCCTGGAGACCCGGATGGCGCACCCGCCGATGCTCGGGCTGGAGGAGGGGCGCAACATCGCGATCCGGCTGGCGCGCGCGATCGCGGCGTTGCACCGCGCGGGGATCATCCACCGCGACATCAAGCCTGACAACGTGATCCTCGAAACTGGCGGCGCATTGAAGCTGATCGATCTCGGCGTGGTGCGCGTGCCGGGGCTCGAGGAGTTTCCGGCCGAGAATATCCCCGGCACCGCGGCCTATATGGCGCCGGAGATGGCCGATGGCGAAGCGGGCAACGAGCAGACCGATGTCTACGCGCTCGGCGTGTCGATGTTCCGCGCCTTCACCGGCGAATACCCCTACGCTAACGCCGACGCAATGAGCCCGCCGCGGCGCAGCCGGCCGCAGCGCTTCAGCGAGCTGCGGCCGGACCTGCCGGCCTGGGTCGAGGCGACGCTGGCCCGCGCCATCGCGCTCGATCCGGGGCAGCGCTTCAACGACATGACCGAATTCGCGCAGGAAATGGAGGCGGGGCCGTCGCGTGCGGCGATCGGGCTGGGCCGGCCGCGCACGCTCTACGAGCGCGCGCCGCTGCGCGTGTGGCAGGGCATCTCCGCGCTCCTGGCGCTGGCGTTGCTCGCCTCGCTGTTCCTGCACCGACCGTGACACGTCCCTGGCCCCGTTTACGGGGAGAGGGGCGCGCGGATGCGGAAGTGCCGGGTTTTGGCCGGCTCTTTGGCGTCGCTGCGCGGTGGCTTAGACCGAGTAGTACATCTGGAACTCGATGGGGTGGGGTGTGTGCTCGAAGGCGTAGACCTCTTCCCATTTGAGTTCGAGGTAGGATTCGATCTGGTCGGCGGTAAAGACGTCGCCCTTGAGGAGGAAGGCGTGGTCGGATGCGAGCGCCCCCAAGGCCTCGCGCAAGGAGCCGCAGACGGTCGGCACGTCCTTCAATTCCTCGGGCGGCAAATCGTAGAGGTTCTTGTCCATCGGCTCGCCGGGGTGGATCTTGTTCTGGATGCCGTCGAGCCCGGCCATCAGCATCGCCGCGAAGCCGAGATAGGGGTTGCAGGCGGGGTCGGGGAAGCGCACCTCGACCCGCTTCGCCTTCGGGCTGGAGACGATCGGGATGCGGCACGAGGCCGAGCGGTTGCGCGCCGAATAGGCCAACAGCACCGGCGCCTCGAAGCCGGGGATGAGCCGCTTGTATGAGTTGGTCGTCGGGTTGGTGAAGGCGTTGATCGCCTTGGCGTGGCGGATGATGCCGCCGATGTAGAAAAGCGCGGTCTCCGAGAGGTCGGCGTAGAGATTGCCGGCGAAAGACGGCCGCTCGCCCTTCCAGATCGACTGGTGGGTGTGCATGCCCGAGCCGTTGTCGCCCTTGATCGGCTTCGGCATGAAGGTCGCCGTCTTGCCGTACTGGTTGGCGACGTTGTGCACGACGTATTTGTAGATCTGCATGCCGTCGGCGGTCTTGACCAGCGTGTCGAACTCGTTGCCGAGCTCGGCCTGGCTGGGCGCCACCTCGTGGTGGTGCTTCTCGGTCTTGAGGCCCATGTCGAACATCACCGAGAGCATCTCGGCGCGGATGTCCGATTGCCCGTCGACCGGCGGCACCGGGAAATAGCCGCCCTTCACCGGCGGACGGTGGCCGGTATTGCCGTCGGGGAAGGACTTGGCGCTGACCCACGGCCCCTCATCCGACTCGATCGTGTAGGAGGCGGTGTTCATCGTCGATTCGTAGCGCACGTCGTCAAAGATGAAGAACTCGGCCTCGGGCCCGAAATAGGCGGTGTCGCCGATGCCGGAGGAGATCAGGTACTGCTCGGCCTTCTTGGCGGTCGAGCGCGGGTCGCGGGCATAGGGCTGGCCGGTCAAGGGCTCGTGCACGTCGCAGAAGATGATGAGCTGCGGCTGCGCCGAGAACGGGTCCATCACCGCGGTGGCGCAATCGGGCGCGAGCAGCATGTCCGATTCGTTGATCGCCTTCCACCCGGCGATCGAGGAGCCGTCAAACATCACCCCGCCGGCGAGAAAATCCGGGGTGATGGTGCGCACGTGGTGCGCCAGATGCTGCCACTTGCCGCGCGGGTCGGTGAAGCGGAAGTCGACATACTTGACCTCGTGCTCCTTGATCAGACCCATTACCTTGTCAATCTCGCCTGCCATCGCTCTGGTCCTGTGGTTTAAGAGGAAAAAGGGTCGGGCTGCGCCTCAACCTGGGCAATACCATTCGCGCGCGGGTTGACGAAAGTCAGATCGCATCCGGGCCCCGTTCTCCGGTGCGGATGCGGATCGCTTCCTCGATGCTGGAGATGAAAATCTTGCCGTCGCCGATCCGCCCGGTCATCGCGGAGTGCATGATCGCCTCGACCGCGCGCTCGACCATTGAATCTTCCATGACGACCTCGATCTTCACCTTGGGCAGGAAATCGACGACGTACTCGGCGCCGCGATAGAGCTCGGTATGGCCCTTCTGCCGGCCGAAGCCCTTGGCCTCGACGACGGTGATGCCCTTGATGCCGACCTCGTGCAGGGCTTCCTTTACCTCGTCAAGCTTGAACGGCTTGATGATCGCCTCGACCTTTTTCATCGGAACCGTCTCCCATGCCGAATACGTTCGGCCGTTGTCGCAAGCCTGAGCATAACCCATGCCAGCGGCCAAACCGCCGCCAATGCCCGCAAACCGTGTCGTCGCGGGCCGCCGGCGCAATCCGCCGGCAGAATGGCCAAAACTTAGGCAGATGCAAGTGTTACGCGGTCGCTCTGCCGGGTAAATTTCCCAGGAACCGCCGGATGCGCTCGACCGCCTCTTGCAGGTTCGCCAGGCTGTTGGCGTAGGAAATTCGGATATAGTCCTCGCCGAACGCGCCAAAGCTGGTGCCGGCGATCGTCGCGACCCCGACCTTGTCCAATAGCTCGGTCTGCAAGGCCTTGGCGTCGTAGCCGGTGCCCGCGACATTGGGGAAGGTATAGAACGCGCCCCCCGGATTGGCGCAGCGCACGCCTGGCAGGCCGTTCAGCGCCTGAACGATGTACTCGCGGCGCTCGGCGAAGGCGCGCACCATGCGCAGGACGGGTTCGCGCGGGCCCTTCAGCGCTGCGATCCCGGCGAATTGCGTTGCCGCGTTGACGCAGGAATGGCAGTTGATCGCCAGCCGCTCGGCATGGGCGAAAAGCTGCTTCGGCCAGACGCCGTAGCCGAGCCGCCAGCCGGTCATCGCGTAGGTCTTGCTCCAGCCGTCCAAGAGGATCACCCGGTCGCGGATCTCCGGATAGCGCAAGAGGCTGTGGTGCTCGTTCCCGTCATAGGTGATCTCGCCGTAGATCTCGTCGCTCATGATCGCGACTTGCGGATGGTCGCTGAGGCCACGCACGAGCTTGTCGAGCTCGGCCTTGGGCACCGCGCCGCCGGTCGGATTGGCCGGGCTGTTGATGACGATCAGCCGGGTCTTGGGTGTGATCTTCGCCAGCACCTCGTCGGCGCTGAACGAGAAGCCGGCGCTTTCGTAAAGCGGCATCGGCACCGGGGTCGCGCCGGAAAAGCGGATGACGCTCTCGTAAATCGGGAAGCCGGGGTTGGGATACATGATCTCCGCGCCCGGCTCGCCGAACAGCATGATCGCGAAGAACATCGTGACCTTGCCGCCGGGGACGATCAGCACGTCGTCGGGCGACACCTCGACCTGGTGGCGGCGCCACAGATCGGCGGCGACCGCCTCGCGCAGCGGCGGGATGCCGTTGGCCGGGGTGTAGCCGTGATGCCCGTCGGCGAGCGCCTTGCGGCCGGCCTCGACGATGTGCTCGGGCGTCGCGAAATCGGGCTGGCCGATGCCGAGATTGATGATCGACTTGCCCTGAGCGGCGAGGGCATTGGCCCGCGCCAGCACCTCGAATGCGGTTTCGGTGCCGAGCGTATTCATCCGGTCGGCGATCTGCAGCATCAGGCTTCCTCCAAATTTCGTGCGGGGCTTTTACCCCTATTGCGGTTTTGTGGCGATGAAGAAGAGGCGGGGATAGGGAAGGAGGATTTTGCCGTCGGCTTGCGGCTTGTATTCCTCGGCGAGGAGCGCGGCATAGCGGTCGAGGAATTGCGGGCGCTCGGCCTCGGTGAGGCGAGCGAGAAACGGCCGCAATCCAGTGCCGTGCAGCCAGGCGATGATCGCCGGCACGCCGTCCATGACCTGGATGTAGTTGGTTTCCCAGATGGTGAACGCCGCGGCGCGCGGCGCCAGTAGGTCGTAATAGAACGCGGGCGGCCGGACGGGCGACGGGTCGCGCGCGCCGTCGAGCCGGTCGCGCCACGGGCCCTCGGCGGCGACCTGGCGCATGAGGCGATGGGTCGCGAAATCGTGGTTGCGCGGCATCTGCACCGCCAGCACGCCGCCTGGCGCGACCTGGGCGAAGAGGTGCGGCACCAGCCCGTCATGGCCGCCGACCCACTGCAACGAGGCGTTGGCGAAGACGACATCGCACGGCGCGTCCGCCGTCCATGTCGCGATATCGCCGCGCTCGAAAGCGATGCGGGGGTGGTCGCGCCGTGCGGCGGCGAGCAGCTCCTCGGAAGAATCGATGCCGGCCACTGCCGCGTCCGGCCAGCGCGCCTTCAAGGGCGCGGTGCTGTTGCCGGGGCCACAGCCAAGATCCACCACCCGCTTCGCGGCGGCGAGTTCGATGCGTGACAGCAAATCGATCGCCGGCAGGGTGCGGGCGTCGGAAAAGCGCAGGTACTGCGTCGCATCCCACTCGTGCGCCATGCTCTCGCCCGCTATTGTCAGCCCATCGGCCATCAATGTGGCACCGCCGCCGGCGGCGCGCCACGTTCACGGGGCAAGGGAGGGAGACGATGCAGAACACGCGGGGGAAGAAGGTCGCGGTGGTGATCGGCGCCACCTCGAAATGGCAGTCCGACGGACGCATGACCAACATGCTGCACGGGCACGATGTCGATCCCAACATCGTTCCGGTCGGCGTGCAGTGGGGGGTTGGCGGCGCGGTCGCGCAGAAATTCGCGGCCGAAGGGTTCTTCACCGTGGTGACGACCCGCACGGCGTCGAACGCGGCGGGGCTGCAGGCGGCGATCCGCGAGCAGGGCGGCGAGTGCATCACCGTCGAGCTCGACCTTTCGCAGGAAGAATTGGTGGCGGCCGCCTTCAAGACGATCCGCGCCGAGGCCGGCGACCCCGACGTGCTGATCTACAATGCCGGCTATCTCGATGGCCGCGAGCTGCCGGCCGACAAGGAGCTGCTCGAGCACGTTCCAGTCCGGATCCTCGACACGGCGATCGATGTCGCGGTGCGCGGGCCGTTTCTTGTCGCGCAAGAAGTGCTGCCGGCGATGCGCAAGAAAGGCGAGGGGTCATTCTTCTTCTCGAACAATTCGAGCTCGCTGCGCGGCCGCAAGCGCATGACCGGACAGTCGCTCTATTATCCGCGCGTCATGATGCGCACGGTCGCCCAGGTGCTGACCGAGGAGTACTCAGAGCTGGGCGTCCACGTCGCCAATGTCGTGATCGACGGCACAATCGACTCGCCGGGCACGCGCGCGCTGCCGCGCAACGCCAACCGCGGCGCGGAAATCATCAATCCGGTGAAGATCGCCGAGGCGTTCTGGTATCTGCACACTCAGGACCGTTCGTGCTGGAGCCACGAAATCCAGCTGACGCCGTTCCCGGCGAAGCCGAGTTACTAGGGCAAAACCTCCTCGTCCGGCAACAACGGCGCGCCGCTGCCGGAAAGCTCGGCGCCGTGCGGCAGGTCGTGGCCGAGAACATCATGGGCAAACCCCCTCCTTATGTCCCGCCATTAAGATTGACCGTAAATACTTCCCCGACGGCAGCGCCTAACCGTGCCGCTGATTTACATTTTGTTGCAAAAAAACGCAGGAAATTCACCCATAACGCGACGTATCTTGCCCCACAGGGAGTGGACCGGCAAGAATGAGCTGCAGGCATCAGACGAATAGCAGCGCGCGAAGAACGCAGAGAACCGGTTGGCGTCGGGATGGCTCTGCCCCTGCCTAATGACGGGGCGCCTCTCTAATCTGTGGCATCCCAGTGTGCTCGTCGCGCTGTGCACGTTTGCCGCGCTTGCGCCCGCACCCGGTTTTGGCCAAACCATTCAGCAACTGTAGCAGCTGTCGCTCCAGGATCTCTCTAACGTAGAGGTCACCTCGGTCTCGAAACGCGCTGAATCGCTGAGCGATGCGGCCGCGGCGATCTACGTCATCAGCCACGACGACATCATTCGCTCCGGCGCTGTGACGATCCCCGAAATACTGCGCCTCGCGCCGAACTTGGAGGTCGCGCAGCTCAATGCCACCAGCTATGCGATCACCGCGCGCGGTTTCAACGTCGGCAACAACGCGGCGATGTCAACAAGCTCCTGGTGCTCATCGACGGCCGCACCGTCTACACGCCGCTTTTCGCCGGCGTCTACTGGGACAT
>CAVQJJ010000014.1:0-179274 GCA_963712835.1 uncultured Alphaproteobacteria bacterium | reverse complement strand
CTCCCCCTCACCCGCGCGAGGCGTATCGGCATCGGAGATTTCTTCCCTCAAACTACTCGCCAACATAGAAAAATGCTGCTAAATCCGTGGCAGGATGGCGAGGGCAACCACAGCGCTGGGCGCGCAAGGCAAAGAAAGGCTAGCCCTCCATAGGGTCGATCAGCTCTATAGCACCATCCGGGCAGCGCTCCGATACAGCACGCTGGCTTTTGGCTTTTGGTGCTTATATCTGGCGATAGACAGCATCGCGGGGAAAACGACAGCCTTTACGATGGCCCTTTCGATCCTGTGGGACGTTCGCTTGGTCTTTGCATTTTCGGTTGCCGGGCTATCGACAATCTGGGCGATTGCTGAACGCAAGCTGCGACAGCGAAAAGTCGCCTATATGCAAGGGCGGATTAAGGATTTGGAGACTAAAATCGACCCCCAGCGTTCGTCATCGGGTCTGACGGAAAAGGGCCGCACCAATCCGAGGGACCGACTATGACCGACATCATGATCGGCGTTCATGCGTTGACCGGTATTGTCGCTGCTGGGGCGTTCCTTATCGTCTTCTATTGGCCGTGGCAGTGCGTCTGGGCCGATGTCGCGCGGCAGGTCGTTTTCGAAAAGCGAGATGCCATCTTCGATTTGGCACTTGCGGGCGGCATCTCCTTTAACAGTCGCGAATACCGCGCTATCCGGGTTGCGCTTGAGCAGATCATTCGCTTTGCTCACGCTGGAACACTACCGCGCATCCTTGTCGCCGGTTTTAGCATCTGGTGGCATGGACCTATGCCGACGCGGGCACCGATCGAGAACGTGATTGATCGTGTGAACAACCCCGAGACACGCGAAGCAATTAGAAAACTCGTTAAGTCAGCAACACGCACGGTTGCAGTCACGATGGCTGTTCGGTCGCTGCCGGTCATTCTACTATTTCCCGTTACGATAGTGGTCATTTGCTTTCTTGTACTTTGCCGCAATGCAGCGAGGGCGCTAGCACGGATCATGGGAGTCGTGATCCTCGTCGAAAGCGCCGCCGATGCATCCGAAGGGCGAGCGCCGCGCGCGCCAGCCGCTGCTTAAGCGATCAGCGTAAAGCCGCTTCCCGTGGGGGAGGCAGCCCTTTTTTGTGAACCCAGCCGCTCTCTTAAAGTTTCTTCGTCATCACATACCGCGTGATGCCGGGCGGGTCGCAGTCGAGCTTCGCCGCCATCGTGTAGCCTTGCTTCAGGTAGAAGCCGGGCGCCTGGATCTCCAGCGTATTCAGCGTGATCCGCGAGCAGCCGCGCCGTCTTGCCTCCTCCTCGGCCAGCTTCAGCGCCCGGCTGCCGATGCGGTCGCGCCGCAGGTTTTCGGGCAGGAAGAAGCGCTCGACCCGCGCCTGCCCGATATAGCTGCCGCCGTAAAGCCCGCCGACCACCTTGCCGGTCACGGGATCGGTGACGAACACCGCGAGCGGCTGGTAATCGTCATAGCCGGCCTTCTCGGTGTTGTAGGCCTTCAGCCCGTCCTGAATGATTTTGATGTCGGCATCGTCGGGCGCGTCGGTGACGACGATGTTGGGCTCGGTCATAACCATTTCCTCGTCATTGCAAGCGTCGCGAAGCAATCTCGTTCGGTGGAGGGCGGCGAAGACGGCGCGAGATTGCTGCGTCGCGCGTTGCGCTCCTCGCAATGACAATGGTTAAATCGGCGGGCGGCGGACCGGCTGGGTCGCCTCGAAGGCGCGGGCGGCGCGCAGCACCTTGGCGTCGGCGTGCAGCGGGCCGACGATCTGCAAGCCGATCGGCAAGCCGCCGCCGGTGAGGCCGCAGGGGATCGAAGCCGCCGGCTGGCGGGTCATGTTGAACGGGTAGCTGAACGGCGACCAGTCGACCCAATGCTCGTCGTCGGGGCTGTTGAGGTCCTCGCCGACCGGCAGCGCCGGCACCGGCATCATCGGCGTCAGCAGCAGGTCGTATTTCTCGTGGAAGGCGCCCATCGTGCGGCCGAGCGCGCTGCGCTCCAGATCGGCGCCGAGATAGTCGACTGCGCCGATCTTCGCGCCGGCCTCGGCGACCGCGACAAAGCCGGGGTCGCACTGCTTCAGCTTTTCGGTCGGGATGCCGGCGACGATGCGCGCCGCGCCGGCGCCCCACAGGATCAGCAGCGCCTCGCGCGGCGAGTCGAAAATCTTGCCGACCTGTTCGACATGCGCGCCCAGCACTTCGAATTGGCGCGCCGCGGCGGCGACCGCGGCGGCGATTTCCGGCTGCACTCTGGCGTAGCCGAGATCGGGGCTGAAGGCGATCTTCCAGCCTTTGACCCCGCCGTCGATGCTAGCGGCAAAGCTGGTGTCGGAGACGGGGAGCCAATACGGGTCGCGCGGGTCGGGCCGGCCGATCGCGTCGAGCATCGCCGCCGCGTCGGCGACGCCGCGGCAGATCGGCCCGTGATGCGACAACAGGCCCATCGGCGAGGGCGGGTAGGCCGGCACCCGGCCAAAGGTCGGCTTGATGCCGAAGACTCCGGAAAAGCACGACGGGATGCGGATCGAGCCGGCGCCATCGCTGCCGAGATTGAGGACGCCGATCCCCGCCGCGCAGGCCGCGGCGGCGCCGGCGCTGCTGCCGCCCGGCGTACGCTCAAGGTTCCACGGGTTGCGGGTGATGCCGGTGAGCGGCGAGTCGCCGACTGCGATCCAGCCAAATTCAGGGGTGGTGGTCTTGCCAAGGATGATCGCACCGGCTTCCTTGAACCGCGCCACCGCGGGCGAATCCTCCGACCAGTCCTGGTTCGGGTCAATCAAGTGCGAGCCGCGCAGGGTCGGCAGCCCGCGCATCAGCATCAGATCCTTGATCGTCGCCGGCACGCCGTCGATTGGCGAGAGCGGCTTGCCGATTCGCCAACGCGCTTCCGACGCGCGCGCCGCCGCCAGCGCGCCAGCGCGATCGACGACGCAGAACGCATTGAGCTTCGGCTGCAGGTCGTCGAGCCGGGCGAACAGCGCTTCGGCCGCTTCGACCGGTGACGATTTGCCGGTGCGGTAAGCGCTGGTAAGCTCCCGAGCTGAAAGATATGCAATGTCGTCAGCGACGTTGGTCATTCGCGCCCGACCTATCGTCAGACATTCCGCAACTCGCCTCTTCTCGTCGTCCCGGCGGAGGCCAGGACCCAGGGTTCCACCGCCGCAGCGAAGGAAGGCTGGATACCGGCCTTCGGTATGACAGCTAGATTGGCCCGTCAATCTCGTGCAAAGCAAGCGGCCCGCGCGGACGCGACGCGCCTCAAGGACAGGTGTGGTTCGACGGCGGCAACGCACCGATCCCCGATGGCGGCAGGCCCGGCGGCTCGCAATTGATGTCCGAGCCGATGGTCGCGCCGATCTCCGGGGGATACGGGTTCGCGGGTGGGATCACCACTTCCGGAAAAGCCCGGATGGCGTGGACCGGCTGGGCCTGGGCCGGACCGGCAAGACTTCAGGATCGCGGCGGCAGCCGCAGACAGGAGAAGCAAGCGTGGCATCATCGCCTCCATTGAAATTGTCAGGGACAGGTGCCGGTCACCATCGACGGAATTCCACCTTGCGGGTTGGCGGCGCCGCATTCCGGCGTGGCGGTGATGTTGTGCCGGGCGGTCCCCGAGAGATCGTCCGGCGCGGTCGCCGAGAACGGCTCCACGGTCGGCATCGATTCCGGCATCGCCGGGCGGAGTTGCAATGGCGGGGGCAGTGGAGAATATGCCTGCGCGTCGGACGTCGCCGCAAAACCGAGCGCCACGACGACCATCGCGCCGGCAGCAAGCAAGCGCTTCATGATCGGCTCCGAAAGCAAAACATCGTTCTCAAAGCAACGAGGGGCCGAGGCCTACGTTCCTTTCGGAGCCTGTCACGGTGTGCTTTAAACCGCTGATTTACCGCCTAAAACTTGTTCTCCCTTAACTTATGCCGTCCACGGGTCGGTCGGTTCGACGACTCGCAGCCGGCCGCTGCCGACACCGCTGTTGACGGCCGCCGCCTCGTCGGTAGAAAGGCGCGCCTCGGCGAGGAAGGCGCCGAATGGGCGGCGCGCCTCCGCCGCTGCCCGACGTTTCGTATCGTCAAGCGCCGAACGCAAATCGACATTGCTCTGCTTCATACCGTCGAGCGCTTGCGCGTAGGCGGCGCGAAACGCCTCGAACTCCTGCTCCGTCGCATGGGACAGACGCTGCGCGGCCATCGCCTCTTGCGTCAACTGATGGATGCGGCAGTAGGCGTCGTCGAGCCGGCGCGCCGCGCTCGCCTGCGCCGCCTCCTCGACCGCAAGCTTGCGCCGCAATTCGAGGTTGTCGCGGTTCAGCCGTTCGAGCATGTCCTTCATCTGCGCCAGATCGGCCAGCGGTACGCCGCCGCACGCGAACTCGATGCAGACCTGGCCCAGCGGCAACCCCTCCGCCGTGCGCCGGAAACCATTGACCGCGGCGATCAGCTCGTCGTCGCCGGTGTTGGGATGCACCGCGACCTCGAGGCAGCGTATCGCCGTCTCCCACCTGTTGCGCTCCATAAACTCCTGCCGAGACCACCTTGGGGTGAGCCGAGGATTGCCGGCCAAGGTTAACGAGCGCTAAACAACCAGGGGTGCGCGGTGTGAAAGCCGCTCAGGGACGGCCCCCAAGGGGCGGCTTTGGTAGCGGGGGGCGGATTTGAACCGCCGACCTTCGGCTTATGAGTCCGCTGCTCTGACCAACTGAGCTACCCCGCCACCGTCTGCCGTCACGGCAAGGCGCCGCATATAGGAGATCGGCCCTTTAGGGTCAAGAAGCTGGGCTCTTTATCCAGCCGCCGCCGAGCACGCGGTCGCCGTCATAGATGACCGCGGCCTGGCCGGGCGCGACCGCGCCGGCCGGCGCCGCCAGCACCAGCTCGGCCGCGTCGCGATCCTCACCGGCGCGGAGCGTCGCCGGCACCGGCGGCTGCGCCGAGCGCAGCTTGGCGCTGACGGTCAATGTCTCACCTGCGTTGAGCGGCTGCCCGAGCCAGCTGAACTCGCCGAGCCGCACCCGCGTCTCGGCGAGCGCGCCGTAGGGACCGACGACGACCCGCCGCCCCGCTGGTTCGAGGCGCAGCACATAGAGCGGCTCGGGCGATGCGATGCCGAGGCCCTTGCGCTGGCCGACGGTGAAGTGGGCGATACCACGGTGCCGGCCGAGCACACGGCCGGTCTCATCGACGATGTCGCCCGGCTCGCCCGCTTCCGGGCGCAGCCGGGTGACGATGTCGGCGTAGGAGCCCTGCGGCACAAAGCAGATGTCCTGGCTGTCGGGCTTGTCGGCGACCGGCAGGTCGAGCTCGCGGGCGAGCGCGCGGGTTTCGTCCTTGCCCATGCCACCCAGCGGAAAGCGCAGAAATTCGAGCTCGGCGCGATTCGTGCGGTAGAGGAAATAGCTCTGGTCCCGCGCCGTGTCGACGGCGCGGTAGAGCGCCGGACCATCATCACCGCGCAGGCGGCGGGCGTAATGTCCGGTCGCCAGCGCGCTTGCGCCGAGATCGCGCGCGGTCTGCAGCAGGTCGCGGAACTTGACCCGCTCGTTGCAGCGGATGCATGGGATCGGCGTCTCGCCGCGACCGTAGCTGTCGGCGAAATCCTCGATCACCGCCTCGCGAAACCGCGCCTCGTAATCGAGCACGTAATGCGGGATGCCGATCTGCCGCGCGACATTGGCGGCGTCGCGTACATCCTGCCCGGCGCAACACGCACCTTTTTTCCCGACAGCCGCGCCATGGTCGTAAAGCTGCAGGGTGATACCAACGACATCGCATCCGGCACGCGCCAGCAGCGCCGCGGTCAGCGACGAATCAACCCCGCCCGACATCGCGACGACGACGCGGTGGTCTTCCGGCTTTCCTGGCAGGTCGAGATCGAGGGGCGCAAGCATCGGCCTAATATCGGCACTCAGGGCGGCGCGTCGAGACCCATTTGCCAGAAATCGGCTTCAAGCCGGGTCGCGGCGGTAAAACTCGCAGCGAGCGCCGGCAAGCGTCCCTCGCCGCCACGCCGGGCAAACTGTTCGTCCAGCGCCGCCTTGGCTTCCTGTGCCAAAGCCTGGTACTCGGCGCCGGCGTACATGTCGAGCCAGCTCTTATATGGGTTGCCAGTGAGTTTAGTCGCCGGATCAGCCATACGCTCGGCGGCGATCTCGGCATAGCCGACAATGCACGGCGCCAGCGCCACTTCGAGATCGAGCCGATCGCCGGCGAGCCCGCGGTCGAGCACAAAGCGGGTATAGGCGATGGTCTGCAACGCTTCCGGCGTCTCCGCCATCGCCGCTACGTCGATGCCCCAGCCGCGGCAATACTCGACATGCAGCCCGATCTCCGTGTCGAGCGTCGCGGCGACGAGGCTTTGCGCGCGGCGCATCTCGGCGAGCGTGTCGGATTTGTAGATCGCCAGCCCCCAGGCTCGGCTGAAATGCAGCAGGAACAGGTAGTCCTGGATCAGATAATGACGGAACGCCGCCTCGGGCAACGTACCGTCGGCGAGGCGCTGCACGAACTCATGGCGCGTATAAGCGCGCCAGGTCGGGCCCGAGGCAGCAACGAGGCCATCGAAGAGGGTATTGCCCGGCACCGGTATTCGATCACCGGTTCATCATGTTGCGGGTCGCGGAAGGCAGACGCACGGTCAGCCCGTCCAACTCCTCGGTAACGATGATCTGGCAGCCGAGCCGCGAGGTCTGGGTGAGGCCGAAGGCGAGGTCGAGCATGTCTTCCTCGTCCTCGGTTGCCTCCTTCAACAGGTCATACCACTCGGGGTCGACGACCACGTGGCAGGTCGAGCAGGCAAGCGAGCCTTCACAGGCCCCCTCGATATCGATCTTGTTGCGGTGGGCGATTTCGAGCACCGACAGGCCGAGCGGCGCATCGACCTCACGCTGTGCGCCGTCGCGTTCAATAAAGATCATTTTCGGCATGAAAAACCCGATCACATTCCGGGAGGGCGCGGCGCCATGTCTTCGGCAAGAACCGCCGCGGCCTCGGCCGGGGCGCCGCCGGTGGTCAGGTCGGCCGGACTGAGGACGCGCATCAATTCGATCCCGGCGGCCTCGCTCGCGCGCAGCAACTCTGCGGCGAGCGCCGGGTCAAGCGCGGCGAAGACCAGCACCGCATGGGTCACCGGGCGAGCAAGCGCTCGCTCGGCCCGCAGCCGCGCGCCTTCAAACAAGCTCTGCCAATCGGCGAGCGGCGCATCGGGGCCCGGCACCGGCAAATCGCGCTCGAAGCCCTCGCGGTCGGCGAGGATCAGCGCATTGCCGCCGACCGATACCGCCACCTCGGCCAACCCGCCGCTCGCATCGACGCCAATCGCCGCGCCCGGCGCGTCGGGGTCGCTGGGGGAGCCGTCGGGCTCTTCGATCTGAAAGAGTTTCATTGTCCGGCCGACCAAGTGCGGCGCAGCCGCCTCAAAACACCACAGAGACAGTGAGGCGGTGAGATTGGAAGCGACGTACCCTCATTGCCTCATTGTCTGTGGTAATTTCGGTGGCGCCACGCGCCGAAAGCTCAGACGTGGAATGACTCGCCGCAGCCGCAACGACCCTTCTCGTTTGGGTTGCGGAACACAAAGCCCGCTTCGAGCTTCTCCTCGACGTAGTCCATCTCCGTGCCGAGGATGAACATGACAGCCTTGGGGTCGACCAGCACGGTGACACCCTTGTCTTCGACGATCTCGTCGAACTTGCCCTTCTCGTCGGCGTATTCGAGTGTGTAGCTGAGGCCCGAGCAGCCGCGCGAGCGCACGCCGACGCGCACACCGACCGACGGCTTGCCGCGGTTCGCCAAAAGCGCCTGGATGCGGGACGCCGCCGCGTCGGTCACCAGCAGAGCTGGGGGTCGCGCCATCGCCATAACCTGCCTCACACTCCTTCAGACTTTCCCGCGCGGCTTCATATTGCCGCCCTCATCGTCGCCGTCAATCGTAACCTAAACGTTATGTGGGTCTGTCCTCGCCCGATTTCACCCTGAGCCGGGCCGCGGCGGCAGCAATCGCATCTGCGGCGAAGTCGACATCGGCCTCGGTGGTGAAGCGACCGAGCCCCAAACGGATCGAGGCGTTGGCGCGTTCGTCGGAGAGGCCCAGCGCGCGCAGCACGTAAGAGGGCTCGACCAAGGCCGAGGTGCAGGCCGAACCGGTGGAGATCGCGATCGAGGCACAGGCCTCGATGAGCTCGGGCGCGGTGGTGCCGGGCACCGAGACATTGAGGCTTCCGGGCAGGCGCTGATCGACGTCGCCGTTGACTACCAGCCCGGGCACGCGCTGCCGGAGATTCGCGCTGAGCCGTTCGCGCAAGCCTTTGAGGCGGATCGCCTCGCCGCCCATCTCCGTAGCGGCGATCGCGCAGGCCTTGCCGAAGCCGACGCAAAGCGGGGTCGGCAGGGTGCCCGAGCGCACGCCGCGCTCCTGGCCGCCGCCGTCGATCAGCGGCGTCAGACGCACGCGCGGCCGGCGGCGCACGTAAAGCGCGCCGACGCCCTTGGGCCCATAGAGCTTGTGGCCCGACATCGACATCAGGTCGATCTTCATCGCCTCGACATCGAGTGGAATCTTGCCTAGCGCCTGCGCCGCGTCGGTGTGAAACAGCGCGCCTTTCGAGCGGCACAGCGCGCCGATCTCGGCCAGGGGCTGGATGACGCCGATCTCGTTGTGCGCCGACATGACCGAGACAATTAGCGTGCGCTCGTCGACCGCTGCGGCGAGCGCGTCGATCGAGACGAGCCCGTTTTCGGCGACCGGCAAATAGGTCACGCGAAACCCTTCGCGCTCCAAGGCCGCGCAGCTTTCGAGCACGCATTTGTGCTCGGTCTGGAGGACGACGATATGGTCTCTCGGCGCGCCAGCGACGGGATGCTCGCGGGAGAAATGCGCCGCGCCCTTCAGCGCCAGATTGTTGGCCTCCGTCGCGCCCGAGGTGAAGACGATCTCGCGCGGGTCGGCATGGATCAGCGCGGCGACCTCGGCGCGCGCCGCGTCGATCGCCGCCATCGCGCGATGGCCGTAGGCATGGCTCTCACTGTGGGGGTTGCCGTAATCGATCGTGAAATACGGCATCATCGCGTCGAGCACGCGCGGGTCGACCGGGGTCGAGGCCTGGTTGTCGAGGTAAATCGGCAGGGTATTCGGAGTGACATCGTTCATGCAGCTTTCCGCCCTCGGGTGCGGTGGTAAAGAGCGGTCCAAGAGTCGAGGAAACGGGCGATGTCGGCCTCGGTGGTCGACCACCCAAGGCTGACGCGGATCGTCGCGGCGGCGATGTCGGGCGCGATGCCCATCGCCGCCAGCACATGGCTCGGGCCGACCTTGCCCGACGAGCACGCCGCGCCGGCGCTGATCATGACGCCGTCGAGGTCGAGTGCGATGACCTGCGTCTCGGCGGGGACACCGGGCATCGCGATGGCGGAAGTGTTGGGCAGGCGCGGCGTTCCGGCGGCGATGACAACGGCGTCGGGCGGCAGCGCCGCTTCGAGCCCGCCGCGCAGCGTGCCGACGCGAGCGTATTCGGCCGGATCGCAGGCGGCCGCAGCGGCGGCGAAGCCGGCGATGCCGGCGAGGTTCTCAGTGCCGGCGCGGCGGTTGCGCTCTTGACCGCCGCCGCGCTGGAGCGGCGCCACCTCGACGCCGGACCCCATGACCAGCGCGCCGATCCCGGCCGGGCCGCCGATCTTGTGCGCCGACAGGGTCAGGAAATCGGCGCCGATCTCGCCGAGAGCCAACGGCATCTTCCCCGCGGCCTGCACCGCGTCGCAATGGAACAGCGCGCCATGGGCGTGGGCGATGGCGGCGACCTCGGCGACCGGCTGGATCACGCCGGTCTCGTTGTTGGCCAACATCACCGAAATTAGCGTCGGATGGTTATCAGCCGCGAGCAGCGCGGCGAGCGCCGCGAGGTCGACACGGCCGTCGTCGTCGACCGGGATGCGCTCCGCCGCGGACACCACCTGGAGCACCGAGGAATGCTCAACGGCGGAGACCAGAATGCGCTCGCGCCCGGAGCCGAGCAGCGCCAGATGATTGGCCTCGGTGCCGCCGCTGGTGAAGACGACCCCGTCGGCTGGCGCACCGACCAGCGCGGCGACGGCCGCACGGCTCTCTTCGACGAGCAACCGGGCGGCGCGGCCGAGGCTATGCACCGAAGATGGATTGCCGCCGAGCGCCAAGGCGTCGGCGACCGCCATCGCCGCCTCGGGGCGCAGCTTCGCGGTGGCGTTCCAATCGAGATAGGTTTCGCGGCGTATCACGGCTTCACATGTCACGGTTTTTTGTCGATATCCACGAAGGCTTACTGCGCCGCCGCGGCCGTGCGGTAGGCAAGGCCGCTAGTGCCGAGCACCCGCTTCTCGCAAACGTCGCCCAACGACACCGAACTCAGGTAAAGGTGGATCTGGTTGCTCAATTCTTCCCACAGGTCGTGGGTCAGACATCGGCTGCGGTCGCCGCGACAGCCGAGCGTCGCGCCGGGCTTGCAGCGGATCGCCTGTATCGGTTCGTCGACCGCGAGGATGATGTCGGAGATCCGGGTCGCGTCGCGGCCACGCGCCAGCAGGTAGCCACCACCCGGCCCGCGCACGCTTTTCACCAGGCCGCCGCGGCGCAGCTTGGCGAAAAGCTGTTCGAGATAGGAGAGCGAAATTTCCTGGCGCTCGGCGATATCCGACAGGCAGACCGGGCCGTCGCCGCCGTGTTGCGCGAGATCGACCATCGCCATCACCGCATAGCGGCCCTTGGTGCTAAGCCTCATGGCGTTGGTCTCCCACCCTTGACCTCACGACAGGCGCTCGCTTTCGGCTTCGTCGGCGATGGCGCGCGGCCCCGGTGGCGCTTCTGCCTTCTCGCTTTCGAGCTCGTTGACGCGCGCGCGCAAGCTCGCGACTTCGTCGAGCAGGCCGGACAGGGCGCGGGCGATCGGGTCGGGAATGTCCTCGCCGCTGACGCCGTAAGGAGTGAAGGCTGGCTTCACCTCGCCGGGTGCACGGCGGGTGATCTGGCGCGCCGGGTTGCCGACCATAGTCGCGCCGGGCGGCACTTCCTTCAGCACCACCGCGGCGGCGCCGATAGTCGCACCGTCGCCAACCTTGAACGGCCCCAGAACCTGTGCATTCGAGCTGATGATGACGTTGTTGCCGAGGGTCGGGTGGCGCTTATGGCCGCTCTGATCCTTCGACGGCCGCGTGCCGCCGAGCGTCACGCCCTGGTAGATCGTGCAGTCGTCGCCGATCTCGGCGGTCTCGCCGATCACCACGCCGATGCCGTGGTCGATGAACAGCCGCTTGCCGATCCGGGCGCCGGGGTGGATGTCGATCGCGGTCAGCACCCGCCCGACATGCGCGACAAGGCGGCCGAGGAAATAGCAGCGATGCGTCCACAACCAGCGCGCCATGCGATGGAACAGCAGGGCCTGGAAGCCGGGATAGCAGAACACCACCTCTAGCGAAGAACGGGCGGCGGGGTCGCGCGCCCGCGTTGCATCGATTTCGTCGCGTAGGTTCTTGAATAGCATCGCGTTCACTGTGCTATCGTGGCCGCCGCGAGGAAGAGCCTAACCGCTGCCCGGCCCGACGCGGTCCTAGAATCGAGATATAATTGCCCGACTACTGCGATCAAGTATCCCCTGGCAACTTGCTTCGTCAGCGTTGTTTAGCACCGCTGCCCAAACCCGACTCGAATGGTCGGAATTGCCATGCCTGACATCATAATCAACGGCCCCGAGGGTCGTATCGAGGGGCGCTATCACCACGTGCGCTCGGGCCCGGCGCCGATGGCGTTGGTGCTGCACCCGCACCCGCTGCATGGCGGGAACATGAACAACAAGGTGGTCTACACGCTCTACCAGAGCTTTGTGCGGCGCGGTTTTTCGACGCTGCGGATCAATTTCCGCGGCGTCGGGCGCAGCCAGGGCAGCTTCGATCGCGGCGAAGGCGAACTGGCCGACGCGGCGGCCGCGCTCGATTGGCTGCAGACCTATAATCCCAATGCCGGTTCGTGCTGGGTGGCGGGCTATTCGTTCGGCGCGTGGATCGGTATGCAGCTCTTGATGCGTCGGCCCGAGATCGAGGCGTTCATCGCCGTGTCGCCGCCGGCGAGCCAATACGACTTCACCTTTCTCGCGCCATGTCCATCCTCGGGGCTGGTGCTGCAGGGCGACCAGGACACGCTAGTACCGATCGAGAGCGTCCAAAAACTGGTGCACAAGCTGGCGCATCAGCGCGACATCAAGATCGACTTCCGCAAGGTGGCGGGTGCCGATCATTTCTTCGCCGACCAGCTCGAACTGCTCGGCACCCACGCCGAGGCGTATATCGCCGACCATATGGCGCCCGGCCGGCCCGCGCCGATTGCTCAAGGGCGAGGGCGGAGTTAGCTCATCAAGTGCGGTCGGGCATCCGCCCGGCCTTCGCCGATGTCGTACTAACTCTTCGACCGCGCGCCGCGCAGCAGCACCCAGACGATTCCGACGATCCCAAAGAGCGTGAGTCCGCCGAACACCAGCACAAACGTGTTGCCCGCGCCGATCAGCCGGTCGCCAGCCTCCCCGACCGCATCGCCAGCAAAGAGCAGCATCGGCGCCCACACCAGGGCCGACGCGATATTGGCGATCCAGAACCACAAGCGCGGCATCCGCATCAGCCCGGCAGCCAATGGGATCACCGCGCGGATCGGTCCGAAAAACCGGCCGATCGCCACGCTCTTGCCGCCGTGCTTCTCGAAAAAGCGGATACCGGCGGGCAGCATTCCGGGATGGCGCGAGAACGGCCACAACTTGGCTATCGCACCGCCGAACCGGCGTCCGATCCAGTACGATACCGAGTCGCCGAGCGTCGCGCCGAGCACCGCGCCGACCAGCACCGGCGTCGGCGACAGCGTTCCGTCCGACATCAGCGTGCCGGCGGCGATGAGCAGCGTCGTTCCGGGAAACAGCAAGCTCAGAAACGCGAAGCTTTCGCCGAACGCGGTCACGAACATGACCACGGCCGCCCAATGCGAATGCGCGGCGATAAAGGCGAGCGTCGGCTGAACGATGCTGTCCATGCACGGCCTATACTGTGCTTGTCGTCCCGGCGGAAGCAGGGACCCATGCCCCGGCCCCTTCGGACACCGACAATCTGGATACCGGCCTTCGCCGGTATGACGAATTGAGATAGAGCTATGTGCAATCGCCAGGGAGATGCCGATGCCTGCCCTTGATCCGCGCCAGACCGCCGAACGCATCGGCGGGATCTTCCGAGCGCGCCAGCCGATCGACGCCCTGCCCGAGGCGCTGATCCCCGGGACGCTCGACGAGGCGTATCGCGTGCGTGAGGCCTACGAGGCGATCGAGGTGCCGCGTCGCGGCCAGGTGGCCGGCTACAAGATCGGCCTGACAACGCCGATCATGCAGCAGCTCTGCGGCGTCGACGAGCCCTGCTACGGCGCGATGTTCCAGAGCGAAATCCGCCACTCGCCGGCCGAGGTGCGGGTCGCCGATTACTGCCGCGTCGGCATCGAGACCGAAATCGCGATGCGGCTCGGCGCCGATTTGCCCGATGGCGGTGGCCGTGCGCGGGTCGAGGCGGCGGTCGAAAGCTGCATGGCGGCAATTGAGGTGCTGGAAGATTTGCGGCACGACTACAAGCGGCTGTCGGCGCGCTCGATGGTTGCCGGCAATGTGTGGAACGCCGGCTGCGTGCTGGCCACGCCGGTAACCGGCTGGAAAAAGCTCGATCTCGCTGCGGCGACCTACCGGCTCACGGTCAACGGCCACGAGATCGGCGCTGGCAAGGGCGCGGACGTCATGGGCAATCCCTTGAACGCGCTCTCCTGGCTCGCCGACAAGCTGGCCGCCGACGGCCGGCCATTGAGGCGCGGCACGGTGGTGATGACCGGCAGCACGGTGCCGATCCAGTTCCCCCAGCCGGGTGACCGCGCGGTGGTCGAGGTCTCCGGCCTCGGCCGCGCCGAGTTCATTGCGGTATGAGATCATCTTTCGTCGCCCCCGCGAAAGCGGGCTGCGGGTTTCGAGTACCGCACGCATCTGACCCATGCAGGCCAAGCGGGTTTGACCAAGCGAACACGTGTGGTATCGGTCAGCCGATTCGCGGGACGGCGTATGAGAATCGGCTTGACCACGCAGAAAACCGAATCGGTTACAATGACTTGTAGCTTGATTGGATTCCGACCCAATATCTCGTGCTACGCATTTAGCCGCTAATTGGCGCAGTGGGTGAACATGCCGGATTTTTATCCCCTCGCGCGTCAGTTGCTTTGGCGGCTGCCACCTGAAACAGCTCACAAAGTGGCGCTGCTTGCTCTACGAGCAGGGCTCGGATTTCTCGCATCTACCGAGCGAGCGGACCATCGGGATCACCCCAGCCTCGGTCAGTCGCTCTGGGGTCTCCGCTTTGATAATCCGGTGGGGGTTGCCGCGGGGTTTGATAAGGACGCCCGAGTTCCTGATGAGCTTCTCAAACGGGGCTTCGGCGCGGTTGAGGTAGGGACAGTCACACCTCGGAAGCAAACAGGGAACGCGTTGCCCCGATTGTTCCGACTAGATCAAGACAAAGCGATCATTAATAGAATGGGTTTTCCGAGCGCTGGGTTAGACATAGTTGAAAACCGTCTTAAACGGCGGAAGAAGCAGCGCGGTATTCTTGGCGTTAATATCGGTAAAAATCGCAATACAACAATTGTAAGCTCTGATTACATCGAGGGCATTCGACGGATGACGCCACTGGCGGACTATCTTGTCGTGAACATTTCATCACCAAATACTCCGGGCCTTCGCGATTTACAGAGACGCGCTCCACTTGAAGCATTGATGATGGAGCTGATCGAGGCGCGGGATCGAACCGAGATTAGGCTGCCGCTGCTCGTAAAGATCGCGCCTGACCTGTCTCAGGAAGAGTGTTCCGACATCGCTGCGGTGGCGCTTGCACTCGGCATCGACGGAATCATTGTCGCGAACACGACGTTAGCGAGGCCAACTGATCTCAAGAGTTGGGAGGCTAGCGAACAAGGTGGCCTCAGCGGTCCTCAGCTGTTTGAAGCGTCAACAAATTTGCTGTTCGAGATGTACCGACTCACCTCCGGCCGCATACCGCTCATCGGTGTCGGCGGGATATCGAGCGCGGAAGACGCGTACGCCAAAATTCGTGCCGGGGCGTCGCTCGTACAAATTTATAGTGGATTGATTTTCGGCGGGATCGGCCTCGTAACCCGCATGAAGGCGAGGCTCGTCGAATTGCTGTCTGCCGATGGTTTTTCCAGCATCACCGAGGCGGTTGGTGCGGATCATAAGGGTCACATGTCTCGGTCGATGCGTCACGAAATGCGCCGCACGACGGAGCTTCTGGCTACACAACGGCAAAAGGCCAACCCACCTCAGGTCGTGCCCGAAAGCAGCGCTGCCTAATAGCCGCGAAAAATCCCCTCCTTCGGCGGGCCGTGCTAGAAAGCGATTCCCTTCGCTTCCAACCCAGCAGACAGGCATGACGCTGCACGAGATCACCGGGCTGCGCGAGATCGCCGCCGATTACGACGGGTTTGTGCTCGACCTCTGGGGGGTTGTACATGACGGGGTGAAGCCATATCCGGACGTGCTGGATTGCCTGCGCGCGCTGCTCGACGCCGGGAAGCGCGTGGCGCTGTTGTCGAACGCGCCGCGCCGCGCCTACGACGTCGTCAACCGCATCACCGCGATCGGCGTGCCGCAAGATCTCTACCACGCGGTCATGTCGTCGGGCGAGGAGGCGTGGCAATACCTGAAAGACCGCACGGACCCGTTCTATGCCGGGCTCGGCCGCAAATGCCTGCATATCTGCTCCGACCGCGACCTCGAAATTCGCCACGGTCTCGATCTCGACTATGTCGAAGGTGCCGCGGCGGCTGAGTTCGTCCTCAACACCGGCCCGGCCGGATGGGATGACACGATCGAGGATTATGCGCCGCTCCTCGGCGCGGCGCGCGAGCGCGGGCTCAAGATGGTCTGCGCCAACCCCGATCTGATGGTCAATCACGGGACGCAGCTGGCGCTTTGCGCCGGCGCGCTGGCGGTGCATTACGAGGAGATCGGCGGCCAGGTGAGGTGGCACGGCAAGCCGTACCCGTCGGTGTACGGGTCGTGCTTCAAGCTGCTCGGAATCGCGGACAGGCGACGCATTCTGGCGGTTGGCGACAGCTTGCGCACCGATATCGCCGGCGCTAACGGCGCGGAGATCGACAGCCTGTTGATCGCCGGCCAGGGCATCCATGTCGAGGAATTCGCCCCCACCGGAGCGCTCGATCTCGCGCGCGTCGAGGCCGCCGCGGCGGTGGCCGGGGTAAAGCCGACGATGGTGAGCGCCAGGTTCAATTGGTGACTGGACGGCCGGCCGTGCCCCTCGGCGCCGCGCTACACGAGGCACCTCAGAGTCGGACTCAAAATGAAATCAACCCAGCCAAACAATTATCGTCTCCCCTGCGAAAGCGGAGCCCAGGGTTGGAAAGACGAAGAAGTCCGGCTCATCGGAAACTTTGAATCCATTTCAAGTCGGCCCTTTGAGGTGCGACCGCCTGGAGCCTCGAACGACGCCCAATCGTCGATACAGGGCTAGTGGCTTGCGCGGTGCAGGATCGTGTGCGTGAGGCCAGTATCGTATTCGCAGCCAGCGGCGAGCAGCGTCGCCGATTGCGGGAATTGCGTCTTGACGAGCCCCTTGCGCTCCAGCGCCGCCCAAACCGCCGGGTTGCGCAGGCCGGTCGCGTCCTTTGCCGCGACGACCGCGTCGCCCAGGTGGAAATGGTCGCCATGGGGGTCGGGCAGGCTGGTCAGGAGCACGCTGCCTTCGGCCTCACCGGGCTTCGAATTCGGCAGCACGGACAAAGCCTGCAACAGGGTCAGCGTCTTGAGCTGCAGCGGGTTGAGGTTCAGGGGGTTTTTTTTCGACGGCATGGGGGTTGATTAGCTCGGCCTTCACGCCATTGCAATCGGGTCTGGCAGCGAAACCCCGGTATAGTCCTTTGCGTAATTGCCGCGGGAAGGCGCAATGGCGGTCGTCGAGCGCGAATGGGAGTGGCATTTCGCCGCCTCGCCCGAGGCGCTGTGGCCGTTTGTCGCCGACACCGCGAAGATCGGCGAGGCCGCCGGATTTCCGCGCTACACGGTTACCGATACCCCGCTTCCCGACGGGACGGTCGAACGCATCGGCAGCGCACGTCGCTTCGGGATGACGATCGCTTGGGAAGAGGGCGTGCCGGAATGGGTCGCCGGACGAAGCTATCGCCATGAGCGGCGGTTCCGCAGCCGGCTGATCCGCGGCCTCAACAGCCGGATTGTGCTCGAACTCCGAACCGGGCGGCACGCGGCTGCGTTATCGCTCGACCTTCGAATTGTGCTGGCCGCTGGCGCTAGCGATGCACTGCGGCGGCCTCAAAAACGCCGGCAAGACGTTCGACCGGCATTTCCGCGAGGCGGCACATTTCGCGGAGATGAACCACCCGCCCGATTTCGCCGACGCCGCGGCCGCCGTCTCGCCGGCGATAAAGAGCCGGGTCACGACGCAGGCGAAGGCGCTCGCCGAACGCGGTCACGAAGCCGCCCTGAAGCTCGCCGATCATTTGCTCGGCGCGCCCGAAACCGAACTCGAACGCATGCGGCCGCGCGCGCTGGCGCGGCGCTGGCGGGTGGCGCCGCGCCTGGCGATCGAAACCTGCCTCGCGGCGGTACGCGAGGGCTTGCTGACCTTGCGCTGGGACCTGGTCTGCCCGCAATGCCGCGGCGCCAAGCTCACCGCGACGAGCCTCGACCAGCTGCCGCAGGGCGCGCATTGCTCGTCCTGCAATATCGATTACGAGCGCGATTTCACGCGCAATGTCGAGGTCACGTTCGAGCCCGCCGCGAGCGTGCGTGAACTCGGCGCCGGCGGCTATTGCTTGGCGAGCCCGCTACTGTCCGAGCACATTAAGGTGCAGCAGCGCCTCGCGCCAGGTGAGCAGGCGGAGATCGACGCGAACCTGCCCGACGGCCTCTACCGGGGCCGCACCGTCGAGCCGGGCGGTAGCGTGGAGTTCAACATCGTCGATGGCCGGACGCCGGAAATCGCGCTGGGCGACGGCGATCCCGTGCTCGGTACATTGGGCGAACCGGGCCGAATCGTCGCGCGCAACGACAGCCGCCATACGCAGACGCTGGTGATCGAGGATCGGCGCTGGGCGCAGGACGCGTTGACCGCGCATGAAGCGACAACGATGCAGGCGTTTCGCGACCTCTTCGCCGATGCGGTGCTGCGTCCCGGCGACCAGGTGGCGATCGGGCGCATCGCCTTCCTGTTCACCGACATCAAGGGCTCGACCGACCTTTACAACCGGGTCGGCGACGCGCGCGCCTACGGCTTTGTGCGCGAGCACTATGCGGTGCTGACGCGGGCGGTGCGCGAGCATGACGGCGCGGTGGTCAAGACGATCGGCGATGCGGTGATGGCGGCCTTCACCGATCCGGCGAACGCGCTCGACGCGGCGCTGGCGATCCGCGACGACATCGCCGCGTTCAACCGCCATCTCGCCGCCGAGACGGGGGCCGAGGGCGTGGCGATCCTGGTCAAGATCGGGCTGCATAGCGGCGCCTGCATCGCGGTGACCCTGAACGACCGGCTCGATTATTTCGGCAGCACCGTCAACCTCGCGGCGCGGCTGCAGGGCGAGAGCGCCGGCGGCGACATCGTGCTCTCGGAAACGATGGCCGGCGAGCCGGGCATTGCCGAGCGGCTCGCCACGCTCGACGCAAAGGCCGAGGCCGCGCGCGTCAAAGGCTTCGCCGAACCGGTCGCATTGCGCCGCATCCCGGCGCAGGAGTAAGTCTTCCGCCGGGAGGACCATGTTTATGTTGCAGGGCAAAATCGCCATTGTCACTGGCTCGACCAGCGGAATCGGCCTCGGCATCGCCAGCGCGTTTGCCGCCGAAGGCTGCGACGTCATGCTGAACGGGTTCGGAGATCCCGCGAGTATCTCAGCGATCGCCAAGCGGCTCGGCGACGAACACAAGGTGCGTGTCGCCTATTCGCCGGCCGATATGTCGAAGCCGGCCGATATTCACGCCATGGTCAAGACGACGGTCGAACAGTTGGGCGGGGTCGACATCCTCGTCAACAATGCCGGCATCCAGCATGTTGCCAAGGTTGTCGACTTCCCCGAGGAACGCTGGGACGCGGTGATCGCGATCAACCTGTCGGCCGCGTTCCATGCAAGCAAGGCGGCGCTGCCATACATGACCGGGAAGGGCTGGGGGCGCATCATCAACATCGCCTCGGCGCATGGGCTCGTCGCCAGCGGCGAGAAGGCCGCCTATGTCACCGCCAAGCACGGACTTGTTGGGATGACCAAGGTCATCGCGATCGAGGCGGCAAATCAGGGCGTCACCTGCAACGCGATCTGCCCGGGCTGGGTGCTGACCGACCTGGTCAAGAAGCAGATCGAGGCGCGCGCCGCCGCGCAGGGCATTCCCTACCAACAGGCGCACGACGATCTGCTGCGCGAGAAGCAGCCGATGCTGCAATACACGACGCCGGAGAAGATCGGCGGCCTCGCGGTGTTCCTGTGCAGTGACGCGGCATCGACGATGACCGGCGCGGCGCTGTCGATCGACGGCGGCTGGGTGGCGCAGTAACCCCACCGTCATTGCCAGGCGCCAAAGGCGCCGCGGCAACCTCCCCCGCTTAGGGCCAAGACGGAAGGAGATTGCTTCGCTGCGCTCGCAATGACGACCAAATCTATCGCGAAATCGCCTCGAGCCTGAGGCCTGTAGTGCGCGGGCCCATCAGCGCGATGATGAAGAACACGATGATCATCGACCCGGCGATGAACGTGAAGACGCCCATCGTGCCGTAGTTCCTCAGGCAGAACGCGATGATAAAGCCGATGAAGATCGTGCTGAACCGGCTCCAGCCATAAGTGAAGCCGACCGCGCGGGCGCGGATGCGCGTCGGATAAAGCTCCGACTGGTAGGCGTGCAGCGAATAGGCGAGCACCGTGTTGCAGAAGGCGATGCAGACGCCGATCGACATGATCCCCGGCGCCGAGGTCATCTGCGCGAAGATGAGGCCGAAGCCTGCGATCCCCAGCGCGGCGAAGGCGAGCTGCCATTTGCGCTCGCATTTGTCGGCGAATTGCGTCGCGGCCAGCGAGCCGAGCGGATTCGCCGCGGCGATGATGATGGTGTAGGCGAGCGACTTGGTGATGTTGATCCCCTGCGCGAGAAGCAGCGTCGGGACCCAGCTGGTGAAGCCGTAATAGCCGACCGTCTGCAGCAGCTGGAAGATGATCAGCATGATCGTGCGGTTGCGATAGGTTTCGTTGAACATCTCGGCGAAGGCGCCCTTGCCGACTTCGACTTCGTCGGCGATGACGCGCGGCGGCGGCAGCGGCCTGCCGCCATTGCTCGCCTGGACCCGCGCCTCGATCATCGCGGTGATGCGCTCGGCTTCTTCGCGCCGGCCGTGCGCCGCCAGCCAACGCGGCGATTCCGGCAGGCCCAGCCGCAGGAGCCAGGCGATGATCGCGCCCACCGCGGCGATCAGCCCGACCCAGCGCCAGCCGTCGATGTTGAGCGGCATGTAAGGCACGAAGGCCCAGGCGAGAAACGCGGTGATCGGATAGGCCGTGGTGCCGATCAGCGAGGTGAACGCAAAGGCCTTGCCCCGCCGCTCCATCGGCACAAGCTCGGAGAGATAGGTGTCAATCGTCACGAACTCGACGCCGATGCCGATCCCGCACAGGAAGCGCCAGAACACCAGGCCGACATCGGTCGACTGCAGCGACATGATGAGGGTGCAGATCGAGTACCAGCAGAGCGCGAAGGTGAACACCGTGCGCCGGCCGAAATGGTCGCACAGCGGTGACAGGCCTTGCGTGCCGATGAACATGCCGGCAAAGGTCGCGGCGATCAGGCTCGCATATCCGTGGACGTCGAAAAAGCCTTGCGTCGTCGGCACCATGATGCCGGCTTTGTAGAGGCCGGGCGCAATGAACGAGATGAGGCCGTTGTCGAACACATCGAAAAACGCGCCCAGCGCCAAGAGGACGATAAACCGGCGCATGTACCAGGATGGGGGCAGCCGGTCCATCCGCGCGGCGATGGTAGCGACGGGCACGGCTGACTCAAGCACGGCTTCGGCCACGGCATTCCCTCCCCTGCGTTTTGCTTATTGTTCTTTGTTATTGCGCTGGGGCGCAAGTGTGGCAAGCAGCAAGCCCTCACCCCGACAACTTCATCCCCCTCTCCCGCAAGCGGCAGAGGGTGAAAACTACGCCGTGTCCACCAGCACCAGTTCGCAATCCTCGCCAGCGATCACATGCAGCACGGTCTCGTCCTCGATTGCCAGACCGTCGCCGGTGGCGGCGGCAACGCCGTTGACCTCGACCTTGCCGGCGGCGGGCACGAGATAGGCGTGACGGCCGATGGCGAGACGGTATTCGGCCTGCTGTCCGGCCTTGAGCGTCGCGCCGAGCACCCGCGCTAAGGTACGGATCGGCAGCACATCCTTGTCGTCGGGAAGGCCGCTCGCCAGCGTCACAAAGGCGCCGGCGCGGTCGGCCTTGGGGAAGGGCCGCGTGTCCCAGGACGGCGCGCCGCCCTTCGCGTCGGGGATGATCCAGATCTGGAAAAGCCGGGTCGGCACGGCCTCGCGGTTGTATTCGGCATGGCGAATTCCGGTGCCGGCGCTCATCACCTGGACATCGCCCGCTTGGGTGCGCCCGGTATTGCCGAGCGAATCCTGATGCGTGATCGCGCCCTCGCGGACATAGGTGATGATCTCCATGTCCTGATGCGGGTGCGGGTCGAACCCGGTGCCGGGTGCGATGAGGTCGTCATTCCACACGCGCAGCCGGCCCCAATGCACACGCTCGGGGTCGCGATAGTCGGCGAACGAGAAATGATGGCGGGTGTCGAGCCAGCCGTGATTTGCGCCGCCGAGGCTGGCGAAGGGTCGAAGCTCGATCATGGCGATTCTCGCATGAGGGGATTTTGAGCCATAGATGGGGTCGGTGGCCCGCCACCGATAGGCGCGAATGGCATGGCAGACAACTGAACCGTTGATATCGCCGCCGGAACCGTGCTCAGGATCGGGATGACTATGGTTTAGGCAATTTAAGTCGCACCGCCTCCCGGCCCCGGCCGGCAATAATCGCCCTTGGAGGAAACGCCATGCGGGATCGCGGCGCATGAGTGCTGCGCTGTCGCTATCGACGATGTTCGCGCCGTTTCGCGTGAAGAGCTTTCGCTTCCAGTTTCCGGCGGACCTCGCGACCTCGTGGGGCATCGAAATGGAGAATCTGGTGCTCGGCTGGTATGTCCTGGTCGAGACCGGTTCGGTGCTGCTGCTGAGCCTGTTCTGGGCGCTGCAATATCTCGGGACCCTACTGGCGCCGCTGTTCGGCATGGCGGGCGACCGGATCGGCCATCGTGCAATCCTCTGCACGATGCGCATCGTCTATGTGGCTTTGGCGCTGATCATGACGGCACTGGCGACGACGGGCGCCTTGCGGCCGCTGCACGTGTTCCTGATCGCCACCGCTTCGGGGCTGCTCCGCCCCTCCGACCAGACGATGCGCAACGCGCTGATCGCCGAGACCATCCCGCTGCACGGCCTGATGCCGGCCATGGGCATTTCGCGCACGACGCAGGATTCGGCGCGCATCGCCGGCTCGCTGATCGGCGCTGGCGTCTTCGCGGTGTACGGCATGGGGGTCGTCTATGTCGTCATCAGCCTGTTCTATGTCTGCGGCTCCCTGTTGACGCTCGGGGTCGGCGGACGGCGCGCTCCGCGCGAGACCGCACTCCCCTCGCTGTGGCGCGACCTCGTCGACGGCCTTTCCTATGTCTGGGACACGCCGGTCTCACTGGCGGCGATCTGGCTGGCGCTGCTTGTCAACCTGACCGCGTTTCCCTTGACCGGCGGTCTGTTGCCCTATGTCGCGCGCGAGGTCTACCACATCGACGAGACCGGGCTCGGCACGCTGGTGGCGAGCTTCGCGCTGGGTTCGTTCACCGGGTCGATCGCGGTGAGCTTTGCCGGCCGCGCGCTGCACCCGGCGCGGATGATGGTCGTTTTCGCGCTCGCCTGGTACGCCTGTCTCCTAGCCTTCGCCGAGATGCCAGAGCCGGCAAGCGGCCGGGTCACGCTGGTGCTGGCCGGGATGGCGCAGGCGCTGAGCCTGGTGCCGATGTCGGTGCTGCTGCTGCATAGCGCCGGCGAGCGCTATCGCGGCCGGGTGATGGGCGTGCGCACGCTGGCGATCTACGGCGTGCCGCCGGGCCTGCTCGCGGCGGGCCTCTTGATCGACCGTATCGGCTTTGTCGCGACCGTGTCGGTCTATTGCCTCGTCGGCAGCGCACTCACCGTACTCATCGCACTACGCTGGCGTGAGGCGCTGTGGCCGCTCTCCGCGCCGGCGAACGCGCGCTCCACGAGTTAGGCCGAAGCGCGGCGGCTCTCGTAGACCTGGAGGTGCGCCCAGGCGGCGCGCAGCAGAGGCGTCTCGACCCCGAGCGCGGCGGCGCGGCGGCGCATGTCGCCGATGATGTACGCGCCCTCGGTGCGCGAGCCGTGCGCCAGGTCGTGGTGCATCGAGGCGTTATTGACGCTGCCCTTCTCGGTCAGCATCGCGCCAATCTGGTCGATATAGCCCTGGCGCAGCTTGTAGCCGGCGGCCCTGGCGACCGCCTGGTTCTCGGCAAACAACTCGAGCATCAGCGCGGCGCCGTCCTGTGTTCCGGAGATTTCGCCAATGGTGCCGCGCATCAGGCAATTCATGCCGGCCATCGTCGTGATCATCACGAACTTTTCCCACATATCGAGCATCACGTTTTCGCTCGGCGGGGCGGAGACCTTGCTGCCCTCGAACTCGGCGCTGATCGCTCGTGTGCGGCTGCTGACGCCACCAGCGCGATCGCCAAAGGCGATGCCCGAAAGCCGGTTGTGATGGCGGATGCCGCCATCGGGCTGCAGGCTCGCACCGACATAGGCGACACCGCCGAGGATCGCCTCGCCGCCAAACGCTTCGCCCAGCCGGTCGAGATGCACCAGGCCGTTGAGCAGTGGCAGGATCGCGGTTTGCGGGCCGACCGCGGGGCGGATCGCCGCGATCGCCTGGTCGAGGTCGTAATGCTTCGCCGTCAGCAAAACCAGGTCATAGGTCGCACCGAGCGTCTCGGCGGTCGCGAGCTGCGGTTTGACCGTGAAGTCGCCGAGCGGGCTGGTCGCGACGAGACCGCGTTCTTCCAGCAGCGCCGCGCGCGCCGGGCGGACAAGGAAGGTGACGTCGCGGCCCGCCTCCGCGAGCCGGCCGCCGAAATAGCCACCGACCGCGCCGGCGCCGAGGACGAGAATGCGCATGGGAATGCCCTACTGGCCGTTGCGTTCGGCCACCATCTTGAGGCCGCGCAGCATATCGAGCGCTTGGGTCAGCTGCTCGTCCTCGGAACCGCCGAGCTCGCCGGTGGCGACCGAGGCGCGCGTATCGTGCTTCTCCGCCGGCTCGGCCGTGGCCGCGGATGGCGAAGGGTTCGCCGGGTTGGTGACGTTGGGCACACCCGGCGTCGGCGCCGGAGTTGTCGTATTCGAAGAGGTGGCCGGCGCTTGCGTTCCCGGCGTCGGCGGCTTTGCCGGCTTCGCACCCGTGGAGACCGGGTCGGTGTTCTTCAAGGCGCCCGGCAAATCCGCCTCGCGGCGGCCGAAGCCCTGGGCGATCCGCTCGAGCTTCACCGGGGCGACGGTAACATCGGGGTCAACCCCCTTGCCTTGGATCACGCGGCCACTCGGCGTCTCGAAGCGCGCCGTCGTGAGCTTGATCGCGCCATTGCCATCCAACGGAATCAACGTTTCGATCGCGCTTTGGCCAAAGGTCTTGGTGCCGACCAGCACGCCGCGGTGATCGTCCTGCAAGGCGCCCGCGACAAGCTCGGCCTCGCTCGCGGTGCCGCCATTGACGAGCGCGATGACCGGCGCGCCATTGGTGATGTCGCCGGGAGTCGCGGCGATATGCTTGTCGGCCTCGCCCTTGCGGCCCTTGATGACGGCGATATCGCCCTTGTCGATGAACTCGTCGGCCGTCTGCACCGCGACGTCGAAATTGCCGCCCGGATTGTTGCGCAGGTCGATGACGTAGCCGATCAGCTTGTTGCCGGCCTGCTGCGCGAGGTTCTGCACCGCGGCGGTCAGCGCGGCCTGGGTTCCATTGTCGAATCCGGCGACGCGGATATAGCCGACATCGTCACCTTCCAGGTGTGAGGCGACGGTCGACCAATTCCCGGCCCCCCGTTTCAGCTTGACGTCGTGCGGCTTGCTGTCGTCGCCGCGGAAGGTGAGGGTCACCTCGCTATCCACCGGCCCGCGTAGCTGGGCCTCTATCTGCGGCAGCGTTAGATCGAAGACCGGCTGCTTGTCGATCGCCAGGATCGTCTCGCCGGGCTTGATGCCGGCATTGGCCGCCGGCGAGCCGTCACGCGGCGACACCACCTTGAGCGCGCCGCTGTCGATGGTGACGACGAGGCCGGTCGAGCCGGTCGCCTGATCCGTCGGCTGCTGTTGCGCCTTGTACTGGTCTTCGGTCAAGTAGACGCAGTTCGGGTCGAGGCTGGCCATCATCCCGGCGATCGCGGTCTCGACCAGCTTCTGGTCGGTGACCGGCTCGACCGCGTCCTGGCGAATCCGTTCGAACGCCTCGCCGAACAGGTTGAGCTGCTCGTAGACGCTGCTCTTGCCGCCAGTCGTCGCCGCCGGCGACGACTGGGCAACCGGCGTCGCCTGCGACCAGGCGACCCCCGGCGCAAGCAGGATAAGCAGCGAAAACACCATGAGCTGCGGTGGCAGCCATTTGCGCATCAGCGTCGATCTCCGCGAAAGTTGCCGCACACTAGCCGAGATGCCGGCTATTGCAATGGTCTGTGCGGCCGCATCGGGCAAGCCGCGCCGCGATTTAAACCATGAGTTCAACCGCGCTTTGCGATCGAACACCCGAGGTTGGAGAAAGGCTCCCTTGCCGGCGGCGCAATCGACCGCGACGGCAAAGCGTCGTATATGGACGCGATGAGCGTCGTCGGCCGCATTCTCGAAGGCGCCCGCCATCTGTCCTTCGGCGGGCCGCTCGACCACCTGCTCGCACGGATCGGCGAGCGCCTGCCGCATTGGCACCAAGCAACCGACGGGCAAGAGAACAACGCGACCGAAAACGGCCATGGCGACCCGCGCCGACGCGTTACTTTCACGATCGCGGTCATCGCCCTTGGCGCCAAGATGGCGAAAGCCGATGGCGAGGTGACGCGCGACGAGGTCGCCGCGTTCAACGAGGTGTTCAGCGTGCCGCCGGGCGAGGAGGCGCATATGCGCATGATCTTCGACCTCGCGCGGCGCAGCGCCCACGGCTTTGAAAGCTATGCGCGCCAGGTCGGGCGGCTGTTCGCCGATGACAAGGCGGTGCTCGAGGATCTGCTGGCCGGCCTCTTCCACATCGCGCTGGCCGATGGCGCGCTGTGCGCCGCGGAAGACGCCTATCTGCGCGAGGTCGCGCGGCTGTTCGTTCTCAGCCCCGCCGATTACGCGCGCATCCGGGCGACGCATGGCGGTCCCTCGCACGAGGAGCCAGACGATCCGCACGCGGTGTTGGGGGTCGCGGCGGGCGCCTCGACCGAGGAGATTCGCGTCGCCTATCACAAGCTGGTGCGCGAAACCCACCCCGACGCGCTACAGGCCCAGGGCGCGCCGCCCGAGAACCTAGCGATCGCCACCGCCCGCATTGCGCGGATCAACGCCGCGCATGACCGCCTTGTCAAAGGGATGGCGTTGCCCAATCCATGAAACCATTGGCATGAGCGGGCTCGACATTCGCGAGCGCCCGTCGCCCAACCACGACAGCCGCGGCGATCTGGCGGAGTCCCTTGGCGCCGGCCCGCCGCGCATCGACATGCTGGTGCTGCACTATACCGGCATGCAAAGCGCCGAGGCGGCGCTCGACCGGCTGTGCGACCCGGAAGCCAAGGTCAGCGCGCATTATGTCATCGAGGAAGACGGCGCGATCTGGCGGCTGGTCGCCGAGGAGCGGCGTGCCTGGCATGCCGGTGTTTCTTCCTGGCTCGGCGAAACCTCGCTGAACACGGTCTCGATCGGGGTCGAGATCGTCAATCCCGGCCACGAATGGGGTTACCGTTCGTTCCCCGAAGCGCAGATGCAGGCGGTCGAGGCGCTGTGCCGCGATATCCTGGCGCGCCGCCGCATCCCGGCGCACCGTATCGTCGGCCATTCCGACATCGCGCCGACGCGCAAGGCCGATCCCGGCGAGTTGTTCGATTGGCGCCGCCTGGCGCGCGCCGGCATCGGGTTGTGGCCGGAGCCGGCTGAAGAGCTGCGGCGCCGTCGAGGCCGCGGCGCGGGCGTCGTCGAGCGGGCCGCGGCGCTGAGCGATCTGGCGCGCATCGGCTATCAGGTCGAGCCGGGGAATGTGACACCCGCCGTCACCGCATTCCAGCGCCGCTTCCGACCCGAGCGCTGGGACGGGCGGATCGACGGCGAAACCGCCGGGCGCCTGAGCGAGGTGCGCCAGGCGGTCGAGGCCGTACAGGCGGCGGGGGAGATCGCGAAGCGCGACCGATTTCGCGGTTATCGCCGGGTGAATTGATGCCGGTCTACGTCGCGCTGTTGCGGGCGGTGAATGTCGGCGGGACCGGCAAGCTGCCGATGAGCGAGCTGCGCGTGATGTGCGAGAGGGTGGGGTTCGCCAGCGTTCGCACCTACATCGCGAGCGGTAATGTCGTTTTCGCGGCGAGCGAGTCGGAAGCCGCGGTGAAACGGACGTTCGAGCGCGCGCTCGAAGCCTACGCGGGGAAACCGGTCGGGGTGATGGTGCGGACCGGCGCGGAAATGGCCGCCCTCGTCGCCGCCAATCCCTTTACCGGGGCGCCGGGGAACCGAACGGTGGCGATATTCCTCAACAACCCACCGAAAGCCGATGCCCTGGCTGACGTCATCCATCGCCAGCACGAGGAGATTGCCTTGGGAACGCGGGAAATTTACGTCCACTATCCGAGCGGCATCGGGAACTCGAAACTGCTGATCCCGGCGGCGCGAAACGGCACGGCGCGCAATATGAACACGGTCGCGGCGCTTGCGGAGTGGGCGGCCGCGCGTTGATGCGGCGCTGACGCTACTCAGTTCAGCCGGGCCGACGTCTGGCGCGAGCCGGTCGGGCGGCGGGCGACGAGTTGCCCGGCCTGATGGTGGACAATACGCCACGCATAGTCCTCGCGGACGAACCAGTTGCTGGCGATCAGCGTGCCGCCTTCAAGCTCTTCCTCGCACACCACCAGCGCGGTGTCGCCGTAGAGGAACACCTGCTCGTCGTAGCAGGCGATGCGCGGAGCCTCAGGGCTGGACAAAATCCCGCGCCAGCTTTCCATCACCGCCGCGCGGTCCGCGAGCGGCGGCCAGCCGGGATGTATGCAGACGACCGGCGCGCCGCGCGCCCACAGCGAATCCATCGCGTCGATGTCGCGGGTCGTGAACGCCTGGTAGAATTGCAGGTTCGCGGCGAGCACGGCGTCGCTGTCGTTCATCATCATTCTCCGCAAATAAATCATAACTCGCCATGTCTCTTGGCTGCGAAGGTCTTTAGCACAGATGCGATCAACCGGGTGAACGACTGGAGGGCCGGCATGCCCTCGCCCGAACGCCTAGAATTTCATCAGGCCAGGACGAATAAATGGGCATGCATAAGAATTATGCAGAAAGGCCCCGACTTCACGGGCGCGTGAAGCTCATTGGCCTCGATCTTGCTCACCCTGGGGGCACGCGGCCCCCGCCGTGCCAATCCGACATACAGGGGAGAGCTCTATGTCATCCGAGGGATTTGTCATTGATCGCCGCCGGCTCGCGCAGCTCGGCGCGAGCGTCGCCGTCACCGCCGGGCTGGGGGCACTTCCCAACATCATCCCAGAGGCCAAGGCCGCGGATGCGCCGGCCGCCGGCGAGCCGATCAAGGTCGGCATCCTGCATTCGCTGTCGGGCACGATGGCGATCAGCGAGTCGCCGCTGAAGGATGTCATGCTCATGCTGATCGCCCAGCAGAATGCCAAGGGGGGCGTGCTGGGGCGCAAGCTCGAGCCGGTGGTGGTCGACCCCGCCTCCAACTGGCCGCTCTTTGCCGAAAAAGCCAAGCAGCTGCTGTCGGTCGACAAGGTGGCGGCGGTGTTCGGCTGCTGGACCTCGGTGTCGCGCAAATCGGTGCTGCCGGTATTCGAGCAGTTGAACGGCATCCTGCTCTACCCGGTGCAGTACGAGGGCCAGGAGTGCAGCCGCAACGTGTTCTATACGGGCGCCGCGCCGAACCAGCAGGCGATCCCCGCGGTCGATTACCTGATGAACCAGGTCAATGTGAAGCGCTGGGTGCTCGAGGGTACGGACTACGTCTATCCGCGCACGACCAACAAGATCCTCGAAGCCTATTTGAAGTCAAAGGGCGTCGCGCCGGCCGACATGATGATCAACTATACGCCGTTCGGCTATTCCGACTGGCAGGCGGAGGTCGCCAAGATCAAGGCCTTCGGCTCGGCCGGCAAGAAGACCGCGGTGGTGTCGACGATCAACGGCGACGCCAACGTGCCGTTCTACAAGGAGCTCGGCAATCAGGGGATCAAGGCGACCGACATCCCGGTCGTGGCGTTCAGCGTCGGCGAGCAGGAGCTGGCGGGCATCGACACCAAGCCGCTCGTCGGCCACCTTGCCGCCTGGAACTATTTCCAGAGCGTCGACACACCGCTCAACAAGGAGACTGTTGCGGCGTTCAAGAAGTTCGCCAAGGACGACAAGCGCGTCTTCAACGACCCGATGGAAGCTCACTTCATCGGCTTCAACATGTGGGTGAAGGCGGTGGAAAAGGCGGGCACCACCGACCACGACGCGGTGATCGATGCGATGATCGGCGTTACCTATCCGAACCTCTCCGGCGACTATGCGGCGATGATGCCCAACCACCATCTGACCAAGCCGGTGCTGATCGGCGAGGTGCAGGCCGATGGGATGTTCAACGTGGTGTGGCAGACCGGAGGAACAGTCGTCGCCCAGCCCTGGTCGCCGTACCTGCCGGAGAGCAAGAACCTGATCGGCGACTGGCTGCCGCCAATGTCGTGCGGCAGCTACGACGTCGTCGCGGGTAAGTGCCTCGGCGGCGGCCCGAAAAAGGCCTAACGGGGATGGGCCTGGCTCCGCGGGAGGGTCGCCGCCGCGCCCTCCCGCGCAGCACTACCATCGCGGCGTGGATGCTCTTCCTCATGGCGCTGTGCGGCGCGGCCCGCGCCGATGACAGCGCCAAGCCCGATCCGTTCGCCGCCATTTCCGCGACGATGGCGGATGTCGAGGCGCACGGCGTGCTGGCGCTCGCGGTGTCGGGCAGCCCGCGCGCCGCGCCGGTCATCGAGGCGCTGCGCGACGGCAAGCTCTTCGCGTGGAAATATCCGCGACCCGACACGCCGCTCTTCATCAAGACCGACAAGGGGTTTGTCGACGCCCGTACCGGTGACCCGGTCGATACGCCGGCCCCGGTCAATCTGCGCAAGGTCATCGCCAGCGACACGGTGCGCGGCGCTATCGAGACCGCGGAGGGTGCGCTCGACCTGTTTTCGCCGCAGCCGGCGGCGCGGCGCAAGGCGGCGGAAGCGCTTTATCAATCCGCAGACCCGGGCGCCCTGGCGCTCCTCGACAAGGCGCTCGGCCAGGAAAAGGACGCCGCGACCCTGCGCGTGCTGCGCGAGGCCAAGGCAGCGTCGCTACTCAAATCCGGCAATGGCTCGGACGCTGACCGCATCGCCGCGGTGCACGAGTTGGCGGCGCGCGCCGATCTGCAGACGCGCAACCTGCTCGCCTCGCTGCAGGGTCAGCCGCCGCAGGTGGCGGCCGCGGTGGCGTCAGCGATCACCGAGATTGACCATACGCTGCAGCTCTGGAGGCTTGCCGAGAACGTCTATTACGGCATCAGCCTCGGCGCGGTGCTGCTGCTCGCCGCCACCGGTCTCGCGATCACCTTCGGGGTGATGGGCGTCATCAACATGGCGCATGGCGAGATCGTCATGGTCGGCGCATACACGACCTTTGTCGTGCAGCGGCTGGTCGCGGCGTCCGCCCCGGCGCTCGACCAGTTCGGGCTGTTGATCGCGGTGCCGGCGGCGTTTCTCGTCGCCGGGGCGCTCGGCGTCATCATCGAACGCACGCTGATTCGTTTCCTCTATGGCCGGCCGCTCGAGACGCTGCTCGCCACTTGGGGGCTGAGCCTTATCCTGCAGCAGGCGGTGCGCAGCATTTTCGGTCCGACCAACCAGGACGTCACGTCGCCCGCCTGGATGAGCGGCGCGCTCCAGCTCGGCGGGCTGACGCTGACCGTCAACAGGCTGTGGATCATCCTTTTCGCGCTGCTGGTGCTGGGCGCGTTGATGGCGGCGCTGCGCTGGGGCGGGCTCGGCCGCAGCATCCGCGCGGTGACGCAGAACCGGCGCATGGCGGCGGCGATGGGCATCCGCACACCGCTGATCGACGCGCTGACCTTCGGCCTCGGCTCGGGCATCGCCGGCATCGCCGGCGTGGCGCTGTCGCAGATCGACAACGTCAGCCCCAATCTCGGCCAGAATTACATCATCGACAGCTTTATCGTGGTGGTGGTGGGCGGCGTCGGCAATCTGTGGGGCACGCTGCTGGGCGCGATGATCCTCGGCGTCGTCGACAAGTTCGTCGAGCCGTTCGCCGGCGCGGTGCTGGCGAAGATCCTGGTGCTCGTGCTGCTCATCCTGTTCATCCAGCGCCGGCCGCGCGGCCTGTTCCCGCTCAAGGGCCGGATGGCGGAGGCGTGATGCTGCGCGACAAGCTCACCGCCATCACCTTGGGCTGTATTCTCAGCGCGGCGCTGCTGCTCGCCGCGCTCAACCTGCTGACCCCGGAGGCCAGCGCGGCGCACGTTCCCAGCTTTGTGATCTCGCTGGTCGGCAAATATTTGTGCTACGCGATCTTGGCGCTGGCGATCGACCTGGTATGGGGTTACGCCGGCATCCTGACGCTCGGCCACGCCGCGTTCTTCGCGCTCGGCGGCTACTGCATGGGCATGTACCTGATGCGCGAGATCGGCGCGCGCGGTGTCTACGCCAATCCGATCCTGCCCGATTTCATGGTGTTCATTGGTTGGAAGCAGCTGCCCTGGTACTGGCAGGGCTTCAACCATTTCTGGTTCGCGCTGCCGATGACAATGGTCGTGCCGGCGCTGCTGGCGTTGGGCTTCGGCTGGTTCGCGTTTCGCTCGCGGGTTGGGGGCGTCTATTTGTCGATCATCACCCAGGCGCTGACCTATGCGCTGATGCTGGCCTTTTTCCGCAACGACATGGGGTTCGGCGGCAATAATGGGATGACCGACTTCAAGGACATCCTCGGCATCCCGCTGAACAGCGACACCACCTCGGCCGGGCTGATGCTGATCACCTCGGTGGTGCTCGCGGCGGCATTCCTCGTCGCTCGCGCGATGACCCGCTCACGTTTCGGCAAGGTGCTGATCGCGGTGCGCGACGCGGAATCGCGGACGCGGTTTCTCGGTTATCGGCCGGAATCCTACAAGCTCGTGGTGTGGGTGCTGTCGGCGATGATCGCCGGGATCGGCGGCGCGCTTTACGTGCCGCAGGTCGGCATCATCAATCCGTCCGAGTTCGCGCCGGGCAATTCGATCGAGGCGGTGATCTGGGTCGCGGTCGGCGGACGCGGCACGCTCGCCGGCGCAATCCTCGGCGCGGTGCTGGTCAATCTCGGCAAGACGTGGCTGACGAGCGCGCTGCCAGAGATCTGGCTGTTCGCGATCGGCGGCCTCTTCATTGTGGTGACGCTGTTCCTGCCGCGCGGGATCATCGGCCTCCTCGCGGCGCCCTCACGCAAGGCGCGGGCTGAAGCCGAGCCCGGCGCGGCCGCCGCGAAATCGGCGGCGCGGGAGATCGCGGGATGAGCGACGCCGCCCAAATCGGCGACACATTGAGCGGCAACTCGCTGCTCTATCTCGACGGCGTCACCGTGTCGTTCGACGGGTTCAGGGCGTTGAACGCGCTGTCGCTGATCCTCGAACCCGGCGAGATGCGTGCGGTGATCGGCCCCAACGGCGCCGGCAAGACGACGATGATGGACGTCATCACCGGACGCACCCGGCCCGATACCGGCCGTGTCGTGTTCGGCGACAATATCGACTTGACGCGGCTCGACGAGCCATCGATCGCCCGGCTCGGCATTGGCCGCAAGTTCCAGCGCCCGACCGTGTTCGAGCCCTTGTCGGTGCATGACAATCTGCTCTTATCGCTCGCCGGCGACCGCAACCCGCGCTTTGCGCTGTGGGCCAAGGAGACGCCGGCCGAGCGCGAGCGGCTCGGCGAACTGCTGGCGACGATCCGCCTGGTCGATGACCGCGACCGCCCGGCCGCCGACCTGTCGCACGGCCAGAAACAATGGCTGGAGATCGGCATGCTGCTCGCTCAGGAGCCGCGTCTCTTGCTGGTCGACGAGCCGGTGGCCGGGATGAGCGACGCCGAGACCGAGGAGACAGCCGACCTGCTGCGCGAGATCAACAAGACCCGCAGTGTCGTCGTCGTCGAGCACGACATGGCCTTTGTCCGCGCGCTCGACGTCAAGGTCACGGTGCTGCACGAAGGCTCGGTGCTGGCCGAAGGCTCGATCGACGCGATCCAGGACGACCCCCGCGTCATCGAAGTGTATCTCGGGCGTTAGGCGATGCTCCAGGTCGAGGGAATCGATCTTTACTATGGCGCAAGCCAGGCGCTGCGCCGCGTGTCGCTGAGCGCGGAAAAGGGCGAGGCGACCTGCATCCTCGGCCGCAACGGCGTCGGCAAGACCAGCCTGTTGCGTGCGATCTTCGGGCTGCAGCCGATCCGCGCCGGGCAGATCCGCTGGGAAGGCAAGGACATCACCGGGCTCGCGCCCTATGACCGGGCTCGCGCCGGGCTCGCACTGGTGCCGCAGGGCCGCGAGATTTTCCCGCGCCTCACGGTGCGCGAGAACCTTGAAACCGGGTTCGCCACCCTGCCACGCAGCGAGCGCCGCATTCCCGATGAGATCTACACGCTGTTCCCGGTGCTGAAGGACATGCTGGGCCGGCAAGGCGGCGATCTGTCTGGCGGGCAGCAGCAGCAGCTGGCGATCGCCCGCGCGCTCATCATGAAGCCGCGCCTCTTGATCCTCGATGAGCCGACCGAGGGCATCCAGCCGTCGATCATCAAGGATATCGGCCGCGTCATCGAAAGCCTGGTCGCGCGCGGCGACATGGCGATCCTGTTGGTCGAGCAGTATTTCGAATTCGCGCGTGATCTCGCCTCGGCCTATGTCGTCATCGAGCGCGGCGAGGTCGTGCTCGCCGGCCGCGGCAGCGAGATGAATGAGGCCGAGGTGCGAACGTACCTGACCGTGTGAGGACTATTCGCTCTCGACCGGCGGCGTGAAGATGTAGCCGCCGCCTCGCACCGTCTTGATGAGGGTCGGATTTTTGGGGTCGTCCTCGAGCTTGCGGCGCAACCGGCCGACCTGAACGTCAATCGTGCGGTCGAACGGCCCCGCCTCGCGGTGCCGCGAAAGATCCAACAAACGGTCGCGTGACAGCACCTGGTTGGCGTGGTTGACGAAGGCGGCGAGCAGCTCGAACTCGCCGGTCGTGAGGCGCACGTCTTCGCCTGACGGTGACATCAGCTCGCGGCTCGCCAGATCGAGCGTCCAGTCGGCGAACTTGACGTGGGCCCGCGGCGCGGCGGACCTGTTATCGCCGCCGCGCGAGGAGCCGCGGCGCAGCACGCTGCGCACGCGCGCCAAGAGCTCGCGCAGATGGAACGGCTTCGACAGATAATCGTCGGCGCCCATTTCAAGGCCGATGATACGGTCGACCGTCTCGCCCCGGCCGGTCAGCATGATGATGCCGATCTCCGATTGGCCGCGCAGCTCGCGCGCCAGCTGCAGCCCGTCCTCGCCGCGCAGCACCAAGTCAAGAATCACCAGATCGACCGCGTCCCGCGCCATGGCCTCGCGCATCCCGGCGCCGTCATTCGCCGTCGACACGCGAAAGCCCTCGTCCGACAAATATTCGCGAACGAGATCGCAAATCTCCTGCTGGTCGTCGACCACGAGAATATGGCCGCTTTCACTCATCGACGCGCAACCCGATCACGCAAACACACCTGATCATACCGCAACCGAAGCGACGATACATTCGGTTACAATTACTTACAAAAAGAAGCGTGCTTGTCATCATCGGGTTGCCGGCCATCGCTAGATTTCGCTCGTTCCAGATCGGGCAATTTCCGATCGCCAAAACAGGAGAAGCCGGATGGCGGACCTCCGAGAACGGATTGAAGCCGAAATACCGCGTTTGCGTCGGTACGCTCGCGCGCTTACTCGCGACATCGTGGCAGCCGACGACCTCGTCCAGGATTGTCTGGTGCGCGGCCTTGCCAAGCTCCATCTGTGGAAGGAAGGAACCGACCTCCGCGCTTGGCTCTTTACCATCCTGCATAACCAATATGTCAATCAGGTTCGTCGCGCCGTGCGCGAAGGCGCCGCGGTGTCGATCAGCGAAACCGAACCCTCGCTGACCAAAGCGGCGGACCAGGGGAAGCGCATCGAGTTGCGCGACCTCGACCGGGCGCTTGCCCGGCTCCCTGAGGAACAGCGCACGGTGATCCTGCTTGTCGGCCTCGAAGGCATGCGCTACGAGGCGGTCGCCGAGGTAATCGGCGTTCCGGTCGGCACCGTCCGCTCGCGTCTTTCGCGCGGCCGCGAGGCGTTGCGCCGACTGATGGGCATCGTCCCCGACCGTCAGGCGGAAGTTGTGATGGCGCGCCCGACACCGCGGCGTGCGCCGGCGGAAGCCTCGGTCCGCACTATCTTCCATCCGCCGGCGATCGAAGATCGCCGGCGTGAGCGGGTGGCGTAGCGGCGACAATCTGCATAGAAGACCGGGGGCCGGCCGCAATGGCCGGCCAAGCGCAACGAGCGGGAACCGGACCACCCGGTTCCCGCTTTTTGCTGCTAGGATGAGCTCATGCCCGCGATCGCGACGCGCCATCCGCGCATTCGGCTGGACACCGGCGACATCACGCGCCTCGCGGTCGATGCGATCGTCAACGCCGCCAATTCGACCCTGCTCGGCGGCGGCGGGGTCGACGGCGCGGTCCATCGCGCCGCCGGGCCGGAGCTGCTCGCCGAATGTCGCACGCTCGGCGGCTGCGCGCCCGGCGCGGCAAAGCTGACCGGCGGCTATCGCCTGCCGGCGCGTCATGTCATTCACACGGTCGGCCCGGTCTGGCACGGCGGCCAAGCAGGCGAACGCGAGACGCTGGCCTCCTGCTACCGCGCCTGCCTCTCGATCGCGCGCCAGCACGCGCTGACGACGATCGCCTTCCCGGCGATCTCGACCGGTATCTACGGCTTCCCGCGTGAGCCGGCGGCGGCGATCGCGGTGGCGACGGTGGCCGAACATCTCGCGGCGGAGACTCTGCCGGAAAATGTTATCTTCGTGTGCTTCGACGCGGCGACCCAGGCCGCGTACGAAGCGATACTGGCGGCCCTCTAGTCCAATTTCTTGCCGTCAACCTCGTGTTCCGCGCGGCGGCGCTCGGCTGTCTCGGCGCCGCGCTGTTTCTTGCTCCGGCCATGAAGCGCAAGGTTCTCGGCCGCGCGCTGGCGGTTCTCGTCGCGTTTCCTGCTCTTGCGGAACTTGTTGAGATTGACGACCGTCGCCACGCGATCCTCCGGCATCTGCCGCGAGTTTAGCATCGAGCGCCGCCCAAGTCAGCGCGCCGCTGGCCACTCGCCGTCGCGCGCGCGTTCGAGCACGAAAAGGCGGATCGCGCTCGACAGATTGCCGTCGCGCTCCGCGTCGATTTTCGCGACCAGTACACTGACTGGCAGCCCTCGCGCGGCCGCGATATCGCAGAGGCCGTGCCAGAAGGCCGACTCGAGTGAGATGCTGGTCGCATGGCCAGCGATCCGCACCGAGCGCTTGATGATGCCACTCTGCCGCATGGCGCAACGATTGGCTCTAGCCTTGCGGTTTTCAAGCACGCCGACCGGCGATGCGGACAAGACGGCTTGAATGACGCTCGCCGATTGGGCAAGGATCGGCCCCAGGACAGGGGTGATTTGCCGGCTCATGACATCGTCGGTAACAATCGTAATGATTGTTGCCCGGGGCAGATAATAATGTCATTGATCGGCAAGTGATTTTCCTGGGCTCACGCCCGGTTGGTTAAGATCGCCGAGTTGATAGCAACTATAGGTTCGCAGTTACGATGCTTGGAAAAATGTTCGGCTTGCTGTCGGCGGACATGGCGATCGACCTCGGCACGGCGAACACGCTTGTCTATGTGAAAGGCCGCGGCATCGTCCTCAACGAGCCGTCGGTCGTCGCTATCGCCCAGGTCAAGGGCCGCAAGCAGGTACTGGCGGTGGGCGAGGAGGCGAAGCAGATGTTGGGCCGCACGCCCGGCAACATCCAGGCGATCCGTCCCCTGCGCGACGGCGTGATCGCCGATTTCGAAGTCGCGGAAGAAATGATCAAACATTTCATCCGCAAGGTGCATAACCGTCGCAGCTTCGCCAGCCCGCAGATCATTATTTGCGTGCCTTCGGGATCAACCGCCGTCGAACGCCGCGCCATTCAAGAATCAGCCGAAAGCGCCGGCGCCAGGCGTGTATTCCTGATCGAGGAGCCGATGGCGGCCGCGATTGGCGCTGGATTGCCCGTAACCGAGCCGACCGGCTCGATGGTCGTCGACATTGGCGGCGGCACGACCGAGGTGGCAGTGCTGTCGCTCGGCGGTATCGTCTATTCGCGCTCGGTGCGCATCGGCGGCGACAAGATGGATGAGGCGATCATCGCCTATATCCGCCGCAACCATAATCTCCTCGTCGGGGAATCGAGCGCTGAGCGCATCAAAAAGGATATCGGCTCGGCCTGCATGCCCGAAGACGGCGACGGGCGGGTCATGGAGATCAAGGGGCGCGACTTGATGAACGGTGTGCCCAAGGAGATCGTCATCAGCGAGCGGCAGATCTCGGAAAGTCTCGCCGAGCCGGTCGGCTCGATCGTCGAGGCAGTCAAGGTCGCGCTCGAACACACCGCGCCTGAGCTGGCCGCCGATATCGTCGACAAAGGTATCGTGTTGACCGGCGGCGGCGCGCTGCTCGGCAATCTCGATTTCGTGTTGAGGCACGCGACGGGCCTGCCGGTTTCGATCGCCGACGATCCGCTGACCTGCGTCGCTCTCGGCACGGGGCGTGCACTCGAAGAGATGAAGACGTTAAAAAATCTGTTGATCAACATGTGGTGACGGTCTTTTATCCGGGGACATCCGCAAGCGAGACGAACGGGGGAGCCATGCGGACGTACGCGGCGGTGTTGCCTCGAAAGGCGCGCGGCGGCATGACAGATCCAGTGGCGGCTTACTAAAGGGGAAAGGATGATCCGCCTCTCTCCACAAGTGCGAGCAGCGATTCAGCGGACAACGCTGCCGATCCTGGTGTTGGTCTCCGGCGGGGTCATTGTGCTCGGGAAGGCCGACCAGCTGCTTTTCGAACTCGCTGCGCACCTCGGTGACTGACACCGTCGCTCCGGTGCTCAACGCCATGGCGCAGCCGATCAACGCCGTTGGCAACGCTGTCGGCCGGGTCAAAATGGCCGTCACCACCTATCAGGAAAACGTCCGGCTCGAGGGCGAAAACGAGAAGCTGCTGCACTGGCAACAAGCCGCGCTCAATCTCGACGCCGAGAACCGGCAGCTGCGCAGCCTGCTGAAGGCCGTGCCGAAAACCTCCGTCTCGTACGTGACGGCGCGGGTCATTGCCAATTCCGGCGGCGCTTTCGTGCGCATGATCCTCATCAATGCCGGCAGCGAAGATCATGTCGGGCGCGGCCAAGCCGCGATCACCGGCGAAGGCCTCGTCGGCCGGCTCACCGAAGTCGGCGACCGTGCTTCGCGGGTGCTGCTGATCACCGACCTCAACTCGCGCATCCCGGTGACGATCGAAGCGACGCACGTCCCGGCGGTGCTGGCGGGCGACAATTCCGAGCGGCCGCGCCTCCTTTACGTGCCGTCGCAGGATGCGGTGAAGGTCGGCGACAGGGTGGTGACTTCGGGCGAAGGCGGGGTGTTTCCGCCGGGCCTGCCGATCGGCGAGGTGTCGGCCGTCGACCCTGGCGGGCCGCGGATCGAACCTTATGTCGAATTGTCCCAACTCGGCTATGTGATGATCGTCGACTACGGGCTGGCGAATTCTCTGCCCCAGCCGCTGCCGATGTTGGGGCGGCCGAACCGGCGGCCCAAGAACGAAGTCGAAGGGGTTTCCCGCTAAGCGGCGATGGCGCTCAAGGTTTTCACCATACCGGCGCTGCCGCGCGTCAATAGCGGCGCGGCACGACTATTGCCGGCGGCGACGACGCTTCTAGCCGCGGTGATCTCGGTGCTGCCGGTGCCGATCCCGGGCTATGCTGCGCTCACCCCGGTCTTTACGTTGATGGCGGCCTATCATTGGACAATCTATCGCCCCGATCTGTTGCCGCCCGCGGCGCTGTTCGGCATCGGCCTCGCCGAGGACCTGCTTGCTGGGTCGCCGATCGGGGTCAATGCGCTGTTATTGCTGCTGACGCGCGTCGCGGTGCTGAATCACCGCCGCTATTTCATCAACCGCAACTTCCCCTTCGTGTGGACCGGCTTTACCTTGTTGGCTGCGGCTGCGATGCTTGGGCTGTGGGGGCTTCATTGCGTACTCGACCTGAGCCTGTTCGACTTCCGCAACGCGGTGATCCGGGCCGCACTGACCATCGCGGTGTTCCCACTCGCCTCCTTCATGCTGGGACGGGCGCAACGCGCCGTCATGGGCGCCGGCTGACCGGTCAGGCTTAGCCGGAGCGGCGATGCCACGCGACACGCAGCAGCAAAAATTGCTGACCCGCCGGGCGGTCATCCTTGGCGGCACCCAAGTGCTGCTGACCAGCGCGCTGGTCGGGCGCCTCTATCAGCTGCAGGTCCTCGAACGGGACCGCTACCGGGTTATGGCCGATGAGAACCGCATCAATCTGCGGCTGGTCGTCCCGCCGCGCGGCAAGATCCTTGACCGCTTTGGCATCGAGCTGGCCGACAACCGGCAGAACTATCGCGTCGTCGTTGTGCCGGAGCAGACCGCCGACATCGAAGCGACGATCAATGCGATCGGTACGCTGATCGACGTTAGCGACGCCGACCGCCGCAAGGCGCTGCGCGACGCCAAGCGGCAGCATACTTTCATTCCGGTCGTCGTCCGCTCCAACCTCGACTGGGACGAGATGGCGCGCATCGAGGTGGCGATCCCCGAGCTGCCGGGGGTCTCGATCGAGCAGGGCCTGTTACGTTTCTACCCGTTCGCTCAGACGGCGGCGCATGTCATCGGTTATGTCGCGGCGGTCTCGGAAAAGGATCTCAACGGCGACCCGTTGCTCGAACTGCCCGATTTCCGCATCGGTAAGGCCGGAGTGGAGAAGGCGGAAGACCTGAAACTGCGCGGCACCGCCGGCACCAGCCAAGTCGAGGTCAACGCCTATGGCCGCGTGGTGCGCGAGATCGCGCGCAACGACGGGCAACCTGGGCAGGATGTCGTCATCGCGATCGACGCCGCGATGCAGGATTTCGCGATGAAGCGCGTCAGCAGCGAGCAGAGCGTTTCCTGCGTGCTGCTCGACGCGGTGACCGGCGACGTGCTGGCGCTGGTATCGAGCCCGAGTTACGACCCGATGCTGTTCTCCACCGGCCTCACCCCGGCGGAGTGGCAGCAGCTTTCGACCGATCCGCGCAATCCGCTGTCCAACAAGGCTATCGGTGGGCTGTACCCGCCGGGTTCGACCTTCAAGCCGGTGGTGGCCTTGGCGGCGCTCGAAAGCGGCGCGATCACGCCGGACACCCAGATCACCTGCCCCGGCTATCTCGAACTGGGGGACGCGACCTTCCACTGCTGGCGGCACGGCGGGCACGGCACGCTGCGCCTGCGCGACGCGATCAAAATGTCTTGCGACGTCTTCTTCTACGAGACGGCGCGCCGCACCGGCATCGACCACATCGCCTCGATGGCGCGCCGTTTCGGGTTCGGCGACCAGCTCGGGCTCGACGTCAACGGCGAGCGCGCCGGACTCATCCCCGACCGCGATTGGAAACTGGCGACGACCGGCGTCGCGTGGCAGCCGGGCGAGACGCTCAACACCGGCATCGGCCAAGGCTCGGTGCTGGCGACCCCGCTGCAGGTCGCGACGATGGCCGCACGCCTCGTGACCTCGCGCAAGATCGTGCCGCATCTGATGCGCAGCGCGCAGCTACCGCCCGGCGGCGATCGCCGGCCGCCGGATTTCGCGATGATGGGCCTGAGCCCTCATGCGTTGGCGGTGGTGCTCGAAGGCATGACCGCAGTCGTCAACGAGCAGGGCGGCACCGCCTATTCGGCGCGGATCACCGACCCTGCCTTTGCGATGGGTGGCAAATCGGGCACGTCGCAAGTGCGCCACATCACCCAGTATGAGCGCGATCACGGATTGACCAAGGAGTCCGACGTTCCGTGGAAGGATCGTGATCACGCGCTCTTTGTCGGCTTCGCGCCGGTCGGCGCGCCGCGCTACGTCTGTGCGGTCGTTGTCGAGCATGGCGGCGTCGAGGGCGGCGGCGGCTCGGAAGTCGCGGCGCCGATCGTTCGCGACGTTCTGCTCGAGGTGCAAAAGCGCGACCCGGCGCGGCACGTGCCCCAGCCGGATTCGATCGCGCAGGTCGCCCCGCCGGCAGCGCCGCCGCTGCCGGAGAATAACGCGCGCACGCCTCCCGGATAGGCGCATGGCCAGCTTCTCCCCCCACATCGGCCATCGCGAGCTGACCTTTTCCGACCGGCTGCGCGGCATCAGCTGGGGCTTGATCCTGCTGCTTTGCGCGCTGTCCGCGATCGGCTTCGCGATGCTCTACTCGGCGGCCAACGGCAATTGGCAGCCCTGGGCGTCGAAACAGATGGCGCGCTTCGTGGTTGCCTTTATTCCGATGCTCGCGGCGGCGTTGATCGACATCCGCTACTGGTACCGCATCGCCTATTGGATCTACGGGCTCGCGCTGGCGCTGGTGGTGGCAGTCGACGTGCGTGGCTTTGTCGGCATGGGCGCACAGCGCTGGATCGATCTCGGCTTCATCCAGTTGCAGCCTTCGGAGGTCATGAAGATCGCGCTGATCATCGCGCTCGCCCGGTATTTCCATACCCTTCCGGCAGAGAGCGCCGGGCGGGTCACACATCTGCTGGCGCCGGTCGGCATGATCATGGTGCCAGTCGCGCTGGTGCTGAAGCAGCCCGATCTCGGAACGGCGATGATGCTGCTCGCGAGCGGCGCTATCGTGTTTTACCTCGCCGGAGTCCGATTATGGCTGTTCGGCGCGGCCGCCGCCGCCGCCGCGGGCGCCGCGCCGCTCGTCTGGTCGATGCTGCGCGACTACCAGAGGGCGCGGCTCACCACGTTCCTGTCGCCCGATTCAGACCCGCTCGGGGCGGGCTACCACATCCTGCAGTCGAAGATCGCGCTCGGCTCCGGCGGGATCTTCGGCAAGGGGTTCATGCTCGGCACCCAGACACACCTCGCCTTTCTGCCCGAGCGCCAGACCGATTTCATCTTCACCATGATCGCCGAAGAATTTGGTCTGATCGGCGGGCTGGTGCTGCTCGCGCTGTACGCGCTGGTCATCGCCTACGGGTTCACCATCGCTTTGCGCAGTCGCAATCAGTTCGGGCGGATTCTCGGGCTAGGACTCGTGACTAATTTTTTCCTTTACGTGTTTATCAATACGGCGATGGTGATCGGCCTGATTCCGGTCGTCGGCGTGCCGCTGCCGCTGATTTCCTATGGCGGCAGCGCAATGGTCACGGTGATGCTGGGATTTGGCCTCTTGATGAATGTCAGCATCCATCGCGATGTGCGGATCAGCCGGCTCGGCGAGAGCCAAGTCGTGTAAAACGGGCGGTCGAGGAGCAGCCGATGGCCGAAAAAGACAGTGAGGGCGACGCGCCCGAAAATACACGGCGGCTGCACGTCACGGTGCTGCTGGTCGCGTCGCGCCGCGCGCTCGACATGGCGCTCAACGAGTTGGGTTTTCTCGAAGACGACGACCGCGTCATCGAGCATGACGGGCGGCTCGCCTTTCTTACTTGCACGCATGAAACCGATTGCGACGATATGTTCGCGCTGATCAGCGAATTGTCGGCGCGCGGCGAGAGCTGGGAACTGCAATCGCGCATCGATACGGAAGGCGGGCGGGTGATTTACCAATCGCTCGCGCGGCACCGTCCGGTTGAGGCGATCGATGCGCCGCTCGAGGAGGAGGCCGAGCCGGAAACGGCCGAGGCCGCGGCGCATAATGTCGAGACCAAAGAGGGCGTCGCGGCGCTGAAGCGCGTGCTGCGCCGGATCGAGCCGGCCGACGCCTTCGCGACGATCCGCCCCGACCGCGACGGCAAGGCCACGGCGCGCATCCTACGCCGCGGTTCGCGCCGGTTGCTGGCGGCGGCGACCGCCTCGGACGAGGCGACGCTGCGCGGCGTGATCCGCGAGATATTGCCCAACGTCATGCTTGACGTGGCGATGAAGCCGCCGGGCTGAGGCGGTTCGCCAACCAATCGGTTTGGCCGGATTCATCGCTCTTGCCGTTGCTGCGCCGGTGGCGCAAAACTTGCCAGCCGTTTCCGCGGAGCACCAGTGAACGGGGGAGATTTCATCATGTTGTCGCGTCGCACTTTGCTTGTTCAGCTGCCGGTCGCCGGGCTCGCGGGGTCCTACGCCATGCGCGCCTTCGCCGCCGACAAGACCGTGACCGTCGGCATCAACCTGCCGTTCACCGGCGCCGACGCGCACGATGCGCAGCTCATCAAGGAAGGCGCGATGCTGGCGTTCGACGACGCCAACGCCAAGGGTGGCGCCGGCGGCTACATGATCAAGGTAATACAGTTCGACGATGGCTCGGCGACGGCCGGGCAGTACGACCCGGCGCAGGCCGCCACCAATGCTCGCAAGATGGTCGCCGACGACAGCTTCGTGGCCGCGATCGGTCCGCAGATGAGCGGCAGCGGCAAGGCGATGGCGCCGATCCTCAGCCAGGGCAATTTGGCGACGATCACGCCCAGCTCGACCAATCCCGACATCACCGACCCTAAATTCGCCAGCACCTATATGCCGGCCGGAAAGGCGATCTATTTCCGCACTGTCACCACCGACGCCTTCCAGGGCCCCAACATGGCCAATTACATGGCCGACACGTTGAAGATCAAATCGGTGTACATCCTCGACGACAGCGGCGCCTACGGCGTCGGCCTCGCCAACGCTTATGAGGCGCAGGCGAAAAAGCGCGGCGTCAACGTCATGGGGCACGATCAGCTCGACCCCAAGGAAGCCGACTACACGACCATTCTGACCAAGGTCAAATCGCTGAACCCCGACGCGCTCTATTACGGCGGCGTCGCCCAAGCCGGCGTCAAGGTGGTGAAGCAATCCTACGACATCATGCCGAAGATCATCCGCGCGGGCGGCGACGGCGTCTACGGCTCGGAAATCCTCAAGGGCGCCGGCTTCCCGGCGTCCGAGGGCCTCTATGCGACGATCGCAGCACCCGACCTGCTGGCGAACCCGGATGCCGAGCCGTTCGTCAAGGCTTTCGCCGCCAAATACGGCGAGCAGCCCGAGAACTACTCGATCACCGCCTATGATGCCGCCCTCGTCGTCATCGACGCGATCGAACGCGTCGCCAAGTCGGGCAAGCCGGTCGAGCGCAATGCAATACGCGACGCGATCCAGGAGTTGCAGGCCAAAACGCTGCAAGGCGCGGTGAGTTTCGACAAGAACGGCGACATCACCAGCCGCGTCGTCAGCGTCTTTCAGATCACCCACGACCCGAAATTCCCGGACGACGACGTGCTCCATCAATACAAATATGTCGGGGTGGCGCCGGCGACCGCTTGATCCGGTTCGAGCAGTGTCTGGCTTGCCTGGCCTCCTCCTTGCTAGCGGCGGAGAGGACGGTATAAGGCGCATGCCGGGACGCGATTGATGGGCTGGGAAGCGGTCTACCTGCAGCAGTTGATCAACGGGCTGAGCCTGGGAGCGATGTATGCGCTCCTGGCGCTTGGCTTCACGCTCGTATACGGCATCCTCGAGCTCATCAACATCGCGCATTTCAACGTGTTCATGATCAGCTCGTTCATTGGCATGATGACGCTGGAGCTGTGCGGCCTGTCCGGGCAAAGCCACATCCTGACCGGCTTCACCCTGGCCGGCGTGATGATTTTTGCGTTTGTCGTCACGATGTTTCTCGCGGGGGTTATTGGCGTCGTGATCGAGCGCCTAGCGCTGCGTCCGCTGCGCGGCATCCCCGGTACGGTCGGGATGATCACGACGATCGGCGTCTCTTACATCCTGTTCAACATCATCCTGCTGACCGAGGGCGCCGGCTCGTTCAATTTCCCCAACCCGATGCCCCGCATTTCCTGGCCGATCGGCGGCGCGGTGCTCGAACTGCGCGAGTTGCTGATTTGGGGCATCTCGCTGGTGCTGATGGCGGGGCTTCATCTGTTCGTCAACAAGACGCGGCTGGGCAAGGCGATGCGCGCGACGGCGCAGGACGCCGAGGCGGCGCGCATGATGGGGGTCGATGTCGACCGGGTGGTGGTGATGGCCTTCTTTCTCGGCTCCGCCTTGGCCGGGGCGGCGGCGCTGATCTTCGGCCTCTACTACAATTACACGAGCTTCATCATCGGCTACACCGCCGGGCTCAGGGCGTTCACGGCGGCGGTGCTCGGTGGCATCGGCAGCGTCACCGGGGCGATGGTCGGCGGCATCATCATCGGGCTGATCGAGGCGCTCGGCGGGCAACTGATTGCGGTGCGCTGGACCGATGTCATCATCTTCTCGGTTCTCGTGCTGGTGCTCGTCTTTGCGCCATCCGGCCTGATGGGCCGCGCCAACCCGACCAAATCCTGAGCGTCCACCGCAGCAATGGTAAAGCGCGATACCGCCACCATACGCCAGGGCTCGATCGGTGGAGAGGCATTCGGGTTTTTGCGTCGCGCCTCGCCGGTCCAGCTGATCCCGTTGCATCTGCGCCCGCCCGTTGCAACCGCGCTGGTCTTCGCCGTCGCGCTGGTCTTCCCACTGCTGATCGACCGCAACGACGCCGATATCGACTCCGCCGCCAATGCGCTGGCCTTCGCCTCGCTGGCGCTGGGGCTCAATATCGTCGTGGGCTTTGCCGGGTTGCTCGACCTCGGTTACGCCGCATTTTTCGCGGTCGGCGCCTATACCTACGGCTTCTTCGCGTCGGCGCAGTTCATGCCGGCCTGGAGCGGCTTTTGGGAGCCGTTCCAATGGCTGCATCTGGTCGCACGCGTTCACGAGGATAGCGGCGACCTCGTGCATTTCACTGTCTCGTTCTGGCTGATGCTGCCGGTCTCGGCGGCGTTTGCGGCATTTTTTGGCGTGCTGTTCGGCGCGCCGACCCTGCGGCTCAAAGGCGACTATCTGGCGATTGTGACGCTCGGCTTCGGCGAGATCGTGCCGATCGTCGTGCGCAACTGGCCGTCGGTGACAAACGGCGCCATGGGCCTCAACGGCGTCGCCGCGCCGCAATTTTTCGGTCACAGTTTCGGGATCGCCGCGACGCCCTACTACTATGTCGGCGTGGCGATGGTGGGGGTGCTGATCTTCACCAGCACGCGGCTCAAATACTCCCGGGTCGGCCGCGCCTGGATGGCGATCCGCGAGGATGAGATCGCCGCCGCGGCGATGGGCATCAACCGCGTCACCTATAAGCTCTTGGCCTTTGCCATCGGCGCCGCCTTTGCCGGTGCGACTGGCACGTTCTACGTCGCGAAATTGCAGACCGCGACGCCGGAAATGTTCATGTTCCCAGTGTCGGTCATGATCCTGGTGATGATCGTCTTCGGCGGGCTGGGCAGCGTGTGGGGCGTGGTGCTCGGCGCGCTGATCCTGCAGATCCTGCAATCGTGGTTCCTCGAAGATCTGTCGCAATGGCTGCACGCGCTCGGCCGGCTGATCCATGTCGAGTGGCTGCAGCATGTCGAGCTCGTTTCGTCGATCGAGCTGATCTTCGGGCTCATCCTCGTCTTTATGATGCTCTACCGCCGCGAGGGGTTGATCCCGGCGACGAGGCGGGTTCAAGCGCTGAGCCTCACCGAGCAGACGGCGCAGGTCGAACTCGCCGCGCCGCCGCCGGTTGAGCGGCTGCGCGTCCTGGGCGACGCGACCTATCGCGGCCCCTATCCGCTGCTCGACATCAAGGATTTGACGGTGCGGTTCGGCGGCCTCGTGGCGCTGCGTTCGGTCGGGCTCAGCGTGCCGGCGCATTCGGTGGTCGCGGTGATCGGGCCCAACGGCTCGGGCAAATCGACCCTGTTCAACACCGTTACCGGTCTAGTCGCCGCCGATTCGGGCACCGTCCATTTCGCCGGTTACCCGATCAAAGGGTTGCCGCCGCACGCCGTGCTCGGGCGCGGCATGGCCCGCACCTTTCAGAACATCCGCCTCTTCCCCAACCTGACCGTGCTTGAAAACGTGATGATCGGCATGCATGCGCGCTTGCATACCGGGCCCATCGGCGCGTTGATAAGCCTGCCCGGCACGCGGCGCGAGGAAAAGGAAGCGCGCGAGCATTGCCTCGAGATCCTGTCGCTGTTCGGCAACCGGCTGATCCCGCGCGCCGATCACGTCGTGTCGAGCCTCAGCTACGCCAATCGCCGCCGCGTCGAGATCGCCCGCGCGCTCGCCTCAAGCCCAAAGCTCTTGCTGCTCGACGAGCCCACTGCGGGCATGAACCCGGCCGAGACGCTGGAGCTGGCCCAGCAGATCAAATCGCTGCACGAGCACGGGTTGGCGATCGTGCTCATCGAGCACAAGCTCGATGTCGTGGTGAGCCTTGCCGACAATGTCGTCGTGCTCGACCACGGCGAAAAGATCGCCGAAGGCACACCCGATGTCGTGCGGCGCGACGAGGAAGTGATCCGCGCCTATCTCGGCCGGAGCGCCGCTATTGCCTGAACTCCTATCGTTCCAGGCGGTCAACACCTATTACGGCGACCTCCATGTGCTGAAGGATGTCGATTACCGGATCGACGCCGGCGAGATCGTGTGCCTGCTTGGCGGCAACGCCTCGGGTAAGTCGACGACGATGAAGGCGATCATGGGCGTCGTCGTGCCGACGCGAGGCGATGTGGTCTATGAGGGCCGATCGCTGAAGGAGGTCAGCGTCGCCGAGCGGGTGCGGCGCGGCATCGCGCCGGTGCTCGAGGCGCGCCGCCTGTTCCCCCGCATGACGGTCTACGAGAACCTCGAAATGGGCGCTTATACGCGGCCGCGCAGCGCCGAGTTCGAGGAGGATTTGCAGCGCGTTTTTGCGCTTTTCCCGCGCGTCGAGGAACGCCTCAAACAACTCGCGGGCACGCTGTCCGGCGGCGAGCAGCAAATGGTGGCGATCGGCCGCGCGCTAATGGCGCGCCCCAAGCTTTTGTGCATGGACGAACCGTCGATGGGCCTGTCGCCGGTCTTTGTCGAGCAGGTCTTCGACATCATCCAGACGATCAACAAACAAGGCACGACGATCTTCATGGTCGAGCAGAACGCCAACATGGCGCTGCAGATCGCCCACCGGGCCTATGTGCTGCAGACCGGCCAGGTCGTGCTTTCCGGCCCCGCAGGCGAATTGCGCGCAAACCCGATGATCCGCGAGGCCTATCTCGGCGAGATGAAGGTGGGATAGTCGCGACGAGTCGCGACTATCCTGTCCCGAGGCTTGACCTGAGAATCTCCGGACGAGGTCACTCCGCCGCCCTCGGTGAACATCCGGCGCACTTTGCGCGTTTCCCAACACATCGGATACGAAATCGGCGCGCACTGCGCGCCAAAGGGCCAGTTTGTTCGACGGGTTCCCCACCTTTGATCTGATCGCCGACTGGGCGCGCCGTATGGCCGCGTTCGCCGGGACTCGGCAGGTTCTGGAGTCATTGGGGATCCAGCTTGCGGTGATTGTGGCGATGGTGCTCGTGGCCTGGGGGCTGCGTGCGGTGACGCGCTCGTGGACCGCGCAGCTCGTGGAGCTCTACCAGCGGCGCTTCCCTTCATCGCGGCTCGCCGCTGTCCTCGACGCGCAAGTGCCGCTGTTCTACGCGTGGCTGCTGCTCGCGATCGCCGCTCGGGTTGGGGCGAGCTGGGACGGCGGCTGGCGAGTGGTGGAAATCGCCGCCGACCTCACGGCGCTGTGGCTGGTGCTGCGCGTGTCGACCGCGCTGCTGCAAAACGCGCTCGTCGCGCGGTTTATCGCGACGATCGCCTGGATCATCGTCGCGCTCGACCTGCTTGGCCTCATGGCGCCGACCGAAAGCGCGCTCGACAGCATGGCGATCACCATTGGGGCGCTGCGGCTGTCGGTGCTGCTTGTCGCCAAGGCGGCGGTCGTCGTGGCGCTGTTGCTGTGGGGTGCGACGGCGCTGTCGCGGCTGATCAGCATTCGTCTGCAATATGTCGGCGGGTTGAGCCGGTCGGTTCAATTACTGATCGGCAACCTGATACGGATCACCCTGATCTGCATCGCGCTGCTGGTCGGGCTCAACACGGTCGGGATCGACCTGACCGCGTTCACCGTGTTCAGCGGCGCGATCGGCGTTGGCGTCGGCTTTGGCCTGCAAAAGATCGTGTCGAACTTCGTGAGCGGCATCATCCTTTTGGTCGAGCGTTCGATAAAGCCGGGCGACGTGATCGAAATCGGCAAGACCTTCGGCTATGTCGTCTCGCTCGGCGCGCGCTACGCCGCGGTGCGCGGTCGTGATGGCAAGGAATATCTGATCCCCAACGAGAACCTGATCACCAACCAAGTGATCAACTGGTCGTATTCGAGCCCGCTGGTGCGGGTCGATGCTGAGTTCGGCGTCGCCTATGCCAGCGATCTGCGCCACGTGCGCGCGCTGGCGATCGAGGCGGCGAAGCAGACCGCGCGGGTGATGCAGGAGCCGGCGCCGGTGTGCCACATCACCGGCTTTGGCGACAGCGCGGTGAACCTGATCCTGCGCTTCTGGATCGAGGATCCCGAGCGCGGCGTCACCAATATCAAAGGCGATGTGTTTCTCGCCGTGTGGGAGGCCTTCAAGGAGAACGAGGTCGAGCTGCCGTTCCCGCAGCGCGACCTGCACTTGCGCACGATACCGGCGGAAGCGGCGATCCGCGATCCGCTGGCGGCCAAATAACGCGGAAACGCCTTACCGAGGGGCTTCACGCCGGGCGATGTCGATCCACTCGGCCTCCTGACGCCGGTAGTGCCGCGGGGCGCGGCGCGAGCGGGCCAGGATTTCGTCGAAGAGCGCCTTTGCGGCGTTGCGGTCGTCGTGACGCTGGAGCAGCAGCGCATAGCGGCACCGCACCTCCTCGCCGGACGCGTGGGTGACGAGTTGAGCGTAATCCGCGGCCGCGTCATCGTCGCGCCCGAGGCCCTCGAGCGCCATCGCCCGCAACAATTGCGCCTCGGTCGGCTGATAGCGCGGGTTGGTCTCGCCGAGCTTGCGCAGCGTGTCCAGCGTCAGATCGAATTGCCCCAACCCATAGGCCGCGCGCGCCATCCCCAGTAGCATACCGGGGTCGTCGGCGTGAATGCCGGTGAGGATGCCGCGATACAGCTCCATCGCCTCGTCGCATTGCCCGATGGCGACGAGCGACTCAGCGAGCAGGCGGCGGTTGTCCACCGTGTCGGTTTCTGCCAAAGCCTGCCGGCGATGGCGCAGCTCGCGGCCGGGATCGAGCGCGCCCACCGCCGAGCTGCCAAGATTCCGCGCGGTGCGCGTGCCGAGCCAACCGGGCAATATCTCGACGACCACATAGGCCGCCACCCCCAGCCCCGGCAGGAACAACAGTGCGTAAATCCACAGGAACGAGCGTCCGGTGCGCACGACATGGACGACGCAGATGATCTGCAGGAGAGGGATAAGCAGATAGAGCATCGAGCGCATTTCGGGACGGCTAAAGATTTACACGCCGCAGCCGCAACGCGTTGCCGATCACCAGCAGTGAGCTCGCGCTCATCGCCGCGCTGGCGATCATCGGGTTGAACACGATCCCGGTGACAGGATAGAGCACGCCGGCGGCGACGGGCACCGCCAGCGCATTGAAGACGAACGCGAAGAACAGGTTCTGGCGGATGTTGCGCATCGTCGCCGCGCCGAGGTGGCGGGCCCGAACGATGCCTATCAAATCGCCTTTGACCAGCGTCACCGCGGCACTCTCGATCGCGACATCGGCGCCGGTGCCCATCGCTATGCCGATTTCGGCCTGGGCCAGCGCCGGGGCGTCGTTGATGCCGTCACCCGCCATCGCCACGACACGGCCCTCCTGCTGCAATCGGGCAATAGCGGCGGCTTTGCCGTCGGGCAGCACTTCGGCGACGATCTGCTCGATGCCGAGGCGGCGGCCGACCGACGTCGCGGTGCGCCGGCTGTCGCCGGTCAGCATCACCACGCGGATGCCGTCGTCGCGCAGCGACGCGAGCGCGGTCGCGGCGCTCGGCTTCACCGGGTCGGCCACGGCGATAAGGCCCTCGGCGCGGTCACCGATCGCCACCAGCATGACGCCCTCGCCGTCTCGTCGACGGCGCTCGGCCTCGACGGCGAGCGGCGTTGGGTCGATATCGAGCGCAACGAACAGCTTTTCGTTGCCGATCGCGATGCGCCGCGCCGCGACGGTCGCAACGACGCCCTTGCCCGGCTCGGCACGGAACGCGGCGACCGGCAGCGGCGCGAGGTCACGCGTCTCAGCGCCGGCCGCGATGGCTGCGGCAAGCGGGTGCTCGCTGCCGCGCTCTGCCGCCGCGGCGAGCTGCAGCAGGTGATCCTCGGCGATGCCGCCCAGCGTGACCACAGCGACCAGACGCGGCTTGCCCTCGGTCAGCGTGCCGGTCTTGTCGACGACCAGCGTATCGATCTTTTCGAGGCGCTGCATTGCTTCGGCATTGCGCACCAGCACCCCCTCACGTGCGCCGCGCCCCGTGCCGACCATGATCGACATCGGCGTCGCGAGACCCAGCGCGCAAGGGCAAGCGATCAGCAGCACCGAGATCGCCGCAACCAGCGCGTAGCCGAACGCCGGCGGCGGCCCGAGCACCGCCCAGGCCAGGAACGCTACCGTCGCGACCGCCAGCACCACCGGCACGAACCGCGCGGCGACCGTATCGGCGAGTTGCTGGATCGGCGCGCGCGAGCGCTGCGCCGCCGCGACCAGCGCGACGATGCGGGACAAAAGCGTGTCGACGCCGATCTTCTCGGCGCGCATCACAAAGCTGCCGGTTCGGTTGAGCGTCGCGCCGGTGACCCGGTCGCCGACGGCCTTGTCGATTGGCAAGGGCTCGCCGGTCAGCATCGATTCGTCGAGGGCGCTTTCGCCTTCGACGACGATACCGTCGACCGGCACCGTCTCGCCGGGCCGCACTCGCAACAGATCGCCGACCGCGATCTCGGCGAGCGGCACGTCCTGCTCTCCGCCATCCGCGCTGACGAGCCGCGCGGTTTTCGGCGCGAGGTCGAGCAGCGCGCGGATCGCACCGCCGGTCAGCGCACGGACGCGCAGTTCGAGTACCTGGCCCAACAGCACCAGGGTCACGATCACCGCAGCCGCCTCGAAATAAAGCGGCACACTTCCGTCCGTCGTACGGAACGCGGCGGGGAATATCTCCGGGAACAGGGCCGCCGCGACGCTGTCGAGATAGGCAATACCGGTGCCGAGCGCGATCAGCGTGAACATGTTGAGCCGGCGGTTTCGCAACGACCGCCAGCCGCGCACAAAAAACGGCCAGCCGCCCCACAACACCACCGGCGTCGCCAGGGCCAGCTGCACCCCGGCAACACCGGGAAAGGCAATTCCGAACATGCCGATAACCAGCAGCGGCAGGCTCAGCGCCGCCGCCAGCGAGAAGCGGCGCGTCATGCGCCGCAGCTCGGGATCATCGGCATCGCCATCGCCGGGCCGCACCGGTTCCAGCGCCATGCCACAGAGCGGGCAGCTTCCCGGCTTGTCCTGCACGATCGCCGGATGCATCGGGCAGGTCCACGTCCCGGCGCCGGCCGGCCCGAGCGCCGGTTGCGGCGCGAGAAACTTGGCCGGCTCGGCGACAAAGCGCTCCTTGCAGCGCGCATCGCAGAAGAAATAGGGCCGGCCACGATGCTCCGCACGATGCCGTGCGGCCGCCGGGTCGACGCTCATCCCGCAGACAGGGTCTTTTGTGCCGCCGCCAGCCTCGGAATGGCGGTGGCCGTGGTGCTCGACTTCCGTGGTCATTCGCCGGCCGGGTGGACGTACTGTTGATCGGGGTCGGCGTAATCGTGCGGATGCGTGTGGTGCGTGCCGTCCGCAGGCTCGTGCTCGTCCTCGTGGAACACGATATCGAGCCTCCGGCCATAGGCCTGAGCGACGCGGCTGAGCGTCTTGAGGCTCGGCACGTGATCGCCGCGCTCGAGGCGCGAGATCATCGACTCGGTCATCCGCAGGCGCGTAGCGAGCTGACGCTGGGTCTCGCCGGCGGCGCTGCGCAGCGCCGCGAGCTTTTGCGCGCACTGGCAAGCGATCGCCGCGCTTTCATCGCCAGTGCCGCAGCGGCAGCCGGGACAGGGGTGCAGGGTGTTCATGCTCGGCTACTTCGCAATTTTGCGAAGTGTAGGTAGCAAGGCTATGGAGTGAGTTCAAGAAGGGTCTAACCTGTTATTTCGGGATGCCCGGAGGGCAGACCCGGAACCCGTGAACACGGGCTTATACTGCCTCGCATCAACGCCGCGGCGTTATCCTAAGATGCCCATGTTAGGTCCGGGTTCGCTGCTGCGCAGCGCCCCCGGAATGACGATGGGTTAGGCCACCAGCCGGCGTTCGAGCGCCGCGGCCTTGATCGCCTTTTGCAGTTTCTCGAAGGCACGCACCTCGATCTGCCGCACGCGCTCGCGAGAGATGCCGTATTGCTGCGACAGGTCTTCGAGCGTCGTCGGGCTGTCCTTGAGGCGACGTTCGCCGAGAATATGGCGCTCGCGCTCGTTGAGGTGCGTCATCGCCTTTTCCAGGAGGTCGCGGCGCAGCCCCAGTTCCTGACGGTCGCCGAGCGTAGTCTCCTGGCTTTCGGTTTCGTCGACGAGCCAGTCCTGCCACTCGCCCTCGCTGTCGCTCCGGAGCGGTGCGTTCAGCGAATGGTCGGGGCTGGCGAGCCGCCGGTTCATGCTGACGACGTCAGCCTCCGGCACGTCGAGCTCGGTGGCGATCTTCTTCAAGTTCTCAGGCGACAGGTCGCCGTCCTCGACCGCCTGCAGCTGGCCCTTGAGCTTGCGCAGGTTGAAGAACAGCTTCTTCTGCGCCGCCGTGGTGCCCATCTTCACCAGCGACCACGAATGCAGGATGTATTCCTGGATCGCTGCGCGAATCCACCACATCGCGTATGTCGCGAGGCGAAAGCCGCGATCCGGGTCGAAGCGCTTGACCGCCTGCATCATGCCGACATTGCCCTCCGAGATCAGCTCGGAGAGCGGCAGGCCGTATCCGCGATAGCCCATCGCTATCTTGGCGACAAGACGCAGATGGCTCGTCACGAGGCGGTGCGCGGCCTCGCTGTCCTCGCGCTCTTTCCAGCGCTTGGCAAGCATGTATTCTTCTTCCGGCTCCAGCATCGGGAATTTGCGGATCTCCTGGAGATACCGCGTCAGGCTGCCCTCGCCGGAGAGCGAAGGTACGGAAGTCGTTGCCATAACCGATTTTCCCCTTTCGGCCGTCTTTCGAGAACGCGGCCTTGGGCGCTGCGTTCCGATACCCTACTAAAATGGTCAGTCTTCGTCCAGTTTAAAGTCCCTCTAAACTGGCCAACAGCGATTTCATGTCGTCGGGAGGATCGCTGTCGAAGGCCAGATATTCCCCGCTCGCCGGATGGCGGAAGCCGAGATGGCGCGCATGCAGCGCCTGGCGCGGAAAATACGCGGCCGCTTGGGTCGCGGTTCCCTTTCGGCCGCGGCCATGGCGGCCGCTATAGACCGGGTCGCCGATCAACGGATGGCCGTGTTCGGCGAGGTGGACGCGAATCTGATGGGTGCGGCCGGTCAACAGGCGGCATTCGATCAACGCCGCGACGTCGCCGAACGCCCGCTCGGTCTTGTATCGCGTCACCGCTGGCTTGCCGCGCGCCGCGCCGACCACGGCCATTTTCTTTCGATTGGTCATGCTGCGCCCGATATTGCCGGCGATCTCGCCTTCCGCTGGAAGCGGCACGCCCCACACGATTGCCGCATAAGCGCGGGCGATGCGCCGGGCGGCGAAATCGGCGGACAGCGCGCGATGCGCCAGCTCGGTCTTGGCGGCGACGATAAGGCCGCTAGTGTCCTTGTCGAGGCGGTGGACGATCCCCGGGCGGCGCACGCCGCCAATGCCGGCCAGCCCCTCGCCGCAATGCGCGATGAGCGCATTGACCAGCGTGCCGTCGGGATTACCCGGCGCGGGGTGGACGACCAGCCCCGCGGGCTTGTCGACGACGATGAGATGTGCATCCTCGAAGCGGATATCTAAGGGGATCGCCTGGGCTTGCGGCGTAGCGACCTCAGGCTCGGGGAGAATTACGACGAAAGTTTGGCCCGACCTCACCTTGCGCGCCGGATCGCGGATCACGTTCGCGTCATCGGCGGATCCTCGGGCGCTGACCTGGCCGGACAGGATCAATTGCTTGAGACGCGAGCGCGACAGCTCGGGCAGCCCCCGCTGCAGCGCACGATCGAGCCGCTCGCCTTCCGCCGCCGCGTCGATAGTTATCGAGGCTGCAGCGGTGTCATCGCGTCCTTCGAGACGCACTCCGATGTCGCGCTCCTGAAGATGAGGGAGATTGGGGCTTGGCACCAGCCTACCTCATCCTGAGGCGTCCCGGGCCGCGAGGCCTCGAAGGACGCACTGAATCATGAACCAGCGCGCGCTCAAAATCCTAGTCGCAGTCATGACGGCCTTGCTCGTCGTCGGCATCGCCGGGCTCGCCATCGGGATCGCCAATAAGCTGGCGCGACGCCCGACGGCTCCGCCCCCTGCCGCAGCATTTACCGCCGCGCCGATCACCCTGCCGCACGGCGCCAGCATCGAGCGGATGAGCACCAGTTCCGACCGAATCGTCCTCGAAATCCTGCTCGCGGATGGCGCGGCCGAGCTGGTGGAAATCGACCTCCCGACGGGTCGCCTTCTCGGCATAATTCCGCTCAGGGAAGCGCCGTAGGGGCGCGTTTTGCCGCGGCGAAAATTGTCCGGGATTTTTGCTTGCAATCCAGGAATTTGCGCGTATCTATCCGCGCGTTGACGCACTCGCACGTGCCTATGGCCCTTGGTGGTTATGCAACGACGTAACGCGTCCTTTTTGGCAGTCCGGCGGGAACGCCGACCCCGAGAGGGAGGTCGATATGGTTGCAATCCCTGTTTGGGCCATCGAGCCCTGCCCCGATGCGGTTCTCCGCGGCACCCGCCTGCGCGGCCGGGGCAGCCGGGTCACCGATCCGAGCAGTTTAAGCTAGCCAGAAATCGGCCGCGATACGGATTTCTTCCGTAGCGCCGGCAGTTTTCTTCCATTCGCTTCGCGTCGAAGCAACCGCCTCAACGGGCGGGCGACGCGACTCCGAATGTTCCGGTTTAGCTGCTGTTCGAAGGTCCTGCATGAAATGAACAAGAAAATCGCCCGGTTCCTTGCGGAAAACGTGCCCGTGACACCGTGCCTCGTCGTCGATCTCGACATCATCGCCAAGGCATACGACACGCTGCGGCGCTATCTGCCGATCGCCACCGTCTATTATGCGGTGAAGGCGAACCCGGCGGCCGAGATCGTCGCGATGCTGGCGAGGAAGGGGTCGAACTTCGACGTCGCCAGTCCGGCCGAGATCGATCTGTGCCTAGGCAACGGCGCGACGCCCGATCGGCTGTCGTTCGGCAACACCATCAAGAAGGAGCGCGACATCGCCGCCGCGTACGCGGCGGGGGTGCGGCTCTTCGCCTTCGACAGCGAGGCCGAGCTCGAAAAGCTTGCGCGTTCGGCGCCGGGCGCACGGGTGTTCTGCCGTATCCTTGTGTCGTGCGAGGGCGCGGAATGGCCGCTGTCGCGCAAGTTCGGTTGCACCCCGGAACTCGCGGTGAAGCTCCTCTGCCGGGCGCGCGATTTCGGGCTCGACCCTTACGGCGTCTCGTTTCATGTCGGCTCGCAGCAGACCGATCTCGGCCAGTGGGATGGCGCGGTGGCCTCGGCCGCGCGCATGTTCTCGCTACTTGCCGAGGCCGAGATCAACCTGCGCATGGTCAATATCGGTGGCGGGTTCCCCGCGCGCTATCGCAGCGAGGTGTCGCCGGTCGCGGCCTATGCCGGCGCGGTGACCGCGGCGCTGACCAGGCACTTTGGCAACCAGATCCCCGAGGTGATCGTCGAGCCCGGCCGTTCGCTGGTCGGCGATGCCGGGGTGATCCAGAGTGAGGTCGTGCTGATTTCAGACAAGGGCGACGACAGCGGCAAACGCTGGGTCTATCTCGATGCCGGCAAGTTCAATGGTCTCGCCGAGACCATGGACGAGAGCATCAAGTACCGGATCGAGACGCCCGGCCGCGGCGGGCCGTCGGGGCCGGTAGTGATCGCGGGACCGACTTGCGACAGCGCCGACATTTTATACGAAAAGACCGAATACCGGCTGCCTCTGGAACTCGCGGTAGGGGACAAGGTGGAGATACAGGCGAGCGGCGCCTACACCTCGAGCTATGCTTCGGTCGGGTTCAACGGCTTCCCGCCAATGCGGACCTATTGCATCTGACGAAAGCGATATCGGGGAGCGACGCGAAGGGCTCCCCGATCCGGTCTGCATCTGTTTGCCGGCGGTAGGAATTGGTCCGGGAATGAGGTCCGGATGCGCGACCCGGCGATCCCGGCCCGGATCGACCGCGTGTGAGACAAGCGGTCCGGACCTGCGCCGCTTAAAACAAAAACCGTGCCAAGCGCCAGACTGCGGCATTCCGTACCGTTCGCAGCGGTCGAAAAAACGCGCTGGCGGCGTTTTTTTTCGCATGTGCTCAAGTTCTCGTCTTGCTGACTGCGTCAGCTTTGAGCGTCCTCGAGGCCTTGCTTCGCAAAGCACCTCAGAGTCGGACTCGAAATGAAATCAACCCAATCAAACAATTATCGTCTCCCGCGCAAATGCGGGGCCCAGGGCGAGCGTACCGGCGGGTCAATGGCCTACCCTCGGCCGAGGCTGGAACTTGAACCTCTGCCTCGTCGCTCGCCCCTGGGTTCCCGCTTGCGCGGGAAAGACGAAGAAATCCACTCATTGGAAACGTTGAATTCATTTTAAGTCAGCCTCTCAGGATGAGGCCGTTCTTCATCGCGTCCTCAAACCTCCCCTCATACTCAGGCGCGACCGAAGGAGCCTCGAAGAACGCGATGACGCTATTCCCGTCCCGCTTGCCCGGCCGGAGAGAGCGCCTCTAGGATACCGCAACAAGCGCACGAGGGAGACGGGGCGATGGCGCAATTGACCACCAATGACGGCGTCAACCTCTATTACGAGGAAACCGGCAGTGGCACCCCGATCGTCTTCGTCCATGAATTCGCCGGCGACATTCGCAGCTACGAACCGCAGGTGCGCTATTTCTCGCGGCGCTATCGCTGCATCGTCTACAACGCACGCGGCTATCCGCCCTCGGACGTGCCGGACAATTCCGAGCGCTATTCCCAGGAGCGCGCCCGCGATGATATTCGCGACGTGCTCGACGGGCTGAAGATCGCGAAGGCGCATATCGTCGGCATCTCGATGGGAGGGTTCGCGACCTTGCATTTCGGCTTCGCCTATCCCCAGCGCGCGCTGTCGCTGGTGGTCGCCGGCTGCGGCTACGGCGCGGCGCCCGGCGCGCGCCAGCAATTCCACGACGAGACCGCGCGCACCGCGGCGCAGATCGCCGAGAAGGGCATGGCCGAGGTGTCCAAGACCTACGGCGCCGGGCCGACACGTGTGCAGTTCGAGAACAAGGACCCGCGCGGCTACGCCGAGTTCCTGCAGCAATTATCGGAGCACTCGACGCCCGGCTCGGCCAATACGATGCGCGGCGTGCAGGCACGCCGGCCGTCGCTATGGGACCTCGTCGACCAGATGAAGGCACTCGACCTCCCGACCCTGGTCGCGACCGGCGACGAGGACGACCCGTGCCTGGAGCCGGGCCTGCTCATGAAGCGCCATATCAAGAGCGCGGCGCTGGTCGTGCTGCCCAATACCGGGCACGCGCTCAACCTCGAGGAGCCCGACCTCTTCAACCGCCTGTGCGACGATTTCTTCCATCAGGTCGAAAGCGGCCGCTGGCCGCGCCGCGACCCGCGCGCCACCACCGGCTCGATTCTCGGGATGTAAGGAGCGGCGCGAAGCCTTCCTAGTCGCCATCCCGGCCTTCGCGCATAGCTGTCCGCAATGGTGATGAGGGAGGGTCCGGTCAGACCTCCCTGTTTGATTATTCCACCGGCACGAAGATGCAGTTGCGGACCTGCCTGCCGACCGCCTGCGACAGGTGCCCCTTGCCACGCACGTCTTCGACCAAGATCACCTCGCCCGCGCCGATGATCCGTGCCTCGCCGTCGCTCGCGGTGATCTTCACCCCGGCATCAAGATTGATGATGTATTGCCGCCGCGGCGCCGGGTGCCAGTCGAGGTCGTAATCCGGTTGCACCTCGCGGAAGATGATGCCGGTCGCCGGCAAGCGCTTCGACAATTTCCCGGCGGGACCCGACTCCACCCATTCGATCTCGATGTCGCGGAAATGGGTCTCGCCGTTGTCGTCGACGTAAAGATTGTGGACCCGCATCGGGCGTCTCCTCGCTGATGGTTCGCCGCGACTTTAGCGGCGAACCACCGAGAAGCGCCAGCGCCCTAAGTGCTAGTGGGCGGGCACCGGCGCCGGGGCGCCATAGGTGTAGCCCGGCTGTCCATAATAGCCGTAGGAACCCGGCGGTGGGCCGTAATAGCCGGGATAATAGCTGGGGGGCGGCGCGTAATAGGGGCCGGGCGCGCCCACAACGGCCCGGACCGGCGCGGTGGCGATTGTCGCGGCGCCGGCCACGACCGCGCCCGCGGCAATGAAGGGCAAGGCGAGAATCCCTGGGCCGCCGCAATGCCAGCGCCAGCACCGCGCGTCGGCATGGGACAGCGGCGCCACGGAAGCGCTCGCGACGAGCAAGGCCAGGGCCGCGCCGCGGGAATATGTCATTGCCACATCTCCTGGGTTGGGACTTTTGCTGCGCCGAAACTACGGCCGGGCCACGCCCTGGTTCCGTCTTGACGCAACGCAACAGTATCGTTCTGTTTTAGGCAATGAACGCGACTTGCATCCCTGCCCGCGCTCATGCTGAGCTTGGGTCAGCAGCGCGACAGGCCGGGCGGGTTGGCTCGGTGGGGAGAAACGGTCATGGAATTCGGCACGTTCATGGAATTTCCGCCGCTCGGCGATACCGCCGAGGCCGCCGCCTTCGACCAGGCGCTAGGCGAGGTCGCGGCGGCTGACGAATGGGGGCTCGACGCGGTGTGGCTCGCCGAATTGCACGGCGCGCCCGAGCGCTCGGTGCTGTCGGCGCCGATGATGGTGGCGAGCGCGATCGCCTCGGCGACCAAGCGCGTGCGGATCGGCATCGCCGTCCAAGTGCTGCCGCTATCACACCCGCTGCGCCTCGCCGAGGAAGCGGCGACGGTCGATCAAGTCAGCCGCGGCCGCCTTATCTATGGCATCGGCCGCAGCGGCGTCGTACGCACCTATGAGGAATACGGCATCTCCTACGACGAAAGCCGCGAGCGTTTCGCCGAGGCGCTGGAGATCATGCGGCTTGCCTGGACGCAGCCGACCTTCTCGTATCAGGGCAAATACCACAGCTTCGACAACGTCGCGCTGTCGCCCAAGCCCTATCAAAAGCCCTATCCCGAGCTGCGCATGGCCGGCGCGACGCCCGAGACCTTTCCGGCGATCGGCCGGCTCGGCTTTCCGGTCTTCGTCGCGGTGCGCCAGGGCCCGTTCAAGCAGCTGGTGCCGTATATCGAATCCTACCGCGCCGCTTGGAAAGAGGCTGGGCATCCCGGCGAGGGGCAGGTCTATCTGCGCGTCCCAGCCTATCTCGCGGAGACCGAGGAACGCGCCCGCGCCGAACTCGAAGACAGCCTGATGAGCTTTTTCCGCTACCAGGCCGAGCTCGGCCGCGATTCGGCGCGACGCGCCGGCGGCGAGGTCGCGCTGCAGCGGCTAAAGCGCGTCGAGCGGCTGGAGGCGCTGACCTTCGACGAGGCGCTGGCGACTCAGGTGATCTGCGGCACACCCGATAGCTTCACTGCCCGACTGAAGGAAGTGCAGCAGGAGGTCGGCCTCGACGGCATCCTCGCCGAACTAAATTGCGGCGGCAAAATCCCGCATAACGGTGTGATGCGCGCCCTCAAGCTCATGTGCGAGGAGGTCAAGCCGCGCTTCCACTGAGAGCCCCGATGGCTCGCGGGCACGCCCTCGTGCTGTTCGTTGCACTGGTAACGCAGGCCTGGGGGCCGGCCTGGGGCCAGAGGCTGCTCTACGGCACCTGGCAAGGCGCGGTCGGCCAGTCGACCGCGACGCTCACGATCATTACCGTCGGCGGTGACGGCTGGATTCACGGCATCTTGCGCTACGACCCGCCGCAGGCGGACGGGTTTGCCGGCTCACCCTTTACCACGCAGATCGACAAGGGCGCCTTCGCGATCGGCTTGGTCAACGGCACGCGCTACGCCGACATGCATTGGTGCCGCGACGATTTGTGCGGCACCTATTACACCCCCGACGGCACGGTGGCAGCGGTCGATTTCGCACGGCCGGCGAAGTAGCTGCTGTTGTCGACAAAGCCGGGTTTATCTACGCTGACAGCAGACTTGAACGAGGTTGCCATGGCGGCCGATGGCGGAGCGGGACGATTGGCGACACGGCGCTGGCCCGAAACCGGCTCGTCGCGTGTGCCCAACTGGGTCTACACCGACCCCGATATCTTCGAGCGCGAACAGGAGCGCATCTTCGAAGGGCCGAGCTGGCTCTATGTCTGCCTTGACGCCGAAATCCCCAATCCCGGCGATTTCACGCGCAGCCGGCTCGGCATGCGCGAGGTCGTCGCGGTGCGCGGTCAGGACGGCCAGGTGCGGGTGCTGGTCAATAGCTGCGCGCATCGCAGCATGCAGTTCTGCAGCGCCAATCGCGGTTCGGTGAAGGAGTTCATCTGCCCCTATCACCAATGGACCTACGACCTCGAAGGCAGGCTGCTCGGGGTGCCGTTCCGCCGCGGCCTCAAGGGTCAAGGCGGCATGCCGGAGGACTTCCGGCCCGAGGAGCACGGACTCAAGCAGCTCGCGGTCGCCGCGCGGCACGGCGTCGTCTTCGCCAGCTTCGGCCAGCCCAACGAGACGTTCGAGGATTATCTCGGTCCGCTGATGCTCGGCTATTTCGACCGCGTGTTCAGCGGTCGCGCATTGAAGGTGCTCGGCTATCAGCGCCAGCGCCTGCCGAGCAACTGGAAGCTGATGTTCGAGAACATCAAGGATCCGTATCACGCCAGCCTCTTGCATGTGTTCCTGGTGACGTTCGGGCTGTTCCGGATGGACCAGCAATCGGCGGTCGAGATGGACGACACCGGCCGCCACGCGGTGCTCGTCAACCGGCGGGCCGAGCAAAAGGCGAACGATGCGACCGCGCAGATGCGCGCCTTCCGCCAGGACTTGACGCTCGCCGACCCGCGGCTCATCGATCCGGTCCGTGAATTTCCCGGCGACGCCACCGTGGTCATGCAGACGCTGTGGCCGAACCTGATCGTGCAGCAGCAGTCGAACGGCCTGGCGATGCGTCAGATCGTGCCGCTGGACGCGCAGAATTTCGACCTGGTCTGGACCCATTTCGGCTATGCCGACGACCCGCCCGAGATGACCGAGCGCCGGCTGCGCCAGTCGAACCTGTTCGGCCCCGGCGGTTTCGTCTCGGCCGATGACGGCGAGGCGATGATCCTGTCGCAGGCCGGCATCGCCGCCGCCGAAGACGACCAGTGCCTCGTCGAGATGGGCGGCCGCGATGTGGCCAACGCGTCGCACACGGTGACCGAGACGGCGATCCGCGGCTTCTATCACCACTATCGCTCGGTGATGGGACTTTGATCGCCGTTGCCCGTGGCGTCGATGCATCGCTCGAATTGCGCGCCCGCCTCGCCGATCTTTACGGCGCTTATGACGACGCGCTGGGCGAGGGCGATTACGAGCGCTGGCCGGAGTTTTTCACCGAGACCTGTCGCTACCAGATCATCCCGCGAGAGAGCTACGATCTGCGGCACCCGATTGGGCTGATGCAGGCGGAAAGCCGCGGCATGCTGGTTGACCGCGTCGCGGCGATCCGCAAGACGACACTCTACGCGCCGCGCATCGTGCAGCGCCTGGTGAGCGGCATCGTGCTGCGCGCGGTCGAGCCGGATGGCATGCGGCTGTCCGCGAGCTTCGCGGTGTTTCAGACGATGCTCAACGGACCGTCGCAGGTGTTCCTCTGCGGCCGGTTTTACGACCGTGTGGTCCAGGATGGCGGTGTGCTGCGTTTCGCCGAGCGCATCTGCGTCACCGACCCGACGCTGGTGCCGACCTCGCTGGTCTTTCCGATCTGACGGGCCTACATAAGGCCTAGCATTGGAGACGATACTCATGGACCAGATCGACGACAAGACCCGCACCGAGCTCGAAGCCGCCGCGTTTCGCACCCTCGTTGCGCATCTGCGCGAGCGCACCGACGTGCAGAACATCGACCTGATGAACCTCGCCGGGTTCTGCCGCAACTGCCTATCGAGATGGTACCGCGAGGCTGCCGAGGGGAAGGGCGTGGCTCTCAGCGATCCCGAGGCGCGCGAGATCGTCTACGGCATGCCCTATGACGAATGGCGCAAGAAACATCAAAAAGAGGCGTCGCCTGAGCAAAAGGCCGCCTTAGCCGCGCAGCCACATAAACATTAGTTTTTATCGCCTCCCCGGGGCTTGACCCGGGGGCCCATGAACGGCTTCTTAATTCGTGGACGCCGGGATGAAGTTCGCCCGAGCGGCTTTTTGGCGTTTTGGAGGGGGTATGCCTGACGTTGGGGGGATTGCCGGCGACCGGCTGAAGAGCTTTGTCGAGCGCATCGAACGTCTCGAAGAGGAAAAGAAGGCGCTCGCGAGCGACATCAAGGAAGTCTATGCCGAGGCCAAGGGGACCGGGTTCGACGTCAAGATCATGCGCCAGGTGATCCGCCTGCGCCGCATGGACAAGGACGACCTCGACGAGCAGGAGACGCTGCTCGATGTCTACCGCCGCGCGCTCGGCATGCTCCCGGCCGAGGAAAGCCAGGCGGCCGAATAGCTACTCGGCCGCCTTGGCCGTTGCGAAGCCACCCCGTTCCGCCAGCAGGGCGGCCACGGCCAATGCGGCGATGACGGCCGCGAATGCGGCATGAGCGACCGCTGAACTTGTCGCGGCCGACAACACGCCGACGCCGATGATCGGCACCGAGTTGCCGAGATAGACCGCGATCAGGTAACTCGACACCACCTCGCTGCGCCGATCGGCGGGGGCGATCTCGTTTACCACCTGCAGGCTGCCGCGGTATCCCAGCGCCCCGGCTATGCCGGCGCAGGCCGTCGCCGCCAACAGCAGCGGCATCGAATTCGCCACCTGCACCCCGACCAGCAGCGCCACGCTCGGCAGTAGCATTGCGAGGCCCCACAGCATCGCGGTGCGCGCCGCGACCCCGCGGCTCACCGCCGCCACGATCGTCGCGACGAGGAAGAGGCCGCAGATAATGCCGCCCGACACGGCCGGCGACGGCAGCCTGAGGCTGTCGCGCAACAGACTGGGCACGAGCGCGGCGTAGAAGCCGACCAGCGCGAAGGTGACGAAGGCCGTCACCGCCGGCCGTAGGAACTCCAAGCGGATTTGCCGCGGCACGCCGAGCCGCGGACGCAGCGACGCGCCGCTGGCGCTCGGTGGCCGCTGCGTTACGGTTTCAGGGGCGGCCCACAAGGCCGGCACCGCCACCGCGAGTAGCACGAGATAGACGACGTAGCAGAGCCGCAGCGGCCACCCGGCGAACGCGGCAAGCAGGCCGCCGAGCAGCGGTCCCACGGCTGTGCCGAGAAAATTTCCCGCCGTAGCGAGCATCGCACCGGCCGCCCTATGGCCGCGCGGCTGCAACTCCGCGAGCCAGGCGGTCGCCGCGCCCGAACCGAGACCGGTCGCCAGCCCACTCAAGATGCGCGCCGCGTACAGCCAAGCAGTGTTTTGCGCAAAGAGAAAGACCAGCGCGCCGGCGATCGCCAGACCGAGCGCCGGCGCCATCGCCCGCCGCCGGCCGATCTGGTCCGACAGCCGGCCGCCGAGCAGTAATGCCGCGAGGTTGCCGAGCACATAGGTCGCGTAGATCAATGTCAGCGTGACGCCGCCAAAGCCGAAGGTCGCGCTGTAGAGCGGGTAAAGCGGCGACGGTAGCGTCGCGCCGACGAACAGGACACCCAGTTCGCCGGCAACGACGATCGAAACTCGAACCCCTGTCACCGCCAACCTCCGTCACGCTACGGATGGCGCGAATATGCGGCAGGCCTGCTGACAGCGATTTGTCAGCAGCGAGCAGCCGCTTTAAGAGGAAACGAGGATGTTTCGCGGCCGTTGCCGTACTTCGCCGACGGACGAAGCGAGTGCCGCCGCGGAGTTACTCCGCCGCTTTTGCCGTCGGCGCACAGTGGCGCTTCAGCGACGCTGCCAGTGCGTCGGCTTCAACGTCCGTTACATCGAAGCGGCAGACGAAGCGGGCGAGCGTCGCGCTGCGCCGATAAAACTGAAATCCGTCCGCCTCGAGCGCGTCCATCGCGCCCGGTGGCAGTTCGACGAAGATTTCGTTGGCCTCGACCGGGGCGACCAGCTTGATTCCGGCGACCCCGGCAATGCCGCCGGCGATGCGCGCCGCGACGGCGTTCGACTGCCTCGCGAGCCGCAGCCACAGCCCGTTTTCGATGTAGGCCATCAGCTGGGCCGATGCGAAGCGCATCTTCGACCACACCTGACCGGCGCGCCGCAGCTGGATCGCCAGCCGGTCGGCGATCTCGGGCGTGAACACGACGATCGCGTCGCACAGCGCGCCGCCATTCTTGGTGGCGCCGAACGACAGGATGTCGACGCCCGACCGCCATGACAGCTCGGCCGGGCTGCATTGCAGCCTCGCCAGCGCGTTGGCGAAGCGCGCTCCGTCCATGTGCACCTTAAGCCCGCGCGCCTTGGCCACTTCGGCCACCGCGCGCACTTCCTCGAGCCGATAGACGGCGCCGTAATCGCTCGCCTGGGTGAGGTTGACCGCGGCCGGTTCGCCGCGGTGCAGCTGGCCGGGCGGAAAGCCGGCGAGGGTGCGCTTCAGCTCCTCGGCATCGACCTTGCCGTGCTCGCCGGCAACCGGCGCGAGCTTCAGCCCGCCTCCGAAAAACCCGGCGGCATTGGCCTCGGCGGTGTTGATGTGCGCCAGCGCGCTGCAGAACACGACGCCCCAGGACGGCGCGAGCGAGGCCAGCGATAGCGCGTTGGCGGCGGTGCCGGTGGCCACCGGAAACACCCGCACCCTGGTTTCGAACAGCTCGGAAAACCGCTCCTGCAGCCGCGCGGTCCACTCGTCGGCGCCATAGCCGAGCGCGGTGCCCTCATTGGCGCGGACCAGCGCGTCGAGAATCTCCGGCGCGGCGCGGCCGGTATTGTCGCTGCGGTAATCGATCATTGAGAAAAGGCCCCTCAGCCGCGTTCACGCCCCTCCGCGGGCGGCGGCGAGGCGCCGGCGATTATGCGGCGAATGATAGACGCTCGCCACATGCGGGCGGTATGTGGTGGCCACTAAATGTGCGCGATAAGCGCTCGACGGCCGATGAGCGCGCAGCACGGCGGTGGCGAGGCGCAGCTTGCGCCCCACCTCGTGCACCACGCTCACGATACGGGCCGGTGCGTTGCGCAAGGCAACAAAGAATGGCTGACGCGCCGTGACCGGCTCGGGCGCCGGGCCGGATGTTATGGCGGTTGCATTGGCCGCGGCAGCAGCGGCGATTGAGGTATCGGCCGATCTCGACGCCACTGCGACGGCGATGGGCGCGCCCGCCGACGGAATGCCGAGTGCGCCGAGGATGACCGGCGCGTCGATGAAACGCTGCTTGGGGATGTCGTCGACGATCGCCGACGCCACCGGCTGTCCTCCCATGAAGCTGGTGCGTGCCACCGCGGTGGCGAAGCGGCGGTTGACGTAATCACCGTCGGCGTCGCCGAGCTTCTCGTCGGGCGCGAGCGGGAACCAGGCCACCGCCGGCGTAGCGCCGATATCGCCGGGCCGGCTCAGCCCGATCCCGGCGGTGCCGAGAAACGCGACAACGGCTGGGCTGTAATCGGCCGCGGCGACATGATCGCCGGGGACCCAGCCCCATTTTCCGTCGATCCGCGCCCAGCGCCCGTAATGCGACGGCGTGAAGCCCCAGGGCGCATTGTCAATCCAGGTCCAACCCCAGGGGGGCAGATAGTGCCAGACGCCGTCGCGATAGGGTGTCCAATCCGTCGCGACGTCGCTTGGGAACCAGACATTGCCAAGTTTCGAATCCAGCTCCCATCGCCCGGAGGCGGCTAGCGCCGCCGCGCCGGCCAAAGCCGGCGTCGCCGGCGCCGACAAATCGGCGTTGTCGTCCTGCGAGCGCCACCAATCGCTGAACCAGTCGCTCTCGGGCTTGGCGACATGGCTCGCGTCGAGCCCGCCGCCGAATTGCACCCCGCCGGCGAATACCTTCACCGCGGCGGGGGCGTGGGCGTCGGCAGCGACAATATCGTAATCGCCCGGCGCGTCGAGCCAGATGCCGCCCTGCTGCAGGTCGATCTCGACCATCTTCGCCGCGTCGAACGGACCGAGATGAACGCCGATGCGCCCGCTCGACAGCGCGATTTGCAGCGAGCCCTTGTCGAAGCGCAATACTCGCAGCTCGCTTGAGGGCGCCAGCGCCACGTGAGCGCCGAGGCCGCGCAGCTCCGCCTCCGAGTCCGCGGCGGTGCGCAGACCCGTGCCGTCGGCGACCGGCTCGTTAACCAGCCCCGCCGACCACTCCCCGCCGATCGAATGGTATTGCGCTGCGCTGACGATGGCGCTGACCCGTCCGACCAGAACCGGGTTGTCGGCGGCCAAGCCAACTCCCGCGGTCGAACAGAGGTAAACAATCGAACCTAAAAGTAGTTCCCACCCACGCATCCGTGCGACGATAACATATTTCGGCGCGCTCGACAGTCTCTTCCCTCGAGCACCCCCAATAATCAATCGTCGGATGCGGCGTGATGCAGCTTAAACAACTCATTGTCGCCAAGTTCTTCGCTGTGCCGGGCTTCAAGCTCACGGTAATAGCGGCGCAAGGCAAAAGCTTCGCTCAAATATCCTTGCACCCTGCGATCGCGAGAATTGTCGACCACAGCCAGCGTCTCTGCCGCCGACGCGATGAAATGGTCGAGCGTTTCGCGAATCGGCTGGCCGGGCATCAGGAAATGCTCGGCGCCGTGGGCGACGTCCTTGACGCGCAGCGCAGGGTTGCCTTCGCGGTGAGCCGCACTGTGCGCCTCGGTCAGGTCGATATACCCCTCGTACCCGCCCTTGTCGTTGACCGCGAACACCCGAATCGCCGCATCGATCGGGAACTGCCGGCAAACCTCGTTCAGCGGCTGGTCGATCGGCACGACGGCGAAATCGCGGCGCATCAGATTGGCGACCTGCAAATCATGCAGCCAGCCGACATCGTGCGGGCTGTGCAGCGCCACGCCGCGCAGATGGAACCGCCAGGTCGCGAACGAGTAGCCGAACCAGTGGCGCACGACGAGCACGGAGGCGAGCACCGCCGCGGTGACGCCGAGGGTCGCCGAAAAATCGGTCGTCGATTCGAGCACCAGGAAAATCATCGTCATCGGCGCGCCGACCACCCCGGCGGCCAGCGAACCCATCCCGGCGAGGATATAGACCGTATCGTTTGCCCCCGCCCACGGCGCGAGGCGTTGCACGATCACCGCGACCGCAGCGCCATAGAGCGCGCCGAGATAGAGCGACGAGCTGAACATGCCGCCGCGGAACCCGGTGCCGATCGAGATCGCCGAACCGGCGATCTTGGCGGCGATCAGCCCCAGCAGCAGTGGCAGCTCGTAGCTCATCGGGCTGTGCGCGATCGTGTATTCGATGCCGCCATGGCCGCTGCCGAGAACTTCGGGAAAAAACCAGGCGATGTTGCCGAGCACGGCACCACCCAGCGCCGGCCGCGCCCAGGTCGGCAGCGAGGCGCGCTTCGACCATTGCTCGACAAACGTGACGCCGACCATCGCGACGATCGCCAAAAGACCGGCGACGAACCCGACAATGGCGAGGATCAGGTAATGCGCCGCCTCCAGGTTCATGTGGTTGTAGACGACAAAAATCGGCTCGTTGCCGATGATTTCGCGCTCGACCAGCGTAGCGAAAACCGCCGCGAACGCCACCGGCATCAGCGTCGACAGCGTGTAGCTGCCGATGATGAGCTCGAAGGCGTAAAACGCGCCGGCGAGCGGCGCGTTGAACGCCGCGGCGATCGCCGCTGCCGCGCCGCAGCCGACAAAGGTACGCAAATCGCCGCGCCGCAAATGCAGATAGCGGCCGATCCGCGATGCCGTGCCGGCGCCGAGCTGGGTATAGGCGGCTTCGAGGCCGACCGACGCTCCCACCCCGGCCGACAGCACGGTGAGCCCGGTGAGCCGCAGGCTGTCGGACAGCGACATATGCCCGCCATGCAGCGCATTGGCCTCGATCGCGTCGACGATGTCGCGCGGCTTCCAGCGCCACAGCAGATAGGCGACGAGGCCGTACAACAAGCCACCGCAGGCGGGCACGAGCAGCAGCCGCAGCCGCTCGATATGCACATCGCCGCTCAGATGACCGTCCCACGGCACGGCAAACAGCAGGTGGTGGAAGAACGCCACCCCGAACCGGGTCAGCGCGACCCCGAGCGCGATCACCGCGCCGATCACCGCCGCGGTGACGCAAAGACCGAATTCGCTGTTGCGGATGTTGGTGCGGGCCCATAGGCGCGCACGAACCTTGACGAGTGTCGAGACGCTGCGTCGAGTGTGGAGTTCCTGTTCTTCGGTAACGACCAACCCGTCCTACCTTCGACCGCGAACAGCACAAGACGTGCAAAATAAAGATCACCGTTCCCGCAGTGCGTTAGCACCGCGAGACCGTTGCCAACTACAAGATGGGACGGTGCCTCCGCCGCGCAAGCATTAATTCGGCTCGAATTGTCTAAACTGGCAGTTTCCCTAGGTACGTGCGACGATTTGCTACCGTTCCGCCACTACAACGGAAAAGAGGCAAAAAAATGCCCGGCCGAAAATCATGGCCGGGCAAGTTGACGATGACCGATGGCTTAGCCGGCCATCACGGCGTCGATTGCTGCCGCTGCGGCTTCGTCGTCGCCCGGCAAAAAGATGAGAGTAGACCGCGAGCGTCGTTTTCGCCGAGCTGTGGCCGAGCCTCGCGGAGACCGCTTTGACGTTGATCCCGCTCGGCTGAACGTCTTCGGGTCGATCGCGTCGCCCCGCCGGTTGAGGCAAACAAGATCATCGTCCGCGAGCCGGCGGCCGCAAGCGGAATTCAGGGTTAAAGCCGCCGCCAACCGGCCGCTTTGCGTCACCAATTCACTGGCCGATAGCCATAGCGTCTGCCTGCGTTCTCTTCGGCCTTGCGAACCTTTTCAGGCCATAGCAAACCGCAGAGCCAGCGGGCCGTCGGGACACCGATGAGGAACCCCGTAACGTAGCTGATACGCGCCGACTAAAGGTCGTTTATGCCGAACCACATAAGAGCATAAGCTCCAGGGACATAAACCGAAAAGTAAACTATCAAACCTACTACTCATACTCTTTTCCGTGACCAGCGCTCTTCTTCTGACCAGTCTTTGCCTGACCGATGCTGACACCACCAAATATACATAATCAGGCTACGGCGCTTGTGCTCCGCCGGTTTCTGATCCGCATCAACAGTGCTCATGCTTTAAGCATGCGGGCGGCCGGTTGACATCTATTCAACGGGCTTTTCGGTGCAATGCGCTGCCCATGCCGTCGCCAGCTTGCGGCGCGCTTTTTTGCTACCGGCTTGCTACCAAACTATCCGCTATTAGGCGGTATAGGCGCATACCAGTCAGCACGCTGGCGTCGTGAAACCCTAACAAAACCGCCAAAAACGGAACGCCGCGATACCAGCCGATACGCGCCGATTAATTCGGCTCGAATTGTCGCATTTGCGCCCGCAACCCGAACAACGCAACGCGGCGGCGTCCCGTTACCCTAACGCATTGTCGGCATCACATATTCCGCGCCGGCGCGAATGCCGGTCGGCCAGCGCGAGGTAATCGTCTTCAACCGAGTGTAGAAACGCACGCCCTCGGTGCCGTAGACCGCCATGTCGCCGAACAGCGAGCGCTTCCAGCCGCCGAAGCTATGGAACGCCATCGGCACCGGGATCGGCACGTTGACGCCAACCATGCCGATCTGCACGCGGCTGGCGAATTCGCGCGCGGCGTCGCCGTCGCGGGTGAAGATCGCGGCGCCGTTGCCGTATTCGTGGTCGCTGACAAGCTTCGCGGCCTCGTCGAACGTGTCGCTGCGCACCACCGACAGCACGGGGCCGAAAATCTCCTCCTTGTAGATGCGCATCTCGGGCTTTACCTCGTCGAACACGCAGCCGCCGAGGAAATAGCCGTTCTCGTAGCCCTGCAGCTTGAGGCCGCGGCCGTCGACGACCAGTTCGGCGCCCTCCTGGACGCCCAGATCGACATAGGAGCGCACCTTGTCGTAGTGCTGCTTGGTGACGAGCGGCCCCATCTCGGCCTCGGGGTCGGTGCCGGGGCCGATCTTCAGCGCCTGCACCCGCGGCACGAGCTTGTCGAGCAGCTTGTCGCCGACGCCGCCGACCGCGACCGCGACCGACACCGCCATGCAGCGCTCACCAGCGGCGCCATAAGCCGCGCCCATCAGCGCGTCGGTCGCCTGGTCCAGATCGGCGTCGGGCATCACGACCATGTGGTTCTTTGCGCCGCCGAGCGCCTGGACGCGTTTTCCCGCCGCCGCCGCGTTCGTGTAAATGTACTCCGCGATCGCGGTCGAGCCGACAAAGCTCACCGCGGCGATCTGCGGATGATGCAGGATCGCGTCGACGGCCTCCTTGTCGCCGTTGACGACGTTGAACACGCCGGGTGGCAGGCCCGCCTCGGTCAGCAGCTCGGCGATCCGGATGCCGGCCGAGGGGTCGCGCTCCGACGGCTTCAGGATGAAGCAGTTGCCGGTGGCGAGCGCCATCGGGAACATCCACATCGGCACCATCGCCGGGAAATTGAATGGGGTGATGCCGGCGCAGACGCCCAAAGGCTGGCGCACCGACCATGAATTGATGCCGCGCCCGACCTGCTCGGTGAATTCGCCCTTCATGAGGTGCGGGATGCCGCAGGCGAACTCGACGACCTCGACGCCGCGGGTGATCTCGCCCTGCGCGTCGGAAAACACCTTGCCGTGCTCCTCGGAGATGATTCGGGCAATGTTGTCCTGCTCGCGGTTCATCAATTCGAGAAATTTGAAAAGGATACGCGCGCGGGTCAGCGGCGGGGTCGCGGCCCAGCCGGGAAATGCCTTGGCGGCTGACTGCACCGCGGCGTCGACCTCGGCGCCGCTGGCGAAATCGACACGGCGGATCTTCTCGCCGGTCGCCGGGTTATAGATGTCGCCGCCTCGACCACTTTTGCCGGCGACGCGCTTACCGTCGATATAATGGGGGATATCGCTCATAACGCTGCACCCGTTCTCTCGATGAGGCAGGCGCGCATCATAGGCCGCGCCACCGAAAGCGGGCAGCTAATTATCAGCGGACCCCAAGGTTTGCTGACTGGGGCGTCATGAGAAAATGAACGCGGAGTACGCGGAATACACGGACCAGACGACAAGCGCCGCCATCCCCACCCAATAGATCACCCGGTAAACTTCCGTTCCCATTTGAGCCGACCCCCCGGTCCGGCGGCCACAAAGGGGCGGCCGTCGAACTTCCCTGCTCGCTGGGTGATACGCCGTGTCGGCGATGTTCGTTCCCGCGATTTGGCAACGCGGCGGCGACGGCGTATCATGGCCGAGCGGGCGAGGTGACGGCATCGCCCGCATGAATGGAGGCAGCATGATTGGCAACACGACGACGATCCTGATGGTGCTCGCCATCGCGCTGCTTTACATGCTCCCGACCCTTATTGCCTTTGGGCGCGGGTATTCGCACCGCCAGGATGTCGCTGTTGTCAATATTCTGGTTGGCTGGACGCTGATCGGGTGGATCGCGGTCTTCCTCTGGGCCTCGCTCACCTATATCGAGCCCGAGTTTACCTAGCGCCTTCCTTTCCCTGCATCGCGTAAAGCGCCACCGCCGCGGCGGTGGAGACGTTGAGGCTCGGCATCGCCGGCGTAGTCGGCAGCCGCGCGAGATAATCGCAGCTTTCGCGCACTAGGCGGCGCAGTCCATCCCCCTCGGCGCCGAGTACGAGCGCGACCCGCGGCCCTGGTTCGATCTCGGCCAGCAGAAGCGGCGCCCGCTCGTCGAGCCCGCAGCACCAGAACCCGTCCGCCTTCAACGCCTCCAGCGTTCGCGCCAGGTTCACCGCCTCGATCAACGGCACCAACTCGAGCGCGCCCGACGCCGCCTTGGCGAGGGCGCCGGTCGCCGGCGGCGCGCCATGCGCGGCCACGATAACGCCGAGCGCGCCGAACGCGGCGGCGACGCGCAGGATCGCGCCGACATTGTGCGGGTCGTTGACCTGGTCGAGCACCACGACGACGGCGCGCGGCGCCAGCGTCGCGGCGCGCAGCACGTCGCTGAGATCGGGCGCTTCGAGCGGCTCCGTCTCGAGCGCCAGCCCCTGATGCACGGCGTCCTCGCCAACCAGCGCAGCCATCGCGCGGCGGTCGAGCACGAGGATCGCCTCGCCGTCGCCGCGCCGCTCGGCGCGCGCCGCCGCGACCAGTGTCTTGGCCTCGTCCTCTTGTCCGACCAGCACCGCGAGCCGTCGCCAGCGCCGTTCGGGATTGGCGAGAGCGGCGGTCACCGGATGACGGCCGTAGAGGCAATACGCGTTATGGCCGGCCGCTTGCCGCGGGCGCGCCGGCATCGCCGCCCGCGCCGTTCCCCGGTTGCTTCGCCTGGTGCGCAATGACACGATCCCTCCAACGATCGTGACAAGCCTAGTCCAGCCGGAGAGAGGCCGCCATGCAGTGGAGCACCGAGCGCATCCTGACGACGCATACCGGCAGCCTGCCGCGCCCGCCAGAGCTCACCCGTCTCTACGTCCGCCGCGCCCGAGGCGAGGCGGTCGACGCCGCCGAGATCGTCCGGTCTGGCAAGGCGGCAGTGGCGCAGATCGTCGACAAGCAGCTCGCCGCCGGGGTCGATATCGGCAACAACGGCGAGCAGCAGCGCGAGGCGTTCTTCCTCTATGTGCGCCACCGGATGACCGGGTTCGGCGGCTCGTGGAAGCGCTGGCCGCGCGGCGATGTCGAGCGCTACCCGCTCTTGAAGGAGCAGATGGCGCAAATGCTCGCCGCCCGCGAGGCCGTCGGCAATTACGAGCCGCCGCGCACGATCGGCCCCATCGCCTATGCCGACGATACCGAGCTGAAGACCGAGCTCGCCGATTTCCGCGCGACCCTCGACGCGCGCCAGCAGGGCTTTGTCGAGCCGTTCTATACCGCGCCGTCGCCGGGGATCATCGTCGGCGCGATGAAGAACGAATATTACGACAGCGAGGAAGCCTATCTCGCGGCGGTGGCCGCCGCCTTGCGCATCGAATACGAGGCGGTCGTCAACGCCGGGTTCCTGCTTCAGCTCGATTGCCCCGACCTCGCGCTGGAGCGGCACCTCAGCTACAATGACCGGCCGTTGTCGGACTTCCTCGCCTTTGTCGAGCGCGTCGTCGCGGCGATCAACACGGCCATCGTCAACGTTCCGCGCGACCGGGTGCGGCTTCATGTCTGCTGGGGCAATTACGAAGGCCCGCACGACCGCGACGTGCCGCTCGAAGACATCTTGCCGATTTTGCAGAAGGCCAATGTCGGCGGTTTCGTGCTGCCCTTCGGCAACCCGCGCCACCAGCATGAATACAAGGTGCTGGCCAAGCACCGTCTCGCCGACGACCAGATCATCGCCGCCGGCGTCATCGACGACCTCACCAATTTCGTCGAGCACCCCGAAGTCGTCGCCGACCGACTGGAGCGCGTCGCGCAGGCGGTCGGCGATCCGAAACGGGTGATGGCGGCGACCGATTGCGGCTTCGACACCTCGGCCGGCATGGGCCGCGTGCCCGAAGACGTTGTCTGGGCCAAGCTGCAGGCAATGGCCGACGGCGCGAAGATCGCCACGGATCGGCTGTTTTAAACCAAGTCCCTCTCCCCGCGAGCGGGGAGAGGGTGCCGGGCGCAATCAGCGCGAGGCGGATGAGGGGCAGGTGTCTGTCAGTCCCCCTCGCCCAATCCAAAGCAGCGGCGGAACGCCTTGAGGTCGCCGGCGGCGAAGCGTTCCGCGCAATGCGGGTAGTATTCCGGCCAGACGCGCGCAACGAACGCGACCTGTTTCTGCGGCGCCACGCAGCCGCTGGTGCCCGCCTCGTGGTGGAGGTCGCGGCGCAGCTGGCGGGTGAGGCCGAACAGGCCGTCGCCCATCCATGAGCTCGCGCACGGGTCGATGTCCGGCCCTGCCTGGGTTTTCGAATAGACCGCGATGGCCTCGGCCTGCGGCTGGGCGAACCCCGCCCCGATTAAAAGCGCAATCAACGCCGGCGCTGTCATGCACCGCCCCCTCTGATTGTTAAAACGAAGGCCGAAGTGAAGCATCGCCGCGATTACGGATCGCCGACGGTCAAGAAACTTCAAGTTCTTCGGCAGTAGATAGCCGCCAAGATGGCGGCTATGCTGGGTGGCCCTACGGTCTCAGCACTTTACTAACCTGATAATGATTACCCCTGGGCCCGAGAAGGCCGACTGACTATTGCCTATTAGACAAAAATGTCATTTTTCGGGCAAAGGTATGACAATTGGACTCGCTCGGTCGCGCCGCCGAAACGCGATTGATTTGACGAAAAGCCGCGCCCCGGGGAAACCTTGACGTGGGTCAATGCGTAGAATGAGGGGGGCCCGGCGTAAATGCCGATCCGTTACGGTTGATAGGGCAGCCCAAAAATCGCCACATCTTAGGCGGAAAGACCTTGGGATCGTTCCCGTGTCGCGTTGGAAGGATCATTCGATGGATCATTTGCTGAAGGCCGCCGCGTTCGTCGCCGCCGTCGCGCTGGCGGCGCCGGCCTGGGCGCAATCGGCCGAGCAGCTGAACGCCCAGCAGCTGCAGCAGGTACAGGGCGCGCCCGCCGCGCCGCAAGCCTACCCGCAGGCCGCTTATCCGGCGCCCATGACATACGCGCAGCCCGCCGCACCGGCGGCGCCCGCCTATCCGGCAACGGCTTACGGCTATCCCTACAACCCGTACGCCTATGCCTACCCCTATCCGTATTATGCCTACGGTTACCCGTACCCCTATTACGGCTACGACTACCCGTATTACTGGCCCGCCGACGTGGCATTCGGCTGGGGCTGGGGTTGGGGCGGTGGCTTCCATGGCGGTGGCTTCCATGGCGGTGGCTTCCATGGCGGCGGCGGCTTCCATGGCGGCGGCGGCTTTCACGGCGGCGGCGGCCACCACCGCTAGCCGCCTGCCCCGCGTCGGCGCGGCTCAGTAGTAAGCCGCGCCGCCGTTGACGTGGATCGTCTGGCCGGTGATGAACCCGCCATCCTCGGTGACGAGGAAAAGGCAGGTCGCGGCGATCTCGTCGATCTTGCCCTGACGCCCGAGCGGGATGCCCGAGGAGTCGGGCGGCCGGTTGCCGTACCATTCGGGGTTGTCGCGCCTGGTGTCGATGCTGCCGGGGGAGACGACATTGACCCGAATATTGTGCTGGGCAAATTCCGAGGCGAGCCCGCGCGCCAAGCCGACCAGCGCCATCTTGACCGCCGACAGATGGGCGCGGCCGTGGCCGCGGCCGGAATAGGCACCGTCGCCGACGAAGAAAAGGATCTGGCCAAACTTGTTGTCGACCATCGGGCCGACAAGAGCGCGGGTCAGATAGAACGCGCCGTCGAGCACGACGCCGCGCACCAGCTCCCAATCGCTGTCGGTCAGCTCGCGGAACGGCTTGTGCGGGCGGATCGCCGCGTTGTTGATGAGGATATCGACGCGGCCGAATTCGGCGAGCGCCTTCGCCGCCATCGCCTCGACCTGGGCCTTGTTGCCGACATCGGCGATGATCGCCGTCGCCTTGACCCCGAGCGCCCGCGCCTCGGCGACGACCGCATCGGCCTCGGCCTGGTTCGAGCGGGCGTTGACGATGACATGGCAGCCTTCCGCCGCCAGCTTCAATACCGTGGCGCGGCCGATATTGCGGCCGGAACCGGTCACCAAGGCGACCTTGCCGTCGAGCCTGCCCATCGTGTCTCCTCCCCCATGCGTGACCCTGGTGTCTGAATTCAGCTTTGCCCCAAAGCCGGACGCGGTACAAGGGGACGGTCGACGACCCGTCGCCGCGAAGGGACTGGAATGGCGCATTTGTTCGACCCGATCACGCTCGGCGGCGTCGAGCTCGCCAACCGCATCGCCGTCTCGCCAATGTGCCAATACAGCGCGGATGACGGCTCGGCGAACGACTGGCACCGGCAGCATTTGGGCACGCTGTCGGTATCGGGCGCGGGGCTGCTCATCGTCGAGATGACCGGCGTCGAACCGGAGGGACGCATCACCCCGCATTGCCTCGGGCTTTATTCCGACGCCAACGAGGCCGCGCTAGCTTCGGTCGTCTCGCTGTGCCGCCGCTGGGGCAATGCCAAGCTCGGCATCCAGCTCGCGCATGCCGGCCCCAAGGCCTCGGCCAAGGTGCCATGGCAAGGCGGCCAGCCGCTTGCACTCAGCGAAGGCGCCTGGCGGACATACGCCGCCTCGGCGCTTCCCTTCGACGATAATTGGCCCACGCCGCAAGCGCTCGACGAGGCGGGGCTCGCCCGCATCCGCGACGCCTTTGTCGCCGCCACGAAGCGCGCCGACCGGCTCGGCTTCGACCTCTTGGAGCTGCACGGCGCGCACGGCTACCTGCTGCATAATTTCGTTTCGCCGATCTCGAATCGGCGCAATGATTCCTACGGGGGCAGCCGCGCCAACCGCATGCGTTTCCCGCTGGAAATCGCCGCCGCGGTGCGCGCCGTTTGGCCGCGGCACAAGGCGCTCGGCATGCGAATCACCGGCTCCGACTGGATCGAGGGCGGCCTGACGCCCGACGACGCCGGCGTTCTCGCCAACGAGCTGCACGAAATCGGCTTCGACTATGTTTGCGTGTCGTCGGGCGGCGTCAGCCCGCAGGCTCGGGTGGTGCCCGGGCCGGGCTATCAGGCGCCGTTCGCCGAAGCCGTCAAGAAAGCGAGCAAGATCACGGTGCAGTCGGTCGGGCTGATCGTCGACCCGCATCTGGCCGAGGCGATTGTCGCCGAGGGCCGCGCCGATTGCGTCGCACTTGCCCGGGGTTTTCTCGATGACCCGCGCTGGGCCTGGCATGCTGCGGAGGCGCTCGGCGCCGAAGCGCCCTTCCCACCGCAATACGCGCGGGCGCAGCCCAAGTTGTGGCCCGGCGCGGCAATGCGTCACGCCTGATCGGCAAGCCGACTTCTATGCACTGCGAGGTTACATGACACCGTCGAACGTCCTTTTCATCCTTTCGGACGAGCACAGCCGCCGGGTGCTCGGTTGCTACGGCCACCAGATGATTCGTACGCCGAACCTCGACCGGCTCGCGGCGAACGGGATCCGCTTCACCGACGCCTATTGCAATTCGCCGATCTGCGTGCCGTCGCGCGCCAGCCTCGCGACCGGGCAGTACGTCCACGACATCCGCTTTTGGGACAACGGCATCCCCTATGACGGCAGCGTGCCCTCCTGGCATCACCGGCTGAAGGAGGCCGGGCACGAATGCGTGTCGATCGGGAAATTGCATTTCCGCAGTATCGACGACGACAACGGCTTTACCGAGGAGGTGATGCCGCTGCATGTCGTCGAGGGGATCGGCGACCCCGCCGGCTGGCTGCGCGAGCCGCTGGTCGAGCGGCGCGCGGCGCTGCGCCTCGCGCGCGATGCCGGGCCGGGCGACAGCGACTATCAGGGCTATGACGGACGCATCACCGACGCCGCGGTCGATTGGCTGAAGGCGCGGGCGGCACGGCAGAACGGCAAGCCGTGGGCGCTTTTCGTGTCGCTGGTCTGTCCGCATTTCCCGCTGATCGCGCGGCCGGAGTGGTACGGCCTCTATCCCGAGGACAAGGTGCCGACCCCGGCGCTCTATGATCCCAGCGCATGGCCCGACCACCCCTATGTCCGGGCGATCCGTGAGTGCCAGGTCTACCAGAAGGGGTTCGCCGAGCACCCCGGCAGCCTGCAGCGGGCGCTCGCCGCCTATTTCGGGCTCGTCTCCTATGTCGACCACAATGTCGGCCGGCTGATGGACGCGCTGGAGGCGAGTGGCCTCGCCGATACCACGCGCGTCATCTATTCGGCCGACCATGGCGACAATCTCGGCACGCGCGGTCTCTGGGGCAAGTCGACGATGTACGAGGAGTTGGCCGGAGTGCCGATGATCGCCGCCGGACCGGAGCTGCCGCGGGGCCAGGTGTGCCGCGAGCCGGTGTCGCTGGTCGATATCTTCCCGACCGTGTTGAAATGGGCCGGCGTCGCGCCGAACTCGGTGGATTGCAACCTGCCGGGCCTGGCGCTCGACGAGGTCGCGTTGAAAGCGCCGCAGCGGACGGTACTCTGCGAGTACCACGCGGCGGGCGCGGCGACCGGCGCGTTCCTCATCCGCAAGGGGGCATTCAAATATGTCTATTACGCCGGGATGCCGGCGCAGCTTTTCGACCTCGCCGCCGACCCGCAGGAGACACGTGACTTGGCGCAGGAGCCGGGATATGCCGGGCTCCTCGCCGATTGCGACAAGGAGCTTCGCGCGGTGGTCGATCCCGATGCAGCCGATGCCCTCGCCAAAGCCGACCAGCGGACGCGTATCGCCGCCTATGGCGGGCGTGAGGCGATCCTCAACCTCGGCAGCTTCGGCCACTCGCCGGTGCCGGGGGTGAAGGCGGTCTATAACTGATATCGCGCTCCCCGGCGAAAGCCGGGACCCATTGATCCACCTGCTATGGCGCTGAAAGTGGGTCCCGGCTGCGCCGGGAAGCGGAATAGAAAGGAGAAGCGCATGCGCGTCAGCACGATGATCCGCATCAACTCGCAGCCGGGTTTGATGGATCGCATCACCGATTTCGCCCGCCAGGTCGAGGCGCGCGGGTTTCCCGGCCTGTGGATCGGCGATTCCTTGGGGCGCGGCCGGCCGACCCTCGATTCGCTGCAGGTGCTGACCGCGGTCGCCGCGGTGACCTCGAAGATCGAGATCGGCATCAGCGTGCTGCAATTGCCGCTGCGCAACCCGATCGAGCTGGCGCACCGGGTGCAGTCGCTGATGGCGATGTCGGGGGGCCGGCTGATCCTCGGCGTCGGCAGCGGCTCGACGCGCGACGATTTCACCCTGCTCGGCTACGATTACGACCACCGCTTCCGCACCTTTCGGCAGGATCTCGAGATCATGGCCAAGGTGTGGAACGGCGAGGCGGTCAACGGAGGCACGCTGTCGACTTGGCCGGGTTGCAAGGGCGGGCCGCCGATCCTGATCGGCGCCTGGCGCAGCCCGCGCTGGATCACTTACGCCGCCAAGGAGGCGCAGGGCTGGACGCCTTCGGGCCGCTACAGCAGCCTCGAAGACCTCGGATTCGGCATGACGACCTATCGCGAGGCCGGCGGCACCAATTCGGTGCTGGCGAACTGCTCGGTAGATTTGCAGGAGCGGCCGGAATTGGCCGAGCTCGCTAAGCTCGCCAGCGTCAATTTCATCTGTCCGCCCGACGAGGCGCGCCGCCGCATCAAGGAGGTCGAGGCGCGAGGCTTTGACGAAATTCTGATCGGCTCGGCGTTTGGTGCGCTCGACGAGATCGAACGGGTGCGCGATTTTCTGAAGGCATAAAACAAAAATTCCACAAAGAGGCGGTGAGACAGTGAGTTGAAACGTCTCGTGACGATCTCATCGCCTCACTGTCTCTTTGTGAAAACATAGGCGCTTCGCGCCGAAAAACGGGGGAGGAGCCTATGGCGATCGCCGGAGAGGCCACTGCCGGAGGCGGAAGCATCGAGCGCAATCGCTGGCTGCGCATTCTCGGCGTGGCCTTCGTGATGTACGTGCTGTCGTATATCGACCGGGTCAACATTGCGATGGCGACGCCGGCGATCCGCGCCGAACTCGGACTGTCGCCGGCGACGATGGGGCTCGCCTTCGGCCTCTTCCCCTGGGGCTACATCATCCTGCAGATCCCCGCCGGCCGGCTCGCCGGGGTGTGGAGCGCCAAGCGGGTCATCGCCATCCAGCTCGTGCTGTGGAGCGCTGTCGCGCTGTCGACCGCGTTCGTCAACAACGAAGTCGAGCTGATGCTCAACCGCTTCGGGCTGGGCCTGGCCGAGGGCGGCGTGCTGACCTGCACGATCGTGCTGATCCGCGCCTGGTTCACCAAGGCCGAGCGGGCGCGCGCCAACACGTTGTTCCTGATGAGCCTGGCGATCGGCCCGGTGATCGCCAACCCGGTCTCGGGGCTGGTGCTGCATTTGGTCGATTGGCGGGCGATGTTCGTGATCGAGGCGTTGCCTGCGCTCGCCTGGGGGGTGGTCTGGTGGTGGGCGGTCGAGGACGACCCGCGCGACGCACGCTGGCTCGATCCTATGGAGCGCGATCGCCTCGTCACCGCGCTCGCCGCCGAGCGGCTCGAAGCCGCGCCGTCGTCTGGCGGCCATTGGCTCGCGACGCTGTGGCACCCGGCGGTGTTGCTCCTGGCACTCTACAATTTCGCCGCGCTCAGCGCTGAGTACGGGGTCAATTTCTGGCTGCCGACGGTGCTGAAGGATACCGGTCTCTCAATCCTCGCCGTTGGCTTTCTGTCGGCGATCCCCTACGCGGTCGGCGCCGCGGCGATGATGCTGGTGGCGTGGAGCTCCGACCGCAGCGGCGAGCGCAAGTGGCACATGATCGTCGCCACCGGCGGCTCGGGCGTGTTCCTCATCGTCGCCAGCCTCGTGCCGGAGGGGAGCACGCTCGCGATCCTCTGTTGCCTGACCTTGTCGGTCGGCGCGTTCCTCGGTCGGTTCGGGCCGTTCTGGACATTGCCGAGCGAAATCCTGCCGGTCGCCGTCGCGGGGGTAGGGATCGGGCTTATCAACGGCGCCGGCAATCTCGGCGGCACCGTCGGCCCGTACTTCTTCGGCGTGCTGAAGACCGCGACCGGCAGTTTCTCGCTGGCGCTAATGCTGGGCGGCGTGTCGCTAATCGTCGGCGCGCTGATCGCCGCGCCGATCCGCCGCTGACAGCCGCGCACAAAATCGCGGCTTATCGTGTCGACGAAGTCGGCCCAATCGCCGCGGTACATGTTGCTCAGGCTAATCGAACAGCGCGAGGTCGATTGCGTCGCCCATCGTGCGGTAGCCGAGATCGCTCGGGTGCAAATGGTCGCCGCAATCGTATTTCGGCAGCATTCGCAGCCTGTTTTCCGGGTCGCGCAGCGCCTGGTCGAAGTCTACCAGCGCCTCGAACGTCGTCCCCTCGCGCAGCCAGGCGTTGACCGCCTCGCGCACCGCTTCGCGCCGCGGGTTCCACGCGCCGGGAAGGAAGGTCTCGTTCCAGAACGGGGTCAGCGTCGCGCCGATCATCTTGATGCCGGCCGATTGGCCGCGCAGCGCAAGTTGCTTGAGGCCCGCGATCATCTGCGGCGCGGTGACTTCCTGCGCCGGGTCGGCGTCGCGGTTCCGGAGGTCGTTGGTGCCGAGCATGATGATGCAATGCGTCGCGCCGGGTTCGGCGATCACGTCACGGTCGAGGCGCCGGAGCCCGCTGTCGCCGCGCACATCGTGCAGGATGCGATTGCCGCCGAGGCCCTGGTTCATGACGGCGATCGGCCGGCCGCCTCTGGCAATCAGCCGCCGCGCGAGCTGTGAGGGCCAGCTATGATGGCCGTCATGCGTCGAGATGTTGGCGTCGGTCAGCGAGTCCCCGACCGCGACGACGCCGAGCGTCTCCTGGGGCGCGACGACATCGACGCCGCAGAGGAAGTACCAGTCGTCGGTGAGCCGGCCGACCGGCATCGCGGTCTCGCCGGTGAAGTCGCCGACCGGCGAGATGTAGTTGGTCTGCCGCGCGTAGCGGCCGGTGATGCCGAATGTCGCGGGTAAATCCTGCGGCAGGTGAAAACTGACCGCGAGATCGGCGAGCGGCTTGACCTGGAGCGCGACAGGATCGCTGACCAGAACCGCGCCGGCGGCGATCGTCGCTTTCGGTTCGCCGCCGAAAGTGAGCACTCGATCCGAGCCGGGCACGATCGTCGCCGCCTCGCCGCGCAGCGCGAGATGCGCCGCGCCGATACCCAGCGGCCGCACACCGTAAGCGTTCGAGATGCGCACGCGTACGGTGTCGCCGCCGATACTGACGCGCGGTGTCACGCGCAGGGTCACATTGGCCAGGGCGACGCCCTCGGCGGGCGCGGGCGCGGCGGTCCAGGTGCCGACCCAGTTGCGGTGCTCGGTCATGATGCGCCTCCCTTTTGCTTCTGCTTCGTCATATCGGCGCAGGCCGGTATCCGGCCTGCCGCCACTTGACCCGCCGGCCTGCGCCGGGACGACGAAGCAAGAAGCTTAAAGATAAGGATCGGGCTGCGACAGATATCCTGTCACAAAATCCTGCACCGCTTCTTCGAGCGGCGTGAAGGGCGCGTTGTAGCCGGCGGCGCGCAGACGACTGAGCTTCGCCTCGGTGAGGTACTGGTAGTTCGAGCGGATTTCCGGCGGGGTATCGACGTACTCGATGCGGGGCGCGACGCCGCAGGCCGCGCCGGTCGCCTCCATCAACTCGCGGAAGCTGCGCGCCTCGCCGCTGCCGATATTGTAGATGCCGCTTTCCTTGGCGTGCCGCCACAGCCATAGCAACGCCGCGACGCAATCCTTGACGTAGACGAAGTCGCGCTTCTGGTCGCCGTCGGCGATGCCCGGCCGGTGCGACTTGAACAGGCGGATCGGCTCGCCCGCCGCGATCTTCGCGTGGTTCTTAGCGACAAGGCTCATCATCTCGGCCTTGTGGTACTCGTTTGGGCCGAAGACATTGAAGAATTTCAAGCCCACCCAGAGCGGCGGTGCGTGGCCCTTGGCGACCTCGCGCAGCGCCCACAAGTCGAACGCATGCTTCGACCAGCCGTAAAGGTTCATCGGCTTGAGGCGTTTGAACTCCGCGAGGCCGCCGGCGTCGTCGAAACCCTCCGTGCCGTCGCCATAGGTCGCGGCCGACGAAGCGTAGATCAGCGGCTTTGCCTGCGCCGCGCACCAGCGCCACAGCGCGATCGATGCGTTGAGATTGGTCTCGATGACGAAATCGGCGTCGCGTTCGGTAGTCGAGGAATTGGCGCCGAGGTGGAATACCGCCTCGACGTCGCTGCCATACCGCTCCAGCCAGCCCGGCAGCGCCTCGATCGCGACGATCTCGAAGAAGTCGCGCTTGGCGATGTTGCGCCATCTCTCGTCGGTACCAAACCGGTCAACGATAACGATGTCGGTGCGCCCGGCTTCATTGAGCGCCCAGGCCAGCACCGAGCCGATAAAGCCGCCGCCGCCGGTGACGATCAGCATCAGACGACCCCTGCCGGCGCGGCGGGTGAGATCCGCGCGAAGCGGGACTGTGCAAAGCGGTCGGGCATAATACCGCCAACAGTGAAAGCCGTGGGATCGCAGAAATCCATCGTGAACCCGTGTCGACAGCCGGCCGACATTATCACAGGATTTGCGTCGCCACCCGCCGCGGAGATTGCCGATGTCCGCGTGCTTGCCACACGACCCCCGACGGCTATAGTCGCTCCAACCTCCGGTTTGCGTTGAGGGTGCCGATGTCGCTTCGCTTGCGTGCCGCGATCGCCGCGGCCTTTATCGTCTGCGCCTTTGGCGCGCTGCCCGCCATGGCTGCCGGCGAATTCACCGACTCGGCGGGGCGAATCGTCGTGCTGCCGGATCGCGTCAATCGCGTCATGCCCGCCAACTGGGCTGCCGAGGCGCTGATCTTCGTGCTGGACCGGAATAAGCTCGGCGGGCTCGGCTACGGGCCGCCGCACGGCACCGCGCCACGTTATGGACAACTTCCGATCATCGCCCCGCTGGCCGGCCCGAACGCCGCAGCGATGGTGGCCCGGCTGCACCCTGATGTGATCATCGATGCCGGGCCGGTAACGCCGGCGCGCGTCGCCTTCGCTGACCAGACCACGAAGGCGACCGGCGTTCCGTACCTGATTATCGATAACAGCCTCGATCGTACCCCGACAATGCTGCGGGTCGTCGGCCGGCTGCTCGGAGTCGCCGACCGCGGCGACGATCTCGCCGGTTCCGCCGAGCATGCGATCAACGCGCTGCGCGGGCGGCTGCTGATCCAACCGGCAACGCAGCGCCCGCGCGTCTATTACGGGCGTGGCCCGAGCGGACTGGAGACCGTGCTCCCGGGCTCGGAAGCAGCCGCTTCCATCGAAGCCGCCGGCGCGATCAACGTCGCGAGCGCGCGCGCTCCCAGCGCTCCACCGACCGTGACGTTACAGCAGCTGCGCGAGTGGAACCCCGACATCATCATCGCCGAGGACCGCGGCTTTTATGCAGCGGCACTGCGCAATCCCGGCCTCGCGGCGGTGCGCAACCACAAGGTTTTCCTCGAACCGTCCGAGCCGTTTGGCTGGATTGACGACCCGGCGGGCGTCAACCGGCTGATCGGCCTCTACTGGCTGTCGCAGATATTCTATCCCGGCGATTCGCAGGATGATCTGCGCAGCCTGATGGCCGACTTCTACGACAAGTTCTACGGCATTAAGCTGAGCGACGCGCAGATCGAGGCGATCGCCAAAACCGCCGGGATTCCACCGAGCGACACGCCGCACCTGGCGGCGTTGCCCGGGCTGGGAACCGTGCCGGGTGGTGCTAACCCCGCCGCGCCGGAGGTGCCGGGCGCGGTCAACGAGCCCGGCCGGCGCGGGGTATTGCCGAACGAGACGCCGCCGGCGATGACGACTCCGTCCTATTTAATGCCAAAATAGTAATGCCCTCACCCTCCCACGCCTGCGGCGTGCACATTGCGGGTGAGGCAATGCCCGTTGTTACCGCGGCTGATGGACGTAGCGGAGGTACGGCTTCACCTCGCGGAAGCCCGCTGGGTACTTCTGCTTCGCATCGTCGTTGGAGAGCGCGGCGGAGACAATGACGTCGTCGCCCGGCTTCCAGTTGACCGGCGTCGCCAGCGGATGGTTCGCGGTGAGCTGCACCGAGTTGAGGATGCGGAGCACCTCGTCGAAATTGCGGCCCGTGGACATCGGATAGATCAGCATCGTCTTGATCTTCTTGTCGGGCCCGATCACGAAGACCGAGCGGACCGTCGCATTGGTCGCCGCGGTGCGGCCCTGCGAGCTATTGCCCGAGTTCGGCCGGGAGCATGTCATAGAGCTTGGCGACGGTGAGCTCGCTATCGCCGATCAGCGGATAGGTGACCGCGTGGCCCTGGGTCTCCTCGATGTCCTTCTGCCAGCGGGTGTGATCGCCGACCGGATCGACGCTGAGACCGATGATCTTGCACCCGCGCTTGTCGAACTCCGGCTTCAGCCCCGCCATATAGCCGAGCTCGGTGGTGCAAACCGGGGTGAAATCCTTGGGGTGCGAAAACAGGATCGCCCAACCGTCGCCAATCCAATCGTGGAAATTGATCCGGCCCTGGGTGGTGTCGATGGTAAAATTCGGCGCTTCGTCGTTGATGCGCAGCGACATGACCTTCTCCCTCTCATGAGCCTCGCCGGCAAGGGAGCCGCCGACCGCGGCATCCCTCCCGCTGCAAACATGGCGACTAACCGTGACCGGCTCAAGTCGGCCGCCGAATGCGGTGCGAATGGGCGGCTATCTAATTTCGCGTCCTGCGTCTGTCAATAAGAATAAAAATACAGATTATAATCGCTATTCTGCCGCCTCCGGCCTCGGCTGCGCCGGACGCCAGCGCAGAAGCGGCTTCCGGGCAGCCGCGGTTTCGTCGAGCCGCCGGCGTGGGGTGAGGTGCGGTGCCGTTTGGAACCCGGCGACATCAACGCCTTTGGCGCGCGCAGCAAGGCCGTTGACCGTGTCAGCGAACTGGTCGAGCGAGGCCTTGCTCTCGGTCTCGGTCGGCTCGATCAACAGCGCGCCGTGCACGACGAGCGGGAAATACATCGTCATCGGATGAAACCCCTCGTCGATCAGCGCCTTAGCGAAATCGAGCGTGGTGATGCCGGTATCCTTCAGAAACCGATCGTCGAACAGTACCTCGTGCATGCAGGGGCCGGGATAGGATTGGGTGAGCGCCTTGCCGAGCCGTACCCGCAAATAGTTGGCGTTGAGCACCGCGTCCTCAGCGACCTGGCGCAAACCGTCGGCGCCGTGGCTCATCATGTAGCTGAGCGCGCGCACGAACATCCCCATCTGGCCGTGAAAACCCTTCAGCCGGCCGATCGATTTTGCCGCCGATCCCGCGGCGTGCTCCACCAGATCGAAGCCCTTGGCGCCATGCACGATCCAGGGCAGCGGCGCATGCGGCGCCAGTGAAGCGGCGAGCGCCACCGGTCCGCTGCCCGGCCCGCCGCCGCCATGTGGGGTCGAGAAAGTTTTGTGCAGATTGAGGTGCAGCGCGTCGATGCCGAGATCGGCCGGCCGCACTCGACCGACGATCGCGTTGAAATTGGCGCCGTCGCAGTAAAAGAACGCACCCGCCTCGTGCACCGCGGCGCCGATCTCGAGGATTTCGTCCTCGAACAGGCCGCAGGTGTTGGGGTTGGTCAGCATCAGGGCCGCGACATCGGCGCCGAGCTTCGCCTTGAGCGTCGCGAGGTCGACCCGGCCGCGGGCATTGTTGGGGATCGGGTCGATCGCGTAGCCGCAGAGCGCCGCGGTCGCCGGGTTGGTGCCGTGCGCCGATTCCGGCACGAGGATGCGCCGCCTGGCATCGCCGCGCGCCGTAAGGGCGACGCGGATCGTCATCATGCCGCAGAGCTCGCCATGCGCACCCGCCGCGGGTGACAAGGCAACCGCCGGCATGCCGGTCAGCATTTTCAGCCAATGCGCCAGCGTGTCTATGAGTTCGAGCGCGCCCTGGATGGTCGAAATCGGTTGCAGCGGGTGCAGATCGGCGAAACCCGGCAACCGCGCCATTTTCTCGTTGAGCCGCGGGTTGTGCTTCATGGTGCACGAACCGAGCGGGTAGAGCCCGCTGTCGATCGCGTAGTTCTTCTGCGACAGTCGTGTGAAGTGGCGCACAACCTGCGGCTCGCTGAGGCCGGGCAGGCCGATCGGGCCTTTTCGTTCGAGCGCACCAAGCCGCCTCTTATGAGCCGGCGGGTCGGGCAGATCGACGCCGCAATGGCCCGGGGAATCCTGCTCGAAGATCAGCAATTCTTCGAGTTGCAGCCCGCGATTACCGGTCAGGGTCGAGGCATCTTGCGAATTCGCAGGATGCGAACTGAGCGCCTGGCTCCAGCCGGTCATCGCAGCACCTCCGCCAGCGCACGAGCATACCTATCGATATCATCTTTGGTTGCCGTTTCGGTCGCGGCCACCAGCAGCAGATCGGCCAAATCTTCCCGATCGGGATAAAAACGGCTGGCGGCGACCCCGCCCAGTACGCCTTTCTCCGCCAGCGTCGACACCGCGTCGGCGGCCGGGATCGGCAGGCGCAGCGAGAATTCGTTGAAGAAGCTGTCATTAACCAGCCTCACCCCCGGCACGGCGGCCAATCGATCGGCGAGATTGCAAGCGGCGGCGTGGTTGAGCCGCGCCAGCCGGTTGAGGCCGGCCTCGCCGAGTAGCGACAGATGTATCGTGAAGGCGAGCGCGCACAGCCCCGAATTCGTGCAGATATTGCTGGTCGCCTTCTCGCGCCGGATGTGCTGCTCGCGGGTAGAGAGCGTCAGCACCCAGCCGCGTTTGCCGTCGGCGTCGGTCGTCTGGCCGGCGAGCCGCCCGGGCATTTGCCGCACGAACTGCTCGCGTGTTGCGAACAGGCCGACATACGGCCCGCCGAAATTGAGCGCGTTGCCAATGCTTTGGCCCTCGGCGGCGGCGATGTCGGCGCCCATCGCCCCCGGCGGCGTCACCGCGCCGAGCGAGACGATCTCGGTCACCGCGACGACGAGCAGCGTCCCCTGCTGATGGCAGCGCGCCGCCACCGTGCTCCAGTCCCGCAAATTGCCAAAGAAATCCGGATTTTGGACGACGACGCAAGCGGTATCGCTATCAATATCGAGGCTTTCAGCCGCGTCCGGCGTCGGGTCGAGCGCCTCTATCTCCAGCCCGGAAAACTGCGCGTAGGTCTCGCAGACCTCGCGGTAATGCGGGTGCAGCCCGCCCGACAGCACCGCTTTGCCGCGCCGGGTGAGGCGTTGCGCCATCGCCATCGCCTCGGCGCAGGCGGTCGCGCCGTCATACATCGAGGCGTTGGCAACCTCCATCCCGGTGAGGAGCGCGACCTGGGTCTGGAACTCGAACAGCGCTTGCAGCGTGCCCTGGCTGATTTCGGGCTGGTACGGCGTATATGAGGTCAAAAACTCGCCGCGCTGGATCAGGTGATCGACCGCGGCCGGCACATGGTGGCGATAAGCGCCGCCGCCGATAAAGAACGGCACCGAGCCAGCGGCGACATTTTTCGCCGCCATGCGCGACAGCGCCCGCTCGACCTCGATTTCGCCCTGCGCCAGTTGCAGATCCACAAGTCCATCGCGCCGCGCCGCGCCGGGCACATCGGCGAAGAGATCGTCGATCGAGGCGGCACCGATGGCCGCCAACATCGCCGCGCGGTCGCTCGGCGTGAGCGGCAGATAGCGCATCAACCTTGCTCCGCGACGAATTTCTGGTAAGTCGCCTCGTCCATCAGCGCGTCGAGCGCCTTGGGGTCATCGAGCTTGACCGAAAGGAACCAGCCCTCGCCCATCGGGTCGGCGTTGACCTTGGCCGGGTCGCCGGCGATCAGCTCGTTGACTGCGACAATCTCGCCGGACACCGGCGCGTAGACCTCGCTCGCCGCCTTCGCCAATTCGACGACCGCCGCCTCCTTGCCGGCCTCGACCCGGCTGCCCGGCTCCGGTAGCTCGACATAGACGATGTCGCCCAATTGCTGCTGGGCGTAATCGGTGATGCCGATCACCGCGGTATCGCCGTCGAGGCGAACCCACTCATGGTCTTTGGTGAAGCGCAACGTCGGCATCCTCTGATCTCTCCTATTGGCCGCGGTAGTAGCGGGTCGGGACAAAGGGCATCGGCGACACCCGGGCGGAGCGCGCGACATCGCGCACCACGACGGCGAGCGCCGTGCCGGCGTCGGAATAGGGGCGGGCGACATAGCCCATCGCGATCGGCGCATTCAGCGACGGGCCGAACCCGCCGCTCGTCACCTCGCCGATCAGATTGCCGGCGGGATCGACGATGGCGCTGCCTTCGCGCGCCGGCGCTCGGCCATCGGGGCGGATGCCGATGCGGCGTTGCGCAGGCGGGTCGGCCAGTTCTTTCAGGATGCGCACGGCACCGGGGAAGCCGCCCGCATGAGAGTTGGCTTCGCGGCGGCGCTTGGCGATGGTCCAGGCGAGGCCGGCGGAAACCGGGGTCGTGGACTCGTCGATATCATGGCCGTAGAGGCAAAGCCCCGCTTCGAGGCGCAGCGTGTCGCGCGCGCCGAGGCCGACCGGGATGACCTCCGGCTCGGCGAGTAGAAGCTCGGCGAGCTCGACCGCCCGATCGGCGGCGACGGAAATCTCGAACCCGTCCTCGCCGGTATAGCCGGAGCGAGTCACGAAGAGGGTCATGTCGGGCCGCTCGATAAGCGCGCAGGACAGGAACGGCATGGTCTCGACACCCGCCGCGAAGCGCGCCAACACCACGGCTGCTTGCGGCCCCTGCAAGGCGAGCAGCGAGCGGTCTTCGAGCAGCTCGAACTCCAGCCGCCGCGCCGAGCCGGGCACGCAGATGGGCGACATCGCCGTCTTTGGTCGCGGCATTGACCACAAGGCGCAGCCCGCCCGCGAAGCGGATCGCCATCAGATCGTCGATGATGCCGCCATGGTCGTTGAGCAGCAGCGTGTAGCGCATCCGGGCTTCGCCGAGGCCGGCAATATCGCCGGGCACCAGGGTCTCCAGCATGTCAGCCGTGACACCATGCAGCGCTACCTGTCCCATGTGCGAAACATCGAAAAGTCCCGCCTTGGCGCGGGTATGGAGATGCTCGGCGATGATGCCCGTTGGGTACTGCACCGGCATCTCGTAGCCGGCAAACGGCACCATCTTGGCGCCGCACGCGACATGCAGCGCGTGGAGCGGCGTGCGCCGCAACTCTGCCGACTGGTCCGAATCCACGGGCGCACCTCCGTCGCGACGGACTCACCGCGTCCGTCAAGAGATGCCCCCTCTGTCGCTTACCCTGAGAGATTCACCGGGGCCCGCAAGATCAGGCTGGGCCCGGCTTACTCCTTCGGTGAGCGGCGGACTCATCAGCCCGGCCGCTGCTTTCCAGAGCGCCCTTACACCCGCAGTCCTTTTGCCTGAGAGTTTCCGGGGCGGTTGCTCCTTCGGCGCTGAGCCAGCCAATGGACTTGGGCGGCTCAACCTCTCCTGCGGGCGTGCATTCGGCACGCTCTGTTTAGCATTGCTCGCCGGCGGACGCCAGCCTCAGCGACCGCGGAAATTCTTGTAAAATTCGATCGACTGCGGGCTTTCCTGGAAGCCGAGGGTGATATTGAGGTCGGAGATCGGCCGACCGCCGGTCGAAAAAGCGACCTCGACATGGTCGCTGACGCCGCCGCGCTTGCCCTTGTCCGGCACCGTGATGTGCACCGAAAACGACTTCTTGCCAAGAATCGATTGATCGGAACCGGTCAGGGCGACGAAATAGTTGAGGTCAACATCGTTGCTGCGCGCCGACGGCCCGCGTTCGGCGACGATCACATTGTCGAGCGCGGCATGGAGCGTGCCTCCGCTCATCGTGCAAGTTGCCGACACATCGCTGAAAATACCGTACCACGCGACATTGAGCGGCTTGAGGTCGCCGGGCGCCACGGTCGGGTTGAACACTGCGGTATTGGCGAGCGGGTGCAGGATCACCGTGATCGGGCAGGCCGGGTTGGCGGGCTTCTGCGATGTCTTTTTGCCGACAAACGGGATCCAGCTGCAGCTCGCCAAGAAGGCAAGGCCGAATGCCGCGAGCAGCGCCGCAGCGCCGTAAGAACGTCCTGAGCGCAAAATCCGGGCCCGGTCTAGAGACTGTTATGCGTTCCGTCGCACATCGGCTTGTTGCCGGTGGCCTTGCACCCGCAGAACCAGACTTGCCCGGCCTTCTCGGCGGTGTACATCATCGGCGTGATGCCGGTGCCTTGGTGCGATCCATCGCAAAAGGGCTGTCCCTTGCTGCGGCCGCAAGCGCACCAGAAGTAGCGCTTGCCGGCCTCGACGGCGACGCCGTACGGAGCCTTTTGCGCTGGGATCGGAGCGTCCATCTTTCTTCCCCACCGTCGCCCTTGCTACTGTCCGCGCGAACCGCGCGGCCCCCCTGCCATTTAGTCGATTAGGGCCGGCGCGACTTTATGCGAGCCGTGCTCGACAAACAAGTCGGGTCAGGGTCTCGCGGGGAGCGGCAAAAACGGCAGATGGCGGTCTATACGGAAATCGGCGACGACGAGCTGCGCGCCTTTATCGCGGCCTACGACATCGGTGCGGTGCTGTCGTGCAAGGGGATCGCCGAGGGGGTCGAGAACTCGAACTACCTGCTGGGCGCTGAAAAGGGCTCGTTCATCCTGACCCTCTATGAAAAGCGCGTGTCGCCGGGCGATTTGCCGTTTTTCATCGCGCTGATGGACCACCTCGCGCACCAGGGCGTCGCCTGCCCGACGCCGGTGCGGGCGAAAGATGGCGCCGCGTTGCGCGAGCTGTGCGGCCGGCCGGCGGCGATCGTCAGCTTCCTCAACGGCATGTGGCCGCGCCGGATCGAGCCGTTTCACTGCGCCGGCGTCGGCGCGGCGCTCGCCCGACTGCACAAGGCCGGCGAATCGTTTACCATGACCCGCCTCAACGATCTCGATCTCGGCGGCTGGCGTCGGCTCTACGTCGCTTGCGCGCCGCACGCCGACGACGTGCAGGCGGGGCTGGCGGCGGAGCTGCACGACGAGCTCGAAACGCTCGAAAACGCCTGGCCGCGCGATCTGCCGAGCGGTGTGATCCACGCCGATCTGTTTCCCGACAATGTGTTCTTTCGCGACCGCGAGCTATCGGGGCTGATCGACTTCTACTTCGCCTGCACCGACGCCTTCGCCTACGATCTGGCGATCTGCATCAACGCCTGGTGCTTCGAACCGGCCGGCGATTTCAACGTCACCAAGGCGCGGCTGCTCGTCGGCAACTACCGCGCCGAGCGGCCCTTGTCGCCGGACGAGATCGCCGCGCTGCCGCTCCTGGCCCAGGGCAGCGCGCTGCGCTTTTTGTTGACCCGGCTCTACGACTGGCTGAATCAGACCGAGGGGGCGCTAGTGCGGCCGAAAGACCCGCTCGAATACCTCCGCAAGCTGCGATTCCACCGCGGCATCACAGACGCGGCTGCTTATGGCATCGACCCTTGATCCCCCGGCGACGCCGGAGCAGCAAGCGGTCGAGATCTTCACCGACGGCGCTTGCCGCGGCAATCCGGGCCCTGGCGGCTGGGGGGCGATCTTGCGCTATCGCGGCGTCGAGAAGGAATTGAGCGGCGGCGAACCACATACCACCAACAATCGCATGGAGATGACCGCGGCGATCGTCGCGCTCGAAACGCTGAAGCGGCCGTGCCGGGTGCTGCTCTACACCGACAGCCAATATCTGCGCGACGGGATCATGCATTGGCTCAAGGTCTGGAAGGCCCGCAACTGGCGCACCGCCGACAAGAAGCCGGTGAAGAATGTCGATCTTTGGCAACGGCTCGATGCCGCCGCCGCGCCGCATCAGATCGGATGGCACTGGGTGCGCGGCCATGCCGGCCATCCGGAGAACGAGCGCGCCGACGCGCTCGCTCGGGCGGCGGTGCCGGCGCCGCCGACACAGGATCAGGAAGCAGCACCCAAATAGCGCCAGGTCTTGCCGTCCTTGGACGCTGCCACCTCGTTGCGGGCCGCCAGTTGGCCGAGCGCATGGCGGATCGAGGTGAAGGCCATCGCCACGTTCTTGTCGCTTTGCAGCGCCTTGCGGATTTCCGCTGGCCGGGCCGTCCCCGACGGCATCGCCTTCAACACCTCGGCGATGAGCCGGGCGTTGGAGCCGCGCTGCGGCCGCTTGCGAGCCGAGGATGGCGCGGTCGCCGCGCGCCGGCCGCGGCTCGCCGCGGGCTTCGCTGGCACGGCCTGCGCCCTCGGACGGCCGCGGCGGGCGACGGGATTTGGCGCCGACGGTCGCGCGACGAAATCGCGGATCGCTTGCATCGCCGCGGCATAGCCCGCCTCGTAGGCCTCGCGGCGGATCGCCTCGACCTGTTCCTGCAGCTGGGTCAGCGCCGTCTTCGCCATGATCGTCCCCCATGCTTGCCCATTTTGCCGCATGATTAACATGGGTTCGGCGCGATACCTAGCGAACGCGCACGGTTCGGCCCAGGTTAGGCGAGCCTCTCGCGCGGCGGCCGCGTCTCGGTGACGAGATCGCGCAGCTGCCGCTTCCCCGGCAGCGGGTCGAGCACCATAGCCCGGTCGGCGACGAGGCGCGTCGTGCAGGCGTAGACCACCCTGCGGTCGACCGCGATCGTGCACTCCTTGCAGACATTGGCGTTGATGCAGCTGTAGCGCACCGCGAGCGAGGGATCGCGATGGGTGCGCACCCAGAAGAGAGCGTCGAGCACCGTCGCCCCGTCCTCGAACGGCACCGCGAATTCGTCATAGCGCGCCGCCTCACCGTCACCGCCGCGGCGCACCTTGAGCCGCGCGGTCTTCACCGGCTCAATTCCGCGATCAAGCCCACGAACCCAGCCGCGTCACGCGCGATCCGCCGACGCGCCGCCTGCGTCGGGTCGGTATCGGGAAAATCCTCGCGTTGGTGGGCGCCGCGGCTTTCGCGCCGGGCGAGCGCGGCCCCGGCGACAACCTCGGCAGCGATGAGGCTGGCGCGCAGCTCGAACCAGTCGGCAAGGCTGGCATTGTAGGCGTGGCCGGGGGCGATCGCGACCTGGCCGAGCGCGGCGCGCATCTCGTCGAGCCGCGCGAGCGCGCGCTCCAGTCCGGTCGCATGGCGCAGCGGCCCGACATCGTCCCACATCAACGCGCGCAGCTCGTCGAGCAGCGCCGCCGCCGCGACATCGCCCAGCCGGCCCTCGGCCAACTCGCGGATGCAGCCGACAGCTTCCGCCGCCGCGCCGTCGCGCCAGCCGGTTTGCGCTACGGTGGCAGCCGCGAAACGCCCGGCCCTCTCGCCGAACACCAGCGCCTCGGGGATGGCGTTGCCGGAGAGGCGGTTGGCGCCGTTGGCGCCGCCGACCGCCTCGCCCGCGGCGAACAACCCCGGCAGCGGCGAGGCCATGCGCTCGTCGACCACAATCCCGCCCATGTGGTAATGCGCAATCGGCGACACCTCGATCGGCGCTTTCGCCAGATCGATGCCGTTCTTGGCGAGGCGCTCGATGACCGGGCCGAAGGCGGCGCGCAGCTCGCCCGGCGGGATATGCTCGAACGACAGGTACACCCCGCCATGCGGTGAGCCTCGCCCCGCCGCGACCTCCTTGGTGATCGCGTAGCTGGCGATGTCGCGCGGCGTCGTGTAGGCGTCGGTCTCGCTGCTGCCGTAGCGGGCGAGGAACTCGCGGCCGGCGCCATCGAGCAGCCGTCCGCCGAGTTTGTAGCGAAACGGGTCCCACATGATCGGATCCATTCCGACGAGGCGCGGCGCGAGATGGCCGATCGGGAAGAACTGCACGAATTCCATGTCGACCAGCGGCGCGCCAGCCGTCAATGCCAGCGCATAGCCGTCGCCGCCCATATTCGCCGAGGCGCTGTTGCGCCGGTAGATGCGGGTGAGCCCGCCGGTGGCGATGATCGTTGCCGGCGCGGCGATCGTCACCGGCTCGCCGTTCGCCGTCTCGAGCGCGACGGCGCCGACGACCGTGCCGTCGTTCACGACAAGATCCGTGACCGTAAGGTTTGAGAGGCGGCGGATCGCATCGATGCGGCTGATCTGACGGCGCAGGGTCGCGGCTACCGCTGGCCCGGTGTTGAGAAAATCGACGTAGCAGCAACGCGGCCGCGAATGGCCGGGCGCCATAACTTGCGCGATGCGGCCGCTGTCGCGTCGTGCCCAGCCGACTTGCCATTCGCCCATCTCGCGGATGCGGATCGGCGCGTCCTCGCACAGCACGCCGGCGAGCGTCTCGTCGCAGAGGCCGCGCCCAGCTTCGAGCGTGTCGGCGAGATGCCAGCGCCAATCGTCGTCGCTTTCCTCGGCGAGCGCCGCGGCGACCGTCATCTGCGCCATGATCGTCGCCCCGCCGCGGCCAACAAGGCTCTTGTCGAGCAGCAGCACCCGCGCCGCGCCAGCCCGCACCGCCGAGATCGCCGCGTACATGCCGGCGCCACCGGCGCCGACGATCAGCACATCCGTATCGAGATGGGGGGCGGCGAGATGCGTCATCGTGGCTTGCGGCCGTGGCCGAGGATCGCAGCAACGGGAATGCAGTACCAGCCGTCGCGGCGATAAGCGGCAGCCTGGCGCGCGATCTCCGCTTCGATCGCAAGCAGTGCGGCGGGGCGTTGTGCATCGATCAACGCCGCAGTGCGCACCGTACCGCGCCGCAGAGCGGCGACGAGGTTACCCGGTTGCGCGAGCTGCCACTCGCGCCGCACCAGCTCGGCCTCGGTCTCGACAAACCCGGCCCCGCGCAGGAGCCGTAGCACCGCCTCGGCGCTGCCGAGCCCGCCGCCAGACACCGGCGCCTTCGCATCGAGATTGCCGTGCAGGCGCATCGCGTCGAGCAGCAGTCCCCAGGCGATATTGTCCACCGGCGCCGCCCAGGTGACGAACGCAACCGTTCCGCCGGGCCGCAATGCGCGAAACGCCTCGCCCATCGCGCGATCGGGCCGCGGCACGTGGTGGATGCCGAAGCTCGACACCACGGCGTCGAATGACGCCGCCGCGAGACCCGTCGTTTCCGCATCGCCTTCGACAAAATCCAGGCTGGGATGCTCCGCGCGCGCGACCGCTAGCATCGCCGGCGAAAAATCGAGCCCAACCGCAGCCGCGCCGCGCCCGACCGCCGCACCCGCGACCAACCCGGTGCCGCAGCACAGATCGAGCACCCGTGTCCCCGGCTCGACCCCGGCCGCGTCGAGCAACGCCTCCACGAATTCGCCGGTCGCGGCGGCGAATGTCGCCTGGTACTGGCTCGCCGCCTTCTGCCATCCGGCATGCTCGAAAGCGCGCATCGCCTCTGGATCGAAGCTCATTTCGTCACGACATGCTGCGATGCCGGCGAAGGTCAACGATAAATGATCCTGGCACAAGGATTGTAGGTGGAGTAAACGGCGCGCTCGGCGCGCGCAGGCGCCAATCGGCTCTTCATGGAGGAGCGGCGTGCATAGGCGGATCGGTTCATCATTCGCGTTGTTTTCGACCTCGGTGACTCCGATTAGAGACCGCAGCCTGGTGTGAATGATCTAGTCGACAATTTGCCGGCAAGCGCGGACGAGGCCGCACCGGGGACGACCGGCGAGGCGCATGCCGGGGTGCGACAGAGCCTGGCGATCGCCGCGCTCGGCGTCGTCTACGGCGATATCGGCACCTCGCCGCTCTATACCGTCAAGCAATGCTTCGAGGGCGTCGCTTCGGTGACCGAGTCGCGCGTCTTCGGCGTGCTGTCACTGATTGCCTGGTCGCTGACCCTCGTGGTTACGATCAAGTACGTGATCGTGCTGATGCGCGCCGACAATCGCGGCGAAGGCGGCATCCTCGCGCTGATGGTGCTCGCGCTGCGCGCGACGATTACCAGCCATAATCGCTGGGTATTGTGGGCCGGGTTGTTCGGCGCCGCGCTATTCTATGGCGACGGCGTGCTGACCCCGGCGATCTCGGTGTTGAGCGCGGTAGAGGGACTCGAGGTCAGAACTTCCGCGCTCGTGCCCTATGTCATACCGCTGACGCTGATTTTGCTCTTTGTCCTCTTTGTCGCGCAACGCCGCGGCACCGGGCGTGTTGGCGGGCTGTTCGGCCCGATCCTCATCGTCTGGTTTACGGTCATCGGGCTGCTCGGGCTGCGCGAGATCGTTCGCCATCCGATGATCATGTGGGCGCTCAATCCACTCTACGGCATCAACCTGCTGCGCGAGGATCCCGGCGCCGGGTTCATCCTGTTGGGCGCGGTGGTGCTGGCGGTGACTGGGGCCGAGGCGCTCTATGCCGATATGGGGCACTTCGGCCGCGGGCCGATCCGCCGCGCCTGGCTGCGCTTCGTGTTTCCGGCGCTGCTGCTCAATTATTTCGGCCAGGGTGCGCTGCTGCTCGCCCGCCCGCAGGCGATCCAGAACCCATTCTACTTGCTGGCGCCGGCCTGGGCGGTGTTGCCGCTCGTCGTCCTCGCTTCGATCGCGACGGTGATCGCCTCGCAGGCGGTGATCTCGGGTGCGTTTTCGTTGACTCATCAGGCGGTGCAGCTCGGTTTTCTGCCGCGCATGAACGTGCGCCACACCTCCGACCGCGAGAGGGGGCAGGTCTACGTCCCGGCGGTCAACAACATGCTCCTGGTCGCGGTTGCCGCGACGGTGCTCGGCTTCCGCTCGTCGGACGCTCTCGGCTCGGCTTACGGGATCGCGGTCACTGGGACAATGACGGTGACCACGATCCTCGCTTTCACCCATCTTCGCCGCGGCATGCGCTGGCCCTTGTGGCGGCTGATCCCGATCTTCATGCTCTTCATCACCGTCGATTTGCTGTTCTTCAGCGCCAATCTGCTGAAGGTCGCCGACGGCGGCTGGTATCCGCTGGTCATCGCCTTTTCGCTCTACGCGGTGATGATGACCTGGATCTGGGGGCGCACAAAGCTTGCACGCCAGCGCGCCACCGCCGGCATGCCGCTCGAGATGCTGATCGCCAGCCTACGCCCCGACCGGCCGGTGCGCGTGCCGGGCACCGCGATCTACATGACCGCGCAGGTCAACGCCGTTCCGGCCGCGCTGTTGCACAACATGAAGCACAACAAGGTACTGCACGAGCGCACGGTGCTGATGACGGTGCAGACTGCCGACGTGCCGCGCATGCCCGAGGCGGACCGGCTCGAAATCCGCCATTACGACCAGAATTTCCACACCGTGCGCATCCGCTACGGCTTTGCCGAGGAACCCGACATCCCGCGCGCGCTGGCGCTGTGCCGCGTCGGCGGGTTCCGCTTCAACCTGATGGAGACGTCATTTTTCGTCGGCCATGAGAAGATCGTGCCAAACCGCCGAACGCGCTGGCTGATCCCGTTCAAGCGACTGTTCGTGCTGCTGTCTGAACTGGCGCTCGATGCCACCGAGTTCTTCCGCATCCCGGTCAACCGGGTCGTCGAACTCGGCGGCCAGGTCGAGATTTAGGCCGACCGCGGGCATTCCCGGGTGGTGCCTCGGTTCGATTGCGGCTTTCGGCGGGAAGCTGACCTTCGCAGTACCAGTGCCAAATAGCGAGGTAGCGCCGAAATCGGTCATCCAAGCAACATTCGGTGCATCACTCGATCGCGGTAGACAAAGAGGTGAACAAAGGCGGCGAGGATGTGGACCGATATCAGGGCCATCAGCACCCACACCATAGTCGCGTGGTATTCGCCAATGGTATGCCCCATCGACGACCCTTCCTCCACCAGACGCGGCAAGGGCAAGACGCCGTAGACGTTGATCGTCCAACCGCGCGCCAACTCGAAAAACCAGCCGGATATCGTGGTCGCCAGAACGGCGAAATACAGCAGCCAGTGGACCAGCTCGGAGCTGAGACGCTGCCAGTTTGGGAGACTGCTTTCCGGCGCAACCGGATGCGTCAGGCGCCAGAAAAAACGGAGGACGATCAGCACCAGAATGGTGATGCCGATGGAGATGTGCAGGGACATGGCCGACCCCGGTGCCGTTCCCCGTCTTACGTCGGGCATCAGCCAACCGAGCGGCAACTGGATCGCGACAAGAAGGACAACCGCCCAGTGGAAGCCCTTCGCCGTCGGGCCATATTGCAACCGCTTCCTCGCCATAGCTTTCCCCTGACCTGCCACGGCTTACATCATTAATGTGATGCGGATCGGTCTGATATTCGCGCGAAAGCCGTGTATTGCGCCCAGGATTTTTGATTAATTCTAAGCGCTCATGCAACTCGCCGATGATCTCTGCTCCGTTATTTCGTGAAATTTTGTAAGCGTAGCGTATCACTGGGTGGTGGATGGGTCTCTTCGGGAACGCGCTCCTCTCTTTCGTGTTCGCTAGGTCATCGTGCGGTGGCGAAAACTGCCTCGGACAGAGCTAAATACTCAGGAGGGCGAAAATGGACAAGAAGATTGCTGGATTGCTCGGCGCGGTCGCGGGTATTGCCACGATTGGGGCGGCACAAGCCTCGTCGGAGGCAGCGTCTCCCCCCACCACCCCGGCCAAGAGTTACAGTGAGCTGCTGGCGCCGATCGCCAATCCCATCGAGCAATTGCAGGCCGACGACGCCGCGCGCGAACAAGCGCCAGTCAAATTAGCCCAGTACTACACCTATCCATACTATTATTATTATCGCCACCACCATCATCACCATCACCACCATCACCATCATCACCACCGTTACTAAGTGTTATTCGGTTCCAACGGTGTCTCTATAGGTAGTGTTTGATCTTTTCCGAGGCCGGTTCTACGAGCCGGTCTCGTTACCTTTGGCCCTAGTGCGCGCGGCACGGAAAATGTTGCGGTAGGTGCCGTCGAAGATGGTGCGGGTCGACGACGTCCAGGTGGAGTCCTTGGCCAAGGTTTCGCGGCTGTCGTAAATCCGGCGGTCGCGCAATTCCCGCTCCGCCGCCTCGGCTTCGGTCATCGGCACCAGCTCAAAGTCGGGCTCTACCGGCACAAAGATCATCTGCATGAATGGCTCGCCGGGGCGGAAGATATGGGTACGTCCTTCGGGCGGGGCCTTAAACACGACAAACGAAATCATCGGCCACCAACTGGTTCGCAGCAACGCCGGGACCGCGATCGGCACATCGTCGACCATAGAGGTGAAGACACGCGGGTGCGGCTCGGTCCGTACCGCGAAGTCGTCCGCGACCTGTAGATCAAGCAACAACTGATAGGTGTAATACGCTTCGCCGAAGCTACGAAACGGCGGCCAGTTGGCCCCGGTCTCAGGGTCGGGACCGAAATCGCCTTGTAACACGACCTGTCCGTCGTGCTTGGTGACGTGTAGTTCGTTGTCGAAGGGGTAGAACAACTCGATACCGTACTGTGCGCTCTCCACAAATGGCATGCAATGCCAGCCATATTCATGCGAGCCGTCCTTCCGCGGCTCCGGTTGGCCGGCCCAGCCCGGCACTTCGATCTTAGTCCGCCGCGGCGCCAAACGCGGCTCGAAGAGGCGGAATTTAACGGTCTGCATAAATCCATCCCCATCGTCGCCCGACACGCTCCACCAGCGGCCGGTTAAGGAAACGCCAAAACGGCGCTGCGGGTTCAGCCCTGCAAGAGGTGCCATGTCGATGGATCGAGCCGATCCCAGCTTAGGCGCGCCGGCTAGTGGCCGGAAAGGGGCAACTTGCTCCTGGCGCTGATCGCGGGGATTGGCGGCTCCGCGTCAGGAATCAGAAATTCAAACTGAGGCGCTGCCCGTTCACAAGCCCATTGACAGAACGAAAAGAGAACCCATATCGCCAGCACTGATGGTCCCGACGATGCTCCTTCTTCCCGGTCTCCTTACCTCCTGTTTTCCTCCTCCTGTTACCCCCTGTTCGCATGAGCAGGAGTCGGGGAGAATCAGAGGGTTGAGCCTGATCTTTTTTTGCCTCGCGCGGGCCTGGCGGGGGCTAATGAATCTCCGACTGCTCGGCGAAGGCCTTGCGCAGATCGGCGATCGAGAAACCGGGGCGCTTCGAGGCCTCGATCACCACCTTCTCCCGCCGGGTGAGCAAATCGACTGCCGCCGGGATTTTCTCGACCGCGTCATAGGGCACGACGACCGCGCCGTGGCGGTCGCAATGGATGATGTCGTTGGCCGATACCAACATGCCGAAAACGCTGACCGCGCCGCCGAACTCGACAAGGTGAACATGCGCGTGGCTCGGCATGATCGAGCCGGCGAGCACGATGAAATTAGGCGCCATCGCGTCGATGTCGCGCACCGAGCCGTCGGTGATGACCCCGGCACAGCCGAGCCCGGCATGAACATGGGTCTGCACCTCGCCCCAGAACGCACCGAACCCGGTGTCCGGGGCGTCGATGTCCTGCAGCACGGCGATCGACGGCATCGGCTGCTCGGCGATGTGCTCGTAATAGCCGATCCGCATCTTCGCGGCGGTCTCGCGGTCGCGGGCGTTGGGCTCGCGCGAACGGATCAGCGCGGTGCGAGCGAAGGCGACGACCGGCTTCATTTCGGGGAAGCAGGCCACCGCGGGCCGCCGGGTAAAGCCGAACGCGCGGCGATCGGGATGGGTCAGCTCGAGCGCGTTGCAGATCGTCGGCGTGTCCCATTGGGTGAGGGCCTTGAGGCTGGCGGCGCTCGGGAAGCTGGGCATCGTCGATTCTCCAGGGGAGGAATGGAAGATGCCCCGCTTTATTGGCAAAGCCGCGATCCGGCAAGGCCTTTTCCGGCAGGGCTGTTTCGCGCATCATCGCGGCAGCTCCGCCAAGAGGACATGCCATGAGCTACACGGTCAGCCATTTTGAAATCCGCGCGCATGACCAGAAGGTCATGGAGAAATTCTATACCGAGGTCATGGGCTTCATCGTCAGCGACCGCGGCCTGCTGACCGCGGGGCCGGCGGCGGGCCGCGAGCTGATCTTTCTCAGCCACAGCCCCGAGGAGCACCATCAGATCGTGCTGATCCCGTCGGAGGTCACCGATCAGGGCGGCGGTATCGGCCATGTCGCGTTCCGCGTCGACAGCCTCGACGAGGTGCGCCGGGTCTACGAGAAGATGCGCGCGCTGCCCTGCACCAAGCCCGAGCCGGTCAGCCACGGCAATACCTGGTCGGTCTATTTCCGCGATCCCGAAAACAACCGGATCGAGGTGTTCACCCAGACCCCGTGGCACACGAAGCAGCCCTGCCGGTTCGATGTGAATTACGACCAGGACGACGACGCGCTGAAGCAATCAACGCAGGCTGACGCCGCGAAGCTCGCCGGCTTCACCATGACCGAAGTCTGGCAAGAAGAATTCAACCGGCGCTTCGAGCCCGCGCCGGCGAAATAACCCGGCGATAGAGGTGTGAACTTCCCGCAATTCGGCCACGCCAGGCTCGCGGATTTTTCGCTGGCCGACGGCGTCGCGCATCTCAACCATGGCAGCTACGGCGCGGCGCCGCGGGTCGTGACCGACGCCGCGGAGGCATGGCGCGAGCGGATGGAGGCCGACCCGACAAGCTTCTTCCGCGACGAGCTGCCGGGGGCGACGCGGGCGGCGGCCGAGCGGGTCGCCGCGTTTCTTGGCGGACGCAGCGAGGATTGGGCCTTTATCGAGAACGCGACGCAGGGGACGAACGCGATCATCGCGTCGCTGAGGCTCGAGCCGGGCGACGAGCTCATCTGCCTGAGCCAAGTCTATAACGCGGTCGGCAACACGCTGCGCTATTACGGCGAGCCCATCGGCGCGCGCATCGTCACCGTGCCGGTGCCGGTTCCCTTCACCGAGCCCGAGCCTCTCTTAACCGCGCTCAAATCCGCGATCGGCCCGCGTACGCGGCTGGCCGCTTTCGACCATATCAGCTCGGCCGGCGCGGTGGTTTTCCCGATCCGCGAGATGGCGGCGATCTGCCGCCAGCGCGGCGTCGCGGTCGCGGTTGACGGCGCGCATGCACCGGGGCAGCTCTCGCTCGATGTGCCGAGCCTCGGGGTCGACTGGTATGTCGGCAACCTGCACAAATGGGCGTTCGCGGCGCGCGGCACCGCGGTCATCTGGTGCGCGCCCGAGCGCCAGGCGGCGCTGCACCCAGTGTCGATCTCGCACTATTTGGGACAGGGCTTCGCCGCCGAGTTCGATTTCAGCGGCACACGCGACAGCTCCGCCTGGCTGGCGGTGCCGGAGGCGCTCGGTTACCTCGCCGCGTTCAGCCCCGACGCCGTCCATGCGCACAACAATGCACTGGCGCGTGAAGCCGGCGAGATGCTCGCCGATGCCTGGGGCAGCGAGATCGCCGCCGCGCCAGAATTCTCGGCGGCCATGGCGTCGGTACGGCTGCCGGGGGTTATGGCCGCCAGCCGCGCCGCGGGACGCGGCATCGCCCGTCAGCTGCGCGAGGCGCACAACATCAGCGCCGGCGTGATGGCGATCGACGGCAATGTGTGGCTGCGCGTCTCGGCGCAGGTCTACAACGCGATCGACGATTACCAGCCTCTCGCCGAAATCGGGCGGACGCTCATGCGCGAATTCGGAATATGATGCGCCGAACCGCGAGGCGCCCACCCATGCCCGACGACCTACCACGCAAAGGGCCCGACTACGACGACGATTTCTATGCCTGGACCCAGCACCAGGCCGCCGTGCTGCGCGAAATGCCCGTCGCCGACAATCGTTTCGACCGCGAGCACGTCGCCGAGGAGATCGAGGATTTGGGCACTAACATGCGCAATGCGATGCGCAGTCAGGCGCGCCGCATCATCGAGCATTTCTTGAAGCTGCAATACTTGCCGGCTCAAGAGCCGCGCAACGGCTGGATCGAGTCAATTTTCGATGCTCGGCAAGAGATATCCGACAACATGACACCCGCACTGCGTCGTGAAATCCGCGGCGAATTAGCAAGACTTTATCGCGATGGCCGCAAACGGGCGGCAATGGGTTTGACCCATCACGGCGAATCAGAACAGGTTCAGCTGTTGCCGACGGATTGTCCGTACACTTTCGATCAGATCCTCGAAGAAGACTGGTATCCGCAACCCGTGGAGAAACCATGACCCGCGATTTTGTCGGCTACGGGCCGACGCCGCCACAGGCCAACTGGCCGGGTGGGGCGCGCATTGCGGTCAATTTCGTGATCAATTTCGAGGAAGGGTCGGAGCTGTCGTGGGAGGGTGACGGCATCTCGGAAGGCGGATTGACCGAAAGCGCCAGCGTCGACCCCGGCATGGCCGGGCGGCGCGACCTCGGCGCCGAAAGCATGTTCGAATACGGTTCGCGGGTGGGTTGGTGGCGGCTCCATCGCATTTTCACGAAATACAAAGTGCCGGTAACGCTGTTCGCCTGTGCCAAGGCGCTCGAGGCAAACCCGCCGGCGGCCGAGGCAATCCGCGCCACTGACTGGGACATTTGCGGCCACGGCTATCGCTGGATCAAGCATTTCGAATTGAGCGAGGCCGAGGAGCGCCGGCAGATCGCCGCCGCCGTCGAGCTGATCCGCAAGACGACGGGCAAGCCGACGCCCGGCTGGTATTGCCGCTACGCGCCGTCCGAAAACACCCGCCGGATCGTCGCCGAAAGCGACGGCTTTCTCTACAGCAGCGACGCCTACAATGACGAGCTGCCGTATTGGACCAGCGAGGGCGGCAAGAGGCTACTGATGGTGCCGTACACGCTGTCGACGAATGACGTGAAATTCGGCCGCGGGGTGTTCGGTCCGGGCGAGGATTTCCTCGCCTATCTGCGCGATGGGTTCGATGTGCTCTACGAGGAGGGTGCCGACCGTCCGCGCATGATGTCGATCGGCCTGCACATGCGCATTTGCGGCCATCCGCCGCGTGCCAAGGCGCTGATGCGTTTTATCGAATACATCCAGTCGAAGGACCGAGTGTGGATTTGTCGGCGCGAGGACATCGCCCGGCATTGGATCAAGGAGCACCCGGCGCCGTAGACTAAGGCCGCCGCACGGTCATATCGCCGAGCCCATAGCCCCAGGCCTTCATCAGCGCGGCGAGCCTGTCCCGCCGCACCGTCATCTCGCCGCCGGAGGCGTGAATGACGTTTCCTTCGCCGGCGCAGATCATGACATGGCCGGGGATATAGATGAGGTCGTTGCGCCGTAGGTCGGCGAGGCTCGCGGCCTCGATGCGCTCGCCGATCGCCTCGCGCTGCATGTCGGTGTCGCGCGCCACGGCAACGCCAAGATCGCGGAATGCCTCCTGCACCAGCCCCGAACAGTCGATGCCGAGCAAGCTGCGCCCGGCCCACAAATACGGGCAGCCGAGATAGAGCGAGGCCGCCGCCGCAAGGTCTTCCGAGCGTGGCGGAGCGACCGACAGGCAGCGCTCGGGCAGAAACCCGCCGCCCTGCAAGCCACACATAGGCTGTGCCGCGACACTCGATGCCGGCGTGCGTCACGGCGACCGGCGCGTGGCGTGGCAGAAAATCGATGACCGGCGAGCGCAAATCGGCCTCGGTATAGCGATAGGCGCCCATCGACGCGACGTAATGCGTCGTCGCCGGCGCATCACCCATCGCAAGCGCGCCGGCGTCGACATAACCGACATAGCAATCGCGCAAGGACTGGCACCAGGCGTAGCCGTCGTTCTCCTCGAAGACCCGCACCGCCTCGCCATAATGAAAGAACGTGTCGAGCACCGCGTCGGGCTGCGGCGCGTGCCGCACCGGCAAGAGCCCTACCGAGATTCGCGCCGCCCGGCCCTTGGCATAGCGCGGTGCGCGGAACCGAGCGCGCAGCGCCACGTCCGCGAGATCGTCGCGGATCGCGAAAAGCCGCGGGTCGAGGCTCATTCCCTACGTGCTCGCGGGACGACGAGCTGGGTCTGCGTCACCAGCGCGGCAAGCTTGCCGTCGGGGCCGTAGATCGAGGTCTGCACGACGATCGTTCGCCGCCCGACATGGAGCGGCACGCTGACCGCGGTCAACCGGCCGGGTGGAGTGGCGCGAAAGAAATTGCTCTTCGATTCCACCGTGGTGGTGCTCATGTCGGCCGGCTTGTTGAGCCCGGCGGCGGTGCCGCCGACATCGTCGGCAAACGCCATATAGGCGCCGCCATGGACGATGCCGCGATTGTTCAGATGGCGCTCGTCGGCGTCGAGCTCGGCGACCACCTTATCCTTTTCGGCGCTGACGATGCGGATGCCGAAATGTTCCGGCATGTTCCTGCACGGTTCGACCGTTGGCATGTGCTTCCTTTACCACTCAGCTCGAGCGCGGCTGCGCCTTCCACGTTTCATAAGCGCGCATCAGGTCAGCGAACAAGAGGTCTGCCATCGCCTCGTAGCCCGGCTTGCTCAGATGCACATGGTCGGGCATCGCGAACGATGGGTTCGTCCGGCTCATACGATCGATGCCGCAAGTCCCACCCATCGCCGCGAACCAATCCCAATAAGCCCAGCCGTTTTCCGTCGCGGTGCGGCGTTCGATATCGCGCACCGGGCCGAGCTTCGACGGTTCGCGCCATGCGCACGGATCATCGCTGCCGCAGGGCGTTGCGGTACAGCCGTGATCGAGACGATTACCATCGGGCGGCCCGAGGATGAGAATGGGTATACCGTGCGCCGCGCGCCGCAAGGCTTGGACATTCTCGGCAAAGCGGCCGGCATAGCGGGTGAGGTCGAGACCGTCGTCGAAGCCTTCGTTGGTGCCGAAGGCGACGACCAGCAGCGCCGGCCGGCGGTCGGCTTAGTTCGTAGGACACCGCTTCCGGCGTCATCTGATCGAGAAGCCCCACGGTCGCGCCGATCGTGCCGTGATTTTCGTAAACCACGCCGCGGTCGTCGCGCTCGACATCCCAGCCCAGCAGCACGACGGGCGGCCGCCCTTCGGCGCGCAGCTCTACTTGGCGCGCCGGGTGGTCGAGCGGCAGGTTGAAACGGGTGATCGCGGTCACTGTGGAAGCCGTCGAGACGCGGACAGGCGCTTCGCCGTCGGCCGAGACGGTGAAGGCCGAGCCGTTCGGCTGCGTCAGGTACTCGATCGCGAAACGATCGAAACCCGCTGGTTCGGTGCTGGCGATGGTCATGACCGCGTCGCGCGGCTCGCTCTCGGCGGCGACCGCGTCGAGGCCCAGCGCGACGCCGGGATGGTCGTTCGGCTTCACATGCGTCCAGCCGCTCTCGAAAACACTGACGAGTTGCGGCCGATAATATTTGTACGGCACTCCGGCGGGCAGCCAGCCGCGGCCGGCGGCGCCGAACCGCGCCTGAAAGCGCTGGCGCATCCGGCCGCTCAGCGAATCGTTGGCGGTGTGGCTGTCGCCGATCTGCAGCACCCGCACCGGCTGATGCGCCACCCTGTCATCCAGCGCGGCGAAGAACGGCGCCAGCGCCTCAGGCGAAATCAGGCGCTCGGCGGGTGCCGGAGGCGTTGCCTCCCTGCTGCCAAAAAAGGCTTGCAGCACCACGATGATGCCGACGGCAACCCCCGCCAGCAAAGCCCATGCGACGCCATTGATGCCTCGTCGCCGCTCAGTGCTCATTCGCCTGGAGCGAAGGCAGCACGCTGATGACGCGCTCCGCGACTAGTTCGTACCCGGCCGCCGTGAAGTGGATGCCGTCATCGTTGCGCAGTCGCTCGGTAACGCCGTTGCGGTCGGGGCCGTAGGCGGTGAACTGCCCCTGATGGTCGGCGATAACCGTCCACAGCGGCAGGAACGCGCCGCCGTAATGCGCCACCTCATCGGACATGATGTCGTTGATATAGCTCATATCCGCCGAGTACTGCGCGCTGCGGGCGATCGGGTTGCCGCACCAGATGATCTTGAGCCCGGCGCCGGTCAGCGCGGTCAGGATCTTGTCGACCCGCTTGGCGTACTCGTCGCGCCATTCGTCCGAGCGGAAATGGATGTACTTGCCGTCCTCGTCGCGCATGTCGAGCCGATCATTGGCGCCGAACATCACGACCGCGACCTCGGCCTTGTCCTTGTCGACAAAGTTCTGGACCGGCGCCAGCCACTCGCTCTGCGAATGCACCAGCGCGGCGCCGGGACGCGTGCGGTTCAGCACCTTGTAGCGCGGATCATCGATCAGCACGCGCTGCAAGCCGCCGGCGAGACCTTGCGCCTGGCTGTCGCCGAAAACCACCACGCGGCTGACCCCGGAATCGTCGTCGGCGCGGGCCATCCCGGCGCCGCAAACTACTGCCAGCAGCGCGACAGCACCCGTCCATCGGGCGCAGCACCCGATGCCCTCCAGCCAAGCGACTTTCCACACAGCGACCCGTTCCCCCGGCCCCAAAGATATCGGCCGCTCTTCTGATACTGCGGTCTCGCGTGCATCGATGCAAATCCAATTCCGACACATCGTTTGGATGCGACTCGCTGTCGCCATAGCGGTCCGCCGGGCAGCTTGCCGGACGCCGCGCCGCCCGATAGAACCGCTCGGCGCGCCCGGCCACGACGTCCGAAATGCTGTTCCCGACGCTCGACTTCCTGCTGTTCTTTCTCGTCGTGGCAGCATTGCTGGTCGCGCTCGATCGGCATTTTGCCGCTAAGAAGGCGATGCTGGTCGCCGCCAGCTATTATTTCTACGCGCAGTGGGACTGGCGCTTCTGTTTCCTGCTCGCCGGGAGTACGGCGATCAGCTACGTCGCCGGGCTGTTGATCGGTGCCAGCGATAACGCGCGATATCGCCGCGCGGTGTTGACCGCGGGCGTCGCGCTGCATCTCCTGATTCTTGGCATCTTCAAATACCTCGATTTTCTGGTGCTGTCGGCGAATCAGCTCGCCCGGCTGCTCGGCCTTGAGCACGAGCTGCCGTTTTTCGAGGTGCTGCTGCCGGTCGGCATCTCGTTCTTCACCTTTCACGGCATCTCCTACATCACCGACGTCTATCGCGGCGATGTCAGGGTATGCCGAGCGCCGCTCGACATGGCGCTCTACATGTCGTTTTTCCCGCAGCTTGTCGCGGGGCCGATCGTGCGCGCCGCCTATTTCCTGCCGCAGCTCGCCCGCCCCGCCGACGAACCGATCCCGGTCGCCGCGTCGCTGCTGCTGATCATCGGCGGCATGATCAAAAAGGTGATCATCGCCAACTACCTGGCGACCGGACTGGTCGACCCGGTGTTCGGCGCGCCCGACCAGTATGGGGGCCCGGACCTGCTGCTCGCCGCCTACGCCTATGCGGTGCAGATCTATTGCGATTTCAGCGCCTACACCGACATCGCGATCGCCGTGGCGGCGCTGTGCGGTTTCCGTTTTCCGCGCAATTTCAACCAGCCCTACCGCGCGCTGCGCCTGCGCGAGTTCTGGCAGCGCTGGCATATGTCGCTGTCGTTCTGGTTGCGCGACTATCTCTACAAGCCGCTCGGCGGCAACCGGCACGGCCGGCTCAAGACCTACCGCAACCTGATGATCACCATGCTGCTCGGCGGCGTCTGGCACGGCGCGGCATGGAAGTTCGTGATGTGGGGAGCGCTGCACGGCGGCGGGCTCGCCGTCGAGCGGATTTGCCAGCCGGCTTTTGGTCAGCGCCCCGCCAGCCGTCTCGGCGCGATTGTGTCATGGTTCGTCGTGTTCCACTTCGTCTGCCTCGCGTGGATCTTCTTCCGCGCCGAGGATTTCACCGTCGCTGGCGTCTTCATTTCGGGGCTCGCGCATGGCTGGCGCGACCCGATTCAGCAGGCACAGCCGGCGATGGTCGCGCTGATCCTTGTCGGGTTCACCGGCCAGTTCCTGCCGCCGGGCTCGTTCGAGCGCGCCGGGCTGGCGCTCGCCCGCGTGCCCTATTGGGGCCTGGGCGCGGCGACCGGCCTCATCCTCGCGGCGATCAACGCGCTCGGGCCCGAGGGCATCGCGCCATTCATCTATTTCCGGTTCTGAGAGATGGCCCTGAACCAAGGCAGTATGAGTCAGCGCGAACGCGCCCCGCTCGTCACCGACGCGATCCCGCCTACCCTGCGGTGCAGCGGCGCGACGCCCCGCCAGATGCTGGCGATCTGCCTGATTGGGGCGATGGTCGTGGCGTTCTTCGCCTCGCGCGACACGCCGGGTTGGGCCGAGCGGCTCGGCGATAGCCTGCTCGACCACCGTGTGCGCATGATCGCCGGCGCGTGGGACGGTGCGATGGAGACGCTGCACCTCACCGAACCGCATGAAAGGCTGCGCGCCGCGATGGGCCGCGCCCTCGACTGGCGGTGGAGCGACTAGCCCGGGCCGACCGTCAATTGGAATGGGTCGCGCCCGCGACCGGCAAACTCACATTCGGGTGCAGCGCATTGAGACGGTCGCGAACCGCGTCGAAGCGGTCGAGTGTCTGGTGCCGTGTGGCTTGCAGCGAGGCTTGTTTCGACAGAATGTCCTGACGCTTCTGCTCAATATCCTTGTAGCGGGTCCGCAGCTCTTTTACCGCCGCGTCGTAGGCGCCGGCGTCGGTCGCGAGACGCTGCTGTTCCGCGCGATATGTGTCGGTGTGCTGCTGATACGCTTGCCGTGCCTTGTCGCAGTGGGCGAGCGCCGCCTGATATTCCTCGGCCGTCGCGCTCGTCTTGTGGCACAGCTGTTCGGTAGTGGCGCGTTCGGTCTCAAGTTCCTTCGCCTGCATAGTCAGTTGCTGGCTTCGATGTTTCAATTCGTCTCCCGCCGCGTCGCTGGCCTTGACCTTGGCGGCGTAGTCGTCCGCTTCCTGTTTTAGCGTGGCGTTTCCCTTGTCGGTGTCGGTGAGGGCCGTATCGAGCTGCTCGATCTTGCCCCGCAGCGAATCCAACTCCTGGCGCAGGCTCGCGGCATCGTCGGCGCGAGCCATGACCGTGCCGCCGAGCGTCAGCGGCAGCGCGATAGCCAAGCGGCCGAGGCTGATGGCAAATTTCATGGAGCGCGATACTCCGTCTCGCGGTTGTGATGAACCTTCTGACGCTCGCCGAGACACGGCATACTCCGTCAAGACGCAGAAAGGAATTGACCGTGTTCCCGACCCTGAGCGACGAGCAGCGCCAATTCATCGCGACGATTCGCGAGCTGGCGCAAGGCGAGTTCCGCGAGCGCGCGCCGCGCTACCAGGACGGCACCTTCCCCTGGGAGAACATGAAGCCGCTGGCCCAGCTGGGCGTGCTCGGCATGGCGGTGCCCGAGGAATATGGCGGGCTCGGCCTGCCGGTGTTCGACACCGCGCTCGTGCTCGAGGAGATCGCCAAGGTCTGCTACGTGACGGCGATGGCGGTGCTGGGCGAGGTCGGCGCGCAGACCCGCATCATCTCGACCTACGCGCCCGAGGCGATCAAGCAGCGGGTGCTGCCGCAGGTGTGCAGCGGCGATTGCCTGCTGGCGATCTGCATGACCGAGCCCGATGCCGGCACCGATGTCGCCAACTACCGGACCAATGTCGACCATGTCGGCAACAAGCTGCGCCTCAACGGGGTCAAGACCCTCATCAGCCGCGCCGAGGAAGCCGGCTGGTTCGTCGTCTTCACCCGCGTCGACAGGAAGCCGGGCCGCGAGGGAATCGGCTGCGTGCTGGTCGAGAAGGGCACGCCGGGCTTCACCGTCACCGGCACCTACCATACGATGGGCGGCGAGAACCTCGCCGAGATTCGCTTCGAGGATGTCGAGCTGCCACCGGAAAACCTCGTGCTCGAAGACGGCTTCCGCAAGCTGCTCGGCGCATTCAACACCCAGCGCTGCCTCAACCCGTCGATCTCGCTGGGGCTCGCCGAGGGCGCGTTCGAGGAGGCGATCAAATACGCCAAGGAGCGCCAGGTGTTCGGCCGCGCCGTCGCCGATTTCCAGGGAATGCGCTGGAAGCTCGCCGAGATGTACCGCGACATCGAGGCGAGCCGCTCGATCCTCTACCGCGCCTGTGCCAGCGCCGACCCGTTCCCCGACCCGCTGCTCGCCGCCGCCGCCAAGATCACCGTCAACGAAATGGCGCTGCGCGTCACCAGCGAGGCGATCCAGGTGCATGGCGGCTACGGCTTCACCGACGAATTCCCGGTATCGCGGTTTTATCGCGGCGCTCGCTACGGCACGCTCGGCGGCGGCACGACCGAGACGCTGAAGGATTTGATCGGCCGCCGCGTGCTCGCCGGGATCGACCCGGTCGACGGCATCTTGGGGTTGGGTGCGTTCTGAGGAGGGATCAGATGAAGATCACCGGCGGCTGCCATTGCGGCCATATCACCTACGAGGCCGAGGTCGATCCCGCGAGCGTTCGGGTCTGTCACTGCAACGACTGCCAGAAACTCACCGGCACGGCGTTTCGCACCAATATCGCGACGCTGCCCGGCACCTTCGTGCTGAAGAGCGGGACGCCGAAAATCTATCTCAAGACGGCGGAGAGCGGTAACAAGCGCGCCCACGGCTTCTGCCCGGAATGCGGCACGCCGGTCTATGCCACTTCGCCGGAGCCCAACCCGCCCTCTTACGGTTTGCGGCTCGGCGGGATCGACCAGCGCGCGCAGCTCGGCGCGCCGGCGCGGCAAATCTGGTGCAGCTCGGCGCTGTCCTGGTCAATGAACATCAGCGGGGTTGAGCGCATCGACCGGCAATAGACCGTAGACCACGGGGAAAAGCGATGGGGAAGGCGAAGACCGCGCTGCTCGTGCCGTTTTGTGCGCTGCTGGTCGCGGCATGCGCCACGCAACAGAATTACGACACGCTGCAGCAGCGCTACGACCAGTCGCAGGCCGCCAACCAGAAACTGGAGTCGGAAAACCAGGCACTGCAGACCCAGCTGCAGCAAGGCCAGCAAGGGCAACAGAACCAGCAGAACACCTATACGATCTCGGCCGACATGCTGTTCGCACCCCACGGGGTCAGCCTCAGCGCCAACGGCCAGGCCGCGCTCAACGACATCGCCGCCCGGCTGCGCGGCATCAAGAACAAGATTGTCGTCTACGGCTACACCGACGACGAGAATGTCGGGCCGCCGCTCAAGAAGATGGGCATTAACAGCAATATGGAGCTGTCGTCGAAACGCGCTGACGTGGTCGCCGGTTACCTGCGCTCACACGGCGTCAATCCGGCGCTGCTTTCGGCCAAAGGCCGCGCCGAGACGCATCCGGTGGCCTCCAACGCCAACGCCGCCGGCCGTGCCCAGAACCGCCGGGTCGAGATCGTCGTCGAGGCAGCCGGCGGCTGACATTGCTGCCGCGCGCCTCGAAGGACGCTTGGGTGAAGTCTACTCCGCCGCGTCGGGGAGCAGCACCGCCTCGACCGAATTGTCAGTGATGCAAGCGGTGTTGAAGTATTTGATCTGCGGGTCCATGCCGTAGCGCTCGCGAATGCCATCGAGCCACGGCCCGGAATAGAACGCCTCGGCCTGGGTGCGGGTCTTCCACAGATAGACGCCGCCGGCCCAGCCGTCCTCGGCATAGATGAACTGCTTGCGGATGAGGCCGGGCACTGCGCGGAACCCCTCGGCGATCTTGCGGAAATGCGCGGCGCACGCGGCCTGGTCGATGCTCGGCGGCAGGCGGTATTGGACGATCGCGGTGATCATGCTCGCAAAGCTCCCAAAAGCTACTTCATCATCACATCATCGTGACGGGCTGCCAAGCGCCGCGCCGTCGCGCAGGGGTTGCACGGCCGGCTGACCTCCGCATCAATGCGGCTAAGATGACGCGCGCGTGAACAGGGGAGGACGGCGATGCGGCGCTGGTGGCTTCATGTCGTGATGGCGATGGCGGTCGGGGTGGCGCTCTGCGGAGCGGCGCAGGCTCAGACACCGGTCGGCCAGCCGACCTCCGAGGGTCATCCGCATAAATGGCAGAACATCGACAAGAGCCTCTATGACTTCGTCGCCGACGGTTACGCCCTGGTCTCGGTGATCTACGACCCGTCGGAGACCGAGCCGAAAGCGGAACCCGACGTCCACTATTTCCTGCAAAAAGGCACCTCGGTCGCCAAATGCGACTTCCGCAAGCGCGGCCAAACCTCGTTCTATTGGTGCTACGTGCTCGCCAAGGCCGGCCAGTAAGCCCCGCTCAGCTTTTCCGGTGGAGCGCGACGAGGGTCGCCAGGAAATCCACCCATTGCTTTTGATCATCACCCGTATTGACCGCTATGACCTTGCTGACCCGCGCCTCGGCGGCGGTGAGGCTGGCGTCGAGATTGCAATGCCCGGCAACGAAAAACTTGATGTTCGGCAACTGGGGCTCGATCTGTTCGGCCACCATCAAATCGTACACTTCATCGCTCGCCGCCAGCCGGCGGAGCGCATCGTCGTAAGTGGCGCAGAGCGCCGGCGTTGCCGCGAGATCGAACGCCCACAGCTCCGGAACCCAGTTGATCCGGCCCTGGTCGAGCAGTTGGATCGCGTCGTTCTGGCGCGTTTTGACCAGGCGTGCTCCCGCCAGCGCGACGGCGCGCTCGGGGTCCCCCTCGTCGGTGCTGTTGACATAATGGACATACTCGACGAGCGGCGAATCCGGCGTCAGCGCATGGTAACGCGCCTGCCGTTCCGTCCGCTCCTTATCGGCCTGCGCCTGCTCCTTTGCGATACGCGCGTCGAGCCGCGCCGCGTCCGCCGCGACATGCGCCTGCAGGTTATGCCGATCGAGAAAGCCGAGCGGGATGGCGGCGACCATCAACAAGCCCATCGCGGCGAATACGATCTGGCTGGCGCGGCCGGCCGGCAATCGCTCCAATGCCGGCAGCCGCATCGCCACGGCGTAGCCGGCGATCAGCGGCACCAGCAGCGCAGGCACGATGACCAACACCCCGCCGTCCGCGGCTATATAGACCTGAGTCACCGCCCAGACTGTGATCCCCGCCCCGAGATAGAGGATCGCAGCGAGCCCTTGGGCCCATACCGGCATCCGCCCCGAGCGGCCGGCGGAAAGCAGCATACCGCCGAGCACGAGCCACAAAGGGATGCCGAACACCATCTCCCACAATTGGATCCAGCCGAGCGAATAGTTGGATTCGCCGCTCGAGATCGCGGGGTCGCCCTCCGGCGATTCGTAGATCGCCCCGATCAGCGGGACGTAAAGCAGACACGCGAGGATCAGCAGCAGCACAAAGCCCGCCGGCGCCTCGCGCGCGGCTTTCGGTTGTGAGCTCGCGTCTATGCGCTACTCCATTGGCAGGCCGGCGTGGGTGGTGCGCGAGTTCGAGCGAGGTGAAGCCGCTCTGCAATGACGGCATCGCCACCTCGGCGATCAGCTCGGGCGTCCAGCCGCCATTGTGATGCACCATGCGCACCGGCCGCATATGGCTGTAGAGCGAGAGCTCAGCGGCGCGCTGGTGGAATACCTGGCCGTTGACGTAACCCGCCTGCTCCGACGCCAGGAAGGTACAGAGCGGGGCGATCGCGTCGGCGCGGCTGCGCCGCAGCCGTTCCTCGCGTGCAGCGGCCGCGGCAGGGTCTTTCGGGGTCGGCACCGAACGGGTCATGCGCGTGTCGGCCGACGGCGCGATGACGTTGGCGGTGATGCCCTTCGCCGCGTTCTCCATCGCGATGATGCGCGCCATCGCGACGACACCCATCTTGGCCGAGCCGTAATTGACCTGGCCGATATTGCCGAGCAACCCCGAGGTCGACGACACCAGGATCAGCCGGCCGTAATTCTGCTCGCGCATCACGCCGATCGCGGCTCGGTTGACGTTGAAATGCCCGGTCAGGTGGACATCGATCACCGCCTGCCAATCCTCCGGGAACATGTTGTGGAACATCTTGTCCCTGAGGATGCCGGCGGCGTTGAAGACGATATGGATGCCGCCGAAGACATCGCGCGCCTGCTGCACCATCTTGAGGCAATCGTCGAAATTACTGACCGAGCCGAAATTGGCGACCGCTTCGCCGCCCGCGGCCTTGATCTCGTCAGCCATCGCCTGTGCCGGGGCCTCGCCGCCGCCCTCGCCGGCGCCGCCGACGCCGGGATCGACGATGACGATCTTCGCGCCCTCTTTGGCCATCAGCTTGGCGACTTCCGCGCCGACCCCGCGCGCCGCACCGGTGCAGATCGCCACGCGCCCATCGAGCATGCCCATCTTCAACGCTCCTCCCGAAATACCGCGCCCGAAATCGACCGGGGCCAGTTGACCCGGCGGGCCTCGGCTTTGTCAATTCGCCCGGCTTGCCGTTTCCAGGATGAGCCGTCGCACCTCAAGCAGATCGTCCGCCACCAGCGTGCATAGCGCGCGGATTTCTTCAGTCGCCGACAGCAGGTCGGGCACCATCACCGTCATCATCCCGGCTGCGCCCGCCGAGCGGACGCCGTTATGCGAGTCCTCCAGCGCCAGGCAGGCTTGCGGCGCGACGCCGAGCCGTGCGGCCGCGGTGAGGAACGGGTCGGGCGCCGGCTTGCCGGCGGCGTAATCGCCGGCGCCGACAATCGTCTCGAACCGGCCGGCGATACCGGTTGCGGTCAGATGGTGTTGCACGGTCGCATGCGATGATGAGGTGGCGATGGCGCGCGGCAGGCGCAGCGAGTTCGAGCGCGTCGAGCAGCTCGACGACGCCGGGTTTCAGGACCAGCCGTGTCTCGGCAATGACCCGGTAGTGACGCAACCAGACCTCCACGAAGGCATCGACTGGAAAGCTGTCGCCAAAATGCGCGAGCAGCAGCGCGCGGGTGAGCGGCCAGGGAGCGCCGGTCATCCGGCCGACGATCTCGCGATCGATCGTGTAGCCGCCCTCCGCGGCGGCGAGCAGAATCGCCTCCTGGTACAGCGTCTCGCTATCGACGAGCAGCCCGTCCATGTCGAAAACGACAGCCTCGGGCATTCGGGGCAGGCTCATAGCCGATGATAGCACGGTTGCGGACGGCGCATTGCAGCGCTGCAAGCCGGCGCGCGCGCAATCGCTTCGCCGCGTCGTGATCGCGTGTCACTCTTGCGGCAAAGGCGGCGCCCGCCGGGCGCGCCACTCGCCGGGGGCAGCGCACCGATGACAAGACGCCGGTTCTGGGTCTACATCCTGTTGTTCCTGTTCAATATGATCGCCTATGTCGACCGGGTGAACATCTCGGTCGCGGGCAAGCCCATCGCGGCCGAGCTGGGATTGTCGCCGGTGGCGCTCGGCTATTTGTTCTCGTCGTTCTTCTGGGCCTATGTCGTGACCATGCTGCCCGGCGGAAAACTGATCGACCGCTGGGGCCCGCATGTGATGGCGAGCATCGCGACGACGATCTGGTCAGCCGCGCAGATGCTGACGGGCGCCTCGGTCAGCTTTTTCACGATGCTGCTGACCCGGCTCGGCATGGGGGTGGGCGAGGCGCCGTTCGCGCCGATCACCTATCGCAGCGTGCGCGCCTGGGGGCCGTTCACCGAGCGCGGCACGGCGATCGCGTTCATCTCGGCCGGCGCCAGCCTCGGCCCGGCGCTTGGCGCACCGGTCGTCGCCTGGCTGATCCAGACCCTGTCGTGGCGCTGGTCGTTTGTCTGTACCGGCGCGGTTGGCTTCATCTGGGTCATCGCATGGGCGTCGCTGGTATCGACGCCGGAAAAGACAAAGTGGATTCCCGAGCCCGAGCGGCAGCGCATCCTCGCGGAGCGCGACGCCGGCATCGAGCCGCCAAGCCATGGCGGCGTCGGCTACCTCGGCCTGATCCGCGCACCGGCGATGTGGGGGTTGTTCGTGTCGCAGGGGTGCTGCGTCTATTCCCTGTATCTCTATCTGACTTGGCTGCCGAACTATCTCGAAAACGCCCGCGGCCTATCGCTGATCGAGGCGGGCGTGTTCACCTCGATCCCATTCTTCGTGGCGACCGTGGCGAACGTCGCGATCAACTGGATCGGCGACAAGGCGCTGTCGCAGCAGGCGCTGCATGCCGGCAAGCGGCGATATCTGCTGGGATTGTGCCTGGTGATGACGGCGGCGGGGCTGTTCGTGCCCTTTGTCGGGTCGCTGACGGCGGTGACGGTGCTGGTGTCGATCGCGGTGACGTTCAGCAATGTCGGGCCGGCGGCCAACGCGGCGCTGGTCAGCGACATCCTGCGCTCGCCGGCGGACGCGGGGCGCGCCTTCGCGTTCCTCGTGCTCGGCGGCAACAGCTTCGGCCTCTGCGCGCCGATCGTCACCGGCTACATTGTCTCGGCGACGGGCAGCTTCAGCGCCGCCTTTATCGTCGCCGGGGTGTTGGCGCTGATTGGTGCCGTGAGCGCGTTCATCTTCGGCCGCGGCACGATCGGCGAAGTCGCTGGTTCGGCGCAACCGGCGCTGGCGGACTAGCCCCGAGCCGTCGCGGCGGCGCGCAAGTCGAAACTCGGATCGGCCGCTTCGGCGGGGCTGACGCCGCGTCCGGCGGCGAGGAGCCGGCGGGCAAAGGCGTGGTCGGCCGGTTTGTTGATCAATTCGATGCCCAGCAGTCGGTCGCCGGCGTAGCAGAAGGCGGAGTACTCGCCGTTCTCGTAATCGCCGCGCAGCACGACCTCCTGAAAGCCGGTGGTGAGACCGGCGATCTGTAGGCGTTGCGCCCCCTGCTCGCTCCAAAACCACGGCAGCGCCTCATAGGCGTGCGGCTTGCCGACGAGCCGGCTGGCGACACAGCGCGCATGGTCGGCGGCGTTCTGCACCGCCTCCAGCCGGACGGGATTGCGCAGCGAATGGCGCGAGGAAAACGAGGCGCAATCGCCGATTGCCGAGATGTTGGGGTCGGCGGTCAAGTGCTCGTCGACGGCGACGCCGTTGGCGACCGCCAGCCCCGCGGCGGCAGCCAGCTCCTCGTTGGGCATGACGCCGATGCTGATCAGCACGAGATCGGCGGGCAGGGTGCGGCCGTCGGCCAGCGCGACATGGTTGACCTTGCCGCCCTCGCCCTCGATGCGCTCGACCCGCGCGCCAAAGCTGAATTCGACGCCGGTCTTCTGGTGCTCGCGACCGAAATAGGCCGAGGTTTCCGGGCAGACAACGCGCGCCATCACGCGCTCGACCAGCTCGACGATATGCACCGGCACGCCCTTGCCGCGAGCGATCGCGGCGAATTCGAGGCCGATAAACCCGGCGCCGATGACCACGGCGTTGCCGCAGGAAGTGAGGCGTTGCTTGAGCGCATCGGTCTCGGCGAGGTTGCGCAGATAACAGACGCCGTCCAGTTCGATGCCGGGCAGCGGCGGCACCCGGTTGCGCGCGCCGGTCGCCAGCACGAGGTGGTCGTAGGCGACGCGGCCGCCGTCGGCGAGCGCGACCGCTTTGCCGGCACGGTCGATCGCCGTAACCGCGCGGCCGCTAATAAGCTCGATGCGGTGTTCCGTGAAAAACGCTTCCGGCCGCATCAGCAGCAGATCGAAACCGGACTTGCCGTCGAGATAGTCCTTCGACAGTGGCGGGCGCTGATAGGGCAGATGCGGCTCGTCGCCGATCAGCGTCACCCGGCCGTCGAAACCGTTCTGCCGCAGCGAGGCGGCGACCTGAAACCCGCCGTGTCCGGCGCCGACGATGACGACGCCGTCTGCGGCTCCGCCGGACGCCATCAGGTCTGCGTCTCCGGCATGGTGACGACGAGTCCGTTCATCTCGGGGGTCATGACGAGCTGGCAGGAAAGGCGGCTGTTGGGCCGACGCGGGCTTGCGGTCCCGTCGAGCATCGCATCCTCGCCCAACTCCATTTCCGGGCACTTCGCGAGCTGATCTTCCTGCACATAGACGTGGCACGTCGCGCACATGCACGAGCCGCCGCATTCGGCGACGATGCCGTCAAGCCCGTGCAGCGTTGCGGCCTGCATCACGCTGGTACCGAGGGGTACGTCGAGCGCGGTGCGCTCACCGTCATGGCTCACATAGGTCACTTGCGGCATGTGCTCTCTATCCTCGATCGGGAACATGGCGCCGAAATTCGTTGTCGAAGTTCGGTGGCCCGAGCGTTACGCAATCTGCCGCCCGCGGTCGAGCACTTTTCAGAGTTGATCGCCATGCTGGAAAGCTTGTGCTTAAATCGCGGCATAAGCACGAACGGGAGGTAAGCCATGAAAAACGGCTTCAAGGTGTGGGATTCCGACACCCATGTCGAACCTTCGGCCGAGGTCATCGACAAATATCTCGACCCCGGCTTCCGCAACCGCCTGCCCGAACTGCAGCAGTTCCGCACGCCGATCGCCGCGACGACGCCGGGCAGCTCGCCCGGCCGCCACGTCTACCGGTTCGGCCAGATTTCCTTTAAGCGCATCCTTGGCGAATCCGAGCCGCGGCCCGAGCACACCGGCCGCGCGTCGGTATGGATGGGCAGCGAGCGTCCGCGCGAAGGGGTGCAGGACGACAATGCGGCCAACCGCATCGCCGACATGGATCATGAAGGCGTCGACGCACATTTCCTGATCCCGACCGCGTGGACGAGCCTGGTCGGCCACGAGGACGCCTCGCTCGAAACCAACGTGATCCGCGCCTATCACCGGCACATGGAGGATTTCTGCGCCGATCATCCGGGCCGGCTCACCAGCATGATCGTCGCCTCGGCGCGCGACGTGGAATCGGCGGTCGCCGAGATCAAGCGCTGGGGTAAATCGAAATGGTCGGTCGCGGTGATGCCGCTCGTCACCAAGGACATCCCGGCCGACCACCCCGACCTCGAGCCGATCTGGCAGGCCTGCGCCGACCACGATCTGCCGGTCGCGCATCACAGCTTCACCTGGACGCCACCCTATTTTCCCGGCTGCTTCGACCTGTGGGACAATATCTTTTTGGGCCGGCTTGCCTCTCACCCGTGGGGCGCGATGCGCTTTATTGCGGCGGTGATCGGCGGCGGGATCATGGACCGCTATCCCGAGCTGCGCGTCGGCATCCTCGAATGCGGCTTCGGCTGGCTGCCCTTCTGGGGCCGGCGAATGAACGAGCAGTACGAATATGTCGGCAGCACCGCCAAGCTGAAGCATCACCCCGAGGACTATCTGAAGAGCGGGCGGTTCTTTTGCTCGATCGAGCGCCACGAGGGCGAGGACATGTACAACAGTGTCCGCAGCTTCCTCGGCGACGACGTGCTGATGTACGCCTCCGACTACCCGCATTCGGAATGCCAGTTCCCGAACACGGTGTCGAACATCCTCGCGTGGAAGAGCGTGCCGCCGGACGTGCAGAAAAAGCTGCTCTGGGACAACGCCAACCGGTTTTTCCGGCAAGCCTGACCCGCGGGCGAAGCCGAGCTAGACCGGGTCGGGATCCAGTTCGGGAGCCGACCTCGCGGCGCCGGGGCCGACCCGCGGCGGGGCGTTGGTTCGGCCGACAGCGGATGACGATGTCGCGGCGGAAAGGCCGAGCGGGCGCACATGCCCGTGCCGCACGGTCTCGCGCCACAAAATGTACAGCCCCGAGGCGACGACAATGACTGCGCCGATGACGAGATGCGTCGTCGGCACGTCGCCCCAGATCAAAAAGCCGAGCGTCGACGCCCATACCAGCGACAGATAGTTGAACGGCACCACCGCCGAAGGTGGCGCGAGGGTCAGCGAGCGCGTCCACCAATATTGCGCGATGCCGTTGCCCACCCCGGCAATCGCGAACGCGCCGGCATCGAGCCAGGTCGGCGCCTTGTAACCGAACGGCAGCAGACAGACCGTGCAGATCGTAATGACGATCAACTGATAGACCGTGAGCGTTTCCGTGGTTTCGGTGGCGCTCATTCGTCGTATCGCAATCGCGACTGACGAGCTCAGCACCGCATTGGCGAGAGCGAAAAGCGCACCGAGCTGAAATGTCCCGCGCCCCGGCTCGGTAACGATGATCACACCGACAAAACCCACGATCAGCGCCGTCCAACGGTGCAGCCTGACCTGCTCCTTGAGGATCACGATCGATAGCAGGGTTGTGAACAGCGGCGCGGCGAAACTGATGGCGACGGCGGAGCCGAGCGACATCATGCTGAACGCAAAGAACATGCAGGTCATCGAGCCGAATTGGGAGACGCCGCGCTGCAGATGTCCGAGATAGCGCCGGGTGCGAAGGACGCCGAGCCCGGTCTTCGGCAGGATCATCACCGCGACGGTTGCGAGCGCGAAGAGCGAGCGATAGAACGCGACCTCGCCCACCGGATATTTCGCGAGCTCCAGTTTGACGACGGCGTTGATCACGGCGAACAGCGCCGTCGAGGCCACCATATAGGCGATGCCGCGCGGGATCTGATTGCGCCGCGCCGCGGCGATGTCGATCGAACTCATTTCGTTGTCCCCGCACAGGCGGGGCCCCAGGACGACCGGCGCATCGCTCGCCCGTGGATTCCCGCTTCCGCGGGAAAGACGACATCGATAATCATCGAACCCGTCACCTTCGGCCGAACAATCGCTCAATATCGGCGAGGGCGAGGCTGACATAGGTCGGCCGGCCGTGATTGCACTGGCCGCTATTGGGGGTTGCCTCCATCTGCCGCAGCAGCGCGTCCATCTCTGCCTGCGACAGGCGATTTCCGGCGCGCACGCTGGTGTGGCAGGCGAGCGTGCCGCAGACGCTGTCGATGCGCTCCTTCAAGGAGAGCGTCGCGTCCCATTCGGCGAGTTCCTCGGCGAGGTCGCGCACCAGCGCGGCGATATCGAGGCCCGGGAGCAGTGCCGGCACCTCGCGCACCACCACAGCGCCCGCGCCGAACCCTTCGAGCACCAGCCCGAACTCGGCGAGTTCGTCGGCGCGCCCGACCAGCCGCGCGGCGAGCGACGGGTCGAGCTCGACCACTTCGGGCAGCAACAGCACCTGCCGCGCGACGCCGCGCGACGCGAGCGCCGCCTTCATCCGCTCGTGGACGATGCGCTCATGCGCGGCGTGCTGATCGACCAGCACGATGCCAGCGGCAGTCTCGGCGAGGATGTAGGTGCCGTGCAGCTGGACGCGGGCATTGCCGAGCGGGGTTTCCGCCTCGTCCGATGGCGGCGGGTCGACGGTCACACCCGACGATTCCGACAAACCCGGCACCGAGCCAGGCGCGAGGAACGAGTTGCCCGTCTCGTACAGCGCCGGCGTGCGTGGCGCCAGCGCGAAACGCGGCATCGTCGGCGTTCCCGCGGTGCCGTTGCCCGGCCGGAATGCGGCGAGCGCGGCGTCGGCGACGGTCGTCGAGGCACGCTGGCCGGCGGCCTCGAGCGCATGGCGCAGCGCGCCGACGATCAGCCCGCGAATGAGCGCCGGGTCGCGAAAGCGGATTTCCGCCTTGGCCGGATGCACGTTGACGTCGATCTCGGCCGGCGGCCCGTCGATGAACAGCGCAACAACCGGGTGCCGGTCGCGCGCCAACACATCCTGATAGGCGCCGCGCACCGCGCCGACCAGCAGCCGGTCGCGCACCGGTCGGCCGTTGACGACCAGGTACTGATCGCGCGGCAGGCCGCGGTTGAGAGTCGGCAAGCCGATCAGACCGGTCAGCCGGAAGCCGCCGCGCTCGGCCTCGACCGGAATCGAGTTCTCGGCGAAATCGCGGCCGAGCAGCGCGGCGAGCCGGGCACGGCGCGGATCGTCACCGATGATGGCTTCAGTCTCCGCGGCAAGGCGCAGCAGCACGCGCTCGTCATCGCCGATCACCGCAAAGGCGATCGCCGGATACGCCATCGCCAGGCGCTTCACCGCGTCGACCGCCTGGTCGCGCTCGCTGCGCGGCGTCTTCATGAATTTGAGCCGGGCGGGAGTGGCAAAAAACAGGTCGCGCACCTCGACCCGCGTGCCGGGCGGATGCGCCGCCGGAACCGGCGCGTGCTTCTCGCCGGCCTCGATCCGGATCTCCCAGGCCGAATCGGCGCGTGAGTCATTTCCGTGGGGACGCGACACGATTCGCAAGCGGCTGACCGCGCCGATCGACGGCAGCGCCTCACCGCGGAAGCCGAGCGCGGCGATCTCCGACAGATTATCGTCCGGCAGCTTCGAGGTGCAGTGCCGCTCGACCGCCAGCGACAGCTCGTCTTGTGTCATGCCGCAGCCATTATCGCCAATCGCGATAAGGGTTTGCCCGCCATCGTGGAGCGTGATGTCGATGCGGTCGGCGCCGGCGTCGATGGCGTTTTCGACGAGTTCCTTAACGGCGGCCGCCGGGCGCTCGATGACCTCGCCCGCGGCGATGCGGTTGACGAGAACCGGCGGCAATTGGCGGATCGGCATTACCTGCAAGTTTACGCGAAGCGCCAACGCCACGGTGAAACTTTTGCCCGACAAGCGGGTTGAAGGGAACGCGCGCTGTGATCGTCAACGATCCGTTAACCCTTGCACGGACATCGTTGACCGCTTGTCGGAGGTCCGTCCGATGTGGAAGACTCAGAACTATGTGCGGCGCCATTGGCCGACCTTGAAGGCGCCGCTGCTCGGCATCGCGATTGGCGCGACGCTGTTTCTCGGGGTACGCGCGATCAGCCCGCATCCCGGTCAGAGCTGCGACCGGCTCGGCCAGGTGAGTGAGGAATGGGAGCTGGGCATGCCGACACGGCCGCTGATCTGCGGCGCCACGCTCACCGGCGATCTGCGCTACGGCCGCGCTATCGAGGACGAGAAGAAGACGGCGGCGCAGTAACCCGCCGCATCGCCACCGCAAGGACCATGACGAGGACGGCGCAGCCAAGCTGCACGCCGGTGAGCCAGTAAAGCGGCATCAAGGCCAACGGCGCGAGCCAGGCGGCAAACAGTGCATCGCGCTCGAAGCGGCCGAACCCCTCGCGCAGCCCGAGGATGGCGAGGAAGGCCAGCGCGACAGCGAGCCACGTCCAGTCATAGGTGAAGAGATAGGGCGACACGAGCAGCGAGCCGGTCAGCAGCACCGCCGCGCGCGCCTCGAAGGACACGTCGTCGCGGCGCCAGGCCCGCCACACGCACACCGCGGCGGCGAGCGCGGCGGCCACTTGCACTACCGCGGCCAGTATGGCGGAGGCGTGCAGCGACAGCATCAGCACATAGGGGCTTGGCATCTGCCCCCAAGGCAGCCCGGCGCGGTCGACGATGTCGCGCAGGCTCGGCAGGTCGCGCAGAAAGGCGAAGGTCGTCGGCAGGCCGAAGACGAAGACTCCGGCCAGGGTGAAGACAATCGCCGTCACCGCCGCCGAGACGAGCGCCTGCCAGCGCCTTCCGGCGATAAAGGCGATCGGAAACATCACGCCGAGATGCGGCTTGATCGCCAACAGGCCGATCAGCATGCCGGCGAGGCGCGGTCGGCGCTCGAGCTGCAATAGCGCGAACCCGGCCAGCCCGGCGGTTAGGAAGCCGTTCTGCCCGTCGATAAAATTGACGAGCCCCGCCGGGGTTGCGGCGACGACGAGCCAGGCGCGCGGATCGCGGAACAACGCGCGCCCCAATCCGGCCCACAGCGCCGCCGTCGCGGCGCTGAACGCGACCAGCGCCGCCGGATAGCTCACGAGCCCGAGCGGCAGCACCAGCAGCAGAAAACTTGGCGGGTAGTGCCACAGGAACAGCACGTCGCTCGCCGGAACAGCGAGGCGTTGCGCGGCGGCGATGGCGCGCGGGTCGAATGCGGCGGCCGGATTGCTCTCGACCGCGAGCCGCGCCGCGCTCCAGAAGGTGATGAAGTCGTAGCCGACAGGCTTGCCGTGCGGATCGACGAAGCTCGGCAGCGAACGGGCGATCCACCATATGGCGGCCGCGCCGACGATCGCGACGATCAGCAGCGAATAAACGCGGATGCGCTCGGCATTGAGCCAATGCGCGGCGGGATCGGCAGCTTGCTGTGCCATCGCCAGAGGCTAAGCCGATTATGCTTTCCACCCGGTTAATCCGTGCCGCCTCCGCCTTGACAGGCTGAGGGGTTCTCCTGTGGAGTGCCGATCCCGGCCGCAAGCCAAAAGGGCCGGAGAGGGATGGGAAATGGCCGCGACGCTGCCCAGGGACACGACGGCGGATCGACAGGAGACGGGTCAGACCACGGCGGATTACCTGGCGCGGGTGAGGGCGCTGGCGCCGGCGCTCAGAGCCTCGGCCGCGGTGATCGACGAGCGTCGCGAACTGCCCGCTGCGATCGTCGACAAATTCGTCGAGGGCGGGTTTTTCCGCTTGCTGCTGCCGCGCTCGCTGGGCGGTGCGGAGCTCCTGCCCGCGGATTACGTGCCGATCATCGAGGCGATCGCCGAGATCGACGCCAGCGCTGCCTGGTGCCTCAACCAGAATTCGGGCTGCTCGATGACCGCGGCCTATTTCTCGGCCGAGGCGGCGCTGGAGATTTTCGGGAGCCCACGCGGCATCCTCGCCTGGGGCCCGGGGCCCGGCGAGGCGCGGGTCGTAGCCGGCGGCTACAACGTCACCGCGCAATGGGCCTTCGCCAGCGGCAGCCATCATGCGAGCTGGCTCGCCTGCCACGTGCCGGTGGTCGAGTCGAACGGCCAGCCGCGGATGGAACCTGACGGCTCGCCGGCGGTGCGCACGCTGGTCTTCCCAAAGAGCAAGACAAAGTTCACCGATATCTGGCACACGATCGGCCTGCGTGGCACCGGCAGCGACCAGTACGCGGTCAAGGATTTGTTCGTGCCGGAGGCGCACTCGCTGCAATCGATCGCGCGCAATTCGCCCGAGAAACGGCGCGAGCCGGGGCTGCTCTATTGCTTTTCGAGCCTATCGCTTTACGCCGCCGGGTTCGCCGGCGTGGCGATGGGCTGCGCCCGCGCGACGCTCAATTCGTTCATCGAGCTGGCGCGCGACAAGATCCCGCGCGGCGCCCGCGTCACGATGCGCAACAACAACGTGATCCAGCGCGACGTCGCGCAGGCCGAGGCACGGTTGTCCTCGGCCTATGGCTATCTGATCCGGTCGCTCGAAGACATTACCGACGCGGTGCGCGAGCGCGGCCGCATCACACTCGACGAGCGGATGACGATCCGCCTTGCGGCGACGTTCTGCATCCACACCGCGCTCGAAGTGACCGACGTCCTCTACCAGGCGGCCGGCGCGACCGCGATCTTCAACGAGAACCCGTTCGAGCGGCCGTGGCGCGACGTACATTCGGTGTCGCAGCAACTTCAGGGCCGCCAGGTGCATTTCGAGACGGTCGGACAACACCTGATGGGCCTGGAGCCGGATACGAGTTGGCTTTAGGCTTTCCGTCATTGCAGGGAGCACGTAGCGCGACGCGGCAACCTCGCTCAAAGAGCCAAGTCGGCGGGGGATTGTTTTGCTACCCTCGCAACGACAACTGAAGACTAAGGCGACGCCAAGTCGCCTTTGAGGGTCGGTACGTAGCCTTTGCGCGGGTATTCCTCGGTGTAGCTGCGGAAGCCGTGCTCGCTGGCTTCGTGGTGTGGGTAGGCGCGCAACCTGGCGATATCGATATCGATGCCGAGACCCGGCGCGGTCGGCAGGTCGACCCAGCCGCCGTCGCGCTTGAGCCCGGCGCTGGCGATCTCGCCGCAGCGCTGCTCGAAATTGACGAAATACTCGGTGATCTTGAAGTTGGGGATCACCGCCGACACCGCGACCGTCGCCGCGAGGCCGATCAGCGGCGAGTTGTAGTTGTGCGGCGACATCACCACCGCTTGCGGCTGCGCCATCACGCAAATATCGAGCAGCGCCGAAATGCCGCCGATCGCGCAGATGTCGGGGTTGAGGATGTCGGCCGCGCGCCGGCTCAGGCACTCGAAGAATGACTCCTTGGTGTAAAGCGCCTCGCCGGTGACGATGGGGATGTTGACCTTGTCGCGCACCTCGGCGAGCAGCGCGAGATTGTCGGCGAGGCACGGCTCCTCGTACCACTCAATGCCGAGCGCTTCGAGCCGACGACCAATGCGGATCGCGTGCTGCGGCGAGAAGCGGCGGTGCGCCTCGACCAGGATCTCGAAATCCGGCCCCAGCGCATCGCGCATCGCGGCGACGTAATCAATCGCGAAATCCTCGTCCTTGCGGTCGACATGGGTGCGCCAGGGGCCGGGGAACGGGTCGAACTTGGCGGCGGTGAAGCCCATCGCCCTGATCTTGCGCCCGCGCTCGACGCCGTCCTCGATCGTCGTGCGCCCGGCCCAACCATTGGCGTAGACGCGGATCTTCTCACGCGACGGCCCGCCCAACAGGTTGTAGACCGGCTGCCCGGCAATCTTGCCGATAATGTCCCACGAGGCGATCTCGATCGCCGCCCACGCCGACAAGAGCTCCATCGAACCGCGCTTGATGGCGAAATCGTCGAACATGACCTGGCCGGTATGGCGGATGTTGAACACCGGCCGACCGATCACGTGCGGCGCCATCTTCTGGATGAGGATGGCGATCACCTCCTCGCGGCCGTGCGTGACATAGGCCTCGCCCCAGCCGTGCCGCCCGTCCTCGGTCTCGACCCGGCAGAACAGCAGGTCCTTCGAGCTGCCGGTGCCGAGGATAAAGGTTTCGATGCGCGCGATCTTCATGATGCTTCCTATTCTCATTTGTCATTCCGGGATGCCCGCAGGGCAGACCCGGACTGACATCAGGGAGAGCCCCACGCCGCGACATCGAGGAAGGTGCTCTGGTAGGTCGCGCCCTCGCCGATATCGGTGAAGCGGTCGGAGACCAGCATGTTGACCGTGCCGGCGACCGTTTCGCTGTCGGAGCGTTGGCCGGGCACCAGCACCACGCCGGGCCGCACCTCGTCGCTGACCCGCAGCACCAACCCGATCGCGCCGCGCTCGTTGTAGAGCCGCACCTTGTCGCCATCGGCGAGGCCGCGCGCGGCGGCATCGCCGGGGTGCAGGATCGCGCAGGGCTCGCCTTCCCGGCGGCGCAAAAAGGCGACGCCGGCATAAGCGGTGTGCGCCTGGAAATAGCCGGGCGCGGTGAGCAGACGCAGCGGCCAGCGCGCGGCGTCACGCTCCTCATCCGGGTCGGGCGCCCAGTCGGGCATTGGCGCGAGGCCAGCTTCGGCCATCTGCTCGGAATAGAATTCCAGCTTGCTCGATGGCGTCTTGAACTGCTGGCCGTCGCTCGCCTTGAGGCGCAGCGGACGGCCCCGGCGCAGCTGCGCGGCATCGATCCCGGCGGTCGCACCGCCCGCGCCGGCGAGCAGCACATCGAGCCCTTCGGCGGGCGTGGCGCGATAGATCGGCAGGTCGAGCCCCATCCGCACCGCCAGCGCCTGCGCCAGCCGGAAATTCGACCAGGCCTCGTGCTGCGGCGCGACGGCGGCGGGCGCGTATTGCAGGTAATAGGCGCCATAGGCGCGGTAGACGTCTTCGGTCTCCAAATATGTCGCCGCCGGCAGCACGATATCGGCATAGCGCGCGGTCGCGGTCATGAACGGGTCGTGGACGACGGTGAACAAATCCTCGCGCGCGAGGCCTCGGCGCACCGCGCCGGCATCGGGGTTGGTCACGGCGGGGTTGTTGGCGGCGATGAACAGCGCGCGGATCGGCGGGTCTTTCAAGTTCAACAGCGCATCGCCGAGCCGCAGATGGTTGACCGTGCGCGCCGCGTCGTCGGCCGCGCCGGTGGGGTTGCGCAGCGCCGCGTTGTTGAGCTCGTAGACCGCGCCGGTCAGCAGCAGCGCGCCGCCGCCGCGCTTGCCATAAGCGCCGGTCACGCCGGGCAGCAGCGCCACCGCGCGCAGCGCCTCGCCGCCGCGCGCGAGTCGCGTCATGCCCTCGCCGAGACGGATGAACGAGCGCTTGGCGGCCCCGTACATCGCCGCGAAGCCCTCGATATCGGCCACCGGCAGCCCGGTGATCCCCGCCACGCGCTCGGGCAGGAAGCGTGGCAAGACTTGCGCTTCGAGCCGGTCGAAACCGACCGTGCGCGCGGCGATGTATTGCCGGTGGACGAGCTTGTCGCGCACCAGGATGTGCATCACGCCGAGCGCCAGCGCCGCATCGGTGCCGATGCGGATCGGCAAATAGAGGTCGGAACGCGCGCCGGTGCGGTTGCGGCGCGGGTCGATCGTCACGAGCTTGACCCCGCGCCGCTGCGCGGCCTCGACGCGCGCCCAAAGGTGTACATTCGTCGCCACGAGATCGGCGCCCCAGGCAACGATGAGATCGCTGTCGTCGACGCTCTCCGGGTCGGCGCCGGGCACCGGGCCACAGGTGAGGTTCCACGCCTCCTCGCAGCACGTGTCGCAGACCGTGCCGGCGATCAGCCGCGAGGCGCCGAGCGCGCGGAACAGACCTAGCGGCAGGCCGCGGTTCATTAGCCCCTGATGCGCGCTGTAGGCGTAGCCGAGCAGCGCCTCGGCGCCCAACTCGGCGATGACCTGTTTCCACCGGCCGGCGATCTCGTCGAGCGCCTCGTCCCACGAGACTGGCGCAAATTTGCCTTCGCCCTTGGCGCCAGTGCGACGCAGCGGCGTCCGGAGCCGCTCCGGCGAATGCACCAACTCGGCGTCGCGGGTGACCTTGGCGCAGGCAAAACCGGCGGTGAAGCTGTTGGCCGGGTCGCCCTTGATGCGCTTGATGCGGCCGTCCTCGACCTCGGCCAACAACGAACACATGTCCGGGCAATCATGCCCGCAAACGGCGCGAACGGTTTCCATCCCGCCCTTATACGGATCACGCTATGATCCGCCAACCTCGCGAAGGAGAACGGACATGCCCGACCTGCTGGAAGCGATCGAGAACGGCGTCGCCTGGCTGACGCTCAACCGGCCGGAACGCCTCAACGCGCTGTCGCCGGACATGACCGCGGCGCTGACCGAGGCGCTCAACCGGCTCGCTACCGACCACGAGGTGGGGTGCATCGTCATCACCGGCGCCGGGCGCGGCTGGTGCTCGGGCGGCGACGTCAAGACGATGGAGTTGCGCGGCCGCGACCAGACCGTCGAGGACCGCGTCGAGGGGCTGCGCCGGTCGCACCAATTGCCGCTTGCTGATGCGCAACTGCCCGAAAGTCATCATCGCCGCGATCAACGGCCCGGTGGCGGGTGCCGGACTCGGCCTGGCGCTGGCCTGCGACCTGCGCGTCGCGGCGAAATCGGCGCGCTTTGGCACGGCTTTCGTGCGCATCGGCTATTCGGGCGATTACGGCGGCACCTGGAGCCTGACGCGGCTGGTCGGCACGGCGAAGGCGCGCGAGTTGTACCTTCTGGGCGATGTGATCGACGCCGAGGAAGCGCACCGCCTCGGCATGGTCAACCGGCTGGTCGAGGACGAGAGGCTCAAGGAGGAGGCGATGGCGATGGCGCGCCGCATCGCCGACGGGCCGCGGGTCGCGCTCACCTACATCAAGAAGAACCTGTTCGCCGCCGAGACCGAACCGTTCCAGACCGTGCTCGACCTCGAAGCCGAGCACCAGGCGCGCTGCGCGTTCACCGAGGACCACAAGGAGGCGGTCGCCGCCTTTGTGGAAAAGCGCCGGCCAGTGTTCAAGGGGCAGTAAAGCGATGGCGGGGCTCTATTTCGAGGAGTTCAGCGAGGGCCAGGTATTCGAGCACGCGATGACGCGCACCGTCACCGAGACGGACAATGTGCTCTTCACCACGATGACGATGAACCCGCAGCCGCTGCATCTCGACGCCGAATTCGCCAAATCGACCGAATTCGGCCGGCCGCTGGTCAATTCGATTTTCACGCTGGGGCTGGTGATCGGGATTTCGGTCGGCGACACGACGCTCGGGACGACGGTCGCCAATCTCGGCATGAGCGACGTGCGGTTTCCGAAGCCGGTGTTTCACGGCGACACGATCCGCGCGCGCACCACGGTGGTGTCGTTGCGCCGGAGCAAGTCGCGGTCGGACGCCGGCATCGTCGAGTTCGAGCATGTCGGGTTGAACCAGCACGGCGACACCGTGGCGATCTGCCGCCGCGCGGCTTTCATGAAGTGCCGTCCGGCCTAACCGGATAAGCGCCCTTGCGTCCTTCGAAGTTTCCGAATGAGCTGGATTTCTTCGTCTTTCCCACGAAAGCGGGAACCCAGCGGCGAGCGACGAGGCAGAGGTTCAAGTTCCAGCCTCGGCTGAGGCTAAGCCATTGACCCGCCGTTACGCTCGCCCTGGGCCACCGCTTTCGCGGGGGAGACGATAATTGTTTGACTTGGTTGATTCATTTTGAGTCCGGCTCTGAGGAGCCTGCGGTAGCGGGCATCTCGAAGGACGCAAATCCCTTCTGCAGCTATGATTCTTGGAATTTTGCGCGGAAATGCGCATAAACGGCGCGGTTGTGAGGAGACGGGCGATGGCGAGCGGCAAGCCGAGCGTGTTCATCGATGGCGAGAACGGGACGACCGGGCTCGGCATCCGTGCGCGCCTCGAAGCTCTACCCGCGATCGAGCTCAAGAGCCTGCCCGAAGCGCATCGCAAGGACCCCGCCGCGCGGCGCGACATCATGGCCGACGTCGATCTCGTGATTCTCTGCCTGCCGGACGATGCGGCGAAGGAATCGGCGGCGCTCGCCGACAGCCTCGGCAATGCCGCGCCGAAGCTCTTGGACGCCAGCACCGCGCACCGCGTCGATCCTGCCTGGGAATACGGCTTTCCGGAGATGGCCGCCGGCCAGGACCGGCGCGTCGCCACTTCGGCGCGTGTCGCCAACCCCGGCTGCTATCCGACCGGCGCGATCGCCCTGATCCGGCCGCTGGTCGATGTCGGGGTCATGCCGCGTGACTACCCGGTGACGATCAACGCGGTGAGCGGCTATTCGGGCGGCGGCAAATCGATGATCGCGGCCCACGACCACGATAACGGCCCTGCCTACGAGCTCTACGCGCTCGGTCTCGAACACAAGCACGTGCCGGAGACCGAGAAATATTGCGGCCTCACGCGCCGGCCGATTTTCGTGCCCTCGGTGGGGCATTTTCGCCAGGGGATGCTGGTGATGGTGCCGCTGCATCTCGACACGCTGCAGGGTAAGCCGAGCGGCGCTGGTTTGCACGCGCTGCTCGCGGAGCGCTATGCCGGGTGCGAATACGTGACAGTGGTCGATCCGGAAGCCGGCGGTAAACTGGAACCGGAAGCGCTCAACGATACGAACAAGCTCGAACTGTCGGTCTACGCCAACGAGGCGCGCCGTCAGGCGGTGCTGGTCGCGCGGCTCGACAATCTCGGCAAGGGCGCCTCGGGCGCGGCGGTGCAGAACCTGCACCTGATGCTGGGGCTGAACTGAGCGCGATGCTCACCAAGCCCATCCCGTCGACCGGCGAGCAAATGCCGGTCGTGGGGCTCGGTACCTGGCCGGTCTTCGATGTGGGGACGGACGAGACGGCGCGCCGGCCGCTGCGCGAGGTCGTGCGGCTGCTGGTCGAGGCCGGCGGCACGATGATCGACACCTCGCCGATGTACGGCCGCAGCGAAGGCGTCACCGGCGATATCGTCGCCGGGATGGGCCTGCGTGATAACGTCTTCCTCGCCACCAAAGTGTGGATCAGCGGCCGCGAGCGAGGCATCGAGCAGATGGCGCGCTCGGCGCGGCTGATGCAGGCGCCGGTCATCGACCTGATGCAAATCCACAATCTCGTTGATTGGCGCGCCCACCTCGCGACGTTGCGCGGCATGAAGGAAGATGGGCGGCTGCGCTATATCGGCATCACCCATTACACCACCGGGTCGCTTTCCGACCTGGCGCGCATCCTCGAAACCGAGGACGGGATCGATTTCGTCCAGTGCGGCTATTCGCTGGCGACGCGCGAGGCCGAGCAACAGCTCTTTCCGGTGTGCGCGGCGCGCGGGGTCGCGGTCGTCGTCAACCAGCCGTTGGAGCGCGGCACCATGTTCGGTGCGGTACGCGGCCAGGCACCGCCCGGCTGGGCTGCCGAATTCGATTGCGGAAGCTGGGCGGCGCTGTTCCTCAAATACCTGATCGCCGAGCCGGCGGTGACCGTGGTGATCCCCGCCACCAACAAGCCCGACCACATGGCCGACAACCTCACCGCCGGGTTCGGCCGCCTGCCCGATGCGAAACAACGTGAGCATATCAGGCGCTGGTGGGAACTCGCTGTAGCTGTTTCTTCGCTCCATCCCGGCGAAGGCCGGGACCCATTCATCCGAGGCGAGGGCAGCCAAAATATGGGCCCCGGCCTCCGCCGGGGTGGTTCATTTTGAGGCGATGCCCGAGACAGCCGCGAACAGTGTTTCCACCTCCGCCTTGCCGACACCGCGCGTGATGAACACGAGCCGCGAGCGACGGTCGTCGTCGGGCCAGGCTTGCAACTCGATCGGCCGGTGCGCGGTGTGCTGTACCGCGTGGACGACGACTGGACCTTTGACGTCCTCGACCGCGACAATGCCTTTGACGCGCAAGAGGTCGGGGCCGCGCAAAGCAGTCAGTACCGCCATCGCCTGCTCGAAAGCCGGCCAGTGGAGCGGCTTGTCGAACATCACCACAAAGCTGTCGATGCCGGGGCTGTGCGCATGCGCATGGTCGTGCGCCGGTATGCGCACCGGCAGGTCCAGCCGTTCGTCGAGCAGATAAGCCGGGTCGATCGCGCCGTCGATCGCGTACGCCACGGGCGCGGCGGTCAGCGCCATAATTGCTTCGATCAGTGATGAAGGATCGTCAAGATCACCCTTGGTCAGCACGATGCGGTCGGCAAGCGCGATCTGCTCGCGCGCCTCGGGCGCGCGTGCGAGATTGCGCGCACCGTTCGGCGCATCGATCACCGTCACCAGCGCCTGGAGGTGGAATTCCTGGCCGAGCGCGCGGTCGCTGGCGAAGGTCTGCAAGAGCGGGCCGGGATCGGCGAGCCCGCTGGTCTCGATGATCACGCGCTGAAAGCTCGGCACCACGCCGCGCGCGCGATCGGCGAACAGCGTGCGCAGCGTTTCCTGCAAATCGCTGCGCGCCAGGCAACACACGCAGCCATTGCCGAGCAGCACGGTCGCGTCGCTCGATGCGCGCAGCAGTGCGTTGTCGATGCCGATCTCGCCGTACTCGTTGACGACGACCGCGGTATTGGCGCCCTCCGGCGATTCAAGCAGCGCGCGGATCAGCGTCGTCTTGCCGGCGCCGAGAAAGCCGGTGACGATCGACACCGGAATCCGTGTGCCGCGCGGCCGCCGCTGCGGCCGCCCGAACGGGCTCGCGCCGCCGCCGGCGAAAAGCTTGGAGATGGAGTCTTTGATGTCGGTCACGAAAGCCCCAACCCCGATCCTCCCCCGCTTGCGGGGGAGGGCGATGGCAAGCATCGGCGCGCTCCTTCCCCCGCAAGCGGGGGAGGATCGGGATGAGGGCTAACGCAACGCCGCCTCAGAAATCCATCTCCAGGCAGTAGAGCCCGCCGACAAATCGGTCGACCGTGTAGACGATGCCGCGATCGTCGATGAACACGTCGTTCAGCTGGCACGAGCCGAATGGCGCGCCCGGCACCTCGGGCACGAAATAGGCGGCTTCCTTGGGCTGGTACGGGTTGCCGAGATCGAAGGCACGCAGGCCGCCGTTGAAGAACGTGCCGAAGACGAACTGGTCGGACTTGTAGCAGCCCTCTTTCGGCAAGTTCTCCCAGAGGTTATGCGCGCCGAACCGCCCGCCGCGGCGCGAGAACACATCGACCGGCGGCATCGGGCAGGTGGCGATCGGGGTCGGGTTCTCCTCGGCGCGGTTGTCGACGATCCACACCAGCTTTGGCCAGTCGGCGCCGTCATTGCGCACGCATTCGTCGCTGACGACGAGCAGGTTGCGGTCGAAGAACGGCACGACGGTGTGGGTGAACCCGTCATTGGGCGGGTGATAGTCCCAGCGCGCGACCATCTTGGGATGCGCCTGGTCGGCGATGTCGAGGACGATCAGCCCGCCGTCGAGATAGCCCATGTAAACCCGGTCGGGCCGCTCGGGATAGACATTGGTGTTGTGCGGGCGGAAGCCGCTGTCGGTGCCGCCGGGATGGCGCTTGGGCGGCGCTTCGTTGTCGCCGACCTGCTGACCGGGCAACCACCAGCGGCCGAGCTCGCTCGGCTTTGACGGGTTCGACACGTCGATCGCGCGGTAGAACTGGTCGTCCTTGGGATGCGACGGGCGGAAATCCGGCGCGCCCGACGACATGTGGATAGTCTTGCCGTCGGTGAACCACAGCTGGTGGACGCCGCGCGACTCCGGGCCGGAGCAGTCGAAAAAGCTGATGCTCTTCGGATTTTCGGGGGTCGAGATGTCGAACAATTCGAACCCCGCGGGCTTCAACCCCGGCTCCTTGGTCTGGTACGCGACCGCCAGCATGTCGCCGACCGTCTCCAGCGAGTTTGAGCGCATATGCGATTGCGGCAGGTCGCGGCGCGCGACGATCTTCGGGTTTTTCGGGTCGGTGACGTCGACGGCGGTGAAGTTCTTCGGCGCGCTTTCATGCGCCAGCCACAGGATGCGGCGGCCGTCTTTCACCAACTGCATCGACATGCCCTCGCCGATGCCGCCGAACCCGTCGAGAGCATTGTGCGAGAGGAGCTTGAAGTTCCAGATCATCGAGTTGTCGGTTTCGGGCATCGTTCCTCCCTCGGGCCTTCTATTCGGGGTCGTGGCGCAGTTCGTGTTCGAGCGGGCTGTTGGTGAGCTCCGAGACGGCGCGCACCGCGGCGCGGGCGACGCGCCACACCGCGTCGTTGGCGCTCGCCGCGGCGAGCGCGACGGTGTTGTCGGCATCCTGCGCCGGGGGCTGTTGCGGATCGACGACCGCGACCTGCCACCCGCCCTCCTCGCCGCGCGCCTCCAATTCGAGGCTGCGCCCCGGCAGATGGATGCGCGCGACGCCCTCGCGGCTGGTCGAAATCTCGATCCGATACTGCATAGGGCCGACCATAGCCAATCCTCTGCCGAAAAGCATGACGCTAAGTCGCTCAGCGGCCGACGGATAATTCCGATTCTAGGCGAAACGGGGGCGCGGTCTGCCTCTCGCCGGCGGCAACACCAGGGTGCGCACCATGCCGGCGGCCAGTACGATCAGGCTGAAGCCGGCGACGACGACTGCCGGCCGTACCCCAGTCTGCAGCGAGAAATCGGCCATCAGCACGCGCGTTACCGGCGCGTGAAAGGCGATGTGAAAATAGAGCGCTTCGCCGAGCCCGGTCAGCGCGGTCGCGACGACCCCGAGGCCGGCGATCCACGGCAGCGCCAGGCGTCCGCGCACCGCGAATTTCCACGCCAGCAGCCGATAGCCCATCAGCCAGACGAAAATCCCGTCGGCGATGGTCGGCTCCCACTGTTCGAGCTTCGACTGCATCGAATAGTGGATGAGGCCGAGCACGCAGATCACGTAGACCAGCCGGTGCAGCGTCTGCCACTTGCGGCCCATGCGGCGGACCATCCGGTCGGTCGAGGTCGCGGCGAGCGCGGCCAGGCCGCACAGCGCGGTAAACCCGATCGTGAGATAAATGCGCTTTACGATCTCGCTCGCCACGGTGACGAGGTTGAAGTTCTCGTCGGCGACGTAGAGCGTGAAATGCAGCAGCACATAGGCGAAGGCGGCGACGCCGACCATGCGCCGCACCAGGATCAGCCGCTGCCAGGCGAGGATCGCCTTCAACGGCGTGATCGCGAGCGCGATCAAGATGAGGCGGATCGTCCATAGCCCCTGCTGGTGGATCGCCTGGGTCAGCGGCCGGGCGCCGAGATTACCGGTCAGCGCCTCAACCGCCGTCCACGCCACCGGCAGGAACAGCGCGATGAACACCGTCAGCTTCAGCGGCGATAACCTACCGTTGTAATCGTTCCAGGGGAGTTTCACGGCACCTTCTACCCAGCCACATCGTCTTTCCCGCGAAAGCGGGAATCCAGGGCAACGGTTTTGACGCCTGCCCTAGTCCCCCGCCTACGCGGGCGACGAGAAAAGTTTCAGGCCGCGTCCTATCCCGCGCAGCCTACATCGGCGGTTTGACGCCGTCCTTCTCGACATAGATGCGCGCGCTGGTGAGCTTGCCGTCGTCGCCCTTTCTGGCGATCACGAACACCGCCTTGCCGGGCTGCAAGAGGCTCTTGTCGCCATCGGCGCCGGCGAGGATGGGCACGTCCGGCCCAATCGTGTATTCGGACTCGCCGCCGGTGAAGGTCACATGCAGGAGCGGCCCGTTCGGGGTTTGCGTCACCTGGCCGACCGTGGCGTTGGTCATCACGCTGTCCGGGCTCAAATCCCACGGAAACTGGCGGCCGCCGTCGGGGCTCGCTTTGGGAAAGATGCGCACCTCGATCGCGTGGATCTTGCCGCTAGTACCCTTGATCCCAGTCGAGGCGAGGAAGTCGCCCACCTTGATGTCAGCAAGATTCTTTTTTTCGAAGTACTGCACGGACTTGTGGGCGACGGTGATGGTCTGCATCGACCCGTCTTTTGCTTTCACCTTGAGCGTATCGCCGTCGAGCTTGTCGACCGTGCCGCGGATGCGCACGGTCGGCGGCGGGTTGGCCGCCGACGGGCTTTGCGCGAGCGCCGGCAGCGTGATCATGCCGGCAATCGCGATGACAAAAAGCGAGAGCGGGCGCATCGGTGTCTCCCTAGGTTTTTGGCGGCGCAGTAGTGCTACCGGCCGCTTCGCTCTGCATCACACAATTCGGTGAGCCGAATGGAGCCACATGGTAAGGTCCGCCGCGTCAGTCATCCGAAGGAACCGCACCCGTGTTCGCCGCGCCGCCGATCATCGAGACCGAGATCTTCGCCCGCGTTCCCGACGAATTGCGCCAGCATCGCGACCCGCGCCACCAATCGGGCGTGCCGCGCGACTGCTTTATCGAGGGCCCGTCCTTCGACCGCGACGGCAATCTCTACATCTCCAACATCCCCTACGGGCAGGTCTTCAAGATTTCGCCGCGCGGCGAGTTCACCCTAGTCGCCACCTATGACGGCGAGCCGAACGGCCTCAAAATCCATCGCGACGGGCGCATCTTCATCGCCGACCACAAGCAGGGGCTGATGCTGCTCGACCCAGACACGCGGAAGGTCGAGGTGTTCTTCGACCGGCCGCACCGCGAGCGCTTCAAGGGGCTCAACGACTTGCATTTCGCGCGCAACGGCGACCTCTATTTCACCGATCAGGGCGAGACCGGACTGCACGACCCGACCGGGCGGCTATGGCGGCTGCGCGCCAATGGCCGGCTCGACCTGCTGCTCGACAACGTGCCGAGCCCGAACGGGCTGATCCTGACCCCCGACGAAAGCATCCTCTACCTCGCCGTGACGCGGGGCAACGCGGTGTGGCGCGTGCCGCTCAACCCGGACGGCAGCGTCGGCCGGGTCGGCATCTTCATCCAGATGTCGGGCGGCACCGGCCCCGACGGCATGGCGATGGACAGCGAGGGCAACCTCGCGGTGTGCCATGTCGGCATGGGGTCGGTGTGGATCTTCAGCAAGTTCGGCAGGCCGCTCTACGAGCTGCCGTCCTGCGCCGGCCACGCCACCACCAATGCCGCCTATGGCGGTCCGGACGGCAAGAGCCTCTACGTCACCGAAAGCGAAACCGGTACGGTGCTGCATGCGCGCGTGCCGACCGCCGGCTTGACGCTTTTCTCCCACCAGTGAGGGACGCGATGTCGCTCGATCTGCAGGAAAACTATTCGCTCGAGGAGATGGACCGGCAGAGCATCATGCATCCGTCGACCTCGATCGCCGAGCATCTGCAAAACGGCCCGACGATCATCGCCGGCGGCTCCGGGGTGCGCGTCAAGAACCGCGAGGGGCGCGAGCTGATCGACTGCGGCGCCGGGCTGTGGTGCGTCAATATCGGCTACGGCCGCGCCGAATTGGGTGAGGCCGCGGCCAAGGCGATGGCCGATCTCGGCTACTACCACCTGTTCTCGTCGTATTCCAACGAGCCGATCATCCGCCTCGCCGACCGGGTGCTGGCGCTGTTCCGCGAACGCGCCGGCGCCGGGCACCTGTCGAAGGTGTTTTTCGGCACGTCCGGCTCCGACGCCAACGACACCAATTTCAAGCTCGTGCGCTACTACAACAATCTGCGCGGCAGGCCGGACAAGAAGAAGATCATCTCGCGGCTCGGCTCGTATCACGGGCTCACCGCGGCGGCGGGCAGCCTCACCGGCATCCTCTCGTTCCACAAGGCGTTCGACCTGCCACTGCCAGGCGTGCTGCACACCGCCTGCCCGCATTTCTTCCGCTTCGGCGAAGCCGGCGAAGACGAGGATGCTTTTACCCGGCGGATGGTCGGCGAATTGAAGGACATGATCCATCGCGAAGGGCCGGAGACCATCGCCGCCTTTATCGCCGAGCCGATCATGGGCACCGGCGGCGCATTCGTCCCGCCGCGCGGCTATTTCGAGCAGGTACAGGAGGTGCTCGACGAAAACGACATCCTCTTTGTCGCCGACGAGGTCATCACCGGGTTCGGCCGCACCGGCTCGTGGTTCGCCACCGGGCTCTACGACCTCAAGCCCGACATCGTGACCCTCGCCAAGGGCATCACCAGCGCCTATTTTCCGCTTTCCGCCTCGGTGATCTCCGAGCGGATGTGGAATGTGCTGCGCGACGCCTCGCCCGAGATCGGGCCGGTGATGCACGGCTTCACCTATTCCGGCCACCCGGTGGGCGGCGCCGTGGCGATGGCCAATCTCGACGTCATGGAGCGCGAGAACCTCATCGAGAATTCGGCGGCGATGGGCGCCTATTTCAAGGCGCAGCTGCGCGAGCGGTTCGGCGACCATCCCTATGTCGGCGACATCCGCGGCGAGGGGCTGATGATGGCGATCGAGTTGGTCGCCGACCGCAAGACCAAGCGGTGGTTCGACCACGACAAATGGGTCCACCGCATCATCCAAAAAAAGGCGTTCGAGCAAGGCGTGATGGTGCGCGCGCTGCCCTATGTCGAGGCGATCTCGTTCTCGCCGCCTCTTTGCATCACTCCCGCCGAGATCGACGAAGCGCTCGACCGCTTCCAGCGCGGGTTCGACGCGGCGATGCCCGAGTTGAAGGCGGCCGCATAAGACAAGCCCCTCTCCCGCAATGCGGGAGAGGGTGGATCCGACAGGCGCGAGACGGGTCCGGGTTAGCTGCGTTCGACCTCGCCGGCGGCGCGGTCGAGGATCGTGGTCACCGCGCGCACCTCGTCGGCGCCGAGCGGGCCGCGGCCGAGCCGGATCGCCAGCGCCGCTTCGAGATTTTGCAGCGCGCGGCGGATTTCCGGCGCCGGTCCCCCGCCGTAGGTGCGGGTCACTTCGGCCATGCGCGCAAAAATCTGGTCGACGACGACGCGGTTCGCGGCAAGAAATTCGCTGCCCTCTTGCGTCACGGCAAACTGTTTGCGCGTGCCGTCGTCGCCCTGCGGACGGATGTAGCCGAGCTCTTCCAGCAGGGTCAGCGTCGGGTAGACCACGCCGGGGCTCGGGCTGTAGAGGCCGCCGAACTTCTCCTCGATCGCCTTGATCAGCTCGTAGCCGTGGCGCGGCTGCTCGGCGATGAGGCCGAGCAGCACGTAGCGGAGATCGCCGTGATCGAAAAACCGGCGCGCCCGGCCGCCATGCATCCCGTGATGACCCGGCCGTCCCGGCCGGGCGCCAAAGCCGAAGCCGCTTCGCATATGCCGATACTCGGCGCGGCGGTGATCGTGCTCATCGTGTTGGTGTCTATGCCAATGCATCAAAAATTTCCTCATTGCTCGATATGACCGGATCGGCCCATTGTGAGCGATCTTCGATATATCGGAAATAAGATATATCTTGGAGGGCCCGAATTGCAAGAGCTTTGCTGTTCGCGTTGTAAACGTGGCTTGGCTCGGCTATCTGAAACTCAATGGCTGGGGGTGGGCGAATGACCGACCATACGCATGACGACGTCGACTGGAAGGAGCACGGGGTCAAGGTGATCCCCGGCAGCCAGCTCGACACCAACACGCCGCAGACGCCGGGGATGAACCGCGCCGCGGCGATCAACTTCGCGCGAGTTGGCGCGCAGAAGATCTGGGCCGGCACCGTGCACATCCACGCCAATGCCAAGACCGGCGCGCATCACCATGGCGAATTGGAAAGCGTGATCTACGTCATCAAGGGCAAGGCGCGGATGCGCTGGGGCAACCACCTCGAATATGTCGCCGAGGCCGGGCCCGGCGATTTCATCTTCGTCCCGCCTTACGTGCCGCACCAGGAGATCAACGCCTCGTCCGACGAGACATTGGAATGCGTGCTGGTGCGCAGCGACAACGAAGCGGTGGTGGTCAACCTCGACATCGAGCCGGTCGAAAAACCCGAGGAAGTGCTGTGGGTCGACCCGATCCACAAGAAATAGCGATGCCCGTTACCCTCGCGACCGCGACACCGGGCGGCGGGTTTCCGCTTTATGGCGGGGTTGTTGCCGAAATCATTAACGCGATCGATCCTTCGCTCGGGATCGAGTGCCGCAACACCAAAGGTTCGACCGAAAACGTGCCGCTCTTGGAAGCCGGTGAGGTCGATCTCGGCCTTGTGACCGGCGAGGTGGCGATCGAGCCGTTCTCCCGCAATGCCGGGCTGACCATCCTCACCGCGATGTATTCGACCGCCGGCATGTTCGTGGTGCGTGGCGACAGCCCGGCGCGATCGATTGGCGACCTCAAGGGCAAGCCGGTGGCGTTCGGCGCCGCCGGTTCGGGGCTGGTGGTGCTGGCGCGCGCCGTGCTCGACGGTATAGGCCTCGACATGGAGCGCGACTTCACCGCGATCTTTCTCGACCGCGCCGGCGACGGCCCGGACATGGTCTTGGATGGCCGCGCCGCGGCGCTGTGGGGCGGCGGGATCGGCTGGCCGGGCTTTGCCAAAATCGCCGAGGCCGGTGGCCGCTTTATCGCCCCGAGCCCCGCCGAGGCGGCGCAAATCCGCACCAGGCACGCCTTCCTGAAGCCGCTGACTGTGCCGGCCGGCTGCTACCCCGGCCAGACCGAGCCGATCCATTCCGTCGGCTCCTGGTCGTTCATCCTGGCGCGCCCCGGCCTGCCTTACGACACCGGCTATCGCCTGGCGAAAGCGCTGCACGCGGGAGAAGCGCAACTCGCTGCGAAGCTCGGTCAGGCCAAGGAAACCACCGCCGCCAATACTGCCGCCGCCGCGCCCGACCCGGCGCTGATCCATCCCGGCGTCACGCGTTACCTGAAGGAAATCGGCATTCTCTAGAGGCGCTTGCAGGGTGCGTTTCGACGGACGTTAAAACCCCCTGAACGCCCGCCTTATCTTCGCCAAAAACCGCCCGGTTTCCACCGAGGTCTTCGCCTCGATGCTGTAGAGCGCGAAAATCCGGCTCTTTACATGCCGCGTGCACAGCCCGCGTATGCCGGTATGGATGACCCCGCGCACCGGATCGCGCAGCAGCAGCTTGATGAGCCACCACGGCGCGCCGTAGGTGCATACCACCCACAATTTCCTCAGCCGGTGTAGCCCCGGCTCGATCTTCCCGCCAGCATGCAGGTGGAAGGCGACGCCATTGACCCACACCCGGTCGAAATAGCCTTTGAGGATCGCCGGCATGCCGTACCACCACACCGGAAAGCACAGCACCAGCGCGTCGGCGGCGCGCAGCCGCTCGACATGGTGCTCGACCGCCGATGCGTCGGGATGCGGCGTGTTGTGCGCCCGCCGCTCGGCCGCGGTCATCACCGGATCGAACCCCATCGCATAGAGGTCGCAATCGTCGACCTCGTGCCCGGCCTCGCCCAGCGCCTCGATCACCGCACAGTGCAGCGCACCGGCAAAGCTGTCGGCGAGCGGGTGGGCATAAATCACCAGGACACGCATCCGTCATTCCTCATGCCGAAACTCATGCTAGCATCGCCAGCAACAAACGCTGTGAGGAGGAAACCATGCGCGGGGTCGTATTCACCGGCGGTCGCGAGCTCGAACTGATGAACTTCCCCGACCCGACGCCCGGTCCGGATGAGGTCGTCATCGAGATGAAGGCCTCGGGCATGTGCGGCAGCGACCTGCACCAGTACCGCCGGCCGAAAGCCGGCGGCGAGACCGGCGGGCTCGCAGCGCCCTCCGCGCCCACCATCGGCGGGCACGAGCCATGCGGCATCGTCGCGGCGGTCGGCACCGCGGTCAGCCCGTCGCTCGCCAAGGTCGGACAGCGCGTCATGGTGCACCATTACGAAGGCTGCCGCGTCTGCGGCCATTGCCGCTCGGGCTGGTCGCAGCTGTGCCAGGAGACCCCGGTCAAGGTCTACGGCAACAACGCGCATGGCGGCCACGCCGCCTATATGAAAGTGCCGGCGTTCACCGTCGTGCCGCTACCCGACGAATTGTCGTTCACGACCGGCGCGGCGATCTCGTGCGGTACTGGCACCGCCTATGGGGCGCTGCGCCGCATCCGGCTTTCCGGCAACGACACGATCGCGATCTTCGGCCAGGGCCCGGTCGGCCTGTCGGCGACGCAATTGGCGGCGGCGATGGGGGCGCGGGTCATCGCGCTCGACATCAGCGAGGAACGGCTGCAGCGCGCCAAGGATTTCGGTGCCGCCGAGACCGTCAACCCGCGCTCCAACGATCCCGTGGGCGCGATCAAGGATCTGACGCACGGCTACGGCGCCGAGTTCACGCTCGACACCTCGTCGCAGCCCGAGGGCCGCATCGCCGCGGTGCGTGCGACCAAGGTGTGGGGCACGACCTGCTTTGTCGGCGAGCGCAACAAGGTCGAGATCGACGTCAGCCCGGACATGCTGCGCAAACAGCTAACGATTGTCGCGTCGTGGACCTTCTCGTCGATCGGTCAGGAGGAATGCGCGCGCTTCGTCGCCGATCGCGGCATCGATGTCGAGGCGCTGTTCACTCACCGCTGGAAGCTCGACCAAGCCGACGAGGCCTACAAGCTGTTCGACACGCAAACCACCGGCAAGGGCGTTTTCCTGATGTAATTACGCGTCATTGCGACCCGCGGAGGTGATCCGCGGGTTGCAATGACGACGAAAAGGAGTTTCGGATGAACGATGTTATGACCACCGCGAAGCTCGGTTCACCGACCGCGACGACGCCGGGCATGAAGGGCCAGGATAGGCTGACGCCGCTTGCCTCGCGCTATGTCGATGTCGACGAATTCCCGTGGAAGCCCACGCCGTGCGCCGGGATCGAGATGAAGGTGCTGGTCGAGGACACCGCGACCGGGCTGATGACCGCGCTGTTCCGCTGGCAGCCGGGCGCCGAACTGACGCTGCACGAGCATGTCGAGATCGAGCAGACCTTCGTCATCGAAGGCAGCCTCGAGGATGAGGAAGGCGAGGTCACCGCCGGCAATTACGTCTGGCGGCCCAAGGGCAACCGGCACAGCGCCCGCTCACCCAACGGCGCGCTGGTGCTGTCGATGTTTCTGAAGCCCAACATCTTCCTTACCGAAGACAAGCAGGGCGTGCAGTTGAGATGAGGCTTAGCGCAGCGATCAAACCGATCATTAGGGCGGGCAGCTAAAGCATGCCTATTCCGACAGTGGGCTGATGGAACGACACGACCTCTTTCAATTTATGGCCAATGTTCAATCAGCCTTAAGCGCTGAGTACGGCCAAATCCGGAAGCGAGTCCTTGAGGATCCTGGTACCGCCGGTGATCAGGTTGAAGAAAGCTGGGCAGAGCTGCTTCGCGGATGGCTTCCAGCAAATTACTCAATCGTGACCAAGGGGCGGATGGTTTTTCCTGACAAATCAACTAGCCCACAACTTGATATTTTGGTGCTACGCCCTTCTTACCCCCTAAGTTTGCGTCGTCAGAAGCATTACTTCTCAGGTGGAGTCGTGGCCGCGTTCGAATGTAAATTGACGCTCAGACGCGCAGATATTGAACGAGCATTTGAAACTGCTGCCCTGATTAAGAAGAAGTGTCGCCAGCATAGTTGGTGGGTTGACGGTAGAAATACTCCATATGGAGAGCTTGTACAATTACCGATCGTGGGACTCCTTAGTCATTCCCATTCGTGGCGATCAAAATGGCCGAGCACTCCCATCTCGAATTGTATTGATGATTTTTATCCACAATTCGCGGATCACCCGAGAGAGCTTTTGGATGTGGTATGCGTCGCCGATGCAGGCACCTTTGCCGTTCTGAAAGATATAGACGTAGGGCCGGGCGTTCCTGAAGACGTGATTGAGACCCTTAGAGAGCTCGACCTTAGCGAGGCAATATCTATCAGTTATACGATTCAAGATGATTATAAAATTGAAGATGACAATCAAAAAGAAGGAGCCGGGTTTAGTAAAAGAGGACGAACCTTAGCCGCATTGATATTTTCGCTGATAAAATGGATGGCCTGGGATGATATCTCTCTCCGACCTTGGGCAGAACATCTGGAAGCACTAGATTTTTGGGGCAGCATTTACAAACCGACCTATCTGCCTTCTTCTGACGTCCTGCCGGCCGCTATGTTGAAAAAAATTCGGCGCTCAGGTCTGACGGAAGATCGATGGAGCTATTGGTCCCGTTGGGTGGCAGTCTAAGTCGTCGTCCCGGCGCAATCCAGGATATAGCCGCTCACGCGTCGGGCGGCTGAATACCAGCCTTAGCGGGTATTATGATGGCGAGGGGGCAGATGCCTGAACGAAAATCCACCAGCTTTCGACTTTGCTGTAATCGCTATTGAAATTCGACTATCTGTTCCTATTTTGTTCGTATGAGCCGCGCGGTGCAAAAACGGACTAACCGAAAAGGAATACCGGCAGGTGAACGCGGAGGTGACAGGACGGGTTACCATCTGTTAGCGGGCCGCATAACAGATGGATAACAGGAGGTGAGCCTCCTGATAATGTCTTCGCTGTACAGAAGATGTGAAAGGGGCGGGAGGATCAATGCCCAAATCGAAAATCTACCCGAGCTTCGATGCGGCGGTCGCCGACATCCCCGACAATGTGACGATCGGTTTCGGCGGGTTCGCGGTGGTCGGCCAGCCGGTCAATCTCACCGGCGCCCTCTCCAAGCGGGGCGCGAAGGGCCTGACCTGCGTTTCCAACGGCTTGCGCGGCGGCGCGACCTTGCCCGAAGACGCACCGACCCTGGAGTGGCTGATCAAGAACGAGCAGGTGAAGAAGGTCGTCTGCGCCTTCACCGCGCCGACCCGCGCATCGCAGCGGCTGGCCTTTACCGAGTATTACGAGAGCGGCCGGATCGACGCCGAGCTGGTGCCACAAGGCACGCTCGCCGAGCGCATGCGCGCCGCCGGCGCCGGCATCCCGGCCTTCTTTACCCCGGCGGCGGTCGGCACCGAGCTCGCCGAGGGCCGCGAGACTCGCGTGTTCAACGGCCGCGAATACCTGTTGGAAGAGGCCTTGCCGCTCGATTACGCCTTTATCCGCGCCTACCAGGCCGACAGTTTCGGCAACCTCCGCTTCGCGCGCTCGCAGCGCAACTTCAACCCGATCATGGCGATGGCCGCCAAGGTGACGATCGTCGAGGTCGAGGAGGACATCCTGCCGCCCGGCACGATCGATCCGGACGATGTGCACCTGTCGGGCATCTTCGTGCATCGGCTCGTCAAGGTGCCGCCGTCGCCCGAAGGCTGGTGGCCGATGCGCCCGGCCGATGTCGCCGCCCGCAACGCGCAGCTTCAGGGAGGCGCACGATGAGCGACGCTAAAGGCCTCACCCGCCAGCAGATGTGCGACCGGCTGGCGATGGAATTCGAGGACGGCTGGATCGTCAATCTCGGGATCGGCATCCCGACCTTGTGCTCGAACTGCGATTTCGGCGACCGGCAGATCATCTTTCATTCCGAGAATGGCGTCGTCGGCTACGGCCCGCTGGCCGCGCCCGGCAAGGAGAACCTGCATCTCGTCAATGCCGGCGGCCAGCACGTGACGATGAAACCCGGCTCGGCGATCGTGCACCATGCCGACGCGTTCGGCATGATCCGCTCGGGCCGCATCAACGTGACCGTGCTGGGTGCTTACGAAGTCGCCGAAAACGGCGACTTCGCCAATTGGAAAATGGCCGGGCAGAAAGGCGGCGGCATCGGCGGCGCGATGGACCTCGCGGCCTGCGCCAAGCACGTCTTTGTCGCGATGGAGCAGACCACCCGCCGCGGTGCCCCGCGCCTCGTCGAGCACTGCGCGATCCCGGTGACGGCGCGCGGCGTGGTCAACCTCGTCGTCACCAATTACGGGCTGTTCGAGATTACGGCCCAGGGCATGGCGCTGAAGGAGATCGCTCCCGGCATCTCCGTCGATGAGGTCAAGGCGACCACCGGCTGCAACCTTACCCTCCCGGCCGATCTGCCGACCGTGAAGATGCGGGACTAGCCCCGCTTCTGTTTGGACGTGTTCAGGGCCACGGCGGCGCGAAAGAGGGCCTTCAACGCCGCCTCGTCTATCGTCTCGCCCTCGCGAAAGTCGATGGCGCGCCGCGTGTTCCCGTCAAGACTGGAATTGAAGAGACCCGTAGGATCGTTCAGCGCCGCTCCTTTGGCGAATGTCATCTTCACCAAGCTCTTGTACGTCTCGCCGGTGCAGATCATGCCGTCGTGATACCACACCGGAACCCCCCGCCACTTCCACTCCTCGACGATCTCGGGATCGGCTTCCTTGATCAAGCTGCGAAGCCGGCTGAGCATCGCTCCTCGCCAGTCGCCGAGTTCCGCGATCCTCGCGTCGATCAGCTGAGAAGGAGACTTGGCTTCCTGCGATCCGCTCTTCATGGAGGAAGCGTCAGCGGCACGCGGTGATTAGTCAAGCCGGTCGAGGATCGCCTTCGCCAGCTTCTTGGCCTTGGCGTTGAGCGATGGGAACGCAGTTTCGCTCGGGCTGCGGCCGAGGTTCTGCGCCGCACGGTAGCCCGGCCGTTCGATCAGTTCGCCGTCGAGGGTGGTGAAACCGGCCGCGCCGATCGCCGCGCGCGCCTCGGCGACCTCGGCATCGGTCAGGACCCGGCAAAGTGCGAAAATCGGCCCCCCAGCATCGTGCTTCATGCCGGCGATGCGCCGCGCCAGCGCTATCGTCGGCACCAGGTCGGCGCGCGATGCGCCGGTCGGCAGCACGATGAGGTCGCATTCCTCGATCAATTCCGCGGTGCGCTTGGGGGTGCCGGGCGCTCCGTCGAGCACCAGCACATCGTAATCGCGGTTGAGCTTGAGCGCCTTGCGAACATCCTTGGTCGGCTCGGCCTCGACCGCCGGCTCGACATCGCGTTCGAGCCGGGCGCGCACCCAATCGACCGAGCTCATCTGCTTGACGTCGAAATCGAGAATTTTCGCGACCTTGCCCTGCGACGCAGCCTCGCGCGCGATCAGCTGACACAGCGTCGATTTGCCGACCCCGCCCTTTTGCGACACCACGCCGATGACGCGCGCCTTTTCCCGCTTTTCCTTAGCCACCGCGCCGCCCTGCTCGCCCGAGCCATTGCGGCGTGCATCCTACTGGCTGAGGCCTCGCTGCGCGAGAAGCGCGTCGATCGCCGGCTCGCGGCCGCGGAACTCGCGATAGAGCGCCATTGGATCGCTTGTGTCGCCGGCGCTGTAGATCACCTTGAGCTTCGCCGCCAGCGCCGGGTCGAACACGTCGCCCTTTTCCTCAAAAGCGCCGTAGCCGTCGGCGTCGAGCACCTCGGCCCACATATAGGCGTAATACCCGGCGGCATAGCCGACGCCATCGAACAGATGCAGGAAATGCGTCGGCCGATGACGCAACCCGATCTCCTTTGGCATGCCGACACGGTCGAGGAAATCGCGCTCGAACCGGGCGATGTCGACGGACGTGTCATCCTTCCGCGCATGCAGCTCCAGATCGATCATCGCGCAGGCGGTGTACTCGACCGTCGCGAAGCCCTGGTTGAAGTTGCGGGCCGCGAGCAGCTTGTCTAGCAGCGCCTCGGGCAGGACCTCGCCGGTCTGGTAGTGCCGCGCGTATTTGCGCAGCGTCTCGGGCGCCGACACCCAATGCTCCATGATCTGCGACGGAAACTCGACAAAATCGCGCAGCACCGAAGTGCCCGATTGCGAGCGGTAGCGCACGCGGCTGAGCAGGCCGTGCAGCGCGTGGCCGAATTCGTGGAACAAGGTGCGCGCGTCGTCAAACGACAGCAGCGTCGGGTCGCCCTTCGAGAAATTGTTGTTGTTAACGACGATCGGCAGCACCTCGCCGTCGAGGCTTTCCTGATCGCGGTAGCTCGACATCCAGGCGCCCGAGCGCTTGCCCGGCCGGGCGAAATTGTCGTGCAGGAAGAGGCCGATCGCCTTGCCGTCCGCGCCGCGCACCTCATAGGCGCGGACATCGGGATGGTAGACAGGACAGTCCGGGCGCGGCGCGAAAGAGAGGCCGAACAGCCGCCCCGCGGTCTCGAACAGCGCCGCCACCATGTTGTCGAGCACGAAATAGGGCTTCACCGCGCTCTCGTCGAATTCGTATTTCTGGGCGCGCACCTTCTCGGCGTAATAGCGCCAGTCCCACGGGGCGATCGGCTCGTTGAGCCCGTCGGTCTCGGCCGAAGCGGCGAGTTCCTCACGCTCGGCGGCGGCGCGTTCCTTGGCCGGGGCCCAGACCTGCTCCAACAAATGCTCGGCCGCGTCGGGCGTCTTCGCCATCGTGTCGTCGAGCCGGTACGCGGCATAGCTGTCATAGCCCAACAGCCGCGCCTGTTCCTGGCGTAGCGCCAGAAGCTCGGCGATCAACGGCGCGTTGTCGTGCTCGCCCTGATGCTCGCCGCGCTCGACCCAGGCGCGGTACGCGGTCTCGCGCAGGTCGCGGCGCGCCGAGAAGGTCAGGAAGGGCTCGACCGACGAGCGCGACAAAGTGATGACGTATTTGCCGTCGAGCCCGCGCTCCTGCGCCGCCGCGGCGGCCGCTTCGCGGGCGAAGTCGGGCAGGCCGGCGAGGTCGGTTATATCGAGCACCAGCCGCCATTCATCCTCGTCGAACAGCACGTTCTGGCCAAAATGCGTGTGCAACGAGGCCATGCGCGTCTGGATTTCGGCCATCCGCACCTTCTCCGCGGCACCGAGCAGCGCGCCGGCGCGCACGAAGCGCAGATGGTAGCGCTCCAATAGTCGCAGTTGGTCGGGGGCGAGGCCGAGCGTCTCGCGCTGTCGGTAGAGCGCATCGATGCGCGCGAAAAGGTCGGGGTCGAGCGCGATCTTGGTGCGGTGCGCCGCGAGCTTCGGCGCATAGTCACGGGCGATTGCATCGATCTCCTTGTTCGTCGCGCTCGAATTGAGGTTCTGGAACAGGCGGTTGATCCGGCCCAAGAGCCGCCCGCCGCGCTCCAGCGCCTCGATCGTGTTGGCGAATGTCGGCGCTTGCGGCGAATGGGCGATGGCGGCGATCTCGGCGGCCTCCTCGTCCATGCCGCGGTCGAAGGCGGGCGGAAAATGCTCCGGGCGGATTTTGTCGAAGGGCGGTAGGCCGAACGGCGTCGCCCAGGCTTCAAAGAGAGGATTGTCGGTCATAGGGGTTATATAGGTCGGCTTTTTATATTCGTCATTCCGGGGCATCGCGCAGCGATGAACCCGGAAACCTATGAACACGATCCAGCCAATGAGGTCGGGACGCAAGAGCAACCCGGCAAAGTCCGTGTGCATGGGTTCCGGGTCCGACTCTTCAAGCCGTCCCGGGATGACAACGGTGTGGGTCAGGCGCTTAAAATCTGCCCCAAATTGCCACGCATCGCCGGCATGGCGGGGAAGATCTTCGCCATTGCCGCGTCGGGCAGGCGCAGATGCCGCTCGAGCACCGTCGCCAGCAGGTGCCGGTAATCGGTGGTGATCGCCAAATCGCGGTTCTGGTAGAGCTGCGCGTCGGCGAGGCCGGGCCACTCGCCATAGACCTTGCCGCCATTAACCCTGCCGCCGGCGATCCAGATCACATTGCCGTGGCCGTGGTCGGTGCCGCGATTGCCGTTTTCGCGCACGGTGCGGCCGAATTCCGAGATCACCACGACGACCGTGTCGTTCCAGTCGGGGCCGAGCCCTTTGGCCAGCGCCGCGAGCCCGTCGCCGAGCGGCTTCAGATGGCCGGCGAGCTGGCCGGTATTGTTGCCCTGGCTGATATGCGTATCCCAGCCGCCCAGCGCGGCGAAGGCAAGGCGGATATGCCGGTCGCGGGTCATCAGCCCGGCGAGCCGGTTGGCGGCTGCCGGGAAGGCCTCGGCGGGCGGGGCGCCGTTATCGGCCATCTGCTCTTCGTTCGACATGTCGGCGATGAGCTCGGCGCGCGCCTGGCGCCCCTGGCGATACGCTTCGGCCTGCCGGTCGTTGCCGGCATAAAGCTTGTCGAAGGCGCTCGCCACCTGCGGCTGGTCGATCGCCATCGCTTGCGCCGCCCTCGGCCCGAGCGGGAGGTTCGCGACCGCGACCGGTCCGCGCAGGATGAAGGGCAGGGTCGGACCGACCGCCAGCGCGTCAGTCGGGGTGCGCGTCCCCGGCAGCGCCGCCAGTGTCCGGTTCATCCAGCCGTCCTGGGTGCTAGGGCGGCCGGGCGTGCCGTTCTCGATGTATTGCTGCGCGTCGAAGTGCGAGCGGTTGGGATCGGGCGAGCCAGCGGCGTGGATAAACGCCAGCTTCTTGTCGTTCCACAGCGGCATCAGGCCGCTGAGCGCCGGGTGCAGCGCGAAATGGCCGTCGAGCGCCAGCGCGCCGTTGTCGCCGCCCGGCTTCTGGATCGCGATGGTCGGCCGCGCATCGTAATAAGCCTGCTCGCCATAGGGCACGACGACATTCAGCCCGTCGACCGCGCCGCGCAGCATCACCACGACAAGCCGCTGCGGCGCCTCGTTGGCGCGCGCCGCCCAGACGGGCCCCAACGCGGGAGAGAGGGCGGCACCGCTCGCCAGTGTCATGAAATCGCGCCTTTTCATCTCGCCACCACCATCATCGCCGCATGAAATCCGGGCTACCAAGGATTAACGCGGCCTTGAGCCAAGCGGGCGCCTCGGCCACGATCTTTCCGGTTTGCTCGCTAAGCGTCGGCGACAGCAAGGCTTCAAGCGCCGCGGCGTCAATCGGCCTTGGTTTCAATTTCGCGGCTGGCGTCCGGTCGGAGACAAGCTGCGTCGCCCCCTCATCCGCCGGCGGCGCGTAAAGCAGAAAGGCGCCGCTGGCGAGCAATGACGCAAAATCGATCCGTATCGTCGTCGCATCCGGGCTCAGCCATGCGCCCTCGGTATTTTTGTACCCGTCAGGGGTCTGGCACAGGTAAAGCGGCATGCCGAGCCGGTCCATCGTCCCCAGCAAGGGTTCCGGGTTGCGGACATCGATCCCGCCGGCTCGGGCGGCTGAGATCACGTATTGGTAGGGCGTCTTGTATTTCTGCCCCACGCTGTCGCGAAACTCGTCGCTCGTCAGCAGGGTTTTCAGCACGGCTTTGATATCGCCATCGCTGTTCATATAGGTCGCGGCGAGCCGGTCGACCAGCGCCGGCGGCGGATGATCGGCGACGAAATACTGCGCCAGCTCAAACGCGATGTGATGCGCCGTGGCCGGGCTCCGCGCCAGGATGTCGATCGCCGCGATGCCCTGTTCCTCGCCGCCGGCCGGTATCGACTGGCCAAGGAAGGTCTTGGCGCTCGAATCATGCCGCGTCGGATCGAACGCAAACGCCGTTCCGGAACCGGAGTTGAAATCGGGATAATTGAAACCCCAGCCGGTGAGAATTCGCGCGAGCGTCGTCACATCCTGTTGGGTGTAACCGCCGTCAACCCCCAGCGTGTGAAGCTCCATGATCTCGCGGGCGTAGTTTTCGTTCAGCCCGGAAAAGAGGCCGTGCGCGTTCTCACTGCTGGGGGCGGTGTTGATCTCGTTGTTCAGGTAATAGAGCATCGCGGGGTGTTGCGCGGTCGCGAGCAGCAGGTCGCGGAAATGCCCGAGCGCGTGGGGGCGGATTGCTTCGGCCTCGTAATTCCCGACCCACAGCAAATCGAACCCGTCATAGGCATTGATATTGAAGTGGTTGAACCAGAAATCGACCATGACCTCCTGCAACTGCCGCGGACTGTAGAGCGCCCGGTAGAGACGGTCCGCGCGCGCCTGCTCGAGGATCGAGTTGGCGGCCTTCATATGGGCGTCCATCGCCTGCTGCGTCGGTTGCATGCCCTTGGCCGTTTCCATCGAGGCGGGCCCAAATTTCGCGTAGAGCGCCGAAGCGCCGAGCTTGAGCGTATCGAGCGGCGCGAGCCGTTCCGTCAACGCCGCCGGCTCGGGCAGCGCCGCGGGATCGAGTTGCTCGTCGATGTAACGGTCGATGCCGATCGCCTTGATATGCGCGACGAGCGCCGCCGTCGGACCAAAGGCGATCCGATTGAGCAGATGGATGATCTGCCGGTCTGTGGTAATGGGCTCGGCGCGTGCTGGTAGGGGCGTAAGCATCGCCACAATAACAAAGGCGGCGAGCAGGCGGCACAAACGAGCCATGTCAGCGGCGCATAAAATCGGGGCTGCCGAGGATCAGCGCCGCTTTCAGGTTGTCCGGCGCCTGGGCGACGGCCGCCTTGGTGTTGTCGCTGAGGATCGGGCCGAGCAGCGCCTCGAGCGGCGCCGGATCGAGCGGTTGCGACTTTGTCCGCGGCTGGTTGGCGACGAGTTGCGGCCGCGGCGTCATGCCCATCTCGAACGGCTCTTCCGGCGGCGCGCCTGCAAGCGGCAGATTGCCCCGACCGAGCGCGGTTGCAAAGCCGATCCGCAGCGTCGTCGCGTCGGGGCTGAGCCAAGCGTCTTGGGTATTCTTGTAACCGTCCGGCGTCTGGCATTGATAAAGCCCTTCGCCGAGCCGCGCCATGGCGCCCAGCAGCGGCCGGGGGTTGTTGACCTCGACACCGGCAGCGCGCGCTGCCGACAGCACGTACTGGTACGGCGTCTTGTACTTTTGCCCGATGCTGGCGCCGAATTCGGCGCTGGTGAGCAGCGTCTTCAGCACGGCCTTGATGTCGCCGTCGGTCGCGCGGAAGCGCTGCGCCAACCGGTCGACCAGCGCCGGCGGCGGTTCGTCGGCGACAAAATACTGCGCCAGCTGATAGGCGATATGGTGCGCCGTCGCCGGGCTCGACGCCAGCATGTCGACCGCCTGCACACCCTCCTGTTCGCCGCTCGGCGCTATCGTCTTGCCGAGAAAGACCTTGGGCGAGAAATCGTGGCGCATCGGGTCGAACGCGGCGGCGGGGCCGCTGCCGGAGCGCAAATCCTGTCGTTGCAGCCCCCACCCGGTCAGGATGTGCGCGAGCGCGATGACGTCGTTCTGGGTGTAGCCGCCATTAACCCCGAGCGTATGCAGCTCCATGATCTCGCGGGCATAGTTTTCATTGATGCCGGTCAACTTGCCTTTGGCGCCGGGGCTCCCGGGCTCGGTGTTGAGCTGGTTGTCGAGGTAGAACAGCATTGACGGCGAATGCGCGGTCGCCAGCAGCAGATCGCGGAAATGGCCAAGCGCATAGGGTCGAATGACGTCGGCCTCGTAGCGGCCGACCCACAGATGGTCGAGACCCTTCCCGGCGAAGACATTGAAATGATTGAACCAAAAATCGACCATCACTTCCTGCAGCTGGCGGCGGCTGTAGAGCGCACGCCATATCCGCGCATCCTGCGCCTGCTGCACGATGATGTTGGCACGCTGCCGCCGCGCCTTCTGTTCTTCCGGTGTCGGCTTCACGCCGCCATTCAGGATCGGTAGGATCGGCCCGTATTCGGTAAAAAGCTGCGCCGGGTCGAGCTTTAGCGTATCGAGCCCGTCGAGCTTTCCCGTGAGCGCCGCCGGTTCAGGGATCGTCTCGGGGTGAAGCTGCTCGTCGATATAGTGGTCGATCCCGACCTGCCTGACATGCGCGACTTCCGCGGCGGTCGGGCCAAAGGCGATGCGATCGAGCACATGGGTGATCTGCTGGTCGCTGTCGCCCGCCGCCGCGAGCGCCATGCCGGGCGCGGCACAAACGGCAACGCAGAGCACGGCGAGAAAGCGGGTATGTCGCATACAAGATCGCCAAACCGGGTGACGGAGATTGTACCACGTTACGGCAGGCGCCATCCCCGGGTTCCTGGGTTAACGCAGCCTCGGACTGCCGTCTGTCGCCCCGATCGACAAAGGGCGCCGGCAGCGCTCAACCTCCGCGCATAATTGGACCATGGGGTCTTTTGTTCGCCTCGCCGATCTGTTTCCCGGCACCCCACACGGCGCGTTGCCGCTCAAGGAGTTCAACTGGGCGCGGTCGGGCGTGGCGTTGCCCTACGTGATCTTCATCACCGGGCGCTGCGGCAGCACGCTGTTGACACACCTGATCGCCGAGAGCGGGCTTGCCGGCAACCCCGACGAATATTTCAACGAGGAGCGCATCGCCGGTCTTGCCGCGGAGCTGCGCACGACGGACTTCCCCGCCTATTTCCGCGCGGTCGTGCGCCATACCGTGACCAACCGGCGCTTCGGCTTCGAGATCGACCCGTTCCGCTTTCAGCAGCTGCGCGAGCTGATCTCGTTCTCCGACGTCTTTCCACCGCGCCGCACGGTCTTCTTTTGGATGACGCGGCGCGATGTCGTCGGCCAGGGCTGGTCCTACGCCAAGGCCAAGAAGACCGGGCTGTGGCACCGCTTCGCCGACGGCAGCGAGAAGCGGCTGCACGAACCGCTCGGAGAGACGATCGACGACGGCGAATGGTGGCGCGAGATCATCCTGGTGCTGACCGGGGAGCGTATCGTGGAGGACTATTTCGCCGCGTCGCATATCACCCCCTACCGGCTCGATTACGAAATGCTCGTCACCGATCCCCGGCGCACCGTGGTCGGCGTGCTGCAAGCGCTGTCATGCGGCCCGGACGAGATCATCCGCCAACTCGGGCCGCCGGCCGAGCATACCCAACGCAACCGCTATGACGACTGGTACGAGGCAATGGTCGTGTTCTGCGACCGCTACCGCAACGAGCTGCATTACATCGAGCGGCATCGCAACGATGTCGATGTCACGGCGCTACGACAGGAGCTGAATACCCGCCACGCGCTCGCGGTATAAAGTGGCTAGACTGCCAGGCCGAGGAGCCGCCGGGCCAGCACCAGATGCGGCTTGTCAATCATCTTGCCGTCGAGCGCCAGGGTGCCCGCGTCCGGGTTGGCGGCAAAGGCGGCGACCACCTTCTCGGCCCAGTCGCGCTCGGCGGCGCTGGTTGAGAATGCCTCGTTGATCGTCGCGATCTGCGCCGGGTGGATCGCCATCTTGCCGGCGAAACCCGCGCGGCGCGCCGCGGCGCTTTCTGCCGCCAACCCCGCGGGGTCGCGGAAATCGGTGTAGATCGTGTCGAGCGCGGCGACCCCGGCCGCCGCCGCGGCCAACAGGCACAGCGAGCGCGCCAGCAGGTACGGACCATCATAGGCGCCATCGATGGTGCGGTTGCTGCCGCCGATACAGGCCGACAAATCCTCGGCGCCCCAGGTGATCGCCTCAAGACGCGACGACGAGCCCTTGTAATGCCCGAGCGCAAACACCGCCTCGGCGGTTTCGGTGGCGATCGCGACGATGCGCGTCCCGCCCACGGAACTGCCGGCAGCCACCTCAAAAGCCGACAGGTAATGGTCGAGCGTGCGCACATCGTCGGGCGTGCATTTCGGCAACAGGACGCCGTTGGGCTGCCCCGCGACCGTCGCGGCGAGGTCGTCGAGCGCCAGCCCGCTCGCCAGCGGATTGACCCGCACGTAGCGGGCGATTTTTTTTGGCCCGTGCGCGTCGAGGAATTCGCGCGCAAGCTTGCGCGCGATCGGCCGGTTGGCGGCGGCGACTGAATCCTCGAGGTCGAGGATCAGCGCGTCGGCGCCTGATTCCAGCCCGCGCGCGAGCTTGCGCTCGCTGTCGGCAGGAATGAAAAGGAAAGAGCGGGGAACGGGCAACGATCGCTCCAATTATCCGGCGAACTCTGCCACGAGCGCGGCGCGCACGGTATCGAGGTCGAGCTTGTTGGCCTCGATCAGAGGTGCGGTCTCGACGATCATGTCGTCAATGTCTTTAAGCATTTTCAGCTGCTTGTAGCCGTCCGCGACATCGATCCCCATCGCTGCGCCGAGTAGCTCCATGAAGTTCACGACCTCGAAACTGCGCCCGGTACCCGCGTCGCAAATCTCGCGATGGTCGGCGTGATAGATCGTCGCCAGCGTATCGACCCCGGCGTCGATGATCGCCTGGAACTCGCGCTCGATCAGCTCGCGCTTGTATTTCGGCAGTTGCGCCAAGGTGTTCGCCTGGGTCCCGACACGCGGCACGTCGATATCGACAAACTCGACGCCGGGGATGATCGCGATCAGCTTGCGCACCGCCGCCATGGTCTGCGGAAAGACCGGCCGCTCATGGAGCGCGACGCGCCTTTCGACCCGGTGCACCATCAGCGGCTCAAGTTCCTCGGCATGGTCCGCGAGAAACACCAGGAACGGATTGAGGTCGAACGGCTTTTCGCCGAACTGCTTTTCGTAATTCGGCAGCGAGACCTCGCCGATCGAGATCTGGCACGAGGGGCACCAAGAGAGCACGTTCTTGGTGCCCGCCGAGGCGAGACCCTCGATCGTCGCGTTCGCCATCTTCAAATTGTTCGCGAAGTCGCCCTCGCGGAACTGGTAGACGCCGCAGCACTGCCCGATGCCGCCCATTACTTCGTAGTTGACGCCGAGCCGGTCGAGCACATCGAGCGCGAGCAGCGCGATATGCGGCGTCTTCAGCACGTTGCAGCCGGTATAGAAGACGACGTCGGGCGGCGCCTCTCCCGCCGCGCCGGGCTTGAAGCGGGCCAGCGTCTCTGGCGGCAGCTGCAGCTTCGAGAGTACCCGGACGCCGCGGCTCACTCCCTGAAACTGGCCGCGCCAGCGTGTCTCCAGCGGCGCGCCGTCGCGATTGCGCCGCGCGAAGCCGCGCGCCATCTGCACCATAAAGCGCGGGTTGATACCGTGCTTGCAGGCCGGGATGCAATTGCCGCTGCCGCTGCAGATCTCGGTCCAGCGGATCGCCTCCTCGTTGCCGTCGCCGCCGGTGATCATATCGACGATCCCCGCCGCGGTTTCGCTCGGGTCGGCGTCGGCGATGCCGCCCGGCGCGGTCATCGGGCAGGCGCGAAAGCAATCGCCGCAGCGCGTACAGGCGTCGGCGATCTCCGCGCCGCGCGCCCGAAACAGATCGACAAACTCCGCGGCTTCTTCGACGTTCATTTATCCGCCACCTTCGCTTCGCTTGGCCCAGTATAACGATTCCACGGCCCTGATGCTGCACTTCTGCAATCGCCGGCGCGTCTGCAAGCGAATGTCACCCTTGGATCGTTCCATGCGTTGAATGCATGGCAAATTTGCGAGGATACGAAGGGATACAATCGTGTTACACGCTGTTCACATTTTAAAAGTTGCGAGTTGCACAGTGGACAAGCCGGACAAAGCCATGACGCACAATCTTCATATCACCGCCCCCTCCCACGCCCCCATTTTCGCGTCCGCCGGCTCTGATCGATCGCCGTATCCGCGCTTTCCTCAACGGCGAAAGCCACGGCGAGGATGTGCTCCGCGCGCTCTACGGCCATGTCGCCAACGAACCCATTCCCGAGCGGCTGCGCGCGCTGCTTCGCGGCTGAACCTCCTTCCCTTCTGACAGCCCCCGCCGCTGCCGACCAGCGGACACCTTTACGCGAGACGAGGGCATATTTGGTCGCGCATCCCTCGTTGCGCTGGCCCGGCGCGAAGGCGCGAATTATGATCCCCCGGCGCGGCGTTTCACCGCGCCGGCCCCAGATGGTTCAGCGCGTGAGCCTCTGGCTCGCCGCGAATAATCGCCGGGGGACACAAGGGGAGGAATCAGATGCAATCCAAGATTATTCTACCGACTCGGCGCAGTATCCTGCGGACCGGCGGCGTGCTCGCCACCGCGTCGGCGCTACCGCGCTTCGCTTTCGCCGACGACAAGCCGCCGATCGGCACCTGGCCAGCGGGGTCGCAAGGTGATTCGGTCTATGTCGGCGCCACCGAGCCGCGCACCGGTACCTATGCCGCGCAGGGCGAAGACGAATTGAAGGGGGTCCAGCTCGCGATCGAGCACATCAACTCCGGCGACCCGCTCATCAAGAAGATGTCCCCGAAAACCACCAAGGGAGTGCTCGGCAAGGAAGTCAAGCTCCTCATCGCCGACTCGGAAGCGAAGCCCAACACCGCGGTGCAGGAACAATCCCGCTTTATCAGCGACAACAAGATCGTGCTGATGACCGGCGGCACGTCGAGCGCGGTCGCGGTCGCGCTCAATAAAATGGCCCAGCGTGAACACGTGCTTTTCGTCACCGGGATCTCCGGGTCGAACGACACCACCGGCAAGGACTGCGTGCGTTACGGCTTCCGCCAGTGCTTCTACGGCCAGACCGCTGCGGCGGCGATCGGCCCCGTCATGGTCAAAGCCTACGGCAAGGACAAGAAGGCGGCCTATCTGACGCCGGACTACACCTATGGCCACACGGTGCAGAAGTCGATGGAAGATTTCCTCAAGACCGCCGGCTGGACCACGGTAACCAACCAAGTCGCACCGCTCGGCGCTCCCGACTACAGCTCGTACCTGCTGAACGTCGCGAATTCGGGTGCTGATTACCTGCTCAACATCAACTGGGGCCACGACGCGGTGCTATCGACCCAGCAGGCGAAGCAATTTGGCGTCTTCGACAAGATGAAGCTGGTGATCCCCTACCAGACCCCGTTCCTCGCCAAAGAGGTTGGACCGGAGATCATGCAGGGGGTGCTCGCCGCAACGGATTTCTGGTGGACTCTCGAAGACAAGTACCCGCTCGCCAAGGAGTTCGTCGCCGCGTTTGACAAAAAATACGGCTACAAGCCGGAATGGACTGCCAATAACGGCTACATGCAGTTCGCGATCTGGGCGCGCATGGTTGAGGAGACCGGCAGCTTCTATCCGCCCGACGTCATCAAGACCTATGAAAAGGGCGAGACCTTCCCGTCGACCGTCGGCGACGTGCATTTCCGTGGCGCCGACCATCAACTCGTCCGCCCGGTCATCATCGTCGAGGGCAAGAAGCCGGGCGACATGAAGAACAAGGAGGATTTGTGGGAGGTCAAGGAGATCGTCCCCGGCGAGCCGCTGATGCAGGCGCCCGATGCCTTCGGCTGCCAACTCGGCGAGTACACGTAGCGGAATTGGGATAGGCGTTGTGCGTCCGTCGAGACGCGCTCCCGTGGAGCGCTCCTCAGGATGAGGAATGTTCTCTTGATCCTCATCCTGAGGAGGCGCGAAGCGCTGTCTCGAAGGACGCACCCGGTCTCCACAGCCCATGATCACCTGGCCTAATTTCGTCTCGCAATTGTTCAACGGGCTCGCCGCCGGAGCGCTGTTGGCGTTGATCAGCTCCGGCCTGACGATCATCTATGGCACGCTCGGGGTGCTGAACCTCGCGCATGGCGCAATGTTCATGCTCGGCGGCTATGCCGGCTATGTCGTCTATACACTGACCGGCTCGTTCCTGTTGGCGGTTGGTGCCGGCGCGCTGTTTCTCGTCCTGGTCGGCGGCATTCTCGAATTCGTCGTCATTCGTCATTTCTACGACCGGCCGCCGGAGGACCAACTCCTCGTCACCTTCGGGATCGGCATCGTCATCGTCGAGCTGGTGCGCTTCGCGTTCGGCAGCCTGTCGAAGACGGTGATGCCGCCGCACTGGGCCACCGGCGTGACGCCAATGGGGTTCCTCATCTACCCGACCTACCGGATCGTCGTCGCGGGCATAGCGGCGGCGGCGTTGGGGGTGCTTTACGTGATCCTCTATCGCACCCGGCTCGGCATGATCGTGCGCGCCGGCATCGAGGATTCCGCGATGGTCGGGATGCTCGGCATCAACGTCTATCGCGTGTTTATGGTGGTGTTTGGGGTCGGCGCGATGGCCGCCGGCTTCGCCGGGATCGTCAATGCGCCGGTGGTCTCGCTGACCCCCGATATGGGCGAGTCGATCCTGGTGCAGACCTTTGTCGTTGTGGTGATCGGCGGCGTCGGCTCGTTTCCGGGGGCGATCCTCGGCGGCCTTATCGCCGGCGAGATATTGAGCCTCACCTCGATGATCGACCCGGCCTATTCGGAGGTCATGCTGTTCGCGGTGATGGCGTTGGTGCTGCTGTTGCGGCCGCAAGGCCTGCTCGGCTCGCACGGCCGCGAATAGAGTTTCGCGATGTTGCGCGGCCGTCCCCTGGTCGTCGAGGCGCTGACCGCGCTCGGTTTGCTTCTTACGCCGTTCATCCTGCCGCATCTCGGCTTCGCGCCCGGCACGATCAACCAGATCCTCATCTGGGGCCTCTTCGGGATCGGTTACGACATCCTGTTTGGCTACACCGGCCTCTTGTCGTTCGGCCAAGCTGCGTTCTTCGGCGCCGGCGGCATGCTCGCCGCCTACCTGCTGACCAACAACCTGATGTCGAATGTGATGCTGGCGCTGGTCATCGGCACGATCGGCGCGATGGTCGCCGGCGTGTTCGTCGGGGTCGTCGCGCTGCGCCGCACCGGCATCTATTTCGCGATGATCACCGTCGCGATCGCTGAGATGTTTTATTTCGCCGAATTCTCGCCGCTGGCGCGCTTCACCGGCGGCGAGAACGGCCTGCCCGGCGTCCCCAGTCCGACCTTCTCGCTGTTCGGCTGGTCCTACCATGTCGGCACCGACTGGTCGATGTACGGCTTTCTCGCCGCTTGCTACTTCGTCGGCATGGTTATTGCGCTGCGCATCGTGCGCTCGCCGGTCGGTGCGATCCTTGTCGCGATCCGCGAAAACTCCGTGCGAGCTCGGGCGGTGGGGCACCGCATCGGGCTCTACAAGCTCGCCGCTTTTGTCATCGCCGCCGGCTATGGCGGCTTCGCCGGCGGCCTGCTCGGCGTGTTGCAGGGCTTCATGCCGCCCGACGCATTCATGTTCGACACGTCGGGCCAGCTCGTCATGCAGGCCGCGATCGGCGGCGGCGGGGCGCTGTTCGGTCCGCTGCTCGGCGCGGCCGTGTGGCTCTCGTTACGCGATTTCCTGCAAGGCGCGCTCGGCCTCGGCGCCACCTGGAAGCTGGTGCTCGGCCTCGTTTTCGTGCTGCTGGTGTGCTTCCTGCGGCGCGGCCTGATCGGCGGGTTGCGCGACCTTGTCGCGCTGTTCGCCGCGCGCAGGGCGCCGCCTCCGCCCGACGAGGCCTTGCCGATCGAACGCCCCGAGCCGACGGCGAGCGTCGGTCACTCGCGCCGGCGGGAGACGAATTTCACCGGCCCGGTGCTGGAAGCGCGTGGCGTCACCAAATCGTTCGGCGGCATCGTCGCCAATCGCAACATCGATTTCGCCGTCGAACGCGGCGAGCTGCGCGGCATCATCGGCCCCAATGGCGCCGGGAAGAGCACGTTCTTCAAAATGCTGACCTGCGAGCTGCCACCGACCTCGGGCCATATCTTCTTTCACGGCCGCGACATCACCGGCATGGATGTCGCGAATGTCTGCCAGCTCGGCTTGACCAAGAGCTATCAGGTCAACCAGCTCTTCGCGCGGCTGACCTTGCGCGAGAACATCGTGATCGCCGCGCTGGCCGAGCGCCGCGGCACCTTCTCGCTCGACCTGCTGCGGCGGATCGACCGAGTGCCGGGGCTCGACACACAAGTCGAGGCGACCTTGGGCCTGGTCGGACTGACCGCGCGCGCCGACGTGCCGGTCGCCAAGCTGGCCTATGGCGAGAAGCGCCGGCTCGAAATCGGCCTCGCGCTCGCCGCCTCTCCGTCGCTGCTGCTTCTCGACGAGCCGCTCGCCGGCATGAGCCCGCGCGAACGCGCGGAGACCGTACAGCTATTGAAGAACATCCGTCGCGGGCGGACGCTGATCGTCGTCGATCACGACATGGACGCCGTGTTCGAGCTCGCCGAGCGCATCACCGTGCTCCACGAAGGCGCGCTGCTCGCCGAAGGCACGCCGGCGGAAATCCAGCGCAACAGCCTGGTGCAGGAAGCCTATCTCGGCGGGGTCGCGGCGGCATGACCGCGCTTCTCGAAGTCGACAAGGTCAACAGCTTCTATGGCGACAGCCACATCCTGTTCGACGTGTCGCTGACCGTTGCCAAAAACGAGGTCGTCGCGCTGCTCGGCCGCAACGGCGCCGGCAAGAGCACCACGCTCAAAAGCCTGATCGGCGATGTGCGGCCCCGCTCCGGCCAGATCACGCTCGACGGCGAGCCGATCCACGGGCTGCCGCCGCACGCGATCGCCACGCGCGGCCTGCAGCTCGTGCCCGAAGATCGGCGCATCTTCGGCAGCCTCAATGTCGAGGAGAACCTGGTGCTCGCGGGGATGACCGCGAAATCGCGCTGGCCCCTGGAGCGCGCCTGGGAGATTTTCCCGCGCCTCAAGGAGCGGCGCCGCAGTCGCGGCACCGACCTCTCGGGCGGCGAACAGCAGATGCTGGCGATTGCCCGCGCGCTGATGCGCGTCCCCAAGCTCATCCTGCTCGACGAGCCGTTCGAGGGATTGGCGCCGATCATCGTGCGCGACTTGCTCGCCACCTGCCGGACGCTCGCCGAGGCCGGCCAGACCATCATCGTCGTCGAACAGAACATCTCGGCCGCAGTCAGCCTTGCCGACCGAATCTACATCCTGAACAACGGCCATGTGGTCGAGGAAGCCAGCGCCCAGGCAGTGCGCGACCGCCCCGAGCTGCTGTACCGCCATCTCGGGGTCTAACCGGCGTTCGCAGCATCCTTATTTTTGCCGTCTTCCGCTGGCTTGCTGCAGACTGCGCAATCCGGCTCCCTGAGGCCGGCACACGACGAGGAACCGTTCCGATGGTCGTCATGGCATTGACGCGTGGCCCCGACGCCGCAGTCGCTCCCAACCTGCCGACAATCGTCGCGGCCGCGTCGGTCGGGACGCTGCTCGCATGGTACGATTTCTACCTTTACGGCGTGCTGGCGGTGTTTTTCGCCGATCGCTTCTTTCCGGTGGGCAATAGCGCGCTGGGCCTGCTCGCGAGCCTCGCGGTCTTCTGGTTCGGCTTTGTGCTGCGCCCGTGCGGCGCGGTGTTGTTCGGCCATCTCGGCGACAAGATCGGCCGCAAACCGACCTTCGTGGCGAGCCTGCTGGTGATGGGCGTGGCGACGTTCGGGATCGGGCTTTTGCCGGGCTACGCGGCGATCGGCGTGCTGGCGCCGCTGCTGCTGGTGCTGATGCGCGCGCTCCAGGGGCTCGCGATCGGCGGCGAATATGGCGGCGCGGCGATCTACGTCGCCGAGCACGCACCCGACGGCAAACGCGGCCTCCACACGTCATGGCTCCAAGTCACCGCGACGATGGGGATTGTATTGACGCTGCTGGTGGTGCTTGGCAGCCGGGCGGCTTTCGGCGACGATGGGTTTGCCGATTGGGGTTGGCGCGTGCCGTTTTTGGTTTCCGCCATCCTCGTGCCGCTGGCGATCTACATCCATCTCAGGTTCGACGAGTCGCCGCTCTACGCGCGGCTGCGCGAGCAGGGCAAGGTCGCGCCCAATCCGGCGAAAGAGTGCCTCGCCAGCGTCGGGAACTGGCGCCTCATGGCCCTCGCGCTGTTCGGCGCCGCCGCGCCCGAAGGCGTCGTCTGGTTCACCGGCCAGTTCTACGCGCTTTACTATCTGGCGACGGTGCTCAAGGTGCCCAATGCGACGCTCTCCGTGTTGATGATCGTCGTGCTGACCCTGGCGTCCCCACTCTTTGTCGTGTTCGGTGCGCTGTCCGACCGCTTCGGCCGGCGCAACATCATGGCGGCGGGCTTCGCGCTCGCCGCGGTCAGCTACTGGCCGGTGTTCGGCTGGATGGCGCAGTTTAAGGACGACCCGCTGATCCTCGGCGGACTGGTCTTCTACCTGCTGATTCTGGCGGCCATGGCCTACGGGCCGATCGCCGCGTTTCTCGTCGAGTTGTTCCCCGCGCGCATCCGCTACAGCTCGCTGTCGCTGCCCTACCATATCGGCAACGGCATGATCGGCGGGTTGGTGCCGGTGGTCGGCATCGCACTCGCGACGGCGCTCGGCGACCCGCGTTACGCGCTCGTCTATCCCATCGCCATCGCCGCCGTGGGAGTCGTGGTGAGCCTTGTCTGGCTCAAGCCGCGTACCGATGAGGTACGGATTTGGCGCGAGGTCGGCGGCGGGCCGCCGCGAGTGCCCGACCAGCCGTAGAGCGCTCTCTCAATCCCCCGCCACCAGCCGTGCGCCGAGATTGCCACCGCCGAGCAGATGCAGGTGGAAATGCGGCACCGATTGGTGCGCCGCATGGCCGGTATTAGCAATAAGGCGGTAGCCGCTCTCGGCGACCCCCTCGCTCCGGCTGATCTTGCCGACCGCCCGCACCAGCCCGGCGATCTCGGCCTCGCTCGCCTTGGCCGAAAAATCCTCGGCCGAGACGTATTCGCCTTTGGGAATCAGCACCACATGCTTTGGAGCCTGCGGGGCGATGTCGCGGAAGGCAAGCACGTGCTCGTCCTCGTAGACCTTCGTGCAGGGAATCTCTCCGCGCAGAATACGGGCGAAGACGTTGTTGCGGTCGTAAGCCATCGATCCACCGTCATTGGGCCGCGATCCGGCGGGAGATTGCTTCGTCGCTTCGTGCCTCGCAATGACAACTATTGCCGCTCGGACCGCACCTGCTGGCGGAACGCGTCGATGGGCACCGGCTGGCCGCGCCGCTCGACATACCAGAAGGCCCAGCCATTCCACGCCGGCGCCCCCTGCATCTGTGCCGCGACGGCGTGGATCGAGCCCTGATGCTCGGCCGAGATCAGGCTGCCGTCGGCGCGTACCCGCGCCCGGTATCGGCCGGACAGATCGAACAGTACCTCGCCTGGCTGGATCATCCCGCGCTCGACGAGATTGCCGAACGGCACGCGTGGCGCATCGCGCTTCGACTGGGTCGCCACCAGGTCGTTGTCCGCCGGAGTCACCGAGTCGATGCGATCGCGCGCCAATGCCGCATAAGCCGGGTCGCGCTCGATGCCGACAAAGCGCCGGCCCAGCCGCTTGGCGACCGCACCGGTCGTACCGCTGCCGCAAAACGGGTCGAGCACTAGATCGCCCGGCCGGGTCGAGGCGAGCAACACACGGTGCAAAAGCGCCTCGGGCTTTTGCGTCGGATGCGCCTTTTTGCCGTTTTCGTCGCGCAGCCGTTCCGGCCCGCCGCAGATCGGGATCAGCCAGTCGCTGCGCATCTGCAGCTCGTCGTTGAGCGCCTTCATCGCCTCGTAATTGAAGGTGTAGCGCGCGTCGCGATCCTTGGCGCACCACAACAGCGTCTCGTGCGCGTTGGTAAAGCGCCGGCCGCGGAAATTGGGCATCGGGTTGGATTTGCGCCATACCACGTCGTTGAGGACCCAAAAGCCCAGATCTTGCAGTGCCGCGCCAATGCGGAAGATGTTGTGATAGGTGCCGATGACCCACAGCGCGCCCGCCGGCTTCAACAGCCGTCGCGCGGCGCCCAGCCACGCACGCGTAAAGCGGTCGTATTCGGCGAAATCGGCGAACTTGTCCCAGTCTTCATCGACCCCATCGACCCGACTGTTATCGGGCCGGTGCAGCCCGCCGGATAGCTGGAGATTATAGGGCGGATCGGCGAAAACCAGATCGACTGAAGCCTCCGGCAGGCCCGCCATTACCGCGAGGCAATCGCCGCCGATAACGCCTTCTTCGATCGGGGTATCGTTGGCTTCCATGCCGCGCAATCTGCGCGTTTACAAGGAATCCGTCAACGATTTAAAAAAGTTACAGATCGAGTTGGAAATTCGCCGGGCCCTCGGCGGCGAGCCGCACCGGCTCGAATGAACGGCGATGGTGCACCGTCACGCCGAATTCGGCGATCGCCGCGAAATGCGCGCGGGTACTGTAGCCGACATTGCTGTGCCAGGCGTAGCTCGGATGGCGCTGTGCAAGCGCGCGCATGATGCGGTCACGCGTGACTTTGGCGATGATCGAGGCGGCGGCGATCGAAAAGCTCAAGCCGTCGCCGCCCACCACGGTCTTTGCCGAACAGGGCAGCACCGGCGGCGCCATATTGCCGTCGATGAGCGCGATATCAGGCCGCACGCCCAGCGCCGCGACCGCACGCGACATCGCCAGAAGGCTCGCGCGCAGGATATTAATGCGGTCGATCTCCTTGACGCTCGCCGCGCCGATCCCGATCCGCGCGCAACGCCGGATAGCGTCATAACAGGCCTCGCGCACCTCGCGGCGTAGCAGCTTTGAGTTGTCGAGGCTGTCGCGCAGTTCTATTGGGAAACAGGCGCGGTCGATGATCACCGCTGCGGCGACGACCGGCCCGGCGAGCGGCCCGCGCCCTGCCTCATCCACCCCGCACACCACGCCGCTACAGCCATCCTCGATGGCGAAATCCGGCATCCCCGCACCCTCGGCCTAACCCCTGCGCCGCTTGTGCCACGCCGCCGCGCGAGCGGCAAGCCGACAATCGCGGGCATCCGCCCGCCGGTGAAATGCACGACAATTAATTGGCATTAACCATAATTCTGCATCGTCTATTTTTCCGGAACAAAACAGGAAAATCGGCTTGACTCTTTGAGCTGGCGCGATACCCTCCGCGCGTTGTCCATGATTTGTTCTACCGCGCCGGGAGACTCCAATGAACGCCATCGCCCGTTACGCCTTCGCCGCGACCGCCGGCCTGCTCGTCGCCGCTTCCTATTTTCCGGCCGAAGCCGCGCCTGCCACGACGGATAGCGCCACAGAGACCATCACCTTCGACCAGTATCGCGACTGGCGGATGCATTTCATCGAAGAGCGGCAGATCCAGATCGCCGCCGAGCTGGCCGACAAGAATTTGACCGACGCGCGCCGCGCCGCTTTGCAGCGGCAGAAGGGCTATTACGACTATTTCGCGGCGATGCCGATGGCCGATCGCGACCGCTTGTTCCGCGAGCGCTTCGACGAGATCGACGCCAATCACGACGGTATCATCGACCACGGCGAACGCGCCGCCTGGCACGACAAGCAGCGCGCCTTCTACGACCGCCCGAATTATCGGCGCGAAGCGGCCAACGATACCCACCGCTAGGAAAGCGCCTGCGACCCGCCTGATATTTTCCTCGAAAGATCAGGCGGACAGGCATCGCGCTGCCGCGCAGTCGGGTTGACAATCCGGCGGCGCTCGCTTCGGATCGCCGCCGCAACACCCCGCGGTCGGGGGCATGGCGCGGAGCCGGGGATGGATAGTGGGCTTGAAGGGCTGATCGCCGCCGAAACGGTGCTGAGCCACAGTGACGGTGCGCAGGGCATCTTGTGGGTACGCGGCTACACCCTGGTCGAGCTGGTCGCCCGGTTCGGCTATGAGGGCGCGGTGGCGCTGCTCTGGGAGGAGTTCGCCGCCGAGGCCGGCTTCGCCCACCGCCCCGATCGAGACGCGCTCCGCGCCCAGCTCGGTGCGGCGCGCCAGGCCGCGTTCGCGGCGCTCGACCGGTGGCTCGATCGTGCCGTATCCCGCCCGGTGGTCGAGGGCGTGCGCATCGCCCTCGCCGACCTGCCGGATGCCGCCGACCCGCCGGCGATCCTCGGGATCTTGCCGGTGGCGATCGGCGCGCTGCTGCGTCGGCGCGGCGATGAAGCGCCGCTCGCCCCCGATCCGGCGCTCGGCACCGCCGCCGACCTCCTGCGCATGGTGCATGGCCGTGCCGTGGATCCGGCGATGGCGGAAGCGCTCGACACCTATTGGACGACGCTGATCGATAACGGGCTCAACACCTCGGCGTTCACCGCGCGGGTCATCGCCTCGAGCCGCGCTTCGCTCGCCGCCGCGGCGCTCGGCGCTTATTGCGCCTTCACCGGGCCGCTGCATGGCGGCGCGCCGGGGCCGACGCTCGACATGCTGGACGAGGCGGAGGCGAGCGGCGATGTCGCCGCCTGGGCCGAGCGGAAGCTCGCCGCCGGTGAGCGGCTGATGGGCTTTGGGCACCGCGTGTTCAAGGGCGGCGACCCGCGCGCCCTCATCCTGGGCGAGGCGCTGCGCCGACTTGGCGACCGCCTTGGCCCCGCGGCCGGGCGGCTCGGCTTCGCCGCCGAGGTCGAACAGGCCGTCACCGATGCTTTTGCCCGGCTGAAACCGGGGCGGCCGGCGCTGCAGCCCAATGTCGAGATCAACGCCGCGCTGCTGCTCGACGCGGTTGGCCTGCCGCGCGACGCGTTCATGCCGGTCTTCGCCGTGGCGCGCTGTGCCGGCTGGCTCGCCCATGCAATGGAAAGCCGGCGCCAGGGTCGGCTAGTGCGGCCCAGCTCGGCCTATATCGGTCCACGCCCGGAAGGCGCCGCGGCGAATTGACCGCCTATTCGAGCGACCATTTATAGCCAACGGTCGGCACCGCCCGCACGCCGGGGTCGGGCTTTGACATGCCGAGCGTCGGTCCCTCATAAGGCGACGGTTTCGGGTCGGTGTATGTCGGCGGCTTGACAATCGGCGCCGGTTCGCCGGCGACGACATTGGCCGAAATCGCGGGCACCGCCCCGAGATTGACGCGGTTCGCGCAGTTCCGCGCCTCGGCCCGCGCTTTAGCGGTATGCGCTTTTGATGCGTTAGCGGGACAGGCCGCCAGAGCGGCGGAGCCGGCGAGGGAAAGGCCCACGAATACGGCGAGTGCGATGCGGATCATCGCGTCCTTCCACCGTTATTCACTTGCTTGTCACTTTAACACCCGAAGATCGCGCCGATGAAAGCAAAATCGACTCGCTTAAATGCCCCGAACTACTTGGACGCGCTAAGTCGATTGCAGAATGTTCTTGCTTCCGCCCATGCGCCCGGCGCAGAACTGCCCGGCTTTGCGCGCAGTGGCGCCGGCCGCGAGCGACGCGACATGTATAATGGAGATAAACTATAAACGGTTTCGTCCCTAAGTTGATGCGATGCGCTTGACCCTCCCTCACCTCCTCTCGGCCCGTACGCTGCTCTCCGCGAGCACGGCGGTTGCTGTTGTGATGCTGTTATCGGCGAGCGCCGCGACCGCGTCGGACGACACTGCTCCGCCGCCCGAGGCGAACCCTTTGCTGCCGGCGACCGCATCGCCAAATGCGACACCGGGCGACAGCGAGATCAAGGCGCGGCTCGCCGGCACCGGTCCGCTCAACATCGCCGGCTATCCAGTGCATGCCACGCTTCTGCGCCGCTTTTACGACGAGCACGGCGATGTGCCGATCTGGGCAACGCGCCAGGCTCAGTCAAGCGCGCTGTGGCACGCGGTGCTGAGCGCCGAGGATCAGGGCCTCGACCCCGACAATTTTCACGTCGCCGCCTTCGCCAAGACCGGGCTCACGCCGACCGACCGCGATCTGCTGCTGTCCGATGCGTTTCTCGGCTATGCCGAGGCGCTGGCGCGCGGCGTGGTGTCGAGCGAGGCGCGCACCGATGACGAGGATCTGAGCCCAGCCCCGGTCGATGTCGTCGCCGCGCTCGACAGCGCGATGACCGGCGCCGATCCGAAGGCGACGATCGACGCGCTGGCGCCGAAGACCCCGGACTACGCGGCTCTGCGTCGCGCATACGAATCCTACCGCGCGATGGCCAAGGCCGGCGGCTGGCCGCATGTCCCCGAGACCCAATCGCCCGAACGTGCCCGCATCTTGCAGCATCGCCTGGCGATCGAGGGCTATCTGCCCGCCGGCTACGCAACCGATCAGATGGATTCGGAGACGACCCAGGCGCTGAAAAAGTTTCAGGAGCGGCACGGGCTGACACCAGACGGTGTGCTCGGCAACGGAACGCTGATCGAGCTGAATGTTCCGGCCGAGCTGCGCGCCCGGCAGGTCGCGGTCAATCTCGAACGGCTGCGCTGGCTGCCGCATGAGATCCCCGCCGACCGCGTTTGGGTCAACACCGCGAGCGAGCAGCTGCAGCTGTTCCAGAACAACCAGCCCATCTTCACCACGCGGGTCGTGGTCGGCCAATCCGACAAGCAGACCCCGGAATTCCAGGCGCAGATCGTCAGCGTCCTCTACAACCCGCCGTGGTATATACCCTACGGGATCGCCCAAAAAGAAATCATGCCGCAGATCGAGGCCGATCCCGACTACCTCGACAGGCATCACATGACGATGCGCGACAACGGGTCGATCCTGCAGGAGGCGGGGCCCTATAGCGCGCTCGGCCGCCTCAAGTTCGAGATGCCGAACCGGTTTGACGTGTATCTGCACGACACGCCGCTGCGCTCGTATTTCGCGCGCGAGAACCGGCGTCTCAGTCATGGCTGCGTGCGCGTGCAGAACCCGCGCGAGCTGGCCTCGCTGCTGCTTGGCATCCCCGAAGACGAGATTACCAAGAACATCAACACCGGCACGACCTACCGGCATGCCCTGGCGCAACCGCTCCCGGTCTTCATCGTCTACCAGACCGCGTTTATCGACAGCGACGGCACGCTGGAGTTCCGGCCGGACGTCTATCAGCGCGACACCGACATCGCCCAGCATTTGCTTTCCCGCGCGCAACCACCCCTCGCTCAGCAGAGCCCGGCGAACCAACGCGGCGGCTGAGCAGATTTTAGGCGTGCGCAACCGTTAGGCGGGGGCGCAGCGAAAATCGACCTCTGAGGCGCGTTTTCTGCACTTCTGGGGGTTGTCCGATCCAATTTCAGGTGCTAAGGCGTTCCCCAGCTTGTCGTGGGGAGTTTAGTGCATTGTCGTCATCGTTGCTGACTCGGCGTCGGGTTCTCGGCGCTGCGGCGGTCGCTACCGGCGTTGCCTTTATCAAACCGGCTCCGGCGATCTCCTTCGCGCCCCGGTCGATTTCCCTCTACAACATGCACACTGGCGAAAGCCTGCGCGAGGTGTACTGGGCGGACGGCCACTACATGCGTGAGGTGGTGCGCGACATCAACTGGATACTGCGCGACCACCATTCCGACGAGGTGCGGCCGATGAATGCCGGCGTGCTCGACGTGTTGAGCCGCTTGCGCGACCGGCTGGAAATTCATCAGCCGATTCAGGTGGTTTGCGGCTACCGCTCGCCGGAGACGAACCATCTCATGTGGCTGCATGAAAGCGGCGTCGCGGCGAATAGCTACCACATGTACGGCATGGCGGTTGACCTGCGCTGCGAAGGCCGCGCCCTGAACCAGGTGCACCGCGCCGCGCTGAGCCTCGCCGACCAGTGCCGGCTGGGCGGCGTCGGCTATTATCCGGAATCGGATTTCGTGCACGTCGATTGCGGCCCGCAACGCACCTGGTAGGCGCACTGCCGGGTTGCCGCCTTCCGGGCCGGCCCTCACACCGGTCATCTAGACAGACGCAGGTTGCTTGTCGGGGGACTGTGTCTGTCGTGTCGTATACGCGCGACAGGGCAAAACCGTTCCCGACCCTCGAACGACAAGATCAGCGCGCCGAAACCCGCTTCAGTACATCGAGCCGCAACGGCAGCTTGTCGCCGAGCCACATTGCGAAGACGGTATGGTCGTCATAGGCGTCGCCGGCGAGCGGGTGGAGCAGGACGTCGAGGCCGGCGCGGTTGAGCATCAGCCAGGGCACCAGAACTGCGAAATCTTGCGTCCCGAAAGCGACCTGGTACATCGCGACGGTATGCGGGCCGACCGCTTCGTCGTGCCAACTGCCGATTGTCGCGGCGGGAAATGCGGCGCCGATCCCCTCGCGCACCCGCGCCGCGACGTCGCGCGTCTTTGCCGGGTCGTAATAGATATGCGCGTGGTAGCCGTTGATGGCGGTGGGGTCGGCAAAGGCCTCAGCCATGGGCAATCTCCTGTGGCAGCGTCGTTTGCCCCGGCCCGAGAGCGCGCTGCATATACACGGAATCGATCCAGCGCCCGAACTTGAAGCCGATCGCCGGAAAGGTGCCGATCTGCGCGAAGCCCAGCGCCGCGTGCAACCGGATCGACGGCAGCGTCTCGCTGCCGCCGATCACCGCGATCATCTGGCGATAGCCCTGCGCGGCGACGCGGTCGATGACCTCGGAGAGCAGCGCCCGGCCAACGCCGCGCCCGACCTCGCTCTCGTCGATGTAGATCGAATCCTCGACGGTGAACCGATAGCCGATGCGCGCCCGATAAGGTCCGGCATAACAATAGCCGACGACCCTACCGGCGCATTCCGCCACGAGATACGGTAAGCCCCGCCCCACGATATCGCCACGCCGGCGCGCCATCTCCTCGACGCTCGGCGGCGCCTCCTCGAATGAAGCGACGCCGTGCAGCACGTGATGGCCGTAGATCGCGGCGATCGCTGCGACATCGTCGTCGCGCGACTCACGAATAACGAGATCGCCGGTCATCGCCCATCAGCCGCCGATCACCCGCTGCGGCTTGCCGTCGAGGAAGCCGACGATGTTCTCGACGTATTGCGGAAACGAGCTGCGGTAGTTCTCGTCGGTCACGTAGCCGATATGCGGCGTCATGATGACGTTGGGGCAGCTGCGCAGCGGGTGATCGATCGGCAGCGGCTCCTTGTCGTAGACATCGACCCCGGCATAGGCCAAGCGGCCTTCCCTGAGCGCTGCGACCATCGCGTCGGTGTCGACGATCGGCCCGCGAGAGGTGTTGACCAGCACCGCGCTCTTTTTCATCAGCCCGATCTCGCGGACGCCGACCAGGCCGCGGCTGCGCGGGCTCAGCACGAGGTGCACCGAGAGCACGTCGGAGCGGCGGAACAACTCGTCCTTCTCGACCCGCTCGACACCCTTCGCCGCGGCTGCTTCGGCGGTGAGGTTCTGGCTCCAGGCGATCGCCTTCATGTCGAAGGCGAGCCCGACCCGCGCCACCGCGCTGCCGAGCCGCCCAAGCCCCAACAGGCCGATCGTTTTGCCGGCGACGCGGTGGCCGACGCGGGTCTGCCAGCCGCCCTGGCGCATAAAGGCGTGGTCTTCGGCGATGCGACGCATCGCGCCGAGGATAAGGCCCCAAGCAAGCTCGGCCGTGTCCTCGTTGCCGCCCGCCGGCCCGCCGGTGCCGCACACCGTGACCCCGCGCGCCTTCAGCGCCTCCATGTCGAACGACGCGTTGCGCATGCCGGTGGTGATGAGCAGCTTGAGCTTGGGCAGCTTGTCAACGATGTGCTTGGGAAACGCAGTGCGCTCGCGCATCGCGCAGACGATGTCGCTGTCGGCCAGCGAGCGCAGCACGTCCGCCTCGTCGGCGAACGGAAAGCGCTCGACAGCCATCTCGATGCCGCGGTCGCGCAGCGGCGACCAGTCGGCCATGTCGAGCGCAACGCCCTGGTAATCGTCTAGGATGCTGACGCGCATCGGTTTCTCTCCCGTGTTCGATCTCAGCCTAGAGCAAAACCGCACACAGGGGTCTTGTCAAATCCGGATCGAATGCCCAGCTAAGCTTAAATCGGGAGAAGAACGTATGAAGAACGCACGCTACCGGAGCAGCGGGGCGTAGCCGTCGAGCACCTTGAGTATTCCGTCGCGGCTGTTGTCAGGGATTTCCAGCACTGCTTCCTGGATGCCGGCATCGCCATAATCGGCCAGCGCCGCGGCGTCGGCTGGTGCGCGGAACACCGAGATGAACAGCTCGGCGAAGTCCCGGCCATGCTGGTCGGCCATTTTTCGCAGCCGGTCGCGCTCGTGGCGGATATCCCAGCCGCGCTGCGGACGCGGGAACCAACCGTCGCAATATTCGACGACCCGGCGCAGGGTGTAGTCGGTCTCGCCACCCAGCAAGATCGGCGGGTGAGGTTTCTGCTTTGGCTTCGGCCACGACCAGACGGGATCGAAATTCACCATCTCGCCGTGATAGGCCGCTTCCTCCTCGGTCCACAGCGCTTTCATCGCGAGGATGCGCTCGCGCATCAGCTTGAAGCGGGTTTTGTAGTCGGTGCCGTGATTCTCCATCTCCTCGATATTCCAGCCGCCGCCGATGCCGAAAACGAACCGCCCGCCCGAAAGCTGGTCGAGGCTGGCGACGCATTTCGCGGTGACGATCGGGTCGCGCTCGGGGATGAGGCAAATGCCGGTGCCGAGGATCAGCTTCTTGGTCGCCGCCGCCGCGAAGGACAGCGCGACGAACGGGTCATGTGTATGCGAGTAGCGTTGCGGCAGTTCGCCGCCTCCGCCAAACGGCGTCTTGCGGCTGGTCGGGATGTGCGTGTGCTCGGGCACATAGAGCGAGCCGAACCCGCGCTCCTCGAGCGAGGTCGCCAACTCGACGATGTCGATGCCGTAATCGACCGGAAAATAGAACACGCCGATGCGCATCGGGCTTCCTCCGCGTGGATGTTGCGCGGAGGAGCTTGCGTCCCGGCGCAGGCTTTGACAACTAGCCGCCGGCCGCCTCGACAATCTCCGCGGCGGCGACCGTCGTCGCGGCGGCGCGGGCTGAGGCTTCGGCGGCGGCGCTCGGGTCGGCCGACTCGGCTGGTATTGGGACATGCTGCAGCAGCATCGTCGCGCCGGTCGCGAACTTGACGCCCTTCTCGTCGAACACCTTGACCATGCGCTTCAGGTACTCGCGCTGCACCCAGCTCGGTTTGACCGGCCGCGCGGTGAATTTGAAGCGCAGCACCACCGCGTTGTCGACCACCTCGGCGACGCCTTGCAGCTTCAGCGGCTGCATGATTTCGGCAGCAAGCTCGGGATGGTCGTCCTGCATCGCGAGGCCGAGCTGTTTCGCGGTCTTGCGCACTAGCTCTATATCGGTGTTGGGCTCGAAGCGCAGGTTGAACTTTATCGTCGCGAAGTCGCGGCTGAGATTGGTGACCGCGCCCAACTGGCCGTAGGGAACGGTATGCAGTGGCCCGTTCTGGTGGCGCAACTTGACCGAGCGGATGCCGAGCGTCTCGACCGTGCCCTTCAAGCGCCCGGTATCGATGTACTCCCCCACCCGGAACGCGTCGTCCCACATATAGAAGAGACCGGAAATGATGTCGCGCACCAGCGATTGCGAGCCGAACGACACGGCGAGGCCAAAGACGCCGGCGCCGGCGATCAGCGGCGCGGTGTCGACCCCCAGCCGCGACAATACGATCAGCGCCGCCAGCACGCCGATCACCACGGCAAACGCGGCGCGCAGCATCGGCAATACGGTCTGCAGCCGCGAGGCAGGAGCGCCGGTCTCGTCCTCGTCACCCGGCAAGGTCGGGCCGCCGCCGGCATCCTGGAGATGCCGGTCGATCGCCAGCCGCACCAGCTCCCAGGCGACAAAGGCGACAAAGAGCGTGACGACCGCCGCGGTCATCGAGCGCCTCGCGGTGTCCATCGCCCCGGACGACATCTCGATCGCCGAGGTCCACACCGAAGCCAGCACCAACGCAGCCGCCACGAGCCCGATCGCGCGCAGCAAGCGATGGAACGAGCGCACGGCGAGCTCATGCGCGTTCCGTCGTCGCCCCCTGGGATCGTGCCATACCCGCTCGGTCAACCGCTCGAGGACAATCACCACGAAGAGCACGCCGAGCGTCGAGACCACCGCGTGGTAATACGCGAGGAGGCCGAGCGAGAGGCCGGCGACAAAGAATACGAACAGCGCCGCGACCAGCATCAGCGCGATCGGCACCCACGCCTCCGCCAACCCCGCGCGCATCGCGGCGATAACGCCGGCGCTCAGCTGCCCGCGAATCAGCGCCTCGGCGGCGGCGCGAGTGCGCAGCACGATCGTCACGTAGATAAGGCAAACGAGCACCGCGTTGATCAGCCCGACGACATGCGGCGCGCCGCTATTCTCGTCCATCAGCCCGTAACGGCCGAACCCGACCAGCACGATCATCGCGAGGATCGAGGCCGACACGAACCGGATCAGGCCGTACGCCTCGTCGCCACTGATTTCGACGAGTTGCGCGTCGGGGTCGGCCGGGCGCAGGACCGCACGGAGCACCATTACCGCCACCCGCCAGCGAATGAGGATGTTCGCGGCGAACATCGCCAAGAGCGGGGTGACGCCGACGGCTGGCAGGAAATGGCGCTGGGCCGCCATGAAGACACCGTAAAATGCCACGAGCCCTAATAGATCGGCGGCGACAAGGCCCAGCAGATCGACGAGATGGGGCCCGTCTTCGCGCCGTGCGATGCGCCGTCGCGCGCGGCGGCTGGCGGCATTAGCGGCGAGGCGCTCGACAAACAGCCCGAAAAGCGCTGCTGCGGCGACCCAGGCGATATCGACAAGTACCCAGCCGGCCGAGCCGTTGCGGTCGAACGAGCGCCATTCGCGGCTGACGGCCGACCACACGTCTGGAGCCATCGAGACGTCGGATGTCGCCTCGTTCTCGAGCTGGCCGACGGTCCGCTCGAACCAGCCGGTCATTTGCGGCATCGCCGCCGGACTCGCCGGCTCGGCGGCATCATGCGCGCGGGCGGCGGCGCCAAACAGCAGCAACGCGGCGACAAGGGCGATCAACAGCCGCTTCATCCGGCGGCCTCCCCCAGAGGTTGTCGCCGCCAGTCTACCCTATGTTATCGCCGCGCCACAGCTTCG
>CAVQJJ010000013.1:0-91444 GCA_963712835.1 uncultured Alphaproteobacteria bacterium | reverse complement strand
GCCTATACAACTGATATAGAAGACGTATTTCTGCTTTTAAATGTGTATGTGTAAGAGAGTGTGAAAGTCTAGAGTTGAGGATAAGCGGCGAGAGGTGGGACGAGCCGGTGTCGCATGGGCGTGTTCAAATCACCTGTTACGTGGCGTCCCACTGTACGTCACTTACGTCGACCTTTGATGTTTGGGCAAGAGCGAGATGAGCGGCATGGTATTGGGCTGCAACTTCTGGCCATATTTCTCTGATCTCAAACGGGACATACTTGAGAGAATTGCGAACGTCATCATGAATGTGGTCTATCAAATACCCTTTTTCAATGTCACCTAGCTGTTCAACTGTGGTATTAAGCAGATCGTCGATTTTTCTAAGTTTGTGAAGAAACCCCCTCAGGCGAGAGCGGATACCTGCGTCAGTGACATGCCCGAAATATCGCTCGCATTCGGCTATGTATGAGTGCACAGGTTGCGGTAGATGCTGAAGCGCTTGGGCTCCCCACAAAAGTCCGTGCAAATCGTCTCGGATGAGGTGTGTTTCGAGGTCACGATCAGAAAGAAACTTCAACAATGATTGGATTGAAGCGTCCTTTTCATCAAATTGTTTGGCCGCCTCGCGAAATGTGTTTAAATAAATACCATGTACCAAGCACATTCCCTCATGTATTTTCTCCAAAAGCCTGATTCTAAAATATGCACTGTGTCTCTTGCTTTTATCAACTTCGTCCCTGATTTGCTTAATGATTTCGACTATCTCCTTTACGGCTCCCGGTATCGAAAGGAAGTCCATCGCCGCCCCCGCCAGGTCGTTGCGTAAGTCGCGATCCGTTCGACCTCATCGCCCCGCCCATCTTACGATTGTATCGGGGTATTGAGGTATGGTCCGCCTTTACCACGGCTTTTTCAAGCGTACCGCATATCGGAGGGCTCATGCTATTTCACGGCCGGTATACCGTCTTCGGCGCCGCTGGGGATAACCGGCGAGCGGTGGGGACGAGCCGATGATACCCTATCGCTATGGACGAACATTCGCGACCGTTCGCGAACGGCGACGAACAGACCTATACGCTGACCATCGACGAAGCGGTTCGCCGTTACGAATCCGGCGGGCACTCCCGCACGCCGCGCGCGATCCAAAAATATTGCGCCGCGCGGCGATCTCGATTGCGTCAAGGAAGAAACCGCGTTCGGGCAGCGATACCGGATCACCCCGAGTCGATCGCGCGACATCTCGCCCAGATCGAAGAAGTGCACCAGGCGAACGTTCGCGACCAGTCGCGAACGGACGCGGCCATTCGCTCCCTAGAGTTGCCGCTTGAGGAGCCGAAAATCGAGGAGCCGAACGTTCGCGAACGGACGCGGCCGGACGCGAATGTTCGGCCTGCCGAACATCCCTCAGACGAGCATGAGCCAGGCGGCGAACAGCGTGACGAACGTTCGCGAACGGACGCCGCAGATACACGCTACGTGGATCAGCTCGAACGTGAGAACGCCTATTCTGCGAGAGCAGAACAACAAGAAGGACCAGCAGCTTGAGCGGCGCGATCAGCAAATCGACGCGATGATCGAGCGCGACCGCGAGACCAACATCTTGATCAAGGGGTTGCAGGAACTGATGCCGCAACTCGGCGAGGGCACACGGCGCACGCGACCATATAGCGGTCGCGACGGCGGAACGATTGTAGGGGATAACCCGGAAGCGCAGGCGTAGACGCGTTACAATTGGTGCGTGGAATACAGCGACAGCCGACCGATCGGCGACATCCTCAAGGAGCGGCGCAATATCATCCTCAAAGGCGCCGACGCCGCGACGGCAAAGGGCTTCACGCAGGTCCCGAATTTCATCCTCAAATCAAAAAAACTCAGCGCCGGCGACAAGCTGGCCTTCGCCATGCTCTTGAGTTACGCATGGCAAAACGACTTCTGCTTTCCGGGGCAAGAGACGCTCGCCGACGATCTCGGCCTCTCCGATCGGAGCGTCCGCACGCACATCAAATCGCTCCAAGCGATCGGCCTCTTGGCGATCGTCCGCCGGGGCCAGGGCAAGACCAATATCTACGAGCTCGATCTCAAGCCACGACGGCTCTGAATTGCCGGTTCAGACCGGAAGAAAACTTCCGGTCTAGACCGGGAAAAGCGTCCGCTCTAAAGCGGAAGAAAACTTCCGGTCACTCTATTAAAGAATATGCATTCAATGATATTCAACTAATGAGATACAGAGAAGGAATGCATTTTCTATAAAAGCAAAACCTAAAATCCAGGCGCCGAGGCCTTCGCTGCGGGCTATCGGACAGCGCGGCCATCCGATAGTCCTCGCTCAAATGGCGTACAAGTGAGGTACGTCTGACTTGTACCCTTGGTGCAACAACAACGCCTTGTTGCTGCTCTTAAATTCACCCCCGCTTTGTCGGGCTCGCCGCCCGACCCGCGCCGCCACTCAGCCTGCAAAGCAGTGCAGAGCTGGCGGCCGCTCACGTCTCCCCGTTGGTCGACGCTCGGGCTGGCGGCACGGGGTCGGCCGGCTGCGCCGGACGGTCGTCGCGCTTCGCGTGCCCTCGCCGCAGTAGTCGAACACGTCCGATAGTCCTCGCTGACGCTGCGGGCTAGTCGTACATGTCCGATACCCGGCTCGGCTCCTCCCTCCGACAAAGCGGGGGTGAAGAGCACCAGAACCCCAAATGCATAGCAGCAGGAACCCACCCAGGCCCGGCGCGGGTGGGACATCCACAAGTGCAAGCGCAGGGGATGCCGCGCCGGTTCGGTACACTAAAGGTTCCACGTCGGTTCAAGACGTGGCGACAGCCTCGGGTACTTCGCCGGCCAAGCCCCACCACAGGCCGCCCGGCGAGCCCGCGGAGAGCCTGCTCCCACATGGCTCCCGCATCGATGGGCAAACGGGACGCGCTGGCGTCTCCGTTTTCACCGGAGGCTGACGCGACGCTTATGGAGCCAGAGGCTTTTCACATTGCGACAACGGCGCATGGGGAGCGCATCATTTTCACGCCGGAGGAGCGCCAGCGCCACGTCTACATCGTCGGCAAATCCGGCAGCGGGAAATCAACGCTCCTCTTCAATCTCGCCATGGGCGACATCCTTGCCGGCGAGGGGGTCGCCGTGATCGACCCACACGGCGACCTGGCGCTCGACATACTCGACGCCATCCCGCCCTCGCGGATCAACGACGTATGCTATCTCGACGTGAACGACACCGCGCGCCCGGTCGGCTTCAACCCGGCCACGTGCATCGCGCCGGAGCGGCGCTCGCTTGCCGCGGCCGGGATTGTCGGCGCCTTCAAGCACATTTGGGGCGATAGCTGGGGTCCTCGCCTGGAGCATTTTCTTTTTCACGGCATCGTGGCGCTGATCTCGCGTCCGCACGCCACGCTGATCGATCTCCCGCGGGTCTATATCGACGATCGCTTCCGCGACAGTATCGTCTCCCGCGTCACCGACGCGGAGACGCTCCGATTTTGGCGCGACGAGTTTCCGTCATATCAGAAAGGCTTCCGCTCCGAAGCAGTCTCGCCGATTCTCAACAAGGCCGGCCAGATCAATGCCTCGCCGGCACTCCGGCTGATCCTCGGCCAGGTCGCGCCCAAGTTCGAGTTCGCGCGCACGATGGACCATCGCGGCATCCTTGTCGCCAACCTCGCCAAAGGCGCGATCGGCGAGACCGCCTCGAATTTGCTGGGATCGCTTCTCGTCTCACACCTTCAGTTCGTCGCGATGGGGCGGGCAGCTGTCCCGCCCCCAAAGCGCACGCCCTTTTTTGTCCACGTCGACGAATTCCAGACATTCTCCTCGGAAGCGTTTGCCTCGCTCCTCAGCGAGGCCCGCAAGTTCGCCACCCACTTCACGCTCGCGAACCAATACACCGATCAACTCAGCCACGCGGTGCGCGCGGCTGTCATTGGCAACGCCGGTTCGCTTGTCGTGTTTCGGGTCGGGAGCCGCGATGCGGAGCTCCTCGCACCCGAGTTTCGTCCGATCGAGCGCTTCGCGCTCGCTGACCAAGAACCCTTCACCGCATGGCTCCGGCGGTCCGCCGGAAGCCACAGGGTATTCATTGAACCGAGACGATACGAGCCGCTCGGCACCGCTGAGATCATCCGGCATCAGAGCCGCCGCAACTTCGGCCGGCCACGTAACAAAGTCGAGCAGCTGCTCGACCTACAAGACCTTTGACTTGCCGCTGAGGCAGCGGCCAGCATTGCGCGCCGCATGCGCGCCCGTCCAGGCAACCTCTTCGAGGCACCCGCCGGGATGACCTTGACCGGCGCGCTGGTCGCGCGGCCCTTACAGATATCGGCTCCAAAGAGAATGCGGTCTCCGTCTCACCAAAGAGAACCCCTTGCCTGCTTACAGCCCGGGGCATAGAACATTACGAGAACCTTCGTCTTCTTCCCCCGGAGGCGGCTGATGCTATTTTTCGAGTTTCCAGAAGACGCTCGCTGGAGCGCCGATCGCGAAGCCGTGGAGTTCACGGTGATCCTTGGGCCCTATGAAGGCACCGTCAGGATCGGCCGACGCGTGTTCCAATCGCTCCTCGATCAGAGCCCGACGCCGGAGCGCTGCATCGAGGCGTTCCATCTTCAGCGAATGCGCTTCGAGCTTATCGTGGAGCGTAAGCTGCGCCGTCGGCAGCTCTCCGCGGATGGCAACGTCGAGATCACCGGCCGCGATCTTCGGGAGAAAGCGCCGCCGGTCGGACAGCACAATTTATTCGAGCGCACCGTCGCGGCGAGGTAGCCCCTCAATGTGCAACGACTATGGAAACTACGTCGATTACGCTGACTACCTCGCCGCTTTCAGCCAGACCCGTATTCCGGTGAAGTGGCCAAACGCGGTGCCGAACCTGGAACCGCGCGAGGACATCTGGCCGACCGACAAGGCCCCGGTGATCCGCCAGCTGGAAGACGCGACGAACGAATTCGCCGAGCTCCGCTGGGGCTTGCCGCCGGGGCGGCCGAAAGCCGCGCCCGTCATAAACTTCCGCTCCGAGAACCGCCGCTTTCCGGTCGGCCGCTGTCTCGTTCCCGCGTCTCACTTCTTCGAGTTCACCGGCACGAAGTCGCCCAAGTCGAAATGGAAATTCACTAAGACGGGCGAAGAGTGGTTTTGCTTCGCTGGTCTGTGGCGACCGATGCCCGAGAACGGGGGCGCAGCCTTCACCTTGCTGACGACCGAGCCGAGCTCCGATGTAGCATCTATCCACGACCGGCAAATGGTGGTGCTCGAACGCGACGACTGGCGCGCCTGGCTCGATCTTTCGAAGCCGGAACCGGAATTGCTCCGTGCTCTTCCGTCGGGTTCGCTATCCGTCGAACGGGTGCGCTAGCCGTTTCAATATCTCGACGCATATGCCGCCTTGAACGCCGCCAAATGTCGGTCCAACGCCTCTTTGATCCGTACGCAGTTTGACCAGGTGATGCCGTCGACTGCGTCATGCACACACGGTAAGCGAAGGCTTCCGTCAGCAAGTCGCGCTGCGCGGCGTATCTTTGTTCACTCGGCGCTTGTGTGCAGCCGCTAAAGGCCACGACCAGCACGAGCAGCGACCACGCGCGGCCGAACGGCAATATCTCGGCGATCAATGTGCCATGAGAGATACCGAACCGGGAAGTCGTCATGCCTTCAGCATCGTCTAGCGCCGCGTCCCAAGCCCGAATTGCTTCGCGAGCTCGCTGCGGCGGTTTGCGTAATTTTTTGCGACCACGGGATAGTCCCCCGACAGGTTCCAGCGCTCGCGGTACTGCTCGGGCGTAAGCCCATGCGCGGTCGTCAAATGTCGCCGCAACATTTGGCCGGACCAACCGCAATCGAGGCACACAATCGCATTTGCCGAGAGGGAGCGGCGTATCGGTACGGCAGGGAAGTCAGAGCGACGGCTCCGGCGATCAGGCAACCTCCACGCCGGAAACCCCGCCGGTCGTTCAGATCAACGGGGACAACCCCGCAAGCGTTGATATCGGCGCCACCTACAACGACCTCGGCGCCACGATCACCGGTCCGCAGCAAGACCTCAATCTTGGCATCGAAGCCTCAGTCGATGGGGGAACGACCACGACCCCCGATCAGATCAGCATCGACACGTCGGAAGCTGGCACGCACACCATTCTCTACTGCGCCACTGACCAGTCTGGCCTTACAGCCTGCGCCACGCGCACCGTCACCGTGGTCGCGCCAACCGACAATGCCGACGCCACTTCAACGGCTGCGACCTCAACCGGTGCAACATCAACGCCGAGTAACTAGCTCTTCCAGAGACCTCACCCATCGTCCAAAGCCGCTCAAGCTTTTATTGATTGCAGCGTACCGCACGGACCCGGCAAGCAAATTGCGAGCGCTTCTGGCAGTTTTCTACTGATGCCAGCGCGGCACTATCAGAGCTCTCACGGATCGCCCCACCCCACGCGTTGCCGTTTTCGCCATCTATTGAGGCCAGTGCTCCGCAACGGTGTGCTGGAATGGCTATAACGACCTGGCAATCGGACATTCCGCAATCTGCAATCGCGTGCGCATTTGCCGCTTCTTGTGTCGGGTAATTCCACGAGACCCCGAAATGATCGCTTTGGAGGCCAAATGCTATAGCACCTAATAGCTCTGGCGCGTGTACACATTGATTTCCGTTGACGCATCGATCGCCCGGCGAGCAACTGTTGACGCCGCAGTCCACTCGTCCATTCGGAATACATTTTCCGGGCGTGATTTGTGAACAGTATGTCCCTGCGGGGCAGTGTCCGGTTCCGCAGGAGGTTTGCGCACTAGCCGCAAAAGGAACAGAAATCAGCAGCGATATTAGCACCGCAACTGCCGTTTGGAGTACCCGGTTTAGAGTTCCGCAGTAACCATGCAGCGCGATATCGCGCTGCATCTATTTAGCATCGATGCTTGGGGTACCAGAGTACGCGCCAGGCTTCATGGTTACGACCTGACTTAGATCGGAGTTTAACGTCAGGGAAGTCGACGGTGAGCTCTGAACAGCGTTGATGCTCGAAGTCCCGGAATAAAAAGGCGCGGTCGCAGAAATGGACGGCTGCTTTGCCACCGCTTCCGTGGGGGCCGTTTGGAAACTCGTGATAGCTGGTATCGAGGGTTGGCTAGGTGCCGCCACCATATGCGGCATGGTTTGAGGGATCACCGGCTGGGTAATTGAACTCGGATTTTGGAAATACGGACCTGGTCCCACGGGCTCATATCTCGGTAAGGGCGCTGGGGTGGTTGCTAATAGCCGCTGGGTAGCTGCCTGGGCGGCAGGCGTCGAGTAGAACGTCGGCGCAGGCGATACTACATGATATTGCGGAGTTGGGACCACAGTGGGCATCGCCGGCCGTGCGCAACAGGGAACATGCTGTCCCACAACGCCGAATGTCTGTAACCACCCGTTGGCATACGCCTCGCCCGTCGCGGTGAAGCCGGCTACCAGCGCTGCGACGCATAGTCCAGCGCTGCTCCATGTCGAACGCACCTTCATCGGCCGTTGCCTTTTTCGCTTTCAACGTGTTACCGCTCATTGAAAGCTAATGCTGCGCGAGAGTTACGGTCAAGCGCGATCATGGACAGGACGCAAGTATGCGCCTTTTGCGGGGAAGATCGCCAATGTAAAATGAACTTATGAATTCAACCGGATGGGGGTTACGTGCAGCTGTAATTTACAGTACTTGCTTCCTCCTGCTCATTGTGTTTCAAACATCTGTGCTCTACTCGCTCATCGCTTGGCATGCGAACTCACCGTCTTATTATAATTTTTTCTACTCGCTCACGTTCTGTGTGCTCCCGATATTCTTCGTCTTACATCTTCGTGGGTATGATTGGCTGGAGAATCAGAATCACACGCCGTTAAAGGCAACAATCAGAGTATTTTATGCAACATCAGTAGCATATTATGCTGTGATTATCGCTTCAGGATTTAATGCGCTGGCGGGGACAACGCTCATGGACATATTGTTAGGGATCGCCAGTGCAGGGTTCTTAATTTGCGTTTCGGTGGTCGAATTTTTGATATTTTTATCTCCACAAATTGTGGGCAAGTGGCGATGGACAGCTCTGACATTTTCGATCAGCTGCTCGACGTACTTGGTTTGCTTTTTAGGCAGTGGCCTAGGCGTTTTTCCGTTCAACGTCCCTGTGCTTGTGGGCGGCTCAGCCCCCGTAATAGAGACCCTGTTTGTGCTCTCCGGACTCGTAACATTTTGGATTGCTCTTCGTCGACAGTAGTCGCCCCAGAGCCCGCATTTCCACAGTCAACGCGGTGTGATCCGAAGAGCGGGGTACAATAAAAGCGCGGTCGACTGCCGCGCCCTATGTTCAGACTCCTCGCTTTTTTTGCTTTGATTGCCGCAATGGCGACACCAGCGGCGCTATCCGCCGCGACGTTTTCAGCTACCGGCCCCGTGGCATCCTCGCAGTCCACGATTGCCCTTGAGCAGCAACTCGTCTCGGTCCTTCAGCAGCTTGTGCAGGTGCTGACGCAGGAACTCTCCATCCTTCAAGAGCCCGATCTGGTAAGCCCGACGACGAGCACAAACCAGATAGCGCCCGCAGCGCAGCAACCCACCACGTCTGGTGAACCTGCCGCAACCGCACCATCGGCGTCATCCGGCGAACAAGCCGCGATCGACGGCGCCACATCGACCAACACGGTGCAGTGCGGGGCTGGCTACCATGAATGCACCGGTGCCAGCTGTCTCCACATGGGGACCATCGTAACCGTACCTTACTACTGCATCACGAGCAGCAATCCCGTTTCTGTCACTCCGCTTCCAGCCGGAGCCGTGTGGCCAAGCGGCGTATGTCTCAACGCGATCGACCGTAGCCCGACAGTCGTTCAGGCGTCCGTTGACTATTTTGGCAATCCGCTGCCCGGCGAATGCGTTCCAGACGATCCGACCTCGGCCATCTAACGCGCTGCGGGCGACGCCGTGGGCCGCTCACACGGTCAATGACAGGCAATATTCTCGTTGTACGCGGCCTGTTGCTGCGTCTCCACCCCGGCCGCTACCGCTGCGGCATTGCGCGACTTCACGAGGTTGCACGCCGCCGCGTTAGACGGCTGAGAAGAAGAGGTTGCCGCGCTCGGATTACCACTGGCATTGACCAGTTGACCCGACTCGTTTTGATACAGGCCAGGTGCGACGGGCGTAAGGTGGCCGATTGGCGCGCCTGCCTGAGTTGGCGCGGCAGGATGCACAGCCACAGGCGCAAGCGCCGTTGCTGCGGGCTGTACAACTGGAGTGGTCGCTGGATGCAGAACCGCGGCGGCTGCGGGAGTTGGCGTCGGCACCGCTACCACCGGACGCGGCACAACGGGCATTGTCGATACCACCGGTCTTGGAGCAACGGCTGTGGGCGCCTGTACTATAGGGCGCGGCGCAACCATCGGCCGCGGAGCCGCTGTGACCGCCGGCCGGTACACCGGCTGCTGATAGACAGGGTGGGGAACATGGACAGCGTGGATGCCTCCCGCCATTCCCGCAGCGAGCCCGAAAAGAGTAATTGCCGTATCAATCTCCTGTTCAAATTGTTCTTGCTGAGCTTTCACCGCTTCGTGATAACTTCCGTAATACTGAAGTACATCGAGCGGAAAACAGTACGTGAAGTAAGTGCGGACTGCGGTATCCGTATTGACGAACTGCAGTAGCGGCGACTGCGCGCCTAATGTAACCAATCTGGTCAGCAATCCTGCGCTAACGCCGCCGTTCAGTTGTTCATTTGGTGCCGCCAGCTGAAGGAGATGAGATGACAAATTTCGACACGCTGGCAATGACGATGTCGATCTATAATGCAGTATAGGCGAAGGAGCGATTGGCGAGGTCCCCGCGCAGTGGTATCCAAAATAGTTTGCCAGCACCGATGTACCCGGATTTAAAGGCGGGTCGCTTAGAGCGGTGTTCTGGGAGGCGAGTATCAAGACATTTTGATACCACTCAAAGTCGGCGTTCAGTATATCAGTGAAGACGGCGCGGCAGTCGACGTTTTCAGTGTCAGGGGCGGTTGCCGCAGCATCTCTCGCGGCGGCAAGTTTTTCATGATAGCCATTTATAAGATCATCAGCAGAACAATATTCTTTGTATTTCTGATCATTTACATCAATGCCTGGAGAGTGAATATATGATCGACAATCAAATAGACCCGGCCTGATATATTTTGAAACGTCGACCGAAGGTCGTTGTTGAGCACCCCCTTGGCAATAATACCAATATATCTCATTTGCTTGAGCGGCGTTCGGACCAAAGAGATCAACGGCGACCGCGCGGCAGTCGACATTCTGCGCGAGAGCCATCCCGCCCATGGCGACCCAAATGCCAAAGCTCAAGCCCAATAATCGCCGCATGACCTCCTCCGCGTAGCGCAGCGTCGCGACGCCGCGACAATCAGTTATTTGTGCAGGCATATGACATAGCCCCGGTCTGCACGTCGTCGCACATGGCGGCTTGCTGTAATAGTAAATCCGCTGCCCATTCTCGATCACGTACCCAACCGGCGACCCGGCCCCGTTGAACCTGTCGGAATGAACCCGGTCATTCCGTTGGACGGTGTGACTGGTGTAGTTGTAGGCCCGCCCGCGGATGCCGCGACGCTAGGTTGCGTGGTCGCCACCGTTTGCGACGGAGACGCCGAAGCGGGATGCGTCCCTACTGCTGGCACCACGGTCGCAGGCGCAGTTGTCGCCACAGGTGCCGGTGTCACCGCATGCATCACAGCTGGCATTGCGGATCCCACCGGCCTTGGCGCAAGAGCGGCAGACGGCGCCTGTACTACCGGACGCGGCGCAACCATCGGCCTCGGAGCCACCGTGACCGCCGGCCGGTACGCCGGCTGCTGATACACCGGATGGGGGACGTGGACGGCGTGGATGCCCCCCGCCATCCCCGCAGCAACACCCAGAATTGCCATGAACGCTTCGGCAGCTTCTTGCTCTTGTTGTTGGTTGTACTGCTGCTGGCGCAGTGTGGCCCATCCCGCGTGTCTAAGGTCGTTCCCGAAGCACCAAAACTCGATTGATGGCGCTAAGTCATGAAATTGAGTTGCGTCAGCCGCATATTTTTCATTGAGCGGGTGACAAGACGGATAATTTGGATCAACGAACTCGGTAAGGATCGGAGGGGTTATATTGTTTGTTACGGCCGGATTGACACAATAATACATGTAAAAATTAAATAATTGTTGTGCACGCGCAGGATCAGGAGGGCGCGAGCCCGTTTCATATTCAATCTTTTCAGCCGCCACTGCGCGACAATTAATGTTTTCAGCAAACGCTACATGGCCGTCTGCCAAGGCAATTGGCAGAATCAAGCAGGCCAAGCCTAGCAATTTCCGCATGACGCTGCCCCCTGTCCATCGCGCTCCAACGAGCGATCTTTCTTCTCAGCCCATCATCGCCAACCCAACCACCTCACACAACCCCTTCGCGCAAACCCACCGCCCATCTAACGCCGTTCCGCCGGACGCCCGAACCAACCCCGGAGCCGTCGCACAACACAGCGGCATCGGGCCTCGCCGCCGTCCGAAATTCGTGACGCACTCAGCACCGCCGCGTCGTCCAAAATCCGTGGCCTGTCGGGGTAGGGGAGCGTCCATTTTTCGTGACCCCGCGGTCGTGGTACGATCGCGCCATCCTCCCCAAGTATGGCCCGAACGTCACCGCGGATCGCTCGCGTCCCACATACAGCGAAACGTCCCGAGCGCTGCCCACACTGCGGCAGCGTCTCGATCAGCCGAAAGGGAACGTGGCGTAAAAAGATCGAGATCGTTTGTAACCGGTGATGGCCGCGTTCGGCGCTTGGCTCCGAAAACCCACATCGCTTCTTTGACTTCAACCATTGCTTGCCAAATCGGTTGACGCTCTGCGATAATTGACCCGTAATCATCAGAAATTACAAAGGGATTTAAGGGGAGGAGCGCATGGCTAAGATTACGGCAACAACGCGACGGTGATTTTACAATTCACAGGTACAGGCTTTGACGCCACGCGCGTTTTCGCCCCAGCCGTGACCGAAGTAAACAATTCGTACACGATGCTCTTTGGCGGGCTGCCTTTCGGTAATAATGAGGAAATCGGCCTAGCCTCATCGGCGGATGGCATTACTTGGACCGCCGGCGCCAATCCCGTCATCACGAATGCAAATAGTCAGGCGTGGGCGTCCTTTCGCGAAGTACCCGCAACCGTCATGTACGTGGACGGCGTCTACAACGCCTGGTTCAATGGCGATAACAGCAACCTGAGTAGTGACCCGGGTTACGCAAGCGGTTTCGGATTTGCAACCTCGACCGATGGCGCGAATTGGACGATGAGCGCGTCCAATCCAATAAGAGATGAACCAAACAGCCCGCCTGGAACCGCGTTAAATTTGATTAGCGTCGTCGATTTCGACGGCAAGTACGAAGCTTATTACACAAACAACGCCCCGACCGGCAGTACTCTTGAGTTGGTCACGTCCACCGACGGGGCCACCTTCACCGGTGACACGGTTGTTACGGTGCCCGTAGGGTACACATTGCTTGCTGCTACTACGACGACCTCGAAAGGCGACCCTCTCATTTTTTCGGTTTGGCAGGATGTAAATGGCATCGATTACTACGGTGTTTCCACGGATGGCCTACATTTCGCGATCGACGGAACCATCAATTTGCCATCTGCTTTTCAGACCAGCAGTGTCTTGATCATAAATAAGTCGATCGATTTTTTTGGAACGGTGGATGTTGGCAATATCAACTGGGCCTATGGAAATACGGATATAGAAGAGGCAACGGCGAAACTTCCAACTCTTCTGATAGGTCCGGTAATCGACTCTGTCACCGCGGCCGTTTTGCCGGATGAAGTGTTCGGTGCTAACACCGTTGTTCCAATAGACGTGCAGTTGAATGAGCCTGTCACGGTAAACGGGACACCACGGCTGAACCTTAGTGATGGCGGTACAGCGATCGACAGTGCCACCGCTTCCGACTCTGACATCCGGACTGGTAGTTTTTGATTATACCGTTAAGGCTGGGCAGGACACGTCAGACCTACAAGTAACCGGATTACCGGGCACGAACTCAATTACGGACATCGCCGGGAATCCTGCAAACTTCGGAATAGTATCCAACTTCGATCTTGGCGTGCAAATCGACACAACACCTCCCACCGTCGTTGGAATTTCCGCGAGCCCCCAAAACAGTGACCTTGCTGCCGGCGACTTAGTTTCGATCGTCCTCACCATGAGCGAGCCTGTAACCGTCTCAGGTAGTCCTACATTGCGTCTTAACGACGGTGGTGTAGCAGTCTTCGAGCCAGGTCAACAACCCAGCCAAACTTTGACATTCGGATATACGGCCACAGGTAACCAGGCTACCGCGAATTTAGAGGTGGCTAGCGTCGGGCAACCCTCCTTAATTACAGATCTGTTGGGCAATGGCGCGACTGCAGCGAGCGTTGCGAGCGCCGTAGACGCGAACATAGGATTGCAGGTCAATTGGGATGGTGAGGCAGGATTTGATAGTGCAACGTTTCCAGGCTTGCCTGCGATGCAGTGGTTGCACGCGAATACAAATCTCGAATGGTCGGGCTTTTACATCGGTGGCATTAATGAAAATCCTGCGGATCTAAGTTGGACCGATGGACCAGGTACTGCCCAGGCGCTGGTCGACATGGGCTGGAAACTCGCGCCCATTTACGTCGGCGAACAGGACCCAAGCGTGACTGGGGAGAATGTATAACCTTACTCTCGGCTCACAGGATGGGACAGATGCTGTGACGATGTTGAACGGCGCAGGGTTCCAGCCGGGGACGCCAGTGTATTTGGATTGGGAGGCTGGGGGCAGTTCTCTAACTGCAGCAGACAAGACATACATCAGCGAATGGTGCACTACCGTCCAGAATGACGGGTATACTCCGGGGGTCTACTGCGCTTCTTCGCTCGCATCAGCTGTAGCCAAAACTGTGAACGATGTTATTTTATGGACGTTTAACGTCAAACCGTATGACAAGGACCCGGTTCTGTATCAGCCGAACACAGACAGCAGTCCCGTCTTATTTTCAACCCCTACTCCATCGGTGTCCGGTGCCGCGAATGCCAGTTCATGGCAATTTGCGGAGCAGTTAGCCAACGATCCGGTGAATACGGGGTACGACCTATCGAACCTGCATGCAATGGGATTTCCCATCAGTACTCCTTTTTTGTCGATCTTGATACAAGCTCATATTGGAGTGGTGCAATAACGTCGTAGTCACGCTCCCTATTTTTGAACAAATAGCTGCTCGTCCTGAATAACATCGCCTCCTGGCACATTGCGTAAGATTACATCGTATGTTCCCACGGGCACACTAGGAACCGTTGATGACCACGCGTGGTCCCTCACTAAAATGGTGGAGTCAAAGAGAAAATCATGTTCAGGATATGGCGCATTGTTGCTGCCTCTTGCTGTGGAGTGCGGAACAATCATAATGGAAATAGTTGGGGTTCCGGTTGCGTAACCGGAAAGGGTGATAGCTCCCTGTTCTTGTGAAAGAGAACGGACGTCGATAGTAGCTTTGGCGTCATCCCGCCAAGCCGGGGATGATGATGACGAGATATCGGAGGCGCTGAAAGAAGGTGCGTTTTTCTGTTGGGATGCGCTCTGCCTCACGACGGTCGATCGAGATGTAGAATTGTAGTGCCAGATTATAAAGATGATGAGTACGCACAGCGCAGCGAGAGCCACAAGGTTCGTCCGTTTTGATTGGTACGCTTTCCATCGCACCGTCATGCATCGAGTATAACACACTGGCCCGCCGATCGATGTTGAAGCCCTCCTGTCTCCTCGCACTGGTGCCACTGATAGGGCCGATACCGGACCTAATCGACCGATCGTGCACCGCTACCATTAGTCACAATCGTGTTCGCCAAGGCATCCCCGCCTCTAGTCCTCGATATCAAATGCGACTGCTTTGTTATTTGATATCCTGTGTCGTGAAACAGTTAATGTGCGACGCAAGCAAAATGGCTCAACAAAGCCAAAATCATCGATTTGACAATTTCACTAATATGCTTCCACCGGCATTCATTGCGCGGCCACATTTCCCTGATACAATTGGCTAATGAGTACTCAAGAGACGGTTCAGGCACTTCCCTATTACAAGGTAGGCCAAGGCGATTGCCCGGGAGACCCGATCGATTAGGGGCCATGAGCGTAAAAGAAGAGCTCGATCGTTCGAAAATCCGGCTGCTTGGCATCGACAACACTACCGTCCAACACTTCGGTCCTCATTGGCGGGGCGGGACCTTGACAGGTCGCGAGAAACCGGCCGACGAGCTGCTCATGAATCTTCCCCGAAGATTTGGCAGCTCGTCATTCCCGTATTCAGCGTTTTTGATCGTGGTCAAAATCTGCGGCGGACGCACATAGATACTCTTCGTCGTGTCGACGCGCTCCGGCGCCAAACCGACAACCTTGTCGTACGGGTGAGCGAGAAGGATTTTCCGACGAAACGGGCCCTGCGCTTCATCAGCGAAGCCGCGGTTCAAGATTTCAAAATTGGTATAATCGTTTTCGTCCATCTCACCCGCTAAAGAAACTATTGAATAAAATATATCTTTGAGTACCCCCTCATCTTCCCTGATTTCGAAGCTTATCTCTTTATAGCTTATTTTTATCGAGGGAAGATATTTGACGAAACGCCCTGCTCTCTCCGTTTGCTTGCTCTCTATAAAATTTTGAACGTAATAGCACAGATCGTTGCCGAGTATATTCGTATCGTCCGGCTTGGTGATGATGTCATATCGCTCCGACAGGAACAAACTACCCAGGCCCGTTTTCGTTTTTGGCGTAATTTTGAAGATTGCCGAATTTGTATCCCCTTTGATGACAGGGTTATCGACAGCGGTCACTTCGGCTCTGGTCAACTCCTTGCTGAGCCGATCCGCGACAGCCTTTTTCTGATCGCCCGTGAGGGGCGCGGCCTGGCCGCTGACCGATAAACCAAAGCCATGAAGTGGGCAGGCGCTTTCCCTGGTCCGGGTTGCCGAGTCCACGCGCGTACCCGGCCGACGCGGCGATCGCGAAGAGGATCACGCCGACACCGGCTACGAGTTGTGCCCACGGGAATACGCTTCGCAGCATCGACACCCACGGCGGTGCCGCTGCGACTATCGGCGGTCTTGCGGGCGCGGCGCCGCTGATGGGGATCAGCGGAATGCTTCGTCCGCTGTCCCAGGCGATCGTCGCGAAGCTTGGCGAGTACCCTACCGGCATCCCATAGCCTGCCGGCAACGCCTGCAACGGACTGTGGCCGAGTAGCACTTGGCTCACATGGTCGGTCGGTACGTACAGCGTATCGCCGCGCAGCTGTGCCAGGTCCGTCATCCGTAGCGCGGCTTGCAGTGCCGGCGTCACCGCCGGCGCGGAAACCGCACCGCCCTGGCAGAACAGCGTGAACGATGAGATGTAGTAGGTGTTGCAGCTCTCGCCGTTGCGGAATGCTGTGCCCCATGAGCCGCCGCTGTTGGAACAGACGGTATAGGGCTTCCCCTGCATGTCGCCGGTGAAAGCGTAATATTCGATCTCATTTGAGTGGGCGGCGGTGGGCGGCGGACCGGCTGTGCACAGCATAGGGACGCGCCAGAACTGCCTGACCTCTGCGGCACTCGGAGTGGCGAGGAGGGTGATCGCTGTCAACGCCAGTAGGAAGCGACGCATTTTTCTGCCTCACGACCGCGGGTAAAATAGCGATGCTCGATATAGTTGTGTAGAGGACTCTGAAAATTTGCCCGTTTTGGATGGTAAGGCATAATACCTGTGGCTCCGTCCTGTTGACCGGCACCCGATCCGGATGTCGGTCTTGCGAGACGGAGAAATCAAATGACGATGGCCAGTCCCGCGGCGACCTCTTCGCCGGGCGATCTTTCCCGACTTCCCATCCAGTTCTATTCGATCGAGTTGATGCCATTGTTCGACGGCCGCTTATCGGTCGGCGTCATGGCCACCCTGTGTGAGGACGAGGGCCAGTTCGAAGGCATGGACCTCGGGTCACACCGCGTCGGTACGCTCGACGAGGCCCTCGCGGTCATCCGCAACGCCATCGCGGCTCACTGAGGGAGGACACGATATGGCAGCCTCTCAACAGCCGAGCCACCGCGCGTACGTGGTGGTGAAGCGCGACGGAGCCGACGACTTTTGGATCAATGTCGGTGCGGCATTTCCCCACCAAGACGGCAACGGCTTCAACGTCGTCCTGCAAGCCTTGCCCGTCGACGGGAAGATCGTGCTGCGTGTGCCGCAGGACGAACCCCAACAGCAGCAGCGGTCGCGACGAAGATAGACGCGTACTGTTTTGGCAGACTTAGAGCCGTTGGCATCCGCCGGCGGCTCTTTTCTATCGATTTTCGTCTGCCGGGGGGGTTGGCCGCAGGCCAAAGGCGGACGGAAAATCGCGTCGTTGGTGCAGCACGCGCACGATTTCGACATCGCTGCCTTGAAGCCGATAGAAGATCGTATGTGGCGAGACAAGCGCCGAACGGAGCCCCGGCATCAGGTCATCGCGGGTTCTCCGCGTCAGCGGATTGCGCCCAATCGCCTCGCTTGCCCGGTCGATCCCACGGAGGATGTTGTCGGCAACGTCAGGCGATGCGACGCGCACGTAGTAGCGCCACACATCGAGCAGGTCTTGCGTCGCTCGCGGCGCCCAAACGACGCGCCTACTTCGCGCCATGCTCCGTGTGGGCTCGCGCGATCAGCTCTTCGATATCGAGAGGCTGGCCGAGCCCGGCGTCGAGTTCGCGGATGCCGATTTCGAGTTCAGCGCGCAGCTCGGAGATGGCGTCGAGACGCTCAAGGATTTCGCGGCCGAGCTGCTCTTGGGCTGCCTCCGGCAGATCAGCCGCCTTCGACAGTGCCAGTTCAAGTGTCCGTACCATGGCGCTCATTCTATCAAAGCTCCGGCAAAACGCCATGAAGCCGGGGTGATTCCCTACTGCAAATTTGGCTATCCCCAGCAGACCGTCGCAGCCGGCGGCACTGATATATAATAGAACGTGTAAACCGCCGGAGACGTCCGGCGGTATCGTATTTATCGCACAGCATCACCCGGCACCCCAACAGCCCAGTGTCTCCGCGCCCTCGCCCATGGTAGCAGGCGCAGCACGCCGTCAAGAGTTGCGGGTCTACCGTCGTTCCAAGCCCCATCGCTGGGGCTTTCCCTCTTGACCGCGTGCTTTGGCGCCTGCCTACCGCGAGGGGCTCGCGGAGACAGAGCGGGCAGGTCGAACTTATCAGCCCTCACCTATCGCTCCCTATGGATACGCACTCTCTAGAGTACGACATCGCCCTTGAGCGCATCCGCGACCTCAACGACGAGGCACGGCGCCACCTCACCGACGGTACGGTCGTCTTCACTCGCGGCATCAGAGCCCTGCCGGAGGACGACCAGGCGGCTATTCTCGACATCGTATGCAATTACGAGGATTTCTCGTTCGAGAACGACCCCTTCGAGGAGCACGCCTATGGCTCCTTCACCTACAGGGGTCATGACATCGAATGGCAGATTGACTGCTACGGGCTCGGCGACGAGTTCGTGGGGTCTCCCGACCCCGCCGACCCGACCGTGACGCGCCGCGTGCTCACCATCATGCTCGCCGGCGAGCGCTGAGCCGCCCGCCCTTTATCAGCTCACCTACCTTCGTATGTCCAAACCATCGTTTGCAGAACGTGCCGAGAACCTCGCAGCCGCCGCGCTCGCGCTGCGCGCCATCAGCGAGGAACTCCGACGCCATGTCCTGCCCCGCGTTGAGGCCGAGGCTGAGGCGATGAAAGAAGCGCAGCAGCGCTTCCAGTCGCAGCGGCCGGAGAAGCCGCGCTCGCGGTTCGCGGTCGCGAAATAGAGTTTCGACCCTGCCGCCCTTCGGGGCGGTTTGGGGTGCTTCCCACCAACCCCCGCCACCTCCCCGTGGCGGTTGTGCGCATAAGCGCTCAGTAAATTTTTGATGCTGTGCGATGAACACAAACCAGACAAAAAGCTCTAGCTCGCAATATAACCGCGCCGCGCTTGCGTCGTTGATCTTAAAACGATTACCAGCAGGATAGTTGATTGTTCACATGATCCATGACGCCGCCGTGCGTGCAAACCATCCCCTTCAGGGCTTCAAGATCATTCGGTCCAATCATCTTCGACCACGGCACCGCGCCGCAGAACGCTAAATAGCTTTGGTAATCATAGTTGGCTCGCCCTTTGTCACCGAACGCAGGTGGTCTCATCGCGAGCTCTTTGGTGATCTCGTCGCAGTTATCTCGTGCAGGATAGGGTTGTGCGTAAACAGGCATAGCGACAAGACCCAAAAGCACCGCTATCCATCTCGATGTGTCCCCCCTTTTTGCCTGTTATGGGCCACACACGCCACGCAAACCGGATGCACCGTGTCACCTGCACCCATATTCTATGCGAGAGGCAGCCTGTATTGCCCGTCCTCATCGGTCCAAAGTTCAGCGCGCACGCTTTCAAACCCCAGCTTCCCGACGCGGTCGAGCACGTCGTCGCTTCTGATCCGATTGAGTAGCCAACGCCGGCGCCAGGCGGCGGTGATCGCTTCGAGTGGCGCTGGTCCGGCATCAATCGAGGCGCAGAAGCCCAATAACTGGTCGCGCGCATGCGGCTCAAGCTCGGCCGCGCAAAAAGCTGCGGGGTCGCGTGGTGCAGAATGTGGCTGGCCTCGACTCCTAGTGCGTCAAGGCCTTCGCGGATTTGCCGCAGCCGTGGACTTCGACCCTTCGCCAAAGCGGTTATTGACGCGCCGTAATCCGTGAGTCGTATCGCTCAGTTCACGCAGCGCGTCGACTGTCGCGTTACCCAGATGCACGGTGCCGTAACCACCAGTTCGCTGATCACCATCGAACAGCCGCCAACTGATGTCATATGGCAAACCGGGATGGTCCGAGGCGCGGAGCTTGAGCCGGTTGTATTGACTGCTGCCCACACCATAGAGGCTTGTCGTCGTTAGTATCTTCAACTGCGCCGATCGGCGAATTGGCCGGCCGGCCATTTGCGAAGCGATGAGGCTAATCCGGTCTCCGTAGTGGGCTTCGTAAAGGTTGCGCACCTCTTTTGAATGCAGCATCAAGGCGACAAGCTTGCCTCCGAGCAACTCCGTGTAGGGATGCACGGCGCCGCACACGCTGACATCGACGACTTGGCTGGCAAGGCCGACCTTGCGGATTTCAGCGATTGCGGTGTCTAGGGCGCGCCATCCATCATCCGCCGCCACCAGTTGGCGAAACGCGCGTCGCGCGTCTCGATCGAGCCCTGCCTTTGCGAAGATCGCGCGTGCCCGCAACAGAGCGCCGAGCGCCTCTGCACGCTTTCGCATGTAGAGGTGCTCTTCCGAGGCGGATTTCCAGTCTGATCCTCGCTCGGGTCACGCACCTCAAGATGGCGGGTGCTCCGGTTCTCAGCGTAGTGTTCTTGCAACTGCCGGTTGCGTTTTTCTGTGGCGCCCGCCGCTAGGAGTTCCAAACGGAACAAGGTGCGCTCCGTCGGCTTCGTGATCTCCTCGGCCGTCGCAAGGTCATCCCATCGGATTTCGTCGATACCGAGTTGCAGTCTTTCTTGCAGCGCCGTCGCGGCGATGTTCGCATCCCAATTGCCGGCCCCGAGCCCTTTAGCCCACGCCGGCGGCGTCCAACCGATCCAGTTGTCCCGAATGCGCAGGCGCATCACCGGGCTCGCCAGCAAAGCAATCCCCATTATCGGGCGGTTCGGCCGCGCGGCGTTGCGAATCAGGAGCGGCAGTTGCCGGCCCGGAATGGGTCGGTATTCAAGCGACCAAGTGTGCCGAAAGTAGCGCCAGATATCGATGCGATTAAGGCCCGTGACAGCGCACTTGGCGCCGGTCTCGCACACCTCAATTACAGGATCGATAAGGCGGCCGAGTTGCCGTTCCTGCACCTCCTGGCGGCAACTGTCGCAACTTTAAGAACTGTCGCTCTAGTTCGCGCCGCTTCATCTATCAGGTCGGCGATCGAATAGCGGCCTTGAACGCGCCGGACAGGCCGCTCCATTCGCTGAATAAACTGCCGTACCGAGGGTTCTTGCAGTTGGCGATCGCGGCCGGCGCGCAGCGCGCGACGAATGCGATCCTTGATCTGATCCCGGCTTGCATCGGTCCCACCAACAGGCCCGGCGGCTTCAACGTCACCCGGTCGGTGCCGATTTGAAATCCCACCTGATCGATGAGATCGGCCACGAGCAGGCAGGTTGTGCGCAACATCAGGCTGTGCGGGTCGTGATCCCATTCACCGATCAACTCCCGCAAAGCATCCGCAAACCGCTCGGGCGCGCCTTCCCGCTGAAGCCGCGCGTCTTCATACCGCAGGCGGTCATAAAGCCGCTTCTGGACCTGGGTGGCAGCGATGGTGCTCCTCTCGCAGTTCCGGCGGCGCCGTGTTCTCCCCTTCAAACATTGCGATTTGATCCACGTGTATACCGAATCATGAGAGCCGGGCGCGATGGCCCGGCTCCACGCGACCCCCAGAGTACCTTAGGCCGCTTCGGCGCTCGCGTCGCCGTCCTCGCCGTCGTCGTGGGTGGCCCGCTCGCTAGTTGCAGCAGCGCATAATCGAGCCGTCGCGACCATTCGGGCAATTCAAGATCGTACATGGCCCGCACCTGGTCCGGGGCACCGTTCATGCAGTCGCCGATTGAGAATAGCAGTACTTCGATGGCGGCGCGCAGCGCCGGCGTGCTGTCTGGACCCACGTACGAGCTCCGGGTAAAAACGATGCGCCGTGTTCAGGACCAGGAGAGTGGTGCCGCCGAGTTGGTCGACACGGAAGAACGGCGCGCCGGGCGCGTTTTCGTGATTAAGCTTATAAAGATGACCTTGCAGTTCGAGGCGCAGTTGTTCCTCGACCTGCCCCACCGGCCGGCCCGTTTCGGCCGCCCGCTTCTCGGCCTCTTTCCGCAGATGCACCGCACCGCGCTGTTCCTGCCGCTGTCTGATCTCGGGCGACGGCGCACGGGTGACTTTGGCCGTTTCCTCCATGGCTTCTTCCGATGCCCGCTTGCCGTCGGGGCCGACGGTGTCGGTCTTGACGTCGGTTTCTTTTTTCTCGGAGTGGTACTTACTCGTCAGAGTGCGGATCGCCTTCACGATCCCGGCTTCCTTCAGCTTGTCCCAAATCTTGTCCGACACATCGACCCGCTGCTTGAGGTCGAACACGTTGAAGTACCATCCAGGACCGCTGGAAAATCGACCTCAATCTTTAAATACCGATCGTTATTCACGAACGTGTGGAACGGGGGTATGCCGCACACAGTCGAGAAAACGGCCCATCGATAAACAGGATACCATTATACTCCTTCATGATCTGGAAGCGCGGGTTCTGATTCTTGCGGTCGACGGCGTTTTTGGTCTTGTCGACACTGCCAAAGGTCGGCGGCATATAGGCGAAGCGCACCTCCATGACGCCCTTGACCTCCTTGCCGTCTTCGCTCTTGACCTCGATCGTTATCGGGCCGAGCGCCTGGGCGCGGTCGGCATCGAGATCGTAATAGCGGAACCCCGGTGTGATGAAGAGCGGATCGATCGGCTCGACCGGCGTGTCATCAATCACGATTTGCGCGTTGCGCAGCAGCTTCTGGTAGGTGATCCCGAAGAATTCGAGCAGATGATTGCGCAGCGAGTTGACGGTATTGCGCGTCACCTTGTCGAGTTTCTCGATCACGACGACGGTGCCGTGGTCGAGTTCGCCCCCCGGGAACTGCGCGGCGATGTGTTCCGTGACAAACCCCGGCAGCTTTGCCGGTATCGCTTCCGGGATCACGATGTCGCCGGTTGCATCGGTGAATTTGCCAGCGCCGATATCGTCGACGTCGACAGTGACCGCGTACCACCGCCCCCCCTCCGGGCACGAGTAGACAGTAAAGCGCCGCCCCTGGCTTACCGAAGCTGACGGCAGGCCGTAGCCATATTTGCCCATGCCCTGTCGATCGTTCTCCCGGTGCGTACCGCCCCACATGACCGAGAAACGGATCATTTCGGGGATCATACCGTGCCCGTCATCGATCACGGCGATCGAGTCGACTTTGGCGCCGCTTTTGTTTTTTTCGAACGCGATGTGGATATTCTCGGCGCCGGCCTGAAGCGAGTTGTCGCCGAGTTCGGCGAGTGACGACCCGGAATGTCGATATCCAATATCCCGGATGCCTCGGATAAAGGCCTGGCCCACGACCAGGCTCATCTTGAGGTTCCCGTCCTTCATCTTCTCGCGGGACATAGGCCTTTTGCGCTTCGAGGCCGCTAAGGGCGCTTGTAGTCATCGTCGGTTCCTTTTTTCAGGCAGCGATTTCCGCCGCCGAGGATGTGCCCGCTGGTCCAACGGAGGCGCGTGGGCACAGAACGCGCCGCCGGGTGATTATTGCGAGAGTGTGTCGCGCAGAGGTGCCAAGGCGACCTTGCCGCGGGCGACGATACGGGCCAACCGCTTCGAGATCGCCGCACCGCTCACGTGAAAGGCACGCGCGATATCAGCTTGGTTCGCGTCGTCCCAATAAATCTCGACGACCATCGATCGGTCGCGCGCATCAAGCGTGTCGAGAAATCGGCTGATCAGGACTTCGGTTTCGGCCCGTTCGAACGCCTGCTCAGGGTCGGCGGCAGGGTCGACGATCCTCTCCGCCGGCGTCGCACCTTCGGACCTGTCCGCCATCGCTTCGAGCGAGACGGGTTCAAGGAAAGGGTTGGCGTAGGCATAATTGGGCGCTGTGAGCCGCATATGGCCCTCCATAGGTTTCACCGAGGAGGTTCAACGGCCGACTGGCGCGGTGTGTTCGCTTCAGTTTCGGGCAGCCACTGTTGGACCGCCAACGCGAACCTCTCACTCATATAAAAGCATGCGAGCCCAGGTTTGTTAACCTGAAACGCGAAGATTTTTTGCTGGACGCGCGCAATACGATTTCGTCCGCCGTTTTCTTCCCTTCGAAAACGTAGTTCCGCGAACCCTTCTAAGGGCCGCCGGCCCTCGCGCGGGCAAGGCTCCGCGCCTCTTGCCGCCATCGGGCGCGGACTTCCCAACCTTCCTCCGCTTCGCTCCGTGCAGGCCGGGTTATTCCCCTCCCCGCCCGATGACCTTGCCCTTTCTACCCCCGGTCTCGCCGACGGGCAGAGGTGCAGCTGCTGCTGCACCTTGCCCCAAGGAGGCCGCGATGAAACTCATCACTGAAGCTCAGCGACGGCGAATGATGAACAATGGACGCTGGAATGCCGTGCGGAGTGGCGAAGGTAAACCACCCGAAGATTTTCAGCCGGTGGTTAAGTTATTCTGTTCATGGAGCGCGGCGACTTGGCTTTTAACAGAGCTTGATCCCGACGACCCGGATGTCGCTTTCGGTCTATGCGATCCGGGCTTGAAACACCCTGAGCTTGGCCGTGTTCGGTTATCGGACATCTCCAGGATGCGCGGTCCTGGCGGGCTCGGTATCGAGCGAGATCGGTACTTCCGGCCCACAAAGACTTTGGGGATATATACCGCTGAAGCGCTAAGGCGAGGCCGGATAATCGCGTAACTGGGTTTGATCGGCCGCGCTGGCATACCTAAATGCAGACCCAGGCATTTCATGGCGCCGCAGGTCGTCGTTCGACTAATTTCTCCTCCGCACGTTGATCGCAGCGGCATCGAGGACCGTCTTGATATGCGCGGCGTAGAATTTCTCGATCATCTCGACGCTGGTGCGGCAGTTTTTGGCGATCTGATAGATGTCCGCGCCCTCCATCAAACGCATACAGATGTATGTGTGGCGCAAGCTGTACGCGGTGCGCCGATTATCGTCGCGATCGGTCTTGAGTCTCGTCTCGCCGAGAATAGTGTTGAACATTTTTATGTGGTTCCCCGGAAAGACTGGATCGGTCGGCCCTGGCAACGCCGTCTCCTGCTTCTCGGCGAGTATCCCGTTGGTGACAACTTCGTTCGGGACGCGTCCGTTCGCGGCCGGACGCGAGCGTTCGCGAACAACGGGCTTCGGCCGATCCCGTAGCCGTTCGTATGGCCGCACGGCGCCGATGGTGCTCTTGCAGTAGCCTACGCCACGTTTGCCGCGCACCTCGATTTCGAGGATGCGTTCGCCGCTATTTTCGTCTTGCACGATGTGCACATCGCGGTGCTGGAGATTTTTTGCTTCGTCCGGACGAAGACCCGTGTTGGCCATGAAGAGCACATAGTCGTGCAGCTGTTCGGCCTCCCACTTGAAACGGGGACGCTTTGGCGTTCGCGCGCGCCGACGGGTCGCTTCGTACAGCTGGCGATATTCCTCGGGACCGAACCATGCGCGATGCGACACTTTCGTCTGCGCGCGGTAGGGCATTTCTAGGTTTGGCAGATGCTCCAGCCAACCGTGCGAGAGCGCCGTCTTCAGGACTTGTCGCAGGGCGACAATCTCATTGTGGATCGTGCTGCGCGACGGCGGCTTGTGCGGCGCCGGCGTGCCATCGTCTTTCGGCTTTGGCAACGCGCGCCGACTTCCCACCGTTGGCGTCGTTGCGCGATGCATTCGATACTCGCGCACTTTGCCGGCGGTGATTTCAGAAAGCCCGAGATCGCCGAAGAACGGCAGCAGGTGCAGGCGCAGACGGATGCCATAGCCCTCGACCCATTTCCGTGAGCGGTTGCCCTCGGTAATGATCTCGTACTCTTTTAGGAATTGGTCGGCAGCCTGGCGGAATGTCTTCTCGCGCTTTACGAGCCCTAGACGGTCCTTCGCCCGGAGCCCGAGATACCAATCCTCCGCCACCTCCTTCGCTTGCGCGAGGCTCTCCTGCTTCGTCGAGATACGATGATTACGGCCGGCGAGATACGTTGAGCACTGCCACAAACGCGAGTTTTCGCGCTTGTAGACGTGGAGCTTTCCACCCATCAGCTCGTGGCTGATCATCGGCCCTCACACAGCCGCAAAAGTGTGTAACGACTGTGGAAGATATTTCGGTATAAAAAATGGGTCAACGGTGTGCGCTAACCCATTGAAAAGATGGTTGCGGGGATAGGATTTGAACCTATGACCTTCAGGTTATGAGCCTGACGAGCTACCGGGCTGCTCCACCCCGCGTCACCAGCGATCCGACCAAGTGTGATCGGCATTTAAAATAAAAGGGCGGGCTGGCAGGCCTGGCAGCGACCTACTCTTCCGCGCCTTAAGACGCAGTACCATCGGCGCAGAGGGTTTTCACGGCCGAGTTCGGGATGGGATCGGGTGTTTTGCCCCTCGCTATGGCCACCAGGCCGGCCAGACCGCCCTTTTTTGTTCTTTGGGTCCCGTCTGGGCGAAAAGCGAGCGTGTGACGATTGACCGATTGTGTCTTCGTTCAAGAGAGGCGTCGCCGCCTCGGTAAAAGTCAGTTCTGGTGCTTGCCGCTGAATGCGGCACTCAAGTGCGTCATCGAGCGATTAGTACCGGTCAGCTGCACAGGTTGCCCTGCTTCCACCTCCGGCCTATCAACGTGGTGGTCTACCACGGCTCTCGGCGAGACCTGGTTTTGAGGTAAGTTTCCCGCTTAGATGCGTTCAGCGGTTATCTCGTCCGCACTTAGCTACCCGGCGGTGCGGCTGGCGCCACAACCGGTACACCAGAGGTGCGTCCCTCCCGGTCCTCTCGTACTAGGGAGAGCTCCTCGCAAGTCTCAAACACCCACGGCAGATAGGGACCGAACTGTCTCACGACGTTCTAAACCCAGCTCACGTACCACTTTAAATGGCGAACAGCCATACCCTTGGGACCTGCTCCAGCCCCAGGATGTGATGAGCCGACATCGAGGTGCCAAACGACGCCGTCGATATGGACTCTTGGGCGTCATCAGCCTGTTATCCCCGGCGTACCTTTTATCCGTTGAGCGATGGCCCTTCCACGCGGGACCACCGGATCACTATGGCCAACTTTCGTTTCTGCTCGACCTGTCGGTCTCGCAGTCAGGCGGGCTTATGCCATTGCACTCATCAGCTGATTTCCGACCAGCCTGAGCCCACCATCGCGCGCCTCCGTTACTCTTTGGGAGGCGACCGCCCCAGTCAAACTACCCACCATGCAGGGTCCCGGCCCGGGCTTCACCAGGCGCGGTTAGATATCAGAGCCCGTAAGGGCGGTATTTCAAGGTTGCCTCCACCCCAACTGGCGCCAGGGCTTCAACGGCTCCCGCCTATCCTACACATACGATCCCTAATACCACTGCAAAGCTGTAGTAAAGGTGCACGGGGTCTTTCCGTCTGACCGCGGGTACTCCGCATCTTCACGGAGAGTTCAATTTCGCTGAGCCGGTGTTGGAGACAGCGGGGAAGTCGTTACGCCATTCGTGCAGGTCGGAACTTACCCGACAAGGAATTTCGCTACCTTAGGACCGTTATAGTTACGGCCGCCGTTTACCGGGGCTTCGATTCAGAGCTTGCACCCCTCCTCTTAACCTTCCGGCACCGGGCAGGCGTCAGACCCTATACGTCGTCTTGCGACTTCGCAGAGCCCTGTGTTTTTAGTAAACAGTCGCCACCCCCTCTTTTGTGCCCCCCGCCCCTGCTTGCGCAGGAACAGGGCCCTCTTCTCCCGAAGTTACGAGGGTATTTTGCCGAGTTCCTTCAACACCGTTCTCTCAAGCGCCTTGGTATACTCTACCAGTCCACCAGTGTCGGTTTCGGGTACGGTCTTAGCGCCGGCGCTATTTCCTGGAAGATCGTCACCCGCCACCTCAATCCGATAAGAGATGACAGACTCGAACCTTCGTCACGCACGGCAGGCTGGGGAATATTAACCCCATTCCCATCGGCTACGGCTGTCGCCCTCGCCTTAGGGGCCCGGCTAACCCTGCGCGGATTAACCTTGCGCAGGAACCCTTGGACTTTCGGCGTGAGGGTTTCTCACCCTCATTAACGCTACTCATGTCAGCATTCGCACTTCCGATACCTCCAGCACACCTCACGGTGCACCTTCACAGGCCTACGGAACGCTCCGCTACCGCGTGCCTTGCGGCACACCCGCAGCTTCGGTGCGTGGCTTTAGCCCCGTTACATTTTCGGCGCAGGATAGCTGATAGACCAGTGAGCTATTACGCTTTCTTTAAAGGATGGCTGCTTCTAAGCCAACCTCCTGGTTGTCTTGGCCGTCCCACATCCTTTTCCACTTAGCCACGACTTGGGGACCTTAGCTGGCGGTCTGGGCTGTTTCCCTCTCGGCGACGGACCTTAGCACCCGCCGCCTGGCTGCCGACCTCCACTCACCGGTATTCGTAGTTTGGTTAGGTTTGGTAAGGCTCGCGCCCCCCTAGCCCATCCAGTGCTCTACCCCCGGCGGTGAGCAATCGACGCTCTACCTCAATAGATTTCGCGGAGAACCAGCTATTTCCGAGTTTGATTGGCCTTTCACCCCTAACCACAGGTCATCCCCTACTTTTGCAACAGTAGTGGGTTCGGTCCTCCATGGCGTGTTACCGCCACTTCAACCTGCCCATGGCTAGATCACCCGGTTTCGGGTCTGATCCCGGCAACTCAGTCGCCCATTTCGGACTCGCTTTCGCTGCGCCTACGCCTAACGGCTTAAGCTTGCTGCCAAGACCAACTCGCTGACCCATTATACAAAAGGTACGCCGTCACCCGATGCCAGGACCCAGTCACCGGATGCTTCCGATGACTGCAACCCGACACCAAGGCTCCGACTGCTTGTAGGCATCCGGTTTCAGGAACTGTTTCACCCCGCTCATCGCGGTGCTTTTCACCTTTCCCTCACGGTACTAGTGCACTATCGGTCACTGAGGAGTACTTAGGCTTGGAGGGTGGTCCCCCCATCTTCAGACAGGATGGCTCGTGTCCCGCCTTACTCAAGGATCCTGCTGCCGGTTTCCCGTACGGGGCTGTCACCCGCTGCGGCCCGCCTTTCCAGACGGTTCCGGTACCAAACAGCAAGACCACTGGCCTGGTCCGCGTTCGCTCGCCACTACTGACGGAGTCTCGTTGATGTCCTTTCCTCCAGCTACTGAGATGTTTCAGTTCGCCGGGTTCGCCTCGCTACCCTATGAATTCAGATAGCGATACCGCTTGCGCGGTGGGTTGCCCCATTCGGAAATCCCGGGATCAACGATTGCTCGCATCTCCCCCGGGCTTATCGCAGCGTGCTACGTCCTTCATCGCCTCTCAGTGCCAAGGCATCCACCAGATGCCCTTTGTTTCGCGCTTGAGCACCGCACCCAACGGCAAATACCAGAACCGTATTGCTACGGCATGGCCGACCGCCGATGCGGCAACTTCTCTCTTTGTGAAGACACTTGTCGGACACGCACCAGCCGCCCGTCTCCAGCCTCGCGGCCGGCGATAGGTATGCCGGACGTGCCCGCCTCGGTCACGTCACATACTCGCTTATTCACCCTGTCAATCAACAAAACGCAACGGAAGTGTCATCACTTCGGCGCTGCGAATAGGAACTTCTTACCGAGCTGCCAGCAGAACCCGTCACCCTCCATGCCACCGAAATGGTGGAGGTGAACGGGATCGAACCGATGACCTCCTGCTTGCAAAGCAGGCGCTCTCCCAACTGAGCTACACCCCCGCTTCGGAAGGCACTTCTGTCATCTGAATGGTGGGCCAGGGAGGATTTGAACCTCCGACCTCACGCTTATCAAGCGCGCGCTCTAACCAGCTGAGCTACTAGCCCGAACCCTCAGATACTCGTAGTCCCTGGGGGGCGCTCGCCCGACAACTCGGCAGAAGGGATGCGTAGACGGCGGCGTTTGTTGTGGAAGGCCAGAAGAAGACCGTGCGATCGGAGATCGCGCAGACGCCTAATCTTCCAGCATCCAGAAAGGAGGTGATCCAGCCGCAGGTTCCCCTACGGCTACCTTGTTACGACTTCACCCCAGTCGCTGACCTTACCGTGGTCGGCTGCCTCCCTTGCGGGTTAGCCCACCGCCTTAAGGTAAAACCAACTCCCATGGTGTGACGGGCGGTGTGTACAAGGCCCGGGAACGTATTCACCGCGGCATGCTGATCCGCGATTACTAGCGATTCCGACTTCATGCACCCGAGTTGCAGAGTGCAATCCGAACTGAGACGGCTTTTTGAGATTGGCTAGGCATTGCTGCCTCGCTGCCCTCTGTCACCGCCATTGTAGCACGTGTGTAGCCCAGCCCATAAGGGCCATGAGGACTTGACGTCATCCCCGCCTTCCTCCGGCTTGTCACCGGCAGTTTCCTCAGAGTGCCCAGCCGAACTGATGGCAACTGAGGATGAGGGTTGCGCTCGTTGCGGGACTTAACCCAACATCTCACGACACGAGCTGACGACAGCCATGCAGCACCTGTGTCCCCGCCAGCCGAACTGAAGGAACCGATCTCTCGGTCCCATACGAGGCATGTCAAGGGCTGGTAAGGTTCTTCGCGTTGCGTCGAATTAAACCACATGCTCCACCGCTTGTGCGGGCCCCCGTCAATTCCTTTGAGTTTTAACCTTGCGGCCGTACTCCCCAGGCGGTGTGCTTACCGCGTTAGCTGCGACACCGAGAAGCTAGGCTTCCCAACGTCTAGCACACATCGTTTACAGCGTGGACTACCAGGGTATCTAATCCTGTTTGCTCCCCACGCTTTCGCGCCTCAGCGTCAGTATCGGTCCAGAGAGCCGCCTTCGCCACCGGTGTTCTTCCCAATATCTACGAATTTCACCTCTACACTGGGAATTCCACTCTCCTCTCCCGAACTCTAGCCATCCCGTCCCAAGCGCAGTTCCCGGGTTAAGCCCGGGGCTTTCACGCCTGACAAAGATGGCCGCCTACGCGCCCTTTACGCCCAGTAATTCCGAACAACGCTCGCCCCCTTCGTATTACCGCGGCTGCTGGCACGAAGTTAGCCGGGGCTTCTTCTGCGGGTACCGTCATCATCGTCCCCGCCGAAAGAGCTTTACAACCCTAAGGCCTTCCTCACTCACGCGGCATTGCTGGATCAGGCTTTCGCCCATTGTCCAATATTCCCTACTGCTGCCTCCCGTAGGAGTCTGGGCCGTGTCTCAGTCCCAGTGTGGCTGATCATCCTCTCAGACCAGCTACGGATCATTGCCTTGGTAGGCCTTTACCCCACCAACTAGCTAATCCGACGCGGGCCCATCCTTCTGCGATAAATCTTTCCCGGTTACCCGGCGTATGCGGTATTAGCCGAAGTTTCCCTCGGTTATCCCCCACAAAAGGGTAGGTTCCCACGCGCTACTCACCCGTGCGCCACTAAGGCCGAAGCCTTCGTTCGACTTGCATGTATGAGGCATGCCGCCAGCGTTCGTTCTGAGCCAGGATCAAACTCTCATGTTCATCCTGACTACGGCGCCCGGGTTCCGAAAAACCCAGGCGTTCGCAATCACTCAAAGGACACTGACTATCTACTCATCGAGACCGCGGACGAGCCGCGACCTCTTCTGCGCAGGCATTCAGCGTCCTCTTAGACGCCGCCGCCCACGCATCCCTTCCTCTATTCCCACAATTTCAATTGGCGACCCTGCGCCGACGGAGTGCGCCGTCGCAAGGGGTGCGGTATGTAATCCCTTACCTGCGCAGCGTCAACCGCTTTCCGCGCCTTTTTTCAAATATCCGTCATGAAGCCGATAAGTGATTGAATTACATGGCGCTTTAGACGCTCTCGGCGCCGTAATAGAGGGTCACGGTATGCTTCGCCTCGGCGAAAAACAGCCAGCGCTCGACAATGAGGCCGAGGGCCGCGCTCAGCACCGCGAGCGCCGCCGCGATCACCGACCCGGCGAGCAGCGCAGCGAGGGTCAGAACAAGCGGCAGCAGGAACGCCGCGATCCGCGCGAGAAGCCGTAGGCGCGCGCGGTGCTTGCGTCCGATCCGGAAGCCCATCTCCTTGAGGAGATAATTCTCCTCGGTATTCGGTGGCTCGAGCATACGCACGCGGCCGCGGCGGCCGAGGCCCGTCGCGGTGGCGATCGTGCTTGGTGCACTGCCCGTGTCGATAAAGCGCCAGTAGCCTTCCTTGAACCACCAGGCGATGACAATGACCGCCAGCGTTACGAGCGGAATGCCCGTCGGGGCTCCCCAGAACCGCACAATGAAATCGAGCAGCAACAGCCCGGCCATTGTGCCGAGCAGCAGATAGTTTGGTACGACCCAACGATTATGCCATTGGTGGATCGGCTTGAGGGTCGCGTAGATCATCCCGGTCGACAGGATCGTCGCCGCCGCCAGCGCCGCGGCAAGAATGCCGCACAGCCCGACCAGGCCTTTGGTGTGGCCGAAGAAGAACCAGCCGATCCCGAACACGGCAGCCGGAATAAAGGTTAGCACCGACAACACGCCTTCGCGCGACAGCCACGATGTGCGCCACTGCGAGAACGCGCGCCACGCCCGCTCCGGCCGGCCGAGATGCAGGGTCGATGACAACAGCCCGGCAACCGCCAGCACCACCGCGACAGCCAGCGTCACCAATGCGAACCAGCGATCTTGCGGCAACAACCCGAGCGGCGCCGCGATCCCGGTCAACAGCAGCAGGCCGAACCCCGCACCCGACGCGGTGCTGAAAAAGACGATTGAGAAAGCGGGGTTCATCAGTCAGATCTATCGCGACAGCAGCCGGTCGACCCAGCGCCACAATTTGCCGTCGCCGTCACCTTCCGGCTTCGCGACCTCGGCGAACGCCGGCGGCGCAGCTGCCCTGCGCTGATGGCGCGGTGGCAAATACTTGTTGACTGGCCGGTAGCCGAGTTCGGGCATCAGATCCATGCCCGCGCGCTCAGCGACCATCTCCGATACGGCCGAATTCGGGTCACCGAGATCGCCGAAATGCCGCGCGCTCGTCGGGCAGACCATCACGCAGGCCGGCACGCGCTCGTTCTCTGCGAGGTTGTCGTTATAGATGCGGTCGATGCAGAGGGTGCATTTCTTCATCACCCCCTGGTCTTCGTCGAACTCGCGCGCGCCATACGGACAGGCCCAGGAGCAGAGTTTGCAGCCGATGCAGATATCTGCGTTGACCAGCACGATGCCGTCCTCGGCACGCTTGTAGGACGCACCTGTCGGACATACCGTCACGCAAGCCGGCTCCTCGCAATGGAGGCACGAGCGCGGGAAATGTACGGTCCGCGCGTCGTCGCCCTCGCCCTCCTCGAACGAATGGACACGGTTGAACCACACGCCCCATGGATCGGCGCCGTAAGGGTTGAAATCGGGCAGCGGGGCCGAATGCCCGCCGCTGTTCCACTCCTTGCAGGCGGTCGCGCAGGCATGGCAGCCGACGCAGACGTCGAGATCGATGACCAAACCGAGCTTTTTCGCGCCCGGCGGCGGCAGGTCGGTCATCGGAATTGTCCGCCATAGCGCAATATATCGGGTATGTGCGGCAGCGACGGCAGATGGTGGAGGGTCGGAAAATGCGGCGCGCTCTCGCCGGCCTCGACCGCCGGCGCCTTTTCGACCCGCACCCGCAAATCGTACCACGCCGCCTGGCCGGTGATCGGGTCAGCATTACCGGTGGCATCGCCGGGCAAGGTCTCGGCGATCAGATGGTTGAGCAGGAAGCCGCGGCTGAATTCGGGCGAATCCGCGGCGAGACCCCACGCTCCGGCACGCTTGCCGATCGCATTCCAGGTCCACACCGTGTCGGGGTTGACGCCCTCCATCAGCTTCAATTGCGCCTTGATGCGGCCGGCGTGACTCGACACCCACACCCAGTCGTCGTCCTGCAACCCCAAGCCATTCGCAGTGATTCTGTTCATAAACAGCCGGTTAGCGCCCAAAATCTGACGCAACCAGGCATTCTGTGAGCCCCAGGAATGGTACATCGGCATCGGCCGCTGGGTCACTGCGTTGAACGGAAACGTCTCCGTGTCGACCCGCGCGCCTTCGAATGGCGGGTACCAGATCGGCAGCGGGTCGAAATAGGTCTCGATCCGCTGCTTGAGCCGCTCGGGCGGCACGAGGTCGCCATGCCCTTGCGCCGCGAGCCGGAACCTCTGCAGCGGCTCGACATAGAGCTGCAGGGTGATCGGGTCGGCGTTGCCGATAAGCCCCATCGCCACTGCATTGTCGAGATAGGCCCGATTGGCGTGCTTGTAATAATGCTGCTCCTCGGGCAGTTCGTATTTCCAAAAGCAGCCATTGTCGATGTAGCGCTGGAGCTGATCGGGATTGGGGGCGCCCTTGCCATTCGCCTCGCCGTTTTCGCCACGCCAGCCGGCGAGCGGGCCGATCCCCGGCGCGCGCTCGTGATAGGTCAGGTAGTCCTTGTAGCCGGCGGGATAACGCGGCCCGCCATCGGCATTGACGAAAGCCGGCAGGCCCAGCCGCGCGCCGAGATCGATCAGCACATCCTGGAACGGCCGCACGTCGCGATCGGGCTTGAGGATGGGCTGACGGATTGAATCGGCCGGCCCGTCGACCTTGCCGATCGGCCGGTCGAGGATCGAGATCGCGTCCCAGCGCTCGAGATAGGTCGTATCCGGCAGGATCAGGTCGGCATAGGCGACCATCTCGGAATAGAACGCGTCGGAATAGATGATGCGCGGAATCTTGTAACTGCCGTCCGCTTCCTTGTCGGTCAGCATGCGCATCGTCTCGGCGGTGTTCATCGCCGAGTTCCACGCCATGTTGGCCATGTACATAAACAGCGTGTCGATCTTGTAGGGGTCGCCCGCCCAGGCGTTCTTGATGAGCATATGCATCAGGCCGTGATTGGCGAGCGGCGCCTCCCACGAAAACGCTTTGTCGATGCGCTGGGGATTGCCGTATGCGTCGATGATCAGGTCTTCCGGCCCCATCGGGTAGCCGAGCGGTGCGCCGCCCAGCGGCTTGCCGGCGGCGACCTGATCAGACCGGCCGGCCGGCTTCGGCCCCGGTGGGCAGGGCTTCGGATGTGGCGCCTTGTAACGCCAGCCACCCGGCACATCGATCGTGCCCAACAGCAGCTGCAGCAGGTGCAGCGCGCGGCAGGTCTGGAAGCCATTGGAATGCGCCGAGATGCCGCGCATTGCGTGCATCCCGACCGGCCGCCCACGCATCGTCTCGTGTCGTCGCCCGGCCCAATCGGTCCACGGCACCGGCAGCTCTATGACGTCTTCGAACGCGACACGGCCGATTTCGGCAGCGAGCTCCTTGATACGCGTCGCCGGCACGCCGCAGATCGCCGCGACGGCCTCCGGTGCGTAAGTAGGGTCGAGATAGCGCTCGGCGATCAGCTGAAACACCGGCACGGCCTTGCGCCCGCCAGGTAAGGCCGCCTCGCCGACCATGCGCATCTCGACATCCGCAGCGAGCGCGCTTGCGACGCTGCCGTCCTTGCCGAGCACCAGCGGGTTGCCCTTGTCGTCGCGGGCGAAGAGCCCGTCTTCGGCCGTCCCCGACGCCTGGATCACCAGCCAGCCGGCATTGGTATAGCGCGCGAGATAATCGAGATCGACCTTGTCGGCCTTCAGCAGCTCGTGGATCAGCGACAGCGCGAAGAGGCCGTCCGTGCCGGGGCGGATGCCGATCCATTCGTCGGCGATCGCCGAATAACCAGTGCGCACCGGGTTGATCGAGATCGATTTGGCGCCGTGGCGCTTCATCGCCGACAGGTGGATCTTGATCGGGTTTAAATCGTGGTCCTCAGCAACGCCAAACAGCAGCACCAGTTTGGACCGCTCCCAATCCGGCTCGCCGAATTCCCAAAAGCTACCGCCGATCGTGTACATGCCGGCGGCTGCCATGTTGACCGAGCAGAAACCGCCATGGGCGGCGAAATTCGGGGTGCCGAATTGCGTCGCCCAGAAACCGGTTAGCGACTGCGACTGGTCGCGCCCGGTGAAGAAGGCGAGCTTCTTCGGATCGTCGGCCCTGATCTTCGACAGCCATTCGAGCGCGGTTGCGATCGCTTCGCCCCATTCGATCTCGCGAAACTCGCCGGTGCCGCGTTCCCCGACCCGCATCAGCGGCTTCCGCAGCTTTGCTGGAGACTGCTGGTGCATGATGCCCGCAGCACCCTTGCCGCAGATGACGCCCTGGTTCACCGGGTGACGCGGATTGCCCTCGATGTAGCGAATGCCGCCACCCTTCAGGTGCACTTTGATGCCGCAGCGGCCGGCGCACATGTAGCACGTCGTATATTTGACCTCATCGGAAACGACGGGTGAGGTGTCGACCGCCTCTTGCGGCCGCCAATAGTCGCGCCAGCGTTCACGCCAGCTCATGCCATTCATCCCGGCGTTCCCTCAGCCGGGCTTTCAATGCCCGGAAAAAGTAAGCTGGCGCAGGCGAGGCCGCGCCAGCAATGGCCTAGCAGCAAACTTCTCGTCTCATCCCTGAGACCGGAAGCAAATGACACCACGCCGCTGTGATGATTTCAATCCGGCGATCACGACGTACTTTAGGCAAAATTTACGAACTGTATCTGTTATACATCGATTCTTTTTCCGATCGCCGGAGATGACGGCTCGGCCGAGATGAGCCAATCTACGCGCCTCGAGCCATAACTTAATCTCCATGCCGCACCCCGGACCCGTCATTGATTTGCGTTCCGACACCGTAACCCGGCCCTCCGCGGCGATGCGTCGCGCGATGGCCGAGGCGCAGGTCGGCGATGACCAGTACGGGGAGGACCCATCGGTCAATCTGCTGCAGGAACGGATCGCCGCGTTGCTCGGCAAGTCGGCGGCGCTGTTCGTGCCTAGCGGCACGATGGCCAACCAGATCGCCACCAAGCTGCTAGCCCGGCCCGGCGACGACGTGATCGTCGGCCAGACCGCTCACATGATGTGGTTCGAGGCCGGCGCGGCTGCCGCCAATTCCGGTGTGCAATTTACCTCCGTGGGCCACGGCGGCGCGTTCACCGCCGACGAATTCCGGGCCGCTATCAAACCGCGCGGCCATATCGTCCTGCCGCCGACAACGCTGGTGGCAGTCGAGAACACTCACAACATGGGCGGCGGCATCGTCTTTCCACAGGCAGAAGCCATCGCCATCTGCACTGCGGCGCGGGATGTCGGCATCGCCTCCTACCTCGACGGTGCGCGTCTTTTCAACGCGGCCGCCGCGAGCGGCGCGAGCCTTGCCGCCCTGGCCCAGCCTTTCGACCTTGCCTCGGTCGCGCTGTCGAAGGGGCTCGGTTGCCCGGTCGGCAGCGTCCTGGCGGGCAGCGCCGCGCTGATCGCGCAAGCCGTGACCGCCCGCCGCCGCTTTGGCGGGGCCATGCGGCAATCGGGCATTCTTGCCGCGGCGGGGCTCCACGCGCTCGACCACAATGTGGCGCGGCTGGCCGACGACCACGCCAATGCGCGCCTTATCGCCGAGCGCATCGCGCAGCTTCCCGGCATCAGGCTCGATATTGCGAGCGTGCAGACCAACATCGTAATCTGGGAAATGGCGCCGGACGCGCCGGATGCGCCCACGATCGTCGCCAAGGCCAAGGAAGCCGGGGTGCTGATCTCCGCCCTAGGCGGCCGCAGCATCCGCGCCGTCACCCACCTGGATGTATCAGGTGCGCAGTGCCGGCAGGCCGGCGACGTGCTCGTCGATATCATTTCGCGGGCTGACCGCGGTTTATGACTGGCGGAGGCGCCATCAGCTCCGCTTCCGCAGCAGATATTTCTGCTCACCCGAGAGCACCAGCTCGCTCTTCTGATTATGGATCGTCACCGCCACCGTCACCACGCCGGTCGTGCGTTGCGGCTTCAACTCGGCGATGGTCAGCGACGGGTAGAGGGTGTCGCCGGGATAGACAGGCTTCAGGAATTTCGACGACTGCTCGATAAAGGCGATCAGCGAATTGCCGATCACGTGCGCGAAAGTGCCGGCCCCCGCGGCCGTGAAGCACAGCACCTGAAAGCCATGCGCCAGCGGCGCGGGATGGCCACGCTCGCGGCAATACTCGACATCGTAATGGATCGGGTGGTTGTCGCCCGAGACGGTCTGGAACGCGGCGAAATTTGCGTCGGTGACGGTGCGGCTCGGGATGTAAAAGCTCTCGCCGATCTTGAGGTCGTCGAAGAACTTGCTTTCCGGGAAGCGGTGCTCGCGGCGGTCGAAGGTGTCGCTCATGGCAATGCCACCAGCTTCTCGGCGGCCATCCGGGCGATCGCCGCGTCGTCATAGCCGAGCTCGGCGAGGATTGCGCGGCCGTGCTCGCCGATATGCGGCGCGGGCGACAGCGCCGCGTCAGCGCCGGCCGAGATGCCGGGAGTCCGCGGCACCTTGAACGCGGGCATGTCGCCCGGCTCCACGGCCACGGCGCCACCGGTCGCAATGATATGCGGATCGGCGAGCCAATCGTCGAAGCCGTTGATCCGATCGGAGAGGATGTCCGCGCCGCGCAGCACCTTGAGCCAGTGCGCTGTTGTCTCCCGCGCGAAGATGGCGCCGAGCGCGGCGAAGATCGCCGCGGTGTTCTCGTACCGCGCCGCGAAACTGGAGAAACGCGGATCGGTGGCCAACTCCGGCGCGCCGAGCGCGGTGACGAGGCGGACGAAATCCGCCTCGCGCAACAGCGCGATCATTATCCACCCGTCCTCGGTGCGGTGCGCGCCGGTCGGCACGTTGACGACCTGCGGCTTGCCGTCTTCGAGCACATGCTCGGCGAGCTTATGGCCGAGGATTGCAGCGGCGCTTTGCGTGAGGTTCAGTTCGAGCCGCGCGCCCGTGCCGCGCCGCTCGCGCGCGAACAGCGCGACGCCGACCGCTTGCGCCGCATAGACCCCGGTCAGCGCATCGACGATCATCGCGCCGACCCGGTGCGGGCCGCCGTCATTGCCGATATTGAGCGCGGCGAGCCCGGAAAACGCCTGCGCCACGCTGTCAGTGCAGGGCAGGCCGCTATGCGGCCCTTCCTGACCAAACCCGCTCACCGAGACGTAGATCACGCGCGGGTTCAAACCCCGAACCGCCTCGTAGCCGAGACCGAGCCGCGCCGCGACCCCAGGGCGAAACCCCTCGATCACGATATCGGCTCGCTTCGCGAGAGCCAGCGCCACGTCGCGCCCGGCCGGGGCGCGAAGATCGAGCGCCAGGCCCTTCTTGCCGCGATTGAAATGCGCCGACATCGCGGTGTGGTCGCCATAGCGCTTGCCGAGGCCGCGCGACCAGTCGCCGCCCGGCGGCTCCAGCTTCACCACCTCGGCGCTATGCATCGCCAGGAGCATCGCGCAATAGGGCGCGGCGATTCCTTGCCCGAGATCGAGGACGTGGAGGCCGGCATAGGCACCTTCGATCATATAGCCCCCTTCCCCAGCCAGATCGCCACGCTCTGTTCCGCCGTCTGCTCGGCGCGCTGGGCAATTTCGGCATCGCTCAGCGTCGACAGCGGGTGATCGATCACCACGGGCGCGAGGTCGGGCATGCCAAGCGCGTCGCGTTGCATGTTGGCTTCGTGGACGAACTCGGTGGTCACCACCACCGCGACCGGCCGGCCGAGCGCCTCGAAGGCAATGCCGTCATGCGTACAGCACGACGTGCACGACCCTCAATCGCCGATCGCGGTCAGGATGATGTCGCTGTTGGCGGCGATGTCGGCGATCAGCGCCGGGTCGGCGACCTTGGAGAAACTTTCCTTCTTGTAGTAGCCGACCGCGCCGATGCCGTGCCGCTCTTCGAGCAATGCGGCGGTTTTGCGCAGCAGTCGGTTGGCGTTCCACTTGGTGTTGTCGAGAATGCCGAGTCGGAGCCCTTTCAGCGCCGTCGCGCGCGGCGCCAATTCGACCCGCTCGGCATCGACCCGCCCTCGCGGATCGAAGACGGTCAGTTCATCCATCGTCTTCTCTCCATCTGTTATCCATCTGATACCCATCTGTTATCGGCTAAAATAACAGATGGCGCGAACCTCCTGGTCGCGATCTCGGTCCCCTTCAACCCCGCGATATTCGATCGCCGATGACGCATTCGACTTTACCTGACCGGCATAACGCCGCGCGTGCGCGACCGCAACCCCACGGCCCGGCGAGAACATATAGTGAACCTATAGAGCCGTTCAACCCTCGCCCGTCAGATTTTCTCGGAGATGCAACGAGAGCTACAAATAGCACGTGCCGTCGACGCAGACCGGGCCGGACGGCCCCGAACCCTCGATTCCGCGCAGCACCGGCGACGACATGTGTCCCCAGCCGGGAATGAAGGCCGAGAAGCGGCCGGCGGTGCCGCCGATCACGAAGAGGTGGATGTGGTCGGGGCTCGGCACGATCGGGATGCGCGATTCGAGCTCCCGCTTGTACCAGCGCGGCAGGTTGCGGTTGTAGATCTTGCCGTAGCGGTGGTTGAAGGCGAGGTCGCCAAACCGGTTGCCCGAATTGAGGTGCAGGTAGTTGCGGATGTCGTGCCGGGTCCAGCCCTTGGCGGCGATGGTGCGCGCGTGTTCCGGCCCGATCACCACCGCGCAATGCCCGCTCGACACCGCGTTGTTGTTGGCGATGGTCGACATCGCCGAGCAGATGGTTTCGAGGATGCCCTCGGGATCGTCGGCGACATGGTTGGTGCAGCTGTGCGGCGGCTCGGCGGCGATCACAAAGACCGTCGAATCCTCGGGCGCAAAGCCCTTTTCGACATGGTAGGGCGCGAACGGGCTCTCGGCCTCGTTCTCGGCGACGCAATAGGTGTATTTGCCGGGATGGCCCAGGGTCGATTTGTCGAGGTCGCCCGGCGTGCCGCCGCCGACATTGAGGAGCATGAGGCGGATCGCCCGGCCGATCGTCGCATTGGCGCGATTGCCCGAGCCGAACGCGTTGGTGCCGCCGTTCATGCCGATCTCGCGGGCGACCGGGCCGTTGACGACGAGCAGCGGCCCCGCCATGTGCGTCGTCGCCTGGACGCCATTGAGGTTGAAGGCGTTGGTGGTCAGCGCCAGCATCGCCGCGCGCACGACGGAGGCGTAGTCCGGCTTGCAGCCGGCCATCACCATGTTGACCGCGAGCACCTCGCGGGTGAGCCCGCCATAGCGCGGCGGCACGCGGCATTCGAGAAACTCCGGCACGCCGCCGAGCGCGGCGATGCAGGCCGCGATTTTCTCGCCGGTCGGCGGGACGACGGGGAGGCCGTCGGTCCAGCCCTGCTCGAAATACCATTCGACCAGGTCGGTGGCGGACGGGACGCGGGAGATGGCGGTGGTGTCAGGCATGGCGAGTTGCCATCGCTAGAACTCCGGCTTGAACGCTGTAAGCGTTTCGACAACCCCTAGCTTGATTTGCTCTAGAGTTTGAGCGATCGGCGTTCCATCGGCAAACTGCACCGCGCTGGTGACATAGACTTTGACATCCACAGTGCCCATCGTCGGGTGTGGCAAGCGCCTTGTCGGGGCGTCGATACTGTCGAAGTTAGTGTCTTTGAGCCGAGTGTAGACGAATGCCTCGGATTGCCCACCGATTTCGGGGAATTCTCGGTGTTTGTCCCTATTAGAAATATCACGTAGCGCCTTTGTCCACAGGCACCCCATGTACGGCTGAAGTTGCTCGATGGCTGCAATATGCGAAGGGTCAAGGCCCCTTAACCAACGCCCTTTTCCCGCATTGAAGTTTTGTTGAGTGTCTACCATTGGGAACTGGGTGTCATCTTGGACCTTACCAGAGTCAAGTCTGGCCAGTTCGTAGATTAAATATTCTAGAGCAGTTCGGAGATTGTAGCAGATCTCACCGATGCGAATTCCAACAGACATACCAACAAAGGTCTTGGTGAATTGTCCTATCAACAGGTGATGTGGTGGATTTGGATCAAAGTGCGTAGTTATGGAATTTTCCTGCTGCCGGCGGACAGTCGCCAAACGTGTCTGTAAGTCAGCGAGGTGTTCATCTGCCCTTCCGACCCGCTCAAACATGCTGTCGGTGACGTGGAGCGGCATAAACTCTGCCCTCACCGCCTTGAGTAATGCGCGCCCATGCTGGTCGCATAGCCCGGCTCGACGCGGACGTCGACTAAGGCGACGCCGCCGGCTTCGACGGTCTCGATCGCCTGACGCAGCGTGCGGACGAGATCGGCGGGGTCGCGCACCGGGCCGTAGCCGGAGGCGCCCTGGCCGCGCGCGAGGGTGGCGATGTCGGGCTCGGGATCGGCGATGCGCTGGCCGATCCAGCGGTTGGCGACCGGCCGCTCGCGCTGGCGCGCCATGCGGTCCTGGTGCAGTTCGTCGTTGAAGAACGAGTTGTTGTTGGCGACAACGACCATGAGCGGGATGCGGTAATGCACCGCCGTCCACAGCGCGGTGATGCCCATCAACGTGTCGCCGTCGCCGAGCACCGCGATCGGCAGACGCCCGGAGCCGCTGCCCTTAAGTTCCCTTAGGGCCAGCGCGGCACCGACCGCCATGCCCGGCCCGCCGCCGATCCCGCCGCCGCCGTCGCCGCCGAGCATGTCGAGCGGATGGCTGGTTTCCCACGCGTGGCCGCCCCAGGCGAGCGGGGTGCGGATGAGGCAGGTGGTGCGGCCGCCGATCGCCTCGCGCAGCGCACCGGCGAGCGAGACCGGGGTAATGACGTCCTTTGGGGTTTCCGACGGAGGCGCGGCTGTCTCCGTGGCGGCCGGGCGCGGGACGCGCGGCTTGATGAGCGGCAGGAGCGCCGCGACCGCGACGTCGGGCGCGACCGCGAGGTGGATGTCGGCGGGCGGCAGGCTCTGATAGTCCATGCTCCAGCCGTTGTGGAGTTGGTGGTCGAGCGAGGCGAGGATGACCTTGGCCTTTACCTCGTCATCGCCATAGGCCGCCTTGAGCGCGCCGCCGAGATCGACCCAGTCGAGGCTGAGGATCGCATCGGCCTCGCGCAACGCGGCGAGGGCCTCGGGACTCGGCTGGTTGCCGGCGGGCGGGCCTTGCAGTCGGTGCGCGGTCGGGAAGCCGGAGCCGGTCTTGGGGTCGGTCAGCACCGTGGCATCGAGGGCCTCGGCGAGCCGCACGCGGCCTGCCCAGGCCTCTTCGCTGCGGCTCGAACGGCCGACCAGGATCACCGGCCGCTGCGCCTTGTTGAGCAACTCGGCGGCTTCCTGCAATGCCGCCGGATCGGGCGCTGCCGGGGCCGGCGCCTTGAAGCGGTCGGCGCTCGGCAGCTTGGGCAGTTCGCCGATGCGCTGCTCCTGCAGGGCCGCGTCGAAGCACACATAAACCGGGCCTTGCGGCGCTGTGGTCGCCATCTTGCAGGCGCGCAGCACCGATTCCGGCACCGCGCCGACCGAGTTCGGCTGGTCGTCCCATTTGGTGTAGTTGCGAATGAGCGCGCCCTGATCGGCGGCGGTGTGGATCCAGTCGATCCACGGCCGGCGCTGGTCGGCGGCGACGGGGCCGGTCGCGCCGAAAAGGATCACCGGCGTGCGGTCACACCAGGCGTTGAAGACGGCCATCGTCGCGTGCATCAACCCGACATTGCTATGCACGATCGCGCCCATCGGCTTGCCGGCGACCTTGGCATAGCCGTGGGCGATCGCCACCGCGTGCTCCTCGTGCAGGCACAAGAGCATCTGCGGTTCGGTGTTGCCGAGCAGGTTGACCAAGCTGTCGTGCAGGCCGCGATACGAGGCGCCGGGGTTGAGCGCGACATAGGGCAGGCCAATCTCCCGGAGCATCAGCGCCATCACATCGCTGCCCCAGTAATCGCCGGTTTCGTTCGCCAATGCCGGGCGCTCGACCGCGCCGGGCCCCTGTCCTGCGTCGTTCATTGTCTCGCCCCGCCGTTCCGGATCGGCTGGGATTAGACCAGCCTTATCCGGAACGCCAGAGCTTTAGGCGGATATTAGCAGGGCGCACACCAGCAATGGTGCCCGTAGGGACCGCAGACGTGATGGCTGTGCGGGCCGCAATACGGACCCGGATGCCCGCAAGCGGCCGGATGAACCGGCGAATACGGCGCGGCGACCGGCACCGGCGCGGCCGGCGTCGCGGCGCTGGCCTGCCAACCGATCGCGCCGGCAAACGCCACGGCCGCGGCCAGCGAAGCCGCCACAAGAAGCTTTTTCATCGGTGTTTTCTCCCTGTCACTATCGAGAACGCGACGGTTGCATTGTCTCGCACGTCACGCCGGCGCCGCCAGTCAAATCGTACTTAGCGGCGGATCAGCGCCAGCCGTACGGCCTCGTCAGCGGCTATCCCTCCGGCGCCGCCGCGCGTACGAAAAACGAGGTCGTGATAGACCACGCCCGGCAGCAGCCGATTGTCGGGGCCGTAAAGCGGCGGCCGGAGCGCGGCGGTATCGGAATCGCGGGTGAGCACTACCTCGAACTCGGTCGACACCGGCATGTCCGTGAAACGGAAATTGCTGTGCGCGATCGCAAGCAAGCCGTCCGGTCTGAAACGCCGAGCCAATTCGCCGACCAGCCGTGCCGCGTCTTCGAAGCAAATCAGATGGTCGCAGCGCGGCGCGGGCTCGTCTTGTGAACCGTGGCGCAATCCGCCATGCCGCAACACCGCCAGACAGAAGATCGCGTCGTAGCGCCCCGGAGGGATCGCACCAGCCGAGCCGGCCACGGTGAAACGCACACGAGGGTCGTGCCCCTCGCGCCGCCAGCGTGCGCGGCAGGCTCTGATCCGATAGGGGTTGATGTCCACGCCATCGACCGCGGCACGCGGAAAATAGCGGCGCAAGGTGAATACCTCCTCACCGGTCGCACAGCCGAACGACAAGAGGCGCACGTCGCGGCCGTCGGCAACGACGTCCGGACAAAGCGGAAGATTTTGGGGTAGCGGTCGTCGCCGGTGTCGCCGCTGATTTGGAACACACCGGGCGGCCGCGACAGCTTGCGCCACAGCAGATCGCGGCGGAACGCCGGATCGCCAAAAAGCGCGCCACACTGCCGAACCGCATCGCCGCACCGTGAGACTGGTAGGCCGGGCAGGACTCGAACCTGCGACAGCGCCGTTATGAGCGGCGAGTTCTAACCAACTGAACTACCGGCCCACCGGGCGCCAATATAACCCATTCAGACGCTGCGGAATGCGCTTTGCGCGATTGACACGCCTACGGGTCGCGTGACCGATTGTCTGCGCAACGGTCACAGGTTGAGCTGAAAACCTTCCGGCCAAAGATTAGGGTCAAATCTTCCTAAAATTCATTTTTTTAATCGTCGTTTTCTCAGTAAAAACAAGCTCGCGCTGATACTTGTTCTGTTCCCCACTTAACCACATATACAAAGAGTAACATGAACATTTTGGTCCATTAACCATGCTAGCCTCTGAGGTTGAGCAAGACGCTCTTGTCATCGAGCGGCGACATGTCCGCCGTAATCGGGCACTGATGAGCGCGCGAATTATCTTCCGCGACGGCAACTGCTCGATGGGCTGTCTCGTCCTCAATATTTCCGACGAGGGCGCCCTGCTGCAACCGGACGATATTTTCCTGTGCCCGAAGAACTTCACGCTGAAGCCACGAACCGATCCGCCGCGCGAATGCGAAACGATCTGGCGAAAAGGCGCCAAGATCGGCGTGCGCTTCCGGTAACGCACCCATATCGGCGCCAAAAGGGCCGCCCCAGCGATGAGGTGGCCTTTCGTTTGGCAAAAAATCCGCCGGTTATGTGTCGAGGAAGCTGCGCAGCTTACGCGAGCGGCTCGGGTGTTTGAGCTTGCGCAGGGCCTTCGCCTCGATCTGGCGGATGCGCTCGCGCGTCACCGAGAACTGCTGGCCGACCTCTTCGAGCGTGTGGTCGGTGTTCATGCCGATGCCGAAGCGCATGCGCAGCACGCGCTCCTCGCGCGCGGTAAGTGAGGCCAAAACGCGGGTCGTCGTCTCGCGCAGATTGGCCTGGATCGCCGCGTCGACCGGCAGCACCGCGTTCTTGTCCTCGATGAAATCGCCGAGGTGGCTGTCCTCCTCGTCGCCGATCGGGGTTTCGAGGCTGATCGGCTCCTTGGCGATCTTCAGCACCTTGCGCACTTTTTCCAAGGGCATCGCCAGCTTGTCGGCCAATTCCTCGGGTGTCGGCTCGCGGCCGATCTCGTGCAGCATCTGGCGCGAGGTGCGCACCAGCTTGTTGATCGTCTCGATCATGTGCACCGGGATGCGGATCGTGCGCGCCTGGTCGGCGATCGAGCGGGTGATCGCCTGGCGGATCCACCACGTCGCGTAGGTCGAGAATTTGTAGCCGCGGCGGTACTCGAACTTATCGACCGCCTTCATCAGGCCGATATTCCCCTCCTGGATCAGATCGAGGAATTGCAGCCCGCGGTTGGTGTATTTCTTGGCGATCGAGATGACGAGCCGCAGGTTGGCCTCGACCATCTCCTTCTTGGCCCGGCTCGCCTCGCGCTCGCCGCGCTGCACGGTCTGCACGACGCGGCGGAATTCGCTGGTCGGCAGCTTGGATTCGACGGCGATCCTGGCAATCGCGGCGCGATGCTTGGCGATGTCCTCGCGATAGCGCTCCATAAAGCGGTCCCAGCCGCGGCCGGTCTGCTGCGCGGCACGCTCGATCCAGTCAGCCGACAGTTCGTCGCCGAGATAGAATTGGAGAAATTCAGGGCGCTTGACGCCAGCGGTCTCGGCGAGACGCAGCAGGCGGCCCTCCTCGCCGACAAGGCGGCGGTTGAGGTCGTAAAGCTGCTCGACGAGATGCTCGATGCGCGTGTTGTTGAAGCGGATGTTCTGCAAATGCTCGACCGCCTCGTCCTTCAGCTTGTCATAGCGCCGGTCGGTGGCGCGCGGCAGCGACGCGCCCTTGACCACCGCGACGACCCGCTGGTCCTGCACCTTCGACAGCTTTTTGTGGATTTCGGCCACCTGGTCGAAGATCGCGATGACGCTCGGGCGCAGCTGCGCCTCCATCATTGCCAGCGAGACCGAGCTTTCTTCACCCTCGCCGTCCTCCCCTTCGACGTCGCCGCCTTCGACCGCGACCTCTTCCTTTTCGCCCTCGCCCTCGGCCTCGGCGTCGTCCTCCCCCTCGCCGGCTTCGGCGGCGACCGGGGGCACCATCAGCGCGACCGTCGGGTCGGACGGGTCGATCACCGTGTTGGCGTACGTCGCGTCGAGATCGATGATGTCGCGCAGCAGCATCTTTCCTTCGTTGAGCGCGTCGCGCCACAGCATCAGCGCACGCACGGTCAGCGGGCTCTCGCAGATGCCGCCGATCATCATCTCGCGACCGGCCTCGATGCGCTTGGCGATAGCGATCTCGCCCTCGCGCGACAGGAGCTCGACCGAGCCCATCTCGCGCAGATACATGCGCACCGGATCATCAGTGCGGCCGATATCGTCGTCATCGAGATTGCCGCGAGCCTCGGCCTCGCCATCTTCGGAATCGGAAGCGGCAGGTTCCTCGGCGTCCTCGTTTTCGACGACGTTGATGCCGAGCTCAGAGAGCTGCGTCATTACATCTTCGATCTGTTCCGACGACACCTGTTCGGTCGGCAGCGCCGCGTTAACCTCGTCGTAGGTCAGGTAACCGCGCTCTTTGCCGCGCGCGAGCATCTTCTTGATTGCGACCGCAGTTTGGTCCAGGAGCGGCGCTTCGGCCGCCTCTTCCCGGGTTTCAGCCGTATCCGCCACGCTTGCCACTTTGCTTGCCATTCCGCCGTCCCTAGGCAATGGGTTGGTTCCGGTTGGGACCGGAAGCTACACCGCGATGCTTGTCATCGGGTTACCGGGGGGAAACGCCCGCCGCCCGACCGGGCGGGAACTCGTCCTCCGAAAAACCCTCCTGCGCCTCCCGCCCCTGCAACGCCAGAAACCGCTCCCAGGCTTCCGGCGTAGTCAAATCTTCCACGGGGTCGACACCGTCGCGGACCATTCGCGTCACATGCGCCCAGCTTTGCCGCACCCCTTCCGCCCCCGGCACACGAGAGAGAAACCTCGCGTGGTCGGCCAAAGCGCCCGTGACCGCGTCCACGGTCGTGGCGAACCCGTTCTGCCCTAAGTGTTGACGAAGCGCCTCTGCGTCAAGCCCTTCCGATCTTGTGTCAGCCTCTAAAATCGCCCGGCGCAGGCCGTCAAGTTCCGGCTCGGGGAAATCGAGGAAAGCGATCTGCTCATGCGCCTCGGCGACGAGGAACGGATGCTCGAGAAGCATCCCAAGCAAAATCTCGCGCTGGCGGGGACCATGGGGTACGGGTAGTGGCGGGGTGCCTTCGTGCAGCGCGGTGACCAAAGGAGCGGAGGGGCGCCAAACAGAGCGTGGATTTCCCTGCCTTTTGGGACGACCAAGCGCAAGCCGGGCTGCATGGCGATCGAACGCAAAAAGCCTCTCGCGCACCAACCGGCGGTACAGGCTTTGTACAGTTGAATTGGCGACCAGCCCAACATGCGCCATTAGCCGACGTTCGAAATCAGCGCGGCGCTCGGCGCTCGTAATCGGCCTGGCCTGGAGCTCGGATTGCCACAATACCTCGGCGAGCGGCTTTGCGGCGCGCAGCAGTCGCTCGAAAGCAGCCGGGCCCGAATTGCGGATCAGCGAGTTCGGGGTCTTCGCCCTGCGGCAGGGTTACGAAGCGCAACGAATGTCCCGGCTTCAGCAGGGGCAGCGCCCGGTGCAGCGCGCGCAGCGCGGCGCGCTGACCGGCGGCATCGCCGTCGAAGCACAGCACCGGCTCCGGCGCGAGCCGCCACAATTCGCCGAGATGCGCCTCGGTCAATGCGGTGCCGAGCGGCGCGACCGCGGTATTGAAGCCAGCGCGATGCAGCGCGATGACGTCCATGTAGCCTTCGGTGACGATCGCGCCGGGCCCGCCGGCCTCCGCCTCCTTAGCCGAATTGACCCGCGCCGCCGATAGGCCGTAGAGCACCCTGCCCTTCTCAAACAGCGGATGCTCGGGCGAGTTGAGGTATTTCGGCATCCCGTCGCCGAGCGCACGGCCGCCAAAGGCGATGACCCGGCCGGCGCGGTCACCGATCGGGAAGATCACCCGTTCGCGAAAATAGTCGTAAGGTTCGCCGCCATAGTCCGAGGCATGCAGCAGCCCGGCCTCCATCAGCAACGGCAGCGGGAATTCCGGGGTCAGCGTGCGGCGCAATGCGTTGCGATCCTCGCCCGCCCAGCCGAGCCGGAAGCGGCGCATCGTCTCCTCGTCAAGCCCGCGCCCGGCGAGATACTCGCGGCCGCGCAAGCCCGCGGGCGACCACAGCCGCTCTTCGTAGAATTTCGCCGCGGCGGCGAGCGCCTCGAGCAGCGTCTTCTGGCGCTGCGCCTTTTCGCGCTCCAGCGGGGTCTGCTGTGGCACCTGAACGCCGGCGAGGCCGGCCAGCCGCTCGATGGCTTCGATAAAATCGAGGCTCTCCGAGCGCATGACAAAACCGATCGCGTCGCCATGCGCGCCGCAGCCGAAGCAGTGGAAGAAGCCCTTGTCCTCGACGACGTAGAAAGACGGGGTCTTCTCGTTGTGGAACGGGCAGAGGCCGCCATATTCGCGGCCCTTGCGCGTAAGGCGCACGCGCTTGCCGACGAGGTCGGCGAGCGAGACGCGCGACCGGAGCTCGTCGAGAAAGCCAGGCGGGAAAGCCATCCCTGATCACCCCCCGCCCGTTTGCGGGAGAGGGAGGGACCCATCGCACAGCGATAGGAGGGCAAGGGCCAGAGCACGCAAACCCTCACCCGACGCGCGCCTGTCCGCGCGATCCACCCTCTCCCCCAGGCGGGAGAGGGGATAAAGACGGCACGACAGCCCCATCATCCCAACAGCCGCTTCACGATCGCGCCGGCTTTTGCCATGTCGAGCACGCCGGCGTGGCGCTCGCGCAGCGCGCCCATGACCTTGCCCATGTCTTTGAGCCCAGTGGCGCCCGATTCGGCGATCGCGGACTTGGCGGCGGCCTCGATCGCCGCGTCGTCCATCTGCTGCGGCAGGAACGTCTCAATGACCGCGATCTCTTCGCCCTCCTGCCGGGCCAGTTCGGGGCGATTGCCCTTTTGGTAAAGCTCGACCGATTCGCGGCGCTGCTTAATCATGCCCTGCAGCATGCGCTGGATTTCCGAATCGGGAATCTGCGGCTTGTCGCCGTCGCTGCGCGCCGCGATGTCGCGGTCCTTAAGTGCCGCCATGATCAGCCGCACGGTCGACAGGGTGCGGGTATCCTTGGCGCGCAGCGCGGTTTTCATGCGTTCGGTAAAAGCCTCGCGCAACATGGTGTCGGCTCCTCAGGCTCGCGGGCGACATAAAACCTACCCGGTTGCGCGGCCCTGTACAGCAAATTTGCCACGGGCAACTAAGCCCTTGAAATGCCCAAATCTTCGTGTCGCACCGGCTTGACAAACAAAACCTTGTGTCTATGTTCCCCAAAATTGGGCGCTGTCCCTAGGAAACAGCCCCAAAATCCGGCAGGATCACCATTCGATGACCGACCCTAACGCGGCCGAGCTGACGCCGCGACCGCCCGACTGCAACGCGGCCCTGGTGCTGGCGGACGGTACGGTATTTTGGGGCCACGGCATCGGTGAGCCCGGTCAGGCGGTCGGCGAGGTTTGCTTCAATACCTCGATCACCGGCTATCAGGAAATCCTGACCGATCCCTCTTATGCCGGGCAGATCATTACTTTCACTTTTCCGCATATCGGCAATGTCGGAACCAATCTCGAAGACATCGAGGCGGTGACCCCGGCGGCGCGCGGCCTGGTGATCCGCGAGGCAATCACCGCGCCGGCCAATTACCGCGCCACCCAGGGGCTCGATTCCTGGCTCAAATCGTATGGCATGACCGGTATTTCCGGCGTGGATACGCGCCGGCTGACGCGGCTGATCCGCGAGAAAGGCGCGCCGAGTGGGGTCATCGCCTATCGCCCGGACGGCAAGCTCGACATCGCCGCGATGCAGAGAGAGGCGGCAGCGTGGCCAGGCCTGGAGGGCATGGACCTCGCGATCGAGGTCAGCTGCCGGCAGAGCTATGGGTGGGACGAGACGGTCTGGGCTCGCGACAGCGGTTACGGCCGGCAGGAGAAACCGCGCTTTCATGTCGTCGCGGTCGATTACGGCGCGAAGCGGAACATCCTGCGGATGCTGGCGACGCATGGCTGCCGGGTAACGGTGGTGCCGGCGACGGCGACGGTCGAAGACATCATGCGCCACAAGCCCGACGGCGTGTTCCTGTCGAACGGGCCAGGCGACCCGGCGGCAACCGGCGAATACGCGGTGCCGGTGCTGCGCCAGTTGTTCGACCGGGAGATGCCGATGTTCGGCATCTGCCTCGGCCACCAGTTGCTGGCGCTGGCGGTCGGCGGGCAAACCCACAAGATGGACAAGGGCCATCGCGGCGCCAACCAGCCGGTCAAGGATCTGGCGACCGGCAAGGTCGAGATCACCAGCCAGAACCACGGCTTCGTGGTCGACCCCGTAAGCCTGCCGGACGGGGTGACGCCGACGCATCTCTCGCTGTTCGACAGGTCGAACGAGGGGCTGAGCATCAAGGGCAAGCCGGTGTTCTCGGTGCAGCACCACCCCGAAGCCAGCCCCGGCCCACAGGACAGCCACTACCTGTTCGAGCGGTTCGTAGATTTGATGCGGGCGAATAGCCCAAAGGCCGATGGTTGATGCAGATCGGAGACGATCAGCGGTACGATTTCAACGTCCTGGAAAAGGCGGCTCAGGAGTTGATTGATTCGGGTCATCCGCAAGACGCAATCAAAATCTATTTGTTCATGGGAGATGGTGACCCGTCGCTCGATGCCGGTTATCTCGGCAAGAGGTTGGGAGAGTGTTACGAGGCGCTTGGTGATCTGCACGCGGCAAAATATTGGTATGGCAGGGCTGTCGAGGAGAACCCTCACCTCCAGCCTTACGCTGACGCCCGAAAGCGCCTTGAATTGATAAATATCGATACGCTCGTTCCGCCCGAGAAATACATCGTGCGTCGGCCGCGGTAGCGATGCCTAAGCGCACCGACATCAAATCGATCCTGATCATCGGCGCTGGGCCGATCGTGATCGGCCAGGCGTGCGAATTCGATTATTCGGGCGCGCAGGCGTGCAAGGCGCTGAAGGAGGAAGGCTACAGGATCGTCCTCGTCAACTCGAACCCGGCGACGATCATGACCGATCCGGGCCTGGCCGACGCGACCTATATCGAGCCGATCACCCCAGCGATCGTCGAAAAGATTATCGAGCGCGAGCGGCCGGATGCACTGCTGCCGACGATGGGCGGGCAGACCGCGCTCAACACCGCGCTGGCGCTGTCGCAGTCGGGGGTGCTGGCGGCTTACGGGGTCGAGCTGATCGGCGCGCGCGAGGCGGCGATCAAGAAGGCCGAGGACCGCCAGCTGTTCCGCCAGGCGATGGACCGGATCGGCCTCGTCTCGCCGAAGAGCCGGCTAGTGCGGAGCCTCGATGAGGCGCAGGAAGCGCTCGACGTTACCGGGCTGCCGGCGATTATCCGGCCTTCCTTCACGCTCGGCGGCACTGGCGGCGGCATCGCCTACAACACCGAGGAATTCGAGGAGATCGTCCGCGGCGGGCTGCGTGCCTCGCCGGCGCACGAAGTGCTGATCGAGGAATTGGTGCTCGGCTGGAAGGAATACGAGCTCGAAGTCGTGCGCGACCGCAACGACAACTGCATCATCATTTGCTCGATCGAGAACATCGATCCGATGGGCGTTCACACCGGCAACTCCGTGACGGTTGCCCCGGCGCTGACCTTGACCGACAAGGAGTACCAGATCATGCGCAACGCCGCGATCGCGGTGCTGCGCGAGATTGGCGTCGATACCGGCGGGTCGAATGTGCAGTTCGCGGTCAACCCGGCGGACGGACGGCTGGTCATCATCGAGATGAACCCGCGCGTGTCGCGCTCGTCGGCGCTGGCGTCGAAGGCGACGGGCTTCCCGATCGCCAAGGTCGCCGCCAAGCTCGCCGTCGGCTACACGCTCGACGAGCTCGACAACGAGATCACCGGCGTCACCCCAGCTTCGTTCGAGCCGACGATCGACTACATCGTTACCAAGATGCCGCGCTTCACCTTCGAGAAGTTTCCGGGCGCGCAGCCCTTGCTGACGACATCGATGAAGTCGGTCGGCGAGGCGATGGCGATCGGCCGCAGTTTTGCGGAGTCGGTGCAGAAGGCGTTGCGCTCGCTGGAGACCGGCCTCGACGGGTTCGACGAGGTGGTGATCGAAGGCGTCGAAAGCGCCGGCAAAGAGGCGGTGACGGCGGCGCTGGCGCGGCCGGCGCCGGACCGGCTGCTGCTGATCGCGCAAGCGTACCGGCACGGCCTGACGACAGCGGAAATTCACGCCGCCTGCCATTTCGAGCCGTGGTTTCTCGAACGCATCGCGGAAATCGTCGCGACCGAGGAGCGCGTGCGCCGCGACGGACTGCCGGGGGACGCCACCCGCTTTCTGCGGCTCAAGCAGATGGGATTCTCGGACAAACGGCTCGGCAAGCTGGCGGGACTCGACGAAGCCAACGTCGCGAAACGCCGGCGCGGGCTCCGGCTTGCGCCGGTCTATAAGCGGGTCGACACCTGCGCCGCCGAGTTCGCCTCACAAACGCCGTATCTTTATTCGGCCTACGAAGGCGACGGCGTGAACCCGCCGGAATGCGAGGCCGACCCGAGCGAGCGGCGCAAGGTCGTCATCCTCGGCGGCGGGCCGAACCGTATCGGCCAGGGGATCGAGTTCGACTATTGCTGCGTCCACGCCGCCTACAGCCTGAGCGAGGCCGGCATCGAGACGATCATGATCAATTGCAATCCGGAGACCGTGTCGACGGATTACGACACCTCGGACCGGCTCTATTTCGAGCCGTTGACCGCGGAGGACGTGATCGAGATCGTGCGCGTCGAGCAGCGCCGCGGCGAGGTGCTTGGGGTCATCGTGCAATTCGGCGGACAGACACCACTCAATCTCGCCAAGGCGCTGGAAGCCGCGGACATCCCGATCCTCGGCACCTCGCCCGACGCGATCGACCTCGCCGAAGACCGCAAGCGCTTCCAGCAATTGCTGCAAACGCTTGGCCTGCGCCAGCCGGAGAACGGCACCGCCTATTCGCCCGAGGAAGCGGAAGCGATTGCCCAACGGATCGGCTATCCGGTGGTAATCCGTCCGTCCTATGTGCTCGGCGGGCGGGCGATGGAGATCGTCCACGACACCACCGGGCTGCAGCGCTACATCCGCAATGCGGTGCGCGTCTCCGGTACGAGCCCGGTGCTGATCGACCGCTATCTGCAGGACGCGATCGAGATCGACGCCGATGCAGTCGCCGACGGCGAGCGGGTCTATGTCGCCGGCATCATGGAGCATATCGAGGAGGCCGGGATTCATTCCGGCGACTCGGCGTGTTCGCTGCCGCCCTACAGCCTCGCGGCGAACACCATCGCCGAGATCGAGCGGCAGACCGTCGCGCTGGCGCGGGCGCTTAACGTCGTCGGGCTGATGAACGTGCAGTTCGCGGTCAAGGACGGCGACGTCTACGTGCTCGAAGTAAACCCGCGCGCCTCGCGCACCGTGCCATTTGTCGCCAAGGCGACCGGCGTGCCGATCGCCAAGATCGCCGCGCGCATTATGACCGGCGAGCGTCTATCCGACTTCATCGCTGGAGAGCGCCCTTCCGCGAATGGGCACGTCGCGGTCAAGGAGGCGGTGTTTCCGTTCGCGCGCTTCCCGGGGGTCGACCTGATCCTCGGCCCGGAGATGAAGTCGACCGGGGAGGTAATGGGTCTCGATTCGGATTTCGGACGCGCCTTTGCCAAGTCGCAACTGGCCGCGGGCATCGATCTGCCGCTGTCAGGCGCGGTCTTCGTCTCGGTGCGCGACGGCGACAAGGCGGCGCTGGTCGAGCCGTGCCGACAGCTCATTGAGTGGGGCTTTGAACTGGTGGCGACACGCGGCACCGCCGCGAAGCTTGGCGAATCCGGCCTCGTGGTGACTGTCGTCAACAAGGTGCAGGAAGGCCGGCCGGACATCGTCGACGAGATGCGCAGCGGGCGCGTCCAGCTGGTCTTCAACACCACCGAGGGGGCGCAGGCGATCGCCGACAGCTTCAGCTTGCGTCGCACCGCGTTAACTCACAACATTCCCTACTACACAACTGTCGCGGGCGCGCGAGCGGCGGTTCAGGCAATCGGCGCACTGCGCCGGGGCAGCCTTGAAGTCGCTCCGTTGCAATCCTACTTCTAACCGCTTGCTTTCGACATCCGGGGTTAATGCTCGTTATGGACAGGCTCCCGATGACTTCCGACGGTTACGGCCGACTTCAGGAAGAGATCAAACGGCTCAAGACGACTGAGCGGCCGGCCATCATCCGCGCCATCGCCGAGGCGCGCACCCACGGCGATTTGTCGGAAAACGCCGAATATCACGCTGCGCGCGAGCGCCAGAGCTTCATCGAGGGTCGCCTCATGGAGCTTGAGGACAAGGTTGCGCGCGCCGAGGTGATCGACACCTCGAAGCTGTCGGGCTCGGTGGTCAAATTCGGCGCGACCGTGACGCTGGCCGACGAGGAAACCGACGAAGAACAGACCTTTATTATCGTCGGCGAGGACGAGGCCGACGTCAAAGGCGGCAAACTTTCGGTCGCCTCGCCTCTGGCGCGCGCGCTGATCGGCAAGGGCAAGGGCGACAGCGTCGAGGTCTCGACCCCGCGCGGCGCCAAGTCCTATGAGGTCGTGACGGTCGCTTTCGGGTAGCGCGCGTCGTTGCGTCCTTCGAGACGCCCACTTCGCAGCCTCCTCAAGATGACGGGCGTTTCGAGAGGCCATCCAAAACATCGGTCACGGTGAGGAGCACTCGCAGAGCGCATCTCGAACAACGCAAGACGCCTAAGCCGCGTCTTCTTGAGCCTCCGGTTCATGTTCGCCCAACGGTACGCCGGGTTCGGTTTTCGAGACGCGTAAGGTCATCGCCGATTTGACGTGGGCGACATTCGGCGCCGAGGTCAGTTTGGTGCTGAGGAACCGTTGATAGCTGTCCCAGTCGGTGGCGACGATCTTCAGGATGAAATCGGCTTCGCCGGCGAGCATGTGCGCCTCGCGCACCTCGGGCCAGCCGCGCACCAGTTTTTCGAACGCGATGAGGTCGCTCTCCGCCTGGCTGGCGAGGCCCACCTGGGCAAAGACGGTGACCGGAAAGCCGAGCGCCTCGGGGGCGAGCGCGGCGTGATAGCCGCGGATGAGACCCGCTTCCTCGAGTGCGCGCACCCGCCGCAGGCAGGGCGGCGCGGTGATGCCCACCCGCTTCGCCAGCTCGACATTGGTCATGCGCCCGTCGGCCTGCAGCTCCTGCAGGATGCGGCGGTCGATACGGTCGAGTCTTATCCGCCGCATCGCAACTCCCCTTGCGCTCCTATAATCATAGAAAGCCGCACCCTAGCGCGCAATTTTATTGCGCGATTTGGTTATTCCGTCGGGGCGCACTTGCCCGACAGCGGGGCTTCTCGTAAATCCAGGCCGAAATGGTTGCCTTGCCCGTAGACACCGATCCCGCCCCGCCGTCGCCGGACGACAGTGCCGTGCCGCTCGTCTGGGTGCTGCACGACGGCAAGGCGGGAATGGCAAGCCAGGCCCTGGGGCTTGCCGAGGCGACGGGATTGCCATTTATCGAAAAGAGCCTGGCCGTGCGCGCGCCGTGGGCCTATCTGCCTCCACTATTATGGCTGGCGCCGCTGACCGCGGTCAGCGACGGGGGGTTGCCGTTGCGTCCGCCCTGGCCGGATGTCGTGATCGGCTGCGGGCGCAACACCGCGGCGCCGGCGCTGGCGATCCGGCGGGCGAGCGGCGGCCGAACGATCGCGGCGCAAATCCAGGACCCGCGACTCGGGCGCGGCGCGTTCGACCTGATGGTCGTTCCCGAGCACGACCGGCTGCGCGGACCGCGCGTTGTTACCTCGAAAGGCGCGCTCAATCGCGTGACGCCGGAAAAGCTCGCCGCGGCAGCGCAGCGCTTCCCGGATCTGGCGAGATTGCCGCGGCCGATCGTCGGCGTGCTGATCGGCGGCTCGAACCGAGCCTACAGGCTCGGTCTCGACCGCTTGGCGCAAATCGCCGACATGATCGCCGCGAGCCTGCGCGAGACCGGCGGCTCGGCGGTGGTGACACCGTCGCGGCGTACCGGCGCGGAAGGCGTCACATTGCTGCGCAAGCGCCTTGCGGGGCTGCCGGCGACGATCTGGGACATGACCGGCGACAACCCGTACTACGCTTATCTGGCGGTGGCCGACGCGTTTCTCGTAACCGCCAACTCGGTGTCGATGATCAGCGAGGCGGCGATGACCGGGAAGCCGGTGCATGTGATCGAGCTCGACGGCGGCGACGCCAAGTTCGCCCGCTTTCACCAGGCGATGCAAGAAGCCGGGATCACCCGGCCCTTCACCGGCCGCATCGAAAGTTGGCGCTACGAGCCGCTCGACGACACAGCGCGCGCCGGAGCGGCGCTGCGGGCGCTGGTGACCGACCGGCTGGCGGCTTGCGGCGCGACATGAAGTGGCGGGGCTTCGCGATCTACGGCACGGTGCTGGTTACCAGCCTGGCGCTGTTCTATTGGGCGCCGCAGGCCGATCTGTTCGTCAGCGGCTTGTTCTACGACCCGACGCACGGATTCGCGTTCGCCGAGTGGCGGCCGGTGCGCGACGTCACCGCCTCAATCCGCTGGATAACCTGGGGGATCCTTCTCGTTGGGCTGGTCGGCGCGACATGGCTGCGGCTCGTCGGGCGGCCGCTCTGGCGCTTTGACCGCAACGCGCTGATCTTTTTGATCGCGGCGCTGGCGATCGGCCCCGGCATCCTCGTCAATACCGTGCTCAAGGATCATTGGGGCCGGGCGCGGCCCTATCAGGTCGAGGCGTTCGGCGGGCAGCACCAATTCACCCCGGCGCCGCTCCCGGCCGACCAGTGCGACCGCAACTGCTCGTTCGTCTCGGGGCATGCGGCGCTGGGGTTTTCGCTGGTGATGTTCGCGTTCCTGCTGCCCCTGGGACGGCCGCGAACCATTGCGCTGGCGGCGGCGCTGTCGTTCGGGGCGCTGGTCGGGCTCGCGCGCATCGCGTCAGGGCATCATTTCCTATCGGACGTGGTCGATGCCGGGCTGCTCGTCGTCGGGACGACATGGCTGTTGCATTGGTGGCTGGTCGTGCATGAAGGCGCGACGCCGATCATCGCCGCGACCGACCGGCTTGGCGAGACGCCGGTTGGACGGCGGATGTTGTGGGTGGCGGCGTTCATCTTCGCCGAATTTGTCGCGATCGTTTGGATCGACCGACCGATCGCGGATTTCTTTCATGACGACGGCGGCACGTTGCAGCCGTTTTTCGAAGACGTGCAGTGGTTCGGCCTCGGCTACCCCTATCTCGTCGTGACGGGGCTGGCGTTTGCCGCGCTGCGCTGGGGCGGGGAATGGGAAAAGTTGCGGCCGCGCGCCGAGACGATGCGCCGTCTCGCGTATATTCCCGGCTTCATCTTTGTCTCCGTCGCCGCTTCGGGACTGATCGCCGATTTGTTGAAGGTTGTCGTCGCCCGCACCCGGCCGAAACTGCTGTTTACCAGCGGCGTCTATGATTTCACCTGGTTCGGGTTCCGCGCCGACCACTGGTCGTTTCCGTCGGGTCACGCGACGACCGCGGCGGCGCTGGCGGCGGCGTTATGGTGCCTGTGGCCTCGCTTGCTCTGGTTCTATGTCGCGGCGGCGGCGCTGGTCGCGGCGAGCCGGGTCATCACCAGCCAGCATTTCTTGAGCGACGTCGTCGCCGGTGCGGCGATCGGCGTCGTCGTGACCCGCTTTATCGCTATGTGGCTGTTGCCGCAGCGAGATGGCGCCAGCCGGTCCGCGCCGGACGCCGCGCCGGCCTCGCGGCCCGTCTGAATTATCGCGTAGGATAGGCCGATGGCCTTGCGCATCGACACGTTCGACAACGTCCGCGGCGGCAACACGCTTTACAAGGCGTTGGCCCATCCGCTCGCGGCGGCGCCGGGACGGGCGCTGATCGAACGGCTCAAGCGCTACGGCAAGGTCGCCGTCGTCGATCCGCAGGGCGCCGCCGAAGGCTTTGCCGAGCTTTACGATATCTCGGGGCTCGACATCGCCGGGATTTACGTCCAGGACATCGCGCGGATCGGCAAGCTAACGCTTGGCCGTGGCGCAGAGGGTGTACCGGCGCTGGCGCGGTCCGGCGCGCGCGCGGTGCTGGTCGCGGCGTTCGACGCCGACCGGCTGATCGGCCAGATCGCCCCATTCGTGCCGCAGAACTGCGATGTGTTCAGCCTCGACGAGTTGCGCATCCCCGCCGAGCGGCTGACCAATAAAAGCACCTATCTCGACCCGCTCAATTTCGCGACCAATTTTGTGCTCTTCCGCGACATTGACGGGCTTCATACGAGCCTGGTCACTGCCAATTACTGGGCCGGCTACGGCTCGCCCGGCATCACCCTGTGGCACACGCTGTTCGACGGCGCGGGTACGATCGTCGGCGAATGGTCGTACACCCCTCCGGCAGGACCTGTCAGCCTTGGCCAAATCCACAGCCGCTGGGCGCGCGAACGTTTCAATCTCGGAGATTTCGCCGGCCAGTTATTCATCCAAATCTCGGGGGCGGCCGGCCACGACGTGGTCAAATACGCACTCGATATTTACGGCGACGACGATGCGTTGCTGTCGTGTACCCATGACGCCAACGCCTGGCCATCGGATCGTTACGCCGGATTGCCGGCGCCGGGGCCAGGCGAGCGGGTAATCCTGTGGCTGCAGAATTCGCATGCAGCGCCGATCCCGGCGGGGGCCATCGGGCTATCTGTGATGGGCGACCAGCATGTCGCGACCCTTGACGAGCCGATCGGCCCGTTCGCGACGCGCGCGCTCGATGTCGCCGAACTGCTGCCGGAGGTCGCCTGGCCGGCGCAGATTGAGCTGCACGCCGGCAAGCACATGGTACGCCCGCGCTACGAGATCATCGACGGCAAGCGGCGCCGCATCGCCCATGTCAACGTCGAGCGGGGCGATTTGCAGCCCAATCCCGAACTGCCGAAGCTCGCCGAAACGCTCGGCAAGGGCTATCTGCTGCCGGCGCCGATCTTACCCGGCGGCGAATGGCAAAGTCTGGTATTGCCGACGCCGATGGCGGTTGCCCAGGAAGAGTTGCCCATCGCGGCGATCGTCTACGACCCAGAGGGCCGGGATGTTGCCCGGCATCGCTTCGGCCGATTGCCGCGCGGACACCGGGCCGCGCTCGGACTCGACGAGCTGTCAGCCGCACTTGGCGACGGCTACGGTCATGTCGAACTGGTCTACGATTTCGCCGACGGCGGTGACGGCGACGGCTGGCTGCACGCGCTCTTTCGCTATCGCCACCGCGCCAGCGGGCACGCGGCCGAAACGAGCTTTGGCGCACATGTCTTCAACACGATCCTTACCTATCGGGACGAGCCGCAATCCTATTCCGGGCGGCCGCCGGGCCTATCGACCCGGCTGTTTTTGCGCCTCGGGCAGGACGGCCATGACACGCTCTGCCATCTGATCTACCCCGCGTCGCTGCCGTGGCGCGCGAGAAGCGCGACCGACATTGTTCTTCACGACGCTTTCGGTCGCGAGGTCGCGCGCAAGGCCTTGGCGATCCCGTGCTCCGGCTCGCGCCTGTGGCGCTATCACGCGATGTTCGACGAGGCGACGCGGAAGGCCGCCGGTCCGGGCGCCTATGCGGTGATTCGCGATCCGACCTGTCGGCTGTTCGGCTATCACGGGCTGATCGGCCGTAGCGGCGCGTTCAGCCTCGACCATATGTTCGGTTATTGAGCCGCTTGCGCACCTTAGCGCGCGGCGCAACCGTGTCGCCTGTCACAAAAATGGTATAGTACGCTGTCCAATCGATCGGGATTCGTGTGATGCCGGAGCATCATCACAGCAAGGTATTGATTATTGGCGCGGGTCCGGCGGGTTTCGCCGCCGCGATCTACGCGGCGCGTGCAAATCTGCATCCGATTCTGCTGTGCGGGCTGCAGGCTGGCGGCCAGTTGACGATCACCACCGATGTCGAGAATTACCCCGGCTTCGCCGACGTGATCCAGGGGCCGTGGCTCATGGAGCAGATGCAGGCTCAGGCGGAGCATGTTGGCACCAAGATCATGTTCGACCTCGCGGTGAAGCTGGATTTGTCACGCCGGCCGTTCGCCGTCACCGGCGATTCGGGCGACACCTATAGCGGCGACACGATAATCCTGGCGACCGGGGCACAGGCACGCTGGCTCGGGCTGCCGAGCGAGGAGACCTATCGCGGGTTTGGGGTATCCGCCTGCGCGACCTGCGACGGGTTCTTCTTCCGCGACAAGGAGGTTGTCGTGGTCGGCGGCGGCAACACCGCGGTCGAGGAGGCGATCTACCTTACCAACCACGCTAGCCGCGTGACGCTGATCCACCGCCGCGACACACTGCGCGCCGAGAAAATTCTGCAGGACCGGCTGTTCCGCAACCCGAAAATCGCGGTCGTGTGGGACAGCGTCGTCGAGGAAATCCTTGGCACGCCGGAGCCGCCCGAGGTAAGCGGCGCCCGTATCCGCAACGTCAAAACCGGCGCGGTCAGCGATATTCCGTGCGAGGGCTTTTTCGTCGCTATCGGCCATACGCCCGTCACCGAGCTAGTTGCCAACCAGCTGCGGCTCGACCCGGAAGGTTATGTGCTGACCAAACCCGATTCGACTGGGACCGACATTCCCGGGGTATTCGCCGCCGGCGACGTCAAGGACAAGGTCTTCCGCCAGGCGGTCACCGCCGCCGGAATGGGCTGTATGGCGGCGCTCGAAGCCGAGAAATTCCTGGCGGCGCAGGAAGACGCAGCACCGGCGAAGGCCGCCGAATGAGGAGGTAGGAGCGTCCCGATGGCGATGGATTGGGACAAACTGCGCGTGTTTCACGCGGTCGCCGAGGCTGGCAGCTTTACCCATGCCGGCGAATCGCTGAACCTGTCGCAATCGGCGGTAAGCCGGCAGATCAGCGCGCTCGAAGAGAGCCTCAGCGTGCCGTTGTTCCACCGCCATGCGCGCGGGTTGATCCTGACCGAGCAGGGCGAACTCCTGTTCCGCACGGCGCGCGAGGTCTTTGCCAAGCTGGCGATGGCCGAGGGGCTCATCTCCGAATCAAAGGATCGGCCGAAAGGCCCCTTGAAGATCACCACAACGGTGGCTTTCGGCTCGATCTGGCTGACGCCGCGGATCCGCGAGTTCCTCGACCTCTATCCCGAGATCCAGGTGAGCCTAGTGGTCGACGATTCCGAGCTTGACCTGTCGATGCGCGAGGCCGACGTCGCGATCCGCATGTCGCCACCACGCCAGCCGGACCTGATCCAGCGCCATCTGGTCAGCGTCCAAGTGCATATCTACGGGTCGACCGAATACATCCAGAAATACGGCATGCCGCAACGCGCCGAGGAACTGGAAGAGCATCGCATCATCGTCTACGGCGAGGATGCGAGGCCGCCGGTGCCCGGGGTGAATTGGCTGCTCGAGGTGGGCGTCAGGTCGGGGCAGGATCGGCGGCCAATTCTCACCGTCAACAACACCTACGGCATGCTCCGCGCGATCATGAGCGGGCTCGGCCTTGCGGCGCTCCCCGATTTCGTCGCCAACGAGCATAGCGGGCTGGTGCGTGTGCTGCCCGAGGTGTCGGGGCCGCCGAACGAGGCCTATTTCGTCTATCCCGAAGAGCTTCGCACCTCGAAGCGCATCAGCGTGTTTCGCGACTTCCTGCTGCGCAAGGTGGCCGAGGGGCGTCTCGGCGGATAACCGCATACACGGAAATGCTACTGACCTTTTGAATGTTCGCGGCGATATCCCGCTGAAGATACTGACGATTTGATAGCATTGCTTTTTTTGCAGACGAGGCAGGACGAATTCCGGCTGGTATCACCCCCGTCCAAAGCCCATGTTCCGGGTGCGCGGCGGTCGCCGCAACGGATTTTCGCGGTCAGTAGCCGCAAGAGTTTCCGGGACTTGGTCTCGGGAAGAGGGTCTTCGGATCCTTACGTCTCCTAGACGTGAAGCCTCCCTGTTCAAACTTGGCCGGAACCTCGGTTCCGGCCATTTTTCTTTTTATCCGCGGCAATGGTGGCCGGTTATTCGCCGGCCGCCGTGCCCTGGTCGAGGATCGTGACGCGTACCGCTTCGAGCGGATCGTCCGCCACCGGTGACACGCAGAGCTCGCCGTTGTGCTTCGGGCCAACCACGCCGCCTTCAAAGAACGAGCCTTCGTAGGTGATATCTAGCCGCTCGCCGAGCTCGGTCGAGGGCCGCACTGCAAAGCCGGTCAATGGCAGGTTGCGGCCGCGCGTGCCGGCGTAGTTGCCGTTGCTGACCCAGGCTGTCGCACGGCCTTCCTGGGCGAAGACGCGGAATTCAACAGCACTTGGGGCGAGACCGTCGCGGGGACGGATGCTGAGCGCTTCGATCTGCCGCTTGCTGCCGGGATTGCCCGCCCAGCCAGGTTCGACGTAGCGCCGATCGCCCAGCCCCATGATGTGTAGCAGGATTTCGGCACCGATATCCTGCGGCCCGGCCGCCGGCGGCGGCTCGGGCACGGGTTCCGGCTCAAGCGCCAGCTCCGGGGTCGGCGACGGCTCGTGCGCTGCAGCCTCGTGCGTGTGCTCCGCATGTTCGTGCACATGCTCCGTCCGGACCACCGTTACGGTCGGCTCCGGCGGCGGTTCCGGCACCGGAGGTGGCGCCGCTACAATCGGTTCCGGCTCCGGCTTAGGCGGAGGCGGCGCAGCCAGAACGGGCTCGGGCTCCGGCGGCGGCTCGGGAGGCGGCGGTTCAGGAGGAGGTGGTGGTGGCGCCGCTACAACCGGTTCCGGCTCCGGCTCCGGCGGCGGCTCGGGAGCCGACGGCACGTCGGGCCGCGGCACCAACCGGCGACGGCGTCCTTCCGCGGGCGTCGCTTCCACAGGCGCCGGAGGCAGCCCCTTGATCTTTTGGTCGACCAACTCGCGCAAATCGTCCTGGAAACGGTCGCGCAGCTGCGTCGCGTCGAAATCGCCGGAGCGGCGGGAGATGATCGATTCGGCGATCTCGATCATGTCGCCGGGGACGTCGTTCTCGGCCCGCTCGACGAAATCCGGCTGCACCAGCTCGTCGGCTGTGCGCAGGGTCGCCATCATCAGCCCGCCCCGGCGCGGCTCGATCAGCGCCGGCCGCTCGCTCTCGCCGATCCAAACATGGCCGAGCGCGACGCGCCCGCTGCGCTGCATCGCCACGCGCAGCGCGTGCACCGTATCGGCCGCCAACTGGCCGTCAGGATGGATGTAATAGGTGTCGTCGATGTGCAGGTGGTCGATCTGCTGGCGCGGCACGAACCGTTCCAGATCGATGATGTTGGCGCTACCGCTGCTGCCGAGCTTGGCGACTTCTTCCTCGCTCACCGTCACATAGCGCGAGGCCTCGAATTGGTACCCTTTGACCAGCGCATCCGCGGCGACGACATCGCCGGTCTTGGCATCGACGAATTGCTCAGTGACCGGGTTGCCGGTTCGCGCGCTCAACCGCTCGAGCTTGATCCGCTTGGACTCGCTGATCGCGGGCGAGAGGTAGATCGTACACGACACCAGTGACAGTCGCAGGGAACCATTCCAGACCGCTTCAGCCATTCCCAACCTCTCCGCGCTCGGGCGTTCACCGGCTCGTTATAGCATGCCCTTTTGTCGACCGTGCGAGCGCAGATTAGCCCTATGTCGAATCGCCTACAAGCTGTTGCCAATCAATGGCATTTCCGAGGTTTAGCGGCTTTCCCGCAGGCGGCATGGGATATTTCAGCCCACTCGCGCAATTGAATAGCACGACCCGCTCGCCGGCACCGACACGGCCGTCGGCGAGCGCCTGTTTGTAGGCGGCGTAGGTCGCCGCTCCCTCCGGGCACAGCAGCAGGCCCTCGGCGCCTCCGACCTCCTCCCAAGCCGCTTGGATGGCGTCGTCGACGACCGCGATCGCGAACCCGCCGCTCTCGCGCACCGCGCGCAGGATCAGGAAATCACCGACCGCGACCGGCACCCGGATGCCGGCGGCAAACGTATGCGCGTCCTGCCAGCGCGGCGCGTGCTCGACACCGTCCTCCCAGGCCTTGACCATCGGCGCGCAGCCCGCCGCCTGCACCGCGACCATGCGCGGACGCTTCTTGCCGATCCAGCCCATTTCCTCAAGCTCGGCGAATGCCTTCCACATGCCGATGAGCCCCGTCCCGCCGCCGGTGGGATAGAAGATCACGTCGGGCACGTCCCAGCCGAGCTGCTCGGCGAGCTCCAGCCCCATCGTCTTCTTGCCCTCGATGCGATAGGGCTCGCGCAAGGTCGAGCAATTGAACCAGCCGAGCTCGCGCTCGCCCTCGGCGACAAGACGGCCGCAATCGTCGATGAGTCCGTTGACGAGAAACACCTCGGCGCCCTGCATCGCGATCTCGCGCACATTGACCGCCGGCGTGTCGTCCGGACAGAAGACATAGGCCTTCATCCCGGCCCGCGCGCAATAGGCGGCCATCGCCGCGCCGGCATTGCCGTTGGTCGGCATCGCCATGGTCTTGATGCCGAGCTCCTTGGCCATCGACACCGCCATCACCAGGCCGCGCGCCTTGAACGAGCCGGTCGGCAGCCGGCCCTCGTCCTTGACGAGGATTTCACCGCCTTTCGCGATGCTAGAAGCGATACGCGGCAACGAGATAAGCGGAGTCACGACCTCGCCGAGCGAGACGACATTCTCCGGCCGGCGGACGGGCAGCATCTCGCGATAGCGCCACAAGGTCTGCGGCCGGTCGGCGAGGATATCTTTGGTGAGCGCCTTGGCGACCCCAGCGAGGTCGTAGCGCACGAGAAGCGGCCGCCCGGCCTTCGAGAGTCCCTGAATAACGTCGGCCTCGTAATGCTCGCCGGTAAGGCCGCATTCGAGATGGGTGACAAAGGTCGGCAAATCGCCGCCGGTCCATTCGATATCGCTCATAATCGTTCCTTTAATGCCTACAGCACCGCCTCGGCCACGACGCGCATCGCCGCGGCGTCGGCGCCGGAGAGCACCAGCGAGCCAACCCAGCTGTCCTCGGCCAGTTCCTGCCAGGCTTGCAGCCGGTCCTTGATGCGCGCGGGCGGGCCGACCAGCGAAATCTCGTCGATCAGGGCGTCGGGCACCGCGGCCGCGGCTTCGTTGCGCCTGCCGGAGAGGAAATGCTCCTGGATCGCCTCCGCCGCCGCCTCGTAGCCGAGACGCTTGCACAAATCGTTATAGAAATTGCGGCCGCGCGCCCCCATGCCGCCGATATAGAGCGCGAGCTGCGGGCGGAGCTTGTCGCGGCACGCGGCAACATCGTCGCCGATCGCGACCCGCACGTAGGGCGCCAGGTCGAAATCGAAAAAATTCTGCGGCTTGCCTGCCTTGGCGCGGCCTTCGAGGATCGGGCGAACGATCGCGCCCGCCTTTTCCGGCGACATGAAATAGGGCAACGCGCCGTCGGCGACCTCGCCCGCCGTGCGCAACCCGGCCGGCGAGACCGGCGCGGTATAGATTTTGAGGCTCGGATCGCCCTGCCCGATGCTTCTAAGCGGCTTGCCGAGCCCGGTCGAACCCGGCCCGGTATAGGGGATGTCGTAATGCTCGCCGTGATGCTCGAGCGGCGCCTTGCGCTCCAGTATCTGACGGATGACCGAGACATATTCGCGGGTGCGGGCCTGCGGCCGGCCGAACGGCACGCCATGCCAGCCCTCGACCACTTGCGGCCCGGAGGGCCCGATGCCACACAGGAAACGGTTGCCGGAAAGCGCCTGCAGCGACAGCGCGGTCATCGCCGCGCAGGCCGGCGTGCGCGCCGGCATCTGCATGATGCCGGTGCCCGCCTTGATCCGGCTAGTGCGCGCAAGCACCCAGGTAATTGGCGTCACCGCGTCGGTGCCGTAGGCCTCGCCGGCCCAGACCGCGTCGAAGCCAAGCTTTTCCGCTTCCCACACGAGGTCCATGCCGATCCCGCCCTCGTTCGGCGAGAATTTGAGCGTCATCGCCAGCTTGAGGCTCATTCGAGAAACTCCGCGCCGGCCTTGGCGATACGCTCGACCGAGTTGAGCCAATCGCCGATCTCGCGGTCGAACGGCTCGACCATCACATGGCCGACGCCTACCGCGGCGAAGCCCTGAAGCCGTTGCTTTAGCGCCCCTTCATCCTTGCCGTCCCAGGCGGCGCGCAGCGAGATGGCGAATTCCGGATCCGGCCGCGCGGCGCGCAGGCGGGCGACCAGCGGCTCGGCCTGCTCCGGCGTGGCGCGCGAGCCGTGCCAGCCGTCGTGCTGCGTCGCGCGTTTCAGCGCCGCGTCCGAGGTGCCGCCGACCCAGATCGGGATCGGCTTTTGCGGTTTCGGCATCATCCGCATGTTGTCGATCACCGCCGGGATCCAGCGTGATTCGAAGCTCACCGGATCGTCGCTCCACACCGCTTTCATCATCGCGATGCCTTCGTCGGTGCGCCGGCCGCGCTCGTTGAACGGTACGCCGAGCGCGGCGAACTCGGCCTCCAGCCAGCCGACCCCGGCGCCGAGGATGAGCCGTCCCGCTGACAGGTTCTGCAACGTCGCCAACTCCTTGGCGAGGGGCAGCGGATGGCGCATCGGCAGCACCAGCACGCTGGTGCCAAGCCTCACCCGCGTCGTAAACGCGGCGGCCCAAGTGAGGGCCAAGACCGGGTCGTAGAAAATCGGCGACGGCGGGTACATCGCGCCGGCCGGCGTGATGATGTGCTCGCTGGTCCAGACATCGGCGAAGCCCAGCTCCTCGGCCTGCACCGCGGCGCGTCTGATACCGTCCGGCGAAGCTTTACGCCCGATCTGTGGCAAATGTATCCCCAGTCGCATCGTCCCTCCCGCCCTGATCGCCGTCGCCCAAAGCTGCGGCAAAGTGAGCCGCCCCGCAACTGGTGGCAAGCAGTGCCGCGACAGGGATGGCGGGCCATGCTACGACGAAGAATGGCGAAGAGGACTGGTTACCGCTGCCGCTCGTTTCGGTCTTCGTGCCGGCGCCTAACGGCCTGACCGCTCGACCTTACCCGCCGCCTGAAGAGCGGCGCTGCACCTTGGTTGAATCTTAGGAACCCGCTGGGGGAGACAAACATGAAGGCTTTGATCGCGCTCGCCCTCATGCTCACATGGCTATCACTGGGCGTTGTTTTGACGGCCTGCTCGGATGACGGCGTGGGCGAGGATTACTACGAGAACGACCTCCACGGCGGCTATCCCGGACCCGCGACCCGCGACCCGAGGAGCGATCAATAACCCCCGGCGCGCGGCGCCTCGCTCCAAAAAAAGAAAGCCCCGCCGGTCCGGTAGTCCCGGCGGCGGGGCATCGGCACGTGAAGCATCCCTGTTCAGGCGCCGGGCCGGCTTCACGCTTGCCCAGCGTATGCCGTTTCTCAACGGCATACATACGAGCGTAGCAACAGTTATGCGCATTAGGAAGGGGTGATCTGCTGTTTTGCGCAGCCCGACCCTCCGATAGACGATAGCGCTTCAGATTCCGGCACCCCCATGTTGCAGCGCAACAGTCGGGAAGGATTTTATGGCGGAAAGCGCAAAAGAAGAATCGGGCCTTCAGCCGCTCAGCATCGTGACTGAGGGCTTGAAGAAGCTCGGCGATTTCACCACCGGGCCGCGGGTAGTACTGATAAGCTTTATCGCGGTGGTCGTCGGCACGGCAGGCGTGATCTGCGGCGTTGTCTTGCTGAACATGATCCGCCTGTTCACCAACCTCGCTTATTTCGGACGTTTCAGCCTCGACGTTCCCAACCTCGCCCACTCCCCGCTGGGGCTGGCCGCCGCGCTGGTGCCAGTGGTTGGCGCGCTGATCGTCGGCGTGATGGCGCGCTACGGCAGCGAGAAAATTCGCGGACACGGAATCCCCGAAGCAATCGAGGCGATCCTCCTCGGGCGCAGCCGCCTTGATGTCAAAGTCGCGATCCTGAAGCCGCTATCCTCGGCCATCGCGATCGGCAGCGGCGGACCGTTCGGCGCCGAGGGGCCGATCATCATGACCGGCGGTGCGGTCGGCTCACTGATCGGTCAGGTGCTGCCGGTCAGCGACGCCGAAAGGAAGACGCTGCTCGTCGCCGGCGCGGCGGCGGGCATGACCACCGTATTCGGCACGCCGATCGCGGCGATCATGCTGGCGGTCGAGCTTTTGCTGTTCGAATGGTCGCCGCGCAGCTTCGTGCCGGTGGCGGTGGCCTCGATCACCGCCGCCGCCGAGCGCGCGTGGCTGCACATGCCGCTACCGCTATTCCCGTTCTCGGGCGGGATGGACATAACGCTTACGGCGCTGGGCTGCTGGGTTCTCGTCGGTCTTCTCGCGGGGCTGCTGTCGGGCCTGCTGACGCAAATGGTCTATGCCTGCGAGGACCTGTTCACGAAGCTGCCGATCCATTGGATGTGGTGGCCGGTGCTAGGCGGCGTGGTGGTCGGCATCGGCGGCCTGATCGATCCGCGCGCACTCGGTGTCGGCTATCCCGAGATCGCACTGATGATGCAGGGCCACATGATCCCGGCATCCGGCCTGATGCTGATGGTGGTCAAGGGCATCATCTGGGCGGTGGCGCTCGGCTCCGGAACCTCCGGCGGCGTTCTAGCGCCGTTGCTGATCATGGGCGGCGGATTGGGCAGCGTGCTCGCCGCCGTGCTTCCCGCCGCGAGCCCCGGCTTCTGGGCGCTCCTGGCGATGGCGGCGATCATGGGCGGGACCATGCGCTCGCCGCTGACCGCGACCTTCTTCGCCGTCGAACTGACGGGCAACACGCATGTGCTGTTGCCGCTCATCACCGCCTGCGTCACGGCGCATCTGCTGACGGTGCTGCTGCTCAAGCGGTCGATCCTCACCGAAAAGATTGCCCGGCGCGGCCACCATCTGGTGCGCGAGTACCGCATCGACGCCTTTGCGCTCGCCCGCGTGCGCGACGTGATGACAACCGATGTCGTGACGCTGCCCGATACGATGACGCTGCATCAGACGGTCAACTTCCTGACCGATCCGACCACCAAGCATCCAAGCTTTCCGGTGGTCGACGTGGCACGCCGGGTGGTGGGCATCGTCGACCCGCCTGCGGTGATCGCATGGCGGCGTGCCGGCCGGCATCGGCGAATGATGCTGGGCGAACTGCTCAAGGGCACCAGCGTCCCGATTGCCCATCCGGACGAGTATCTCGAAGGCGTCATCGAACGCATGACCCGGCTCAATGTCGCGCACCTCGCGGTCATCGCCGGCGACGACCCGACGCTCGTGGGCTATCTCAGTTGGCGGGACCTGCTGCGGGTTCGGCTCCGGCTGCAACAGGAGGATGTACCCAGCAAGTTCAGCCCCAGCTGGGTGCGGCGACGGCGCGCGAAGGTCGCAAAGTCGGTGGGGCTGAACGAGACGTTGGCCGAGTAACGGCGGTGCCATGAGCGTGGCCGTGGGCACTGATTGACGCCGCGCCGAGCGCGGTGCTCTTCTCCCGCCCAGGCGAACCCGGGAGGAGACACCGCGTCATGATCATTGACTGCCACGGTCACTACACGACCTCCCCCAAGCAGCACGAAGCGTGGCGCACGCAGCAGGTCGAGGCGCATGCGGCGGGTAAGGCGCCGCCGCCGCGCCCGGCAATCATGGACGACGAAATCCGTGAGACAATCACCGGCGGCCAGTTGAAGCTGCAGCGTGAGCGCGGGACCGACCTGACGATCTTCTCGCCGCGCGCCGCCGGGATGGGCCATCACCTCGGTGACGCCGCGACCAGCGAAGCTTGGGCCGCCGCGTGCAACGAGCTGATCCACCGCGTCTGCACGCTGTTCCCGAAGAACTTCATCGGCGTCGCGATGCTGCCGCAAAGCGCGCGGGTGAGCCCGAAGAACTGCCTCGCCGAGCTCGACCGCTGCGTCAACGAATACGGCATGGTCGGGATCAATCTGAACCCCGACCCGTCGGGTGGGCATTGGCAGGACCCGCCGCTCGGCGACCGCTACTGGTACCCGGTCTACGAAAAGATGGTCGAGTACGACATCCCGGCGATGATCCATGTCAGCGCCTCGTGCACGCCGACCCACCACACGACCGGCTCGCATTATCTGAACGGCGACACAGCCGGGTTCAACCAACTGATGGTCTCGTCGGTGTTCAAGGATTTTCCGACGATCAAGTTCATTATCCCGCATGGCGGCGGCGGGGTGCCGTACCACTGGGGCCGCTACCGCGGCCTCGCGCAGGATGCGAAGCTCGGCCTCCTCAGCGAGATCATGCTGAAGAACGTCTTTTTCGACACCTGCGTCTACCACCTCCCCGGCCAGGAGCTGCTGGCCAAGGTGATCCCGGTCGACAACATCCTCTTCGCCTCGGAGATGATCGGCGCGGTGCGCGGCGTCGACCCCGAGACCGGCCACCACTACGACGACACCAAGCGCTATATCGACGCGCTGCCCCTCTCGGCGGCCGATAAGGCGAAGATCTTCGAAGGCAACGCCCGCCGGGTCTATGCCCGCCTCTCGGCGCAGATCGAGAAGCAGGTGAAGGCTTAGCAGGAAGAACACAAGCCCCGGCCGATCAGAACCCGTTCGCTGCCGCGCCCGGCATCACCGCGAGGCCGCCCTCGGCACCGGTCTCGGCAGCGACATCGATCGCTGCGACCGCCCAGCGGCCGTCGCTTTCGATCAGCAGCGGTGCGCCGCTGACGCCATGCGTTCCGGCGCAATTGTGCCGTAACAATGTCCGGCCGCTCGCATCGGCGACTCGGCCTTCGATCCGGCAATGTGTATCGGCCATCAGAATGAGCGGATGGTCTTGCTGGTAGCCGCCGAGCATCACCCGAGCTTGTGTTTCCGGCGGTTCGCGCAGCACAGGAAGCGCGCGATCTGCTGCATCCGGTGGCTCGTCGAGCGTAACCAGCGCCCAGTCACTGCCGATTGTCTGTCTCGGCCGCTCCGGGTCGTATCCGTCGCCGATTTTAATCCGAACACCGACCGCGTGGCCGGCATAACGGCCGCCGGCATAGCCGATCAGGAAGTGCAGCGACCCCGGTACAAAAGCATACCGGGTACGCGGGTTGTAGAGGCAGTGCGCCGCGGTCAGCACGGTCGCCGGCCCGATGAGCGTCGCGGTGCATAGCACGCGGAGGTTCAGCGCGGCGGCCTGGAGCTTCCCCACCGCGCGCCACGGACCCTGCTCGGGGTCGACCCGGATGCGCGGGTCGGCGGCGCCGATCCCCGCCAGCGGCGGTAGCATTTTGACGTCGCTGGCGACGCGGCGCTCGGCGGCCACGCCGCACGCCAGCGACAAGATTGCTGTCAGCGCCACCGCCCACGTGCGGCTGCGACGCCGGCCTCGTGCCCCACGAGAAACGAAGCTCAATTCAGCCGCAGCTCGCTGATGTGCCGTGGATCCTGCTTGAGCTCGCCGCGCTCGACCTTCTTGACGATGTCTACGAGACGCTCGTTGGCGGCGGCGCGGATACCGACCTGCTCACCCTCGCGCACCACAAAGCCGTTGAGGAACTCGATCTCGGTGCGGCGGCCTTTGGCCATGTCCTGGCCCATCGACGGGCGTTGATCGGAGGCGCCGCGCGGCGCGGTGCGCTTGTGCTCGTCGTATTTAGCCAGCGCAGCGGGGTCGCCCTCGCCGGCGCGGGCGACGGTTTCCGGTTCCTGATGGTCGATTTCCTCGAGCTTGTAGCCGCGCGCCTGCCCGATGCGGATCGCCTCGCTGCCGAGCCGAGCCTGGAAATGGCGGATCGCCTCGTTATCGGCGCATTGCGCGCCCGATAGCCCGGTGCAGGCGGAGACGCCATTCGCCATCGTGTTCTGCACCAGCTTGGTCCAGCGCTCGCCCCAGAGATTGTCGGTGACCTTGGCGCTGTCCGCGGTCGAGACCAGTCGGCAGACCTCGTGCGCGCGCTCGGTGATGCGGCCGTTCGGCTCGCCAGTGCGATACACGATGTGCCGCGTGCCGCCGATCAGACCGCCGCGATGCACCTGTCCCGGCGCGTGCAGCGCGACCGAGATATGGCTGGCGATACAGCCCATCACCTTGCCCCAGCCGACGACCGAGGCAATCGTCTCCTCATTCATGCAGTTCTGCAGCGAGACGATGTATCCGCCCGGCGACAGATACTGCTTGATGAGCCGCGTCGCCCACTCGGTGTCGTAAGACTTGACGCAGACAAAGGCGATGTCGACCGGCGCCTCCTTGGCGAGATTCTGCGCCTCCGTGAGGTGCAGCGCGCGCGCCTTGACCGAGAACGGCTGCGGCCCCTGATGATGGGTCACGCGAATGCCGTCGCGGTTGATCGCCTCGACATTCTCCGGCCAGAAATCGACGAAGGTGACGTCTTCTCCGGCCTTGGCCATGTGCGCACCGGTATAGCTGCCGACTGCCCCCGCCCCCACCACGACAATGCGCTTGCCCATCGTTTTTCCTCCCGCCTTGATCTTGCCCAGGGATCGTAGCGCCGCAGAGCCGTGCTTCAACTGCAATTGACACTATTAGGAAGGAGCACTGTCCGATCGTCGGTTGCCGGCGCCGCGAATTCGGCGCTATCAACGGCGCTTGCCCAAAATTAGGGCAGAGGACGACCGACGGGAGGAGAGCCGGGCGATGCCCGATGCGGGCGGGATGACGGCCGTGAGTGCACACGACGCGACGACCGACGGCCGCGGCGGGTGGATCATCGCCTGCACCGCGATCGCGATCCTTTCGGTCTCCTACGGCTCGCCGCTGCTGATCGTCGTCGGGCTGAAGCCGATTACCGCGGGGCTCGGCACTATTCGCGAGCTGACCTCGCTCGCCGCCGCTCTTACCTGGGTCGGCACCGGCCTCGGCGGCATCTTGATGGGCTGGCTCGCCGACCGGATCGGGATCCGCCGCACGGTGATGTTCGGCTCCGTCATGATCGCGCTAGGTCTCGCGGTGTCGGCCTATGGCACGGTATGGGCCTTGTATATCGGCCATGGGCTGTTTATGGGCCTGCTCGGCAATGGCGCGATGTTCCCGCCGCTCCTCATCTATGTCAGCCGCTGGTTCGAGCGTCGGCGCGGCGCCGCGCTCGCCCTCATCGCCTCGGGCCAATATATCGCCGGCATGATCTGGCCGAGCCTCTTCGAGATGGCGATGGCGCGCTACGGCTGGCAGGCGACGATGATCGGCTATGGCGTGGTGACCGTCACGCTCATCCCGCCGATCGCGTTTTTCTTCCTGCAGCCCGCGCCCAGGCATTCGCTCGCCACGGCGAGCACGGGCGTCAGCCCGGTACGCGGCACGGCCCTGGGGCTGCCGGCGAATGTGGTGCTCGGCGTGCTGTGTCTCGCCGGGTTTTGCTGCTGCGTGCCGATGGCCCTGCCGCAGAGCCATCTCGTCGCCTTCTGCACCGATGTCGGCGTGCCGGCGGCGTCGAGCGCGTTGATGCTGTCGGTGTTGCAGGCCTGTGCGTTTATCAGCCGGCAGTTCTGGGGCTGGCTGGCGGACCGGGTCGGCGGGCTGGTGACGCTGATCCTCGGCTCGGCCTGCCAGGCGTTGGCGATCAGTGCCTTCCTGATCACCCAGAGCGAGGCCGGATTGTTCGCCGTATCGGCTGCTTATGGGCTCGGCTTCAGCGGGATCGTGCCGGCCTATGTGCTGATCGTGCGCGAGCTGTTCCCGTCGACGGAGGCATCGTGGCGGGTGCCGATGGTGCTGTTCACCAGCATGGGCGGAATGGCGTTCGGCAGTTGGTTCGCCGGCGCGCTGTTCGACCATTACGGGCACTACGCGCCCGCCTTCGCGGTCGGCGTCGCATTCAACGTCGCGAACCTGACGTTGATCGGCTTCCTGTTGCTGCGCCAAGGCGTCAGAGGCGGGATGCGCCCAGCGATGGCTTGAGGGAGCGCGGGCGTCCCGCCCGCAGCGGCCGAAACGGCCGCGATCCTGTTACTGGTTCCGCTGCCAGTCTTCCTGCCAGAGGAAATCGGGGCCGAGCACGTCGAGGTTTGGCGCGCCGATCTGGCCCATGACGAGGTCGATTTCGCCGCGGAAAATATCGACCGCCTTCTTGACCCCGTCGAGCCCGCCGGCGACCGCGCCGTAGAGGGTCGGGCGGCCGAAGAAGCAAAAATCGGCGCCGAGGCAGAGCGCGATCAGGATGTCGGCGCCGCGCCGCACACCACTGTCGAGCATCACCGTCATGCGATCGCCGACCGCGCGCTTGACGGCCGGCAGCACGTCGAGCGAGGCCGGCGCCTGGTCGAGCTGACGCGCACCGTGGTTCGACACGATGATGCCGTTGCAGCCGGCCTCGGCGCAGCGGATCGCGTCGGCGGGGCTCATGATGCCTTTGACCACGAGATTGCCGGGGAAGAGCTTGCGGTAACGCTCGAGGTCTTTCCAGGTCTGCGCGTGCGCCGGCACCATCGAGCGGTTGAACTTGACCGTGTCCTCAGCGGAGGCGCCGGGCGGCAGATAGGGCAGCCAATTGCCGAGCGGCGGCGTGCCGCCATTCGAGATGTATTCCCAGATCCAACCGGGGTGCTGCAGCGCCTCGGCGAGCAGCGCCGGCTTGAGGCTCAGCGCCGCCCGCAGCCAGTTGCCGCGGATGCTGGCATAGCCGTTGCGGGTGTTGCGCTCGCGCTTCGAATGAACCGGCACATCGACGGTCAGCACCAGCGTCGAGAGCCCGGCATCGGCGGTGCGGCGGATGAGGTCCTCGGTGACCTTGGCGTCACGCGAGGAATAGAGCTGGTACCACGAGTTTTTCGGCGCGATGCGGGCGGCGTCCTCGATCGTCTCGTTCGAGGCGCCCGATTGGATGTAGACGATGTTGTTCTCGCGCGCCGCCTCGGCCAGCATCATGTCGGCGCCGCGGCGAAACAGGCCGGCGCTGCCGGTCGGCGAAATGCCGAACGGGCTGTTGAATTTCTGCCCAAAGATCGTCGTCGACTGGTCGCGCTTCGAGACGTCAACAAGGTAGCGCGGCAGCAGGTGATGCTGCCTGAAGGCCTCGGTGTTGCGGTCGAGCCCGCGTTCGTCCTCCAGCCCGCCCTCGATGAAGTCGAAGGCGACCTTGGGCAGACGGCGCTTCGCCATCTGATGCAGGTCTTCGATATTGATCGCGTCGTCCAGTCTCATGGCGTCTTTGTCCCCAAGCGCGGCCTTTTAGGCGCAGAATCCCAAGCGCATGGGAACATTGCGCATTTTCTCGTGACCGGACAACGCGGAAGTGCGCCGCGCCTAGCAGCCTCGCGCTGGGCGCAGCCCGGCGTTATGATGATCGGCGGTAAAAGCGGAGGAGCGTGATGTCAGAAGCTCCAGCCCCCGGATTTGCGACCAACCCCGATTACCGGATCACCTTCGAGCCGTCGCCGCGGCGGGTGCGCATCGTCTTCGGCGGCGAGACCATCGCCGACAGCACCAAGGCCCACCTGCTGTTCGAGACCCGTCACCTGCCGATCTATTACTTCCCGCGCGCCGATGTGCGGTTCGATCTGTTGCGCGCGACGGAGCATCACAGTTATTGCCCCTACAAGGGGACGGCATCCTATTGGACGATCGCGGCAGGCGACCGGGCATCGGAGAACGCCGTGTGGGGCTATCCGGAGCCTTTCGCCGAGGTCGCCGCGATCAAAGACTATGTCGCCTTCTATTGGGATCGTGTCGACCACTGGTACGAAGAGGACGACGAAATCTTCGTCCACGCCCGCGACCCGTATAAGCGGGTCGATGTCGTGAATTCATCGCGGCGGGTACAGGTGATCATCGGCGGAGAGATCGTCGCGGACACGACCAGGGCCCGCTTCCTCTACGAAACCCGGCTGCCGACGCGGTACTACATCCCCCCCGAGGACGTTCGCATGGACCTTCTCGTGCCGAGCGACAAGGGCACCGCCTGCCCCTACAAAGGGAAAGCGCGCTACTGGTCGGTCCAGGTCGGCGAGCGGGCGTTTCCGGATATCGTTTGGGGCTACCCCGACCCCATTCCGGAATGCCCGAAGATCAAGAACTATCTGTGCTTCTTCAACGAGCATGTCGACGAAATCCGCCTGGACGGCGCGGTATTGGAAAAGCCCCTGACTCCATGGTCGAAAGACTGGCCGGAAAAAGCGGCCAGTGTTCCTGATATGCGCGGCCCGGTCGCTCGGACGTAGGTTCCCTCGGCTCGGGGCGGCAACATCGCGCCGCGCCACTGGGATGAAGTCCGGTTTAAAGGCGCCGACCGGAAACCCGGCGGTTGGTACAGGGAGGGACGCAAATGGTCGACAACGATGCGGCATTGTAGTGCGCGCTCAGTCGATTGATGGCCGAATATTGGGCCGAGGTCGACGAGAATGGCGGCCGCGAGGCGCCCGATTTCTATCTGCCGGACGCGGTCTATGCGATCGGCAACAACCGTTTCGAGGGCAGAGACAAGATCGGGGCGTTTTACGCGCGCCGCCATCACAGCGCCGTCATGACCCGCCACGTGCTTTCCAATCTGCGGGTCGATGCCGACAGCAATACAGAGGCTCGCGCGACCGGGCTGATGACGCTTTACCGCGCCCACGGCCGCTCGCCGTTCCAGGGCGCCCGGCCGCCGGCGATGATCGCCGATTTCGAAGCGCACTGCGTGCTCGCCGACGGCCGGCAGTGGCGCTTCCAGTCGCACGTGCTGCGGCCGTTCATCGTCGGCAACGACATGCCGGCCTCGGTCATGATCAGCGCGCACAGCCTTTGAGCAGGCTAGGCGGGCGCTCGATCACACCTGGATCCCGGCTTCCGCCGGGATGACCCTGGGGTCACTTCGCGGCGTCGCGGGTCTCGACCTTGCTGAAGTCGATCGCGTTGCTGCCCGAGGCGACGTCGCCGAGGCGCGAGCCCTTGGTCTTGGCGAGCGCGGCGACCGCGGCTTCGTTCTCCATGACCTTGGCCATGATTGCTTCCTTGGCGCGGTCGAAGACGCCGCGATTGGTGGCGACGAAATCTCGCGACTCGCGCAGCTTGGCGATGTAGCCGTTGATCTCGGGCACCACGTAGCGCGCGACCATGTCCCAGCTGCGGAAGGTGTTTTCCGGGTTGGCCCAGTCGTGCACGAAGCCAACCACGGTGCCGAACCCGCCGCTCATCGCGAGCACGTCCTTGAGCCGCGCGACAAGGTCGTCGGGCGTGCCGATCGTCGCCGCGGCGCCGGGGCCGAAGGCGGTCTTCTCGATCGCCTCGTCGGGGTCGGTGAAGGGATTGGCGCCGGGCCGCTGCAAGGTGCCGACGATGTATTCGTTGTGGTGGCGCATGAGCCCCTTGCGCGCCTCTTCGACCGCCTTCTCGCGGGTCTCGGCAATGTGCCAGCTCAGCAGCACGCGCCACTCCTTGCGGCTCACGGTCTGCCCGTGCTTCTTGGCCGCGGCCTCGGCGAAGCCCCATTGCGTCGGCAAGGCGTTGAGGCCTTCCTCGGCGAGCGAGCCGATCGAGATCACGCCGCAGCCGTGCTTGCCGGCCAAGGTCATGCCCGACGGGCTGATCTGCGAGGCGACCGCAAATGGCATTTCCTCCTGCAGCGGCAGGAGTTGCAGCGCCGCGTCCTGCAGCGTGAACCAGTCGCTCTTGTGGGTGACGCGCTCGCCGTTGAAGAGGCGGCGGATGACACCGATCGCCTCGTCCTGGCGGTCGCGCTGGGTCATCGGGTCGATCGCCAGCGTATGCGCGTCCGAAGCGAGCGCACCCGGCCCCGAGCCGAAAATCGCCCGTCCGCCGGTCATGTGGTCGAGCTGCACCATGCGCTGGGCGACATTGAACGGGTGGTGATAGGGCAGCGAGACGACACCGGTGGCGAGCTTGATGCGCTTCGAGCGCTCGCCGGCGGCGGCGAGGAACATCTCGGGCGAGCCGATCATCTCCCAGCCCGAGGAATGATGCTCGCCGCACCAGAACTCGTCGTAGCCGAGCTTGTCGAGATGCTCGACGAGATCGAGATCGCGGCGGAACTGCAGCATCGGATGCTCGCCCACCGGATGATGCGGGGCGAGAAAGGCGCCAAAACCGAGACGGGGCATGGTGGTTTCTCCTAAGTCAGTTCAATCGTCTTTCCCGCGAGAGCGGGAATCCAGGGCAGCCGTTTGGGCGCGTGCCCCTGGACCCCCGCCTACGCGGGGGCGACGAGAAAAAGGTTACACGCCCTCGACGATGCGCATGTCGCGATCGGCGCCGTTGCCGAGCGCGCGCAGTGCCTCCTGGTAGCCGGGGCTGTCATGCGCGGCTTCGGCAGCGGCGACGCTATCGAACTCGATGAGCACGGTACGTTGCAGAACGCCCGATTCGTAACACTTCGCCGCGACGCCACGCGCCAGAAACCTGCCGCCGCCGGCCTGGATCGCCGGGCCGGCGAGTTTCGCGTAAGCGGCCAGCGCGTCGGGGTTCGAGATCGATTTATAGGTCGCTATCCAATAGGCCTTTGCCATTTGTCATGTCTCCACGATCGCTATCGCGACAGCGTAGCCCGCCCCGCGCCGTTCGCCAAACCCAACCGGCACCAACATTATCAGGCGGTCCACCGCCTGATATCCGCCTGTTATCGCCGAAAATAACAGGCGGACCCGTCTTGTTATCGCCCTATCCGCCGCCGCCGTACCCAAAGTTTTGCACCCCGCCGGTCGACAATTCCGGTATGTTCACTATATGTTCCATAGATGAGCGAGCGCAAGTGGCACCCGCCAATTTTTTTACGGCCGAGCAATCACCCCGCTTCCCGGCGGAATCCCCGGATCAAGTCCGGGGAGGGACTTACTTTTCGCTGCCAACTGGCGACTGAAAAGTGTCCCCGGCCTGCGCCGGGGAGCGATAGGAGCGCGGAACTAGCCTTTGAACCAGTAGTCGTTGGCTGCGGGGAATACAGTGGCGCAGCGCGTCGCCTGGGCCGGGCCGTCGAGCGTGTCGGCGGCGGCGCGCCAGACCGCGTAATGCGGCGCGGCGCGATGCGCCTCGAGCGCCGCCTCGTCCTTGTAGACCTCATAGAAATAGTAGGTGTTGGGGTCTTGCTGATCCTGCAATACGTTGAAGCGCGCGCAGCCCGGCTCGTTGCGCTCGGAGCCCAAGGCGTCGACCTCGATCGCCTTGAGAAAATCCCCGCGCCGCTCCGGCTTCACTTTCACCTTCACCCAGATCGCGATCATAGGGGTCTCCTTCGCTCAAGACGTTAGGAATGCGTTTATGAGGGCCATAATAGAACCGGTGTCATAGTAGACCGGAGTAGCAAGGATGAAGTTTTTTGGCACCGAGGGGAAAAACAGCGCCTGGCTGATGCGATTTGTCGGTGGGGCATTTTTTCTAATCGGACTAGCGCAGTTCGCATTGATACAGGTCGGGCTGATGCATGGTCATGCGTTCAATCCGATCGTCGCCGGCGAGGACGGTATTATGGTCGCGATCGGCGTATGCGCAGGGGCATTGGGCAGCTGTCTCAAGAAGATCGAGGCGCGCTTATCGTCGCTCGAAAGCGAGCTTTCGCGGTCACGTTCGATTTAGATCAGTTCCGTCCCGGTCAGCGGTTTCTGCCACGCTCGTCCTGCCACAGGAAATCGGGGCCGAGATCGGCGAGGCTCGGGCAGCCGATCTGGCCCATCACGAGGTCTATCTCATTGACGAAAATGTCGATCGCCTTCTTGACCCCAGGCAGGCCGAAAGCCGCCGCGCCGTAAAGCGTCGGGCGACCGAAGAAGCAGAAATCGGCGCCGAGCGCGAGCGCGATCAGGATGTCGGCGCCGCGCCGGACGCCGCTGTCCAAAAGCAGGGTGAGCTTGTCGCCGACCGCCGCGCGGATCGCCGGCAGCACATCGAGCGAGCCCGGCGCCTGGTCGAGCTGGCGGCCGCCATGGTTCGACACGAGGATGCCGTCGCAGCCGACATCGATCGCGCGCAGCGCATCGTCGGGGCTCATGATGCCCTTGATGACCAGCGCCTTGGGGAAGAGCTTCCTGTACTGCTCGACGTCTTTCCAGGTCTGCGCGTTGAACGGGCGCACGGACGAAGCGAATTTGTAGACGCCTTCGGCGTCGGCGCCGGAAGGCGCATAAGGCTGCCAGTTGCCGAGCATCGGCGTGCCGCCGCCGCGCCGGAAATACTCGGCGATCCAGCCGGGATGCTCCAAGGCCTCGACGAGGATCGACGGCTTGAGGGAGAGCGCCTGCAACAGGCCGCCGCGGATGTTGCCAAAGCCGTTCCTGATGTTGCGCTCGCGCTTGGAACCGGCGGGCGTATCGACGGTCAGCACCAAAGCGCCGAGTCCCTGGTCGGCGGCGCGGCGGATCATGTCGGCGTTGATCGCCGGATCGCGTGCCGCATAAAGCTGGTACCAATGGTTTTGCGGCGCGATCTTGGCGGCCGCCTCGATCGAGTCGTTGCTCGCGCCCGACATGATGTAGGGGATGTTGGCGTCGCGCGCCGCCTCGGCGAGCATCAGGTCGGCGTGGTAGCGGAAGAGGCCGGCGCCGCCGGTCGGCGAGATGCCGAAGGGCGAATTGAAGGTCTGGCCAAAGATCGTGCGGGTCTGATCGCGCTTCGAGACATCGACCAGGTAGCGCGGCAACAGGCGATGCTTGTGGAAGGCGTTGGTATTGGTTTCAAGGCCGCGCTCGTCCTCGAGCCCGCCCTCGATGAAATCGAAGGCGATCTTCGGCAGACGCCGCTTCGCCTGCTGGTGCAGATCCTCGATGTTGACGACGTCGTTGAGCCGCATGGCCGCCCTCCCCGCTTTGTTACGGGCAAGCATGGCGCATCGGCGCGGCTGACGCCAATGCTCTAAACGACGGTCAGATTGTATCTTCGTCCCAGTCGACGAAGCCGACCACCGGTCTCACCTCGACAATCGGAACGCCACTGCTGGTAATGACGATAAGCTCGCCATCAAGCGCCCGTTCGAGCAATTCGTCGAAACGCCGTTGCGCTTCGGTTTCATCGAAATAAGGTATCGCGCATTGTAAGCTCTTTGCGCACCGAAAGGATGGATTTGCGCATGCACTACACCACGCTCGGCCGGACGGAAATGAGGGTCGGCGTCGCCGGGCTCGGCTGCGGCGGGTTCAGCCGGCTGGGGCTCGGCACCGGCGGCGACGAGACGGGGGCGATCGCCATCGTGCGCGGGGCGATCGAGCTGGGGGTGAACCTGTTCGATACGGCCGCGTCCTACGGCACCGAGAACGTGCTCGGCAAGGCGATCAAAAGCGTGCCGCGCGAGAGCGTCGTCATCTGCACCAAGGCGCCGTTCCGCTGGTCGACCGGCCGCGCCACACCGGAAGGGATCGTCGCCGCGCTCGACAACTCGCTGCGCGAGCTCGCCACCGATTATATCGACGTCTACCAGCTGCACGGCGTGCCGCCGGCGAACTACCGGCACGCGCTCGAAGAATTGGCCCCGGTGCTGTTGCGCGAGCGCGACAAGGGCAAATTCCGCTTTCTCGGCCTCACCGAGACCGCGCCGCACGATCTCACCCACGAAACGCTGCACCAGGCGGCGCAGGACGGCGTGTGGGATGTGTGCATGGTGGGGTTTTCGATGATGCACCAGAATGCGCGCGGGCGCGTCTTTCCAATGACGCGCCAGCACAAAGTCGGCACGCTGTTGATGTTCGCGGTGCGCAACATCTTCTCGCAGCCGGGCCGGCTACAAGCCGAACTGCGCCAGCTGGTCGAGCGGGGCGAGGTCGCCGCGGCGCTGGCGGAGAGCGACGACCCGCTCGGTTTCCTGGTGCACGAAGGCGGCGCGAGCAGCGTCGTCGACGCGTGCTATCGCTATGTGCGGCACGAGCCGGGGGTCGATGTCGTGCTGTTCGGCACCGGCAAGGCGGCGCACCTCCAGACCAACATCGACTCGCTCTTGAAGCCGCCGCTGCCGGAGACAGACCACAAGAAGATCGGCGAGCTGTTCGGCCATCTCGTCGGGGTCGGGCTCGATGCGCCGCATTTGTCGAACCCGCGGCCAAAGACCTAAGATCGCCTCGATCATCGAGGGGGTCACCATGGCAAGGCGCATCAACCGGGCGATCGAGCTGCTAGCCCAGGGCCAGGCGATCTACTATGCCGGCGCCCATACCGGCCATATACTGACGCAAGCACAAGGTATAGCAGATTCAGAGACTTGGGCAGATTATATTAATGTCGGCATGGAGCATGGCGCGTTCGACATGACGGGCCTTGCCGACTATCTCAAGGGCCTGGTCGATGGCGGGCCGACGCGCTCAGGGCATCGCGCGCCGACGGTGATCGTCGAGGCGCCGGTGAACGGCATCAACGAAGACCACGTCCGCTACAACGCCTGGCAGTTCCGGCAAATCCTGGGACGCGGCGCGCATGGCGTGCTGCTGTGCCAGGCGGAGACCGCCGGCGCGGCGCGGGCCTTTGTCGAAAGCTGCCGCTATCCGCATCATCTCGAAGGCGTAGACCCGAGCCTGCCGACGCCGCTGGAGCGCATGAAGGGCGCGGCAGGGCGAGCGAAAAGCGGGCTCGGGGTCGGCACGCGGGGCCGCGGTTCGGAAGCGACGGCGGCGGCGATCTGGGGCGTCTCGGAGGCCGAATACAGGGAGCTGGCCGACCCGTGGCCGCTGAACCCGAAGGGCGAATTGCTGCTCGGGGTGAAGCTCGAAAGCCCGGAGGGCATCGCCCATTACGAGGAGATTTTGGCGACGCCCGGACTTGGCTTTGCCGAATTGGGGCCGGGCGATCTGTCCCTGGCGCTCGGTTACCAGGAGATGCCGCGCGACAAGTACCCGCCGGAGATGGCCGAGGCGCGCGAGCGCGTGCTGGCGGCGTGCAAGAAGAACGGCCTCGCCTTTCTCGAAATCGGCACGCCGGACAACATCAAGACGAAGATCGACCAGGGCGTGCGCGTCGTCGCCGGGCACAGCGAGGAGGCGGCCAGGATCGGCCGGGCGTATCAGGGCCGGACGATGCCAGTATAACTATGGGATCGCCGTCACCCCTGCCTCCGCCAGCTTCGCGATTTCGGCGGCGGAATAGCCGAGTTCGGCGAGCACCTCCGCGCTGTTTTCGCCGAGCGCGGCGACCCAATCCTGCGCCGCGGCACGCGAATTTGACAGCCTGAATGGCGGGTTCAAGGCAAGGAACACGCCGCCTTTGTCATGCACCTCCTGCAGTGAGCGGCGATGCGCGAGTTGCGGGTCTTTCATCGCCTCCGCGACGGTGCGATAGGGCGATGACGGGACGCCGTGGCGGTCGAAAATCGCCTGCACCTCTTCGCTCGGCAATTGGCTCGACCAGGCTTCCAGCTCGTCCATCAGCTGGCCCCAGTTGACGCGGCGGTTCTGATATTTCTCGAAGCGCGGATCAGTCAGCCAATCCTCGCGGCCGGCGGCCGCGGCCATGTTCTGGAAGGTGCGCTCGCTGGCGACCGAAAGGTTGACATAGCCGTCCTTGGTCGCGATCGGCCCGAAAATCGGGCGTGGCGGCGGCGGCACATCGAATTGCGAATTCTGCAGCTCGCCGAGGGTCAGCGACAGCATGCTTTCGAGCATCGACACGTCGATCATCTGGCCCTCGCCGGTGGCTTGGCGCTGGTGCAAGGCGGCGCAGATCGCGCCGAACGCGTAGGTGCCGCTCAGCACGTCGGCGATGAAGATGCCGCAATAATCCGGGCGGCGCGGCTCGACCTGGTGCGCGATCTGCGCCAGATCGTAACCCGAGGCGGCGTGGATCACCGGCGCATAGGCCGGGCGGCCCGCCGACGGTCCGCTCTGGCCGTAGCCCGATATCGCGCAATAGACGATCGCCGGGTTGACCTCGCGCAGTCTGGGGTAATCGAGCCCGAAGCGGGCCATGACCCCGGGCCGGAAGTTCTCGACCACAACATCGGCGGTCTTGACGAGGCGATGCACCACCTCGACCGCCTCCGGCCGCTTGAGGTCGAGCACGAGGCTCTTCTTGCCCGTGTTGAGCTGGCCGAACGAGGTGCTGGCGCCGGCGCGCAGCGGCAGCCTTGTGCGCATCATGTCGCCCTCGGGCGCCTCGATCTTGATCACGTCGGCGCCGAGATCGGCGAGCAGCCGGGCGCAATGCGGGCCGGCGATCGTCGTCGTGAAGTCGAGCACGCGAACCCGGTCGAGGGCGTTCATCGGCATTCCGTCCATTATTGAGCAATCCGGCTCCCCAAGGGATCGAGATTGCTTTGTCGCCGCGCTCCCGGCAATGACCAAAGGGCCGATCGGGGACGAAGACGGTTGTCCGCGCCGTACAAAAAGGCGAACAATTCACATAAAGAGCGCGTGAACCGGGAGAGCGAGACGTGGCCGTCACGATGCGCGCGTTTTCCAGCCTGGCGGTCATCGCCGCCATCGCCGGCTTTATTGCCCCGGCTTTGGCGCAGCAGGGCTCGGCGACCACCCTCCCCGACGTCTCGGTCACCGCGCCGCGCAACCCAAACGAGGTGCGGCCGACCTCGCAAGGCGCGCCTGGCATGCCCTATTTCGGCAATACCCGCGTCGAGGAGTCCAACTGGCCGGTGATCCCCTGCACCAATTCGCGAGTTGGCGCGGGCAATGCTGCCGCCAGCTGCCGCCGCGGCCCGACACTGATGAATTTCGAGCATGGCGACTCGCAAGGCACACGACCGATCTCAAACTGCCAGATCGCGCATGACCTCGTCATCAGCAAGGTCGGCGGCCTCGATTTCGAGGCCGACAGCCTGGTGTTCGACCCGTATTACATCAGCGGGATCGGCCACCAGCGGCAGGACTGTTATGTCGAGGCCATCCCGCGCAGCCTGCAGTCGCAGCTGGTCGACATGAACCATGTCACCCGCCAAGCCTCCGGCTGGGGGACGATGCGCGAGAGCGCCGAGCTTACCATGCTCGACTTTACCGTCGGCCCCGACCGGTGCCTGGCCTTCGAGAAACGCGGGCCGCGCTGGGGCGGCGGTTATATCTGGCTGGTGCACGCCGCGACCTGCCGACATGACGGGCTGCCGGTGACTGAGGCGGATGTCGCGGCGGTGATGGGCGCGCTGAAAATCGAGCAGCGCGACCCCAACGGGAACCTACATTAGACCGCCCGCTTTTCGTGCAGCGCGGCGATCTCCGCCGGGCTGTAGCCGAACTCGTGTAAAATTTCGTCGGTGTGCTGGCCCTGGTCGGGGGTGGGCTTCAAGCGGTCGGGCTGCGGATAGGCGCTCATGTGGATCGGCTGGCCGACGATGTCGAATGTGCCGATCTTGGGATGGTCGACCGGCCGGCAAATTTTGAGGTGCTGGACCTGCGGGTCGGCAAAGACCTGGTCGATCGTGTTGATCGGACCGCACGGCACGCCGGCCTTGCTGAGCGCGTCGACCCAGAATTGGCTCGGCTTCGAGCGCACCACGTCGTTGAGGTGCGCGATCAGCGCCGGGCGGTTTTTGGCGCGCGAGACGACGGTGGCGAAATCGGGGTTGGTCGATAGGTCCTTGTCGCCGGCGACCTCGCAGAACTTCTTCCACAGGCTGTCGCCCGAGGCGGCGATGTTGATGTACCCGTCGGCGGTCTGGAACATGCCGGTGCCGGGCGAGGTCGGATGAAAATTGCCCTCCTGCTTCGCGACCTCACCTTTCATCGTGTAGCGCGAGGCCTGAAAGTCGAGCATGAAGATCTGCGCTTCAAGCAGCGAGGTGTGCACCCACTGCCCCTCGCCGGTGCGCTCGCGCGCCAAGAGCGCCAGGGTGATGCCGTTGGCCAGCAAGATGCCGGCCGAGGTGTCGTTGATCGCGATGCCGACGCGGGTCGGCCCCTGCCCCGGATGCCCGGTGATCGACATCAGGCCGCCCATGCCCTGGGCGATCTGGTCGACCCCGGCGCGGCCTTCATAGGGCCCATCCTGGCCGAAGCCGGAGATGCTGCCATAGACGATACGCGGGTTGATCTGTCGGACCGCCTCGTAATCGATGCCGAGACGATGCTTCACGGTGGACTTGAAGTTCTCGACGATAACATCGGCCTTCTTGGCCATTTTCATGAAAAGCGCGTGCCCGTCCCGCGACTTCAGGTCGATGGTGATCGAGCGCTTGTTGCGATGGAGATTTTGGAAATCGGGGCCGTCGCGGCGGCTGCCAGTGGCGTCGGTCTGCTCACCCGGCTGCTCGATCTTGATGACGTTGGCGCCCCAATCGGCGAGCTGGCGCACCGCTGTCGGGCCGGCGCGATGCGCGGTCAAGTCGAGGACGAGGAAACCGTTCAAGGGCAGCGAGGTCATTTGTGTCTCCGCGTTGCGGCGCCGGAAAATGGGGATGCCATGCTAGTGTCGCGCCCGCGGGGTTCGCAACCTCCCTGCGGCGGCCGGCCGGGGAGCCGCGCGCGATTCACGCGGCACGTTCGACGCGCCCCCCCTCAGCGCGGAGCGGCGCGACGCTCGGCGGCGTCGTACCAAACCTTGACGGCGGCGCGATCGATCTTATCGTTTTCGTTGTACGGCATCTGGTCGATCTGCATCACAGCTCGCGGCACGGCGGCCTCATCGAGCCGCGCGGCCAGGGCGTCGATCAGCTCGACCTGATCGAATGTCGCCGCGCCGTGGCGCTCGACCACGGCGACGAGATGGTCGCCGCGGCTCAGCACGCAGACCACCGGCCAGCCGGTCTCGCGCAACGCCGCAGCGACCTCGTCGAGCTCAATGCGAACGCCCTTGACCTTGACCTGAAAATCCATCCGCTCCTTGAAGAAGATGCGGCCGGCGTGGCGCTCCGCCCAATCGCCGGTGAAATAGCCGGTCACGGTGCGGCCGGCGAGCGCGACTTCGCGGAACCGGTCGGCCGAGCGCTCGGGGTCCTGCCAGTAACCGTCGGCAACCTGGGGGCCGGTGATGACGAGCTCGCCCTCGTCGTCGTGACGCCCGCCGACAAGCTGCAGCCCCATCCCGGGGATAGGCTCGCCGAGCGCGACGCTCGACCGGCACGCGCCTTCATAATCGCCGGCGGTCATCACCAGCGAGGTCATCGACACCGTGGCTTCGGTCGGCCCATAGGTGTTCTGCACCACGACATGCGGGCACGCCGCGAAGATCGCCCGCAAATGCTGGGGCAGCAACGGCTCGCCACAGAAATTGAGCCAGCGCAGCGAAGCGAGATTGTCGGCGGTGACGCTGTCGGCCCGCATCATCAGGCTGATGACGCTCGGCACCGAGTTCCAAACGGTGATCTTTTCGCGGGTGATCATGCGCGCCGGGAACAGGCGGTCGCCCCTGCCCTGAACCGGGAACAGCGTCGCACCGGCGCAAAGCGCGCCGTAGATTTCCATCACGCTGAAATCGAAGCCGATATTGGCGTATTGCGCCACCCGGTCGTCGGCGCCGAACATGCGCGAACCGCGCATCCAGCCGACATAATGATCAAGCGCGGCGCGCGGGATCACGACGCCTTTGGGCGCCCCTGTCGATCCGGAAGTGAAGATGACATAGGCGATGCGGTGACGGCGCCGTGCGTCGTCGGGCAGCGGCTCGTCCGGCGCGTCGGCGGGTCGCACCAGCATCGCGCCAGACGCCTCGGCCAGCAGGCCCGCCGCGAGGTCGCTACCGCCGACAATGACGTCCGGCTGAAGTTGCCGGGCGATCCGGCGCAGCTTCAACAGCGGCGAATTGACATTGACCGGCGTGTAGTAACCGCCGGCAAGAGCGGCGGCGAGCATGGCGGCGTAGGCTTCGGCGCCGGAAGGCAGGGCGATCAGCACCCGCGGCTCGGGAAAGCGGGCGAAGACTTGCGCGAGGCATCGCGCACGCCGGGCGAGCGCCGCGTAGCTGACCGCTTCCCCCTCTTCGACGACCGCCGAATGTGCCGGCCGTTCGCGTGCCCGCGCGAAGAACGCTCCTATCGCGTCACTACAAACCACATCGCCCCCGATGGCGGCGTATCGCTTCCTGCGGACACCGTCCGAAACATGCTGTCGAGTTGCGCCGCCACTCCGCTGTCCAAGAGCCTAAACGGCAGGCTTGTTGTCGCGGGACGGTACCGTGCATCCCGCCGCGCGACAAGAACGCCGGGGATGGGTCGGGGAATGGCATCAGAATGGGCTCGTGTCGTCGGATCGTCGCGAAGGGTATTAAAAACGCGGATTGGCTACGGCGGGGTTAACGCCGGCGAGATTCGCCCGCATGCTTGTGAGCGGGACCGTTCCGCTCGGCGGTCAGCTTTCGAGGAACTCCGCGAAATACTCCTCGGGCGTGACGACGCGTGGAGTGATGCCCGCGTCGTGGGACTGGCGGCAGAAGATGCCGACTTCGCGCTTGCCGGCCTCGTAGCCGTCGCCTTGATAATTCGCGCCCATAACCGCCTCGGCCTCTTCCAACTCGCTGTCGAGCCAGGGCGAGGCATAGGGGAAATTGCGGATGCAGGCCGCGAAGACGCGGTTGTTTTCGGCAAACGCGTCGGTTATCGCCTTGGCGAGCCATTTGTTTGCCTCCCACACCGAGCGCCTCAGCACGATCAGGTGCTGTGGTGGATAGGCCTTGGTGGCGCGGTAATAATCGTGCTCGATCGGGCGCGGATCGGGGAAAAGGCGGACGATCGGGCCGTCTTTTGGATGATAAGGGGTCGGGCGCGGCGGCGAATAAATCGCCTCGAGGTCTCCGGCGAGCAGCATCTCGACAAGGGTGCGACCCTCCGGCAGCGCGTGGACGCCGGGCGGAAAGTCGCCCGGGTGCCGTGCGCTCCAGGCGCCCTCGACATTGCCGATCCACCACTCGACCCTGTCGGGCGGCACGCCGACGAAGTTGAGGAAATGGCGGTACCAGATCGTGCCGCTGGCGACCCAATCGTACATGCCGACCCGTTTGCCGATCAGATCGCGCGGCTCACGGATCGGGCCGTCCTTGTGGATGTAAAGGTCACGCGCCGTAAAGTTCCTCAGCGGAAAGACGGGGAGCGCGACGAAACTGCGGTCGCCGTTGACGATGCGACGGAGGTGGCCGGCCATCGAGGTTTCGCCGCCATCGACGCCTGTGTCGCCCGTCGCCCGTTGCAGCATCTCGACGCGCCCAAGCCACGAACCCGCGGTGCCGTGGATCAGAGCGAGCGCGACGCCCTCGGGCTTGACGTCGCCGATCATCAAGGGTGCAAGACGGGCGTAATCGGCGCAGGTCAGGCGGATCGAGAGGTCAGCCATCGCGTGATCTCCTTTGGCGCGCGAGGGTAGTGTCTGTCAGAGTAGGGTCTCGGCAGCGTAGAGCGAAAGACCGGCAGATGACCCACCATTTCGGCGCCCTGATCCCGTCGACCAACACCACCGTCGAGATCGAATACAGCCACTTGATCCCGGCGAACGTGGCACAGGCGCATTACGGGCGGATGATGAGCAGCAATCACGGCGCCTCGCCTTTCGCCTCGCCGCTCGACGCCGATGTCGATTACCAGGCGAAGCTGCTCGGCACGGCGCGGGTCGAGATCATCGCGCTGATCCAGACTTCGGCCTGTCTGTTCAAGGACGATTACGACGAGGTGACCTGCGCGCGCATCAGCCGCGAGGCGAAGGGCGTGCCGGCGATCACCTCGGCGATGGCGATCGGCGAAGCGCTCAAGGCGCTCGGCGCGCGCAACGTGGCGCTTGTGTCGCCTTATTCGGAGGAGGTCAACGCCCGCGCCCGGCATTATTTCGAGGGGAAGCACGGGCTGAAGATTGCCGCGCTCGAAGGCTTCGCGGCCAAGGATTCCTACATGATCGGCAAGCTCGGCCCAGAGAACGCACGCGACGCGTTCCAGCGCATCGACCGGCCGGAGATCGAGGCGTTTGTCGTGCCGGGCGGCAATTTCCCGACAATGGCCTCGATTTCGAGCTGGGAACGCGAGTTCGGGAAGCCGGTCGTCACCACCAACCAGGCAAGCCTGTGGGCGATGCTGCGCCGGCTGGGCAGCAAGGAGCGCGTCCAGGAGCTCGGCAAGTTGTTGGAGATGGCGGCTTAGCCGAGCCTCGGTGGCAGCCGCATTTTGCCGGCCACTCCATCCCCCGGCATTTCAGGCTCGGCAGCGGCGCTCCGAGACGCGAACACCCGGTTGGCGGTGCGGCCGATCATCTGGGTGAGCGCACCGTCAACGCCCGCGGCGACCGCGCCGCCGAGCAGCGGCACGAAGCGACCCAGCCCAGAGAGCCCGCGCGAGCCTATCGTGCCCAGGAAGGCAAAGTGGCCGGCATGTCGCGACTTGTTGAATAGCGCCGGCGCCGCCCAGCCGACCGCGTCGCGGCCGAGCCGCGTGCCGACCCGAATGCCGGCATCGCGGAGCGTATCGGCTGCCTTCGACCCCGAGAGGCACGCCAGCACGAGCATCCGCACACGGGAGTGCCGGATGTCGTGACCGTGCAGATGCGCGATGGCGGCGACCAGGCGGGTCTGCAAATAAAGAGCGCCCGCGAGGTTCGCCGGCATCGCAAGCGGCAGTGCGACAAACCCGCCGCAGCCGGTGGCGAAGCCGGCGACCGCCGCCATCCGACTATGCCAGGCAATGAGGGCCTTCACCGCCTCGTCAGTGCTTACGTGCCGCTCGGCATACTCTGCTGCCAGCGCCTCCGCGCCATCGAACCCAGGCATGCCGTCGACCGCCTTGGCGTAGGCCCAGTCGAATATCTGTGTCAGCGAGTCCATAAGCGGGCGGCCGCGCATTGCACCGGCAGCCGTCCAGTCACGCACGGTCTTCGTCAAGTATCTCATCGGGTTTATCTGGTCCTGCCGCCGCTCCGGCGCAATCCGCTGTCGCGGCCAGGCGCGACATCGCCTAACATCGCCGCAAAATGCGGGAGGGTCATCGCCATGCTGTTCAAA
>CAVQJJ010000012.1:0-157773 GCA_963712835.1 uncultured Alphaproteobacteria bacterium | reverse complement strand
AAGCATCCCGCCCGAGGATATCGACCGGATCGAGGTGATCAGCGGTCCGGCCGGAACGCTCTACGGCGCCAACGCCGTCAACGGTGTCATCAACATCATCACCCGCAATTCGGCCGACACTCAGGGCGGCCTCCTGGAAGGCGGGGGCGGCAACCTGCAAGCGGGCGGCCTTGTGCAATACGGCGGACAGGCTAACGGTGTTGGCGACGGACGCCTGACCTATCGGGTCTACGGCGAGGGCTGGCGGTTCAACTCCAACGAAACCACGAGCGGCACCAGCGCCAGTGATGCCTGGTCGCGGCCGCAAGGCGGTTTCAGAGCCGATTGGAGCCGCGACCAGGATCTGGTCACGCTGGAGGGTGACGATTTCGCCGCCTATGAAGACCCCAGCAACCGAGTCGGCGAGCATTACCTGGTGGGCAGCTGGCAACGCGCGCTCGGCGCGGGTGCGGCATTGCAGGTCGAGGCTTATTTCGACGAAGCGACCCGCTACACCGACAATGGCGGCGGCGGATTTACCGTCGATACTTACGATCTGACGGCGCAGCACAGCTTCAAGATCGGCGGCTGGAACGACTTTGTCTGGGGCGCCGACGGGCGGCTCATCACCTACAACATCGAGAATACGCCGACGCTGCTGTTTCTGCCGGCCGCTCGGAACCTCGCTTATTCCAGCATCTTCGGCCAGGATACCGCTGCGCTTACCGACAGCCTCAAGCTTACGCTCGGCATGAAGCTGGAGGTCGACCCGTATATCGGTCTCCAACCTCTGCCGCAGGCGCGCCTATCGTGGAAGGCGTTGCCGAACGTGCTGCTGTGGTCGGCGGTCTCCCGCGCGGTGCGCGCGCCGACGCCGGTCGACCGCGACATCGTCGAGCGGATCGGCACGGCCAATATCATCGACGGGTCCTTCGATTTCCAATCCGAGACGCTGATCGCTTACGAAGCCGGCACCCGCGTGCAGGTCACTCCGGCCGCATCGTTCTCGGTGTCGACCTACTACAATGACTACAGCGATCTGCGAACCCTCCAGGCCACGCCGGGCGGCCCGATTTTCCCCGGCCTGCCCTTCGGCCTGCCGCTGCGCTGGGGCAACGAGATGCACGGCCATGTCTACGGTGTCGAGGTGTGGGGCGATTACCGGGTCACCGACTGGTGGCGGCTGGGCGCCGGCTTCAACATCCAGCACGAGGATTTCATCTTCAACTCCGCCAATACGATCGGCGGCACGACCTTCACCGCCGACGACCCCAACCACCAGGCCTCGCTGCACTCGTACATGGATCTCGGCGCCGGTTGGAGCTGGGATGTGTTTCCGCGTTACGTCGGCAAGCTGCACAACCCGGCGCTGCCCGAATACGTCGAACTCAACTCGCGGCTTGCCTGGCGAGTCAGGCCGAACTGGGAGTTGTCGCTTGCCGGTTTCAACCTGATCCACGCGCATCACGCCGAATTTGTCGAACCCGGCATCAGCAACGAGATCCCGCGCAGCGCCCTCCTCATGTCGCGGTGGAGATTTTAGCGGTGCACGCGTCGCACTCTGAAACCTAAAAGATGCGCCGCCGGCTTCGCCGAAAGTTCTACCTCTGGTGCATTAGCAGCCTCGCGGCCGCGGTTGCGGCAGATCTGTACTGCGATGCACGGTTGGAGCCGGCGTGGGCGGACGAGGCGCCGCCGCTGCAAGCAGCCGTCATGGCGACCTATCTGGTAAAATTCGGTCCCTTTATCGAGTGGCCGCCCAGCAGCTTCCCATCATCGTCAACTCCGCTGACGATCTGCGTTGTCGGCGAGCTGCTAAGCCGGGCGCTCGATGAAGCCGCGTCCGGTCAGAGGGATGGCGATCACCCGATCGCCGTCCGACATATCGCCACGGCTGCGGTCGATATGCCTTGTCACATTCTGTTCGCCGACGGATCGCCGCAGCAAGTCGCCGGCGCGCTCAGCGCGGTTAAAGGCAAACCGGTGCTAACAGTCACGGATCAACACGATGCGGCCTCGCAAAAGGGCATTATCAACTTCGTGATCGCGGACAACCATGTTCGGTTCGAAATCGACCCCACCCAGGCCGTTCAGGCAGGGCTGAGCATGAGTTCGCAGCTGCTCTCGCTGGCAGTCAACATGAGAGGACGTTGACCATGCACAGCAGCCGCCGTGAATCGCTGGGGCGTTTCTGGAAACTGGCGCCCTGGTTCGCCGGTGCGGCGGCAATCCTATTGCTAATCGCCGGCATCTTCGTGGTGTACACGGGGGAAACCTCGTATCGCCGCGGAAAGCTCGACGAAACCGTCGTGCAAGCGCGCATCCTCGCCTCCACGGTCATTGCCCCGTTGACCTTTGATGATCGCACTGCGGCCGAAACCTATGTTGGCGCGTTGGCGGCCAATCCGGCGATCGAGGCGGCGGCGGTTTATGACGCGGAGGGGCAGCCCTTTGCGATTTTCCGGCGAAGCGACCAACTCGCCGTGCCCGCGCCCGCGACCGCCGAGGGTGCGGCAAGCGGGGACAATCATATCAGCGTCACGTCACCAGTTCTGCAGGGCGACAAAGCTTTGGGGCGGGTTTATGTGCGGGTGCTGCTTGAACGGGCGGGAGCGCGTTACGAGCGTTACGCCGTCATCGGCTTGTTAGTCCTGATGGCCGGGTTGATGACGATCGTGCTTGGTATTGCGCAAAGCGCTCTTGCACGCAGTTATGGGAAACTCGAGGCCTCAAACACGGAACTGGAGGCCCAGATCGCCGAGCGGGAAAAGGCCGAAGCGGCGCTGCGGCAGGCCCAAAAGATGGAGGCGATCGGACAGCTGACAGGCGGTGTGGCCCACGATTTCAACAACATTCTGCAGATCATTCTGGGCAATCTGGCAAGCATCGAGCGCCGGCTGCGGCGCCCAGGCCAGCTCAAAGGCGCTTCGATCGAGCGCGGCATTCTCACGGCGATCCGAGCCGGCGAGCGAGCGGCGACGCTCACCGCGCAATTGCTGGCCTTTTCACGCCGTCAGCCGTTGGAACCGAAGCCGCTCGATGTCAACCGGCTGATCGGCGGCATGTCCGATCTGGTGCACCGGGCAATTGGCGAGGGTATCGAGGTGCAGACGGTGTTCGGCGCGCGCCTGTGGCAGGCGTTAGCCGACGCCAACCAGTTGGAAAACGCGATCCTCAATCTTGCTGTCAATGCGCGCGATGCGATGCCGGAGGGCGGCAAGCTGACCCTCGAAACCGCGAACGCCTATCTCGACGAAGCCTATGCGGCTTCCGAAGAGGATGTGCGGGCGGGCCAGTTTGTCGTCGTCGCCGTCAGCGACACCGGAACTGGTATGGATGCCGAAACCATCGGCAAAGCCTTCGACCCTTTCTTTACGACCAAGGATATCGGGCAGGGCACCGGGCTCGGCCTGTCGCAGGTCTACGGCTTCATCAAACAGTCCGGCGGCCATGCCAAAATTTACAGTGAGTTGGGCCATGGAACGACGGTCAAGCTTTACTTGCCGCGTCTGCCGAGCGAAGCAAGCGCCGGCGAAAAGGCGGCGCAGCCGAGCACAGCGGCAAAAAGAGGCTCCGAAACCGTTCTGGTCGTCGAAGACGAAGCGGATGTTCGCCAATTCGCGGTCGATATGCTGCGGGAGCTCGGCTACGACGTGGTCGAAGCAGGCGATGGGGCCGCCGGGCTGGCAGTGCTCGATAGCCGCCCCGACATCAAGTTGCTCTTTACCGACGTGGGCCTGCCGGGGGGCTTTAATGGGCGTCAGCTGGCCGACGAAGCCGCGCGGCGGCTACCAACTATCAAAACCCTTTATATGACCGGCTACGCGCGCAACGCGATCGTGCATCAAGGTCGACTCGATTCCGGCGTAGCGCTGATCAGCAAGCCCTTCACCTATAACGAGCTGGCCGCGCGCGTGCGCGCGGTGCTGGATGAGACGTGAGGAGTGCGCCGGCTGCCGCCCGCGAACCCACCGTGCCGGATCGGGCGTGGGTTTCGTCCGCGCCGCCCGGTAACCTCCGGAGGCGCGAGCTTGCCGCAGCCCAGGCCCCCCCGATGGCCGAGGGTGTCGGCGGGCTCTGCGCCGATCGCAGCCGGAGTTCGACGGCCTCCGCAATCGGCGCGATAGAATATCCGAGCCCGCCATCCCGCAAGGATCATGGCCGGAAACGAGCCGGCAGTGAGCGGGAGGTTCGGTAGCCAAGCCATCAGGCAGAATGGCGACGGCGCCACGTAGCCTCGTGGACCGCGGACAAGGTGATGCGCCTCTCGTATCAGGGCATTCGCCAAGACAACCTCGCGGGCGACGTAGTGCGCGAACGGCCGGGAGTAGGGCGAAGGTGCTGTCCCATGTCTCATCGTGCCACCAGAACGAAGCGTGGCTGATAGGCGAGCTTATGGTGAGCTTAAGTCGCCAGCCATCTCCGCTAAGTGCTTGAGAAGATTGGCGCGCCCGAGAGGAGTCGAACCCCTAACCTCCTGATCCGTAGTCAGGCGCTCTATCCAGTTGAGCTACGGGCGCATATCGGCGGCTTTTCGCCGCGAGGGCGGGAACAACTACTCTACCCCAGGCCCGCAAGGCAAGATCGAAGGCTGTCGCGGCAGCCATTCCGCGGCGATAGCGTTTGACTTTGCGAGGCGTCCGGGCCTAATCGCCGCCCGCCGAACCGGAAAGATTGCATGACCAGCCTCGCTATCGCCGAAGCTCCCGCGGCCCCGCCGCCGGAAGACGACCCTCCGGCGCGGCCGGTGGTGACCTTGTTGCCGGGTGGCCATCGCCGCGCGGAGACCGGGCACCCGTGGGTCTATTCCAACGAGGTGCAAATGGACGCGGCGGCCAAGGCGCTGCCGCCCGGCGGCCTCGTGACGTTGAAGCGCGCCGATGGGCGCCCGCTCGGGGTGGCGATGTTCAACCCGCACACGCTGCTCGCCGCCCGCCTGCTCGATCGCGACGCGGCGCGGCCGATCGGCCGGCGCTTTCTGCTGCGCCGCCTGGAGCGCGCCTTAAAACTGCGCGAGCGACTCTATTCCGCGCCCTATTACCGGCTGGTCCATGCCGAGGCGGACGGGCTGCCTGGGCTGGTGGTCGACCGATTTGGGAAAGTGCTGGTGGTGCAGGCCAACTCGGCGGGCATGGATCGCTTGGAACCGGCGATTATCGACGCGCTCACCGCGCTCCTCTTGCCGGGAGCGATCGTGCTGCGCAATGACAGCCCGGCGCGTGCGCTCGAAGGCCTGGTGTCGGACGTGCGCGTCGCGCTCGGCGCGATCGACGGGCCGGTGCCGGTCGAGGAAAACGGTGTCACCTTTATGGCCGACGTGCTCGGCGGCCAGAAGACCGGCTGGTTTTTCGACCAGCGCGACAATCGCGGCTTTGTCGCCCACTTGTCGCGCGGCGCGCGGGTCATCGATCTTTACTGCTATTCCGGCGGATTCGCGGTTGCCGCGGCCTGCGCCGGCGCATCCTCGGTGACTGGAATCGACCGGTCGGACGGCGCGCTCACGCTCGCCGCCGAGGCGGCGCGAGCCAATGCTGTCGGAGACATCTGCGAATTCCGCCGCGCCGAGGTCTTCGCCGAGGCCGCTTCGCTTGCCGCATCCGGTGAGCGCTTTGATGTCGTGGTCGCTGACCCGCCGGCCTTCGCGCGTTCGCGGCGGGACGTGCCGGCGGCGCTGCGCGGCTACCGCAAGCTAGCGCGGCTCGCCGCTAGCGTGGCGACGCCGGGTGGCGTCGTGTTCCTGGCGTCGTGCTCGCACAATGTGCCGGCCGCCGATTTCGCCGAGGCAGCGCGGCGCGGTCTCGCCGATGCCGGACGTACAGGCCGCATTTTGCGCGAGGCCGGCGCCGGGGCCGACCACCCGGTACACATGGCGCTCGCCGAGAGCGCCTATCTCAAATCGCTGACCTTGGTGCTCGATTAGTCATTTCGCCGTCACCGCTCGGTTTGCGGCCCTGGCCGGCGCCTTCTTCGCCGCCGGCATGGTGATGCGGAATGTCGTGCCGTTGCCGGTCGAGGCGACCAGCGCCAACTCGCCGCCGTGCAGCCGCATCAGCTCGCGCGCGATCGCCAGCCCGAGGCCATTGCTGCCGGGGCGCGCGGAGGCGGCGAAAGGCCGGAACAGGTTTTCGCGGGCGCGCGGCGGCAGGCCCGGCCCGTCATCGGCCACATCAATGATGGCATTTCCACCATCTCGGATCCCGCTGATGCGCAGTCTATGCGCCCCGGCCTCTGCCGAATTGCGCACAAGGTTGAGGAACACGCGGTAGATCTGGTCACGGTCGGCCTTGACCGCGAAATCCGCAGGCATGTCGAGCTCGATCGCCATCTGCTCGTCGGAGACCGGCAGCGCTGGGCCGATCTCCTCGATCAACGAGCGCAGCGCAAAGCGGCTCGGCGCGAAGGGCGGCGCGCCGTCGCGCGCGAAATCGAGCGTGCGGCTGCACAAGGCAATGGCCCGGTCGATGGCGTCGATGAGGCCCGGCGCAACCTTTCTGACCTCGGGCGCGGCGCTGGTCGTGAGGCCATCGGTCACCAGCCGCGCCGCCGCCAGGATGTTGCGCAGATCATGGTTGATCTTGGTGACCGCCGTGCCGAGAGCGGCGAGCCGGGCGCGCTGACCGAGCGCGTGGCGGACGGTTTCCTGCATCGCCGCAAGCTCCTTCTCGGCCTGGCCGATCTCGTCCCGTCCGCCGCGCGGGGTAATCACGCGCGATGCATCTTCCGGGTCGAGACTGAACGACGCCATGCTCGCGGTGATACGGCGCATCGGCCGCACCAGCAGCCATTGCAGGCTCAGATAGACCAGCACCGCCGCCATCACCGAAAGGATGATCGAAAGCTGGAAGATGCGGCCGCCAAACCGCCACATCGCCTCGCGCAGCGGTGCTTCGTCCAGAAGGATTTCAACCTTGGTGTCGGGCTCGAAGGGCGACATGCCGACCACCCGCATGACGCGATTGCCGCTCGAAAACAACGTCGCGAACGAGTGCCCGATCATTCGCGGCACGTTGCCGCCGCCCGCGAGAATAATGTCGAGATCGGGTTTTTCGAGCGCGGTGCTGTCGAGCATCTGCACCATGCCGTTCGGTCGGTGCAGCGTCACGGAATGCGCGCCGACTTCGGCGAGCAGCTCGTCGGTCAGCGCCTGGTTGAGCTTCCCGCTGGGGCTGGCGATCAGCGCCAGGGTCGCGATATGCGCGGCGGCAATGTGGTCCTCGAAATAGGTCATGCGGTAGCGCGCGACCGAGGGCACAAAGATCAGCACCTCGCCCAGCATCACGAAGAACACGGTCAGCACCAAGAGGCGGGCGGACAGGCTGCGCAGGAACATCGCGGTTACTCCCTCAGCCGAAGCGCGCGAGCAGACGGACAAGCCGGCGCGTGCGCGGGGAGAACAGGGACGGGGTATAAAAACTGCCGGCGGCGCGTTTGCCGGCCTCGCTGCGGGTTGGGTAGGGCATGACCAGATTGGCGATCACGCCGACCTTGAGCCGCTGCGCGATGGCCAGCGCCCAGCTCGTGATCTGGTCGCCGGCGCCGGTCCCGAGGATCGACGCGCCGAGGATGCGGCCTTTCGCGGCGGTGATGACTTTGACCATGCCGATGGTGTCACGCTCCGTCTGGGCGCGGTCATTTTCGGAGAAGCTCCACTGCAGCACGCGAATTTTGTCGCCATAGGCGTTACGAGCGGCCGCTTCGCGCATGCCCACCGTGGCGAGCTCGGGGTCGCTGTAGGTGACCGCGGGCAGCGCGCGGTAATCCACCTTCGCCGGCAAGCGGAACAGCGCGTTCCGAATGACGATCCCGGCGTGGTAGAGCGCGACATGGGTGAATTGCGGCCCGCCCGCGACGACGTCGCCGATCGCGAAGACGCGGCGGTTTGTGGTGCGCAGCCGAGCATCAACGGTGATGCCGTGACGGGTCGCGGCGATGCCGGCGGCGGCGAGATCGAGCGCTTCGGTGTTGGGCCGGCGCCCAGCGGCGACCAGGAGATGCGAGCCGGCGATGCACTCGCCGTTGGCAAGCATGACAGCGACGCCGTCGCCGCTGCGCTCGACCGCGGCGATCGGCGATGACGGTCGCATCGTCACACCCTCCAACCGCAGCCTTTCCGCCAGCATGGCGACGAGTTCCGGCTCCTCGCGAGAGAGAATGGGGCGCTGGTCGAGCACCGTGACCTCGCTGCCCAGCCGGCGATAGGCCTGCGCCAATTCGATGCCGACCGCGCCGCCGCCGATGATGATCACGTGCGCCAAAGTCGTACGGTTGGCAAAGATGGTTTCGTTGGTGAAATAGGGCACGCCGTCAAACCCGGGAATCGGCGGGATCAGCGGCGCCGAGCCTGTGGCGACGACAAACCGCCGGGCGCAAATGTCCGCGTCGCCGGCGCGCACCGTCCGCGCGTTGATGAACCTCGCTTCCGCGCGCAAGACCGTCACGCCCAGCCCTTCGAACCTTTCGACCGAGTCATGCGGGGCGAGGCCGGCGACGACACGTGCGACGCCGTCGCCGACCGCCGCCACATCGATGTTTGGCGGCGCATACGCGACACCCATCTCGCCGCCGCGCCGCCACTGGTGCGCCAGCGCCGCCGCGGCGATCAGCGATTTCGACGGCACACAGCCGACATTGAGGCAATCGCCGCCCATCTCGCCGCGCTCGACGAGGACGACACGTGCCCCCATCTGCACTGCGCCCGCGGCGACCGCCAAGCCGCCCGCGCCGGCGCCGATCACGCAGAGATCGGGGCGAAGCGTCGCCATCACCGCGCCGCTTCGTGCCGCCGCCCGATCCAGCGCCTGTAAAAGACGGGCAGCAGCGACAGTGCCGCGAGGCCGATCAGCGGCAACAGAATGTATGGCTGGAAGATTGTGTAGGGGTCGGGATGTTGGCCGGCGGCGATCAAATCGCCGACCCCGTTGCCGATTCCGGCATAGACCAGCGCGCCGGGGATCATCCCGAAGAATGTCGCGGTCATGTAGACAAACAGGCTCATGCCGCTTGCGCCGGCAACGAGGTTGACGAGCCAGAACGGAAACACCGGCACGAGCCGCAGCACGAGAAGATAGCTGAGCGCTTCCTCGCGAAACCCCGTCTTGAGCCGGTGTACGCGCGGCCCGGCACGCTCCGCGAGGCTCGCCAGCCCGGCGCGTGCGGCGAGGAACACGGCGCTTGCACCGGCGGTCGCGCCAATCAGCGCGTAGAGCGCTCCCAGCCACGGCCCGAACAGGAACCCGCTGGCCAGGGTCATCAGCATCGCCCCCGGCACCGACAGCGCGGTCAGCCCGGCATAGCCGAGGATGAACCCAATCACCGCCAGCACGCCGCCGCGCGCCACCAGATCGTTGAGGAACTCACGATTCTGCGTCAGCGACGCAAAGGTCAGGTAATGCCGGCCGCCGACGAGCAGAAACGCGCCGGCGGCGGCGAATAACAGGACAAGCGGGATCAGACGCCGGAACGGTTGGCTGCGCGCGTGGGGATCGGCCATGGCGCGCATTTGTGAGGCTTGCTTGCGGCGATTGCCACTTTTTGCGACCGCCGGCTCGTCATTTTCGTGTGAACCCGGCGGCCGGCGACGCCCTCCATCCTATCGCGACAGGCCGAAACGGATCGACACCGAGACCTCGATTTCCGGCGTGGTCATGCTGGGCGGAAAAGGCGGCATCGTCGCGCCGCGCATCATGTTTTCGACCGATTGGTCGAGATCGGCATAGCCGCTGCTGCTCACCACCTGATAGTCGAGCACTCGGCCATAACGGTCGACCCGGAAGCGCAGCACCACGCGTCCTTCCTCGCCGCGCTGACGTGCATCCTCCGGGTAGCGCTTGTGGCTTTCGAGCCAGCCGCTGAGCAGCGTGCGGTAGTCGGGGCTGATCGTCGCCGTGGGCGGCGGCGAGGGGATCGACGCCATTTGCGGTCCCGGCTGAGCGGGCAGCGGCAACGGCAGCTGCGGCATCGGTTGCACGGCTTGTTGCACCGGCTGCGGCCGCGGATGCGGCTTGGGGATCGGCTTGGGCTCGGACTTTGGCGGTGGTGGCGGCGGGGTCTCGGCCACCGGCGCGGGCGGCGGGGGCGGTTGCTCGATCGGTAGCGGTGGCGCCGGCGGTTCCGGCGGCTGTTCGACGACCTTCGGCGGCGGTGGCGGCGGCGGCGCGGGCGGCGTCGGCTGCTGCGGGGGCGCGAACACGACGGAGACCGCTTTCGACAGATCGAGCTGCGGCGGCGTGCTCACCGTCATGGGAAACAGGAACAGCAGCGCGATCAGCAGCCCATGCGCGGCGGCGGAGAAGGGTAGGGTACGTCTCAACCGCCCATCCTCGAGATGCCGTTCATCCGCACCTTAAAACTCCTTGGTGAGGCTGGCAAAGACCGAACGGCGTGGCCCGTACTGGTTAGCGAAGACGCCGACTCCCGTCTGGCTGCGCAGCAGGTAAATCTTGTCGAGCAAGTTGACGACAGTAAGGCGTAGCGTGATCGGTCCGCCCGGCGCTTCGGCGAAACGGTGGGAGATCGACAAGTTGACCTGCTCATATGACGGCACCGTCTCGCCGTTGAATTGCGTGTCGTTCGCGGGTTGGGCCCGCAGCCCGGACCCGGCGATCATGTCCAGCGCGAACCGCGTGCCGTACCAGGTATAGGCGACGCCGCCCGAGGCCGTGTAGAGCTGGCTGTGATCGGTGTTGACCAACATGCTGTCGGCGGAAGCGAGATCGGACGGGGTGAAATTGAACTGCGCGGAGACGATGTCCTTCGCCTTCTGCTTGGCAATGGCGAGATTGCTGTAGAACTCGAAATTGCCGGCGGTGTAGTTGGCGGTCAACTCGATCCCCTGGTTGACGCCAAAATGGTAGTTGAACGGCGTCAACACCACCGGCGAACCGAACTGCCCTTCATCGATCAGGTTGCGCGCGTACTTGTAGTACGCGTCGGCGCCGAGCCTCAGCCCCGGCAGCGCCTCCTGCGTGACGCCGACATCGAAATATTGCGCGCTCTCGTTCTTGATCGGACCGTTCAGCGTGACCGCCGGCGCCGCGCTGGTGTTGGCGAACAGCGAGAGATCGGTGGTCGAGACCAGCTCCTGCGGCGGCGGGGTGAAATAGCTCGCGTAGCCGGCATGCACCGTCGTCGACGACGTCGCTTGCCACACCGTGTTGAGCCGTGGGCTGAATTGGCTGCCGGTCGTATAACCGTTGACGAGGTCGTAGCGGATCCCAGGATTGACCGTCACCGTATCGAGCGCATGCCACTCGTCCTGCGCGTAGGCGCTGAAGCTGTAGCTCGTCTTCGCGGTGTTATCGACGATGGTCGTCGTGGTAGTCGCGAAGATCGGGTTGCCCGACGCGTCGACGCCGGTCTGCGCCAGCACGTCCGCCATCGTGTCTGAGGTCACATGCTCGCCGCTAATGAGGATGCCGGCGCGTAGCGTGTGATCGGAATTGAGTTGGTAGCTGCCTTCGGCCTGCAGATCATTGGCCCAGCTGGTGCGCAGCGCGTCTTCGCCGATGCCGTTGAAAGCGATGTCCCCGAGTAGGTCGGGGTGATAGCGCAGGTCGCTATATTTCGAGATTAGCGAGACCTGCAAGTCGAACGGCCCTTCCGAGTGCAGGAATGACACTGCGCCGAACGGCGCGCCTTCGGTCTGATGCTCGTTGAGATTGGCCGAGTTGAACGCCGAGATCGGCATCCCGTTGATTGCGGTGATGCCACCGAAGGCCGGCTGGCCAGGGTTGTTGGGGATTTGGAACTGCGCGTTGAACTCACCCGCCATGAAGCTGATCTTGTTGTTTGGGTCGATGATCTTCTCGAGATAGGCGAAATCGTGCGTCTGCTCGCTGTGATCATGGATCGGGTTGTATTTTGCGGTGGTGTTGTTGACGCCGTGGTCGGTGTCGAGATAGTCGCCTGAGAAAAAATAGTTGTAGCCGTCGATCGAGCCGCCGTATTCGAGGCTCGGGTTGATTGTCGCATAGCTGCCGCCGTACAGCGTGACCGAGCCGCCGGGCTGAAACAGCCCGCTCTTGCTCTGAATGTCGATGATGCCGGCGGTGCGCAACCCGTACTCGGCGGGCAATGCGCCGGTGATGAGCTGCATCGAATCGACAAAGCGCGTGCCCAAATCCTGCCCGAAAAAGCTGACGCCGTCGGGGATGATCACGCCGTCGATGCGGTATTGCACGTTGAGGTGCTCGTTGCGGATGTGCAGGCCGCTATTGGCGGCGTTGTCCTGGTCGACGCCGGGCATCTGCAGGATCGCGTCATCGATCGGCGTGTTCGACCCGGAAGGCAAATCCTGGATCGCCGGCTGGCTCAGCGTGTAGGTCGAAGCGCCGATGCGCGGCTCGATATTGATGCGCGCTTCGTTGAGTTGCTTGGCGACCACGTCGATATCGAACGAGGTATTGGGCACCGGATCAGGCCCCGGCGTCTGGGGTGTGCCGCTGGCGGCGGGCGCCTGCGCGGTTTGGTCGTCAGCGACGGCTGGGATGGAAAGCAGGCACAATCCAGCGAGCGACGCGCACAGCGCGCGCCTGCCCGCGACCGGGGAGCGTAGCATGATCACCTCGTTCTGAAGCTGCGCCGCGGGGTCGCCGCGGCCGGAGGACGTCAACCGATGGCAGCGTCAGACAGAGGAGGGGCGCGGGCGTAAAAGGCGAGCGCCGGCGCTCGCGCGCAAAACGTCGGGTCGCGAGCGGTTTCGGCGGTCGCGGTTGTTAAAGGTGGCGGCGCGGCGACGAGGTCGGGCGGCGCCGCCGTCAGATGATGCAGAACCTGGCAGATTTCGCAGCCGTCTTCGTCGTCGACGGCTTGTGGCGGCGCGGTCGGATTGGCGACGACGGGCGCGGTCAATCGCCCGGCGAAGACAAGATCGTGGTGGTGCCAGCCGAAGAGGATCGCCTGGAACAGCACCGCGAAGAGGCCGAGCTTTACGGCCGACCATCTCGCGATGCCGTTCCGGCGGCTCATGCCGAGCTTTCTTCCGCAAGCACTCGCCGTCGCCACGCCTGGGTCGCGGAAACGAAGGTCGTCACGCCGATCCCCAGCACCGTGAAAATGACCAGCAGGAACGGCAAGCCGAGCGCGTCGAGATTGTGGATATGGAGCGGAGTTGGTATCTCGTAATCGGCGGCGTGCGGGAAAACCAAGGCGAAGACCCCGAACAGGGCGAACGCGGTCCCGCCCCAGGTCAGCGTGCGCGCCGCGGTGATAAGGGCGATCTCGCGGATCGCCTCGCCGGGCAGGTTGCGCCGCGCGGCCCACAGGCCGAATGCCGCGCCCGCCGCCGCCTGAACGATCAGCGTGCCGATGCCGAAAAACAAACCCGGCAGCCAGCCGGTCGCCGCCGACGGCATGGCGGGCGCCAAGGTCGTGTAGATGATCACCGAGAACGCGTCGAGCCCCCAACCGGCGATGAACCCGTGCACCGCCGGCATCCACGGCTTCAGTTCGCGTGGCGGATGCGCGTGGCCGTGCGACAACCGCTCGAACCCCGGCAGATGCAGATGCGGCAGGCTGCCGGCGCCGGTCACGTACAGCCCGCCGGCCGCCATGACGATGCCGACGATGAGATAGATCACCCCGTCGAAGGCGTCAGAGATGAACCAACGTGAGAGGCCGAGATGGGCCAGTTCGCTCGCCAGCGCGGATTGCACGGTGAACGCGGCCGAGAAGATCAGCCCGGCGCGCATCCCGCGGCGAGTCGAATAGCCGCCGATCGCGTAGCTGAAGGTAATCGGCCAGGTGTGCTCGTCGGGGGTGATGCCGTGAACGAGGCCGAGCAGAAATGCCGTCAGCAAGTCGACGGTCAGGTTGACGTGGCTCGGGTCCCACAAATTCATGCCGGCGCTCCGGGCGATGGCGCGGTGCGGCAGTCGCGGCAGATGCCGCTCAGCACGAGGTGATGGTCGAGGATCGCCACCCCGGCCTCGCGTTCGAGCGCGGCGAAATTGCCGGGGCCGAGCAGGCACGGCACCGGCACCAGCTCGCCGCATCGCGTGCAGTGCAGATGGTCGTGATGCGCGTCGAACAGCTCGAAGCGGGCGCGGCCATCTTCCAGCGTGAGCTTGCGGATGTCGCCCGAAGCAGCGAGCTTTTCGGCGGCGCGAAACACCGAGGAGAAATCCGCGGCGATATCGCGCTCGGCAAGCGCGGCGTGCAGGTCTTCGAGCGTCCAGGCATGGTGATGACGCTCGCGCATCAGCGTCAGCAAAGCGGTGGAAACGATGGGGGTGCGTGCCATGGCCGCGACCCTAGCGAGGCCCGTGTAATAACGCAAGTCGCTTGCGTTATTACATCGCCATGTTCGCTGGTGGCCAGGTGCCGAGCACCGCGACGACGGCAAGAATCGCAAGGCCGATGGCCTGCTCGGCGAGCACCGAGCGGGCAAGCGTTCGCAGCGGGACGACGATTGCCTCCTGCGGGCCGCGCAGGCGCGGCATCAGGCGAAACCGGTTGCCCAGCGCCAGCCCGACCATCGCCAGAAACAGCCCGATCTTGACGCCCAGCAACCGCCCGTAGGGCGTCGTGACGAAGGCCCCGAGGCTGCCGACGAGCATGACGCTGTTCACCGTGCCGGTGATCGCCAGCAGTGCCACCGCGACGTAGCCGATCTGCGAAAAATGCGGCAAGGCGATCCGGGCAAGCGCCACGTAATCGTCGCCGTCCGGGCGTACCGCCCGGCGCAGCAGCACGCCGAGCGGCACCAGCCCGCCGAGCCACAGTCCCGCCGCGGTCAAATGCGCCATCTGATTGATCTCGTGCGACGCCCCGCCACCCATATCCATCGCCGCGTGGCCGGTGAGACCGAGGCTCGCCAGGAGCAGCAGCGCCGCCAGCGTCGCCGCGCCCGCCTGCCAAGGCTGGCGCGACATCGCGGCAATCGCCAGGAGCGCGGCGGCAAAGCCGAGATGCCAGCACCAGACGCGCCCGAACTCGGTATCGAGCAGCACGGCGTGCCAGGTGCCGGGGTCGAGCGCCAGGGCGTCCGACCCGGTCATCTCGGCGGCGATGAACGGGATGATCGCCACCGCCGAAAGCAGCGCCAAGACCGCGGCGCCGGTCGTGGCGCCGGCCAAGCTCCGGTCCAGCGCGGCCCGACCCGGCGCTTCCGCCGGGATCGGGCTTCCGGCGAAGGCGTAGATGCGGAATGCACCGATGCCGAACGCCGTCATCGCCGCGGCGAAGTGGATGAAACGCGCGACGATCCACGCTTCAGTCATACTGTCGGCTCATTGCACGTCAAAGGCAAAGCTGCCTTCGGTGCGGTGCGTATCGACCGAGAGGGCGTGCCAACTGACCTTGTAGTGGCCGGGCGACAGCGGCGGCAGGTTCAGCACCATCTCGTTCTTGTTCTGCGGATCGAAGACCGCCGCTCCGGTGGCGACGGCCTGGCCGCTGGCGTTGGCGAGCGTCGCGCCGGTGAAGGCGGGTTCGAGATCCTGGGTGAAGAACAATTGGACCTGCTTCGGCGCGGCCGCGACGGTCGATCCGACCGCCGGCACCGCATGGTCGAGGAAGGCGTGGGCTCTGGCGGATGCAGCCGGCAGCGCCGCCGCCGGCAACAGCGCGGCAAGAAGGATGAGACGGCTCATGGTCAATCTCCGAAAAGCGGGTGCCCGAACGTGCTCGGGAAGATGTCGTCGAGGTAGAAATGCAGCTGGACGATCGCGCCGTAGCCGTTGCCGGTCTGCCTTGTCGCCGGAATGATCGCCTCGGCGCCGATCTGGAAATACTGGCCGGACCAGATGATGCCGGGCTGCACCGCGCCGATCGTCTGGCCGCCTTGGCCGCGGTTGAGCGCGGTCGAATACGACACCTCCACGAGCGGTATCAGCTGCTTGAACACGCCAGTCAGCCCGATGTCCTTCACGTTCTCTTCGAGATAGGGAAGGCTGTATTCGAACGCGAAACCGTAGTTGAAGTTGTTGGGGTTCGGCGTTCCGGCGCTTTCGGTCTTGGTCGGGAAATCGATGCTGAAATTGCCGGTGATCGCGAAAGGCCGCGCCCACGGTATGCTGTCGGGCAGATCACCGAAGCCTTTCCCGAAATCGAGCAGCGGCGACACGGTCGTGAAATCGTCAGCGCCGAGCGCCTGGACGCGTCCGGTATGCGCCCAGCTCATGTTGACCCCGGTCATCAAGGTCGCCTCGTGCTCGGCATTTTTCCAGAATTGCCAGTCGAGTTCGCTATCGAACGTGCCGAGTCCGGTGGCGACCGGCGCGCCTTTCTGCCGCAGATGCTCCCACTGATCCGCGAATGTGACGCCGACATCCGGCCACAGGGTTTTCGAGATGTCGGTTTCGAGGTCGATCTCGCGAGAGCCGTCCGGACCCTTCGGATTGACGGTGAAGGTCGGCAGCGACATCTCGTCGGCGACGAAGGGGTCATCGGTGAGGATCGTCGCGGGAAAGAATCGCTGGCCGACAAAGCCGTGCGACGAAGCCGGCGTCGGCAAGAAGGATAAAGGAAACGCAGCACATGCCGCGGCCAGCGCGGCAAAACGGTTGGACGCCATGGTAAGAAGTCCTAGCCGGAGAAACGGATAGGCGCGCCGGCCGGCCATTAAGCCGGGCGAACGCACCGTCGAAGCAATCTCAGGCTAGGGCTGGCGGGGCGCGAGCGTTGGCAGGGCGGTGGCGCGGGGCCGAGATGAGCGTCGCGGCTTCAGGCTCGGTCGGCGCGAGACTCGCGTAGCTGACCAGTAGCGGCGCGGCTGCGGCTTGCGGCGCGACGCCGGGCAGCGGATGCCACAAGCAGCAGAAAATACCGTGATCGTGCGCCGGCGCCGCGGGGCTATCGTCGGCCGGCTGTTGACGGCTTTCGCTCTGCGCCGCCAGACACAGCGCGTGCTCAGCGAGGAAATCCGTCGAGTTTGACGGAACGCCGAGCGCCAGCATGCCCGGCCCAGCGAAGGCGAGCTGCAGGTAAAGCGCGAGGCCGGCAACAGCAGCCGACAGGCGTCTTATGGAGCTGTCGCGTAGAGCGTGCATTGACTTGGAAGTCTACACCATGTCTTGCCGGCCGACCAATCCGTCGGCACCGCGACACATGATCATGAATCGCCGGCTTTTATTTCCGTCCGGGAAGCGGCTCGGCCGCGGGTTTCGCCGACAGACGGCGCATGATGCGCCCGCCCTCGACCGCCTGCCACAGCGCGATCACAGGCAGTCCGATCGTCAGATCGCGCGCCCGCTTCAGGAATGACAGCGCCAGCGCCATCTCGGGGCTCAGCCCGAACGCGCCGCCAAGCAGGATGTACGCTCCTTCCTGCACCCCCATCGAGTTCGGCACGATAAACGCCGTGGTGCGGATCGCGTAGACGAGGCTCTCGATCACCATCGCGTCGCCGAACGGCAATGGCTGCCCGGCAAACCACAACGCCACCGACACCTCGCTGGCGCTGGCGATCCAGCAAGCGAGATGCAGGGAGAGACTCAGCTGAACACCGCCGCGCCGGCGATAGATCGCCTCGAGCGCCTGGTGCAACGCCGCCGCGCCCGCCGCGGTCTTTTCCGCCCAACCTTGGCCGAGGATGCGGGCGATGCGGTCGACGTAGCGCATGCCGCGCCGCTGCACGGCAATAAAGGCGATCGCCAGGCAACTGGCCACGGCGAGACCCAGCACCACCAATTGCGGCGCGATGGCGCCTGCGTGCAGATGCAGCAGCCAGACGAGGCCGAGCGCGACATAGCCGAGCTGGCCGACGAATTCGAGCGTCACGTCGACGATCGTGCTCGCCGCGCCTTGGGTTGCCGGCACGCCGGCCAGCGCTACGGCGCGCGTACCGAGCACATAACCGCCGACCTGCGACAACGGCAGCACCTCCGATCCGGCGTCACGCACAAAGCGGCCCCACACGGTGATCCAGGGCTTCGCGCCGGGCAGCAGCGCGCCCCAGGCCAGCCCCATCAGGACGATCAGCGCGGTATGGATCGCCACCACGGCGGCAAAACCGCCGAAGCCGACCGCGAGCAGCGCCGTGCCGACCGCATCAGCGCCGAAATGCACGACCAGCGCCGTCACCGCCGCGACTCCGGCGGCGATCAGCAGAACGGGGAGAACCTTCACGCGGCGGCCGGACGCGGCGTGCGCATGAAACGGCGCGCGAAACGCACCAGTCGCGGCATGGTCATCGGACGCAACAGGCGCTTGTCGTAGCCCGCCATGCGGCGGTCGTTCTCGGTAAGGCAGATGTCTATGAGGCTCGCGATCGGCAAGTCGATATCGGCGACCGCCTTGGTGCCGGTCACCGTGAAGTTGTTGTCCTGCGGCTTTTCGTCCTTGCCGGCGCCCACGCCCCGAGCCATGCCGATGCGCTCCCGCACCAGCCTGATCCATACCGCGACGATACGCACCCACCACCACGGCTTCCGCCACCACGGCAGGTTGCGGTAGTGCCAGGCGGCCCAGTTCACAAAGAACAGGATGTGGCGCGCCTCTTCCTGGATCACCGGCTCGAAGGTCTCGATCAGCTCGAGCGGAAAGAACCCCGATTGCTTGGCGACCGCGAAGAGGCCGAAGGCAAAGAAGCTGTCGATGCACTCGCTGAACCCGAGGGTCATCCACGCCCATTCCGGATGACGCGGCCGCTTGTACTCGGGCTCGGGTGCGAGCGCGATGCCGTAGGACGCGACGAGCTTGCTCAGCACCTCCTTGTGGCGGCCCTCCTCGAACCCGTCGAGCGTGATCGCCTGGCGCAGCAGCGGATCGGTCATCATGTCGGCATAGGTCTGCGCGCGGATTTTCGCCTTGCCCTCGGTCTGCACCGCGATATCCCAGATCGGCAGGCCGGTCAGCCGCTGCAGTGCCGCGTCGTCCAGCTTTGGCCACTCGATGACGGTCGGCTTATAGGGGTTGTGCGTCTCCAGAAGCATGCGGCAGAACGCGAGCTTGTGCGCCTCGCTGCCCGGCTTCAGCGCACCGTTCGACGGCGCCGACCATTGGCGAAAGGCGATTTCGGCCGCATCGAGCGTGGCTTGATCGGTCAACCCTCACACTCCCGTACTCGTGACGCATTCGCGGCAGCCCATCGTTGACTTGGCCGAACCGCTCCCGTATACAGCGCCCTCCGCCGAAACAAGGCTTTGCCATCGGAGTCAGTGCCGTGAAGCGCACTTACCAGCCCAGCAGGCTCATCCGCAAGCGTCGGCATGGCTTCCGTGCGCGAATGGCCACCGTCGGCGGGCGCCGGGTGCTGGCCGCGCGTCGCGCGAAGGGCCGCAAGCGCCTGTCTGCCTAGGCCCATTGGCTGAGCCCGCGGCGCCAGCGCCGTTCGCGGCTGGCTGCTTCAGGGGCCCGATATGACCGCCCGCCTCATCAGGCTCAAGACGCGAGCCGATTTTTTGCGCGTCGCCGCGGAGCGTGCGCGGGCGGCGCGGCCCGGGCTGGTCCTGCAGGCGGCGCCGCAGCCGGGCGATAACACAGCGACAACGCCCCGCGTCGGGTATACCGCGAGCAAGCGGGTCGGCAATGCGGTGGCGCGCAACCGGGCGAAGCGGCGTTTGCGCGCGGCAGCCGCGTTGGTTCTGCCTCTTCACGGGAGGCCCGGCACCGATTATGTGCTGGTCGCGCGCGCCGAGACGGGCGAGCGCGTTTATGCCGAGCTGCTGGCCGATCTTGAAGGAGCGGTGCGCCAGCTCGCACGCCCGCGAGCCGCGAGAGCGGCGCGCGGCGGAGAGGAATGAAATGCCGCTGGGAAGTCTTGCCGGCGCCGTGATCGGGCTGCTGCTGCGCGCGGCGATCCGCGCGTATCAATTGTTGCTTGCCCCGGTGTTGCCGCCGGCTTGCCGCTATTTGCCGAGTTGCTCGCATTATGCCGATGAGGCGATCGCGCTCCATGGCCCGCTGCGCGGCGGCTTGCTGGCGGCGCGTCGGCTGTGCCGTTGTCATCCCTGGGGTGGCAGCGGCTACGATCCCGTTCCCCTGCCGCAGGGCGGCAAGACAAGATGATGGACCAGAAGAACCTCCTCATCGCGATCGTCGTGTCGGTGGCGATCCTTTTCGGTTTTCAGTACATGGCGGAGCGGTTTCTGCCCCATCCGCCGCCGCCTCCGCCAAAGGCGGCGCAGAACACCGCGGAAACATCACAGCAGCCGGCGACCCCGGCCGCGCGAACGCCGTCGGGCGCGGCCGCACCGGTCGGCTCGGGAAGCCAGGCGCAGGCCGAAACGCGCGAGCAGGCCGAGACAACCCAGCCGCGCGTGAAGATCGATACGCCGCGGTTGCACGGCTCGATCGCGCTGACCGGCGCGCGGATCGACGATTTGACCTTGGCGACTTATCACGAGACCATCGATCCCAAGAGTCCCGAGGTCGAGCTGCTTGAACCGACCGGCACCGAGGATCCCTATTTCGCGCAGTTTGGCTGGGCCGAGACGGCGGGGGTCAACTTGCCGGGCCCGGATACGAAGTGGACCGCCTCGGGCGGGCCGCTCTCGCCCGGCCATCCCGTCACCCTGACTTGGGATAATGGCGCTGGGCTTGCCTTCACCCGCAAGATCAGCGTCGACGAGAACTACATGTTCTCGATCGATGAAACGGTGAAGAACAGCGGATCGGCCGCGGTCAGCCTCACGCCTTACGGTTTGATCAGCCGCAGCGGGACGCCGCCGGTCTCGGGCTATTACCTGCTCTACGAGGGGCCGATCGGCTATCTCGACGGCGCGGTCCACGATATCAAATACGCCTCGCTGACCCCCGAAAAGCCCGTCGGGTTCAGCTCGAACGGCGGCTGGCTTGGCTTTACCGACAAATATTGGCTGACGGCGCTGATCCCGCCGCAAAACGAGCATATCACGGCTCAGTTTCGCAAGACGATTGGCGCCGACAAGGTCGACCGCTACCAGATCGATTATACCGGGACCGCGCTCAGCGTCCCCGGCGGCGGCACCGCCTCGACCTCGATGCGCTTTTTCGCCGGCGCGAAGGAGCTCGACCTGCTGCAGCATTACGCGGCGTCGGGCATCCCGCTCTTCGACTACTCGATCGATTTCGGCTGGTTCTGGTTTCTGACAAAGCCGATCTTCCGAATTCTGCTGATCTTCGAGGCCCTGCTCGGCAATTTCGGGCTCGCCATCCTGCTCTTCACCTTGCTTGTGAAGCTCGCCTTCTTCCCGCTCGCCAACAAATCCTACGCGGCGATGAGCAAGATGAAGCTGCTTCAGCCGGAAATGAAGAAAATCCGTGAGCGCATCCCGGATGACAAGGCGAAGCAGCAGCAAGAGATCATGGCGATGTACAAGAAGGTCGGCGCCAACCCGCTCGCCGGCTGCCTGCCGATCGTCATTCAGATTCCCGTGTTCTTCTCGCTCTACAAGGTGCTCTACGTCACCATCGAGATGCGCCACGCGCCGTTTTTCGGTTGGATCCATGACCTCTCGGCGCCTGACCCGACCTCATTCGCCAATTTGTTCGGCTTGCTGCCGTTCGATCCCGCGACTGTACCGGTAGTGGGTCATTTCCTGCTGATCGGCGCCTGGCCGCTCATGATGGGCGTGACGATGTTCCTGCAGCAGAAATTGAACCCGCAGCCGGTCGATCCGGTGCAGGCCCGCATGTTCATGTTTCTGCCGATCGTCTTCACCTACATGCTGTCATCCTTCCCCGCGGGCTTGGTAATTTACTGGTCGTGGAACAACCTTCTCAGCATCGCACAGCAATGGGCGATCATGCACAAGCGGGGGGCGGTCTAGCGGCCGCGCCAAGGGACATCATCGACGACGTTTACCCGGCGCGCACGCTCGATGCCGATGCCATCGAGGCCGGACGCCTCCTGTTCGCCAAGGAATGCCGCTTTGTCGCCGGCGCGGGCGATCCAGCCGCATTGCCGCCGGAAACCCTGCCCGAGATCGCCTTTATCGGCCGCTCCAATGTCGGCAAGTCGAGCCTCGTCAACGCGCTGGCCGGAAGGCGCGTGCTGGCGCGTACCTCACGCACGCCGGGGCGGACGCAGCAGATCAACTTCTTCGATCTCGGCGGCCGGCTGATGCTGGTGGATTTGCCGGGTTACGGATTTGCCGCCGCGTCGAAAGGGGCGATCCGGGCGTGGACGGCGTTGGTCGAGCGCTACCTGACGAGCCGCGCGAGCCTGCGCCGCGCCTGCCTGCTGATCGACGCGCGGCGCGGCATCACCGACACCGACCGGCCGACCTTGGCGCTGTGCGACGACGCGGCGCTCAGCTACCAAGTGGTGCTGACCAAGACCGACGAGGTGAACGCGGCGGTACTCGCCGAGGTCGCGAATGCGGTAACCGCTGAACTGAAGCGCCGTCGCGCCGCGCACCCGGAAATCCATCTGACCAGCGCCGAAAAACGCCGCGGTATCGCGGCATTGCGCGCCACCTTGGCCGGGTTCGCCAAGGTGGCGCCCCGTTCATCGTCACGTTAGAGTGCGCACGCCATGAACGACCCGTCGTCCGAACCGGCGGCCGCCGCCGAGCCCAGCGTCATCGCCTCGGTGCTGGCCGGGGCCGCTCCCTATCTCGCGGAATATTCCGGCAAGACGGTCGTCGTCAAATATGGCGGCCACGCGATGGGCGCCGGCGGCGAGACCTTCGCCAGCGACATCGTGCTGCTGCACCGGCTCGGCATGCACCCGATCGTCGTTCACGGCGGCGGGCCGCAGATCAACGGCATGCTCGACCGGCTCGGCATCAAGAGCAATTTCGTCAATGGCTTGCGTGTCACCGACGCGGAAACCATGCAGGTCGTCGAGATGGTGCTGGTCGGCACCATCAACACCAAACTCGTCACCGCGATCAATGGCGCCGGCGGATGCGCGATCGGCCTCACCGGCGGCGACGGCAACTTCCTGCGCGCGCGCAAACTGACCCGCAACGGCGAGCTCGGCTTTGTCGGCGAGCCCGAGCGCGTCGATGTCGGCGTGCTCGACGGGTTCCGCCAGGCCAGGATGATCCCGGTGATCGCGCCGATCGGCGTCGGGGAGTGTGGGGAGACCTACAACATCAATGCCGACACCGTTGCCGGTGCGGTCGCGGCGGCGGCCAACACGGCGCGCTTTCTGCTGCTGACCGATGTGCCGGGCGTGCTCGATGCGGACAAGAAGCTGATCCCCGAACTCCCCGCCGCCGAGGCGCGCCGGCTGATCGCCGACGGCACGATCTCGGGCGGCATGATCCCCAAGGTCGAAACCTGCCTCGAAGCGGTGTCCGGCGGCGCCGAGGCCGCCGTCATCGTCGATGGCAGGGTGCCGCACGCGATCCTCCTGGAGCTCTTCACCGAGGGCGCCGGCACGATTATCCGCGGCGGTTGAGATGGCCTACACACAGCGCCGCGAGGGCTGCCCGCTGGGGGCGGTCGAGACCTGGGTGTTCGACCTGGACAACACCCTCTACCCGGCCTCTTGCGGGCTGTTCCCACTCGTGCAGGACAGGATGAACGAATACATCTGCCGGCTGCTCGATGTGCCGCTCGACGTGGCCAAGGCGTTACGCGCCCAGTATTTCCGCGAGCACGGCACGACGATGCATGGGCTGATGGCGGTGCACCGCATCGATCCGCACGAATTCATGGCCTTCGTGCACGATGTCGATCTGTCCTGCGTGCCGGCAAATCCGGAGTTGGTCGCGGCGCTCGGCGGCCTTTCAGGCCGCAAGCTCGTCTACACCAACGGTTCGGTGCCGCATGCCGAGAACCTGCTCAAGCATCTCGGCATAAATCATTATTTCGACGATATTTTCGATATCGTGGCCTCGGAGTTCTCGCCAAAGCCGGCAATGGCGCCGCTGCGCGTCTTCGTCGAGCGTTTCGGGGTCAAGCCGGTCGGCGCGTTGATGGTCGAGGACATGGCGAAAAATCTCGTCCCCGCCGCGGCGTTGGGCATGACCACGGCTTGGGTCAGAACCAACGTCGATTGGGCCGCGATCGCCTCGGACGCTGACCACATCAACTACGTTGTCGAGGATCTCGCGGGTTTTCTCGCGGTGGCGGCCGATATGGAACGGGAGGCGCGCCGATGACGGTCGCCGAGACGATGGCCCAAAAACTGACCGAGCGGTTCGCCCCGACCCGGCTCGAGATCGTCGACGATTCGGTGCGCCATGCCGGGCATGCCGGCAATCCCGGCGGGGCGGGGCAGGGCGGCGAGACCCATTTCTCCGTGACCCTGGTGTCGGACGTGTTCGCCGGCATGGGGCGGGTGGCGCGGCAGCGGACGGTCTACGAGACGCTGGCCGACGAACTCAAGGGCGGCGTCCATGCGCTGGCGCTGACCACGCTGGCGCCGGGCGAGGAGCGCGATCGATAGCATACCAATATATGTATTTATCTATCATACACACGTAATTATTGCAAATCGCCGAGCGGCGGCTACACTTGCGGCATGGCACTGTCATTGCCGCGGCGGTCGGCGCAACTGGGCAAACCGCTCCTTTCCTCGCTGGCGCTGCACAATATCGTCGTCGGCGGGCGGCGGACGAGTGTGCGGCTCGAAGCCTCGATGTGGGATGGGCTGCAAGACATCGCGCGCCGCCGCGGGATGAGCCTCAACGATCTCGTCACCGAGATCGAGCGCAACCGCGACGCGCCCGGCCTCACCGCGGCGATCCGCGTCTACATCGTCGATTTCTACCGCCGCGCGCTGGGGACGGTCGACAGCGCCGAAGGTGTCTCGCAGCGCATTTGACCGACTACGGGTCATTTCCGGCCCCACGGGACAAGTTCAGGGGCTGAAGGCTCATGGCGTGCCTAAGCCCCCACCCGCTCGCTTCGCGAACGACCTTCCCCGCTAGCAGGGGAGGTTTAAAGATTGCCGGCAAGCCCCTCCCCCGCGAGCGGGAGAGGGTTGGGGTGGGGCTGGAAACGCGCCATGACCGAATCCTCACCCACCCTGCGCCGCATTTCCCGTTGTCATTCCGGGGCGGCCGAAAGGCCGAACCGGGAACCCATGAACGCGGCCCGCCAGTCTTGCCGAGATGGGCGTTCATGGCTTCCCGCTTGCGCGGGAATGACAAACCAGGTGAGCCCGTTCGCGCGGCGCCGGCTCGCCGCGCGTGGTCAAAGTTCATATTCACCGCCTACTTCACGGTTTGTCGGGTGGCTTTTGAGCGGCGCGCAGGTGAGTGGAAATTTCGGGGCTATTGTTATGATTGTTGTGCCCCGCTAGCACGTGTTTTTGTTGCCCTTGCTGCGCAGACCGCTCCGCGTTCCCGTCCAAGCTCCGGTTTCGGACTTACAATCAACGAGCCTGGGAAATAGGGATGCCGTACGATAATGTCAATATCAAAATCGTATTGCGTGCGATTTTCGGGCTCCCTGGGATAAATTCAGCGGGCTTTAACCCTCCGCCTTGATCGCGTCGGCGCCCTGGATGCGGGCGGCGAGGGCGGCGGAGAGGAAGCGGTCGATGTCGCCGTCGAGCACCGCCGGGGCGTTGCCGATCTCGACCCCGGTGCGCAGGTCTTTCACCATCTGGTAGGGCTGCAGCACGTAGGAGCGGATCTGGTGGCCCCAGCCGATATCGGTCTTGGTCGCGTTCATCGCGTCGGTCGCCGCCTCGCGCTTCTGCAATTCGATCTCGTAGAGCCGCGCGCGCAGCATCGAGAAAGCTTGGGCGCGGTTCTGGTGCTGCGAGCGCTCGCTCTGGCAGGCGACGGCAACCGGCTCGGCGCCGGGCGCGGTGTAGGTGAGCCGCACCGCGCTGTCAGTCTTGTTGACGTGCTGACCGCCGGCGCCCGACGAGCGGTAGGTGTCGACGCGCAGGTATTTGTCCTCGATCTCGATGTCGATCTTGTCGTCGATCACCGGGTAGATCCAGGCCGAGGCGAAACTCGTATGCCGGCGCGCCGCCGAGTTGAAGGGCGAGATGCGCACCAGGCGATGCACACCGCTTTCGGTCTTGAGCCAGCCATAGGCGTTGGTGCCCTTGACCAGCACGGTCGCCGATTTGATGCCGGCCCCTTCGCCGGCGCTTTCCTCGACCCATTCGACCTTGTAGCCGTGCGCCTCGGCCCAGCGGGCGTACATGCGCAGCAGCATCTCGGCCCAATCCTGCGCCTCGGTGCCGCCGCTGCCGGCATGGACTTCGAGGTAGCAATCGTTGCCGTCGGCCTCGCCGGACAAGAGGCTTTCGAGCTCGCGCTTCTGCGCTTCGGCGCGGAGCTTGTCGAGCGTCGCCTCGGCTTCCTTGACGACCGTGTCGTCGCCCTCGGCCTCGCCGAGCTCGATCAGCTCGACCGCGTCGTTGTAGTCCTGCTCGACGCGTTTGTAGCCGCCGACGAGATGGTCAAGCCGGGCGCGCTCGCGCGACAGCTTTTGCGCCTCTTGCGCGTCGTTCCAGAAGTTGGGGTCTTCGGCCTTTTCGTTCAGCTCGGCGAGGCGCCGGTTGGCGACGTCCCAGTCAAAGATGCCTCCGCAGCAGGGAGAGCGATTTTTGGATGTCGTCGACGATGGCCTGGGTTTCCGCACGCATCGGTTCTTGGTCCTTCGGTCTATCCTAATACAGCCCGCCAGTGCCGGAGGACGGCTGGCGGGTCGCCTCGCCGCCGCTGATGAGCCCGGAGCCCTCGCCGGGCACGCCCTGGAGGCCCATCTCGCGATTGGTGTCGGGCCCGGTGCCCGGCCTGTAGGCGATCCAGATCGACGGCTCGCCGCCTCCGGGCGGCTGCATCGTATTTGGGTCGACGCGAACCATCTGCAATCCCGACGGAATGTGGAATTCGGTCGCCGGCGCGTCCTTTGTCGCGGCGATCATGAAGTTGCGGAAGACCGGCGCCGACACCACCGCCGCCTGCTCGCCGCGGCCAAGGCTGTCGTGGTTGTCGTAGCCGATATAGACGCCGGCCGCGAGGTTCGGGGTGAAGCCGAGAAACCAGGCGTCGCGCCAGTCGCTGGTGGTGCCGGTCTTGCCGGCGATCGGCTTGCCGACCGCCGCCACCGTGGCGCCGGTGCCGCGCGTGACGACGCCCTGCATCATCTGGATGATCTGGTAGTCCGCGACCGGGTCGGCGAGCTGCTCGCGCTTGTCGGGGATGACCGGCGGCGGCTGGTGGTTCCACTCGACATCGTCGCAATCGGGGCAGGTGCGGTTGTCGGCGCGGAAGATCGTCTTGCCGTTGCGGTCCTGCACGCTGTCGATAAGGGTCGGGGTGAGCTTCTTGCCGCCGTCGACCAGCATCGCATAGGCGGCAGTGAGGCGCAGCGGCGTGGTCTCGCCGGCGCCCAAGGACATCGAGTATTCGCGCGGCATCTGATCCATGATGCCGAAACTTTCAATCGTCTCGCCGATCGGCTCCATTGTCAGCATCACGGCGATGCGCGCGGTGACAATGTTGAGCGAATGCTCGAGCGCGACATAGATCGGTATCGGCCCGCTATACTCGCCGGACTCGTAATTTCCCGGCTGCCACGGCGGCATTCCGGGGCCCTGGTCGATCGACACCGGGTCGTCGGACACCAGCGTCGACGGGGTGAAGTTGTGTTCGAGCGCGGTCAGGTAGATGAAAGGCTTGATCGACGAGCCGGGCTGGCGGTGCGCCTGCGTCGCGCGGTTGAACTGACTGATCTCGAAGCTGAACCCGCCGCTCATCGCCATGACCCGGCCGGTATGCGGGTCGATCGACACGAGCGCGCCGGAGATCGTGGGGATTTGGCAGAGATTATAAAGCGCGACCGGCTTTTCCGGGATTCCGGCGATCTTGCGGCCCGGCCCAGTCTTCTTGGCGGGTTCGGGCGCGTCGGGCAGCGGCTCGACCAGCACGACGTCGCCCGGTTTCACGACATCGGCGGCGCTGCGCGGATAGGGGCCGAACCCGCCATCCTCGCGTACGCGCTGCGCCCAGCGCATTTGCGCGAAGGGGATGCGGCCGGTCGAGCCGTCCTTCAAACCGATCTCGGCGCCATCGCCCTCGGCGCGCGTCACCACGGCGAGCTGCCAGCTCATCGCATCGGCGCCGGCGGGCAGCGGCAGCGCCGCGAGCGATCCGGCCCAGTCGGCGTTGAGCTCGATGTGGTCGACCGGCCCGTGCCAGCCCCCATGCGCACGGTCATAGGCAATGAGCCCGTCGCGCAGCGCCTTGTCGGCCTCGACCTGGAGCTTGCCGTCGAGGCTGGTGTGCACGGTGAGCCCGCCTTCATAGACCATCTTCTCGCCAAAGCGGGCGATCAGCTCGCGCCGCACCTCCTCGGCGAAATACGGCGCGTCGACGATCTCGGCATCCTCGCGGTGGCGCACGGTGATCGGATCGGCCTTGGCGGCGGTGACTTCGGCCGGAGTCGCGAAACCGGCCTCCTGCATCTGGTCGAGCACGATATCGCGGCGCAGGCGCGCGGCCTGCGGGGAGCGGACCGGGTTGTAGTTGGAGGGCGCCTTGGGCAGACCGGCGAGGAACGCCGCCTCGCCGAGCGTCAACTCATCGAGCGGCTTGTCGAAATAGGTAAGCGCCGCCGAGGCGACGCCATAGGCGCCGGCGCCGAGATAGATCTCGTTGAGGTAGAGCTCGAGGATGCGGTCCTTGGGCAGCGCCTCGTCGATCCGCGTGGCGAGCAGCACCTCCTTGATCTTGCGCGAGATCGACAGCTCGTTGCTGAGCAGCATGTTCTTGGCGACCTGCTGGGTGATCGTCGAGGCGCCGATCGGTCGGCGGGCCGAACGCCAGCGGCCGATATCGGTGACCGCGGCGCGCAGCATCGAGATCGGGTCGACGCCGTGATGCGTGTAGAAATTCTTGTCCTCGGCGGCGAGGAAAGCGGCGATGACGCGCTTGGGGATCGCGTCGATCGGCACGAAGACCCGGTGCTCAGTGGCGTATTCGGCGACAAGCTTGCCGTCGCCAGCGAGGACGCGGGTGGTGATCGGCGGCTGGTAGTTGGCGAGCTGCTGGTAATCCGGCAGATCGCGGCCGAAATACCAGATCGTCAGCCCGGCGAAACCGCCGCCGAGCATCGCCAGCAGAACCGCGCAGACAAAAAGGAAGCGGACCAATCTGGTCAAGGTACGCAAACTGAGCGCACTCCTTGGCGCCGGCCACAGCCGAATCGATACCGGCTTTCCCCTGCCGTCGCTTGGCGGCGGCCCTTATGCGCCAACAATAGGGCCTTTCCAAGGCCGATTTGGTTGAGTAAGTCGCCGGATCGGCAACCGACAGCGATCAATCGGCCCATAAACGGGCTATTACAAGCGTTCCGACGGACGAAAACATTGTGGAGCGCGGGTTCGCCCGGTACATTATCAGCCGCGAAATTTCGCCGCTCGGGCAGCGCCCGGCGGCGTTGCGACGCTCGCCCGCGACCCTCGGCATTGCCGCAGCACCGGGCGATGCAATTGGCTAAACCCCGAGGCCGGATGCGACTTTCGAAAACGCGACGCCGATGACAGATTTCCGCGACGCCCCGATAAGCGCCCAAGGGACGGGTTCCCTCGGCCTCCTTGCACAATGGACAGCGCCGCCCGCCTTCGCAGCGGGAAACGAGGCGCGTCCGGGAGTCTGCCCGAATGGCAAAAAAAATGCTCATCGACGCCGCCCATCCCGAAGAGACCCGGGTGGTGGTGCTCAGCGGCAACCGGCTTGAAGAATTCGATTTCGAGTTGTCGACCAAGAAACAGGTCAAAGGCAACATCTATCTCGCCAAGGTTACGCGGGTCGAACCGTCGCTGCAGGCGGCGTTCGTCGATTACGGCGGCAACCGCCACGGCTTCCTGGCGTTCAGCGAAATCCACGCCGACTATTACCGAATCCCGGTCAGCGACCGGGACACCGCGGAAAACGACGCGCCCGCGGGGGCAAGCGATTCGCCGCCCAAGGAGTTGATCGAGAGCGCGACGCCGGCCACCGACATCCCCGTAGGGCTCCCCGACGCGGTCAGCATCAATGCGCCGGCCGGCGGCTCGCCCGATGACATGCCGGGCGAGGTTCCGGGCGAGGCCCCCGATGAGCTAGCCGATGCCGCGGCGGACGAGGGCGAAGATGCGCCGGTCGCGATCGCCGCGGCGCTGCCCGAGGCCGCCCCGGTCGAAAGCGTCAGCGAGGCCGAACCCGCCACCGAGGAAGCGGCCAGCGATGTGGCCGCCTACGGCGACGAGTTTCAGACGAGTTTCACACGATGTGCTAGGCGAGGTCAGCGATCTCGAGATGGCCGCGCCGATCGAGTTGGTGGTTTCCGTCGATCCGTTTTTCGAATTGGCCGAGCCCGCCCCGATCGAGGAAGTGGCGACGCTCGACGATGACGAAGAAGCCGAGGAGCGCGAGACCGAGCGGCGGCGGTCGTATTCGTCGCGGCACTACAGGATCCAGGAAGTCGTCAAGCGCCGGCAGATCATGCTGGTGCAGGTGGCCAAGGAGGAGCGCGGCAACAAGGGCGCGGCGCTGACCACCTATCTGTCGCTCGCCGGCCGCTACTGCGTGCTGATGCCGAATACGGCGCGCGGCGGCGGCGTCTCGCGCAAGATCACCAGCATCAGCGACCGCCGGCGGCTGAAAGACATCCTTGAAGACCTCGACATCCCCGAAGGGATGGGGGTCATCGTGCGCACCGCCGGATCGGAGCGCTCGAAGGCCGAGATCAAGCGCGACTACGAATATCTGATGCGGCTATGGAGCGAGATCCGCGAGCAGACGCTCAAATCGACCGCGCCGGCGCTGATCTACGAGGAAGGCAACCTCATCAAACGGTCGATCCGCGACCTCTATGCGCGCGACATCGACGAGGTCGTGGTCGAGGGCGAGGAGGGGTACAAAACCGCCAAGGGCTTCATGCGCATGCTGACCCCGAGTCATGCCAAGCGCGTGCAACTGTACCGCGACCCGATGGTCAGCCTGTTCCACCGCTACCAGGTGGAAAGCCAGATCGATGCGGTGCATTCACCGATCGCCCAGCTGCGCTCCGGCGGCTATGTCGTCATCAACCAGACCGAGGCGCTGGTCTCGATCGACGTCAACTCGGGCCGAGCGACGCGCGAGCGCAATATCGAAGAAACCGCGCTGCGCACCAATCTCGAAGCCGCGGACGAGATCGCCCGGCAACTCCGGCTGCGCGACCTCGCCGGGCTTATCGTCATCGACTTTATCGACATGGAGGAGCACCGCCACAACGCGGCGGTGGAACGCCGGCTCAAGGAGGCGCTGAAGAACGACCGCGCGCGCATCCAGGTCGGGCGGATCAGCGCGTTCGGGCTGATGGAGATGTCGCGCCAGCGGCTGCGGCCCTCGCTCGCCGAGGCGTCGACCCAGCCCTGTCCGCATTGCGGCGGCACCGGCTTTATCCGCTCGACCGAATCGACCGCGCTGCACGTGTTGCGCGCGATCGAGGAGGAGGGCGCGCGCGCCCGTTCGGCGGAAATCTGCGTCTATGTGCCGACCAGCGTCGCGCTCTACATCCTCAACCAGAAGCGTGAATCCCTGGCGCAGATCGAGGCGCGCTACGGGCTCAAGGTCATTGTCGGGCGCGACGACGCGCTGGTCCCGCCGAATTTCCGGCTGGAGCGGCTGCGCGCGTTCGCGGCCGGCGAGGCGCCGCCGCCGCGTCCAGCCATGGCGCCGCCCCCGGTCGAGATCGAAGATGACGACGAGCACGAGGACGAAGAGGACGTTGTCGATGCCACCTCGCAGCGCAACGGCGAGGACCGCGAGGCGCAAGCGGACGAGCGCGGACGGCGGCGTCGTCGCCGTCGCGGACGTCGCGGCGAGGAAGGACGCGAGCACCGGCGCGACGAAGCGCGCGAACCGCGCCACGCCGAGCCGCGCCAAGCCGAGCCGATGGAGGGGCCGGCGGAAGACGGCGAGGAGGCTGACGAGCGGCAACCGATGGCCGCGGAGGATGGCGGCGAACATGGTGACGCCGAGCGCGGTAATGGCGATCGCCGGGGCCGGCGCCGGCGTGGCCGGCGCGGCGGGCGCTGGCGCAGTCGCGAAGACGCGCCGCAGCAACATGACGAGGCAGTCGCGGAAGGCATGGTCGAGGCGGCGATCGAAGGCGCCGCGATCCCGGCGGAAGACAATGGCGGTGGCGAAACGCCTTCACCGTTCCAGACTTACGACGCCGGCGGCGGCGAAATTCCGTCGCCATTCGAGGAGCCGGCAGCCACTCTGATCGAGGAGCCGGTGGTCGAGGAAATCGTCGAGGCGGCGATTGAGAGCGCCGAGATTCCGCCGGTCGAGCCGACGCCGGAACCGGAACCCGAGCCTGAGCGCGAGCTCGAGGTGGTCGCCGCGGGCAATGGCGGTTCGGCCGAAACCGAACCGAATTCCGGCTCGCGCTCGCGCCGCGAGCCGAGCGTGCCCGAGGGGGTCGACATCCATGCCGTGACGGAAAAGCCGTCATCGCCTCGGCGCGGCTGGTGGACGCGGCTGATCCAGTGAGCAAAAAGGCCGGGGGGCGGGGCCGAAGCTGCATCTGCCTTCTCTATGCCGCGGCGATCCTGCTGGTCGCCGCCGGGCCGCTGGCGCGCACGGCGCGCGCCGATGTCGGCGGCGACAGCGGGACGATCTTGCGCGACACCGAGATCGAGAACGACATCCGCGCGCTGGGGACGCCGATCTGGCGGGTCGCCGGGCTCGATGCGGCGACGATGGGCATCTATATCGTCGACGATCCGCAGCTGAACTCGTTCGTCGCGGGCGGCCAGGCGATCTTTCTCAACAGCGGGCTCATCGAGCGCGCCGGGACCCCGAACATGCTGATCGGGGTCATCGCGCACGAGACCGGCCACATCGCCGGCGGCCACATCTTGCGCGCGCTGGAGGCGATGAAGAACGCCAGCATCGAGACGATCATTGCCGAGGCGATCGCGCTCGGCGCGTCGGTGGCGGGCGGCAGCGCGGCGCCGATGATCGCCGCGGCCGGGCAAGGGCAGCGCGCCTATATGAGCTTCTCGGTCGCGCAGGAGGCGACCGCCGACCACGCGGCGATGAAGTTCCTCGACCGCAGCGGCCAGTCGTCGCGCGGCCTGCTGAAATTCTTCGAGATTCTTCAAGCGGACGAGCCGCTGTCCGGGGAGCCGACCGATCCCTGGGCGCGCACTCATCCGCTGACCAGCGAGCGTATCGAGTATCTGCGCCACCATGTCGAGGATTCGCCTTATTCCAATGCGCCCGACCCGCCGCAATTCGTCACGCTGTTGAAGCAGGTGCAACTCAAGCTGCACGCGTTTCTCGACGACCCGTCGGCGACATTGCGCGCCTATCCGCCCAGCGACCACTCGCCCGACGCGCGTTATGCGCGCGCGATCGCGTATTACCGCATTCCGCAGCTCGACAAGGCGGTGCCGGAAATCGACGGGCTGATCCGTGATTTCCCGAAGAACCCGTATTACGACGAGCTGAAGGGGCAGATGCTGTTCGAGAACGGCCGCATTCGCGACGCGATCGCGCCCTATGAAGAGGCGGTCAAGCTGGCGCCCGACGCGCCGCTCCTGCGGATTTCGCTGGCGCAAGCCTATATCGAGAGCGGCGACCCATCGCTCATCAAGCGCGCCATCGCCTATCTCGAGGATGCCTCGCAGACCGAGGGCCGTGAGGATTTGGTGTGGCGGCTGCTCGCCATCGCCTACGGCCGCGACAACCAGCTCGGCAAGGCCGCGCTGTCGCTGGCCGAGGAGGCGCTGGCCGACGGCAAGAAAAAGGACGCGCAGCAGCAGGCGCAGCGCGCCAAGCAAATCCTGCCGCACGGCTCGCCGGCCTATCAGCGCGCCGAGGAAATCCAGCGCGAGGCGAAAGACCTCGATACCGATTAAGCTCTGTCACCCCGTCACCGGAAAGTGTGTGCCATGCCCCTGCGTATTGTCTTCGCCGTGCTGTTCGCCGTGTCGGCCCTCGGCATCGCCCGGCCGCCGCTCGCGGCAGCCTCCGACTTCACCCCCGACCAGAAGAAAGAGATCGAGGGGATTATCGGCGATTACCTGAAGAACCACCCCGACGTGCTGATCGACGCGATCCAGGCGGCCGACGACAAGCTCAAGGCCGACGCCAAGGACAAGGTGTCACAAGCGCTCACCGCCAACCGGAAACAGGTCTATGACGACCCGCAATCGCCGGTCGCCGGCAACCCCAACGGCAATGTCACGCTGGTTGAGTTCTTCGACTACCGCTGTCCCTATTGCAAACAGGTCGAGCCGTCGCTCGAAAAGCTGATCGGCGAGGACCATCAGCTCAAGTTTGTGTTCAAGGAATTTCCGGTGCTGGGACCCGAGTCGGAAGTCGCCGCGCGGGTCGCGCTCGCCGCCAAGAAGCAGGGGAAATACGACGCCTTTCACCGCGCGATGATGAACACCGCGGGGCATATCGACGAGACCGTAATCTACAAGGTGGCGGCCTCGGTCGGGCTCGATATGGACCGCCTCAAGCAGGACATAGCCTCGCCCGATATCGAGAAGGAGCTGAAGGCCAATCTCGATCTCGGCAAGACGCTCGACCTCGACGGCACGCCGTCCTTTATCGTCGGCACCACGATCGTGCCCGGCGCGATCAGCGCCGCGGATTTGAAGCAGCTCGTGGCGGACGCGCGGAAGAAATAGAGGGCGCGGTCAGACGAGGCGCGGCTTGTCGCCCTCGACGAGGATGCGCCACAGCACGCGGCTCTCGCTGCGGTCGTAATCGCCATGGGCGCGGTGCAGCGTCGCGCGGTCGTCGAAGATCAGCACGTCGCCTTTGCGCCATTTATGGTGGTAGGTGATCTCCGGACGGACCATGCGCTGGAGGAGGTCTTCCATATAGGCGCGGCTGAGGTCGGGGCTCATGCCTTCGATGTACTGCACCTTGGTGACGTGGAAATAGACCGCGCGGGTGCCGTGCACCGGGTGGGTGCGCACCATCGGGTGGACGACCGGCTTGGCATAGCGCTCCTCGTCCTCCTGGCGTGTACCGATGCGGTCGACATCGAGCATGTTGACCGACTTCATGCCGCTGAGGCGCTCCTGTTCCGCGGGGTCGAGCGCGTCATAGGCGGCGCGCATGCTGGCGATGCTGGTCCCGCCGCCGGATGAGGGCACCTCGACGCCGTAGAGCATCGTGGCGAGCGGCGGCTTTTCGTGGTTGGTGTGGTCGGTGTGCCAGGCCTCGGCGACCTTGCGGCCCTCGGTGTGCAGCACGAGGCCAATCAGCTCGTGGCCCGGCATGTGGTTTTGCGAATAATGCTGGCGCATGATCGGGCCAAAGGCCTTGCCAGCGTTGAGATAACCCTCAGGGGTCAGCTCCTGGCCGGGGAAGACCAGCGCCAGATGCTCGCTCAATGCTTGCGACAGCTTCTCGTGCGTCTCGGCATCGACCGGATCGGCGAGGTCGATGCCGGTGACCTCGGCCCCGATTACCGGGTGCAGCTTGCGGATCGTCAATTCGGGCATCGCTTCCTCCCGCTATGGGCTTTGGCCGATGGTAGCCCCGCGCCGCGGCGATCAGAAGATGCTTGCGCGCAGGGCTGCCCTCCCAAGGATCACTCAATGCGCGATCTGCTCCAGTGCCAGCTGGTTGGTGCGCGGGCCGAAGAGGCTGATCGCCGCGGCGACCACGACCATCGCGCCGCCGATAAACAGGAACACCCCGGTGACTCCGGCCGTCTTCAAGAAAAAGGCGATAAAAAACCCGGTGAAGGCCGCGCTGAACCGGCTCCACGAATAGACAAACCCGACCGCCCGCGCGCGGATGCGGGTCGGGTAAATCTCGGCCATGTAGTTGTGGTAGGAGAAGGAGAGCCAGGTCAGCAGCATGGTCTGGATCGCGCCGAGCACGATGAGCGCCAGCGGCAGGCTCTGCAGCGAGAAGATCACGCCCACCACCGCCATGCCGAGCGAGGAGATCGCAACCTGCGCCTTGCGCTCCATGCGGTCGGCGAAGGACGTGCTGATGAGTGCGAAAGCCGGGTAGGCGAGCGCGATGATGACCGTGTATTCGAGCGACTTGGTGACGAGGATGCCCTTTTCGATCAGCAGGGTCGGCACCCAATTGGCGAAGCCGTAAAAGCCGATGGTCGAGCCGAGGCTCACCACGATCATCATGATCGTGCGGCTGAGGTATTCCGGCGCGAACGCTTCGAGGTAGCTGCCGTGGCCGGGCTGCTCGGGGGTCGGCGGCGCGGGCGGCGGCAGCGCCTGACCGTATTCCGCCGCGACGCGCGCTTCGATTGCGGCGATCACCCGCTCGGCGTCGGCGAGCCGGCCCTGCTGGGCGAGCCAGCGCGGCGATTCCGGCAGGCGCCAGCGGATAATCCAGATGAACACCGCGCCGATCGACCCGATGATGATCACCCAGCGCCAGCCGGAGAGGCCGAGCGGCGACAGGGGCACCAGCAGCCAGGCGAACAGGGCCACCAGCGGCACCGTCAGGAAACCGATCCCCTGCTGGAAGGCGAAGGCCTTGCCGCGCGCCGATTTCGGCACGAGCTCGGAGATGTAGGTGTCGATCGTCACCAGCTCGACCCCGATGCCGATGCCGGCAATCATCCGCCACAAATTGACGCCGTTGGCGGTGTTCTGAAACGCGAGGATCAGCGTGCAGACGCTGTACCACAACAGCGAATAGGTGAAGATCGCGCGGCGGCCGAATTTGTCGGCGACAAAGGCGAATGCGATCGTGCCGATAAAGAGGCCGGCGAACAGCGCGAAGATGAACGAGGCGAGCCCCGTCATGCCGAACAGGCTCGTGGTCGTCGGCGTGAGGATCTTTTCGGCAAAAAGCCCCGGCGCGACATAGCCGGTAAAGAACAGGTCATAGACCTCGAACGTGCCGCCCAAGGCGATCAAGAGGACCAACGACCAGACGCCGCGGGTCATCGGCAGCCGGTCGAGCCGAGCGGTGATCAGGGATGCGGGTGTGACCTCGGTGGCGGCTGGCATGGCGGTTTTCCCCTAGGGCGGCGTCTTGTCGACGCCGTTTTTCATTGATGCGCGCATTTGATCGCATCACGGGGTGGGGGCACAAGCGCCTGCTTCCTCATTCCGGCGGAGGCCGGAATCCAGCCTTCCATCGCTCTAGCAGCTGAACTCTGTGCCCCGGCCTTCGCCGGGGTGACGATAGGAGCGCTATTCCAACATCCTGAGGCGGTAGCCGACGCCGGTTTCGGTCATGATGTGGGTGGGGCGTTCGGGGTCGGGTTCGATCTTCTGGCGGAGCTGGCGGATGTAGATGCGCAAGTATTGCACGTCGGCATCGCCGCCCCAGACTTCCTTGAGGATCATCCGATGGGTCAGCACCTTGCCGACGTGCTGAACGAGCAGGCGGAGGATGTCGTACTCGCGCGGCGAAAGCTTCACCTCGGCACCGCGGACGGTGACGATGCGGCGTATCAGGTCGACGGTCAGGTCGCCGCTATGGAACAGCGGCTTCTCGCCTTCCTGCTGCAGCCGGTGGCGCAGCGCGGCGCGGATGCGCGCCAGGAGCTCGTCGACGCCGAACGGTTTGGTCACGTAGTCGTCGGCGCCGAGGTCGAGCGCCTCGACCTTGCCGGCTTCGTCGGTGCGGCTGGTGAGCACGATGATCGGCACCGAGGAGCCGGCGCCGCGCACCCGGCGGATGACCTCAAGTCCGTCAACGCCGGGGAGACCGAGATCGAGCATCACCATGTCCGGCGCGCGGCGGCGGATTTCGGCGAGCGCCGCCTCACCGGTCTCTTCCTCGACGATGTCGTAGCCCTCGGCGCGCAGGCTGGTGCGAAGAAAGCGGCGGATCGCCGGCTCGTCATCGACGACGAGAACCCGCAGCGGCCCAGAGGCACTCATAACGGGGCGGTCATGATGCGGCGCTCATTTCGCGGCCGCGGTGCTGGGCTGGTGCGCCTCGGCGGAGACGGGCAGCGTCAGCGTGAAGATCGCGCCTAAATGGCCGCGCCGGTTGCGCGCCTCGATCGCGCCGCCCATCGCCTCGACAAAGCCGCGGCAGATCGCGAGGCCGAGCCCGGTGCCGGCGCGCTGCCGGTCCCCGGCATGGACGCGATAGAATTTGTCGAAGATGCGCTCGAGGTCGTCGGGGGCGATGCCCGGGCCTTCGTCGCTGACCGAGAGCCGGACGCTGCCGGCACCATCCCGTGCCTCGATGCGGATCAGCGAGCCGGCGGGCGCGTATTTCGCCGCGTTGTCGAGGATGTTGAACAGCACTTGCTCGAACAGCACGGGATCGAGATCGAGCATCGGGAGGTTGGCGGGGATGTCGAGCTCGACGCGGTGGGCGGCGAGGATTTTGGCGGTGCGTTCGAGCGCGCTGCCGATCAGCTCGGCAAGGTCGACCGGGGCGATGCGCGGGGCGATTGTGCCCGATTCGAGCCGGGTCATGTCGAGCAGATTGGCGATGAAGCGGTTGAGCCGCTCGGCCTCTTCGCGGATCGTGCCGGTCATCTCCTTCATCGATTTTTCGTCGAGGCGCGAGCCATAACTGTCAAGGCTCGTCGCGGCACCAAGGATCGAGGCAAGCGGCGTGCGCAGATCGTGCGACAGCGAGGTCAAGAGCGCCGATTGCAGGCGGTCGGTCTCGGCGGCAATCTTGGCGCGGTCGAGATCCTCGGCGAGGTTGATGCGTTCGATGGCGAGCGCGGTCTGGTCGCTGAGCGCGTCGAGCAGGCGGCGCTGGTCGGGGGTCAAGAGTGGGCCGGGATTGTCGCTGTCGATGCCGACGACGCCGACTGCGCCGCGCCCGGTGCGGATCGGCAGGAAGAGGCGGTGCGCGCCGGGCAGCGTGTCGGCGTCGCGGCCGGCGGGGCGGTTGTTCTGCCAGCACCATTTGGCCGCCGCGAGATCGGCTTCGTCGAGCAGATCCTCAGGCGGATAGCCGGCGCGTACCGCGATGCTCTCGCCCTCGGGGAGCAGCAGCACGACCCGCACCTTGAGCATCAGCGCGATCTGGTAGGCGGTCGCCCAGAGCAGCTCGTCGAGGGTTACGACCGCGGCCAGCTTGCGGCTGAAGAGGTAGAGGTCTTCGGTGGTTTTGGCGCGCTGACGGGCGGCCAGCGCCTGGGCGCGCACCCGCGCTGCGAGGTTGCTGGCGATGACCGCGACGACCGCGAAAAAGAACAGCGCGACGACGTTTTCCGGGTCGGCGATCGTGAAGGTATAGATCGGCGGCAGGAAAAAGAAGTTGTAGGCCAGCACGCTCGCCAGGCAGGCGAAGAGCGACGGCAGGAGGCCGTAGGCGATGGCGCTGCCGAGCACCGCGGTCAAGAACACCAGCGCCACGTTCTGCACCGCCAGCCATTGCTGCATGCCGATGCCGACGAGCAGCGCCAGCCCGACCATGCCGAGGCTGCCGATATAGGGGTTGGCGTCGAAGGCGGCTGGCCGCGCGGTCACGCTCTCGCCGATCTCGACGTGATCCTGACCGCCGCGCGCGAGATCGCGCTGCGGCTCGGCGATGACGTGGACGTGGAGGTCGCCGGCGCGACGGATCAGCCGGTGCGTGTTGGAGCCGCGCCATAGCTCCGACCAGCGCGAGCGGTGCGACTTGGCGATCACCACGTGGGTGAAGTTGTTGTCGTGCGCGTAATCGACGAGGCCTTGCGTCACGTCGGTGGCCGGGACGGTCGCGGCCTCGCCGCCGAGCCGCTGCGCGAGGCGCAGGCACTCGGCGATGCGGTCGCGCGCGGCTTCGCTGAGACGGTGGGTGCGCGAGGTCTCGACATGGATCGCGGTCCACGGCGCGCGCAAGCGGTCGGCCAGCAGCCGGGCATAGCGCACCAGCGCCGCGCAGGAGGGATCAGCATTGACCCCGACCAGCACCCGCTCGCTCGCCGCCCATGGGCCGGAGATCGCGTGCGCGCGCATGTAGTTGACCATCTGCTCGTCAACCCGCTGCGCGGTGCGGCGCAGCGCCAGCTCGCGCAGCGCGGTCAGGTTGCCGGGCTGGAAATAATGGCGGACCGCGCGCTCCGCCTGGGCCGGCACGTAGACCTTGCCTTCCTTCAGACGCTGGATCAGGTCTTCGGGCGTGAGGTCGACGACTTCCACGTCGTCGGCGCGGTCGATGATCGAATCCGGCACGGTCTCGCGCACCCGGATACGGGTGATCTTGGCGACGACGTCGTTGAGGCTTTCGAGATGCTGGATGTTGAGCGTGGTGTAGACGTCGATGCCGGCGTCGAGCAACTCCTCGACATCGAGATAGCGCTTGGGGTGGCGGCCGCCGGGCGCGTTGGTGTGCGCCAGCTCGTCGACCAGCACGAGCTTGGGCCGGCGCGCGAGGATTTCGTCGAGGTCCATCTCCTCGATCACCCGGCCATTATAGTCGGCCTTGCGGCGCGGCAAGATTTCGAGCCCGGCGACCAGCGCCTCGGTGTCCGTGCGCCCGTGTGTCTCGACGATGCCGACGACGGTGTCGACGCCCTCGCGCGATTTGGCATGCGCGGTTTGCAGCATTTCGTAGGTCTTGCCGACACCGGGCGCCGCGCCGAGGAAGATTTTGAGCCGGCCGCGCCCCTCCTGTTCCGCCTGCTGCAGCAAGGCCTCAGGCGAGGGGCGATGGTCGGTGTCAGCGCGCTCCGCGTTCACCCGGCTATTTTGCTCCCGACGTGGCGTCGAGCGCCAGATTGAGCTTCAGCACGTTAACCGTCGGCTCGCCGAGCACGCCCAGCGTGCGGCCGGCGGTGTTGTTCTCCACGAGCTTCTTCACTGCGGCTTCCGACATGCCGCGGGCCTTGGCGACGCGCGGCACCTGGAACAGCGCGCCGGCCGGGGTGATGTCCGGGTCGAGCCCGCTCGCCGAGGTGGTGACGAGATCGACCGGCACCGGCGTGCCGGGATTTTCCGCCTGCAACGTCTTGACGTCGCCGGCGACGCGATCGACCAGCGCCTTTGAGGTCGGGCCGAGATTGGAGCCGGCCGAATTGTCGGCGGCGTAAGGGACGGGGTCGTTCTTGCTCGGGTCCTTGGGATCCGGCTCGGTCGTGGCCGAGGGGCGACCGTGAAAATACTTGGCGTCGGTGAAGTTCTGTCCAATCAGTTCGGAGCCGATGACGGTGCCGTTGCGGTCGATGAGGCTGCCGTTGGCCTCGCGCGGGAACACGAGCTGCGCGATGCCGGTCATGCCGAGCGGGTAGATGAGGCCGGTGATGGCGGTCATGATGACGATCATCATGATGGCGGGGCGGATTTCTCTAAGCATTTGGAACCTCATTCACTCTTCGTCTCCCCCGCTGTCGCGGGAAAGACGATGGAAAAAGCCATCACGAACGTTTCTCACGCCAATCCGACGGCGGTGACCAAGAGGTCGATCAGCTTGATGCCGATGAACGGCGCGGCAAGGCCGCCGAGGCCGTAGATCAACAGGTTGCGACGCAGGATCGCCGCGGCGCCGACCGGGCGATAGGTAACGCCGCGCAGAGCCAGCGGGATCAGCACGATGATGATCAGCGCATTGAAGATGATCGCCGACAGGATCGCGCTTTGTGGGGTCGCGAGGTCCATCACATTCAGTGACTGGAGCTGCGGGTAGAAGGCGAGGAACATCGCCGGGATGATCGCGAAGTATTTCGCGACGTCGTTGGCGATCGAGAAGGTGGTGAGCGCGCCGCGGGTCATCAGCAGCTGCTTGCCGATCTCGACGATCTCGATGAGCTTCGTCGGGTCGCTGTCGAGATCGACCATGTTGCCGGCTTCGCGCGCCGCCATGGTGCCGGTGTTCATCGCGACGCCGACATCGGCCTGCGCCAGCGCCGGGGCGTCGTTGGTGCCGTCGCCGCACATCGCCACGAGCTTGCCCTGTGCCTGCTCGTCGCGGATCAGCTTGAGCTTCATCTCCGGCGTCGCCTGGGCGAGGAAATCATCGACGCCGGACTCGGCGGCGATCGCCGCGGCGGTCATCGGGTTGTCGCCGGTGATCATCACCGTGCGGATGCCCATCTTGCGGAGCGCCGCGAAACGCTCGCGGATGCCGCCTTTGACGATGTCCTTCAGATGTATGACGCCGAGGAGCTTGCCGTCGCGCGCCACCGCTAGTGGCGTACCGCCGGTCTTGGCGATGCGCTCGGCGATGGCGTTGAGCTCGTCGACCCCGGGCGCGCGGCGGATCGCGACCGCGACATTTCCGCGGGCGATCGGCGCGCCGCCGCCATCGACATAGTTCAGCACCGCGTCGACCGCGCCCTTGCGGATCGACGAACCCTCGAAGTCGATACCGCTGATGCGGGTTTGCGCGGTGAACGGGATGAAGTTGGCGTTGAGCGGCGCCATATCGCGGCCGCGAATGCCGTATTTCTCCTTCGCCAGCACGACGATCGAGCGGCCTTCCGGCGTCTCGTCTGAAAGCGAGGAAAGCTGCGCCGCGTCGGCCAGGTCGCGCTCATCGACCCCACTGACCGGAAGGAATTCGGTCGCCTGGCGGTTGCCGAGGGTGATCGTCCCGGTCTTGTCGAGCAGCAGCGTGTCGACATCGCCCGCCGCCTCAACCGCGCGGCCCGACATCGCCAGCACGTTGAAACGCACCAGCCGGTCCATGCCGGCGATGCCGATCGCCGACAGCAGAGCGCCGATCGTCGTCGGGATCAGGCACACGAACAGCGCCACCAGCACCAGCACCGACATGCTGCCGCCGGCATAGGTGGCGAAGGAGGGGATCGTCGCGATGACGATGACAAAGATAATCGTCAAGCCGGCGAGCAGGATGTTGAGCGCGATCTCGTTGGGTGTCTTCTGCCGCTCGGCCCCCTCGACGAGCGCGATCATGCGATCGAGGAAGGTCGAACCTTGGGCCGCGGTGATGCGCACCTTAAGCCAGTCGGAGATGACCTGCGTGCCGCCGGTGACCGCCGAACGGTCGCCGCCGCTCTCGCGGATGACCGGGGCGCTCTCGCCGGTGATCGCCGCTTCGTTGACCGAGGCAACGCCCTCGATGACCTCGCCGTCGCTGGGGATCATGTCGCCCATCTCGACGAGCACGACATCGCCGGGCTTCAGCGACGTGCCGGCGACCTGCGTCCACTCGCTTTCTTTGCCCGAGAACAGCTTCGCCATGGTTTCGGTCTTGGCGCGCCGCAGCGTCGCCGCCTGGGCCTTGCCGCGCCCTTCCGCGACGGCTTCGGCGAAGTTCGCGAAGACGACGGTGAACCAGAGCCAGAGATTGATTTGGAACGAGAAGCCGTAATTGCCGGCGCCGGTGAAGAGGTCGCGCAGGAAGAGAAGGGTCGTCAGCGTCGCGACCACCTCAACAACGAACATCACCGGATTGCGGATCATCACCCGGGGACTCAGCTTCTTGAAGGCTTCGCCGATCGCGGGAATGACGATCTTGGTGTCGGTCAGCGTGGTCGCGGCGGTGCGCGACCGGGTCTGGATGAGGTCCATGGTGGACATGGGATGTGCCCTTTCGAGCCTCAGTAGAGGGTACCGGCGTGCATCGCCAGCTGCTCGACGACGGGGCCGAGCGAGACGGCCGGGAAGTAGATGAGCCCGCCGGTGATCGCGATGACGCCGATCAGCAGGCCGACAAAGAGCCCGCCATCGGTCGGGAAGGTTCCGCCCGAGGCCGGCACGATCTTCTTGGCCGCGAGCGAGCCGGCGACCGCCAGCATCGGCACGATCATCAGGAAGCGGCCGATGAACATCGCGAGGCCCAAGGTCGCGTTGTAGAAGGGCGTGTTCGCGCTGATCCCGGCAAAGGCGCTGCCGTTGTTCCCGGTCGCCGAGGTGAAGGCGTAGAGGATCTCGCTGAAGCCGTGCGGGCCGTTATTCGCCGTACCCGCGAGTCCGGCCGGCAGCACCGTCGCCAGCGCCGAGAAGCCGAGGATCGACAGGGGTAGGATCAGGATGGCGAGCATCGCCATCTTGACTTCTTTCGACTCGATCTTCTTGCCGAGATATTCGGGCGTGCGGCCGACCATCAGCCCGGCGATGAACACCGCCAGCACGGCGAACAGCAGCATGCCGTAAAGTCCGGAGCCGACACCCCCGAAGATGATCTCGCCAAGCATGATGTTGACCATCGGCACGATGCCGCCGAGCGGCATCAGGCTGTCATGCATGTTGTTGACCGCGCCGCACGACGCATCGGTGGTCACCGTGGTGAAGAGCGCGGATTGGGCGATGCCGAAGCGCACCTCTTTGCCTTCCATATTGCCGCCTGCCTGCAGCGGCGAAGGCGCCTGGTCGACCCCGAGCGCGGCGAATTGCGGGTTGCCGGCCGCCTCGCTCGGATAGACCACCGCGACGCCGGCGAGGAACAACAGCCCCATCACCGCGAAGATCGCCCAGCCCTGCTTCTGGCTGCCGACCATGCGGCCGAAGACGTTGGTAAGCGCAGCGCCAATCGAGAAGATCAGCACCAGCTGCACGAAATCGGTGAGCGCGTTGGGGTTTTCGAACGGGTGCGCAGAGTTGGCGTTAAAGAAGCCGCCGCCATTGGTGCCGAGCATCTTGATGACTTCTTGCGAGGCCACCGGGCCCTGCGCGATGACCTGCTTGGCGCCTTCGAGCGTCGTCGCCTCGGTATAGGCGCCGAGGTTCTGGGGCATGCCTTGCCATACGAAGAACAGCCCGACGACGATCGAGATCGGCAGCAGGATGTAGAGCGCGCAGCGGGTCAGATCGACCCAGAAATTACCGACCGTCTGCGCCGAACGTCTCGCGAACCCCCGCACCAGCGCGATTGCCAGCGCGATGCCGGTCGCGGCCGACACAAAGTTGTGCACGGTGAGCCCGGCCATCTGGGTCAGGTAGCTCATCGTCGTCTCGGGCGTGTAGGACTGCCAGTTGGTGTTGGTGACGAAACTCACCGAGGTGTTGAAAGCCGAGCTCTGCTCGACTGCCGACTGGTCCGCCGGGTTGAACGGCAGCATCGCTTGCAGTCGCTGCAGCGCGTAGAGCGTCACAAAACCGGCGGCGGTGAAAAACAGCATCGCCACCGCGTACGTTACCCAGTGCTGCTCATGCGTCTCGTCGACGCCGCAAAGCCGATAGATGGCCCGCTCGACCGGGCGCAGCACGCGCGAGAGGAAGTTGCGCTCACCCGAGAAAACCTTCGTCATGTAGCCGCCGAAGGGCTTCGCGATGAGCGTGATGATCACGCAATAAAGCGCGATCTGCAGCCAGCCGTTGACCGTCATTGCCGCGCGCTCCTCTAGAATTTTTCCGGGCGCGTCAGCGCATAGACGAGATAGATCAGCAGCCCAAACGTCACCGCGCCGCCGAGGGCGTAATCGAGAACCATCGCAGCCTCCTCAGAGACGGTCGCAAACGACGACGTAAAACACGGCAAGCGCCAGGAAGGCGAAGCCGATCGCCAGGTACATCACGTCGAGCATCACCCGTCTCCGTTGCCAAGCGAGCGGAGCGCCGGCGTCGCCTTGCGCAAAAGGCGGCATCCGGATACGGCGCCGCCAGGCACGTACAAGCGGCGCCGGCGGACGCGCGACGCCCCGTCTCGCGGCAAAGATCGCGACGGACGCATATGTTTTCGATAAGGCTTACCGATGGCGGGGAATAAGAATTTCATATAAATTTTCGGCCTTGGATGGATGACGGAAAACAAAAAGCGCCCGACGGCAAGGTCGGGCGCTTTTGTTTAGCGGCCGCGGCGGCGGCCCCTTCGGATCAATGCAAGCGGCGGCGCAGCAGCCAGCCGAACGGGCGAATCAGCGGATAGAGCCAGAACAGCCGGGCCGGCAGCGGCACCGCCGCCCAGTCGGCCGGCGAGATGAGCTCGCGGCGCAACAGGCGCAGGCGATAGCGCCACACCGGCTTGATCGACAGGCGGTAAAGGCGCTGCCAAACCGAGTAACGGAGCAACGCGGCAAGCGATCCGCGCCTCGGCATGATGTGCCAGGCATCGCCCGCGTAGGAATGGGCGAGGATGCGGTCGAGCCGCTTGACCGGGCGATCGGCGCGCGCCCGCGCGAGGATGTCCTCGCCGACGCGCAGCCCAAGCCAGTCATGCGCCAGCGTCACCGCGTGCAGCATCGGCGCGGTGAGGCCGGCTGCCTCGGCCTCACCCAGCGCGATGTCCAACTCGCCCGGTTCGCGCAGCAGCGCCGCGAGGTCGGTCAACCAGCGCAGCCGTTGCCAGGCATGCTCGGCGCCGTGGGCGCAGAGATAGCAGGCAAGGTGCCGGCGGCCGAGCACCGGCACCGCGACGCCACCGAACTGGACCTCGTCGCGCTCGCGCCACAGGCTTGCAAAATCCCAAGGGAGAAGCTCGGCCAGATCGGTCAGCCGATGATGCAGCTCGACGCGGCCGTAACCGGGGTGGTCGTAGGTAGCTTCCTTGAACCAGCGCCGGTGAAAGGCGCGGGTTTGGCCGGGAAGAAAGGTGTCGGTCGGGCGATGCCCTGTTTCGTGGAGGACGGCATCGGCGGCTTCGACATCGGTGGGATCGACAAAGAGGTCGATGTCCTGCGCGCTGCGCAGTCCGGGATCGCCGTAGAGACGCTGTGCCAGCGGGATGCCCTTCAGCACCAGAACCCGTAGTCCCAACTCGCTGAAGCGACGGCACAATCGGGTGAGCGCGGCGGCCTGGGCGAGGCTGTGACGGGCGGCGGTATGCGCCTCGTGGCGCAGTTCGTCGATCACCACATCCGGCACCGCGCTGGCGTTGCCTTGCAACCCCGCGAGCAGCAGCGGCGCCACGGCATGGCGGCGTGCGCCGGCCAGCACCGCTTCCCAGCGCGGGTTGGCGGCGACGGCTTGGCGCAACGCCGAGCGATGCTCATCACCCTGCCGCGGCGCGGACAGCGCGAGACAGAACAGGCGGAAGTTGCGGGTCGTGAGCACGATTTTTAGTCGCTGGCGATCACCGCCGCGAAGTCGGCGAGCATGCGGGCGGCAACGGAGGCGGTGGCAAAACCGGCGGCGGCGCGGCTGCCGGCATCGCCGATCCGCGCCAGGAGACTGGGATCACGCATCAGCCAGGCGAGCGACGCGGCGAGGTTGTGCGCGGCTCCCAGCGTCCGATGATCGAAGCGGCATCCGGTCACGCCGTCCTCGATAAAATCGTCGAAGCAGCGCAGGTCGGAGACGACCGCGGCGCAACCGCCCGCCATCGCCTCAAGCGGAGCGAGGCCGAAGGATTCACCCCGTTCCGCTAGGCTCGGATAGACGAAGATCGCCGCTTTGCGGTACTCGCGCGCGAGTACCGCCTCATCGAAAACCGGACCCGCGAACTCGCAACAATCACCAAGCGGCGCGGCAAGCTGCCGCAGCCCGGCAAGGTAATCGGCGCCGTCGCCGCCTTGGGCAATGTCGTGCGGACCGACGATGCGCAGTGCCCAGCCCTCGCGGATCGATGGATCGAGCGACAGGAACGCTTGGATCAAGAGGCCGATGCCCTTCTCGCGGGCGAGCCGACCGACATAGAGCACAATCCGTTCGCGCGGCGTCGCCGGCGTCTGGAAATAACCGTCGCCGAGCGCGTAGGGGATGACCCGGACCCGGCGCTTGAGCCACGGCGCTTGGCGGACGATCGCGTCGCCGACCGCGCGCGACACCGCCTGCAGCCGATCGGCGCGGAAATAGAGGAACATCTGATGCTTCGGATAGCGGCCGACCTGGACGTAAATCTTGCCCGCGCGACGGCGCCGCAGCAGGAGCGGCAGGAAGAACTCGTTGGTGATCGTGACGTCGGCGGATGCCAAAGCGGCCGCGGCGCGCAGCGAATAGCAAAAGCCGCGCAAAAGGTTCATCGCCAGCGAACGCGAGCGTTCCGAGGACGCCACTCGAATGTGACGGATGCCGTCGACGGTCTCGTCGGGGGCGAAGCCATCGTAGCGGCGCGAGACCATCGTCACGCGATGCCCGGCATCGCGATAAGCGGCCGCGAGCGCGACATGCACCTTCTCCACCGCGCCGCCCAGCACCGGTGGGATCGGCATAAACGGGCCGATGACGATCGCGATGTGCAATGCGGCGCTACGCGACGACAGCAGGGCCGGCGTCGCGCGAGACGACGGTGTCGCCCAACACCAGCATGTCCATCCCGGTGCGCAGAAAACAGTCGAGCGCCTCGGCGGGGGTGCATACCACCGGCTCGTTCTCGTTGAACGAGGTGTTGAGCACCATCGGCACGCCGGTGATCGCGCGGAAGCACTCGATGAGCCGGTAGTAGCGGGGGTTGGCGTCGCGCTGTACGGTCTGCAAGCGGCCCGAGCCGTCGACATGCGTCACCGCCGGGATCAGCGGCCGCTTGTCGGCGCGGATCTGGAAGACCTGCATCATGAACGGGACGGCATCGTCCTCCTCGAACCAGTCGGCGGTCGCCTCGGCGAGCGCCGACGGGGCGAAGGGCCGGAACGACTCGCGGCGTTTGATCTTGGCGTTGAGGATCGCCTTCATGTCGCCGCGCCTGGGGTCGCAGACGATCGAACGGTTGCCAAGCGCGCGCGGACCCCACTCCATGCGGCCCTGAAACCAGCCGACGACCTGGCCGTCGGCGATGGATGCGGCGGTGCGGCGGCACAGCGCCGCCTCGTCGGCGATGGTCTCGATCGCGCAGCCCGCGGCGGCGATCTCGGCGCGGCGGCCCTCGAGCAGCGCGGCGATCTCGCCGGGCGAGAATTGCGGTCCCCAAAACGCGTGGTCCATCACAAAACCGCGCGCCCCGCCCAGCCGATGCCACACGGCAAACGCCGCGCCGATCGCGCCGCCCGCATCGCCCGCTGCGGCCTGGACGTACACCCGGCGAAACGGCGTCATGCGGCGGATCTTGCCGTTGGCGACCGAATTCATCGCGCAGCCGCCGGCCAACGCTATGGCGGTCGACGGGGTCTGCCGATATAGCGCGCCGAGCAGGTTGAAGAACGCCGCCTCATACATCGCTTGCGCGGAATGGGCGATGTCGCGGTGGCGCTCCTCTATGGGATCGTCGGTGCGCCGACGCGGCCCGAGCAGATCTTCGAGCCGGTTGGAAAAAAGGTTGGCGAACTCCGGCGAGCCGTCCTCCCAGGCATAGGCGATACGGTCGCGATGATGGCGGAAAAAGACGAGGTCGAGCGCAAAGCCGCCATCGCCATCGAGGCGCACGATCTCGCGCATCGCGGCGAGGCGGGTTGGCGCGCCATAGGGTGCAAGGCCCATCACCTTGTACTCGTCGCCGTAATGGGGAAAACCGAGATACTGGGTCAGCGCCTGGTAGAAGATGCCGAGCGAGTGCGGAAAGGCGACGCGGCCGGCGATGGTGATCTCGGTGTCGCGCCCGGCGCCCCAAGCCGCGCTGGCGAAATCGCCGAACCCGTCGACCGAGACGATCGCGGCCTCGTCGAACGGAGAGACGTGAAACGCCGAAGAGAGATGCGCGAGATGGTGCTCGACGGCGTGAAACTCGCCGCGAAAGCGCTCTCCGCGGAAGACGGCTCCGAGCAGCTCGGGCACGGCGCGCCGCTCGTGGCGCGTACGCAGCCGGTCGATCACCAGCCGCGGGTCGGGCGGGTGCGCCAGCGCGTAACCCCATCGCTGCCATTTTGCGGCGCCGTCGTCCTGGTTGACGGCGACATGATCGATATCGCCGACGCGCAGCTTCGCTTCGGCGAGGCAGTAGGCGATGGCCTGGACGGGGAAGCCGGCCCAATGCTTGACCCGGCGAAAGCGCTCTTCCTCGGCGGCGGCGACGAGTGTTCCGTCGCGCAGGATGCAGGCCGAGCTGTCGGCGTGAAACGCGTTGAGCCCGAGAATGATCACCGGTGGCCGTCGGCGCGCCGCTGGCGGTTGATGATCTCGACGGCGAGCAACGCCTCGGCGATGAGCCGCTGCAGCGCGTAATACCAGCCGGGCCATCCGTCGAGAATGCAGCGCTTCACGAAGAGAACGTAGAACAACACGAGCAGCGGCGCCGGCCACGCCATGCGGCGCAGCCGGTCTATCCGGTTCAAGGGGCCAGCGGTTAACAGATAGTCGGCCTCCTGCGCGGCATAGGTACGCTGGGAGGCGAGCCAGCGCGACAGCTCCTTGCGGTCGTCGTGACGAATGCGCCCGCGCAGTTCCTTGACCGGGCCGGCAATCTCGAGGTGATGGGCGTGTCCCGTCTGGCCGTATTTCGCCGCGCCGACCCGGAAGAGCACCACGCGCGGCGGGTAAAGCGAGCCGCGCAGCGCCCGCCCGTGAACGCAATAGATGAAGTTCACGCGATAACCCATTGTGTTCGCGCCAGGATCAAGTTCTACGAGCTCTGCGGTCAGTTCCGGCGTCAAGAGATAGTCGGCGTCGAGCGAGAGCATCCAGGGGGTGCCGATAAGCGTCAGCCCGAAATTGCATTGCCCGGCGAAATTGTCGAACGGCCGATGCGCGACCTCGACCTGCGGGAAACGAGCGAGGATGTCGAGCGTGCCGTCGGTGCTCCCACTATCGACGACCACGATGCGGCGCGCCCAGTCGAGCGCGGCGAGAGTGCGCGCGATGTTGGGCGCCTCGTTGTGGGTGATGATGAGCGGCGTGATCCGAGCGAGCATGCCGCCGGTTATGTCGCGCCGCGCGCATCGAGCAGCGAGCGGTAGAGCGCCTCCATGCGCTCGGCGACATCGGCCCAGCGGCAATGCTCGCGGGCGAAATTTTTTCCGGCCTCGCCAAGCCGCGCCGCGAGCGCCGCGTCATTGACGATGCGGTCGATGGCTTCGCCGAGCGCTGCCGGCTCGGGCTCGACGACAAGCCCGCCACCGAACTCGCGGAGCAGCTCGGAAATCCCGGTGCCCGGCGTCGCGATAACGGGCAGGCCGCGCTGCATCGCCTCGATGCCGACATTGCCAAAACTTTCCGATAGCGAGGCGAGCACGACGCCGCTTGCGGCCCCGAAGACGAATTCTTTGTCGGCGCCGGTCACGGTGCGCGGCACCAGATGAACGCGGCGGGCAACCCCCAGCCGCTCGGCGGCGGCGCGGAGCTGCGGCGCGAGCCCTTCATCGTCGGTGCCCACAATCGCCAGATTACCGCGTTTGGTGCGGGCGAATGCCTCGATTAGGCGATCGAGCCGCTTCACCCATGACAGCCGGCCGAACGACAACATCAGGGGGTGTAGCTCGGCCAGGCCGGCGATATCGCCGGCGGGATCGCTAGCGGTGACGGCGTCCAAATCGGCGACGCCGTTGGGGATCGCCGCGATCCGGGGCAGGCGCATTCCGAATTTGTCCAGCTCGGCGGCTTCGATCCGCGAGGTCACGTGAATTGCCGCGGCCGCCTCGAGGTTTCGCCGCTCGATCAAGGCGAGCCACAGCCGTTTCAGGAAGAGGTGGCGGCGCTCGATCAGCGCCTGCACCAGCATGCCGCGCGGGGAAACCAGGTAAGGAACACCGCGCCGTCGGGCAAGGCGGGCGGCGACTGCGGTCGGCCACAGGAAAACCGAATGCAGATGCACGATGTCGGCGGCGCCGATCTCTGCCCGCAGAGCGGCCGCGAGACCCGGCGCCCAGGAGAGACGGCGCAACAGCGGCGAGCGGAAATAGCGAATTTTGACGCCGTGGATCATCACCGGGCGGTCGTGCGGTACGACGCTATCGCGCGGCCCGTCAATGCTGGTCGTGAAGACCTCGACCTCGTGGCCGCGGGCCGCCAGCGCCGCACAGAGCCCGTGCACCGCGACAATCGGCCCGCCGTAGCGCAGCGCAGGCAGATAGGTCGGGGTGACGTGGATGAGCCGCATGCGTCGGCCGGCAGTCACCGGACGTTTCGGTCGATAAAAGCAACGCCCCGGCGGGCGGCGGGCGGCAGGAAAGCCCCAGAGCGCGCCGGCAACAGCATTTTGATTAACGGCGCTACCACCGCCGCGATAACGACCCCCGCTACAGCCTGCCCCATGGTGACGATGAGATACGAAAAATCGGCCTCGACGTTGAGCAACACCGACGTCGCCGCGATCGAGATGAGCATGGGCAACGAGATCGCCGACGCGCCAGCGCCAAACCAAGTGATTGCTCCGCACAACACGCCGAACAGCGCGCCGATGGCGAGGACGCCGACAAAGCCGAAATTGGCATAGGCCTCGGCGACCAGACCAAAGCCGATGGTCGTCCGATCGGTCGCGTCGGCGACCTGAAATCCGTAATGGACGGCCAGCAGGTTGAGCCCAGCTTGACTCTTTATCTTGTCCTCGTCGACAAAGCGCGGCAGGACGATCTGCGGCAGCAGCGCGTAGGTTTCGCCGTCGAGATACGGCACGAAATCGGGTGTTGCCTCTTCCACGCGAATAACCACCCAGAGCAGCGATGCGCGCTCCAGCGCGTCGATCTCGTTCGCGCCCGACCACAGCGCGTCGATCCCATCGACAAACCATTCGATAATGGTCCCCGGCAGCGCCGTGAGGCTAACCGCGGCGCTCTCATCCGCGCGTTCCGCCCGGATATCGAACTTGCCAGCCTGGAAGACACTGATCAGGGTAAAAACCACCGCCAGCGTGATCCATGGAATGCGCCGCGCACCGACGACGTAACCGAGGATCGCGGCAAGGAGATTGACCGCCCCGCCGACCAGCAGCAACCCGTTAATCGACAGCATGGTGAGCGCGGCCAGGCAAAGCAGCGCCGCTACCCAGGGCTCGCCCCGCAAAAGATTGCGGGCGCGCGCATTGCCGACGAGATAGCAGCCGATCGAGCCGAAGGTCAGCGTCACGGCGCGGACTACCCCGGCAAAGCTCCCGAGCCACTCCAGCCAGCCGGCAAAGCTGGCCGCGTAGAATGCGATTCCGACGGCAAGACCGATAAAGGCGAGTTCGACGGTCAGCGGTTCAGCGATGCCCGCCAGATCGTTGCGGCGCTGACGCCGGCGAGCCAGTCGCAAGAAAGGCGCGTACATGATCGTCGCGCTGGCGAGAAAGGCGCCGACGGTCATGGTGGCGTAGAGAAGTTCTCCGGGATCCTGGTCCGGCAATTGGCCACGCAACACCGGGACCGCGTAATAGATGATCGACAGAGCACCGATGAGCGGCAGGGTCGGAAGACCGGGCGCGCGGGCCTTTAGCCAAAGATAAAGCGGCAGAAGCGCCGGGATGACGACGCATAGATAGGGCAGCGGATCGTATGCCAGCCCGGTGGCGACGATGAGGCCGATCGCGACGATCTGGAAATCGACAAGCTGCGAAGGGGGTCGCGTCGCGCCGTCCGCCATCAGAACGCGCCTTGTGCCGGAAGAGGCATCTTTTGCCGGATCGCCGGCGCGCGGCAGATTACCGTCATCAGCGCGGCTTCGGTAGCGGCGATGTCAAAGCGGCGGCCCTGCTCGGCCGCTGCGCGGCGCCGCGCAGCGAGGCGAGCCCGGTCGCCGGTCATCTCACCCAATGCGCGTCTCAACGCCGAGAGATCATCAACGGGAAAAACGCGGCCGCAATCCGGAGTGACGACGTCTGTAGCGCAGCCCACGCGATCGCTGACCAGAACCGGGCGCGATGCGGCGAGCGCCTCGTTTACCGCCAGCCCCCAGCTCTCGCCTGCAGAGGGGAGCACAAAGACATCTCCGAGGCGATAGACAACGGGCATTCGCGTCTGATTTTGGAACGGCAGCACTCGCACGCGATCGGGGTGTGCGGCTGCGATCGTTTCGATGTCGCCCTGCAACTCCCCGCCGCCGGCAAAAAGGACCATTACGTCGAGGCGGTCGAGGGCGAGCACGGCGCGTGCGAGCTCCACCGGACGTTTGCCGGGTTCGAACTTCCCGGCATAGAGAACCACGACGCGGTCGTCGGCGATGCCAAGCTCGTGCCGCCAGCGCTCCGCCTCGGCCTCCAGCGCTGCCGCCGGCTCGGCAAAGCGCGCCACATCGATGGAATGCGGACACAGATGCAGCCGCGCGGCCGGCACGCCGAAGGTTTCGTAATAGGCGCGGTTCGCCGCGCCGGTGACGAGGAAACCGTTGGGCCAGCGGAAGATGCGCGTCAGCAGCGCCTGTTTCGCGCGCCAACGCAGGCCGCGCCGGGCTTCGTTGAGGAGGTGCGAATCGCCGCGTAGCAATGTGCAAATGCCTCGGGCCGGCAAGTCGCGTAGCGCCCGAAGATGCGATCGCCAAGCCCAGCCGTGAACGATGACGGTATCAGGCCGCCACGCGGTCACGCGGTCGATGAGGCTCGGGTTGCGCAAACCGACGAAGCGGTGCGTGCCGGGATCGGCAGCCGTATTGGGAACGAGCTCGTGGCAATAGCCGGAGGTCAGCGGAATGTCCCAGGCGAGATTCTGCGCGAAGCCGCGATCGTGAATTGGCTCTTCGCCGGAGTGCCAAGTGAAGAAGACCTTGAATTCGATGTCATCGCGTTGCGCGAGGCGCTGATGGAGCGGCGCGAAGTACTGGATCGGGTGCGAGACGACGACGGCGAGCCGATGCGGCGCGCCGCTCATTGCGCTGCGCCCGGGTGCGCCTCCGCGCGCGGTTCGCCTTGCGCCGCCGGTTGCAGCAAGCCGTCGAAAATCGCGCATTGCCGGCGTGTCAGCGCCTCGGCCGACCATGGGCTTAGCGCGACGTCGATGGCGCCGGCGTCGAATTGCGGCCGGCTCAGGAGCCAGTCGACGCCGGCCGCGATGCGGGTGCGGAATTGCGGCTCGGCGGGAGACTTGTCGAATGTCGCGAGGAAGATATTGGGGAAGCGCGCGGCGAGGTCGCTGACGAGGCTGTTTCGGTGGAACAACGCGAGGATCGGCCGGTGCGAGGCGACGCAGGTGAGCAGCTTCGAGGCGGTATAGCCGGCCTGGGTCGAACCGAGCATGAGGATTGCATCGCTGGCCGTGAAGAGTCCGAGTGCCTCGAAATAGGGGACGCGGTCCGGCATCTCCCTGACGATGGCGCCAAGCCCGCGCGCCGTTGCCTGGGGCTCGACCCGCTTGCGCACGACGGGGGCGTAGTCGGTGCCGACAAAGCGCAGATCGAGCGCGCCGGCCGCCTCCGGCGTCCGCTCCAAGAGCGCGGCCAAGGCGTCGAACAAGGCCTCCAGCACCGGCTGCATTGTCGGCGTGTAGGCGCCGACCGAGACCCAACGGTGCCCCCGTGGCGCGTCGGGTGAGGGAGTAGGACGCGGCGCCAGCGCGTAGTCGTGCGATGTCACCGGAAACGGCAGCACCGTGAACATGGAAGGCGAGAGCCGTGGATAACGGTAAGTGAGCATGTCGACATAGGCCGGCGAGACGACGATGACATGATCTGCCGCAGCCAGCGCGAAACGCTCCAGGCAGCGCGCGAGACCTCGGTCGATGCGATATTTCCACCAGCCGCCGGGCGCATTGTCACGGGTATAGGGGATGTCGTCGCTGTACCAGGGGTCGTGGAAATCATAGACGACCCGACATCCGAAACGCCCCTTCCACAACCGCCCCAACGCGAAACTCAAAAACACGGTCGTCGAAAAATAGACGACATCGTAGTGCTCCCGCCGCAGCAGGCGGAGGCCCGCGCGATAAAGCGGGATGAGGCTGCGGTAGGCGAGCTGGCCGAAACCGAACCGCCGGCACGCGGTTTCGTCCCACGCCATCACCCGGATGATTCGCAGCCCGTCGGGCAGCGAGTCGGCGAGCGATGGGTCGAGCGGTCCGTCGCAGCCTGCGGGATCGACACAAAGCACCGTCGGTTCCCAGCCGGACGCGGCGAAATGCGGCAACGCGGTGCGGACGCGGTGAACATCCGGCGCATTGATCGGCGGAAAATTGGGGCTGACAATTAGAACTCGCAGCATGGCCGGCCTATCCGAGGCTCACTCGACCGAGGCGGCGAAACCCGCCGTGCGGGATGGCGCCATAACGGGTTCGCATCGGTCGGCGCGGAGCGCGCGGGCGACCGTGTCTAGAAGCTTTGCCTCTTGCCGCTCCCAGCAGAACGCATCCCGTGCTGCTTGCAGCGCCGCTCGCCGCATGCTCTCGCGCCGGGTGAGCGAGGCGACCAGCGCATCGAGCCGGCAGGCCAGATCCCGCGGATCACCCGCGCGGAAGAGCTGCACCGCGCCAGGCGCCAGACGGGCGACTTCCTGCTGGCCTTCGGTGTCGCTGGCGAAGACTGCCAGGCCGCCCAGCAGGTAATGCAGGATTTTGTTGGTAGCCGTCAGGCCGCGGCTGCGACAATAGGTGAGCTCGCCGGCAAAGCCGATATCGTGCTCGGCGATGCGCGGCAGCAGCGCGGCATTGTCGACAGGATCGTGCAAGAATACGCGATGCCGCCACGCTTCAGACAGCCGAGCCGCGATCCAGTCGGCGAAGCCGGGCGCACCGGCGCCGCGCAGGTGGATTTCGCAAGCGGCGCCCATCAAAGGCAGCGCGGCGAGCAAATCCTCGATACCGCGCCCCGGCCCCAGCGTTTGCGAGAACCAATAGAGCGACGGCAAGGAGCGATCGACACGATCGGTGGCGGTATTGCCGAGGCCGTCGCGATCCGACCAGGGGAAGGCGTTGTAGATCACCGTCGGCCGGCGACAGGCATAGGTCTCGGCAAGCGCGTCGGCCATTGCCTCCGACGTGCAGCACGAGCACATGCCATGCCGCAAGACATCGCCTTCAAGAGAACGCAGCAGGCGCAGTGGGCGGTGGCGCCTAGCCTCCGGCAGCAGGTCTTCGGAAAACCAGTCCTCAATATCGACGCCGACCTGGCGGCCGTCGCCCAGCAGGGCGCGCGCTGCGTAAAGCCCGGGTTCCGAGTGGGCGAGGTAGAGATCCGCCGGATGATTCCGAGCAGCGGCAAGCAGAGGTCGCGCGACCGCGCCGAGTTGGCGCGGACTCTCCCATACGCCGACATCATGTGCGAACTGCGCGGCCTTTCCGCTGGCTCGCTGTGCGAAGCGGTGGACGGCGTCGCCTTGGGTGAGATCGAGGACCGGAACGAACTCGAACCGCTGTTCCGGGAGTAGCGCCAGATCGCGCGCCTTGACACCGGGATCGAGCCACGCGCCGAGGATTTTCACGCGATAGCCGGCGCGGGTCAGCGTCGCCGCCGACTTGGCTGCGCGCGGGTTGTTGCAGAGGCTGTTGCCGGTCAAGAGCACGACCGTGCCCTGCTGTCTGGTCACGGCGTGACCCGACCGGTGGAAGCGCGGCGAAGCGAGCGCCACGCGTTCTGGCAACGGCGCGCCGCCTTCCAGCCGAAGCAGAGCGCCAGCGCACGAAACGTCGGCCCGCCGCCGGGCCGAAGATCGCTGCCGCCTAGCGCCGTGACCTGGGCCTCGGCGCGGACGACGAGATCGGGCGCCAGCGGGAACGCATCGTAAATGAAGCGCTGCCAAAGGGTCGCGCAGGCATTCTTCGCGCCAGCGCGAGGCTCGCGAAGCGCCAGCAGCCGGTCGCATGAAAAAGCGGTCGAGCGATAGGCCGACTCGAGCGCCGCGCGGTCGCGGCGGCGGCTCAGCGTCGCGGCGGATCCTGTCCGGTAATAACCGCGTGCGCCCTCGCAAAATGCGATGCCCGACGAAGCGAGCACGACACGGCAAAAATACTCGCCGTCGTCCAACAGGCTCAGGGTCTCGTCCCACGGGCCGGCGCGGTCGATGACGGTGCGCGGCACGAGCCAGGCGAAATTCGGCATCATTCCGCCGCCGAGCCAGGATGAGATCAGGAAGTCACCGGGAGCGAGATCGCGCCACACCGGTTCGGCAACAAATTGCGCCTCGCTCGGATCGTCGCGAAACCGGGACCATGCGCCCGAGGCGATTGTTCCCGTCGGCGCCGTTTCCAGCCGCGCCATCTGCACGGCGATCTTGTCGGGATCGAGCAGATCGTCGGCGTCGAGGAATTGGATGAACTTTCCCCCGGCACGCGCCAAGCCGACATTGCGCGCCGCCGCCGCGCCGGGGCGCTCACAGGCGAGGAGGGTGACCCGGTCGCCGAAGCCGCGGGCGATCGCCGCGCTATCGTCATCCGACCCGTTGTCGATCACGATGATTTCAATGCTCGACCAAGTCTGAGCGAGGCACGACCGGATCGTCTCGCCCAGCCAAAGCGCGGCGTTTTTGCAGGGGATGATGATGGAGACGAGGGGGCTCACAGCGCGGCGGCCTGCGCGAAGATTTCCTGCCAGCGGGCGATCCAGCGCGTGCGGTCGGGCGGCGCGTCGCCGATCAGGAAGGGTTGCCGTAAATGTTGGAGGTAAAGCTCGTCGTTTTGATCGATCTCGATGATCCGCTCGATGAGTCGCTCGAAACCGCACCGAGCCCAGACGCGCTGCTCCGCGCGCGCGATGGCGCCGTTCGTTCGCCGCGCGGCGCGCGCCGCCAGGCTCGGGACGCCGGTGTTTTGGAGCGAATGCTGATGATACGGCAGGCGTGGAAATCGGGGGCGCGGGGCCGGCAGAAGGTCATGCGCGTTGATGAAGCGCGCGGTGTTGAAGGACCGGCCGATCTCGGGATCGCCCCAGTAGATCGGCAGGCTGTCCGCCTCGATCGCGTGCGTCAGCTTTTCGGTGTTGTAGCCGGGCGCCGACGAATTCTCAAAAGCGACGACGAATTTGAATTGCCGCAGAAACGCCCGCTTGGCGTTCCAGTCGATCTGCCCCGGCACCGGGTCGATGCTCGGCATGTTGTTCATCGACCGTCCCGGCGCATCGACGTGTTTATAGCGCGACAGCGCGCGAAAGAAGGCCTCGCGGTAGGGCGTCGGCTGGGCGAAGACGAACGCACAAAAGCGGGTTTTGGCCTTGAGTACCGCGTCCCAGTCGCGCCGCGGCTGGACAAGGTGGGTGTCATCGCTCCAGCGCGCAAAACGCATGTAGCGCGGATGGCCGACATGTTCCTCGTGGTAGACCCCAAACGCCCAATCGCACTCGTTCATCAGCGGCCGAAGATTTTCGCAGCCGATAAAGACCTTGACGTATCGGCCGGGCGGCAAGGCGCCGGAATAAGGGCCGTAGAGCAGGATTTGCGGTGTGTCGGAGCTGACGAAATCGTAATAGGGCGTCAGATCGGGCAGCAGCGTATCGACGATTTCCTCAACCGTCGCCCCGGCCCAGAACCGCGCGATGTTCAGTGTGACGGTGCGCTTCTGCGAAGAAGGACGGGCGGGCGCGTCGGCCAGTAGAGGCTGGGTCACCATTCCTGCGCCCAGATATTCGACTGGGGCAATTTCACCGTAAGGTCGGCACGGCGTTCGAAGATGTCCAACACCTCGTCGCCCCTCGTCTACGCCAGCGTCTTCGCGACGATGACGTAATCGGCGGCGCATTTTTCCAGCGTCAGATTTTCCATGATGTAAGCGCGCGGGTCATAGGCGCCGCGCTGAAACTCGTCCCAAAAATGCGACCACCCGGTCTCGAACTCCGCTGCGGCAGCGAATTCGCTGCCGCAGCGCTCGTCCCAGTACGGGATCGAGGAGACCGGCGCGAAGGTGATCCGATGGGGATAGAAGGCGGGATCGCGCCATGCTCCGCCCGGGTTCCAGGCGAGGATCGGGACACCCGAAGCGAGCGCCTGCTGGTAGGCGATGCCCTGCGTCTCGTGCTCGCAAAGGAAGATCATCGTGCGGCACTCGGCGAGCGCGGCGCGGAATTCCTCTTCGCGGTAGAAGCCGTAGCGGATGTCGCGAAACGACCGGCCCGCGACGCGCAGCGCGCGGCGGACCGGCTCGATCAATTCGCCCTCGTAGCGATCACGCTCCCACATGAGTTTATCGTACAGGAGGACGTCGATCCGCTTGGCGGAGGCTGAAGCCGGTTGCCAGGCGTCGGTATCGATGCCGACGGGCCAGGCAGCGACCGGCTCGTCCCAATAGGGCTTCCACATCTCCTTTATCCAGGGGCCGGGAACGAGCACTCGCCGCACTGGGCAGCGCTGAAATAGTTCGGGATCGAGGATCGGATGGTCGAAGGTCGCGGGGCCGAAGAGGATCGGGTTGCGCCACGCCATTTTGTCGAGCACGAACGGCTTGCCGAGGATACAGGCGAGCTCCTGAGGGTTGCGCCTTGCGTGCCCGTAGTCGTTGACCCGATAGCGGACGCCGATGCGGTCGAGGCCGGCGCGCAGGTTGAGGAACACGCGACGCTGACCGCCGATCCGCGGCCGGCCGCGCACGACCCGCCGGGCGATCCGGCGTGGGTAGCGGTCGAACGGTAGCCAGCGGTCGTCGTCAGGCTCTTCGTAGAACAGGTTGAGGATTATGGCTGACGCCCTGCGCCGCGAGTGATGCCGGCGCTTACGACCGGCTCCCCCAGACATTGTTCTCCACTGTCGGCACCCCCAGGCGCCATTCGCCGCCCGCGACATCGCATAGCCGGAAGCCCGCCACTCGCAGGCGACTTTCGATCGCGCGCACCCGTGCCGGCTCCTCGCCGGGCAGGATTTCGAGCACGATGTTGTCGATGCGATCGAGGATGGCGGCTGCTCCCATGAGGACCTCGAGCTCATAGCCCTCGACGTCGACCTTGAGCAGCGCGGCGCGATCGATGCCCTGGTCGGCAAATAGCCAGTCGAGCGTGACGACCGGCGTGATAAAGGTGCCGGCGCCGTCATTGACCCCCGCGCCACGCAAGCTCAGCCGTGACTTGTCGGTGCGCGGCTGCTGCTTCAGTGGTACGAACGCCGCCGCCGCTCCGACCGCGGCGGCGATGACAATGATGTTGGCAAAGCCGTTCAACTCCGCATTGGTTAGCAGCTTGTGACAATTATAGGGCTGCGGATCGATCGCTACGACACGCCCCGTCTCGCCGATCCGCCGCCGCGCCCGCAGCGCGTGGTAGCCGACATGGGCGCCGATATCGACGACCGTATCGCCAGGGTGCAGTAGCCGATCGAACAGCGCCGTGGTTTGCGGCTCGAGGATGCCCGCCGCGCGCAGGTCGATCTGCCCCCATTCCTCGGGGTCGAGCTCCATCGCGATATCGCCGGGCAGCCGCGCGATCGGCGCTCTGAGCAGGCTGCGCAAACCGGCGGCGACCCGCGCCTTGCCGCGAAACGGCGGCAGCCGGAGCAGCCAAGTGTAGGACCTATCGAGCAGCGCGCGCAGCCGGCTAGCGGGTCGGAGGCTCTACCAGGTCTCGATGCCGTGCAGGAATTCATGCACCGCCTCCCGCTCGTCGGGGTGCTCGACATGGTAGGCATCAATCATCTCGGCGAGCGCGATCGGGCGCCCGACACCGAGCCGGCGCACGACGGGAAGTCCGCCGCAGAGCCCGGCTATCACGTAGTCGGGATGCAATTGCGGCAGCATGAGTTCCAGGTTGAGTCCGTGCAGCATCGGCAGCACCTGTACCGGCAGATCCCCGCCCATGCGATCGACGAACGCCGCTTCCTCGATGCCGTTCGCGGCCGGATGCGCCTTCACCGCGAGGGTGCCGCCGCTCAGTTCGCCAGCCCGCTCGCTAAAAATCCGCCAGAGCGCCTTGCGGTAGATCGGTCGAAGGTCCGCACCGGGCCCGTCATGCAGGCCGAACAGCAACAGCACGACGAGCGGCCGGGGCGCGGCGCGGATCGGCGCGAGGATCGCTTCGACCTCGTCGCGCAGCGCGGCGGGGAGCACTGCGTAAGTCGCTGCGAACGCATCGAGCGAGATCAGGTGCGACACGTCGATGCTGTCGGCTGCCCAGGGACTGGGCAGATCGAAGCTGTAGGCGCGATCGAAGGCGATGTTGTCGGTGCGCAGGTCAACCCCGGCGACCCGACGCTGCCAGGGCAAAAACAGGTGTCGTTTCGGCCATGACATCTGCCGCGCACGCCGTTCCAACAATGCCTTCCAGCCGGCGACGGTCACGTCTTCATGATTGAAGGCATGTGGGATTTTGACCCGCCGCACGCGGCGCAGCGCGCCCAGCGCGAAGATGACGTTGAAATGGAGCGGATCGTCGACCCACAGCTCCGCAGCCCCTTCGTTGACGCCGTTTGCGGCGAGCCAACCATGCAGCCGTGCCGCGTCGTGCCGCAATCGCCGCACCGACTCGAAAACCCACGAGGCAGCGCTCTGTGTGCGCGGCTGCAGCGAAGCGAAATCGCGAATGTCGAGCGTATCGGCGAACCCGGCGCCGGCGATGATGTTGCGCATCAACGCATCGGCGGGGCCGAGGTTCTCGAGGGGGTGCCATAGCAGGAAATCACGCGCGCCTTTCGCCGGCAGGTGGCGGCGCAAATGCTGGATTACCAGCAATTGCGTCCCCGTGCAGGCGGTAAAGAGTCGATCCACTACGCCGCGCCGATATTGCCGCCGTGTCGCTAGGGGAGCGAATCTCGCACGACATCGAGCGTCGTGCAGTGCAGCCCGCCGAGCATGGTGTAGCATCGGCGCATCCCGACGGGGACGACCGTCAGCCGTTTCGCTTCCAATGCTCGTATCAGCTCGACCTGTCGGTCGTGCACCAGCACGGTATCGGGCGACAGCGACATTACATTCAGCCCCGCCCATGGCGAGCTGATGTGATTAAGTTCTGAACCGACGCCCATCTCACGCAGCCTCCGATAGATCGGTAATCGTACCTCTCGATGAAACTGCACCTCGGAAGGTGGAAGGGGGGCGACGTCGGTGAAATAGAGACGGTCCCAATCGCCGAAAATTGGGGGGTAGGTCTCCTCGCAGACTCGCACTCCGTTCAGCAGCACGAGCCCCGGTCGCAGGGGCAGGATCGTCGAATCCAGATGAGAGGAGCGGTAGGCGTTGGTTGCATGGACTTGGTAGGCGTTTCCCAGCGCCGCCTGAAGCCATTCCGCTCCTCTACGGTTGCCCGTGCTAGAGACCAAGTAAAGGATATCGCGCCCGACGCGGATGATGTTTGCCGCGTCGAAAATGATCTCGTCTTCGTCGAGGTAATGGAAAATTTCGCCGAGCCCCTGGCTGAGCTCCTGGTGCTTCGTGTCCTCGGTCCGCTGCAGCGGACCGGGTGGCCGTTTGACCTCGTGGCGGTACTCGCCGCGCAGCCGGGGCAAGGGCGCCGAAATCCAACGAAATCCAGCATCGAAAAAATGGCGATAGAAGAGGTCGTGAAAGGCATAGGTTTCGAACAAGCGAAACCGCGAACTGGGCGCGCTCACGATCAGCGTGTCGCCGATCACCGTATGCAGGTCGCGCACGTTGTAAATATCGAAGCCGACGGCCGCCCAGTTGGGGGTCGCGAAGCCGGTGCTGGCCTCCTGCCAACGCGGACGCAGGACTTCGACACCGGCTTGGCGAAAGATCTCGCAGAGCGCTTCCAAGTCTTCGGCGACCTCTGCCAGATACCAGTCGGGATAGGCTGTTCTGGCGATCTCGCTCGCCTCCGCGATGAGTTCGGGGCGCGGTTCAGAAAATTCCAGGCCCGGCGCAAACCCCTCGACCGTACCGACGATGACCGCGCGCAGGTAGTCCCATTCGTTATGCGAATTGAGCTTCACGCGACCAGATCCATTACTCCTTGATGCCGAAAAACGTGTAGCGCAGTTCGCTGCCCTCTTCCCGGAACGACGAATTGTAGTGATCCAGGTAAACCGACTTGAAGAGCGAGAATTTCTCGCGCATCGCTTCTTTGCTGCGAACGAAATTGAGGTACAGGTCGTAATCGACCCGCTCGGTCTTAAATTTGACGTGCCAGAGCCCGTCACCGATATAGGTGCCGTGCCGCCGATAATACATGTCCCAGCTATTCATCGAAGCATAGATCTTGGCGCCGGGCTTCATGTTGTTCCATAAGCATTTAATCGCCCGGGCAAAGTCGCTGTCGCTGAGGAAATCAAGGGTCTGGATCGAGATCACAATGTCGAACACGCCCCCAAAGAACAGCGCGTCTTCATCGGGTTGCGGGTCGATCACCGCGAGGTGCTCGGCGCGGTGCGGGAGATGCCGGCGTGCGGCGGCGATATCGTTGGCGGCGATATCGACGCCGCAGCAGGTGAAGCCGAGACGGTCGAAAAAGCGCAGCGCGCCACCCTGACCGCAACCGAAGTCGAGCAAGCGCTCGTGGTTCGATCCGTCAATGCCGTAATCGAATTTGAGGATGCGGCCGTAAAACCGAAAGATAAAGCTCTCGACATTGGGCGCGTCGTACGAGCCCGCCCAGTACCGTGCGTTCCGCGCGAGGTAGTCGGTCATCACGCGTCGTCGGGGGCGCCACCCGCAACCCGGTCCCACGAAAGCGGTGTCGCGGCTGGGATGTCGCAGGCAGAGCACCGGCCGATCAGCGTGTGGTAATGCTTCGGCGCCAAACCGCCGGCAGGGCGCACGACGCGGATATTGTGCGCCGAGAACGCCTCACCCCGCCGCATCGCTTCCGTTACGAAGATCGACGGGCGCTCGCGCAGGGACGCCGCCTCGCGGACGAGCGGGCCGTAGCGCACTTCGCCAAGGCTTTCCCATACGAGCCGCGCGCCGTCGGCGAGCGCTCGCAATTCGGGCGGCTCGATCGAGAAGGCAGCGTCGATACCGCCATCGGCGCGTGCCAGCGTAACGTGCTTTTCGATGACCGCAGCACCCAGCGCCGCGGCCGCGAACGCTGAATACGGCCGCAAATTATGGTCCGACAGTCCGACCTCGCTGCCGTAGCGCCGACGCATGTCAACCATCGCCAGGATGTTGGCGTCGGCTTCTTGTGACGGATACGCGCTTGTGCATTTGAGCAACACGTGCCGCTCCGCCGCGCCGTTGCGCAGCGTTGCGACCGCCTCGTCCAACTCATTGAGTGTCGCCATTCCAGTCGACAGCAGGATCGGCTTTCCCGACCGCGTCGCCGCCTCGACGAGCGGAAGATGGATAAGTTCGAACGAGGCGATCTTGATCGCGTCCACCCCAAGCGTCAGCAAGAAATCCAGCGACGTCAGATCGTATGCGGTGCTGATGCACGCCAGACCAAGAGACCGTGCACTAGTAAACAGCGGCTCATGCCATTCCCAGGGCGTGTGCGCCTTGTCGTAGAGTTCCCAAAGCCGCTGCCCGTGCCAAAGCCCGCCGGGCTCGTCGATGAAGAATTCGCCGCGGCGACTATCGAGCGTCAGTGTGGCGGCGGTGAAGGTTTGCAGCTTGATTGCATCGGCCCCGTTTTCCGCTGCCGCGCGGACGATCATCATCGCACGCTCGAGGCTGCGATTATGATTTCCCGACATCTCCGCGACGATCAGTGGACGATGGCCGTCACCGACCGGTTTGTCGCCGATGGCGAAGCCCATTACGCCTCCAGCCGCTTCATGATTCGCGGGAGGCCGCGTCCATCGCAAATATTGGCGGCGGCGATGGACATCGCGGCAAGACTCCTGGCGTCGAGCCCAGCAAGCGCACGCGCGTAATCGGCTGGCAAGAGAACGTCGTGCCTGCCGAGAAGGATGTGCGCGCCCGCGACAGCAAGCTCCTCGGCGGCCTGCACCTGATTGTCCGCGAGGATGGTCACTATCGCCGGGAGGCCAAGCGCGCAGCGTTCCCACGTGGTGTTGCCGCCGGCCCCGACCATGCAATCCGCGCCGGCCATCAATTCGGGCATGTGCTCCGTCTGAAGGTGAAGCGTCGCGCCAGCAAGGCGGCCGCAGGCCGCCTCGACGGCGTCGCGGTGTGGATTGCCGGCGCCGATCACCACATCGACCGCAAGATCGCGCCCACCGAGGGAAGCGAGGCCTGTCAGGACCTTTACCGTTTCATTGGCGGCGTCGTTGCCGCCCATAAAGACCAGAACGCGCCGCACCGCATCGCGACGGCGCCGTAGAGACGCATCGCGCAACCCCGCAAATTCGGGCCGGAGAAGAGCGAATTCCGGCCCAAGCAAGGGCACGCAGCGCGCGGGCAAGCGATAAAGATTCTGGAGAGGATTGGGGACGTTGCAGTCGATGAGCAGATCGCATTCATGCGCTCGACCAACGTCGTCAAACGCAACGATCCGTTCCGCCACGGCCGCCATCGCGCGTTCCCAATCGGCGCCCAGCTCATAATGGTCGATCGCAAGCCAGTCATAGCAACGACCGCCGGTCACCGCGCGGCAGACGTCGGCATCGATCTCGGGCGTGCACGCAACGGGGATGCGGTGAACGGCAAACCCCTGCGCCGCGAGCCAGTCGTTGAGGTGTCCCGGTATATCGCGGCAGATGAAATCGACCGTGTGTCGGTTGGCTGCTAGTGCTCGACCCAACGTCGCGCAGCGCATGACGTGACCGCTGCCGATGGCAATCGACGCGTCAGCGCGGCACAGCACCCGCATCGCTCTCCCCGACATTGCCGGTCTGGCGCGCATCGCGCAGCGCGAGGGCGGCGTACATCAGTTCCGCTTGGGTCCAGTCGTCGAGCGTATCGAGGTCCTGAACGCGCCAGCGCGGCAGCACAACAGGCTCGGTGTGCGCACCATAAGGCCACAGACGGTTCAGGAACGCTTGCGCGCGCCCCCAGTAAAACTGCCCTGCATCCTGATAGGACGCTTCCAGATCTTGCGAGCGTGCCTCGATGGACCATGGATAGAGAGGCACTATGCCCCCCTCCGGCGGGACCCGCAGCGCGTGCTCGACCGGGGCGGACAGCCGGCATACCGAGAACGCGAATTGCTTCGCACCCGTGACTAATAGTTGGTGGCCCCGCCGCAAATCTCCGAGCGTCAAGAACGGTGCGGTGGCGTAGATGCAGCAGACCATCTCCGTGGCAGTTCCGTGTTCGGCGAGCCAGCCCAGCGCGTGCGCCACCACGGCATCGGTGCCGGTGTGGTCGTCCGACAACTCGGCTGGGCGCACGAACGGCGTTTCGGCGCCATACTCTCGCGCCACGGCAGCGATTTCGTCGTCATCGGTCGAGACGACAATGCGGTCGAACAGTCCGCATTCGCGCGCCGCGGCGATCGAGTAGGCGATGATTGGCCGTCCGGCGAAGGGCCGGATGTTCTTGCGCGGGATGCGCTCGCTGCCGCCACGCGCCGGGATGATAGCGACGATCATCCCATCAGCCCGCGCAGCGTTTCGACCACGCGGTCCTGCTGTGCCTCGGTCATCGTTGGGTAAAGCGGCAAGGTGATTGCGCCGGCGTAATAGGCCTCGGCGGCCGGGAACTGCCCTCGGTGAAATCCGCGGCGGCGGAAATAGGGCTGGGTGTGCGCCGGGATGTAATGGACATTGACGCCGATCCCGGCGGCCCGCAGCCGGGCGAAGGCCTCGGCGCGCGAAAGGCCGAATGAGGTCTCGTTCCAGCCGACGACGTAAAGATGCCAGGCGGGGGCGCAATCGGGGTTGCACCACGGCAGTGTGAGGCCGCTATTGGCGAGCAACCGATCATAGCGTGCGGCCAGGGCCTCGCGCCGCGCGGCATAGCCGTCAAGCCGGCTAAACTGGCTGAGCCCGAGCGCCGCCTGGATGTCGGTCATGCGGTAATTCCAGCCCAGCTCGATCATCTCGTAGGACCATGGCCCCTCGCATTCGTCCATCAGTGCTGGGTCGCGGGTCGTGCCGTGAGAGCGTAGCCGCGCCATGCGCGCCGCGAATTCGGGGTCGTTGGTCAGCGCGATTCCGCCTTCGCCGGTGGTGATCTGCTTCACCGGGTGAAAGCTGAAGACGGCGATGTCGCTATAGCGGCAATCGCCGACCGGTGCCCCACGATAGGCGCCGCCAAGCGCGTGTGCGGCGTCTTCGATGATGCGGAAGCCGTAGTGCCGCCCGAGTTCACAGATCGGCCGCATGTCGCAGGATTGCCCGGCGAAATGCACCGGGACGACGATCTTCGGCAGCGTGCCGGCGCGCTCCGCCGCCGCAAGCTTGGCGGCGAGCGCCTCGACGCTCATGTTGCGGCTGCGCGGTTCGATATCGACAAAATCGACCGTGGCGCCGCAGTAGAGCCCGCAGGTCGCGGAAGCGAGGAAGGTGTTGGGCGATGTCCATAGCCGGTCGCCAGCGCCGAGGCCCAGCGCGGCGCAGGCGATATGGAGCGCCGAGGTGGCGCTGTTGACCGCGACGGCATGGGCGGCGCCGCAATACGTTGCCACCGCCGCCTCGAATTCCGGCACACAGGGTCCCTGCGTCAGCCAGTTGGAGCGCAGCACCTCCAGCACGGCGGCGGTGTCGTCGTCGGTGACGTCCTGCCGGCCGTAAGGGATGTACTGCTCGCTCATGGCGTGATTAGCGCGGCACGATTGACAGCGATCCAGTCGCGCAGCGCCTCGATCGACATCCACTCGTCATTGCGATCCGAGGTATAGGCGAAACCCTGATCGACCTTGCGGCCGCCCTTGACCCGGCCGTCATTGCCGGCCGCGTCGATGGCCGGGAGGATCTTGTAGCAGCGCTCGTACTCGTAGGTGTGGAGGGCGTCGTCGGCGCCGATCAGTTGCTCGTGCAGCTTTTCGCCGGGGCGCACACCGACGATCTGCTGTCCCGCCGCGGGGGCGACGGCGCTGGCGATATCGGCGAGCCGCATCGACGGCGCCTTTGTCACGTAAATTTCGCCGCCTTCCATGTCGTCGAAGGCATGCCACACAAGCTCGATCCCGACTTCCACCGTGACCATGAAACGAGTCATCGCCGGGTCGGTGATCGGCAGCCGGCCCTTGCCGTCGAGCGACAGGAAATAGGGGATCACCGAGCCGCGCGACCCCATGACGTTGCCATAACGCACCACCGAAAAGCGCGTGTTGTGTCCGCCGGCGTAGGCGTTGCCGGAGACGAACAACTTGTCGGCGACGAGCTTGGTACCGCCGTAAAGATTGACCGGGCTCGACGCCTTGTCGGTCGATAGCGCGATCACCCGCTTCACCTGTTTGTCGATGCAGGCATCGATGACGTTCATCGCGCCGATGATGTTGGTCTTTACGTATTCGAAGGGGTTGTATTCCGCCGCCGGCACGATCTTCAGCGCGGCGGCGTGAACAACGTATTCGACGCCGTCGAGCGCCCGGTTGAGCCGGTCGCGGTCGCGCACGTCGCCGATGAAGAAGCGCACGCGCGGGTCATCGGCGAAGCGCCGCGCCATCTCGGCTTGCTTCATCTCGTCGCGCGAATAGATGACGAGCCGCCGCGGGTTGTGCGCCGCCAGCGTCATCGCGACAAAAGCATGGCCGAACGACCCGGTACCGCCGGTCACGAGGATATTGGCGCCCGCCAGCACGCTCATTGCTCGGCTGCAGTCTGCTGCCAGTCGAGGATTGTCGACAGATACCCGTTGCGGCGGTTGCCGCGCAGCGTCCGGCTGTCGTCAATCACGAACTGGCCGACAATCCCCGGGACATCGATGCCCGGTCCCGCCGGATCGAGCGGCGAGGCGAAGGACAGGTAGATCTGATAGCTGCCCGCGCCGAGGATGCGCGGCGGGATCTTGATGAGCAGCGTGCCCCGGCCGGCCTCGATGCCGTCAAGCGAATTGGCTCCGGGGTCGCGGCTGTCGCCCTCGTAAATCACCAACCCGTCGGAGCGCAGCAGGTTGATGTAGCCATATAGGCCCGGTACCCGCCGCGTCGCGGCGTAGTCGACGCAGATGACGAATTCCTGGTCGCAATCGAATTGATTGACCGGCTCGGCATCGAGGTCGCGACGGGTGGTCACCTGGCAGACGTGGAACGGGCGATTTTCGGGCGGTTCTTCGGCGCGGACGAAGACGCCGCATTCGATCCCCTCGGCGGCGTGCGCCATGTAAAGCTCGACGGCTTCCGCGGCCGGCGCGTCGACGCGCAGCGCGCCCTTGTCGAGCAGCAGGCAGCGCGAGGTTAGCCGGCGGATCGCGCCCATATTGTGGCTGACAAACAGCACCGTGCGCCCGCCCTGCGCGACTTGCGACATCTTGCCGAGGCATTTGCGCTGAAACTCCGCATCGCCGACCGCGAGCACCTCATCGACGACCATGATCTCGGGTTCGAGATGGGCGGCGACGGCGAAGGCGAGACGCACATACATCCCCGAAGAGAAGCGCTTGACCGGCGTGTCGAGAAACTGCTCGACCTCGGCGAAAGCGACGATCTCGTCGAACTTGCGGCGGATTTCGGCGCGCGTCATGCCGAGGATCGCGCCGTTGAGAAAGATGTTCTCGCGCCCGGTCAGCTCCGGGTGAAAACCGGTGCCGACCTCGAGCAGGCTGGCGACGCGACCCACGGTCGTCACCCGGCCGGCGTTCGGCTCGGTGATGCGCGACAATATCTTCAACAGCGTGCTCTTGCCGGCGCCGTTGCGGCCGATAATGCCGAGAACCTCGCCGCGCCTGACCTCGAAGTCGATGCCGCGCAGCGCCCAGAACTCCTCGATCGCATCGCCGGAGAGCAGCGCGCGGCCGCGCGCCAGATCGGCGGCGCGGCGCCAGGCGCCCTGCGCCCCGCGCGCCAGCACGTCGCGCAAGGCGACATAGCGCTCGCGTTGGCGCTGATGTCCGATCAGGTATTTCTTGCCGAGCCCCTCGGCGCGGATGACGATGTCGGCGGCCATCTTACAAAAGGTCGGCGAAGCCGCGCTCGGTGCGGCGGAAGTAGAAAATGCCGAGCCACAGGAAGAACCCTACCGCCGCCAGGCTCAAGGCGAAGCCGGGCGGGTAAATCTGGCTGTCGCCGCCTAACACGCACCAGCGAAACCCGTCGATGACGCCGACGACCGGATTGAGGCTGTACCAAAAGCGCCAGCGGTCGGGCACGATGGCGCTGGAGAAGCCGACGGGCGACACGTAAAGCCCGAACTGCACGAGAAACGGAATTACATAGCGAAAATCGCGGTATTTCACGTTGAGCGCGGTGACGAGGAACGCCGGCCCGAGGCTCGCCAGGATCGCCAGCGCCACCAGCGGCGGCAGCAGCAGCAGGCGCCAGGTCGGCATCACCCCGAACCACAGCATCAGACCCAACAGGATCACCAGATTGAGCGCGAAGTCGAAGACCGCCACCACCGCCGTCGCCGCGGGGACGATCAGCCGCGGGAAGTAGACCTTGCCGACGAGGTGCGCGTTGCTGACCATCGAGGTCGATGCTTCGCCGAGGATGGTCGAGAACAGAAACCACGGCAGCATGCCGGCGAAGACCATCACCGAATACGGCACGCCCTGGCTCGACAAATGCGCGAGGTGGCCGAAGATGACGGTAAAGACCACCATGGTGACAAGCGGGCGTACCACCGCCCAGGCCGCGCCGATAACCGTCTGCTTGTAGCGGACGGCGACATCGCGCCAGGCGAGGATCGCGAACAGCTCGCGATAGGCCCACAGGTCGCGCCAGTAATGCCGCTCGGCGCGCCCCTGCTCGAGAACCAGCACCTGCGGCTGGGCTTCGGGCTCGTCCGCGGCCTCAGTAGTTGGCGCGGTAATAGAGGTATTTAATAAACTCATTCTGGAACGCGATGACCCCGCTTTCGTGACGCCACCAGTTGGTGCGGTCGTATTCGAGCGGGTTGAGCCCAACGACGCGGATTGCCGCATCGCCGGCGAATTCGCGATGCAGCATCCAGGCGACGCGCCTCGTGGTGAAGATTTCGGTCGGCACGATAATGCTGTGGACGTCGTTCTGCTTCGCCCATTGATGCAGGGCGGCCGCCTCCATCCGCGTATTGGCCAGGTTTTCGCCAAAGACGGCGATCGCGGCTTCCGGCACGCCGAGCTTTATCAAGATCGCGCGGTTCTCCGCGGTGTGCGACATCTCCACCCCGAGCTGCTCGGCCGGGCTCTCGCTCACGTTCGATAGGGCGATCCGTTTGACAAGGCCCGCTTTGTAATATTTCGCGGCGGCGAACGGTCGATCCTCGATGCCGCCGCCAAACACCGCGACGGCGTCGGCGGGTTCGACCGGGTCGCAGACGATCCATCCTTGCGCCATCGCTTGCAGCAGCGACACCCGGGCGAACCAGGCAGCGGCCGATCCGACGACCAGCAGCACGATGAAGGCAAGCAACGCGCGCCGCAGCACAAGACAACAGCGTGACAGCGGTCAACCGGCCCCGGCCGGACGGGTGGTCGGGAGGGGCGGGCGGGCGGATGAAACAAGCTCCCTCGCCAATTCGGTGGCCTGTCGGGTGAAGTTGGTGAGGCCATAGCGCGCCACCGATGCCCCTTGTGGGGACGCGGCGCCGATGGCCTGGCCGATCGCCCGCACCAACTCGGACGGGGCATGCGGGTCTACGAGCCAACCGAGCGCGCCGTCGGCCAGCGCATCCGGGCTGCCGTCGATATTGCCGGCGACGACCGGAAGCCCCGAGGCGGCGGCTTCGAGCAGCACGATGCCAAAACCCTCCTGCACGCTCGGCATCACGAAAACGTCGGCGGCGCGGTAGTAATCGGGCAGTTCGGTGTCGGACACCGCGCCGGTGAATAGTACGCGATCGGCGACGCCCGTAGCCCGCGCCAGCTCTAGGAGGCGGGGCCGGTCGTCACCCTCACCGACGATCAGATAGGCGATGTCCGGTTGCGATGCGGCGAGCGCCGGCAACGCCGCTATGACCCGGTCGTGCCCCTTGCCGTGCTCGGCGGCTGATAGTCGGCCAACGGTAAGCAGCACAGTTTTGCCATGTAAACCGTGACGTTTGAGCAGGAATTCGGGCTTTGGCCCCGGTGCGAAGCGATCATCCACGGTGTTGGGCAGGACCCGAGTCCGCCACGGTTCGACACGGGAGAGACCCAGAAAGCAGTGCCGCGTGTGGCGGCTGACGGCAGTGACGAGGGCCGCGCGCTCGACAGCCCAATGCTGTGCCGGTGAGAGAGGCTTCCAAGCCTCGATGCCGTGCAGCTGCAGCCATAACGGCACGCGCAGGAGGGCTGCGGCGATGGCCGCCGCCGGAGCCAGGTTGACGTGGCCGCAAAAGACGGCGTCGAACGGTCCGTCGCGCCATGCCGTAACGAGCGCGGCGGCCGTGAGACTGGCCGGGCCCCGAGGCGCGCGCTGATCAATGCCCGGAGGCAGCGTTCCGCGTTCGGCCCGGCCCTCGCGGGGTAGCAGGATAATGGCCGCGCCGCTATTGGTAAGCGCGGTCATCAGGTCGCGATTGTAGCGCGCAATCCCGCCCGACCCGCCGAACGCGTCGCCGACCAGCGCCAGCAGCTTCACCGGGGCACTCGCATGCGGTCAGGCCGCGGCCAGCTGATAGGCCCAACGGCGCGCCCACGGGCAGCCGGGGCCGCTGAGCTCGGGCCGCCGGCGCCATGCCTGGAGGCTCGCATCGTGCTGGAGCCAGTGCGCAATCGGCGTCTCAAAACCGCGTTTGGGCGCGTCGATGATCTCGCGCGAGACCTGGGGATGCGGACTGGCGGCCAGTAGACGTTTCCCTTCGCCGGGGCCGAGGGCCATCAGATCCGGGCCGACCGCGCGGGTCAGCTCGGTGTCGACAAGCGGCACACGAACCTCGACCGAATGCGCCATGCCAGCCCAATCGGTGTCGCGCAGAAGCTGGTTGCGCAGATAAAGCCCGGCTTCGAGCGCGGCGACCTTGCCCATCGGCGAGCGCACTTGCGCCGCACCGGCCGAGGCGATAAAACGCAGCGGGTCCAGACGGCGCAGGCCCTCTCTTGCCGCTTCCATGACGCCGTCCAGCTCGCTCGGCATGAAGACGCCCCGCCGTAGCAGATAGGCGCCGGCATAGGTGCCGGCATAGCGCGCGAAGCTCGCCGTTTTTGGTGACAACCCCGGATAAAGACGCCGCAGCGCCGATGCGACCACAGCGAATGCCTCGCCGAACAGCGGGATACGTGAAGGCAAGGCCATGCGCCGCACCCAGCGCGGAATGTCGGCAAAGGACGGGTAGCCACCGAACAATTCGTCGCCGCCGAGACCTGAAAGCGCCACCTTGAGACCGAGCTCGCGCGCCGCCTTGCTGGCGAACCAGGTGTTGATGCCATCGATGCTCGGCTGATCCATGTGGTCGAGAATGCGTGGCAGATCGGCCAGGAACTCGGCCTCCGAGACAAGGCGTCGCGTATGGGGGGCGCCGTGCCGGGCGGCAATCTGCGCCGCGGCTTCCGCCTCGCACTGCGACGCGTCGCGAAACTCCTCGTGCGCAATGGTAATGGTGTGAACATCGCTTCCGGTTTCGCGGATAAGCCCGAGCAGAGCGCCGGAATCGACTCCCGCCGACAGGAACAAACCGATCGGCACATCCGCCACCAGATGACGCCGGACGCTGTCGAACAGTGCCTCGCGCAGCCGGGCCGGCAGATCGCCCGGCGCGGCCGGCTCGCGGTCGAGCAGCGTCGGGATATCGCAATATGATACCGGCGCGTGCGGGCCGAGGCTATCGACCCACATCGATGTGCCGGCCGGCAGGGCTCGCACCCCGCGATAGATGGTGAACGGCTCGGGGACGCTGCCGAACACGAAGAAGCCGGCCCAACCGGCGGGTTCGGGGTCGCGCGAAATCCGCCCGCCGGCGACCAGCGCCTTGACCTGCGACGCAAAGCGGAAAGTCCAGCCGTCATCGGCATAATAGAGCGGCTTGATGCCGTAAGGATCGCGGGCGAACAGAAGGCGCTGCTGCTCGCCGTCCCACAGGGCGAAGGCGAACATGCCGCGCAGCTCGGCGAGCATCGCCGCGCCTTTCCACGCATAGAGGTGCAGCAGCACCTCGGTATCCGTGTCGCTGCGGAAGACGCCGCCGCGCGCCTCGATCCGGGCGCGCAGCTCACGGTAATTGTAGATTTCGCCGTTATAGGTGACGGCGAACCGGCCATCGGCGCTGATCATCGGCTGCAGCCCACGATCGGACAGATCGATGATCGCCAACCGCCGGTTTGCAAGGCCGATGCGATGATCATCGGATTCCCACATCCCGGCGCCGTCTGGGCCGCGCCCCTCCATGCGGTCGCGGATGCGGCACAATTCCGCCGCGTCGATCGGGTTCGCCGCATAATGGTAGGCGTGAATGCCGGCGATGCCGCACATCGTCTTAGGCCGCCTTTTGCATCTGGATGACGAGAAACGAGCCCATCCGCATCGTGCCGGTCAGAAAGCGGGCGAGCGGGTCGGGCAGCACGGCGATCAGGCGGTCCTTGAGCCAGCCGGCCGGCAATGGCACGACATCGCTCTTCTGACCGTAGACGGCGAAATTGCCGATGGCAAACAGTTCGCCCGCCAAAGTTCGCCAATCGGCTGGCGTGTAGAACCGAGCGATCGTGCCGTCGGTGCCATCCTGTATCGCGGCATGCACGTTATTCGTTTCGCCGTCACCGCGGAGAAACAGCCAACGCAACAGCCCGAACAGGTAGTAGCTCCACCAGGATCGGTAATAGACCATCAGCGTGCACTCGCCGCCGGGCCGCAGCACGCGGCGAATTTCCGCGAGCGCTCGCGCCGTATCGGCGGTGTGGTGGACCACCCCCCAGCTCCAGACGTAGTCGAAACTCTCATCGCAAAACGCGAGCGCCTCGGCATCCATGCGAAGAACGGCGCCGGGCAGGCGGAACAGGTGGAGGCGACGCGAGGTCATCGCCGTCGCCGCCGTGGTCATGTCGATGCCCGCGTAGGATTTGCAGCGGGGCGCCAGAAGCTGCGCGTGGGTGCCCTGGCCGACCCCGATTTCGAGCACATCGCGATCGGCGAGCGCATCAAACGGGATCACCGCATCAAAGGGCCGCGTCCGTTCCGGCATGAAGCCGCGGGCCGAGGTCAGGAAGCGGCGATCGATCTCCTCGAAATAGTCGATGCTGCCGGGGGTCGGGGTGAGCTGCTCGCGCCAGTCGTAGCGCATCGGCGTGCGCTCCCACCACGCCCGGTTGGCGCTTTGCCAGCGGCGGCGCTCGTCCTGATCGCGCGGCAGGCGTGTCGGGCTGTCGAAGCCGGTCGCTTTTGCCGAAGCCTTCATGGGTTCATTGCGTGACGGCGGGCGCCTGCGTCTGCGCCGAACTAAGCCCGATTTGCTTTAAGTCCACGGACGTAATCCCTTGGGTTTGCAGCATTCGTGCGATTTGCGCTTGCGCTTTCGGCGCCTTCGCGCTCAGGACACTGCGGACCAACTGCCGCCCTGGGTCGTTGACGATGCCCGTGAGAATAGGTCCGGCGAGATCGACGATCGCGCGCTGCTGGAAGTCCGGCGGCAACACTTCCCATTGCAAGAGTCCGAAGATGCCGCGCTCCCACATCACCTCGGCCTCATTGGGCCCGGTGACCGACGACATTTTGAGCGCCGCGAGGACAGTGCTGTAGGGCTCTCCGGTCGCCACCCGCATACCGGCCAGCGAGAGCCAAGCAATCGACGACATCGGTCGGACGGCGAGAAGTTGCGTCAACAGCGCGGTGCGCTGTTCCGCCGCCGCAGCGCTGCCCTGCTCGGCGATGTCGTGCAATGCCGCGTCGAGCGCCGCAGTAGTGACGGCCGGGACGCCGATCCAGGCGCGCGTCGCCTCGCTGGTTTTGTCCGCCGCTCGCGCCCGCGCAAAATCGATAAGCCTCCAGCCGCGTGTGGCGGCAAACGCGCACAGCGCGATCACGACGGCGGTTGTCGCGAAGCGAGGGATCGCCGCGCCGGATGTTTTATTGCGTGTAGTAGCGCTTGTAATAGCGGCGGCCGTAATAATACGAGTAGGCGTACTTGCCGTACTTCTGCGCCTCGCGCTCATCGACATAGTTGAACGCAACGCCGGCGATCTTGCGGTGTCCGGACAACTGAATGACACATTCCTTGACGAGTTCGCGCGCCGTCGAGCCCCAGCGCACCACGAGAACTATCTTGTCGGCGAGGTGCGATACGACCACGGGGTCGACAAGCGGTCCGGCGGGCGGCGTGTCGAGGATCACCAGGTCGTAGGCTTCCTTGAAGCCGTTGACCAGCGCGCGCATTCGCTCCGAGCCGAGCAGATCGGTGGGGTTCTGCGTCTTGTTGCCGGCGCTGAGCGCCCAGTAACCGCCCTTTTCATAGAACTGCACGGCGTTTTCGAGATCGACGTCGCCCAGCAGGAGATCGACCAGCCCCACCTCGCGGCTGAGCTTGAACGCATGCGTCGCCGACGGGTGCCGGAGGTCGGCATCGATAAACAGCACCCGGAGCTTGGCCGCAGCCGCAGAGGAGGCGAGCGACAGCGCGATCGTGGTCTTGCCCTCGCCGGGCACGGTCGACGTTACCTGAATGACCTTGGGCGGATCGTCCACATCGGTCATGTGGACGCCGCTGCGCAAGGCGCGGATCGCCTCGCCGAACCGCGATAGCGGCTTCACGGTCGGCACCTCGTAGATCGAGATGTTGCCGCGCTCCCCGGCGAGATCCCGGCTCGTCATGCGGCTGATCGAGGTCAGCAACGGCAGTCCGAGCATCTCTTCGATCTGCTTCGGCGTTGTGAACCCGGTATTCAGCTTCTCTTTCGCGAGCGCACCGACGACCCCGATCAGCAGGCCCAGCACCAGGCTTATCGTCATGAGCCGACCCTTGCGGGGGTAGCTCGCTGCGCCCGGCGGGACGGCCGGGCTGATGATCCGCACGTCTTGCGGCTCGTAGGTCGACTGTTCCTGGGTGATCTTCGACTGCTTGAGAAAATCCTCGAAGAGGGTGCGGTTAACGTCGGCGGTACGTTGCAATTCGCGTAGATGGATCGCCGTTGCGTCATCGACGTTGGTCTGGCCGGTCGCCGCCGCGAACGATTTTTCCAGCGAAGCGACTTTCGCCTGAGCCAGTTCGTAATCGTTCTTGACCGACCCCGCGAGGCGCGCGGTCTCCGCCCCGATGCTGCCCTCGACGTCACGTAGCTGTGCGCGGATGTTGACGACCAGTGGATGCGAGGCTCCGTAACGGGCAAGCAGGTCCGCTTCCTGCGCGGACAACTGGGCGGCTTGCTGCCGCAGCCCCGCCAGCGCGCCGGCGTTGGCGATTTCCGGCATGGACTGGATGCTGCCGCCCTTGGCCTGGATCGAGCTGAGCAAATCGACCTTTGCCTTTTTCTGGGCGAGGTCCGCCTTGGCGTCGATCAGCTTGGCATTAAGGTCGGACAGCTGTTGCTGGCTGAGCGTCACGCCGTTGCTTTGCACCAGACCGTGCGCGGCGCGGAACTGCTCGACCGCTTCCTCCGAATCGTGCACCTGATCGCGCAACTTGCCGAGGCGATCGCTCAGCCAGGCCGATGCCCGTTTGGCCGCGTCGAACCGCGTATCGAGCTTGTCGACCAGGTAGGCGTCCGCCACCGCGTTGGCGAGCTCCGCCGCCTTGTCGGGACTGGGCGAGGTTACCGAGATCGCCAGGACGTAGCTGAGCGGCACCCCACGCGTTACCGTGATCGCCGATTTGAGGCCCTCAATCGCGCGCAGCTCGTAGAGCGGGATCGAATTGGCTCCGGCCTCCGCGGCAGTGGGCGCGGGCTCCGCGGCGCTGTCGTCGCCGCGGCCGATCAGGGACAGGAAAAATAATTTCACCTTGCCGAGGAGCGTTGGCGGTGTAGCCTCCGCTGCCTGCAGCTGGTTCGCGGGCGGCGGCGGCGCCAGCCCCTCTTTCTCGACGACCCGGCGGAGAAACACCGTCGAGCGGATAATCGATATCTGGCTTTCGATCAGCGGCAGGTCGAGCCGGTTGTCCGGGCTGAAAGTGTCGCCGCCCGGCGGCACCGCGCTCGGACGCTCGAGCAACACCTGGCTCGTCGCCGTGTAAAGCGCCGTTTGGCGCGCCATCGTCAGCGCGCCGATTGCAATTCCGACCGCGGTCACCGCAGCGATGAATTTCCATTGGCGCCACAGGAAGCTCATCGCTTCGCGCAGGTCGAAACGTTGATCGCCCTGGCCGATATCCGGTCTTTCGGCGGCAGTCAGCCCGTCAGGCACGTCTCAATCCCCAATATCGATGCGCGAACTCGTCGATTGGCTCACCCCGGCGCCGAGGATCGCCATGAAGATCAGCGTCACGGCTTGGATCTGCAGGCTGAAATCGGCGGCCGCGTGCAAGCCGACGAGGCAGGCGGCGCCGGTGGCCACTAACGGCACCGTCGCATTCTCTCGACGCTGGATCGCTCCCCGCAGGCACCGTAGCGCGAGCAGCGCCAGTACGGCAATCAGCATCGCCCCGAATACCAGACCGAGCCCCTGCAACTGCTCGATATAGCTGTCGTGCGCTTGCAGCCAGGCGCCCTGAAGGCTGATCGACTGGTCGCGGTAGAGCGGAAAGACATCGCTGAACGTGCCATAGCCGAACCCGAGCAGCGGTGCGTCGAGGATAGAGCGCACGGTCAGCACGAACACCGCCAGGCGATTGCTGTCGGCGAGCCCCGAAGTCCCGAGATGACGCGTGAAGATGCTGCCGAAAACAAGGAGGGTCGCCGCCGCCAACCCCAGCAACAACGCGATCGGGCCGATGGGGCGGCGCCGATGACGACGCTCGCGCGATAAAGCGAGCGCGCCGACGAGGGCGAGGCCCGACCCCGTGGACAGCACGCCGCCGCGGGACCCGGTCAGCAACAGCGCGACGAGGCTGACGAACGCGGCGCTGATCAGCCACGCTGCTTCACCGCCGCTGGTGTCGATAAAGGCGGCAAGGCGCAGCCGCCAGCCGCCGCCGTCGATGGCCGTACGCTGATAGGCACGGATCAGCAAGCCGCCAGCGGCGATGAGCCCAATCCCGGCAAAAGTCGCGTATGAATTTTCATTGACGAAGGTCGAGGTCACATGGCCTTCCGCCGCCGGTGCGATCAACCATCCCAGTTGCCCCGTCTTCGCGGCGACGATGCCGTAAGCGGCGTAAACGCAGCCGATGAGCGCGATTCCAGCGATCAGCCGGTTGGCGCGCGCGCCGTCACGGCACAGCTGCACGCCCAGCCAAAAGACGCTCGCAGCGGTCAGCAGCCGCACCAAGGCGAGATCGGTCAAGTCGCGATTGACGCTGATGCTGGCGGAAAGCGGTTTGCCCAGCGCCTTGGCGGCCAGGCCCCAGATGGGGTTTGTGAGCGCCGCCGGTAGCCATGCCGCCGTCTGGAGGCTGATCCACAGGATCACGGCGCCGAAAAGCACCGCCGGAATGGCGAGCGCGCGAAAGCCGACCGGATGGCGCCGCCCGGGCAGCACTATCGACAACTCGTGAAGCGCCGCCAAACCGGGAAAGAAAACGGCGTTTATTCCCCACGCCAAGGGGGCATTGCCACCATACCAGAGGGGCACCCATGCCAAGCCGACGACGAAAAGCCAGAACACCGCCTCGTCGACGATCAACGATCCGTGGACGGCTCGCTCGAATTTGGGCAGAGCAGTCAGCTTTGCATCGGTATCGAAAAAATCCACGCTACCGCCGTTCGGGTGAGACGAGGGTGTCTCAACCGTTCCTCGCTGGTGAAGCGTTGTGCGTCCCCCGTTGAGCGCCGGGAGAGTCGCACAGCCCCTGTGCCGAAACAAGGTTGCGCGAAGCCCGCGCTCAGCGCGTCGTCAGGCCGAAACCCGTGGAAGTAAGCGTTGAAAGTTGCTGTTTCGCTCCGATCCGGCAGATCGTCATGCGGCAGGTCAAGGGGCAACGGCTGCCAGGGGGCGCGGGGGCTTATACAGTTGTTGGTGACAAGCCCGGACGAACCGGTGGGACCGCCTTGACTGGTGACAGGATCGGCGAACTTGCGACCCTAAACGTCAGTTATTGCCGAACATCAGTATTTAAACGTGAGTCCGACGGTCACGACGTCGCGTGAAAAGCTTTGCAGCGCCACATTGGAGCTCAGCTCGGTGTGCTGGTAATCGGCGGTCAGGCCGATATTCCGCATCAGCTGGTAGGTGAGCGTCCCGCCGGCTGTCCACGCATCATCGCGCCGCGGCGTACCGACGTAATCGGTGCGAATATAGCCGCCGCGCAGCCCCGCCGCCCAAAAGTCCGAAAGCGCGTAGTTGGCCATCGCCAGCGCCGTGGTCGCCTTGGTCGCCGAGCCGAACGGCGAATTTGGCAGCGGCGTCAATAACGAGACACCCAGTTCCTCATCGATTGAGACGTTCAAGGTCAAATCAGGCAGCGGGTTGTAATAGCCCCGCGCGCCGTAAATGGAGCTCGAAACGGTGCCGATCCCCGACGCCGAGTAGCCTTCGGACTGGTATCCGCCGTAAACTTCGCCGCGCACCAGACCGAGCTGATCCGTCCCCAAGCCGCCTGTCACCCGATAGCCGGACGAGCTGAGGCTAGAAACCGATTCGTTCCGCGAATTGCCGGCCCCCTCGACATAGCCGTAAATCGCCGGGGTGAACCAGATACCGCCGCGCAGTCCACCGGTGACCGTTGCGTTATTGGGGTTTTCGTTGATATTCGTGTTGTCGTCATAGATTTGACCGACAACCGAACCGGTTGCGATCAAAAAGGCGTTGGAAAAATTCTTCTGTACCTGCAGCGAACCGGTCAACTGGTTGTACGCGATGGGGTTGCTTATCGGCGCCAGCCCGATCGCCGCCGGGTTTAGGTTCACCACGGCGTGCGTGTCGCCGAGCGTGCTGAACAGATCCTTTTGTCGCGTATAGTCGCCCTGACCCGTGAAGATTAGGTCGGGAAGCGGTTGATAAACCTCGATAATCCCGCTGCTGACATCCACGGCGTCGGCATTGTTTGCCTGCTGATTGGCATAGATGCGGGCATCGGCGACGCCATATATGGTTGTCTTGCTGAAATCGCCGATCGATATCGCCAGCAGGCTGGGCGTAAGCCGAGCACCGCCGCTCGACTGCACGTTGGTTGACGACTGGTTGATGTTGCTGTCGTAAACGCCGCCGACGAACGCGCTTGGATAGACGAGCCAGTTTCCGACGACAAGCGCGTCCTCTGGCTGTCCGGGGTTTGTCAGGTAGTCGGGGTGATCGGTGGAGACGGGCGGCGGCTGAAACGATGGCGCATAAGAGCCGCCGATGGCCCCCACCTGCGCGTGCGCCGGCGCGAAGGCGAAAAGACCGGCGAGCAACGCCGCCGCAGCCGCCACCATCGCCGGTGCGCGGCGGTGCTCGAGGATCCCCCAAATTCTCATCATGTTCCCGAACAACCGCGTTCCCCCGACGAGCCAGGACCCGCGAAACATGCTTTTGTTTTTCTACCTCAGGGTGGCCGCTTCGCCAACGTGAATTTGCGCATAATGAAGATTTCAAATCAACGTGTGACGTTTTAACAACGGAAGTTTATCCGTGCGTGCTAAATATAGCGCCGTGGAACTTGAATAATATCGCCAGGAAGAATTGGTATGGGCGAATTGGTATTGTATTCGCGCATTCCTTCCTCGCCGACGTGCTGGATCAGCACCTCGGATTGATTTGCCCGATAAGTCGTGCCGCCGGCGATAGCGATGGCGCTAAGCACGGTGAGGCCGCCCGTGTAGGGATACGCACCCGGTTTTTCGACCTCGCCGACGATGTAAAACGGGCGAAACTCGGAGATGCCGACGGTGATTTTGGGGTCTTTGAGGTAGCCGCCGGCGAACTTGGCTGTGAGCGCTTGTTCGAGTTGCTGCTGCGTGAGACCGGCCGCTTTCAAGGTGCCCGCCAATGGGAGAGAGACCAACCCGCTCGGGTCGATCTGATAATCACCGCTCAGGCTCGGCTCGCCATAAACAGTGACGTGGATTTTTTCTCCGGCCTGAAGCTGTGGCGGTGCCGCGGCCTCAGCCTCGAGCGCTTTGCGCTCGGCCTCGGTAACAGGCGGCGCGCCCGCGCCGCAGGCGGTGAGCACCGGAAGGATCAGCAGGCAGAGCGCGGTCAGAACACGGCGATCAGCCACGCATGCCACCGCCGAACGCAGTCCGACTCGCCAGCCTGTCACCGCTTTTCTCCTCCCATATTGAGCGACAATACGGCCGCCGCGAGCCGCTTCGCGTCGAGGTCGAAACATCGTGCCGGTTGATCGCGACTATAAATAAGAAGCCCGAAAGTGCCAATCGGTGGCCGGCTGGCGCCGCCGCAGCCCCGGCGCGGAGAAGCCGCAGACATTGCCGTGATGGTTGATTCCGGATATCGTAGCGGCAGGTGGAGAGCAACGTGGCGCGTGCCGAAATCGCAGGTGGCAGCCGACCGGCGCTTCGCCTGCGGCGCCGGCTATCCTAGGGGACCGAAGGGGTATGCGCGTCCGATCGCCATCATCGCGGGCAGGCCTCGCCGTTCAATTTTCGCTATTCGATATTGTCTTGGCTATGGTGGCGCCGTTACTGACGCTGTACTTGCGAAACGCGCCGATACTCACACCGAACGGGGTAGATCAGGTGGCGACTTACGTTGCCATCACTTTTGTGTTTTCGCTCATCGGTTTTGCTCTGTTCCGCGTTCACGGCGCGCTTCCCGGCTATCTGTCGGTCCACGACGCGCTGGACCTCGCCAAAGCGGTGCTGACTGCCGAGCTGCTGACCTGCGCGATCATGTTCAGCATGACGCGGTTCGATGGCGTACCACGCTCGGCGCCGGCCATCCATGCGCTGATCTTGGGCGGCGGCTTGTTCGCCATGCGGGCGCTGGCGCACGTCGCGGACAAAAACCGCAAGCTCTCCAACAGACCGCGGCAGACCGTGTCGGAGCACATCATAGTCATCGGCCTCAACGATCTCGCGGGCCTTTTTCTCAGGCTGATCGATGCGGTCGGCTCGGGCGGTCACAGCGTCGTCGGGCTGCTTGACGAGAACCCCCGCTTGGTCGGGCGGACACTCGCCGGCGTGCCCGTTTTCGGACCGCCCGAGCATCTCGATTCGCTGATCGGTGAATTTGCCGTGCATGGCGTCGGCATCGACCGCGTCGTGGTGGCAGGCGATGCCGAGATGCTGTCGGCGGCGGCGCTCGACGAGGTGCGGCACATCTGCGCGCGCCGGGAGCTTCCGCTGGCGTTTGTCGGCGACTTCTTCAACCTGCCGGCCGGCGCGCCGATCAACGGTGCGATCGTCTCGCGCGTGCCGCAATTTGCAGCCGCGCACAGCGTCCCGCTGGCGCATTACTTTCGCTGGAAACGATCGGTCGAGATGCTGTTGGCGTCGCTATTGATTCTCGGGCTGACGCCGGTCTGGCTGCTGGGCGGCCTGCTCGCCGCGATCGATGTCGGCTCGCCGATCCTGTTCTGGCAGCGACGAATTGGGCTCGGCGGTCATCCGTTCCAACTGTACAAAATTCGCACGCTGCATTTTTCGGTGGACCGGTTGGGCAGGGCGATCTCGGAAGAGCGACGCCTCTCGTTGATTGGGCGGTTTCTGCGCCAGTCGCGAATCGACGAACTGCCGCAGCTGTTGAGCGTCATGGTCGGCGATATGTCGCTGGTTGGGCCACGCCCGTTGCTGCCGCGAGATCAGCCCGCCGATCCTTCGGTGCGTCTGATGGTGCGGCCCGGCATCACCGGCTGGGCGCAGGTCAATGGCGGCTCGCTGTTGACCGCGGACGAAAAGGAGGTGCTCGACGCTTGGTACATTGGCCACGCCTCGGCGTGGCTCGACCTGCGGGTCATGGCGATGACCATACGGAAGTCTTATCCGCGGCGATCGCCGCTCCGGGGAGGCATTGGCCGAAGCGCGGCGCCAGCGGGAGGCGACGCGGGAACTCGGACGGGTGCGGTTCGCGCCGGCAAGCCTCGATAGCGCCAATCAAGACGACCGCCGGACGTCGGTCGCGCGCTCGGCGTAGCGGCTGGGGGCATCGCCTCTCGGCCGGCGCGTCGCGGCGGCTCGCGCGATGAAGCGGATCATCTTCCTCAATCGCTATTTCCATCCGGATCATTCCGCGACGAGCCAGGTGCTGAGCGATCTGGCGTTCCACCTCGCCGCCGTCGGCCATGCGGTGCAGGTTTTCACCAGCCGGCAGCTTTACGACAACCCGGTGGCGGAGCTGCCCGCGGCCGAGACGGTGCAGGGCGTCGCGATCCGGCGCCTGTCGGCCACCCGCTTCGGCCGCGCCGCATTGCTCGGCCGCGGCGTTGATTACGCATCATTCTACGTCGCGGTGTGGTGCGAGCTGATGGCCCGCGCCCAGCCGGGCGACATTGTCGTCGCCAAGACCGACCCACCGCTGCTTTGCCTGGCGGCAGCATGGGCGGCGAGGCGACGTGGGCTGCTGCTGGTCAATTGGCTGCAGGATATCTATCCAGAGGTCGCGATGCGGCTGCGCGTGCCGTTGGTCGCGGGACCGCTCCTGCTGAAGCTGCGCGACATGACGCTGCGGGGCGCCGCGGCCAATGTCGTCGTGGGCGAAGGAATGGCGGCGATGTTGCGCGGGCGGGGCGTCGCGGCGGACTGCGTCCAGGTGATCCAGAATTGGTGTGACGACGACGATATCCGGCCGGTTGCCCCTGCCGACAATGAGCTGCGCCGTGAGTGGGGCCTGACGGATCGGTTCGCCGTCGGCTATTCGGGCAATCTCGGCCGCGGCCACGAGTATGCGACGCTGCTCGAGGCCGCGATGCGGCTGCGTGACGAGCCGCGGATTGTTTTTCTGTTCGTCGGCGGCGGCAGCCGGATGGGCGAACTGCGCCACCAGGTCGCGGCGCACGGTCTCGACGCCAATTTCCGCTTTCTGCCCTACCAGGATCGCGCGCGGCTCAGATTTTCGCTTGGCGCCGCGGATGTGCATTGGCTGTCGCTGCGGCCGGAGCTGGAAGGCCTGATCGTCCCGAGCAAGTTCTATGGGATCGCTGCCGCGGGCCGGCCCGTCATCGCCGTCACCGCGCCCCACGGCGAGATGGCCGGGCTGGTGCGGCAGCACCGCTGCGGTTTCGTCGTCGCGCCAGGTGATGGTGAGGCGCTGGCGGCGGCGCTGCGCGAGCTGGCGGCAAATCCGGAAACGGTGGCGGCGATGGGGTTCCGCGCCCGCGCCATGCTCGACGCGCAATTCACCCGTCGGCAGGCTTTCGCGCGTTGGGAACGCCTTTTCGACGTGTTGCCTTGATCACGACGCGACGAGGAAACGCACGGCGTCGTCTTCGAGAACGGCGCAGGTGAGCTGGCCGCTCATGAACGCGCCGGTGTCGACGTTGATGCGGTTGGGGCGCAGCTCCGGCGCCTCGCGCGGCGTGTGGCCGTGCACGACCACCTTGCCAAAATCGGCTCGGCTGTCGAGAAACTCGTCGCGAATCCACAACAAGTCTTCCTCGCGCTGCCGCGCCAGCGGCACGCCGGGACGCACCCCGGCATGGCAGAAGAAATAGCGCCCGACCGAATGCGTCAGCCGGAGCGAGGCGAGAAACGTCGCATGGCTTTGCGGCAGCGCCGCGCGCAGCGCCGCCGCGGCCTCTTCGTGGCCTCGCCCGCGCATCAGCGGCGCGACGTCGACCCCGTAGGAATGCAGCGTCTCCAGCCCGCCGAGCTGGCGCCAGTAATCGGCGACCGACGGGTCGCGCAGAAACTCCTCGAAGATCGTTTCGTGATTGCCGCGCAGCGCGACAAAGGGCGTGGGGAATGGGTTCTGTGTCAAGCGCTCGACAACGCCGCGGGAGTCGGGGCCGCGATCGACGTAATCGCCAACGGTCACGGTCAGCGCGGTTTGCACCGGGCGTTGCGCGAGATCGCGGGCGATCGCCGCGATCATGCGATCGAGCAGGTCGGCACGGCCATGGATGTCGCCGATCGCATAGACCCGGTTCGGCTCTTGCCGAGCCTCTGGCGCAGGTCCGAGGACGGATGAGTTCACGATGGCGTACCCATCACGGTGCGGATGCGGGGCGCCGATTTTGCGCTTGCGTGGGATCGGCGTCCAGCGCGGCGCCGCGGCGCGCTTCTTGCCCGCGGCCGCCGGTGTCTATAAAGTCGCGCATGTCCAGCGTACCCCTTGCGCCGCCCGGCGAGGCCTTCGCGGTCGGCCACCGTCTCGCGAGCCTCGAAGAGGGCGAGCGTTGGTTCGCGGTCCACGCCCAACCGTTTTGCGAACAGCGCGCCCAGATCAACCTGGAGAACCAGGGTTTTCGCACCTTTATGCCAAAGCGGCACAAGACTGTGCGCCACGCGCGCAAGCTCCGGACGGTCGAGAGCCCGTTCTTTCCGCGCTATCTATTCGTGGTGCTCGACCTCGAGAGGGACCGCTGGCGCAGCATCAACGGGACCTTCGGCGTATCGCGCATGGTGATGCGCGGCGACCTGCCGGCGCCGGCGCCGCGCGGCGTGGTCGAGACGCTGCTCGCCTCGGCCGACGAATGCGGCATCTTGCGTCTCGCGGACCGGCTGAAGGTGGGCAACCCGGTGCGAATGTTGGCCGGTCCGTTCGCCGAACAGCTGGCGACGCTGGAACACCTCGACGATGTCGGCCGGGTGCGCGTGCTGGTCGATATGCTGGGTCGCAAAGTGTCGATCTCGACGGTGGCGAAGGACTTATTCCCGCTGGCTTAGTAAACCCGACCAGGAACCAGCCTCGCCGCGCGCCGTTGGCGGGCATGACTCAAAAACGACCACGAATTTCCGCCGATCAGGCGCGCGGCGGCGATATCGTGCTGCACCGCGGCTGGGAACGCATCGTGTTCATCGCCGGGCTGGGTGGCGCGGTGGTGCTGGGTCTCGTGTTCGTGGTCTGGAGCTATTGACGTTAGCCAACTCGCTCTATCCGCCCGGCGTGGCGAGTCCCGCAAGCTCCTCGACCAGCACCCGGATGTTCTCCGAATAGTCGACCGGCACGGCGACGAGCTGCACGCCGCCAGCGGCAAAGGCTGCCCCCAGCGCCGGCATCAGGCCCTCCGCGTCGCTCACCACCCTCCCGCCCGCGCCGTAGGACGCGGCGTAGGCGACGAAATCGGGGTTGCCGAATGTGAGGCCCCAATCGGCGAAGCGGTCGGCCTGCTGCTTCCAGCGGATCATGCCGTAAGCATTGTCGACGAGGATCAGCACGACGAGACTTACCCCGAGCCGCACCGCCGTTTCCATCTCCTGCGAGTTCATCATGAACCCGCCATCGCCGCACACCGCGAGCACCCGCCGATCCGGATGCACGAGCGCGGCGCTGATCGCCGCCGGCAGCCCGGCGCCCATCGTCGCCAACGCGTTGTCGAGCAGCAGGGTGTTGGCGATATGTGTGCGGTAGTTGCGGGCGAACCAAATTTTGAACATGCCGTTATCAAGGCAGACGATGCCGTTCTCCGGCACTGCCTGGCGGACGTCGTGGACGATGCGCTGCGGGGTCAGCGGGAAGCGGCTTTCGCTGCAGCGGGCGGTTAGATGCTCCAGGATATCTTCGCGCAGCGGCAGCAGCGCCGCGGCGTTCGTGAGCTGGCCCTCGAGCCGGTCGGCGAGCAGCTCGAGACTGGGCCCGACATCGCCGACGATCTCGGCATGCGGGAAGAATACTTCCTCGACCGTTGCCGGGCCGTAGCCGACATGGATTACCTTGGGACCACGGGGGCCCATGATGAAGGGCGGCTTCTCGACCGTGTCGTGACCGATCGCCAGGATCAGGTCGGCCTGATCGATGGCCTGGTGGACATAGTCGCGCTCGGACAGCGCGCAGGTGCCCATGTACAGGTGCGAGCCGCCATCGACCGCGCCCTTGCCCATCTGCGTGTTGAAGAACGGGATGCGCACCCGGCGGAGGAACTCGGACAGCGGCGCTGAAAGGCGCGGCCGGCTCGCGGCCGCGCCAAACATGATGAGCGGCCGCTCGGCGGCGAGGATCATCAAAGCGGCGCGGTCGAGCGCGGCGGCGGGGGCGATTGGCAAGTCGATCGGGTGCGGCGGGATCGGCGCGAGCTCGGGCGCTTGCTCGGCGGCGATGTCCTCCGGCAGCTCGAGATGCACCGGGCCGGGGCGCTCCTGCTGCGCGACGCGAAACGCATCGCGCACGATGGTGGGGATCGTCGCCGGGCTGACGATCTGCCGCGCCATCTTGGTCAGCGGCGTCATCGTCGCGACGATGTCGACGAGCTGAAAATGGCCCTGCTTGCTGTGCAGAATGCCCTTCTGTCCGGTAATGAGGATCATCGGCATCGCGCCGAGCAGCGCGAAGGCTGCGCCGGTGCAGAGGTTGAGCGCGCCGGGCCCCAGCGTGCTGAGGCAGACGCCCGGCCGGCCGGTCAGCCGCCCATAGGTCGCCGCCATAAACGCGGCGGCCTGCTCGTGGCGGGTGAGCACTAGCTCGATCTTCGAGCCACGCAGCGCCTCGACGACGGCAAGATTTTCCTCGCCGGGGATGCCGAAAATGCGCTCGACCCCTTCGTTTTCCAGCGCCGCGACCAGCAACTCCGCGCCATTGCGCATGCAAATCTCCTTGAAGGTCGGCCAAGCGCACCCTCGCAGCGCAAAGATGGGGCTACGGAGCGCGATTTCATCGGGGAGCCGCGCCCGCCGCAACAAGCAAGCGGCGCGCCGGAGGCCCGACGCGCCGCCTCACCTCATAACCAACGGGGTTATTCGGCCGCGGGCTGCTCGCGAAGCAGATTGGCCGCCTTCTGCCGATAGTCCGCGCCAAGAAAAGAGATTAGATCGGCAAGTTCCTGCTGCTTGTACGGCTTCGACAGCCGCGGCAGCTGCGGGTCGAACCCATTTGGCAGGTCGGCGTAGCCGGTCGCCAGCACGACGGGCAAATCCGGCCAGAGTTCGCGAATGCGGCGAGCCAGTTCGCTGCCGCTCATCCCCGGCATGGCATGGTCGGTGACGACGATGTCAATGTCGCTATTGGCTTCGAGGATTTCGAGCGCGGCGGCGGCGGAATTGGCTTCAACGGCGATATGCCCGAGGTCTTCGAGCATCGCCATCGTGCCTGCCGCGACCATTTCGTCGTCCTCGACCAGGAGAACGTTGTACGCGCTCGGCGGGGCGCTGCGCCGCTTGCGCCGTGTTTCGTCGGCCTTGGCCTCGGCGCCCAGCCGAATCGGCAGCCACAATTCGATCGTGGTGCCGGCGCCGAGCTGGCTTTTGATGCGCATCGCTCCACCCGACTGGGCCACCAGCCCATCGACCATGCTGAGGCCGAGTCCGGTGCCGGTGCCGGCACCCTTGGTGGTGAAGAACGGCTCGGCGGCGCGCGCCAGGGTCGCTTCGTCCATGCCGGCCCCGGTGTCCCGCTCGCTGATGCAGAGGTAGTCGCCGGCCGCGAGGCCGGGCACATCGCTTGCGCCGATGCTTTCCGGCCGTGCCGCGATGACCAGCTTGCCGCCGTCCGGCATTGCGTCGCGCGCGTTGAGCGCGAGATTGAGCAGCGCCAACTCGAGCTGGTTGGGATCAACCTGCGTCGTCAGTCGCTCGCGGCGGAATTCGGTGATGATCTCGATTTCCGGGCCGAGCAAGTGGCGCAGCATCTCGACCATGCCGCCAACAAGTTTCGGCACATCGACGATCTCCGGCTTCAGCTCCTGGCGGCGGGCGAAGGCCAGCATGCGCTTGGTGAGATTGGCGCCGCGCTCGGCGGCGCGGATTGCGCCGTCGACAAGCCGGGTAATCTTCGGGTTGTCGGTGGTGTACTTGCTGACAAGGCAAAGGTTGCCCAGTACGGCCATCAACAGATTGTTGAAGTCGTGCGCGACGCCGCCGGTCAGCTGGCCAAGGCTCTCGACCTTCTGCATTTCATGCACTTGCGCGAGCGCCGCCTCGCGCTCGCGGGTGCGCTCCTCGACCCGGCGTTCGAGGTCGGCGTTGGTTTGCGCTAGCTCGGCGGTGCGTTCCTCCACCCGGCGCTCGAGCTCGGCGTTCAGCGTCTCAAGTTGCCGGGTCTTGCGGAACAGCTCGCAGAAGACCCGCACTTTCGAGCGCAGCAGCTCCGGGGCGACCGGCACCGCCACGTAATCGACCGCGCCGCATTGGTAGCCGCGCAGCAGATCGAGGTCGGTGACCTGCACCGCCGAAACGAAGATGATCGACAACATCTGAAACCGCGGGTGCTCGCGGATCATCGCCGCCAGCTCGAACCCGTCGAATTCGGGCATACACACGTCGATGAGGACGACCGCCACCTCGGTCTTGAGCAAGTGCTCCAACGCCTCCCGCGCCGAGCTGGCCATGACGAGGTTTTCGCCCAACTCGCTCAGGATCGCCTCGTAGCTCAGCAACTTGGCGGGCTGGTCGTCGACCAGCAGGATGTTAACCTTTTCCTCGGCGCCCATTTGGGTTCTCCTGGCCGGGGCCCGCTATCGATGAAGCCACATGCGCAACGCCGAGAGCAGCTGCTCGGTGTTGACCGGTTTGGCAAGGTAGTCCGAGGCGCCCGCTTCGAGGCATTTCTCGCGGTCGCCTTTCATCGCCTTAGCCGTCAAGGCGATGATCGGCAAGCGGCGGAAGGCCGGGTTTCCGCGGATCACCTGCATTGTCTGATAGCCATCCATTTCCGGCATCATGATGTCCATCAGCACGATCGCGAGCCCCGGTTCGGCGTCGAGAAGCTCGATCGCCTCCCTGCCGGTCGTCGCCGAACGCACATGCATGCCGCGCCGTTCGAGCACGCTCGACAGCGCAAAAATGTTGCGGGCGTCATCATCGACCAACAGCACGGTCTTGCCGACCAGATCCTCGTCGGAGCTGTGCAGCCGCTCGATCATCTGCTGCTTGTCGAGCGGCAGGTCGGAGACGACGCGGTGCAGAAACAGCGCTGTCTCGTCCAGCAGCCGCTCGGGAAATTCAACACCCTTGACCACGACGCTGCGCGCCATCGTGTGGAGTTGCGCGTCTTCGTCGGGCGACAGCTCGCGGCCGGTGAACACGACAACCGGCAGGTCGGACAAGGACTCGTCGTCGCGAATTTTTTCGAGCAGGTCGAAGCCCGACATGTCCGGCAGCCGCAGATCGAGCACCACGCAATCCGGCGTGTCGTTGTGCATGATGCCGAGGGCCTCGTTGCCGGTGCCGACCGCCTGTACATGGATGTCGTCATAGCCGAGCAACTCGGCGATGCTCATCTGCTCGGCCGGGTTGTCCTCGACGACTAGCAGACGCTTGCGGCGCGGCTGGACGTAGTCCTTGATCTTGCCGAGCGCGGCCTGGAGATCCTCGGTATTGGTCGGTTTGACGACGAAGGAGAACGCGCCGCGGGCGAGGCCGTGCTGGCGGTCTTCGTCCAAGGTCAGAACCTGCACTGGAATATGGCGCGTCAGCGGGTTCTGCTTGAGCTGGCTCAGCACCGTCCAGCCAAGCATGTCGGGCAGGAAGACGTCGAGCGACACCGCCGACGGCTGGTATTCCTGCGCCAGCGCCAGCGCATCGGTGCCGCGCGCCGCGATCAACACCTTGAGGCCTTGATCGTGCGCCAAATCGGCCAGGATGCGCGCGTAATGCGGGTCGTCTTCGACAATCAGCAACGTGGCCTCGCCCGGCTGCAGCGACTTGCGGTCGTCCGGCACCGGCTCGATCGCCAGGTCAGGTGGCTTCGGCGCGATCAACGCCGCGCCGGTGCCGTTCGCGGCAAGCGCGCTCACGCTCGTCTCGATCCGCGGTCCGGTCGGTACACTCGCATAGCGCAGCGGCAGATAGAGCGTGAATGTGCTGCCGACACCGGCCGTGCTGCGCAGCTGGATTTCGCCGCCAAGCAGGTTCGACAGCTCGCGGCTGATCGCAAGGCCGAGGCCGGTGCCGCCGTATTTGCGGTTGGTGCTGGCATCCGCCTGCTGGAATGCCTCGAAGATGATGCGCTGCTTCTCCGGGACGATTCCGATGCCGGTGTCCGACACCTCGAACGCCACCACCGATGGAGTGTTCTTCAACACCGGATGATCCGGCGCCCAACCGCTCGACGCCGAGTAGATGCTGAGCTTGACGCCGCCCTCCTCGGTGAACTTGAAGGCGTTCGACAGCAGGTTCTTCAGCACCTGCTGCAATCGCTTCGAGTCGGTGTAGATGCTGCGCTCGAGCTTCGGATCGATATTGACATCGAAGGACAGCCGCCGGTTTTCCGCCTCGTGACGGAACGGCCGCACCACCATGTCCTGAAGGTTGGTGAAGAAGATCTCCTCGGCCTCGACCGAAACGGTTCCCAACTCGATCTTCGACAGGTCGAGGATATCGCTGATGAGGTTGAGCAGGTCGGTGCCCGCGCTGTGGATCGTGCGGGCGAACTCGACCTGCTTGGGTACGAGGTTGCCGTCGGGGTTTTCGGCGAGCTGCTGTCCCAGGATGAGGATGCTGTTGAGCGGGGTGCGCAGCTCGTGCGACATGTTCGCGAGGAACTCTGACTTGTACTTCGAGGTCAGCGCCAGCTCGGTGGCCTTTTCCTCGAGCGCGCCGCGCGCCTGTTCGATTTCCTGGTTCTTGCGCTCGACCTCGACGTTGCGCTCGGCGAGCTGCTGAGCCTTTTGTTCGAGCTGTTCGTTGGTCTGCTGCAGCTCTCGCTGCTGCGACTGCAATTCCGAGGCAAGCTGCTGCGACTGGGTCAGCAGCGCTTCGGTCTGCATCGTCGCCTCGATCGAGTTCAAGACGATGCCGATGCTCGCCATCAGCTGCTCGAGGAACGAAGTCTGCAGCTCGGTGAAGCTGCCGAGCGAGGCCAGCTCGATAACCGCTTTCACCTGACCTTCGAACAGCACGGGCAGAACGATGACGTTTCGCGGCGGGGCTTTGAACAGACCCGAGGTGATCGGCACGACATCGTCTGGGATGTCGCTGATCAGTATGCGGCGGGCGTCGGTGGCGCACTGACCGACCAGCCCGGAGCCCATCTGCAGCCGTTCGGGGTGCGAGGCAAGTTCGCCGCCGTCGGCATAGCCGGAAAGCAGTTTGAGCCCCGCTTCCGGCTCGACCAGATAGATAACGCCGTTCTGCGCGCCGACCACTGGCGACAGCTCCGACAGCAGCGTCCCGCCGACTGCCGCGAGGTCGCGCTGGCCCTGCAGCATGTTTGTGAACCGCGCGAGGTTGGTCTTCAGCCAATCCTGCTCGGTATTGCGGTCGGTGGTGAGCCGCAAATTGTCGATCATCGTGTTGAGGTTGTCTTTGAGCTCGGCCACCTCGCCGCGCGCCTCGACCTGGATAGAGCGGGTCAGGTCGCCGCGGGTCACCGCGGTCGCCACCTCGGCGATCGCGCGTACCTGCGTCGTCAGGTTGGCCGCCAGGAGGTTGACGTTGCCTGTCAGGTCCTTCCAGGTGCCGGCCGCGCCCGGCACGTTGGCCTGGCCGCCGAGGCGCCCCTCGACACCGACCTCGCGCGCCACCGTCGTCACCTGATCGGCGAAAGTCGCGAGGGTGTCGGTCATATTGTTGATGGTTTCGGCGAGGGCGGCAACTTCACCCATCGATTTGACGGTGAGGTTCTGCTTCAGATCGCCGTTGGCGACCGCGGTCACCACCTTGACAATGCCGCGCACCTGCTCGGTGAGGTTGGCGGCCATGACGTTGACCGTGTCGGTCAGGTCCTTCCAGGTGCCGGCGACGCCGGGCACCTGCGCCTGGCCGCCGAGCTTACCTTCGGTGCCGACCTCGCGCGCGACGCGCGTCACTTCAGAGGCGAAGCCGTTGAGCTGATCGACCATCGTGTTGATGGTGTTCTTCAGCTGCAGGATTTCGCCCGACACATCGACGGTGATCTTGCGCGACAGGTCGCCCCGGGCCACGGCCGTGGTCACCTCGGCGATGTTTCGCACTTGCGTCGTCAGGTTGGCGGCCAGCAGGTTGACGTTGTCGGTGAGGTCCTTCCAGGTGCCGGCGACATCGGGCACGACCGCCTGGCCGCCGAGGCGTCCTTCGGTGCCGACCTCGCGGGCGACGCGCGTCACCTCCGCCGCGAACGAGCGCAGCTGGTCGACCATCGTATTCAGCGTTTCCTTGAGCTGGAGGATTTCGCCCCGCACGTCGACGGTGATCTTTTTCGACAAATCGCCATTCGCGATCGCGGTCGCGACCTCGGCGATGTTGCGCACCTGCCCCGTCAGGTTCGAGGCCATGAAGTTGACGTTGTCGGTGAGGTCCTTCCAGGTGCCCGCGACGCCGGGCACCGCCGCCTGGCCGCCCAACTTGCCTTCGGTGCCGACCTCGCGGGCGACGCGGGTGACCTCGCCGGCAAAGGCGTTCAACTGGTCGACCATCGTGTTGATGGTGTTCTTGAGCTCGAGGATTTCGCCCTTCACGTCGACGGTGATCTTGCGGCTGAGGTCGCCGCGCGCCACGGCGGTCGTGACCTCGGCGATGTTGCGCACCTGCGCCGTCAAATTGCCGGCCATCGAGTTGACCGAGTCGGTCAAGTCCTTCCAGGTGCCGGCGACGCCGGGTACCTGCGCCTGGCCGCCCAATCGCCCTTCGGTGCCGACCTCGCGCGCCACGCGGGTCACCTCGCCGGCGAAGCGGTTGAGCTGATCGACCATCGTGTTGAGGGTCTCTTTCAGCTCGAGGATTTCGCCGCGCACGTCGACGGTGATCTTGCGGCTGAGGTCGCCATTGGCGATGGCGGTCGCGACCTCGGCGATGTTGCGCACCTGGCCGGTCAAATTGCCGGCCATCGAGTTGACCGAGTTGGTCAAGTCCTTCCAGGTGCCGGCGACGCCGGGCACTTGCGCCTGGCCGCCGAGACGCCCTTCGGTGCCGACCTCGCGGGCGACGCGGGTCACCTCGCCGGCGAAGGCGTTGAGCTGATCGACCATCGTGTTGATGGTGTCCTTCAGCTGAAGGATTTCGCCCGACACGTTGACGGTGATCTTCTTCGATAGGTCGCCGCGCGCCACCGCAGTCGCGACTTCGGCGATGTTGCGCACCTGGCCGGTCAGGTTGCCGGCCATGTAGTTGACGCTGTCGGTCAAGTCCTTCCAGGTGCCGGCGACGCCCTTCACCTCCGCCTGGCCGCCGAGCTTGCCTTCGGTGCCGACCTCGCGGGCGACGCGGGTCACTTCGCCGGCGAAAGCGTTGAGCTGATCGACCATCGTGTTGATGGTGTCCTTCAGCTGCAAAATTTCGCCTGACACGTTGACGGTGATCTTTTTCGACAAGTCGCCGTTGGCGACCGCGGTCGTCACCTCGGCGATGTTGCGCACCTGGCCGGTCAGGTTGTTGGCCATCGAGTTGACCAACTCGGTCAGGTCCTTCCAGGTACCGGCGACGCCGAGCACGTTGGCTTGGCCGCCGAGCCGTCCTTCGGTACCGACCTCGCGGGCGACGCGCGTCACCTCGCCGGCGAAGGCGTTGAGCTGGTCGACCATCGTGTTGATGGTCTCCTTCAGCTGGAGGATTTCGCCCGAGACGTTGACGGTGATCTTCTTCGACAGGTCGCCGCCGGCGATCGCGGTCGACACCTCGGCGATGTTGCGGACCTGCGCGGTCAGGTTCGACGCCATCGAGTTGACGTTGTCGGTCAAGTCCTTCCAGGTGCCGGCGACCCCGGGCACCTGCGCCTGGCCGCCCAATCGTCCTTCGGTCCCGACCTCGCGGGCGACGCGCGTCACCTCCGAGGCGAAGCCGTTCAACTGATCGACCATCGTGTTCATCGTGTCCTTGAGCTCGAGAATCTCGCCGCGAACTTCGACGGTGATCTTGCGCGAGAGGTCGCCGCGCGCCACGGCGGTCGTTACCTGCGCGATGTTGCGCACTTGGTCGGTTAGGTTGCCGCACATCGCGTTGACCGAGTCGGTGAGGTCCTTCCAGGTGCCGGCAACGCCGGGGACGAGAGCCTGGCCGCCGAGCTTGCCTTCGGTACCGACCTCGCGCGCGACGCGCGTCACCTCTGACGCAAACGAGCGCAGCTGATCGACCATCGTGTTGATCGCTTCCTTGAGCTGCAATATCTCGCCGCGCACGTCGACGGTGATCTTCTTCGATAGGTCGCCGTTGGCGACGGCGATCGTCACATCGGCGATGTTGCGGACTTGGCCGGTCAGGTTGTTGGCCATCGAGTTGACCAACTCGGTGAGGTCCTTCCACACGCCGGTGACCTCGCGCACCTGAGCCTGGCCGCCGAGCTTGCCGTCGGTGCCGACCTCGCGGGCGACGCGCGTCACCTCCGAGGTGAAGACGTTGAGCTGTTCGATCATGCGGTTGACGATCGTCGCCGAGCGCAGGAACTCGCCTTTCAGCGGCCGGCCATCGACGTCGAGCTGCACAGTCTGCAACAGGTCGCCGCGCGCGACGGCGGTGATCGCATGCGTCACCGCCGTCGTCGGCCACAGCAAATCATCGATCAGTGTGTTGACCGAGCCTTCCATCTCCCCCCAGGCGCCGTGATGCAGCGCGAACTTGACGCGCCGGCGGGTCTTGCCCTCGCGACCGACGATCTGGCCGACCTGTTCGAGTTGATGGGCCATGCGCTCATTGGCGGCGACGATTTCGTTGAACACGTCGGCGATTTTGCCCGTAAGGCCGGTATGGTCGTCAGGCAGGCGCACCGAAAAATCGCCGAGCCGCATCGCCTGCATCGCGTGCAGCAACTCGTGCAGATCGTCTTCGCTGACATGTGCCGCGCCATTGGCGTGGCCGTTGGTTTTGCCGTGGCCGTTCTTTTTCAGCGCCGCCGGAAGCTTCCCGTTATCTGACCGAACCAGGCTTTCCGTATTAGAGGCCATCGGGTGCTCCTTCGCTCACGCGCGGGGGACCAGGGCAGAAGAATTGCCAGAGAAGTGGGGCGAAATGACGATTGGCGCGCCTGGGCGCCCGTTTATCGTGCGGATGGCTGTCCGGCATTGTTCGGCTGATCGAGAGCGACCCGGCGTCAGGGCGGCGGGTCATTGGCGAAGTCTCACTCTGCTGCCTCTCGATTTCTCTGCAGTTTCCCTGGAGTCTAGTATCGAGCGCCGTTTTACTGATTAATCTTACCGCAGAGGCTCGCCGCGTAATCTACCAATAGAAACACGACCTTATTTGAACTTGCGAATGGGCGCAGCAAATGGTTTGTAACGTTCTGTAAAATTACGTAACTGCGTTGTAACTGCCCTAAGGCCAACTTAGTTAACGCTAGGAGCTTGTTTGCAAGGCGTTGATTTACGCTATCCTTTTTCAAATGTTCGCAAGAGGACAAAAGCAATGAGCAACCCGACGTTCAAATTCGATCACGTTCACATCATCAGTGAAAATCCGCACGCTTCGGCGGCATGGTATGTCGAGATGTTCGGCGCGACGATCGCCGCCGATACCGTCGCGCGGGGCGCGCCGCAAATTTTTGTCGAGCTTGGCAGTATGACCATTCTGATCCGCGGCAGCAGACCGGGCGAAGACCCGGTCGCAGCGCGACCGATCCAGCCCTATGCCGACTTCTCCAGCCATAACGGTTGGGGTACAGACCATTTCGGCTTTATGTACCAGGGAGATTTGGCGGCGCTGTGCGATCGCCTGCGTGCCAAGGGCGTGCAATTTCCGGTCGAGCTCAAGCGGGGCGTCAACGGCAGCCTCTTGTGCTACGTCGCCGCGCCCGACGGGGTCAGCATCGAGTTGATGGAATGCTGAGCGCGACTGGGCGGATCAGTCGCAACTGCGGCCAAAGGCCTCAAGGCCGGCTCCGAGGTACGCGGACAACGCGGCGTCGCCGATCATAAAGTCGGAGATGCGGTCGGCGATGCGAGTCGCTGCTTCCCGCACCGCCTCACGCCATTCGGTGATGTCGAAATCGCCGCGCCCGACATAAATCAGCGCCAGGAGGTCGGTTCGTTCGGCGGCATTGAGACCATTGATGAACTCGATCATCTGGCCGCGTCGGTCATCCTCGGCGGGGTTTTCTTCGATCGTCACCAGCTTGCTGTCGTCGCCGGTTGTCGTGTTATCGCCGGTGGTCGGCGGCACCAGCCCGGCGACTTCGCGCGCCGCCTCGATGAAATCGCAAACCTTATCGGTGCTGATGCGCAATTCCGGCATCGGATGTTCCTCGCGTCGCAGTGCTGACCCGGCAAGGCGGCCAACGGCGCGGCTCCGCCAGGGTTCCTGCCGTGGCCTCTCAGGCTTTTCGCGGTTCGACCAGCCGGGTGCAGCTCACCGCCGCGGCGACCAGCGCGATGCACGCGGCGATAGACAATGCCGTGACGTTGCCGGCCTGACCCATTAGACCGAAGATCAGCGCGACCACCGCGGCGCCCACGGTCTGTCCGAGCAGCCGCGCGGTGCCGAGCATCCCGCTCGCACCGCCGCTGCGCTCGCGCGGCGCGGCGTTGATGATGGCGCGGTTGTTGGGCGTCTGAAACAGGCCAAAGCCGAAACCGCACACCGCCATGCGCCAGACGATGTTCGCCGCGCTCGTGTCGCTCGGCAGTGCGGCGAGCAGGGCGATGCCAACGCCGAACACGGCGAGGCCGATGCCGCCCAAAAGACCGGCGGAGTGACGGTCGGCGAGGCGCCCGGCGAGCGGTGCGGTCACCGCCGTCATCAGCGGCCACGGCGTCATCAAGAGGCCGATCTCGACCGCCGAGCGGCCGAGCCCGTGCTGCAGATAAAACGGCAGCGAAACGTACGACATCATCTGCGCGACGAACGAACAGACCGAAGTCGCGACCGAAAGCGAGAACAGCCGCACCCGCATCAAATCGACCGGCAGCATCGGCCAGGCGCGATGCGTCTCGCGGAACACCAGCACCGTGCCGACCCCCACCGCCGCGGCCGCTTCGACCGCGATGAGCACGATGGGCTCGTGGTGGCCGATGCCATCGATCGTGGTGATGACGAGGCCGAATGTCGCCGCGCTCAACAGCGCGCCGATGGCGTCGAAACGGTGCTTGCCGCGCGGCGTCACCGGCAGCGAGCCAATGCCGAACAGCGCCACGAGGCCGATCGGCACGTTGATCGCGAACAGCCATGGCCAAGAGGCGACCGACAGGATCGCCGAGGCCACGGTCGGCCCGACAGCCGCCGCCACCGAGACAGTCACGGCGTTGATGCCGATCGCCCGGCCAAGCTGGGCGCGGGGATAGATGAAACGCACCAGCGCCGCGTTCACGCTCATGATCCCGGCGGCGCCGAGCCCCTGGAGCACGCGAGCCGCGGTCAGCTCGATGATCGAATGCGACAGCGCGCAGGCGAGCGAGGCGACCGTGAACAGCACCAGCCCGACGCGGTAGACCTTGCGGTATTCGTAGATGTCGCCGACCGAGGCAAGCGGCAGCATCGTCATCACGATCGCCAGCTGGTAGGCATTGACGATCCAGATTGCGGTCGCGGGGCTTGCCGACATATCGCCGGCGATGGTCGGCAGCGCCACATTGGCGATCGACGAGTCGAGCACCGATATGGTGATCGCCAGGCCGACCGTGAGCATCGCCCAAAGTCGCTGCGGCCAGGGCAGCCCGTCTTCCAGGTTGGGCGCCGACAGCGGCCGGACATCGTCTTCCGGTTCGGACACGGTTGACGACTGCCGCGTGCGCGGCGGCTTGTCGAGCGGCAAGGTCATTACTGTCAAATGATCCCGAAGCGGGAAGGTTCACCCCAAGGCCAGGCGGGCATGTAGGCATTGCGATGCTGCACTGCAACATGAGCCTCGCGCAGGGCAGCCGCCAACTTTCACGCTAGAGGCGGATCGTCACCCGCATGCCGATCACCACGGCGTTCGGCAGCGACGTGTTGCCGAAATTGGTCGGCACACCCGCGCCGGGGTTGATCACGTATTGCACGTCGGGCTGCAGCGTCAGCCAATCGGTCAGCGGCGCCTGGTATGTCGCCTCGATCACGGTCTCGTTGCTCGCATAGCCGGCGCTTGTTTGGCCAAAGGCGACGAGGTCGTTGCCGAATTGCCGCGCCGCCGGGCTGATGCCGAGATACGCGGCGGCAAGGCCGAATACATCATCCTTACGCTGCTTGAACGGGCCGCGCCAGTTCATCCCGGCTTCGGCGTAAAGATTGCTGAGGTTGCGGTTACTGGGACCCGACATGACCATGGCGAAGACGCCAATGCCGTCATCGTCGGCGCCCGGTTGTTGCCAGACCATCTGGTCGACGATCCCGTAAATCGCCCAGTCGCCGGCATGGTTGAGCGCCCTGCCCGTGCTCGTCGGGTTGGCGAGGAGTCTTCCGGCGCTGTCGAGGCGGCGGTCGGCGAAGTTGCCGGTCGCGTACCAGGCGCCGAGCTTGTAGGTGGTCGGCAAGTCGGGCGGCGACTTGGAGTCCGGCGTGTACCAGAGCTCGGCAATACCTAGCGTGTGGTCGTTGAGCCGGAAGGCGGTGCCGTTGCGGTCGCGCGCCTGCGGATCGCCCGATCCCGGCGGCGCCGGATCGTCGGTGTAGGCGGCGCCGACAAGGGTGATCTTGTCGGTCGGACTGTACAGCGCACGGGCGAATGGCGACGCGAGCGGATAATTGGGGCCGCCCGATGGCAAATCCGCAGCGGGCATGCCGGGGAAGCCGAAGCTCGAATTGAGGAACAGCCCGCCATAGGCGGTCACCATCATCTCGTCATTGGCGCCTTCCTGGCCGGCGCGTACGGAGATCTTGCCCTCGAACAGCGTCTGATCGAGCCACAGATCGTAGAGTTTGACGCTCGGGGTCCCCTCGACGTTGCTGACCAGCTGCTGGTTGCCGACCAGCGCGCGGCTCGGCCCGTGACCGTGGATGTCGAAGGCCGAAGTGAGGAATTCGCCACCTTTCCATCCGAACAGCGCGTCGAGGTCGAGATCGAGCTTGGCGATCGTCAGGCCATTATAGCTGACACCCTGGCGGCCGCCGCCTATCACACTGGCCCAGACCTCGCTGAGCTCATGCAGCGAGAAGGTGATGCCTTCATCCTTCAGCTTCTGACGCTCCTTGTGGAAGGCATCCGGCAACTCGCCGCCGGGAAACAGCGGCGGCTGTCCCGGCTGCTCCTGGTTTCCCCCAGCCGAAATAGCGTTGTTCTGGTTCTGCTGTGGCGGCTGCGCGCCGATCGGCACGCCGACCTGTGCCGCCCGTGGCTGGCTCGCGAAAACGCATAACGTTACAGAAGCGGCGAGCAATAGCCGCGCGGGGCGCCGACAAGGTTTGGTTCGCGCCAAGATGCTTACCCTCGTCAACCAGGGGTGGCGCAACTAAAGCGGCGACGATGTTGCCATAAGGTTCACTGTGCGCTTCTGAGCTGGCTAGACCACCGGTATTTTGTAGAGCTTCACCGCATTGTCGAAGACGAGCCGACCGAGCGCGGCCTTGCCGAGCGCCGCCTCGGCCGGGGCGTGGCCTTCGGATTTCGAGTGCGGCCATGGGCTGTCGAGGCCGGGGAAATCGCTCGCCCACAGGAAATTGTCGAGGCCAATCTCCGGAGCCCGCTTGAAACCGCCTTCCTCCTCGACCTCGAAGGTGAAGAACACCTGCCGCCGCACGAACTCGCTGGGCTTGGCGGAAAGCTCGATGTCGGGTTTGAACACCCGGCTCGCCGGCCCGCCGAAATCGTATTCGCGGTCGAAGCGGTGGAACAGGAACGGCACCCAGCCGACCCCAGCCTCCTCCAGCACGAAGCGTATGCGGGGATGACGGTCGCAGATGCCCGACAGCACCACGGCGCTCAGCAGCTCCGCCATCAGCCCCATCGGGAAATTGGCGACCGTCATCAGCGACTGGTTGCGCGGTGCGAGGCCCGACACGCCGACGCCGATCTGCCGCGAGCCGCCGCGCGGGTTGGCGTGCAGATTGACCGGCATGCCGATCTCCGCCGCGGCGGCCCAGACCGGCTCCCACATCTGATGCAGCACCGGCTCCGGCGCACCGACCCAGTCGAAGATGACCCCGGTCGGCATGCCGAACTCGGCGATCCGCAGCAACTCCGCGAGCGCCTCGTCGGCGCTCATGCACGGCAGCGGCAGCAGCATGATGAAACGGCCGCCGGACTCCTCGTAGAGCTCGCGCGCCCAGTCGTTGATCGCGCGCACGCAGGCGGCGCGCAAAGCCGGGTTCTTGATCTGGTGGATCTGCTCGTACGGGCCGTTGACCAGCTCGGCGTCGACGCCGTCGCGATCCATGTCCTCGCAGCGATGCTTGGCGCTGGCGGCGCGGAAGATGCCCGGCTCGGCCTCCTCGGCGATCCCTGCGCGGGTGTAGCAATTGGTCGCCCCGCGGCCTACGCCGGCCCAGCCGACGCCGCTCCAGGCATGGCCCTCGACGACCCATTGTCGCGCGCCGTCGGCGCCGGTCACGACACGCGGCGCGTCGTCCTGGAATTTGCGCGGCAGACGCTTGGTCCACAGGTCGAATGGCAAATGCGGCAGCCGGCAATGGCCGTCCGCGGACACGACGCCAAATCGCTTCTCCATTGCGCCCTCCTTGTCTCGGCGTGACTATACGCCAATCTGCGGAATGGAGGGACATCATGGCCGAACGCATGCCGTTCCTGAACAAGCCGTACAGCGCCTACTATCATCGCGGCATGCCGCCCGAGGACGAGGAGCTGACCCGTGTCGGGCCGGGGACGCCGTGCGGCGAATACATGCGCCGCTTCTGGCAGCCGGTGATCCTGGCCAGCGAGTTGGGCGACCTGCCCGTGAAGCTGCGCATCCTCGGCGAGGACCTGGTCGCGTTCCGCGACGGGGCGGGCGAGATCGGCCTTCTGGAGCTGCATTGCCCGCATCGCGGCACCTCGCTCGAATTCGGCCTTGTGGGCGAGAAGGGGATACGTTGCTGCTATCACGGCTGGCTGTTCGGCTGCGACGGGACGATCCTCGAAACCCCGGGCGAGCCGCAAGACAGCACCCTCAAGGGCAAGCTCTTCCACGGCTCGTATCCGGTGCACGAACATGCCGGGCTTGTCTTCGCCTATATGGGCCCGCCGGGCCAGCAGCCGCCTTTCCCGATCCTCGACACTTACGATATCCCCGGCTACCGGTTGGTAGCGCGCAAGCCGACGCTGTGGGAATGCAACTGGCTGCAGGTCAAGGAAAACAGCATGGACCCGGCCCATCTGGCGTTCCTGCACACGCTGCCGGGCAGCGAGGGTTTCACCGAGGATTTGAAGGAACTCGGCGAGTGGGACTGGATGGAGACGCCGCTCGGCATGGTCTACATCGACACCCGCCGCCGCGACGACCGGGTGTGGGTGCGGGTCGCCGACTTCATCCTGCCCAACATCCACCAGTTCCCGCCCAACCAGGATCCGCTGGCGCTGCGCAACTCGATCAACCGGCCGCAGGCGACGACCTGGGCGGTGCCGCTCGACGATACGCACACGATGCAGATCGGCTATTACCGCGCCCCCGAGGGCAAAGAGATGCGGCGCGGCGGCGGCTTCGGCCAGGACGCCAGCCGCTCCTACGAAGAGCGGCAGCGTGTGCCCGGCGATTACGACGCACAAGTCAGCATCCACAAAGGCATGGCGCGGCACGGGCTCGAGCATCTGGCCTCGACCGACCGCGGCATCATCATGATGCGCAACATGATCCGCCGCGCGATCCGGGCGAACCGCAAGGGCGAGACGCTGGATTCGCCGATGCTGCGCAACGGTGCGGCGGTCCCGACCTACAGCCACGACCGGGTGGTACCCGGCATCGCCCCGGCCGCGAGCGCCGAAGCCGACCGCGCGCTGTTGCGCGAGGTGGCGCGCGATGTCGTCGCGACTTCGATCCGCGAGGGTGGGCTCGGCGCCTGAGCTTTAGGCGACGCCCCAGGCGATCGCGTTGCGCAACAGCGTGACGACGGCCTCCGTCTCCCATGGTGCGCGGAATGTCGACGGGGTCTTGTCAGTCGGGTCGGTATTGGCACGGACGGCGCGGATCGCCGGGTTGTGGCAATGGCCGAAGGCGAAATATGCGACGCCGCCTTTGCCGACCTGGCGCGAATAACCGAGCACGCGGCGCTTGCCGTCGGCGAGCAGCGAAGTGTCGGACGGGTAAAGGCCTTGGGTCGCGCTGGCGGCGCTTGGGCCGAACTCGGCGGTCAGCAGGATTTGCGTCGAAGCGGGGTCCTGCAGCTCGATGAAATAGGGCTCGTCTTCGACCGTGAACGACGTGGGCAGCCCTTGAGTGAGCGGCGAGGACGTGCCGCTCACCTCGACGCGGAACTCACGGATCGGCGGATGGGTCAAAAACATGCAGCCGAGCAGCGCGTGGTGCTCGGTCTTGACCGTGCGCCGCATGCGCGCGCCCTCGACGCGCTGGGCGCGACCGCCGCTGGTGCCGTGCAACGCCAGCCAATGTCCGCCGCCCTCCAGCCAGGCGCGGATCGCCTCGGTCTGTGCGGCGTCGGGGCAGGGACCGGCGACATAGGTGATCAGCAGCTGACTCGTCGGCAGCCATCTCTCGACATCGGCGAAATCATTGGCGACCGAGGCCGGGATGCCGCGCTCGGCCAGCAGGCCGAGCAGCTTCAGCCTGGCGTAGTCATGGTCGTGTCCGCCCATCGAGCCGGGCGGGAACCCGCCGGTGATGAGGTGCGCGCGGCCTGGGGTGAGCGATGTCATGGGTGGCTCCCGAGGATGTCTTTACGCGGCAGCTTACGCCAAAACGTTCGCGCGCCAGCCTCCCGATGATGGCGGGCAGGGCAGAGGGCGCAAATCGTCATTGCGTCCGCGCGCCGTAACGCGGCAGCCTAGCGGCCGTCGATGCTGGGGAGGGAGCGGCGCCGTGGTTGAGATCGCACCGGAACAAAAGACCACCGGGCCGGGCGAGATGATGGGCAATGCCGGGCCGGGGATGCTGGCGGGCTTGCGCGTCATCGAGATCGCCGACGAGCGCGCGGAGTATTGCGGGCTGTTGCTGGCGGGGCTTGGCGCCGAGGTCATCAAGATCGAGCCGCAAGAGGGCAACGCGACGCGGCGGATCGGGCCGTTCCTCGACGACGAGCCTGGGCTCGAACGCTCGCTGTTCTTTTGGAACTACAACCGCAACAAGAAGTCGGTCGTGCTCGACCTCGAGTTGCCGGCCGGCCGCGAGCACATGCTGCGCCTGCTCGGCGGCGCTGACATTTTGCTAGACGCGAGCTGCGGCGCGCTCAACGAGGCGCTGGGGCTGGACCACGCGGCGCTCAACGCGCGCTTTCCGCAGCTCGTCACCGCTCGCATGACCCCGTTTGGCGATGACGGGCCGTGGAAGGAGTTCAAGGGCTCCGACCTCATCCATCTCGCGCTCGGCGGGCCGATGATGAATTGCGGTTACGACCCCGACCCCAATTTCGAATACGACACCCCGCCGATCGCCCCGCAGATCTGGCACGCCTACCACATCGCCGGCGAGCAAATGGCGACCGGCATCATTGGCGCGCTGATCCACCGCGAGCGCAGCGGCGAGGGGCAGGATGTCTCGCTCGCGATCCACGAGGCGGTGTCGAAAAACCCCGAGCAGGATTTGATGTACTGGGTCTGCCGGCGGGTGCCGCTGTGGCGGCTGACCTGCCGGCACGCGTCGGAAGGACCCAACCACAGCCCGAGCATCTGCCACACCAAGGACGGGCGCTGGTTCATCACCCACGGCATGGGCGCGCGCGACCTGAAGAACCTCGTGCCGCTGTTGAGCAAATACAACGCGCAGGCGGACCTGCAGCCGCCGCCGCCCGAGGTGGACCTCAAGGCACGACAGGTGCCTGGAACGGCGGGCGCCGACGAAGCGCGCTCGCATATGCTCGACATCGTGCAGCGCTTTGTCCGCGCTTGGACTTTCAAGGATATGCCGTGGCTGGAGGCGCAGAACGCCGGGCTCCTTTGGGCGCCGCTGCGGAAGCCGCACGAGAACGCGCTCGATGAGCATTGGTGGGCGCGCAAGACTTTCGCCGAAGTCGAGCATCCCGAGCTCGGGCGTTCTTTCGTCTACCCGACCAGCAAATGGCTCAGCAGCAAGACAAGCTGGCAGGTCGGCCGCCGCGCGCCGCTCCTTGGTGAGGATACCGCCACGGTTTTGGCTGAGACAGCGCGGCACCCATCGGTGCCGGCGCAGCCGCGCAAGGTCGAGAACCCGCGCCTCTCGGCGATGCACAGCAAGCCGTTCCCGCTACAGGGCATCAAGATCTTCGATTTCGCCTGGTTCCTCGCCTCGGCCGGTGGCACGCGGTTTCTCGCGGCGATGGGCGCGGAGAGCTACAAGGTCGAGTGGAAGGACAATCCCGACACGCGGCTCGCCGGGATGGCGCCGGTCGGCGGACGCGCCGCGCGCGACGCCGCGACCGGGCCGCTGCCCGGGGTCAGAGACCCCGACATGGGCGGCAATTTTCTCAACAAGAACTCCGGCAAGCGGGGCATCTCGCTCAACATCCGTCACCCTAAAGGCTTGGCCATCGCCAAGGACATGATCCGTATCTGCGATGTCGTCGCCGAGGGGTTTTCGCCCGGCGTGTTGCAACGGCTGGGCCTCGGCTATGACGTAATGAAGTCGATCCGGCCGGACATCATCTACATCCAGCAATCCGGCATGGGCGCGCACGGCACCTACGGCCGGATGCGCACGGTCGGGCCGGTGGCGGCGGCGTTTGGCGGGCAGGCCGAGATGTCGGGTCTGCCGGAGCCGGCGATGCCGGTGAGCTGGGGCTATTCCTTTCTCGACTGGATGGGCGCCTATGGCTACGCGCTGGCGCTGCTTGGCGCGATCTACCACCGCGAGCGCACCGGCGAGGGACAGTGGATCGACGCCTCGCAATGCGAGAGCGGCATTTTCCTGACCGGCGCGACGATCCTCGATTGGGCGGCGAATGAGCGGGTGTTCCGCCGCTACGGCAACCGTTCGCGGTACAAGCCGGCGGCGCCGCACGGGGCCTATCGCTGCGACGGCAAGGACCGCTGGATCGCGATCGCCTGCTTCACTGACGCGGAATGGCACGCCTTGGCCCGCGTCGCCGAGCAGGGCGCGTGGCTCGAAGACCGCCGCTTCGCGACGCTGGAAACCCGGATGCAGCACCAGGACGCGCTCGACGCCGCGGTCGAAGGCTGGACGCGGACGCAAGACCGCTATGACTGCATGATGAAATTGCAGAAGGCCGGCGTGCCGGCCGGGGTGTGCCAGAACGCCGAGGACCGCGTCGACGCAGACCCGCAGCTTCGCCACCTGAAATGGCTGACCGAAGTCACCGGCACCAAGATCGGCACGTGGCCGGTCTACGAAATCCCGATGAAGCTGTCGAAGACGCCGGCCTATATCGGCGGACCGATCAACCGCGGCGCGCCGTGCTATGGCGAAGACAATTTCTATGTGCTGACCGAGCTGCTCGGCCGCAGCCCGAGCGAGGTCGAGCGGCTGGCGGAAGAAGGCGTGATCTGAATTTATAAATCCCTCTCCGGCCCCGGGGGGCGGAGAGGCTAGGTGAGGTGGGGGATTCCAGACGTCAGAGCATGCCCGCCTCACCCATCCGCCGCTCAGCGGCGGCCAGCCTCTCCCCCCAATGGGCGGAGAGGGATAAGCTGTCGGGGACATCCGTCACAGGGAGAAAACCATGAAGCCGGAAGACGTGGGGTTGTCGTCGGCGCGGCTTGCGCGGCTCGACGAGGTGATGACGCGCCGTTATGTCGATGGCCGCTTTCTCCCCGGCATTTTGGCCTACGTCTATCGCAAGGGGCAGCTCGCTCACACGACCCTTGCCGGGCAGATGGATATCGAGCGCGGCAAGAAGATGCGCGAGGACGCGATCTTCCGCATCTACTCGATGTCGAAGCCGATCACCGCGGTGGCGCTGATGATGCTCGCCGAGGAAGGGCTGATCGGCCTCGACGATGCGGTGCATACATACATCCCCGAGTGGAAAGACCTTGCCGTCTATGCCAGCGGCACGCCCTCGATCCTGCCGACCGGTGCCCCAACCTACATGACGACGCCGGCGCAGCGGCCGATGAAGGTTGTCGACCTCGCGACCCACACTTCGGGGCTCACTTACGGCTTTATGATGCGCACCGGCGTTGACGCCGCCTATCGCGCCGCCAAGGTGGTCGATCGTCAGACCGAAGGCGGGCTCAAGGGCATGATCGGCCAGCTGGCGCAAATCCCGCTCGATTTCTCGCCGGGGACGGCGTGGAACTACTCGGTCGCGATCGACGTGCTCGGCTACCTGGTCGAGGAATTGTCGGGTCAGAGCTTTGGCGAGTTCCTGCGCACGCGCCTCTTTGAGCCGCTCGGCATGCACGACACGGAGTTCCACGTGACGCCAGACAAGACCGAGCGCTTTACTTCCTGCTATCAGCCGGAGGGCGGCAACGCCCTCAAACTCCAGGACGACGCGCGAGAGAGCACCTATGCCCAACCGCCGCTGTTGGAGTCGGGCGGCGGCGGGCTCGTGTCGACCGCGCACGACTATCTGCGTTTCTGCCGGATGATGCTCAACGGCGGCACGCTCGACGGCGTGCAAATTCTCAGCCCCAAGACCGTGGCGCTGTTCAGCCTCAACTTCCTGCCGGATGGCAAGGAGGTCGCCGACATGGCCTTCCCCGGGATGTTCAGCGAAGGCGGCTATGCGGGGGTCGGCTTCTCGCTCGGCTGCGGGGTCAATGTCGATGTCGCCAAGACTCGGCTGCCCGGCACGCTCGGGGAATATTTCTGGGGCGGCGCGGCCTCGACCGCTTTCTGGATCGACCCCAAGGAAGAGCTGACCGTGGTGTTCATGACCCAGGTGATTGGCAGCCCGGTGCGCCTCGCGCTGCGCCGCGACTTGCGCACGCTGGTCTACTCGGCAATGACCGAGTCGTTCGCGTAAGGAGACGGCGGATGGAGTTACGGGGTGCGGTCGCCTTGGTGACCGGCGGCAATGGCGGGCTCGGGCAGCGCATCTGCCACGCGCTGGCGAAGGAAGGCGTGCATGTCGCGGTGATGTACGCGCAGAGCCGCGACCAAGCTGAGGGCGTCGCGCAGGAATTGACCTCGCGCTACCAGTGCAACGCCGCCGCCTTTCAGTGCGACATTACCGACGATGCGGCCGTGGCCGGAGTAATCGAGAGCGTGGTGAAACGCTTCGGCCGCATCGACATCCTGGTCAACGACGCGGCCTACAACCATTCGATCCAGTTCGCCGATCTCGACGGGCTGACCATGGAGATCTGGGACAAGATCATCGCGGTCAACCTCACCGGGCCGATGCGGCTCACCAAGGCGGTGGCGCCGGTGATGAAAGGGCAGGGGCGCGGTCGCGTGATCAACATCGCCTCGGTGGCGGGAGTGGGGCCGACTGGCTCGTCGATCGCCTATGCGGTATCGAAAGCCGGCCTCATCCACCTGACGAAATGCATGGCGGTGGCGCTGGCGCCGAATGTACTGGTCAATTGCGTCGCGCCCGGCCTTCTCGAAGGCACCCGCGCGACCGCCAATCTGCGGCCCGAATTTATCGCGCAGGGCGCGGCAACCTCGCTGCTCAAGAAACCTGCCGACAAGGACGACTGCGCCGACATGGTCGTCACCCTGTGCCGCACCGAGACGATGACCGGCCAGACGATGGTCATCGATTCCGGGCGTTATTTTCACTGAGGAGGCGCGCAATGCGGGATATCTCCGGCAAGACCGCGATCGTCACCGGCGCTGCTTCGGGCATCGGGCTCGGCATCGCCACCGCGCTCGCCGAGAGCGGCGCCAATGTCGTCATGGCCGACATCCAGAAAGACGCGGTCGAAGCGGCGGCGCACAGCCTCTCCGGCACCAACAAGCAGGTCATGCCGGTGCGCATCGACGTGACGACCGAGCAGTCGGTGGTCGATGCGCTTGCCCAGGCCGAGCGCAGGTTCGGCAAGCTGCACATCGCCTGCAACAATGCCGGCGTGCCGATGCACGGCGTAAAGCTCACCGACGTGTCGCTCGCCGATTGGCAGTTCGTGATCGGCGTCAATGTCTGGGGCGTCATCCACGGCATCCGCCATTTCGTGCCGGCGATCCTCAAGCACGGCGAGGAGGGGCATATCGTCAACACCGCCTCGGTCGCCGGCGTGCAGAACCGCCGCGGCACCAACCAGGGGCCGTATTCGATGAGCAAATACGCGGTGCTGTCGCTGACTGAAGCGCTGGAGCATGAGCTCGAAGTCAGCAATGTCGGCGTCTCGGTGCTGTGCCCCGGCCCGATTGCCACCAACATCGCGCGCGGCGCGCGCAACCGGCCGGATCATCTCGGCGGCTCGCTCGTTCGGGAAAGCGATGAACGCGTGCTCGCCGAGCGATTGGCGACCACCGGCCTCGACCCGAAAAAGGTCGGCGAGCGCGTCGTCGACGCGATCCGCACCAACACCTTTTATGCCTTTGTCAGCGCCGTTCCGGCCGATGTCATCCGCGCCCGCCACCGGCGCATCGAAGAGGCGCTCAACAGTCCCTGGGTTACACATTACTAAGACACGCATACTGAGGGAGACCCCCATGCCCGACGCCAAGCTCGCCGCCAACCTGCCCGACTGGATGGTCCAGCACGCCAACCGCTACATCGAAAGCGGTGGCACCGAAGGACACATGTACAAGATGACCCAGCCCGGCCGGCCCGAGATCACCGTGCCGTCACTCTTGCTGACGACGACCGGCCGCAAATCGGGCCAGAAGCTGATCTTCCCGCTGTTCTACGGCGAGACTGGAGACGGCGGATATATCATCGTTGCCTCGAAGGGCGGCGCACCCGCGCACCCGCAATGGTACCTCAACCTTCAGGCCCAGCCCGAGGTCGAGGTGCAGGTCGGCACCAAGAAGCTGAAGGCGCGCGCCCGCACCGTCTCCGGCGCCGAGCGCGCCCGGCTGTGGGACAAGGCGCTGCAGTTCTGGCCGCCTTATGCCGACTACGCGAAGAAGACCGACCGCGAAATTCCGGTGGTGGTGCTGGAGCCGGTGCAATAGGCGGGTTCGTTTCCCCTGCGAAAGCAGGGGCCCAGGACAACCACTCCGTCACTCGCCCTGGGTCCCCGCTTGCGCGAGGAAGACGAAATCGCGGTTAGCTGGTCCGCACGAATTTGTCGACGCCGCGGTTCTGGGTGAGGCCGGCGTAGATGTTGCCCTGTGAGTCGACGCCGATGCCGTGGACGTGGCGGCTTTCCATCTTGGCGAGCACCTCGCCCTCTGGGCTGCGCACGGTGCAATAGGCGGGGTTGCCGTCGGCCTCCTGCTCGGCGATGTAGTAATTGCCGTCCTTGCCGCGGCTGATGTCGTTGGGGCCGCCCATGCCGGTCCACTCGCGCAGATATTCGCCGTCCGCCGTGAAAAACTGGATGCGCCGGTTCGAGCGGTCGGCGACGAGAAGGTTGCCGGCATTGTCGAAGGCGATCGAGTGCGGCAAATGGAACTGCCCCCGCCCCTTGCCCGGCGCGCCCCATGATTTCTTCAGCGTGCCGTCCGCCGCGAAGCGGTGGACGCGGGCATTTTGGTAGCCGTCGGTGACATAGATGTCGCCATTGGGGTGTTTCATCATCTCGGTCGGGTGGTTGAACGGCCCTGCCGCGCGCTCGACCAGCCAGTTCTCGATATGGCCGGTGTCGGAAGCCTGACCGGGCGTGCCGAGCTGCAATTTGACCTTGCCGTCGAGCGAGAACGACTTGCAGACCGAGTCGATGCGGTCTGTGGTGTAGACCGTGTCGCCGACGATCTTGAGGCCGTGCGGGTCGGTAACCTCGCCCGCGCCCCATGACGCGAGGTGCTTGCCGGTCTTTCCGTCGAAGACGACGACCGGCGGGTCGCGGCGCTGGAAGACATAGACGCGGTCCTCGTCGTCGGCCGCGACCCGGCTGATGAGGCCAAACGGCTCGCCGTCGGGCGATTTGAAGAAATCGCGGATGACGTCGTATTTGTAGGCCATGGCGTTTCCTCCTGCTTGTCCTTCGCTTACACCGGCTTGCCGCTGGCGTGCGACGAGTTGACCGTGAACAGCCAGCCGCTCGGGCCGGCGACCATGAACGAGTCGTGGATGCGGCCCCGGCTGATCTCCGACGGCGACAACCCCTTCGCGGCGTAGTCGCGGTGCGCGGCGTCGACATCGTCGACCATCAGGTCGAACGGCGCCGCGGTGCCGGGTGCGGGAGGCGGCTCGGTCTTGCGCACGACGACATGTGTCCCGCCGCGCAATTCCAGCACCGCCAGATCCTCCATCGTCACGATAGGCCGCAGACCGACATTTTCGAGCCAGCGCGCCGCCACGGCGACATCGCTGCACGGAAGCCGCACGTGGCCCACCGCGACTGGTGGCCTCTGATCGATGGTGTCGGGCATGGCTAAATCCTCCCTATAAACGCATCGAGCTCGTCCACGCTGGTAAGGCGCGTGACGATCTTACCCCGCGCCGCGGCTTCTGTGCACAGGGTACGAATGCCCGGCAGCCAAGCCCGATCGACATCCCAAATTGTCCGGAAGAGAGCCTTCGTTGGCGGCATTTGCGCGATGCCGCCAGGGGCGTGCTCCAATGTCCCGCTCGCCCAGGCGACTTGGCGCTCGGCGGCAAGCCAGAAATGTATCCATAGCGGCATGTCGATCAGAATGATCTCGGTCGCGCGATCGATCCGTTCCGCGATCGAGTTTTGCCGGCCGAGCCCATCGACCACCCATTCATCCTGTTCGAGGATCTCCCGGTGCTGCCGCGCGTAGACATCCTCGGGCGTCAGCACCCAGCCGTCTTGCCACAGCAAGCGGTCGATCTCGATATGCTGCAATCCCCGCTGTTTGGCGAGCTTGCGGGCGAGGGTCGACTTACCGCCTCCCGCGTTGCCGATGACGACGATGCGTGCCATGACGCCCTCAATACGACTTCTTTACCAAGATGAAGGTCGTGCCGGTGATGGTCGGCCACATGAGCGGCAGATTATCTTCGGCTCCGTAGTTTGACCAACCGTCGCGCGACGACCCCATGCTTTCGTCAACCACCCTGGGAACGCGGCATTGTCGCGTACCGTTCGCAGGCATAGTGGCGTTTGGCCATGCTGTGTGCCTTGGGAGGGGCCAATGAATTTCAAGACCTTTGCGATCGCCGCGGTTCTGGCGGCGGGTGTCTCCGGTATCGCTATGGCGCAATCTTGCCCGCCGGGCTATGCCTTCTACGGCGGGGCTTGCCGCGCAGCCACTGCGGCGCCGGGCGGGTATTCGAACCCGGCGTCGGGCGCCGTCAATGGTGAGGCGTCGGGCGCGGCGAGCGGGTATGCCACCGGCGGCCCTGTCGGCGCGATTGTCGGCGGAGCGGTTGGCACCGCGACCGGCGCCGTCACCGGTGCGGCCAATACGGCTACGGGCGTCGTTAATGGCGCGACCGCGCCCCTGACGGGCGGCCATTGCGCGATGGGCTATTACTTGGCCTCCAACGGCTACTGCTACCCGAACCGTTAGGCGACTGACTGAGTTTTCGAAGCGATACGCAGGCCCAACGGCCCGCGTATCGCGGCCATCGCGCTAATACGGCTCTCTCACGAAGATAAAAGTCGTACCGGTGACGATCGGCGCGCTGGCGCCGACAAAGCTGACATTGACGTCCTTCACCTGGCGCGAGCCGGCGCGCCCCGAGGCTTGCAAAGCGCCCTCGATGATGTGCCATAGCCCGTGGATGCGGCCGGTGCCGAGGCTGCCGCCAAAGGTGTTGAGCGGCAGGTCGCCGTCGAGTTCGATGCGCCCGTCCTGGATGAAATCGAGCGCCTCGCCTTCTTTGCAGAAGCCGTAGGATTCAAGGCCGTAGATTACCGAAGCTGAGAAGCCGTCGTAAATCTGCGCGACATCGACATCCTTGGGGCTGAAGCCCGAGCGCTCCCAGGTCAGCTTCGCCGAGCTGCTGCCGCCCAGCATATAATCGCTGAGGCTGCCGATACGCCCGGCGACCTCGAAATGCAGCCGTTCGCCATAGCCGGCGAGATAGGCGGGCGGGGGCTTGAGGTCGCGGGCCCGCTCCGCGGTGGTCAGCACGATCGCCACCGCACCCTGCACCGGGATGTCGCAATCGAACAGGCAAAACGGGTAGGCCACCATGCGCGACGCGAAATAATCCTCGCGGCTGAGCGGCGTGCCGTAGAAATAGGCGTGCGGATTGTGCTGGGTGTGCCTGCGCTGGGTGACGGCGAGAGTCGCCATCTTGTCCCGGGTCTGATTGTTCTTTTCGAGCCAGCGCGTATAGGCGACCGCCATCCCCTGGCCCGGCCCGCCAAAGCCGTAAGGCGCGGTGAACTGTGCCGCGCCGGCGGCATTGCCCGCCGGCAGGTTCTGGTAGGTTCCGCGCGGGTTGTGCATGGCTCGCCAGACGACGGCGTATTTGCACACGCCAGCGAGGAGCGCGTTGACCGCCTGCTGCACCGCGCCGCCGATATTCACCGAGCCGACCTGGATGTGCCAGGTGAGGTTCGGCAGCTTGAGCATCGCCATCATGCAATTGACCGAGACGATCGATATGCCGTCGACCTCGGCGTGGCCGGTGGCCGGCAGCTCGGGATAGGTCGCGAGGCCGTCGATGTCGGACATCTGGAGGCCGGAATCGGCGACCGCCGCCTCGACCGCGGTTAGCGCATGCGCGGCGAGCGGGATTTCGGCCGAGCGCGTGACCTTCGAATAGCCGACGCCGCTGACGGCGATCTTGCAGCGGTTCTCCCACATCGCCCGCTCCCTATCTCGCCAGCCGGAACTGCGGCAGGGTGATGTCGTCGTTGAGCTTCTCGAACGCCACTTCGACGCGCCTGCCGACCTTCGCTTCGGTGTATTCCGCGTCGAGCAAATTGCCCGCCATCAGCGCGCCCGGTGCGTCGTCGAGTTCGACGATGATGCTCGCGTAAGGCACCGCCGACGCGAAGCGTTTGTCGCCGGTGTGGTACATGATCGTGTAGGCGTAAATCGTGCCTTGACCACGCACCGGCTCGAATTTGAGGTCGGTGGAGACGCATTGCGTGCAGGTCGCGAAGGGCGGGTGCTGGAAATGCCCGCAGCTCTGGCAGCGCTGCAGTTCGACCGTCCCGCGTTTCGCCGCGTCCCAGAACGGCTTCGTCCACTCGTTGGGAACGGGGATCGGCCGGGTCACCGCGCTCCAGTCACTCATGGATAGATCTCGCTGCTTGGGGGCGGGAATGCGGCTTTCGGAAACGCCTCGGCGCTTGCGCGAGCCTAAATGAAACTCACAGACCTCTCCGTCAAGAGTTTGCCTGCTCCGCCAACGGGCAGCGTATGTACTACGATGACGGCCTCAAGGGGTTCGGCGTTCGATTTTCCAAGGGCGCGGCCATGGCGGGAGCCATCGCTCTCGTTAGCTGCTTTGCCAATTTCGGCGGGATTTTCGGGCCGATCGTGATCGGCTGCTGAAGACCACCAACGGCAGCTTTTCCGGCGGGCGCTATTACGTCGCCGCGGTCACGGTCGTTGCCGCGATCATATTTTCGCGCTGAGCGGCGTGACGTAGGCGCGCGAGGCGCCCGCCGGGGAGTAACGGCTGGGCCGCGTGTCCACGACGGTAGAGCGATGCGCGGCGAAACCCGTCGTCGCGGGCGGACGATTGCGGCATAGTGGCGGCAGCCCATTCCCCTGGCAAACCGGCAGGCAGATGCGGGGAGAGCGGATCGAGCGAAAACTGACGGCGATCATGGCGGCGGACATCGCCGGCTATTCCCGGCTCATGCACGCCGACGAGGAGGGCACGCTCGCCCGCCTGAAGGCGATCCGGCGGGAATTGGGCGACCCGACGATCGCCGAGCATCGCGGCCGCATCGTCAAGACCACGGGCGACGGCCTTCTGGTCGAGTTCCAGAGTGTCGTCGACGCGGTGCGCTGCGCCGTCGAGCTGCAGCAGGAAATGGACGTCCGCAACGCCGAAATTCCGTCCGACCGGCGGATCGATTTCCGCATCGGCGTCAATGTCGGCGATATCATCATCGACGGCGACGACATCTACGGCGACGGCGTCAACATCGCGGCCCGGCTCGAGGCGCTGGCCGAGCCCGGTGGGGTGTGCATCTCGGGTCGCGTCCACGAGGACGTAAGCGGCAAGATCGAGACCAGATTCGAGGATGCCGGCGAGCGCGTCCTGAAGAACATCCGGCGGCCCGTGCGCGTCTACCAGATGCGCCGCGACGCACTGCGAGGTTTGGCTTCGCCGGCAGCGCACGAGGGTTTCCGGCAGACGCTGGGCGCGGTGTTCCGCTCGATGACCCGCGGGCGCGGCCGCGGGTCGGTGCCGGCACATGCCGTGCCGTCCGCCGTCGGCGCTTCCCCCGCTGCTGCCACATGGACCGGGCCGACATCGATCCTCGTCCTGCCGTTCCGCAACGCCACCGGTGATCCCGAACAGGAATATTTCACCGACGCAGTGACCGCCGACCTGACCATCGACCTGTCGCGCATACACGACATCACCGTGATCTCGGCTGCCTCGGCGCTGACCTATAAGGGAAGCCAGATCGACACCAGGCGGCTCGCCCGCGAGTTGCGTGTGCGATACCTGGTCATCGGCGCTATCGCCCGCATCCGCGAATTGGTCAGAACCAATGTTCAGCTGGTTGAGGCCGCGACCGGCGAGCAGCTGTGGGGCGACCGCTTCGAGAATGAGTTCGCTGACCTTCCGGGGCTCGAAAACGCGATCACGGGGCGGATCGCCGCCTCGCTCAACCACCAGCTGATGCGCGCCGAAGGACGACGTGTCGAGAAATCGACCCAGCCCGACGCGCTCGACCTACGGCTTCGCGCGACGAGCCTGTTCTTCGGCTCGATCTCGCCGGAAAACACGCTGGCGGCGCGGCAGCTGTTGCAACGCTCGCTGAGCCTCGACCCGAGTGCGGCGGAAGCCTGGGCGCGGCTCGCCGAGGTGACGATCTCGGATCATCTGAACCGCTGGAACGGCACCGGCCGCGAGCAGATCGCCGACGCTGAGAACGCGGCGCGCACGGCGCTGTCGCTCGACCCGAGCAACGCGCTGGCGCATGTCGCCAATGGCCTCATCCATCGAGCGCGCGAGGAGCATCAGTCGGCGATCGAATCGTTCACCCGCGCCATCGAGCTCGACCCCAATTTCGCTTTCGCCTACGCCAACAAGGGCGCCGAGTTGACGTGGGTCGGCCGCGCGACGGAGACGCCGGCCTATATCGAGCAGGCATTGCGCCTCAGCCCGCACGACCCGTCGATCGGCATTTTCTATTGGATTCTCGGCCGTAGCCTTTTTTGCGGCGAGCAATATGACGACGCGGTGGCGTGGCTGCTCAAATCCGTCCAGGCGCGGCCCAACCTCTGGTACAATCGCGCCTATCTGGCGAGCGCCTATGCGCTCTTAGGCAAGCGCGACGACGCGGCCCGAGCGCTCACCGATCTCAACCGCCGGTTCTCCAACCCGGTCTTCACGCTGGCCGTCGTCATGGCGCATGAGAACGAGGCGACGCCGAGCGGCGACCCGATCATGGTCGCGATGCGCGACAAATTCCATGAGGGGCTGCTGGCGGCCGGCATGGCGGAAGAATGAGCGCCGGACACGCGATATTTGCACCGGATCGGACGCTCGCGTAAAAGATGAGGGATTGAAGGGGGATTTTGCCGATGCAGGGGCGGCGCAATTCCATCGCTCGCGCCAGGGCGATTTATGACGGGCGGCTCGACCCGCGCGGCACAAAGCAGATGCGCGGGCATCTTGAACACCAGGCCGCCAACTCGTCGGCGCTGCTTGCGACCTCCACGCTGTGCGACTACCTCAACCGCTGGAACGACGCCGGCGACGCGGAGATCGCCAAGGCCGATGCGGCGGTGCAACACGTGCTGGCGATCAATCCCAATCATCATCTCGGCCATTACGCCAAGGGCTTTCTGCACCGCACGCGGGGCGAGCACGACCAGGCGCTGGCCGAGTTCACCGAAACGGTCAAGCACAGCCCGCGATTTGCCCGCGCCATCGCGCAGCGCGGCAACGAGCTGATCTATCTCGGGCGGCCGCAAGAGGGAATTGCCGAGGTTCAGAGGGCGATCGCCATGACGCCGAAGAGCCCCTCGCTCGGCATGTTCCAGTGGATCATCGGGCGCACGAAATTCGTCATGGGCGAGGACGCCGAGGCCATCGACTGGCTGCAGAAATCGGTCAAGTCGTGGCCCAAGCTTTGGTACAACCGCGCCTATCTCATCGCCGCCTATGCCAAGTCGAGCAAGACGGGGGCGGCGAAGCGGGCGCTCCAGGCGTTCGATAAGCGCTTCCCCGGCTGGACGCTCACCCGCGTCGTCGAGGAAGAGAAAGCCAACCCGAACAACAACGCGTTCATGGTCAACGGCCGGCGACGCTTTCACGACGCGCTGCTCAGCGCCGGCATGAAGGCGCGCTAATCGAGGCTCCGCCAGAACTCCGCCGCGAGGCGGGCGCAGCGTTCGGGTTGTAGCAGGTTGACGCCGTGGCCGACCCCGGCCACCGCCTCGACTCGGCCGTTCGGTAGTTTCTCCGCGAAGGTCTGCTGCTGCGCCGAGGCGATCGGGCTCTTGTCGCCGCTGAGCAATAGCACCGGCGCCTGGATGCGCGGCAAAAGCGGCACCGTGTCGACATGCTCGAAGCAATCGTGCATCGCCGCGGCGGCCTCGCGTGGGGTGCGATCCATCTCGGCGACGACCCAGTCGCAGAGTTCCTTGCTCGCGTGTTCCATATCGAGCCGATAGCCGAGCGTCCGCCGGCACCATTCGCCGACGCCATAGGCGCGCATCGCGTCCGAGGCGGTGGCCTTGTCGAGCGCGTAGGTCTGCTTGATATGGTCGGGGATGCGGGTCGGCGTGTTGCACAGGGTGAGGCTGGCGATGCGGCCGGGATGCGCGGCGGCGAGCAACAGGCCGATGATCCCGCCCGAGCTTTCGCCGACCCAATGCACCTTCGCAAGCTCCAGTCCGTCGAGCACGGCCATGATCTGCGCGCCGATCGTCTCCGGCGTGTAGCGGTAGCCCGCGGGCGGCCGGTCGGAGAGGCCGCAACCGAGGAGATCGGGGCGATAGACCCGCCGCGTCTCGGCGATTGCTGGCACCCAGCGGTTCCAGAACAGCGCGTTGCGCGCGAAGCCGTGCATCATCAGCACCGGCGTCGAGCGCTCCCAAGGCCAGAGGTAATCGTCGACGATGCAGTGAACCGAGACGCCTTCGGGGAGGGGAATGAGGGGCATCAGCCAGCCGTCCTTTAATGCATTTCCGGCAGGAAGCGGATCAGCGCGACGACCGCAGCGCCCTGTGCAATGAGTAGGCCCGCCACCCATTTGATGGTCTCGGCCTTTACCTCGGCGATCGTGACGGCCACTCCGCTGATCTTGAGATCAACATCTCCTCGTACGGCTGCGATATCCCGTCCCAAATCGGCGCGGATTTGCTCGATGTCCCGTTTGAGCTCGGCGATGTCTGCCTTCGTCGCCATCTGCGGGTCAAAATACTCGGCGAGGGCCGTCACCTGTTCGTCGGTGAATCCGGCTTTTGAGAGATTGAGGACGGCAGTCGCGGACATCGTGGGCTTATTCTAGCGAGGCGGTTGGTAGACGTCATCCTGCGCGGAGGTACTGCACCGCCTCGTCGCGTTGGAAGAGGTAGAGCAGGGTGCGCAGCGCCTGGCCGCGCTCGGTCTCGAGGCCGGGGTCGTTGTTGAGCACGAGCCTTGCATCGTCATGCGCGATGGCGATCAGCGGTTCGTGCGCCGCGAGGTCGGCGAGGCGCAGCGCGGGCAATCCGCTTTGCCTGGTGCCGAGCGCCTCACCGCCGCCGCGCAACCGCAAATCTTCTTCGGCGATGCGAAACCCGTCCTCGGTCTCGCGCAAGATCGAGATGCGCTCGCGTGCAACCTGGCCAAGGGGCGCCTGGTAGAGCAGCAAGCAAGTCGAGGCCTCGCTGCCGCGGCCGATGCGGCCGCGCAGCTGGTGGAGCTGAGCGAGGCCAAAACGCTCGGCATGCTCGACGACCATGATCGTCGCCTGCGGTACGTCGATGCCGACCTCGATAACCGTGGTGGCGACGAGGAGATCGCTGCCGTCGCCGGCGAAATCAGCCATCGCCTTGTCCTTGTCGGCCGATTTCATGCGGCCATGGACCAGGCCGGCGCGGCCGCGAAAGGCCGGCATCGCCGCGAGGATGCGGTGGCGCTCCTCGGCGGCGGCGACATCGGTGTCCTCGCTCTCCTCGACCATCGGGCAGATCCAATAGGCCTTGGCGCGGCGCTGGATCGCCCGCGCCACGGCCTCGACCACCTCGTCGAGCCGCTCCAGCGGCATCGCGCGCGTGTCGATCTTCTGCCGGCCGGGCGGCTTCTCGACAAGACGCGAGGTGTCGAGATCGCCATACGCGGTCATCATCAAGGTGCGCGGGATCGGCGTCGCGCTCATCAAGAGCGTGTCGCAATTGTCGCCCTTTTCGGCTAGCGCGAGACGTTGCTCGACCCCGAACCTGTGCTGTTCATCGATGACCGCGAGCGCCAGGTCGCGGAACGCGACATCGGCTGTTAGCAGCGCATGGGTGCCGACGACGATGGGGATCGTGCCTATCCCGAGCCCCGCGACGAGCGCGTCGCGCGGCCGGCCCTTTTCGCGGCCGGTCAGCAGCGCGACCTCGATCCCGGCCGGTTTCGCGAGGCGCAGCAAGGTCGCATGGTGCTGGCGGGCGAGCACCTCGGTCGGCGCCATCAGCGCCGCCTGCGCGCCGCTCTCGACCGCGATCAGCATCGCGAGCAGCGCGACAACGGTCTTGCCGCTGCCGACATCGCCTTGCAGCAGGCGCATCATCTGCTGCGGCGCCTTCATGTCGGCAGCGATCTCGGCGATCGCCAGGCGCTGCGACTGGGTCAGCGCGAAGCCGAAGCCGGCCTCGGCTTTCTGCGACAGCGCGCCGGTCCCCTCGGTGGCGCGGCCGCGCCGCCGCTGGCGCCGCGCGCGCACCAGCGCGACCGCGAGCTGGCTGGCGAAAATCTCATCGTAGGCGAGCCGCTCGCGCGCCCTTGTCGCCGGCGACAGATCGGCACTGCCGGTCGGAACGTGCACCGCGGCGATGGCGTCACTCCAGCTCGGCCATTGGCGTTGCTGGCGCAGCGGGCCGTCGACCCATTCGGGGAGCGCCGGCGCGCGCTCGACCGCGGTCTCGATCGCCCGCTGCAAGATGCGGGGCGGCAGCCCGGCAGTCAGCGGGTAGATCGGCTCGATCGGCTTGATACGCCCGGCCTCGGCGGGGACGACGACGTAGTCGGGATGCGCCATCTGCGGGATGCCGACATAGAACTCGACCTTTCCGCTGACGATGCGCTCGGCGCCGACCGGCAGCAGGCGCTGCAGGTAATCGCCTTTGACATTGAAATACACGAGAGTGATGAAGCCAGTACCGTCGTAACAGATCACCCGGTAGGGGCGGCGGCGCATGCCGGGCTCGTGACGCTCGACCTTGAGCTTCAAGGTAACGATCGCGCCGTCCTCGATCTCGCCGACCGGCGGGCTGTCGCGGCGGTCGACGATACCGGTCGGCAGATGCCACAGCAGATCGACGATCAGGCTGCCGGCGGCGCGCTCGATGAGCCGGCCCAGATTGGGACCGATCCCGTTGAGCGTCGTTACCGGCGCGAAAAGCCTGTCGAGAAGGGCAGGGCGCAAGTTTTCGTGTGTCCGCTATTCGCCGTCGCCCAATGACGCGACGCGCATAACCGACTATATCTCCCTCGTGTGGCCGGTTTGAAGTTTCCCTCAGTTTTGCGGCTTGCGCTTTGGGAAACTTCAAATGGCAGGCCACACTCGCTTTTTTTCAAATGGCGGTGCGGCAGCACCAAACCAGACCATGACTGACTTCCCCGACCCTCGCCGCAAGCGGCTGCTGTTTCGCTCGTGGCACCGCGGCACGCGCGAGGCCGACCTGATCCTCGGCTCGTTTGCCGACGAACACCTCGCGGTGTTCGACGCGGCGCAGCTCGACCGCTATGAAGCCTTGCTCGACCGGTCGGACCCGGAGATTTTCGACTGGCTCACCGGCCGCGAGGCGCCGCCACCCGACTGCGATCACGACGTGATCCGTATGTTGCTCGCTTTCCGCTACACGCCGCGACCAACGTGATGGCTTCGCTGCTCTTAATCGCGTCGCCGCCGATCTGCTTCCTCTCCGCCCTGGGGGGCGGAGGGCGCCGGGGTGAGGTGGGGGAACCACTGGCGCGTACCCGCCTCACCCTCCCATCGCTGGCGCGGTGGGCCCCTCCCTCTCCCCCCAATGGGCGGAGAGGGAATAGGACGGCGTGATGCCGCTCGACGATCTCAGCCATATCATCGGCAGCCTGCCGCGCCGCGCGACCCTGTTCGGCGCACCGGAGGGTTATGACGCGGCGGTGCTCGGCGGCCTGTTGCGCGACTGCAAGGCCCCGGCTTGGCTCCATGTCTGTCGCGACGACGCGCGCATGGGCCGGTTCGCCGCGACGCTGCAGTTCTTCCATCCCGACCTTCGGGTGCTGACCTTCCCAGCATGGGACTGCCTGCCTTACGACCGCGTCTCGCCGAATGGCGAGATCACCAGCCGGCGCATCGACACTCTGACCGAGCTGGCGCCGCGCATGGCTCCCCCCCACCCCAACCCTTCCCCATCGCAGAGGGAGGGAGCGCTGTTCGTGCTAACCACGGTCAACGCGGTGGTGCAGCGCGTGCCGCCGCGCGGGCTGTTTGACGGTCGCGTCCTGGCAGTCGGCGCCGGCGGAAAGATCGGCCTCGACCGACTGCAAAGCTTTTTCCGCAACAATGGTTATACCCGCACCGACACGGTGCGCGAGCCTGGCGAATTCGCGATCCGCGGCGGCATCGTCGATCTCTACCCATCAAGCACGGCGCAGCCGGTGCGGCTCGATTTTTTCGGCGACCAGGTGGAATCGCTGCGCACCTTCGACCCGCTGACCCAGCGCTCGACCGGCAAGCTCGATAGGCTGGAATTGAAACCGGTCAGCGAAGTGCTGCTCGACGAGCCGGCGATCACCCGTTTCCGCACCCGCTACCGCGAGCTGTTCGGCAATGTCGGCGGCGATGACGCGCTCTACGAGTCGATAAGCGCCGGACGGCGCTATGCCGGCATGGAGCACTGGCTGCCGCTCTATTACGAGCGGCTGGAGACGCTGTTCGACTATTTGCCCGGCGCGGCAGTCTCGTTCGATTGGCAGAGCGACGCGGTGCGTTCGCACCGGCTGGAAAGCGTCGCCGATTTCTACGCGGCGCGGCAGAGCATCGCCGCGTCAGGGTCAAAGAGCGCATCGGCGCCGCTCTACCGCCCGGTCAAGCCCGATCAGCTCTTCATCGGCGACGAGGAGTGGGGCCGGCTACTCGACGAGCGGTTGGTCGTGCAGCTTTCGCCGTTTGAGAGCCCCCGCCCCAACCCTCCCCCGCTTGCGGGGGAGCAGGCGCGCCAGGCGCCTGATACCAAGGGGGAGGCCGCCCGCGACAGTGGGCGGGTGGGGGCTTTCTTCGATGCCGGCGCGCGGCCGGCGAAGAATTTTGTCGCCGAGCGCGCCGACCCGAAAATCAACCTGTTCGAGGCGGTGCGTGACTATCTCGACGGCGAGCGCAAATCCGGTAAACGCGTGGCGGTCGCCGCCTTCAGCGCCGGTGCGGCCGACCGGCTCGCCACGGTGCTGCGCGAGCGCGGGCTGACCGAGCTGCGCCCCGCCGCCGACGGCCCGGCGCTCGATGCGCTGCCGCGTTCGGCGGTGGGCCTCGCGATTCTGCCGCTGGAGCAGGGCTTCGCGACCGACGGCCTGGTGATGCTCGGCGAGCAGGACATCCTCGGCGACCGGCTCGCTCGCGCGCCGCGCCGGCGCCGCAACCTCGACGAGTTCATCGCCGAGGCGGCGAGCCTCGGCGCCGGCGATCTCGTCGTGCACGAGGAGCACGGCATCGGCCGCTATGAGGGCCTCGAAACGATCGAGGTCGCCGGCGCGCCGCACGACTGCCTCAAGGTGCTCTACGCCGGCGACGACCGGCTGTTTGTGCCGGTCGAGAATATCGAGGTGCTGTCGCGCTATGGCTCGGAGGAGGCCGGCGTGCAGCTCGACCGCCTCGGCGGCGCGGCCTGGCAGGGGCGCAAGGCGCGCGTCAAGCAGCGCATCCGCGAGATCGCCGGCGAGCTGATCCGCGTTGCCGCCGAGCGGCAATTGCGGCCGGGCGAGGCGATCGCCCCGCCCGAGGGCATCTACGAGGAATTCGCCGCGCGTTTCCCCTATCCCGAGACCGAAGACCAGCTCCGCGCCATCGAGGACACGCTCGCCGACATGGCGTCAGGGAAGCCGATGGACCGGCTGATCTGCGGCGATGTCGGGTTCGGCAAGACCGAGGTCGCGCTGCGCGCAGCGTTTATCGCGGCGTTTTCCGGGGCGCAGGTCGCTGTCGTGGTGCCGACGACGCTGCTTGCGCGCCAGCACCACCGCAGCTTCACCGAGCGCTTCGCCGGGTTGCCGATCCGCATCGCGCAATTGTCGCGCCTTGTGGCGGCGAAGGACGCGAAGCTGATCAAGGAGGAGATCGCCGCCGGCAAGGTCGAGATCGTCGTCGGTACCCATGCGCTGCTGGCGAAGGACGTGCGCTTTGCGCATCTCGGGCTCGTCATCGTCGATGAGGAGCAGCATTTCGGCGTCGTGCAGAAGGAGCGGCTGAAGCAATTGAAGGCCGACGTCCATGTGCTGACGCTGACCGCGACGCCGATCCCGCGCACCCTGCAGCTGGCGCTTTCCGGTGTGCGCGAGATGAGCATCATCGCCACCCCGCCGGTCGACCGGTTGGCGGTGCGCACCTTTGTGACCCCCTACGATCCCGTTATTGTGCGTGAGGCGATTCTCAGAGAACGCGACCGCGGCGGACAGGTCTTCTTTGTCGCGCCGCGCATCGCCGATCTCGACGAGGTACGCGAGGAATTGCGCAAGATCGTCCCGGAGATCCGCGTCTGCATGGCGCATGGGCGGATGGCCGCGGCCGAGTTGGAAGACGTGATGAGCGCCTTCGACGAGCGTGCCTACGATTTGCTGCTGTCGACCAACATTATAGAATTGGGGCTCGACATCCCCTCGGCCAACACGCTGATCGTGCACCGCTCGGACATGTTCGGGCTGGCGCAGCTCTATCAGCTGCGCGGCCGCATCGGCCGCTCGAAGCTGCGCGCCTACGCCTATCTGACCCTACCGGAGAAAAAGAAACTGGCGCCGACCGCGCAGCGCCGGCTCGAGGTGATGCAGACGCTTGACACCCTCGGCGCCGGGTTCCAGCTCGCCAGCCACGACCTCGACATCCGCGGCGCCGGCAACCTCCTCGGCGACGAGCAGTCGGGTCACATCCGCGAGGTCGGCATCGAGCTCTACCAGCAGATGCTGGAAGAGGCTGTGGCGACGGCGCGCACGGAAGGCGGAGGCGGCTCCGCGCCGCAAGAGGAGTGGAGCCCGCAGATCACGATCGGCACACCGGTGTTGATCCCCGAGGATTACGTGACCGATCTGTCGGTGCGCCTCGGGCTCTACCGGCGCATTGCCGGGCTGGCCGACCGCCGCGAGAGCGAGGCCTTCGCTGCCGAGCTGATCGACCGCTTCGGCAAGCTGCCGGCTGAGGTCGAAAACTTGTTGCAGATCATCGCCATCAAGCGCGCCTGCAAGATCGCCGGCGTTGAGAAGGTCGAGGCCGGGCCCAAGGGGGCGGTCATCCAGCTGCGCGGCAACCGCTTCGCCAACCCGGTGGGGTTGGTCGAGCTGATCCAGGGCCACGCCGGGCGGCTGCGGCTGCGTCCCGACCAGAAGCTCGTCTACCTGCGCAACTGGGAGGACGAGGCAACGCGGCTCAAAGGCGTCACCGGGCTGATGCAGACGCTCGTCAAGCTCGCCCGCGCTGCGGCCCCCGACGCGCCGATGCCGCCGCCGACCCCGGCACTGCGGAAAGCGCAGGCGGCGCAGCGCGCTTAGCTCTGGTACGGTTCGGGATATTGGCTTTACGCCTATCGCGGTTTTCCGCATTGATGCGCGATGCGCGAGGCGGCGAGCATACCGAAAGCCGGGGTTAGCCTTTGGACGGTCGAGGAGATCGCCGGGCTGCTCGCGCCGCTGCCAATTTTCGCCCGGCTCGACGCGTCGGCCTTGGCAGCGGTCGCCGCAAGTTGCGGCTTGGGCTCTTTCCACGCCGGCGACGTGCTGATGCGGCAAGGTGAGACGAGCAGCTTCGCCGCGGTGATCCTGATGGGTGAGGTCGACATCTTTGTCGACACGCCGGCTGGGCAGGTCAATGTCGCGACAGTCGGTCCAGCGCACCTTGTCGGCGAGCTGGGCGTGCTGGCGGACATGCCGCGCAGCGCCACGGTGGTCGCGCGCGGCAGCCTCTCGATCCTGCGCATCGAGCGCGACGTGCTGATGGCGATCATGGCGGAAAACCCGTCGATCGCCATCGCGATCATCGGCGAACTGGGCCAGCTCATCCACGGCATGAACCGCTCGCTGGCCTCGCTGACCTATGCCGCGAACGCGCTGGGGCGCGACGAATACGACCCCCGGATGCTCGCCGAGCTGGCGCGGCAGCCGGGCGAGGTCGCCAATGTCGCGCGTGCCTTCGCCAGCATGGCTGCCGAACTCGAAGCCAAGCAGCGTCGCCGCGACGAGATGCAGGCCGCGGCGACGATCCAGAACTCGATCCTGCCGCGACCGCTTTCACGCGACGGCCTGCTTGCCGCAGTCGACCTACATGCCGAGATGCATCCGGCGCGTGAGATCGGCGGCGATTTCTACGATTATTTCCCACTCGACGGCGACCGGCTGGCGATTACCGTCGCCGACGTATCGGGGAAGGGAATCCCGGCGGCGCTGTTCATGGCGGTTTCGCGCACCGTGCTGCGCGTCGGCGAGCGCGGTGAGGACATGGAAGCCGACATGGCGGCGGCCAACCGCTTGTTGTCCTCGGAGAACGCCGCTTCGATGTTCGTTACGGCGTTTCACGGCGTGTTGGACCTCAAGACCGGCGCGATGCGCTACTGCAATGCCGGGCACAACCCGCCTTATCTGCTGCGCGCGGATGGTGAGCGCCAGATGTTGAAGGCGACCGGTCTGCCGTTCGGCGTCGACGAGGATAGGCCGTACCGGATCGCCGAGACCCGGCTGCGGCCCGGCGACGCGCTGTTCCTGTTCAGCGACGGCATCACCGAGGCCTTCAACCCGGCCGGCGAAGAGTTCGGCGGAGAGCGCCTCGAAGCCGCGCTCGGTGTGACGCGCGGCAAGGGCGCTTCGTCGTTGGTCAAGGACGTGCTCGCCGCGACAATCGAATTCGCCGCCGGCGCCGAACAATCCGACGACATAACGCTCCTCGCGCTGGTGTACCGGGGATAACAAACCGTCGCGCCGTTTACGGGGCGAGGGAAGATTCAGTTGCGCATCTTCTCCAGCCTCAGCCGGTTTTCGTCGCCCATCCGGCGGTAGTCGACGTGGTCCATCATGCGGCGGATCAGATGGATGCCGAGCCCACCGACATCGCGGCTTTCCAGCGGCGCGGCGCAGTCGGGCTCGGGCGCGGCGGTGGGGTTGAACGGCCGGCCGTTGTCGATGATCTCGGCGGCGACGCGATCGTCGTCGATCGTCAGCTCCACCGTGATGCGTGGCGCCGCGATACCAGCGAAAGCGTGGTTGATGACGTTGGCGACCGCTTCCTCAAGCGCCAGGGCGAGCTTGGACGGCGTCTCGCCTTTGACGCGACATTCGCGGCAGCATGCCTCGACCCAGTCCAAAAGACGCGGGATGTCCGCGATGTCGGGCGAAACGTCGAGGCGATACGCGGCCATGCCGCCTCCTAGCGCGGGTCGCGAGCCAAGCCAAGGGCTATTGCTTGGCGAACGGGCCTCATGCGAACCTGCGCCGCGGACATTTGTCCTAGGGGCGAGGAAAGTTTTTATGGACATGACGCACGAGCGGGACGGCGATGTCGTCATCGTTCGCCTGTCGGGCCGTCTCGACAGCAGCGCCGCGTCCGGCGTTGAGGAGCGGCTGTCGGCAATGGTTTCCGGCGCGGCGCCGCGCATCGCGATCGACATGAGCGCGCTCACCTATGTCAGCAGCGCCGGGCTGCGCGTGCTTCTCGTCGTGGCAAAAAAGGTGCAGCAGCAAAGCGGCAAGCTCGCGCTCGGCGGTCTCGCCGAGAATGTCCGCGCGGTCTTCGCCGCCACCGGTTTCGACTTCATCATCGCCATCGAAAGCGATGTGGCCGCGGCCGTCGCCGGGGTACGGTGAGCCGGCCATGCTGAGCTTTCCCGAAGAAATCGTGCTGCTGCTGCTCGACGAGACCAACGGCGATTTTGTTCTGCTGCCGGAGGCGGTCTTCGCGATCGTGATGAGCGGCGCCGCGCTTATGGACCTGGCGCTGCACGACCGCATCGACACCGACCTCGAAAAGATGACCGTGGTGGACCGCACGCCGCTCGGCGACGACATCCTTGACGAGGTGCTCGCCGGGCTCGGCCAGAAAAGCGCCAGTCTCGGCATCACCGATGCGCTCTACGACGGCGCGGTCAACGCCGAGGAATACCGCGCGCGGGCGCTGAAGCGGCTGATCGCGCGCGGGATCCTCAAGGAACAAAACGGTCGGCACCTCTGGGTTTTCCGCACCCGGCGCTATCCGGTGATCGACGACAGCGAGCAGCAGGAAGTGCGCGCCCGGCTGCGGCAGCTGCTGCTCACCGATGAGATCCCGGACCCGCGCGATGTGGTGCTGGTGTGCCTCATCGACGCCTGCGCGCTCGCCGGCTTCGTGCTGAGCGGGGCCGAACTCGATGCCGCCGCGCCGCGCGTCGAGCAGTTGCGCAAGATGGATTTGATCGGCCAGGCGGTTACCAAGGCCGCCTCGGAGACCGAGGCCATCATCAAATTTGCCGCGACAACGATGTGATGAAGGGCGCTCGCACTTAAAAAGCACATCCGCAAACGCGGGGGGTTGAATTTTGTTTCGAGATCGCAAAGACTTGCCGTGATGCCACTTCCTTGGCGCACCATTCATCGGGCCTAATCCCGCCCGATAAAACAATACCTAAAATTTGATCTAGCAAATTCGAGGAAACCCCTAGCGGTTTTTTTCGTTTGATTTGATGGGGGTAGGCCTATGCAGTCAGCAAACGATCTGGGCTTTCATTTAGCGTCGCGTTTGACTGCGGCCCGACACAAACACGGCTTTCTGGCACTTTGCGACTACGTCGAGATCCTTGCGCGGCACCGCTACAGCCAGTGGGCCTGGCGGCATTACAAGGATGTTTTGGCCGATCTGCTGCACATTCGACGGGCGCGGCGGATCATGGAAATCGGCGCCGGGCGCTTTCCGTTGTTCGATTGCGCCGAGGTCGCGCCGTTCGATGTCGAGTACATCGCCAACGATATCGATCCGGCTGAGTTGGAGCGGGCGCCCGCGGAAGTCGGCAAGGCCTGCTTCGATATATCCACCGCCAACGCCGACGAGGTTGCCGTGTTGAATAACACGGTCGATTTGGCGTTTTCCAAAATGGTATTCGAGCATTTGCCCGATGTGCAACAAGCATACAGCAATATTTATGCAATGCTATCTCCTGAGGGAGTATGTTTGAATTTTCACCCAATATTGTTTTCACCGCCATTTGTGATCAATTATCTGATGCCGACGACGCCGGCGGAGCGCCTGTTGCGGCGGCTGTCGCCGCGACGCAACCGCGACGAGCAGCCCAAATTTCCAGCGAGTTATGACCGTTGCTGGGTAAGCCGGTCGTTCAGAGATAGCCTGCGGGCAATGGGCTACCGCAAGGTCTGGCAGCTCCCGTTCTGGTCGCACGAATATTTTGTGAAGTTCCCCGGCGTCCGGGAGTGCGACCGGCTCGTCAATAAAATCGCCGAGCGCGCCAATTGGACCTCGCTCGCGAGCTATTGCTATACAATCGTCGTCAAATGACCGCAGGCCGGGACATTGGCCCAGCTGCGCGGATCGTTGCAATTTGCGGGATGTCGGTCAGCCAGTGCGCTTGCGCGGCGCGCATATCCCGCCAGCCTAATAAGCCAGGCTTACGACCTTGCCTTTGCCCTTTCGCTGCGCCAGCATGACGCAGCCTTCGAGGCGAGCCCAGCTTGCTCGGGCAGATGTCAGATGGAGGAGAGATAGAGATGGCGCGCGCATACAAGCGGATCGATTCCGACGGTCACATTCTCGAGCCGGTGACGCTCTGGGCGGATTACATGGACCCGGCATTTCGCGACCGCGCGCCGAAAATCATCATCGACAATGACGGCAAGGAAAAACTGTTCCTGGAAAACCAGGTGCTCGGCTCGCAGCAAGGCATGGGCGGCATCGGCGGGGTCGGCGCGCGCCAGGGCGAGATCAAGGCCGAGACGATGAAATACGAGGACGGGCGGCCGGGTGGCTTCGACCCGCACAAGCGCATCCCCGACATGGATCTGGACGGCATCGACGCCGCCTTCCTCTATCCGAGCATGGGGCTCTTCTCCGGCGCCGTGCACGATCCGAAGCTCGCGGGTGCGCTGTGCCGCGCTTACAATCGCTGGCTCGCCGACTACTGCAAGCCGTATCCCGATCGGTTGTTCGGCGTCGCGATGCTGCCGATGCAGAATGTCGAGACCGCCGTCGAGGAGATGAAGTTCGCCCGCAAGGAATTGGGCATGCGCGGCGGCTTCATGCGGCCGAACCCGTATAACGACCGCCTGATCCACGACCCGTACTACGAGCCGTTCTGGAACGCCTGCGAGGAATACGATTTCGTCGTCGGCTTCCATGAAGGTGGTTCGAGCGGCATGCCGACGGTCGGCATCGACCGATTCAAGGGTCGCGCCGCGCAACACATCATCAGCCACACGATGGAGATGATGCTGGCCTGCCTCAGCATGATCTGGGGCGGCGTCTGCGAGCGGCATCCGAAATTGCGGGTCGGGTTCCTGGAGTCGGGCGGCGGCTGGATCGCGCCGTGGCTCGATCGCATGGATCGCCACTTCGACGATCAGGGCTTTAACGATTCGGGCCTCAAGTCGCGGCCGAGCGACATCTTTCGCCGCCAGTGCTGGATTTCGTTCGAGCCGGTCGAGGGCAGCCTCGCGCATCTTGCGGACTACATCGGCGCAAACAAGATCCTGTGGGCGACCGACTACCCGCACCGCGACGGCTTCTTCCCCGGTGCTCCCGACATGATCGAGAAGCAGCTTCAGGCGGCCGGCGTGTCGGCGGCGACCAAGCACGGCGTCATGGCCGGTGGCGCCATGGCGTTTTACGGGCTTAACTGATCGTCAGATAAGAGGGTGGGGGCTACGCGTAAGTCCCGCGCCCATCCATGGCTCGCGCGCGAGGACGCGCTGCGGCGGCAGCGTGATCGTCATGGTCGAGCCGACGCCCAGTTGGCTCGCGATGTCGAATGCCGCGCCATGCAGCTCGGTCAGCGTCTTGGCCAAGGGCAGCCCGAGCCCGCTACCTTCGTGGCTGTGGTTGAGGCTGCCGCCGACCTGGCGGAACGGCGTCAGCGCAGTCTTGATGTCTTCTCCGGTCATGCCGACGCCGGTATCGGCCACCGATAGCGCCAGGCTGCCGTCCGGCGTCGGGCTGGTGGCAACCCGGATGCTGCCGCCTGCCGGAGTGAACTTAATCGCGTTCGACAAGAGATTGAGGACGATCTGCCTCAGCCGCAGCTCGTCGGCCATCACACAGGGCGTATCCGGGGCGATGACCTGTTCAAGCTGCTGGCCGTTGGCGCTCGCGCGCTCGCGCGCTCGCGCACCATGCGGCAGCAATCCTTGACCAGCTTGGCAACATCGACGACTTCGTCGTGCAACTCCATGCGTCCGACCTCGATCTTAGACAGGTCGAGGATGTCGTTGATGAGGTTTAGCAGGTGCTGGCCGGCGGTGAGGATATCGTCGGCATAGCCCTTATAGCGCGTGTCGACCGGGCACATTCGAGCGTCGCGGATCAGCTGCGAGAAGCCGAGAATGGCGTTCAACGGCGTGCGCAGCTCATGGCTCATATTGGCGAGGAATTCCGACTTGGTGCGGTAGGCCAATTCTGTCGCGAGCTGTTTCTGCTCGGTCTCCATCAGCTTGGTGATGTCGGTGCTGATATAGACGCGGACGCCGTCGCCGAGGTGCCGGTATTGCGAGCGCACCACCTTGCCGTTGGCCAGGTAAGTGACGAGGTCGCTGCCTTCCTCGAAGCGTCGCACGCGGTCTTCGATAAAACGCTCCGGCTCGTCGGCGAATTCCTTGTGCAGCTTGTAGCGAACCCGCAGTTCCATGAGTTCGCGATAGGTCTTGCCTTCGAGCACAATATCGGCGGGAAGCGTCCGCTCCCCGGCGCGATACCCGTCGGGGTAGTACTTGTTGTAGAGCACCAGCCGGCCCTGCCGGTCGAAGATCACGACCGAATGGCCGACCGTGTCGATCGCCTCGCGGAACCAGGCGAGCTTCTGGCGCAGTTCCCCGACCTCGCGCTGCGGGCCGCTGGTTGTGGCGCGCCGCCGGCTCGCCGGTCCCAGTCGGAGCAGTCGCTGGCTGGCCCGCGCCGGTCCGAGCCGGCAGGCGAAATCCGCCGGGCGCGCGTCGCCGCGCTCGAACCGGAGGGTTTCCCCCTCGGCCTCGCCGGCGAGGCCGAGCAGCGCCTCGAGGCGCTGCGCATGGCGCGCTGCGATGAGGCTCGCCAGTCGGACACCGGATAGTGTGGCGGCATCGCGTTTCAGGTTATTGGCAAAGGCGGAATTCGCCGCGATGATGGTGTGGTCCGCGGGCGCGATCAGGGCCGCCGGCTCACTCAGCAGCTCCAGCCATTGCAGGGAATCGGCGGGCTCGGACATATCCAACAATCCTCAACCTGCCAGCCTGCATAGCAGTGATTTAAGAACAGTTAGCCGGCAGGAAAGCGCCAAATTGAGACGATATCAACGCGGCAATCCCCTTCCGCGCGCACGTGATCGCGTTATGATGCGGCAAGCTGATCGTATCGCTGGGAGGGTTTTATGGCGCGCCAATACAATTGCGTCGACGCGGACGGCCATATTCTTGAGCCGCTCGACCTGTGGCAGAATTACATGGACCCGGCGTTCCGCGACCGGGCGCCGCGTATCATCATGGGCAATAACGGCAAGGAACAGCTGATCGTCGAGGAGCACAGGGTCGGCGACGGGAACCTCGGCATCGGCCGGATCGGCGGGGTCGGCGCCCGGCAGGGCGTCGTCGAGGCCGACACGATGGCCTACAAGGACGGCAAGCCCGGCGGGTTTGACCCGCACGCGCGCATCCCCGACATGGATGCCGACGGCATCGACGCCGCCTTTCTTTACCCGAGCCTCGGCCTGTTCTCGGGCGCGATCCACGACCCCGAGCTTGCCGCTGCAACTTGCCGGGCCTACAACCGCTGGCTCGCGGATTATTGCAGCCCGTATCCTGACCGTCTGTTCGGCGTCGCGATGCTGCCGATGCAGGATGTCGACCAGGCAATCAAGGAAATGACCTTCGCGCGCAAGGAATTGGGCATGAGGGGTGGGTTCCTGCGGCCCAACCCGTACAATGACCGGCTGATCCACGATCCGGTGTACGAGCCGTTCTGGAGCGCGGCGGAAGACCTCGATTTCTCGATCGGCTTCCACGAGGGCGCCAGCGCCGGCATGCCGCAGGTCGGCATCGACCGGTTCGCGACACGCGGCGCACGGCACATCATCACCCACACGATGGAGATGATGCTCGCCTGCCTCAGCATGATCTGGGGTGGTGTCTGCGAACGGCACCCGAAACTGCGGGTCGGCTTTCTCGAAAGCGGCGGCGGTTGGATCGCGCCGTGGCTCGACCGGATGGACCGCCATTTCGACGACCAAGGCTTCAACGATTCGGGCCTCAAGCATCGGCCGAGCGAGCTGTTCCAGCGCCAGTGCTGGATCTCCTTCGAGCCGGTCGAGGGCAGCCTCAAGGTTCTCGCCGACTATATCGGCCCGCATAAGATCATGTGGGCGACCGACTATCCGCATCCGGACGGCTTCTTCCCCGGCGCGCCGGCGATGGTGCAGAAGCAGCTCGAGGGCCTGTCGGCCGAGACCAAGCACCAAGTGATGGCCGGCGGCGCGATGGGGTTCTACGGGCTGAATTGACGATGTGAGGGTTTACCCTCACATCGTCATCCCGGCGAAAGTGGGCGCGGCTTTCGCCGGGGAGCGGCGTGTGTGCTAGAACCCGCCGTAGTTCGCGACCTTGCCGACCAGGTGCCGGCTGGGGTCGAGCGTCGAGCGCGGGATCGGCGCAGTACCAGTGCCGGCGAAGGCGCGGTCATGCGCGTCGATCTGGAACGCGTAGTTGTCGCGGTAGCGGCGATAGGCGTCCTGGTGGCGTGCCAGCGCCGCCGGGTGGAACTCGCCTTCGCTCGGCGGAGGCAGAATGTCGAAATTGCCACCGGTGTTCCGGCCGCGCACCAGCGGGGTCAGCATCCTGACCGGACTGGTGATCCGGCAATGCGCCGGGATATAGCTGATGCCGACGCCGACGCGGCGATGATCGGCGCGGTTGGGCGCCGAGCGGTGCGTGCACAGCGTATGGTGCAGCGAAAAGCTGCCCGCCGGCACCGCCATCATCGACGTCTCGCTCTGATCGAATTCGTCGACGATTTCCTGGCCGCCACCGTTGATGCTGTGCTCCAGGCCGAGCGCGGCATGGCGCAGCTGCCGCGGGCGCCCGCGCGACGGCACCACCTCCATGCAGCCCGCCTCCTGGGTCGCGTCGCTGAGCGCGACCCAGGCGGTGACATGCTCGTACGGCTCGATGCCGAAATAGGTCGCGTCCTGGTGCCAGGCGGCAAATGTCGGGCTGTGCGCGTCCTTGATGAAGAAGGTCGTGGTGAAGACGAGGATGTCGGGGCCGACGACATCTTCAACGGCATCGAGAATGCGTGGATGCCGGATGAGCTTGTCGAGCCAGGGCAGGAACGCGTAGGCCTGCGAGCGCCAGCGCCAGTCGCCGTGGTTCACCGGTTTGCCGAGCCACGCCTCGAAGCGCGCCAGGCCCTCGCGGCATTCCGCGAGTTCAGCCTCGCTCAGCGCCTGGTGCGGGAACGAGAAGCCGTCGCGGTGATAGGCATCGATCTGTTGCCGGGTGAGCATCGTGCTGTCCTTTGCCGAAGGCCCGAGGCGATAATTATTATAACCATCCCGACAAAGGCCGGGACCTATTTCTCGGTGCTTCGGTCGCTGTGGGTTGGTGATGGAGAAGCGCCGTTGCGTCCTTCGAGGCTTGGCTGCGCCAAGCACCTCGGGATGAGGCGCTTTTCTTTCAGCCGCAAACGTTCCGCATCCTGAGGAGCGGGCGCCGCCCGCGTCTCGAAGGACGCACCGGCGTCAGCTGTTCGCCTGAATCATATGGCGGACCCGAGGGTAGACCTCGTTGGCCCAGCGGTGGCCGCTGAACACGCCGTAATGGCCGACACCGTTCTGCAGATGGTGGTTGCGGCGCATCGGCAGGATCGACGTGCACAGCTCCTGCGCCGCCAGCGTCTGGCCGATCGAGCAGATGTCGTCCTTTTCACCTTCGACGGTGAGCAGCGCGGTGCGCCGAATCGCCGCCGGCTCGATCTTGCGGCCGCGCGACACTAATACGCCGCGGGCCAGCTCGTGCTTCTGAAAGATGCGGTTGACGGTCTGCAGGTAGAACGACGCCGACAAATCCATCACCGCGAAATATTCCTCGTAAAAGGCGCGGTGCGCGGCGACGCCTCTTTCGTCCTCGTCGATGATGTTCTCGAACTGGCGGGCAAAGGCGCGGATGTGACGTTCGAGGTTCATCGCCATGAACGCTGCGATCTGCAAGAAGCCGGGATAGACTTGGCGATAGGCGCCGGGGTGTTGCGCCGGGACGCGCTGAATCAGATTGGCCTCGAACCACTCGATCGGGTGTTCCATCGCCAGATCGTCGACCTTGGTCGGCTTGATCCGCGTGTCGATCGGCCCGGCCATCAGCGTCATGCTGCGGGGCTGGCACGGATGCCGGTCCTGCGCCATCAGCGACACTGCGGCGAGCGCCGCGACGACCGGCTGGCATACCGCGACGATATGCGAACCCTCGCCCAGCACTTCCAGGCACTGGATGACTTGGTCGATAAAGTCGTCGAAGTCGAAATCGCCGGCGGAGAGCGGCACGTCGCGCGCGTTGTGCCAGTCGGTGATGTAGATGTCGTGCTCCGGCAGCATCGTGCGCACCGTATGGCGCAAGAGCGTCGCGAAATGTCCCGACATCGGCGCCACCAAAAGCACGCGCGGCTGCGGTTGCGGTGTCTCCTTCTTGAAATGCAGCAGTGTCGCGAACGGCGTGACCCGCACCTTTTCTTCGATGACGGGCACGGCGCTGTTGCCGATCTGGACGCTGTCGATGCCGAATGGCGGGCGGTGATGTTGCAGCCGGCCCTCGGCGAACAGTTGGCAGGACGCCATCACACCGCGCTGCAGCGCGGTCTGCGGCAACCCGAACCACGGTCGTACGAACATGTCGCCGAACGACGCCGCCATGCTTTGCAGCGGGGCGAGACCATCGGCATAACTCTGATAAAGCTGATACAGCACCGCGCGCTTTCCGCTCCGAACGCTTTGGCTTCGAGTGAGGCCGTGGGAAACCGCTATCGGCGCCGTCGAACAGACCAGGACACTTAAGATAATGCGGGTTGCGCTGCGGTGCGAGATGGTTTGTGCAGCGCGACATTGCATTTTTGTTGCGGAACCGGCGAGTGCTGGCCCGGGTTTTGCCGGGTCGCCAAAGCCTGTTAGATTGACCCGCAGGCTCTCCAAGGGTTGCCGCCATGGCGAAAGCCGTCCTCACGATCAGCAGCAAGAACTATTCGTCGTGGTGCCTGCGCGGCTGGCTGATGGCGAAGTGGGCCGGCCTCGATTTCGAGGAACAGATCGTATCGGCCGCCGACCCGTCGGTGCGCGCCGAGCTGTTGCTGCAATCGTCGTCGATCCTCGTGCCGACGCTGAACCACGGCGATGTCACGATCTGGGACACGCTGGCGATCGGCGAGTATCTGCACGAGAGGTTCCCCGAAGCGGGGCTGTTGCCCAAAGACCATGCGGCGCGGGCACATTGCCGGGCGATCTGCGGCGAGATGCATTCGGGCTTCGGGGCGCTGAGAGCGGCGCTCCCGGTCAATCTCAAGAGCACCAAACCCGACTTTGTCGTGTGGTCGGCGGCGCAGGCCGATATCGACCGCATCTTGAAGATCTGGGGCGGGTGCTTTGAGCGCTATGGCGGACCGTTCCTCTTCGGCGCGAAGGAGACTATCGCCGACGCGATGTACGCGCCGGTCTGCACGCGCTTCCGCACCTATTGCGTCGAGTTGCCGGCTGACGCGGACGCGTATTGCGAGCGCATCATGAGCTTGCCGACGATGCAGGAGTGGATCGAGGCCGCGAAGGCCGAACCCGAAGACATGCCTGAGCTCGACGCGGAGTTCTGAGGCTCGAACTTGTGCATGTGCTGCACATGTTTTAATGTGCTGCACATGTCCAAAATGATCCAACTCCGCAATGTGCCCGAAGAGCTGCATCGAATCTTAAAGGGTCGGGCTGCCGAGGAGGGCAAGTCGCTCTCCGATTATATTCTTGAAGAACTACACCGCATGGCCGAATTGCCGACCCTAAAAGAGTGGTTGGCGCAGGTGAGAGCGCGTCCGCCAGTAACCCCATTTTCGACCGAAGATGCCGTGCGCGAAGACCGTGACTCCCGGTGATCGTCATCGATGCATCTGCGCTTTTAGAGTTGCTTTTAGAAGAGACGCCGGCGGCTGATGCAGTGGCGACGCGGCTTTTTCGCCAAGGCGATACCATTCATGTTCCGCATTTGCTGGACCTCGAAATCGCCAATGTGCTGCGCCGTCGCGCGTTGGCGGGGTTAATTGCCGTCGAGCGATGTCGTGACGCGCTGGGTGATGTGGGCCGACTCCGGCTGTTCCGACATCCGCACAATTTTCTTTTGGCACGTGTCTGGGAGTTGCGAGACAACTTGTCAGCGTACGATGCGATGTATGTCGCGCTTGCCGAATTCTTGAATGCGCCGCTTCTGACGCGTGACCGTCGCATGGCGAATGCCGTAGGCCATCGCGCACGGATTGAACTCGTGTAAGCTCGACCTGGCCGGTCGTACGGTCAGGGAGAACGTCATGGATTTCGCCGACGCCCCGGAACATGCCGCGTTCCGCCGCGAATTTCGCGCCTGGCTCGACGCCAACCTGACCGACGACCTCAAGGTCGAGGATGCGTCGGATTCCCGCGTCGCGCCCGATCGCGAGACGCTCGAAAAACGCATCGCCTGGCAGAAGAAGATGTACGCAGCCGGCTGGGTCGGCATCTCGTGGCCCAAGGAATATGGCGGGCGCGGCGCCAGCTTCATCCAGCAGGTGATTTTTGACGAAGAGTATTTCCGCGCGCACGCGCCGATCCTGCCCGGCCACAGCGCGCTCAACCTGCTCGGCCCAACCCTCATTCAGCTCGGTACTGAGGCGCAGAAAAAGCGCCATCTGCAGCCGATTCTGGCCGGCGACGAGCGCTGGTGCCAGGGCTTCTCGGAGCCGGGCGCCGGTGGCGACCTCGCCAGCCTGCGCACCCGCGCGGTCGACAAAGGCGACCACTTCGTCGTCAACGGCCAGAAGGTGTGGACGTCGGGGGCGCACTGGGCCGATTGGTGCTTCCTGCTCGTGCGCACCGATCCCGATGCGCCCAAGCACCACGGCATCACCTATCTGCTCGTCGACATGAAGACGCCGGGCGTCACCGTGCGGCCGTTGGTGCTGTTGAACGGCCACCGGCATTTCAACGAGGTGTTCTTCGAGGACGTGGTCGTGCCGAAGGAGAATGTCGTCGGCAAGATCAACGAAGGCTGGAAGGTCGCGATCACGACCTTGATGTTCGAGCGCGGAGGGGCCGGCGGGCGCGACCACGCGGCGCAGATCGCCCGGCTTATCGAGCTCGCCAAGCAATTCCCGACCCGCCAGGAGCCGGCCTGGAACCAGAGTCATGTGCGCCAGATGCTCTCGCAGCTGGCGATCGAGGCACAGGCCTTGAAAGTGACGCGGCTGCGCGGCGTGACGCGCCGGCTGCGCGGCGAGCCGCCGGGGCCGGAGGGCTCGATCCTCAAGCTCTTCGGCTCGGAGCTGGCGCAGCGCATCGCCGACGCCTCGTCGACGCTGCTCGGCCCCTACGCGACAATCGAGGGCGCGACCGAGGCGGTGCCCGATGCCGGCCGCTGGGCGCATCGCGTAATGGGCGCACGACAATACGCGATCGCCGGCGGCACCAGCGAAATCCAGCGCAACATCATCGGCGAGCGTGTGCTCGGCCTGCCGAAGGGGTGAGAAGTGCGCGGTCCCGGCTCAAGTACTCCACTCGAGGTTCTCGAGTACGAACTCGTCCAGGAGCAGGCCGCCGCGCTTGGCCGCATGGGGCGAGTGCTGGAAGCGGCCCTCGCCAAGCTGCGGGAGTTCGATCCTGGCGCCTCGACGCCGGATCGGGAGGTGCGGCGCGCGCTGGTGACCGCAGCGGCTAAGGCGCTCTGGATGTTCGTCGTGCAGCGAGAGGCGTGCGGGCTGTACGACAGCCGTACCGTCGCGCGCGATTATAATGTTGCGGGCGAGGTACTACTGCATTCCGGCTGTCCGGAACCTGTCATGCCCCAATTGCGTCGCGGTCAGCGGCGGCAGCGCCAGCAAATCGCACCGAGGGTCGGATAGATGGATATCGGCTTTAGCGCAGAGCAAGAGATGCTGCGCGACACGGCGCGAAAATTCCTCGACGCCGCCTGCACCACTAAGTTCGTGCGCGAGCGCATGGCGACACCGGAGGCCACGACCCCGGAGTTCTGGTCGCAGATTGCCGAGCAAGGTTGGCTCGGCATCAATTTCGCCGAAGAGGATGGTGGCGCCGGGCTCGGCCTCGTCGATCTCGTCGTGCTGATGGAGGAGATGGGCCGCGCGGTGATGCCGGGGCCCTATTTCGCCACCGCGCTGTTGGGCGGCGCGGCGATCCGCGAGGCGGGCTCGCCGGCGCAGCGCGCGGTATACCTTCCGCAAATCGCCGATGGTCGGCTGAGGGCGACGCTGGCGGCGATCGAGCCGAATGCACGCTGGGACGCGTCGGGCATCATGATGAACGTGCAGCCGATGCGCGGCGGGTTCTCGCTGTCCGGCGCGAAGCTCTTCGTGCCCGACGCGCACCTCGCCGACATCCTCGTCGTCGCCGCCCGGACGCGGGACGGCAGCACGCTGGAAGACGGCATCAGCCTGTTCCTCGTGTCGAAGGACGCGGCCGGCCTCTCCATCGCGCCGATGCCGTCGATCGACGAGACCCGCAAGCTCTGCGAGATGCGGTTCGACAATGTCGCGGTGCCGCAAACCGCGTTGCTCGGCGAGCTGCACCAGGGCTGGCCGGCGCTTGCGCGGGTCTACGATGCCGCCTCGGTGGCTCTGGCCGCCGAAATGTGCGGCGGCGCGCAGCGCATCCTCGAGATAACGGTCGAATACGCGAAATTGCGCGAGGCCTTCGGCAAGCCGATCGGGAGCTACCAGGGGGTCAAGCACAAATGCGCCGACATGCTGGTCGAGGTCGAGAACGCCAAGTCATTGACCTATTACGCCGCCTGGGCGATCGACGAGAAAGCACCCGATGCGGCAATGGCGGTGTCGATGGCCAAGGCCTATGCCTCGGACGCGAGCCGCAAAGTGTCGAACGCCGGCATCCAGCTGCATGGCGGGATCGGCATGACCTGGGAGCACGACCTCCATCTTTACATGAAGCGCGCCAAGGCGAGCGAGGTCGCCTTCGGCGACGCGACCTGGCACCGCGAGCGGGTCGCGGCGCTGATGGAGATATGATTTAAGCGCCATCCGGCGAAAGCCGGCGCCCATTGATCCGGTTTTCGAATGGTTGAAGCATGGGTCCCGGCCTGCGCCGGGGTGGTGCTAGAGTGAGCTTGCCATGGAAAAGCTCCGCCTCGTAGCGCCGAGCCTCGACAAGATTGCCGGATATGTCGCGGCGCTCGAAGCAGGGTGGTCGCCTGACACGACGCGCGATGTTTCCGGCGAGCAGCTCGCGATCTACCGTCGCGATCCGGTGGTGCTGATCCATGAGCTGACTCGCCAGGACGGCACGATCACGCGGGCCGATGGCGAGGTGGTGCCGAAGCTGCCGAACCGGGTGTTGTGGCTCGACGACTGCGAGTTCTGCGGCAGCATCAACCTGCGCTATCAGCGTGGCACCGACGCGCTGCCGCCGCATGTCAGCGGGCATATCGGCTATGCCGTTGTGCCATGGAAGCGCCGGCGCGGCTACGCGACCGAGGCGCTGCGTCTGATGCTGCCGATAGCGCGCGAGTGCGGCCTGACGCGGCTGCAAGTCACCTGCGACGAGGACAACGAGCCGTCGCGCAAGGTGATCGTCGCCAATGGCGGCGTGCTCGAACGGTGGTACCAACCCCCCGAGGGCATCGCCAAGCTGTCGTTCTGGATCGATCTTTCTGCGTGATAAGATCGTCGCCATGGCCGAGCCGATCTACGACGCCCCGCATCTTGCGCCAAACCCCGCGAATTTCGCGGCGCTGACCCCGCTCAGCTTTCTCGCCCGGACGGCGGCGGTGTATCCCGACAAGCTCGCCGTCATCGACAATGATCGCCGCCTCACCTGGCGCGAATTCGGCGACCGCTGCCGGCGTTTTGCGTCGGCCCTGGCGCGACGGGGGCTCGGCGCCGGAGACACGGTCGCGGTGCTGGCGCCTAATGTCCCGGCGATGCTGGAGGCGCATTACGCGGTGCCGATGGCGGGCGCGGTGCTCAACGCGCTCAACTACCGGCTCGACGCCGCGGCGATCGCCTTCATCCTCGATCACGGCCAGGCAAAGCTGTTCATCGCCGACCGCGAGTTCGCGCCGGTCGTCAAGGATGTGCTGGCGCGGCTCGGCCGAAAAATCCCAGTCGTCGAGATCGCCGATGGACCCGGACCCATGCAATTCGCTGAGATAGAATACGAGGATTTCCTCAGCGGGGGCGATCCCGGTTTTGCGTGGTCGCCGCCGCAGGACGAATGGGCGCCGATCGCGCTCAACTACACCTCGGGCACCACCGGCAACCCGAAAGGCGTCGTTTATCACCATCGCGGCGCGTTCCTCAACGCGATGGGTAACGCGATCCTGTTCGGGCTGGGGCCGCACTCGGTCTATCTGTGGACGTTGCCGATGTTCCACTGCAACGGCTGGACCTATACCTGGGGGGTGACCGCGGTCGCCGGCACGCATGTGTGCCTCCGGCGCGTCGATCCGGCGCTGATCTTCGCGGCGATCGCCGAGCACAAGGTGACGCATCTCTCGGGCGCGCCGATCGTGCTCAACATGCTGGTGCACGCGCCCGACAGCGTGAAGCGGCGCTTCGATCATGTCGTCGAAGCCTCGACCGGCGGCGCGGCGCCGCCCTCGCCGGTGATCGAGGCGATGGAACGCATGGGGTTCCGCGTGACGCACCTCTACGGCCTCACCGAAAGCTACGGCCCGACGACGATCTGCGCCTGGCAGGACGAATGGGACGGGCTGCCGCTCGCCGAGCGCGCCGGCAAGATGGCGCGGCAGGGCGTGCAGACCATCACCCTCGACCGCCAGCGCGTCGTCGATCCGGCGACGATGCAGGACGTCCCGGCCGACGGCGAGACGATCGGCGAGGTGGTGGTGCGCAGCAACACGCTGATGAAGGGCTATCTGACTAATCCCAGCGCCACCGACGAAGCCTTTGCCGGCGGCTGGTTCCACACCGGTGACCTCGCGGTGATGCACCCGGACGGCTATATCGAGGTCAAGGACCGCTCCAAGGACATCATCATCTCGGGCGGTGAGAACATCTCGTCGATCGAGGTCGAGGAAGTGCTTTACCGCCATCCGCAGATCATGGAAGCCGCAGTCGTCGCCAGGCCCGACGACAAATGGGGCGAGACGCCCTGCGCGTTCGTGACCCTGAAGCCCGACGCCGAAGCGGTGTCGGCGGCCGAGATCATCGCGTTTTGTCGCGCCAACCTCGCGCATTTCAAGGTGCCGCGGACCGTGGTGTTCGGCCCGCTGCCTAAGACCTCGACCGGCAAAATCCAGAAATACGCGCTGCGCGAGTGGGCGAAGGAGGTGCTGGCGTGACTCTCACCCGTCTCCGGGCTGCGCCCGGAGCCACCCTCTCCCGCATTGCGGGTGAGGGAATTCGGAATTTAACCCCTCTCCCGCTTGCGGGAGAGGGAGGGGCCCGTCGCGTAGCGATGGGAGGGTGAGGGTATGACTGAGCTCCCCAGCTTCTCCGTCGCCGGCCAGGTCGCGCTCGTCACCGGCGCGTCGAGCGGGATCGGGCTGTATCTGGCCGAGGTGCTGGCGCTCGCCGGCGCCAAGGTGGCGCTGGCGGCGCGGCGCGGCGACCGGCTCGAAGCCGCCTGTGCTGCGATCCGCGAGCGCGGCGGGGCGTGCCTGCCGGTGGCGCTCGACGTCACCGACCGGAAGAGCATCGTCCGCGCGCTCGACGCGGCCGAAACCGGGCTGGGCCCGCTATCGGTGTTGGTCAACAATGCCGGGGTCGTGGTCTCCAAGCCGTTTTTCGAACACACCGAGGAAGACTGGGACCACGTCGTCGACACCAACCTCAAGGGCGCGTGGCTGATGGCGCGCGAGTTCGCGCACCATCTCGTCGACAAGAAGCGGCCCGGCTCCATCATCAACATCGCCTCGGTGCTGAGTACGCGGACGATCGCGCGCGTGCCGTCCTACCTCGCGGCGAAGGCCGGCCTGCTGCACCTCAACGGCGCGATGGCGATGGAATTGGCGCGCTACGACATCCGCGTCAACGCGATCGCGCCGGGCTATGTCGTGACCGACTTCAACCGCGATTTCCTGATGAGCGAGGCCGGGCTGAAGCTGGCGGCGCGGGTGCCGATGAAGCGCGTCGGCCAGGTCGAGGATCTGAGCGGCGCGCTGCTCTTCCTGTGCTCGCCCGCCAGCGCCTACATGACCGGCGCCTGTCTCGCGGTCGATGGCGGCCACGGCGTCGCCGCGATCTGATGGCGAAATTCGGTTCCGGGCTGGCTGATCGTCAGCACGCGCTGGCGCATTACCTCGCTGCGGCGACCGAGGCCGAAAGGGTCGAGATCGGCCGTATCGCATTGCTCGCCGGCGGCGCAATCCAGGAGAACTGGGCGATCGACGCCGAGTTCGATGGCGGCCGGCTGTCGGGAGCGCAACGTCTGGTGCTGCGCTGCGACGCCGCGACCGGGGTGCCGTCGAGCATCGGCCGGGTCGAGGAATTTCACGTCCTGAAAGCCGCCTTCTCCGCTGGGGTCACGGTGCCGGAGCCGCTCTTCGCCTGCGATGACCCGGCCGTCATCGGCAAGCCGTTTTTCGTGATGCGCGGAGTCGCCGGCCGCGCGGTCGGCCGGCCGATCACGCTCGACCCGGCGCTGGAGCCGGCGCGTCCGGCGCTCGCCGAGCGCTTAGGGCGCGAACTCGCCCGCATTCAGACCATCCGCCCTTCGCGCGCCGATCTCGCGTTTCTGCCGCCCTATGATGGTCCACGCGCGGCGTTCGCCGTGTTTCGCGCGTATCTTGACCGCCACCCGAACCCGCGACCGGTGCTCGAATGGGCGCTGCGCTGGGCCGAGACACATTTGCCGGCGCCGCTGCCGCCGGTGTTGTGCCACCGCGATTTCCGCACCGGCAACTATATGCTCCAGGGCACGCAGCTCACCGCGATCCTCGACTGGGAGTTCGCCGGCTGGGGCGACCCCGACGAGGATATCGGCTGGCTGTGCTGCAAGGGCTGGCGGTTCGGCCGGCTCGACCGCGAGGCGGGCGGCATCGCCGACCGCGCGCCGTTCTATCGCGGCTACGAGGCGGAAAGCGGCCGCCGGCTCGACCCCGAGCGCGTCAAGTTCTGGGAGGTTTACGCCAATATCCGCTGGGCGATCATCGCCTTGCAGCAGAGCGACCGATTTCTCCTCGGCGGCGCGCGCAATCTCTCGACCGCGATCACCGGCCGCCGCGCCACCGAATGCGAGCTTGAATTGCTCATGTTGCTGGATGGCGAAGGCGCGGCACAGCGGCGGGCGGCCACTCCCACCCCGACCCTCCCCGGTCCAGGGGGAGGGGGGCCGTGTCAGAACTCTCCTCCCCTTGGATGGCGGAGGCAGAGAGGGGGTGAGGGTCGGCGACCTGCCGACCAGCCGCGACCTTCTGATGCTCGCCCGCGAGCTGCTGCTCGACGAGCTCGCGCTGCTGCTGCCGCCGGAACGCGCGCGCGACGCGCATCTGATCGCCACCGTGATGGCGATCGCCGCGCGCGAGGCGGCGGAGGAGGGATGGCAGGCGGCGATCGCGGAGGAATTGGCGGAGTTTTACGCCGCTTCTGCCCCTCACCCTCCCATCGCTGGGGCGATGGGTCCCTCACTCTCCCTGCAAGCCGGGCGATGGGGGTCTTCTTTAGCCTCTCCCCGCGCGCGGGGAGAGGGTGCCGACGGACGTAGCCGGGAGGCGGAGGAGGGGCAGCAGCAGCTCCGTCGCCTCGCCGCCGATCTACGCAACGGAGCCTTCGAAACTTCCGCGTCGCGCGAGACGGCGGCCCGCGCGATATTGTGGCGGCTGACGATTGGAAAGCTGGGCGAAGGCAACCCACATTTCCTCGCGGCAAACGGGATCGAGGCGGGTAGGCACGGCACGTGACGGAAACCGGATTGGCAAGCGTACGCGAGGCGATCGAGGCGTTCGGCCGCGGCGAGATTGTCGTCGTCACCGACGACAACGACCGCGAGAACGAGGGCGACCTCATCGTTGCCGCGTCGCATGTGACGCCGGAGAAGATGGCGTTCATCATCCGCAACACGTGCGGCATCGTCTGCGCGCCGCTGACCAGCGAGGTGGCCAAACGTCTCGCCCTACAGCCGATGGTCGCCGAGAACGACGCGATCCACGGTACCGCGTTCACCGTCTCGGTCGATTACCGGCACGGCACCACGACCGGCATTTCGGCCGAGGAGCGCGCGCTCACCGTGCGCGCGCTCGCCAACAACAATACGGGCCGCGCCGATTTCGTGCGGCCGGGCCACATCTTTCCGCTGATCGCCAAGGATGGCGGCGTGCTGATGCGCTCGGGCCATACCGAGGCGGCGATCGATCTGTGCAAGCTCGCCGAGCTCGAGCCGGTCGCGGCGATCTGCGAGCTGGTCAATGACGACGGCACGGTGATGCGCGGCAAGGAAGTCGCGGCTTTCGCCACACATCACGGCTTGAAACGCATCGCGGTCGCCGACCTGATTGCCTATCGCCAGGCGCGCGAGAAGCTCGTGACCCGCGTCACCGAGTTCAAGGTGTCGTCCGAGCTCGGCGACTACACGGGCTATGTCTACGTGACGCCGTTCGACGAGGTGCATCACTATGCCTTCGTCTACGGCAATCTTGGCGACGGGCGGAACGTGCCGACCCGGCTGCACCGCGCCAATGTCGTCGAGGACGTGTTCGGCGGCGCCAAGCCGATCCGCGCCTCGGTCGAGCGTTTCAAGGCGGAAGGGCGCGGCGTCCTCGTCTATCTGCGGGCCGGCGTCTCCGGCGTGCCGACGCGGCCGGTGGGCGAGGGGACGGCGTCGGAGATCGAGCGCAGCAAACAGTGGCGCGAGGTCGGGCTTGGCGCGCAGATTTTGCGTGATCTCGGGATCAGCTCGATTCGCCTGTTGGCAACGCGGGCGCGCACCTATGTCGGGCTGGCCGGCTTCGGCATCGAGATCGCCGGGACGGAAGCGCTCGAATGAGTTTGGGCACATGAGCTTGGGCGCATGAACGCCGCCGTGACGCGCCTGCTGGGCCGTACGCATTACGGCTGGGTCATCGTCTGGCTCGCTTTTGTCGTGATCCTGGTGATCGCCGGGGTGCGCGCTACACCGGGCGTGCTGATCGTGCCGCTCGAAAACGAATTCCACTGGTCGCGCGCGACGATCTCGCTCGCGGTCGGTATCAACCTGTTGCTTTACGGCGCGATCGGCCCGTTTGCCGCGGCGATCATGGACCGCTTCGGCGTGCGCCGGGTCATGTGCGCCGCAGTGGCGGCGATCGCCCTGGCGGTCGCGGTTTCGCCGCTGATACACAATGTCTGGGAGCTGATCGCGCTGTGGGGCGTCATCAACGGGCTGTGCTGTGGCGCGATCGGGCCCTATCTCGCCGCCTATCTCTCGGCGCGCTGGTTCGTCGCCCGGCAAGGCCTGGTGGTCGGCATCCTGACCGCGGCCACGGCCGCGGGTCAGCTGGTCTTCCTGCCGGTGCTGGCGGATATCGTGACCGTGGCCGGCTGGCGGACGATGTCGCTCGTCCTCGCCGCGGCGGTTCTCTGCCTGCTGCCGCTTCTCGCACTGGCGATGCGCGACCGGCCGGAAGATATGGGGCTTGGCGCCTATGGCGACCCGCGCGGGCCGCAGCCGGTAACGCCGCCGCAGGGTAATCCCGTCGCGGTCGCTTTCCGCGCGCTCGGCGAAGGGGCGCGGCTGCGCGATTTCTGGCTGATCTCCGGCGGCTATTTCATCTGCGGCGCATCGACCAACGGCCTCATCGGCACGCATCTGATCGCCGCCTGCGTCGACCATGGGCTGAGCGAAGTGGCGGGGGCGGGGCTGCTCGCGGCCGCGGGCGTCTTCAGCTTTATCGGCGGCACGCTGTCGGGCTGGCTCAGCGACCGCTGGGACAACCGTTATCTCTTGTTCTGGTATTACGGGCTGCGCGGCCTGTCGCTGATGTACCTGCCGTTCGCCTTCGGCATGTCGTTCTACGGGCTGACCCTGTTCAGCATTTTCTATGGGCTCGACTGGATCGCCAGCGTGCCGCCCACGGTGCGGCTCCTAAGCGGGACGGTCGGCGCCAAGCGCACCGGCATCATGGTGGCGTGGATCAGTGTGATCCATCAGGTTGGCGGCGCCAGCGCGGCCTATCTCGGCGGGCTCTTACGGATCGAATACGGCAGCTATCTGCAGGCTTTCATGGTGTCGGGGCTGCTGTGCGTCGTCGCCGCGTTCATGGTGCTGTTCATCGGCGCCGGTCGGCGCCGTCGCGAGCCGGAGGCCGTAGCGGCTCCCGCGCAGTAGGGGTGAATTCCTAGCGCTTTTCGGCGAAGTAGCTGACGGCGAGCGCCGCGCCCAACAGGATCAGCGCCTGCGCCGCGACTTGCGGCTCCGAGAAGCTGTAGATGACGCAGAACACGCCGAAGCCGCCCAGTAACGCACAGACCAGCGACAGGGCGCGCTGCATAAAAAAGGCTTGCAACATTCGACAGTCCCCATGAGCTCCGGCGTGTCCCAGGGCAATTCATCACCGAATGCGGGGCATTCCTATAAAATTCTAGGTTAATTCGAGGAACATTCACGCGAATGCCTCGTCCTGTTCGCAGACTCCGGGTCAGGCGCCGGCAGGCGATTTAAAGGGCGGCAGCTAGCGGACGGAACGCGTCGGCAGCCGCGCTGGGGCGAAGGCATAGAGCTCGGCGCTGCGCGGCGGCGTTACCTGTGGCCGCAGCGCGGCGATTGCGCCGGTGATCAGGCGAGCAGTTCGCCACGCCAATCCGCCGATGGCGGCGATCATACGGTGGCGCGCGGTGGCCGCGACGTGCGCGACGACGACGATGTCGCTGGTGCCGATCTCGACCCGGTAGCGCGGCACCATGCGGAACGACACGAACTCGCGGCCGTGGATCATTCGATGGCGGAATTCGTCGAGCTGCCGCGTGTTCTGCGCTCCGGCCCAGCGCAGGATGTCGGCGGGATCCTTGACGGCAAGCCGCATCCATTTGGTCCGGGTCATCGCACGCGCTCCCATCATTCGACCTGGGAGCGTATGAGAAGATTGGTTAATTAGAGGTTTAACTCGGGCTGCACGGTCGCGGTGAAGGACGGGCGCACGGCGATCTGGTCAAGAAAGGCGGCGAGGCGTGGCCGGCCGGCGCGCCAATCCCACACCTTGTGGCGCCGCGCGAAATTCTCCAGCGCCGCGGCGAGCACGATCTGGCTGGCGTTGAGCGGCCCGGAATAACCACCGCTGGCGGTCTCGGCTTCGAGCGCGTCGGCGGCGCGGTCGGCCCGCTCGCGTTCGAGCGCGATGACGCCGGGCGCGCTCTGACCGAAGCGCAGCTCGCGGTTCCACACCGTCACCGCGTCGAGAAACGCATAGGCGCGCCCCAGTTCCGACAGCGTCCGCCAGCCGTCCGAGCCGTCCATCGGCAACAGTTTGCGGCCGCCATGCCGGGTATCGAGATAGGTCAACACCAACAGGCTCTCGTTGATGACCGTGCCGTTGTCGAGCTGCAGCGCCGGCACCTTGCCACCGGGGTTGTAAAGCAACAGCGCAGAGTGCGGATCGCGCAGCGTCACCTCGGCTTCCTCGACCTTATCGCCGAGCGCCACCTCGCGCACCACGACGCGGGCGATGCGGGCATACGGCGACCCCGATGCGTAGAACAGCTTCATCCTGCGGCTTTCCCAATCGTTCCGGGCCGGTCTAGCATCGTCTATCGATTCGGGGCAACCAACCCCGGTTTCGCCGGGAAGCGTTTGGTAGGAGAAAGGCGCGATGGCCTGGGACATCCTGATCCGCGGCGCCAATGTGATCGACGGCAGCGGCGAGGAAGGTAAACGCGCCGATGTCGCGATCGAAGCCGGCCGCATCGCCCGTATCGCACCCGATCTGCCCGCGGATGCAAAGAAGATCGTCGATGCCGGCGGGCTCGCGGTGACCCCTGGCTTTATCGACATCAAGACGCATTCCGATTTCGTGCTGCCGATCAACCCCAAGGCCGAAAGCAAGGTGCGCCAGGGCGTCACCACCGAGATTATCGGCCATTGCGGGTTTTCCTGCGCGCCAGTGCTGCCGGGGAAGACGCAGCTGCTCGCTGATTACCTCTCGGGCGGCGCGCCGTGGCTGCCGTTCCGCGAGGTGAGCTTCCCCGATTATCTCGACACGTTCCCAGCCGCCTCGGTTAATGTCGGGATGCTGGTCGGCCACAACACGCTGCGGCTGATGGCGATGGGGCTCGAAGACCGCGCGCCGACCGCGACCGAGTTCCAGGTGATGGCCGATCTGCTCAACGAAGGGCTGAAGGCCGGCGCGCTCGGGTTTTCCTCCGGGCTTTTCACGCCGCCGGGCAGTTTTGCGGCGCCCGACGAGTTGATGCGCCTCTGCGAGATCGTCGAGCGCCACAAGGCCGGCTACTTCACCCATATCCGCGACGAGTTGGACGGCGTGCTGGAGAGCGTCGAGGAGGCGATCGCGGTCGCCCGCGCGCACAAAATCCATGTCGAGATCGTCCACATGAAATGCTCCGGCGTGAATAATTGGGGCAAAGCGGCGACGGTGCTGGACATGTTGGCGCAGGCGCGAGAGGAGGGGCTCGACATCGATTGCGACGCCTATCCCTATGCCGCCGGCGCCAACCCGTTGAAGAACCTGCTGCCGCCGTGGGTGCAGGTCGGCGGCAACGCGGCGATGCTGGCCCGACTGGCCGAGACGCAGCAGCGAGCCCGCATCGCCCAAGAAATCGCTGCAAGCGGGCTCAACAATTGGGGCCGCATCCCGGATTGGGGCTGCGTGCAGATCTCGATCTCGCCCAACCGCCCCGAGACCGCGGGCAAGACCGTTGCCGAGCTCGCGGCGGCGGAGGGCAAGGACCCGATCGACCAGCTCTGCGACCACCTGATCGCCGATAACGGGGCGACGCGCGTGCTTATTACCTCGATCAGCGAGGACGACATCCGCACGATCGTGCAGGACCGCACCGCGCTCGTCGGTTCCGACGGCAATTGCGTCGCGACCTACGGCACGGTCAGCCAGGGAATGCCTCACCCACGCTTCTACGGCACCTTCCCGCGCATCGTCTCGCGCTATGTCGGCGACGAGCAGCTGCTGCCGTTGGAGGCTGCGGTGCACAAAATGACTGGCGCCACCGCCAAGGCGCTGAAGCTCAAGGATCGCGGCCTCCTACGCGAAGGCTGGCGCGCCGATGTCGCGATCTTCGATTCTGCCGATTTTCGCGATCTCGCGACCTATGCGGACCCGCATCGCTATCCCTCCGGCGCACGGACAACGGTTGTCGTTAATGGTGTCCTTGTGGTCGACAACGCCATTCACACCGGCGCGACACCGGGAGCGGTGTTGCGCCGCGCCCCGGACGGCAGCGTCGGTTAGGCTCTTTGAGAAGTTCGCAATCACGATCTTGACAAACCCGGATAGAATTGCCACTTCGGCTTATATTGGGGGAGATGCGATCGGGGCGGCGGACGCAAACGGCCGCAAACCCGCTGGACAGGCGAAAGCCGGTTCCTCTATTAAAGCGCCTCGCTGCTGCGCCCAGGTAGCTCAGTTGGTAGAGCAACGGACTGAAAATCCGTGTGTCGGTGGTTCGACTCCGCCCCTGGGCACTCCGCCCCTGGGCACCATTTTTTCAATAGGTTATGAAGCCACTCCAAGCCTGCCGGGTCGCGGGTGGTGCAATTTTGGTGCAACGCGGTTCGCAGGACGTTCCAAGGCGGCGATGGCCTTGTCGATATGGTTGCCGTGGACGTGGGTATAGCGGAGTACCATGGCGAGCGTCTTGTGCCCGCTAATCCGCTGGATCGTTGCGAGATCAACCCCGGCTTCTACAAGCCGGGTGATCGCGGTATGGCGCAAGACATGCGGTGTAAACACCGCGGGGTCTAATCCAGCCGCGATTACGGCCGCCCTGAACGGCTTTGTCATGCGGTCATAGGTTTCGCTTTTACCGGCTCGGCGCGCCGGAAAAATCCACCCGTTTTGATCCTCTCGCATCTCGTTCATGGGTGAGGATTTCGGCCAGGGCCTTTGTGATCGGCTGTTCCCGTTGCCTGGCCTTAGCGTCCGGGAGGAAGAGTCGACAACGGACAAAGTCAATGCGGTCCCAACGCCTGCCCATCCAGGCCAGGCGTTCGAGGTGATGGCGGTAGAGCTCGCCGGGCATCGGAGTGCGCAGCGCCGACAGCGTACCCGCAGCATGCCGGCCGAGGATTGGGCCGTCCGGCACGTCGGCGAGGCAGGCCACAGCCAGCGACCCCTCGCGCATATGCTCTGAAAGATCGCCGCTGGGCGGCGCCTTGGATGAAATCTCGGTCTTGCCGCCATGCGTGTGGACGTCGACGGAGATCGACCGCCGCAAGAGCGCCACCGCTTCGGCCGCCTCTTCGGCCGTTTTGGCGGCTTTCGTCGAGCCGCGCGGGCGGGTTTCGCCGGCGAGCATCGCCGCGATCGAGGCCAATGCGTGGCCCCACATCCCTTGATGATGGTGGCCGACACTGTGGACGTGGCCGCAACAATCCATGGTGTTTCTCTGGATGGCTCCCGTGAGCGTCCGATTAGAGCCTTAGCCACGGTCGGCTTCAAGATCGCGGGAAAGTCCAATATCGTCGGGGACGATGCCTGGTCGCAGCTGCGAGGCGGCCGATAGCTTCAATTCCGAGGGAGGAGCGTATGCCGGCACGCCGCGCTCACGGCATGGACCAGGATTTCTATCCCTGGTCGCCGATCGTCACTCGACCCGTTTTGCGCTGGCCGGACAACGCCCGCGTTGCATTGGCGGTCATCGTCAACCTCGAGCATTGGGATTGGGAGGCGCCCATCGGCACGCCGCTGGCGGTCAGTCCAATGGGCGGCCCCGAGGGTTTGTGGACGGGGAACCAGCCGCAATTCCCCGACATCGGCGGCTGGGGCAACCACGAATACGGCAACCGGGTGGGCGTCTTCCGGATCCTGGCGCTACTCGACAAATACGGCATTACGCCAACTCTGGCTCTCGATAAGGCGACCGCAGATCACTACCCGACCCTCGTCGCGGAGGGGAAAAAGCGCGGCGCCGAGTTCATCGCGCACGGACTGTCGCGCCGACGCTTGATCCATACCGGCATGTCCGAGAATGAGGAGCGCGCTTATATCCGCGCCTCGATCGAAGCCGTTGAACGGGCAACTGGGACGCGGCCGGTCGGCTGGTCGGGCCCCGATTTCCAAGAGACGCAGAGGACGCCGAACCTGCTAGCGGAGGAAGGTATCCGCTATGTCTGCGACTGGGGCAACGACGAGCAGCCTTACCGTATGACGCCAAGGACGGGCGAGCTCTATTCGCTCGGCGTCAATGCCTATCTCGACGACAACTACATCCATCTACGCGGCCGGCGGACGATTAACGAGACCAATCTGCTCTGGCGCGAGTGGTTCGACGGGCTCTATGCCGACGGCGCGAGGACCGGCCGGGTGATGGTGCTCCACCTGCACCCGTGGATCATCGGACAACCGTGGCGCATCCGGCATCTCGACGAGGTGCTCGGCCATATCTGCGCCCACGCTGGGGTCTGGAAGGTGACCGGGAGCGAAATCGTCGAGTGGTTCGCGACACAGTCGGGCGCATCACTACCGAAGCCGACGAAGTCAGCGCCGGTTTCGGCACCCACACCGCAGAAAGTCGCGCCGCTTGCTCCGGGCCGGTTTGCCTATGCGCCAATCACCGACCGGCCGGTCATTAAATGGCCGAACAACGCCCGTGTCGCGTTCTGGGTCGCGCCGAACATGGAGTTCTTCGAATACCTGCCGGAGAACCGGCCGAGGCAACCCGATATACCGCATTATTCGCGCATGGATTACGGCAACCGTGTCGGCTTTTGGCGGATGCTCGATGTACTCAACAAGCACGAGGTGCGAGCTTGTTGTTGCCTCAATCTCGAACTCCTCGATCATTTCCCCGAGATCAGGGACGCGATGCTCGCCGCCGACTGGGATTACATGGCGCACGGCCTCTACAACAGCCGGCCGATCTATGACCTGACGGAAGAGCAGGAACGCGCCTATTGGGAGGATTTCATCGCGCATGTGCAGGAGATGACGGGCAAGCGCGTGAAGGGCCGACTTGGCGGCGGCGCCGGCTACACGGTGCGGACGGACGACCTCATGGCCGAAGCCGGCTGCCTCTACCACACGTCATGGATCATCGATGACCAGCCGTGGCCGATCGACGTGCGGGGCGGCCAGAAATTCATCTACGTCCCCTACACCGGCCAGACAAACGACGCGGGCGTGCTCGCGTGGAACCGCGAGGCCGATTACTTCGAGCAGATGATCAAGGACCAGTTCGACACGCTCTATCGCGAGGGCGCCGAGAGCGGCCGCGTCATGTGCCTGTCGCTCCACCCTCACAATATCGGGCGTCCGAATGCGGCGAAGCATCTCGACGCGGCGCTCAAATACATCCTCGGTCATGACGGCGTGTGGAACACGACCGCCGACGACATTGCCGAATATTACCTCGCCAACTACTACGACCAGGTGACCGACTGGATCGCCGAGCGCAACGGGCACGCTGCAGCATAGCGGAGAGCAGCATGGACTTGAAACTCGCCGGCAAAGTTGCACTCGTCACCGGTTCGAGCCGCGGGATCGGCCTAGCAACCGCCAAGGCGTTTGCCGCTGAGGGCTGCCGGCTGATGCTGTCGGCGCGCTCTGCGGAGCCGCTGGCGGACGCGGCGAATAAACTGCGCGCAACAGGCGCGGAGGTCGCCGCTCACGTGGCGGATGTCGCGAAGCCCGAAGATGCTGCGGAGCTGGTCGACGCCGCGGTGGCGGCTTATGGCGGCATCGACATTCTGGTCAACAATGTCGGCGCCGGCGGTGGCGGCGCGCGCATTGCCGATAGCACTGATGAGGATTGGCGCGGTGCGTTGGACCGCAACCTGATCCAGACAGTCCGAATGATGCGAATGGCGTGTACGCAAAGCCTATTGCCTATGCGGCTGCCTGTTAAGCATGCCCGCTCCGGGAGTTGAGTTGACTGAGATAGCCGTTGGGACCGCTCGCGGGTTACTCAGACAACCAAGCAGGCCGGACTTGTCTACAAGGTCGATCTGCGCTTCGGTGGCGACGCCGGACCAATAACTCCAATTTCAGCCTGAGCAGTTCGTCATGAAGACAATCCTCTCTCACGCGCACCTGATCGACTGTGTCGAGCCCAAGGTGCGGCTGGATACGGCTGTGTTGATCGAGGAAGGGCGCATCCGCGCCATACTGCCAAGCGGCGAGGTGGGCAGCATCGGCGACGCGCAAACGGTTAATCTCAACGGCGCGTATCTGATGCCCGGTCTTTGGGACGTGCACATCCATCCGGACTATCTGTTGCCTCATGAGATGCCGCTCGCCGATCAGGTGACCCTGTTCGGCCACAGGCTTGCAGCCGCGCTGACCGAATCCGGCATTACCGGAATGCGCTGTGCCGGGGCCCACCACTTCATGGACGTCGCTTGGAAGCGCGCCTTCGACTCCGGACAGCATGTCGGCCCTCGGCTGTTCGCTAGCGGCCATTTCCTCACCACCACGGGCGGACATTTCCTGACCTCGGGGCACGCTCTGGAGGTCGACGGTCCCTATGGTTGGGTAAAAGCCATTCGCGAGCAGATCAAAAACGGCGTCGACCACATCAAGCTCAATCTCTCGGGCGGCATCATGGGGCCGGCCTGGGACCTCCACACCCATTCATTCCTGCTCGACGACGAACTCCGCGCCGCCTTCGAGATCTGCCGGAAGCGCGGCTTCAAGGTGATGGCGCACGCCACCAATCCGGAAGCGGTGAAGAATGCGGTCCGGCTCGGCGCGCACAGCGTCGAGCACGGCTACATCATGGATGACGAATGCATTGAGCTTCTGCTCGAGCACGACACCTGGTACGTGCCAACCCTCGCCATCAGCCATCTCACCGAAAGCCAGGCCACCAACTCGTTCGAGACCGACTGGGTTGCACAGCGCGGGCTTTCGCGGGCGCTGTGCTGCCGCGCCGAGGCAGCTTCGGACGTCCATGCCACCTGGTTCCGAAAGGCGCTCGACGCCGGGGTGCGAATGGCATTGGGGTCCGACATCCGGCCTCTCAAAGATGCAGGCCTGCTGGAAATGGGATTGTGGGTGCGCGACGGCGCGACGCCGTGGCAGACTCTCGTCGCCGCCACACGCAACGGCGCCGCCATATGCGGCGTTGGCGATCACCTCGGCACGGTGGAAGTGGGCAAGCTCGCCGACCTGATCGTGGTCGGCGCCAACCCGCTTGAGGACATCACCAATGTGCGCCGCCTGCAGCTGGTCCTCAAAGAAGGCCGGGTAGTATCGGACAAACGGCGTACAAGTGGTGCGCCCTGATAACGGGGGATCGGTGATTATTGAGTGTGATGCTGCCGGCTGGCGCTAACTCCCCCTTACGGCGCATCTGATCCGCGGCCGGGCGCTCGAGCCGAGGTCGGCTTACTGAACCGGTAGCCGACCATCGGTTCTGAGGACGGGAACTACCGGTCGGGCCCCCTCTGCGGTCATTCGCGATCACCCGGTTGAACGGCCGGGGTGGGTGGCAAGCAGTCATTCACTTCGGCCTCGATCCCCGTTCAACCTCGCACTCGCGTCCGCTTGAATTCCATCTTAGTCTGAGCCGCGTATCTTGGGTTCGGAATTGCCTGGCAGGATGAGCGGCGAGCGCGTCGAGCGGAGATTGGCAGCGATCCTGGCGGCCGATATCGCCGGGTATTCGCGGCTGATGGGCGTCGACGAGGAAGGCACGCTCGCGGCGATCAAGGCAGTGCGCGCCGAGCTTACCGGCCCCACGGTCGCCAAGCATCGCGGTCGCATCGTCAAGACGACCGGCGACGGCGCGCTGGTCGAGTTCGCCAGCGTCGTCGACGCGGTGCGCTGCGCGGTCGATGTTCAGCAGGGTATGACCGAGCGCAATACCGGTGTGCTGGCCGACAAACGCATCGAGTTCCGCATCGGCATCAATCTCGGCGACATCATCATCGATGAAGACGATATTTTCGGCGACGGCGTCAACGTCGCCGCCCGCTTGGAGGCGCTCGCCGAGCCCGGCGGCATCTGCGTCAGCCGGGTCGTGCGCGACCAGGTACGCGACAAGCTCGACATCGCCTTTGACGACATGGGCGAACAGCAGGTCAAGAACATCGCCCGGCCGGTGCGGGTGTTCCGCGTCGGACCGCAGGCGGCCGGCCTGCAAAGCCCCCACCCCGCCCCTCCCCCGCCCGCGGGGGAGGGTAGCGCGCGCAGCGCGCGGGTGTGGGCTATAGAGGGTCCGCCGCGGCTCTCGATCGTCGTGCTCCCGTTCGCCAATCTCGGCGGCGATCCCGAGCAGGAATATTTCGCCGACGGTATCACCGAAAGCCTTACCACGGACCTGTCGCGCATCTCGGGCTCGTTCGTGATCGGGCGCAGCACCGCCTTCACCTACAAGGGTAAGGGCGCCGATCTGAAGCAGGTCGGTCGCGACCTCAATGTCCGGTATGCGCTGGAGGGCAGCGTGCAGCGCGGCGGCAACCGGCTGCGCGTCAACGTCCAGCTGATCGACACCGAGAGCGGCCGGCACCTATGGGCGGAGCGCTTCGACAAGCCGCTCGCCGACCTGTTCGACATGCAGGACGAGATCGTCGCTCACCTGGCGAGCCAATTGGGCACTCAGCTCGCCGAGGCCGAGGCGCGCCACGCCGAGCGGTCGCCCGCCCCGGAACTCGATGGACCTCTATTTTCGCGCCGTGGCCTGCCTCAACCGGGGAATGACCAGCGAAAATATGGCGCAGGCGGAAGCCTTCCTCGATCGCGCGCTGGCGCTCGATCCCGGCAATCTCGATGCGCTGGTCGGCAAGGCGTGGGTCGGGATGGGCGTCGCCGCGAGCTTTCTGAGCGATGATCGGGCCGCGCGCTTCGCGGCAGCGGAGGCGACCGCGATCAGAGCGCTGTCGCTGGCTCCCAACCACGCCTTTGCCCATATGGTGTTGGGTGCGATCTACGGCGGTATCAATCGCCCGGTGGAAGCGATCGCCGAATTGGAGC
>CAVQJJ010000011.1:0-741647 GCA_963712835.1 uncultured Alphaproteobacteria bacterium | reverse complement strand
GAGTGGATCTACAACTGATCTTTGCTGCCTAAGTAGCAAAGATCATCCCGGCATGAGCCATCGTTCAGCCGCACGACAGGCGGAAAAATGGGCCCCGGCTTGTGTCGGGGCGGCGTGTCAGGTTCGTCCCCTGACAAGCGCCGCGCCCGCCGAAAGCGCCGCGAGCTTTTTATAGGCGACCTCGTGGCTGAGCGGCGCGAGGCCACAATTGGTGCACGGATAGAGCCGCTCCGCCGGCACATAGTTGAGCGCCCGGTCGATCGTCGCCGCGACCTCGTCCGGCGTCTCGATATGGTCGGTCGCGACATCGATCGCACCGATCAGCACGTCCTTGCCCTGGAGCAAAGCCATCAGCTCGGCCGGCACGCGCGAGTTGATGCATTCGAGCGACACCTGGTCGATGCGGCTTGCCGCCAGCGCCGGGAACACCTTCTCGTATTGCCGCCACTCGGCGCCAAGCCCGCTCTTCCAGTCGATATTCGCCTTGATGCCGTAGCCGTAACAGATATGCACCGCGGTCTTGCAGCCGAGGCCGTCGATCGCGCGGTGCAGCGCCTCGATCCCCCAGCCGGCCGCCTCCGCCATGTAGACATTGAAGGCCGGCTCGTCGAACTGGATCACGTCGACGCCGATCGCCGCCAACTCACGCGCCTCCTCGTTGAGCAGGCCGGCAAAGGCCATCGCCATCTCGACCCGGTCGCGGTAATGCGCGTCGGCGATCGTGTCGATGATCGTCATCGGCCCGGGCAGGGTAAATTTAAGCCCACGCGTGGTGTGCGCGCGCGCCAGCCGCGCCTCGGCCGCGTGCACGCTGCCGCGGCGCTTGAGCGGCCCGGTGACGCTCGGGCAGTCGGCCTCGTAGCGGTTGTCGCGGATGCCCATCCGCACCTTCTTCGCAAAGTCGATGCCGTCGAGGTTTTCGAGAAAGCCGTGCACGAAATGCTGGCGCGACATCTCGCCGTCGCTGACGATGTCGATGCCGGCATCTTCTTGCAGTTTGAGCGCGAGGATCGTCGCGTCGCGTTTGGCGGCGGCCAACGCGTCGCCTTCGAGCCGCCATGCCGGCCACAATTTCTCGGTCTCGGCCAGCCAGCCCGGTTTCGGCAGGCTGCCGGCGATGGTGGCTTCGAGCACGGCGCTTCCGTCCCCCCGTGGCTTGTCGCGGGCGTGTTAAGCCAGCACGCCCATCCCGTTAAACATTCGCTCGCGAGACGCGCCGATGACCAGCCGCCAGGAGTGGCGCGAACAGGGGACCGCGCCGCGCCAGCGTCTTTTCGGGCCGACCGCCGGCATGCATTCGTGCCAAACTATGTCAAGCCGCGCGCGAATGAGGTCGGCTAGACGATCGCGTTCGACTTCTTCGCGAGGGGGCTTTCTCGCGCGCTCTTAGCGTTGTCGAACGGATGCCGAGCCGGCATGATCGCGGGTGAGGCGATGGAGGCACGTGGCCATGAAGTTCGGGATTTTCTATGAGCTGCAGATGCCGCGGCCGTGGGTGGCGGACGGCGAGCTGACGCTCTACCAGAACGCGCTCGACCAGGTCGAGCTGGCCGACCGGCTCGGCTACGACTTCGCCTGGGAGGTCGAGCACCATTTCCTCGAAGAGTATTCGCACTCGCCGGCGCCCGAAGTGTTCCTCGCCGCCGCCTCGCAGCGCACCAAGAACATCCGCCTCGCGCACGGCATCATGCAGCTGACGACGACGCACCCGGCACGCTGCGCCGAGCGCATCGGCGCGCTCGACCTGGTGAGCCGCGGCCGGGTCGAGTTCGGCACTGGCGAAAGCGCCAGCTCGACCGAGCTGGAGCCGTTCGGTGTCGCTTACGGCGAGAAGCGCGCCAAATGGGAAGAGGCGATCCAGGCGATCATCCCGATGTTCAGGGATGGCGGCAGCGAGCATCACGGCCGGTTTTTCGACATGCCGCTGCGCAACGTGCTGCCGAAGCCGATCCAGAAGCCGCACCCGCCGATCTGGGTCGCCTGCTCGGCGCTGGAGACGATCGAGATGGCCGGGCGGCGCGGGCTCGGCGCGCTGGCCTTCCAGTTCCTCTCGGCCGACGCCGCGCATGCCTGGGTGCACGCCTATTACAACGCGTTTGTGAAGCGGCAGGAGAAGCTGGCCGACTACCAGCTCAACCCGAACATCGCGCTGACCAGCTATTTCATGTGCGCCCCGACCGACGCGGAGGCGCGCCGCCGCGCCGACGGCATCCCGTTCTTCCAGTTCGCGCTGCGCTTCTACGGGCAGAGCGCGACCCGCGAGCGGCCGGCGCCGGGCACGGTCAATTTGTGGGACGAATACGAGACGTGGAAGCGCGAGAACCCGGAAGGGTTGGAGCGCGCGCTGCGCGGCGGACTGATCGGCTCGCCGGAGACGATCCGCAACAAGCTGCGCCGATTCGAGACCTCGCATATCGACCAGGTGATCCTGCTCAACCAGGCGGGGAAGAACACCCACGAGCACATCTGCGAGAGCCTCGAACTGTTCGCGCGCGAAGTGATGCCCGAGTTCCACGCCAACATCCCGGCGCAGGACGCATGGAAGAAAGAGGTGCTGGCCGGCGAGATCGAACTCGAAGAGATCGACACCGCGCCGTTCCGCGACCGCTACGGGCCGAATTCCGTACAGCTGCGGCCGCAGGCGGCAGAGTAATGTTCAGTTCGATGGCCAGGATAATTTTGGCAATTTCAGGTACTTCTTGGCGAAAGATTTTTTACAGAGCTACGGTAGAAATGTGGAACATAAAGGCTTGCCGTTATTGTGGAGCCCTGTTTGTTTTAGGTCTGAAATACTAGCGAATTCATACAGATTACTGCGCCATCCATGTCAGTGACTGGACCTCCCCTAACCCCGCAAGGGGCGGCACCACTAGTCTAAATCGGCGGCAGTAACGCCGCGGCGACGCGGCGGTCTTCGGCGAGTAGCACGTTGTAGGTGCGGCAGGCGGCGCCGGTATCCATCGCCTCGACGCCGATGCCGTGCGCCTTGAGGGCCGCACGCAGCACCGGGGCGGCGGGCGCCCCACGCCGTCCCAGCCCCAGGATGACGAGCTCGATGCCGCCTTCGGCGATGACCGGCGCCAGGCCTTCCATCGTCGGCGCTGGGTTTTGCCAGAGGATCGTGCGTTCCGGGAACACCAGCACGGGCCCGGCAAAAATCACGCCGCTGACCCGAAACCCGCCCGCGCCGTAGCGTTCGATGAGCTGGCGCCCGGCCGGAGTTTGGGGCATCAGCTCCATCAGAGCATGCTTTAGTTGCGCGCTCGACGGGTTCCCGCGGCGGGGCGGCTGCTCGAACGGCCGCCTTCGCCCTCGCCGCCCGCCGGCTCTTTCGCGATCGCCCGGCGGTTGGGCTGGATGTAGTAGATGATCGGCGCCGCGATAAACAGAGACGAATAGGTGCCGATTACGATGCCCCACAGCATTGCGATGCTGAACCCTTTCAACACCTCGCCGCCGAAGAAGAGCAGCGACAGAACGGCAAGCGCCACGGTGCTGACGGTGAGGATGGTGCGTGACAGCGTCTCGTTGAGCGCGAGGTTGATAAGCTCGCGAAACGGCATGGTGCGGTGCTTGCGCATCGCCTCCCGCACCCGGTCGTAGATCACCACCGTGTCGTTGATCGAGTAGCCGGCAACGGTGAGGATCGCCGCCAGCGTCGTCAGATCGAATTCAAGCCGGAAAATCGCGAAAAGACCGATCGTCGTCAGCGTGTCGTGCAGCGTCGCGATCGTGGCGCCGACTCCGAACTGCCACTCGAAGCGGAACCACACATAGATGAGGATCGCCCCCAGGGCGAGCGCGGTCGCCAGCACGCCGGCGCGGATCAGCTCGGCGCCGATGCTCGGCCCGACGACCTCGGTGCGGCGATAATCGATGCCGGACCCGAGCGCCTGCTTGGCGAGCTCCACGGCCTTCATCTGCCCGGCGTCGCCGCCCGGCTGCTCGGGCAGGCGGATCAAGACCTCGTCGGGCGCGCCGAAACCTTGCAGCGACGCCTCGCCGATATGCAGACCGTCCAGCTTGGCGCGCATCGCCGCGAGGTCGGCGGGCCCTTGCGTCTTCGCTTCGAGCAGTGTTCCGCCCTTGAAGTCGATGCCGTAGTTGAGTCCGATCGTCGCGAAGAGCCCGATCGACAGGCCGCCCAAAAGGATCGAGAACGCAAAGCCGAACAGGTGCCAGCGCATGAAGTCGATCTGCGGCACCCGCCGGATGACGATAAGCGGCCTAATCACAGCGGAATTTCCTTGGGCTTCCAGCGCCGCAGCCAGCTGACGATCTGCAGCCTCGTCACCAGGATGGCGGAGAACAGTGAGGTCAGAACGCCGATCGACAAGGTCACCGCGAAACCCTTTATCGGCCCGGAGCCGAGCCAATAAAGCAGGATGCCGGCGACCAGCGTCGTCACATGGCTGTCGACAATCGTACCGAACGCGCGGGTGAACCCGGCCTCCAGCGACGACAGCATGGTGCGGCCGCTACGCACTTCCTCGCGGATGCGCTCGTAGATCAGCACGTTGGCGTCGACCGCCATGCCGAGGGTCAGCGCAATCCCGGCGATGCCTGGGAGGGTCAGGGTCGCGCCGAGCAGCGACAACGTGCCCAGCATCAGGCACAGGTTGAAGAACAGCGCGACGTCGGCGAACAGGCCGAAGAGCCCGTAGAAGAGGAACATGAAAATCACGACCAGGATCACGCCGACAATGCACGACAACGCGCCGTCATGGATCGAGTCGGCGCCGAGATCGGGTCCGACCGAGCGCTCCTCGAGGATCGTGATCGGCGCCGGCAGCGCGCCGGCGCGCAGCAGCAGCGCCAGATCGCTCGCCGATTGCACGGTGAAGCTGCCGGAGATGATGCCGCTGCCCCCGAGGATCGCCTCCTTGATGACCGGTGCGCTGATGACCTTGTTGTCGAGCACGATCGCGAAGGGCTTGCCGACATTGTCGCGGGTCGCGTCGCCAAAGCGGCGCGCGCCGGCGGTATCAAAGCGAAAGCTCACCACCGGCTCATTGTTCTGGAAGGTCGCCTGAGCGTCGGTCAGCGTGTCGCCGCCGACCATGACCCGGCGCTTCAGCAGATAGAGCTGCGGCTGGCCCTGCTTGGGATTCTGCGCCGGCAGCACCTCGTCGCCGAGCGGCATGCGGCCGCGCTTTGCTTCATCCGCGCTCATCGACTGGTCGACGAGCTGGAAGGTCAGCTTCGCGGTCTTCCCGAGCAACTCCTTGACGTGCTCGGGATCGCCGACGCCGGGCAGCTCGACGAGGATGCGGTCGGAGCCTTGGCGCTGGATGGTCGGCTCCTTGGTGCCGGTCTCGTCGAGGCGACGCCGGATGATCTCGATCGACTGGTCGACCGCCTGCTGGCGGCGCTGCTCGGTCGCCTGATCGCTAAACCGCATCTTGGCGGCCCCGTCGGAGCCGATATCGACGGTCAGCGCCGAGTCGATCTTGGCCAGCGCGTTCTTCGCATCGTCGATCCGGTCCGTATCGCGGATGGTGAAGACGATCGCGTTGTTCTCGACGTTGAGCCCGGTGTAGCCGATCTTCGCGTCGAGCAGCGCGTTGCGCACATTGTCGATGATCGAGTTGAGCTGCTCGGTCTGCGCCGCCGCGACATCGACCTCCAGCAATAGATACGAGCCACCGCGCAAGTCGAGCCCGAGATTGACCTGTTTGTGCGGGATCTGCGCCGGCAGCCAGGCGAGCTGCGCCGGGGTGAACAGATTGGGCAGGCTGAACAGCACGCCCAGCACGCACGCCGCGCAGATCAGCAAAATCTTCCAGTTGGCGAAATACAGCATGCCTGAGCGCCCGCTACGCGGGCCATGACGATTGTCGGAGGGCCGGGAACATTAGGGTTTGTCAGCCTCGTCGTTGGCCGGCACCGGCTCCTTCGTCACCTCTTTGGCGCGGCGGCGGCCGGCGGGCCGCTCGCTGCGCTCGTTGGCCGCCTCCCGCGCGGCGGCGGGATCGGGCTTGGCCACGACGCTTGAAATCGTGCTGCGCAGCACCCGCACGCGCACTCCCTGGGCGATATCGACGTCGATCTCATCGCTGCCGGCCGTCACCCGGTTCACGGTGCCGACAATGCCGCCGCCGGTGACCACCCGGTCGCCGCGCCGCAACGTATCGAGCATGGAGCGGTGCGTCTTCTGCTTCTGCTGCTGCGGGCGGATCAGGAGGAAATAGAACACGACGAAGATCAGCACCAGCGGTAGGAACTGGATCATCGCGCTCTGGCTGTCGAAAAGCCCGCCCGCCTGGGCATAGGCCGGAGAAATCAGCATGTGCGTCGACCTCGAAAAGCGGCGGCGAAGCGGTGGCGAATTGGTACGCGATGCCCGGTAAAAGGGCAATGCAAACAGCCGCGACGGTTTGCCAAGCGGCCACGCCAGACCGGAACCGCTTCCCGCGCTCGCGAATTCTGATCTAAGTTCGCCGCCCTTTACTTTAGCAAGAACACGAGATGTCCAAGACCGATTTTTTGCCGCTGCTGACCCGCGTCGCCGACGCGCTCGAACGCCTGGCGCCGCCGGCGCCGCCGAAGAACGATCTCGACGCCGCCGACGCCTTCATCTGGCACGCCGAGGGCGAATGGCTGGAGCCCGTCGGCGAAGTCAACCGCGTCGAGCTCGACCTGTTGCGCGGAATAGACCGGGTGCGCGACATCCTCGTCGAGAATACCGAGCGTTTCGCCGCCGGGCTGCCGGCCAACAACGTGCTGCTGTGGGGCGCGCGCGGCACCGGAAAGAGCGCGCTGGTCAAGGCAGCGCACGCGGCGATCAACAAGAAGACGCCGCGCGCGCTGGCGCTCGTCGAGATCCACCGCGAAGACATCCCCACCCTGCCGCGCCTGTTGACGCTGGTGCGCGGCAGCAAGCGTCGGTGCCTGTTGTTCTGCGACGACCTGTCGTTCGAGAAGCAGGACACCAGCTACAAATCGCTGAAAGCCGTGCTTGAAGGCGGCATCGAGGGTCGCCCGGCCAATGTGGTGCTCTACGCGACTTCGAACCGGCGCCACCTGATGCCGCGCGACATGATCGAGAACGAGCGCTCGACCGCGATCAACCCAGGCGAGGCGGTCGAGGAAAGCGTCTCGTTGTCCGACCGGTTCGGGCTATGGCTCGGCTTCCACAATGTCGACCAGGAAACGTATCTCGCGATCGTGCGCGGTTACGCGGCGCATTACGGACTCAAGGTCGCCGACGACCATCTCAAGGCCGAGGCCAATGAATGGTCGATCACCCGCGGCGCACGGTCCGGCCGCGTCGCCTGGCAATTCATCCAGGATCTGGCCGGCCGGCTCGGCCGAAGGTTGGGTTAGGGCCTATCTGGTTAGATTGAAGCAGCTTCCTCACCGCCTTGGCCGGGCTTAATCCGGCCATCCACGTCTTCAATCGTCAAAAACGAAGACGTGGACCTGCGGGTCAAGCCCGAGGGAGGCGAATCCAGGTGTTTCGCGCGCATCGCACACCCGGCCGATTTCAGTTTGGCGTAAGGAATTTTTCTCATGTTACTTTAAGGTTTCTCGCCACTTCTTATATGCGGCGGGCCGGGTTGACCCGCGAAGAGGGTGTTGCCCATGGCCGCTCTTTCAGAACCAGCCGAGCATGAAGTGATCGAGACCGCGATCCTCGGCGCGAGGATCATCGATCCCGAAATCGTCGACGGCAGGATTGTCGGTGGCCGCATCGTCGGGGCCGGGTGGTCGACCCGAAGCAACTCCGCACGCGCAGGCTTCGTGCGCTGCATTTCGACCGTCAGAGCCGTCATACCGAGATCATCGCGGTGGTCGGCCTCGGGCTCGCGCTGCTGATGATTTATACGCTCTAGAGCGGTCTCGCGCCTCAACCGGCCCGATTGCCCGCCCCCTCGGCGCTTGGTGCGGGTCCGAGAAATTCCGTCGGATTGACCGGCTTCTTGCCGCGGCGCAGCTCGAAATGCAGCTGCGGTTCGGCGACGCCGCCGGAATTGCCGACCTTGGCGATGACCTCGCCGGGGCTGATCGCGTCACCCTGCCTGACGTCCACATCCCCGAGATGGGCATAGGCCGAAATCCAGCCATTGGCATGGCGAATCAGCACGATGTTGCCGTAGCCCTTCACCTCATTGCCGGAATAGACGACCGTGCCGCCGTCGATCGCCCGTACCGGGGTGCCGAGCGGCGCCCCAATGTTGATGCCGTCATTATGACCGCCGCCTGGCGAATTGCCGTAGGCGCCGAGGATGCGGCCGCGTACCGGCCACGGGAAGCGGCCGCCCGGCGGCGATGCCGCGTCGGCTTGCGCCGCGGGCGCGGCAGCAGCCGGCGGCGGCGCGGTAGTCAGCGGCATCGCGGCTTGCGGCGGCGGCTGTTGTGGCGGGGTCAGTGGGGCCGACGGCTTGGGCGGCGCAGCCTCGGCTTCTTTCGCCGGCGGCGGACTGTCAAGCGGGATGATGTCAGGCTGCGACTTGGCCGCGGCGGGGGGCGGAGCGGCCGGAGGCGGCGAGGCCTGGGCTGGCGTCGGCTGCGCCAGCGGCAAGGGCGGAGCCGGCGTCGTGAAAATCGTTTGCGGCGGATGGGATGCCGGGGCGGCGATGGCCTCGGGCGAGCGCGGCGGCTGCGGCGCCGCCGCCTGCTGTTGCGGTGGCGGGACCATCGCCTGCTGCACAGCGCCGCGCGGATTCGGGATAAGGAGGCGCCGCCCGGCTTCGAGCTTGTAGGGCGGACGCAGCCCATTGGCGGCGATGATCGCCGATTTCGGCACGTGGTAGGTATAGGCATAGCCGTCGAGCGTCTGGCCGCGCTTGACGATGACCTGCTGCGCCGGCGGCGCCGGCATCGGCGCGATAACTGGCTCGGCCGCGCCGCGGAAATAAACCGGGGCCGGCTCGGACGGGCCGACGCATCCGGCGACCAGCCCTGTCAGAATCACGACCGTCGCGGCGCGGGCGAGCCCCTGCCGGCGGCTTCCATCGATCTGCATCATCCCCCCTTGCGCGCCCCCCAGCGCGCAAAGCACTCACCGCGTCATTCTACCGCGATTCGCTCATCGACTAAATCGTCGTGTGACTCGGCGGTTTCGCCGTCACGCGGAAGCCCGGCGACCAGCGGCACAAAACGCACCCAGGCCAAATCCTCGGTCTCGTAGGCGCTTTCGTGCGCCGGATCGTGCCGCCGCACCAGCACCAACCGCTGATCGTCGTATTCGGCGCCGACCGGCAGCACCATCAGCCCACCCGGCGCGAGCTGCTTGACCAGCACCGAAGGTACCTCGCGCGCCGCGGCGGTAACGATGATCCGGTCGAACGGCGCTTGCTCCGGCCAACCCTTGCCGCCATCGCCGAGACGGGTAACGACATTGCCGAGGCCGAGCGCGGCGAAGCGCCGCTCGGCTTCGCGCAACAAGGCGCGATGCCGCTCGACAGTGAAGACGTGCCGCGCCAGCCTCGCCAGGATCGCCGCCTGGTAGCCCGAGCCGGTGCCGATTTCCAACACCTTTTCGCGCCCGGAGAGCGCCAGCTTCTCGGTCATCAGCGCGACGACATAGGGCTGGCTGATGGTCTGCGCGTCGCCGATCGGCAGGGCGACATTGTCATAGGCACGGTTATGGAATGCCGCGCCGACGAACATCTCGCGCGGCGTCTTTTCGATCGCGCCAAGCACCCGCGCATCGGCGATGCCGGCGCGACGCAGCTCCTTGACGAGCCGCGCCTTGCGGGCGGTATGCGACGCGGGCTCGGTCACTCGAAGGCCGGCCGCAGCGCCTGGGCCACCGCGACATTGGTCAGGTTGAGGTGGATCGGTGTGATCGACGCGCGATGCTCGGCGAGGGCAGCCAGATCGGTTCCCGGCTCCGCGCCGCCGCGCATCTGCGACGGGCCGATCCAGTAATAAGGCCGGCCGCGCGGGTCGGTGCCCTCGCTGATATTGTCGCCGAGCACGCGCTTGCCCTGCTGCGTCAGCGCGAAGCCGCGCACCATCGACGGCGACGTCGCCGGAAAATTGACGTTGAAAAACGTATCCGTCGGCCACGGATCGGCGGCCGCGACGATGCGGCGGATCGCGTCCGAAGCGAAGGCCTCGGAAACGTCCCAGGGGATGGCGTTACGGTCGCGGTATTCCTGCGACAGCGCGATTGCCGGCACGCCGAACAGCGTCGCCTCCATCGCCGCCGCGCAGGTGCCGGAATAGGTGACGTCCTCGGCGATGTTGCCACCACCGTTGATCCCCGACAGCACCAGGGTAGGCCGCCGGTCGCGCAACAGCCGCTTCAGTCCGAGAAGCACACAATCGGTCGGCGTGCCGTCGACGACGTAGCGGCGCGCGCCGACCTCGATCAGCCGGATCGGGCGGCGCGTCGTCAGCGAATGCCCGGCGCCGCTCTGCTCCATCTCGGGCGCGACGACCCAGACCTCGGGCGAAAGCTCGTGCGCGATGCGTTCGAGCAACGTCAGGCCGGGCGCGTCGATCCCGTCGTCATTGGAGACGAGGATGCGCGCGAACCTCGGATTACCCGCCTCAGCCATGCGGCTCAATCACCTGCATACCGCCCATATAGGGCTGTAACGCCGGCGGAATTGCGACAGTGCCGTCGTGGCGCTGATAGTTTTCGAGGATCGCGATCATCGTGCGGCCGACGGCGAGCCCCGAGCCGTTGAGGGTATGCACATGCGCCGGGCGCGCCTTCTCGCCAGCCGGACGATAGCGTGCGTTCATGCGCCGCGCCTGGAACGCGCCGCAATTCGAGCAGCTGGAAATTTCGCGATAGGCGTTCTGCCCCGGCAGCCAGACCTCGAGGTCGTAAGTCTTCTGCGCCGCGAAGCCCATATCGCCGGACGACAGCAGCATCACCCGATAGGCGAGGCCAAGGCGCTTCAGCACCTCCTCGGCGCAGGCGGTCATGCGCTCGTGCTCGGCGGCGGAGTCCTCAGGCTTGGCGATCGACACCAGCTCGACCTTGGGGAATTGGTGGACGCGGATCATGCCGCGCGTGTCGCGCCCGGCGGCGCCGGCCTCGGAGCGAAAGCACGGCGTCCACGCCGTGAAGCGCAGCGGCAGCTCCTTCTCGTCGAGGATTTCGCCGGCGACGAGGTTGGTGAGCGGCATCTCGGCGGTCGGGATCAGCCATAGGCTGCCCGACGCGGCTGTAGTCTGGAACATATCCTCGGCCGCTTTCGGCAGATTGCCGGTGCCGTAGGCGGTCTCCTCGCGCACCAGGAACGGCGGCGCGACCTCGCTATAGCCGTTCTCGCCGGTGTGGAGGTCGAGCATGAACTGCGCGAGCGCGCGTTCGAGCCGCGCCAGCACGCCCTTCAGCACCACGAAGCGCGAGCCGGAGAGCCGCGCGGCGCGAGCGAAATCCATCATGTCGAGCTTTTCGCCGATCGCCTCGTGGGGCAGCGGCGCGAAGTCGAATTGCGGCGGCTCGCCGACCGTGCGGATGAGGACGTTCGCGGTCTCGTCCGGCCCGACCGGCACGTCATCGGCCGGGAGGTTTGGCAAGGTTGCGAGCAGCTCGTCGATCCGCTTGCGCAATTCAGCAGCGCGCGCCGCGGTCGCCGCTTCGAGATCTTTGCGGCGATCGATCGTTGCCAGCAATCCCTCAACCGGGTCGCCGCGCTTCTTCGCGATCCCAACCTCGCGCGATAGCTGATTGCGCGTTGCCTGCGATTGTTGCGCTTCGGTCTCAAGCGCTCGCCATTCTCGGTCGAGCGCCAGCACCTCCTCGGCGCGTGGCGACAAGCCGCGCTTTACGAGTGCGGCGTCGAACGCTTGGGGATTGTCGCGAATGGCGCGCAGATCGTGCATTTAGGTATCAACTCGCTCTTTAACTACCAGTTATAGGCACCGCACACAGCCGCGTCGAGGCTGGATCGGCCCTATGTGCGTCCTTCGAGGCCCCCTAGGTCGCACCTCAGGATGAGGAGCCTTCTTTATGCCATCCGCTAATCCCCTCATCCTGAGGAGCGGCTGAAAGCCCCGTCTCGAAGGACGCACGAGTGCTCTTGCGGCCCTATTCTCCGGTGGCCGGATTGCTGCCGCCCGAAAGATCGGCCTCCTCCTCGGCTTCGCGTTTGGCGCGCTGCTTTTCGACATAGCGGCATGAGAAGATCGACAGCACGTAAAGCAGGATCAGCGGCACCGCGAGCGAGGTCTGGCTGACGATATCGGGCGGCGTCAGCACCGCGGCGACAGCGAACATGGCGACCACCGCGTAGCGCCATTTCGAGATGAGGCCCTGCGAGGTGATAATCCCGGCGCGCGCCATCAAGGTCAGCAGCACCGGCAGCTGGAACGCCACGCCGAACGCCAGCAGCAGCGTCATCACCAGCGACAGATACTCGTTGACCTTGGGCTCGGCGACGATCGGCAGCATGCCGGGGCCGCCCGGCGTCTCGAAGCTGAGGAAGAAGCGGAAAGCGTAAGGAATGACGACGAAATAAGCGAGCGAAGCGCCCATCAAAAACAGCACCGGCGTCGCGCAGATATAGGGCAGGAAGGCGCGGCGCTCGGTTTTGTAGAGGCCCGGCGCGATGAACTTCCAGACCTGCACCGCGACGATCGGAAAGGCGATGCAGCAACCCGCCCAGAACGACACCTTAATGTAGGTAAAGAACGCCTCGGTCAGCCCGGTAAAGATCATCTCGCGGCCGGGCTGGTTGGCGAGGATTTTTGCCAGCGGATAGGCCAGGAAGCGGTAGATCGTCTCCTTGAACTGATAGCAGATGAGAAACGCGACGATGATCGCCGCGGCCGACCACATCAACCGGTTGCGCAGCTCGACCAGATGATCGAGCAGCGGCATCCGCCCGCTTTCGAGCTCGGCCTCGCGCTCTTCTTCCGATGCCATTAGCGCCCTAAACCCGCAAGGTCACGGCTTCGACGGCTCGGCGGCGCGCGCCGGTTCGGGCTCGCCCGCTTGCACCGGCTCCGGCATGAGGGGCAGCGTCACCGGGATGGTGAGCGGCAGCTCCGGCTCTTCCGGCTCCGGCAGCACTGGCTCGACCATGGCCACCGGCTCCTCGATCAGCGGCGCCGGGGTGGTGTCGAAATGATCGGGGATCGCCGCTTGCGGGGCGGCGGCGGGGTCCTTCGCCGGGTCCATGATCTTGTTGAATTCGCCGTCGAGATCGATCTCCGTCGCCTTGCGCAGCTCGTTCTGCACCTCGTGCAGCTCGACCTCGCGCATCATCTGCTCGACGCTCGAATGAAACTCGCGCGACAGGCTGCGCGCCTTGCGAACCCAATATCCGGCGACACGCAGCGCCGCCGGCAAATCCTTCGGCCCGATCACGACCAGCGCGACGACGCCGATCAGCATCAATTCGGGCCAACCGATATCAAAGAACATCGCGTTGTACCTGGCGCGGACGGCCGCCGAGACAAGGGGGACAGGGCAACATAAGGCGGCTCCGCAAGCGGCGCGATAATGTCAGAAAGGCTTTGGGGCAGCAATCGCGCGGGTCAGCGCCGTATCGGGCGATGCAGGACGCACGAACCGCGTCCAGCCTACTCCTCGTCCTCGGCTGGCTCGGCATCCCCCTCGTGTGCGGCAAGTGCCTCGCCGAGCACCGCCGGGCCGATATCCAGCAACCCGGACTGGCGCAGTTCGTCGACGCCTGGCAGCTCTTTCAGGCTTTCGAGCCCGAAATGCGCGAGGAATTGCGGCGTCGTCACCCAATTGAGCGGGCGGCCAGGGCTTTCGCGGCGTCCCTTGGGCTGCACCCAGCCCAACTCCAACAGCCGGTCGAGCGTGCCGCGCGCCAGGCCGACGCCGCGGATCGTCTCGATCTCGGCGCGGGTCACCGGCTGGTGATAGGCGACGATCGCCAGCGTCTCGACCGCCGCGCGCGACAGCCGGCGCGTGACGTCGCGCTCGCTTTTGAGTGCCGTGGCGAGGTCGGGCGCGGTCCGGAAGGTCCAGCCGCCCGCGAGCGCAACCAGGTTCACCCCGCGCTCGGCGTAGGTCTCGGCGAGCGCGTGCAGCAGCGCCGGGATGTCGGCGTCCTCGCCGAGGCGTAGCGCCAACTCGGCCTCGGCTAGCGGCTCGGGCGCGGCGAAAAGCAGCGCCTCCAACAGCCGCAGCTGCTCGTTCATTCCGGCCGCGCCCCGCCGCCGCTGCGCAGGAAAAGCGGCCCGAACGCGCGGTCCTGGCGCAATTCCAGCTGCCCGGCTTTGGCCAGCTCCAAGCTCGCGGCGAAGGTCGCGGCGAGCGTCGATTTGCGCAACGGGCCGCCACGCAGATCGTCGGGCAGGAACGCCATCAGCTCGCGCCAATCCGGCACATGGCCGACAAAACGCCGCAGATGCTCCATCGCGTCGGCCAGCGACCGGTACGCCGAGGGCAGGATGGTCAGCACCTGGCTGTGCTGGCGGCGGTGGCTGTCGCCGTAGGCTTTGAGGAGCTCGTAAAGGCTCAGCTCGAAGACCGGCTGGTCGACGACCGCGAGCCCCTCCGGCGCGCCGCGGGTGAAGACATCGCGGCCGAGCAGCGGCCGCGCCATCAGCGACGCGCCGGCGCGCTGCATCGCCTCTAAGAGGCGCAGGCGGTGCGCCAGCGCCTCGGCCAGTTCGACGGCGCTCGGCGCGTCGTCCTCCGGCGGATCGGGCAGCAGGAGGCGCGATTTGAGATAAGCGAGCCACGCCGCCATAACGAGATAATCGGCGGCGATCTCCAGCTGCAGCCGGCGCTGCTCGGCGATAAACGCGAGGTACTGGTCGGCGAGCTGCAGGATCGAGATGCGCGCGAGATCGACTTTCTGCTCGCGCGCCAAGGCGAGCAGAAGGTCTATCGGGCCGTCGTACCCGTCGAGGTCGAGGACGAGACCGGGGGCGTCGCGCTGCTCGCTCACCGGCGCTAGCCCCCCTGTCCCGTCACCGCCAGTACGCCGTGGATCAGCAAATTCGCCGGGCCGAGGATCAGCCAGCCGAGCGGGTTGATCCCCAGCCCTCCGCGCGCACTCAGATAGCCGATCAGAAAAAGCCCCATCAGGATCAGCATCCCGTAAGGCTCGAGCCGGGCGAGCGGCCAGGCGAGAAAACGCGGCAAGATACCGACCGCAACCCGACCGCCGTCGAGCGGCGGCAGCGGCAGCATGTTGAAGACGCACAGCACGCAATTGATTTGCAGCGAATTGACCAGATTGCGCGCGACAAACTCCTGTCCCGCCTCGGGCATCAGCCCGACCCCGAAAAACAACAGGCACGAGATGATCGCCAGCGCCACATTGGTCAGCGGCCCGGCCAGCGCGACGAGGATCATGCCCAACCGCAGCGGCTTCAGCCGGCCGAAATTAACTGGCACCGGCTTCGCATAGCCGAACATGAAGCCCGAGGTCAGCATCAAGAGCAGCGGCAGCAGCACCGTGCCGAACAGGTCGATATGGTTCAACGGGTTGATGCTGACCCGGCCGGCGCGCAGCGCGGTATCGTCGCCGAAGCGTAACGCCACGAAACCGTGCGCCGCCTCATGCAACGTCACGGCGAAGATGACCGGCACGACCCAGGTAGTCGCGGTCTTGATCATCGCCGCGAGGTGGCCGTCGACGATCATGCGGCAAGCGCCCTGGTCATCGCCTCGAACCGCATTTCCGCTTCGCGCCGGTCGAAGTCGCAGACCGACCCGCGGCGCAGCGACTCGCCGCGGGCGATCCGCGCCATCGCCACCGGCGTCAAGGGCCGGGCGGCTGTAGCGGCCTCGCGCATCTCGCTCAGCACCCCGCTGCAATGCAGCACCGCGTCGCAGCCGGCGGCGAGCACGCCCTCGACCCGCTCGCGCATCGCACCCGTGAGCGCACCCATGTTGACATCGTCCGACACCAGCATGCCGTCAAAGCCGATTTCGCCGCGGATCACCGTGTCGATCACGCTGCGCGACAAGGTCGCGGGCCGGTCCGGGTCGAGCGCGGCGTAGACGACATGCGCGGTCATTGCCCACGGCATGTCGGCTAGCGCACGGAACGGCACGAAATCGGTCTGCGCCAGTTCCGCGGCCGGCGTCTCGACCCGCGGCAGCGCCTTGTGGCTGTCGATCCGGGCGCGGCCATGGCCGGGAATGTGCTTGATGGTCGGCAGTACGCCGCCGGCGAGCAGCCCTTCGCACGCGGCGCGGCCAAGCCTTGCGGCAAGCGCCGGATCGCCGCCATAGGCGCGGTCGCCAATCACGTCGCTGGCGCCGGCGACCGGCAGGTCGAGCACCGGCAGGCAATCGACGGTGACCCCAAGCGGCGCGAGGTCGTCGGCGATCAGCCGCGCGCCGAGCCGTACCGCCTCTTCCGCCTCGGGCAAGGAAGCAAGCCGCGCCGGCGCCGGATAGCGCCGCCATTCGGGCGGCTTGAGGCGGGCCACGCGGCCGCCTTCCTGGTCGATCAGCACTGGCGCGTCGGCGCGGCCGACACAATCGCGGAAATCCGCCACCAGCGCCTCTACCTGATCCCGATACCGGCAATTGCGCTGGAACAGGATGAAGCCGAGCGGGTTCGCGTCGCGAAAAAACGCGCACTCGTCGGCGCTGAGGGTCTCGCCGGCGCAGCTGAAGAGAATTGCCCTCGGATCATTGGACAAGCTGGCACCCCAGGTCGCGCTCGCGCAGCACCCTGCACAGCCGCAGCGCGGCGGTGCGGTCGCCGACCGGGCCGACTTCGACGCGATACCAGATGCCGCGGTCGCCGAGATCGTTGCGCACCGCGACGGCGGTGTATTTGCCGAGGAGGTCGGCGTTCGCGCGTTTCACCCGCTGCCATTCGTCGCGCGCTTCATCCGGCGTGCGGAGCGAGGCCAACTGCACCTTCACGGGCGGCCCGGCCGCTTCCTGTGTGGGTGCCGGAGCGGCTTTCGGCGCAGGCCTCGGCAGCTCGGCGACCGGCCCCGGCGCGGGCAGCGTATTCGGCGTGGTCTGGACGACCGGCGCCGCAGGTGGCGGCACTGCCGCGACCTCCGGCGGCGGCGCAACCGGGCGGGGCGCCGGCGCCTCCGGGGGCGGCAGAATATGCTCCGCCTGGTTGGCGCTCGGCTGCATAGAATAGATCGGGTCGCCACGGTCGGGGATGTTCATCCCGCCCGCTTTGTCCGGCTTGACCTTGACCGGATTGGTGTCGGCGCGGATCAGCGGCACCTGGGCATTGGACGCGGCCCCACCGGAGTTCGCCGGAACGACGGCGAGACTACTGGTGGCGGAGGCGGTTTCCCCGTGCTTGACCCCCGCGTGATAGGCGAACCACAACCCACCGGCGAACGCCGCCACGACTCCGATAACGAGCAGCGCGCCGGGCAACAGCCGGCGCGGCGCGTAATATTCTTCGCCGTCCCCCGGGGACGGCTCCTCGGCATAGTCGAGCCGCTCCTCCGGATCGACGTGCCCGAATTGCTGATAGGACATGCTTACATCTCCTCCGCCGGCGTCACGCCAAAGACGGCCAGCCCCGACGCGACCACGGTCGCCACCCCGCGCACCAGCGCGAGGCGTGCCCGGGTCAGATCGGGATCCCCCGAAATGATGAAGCGCAGCTGCGCCTCGTCCCTGCCCTTGGTCCACAACAGATGGAATTGCGCCGCGACCTCCTGCAGGTAGAACGCCAGGCGGTGCGGCTCATGCGCCTCGGCGGCGCTTTCGATCAGGCGCGGCCAGCCCGCCAGCAGCCGGATCAGCGCCAGCTCCGCCGGATCGGAGAGCAGTGCGAGGTTCGCCCCCGCCAGCGCCGCGTCCGTCAAACCTTCCGTCGGAAACTCCTCCGCCGCATGCCGCATCACCGAGCTGGCGCGGGCATGGGCGTACTGCACGTAGAAGACCGGGTTGTCCTTCGACTGCTCGGTGACCTTGGCGAAGTCGAAATCGAGCGCCTGGTCGTTGCGCCGGGTCAGCATGATGAAGCGGAAGACATCCTTGCCGACTTCGTCGACCACCTCGCGCAAGGTGACGAAGGTGCCGGCGCGCTTCGACATGCGCACAGGCTGGCCGTTGTCGAACAGGTTGACGAGCTGGCAGAGCTTAACGTCGAGCGTTGCCGCGCCATTGGTCAGCGCCTGTACCGCAGCGTTGACGCGCTTCACATAGCCGCCGTGATCGGCGCCCCACACGTCGATCATCGTGTCGCCGCCGCGCCGAAACTTGTCGAGGTGATAGGCGATGTCGGCGGCAAAATAGGTCCACGACCCGTCGGATTTCTTTAAGGGTCGGTCGACCTCGTCGCCGAATTGCGTGGCGCGAAACAAAAGCTGGGGGCGCGGCTCCCAATCGTCGGGCAGCTTGCCTTTGGGTGGCTCAAGCACGCCGGTATAGACGAGCCCGCGATCCTCCAATACGCCAAGCGCCTTCTCGATCGCGCCTGCCTCGGTCAGCGTCTTTTCCGAAGAAAAGTGGTCGAATTCGATGCCGATCGTGGCGAGATCGTCGCGGATCAGCGCCATCATCTCGGCCACCGCGAATTCCTTTAGCGGCCCGAGCCACACCGCCTCCGCCTTGCCGAGCCAGCGCTCGCCGTCGCGCTCGAACAGTCGGCGCCCGGTTTCCTTCAAATATTCGCCGGGATAGAACCCCTCCGGTTCAGTGAGCGCTGATTGCGATACTGACGAGCTGTGGAGCAGCGCGCTCTCCGGCTGTGACGCAATCTCCTCGCAGTAGCGGAAATAGACCGAACGGGCGAGCGCATCGACCTGCGCGCCGGCGTCGTTGATGTAGTACTCGCGCTCGACCACGAAGCCGGCCTTCCGCAGCAGCGCCGCCAACGCGTCTCCGACCACCGCGCCGCGGCCGTGCCCGACATGCATCGGCCCCGTGGGATTGGCCGAGACGAACTCGACATTGACCCGCCTTCCGCCGCCGATCTCGCTGTCGCCATAGGCGATGCCGGTCTCAAGGATCGCGCGCAATTGCACGTGCCAGATTTCCGGCTCCAGCCGGATGTTGATAAACCCCGGCCGCGCGACCTCGGTGGTAAAGCCGGCGCTGCGGTAATCGGCGGTCGCCAGCTCGCGGCCGGCCAGCGCCGCGGCGATCTTTTCGGCCAGTTGCAACGGGTTCTGCTTGACCTGTCCGGCGAGCACCATCGCGGCGTTGGTCGAGAGGTCGCCATGACTCGGGTCGCGTGGCGGCTCGACCGCGACGCGCGCGACGTCCAGCCCCGCCGGCAGCGCGCCCGCCGCCGCGAGGTCGTTCAACACCGACAAAACGAGACGGCGAAAATCGCCGAAAATGTCACTCATCGAAAATGTCGCTACACGGCGGCGTAGATATCGAACAAGCGGCGGTGCTCGTCGAGGGCGAATTGGTCGGTCATACCGGCGAGGTAATCGGCGACGGTGCGCGCCCGCTCGGCCGGTTCGCCCGAAGCCGCCGCGCGCCATTCACTCGGCAGGCATTCCGGCTCGGCAAGGAACAGCTGGAACAGCTCGTGCACCACGCGGCGCGCCTTGTGACTCATGCGGTTAACCCGAGAATGGCGGTACATCCGCTCGTAGAGGAAACGCTTCAGCGCCCAATCATTATCCTGCATCGCGGCGGAAAACGCCGCGACCGGACGCCCCAGCACGCGTACGTCGTCGGCCGATTTGCAGCCGCCATCATGGAGCCGCGCGCGGGTCTCGGCGACCATGTCGCGCACCATCCGGTCGATCATCCGGCGAATCGATTCGTGGATGAGCCGCGGCTCTTCAAGTCCTGAATAACGCCGCGCGACATCGTGAAACACCGGGCCGACCAGCGGCACGTCGGCGAGGTCGGCGACCGCGAAGAGACCGGCTCGCAGCCCGTCGTCGATGTCGTGGTTATTGTAGGCGATGTCGTCGGCAAGCGAGGCGACCTGCGCCTCCGGCCCGGCATAGGTGTCGAGCTGCAAATCGTGGCGCTGGTTGTAGTCGGCAATCGACGCCGAGAGGGGAGGCGCGACTGGCCCGTTATGCTTGACGGTGCCTTCGAGCGCCTCCCAGGTGAGGTTGAGCCCATCGAACTCGGCATAGCCGTGCTCGAGCCGCGACAGGATGCGCAGCGTCTGGTCGTTGTGCGAGAAACCGCCGTAATCGGCCATCTCGGCGTTGAGCGCTTCCTCGCCGGCGTGGCCAAACGGCGTGTGGCCGAGATCGTGCGCCAGCGCCAAGGCCTCGGCGAGGTCCTCGTCGAGGCCGAGCGCGCGGCCGATCGAGCGTGCGATCTGCGCCACTTCGAGGCTGTGCGTGAGCCGCGTCCGGTAATGGTCGCCTTCGTGGTAGACGAAGACCTGTGTCTTGTGCTTCAGGCGGCGGAACGCGGTCGAATGGATGATGCGGTCGCGGTCGCGCTGAAACGGCGAGCGCATGTCGTGCTCCGGCTCGGGATAGAGCCGTCCGCGGCTCTCCTCCGGCCGCGAGGCATAGGGCGCGCGTGTCTGCGCCCAGTTCATCGCTTCATCCTTTCTCGGCGATCGCTTGACACCGCATCGCCTCCTGACAAGATTAGCTAATCTAGCTAAAGGTGGTCGCGATGACCGAGACCGTCAACATGCACCAAGCCAAGAGCACCTTATCACGTCTCGTCGAACGCGCCCTTGCCGGCGAGGATGTGGTGATCGCTCGCAACGGCAAGCCGCTGGTTCGCCTTGTGCCCATACCCAAAGAGCGCAAGCGGCGCGTGCCAGGCCGGCTTAAAGGTAAAGTTTGGATATCGCCAAATTTTGAGTTCACCGACGAGGAAATCACCGAGCTCTTCGAAGCGCCCCTGTCGACCGACGGTTCGGAATGAGGCTCCTGCTCGACAGCAACGCTTTTCTTTGGTGGGTAACAAATTCGCACCGGCTCTCGGCCATGGCTCGCGAAGCGATCACAGATGATACGAACGCGATCCTCGTCGGCATCGGCTCGCTATGGGAGCTCGCGATCAAGCGATCTATCGGCAAGCTCGACTTTCCGCACGATTTTAGAGCTGTTTTAAGCGATGAGGCATTCGAGCTGCTCCCGATCAATTTTGAGCATCTGTGCGTGCTCGAAGCGCTTCCGCTGCATCATCGCGACCCATTTGATCGGCTTTTGATCGCCCAAGCGATCGCTGAAAACATTGCAGTCGTGACCACCGACTCTAGGTTCGGGCGCTACGACGTACGCGTCTTCTGGTAGGCGCTCATTCCCACCCCTTGAACGGCAATTTCAGCTTCCCGGTCGCGGTAGCCGTCGGCCAGACCGCGACATATTGCTTGCCCTGAAGCTGAGTGAGGTAGGTCGCGGCGAGCGTGTTCTGCCCGCTTGCGTCGAACTTGACGCCGTCATAGCCAACGATCAGCTGCTCGGGCTTGAGGTCGGTCGCCTGCAGCGCCGTCTGGATCGCCGCCGGGTCGGTCGAGCCGGCGCGGTCGATCGCGTCGGCGAGCACGAAAAACCCCTGCATGATGCGGGCACTGCGATCGTCGAGCCCGCGGCCGGCTTTCGCCTGGTAAAGCTGATCGATGAGCCCGGTCGCGCTGCCCTCTCTGCCCGCGCCCCACACGCTGCGATCGATCAGCCCCTGCGCCAAATTGCCGACCGCCGTCACAAAAGCCGGGTCCGAGAAGCCGGTATCATCGCCGATCTCCACCGGCGCCTTGTAGCCGGCGTTCTGCATTGTCTTGGCCAGCAGGATCGCGTCGGCAGTGCGGCTGACAAAGATCACCGCGTCGGCCTTCTTCGCGCGCAGTGCGGCGACGGTCGCGGAGAGGTCGGTGGCGTTCTCCGGATAGGCGATATCGACGACCGCGAACCCAGCGGCGCCCAGCGCAGCAGCCAGCGGGCCTTCGGCGCCCCGTCCGAAATCGCTATCCTCGAAGACCAGTGCGACGGTGGTCACTGACATGCCGCCGGCCTTCATGCTCGCGAGGAATTGCGCATAGGTGTTGGCGTCGTCGCTCGCCAGCGGCGTAGTGCGGAAGACAAATTTGTAGCCGCGCCCGGTTACGGAAAGCGCCTCGGCGTCGGGAACCAGGAACGGCACGCCGTGACGCTCGGCGAGCGCGGTGGCGGCCAATGTTTCCGCCGACCCGCCGGCGCCGATCAGCGCAGCGACATGGTCGCGGGTCAGGAGACGCAGCGCCTGGGCCTCGCCCGCCGAGGGGTTGGCGAGATCGTCGGCGAAATCGACCGCGATCTTGGCGCCGCCGAGATGCGGCAGCCCTTGGCCCGCGCCAAGCGGCAACGCTTCGAGGCCGGGATGCGGCGTGTTGATAATGTCGGCGGCGGTCGCCAGCGCCGCATGGGCGTCGGGGTCCTGGCTGAACGGGTAGATCGCGCCGATCATCACCGTGCCCGCCGCCTGCGCCACCCCCACCCAGCCCAACAGAACCGCCGCCGCAAACCGCAATCTCACATCGGCTCCTGTGACAAGGCGACGAAGCCGAAGCTCATGCAGCGCGCAGTTTCGCGGTAGCCGCGCGGTCGAGGCCGCCGCCCACGGCGAGCGCGACGCGGTAGGCGGTGCGCGCGGTCTCGGCGTCGATCAGCCCGTCGGCGACATCGAGCGCGACCTGATCGGGGTCGCGGGTCGTCGGATCGCCGAACCCGCCGCCGCCCGGCAGCTCGAGCCGGATGTAGTCGCCGCCGGCAATCGTCGCGCGGCCCTTCGACCGGATAGCTTTGCCGGAGACCAGCGACACCCGGCCCGGCGCGCCTAGCCCGCCGCCATCGCGCCCGCGCGCCGGATTGTCGATGCGCTCGAAATTGCACAGCATCGCCACCGGCATGTCGTCAGCGCCGCCCAATTCGATAACCTGGCCCAGGCCGCCGCGATACTTGCCGGTGCCGCCGGAGCCCTCGCGGAATTCGCGGCGCCGGAACATCACCGGCGCCACTGATTCCGTCGCCTCGACCGGAATCGTGCGCACGCCCGATGGGAACGCGGTGACATCCAGCCCATCCTTGCCCGGCCGCGCGCCGGTGCCGCCGCAATGGAAGATAACGGTCGAGAACGGCGGTACGTCCTCGTGGCCTTCGCCGCCGAGCTCGTCGGCGACATCGGCGCCGCCATAAATCTGTGGGTTCCACAGCGACGATGCGCCCTCTGCCGGCACGCCGCCTTCCATGACCTGGTGCAGGCAGCCGAACACCACATCGGGCAGCATATGGCCGATCGTGTGGCGTGCCGCCACGGCGCGCGGCCGCTTGACATTGAGGATGCAGCCCTCGGGCGCGCTAGCGGTGATCGTCGCGAGCGAGCCGGCATTGTTCGGCACCTCGGGCGCGACCAGGCATTTCACCCCGAACGCGGTATAAGCCAGCATGTAGTTGGCGACGACGTTGATGCCGAAGGCGCTCGCCGGCGAGGTCCCGGTATAGTCGACATGGATGCCGTCGTGGCCGATCGTCATCTCGCCGGCGAGGGTCAACGGCCGGTCGTAGCCGTCCATGCGCACGGTATTCTTGTACTTGCCGGGCTTCAGCTGGCGGATCGCGTCGAGCGTCGCCTGACGCGAGGTCTCGATGATGTGCTCGCCGAGCCGGTCGAGATTGGCGATGCCGAACTCCTCCATCATCTCGACGAGCCGCCGGCTGCCCTCGTCGTTGCACGCGGCGAGCGCGTAGACATCGCCCTCGACCTGCAATGGCTCGCGCACATTGGCGCGGATGATGCGCATCAGGTCTTCGTTCATTCGCCCTTCGCGCGCCAGCGCCATCAGCGGGATCGCGAGCCCCTCCTCGTAGACCTGCCGCCCGTCCGGCCCCATGCCGAGCCCGCCGATATCGACGACATGCACCGTGGACGCGAACAACCCCACTGGCTCGCCGTGCAGGAACGTGGGGCTGACCACGGTGAGATCGTGCAGATGGCCGCAAGTGAGCCACGGGTCGTTGGTGATGTAATGGTCGCCCGGTTTCATCGTCGCGAGCGGGAAGGCGTCGAGGAAATGCTTCACCGCCGCGGCCATCGAGTTGACGTGACCGGGCGTGCCGGTCACCGCCTGCGCCAGCATCTTGCCGTCACGATCGAAGACGCCGGCAGACAGGTCGCCCGCCTCGCGCACCGGGGTCGAGAAGGCGGTGCGCACCAGCGTCTGCGCCTGCTCTTCGACGACGGCGATGAGTCGCGACCACATGATCTGCATGTGAATTTGCGACAGCGCGGTGTTGGGGCGGCCGAGCATTATGCCTCCGGGAGCAAGCTACGCATTGCGTGCAGAGAGGATGTTACGTCAAAAGCCGAGGTGGGCGAAACGGTCAGGCTGCCGCTATTGCGATGTTTATCAGGAGGCTCACCTCCTGATATCCACCTGATAACCGCGCCTTTACCAAACGGCCCCACCGCCTGCTCGCCTTGCTTGCTCCGGCCTCTTGCCATTGCGCACCAAACGTGCGGCCTCGATCGCGACCACCCGTGCCACACGATTTAAGCAACGTTGCGTATATTACAAGCATCAAATTTCGGTCTTGGCGGTTTTCCCGAAGAAGGTTGCCCAGACCGGGCTGCGCTGGCGGTTTCAGCTCCGGCTAACTCAGCTTGTAGCCTTGGCGGGCGAAGAGCTTCCACTCACTGCCCTGCTTTTGCCAGACGCCGAGCACGCCGATATCGACATGGTTGGGCTTGCCATCCTGCTCGCTGTCGGAGACGTAGCGGTGGCGCGCCCAGCCCATACCGCCCGCGACGCCGACCTTCAGGTCGGGGAAATCGAGGGATTTGACGGTCGCCTTGCGGTTGACGACACCGTCGATAAAGGTCGGCTTGTCCTGAACCACCGCGCTCGAATGGCCGTAGCTGAGCTCGCTGGCAGTGAGCGCCTCGAGCTTTGCCTTGTCGGCCGCAAGAATGGCCTTGCGCAGCGCCTCAACGGCGTCCTTGAGCGAGGCTTCGTCGTCGGCGAACGCCGCGCTGCTGCGCAGCAAACCCGCGGCGCCAAGCGCGGCGGCGCCGGCGAGCGCCAGATGGCGACGATCAATTCCCGTGATTATCGTCATGGTTCCCTCCCGAGTGATGCGGAGTGGTTCCGCCCGAGTGATCTGAGTGGCGATCTAAGCGCAACCGCGGCCGCGTCGCAATGTCGCGCCATTCCCCTTTACCTGGCGCGCCGGCCGCCTCTAAATGCGCACATCACCGCCGCGCCCGGGGGGAGGACAAGCACATGGCGAAATTCGCGAACATTCTCGGAACCGTCGGCAACACGCCGATCATCAGGATCAACAAGCTCGCGCCAGAGGGCGTCAACCTCTACGTCAAGGTCGAGGCGTTCAATCCGCTGGGCTCGGTCAAGGACCGGCTGGCGTTGGGGGTCATCGAGGCGGCCGAAAAATCGGGCGAATTGAAGCCCGGCCAAACGGTCATCGAAGCGACCAGCGGCAATACCGGCATCGGCTTGGCGATGGTCTGCGCCCAAAAAGGCTACCCGCTGGTCGTGACCATGGCCGAGACGTTCAGCGTCGAGCGGCGGCGGTTGATGCGGTTTCTCGGGGCCAAGGTGATCCTCACTCCCGCCGCCGAACGCGCGGTGGGCATGCTGAACAAGACTGTCGAACTGGCCAAAAAACACGGCTGGTTCATGACCCGGCAGTTCGAGAACGAGGCCAATCCCGATTACCACTCGCGCACCACCGCGCGCGAGATCATCAACGATTTCGCCGGCGAAAAGCTCGATTACTGGGTCACCGGGTTCGGCACCGGCGGCACGCTCAAGGGTGTCGCGCGCGTGCTGCGCGCGGAGCGGCCCGATACGAAGATCGTCGTCTGCGAGCCTGAGGACGCGCCGATGCTGACAAGCGGCACGCCGCAAACTCGCAACCCGGACGGCACTCCGTCCGATGGCCACCCCGCCTGGAAGCCGCACCCGATGCAGGGCTGGAGCCCCGATTTCATCCCCAAGCTGACCGGTGACGTGGTCGACATGAAAGTGATCGACCAAATCATCGGCATCCCCGGCCCCGAGGCGCTGAAATGCAGCAAGGAGCTGGCGCGGAAGGAAGGCATCTTTGTCGGCATCACCTCGGGCGCGACCTTTGCCGGCGCGCTCAAGGTTTGCGCCGAGGCGCCAAAGGGATCGACGGTGCTGTGCATGCTTCCGGACACCGGCGAGCGCTACCTGTCGACCCCGCTTTTCGCCGACGTGCCGGCCGACATGAGCGAGGAGGAACTGGCCATCTCGCACTCGACCCCGGGCTGCTGGCTGAAGCCGCCGGCGTAGCGTCCGGTAATGCGTGCGAAGGAATTTATGCGCGTCGCTCTTGGCAGCCCGCGACGTTTGACCCACATCAATGGTCGAGGCGCAACCTTTGCGGAAATAACCGCGTAAGTAAGGACGTTATCGCGTTCGGATGCGGCCTTGCCGCACCGCTGACCAGGAGAACATCTCGATGAAGACGATTACAGGGGTTCTTGGCGGAGCGCTGGCGCTGCTGACGGCGACGAGCGCGATGGCGCAGACCGCGTATGACGACGCCACGTGCCGGCAATGGGCGAGCCAGAATGCCAATTACGCGCAGGCGCAGGCCAACAACAACGCGGTGGGCAGCACGCTCGGCGGCGCGCTGCTCGGCGCCGGCCTCGGCGCGGCGATCGGCGGCGGCCGCGGCGCGGCAATCGGCGCGGCCTCGGGCGCGATCGTCGGCACCGGCGCCGGCGCGGCGCAAGCCCAGGGCGCCGGCAACGATGCCTATTGGCAAGCCTACAATTACTGCATGTCGACCCGCACGCCGGCCCCGCAGCCGGCTTACCCGCCGGGTTACGGCCAGCCGGCCCCGCAGCCCTACAATCCGTACTACAATCGCTGATCGCTGACGGCGGAGCGTTTCAGGCGCTCCGCCGCATCATCTCGATATAGCCGAACGCGTCGATGCGGGCGTTAAAGTTGCGGCCGATGACGGTAGAGGTCTCGTCCTCAACGATGACCGCGGGGCCCTCGAGCGTGGCGCCGGGCGTGAGCGCCGGGCGCTCGTAGATCGCGACCTCGACGAACTCACCGGTTTCGGGATCGAAAACCCGGCGGCGGCGCGCCTCCGGCGCCGAGAAGCCCGCCGGCGCGGTCGGCGGCGCGGCCTCTCCGGCCGGTGCCGGCGCGGCGACGAGCACCACCCAGCTCAGCACCTCGACCTCGACGCCAGGGATCACGCGGCTGTAAAGCCGGCGATAGGCTTCCTCGAACGCCGCGTGAATTTCCGCCGCATCCTCGCGGCGATAGGTCTTGGCGGCGAGGGGCACGGCAATCTCGTGGCCCTGGCCGCGATAGCGCATCAGCGCCGAGCGTGTCTCGGCAAGCGCCGCGTCGGGCGCGCCGCGGCGCACGATCGCCGCCGCCTCGTCATACATCGCCGCGAGCAGCGAATTAGCCGCGTTGGCGTCGAAATTATCGAGCCGCTGCAACTGGGTGCGCACCACTTCATAAGCAATCGGCGCGCGCAGAAACCCGACCGCCGAGCCGACCCCGGCATTCGACGGCACCAGCACCCGGTCGAGACCGAGCTTGTCCGCCATTCGCGCGGCATGGAGCGGCGCCGCGCCGCCGAACGCCACCAGCGTGCGCCCCCGCGCATCCTTGCCGCTCTCGATCGCGTGGACGCGCGCGGCGTTGGCCATGTTCTCGTCGACGATCTCGCTGACCCCCAGCGCCGCCACCTCCAGCGCGAGGTCGAGCTTGTCGCCGACCTCCTGCCGCATCGCCGTCGCTGCCGCCACGCGGTCGAGCGCCATGCGGCCGCCGGAAAAGCCGGCCGGGTCGATCCGCCCGAGCAGAAGGTCGGCGTCGGTGACGCTCGGCAGCGTACCGCCATGACCATAGCAGGCGGGGCCGGGATCGGCGCCGGCGCTGTCCGGACCGACGGTGATGCGCTTCAACGGGTCGACCCGCGCGATCGAGCCGCCGCCCGCGCCGATCTCGACCATCTCGATGACCGGGATGCGCAACGGCAGCCCGCTGCCCTTTTTGAAGCGATAGACGCGAGCCACCTCGAAGGCGCGGCTGGTCTGCGGCTGGAGTTCGTCGATCAGGCAGATTTTCGCGGTGGTGCCGCCCATGTCGTAGCTCAGCACCTTGTCGAGCCCGCACTGCCGCGCGATGTGCACGGCGAAGATCGCACCGCCGGCCGGCCCCGATTCGACGAGCCGCACCGGGAAACGGATCGCGGTATCGACCGTCGTCAACCCGCCGCCCGATGTCATGAGGAAGAGCGGGCAGTTGAACCCGGTTTCTTGCAGCAGCGCCTCAAGATTGACGAGGTAACGCCCGATCATCGGCTGCACATAGGCATTGGCGCAGGCGGTCGAGAGACGCTCGTACTCGCGCATCTCCGGCGACACCTCGGAGGACAGCGTTATCGTCACGCCGCGCAGGCGGTGGGCGAGAAGCTCACGCGTGCGTTCTTCGTGCGCCGGGTTGACGTAGCTGTGCAGAAAGCCGATGGCGACGCTTTCGACTCCGTCGGCCGCGAGACGCTCGGCCAGCATCTCCACCGCAGTTTCGTCGAGCGGTGTCACCACTCGGCCGCGCGCGTCGATCCGCTCCGGCACGACGCAGCGCAGCCGGCGCGGCACCAGCGGCGGCGGCAGGTCGATATTGACGTCGTACTGCTCGAAGCGGTTCTCGTGGCGGATCTCGATCGTGTCGCGAAAGCCTTCGGTGGTGACGAGCGCGGTCTTGGCGCCCTTGCGCTCGATGATCGCGTTGGTCGCGAGCGTCGTGCCGTGGATGATGATCCCGAGATCGCCCGGCGCCAGCCCTGCCTCGCCGAGCACCGCCTGGATTGCCGCCAGCACGCCGCGCTCGGGCGCCTGCGGCGTCGTAAGTATTTTGGCGCTGTAGCGCCGCTTGGCGCCATTGCCGCCAACCTCGAGCGCGACATCGGTAAAGGTGCCGCCGATGTCGACGCCCAATCTAGCTTCGTTGGGGCGCGCCTCGCCCGTTCTCTTCGTACCGTCCGCCACGCCCGAAGCCTCGTCGATCATCTGCTAAAGGCGGGCGGTAGGGTGCGGTGCGGCGACGCGAAGAGTCAACCGGGGCTGCTCTGCAGCGGGCTTTCGCGCTGGCGCGACGCTGCTAACATGCCGCGCGAAGCCGCGCCGCGCGTCCTCCGCGAGCCGGCCGTCCATAAGGGGGAACCATGAGCGAACTTTCCGCGCCGCCGCGCGTCTATCGGATCGACATAGTCGACCAGGTCGGGCGCGCCTACCGCACCGTCTTCGACCATATTCGGCTCGTCGTCGAGATGGCGCTCCTGCCCTATCTGGTCGTGCTGGCGGTGGAGCTGCTCTCGCTGCTCTTCGTGCACGGCGGATGGGTGGGGCGGATCGCGGCGGCACTGCTCCACGCCGTCGGCTTGCTGCTGTTCGGCGCCGTGTTCATGGTGCGCTTGCACCGTTTCGTGCTGCTTGGCGAGACGGTCGGCGGCGAGTTGCTGCCGCCCGGCTGGCGGGAGTTCGTGATCGCCGGCATCAAAATTGGCGTCGTGGTCATCGCCGGATGGGTCGTGCTGGTGGGGATCGCGCTGCTGCCGCCGGCTTTCATCACCGTGCCGCTGACCGCCGTGGGCGGGGTGGCGCTGACCCTTGGCGTGTTGCGCGTGTCGCTGATCTTCCCCGCGACGGCGATCGGCCAGCCCGTCGCGCTGCGCACCGCGTGGGACTGGATCGCCGGCAATTTCTGGCGGCTCTTCTCCAGCGCGTTTGCCTGCTATTTCCCGTTCGTCGTGCTGCAGATGCTGATCAGCACGCTGGCCTCGGCATTTCCGGCGTTGACCTGGGTCGTATTCGAGGCGGTGCGGCTGGCGGTGTCGTTTGCCGGCGCCGCCGTGGTTGCCGCGCTGTTGTCGCACCTTTATCGCGACCTCGTGGCCGAGCCGGGCTGATCCGGCGCTATTTCGGCAGCGGCGGATTGACGTCGGCCCCTTCCTTGGGGAAGACCGGCGGCAGCGGGTTGAAGTTGAGCGGCTGGTCGCTTTCGATCTTGTCGGCGCCGGGGATTTGCGAGGCATCCCAGCCGCCGCCCAGCGCCTCGATCAGCGCGACGCTGGCGACGAGCCGGCTCTGGCGGATGTTGAGCGCGCTTTGCGCGTCGGCAAGGGCGGTATTCTCGGCGACGATCACCGCGGTATAGGCCTGTGTCCCGGCGAGGTACTGGTTGTTAATCGTGGCCTCGGCCTGGCGCGCCGCCTTGACCGCGGAATCCTCGGCGACCGCTTCCTCAGCGAGCACGCGCTCGGCGACGAGCTCGTCTTCGACCTGCTGCAACCCCGTCAGCACCGTCTGGCGATAAGTCGCGACCGACGCGTCGTAGGCGGCTTCGTCATGCGCGAGCTGGGCGTTGTGGGCGCCGCCGTCGAAAACGGTCTGCGCCAAGGTTGACCCGAACGACCAGATGCGGCTCGACGAGGTGAAAAGCCTGCGTAACATCTCGGCCGAGACCCCGTAATCCGCCGACAGCGTCACATCGGGGTAGAACGCCGCGGTGTCCACGCCGATCAGCGCATTGGCCGCCGCCATGTCGCGCTCCGCCGCGGCGATATCCGGCCGCCGCTGCAGCAACGCCGAAGGCAGCTCGAACGGGATCAGCGGCACCGTCAGCATCGCCTCGGTCCCCTCGACGGGCGCGATCGTCACCGCGGCGGGCGGTTTGCCCATCAGCACGGCGATCGAGTGCTCGAGCTGCCCGCGCGTCACCCCCACCGCGATCAGTTGCGCGCGCGTCGCGTCGAGCTGCGCCTGCGCCTGCTGCACCGCCGAGATGTCGGTGGTGCCGCCGGCATATTGGTTTTTGGTGATCTGCAGAGCCTGAGTAAAGGCCTTCACAGAGGCGTCGAGCAGCCGCGACAGCTCATCGGCGGTGCGCAGCTCGACATACGCGGTGGCGAGCGTCCCCTGCGCCGACAGCCGCGCATTGGCCAGCGTCGCGGCGCTCGCCTGGGCGCTGGCGATGTTGCTTTCGACCGTGCGGCGCACCGAACCCCACAAATCTGGGACCCAGCTCGCGCTCAATTCGGTCGAAAAACTGTTCTGGATGGAGCCGCCCCCAAAGCTCGTGCGCCCGTTATTGGCGCTGGTGCGCGAGCGGCTGGCCGCCGCGTCAGCGTTGACACTGGGAAAGAACTGCGCCCGCGCCGCGGCGACTGTCGCCTCGGCTTCGCGGAAGGCGGCCTCGGCGGCCTTGAGGTTCTCATTGGAGATGTCGATTTGCCGCTCGAGGCCGTCGAGCACCGGATCGCGATAGATCGACCACCAGGCGCCGCGATCGATCGCCGCCATGGGTCGCGCCCGCTCCCAGCCCTTGGTGAGTGGCGCCGGCTTCCACGCCTCCTTGTAGGCCACGGGGACGGGCGCCTCCGGCGTGACGTAATCGGGTCCGACCGTACAGCCGCCCAGGGTGGCCAGCGCCGCCACGAGCGTCGCCAGCCCGCCGATGGCGGCTGCCCCGTTACGGCGTCCCCCGCCGCTCCCCCCCGGCATGTTGGCTATTCTCCCGGCTGCGGCGCGTGGCCTGGCGCGAAAGGCGCGGCGCCCGGCCCACTTCGACCCGACTGGCGGTTGCGCATCGCCCACAGGCGGAAACGGTCGAGGTAGAGATAGATCACCGGCGTCGTATAGAGCGTCAGCGCCTGGCTGACCAGCAGCCCGCCGACGATCGCGATGCCGAGCGGGCGGCGCAATTCCGAGCCTTCGCCGAAACCGATCGCCAGCGGCAGCGCGCCGAGCATCGCCGCCAAGGTCGTCATCATGATGGGGCGGAAACGCAGGATTGAAGCCTTGTAGATCGCATCGCGCGACGACAGGTGCTCCTCGCGCTCGGCGATCAGCGCGAAGTCGATCATCATGATCGCATTCTTCTTGACGATGCCGATCAGGAGGATGACGCCGATCAGCGCGATGAGGCTGAACTCGATGCCGCATAGCATCAGCGCCAGCACCGCGCCGACTCCGGCTGAAGGCAGCGTCGACAGTATCGTGATCGGGTGGACGTAGCTCTCGTAGAGCACGCCCAGCACGATGTAGACCGCGAGCAACGCCACCGCGATCAGCACGGGCTCGTTGGCGAGCGATTGCTGGAACACCTGCGCGGTGCCCTGGAAGTTGCCGTGGATCGTCGTCGGCACATGCAGCTCGGCCATCGTCTGGTCGACGGCCTTGGTCGCCTCGCCGAGCGAGGCGCCGGGCTTCAGGTTGAACGAGATCGTGGTGGCGACGAAGAGCCCCTGATGGGCGACAGAGAGCGGTGTCGCCGCGGGCGAATATTTTGCGAAGGCGGCGAGCGGCACCATCGTCTCGGTAAAGGTACTGACCGGCGCGCCGGTCGAAGCCGCGGTCGCGCTATGCCCGGTGCTGGCGAGCGAATTGGCGGCCTGGTTGCGCGCCGCGTCGGAGGCGATCGAGGCCGCGGTCGGGCTGAGGGTCGCGGTGCTCGCGGGGGCCGCGGCAGCGTTGAAAGCCGGCGTCGCGACAACGTTGACCTGCGTGTTGACGATGTTGCTGGCGACGGTCGTGGCCGCGTTATTGGCTATCGGGCTCGCCGCGTTGTTGGCCGAGGTCGGCGGGGCGACCGTGCCGGCGACCGCGTTGGTGCTCGCCGTGCCCTTGACCGAGCCGCCGGTGCTGCTGACGTAGATCCGCTTCAGCATGTCGGGGTTCTGCCACCACTGCGGCGCGACCTCCATGACGACATGGTACTGGTTGCGCGCGGCGTAGATGACCGAAACCTGGCGCTGGCCGAACGCGTCGTAAAGCGTGTTGTCGATTTGGCTGACCGTCAGGCCGAGCCGCGCCGCGGTCGCGCGGTCGATCACCAGGTTGGTCTCGAGCCCGTGGTTCTGCTGGTCGGAATTGACCTCGGTCAGCTCAGGAATCTTTTCCAGCGCCGCGGTCACCTTCGGCGCCCATTCATAGAGCTCCTTCAGCGAGTCGCCCTGCAGCGTGTACTGATACTGCGCGTTCGACTGGCGGCCGCCCACCGTGATGTCCTGCACGGCCTGCAGGAAAAGCCGCGCGCCGGCCACCTGGCCGAGCTTGCCGCGCAGCCGGCCGATCACCCGGTCGACCGACAGCTTGCGCTGCGCCAACGGCTTCAGCGAGACGAACACAAAGCCGGAATTGGTCTGAAAACCGCCGGTGAAACCGACCACGCTCTCCACCGCCGGATCCGCCCGGATGACGCCGATGAATTGCTTGAGCTTCTGCTTCATGAGCTGGAACGAGATGCTCTGGTCGGCCTGGAGGCCGCCGATCATCCGGCCGGTATCCTGCTGCGGGAAAAAGCCCTTGGGCACCTCGTAAAACAGAAAGACGTTGAGTCCCACCGCCACCGCCAGCACCAGCATCACCATCCGCGGCGCGCGCAGCGCCGCCGTGAGCGTGCGGTCGTAGAAGGCCAGCATGGCGTCGAAGACGCGCTCGCTCGCGCGGTAGAGCCGGCCATGCCCATCCGGCCGCTCGCGCTTCAGGACAAAGGCGCACATCATCGGCGTCGTCGTCAGCGAGATCGCGAGCGAGATCACGATCGCGATCGACAGCGTCACCGCGAACTCGCGGAACAGCCGACCGACAATGCCGCCCATCAAGAGGATCGGCACGAACACCGCGATCAGCGACAGGCTCATCGACAGCACCGTGAAGCCGACTTCGCGCGCGCCCTGCAGCGCCGCCTCGCGACGCCCCATGCCGGCCTCGAGATGGCGCGTGACGTTCTCCAGCACGACGATCGCGTCGTCGACGACGAACCCGGTCGAGATGGTCAGCGCCATCAGCGACAGATTGTCGAGGCTGTAGCCCACGAGATACATCACGCCAAACGTGCCGATCAGCGACACCGGCACCGCGACGCTGGGGATCAGCGTCGCGCGCGCGTTGCGCAGGAAGGCGAAGACCACGAGGATTACGAGGACGATGGCGATGACGAGCGTCATCTCGACATCGTGCAGCGACGAGCGGATCGTCGTCGTCCGGTCCATCGCCACGTTGATGTCGATGCCGGCGGGGATCGACGCATGCAATCGCGGCAGCGCCGCATAGACGCGGTCGACCGTTTCGATGATGTTGGCGTTGGGCTGGCGGTAGAGGATGACCAGCACCGCCGGCTTGCCGTTGGCGAGGCCCTGGTTACGCAAGTTCTCGACGGAATCGCTGACATCGGCGATGTCGGGCAGCCGCACCGGCGCGCCGTTGCGGTAGGCGACGACGAGCGGCAGGTAGTCGGCCGCTTTCGATACCTGGTCGTTGGTGTAGATCTGGAAATGGTTGTCGCCTTGCTCGATCGCGCCCTTGGGGCTGTGCGCGTTGGCCGAGGACAGGGCGGCGCGCACGTCTTCGAGGCCGATGCCGTATTTGTTGAGCGCCAGCGGGTTGAGCTCGACCCGCACCGCGGGCAGCGAACTGCCGCCGATCGTCACCTGGCCGATCCCGTCGATCTGCGACAGCGCCGGGGTGAGCACGGTGGAGGCCGCGTCGTAAAGCTGGCCTGGGGTCAACGTGTCGGAGGTTAACGCCAGGATCGCGATCGGCGCGTCGGCGGGGTTGACCTTGCGGTAGGTCGGGTTGGTGCGCAGGTTCGACGGCAGGTCGGCGCGCGCCGCGTTGATTGCCGCCTGCACATCGCGCGCGGCGCCGTCGATGTCGCGCGAGAGAGCGAATTGCAGCGTAATGCGCGTTGATTGCAGCGAGCTCGACGACGTCATCTGCGTCACGTCGGCGATGACGCCGAGATGGCGTTCGAGCGGCGTCGCGACGGTCTCGGCCATCACCTCGGCGCTCGCGCCGGGCATCGTCGCGCTGACCGAGATGGTCGGGAAATCGACCTGCGGCAGGGGCGACACCGGCAGCCGGTTGAAGGCGAAGATGCCCGCCAGCGCGATGCCGATGGTCAAGAGCGTCGTCGCGACCGGCCGCTCGATGAACGGGGTCGAAAGGCTCATTCCGCCGGGCTCTCAGAGGGGCTGGGCTGGTCGAGCTCGCCGCCGAACCGGCGCCGGCCCCAACGCCCGAGCCGGTCGAAGCCGAGATAGATGACCGGCGTCGTGAACAGCGTCAGCGCCTGGCTGACGATCAGGCCGCCGACGATCGTCACGCCGAGCGGATGACGCAACTCCGAGCCCGTTCCGGTGCCGAGCATCAGCGGCAGCGCGCCGAAGATCGCCGCCATCGTCGTCATCATGATTGGCCGGAAGCGCAAGAGCGACGCCTGGTGGATCGCCTCGCGCGGCGACTTGCCCTCGTCGCGTTCGGCGACGAGCGCGAAATCGACGATCATGATGCCGTTCTTCTTGACGATGCCGATCAAGAGAATGACGCCGATGATCGCGACGATGCTGAGATCGCTGCCGTCGACCATCAGCGCCAGCAACGCGCCGAGCCCGGCTGAAGGCAGGGTCGAGAGGATCGTGATCGGGTGGATGAAGCTCTCATAGAGCACGCCCAGTACGATGTAGACCGTGACGATGGCCGCGAGGATCAGCATGACCTCGTTGCTGAGCGCGGCCTGGAATGCGGCGGCGGCGCCTTGGAAGCTGGTGATCATGCTGAGCGGCAAGCCGACCTCCGCCTCGGCCGCCTTGATCGCGTCGACCGCGGCGCCGAGCGAGGCGCCGGGCGCCAAATTGAACGAGATCGAGACCGACGGGAACTGAGCGATGTGGTTGATCGCCAGCGGCGCGGTCTGCGGCTCGACCGTGGCGATCGCGGATAGCGGCACCTGGCCGGTGCTCGACAGCGAGGACGGCAGGTAGATTTGGTCAAGCGAGGTGAGCGTCGCCTGCGCTTGCGGATCGGCTTCGAGGATCACCCGGTACTGGTTCGACTGGGTGAAAATGGTCGAGACGATGCGCTGGCCGTAGGCGTCGTAGAGCGCGTTGTCTACCGTCGCGGGGGTGATGCCGAAGCGCCCCGCGGTAGCGCGGTCGATGTTGATGTAAACCGACAGCCCGTTCTGGCCGAAATTGGTCGCCAGGTCGGTGATGTCGGGAATTTTCTTCAGCCGATCCATCAGCTTCGGAACCCAGGTGTTGAACTCGTCCGGGTTCGCGTCCTGCAAGGCGAACTGGTATTGCGTCTTGCTGACCGTGGCGTCGATCGTCAGGTCCTGCACCGGCTGCATGTAGAGGTTGATGTCGGCGACCTTGCTGGTCTCCTGCTGCAGCCGGCGGATGATCGTGCTGGCGTCGAGTGCGCGCTCGTCGCGCGGTTTCAGGTTGATGAGAAAACGGCCCTCGTTGAGCGTCGCGTTGGTGCCGTCGACGCCGATAAACGACGAGAGACTGACAACATCCGGGTCCTTGAGGATCGCCGCGGCGAGCGCCTCCTGCCGCTGCGCCATCGCGTCGAACGAGATCGCCGCCGGCGCGTCCGAAATGCCCTGGATGAGCCCGGTGTCCTGCACCGGGAAGAAACCCTTCGGGATGACGATGTAGAGGAACACCGTGAGGCACAACGTCGCGACCGCGATCAACAGGGTCAGCCACTCGTGGTCGAGCACCCAATCGAGCGCGACGCCGTAGCGCTGGATCGTCCAGTCGAAGAATTGCTGGGTCCGGCGCATGAACCAGTTCATGTCCTCTTCGCGGACATGGCGCAGCACCTTGGCGCACATCATCGGCACCAGGGTCAGCGACACCAGCGCCGAGATGACGATCGTCACCGACAGTGTGATCGCGAATTCGCGGAACAGGCGGCCGACGACATCGGCCATGAACAGAAGCGGGATCAGCACCGCGATCAGCGAGATCGTCAGGCTGATGATGGTGAAGCCGATCTGCTCCGACCCCTTGAGCGCGGCCTGCAGCGGCGTGTCGCCGGCCTCGATGTAGCGCGACACGTTCTCGATCATCACGATCGCGTCGTCGACGACGAACCCGGTCGAGATGGTCAGCGCCATCAGCGACAGATTGTCGAGGCTGAACCCGGCCAGATACATGACCGCCAGCGTGCCGACCAGCGACAGCGGCACCGACAGCGAGGGGATCAGCGTCGCCGCCGGGCTGCGCAGGAACAGGAAGATCACCGCGACGACCAGCACGATCGCCAGCCCTAGCTCGAACTCGACATCGGTGACCGAGGCGCGGATCGTGGTGGTGCGGTCGGTCAGCACGGTGATGTCGACCGCCTGCGGAAACGTCGCCTGCAGCGACGGCAGCAGCGAGGTGATGCTGTCGACCACCGAGATCACGTTGGCGCCGGGCTGACGCTGCACATTGACGATAACCGCCGGCGTCGTGTTCATCCAGCCGTCGAGTTTGGCGTTTTCCGAAGCGTTGATCGCCGTCGCCACGTCGGACAGAAAGACCGGCGAGCCGTTCTTGTAGGCGATGACGAGGCTCGCGTAGTCGCTGGCGCTTTGGATCTGGTCGTTGGCGTTGATCGTGTAGGAGCGGCTCGGCCCGTCGAAATTGCCTTTCGGCTGGTTGACGTTGGCGTTGCCGAGCGTGGTGCGCAGATCGTCGATGTTGAGGCCGAGCGCGGCCAATTTACGCGGGTCGGCCTGGATGCGCACCGCCGGGCGGTGGCCGCCGCTGATCGTCACCAGGCCGACGCCGGCGAGTTGCGAGATTTTCATCGCCAACCTTGTGTCGGCGAGATCCTCGACCTGGGTCAGCGGCAAGGTTTTCGAGGTCAGCGCCAGGGCCAGCACCGGCGCGTCGGCTGGGTTGACCTTGGCGTAGATCGGCGGCGCCGGCAGGTCGGATGGCAAGAGATTGCCGGCGGCGTTGATCGAGGCCTGGACCTCCTGCTCGGCGACATCGAGGCTGAGGTTGAGATTGAACTGCAGCGTGATGACGGACGACCCGGCCGAACTCACCGACGACATCTGGCTGAGGCCCGGCATCTGCCCGAGCTGCACTTCGAGCGGCGCGGTCACAGAGCCGGTCATCACATCCGGGCTGGCGCCCGGATAAAGCGTCGTGACCTGGATCGTCGGGTAATCGACCTCGGGCAGCGCCGAGAGCGGCAGGAAGCGGTAGGCCACCATGCCGACCAGCATGATCGCCACCATCAGCAGCGACGTCGCCACCGGCCGCAGGATGAACAGCCGCGACGGGCTCACTCAGCGCTCCCATTGTCAGCCGCCTTTCCCTCTCCGCCCATTGGGAGGAGGGGGAGGGGCCCAGCGCGGAGCGCGGGGAGGATAAGGTGGGAATACTCTGACGCCTCTGGAAACCCCCACCTTACCCCGACCCCCTCCGCCCCCAGGGGCGGAGGGGGGGAGATGGAGGTCTGCGATGGGGGATGTCGACGGCCTGCCATAAGATGATTTTCCTACCCGCCGCTGCTCCCGTTGGCGGGCGCGGGCGATTGCCCCGAGCCCGGCGCCTGGCCGTCGCTACCGGGGCCTCCCTGCGTTGGACGCCCTTGGCCGTGCTGGCCTTGCCCCTGGCCATGTTGACCTTTAGCCGGCGCGCTACCCTGCTGGCCGGGCGTCGCTCCCGCGGGCTGGTTGCCCTGCTGGTCGGTCTTCTCGGTGATGGTGACCTTTGCCCCGTCCTTCAGCCGGTCGGCGCCGTCGGTGACGACTTTGTCGCCCGGGTTGAGCCCCTTCAACACGGCGACGTTCTCCCCTTCGTCCGGGCCGAGCGTCACCGTGGTCGCGGCGACGGTCTCGTCGGGCTTCACGAGATAGACGAAGGTGCCGGGCGCGCCGCGCTGAATCGCCGCTTCTGGCACGATGTCGACGCCCTTCAGCGTGTCGACCGTGAGCTTGATGTTGACGAACTGGTTGGGGAACAGGTCGAACGCGGTGTTGGCGAAGGTCGCGCGCAGCTTGACCGTGCCGGTGGTCGTGTCGATCTGGTTGTCGACGGTCGCCAGCTGGCCGGCTTCGATCTTGGTGTTGCCGGTGCGGTCATAGGCGGTCGCCACCAGCGTCTGCCCTGCATAAACCTGCTTCAGCACCGCCTGCAGACTGTCTTCCGGCAGCGTGAAGATGACGGAGATCGGCTGCAGCTGGGTGATCACCACGATGCCGGTGGTGCTGCTGGTCTGGATATAGTTGCCGGGATCGACCTGGCGCAGCCCGACCCGACCGCCGACCGGCGCGGTGATATGGCAGTAGGCAAGGTTGAGCTTTTGCGCGTCGACCTGCGCCTGATCGACCTGCACCGTGCCGGCATCCTGCGCCACTGTCGCGCGCTGCGTGTCGAGCGTCTGCGAGGCGATCGAGTTCTGCGCCACCAGCTTTTCGTAGCGCGCGAGGTCGAGCTTGGCGTCGGCGAGCGCGGCCTGGTCCTTGGCCAGCGTCCCTTGCGCCTGTTCGAGCGCGACCTGGTAAGGGCGCGGGTCGATCTGAGCGAGGAAATCGCCTTTCTTGACGATCTGCCCTTCCTGGAACCCGACATCGATGAGTTGGCCGTTGATCTGCGTCTGCACCGTGACCGTGGCGAGCGGCGTCACTGTGCCGAGCGCGTTGTCGACCACCGGCATGTCGCCCTTGGCGACGGTCGCGGTGCCGACCGGCATCGGCCCCGAATTGACGAAACGGCCGGTGCTCGGCGCCTCGTGATGCCGTAGCACCCACCACACGACGATGCCGATGACGATGAGCAGCAGCACCAGCCACAGCGTGCGGCGGAAACGCGACCGGCGCGGCGTCAGCCCATCGCCCGGCGGTGGCATTCCGGAGCCGGGGCTTTCGGGATGAAAACGCTCCGGCGCCTCGGGCAGCGGACGCCGCTCATCGGCCCTAATATCGGCCCTGGGGATATCGGCCCTGGGGATATCGGCCCTGGGGATATCGCCCCGGGGGCGGGTGCGCGTCGGCAGGTCGCCGCGCGGTGGCTGGTCGTCCATCGCCGCTACGTGGCGGACGGCGCGGCCGCGCCGCGCCAACTCGATAATTGCGCCGCCGTCGCCGCTCGATCCCTCGTCATTCCCCCGCCTTTCATCGCAAGGAATTTATGCACCGGAGGCTCTGTTCCTCCCCGCCGATGTTCCCCCAAGGCCGGCGGCGCAGCCGGTGAACGTCTTTGCCGCAGCGATATGCCTTGAGGGTTCAAACACTAGCAGATCGTCTACCGTCCCGCGAGGCGACGCTATTTTTGCGCAGTTTGCAAATCGGCGCGCATCGTCTCAAATGGCCCGGGCAACGGCATAGAGGCGGCGCGGCGATGGCGGCGAATTTTCCGGTGATGAGCGGCGGGCAGCTGGTGGTCGCGAGCCTCAAGGCGCACGGCGTCGAGATGGCGTTCTCGGTCGCCGGCGAGAGCTATCTCGAAGTGCTCGACGCGCTGTTCGACGCGCCGGAGATCCATCTCGTCACCTGCCGCCAGGAAGGCGGTGCGGCGTTCATGGCCGAGGCCTACGGCAAGCTCACCGGCAAGCCTGGCGTGCTGCTGGTGACGCGCGGCCCCGGCGCCTGCAACGCGTCGATCGGGGTCCACACCGCGTTCCAGGATTCGACCCCGATGGTCGTGCTGGTCGGCCAGGTGGCCCGCCACCAGATCGACCGCGAGGCGTTCCAGGAGGTCGATTTCCGCAAGATGTACGCGCCGCTCGCCAAATGGGTGACGCAGATCGACATGACCGAGCGCGTGCCCGAATTGCTGAACCAGGCATTCCAGGTCGCGACCAGCGGCCGTCCCGGTCCGGCCGTCGTCGCGCTGCCCGAGGACATGCTGCGGGAGACCGCGGCGGCCGCGGTGGTCGGTCCCTACCGCGCGGTGCGCGCCCATCCCGGCGCGCAAGACCTCGCCGAGTTGCGGCGTCTTCTCACCGCAGCCGAGCGGCCGATCGTGCTGGTCGGCGGCTCGGGCTGGACCGACCCCGCCTGCGCCGATTTCGCCAAGTTCCTCGGCGCCAACGACCTGCCCGTCTGCTCGTCGTTCCGCCGCCAGGACATCGTCGACAACCGCTTGCCGAACTGGCTCGGCGATCTCGGCACCGGCGCCGCGCCGACCCTGGTGCAGCGCGTCAAGCAAAGCGACCTCGTGCTGGCGATCGGCGCGCGCATCGGCGAGATCACCTCGCAATCCTATTCGCTCTTCGGCATTCCCGACCCCGGCAAGACGCTCATCCACATTCACGCCGCGGCCGAGGAATTGGGCCGCGTGTTCCGTCCGACCCTGGCGATCCAGTCCGGCATGCCCGAGATCGCCGCCGCGCTCGTCGCGCTGGAGCCGGTCGCGAACCCGCGCTGGGCCGGATGGCGCAAAGACGCCCGCGCCGAATACGAGGCCGGGCTCCAGCCGTCGAAGCTCGCGGCCGAGGGACATGGCCCCCCGGCGCTCGACCTTGGCCGCATCATGACCTGGCTGCGCGAGCGCCTCCCGGACGATGCGATCGTCACCAGCGACGCCGGCAATTTCAGCGGCTGGCCCAACCGCTTTCTGCAATACCGCCGGCCCGGCCGCCAGCTCGGGCCGACCAGCGGCGCGATGGGCTATGGTGTGCCCGCCGCGGTCGCCGCCAAACTCGCGCGGCCGCAAAGCATCGTCGTCGGGTTTTGCGGCGATGGCGGGTTTCTGATGACCGGCCAGGAGGTCGCCACCTCATTGGCCGAGGGGCCGGGGCCGATCATCCTCGTCTTCAACAATGCGATGTACGGCACCATCCGCATGCATCAGGAGCGCCGCTTCCCCGGCCGCATCTCGGGCACCAACCTGAAGAACCCGGATTTTGTCGCGCTCGCCCGCGCCTATGGCGCCTATGCCGCCCAGGTCGCGCGCACCGAGGAATTCGCTCCCGCCTTCGAGGACGCCGTCGCATCGAAACGCGCCGCAATCATTGAATTGAAGATGGACCCGGAAATGATCACCACGCGCACCACCCTCTCCGCGCTGCGGCGACAGGCGGAAACGGCGAAAGCATAAGCGGGACGGCAAACTCTGCGCCGATAGCGGTCATCGAGGCACTCGTGGCGGACGGCGCCCGCGCCGAGCGCGCCCGCCCAAGCTGGCCTTTATCACGGCCGTCGCTGGCCAGTTGATGCTTAAGTATTTTAGGGCCGCAGAGGAAGGGCGTCCCAACCGCGATTGTACTCCGCCTTCTCTGGCGTGCCGTCATCGAAGGGACAGGGGAACGGCTTCCGCTTGTCGCCTCTTTCTCCCGCGTCTCGCATTGAGCAATGATCGGCAAGGCCAAGGGCATACGGCGACATCTCAGAACGAGCTGCGACTTCTTCTAACCTGTATCCTGCCCAATAGTCTCCACCGCCGAGCTTCCTTATCCGGCCATACTCAATGCGCCATGGTTCAACCACCGGGTGGAAGTCGGGAAAATCGGCATCGCCCGTCATCTCCGAAAAACACGGCTAGGGTCTGCGGGCGCGTATTGACGCGAGTAGTCTTCTTCCCATGGAAGCTCGTCGACGGGCGGCCGATAGCCGCGAGTACGATAAATCTGTTCCTCCACCGGCACAGTAATGCCATCATCATCAACCCGAACATCATTTGGCCGGCCGGCCGTTCCAAGAATTCGATACAAGCCGCGTCTCATGTTCCGTTCCTTCCGAGCGTGCGCATGGAGCGCACATCAATCACCACCATCGCAATCTCTTGCTCGCCATCCGTTCAAAGCAATTGTGAGCCACATTTCTAAGACAACCGGTAACCGCTACCACTGCGAATACCAGTGCCCGCGAGTCACGGCTGGTCAACTAACGCCGGCAACGATGCGCTCGGCTGCGTACGACGGTTTCGTGCGCGACCGTTCTAGACACCGGCTCTCCTCGGCACAGTCGAGATAGCCGCAAATGCCACTTGGCTTGTTGCACTCGACGCCCTCAGGTGGTTTCCGACCTATCCAGCCAGCGACCCCTGCGGTAGGTGGTGCTGTGATCATTCAATCCCCCATCTGTCGAGCTTCAGGTAACCACGTGGCGGCCATTCGGTCGTATTGAAGCGCCAGGTCTAACAACCTCGCCTCCAGGGGGCCGCCAACAGGTGCGGCTTCGGCGGTCTGCCGAAGCCGTATGGCCCGTCGTAGGTGGATGGCGGAAAGCTTGAAGACGGTTAGCGGCCGGGATGATCTTGAACCCACGGCGTGTAGCGCGCTGGTGTCCGAAACGGCCGGAGCGACGGGTGCCGCTTTGTTAAATTCGGCAGCATATTTGGCGGTGGGATGCGCAGCCGACCATTTCTTAAATCCGTCAGCAGCGCTGGCCGCACAAGAAATAAACATTAAAATTCCTCTTTTTTGCGGTTCGCGCCCATTGCGGTCGTTCGTCACGGATGCGAATCCCTAGGCCCGCGCGCGGCGGCGCCGGTTTTTCGCTTTCAGCATGCCCTTTCGGCGGTTTGCGCGAGGGCGGGTTCGGGGTTGCCGCCGTGGTGCTCGTTTCATTTACGAAATTCCCTGGTTGATGCGCTGGCCCTCAGAACGCGCCGCCTACGCCGGGATGCTCCGCGGGCGATGCGGAACCCCCTCTAGCTCTTCTCCGTGGGAAGACGGTTCCCTGACGGCGATTGGCGTGGCTCCACCAGTATTGTCATCATTGTCATTGTTTGGACCGTGGTCCTTCGACCATTTGTTGAAACCGCTGTTGTTCAGCGAAATATACATTTCCATCATCCTTGATTGAACTTGCGATGGATCGGCTCCAGCTCGGCACGACGGATCAGGCCGCGCTTCTGCACCGACGCAGTCTCACCGATACCTCCTAGACCGAACTGTCGGGGCGTTGGCACTATCTGACGACGACTGGCAACGCCTTTGCTGTACATGGGCCGTCAGGAGACAAAATACAATGCAAAAATATGAGAGGGTCTGAACGAAATCTTGGCAGTAATATTCAGATTGCCAATAGAACTCACAATTGCCACGGCGATCTATATCGATCTAGTGAGATTTGTTGACGAAATTTTATCGTAGCGACCGCAACGCTATAACAGAAAATAGGAAATTGCCTTAGGCCTCCATGTTTTATTTTTGCCAGCCGCAGCTCAGCGATCCTTCAACGCCACTGAAGGAAGGAGACATTCGATTCGACTCAAACTCGAAGACAGCGGCGAGGGGCTGATGGCGACGATTCGCAGCGCGACGATATCGGTAGCCCAAGACCGAGCAGCGGAGTTGAGACCCGGAACGGCGCCTTACGCCGCCGAGCCACCGCCGAGGCAAGCACCGCCTGCAGGCGGTGGAAGCTCATGCAGCTCGGTCGCAAGAAGCGCCCCGCGCGCCTTTCGGTGCATGCCGACGACGCCGCAGCCGAGGTCGAGCATCGCCGCGCGATGATCCTGTTCGGGCTTTTCGCCGCAAGCGCGCCTAATCATGGCAGGATTCATACCGGGATAAGATTTGAACTTACCTGGTAGCGCGCCGCCAATAAGCTGCGGCCCATTCCGGAAGAAAAGGCCGAGGCGATGGCGGAATTGTCGAAGCAGCATTGGTCGGCGCAGCGTTACGCGGCGACCGCGCATTTCGTGCCGGCGTTCGGAGCGCCGGTAGTCGAGCTGCTCGACCCGCAGCCGGGCGAGCGCATCCTCGATCTCGGCTGCGGCGACGGCGTGCTGACCGCGAAAATCGCTGCCGCCGGCGCGACGGTGGTCGCGGTCGACGCGGCGCCGGACATGGTCGCTTCCGCCAAGGCAAAGGGGCTCGACGCGCGCGTCTGCCCCGGCCAGAGCCTCGCGTTCGAGCGCGAGTTCGACGCCGTTTTCTCCAACGCCGCGCTGCACTGGATGCATCCGGCCGAAACGGTGATCGCCGGCGTGGTGCGCGCGCTGAAGCCGGGTGGGCGGTTTGTCGCCGAGATGGGCGGGCACAACAACACCGCGGCGATCCAGGTCGCGTTTCGCGCGGTGCTCGCCAAGCGCGGCATCGAAGCGTTGTCCCTGAGCCCGTGGTATTTCCCCTCGGCCGCCGCCTACGGGGTAAAACTCGAAGCCGCCGGGTTTCGCGTCGAGGACATTGCGATCATCCCGCGCCCGACGCCGCTCGACGCCGGCATGGATGCCTGGCTCGACACCTTCGCGGACGATTTCTTCGCGCCGCTCGCGCCGGGTGAGCGCGCCGCCGCCAAGCGGGAGATCATCGATTTGCTGCAACCGATTCTGCGCGACGAGACCGGGCTCTGGGTCGCGGACTATGTGCGGCTGCGCTTTCGCGCGGTGTTGCCGGCCTGAAAATAAAACCGCTACGGTCTCGTATACCTAAATCTTCGGAACCGCCTGCTTAAGAATTTGTTCTTAACATAAGAAAAGAAAGGCGGTGCTAAATGGACAAAGCAAAACAAATAGCGGAACAGCGAAACGAAGGCGAAGGTAATCGAACCTCCGCGCGAGAATACAACGAGGCGCAACAGCGGTTCATTCGCTCGGGACAAGTCGACCAGAAGGCGCATGAAGCCGAGCATGACATGCGCGACCGCGACATTCGCCGCGAGTTGGAGCGTGCCGCGGCGGTCGGGCAGCGTCACTCGGCCGGCGAGGACCCGGAGGTTAAGCGGTCTTACAAGAAAGACTAGGCCGCGTGATCCTTGGCCCAGCGCGCGACCTCGGCGTGGGTGGCGAACCATACGCCGGGGCGCGACTGGGCAAGCCGGATCAGCTCTTCCAGGAGCCAGATGCGCGAACGGTAGCTGATGATGTGCGGGTGCATGGTGAGTTGGAAGATGCCGCCATCCTCGTATGCGGCCTCGAACTCGCGGCGGAAAATGTCGAGCACGTCGCCCGGCGGGGTATAGGGGCGCAGTGCCGAGAAGCGGTTCATGCTGAAATAGACCGCGTCGTCGCGCACCCATTCCACCGGCAGCTCGATGACGCCGCAGGGCTTGCCGTCGAGCAGCAGCTCGTAGCAATCCTCGTCCGACATCAACGATGAATCGTAGAGGAGCCCCAACTCGGCCTCGAGCGCCAATGTGTTCCAGCTGAAATCCCATGACGGCGTGCGCATGCCGACAGGCCGCACTCCGCTGGTTTTTTCGAGGACATCGGCGGAGCGCAGCAGCAAATCGCGCTCGGCCTCATAGGGCAGCACCGAATTGAGTTCGTGAATCCAGCCGTGGATACCGATCTCGTGCCCTTCGGCAACGATGCGGCGCTGCTCGTCGGGATGCAGCAACGCGGTCACCGCCGGCACGTAGAACGACGCCTTGACCCGGTATTTGTCCAAGAGCTTGAGGATGCGTGGCACCCCGACCCGCGCCCCCATCTGGCCCCAGGCGAGCCGGCCGATCGACTTGCCGCCCTCGCGCAAATCGCTCGTCTCATGATCGCTGTCAAACGACAACGCCACCGCGCAGCGCGCGCCGCCGGGCCATTCCGCCGGCCGCAGCGCGCGGCCGGCGCGCACCCGGTCGACCAGCCTGCGCCAATGTTCCTCCGGCCACTGCCAGGGTTCGCCGCTGTGTTCGGGCCGCTCTGTGCTCATGAAAGCCTCCCCGAAAGCAGAGATGGCGAAGGGAGAATTGGTCGGAGCGGAGAGATTCGAACTCTCGACCCTCAGCACCCCATGCTGATGCGCTACCAGGCTGCGCTACGCTCCGACCGGGGCATCTCTAGCGAGGCGGCGGATCATACTTGCGCCGGCAGGCCGGTGCAACGTGTGGCCTTGGGTCAGTCCTTGCGGCGGCTGTGCAGCAGCGCCTCGAGCAGGCGTCGCGCCGAGAGCAACTCCTGCGCCGCTGCTTGGAGCGCCGCCTTGCCGGCGACCGACAGGCCGACCGGCTGCGGCTCGGCGATGACGATGGGCTCCGGCTCGCGCACTGCTTCTGGGACTGTCGCGCGGCGCGAGGCGCGGGCGGGACGCGACCGCGGTTCGGATGCCGGTGCCGCGACCGGGTCGAGAGGGAAGAGGCTCGGCGCCACGTCGAGCGCGGCGCTGGACGCGTCGAGCGTGCCCTCGGACAAGAGCTTCTGCACGCCACGGATCGTGTAGCCTTCCTGGTAGAGGCATTGCCGGATGCGCGACAGTAGCGCGATATCCTCCGGCCGGTAATAGCGCCGGCCGCCACCGCGTTTCAGCGGCTTCAGCTGCGAAAATTTCAACTCCCAAAAGCGCAGCACGTGCGCCGGCAGGTTGAGATCCTCGGCGACCTCGCCAATGGTACGGAACACCGCCGCCCGCTTGTTGGCGCGCCGCCCCGCAGTCGTTTCCCCTGTTTCGCTCACGTCAGACGGGCTCACTCACGTCAAGCCGACCTCACCTCGCACAGTCAGCTTCTCGCGAGCGACTGGTTGATCTGGTTCTTCAGCGCGTGCGAGGCGCGAAACACCAGTACCCGGCGCGGGCTGATCGGCACTTCTTGTCCGGTCTTCGGGTTGCGGCCGATGCGCTGACCCTTGCGCCGCACGGCAAAACTGCCGAACGACGATATTTTCACCATCTCGCCGCGCTCGAGCGCATCGGAAATCTCGGCAATCACCGACTCGACCAATTCGGCCAATTCGTTGCGCGACAAGCCGACCTCCTGATAGACCGCTTCGGTGAGCTGAGCGCGAGTAACCGTCTGACCGGCCATGCCGCCCTCCCGTTCTTTGGCGAAAGTTAGCGCCGGCAAAAAACGCCGTCAAATTCCAAAAGGTTGCGGTCGTTTTCGCGAGGCGAAACCTCGCGTTTCGGTTACCAGCGGACGAGGCTCGCGCCCCAGGTGAGCCCGCCGCCCAGCGCCTCCATCAGCACGAGCTGGCCGGGCTTGATGCGGCCGTCGGCGACGGCCTCGTCGAGCGCGAGCGGGATCGATGCCGCCGAGGTATTGGCGTGCCGCTCGATGGTGATCACGGTCTGGCCCGGGCGTAGGTGCAGCCGTTTGCCGATCGCGTCGATGATCCGCAGATTGGCCTGGTGCGGCACCAGCCAATCGATGTCGGCACCCGAGAGTCCGTTGGCGGCGAGCGCTTCCTCAACCGTCTCCGACAAATGCAGCACCGCTTGGCGGAAGACCTCGCGGCCTTCCATGCGCAGATGTCCGGTGGTGCCGGTCGAGGACGGGCCGCCATCGACATAGAGAATGCCATATTGCGTGCCGTCGGAGTGAAGGTGAGTCGACAGCACCCCACGGCCTTGCGGTCCCTCATCCGGCACCGCGTTCAGCACCAGGGCACCTGCGCCGTCGCCGAACAGCACGCAGGTACCGCGATCTTCCCAGTCGAGGATGCGCGAGAAAGTCTCGGCGCCGATCACCAGTGCGGTGCGCGCCTGGCCGAGGCGTATGGCGTTGTCGGCGGTCGCCAGCGCAAAGATGAAGCCCGAGCAGACCGCCTGGACATCGAACGCGGCGCCGCGCTTCATGCCGAGCCGCGCCTGCACCTTGGTCGCGGTCGCGGGGAAGGTGTGATCGGGGGTCGCTGTGGCGAGCACGATCAGGTCGAGATCGCTGCCGCTCATCCCGGCGCGTTCGAGCGCCCGACGGGCGGCGGCAAGCGCGAGGTCCGAGGTCATCTCGCCCTTGGCGGCGATGCGGCGCTCGCCGATCCCGGTACGCTGGCGGATCCATTCGTCCGAGGTGTCGAGCCGCCGCGCCAACTCGTCATTGGTCAGCACCCGCTCGGGAAGATAAGCCCCGCAGCCGACGATCTGAGAGCGAAAGGCCATGCGGCGCTACAGCGCGGCGGGCTGCGGCGTCGGCGCCACGGCGTCGATGCGGGCCAGATCGGCGCGGATCTTTTCGAGAAAGCCGTTCAGTTTCATATCGATCGCCACGCCGATGGCATTGGCGAAGCCGAACGCGTCGGTCGAACCGTGGCTCTTGACCGCGATGCCGCGCAAGCCGAGGAACATCGCTCCATTATAACGGCGCGGGTCGAAGCGCTCGCGGAACTTCCGCATCGCGCCGCGGGCGAAAAGATAACCAAACCGCGCCATCGGTGAATGATTGAAGGCGGCGCGCAGCCCTTCGGCGAAGAGCTTGGCGGTGCCTTCGGCGGTCTTCAGCGCGACATTGCCGGTGAAACCGTCGGTGACGATGACATCGACCGTGCCGGCGCCGATATCGTCGCCCTCGACAAAGCCGTGAAAATGAAGCGGCGAGAGCCCGCCGCGGAGGCGGGCCGCCGCGCCGCGCACCGCGTCGTTGCCCTTGAGATCCTCGGAGCCGACGTTGAGCAGCCCTACTGTCGGCTCGACAATGCCGAGCACGCTGCGCGCAAACGCATCGCCCATCAGCGCGAACTGCACTAGGTTTTCCGCGTCGCACTCGATATTGGCGCCGAGATCGAGCATCACGCTCTCGCCGCGCAGCGTCGGGTAGAAGGTCGCGATCGCCGGCCGATCGATGCCCGGCAGCGTCTTCAGCACGAATTTCGCGATCGCCATCAGCGCGCCGGTGTTGCCGGCCGAGACGACGCAATCGGCACGGCCCTCGGCGACGGCGTCGATCGCCAGGCGCATGCTGGTGCCGCGACCGGCGCGCAGCGCCTGCGACGGCTTGTCGTCGGCAGCGACGATTTCGTCGGTATGGTGCACCGAGGCAACCTTGGCGACGCGTGGCAACTGCGCCAGGAGCGGCGCGATCTTGCTCTCGACCCCGAACAGCAGAAATTTCGCGCCCGGATGGCGCTCGAGCGCGATATCGGCGCCGCGCAGCACGATATCGGGGGCGCGGTCGCCGCCCATCGCGTCCAAGGCGATCGTGATCGGGCCGCTCACGGGAGCCGCGCCTCGCCTTTGAAGTCGCCGATCAGGCGGTCGCCGGCTCCGCCGGCACCACTTCGCGGCCGTCGTAATGGCCGCAGAACTCGCACAAATGATGCGGTCGCTTCAACTCGCCGCAATTTGGGCATTCGGCGTAAGCCGGCGCCTGCAGATGGTGATGTGAGCGCCGCATATTGCGACGCGACGGCGACACTTTTTTCTTCGGAACAGCCATTGTCTACTCGTTGGTCTCGGAACCGAGCGCGGAGACATCTAGCCAAAATTGGCAGCGGCGGCAACTACGACGGCAGCGCAGCTTACCTGCGTTATTGCGAGCGCTCGCGGCGGAACTTGTCGAGCGCGGAAAACGGCCCCTCCGCGGGCGTTTCCGGATCATCGATTTCGATCACCGCGTCGGCGGCGCGCGGGAACGGCGGCAGGGCGAGCGAGAATTCCTGCGCGACCGCCTCGCCGATATCGATCGCCTCGCCGATCAGGGGATCGAACGCGGGGTCGTCATCCCCGGAGGGCGCGTCCTCCTCGTCTTCCGGCCGGCCATAGCGGAGCTGGAACCGCTCGGCGACGCTGCCGACGACGGGATCGAGCGTGACGATGCATTCCTGCGCGAATGCCGCTTCGAACGACGCGGTAAGCAAGATCGTCCCGGCCGGCTCGCGGACCAATTCGATCGCCGCTGTCAGGCGATCGAGAGACAGCAGCCCGAAGCGCCGAGCGAGACCGTCCCGCTCGGCCTCGCTCGCAATGGTTTCCTGGCGATAAGGCTCCCATCCAACGCGATTGAGCTGCACGAGCCGCGAGAATTCAGGCGCCGCACTCATGGCGCGCCAAACCTCACGGTGCCGGCAATCAGCGTTGCCGCCGGCTGGCTTTCGAGATGCGTCACCTCCCGCCGCAGATAGGCGACGACCCTCGCGAGCTGCTCGTCGCTCGCGGTGCCGGTACCATAAAGGTTGCGGGCAAGCGCGGCAGCCAGTACCGCATCGTCACCTGCCAGCCCGTCCTCGTAAGCCCGGATGCGGCCATAGAATGCCTCGGCCATCCGCTTCACCTGGCGGCCGACACTCAGATCACCGGTACCGATCTCGCGCAGCGAGCGGTCGAAATCGGCGAACATCCCATCGAAGAAGCCCTGGCCCAGTGCCGCCGCCGCCGCACCCTCTGCCTTTAGCCGGTGCAAATAGAGGAAAGCATGCAGGCAGATCACCTCGAACCGGCCGTCCAGCGTGTCGGGGACACCGAGCGCGGTGAAGAATTCGTGGCGTCGGGACTGCTCGACGACCAGACCATAGGCGTGCTCGGCGGCGTCGCGGGCGGGGTTGCGGCGAAACGGCAAGTTCAGGCTTAATCCCATGCGGCTGAGGCGTCGGCGCATTGCCTCCGGCGAATGCGGCAAGGGGTACGTTGACAGCGGCCGTCCCTCGATTTAAGTCAGCGCGAAAGATGGCGCTCATCGGCAATCGTTTCAATGGAAAGTCCGCGGGGCGCGCCCTGCGTCCGGCGGTTATTGTTCTAGCGCTTCTGCTGGCCGGTTGCGCGGTCAGCGAGGATCAGCGCGGCAATCTGCCCGACCCCGACAAGCTCGCCGAGATCAAGCCCGGCACCACGACCAAGGAGCAGGTCGTCAAGATTCTCGGCAGCCCGTCGAGCGCGAGCACCTTCGACGACGACACCTGGTACTACATCAGCCGCAAAACCAAGCAGGTGGCATTCTTCTCACCGACAGTGCTCGACCAGCAGGTCTTCATCATCGACTTCACCGATGACGGCATCGTCAAGGACCTCGGCCACAAGACGATGGCCGACGCCGAATCCATCACCCCGGCGCCCGGCGCGACGCCGGCGCCCGGCCGCGAACTGTCATTCATGGAACAGCTGATCGGTAATATCGGACGGTTCGGCGGCGGTGGCGGCACCGCGCCGGCGGGCAACCCCGGTCCGTCTACTGGGGCTGCCGGCCAATAGCTGCGCGCGGCGCGGGCGGGCTCAGTGCGCCCAGCCGCCGAGGATGGCGAGCAGCAGCAACGCGACAATATTGGTGATCTTGATCATCGGGTTGACCGCCGGCCCCGCGGTGTCCTTGTAGGGGTCGCCGACGGTATCCCCGGTCACCGCCGCCTTGTGGGCGTCGGAACCTTTGCCGCCGTGGTGGCCTTCCTCGATGTATTTTTTGGCGTTGTCCCAAGCGCCGCCGCCGGAGGTCATCGAAATCGCGACGAAAAGCCCGGTGACGATCGTCCCCAGCAGCATCGCGCCCAGCGCGCTGAACGCCGCGGCGCGGCCGGCGACCAGCGAGATCACGATGAACAGCGCGATCGGCGCCAGCACCGGCAAGAGGGACGGCACGATCATCTCGCGGATCGCCGCCTTGGTCAGCATGTCGACGGCGCGGCCGTAATCGGGCTTCGCGGTGCCCTGCATGATGCCGGGGATCTCGCGGAACTGGCGTCGCACCTCGACGACGACGGAACCCGCCGCGCGGCCGACCGCGGTCATACCCATCGAGCCAAACAAATAAGGCAAGAGGCCGCCGAGGAAGAGGCCGATCACGACATACGGATCCTGCAGCGCGAAGCGGACGTCGAGACCCGGGAAATAGTGCTTCAAATCCTCGGTATAGGCGGCGAACAGCACCAGCGAGGCGAGCCCCGCCGAGCCGATCGCGTAGCCCTTGGTCACCGCCTTGGTCGTGTTGCCGACCGCGTCGAGCGCGTCGGTGGTCTTGCGCACTTCCGCCGGCAGGTCGGCCATCTCCGCGATGCCGCCGGCATTGTCGGTGACCGGGCCGTAGGCGTCGAGCGCCACCACCATACCGGCCAGCGCCAGCATTGTCGTCGCGGCGAGGGCGATGCCGAAAAGACCGGCTACAATGTATGACACGACAATCCCGACGCAGATCACCACAACCGGCAGGGCCGTCGCTTCCATCGAGATCGCGAGGCCTTGGATGACGTTGGTGCCGTCGCCGGTCGTCGAACTCTGCGCGATGCTGCGCACCGGCCGGTACTCGGTCGAGGTGTAATATTCGGTGATCCAGACGATGAGCCCGGTCACCACCAGGCCGACCACCGCACAGGTCAGGATGTCGCAGCCGGTGATCGCGCCGGTCGTCATCGGCAAATCCTGCTGGAAGCCGAAGAGCCAGCCCACCACTGCGGCGATGGCGATGATCGACAGGATCCCGGTGGCGATAAGGCCCTTGTAGAGTGCCTTCATGATCCCCTGATCGGCGCCCAGCCGGACGAAATACGTGCCGATCACCGAGGCGACGATGCACACGCCGCCAATGACCAGGGGCAGCAGCATGATCGTGTCGCGCAGCGGCGGCTGGAAGAAGATGTTGGCGAGCAGCATCGTGGCGACGATCGTCACTGCGTAGGTCTCGAACAGGTCCGCCGCCATTCCGGCGCAATCGCCGACATTGTCGCCGACGTTGTCGGCGATGACGGCGGGATTGCGGGGGTCGTCCTCGGGGATGCCGGCTTCGACCTTGCCGACGATGTCGGCGCCGACGTCGGCGCCCTTGGTGAAAATGCCGCCACCGAGGCGCGCGAAGATCGAAATCAGCGAGGCGCCGAAGCCCAGCGCCACCATCGCTTCGAGTACGATACGCAGATCGGTGCCCGGCATCGTCGCGCGCAGGAAGAAGTAATAGAGCGACACTCCGAGGATGCCCAACCCGACGACCAGCAGCCCCGTCACGGCGCCGGCCTTAAAGGCGATGTTGAGGCCCGCCGCGAGCCCGCTGCGCGCTGCCTGGGCCGTGCGCACGTTGGAGCGCACCGACACGTTCATGCCGATATAGCCGGCCGCGCCCGACAGCACGGCGCCGATCAGATAGCCGAGCCCGACCCGCCAGCCGAGCGTAGCGGTGAGGATGATGAGGATCACTATGCCCACCATCGCGATCGTACGGTATTGCCGATTGAGATAGGCGCTCGCGCCGACCTGTACGGCGCTGGAAATCTCCTGCATTCGCGCCGTCCCGGCATCGGCGGCTAACACCTGTCGGCTGGTAACCAAGCCATACAGCAGGGCCACGACGCCGCAGGCGATCACCAGGATATGGGCAGCAAACATTCGCGTTTTTCCCTCAAGGGTGCGTAAGAAAAACCCGCCGTCAGCGGGGGCGGGTCGCACTCGCCGGAAGATGCCAGAGTTGTTGCTCATAGGCAACTTCGGGGCGCTAATCCGACGCATAGCTCGGCTGCGAACGCGCGATATTCCAGCGCATCCACAAGATTGCCGCGACGGCCACCGCGACAAACGGCATGACCGTCAATTGCACCAGCGTCCAACCCGAGCCGGCGAGCAAGGCACCCGACGAAAACGACGATACGGTCGAGGTGCCGAAGATCAGAAAGTCGTTGAGGGCTTGCACCTTGGCGCGCTCTTCCGGGCGATAGGTGCGGGTCAAGAGGGTCGTCCCGCCGATGAAGAGGAAATTCCAGCCGACCCCGAGCAGCGCGTTGGCCGCCCAGAAATTTCCCTCGGCGATGCCGGCCAGGTTGATCCCGCAGCATGCGAAGAGCAGCGCCGCGCCGGTCAAGAGGATCGTCGTGACGCCGAATTGATTGATGAGGCTGCCGGTCACAAAGCTCGGCGCGTACATGCCGAGGATGTGCCACTGGATCACGAATGCCGCATCGGTAAAGCGGAAGCCGCAATCGATCATCGCGATCGGCGTCGCGGTCATCACCAGCGCCATGACGCCGTAGCCGATCATCCCGGAGAGCAGCGCGACGACAAACATCGGCTGCGCGACGATTCGGCCAAGCGGCCTGCCGACGCCGCGCAGGCTGCCGCGCGGCGGAGGCGGCGGCAGGCGGACGAAGGTCAACAACGCCGCCGCGCCGAACTGCAGCCCGACGATCATCGCGAAGCAGCCGGCGAACGCGACCGGCGCGAACAGGTCGCGCGACCACCGTGCGGTCTCCGGACCGAATAGGCCCGACACCACGCCGCCCGCCAGCACCAGCGAAATGGCCCGCGCGCGGAATCCCTCGTCGGCCAACTCGGCGGCCGCGAAACGGTATTGCTGGGCGAACCCGTTCGAGCTGCCGATCATGAACGTGCCGAGGCAGAAGACCGGGAACGAGCCCTGCCATATCCCGATCCCGGCGACGACCCCACCCGACGCGCCGAGGCCGGCGCCGGTCCAGAACCCGCCGCGCCGGCCGATCCGCCCCATGAGCAACGCCGCCGGGATCGTCGCGCACATCATCCCGGTCTGCTGCAACGCCACGGGGAGGGTCGACAACGCCTTGTTGGCCGCCAGCATGTGGCCGATGATCGCCGAGACGGTCGCGAGTACGCTCATGCTGGTCATCGCCAGCGCCTGACACCCGGCAAGCAGCAGCACGGTCTTGCGCGAACTTTGCGCGGCCATCAGAAATGCCGCCAGCCGACCTTGGCGAGAGGCACTTCGCGGCCCCTGTCATCCACGACCCGCACGCCCACGCCGGCTTCGATCGCCCCGATCCGGGTGATCGGCAGGCCGAGGCCACGCGACAGGGAAGCGATCTCCTCGTCGACGTCGGGCGGCGCGGCGAACAGCAGTTCGTAATCGTCGCCGCCGGTGACGAGCATCGCGGACAGCGCCGGGTCACCGGCGACAAGCTCGCGCGCCGCCTGGGACAAGGGCACCAGCGGCAGCTCCACGGTCGCGGAGATTCCCGAGGTCTCGCAGATATGTCCGAGGTCGGCAACGAGCCCGTCCGAGACGTCGATCATCGCATGGGCAATGCCGATCAGGCTTGGCCCGAGGTTGCAGCGCGGCTCGGGAAGTCGGAAGCGGGCGGCGAGCGCCTCGCGCTGCTCGGGCACCAGTTGCGGAAACTCGCCGCGCAGCGCCTTGAGGCCGAGAAATGCGTCGCCGATCGTGCCGCTGACCCACACCCGGTCGCCCGGCTGCGCGCCCTTGCGGCGGATTTCCTGGCCGGAAGCGACATGGCCAATCGCAGTCAGCGTCAGCGCCGCCGGGCCTTGGGTCGAGGTCGAATTGCCACCAAGCAGCGCGAGGCCGTACCGATGCTGGTCTTCGGCGAGGCCTTCGGCCAAACGGCGCACCCACTCGTCGTCATGCGTCTTGGGCAGGGCAGAGGTCACCAGGTAATGGCGCGGCGTCGCACCCATCGCCGCGAGATCGGAGAGGTTTCGCCGCATCAGCTTCCGGGCCACCAGTTCTGGCGGATCGTCGGGCAGGAAATGCACCCCCTCGACCAACTGATCGACGGTGACGACGAGGTGATAGCCCGGCGGGCAATCGAGCAACGCCGCATCGTCGGTGAGGTCGAGCGAGCCGAGCCCGGCCAGCGGGGCGAAATATTCCCGGATGCGGCCGAACTCGCCGAGGCCGGGGGTTTTCATAATTTACAGCTCGTCGGCGCGCAGCGCCCGGGCCAGCCGATTGAGCACGCCATTGGCGAGCCCCGGCTCCTTGCCGTCGAAAAAGGCGTGCGCGATCGCGACATATTCGCTGAGCGTGACCCGCGGCGGCACGTCTGGCCGATGCGTCAACTCGTAAGCGCCGGCTTCGAGAATCAGGCGCAAGATCGTCTGCAGCCGGCGCAGCGGCCACTCCTCGGTCAACGAGGCGGAGATCGTCTCGTCGAGATGTTCGCGGTGCCGCGCCACGCCGCGCACGATATCGACAAACAGTTCCTCATCGGCTTCGCCATAGGTCTCGCCGTCGATTTCGCGGCCGAGCCGATGAAGGCGGAACTCGCCGATCGTGATTTCCGCGCCGAGACCGGGGTTCAGTGCGAGCTGGTAGAGCGCCTGGACCGCGCCAAGCCGGGCGACGCTGCGTCGGCGGCCGCCAGCCGATTGGCGGCCGCGATCTTGGGCGGTAGCGCCCTCCGCGCTCATTCGGCCTCCGCGGCGAAGCGGCGCTTGACCCCGACCATCGCCAGGCATGCGCGCACTGCCGCGCCGCCATGGTCACGGCCGTTGCCGCCGGGGTTGGCGCGATGCAGGGCCTGCTGCTCGTTCTCGCAAGTGAGGATGCCGTAGCCGATCGCCAGTCCTTCACTGACGGCCAGGTGCTGCAGCCCGTCGGCGGTGGATTCGCAAATATGATCGTAATGCGTGGTCTCGCCGCGGATCACGCAGCCGAGCGCGACGAAACCGTCGTACTTGCTACCTGCTTTGGCGGCGATGCCGATCGCGCCGGGAAGCTCGAAGGAGCCAGGCACCTGAATAACGTCGAACGTCGCGCCCGCCGCGGCAAGCGCCTTCTCCGCGCCCTCACGCAGCAACGCTGCGATGTGCGCGTAATACGGTGCCTCGACGAGAAGCAGATGCGGCGCGCGGGCGGGCGTTCCGGCAGCCACTATGCCGATCCCCGCACGGCGAGCAAACGCTCGATATAGCGCGCGATGAGATCGATCTCGATGTTCATTCGCGTCCCCTGCCCGGCATCGCCAAACACCGTATGGCTCAACGTGTGCGGGATGATGTTGACGCCAAAGCTCATGCCGTCGACCTTGTTGACCGTGAGGCTCACCCCGTCGAGCGCGACCGAGCCCTTGGGCGCGATATAGGGCGCAAGCTCAGCCGGCGCCTCGAAGCTGAAACGCATCGACTCGCCATCCGGCCGCCGGTCGGTGACCGTGGCGACGCCGTCGACATGGCCGAGCACCAGATGCCCGCCCATCTCATCGCCCAGTTTCATCGCCTGTTCGAGATTGACCCGGGAGCCTTTCTTCCAGCCGCCGAGCGTAGAGCAGGCCAGCGTCTCGGCCGAGGCCTCGAAGGTTAGCAGCCCTTTCTCCTTGGCGACTACCGTCAGGCAAACGCCCGAGCAGCCGATCGACGCGCCGAGCGCGATCGGCGCGATGTCATAGGCGGTTTCGATCGACAAGCTGAGGCCGCCATTGCCGAGCCGCGCCTCGCGCACGGTGCCGATATCGGTGACGATCCCGGTGAACATGGTGGCTAGGCTAGGAGCCTGCCGGCGGATTAGCCAGCCCTTTCGCCCGCGGAAACGGCGGCGCATGGCAGGGTGCCGAATGCGCTATCGCAACGTTTATCCGGAGTAAGGGATCAACTTCGCGAGATCATGCGATGACGACCGCAACCAATCGTCTCTGCCGGGCGGCCATCGCCGCTGCCGCGGTGCTGTTCGTGGGCGCGGGCGCCGGACATCCAGTCGCGGCAAAGGCCGCCGGTGGGCCGATGCCGTGCTCGGCGTTTCAGCGCAGCGCCTCTGGCGGCTGGCGGGTGCTCGCACCGGTGACGCTCGACGTCGGCGACAGGCTCTACAGCCCGATGGTAGGCACCACTTTCCCGGCCGGCGGCAGCGAGAACGGCATCGAAATGAGCGATATGCTCGACCAGCAGTGCGGCAACCGGTAGCTAGTCGGCGCGCCAATACGTCTCGATCACGTCGCCGCCGGCGGTTTCGGCTGACGCCAGCGTAAAGCGCGGTGCGGCGGCGAGCGCCGCAAGGTCGAGCGCGGCGATGGCCGGCACGCCATCGTTACCGATGAGGAGCGGCGCACGCATCCACACCAAGCGGTCGACGAGCTTGGCGCGCAGCAGCGACGCGGCGAGGCGGCCGCCGCCTTCGACCAACAGCCGGGTCAGCCCCTCATCGCCGAGCTTTTGCAGGAGCCCGGGGAGGTCGACGCCCTCCGCCGCATCCGGCGCGACCCTAATGATCTTCACGCCGGCCTTGGCGAGAGCGGCATGTCGTGCAGGGTCGACTGTGGCGAGCGTCGCCAGCCACGTTGGCGTTTGACGGGCTTCGGTAAACATCCTCAGCGTGAGGGGCAAACGCAGCCGGCGGTCGATCACGATCCGCACCGGCGAGCGGTGTTCGAGGCCGGGCAGCCGGCAGGTCAGCTGCGGATCGTCGGCCAGCGCGGTGCCCGTCCCAACCAGCACCGCGTCGTGCGTCGCGCGCAAGAGATGCGCGCGTTCGCGCGCCGCCGGGCCGGTAATCCAGCGGCTTTCGCCGCTCGCGGTCGCGATACGGCCGTCGAGCGAGGTCGCGAGCTTCAGCGTGACGAGCGGCCGGCCGTGCTTTACCCGGCAGAGGAACCCGGCATTGACCTCGCTTGCGTCCTCCGCGCAGAGACCGACATCAATCGCGATGCCGGCCGCGCGTAGCTTGGCGAAGCCGCTGCCGGCGACGCGCGGGAAGGGGTCCTCGATCGCCGCGACGACGTGCGCAATGCCGGCGGCGATCAGCCCGTCGGCGCAAGCCGGGCCGCGGCCCGGCTCGCTGCACGGTTCGAGCGTGACATAGGCGGTCGCCCCTTTCGTCGCGCCGTCCGCCCGCTGCAAGGCCAGCTCTTCGGCATGCGGCCGCCCGCCGGGCTGGGTCCAGCCGCGGCTGACGATGCGGCCGTCTTTGACGATGACGCAGCCGACCGCCGGGTTGGGCCAAGTATTGCCGAGCCCGCGCCGGGCCAGCGCCAGCGCAGCGCGCATGTGCGCGAGATCGTGATCGTCAGCCATAAGAGCACCCCGGCGCAAGCCGGCGTCCATGCTTCAGCAGCGCGAGAAGCGGATCGATGAGTCCCGGCTTTCGCCGGGATGGCGTTTTTTTCCGCAGTTTTGTCTCGCTCAGCAATCGCCGTCGGCGGCGATGCGGCCGACAAACTCGCCGAAATCCTTGGCCTCGCGGAAATTGCGGTAGACCGAGGCGAAGCGGATATAGGCGACCTGGTCGAGCGTCGCCAATGCTTCCATGACGTGCTCACCGATGAGGTCGCTGGGAATGTCCGGCTCACCCGAGCTTTCGAGCTGGCGGACGATCGAATTGATCATCCGCTCGACCCGCTCCGGCTCGACCGGCCGCTTGCGGATCGCGACATATATCGAGCGCGCCAGCTTGTCGCGATCGAACGGCTCGCGCTGGGCGTTTTTCTTGACCACGGTCAGATCGCGCAGCTGGACCCGCTCGAAGGTCGTGAAGCGCGCCGCGCAATTGGGGCAGAAGCGCCGCCGGCGGATCGCGCCGCGATCGTCGGTCGGCCGCGAATCCTTGACCTGGGTGTCGTCGGTCCCGCAGAACGGACAGCGCATCTTCCCTTCCCTCCCCTAGGTCCGCGGATACACCGGAAAGCGTTCGCAGAGCTCGGCAACCGCTTGGCGCACCTGCCGCTCGATCGCCTCATTGTCGTTGGCGTGGCGCGCGAGACCGCGCAGCGCCTGGCCCATCCAGCGGCCGATCTGGCGGAACTCGTCCGTGCCAAAGCCGCGCGTGGTCGCCGCGGGTGAACCGAGCCGAATGCCCGAGGTGACGGTCGGCGGACGCGGGTCGAACGGGATGCCGTTCTTGTTGCAGGTCATGCCCGCCCGCTCCAGCGCCTTCTCGGCGTCGCGCCCCGTAAGGTCGAGCGGCCGCAGGTCGACCAGCATCAGATGCGTGTCGGTGCCGCCCGAGACGATCGCTAGCCCCTCCTCGACCAGCGTCTCGGAAAGCGCCTTAGCGTTGTCAACGACGGCCCGCGCGTAGCGCCGGAAGCTCGGCTGCAGCGCCTCGCCGAACGCCACCGCCTTGGCCGCGATGACGTGCATCAACGGCCCGCCCTGCAACCCTGGGAACATCGCAGAGTTGATCTTTTTCGCGATCGCCTCGTCATTGGTAAGGATCATGCCGCCGCGCGGGCCGCGCAAAGTCTTGTGCGTGGTCGTGGTGACGACATGGGCGTGCGGGATCGGACTCGGATGCACGCCGCCGGCGACGAGCCCGGCGAAATGCGCCATGTCGACCATCAGATAGGCGCCGACTTTGTCGGCAATGGCGCGGAAGCGGGCGAAATCGATGATCCGCGGATAGGCGCTGCCGCCGGCGATGATCAGCTTGGGACGATGCTCCGCGGCAAGCCGCTCGACCTCGTCGAAATCGATCTGCGCGGTATCGGGGCGCACCCCGTAATGCGCCGCCTTGAACCACTTGCCGGAAATGTTGGGCGCGGCGCCGTGCGTCAGATGCCCGCCGGCGGCGAGCGACATGCCGAGGATCGCGTCGCCCGGCTGCAGCAGGGCCAGATACACGCATTCGTTGGCCGGCGCCCCGGCATGCGGCTGGACATTGGCGAAGCCGCAGTGAAACAGCTTTTTCGCCCGCTCGATGGCGAGCCGTTCGGCGACGTCGACGAACTCGCACCCGCCGTAATAGCGGCGGCCGGGATAGCCCTCGGCGTATTTGTTGGTCAGCACCGAGCCCTGCGCCTCGAGCACGGCGCGCGAGACGATGTTTTCGCTGGCGATCAGCTCGATCTGCGATTGCTGGCGATGCAATTCCTGCGCAATGCCGCCGGCCAGCTCGGGATCGGAAGCAGCGAGATCGGCGGTGAAAAAACCGGCGGATTGAACCGCGGCGGCAGCGACGGAAACGGTGTTCGACAGAGGGCACCTACCGGGGTACGGGAAAAATGAAAGCGGCCGGCGCAGCCAATCGCACGGTCGGTTGTACCCTACCATATCTCGGGCGCGGATGTCAGCCGGCTACCAGACCTCGCGTCAACGCCAACCGATTGACGGGCGCGTTGATCCAGCAACGGCACAAAAATACGCTAAACCGCCAAGCACAGGCATTAATCTCGCGAGTCTCTCGGCCGCAGATCATTCGCAGAGATTCCGGCTTCTCAGCTATAGGCAAGTCGCCGTCGCAACTCGTTTTCCATTATTACTATTATCTGTCGGCGTTATCGTTGACACCAAAACAACAGGCTGCAATTATCACCTTGGGTTTATGCGATCTAAGGGACGGGACAGGACATGGCGGAAGCGGAAGCGCCGAAAGCGGCAGAAGACGAACTGTTGCGAATGACCACCGAAGTCGTAGCCGCATATGTGAGCAATAATACCCTGGCGACCGGACAGCTCGGTGACGTCATTCACGCGGTGTACAACTCGCTTCGCTCGCTCGACGGCCAGGTTGTCGAGGCGGTTCAGGAAGTGTTGAAGCCCGCGGTGCCGGTGCGCAAGTCGATCACGCCCGAGTACCTCGTCTGCCTCGAAGACGGCAAGAAGCTGAAAATGCTGAAGCGGCATTTGCGCTCGACCTACAATCTTTCGCCCGACGATTACCGGATGAAATGGGGCCTGCCGCCCGATTATCCCATGGTTGCGCCGAAATACGCGCAGCAGCGCTCCGACTTTGCGAAGAAGATCGGTCTCGGGCGGGGTACCGGCCGCCGCGCCGGTCGCGCCAAGAAATAGCGTTCCTTCCGTCTCGGTGAAACGTTTCTGCGCGATCCCGCGGCCAACGATTGTATGACGGCGAGTTCGACTGGCTGTTCGCCGCCGCGGAAAAAAGCCGGCACGCCGATCGCCTGCCTGGCGACGGATTCGCTGAACTACCTCGGCGGCGTCGCCGAGCGCCACCCGGGGATGCGGCTGACGATCGACCATCTCGGGTCTCGGCCATAGCTGGCGACGACATGGAAGCAGGTCGTGCGACTCACGCGTGCGCTCACGGCCGGCCGCGCCAATGTGACGTGAATTACATTCCGCCAATCTTTCGCGGAACACGCGAAAAAAGATGGCCGAAACTCGTCCGGCCATCTAGCCGGATCCCGGCTTGCGCTTCCGCCGGAGTGGAGTTGCGTTGGGCTACGATTTTGTCGCCACGATAAACATACGGCGGAACGGGAAAAGCGTCTTGCCGTCCGGCCGTCGCGGGTAACGGGCGTCGACAAGCCTTGTATAGGCGTCCTCGAACTGGCCGCGCATCGGCTCGTCGAGCGCGGCGAGGAGCGGCGAGAGCCAGGTCGACTTGGTGTATTCCTTTACCGCGTGCTCGCCGTCGAGCACCTGCAGGTATTCGGTCTCCCACATGTCGAGCTTGCCGGCGAGCGGCGCCAAGAGGTTGTAGTAGAAGGCCGGCTCTTCGACCGGAGCCGGACGCAGCAGCGGTTCGAGGATCGGCCGCCACGGCCCCATGCGCGCCGCCTCACCCATCGACGTGTGCGACGGCGCGCCGAAATTGCGCGGAATCTGGACCGCGAATGTGCCGCCCGGCGCGAGGCTGTTGAACAGCGCGACGAAGAGCGGCGCGTGGTCTTCGATCCAGTGCAGCGCGGCGTTGGAATAGATGACGTCGGGCGGTTGCGGCGGCAGCCACGTCGCGAGATCGGCCTGCTGCCAATCGAGGCTGGGCATCTCGGTCTTGGCCTTGGCCAGCATCTCGGCCGAGCTGTCGACGCCGACGATCTTCGCCTCGGGCCAGCGCCCGGCGAGAAAGCGCGTGACGTTGCCGGCGCCGGCGCCGAGGTCATAGACGAGACGCGGCGACTCCTTCTCGATATGCGCCAGGAGGTCGAGCGCCGGCCGCAGCCGCGGCCCGGCGAATTTCAGGTATTGCGTGGGATCCCAGGCCATCACGGTCGATCATGTTGCGGTTGTCCGGCGATCATAGGGGATCGCCGCTATCGCGGCAGCCGAATTCGCGCGCTCCCGGACAACGGCAAACCGATCGAGGAGCAGGTACACGAACAATGGGATCCGAAAATAAAGGCGGTCTGCCGACCTTCTTCAAATAGCCGCCGCAGTGACCCGGCCGCGCGCCGCCTCGGCAAGCCGGGCGGACGCCCCCCGTTCCAGCCGCGCGACAAACTCGGGCAGCGCCCGATCCTGCGCCGCGCGGGTGTAATAGCCGCCCTTGATCTGCGTCGTACCGACCAGCGCACGCAGGAAGACGCTGAGGAAATCCTGGTCGGGCGGGCGTGGATCGCGCCAGAAATCGGCGAGGTCAGCGGGATGCGTGAGACCGGCGACATCGTAGATCGCCGTTCCCAGCGTTTTGACCGGGACGCCCCGGCGCAAGGCGGCGAGGCCGACCGTGCTGTTGACGGTGACCACGCCAGCGGCGCTGGCGAGCAGCGCCTCGGTGACGCCGCCTTCCAGGAAGACGACCCGCTTGTGGCCGGCCGTGAGGCGCCGCCAGTCGATCAGCCCTTCGTCGAGCGGATGCCCGACGACCGCGAGGTGGCGCCGACCGCTTGCCGCGAAGGATTGCAGCACGAGCCGCACGGCGTCGCGTGCGTCGGCGAATGGCGAATGGGCGCGCAGTTGAAAATCGCTGGCCAGCTGGAGCGGGAAGAGGAAATAGCTACCGGGCTGGGCGGCGAGGCGGGCCTTGACCACCGCCGTCGCGCGGCATGACATGAAGCGGCGCGGCGCGTTTTTGACCCACGCCGCGTATTCAATGACAGGATGATAAAGCCCATGCCGTCGGTAACGCGGATAGAGTGGCCGGCCCAAGACCGCGGCGGCGTTGTAGGTGATGTCGTGCAGGGCCAATTGGCGAAACGGCGGGTCGGCGGCGGGGATGAAATCCGGTTCGCGGAAGGTTGACGCCAGGGTGCGGATCGCCGCCGGATCGCGCGGAAAATGCGAAAATCCCGTCATCCCGTCTTGTTCGATGGTCAGCCAACCGGGCCGCAGATAACCGAGATCGGTGACCCAGACCGTCGCGCCGCGCGTCCGCGCCGTGTCCGCCGCGACGATGTGGTAAGGCCGGCGGTCGCCAAGGAAAATCAAGTCGGTGACGGCACGATCTTCAATCGCACCGGCAACAAAATCGGGCCAGACCTCGGCCGCCCCGCGAAAATCCGTAGCCGGCAGCCGCCAGAACAGCCGGTCGCCGAGATTGAGGTTGATCCGGTGAACATGATGTCCGTGGGCGAGGAGCGCCCGCGCGGCGCGCTCGAAGAAGAAGGATTGCGGGCCTTGCAGAAACAGGAACGAGCGCATCAGTAGCGGTGCCACCCCGGCGCAGGCCGGGGCCCATCCTTCTGCTTCTTGGGTGGCGGAAACTTGGGTCCCGGCCTTCGCCAGGATGGATGCAACAGGCTCACACCACCTTCTTGGCGCGCAAACCGGCGATTGTCGTCTTGTCGTAGCCGAGCTCGGCCAGCACCGCGTCGGTATCCTCGCCCATTTCGTGCGGCGGATGCTCGATCGAAGGCCCGCCATGCGCGAACTTGAACGCGGCGAGCGGCACCCCGACCGGCCCGTCGATCCTCGGTACGCTGTCGAATTTGTGCCACACGCGCCGTGTCGCGAAATGCGGGTCGGCGGCTGCCTCGGCCATCGTCCGCACCCGCGCCGCCGGCACGTGCCGCGCCTGGAAGTATACTTCCCACTCGTCGGCGGTCTTGGATTTGATGATGTCGGCGATAACCGCCGCTTCCGCCTCACGGTGCTCGACGCGGCTTTCGTTATCGGTCTTGATCATGTCCTCGCGGCCGACCGCGCGCCAGAACCGCGCCTGCTGGCGGATATTGCTGGCGCCGATCATCACCATGCCCTGCTTCGCGTCATAGGCGCTGTTGGTGGCGAAAGGCTGCTTGTTGCCGTGCGGCTTGGGCTCGACCCCGTTGCGGAAGTAGCCCGCGAGCAATGAGGCCTGCATCATCATCGCGACGCCGAGCATGGCGAGGTCGATGTGCTGGCCCTTGCCGGTGCGCTCGCGCTGAAAGAGCGCGGCGGAGAGCGCGAACGCGCCCATCGTGCCAGTCGCGTAATCGACCGCGGGCGCGCCGATCTTGATTGGGTTCACTTCCTCGGTGCCGGTCGAGGCCATGATGCCGCTGGTCGCCTGGATCACGTGGTCGTAGGCGGTCTGCTCGCGCCTTGTGCCGTCCTGCCCAAAGGCCGAGATCGAGCAATAGATGAGGCGCGGGTTGATCTTCAGCAGGTCCTCGTACCCGAGGCCCAGCGCTTCGAACGCGCCGGGCCGATAGTTCTGCACCAGCACGTCCGAGGTCGCGACGAGCTTCTTCAGAATGTCGCGGCCTTCCTCGCTCTTCAGGTCGAGCGTGATCGAGCGCTTGTTGCTGCCCTGGGTCAGGAACGAGGTGCCCATGTTGCGCCGGTTGAGCGCGCGGTCGGTGCCGCCCTCGCGGCTCTGGTCGGGCTCGTCTGGATGCTCGACCTTGATCACATCGGCGCCGAGCACGGCGAGCTGATAGGCCGCGAACGGCCCGGCCAGCACATGGGTGATGTCAATGATACGAATGCCTTCGAACGGACGCATGGCGCGGCTCCCGTTGGATCAATGCGCTCGCCCATCGGGGCTCGCTGCGGCAGGTCGGGCGGAGGCTCGACCGCACTTCTTATCGTGTCACCCAACGCCTGCGAGTGCAAAGCCCACGGGGCAAAAAAGCGCGTTCTGAGATGAAGGCGCTAAAGCCGTTTTTGCAATTGCACCTGCCCATTCGGGCAACTGAGCTTTGTGTCCGGGCGGGCCGCCGCAATCGTCAGGGTCGGCAAGGTGCCGGTGATTTGGCGGTCCGCCCAGCCGCTCATCGCTTCCATCGTCACGGCGGTCACTGTTCCGGCGCCGTCGATCGATCCTTTGAACGAGGACCCCAGCCGCTCCATTGCCCCCGCCGATAACATTCGAGGTGACCGGTTATCTGCGTTCCGACGATGCTGGCGCGTATATGCCAGATGCCCGTCGTCCCCTCCCAATGCTGGGAAACCGGCTGCGGCGGCGGAGGAGGTAGGGGAGGCTCGTGTGCCGGAGCCGGTCGCGCCGCTGGCGCGGCAGGAGGCGCCGGTGGTGTCGCCAAGCGAAACGGATCGTTCTGAGCGGTCGCGGGCACCGCCGCGATCGATAAGCCTATTACGATTACCGCTCGCACGGTTTGGACATTACCAGGCGATTTAACCCATTGACAGCGAGTTGCCGGTAGATTCCCTTGTTTACCGGGGGAAGACCAAAGGATGGCGGCCATTCGTTCGCTGCCGAGAATAAACTGGCTCGCCGGTCTCTTGTGCTGCGCGTGCGCAATGCAAGCGGCTGCCGGCGACGTGCGCAGCGAAACCGTGCGCTTTGCCGATCCGCACTGGCCGGCGGTGCAGGTGGTGCGCGGCGCGTCTGCCGCCGCGGCGCCACCGGTGTTCAAAGAGACGTCGGCCAATACCGAGCTCGTCACGTTCGGCGACGGCACCGGCAGCACCGTCAAGATCGTGCGCGGCAGCGGCACTGCACTGCCTGCGCCGCCACCCATGCCGCGGACAGACGTCGAGCGCGTCGAAACCGTGCGCTTCGCTGGGGTCGGCGCCTCCGCGGTCAACATCGTCCGTGGCGGCGCCGCGTCCGGCGACGTCATCGGCCTCTTCAATATGGCGAGAGGCGGCGAGCTCGACCGCGTCGCCTTCGCGGTGGACGGCGCCGAATCCGGCCACGGCAGCAATCTCGCGATGTGGCGGCCCGATCTCGAAGGTCCGCAAGGGCCGATGCAGGTCAGCGCCGCCGCAGCGTTTGACGTTGGCGGCGGCGACCGGTTCGACATAGGCCAGAATCGCGTTCTCGGTCGCGCTTTCCTCGCTAAGATGTATCAGCGCTACGGCAATTGGCCCGATGCGATCGCCGCCTACAATTGGGGGCCGGGCAATCTCGACCGGTGGATCGCCGCCGGCCGGCCAACCGAACAGCTGCCGTTCGAGACCGCGCGATACATGCTGAAGGTGCTGCGCGACGCGCTGCTGCTCGGGCCGTCTTCCTAGACAGACCACGCTGCTTTGCTTCGCCTCCCGGCGGCGATAGGCTCGGCGCGCGTTGTTGATGCCGCAGACGGGGCCAGTGATGAGCGTGCCGAAAAAATCCTTTGAACCCGAGGCCGCCTGTCCGCTCGACGGCATCAGGGTCATCGACATGTCCCGTCTCGTGGCCGGCAACGCGGTGTCGTCGCAGCTCGCCGATTTCGGCGCCGAGGTGATCAAGATCGAGGACCCCGGCAAGGGCGACCCGCTGCGCGCCTGGCAGACGGGCGGCGTCAGCGTCCACTGGAAGCTTTACGCCCGCAACAAGAAGAGCGTGGCGCTGAGCCTGCGCCCGCCACGCGGCCGCGAATTGCTGCTGGAGCTGATCTCGACCGCCGAGGTGCTGATCGAGAATTTCCGCCCCGGTACGCTCGAAAAGATGGGCCTCGCGCCGGCCGATCTGTTGAAGCGCAACCCGCGCCTGGTGATCGTGCGCCTCTCGGGCTGGGGGCAGGACGGGCCATACAAGGACCGGCCCGGCTTCGGCACGCTGGTCGAGAGCATGTCGGGCTACGCGTCGCGCACCGGCTTCGCCGACCGCGAGCCGGTACTGCCGCCGACCGCGCTCGCCGACATGGTCGCGGGGCTTTACGGCGCCTTCTCGGTGATGGTGGCGCTGCGCCGGGTCGAGGTCGAGGGCGGCAAGGGCCAGGTCATCGACCTGCCGCTCATCGATCCGCTGTTCTCGTTCATCGCCACCGAGGCGCCGATCTACAATTTGACCCAGCAGGTCCGCCCGCGTACCGGGAGCCGCTCGGAAACCACTAGCCCGCGCAACGTCTTTCGCACCAAGGACGGGCGCTATATCGGCATCTCGGCCTCGATCCAGGCGATGTCGGAGCGCCTTTTTCGCGCCATCGGCCGCGAGGACATGATCGCGGACCCGCGTTTCGCCAACAACACCGTGCGGGTCAAGAACGCCGAAGAGACCGAGGCGCCGATCGTCGCCTTTATCGGCGCGCGGACGCTCGAAGAGAACATGGCGATCTTCGAGGCGGCCGAGGTCACCGCCTCGCCGGTCTACGACATCGACCAGTTTCTCGCCGACCCGCATGTCCAGGCGCGCGGCATCGTCGTCGATGTGCCCGACCCGCAGGTGGGGCAGCTGACAATGCACAACATCATCCCGCGCCTCTCCGATACGCCGGGCCGCCTGCGCACTTCCGCGCCGGAGATCGGGCAACACACTGCCGAAATTTTAGGCCAGCTCGGCATCACCGGCGCTGAGCTCGAAGCGCTTGCCGGCGAGGGGATCGTCGGCATTTTGAAGTAGGAAAGCCATGCCCGTCATCAGCGGAACCAGGGCCTCGCTTCGGATCTTCGGAGATGATCTCGATCCCGACGCGGTTTCGTTGCTGTTGGGTGCTGCTCCCAGTGTGGGTACGAGGAAGGGAGAAACGTGGATAAACAAGCGAGGTATCGAGCAGACCGCGCGCACTGGCCGATGGTTACTCCAAGCAGTTCGCCTTGAACCGGGCGACCTAGACAGCCAACTTGTTGAACTGCTTTCGCGGCTAACCTCCGATACCAAAGTTTGGCGAAGCCTGGTCACTCGGTTCAAAGCAGATATTTTCTGTGGGCTCTTCATGAAAGAGGTTAACGAGGGCTTCGAATTGCGGCCCGAGACGCTGGAAATGATTGGCTTGCGCGGCTTGCCTCTCGGTTTCGATATTTACTGCTTCCCTCAGAAAGAAACCGGCGAGCCAAAGGGAGAGACGAATTGAAACCCAATCTGCCGGTCTGGCGCTCGATGCTGTTCGTGCCGGTGACGCAGCGCCGTTTTGTCGAGGGCGCCGCGAAGCGCGGCGCCGACGCGATCATTTTGGATCTGGAAGACGCCGTCGCGATCTCCGAGAAAGAGCGCGCCCGCACGCTGGTGCAGGAAGCGGCGGCGCTGGTGTCGCGCGGGGGGGCCGATGTCGTGGTGCGCATCAACCGGCCGATGCGCATGACCGTGCGCGACCTCGAAGCCGTCGTCAGCCCGGCGGTGACGGCGATCGCGCTGCCCAAGGCCGAGAGCGCGCAGCATGTCGAACTCGTCTCCGAGATCATCGACGAGATCGAGGCCGAGCGCGGCATGGCGCACGGCCATACCAAGATGCTGGCGATGGTCGAGACCTGCTCGGCGTTCTTCCGCATCGCCGAGATCGCCAAGGCCAGCCCGCGCCTTGTCGCGCTCAATCTCGGCGCCGAGGATTTCGCCCTCTCGGCCGGCATGCTGCCGACCGCGGAGGGCCTCTTCATGCCCAAGCAGACCGCGATCTTCGCGGCGCGAGCCGCCGGCATCATGCCGATGGGGTTTATCGGCACGGTCGCCGAGTTCAGCGACCTCGACGCGTTCCGCGAAACCGTGCGCCGCTCGCGCCGGCTCGGGTTTTTTGGCGCGTCGGTGATCCATCCGAGCCAGGTGCCGATCCTCAACGAGGAGTTCCGTCCCAGCCCCGAGGAAGTCGATCACGGCCGCCGCGTCGTCGCCGCCTATGACAAGGCGCTTGCCGAGGGCGTCGGCGCCGTCACCGTCGACGGCAAGATGATCGATGTGCCGGTCGTCGAGCGCGCCCGGTTGCTGGTTGAGCGCGAGGAAGCGATCGCCGCGCGCGAGGCGCGGATGAAGGAAATGGCGGCGAAGTTGGGCTGATCCAATACGCAACGTTACCGGCCTTCGACCACTCGCATCCCGGCGATTTGCGCCGACTTCGATGCAATGCTGCCGTGAGTTGAGGCCGGCGAGCCCTGGTGATTACCCGTTGCGGTTGGCGGCGCCGTTCGCTGGCGCGCGGTTCATCCGCGCGAACATCTGGTCGGCGCTCTTTTTCTGTTGGTCGGACATCGAATCATAGAGCGACTTGAACGCCGAGGTGAAGTTCTTCAGCCCGTCGAGATGCGCCTGGACGAATTGCTGATTGGCCTCGAGGACGTCGACCGCCGTTGCATTCGAAGCCGTCTGCTGCTGCTTCTCGCCGATCAGCTTTTGCATGTTGGCGGCGTTGTCGCGCATGGCCTGCGCCACCGAGTTCCACTTGGATTCCTGATCGGAGGTGATCTTCAGCTCGGAATGGAGCCGAGTGATCTGCTGCTCGACGCCCTGCGCCTTCGTCTCGGCATTGGCGGCCGTCGATTTCGGCGGCATCGACGATGCGGCGCCGGTCGCGCCCGGTTCGGCGGCGAAGACCGAGAGTGGCGCGGCCATCAACGGCGCGCTCAACAACGCCGCGATGCCGACCGAGCGCGCCAGCGAAGCGGTAGTGCGGATCGAAAGTGACATGTCGGGAACCTTTCGCTAGGGCGTACTCCAGCGCCGGCTTCTGCCGCAAACGGGTAGTGCGTCATGCGGTTCCGTGCGAAGAATTTCGTTGTACGCCGCCCGCCCCAGCCCGTTACGGAAACGCCGATGGCAGAGCTCGATCCGATCACCGTCGACATTACCCGCTATAAGCTCGACGGCATCGCCAACGAGATGCAGGCGACGCTGCTGCGCAGCTCGTTCTCGCCGATCGTCAAGGAGGGGCTCGACGCGTCGGCGTCGCTCTTCGCGCTCGACGGCACGCCCCTCGCGCAGAGCTGTTCGATCCCGATCCATCTCGCGACGCTGATCCCCGCGGTGGCGCAGATCATCGCCAGCTTCCCGGTCGCCGAGATGCGCGACGGCGACACCTATGTGCTCAACGACCCCTATTGCGGCGGCACGCACCTGCCGGATATCGCGGTGGTGCAGCCGGTGTTTCACCGTGGCCGGCCGATCGCGCTTTCCGCGGCGATGACGCACCACCAGGATGTCGGCGGCATGTCGGCCGGCTCGGTGCCGACCAACGCCACCGAAATCTACCAGGAGGGGCTGCGCATCCCGCCATTGAAGCTGCGCGAGGCCGGCGTCTACAACGAAACGCTGGTGGCGCTGTTGCGCCAGAATGTGCGCATCCCCGATACGGTGATGGGGGATCTCAACGCGCAGATCGCCGCCTGCACGATCGGCGCGCGTCGCTTCGCCGAGCTCGCCGAGCGCTTTGGCGACAATCAGCTGATTGCGATCTGCGACGAGCTGCTGGCCCGCTCCGAGCGGTTGACCCGCGCGGCGCTGGCGCGCATCCCCTCGGGCACTTATCGCTATGTCGATTACCTCGACAATGACGGCATCGAGCTCGACAAGCCGATCCGCATCGAGGTCGCGGCGACGGTCGAGAATGGCGCGATCGAATTCGACTTCGCCGGCACCAGCGGCCAGGTCAAGGGGCCGCTCAATTGCGTGCCGTCGGGATCGCTCGCCGCGGCGTGCTGGGCGGTGCGGGCGCTGACCGATCCCGACATCCCGACCAATGGCGGCTGCTTCCGGGCCATTGCGCTAAAGCTGCCCCAGGGCACGATCGTCAATCCCGAGGCGCCGGCCCCGGTCAACGCGCGCACCTCGACCATCAAGCGCATCGCCGGCTGCATGGTCGGCGCGCTGGCGCCGGTGATGGGCGACCGGGCGCCGGCGGCCTCGGCCGGCGAGCTGCATGTGCTCGCTTTTGGCGGCAAGGGAGCGGCCGGCAACTATGTGGTCGGCGAACTGATCGCCGGCGGCAGCGGCGCCGGGCCGTTCGGCGACGGGGTCGATGCGATCGAGACCGACGCCACCAACTGCATGAACCTGCCGGCCGAGGCGCTGGAGATGGAAGCGCCGATCCGCCTCAACCGCGTCGCGCTGCGCGCCGGCTCGGGCGGCGACGGCGAGTGGCGCGGCGGGCTCGGGCTGGTGCGCGAATACGAGGTGCTCAAAGGCCCAGGGGCTGGCGACGTGTCGTTCTCGCATCGCGGCGAGCGGCATTTCAGTGCCGCGGCGGGTTTGGCCGGTGGTGGCGAGGGTGGCCGCGCGCGCTCGGTGATCCGCCGCGCCGATGGCAGCGAGAAGGTCATCCCGTCGAAGATCGCGACGATGCTGCATCCCGGCGACAGGGTCATGGTCGAGACCGCCGGCGGCGGTGGTTATGGCGATCCCGCCCGCCGCGACCCAGCCCTCCGCGCGGCGGATATCGAGGATGGGAAGGTCAGGATCGACCTGCGCTAGAAAAAGAAGCCCTTCCGCGAAAAAAAGCACCACCGGGGTGGTTCTCTTCTGCGCCGCAGGCATTACGCCTTCACCACCGTGCCGAGAGGCCGGTGCATGCCGGCGTCGCCAGCGGCAGATCCGGCATTTGTGCTCGAATGAATCCGGCGCGTTCGGCGACGTAGCGGTCGGGCCGGCTCGCCGACCACTTGAGCGGGTCGGGCAGGATTGCCGCGAGCCGCGTCGCTTCCTCGACGGTGAGCGCCCGCGCCGATTTGTGGAAATAGAATTGCGAGGCGGCATCCGCGCCGTAGATGCCGGGGCCCCATTCGACGACGTTGAGATAGATCTCGATGATCCGCTGCTTGCCCCAGACGAGCTCGATGAGCACGGTAAAATAGGCTTCGAGACCCTTCCTGATCCAGTCGCGCCCCGGCCACAGAAACACGTTCTTCGCGGTCTGCATCGAGATCGTGCTGGCGCCGCGCAGCCGTCGGGCGCCTTCCTCATAGCGATGCCACGCGGCGTGAATGGCGTCCCAGTCGAAACCGTGATGCTCGCAGAATTTGGCGTCCTCGCCTGCCATCACGGCATGCATCAAGTTCGGCGAAATCTCGCTCAGCGGCCGCCACGACTTGGAGATGCCGTACCCCTCGACAAGGCGAATCAGCATCAGCGGCGTGATCGGCGGCGGCAGCTCGCGGTAGACGACGACCAGGAATATCGAGCCGATCAAGAACCCGGTAGCCGCGAACAGCAGTATGCGGCCGAAACGCCGAGCCATCCCCTAATCCTTTGGCCGGGCGTAGCGTCTCAATCGAATTCGGTCGGCAAGGCGGGCTGGCGGAAATGCGCGAACATCCGCCTGACCTGGTGCGCCGTGTTGCGGCCGGGCGACAGCTCGGGGAGCTGGTTTTCGTCGAAAAAGCCGATTTCGCTGGTCTCGATGCTGGTTTGCGGCGCGCCGCCGGTCAGTTCGCAGATGAAAAACATCTTGTAGATCGAGAACGGATAAGGCGAAGGGTTATGCCGACTGCGGTCCCATACCGCCGCGAGCTTCACGGCGCGCGCCGTGTAGCCGGATTCCTCCCAAATCTCGCGCTCAACGCATTGGCCGGGGCTCTGGTTGACGTCGCACCAGCCGCCCGGCATCGCCCACTTCCCGTCGGTCAATTCCCGCACCAGCAGGATTTTCCCGTCGCGAAAGCAGGCGCCGCGCACCCCGACGCGCGGCGTCGCATAGCCGACATCTTGCGCGAAAAGATGCCCGATCCGCTCGACGCCGCTGCCCGAGCCCAGCGCCATCAATTCGGTCGCCATGACGCGCAGCCGGTCGAAGCGCTGGGTGTCAAACTCGTTCTTGCTGAAGTGTCCGCCGGTCTGCGCGATCGCGTGCAGCTCGCGGGCAAGCCCGAGCCAGGCGGGATCGCTCGCGGCGGCGCGGATCGAGCGGCGATAGCCCTCGGGCAGCTTCAGCGCGTCGAGTTCGCCGAGCGCGAACCAGCCGAGCCGGCGGTGCTCGTCGCTGATCCGCATTTCGCCGACCTCGGCCCGCGTCACGCGATAGGTCACGATCATCACGTGACGGCCGGGCAGCACCTCGTAATTCCAGCAATCGACGATCGGCCCGACCGCGATCGTCGCACCCAGTTCCTCGGCGAATTCGCGGACGAGCGCAGCCTGCGGCTCTTCGCCGAGTTCGGGCCGGCCGCCAGGCAATTCCCACTCGCCGCGCTCGTTTTCCAGCAGCAGCACATTGCCATCTTCGATCAGCACGCCCTTTATCGAGATCACCGCCGCCATCAGCGCCCCTCACGTACGCCACGCCAGCATAGCCAAAAGAACGCGCATGCGCTCGGCGGCAAGCTGTGCTGAGATAAGGCGTCGCGGCTTCAGGATCCCCCATGCCGAACCCCGAACCTCATCGCCTTAGCGCCGTCGAGATGGCCGCCCGCATCGAATCCGGCGAGCTCACCGCCGAGGCTGTCGTGCAAAGCTGCCTCGAGCGCATCCGCGAGCGTGAGCCGGTGGTGCGCGCCTGGACGCATCTCGCCCGTGACGAGGCACTCGCGGCGGCGCGAGCCGCTTCGCGCGGCTCGCTGATGAAGGGCATCCCCTTCGGCATCAAGGACATTTTCGACACGGCCGACATGCCGACCGGCTATGGCTCGCCGATCTATACCGGTTGCCGTCCGAGCTTCACCGCCAGCGCCGCGACCCTGCCGCGCGCCGCCGGAGGCGTGCTGCTCGGCAAGACAGTGACCACCGAGTTCGCCAACCGCCATCCCGGCCCTACCGCAAACCCGCACAACCCCGGGTTTTCGCCCGGCGGCTCGTCAAGCGGCTCGGCTGCGGCGGTCGCCGATTTCATGGTGCCGCTAGCGATCGGCACGCAGACCGGCGGCTCGGTGATCCGCCCAGCGGCCTATTGCGGCGTCACCGCGCTGAAGCCGAGCTTCAACATGTTCGCGCCGGCCGGGATGCATTCCAACACCGAAACGCTCGACACGATCGGCATCATGGCGCGCTCGGTCGCGGATATCGCGTTGTTCCGCGCCGCGATGATGGCGATTGCCTATGAGAAGCCGGCGATGCCCGAGCGCGCGCCGCGCCTCGCATTGTGCCGCACGCCGCATTGGGACAAGGCCGAGCCAGACGGCAAGGCGGTGCTGGAGGAGGTGGCGAAGCGTCTCGCCGCCGCCGGCGCCGAGGTGGTCGAGAGCGAGCTGCCCAATGCCTGCGGCAATGTCTCGGAGATCCAGAACCGGCACAGCTTTTTCGAAGCGCCGCGCAACCATGCGCCGGAGCGCGAGCGCCACGAGGCGCTGCTGAGCCCGGCGCTGCGCCATGGCCGTATCGCCGGCGGGTTGAAGCTGACGCTCGATGAATTCCGCGCCGCCTGGCGCGAGGCCGACCGAATGCGGGCGGCGGCGAGTGACTGGGCCGGCGGGTTCGACGCGATCCTGACCCTGCCGGCGCCCGGCCAGGCGCCAAAGACGCTGGCCTCGACCGGCGACGCAATCTTCAACGGGCTGTGGACGCTGCTTCACATGCCCTGCCTGACGATGCCGGCGGGGCAGGGGCCGGACAGGCTGCCGGTCGGCATCCAGCTGGTCGGCAGGCGGCATGGCGACGCACGGCTGCTCGATATCGGCCTCTGGGTCGAAAGCCGGTTGGGGGCCCGGCCATGAGCGATACAAACCGTCTCTCGGCCACCGAAGCCGTCACTCAGCTGCATTCGGGATCGCTGACCGCCGAGCAACTGACCCGCGATTGCCTCGACCGCATCGTCGAGCGCGCCTCGGTCAAGGCGTGGATCCATCTCGACCCGGAACACGCACTAGCCCAAGCGCGCGCCGCCGACAAGGCCGGGCGGCCGGGGGTGCTTGCCGGGCTGCCGATCGGGGTCAAGGACGTGATCGACACCTACGACATGCCGACCCGGCACGGCTCCCCCATTTACGAGGGCAACCGGCCGTTCGCCGACGCGGCCTGCGTCGCGCAGGTACGCATGGCCGGCGGCACGATCCTCGGCAAGACGGTGACGACCGAGTTCGCCAACCGCTTCCCTGGCGCGACGGTCAACCCGCACAACCCAGCGCACACGCCGGGTGGGTCCTCACAGGGCTCGGCGGCGGGGGTTGCCGATTTCCAGGTGCCGCTCGGCTTCGGTACGCAGACCGGCGGATCGACGATCCGCCCGGCGGCGTTTTGCGGGGTCGTCGGCTACAAGCCGAGCTTCGGCGAGTTCAGCCGCGTCGGCATCAAGCTGCAATGCCAGAACCTCGACACGCTCGGCGTGATCTGCCGCAGCCTCGACGATATCCCGCTATTGCGCGCGGCGCTGATCGAGATGCCGCATCGCAAGATCGACCGCAATACAAGCGCGCCACGGATCGCGGTGTGCCGCACGCCGCTGTGGGATGTGGCCGACGACGCCACGCATGCGCTGATCGAGCGCACGGCCGGGAAGCTGTCCGCCGCCGGCGCTCAGGTCGGCGAGGTGGAATTCGCGGCGCTGTTCCGCGACATCGCGCGCCACCACCAGCGCATCTTCTATTATGAGGCGGCGCATAATTACGCGTATGAACACCTCGAACACCGCGACCAGGTCAGCCAGGTGCTGCTCGATACGGTGCTCGATCCCGGCGCGGCGATTTCTCTGGCGGATTACATCGAAGCGCTGGAAACCGGTGAGGCGTTCCGCGCGCATCTCGACGACATCTTCCGCGACATCGACCTGCTGCTGACCCCGAGCGCGCCGGGCGAGGCGCCGGAAGGGCTGGGTTCGACGGGCAACTCGGCATTCAACGCGACCTGGACACTGTCCTGGGCACCGTGCGTGACCTTGCCCGCTGGTACCGGGCCGAAGGGCTTGCCGCTCGGCGTGCAACTCGTCGGCCAGCGCTTTGCCGACGAGCGGACGCTCGACGCCGCCGCCTGGGTGGAAGCGAGGCTCGGCGGATAGATTTTTTAGCTCCACCCCGGCGAAGGCCGGGGCCCATGCTTCGACCGCTCGAACAGCGGAAAAGATGGGTCCCGTCCTTCGCCGGAGGGAGCATCTCGGAGGGAAGGAACTGACATGATCTACGAACTGCGCGTCTATCACTGCGTGCCGGGCCGGCTGCCCGATCTCATCAAGCGCTTCGACACGATCACCTTGAAACTGTGGGAGAAGCACGCGATCCACCAGGCCGGGTTCTGGACGACGCTGGTCGGCCCCGGCAACAACGACCTGACCTATTTCCTCAAATGGGAATTGCTCGCCGAGCGCGAGGCGAAGATGGGCAAGTTCGGCGCCGATCCCGAATGGCTCTCGGCACGCGCGGAGACCGAGAAAAACGGCCCGCTCGTCGCCTCGATCACCAACCAGTTCCTCGTGCCGACGAGCTTCTCGTCGGCGAAATGATCCAGCTTGGAGAAACGCCATGATCTACGAATTGCGCGTCTACCACACGATGCCGGGCAAGCTGCCCGCACTGCTCAACCGGTTCGACACGATCACGCTGAAAATCTGGGAGCGGCACGGCATCAAGCAGGCCGGGTTCTGGACGACGCTGGTCGGCGAATCGAACGCCGACCTCACCTACATGCTGAAATGGGAGTTGCTCGCTGAGCGCGAGAAGAAATGGGACGCCTTTCAGGGCGACCCGGAATGGATCCAAAAGCGTGCCGAGACCGAGAAGGACGGCCCGATCAATGCGCGGGTCGAGAACTCCTTCCTGGTGCCGACCAGCTTCTCGTCGGTGAAGTAGCGGGAGCGCAGCGGAACCGCCGCGCCGGGCGGGCCGTATCTTTCCGGCGCGCCGCTTGCGGCGTTACGGGGGTTCCGTTGCACATTCGCTGTTTGTTGTTCGGCCTGGTCATCGGCGCGGCGGCGCTGGCGCCGCGCTTGGCGCTTGCCGATGACAGCTTCTTTGACGGGGGCAGGGCGCAGGCCGGGCTCGAAAAGATCTTCGACAAGGCCGGGCATCCGACCAAGGTGCTGGGCGTCGATATCCGCACCAACCAGCTTATCGTCGAGGTTCAGGCGGTCGACAACCCGGCGCATATCGACCGCTATATCGACCGCATCGCCACTGACCGGATCAACCAATGGTTTTGGCCGGAGTCGGTTTCGGGCCCGACGCCGGTACAGCTCAGTCTCGCCAACCCCGACCTTGACGCGAACCTTTTCGGGCTCAAGCCCGCCGATCTCGCGGTTGTCGGCAAGTTGGCCGCGGAAGCGGTGTCGCGGGCCGCGCTCGAAGACCCGGCGCAAGTCGACCGCATCGAGCTGCGCCGGCAACTGTTTCTGATTCCGCGACCGGTAAGCGGCGACCCCGAATGGAGCGTCGAGATCACCAGCGGCCGCGAGCATGCGGCGATCTACGCGACGGTCGCCGGCGTCGTCACGCACGCCGATCTGCGCGGTACGCGGCACGCGCAGACGTTGAATTACCTTGCCGGCGGGAGAGATCTCGACGCGGTGGTCGCGGCGGCGGAGAGCACGATCGGCAAGAGCGAGGTCGTCCAGCGTCTTCTCGTCTACGACAAGTCGCTGTCGATCGATGCGCTGGTGCCGGGCTCGGCGGATCATGTCGGCGGCTACCGTGCCGATATCAACGGCGTGTTGCATCTGGCCGACGATGTAGCTGGCGTCAGGCCCGTGCTCCCTGGGCAGCTGCCACCATCGCGCTTTTCGCTGGCCGATGTCGACTGGTCGCTGGTGCCAAAGCTGCAAAAGGCGGCGCGCGACCGTCTCCAACTTCCCGACGGCCGCATCGTCTTCGTCGAAATCTCTCGACCGGGCAGCGCCGTCGGCACGCCCGAAATTACCTTGGAGATCCCTGTCGACAGCGCCGAGGATTCGTCGGTGAGCGGTCGTGTCACCTTCGACAATAAAGGGGGGGTTGTCGGCACCCGGTATCCGCGCGGCAAAGGGCCGAAAATCGATCTGTTGGACCCGGCGAGCTATGCCCCCGCTCTCGGCGCGCTTGGCAAGGCGCTCGGCGAGCACGCGGCGGTGGTCGAACTCGATTTCCGGACCGATGGGCTGATGGCGACCGTGCGAGACCCGCAAAAGCCCGACACGCTGGTCGTTCTCGACTATCGGGGCGAGGGTGTCGCCCGCAGCATCATGCCCCCATTCGAGCCGGCCCAGTTCGGCGCCGATTGGTTTTTCGATCTGGTGCAGGCCCAGCCCGTGAGCGCGCGGTTGGCGGAACTGCAACAGGACTCGCTGACCCGCCTCGGTCTCGCCGACGGTAAAGTCGAACGGGTCACCATCTCGAAGCAGAAATTGTTCATGCCGGGCAACGACCGGCTCCTGATCGAAGTGCGCGCCGCGGCCGGCAAACGAGACGGCCGCGTGGTCTACGACCTCAGCGGCAAGGTGGTCGAGATGTACAAGCCGTAAGTGCGCAAATTCAATAGCTCCCAATAATGAACTTCTCGTCGATCGTGAAAGTTTTAATGCGGCCGATAAAGAGCGCGCCGTCATCGTGCAGGCGCTTGGCCTCGGGGGAAGCATTGGCGCGTGCCATCGCCTCGCGATCGTCGAACCAGGTCTCGGCGATGCCGTCGACCTCGACATCGGTCTCGGGGATGTCGGGCCGGGTACGGGTCTCGACAATGTGGTTCTGCACATAGCGCCGCATCCCCGGCACCGCATGCGCGAGCGGCGCGTGGATGTCGATCCAGTGCCGCACGAATTGCTCGTGCGTCAACTCGGGCCGGCGGGTCAGCAGCGAAATGCTCTTGATCATGGATCTCCCCCTTTCTCTAGGCGATCGCTTCTCGCCGCGCCAGCGGTAGGACGTAACCTTTCACGGTCGAGCAGGAATGGGCCTTCGGTAAAGCGCGCCACGGACAGCCGATCCACGAGAGATAAAGCATCGCCTCGACAATTACGCCGGCGCGCGGGCGGCCCAGCCGCCGCGGCGGCGGCAACAGCGGCGCGATCGCTTCCTCGCCGCCGCCCGAAGGTCGCTTGCGTAACCCAGCCCCTCGCGCCGATACTGGCGCGGGTGGTTCAGTCCACATGCTGTGGCCTCGCTTTGTCTGGCAACCACACGAAACCACAACTCACTGAAATCACCCAACTCATTTCCAGCCAGGCTCTCAGGATGAGGGCTGTTTGTGCCACCTCATCCTGAGAGGCCGACTTGAAATGAATTCAAAGTTTCCAATGGATTTCTTCGTCTTTCCCGCGAAGCGGGAACCCAGGAGTGAGCGACGAGGCAGAGGTTCAAGTTCTAGCCTCGGCTGAGGCTAACCCGTCGGTACGCTCGCCCTGGACCCCCGCTTTCGCGGGAAAGACGATAATTGTTTGACTGGGTTGATTTCATTTTGAGTCAGCCTCTGAGGCGGAGCGCAGCAACCCGCGAAGGACGCATGGTGCCGATGCAACCCAATCCAATCCGTCCCCGCCGCAGCCTGCTGTTTGTGCCGGGCGCCAACGCCCGCACTATCGAGAAAGCCCGCGAACTTCCTGCCGACGGGCTGATCTTCGACCTCGAAGACGCCGTCGCCCCCGACTCGAAGGTCGGTGCGCGCGAAGCGGTGGCCGCGGCGGTGGGGCAAGGCGGTTACGGGAGGCGCGAGCTGGTGCTGAGGGTCAACGGCCTCGACACCGAATGGGGCGCGGAGGATTTGCGCGCGGCGGCGGCGATGCCTCTTGACGCGGTGCTGCTGCCCAAGGTCGAGACCGCCGAGCGGGTGCGCGGGACCGTGTCGGCGCTCGACGTGGCGGGCGCGCCGGCGAACCTGGCGATCTGGTGCATGATCGAGACGCCGCACGGCGTGCTCGCCGCTGCCGAAATCGCCGCCGCTCATCCGCGCGTCGCGGCGCTGGTGATGGGCACCTCCGACCTCACCAAGGATTTGCAGGCGCGGCACATGCCGGACCGGCTGCCGCTCCTCATGTCGCTACAGCTCGTGCTGCTGGCGGCGCGGGCGCACGGGCTCACGGCGCTCGACGGCGTGCATCTCGACCTCGCCGACGATGAGGGTTTCGCGGCGACCTGCGCCCAAGGCCGCACGCTCGGCTTCGATGGCAAGACCCTCATCCACCCCAAGCAGATCGCGCCCGCCAATGCCGTTTTCGGGCCGAGCACCGACGAGGTTGCCCAGGCGCGCAAAATCATCGCCGCGCATGAGGACGCGCTCGCCCGGGGAAAAGGCATCGTCGTGGTCGATGGCCGGCTGGTCGAGAACCTGCACGTCGAAGCGGCGCAACGTGTTCTTAATCTCAATGCGGCTATTTCGGAGTTCGCAACCAAAAAGCTGATTTAAATGCCGCATTTCTTCCAGAGCCGCATCTACTTGAGAGATTAATTGATTTTTTATTCATTACGTCGATCTTACTTTTCCCATTTTCTACATTGTTCGTCATTGGTTTTTGGCGCGCTCTGAGTAAAGCTGGGGACGATGAGTTCCAGCCGAAACCTGTGGAGGGCGCTGTTAGCTTCCTCAATCCTCCTGGTCTCGCCCGTCCTCTTGCTAATCGTCGAAGCCGTCGTGAACAAAATCCGGTTTGGTTGAGGTTCAGAAAACGAATAGCGGAGCAGACTTTTGCCCCGCCATTCTTCACAGGTTCCGGGTCTGCTCTGGCGAGCGGTCCGGAATTACGAAAGAAACTACCCCACCGCCACGCAATACGCGTCGCGCACGCCGTCGGGGAGCCGGCTTTCGTGCCAGCTCTTGCCGCCGTCCTGGGTGCCAAACGTCTGGCCGACCCGTGACACCGCATAGACCTGGTTCGGGTCGCGCGGGTGGACCGCCACGCCCATCATCGTCGCGTCGGCCTTGATGCCGTGGTCGAAGCGCGTCCAGGTCTTGCCGACATCGGTGCTCTTGTAGACCGAGCCGTCGGTCGAGCGCGCCGCCGGCGACAGAGCCGCGTACATCGTCTTCGGGTCGTGCGGCGAGGTGCGGATGTCGCGCCCATAGGTCAGCGGCGAGAAACGGCCGATCTCCATGTCCTCCCAGGTCTCGCCGCGATTGCCGCTTTTGAAGAGGCCCATGCGGTTGGCGAGGAACACGGTGCCGGGCGCCGCGGCGCTGCAGGCGAGTGCGTGGCCGTCGAGCATGCCTTCGATATCGGTCTGGCTGCCGATGCGGCTCTTGTATTTCGGCTGCTCGCAGAAGCGGATGAGATCGGCGGTGCAGTCCTCCCAGCTTTCGCCGGCGTTGCGGCTGCGCATTGCGCCGTTGGCTTCGAGCGTCGCATAGACGTCGTCCGGCGAGTTCGGGTCGACATCGAGCCGCATCACCCGGCAGGCGAACGCCATGATCACCCGGTCGGGCAGCGGCGGATGGGCGAGCTTCTTCCAATGGTCGCCGCCGTCATCCGAGCGATAGACGTCGACCGGGGTCGCGCCGGCATAAAGCCGTTTCGGATCCTTCGGGTGGACGAGGATCGACCAGGTGTCGGGGTCGCCGCCGGCGATGCTCATCTTCTCGAACGAGTTGCCGCGATTGTGGCTGCGGAAGATGCCCTTGGTGCTGCCGACAAAGATCGTGTCGTGATCGGTCGGGTGCACGGTGATCGCATGGACTTCCGCGGCGTCGGGCAGCGCCAGGTGATCCCAGCCCTTCTCGCCCGGCGTCTGGCGGAAGATGCCCGCCAGAGGCTTTCCGGTGTGATCCATCCCGACGGTGCCGGCGATGCCGACATAGACATGCGTGTTACCCGCCATCGCTTCCTCCTGCGAATCGAAACTTATGCACGGATCATAGCGCGCCTCCGAAGTTTGTCACAAAAACTCGCGGGCGCTTCGGGCAATCCGCTATTCTGCGCCCAGCACAACGGAGGCTTGTATGGCAGCGAAGAAGCGTAGGGTTGGAAAGAACGGCCCGGAAATCTCGCCGATCGGGCTCGGCTGCATGTCGCTGTCTGGGGTTTACGGCCCGAGCGACGAGGCAACCGGCGAGCGGTTCATCCAGCAGGCGGTCGATCTCGGCGTCGACTTTCTCGACAGCTCGGACATGTACGGCTGGGGCCAGAACGAGTCGCTGCTCGGCCGCGCGCTCAAGGGCGGCCGGCGCGACAAGGTGGTGCTGGCCTCGAAATTTGGCCAGACGCAGAACCCCGGCGGGCAGAACGGCGTCAACGGCCGGCCCGAATATGTGATGCAAGCCTGCGAGGCGAGCCTCAGACGGCTGCAGACCGATTGCATCGACGTCTATTTCCAGCACCGGGTCGACCCCAACGTGCCGGTCGAGGACACGGTCGGCGCGATGGCGCGCCTCGTCGAGCAGGGCAAGGTCAAGCATCTGGGGCTGTGCGAAGCCAAACCCGAGCGCATCGCCGCGGCGCACCGGGTGCATCCGCTCGCCGCGGTGCAGAGCGAATATTCGCTGCTCTACCCCGAGATCGGCATCGAGACGCGCCAGGCGACCCGCGACCTCGGCATCTCCTTCATCGCCTATTCGCCGCTCGGCCGCAGCTTGTTGGCCGGCGTGGTGCCGGATTTCGCCAATCTCGCGCAGGGCGACACCCGCGCGCGGCATCCGCGTTTCGCGGGCGACAATTTCGCCAAGAACCGGGCCCTCGTCGAAGGCGTCGAGGCGATCGCCGCCGACAGACGCTGCACGGTCGCGCAGCTTTGCCTCGCCTGGCTCCTGGCGCAGGGCGAGGACGTGATCCCGATCCCCGGCACCAAGAACATCGACCGGCTCAAGGAGAACCTCGGCGCTGCCGACATCGTGCTGACCAAGGCCGAGCTCGACGCGATCGCCGAGGTGGTCCCGGTCGGCGCCGCCGCCGGCACCCGCTATCCGGCGGGCGGGATGGCCGGGGTGTTTATCTAACCCTCACCCGGCTCGCACCGGCGGGCGGTGCCCGCCACCTCTCCCGCAATGCGGGAGAGGGAAGGGGCCCGCGCCGGCAGGCGTGAGAAGGGTGAGAGTCACGCCAGATCGACGATCTCGATCCAATTCGGCTGCGTGCCCATCGGGTAATGCCCGACCGGGTTGAGCGCGCCCGTCGCCGGGTCGATCGCGTAGGCCGTCATCGCGTTCGAATCCATGCCGACCGACAGCAGGAACTTACCGCGCGGGTCGATATTGAAGCCGCGCGGCGTCTTCTCGGTGTCGAATTTGCCGATCGCGGTCAGCGTGCCGTTATGGGGGTCGATCTTGTAGCCGTGGAGCGTGCTCGTCGTGCGCACCGCGCCGTAAAGATAATGGCCGTCCGGCGTCACGTGGATGTCGGATGCCGCGGCGGAATCCTTGCCGTTCCAGTCGCCGAGATCGACAAACGCGACCTCGCTCAGCTGGCCGTTCGCGCCGACGTTGTAGAGGCCGATCGTCGCCGTCGTCTCGGTGATCAGATAGGCCCATTTTCCGTTCGGGTGGATCGTGAAATGGCGCGGCCCGGCGTTCGGCTTGGTCTCGACCTTGCCGGGGCCGTTCGGCGACACGGTGCCGTCCGGACTTAGCTTCAGCTCCAGCACCTCGTCGCCGCCGAGCACCGGCACGTAGATGTTGTTGCTCGCGCCGACATAGACGCAATGCGCCTTGGGCTTGGTGTCGAGGATTTGCGTCGCCTTGGCATTGGGGATGCCGGTCGTCTTGTCGATTGGATAGATCGCCAGTTTCGCGCCGACATACGACGCCGCGAGCAGATACCGGCCGCTGTGGTCGGTGTTGATATAGGCCATCTGATCGACCAGCGGCGTTACCGCCACATGCGCCAGCTTTCCCGTCGCCTTATCGATGGCGAAGGTCGAGACCGGGTAGGGCTCGCTGCGCAGCTGCGCATAGAGAAAGTGCCGGTCGCGGCTTGTCGTCATCGGCAGGCTCGCCGGCGAGGGCTTGTCGGCGCCCGGCACCGGCGTCTTGTCGATGAGGTCGAGCGCGCCGGTGGCGCGATTTATCGCCAGGCAGAAGACTTCCTTGCTGCCGGCGTTGGAGACATAGACCATCGTCTGCGGGTTGCCTGCCGCCATCGCTTTTCCTCCCATGACGATTTTCGGCGCCAGCGCCAGCCCCGCCGCGCCACCGAGACCCAACCGCAACACGCGCCGTCGCGCCAGCCGTTTCGCTTCCATCGTCTCTCTCCCCAGTTTTTGGCAGCGTAAATCAGCCTGTTATGCCAGCGCTACCCTCACCCGGCTCGCGCCGGCGATACCGCCGCGATCCACCCTCTCCCGCAATGCGGGAATGCGGGAGAGGGAAGGGCCCGCGCCGTAGGCGTGGGAAGGGTGAGGGCTTACCGCTGCATGTCCCGCGCGGCTTTGGCCGCCGGGCGCAGCGCGCAGCGGCCAAGCCAGTCGGCAACCTTGGGAAACGGCGTCATGTCGATCCGCGCCGGCCGCGCCCAGGCGAGGATCGCCGCGACATTGAGGTCGGCGACGGTAAAGTCGTTGCCGATCAGGTAGGGCCTCTTCGCCAGCGCGCCGTCGAGCACGCCGAGCGGGCTTTGCATTTCCTTCTCGGCGGCGTCGGCCGCCGCCGCGTCGCGCTTGTCCTCGGGCAGGAGCGCGCGGTTGAACATCGCGGTCAGCACCGGTCGTTCGACCTCGGTGATGCCCCAGAAACTCCATTGCCAGGCGAGCGCTTCGCCTTGCAGCGTCGTCGGGTAGAGCCTGCCGAGCCCGTGTTTCTTGGCCAGATAGAGGTCGATCGCCATCGACTCCCAGAGGATAAATCCGTCATCGTCGATCGCCGGGATATGACCGTTGGGGTTGATCGCAAGAAACGACGCCTCGCGCGATTCGCCGCTCGTGTTGACCGGAATGTTCTCGTAATCGAGCCCCAACTCATGCGCCAGCCACAGCGTGCGGAACGCGCGTGACCGCGGGACGCCGTAGATTTTCAGCTTCGCCATGGGTTCCTCCGTTCGCTACGGCAAGCGTCGCATGGCGACGCCGGCGCCGACAAGAAAGTGCCGTCCCTTTTTAAAATCAACTCTTGACAAATCCGGATTCTGTTCCTATTATGTTCCTAGATTGGGAGAAATGGGCAGCGCAAGGCCTCCGTGGCTCACTCCCCCTTGCCAAGTTCCGCATTGTCCGGCTCCATCGCGCAAACGATCGGGGTTTCGGCAGATGCCTCACACCGAAGAGATGCTCACCGTCAACGGCACGGGCATCCGCCTCATGCGCGGCGGCAGGGACGGCGCGCCGCCGCTTGTCTTCCTGCACGGCGCGGGCGGGCACACCGGCTGGATGAGCTTTCTCGGCGAGCTCGCGGCGGATTTCGCGGTTTTCGCGCCCGAGCATCCGGGCTTCGGCAAATCCGACGATCCGCCCTGGCTCGACGAGGTCGGTGACCTCGCCTATTTCTATCTCGATTTTCTCGCTGCGCTGGGTCTCGACGGGGTCCATCTCATCGGCACGTCCTTGGGCGGCTGGATCGCCGCGGAGCTCGCGGTGCGCAACGATACAAGGCTGAAAAGCCTGACGCTGGTCGGCGCGGTCGGCATTCCCGCCGGCGGCAAGGCCATCGACGACATCTTTCGCATGCCGGTCGAAGAGAATCTGCGCCGCTTCTACGCCGATCCGGAGCGCGCCGCGCGCCGGATCGGCGACATGGCGAAGCTTGATCCGATGCTCTATGCCAAGAACCGCTCGACCGTGACGCGGCTCGCCTATCAGCCGCGCTTTTTCAACCCCGGCCTCGCCAAATGGCTGCACCGGATCACCGTGCCGACCCTTCTCATTTATGGTGACAAGGACGGGCTCGTGCCGCCGGAGTTCGGCGAGGCCTATCGCGACGCCATACCAGGATCGCGACTGGTCGTGCTGCGGGATGCCGGCCACGCTCCGTTCGATGAGCAGGAAGCTGCATTCCTCTCGGCGTTTCGCGCCTTCGTCGTCCGCTGAGCCAATTCCGGGAAAGACAATGGCAGCGGTTCCTGTTACACCCGGTTTACATAAAATCAAAAATCCGCCCGCGGGGGGCCGGGTCGCGCACGGAAAGAACCTTTAGGAGCGAGGGGTGGAGCACTTGATTGTCGCTGCCGGGGCGCTTGCCGCTGCCGTTTGGATTTACCTGCTAGCGTTCCGCGGCGCGTTCTGGCGGATCGAGCGCAATACCCGATCCGCCGCGCCGGTGCCGGCGCGTTCGGTGGTCGCGGTCATCCCGGCGCGCGACGAGGCCGACGTTATCGGTGGCTCGGTTGCCTCGCTCCTGGCGCAGGATTACGCCGGCCGCCTCGACATCGTCATCGTCGACGACCATAGCACTGACGGCACCGCGCGGATCGCGCGCGCCGCCGCTTGCGCCGCCGGCGCCGCCGATCGCGTCACGGTGCTCGAGGCCGCGCCGGTGCCGCCTGGCTGGACCGGCAAACTCTGGGCGGTGCGCCAAGGCGCCGCGCTCGCCCTCCAAATGCAGCCCGATTACCTGCTGCTGACCGATGCCGACATCGTTCATGCGTCGGACAATTTGAGCGGCCTTGTGGCGCGCGCCGAGAGCGGGGGCTTCGACCTGGTGTCGCTGATGGTGCGGCTGCATTGCCGCGGGCTGTGGGAACGGCTGCTGGTGCCCGCCTTCGTCTTCTTCTTCTTCAAGCTCTACCCGCCGCGCTGGGTCGCCGACAAGCAGCGCGACATCGCCGCGGCGGCGGGCGGCTGCATGCTGCTGCGCAGCGGCATGCTGCAGCAAATCGGCGGCGTCGACAGCATCCGCGACGAGATCATCGACGATTGCGCGCTGGCGCGCCGCGTCAAGACCGTGGGCCGCGTCTGGCTCGGCATCGCCGATGAGACGCGCAGCGTCCGCCCCTACGGTTCCTGGCGCCCGCTTTGGGACATGATCAGCCGTTGCGCCTTTGCCCAGCTCAACTATTCCGCAGGCATTCTCGTGATGCTGATGATGGGCATGGCGATCACCTATCTGGCGCCGCCGCTCTTGGTGCTGCTGTCGCACAGCAAATTGGCGATGGCGCTGGGTGGCGTGGCGTGGCTGGCGATGACCGCGTCGTTCCTGCCCATCCTCAAGCTGTATCGCTGCCCGCCGCTGGTGGCGCTGCTGCTGCCGGCGATCGCAGCGTTCTACATGGCCGCGACCTTGGGCTCGGCGGTGCAGTTCTGGCGCGGTCGCGGCGGTGCCTGGAAGGGCCGCTACCAGGCCGCCGCGGCGCGGTAGTCACTCCGCCGGGAACGCTGCGACGAACCCCGCGCGGCGTCGGTCGACGAGCCGGGCGAGCGCTGCGAAGAAGCGGCGGAAGCCTTCCCATTGGTGCCGCAGATAGCCGCAGCGTATCGCCGCCCCGGTGAGCGAGGAGACGCCGGTCTGCGGGAATGCCGGGTCGCGTCGCCAGGTGCCGAAGATCACGTCCCACACCGGCAAGATCACCGCAAAATTGCAGCCGCGCGAGCGGTCGAACGGCGCAGCGGCGTGCTCGATCGCATGATGCACGCGGTGGAATTGCGGACCGACCAGAAGGGTTGTGCCGGCGCGACCGAAGCTGAGCCGCACATTGGTGTGCGATAGGCTCTCGATCAGCCGGAAGCCGATCAGCACCAGCGGATATTCGCCGGGCGGCACGCCGATCGCCATCGCCAGCGTGCCGCTCCACACCAACGCCAGTATGTCGTCGAGGATGTGGTTGCGGTCGTCGCTCCACAGCGTCATCTGCCGCTGGTCGTGGTGCAGGCTGTGCAGCGCCCACCACCATGGCAGGCGATGCTGCAGCCGGTGCCGCCAGTATTCGCCGAAATCGAGCACCGCCATGTAGACGAGGAACGTCGCGAAAGGGTGGTTGAGGAGCGGCGTCACGAACTGTTCGATCTCGGGCGGGATATAGCCCTTGAAGCGCAGCGATGAGTCGATGAACACGCCGATGGGCGCCAGGAAGAGAAAGAGGATCGCCGGCACCACGCCGACCCGATGAATCAGCGTGTAGACAATATCGGTGCGCACCGCGCGCCGCTCGCCCCACCGCTCGACCGGGCGCCACAATTCGAGCGGCCGGAGCAGCACATAGGCGATGATCACCGCAAGCGCGCCGTAGAGCGCGAACTCGATCCCGTCGAACACATCCTCCGACCAGTCCAGCAGGCCGAACTGGAACAGCACCGGCTGCACCGCCGTCTCGAAGATCGATCCTTGGATCTGCTCGATGATCCGCTGCACGGTGTCGAACATAGGCTCCGTTTCCCGAACCCGCGCCTAGTAGACGAAGATTCCGTGCGGCGAGCGGCCGACCGGAACGCTTGCCTTCAGCGCGCCCGACGCCAGGTCGATCACATCGACCCAGGCGTGCCAGCGGCCGGTCGCCCACAATTGCTGCCCGTCGGGCGACATCGCCATATCGTCGGGCCCGCCCGGCGCTTGCAGCGTGTTCTTGATCGCGAGCGTGTCGGCGTCGAGCACCGAGATCGTGCCGGCGATGCGGTTGGTGACGTAGAGCGTCTTGCCGTCCTGCGAATAGAGGAAATTATGCGCGCCGTTGCCGGTGGTGACCTTGCCGATAATGTTGCCATTCGTCGGATCGACCTGAACAATGTAATTGGCGCCCATGACGCCGATGAGCAGCGTGCCGTCCGACCGGGTGATGATGCCTGCCGGCGTCGGCCCGACCGGCACCGTCCAGTCGACCTTGCCCGAGGCAAGGTCGATCGAGATCAGGCTGTTGGTGCCCTGCAACGTCACGAACACGGTCTTGCTGTCGCGCGAAAAGGCGATGTGGCTCGGCATCGTCGCCGCGGGCAGCCGATGGACGAGCTCGTAGGTGCCGGCGTCGTAGATGTCGATGTGGTCGAGCCGCAGCGACGCGGCGACAAACCACTTCGCGTCCGGGCTGAAGCCGATCTGGTAGGGATCGCTCGCGGTGACGCGCTGCTTCTCGATTCCTGTTGCGCGGTCGATCATCACCAGCTCGTTGCTGCCCGACATGGCGACGACCAGTGTCCGTCCGTCGGGCGTCTCGATCAGGTGGTGCGGGCCGCGGCCGATATGCTTGCGCGACATCTCCTTGTAGGTGTCGCCGTCGACGACGCTGAGCGTGTCGTCGTCCGAATTGAGCACCACCGCGGTAGACGCCGCCGCCCGCTCGGCCAGACCAAGCATCGCCGCGAACGCGGCGACGGCGACGAGTGGGAGGGAACTGCTACGAGAGGACACGAAGGCGGCCGAGGGTCATGAGGTGGTTGCGGAGTGCTATGCCAACGCGACTGGGCATTCATAATCCGCGCGGCATGCAGATAAAAGGCCGCTGGTAGTAAATGGCCGAAGAAATTGACTTATTCCGCGAGACCGGAGGCGGCGCGTCAATCTTCGCTGACGGACAGAGCATGGTCTGACGGACATCCCCGCATCCGCATGTCTTGCTCGACGCGGATTGCGAGGTTGATGCCCGCGAGGACTTTCGCGGGCGGCTCCCGACTGTTGCACCGCGGCCGATACGATCTCGTCATTGCCCAATGGCCGGTTGAAGGATGGCACCGGGATCATGCTGGCGGACGCCGCGCTGATCATGACCCGCTATGCGTTCATCCTCGCCGAGGCAAGGTTGGATCTCGCGCGATACGACGTTTTACTCAAGCCGATCAGCTCGGAAGCAGTGCTGAAGAGCGTCGAGAAGGCGCTGCGGGCGCGTTCCTAGCGCAGGCGCTGCGGCAGCGTGACGATTTCCTCGTCGAGCAGCGCGCTGCCGCGCCGCTCGTCGATCTGCGCGGCGATCACCTCGCGCGCCGCGGCGATTGCGACATCGATCGCTACCGCGCGCACCTCGTCGAGCGCCTTCGCCTCGGCCTGCTCGATGCGTTCTTCGGCCATGCGCTGACGCCGGGCGAGAGCCTGTTCGAGATCGCGCCCCGCTTGCGCCGCGATCCGCTCGGCCTCGGTCTTCGCGTGGGCGACGATCGCTTCGGCGTCGGCCACCGCTTGCTGCTGCTTGGCGCGGTACTCGGCGACCAGCTGTTCGGCCTCTTCGCGCAGCCGCCGCGCCTCATCGAGCTCGGTGCGAATGCGACCCGCGCGCGCGTCGAGCCCGCCGCCGATCGCGCGCCCGGCCGGCTTCCATACCACGGCGACGAAGATCACCCCGGCGACGAGTACCCAGAACTCGGGTTGGTGAAAGAGTTGCGGCATCACCAGGCCCGCTCGGCGGCGTGTTCGACGGCCGCCCTGAGTTTAGCGGCATCGGCGGAAGCCCCGATCAGCTTTTCGACGACCGCGCCGCCCACCTCCGTGGCGATGCCGCGGACATCGGCCAGCGCCTGTTCCTTTGTCGCCGCGATGCGCGCCTCGGCGGCGGCGATCTGCGCGGCGAGCGCCGCGGAAAGATCCTGCTGTCGCGCGGCCCCCTCCGCGGCGAGCTTTTCCGTGGTCTCGCGCAGCGTCGCCTGCGCCGCGGCGCGGGCATCGGCGAGCGCTTTTTGGTAAGCCGCGAGGGCCGCTTCCGCCTCAGCCTTGAGATCGGCGGCGCGCGTGAGGTCGCTCGCGAGATGCGCGCGCCGGCCGGCGATGACCTGTTCCACGCGGGGCAGCGCGAGCCATCGCATCAACCCGTAGAGCACGACAAAGCTCACCGCGAGCCAGAACAGCTGTGGCGCGAATGTCGTGAAATCGAGTTGCGGCATTGCCGCGGGCCTCGGCCGGCTAAACGGCGTAAAGGACCAGGAACGCGATCAGCAGGGCATAAAGCGCCACCGCTTCGGTCAGCGCGAAACCCAGCATGCCGATGCCGAAGACCTGGTCGCGGGCGGCCGGATTTCGCGCGATCGAGCTGACCAGCGAGCCGAAAATATTGCCGATGCCGACGCCCGCACCCGCCACGCCGATCGCGGCAAGTCCGGCACCGATCATCTTGGCCGACGTTGGATCCATTTCGATTTCCTTTGCTTGGACGAAAGTTGGGGCGCGAGTTCGGTCAATGCAGGTGCACCGCGTCGCGCAAATAGAGGCAGGTCAGGATGGTGAAAACGTAAGCCTGCAATGCGGTGACGATGACCTCGAGCGCGAACAGTGCGACATTGATCGCAATCGGGAAAAAGCCGAAAAGGCCCAACGTGATCGTGAACCCGGCAAACACGGCCATCATCGTGTGCCCGGCCATCATGTTGGCGAAAAGCCGGATACTGAGGCTGACCGGGCGCGACAGATAGGAGACGACTTCGATCGGCACCAGGATCGGCGCCATGAAGACCGGCGCGCCCGGCGGAAAGAAAAAGGAGAAGAAGCGGATGCCGTGCCGGGCGAACGCCACCAGCGTCGCCAGCAGGAACACGAACATCGCCAGCGCGAAGGTCACGATGATGTGGCTGGTGAAGGTAAAGCTGTAGGGAATGAGCCCTAACATATTGCCAAACAACACAAACATGAAAATCGAGAAGACCAGCGGAAAGAACTCGATGCCGTCATGTCCGATATTTTCGTCGACCATCCCGGCGATGAATTCGTAGGCCATCTCGGCGACCGACTGCAGCCGGCCGGGCACCAGGGCGCGGCGACGCGTGCCAACCACCAGCAGTAGCGTAATCAGCGCCACCGCGATCGTCATCAGCAAGGCCGAATTCGTGTAGGAAATGTCCACCGAGCCGACATGGAGCGGCACGATCCGCTCGATCATGAACTGCTCTAATGGGCTGCTTTCACCCGCCACGTGCTACCCCAAAGCCTCGTTTCCCGGCGCCGCTAGGCGCCTGGCTGCGGGCCGCCGCGGCCCAACCCTTGCGCCTCGCGGAACGCGTTCATCATCCCGGCGGCGGCGCCGATGAAGAAGCCCAGTATCAGCCCCCACGGGCGCGTCCCGAGAAACCGATCGGCGACCCAACCGAGCGCTAGCCCAACCAAAAGCGAAGCCAGCAACTCAATTCCGATACGGAAGCCGGCCCCGAGACCGCTGGGCGGCGGTTTGCCGCCACTGCCTGGTCCCTGATTCTGCTCCGACCGCGCCCGGTTCAGCCTCTCGCCGAGACGGGCTAGGGGATCACGCTGTCCTCCGTCGCTCATCTCAAGCCGCGCGCCCAACCCGCGTCACCCCGGCCGGCGCGGCCGAAGCGGCGCGCACCATAGTGGCGCCCCCCATCGCTGTCAAGCCGCACCGGGTGCCGGCAAAAAGCCGCAATTGCTATGGTTTTCATAGGGATAGACGCAACGCTCGAACCGCTGCAAAGGGCCTATGCAACTAAGGCGCACCGGAGCCGCGCCTAGTCCGCCGCATCGAGACGCGAGGGCGCGGGCTGGCGCAGTTCGGCGGCGCGGGCGAGATCGACCGAGACCAGCTGCGACACGCCGCGTTCCGGCATCGTCACGCCGAACAGCCGGTCCATATGCGCCATCGTGATGCGGTGATGGGTGATCAGCAGGAACTTGGTCGCGGTGGCGTCGGCGATCTCGGCGACCAGTTGGCAGAAGCGGTCGACATTGGCGTCGTCGAGCGGCGCGTCGACCTCGTCGAGCACGCAGATCGGCGCTGGATTGGTGAGAAACACCGCGAAGATCAGCGCGATCGCGGTCAGCGCCTGCTCGCCGCCCGACAGCAGCGACAGCGCCTGCAGACGTTTGCCGGGCGGGCTCGCCATGATCTCAAGCCCGGCTTCGAGCGGGTCCTCGGCGTCGGTCAGCGCCAGATGCGCGCGACCACCGCCGAACAGGCGCTGAAACAGCGTGGCGAAATGTCCGTTGAGCGTCTCGAATGCACCTTGCAGCCGCTTGCGGCCTTCCTGGTCGAGCGCGGCGATGCCACGGCGCAGCCGGGCGATCGCCTCGGTCAACTCGGCGCGCTCGTGTTGCAGGCTCTCGACCCGTGCCTCGACCTCCTCGGCCTCGCGTTCGGCGACGAGGTTGACCGGGCCGATCGCCTCGCGCTCACGGGTAAGGCGGTCGAGCTTCGCGTCAAGCTGCGCCGGGCTGGCCGCTTCGTCGTCGCCCTCGGTCAGCTCGGCAAGCGTTTCAGGATTCGTGGCGAGCCGGTCGCGAATGTCCTCGCGCAGCCGGTCGAGCGCCGTCCCCGCCGCATCGTGCCGCACCTCGCAGCGAGCCCGCGCCTCGCGCGCCGCCGACAGAGCCTGCTCGGCTTGGCGCGCCGCGTCGCCGGCCTCGCGCAGCCGCGACTCTCCGACCGCCAGCGCGTCGGCGGCGGCTCGATGCGACGCAGCGGCTTGCGCCGATTGCTCGCGCAGCCCCCTGATCTCCTCGGCGATTTCCGCCGGCCGCGCGGCGAGCGCGGCGATCTCCGCCGCGAGCGCTGTCTGCCGCTCGTCGAGCGCGCGTCGCTGGGCCAGCGCCCGCTCGCGCCGCTGCCGCCAGGACTGGCTCTCGGCGCCAATCGTCTCGCTGCGCCGATGCCGCGACTTGGTTTCCTGCGCGAGGCGGGCGATCGCCGCCTGCGCCTCGCTTTCGTGACGGCGCGCGGCCGCCGCCTGGGTCCGCGCGCCGTCGAGCCCGGCGCGCGCCAGCGCCGGGTCGGGCAGCGAGGCGAGTCCGCGCTCGGTCTCGGCGGCCTGCACTTCGACCTCGTTGAGCTCGCCGGCGAGCTTTTCGGCGGCATCGACGAGCGCGGCAAGCCGCGTCTCGGTCGCCAGTGCCCGGCGCGACAGCTCGGCTTCTCCGGAGCGTTTCTGCGCCAAGGTGTCTTCGGTCCGGCGCAGCGCGGCGGCGGCCTCGCGGTCGGCGGCAGCTGTCTCCGCCGCGTTGGCTCGCGCCGCAGCGGCGGTCGCTTTGGATGTCTGCGCTTCAGTGTCCGCGGCGGCAATCTCGAGGGCAATCGCCGCGAGCCGGTTGCGCTGGCGCAACTGCACGGCCGCGCCACCATCGCCGGGCGCGACGCGGACGAACCCGTCCCAGCGCCACAACCTCCCGTCGCGATCGACGAGGCGCTGGCCGGCGGCGAGACCCGTCTGCAAAGCCCAGCCCTCGGCTTCGCTGCCAACCAGCCCGGCCTGCGACAGGCGGCGGGCCAGCGCGGGCGGCGCACCGATCGCATCGCCGAGCGGCGTCGCACTAGCCGGCAGCGCGGGCGCTTCGACCAACGGCGGCAGCGTCATCCAGCCGCTCGCCGCATCGCTCGGCTGGATCAGCGGCGCTGCAAGCTCGTCGTCGAAGACGGAAGCGACCGCAGCCTCGAGCCCAGGCGGCACATCGATCAGCGACAGCACCGGCGGCTGTTCGCCGCCGATCGGCGAGCGCGCGGGCGCCAGGATGCTGGCGAGCGCGTCGGCCTCGGCCTTGAGCCGTGCGAGGCGGCGTTCCGCCTCTCGCGCAGCGTCGATCGCCACCGCCTCGTCGGCGCGAGCCGCGGTCAGCTGTTCGGCGATGGCAACGGCGGCGGCGCGGTCGGCCTCGGCCTGCGCCGTCGCGGCGACGAGCTCGGCCTCGGCGGCCTCGATCGCCGCTTGCGGCACACTGGCGTCGCCGAGCGAGCGGCGCCGCGCCTCGCTCTCGTCGAGGCGCTGGCGCAGCCGTCGGCCATGCTCGGCAAGTTCGCTGCGGCGGCGCTCAAGCGCGACGCGGCGGGCTTCGCCGGTGGCACAGGCCTCGGTCATCTGCTGCAGGCCGATCTCGGCGGCGGCGAGCTCGGCGGCGGCGCGTTTCAGCGCGGCGGCGGCCGTTTCACGCGCCTTCGCATCGCCGCTTTCGCTGCGTTCGAGCGCGCCGGCCTCGTCGTCTAGCCGCTGCAGCGCCGCGTCCGCGTCGGCAACATGCTCGTCCTCGCGGGCGATGTCGCCGGCGAGCTGCTCGCGCCGCCGGCCCGCCTCCTGGCGGGCGGCGGCGATGCGCTGCAGTTCGTGGTCAAGCGCCTCGCGCGCGTTGTTGAGGCGATGCAGCGCCGCCGAAGCCGAGGCTTCGGCAAGGCGCAACGGCGGCACCGCCTCCTCGGTCGCGGCGCGCCGGCGCTCGGCGCCGGCGGCGGCTTCGGTCGCGGCGGCGACGGCGCGCTCCGCTTCGCGCAGCTCGCCGGCGGCCCGCTCAACCTCGGCCTGTGCGTCGCGCCAGCGCGCGTCCATGAGCCGCGCCTCGGTGCGGCGAATCTGCTCCGAAAGCCGGCGATAGCGCTGCGCCTGGCGCGCCTGTTTTTTGAGGCTGTCGAGCTGCGCGGTCATGGTGACGACGACATCGTCGACGCGCAGCAGATTGTCCTCGGCGCCTTTCAGCTTCAGTTCGGCCTCGTGACGGCGCTGATGCAGCCCGGCGGTGCCGGCGGCCTCGTCGAGCAGCAGACGGCGCTCGGCGGGCTTGGCGGCGATCAGCGCGCCGATTCGCCCCTGGCTGACGATGCCGGCCGAGTGCGACCCGCTCGCCGCGTCGGCGAACAGTAGCTGCACGTCGCGGGCGCGCGACTCGCGGCCATTGACCCGGTAGCCCGATCCCGATCCGCGATCGATGCGTCGAACGATCTCGATCGCGTCGCGGTCGTTGAACGCGACCGGCGCGTCGCGCGTCGCGTTGTCGATGGTGAGCGACACCTCGGCGATATTGCGCGACGGACGGCTCGCCGAGCCGGCGAAGATCACGTCGTCCATCTCGCCGCCGCGCAGTCGGCGCGCCGACGCCTCGCCCATCACCCAGCGCAACGCCTCGACCAGGTTCGACTTGCCACAACCGTTCGGGCCGACGATCCCGGTCAGCCCGGGTTCGATCGGCAGCTCGGTCGCATCGACGAACGATTTGAACCCGGCGAGGCGAAGCCGCTCTACCTGCATGCCCCCGCTACCTGCATGGGTTGATCATGACCCCGAAGCGTGCGCTATCGCGGCGTCCATCGCGTCTTCCTCCGGCGCGCCGTCGAATTTGATGCCGTTGATGAAGAAGGTCGGCGTCGCGTCGACCGCGAGCTGCTGGGTCGCGTTGAGCCGGCTTTGCAGCACCTTGTCCTCGACCGATTTGTTGGCGAGGCAGGCGTCGAACTCGCTTTTGCTCATGCCGCCAAGCAGCGCCAGACGCTGCAGCGCCGCCTTGTAGTCCTTCGACATGACCCATTGCTGCTGGTCATGAAACAGCGTGTCCATGAAGGGATAAAACTTATCGGCGGGCGCGCAGCGCGCCACCATCGCCGCACGCATTGCCGGCTCGTCGAGCGGGTAGTCGCGCATGATGAGCCGCGCCTTACCGGTGTCGATCCACTTCGCCTTGAGCTTCGGCAACACGTCGACGTCGAAATGGGCGCAATGCGGACAGGTCAGCGAGGCGTATTCGACGATCGTCACCGGCGCGTCGGCCTTGCCGAGAATCCGATCGTCCGGGGCGAGCTTTAACGCGGCTGCCTGGACGGCGGGCGAAGGCGGCGTTGCGGGCGCTTGCGCCAAGGCTGGGTGGGGCCCGGCGAGAGCGAGGATGGCGATCGCCGCAAACCAGATTTCACGCATCGGGGGCGTCCTTGCTACCAGATGTTGATGTTAGAGGGTTCTTTCTGCTCCTGCAATCACTGCGCGCTCAGTCCGCCACGGTGATTACACGACGGCCGAGCCGGGCCAGCGCGTCGCGCAATTCCGGGCTCTCGACGACGGTCAGCTGGTCGTCGAGCGCGGCGGCCTCGCCGGCCCGCAGCGGCCGGGGAGGTGGGTGCCGGGTCGGTGTATCGAGCGGTAGCGGGCCTTGAACCAGCGCTAGCCTCGTCACCGCGTCGCGGCCGAAGAACAGATTGACCCGCTCGATGACGAGAGGCGCGCGATGCTGCAGTTCGAGCGCCTTGCCCGGCGCGACGCGCAGCTTCAGCGAGCCGCCGCGCGCCAGCGCTTCCGGCCATGTCGCGGCGGCGATGTCAGGCCCGACGATCGCCGTCCATTCAGCCTTGAGCCGCGCCAGCACACCACCGCCATGCTGCTCCATGATCGGCCTGACGACACGCGACAGGTTCGCGCCGGCGGCGCGGAAGCCGGGGCGGCGCTCGCTTGCGCCGTCGGCGCGGGCTAGACTCGCTTTATCCATGCCGTCACCTCGACCCAACTCCGCGGCGCTGCTCGCCTGGTACGACCGTCATCGCCGCGATCTGCCGTGGCGCGCCGCGCGGGCTGCACGCCCGGATCCGTACCGCGTGTGGCTCAGCGAGATCATGCTGCAGCAAACGACTGTCGTCACCGTCGCGCCCTATTTTGACCAATTCGTGGCGCGTTGGCCCAGCGTTTCGGCATTGGCAGCGGCGGCGCTCGACGAGGTGCTGCATGAGTGGCAAGGGCTCGGCTATTACGCCCGGGCGCGCAACCTGCACGCCTGCGCCAAAAAGGTTGCCGAGCATCATGGCGGGCGGTTTCCCGATGATGTCGCGAGGCTGCGCGCGCTGCCGGGAATTGGCGATTACACCGCGGCGGCGATCGCCGCGATCGCCTTCGACCAGCGCGAGGCCGCGGTCGACGGCAATGTCGAGCGGGTCGTCGCCCGGCTCTTCGCTGTGCGCGAGGCGATGCCGGCGACAAAGCCGCAGTTGCGCGCGCTGGCCCGCGAACTGGTGCCGGACCGGCGCGCCGGCGATTTCGCCCAGGCGATGATGGATCTGGGCGCGACGATCTGCACCCCGCGCCGGCCGCGCTGCGTGCTCTGCCCGTGGCGCGATGCGTGTGCCGCGCGCGCCGGCGGCTTTGCCGAGGATTTGCCGGCGCGCGCCGAGAAGCCCGAGCGGCCGCTGCGGCAGGGTGTCGTGTTCTGGCTGAGCCGGCCCGATGGCGCGGTGCTGTTGCGCCGGCGCGAGGAGAAAGGCCTGCTCGGAGGCATGATCGAGGTGCCCTCGACCCCGTGGCGCGAATCGCCCTGGGATGACGCGGAAGCGTTAGCCCACGCCCCGGCGAAGGCGAGCTGGGCCAGATTGCCGGGCACCGTGCATCACGGTTTCACCCATTTTCCGCTCGATCTAACGATTCTCGCGGCGACCACCGAGGCGCCGCCGGAAGGCATCTGGGCGCGCCCGGATCAGTTCAAGGACTACGCATTCCCGACGCTGACCAAGAAGGTCGTCAAGCACGCGCTGTCTGTCCTTCTTCCTATTCTTCCTCCCGAGCTAATTTGAACCGTTTCCCGGCGAAAGCGAGAAAATGGAGACCGCATGCCCGAATACAAATTCTGCCAGGTCGAGGACGAAGGCCGCGTCCGCATCGTCACGATCAACCGGCCCGAGGTGATGAACGCGCTGCACAGCGAGGCGCATTGGGAATTCGACGGCATCTGGAACGAGTTCGCCGCCGATCCGGAATTGTGGGTCGGGATCATTACCGGCGAGGGGCCGCGCGCGTTTTCCGCCGGCAACGACCTCAAAGTGCAGGCCGCCGGGCGGCGCGGCCCGCGGCCGGCGACCGGGTTCGCCGGGCTGTCGCACCGCTTCGACCTCGACAAGCCGCTGATCGCCGCGGTCAATGGCGTGGCGATGGGCGGCGGCTTCGAGACGGCGCTCGCCTGCGACATCATCATCGCCGCGGAGAACGCCCTCTTCGCGCTGCCCGAACCGCGCGTTGGTCTCATCGCCGGCAGCGGCGTCCACCGTCTGCCGCGGATGATCGGCCAGAAGAACGCGCTCGGCATGATCCTCACCGGCCGGCGCGTCTCCGCCGCCGAGGGCAAGAAGTTGGGTTTCGTCAATGAGGTCGTGCCCGAGGGTCAGGCTTTGGCGGCCGCCAAGCGCTGGGCGGGGCAAATCCTCGAATGCTCGCCGATGGCAATCCGTGCCTCGAAACAATCGGTCTACCGGAGCCTCGACGAGCCGACCTTGCAACAGGCGATGACCACGACCTATCCGGCGGTGCAAGCCAATCTCGACAGCCAGGATTACATCGAAGGCCCTAAGGCGTTCGCTGAGCGAAGGAAGCCGAATTGGCGGAATAGGTGAGCCAAAGTTCCGATATTTTGGCGCTACTGGAGCCGCAACCTGAGAAAGTACCGCGTCATTTTCATGTGCTTTCCCTCTCGGCGCTTATTAACAGCATGTCCAGGATGCTGCCCGAGATTTGTGGTGACACTTGGGTCGACGACTGGCCTTGTACGCTACATTTACCACCTTGAGACAACTTAATGGACTTTGGCCCCCATTGCTCCGCGTATTGAACGGTTCGTCGAGGGACGAATGAATATCAGCCATGGCTAAAAACCGGGCAGCGGATTTCCCGCTTCCGTGTTAGTCGGATGAGGGAGTGCGAATGAAACCGGCGCGTCAGGCCAACAGCGCCGAGGGGTAGAAAATGGCGGTCGAAGCATCGGGTGAGACGACGGCCCCGACCGTCGCAATTCAACGCAGGATCGCGGAGAGCACCGCGTTCTCGATCATCCTGGCGCTCAGCTTCTCGCACCTCTTGAACGACATGATGCAGTCGCTGGTGCCCTCGCTCTATCCGCTGATCAAGAACACTTACGGCCTCAATTTCGTGCAGATCGGCGTCATCACGCTGACGATGCAGGTGACCTCGTCGATGGTGCAGCCGCTGGTCGGCCTGGTGGCCGACAAGAAGCCGCAGCCCTATTCGCTGGCGCTCGGGATGTGCGCGACACTGGCCGGGCTGCTGCTGCTTGCCGGCGCGGTGCACTATCTGATGGTGCTGGTCGCGGTGGCGCTGATGGGCGTCGGCTCTGCGGTGTTCCACCCGGAGGCGTCCCGCGTCGCGCGGATTGCGTCGGGCGGCGCGCAGCGTCACGGGCTCGCGCAATCGCTGTTCCAGGTCGGCGGCAATATCGGCTCGGCAACTGGGCCGATCCTCGCCGCGCTGATCGTGATCCCGAAGGGGCAGGGCACGGTCGGCTGGTTTTCTTGCGTGGCGCTGCTGGCGATGGTGGTGCTGTTCGGTGTGGGCAGCTGGTACCGGCGCGAGCATCCGCCGTCGCGCCGCGCCCGGTACACGATGGCGGCGCCCAATCTGTCGCGCCGGCACGTGGCGATCTCGTTGGTGATCCTGTTGTCGCTGGTGTTCTCGAAGGCCTTCTACCAAGCGAGCCTCAGCACCTATTACACCTTCTACCTGATGAGCAAATTCCACCTGTCGATGGCGAGCGCGCAGGTCTACCTGTTCATCTTCCTCGCCTCGGTCGCGGTGGGAACGCTTGTTGGCGGGCCGATCGGCGACCGCATCGGCAGGAAGGCGGTGATCTGGGGCTCGATCCTCGGCGCGGTGCCATTCGCGCTGATGCTGCCTTTCGCCAATCTGTTCTGGACGCCGATCCTCACCGTGCTGATCGGCGCGACGATGGCGTCGGCTTCGTCGGCGATCATCGTCTATGCGATCGACCTGGTGCCGGGGAAGATCGGCACGATGGCCGGCCTGTTCTTCGGCCTCAGCTTTGGCATGGCCGGGGTGGGCGCCGCGGCGCTCGGCAGCCTCGCCGACTGGACCAGCATCGACACGGTCTACCGCGTCTGCGCCTTCCTGCCGCTAATGGGGCTGCTGACCGTGTTCCTGCCCGATCTCAGGCGCGCAACGCGGCACGCATAACCCGCTTCTCGTTCGAGCGCCTGCGCCTTACCATGCCGGCAATAAGCCGGATGGAGGGGCACGTATGTTCGCGCGCAACGCCTGGTACATCGCCGCGTGGGGCGACGAGGTCGCCGCCCAGCCGCTCGCCCGCCGCATCCTCGGCGAGCCGGTGGTGCTGTTCCGCGGCCAGGACGGGCGCGCCGCCGCGCTCGCCGACCGCTGCTGCCACCGCTCCGCGCCGTTGAGCCTCGGCCGCGTCGTCGAGGACGGCATCGAATGCGGCTATCATGGTCTCGTCATCACCGGCGCCGGCCAGTGTGTGCGCGTGCCCGGCCAGCGGCTCGTCCCGCCCGACGCGACGGTGCGCAGCTATCCGCTGGTCGAAAAGAACTGCTTCCTGTGGATCTGGCCGGGCGACCCGGCGCTGGCCGATCCGTCGCTCATCGTCGATTTCCCCTGGCACGACGATCCAGTCAATTGGCCGCACAAGCACACGATGTACCCGATCAAGGGCAATTACATGCTCATGGTCGACAACCTCATGGACCTGACGCATCTCGGTTACTTGCACGCCAAGACGATTGGCGGCAACCCGTCGCAGCATTTCGCGGCCGAGATGAAGACCGTACGCACGCCGACCGGCGTCAAGTTCACCCGCTGGATGCGCAACTCGCCGCCGCCGCCGAGCTACGTGAAGGCGGCCGGGTTCCAAGGACGGGTCGACCGGCTGCAGGTCTTCGAATTCGTCGCGCCGTCGAGCATTCTGCAATGGACCGGCGCGACCGATGCCGGCTCGAGCAAGGAGCCTGACGATTTCGCCTTCAAGTTCCGCCTGTTCCACGGCCTCACGCCGGAGACCGAGACGAGCTGCTTTTATTTCTGGTCGGCCGCCAACGGCTATCGCCAGGACGATCCGGCGACGACCGAGCAGCTCTTCGGCGAGATCGCCTTTGCCTTCCGCGAGGACGCCACCATGGTCGAGGCGCAGCAGGCGCGGCTCAGCGAATTCGGCGAGGAGGGCCTCGTCGACATCGCTTCCGACGCGACGCGCATGACAATGCGCCGCCACATCGACCGCATGATCGCCGCCGAGCGTCAGCAACAGGCGGCGGAATAGGAGACCTGAGATGGCCAACACGCTGATTTCCTGCGACGACCACATGGATCTACAGCAATTGCCGGCCGATCTGTGGACGACGCGTCTGCCGGCGGAATTCCGCGACCGCGCGCCGCATATCGAGGAGCGCGACGGCCAGGCGATGTGGATTTGCGACGGCAAAGTGTGGGGCCGCTGGGCGGGCAAGCCGCCCGCCGACCCGACCAAGCGCCCGGTCAAGGCGCTTTACGACTCGTTCGACCGTGCGGGGATTTACGACCACAGCGCGCGCCGCCCGGCGGTTCCCGAATTGCGCATCGCCGATATGGACCGCGACGGCGTGCAGGCCACCGTGATCTACGGCCCGATCTTTCAGATCTCGACCGACGATCCGGCGCTGCGCCTCGCCTGCTACCGGGTCTACAATGATTGGCTTCTCGAATTTTGCCAGGCCGCGCCCGACCGGCTGATCGGCGCGCCGATGCTGCCGGAAACGCCGGATGCCGCCTATGACGAGCTGATGCGCCTCCACAAGAAAGGCGGGGTACGTCAGGTCTCGCTGATGATCGCCAACGTCAACCCCAAGCTTGACGACCCGGCCTGGGAGAAGTTGTGGACCGCGTTGGAAGAGACCAACATCATCATCGGCTGGCACATCACCGTGTTTGTCGGCAAGCCCTCGGACCGTGCCGCCGGCAAGCCCGCCGGCACGTTCGAGAACACCAAGTTCTTCATGGCGAATTTCCTCGAACCGTTTGTCGATCTATTCGCCTGGGGCATTCTCGAACGGCACCCGAAATTGAAGATCGTGATGGCCGAAGCCGGCACGGGCTGGCTGCCCTGGCTGATGCAGGAACTGGATTACCGGCACTGGCGCCTCTGGGAGGCCAAGGAATTCTGGGCCGACAAGGGCGGCATCCAGCTCGAAACCAAGCCCTCCGAGCTGTTCAAGCGCCAGATCTACGCGACCTTCCAGGAGGACTACGCGACGATGGCGCTGATCCCGTTCTTCGGCGAGGGACATCTCCTGTGGGCGTCGGACTATCCGCACCCGGACGGCGTCTGGCCGAACTCAAAGAGCGCGATCGAGCGCCAGATGGCGAGCCTCAGCCCCGAATTGCGCCGCAAGCTGACCCACGACAACGCCGCGCAGCTTTACGGACTCGCTTAGAAAATCCCGACGCTCCCCGGCGGAAGCCGGGACTACTTTTCCGCTGTTCGAACGGCCGATGAGTGGATCCCGGCTTCCGCTTTCGCCGGCGCAGGCTCTGAGGAGCCGCCGCGGGCGGCGACTCGAAGGACGCACGGAGTTAGCTGATCGCACCCTCGCTGACGACGAGGTCGTCGAAGCGCGCGGCGGCGGTGGCGAGAACGATCTCGATCCCCTCGACGATCTGTTTGAGGGCCATAGACGGCGCCCCCGGCTGCCGCGCGGCTTGGCTTGGCAGATACGGTACGTGGAGGAAACCGCCGCGGAACCGGCCACCACTTTGGGCGGCCTCGTGCATCAGCCCATAGAAGACATGGTTGCACAGGAACGTGCCGGCGCTGTTCGAGACCGAAGCCGGGATCCCGGCTTCGCGCAGCGCGGCGACTGCGGCCTTGATCGGCAGCGTCGCAAAATACGCCGCCGGGCCGCCGGCGACCACCGGGCGGTCGATCGGCTGGTTGCCGCCATTGTCGAGGATGCGCGCGTCATCGATGTTGATCGCGACGCGCTCCAGTGACAGTTCCGTGCGTCCGCCGGCGAGGCCGACGCTGAGGACGATGTCGGGCCCGGTCGCGGCGATGGCTTCGTGCAGCGCTGTCAGCGCCGCGCCGTAAACCACCGGCAGCACCCGCGTCGCGATGTCGATCGCACCGAGCCGGGTTGGCAATAGCCGCAGAGCTTCGAAGGACGGGTTGACCCTATCGCCGCCAAACGGCTCGAACCCGGTGACCAGCGCTTTCATACCCAAATCATCGGCGTCTGCGCAGCAAAACACAATTGACTGGGCTGATCGCGCAGCGTCCTTCGAGACAGTCGCTTGGCGCTTCCTCAGAGGCTGACTTGAAATGAATTCGACGTTTCCAATGAGCTGGATTTCCTTCTTCGTCTTTCCCGCGAAAGCGGGAACCCAGGGGCGAGCGACGAGGCAGAGGTTCAAGTTCGAGCCTCGGTGGAGGCTAAGCCATTGACCCGCCGGTATGCTCGCCCTGGGCCCCCGCTTTCGCGGGGGAGACTATAATTGTTTGACTGGGTTGACTTCATTTTGAGTCCGACTCTCAGGGTGAGGGCTTTTGTGCCATCCGCAAACTCCTCATCCCGAGGAGCATCGTCGAAGCGCATCGCGAAGGACGCAAAGACGTCGTGCGATCCTAATTGACCACGACGCGCACCAGCCGGTCGGTGGGCCGGGTACGGATCGTCTCGGAGAGTGCGGCGCGGAAGATCGCGGCGGTGGCGTCGTCCGGCACGGCGACCTTGACCTCGACGCCGGTGAACGAGGCGCGCATCGAGGCCCGGCCGAGGCTCTCCATCGCCAGCACGGCGATCTTCACCGGGTCGGGGTGCGCCGGCGCGGCTTGAGTGACAATGGCTGGATCGGACAGCCAGGTCTGCCGCGCCCGCTTCTCCCGGCGGCGGCGCAGCCGGCGGCTCGCCGCCGCGACTTTCGACAGGGCTGCCTTGAAGGCGTGCTGTTGCATGGCTTCGCGCGCGGGCTTGGGACTCATCGCCACTCCTTTTGTGACGATGACAGCGTGGCACGCGGCCGTGACAATTTTACGACGCTAGATGCGCCAAATACCACCCGTAGATGTGCGAAAAATGTAACATACCTCTGCTAGCGTCCCGCGGGTCGACACCTTGTGACGGATCCGTATGAGCGGCGACTTCGCGTTGTTTTTCAGCCTGTGGCTGCAAAAGCCGCTGCAGATCGCCGCGGTCACGCCGAGCGGCAAGCGGCTCGCTCAGGTCATGGCCGAGCTGGTCGATTTCGACCGGCCGGGGCCGGTGCTGGAGCTGGGAGCCGGCACGGGCAGCCTGACGCGTGGGCTGCTGCGAGCCGGCTGCCCGCGCCACCGGCTGATCGCGCTCGAGCGCGAGCCTCGCCTCGCGGCGGCGCTGCAACGCAGCTTTCCCGGCCTCGCCACGATCATCGGAGACGCCACGGCGCTCGGCGAGCATTTCGCGCAACGCGGGATCGACCGGCTTTGCGCCGTGGTGTCGAGCCTGCCGATCAAGTGGTTCCCGGTGACCGCGCAGCGCGCCACCGTCGAGCCGTGCCTCAAGCTGCTGGGGCCGGGCGGCGTCTTTCTGCAGATGACCAACGCCTTCGCGTCGCCGATCGCGATCGAGCCGCTCGGCATCGCCGGCGAAAGGATCGCGCATGTCTGGCGCAACCTGCCGCCCGCCCAGGTGTGGGCCTATTCCGCGCCGGCCGATTCCGGCGTTCGGGAGACGCCATGAACGATCTGATGCCGCCCGTCGTGCCGGACGACGTACACAACCGCTACCGCACGATCTGGCTCAGCGACATCCATCTCGGCACGCGGGGGTGCAAGGCCGAATACCTGATCGATTTCCTGCGCCACAACGAGGCGCAGACCATCTACCTCGTCGGCGATATCGTCGACGGCTGGCGGCTCAAAAAATCGTGGTACTGGCCGCAAAGCCATAACGACGTGGTGCAGAAACTGCTGCGCATGGTGCGCAAGGGCTCGCGCGTGATCTATGTGCCCGGGAACCACGACGAATGGCTGCGGCCGTACGCGCTCTTGCATTTCGGCGGGGTCGAAGTGCTCGACGAAGCGGTGCACGTCACCGCCGATGGCCGGCGTCTGTTGGTAATCCACGGCGATATTTTCGACACGGTGGTCAAGCACGCGAAGTGGCTCGCCGCGCTCGGCGACAACGCCTACACCGTGGCACTGTACATCAATCGCTATTTCAACCTGCTGCGCCGCCTGCTCGGCTACGAGTACTGGTCGCTATCGGCTTACTTGAAGCTGAAAGTGAAGAACGCGGTGCAATACATTGGCTCCTTTGCCGAAGCGCTCTCCGAGGAGGCGCGACGGCGCGGGCTCGACGGGGTGGTCTGCGGTCATATCCATCACGCGGAAATCCGCGACCTCGGCGGCGTCCTTTATTGCAACGACGGCGACTGGGTCGAGAGTTGCACCGCGCTTGTCGAACATTTCGACGGGCGGCTTGAGATCGTGCCGTGGACCGAGAAGCGCGAGTTGGACCAGCTTTATCCCAAGCTGCCGCTGTTCGCCGACGAGCCGGTGCGCGAGCCCGACCTCGTCGCGGCGGAGCCTTAGTCCGCGCGTATGAGCGTCGCCTTCGCCCACGATGCGGATTGGCTGGGTGAAGCGCCGTCGCCCTCAGCCGCTAAGCGCATCGCGATCGTCACCGATGCTTGGCACCCGCAGGTCAATGGCGTGGTGCGGACGCTGTCGGCGGTGTGCGACGGCCTTGCCCGCGCGGAGCATGAAACCGCGGTCTTCGGCCCCGACCGCTATCGCACGACCCCTTGTCCGGGATACGCGACGATCCGGTTGGCGATCGGCGCCGGGCGGGCGCTGGGGCGGCACCTGGCGGCGTTCGCGCCGCATGCCGTGCATATCGCGACCGAGGGCCCGCTCGGCCTCGCCGCGCGCGCCTTCTGCCTGAAGCGCGATTGGCCGTTCACCACGGCGTATCACACACGGTTCCCCGAGTATCTGCAGGCCCGTTGCGGCTTGCCGCTCGCTTGGAGCTACGCGGCATTGCGGCGATTCCACGCGCCGTCGCAGGGCGTCATGGTCGCGACCGAGACGGTGCGACGTGAACTGGCCGCGCGCGGTTTCAGGCGGTTGATGCCGTGGACGCGCGGCGTCGACACAACGCTGTTCCGGCCCGGCTTTGCGCCGGCCGTCCAGTTGCCGCGGCCGGTTTTCCTCTATGTCGGCCGCGTCGCGGTGGAGAAGAATCTGCCCGCTTTTCTCGCCCTCGATCTGCCAGGCACGAAGCTGGTGGTGGGCGATGGCCCATCCTTGGCGGCGATGAAACGCCGCTACCCGCAGGTGCATTTTGCCGGCGCGCAGTCGGGCGAGGCGCTGGTGCGCCACTACGCCGCCGCCGACGTCATGGTGCTGCCGAGCCGCACCGAGACCTTCGGACTGGTGCTGCTCGAGGCGCTTGCCTGCGGCGTGCCGGTGGCGGCGTTCCCGTCCGCCGGCCCCACCGACGTGATCGCCGACAGCGTCGCCGGGATCATCGACGAGGATCTCGGCCGTGCTGCCCGAGCCGCGCTCGACATCCCGCGCGAGCGCTGCGTGCAGCACGCCGCGCGGTTCAGCTGGCAGGCGTCGATCGACCAGTTCATCGGGCAACTCGCCTGGATGTAAAATCGATGTCATTCCGGGGCGCGCGTCAGCGCGAACCGAGAACCCATGAACACCGTCGGATGCCTGCTTGGTTCGGTCTGTGTTCATGGGTTCCGGCTCTCCGCTTCGCGCCGGCCGGAATGACAATGGGGTTTCCCGGGCTGTCACGGAACTGTCGCGCGAGTATCATCGGCGCTTCATCGAGCCTCTCTACAGACGGGGGCGTGACCGACAGCATGACGATCGAACAGCGCGCGATCGGCGCCGGCGCGGCGACGTTGCCGATAACCCGGTCGCGTTCCTTTCGCTGGCTGCCGGTGGTGGTGCTGCTGGGACCGTCCGTGGTGTTTCTCGGCCTCTTCACCTATGGGCCGGTATTGCGCGTGCTGGGGGAGTCGCTGATTGTCGGCCGCTTTGTCGGCGACCATGCGCTGGGTCTCGGCAATTATCAGCGGCTCTTCGCCGACCCGCATTTCGCGCGTGCGGCACTCAACAATTTTATCTATGCGCTCGGCACGATTGTCCCGAGCCTGGTTTTGGCTTTGGCGCTTGCCCTGGCGTTGCGCGAGAGCAACCGCTTTACGGCGCTGCTGCGCACGCTGGTGGTGATGCCGCTGCTGATCCCGCTGGTCGCGGCGGCGGCGCTTTTCACCTTCATCCTACTGCCGGGCGACGGGCTCCTGGATTTCTATCTGCACAAGCTCGGCGTGCCGATGATCAACTGGCTGGGCGACACCGATCTGGCGCTGGGCTCGGTGATCGCGATCACGGTGTGGAAGAACACCGGCTATTACATGCTGTTTTTCCTCGCCGGGCTCGCCGGCGTGCCCCAGGACCTCGTCGACGCGGCGACGATGGACGGCGCCGGCGCGTGGCGGCGACTGCGCAGCATCGTGCTGCCGCTGTTGGGGCCGACCTTCGGTTTCGTCGTGCCGATCGCGCTGCTCAACGCGCTGACCCAGGTCGATCATGTCGTGACGATGACCCAAGGCGGGCCGTCCGACGCGACCAATCTCCTGCTTTATTACATCTACCAGCAGGCGGCGCAGAACGACGACACGGGCCTCGCCGCGGCGGCGACGGTGATCAGCGTCGCGGCGCTGCTCTCGCTGTCGCTGCTGTCGTTCCGGCTCATCGAGCGCGGCGTGCATTATGAGAGCTGACGGCAAGCTCTGGGGCCTCGTCGCGGCGAGCGCGGCGGCGCTTATCTGGGCAGTGCCGTTCGCCTGGATGGTGGTGGCGTCGCTGCGCCCGGGCGTGCCGCCCGACATCGCCTCGCTGACCCCGTCCGGCCCGTTCGGCCTCGGCAATTTCGTCGAGGCATGGAAGAGCGGCAGCTTCCCACTTTGGTACCTCAACACATTTCTGATGTGCGGCGGCATCCTGGCGGTGCAGCTGGTGACGATCAGCATGGCGGGCTACGCGTTTGCGCGGCTCGATTTTCCCGGCCGCGACTTCGTGTTTTCGCTGTTTCTGCTGCAACTGTTGCTGATCCCGCCGCTGTTGATCGTGCCGAACCTGCAGACGCTGGTGTCACTGCATCTCTACGACCGGTTGCCGGGCATCATGGCGCCGTATTTCGCCTCGGCTTTCGGCGTCTTCCTGATGCGCCAGACATTTCGCGCGATTCCCAAGGATTTCGAGGAGGCGGCGATGCTCGACGGCGCCGGGGTCGCGGTGTTGATCCGCCATGTGCTGCTGCCCTTGGCGCGGCCGGGGCTCGTCGCCTTTGCGATCGTCTCGCTGACCGCGCATTGGAACGAATTCCTGTGGCCTCTGATGGCGGTGTCCTCGCCGCAGAATCAGGTGCTGACGGTCGGGCTGTCGACCTTCACCTCGGGCGCCGAGGCCGGATCGGATTGGGGCGTCGTCGCCGCCGGCACATTTTTTGTCGCCGCGCCGCTGCTGATCCTGTTTCTGATCTTTCAGCGGCGCTTCATTTCGTCCTTTGTCTCATCCGGCATCAAATAAGGGGAGAGAACATGACCGAGATTACCAGGCGCACCGCGCTCAAAACGTCTCTGGGCGGCGCGCTCGCCGTAACAGCCGCGGCGGCAATGACCAGGACGGCGTTCGCCGCCGATCCGGTCGAGATCGATCTGTTCTTTCCGGTGCCGGTGCAGGGGAAGCTCGCCGACAAGATGAAAGAGCTGATCGACCGCTTCAACACCGAGCACGCCGACATCAAGGCGACTGCGGTCTATACCGGCAGCTACGACGACACGAGCCTCAAGACGCGCGCCGCGATCAAGGCCGGGAAGCCGCCCGCCGCGGTCATCATGTCGGCCAATTTCGTGCGCGAATACGTGATCAACGGCGATGTCGACCCATTCGACCCGCTGATCGAAAAGGACGGCAAGACCGCCGCCAGCTATTTCGACAATTTCTGGCCGGCGCTGAAGCCCAACGCGGTGATCGACAACAAGGTCTACGGCATACCGTACCAGAACTCGACGCCGCTGATGTATTACAACACTGATGCGTTCAAGGATGCCGGCCTCGACCCCGACCATCCGCCCGAGAATTGGGCCGATTGGGTCGATGCGGCGAAGAAGCTCACCAAGGCCGACGGCAGCCGCTGGGGCATCATGTTCCCCGGCACCTACGATTACTGCGGCTGGATCACCAGCGCGCTCGTCATGCAGAACGGCGGGCAGTACTACAACCACGATTACGGCGGCGAAGTGTACTACAACGCGCCCTCAAGCCTCGGCGCGCTGACTCTGCTCGACGCGCTGGTCAACAAGGCCAAGGTGATGCCGCCGGGGGTTAGCGACGCCAATGCCTGCACCAGCGCGTTCTTTGCCGGGCGGCTCGGCACGATGCTGTTGTCGACCGGCTCGCTGAGCTTTGTGCGCGACAATATGAAAGCGCCGTACAAGGTGGCGTTCCTGCCGAAGGCAGTGCGCAACGCCGCGCCGATCGGCGGCGCGTCGCTGATCCTGCCCAAGGGCAATACGCCGGAGCGCCAGGCCGCCGCGTGGACGCTGATCAACTGGCTGGTCAGCCCCGAGATCGCCGGCGAATGGAGCCGCTTCACCGGCTATTTCTCGCCGCGCAAGGCGGCCTATGACCTGCCCGACATGCAGAAATTCATGACCGACCACCCCGACGCCAAGATCGCACTCGACCAGCTGAAATTCGCCGTGCCGTGGTTCGACACGTTCAATACCGTCGCGGTGCGCAAGGCGATGGAGGACCAGGTGCAGGCGATCTTTTCGGGCAAGGTCGCGCCGACCGACGCGGTCGCCGCGGCGCAGAAAGCCGCCGACGAACTGCTCCGGCCTTATGTCGAGCAAACCGCGCTGAAGGCGATAGGCTAAATCAATCTAGCCTGCCGGGCGGGGCACTTTATTGAATCCGCCGCCATAGATGGGGCAGAGTTTGAGCCTATACTTAGGCTCTCTCTTTAATCGCAGCGTGCACGCTGTGCGCGAATACTTTTTTCATCTGGTACGAATTTTCGGATGATTCGGCGCGATCGTTTCACGCGGTGCGGGATCGCATCGCGAGTTGCGAGCGTTTCTTGACCCGAGGCGCCTATTCCGGCGTCGGTCAGCGTCGGTCTTCGGGCCCCGGAGGGGAAGCCACAAATGGCTCTCATCGACACCGTATGGGAGCGGCTGAGCCACCATCATTACCCCCGCCGCGAGCGCGGTGCGGTGTGGCAGCTGCCGGCGTTGCGCGCCATCACGCTGCTGCGCTGGGGGTCGCTGGCGGCGATGATCGCGCTGGTGGCCTGCGGCGTCGTCTATGAGATGCGGACTTCGCTCGTCGAGGCGATGTATTTCACCGGGCTCGACCGGCGCATGAGCTTTGCGACGCAGACCGGGCCGAGCATTTCGATCGCTTTCCCGAAAAACGGCCCCTACGACCAGCGTCTTGGTTACGCCGAGTTGCCGCAATTCATCTCCGACCTGACCGCAAACGGCTATACGGTCGCCGATCAGGCGCGCTGGACGCCGGACCTTCGACGATTTGTCGGGCTCGGGGCCTTCCCGATCTATCGCGAAAAGAACCGTGCCGGGCTCAGCATCTTCGACCGCCTCGGCGACGAGATTTACCGCGCTCGGTTCCCGCAAGCGACCTATCGCGATTTCGCGGATATCCCGCCGCTCGTCGTCAACAGCCTGCTGTTTATCGAGGATCGCTATCTGCTCGATCCGCAATACAAAGAGCATAACGCCGCGGTCGAATGGGACCGGTTCGGCTTGGCGGTAGTCGGGCGTGTTGCACGCATGTTCGTCCCACGCATTAACGAAGGCGGCGGCAGCACGCTCGCGACGCAGATCGAGAAATTCCGTCATTCGCCGGGCGGCCAGACGGGCGGCGTCGGCGACAAGCTGCGGCAGATGCTGACCGCCTCGGCGCGCATCTACATGGATGGCCCCGATACGATGGCGCGCCGCCAGGAAGTGGTGACCACCTATCTCAACGCGACGCCGCTGGCCTCGATGCCGGGCTACGGCGAGGTGATCGGCCTGCCCGAGGCGCTGCGCGTATGGTTCGGCACCGATTACGCCACGGCCGCGCGGATACTCAAGCGGGAGCCAGGCAACGCCGCCGAATGGGCGATCAAAGGCCGGGTTTACCGGGAAGCGTTGAGCCTCATCCTCTCCGAGCGGCGGCCCAGCTACTATCTGGTCAGCGACCGGCCGGCGCTTGAGAAGCTCACCGACAAATATCTGCGCGCGCTTGGCGAGGCTGGGGTAATCGAGCCGCGGCTGCGCGCCGCGGCGCTCGCCGCGCACCTCTATTTCCGCGACCGTCCGCCGCCGCTCGGCACCGTATCCTTTATCCGGCAAAAGGCGACCGAGGATATTCGCGGCAAGCTCGTTTCGCTGTTGAAGCTGCCCGATTTCTATAGCCTCGACCGGCTTGATCTGACCGCCGAGACCTCGATCGACACGGCCGCGCAGGGGCGGGTCACCGCTTTGCTGCAAAAGCTGTCGGATCCAGCCTTCGTTCGCGCCAACGGCATGGTCGGCAAGCAACTGCTCGGCGGCGCCAATCCGGCGGACGTCACCTACAGCTTGGTGCTCTACGAGCGCGGCGCGAACGCCAATTATCTGCGGGTCCGCGCCGACAGCCTCAACAAGCCGTTCGACATCAACTCGGGCGGCAAGCTGATGCTCGGCTCGACCGCGAAGCTGCGTATGCTGGCGACCTATCTCGGGATCATCAGCGATCTGCATAAGCGGTTCGCCGGCGTGCCGTCGCGCCAGTTGTTGCACACAGCCGCCTCCGCGCAGGACCCGCTGACCGGTTGGGCGGCGGGCTATCTGGCGCATGCCTCAGACCGCGGCTTGCAGCCGATGCTCGACGCGGCGATGCAGCGGCATTATTCGGCGGCGCCGGCCTCGTTCTTTACCGGCGGCGGCACGCAGAGTTTCGGCAATTTCGAGAGCACGGAAAACGGTGGTAACTACCCGCTTACCCTGGCGTTCCAGCACTCGATCAATCTTGTTTACGTGCGCCTGCTCAAGGACGTCGTGACTTACTACAACGCGCAGAGCGGGGTGGACCCGTCGCGCCTGCTGAGCGATCCGAGCGATCCCGACCGCGAAGCCTATCTCAAGCGTTTCGCCGACGCCGATGGGCGCCGTTTTCTCTATCGCTTTTACAAAGATCTCCGCGGGCTCGCGGCGCCGCAAATGCTCGATCTGATGGCGCGCCACGCGCGGCCGGCGCCCGGCCCGCTGGCGACGGTCTATCTGTCGATGTACCCGGACGGGCGCTTCGCCGCTTTCCAGAACTTCGTCGCGCAGCGTTTGCCGCATGAAGCGCTGACGCAGGAAGAGCTGTGGCACGCCTACATCACGGATACGCCGTATCGGCTGTCGCTCAAGGATCGCGGCTATGTCGCGGGCGTTCATCCGCTCGAATTGTGGCTGGCGAGCTATTTGCAGGACCACCCGGACGCGACCTGGGACCAGGTCGTCGAGGCGAGCGCCGAGGTCCGACAGCAGGTCTATTCCTGGCTGTTCAAGGGCAGCCTCTACAAGCAGGATGAGCGGATCAAAATCCTGCTCGAGCAGGATGCTTTCGAACGCATTTTCGAGCAGTGGCGCCTGATGGGGTATCCGTTCGCCCATCTGGTGCCCTCGCTCGGCACCGCGCTCGGCGCTTCGGGCGACCGCCCCGACGCGCTGGCCGATCTGATGGGCATCATTCTCAACGACGGCATCAAGCTGCCAACAGGCTCGATCGACCAGCTGCGGTTCGCGCAAGGCACGCCGTACGAGACGACGCTCGTCCGCAACGCGGCGCCGGTGCGAGTAATGGCGCCGGAAGTCGCCCAAACGCTGCAGAAGGTGATGATGGGCGTGGTGGACGACGGCACCGCATCGCGGTTGCGCGGCGCCTACGCGGCGGCGGACGGACAGCCGCTGCCGGTCGGCGGCAAGACCGGCACCGGCGACAATCGCTTTGACCATTTCGCGGCAGGCGGCGGCATCACCTCGTCGCGGGCGGTTGACCGCACGGCAACCTTCGTCTTTTTTCTAGGCGATCGCTTTTTCGGGACGGTGACCGCCTATGTGCCAGGGCCGGATGCAGCGCACTTCACCTTTACCAGCGCACTTGCCGTGCAGCTGCTGCGGGTGCTCGAACCTGAGCTGAAGCCGCTGATCGATGCGCCGGATGCCACAGTGCAGGCAAGCGCCGCCTCCCCATCCTAAGCGTCGGAACGACGTGATCTCGGCCTGCGGCTGCGTCGCGTTGCTTGCGTTGAGCCTGCTCTGGCCCGCGGTCGCCGGCGCGGCGCCCGCGGCGGAGCCCGAGCCCGCACCTCCGCGCCAGACCGGGACGGTCACCGATACGGTCTGTTCGCTGGTCGAGCGGGCGGCCCAGGCCAATCACATTTCCGTGGCTCTGTTGACGCGATTGATTTGGACCGAGAGCCGGTTCCAGGCACATGTGATCAGCCCCAAAGGGGCGCAAGGCATCGCGCAATTCATGCCGGACACCGCCGCGCAGCGCGGTCTGGCCGATCCATTCGACCCGGAGCAGGCGATTCCCAAGGCGGCCCGGCTGCTGGTCGATCTGACCCAACGCTTCGGCAATGTCGGGTTGGCGGCCGCGGCATACAACGCAGGATCAAACCGGGTCGCCGACTGGCTGGCCGGCTCGGCGACCCTGCCGGCTGAGACGCAGGTTTATGTGGTGTCGGTCACCGGGGCAACGGCGGAGGATTGGAAGCGCGATCGCGAGCTGCGCAGCACGACGACCGAGCCAGGCTCGGATGAGTCGTGCGCGGTCGTCACCGCCGAGCTGCGGTCGGAACAAGGCACGGGCGAGACGGCAATGCCGCTCGCGCCGTGGGGTGTGCAGCTTGCCGGCAATTTTTCCAAGGCGATCGCGCTCGCCTCGTTCGCCCGCGCCGAGCAGCACTATCGCGGCCTACTAGGCGATGTGCGGCCGATGATCCTCGGCCGTGTGCTGCGCAGCCGCGGCTGGCGCCCGTTCTATCGGATCATGATACCGGAAGCCTCGCGCGCCGACGCGGACCGCGCTTGCCAGGCGATCATGACCGCCGGCGGCGCCTGCGTCGCTATCCGCTCGTAAGATGCGGCCTCGCCTAATCGCCGGTACGACGAGCAGCGGCTAGACAAATACTGTTCTATTTGTTCCTATAAATCGTGGAACAAATAGAACAGTCAGGCGATTTCGCCGCCCTCTGCCGCCGGGCCTTCGCGCCCGAGCACGGAAGGCGCTGGAAGACCGCCGCGGCGGCCGCGCTGGCAATCGGCCGCACCACGCTCTACCGCTATCTCGCCGGCGATCCCGTGCCGGGCGATATCCGCGCCCGGCTGGCGGCGCTGACCCACCACCCGGCCCGGCCCTATGCCGGCACCCTTCCCGGAGCAGACCGAATGACCCCCGAGCACCACATCGCCGGCGGCGCCCGCCCATTCACCGGCGCCGAGTACATCGAGAGCCTGAAGGACGGGCGCGAGGTCTATATCAACGGCGAGCGGGTCAAGGACGTCACGACGCATCCGGCGTTTCGCAACGCGGTGCGCTCGCTCGGCCGGCTTTACGACGCGCTGCACGACCCGGCGAAAAAGGATGTATTGACCGTTCCGACCGATACCGGCTCGGGCGGCTTCACCCACAAATATTTCCGGGTCGCGCGATCGCCTGCGGAGCTGAAAGGCCAGCAGCAGGCAATCGCTGAATGGGCGCGCCTCACCTATGGCTGGATGGGCCGCACGCCCGATTACAAGGCGGCGCTGATGAACACGCTGGGCGCGAATGCCGAGTATTACGGCCAGTTCGCCGGCAATGCGCGCGCCTGGTACAAGCGGGCGCAGGAAAACGTTCTGTTTATGAACCACGCGATCGTCAACCCGCCGGTCGATCGCGGTCGTCCGACCAACGAGGTCAAGGACGTCTATGTCTCGATCGAGAAGGAGACCGATGCTGGGGTCATCGTGTCGGGCGCCAAGGTCGTTGCCACCGCGGCGGCACTGACGCACTACAATTTTCTGGGCCAGAATGCCGCAACCGCGACCAGCGACCCGGACATGGCGATCATGTTCATCCTGCCGATGGACGCGCCGGGCGTGAAGCTGATCTGCCGCAACTCCTATGAGGAGATCGCGACGCGGCTCGGCACGCCCTACGACTATCCGCTGTCGTCGCGCTTCGACGAGAACGACGCGATTTTCGTGCTCGATAAGGTGCTGATCCCTTGGGAGAACATCCTCGTCCACCGCGACACCGAGAAGATCCTGTCGTTCTACCCGCGTTCTGGATTCTTGAACGGGTTCTGCTTCCAGGGCTGCACGCGCTACGCGGTAAAGCTTGATTTCATTGCCGGGTTGGTCGCGAAGGCGCTGCACGCGACCGGCGGCGACGAATTCCGCGGCAACCAGGCGATGCTTGGCGAGATCGTCGCCTGGCGCGAATTGTTTTGGAGCCTGTCGAACGCGATGGCCTCGAACCCGCAGCCCTGGGTCGGCGATGCGCTGCTGCCGAATTTGCAGCCGGCGATGGCCTACCGCGTCTTCGCGCCCGACGCCTATTCCAAGATCAAGGAGATCATCGAGAAGATCGTCGCCTCGGCGCTTATCTTCTTGCCGTCCTCGTCGCGCGACTTCGCCAACCCGGCGATCGACCCGCTGTTGAAGCAATATGTCCGCGGCTCGAACGGCATCGACTACAAGGAGCGCATCAAGATCATGAAGCTTCTGTGGGACGCGATCGGCACGGAATTTGGCGGCCGCCACGAGCTCTACGAGCGCAACTATGCCGGCAACCACGAAGACATCCGCATCCAGGTGCTGACCGGCGCGCGCCGCAACGGCTCGATGAAGGCGATGACCGATCTCGTCGATCAATGCATGGCCGAATACGATGAAACCGGCTGGGTCGATGCGCACTGGCGGTGATTGTCGGTCGCAATGACAGCCGCGTGACCCTCTGCTACCGTTCGCTCGGCCCGCTTGGCATGAACCATGCGGGTGGAGCGTAAGGGAGCAGGGGGAGGAACTATGCTGTCACGTCGATCGCTTGCTTTTGCCGCCGCCGGCGCTTCGGCCGCCGGCGCCGCGGCGCTGTTCGCCCGCGAGGCGGGCGCCCAGCAGAACGCGCCGGCCAAGCCGGCCACGACTTCGACGATGGATCGTATTACCGAGACCAAGACGCTGCGCATCGCCGCGCTGCCGGGCGAGGCGCCCTATTTCAACAAGGACATCGCGACCAACGAATGGTCGGGCATGTGCATCTCGATGACCCAGGACATCGCCAAGATCTTTGGCGCCAAGGTCGAGTACGTCGAATCGACATACGGCAATTCGGTGCTCGACCTGCAGGCCAACAAGGTCGATCTGGCCTTTGCGTTGAACCCCACGCCGCTGCGCGCGCTGGTCATCGACTTCACCCATCCGTTCTACCTGCACGGCTTCGGGCTGGTCGGCAAGAAGGGGTTCACCGCGACCGATTGGGCCGATATCGACAAGCCCGAGGTCAAGGTCGCCTGCGACATCGGTTCGGTGCACGAGATCGCGGCGCGGCGCTTCGCCAGCCACGCGACGATCATCGCCTTGCCGAAGCGGGACGATTGCATCCTGGCGGTGCAGACGGGCCGCGCCGACTGCGTGATCCTCGCGGTCAATCTCGGCCTGACCGCGGTCAAGAAGAACCCGGAACTCGGCAAGTTCATGATGCTCCACCACCCGACGGTGAAGCTGCCGACCTGCATGGGCATCCAGATGGAGACCGACAAGCGCTGGCAGGACTTCCTCAATGCCTGGGTCGACTACAACCGTGGCACCGAGCAGATCCGCCAATGGCTCTATGACGGGCTGGCGATCAACGGGGTCAAGCCGGAAGACATCCCCGCCGATGTCGAGCTGTAGCGATAGTGTGGGTTATAGCCCCTCTCCGCCCACTGGGGGGAGAGGGAGGGGCCCAGCGCGGAGCGCTGGGAGGGTGAGGTGGGAATGCGCTGACGCCTCTGGAATCTGCCACCTCACCCCGGCCCTCTTCGCCCCCCGGGGCAGAGAGGGAGTGGACCGAGATCGGCGATGAACCACGTCGGCTATAGCTGGGATTTCTCGTTTCTCTGGCACTACCGCAGCCTTATCCTGTGGGGGTTGTGGGTCACGATTCTCTACACGGTCGTGACGATCATCATCGGCATGGTGGTTGGGCTGCTGGTCGGGCTGTTGCGGCTGTCCTCGAACCGGTTCATCACCTTGCCGCTGACCGCCTATGTCGAGGTCTTCCGCTGCACCCCGCTCCTGGTGCAGATCATCTGGTTCTATTACGCGTTTCCGGTGGTGATCGGGATCGATATTCCCGGCGTCGTCGCGGCGGGGCTGGTGCTGTTGCTCTACACCGGCGCGTTCTATGCCGAGATCGTGCGCGGCGGTGTCAACTCGATCGAGCAGGGCCAATGGGACGCCGCGCGCTCGCTTGGGTTGCACTATGTGCAGATGATGCGGCTGGTGATCCTGCCGCAGGCGTTTCGCCGTATGATCCCGCCGTTTATGAACCAGTCGATCATCCAGCTGAAGAACACCTCGCTGGTCTCGACCATCGCCGTCGCCGATTTGCTCTACGAAGGGCAAATGATTACCGCCGCGACCTATCGGCCGCTCGAGGTCTATACGATGATCGCGGTGCTGTATTTCGCGGTGCTGTTCCCGCTGACGCTCGCGGCGCAGCAAGTCGAGCACCGCCTCGCGCGGAAGGAGGTAAGGTCCGCCGATTCGGGCTACCGTGCGCTGCTGCGGCTCATTCGGCGTAGTAGTGCGACTCGAGCAACAGGCATCCGCCGTTCGACTTGAACGGTCCGTGCGCCGCGCCGGGCGGGCGGCACGCATAGGTGCCTTTCTGGTAATTCTCCCCGCCATTGCCTTGCGCATCATTGCCGACAGTCAGGTCGCCCTCGACCAGGAAGACCTCTTCCCAATAGTCGTGGACAAAGGGCGCGGTGGTGTAGACGCCCGGCCGGAAGCGCAAGAGGCGGGTGCGGCTGCCGGTCTTGCCGGCCTCATCGAGTGCGCCGGCGAGGATTTTCTGCTCGATGCCGGGCGGATAGCCAGCCGGCGTCTCCCAGCCGGAGCCCATGTCGAGCCGGTGAAATTCGAGATGCGGCTTGTTGACGAGCATGGTGCTTTCCCAAATATTTCCCAACGATCAAGGTCACGATGATTCAGTCTAGTCGATTTTAATTCAGAGTCCATTTTACGCAAAATGGTTTAGCGACGCAGATATTGTCCATCATTGGAGAATAGAAGCCGCGCAACGCCCGAAGCGCAGCTATTCGTGAGCGCCGTGCTCGGGCTTCAGGTCGATGAGCGGCGTGCCGTCGAGACAGTCGAGGCCGCGCACCTGCAACACGTTTCCGTGGACGCCGATCAGATCCACCATCGATGACGCGATCGGGTTCGGCCGCACCGGCGAGCGCAGCGCGAAGGTGCCCATTGTCGGCCGCTGAAACGGCGTCTGCAGCACGAGATCGCGCCGCGCCTGATTCATCCAATACAGCACCTGGATGCGTTTGTGGCGCGAGATGTCGGTGAGCCCTTGCTGCCATCGTTCGTCAACCGCGATGGTGCAGACCGGGCCTTCCGGGTCGCCGCGCTTGGGGCATTCCTGGCGGGTTTTCCACGGCGTGTGGATCACCCCGACAAAGTAAACGCCGACATCGGTCGACGCCGGCAACTCGACGGCCTTTTCGCCGGCCCGCAGATTGCTATCGCTCATACTGAAACGATGGCAGGGAAGATCAGGGAAAGCCAGTGGCTGGAGAGGCGATGATGACGCACTGCCGTTCTGCAGTCGCCCTAGAATGCAGCCGTGACCGCCTTGATCTCGGTGTAGTTGTGGAACACCTCTCGCCCATTTCGCGGCCCAGCCCGATTACTTGTAGCCGCCGAACGGCAGCGGAGCGTCGAACAGGTTGTGGCAGTTGATCCACACCGTCCCCGAACGAATACGCTGCGCGAGCTTGTGCCCGGTGCCGCCGTTGCGGGTCCAGACGCTGGCGGCGAGGCCGTAGGAGGTGTCGTTGGCTTCCTTGGCGATGCGGCGAGATCGTCGTCATCGAACGGCTGGCGCAGACCACCGGACCAATGAGACGATCTTCATGTCGCGCCGGGTGTTCTCGAACACGGTCGTGCGACGAAATAGCCGAGATTGCCGACCAGCGACCTTCGCCCCGAACTCGCGGCCAGACTTGATATAGCCGGTGATGCGGTCGAACTGCTCGCTCGACACCAGTGGCCCCATCTCGGTTGCCGGGTCGAGGCCAGGCCCGATCTTGATCTTGCTGGCTCAAGCCACTCGATTGAACTCGGTCGCTTCCTTGCTTCCCCAAAATGCAACAAGGGCTTGGCGGCAGAGCGCCAAGCCCTTGTTTTATTTGGTGGAGCCAACCGGGATCGAACCGGTGACCTCTACAATGCCATTGTAGCGCTCTCCCAGCTGAGCTATGGCCCCGAGGGTACTTCAAACACGGCGTTGGTTGCGGCGCGAACTTAGGAACGCGGTCCAGCGCCGTCAAATCCAAAAACCTTACGGCTCTTCCTCCTCGACATTGTCGATGACCTCGGCCATATCGTCCTCGTCCTCGCCGAGCTCCGAGGCGTCCTCGATCATCTCTTCGTCTTCCTCCTCCTCGCCCTCGGCGAGCGGTACCGCTTCTTCCTCTTCGTCCTCGACGGTCTCGACGTCCTCGGCCTCGGCATCGTCGCCGACCGGCGCCGGCTCTTTCTCGACCGGGGTCGCCGGGCGGGCGCGGCGCGCTTTCAGAAACGCCTCGGGGTCATAGGGCGTGCTGCATTTCGGACAGATCACCTGCTCGCGCAGCAGATCGTAATAGCGGGTGCCGCAGCTTGGGCAGATCCGCTTGGTGCCCCATTCGGGTTTGGCCAAGTGTCGCTCCTTGTGGGTCGTGCGAATGTGAAGCCGCCGCGCCATTGCCACAGCGGGCGCATCCTGTCAAAACCAAACGCGCCGCCGGCATTAGCTCGGCTGCGGCATATGGGCCGCCGGCAAGGCCCACGCAAGAGTGAAATTCGGCTCATGCCCGACGATCTGAGGTCGCATTCCCCAATGCCCGTTAGCGCGCCGCTTGCCGCCGCGCGACCCAAGACGCCGCTCCAGGGAACGATCCGCGTTCCAGGCGACAAATCGATCTCACATCGTGCGCTGATGCTGGGCGCTCTCGCGATCGGCCGCACCGAGATTTACGGGCTGCTCGAAGGCGAGGACGTGCTGTGCACCGCCGCGGCGATGCGCGCGATGGGCACCGGCGTCGAGCGGCTCGGCGACGGACGCTGGCGGGTCGACGGGGTCGGGGTCGGCGGGCTCGCCGAGCCGGGAGATGTGCTCGATCTCGGCAATTCCGGCACCGCGGCGCGGCTGCTGCTCGGCGTGTTGGCGACGCATCCATTCACCAGCTTCGTGACCGGCGACGCGTCGCTGCGCAGCCGGCCGATGCGCCGCGTGACCGACCCGCTGTCGCAGTTTGGCGCGCGCTTCGCGACGCGTGATGGCGGTCGGCTGCCGCTTGCCGTCATCGGCGCCACGAATCCGGTTCCGCTCGAATACAGGCTGCCGGTGCCATCGGCGCAGGTGAAGTCGGCGGTGCTCCTGGCCGGGCTCAACACGCCGGGCGAAACCGCCGTTATCGAGCCGCAGGTGACGCGCGATCACACCGAGCGGATGCTTGGCCATTTCGGCGCAACGGTGCGCGTCGCGCCGGCGGAAGGCGGCGGCAAGCGCATCACCCTCATCGGGCAGCCCGAGCTGGTCGCCGCGCCGATCGTTGTCCCGGCCGACATTTCCTCGGCCGCCTTCGCGATCGTCGCCGGGCTGGTCGTGCCCGGGTCGGAGATCACCATCGAGGGCGTCGGGCTCAACCCGTCGCGCACCGGGCTGCTCGCGAGCCTCGCGGAGATGGGCGCCGACATCGCCCATCTCAACGAACGCGTCGAAGGCGGCGAGCCGGTCGCCGATCTGCGCGTGCGCGCCGGCGCGCTGAAGGGCGCCGACATTCCGGCAAGCCGCGCGCCGACGATGATCGACGAGTATCCCGTGCTGGCGGTCGCCGCCTCTTGCGCCAAGGGGCGCACGGTGATGCGCGGCCTCGCCGAATTGCGGGTCAAGGAAAGCGACCGGCTCGCGGCGATGGTGACGGGGCTCGCGGCGTGTGGGGCTAAGGTTGCGGTCGAAGGCGACGACCTGATTGTCGAAGGCGATGGCGGCCCGCCCGCCGGCGGCGCTACAATAGAGACGAAACTCGATCACCGCATCGCGATGGCCTACCTCGTGCTCGGGCTCGCGGCGAAATCGCCGGTGCGGATCGACGACGCGCGCCCCATCGCCACCAGCTTCCCCGGCTTCGTGCCGCTGATGAATTGGCTCGGCGCCGGCTTCCCGGAGATTTCGTGACGGCTGCGCTATCGCTCGTGCGTCCTTCGAGGCTCGCTGCGCTCGCGCCTCAGGGTGAGGACCATCTGGGAATGGCCGCACAAACCTTTATCCTGAGACGTCCTCGGAGCGGCCCGGAGGGCCAGGGCGAGGGCCTCGAAGAACGCTAGATGCCTGCTCCCGGCAAACCAGTCATCATCGCTATCGACGGTCCATCGGCGTCGGGCAAGGGTACGTTGGCGCGCCGGTTGGCCGAGCGTTTCGGGTTGGCGCACCTTGACACCGGAAAGCTCTATCGCGCCACGGGGCTCGCCGTGACCGAGGCGGGCGGTGATCCCGCGGATCCGGCCGCGGCGGAAAAAGCCGCGCGAAACTTCGACTTTTCCCGCCTCGCCGATCCACGCCTCAACGCGGAGGACGTCGCCAGCGCCGCCTCGGTCGTTGCCGCGATCCCGGCGGTGCGTACGGCGCTTCTCGCCGCGCAGCGCGCCTTCGCGCACCACCCGCCGCCGCCGGCAAAGGGGGCCGTACTTGACGGCCGCGACATCGGCACGGTGGTCTGTCCCGACGCGACGGTGAAGATTTTCGTCACCGCAAGCGCGGAATCCCGCGCGTTTCGGCGGGTCAAGGAGTTGCGGGAGCGCGGCGCGACCGCTATATACGACGATGTCCTGCAGGACATGAGGGAACGCGACGCGCGCGACAGCGGGCGTCGGGTTGCGCCGCTCGCCGCCGCGCCCGATGCCATAACGATAGATACGACACTGCTCGATGCCGACCAGGTGTACGAGCAGGCTTCCGAACTCATCGCGCGCCATTGCGCCCGCCTCTGAGCGGCGGGCGATCCCCACGACTTGCAGAACCGGGTCAACGCGGCCGCTCCCGACAGAATGCCGGCCGCCGATCCCCCGTCCTGATCCCGGCGGGGGCCACCCTGATATCGGGATCGAGGATATGTAATGGCTGTCGCTGAACCCGTCGCTCCCCCGAAGGAAAGTTTCGCCGCGCTGCTCGATGAGTTGTTGGGCGTTTCCAACGGCCTTGAAGGCACGGTCGTCAAGGGCCGCGTGATCTCGATCGACAACGATGCCGCGCTGATCGATGTCGGCCTCAAGTCCGAGGGGCGCGTCGCGCTCAAGGAATTTTCGACCGGCGGCCAACCGCCCGATATTCATGTCGGCGATACGGTCGAGGTATTTCTCGAACGGATGGAAGACAAGAACGGCGAAGCGTCCCTGTCGCGCGAAAAGGCGCGGCGCGAGGAAGCCTGGACCCAGCTCGAAAAGAACTTCCAGGCCAACGAGCGGGTCACCGGCGTGATCTTCGGCCGGGTCAAGGGCGGGTTCACGGTCGATCTGTCGGGTGCGGTGGCGTTCCTGCCGGGCAGCCAGGTCGATATCCGCCCGGTGCGCGACATCTCCCCGCTGCTCGGCTCGCCGCAGCCGTTCCAGATACTCAAGATGGATCGCTCGCGCGGCAACATCGTGGTGTCGCGCCGCGCCGTGCTCGAGGAGAGCCGCGCCGAGCAGCGCTCGGAACTGGTAGCGAGCCTAAAGGAGGGCCAGATCCTCGCCGGCGTCGTCAAGAACATCACCGATTACGGCGCCTTCGTCGATCTCGGTGGGGTCGACGGTCTGCTGCACGTCACCGACATCGCTTGGCGGCGTATCAACCATCCGTCCGAAGCGCTCAATATCGGCCAGAACGTCCAGGTCCAGGTGATCCGCTTCAACCCCGAGACGCAGCGCATCTCGCTCGGCATGAAGCAGCTCGAAGCCGACCCGTGGGAGGGTGTCGAGTTCAAGTATCCGGCGAGCGCCAAGTTCAAGGGCCGCGTCACCAACATCACCGACTACGGCGCCTTCGTCGAGTTGGAGCCCGGAGTTCGAGGGCCTGGTCCACGTCTCCGAGATGAGCTGGACCAAGAAAAACGTGCATCCGGGCAAGATCGTCTCGACCAGCCAGGAGGTCGAGGTCATGGTGCTCGATGTCGATCCGCAGAAGCGTCGCATCAGCCTCGGCCTCAAGCAGACCCTGCCGAACCCGTGGGAAGCCTTCATGGAAGAGCATCCGGCCGGCAGCGAGATCGAGGGCGAGGTGCGCAACACCACCGAGTTTGGTCTGTTCATCGGCCTGCCGGGCGATATCGACGGCATGGTCCATCTTTCCGACATCGATTGGACCAAGCCCGGCGAAGAGGCGATGCAGGACTATCGCAAGGGCCAGATGGTCAAGGTCAAGGTGCTTGATGTCGATGTCGAAAAGGAGCGCATCTCCCTCGGCATCAAGCAGCTCGAGAGTGATCCCTTCGAGGCGGGCTTTTCCAAGGTCAAGAAGGGCGATGTCGTCACCGCGACGATCACCGCGACCTCGGATACCGGGATCGACGTGGCGCTGCCCGACGGCATGCCCGGCTTCATCCGCAAGTCCGAGCTGTCGCGCGACCGCAGCGAGCAGCGCCCCGACCGCTTCGCGGTGGGCGAGCGGGTTGACGCCAAGATCACCCAGCTCGACCGCGCGACGCGTAAGGTCACTCTGTCGATCAAGGCGCGCGAGGCCGATGAGGAGAAGAAGGCGATGGCCGAGTTTGGCTCGTCCGACTCCGGCGCCAGCCTTGGCGACATCCTCGGCGCGGCGATCCGCCGGCGCCAGGACGAAGCCGAAAGCGACGACAAGGCCTAGCGGACTGATAGCAGCCCCTCGCCCCGGTGAGGGGCTGCTCGCCTTATCAGACACTTGCTTGACGCTCGCTCGCGGCTTTGGCACCGTAGCGCCACGCCAACAAACTGACGGGAGCGGTGACCGCGATGACGAAATCCGAGCTCGTCCAGCGGCTAGCGGAAACCAACCCGCACCTTTACCAGCGTGATGTCGAGATCATCGTCACCGCGATCTTCGACGAGATCGCCGCGGCGCTGTCGCGCGGCGACCGCGTCGAGTTGCGCGGCTTCGGGGCGTTCTCGGTTAAGAAGCGCGACGCGCGCGTCGGGCGCAACCCGCGTACCGGCGACAGCGTCTCGGTCAGCGAGAAGCACATCCCGTTCTTCAAGACCGGCAAGCAGCTGCGCGACCGGCTGAACCACTAATTTTTCGCAGCCAGGCATCCCATTTATTGTCGTGGCCGGGCTTGGCCCGGCCGTCCCACGTCTTTCCCTCCCCGGTGGCAACAAAGACGTGGATATCCCTGGGGCCGGGATGACGAGTGGAGGCGAGGGGATATGAAAATCCTCTGGTGGGTCGTGCTGGCGCTGATCGCGCTGGCCCTCGTCCTTTTCGCTATCGCCAACCGGCAGACCGTGTCGCTTGGCTTTTGGCTATTGCCGGGCGCGGCGGTCGAGCTGCCGCTTTATCTGCTGGTGCTGGTGACTCTCGTCATCGGCTTCTTTGCCGGCCAACTCGTCACCTGGGTCGGCGGCTGGCGTTGGCGGCGCGAGGCGCGCCGTTCGCGCGAGCGCATCGCCATGCTGGAACGCGAACTCGAAGCCGAGCGCCTCCAGCGAGCTGAGGTCGCGCCCGTCGCGACGCTCCCGCGATGAGCGTCGCCACGAAAATCTGCGGTCTGTCGAGCGAAGCCGCGGTCGAAGCCGCGATCGCCGGCGGCGCGGCCTATGTCGGGTTCGTGTTCTATCCGCCGAGCCCGCGCGCCGTCACGTCCCGCCGCGCCGGCGAACTCTGCGGCGCCGTTCCCTCCGGCATCTGGCGGGTCGGACTTTTCGTCGACGCCGACGACGCAACGATCGAGGCGACGCTCGCCGCGGCACCGATCGACATGCTGCAATTCCACGGCGCGGAGAGCCCCGACCGCGTCGTCGCGGTGAAATCGCGCTTCCGCCGCCCGGTCATGAAGGCGATCGCGATCGCCGCGCCGGGAGATGCGCTCGCCGCCAAGCCCTACGAACACGCCGCCGACATGCTGCTTTTCGACGCCAAGCCGCCGCGACGCGCCGACGCTCTCCCCGGCGGCAACGGCCTCGCCTTTGACTGGCGGCTGATCGCCGGCCACAGCTGGAAGCGCCCGTGGATGCTTTCGGGTGGTCTGACGCCCGAGCTGCTGCCCGAAGCGGTGCGCATCTCCGGCGCAACGATCGTCGACGTATCGTCTGGCGTTGAGCGCAAATCTGGCGAGAAAGACCCCGACAAGATCCGCGCTTTTCTTGCGGTCGCGCGCGGACTATAGGCAGAGCAATGCAGACACCGAATACATACCGCGCCGGCCCCGACCCGGATGGGCATTTCGGCCTCTATGGCGGCCGCTATGTCGCCGAGACCCTGATGCCGCTGATCCTCGCGGTCGAGGCGGCGTACAACGCGGCCAAGGCCGACCCTGCCTTCGAGGCCGAGCTCGACTACTACCTCAATTATTATGTTGGCCGGCCGAGCCCGCTGTTCTTCGCCGAGCGGCTGACCCGGCATTTCGGCGGCGCCAAGATCTACATGAAGCGCGAGGAGCTCAACCATACCGGCGCGCACAAGATCAACAACGTGCTGGGCCAGGTGCTCTTGGCGCGGCGCATGGGCAAGACGCGGATCATCGCCGAAACCGGCGCCGGCCAGCACGGCGTCGCCACCGCGACCGCCTGCGCGCTCTTCAACCTGCCCTGCGTCGTCTATATGGGCGCGACCGACATCGCCCGGCAGCAGCCCAATGTCTTCCGCATGAAGCTCTTGGGCGCCGAGGTCGTGCCGGTGCATTCCGGCACCGCGACGCTTAAGGATGCGCTCAACGACGCGCTCAGGGACTGGGTCGCCCATGTCGACGACACGTTCTACGTCATCGGCACGGTCGCGGGGCCGCATCCCTATCCGGCGATGGTGCGCGACTTCCAATGCGTGATCGGCGACGAGACCCGCGTCCAGCTGCACGAGGCCGAAGGCCGGCTGCCCGATACGCTGGTGGCCTGCATCGGTGGCGGGTCGAACGCGATGGGCCTCTTCCACCCATTTCTCGACGACCCCACGGTGCGGATGATCGGTGTCGAGGCTGGCGGCCACGGCGTTGAGACCGGCAAGCACGCCGCCTCGCTTAATGGCGGACTGCCCGGCGTACTGCACGGCAACCGCACCTATCTGCTGCAGGACAATGATGGCCAGATCATCGACGCGCATTCGATTTCGGCCGGGCTCGATTATCCCGGCATCGGACCGGAGCATTCCTGGCTCAACGATCTTGGCCGCGTCGAGTACGTCTCGATCACCGACAAAGAGGCGCTCGACGCCTTCCAGCTGTGTAGCCGGCTCGAAGGCATCATTCCGGCGCTCGAGCCGGCGCACGCGCTGGCGCATGTCGCCAAGGTCGCGCCCCAGCTACCGCGCGACCACCTCCTCGTCATGAACATGTGCGGCCGCGGCGACAAGGACATCTTCGCCGTCGCCGAGCACTTGGGTGTGAAGCTGTGAGAAACCGGATAACGCTTTTCCATTTCAATCCCCCTCTCCCCCCGCCGGCCAGGGGGAGAGGGCAGGGTGACGGGGGCCAATCGGGGAGGGCCAGCGGCTGCCCACCTCCCCCGCCCTCGGCTTCGCCTCAGGCACCCTCTCCCCCCAATGGGTGGAGAGGGATTTTTCCTTGGCGTTCGCCATGAGCCGCATCGAAAGGCGCTTCGCGGCGCTGAAGGCCGAGCGCCGTGCTGGGCTCGTCGCCTATCTCGTCGCCGGCGATCCCGACCTGGAGACCTCGACCCGGCTGTTCGAAGGCGTTGCCGCAGCGGGGGCCGATCTCATCGAGATTGGCATGCCGTTTTCCGATCCTATGGCCGACGGCCCGTCGATCCAGGCCGGCGGGTTGCGCGCCTTGCAAAACGGCATGACTTTCAAAAAAACGCTGACGCTGGTGCGCCATCTGCGCGCCCGCGACCCCGACACACCCTATGTGCTGATGGGCTACTACAACCCGATCTACCGCTACGGCGCCGAGGCTTTTGCAAAAGACGCCGCCGCCGCCGGGGTCGACGGGCTCATCATCGTTGACCTTCCGCCCGAGGAAGAGGCCGAGCTGGCCGAGCCGGCGACCGCGGCGGGGCTCGATCTCGTGCGTCTCGCCACGCCGACCAGCGACGAACACCGCCTGCCGACCATCGTTAAGCGCGCCAGCGGCTTTGTCTATTACGTCGCGATCGCCGGAATCACGGGCACCCGCTCGGCTGATGCCGGTGCGGTGCGCGAGGCGGTCGCCCGCTTGCGCCGCTTCACCAAACTGCCGGTCGCGGTCGGTTTCGGGATCAAGAACGCCGAGCAGGCGGCCGAGGTCGCGCGCGCCGCCGACGCCGCGGCGGTCGGGACGGCGCTGGTCGATCGCCTGGCGCAAAACCTCGACTCCGGCGGGAAGGCGACGGCCGGCCTCGTCGATGCTGTGCTCGGCGACATCGCCGCGCTCGCTCAGGGCATCCGCGGTGCTCGGATGGCTGCGTATGACCATCAAAATCGAAAGTAGGTCAGGCCGCTGAAAACACTACGAGTCCCTCCCTCTTCCGCAAGCGGGAGAGGGAGTAAGGACACGGGGAGGACACGCCATGCCGACTAAGCTTGCGGACTATCAGAACAAGTACCAGACCGTGCGGTTCGAGCGCCGGGGCGGCATCCTGCAGATGACGCTGCATACCGACGGCGGCTCACTCCGCTGGGGATTCCTGCCGCATGGCGAGCTGCCCGACGCGTTCTACGATGTCGGCAACGACCGCGAGAACCGGGTCGTCATAATCACCGGGACCGGCGAAGAGTTTTCCGGCCCGCGGGCCAATCCCGGCACCTCGTCGTTCCCGACGCGGCCGACGATCGAGACCATCGACCGCATCCATTACGAGGGCCGGCACCTGTTGATGAAGCTGCTCGACATCGAGGTGCCGGTGATCAGCGCGATCAACGGCCCGGCCTGGCGTCATTCGGAAATCCCGCTCTTGTGTGACATCGTGCTCGCCGCCGACACCGCGCAGTTCCAGGATTCCGCGCATTTCGCCTCGGAGGTCGTGCCCGGCGACGGGATGCACATCGTCATGCCGCTGCTGCTCGGCATGAATCGCGGCCGCTACTACCTGCTTACCGGACAGACGCTCGACGCCCAGAAGGCATTGGAATTTGGCCTCGTGGCCGAGGTGTTGTCGCCCGACAAGGTGCTCGCCCGCGCCTGGGAGCTTGCCGAGGATCTCGCCAAGAAGCCGACGCTGGCGTTGCGCTACACCCGCCTGCTGCTCACCGAGGCGCTGCGCCGGCAGATGCACGATTTGCTCGGTTATGGGCTCGGCATGGAATTGTTGGCTTTGGGCGAGAAGCCGGAGGCGTAGACTTTTTCGCCTCTCCCGCGTAAGCGGGGGCCCAGGGGCGCGCGACGGAACGGTTGCCCTGGGTTCCCGCTTTCGCGGGAAAGACGAGTGAGATAATGCCCGGCAAGAACATCCTGTTCATCATGTGCGACCAGCTGCGGTTCGATTACCTCGGCTGCTACGGCCACCCGCACCTCAAGACCCCGAACATCGACGCGCTCGCGGCGCGCGGCGTGCGCTTCGATCGCGCTTATGTTCAGTCTCCGGTGTGCGGGCCGTCGCGGATGAGCTTCTACACCGGCCGCTACATGCGCTCGCACGGCGCCAACTGGAACGCCTTTCCGCTGCGCGTTGGCGAGCCGACCCTAGGCGACCATCTCGCGGAGCTGGGGATGCGCACCGCGCTTGTCGGTAAGACGCACATGGCCGCCGACCGCGATGGCATGAAGCGGCTCGGCATCGACCCGAGCTCGTCGCTCGGCGTGCTCGCGGCGCAATGCGGGTTCGAACCCTACGAGCGCGATGACGGGCTGCACCCCAAGGGCTATCCGCAAGCGCGCCCGGCCTATGACGACTACCTGCGCGCCCAGGGCTTTGGCGGTGACAATCCGTGGGAGGAATGGGCCAATTCGGGCGAAGGGGCGAATGGCTGGCTCCTTGAACACAGCAACAAGCCGGCGCGCGTGCCGGAAGAGCATTCCGAGACGCCCTACACGACCCGCCGCGCGATGCAGTTCATCGACGAGGCGGCGCGAGACGGACGCGACTGGTGCCTGCACCTCTCCTACATCAAGCCGCATTGGCCCTATATCGCCCCGGCGCCGTATCACGATATGTACGGCCTGCAGGACATTGTCGCGCCGGTGCGCGACGCGGCCGAGCAGGTCGACCCGCATCCGGTCTATCGCGCGATGATGCAGATGCGCGTCTCGCGCAACTTCTCGCGCGACGAGGTGCGCGCCCGCGTGATCCCGGCCTACATGGGCCTCATCAAGCAGATCGACGATCAGCTGGGCCTGTTGTTCCGCTTTCTCGACGAGCGCGGGCTGACATCGAACACGCTGATCGTTTTCACCAGCGACCACGGCGATTATCTCGGCGATCATTGGCTCGGCGAGAAGGATTTCTTCCACGATTGCACCGTGAAGGTACCGTTGATCGTTGTCGATCCGAGCCCCGAGGCGGATGCGGCCCGCGGCGCCGCGTCGGATGCGTTGGTCGAGGCAATCGACTTGGTGCCGAGCTTTGTCGGCTATTGCGGCGGCACGCCGCAGCCCCATGTCATCGAGGGCCGCTCATTGCTGCCGCTGCTGCGCGGCGAGCGGCCGCCGGATTGGCGGCGCGTCGTCTTCTCCGAATACGATTATTCGATGCTCGAGGCGCGGCTTACCCTCAACCAGCCGATCCGCGACTGCCGGCTCTTCATGGCCTTCGACGGGCGCTGGAAATACATCCACGCGACCGGCTTCCGCCCCATGCTGTTCGATCTCGAAAGCGACCGCGGCGAGCTCCGCGATCTCGGCGCCGATCCGGGTTTCGCCGACGAGCGCGCCCGGCTCAGGGAGGCGCTGCTCGACTGGGCGCTCAAAGACCACAACCGCCTTACCATGTCGGACGAGCGGATCGCAGGTTACGCGACCGGCCGCCAGCTGCGCAGCGGCATCGTCATCGGCTATTGGGACGAGGCGGAACTGGCCGCCGAGCGCAAGCGGTTGGGGATCGAGTGAGCTGCTATTCCGTCGGTGGCTGCACCAGCGGGCATTTCGATTGCTTCAGAGGTTCGAAAGCCTGGTCTCCCGGGATGGTCGTGACCAGCTGGAGATAGTCCCAGGGATAGTGCAATTCATCGGGCTTCTTGACCCGGAACAGGTACATGTCGTGCACCATCAGCCCGTCGCCGCGGATAACGCCGTTATGCGCGAAGAAATCGTTGATCGGCGCGTCGCGCATCGCCTTCATCACCGGGTCGGTCGCGTCGGTTCCGATTTTTGCGACGGCCTGGAGGTAGTGCATCGTGGATGAGTAGGTTCCCGCCTGCAGCGCGTTCGGCATCGCCCCGACGCGGTCGAAAAACCGTTTCGACCACGCGCGCGCCGCGTCGCTCTGATCCCAATAGAACGATTCGCTTAGCATCATCCCTTGGGTTGTCGCGAGCCCCAGATCGTGCACCTGGTTGATGCGCATCGACAGGCCGACAAAGGTTTGCGGGCCCGGGATCATCTTCAGCTCCGCCGCTTTCTTGACGGCGTTGGTCGTGTCCGAGCCGCCATCCGCGAGGCCGACGACATTGGCGCCCGATTGCTGCGCCTGTAGCAGGTATGACGAGAAGTCGCTCGCGCCGAGCGGGTGGCGCGCATGGCCGAGCACAGTGCCGCCGCTGGCCTTGACCACGGTGGCCGTCTCGTCTTCCAGATCGTAGCCGTAGCTGTAATCGACGGTGATGAAAAACCAGCTCTTGCCGCCATTGGCGACGATCGCTTTTCCCAGCGTGTGGGCGATCGCGTAAGTGTCGTTGGTGTAATGCACCGAGGTTGCGGTGCAGCCCTCCTGGCTCAGCCGATTGGCGCCCGGTGCGTTGAGGATGACGATCTTGTCGCGGGTTCCGCCGATCGCTTGGACGATCAATGCCTCCGACGAGCCGGCGACCTCCATGATCGCGTCCACATGCTGGTTGCCGAACCAGTCGCGCGCGATCGCCGCCGCCGTGTCGGCATTGTCGTGATGATCGGCCACGACAACCTGGATCGGCGCGCCCCGCACCTTCCCGCCGAAATCCTCGACCGCCATTTTGGCGGCGGCCTCGCTGCCCTTCCCGGTCAGTTCGGCATACGGGCCGCTCATGTCGAGAATGAGGCCGATCTTGACGACACCGTCCGAGATCGCGCCAGCGCCTCCCGCCGGGGATTGCGCGCCGGCCATCGCCGCGCACAGCAGAGCGCCCAGCGCCAGACACGCTCCTAGGAGATGGCTTCTTGTTCTCATGACGCTTCGAACGGCTCGTCGTAGATCGCGGTGTACACGATTCCCTCGTCATTGACATAGCCGCGATACATGCCGGCGCAATTGAACGGCAGGGCGAGCGTACCGTCGGCCCCGACCGCGACGAGCCCGCCCGAGCCGCCGACGGCGCCGAGCGCGGCAACGACCGTCTCGGCCGCCTCGGCGAGACCTTGTCCGGCATGCGCGATCCGCGCGGCGATCTCGTGCGCGGCGCCGTAGCGGATGAAGAACTCGCCATGCCCGGTCGCCGAGACCGCGCAGGTCGCATTGTCGGCAAAGGTGCCGGCGCCGATGATCGGGCTGTCCCCGACCCGGCCGGAAAGCTTGCCGGTCATGCCGCCGGTCGAAGTCGCCGCCGCGAGGTTGCCGTTACGGTCGCGCGCCACAGCGCCGACCGTGCCGTGGCGGCGCGATTCGTCGGTGTCAATCGCCCCGCCGTCCTGCGCGATCGTTTCGGCGAGCGCCTGCCAGCGCGCCTCGGTGAAGAAATAATCCCGCTCGGCAAAGTCGAGCCCGGCTTCGCGGCAGAACGCCGTCGCGCCCTTGCCGACCAGCAGCACGTGCGCTGACCGTTCCATGACCGCGCGTGCCGCGAGCACCGGGTGCTTCGGGCCGAAGATTCCGGCGACCGCGCCGGCGCGCCGGTCGCGCCCGTCCATCACCGCGGCGTCCATCTCTTGCCGACCGTCGCGGGTAAAGACCGCGCCGCGGCCGGCGTTGAACAGCTTGTCGTTTTCCAGTACGCAAACCGCCTGCGTCACCGCATCGAGCGCGCTGCCGCCTTGCGACAGCACGTGGTGCCCGGCGACCAGCGCACGAGCGAGCCCGGCGCGGTAAAGCGCCTCGCGCTCGGCGCTCATGTCGCCACGTTTCAGGGTGCCGGCGCCGCCGTGGAGGGCGAGGGCGTAACCATTGCCGCCGCGTATCGCGCTGCCGTGCATATCCGCCCCCATGTGCCCGACATCAAATGGGACGCGGGTCTGGTTTCGGCAATCAACTTAGCGCGAGACGGCCATCCGCGGTATGGTCGGGGATGTCCCAATCGTCCTCGCCGCCAGCGGCCCAAGACATTGCCGCGCGGCAGGGGATGGCGGCGGGCCATGGCTTCCGGCTGGTGATGCTCGGGCTCGGCATGGCGATCGTGCCGCTCGATACCGCCGTCAATATCAGCTTCCCCGACATCACCGGCAGCTTCGGCCTGCCGCTGTCGATGATCCAGTGGGTGGTGATCTGTTACACGCTGACTTACGCGGCGCTGATGCTCGCCTGCGGCCGGATCGGCGATATCGGCGGGCATGCTCGGGTGTTTCGCGCGGGCCTCGCGTGGAGCGTCATCGCCTATCTGCTGTGCGCCGCCGCGCCGGGGTTTGGCTGGCTCTTGTTCTTTCGCTTCTTGCAAGGGATCGGCGCGGGGCTGGTGATCAGCTGCGCGCCCGCGCTGGTCACCGGACTCTACCCCGAGGAGCGGCGCAGCCACGCGGTCGGCATTTTCACGCTGATTTTCGCGCTTGGCTCCGCGTCGGGACCGCTGATCGGCGGGGCGTTGGTGGCGCGCTGGGGGTGGCCGGCGGTGTTCTGGTTTCGCGCGCCGATCGCGTTGGTGAGCCTTGTGTTCCTGCGCGGCTTGCCGGCGAGCCCGCCCAGCGCTGGCGAGCGGTTCGATATCGCCGGCGCGCTGCTGCTGGCCTTGGGGCTGACACTGCTGCTGCTCGGGATCAATGCCGGATCGCGGCAGGGCCCCGGCTTGCAGATGGCGGCGCTGCTCGGCGCGGCGGTGGTGACACTGGCGCTTTTCGCTTGGTGGGAAGGTCGCACCGCGCGGCCGATGATCCGCATTGGCCTCTTCCGCGATCCTGGCTTCGCGATGATCAACGCGGTCTACATGCTGATGAACCTGGCGGCGTTCTCGGTACTGCTGTTCGTGCCGTATTTCTTCGCCCGGTTCAGCGCGATGCCGCTGTGGCTCGCGGGGGTGGTGCTGGCGTCCGGCTCGACGGCGATGGCGCTGACTTCGCCTTTGGCCGGGCGGCTGGTCGCGAGGGTCGCCGCCGAGAAGGTCGGCGCGCTCGGCATTCTGACGGTCGGCGGCGGGCTGTTTCTGATTGGGCTGTGGCCGCCCGATATCACACCGGGTGCGATGGCGCTGATCCTGTCCGTGCAGGGAATCGGGGTCGGGCTGTTCCAGGTCGCCTACACCGACATCGTGATCCGCTCGTCGCCGCTCGCCGATCGCGGTGTTGCCGGCAGCCTCTCGATACTGACGCGCACCATGGGCACGGTGACCGGCGCGGCGCTCCTGACGCTGATCTTCAGCCGCATCGGGCATGGGGCCACCGCCGAGCCGGCGGTTTTCCTCACGGCATTCACCGGCGTCTTCAAGATCGCCGGGGTCACGGTCGCGCTCAGCGTCGTCGCGATTCCGTGGTGGCGCCGCTCAGCATAGAAACGGCCGCGCCAGGCATCGCCGCACGGCGACAAGCAACTCGCTTGCGGTAAACGGCTTTGTCAGCCCGTCTCGGCCCGTCGCCAGCACGCGCGCGCCGGGATGCCACCGCCTTATCGAGGTGAGGCTGGATGTAGAGAGATCGGCGACGACAAGGTCGAGACGGGAAGGCATAGGTTCCGCGTCGTCGGCGTTTTCGCTGACGATAAACCCGGCGGGCTCTAGCGCCCGCCGCGCGGCGAGGCGCATCGCGGGATCGCGGTCGATGACGTGTATCGTGACCATCGACCCGACCGTATCGAGTCATCGCCGGCAGCGCAGCGCGCCGATCCCCAACCGAAAGGCTGGCGATTAGACCATTGGTATGGGGTGCCGGCTTGTTCTTCCCGCTATGTCGCGAGGCAGCGTCTGACCGTTGACAGCAGCGCGGCCGGCTCGAACGGCTTCTTGAGGCTGTTGTCGGCGCCCAACAGCTCGGCGATGCGCAGCACGTCGCCCGCGGCGAAACTGCCGCCGCCGGTAATCGCGAGAATGCGCGCCTCGGGGTTGGCTTCGCGCAATTCGAGGATCGTCGCAATGCCTTCCTTGCCGGGCATCAGGATGTCGACGATGACGAGATCGGGAGCCAACTCCCCAAACCGGCTGATGCCGGTCTGTGCGTCGCCCGCCGTAGTCACCGCGTATCCGTCGTGTTCGAGGATCCCCTCGACGACGGTGCAAAACACCGGATCGTCGTCGATCACCAGCACCGTGTTCATCAGTCGAGCCTCCGAGGTCGCATTCATAGCCCGCTCATTCCTTGCAGCATGGCGATCCGCACCGCGTCCGAGCGGTTGCGAGCGCCCATTTTCTTGAAGGCACTGTTGAGGTGCAGCTTGACCGTGGTTTCCGAGATCGCCAGTCGATCGGCGATCTCGCGATTGGGCGAGCCATGCACCAGATGCTCGACGCAGTCGAGCTCGCGTGGGGTGAGATTGTCGAACGACAGACGGCCCGCGGAACGGCCGGGGCGAGCGCTGACTACCGAACGCGGGACATAGGTCTCGCCCGCCGCCATCAGCCGCAGCGCCGTCAACAGCGCCGTGCCGCGCAGATTCTTCATGATGACGCCGGCCGCGCCGCGTTCGAAAGCGCGTTCCGCCTCGTCGGCATCCATCGCGCCGGAGAGGATCGCGACGGGAGTTTGCGGCAGGCTTTGCTTGACCTCGTCAAGACCCGCGAGCCCGTTCATTCCGGGCATCCGGTAGTCGAGAATCACCAGATCGAAAGTGCTGTGCTCGGCCAGTCTTTCGCGTACCTGCTGGAAATCCGACGCCTCAATGCAGACAATGTCCGTCGCCGCGCGCGTCAGATAGCTGGCGATCGCCTCGCGCACCAGATGATGATCGTCGGCAAGCAATATTCTCATGCGCCATCCGCGACGACGAACCGATCCCGCACGGCAAGGTGCCGCGCGTCGCGGTCCATTCATCGGACGGTACGGAAACGAGGTTAAGAAGTCGCAAATGGGGCCTGGCCTACCGCGTCCGACCGGGTAACCAATTCTTCAATGGTACAGCTCTAACGTCTGAAATACCCTTTATAGGTGTGTAGAGACGTTGAAGTGAGCGATGCGGATGTGATCGCGCTCGCCTTGGCGGCGCGGCCCCCGGCACCCGGCAAGCCCGAGCCGCGGCCAAACCCGCGCTTCGAGGACCGGCTGCGCCATGCGCAGAAGATGGATGCGCTCGGTCAGATCACCGGCGGCATCGCGCATGACTTCAACAACCTGCTGCTGGCGATCAATTTCAACCTCGAGTCGCTCGCCGAGGAGGTACCGCGGACCGGCGCCACCGAGCCGCTGTTCGAGGGCGCGCGTGTCGCGATTGACCAGGCGCATAGCCTGATCGGCCACCTGCTCGCCTTCGCCCGCCGGCAGCCACTCAAGCCGACCAGCCTCGACATCAACGAGAGCGTAGCGCAGACCCAACTGATGTTGCGCCGGGCGATCCCGGTGGGGATCGAGATCGAGGCCCGGCTCGGCCGCAATGCCGGGCTGGTGCTGGCTGATCGCAACCAGTTCGAGACCGCGCTCCTCAACCTCGCGCTCAACGCCCGCGACGCGATGCCCGACGGCGGTCGGCTCACCATCGGCACGACAGACATCACACTCGACGCGGCCTATGCGATGCTGCATCCCGGTGAGCCGGCGGGGCGATATGTGCTGGTCGCGGTCAGCGATAACGGGACGGGCATGCGGTCCGATGTTGCGGAGCGGGCGTTCGAGCCCTTCTTCACTACCAAACCCGGTTCCGACCACAGTGGGCTCGGGCTGAGCCAGGTCTATGGCTACGCCCGGCAATCCGGTGGATACGCGCGGATCGACAGCGAGCCGGGCGGCGGCACGACCGTGCAGCTGTTCCTGCCGCGCTTCGGCGATACCGCGCCGGCCGAGCACCGTAGCCAGGCGCCAAACCGCGGGCACGGCGAGACGGTCCTCATTGTCGAAGACGCGCCGCTGGTACGCAATGCAGTGGCGAAGATGGTTGCCGATCTCGGCTACCGCCCGATTGTCGCCGCGGGCGCGGGGGAGGCGTTGGCGCTGCTCGAGGGCGGCGGCCCGGTCGATCTGCTGTTCGCCGATCTGGTGCTGCCGGGCGGCCTCGGAGGCGAGGAACTGGCGGTGATGGCGCAGGGCCTGAGGCCCGGCCTTGCCGTCCTTTATATGTCCGGCTATGCCGAGATCGCGCCGAGCGATGCCGCGTTCATCGCCAAGCCGTTCACCAAGGCGCTACTCGCCGAGCAGCTGCGCGCGGTGCTGACGGGCAAAGCGATCAACACCTGACGCTTTGCGCAAAACGGGATCGTTGTCGCCTGCCCAACCGTTCGCTCGTATTGTCGTGACGCGCCGGATGGATTTCCCAGAGGCGCCAACGACACGCAAGTCAACCAGGGAGGCAGGCATGGACGAACACGTCTATCGCGTCATTCAAATCGTCGGCTCCTCGGAGAAAAGCATCGACGACGCCATCACTACCGCAATCGGCCGCGCGTCGAAGACCTTGCGCGACCTCCGCTGGTTCGAGGTCGTCGAAACCCGCGGCCACATCCAGAACGGCAAGATTCATCATTTCCAGGTTACACTGAAGGTCGGATTCACCCTCGACGATTAGATGAGGCCTTGATGGCGAAAGCCTATTTCGCGGTGCGCGCGGAAGTGCCGGAAGCCGACCGCGCGCAATTCGACCATTGGTACGAGACTGACCATCTGCCCTGGGCGTTGCGTGTCTTCAAGGCGCGCCGCGCCTGGCGCTGCTGGAGCAAGAGCGATCCTGGCGTGCATGTCGCGTTTTACGAGTTCGAACTCGGTCGAAGCGGCCGAGGCCGTCTCGACATCGGACGCGATCAAGCCGCTGGTCGAGGATTTCGACCGGGTCTGGCAGAACCGTGTGACCCGCCGCCGCGCCGTGCTCGACGTGGTGCAGGAGATCCAGGGCTAAAGTTGTCGGCGTAAGCTTTCGCCGGGAAGCGTTCGGGGAGAGGAGTGGCATAGGAGGGGAACTACCCGAACAGCGGCGTAATCCCCAATTCGCCCGCCATCTTGTCGAGCGCGGCCTTCAATTCGGGCGGGATGGGGATGCCGTTTTTCGTGCGCTCCTTGATGCGGGCGGCGCGGTCCTCGCCCGGCAGACGGATGCGGTCGAAGCCGGGCAGCAGCGCCGAACCATGCAGCTGGCGGATCACATTGTCGACCTGGCGCTTGAACGCGGTCGGCTCGGCGAAGCGCTTGATGTCGAGCACGCAGATCGCCTGGCCGGTATTGGTCGGGGTGGTGTCGTCCTTGTTGAAATCGACGACGTCGTCGCCATTGGCGGCGCCGTTGAGCGTCCCGGCCAAGAGCCCGAACATCAGCGACATCGCCGCGCCCTTGTAGCCGCCGATCGGCAGGAGGAACCCGTCATCCGAGCGTTTGGGGTCGGTGAGCGGCCGGCCCTGGCGGTCGATCATCCAGCCCTCTGGCATGGTCTTGCCCTGCTGCGCGGCGACCTTGACCTTGCCGTAGGCGGCGACCGTCGTCGCCATGTCGAGCACCAGCGACGGCTCCTCCAGCGCCGGCATCGCGATCGCCAGCGGGTTGGTCGACAGCAGCATATCGATCCCGCCCCAGGGCGGCAGATGGTTGGCGTTGCCGACCGCGAAATAGATGCCGATCATGTCGTGCTCGATCGGCATCGCGGCGTAGACCGCGGCGGCGCCGGCATGGTTGCCGTGCCGCGTGCCGGCCCAGCCGACGCCTTGGTCGCGGGCGATCTCGATCGCGGTCTCGACCGCGCGCGCCACGACCAGGCTGCCAAGCCCGTTATCGCCATCGACCAGCGCCGTCCCCGGCGCGGTGCGGTTGACAACGATGTTCGGCCGCGTGTTGAGCCCGCCCTTCTTGATGCGACGGATGTATTGCGGCAGGCGGAACACGCCATGCCCGTCGGCCCCGGAAATGTCCGAGCGCGCCATCAGCTCGGCGGCCTTCCGCGCATCGCCCTCGGAAATGCCCGCCGCGCGATAGGCCGTGGCGATGAATTCGATCAGCGCCGCGTGGCTGACGCGATGGGCGATCGAAATGGTGTCATCGGGCATTCGTGTCTCCGCGCTATCTTGCTTCTTTCTCTGTCATTGTGAGCGCAGCGAAGCAATCTCCTTCCGCCGAGGGCTAAGACGGCGGGAGATTGCCACGGCGCCCTTCGGATGCTTCGCAATGACGCGACTTAGTGGAACGCCGCCTTGACCTTGGCCCAATCCTCCAGCGCGTCTTCCTGGCCCGGCACGATGGGCACCACGATCTGCGACCAGCCGGCGCTGCGCAGCGCCTCGATGCGCTGGGTCAACTCCTGGAGCGGCGCGGTGAAGGTGGTGCGGCGGATCAGCTCGGCGGTGACGAACTTGCGTTCCTCCGGCTTCACGAAGACGAAATGGCCGCGATGGTTCTGCAGGTAGCGCGCGTCGGGCGGCTCGAAGCGCCGCGCCATCTCGACATAGCCCTTGACCTCGTCGGCAATGCCCTCGGGCGCCTCGACCGCCATCGTGTTCTGCCAGCCCTGTTGGTCCATGTCGGCGTGGCGGTGCAGCAGCACGGCGGCGCGCGGGCCGGATTGCGCCATCGCGCGCGGGCTGTCGGCCGCCTCGCCCGGCTGCAGCACACAGCCGCATACCCAGGCGGTGGCGTAAAGGTCTTGCGGCGCCCGGCCGGCCTCGGCCCAGCTTTGCTGCATGCCGGCAAGCGCGGAGAGGCCGCCCGGCACGTCCTGGATAAAGCATTTCCAGCGCGCGTCCAGCTTCGCGGTCAGCGCCTGCGAGCGCGGCCCATAGGCCGACACGTGCAGCGGGATCGGATCGCTGGCGTTGAAGAGGCCGGCATCGGGGTTGAGGAACTTGATCTTGCGCTGTTTGCCTTCGATGTCGGTCTCGACGATCTCGCCACGCAGCAGCGCATAGACGACGCGGATGTACTCCTCCATGTCGGCGAGCTTCATCGCGCCGAGCCCCATCGCGCGCCGCGCCGAGAACCCGGTGCCAACGCCGAAATCGATGCGGCCCGGGGCGAGGCCGTTAAGCGTGGCGAAGGCGTTGGCGGTGACCGCGGCCAAGCGGTTGGACGGCACCAGCACGCCGGTGCCGAGCCGGATTTTACCGGTCTTCATCGCCGCCGCGCCCATCGCGACAAACGGATCGGCGGTGATCATCTGCGTGTCGTAGAACCAGGCATGCGTGAAGCCGAGCTCCTCGGCGCGCAGCGCGGTCTTCCACGAGTTGGCCGAGGTGGCGATGCCGATGCCGAAATCCATTGGTCTTCCTCCCGCAGCCGATAAACTCAGCATAGCCCAGCAATGGCGGCGCGTCGGGTTTTCTGCCAAGGTCGCCGCCCACGATGCAACCCTCCGTCCGCGTCCGCGCCGCCTCCGAGCTTGGCCTCGACATCTGCGCGTTCCTGTTTCTGCCGATTTTGGTGCTGGCGTCGCGGGGCGCGGCGCCGCTCGCGGGTGCGGCGGGGATTTGCGCGCTGGGTCTCATCGCCGATAATTTCTCTGCCGCGTGGTGGCGCGTGCGCCGGCTGGCGCCGTTTTTCGTGGCGCTGGTGGTGTGGGGGCTTATCTCGTCCCTGTGGGCGATCGAGCCGCACCGCAGCCTGCTGATCGCGCTGCGGCTCACCGGCCTGTTCGCGGCAGGGTTAGCGCTGATCGCCGCGTCGAGTGAAATCCGCGCGTCGCGGCGGCTGGTCGCTTGTCTGCTCGCCGGGTTCGCGTTGTCTCTGCCGCTGGCGGCGGTGCAATACGCGACCGATGGCGCGCTCACCGCGCGGCTGGCGCGACGTGCCTTCATCGAGCCGACGCTCAACACTATCGAGGACGGGTTCGGGCTGTTGCTGCCGCCCCTTTGCGCGGCCCTGTTCCTGCAGCGCCTACGCGTTGTCGCTTTGCTGTTGGCCGTGCCGACGGTCGCCGTGATCTTTCTTCTCGTCGGCGACGCGGCGCGCATCGCCTTTATTCTCGGCGTCGCCGCCGCCGTGCCGCTCTATTTCCGGCGGAAATGGGTTGCCCGTGCCGCCGCGATCGCGTCGGTCGCGTTCATCCTGGCGGCCCCGCTCGCGCTGCCGCCGCTGGTCGGGATTGCGCCGGTGCGCGCCGACGCGCAGGAGGTCAAATTCTCGGCCTGGCATCGGCTGGAGATCTGGTCGTTCGTCGGCGGCAAGATCGCGCAGAAGCCGGTACTCGGCTGGGGGCTCGAATTCATCGCGTGCGATTCCCGGCGGCAGCGATGTCATTCCGGGTGCTCCATCCGGACAGCAATGGCTGCCGCTCCACCCGCACAATGCGGCCCTGCAGCTCTGGCTCGAACTCGGCGCGCCCGGAGCGCTGTTGTTCGCGCTGTTCGTCGCCTGGGTCTGGCTCGCTCTCGAAAAGGCGACCTGGCCGCCGCTCTACGCGGCGGCGGCGGGCAGCAGCCTGGTGACCGCGCTCCTCGTCGGCTTCGGCAGCTACGGCGTGTGGCAGGAGTGGTGGATCGCCACCGAATTCCTGACGCTGTTCCTGATTCTGGCGCTCGGCCGTGTGATACGCATAAAATAAGACGCGCAATGTCGAGTTGAGAATGCCGAATCTCAACAACTCGGGATTTTTTTCATATGTATCTATAAGATAGTCCTCGACATAATTCTCAATTTCACTCAAATGCTTAATAATAATTGCTTTTTTTGTAGAAAGACCCTTAACCTCACAAAACTTGTTCGAAGCCTCTAGCAGTGCCTCGAAGCGCCCTCTATCGATTTCAGAACATGCCGGTGACTTTTTGTTAGCCATCAGTAAACCGCGCCGCGCGCCACGATCGGCCAGATCGTCTCGACCCGGTCGCCGCGCATCCCGACATACCAGTCGTAGAGGTTGACGGTCGGGTCGCAATGCCCCGGCACCAGCTTGACCTTGTCGCCGAGCCGCAACCGGTTGGTCGCGCCGCTGATGAGGAGGCGTCCGTGCTCGTCGGAGGCGCGGTCGTAAACCGCGGCCGGCTCGTCCCAGACATTGGGCGGGCCTGAATCCATGCCGAGCGCCTTGAGGCCCGCATCGACGATGGCGCGCTCCTCAGTCGGCCGGCTCATCACCGTCGCCCAGACGAAAAGGCTGGGCTCGAAGGCTCGGGTCGTCGCGCCGTCACGATCGAGGTTCCGGCCGTAATCGGCGTCCATGAAGATGTATGAACCGCATTGCAGTTCGGTGTAGACGCCGCTTCCCGTCTCGAACTCGAAAGTGCCCGTGCCGGCGCCGGTGATGTTGGCGCATTCGATGCCGTTGCGCGCCAGCAGGTCGCGGGTCGCGGTGGCTTTCTCAACCGCGCCGGCGATCGCCTTCTGACGTTCCTCCCACGTGCGCAGGTGCTGGGCCGATCCGTGGTAGGCCTGCAGCCCGGCGAAGGAGAGATGCCGCGCATCCATGATCTGTCGCGCGAGAGCCAGCGCCGGCTCGCCCGGTTCGACGCCGCAGCGATTGCCGCCCATGTTGACCTCGACATGGACCGGCAGCGCGATCCCGGCCTCCCCCGCCGCGTCGTCGAGCGCGGCGACCTGCGCCGGGTCGTCGGCGCAGGTCGCGATCCGCGCGCTGCCGGCGAGACCCATCAGCCGGCGCAGCTTGGTCTTGCCGACGATCTCGTTGGTGACGAGGACGTCCTTGACCCCGCCATAGACCAACGCCTCAGCCTCGCTGACCTTCTGGCAGCACACGCCGACCGCGCCCAATTCCATCTGCTTCAGCGCGATGACCGCGCATTTATGGGTCTTGGCGTGGGGCCGCAGCCGGACGCCTCTCCCCGCGGTGCGGTCGACAAGGCGTTTCAGGTTGCGTTCGAACGCGTCGAGGTCGATCACCAGGGCAGGGGTGTCGACCTCATCGAGGGTCATGCCGATCTCGGCGGGCGGACGGACGGTCATCAGGCGGGCTCCGCACAAAGGAGTGTTGGCGCCGAGGCTTGCGCAGCGGGCGCGGAAATGCAACACGATGCCACGGCAAGACCGGCATAGGCCGGCGGTCGAAGGCAAAGGCTCGGGAGGCAGAGCATGGCGGACACGGCGGTTTCGGCGGTCGAGAGCGCGCTGGAGAACCAGCGGATCGGTCGCTTGCAGCTCCGCGTGATGTTGTTATGCACGCTCATTCAGATTTGCGACGGCTACGACATCAATTCGGTCGCCTGGGCAGTGCCAAAGCTGATCGACGTGTGGCATCTCCCGCCGCAGGCTTTCACGATGGCTTTCCTCTGGTCGAGCATCGGCATCCTGGTCGGCGCGTTGTCGGCCGGGCCGATTGGCGATCGCGTCGGCCGCAAGCCCCTCTTGGTCGCGAGTTTGTCGATCTTCGGCCTGGCCTCGATCGCCAGCGCGCTCGCGCCGTCGCTGCTCGCATTGACCGCCGCGCGTTTTTTCACCGGGCTTGGCATCGGCGGCGCGTTCCCCGGCGCGGCGAGCCTCGCCGGGGATTACGCGCCGCACCGGCGGCGAGCCTTGTTGATCATGGCGAGCTTTACCGGGGCGCCGGTTGGTGGGTTTGTCGGCGGCCAGCTCGTCTCGCTATGGCTGCTGCCGCAATTCGGCTGGGAGTCGATTTTTGTCGCCGGCGGCCTCTTCCCGTTGATCCTGGTGCCGATCCTCCTGGTCTGGCTGCCGGAGTCCCCACGCTTTCTCGCCCGCAAGCAAACCCTGTCCGCCCGCGACGCGGCGCTGCTCAACGAATTCGGCATCGCCGAAGGCCAGCGGCACGAGGTCGACATCACCGACGAGAATCCGGTCAAGCTGCTGTTCGGCAAAGGCTATCTTCTGCAGACCTTGCTTATGTGGGTGATCTTCTTCTGCAGCCTCCTCAACCTGTTCCTGTTCGGCTACTGGATGCCGACCGTCTTCAAACTGATCGGCTACACACCGGCGCAGGCGGTGTTTGCCTCGAGCCTGAGGGATTGCGGCGCGATCTTCGCGGTGCTCTACCTCGGCTGGGCGATCGACCACGTGGGGCCGGAACGCTCGCTGGCGCTGCACTACGCGCTCGGTGCCGTGTTCATCGCGATGATAGCGCTCGTCGCGATGCCCTACGCGCTGATGCTGTTGGTGACCTTCCTCGCCGGGATGACGATCATCGGCAGCCAGACCGGGGCCAACGCGACCTGCGGCAAGCTCTATCCCGCGCGCATGCGCACCAGCGGCCTCGGCTGGGCGCTCGGCATCGGTCGGCTGGGCGGCATCGCCGCGCCCGTGCTGGGCGGGTACCTGCTGTCGCTCGGCATGCCGCCGACCCGCATCTTCTTGATCGCCTGCGTATTCGCGGTCGTGGCGGCGGCAGCCACCGGCCTGCTCGCCTTGCGCGGCGGCCGCGCCGAACGCGCAGGGGCGGTACAACCGGCGCAGTGAACCTAGGCTGCTCCGCGCCGATGTGAGAAGGCGGTCTCGGCGCTGGTGACGAATTCCAACAGCGCGGCGCGGCCGTCTTCGTTGACCTTGCGGGCGCGCTTGATCGCCGGGCCGACCTCGTCGGGTCGGGTGACCCGCTCGCTCCAGCCGCCCAGATCGGCCGCGAGATTGGCGTAGCTGCCGCCGAGATCGCGCGTCTTATAGCGCTCATGGCTAAAGGCCATCGCGTGCGTCTCGATCGCCATCGTTGAGTTGTTGAGGACGATCGTCGTGATGGGAATGCCGCTGCGCGCGGCGGTCTCAAAATCAAGCCCGGTCATGCCGAACGCCGCGTCGCCCATGAAGTTGACGCACATCTTGTCGGGCGCGCCCATCTTGGCGCCGATCGCCAGGCCGAGCCCGGTGCCGAGCTGGTGCGATTTGCCCCAGCCGAGATAGCCGCGTGGTTTTTTCGCGACATACATCGGCAACAGCTGGTCGCGCGGGCTGCCGCTGTCATGCGTGACGATCGCATCTTCCGACGGGATCACGCGCATGAATTCCGACATCACGAAATAGGGGCAGATCGGCACTTCCTGGCTGCGAAGCTTCGGCTCCCAGCGCTTCAGCCATTCCGCCTTCTTGGCGGCGATGGTCTTCTTGGCGCCGGTCGAATGCTTTTTCTTGCCGAGCCGGTCCTTGACCGCCTCGATCAGCTGGCCGAGCACGAGCTTGGCGTCGCCGAGGATCGGCAGCTCGCAAGAATGTGTCTTGTAGAGGTCGCGGGCGTCGTTGGTGGCGTGGATGATGCGCTTGCCGTCGGGGATGATCGGGGTCGAGATGTTGTGCTTGGTGAGCGACGTGCCGATTGCGAAGATGAGGTCGCTCTCGTGCAGGAAATGCCGCCCGTGGCCGGTATAGACCGTGCCGCCCGAGCCCAGCGCCAGCGCGTGATCTTCGGGGAAGGCGCTCTTGCCGTCGGTCGTGGTCATCACCGGCGTGTCGAGCAGTTCGGCGAGCTTTAGGAGCTTGTCGCAAGCGTCGGCGTAGAGCACGCCATGGCCGGCGATGATCATCGGCACCTTGGCGTCGATAAGCTTTTTCGCCGCCTCGTCGATGTCGTCCTCGTCGCCTGCCGAGCGGGTGCGCCGCACCTTTTCATAATGGACGTCGTTGCCCGGGAATTCGCTGGTCATCACATCCGCCGGCACCTCGACCATCACCGGGCCCGAGCGTCCGTTCTTCAGCGCGTTGAACGCGCGGCGCAGCGCGCCTACCGTATGCTCGGGCATCACCACCGGTTCGACCGATTTGGTGACGGTCGAATAGGTGCGCACCGAGTTGAACATCGGAAAATGATGCGCCGTCTCGCGCGGATGGCCCAACGGCAGCAGCAGCAGCGGCGTTGAGTCCGAATAGGCCGAGGCGATGCCGGCAAACGCGTTCTCGGCGCCCGGTCCGTATTGCATCGCGAAAACGCCCGGCGGCTTGCCGTTCTGCACTCGCGAGCAGCCGTCCGCCATATGGACGCCGACCCGCTCCTGGCGGCAGATCACCGGGCGGAGCCCCGCCGCGACCGCGGCCTCGATGATCGGTGTCGTCGGAAAGCAGAACAGCGTCTTGACGCCCTCGCGCTTCAGGATTTCGGATATCGCATCCATGACCTGCATCGGCGTGCTCCCCCTTGTCGATTATTCAGCGTCTCTACTCTCACTCGTCTCGCGGCGGCGATGCCGCCGCTCGCCACCCTCTCTCCCGCATTTGCGGGAGAGGGAAGGGTGAGGGTCAATTCACGAAGCGATAGAGCTTCGCGGCGTTGTCGCAAACGATCTTCTGCTTCACCGCCGCCGGCAGGTGGCCCAGCTCTTTCTCGATGTATTCTTGCGAATCGGGATAGATGCCGTCGGGATGCGGGAAGTCCGAGCCCCACATGATGTTGTCCTCGCCCAGTTCCTCGATCAGCTTCACGCCAACCGGGTCCGACTGGTAGGTCGCATAGCACTGGCGCTTCCAGTACTCCGAGGGTTTCATCGTCAGGTCGAGCTCCTTGAACTGGTCCTCCCACTCGGCGTCCATGCGGTCGAGGATGTAGGGGATCCAGCCCGTCCCGGCCTCGCCGATCACCATCTTCATCTGCGGCCGGTGGTGCAGGACGCCGGCGAAGATCATCGACATCAGCACATCGGCCATGTGCATCTGGAAGCTGGTGATGCTGGCCGCGCGCGCAGCCAACAAGGTCTTGCCGCTGAGCTTGGAGAAGTCGCGGCCCGGCCCGCCGATCGTGTGGAAATGCACCGGCAGCCCGCTCGCGGCGATCGCGTCCCACACCGGGTTCCACCAGGGGTCCCACAACGGCGTCATGTCGTGGCGGCGGGCGACCTCGAGGCCGCGCACATTGCCGCGCTTGGCGACGCGCTCGACCTCGGCCACGGCCGCGTCGCGGTCGTGGTTGGGGATGTTCGCGAGCCCGCCATAGCGGTCGGGCTGCTTCGAACAGAAATCGGCGAGCCAGTCATTGTAGATGCGCAGCATCGCGCCGGCCGCCTCATCGTCATTGAGCCGGTTGGTGGCGCCGAGAATGCCGTAAAGGATTTCCGCCTGGATGCCGTCGCGATCCTGATCCTTGAGGCGCAGGGTGGGGTCGGTCAGGCGGCGGACTTGCTGCTGCTCGGCGTCATAAAGCCCGGTTGAGGCCATGCGGTCGGAGCGGTGGATCTTGCCCGGCTCGTACTTGCGCCCGGCCGACCCCATCCCGGCGTCGAGCCCGAACGACGAGCCGTTCTTGGTGACCCATTCGCGCCCGCGCGCCCCTTCGGTGACGTAGGGCATGCGGTCCTTCAGAGCGGCCGGCGCGTTCGCGGTGAAGAGGTCGGGCGGCAGCCAGATCAGATCGACATGGCAATCGGCCGAGATGACTTTGTACTGCATCGCCGTTCCTCCATTCCGTCTTGCCGCGAGCGTAGCGCGCTCAATTCGTCATTGCGAGCGCAGCGAAGCAATCTCATGCCGTCTTGGCCTTCTGCGGAATGAGATTGCCGCGTCGCGCCGCGCGCTCCTCGCTATGACGGCCTGGGAAAAATGGATCAACCCCTCAGGATCAGCTGCGTCAACTCCTCGGGCATCGATAGCATCGGATAGTGGCCGGTATTGAGCTCGAAAAACGGTGCCTGGAGCTTCTCGGCGGTGCGGCGCTGATGCGCTTCGCCGGGGTTCTGCGCGTTCTTGCACCAGATGACGCTCGCTTCCCACGGCATCGACCAGAAATGCTCGAGCTTCACCCCTTCGGTGTAGATGCCGGCCGGGTGCTGGGTGTAGCGCGCGAGCGCCCATTCCTTCATCGCCGGGTCGAGGTCGGCGAACAGCCGGTTCGCGGCGTCCTCGCGCGACGGGCCGCGGGTCAGGCCGCCGGGCGTGCCGGCTGCGGTCGAGCGGGTGACGATGTCGCCGATCTTCTCGCCTGGCAGCAGCGCCAGTGCGTCGGCAAAGACCAGCCGGCCGATCCGCTCGGGGTTCAGCTCGGCGACGCGGCACGCCACCATCCCGCCCGAGCTGGTGCCGACCAGCACGACATTGTCGAGATCTTCGTAGAACAGAAGCTGCGCGATCTCGTCAGCCTGGCTCTCTGTGGTGATGCCGGCGCGCACCTGCTCGGCGCGCTCGCCGCAGCCTTCGAGCGAGGGCGCATAGACCTCGTGTCCCGCCGCGCGCAACCGCTGCGCCACCGGCTTCCAGATCCAGCCGCCCTGATACGAGCCGTGAATGAGGAGGAATGTCGCCATTGTGATTTCCTTTTCATTTCCATCCCGGCGAAGGCCGGGACCCATTTTTCAGCCGCATGAGCACCGGGAGCATGGGCGCCGGCCTTCACCGGGATGGTGCTGCAAGTCAACCTCCACCCGTCACATCGATGGTGACGCCGGTGACAAAATCCGCGTCGCTCGACGCAAGGAAACAGATGACCCGCGCCTGATCGCCCGCCTCGGCGACGCGGCGCAGCGGCGTCTTGTCGATCTCGCGCGCCTGGTCTTCCTGGCTGCGCCGCTCCCAATGCGGGCGGATGCGCTCGGTCAGCGTGACCGACGGCGCGATCGCGTTGATGTTGATGCCGTAGGGCCCGAGCTCGTAGCAGAGCTTTTTGGTGAAGGCGATGATGCCGCCTTTGGCCGCGGCATAGGCGCTGCTGCTCGACACGCTGCGGCCGCGCCCGGCGATCGAGGCGAGGTTGACGATCTTGCCGCTCTTCTGCCGCTTCATCGCCGGCACGACGGCATGGGTGAAGAGGAACGTGCCGTCCAAATTAAAGTCGATGATCGCTTTCCACTCGTTGAAGGTGAGCTCGTCGACAGTCGCGCCGGAGCGCGGGATGATCGTACTGCCGCCGACCGCGTTGACCAGGATGTCGATGCGCCCGAATTCGCGGGCGACGCCCTCGACCAGCGGGTCGACCGCGTCCTTGTCGAGCGCGTTGCACAGCCGGTCATGCGCCCGGCCGCCTGCGGCGGTGATCTCGGCGACCGTCTTCTCTAGCCGCTCCTGATCGTTGTCGACGCCGACCACGATCGCGCCTTCGCGCGCCATGATGTCGGCGGTGGCGCGGCCGATGCCGCTGGCGCAGGCGGTGATGACCGCGACCTTGCCCTCGAAGCGCATCGCTCCCCCTTTCCGACGTCGTGTCGTTGCGGGCATCTTAGAGGAGCGAGACATCAGGGGAAGGGAAGAACGATGCAGATCGGGATGCACCTGCCGCATGCCGGCAGTCAGGCGACGCCGGCGCTGATCAAGCGCCATGCGCGGCGCGCCGAGGATTTGGGGCTCAGCGACGTGTGGGTCAGCGAGCACATCATCGTGCCGCGCGCGCAATTCCCGCGCTCGCCGCTGTTCTACGATCCCGTCTTGACCTTGACCTGGGTCGCCGCCGTCACCGAGCGGGTGCGGCTCGGTACCAGCGTGCTGGTGCTGCCGATGCGCCATCCGCTGCCGCTCGCCAAGGAGCTGTCGACCCTGCACAACCTGTCGGGTGGGCGGCTCATCATGGGCGTCGGGGTCGGCTGGCTGGAGCCGGAATTCGCCGCGCTCGGCGTGCCCTTCCACGAGCGCGGCCGGCGCATGGACGAAGGCATCGCGATGATGAAGGCGGTGTGGTCGAACGATCCCGTCAGCTTTGACAGCAAGTACATCGCCTCCGAGATCGAGGACATGACGATGCTGCCGCAGCCGATCTCGCCGATCCCGATGTGGCACGGCAGCCGCAGCGAGGCCGCGCACAAGCGCACGGTCCGCATCGGCGACGGCTGGCACGGCAGCCAGGTGACGCCCGAGCAAGCCGGCGAGGTCGTCAAGCGCCTGCGCCGCGACCGGCCGGAGCCCGGCTTCACGATCTCGGTGCGCAGCCACTGGGACGGCAAGGACATCGGCATGATGAAGGCGCGCGTCGCCGCCTACGAAGCGGCCGGCGTCCAGCACGTCATGGTCCATCCGCAGGACCGCGAGATCGATGATTGGGACACGGTGATCGAGGGGGTCGGCAAGCTTATATAGCCGGGCATGGATCGCCTCACCGCCGTCTCGAACGAACTTATCGCGCTGCTCTGGGCGGTCTGGATGGTGGTCTGGTGCGGCGCCGCCTTCTTCGTCAAGCGTGCGCAACGCAGAGAGCCGCTCGGGCCGACCCTGCTCGAGCGGGTGCCGGTGGTGGCCGGTTTCTTCGCTCTGCTCCTGCCGCATTGGATGCCACAGCGCGTACCGCCGGCCTTGATGCAGCGCGTTATTGCCGAGAGCCCTGCGCTGGCCATCATTGCGCTCGCCCTCGTTTTCGCCGGCATCCTCTTCTCGTTCTGGGCGCGCGCGCATCTCGGCCGCAATTGGAGCGGCGAGGTCATGGTCAAGGTGGGGCACACGCTGATCACCAGCGGACCCTATCGCTGGGTGCGCCATCCGATTTATTCCGGCATGACGCTCGCCATCGTCGGGACCGCGCTGGCATCGGGTGCGCCCTACGGCTTTCTTGGCCTCGCCTTGATCCTCATAGGGTTCCTCGTGCGAGTTCGCCAGGAGGAGGGGCTGATGCGCGAGACCTTCCCGCGCGACTACGTCGAGTACAGCCGCCGCACCGCACGCCTGATCCCCGGAATTTATTGAGCGCGGCGCCGAGCGTGTGAGCCTGCGCAGATTGACGCAACCTGCGGAGCAGTATCGCCGCCGCGTGTTTGCCTGACATGAGCGATGACATCGTTCCGGCCGGGCACGGCCCGCTCGCCCCGCGCCGCGATTTCCTGACCTTGGTCGCCGGCGCGCTTGGCGCAGTCGGCGTCGCCTCGGCGCTGTGGCCGTTTATCGACTCGTTGGAACCTGCCGCCGACACGCTGGCCGCCGGCGCGCCGATCGATGTCGATCTGTCGCCGGTCAAGCCGGGTCAGCAGATTACGGTCGCCTGGCGAGGCCGACCGATCTGGGTTCTGCACCGCACCGCCGACGAGCTGAAGATGCTGCAGTCCCAGCAAGATATCGGGCTGCTGCGCGACGCTAATTCAGCTAATCTGCAGCAGCCCAAATACGCGACGAACTGGCACCGTTCGATCAAGCCGGAATGGCTTGTGCTCGTCGGCATCTGCACGCATCTCGGCTGCATCCCGAATTTCGAGCCGCTTGGCAACGGGGCGTCGATGGGGCCGGGCTGGCCAGGCGGGTATTTCTGCCCGTGTCACGGCTCGAAATACGATCTCGCGGGCCGCGTCTTCGCGGGCGTGCCGGCGCCGTATAATCTGCCGGTTCCGCCCTACCGCTTCATCGCCGACAACAAGATACGCATCGGCGAAAACCCGCAGGGGTCGGAGTTCGACTTGACCGAGATCGACCAGATATAAAAAAGCCACGGCGCGGGGAATTGGTGCCGGCGGGTTTTCGTGCTAAGCCCGCGTCCATGAAGCGGCACCAGATTGCGGTCCTCGGCGGGTCGGGGTTCATCGGGCGCTACATCGTCAAGCGGCTCGCCGAGCGCGGCGAGACGCTGACCGTCGGCGGGCGCCATGCGGCCGACGCCAAGTTCCTCAAGCTGAAAGGCGATGTCGGCCAGGTCGGCCTCGTCAACATCGGCATCGATGCGCCGGAGGACGTGTTACGTGCTTTCGTTGCCGGGAAGGACGCGCTCGTCAATTGCGTCGGCATCCTCTACGAGCGCGGCGGCCAGAAGTTCGATGTTATGCACCATTCGGCGCCGGCGAAGCTGGCGCGGCTGGCGCGCGAGGCCGGGGTCGAGCGGCTGGTGCACATCTCGGCGATCGGCGCCGATGCGCGCTCATCCTCGGCCTATGCGCGCTCCAAGGCAGCCGGCGAGCAGGCGGTCAAGGACGCGTTCCCCACCGCGACGATCCTCAGACCGTCGATCGTATTCGGCCCGGAGGACGATTTCTTCAACCGCTTCGCGACGATGGCGGTGATGTCGCCGTTCGTGCCGCTGATCGGCGGTGGCGAGACGCGGTTCCAACCAGTCTATGTCGGCGATGTGGCGTCGGCCGCAATCCGCGTGCTCGACGATCCGGCCGCCGCCGGGCGCACCTACGAGCTCGGCGGCCCCAAGGTCTACACCTTCCGCGCGCTGATGGAGACGATGCTGCACGAGATCAAGCGCAACCGGCGCTTTATCGATCTGCCGTTCGGCATCGCCAGCCTGCAAGCGAGGCTTATGTCGCTGTTGCCGAAGCCGCCCCTGACTCCCGATCAGGTTGAAATGCTGAAGCGCGACAATGTGGTCGCCAACGGCGCGCTCGATTTGCGTACGCTCGGCATCGAGCCGACCGCGGTCGAGGCGATCCTGCCGACCTACCTCGATCGCTTCCGCCGCGGCGGCTGGTACGACCGGCGGCGCGTCGCCGCCTAAAGGTAAAGGACACGTCGATGGCAGCCGATCTCGAAGACATCCTCTATCTCGACGTGCCCGCCGGGCGGGTGGTGATCGAGATGCGTCCCGACCTGGCGCCCGAGCATTGCGCGCATATCAAGTCGTTGGCGCGACGCGGGTTCTATGACGGGATTGTCTTCCACCGGGTGATCGCCGGCTTCATGGCGCAGACCGGCGACCCCACCGGTACCGGCTCCGGCGGCTCCGGGCAGCATGTCAAAGCCGAGTTCTCGTCGGAGCCGCATGTTCGCGGCGTCGTGTCGATGGCGCGCACCTCCGATCCCAACAGCGCCGACAGCCAGTTCTTTATCTGCTTCGCCGACGCCACCTTCCTCGACAACCAGTACACGGTGTGGGGCAAGGTGACCGAGGGTATGGAGCATATCGACGCGATCAAGAAGGGTGACCCGCGCAGCGGCGCCGTCGCCGACCCCGACAAGATCGTCAAAATGCAGGTTGCCGCCGACGCGGCATAGGGTGTGTGCGATGCCGTTCAAACTTCCGTTCGTCTCCCCCGCGAAAGCCGGGACCCACGGGCAACCACCTTGTCGTTTGCCCTGGGTTCCCGCTTTCGCGGGAACGACCATAACGAAGACGCGGCGATCCGTTCTTTTGCTTGCGGCTATTTTGACCGCGAGTGCGGCGATTGGTGGCGCGGCACTGGCGGCCGACCCGCCCGCCACCGCGGCCGATACGCTATACATGGACCTTGCTTTCGGCCGGGTGGTCATCCAGCTGCGCCCCGATCTCGCGCCCAACACCGTCAATCAGATCAAAAAGCTGGCGCGCGCCGGGTTTTATGACGGCGTCGTTTTTCACCGGGTGATCGCCGGCTTTATGGTGCAGGGCGGCGACCCGACCGGCACCGGCGCCGGCGGCTCGGGTCACCCGCTCAAGGCGGAATTCTCGAACGAGCCGTTCGTGCGCGGCGTGGTCGCGATGGCGCGTACCTCCGATCCCAATAGCGCCGACAGCCAGTTCTTCATCATGCTCGGCGATGCGCCGGCGCTCGACGGCAAGTACACGGTCTTCGGCAAGGTCGCCTCGGGCATGGAGTATGTCGACCAGATCAAGAAGGGCGACCCCAACAACAACGGCAAAGTCGCCAACCCCGATAAGATCATCAAGATGCAGGTGGCCGCGGACGTCATCGCCGCCGAGCAGAAGGCCAATCAGCCGAAGTCGCGCGAGCAGGTGGACCCCACGCTCGGCGAGATGCCGAAACTGCATCAGTAGGGTCAACCCCCTGCCCAAGTCGCGCGGCGCGCCTTCAGCACCATCCCGGCGGAAGCCGGGACCCATGGCTGAAATAGGCCCCGGCTTTCGCCCGGGTGGCAAGCACGTAAGGGGCGCCGGGCGCCACGACTGGGCGGCGGCGCTCGCCGTCTACCGGCAGCCGCGGCTGATCGCGGTGCTGCTGATGGGGTTTTCGAGCGGACTGCCGCTGGCGCTCACCTTCGGCACCTTGTCTTATTGGCTGGCCGAGCTCGGCGTGTCGCTGACCGCGATCGGGCTTTTTGGCCTGGTGCGCGCTCCCTACAGCTTCAAATGGTGCTGGTCGCCGCTGATCGACCGGCTGCCGATCCCGATCCTGACCCGCCGGCTCGGACGGCGGCGCAGCTGGGCGCTGACGATCCAGTTTCTGCTCGCCGTGGCGATCCTCCATCTCGGCATGTGCGACCCCAAAAGCGAACCGGCAACGACCGCCCTTGCGGCGGTCATCGTGGCGTTTCTGTCGGCGAGCCAGGACATCGTCATCGACGCTTATCGCATCGACCTGCTGCTCCCCGAGGAGCAAGGCGCCGGCGCCGCGGCGACGCAATGGGGCTATCGCTTCGGGATGCTCGCTTCCGGCGCCGGGGCGCTTTACGCCGCGAGTTCTCGGCGGCTGGCACGTCGCCTATGGGATCATGGCCGCGCTGATGTCGGTCGGGATGGTGACGGTGCTGTTGACGCCGGAGCCGGGCGGCTTGGCTTCGCCCGAAAAACTTCCCGGCGACCGCCCGACCGCACGCGCCGCGGCCTGGCTGAGGGGAGCGGTCGTCGCGCCGTTTCTCGACATGCTGCGCCGCAATGGCGGGCTGACGCTGCTGACGATCGTGCTGTTCATCGTGTCCTACAAATTCGGCGACGCACTGGCTGGGTCGATGGCGAACCCGCTCTACGTCGAGCTCGGCTTCACCAAGGTCGAGGTGGCGACCGTCGCCAAGATCTATGGGGTCATCGCGACCTTGGGCGGGGTGGCGCTCGGCGGCATCCTGGTGGCGCGCTGGGGGGTCTTCGTGGCGCTGCTGGTATGCGGCGGAATGCAGGCGCTGTCGAACCTGATGTATGTCGCGCAGCTTTGGGCCGGGCACAATGTCGCCGTGCTGGCGGTGACGATTGGCGGCGAGAATTTGACCGGCGGCATGGCTTCGGCGGCGTTCGTTGCGTATCTCTCGGCGCTGTGCAGCCGCGATTTCACCGCGACGCAATACGCGCTGCTGTCCTCGCTGGCGACGGTTGGCCTCAACGTGCTTGCCGCCTCGGGCGGCTACTTCGCGCAGACCCTCGGGTGGACGATTTTTTTCGTGCTCAGCACGCTCGCCTGCGCGCCGGGGCTGTTGATCCTGTTGTGGCTGATGCGCCAGCCGGGAGCCTTGGGCGATCTCGGGTCGACGGGGCAGCGCGCCTAAGCTAGCGCGAGCCGAGGGCGGCGGCGCTCGGCCGCTTGAGGAGCGGGATCATCACCAAGCCGACAAAAAATATTCCGCCGATCAGCAGCATCACGTCGTTGAAGGTCAAAACGAGCGCCTCGCGCTCGACGATGCGGCCAAGCAGCTGGATCGCCGCCGGTCCGCCCCCGCCGGTGAAATGCGGGTCGAAGCGGTTGGTCTCGACATCGAGAAAATGCTGCACCGCCGGGCGCGCCGGGTTGACGCTTTCGATCAGCCGGTTCCAGTGGAAATGCAGCCGCAGGTTCATCACCGTGCCGAGCCCGGCCAATCCGAGCGCGCCGCCGAGGTTGCGCATCAGGTTGTAGAGCCCGGCCGAGGCCTTCAGCACGTCGGGCGGCAGGTTGCTCAACGAGATCAGGTTGGCGGGCAGGAAGCAGAACATCAGCGCACAGCCGCGCACCATCTGCGGCACCAGCAATTCCCAGAAGCTTGTCTGATTGGTGAAGGTGGCGTTCATCCACATGGCGGCCATAAAAAGGCTCATGCCGATCGCCAGCATCAGCCGCAGATCGATCTTTCGCGCGATGATGGTGGTGAATGGCGAAATGCAGATCTGGGTCAATCCGGTGACGACGACCGTCAGGCCAATTTGCAGGCTGGAGTACCCGCGCACCTCGGCGAGGAACAGCGGGATCACGTAAGTCCCACAATAAAGCCCAACACCGACCACAAAGCTGTACAGCGATCCCATCGCGAAGTTGCGAATGCGGATGGCGCGCAGATCGACGATCGGCTGGCGATAGGTGAAAACCCGCCAGAAGAAGAACCCCGCCGCAATTGCCGAAACCATCGCCGCGGTGAGGATCGTATCGTCGGAAAACCAGTCCCAGCGCTCGCCCTCTTCGAGCACGTATTCGAGACATCCGAGGAACAACGCCATTAGAACGAGGCCGGTCAGGTCGAAGCCCTTGAGCAGCGACCAGTCCGGCTTGTCGACATCGATCAGCGTCCACACCGTCGTGGCGACGAAGATGCCGGGTACGATGTTGACGAGAAACAGCCAGTGCCACGAATAGGTGTCGGTGAGAAAGCCGCCGACGGTCGGCCCGCCGGTTGAGGATAGGTTGAGGATCAACGAGACGATGACCATCAGCAGCGCGAGCTGGCGCGGCGGAAACACCGTATAGATCACCGGGAACACTGTCGGGATCATCGCCCCGCCGAGAAACCCTTGCAGCACGCGGAACACGATCATCGTGCCAAGGGTGGTGGCGCTGGCGCAGAGCGCGCTGGCGATCGTGAACCCGACCGTCGCGATGACATACAGCAACCGGGTCGACATCATCCGCGCCAGCGTCCCGGACAGCGGAATCATCACCACCTCGGCGATGATGTAGGACGTTTGGATCCAGCTGATCTCGTCGGGGCTCGCCGACAGCCCGCCCTGGATCTGCGTCAGCGAGCTCGTGACGATCTGAATGTCGAGCAGCGCCATGAACATGCCGACGACCATGGCGAGTACGCCGACCCACTGCCGCAACGTGACGGGCGGGCGCGTCGCCGCCGAATGCGGCGCGGGCGCAGCGCTTGGCGGCGGCGTCGCTGCCGCAACGGGGCGCGGCGTGCGCACCCGGCGAAACGTGGTAACGAGGGTCATTTCCCTGCGGTCATTTCCCTGGGGTCATTTTCGCGGCGGAGGGCTTCGCCTCGGCGGTGCCGACGATGCCGTCCTGGGCGGTCGCAGAGCCTTGCGCGCGCGTATCGACATTGACGACGACCGACAGGCCGGGCCGCAGCAGCGACGATAGCGGTCCGTCCGCCGGGACGGCGATGCGCACCGGTACGCGCTGCACGATCTTGGTGAAATTGCCGGTCGCGTTGTCGGGCGGCAGCAGCGAGAACTCGGCGCCGCTCGCCGGCGCGAAGCTCTCGACCTTGCCGTCGATGACTTGGTCGGGATAGGCGTCCACGGAAATCTCGGCCGGCTGCCCCGGCCGCATTCGCGTCAGCTGGGTTTCCTTGAAGTTGGCGGTGACGTAGACGTGCGGCAGCGGCACCAGCGACGCCAACTGCGTCCCCGGCTTAACATACTGCCCGATCTGCCCAGCGCGGTTGCCGATAACCCCATCGACCGGCGCGCGGATCACCGTGTTGTCGAGGTCGTTCTGCGCGAGCTGCAGCGTCGCGCGCGCCTGAGCGCGTTTGGCCTGCTCTTCGTGTTTTTGCGCATCGAGCACGGCGAGTTGCTGTTTGGCGGCTTCCAGTGCGGCTTGCGCCCGCAACAGATTGGCCGATGCCTTGGTCGCATCCGCTTCGGCGGTTTCGTAGCGCTGCTTGGTCGCGACATCGCTGGCGACGAGCGTAACGTAGCGTTTCTGATCGAGGTCGGCGCGCTCCACCTCGGCCTTGGCGGACTCGAGCTCGGCGGCGGCCTGGTTGATCATCGCAAGCTGTTGATCGTGCCGCGTTTCAAAGGTTGCGACGCTCGCGACCTCGGCATCGACCGCGGCCTTGGCCTGCGCGACTTTCGCCGCGAAGTCGCTGTCGTCGATCGCGAACAGCACCTGACCAGCTTTGACGTGCTGGTTGTCCTCGACCTCCACATCCTTGATGTAGCCCTCGATCTTCGGGCTGATCAGCGAAATGTCGCTCTCGACATAGGCGTCGTCGGTGGATTGCTGGAAGCGCCAATCGCGCCACCATTGCAAACCCCCGTATATGACTGCTACCAGCAGCGCAACCGGCAGCACCATCAACAACGTCTTGCGCATAGGATGAAAAATCGCTTTTACGCGTTAAGATTAAACTAAACCGTTCAGTTCAGTCTTGCGAAACATGAAAGCGCGGGTACATGCTGTCAAGCGATGAGCGCAGCAGGTTCTGACATAGCTGCCGCGAATGCGCCGACCGAAAAGGCCGAGAGCATCCTGGCGGCGGCGCGGCGCACCTTTCTGGCGGGCGGCTTCGGCGCGGTCAGCATGGACGCGATCGCGCGCGAGGCGGGCGCGTCGAAGGCGACCCTCTACGCCTATTTCTCCAGCAAGGAGGAGTTGTTCGGCGCGGTCGTGGCGAGCGAGGGGGAGCGCTATTTTCGTGGTTTCTCGGCGCGAGAGCTTGACCCGCGCGATGTCGAGAAATCCCTGACCGAGATCGCGCAGCGCTTCCTCGAACTGGTCCTGTCGCCCGACGCCATCGCGGTCAATCGCATCACCATCGCCGAGGCGGTGCGCTTCCCACAGCTCGGCGACGTGTTCTGGCGCGCCGGGCCGGAGCAGACGCGAACGCAGATCGAGGCGTTTCTGCGTCGGGCGGACGAGGCCGGCACGCTGTCCGTCGCCGACCCGAAACTCGCCGCCGAACAATTCATCTCGCTGATGCGCGGCGATTTTCACCTGCGCCAGCTTCTGCGGCTCGATCCGCCGCCAAAACCGGCCGAGCTGCGCGCCGCCGCCCGCGCCGCGGTCGCGACCTTCCTGCGCGCGTTCGGGAAATAGCTAAGCCGCCACCACCGCCGGCTTGCGCACTGGCGCGGTCGGCAGCGTAGTCTCCTCGTCCACCAGCACCAGCGCGCGGTCGCTATAGGACGCAGTCTCGCGCTCGACCTTCTTCCGCAGGCGGTGCAGGAACAGGTAATAGCGCGCCATGTTGACGTGTGTCGTGACGATCTCGGCGAGCCGGCGCGGGTAGAAGACCAGCGGATTTTCCAGCGGCAAACCGGGCCGGCGCTGGGTGCGCACCTTGCGGCGGAAGAAGCCGCCCTGCAGCGGGTGCACCTTTTCCTGCATAAAGGTGAAATAGAACTGCAGCACGTGGTTGACGAGCCGCACCGGCTTGATCCCGCTCGCCTTGGCGCGGCGGAACAGGCGCTCGATGTGCTCCGGCGAATAGTAGAGTTCGAACGCCTGGCGATACGTCGCCTGCCACTCGGCCGGGCTCATCGTCGAGTGGCCGGTGGTGACGTGCTCGAGGTCGTACTTGTTCATGTCGGGGTCCATCCACACCCCGTTCTTGTTGAGAAGCTGGTGGTCGGCCGAGCCGGGCAGCGGCGTCAGGATGAAAAACTCCAGCAGATCGACCGACAGCTCGTCCTGCACCGTCTTGATGTCTCGGGTGAGCCGCTCGGGCGTGTCGTTGGGAAAGCCCAGGATGTACCCGGCATAGGTGATGACCTTGTGCGCACGCCAGGCGAGGAACAGGTTGCGGTATTCGTGCACCCGGTTCTGCTTTTTCTTGGCCGAGAGCAGGTTGTCCGGGTTGATGTTTTCCAGACCGATAAACACCCGGGCGCAGCCGGCGCGCGCCGCCTTCTCCACGAAGTTGGGGATCTTGTGGCAGAGCGTATCGACCTGGATGATGAACTGGAGGGTCAGTCCCTCCTTTTCGCGCATCTCGATCAGCCGGTCGAAGATCGCTTCCCAGTTGCGGTTGCGCGCGAAATTGTCGTCGGTGATGAAGAAGCGGAAGACGCCCTGCTTGAGATTGGCGCGCACCAGCGCCTCGACATCGTCGGCGTCGCGCCAGCGTGATTTGCGGCCCTGCACATTGATGATCGTGCAGAAGCTGCACTGGAACGGGCAGCCGCGCCCGGCGTCGAACGCGCCCAGCGTCTCGCTGTAGCCGCGCAGGATGTCGACCGGCAGGAACGGCGTCACCTGGCCTTGCAAGCCGGGCAGGTCGTCCATGAAATTGTAGATCGGCTGTAATTCACCGTTCCACGCGTCGCTGAACACGTCGCCGAGCCGGCCTTCCGCCTCGCCGGCGAACAGGCTGACGCCGAGCTCCTTCATCGCCACGATGTCGGGCGGCAGCTCGGGCAGCATCGACAGGCAGCCCGAAATGTGGAACCCGCCGGCGGCGACCGCGATGCCCTCGGCCCGGAATTGCCCGGCGATCGCCATCGCGCGCGGGAACTGGTTCGACTGCACGCCGACCAGGCAGACGAGCCCGCCATCCGCGGACTTAACCCGCTGCGTGATTCGTTTTATCGGGATGACCGTGTGGCATTCGTCATAGGCGTTGATTTCGATCTCGACGTCGGGCCCGAGCATTTGCCGCGTCGCCACGTCTTGCGCGATGGCGTAAAGACACGCCAGCGAGTTCGAGGGAACCCACGACTTCGCCCACTGAATCACATAGCCGTCGTCGTCGTAATGCGACGGTTTGATGAGCTCGACGACAAAACGTCGCGCCGCCATTGGGGGTCCAACGCGTAGGTTTCCCGATAGCGCGAAAGTTTAACTGTCGCTGGCGAGGCGACAAAGCGATTAAATCGCTGGATGACGACAGCTGATCGGCAGATCGGGCGTGCGGTGCGCCGCTTCGAGGACAACCGCTTCCTGCGCGGAAAGGGTCGGTTTGTCGAAGATATCGACGCGCCGGGGCAACTTTGCGGCTACGTGTTGCGCTCGCCGCACGCGAATGCCGAGATTGCGGGGATCGACACAGCGGGGGCGGGGGCCCTTCCTGGCGTCCACGGCGTCTTTACCGCCGCCGATCTGGCGGCTGAGAACATTGGCCCGCTGCCCTGCATCGCACAGGTCGCGACCGTGGCGCCGTTGATCGCGCCGCCGCGTTTCGCGCTCGCCGCCGACCGGGTGCGTCATGTCGGCGATCCCGTCGCGTTCGTCGTTGCCGAGACGCGCGACATCGCGCGTGACGCTGCCGAGCTGGTCGCGGTCGATTACCGCGTGCTGCCGGCGGTCGTCGAGGCGCCGGCGGCGCTGGAGCCGGGCGCGCCGCTCATCTGGGACGAGGCGCCGGGTAATCTCTCCTACCGTTTCGAGCGCGGCGATAAGGCGGCGGTGGAAGCCGCGATGGCGCAGGCCGCCCATGTCATCGAGCTCGAACTCGTCAATAACCGGCTCGTCGTCGCGCCGATCGAGCCCCGCGCCGCGATCGGCCGATACGATTCGGCGACAGGAGACTTCGACCTGCTGCTGACCGGCATGGGCGTGCAGAGCCTGCGCGCGCAGCTCGCCGATTCGGTTTTTCACCTGCCGCCTGAGCGCATTCGGGTGCGCGCGCCCGATGTCGGCGGCGGGTTCGGGATGAAGAATTTCCTCTATCCCGAATGGGTGCTCGCGGTGTTCGCGGCGAGGCGTCTCGGCCGGCCGGTCAAATGGGTCGGCGAGCGCGGCGAGGATTTTCTCTCCTCGGCGCAAGGACGCGACAATCACACCAAGGGCCGCCTGGCGCTCGATGCCGACGGCAGGTTTCTGGCGCTCGAAGCCGACACGATCGCCAATCTCGGCGCGTATCTCTCAACCAACGGCCCGGGCAGCTCGACCAACGCGCCATCGACCGCGATGGGCGGGGTCTACGACATTCCGGCGATCTTCATGAGCGTGCGCGGCGTCTTCACCAACACCGTGCCGATCGACGCCTATCGCGGCGCCGGCAAGCCCGAGGCCAATTACTTGATCGAACGGCTGGTCGAGCTGGCGGCGCGCCGGCTGGGTATAGACCCGGTCGAGCTGCGGCGGCGCAACCTGATCAGCCAGTTCCCCTACCGCAAAGCCCTTGGCACCACCGTCGACAGCGGCAAATTCGCCGCTAATTTGGCGGAAGCGGCGTCGCGCGCTAGGCGCAACCCGGCTCTGCCCGGAAGATTGCGTGGGCTTGGCATCGCCTGCTTTCTCGAAACCGCGCGCGGTTCGCCAAACGAGGGCGCTGAAATCCGCTTCGAGACGGACGGCGCCGTGTCGCTGCTGCTCGGCACGCAATCGAACGGGCAAGGGCATGAGACCAGCTACCCGCAGATCGCCGCCGATCTGCTCGGCCTGCCGATCGAGACATTCCGCCTGGTCCAGGCCGATACCGGCGCGGTTCCGCGTGGCAACGGGCATGGCGGCGCCCGCTCGATGCACCAGGGCGGCTTCGCGCTGTGTCGCGCGGCCGAGATGGTCGTCGCGAAAGGCCGCGCCGTGGCCGCCGGCCTCTTGCAGGCCGATCCCGCCCAGCTCGCCTTCGCCGACGGGCGGTTCGCGGTGCCCGGCAGCGGACGGGCGATCGATCTCTTGGATGTCGCGCGCGCGGCCGCCGACCCCGCCAACCTGCCGGTCGGCGTGACGTCGGGACTCGGCGCTTATGTGTGGAACGAGTGCGACCTGATCACCTTCCCTTCGGGCACGCATGTCGCCGAGGTCGAGATCGATCCGGAAACCGGGGCGGTGACGCTGCTGCGCTATTTTGCGGTCGACGATTACGGCCGCGTCATCAATCCGCTGCTGACCGCCGGCCAGGTACAGGGCGGGGTCGCCCAAGGCATCGGCCAGGCGATGTTCGAGCACACGGTCTATGACGCGGACTCGGGTCAATTGTTGAGCGGCTCGCTGTTGGATTACGCCCTGCCGCGCGCCGACGATCTGCCCGATCTCGACATTGTCCTCGACGGGCTGCCGACCGCCGCCAACCCGCTCGGGGTCAAGGGCTCCGGCCAGGCCGGCGCGATCGCCGCGCCGCAGACCATCGTCTGCGCGATCCTCGATGCCCTCGCGCCGCTCGGGGTCGAGCATATCGACATGCCGGCGACGCCCGAGCGCGTCTGGCGCGCGATCAAAAACGCTGTGAATCCTTAGTACAGCTTGCCGATCGGCTTCCGAATGACTAGTTGTATGACTAGTTATTATGGAGGCTGCAGTGAGTGTTTGGCCAGTCAATGACGCCAAAGCGCGCTTTAGTGAACTGCTGGAGAAGAGCGTTACCGAAGGCCCGCAAATCGTCACGAAGCGTGGGGTCGAAACCGCCGTTCTCGTGCCGATTGCCGAGTGGCGTCGCTTACGAGAGCGCTCGCAGCCGACACTGAAGGAATTGTTGCTGGCGCCAGAGCCACGGTTCGAACTGGAAATTCCGGACCGGCGGCAGTGGCGTTGGCGCGATTTGCCGAAGCTGAAATAAGCCGTGTATCTTCTCGATACGAACGTCATTTCCGAACTTCGCAGGCCAAAACCGCATGTGGGTGTTGTGGCCTGGCTAGAGGGCATCGCCACGGATGCCATTTTCGTATCTGCGGTGACGATCGGCGAACTTCAAATCGGCGTCGAAAACCTCAGAGAGCAGGACACGGGGAGGGCGAAACTTGTTGAGCAGTGGGTCGATAGCGTTACGGCCAACTACAATGTCCTGCCGATGGACGTTGCGAGTTTTCGTCGTTGGGCACAGCTCATCCGCGGGCAGCCTCGCGATCTTATCGCTGATGCGATGATCGCGGCCACGGCGCTCGTGCATAATCTTACGGTAGTGACGCGCAACGTGCGGGATTTTGCGCGGTTCGACGTCGCGGTCATCGATCCTTTTCGGCAATCTCCCTGAGCCGGGCCAGGCACGCCGCCCGGTCGGCGGCGAAGTCGCCCTCTTCCCACCAGCGCCGCACGGCAGCGAGAAGACGCCCGATGCGCGGCCCCGGCATGATGCCGAGCGCGGTCACATCGTCGCCGCCGAGCGGAAAGACGGGCGGCTTCCAAGTCGTCGCCAGTATCAGCAGGTCGGCGATACGATCCTCGCTCAGCGACTCATTCTCCGCTGCGGCCAACCAGACGAGATCGAGATAACGCTGTTCGCCGAGGCGGTAGATCGCCAGCCGCTGTGCCGAATCTAGAGCCGCGGGGTCAACCGGCCATGGTGCGGCCAAGCCGATTAGGCACTTTCGATCCGAGGCGGACAATCGCAAGCGGCTTGCTATCGCCGCGGCACCGTTTCGGTCGACCGTGATGAGCGCAGCGAGTCGCCGCATCAACCTCGATGACGAATCGTATTGCGGTGCCGGTTCGCCCGGGATCAGGCGCTCCAGCCTGTCAAGCCGCGTCGCCTCCGGCAGGATCGCGGCGAGCACTCTGTCCTGCTCCATCATTCTTAGCGCCCGCGCCGGGTCGGGGCCGGCGATGAGGCGCAGCAGCTCGCGCGACGCGCGCTCGGCCGATAGCATCGGCAATTTCCCGGTCGCAGCGCGGCATGCGGCGCGTGCGTCGGCGTCGCCCGGGCCGAGCCCAAACCGCGCCTCGAACCGGTAGTAGCGCAGGATGCGCAGCACATCCTCAGCGATCCGCTTCGCCGGTTCGCCGACAAACCTCACCCGCCGCGCGGCGAGGTCGGCTCGTCCGCCGACCGGGTCGTCGATCGTTCCGTCGGGCGTCAGATAGATCGCGTTGATCGTGAAGTCGCGCCGCGCCGCGTCTTCGGCCCAGTCGGCGCCGAAGGCGACGACCGCATGCCGCCCGTCGGTCTCGACATCGCGCCGCAGCGTGGTGATCTCGAAGGCGCGGGGTGCGACGATGGCTGTGACGGTGCCGTGCGCGATCCCGGTGGGCAGTGCCTTGATCCGGGCCGCTTCCAACGCCGCCATCACCGTTTCCGGCCGCGCCGGCGTGGCGAGGTCGAGATCGCCGATCTCCTCCGCTCCGAGCAGCGCGTCGCGCACGCAGCCGCCGACAAACCGCGCTTCGATCCCCGCCGCCGCCAGCGCCCCGAGCAAGCGCTGCACGGCTGGTTCGGCAAGCCATGATGGCGTGAGCTCGGTCATGGCTTGCGCTCCGGCGAGATATGTCCGGGCACGATGCGGCCGTTCTCGACATGCGGCGGCACATAGACGCCCGCCGTCGTCGTGCCGAACCCCACCGTAACCACGGTCAGCACGATCGCGGTCAACCCGACGCCGCTCAGCGCCAGCCACACCCAGGGCAGCTTGTGCCAGGCAACCGCGCCGCTTGCTTCCGGCCAGCGCCTCGCATGCAGCCAAATCAGATAGACCGCGGTCGGCAGTAACAGCGGCACGACGAGGGTGAGGATTTCGCGCGGCATCGCCGCCTCACGAACCCGGCGTCTCGGCGTTCAGCACCTCGGCGAGGTTCACCAGCATGCCCGCCGTGGCGCCCCAGATGTTGCGGCCCTGGTAGGGCAGCACATAGAACACCCGCACCCGTCCGGCCAACTCGCGCTCCTGGCGGTTATGGTTGCGCCGGTCGAGGACATAGGACAGCGGCACCTCGAACGCCTCGGCCACCTCGTACGGGTCGATCGTCAATATGTAGGGCGGCGTCACGAACCCGACGATCGGCGTGATCTCGAACCCGGTACCAGTAACGTAAGTGTCGAGCCGCCCGACAACATCAACCCTGTCGCGCGACAGGCCGACCTCTTCTTCGGTCTCGCGCAGCGCGGTGGCGACCGCGTCGGAATCCTCTTCCTCCACGCGGCCGCCCGGAAACGAAATCTGCCCGGCATGGGCGGAGAGATGCGCGGTGCGCTGCGTCAGCAGCACGTTCATGCCTTCCGGCCGGTCGATCAGCGGCACCAGCACCGCGGCTGGGCGCAGCGCCGATGAGGGCGGCGTCTCGCCCGGGTTGAGGTCATGGTCGCCCCGCGTCTCGGCCCGTATTTCCGCCGCTTCGAGCGGATCGGCGGTGCCGCCGAAGCCACGCCGCCCGATCGGCGTGCGGGCCAGCAGCGCAATCAATTTTTCGCGAGTCATACGGGGTGCCATGGGTCGGCGCGTCACTCGTCTTCCGGGTCGCCGAGGTCGAAGAACGCACCGTCGCTCCACACCCCGAACGGCCCGCCACGATCGCCGCGCTCGGCGTCGGCAAGATCGACGAGCTCGTAAAATACCGGGCGATTGAGTCTGGCCTCGAGCCCCGGCCGCACCAGCAGGTATGGTTCCGGCTCACCCTTTGGACTAGTCTCGACCCGTAATGGGTGCTCCGGTCCCGCCGCCACAATCTCGTCGAGATTGGTGCGGAAGCTGAGACGGCGGCCGGAGCCTGAACCTTGCGAATTGACCTCGACGGCGAGGAACGGCGCATCCTCGACGGCGACGCGGCCCCGCTCGACCGGGGTGACGAGCCAATAGCTGCCGTCATCCTCGCGGCACAGCACCGAGGCAAAGAGCTGGACGAGCTTTTGCCGCCTAATCGGGGTGCCGCGATAAAACCAGGTGCCGTCGCGGGCGATCTTCATGTCGAGATCGCCGTGATCGACGACGGCGCGCCTGGACGGCGGAGAGGCTTCGCTGCGGCGGTTCGCCGGGGACGAAGCGCTCGAAATGATATTATCTACTGGCGCCGGTTTTGTGCCGGCACGTTTTTGGGATTGAGAAAACTTGGCTTCCACGTCACCCATCAATTCCCCTCCGGGGGATATCGTCGCCGAAGTTGAAAGGCTGGGCGAGCGGCTTGGCATCGTCCGTGACCGGATCGGCGAAGTTATTTTCGGTCAGCGCGAAGTGATCGAGCAAGCCTTGATCACGTTGTTGTCCGGCGGCCACGCGCTGCTGATCGGCGTGCCGGGTCTCGCCAAGACCCGGCTGGTCGAGACGCTCGGGACGATTCTCGGCGTCGATGACAAACGCATTCAGTGCACGCCCGATCTGATGCCGGCTGATATTCTCGGCTCCGAGGTGCTGGAGGAGAGCGAAACGGGCCGCCGCTCGTTCCGCTTTATCCCCGGCCCGGTGTTCTGCCAGTTGCTGATGGCCGACGAGATCAACCGCGCCAGCCCGCGCACCCAATCGGCGCTGTTGCAGGCGATGCAGGAAGGCCGGGTGTCGATCGCCGGCCAGTACCATCCGCTGCCGCGCCCGTTTCATGTGCTGGCGACGCAGAACCCGCTCGAACAGGAGGGCACCTACCCGCTGCCCGAGGCGCAGCTCGACCGCTTCCTGTTGCAGATCGATGTCGATTACCCCGACCTCGAATCGGAGCGGCGCGTGCTGCTCGCCACCACTGGTGCCGAAGAGGCATCGCCGCATCCGGCGATGACCGCCGACGAGCTGATCGCCGCGCAGCGCCTGGTGCGGCGCATTCCGGTCGGCGAGAGCGTCGTCGATGCGATCCTCAAGCTCGTGCGGGCCGGCCGGCCGGAAGATGGCGCCGACGGCGCGCGCCGGTTCGTCGCCTGGGGGCCGGGACCGCGCGCCAGCCAGGCGCTGATGCTCGCCTGCCGGGCGCGGGCGCTGCTCGACGGACGCTATGCGCCGTCGGTCGACGATGTGCTGGCGCTGGCGCCGCCGGTGCTGCGCCACCGCATGGCGGTCAGCTTCGCCGGGAGAGCTGAAGGCGTCGGCGTACTGCAAGTCATCGAGCAGATGATGGCGCCGCTCAGGTGATTTCTGCGCGCGCGCTCCGCCGCATGGGGGTGCCGCCGCTTGGCCCACGGCCGAGGGACTTGACGGCGCCTGGATCGCTTCGCCACCGGGCCGAGGAAAGCGCGGCGTCGCTGCCGCCGCTGCTGGTCGCCGCCGAGCGTATCGCCGCGACCGTCGCGCAAGGCGTGCATGGGCGCCGCCGGGTTGGCCAGGGCGAGACATTCTGGCAGTTCCGCCAATACGAGCCGGGCGACGCCGCCGTGCGCATCGACTGGCGTGAAAGCGCCAAGTCCCAGCGCCTCTACGTGCGCGAGACCGAATGGGAGGCGGCGCAAAGCGTCTGGCTGTGGCGCGACACCTCCCCGTCGATGGATTACTCGTCCGCCTCCTATGTTCCGGGCGGCGATTGGTCGACGAAGCGCGCCCGCGCCGAGCTGATCCTCGTCGCGCTGGCGAGCCTCCTGGTGCGCGGCGGCGAGCGGCTGTGCCTACTGGGCGGGGAAATGACGCCGATGAGCGGCCGGGCGGCGGTGACCCGCCTCGTCGATCTGGTCGAGCGCCGCGGAACCGGCGGTCAAGGCCTGCCGGCGATGGAAAATCTGCCGCGCCATGCGCAGCTGGTGCTGATCGGCGATTTTCTCGGGCCGCTCGACGCGACCAACAAGATCGTCGCCGGGTTCGCCGCCGCCGGCCTTGGCGGGCACATGCTGCAGATTGTCGACCCGGCCGAGGAGGATTTGCCGTTCGATGGCCGCGTGCGCTTCGAGGGGGTCGAGGAGAGCGACGAGCTGCTCGTCAGCCGCGTCGAGACGATCCGCGACGCCTATGCCGGGCGGTTTCGCGAGCACCGCGCGGCGCTCCAGGCGATGACGCAAGCGGTCGGCTGGTCGTTCGGCACCCATCGCACCGACCGGCCGCCTTCCCTGGCGCTACTGGCGCTGCACGCGGCCCTGGCGCCGGACCGCCGGAAATGAAAATGCCTCGTCATCGCGAGCGCAGCGAAGCAATCTCTCGCCGCCTTGGGCACCTGGGCGGGGGGATTGCCGCGGCGCCGTGGCGGCGCCTCGCAATGACGGCAGGATAGTGATGTTGTCGCTGGGCTCGCTGGCCTTCGCCTCGCCCTGGCTGTTGACCGCGCTGGTGGCGCTGCCGGTGATCTGGTGGTTGCTGCGCGTGACCCCACCGGCGCCGCGGCGCATCCCGTTTCCGGCGCTCCGCCTGCTGCTCGGGCTCACCCCGCGCGAGGAGACGCCGGCGCGCACGCCGCTGTGGCTGATCGTGTTGCGGACCCTCCTCGCCGCGCTGGTCATTATCGGCTTGGCGCGTCCGGTGATGAACCCGCAGGCGCCGCTCGCCGGCTCCGGCCCGCTGATCCTCGTCATCGACGATGGCTGGGCGTCGGCGCACGACTGGCCGGCGCGACAGAACGCGGCGCTGGGCGTGCTCGCCGAGGCCGAACGCGAGGGCCGCCAGGTCGTGATGCTGACCACCGCGCCGCCCGCGTCCGACCAGCCCGCACCGCTGCTGCAGCCGGTGCGCGCCGCCGACGCGCGCGCCGCCGTCGATGCGCTCGCGCCAAAGCCGTGGCCGGTCGACCGCAGGGTGGCGCTGGCGCGGCTCGACGCGCTGCCGCTATCGGGCGGGACGGGGGCGGTGTGGATCAGCGACGACGTTAAGGATGCCGCCGCTTCGGATTTCGCTAAGGCGCTCGCGGCCCGCGGCAGCTTCCGCTATCTGACGGCGGCTCAGGTCGAGGCGCCAAAGCTGATTGCGCCCAGCGGCGACCCCGGTGGCCGCGCCGGCAAGGAGCTGACCGTCGCGGTGAAGACGCTGCCCTCGGCGCTGCCGCGCACCGTCACGGTACGCGGCAGCGCCGAAGATGGCGCGCTGCTCGCCCGCGAGACCGCGACGATCGATGCGAATGCCACGAGCACGCTGGTCAAGTTGGCGATGCCGAACGAGCTGCGCAATCGCGTCACCGCTATCGACATTGAAGGCGAGAACTCGGCCGGCGGCACGCTGCTGGTCGACGAGCGCTGGCGGCGCCGGCCGGTGGGCATCGCCGCCAACCCCAGCCCGGGCAACCAGCCGCTGCTCAGCGACAGCTACTATCTGGAACGCGCGCTCGATCCGTTCACCGAAATCCGCCGCGGCCCGGCGGAAGAGCTGCTGAAGCGTCAGCTGGCGGTGTTGATCTATGCCGACGCCGGCCCGGATTCGCCGGGTGAGGAAGCGGCGGTGCGCAAGTGGATCGAGGCGGGCGGCGTGCTGCTGCGATTTGCGGGGCCGCATCTCGCCGAGCAGGAGGATCACCTGCTGCCGGTGCGGCTGCGCCGGGGCGGCCGGACGATCGGCGGCGCGCTGAGTTGGGAGCAGCCGGCGAAGCTCGCGCCGTTCCCTCCGGAAAGCCCATTCGCCGGTCTCGCGATCCCGGGCGATGTCACCGTGTCGCGCCAGGTGCTGGCCGAGCCCGATGCCGACCTCGCGGGCAAGACCTGGGCGCGGCTTGCCGACGGCACGCCGCTCGTCACCGCCGAAAAGCAGGGCAAGGGCTGGATCGTGCTGGTCCACACCACCGCTAACGCCGACTGGTCGAACCTTGCCCTGTCGGGCCTCTTCGTCGAGATGCTGCGGCGCGTTGTGGCGATCAGCGAGGGTGTCGCGGAGACCGGCGACGCCGCGCTCCCGCCGCTGGAGACGCTCGACGGCTATGGCCGGCTGCAGCATGCCGCGCCGATGGCGCAGGCGATTTCGGCGAAGGACATCGCCACCGCGGTTGCCTCGCCGCGTCACCCGCCGGGCTTCTACGGAACGAGCGATGCACGGCGCGCGCTGAACCTTGGCTCGGGCATTACCGAGCTGAAGCCGATCGGCGCGCTGCCAGGTGGGATCGTGCGCGAGCCGTTCGCGCGCAAGATCGAGACTGATCTCCGTCCGCCGCTGCTGGTCGCCGCGCTGATCCTCGTGCTGATCGATCTGCTGCTCAGTTATTGGCTGCGCGGGTTGTTGCGGCGCCCCAGCGGACGGGCATCGCGCGGCGCCGCGGCGGCGCTGCTGCTGTTCGTGCTGGCGACGCCCGGCGCGGCGCATGCCGACGACGATTTCGTCATCCGCGCCACCTCCGAGCTGCGCCTCGCCTATGTGCGCACCGGCAACGACGCGGTCGACAGCGAAAGCCGCGACGGGATGGCGGGGCTGGTGCGGATTCTCGCGCAGCGCACCGCGGTTGAGACCGCCGAGCCGATGGCGATCGACATCGAGAACGACGAGCTGATCTTCTTCCCGCTGCTCTATTGGCCGGTCACCACCGGTCAGGCGTCGCTGTCGCCGCAGGCCGTCGAGCGCATCAACCGCTATATCGAGACCGGCGGCACGATCCTCTTCGACACGCGTGATGCCGACCAGACGACGCCCGGCCCTTACGGCAGCGGCTCGGAGTCGGCCGGGGAGCTCAAATCGCTTGTCGGCGGCGTGAAGATCCCGCCGCTGGTGCCGGTGCCGCCCGACCACGTGCTGACCAAGTCGTTCTATCTGCTGCACGAATTTCCCGGGCGCTGGAACGGTGGCCAGGTCTGGGTCGAGCCGGCCGAGGATCGGGTCAATGACGGCGTATCGAGCGTCATCGTCGGCGGCAATGATTGGGCGGGGGCTTGGGCGGTCGACGGCAGCGGCCAGCCGGAATTCCCGTGCGTGCCGGGTGGCGAGCGGCAGCGCGAGATGGCCTATCGCTTCGGCGTCAACCTGGTGATGTACGTGCTGACCGGCAACTACAAGAGCGACCAGGTGCACGTGCCGGCGATCCTGGAGCGGCTCGGGCAATGAGCTTCAGCGCCTTCACCGTTTCCTTCGCGCCGCTGATCCCGTGGGTCGCGATCGCCGCGTTCGCGCTAGTCGCCTTGGCGATCCTGGCGCTCGGCGTGTGGCGGCGGGGCCGCGGCCTTGTGTGGCGCGCCGCGGCGGTCGCGCTTCTTCTGGCGGTGCTCGCCAATCCGGCGCTGGTGCGGGAAAAGCGCACGCCGCAACGCGACACCGCCGTCATCGTTCTCGACGAGTCGCCGAGCCAGGACATCGGCGACCGCAGCGCCGCCAGCGCGGCGGCCCTGAAATCCGTTCAAGAACAGCTGGCGAAGGATCACGACCTCGATGTCCGTGTCGTGCGAGCCGGTAGACCGGCGCCCGGCGCGAACGATGACGGCACGCGGCTCTTTACCGCGCTCAACCGCGAGCTCGCCGATGTGCCGCGTCAGCGCCTCGCGGGCGTCGTGATGATCACCGACGGCGAGGTGCACGACGTGCCGGCCGGCGACGTCAAGGCCGCCGCGGCACAGCTCGGCGCTCCGCTTCATGTGCTGCTGTCGGGCCATCCCGGCGAAGCCGACCGCCGGCTTGTCGTCAAGGAAGCGCCGAGCTTCGGGCTGGTCGGCAAGAGCGTGCCGCTGACGGTGCGGGTCGAGGATTTACCAGGGGGTAAGGACACCCCACAGGGAAATGCCCAGCTCACTTGGCGCAAGGATGGCGGGCCCGTGCATGCCCAGTCCGTGGCGGTCGGTCGGGACGTGCCGCTGTCCATTCCGATCGATCACGGCGGGCCGAATGTCGTCGAGCTGGCGGTCGAGCCGGGGCCGCAAGAGCTGACCCTCATCAACAATCGCGCGGCGGTCGTCGTCAACGGGGTGCGCGACCGGCTCAAGGTGCTCTTGGTCTCGGGCGAGCCGCACGCCGGGGAGCGCGTCTGGCGCAACATCCTCAAATCCGATCCGTCGGTCGATCTGGTGCATTTCACCATCCTGCGCCCGCCCGACAAGCAGGACGGCACGCCGATCCGCGAGCTGTCGCTGATCGCCTTTCCGATCCGCGAGCTGTTCGACGTCAAGCTCGATGAGTTCGACCTCATCATCTTCGACCGCTACAGCCGGCGCGGAGTGATCCCGCAGGCCTATCTCGACAACGTGGTCAACTACGTGCGCAACGGCGGGGCGCTGCTCGAAGCGACCGGGCCCAGCTTCGGCACGCCGATGAGCCTCTTCCGCACGCCGCTCGGCGAAATTCTGCCGACCGAGCCGACCGGCAATGTCGAGGAGGAAGGTTTCAAGCCCGAACTGACCGCCTCCGGATGGCGGCATCCGGTGACCGACGACCTGGCCGGCGCCGGCAAGCCCGGCGGCGAGCCGAGCTGGGGCCGCTGGTTCCGCCAGGTCGACGCGCGTGTTCATCACGGCACGACCCTGATGACCGGCGATCACGGCGAGCCGCTTCTGGTGCTCGACCGCATCGGCAAGGGCCGCGTCGCGCAACTTTTGTCGGACCAGATGTGGCTCTGGGCGCGCGGCTTCGAGGGCGGCGGCCCGCAAGCCGAGCTGCTGCGCCGCCTCGCCTATTGGCTGATGAAGGAGCCCGACCTCGAAGAGAACGATTTGCGCGCCGCGATCGACGGCGATCACTTGCTGGTGACCCGCCAGTCGCTCGAACCCGATGACAAGCCGGTGACGGTGACCGCGCCGGACGGCACGACCTCGACCCTCAATTTAATTCCGCAGGAGGGTGGCCGCAGCACCGGCACGCTGACGGTGAGCCAGATGGGTCTCTACCGCGTCAGCGACGGCTCGCGCACCGCCTTGGCCGCCGCCGGGCCGCTCAACCCGATCGAATTTGCCGATGTCCGCGCCACGCCCGATAAACTGGCGCCCATCGTTTCGGCGAGCGGCGGCGGCCTCTTCTGGATCGCCGACGGCATCCCCGAGATTCGCCGCGTCGCCGCCGGCCGGGCGACCGCGGGCGGCGGCTGGCTCGGCTTGCGCGAGAACGGCGACTACACCGTTGCGGGGTTCACCGAGACCCCGCTCTTGCCGGGCATCGCCGCGCTTCTTCTGGCGATCGGCGCGCTGATCGCCGCGTGGCGACGGGAAGGGCGGTGATTTCACTCGTCATTGCGAGCGCAGCGAAGGGCGGTAGAGCCACTCGTCATTGCGAGCGAAGCGAAGCAAAGCAAAGCAATCTCCCGCTGACTAGGCGCCCAATGTCGAAGCAACCCGCTGTCTACATTTTGACAAACCAGCACCACACCGTCTTCTACACGGGCGTCACGAGCAACTTGAAAGCGCGGGTCTACCAACATCGCGAGAAGCTATCGCCAGGCTTTACCAACCGATACAACGTGTCGAAGCTTGTGTTTATGAATTGGCGCAAGACATTTCCGGTGCGATTCCTCGGGAAAAACAGATCAAGGCGGGATCACGGGCGCGAAAGATCAAGCTCATCGAAGCATTCAATCCGGCATGGCGTGATTTGTTTGATGACATTTGACCGACCGCCGAAAGCTTCTCCGCCGGGGATTGCCGCGTCGCGCTTCGCGCTCCTCGCAATGACGAGGATGTGATGCTCCGCCAGATAGTCGCCCCCATACATCCCGACGGCTGGAAGTTCGTCGCGATCGGCATCGTCGTGACGCTGATCCTGTTTCTGCTGTGGAGCCCGGCGGGATGGCTGGCGCTGATCCTCACGCTGTGGATCGTCTATTTCTTCCGTGACCCGTGGCGCGTGACGCCGATGCGCGAGGGGCTCGTCATCAGCCCGGCGGACGGCACCATCGTCTCGATCGCGCCCGCGCCGGCGCCACCCGAGCTCGACATGGGCGCCGCCCCGCTGACGCGGATCGGCATCTTCCTCAACCTGTTCGACGTGCATGTCGCGCGCGCGCCGCTCGCCGGTTCGCTCGCCGCCCGGCATTACACTCCCGGCCGTTTCATCAACGCGAGCCTCGACAAAGCCAGCGAGCACAACGAGCGCCTGGCGCTGCGCCTCAGCGCGCCGGAGGGGCCGGATATCGCCTGCGTGCTGATCGCCGGCCTCGTCGCCCGGCGCATCGTTTGTCCGCTGATCGCCGGGCAGCGCGTCGGCGCCGGCGAGCGGATCGGCATCATCCGCTTCGGCTCGCGGGTCGATATTTACCTGCCACCGCCTTATGTGCCGCTGGTGGCCGTCGGCCAGCGGATGGTCGGCGGCGAGACCGTCCTCGCCGACCGCGAGTTGACGGGGCCGCCGCGCGAAGGTTTCAGCCACTAGCGGGGACCTGAAGTCGCCGTAATGTCCGGCTCACGATGGAAAGCCGACCCTCTCATTCGGGTCGGCGGCTCTGCACCGGAAGCGGATTCGGGGCGAGTTCCCTTACGATCGGCGTATTAGCGCGGGTCAGGAATAAGCCCAAGGCAGCGTCAAAAAATCCTCGAGAACGCTGGCGCAAACTCGGCCCTTTATGCCAGCCGGTACTTTTGATTCATCCAGACGGGCCGCCCACTAGCCGTCACTTGCTTTCAGCCGAAAATAAAATTGTCGATCCACCTTCGTCTTTGGTCTGTTGAGGATGAAAAGACGTTTGTTACAGACGTCGCGTGTATGAAAGACGGGTGCAGCAATGCCACAAACCGATCCCATCCTCTCCGGGAGCACGCCCTTTCAAGCGCCGAACTTGGGACGCAGCCTGGGGCAGCTTTCGACATCCTTCGGAGGATTTTTCGCCACTTGCGCCGCGATGTACCTTTGCGCGAGGGTTTCGGTCTGGATTGCGCTGCCGATATCGCTGCTCGCGGCCGGTTTTCTCGTCCGTATCTTCATCATCCAGCATGATTGCGGGCACGGCTCGTTCTTCGAGTCGAAGCGGGCGAATGACCTGATCGGCATGCTGTGCAGCCTGATGACGCTGACCCCGTACGCCTTTTGGCGGCGCCAGCATGCGCGCCATCACGGCTGCTGGAACAACCTCGACCGGCGCGCCGCAAGCGGCTTGGACATTTATTCGTCATGCCTGACGGTGGCGGAATACCGAGCTTTCGGACGCTGGCGAAGGGGGGTCGTCCGCCTCACCAATCATCCCTTGGTGGCAAACCTGTTGCTGCCGCCAGTGCTTTTTATTCTCGTTTACCGGACGCCTTTCGACGCGACCAGGAGCTGGCGGCGCGAGCGGCGCGCGGTTTATCTGACCAACATCGCTTTGGCAGGCCTCCTCGGGGGTTTGGGGCTCGTCCTCGGCTATCGCAATGTCGTGGCGGTGCAACTGCCCACCATGATCTGCGCTTCGATTGTCGGGGTCTGGCTATTCTCGATTCAACATCGTTTCGAGCACGCCTTGTGGACTCCTGAAGCAAGCTGGGATTTCGGCGTCGCTTCGCTCAAAAGCACGTCCCATCTGCACCTCCCCCGTATCCTCCAATGGTTCACCGGAAATATCGGCTTTCACCATATCCATCATCTAAACCCGCGCATCCCAAACTACCGTCTTGAGGAATGCCACAATGCGACGGTGGAGCTTCAGGCGGCGCCGAGGCTCACCCTGTGTGCGGCGTTCCGAGCCTTGCGTTACACATTGTGGGACAGCGATCGTGGCCGCCTCGTGTCATTTCGTGAGGCACGGCCGATCATGAAAAGCCGTGGATGATCTCAACGGAACCGGGTCGGCAGCAATGCCGACTAGCATAGCGCGAACATTCCTTTTAATTGACAAGGAGGGCACGAAATTCACATACCGCCGTGATATAAATCATTACAAATATTGTGGTGAATATTGGAATTTAATGAACTATATAAACGCTTGAATATCCAACATACCGGCATACCGCTGAACGTGCTCGCGCCATCTTAGTATAAGGAGCGAAATAAATGAGTATTTTCTATATTATCGGCGTGGTCGTCGTCGTCATCGTTGTCGCGAGCTATCTCGGATTTCATATCTGAACCGTGGTTCATCGAGATCATAGAGCTTCAAGGTCAGTCCGCGATGACGCTGTGATCGCCTTGCTAAAGACACCTTATCGGCTATACCGTCGGCAACTCGCGCCGATGGTTGGAGGGAGCAGCCCGTGACCAGCCGAGAGCAGCGTCGGTCTCTCGAAGAAGCCGTTGTCGATACGGTCCGCGAACCGTTAATCGTGCTCGACGATGCGTTGTGCGTCATGGTCGCCAGCCGGTCCTTCTACCGCGCGTTCTCGGTCACGCCGCCGGAAACCGAAGGCCGTCCCCTTTACGAGTTGGGCAACGGTCAATGGGATATTCCGGCTCTGCGGGAGCTGCTCATCGGGGTCATCCCGCATCACACGACAATCGAGGAATTTGAGGTCGACCACGATTTTCCGGTCATCGGTCAGCGGACGATGCTGTTGAACGCGCGAAAGGTGTTTTACGAGGGCAACAACAGCACGAGCCTGCTGGTCGCCATTGAAGACGTGACCGAGCGCCGCGCGCTGGAGCGCGAGAAGGACGAGCTCCTGCGACAGAAGGACCTTCTCCTGCGGGAGATGAACCATCGGATCAACAACAGCCTTCAAATAATTGCAAGTATCCTGTTGCTAAAGGCACATACCGTTCAGTCGGAAGAAACGCGCCGGCACCTGCAAGACGCCCATGAACGGGTGATGGCCGTCGCGACAGTGCAGGAACAACTGAACCCGACGCCGTTCGGGTCGCAAATCGAAGCCAAGTCATACCTGACCAAGCTCTGCGAGAGCTTGGCCGCGTCGATGATCATCGACAATCAGCCAATTTCTCTCCGGGTCGAAGCCGGCGAGGGATCGACGACATCGGAGCAAGCCGTAAGCATGGGGCTCATCACGACAGAGCTTGTGATGAATGCGCTCAAGCACGCCTTTCCGGGCGAGGCCAAGGGCCAAATCGTCGTGGCCTTTGAGTTGACCGCGAGCGCATGGCGTCTCGCCGTTTCGGATGATGGCGTGGGGATCAGTCCACGCTTGGCCGATGCGCCGTTGAAAACCGGCCTCGGCACCAGCATCGTCGAGGCGCTGACCCGGCAGCTCGGCGGTCGGATCGCTACGTTGGCCGCGTCGCCCGGGACGACCGTCTCGGTGACTGTCCCTCGAGCGGCTTGACGCTTTCTAGACGACGGAGGCGACAGCGATTTCGATGGCCCTGGCGAGCTCGGCTTCCCGAAACGGTTTGCGGAGCACGACGGCGTTCGGCTGGCGCCGCCGGACCCGCTCGGCATCGCCGCTGATGAACACATGCGCGAGCGGCCCCGCCCGGCAAATCTCCTCGACCGCGGAAACGCCGCTTCCCCTGCCCAAACCCGCATCGACAATCATCAGGTCCGGCCGGTGATGAGCGGCGGCGATCACCGCCTCGCTCTCGGTAGCCGCTGTCGCACAAACGTTGTGCCCCATGCCGGCGAGTTGCTCCGCCAGCAATATGGCGATCAGCGCGTTATCCTCAATGACGAGCACGCGGAGAGCTTTCATCAGCTGATAGCTTGCTCACGATAAGGCCCGTGCGCAAGGAGTATCTCGCTCGCAGCGGTCTTCAGCAGCTTGAGCGGCGGCGGCAGCATCGATCGGGAGCTATAGTCGGAGCGCGCGGCCGAGCAGCTCGGGATCGACGCATCTCGCCTTGCGCGACATCCGAGTTTGCGCCGGCAATGACCTAATGGGGCATGAAGACCAGCTCCCGTTACGTGCCAATCGTCGGAATCCGCACGCAATTACGATTTGGGCATTGACATTATCATACGACGCTCCCATCTCCCGGCTCGCGGCCTGACAATAAGGAACCGAATTGGTGCTGGGGCGATGTCGTCGGAAACCGGGGAATGCTGCACCAGCAGCAGGGCCGCGTCATCTGTTATTCCCGCTGGTAACAGATGGATATCAGGAGGTGAGCCTCCTGATAATGTCGAACTTGGTGTAGACTGTCGGGCATGAGAACCATTCGGGCCAAGACGGCGTCGCCGCGCGTGCGGGTGCGCCGGCAGAAGATGCGGACGATGCGGGTGCGGCGGCGCATCCCGGAATTGTCGGTCAACCGCATGGTGCCGAACATCCTGACGTTGCTGGCGCTGTGCGCCGGGATGACGGCGGTTCGTTTCGCGCTCAATGACAATTTTCAGGGCGCGGTCTACGCGATCCTTGTCGCGGGCGTGCTCGACGGGCTCGACGGTCGGGTGGCGCGCCTCCTGAAGGCGACGTCGCATTTCGGCGCAGAGCTCGATTCGCTGTCGGATTTCGTCAGTTTCGGCGTCGCGCCGGCGGCGGTCATGTATTTGTGGACGATGTCGGCGCTGCACAGTATCGGCTGGGCGATCGTGCTGATTTATGCCGTGTGTTGCGCGCTGCGTCTGGCGCGATTCAACACCCAGCTTTCCGCCGAGCCGACCCCGGTCAACACCGGGTTCTTCACCGGCGTGCCGGCGCCGGCCGGCGCTGGGTTGGTGCTGATGCCGCTCTATGCGAGCTTCGAATGGGGCGATTGGATCGCCCGCTCGCCTTATATCTGCGCGGTGTGGATCACCGGGATCGCGTTGCTGATGGTCAGCCGCATTCCGACGCTGTCGCTCAAGAAATTCCATATCCCGCATCACTATGTGCTGCCGACCCTGCTCGGCGTCGGGGTGGTGGCGGCGTTTGTGACGACCGCGCCGTGGCCGACGCTGTTCGTTATCGGCCTCTTCTATCTCGGCACGATCCCAATGACGGTGCGGGCCGCCGCGCGCCTGCGCCGCGCCGCCGAACCGAAAAAACCCGAGCCCGTCGAGGCGCCCGTATTGCTGGCGCCGCCGCCAACAACGCCGGCGTTGGGCGACGCCGCCATCCCGCCCAACCAATGGCGGCATTAGTTTATGATGCGCTTGCACGGATGCGCGAGCGCACTTGAAAGGCAAAACATGCTCAGCTTCAATCTCAAGGCGGAAGAAAAGTTCGACCCCAAGCATCATGTCGAAAAGATCCTTGGCTCGGCCGGCGAAGGCGATGTCACGGTCGCCTGCTGGGAGCCCGGCCAAGTCAGCCCCTATCACTGCCATCCCAACGCGGTCGAACTTTATTTCTGCTTCGAGGGCGGCGGCACCATGAAGACGCCGACCGAAACGGTCGATGTCAAGCCGGGCTCGTTTGTCGTCCATCCGCGCGGCGAGCTGCACGAATGGAATACCGGAGCGCAGCGGACGCTCTTGTTCCGCGTGCGCTATGGCGAGGAATTCTCCGGCCGCACCAAGGAATGGCCGACCAATCCCGACTGGAAGCCCCGGCCGCAGGACATCGAGTATTTTTCGCAGAGGTGAGTCTATGACTGATCGTCCTGACGGTGCCGACCAGGCTCCCGACCACGACGTGCCGATCCCCTACATGCAGCGCACGCGCGACTATTACCTGACGCTTGGCTACGGCAACCCGTATCGCTGGGCGCATTACGCCACGGTTCCGTTCGCGCCGCTGAACAAGCCGCTCGCCGAAAGCCGCATCGGACTCATCACCACGGCTGCGCCCTACCAGCCCGACAAGGGCGACCAGGGACCGGGCGCACCCTATAACGGCGGCGCCAAGTTCTACCGGGTCTATTCCGGCGACACCGCGATCGATCACGATTTGCGCATCTCGCATATCGGTTACGACCGCATTCACACGACGGCGACCGACAGCGGCACCTGGTTTCCTTTGCCGGCGCTGCGCCGGGCCGCGGCCGCCGGGCGGATCAAACAGGTCGCGCCGCGATTTCACGGCGCGCCGACCAATCGCAGCCACCGCACGACGCTCGCCCAGGATTGCCCCGAGTTGCTGGCGCGCGTGCGTGAAGACGGCTGCGACGCGGTGATCCTCGTCCCGAACTGCCCGGTATGCCACCAGACGATCAGCCTCGTGGCGCGCTACATCGAGGAAAATGGCGTCCCGACTGTGGTGATGGGCTGCGCCAAGGATATCGTCGAGTTCGTCGGCGTGCCGCGCTTCCTGTACAACGACTTCCCGCTCGGCAACTCGGCTGGCAAGCCGCACGACCCGGAGTCCCAGGCGCTGACACTGGAGCTCGCGTTGCGGGTGCTGGAAACCGCGCCGGGACCGCGTACCCTGGTGCAAAACCCATTGATCTGGAGCGCCAATCCCGACTGGAAGCTCGATTACTCCAACATCGCGCGCCTGTCGCCGGAGGAGATTGCCCGCCGTCGCGCCGAGTTCGATCGCAACAAAGAGCTCGCCCGCGAGGTGCGCGAAAAATCGGCGGCGGAGTAGCGCTACCCGTGACCAAACCCTTTGCCGGCACCCGCATTCTCGATTTCACCCGCTATGTCGCGGGGCCCTACGGCACCTATCAGCTCGCGCTGCTCGGCGCCGACGTGATCAAGATCGAGCCAAAAACCGGCGATGAGATGCGCCAGTCGCAGGTCTCGAAGGAATGGGCGGCCAAGGGGCTCGGGCCCTCCTTCATGGGCATCAACGCCAACAAGCGCAGCTTGACGCTCGACCTGCGAAAGCCGAAGGCGGTCGAGATCGTCAAACGTCTGGCCAAGGCCGCCGATGTCGTCTGGGAGAATTTCCGCCCCGGTGTCATGGATCGCTTCGGCCTTGGCTATGAGACGCTGAAGGCCATCAACCCACGCCTCATCTACTGCGCCGTCTCGGGCTTCGGCCAGAACGGGCCGGAGCGCGGCACCGCCGCGTTCGATGGCAAGCTCCAGGCGATGAGCGGCATCATGTCGATCACCGGCCACGAGGATAAAGGCCCGACCCGCGCCGGCTTCGCGCTGTGCGACACGATCGGCGCGATGACCGCGGCCTTCGCCGTCGCCGGCGCGCTCTATCAGCGCACGGCAACAGGCGAGGGTCAGTTCGTCGATGTGTCGATGCTTGACGCCGCGCTGGCATTCATTCCCGGCCAGGTCGCCGAGTACACGATCACCGGCCACCTCCACCGCCAATTCGGTAATCTGTCGTCGACCGGCAAGGTCACCGGCAACCGTTTCAAGGCGGGCGAGGGCGACCTGATGCTGGCGGTGATGACCGAGCGGCAATTCGCCAATCTGATGAAGGGACTCGGCCGCGAGGATGCGCTCGCCGACCCGCGTTTCGCGGACTGGCCGTCGCGCTCCAAGAACGAGCCGGCGCTGCGCGCCATCATCGAGGACGCGCTCGCCTCCGATAGCGCCAAGAACTGGGAGCAGCGCCTGACGGTGATGGATGTGCCGTGCGCAGGCATCTGGGCGATCTCGGAGATCGTCCACCACCCGCAACTGGCGCATCGCGACGTGTTGCAAAAGGTGCAATCGCCAGACGGCGAGCTGACGCTGGTCGGGTCGGGCTTCCGTCTCGCGCATGGCAGCGGCGGCATTGACCGGCCGCCGCCGCGTATCGGCGAGCACAACGCCGAAATCCTCGCCGAGGCCGGCTATGACGCCGGAGAGATCGGGGCGCTTAACGAAGAGGGCGTGGTTTAACGGTTGGGGGTCAGCTCTGCTCCCGCGACTCGCGGAACTTCACCTGCGGCCAGTCTTCCGTCGTCCGGCGCAGATCCCAGGCATTGCGCGCGAGGAACACCGGGACGCCGTCATGGTCCTCGGCAAGCGCGCTGCTGCTGTTTCCGGCACGGAACCTGTCGAGTTCCGCGCGCTCGGCGTCCAGCCAACGCGCCGATTCGTAGGGTACGTCCTCAAACCGAATGGTGAGATTGTATTCCGCCTGCAGCCGCGCCTTGAGCACATCGAGCTGCAACGGCCCGACAACGCCGACGATCCAATCGCCGCCATTGGCCGGCTTGAGCACCCGGGTGACGCCCTCATCCGCCAGCTGCTCGAGCGCGTTGCGCAGATGTTTGGTGCGCATCGCGTCCTCGAGGCGCACGCGGCGCAAAATTTCCGGCGCGAAGCTGGGCAGGCCGGTAACGCGGATTTCCCCTCCCTCGGTCAGCGTATCGCCGACCCGCAAGATACCGTGATTGGGAATGCCGAGGATGTCGCCCGGCCAGGCTTCCTCGGCCAGCGCCCGGTTTTGCGCGAGGAAGAAGACCGGGTTCTGCACCGACATCAGCCGCCCGGTGCGGACGTTCTTCAGCTTCATCCCGCGCGAGAAACGCCCGGAGCACAATCTGACAAAGGCGACGCGGTCGCGATGTTGCGGGTCGATGTTCGCCTGCACCTTGAACACGAAACCCGCGACGTTCTCGTTTTCCGGGATGATCGGGTGCGGGCCGTTTGGTCCCATAGCGGGTTGGGGTCGCGGCGGCGGCGACAAATCGGCCACCCCGCGCAGCAATTCGCGCACCCCGAAATTGTTGAGCGCGCTGCCAAAAAAAATCGGCGTCAGATGCCCTTCGCGAAACGATTGCAGGTCGAAGGGCGGGCAGAGGCCGCGCGCCATCTCGACCTCCTCGCGCAGCCGCGAGATTGCCGCCTCCGGCAGATGAAGCGGCAATTGCGGGTCGTCGAGGCCACTGCACTGGATCGGCTCCACCAGCCGATCGCGCGCCGTCGGGTCGAACAGCAGCAGCGTGTCGGCGAACAGATTGTAGGTGCCGAGGAAGTCGCGGCCCATCCCGATCGGCCAGCTCGCCGGGGTCACGTCGAGGGCCAGCGTTTGCTCGATTTCATCGATGAGGTCGAACGGGTCGCGGCCCTCGCGGTCGAGCTTGTTGACGAAGGTGATGATCGGTACGTCGCGCAGCCGGCAGACCTCGAACAGCTTGCGGGTTTGCTCCTCGATGCCGCGCGCCGCGTCGAGCACCATGACCGCGCTGTCGACCGCGGTCAGCGTACGATAGGTGTCCTCGCTGAAATCCTGGTGGCCCGGTGTGTCGAGCAGGTTGAAGGCAAGCCCGTCATGCTCAAAGCTCATCACCGCCGACGACACCGAGATGCCGCGCTCGCGCTCGATCGCCATCCAGTCCGACCGGGTGCGACGCCGTTCGCCACGGGCGCGCACCTCGCCGGCAAGCTGGATCGCGCCGCCGAACAGCAGCAGCTTTTCGGTCAGCGTCGTCTTGCCGGCGTCGGGATGCGAGATGATCGCGAACGTGCGCCGGCGCGCGATCTCGTCGGAGAGCGTGGTCATCGGGCCTAAATTCAGCGAAAGACAGTGCGCCGATTATGAGGTGCCGCGCCGGAACTACCAAGAAGGCGAGACGCCGCATTCGCCGATGCCGGCGCCGAGCGCTGCGGCGCGTGACGCCGCAGGTGCCGGCGAAGCGCCTACTTGGTGGTCCTGTCGTTGTTCTGGGTGGTGGAATGGCTGCTCGATGCCGACTTAAGCTCGGTTACCGCCTCGAACGAATGCGGCCGAAAGGCCATCAGCACCGGGTGCCCTTGCTTGTCGGTGGCGCGCGCGACAAACGCCACCGGCATGACCCGGATATTGGTGAACCCCGCCTTCTTGAGGTCGGCGCGGATCACGTTGCGGTCGAGCCGACCGTGGGTGCTCATCTTGCTGGGGCTTGGGCTGCTGTCGGGGGTGGTCGTGGCACTAGGGGCCGTCGTGGCGGGGCTCGTGGTGCTGGGGGCGTCTGCGGCGCTGGACGGGTTAGGCGCCGCTTGAGCCGCAATTGGTAAGGCAAGGGCAACCGCGATGGCGGATGCCGAAAAGAGCGCCGAGCGCATGGCTTTCTCCGGGGTTCTAAGATGGGCCTGATTTTTTAAAGATCAGACCTTGGAATCGCCCTCGCGGGGGATTCGTTCCGCTCGTGGAAGGAATCCACCGCTGGGGCGTCAAGAACGTCTATCCCAACAGTTTCTTTAATCTCGCCGCCATCGCGTCAGATGATTCGTCCGGCGTGAGGGTGGCGGTGAAACGGCCTTCCGGGTCCATGATGTAGATGAGCGCGCTGTGGTCCATGTCATAGCCGCCATCGGCGCGCGGGTGCTTGGCGTAATAGACCTTGTAGTCCTTGGCCGCCTGCGCCACCTCCTGCGGCGTCCCGGTCAGCCCTTTGATCGGCCCGCCGAAGCTCTCGACATAGGATTTGAGCACCGGCGGCGTGTCGCGATCGGGGTCGACGCTGATAAAGACGATGCCGACATCCTTTTCCTTGGCGCCGAGCTGCTCGAGTGCCAGCGACAGATCGTTGAGCGTGGTCGGGCAGACATCGGGGCAGTGGGTGTAGCCGAAGAACACGAGGTTCCACTTGCCCTTGAGGTTGGCGTCACTGAACGGCTTGTCGTTCTGGTCCACAAGGCTGAACTTGCCGCCGATCGCCGCGCCGAACGGGCTGCCGGCGATGCCGTGCGTCTGATCGCGGAAGGCAAGCGCGATCAGCACGCCGGCGACCAGCACCAGCACGCCGGCGAACGCTGTCGCGACCACCACGAAGGGCGGTGCACCGCCGGTTTTGGCGGGGCCAGGTTTCGATGAGCGAGCCATTGCCGCCCTCCGTCAATGGTGCATCGGCGTGATCATGCCGGGCATGCTGGGGCCGCTATCCGTTTTCGCGCCGGGGCCCATTGCACCGACCTTCTCGACGTTCACCGTGACCTGGCGCGGGCCGGCCTTGGCGAAATCGAGGGTCAGCGGAAAAGACTGCCCTTGCTGCAGCGGCTTGGCGAGGCTGGTCAGCATGATGTGGTAGCCGCCCGGCTTCAGCGTCACCGGCTTGCCGGCCGGCAGATCAATGCCGTCGACCGGGCGCATCTTCATGACGTTGCCATCCATTGTCATCTCGTGGATGTCGGCCTTCTGCGCCACCGGGGTCGAGACCCCAGTCAGCCGGTCTCCGGCCGATGACTCGATCGTTACATAGGCCGCGGCGGTCTGGGCGCCGCCGGGTGTGGCGCGCGCCCAGGCGTCGGTGATCTTGATGCCGTCGCCTTGCGCCAGGGCGGCGACGGAGAACAGCATCAGGCCCGCGCCGAACGCGAGCAGTTGGGAACGCATGATAGTCCCTCCTGAAAATCGAGCCGCGCGGCACGTTGTGCCGGCTCGAGCCGAAAACGATTTGTATTTGTAACTAGTCTCAGGAGGCGGGTCGGGGCGGAGCTCGCGGCTGCGGCGCGGCGTAGGCGAACCGCCGGGCGAGGGCTTTCATGGAGCGCGGGATAAGCAGGTGCGCGACGTTGGCTAGAACCGGCACGAGCGGCCCGCCCTCGCGGCTGGGCAAAAGGCCAAGCGCGCTCCCGGCGCAGATCGCGCAGAGCGCGCAATGGCGCGGCGGCAAGTTGGGCTGCGGCCGTCCGGGAAGCGTGTTGCCGTTTGTCGTGCTGCACAGCGCAAGCCGAGGGCCTGCGTCGCTTGTCGCGGCGGCGGCCGACACCGCGGTCGGCAGCAGCCCGTCGAGCAGCAGCGCGACGATTGCCAGCCAGGCGGTGAAGAGATGACCGCGCCGCACGCCTACTCCAGCAGCATCGCCTCGATCTCGTCGATAAGATGGCGCAGGTGGAATGGTTTTGCCAGCACCCTGGGACGATTTGACGACATGAGGTCCTGCTCGCGCATCGCCACCGCGGCAAAGCCGGTGATGAACATGATGCGGATGCCGGGCTGGAACTGCGCGACTTCGCGCGCCAACTCGATGCCGTCGAGCCCCGGCATAACCACGTCGGCGAGCAGAAGGTCAAAATTGGCGCCCTTGGCCAGCGCGCGCGCCGCCAGCCCGTCGCCGCACGAATCGACAATGTGCCCGGCGCGTTGCAGCCCGCGCGACAGGAACAAGCGCATCGGGTCGTCGTCTTCGGCGAGAAGAATGCGCGCCATCGTCCCAGAAACTCCCGCGACCAGGCCCGATTACGGTAAAGAACCGTCACACGCAGCATCTAACACGGCCGTCCCCGCTGCGGAAGGCGAGCGTCGGTTTCGCCGAAAAGCTGACAGCGACGTTTTCGCACACTAATCTGCGGTTATGGATGGCTCCGATCTGTCCGTAAACACGATCGTCCCGCCTCTCGACCTGCGGCGGCCGGCGGATCAGCTTGTGCCGCTGGTCGTCGCCTCGCCGCATAGCGGCTCGGACTATCCGAGCGAGTTCGTCGCCGCCTCGCGACTTGATCCGCTGACGTTGCGTCGCTCGGAAGACGCTTTCGTTGACGAGATTTTCGCGGATGCGCCGCATCTCGGGGCGCCGATACTTTCCGCGCGGTTTCCGCGCGCTTATCTTGACGTGAACCGCGAGGCATGGGAACTCGACCCCGCGATGTTCTCCGACGCGCTGCCGGATTACGTCAATGTGCGTTCGCCGCGGGTGCGGATGGGGCTTGGCACGATTGCCCGCGTCGTTGCCAGCGGCGAGGAGATCTACGGTGGCAAATTGTCCTTTGCCGAGGCGCGCGAGCGAATCGAGACGCTTTACCAGCCCTATCACGCGGCATTGGGACGGCTTGTGGAGGAGACTGCGGCCAATTTCGGATTGTGTCTCGTGGTCGATTGCCACTCGATGCCGTCGGGCGCGCACGGCAGCGCTGGGCGGGAGAGCGCCGACATTGTGCTCGGCGATTGCCATGGCGCCGCCTGCGCGCCGCAGATCGTCGAAAGCGCGCGGCGCTATTTGACAGGGTGCGGTTTTGTCGTCGCGCTCAATGCCCCCTATGCCGGCGGTTTCACCACCAATTACTACGGGCGGCCGCGCCGTGGCCGCCACGCCCTGCAGGTCGAGATCAACCGCGCGATCTACATGGATGAGCGGAGCTATCATCGCCGGCCGGGTTTTGCCCGACTGAGCGAGGAGATGGCCGGACTGATCGCGAAACTTGGTGAAACGGCACAGAATCTGGCACAAACCTGCTGAATGGCGAAATTCACGGAAGCGGGCGGGCGACGTTCTGCCGGTTCGAAAAAAAAACGGGCCGTGCGGAGCACGGCCCGAGTTCAGGGAGGAAACGCCTAGAAGACGTGCAGCAGGACCGTCATCGACGATCGATACTGCACTGCACAATTTAAGGTGCGCTGCGGCGATGTCAACCCCCGTCATCAAAACTTACCCAGAAGCCAGCATTTTCCAGTGGATAAACCAGTGCAAAACGACGGCCGCTGTTACTGTGCGCCGCACAAGGATATGGAAGGATCGCGAATTCCAATGACCGGCTCGCAAGCCTCGACAACCTGGCTCGTCGGCGATATCGGCGGCACAAACGCTCGATTTGGCCTCGTTTTGCCGGACGGCACGCTGCTGCATTCGCGCGTGCTGGCCGATTCGGATTACCCCGGCATCGCCGAGGCGATCGATGCGTATCTATCCGATCGAGACGGTTTGCCGCGGCCGCGCCGTGGCGCCATCGCGATCGCCTCGCCGGTCACGAGCGACGAGGTGCGGATGACGAATCATCCGTGGGTCTTCTCGATCTCGGCGTTGCAAAAGCGCCTCGGATTTCAGCGGCTTGCGGTGATCAATGACTTCACCGCCCAGGCGCTGGCCCTGCCACATCTGAAAAACGGCGACAGGGCAGTAATCGGCGGCGGCGTCGCGCAGCCTGGCTTTCCCATTGGCGTGCTTGGTCCGGGCTCGGGGCTAGGGGTCTCAGGTTTGATCCCGGCTGGCAGGAAGTGGATACCGCTGGCGGGTGAGGGCGGCCATGCGACAATGGCGCCCTATACCGACCGCGAGGGCGCCGTGTTGCGCGCGCTGCGCCATCACCTCGACCATATCTCGGCCGAGCGGGTGCTGTCCGGGCCGGGACTCGTCAACCTTTACAACGCGCTTGCCGAGGTCGATGGCGTGCCCGCGCGGCAATACACCGCCGCGCAAATCACCGACGAGGCGACGGGCCGTGACGATGCACTGTGCCGCGAGACGACGGAGATGTTCTGCGCGATGCTCGGCACCGTCGCCGGAAACCTGGCGCTGACCTTGGGAGCCAAAGGCGGGGTTTATATCGGCGGCGGCATCGTCCCCCGCCTCGGCGAGCGCTTCGCGGCGTCGCAATTCCGCGAGCGCTTTATGGCAAAGGGCCGGTTTCGCGATTACCTCGCCGCGATCCCGACCTATGTGGTGACCCACCAGCTGCCGGCATTTCTCGGCTGTGCCGCGGCGTTGATGGAGAAATAGATCAAGACCGTGGCGCGGCCGCCCGTCGCAGCCTGTCATTGATCGCCCGGCCGAGGTCGTTTTCGGGAATGGGCATCACGGCAATGCGGGCGAACTCCGCTCGGTCGAGCCGTCGCAGCAACGCAAACAAATTTGCGGCAGCCTCGGCGAGGTCGCCGGCCGGCGACAGGTTGAGCGTCTCGGCGAAACCGGGCGGCGGGTGCGGCCCGAACGCGAGCAGCGCTTCCCCTGGCTGTGGCGCGGTCGCGTTCATTCGCAGCGGCAGACGCGGCGCGTAGTGGCTCGCGAGCTGACCTGGCGAGCGCGGCGCGTCAGAGTTACTTTCGCCGGTGGCGATGGGGCCGAGCGCCTCGGCCAGCGCTTCGACGGTCACGCCGCCTGGCCGCAATAGGGTCGGCGTCGCCCTCGTCAAATCCAGCACGGTCGACTCCAGCCCCACCGCGCAGTTTCCGCCATCGAGGATCAGCGCGACCTCCTGGCCCAATTCCGCGGCCGCGTGCGCCGCCACCGTTGGGCTGACCCGGCCCGAGCGGTTGGCCGAGGGTGCGGCGAGCGGCCGCCCCGTCTCGCGCAGCAGCGCCTGGGCGACGGGATGCACCGGCACCCGCACAGCGATCGTGTCTAGCCCGGCCGAGGCGAGGAGCGAGATGCCGCAGTTGTCGCGTCGCCGCAGAACCAACGTCAGCGGCCCCGGCCAGAAATGCCGCGCCGCCTCACGTGCCAGCTGGTCGAACACGGCGATGCCCTCGGCCTCGGTAAGGTGAGGGACATGAACGATCAGCGGGTTGAAGCGCGGCCGGCCTTTCGCCGCGAAGATCGCCGCGACCGCGGCGTCGCTCGTCGCGTCACCGCCGAGCCCATACACCGTCTCGGTGGGGAACGCGACCAGCTGTCCCGCGCGCAGCAACCTGGCGGCGCGGGCAATGGCTTCTTGTGTTGCCGAGAGGATTTTCACCTGGTTTCACCATCCCGGCGCAGACCGGGACCTATTATTCCGCTTCCCGAGCGGTTGAAGGATGGGCACCGGCCTTCGCCGGTGTGGGTTGATTATAACGCGTCGCCGCGAGGCTTTCGCTTGATCGGCGCATCCGCTTAAATCGTCCTCGGGGAAATGCCGGGAAGCACATGATCGACAAATTCGTCCGCTCGGTCGCCGAGGCGATGGCGGGCATCAAAGACGGCTCGACGGTCATCGTCGCCGGGTTCGCGCAGGTCGGCGAGCCGCGCGCGCTGGTCGACGGGCTGATCGAGCAGGGCGCGAAGGACTTGACCGTCGTGCACAATACCGCCGGACGGGGGCGCGAGGGCGTCGCGCGGCTGATCGGCGAGGGACGGGTGCGCAAGATCATTTGCAGCTTCGCGCGCAGCCGCGGCTCGGTGCTGTTCGAGGAGGTCTACGCACGTGGCGACATCGAGCTGGAGATCGTGCCGCAAGGCACGCTCGCCGAGCGCATTCGCGCCGGCGGCGCCGGCATCCCGGCTTTCTTCACGCCGACCGGCGGCGGCACGTTGCTGGCGCGCGGCAAGGAGACGCGGGTGATCAACGGCCGCGAATGCATTCTCGAAGAGGCGATCGTCGGCGATGTCGCGTTGGTCGAAGCGTGGCGCGCCGACCGCTGGGGCAACCTCGTCTATCGCGATGCCGGACGAAATTTTAACCCGGTGGCCGCCGCGGCCGGCAAGCTCACCATCGTGCAGACGCAGAACATCGCCGAACTGGGCGAACTGACGCCCGAGACGATCGTGACGCCCGGCATCTATGTCGACCGCATCGTCCACATCCCGTCGGGCGACCCGCCCGTGGTTATTAACTAGGGAGCGCGGCGATGGCGAACTGGAAACCCTGGTCGCGCGAGGAACTGGCTGCCCGCGTCGCGCAAGACATCCCCGAGGGCTGGTCGGTCAATCTCGGCATCGGCATCCCGACGCTGGTCGGCAACTACATCCCTGACGGGCGCGAGGTGATCCTGCATTCCGAAAACGGCATTGTCGGCATGGGCCCGGCGCCGAGCCTGGAAAATCTCAACCCGTGGCTGGTCAACGCCAGCCGCCAGCATGTGACGCTCGTTACCGGCGCGAGCTACATGAACCACGCCGACAGTTTCGGGATGGTGCGCGGCAGCCATCTCGATCTTTGCGTGCTCGGCGGGTTCCAGGTCGCCGAGAACGGCGACCTCGCCAACTGGTCGCGCTCGGCGAACGACCGAGCGCCGGCGATCGGCGGCGCGATGGACCTCGCGGTCGGCGCCAAGCGCATCTGGGTGGTCATGGAACACACCACCAAGAACGGCGAAAAGCGCATCCTTCGCCGCTGCTCCTACCCGCTCACCGCGACCGCCTGTGTCAAGCGCGTCTACACCGACCTCGCGGTTATCGACGTGACCGACAAGGCCTTTGTCGTGCGCGACACGGTGCCGGGCATCTCGCTTGTCGAGCTCGAAGCACTCGGCGACGCTGAGCTTCACGGAAGTTAGTTGTCGTTGCGAGGAGCTTAGCGACGAAGCAATCTCCCTCAGTAGAGGGCCAAGGCGGGGGAGATTGCTTCGCTGCGCTCGCAATGACGAATGAGACATCCATGAACTTCGATCACGAAGCCGATTTCATCATCGTCGGCGCCGGCTCGGCGGGGTGTGTGCTGGCCAATCGCCTGACTGCTGATCCGCGCACCCAGGTGCTCCTGCTCGAAGCCGGCGGCAGGGACACCAACGCGTGGATCCACATCCCGGCCGGATTCTACCGCAACATCTTCAATCCCGCGATCACCTGGGTCTATGAGACCGAGCCGCTGGAGGCGCTGGGCGGGCGGCGCATGCAATGGCCGCGCGGCAAGGTGCTGGGCGGCTCGTCGTCGATCAACGGCCTCATCTACATCCGCGGGCAGAAACAGGATTTCGACCATTGGCGGCAGCTCGGCAATGCCGGCTGGGCCTATGACGACGTGCTGCCCTATTTCCGCCGCGCCGAGACCCAGGAGCGCGGCCAGGACGATTTCCACGGCACTGACGGCCCGCTCGCCGTCACCGACATGCGCGCCGCGCACGAGTTGCACGATGCCTTCATCGCCGCCTGCCAGGAGGCGGGGCACAAATTCAACCCCGACTTCAACGGCGCCGAGCAGGAAGGCGTCGGCACCTATCAGCTGACCGTGCGTGGCCGCCGCCGCGCCAGCACCGCCGTCACCTATTTGCGCCCGGCGATGAAGCGGCCAAATCTCCGGGTCGAGACCAGCGCGTTGGCGCAGCGGGTGATCTTCGAGGGCAAGCGCGCGATCGGCCTCGAATATCGCCAGGACGGCCAGGTCAAGCGCGCCCGCGCCCGGCGCGAGGTGCTGCTCGCCGGCGGCTCGCTGCAATCGCCGCAGCTTTTGCAGCTATCGGGCGTCGGCCCGGCGGCGCTGCTGCGGGAATTCGGCATCGACGTGGTGCACGAGTTGCCGGGCGTCGGCGAGAACCTGCAGGACCATATCGGCTGCCGGGTCATCTACAAGGTCAAGAAAGCCAACACGATCAACGAGATTTCGCGCTCCTGGGTACGCCAGGGCTGGGCCGGGTTCCAATACCTGACGGTCGGTCGCGGGCCGTTGATGATGGGCGCGGCGCCGATTGGCCTCTTTGCCCGCGCCCGATCGACTTCCGCCTCGCCCGACTGCCAGTACCAGTTTCTCGCCGGCAGCCTCGACGCGCCGGGAAAGCCGATGCACCCGTTCCCCGCTTGCTCGCTGGTCTGCATTCCGTGCCGGCCGGAAAGCCGCGGCTGGCTGCGCATCAAATCGCCTGACCCGACCGTACCGCCGGCGATGCAGCCCAACTATCTGATGACCCAGAACGACAAGGACACGATGGTGGCTGGGCTCAGGCTCGCGCGCAGCATCTTTCAGACGCCGACCATGAAGCGCATCACCACCGAGGAATTCTGGCCCGGCGCCGACAAGGACAGCGACGCGGACTGGCTGGAGCACGTCAAGAACACCGGCAGCACCACCTTTCACCAGACCAGCACCTGCATGATGGGGCCGGGGCCGCTGTCGGTCGTCGACAACGAGCTTCGGGTGCACGGCACGGAGGGGCTGCGCGTCGTCGACGCCTCGGTGATGCCGACCGTCATTTCCGGCAACACCAACGCCGCGACGATCATGATCGCCGAGAGAGCCGCCGACCTCATCCGCGCCGGGCTTAGGGCGACCGCCAAAGCCGCTTGAGGCATTTGCTGACGCCCGCCACTATGCGCCCGCAACAGCGGGAGGGAGCACATGGCGGAGTCGCCGCTCGCGGTCTATCAGGGGTATCTCGACAAGGGGCAGCTCGCCTATCAGTGGGACAATAAAGTAAGCCGTGCGGTGTTCTACCCGCGTGTCGTGAGCCCCTATTCTGGCAGCACCGAGATGGAATGGCGCGTCGCCTCGGGCCTCGGCACCGTCTATGCGACGACCGTCACCTACTCCTTCAAGGGCGACGGCCACAACATCGTGCTGGTCGATTGCGACGAGGGCTTCCGCATGATGGGCCGGGTCGAGGAGATCGACCCGCTGGCGGTGAAGATCGGCATGCGGGTCAAGTTCCGCGTCCATCCTGCCGAGGGCGAGCAGCCCGCCTATCCAGTCTTCGTACCCGCGGGAGGCGCCGCATGAGCGAGCTGAAGCGCGGTGGCGCGGCGATCGTCGGCGCGGCGGAAAGCGATATCGGCCAGGTCGCGCCGGGGTTCAACGTCATCGACCTGATGGCGCAAGGCATCACCCGCGCGCTCGACGATTGCGGGCTGGGTCTCAAGGATGTCGACGGGCTGGTCAGCTCGTGCACGCAGAGCCGCACTTCGCCCCTGAACCTTGCCGAATATCTCGGCATCTCGCCCGCCTATATCGACGGGACGATCATCGGCGGCTCGTCCTTCATGTTCCACATCCAGCACGCGATGGCGGCGCTGCAGTTGGGGCTGTGTGAGGTTTGTGTCATCGCCTACGGCTCGACCCAGCGCAGCATCGGCCGGCAGAACGCCAGCGTGCGCGAGATCAACCCCTACGAGACGCCCGTATCGCCCGTTCCTGCCCTCGACCGCCTACGCGCTCGCCGCCTCTCGCCACATGCACGAGTTCGGCACGACACGAGAGCAGATGGCCGAAGTCGCGGTCGCGGCGCGGCAATGGGCGCTCAAGAACCCCGTGGCCTGGGAAAAGAAACCGCTGACCGTCGAGGAAGTCCTGGCGGCGCGAATGGTCAGCTACCCGTTCACGGTGCGCGACATCTGCCTCGTCACCGACGGCGGCGGCGCGATCGTAATGGTGAGCCCCGCGCGCGCCAAGTCCCTCAAGAAGAAGCCGGTCTACGTGCTCGGCCAGGGCCAGTGCATCACCCACGCCAACATCTCGTCGATGCCCGACCTGACCGTCACCGGCGCCCTCGAAAGCGGGAGCCAGGCCTATGCGATGGCGGGCTTGGCGCCCAAGGACATCGACGTCCTCGAGCTCTACGACGCGTTCACGATCAACACGATTCTCTTCCTCGAAGACCTTGGCTTCTGCAAGAAGGGCGAAGGCGGCGCCTTCGTCTCCGGCGGCCGCATCGCCCCTGGCGGCGCGCTCCCGGTCAACACCAATGGCGGGGGTCTCAGCTATTGCCACCCCGGCATGTACGGCCTCTTCCTGTTGATCGAGGCGGTGCGCCAGCTCCGCGGCGAATGCGGCGACCGTCAGGTGAACGGCGCCGAAACCGCCATCGCCCACGGCAATGGCGGCGTGCTGTCGTCGCAGAGCACCGTCATCCTCGGCACCGAGGCGACGCTGTGAAAACCACTATTTCGACGCGGAGGACGCTGAGGGACTATATTGCGCGCTCCGCGCGCTGAACCACCCTCCGCGTCCTCCGCGTCGAAAAACTGCATTCAACGGAGAGCAACATGCCCGATACCCCCCTGGTCCGGTTTGAAAAAGACGGCGAGATCGGGATCATCACCGTCGACAACCCGCCGGTGAACGCGCTGTCGCCGGGGGTGCCGCAGGGCATCGTCGATGCGCTCGACAAGGGCAATGCCGATCCGTCGGTCAAGGCGATGGTGCTGATCGGTGCCGGACGCAGCTTTATCGCCGGCGCGGATATCCGCCAATTCGGCAAGGCCAATGTCGCGCCGCCGCCGACCCGCCGGCATTACGACGTGATGGACCAGAGCCCAAAGCCGGTGGTCGCGGCGATCCACGGCTATGCGCTCGGCGGCGGCCTCGAAACCGCGCTCGCCTGCCACTACCGCGTCGCGGTGCCGAGCGCCAAGGTCGGCCTGCCCGAGGTGCTGATCGGCATCCTCCCCGGCGCCGGCGGCACGCAACGCCTGCCGCGCCTGATCGGCCCGAAGGCGGCACTCGAGATGATCACCTCGGGCCGGCACGTTCCGGCCGAGGAGGCGGCGAAACTCGGCGTCATCGACGAGATCGTGCCGGAGGGCGGGCTCAAGGACGCGGCCGTGGCCTTCGCCCGCAAGATCGCCGGGAAGACGCCGCTGCCGGTCATCCGCAACCATGACGAAAAGCTCGCCGAGGGCACGCCGGCCCTGTTCGACGGCACGCGCAAGTCGATCGCCCGCCGCGCCCGCAACCAGCGCGCGCCCTATGCCTGCATCGAGGCGGTCGAGGCGGCGTGCACGATGCCGTTCGACGAGGGCTGCAAGCTCGAACGCAAGCTCTTCGACGAGCAGGTCGGCTCCGAGGAGGCGAAGGCGCTGCGTTATGCCTTTTTCGCCGAGCGCGAGGCATCGAAGATACCGTTCATCCCGGCCGACACCAAGCAGCGCCCGACCGACCACCCGGCGGTCGTCGGCGCCGGCACGATGGGCGGCGGCATCGCGATGTCGTTCGCTGACAATGGCTACGACGTGAAGATCACCGACGCGACGCAAGAGGCGCTCGAACGCGGCATGGCACGGATCAAGGGCAATTACGAAACCAGCGTCAAACGCGGCAGCCTCGCGCAGGACGAATACGAGCGCCGCTTCGCCCGCATCCACCCGGTGCCGAGCATAGACGACCTCAAGGATTGCGACGTCGTGATCGAGGCCGTGTTCGAGCAGATCGACGTGAAAACCGACGTGTGGAAAAAGCTCGACGCGGTGATGCCCCAGGGCGCGCTGCTCTATTCCAACACGTCGGGCATCGATATCGACATCATGGCCAACGCGACCAAGCGGCCGCAGGATGTCGCCGGCACGCATTTCTTCGCCCCGGCCAACGTCATGAAGCTGTTCGAGGTCGTCAAAGGCACCAAATCGGCCAACGACGTGCTTGCGACCGCGATGGCGCTCGGCCGCAAGATCGGCAAGGTCTCCGCCCTCGCCGGCAATGGCGACGGGTTCCTCGCCAACCGCAGCCGCGCGCCGTTCAGCATGGAGATGAGCATCCTCGTCGAGGAAGGCGCGCTACCCGAGCAGATCGACAAGGTCATGGTCGATTACGGCTATCCGGTCGGCCCGTTTGTGGTGTCCGACATTTCCGGGCTCGATATCGGCTACGACACCCGGAAGCGCCGCGCCGCGCAGATCCCGAACTACCGCAAATCCCCGATCTCCGACCGCATCGTCGAGGCCGGACGGCTGGGGCTCAAGACCAATGCCGGCTGGTATCGCTACGAACCCGGCGACCGCACCCCGCAAATCGACCCCGAGGTCCACAAGATCATCAAGGACACCGCGGCCGAATTCGGCTTCCCGCAACGCGAGTTTTCCGACGACGAGATCCTGAAGCGGCTCCTCTTCGCGTCGGTCAACGAGGCTTGCAAGATTCTCGAAGAGGGTTGCGCGCTCCGGGCCAGCGATGTCGACGTGATGTGGCTGCATGGCTTCGGCTTCCCGCGTTACCGCGGCGGCCTGATGTACTGGGCCGACACCATCGGGGTGCGCGAGGTCTATAACCAGATCGCGAGCTGGCATCAGCAATTCGGCGACCGCTGGCGCCCCGCCGACTACCTCCGCGACCTCGCCGAGGCCGGCACGCCCTTGAAGGAAGCCAAGGCGCAGAAGGCGATGCCCTAGCGCGTCGACGCGAACCCGGCGGCTGTCCCTGAGGCCGCGACTATTTGAGGCCTGCCCGGGAGTGGTTGCGGAAAAACCGGAACATCTCCGCCGTGGCGTCGGGACCGCGGGGATCGGTATAGGAACCCGCGCGGCTTCCTCCGGACCACGCATGCGCTTGGCCGTGCACGATCCAGGATTCGAGGACGATGGAGCCCGCGTGATCGACATACTGGGTTCGCGTATAGGCATGGCCGTTGGGGACCTGACCTTGCGCGGTCAGCTTCTCCAATTCGATACCGGCGGCGGCCTGAGCGAGGATCAACGCGACATTCTGAGGGTTGACCGTCCTGTCCCGGTCGCCGTGGAAGACGATGGTCGGCATGATTGAGGACCCGTCGGGGGGCGCGGCCTGAGCGCCGTTGCGCATCGCGGTGAAGGCTGACTGAACATCTCGGGCAGCGCCGCGGGCGAGCCCGGAGTGAATGCCGACCGCGGCGTAAAGGTCGGGATAGACCGACCCCATGACGGCCGCGGCCGCGCCGCCGGCGGACAGCCCCGCGACATATACCCGCCCCGGATCGATCGCGAAGTCGTGCATGATCTGCCGGGTGATGCCGGCGACAATCGACGGCTCGCCCTCGCCATGCCGCTGGTCCTCCGGCCGAAACCAATTCCAGCATCGCGAGCCGTTCGCCGACACGGGCTGCTCAGGATACGCCACCAGCCACGTCGATTTTTCGGCTTGCGCATTCATGCGCGTGCCGGCGGCGAAATCTTCCGGCGATTGTTTGCACCCATGCAGCATGACGAGGAGGGGCGCCGGTTCGCCGTCGAAGCCGTTGGGGACATAGAGGCGGTAGCGGCGCGTGCCGGCGACATTGCTATAGGTGCGGTTGAGGAATTGACCCGTTAGGCCCTCTTCTTGCGGTTCGGGAACCGGCGGCCGCGGGCCGGCACGAGAAAGCGGCGTCGCGGCGCCCAACCAATCGCGCCACTTGCTCTGCAGCGCCTCCGATGTGCGTTCGGCGGCCGTTTCGGGCAAGGCTATGCCGAGCGAGCGCTGCAATATCGCCGTCGCCGCGCCGGGCCGCCCGCTGGACATCAATCGGGCGGCCTCAAATATCGCAGCCTGTGACCTACCAAGGCGGAAACGCATTAAATCACCTTTGATGTTCGCGTCCCGGCCTGAAGCTTCAGGATTTTGTGCGACGCAGCATTATTAACGGAGTTTCAAACAACGGGTTCATCTTAAAAAATATTGCGATGCAACATAATCGCCTGCGGCCGTTCGAAATGGACTCGCTCCTGGGCCGAGTTGCGATCATTTAGTGGGACGGTGCGCGCCTCTCGCACCCGGTTTGACCGCGCCGAGCGATACAGGCAAAGTCCGCTGGCAGGCTGTGCGGAGGGGACATGACCCGACAGGAACTCGATGCGGCGCTGGCCCGGCTGGGGCTGAATGTCCCGGAGAAGGAGCGGGCGGAAATCCTCGCGGCGGCGCCGCTCTATGCGGAGATGGCGCGGCTGGTCAAAAAGCCGCGCCCGGTCGGCGCCGAGCCGGCGCATACGCCCGCGTTCCCGCCCAATTCCCAGGGGGAGTAGGGCGATGGTCCCCGATTATCTCACCATCGCCGAGGCGGCGAAGCTCCTCGAAAAGAAAGAACTGTCGCCGGTCGAGCTGACCGAAAGCCGGCTTGCCCGCATCGAAAAGCTCGACGGTCGGCTGCACAGCTTCATCCGCGTGCTGGCGGACGAGGCGCATGCCGCGGCGCGTACTGCAGAGAGCGAGATCATAGCCGGTCGCTACAAGGGGCCGCTGCACGGCATTCCGATTGGCCTCAAGGACATTTACGAGACGCAGGGCATTCCGACGACCGGCCACTCCAAGGTCATGCAGGATCATGTGCCGGCGGCCGATGCCTTCACCGTTGCGCGGCTCAAGGATGCCGGCGGCATTGTCCTGGGCAAGCTGGCGACGCACGAATTCGCCTTTGGCGGCCCGAGTTTCGACCTGCCGTGGCCGCCGGCGCGCAACCCGTGGGACACGACGCGGTTTACCGGCGGCTCATCGAGCGGCACTGGCGCCGCGGTGCCGGCCGGACTCGTGCTCGGCGGCACCGGCAGCGATACTGGCGGCTCGATTCGCGGGCCGGCTGCCTATTGCGGGCTCGCGGGGATCAAGCCGACCTATGGCCTGTGCAGCCGCGCCGGCATCCTGCCGCTTGCTTTCTCGCTCGACCACGCGGGGCCGATGGCGTGGACCGCCGAGGATTGCGCGATCATGCTGCAGGTGATGGCCGGGCACGATCCGAACGATCCGGCGAGCGCCGACCGGCCGATCCCGGATTATCGCGCGGCGTTGACCGGCGATGTTCACGGGCTGCGCATTGGCCTCATCCGCCACTTCTACACGACCGACAATGAGGCAAACGCGGCGACCCGCGACGCGATCGACGCCGCGGCAAAGACCTTCGCGGAAATGGGCGCCTCGGTGCGCGAGATCACCGTCTCGCCGCTCGCCGAATGGGCGGCCCCCGGCATCCTCATCATGATGGCGGAGGCCTATGCGATCCACGAGGTCAATCTGCGCGCCCGCTTCACCGATTTCGGCGAAATTTTCCGCGACCGAATGGCCTTGGCCGGGCTGTGGACGGCGGCGGACTACGTGCACGCGACACGACGCCGGCGCGAGATGGTTGACGAGCTAGACCGAGCGATGGCCGGGCTCGACCTGGTGATGACCGCCGCCGCGCCGAGCGAGGCGCCAAAGATCGACGAGGTGCCGAAATTCGCGATCATGGAGCGCCCGTCGCTGACCATGCCGTTCAACGTCACCGGAACCCCGGCGATGTCGGTGTGCTGCGGCTTTACCGAGGCGGGACTGCCGCTGTCGTTCCAGATCGTCGGCCGCCGCTTCGACGACGCGACCGTGCTGCGCGCCGCCGATGCGTATGAGCGCGCGACCCCGTGGCGCAGCCGCCGGCCGGCGCTGTAAGGCAGGGCTACATCGCGCCCATAAAGGTGAGCGGGGCGAAGTAGTACGGCACCTGCTGCGGCGGGATCTGCCGCAGGTAGGAAACCTGCGCCGGATAGCAGTCCCAGGCCGCGTTGTCGTCCTGCTGCACCTCGATCGCGTATTGCGTGTTGGGCTGCAGTGTCATGGTTTGCCCGGTATTATTGGTTTGCCGCAGGCAGTTCTCCACCGTGAAGGCGTACTGCCCCGGCGTGAAGTCGCGGTAGAACGCCGTCCCTTGCGCGCTGCGCGCGATCGGCGCGCCGTTCACGTAAACCGTCGGCGGGGTCATGATCGTTCCGGGCAGCAGCTGGCGCAGGAACCAGACGCGGGCATGACCGGGCGGGACCGGCGGCGCCTGGTTGGGGGTCGCGGCGAGAGTTCGAGCCGGCGAGCGCAACCAGGCACAGCACGAACGCCGACCCGATCGCTCGCCGTACCGAAAGAGCCGATTTCATGTCACCATCCTCCTTGTCGAGGCACATGGCGATCGGAGAGAAGCGATGAAAGTCCTCAAAAACGCGCGGCTGATCGACGGCACCGGCGCGGCTTCGCGCCAGAACGCGACGATTGTTATCGCCGACAACAAGATCAACGAAGTCACCACGGCCAATGCTTCCGATTTCCCAGCCGATGCCGAAATCGTGAACTGCGCCGGGATGACCGTGCTGCCCGGCCTTATCGACTGCCACGACCATATGGCCAACCATCGCTACGACCTGGCGCATCGCTGGGGCATCGACGAACCGGAAAGCACCCGCCACCTGCGCACCGCCGCGGTACTGCGCCAGACACTGGAGGCCGGCTACACGCTGATCCGCGACGCCGGCGGGCTCGACGCCGGCTTCAAGCGGGCGATCGACGAAGGGCTGACGGTCGGCCCGCGCCTCTTGATCTCGATCTCGATCATCTCGCCGATCGGCGGGATCGGCGACCGCATGGCGCCTTCGGGCGATTGCTGCTGCGTGCCGGGCGATCCGCTTTTGCCGAGCGGCGTCGCCGAGACCCTCGCCGATGTTCGCCCGGTGGTGCGCAAGATGGTGCGCGCCGGGGCCGATGTCATCAAATGCGCGACGACCGGCGGCGCCAGCTCGCGCCCCGGCCACGGGCCGCGCGACAGCGCCTTCAACCTCGACGAGATGCAGGCGCTGGTCGACGAGGCGCACGCGCTCGACCGCCGGGTGATGTGCCACGCGCTGGGCGGGCGCGGGCTCGATATCGCGATCGAGGCCGGCGTCGATTCGATCGAGCACGGCTGCTATCTCGACGAGGACCCGCGGCATCTCGATCTGATGGCGAAGCGCGACATCGTTTTCGTGCCGACGTTGCTGGTGTACGAATACCACCGCAAATCGCCGCAGCCGCATGTCCGCGAGCGGGCGCACCACCTCTATGAGCACCATGTCGTGGCGATCAAAAAGGCGCTGGCGGCCGGGGTGAAGGTTGTCGCCGGCACCGATGCCGGCGGTCATGGTCACCCGGCCAATGCCGGCGAACTGCGCTGCCTGGTCGATGCGGGCCTGACGCCGGTGCAGGCGATCCAGGCCGGCACCTCGTGGGCCGCCGAGTGTTGCGGCAAGAAAGCCGAACTCGGCACGGTCGAAAAAGGCAAGCTTGCAGACCTCGTCGTGGTCAACGGCGACCCGCTCGCCGATATCTCCGTGCTGTGCGACGCGAAGAACATCGCGCTCGTGATGAAGGACGGCGCTGTCGCCGCGAACCGGATGGCGCCGCGCTAAATCGTCGCCTGGCGCTTCACGAAATCGCGCGCCAGTTCGCAGGCGCGCAGCGACGCCGCGGAGGTCGGGTCGCGCATCACGAACGTATGCGGCTGACCGTCGAATTTGTGCAGCTCGAGCGCGCCGCCTTTGGCGCGCCAGGCGGCGGTGAACTTGTCGGCCATGTCGGGGGTGACGTTGTCGTCGCCGGTGCCCTGCAGCAGGATCGCCGGCGGCAGTTTTGCGGCTTCGCCCGCCTCGACGATGCGCTGCGGGTTGCCCTCGCCCATTTCGGCTTCGGAATTCCAGTACGCGTCGTGCGATTCGACGAGCCGCGTATTACCCTTCTCCTTGACCATGCGATAGCGGGCCAGCGGGTCGGAGATCGGCCAGCACAACACCAGATACGGCAGGCCGGCATCGACGCCGGGCGCTTCGGCTAGAGGCAGCGCGGCGTAGCGCTTGTCACTCGGCTTCAGCGCACTCAATAAAAGTTGGTGTGCGCCGCTCGACGTGCCGAGCCCGCCGACCAGCTCGGCGCGGCTGCCGAACTCGCCGGCATGCGCTTTGAGCCAACGCGTCGCGTAATGAATGTCGGCGATCGAGGCCGGGTAGCGGTGCTTGGGCGGCATGCGGAAATCGACCGCCAGCACGACGATGCCATTCTTGGCGAGCGCCTCGTCGAGCGGCGCGTTGTTGAGCCGGTCACCTGATGCCCAGGCGCCGCCGTGTACCTCGATCAACGCCGGAAACGGACCGTTTCCCTTGGGCTTATAGAGCCGCGCCAGCAGCGGCCCGTCATCGCCGCGGCGGTATTCGAGGTCGCGGATTTCGACCTCATGGGTAGCGGTGATCGCAACATCATTCGCCATGGCAAATTCTCCTGTCGGCGACAGGGTGCACGCCCGTACGGTTAATGCCAAGCATGCCGCCAATGGGTAAGGATTTGCCAATAAACACGGGTGCAAACTCGCAACGATATGGCGTATAAGGAAATTGATATACAATTTAACGACGTGGCCGACATGTGCGCCACGCGGAGCGATTACGGCGAGTGGACCGATTATCGCATCCCTGATGACCGCACCGCCTGGCACTCGCTCGTACGACAATTCTACGATTATTGGTTGTCGGTCGCGCCGCCGAGCGCCTTGCCCGGACGCCAGCACGTCGCGCCGGAAGAGATGGTCGCGTGGCTGCCGCGACTGTGGCTGCTCGATGTCCACCGCAACCCGTTGCGCTATCGCCTCCGCTTGTGCGGCAGCGCCGTGGTGCGCTCGATCGGCCAGGAAGTTACTGGACGATGGCTCGATGAGGTGTATCCGGAGAGCATCGGCGATCAAAGCAGCGGCCATCGCTTCCGTATCGCGGCGGAATGCGGCCGCCCGAGCTGGCGGCGCGGCGTGCCGCGCTGGCCCTGCGTGCCCGAGGTCAAGGCCGCCGAGAGCCTCATGGTGCCGCTCGCCGCGGACGGAAGCATGGTCGACAAGCTTATGGGCGTGTCGATCGCGTTCGACGCGCAAGGGCGGATGATCTGAGCCGCATCTCGTCGCTTCACGCCAAATTAACCACTTTCACCGAGCCTCGTCGCGGGGATATCGCGGTGGAGGGGATTTTGGCTCATCAACCTGAACGATTGCGCGAACTGGCGTCGTGGTATCGGGAATATGCCGAGCGGACCGGCAACCCGGCGATCTGGGACGCACGCATCCGCACCGCCGAGGATCTCGAAGCCGAGGCCGCGCGCCTCGAAGGCCCAACGCAGTTCGCCGAGATCGACGCCTGAGGGAAAGCCCGCCAGTCAATTTGGTGGCGTTCCGTCTTTCAGTGCCGTTCCGCCAGAATTGGGCTGCCGCCGCTATTGGGTAGAGCGGCGATTTCGCTCACCAGCTTCCGCGCCAACGCCTCGGCGAACGTGTCGAAATTCTCGACTTGCAACAAGAACGCGCCCGATCCGCCAATGACGTTCTGCCGGTAGTATTCCGGCAGGCCGCCCGGCGGCTGGGTGTGCATGATGAAGCCCGGTCCGGCCTGCGTGTTGATGATCGCAAGGCCATTGATCGTGACGCCCGCGGCGGCGGCCCGATTGCGGGCCTCGCTCACTGGCGGGCCCGAATTGTTCGTTCCGTCGCCCGAGACATCGATGATCCGCTTGTCGGCGCCGTCCTTCGCGGCGGTGAGGCGCTGCAGCGAAAAATCGATCGCGCTGCCGATCGCGGTGCGGCTGGCAAAGGAGCGCGGCGCCTTGAGGATCGTCGCGGCGACCGCGGCGGCATCCTCGCCATTGCCGATCCGCGTCCAGTCGACGACGATCTGCTGCTCCGGCGCATCTGACCATTCGACATATGTCAAATCGATGGCCAGGTGCGGGCCGCTGGCGATGGCTTTCAGGACGCGCGGGTCGGCGAGCGCCGCGGCGTAGCCCTTACGCTGCAGCTCGAACTCGCCATTGTCGATACTGCGCGACACGTCGGCGGCGAGCACGAGAAGAATATCGACGCTGTCGGCCCGCGCCGGCGCCCCTACCAACAAATATGGGGCCAGCGAGGTAAAGATGAGGACGAGGCGAGCCGCCCGGCTCACCCGGTCAGCTCGCGGCGGACGATCGCTGCGCCTTCGACCATGGCCTTGAGCTTGGCGGCGGCGCGCGCCCGCGGCAGATATTTCATCCCGCAATCGGGCGCGGCGACGAGCCGCTTGGCCGCTACATGCGCGAGCCCGGCGCGCAACCGCGCCGCGACCTGGTCGGCGGTCTCCACTTCCGGGATGCCGAGATCGAGCACGCCGAGGAGGATCGTCTTGTTCGACAGCTCCTTGAGTACGCCGAGGTCGAGTTGCGGCTGCGCGGCTTCCAGCGAGACTTGGCTCGCCAGCGAGTCGGCGAGCTGTGGCAGAAACGCGTAACCACTCGGCTTGTTGTGCACGAGATGGCCATAGCCGAGGCAAATATGCACGACGGTCGGCCCCTCAATTCCTTGCAGTGCCCGGTTGATCGCCGTGACCCCATATTGCGCGGCCTTGTCGGGCGCGGCGCGCACCCACGGCTCGTCCAATTGCACGACATCGACCCCGGCGGCCTTCAGCTCCTTGAGTTCGGCGTTGACCGCGTCGGCATAGTCCATCGCGAGCTCGGCCTCGTCCTTATAGAACTCGTTCTGCACCTGCTGCGACATGGTGAACGGGCCGGGCAGGGTGATCTTGGTGGCGCGGGTCGCGTGGTTCACCAGAAACGCCGCGTCGTCGACCTCGACCTTGCCCTTGCGGCGGATTTTGCCGACAACGCGCGCCACCGGGGTCGCCCGCCGATTGGCGCCGACCACCGAGCCGACCTGATCGGCGTCGATGCCATCGAGCGCCAGCGAGAAATAATTGGAATAGCTTTCGCGCCGCATCTCGCCGTCGGAAACGATGTCGATGCCGAGGCGCTCCATCTCGCTAATGGCGAGAACGGTCGCGTCGTCCTGCGCCTCCTTGAGGCGCTCTTGCGGAACGCGCCAGATCTCGTGCGCATGAACGCGCGGCACGCCGTGCTTTTCCAGCGCCGCGCGATCGATCAGCCACTCGGGCTGCGGGTAGGAGCCGACGACGGTGGTCGGGATGAGGTGCGTTGGATAGGTCATTTTGCCATCTCCACGGCGCGGCCGGTATCCGACGCTTGCCGGATCGCGTCGACGAGCCGGTGCATCTCCACCGCGGTCTCGAAATTCGGCTGGTCTGCCTTGCCGCCGCCAATCGCGCGGGCGAAGGCCGTGTACATCTGGCCGACGTGGAACGCTTCGCCCGCCGGGGTGGCGGCCGAAGCGACGGTCAGCTCGCGCGGCACGGTGATCGGCGCCAGCGCGTTGCCGCGCTGCGCGCCCGTCAAAGTCACGTCGTTGAGTTGCGGCGAGTCCTCGCCGGCCACGGCCAGCGTGCCGTCGCGGCCGTAGATTTCCATGCGGAAGCCGCTGCCGGCATAGGGGATCGCGGCGACATGGCTGGAGACGACGGCACCGCTTTTAAGCACGCCGCTCGTCAGGATGTTGTCGGGCGAGGTGACGTCGAGCCAGGTATTGCTGCCGGTGTCGAGCCATTGCTTGGCCTGGGTCGTCACGACCGCCGACAGTCGCGCGAAATCGCCGGTCACAAAGCGCATCGCGTCGAGCACATGGCCGTTGGCGATGGTCAGCGTGTTGGCGCCGAGCGTCACGTCGCGCTGCCAGGTGCGGTGCGACGGGCGGGTCAGCACGCCCTCGCGCATCAGCGTGACGGAAACCGCCAGCATCTCGCCGACATAGCCGGCGGCGACCAGATCGCGCATATGGATCAGCGCCGGGTTGGCGCGCGCTTGCAGACCGATCGCGGTGGTGAGGCCGTTCTTTTTGGCGAGCGCCGTCAGCTCGACCGCCTCTTCGGTCGTCTTGCCAAGCGGCCATTCGCAATAGACGTGCTTGCCGGCCTCCAGCGCCGCTTTGGTCGGGCCGTAATGCGACGGCACGCGCACGACGACGGCGACCGCGTCGATCTCGGGCGAGGCAACCATCTTGCGGTAGTCGTCAAAGGCGAGCCGGGCGCCATAGGCCTGGCGCGCCGCCTCGGCGCTCTCGGCGCGCGTCGTGCACACGGCGGTCAACTCGATCTCGGCACTCGCCCGCACCGCCGGCAAATGCGAGCGCGACGACCATGTGCCGCCGACGCTGGCGCCGATCAGGCCTAGGCGGATCTTGTCGGGCATGGCGTTCTCTCCCCTCAGTGCGGCAATCCGGCATAGTGGTACGGGATGCGGCGGATGTCCTGCACGAGATCGGGCGGCATCCCGCCGACCCCGTCGGCGCGCAAGGTGAGCGCGTCGGCGAGCCCGCTGAAGCGATCGGCAATCGCGCCGACGATCTGGTCGTGGCGGCCGACCGCGGCGAAGAGCTGCGCGACGTCGTCGGGCACCTCCTTCGCCATCTCGCTCCATTTGCCTTCGCGCACCATGGCGTTCAGTTTCAGCCCCAGATCCTCCAGCCCGTGCACCGCGAGCACCGGGTAATAGGCCGGCGTCGAGCCGTAGAACGCGACGCGCTGGCGCACCCATTCGAAGCGCTCGGCGACCGCGGCGTCGTCGGGGCCGGTGGCGAGAAAACCGCCGCCGGCGATCTCGTATTGCGCGCGGGTACGCCCGGCCTTGGCGAGCCCCGCCTCGATGCGCGGCATGATCTCGTCGGTCAGGTATTTGCGGGTGCAGAAACCGTGCAGCTTGACCCCGTCGCATTCCTCGGCGGCGACCTTGAGCATCGCCGGGCCGACCGCGGCGATGGTGATCGCCGGCGGCGGGCAGGAAATCTTCGGCGGGGTGAAATTCGGCGTCATCAAGGTGAAGCGATAATGCTGGCCCTCATAGGCCGGCTTTTCGCCGGTCGCCCAGCAGCGCCAGATCGCCCGCAGCACCTGGACGTATTCGCGCATGCGCGGCGCCGGCGGCGTCCAGGCGACCGAGAAGCGGCGCTCGTTATGCGCCCGCACCTGCGAGCCGAGCCCGACGACAAACCGCCCGCCGGTCGATCCGGCGAGGTCCCAGCCGACCTCTGCCACCGCCATCGGCGTGCGGGCGAAGGCAATCGCCACCGAGGTGTGCAGTTCGATCGTCTCGGTCGCCGCGCCGGCAATCGCCAGCGCGAGGAACGGCTCGTGCTGGTTTTCCATCGTGACGATGCCGTCATGCCCCTCCGCCTCGGCGGCCCGCGCCGCCGCCGGCACTTCGCGGAGATTGCCTTGGGGCACCGTGGTGAAGACCCGCATCGCTCGTCTCCTTGTCGCCCGCAGCAATCGGGCCATAGCGCCGCGGCGGGATCAAGTACCGATCGCGGGGTCGTCGGCCCGGATCGTTCGCCCGGATCGTTCCATCAACCGTGGGTGTTGGTTGTGGCAGCCATCGTCATAGGAAATCGTCATGCTTGAAAACTTGCCCGCCGGGCTCGGCCGCGCGTTGAGCGGCGTCCGCGCCGGGTTGGAAAATCTCGTCTTCCACGACGATGCGCTCGCCGAAATTGTGGATAGCATCGCCGTGCGCAGTTCCGCCTTCGCCGACGGCGACAGCCTACCCGTCCGCTGCACCAAGGACGGCGAGGGCCTGTCGCCCCCGCTCGAATGGAAGGGCGTGCCGGAGGCGGCGAGGGGCGCGATGCTGTTGATCGAGGATGCCGACAGCCCGACGCCGAACCCGCTGGTGCACGCGATCGTGTGGAACCTGGAAGGCGTCGACGGCAGTCTCGACGAGGGCGCGATGCCGCTCGCGCAGGAGCCCGGGCTGACGCCGCCGATGGGGGTGAATTCCCTTCTGCGGCTTGGCTATTTGCCGCCCGACCCGCCGCCGGGGCATGGCCCGCACCGTTATGCGATCCAGGTGTTTGCGCTGTCGGCGCAGCCGGCCTTCGAGACCCTGGCGCCCGGCCGCACCGAACTGGTCGACGCGGTGCGCGCTTATGCCCTCGCCAAAGGCATGCTGATCGGCACTTACGAGCGCGAGTAGCCGCCCGCCTTTGCCTTCGGCTGGGATCGCGCCATAGTGCGGCCCTCGGGCAAGGAGGCATCGCATGCCGAACAAGGTCGCCGTAGGCATGGGCATCATGGAGTTCCCGTTTTCCGGGGCGTCGGCCTATTGGCGCTGGGTCGACATGCTGGAGGCGGGCGGCGTCGATTCCTTGTGGCAGACCGACCGGCTGGTCAGCCCGACGCCGTTTCTCGAATGCATGAGCGTGATGGCGGCGCTCGCCGGGCGCACGCGGCGGCTCAAGTTCGGGGTCAACGTGCTGTCGCTGGCGATGCGCGACGCGGTGCTGGTGGCGCGGCAATGCGCGACGATCGATTTCCTCTCCGACGGGCGACTCTTGCCGGCTTTCGGCATCGGCAGCCCGCTCGGGCCCGAGTGGACGACGCTCAACCTCGACACCAAGACACGCGGCCGCAAGACCGACGAAGGGCTCGAGGTGATCCGCCGCCTGTGGAGCGAGGACAAGGTCGATTTCGAGGGCGTCCACTATCATCTCTCGGGCGCGCAATGCCTGCCGAAGCCAGTGCAGCCCGACCTGCCGATGTGGATCGGCGGCTCGTCCGAGGCGGCGATCCGGCGCACCGCCAAGTTCGGCACCGGCTGGCAGGCCGGCCCCGAGACGCCCGAGCAGGCGAAAACCGTGGTCGCCGCGATCCGCAAGGCCGCCGCCGACGAAGGCCGCGCGATCGACGACGATCATTACGGCGCCGGCATCCCGTTCCGCTTCGGCACGGCCGACGAGCCAGGGCTGAAGCCGCTGTTCGACGCCTATCGCAAGCGCACCGGCCGCGATCCGGCCGATTATTTCGCGATCGGCGACGCGCAGGCGATCGTCGGCAAGATCGCCGAGTTCGTCGAAGCGGGGGTCTCCAAATTCATCCTGCGCCCCGCCGCCAAAGGCGACGACGATATCATGGCGCAAACCCGCCGCCTGATCGACGAGGTGCTCCCCCTCGTCGCCGTGCGCTGGCCGAAACCGAGCAAGCGCGCCGAAGCGGCGGAATGAGAACCTACCGTGCGAGAAAACTGACGAATGAGAACATGCAAGGAACGGTTCGGTTTTTTGCGCCCAGCTTCCCGCGCAGGTGTCGGTGTAATGGCGACGTATCTATCGGACGATGTGCAATTTTTGCATCTTTTTTCGCAGCCATTTGACACCGTCTATTTGCAAAGACGAACATGATTCGGCCATAAACGCTCTTCAAGTTCCTATTACGTTCCCCAGGAGACAAACAGACGATGGCTCGTTATACCCCGAATCAATCCGTGCTAATCCGGTGCGAGATACAGGCGGGACCTTTCCCAACCGAATCGCTTGTAACATTTCAAACTGCCGACGGGCCGGTTTCCGGCTTTGTGCGTGCCGAAAATGTGCGGAAACTCAACGATGGCGAGGGATACGTAAGCGCGATCGTAAAGGAGGTTTCACCGGAGACGGTTACTGTAGTAGTAGAGGGATCATTTTTTACAACAAATGGTTTAGCCTACCTGAATAGGACTTGGGCGGACTCGCACGTGAGTACCGCCCATGCCTAAACGAGGACGACATGATCCTTTCGCAGGTGAATTTAAGGGCAGCAGTAGAAGCTGGTGAGATCGCGTTTGATCCACCCCTCGAAGAAAAGCAGTGGGGAGAGGCGTCAGTCGATCTGCGGCTTGGGTTTAGCTTCACACGAATATCCGAAGCCGGCTCGCTGACGCTTTCGGTTGCGGATGGTCTGGTGGCCTTAGGAAAATCCGGCCTTTGGGCTACAAAAGAGCTGAAGCTCAAAGATGCGCTCGGCGATCGAGAACGGTTCGTGTTAGAGCCCGGCAAGTTCGTCCTAGCGATGACCTATGAGAGCATTAAGGTTCCGAAAAACATGATCGCTCTTGTGGAAGGGCGAAGCACATATGCGCGGGTCGGTCTAAGCATGCACCAGACCGCTCCGTGGATTCAGCCCGGATGGAGCGGGCCAATTGTATTAGAAATCATGAACCATGGCCCGCTTCGTATCGAATTGACACCGGTAATAGACCGGCCGTGCCAACTAACCTTTTTTGAGCTCAAGACCGAATTGCCTGCGGAGAATGCCTACGGAAGTCGCGCGACCGATCGATATCAAGATCAGAAACATCCATTGAAACACGGCTGTTAGCTCCGAAAACATCACCCGATAGAGAGCCGCTCGATCAGCGCCATTGCCGCGTGCGGGGCGCGGACTTTGGCGCCGTTGATGAAATAGACAAAGCAGTCGCGGCCGGCCTTGGCGTGCGCCTGGAAGCGTTCGGCGATCCGGTCGAGCGCGTCGGGCGAGTAGCCGGTCGGTTCGTCCTCGGAGCATTGGCGCAGCCGTGCGTAGACGAAATCGGTCGTCACGGTCTCGATCAGCGGCACCTTGGCGTCCTCGACCCAGGCGATCGCCGCGTCGTGCTTCTCCATTAGTCTGGCGAAACCCGGCTCCTTGAAGCTCGAACTGCGCACTTCGAGCACGTGGCGCAGCTTGCGGTTGCCGAGCGTCCGGGGCAGCGCTTCGAGAAACGTCGCGACGTTGGCCTCGTCGAATTTGAGGCTCGGCATGAACTGCCAGAGGATCGGTCCGAGCTTGGGGCCCAATTCGGCCATGCCGCTGGCGAAAAAGCGCTCGACGTATTGCCCCGCGGTCGAAAGGTCGTTGCGGTGGGTGATGAAGCGCGAGCCCTTCAAGGAAAAGACGAAATCGTCGGGCGTCTCGTCGTGCCACTTCTTGTAGCTCGACGGGGTCTGCAGCCGGTAGAACGTGCCGTTGATCTCGATCGCGGTGACGTGGCGGCTGGCATAGGCGAGTTCGTCGGCCTGCTTTACGCCCTTCGGGTAGAACGTGCCGCGCCACGGCGGGAACACCCAGCCGCCGATCCCGACCCTGATCTCGCCATCCTTGCTCATTGGGCTTTACTCATCGCCACACCATGAAATCCTCGGCCGCGCGGCGCGCCTCCCAGCCGGCGCGCTGCAATTCGGGCAAGTCGTCTTCCACCGCGGGGTAGCCGAGGCAGAAATAGCCGATCAGCCGCCACGCCGCCGGCACGTCGAGGATCACGCGCACCGCCGCCGGATCGAGGATCGACACCCAGCCCATGCCGATGCCCTCGGCGCGCGCGGCGAGCCACAGCGTGTGCACCGCCGCGACCGCGGAATACTGCGCCATCTCGGGCATGGTCAGGCGTCCCAGGCCGTGGCCCTGCTCGGGGTCGGGGTCGGCGAAGACCGCGAGATGACACGGCGCGTCGTCGAGCCCGGCGAGCTTGAGCCGTGCGTAACGAGCGGCGCGATCCGGGGCCTGGGCGGCGAGCGCGGCGGCGTTGCACTCGGCGAAATTGGCGCGGATCGCGGCGCGGCGCTCCGGTGCGTCGACCAGCACGAAGCGCCAGGGCTGGCTGAGGCCGACCGACGGCGCGAGGCAGGCGATCTTGATCAACCGTTCGAGGGCGCTTTGCGGTAACGGCTCGCGACGGAAGTGGCGCACATCGCGACGCCACGCCAACAGCTCGCGCAGCCGGACGCGGAACGCATTGTCGAATTGCGGCGCCGGGGGCATGTGCCTTCCGTACGCGCCTTGGGCGATGGCTGCAATAGCGTCCCTGCGTCCTTCGAGACGCGGCCTGCGGCCGCTCCTCATGATGACGGTGGTTTGTTGGATGGCATTAAAGAAAACCGTCATCCTGAGGAGATCGCGGAGCGATCGTCTCGAAGGACGCACGGGCGCTCATCCAGCCCGATTGCACCTGTCACGTGCCCCCGCCTATGCTGATGGCGTCATATTCGGGCGGCTGAAACGCCGCTCTCTTTCAGGAGGAAGAGCCATGCCCGTCAAAGCAGGTGTCGTTCGCGCCGGCCAGCGTCAGACGCGCCGCGGCGCCGCGGAAACCTTTACCGGCGTCGTGTTCCAGGATCCCGTTGTCGTCACCGAGGCGCCGTCGCGCATGGGCGGCTCGGTGGTGACCTTCACCCCCGGCGCGCGCACCGCCTGGCATGCCCATCCGGTCGGCCAGACCCTCTATTGCCTGTCCGGGGTCGGCCGCATCTGCTTCAAGGGCGAGGCGCCGCAGGTGCTTAACCCCGGTGACGTCGTCAACATCCCGCCCGATACCCAGCACTGGCACGGAGCGTCGCCCGACCGGCTGTTCGCGCATCTTGCGCTGTCGGAGGCCGGCGAGCAGGGCCAGGGCACGGCTTGGGGCCAGCACGTCAGCGACGCCGAATACAACGAGCCGGCAATGGGCAACTGAGCGCGTCCGTCATCGCTTGCCCTTGCCCCTCACCCTTGCCCCTCTCCCCGCAAGCGGGGAGAGGGAGGGGCTCGCGTGGCAGGCGTGAGGCGCTACGCGGCGGCGCGATCCGTCAGCAGCTGACACCGCTCGCCGCCTCGTCGTGGCGCGCCCACCCGTTCGCGCGTGGCTCCCACTCCTATGGGAGGCCCGGTCACGCCGGCGACCGCGCCGTGCTCGCGGCGCCGGTCGCCGACCGCATCTTCTTCGCCGGCGAGGCGACCTCGGCCAATTTCTTCTCGCCCGTCCACGGCGCTTATGAAACCGGCATTTGCCCGGCGGAAGAAGCACTCGCCAGCCTGGGCTGAAGGCGGCATTCTTCCGGTAACGGGAGGGAGGCGATGCAAATTCGGTTCAAGAACCCGTGGTGGGTGGTGATCGGCTCGGTGACCGGGCTGCTCGTCTGCAACGGGCCGGTGCTCGCCTACACGTTCGGCGTATTCCTGAAGCCAATCATGGCGGATATGGGTTGGGACCGCGGCACCGCGTCGTTCGCGCTCGCCTTTGGCGAGTTTCTCGGCGCGCTCTCCGTGCCAGTCCTCGGCATGATGATGGACCGCTGGAGCATTCGCCGCGTGGCGCTCCCCGGCATCACGCTGTTCGCGCTTTGCCTGGTGATGATGAGCCTCGCGCCGCATTCGCTGCCGGTCTTCGCGATCATGTTCGCGGTGACGACGCTGGCGAGCGAGGTGCAGTGCCCGCTCGGCTATACCAAGGCGCTTGCCGCCTGGTTCGACCGGCGGCGCGGCCTGGCACTTGGCATGTCGATGGCCGGCGTCGGGCTCGGCGCGATGATCGTGCCGCAGATAGCGCAGGCGCTCATCGCCCATATCGGCTGGCGTGGCGCCTATGCGTGCCTCGGGCTGTTGATGTTCGCAATCGCCTTTCCGGCGGTCGGTCTGTTCATCCGCGAGCCGCTGCCGGGCGAGGGCGAGCGCCGTGCGGTCGCCGGAGCCGCCCGGCTTCCCGGCTTCACCGCGCGCGAAGCGTTCCGTACGGCGCGGTTTTGGCTGCTGGCGCCGACTTTCTTTCTGGTGGCGCTGGCGCTGCTCGGCTTCTCCGGCCACATCGTCCCGCTACTGACCGATCGAGGCCTGTCCCCAGCGGTGGCGACCGCGACCTTCGGGCTACTCGGCCTGGCGACGCTGAGCGGGCGGGTGGTGACCGGCTACCTCGTCGACCGCGTCTTCGCGCCCTATGTCGCGGGCGTGTTCTGGTTCCTGCCGGTGGGCGGGTTCGCGCTGCTGATGAGCGGCACCGGCTTTTTCCCAGCGGTTGGCGTGTTCCTGGTCGGTTTTGGCCTTGGCGCCGAGGTCGATTTGCTCGCCTTCCTCAACTCACGCTATTTCGGCCAGCGTTCGTTCGGTCAGCTTTACGGCTATTTCTTCATGTGCTTTTCGCTGGGTGGCGCGTGCGGCCGTTTTCTCGATGGGTACCTGTTCGACCGCGCCGGCTCCTACTCGCCGGCGCTGATCGGCTCGGCGGCGGCCCTGGTCGTCGCGGTGGGGCTGCTGAGCCGGCTCGGCGCCTACGCCTACCCGGTCGATCACGAGGTTCAGCCGGCGCTCGCGCCCGAGCCGGCGTAATTTAAACCGCTACCCGCTCGTTGACCGCGATGACGCGGATGCCGTTGGCGTCGATGCGCATGGTGCTGAGCGAGGCGGTCGCGACCTCGATCCGGCCGTAGAAATCGAGCGGCATGCCGAGCGCGAAGACCAAAGCAGCGCGGATCACGTCGCCGTGGCTGATGACGACCACCGCCTCGCTCGGGTGCTGCTCGCGCATTTCCATGATGGCCTCGACGACGCGACGCTGCACCTCGCGCATGGTCTCGCCGCCGGGAATGCAGGAGAGGCTGCGGTGCGAGGCCCAGGCCGGCCAGCGCGGGTCCTTGCGCACCTCGTCGAAGGTCTTGCCGGTCCACTCGCCGAAATCGAGCTCGGCCAAGTCGTCGAGGATGGTCACCGGCAGCGACAGCTGATGGCCGACAATCTCCGCGGTCTCGCGGGTACGCTCCAGGGGGCTCGCATAAATCGCGGCGATGTCGAGGGCGGCGAGCTGCCGCGCGGCGGCTCCCGCCTCGGCGCGGCCGCGCTCCGACAGCACCACGCCGGGCATGCGTCCGGCGCAGATTTTGCCCTGCACGTTGTGCTCGCCGTGGCGCAGTAGATGAAAGACGGTCATGGCGCATCATTGGCACGATTTGCTGCAGAAGCTCAATGCGTGGTGCGAGACGCGCTTGCAGCGCTCCTCACCATGACGGCGTTCGAGATGGCACCCACAATGGTTCGCCATCCTGAGGAGGCTGCAAAGCAGCCGTCTCAAAGGACGCACCGACCTCGAACCAGCGATTATTGACAATCCCCCGGCCGGCTGGTCTATCCCGCGCCGATGAGCGGAAAGGCGGTCGTCTTAGGGGCGTTGGCGGCGCTCTTGGTGCTGGCGCCATTGGGCGCGCGCGCCGCCGAGGCGCCGGAACTGCACGTCTACAACTGGTCGGATTATATCGCGCCCGACACGATCCCGAACTTCACCAAGGAAACCGGCATCGCCGTCACCTACGACGTTTATGACGGCAACGAGGTGCTGGAGGCGAAGCTGCTCGCCGGCGATTCTGGTTACGACGTGGTGGTGCCGTCGGCGAGCCCGTTCATGGCGCGCGAGATCAAGGCAGGCGCGTTCCTGCCGCTCGACAAATCAAAGCTGCCGAACCTCAAGAACCTCGACCCGGTGATGCTGGCGCTCGCCGCGGAGGCCGACCCCGGCAACAAATACGGCGTCCCCTATCTGTGGAGCGTTACCGGTATCGGCTACAACGAGGCGCTTGTCGCCAAGGCGCTGGGCCCAGCGGGAAACAAGTCTGGGCCGCGCGATACACTGGCGCTGCTGTTCGACCCCAACAACGCCAAGAAGCTCGCCGGCTGCGGCATCTCGCTGCTCGATACGCCTCAGGAGGTGTTCCCGGCGGCGCTCGCCTATCTCGGCGTCGACCCGCGCAGCACCGATCCGGGCGATCTCAAAAAGGCGAGCGCGCTGCTCGAGAAGATCCGCCCCTATGTGCGGAAGTTTCATTCCTCGCAGTACATCAATGACCTCGCCAACGGCGATATCTGCATCGCGCTCGGCTATTCCGGCGATGTGATCCAGGCGCGCAACCGTGCCGACGAGGCCAAGAACGGCGTCAAGATCGCCTTTCGCGTGCCGAAAGAGGGCGCGCAATTTTCCATCGACATGCTCGGCATCCCGAAAGACGCGCCGCATCCCGCCAATGCGCTCAGATTTATCGATTACATCCTGCGGCCCGAGGTGATCGCCGCGATCAGCGACGCGGTCTCCTATCCCAACCCGAATTTAGCGGCGACGGCGCTGGTCAAGCCGGAAATCCGCGACGACCCCGGCATCTACCCGTCGGGCGAGACACGGAAGCTGTTCTATGTCGACTTGCCGGCGCCGCGCGATTACGAGCGGGCCCGCATGCTCGCCTGGAACCGGGTCAAGGCCGGCGAGTAGCCCCGCGCGATGCCGCTCCTCGAAATCAGCGAGGTCAGCAAGAATTTTGGCGCGGTGGCTGCGGTCGACCGCGTGTCGCTGTCGGTCGAGCACGGCGAGCTTTTCGCGCTCTTGGGCCCGTCGGGTTGCGGCAAGACCACGTTGTTGCGCCTCATCGCCGGGTTTGAAATGCCCGATCGCGGCCGTATCGCGATAGATGGCGCCGACGTCACGGACGTGCCGCCCTATCGCCGGCCGGTCAACATGATGTTCCAGTCCTATGCGCTGTTTCCGCATCTCGATGTCTCCGGCAATATCGCCTTCGGGCTGAAGCAAGAGGGCTTGGAGCGCCGCCGCCGCGAGGCGCGGGTCGCCGAGATGCTGGCGCTGGTTCAGATGTCGGATTACGCGCGGCGCCGCCCGCACGAGCTGTCGGGCGGGCAGAAGCAGCGCGTCGCCCTGGCCCGCGCGCTCGCCAAGATGCCCAAGCTGCTGCTGCTCGACGAGCCGCTCGCCGCGCTCGACCGCAAGCTCCGCGAGGAGACCCGGCTCGAGCTGATCGGCATCCAGGAGAGGGTTGGAACCAGCTTTGTGTTCGTCACCCACGACCAGGAAGAGGCGCTCGGCATGGCCTCGCGCATCGCGGTGATGGATAAAGGCCAAATCGCGCAGATTGGCAGCGCGGCGGAAATCTATGAGCGGCCGCGATCGCGGTTCGTCGCCGATTTCGTCGGCGCGGTGAATTTGTTCGAAGGGATGCTGGTTGCGGCCTTCAATGCTCTCGCGCTCAAGGTGCCGGGCCTCGAAACGCCACTCGCCTTGTCGGGTGAAACCGATCTGCCGGAGGGCAGAGAGGCGGCGCTCGCGGTGCGGCCCGAAAAGCTGCGACTGTCAGTTGCGCGGCCCGATGGCGTGGCCATCGCTGCGACCGTCGGAAGTATCAACTACCAGGGCGGCGTCTCGGTGGTGCATCTCACGGCAGTATCGGGGCGTTCCCTTAAGGCGCAAATGACAAGCGCCGCGGCAGCCACCTTCGAGCGCGGCATGCCAGTCTGGACGAGCTGGGACCCGGCCGACGGCGTGGTGCTGGGGCGGTGATTGTCATCGTCATTGCGAGCGCAGCGAAGCAATCTCGCACCATGTTTGCGTCAGACGGCACGAGATTGCCGCGTCGCCCTTCAGGCTCCTCGCAATGACGGCCCTGTGGGGTTTGCGGCGCTGGCTGTTGATCGGGCCGCCCTTTTTATGGCTGTTGGTGTTCTTCCTGCTGCCGCTGGGCGTGGTTGCGGCGATCAGCCTAAGCCAGGCAGCCGATGCGATCCCGCCATACACGCCGCTCCTGAGGCACGGTCCGAGCGGGCTCGAACTTCAGGCGAGCCTCGCGAACTACCGGGAAATCGCCAATGGCGATCTGCGTGCCTACGGCAATTCGCTCGCCTTCGCCGGCGTGGCGACCGTGCTCTGCCTGCTGGTCGGCTACCCGATCGCCTTCGCCATCGCCAGCGCGCCAAAGGCATGGCGCAACCCACTCTTGTTCTTGGTGATCCTGCCGTTCTGGACGAGCCTGCTGATCCGCGTCTACGCCTGGATCGCGATCCTGCAGCCGACCGGATTGCTCAACCGCGCGCTTGCCGCGCTGGACCTTATCAACAGCCCGATCCTGCTCATTTATAACGACTTCTCCGTCGTGCTCGGCCTCGTCTACGGCTATCTGCCGTTCATGATCCTGCCGCTCTACGGCAGCCTGTCGCAGCTCGATGAAAGCCTCGTCGAGGCCGCGGCGGATCTCGGCGCCCGGCCGGCGCGGGTGTTCTTCGAGGTCGTGCTGCCGCTGTCGCTGCCGGGGGTGGCTGCCGGCGCGCTGCTCGTCTTCATCCCGGCGATCGGCGAGTTCGTGATCCCCGACCTCCTGGGCGGGCCCGGGACGCTGATGGTCGGCAAGGTGCTGTGGCAGGAGTTTTTTGACAATGTCGACTGGCCGGCGGCCGCGGCGATCGCGATGGTGATGGTGGCGATGCTGACCGCGCCGCTGCTGCTCGCGCAGCGCTTCGTGGAACGGCCAAGGGCGAGCCAATCATGAGCCGGCGGATCACCGCGTTCCGCGCCGCTGCGCTGGCGATCGGGTTCGGCTTTCTCTATCTGCCGATCGCGCTGCTCGTCGCCTATTCCTTCAATGCCTCGCGCCTCGTCGCGGTGTGGGGCGGCTGGTCGCTGCACTGGTACGGTGCGCTCGCCGGCGACGACAAGTTCCGCGACGCCGCGCTTAACAGCCTCAAGATCGGCGTCATGGCCGCGAGCTTCGCGCTCGTGCTCGGCACTTGCGCCGGGTTCGCGATCGAGCGCTTCACCCGGTTCCGCGGCCGGCTGGTGTTCAGCTTCATGCTGATGGCGCCGCTGGTCGTGCCCGAAGTGATCTTAGGCCTGTCGCTACTGTTGCTGTTCGTAGCGTCGCAATCCTGGCTCGGCTGGCCGCAAGGCCGCGGGCTGATGACCGTGACGATCGCGCACGCGACCTTCGGCTCGTGCTTTGTCGCGGTGCTGGTGCGCGCCCAGCTCGCCGGTTTCGACCGGACACTCGAAGAAGCCGCGCTCGATCTCGGCGCGCGGCCGCTTTCGGTGTTGTGGCGCGTGACCCTGCCGGGGATACGCCCCGCGCTGGTCTCGGGCTGGCTGCTCGCCTTTACGCTGTCGCTCGACGATTTGGTCGTCGCCAGCTTCGTGTCGGGCCCATCGGCGACCACCCTGCCGATGGCGGTCTATTCGAGCGTGCGGATCGGCGTTACCCCGGAGATCAACGCGCTGGCGACGGTGTTTCTCGGCGTGGTGATCGCGCTTGTCGCTCTTGCCTTCTCGCTGATTGCCCGGCAGGAACGCCGGCGCCTCGCGGCGGGCTGAGATGCGCCGCCTCCTCATCGCCGCGTTGCTGGCGCTGAGTTTCGCCGCGCCGGCGCTGGCTGCATCGCTGAGCGCCGACCAGATCGTGGCGATCGATAAGGCGGCGGACGCCTTTCTGGCGAAAGCAGTGGAAGCGAAGAAAACCGGCATGGTGCCGCGCCAGTCCGACCCGGCCGTCGCCGCGCTGCTCGACACCGTGTTCGACACCGGCGCGCTCAACCACGGCACGATCGACTATGCCGACCAGAAAAACCTCATCCATTGGCTGACCCGCCTCACCGCGGTCGGCGGCGTCTACGTCAAGGCCGCCCATGCGGCGCACGATACCGGGCTCTTCGCCGCCGAGATCGGCCGGTTTTTCGATGCCTCGGTGGCCGTGCTTCAGGCGATGATCGACAGCCAGGTGGCGGAACTGGCGGCACACCCCGAGGTCAAGTTGTCCGCTGCGGATCAACAGGGCCTGGCGAAGATGCGGGCCGAAACGGCGACCGCCGTTGGCACGCTGATCGACCTGATGATGGGTCCTGGGGTCACGACGATTTGGGTTCACGATCGCGCCGCGGCATTGACCGCGGCGGCGCCGAGCCTCGGCCGGTTTCTGACCACGGAGCAGCTCGCGCATTTGCGGGCAACGGTGATCCAGCTTGGCGCCCGAATGCACGATAAGCCAACGCGCCGTGCGCTCGATGGGTTGGCCGTCGCGCTTGCCGAGCCGGCGCCGCTCGTCGCCTCGGTCGATGCCGCGCCCGGCGGCAGCGAGATCGCGCTGCAGGCCGATGAGGCGGGCGGCTACACGGTGGCAGTGCAGGTTAATGGCGCCCTGACGGCCAATTTTCTCGTTGATAGCGGCGCTAGCTTGGTCGCGCTGCCAAAGGACATGGTTGACGATCTCACCAAATCAGGCGCGATCCAGCCGAGCGATATGCAGGGGCGCTCGGTTTATGTCGCCGCCGATGGCAAGCATCACAAAAGTGTCAACTTTATGCTGCGACACTTGGAAGTCGCCGGTCACGTGGCGACGAACGTCGCCGCGGGCGAAGTCCCGGCGCACAGCCAGCCGCTCCTGGGCTTAAGCTTCCTTACAAAGTTCAAGTCATGGACGCTCGACAACGAGCGCCACGTGCTGATCCTCGGCGAGTAGAAGCGATTACGGCCGCACCAGCCGCACCCGCTGGCGGTAGCAGAGCGGCCGGCATCCCGCTCTCGATCCACCATTTCTTCTGGGAATACAGCGGTCTCGCGATTGGGACTCTGCGCGTGAAAGGCGCATTCAAGCTGGCTGCTAGGACGAAATTAGAAGAGATTCTCAGGTGAACGCGAGACTCGCATTGCAGGGGATGTCATGCGCGGCATGGTTGGACAACGCTGCCGCGCGGCGTGGGCTCGAGCGTTCGCGCTGTTGGCGGTCGCGACGATCGTGCTGGTGACAGGCAACGCCTGGGCGCAAACGGTCAGTACGCCGGGCAATACGGCGATTGCGTGCGAGCAGAATGGTGGCCAACTCGCCTGCGGTAATTCGACCGCCACCGGCGCCAACGCCACAGCCGCCGGCACCGCCGCTTCCGCTACCGGCAACCAGAGCACGGCCTTAGGGGAGGACGCATTAGCGACGGGCGACAACTCGACCTCGGTCGGGTTTAATGCCGGCCCCACCAGTGCCGCTGACGGGTCGACCAATGTCGGCGCAGCGTCGGGGTTCGTTGCCGCCGGGACGGATTCAACCGCTGTTGGCATCAATACCAACGCCGGGGGTTCCAATTCGATCGCGATCGGCGGCAATGCGTCTTCCGGCGCCGGCAATGCGGCTACCGTCGGGTCTGCGGCGACCAACGGCATCGCCATCGGCAACCAGTCACTGGTGGCCGGAGCAAACTCGGTTGCCCTTGGTTTCAACGTCAACTCCAACGCGTCCGATGGGAGCAACAGCGTCGCGATCGGCGCCAATTCGTTTGTTTTCAATGGTGCCGGCAGCGCTGTCGCGCTCGGTGGCGGTACGACCACGCTCAATTCTGCCGCAGCGGGAGCGGCGGCCGCCGTAGCAATCGGCGGCAGCACGGGATCTGGGGTTGGCTCCACGGCTGTCGGCGCGGCTTCGATCGCCATTGGCGGCACCGCGGGGTCAGGCAACGGCGCGGTGGCGGGCAACTCCGGCGCGATCGCCATCGGCGGCGGCGTCAACGGCAATAATGGCGCGGTTGCGTCAGGCGCGAACTCGCTGGCGCTCGGTATCAGCTCGACCGCGAGCACTACTAACGGCATCGCCATAGGCAATGGCTCGCAGGTCGGCTTTGCGGGCTTCAACGGCACCGCGCTTGGCCCGGGAAGCAATGTGAGCGGCGCCGGCGGCACCGCAGTCGGTGCGGGAAGCAGTGTGAGCGGCGCTGCCGGCACGGCAGTCGGCCTTGCATCCAATGCTAGCGGGACGAATTCGACGGCGGTTGGCACCGACGCGTTCGCCTCCGGCGCCGGCGCCACCTCACTCGGCGCCAATTCGGGTCCCACCACTGGGGGCAACGGCTCGACCAATCTCGGCACCGGTGCAAACTTCAGCAACGCGGGAAGTTTCTCCACCGCTGTCGGCGCCAACGCCAATTCCAATGCGCCCTTATCGATCGCGATCGGCGGCAGCATTGCGGCGGGTCCCGGCGCTGCCGCGTTTGTCGATCCCAACGCCAGCGGCGGCATCGCCATCGGCACCGCCTCCCAGGTCGGTGCCGGAGGCGTCTCGGGCACCGCAATTGGTATCAGCAGCACGGTGACAGGTCTCGCAGGCACGGCGGTCGGATCGGGTGCTGCGGCCGGCGGATCGTTGGCGGTCGCGGTTGGCACCGGCGCGTTCGCCATTGGCGACCAGTCCACCTCCATCGGAGGCAATGCCGGACCTGTTACAGGGGGCACCGGTTCAACCAATCTTGGCTTTGGCGCAAACATAAATTCCGCCGGCAGCTACTCGACCGCGGTCGGCGCGAACGCCAATTCCAATGCCGCCAATTCGATCGCGATCGGCGGCAACGCCACCGGGGGCGCTGGCAACGCCGCCTTCGTCGATCCCACCGCGACCAACGGCATCGCCATCGGCAACGGCGCCCAAATCGGGGCCGGTGCGACCAACGCGGTGACGCTCGGCGGCAACAGCAGCGCGACGATGGCGTCGGCGACCGCAGTCGGCGCCGGCGCCACCGCGACCGGCCTGGGCAGCTCGGCGTTCGGCGAAGGCAGCACCGCGAGCGGCCCCACCAGCCTCGCCCTCGGCAGTGGCGCAACGGCCAGCGGCTTCAATTCTCTTGCCGCGGGCACCGGCGCCACGGTTTCGGGGAACAACGCGATTGCCTTGGGCACCGGCGCCACGGCGTCGGCGGGCGCCGCGATCGCGGAGGGCGATGGGGCTACGGCGTCAGGCCCCAATGCGATCGCGATCGGCACCTTGGCGACCGCGACCGGGTCGGTGGCAATCGGCAACACCGCGATGGCGTCGAACGGCGGCTCCGGCTTCGGCGACTTCACCGTCGCGACCGGCGTGAGCAGCGCCGCTGTCGGCCAGAATGCCCAGGCGCTCGCGTCCAATTCGATAGCGATCGGTGGCAACACCACCTCCGGGGCCGGTAACGCGGCGACAGTCGCCGCTGGTGCCAGCAACGGCATCGCCCTCGGCAACGAGGCGCAGGTCGGCGCGTTGGGCGCCAACGCCATGGCGCTTGGCTTCAACAGCAATGCGAACGGGGTCGGGGCCGCGGCGGTCGGCGCGTCCTCGATCGCGAGCGGCGCGAACAGCGCCGCGTTCGGTAATGCGAGCTCAGCGAGTGGGTCCGCGAGCCTGGCGCTCGGTAGTGGCGCGACGGCGAGCAATACCAACGCGCTGGCGCTTGGCTTGAACAGCACCGCAAACGCTGTTGGCGCCGCGGCGGTCGGCGCCTCCTCGACCGCGAGCGGCGCGAACAGTGCGGCGTTCGGCGTTGGGAGCACAGCGAGCGGGTCAGCGAGCCTGGCGTTCGGTAGTGGCGCGACCGCTAGCAATACCAACGCGCTGGCGCTTGGCTTCGACAGCAATGCGAACGCGATCGGCGCCGCGGCAGTCGGCCCCTCCTCGACCGCGAGCGGCGCGAACAGCGCGGCGCTCGGCGCGGGGAGTACGGCAAGCGGTGCGGCGAGCCTTGCGCTCGGCAATGGCGCGACGGCCAGTAATACCAACGCGATCGCCGAAGGCGATGGGGCGATGGCCACGGGCGCCAATACGATCGCGATCGGCACCGGGGCGACGGCAACCGGCTCTGTGGCGGTCGGCAACACAGCGGTGGCGTCGAATGGCGGTGCGGGTTTTGGCGATTTCACCGTCGCGACCGGAGCGAGCAGCGCCGCTCTAGGGCAGAATGCGCAGGCGCTCGGCGCGAATGCGATCGCGATCGGCGGCAATCTTGCCGGCGGTGCCGGCAACGCGGCAACCGTTAATGCCGCCGCCACCAACGGTATTGCGATTGGCAACGGCGCCCAAGTCGGTGCGGCCGGCAGCGATGCCTTGGCGCTCGGCGCCAACGCCAATGCCGGCGGTGCAAACAGCGCGGCGATCGGCAATGGAAGCGCGGCGAGTGGCGCGAACAGCGCGGCCTTCGGCAATGGGAGCCTGGCGAGCGGCCCGACGAGCCTGGCGCTCGGCAATGGCGCGCTGGCGAGCAACACCAATGCGATCGCCGAGGGCAACGGCGCCGCGGCGACCGGCGCCAACACGATCGCAATCGGCACCGGCGCGCTGGCGACCGGCTCGGTCGCGGTCGGCAACGCCGCCTCGGCGTCGAACGGCGGCGCGGCGTTCGGTGACTTCTCGAACGCGACCTGCCCTGGCTGCACCGCCGCGGTGTCGTCGGCCACCGCTATCGGTAACAGCGCCAGCGCCACCACCCAAAACGCGGTCGCGGTAGGCCAGGGCGCGATCGTTGCCTCGATCAACGGCGCGGCGTTTGGCGCCAACGCCGTGGTCCAGGGGGCGGCGACCAACTCCGTCGCCCTCGGTCAAGGCTCGGTCGCCAGCCAGCCCAACACCGTGTCGGTCGGCGCACCGGGCGCCACCCGCACCATCACCAATGTCGCCGCGGGGGTCAATCCGACTGACGCCACCAACCTCGGCCAGGTCACTGGCCTTATCAGCGGCATGAACTCCGCCGTCCAGGGTCAGATCAACGGTTTGCAAAACCAGGTCTCGCACAACCTCAACGAGGCGCGCGGCGGCACCGCGCTGGCGCTCGCCGCGACTGGATTGCACTACGATCAGACCCCCGGCAAATGGTCGATCTCCGCCGGCGGCGGAGAATTCGAGGGGCAGTCCGGGCTCGCGATGGGCGTCGGTTACGCGGTCGACGAGAAATTGCGCTTTAACGCCGGCTTATCGGCGGCACCGCAGCAGGGCAATGTCGGCGTCATGGTTGGCGCGACCTGGACGTTGAACTGAGCGGCAGCCGCATGGCAAGTGCATGAGGCGCGCGCTACTCTTCCTGCCGCTGGTCGTCATCGCCGGGCTTGCCGGCGGGGCTCGCGCCCAGTCTGTCACCGGGCAGACGTCAACCGGGCAAGCGCCGGCTCCGGTTCAGCCAGCGGGCGCGGCGCCCGCTGCTCCGGCTCCGGTAATCCAGCCGCCCGCCGCTCCGGCGGGACAGGTTGCGCGACCCGCCCCGCCGCCGTCGAACTGGCCGACCCTGCCGCGGATGCAACTCGAACGGCAATTCGCCGGGCCGTTTCAGGATACGGTCATCCAACGTTGGCGCGATCCTGGCGACGGCACGATATGCTATCTTTACATACCGATAACCGCAGAACACTCGCCTCCAACGGCCTCGGGTTACGTGCAGTACGGGGCCAATCCGATCGGCTCGATCAGCTGCTTTCCCAACCCCACCCCGGAAGAGCCTGCACGGACGCCGAAGCGACGCTGACCGGTCGGCCCGCCTAGGGCTAAGGCCGGGCCGGCCACTCCGGCTGGTGGTAGCCGAGCGGCACGGTCGGGCGCGCCCAGTAGGGCTGGGTCTCGGACAGCTGCAAGGTCGGTGCGAGGTGGCGCAGCTTGCCGGCCGGAGTGACGCTTTCCATCGACCATTTCTCGATCTCGGCCGGGGTGAATTCGGCGGGGACGTCCTTGAGCCGCGCGTCGGGCACCTGGCCGCGGCCGACCAGCCAGCGGCCCGCTTGCGCCAGCGAGATGCGTACCAGCCAGCTGCCGCCCTCGGTCGCCCGCCGCTTCAGCGCGACCAGCGCGCCGAACGCCATCAAATAGCCGGTCAGATAGTCGATCGCCGAGACCGGATAGAATTGCGGGCCGGGCTCCTTGCCGGGGAACAGCTCGCCCTGGCGGCTGGTGATGCCGCTGACGTTCTGCACCACCGTGTCGAAGCCGCGGCGGCTCGACCACGGGCCGACATGGCTGAACGCGCAGAGCGAGACGTAGACGAGACCGGGGCGCAGCTTTGCCAACTCCTCGGGCGACAGGCCGCGGTCGCTGAGCGTGCCGGGCCGGTAGCCCTGGATGAACACGTCGGTGTCGCGGGCGAGGTCCTTCAGCCTCTGGAGTTGGGCGGGGTCGCGGAGGTCGAGCTGGGCCGAGAGCTTGCCGTGGCCGGTGTCGAATTCCTGGTAACCGAGGTTCGGGAGGTGCGCGGCGGTGATCTTGAGGACGTCGGCGCCGTGTTCGGCGAGGGTGCGGGCGCTCGACGGCCCGGCCAGGACGCGGGTCAGGTCGAGCACGCGGATGCCGCTGAGCGGCCGGTCGCCATCGGGCAGCTTCTCGACCGGCGCCTCGCCGATCTTGACGATCTCCAGAAGCGGCAGGGTCGCGAGCGCCTGGGCCTGTGGGTGCTGCGCCCATTCCGCCATGGTGCGCACCATGCCGCCGGCGCCCTTGGCGGCGATGATCGCCTCTTCGAGCTCAAGCGCGTCCCATTTGGCGACGGCCTTCTTCACCTCGTCCTTGTCCTCGGCGCAGCCGAGCACCTTGAGCGCGGCGGCGCGGTGGTTGGGGAAATTGGCGTGGATATAGCTCCAGCGCCCGTTCTTGGCCGGGTACATGCCCATGACGGGATTGCGCTCGTGCGAGACCTGGGCCTGCTCCATCTTGAGGTAATGGCCGCTGCGCAGCGAGGCGGTGGCGCGGCGCACATCGACGCCGATCCCTTGCTTCTTGCCGCCGCGCAGCTCCCACAGGTCGGACACCGCGAGCCCGATCGCGCCGAGGCATGCGGCGGCCGTTTCGCTGATCTTGAACGAGGTTGGCAGGATCGGATCCGTGCCGCCGGTAAACTCGACCGTTCGTGCGCGCTCGGGGTCGAGACCGGCGACCGGCAAGATCGTGCGCAGAGCGTCGTGCGACATGGTTTCCCTCCTGCCTCTTCTCAAGCCCGCTTGCCTCGCGGGTGTGCTGTTGCCGATGATGCGCTGATTCCCCCGATCGAGGAAATCCCGATGAGCCGCATCATGATCGTCGTCGAGTTCGAATTGAAGCCGCAGCATACCGCCGACTTCGTCAGGCTGATGAAATCCCACGCCGAGGCGTCGCGCGGCGAGGACGGCTGTCAGCAATTCGACGTGCTGCAGGCGCAGGACGATCCCAACAAAGTGTTCTTCGTCGAGTCGTGGCGCGATGCGGAAGCGCTCGCCGTGCACTCCAAGGTGCCGCGCATGGAACAGAACCGCGCGATCTACGCGCCGTGGCTCAATTCTCGCAAGGCGACGCGCTGCAACGTGCCGTAAGCCGGTCGCGGCGAATTGTACGGCGCCGTGCGCGGCAGGATGTCGCATCACGGAACCGTGCGCCTGAGGCGGCAGGAGCGCCGCTTGCAGATCATTGGCTTTATCTATAATAAACCTCGCCTACGGCGCTGAGCGCGGGAGACGATAGAGATGAGGAAAGTGGTGATCGCCCTGACGGGCGGCGCTGTTGTCGTGGCGGGCCTCCTGGCGGTGGCGATCGACCCGCAGCTGCGGGGCCATGTCTGGCCCCAGGTCAAGGCGGCCGATAATCCCGCGCCGGCGGTGCAGCCGGGCATCCCCGTCACGCCGGGCGTCGTCAAGGCGGAGGACATGCCGGTCTTCCTCGCCGGCATCGGCACAGTGCAAGCTTACAACACGGACGTGATCAAGACCCGAGTCGACGGACAGATCATCAAAGTCGATTTTCGCGAAGGGCAGGAAGTCCATGCCGGCGATCCGCTGGTCCAGATCGACCCGCGGCCCTACCAAGCGGTGTACGACCAGGCCGCCGCCAAGCAGGAGACCGACCAAGCCAACCTCAGCAATGCTCAGCTTAATTACAATCGCGATGCCCAAATCGTGAAGGCCAACCTCGCGGTCTCGCAGCAGCAATTCGACACCGACAAGGCGACTGTCGCCGCCGACCAGGGCATGGTCGACAGCGATAAGGCTGCGGTCGAGGCGGCGAAGGTCAACCTCGACTATTGCGATATCCACGCCCCGATCTCCGGCCGGCTCGGCGTGCGCCTGGTCGATGTTGGCAACATCGTCCATGCCGCGGATACCGGCGGACTGGTGTCGATCACCCAGACAAAGCCGATCTTCGTCACCTTCACCATGGCCCAGGAGCACCTGCACAAAATCCACGAGAAACAGGCTGAGGGCGATCTGGTGGTGCAGGCTTACGGTACCGACAACAAGACGGTGGTGTCGGTCGGCAAGCTCTCCGTCATCGATAACGCGGTCGACCAGACCACCGGAACGATCAAGCTCAAGGCGACCTTTGGGAACAGCGACGAGCGGCTGTGGCCGGGCGAGTTCGTCAATGTGCGGCTGATCCTCAACACCCGCAAGGGCGTGCCGACCGTGCCGGCCGAAACCGTGCAGGAAGGCCCCGAGGGGAAATATGTCTACATCATCAAGCCGGATGACACGGTGGCCCGGCGCGCGGTCGAGGTCGCGTCGGTGCAGGACGGCATCGCCGTCATCGACAAGGGACTGGAGGCCGGTGACAAGGTGGTGGTCGACGGCCAGTACCGGCTGACCGAAGGCGCGCGTATCCGCGACGTATCCAAGTCGGGGGCATCGGGTTGACCACCGAAGGTTAGTTCATCGTCATAACGCAACCGCCGCGGCTCAACGCGCCCTAGAAGCGGGTCCCAATGAACATCTCGGAACCGTTTATTCGCCGGCCGATCGCGACCTCGCTGTTGATGCTCGGCGTCCTGGTGTTCGGCATCGGCGCCTACGGCTTGCTGCCGGTGGCGGCGCTGCCGAAGGTCGATTTCCCGACGATCGTCGTCTCGGTGAATTATCCGGGGGCCAGCCCCGAGACGATGGCCTCCGCGGTGGCGACGCCGCTGGAGCAGCAATTCGCCGCGATCCCGTCGCTGGCGCAGATGACCTCGACGAGCGGTATCGGCTCGCTGTCGATCACGCTGCAGTTCGACCTCGGGCGCAATATCGACGCCGCCGCCTCAGACGTGCAGCAAGCGATCAACGCGGCGAGCGGGCTCTTGCCGACCGACTTGCCGTCGCCGCCGACCTACCGCAAGACCAATCCCGCCGACCGGCCGGTGCTGATCTATGCCGTGCACTCGGACGCGCTGCCGATCTACCGCGTCGACGACTATGCGTACACCATCCTGGCGCAGAAGCTTTCGACCGTGCCCGGCGTCTCCGAGGCGCGCATTTTCGGCCAGCAAGCCTATGCCGCGCATATTCAAATCAATCCGGGCGAACTGGCGAACGAAGGCCTCGGCCTGGAAGATGTGCGTAATTCGCTCGCCGCGCAGACTCTCGACCGGCCCAAGGGCACGCTCGAAGGGGATCACCAGACCTACACTCTCGACACCAACGACCAGCTGTTTCACGCCGCGCAGTTCAACGACGCGATCGTCGCCTATCGCAACGGCGCGCCGGTGCGGGTGAAGGATATCGGCAAGGCGATCGACGGGACGCAATACGCGCGGATCGGCGCATGGTTCTTCGACCAGCCCGCCGAGGGCTTGGCGATCCAACGCCAAGCCGGCGCCAACACCAACGAACTCGTCGACACGATCCAGGCAATGATTCCGCGCATCCTGAGGTCGTTCCCGCCCTCGATCCACGTCGATCTCGTCTCGGACCGCTCGCTGGTGGTGCGCGCGGCGGTGCGGGACGTTGAGTTCACGATGATGCTGACGATCGGGCTGGTTATCGTCGCGATCTTCATCTTCCTGCGCACGGTGTGGGCGACGGTGATCCCTGGCGTCGCCGTGCCGTTGTCGATCCTGATGACGTTCGGGTTCATGTACGCGCTCGGCTTCAGCCTCGACAACATCTCGCTGATGGCGGTGACAATCTCGGTCGGGTTCGTCGTCGACGACGCGATCGTGATGATCGAGAACATCGTCCGTTACCTCGAAGCCGGCGACCGGCCGATGGATGCGGCGCTGAAGGGCGCCGGACAGATCGGCTTCACCATCATCTCGATCACCTTCTCGCTGATCGCCGTGTTCATCCCGCTCTTGTTCATGGGCGGCATCATCGGCCGGCTGTTCCGCGAGTTCGCGGTGACGGTGACGATCGCGATCCTCGCCTCGGCGTTCATCTCGCTGACCCTGACGCCGGTCATGTGCTCGCTCTTCCTCAAGGGCTCGCATGAAAGCACCCCCGGACGGGTCAGCCAGGCCTTCGAGCGCGGGTTCCAGTGGTTCCTGCGCCAGTATGACCGCGGGCTGCGTTTTGTCTTCCGGCACCAGTTTCTTGCACTTTTGTCGACCCTCGTGCTGATTGTCGTCACCGGCTATCTCTATGTCATTATCCCCAAAGGATTTTTCCCCGAGCAGGATACCGGCTTTATTTTCGGCCAGGCGGACGCGCGCGAGGACATCTCCTTCAAGGCGATGGCCAAGCTGACGCATGAGATCGTCGACGTCGTTCGCAAGGACCCGTACGTGTCGGGCGTCTTTTCTTTCACCGGCGCCAACGCGTACAACCCAACCGAGAATACCGCGCGGGTCTTCATCCAGCTCGTGCCGCACGATCAGCGCAAGCTGACCTCCAACCAGATCATCCAGCGCCTTCGTCCCAAGGTGGCGGGCGTGCCAGGGATCAGGTTCTTCATGCAGTCCGGTCAGGACATCAGTGTCGGCGGCCGGCTCAGCCGCACGCTCTACCAGTATACGCTGACCGATACCGACGGCGATGAGCTCAATCATTGGGCGCCCGCGGTCGAGGCGGCGATGAGAAAGCTGCCGGAACTGCAGGATGTCGCCTCGGATCAGCAGGTCGCCGCGGCGCATATGGCGATCGAGGTCAACCGTGACGCGGCGGCGCGCGTTGGTATCTCGCCATCGCTGATCGACCAAACGCTTTACGACGCGTTCGGTCAACGCAACATCGCCAACATCTACACCTCGACCAGTCAATACAAGGTCATCCTCGAGGTGCCGCCGGAGTTCCAGAACGATCCGACCGCGCTGTCCAAAGTCTACATTCCGGGGCCTAACGGTGCGCAGGTGCCGCTCTCGATGTTCGCCCATTTCACGCCGAAGGCAGAGGCGCTGTCGGTCAACCATCAGGGTCAATTCCCCGCGGTGACGCTGTCGTTCAACCTCACGCCGGGTTATGCCATCGGCCAGGCGGTCGACGCCATACAGAAGATGCGGGACGATTTGCGCCTGCCGGGTACAGTCGACGGGGCGTTCCAGGGAACGGCGCAAGCGTTCCAGGCTTCACTCAAGTCGACGCCGCTGCTCGTCACCGCTGCGATCCTCGTCGTCTACATCGTGCTTGGCATCCTCTACGAGAGTTACATCCACCCGATCACGATCCTGTCGGCGTTGCCCTCGGCCGGCGTCGGCGCGCTCCTGGCGCTGCTCCTGCTGCACTACGACCTCAGCGTCATCGCGATGATCGGCGTCATTCTCCTGGTCGGCATCGTCAAGAAGAACGCGATCATGATGATCGACTTCGCGCTCCAGGCCGAACGTAACGAAGGTAAGGGCCCGCAGGAGGCGATCCACGAGGCCTGCCTCCTGCGCTTCCGCCCGATCATGATGACGACCTTCGCGGCGATTTTCGGCGCCTTGCCGATCGCGCTGGGGCAAGGTGCCGGCTCGGAGCTGCGTCGGCCGCTGGGCATCGCGGTCGTCGGCGGCCTGTTGGTGTCGCAATGGCTGACGCTTTACACGACGCCGATCATCTACCTCTACCTCGAACGCCTCGCCCGACTGCTCGGTGGCACGCACCGTCGCCAATCGCGACTGGCCACTGCGCTGACCACGCCGTCGCACGAGACCGCCGAGTGAGCCGGCAGGTACGGACCTTGCTTAATCAACAGCACCCAAGAGAAGCAACGGTCGTCCCCCGATGAGCATTTCCGAACCCTTTATTCGCCGGCCAATCGCCACCTCGCTCTTGATGCTCGGCGTCCTGGTGTTCGGCATCGGCGCCTACAATCTGCTGCCGGTTGCCGCGGTGCCCAATGTCGACTTCCCGACGATCACCGTGACCGCGCAATACCCGGGCGCCAATCCGAGCACGATGGCGTCGTCGGTCGCGACACCGCTCGAAACGCAATTCACCGCGATCCCGTCGCTGAGCCAGATGACGTCGTGGAGCGGCGTCGGCATCAGCTCGATCACATTGCAATTCGATCTGAGCCGCAACATCGACGCCGCAGCGTCGGACGTGCAGCAGGCAATCAATGCAGCAAGCGGCGTGTTGCCACAGGGCATGCCCACACCGCCGACCTACAAGAAGGTGAACCCGGCGGATTTTCCGGTGCTGATCTACGCCATCCACTCGGACGCAGTGCCGCGGTACAAGATCGATGATTACGCCAACAACGTCATCGCCGACCAGCTTTCGACCCAGCCCGGCGTAGGACAAGTCTCCGTCTTCGGCTCCATGACGTATGCCGCCCGCGTTCAGATCGACCCGGCATCGCTGGCGGCCAAGGGGATCGGCCTCGAAGAGGTGCGCACTGCGCTGATCAACGCAACAGTCAACAACCCGAAGGGCACAATCGAGAGCGAACACCAGTCTATATCGCTCGATACCAACGATCAGCTGTTTAACGCCGCGCAATTCGGCAATGTCATCATCGCTTACAAGAATGGTGCGCCGGTTCGCATCAAGGATGTCGGCGGCGTCATCAACTCCGTGCAAAACCTGCGACTCAACTCGTGGTTCGGCGACCAGCGAGCGGAGGGCATTGCGATCCAGAGGGCGCCGGGCGCGAATACGATGGAGGTCGTCGACCGAATCAGGGCGTTGATGCCCAAGCTCGAGCAGTCGCTGCCGCCGGCGGTCCATGTCGATCTGATGTCGGACCGGTCGGAGACGATTCGTGCTTCGGTCCATGACGTGCAGTTCACGATGATGCTGACGATCAGTCTCGTCGTCATCGTGATCTTCCTGTTTTTGCGAACCTTGTGGGCGACGATCATCCCGAGCCTGGCGGTGCCGTTGTCGTTGCTCGCCACCTTCGGTGTCCTGTATGCCGGCGGCTACAGCATCGACAACATCTCGCTGATGGCGTTGACGATCTCGGTCGGCTTCGTCGTCGACGATGCGATCGTCATGATCGAGAACATCGTGCGCTACATCGAGGAGGGCATGAGGCCGTTCGATGCCGCCCTTAAAGGCGCCGGACAGATCGGCTTCACGATTATCTCGATCACCTTCTCGCTGATTGCCGTGTTCATCCCGCTGTTTTTGATGGGCGGGATCATCGGCCGGCTGTTTCGCGAGTTCGCGGTGACCGTGGCGGTCGCGGTCATCGCCTCCGCGGCGATATCGCTGACCCTGACGCCGGTCATGTGCTCGCTGTTTTTGAAGGAAGAAGGGCTGCACCCGAAGGGCCGCTTCAATCGCGGCGCGGAGCGCGTCTTCCAGGCGGCGGTGCGCGGTTACGACCGGGGCCTCATTTTCGTTTTCCGCCACCAATTCGTGGCGCTGCTGGCGACGCTGCTGCTGATGGTGGCAACGGGCTATCTTTACATGATAATCCCGAAGGGCTTCTTCCCGCAGCAGGACACCGGGTTCATCTTCGGCGAGCTTGACGCGCGCCAGGACTCTTCGGTCGCCCAGACTGATAAGCTCCGAGGGCAAGTCGTCAACATCGTCATGCACGATCCCGCCGTGCAGGGCGTTTTCTCGTATGACGGAGCCACGCCCTACAATCCGGCCGAGAATACGGCGCGCATCTTTTGGGGTTTGAAGCCCTTTGACCAGCGCGACGCGACCGCGGAGCAGGTCATCGCCCGCATCCGTAAGAAAGTCGCCGGGATAGAGGGCGCCCTGTTCTACATGCAGGTGCCGCAAAACATCACGGTCGGCGGCCGGCTCTCGCGCACCCAGTACCAGTACACGCTGACCGACACCAACAGTGACGAACTCAATCACTGGGCGCCGATCCTCGAAAAGGAGATGAAAAAACTACCGCAGCTGCAGGATGTCGCCTCCGATCAGCAGATTGCCGCGGCGCATTTGGCGATCGACATCGACCGCGACACCGCTTCGCGTCTCGGCCTGTCGGCCAATTTGATCGACCAGACGCTGTACGACGCCTTCGGCCAACGCCAGGTCGCGACGATCTATACCGCGACCAATCAATACAAGGTTGTGCTCGAAGTGCAGCCGCAGTTCCAGCGCGACCCGAACCTGCTGTCGAAAATTTACGTGGCCAGCCCTACTGGTGTGGAAGTGCCGCTGAGCAGCTTCGCCCATTTCACCGGGAAACCCGAGCCGCTGATGATCAATCATCAAGGCATCTTCCCGGCGGTGACATTATCGTTCAACCTGGAGCACGGTGCCGCGCTCGGACAAGCCGTCAACGCCATTCAGGCGGTAACCGACCGGCTGCACGTGCCGCCGACGCTCAATACCTCGTTCCAGGGAACCGCGCAGGCGTTTCAGGCCTCGCTGTCGTCGATGCCGCTATTGGTCGCCGCGGCAATCCTCGTCGTCTACATCGTGCTCGGCATCCTCTACGAAAGTTACATCCACCCGATCACGATCCTCTCGGCGCTGCCCTCAGCCGGCGTCGGCGCGCTGCTGATGTTGATGCTCCTGCATTACGACCTGTCGGTCATCGCGATCGTCGGCATCATCCTCTTGATCGGCATCGTCAAGAAGAACGCGATCATGATGATCGACTTCGCCTTGCAGGCCGAGCGGATCGAAGGCAAGAGCCCCGAGGAGGCGATCCATCAGGCCTGCTTGTTGCGCTTCCGCCCGATCATGATGACGACGTTCGCGGCGCTGTTCGGCGCGATGCCGATCGCCTTCGGCCAGGGGGGTGGCTCGGAATTGCGCCAGCCATTGGGCGTGGCGATCATCGGCGGCCTGCTCATCTCGCAGTGGCTGACGCTCTATACGACGCCGGTCATCTATCTCTATCTCGACCGTTTCAGCCGCTTCCTTGGCGGTTCGCGCCGCCAATCGCGTCTCGCGGCGGCCTTGACCGACATGCCGCCCGGCGCCGTCCCGACGGAGGACAGCCGTGGCGCTGCCGAGTGACGCCCTGCCGGCCGCCGCGCCGGCCGACGATTGGCTCGATGAGGACATGGACCGGCCGTCCGCCACGGCGCTGCAGCCCGGCATAGGCCATCGCGTGCACGGGCTGGCGCGGCTGATCCGCCGGCGCTTCGAGCGCAGCGTGCGCCAGGCCGGGCTGCCGATCACCCGCCTCCAGGCCGCGCTCTTGATCCGCGTCGCGCGGCATCCGGGGGTCAGCCAGACCGCAGCCGCCACCGATCTCGACATCGAGCCGATCGCGCTGGTGCGCATGCTCGACCGGCTGCACGAGGAAGGGCTGGTGGAACGTCGCGCCCATCCGACCGACCGGCGCGTCCGCACGCTGTGGCTGACGCCGCTCGCCTGGCCGGTCGTCAACCGCATTCTCGAGATCAACATGGCCGTCCGCGAGGAGGCGTGCGCCGGGCTGTCGCCGGGAGCGCTCGACCTGATGATGGACGTGCTCGACCACATGAAAAACAACCTCGCCGCCGCCGAGGCGGACTCCGGCGAGGTTGTCGAGCGGGTAGCAGAATAGTGCCTTTGCGTCCCCTCTCCCGCATGCGGGAGAGGGGATTTATGGCTCAGAGACGCTCAGCCCGGACCTATGGTGACGCTTTCGATCACCTCAGCTTCATGGGTCTTGAGGTTGAACTTGAGGCGCGGCACGCGATCGAGATCGGTGCCGGTGACGCGCACAAAGCGGGCGCTGTCGGGATAGTCGATCGAGTGGATGGCGCGGATGTCGTAGGTGCCGGCGTGGCCGGGATCGAGCCGGTATTGCCGCGCGACCTCGATTTCCGCCGCGCCGGGACCATCACCCTTGGTACGCCGCCACTCGGTCATGTCGGTGTACTCGGTCGCCTGGCCGTAGATCGCCCACGACGCGCCATGGTCGTGCGGCGGCGATTTCGACGCCTTGGCGTTGACATGCGACAGCACGACAAACCCGAGCTCGGGGTCTTCATAAAGCGTGTGCCGGCCCGGCTCCATCGATAGAACATGCTTGTCGAGAAACGCCCTCTCAGCCAGCAGCCGTTCCAGATTGCGACGCACCGCCTCGCGCCCGCCGGGGCCGGTATCGGCCTTCAGCGCGTCGCGGCAATCGTGGCAAAACGCATCAAGATCGTAGGCCATCGCATGCTCTCCCGTTCAGATCGCCAAATAGCCGCCATCGACATAAAGCTCGGCGCCGGTGATGTAGGACGCTTCGTCCGAGGCGAGGAACAGCACGGCGTTCGCCACCTCTTCGACCCGCCCGTCGCGGCCCAAGGGCACTTGCTCCAGCATCTTGGCGCGCACCGCGGGATCGGCGGTGCGGCCCGAAGTGCGCATCGGCGGCATCAACCCGGGATGGACCGAGTTGACGCGGATATTATGCCGCCCGTGCTGCACGGCGCCGACCTTGGTCAGCGTGCGGATCGCGCCTTTCGAGGCGTTGTAGGCGGCGTGGATGCCGCGCTGCCCGGTGACGCCGGAGATCGACGAGATGTTGACGATCGCCCCGCCGCCGACCTTCCGCATTTCGGGGATCGCGTATTTCATGCCGAGAAACGCGCCGCGCGCGTTGACGTCCATGATCTTGTCCCACGCCTCGGTGTCGTAGAGGTCCTCGACCGCGCTGCCGCTGATCCCGGCATTGTTGACGAGGATGTCGAGCTTGCCGAACTCCTTGACGGCGGCTGCCACCACGCTCTGCCAATTCGTCTCGTCGGTCACGTCGAGATGATGGAAGCTCGCCGCGCCGTTGGCGGCGACGATCTCGCCGACGACCTTCTTGCCCTCGTCGTCGAGTTGGTCGGCCACCGCGACCTTGGCGCCCTCGCGCGCGAAGATGCGTGCCATGCTGGCGCCCATGCCAGACGCGGCGCCGGTGATCAGCGCAACCTTGCCTTCGAGCCGCATGATGTTCCTCCCTCTTTCACGTCTTTCCCGCAAAAAGCGGGAGCCCAGGGCGAGTGATGTTGCGGTTGCCCTGGGCCCCGCCTGCGGGGAGGAGACGAGCATCAATTCACCTCGACCGCCTCACCCAGCGTGTCGCCGATCGGCTCGTGCAGCACCAGGTCGGCGATGCGGTCGAGCCCGGTCTCCTCGCGGTTGACGATGACCAGCCGCGCGCCGTTCTCCTTGGCGATCTGCGGGAAGCCAGCGGCGGGGTACACCACCAGCGACGAGCCGAGCACGATGAGCAGATCGGCCGCCAGCGTCTCCTGCTGCGCGCGTTGCATCGCCAGAACCGGCATCGCCTGGCCGAACGATACGGTCGCGGTCTTCACATGGCCGAGGCATTTGTCGCAGGGCGGCACCGCGCCGTCGCGCTCGAAGATTGCGCGCAGATCGGCGATCTCGTAACGCTCGCCGCAATCGAGGCAGGTGGCGTAGGTGGTGTTGCCGTGCAACTCGACGATCTTGTCGCGCGGCACGCCCGACAATTCGTGTAGCCCGTCGATGTTCTGGGTGATGACGCACGAGACCTTGCCGCGTCGCACCAGCGCATCGACCGCGCGGTGGCCGCGATTGGGCTCGGCCGCGCGGAAAATGTCCTCCATCGCGAAGCGCCGCCGCCAGGTCTCGTCGCGCGCCTCCTGCGAGGCCATGAACTCGTCGAAATAAATCGGCGCCATCTGCGTCCAGATACCGCCGGGGCTGCGGAAATCGGGAATGCCGCTTTCGGTGCTGATCCCGGCGCCGGTGAAGACGACGACGCGCTTCGCCTCGGCGAGCATGCGTTTCAGTTCGGTGGCGCCCGTTTCGTGCGGCATGCTCTACTTTGGCAAATGCCACCGAAGGCAGCAAGAAACCCGACACCGCAAATTGGCCTTGCGTCCTTCGAGACGCGTCCTGCGGACGCTCCTCAGGATGACGATATCAGTGGATCGCCAAATAAACTCGCCATCCTGAGGAGCCCGCGCAGCGGGCGTCTCGCAGGACGCAATCACATCGATCCAGCGGCGTATTATCCCTCCATCGTCAGCACGACGCGGAACCGCGCCTGGCCGCTCATCATCCGCTCGTAGGCCTCGGCGACCTTGGACAACGGATAGACCTCGTTCATCGACTTGACGCCGTTCAGTTGGCTGAAGGCGAGCGTGTCTTCGGAATCACTGGCGACGCCCGAATACCAGCCCTTGATCGAGCGGCTCCCCAGCAGCAGGAACAGCGAGTTGGCGTTGAGCGAGGGCACCGCGCCGATCACCATCAGCGTGCCAGTGGGCGCGAGGCCGTGCTGGATCGCGCCCATCGCCTCGCCGCTCGTCACCGTGGCGAGGATCGCCTTGGCGCCGCCGAGCTTTTGCAGCGCCGCTGCGGCATCCTCAGCGTTGCTGTCGATGTAGTGATGTGCGCCCAGCTGACGCGCGAAATCGGCCTTGTCGGCGCCGCGCGCGACCGCGACCGTCTCGAAGCCGAGCTTGCGTGCATATTGCACGCCGAGATGACCGAGTCCGCCGATCCCATGCACCGCGACAAGGTCGCCTGGCCGCGCTCCGGAATGGCGCAGTGCATTGAAGGTGGTGATGCCGGCGCACATCAGCGGCCCGCCATCGGTCGCCGGCAGCCCGTCCGGCACATGCGCCACCGACGACGCCGGCGCGATCATGTATTCGCCGTAGCCGCCGTCATGGGTAATGCCAGTGACCAACGTCTCCGTCTGGCAGGCGAAGGCGTCGCCGTGGCGACAGTTGTGGCAATAGCCGCAATTCCCGCCGTGCCAGCCGACCCCCGCGCGCTCGCCGGACTTCCAGCCATGCACCTCTGAGCCGATCGCATCGATCACGCCGATCACCTCGTGCCCCGGTACACGCGGATAGACGATGCCCGGAAACAGCCCGTCCTTTGTCACGCTGTCGCTGTGGCAGACGCCGCACGCCTCGACCTTGATGCGGATTTGCCCCGCTGCAGGCTCGGGGATATCGCGCTCGACGAGCTCGAACGGGCCTTTCGCGTAGGGAACCTGGGCGACGCGCATCTTGGCCATGGGGGAGCCTCCGCAACGGAACGTCGATTATTGAGGTGGGTATTAGCCTCCACAAATTCGACGCATCAATCGTGCCGGAAGGGTAAAATCGTCGGATGACCATCGCGTGTCGGGGAGGTCAGGGATGGACCTTGGATTGCGCGGACGCAAGGCGCTGATCACCGGCGCGTCGCGCGGCATCGGCCGCGCCTGCGCCGAGGTGCTGGCTGCAGAAGGCTGCGACGTGACCATCGTCTCGCGCACCCAGGCCGATCTCGACGCCGCGAAGGCGAAAATCCTCGGCGCGAGCAACGTCGCGGTGCGGACGTTCGCGATGGATTTGTCGGAGAGCAAGAATGCTGACATCCTCGCCGCCGAATGCCCGGACATCGACATCCTCGTCAACAACGCCGGGGCGATCCCGCGCGGCACGATCGCCGAGATCGACGAGGCGCGCTGGCGTGAGGCGTGGGACCTCAAGGTCTTCGGCTACATCAACATGACGCGGCGCTTCTACGCGCTGATGGCCGCGCGGCGCGCGGGGGTCATCATCAATATCATCGGCGCGGCCGGCGAGGCGGTGCAGTCGAGCTATGCCTGCGGCTCGACCGGCAACGCCGCGATGATGGCGTTCAGCCGGGCGCTCGGCGGCGCCGCGCCCCATGACGGGCTGCGCGTCGTCGGCCTCAACCCCGGCCCGGTCGAGACCGACCGCATGGTGACGCGCCTCAAGCGCGAGGCGACCGCGAAATTCGGTGACGCCGAGCGCTGGCGTGAGCTGACGAGCCACATGGCCTTCGGCCGTGCGGCGACCGCAACCGAAATCGCCAACATGGCGGCGTTTCTCGCCTCCGACCTTTCGGGCTACACCACCGGCACGGTCGTCACCGTCGACGGCGGCGGCACCAGCCGTGCGTCGGTACTGTAAAAAGAGGCGTCATTGCGAGCGCAGCGAAGCAATCTCCTTCCATCACCACCCGGCGGGAGATTGCCGCGTCGCCCTCCGGGCTCCTCGCAATGACGGTGGAATAAGGAGAAAGAAATGGAACTGGGTCTACGGGGCAAAAAGGCGCTGATCACCGGCGCGTCGAAGGGCATCGGGCGCGCCTGCGCCGAGGTCTTGGCCGAAGAGGGGTGCGACGTCGGGCTGGTGTCGCGCACCGCCGCCGATCTCGAAAGGGCACGCTCGGAGCTCACCGCCAAGCACAATGTCGGCGTGCGCGTCTTCGCGCTCGACCTCAGCGACGGCCGGAATGTCGACAACCTCGCCGCCGAATGCAGTGACATCGACATCCTCGTCAACAATGCCGGCGCGATCCCCGGCGGCAATCTCGACGCGGTGACCGAGGATCGCTGGCGCGCCGCCTGGGACTTAAAGGTCTTCGGCTATGTCAACATGACGCGCCGCTTCTACGCGCGGATGCGCGAACGCGGCCACGGTGTCATCGTCAACATTCTCGGCTCGGCGGGCGAGAACCCGGACGTCAATTACATCGCTGGCTCGTCGGGCAACGCGTCGCTGATGGCGTTCACCCGCGCGATGGGGGGCGCCGCGCCGCGCGACAATCTCCGCGTCGTCGGCATCAATCCCGGCCCGGTCCTGACCGAGCGCCTCGTCACCCTCACCAAGACTCGCGCCCGCGACGTGCTCGGCGACGAAAACCGCTGGGAGGAGCTGATGAAGGGCCACGCTTTCGGCCGCGTCGCCAAGCCCGAGGAGATTGCCTGGATGGTCGCGTTTGTCGCTTCCGATCAGGTGTCGGGCTACACCACCGGCTCGATCATCACCATCGACGGCGGCGCCACCAGCCGGCGCAGCGCAATTTGAGGCGACGATGCCGGGCGTGACACGGCGTGCGGCGCTCGCCGCGATCGGCGGTTGTGTCGCCATCCGTCCCGCTGCCGCCCAAACGGTGACGCCAGGCCCGATCACGCCGGTTGGCCGGCGTCTCGTCGCGCTGCTCGACGGCATGAATGTCGAGAGCCTGTGGCAGCGCGGTTATCACATCGACTGGCGCACCGGGGTTTCCGAAGGGCCGCCGGAAACCACCCCCGGCGGCCATACGCATTGCAGCGCCTTTGTCGCGGCGGTGGCCGACCGGCTCGGCATCTACATTCTGCGCCCGCCCGAGCACGGGCAGAATTTTCTCGCCAACGCCCAGGAGCGCTGGCTCAACAGCCCTTCCGCCAGTGGCTGGAACCGCATCGGTCGGCTTGGCGATCCCGGGGCATCGCTGCGTGCGGTGGCGCTGGCGAACCGGGGCAAGCTCGCCGTCGCAATCTATTTTCAGCCGCCGCTCTCGACCGTTGCGGGCGGGAAAGAATTGTCCGGCCATTCCGCGATCATCCGGCCGAGCGAGAAGTCGCCGGCGCTGATCGACAGCGAAGGGCCTGACGAAATCCAGGCCGGCACGGTCAATCACCGGCTTGTGGCGCTGCGCGACGGCTTCCGCTCGCACAAGGATGCTTGGTCGGGCGGCGCAATCGAGTATTTCTGGCACGACGCCAACCCGCCATGATGTGCCCATGAACGACACCGGCTACCGCCATACCCCGCGCTCCGGCGACGACAGTGCGCTGCCGGATCATGAACGCCAGCTGCTGGATCGCGCGCGGGCGCTGGTGCCGCGCCTTGCCGAGCGGGCACCCGCCGCGACCGCTTCGCGCAAGTTGCCGCCCGAGACGATCGCCGATTACCACGCGGCCGGCATCGTCAACATCCTGCAGCCGAAGCGCTTTGGCGGGCTGCAGGGACGGTTCAGTCTGTTCTCGCGCATTACCGAGGAGCTGACCTGGGCCTGCGCCTCGTCGGGCTGGGTCTATGCGGTGCTCGCCGAGCACCAGTGGATCGTCGCGCAATATCCCGAGAAGGCGCAGGTCGAGGTGTGGGGCGACGACCCGCGTGCGGTCGCCTCATCGTCGCTGGCGCCGCGTGCCGCTGCGAAGAAGGTCGCTGGCGGCTGGCGGGTCTCCGGCAAGTTCCCCTTTTCGAGCGCCTGCGATTATGCGCAGTGGGCGATCCTCGGCGTCTTTCTCGGCGAGATGGGCGACCCGCACAGCATCGCCTACCTGCTCGTGCCGCTCAGCGAGATCGAGATCGTCGACGATTGGCATGTGCTCGGGCTCGCCGGCACCGGCAGCAAGTCGCTGCTGGTGAAGGACGTGTTCGTCCCCGAGCATCGCCATGTCATGGTCGCCGACCTGTTCGCCGGCACCCCGCCCGGCGCGGCGGTGCACGCCGATTATCCGGTGGTGCGCGCGCCGCGCGGCTATCTCGTCTCCTATTCTCTGCCGCCGGTGGCGATTGCCACCGCCGCCCGCGCGTTGGAGCTGGTGTGCCGCGACCTCTCGACTCGCATCTCGCGCGGCGTGAACAAGATGTCGGAGTCCGAGGTCGTCCAGGCGACGATCGGCGAGGCCGCTGCGGCGATCGACAGCGCCTTGCTGCTGCTGCATCACGGCCGCGACCACAGCACCGCCGAAGTGAGCACCGGCCGCAAGATCACCGGCGCGGAAGCGCTCAAGGCGCGGCGCGACATGGTCTACGCCCAGCACCAGGTCGGCTGGGCGATGGAGCGGCTCTGCGAGCTCTCCGGCGCGCGCTGGGTCTACGACAGCGACCCGCTCCAGGAAATGCGCCGCGATGTGATGACAATCCTCACCCACCACGCCGCGAGTCGCCCCGCCGCCTATGCCCCCTACGGCCAGATGCTGCTGCGCGGGGCATGAGCGACGAGGACGGGCAGACGCCGCTCGCGGTGTTGCGGCAGGTTTTCGGCTATTCGAGTTTTCGCGGCCAACAACAGGAGATCGTCGAGCACGTCGTCGCCGGCGGCGACGCGATCGTGCTGATGCCCACAGGCGGCGGCAAATCGCTGTGCTACCAGTTGCCGGCGCTATTGCGGCCGGGGGTCGGGGTCGTCGTCTCGCCGCTGATCGCGTTGATGAAGGATCAGGTCGATGCGCTGCGCCAGGCCGGGGTGCGCGCCGCCGCGCTCAACTCGGCGCTGCCGCCGGGCGAGGCAGCGGTCATCGAGCGCGAGGCGCGCGAGGGCGCGCTCGACCTGCTCTATGTCTCGCCGGAGCGGCTGCTGATGCCGCATTGCCTCGACTTGATGCGGCGCTGCCGGGTGGCCCTCTTCGCGATCGACGAGGCGCATTGCATCTCGCAATGGGGCCACGATTTCCGCCGCGACTATCAGGGGCTCGGCATCCTCAAGGAGCAGTTCCCGGCAACGCCGTTGATGGCGCTGACCGCGACCGCCGACGAGCCGACCCGCCGCGACATCGCCGTCCGGCTGCACCTGGAGGACGCGCGCCTTTTCGCCGCCGGCTACGACCGGCCGAACATCTTCTACCGCGTCGTGCCGAAGCGCGGCCCGCGCGAGGAGCTGCTGCGCTTTCTCGCCGACGAGCATGCCGGCGACGCCGGCATCGTCTACTGCCTGACGCGGCGCGCGGTCGAGGAGACGGCTTCCTGGTTCAACGCCCATGGTCGCGCGGCGCTACCCTACCATGCCGGCCTGCCGGCCGAGACCCGCGCGCGCCACCAGGAGCGCTTTCTGCGCGAGGAGGGGATCATCGTCGTCGCCACGGTGGCGTTCGGCATGGGGATCGACAAGCCGAATGTGCGTTTCGTGGCGCATCTCGACGCGCCCAAGAACCTCGAGGCCTATTACCAGGAAACCGGCCGCGCCGGCCGCGACGGGCTCCCGGCCAATGCCTGGATGGCTTATGGCCTCGCCGACGTGATGAACTTGCGCCGGCTCACCGAGGCCGCCGATATCGACGAGCAGCAGCGCCGCATCGAACGCCAGAAATCCGATGCGCTGATCGGCTTCTGCGAGACCGTGTCGTGCCGGCGACAGGTGCTGCTCGGCTATTTCGGCGAGCGCCACCACCAGCCGTGCGGCAATTGCGACAATTGTCGGGAGCCGGGGGCGGAGAGCTGGGATGGTACGGTGGCGGCGCAAAAGGCGCTCTCGGCCGTCTACCGCACCGGCCAGCGCTTCGGCGCGCATCATCTCGCCGACGTGCTGACCGGCAACGCCACCGAACGGGTGCGGCGCTTCGGCCACGACCAGCTCAAGACATTCGGCGTCGGCGACGAGGCCGACGCTGCCGGCTGGCTCTCGATCATCCGCCAATTGCTCGCCCAAGGGCATTTGCAGCCCGATGCCGAGGGGCATGGCGGGCTGATGCTGGCGCCGAGCGCCACCGAAATATTGCGCGGCACGCGCGAGGTGCGCCTGCGTCGCGATCTGCCGCGCGAACGGAGGCGGCGCCGGCGCGATAGAGCCGCATCCGCCGGCGCCGCGCTAGATACAGCCGCCGACGCGTTGTGGCAGAAGCTGCGGACCTGGCGCCTCGACGAGGCCCGCCGCCAGGAGCTGCCGCCTTATGTGATCTTCCACGACGCGACGCTGATCGAGATTGCCCGCCGCCGCCCGGCCTCGCTCGACTCCCTGGCCGAAATCCCCGGCATCGGCCGCAGCAAGCTCGACCGCTATGGCGATGCCGTGCTCGCCGTGGTAGTGGCCGACGGATGAACCAGAGGCGAGCGCTGCAAATCATCGTGGCTGTCGGGTCGCTGATCCCGATCGGCGCCGGCCTTGCCGGCGTCGTCCTCGGCCCCACCTTGGTCGATGCCGCGGGCGTGCCTAACGCGGCGGATAGCCATTTCCGATACCTGTCGGGTCTGTTGTTTGGGATCGGCATTGCCTTCGCGATGACGATCCCCGGCATCGAGCGCCGCACCGCGCGTTTCCGGTTGCTGACCGCGATCGTCGTCGCCGGCGGGCTCGGCCGATTTTTCTCGTTGGTAACGCACGGCGTGCCAGGCAAGCCGATGCTCGCGGCGCTCGTGATGGAACTGATGGTGACCCCGGCCTTGGCGCTGTGGCAGGGTCGGGTCGCTCGCCGCGCCTAATTGCCGCTTTCAAGATTGCAAGGAACGTTGTCGGCAACCTGCACGTTCTCGTGGGGGTTGGTCGCTGGGGAATCCTATGTTGTGCCGTACGAGGCCGCTGATCGTTGCGGGGATTGCTTGCGTGCTTGCCTGCGGCTTCCTGGCACTCGGCACGCGGCTCGCCGCAGCACAGCAGACGGCGTCCTCACCCGACTTACAGCCGAGCCGCTTCACCGTGCTCGAGGAGAACGACTCGCTGTTCTTCAATTCCGACAAGCATTACACGCAGGGGCTGCGCCTGTCCGACCTGCTCGGCGGCTCCCCGGCGCCCGGCAGCTTGTGGGAGGACGGGTTCGACCTCTTGAGCTTCGGGCCATTCTTTCAAGGCGGTGTCGGCATCGACCGCAAGACCGCGATCCTCGCCGGCCAGAGCATCTTCACGCCGAAGAATTTGTCGCTGAAGCCGCCCGACCCGAAGGACCGCCCCTATGCCGGGTGGCTCTACGGCGGCCTCAGCATGCTGCAAGACAATCCGCTGACATTCGACAACGCGCACATGCTGGAGAATTTCGAGATCGATTTCGGCATGGTCGGACCCGGCGCGCTCGGCGAGTTGGCGCAAAACACATTTCACCAGTTCATCGGCGCCCAGCAGGCCAAGGGCTGGAGCAGCCAGATCCAGCACGAATTCGGCGGCATGGTCAGCTACGAGCGGCTGTGGCGCCTGCCGCTGCTCGGCGCTGACGAGCCCGGCGACGGCATTGGCATCGACGTCGTGCCGGAAATCGGCGTCACCGCCGGCAACATCTTCACCTACGGCGATGTCGGCGGCATGCTGCGGATCGGACGCGGACTGGGCGCCGATTACGGCCCGGTGCGGGTGCGCCCGGCGCTCTCCGGCACCGATTCTTTCAACCAGGCCGGTCTCGATGAAGACGAGCACGGCTGGTATTTCTTCATCGGCAGTCAGGGACGTGCGGTCGGCCGCAACATCTTTCTCGACGGCAACACGTTCCGCACCAGCCGCAGCGTACCGAAAAAGGACCTTGTCGGCGACGCTGAGGCCGGCGTAGCGCTGTTATGGTCGCGATCGCTGCGCGTCGATATCAGCGTCACCACGCGCAGCGAGGAATTCCACGGCCAGCACAGGCCCGACGACGTGTGCGCCGCGGCGCTGACATTCAGCTTTTAGTTACCCCGCCTTCAGCCGTTTCGCGGCCTCGACCGCGAAGTAGGTGAGCACCCCGTCGGCGCCGGCGCGCTTGAAGCACAAGAGCGATTCCATCATCGCGCGTTCGCCGTCGAGCCAGCCGTTTTGCGCGGCGGCCTGGATCATCGAATATTCGCCCGACACCTGATAGGCGAAGGTCGGCACGCGGAACGCCTCCTTCACCCGCCGCACCACGTCGAGATAGGGCAGACCCGGCTTGACCATGACCATGTCGGCGCCCTCGGCGATATCGAGCGCCACTTCGCGCAGCGCCTCGTCGCCGTTGGCCGGATCCATCTGGTAGGTGCGCTTGTCCGCGGTGCCGAGCGAACTGGCGGTGCCGATCGCGTCGCGGAACGGCGCGAAGAAGCACGAGGCGTATTTCGCCGCGTAGGACATGATCCGCACGCGGTCGAACCCGGCCTCGTCGAGCGCGCGGCGCACCGCGCCGACCCTTCCGTCCATCATATCCGAGGGGGCGATGATGTCGCATCCCGCCTCGGCCTGGACGATGGCCTGGCGCTGCAGGATCGCCACGGTCTCGTCGTTCGCGACATAGCCGTCGCGGATCACGCCGTCATGGCCGTGCGAGGTGAACGGATCGAGCGCCACGTCGCACAATACGCCCATCTCGGGCACCGCTTTTTTCAGCGCCGAGACCGCGCGGCAGACGAGGTTGTTGGGGTTGACCGCCTCGCTGCCATCGGGGTCCTTGAGCGCCGGGTCGATGGCGGGAAACACCGCGATCGTCGGGATGCCGAGCGCTGCCGCTTCCCCCGCGGCATCGACCAAACCGCTGATCGACAGGCGGTAGGCGCCGGGCATCGTATCGACCGGGGCGCGGTCCTTCTCGTCATGCACGAAGACCGGCCAGATCAAATCGGCCGCGGACAGCGTGCTCTCGGCGACGAGCTTGCGCGACCACGCGTCGCGACGGTTGCGGCGCAAGCGTGAGGTCGGATAGGGCGGCAGCGGCGGCAAATAGGATTGGCTCATGAGAGTTTCTACCCTCGGCGGAGCGGTGGACGAGCCGTTACAGCATACCACCAAACCCGATAAGCCGCCGTTGGGGCGTTATTGCACTGGTCCGGTGCCGGGCAGCAGCGCGTCGCGAACCTGCTTCAGACGGTTGAACGATTGATCTTCGCATATCTGCTGCAGCAAGGCGGGCGCGGACGCGTGGTCGAGTTTCATGGTGCTGCAAATTTCGGCACACGCATTTTCGTCGGAAAGCCGCGTGTAAAGGTCGAAAATGTCCGTGACGTATTTGCGCCGCAAATCGTGCAGGGCGTTCTCTTTGACGAGCGCGTAAAGCTGCGCTTCAGCGATCCAGTCGACAATCAGACCCAGATCGTATGGCAGTCGTGGCCAGATCAGAAATGGGTTCTGGCAGGCTAGGATTTGCGCGCTATCGATGCCCAATTCGTTGAAACGGTCGACCTTGTCCTTGGTAAAATCGTCGAGCATGAGCAGCGGCAGGGCACTCGGCCGGGTTTTGCGGTCCGGGTCATCCTTGCTGCCGAAAACCTTGATGCTTTGAAAGGCTTTCCGGGCCATCGCCAGAATGAAAAGGTCGGGGGCGAGACCGGTCACGAAGCCGAGAAGGATCAGCGACTGATTGTTCGCTGCATGAAAACTGTCGATCGAATGACGGAAGACGGCCGCGACTAAACAGGCGACGACAATCCGGACGTCGTAATAATAAAACGAGATCGGATAGAAGTCGTTGTTGTTGAGACGATCAAGAAGCCGCCCGAGCATATAGACGTAAGCGCCAATAAAAGCTGCAACCATGACAGCGAAAGTGCCTCTCTGATATTCACCGATCGCGGAGGGGTCGCTGGTGGTGACGATCTTCATCCCGCCGAGGACAAAATTGGGTTCGTTGAATGCCTGCAAGGCGTACGGGCTCATGAAGACCATAAGGCAAGCGATCAGCATGACCGCGACAAATGTCAGTAAGGGTACCGTGTAGTCGGCGCTAAAGCGTATTTCATGAACTGCGCTTATCGCTGTTTTGGCGACGACGTAGTAGCGTGTCGCGGCGGCCGGCTCATCGGCGATGCTTTCTAGGCGTCCCAGCTGACGGGTCTTTGCCGTGGCCTGCACCCGGCAGATCAGCACTGGAAGGGCTGCCAATAATACGCTGATCAGGATAGCCGCGGCCGCGGCGGGGGTGGCAAAGCTGATCTGACATACAACGACTGTGGCAACCGCGCCGATGGCAAAAATCGCGGTAACGAGAATGCTTAGGGTGCGGGTTAGAGGGCGCGCTACGCGCAGCCGTGGCAGCATCCCTGAATTAGCGGTGGCGTCACTCATCGGCGTTGTGTCTCCGCCGCTGAAAGGGTCCAGCGAAGATCGCCACTATGGCATAGCGCGACCAACTTGCAGTAGAGAATCGTTTCTCATGGCATCGTTATCCGAGCGCGTAATCGTAGCGGATGAAGCCATTGAACTTGGCGAGCCGGTCATAGAGCACGCGGGCCGTGGCATTGTTCTCCTTGGTCGTCCAATAGAGCCGCAGGCAATCTTGCTGGCGCGCCACTTGCGCCACCCGTTCGATCAGCGCCCGGCCGCATCCGGTGCCGCGCACTGTCGCGTCGACAAACAGGTCCTGCAGATAGCAGACCTGCTTCGGCGACCAGGCGTGGTCATGGAACAAATAATGGGTGATGCCGACCAGCGGCGCGTTGGCGCTATCGAGCCGCGCGCCGAAGCCGAAGATGGCGTTGCCCTCCATCACCCGCGCCCAGGTATGGTCGTAGATCGACTCGGGCAGGGTCGTTTCGTAGAAATCGAGGTAGCCGCGCCACAGTTCGCCCCACCGCGCCCGGTCGTCGGCGCGAAACGGCGTCACCAGAATTTCGCTCATGGCATGCCTCCTGCGATAATGGCAGCATAGCGTCCGGCCGCGCGGCTAGAGCCGGTTGCCGCATAGTTAACCTACCAGCGCGGATGGGGGCGCTGATGATGATCTTCCGTCAGCTGTTCGACCCGCAGTCTTCGACCTACACCTATCTGCTTGGCGACGATTCAAGTCGCGCGGGGGTGCTGATCGACCCCGTTTTCGAGCAGGTGCGGCGCGATGCGGCGCTGATCGACGAATTGGACCTCAAGCTGATCGCGACGCTCGAAACCCATGTCCATGCCGATCACGTCACCGGCGCCTCGCTGCTGAAGCAGCGCATGGGCAGCAAGATCATGGTGTCGAAGGCGAGCGGCGCCGAGGGCGCGGACCGCTATCTGGTGCAGGACGATGTCGTCAGCTTTGGCGGACGGCGGTTGCTCGTGCGCGCGACACCGGGTCACACCGGCGGCTGCCTCACCTACGTGCTCGACGACCATTCGATGGCTTTCACCGGCGATTGCCTGCTGATCCGGGGCAGCGGCCGTACCGACTTCCAGGAGGGCGATCCCGGCGCGATGTACCGCTCGGTGCGGGAGCAGATCTTCGCCCTGCCGCCCGAGTGCCTGCTCTACCCGGCGCATGACTATCGCGGATTGACGGTCACCAGTGTCGCCGAGGAGCGGCGCTACAACCCACGTCTCGGCGGCGACATAGGCGTGGGCGATTTCATCGGCTACATGGCCAATCTGCGCCTGGCGCATCCGAAGCTGCTCGATGTCGCGGTGCCGGCCAATCTGTGCTGCGGGCGTCCGAAGGGCGAGGCGGCGAACGAAGCGATGAACCCCAGCGTCGACCCGGCCTGGGCGCATCTGCGCTACAGCTTTGCCGGCTTCTGGGAGATCGACCCGCATGGGCTTGAGGAGCTGCAAGCGCCCGTGCAGATACTCGACGTGCGCGAGGAGGAGGAGTTCACCGGCCCGCTCGGGCATATCGGAGGCGCGGTGTTGATCCCGCTCGGCCAGCTTGCCGCGCGGGTCGAAGAGTTGGTGCGCGAGCGGCCGGTCGTCGCCGTCTGCCGCGCCGGCAGCCGCTCGGCACAGGCGGTGGCGATTTTGCAGCAGGCAGGGTTCGGCGAGATCGCCAATCTCAATGGCGGGATGCTGCGCTGGCGCGCCGAAGGCTACCCGGTCGAAGGTGGGAGCGCTTGATCCTTAAGGCAGGGGCGCGAAATCGCCGAGGCTGACGCCGGCCCACAAGGTGACGATCAGCCCAAGCATCACAACCCACAGGAACATGCGGCCGCGCGGCGGCACCGGGATCAGAACGGCCGCCAACAACAGGCAACCCGTGACGAGAAAAAGCGTCGTCTCGCTCATGCTCACGACCAGCTTTGCGATGTCTCACCGAAGTGTAGGGGCGCTCGGTTAAAGAGTGGTGAAAGGCGCACGCTCATTCGGCGCCCTGGCCGCGCTCTGCGGCAACGAGCGGGATGATCTCGGCGTCGCGCGCGACCGTGTCGGTGGCGCGCAGCGGGCGGATTTGCGTCTCGACCTGCTTCAATTCGGCGAGCGGCTCCTGCGCGCCGTCGAGTTCGAGCTCGGTGAAGCGGCGGGCTTGCGTCAGCACGCGACTTTCGAGACTGCCGACCAGCTCATTGTAGCGCTTGACGGCGCTGTCAAGCCCGGCGCCGACCCCTGCGACATGCCCGCCCATCGTCGCCAGCCGGCGATAAAGCTCGCGGCCGAGTTCGCCGATGCGCCGCGCATTCTCGGCGATCTTTTCCTGCCGCCAGCCAACCGCGATCGCCTTGGCAAGGGCGATGAGCGTCGTGGGGGTGACGATCAGCACCTTGTTTTCGATCGCGTCCTCGAACAGCGCCGGATCGCGCTCGATGGCTGCGGCATAGAAATTCTCGCCGGGGATAAACATCGCGACGAAGTCCGGCGTGCACGGCAGCGCGTCCCAATATTGCTTGCCGGACAGCAGCTTCATATGCGTGCGCAGCTGGCGCGCATGGGTCAACAGATGGGCCTCGCGCATGTCGTCGTCGGCCGCCTCGACAGCGTCGAGATAAGCGGCCATCGAGGTTTTGGCGTCGACGACGATGCGCCGCTCGCCGGGCAGCCGGATAATGACGTCGGGGCGTAGCCGCCCGTCGTCGCTGGCGAAGCTCTGCTCGGCGGTGAAGTCGCAGTAGGGCGACATGCCCGACAGCTCCATGACGTTGTGCAGCTGGTGCTCCCCCCACCGGCCGCGCGTCTTGGGCGCGGCCTGCAGCGCATTGACCAGCTTCCGAGTCTGCGCGCTGGCGTCGGCTTGCATCAGGGCCAGCGCCTTCACCTCTTCCGAGAGGCCGCCATAAGCCGCGGCGCGTGCTTTTTCGATCTCGCCGACGCCCTTCTTGTATTCCTCGAGGCTCTTGTTGATCGGGTCGAGCAGCGCGGCGATCTCCTTCTGCCGCGCTTCGAGCGTCTTGTCGGCGCCTTCCTTGTGGCGCGCAAACACCTGCTCCGCGAGCTGCAGGAAGGATTTCTGGCTGCCGTCGAGCGCCTCGGCGGCAAGGCCTTTGAGTGTGCGCTCGATACGCTCGTCAAAGGCTTGGCGCTCGGCCGAGGCGACCGCGGCGGCATGCTCGCGTTCGGTCGTAAGCTCGCGGCCTCGCAGCCACCACGCGGCGGCGGAGCCGACGGCCAACCCGACGATCAGCAGCAGCGCGGCGGTGAGGGCGTCCATCAGGCTTCTCCCCAGGGTACGAGCAATCGTAGGGCTAAAACGAGAACCCTACAAGATATTGCGATGGAGAGGGGAGGCGGTAAAATGCGGCAGTGGGCCGAACAGGAGGAAAGCCCCCTGTTGTTTGCGTCGATAACAAACGGATATCAGGCGGCGGACATCCGCTAAAGGAACGCTTCCCGACGAAAGTCGGGACTGACTTATCCGTGGCTCCTGCGGCTGATAGGTGGGACCCGGCTTGCGCCGCGGAGCGGCTGAGGGCGCCTTATGCGGTCACTTCGCCGCGTCGGCCAGGCGCGGTTCGCCGGCGAAATGGGGCATGATCTCCTTGGCGAACCGGCGGATGTTTTTGATCGAGCCGCCGAAATTGACGATCACGTATTCCGCGCCGCCGGCCTGGAGCTTTTCGAGTTTGGCGGCGATCTGGTCGGGCGTGCCGAAGATCGCGGTGTCGTCGCAAAGCTGGCGGATTTCCTTGTCGTCGTGGCGCGCGAAGCGATCGCGCTCGTCGCCCGGCCGCTCGGCGAGCTTGTTGATGCGCACATGGCCCTGGAAGCGCCGCACGCGCGCCGCCTCCAACTCCTCGGGCGTGTCGGCGAAATGCACCGCGCGCGCGGTCCCCACCTGCATGGGATCGTATGTGCGGCCCTTCACGGTCACGTCGCGCTTGAACTGGGCGATGTGGCGGATGACGTCGTCCATCAGGTCGTACTGGCCGAGCAGCAGATTGTACCCGCGGTCGCTGACCTGGCGCACCGAGCGCTCGGAGCCGGCGCCCATCCAGATCGCCGGGTGCGGGCGCGAGGCCGGCGGCGGCTCGACGATCACGTCGTCGAATTGCCAGTACTGGCCCTTGTGGCTCCATTTCTCGTTGAGCGTGAAGGCCTTGGTGATGACCTCCATCGACTCGTCGAAGCGGCCGTCGGCCTCTTCCATCGGCATCGCGAAGCCGGCGAACTCGTTGTACCGGTATCCCTTGCCGACCCCGAAATCGAGCCGCCCACCGCTCAACAGGTCCAGTGTCGCCGCCTGTTCGGCCAGGAGCACCGGGTTGTGCCACGGCAGCACCAGCACCGCGGTGCCGAGGCGCAAGGTCGTCGTGCGCGCGCCAAGCCAGGTCAACAGGTTCAGGCTCGCCGAAACCTGGCCGAACCCGGTGAAATGGTGCTCGACGACAAAGGTCGAGTGGAAGCCGAGCGCCTCGGCCTCGACATTGTTCTCGATCCACTCGCGGAAACCCTGGCTGGAATCGGTCAGCTCGGCGCCCGGCTCAGGGCGTTTCGCCTGCGCGCTGCCGAAAAGTCCAAACCGCATGACCGTACTCCCTTGCCGTTGAGAGGCAAGGTAGGGGCGCGGCCGCGATATTCCAAATGCCGGTTATTTATCGTGGCTATAGCGCTACGGCATCGCAGGCGGTGGGCGCTTCGAGGCTCCCCTCATTCTGAGAGTAGGACTCAAAAATGAAATCGACCCAGTCAAACAATTATCGTCTCCCCCACGCAAGCGGGGGCCCAGGGCGAGCGTACCGGCGGGTCAACGGCTTAGCCTCCGCCGAGGCTGGAACTCGAACCTCTGCCACGTCGCTCGCCCCTGGGTTCCCGCTTTCGCGGGAAAGACGAAGAACTCCAGCTCATGGGAAGAGTTAAATTCATTTAAGGCCAGCCTCTGAGGTTATTCGCGCAGCGAGGCCTCGCAGGACGCACCTCAATCAGCGGCGCTGGCGGCGGGCCGGGCGCGAACCGTGGCTGGTATCTCCTCGCTGTCGAGCGAGAGCGGCTTGCCGTGTGTTTCCGGCCCGAGGAACGTGAAGGCGAAGAAGATGCCGATCGCCCAACACGCGAGGAACAGGAACGCCGGCAGGATCGCGCTCTCGGTGGCGTGCGGGGTCAGCAGGTTGCCGGTGCCGGCGAAGACCGCCAGCGACATCGGCCCCATGATCTTGCCGAACCCGTTCGAGGCCTGGCTGAGCCCTGCGGCGCGCGCGCCAAGGCGCACCCCGAACACCTCGATCACATAAGGCGCGGCGTTGCAGAACCCGCCTTGCATGAAGAGGTTGGTCGCGCACAACAGGATTACGAAAACCGGCACGCCGCCGATGAACGCGGCGTGGAAATAGCCTGTCAGCGCGATCCCCGCGGCAAGGCCAAGGCCGTGGACCTGCCCGCAGCGCCGCCGCCCGAAATAGGTCGGCGCGAACGAGAAGCCGACTTTGCCGACGAGGCCGCAGAGGATCACCACGACGAAATACTCCGCCGCCTCCTTGATGCTGATCTTGAGCAGCAGCGAGACGATCGTCGGCCCCCACATCATCACCGCGTAATCGACGGTCGCGGCGCCGCCCATGATCAAGAAGACCAGCCAGGCAAGCCGCCGCCTGGCGAAGAGCTCGGACCAGCGGCCGCGCGGTGGGTTTGCCGGCGCCACGGTCGGCAGCGGCACCTTGTCGAGGGGCAGGCCGAGCTGCCGCGCGACGAGACGCTGCGCCTCGGCGAAACGGCCCTTGGCGACGAGCCAGCGCACCGATTCTGGCACGAAAAACATCACCAGCACCGCGACCACCGCCGGCGCAACGCCGAGCGCGGCCACGTTGCGCCAGCCGAGCCAGGTGTAGAGCGTCGCGCCCATCGCCGAGGCTGAGAACGTGCCGACGGTCGAGAACAGCACGGCAAGGCTCGCGACCAGTGTGCGTACCCGGGTCGGGGTGATCTCGATGATCATCGTCGACGACGGCACCGTGCCTGCCGCGAGACCAAAGCCGACGATAAAGCGCAAAGCCGCGAACATCAGCCAATCACCGTCCGCGATCAGCGAAATCCCGCCCGCGCCCGCGGCGCAGATCAGGTACCCGAACACCAATTGGCGCTTGCGTCCCAGCTGGTCGGAAAGCGGGCCCCATACCAGGGCGCCGGTGATCGCGCCGATGCCGGCGGCGAGCAAGATTGTCGAGGACTGGCCATAAGTCAGGTGCCATTGCGGCCCGAGCTGGGCGATCAGGTAGCCGACGATGAAGAAGTCGAAATAGTCGAGCACCGCGCCGCTGGCGAGGAGGCCGAACGTCACCCAGTAACGGCGGTTGAGCCGCGCGGTGTCGAACAGCGACAGCAGCTGTTCCGATGTCCTTTCGGCCATGCGCGTCCTCCGGGCTGCGGCGTTTTGCCTTGTCCGCGGGAAACAGTGCGGGCGGCCCGGCTCTCGGTCAAGCCGCGCGCCGCGTCATTTGATCTACGCAAAACGCGGCTCTACTCTCCCTGTAGAGCGCCGTCACCGGGAGGGAATGAGCCATGCTGATCGTCGATTCGCAAATCCACATCTGGGAAAACGCCAAGATGTCGGCGCATCACCGGCAGATTCCGACCTACGACGTCGACGACGCGCTGCAGGAGATGAAAGAGGCCGGGGTCGACGCCGCGGTGCTCCACCCGCCCTCAAGCCTGGGCGAGGCGGTCAATGTCCAGGCGGTCGAAGCCGTCAAGGCGCATCCCGACAAATTCGTCATCCTCGGCCATTTCGACCTCGAAGCGCCGAACAAGGAGGAGATCGTCCGCAACTGGCGCTCGCGGCCGGGCATGGTCGGCTTCCGCTTCACCTTCAACCAGCCGCACCAGAAGCGCTATTGGAGCGACGGCTCGCTCGACTGGTTCTGGAAGGCGTGCGAACAGCAGGGCTATGTCGTCGGCCTCCTGGCGGGCGGCTACATGAAGGAATTCGGCGCGATCGCCGAGCGCCACCCCGGCCTCAAAATCCATATCGACCATCTCGGCCGACACGGCGGCGGCGCCGGCGGTGCCGACGAGCAGGCCTGGGCGGATTTGGCGGAGATGCTCGCCCTTGCACGACTGCCCAATGTCGGGGTCAAGATGTCGGGCGCGCCCTCTTATTCGAGCCAGCCTTACCCTTACAAAAACATCCACGGCTACCTGCAGCGGATCTTCGACGCGTTCGGCCCGCATCGCTGCTTCTGGGGCACCGACATCACCCGCATGCCGTGCAGCTACCGGCAATGCGTGACGATGTTCACCGACGAGCTTCCCTGGCTGCAAGGACGTGACAAGGAGCTGGTGATGGGCCGCGCGATTTGCGAATGGCTCGGCTGGAAGCACCCCGCGCTGAAATAGCCGGCGCGCTCTACCGGCGCGCTCTAATGGAACAGGATCGGCGCATTATCCGTATAGATCGGTTGGCGTCTCGCCCGTTAGTGGAGCGACGTACGCCTTTCTTAGAGTTTTGTGGCGATGACGACCGTATTCAACCTTGCTATGATGCGGCGCTTGCCGTCGCCGGGGTGGAAACATGATCGGGCCGCCGGGTATTCCCAAGATCGGACGCCGCGAATCCGGCCGGGCGCGCACGCCCGAACAGCAGCATACGTGGAAATGGATTGCCGGCCTCTACATGGCCGGGGTGTTGGCGCATTTCAGCCATCACATGGCGATCGACCTGCCCGCCGATCACATCGACCCGACGCTCGGAACCGCGCTCGAAAGCGCTCCGACCAGCATTTTCTGGCCGGTCGACGCGATCCACACGCTGATCGACCGCAGCTGATTTCGGTCTCCGTCTCATCGGCATGAGACGGCGCTCCTGGATCTTGGCCATTGCGGCGTCGTGCCTGGCGCTGTCGGCGCATGCCGACGATGCGCCGCCGGCGGGGCAACCCGCGGCCGCCGCATCAACCGCGGCCGATATCGGCCGCTCGGTGGTCGTCGTCAGCGATGTTGACGGACAGTCGGGCAACGCGCCGGCAAAACGCATCGCCGTCAATGACAACATCGTCTTTCAGGAGGACATCACCACCGGCAACGGCGCCAAGGCGGTGATCGAGTTCCGCGACGGCTCGACGTTCGAGCTGGGCCCCGATGCCGCGGCGCGCATTGATTCCTTCATCTTCAATCCCGAGGAAAGCACCAGCCACAAGGCGCTGCAAGTGACGCGCGGCGTCTTCCGCTACGTCTCGGGCTATGTATCGAGCGACCAGAACACGCAGATTTCGACCCCCGCCGGCTCCATGGCCATTCGCGGCTCGGTAGCCGAGGGCATCGTCGATCCCGACGTGCCGGACTTTGTCTATCTCGGCGAGGGCAGCGCCACCTTCACCAATTCGGCCGGCAATACGCCGCTGCAGCCGGGCAACTCGATCGCCGTGCCGTCGGATGCGATCCCGCCGATGGCGGCGAGCGCCATGCCCGACCCGGTCGCCGCCGAGGCGCTGGAAGCGATCGAGAATTCGCTGCCGCCGCGCGCCGATCTCGCCAATCGCTCACCGGCCGACGACGCTTGGCTGACGCAGGCCGGCACCGCCGATCTCGTCCCCGTCGCCGAGCAGCAGAGCCAACAGGCCGCCGCGGTTAGCCGGCCCCTTCCCACCGTCACCGGCTCTGTCGGACTCGCCGCCGGGCTGAGCCTGTTGATCGAGGCCAACCGGCTCAAGCTGTTCAACGGCAGGCAGACGACGCGCACCCCCGAGCAGGCGGCGTTTCTAGCGCGGGCGACGCGCGAGCATCCCAATGCCGCTATCGTGCTGCGCCGCTTCGACGCCCAATCGCGCACGCTGCACGCCGCGACGATGGATCGCGGCACCACCTTCGTGCTGCATGGCGTCGGGCGGGCGGCGCCATCGGCCGAGGTGATGCGCCGCGTCACCGCCGCTTCGATGCACGCCAATCCCCGCGTGGCCGCATCCATCCAGCGTCGCGCCAACGAAGCCTATCGCCGTAACGACCGCGGCGAGCTCAACCGGTCCAGCCGGCCCGAAGAACGCGCCGGCGGCCAGCGGCAAGGTGGCGAACGGCAAGGCGGCCAGCGGCAAGGCGGCCAGCGGCAAGGCGGCCAGCGGCAAGGCGGTGAGCGGCTGGGCGGCCAACGTCCGGCGGAGCACCAGCCCAACGCCTTCGAGCGCCGGCAGCAAGGCGGCAACGAGCGTGCTCAGCCGCCCCGGGGTCCGGTACAACAGCGTCAGTTCGAGCGTACGGCGCCGCAACGCCAGGTCGCGCCGCGCCAGCCGCCGCCCAAAGCGCCCGCCGGCAAGCCGCCACCGAAGAGGAAGGACGAGCGCGACCAGCGCTAAGTCCAGGAATAAGCGGTGCTTCAGCGGCGCCTAGTTCGCGCGCGCAGAAAGCGGTACCACGCGGCGATCATCAGCAATACCAGCAGGCCGCCGATCACGATGATCGGCGAGAGGCGCCGCCGTGGCGCCTCGTTGGCGTCGGCGCCGACGCGGATCGTCGCGCGCGCCACCTCGCCATTGCCTTCCGCCTCGGCCGTCCACATCCCGTCGCGGTCGGTGCCGAACGAGAACTTACCGTCCTTGTCGGTCTTGCCGGTCTGCACCGGATGAGTGAGGTCGCCCGGCGCGAAGACCTTCACCTCGGCATCGCCCATCGGCTGGCCGGCGGCAGTGGCGAATTGCACGCTGACTTCGTGCGTGGCAAAGAGGTCGAACGCGTCGGCTGGCGAATTGCATAGCGCCACCAGGGCGATGGTTAGGGCCAACAGGCGAGCGACAATCATGGCGCGGCACGGAAACAGGGATTGCGGATGAAGACAACGATCTTTGGCGCCGGCGCGGTCGGTGGCCATATCGCGGCGCGGCTCGCGGCCGCCGGGGCGGAGGTCTCGGCGGTATGCCGCGGCGCCCAACTCGCGGCGATCCGGGACAACGGCATCACGCTCCACATCGCATGACGAGCGCTACCACACGCGCCTCAATGTCACCGACCGGCCGGAGACGCTGGGCAAGCAGGACATCGTCATCGTCTCGGTCAAGTCCTCGGTGCTGCCGGAGATGGCTTCATCGATCGCGACGCTGTGCGGCCCCGACACCGCCGTCGTCTTCGCGATGAACGGCATTCCCTGGTGGTATCTCTACCGCGCCGAGGGCAACGCCCCGCCGCCCGATCTGTCGCGGCTCGACCCCGACGGCGCGCTGGCGCGCGAGATCGGCCACGAGCGGGTCATCGGCTGCATGATCAACTCGGCCAACGAGGTCGTGGCGCCGGGGGTCATCAAGAACTCACCGATGACCAAGAACAAATTCACGCTCGGCGAGCCGGACGGCACGGTGTCGCGCCGCATCCGGGCGATCGCGGACCATTTGCAGAGTTACGGCCTCGAAGTGCCGATCACCGAGACGATCCGCCTCGAGATCTGGGACAAGCTGTTGCGCAATCTCGCGACCAGCCCGATCTGCGCGCTGACCGGCGAGCCGATCGGCGTCGTCGGCCGCCACCCCGAGCTTTTCGAGACCAGTCGCGCGCTGATGCGCGAAGGCCTCGCGGTCGCGCGCGCACACGGCGTCGATGTCGCGGACAATTTCCAATCGTCCTATGGCGCGCGGCCGACCTCGCCGCACAAATCGTCGATGCTGCAGGATTTCGAGCGCAATCGCCCGCCCGAGATCGACGGCATCCTCACCTCGGTGCAAGCCTTCGCCCGCGCCGCCGGGCTGCCGACCCCGACGGTCGACGCGGTGACCTCGCTGGTGATCGAGAAGGCCCGCCGGATGGGGCTCTACCCGAAGGCGGAATGGTAAGCTCCAGTTATAAGCAATGACGTCGCGACATCTCTCGTCTTAGTGTCGGGCTTATCGCTGCTTTTCTTGATATGGCTTGGCAGCGCTACACGACGGGGCACATCGATCACAAGGCCGCGCTTAGATGGGTTTGGAGAACACTATTGGTCGCGATCTCCCCTTCCAGGGAGACGCGATTTCACGATTTTCCTTCTGGCGGCGGCTGAGCACTAGTCGGCAGTCCACCCCTGTGCACCACCCCGGCGCAAGCCGGGGCCTATCGTGCCGCCGCTCGAACGGCTCAATCATGGGTCCCGGCTTGCGCCGGGATGGTGCACTCATTGGCGCAAGAAAAGCCCCAGCAACTCCCTTGCCCCATCGGCCGGGGTGCGCGCGCCTTCCTTGACCCTGCGCTCGATTACGGCAAACCGTGCCGCCACCGCGGAGGACGTGCGAAACCGCGCAAGCAGGCTTTCGCCGATTTCCGTCCACAGCGCCGCCCGCGCCTGCTCGGCGCGGTGGTGCGCCCACGCGCCGCTCGCTTCCAGCAGTGTGCGGAACTTCGCGACATCGTCCCACACCGCATCGACCCCGGCGCCGGTCAGCGCCGAGACCGTGCGTACCGGCGTCTCCCAGCCGGCGATGCGTGGCCGGATCAGCCTGAGCGCGTTGGCGTAGTCCGCCGCCGAGCGGTTGGCGTGGTCGAGCAATTCGCCGTCGGCCTTGTTGACCAGCACCAAATCGGCCAGCTCGATGATCCCGCGCTTCAGCCCCTGCAGCTCGTCGCCGGCGGCGGGCGGTAGGATCAGCACGAACATGTCGACCATCGCGGCGACCGTCGTTTCCGACTGGCCGGCGCCGACGGTCTCGACGATCACCGTGTCGAACCCGGCCGCCTCGACGAGAAGGATCGCCTCGCGCGTGCGGCGCGCGACGCCGCCCATCCCCTCGCCGCCGGGCGACGGGCGAATAAAGGCGTTCGGCGCTCGCGCCAGTTCGGCCATCCGCGTCTTGTCGCCGAGGATCGCACCGCCGCCCCGTTTCGACGCCGGATCGACCGCGAGCACCGCGATCTTGTGGCCGCGCGTGAGACCATCGAGGCCGAAGTGCTCGATAAAGGTCGATTTGCCCGCGCCGGGCGGCCCGGAAATGCCGAGCCGCGTCGCCTTGCCGGTGTCGGGAAGGATCGCCTCGACCAGGGCCTCGGCCTGTCCGCGGTGGTCGGTGCGCGTCGATTCGACGAGCGTCACCGCGCGCGCCAGCGCCCGCCGGTCGCCAGCGCGAAGGGCAGCACTTAAATCTTCCGTCATCCCGGGGCGCAGCCTAGCTGCGAGCCCATGAACACCGGGCAGGGCAACCGGTCCTGGACGTCAGCGGCGCGCCTGCAGCCATCGTGAGAGCCAAGTTCGAAGGTATCGCTCCGTACACCCTACGTCACACGATGGGTTCCATTCGACTTCAAATGGCAAGGCGCTCGCACTGACGGGCGCCAGCGAATTTCGCGGCGGCCGTGCTTTCCGGCTCCCGTGGGGGCCTCGACTATCGTGCTGCCACGGCTCGGCTCGCCGTCGTCCAACGTTTCCGAGACGCCGCGGACGCGATCTCCATGCCGTGAGTTTGGCTGTACGACGTGGAGCAGGCATCGGTCGGGTCGGGATCAGGATCGGGGCACGCGCCGGAGACGTGACCGCAACCCGCCAGCAGCATCGGGAACGCCAGCACCATTTTCATGATGACGGCAGCGTATCTGGCCGCCTCGCTTTTTGCGGCACGCACCGAAAATTGATCGGCGCATCTAGCGCAAGCCGCGGATCAGCATCGCCAGGCCGAAGCCCGCCAGCCCGGCTAGTGCCAGCGCGATCGCGCCGCGATGGCGTCCCATTCGCTGTTCAAGCGTGACCTCGTAGGCGCCGTCGTCGAACCTTCCGTGCGCGCCCCAATTGCCGTCCGGCGAGGCAAACAGATTGGCCGGGGCGTCGGCCGGGACCGGCTCTTTCGTCAGCTGGCTGCGATAGCCGGTGCGCGCGAGGTAGCGGTCGATCACCCCCGGCGCCAGCTTGTTGGCGATGATCGCCTGCCAGGTCGGCATGCCGACCCAGATTTCGCGGCTCCCTCGTCCCATCGCCGCATCGGCGATGGCGCGCGCCGGCGCTTCGGGTTGGAAGATTGGCGGCACCGGTTGGGGACGCCGTCCCATCTTGTTGAGCGCCCAGTCGAATTGCGGCGTGTTGACCGCCGGCAGATGCACCATGATGAGCCGCACCGCGCTCTTGTCGTGCATCAGCTCGGTACGCAGCGCGTCGGTGAACCCGCGCACCGCGTATTTGGCGCCGCAATAGACCGATTGCAGCGGGATCGCGCGATACGCCAGCGCCGAGCCGACATTGACGATGGTGCCGCGGTCGCGCGGCCGCATCCGACTGAGCGCCGCCATCGTGCCGTGCACCTGGCCGAGATAAGTGACCTCGGTGCCGCGGCGGAATTCCTCGGCCGAGACGCGGTCGAACGTCGCGAAAATCGTCGCCATCGCGTTGTTGACCCAGGCGTCGATCGGCCCCAGCTCGTGCTCGACCTGCTCGGCGGCCGCCTCGATCGCTTCGGCGTCGGCGACATCGGCGGCGATCGGCAGCGCCCGCACCCCCCGCTTGCGCAGCTCGTCGGCTGTCGCGTCGAGCCGCGTCCGGTTGCGCGCGATGATCGCGACATCCCAGCCGCGCGCGGCGAATTCGCGCGCGGTGGCGCGTCCGACCCCGGCGCTGCCGCCGGTGACGACGGCGATCATGATTGGTGTCCCTGGTTCACGTTGGAGAACCGCTCCTCGGCCGAGGCCGGGCTTTATGGATGAGCACTCTAGCCGATCAGCCCTTTGAGCTTGGTCACCGCCGCGCCGGGCGCTGTCAGCACCGGGCAGCGTACCGCGGCCTTGACCGCCGCGGCCGCGCGGGAGGTCGAGAAATGCGCGAGCAGCACCGCGTCGTGGTCGGCGAAGCGCGGCGCGGCGATCGCCACCAGTTGGTCGTGCTCGGCGCCGTCGCCCGCCTGCAGCGCTTTCATCGCGCCGGGCACGCAAAAACTGTTGAGCGCGGTTTTCGACCCGGCCGCGTCTGCCATCTCACGGAACTCCTCTTCCATGCCGGCGACGCTCGGCTCGAACGTCGCGAGCATGCCGAGCCGCTTACCGGCTGCGAGCGCCGCCTCGAACATCGCCTCGTTGGGCTTCAGCACCGGGATTTTCGTCTGTTCCGCCGTCTGCTCGATCGCCCCGCCAAAGGCCGAGCAGGTGTAAAGGATGCCGGCGGCGCCGTTATCTTCCGCGTACTTGGCGAGCAGCCGAAAGCGGCCGATCATCCTATCGGTCAGCCGCCCTTCGCGCTCGCGGTCGCGCGACAACGAGGTGTCGAGGATGTCGATGCACTCCGCTTCCGGCCAAAGCTTGCGGAACGCCTCGTGCACCGGCGGCATCGCCACGGCGACGGCATGGATGAGGGCGATCCGGGGCATGGCGGTTCCTTAAAAACGGCGGGCGCCGCCATGCTAGCATCGGCCGGCGGTGTTGCGGGAGCATGAGATGGAAACGCTGGGACTAGGCCTGTTCTTCGAGGATTTGCCGGTCGGGCGGCAATTCAAGACCATCGGCCGCACCGTCACCGAAGCCGACATCACCGCTTTCGTCAACTGCACCGGCATGGTCGAGGTGCTGTTCACCAACCTCGAATTCCTCAAGGAAGAGAGCGATATCAAAGGCCGGCCGGCGCCGGGCGCGCTGGTCTACGCCTTCGCCGAGGGGCTGCTCACCCAATCGACCATGCAGCACACGGGGTTCGCGTTCCTGCACATGGAGCTCGACATCAAGGGACCGGTTGTCGCCGGCGACACGATCCATGTCGAATGCGAGGTCGTCGAGGCGCGCCTGTCGAAAAGCCGCCCCGGCCGCGGCCTCGTCCGTACCCGCAACCGGGTTGTCAACCAGCGTGGCGAGGCGGTGCAAATCTACACCCCGCTGCGCATGGTCAAGTGCCGGGAGAGCTGATTTACCGGATAAGCCTCAACGCCAAGCTGAGTGGCGGCAGCCCGAAGCCGGCGATCGCGGGTCCACAACGTTACCGCATCCGCAAAAAGGGCCGCGGCAAGCAGGTGAGCATCAATGTACCCAATTCCGGTGCCAAACAACCGGTGCCGGTCAACCATGAATACAACGTCGCTATCCCCGATAACCCGAACACTCGGTAGCTTGCGCAACTCGGCGATGACAAGATCGCGCTGGCGTACATAGCCCATCGCCACCTCGCCAATGACAAAAGGATGCGTCGCCGCTTCTTCGCGTTCCATCAGAGCGGCAAGAACTTCGTTGGTGGACTCTAGGTGAGCGATCCAAACCGAGGTGTCGACAAGGATCATCGCAGCTTTGGCCGACGGCGAGGAGGTGCTTTAGCCTTTGGATCGGTGCCTCCGAGCCTGGCCAGGCGGCGGCCGGCTTCAACCGCTACGAGCGTCTTGAGTGCTTCCCGAATGAGAGCCGCGTTTTCGGTTAAACCCGTATATTCCCGCGCTTGCTCCATCAATTCGTCGTCAATTGCCACCGTCGTCCGCATTGCTGATGCTCCTGTCAAGCATCAAAAATAGCATCAAATGATGCCGCTTCCAATGCTCACTCCGCAAACCGCGGCATTAACCGCGCGGCATTGCCGCGGTCGATCGCCTGGCGCTCGGCCTGGCTGAGCGGAATTTCCGCGAGCCCGTCGACATTTTGTTCCAGCGTGAAATACGGGTAGTCACTGCCGAACAGCACCTGGCTCGCCGGCACGAATTTTAAGAGCGCCGCCATGGTCGGCGCGAAATAGGCGTTGGCGGTGTCGTAATGGAGCCGCGTCAGCTCGTGCATCACCCCTTGCGGCGCGATCTGCGCGAGATCGGGGCGAGTGCGCGTCATGTTGACGATGCGTCCGGCGAGCGCCGGCACCGGCCCGCCGGCATGCGAAAAAATCCAGCGAATATCGGGGTATTTCACCAGCGATCCAGACAGCAACAGGCTCAGCACCGTGCGGCCCGTGTCGTAGGGCCATTCGAGCATCGCCGGGCTCGAGCCCGGCACGAGGCTGCCGCAGCATTGCGGCGTGTTAGGGTGGAAGTAGACCACCGCCTTGCGCCGGTTGAGCTCCGCGAACACCGGCGCGAAGGCCGGGTCGCCCGGCCATTTCTCGCCATAGCTCGTCATCAGCCCGACCCCGTCCGCCTTGAGCGTGTCGAGCGCATAGGCGATCTCGGCGAGCGCGCCGTCGACATCGGAAAGCGGCATCGCCGCGAACAGCCCGAACCGGCCGGGATGGTCGCGGTTGGTCTGCGCCGCATAGTCGTTGCACGCGCGCGCCAGGTCGCGCGCCTGCGCTGCGTCCTTGAAATGCGGCCCCCAGGGCGACATCGACAGGATCGCGGTGGCGACCCCGCTCTTGTCCATGTGATCGAGCACGCCGGCGGCGCTCCACCCCGTCATCAGCGGACTCGGCTTGTTGCCGACCACCTCTTCGATCTTGTCGAGATAGGCGGGCGGGAAGAAATGATGGTGCACGTCGATCCGGCGCGGCGCCGGGTCGTGCGGGTCGTCGGCGCGTGCCTTCGCCAGACCTAGCGCCGCGGCGCCGGCGAGACCGCCGAGCACCAGCCGTCGCGAAACGCAGCCGCAACCATGCCCATGCAGTTGAGCCATTCCGCCCTTCCCCCCATAGATAGTGGCGGCGCTCAGAGCACGCCCATCGCGCTCGCGCCGCCCTCTTCCTTGACGTTGAACGCGGCCTCCCAGACCGCGATCTTGCCGTCGCGCATCGTCCACACCTCGACGCCGCGGCCCTGCATCTTCTTGCCGGTCGGCCGGTCCTGCCACCAGCCTTCCCAGTAATTGGCGATCTTGTCGTCCATCAGCGCGCGGAATTCCTTTTTTAGGCGATAGCCGACCTGCCGCCCCATGCGGCTCTGGAACAGATCTTCCAGCACCGGCTTGCCGCGCAGCTCGGGGAGGTCGCCGAACCGGATCACGCAATCTTCCGTGAAACCCGCGAGCAGCGCCTCGATGTTCCACGGCATGAACAGCGACTCGACATGCGCGACAAAGGTGCGCGCCTCGTCTTCCGTGCGCGGGTTGTGGCCGGCCATCGCAACCTCCCTGATACACATCGTCATTGCGAGCGAGGCGAAGCAATCTCGTGCCGTCTTGGCCCTCTACCGAGGGAGATTGCTTCGTCGCCTTGTGGCTCCTCGCAATGACGCTCTTTTCTACATCGCATCGCGCAGTTCGGGGACGATCCAGAACGCCCGCTGGCCGCGCGCCACGCGCTCGCAATTATCGAATGCGTTGCGCCAGCGCTTGGGGTGGTTGTCCCAGGTCGGGCCGGCCGAATGCGGGCTGAAGATCGCATTCTTCAGCGTGAACAGCTCGTGGTCGGGCTTGGGCGGCTCCTGGACCATGACGTCGAGCCCGGCGGCCATGATCGTCCCGTCGCGCAGCGCCTGGTAAAGCGCCACCTCGTCGACCACCGGCCCGCGGCAGGTATTGATGAGGATCGCGGTCTTTTTCATCATGCTGAGCTCGCGCTCGCCGATGAGGTTGTGCGTCGACTTGTCGAGCGGCACGTGCAGCGAGACGTAGTCCGAGGTCTTCAACAGCTCGGGGAACAATGCGAAGCGCACGCCGAGCGCGTCTTCCTGGGCGGTCGTGAGCCGGTTGGTGTCGTAATACTGGACGCGCATGTCGAACGCCTTGGCGCGGCGGGCGACCTTGGTGCCGATATTGCCGAGCCCGACAATGCCGAGCACCTTGTCCTCAAGCTCATAGAGCTTCGTCGAGTTGAAATCGTTGCCGCGCCAGCGCCCGGAAACGACGCCGTCATGCACCGAGATCAGATTGCGCGACACCGCCAGCATCAGCATGATCGCATGCTCGGCGACCGCGGTCGCGTTGGCGCCGCCATTGTTGCAGATCGGCACGCCGGCGTTGCGCGCGGCGTCGAGGTCATAGGTGTTGTAGCCGGCGCTCAGGGTCTGGACGAGCCTCAGCTTCGGCGCCTGGGCGTAGAATTCCGGGCCGTGCTTGAACTGGCCGGCGCCGATATAGAATTCGGCATCCTTCAGCAGGTTCCAGAATTCCGGCGTCCCGTGCGGCGCGGTCACCAGCTCATAATCGGACGGCAACAAGTCGGCGGCGATCTGCATGGTCTCCTCGCCGTGGCCGGTTGGCGTGACGATGCGGTGGCGGGGCATGGGCGTCTCCTCTGTGTGACTTCTCTCCCGGTCGGACATCGTAGCGACAGCGCGGCGCGCTTCCCAAGCGCAAAGTAGGGTGAAGTCTTGGTTGCCGCTGCATAGCTCAATTTGAATTTTTCCCTCCAGGCGCAGAGCTGCCCAGAGCGACGCTCGGCCGAGCTTCCGCTATCGCCCCCAAGGCGGTAGTTCCGCCGAACCTCCTCATCTTCAAGAGCGGACGTTTCGCGTTGTGGCATTAGCCGATATGGACAATCCTGGCGCCCACCGATCATTCTTATCACCATCCCTCGGCCCTCATGCCGCGCCGCCACGAACACGCTGACCGGAGGACACTCCATGACCAAATATTTGCACACCATGATCCGCGTCAGTTCGCTGGAGGACACCATCGCCTTCTTCGAGGTGCTCGGCCTCAAGGAGATCCGCCGCCGTCCGGACGAAAAAGGCCGCTACACCAATGTCTTCCTCGCCGCCCCCGGTGACGAGGAGGCGGCCGTGGAGCTCACCTATAATTGGGATCCCCAGCCCTATCCCGGCGGCCGCAATTTCGGCCATCTCGCCTATGCCGTAGAAAACATCTACGACACCTGCAGCGCCCTCATCGCCCACGGCGTGACGATCAACCGCCCGCCGCGCGACGGCCGCATGGCCTTCGTCCGCACGCCCGACGGCATCTCCATCGAGCTGCTGCAGGCCGGCGAAGGGCTGCCGCCTGCCGAACCCTGGAGCAGCATGGCCAATACCGGCTCCTGGTAGAGCGTAACCCCCCGGCGCAGATTGGATCGCTGCTCGCTCGGCGCGAAGACGCGGTCCGCTCGCCCCGAGGGCCGCGTGCTAACGGAAATCGGCCGCTTGAAAAGGAGACGAACCGATGAAGGGTTGGGTGATGCTCGTTACGGGGCCCGATGCGGACCACGACCAAAATCTGCGGAGGCGTATTGTTGCGGCTGTCGTCAGTGATTCCGACGAAGCCTTCACCGTTGCCCGCGAAACAGTCCCGGGGGGCGTGCCAACATCCGTCGGCCCAATGACCGAAGATACCGTAGCCGATCTTGGACTGAAACCCGGGAAGGGCCGGGTGCTGGGGACATTCTGAACCGGAGGCGGCTGACGCCGCAAGCCGGGACTAGACGAAGGAAGTCTGGAGCGCGTCATGAAGGAAAACAGCATACGGCGGGCGGTGCGCGAAGGACGGGCGGCGCTCGGCACCGGGCTCAAGGAGTTCGCCTCGCGTGGCGTCCCCTGGATCATCGAGGCGGCGGGCTTCGATTACTGCGCGATCGACCACGAGCACGGCGCGTTCGACATGGAAACGATCGCAAACCTGGCGAGCTGGTTTCAGGCGACAAACGTCTCGGCCATCGTGCGGATCCACAAGGCGTTCGCGCACCTGATCCCCGGCATCCTCGATCAGGGGATCATGGGCATCCAGGTGTCCGAGGTCGAAACCGCCGAGGAGGCGCGTGCGATCGCCCGCCTGGCGAAATATCCGCCGATCGGCAACCGAGGCATCTCCGGCCAGGGGCCGCACACGGGATACAGGAGCTACGGTCCCCGCCACGCCACCGAATACGCGCCATGGGCCAACGAGAACATCATCCTCTGCCCGTCGATCGAGTTGCTTGAAGGCCTGGGGAATGTCGAGGAGATCGCGGCGGTCGACGGGATCGACATGATCGCGTACGGGCATTCCGACCTGAGCGCGCAGCTTGGGGTTCACCTCGACCTCGAGCATCCGAAATTCAAGGCGGCGGTGCGGCGGATCGCGGCGGCCTGCAATGCCCATGGCAAGCTCGCGCGCGGATCGGCTGAGACCGAGGCGCAGATCGAGGAATATTGGCGGCTCGGGTGCAAGGTGCTGAACCTGCCGGGGAACGACGTCAGCACGTATCTCGACGGGATGAAAGCGCGCGCAAGCCGTGCGCATGCCCGGTTGAAGTCGATCGGGGTGCCGACGCCCTAAGAGGACTACAGGATGAACCCCGCGGAACCCGCCGGGCTTCTCGGTTAAATTCGCACCGCGAGTGGCCGTTACCAGCGCAATGCGACTCTCAGCGTGACGGCAATCCCAACGACCATCGTTCTCCGAAAGTCGAACGACGGCGATGCCGCGGGTTGCCGCTGCATGGCGCGTCGATTACGCTCGCGTAACATCATTTGCGTGACTCAGCCGAGGTCCCGATGTCCGACGAGAAAGAGCTTCTCGAATACCGCTTTATGAACCTGCACGAGTTCGTCACCGTCGCGCGGCAGAACCTCAACCGCAACAACTGGGACTATCTGATCGGCGGCTCGGAGACCGAGACGACGCTGGCGCGCAACCGCATGGCGATCGATGCGATCGGCTTCCGCCCACGCGTGCTGCGCGACGTGTCGGATGTCGATGTTTCTAAGGAGCTGTGGGGCAGGAAGCTGCGCATTCCGGTGCTGTGCGCGCCGGTCGGCTCCTTGGAGAATTTCGAGCCGGGCGGCGGCGGCACGGTCGCGGCGGCGACCGCCGAGTTCGGCAACGGCATCATCCTCTCCTCGGTCTCCCATCCGGGGCTGGAGAAGACTGCGGAAGCGAGCGGCAACGGCTTCAAGATCTTTCAGCTTTACGTGCGCGGCGACGAGGCCTGGGTCGACGACCACGTCCGCCGCGCCTCGGATGCCGGCTACGACGCTTTCGCGCTCACCGTCGACACCGACAGCTATTCGCGGCGCGAGCGCGACATCGCCAAGCGTCACGAGCGCCGCCGGGTGCGGCCGGGCGACGCGCGCATCTACCAGGCGCGCTTCAACTGGAAGGACATCGACCGCATCAAGCGGCTGTCGAAAATCCCGGTCATCCTCAAGGGCGTCGCCACCCACGAGGACGCGACGATCGCCGTGGAGCACGGCGTCGATTGCGTCTACGTTTCAAACCATGGCGGCCGGCAACTCGACCAGGGCGTCGGGTCGATGGACGTGCTGCCCGAGGTGGTCGAGGCGGTCGGGGGCCGCGCCAAGGTGATGATCGACGGCGGCTTCTACCGCGGCACCGACATCGTCAAGGCGATCACCCTCGGCGCCGACGCGGTCGCCTGCGGCCGGCTCTACGTCTACGGCCTCGCCGCCGCCGGCCATGCCGGGGTGGTGCGGCTCTTCGAGATTCTCGAGGACGAAATCCGCATCTGCCTGTCGCTCTTGGGCGTCACGAGCTATGCGCAGCTCGACAAATCCTATGTCCGGCAGACGCGCACTCCGCTGACGCCGCACGTGCACAGCGTTTTCCCGCACCTCAACCTGCCAAAAGAGCATTATTAAAAGCGTTGACATCGGGATTAGAGTTAGCGTTAGCCGCTTAGAAGAACCGCTTGCTGGAGGGTCAAAATGCCGATTCCGACGCGTGTCCAGTATCCCGCCGACATCGAGCCACTGGTGCAGTTCATCGAGGATACCCCCCCGATGGACATCATCGACGAGACGCTGCAGAAGCTGCGCGACGGCGTGCCGACCGAGACGATGCTGACCGCCTCGGCGCTGGCGGTGACCCGCTCCTCCGACCTGCCCCCCGGCCATCACGGCGGCCCGCTCCACCCGCTTGCCGGGCTCTACGCGATCTCGAAGCTGGTGTCGCGCCTGGAAGGCGAGGACAAGTTCCTGCCGGTGGTGCAGCACGTCGCGCTGTCGAACAAGCACGTCAACGCGCCGGAGACCAGCCCCTATCAGCTGCTCGAATTTGCGCCGCTTAACTTCGACAGCTTCGACAAGGCCAAGGCGGCGTTCCTGCTCGCCTGCAGCCGCGGCGAAAGCCTCAAGGCCGACCACATCTACCAGTGGATTTGGGACAACGCCGAGCCGATTGAGGCGTTCGACCTGCTGATGAGCATCGCCATCCCGAAGAACAACGTCGACGATCACTACTTCGTCTTCCCCGGCTATCTGTGGCGCTCGTTCGAGGCCGGCGTGCTCGACAAGCAATACCTGAAGCTGCTGATGCGCCCCACGGTGCGCTACGCGGCGCGCTTCCCGATCGCGCCGGCGCAGCCGGAACTCGATTCGCTGATCAAAGAAAACAAGCTCATGGAGCGCGTTACCCGGCAAGAGACCGGCGACGATGAAACGATCGCGGTCGGCCGGCTGGGCAAGAACATCGGGATGGTCGAGGAATTTGCCGACATCCCGGTCATGATCGCCAGCGCGCTGGGCAAGGGCTTGTCGCTCGACGGCGCGGGCGAAGCGCTGTCGATCGGCGCCGCCGGGCTGTTCACGCGCTCGCTCGGCGGAAATCCGATGGATGTCCACCTGCACACCAGCATCAATCTGCGGCGTTATTTGGTGGGGCTGCCGGGGCTGAACCTGCGCAGCAAGCTGTTGCTGCTGATGAACTGGCATCTGGGCCCGGAAATCCGTTCGACGGCGATGCGCATGGAGCCGCCGGGCTCGCAGCCCGACATGGCGGCGGTCAAGGCGCTGCCGCCGCGCAGCCAGGAGGCGCTGCTCGACGCCATCACCCACAGCATCTACACCCAGCCGCCGACCGACTGGTCGACCGTCACCAATCTGGGCCTGATGCGCGCGGTGCCGGAGGTCAAGCACACGCTTGAGTTGGCGGTGCAATACGTCGAAAACCGCTACGACCCGGAGGCGCTGATCGCGCGTCTCGCCGAGATTGTCTGCCACGACAATTTCACCGAGATGCACGCCTTCAAGCACCACAACGCGATCGTCGAGGAATTCCGCAACACGCGCGATCCGTGGCGCTGGATGCACCTCGTCGCCGGCTGCCAGGCCGCGGCGATCTCGTTCGGCAAGAACATGGCGGTCTACGAGGAGTACCTCGACCTGCTCCACGCCGCCGAATAGCTCCCTTTTAAGCCTGTCGCGAAAATCCCCGGGGTGACCCCCGGGGATTTTGTTTTGCTGCCGGTTCAAAATTTTCGTCATTCCCGCGAAAGCGGGAACCCATGAACACGGACAGCGCCGAGTTGGCATCTTCGGTGTTCATGAGTTCCGGTTCATCGCTTCGCGAGCCCCGGAAGACAAGAGTTTTGCTTCCGAGCGAGATTGCCTCGCTGCGATTGCGATGACAGCATGAGCGCAACAGAGGGAGTAGCGCCATGAACATGGACTTCACCGGCAAGGTCGCGCTGATCACCGGGGGCGGCGGCGGGATCGGCCGCGCCACCGCGCTCGCTTTCGCCAAGGCCGGCGCCAAGGTCGTCGTCGTCGACCGTGACGCGGCAGCGGGCGAGGCCACCGCCGGCATCATCAAGCAGCAGGGCGGCGAGGCCAAGTTCGTCGCCGCCGACGTCACCAAATCCGCCGACGTTGCCAATTACGTTAAAGAGACGCTCGACGCGCATGGCCGCATCGACTGCTTCTTCAATAATGCCGGCATCGAGGGCGCGGTGGCGCATACCGCCGATTACGACGAGGCGATGTTCGATGCCGTGCTCGGTGTCAACGTCAAGGGCGTGTTCCTCGGCCTGCGCCATGTGCTGCCGGTGCTGTTGAAGCAGAAATCGGGGGCGGTGGTGAACACCGCCTCGGTCGCCGGCCTCGTCGCGACCCCCGGCATGCCGGCCTATGTCGCCTCAAAGCACGCGGTCATCGGCCTCACCAAGACCGCCGCCGGCGAGGTCGCGCGCCAGGGCGTGCGGGTCAACGCGGTCTGCCCCGGCCCGGTCGACACGCGGATGATCCATTCGCTGGAAAAGATGCTCAGCCCCGATGACCCCGACAGCGTCAACCGCAAATACCAGGCGGCCATCCCCTCCGGCCGCTACACCACGCCCGAGGAGATCGCCAACATGGTGCTGTTCCTGTCGTCCGACCTCGCGAGCAACATCACCGGCGCGCAATACGTCGTCGATGGCGGCCGCACCGCCACCGGCGGCGCGGTGACCCAGGCGATGCAGAATTAAGGAAACGCCTTACCGCAAACGACGCGAAGAAGCTTTAGCCACCATCCCGGCGTAGGCCGGGACCCATGCCTTCGCCGAGGTGGTGTAACTTGCTGGCTGCCGCCTCTCGGAGCCTTCGCGACCTCAGCGTTACCTTGCGCCCTCTGTAATAAAGCGCTGTCTCCCTACAGCTTCCCGACCGCGTCGATGACCTCGGCCTCGGTCAGGATCTGCGGCAGCACCGTCGCCATGCCGTTGCCGTCATAGAGCAGATAGAGCGGCACCCCGCTGCGCCCGTAGCTCTGCAGGAAGCGGGCGATCTCCGGGTCCTGCCGCGTCCAGTCTCCTTTGAGCGCGACGACATGGTGCGCCGCGAACGCGTCGCGTACCGCATTGCTGTCGAGCGTCGCGCGCTCGTTGACGATGCAGGTGAGGCACCACGCCGCGGTCAAATTCACGAAGACCGGCTTGTGCTCGGCGGTGAGCGCCGCGAGCCGCGCCGGGGTGAAATCCTCATAGGCGAGCCCGTCATTCGTCACCGGCGCCCGTCCCGCCGCCGGCTGCAGCATTGCCGCCAACGCCACCGCCGCCGCCAGACCGGCGCCGGCCAACCCGCCGCCGAGCCGCCGCGCGCCCGTCGCCGCGAACCGCGTGCGCCCATAGACCCACACCGCGAACCCGACCGCCACCAGTCCGAACAGCGCCATCAGCGAGCCTTCCGGACCGACCTCCTGGATCAGCACCCAGACAAGCCACGCCGCGGTGCCGTAGAGCGGGAAGGCCAACACCTGCTTCAGCGTCGCCATCCACCGGCCCGGCCGCGGCAGCAGCCGCGCCGCACCCGGCACGAGGCTCGCCGCCAGCATCGGCGCCGCCATCCCGGCGCCGAGCGCGACGAAGATCGCCAGCGCCAACGCCGCCGGCGCGACCAGCGCGAAGCCGAACGCCGCGCCCATAAAGGGCGCGGTGCACGGCGTCGCGACCAACACCGCCAGAACGCCGGTAAAGAACGCGCCGAGAAGCCCGCGCCGCTCGGCGAGCCCGCCGCCGATCCCGGCGAGCCCCGCGCCGAATTCGGCGACCCCGGACAAGGAAAGTCCCATCGCCAGCATCAGATAGGCCAACAGCGCCACCACCAGCGGGGATTGCAGCTGGAACCCCCAGCCGATTGCCGCACCGCTCGCGCGCAGCACGATCAGCGCCCCGCCCAGCGCCGCGAAGCTCAGCACCACCCCCGCCGTATAGGCGACGCCGTGATGATGCCGCTTCTCGGCGCCCGCTGTCGCGAAGCTCAGCACTTTCAGCGACAGGATCGGGAAGACGCACGGCATCAGATTGAGGATCAGCCCGCCGATAAACGCGAACAGCACCGCCTGCCACACGCCGATCACCACGCCACCCGCCGTTGGCATGGCCGCGCCCGGTGCGGCGCTGATCCGGTAGGCCCGCGCGCTTCCATCCGCGCCGCGCAACGCCAGCACGCCGTCAAGCGTCTTTGGCACCGCGGCGGTGGGGCCGGTCGCCTTTGCCAGCACCAGCTCCAGCCCGCCGTCGCGCCGCTCGACCTTCTCCTCGGCCGAGTGGTCGATCGCGTTGTCTGCATCGGGGAAGAAGGTGGCGCTCGGCTGCGCCAGCCCCGCGACCGCCGCCGGCGGGACAATAAGCCGCAGGTCACTTTTCCCGGCGACAAATTGGGCGGCGAATGGCGCGGCGATGGGCAGTGCCCCCCGCGCCGCCGCAAACCGTGCCGCCTGTGCCGGGTCGGGGGTGCCGGAACCGGCGGCGAGGTCGAGCGACACCCGCGCTTCGCCGGGGATGCAGATTTCCGAGCAGACGAGGTATTTGACCTGCGCCGCGACAGGCGGCTTGGCGTCCGCGGCCAGCCCCGCCGGCACGTTTAGCGGCACCAGCAGATCGGCGCTGCCGGCATAGCCGTAATTGGCGATCGGCCCGAGCTGGAACCGCTCGGGTGTCGGCCACTCGATCGCCCCGGCCGTGAAACCGGGGGGCAGCGTCCAGTCGATCTCGGTCGGCAAGCCGGAATCGCCGGGGTTTTTCCAGTAGATATGCCAGCCCGGCGCGATCGTCAGGTGCAGATCGGTCCATAGTGTCCGCCCCGGCGCGACGGTGGCGCTTTCGGCGTAAAGCGTCGGCCGCACGAGGTCGCTCGCCTTCGGCGGCGCGGCGGCGGCAAGGCCGCCCGCCATCGCCCAACCGGCGAACGCCAAGAACATCGCCCGAAGGATCACCGCAAATCGCACCGGAGCATGTCCTCGCCGAACAATTGGGCATGTAATGCAGCAAAGAGTTGTAACAAATCCTAATGACATCAAATTGAGATCATCTCGCCGCATCACTCCGGCTTGACAACATTGAGGCCCGCCCCTAGGCAGAGCCGCCCCCCTGGTGACTTCTCCGCGATGCCCGACACCAAGCACGCCCGCCTCGAAAATCGTCTTGTCATCATCGGTTTCGGCAGCATCGGCCAGGGCGTGCTGCCGCTGATCCTGCGCCACATCGCCATCGCGCCACAGAATATCACGATTGTCACCGCCGAGCCGCGCGGCAAGGATGTCGCGGATCAATACGGCGTGAAATTCGTCGAGACGCCGCTCACCCGCGGGAATTACCGCGCGGTGCTCGGGCCGCTGATCGGCCCCGGCGATTTTCTGCTCAATGTCTCGGTCGAGGTCGCGAGCGTTGCGCTGATCGAACTCGCCCAGGAAAAGGGCGCGCTCTATCTCGACACCTGCATCGAGCCATGGCCGGGCGGGTATACCGACCCCAACCTTACCGCGTCGCAGCGCTCCAATTACGCGCTGCGCGAAGGCGCGCTCGCCTTGCGCTCCCGTTACGCCAACGGCCCGACCGCGGTGCTGACGCACGGCGCCAATCCCGGCCTCGTGTCGCATTTCGTCAAGCAGGCGCTCGTCGATATCGCCCGTAGCGCGGACTCCGCCGCCGCGATGCCCCAAGACCGAGGCGGCTGGGGTCATCTCGCCGAGCGCCTCGGGATCAAGGTCATTCACATCGCCGAGCGCGACACCCAGGTCGCCGCGATCCCGAAATCGCCGGGCGAGTTCGTCAACACCTGGTCGATCGACGGCTTTTTCAGCGAAGGCTCGCAACCGGCCGAACTCGGCTGGGGCACGCATGAGCGGCACTTCCCCGCCGACGGCCGCCGGCACGATTTCGGCAGCGGCGCGGCGATCTATCTGCTGCGGCCGGGCGCCGGGACCCGCGTGCGCAGCTGGACGCCGCTCGAGGGCCCCTATACGGGTTTCCTCGTCACCCACAACGAATCGATCTCGATCGCCGATTATTTTTCGCTGCGCGACGGCGACTGCGTGCGCTATCGCCCGACCTGCCATTACGCCTACCACCCCTGCGACGACGCGGTGCTGAGCGTCCACGAACTGGGCGGCAAGAACTGGGAGCTCCAGGCCGACAAGCGGCTGATGATGGACGAGATCATCGACGGCATCGACGAATTGGGCGTGCTGCTGATGGGCCACGGGGGCCGCGTCTACTGGTACGGCTCGCGCCTGTCGATCGACCAGACCCGCCGCATCGTGCCGCACAACAACGCGACCTCGCTGCAGGTCACCGCCGCGGTGCTGGCCGGCATGGTGTGGGCGATCGAGCATCCCCGCGCCGGGATTGTCGAGCCGGAGGAGCTGGATTTCGCGCGCATCCTCGAAGTCGCCGGACCCTATCTTGGCGATGTCGTCGGCGTGTGGGGCGATTGGACGCCGCTCGGCGATCGCGAACGGCTCTTTCCCGAAGACCTCGACCGCGAGGACCCATGGCAGTTCAAGAACATCCGCGTCGTCTAGCGCCGCGATCCCGCATGTCGTCGCGTCTCTGGCTTGCGGTGATGATCGTCTATGCCGTGATCGGCTTTATCGACGGCGCGCATCATTTCATTTCGCCGCCTGCCGGCACGCATGCGAGCGTCGCCAACAATCTCGCGGTGTCGTTCTGTGCGGGCCTCTTCTGGCCGATCGACGTCGTCGCGCGCCCGCTTTTGATGCGTTGACACGCTTCGCCGGTCTGCTGCCCTAAAATCATGCAGACCCGGTTGACCCGAGCGGTGTTGACCGTCATCTAGGGCAGTAGATGTTTCGTTTTTTCGAACGCCTCCTCGAACCGACCGAAAAGCCGCCCGAAGCGCCGCCGCCGGAACTCGGCAGCCCGCATGCGCTGTTGCGCTTCTATTGGCATTTCGTGCGGCAGGTGCCGGGCCTCCTGGCGCTGCTGTTCGCGGCCGGGTTCATGGTCGCGCTGTTGGATGCCGCGATCCCGGTCTTCATCGGCCGCATCGTCAGCCTCGTCTCGGCGCAGCAGGCCGAGACCTTGTGGCGCGAGGCCGGCTGGCAGCTCGCCGGCATGGCGGTGTTGCTGCTTGTCCTGCGGCCCCTGGCTTATCTGTTTCAGGCGGTCGTCACCAACCAGGCGCTGATCCCCGGCCTCACCAACATGGTGCGCTGGCAGAACCATTGGCATGTCGTGCGCCAGGGCTGGGTGTTCTTCCAGAACGATTTCGCCGGCCGCATCGCCTCGCGCGTCATGCAGACCGGGCCGGCGCTGCGCGAAAGCGTGACGATGAGCATCAACGCGGTCTGGTACATCCTGGTCTATGGGACCAGCGCCGCGCTCGTCCTCGGCCGTGCCGACTGGCGGCTTTCGCTGCCGATCCTCTGCTGGTTCGCGACCTATGCGGTCGTGCTGCGCACCTTCCTGCCGCGCATGCGCGAGCGCTCGCGCCGCATGTCGGAAATGCGCTCCGAGGTGACCGGCCGCGTTGTCGACAGCTACACCAACATCCTCACCGTCAAGCTCTTCGCCCGCGCCCGCGACGAGGATCGGTTCGTCCGCGAATCGATCGACGAGCATACGGTCGCCTATCGCCGCCAGCTGCGCATGACCTCCGCCTGGGGCATTTCGCTGCTGCTGATGAACGCGAGCCTGCTGGTCGGCACCGGCAGCCTCGCGATCTGGCTGTGGGCGGCCGGGCGCATCGAGGTCGGCGTCGTCGCGATGGCGATCCCGATGGCCTGGCAGATCGGCAATATCGCCGGCTGGGTCGCGCAGCAGATCGCCAACATCTTCGACGATATCGGTCAGGTGCAGGACGGCATGCGCTCGATCGCCCGGCGGCGCGAGATGCCCGACGCGCCCGATGCGGTCGATGCGCCGCGCGCGATGGGGGCGGTGCGCTTCGAGCATGTGCATTTCGACTATGGCCGTGCGCCGCGCCGCGGTGGCGTGCTGCACGGGCTCGACCTCGATGTCGCGCCCGGCGAACGGATCGGCCTCGTCGGCCGCTCCGGCGCCGGCAAATCGACCCTCGTGCACCTGCTCCTCGGCTTCTACCGGCCGGAGGAGGGCCGCATCCTCATCGATGGCAAGGACATCGCCGGCCTGACACAGGAAAGCCTGCGCGCGCAGATCGGCATGGTGACGCAGGACACCTCGCTGCTGCACCGCTCGATCCGCGACAACATCCGCTACGGCCGGCCGGAGGCGAGCGAGGCCGAGATCCTCGACGCCGCCCAGCGCGCGCACGCGATGGAGTTCATCGAGGGGCTCGAGGACTGGCACGGCCGCACGGCTTTCGACGCGCATGTCGGCGAGCGTGGCGTCAAATTATCCGGCGGTCAGCGCCAGCGGATCGCGCTCGCACGCGTGATTCTTAAGGACGCGCCGATCCTTGTGCTCGACGAGGCGACTTCGGCGCTCGATAGCGAGGTCGAGGCGGCGATCCAGGAACAACTGGACGCGCTGATGGAGGGCCGCACTGTCATCGCCATCGCCCATCGCCTGTCGACCATCTGCCGCATGGACCGGCTCGTCGTGCTCGACCATGGCCGCATCATCGAAGAGGGCGCGCACGACCAGCTCCTGACGCGCGGCGGTGCCTATGCGGCTTTGTGGCGTCGCCAGTCCGGCGGCTTCCGCGTCGATCTACCCCCGGATTTTCCCGGTCGGGAGCGCGAAGAAATCCGCGTCTAATTCTGGTTGTCGTCCCGGGCGAAGGCCGGGAACCCGCGCTTCAATCGTCTCCGGCGCCGAAAAGTGGGTCGTACTTGCGTCGGGACGACACGACAAGGCGCCGGCTTCGCTATTTGACGATGAACACGGGAACAGCGTGGAAATTATTAACCAAACCGCGCTGTAATCGCCGCGTCATCACGGAGCCCAATGGTGGAACGCGAACGATTGATCTTCGTCGGCGCCTGCGACCTGGCGGGGATCGTCCGCGGCAAGGGCTTCCCCGAAGCCGCGTTGGCGCAGCGCCTGCGCCAGGGCGTTGGCCTCGCGCCAAGCAACATCATGATGTCGGCGTTCGGGCCGATCTACGACACGCCCTATGGCATGGCGGGCGATCTGATGCTGGTGCCCGACGTCGCGACCTATGTCGATGTCGAGTTCGACTATGGTGACGCGGAGCGCTTCTACCTCGGCGACATCCAGCTGCTCTCCGGCCAGTTCTGGTCGTGTTGCCCGCGGCATTTTCTGCGCCGGGCGCTGGCCGCGCTCGATTCGGAGGCCGGGCTCGACATCGTTGCCGCGTTCGAGCAGGAGTTCGTCTATACCGGCGCCGAGCACCGGCCGGGCGCGACCTATGCGATCGACGCCTGGCGCCGACAGGGCGGCTTTGGCGAGCATCTCACCGCCGCGCTGCGCCGCGCGGGGCTCGATCCCGACAGCTTCCTGCCGGAATACGGCGCGCGCCAGTACGAGATGACGATCAGCCCGGCTATCGGCCTGCGCGCAGCCGATGAGGCGGTCGTGGCCCGCGAGATGGCACGCGCGGTCGCGCATCGCATGGGCCAGCGCGCGATCTTCGCGCCGATCCTCGACCCGGACGGCATCGGCAACGGCACGCACATGCATTTCAGCCTCACCGACAAAAGCAACCAGCCGGTCATGTTCGACCCCGACCGGTCGTGGCGCCTGAGCGCGGTCGGCGAGCATTTCTGCGCCGGAGTCCTCGCGCATATGCCGTGGCTCTGTGCGATCACGGCGCCCTCGGCCGCCTCCTATTATCGGCTGCGGCCGAACCGCTGGGCGCCGACTTGGGCCAATATCGGGCTGCAGGATCGCGGCGCCGCGCTGCGCGTCTGCCCGATCTTCGGCCAGCCGGTCAACCGCAACTTCAATGTCGAATACCGCGTCGCCGACGCCACCGCCTGCCCCTATCTGGCGCTGGGCGCGCTGGTCTGGGCCGGGCTCGACGGGCTGCGTCGGCGGCTGCGGCTGCCGCAATTCAGCGAAAGGGATTTTTGGGAGCTCAGCGATGACGAGCGCCGCGCCGCCGGCTTCGCGCCGCTGCCGCGTTCGCTGGCCGAGGCGCTCGAGCTCTTCGCCGGCAGCGCCGTCGCGCGCGACTGGTTCGGCGACGAGCTGTTCGAAGCGTACCTGATGTTCAAGCGCTCCGAACTGAAGGCGGTCGAGGGCATGACCCCGGCCGAAATCTGCGCCAAATACGCCGAGGTGTATTAACACCACCCCGGCGTAGGCCGGCCCCGTCGTGCACCCGCAGGAGCAGTGTATTAAGGGCCCCGGCCGCAATTTATCCTCGGGACGGCCAAAGGCCGTACCCGTGGGCCGGGATGGAACCTAAGATCGCCGCATGCCCTCCCTTCTTGCACCCGACGAGCCGCATCCCGTTCGTATCCCGCGGCCGGACAGCGCGTCGGACTTCCTTCTCGCCGCCGATCATGCCGGGCGGCTCATTCCGCGCGCGCTCGGCACGCTCGGCCTCGACGAGGTCGAGCGCCGGCGTCACATCGCCTGGGACATCGGCATCGCCGCGGTGACCGAGGAGCTCGCCGCTCTGCTCGACGCCACCGCAGTGCTCCAGGCCTATTCGCGGCTCGTCATCGACTGCAACCGCGCGCCCGGCCACCCGACCTCAATTCCCGTTGTCAGCGAGCTGACCGCGATCTCCGGCAACGAAGCCCTCACCGACGACGATCGCGCGGCCCGCCGCCGCGCGATCTTCGACCCCTACCACGCCGCGCTTGCCGAGCTGATCGACCGCCGCATCGCCGCCGGCCGGCGCACCGTGCTCGTCGCGATGCACAGCTTCACGCCGGTCTTCAAGAGCGTCGCCCGCGCGGTCGAAATCGGTGTGCTCTACCACCACGAGACGCGGCTCTCGCGGCTCATGCTCGAATTACTGCGCGCCGAGGGCGACCTCGTCGTCGGCGCCAACGAGCCCTATGCGATCACCGATGACAGCGACTATACCGTGCCGGTGCACGGCGAGGGCCGCGGTCTCGACCATGTCGAGATCGAAATCCGCCAGGATTTGATCGCCGCCCCCGCCGGCCAGTCCGCCTGGGCCAAGCGCATGGCGCGGCTGCTGGGGGAAGCGGACCACCGGCTGCGGTAAGAATGTGCCCGCGCGACTACAGGTCAAGTTGGACGCGGATCGCGTTTTCGACCGCTTCCATATCCTGCCGACTGATACTTCCCAACCGATTGCGCAGGCGCAGCTTGCTGATCGTGCTCAGCTGATTTCCCATTGCCTTGCCCTGCGCACCGCCTATGAGAATATAAGCGTCCGAAGGGTAGAGGCGCGCGACATTGCTGGTGATGGGAACGACCTGAACTCGGTTCAAAACTCGATTCGAAATGTCGTTACTAATAATAACTGCAGGCCGTGTTTTGCGGATCTCTCCTCCGACCGACGGATCAAACGCAACCCACCAGACTTCGCCGCGTTGCGGTGCATTATTCGTGTTCATCGGCAATGTCGGCTACCAGGGCTTCCACCCACTCGGTGGCTTCGCGCTCGTACTCCTCGTCCGCGGCCATCGCCTGGTATCCTGCCTCCAAATCCTGGCGGATCACGTGCGGTCTCGCCAAGTTATTAATAAACCTACTGATACGCCGTCGCCCAACAACATTGTGCAATCCGGCGTACACCTCGTCGTCGACGGTGATGGTGAGTTTTTTCATGTGCGTCCCGCAGGCTTATACGTAATCAATACGTATACATCGATCGACTCAAATCGTCGATGTTCCCGTCGGGTGCTTGCGCAGGAAGTCGAAATCGCAGCCCTTGTCGGCCTGCAGCACCTGGTTGCGGTAAAGCCGGGCGTAGCCGCGCTCGGGCACGGGCGGTGGCGCGACCGGACGGCGCGCCAGCTCATCCGGCGGCACCAGCAGGTCGATGCGGCGATCCTTGACCGAGAGCCGGATGCGGTCGCCGTTCCGCGCCCTGGCGAGCGGCCCGCCCGACGCCGCGTCGGGCGTCACGTGCAGCACGATCGAGCCATAGGCCGTGCCGCTCATCCGCGCGTCCGAAATGCGCACCAAGTCCTTGACTTCGGCGCGCGCCAGTTTTTGCGGGATCGGCAGATAGCCCGCCTCGGGCATCCCCGACGGCGACAGGGGCCCGGCATTCTGCAGCACCAGGAAATCGTCCGGGGTCACGTCGAGCCCGGGGTCGTCGATGCGCGCCGATAAATCCTCGAGCGAGGTGAACACCACGGCCCGGCCTTCTTTCTCGAAGAGCTTCGGGTCGGCCGCCGAGCGCTTGAAGATCGCACCTTTCGGCGCCAGCGAGCCGAACAACGCGACGAGACCGCCATAAGGCAGCAATGGATCGCTCAAAGGCTTCACCACGTCGCGGTCGACCGGCCCGGCCGGCTGTGCCAACCGCTCACCCAAAGTCTCGCCCGCGACGGTCAGGCAGTCGAGGTGCAGCAGCGGCTGCAGCTCGCGCAGCACCGCGCCAATGCCGCCCGCGGCAAACAAATCCTCCATGTAATGCGGGCCGGTCGGCTTCAGATCGACCAGCACCGGCGTCTCGTCGCTGATCCGGTTGAGCCGGTTCAAGTCGATGTCGATCCCGGCGCGACCCGCGACCGCCGTCAGGTGCAAGACGGCATTGGTCGAGCCGCCGATCGCCATCAGCACCCGCAGCGCATTCTCGACCGATTTTTCCGTGACGATCTTGTCCGGCGTGATCTTTTCGGCCGCCAGCCGCATCGCCGCGCGGCCGGTCGCCTCGGCGGCGCGCAGCCGATCGGCGTGCACCGCGGGGATCGCCGCGCTGCCCGGCAGGATCATGCCGAGCGCCTCGCTGATCGAGGCCATCGTCGAGGCGGTGCCCATCACCGCGCAGGTGCCGGCGGTGGTCGCGAGGTTGCCCTCGACCTCGTGGATCTCGGCGCTGTCGATCTCACCGGCGCGGTATTTCGCCCAGAAGCGCCGGCAATCGGTGCACGCGCCCAGGCGCTCGCCATGCCAGCGCGAGGTCATCATCGGCCCGGTGACGAGGTTGATCGCCGGCCGGTTGGCCGAGATCGCGCCCATCAGTTGCGCCGGCACGGTCTTGTCGCAGCCGCCGATCAGCACCACCGCGTCCATCGGCTGGGCGCGGATCATCTCCTCGGTGTCGATCGCCATCAGATTGCGGAACATCAGGCTGGTCGGCGACAGGAAAACCTCACCCAACGAGATCGTCGGGAACACCAGCGGCAACCCGCCCGCCGCCAGCACGCCGCGCTTTACGGCCTCGATCAGCTCGGGAACCTGGCGGTGGCAATTGTTGAAGCCTGAATGCGTGTCGGCGATGCCGATCACCGGGCGCGACAGCATGTCGAGCGAATAGCCCATCGAGCGCGCGAAAGAACGCCGCAGATAGAGCGCAAAATCGGGATCGCCGTAATTCGTCAGCCCGACGCTCAGCCCATGCTTTTCGTCCATAATGTCCCTCTTTGCGCCAACCGGGCGCAGCTTGGCCCGCGCGCCCGGCGCGAGGCAAGCATGCAATCTGTGGTATTTAAGTCACGATGCCGCATTTTCGTCACGATCTGTCTTCGCACTATCTTGTCATATGTTAAGAATCGCGGCAAAATATGCAGGTCACCCGTCTGTGTTCATGCATCCATTGATTTTCGCTCGTTTGGCGATTACATTGAGCGAATGGGAATTCCTGCAACTTTTTGGCGTTCGCAGGAAATACCAACCGGCTCACGGGACCTTCAACGGCTCGGGGCACGACAGATATGGGTGATATGATGGCAAAACCGAAGAGAGGGCGTTCGACCGGAGCGATCGATGACTTCGTTGGCGGGCGTATCCGCGAACGTCGCATTATGCTTGGCCTGACCCAGCAGCAGCTCGCCGAGATGATCGGCGTGACCTATCAGCAGGCTCACAAATACGAGCGCGGCATCAACCGCGTGTCGGCCGGGCGGCTTTACGAGATCGCCCGCGTGCTGAACGCGTCGATCACCTACTTTTACGAAGGCCTCGGCGAGGAAGCGCCGCGGCCGGCGGCGCCGCATCAGCGCATGCTGCTGGAGATCGCGCGCAATTTCGCCGAGATCCAGAACGAGAAACATCAGGAGGCGGTCAGCCAGTTGGCTCGCGTGCTCGCCGGTCGCTGATTCCGCTCAACCACGGCCGGCTCACCCCGGCCGCAGTTTCACTGAAATGGCCGGCGGTTCTCCGCCGGCCTTTTCGTTTGCGCCCGTCAGTTGCATTAGGACAATCGCCGAGACCAGGCAAGCCGTGATGACCTGCGAGCCATTTTTTTCTCCATCGTTGGATGCGGCCCTGACAGCTGCGCCATGTTGAATGTGCGATCGCGTCCCAGCTTGTATAACCAGTGCGTGTAATTCGGGAGAGTTTCGTGCCCCACCGCGTTGGCCGCGCCTTCGTCGACAGCCCCGAAGCGCACGGTATCGACATCGTCTGCCGCGCCGCGCCTATCGGGGCCGACGGCGAGGCGCGACGGGGACGCGGACCGTGACCGGCGCCGCGTCTTCGCGGTTGCGGCGGCTGGATCGGCTGATCGACCTCGGTACGGCCGGCTACAGCCAGACGCAGCGCCGCCGGCTCAACGCGCTCAACGCCACCGCGGCGCTGATCGTCGTCTCCTCGGCCGCGTATGCGCTGTCCTACGCCTTGACCGACGGCTGGTCGTATCGCTGGGTGATCGCGATCAATCTTGGCCTCGTCGCGATGGCGCTGACGGTGCCGCTGGCGCATCGCGTCAATGAGTTGCTGGGCGGGCTGATCATTCTCGTGACCGAGGTGCCGGCGCTGTTCGGGTTGGTCGCTCTGCTCGGCCGGGATTCCGGCATTCAGCTCAACCTGGTGATCGGCGCCGCCGCGACGTTCTTCATCCTCGGCTGCAGCCGGCTGCTGCTGGCGGTCCTCGCGGTGGTGGTGTGCTCTGCCGCGCATGTTGCCGCGTGGTTCCTCTTTCCGGTGGGCATCGTGCCGGCGCAACCGGGTTTTCTGGCGCAGCTTTACATCGGGTCGGCGGTCACGACGTTCGGATTGATCGCCGCGCTGACCTATTTCTCATTCCACCTCGTCGAGCAGGCGGAGGCCGCGGCCGCCGCCGCCAACCAGGCCAAAAGCGACTTCCTCGCGGCGATGAGCCACGAAATCCGCACGCCGATGAACGGCGTTCTGGGGATGCTCGAACTGCTCGGCCTGTCGCCTCTCGACAGCGAGCAGCGGCACCGCCTGCAAGTCGCCCGCGAACTCGAGCCACTCGCTGCTCCGTGTCGTCAACCAGATCCTCGATTTTTCCAAGATCGAGGCTGGCATGCTCGAACTGAACCCCGAGCCCGCTTCGATCGCCGCCATCCTCGACGACGTGCACGAACTCTACGCCAGCGCGGCCAGCGGCAAGAACCTGTTGTTGACGGTCTCGGTCGACCCGCGGATCAGCCCGGCGGTCGTCGTCGATCATTTGCGGCTGCAACAGATTCTCAACAATTTTGTCAGCAACGCGCTGAAGTTCACCACCGAAGGGTCGGTGGCACTGAATGCCGCGCTGAGCGAGCACCGGGATGGCGCCGACAGTGTCGCGTTCACGGTGACCGACACCGGCATCGGCATTTCGCCGGAAGGCCAAAAAAAGCTGTTCCAGCCTTTCGTCCAGGCGGAAAGGGACACGACGCGCCGGTTTGGCGGCACCGGGCTGGGCCTGGCGATCTGCCGTCAGCTTGCCGATTTGATGGGCGGCGTCATCGATATAGATAGCGATATCGGGCGCGGCACCACGATGCGGCTGACCGTGCCGCTGCCTATCGTCGATCCGAACGAGATCAGCAACGACGAGGAGTTCGGGGCCGGTCACCGCGGCGTTGCTTGACGCGCGGCCGGCGGCGCCGAGCATCGCGGCAGCGGCGGCCGAAGGCAGCCTGGTCCTCGTCGCTGACGATCATTCGACCAATCGGATGATCATGGGCGCCCAGCTTAGGCTGCTCGGTTATGCCTGTGAGACCGCCGCGGACGGCCGGCAGGGCTTCGAGCTCTGGCAATCGGGCCGCTTCGGGCTGGTCTTCACCGATTGCCACATGCCGGAGATGGACGGTTACGAGATGACCGCCGCGATCCGCCGGGTCGAGGGCGATGACGGCCGCGGCCGCACGCCGATCGTCGCCTGTACCGCGAATGCCATGGAGGGCGAGGCGGACACCTGCCTCGCCGCCGGGATGGACGACTACCTCCCCAGGCCGATCGAGTTGCGTGCGCTGCTCACCGTGCTCAATCGCTGGCTGCCGCTGGCCGCGCCGACCGCACCGACGCCGGCACAGCCCGCCCCGGCCGCCGCGGCTCCGGCAGCCCCGAAGGACGACCCGCCGCTCGACCGCGGCACGCTCGCCGAGCTGTCCGGCGGCGACGAGCGGCTCGAACGCGAAATCCTCGCCGATTTCCGCCAGGCTACCGATATCGACTCGATTGAGCTCGCGGCGGCGATAACCAGCACGAACCACGAACAGATCACCCGCGTCGCGCATCGCATGAAGGGTGCGTGCCGCATGGTCGGCGCGCTCCCACTCGCCGCGGTCTGCCAGCGGGTCGAAGCCGCCAGCGGCGGCGGCGACGCCGCTGCCGTCGCCGCGGAAACGGCGGCTTTCCGGTGCGAAGTCGCAAGATTGGCGATGTTCCTGGACCGGTTCGCGTCCGTATCCGATCCCGTTGGGGGGCAGTCATGAAAGCCAGTGAGCTTTGCTTCCTCGTCGCCGAGGACTCCGATTTTCAACGCCGCATGCTGATCGGCATGCTGAAGCGGCTCGGCGCCAAGGAGGTTCTCGACGCGGCGGACGGCAGATCGGCGCTCGATCTTTTCCGCGCCGCCGAGACGCCGGTCGACATCATCATCAGCGATCTCGACATGCCGGGCATGGACGGCATGGAGCTGATCCGCCACATCGGCGAGGCCGGCCTGCCGGTCTCGATCATCTTGTCGAGCGCGATCGAGCACGCCGTTCTGTCCTCGGTGCAGACCATGGCCAAGGCCTATGGCATCGACTTGCTGGCGGCGATCGAAAAGCCGGTGACCTCACAGAAGCTCGAAGCCGTAATCGAGCGCTATCAGCCGCCGCAGCGCTCCGACCGGCCGCGCGCGGCGAGCTCACCGTTCTCGATCGACGAGGTCCGGCGCGGGCTGCAGAACGGCGAGTTCGAACCGTTCTATCAGCCGAAGATCGACCTTGCGACCGGGCGGGCAGTGGGCGCGGAGGCGTTGGCGCGCTGGCGCCACCCGGAACGGGGCGTCGTCGGGCCCTATGCGTTTATCGGCGTGATGGAAGACGGCGGACTCATCGACGACCTGACCTGGGTCATGCTGCAATCCTCGGCGCGGCAGCAGTATTTGTGGGCCGCCCGCGGGCTGCAGCTGGCGATCTCGGTCAACCTGTCGCTGAAATCGCTGGTCGATACCGAGATCGCCGAGCGGATCACCCAGATCGTGCGGGCCGAGAATGTCGACCCGCACGCCATCATCCTCGAAGTCACCGAAAGCGCGGCGATGACCCAGGTGCCGCAGGCGCTGGAAAACCTCGCGCGGCTGCGGATCCGCGGCTTTCAGCTGTCGATCGACGATTACGGCACCGGCTATTCGTCGATGCAGCAATTGACCCGCGTCGCCTTTACCGAGCTCAAGATCGACCAATCCTTCGTGATGAACGCGCTCGACGAGCATTCCTGCCGCGTCATTCTCGAATCCAGCATCGATATGGCGCGCAAGCTCAAGCTCAAATCGGTCGCCGAGGGCGCCGAAACGCGCGGCCATTGGGACCTGCTGCGACGGCTCGGCTGCGACATCGTCCAGGGCTATTTTATCGCGCGGCCGATGGCCGCCACGGATTTCGAGGCCTGGGCCGGGCAGTGGACGCCGCCCGGCTAGCGCCGCTCGCTGCCGCTTCCGTTTTGCGCGTCCTTCGAGACGCCCGCTGACGCGGGCTCCTCAGGATGATTTTTATTAGTGCCACCCGAAAACCTCCGTCATCCTGAGGAGCGTCCGCAGGACGCGTCTCGAAGGACGCAAGATTTCCTTGCCGCATTGCCGGAGATCCCCATGCCCCACACCGTCGGCCGCGCCATCGTCGACAGCCTCGAAGCGCACGACATCGATATCGTCTATTGCGTGCCCGGCGAGAGCTATCTCGGCTTCACCAACGCGATGGCCGATAACAATCGCATGCGGCTGATCGTCTGCCGCCATGAGGGCGGGGCGGCGTTCATGGCCGCGGCGGACGGGCGCATGCGCGGCGGGCGCGCCGGGGTGCTGGTGGTATCGCGCGGACCGGGCCTGTCGAACGCGATGATCGGTCTCCACACCGCCTGGCATGACGCGACGCCGATGGTCGTGCTGATCGGCCAGGTCGAGCGCTGGGAGGCGGGCCGCATGGCGCTGCAGGAGCAGAACTACAGCCGGCTCCTCGCCGATGTCACCAAGCTCGTCATCGAGGTCAACGACCCGAACCTCGCCTCGGAGGCGATGGCCCGCGCCTTCCACGTCGCCGAAAGCGGCACACCCGGCCCGGTCGCGGTGATCGTCCCGGAGGACGTATTCGACGCCGAGACCGGCGCGCCCGCCGCCAAGCCGCGCCTGGCGGCGCTCGCCGGCCCGCGCGCCGAAGACCTCGACCGCCTCGCCGAGATGCTGGCCCAGGCCGAGCGGCCCATTGTCTGGGTCGGCGGCGCGGTGCACCCGGCGGACGTGGCGGATGTTGCTCGGCTCGCCGAAAGCTGGATGCTGCCGGTGATGCCGACGCATCGCCGCCCGCATCTGTTCGATCCCGCCCACCCCAATTACGGCGGCTACGCCAGCGGCCGGCCGCCGCGCGAGGTGATGGAGGCGTGGAAACAGACCGACCTGCTGGTCGCGCTCGGCGAGCGGCTGACGGTCAGCACCTCGCAGGGCTTTGCGTTCCCGCAGGCGCCCGACCCGCAAATGCCGCTCGTCCATGTCTGGCCGGGGCCGGAGGAAGTCGGCAAGACCTTCCGCCCCGACCTCGGCATTGCCTGTGAGCCCGCTGCCGTCGCCCGCGCGCTCATCGCCAAGGGCGCCCCCGCCGGCGCCCAAAAGCGCCAGGCCTGGGTCGAGCGGCTGCATGCGCTGCACCACAAGATCGCCAAGCCCGAATGGCAGCCGACATCGGACGGCGTCAATTTCTCCGCCGTCATCGCCGCGATAGGCCGCCATCTCGCGCCCGATGCGACCGTCACCACCGACGCCGGCAATTTTTCGTCCTTCGTCCAGCGCTTTCTGCAAATCAAGCCGGGGCAGATGTATCTGAACTCGGTGGTCGGCGCGATGGGGGCGGGGATGCCGATGGCCGTCGCCGCCGCCTTGCGGCGTCCGAACACGCAGGTCATCGGCTTCGCTGGCGACGGCGGCGCGCTGATGACCGGCAACGAGCTCGCCACCGCGCGGCAATACGGCGTCAACCCGGTCTTCGTCGTTTCCGACAACGGCTGCTACGGCACCATCACCCAGTACCACGACATCCGCTATCCCGGCCGCCCTTACCAGGCGGCGACGCAGCTCACCAACCCCGATTTCGCGCTGTGGGCGACCGCGTTCGGCGCCAAGGGCTACACGATCAACGAGGAAAGCGAGGTCGAGGGCACCATCGCCGAGGCGCTCTCAGTGAAGCACCAGCCGGTCGTGGTGCACGTCCATTCGTCGCTCGAACAGATCAGCGCCTGGCGCCGGCGTGGTTGAGCCCGCACCCGGACTGTTCGATCGCTACAAGGCCGGCCTTGTCGGGGCTGAACTTACTCGCACCTGGCGCGGCCAGGGTTCGGCGATCTTTCTTGAGTTCGGCCGGCTAACGCCGCGCCACCGTCGCGACGGTTCACAAAGCAACCCCACGGGGGAGTTTGGCGTGATGATCGAGTGGAGCTGGCGGGTCGAGACGGCGATCTCGGTGCTGTTCGGCAGCTGGAGCGACGACGCGCTTTGGGAGAAGTCGCTGCGGCGATTGCACGGCAGCACGGTATCCGATGCCTGGCTGTTCGGCGATCTGCCCGAGCTTGGCATCGCGCTGTCGAGCGGCCATCGCGTGCTTTCGTTTATGACCTCTGACGGCGACCCGGATTGGACGCTGTTTGATCGTCGGGAGCCGAGAGAATGCTGGCTGCGCGTTCGCGACGGGCTCGTTGTCGAGGAGTTCGCCGATTAGCGCCGTGCATCGCGGCCCGGCGATATTTTCGCGAGACAGCGCCTGCCCCGGCAGCGATAGTTGCCGCAACGGCTCAGGAGGAACGCCCCGATGATCACCAAATTCGACAGCTCCTATTACGGCACCGCCGACATGGAGAACCTCGGCTACAAGGGCACGCCGATCAACGAGCGCAACTATTCGCGCGGCGAGCTGGCAAAGGCGATGCACAAGGTCGTCTCCTACGCCAAATGCATGGACGAGCGCGGCTACAACACGATGTGGATGGCCGAGCACCACTTCCAGCCGGAGGGCACCGAGCTCATCCCGAACCTGCTGATGATGGCGATGCATCTCTGCGGGGTGACGAAGAACCTCAAGATCGGCTGCGGCTTCAACGTCACGCCGATGTGGCATCCGCTGCGCCTCGCCGAGGACTACGCGATGTGCGACATCCTCACCGGCGGTCGGGTGATCTTCGGGGTCGCGCGCGGCTATCACACCCGTGAGGTCGAGACTTTCGGCTCGCCGCTGATGGACCAGGCGGCGAACCGCGAAATTTTCGAGGAAGCCTGCGACGTTATCTTCAAGTCGTTCGAGGGCAAGCCGTTCTCGCACAAGGGCAAGTATTACACGATCCCGCCGGAGGTGCCGTATCGCGGCTACACGCTGAAGGAAATCACCCTGGTGCCGGCGCCTGACCACTATCCGGTCGAATGCTGGCAGCCGATCCAATCAGGCTCGGATCGCGCCTTCGACTTCATGGCGAAGCACGGGATCAGCGGCGTGATCGGCGGCGGCTCGGCCGAGGGCGGCGCGGTCGACCGGCACATGGAAGGCTTCCGCCAGGCCTATGCCCGCCGCGGCGTCACGCTTCAACCGGGTGAAAAGCTGGCGCTCGGCTACCAGTTCCACATCTCGTCGAGCCGCGAGCAGGCGATCAAGGAGGCCGCGCCCAACTACGAAGAGAACATGAAGATGTTCGGCGAGCTGCGCCTCGTGCGCGCGCTGACAGACGAGCAGATCGCGGCAATGCGCGACCCGGCGCTCGCCGGCACCGTCAAGCTGCCGACGATCGGCGACGCGGTAAAGGCCGGCGGCTTTCTCGCCGGCACCCCGGCCGACATCATCGAGCAACTGAAGGCGGTCGAGAAGCGCTTTCCGGGTCTCGATCGGGTCATCTGCGCGACCCCGCTCGGCACCCCGCTCGACGTCCAGCTCGAAGACCTCGACCGCTTCGCCAAGGAGGTCATGCCGGCCTTCGGCGCCGGTCAGGCTAAGATCGCCGCCGCAGCGCAGTAGCCTTTTCAGTCGTCATTCCCGCGAAAGCGGGAACCCGGGAGCAAGCGCCGATGCGGTTGTCCTGGGCCCCCGCCTTCGCGGGGGCGACGACAAAAATCGTCGGAGAGAACCTCCATGCCCTATGGCGGCACTGACTGGCTGGCGCTGACGCAGGAGAACATCCTCGAACCTGACCTGCCGATCTGCGACCCGCATCATCATTTCTGGGATTTCCGCACCGGGCGCATCCCCTATCAGCGCTATCTGCTGCACGAACTCATTGCAGACGTCGATCAGGGCCACAACATTCGCTCGACCGTGTTCATCGAGGCGCGGGCGATGTACCGCGCCGACGGGCCGCCCGAGCTGCGCTCCGTCGGCGAGGTCGAATTCGTCCAGGGCCTCGCCGCCGCCAGCGCCAGCGGGATTTACGGCAAATGCCGCGCCGCCGCGACGATCATCGGTCATGCCGACCTGAAGCTTGGGCCACGGGTCGCGCCGGTGCTGGAGGCGCTGCAAACCGCCAGCCCCAACCGCTTCAAGGGCATCCGTCACATCGTCACCTGGGATCGCGACCCGCATGTCGAGAGCCGCGAGGTGGAGGGCGTGCTATCGACCGCCGAATTCCGCGCCGGCGCCAAGGCGCTCGCGCGCATGAACCTCACCCTCGACACGATTTGCTGCTGGCCTCAGCTGCCGGAGATGGTTGATTTCGCGCGTGCCGTGCCCGAGCTCACGATCATCATGAACCATCTCGGCGGGCTCAACCGCACCGGCCGTTTCGCCGGCAAGGACGACGAGGTGATGCCCGGCTGGCGCGCCGGCATTGCCGAGCTGGCGAAATGCCCGAACGTGCTCCTAAAGCTCGGTGGTCACGGTATGCCGCGTTTCGGCTTCGACTGGCATCTGCGCGACAAGCCGGTCGGCTCCGAGGAATTGGCCGCGCAAATCGCGCCGCTGATGAGCTATTGCATCGAGCAGTTCGGCCCCGATCGCTGCATGTTCGAAAGCAACTTCCCGGTCGACAAGGTGTCGTTCTCGCACCCGATCCTCTACAACGCCTTCAAGCGCTTCTCGAAAAATTACTCTGCCGCCGAACGCGCCGCCCTCTTCCACGACACCGCGATCAAGGCGTACCGGATCAGCACCCCTTGAACACCCCTCTCCCGCAAGCGGGAGAGGGAATTCAACCGAATGCTACACCCTCGCCCTCGCGACCTCCCGCGGGTCATCGACATCGTCCTCGATGACCTCGCTGGGAAGAGGCGTCGCGGTCATCAAGGTCACGCCGTCCGCCGAGCGAAACCGGTGCCACGTCCCCTGCAAGATGACCGTCATCGTTCCCGCGCGGAGCGCGAGCGATCGGGGCCCATCCTCGCCCGCGACATCCAGCGTCGCCGCGCCGTCGAGGACGTGGATCAGCTCGTCGGCGATATGCTTTTCCCAGTGTCCGGTGCCCGCGAACTTCGTGGCGGCGAGGACGCCGTCACGATAGGACGCCAGCCGCACGGCGCTGCCCTGCCGGTCGGCGATCGTCGATCGTGGCGTCCGGCCGCGGAACATCGTCAGCTTGGCGAGTTCCCTGTTGAAATCGACGACGGTGGGCATTCCGCCTGTTTTCACTTTCGCCGGCTCCGCCCTTCGGGGGTCGTCGACATCGGCTTCGACATGGTCGCCGGGGAAGGTCGCGCTCACGGTCGTCCCGCCCTCCGGGGAGCGAAAGCGGTGCCACGCACCCTTCGGAACAATGGCGATCATCCCGGCGCGGAGATCGAAAGACTTGGGCGGCCCGTCGTCGCACACGATGTCCAGGGTTTTGGCGCCGTCGAGAACGTGAACTATTTCATCCTGGGGATGGTCTTCCCAGTGAGTTGTCCCGGCGACCTTGCCGATAAACAGGATGCCGTCGCGGTAGGGGCCCAATACCGCCCCGCTGCCCCGGCGCTCCTCGAATGTTGTTTGCGGGGTCAGCCCGTGAAACATCGTCAGCTTCGCCAGTTCCGCGGGAAGATCGACGATGTCGGGGGTTGTGCTTTCCATCTCTCCCTCCCTTGGGTCTCGGCACGCCTAGGTCAGAGCGGATTGGGGCCGAGGATTTCCCAGCGATAGCGCTCGCAGAATTCGTCTCGCTCCGCGGCGCTCACTGGGCCCGCGGGGCGTTCCGCCATCGCCTCGATATAGCCGCCGGCGGCGGCTGGGGTGTAGAGGAACAGCACCCGCCCGGTTGCTCTGCCGGTGTTTTTCCAGGCATGGGCCACACCGCGCGGCATGAAAGCGCAAGTGCCCGGCCCACTGACGGTGACCTCATCGGCGACCTTGAAGGTGACCTCGCCGTCGAGCACCCAGGCGACCTCATCGCTATCGCGGTGCAGGTGATGGAGGCTCGCGGTGCCGGGCGGCAGCGTTTCCTCGAACATCATGATGTTCTCGCCGGTTTCGCCGCCGAGAAGCTTCAGGTCAAAGCAGCGGCCGGGCGTTGCCGAGGCAAAATGCTTCCTGCCGCCGGCTGGTACGACAACGCCTTTTGCTGCGGTCATGTCGGTGTCTTTCATCGGAGCCGGCCCACCGGGGTCGCCATCAGCAGCGTAGCGCCACAATTTAATGGCAGGGATCGCCGTTTTTGACGACCGCTGGAACGTTTCCGTGGCGTAGGCTTCCTGGTATGAAGGCGGATCGTCTCGCCCCGCGCAGAAAGGGACATGGCATGGCCGCCCTACCCGGAATGGCGATCGCCGACAACCAACCGTGGTATCGGCCGGAAACGCAGCCCCCGCCCTCGAGCCGCGACGCGATGGACTGGGATGGCGTGCGGGTTTTTCTCGCCATCGCCCGCGAAGGCTCGATGCGGGCGGCGGGGCGCGCGCTGGGATTGAGCCAGCCGACCATCGCCCGCCGGCTGACCGCCTTCGAAGCCGGGTTTGGCGGACAGCCGCTGTTCGACCGCTTGCCTGAAGGGGTGCGCCTCAACATCGCCGGAGAGCAACTCCTCGGGGCGGCCGAAGACGCCGAGCGTGCGATGCTGACCTTGGAGCGGCGGCGCGCGGCGGCATCTCCCGCGCTGAGCGGCACGGTGCGGATATCGACCGGCGACTGCGCAACCGGGTTCCTCGTCCGTTGCCTGTCGGGCGCGACGACGACGGCGCCTTTGCCCTCCGGCATCACCCTGGAGTTCGTCCAGTCGCTGCAACCGGCCGCCCTCACGCGGCGCGAGGCGGATCTCGCCTTGCACCACCGGCCGCCCGAAAGCGGCGATTATTATGTCGCCAAGCTCGGCACGTTCGCTGTCGCGGTCTACCGGCGCCGCGGCGCGACCGCGGATGCCTGGGTCGCCTATACCGAGGAGCAATCGCGGGGGCCGTCGCACGAGCCCGCGCGCTGGGTCCAGCGCCAGGTGGACGCGACCGGAATGCCGGTCGCGTTACGCGCCTCGACGCTGCTGATGCATGTAGAAGCGATCCGCGCCGGCACCGGCCGTGGTGTCATTCCTTGCTATATCGGCGACAGCCATCCCTTGCTCGAACGGCTGACGGCGCCCATTCCCGAGCTTGACGCCACCTATTGGATGATCGTCCACCGCGATTTGCGCCGCGCGCCTTGCGTGCGCGCCGTCATCGATTGGATGAAGGCGCTGTTCGCCGAACAGCGCGACACCCTCGCCGGCGTGGCCTAGACCCTGCCGGTTACGGCTTCAGCTTTCCGGTCCACGCATCGCTCGGCTCCTTGTCGCAGGAACCCCACATGCCGTGGAAGCCTTTCTGGTCGGCGTCCTCGATCAGCGTGAACTTGCCCCAGTAGGAGGTGCCGTTCATCGGCGTGTCGCATTTGTCGTCGTCGCTGTAGCCCTGGTCCTGCCACCAATTGCCGTCGATGCGGTCCGTGCCCTTCAGGGTGCCTTTTAGATGGCCGGTGTATTTCGGATAGACCCCGGTCACCGTGTTGTCCGCCTGGAATTCGAGAGTGACGGTCCCTGCTTGTTCGCTCTCATACGTCGCCTTGGTCTGGGCTTGGGCGCTCGCGAGCGGCGATGAGAGAGCGAACGCGGTCAGCGTGGCGTACAGTAGAAGTCGCATAAACCCCTCCGGACGAAACCGGGCCATCCTACGCCGGCGGCGCTTGGCGGGCCACCGGATCGGCCGTTACCGAAGCGTTCCCTGGCTCATGTCATCGAGCGCGTCGATTAAATTTTTGGTCGGAATCGCAATTTGCGTCCTTGACAATGAGAACAAAATGCATACATGAGCCGCATGTTCCGGCGGCTCAAGGCATTTCTTGCTCGTCTGGCGGTGCGGCGTTCGCGTCTACCCGCCCGCGCCGCCGCGCGAGATGACGTTGACGAGCGCCTGCTGGCCGCGATCGACCGCGTCCAGCGCGCGCTTCAAGGCGCCCGGCAGCGCCGCCGGGTCCTCGACCCGCTCGCCATAGCCGCCCGAGGCTTCGCAGATCGTCTCGAACGCCGGCAAATCGTCGAGGTCGATAAAGGGCGGCTTGTTGCTCTTCGCCGCCTCGCCCTGGGGATACATGCCGAGCGTCGCGCGCCGCACCGCGCCCCACATCGCGTTGTTGATGACCACAAACAGCACCGGCAGTCTATGCATCTGCGCCGCATGATGCACCGCGACCGGGTTGGCGAAGATGTACGACCCGTCGCCGAGGATCGAGATCACTTGTCGGTCCGGTCGCGCCAGCTTGACGCCGAGCGCCGCGCCCGCGCCCCAGCCGAGCCCCGCGGCCGGGCTCGACCCGAAATAGGAGCCCGGCTCGGTCGACGGGCAATGCTCGGGCAGCAGCGTATATTCGTTGACCAAGATCGAAGTGTCGGCGCGCGCCTTGCTGAGGCAATGACTGATCCAAGCGGGATGAACCGGCGTCTGCGCCGCCATTTCCTCGCGCAGCTTCGTCCAGCCGTCATGTTGCGCTTTGCGCCGCTCGGCCAAAGCCTGCCGCCGTTCGGCGACGACACCCTCGCCAACCTTCATCGCCGCGCCGAGCTTGGGCAGCGCCAGTCGCGACGCGGCGGCGATCGCAACATCGCAGGGGAAGCCGCGGATCGGGTAGCGCGCGCAGAGCGGATCGATCCCGAGATGGATGACCCGGCACTCGGCCGGCGGCTGGACCCGGATCGGCACCCACGGCACGTCCATCTCCAGCACCAGGATCGCGTCGGCTTCCTTGACGAAGGGCGTCGGGTCATAGCCGAGATGGCAGGGATGCGCGGCCGACAGCGACAAATGCCGCTGGCGGTGCTCGACGACGGGGATCGCGAAACGCTCGGCAAATGCTCCGAGCGCGGCGACCGCCTCCGCATCGCGCCCGGTGCTCGAGGTGATGATGACCGGCCGCTTGGCCTTGCTCAAAATCGCCGCCGCCGCTTCGACCGCGCCCTCGTCGGCGCCCGGCGCCGCGACGGAAGCGCGCCGCGACGGGCTGTCGTAGGTGAAACCGTCGAGCTTTTCGGCCAGCACCTCGCGCGGCAGCGACAGATAGACCGGGCCTTGCGGCGCGCTGGTCGCGAGGCTCAGCGCGCGGTCGACCACGGTTTCGAGCTGCGCGCCGTTCCGCAGCTCGTAGTCCCATTTCACCATCTCACGCAGCATGCCGGCCTGGTCGAACATCTCCTGCGCCCAGTGAATATAGGTGTCGCGCGCCCCGAACACGCCCTCCTCGGTCAGCGGCGAGCGTCCGGCGGTGAACAGGATCGGCACATTCTCGCGCGCCGCGTTGAACACGCCGCACAGCGCGTTGGCGGTGCCGACGCTGACATGCACCATCACCGCCGGCACCTTGCCCGAGGCCGCGGCATAGCCGTGCGCCATCGAGATCGCGACATTCTCATGCGTCGCGATCAGCGGCTTCGGCGCGGCGAGCCCGCTATGCGCCGCCTTGGCGTAGGCCTCGACGATCGGCGCGAAATCGGTGCCGGCATTGGCGAAGAGGTATTCGATGCCGCGCTCCGCCAGCAGCGCCAGATACGCCTCGGCGACGCTTTCGGCCGGCATTTCCTTGCGAGCCATGACAACTCCCATTTCGTCATTGCGAGCCGCCGCTGGCGGCGCGGCAATCTCCCTCCATGGAAGGCAAAGACGGCGGGAGATTGCTTCGCGGAGTTTATCCTCGGGCTGGCCAAACGCCAGACCCGTGGGCTCGCGACGACAACGGAGGAGTGCGGCGATGACCGAACGCAGCGAAAAAGCAAAGATGCTGGCCGGCGAGCTCTACAACGCGACCGGTCCAGAGCTGACCGGCGAGCGCCGCGCCGCGCAACGCCTCTTGGCGCTCTACAACGCCACCGACGCCGACGACCAGGCGGGGCGCCTCAGGCTGCTGCGGCAGTTGTTTGGCGCGGTCGGCGACAACCCCGATATCCAGCCGCGCTTTTATTGCGACTACGGCTACAACATCCGGCTCGGGAGCCGCTGCTTCATCAATTACAACTGCGTCTTCCTCGATTGCGCGGCGATCGAAATCGGCGACGATTTGCAAATGGCGCCGGCGGTCCAGCTCTACACCGCCCATCACCCGCTCGACCGTGCCGCGCGCGTCGCCGGCTGGGAGGCGGCAAAGCCGATCCGCATCGGCCATGGCGTGTGGATCGGCGGCGGCGCGATCGTGCTGCCCGGCGTCACGATCGGCGACGGCTGCGTTGTCGGCGCCGGCAGCGTGGTGACCCGCGACCTGCCGCCGCTGAGCCTCGCCGCCGGCAACCCGGCGCGGATCGTGCGTTCGCTCGGCTGATCGCGTGCTATCGTTTGTCCGGCCGTAGAGGGAGAGCCCGCATGCCCTACCAGACGATCGAAATCACCAAGCTGACGCCGCATATCGGCGCCGAGATCGCCGGGGTCGATCTGTCGCGCCCGCTCGGCAACCAGCAATTCCAGGAGGTGCACGACGCGCTGATGGAAAACCTGGTGATCTTCTTCCGCGACCAGCACCTCTCGCACGACCAGCACAAGGATTTCGGCCGGCGGTTCGGCAATCTCGTGGCGCACCCGGCGTCGCGCCACTCGCCCGAGGGGCACCCGGAGATCCTCACCATCCATGCCGACGAGAATTCCAAGCACGTCGCCGGCGAGGAATGGCATTCCGATGTGTCGTGCGACGAAAACCCGCCGATGGGCAGCATCCTCTATCTCACCGAAATCCCCGAGACCGGCGGCGATACGCTCTTCGCCAGCATGTACGCCGCCTATGACCGGCTCTCCGAGCCGATGAAGCAATTCCTCGAAACCCTCACCGCAACACATGACGGCGAGCCGGTCTATCGCGGGCGTTTCGGCTATCAGCCGGGCGAGAAGGGCTTCCCGAAGGCCGAGCACCCGGTCGTCCGCACCCACCCGGTCACCGGCCGCAAGGCGCTCTTCGTCAACGGCAATTTCACCACGCGGATCAACGGCCTCACCAGGCTCGAAAGCGACGCGCTGTTACAGATGCTGTGCCGCCACGCCGAGACGCCCGAATTCCAGTGCCGCTTCCGCTGGCAGCCCAATTCCGTCGCGTTCTGGGACAACCGCTGCGTCCAGCACCACGCGATGTGGGACTATTTCCCAGCCCGCCGCCACGGCTACCGCGTCACCGTCGAAGGCGACCGGCCGTTTTAATTTGAGAGCCCCTCTCCCGCTTGCGGGAGAGGGAGGGGCCCACGCCGGCAGGCGTGGGAGGGTGAGGGATCGCCGCAAGACCCTCACCCGTCCATCGCTGCGCGATGTTCACCCTCTCCGCAAGCGGGCGAGGGGTTAGACGCCGCTGGCCTACTTCAAATGCTTCGCAAAAAACGCCGTCGCGTCATTCCACAGTTCATGCGCGGCGGCTTCCTTGTAGCTCGGCCGGTAGTCGGCGAGGAAGGCGTGGCCGGCGTTCTGGTACACCTTGGTGGTAACGTCCTTGCCGGCGCCGCGCTTTTTCATCTCGTCGGCCATCGCGACCGGCGGATTCTGGTCCTCGACCCCGAACACGCCGAACAGCGGGCAGTGCAGCGTGTCCATCATGTCGAGCACGGGGGTCGGGCGCGCCGGCGTCGTTTCGGCGTCGGGCGTGGCGCGGTGGATGAAGCCGCCCCAGCAATCGACCGCGGCGTCGACCTTGCCGCTCTTGCATGCGAAGAGCAGCGTATGCCGTCCGCCCGAGCAGAAACCGATCGCGCCGACCTTGCCGGTCGCGCCTTTCGCGGCGCGCAGGAAGTCGGCGGCGGCTTCGAGGTCCTGCACCGCCTGCGTGTCCTTCAGTCCGAACATGACCGGAAACACGGTTTGGATGTCGTCAGGGTCCTTGGGGTTGCCGTCGCGCCAGTAGAGGTCAGGGGCGATCGCGAGATAGCCGATATTGGCAAAGCGCCGCGCCAGGTCGCAGATATGATCAGCGAGCCCGAACGCCTCGTGGATCACGACGATGCCGGGGTAGTTGCCGTCCTGGTTCGGCCGCGCGAAATAAGCCGGAATTGTCGTGTCGCCGCTCGGCACATGGACAAGCCCGCCCTTGATTTTGCTGGGATCGGTGACGAGACCCGGTACATTAGCCATTGTCGCCTCCTTGGAATGTGGCGGCAGATTAGGGTCGTGAGGATCGTCCCGCAACATTGAGGTCCCGTAATGACGCTTGCCCCGCCTCGTCCGCTCATCGAAGGTCCGTCCGCCTGGATCGGCGCCGAACTGGCGCGCCATCCGGAGACTTGGATTTACCAGCTCTCCGCCGCCGAGATCGCCGAGATCGAGGCTGCCGTCGCCAAAGTCCGCGGGCGCGATCTGGCCGGGCTGAGCCGCGCCGATTTCGCGCTGCCGATGCTCGGGCCGGCGCTCGAAAACATGCGAGAAGAGGTGCTGAACGGCCGCGGCTTTGTGCTGATCCGCGGGCTGCCGGTTAAAGGCAAGCCGATCGAGGACAGCGCCGCTGCTTATTGGGCGATCGGCACGCGCTTCGGCAACCCGCGCTCGCAGAACGCGATGGGCCATCTTCTCGGCCATGTCCGCGATCTCGGCGTCGCGACCAGCGATCCCAATGTGCGCACCTACCAGACTACCGAGCGCCAGCATTTCCACACCGACTCATGCGATATCGTCGGGCTGCTCTGTCTTAAGAGCGCACGGCAGGGCGGGCTGTCGTCGATCGTCAGCTCGATGGCGATGTACAACAAAATGGCGCAACGCCGGCCCGATCTGGCGGCGCGGTTGTTCCTGCCTTTCTCGACCGACCGCCGCGGCGAGGTGCCGGTCGGCGAGAAGCCCTATTTCGACATCCCGGTCTACAACGATTACCAGGGCCATCTCTCGGCGATCTATTCCGGCACCTATATCCGCTCCGGCCAGCGCTTCCCCGAGGCGCGGCGGCTGACCGCGGAGGACCACGAGGCGCTCGAGATGTTCGACGACCTCGCCAACGACCAGGAATTGCGGCTCGATATGGAGCTGCGGCCGGGCGACATGCAGTTCCTGCACAACCACACCTGCCTGCACGACCGCACCGCTTTTGTCGACTGGCCGGAACCCGAGCGGAAGCGCCATTTGTTGCGGCTGTGGCTCGCCGCGCCGGGGGCGCGGCCGCTGCCCGAGATATTCGTCGCGCGCTACGGCTCGACCACGGTCGGCGACCGCGGCGGCATCATCTGCGAGAAGACGCGGCTGCACGCGCCGCTGGAGCCGGTTTAACACCATTCGTCATTGCGAGGCGCCGAAGGCGCGGCGGCAATCTCCTTCGGTAGGGGGCCAAGACGGCTGGAGATTGCTTCGCTCCGCTCGCAATGACGGGGCAGACTACTCTTTCGCGCTCTTCAGCTTGAGGCCAAGGAGCGGCACGATCGCCTCGGCCGGCAGTTTCGAGAAATTGTGCGGCGTTTCGAACAGCGCCACCGGCTGCGGCCCGAGCTTGACGTTGTGCAGCTCCCAGTGCAGATGCCCCACCCGGCCGCTGGTGCGGGTGAAAATGCCATCGAGCTTCATCGGGATGCCGCTGTCGCTAAGCCACAGGAATCCCTCGCCGTGGCCTTCCGGCACGGTTTCGTTGATCGCATATTTCGTCGTGGGAATGCCATTGACCTCCTCGTGGCCGACCGGCTTGCGGGTAAGGCGTGGGTCGGCGAAAAGATGCAATTCCGGCGGTAGCAGGAATTCGACGACCGTATGGAGCTGCGGCAGCACGAGGTCGGCGATCGGCGTGTCGGCGTGCAGCACGAAAGCCGCGGGGATGCCGTTGAGGTTCTGCTCGTGCCGCTCCTCGCCGGGCATCGTCCACATCTTGCCCTGATAGGTCTTGCCGTCGACGATCAGCGTGCGGTCGGCGCTGAACCCCACCTTGGACTCGCCAAGCGTCATCGCCGAGGCCGATGCAGTCGCCGTCGATACAAGAGCCAGCGCCAGAAGGAACGCTTTCATCCCTATTGCCGCTATAGGATGAATGAGGCGGTTTCGCGGCAGGTAGATCATGCTCTGGACAGCGGAGACGAACGCCCTATCCTCCACTTGGCGTTGTTTATGCAGCATCGGCAGCGGGGCGAGGGACGATGAGCGGAAAGATCGACGCACGGCTCAAGGAACTCGGCATCGAGCTGCCGCAGCCCACCGCGCCGGTGGCGAACTACGTGCCCTACACGGTCGCCGGCAACCTCGTCGTCGTGTCGGGGCAGGTCACCTTGTGGGGCGGCAAGGTCGAATATGTCGGCAAGCTCGGCCGTGAGATCGGCATCGAGGACGGGCAGAAGGCGGCGCGGCTCTGTGCGCTCAACATCCTGACGCATCTCAAGACCGCCTGCGGCGGCGACCTCGACCGCGTGAAGCGGGTGGTGCGGCTCGGCGGTTTCGTCAACTGCACGCCGGACTTCACCGATCAGCCGCAGGTGGTCAACGGCGCCTCGAACTTGATGGTCGAAGTGTTCGGCGATGCCGGCCGGCACGCCCGCGCCGCGGTCGGGGTGTCCTCGCTGCCGCTGGGGGTTGCGGTCGAGGTCGAAGCCATCTTCGAGATCGCCTGAACGCAATGGACACCGGCGAACAGGTCGCGCTGACCGTCCATCCGTCGATCGGCGAGATTCCGGCGGCCGAATGGGACGCCTGCGCCGGCGACATCAACCCGACGCTCAGCCACACTTTTCTTCAGGCGATGGAGGAAAGCGGCTCGGCGACCGCGCGCAGCGGCTGGGCGCCGCAGCATCTCTCGCTCGCCGATTCGAGCGGGCGCGTCATCGGCATCGTCCCGCTTTATCTGAAGAGCCATTCCTACGGCGAGTACGTCTTTGATTATGGGTGGGCCGACGCCTATGAGCGCGCCGGCGGGCGCTATTATCCGAAAGCCTTGGGCGCGGTGCCGTTCACCCCGGTGCCGGGGCCGCGCCTGCTGGTCGCGCCCGACGCACCGACCGACACCAAGGCGACGCTGATCGCCGGGCTCGTCGAATTCACCCGGCAGCGCGGGATTTCCTCGCTGCACATCAATTTCCCCGAGGATGCCGACGCCGACATCCTGTTCGAGGCCGGGTTCCTCAAGCGCATGGGCCAGCAATTCCACTGGGCCAACGACGGGTACAAGACCTTCGCCGACTACCTCGCCGCGCTCAATTCCAGGAAGCGCAAGGCGGTCAACAAGGAGCGGCGCGAGGCGCTCGCCCCCGGCCTCGAGATCGACGTGCTGACCGGCGCCGATCTTCAGCCCAGGCATTGGGACGCGTTCTACCGCTTCTACCTCGCGACCTCCGACCGCAAATGGGGCTCGGCTTATCTCACCCGCAAATTCTTTGCGCTGATCAATGAGCGCATGGCCGACAAGATCGTGCTGGTCATGGCGCGCAAGGGCCGGGACTACGTTGCCGGCGCGTTCAACATCCTCGGCAAGGAGACGATCTACGGCCGCAATTGGGGCAGCTACGGCGACTTCAAGATGCTGCACTTCGAGTGCTGCTATTACCGGGCGATCGAGTTCGCGATCGATCACGGGCTGAAGCGCGTCGAGGCCGGCGCGCAAGGGCCGCACAAGCTGCAGCGCGGCTACCTGCCGGTGCCGACTTACAGCGCGCACTACATCCCCGACCCGAATTTCCGCCGCGCGGTCGCGCAGTTCCTCGCCCGCGAGCGCGAGATGGTCGAGCAGAAGATCGAGCACCTCGCCGAGCACTACTCGCCCTTCCGCCACACCGAGGACGAACCGGCGGAGGATTAGCCTTCAAAAACTACGACAGCGGCGACAGGTTCGGCGGCTCGTCGGCTTCGGCGAAGGCGGCGAAGCTTTGCTCGATGGTTTCGCGCGGCAGGTCGCGGGTAATGAAAACGATCCGCGTGCGGTGATCGTCCGACGGCCATTCCGGCAGCAGCACCGGCGGGTGAAACAGGTGCTGCACGCCGTGCAGCATCACCGGCTGACCCGGCCGCTCGTCGATCGCGACGATCGCCTTGATCCGCAACAAATCGGCGCCGCGCATCGAGGTTAGCGCGTCGAGCCAGCCTGACAGCGCCGTCCACGACATCGGCTTCTCGCGGGTGATGCAGAACGACGAGATGTGCGCATCATGGCGATTCACGTCGTGATGCGCGTGATGATCGTGCCCGCGGCCCTCGTCGTGACCCTCACGTTCGTCGTGCCCGTCCGCGAACGCCTCCTCGCCGAGCCAGCGCTGCACCTCGACCGTCTTGGTGGTGGGGTCGTAAAGCCCGAGATTGAACAGGAATGACGGGTCGACCGCGCCGCCGGTCACCTCGATCAGCGGCGCGCCGGGATTGAGCGCGGCGAGCCGCGCCTCCAACTCCCGCCGCTGCTCGGCCGACACCACATCGCACTTCGTCAGCAGCAGCCGGTCGGCAACCGCCGCCTGCTTCACCGCCTCGATCTGTGCGTCAAGCGTGCCTGCGCCGTTGACCGCGTCGACCGTCGTCACCACCCCGTCAACCATATACCGCTCGGCGACGATCGGGTCCTGCATCAGCGCGTGGAGGATCGGCGCGGGATCGGCCAGGCCCGTGGTCTCGATCACCACACGCTCGAAAGCGGGAATGCGCCCCTTGGCGCGGTCGACAAACAAATTCACCAGCGTGTCGGCGATGTCGCTGCGGATCGTGCAGCACAGGCACCCGCTCTGCATCAGCACGACATCGTCGGTCGCCTTCTCGACCAGCAAATGGTCGATGCCGATCTCGCCGAATTCGTTGACGATGACCGCGGTCGCGGCCATTTCGGGCCGCTTCAGAATGTGGTTGAGCACGGTGGTCTTGCCGCTGCCGAGAAACCCGGTCAGCAGGGTCACCGGCGTGCGCGAGGCGGCGTCGATAGCGTTGAGGGACATGCGCTCCATCCTAGCCTGCGCTGAGGTCATGGCAAAGGCGCCGAGCCATGCGCGGGCGGCGTTTGACCGGGCCGCGAGGCGGGGCCTACACTTCCCGGCAAATCAGACGTGCGAGGTCTACCGCCAGCCATAGGGAGAAACATCATGAGCCGCCATCAGAGCCCCGAACAGGTCCACGCGAAATTGAAGCACCCAGTCGTTGACGGCGACGGCCATTGGCTCGAATTCGCCCCCGTCTTCAGCGAGAAGATGCGCAAGGCCGGCGGCGACAAGGCGGCTGACGGGTTTCTCAAGGCGCTGTCATCGACCACCGACGCGCTCAAGATGACCCAGGAAGAGCGCGACATCCGCCGCGTCGCACAGCCCAATTTCTGGAACCGCCAGGCCGAGAACACGCTCGACCGCGCCACCGCGATGATGCCGAAGCTGCTCTACCAGCGTCTCGACGAGATCGGCACCGATTTCGCGATCATCTACCCGACCGCGGGCTTACGGCTGCCGCGCATCAAGGATGACGAGACAAGGCGCGCGGTGATCCGCGCCTATAACATCGTTTCGGCGGAGTATTTCCGGCCCTACAGCGATCGGATGACCCCGGCCGCAATTATCCCGATGCACTCGCCCGAGGAGGCGATCGAGGAGCTGGAGTTCGTCACCTCCCAACTCGGCGCCAAAGTCGGTATGTTCGGCAGCGGCATGTCGCGCCCGGTTTCGGCGGCGCAGACCAACGATCCCGAGTTGCAGCGCTTCACCGTCTGGTACGACGTGCTCGGTATCGACAGCCCGTACGATTACGACGCCGTCTGGCAGAAATGCGTCGACGTGAAAATCGCGCCGACCTTCCACTCGAGCGCCAGCGGCCAGGGGTTGCGCAACAGCCCGAGCAATTTCGTCTATAACCATATCGGCCATTTCGCCGCCGCCGGGCATGCGGTCGCCAAGGGCATCTTCCTCGGTGGCGTCACGCGGCGCTTCCCGCAGCTCAACTTCGCGTTCCTCGAAGGCGGGGTCGGCTGGGGCTGCCAGCTGTTCGGCGATCTGATCGAGCATTGGGAGCGGCGCGGCGCCCCGGCGCTCAAGCGCATGGACCCCGACAAGCTCGATCGCAAGCTGCTGCTCGACCTCGTCGAGAAGCACGGCTATGGCGACATCCTCGATGTGCTGAAGTCGCGCGACGGCTGGCCCGACCCCAACGCCAAGCAGCTTACCGGTAATCGCACCGAGCTTGACGATTTCGCAGCGTGCGAGATCACCAAGAAAGAAGACTGGGTCGAGCTCTTCGCCAAGCCGTACTATTTCGGCTGCGAAGCCGATGACCGGATGAACGCGACCGCGTTTGGCAAGGGCAATCCGTTCGGCTCGAAGCTCAACGCGATCTATTCTTCGGATATCGGCCATTTCGACGTGATCGATTTTCGCGACCCACTGCCCGAAGCCTATGAGTTGGTCGAGGACAGCCACATCACCGAGGATGATTTCCGCGCCTTCGTGTTCGAGAACCCGGTGAAGCTGTGGGGCAGGCAGAACCCGCGCTTCTTCGAAAGCACCGTCGTCGCCAAGGAAGCCGCCGCCGTCCTCGCCGCTGCTCAGCCGGCGGGCTCGGCGGACTAGCGGAACGCGAGCCCACGTTAAGCGGCGCCGTCACGTGACGGCGCCGTCTCTGTTCTACTCCGCGCCTGCCGTCGCAGGCTTGGGGCGAGCGTACATTGCGTCGAGTTCCTCGATCGTGCGGCCCTTCGTCTCGAGGCCGATGAATAGATAGGCCAAAAGCGCGAGGACGTACCACACCGCGAAGTAGTTGAAGCCGGGCACGATGCCGTCGAGCGTCGCTTTTGGGCTGACAAAGTTCGACGCACCGATGATCACCGCGAGCCCGGCCGGGCCGATGAACTTGCCCAGGTTCGCCATGCCGTAGACCAGGCCAAAGCCGCTCGCGCGTAGCTTGGCCGGCCACATCTCGGCCATGTACGGGTAGCAGATCGCCGAGGTGGAATTGTAAAAAACGGCCGCTGTCAGCAACAGTACGTAGAACATCGGCACGGGCCCGAGATAGACCGCGTGCAAATAGCCGCAGAGCGACATCGTCGCCGCCGCGAGCACGCAGCACAGGATGCCGGCGGGGCGGCGTCCGATCTTATCGGTGAGCGAGGCGCCAAAAATGCGCCCGCCGATCCCGATCAGCGTAATCCAGATCACCATGAACGAGGCTTGGGCCGGTGTGACGTTCAGCACCAGCACGATCAAGGTGACCTGCCACAGTCCGAGCCCGACAGCGCCGGTCTGGCTGAGGCCGGTCAGGAAGCCGGCGATGATGCTGCGCGGATAGTGGAACAGCTCGATCCAATTCGATTTCTGCGGCTCGGGCGCGACCGGCGGCAGCACGATTGTCGCGGGATCGACCTGCAGCGCCCAGGCGAGCGATTTGCGCGCCTCCTCGAGCCGCCCGCGGCCGATCAGCCAGCGTGGCGATTCGGGCACCCAATAGCGGATCATCACCGCCATGAAAGCCGGCACGAGGCCCATCAGGAATAGGCCACGCCAGCCGACGAGCCCGCCAAGCGAGGCGCTGAGCGCCGCCGCCATCAGCCCGCCGCCCGGCACCAGCGCGATCGACATGCTGCTGATGAGGCCGCGCTTCGCCGCCGGCAGAAACTCCTGGAGCAGCGGCACGTCAACCGCCGCGACCCCCACCACCCCCAACCCGACGATGAACCGCAGGACTGTCAGATAGAGCCAGCCGCGGTCCGGCGTGAAGGCCATCGCGCCCGTGGCGAACGAGAGCATCAGGATCGTGATGATGAACACGCTGCGCCGGCCGATCTTGTCGCCGAGCCAGCCAAAGATGATGCCGCCGGGAATCGCCGCCACGCCCGAGGAAAACAGGATCATCCCGGACTCACCGTAGGTGAGATGCCAATCCTGGACGAAGAAGGCGAGCGCGAAGCCGATCAGGTAGAAATCGAAAAAGTCGAGCATGCCCGAGAGAATGCTCGCGGCGAAAATCTTCCACTGATTGGCGGTGAGCGATGTCTGCTGCTCGAGCAGTTCCAGCATGACGCGTCCTCCCCTCGGCCCTCTTTCGAACCGGCGCTTCGTTGATGCGGCAAGCCTAGCCCGCGACCGCGGCCACCCGCAACGTCGACGCTAAAGGCACCGTCTCCATGACCGGATCGCAAGTCCGCCACAGGGAGGGCGGCGGTTTGACTTGGGAGAAAACGGGGCATACGCTTTTTTTGACAGCGACTACTAGCGCGATCCGGAGGCGAGAATGAGTTCTCATCACAGCCCGCAAGAAATCCGCAAAGGCTTGAAGCACCCGGTCATCGATGGCGACGGCCACTGGGTCGAGTACACCCCGGTCTTCGCCGAGCAGATCCGCAAGGTGACCGGCGATCTGGGCGGCAACGGGTTTCTGCAGTCGCAGCGCCGCATTCCGGATTCGCTGAGCCTGACGCTCGACGACCGCACACAAAAAGGCGTCGCGATGGAGGGCCAGTGGGGCCGGCAATCGGTCAATACCCGCGATCGCGCGACGGCGATGATGCCGCGCATGCTCTATGAGCGGCTCGACGAGCTGGGGATCGATTTTGGCGTCGTCTATCCGACCGCCGGTCTCGGCATCCACCGCATTGCCGACGACGCGACGCGGCGCGCGGTATGCCACGGCTTCAACGTCGTTACCCACGACTATTTCAAGGATCTCAGCGACAAGCTGACCCCGGCCGCGGTGATCCCGGTGCACACGCCGGATGAGGCGATCGAGGAGCTGGAATTCTGCGTCAAGCAGCTTGGCACCAAAGTGTGCATGTTCGGCAGCGCGGTACGCCGGCCGATCCCGCACGCCAAGGACGCGCCGGCCGATGTCGCGCGCTACGCAATGGGGTTCGACCAGCTCGGTATCGACAGCCCGTACAATTATGATCTGCTGTGGCAAAAGTGCCGCGAGCTCGGTGTCGCGCCAACCTTTCACACCGGCGGCCGCTCCTATGGCGAGCGCAACAGCCCGTCCAATTTCACCTTCAATCACATCGGCCATTTCGCGAATGCCGGCCACAACGTCGCCAAGGCGCTGTTCCTCGGCGGCGTGACGCGGCGTTTTCCCGATCTGCGCTTTGCCTTCCTCGAAGGAGGGGTCGGCTGGGGCTGCCAGCTGTTCTGCGACCTGATCGAGCATTGGGAGCGGCGCGGCGCCAAGGGCCTCGCCAACATGGACCCGTCAAAGCTCAACCGTCCACTGCTCCGCGAGCTGGTCGACAAATACGGCTACGGCGACATCGCCGCCGAGCTCGACAAGCGCGACGGGTGGCCGCTCGAAGAGGATTTCCTCACCGGCGGCATGCCGCCCGACGACTACATCAACTGCAACATCACGAAGAAGCAGGACTGGCTCGACCTCTTCGCTACGCCCTACTATTTCGGCTGCGAAGCCGACGACCGGATGAACTCGGTCGCATTCGGCAAATCGATGCCGCTGGGCGCGCGGATCAACGCGATTTACTCGTCGGATATCGGGCATTTCGATGTCGTCGATATGCGCGACCCGCTGCCCGAGGCTTGGGAACTGGTCGAGGACGGCCACATTGGTGAAGACGATTTCCGCGACTTCACCTTCGCTAACGCGGTGCGGCTGTGGGGCACGCAGAACCCGCGCTTCTTCGAAGGCACCCCGGTTGCCAAAGAAGCCGCGGCGGTCCTGGCGGCGTCAAAGGCTCCGGCGCTCGCGGACGCGGCGAAGTGACCCGAAGAGTTATGCCGGGGTAAACCGGGATCGAATAGCTGAAGGTCATGGCCGGGTCGCTCCCGGCCATGACGGTCTTGGGGAGGAAATCATGGTGCAAACCGCTCAGCCGGGCCGGTTCGGTCACATCGTCCAGCCCGACGATGCGTGGCTGGCCCGGCAGGAGCGGGAACCGATCCTCGAGCCGGAGCTGCCGATTATCGACACCCACCATCATCTATGGCAGCGCGGCGGCTGGACCTATCTGCTGCCCGAGCTTCTCGCCGATCTCAACACCGGCCACAACGTCGTCGCCACCGTGTTCGAGGAGTGTCGCTCGATGTACCGTGCTGGCGGGCCGGAAGAGATGCGGCCGGTCGGCGAGGCCGAGTTCGTCGCCGGTATCGCCGCGATGAGCGCGTCGGGCGGCTACGGGCCGATCAAGGTCGCTCAGGGCATTGTCGGCTACGCCGACCTCGCGCTCGGCGATCGGGTCGAGTCGGTGCTGGAGACGCTGATCCGCGCCGGCGGCGACCGGCTCAAGGGCGTGCGCTATTCGGTCGGCTACGATGCCGACCCGGCGATCGTCAATAGCCGTCCCGAACTCCACGCCGCATATGTATGCGCGGCCCGAAATCCGCACCGGCGTTGCCCGGCTTGCCGCACATAATCTTGTACTCGATGCCTGGTGCTACCACCCGCAACTAGAGGACGTGATCGACTTGGCGCGTGCGGTGCCCCAGGCGACGATCTGCATGTGCCATGTCGGCGGCGTGCTGGGTTACGGCGCTTATGGCGGCCGCAAGGACGAAATCCACGCGTCGTGGCGCGCCAGCATGGCGGAGCTGGCGAAATGCCCGAATGTCTTCGTCAAGATCGGCGGCATGCTTAACCGCGGTGCGGCGCTCGATTTTCGCGGGCTCGCCGTACCGCCGAACTCCGAGGCTTGGGCCGCGGCGTGGCGGCCTTATGTCGAGCCCTGCATCGAGCTATTTGGCGCCGAGCGCTGCAATTTCGAGAGCAATTTCCCGGTCGATAAGATGGGCACTGGCTATGCGACGCTGTGGAATGCGTTCAAGCGCATCACCGCCGGATGCTCCCCAGGCGAGAAGACCGCGCTCTACAGCGGCACCGCGAAGCGGCTGTATAAGCTGAACTAACCGCTCCTCGTCGTCATGCCCGGACTTGTTCCGGGCATCCACGGAAGCAATGCTGGCCTTTGGTAAGTGGACGTGGAAGGCCGGATAAGCCCGGCCATGACGATTAATGATGACTGCGCTAATCTCGCGCCACGAAATCGGGAGGAAGTGATGCCGAAAGGGCTGTTGATCGCGGCGATGCAATTCTCCGATGTCGCCGAGGACGAGTTCCACGACTGGTACGACACCGAGCATGTCCCCGAGCGGCTCGCCGTGCCCGGCTTTATCAATGCCGACCGGTGGATCGGCAGCGACAACCCCAAGCTCTCGGTCGCAACCTACGACCTCGACGCGGTCGGCGTCTTGCACAGCCCGCCTTATCAGGCGGTCGGCGGTGCCAATGGCAGCCCGTGGACGAAGCGCGTCACGGGCCGCGTCAAGCACATCATCCGCCTCGAAGGCGACCAGATCCTCCCCGGCGACGGCCTCGCGCCGCGCAATGCGGCGGCGCTGCTGGTGATCTCGATGAACCCGGTGCCCGAGGCCGAGGCCGAGTTCAACGCCTGGTACAATGAGGAGCATCTGCCGGCGCTCGGCTCGGTGCCGGGTGTCTTGATGGCGCGCCGCTATCGCGGCCAGGGCGCGACCCAGCGCTATCTCGCAATGTATCATTTTGCTCGGTCCGACGTGCGCGAGGGCGATGCCTGGAAGAAGGCGGCAAACACGCCGTGGACCGAGAAGATGCGGCCGCATTTCCGCGACTACCTGCGCCTCGAGTGCCGGCCGTACCGGCCGGCTCGGTAAGGGCGATGGCCGACGCGGTAGCGCAAAGCGGAGTTCCGCTTCCGGCCGAGTTGCTGGCACGGCGCTGCCGCCCCGATGAACTTCCGTTCCAGCTGTCGAGCGAGCTTCCCGACGCACCCGCCATGATTGGCCAGGACCGCGCCGCCGAGGCCGTCGCCTTCGCACTGCGCATGCGCCACAAAGGCTACAACGTCTACGCGCTCGGCCCGGCGGGGGTCGGGCGCCACGCGCTCGTCGAGGATTTGCTGAAAAGCCGGGCAGCGGCGGAATCGACAGCCCCGGATTGGTGCTACGTCAATAATTTCGCCGATTCGCAAAGGCCGCATTGCCTCGATTTGCCCGCCGGGCAGGGCATGGCGTTCGCCGGGGCAATGAAGCACCTCGTCGAGGAGCTGAAGATCGCCCTGCCGGCGGCGTTCGAGAACAACGAGTACCGCGCGCGCCGTGAAGTCATCGACCAACAGGCCAAGTCGCGCAGCGAAGAGGCTTTTGGCGGCCTCCAGGAGCGTGCCGACGCCAAAGACATTGCGCTGATCCGCACGCCGATGGGGCTGGCGTTGGCGCCAAAGCGCGACGGCAAGGTGATGAATCCCGAGGATTTCGAGGCGCTGCCGGAGGAAGAGCGCAAGCGGATCGAAAATGATCTGCAAACGGCGCAGACCGAGCTCGAAGGCATCATGCGACAGGTGCCGCAATGGGAACGCGAGCATCGCGACGCAGTGCGTACGCTCAACCGCGACATCACCGGCTTCGCGGTCGCCAACCTGATCGGCGAGATGCGCGGCAATTATGTCGATCTGCCCGACGTGCTCGATTACCTCGACGCCGTCGAGCGCGACATCAAGGACAATGTCGACGACTTCCAGCCGCAGCCGCAGCCACAGCCTCCGGCCGAAGCGGGTGGCGCGCCGCCGACCGCCGCGGCGCGAGCGGCAATGGAGGACATGCGCTATCGGCGGTATCAAGTGAATGTCATTGTCGACAACAGCGGCGCGCAAGGCGCGCCGGTCATTTATGAGGACAATCCGACCTATCAGAACCTGATCGGCCGCGTCGAGCACCTGGCGCGGTTCGGGGCGCTGATCACCGATTTCAACTTGATCCAGCCGGGCGCGTTGCACCGCGCCAATGGCGGCTATCTGATCCTCGACGCAGAGAGGCTGGTGGCCGGCGGCTACGGTTGGGCGGCGCTGAAGCGGGCGTTGCAATCGAGCGAAATCCGCATCGAGTCGATCGAGCAAGCGTTGAGCCTCGCGACAACCGTATCGCTTGAGCCCGATCCGATCGCGCTCGATGTCAAGGTGGTGCTGGTCGGCGCGCCGCTGCTCTACTACCTCTTGTCGCAGCACGACGAAGATTTTGCCGAGTTGTTCAAGATCGCCGCCGATTTCGACGACCGCGTCACGCGCAGCGACGACGCGACGCTGCTGTACGCGCGGGTTATCGGCACGGTCGTGCGGCGCGAGCACTTGCGCGCCTTCGATCGCGACGCGGTCGCGCGGGTCATTGAGCAAGCGGCACGGCTCGCCGGAGATTCCGAGCGCCTCTCGACCAGCCTGCGGGCGATCATCGAGCTGCTGCAGGAGGCCGACCAGCTCGCGGCGGACGCGGGGAAGGAAGTCGTCGGCGAGGCCGACGTTCAGGCCGCGCTCGACGCGCAAGTCCGCCGCGGCGATCGCGTCTATCGGCGGATGCAGGAAGAGATCGCACGGCGCACGATTCGCATCGAGACCGACGGAGAGGTCGTTGGGCAGATCAATGGGCTGTCGGTCATCAGCCTGGGCACGCTCGCCTTCGGCAACCCGACACGGATCACCGCGCAGGTGCGCATGGGGCGCGGCGAGGTCGTCGACATCGAGCGCGAGGTGCAGCTTGGCGGCCCCCTGCATTCAAAGGGGGTGCTGATCCTCAGCGGCTTTCTCGGCGGCAGATTCGGCGGCGAGCGGCCGCTATCGCTGCACGCCAGCCTGGTGTTCGAGCAATCCTATGGCGGTGTCGACGGCGACAGCGCCTCGGCGGCCGAGCTGTTCGCGCTGCTGTCGGCGCTGGCCGAGGTGCCGATCCGGCAATGCTTCGCGGTCACCGGCTCGGTCGATCAGCACGGCGTCATCCAGGCGATCGGCGGGGTCAACGAGAAGATCGAAGGCTTCTTCGACATCTGTAACGCGGAGGGCCTCACCGGCAGGCAGGGCTGTATCATTCCGGCGAGCAACGTCAAGCACCTGATGTTACGCGCCGACGTCGTCGCCGCCTGCGACGCGGGCCAGTTTCGCGTTATCCCGATGGAAACAATCGACCAGGGCTTCGAGCTGCTGACCGGCGTGCCGGCCGGGACGACCGACAAAAAGATCGCGGCGCGGCTCGACGAGTTCACCCAGAAGGCGGCGGCGCTGATGCGCAGCCAGACGGGGGCTGTCTCATGACCGGAGAGATCGAGCGGATCGTCGTCGCGCTCGACGCCACATCCGAAAACCGCACCGCGATCGACACCGCGGCGCGGCTGGCGGCGCGCTGGAAGGCGCATCTGCACGGCGTCTTCGTCGAGGATGACGACCTGATCCGCTTGGCGAACCTGCCCTTCGCCAGAGTCGTGACCCTCGGCTTCGGCGTCGAGGCGATCGATCTACAGCAGGCGCGGCGACAGATGCGCGCCTTTGCGGAGCGGGCGCGGCACGAACTGGCCGCTGCCGCACGGCGGTACCAGGTCGAATGGTCGTTCGAGATCGAGCACGATCCCGCGGCGGGACGCATTGGCGCCGCCGAGATCACCGACTTCCTGGTCTGCGGTACGACCAGCCGGCCCATCGGTGGACATTTTCGTGTCGAATGCCGCTGGTGGTCGGTGGTCGAGCCCGGATCGTCACCGTTGTTGTTGGCGCATAGCGATTGGCGCGATGGGGCGGTCGCGGTTTTGCTGCAAGATCGCGAGCCGCTCTCTGAGCGGCTCGTCGCGGTCGCCGCGCAGCTGGCGGAAGCGCACGGTGGCCGGCTCGCGGTCATCTGCCCGCCGGAGTTGGCGAATTCGCCAGACTTCAAAACCTGGCTCGACGGCTGCCTTACCGGCCTCGCGGTCACGGTCGAACTCGACTTATCACCGATGCAGCCGGCGGCGCTGTTCCGCCGCATCCGCGAGCTCGACTGCCGGCTGATCGCGGTCGCCGCAGGCACGCCGCAGGCGCAGGCCGAGCGGCTGCGCGACATCGTCGCCAAGGTCGCGTGCAACGTGCTGGTCGTGCGCTAGCCGTCCGGCACTGGTACCGGCTGCCAGGGCCCGCGCGACTCTCGACACGCCTGTTGTTGCGGTCATGATCGAGTAAAATTGACGCAATATCAGCAGGTCGGTTCAGCCGCCGATGAACGAGAGAGCGGTCGCCATCGTCGGAGCCTCGTGCCGGTTTCCCGGCGCCGCGGGGCTCGAAGCATTTTGGCGATTGCTGATCGATGGCGTTGATGCTGTCACCGAAGTCGGGCCGGAGCGCTGGTCAACGCGGTTTTTCTATCATCCGAACCGTGGCGAACCCGGCAAGAGCTACAGCTGGGCGGCGGGTCTGATCGACGGCATCGATTTGTTCGAGCCAGGGTTTTTCGGCATCTCGCCGCGCGAGGCGGCCGAGATGGACCCGCAACAACGCCTGTTGCTCGAACTCGCTTGGCATGCGCTGGAGGATGCGGGCACCCCGGCGGCGCGCCTCGCCGGCAGCGCGACGGGCGTCTATATCGGCGCCTCCTCGACCGATTACGGCAATCTGCGGCTGGGAGACCCGGCGAGTGGCGGGCCGCATTTCGTCAGCGGCATGTCGCTCGGCATTCTCGCCAACCGGCTCTCACATTTTTTCGATCTGCGCGGCCCCACCCAGGTCATCGACACGGCATGCTCGTCATCGCTGGTGGCGCTGCACCAGGCCTGCGAGGCGCTGAGAGCAGGACGCATCGAAGCGGCGCTGGTCGGTGGGGTCAACCTGCTGCTGTCGCCTTATCCGTTCATCGGCTTCGCACAGGCCGGCATGCTGTCGCCGCGCGGCCGCTGCTTTGCGTTCGACGCGCGCGCCGACGGCTATGTGCGCGCTGAGGGCGGCGCGGTCGTCGTACTGAAGCCGCTGGCGCGGGCTCTCGCGGCGGGCGATCCGATCCGCGGGGTGATTTGCGGCACCGCCGTCGGCGCCAGCGGCCGAACGGTGGGACTATCGCTGCCGAGCGCGCCGGCGCAGGCGGAGTTGCTGCGCGGCGTCTACGGCGATACTGGCATTGCCGCCGAGGCGCTTGCTTTTATCGAGATGCACGGTACGGGAACGCCGGCGGGCGATCCGGCGGAGGCCGAAGCAGTCGGTCACGTGCTCGGGCAGTCGCGGCAAGCGCCGCTGCCCATTGGCTCGGTCAAGTCCAATATCGGCCATCTCGAACCGGCTTCGGGGATCGCGGGCTTGCTGAAGGCGATGCTGGCGCTGGAGCGCGGCGTGCTGCCGCGTTCGCTCTACGGCGAGACGCCGAACCCGGCGATCTCCTTCGCTCACCTCAACTTGCGCCTCGTCGGCGCGGCGGAGCCGATCGCCGTGGGCGGGTATGCCGGGATCAATTCCTTCGGCTTCGGCGGCAGCACCGCGCATGCGATCCTCGCGCCGCCGCCACGGCAAGAGGAACCGAAAGCGGAGGCGGTGACGCATCCGCCGCTGATGATTTCGGCGCACAGCGACGCCTCATTGCGGACATTAGCCCAGTCCTGGCGTGACACGATCGCCGCGACCCCGCCGTCGCGATGGCCGGCGATGGCGCGAGCGGCGGCCCGCCGACGCGATCATCACGCCCATCGCGTTGTCGTGCTCGGCGATGATCCGGCGTCGTACCTGGACGATTTCCTCACCGGCCGCCTGAACCCGGCGCTCGCAAGCGGCGTGGCGACACGACGGGACAGGCTCGCCTTTGTCTACTCGGGCAACGGCGCGCAGTTTCTCGGCATGGGGCGGGCGGCGTATCTCGCAAGCGGCGCGTTTCGCGCGGCGACCGCCGAGGCTGATTGCGCGCTTCGCCCCTATCTCGGCTGGTCGGTCGAACAACGCATCGCCGGAGAACTCACCGACGAAGAGTTGCGCCGGGCCGACATCGCGCAGCCGATGCTGTTCGCGATACAGGTCGCGATCACCCGTGTTTTGTGCGACATGGGGGCCACGCCGGGCGGGTTTGTCGGCCACAGCGTCGGCGAGATTGCGGCGTCTTGGGCCGCCGGCGCGCTGTCGCTGGACATGGCCGCGCGGATCGTGGCCACCCGCAGCCGCCATCAAGAGCGAACCCGTGGCGTCGGCCGCATGGCTGTGCTCGCGCTCGGGCCGGACGACGCGACGGCGCTGTTGCACGAGGAGCAGCGCTATGCGCTTGAGATCGCTGCGATCAATAGCGCGCGCTCGGTAACGATCGCCGGTTCCTGCGATGCGATCGACCGACTTGGCGAGACGGCCGGGCGCCGCGGGATTGCCTGGCGGCTGCTGGACCTTGATTTCGCTTTCCATTCTGTGGCGATGGACCCGATCCGCGATCGCCTGATCGCCGAACTGGCCGGTATCAATTCGCTCGCCCCTGTCGGCGAGCTCGTCTCGACGGTAACCGGAGCGCGGGTCACCCAGGGAGTGCTCGACGCTTTTCACTGGTGGCGCAATGTGCGTGATCCGGTGCGCTTTTCGGATGCGATTGCGACGCTGATTACCGGTGGCTATCGCCTTTTTGTCGAAATCGGGCCGAGCGTGGTGCTGCTCTCCTATCTGCGTGACGCGCTTCATGCCGCCGCGCCGATAGGAAAGACCATCGCGACCCTTGAGCGCCGCGGTCCGCCCGGCGATCCGTTCCCGGCGATCGCGGCACGGCTCCATGCCGCCGGGCACGATATGAGCCATGGCACTTGGCTCGACGGCCCCGATGATCCGTGCGGGCTGCCGCTTTGTCCATGGCAGCGCGAACGCTTTTGGTTTGGGGAGACGATCGAGGCGGCCGAGCCGGCAAACCCGGTCTGCGATCACCCGCTGCTCGGCTTTCGTCAAGTAGGTGCAGACACGTCCTGGGTCAATCATCTCGATATGACGCTGTTTCCGTTTCTCGCCGATCACCGAGTTGACGGCATACCGGTGCTGCCAGCGGCGGCGATCATCGACATGGCGTTGGCGGCGGCTCGCGTGCAGCACCCGGATGCAGCGGTTCTTGAGCTGCGCGATGTCGAGTTGCTTCATTTGGCCGGTTTCGACGACGGGGCACGCGAGACGCGGAGCACGCTGTTGCCGGATGGCCCTTGGCGGCTCGCCAGCCGCAAGCGCCTGGCGGACGAGCCGATGACCGTGCATGCGACCGCGCGTCTCGGCGTTGCCGCCTCCGGCGGTTCCCCGCAGCCACAAAGCGCTGGCAACGGGTGCAAGGTTGAGCCGGGGACGGCGCTGTACCGGCGAGCTTCTCGGCTAGGTCTGGACTACGGCGAAACCTTCCAGATGATCGAAGAGGTATTGGTGATCGACAGCGACCGCGCGATCGCTAAGTTGCAACCGACTTCCGCGCCGCAAGATTGGCTGATCGACCCGTTTGCGCTCGACGGCGCGTTTCAAGCGCTGCTCGCGCTGATGGGTGATGATGCATCCGAAGAGGCCGGCTTTCTGCCGCGCCGGCTTGGCCGAGTCGCCGCCGTCGCGCCGTTCGGCCGGGCCGTGAGCCGCGCCGAGCTCCGCGTGTCGCGGCGTGGGGCGCGTTCGATAGCTGCGGATATCGTGCTTTGGGACGCGGCCGGAGGTGCGGTCGCCGAACTCAGCGAATGCTGGTTCACCCGCATCCCGTTGGTTCACGCAGACACCGAGTTCCTATCTGCGCACGGAACTTGTGCCGACGCCATTTGCGGCGTCGCCACCAGCTGTTTTCGCTGGTCTCGGGGAGCTCCTGGTCCACATCGCCACTGCTCGGCAGCGTGACTTGGCGCGTGAGCGCGAACAGGCGCTGCTGTTCGAGGCGCTGCTCGCGGCGATCGGCCGTGAAACGGCGGGTATTGCGCAGCCCGAAGCGCTGGGTGCGCTGGTGCAGCGCTTTGCCGGCGAAGAATTGCCCAATAGCGGCGAGTTGTGGCGCTCGCTGCTCGCCGAGCATTCCGAGATGGTCGCCGAGCTGACGCTGGCGGCGATGCTGCGCGAGGCTCCCTCTGTCGAAGCGATGTCGCCTGCGATCGCCCCGTTGCGGCGGACGCCGCCCCCGGCCGCGGCCAGCCGGGCAGTGGTCGCCGCGGTGCTCGACGAGCTTGCCCGACGATGGCCGCTTGATCGTCCGTTGCGCGTCTACGAATCCGGCTCAATGCGGCTCAGCGACCGGGTGCGCCGCGCCGGTGTTGCCATTGCCTTGGTCGATGCGGGCGAGTCGTGCGATCTCGCGCTGTTCGGCGAAGCGGGGTCGCCCCGTGTCTCGCGGGTCAATCTCGCTCCTGGCGGAGCTTTGTTTGCGGTGATGCCTCGCCCCAATCCGCTCTGGGAGCTGACCGGCGGTGCATCCGATTGGCGCACCGAACTGGCGGCCGCCGGCCTCGACGACATCGGGGCCACCGTCGTCTCGGAGGGTCCGTGGCCGTGCGAGGTGATCTGGGGGCGGGCGCCCGCGCGGCCGGCGCTCCCGTCTTTGGCCGCGTCCCTGTCACTGGCGCTGATCAGCGAGACAGAACATGCCGATGTTGCTGTCGCTTTTGAAGCGCTGGGCCATCGCTTGACGGCGGCCGAGGCGGCTGATGACGGAATCATCTTCACCGTGGGCGATGACAGGGGGCCGGACACGGCAAGCGACTTGATCCCGAAATTCGCGCGGCTCGCCGCCTTGGCCGCCGAGCGAGGCGTGCCGCTCTGGCTGATGACGACGGGGGCGCACCAAGCTGCGGGCGACAATCTTTGCGGCGCGGCGCTGTGGAGCTTCGGCCGTGTGTTGCGCAACGAGACGCTGGGACTGACGCTGCGCATGGTCGACCTGCCGCCTGACCTACTGTGGGCCGAGCGCGCGCGGCGTCTTGCCGAGGAATTGGTCGCCGAGGACGGTGAGAGCGAGATCGTCTGGACCAAGCAGGGACGGCATGCGTTGCGGTTGCGCCGCGGTCTTCCGCCTATTTGGGCCGGGCCCGACGATTCCATTATCGCCTCGGCATCGCAGCCCGGTCGGCTGGATCGGCTCGAATGGGCCCTGGTGCAACCGCCGCCCCCTGGACGGGGGGAAATCGCGCTTGAGGTGCGCGCGGCCGGCCTCAACTTCCGCGACGTCATGATTGCGGCCCGTGCATTGCCGGAGGAGGCGCTGCTCGACGGGTTTGCCGGCACCGCGCTTGGTCTTGAATGCGCGGGCGTTGTTTGCGCGGTTGGTGACGGCGTCACGAATATGGTGATTGGCGATCGAGTCATGGGCTTCGCGCCGGCGGCGCTGGCGAGCCAGGTCGTAACCCGTGCGGACGCCGTGGTTGCGATCCCGGCCGATTTGGATTTTGCCCCGGCGGCCACGCTTCCCGTAGCGTTCGTGACCGCGCGCTATTCGCTTGTGACCCTCGCGCATCTCGCACCGGGCGAAACCGTGCTGATCCATGCGGCGTCGGGCGGGGTCGGCTTGGCCGCGATCCAGGTCGCCAAGGCATGCGGCGCAACGGTGATCGCCACCGCCGGATCGGCGGCTAAGCGCGCCTTTCTGCGTATGGTCGGTGCCGACCATGTCTGCGACTCGCGGGAGCTGCGTTTTACCGCCGCGGTGCGCGAGGCAACCGGCGGCGTTGGCGTCGATGTCGTCCTCAACTCGCTGTCCGGCGAGGCGATGGAAGCGAGCCTCGAACTCTTGAAACCGTTCGGCCGCTTCGTCGAACTTGGCAAGCGCGATTTTTACGAAAACCGCCGGTTTGCGGCGCGTCCGCTGCGGCAAAACCTTTCCTATTTCGCGGTCGATGTCGACCAGCTGCCGGCGCGCCGTCCGGAACTCGCCAAGGCGTTGCTTGCCGAGGTCGCGGCCGCGCTCTCGGCCGGTGAAATCCGGCCGCTCGCGCATCGCTGTTTCACCTTCGCCGAACTCGCCGACGCGATCCGTCTAATGCAGGCAGCACAGCATATCGGCAAGTTGGTGCTGGTCCCGGATGGCAATGCCGGGATCGCCGTATCGCGGCCGCCGGAATTGTTATTGCATCGCGATGGCGTCTATGTCGTCACCGGCGGCCTCGACGGCTTCGGTTTTGCGACGGCGCGCTGGCTTGCTGAGCGCGGCGTCGGTCACCTCGCGTTGATCGGGCGGCGCGGCCTGGATACGCCGGGCGCGGCGCAACGTATCGCCGAGCTTGCGGCGCTGGGCGCAGAGGTCGCCGCTCACGCGGTCGATGTCGCCGACCCCCGAGCGCTTGGCGACGTCCTCGATGCAGTTCGGAGACAAGGTGTGTCGATCCGCGGCGTCGTCCATGCCGCGGCAACGATCGTTGATGGGACCGCCGCCGCGCTGACCGCCGAGAACATTGATACCGCGATGAGCGCCAAGGTCTCGGGTGCCCTGCACCTCGACCAATTGACCGCGTACGACCCGCTTGACCTGTTCTGGCTGTTTTCGTCGGCGACGACCGTTATCGGCGCGCCCGGCCAGGGCGCCTATGTCGCCGCCAATGCGGCGCTGGAGGCCTTGGCTCGGCGCCGACACAATCGGGGCAAGCCGGCGCTGGCGATCGCTTGGGGCCCGATCGCCGATACCGGCATGCTCGCCGCGCGGCCCGATGAACGTGCATCGCTGTCGCGTCGCCTCGGCGTGCGGCCTATGCCGGCTACGCGCGCTCTCGCGGCCCTGCCGACGATGGCGGCAAGCGGGTTGCCGGTCGTTGCCTTCGCCGATTTCGCGATGCCGGAGGCCGGCCATACGCTTACGATTGTCGCCGAGCGGCTATTTGACGATCTGCGCGGCGCGGATGCCGATACTGCGGCGGACGAGGCGCTCCTCGACCGGCTCGTATCGCTCGGTTCCGTGGAACGAGGCGAGCTTCTCACCACCGTCGTCGCCGATGCGGCGGCGCGCATCCTGCGACTTCCCGAAGGCAGTCTCGACCCGCATCGCCCGCTGGCCGAACTCGGCATGGACTCGCTGATGGCGATCGAATTGCGGCTGGCACTGGAAACCCGATTGCGGCTCGACGTGCCGCTCATGAGCCTAGCGGATAGGGTAAGCGCAGCCGCGCTCGCGGCGCGACTGGCCGAAATCATCGATCGGCGTACCCCGTCCGTGACAGTCGCCGAGTTGGCACTGCGGCACGAGCCGCCGCCCGGCACCTCCGTGGCGGATGCGACCGACCTCGCGGCGGACGATTGACGATGGCGGCGCGCGGCGATCCGTTTGGGTTGTCGGCTGAAGCCAAGGCGCGGCTGCTCGCGCGCTTGGCGGCGCGCCCGACATCGCCGGCAGCGCCAGGACGGCCCGATCCTGCCCAGCTTGATGGCGCGCGCGATGTCGACATGGTCGCGGCGGCGGCTAATCATCTCGGGATTGCCGATCCCTACTTCCGCCTGCATGACGGGATTGTCGGCGCCGAGACGATTATCGCCGGCCGACGCTACAGCAACTTTGCGTCCTACGATTATCTCGGCCTCAACGGCGACAGCCGGATCGCCGATGCGGCCAAGGCGGCGATCGATCGCTACGGCACGACCGTATCGGCAAGCCGCATGGTGTCGGGAGAGCGACAGATCCACCGCGAGCTCGAGGCGGCCTTGGCCGAGCTTCACGGAGCGGAAGATGCAATGGCGCTGGTCGGCGGGCACGCGACCAATGTCTCCGTGATCGGGGCGCTGCTCGGCCCCAGCGATGTGATCGCCCATGATGCGCTTACCCATAACAGCATCGTCGAGGGTGCGCGGTTGTCGGGTGCTCGCCGGCTTTCCTTTACCCATAACGATCCGGAGGCGGCCGACAAGGCGCTCGCCGGCGCGTCGGCGCGACGCAGGGTGCTGGTCGTCGAAGGTCATTACAGCATGGACGGCGATGTCCCCGACCTCGCCCGCTTTGTCGCCATAGCGCGCCGGCATCGCGCCTGGCTGATGGTCGACGACGCGCATGCGGTGGGCGTGCTGGGGCGGCGCGGCTTCGGCTCGGCGGAGCATGCCGGGGTCGATCCGCGCGACATCGATATCTGGATGGGCACGCTGAGCAAGAGCCTTGTCTCGTGCGGGGGCTATATCGCCGGCGCGGGAGTGCTGATCGAGCGCCTGAAGCGGCTCGTACCGGGCTTTGTGTTCTCGGTCGGGATGGCGCCGGCCGCTGCCGCGGCGGCGCTCGCCGCACTGCGCATCCTTCGAGCCGAACCCGAGCGCGTCGCGCGGCTGCGCCGCAACGCTGCGCTGTTTCATGGCTTGCTGCGCGACGGCGGAGTGAATATCGGTACATCGATCGGCGCCGCGATCGTGCCGGTGGTCACGGGCAGCTCGATCCGCGCCGGGAAGCTTGCGGCTGCTCTGTTCGAGAGCGGCATCAACGCGCCGCCGATCCTCTATCCCGCCGTGCCCGAGCGCGCCGCGCGGCTGCGGTTTTTCGTGACGGCTGCACACTACGAGGCACAGTTGCGCGAGGCTGCGCGCATCGTCGTGGAGGAGAGCCGGCGAGTGGCCGGCGAGCCGATCGAACTTGCCGAAATCATGCGCCGCCTCAAAGGCTAACCGAGGTTCGCGATCAGCGGATCGACAATCGCGAAATGTGTCGACCAGAGCGATGGCCGCCATCGTTCGAGGCGCGCGAGCTGCGCCTGCCGTCTCGGTGAGTCGGTGACAAAATCGACAACCGCTTTATGCCAAGCCGCGGCATCGTGAGGGTCGAGATATTCCGGCACGCCGGCGCTGCTCTCGCGCAGCGCCGGCAGATCGCTGCATAACACCGGCACGCCCAGCGAAAGCGCTTCGGCAACAGGCAGTCCAAACCCTTCGGCAAGCGACGGCAGCAACAGCGCCCATGCCCCACGGAGCAGCGCCGCTAAGATTTGATCCGGCACGTCCGCGCGCTCGATCACGACATCGCGCAGCGCGGCGAGACGGTTGAGGATCCCTTCGCTGCCGAAGCCGCGCTGGCCGATCAGCAGCAGACGCGGGGTCTGGCCACTCCGTTCCGCGGCGAGCCGTTGCCACACATCGAGCAGAACGGCGTGGTTTTTGCGCGCCTCGATCGTACCGAGGCAGACGAAGTAAGGGGTGACGTCGCCGGGCGGCGCAGCCATCCGAGGCAGATCGACGCCAAGCGGCGCCACGACGACGGGCACTTCGCGATTTCCGAGATGCGCATCCAGCGCATCTCGAGTGGCCGCGGAATTGACGATCACCGCATCGGCTAAACTCGCCGCGGTAGCGATCCGCCGTCGGTGCCGCGCTGTCTGGCCGGGCCGTGTCAGATGCGGGAAGTCGAGCGGGATCAGATCGTGGATGAGGCAGATGAAATGCGCGCCGGTCGCCGCCTTAAGTCGCGCGATTGGCCGTGGACGATCGAGATTCTGATGCGAGACCACCAGATACACGGCGCGGCCGGGAAATTCGCCCAAGGACCGCCGGAGCGCGGCCCCGCCGGTCAGCGCGGCGTATGGCAACCGCCGCGCCAGCATCGCCACAGCCCGGCGCTCACGTCCGGGACCGCCGTCCCGCCACATCGCTGCGAGCCGGCCGATGAATTCTTCGGTCGGCGCTGCTGGCAGCAGGCCGATCCCTCCAAGCGCATGGCGCGCCGCGAAGCAATGCGTGGCCTTGCCGGCCAGCAGATGTCGCGCGTAAGCAAGCTCGACGCGGTCGATCCCGCTTGGCGTCACCGACCCGGCGCGTGACAGCAGCCGCGACAGGTCGAGCGCGATCACCGGGCGGGGACCGGCTTCCTATTGCGCGGCGTTTCTGACCACGACACCGGTGATCGCCGGCGCGGTCAGCGTGCCGATCAAGCCAAAGAACTTCTGCAGCTCGTCGAGGTTGGCATTGGCGATATAGATGACATCCTTGTCCTCGACCGGAAAGCGCTCGGCGGCGAAATAGGCCTTGGCGTTGCGCAGATCGAGCCGATAGACGACCGGCGACTTGCCATCGGGAGTGACGGCCGCGGGCTTTTGGCCGAGCGCCTGCACGACATCGGCCGGCTCGTAACGGAAGAGAAAGACGCCGGACGGATCCGAGCGTGCATCCTGCAATCCCCCTGCCTTCGCCAGCGCTTCGACTAGCGTCAACTTCGCCGACGGGAATTCGATCTCGTTATTCTGGCCGGCGGCGCCGAACACCGTGAAGGTTCGCGGGGCTCTGACGAGGGTCAACACGTCGCCCGGCTGGGCGTAGATGTTCTCCTGCGGGTCGGAGACCAGCGTCGCCATCGGGATCGTCGCCGTCACGCCGCCGCGCGACAACTGCACAAAGGTCTCATAAACCGGCGCCCTGACGCCTCCTGCCGCCGCGATCAGGTCGAGCAGGCGCTCACCTTTCAACGACAGCGGTATGCGCGCACCGCCGATCGCTTCGCCGGTCACGGTGACCACGTTGTTGACGCTTTTGCCGACGGTGACGATGGCCTGCGGATCAATCGCCTTGCCCGAAAGACGCTGCTCGATCTCGTGCTGCACTTCGGCGGGTAGCTGACCCGCGACGCGAATACGGCCGGCGAACGGTACGCTGATCGCGCCGTCGCGGGCCACGGTCTGCTCGGGCAGCGTGACGCTGTGCGAGCCGGGTGCCACCTCGTCGGTGGTGGTCGAGGCAAACAGGCCGCCTCCCGCCGCCTCCCACAATGTCACGACGAGACTGTCGCCCACGCCGATCCTCGGCTCCGGCGGCGCGGCATGCGCGGGGAAGCGTGCGCTGAAGCCTTCCCGTCGGCGGGACAGCACACTGTCGACGACGCGGTTGTCGATATCGACGATATCGAAGGGCGGATGCTTGTCGTCGGCCTGTTGGCTGACGATCTGGCTGGCGGTCGGTCCGGCGGTCGGCAGAGTACTGCAACCGACAAGAAAAAGCCCGACAACCATGGCGAGGCAGTCGAGCGTTCGCGGGGGGACGCGCGAACGGCAGCGCATCCCGTAAAGGTTACATAAGTATGCTAATTAAACAACTTGCAATTCGGTTGCGATCGTCCGCGAGGCATAGACGCCCATCCAGCCGGTGGGGTCGAGCCAGCCCTTTTCGTTGCGCGGCGGCTGAATCGCCCGGATATGCGCGTCGGTGATTTCGCACAAATCGTCGATGGGCCGTGGCGGATCGACTTCGGTCGACCAGAAGAACCGGGCGCTGCCGCCGACTTCGTGCTTGGCGACAAGGCAATTCGGCACCCCGCGCGCGGGATGGTACAGCCCGACCGCCGAATAGCCGTTTTGGTGGCTGACCACCATCACGCCCTCGGTCCCGGGGAAGGCGTATTTCATCGCCGAGAACCAGCGGCACAAGGCGGCGAGTTCGCCCTCGGTAAATTCATAGCCGCCGCCCAGATTTTGGCACCTGGCCGCCGGCGGCGACATCGCTAACCGCCCCCTCAGCGGGAAGCGCACAACATTCGTCGTCTCGGACACGTCGTCCACTTTGCCCCCATGACCGAGATCCGCGTCGCCGCAGATCTTCCCCTCGCACCGGTGTGAGCCCACGGCTCCGCTTGCCCGCCCTTACTGCGATCGGTAATTCCAAGAGGCGAACTTTAGCCGACTACTTCGCGTCAATGGCCGATACAGTAACCGTGCGTGGCACCCGTGAAGAATACAATCAAGGGCCAATTCCAAGTCAATTGAGCCACGGCATCCGCCATGGCTTTTCCTCACGGCCGTTGCTTTTTGGTCACAGTTGCAAATACGAGACAGCGCGTGAAACCACCGGTTTTGTTTGGGTTTCACGCTGCGCTGCGGCAATGCGGTCGCGTCAATCAGGCGATCGTAAGCAAAATCCGCTGTTTGAGGCTTTACTTGAGGTCGGCTGGTACCTCGACCACCTGCTCCACCTTTACGGGAACCAACCCGGCATGCTTCATTTGAAGCTCGTCGGCAGCCTTCGGCGACATGTCGATCAGCAGGGAAGTGCTGATCGGACCGCGGTCGGTGACGCGAACGACGACCGAGCGGCCATTCTGTAGGTTGGTCACCCGCGCCAATGAATTGAGCGGTAGGGTGCGATGAGCGGCGGTCGGACTGATGGTGTCGAGCCGCGAGCCGCTGCTGGTGCGACGCCCGATATAGGTGCCGCCATACCAAGCCGCGGTCCCGGTCTCAACCTTGCCGATCGGGCGGACGCACATGGCTTCAGGTTTTTTGGTGTTTTCATTGGGGCGCTTGGCGGCGAGCTTTGGCGCCGCTGTCGCCATCGCGACCTTGGCTCGCACGACACGGCGGGAGCTGGCCGGGGAAACCGTGGCGGCCGAAGCGAGCCGGGCCATCGTGTGCGTGACGGCGGCGGTTCGGACGACGGCTTTGGCGGCGGCATGGGCCGGACGTTGATCGGCCTTCGCACCGCCCGAGACCGCCAGCGCGGCAAGCGAAAAGGCAATAGCGCAGCGAAAACTCATACGCTCCCGACCCCTCGTTGTTATTACGGAACGCCGCAGCGCAAACCTTCAGCGTGCGCCGTTATTCGGGTCAAAATCGTTCGCATGTTAGGTGAGTGTCGTCCCGGATCGTTGGAGGCGCCGCCCGGGTGGGACGGGGGGATTTAACGTATCCAGACTAAGCAGTTGTTCAACCGTTTGTCAACCAAAAAGCGAATGAAGGGCAGAAACGCTTTAAGTTGCTCCAGACATAGGGTCGCCTACGGGTTTTTTGTTACAATCGCCGCAACAAATAAATGTACAGTGCTCTATTTAGAATTGGTCTGCTCGATAAGTAATTGTTACAAAGCTCGGCGATATACACGAGTTATTCACTGGGTCGGAACTTGCGAAGTCAGGTTGACCTGACTTTGTTTAGGCCTGCCGGCGAGCGTGTGAAGAATTTGGGCGATCAGGCGGCGGGCGGCCGGCGAGGATGCGCTGGCGGGCGGGGATATCGCACCCATCGATTTCGGTTTGACGCCAATGGTGGGAAGCGCTGCCGGAGCGCGATAAGATGGTGCCCAGCATGGAAAAGGAGTGCCCCCATGGCAGCAGCAGAACATGCGGTCATCGTCGGCGCGGGATCCGGGTTGAGCGCCGCCCTGGCCCGCAAATGCACGGCGGAAGGCATGCAGGTGTTTTTGGCGGCACGCGACACCGCGAAGCTCGCGGGTCTGGTCAAGGAGACGGGCGCCACGGCGATCGCATGCGATGCGACCAGCGCCGCCGATGTCGAGCGGCTGTTCGCGACGATCGATACCGGCGGCGGGATCGACCTCGTCGTCTACAATGCGAGCGGCCGGGCGCGCGGCCCGATCGTCGATCTCGACCCGGCCGCGGTTGAGCAGGCGATCAAGGTCACCGCGTTCGGCGGTTTTCTGGTTGCCCAGCAGGCCGCGAAGCGCATGGTCAAGCAGGGCCACGGAACGATCCTCTTCACTGGCGCCAGCGCCGGGGTGAAAGGCTATCCGCGTTCGTCATCCTTCGCGATGGGCAAGTTCGCGCTGCGCGGCCTCGCGCAAAGCTTGGCGCGCGAGCTGCACCCACAGAACATCCATATCGGCCACTTTGTCATCGATGGCGGCATCGCCAAGGAAAACGACCCGCGCGCCAACGAGAAAGGCCCCGACGCGCTGCTCGACCCCAACGCGATCGCCGAGACCTATCTCCAGTTCCACCGCCAGCCGCGCAACGCCTGGGCGTGGGAGATCGAGCTGCGGCCGTGGGTCGAGACATTCTAGGAGCCTGCCACGATGAACAAATACACCTGCACGAGGATGTCGGTCAGCGACATCTACTACGCGACGCTGATCGCGGAAAACGAAGAGCAAGCGAAAGAGATGTGTATCGACGAGGCGCGCAAGCGCGGCTATGGCGAGAGCCGGCCGCGCAATTGGAGCGTCCGGGTGCTCGAAGCCGATGTCGAGGGCCCGGCGCAAATACTCGATTGCGGCCACCGTGAGGCATAGCTGCCACGCCGGCCCCGAATTGACTTTTCAGCGCAATTTGTTATCTCTCTGCTATGACCTTTGCGCGTGACGAGCTGCGACTTACCTTCTCGGCGTCCTGACCCGGCGCCGAATTCGCTCGTCCTGCCCCTCGCGTAATGGGGCGTCTGCGCAAGTGGTGATAGTCATGATTTCGGGTTCTCAGAAGTTTCGGGGCTTCCGCGTCGGGGGAAGCGTGCGGCGACTTACCGCCGGCCGGTTGGCCTGAGCCCACCGGCCGCAAATCGCGAGTCCCCCTTCCATTGCCGCCGAGCCTCGAACGGCCGCGGCCCCGCCCAGGAGTTTCCGATGTCATCGATGCCGATCCACAAATACCGGCCTTTCGCTCCGATAAATCTGCCCGACCGGCAATGGCCGTCACGGGTCATCGACAAGGCGCCCACCTGGTGCAGCGTCGATCTGCGCGACGGCAACCAGGCGCTCATCGAGCCGATGGGTCCGGAAAAGAAGCGCCGCCTGTTCGACATGCTGGTGAAGCTCGGCTTCAAGGAGATCGAGGTCGGCTTTCCGGCCGCCTCGGAGACCGATTTCTCCTTTGTCCGCGAAATCATCGAGCAGGGTCTGATCCCCGAGGACGTGACGATCCAGGTCCTGACCCAGTCGCGCAGCGAGCTGATCGACAAGACCTTCGAGGCGATCAAGGGTTCGCGGCGGGCGATCGTCCATCTCTACAACTCGACCTCCGAATTGCAGCGCCGGGTCGTCTTCGGGCTCGACACCGCGGGCATCACCGACATCGCGGTGACCGGCGCGCGGCAGATCCGCGACCTCGCCGAGACGATGCGCGGCACCGAGATCATCTACCAGTATTCGCCCGAAAGCTTCACTGGCACCGAGCTCGACTACGCAGTCGAAATCTGCGAGGCGGTGATGGATGTCTGGCGGCCGACGCCCGACAAAAAGATGATCGTCAACCTGCCGGCGACGGTCGAGATGGCGACCGCGAATGTCCATGCCGACCAGATCGAATGGTTCGGTCGCCACATCCGTGATCGCGACAGCCTGATCCTCAGCCTCCATCCGCATAACGACCGCGGCGCGGCCGTCGCGGCCACCGAGCTCGGGCTGATGGCCGGCGCCGACCGGGTCGAGGGCACGCTGTTCGGCAATGGCGAGCGCACCGGCAATGTCGATGTCATCACACTGGCCTTGAACCTGTTCAGCCAAGGCGTCGATCCTGGCTTGACGATCAGCGACATCGACGAGGTCGTCCGCACCGCCGAATACTGCACTCAGCTGCCCGTCCACCCGCGCCATCCCTATGCCGGCGAGCTCGTCTACACCGCATTCTCCGGCTCGCATCAGGATGCGATCAAGAAGGGGTTCGACGCGCTCAAGAGGCGCAACGACGATTTTTTCGAGGTGCCGTATTTGCCGATCGACCCGAAGGATCTGGGCCGCACCTATGAGGCGGTGATCCGGGTCAATTCGCAATCGGGCAAGGGCGGCGTCGCCTACCTGCTGAAGGAGGACCATGGGCTCGATCTGCCGCGGCCGCTGCAGATCGAGTTCAGCCGCGTCGTCCAGGAAGTGACCGACCGCACCGGCAAGGAGATGACCAGCGCCGCGATCTGGGAACTGTTCCAGGAGACCTATCTCGGGCGTGACGGGGTTTCCCTCGTCGATTACACGATGCTGCCCGAGCGTCGTCCCGGTGAGCGGCGGCTCGCCGCGAAAGTGACGATCGACGGGGCGGAGCGAAAGATCGAGGGCGTCGGCAATGGCCCGATCGCGGCCTTTGTCGATGCGCTGCAGCGGGATTGCGGTGTCGCGCTGACCTTCCTCGACTACAGCGAGCACGCGGTCGGTGGTGGCGCCGACGCCCAGGCCGCGGCGTATGTCAAGGTGCGCGGCGAGGACGACGAGACGCTGCACGGTGTCGGCATCGACGGTAATATCATTACCGCCTCGTTGAAGGCAGTGGCGAGCGCCGCCAACCGGGTATGCAAAGCCGCGCTCCAGAGCGCGAAGTAGGCGTCACGGAGGGGGAAATGGCCGGAACTGTCGTTGCCGTCGGCCGCAGCGCCGGCCATACCTTCTCGAAGCGGAACGAGGGCAGCATCCGCCTCATCGAAGGGCTCGGCGTCGAGGGCGACGCGCATCTCGGTGTGACTGTCAAGCACCGCTCGCGCGTCGCCAAGGACCCGACCGTGCCCAATCTACGCCAGGTGCATCTGATCCACGCCGAGCTGATCGACGAGCTCGAAGCGGCGGGGTTTCGCGTGCGGCCGGGGGGGATGGGCGAGAACGTCACAACCCGTGGGGTCGACCTGCTCGGCCTGCCGACCGGCGCGATCCTGCGTCTGGGCGCCGAGGCGGTGGTGGAGGTGACCGGGCTGCGCAACCCGTGCCGCCAGCTCAACGATTTCCAGCCCGGTTTGATGAACGCGACGCTCGACCGCGACGCCGAGGGCAATTTGATCCGCAAGGCCGGGATCATGGGAATCGTGCGCGCCCCCGGCCAAATCAAGCCGGGTGACCGGATAGAGGTCGAATTGCCGCCGGAACCAAGGCGGAAACTGGAGCCGGTGTAACCCGCTCTCCAAGCCAGCCTCCGAGGTGCTCGCGAAGCGAGCCTCGAATGGCGCGTGGCCTTCATCCAGCCACAAAAAAACCGGCCCGTGTCGCCACGGGCCGGTTGCTTCTGGATCGACGCCGGATGGGCTTAGAAATCCATTCCGCCCATGCCGCCGCCGCCCGGCGGCATCATCGGCGGGCCCTTGGGCTCGGGCTTCTCGGCGACCATGGCCTCGGTGGTGATCAACAGGCCAGCGATCGATGCCGCGTCCTGCAGCGCGTGCCGCACGACCTTGGTCGGGTCGATGATGCCCGCCTTGATCATGTCGGTGAACTCGCCCTTCTGCGCGTCATAGCCGTAGGTCGTGTTCTTGCTCTCCATGAGCTTGCCGACGACGATTGAGCCGTCGGTGCCGGAATTCTCGACGATCTGCCGCACTGGTGCCTGCAGCGCCTTACGAACGATGTCGATGCCGACCTTCTGGTCGTTGTTGCTCGGGGTCAGCGAGTTCGAGCGCTTTCGACGCGTAGAGCAAGGCCGCGCCGCCACCAGCGACGACGCCCTCCTCGACCGCGGCGCGGGTCGCGTGCATCGCGTCGTCGACGCGGTCCTTCTTCTCCTTGACCTCGACCTCGGTCGAGCCGCCGACGCGGATCACCGCGACACCGCCCGCGAGCTTGGCCAGCCGCTCCTGCAGCTTCTCGCGATCGTAGTCGGAAGTGGTCTCCTCGATCTGCTGGCGGATTTGGGTGCAGCGGCCCTCGATGTCGGCCTTTTTGCCCGCGCCGTCGATGATCGTGGTGTTCTCCTTCTCGATGCGCAGCTTTTTCGACTGGCCGAGCATGTCGAGCGTCACGCTCTCGAGCTTGATGCCGAGGTCTTCGCTGATCACCTGACCGCCGGTGAGGATCGCGATGTCCTCGAGCATCGCCTTGCGGCGATCGCCGAAGCCGGGCGCCTTGACCGCCGCGACCTTGAGGCCGCCGCGCAGCTTGTTGACGACCAGCGTCGCCAGCGCCTCACCCTCGACATCCTCGGCGATGATCAGCAGAGGCCGGCCGCTCTGCACCACCGACTCCAGGACCGGCAGCATCGCCTGCAGGCCCGAGAGCTTCTTCTCGTGGATCAGGATGTAGACATTGTCGAGCTCGGCCAGCATCTTCTCGGCGTTGGTGACAAAATACGGCGAGAGGTAGCCGCGATCGAACTGCATGCCTTCGACGACGTCGAGCTCGGTCTCCAGGCTCTTCGCCTCTTCGACGGTGATGACACCCTCGTTGCCGACCTTCTGCATCGCCTCGGCGATCTTGTCGCCGACCTCGCGCTCGCCATTGGCGGCGATCGTGCCGACCTGGGCGATCTCTTCGTTGGTCGAAATCTTCTTCGACTGCGACTTCAGATTGGCGACCACCGCCTCGACCGCGATGTCGACGCCGCGCTTCAGGTCCATCGGGTTCATGCCCGCGGCCACGGCCTTGGCGCCCTCGCGCACGATGGCCTGCGCCAGCACGGTCGCGGTGGTGGTGCCGTCGCCGGCCTGGTCGTTGGTCTTCGAGGCGACCTCGCGGACCATCTGCGCGCCCATGTTCTCGAACTTGTCGGCGAGCTCGATCTCCTTGGCGACGGTAACGCCGTCCTTGGTGATGCGCGGTGCGCCGAACGACTTGTCGAGCACGACGTTGCGGCCCTTCGGGCCCAGCGTCACCTTGACCGCGTCGGCGAGAATGTTGACTCCGCGCAGCATCTTGTCGCGCGCGTCAGTGGAAAATCTGACTTCCTTGGCTGCCATGTTGCTATCCCTTCAATTGGCGATCAGGCGATGACGCCCATGATGTCGGACTCTTTCATGATGATGAGCTCTTGGCCGTCGAGCTTGACCTCGGTGCCGGACCACTTGCCGAACAGCACCCGGTCGCCGGCCTTGACGTCCATCGGCACGAGCTTGCCGTCCTCGCCGCGCGCGCCCGGGCCGCACGACACGACCTCGCCCTCCATCGGCTTTTCCTGGGCGGTATCGGGGATGATGATACCGCCGGCGGTCTTCGCCTCGTTTTCCACGCGCTTCACCAGCACGCGGTCATGCAATGGCCGAAATGCCATAAAATCCTCCTTGGATGTGACTTGGTCTCGGACCCGAATTAGCACTCTAGGGGTAAGAGTGCTGCTTACATATTGAGACGGGCCATCCTTGTCAAGCGAACAGGCGCTAACGAGCGACGCGCGGGACGCGGAGGCGGCGCGATTGGGGCGCCAACTGCCGCTCGGCGAGCCTCCCGAACACGAGGCCAAGCGCAGTCCACAGCACGGTTTCGATGCCGAGCGAGGCAAGGCGAAAATGCCACAGCACCGCCGCCGAGAAATCGGCGGGAACCTCGTCGATCACCGGCAGGATCAGCATCGCCACCGCCACCACGACAATATAGGCCGCGCCGGCGATCAGAACGCCGTTCCACGCGCCGAGCCGGCGGGCGAGCTGGCGGCCGGTCGACGCCGCTGCGATTGCGCCGATCAGCGATAGCGCAATCATCGTGAAATAGAGCGCGGTGCGCAGGCCGATCGTCTCCGGCTCACCGATCGATGGCGGGTTCGCCGGGTATTTGATCTGCGGTACGAGGATCAGCACGACAAACCCGGCGGCGGCGAGCAGCGCCGCCATGCCGCGCGCGTCGACCCGGCCAAGCCGCCCATAGGCGCCGGCGAAGGCCAGCGCAAAGATGCCGCCGATGGCGCTGCCGTAGACGACAACGCCGGTCAGCAGCCCGATCGTGCCCTGCACCGCCCGGCTGACGATCTCCGGCTCGGGCGCCTCGCCGGCCATCTGGTGCATATGTGCTTCGAAGCCGATCGCGAGGTCGACCTGCGGCTCGCCGAATAGCCACGCGAAGCCGAAGGCGAGAAGGCCCGCCAGCGCACCGGCGAGCATGCCCCTGACCAGGAGCGACCTGACCATGGCGCTAAGGCTCAGTGGCAGGGAAAGCCGAGCAGATGCCGTCCGTCGTGGACGAATTCGTGGATGTACATGCCGTGAAAGATCGACGTCGCGCCCTGCTCGGCGCCGACGAAATAGAGCGCCAACAGGCAGATCAGCCCGGCGAAGATCGCCCAAGGCAGGATTTCCCGCAACGGGATGGATACCGGGGCTTGGACACGAGTGTCGTTGGCGATGGTCATGCGAAACTCCCCGGGATCGTGCGTCCCTGTGAGTGGGCCAGAGTTGCAGCGGGTCTGGCTTCCGGCCGATGCCTCTCGACCGATTACAGCGGCGCGACCGCGCCGGACTCGCACCGGCTTCCGCCTCAACGAGTTACAGCATCGGCTCGCCGCCGCGGCGTGTCAACGGCGACAAGGGATTGGCACTTGCGGGTTTTGACAACAAATGAAATCGCGCGGCACTCTCGCTGCGCTATAGTCGGATTCACGGGTCAAAGACGAGTTGCGAGCATGGCGCGCACCATCGAGTGGGAAATTCCGAGCGAGCTTCAGCCGAAGGCCGAGGATTTCGCGTTTAATCTCGACGAGACGCTCAACGGCGTTCTCGGGCTGCAGGCGACCGTTCCCGACGACGCCTTCACCGCGACGACGCTCGGCACCGAGCGCGCCGGGAGCGGCGTGCTGATCCGCAAGGACGGGCTGGTGCTGACGATCGGCTATCTGATCACCGAGGCGGAATCGATTTGGCTGACCTCGGGGGTCGGCGGCGCGGTGCCGGCGACGGTAATCGGCTACGACCAGGAGACCGGGTTCGGGCTGGTGCAGGCGCTCGGACGGCTCAACGTGCCGGCGATCGAGCTGGGCACCGGCATTCGCGTCGGCGCCGGCGATAAGGTGATCATCGCCGCCGAGGGCGGACGGCGCCATGCGATCGCCGCCACCGTCGTCGCCCGCCAGGAATTTGCCGGGCATTGGGAATACCTGCTCGACCGCGCGATCTTCACCGCGCCGGCGCACCCGTTCTGGGGCGGCGCCGGGCTGATCGCGCAGGATGGCACCCTTGTCGGCATCGGCTCGTTGCACGTGCAGCGCTCGAACGGGCGGGAACTGCGGCGCGACGTCAACATGGTGGTGCCGATCGACCTGCTGCCGCCGATCCTCGACGATATACTGACCTCCGGCCGGGCGAACCGTCCGCCGCGGCCGTGGCTCGGGCTCTACGCCGCCGAGATCGAGGACGAGAACGCGGTCGTCGTTGCCGGCATGTCGGAGCGTGGCCCGGCGATCAAGAGCGGCCTCAAGCCCGGCGATCGCATCCTTGCGGTGCGCGACGACCCGGTCTCGAGCCTCGCCTCGTTCTGGCGGCGCGTGTGGGCAAGCGGCCAGGCGGGCTGCGAGATCGTGCTGCAAGTGCAGCGCGACAAGGACCAGATGACGGTGCGCGTGCCGTCGGCCGACCGCACCCGGCTGCTCAAGGCGCCACGGGTGCACTGATCGCGGCCGTCTCCGCCGCTGCGGCAAGACGCCCGCAGTCTGCTATTAAGCGCGCCGCGGCGTCGGCCTACCGTTATGACTGAGATACCATATCGGGCCTGATCCCTTCGTGTGATTGATTAGGAGAGCTTCCGCGCCAGGTGGCTCGCCCGTGTCCGATACCGTCGCCCGCAATCGACCTTCCATCGTCCAAGAGGCGAGCGGCGCGTGCGGTGATCTCGGCACCTTCATCCCGCATGTCATCGGCGCGATGACCGTGGCCGGGTTGGCGCCGGCCGGGGTGCTGTTCGGCTTCGCCGCCTTCCTCGTCTCTACCGGACTGTTCTACGGGCTGCCGCTGCCCGTGCAGCCGATGAAGGCCGTGTCCGCGGTCATTCTCACCAGCGGCATGCGGCCGGGCGAGGTCGCGGCCGCGGGCATGATTATCGGCGTCGTGCTGCTCGTCCTCGGGACGACCGGATGGATCAGCCGGCTGGCGCGCGCCATCCCTCAGTCGGTAAGCGCCGGGCTGCAGCTCGGCCTCGGGCTGTTGATGGGCGTGCTCGGCGTCAGGCTGATGCTGCAACAGCCGGGGATCGGCTTCGGCGCATTAACGGCGCTGATTGGGCTGGGCCGGTTCCCGCGATATCCGGCCGCGCCGATCGTGCTCGCAGCGGCGGCGATCGTCGGTTGGGCCGACCACGGTGCAAACCTCGCCGCCATCAGCTTCGCGCCGAGCCTTCCGCGACTTGTCATTCCGACATGGAACGAGGCGTGGCGCAGCATCGGGATCGCAGTGTTGCCGCAGCTATCGTTGACCCTCACCAACGCCATCATCGTGACGGCGAGTCTGTCGCGCGAACTATTCCCGGAGACGGGATCGATCGCCAGTGAGCGCAACCTGTCGATCTCGTCGGGGCTCGCCAATGTGCTGCTCTGTCCGTTTGGCGCAATGCCGATGTGCCACGGCGCCGGCGGCCTACAGGCACAATACCGGTTCGGCGGCCGCACCGGGCTCACGCCTATCATTTTCGGCTCGGTGCTGCTGATCCTCGCTGTCGGGTTCGCCGGTCACGCCGCCGCGCTGTTCGCGATCATCCCGATGGCCGCGGTCGGCGCCCTGCTCGTCATGGCGGGCAGGGACTTGGCGATCTCACGTCGCCTATTCGACGGCAAGCCGTCCTGCCTCTGGGTCATCGGGGTGACCGCGCTGGCAACTCTGACCGTCGACCCGGCGATCGGCTTGGTGCTCGGCTGGATCAGCGAATTTGTCCGCGCCGCGATCGTGCGCCGGCTGCATATGCGCCACGAGACGCCCTAGACTAGGCGCCCCAGGTCGCGAACATCGTCACGACCGCGATCGTCATGACCGCGGTGCATAGCCAGCCCATTGCCCAAAGCGCCCGCGGCAGCGTGAATTCGCCCATCACCTTGGGATGCACCGTCATGATCATCATGACGATCATCAGCGGCACCGCGACAACACCGTTGATGACCGCGGTCCAGAACAGCGCCTTGATCGGGTCGATATGAACGAAATTGATGCCGATTCCGATCAGGGTGCCCCCGACGATTGTGGCATAAAACCGCTTGGCCTCGCGCGGACTCTGATCGAGGCCCGAGGTCCACTGCATCGTTTCGGCGAGGGCGTAAGCGGCCGAACCCGCGAGGACCGGAACCGCGAGCAACCCCGTACCGAGAATTCCCAATGCGAAGATGACATAGGCGAACTCGCCCGCGATCGGGCGCAGCGCCTGGGCGGCCTGCTCGGAGGTTTGAACGTTGGTGACCCCGTGGGCATGCAGGGTGGCCGCAGTGGTGATGATGATAAAAAGAGCGATGACGTTGGATAAGGCCATGCCGAGATAGGTGTCGATTCTGATCCTGCGAAACGCTGCGTGCGCCTCGCTCGGCTGTTCCGTTAGTGGACCCGCCGCCGGATCGATGCGCTCCTCTTCGGCCTCCTCCGACGCTTGCCAGAAGAACAGGTACGGGCTGATCGTCGTCCCCAAAATGGCGACGATCAGCACCAGATAGTCCGTGCTCCAGGTGATCGACGGGATAAACGTATCGTGCGCGACCTCGCCCCACGGCACCTTCACGACGAGGGCCGCAACGACATAGGCAAACAGCGCTAACGTCAGCCATTTAAGAATTCTGACGTAGCTGTTGTACTGCGAAAAAATTTCGAGGGTCGTACAGAACGCCGCGAACAGGATGACGTAAAGCCCCGCCGGGCCGCCGACCAGCAGGCGCAGCGCGTCGGCCATTGCGCCGAGATCGGCGCCGAGATTGATAAAGTTGGCGATCGCCAGAAGCCCCACGATCCCGTACAGCAACGGCCGGGGATAGTGCTCGCGGAGGTTGGCGGCGATGCCCTTGCCGGTGACCCGACCGATGCGCGCGCTGATCTCCTGGATCGCGACCATCAGCGGCCAAGTGAACAGCATGACCCAGCCTGTCGAATAGCCAAATTGGGCGCCTGCCTGCGAATAGGTCGCGATGCCGCTCGGATCGTCGTCGGCCGCGCCGGTGATCAGCCCTGGTCCGAGGATCGCGAGCAGGCTGCGCCGTTTGTCCGCTTCGACGCGGCCTGGCTGGCGCTGTGCCGCCCAGCGGGGACGCCGCCAGTGGTGCGGTCGCGTCAGCGGCGGCGCCGCTGCAATATTGCGCGGCATCAGATCACAAAAAATCGCCCAGCAGGTCGAGAAAGCCATCGAGCCGGTCGTGGTGCACCCAATGGCCCGCGCCCTCGAACGACACCACCTTGGCGCTTTTGAAATGGCGGATGCGGCCGTCTTTCTCCGGATTGGAGGCCCAACTCTCCTTGCCGTAGACCAGCAGCGTCGGACAGGCGATGCGCGACCATAAATCCTCAGTCTCCGCCTGGGTCAGGCCGTACGGCCGGTCGGCGCGTACGTAATTGTCGAATTTCCAACTGTAGGTCCCATCCTCGTTCTGGTTGACCCCGTGCTGGGTCAAATGACGCGCCTGTTCCGGCGATAGGAAACGGTTGGCCTCCTGCATTCGTTTCAATGCCTCGTCAATTGAGGCGTAGCGGCGCGGCAGACGGCCCGACAGGGCGCGCTGCTCGTCGATCCACCGGCGCATGCGTTCGGCGATCGGCTGCTTGGCGCGTTCAACCATTGAGCGCGGCGCCACGCCGAGCCCCTCGATGGCGACGAGCTTTCTGACCTTCTCGGGATAGATGCCGGTGTAGCGCAGCGTGATCATGCTGCCGAGCGAGTGGGCGACGATGGTGACCGGCGCCAGTTCCTGCTGATGGATCAGCTGGGCGAGGTCGTAGATGTAGGCGGCCATCGAATAGTTGCCGTCGGGCGACCACTGGCTGTCGCCGTGGCCCCGGAGATCGGGAGCGAAGATGTGCCAGTCGTGCCGCAGCGACTGCGCCACCCAATCCCAGTTGCGGCAATGGTCGCGCCCGCCGTGGACCAGCAGCAGCGGCGGCGCGCCCGGGTTGCCCCAATCGACGTAATGCAGCCGCAGCCGTTGCGAAAAATAGATGCGCGAGGTCGGCCCGTAGGTTCCTCGGCCGCAGCCATCCTCCTCGCTGCTGCCCGGCCCGGTTCCGGAATTCGGCGAAGCCATCGCGATCGTCCCCAGTCCAAAGATGACAAGACCCCCGCACGCATCATAGCGTCGCGGGGGTCCCATTTGCGAAGCTGTCATTCGCAGCCCGGCCTCGAGCCGGGCTAAATCTTGGTCTTGGCGCTCTGTTGCCGATGCCAAGGGGTCGGCAACTGACGCGCGCCCGGCGGAGTCATGTTCGTCAACATCCTCCTCTCTCAGGGTTTCCGGACCGCCGCGGCGCCGATATCCCAAGGGTCCGATTACTCGATGACCTGGGCCGGCGCGTTGACGACAATCTGCATCTGGGGCTTTGATGGGTCATCGTCAAGGCGAATCCGCGGCGGAAATTCGGACGGAGAGAAAACCGTGGCATGCCGCTGGGTTAGCCTTTTCATGGCCGTGGCCTTTGCGCTTGCCGGCGGGCCGGTCACGGCGCAGGAAATCGTACATTTCCCGTCACTCGACGCCGGGCGCACGATGCTCGAAGGCTACTTGTTTCGCCCCGAGGCGCCAGGTCCGCACCCGGCGATCGTCGGCCTGCACGGCTGCAGCGGCATGTTCCTGCCCAACGGCACGATACTCCCCATCGAGTTCGCCTGGGCCTATCTCTTCCAGCAGCAGGGCTACGCGGTGCTGCTGGTCGACAGTTTCGGGCCGCGCCAGCACGGCGAGATGTGCTCGATCACGGGCTTCAACCTGAGCATCTACTACGACCGACCCAAGGACGCCTACGGCGCGCTCGCCTATCTGCAGGCGCAGGATTACGTGCGGCCCGACCGTATTGCCGCTGTCGGCTGGTCGCAAGGCGGCGGGGTCGTGCTGCTCTCGATCGGCAACCACAGCCTCGGCCGGCCGCCGGGATTGCCGCCTGAGCGCGATTTCCGCGCCGCGGTCGCCTTCTACCCCGCCTCTTGCGGCAATCGCCTGGAACCGGACGATTGGAGCACCAACATCCCGCTTCTAGTGCTGCAGGGCGAGGCGGATGTGTGGACGCCGGCGCCGCGGTGCGAGGAATTTATCGCCGCGGCGGCAGCGCGCGGGGCGACGGTATCGATGCAACTCTATCCCGGCGCCTATCACGCATTCGACGCGCCCAACGTCGCCAAACGCGAGTTGCCGAAATACGTGACGCGCGCCGGGGTCGTGCCCATCATCGCGACCGATCCTGCTGCACGCGCCGACGCCTTTCAGCGCGTGCCCGAATTTTTCGCTCGGTATCTCACGGAGTGACTGCGGCCTGATCCGGGCGACACAGACCAGGGTCGGGAGCATTGCCGAAATCGTGCCACAAGCAGTGCGCTACCTCGATCGAGGTCAGCTTTGGATTGGCAAGCGTCTGTTTCGCCGCCGCGTTGTCGAGCGGCGCACCGACATGGAAGGTGTCGCGCAGGCTCGCGGCGTCCTTGTCGGCGTCGATTGCGTAGGCCTTCAGCAAAAACCGGCGCGTCTCGGCGTCGGGGCTGCCGATTTCCGCGATATCGGTAACCACCATGCGCTTGATGCTAGGCGAATCGGGTTCGAGCATGAAGGGCTGAGTCACTCCAATATGCTGGCCGCGCGGCAGACCGCGTGCGGTGGCGAGCAGCGACCACCCGGAATAGAGCATGTCGCTGATCCCGGTGACCTTGAGCGCGCCGAGGCCATTATTGTCCGCCGGATCCTTTGCCGATAGCGGCGGCGCGGGCGGCGTGGCGGTGTCTGCGCTGGCGATCGCATTGGTGCCGGGCGGCGCTGCCGCGGGCGAAGTTGGCGCCGGCTTCTCCGTGGCGGTCATCAGCGACTGAAACCCCTCGCCGCTCTCGGTGTACTTGATCGCCGGCTCGGCTTTCGGATCGTTGATCGGCTCTTCCCAGTTCTCGTCGAAGATGTGCAGCAGATCGGCTTTGCTGGCGCTGAGCTGACGGGCAATCGCGTCCGGCCTTTCGCCGACCGCTTCGGATATCTCCTTCGGGGTCACGTTGGACGCATAGAGAAACAGCGACAGCGCGCGCTCGCGCGGCGACAGCGAATCGAGCCATTGATCGATCTCTTGCGACGACAGCTCCTCGGAAAGATCGGCGGCCGTCACCTTCGCGGCCGGCCTTCGCAGCGACGCGGTTTCCTTGTCCCCGCTCTTGCGGGTCGACGGGCCCGTTGCAAGCACCTTGGTCGTGGTGTCGCTGATCACATCAATGGCCATGTCGACGCGTTGTGACGCATCGGCGGCGGTGAGCCTCGGGCACGCGGCGAGCAGCGCGTCGAGCGAGTTTTGCACGGCGTCGTCGATGACGTTGCGCTGGAACTCGCCGCCGCGATAGCTGATCGTCGCCCGCACCGAGAGGCTGATCATGCCGTAGAGGCGATCCTCCTCGTTGACGCGTAGGGTCTGCGTGCACAGCCGATCGATCAGCCCGACCAATTCCGGGCCGATCTGCGCCCGAGCCGCGCCACTACCGGCGCCGCTCGCGACGGCGCCGCAAAACAGCGCCGCGAGGATCGGTCGAGGCCACACACGGGAACGATCGAACGGCATGCCAGTCTTCCCCCGAAAGCAGGCGGACTTTCCCGCAATCGGCGCGGCGGGACAAGAACCCGCCGGGCCGTGCCTCGCGGAGAATCGCTTAGCGGCGATTTAGCGCTCGCTAGGCGATGACGACGGGCCGCAAAACCGCTTCGCAGCGTCATTCGCCAAACGCAGACCGATCTCGCCAAGCCGCGTCGATCCTCCCGCCACCGCGTCAATGCTGCGGCGCGCGAAGCCAAGTTGCGCCTCGACGACATCGACCAGGCTGCGCGCGGTCAGCAGAGCCGAAACACTATCGCCCGCGACGGTTAGGCTTGAACGCGCAAGCGCGCTCATCTCGATCGCCATCGCTGTCATGTCGGACGCCGCGGCCACCTGCAATTCGCCGATCGAAGCCAGCGTCGCCCGGTAGGCGGCAATATACCGATCCGCGGCGCGCGGCGACTGCGGAATCGGTGCCGGGAGGGCGGGTTTTACCTCCGGTTCGGGCAGAGCCATCGCGGCCGGTGCCGCCTCGGGCACTGATCCGGCGGGTTCAGCGGCGATCTGTGGCGCGGGTGTGGCGCGTCTCGCCTGAGGCTGCTTCTCGTCGCTCATATCGACCTCGCTTGATGCCAGTATTGTGCGATGCACAAGGTCGTAGATAGACTGCACGATGACGCTGTCAACCGTATTTGTGCGGCGCACAACGGTGGGCGCAACGCGGCAAGGGCGCTGGCGATCAGCAAGTCGTTGGCAAAGCCGAGCCGAGCCGCTTTGGTGATATCACATTGAATTAACTCGCGTGTTGCGCGTTTTCACTGTCGGCAACGCGAGTTCACCCATGCGATGACTGGCTTTGACAGAGTTTCATCTTTTTTTTACCCTTCGCGCCGCCTGATGAAGGCAGGGGAGTGTGTGGCGTTCGCTCAGGGGGCGGGGGTTAACGTGCGGGCTCAGTCGTTGCTGCTGCATGGTCACGGCCGCTATACGAGGCGGTTGGGTGTTTCAGTCGCTGTTTTGCTGCTTGCCATCGCCGCCTTGCCGCTACCGGCCAGCGCGGCGCGGGTGGTCGCTGGTCCGGGGGGCCCGATCTACGAGGCGATCGTGCTCGACGCCGATACCGGGCAGGTGTTGCGCGAGCTGAACCCGGATGCGGTCACCTATCCAGCGTCGCTCACCAAGATGATGACGCTGTACCTGACCTTCGAGGCGCTCAATCAAGGCCGGCTGCAGCTCAACCAATACCTGCCGGTTTCGATGGCGGCCGCGACGCATGCGCCGTCACGGCTTGGCCTGCAACCCGGCGAATCGGTTACCGTGCGCGACCTCATCCTTGCGATCGTTACCAAGTCGGCGAACGATGCCGCGGCGGTGCTCGCCGAGGGGCTCGGCGGCGGCAGCGAAGCGGCGTTCGCCCAGATGATGAACCAGAAAGCGGCGCAGCTCGGCATGACCCGCACGCACTACGCCAACGCATCGGGCCTGCCCGACCCCGAGCAGCTGACGACGGCTCGCGACATGGCACGGCTCGCCTTGGCGCTCTACCGCGATTTTCCGCGCGAATACGGCTATTTCTCGGTCACCAAGTTCGATTTCAACGGCGCGATCGTCAACGGCCACGACCACATGCTCGGCTGGTACCCCGGCGCCGACGGCATCAAGACCGGCTATACCGAAGCTTCCGGCTTCAACCTGGCGACATCCGCGGTGCAGAACGGACACCGCCTGATCGGCGTGATCCTAGGCGGCCGCACGGTGCATAGCCGGGACGAATCGATGGCGCAGATGCTCGATCTCGGCTTTGGCGACCTTTCCCGCCAGCAGCCGGTGCTGGTCGCGCAGCGGCAACAAGTTGCGCCGACGACGGCGGTCGCCACGGCAACCCCTGCGGTCGCGACCCAGCCGGCCCCGCAAGTGCAGCCGTCGTTCGCCGCTGTCGCCACCACCTCGATGGCGCCTGCCGCATCAGGGACCAATGGGGGCCAGCCGGTTTCCGACGAGCGGCCTGCGCATGCGGCGCCATCGACCGTTGCCGCCGTCGCCAGCGCCGCGCTCAATCACCTCGTGCCGGTTGGCAAGGCAGAGGCCGCCCCGGTGGCACCGGAGCCGCACGAAGCCTGGGCCATCCAGCTCGGTGCCTACCGTGCCGAAGCCGCGGCCGAGCGGGTCGAACACGAGGTCGCCGACCTCGCTTTAGCCAAGGGCAAACAGTCGCAAGTCCTGGCGCCCGCAGGTCGTGAGCGGCTGTACCGCGCGCGGCTGGTCTATTTTACCGAACCGGCGGCGCGGACCGCCTGCGGCGAGCTACGCCGCCAACATCTTGCCTGCTCGGTGACGCCGGCGTCGGTCAAGGTCGCCAGCCGCTAGCTTTCAGTCGAGCGTTACCGCGAGCCCGCTATCGGCGAGCTCGCGGGCGATTTCGCTTTTCAGCCGTGCAAGCCCCGCTTCGGTCGCCGATTCGGCGCGCGCGACGATGGCCGCCTGCGTGTTCGAGGCGCGGACCAGCCACCAGCCATCGGGGCTTTTGACCCTTACCCCATCGATGTCGATAACTTCCGCGCCGCGACGGCGCAGTCGCTCGGCAACCTCGGCGACGATCGCGAATTTGCGCGCTTCGTCGCAATCGAGGCGCAGTTCGGGCGTGTTGAATGTCGCCGGCAGCGCATCGGCGATCTCGACCAGGCTTTTGTCGCTACGTCCTAAGATGCCGAGGAGGCGAACCGCGACGTAGATCGCGTCGTCGAACCCGTACCAGCGGTCGCCGAAAAAGATGTGGCCGCTCATCTCGCCGGCAAGCGGCGCGCTGAGCTCGGCAAGCTTCGCCTTGATCGGCGAATGCCCGGTCGGCAGCATCACCGGCTTGCCGCCGGCGTGGGCGATCTCAGCGAACAGCACATCGCTCGCCTTGACATCGGCGAGGATCGACGCCCCCGGATGGCGCTTCAGCACATCGCGCGCCAGCACGATCATCAATTGATCGCCCCACAGAATGCGCCCCTTGGCGTCGACGACGCCGATCCGGTCGCCGTCACCGTCGAAAGCGATGCCGAGATCGCAGCCGCGCCGGGCCACTTCCTGCTGGAGCTGGACAAGGTTCGCCGGCACGGTGGGGTCGGGGTGATGCGCCGGGAAATGCCCGTCGATCGCCGCGTTGATAAGGTGGTGCGTGCCGGGAAGGCGCTCGGTCAGCCGCGACACGATTTCGCCCGTCGCACCGTTGCCGGGATCCCAGGCGACCGTGAGTGGCCGGCCCTCGTCGTAGTCGCGCGCGAGCCGCGCGCGGTAGTCATCGGCGATCGCATGGTTCTCGACCCGGCCTCGCGGCGCGGCCGGCGCGCCCAGCGCATCCGCGGTGCGGCCGAGCTCCTGGATCTGCTCGGCATAGAAGGGCTTGCCGCCGAGCACCATCTTGAAGCCGTTATGATCGGGCGGGTTGTGCGAGCCGGTGACCATCAGCCCGCCATCGACGCCGAGCGTCGCAGCGGCGAAATAGAGCATCGGCGTCGGCCCGCGGCCGATGCGCACGACATCGACGCCGCCGACCGTCAATCCCTCGACCAGCGCGGCTTCGAGCTCGGGCGAGGTCAGCCGTCCGTCATAGCCGACAGCCACGCGATGTTTTCTTCCCGGGACGCCGGCGTGCGCCAGCGTCGCGGCGAAAGCGCGACCGAGCGCCTCGGCGTCGGCGGCGAACAATGTCGTGCCGACAATGCCGCGAATGTCGTATTCGCGCAGGATCGCCGGGTTGAAACGGTGCCCCATGATCAGCCCCAATGGGTCAGCGATGGTTGGCCCGGTACTTCTGCAGGATACGGCGCACGCCGTCGCCGAGCTCGGGATGCTCGAGCCCCAATACGATATTGGCTTCCAGGTAGCCGAGCTTGTCGCCGCAATCGAAGCGCCGCCCGGCGGCGCGGAAGCCGTGAAAATCCTGGCCCTCGGCGATCAGCGCGGCGAGTTCATCGGTCAGCTGGATCTCGTTGCCGCTGCCCGGCGTCATATTTTCGAGATGGCCGAACACCTCGGGCTGGATGATGTAGCGCCCGATGATCGTCAGGTTCGAGGGCGCCTCGGCCGGGTTCGGCTTCTCGACCACGCCCTTGGCGCGCACCAGCTGGCCCTTCTCCTCGACGATGTCGAGCACGCCGTAGCGGTTCGTCTGCTCGCGCGGCACCTCGATGACCGCGACGAGGTTGCCGCCGGTCTCCTCGTATGCGTCGACCATTTGCTTGAGGCAGGGCGGGTCGCAGACCATCAGATCGTCGACCAGCAGCACCGCGAACGGCTCGTCGCCGACGAGATGGCGGGCGCACCACACCGCGTGACCGAGGCCCAGCGGGCGCTGCTGGCGGGTGTAGGCGATCTGCCCCGCTTCCGGCAACCAGGATTGCAGTTCGGCCAGCACCTGGTCCTTGCCGCGTTCCTTGAGGGTCGCCTCCATCTCGTAGGCGACGTCGAAATGGTCTTCGAGGGCGCCCTTGCCGCGGCCGGTGACGAAATAAAATTCCTCGATGCCGGCGGCCTTGGCCTCCTCGACCGCGTATTGGATCAGCGGCCGATCGACGACGGCCAGCATTTCCTTCGGCATGGCCTTGGTGGCCGGCAGGATGCGGGTGCCAAGCCCGGCGACGGGAAAGACCGCCTTGCGAATGCGCTGGTGCATGGTTCCCCTTGCTGTCGTGGCGAATCGCCGGTGACGGACATTTCCCTATTAACGCAAAACCGCCGCAACGCTTCCCAGGCCAGTACGCCAATCATTAGATGATGCGCGCTACGGTTACGTTAATGTTTCAACAGGACATCGCGCGCCCGGTTGATCTTCGTCGCGAGATAGTCGGTGCCGCCGTGGTCGGGGTGGAGTTGCATCATAAGCCGGTGGTGCGCGGCCTTGATCTGGGCCTCGTCAGCGCCTGGCGCAAGACCGAGAATGTCGTAGGCTTCCGCGGCGGTCATATCGTCGCCGGCGGCATGAGGCGACTCCGTGCCCGCCGGGCCACCGAACTCATCGCGCCAGTTGAGATAGATCCGGTCGAGATAGGCCTCGATGAGCCGCGCGCTTTCCTCATCGGCGGCGCGGCATTCACGCAACAGTTCGATGAGCTCGTCGCGTTTCAACTCCCCGAGCCGCATGCCGGCAAAGCGTCCGGCTAGTACCGTGCCGGTCATCGTGCCGGTGTCATGGTCGAGGCTCATGCGCAGAAAAGGCGTTGAGACATTGGAGGTTTGGCTCTGGCTGGTCGCGCCGCGAAACCCGCGGAACAGCGGGCGCAGCCGCCGCAGATACGGGAACGCCAAAGTCAACGGCAGCCAGATAATGGCGAATCGTTCGGACAGCAGCAGATAGAGGAAGAGCAGCGCTGCGGCGCCGATCGCAATCCATTTGAGCGCGCGGGCGAGCTTCGCCGGATCGGTATTGACGAACAGATAGACGAGCAGCAACAGCCCGCCGAGGATCAGAACGCCGCCGAGAAGGGCGAGCTCCGGCATGCCTACCCGGAAAGCTGCGCGGTCAGCAGCCGGATGTCGCCGCCTTTCTTCGCGCTGAGATCGGCGAGCGCGCGGTAACCCCCGGCGGCATAAACCGCGACGGCCGCAAGCAATTCCTTGAGCTTGTCGGCGCTCGCCAGATCGAAGCTCAGATAGGCGCCGCGCGACAATTTAGCGATCTGGCGGAACGCCGCGGCAGCCGTCGCGTCGCGGCCTTCATGAAAGATGAAGACGGGCGTGCCGAGCAACCCCAACTCGCCGGCGAGCCGGCACAGGCGGTCAACATCCTCCTCCATCGCGTCGCCGACAAAGACCAGCGCATGGACTCGCTGTTTCTTGGTCTCGCCGATCGCGTGCTCCAGCACCCGCTCGATCTGCGTCTCGCCGCCGATGCAGGAGACCGAGCGCATCGCCTTGTGCAGCTCCGCGGCGTTCTGCATCCAACGGCTGGCCTTGCACTCGGCGAAGCCGCGATAAAACACGAGCCGCACGTCGAGCCCGCCGAGCGCGGCAGTCGCCTCGAACATCTCACCTTGGATGCGGCAGGCGCGGTCCCAGCTCGGCTCGCGGCTGGCCGTGGCGTCGAGCGCGAAGATCAACCGGCCGCGCCCGCCGGCAGGCCGCACAGCCGGCGCGCGGTTGAGGTCGGCAAGGAACGCATCGACATCGGCCGATCGGGACTTTGCGGGGAGCCGGTCCTTGTCGCTCATCGTCGCCCCTAGGCCGGCCGCAGCCACACCGACGTGTCGTGAAACACCGCGCCGCCTTGCGGCGGACCGGGGTCGGCGCTGGTCAACAGATTGATGCCGATACCTTCCTCGAAGGCCGCGTTGGGCCAAACCCCCTCGGCGATCACCACGCGCTTTTGCAGTCCGTCGAAAGCCTTGGCGCGGACGACGACGCTGCCCTTGTCGTTGCCGATGCGGATGCGCGCGCCATCGGCGATCCCCAGCGCCGCCAGCGTGTCGGGGTGCACCAACGCCGAGGGCTTGCCTTCGCGGGCGATCCCCGACGGTGTGTTGTTAAAGCTGGTATTGAGGAACGAGCGCGACGGCGCCGGCACCATGCGGAACGGCCGCGCGGGGTCGCCGTCGTCGATATTGGCGACGTGATCGGGGAATGGGGGCAGCGTCTCCACGCCGAACCCGCCCATCGGCCCCTTCATCGACGCCCAGTTGGCGCGGAAGTGGAATTTCTTGTCGAGATGGCCGAAGCCGTCGAGGAAATGCGCGGTCTCGAAAGGCGGGTCGCAATCCAGCCAAGTGCCCTCGATGAATTCTTCCGGCCTTGGCAGACCGCTCATCCGCAAGGTTTCAGCGATGATCTCGGAAGCCGTCATCTTGAAGCCGCGATGCTGTGCGCCCAGCCGCTCCGCCAGCCCGCAATGCACATCATGGTTCGAGCGGCACTCGCCGTAGGGCGGCACGACCGCGCGGTGCAGCTGCAGAAAGGCGTGCGCGCCGGCGGTGTAGATGTCGTCATGCTCGAGAAACGTCGTCGCCGGCAGCACGATATCGGCCATCGCGGCGGTCTCGGTCATGAACTGCTCGTGCACGCAGACGAAGAGGTCGTCGCGCGCGAAGCCTTTGTGCACCAGCCCCGAATCCGGCGACACGACCATCGGGTTGGTGTTCTGGATCAACAGCGCCGTCACCGGCGGCCCGCCGCGCAAATCGGGCTTGTTGCCGGTGAGGATCGCGCCGATGCGGCACTGATCGAGGATGCGGGTCGAAAAATCGATGACGTCGGCGCCTTCAATCAGCCGGCGGTCGAGCCGCACCAGCCCGTGGTTCGATTGCAGCGCGCCGCCACCCTCGTATTGCCACTTGCCGCCGATGATCGGCAAACAGGTCACCGCGAACAGGTTGACCGCGCCGTTGCGCTGGCGCGAAAAGCCGTAGCCGAGCCGGATATAGGCGCGCTGGGTCTGCCCATAGAGCCGGGCGAAGGCGATAATCTCTTCCTCGCTCAAGCCGGTGATCGCCGACGCCCAGGCCGGGTCACGGCTTGCGAGATGCGCTTCGAGGCCCTCGGGATCGTCGCTGTAGCGCGCGAGATAGGCGCGGTCGGCGTAGCCTTCCTTGAACATCACGTGCATCACCGCGCAGGCCAGCGCCCCGTCGGTGCCGGGCAGCGGCGCCAAGTGCATGTCGGCGATCTCGGCCGTGCCGGTGCGATAGGGGTCAACCACCACCAGTTTCGCCCCGCGTTCCTTGCGCGCCTTGGCGATGTGGGTCATCACGTTGACCTGGGTCGAGACCGGGTTGCCGCCCCATACGACGATCAGGTCCGATTTCGCCATCTCGCGTCCGTCGACGCCGCGCTTCTGGCCGTGGCCGACCAGCCAGCCGACATCGGTCAGCGCGTTGCAGATCGTCGAATGCTGCCGCGAATAATGCATCGCATGGCGCAAACGCTGCAGCCCATCGCGCTGCACCAGACCCATCGTGCCCGAGTAGTAATGCGGCCACACCGTCTCCGAGCCGTATTGCTGCGCGGCGCGGATGAAGGCCTCGGCGACGGTGTCGAGCGCGTCGTCCCACGAGATCGGTTCAAACGCGGCGCGGCCGACGCCCTTGTCGCCGATCCGGCGCAGCGGCACCGAAAGCCGCTCGGGATGGTATTGCCGCTCGGCGTAGCGGCCGACCTTGGCGCAAACCACCCCGTCGGTGTAGCCCTGCGCCTTGGCGCCGCGAATGCGGCCGATGCGACGGCCGTCGATCCGCTCGACCTCGAGGGCGCAGGCGCTCGGGCAATCATGCGGACAGACGCTGAAGGCAATGTCGAGCGGCAAGCACGTGCTCCGGCGACGATTTTGCCGCACAATATCAGCCTTGGTCGCGGCCGGTCGATATCGGGCCGCTTCAGGAGACGGTAATGAGTTTTGCGTTGACCGAAGAACAGCTCGAAATCCGCGACGCGGTGGCGCGGCTGTGCGCCCGCTTCGACGATGCCTATTGGCTGAAGAAGGACACCGAGGGCGGGTTCCCGCACGATTTCCACCAGGCGATGGCTGAGGGCGGCTGGCTCGGCGTGGCGATGCCGGAGGAATATGGCGGCAGCGGCCTCGGCATCACCGAGGCGGCGGTCGTCATGCAGGCCGTGGCGCAATCGGGCGCCGGGTTCTCGGGCGCCTCGGCGGTGCACATGAACATTTTCGGGCTGCACCCGGTCGTCGTCTTCGGCAACAAGGAGCAGCAGGAGCGCTGGCTGCCGCCGCTGATCGAGGGCAAGCAAAAGGCCTGCTTCGCGGTCACCGAGCCCGATGTCGGGCTCGATACGACGCATATCAAGACGCGCGCGGTCAAGGAAGGGAACGGCTACGTCATCACCGGCCGCAAGATCTGGACCTCGACCGCACAGGTCACCGAGAAGATGCTGATCCTCACCCGCACCACGCCTTATGAGGAGGCGTCGCGGCCGTCGCAGGGCATGACGCTGTTCTATACCGACCTCGACCGCAGCGCGGTCGAGGTGCGCGAAATCCCCAAGATGGGCCGGCACGCGGTCGATTCGAACATGCTGTTCATCGACGGGCTCAAAGTGCCGCTCGAAGACCGCATCGGCGAGGAAGGCAAGGGCTTCCAGTACATCCTCCACGGGATGAACCCGGAGCGCATCCTGATCGCCGCCGAGGCGGTGGGGCTGGGCCGCGTGGCGCTCGCCCGCGCCGCGCGCTACGCCAACGAGCGCGTCGTCTTCGGCCGGCCGATCGGTCAGAACCAGGGCATTCAGCACCCGCTCGCCGAGCGCTGGGTCGAGCTGGAGGCGGCCGAACTCCTGGTGCTGCGCGCCGCCGCGGCCTATGACGCACACGAGGACTCGACCCAGGTCGGCGCCTATGCCAATGCCGCCAAGTACTTCGCCGGCGAGGCCGGCGCCAAGGCTTGCGAGACCGCGATGCTGACCCATGGCGGCATGGGTTATGCCAAGGAATTCCACGTCGAGCGCTACTTCCGCGAGGCGCAGATCGCGCGCATCGCGCCGGTCATGGCGCAGCTCATCCTGTCCAATATCGGCGAGCGGGTGCTCGGCTTACCCAAATCCTATTGAGGCTCCACGATGAAAAACGCGGCTACGCTTGCTCTTACCCTCGTCGCCGGCATCGCGATCGGCGTTTGGGGCGTCCCGGCCCTCAAGGCGCAGACCGGCGGCCAGGGCGCCTATGTCATCATGGAGACGCATGTCACCGACCCGCCCGCGTTCATCCAATACGTCCGGCAAGAGCCGGCCGCGCTGGCGGCTTATCACGGGCGCATCCTGGCGCGGGCGCTGCCTGACGCGCGCGAGGGCACCCCGCCCGACGGCGACGTGACGCTGATCGGGTTCGCCAGCGCGGAAGCGGCGAACCAATGGTTCAACTCGCCGGAGCAGGCACGCCTCGCGGCGCTGCGCCAGCACGCGGCGACATCGCGCGTCTATGTCCTCAACGGGGTTCATTGAAAGGCGGAGACATGACCCTGCGCGTGGCGATCGGCGGGTTCGGGGCGATCGGCAAGGTCGTCGCCGAAGCGCTTGACCACGGCATTCCGGGGCTGAGCCTCGCCGCGGTCTCGGCACGCGATATGGCTCGTGCGGAGGCGGCGCTCGCCGGCTTTACGACCCAAGTCCCGGTGCAGCCGCTCGACCGGCTGTGGAAGGACGCGGACATCGTCGTCGAATGCGCGCCGGCGGCGCATCTGCGCGATCTCGCCGAGCCGACCTTGGCGCATGGCCGCACGCTGGTGACGCTCAGCTGTGGCGCGCTACTCGACAATTACGACCTGGTCGACCTGGCGCGCGCGCATGGCGGACGCATCCTGGTGCCAACCGGGGCGCTTATCGCGCTCGACGCGGTGCAGGCGGCGGCGCTCGGTGGCGGCATCTCGAAGGTGCAGATGATCACCCGCAAGCCTCCCGCCGGGCTCGAAGGCGCGCCCTATCTGGTGGAAAATCAAATCCGCGTCACCGGCCTCACGCAAGCCAAGCTGGTGTTCAGCGGCAGCGCGCGCGAGGCGGCGCGCGGGTTTCCGGCCAATGTCAATGTGGCCGCCGCTTTGGCGATGGCGGGGCTTGGCCCCGACCGCACGATGATCGACATCTGGGCCGACCCGGCGGTCGACCGCAACACGCACCGCATCGAAGTCGAGGCCGACGCCGCGTCTTTTTCAATGGAAATCCGCAACGTGCCGAGCCTCGAAAACCCCAAGACCGGGAAGATGACGCCGCTCTCGGTGATCGCGCTCTTGACCAAGCTCACCGCGCCGCTCGCGATCGGCACCTAATTCGCGGAAACGCCCTAGCGGTTGCACTCGCTGCCGCGGATTTTGCACTGGCCGGCGGTGTGCTTCTGGCAATCCTGCATCGCGCCGAGCTCGGCGGCCGCTTTCTGGTCTTTGATCGACGCGCCCCAAGCGGTGCTTTCCTTGGGGTTGTCGGTGGTCGCGAGCGCGCCGCATTTCGCCGGCGGCACCGGGATGACCCGGCACTTGTCGGAGCCGCAATCCTTGCGCGCCAGGCCGCTGGCGCGATCCTGGGTTTGCTCGTTCCAGCTGAAGCCGTAGCGGCCCGTCGCCTGGTCGTAGGCGATCGCGCCAAACCCCGCGAAAGCGGGCGCCGCGCCCGCCAGCGTCGCGATCGCTGCCGCTGCCATCAATATGCCGGTCTTCCGCATCGTCGGGCCTCCTTCTTGGTCGGGCCGCAGAACCTATGATCAAGCCCCCGTTCGCGCAATCGGCGAGGGTGCTATGCTGTCGGCGATTTGCCTGAGGGAGGGTCGCGATGCTCGACACCAATGTCGGCCGACGCACCTTTCTGCGCCAGGCTGGGGTGTCTTTGTTGCCCTTGGGCGCCGGGCCGGCTGTGCTGCCGTTACGTGCGCTCGCCGACGCGCCAGCGGGCGCGTCCGAGCTGATCGCGCGGCGCGTCCTTTTCGAGAACCCGGAATATCAGAACGTCAAGATCAGCCCTGACGGCAAGCACCTCTCCTATCTCGCGCGGCTCGACGGCGTGCGCAATTTGTGGGTCACGTCGATCGACGCGCCAACCGATGCGAAGCCGCTGACCCGCGCCACCGATCGCGATATCGGCTGGGACTATCGCTGGGCGCACGACAACCGTCACATCGTCTTCTTCCGCGACCATGACGGCGATGAGAACTGGCGCGCCGCCAGCGTCGATATCGACAGCGGCGCCGTCGTCGCCCTGTCGCCGGAAAAGGGCGTCAAATCCTTCATCCAGGAAGCCGACAGCAAGTTTCCCGAGGAAATGCTGTTGCGCCACAACCAGCGCGACAAGCACCTCTTCGACCTGTTCCGCGTCAACATCGTCACCGGCAAGAGCGACCTCGTCTACGAGAACCGCGACTACTACGGGCTCCTCGCCGACAGCCGCTTCCAGCTGCGGCTCGGCGGCAAGGTCGGCGGCGACGGCAGCATGGCGTGGTTCGAGCGCCACGACGACGGGAGCTGGACGCCGTTCATGACGGTGCCGCTCGGCGACATCGACTCGACCGACCTCCTCGGTTTCAGCGAGGACGGCAACACGCTCTACCTCATCGATTTGCGTGGCCGCGACAAGGCGGCGTTGGTCGCGCTCGACATGACGACGCGAGAGACGAGCGTGCTGGCGAGCGATGACGAGGCCGATATCGTTCGCACGCTGTTCGCGCACCGCCGGCCGCTCGGGGCGGTGGCCGTCGCCGCGCGGGTGCGCTGGCACCCGGTCGACGACAAACTCGACAAGGACCTAAAGGCGCTCACCTCCTACGATTCGGGCGACCTCTTCATCACCGGCATCGACAAACCGGCCGACAAGATGGTCGCCTTTTTCAACCATGACGCGGCGAGCGGCGAATACGCGCTGATCGACCGCGACAGCGCCGCCGTCAAGCACCTCTATGTCCAGCACAAGGCGCTCAACGAGGTTAAATTGCGGCCCTTGGAGCCGGTCAAGTTCCCGGCTCGCGATGGGCTGGTGCTCAACGGCTACCTGACCCGTCCGGCCGCACCGGCGGGGCCGGGCAAATCGCCTCTGGTCCTGGTGATCCATGGCGGCCCCTATTGGCGCGACGAATGGGGCTTCAATCCGGAGCATCAATGGCTCGCCAATCGCGGCTACTCGGTCTTGAGCATCAACTATCGCGGCTCGACCGGGTTCGGTAAGGCATTCATCACCGCCGCCGACCACGAATGGGGCGGCAAGATGCACGACGATTTGATCGATGGGCTCGACTGGGCGATCGCGCAAGGCATTGCCGACCCCAACCGGATCGGGTTTTTCGGCGGCAGCTACGGCGGCTATTCGGCGCTGATGGCGGCGACTAAGACGCCCGAGCGTTTCACCTGCATCGTCGATCTGTTCGGCGTCTCGAACCTTCTCACCTTCTGGAGGACGATCCCGCCTTACTGGACGCCGTGGTTCAGCGTGTGGAAGAGACGGCTCGGCGACCCCGATACCGAGGCCGGCAAGGTGTTTCTCGCCGACCGCTCGCCGATCAACCATCTGGAACGCGCGACAAAGCCGATTCTCATCGCCCAGGGTATGATGGATGTTCGCGTCGTCCCCGCCGAATCGGAGCAGATGGTGAAGGCATTGACCGCGCGCGGCGTGCCGGTGACCTACATCACCTTCGCCGATGAGGGACACGGCTTCGTGCGGCCGGAGAATCGCCTCGCTTTTGCCGCGGTCGCCGAGGCGTTTTTCGCCAAACATCTCGGTGGACCGGTGCAGCCGGTGGGCGACGATTTCGCCGGCTCGTCGATCAAGATCCCAACCGGCCGCGATCTTGTGCCGGGATTGCCAACTTGATGCGTGCGGCTGCCCCTCACCCCCGCCCTCTCCCCGCTCGCGGGGAGAGGGAGTGCGTCATTATCCCTTGCCCCGTTTACGGGGAGAGGGTGGCAATCGCGTAGCGATGGACGGTGAGGGGCAAGTGCGCTTCCGACGGAAAATCTGGTGCCTATGACCGAGATCGTCGATCTGCTCGTTGTCGGCGGAGGAATCAACGGCGTCGGCATCGCGCGCGACGCGGCGGGACGCGGGCTCAAGGTGTTGCTGTGCGACAAGGGCGACCTCGCCAGCGCGACCTCGTCGGCGTCGAGCAAGATGATCCATGGCGGCTTGCGCTATCTGGAGCATGGCGCGTTCCGCCTGGTGCGGGAATCGCTCGCCGAACGCGAGGTGCTGCTGCGTATCGCGCCGCATCTGGTGCGGCCGATGCGCTTTGTGCTGCCGCACGGGCCGGGGCTCAGGCCGCGCTGGGTGCTGCGCACCGGGCTTTTCCTCTACGACCGGCTTGGCGGCGCGCGGTCACTGCCGGGCTCGGCGGTCGTCGATCTCAGGGACGGCCCGCTCGCCGCGCCGCTGCGCGACGAGGTGACGAACGGCTTTGTCTATTCCGACTGCGTCGTCGACGACGCTCGGCTCACCATCGCCAATGCCCGCGGCGCCGCGCAGCACGGCGCCGGAATCCTGACCCGGACCGAGCTTGTCGCGGCGCGGCGCGACGGCGGACTATGGCGCGCGACCTTGCGCGGCGCGGATGGGTACGAGCGCGAGGTGGCGGCGCGCATCCTCGTCAATGTCGCCGGGCCGTGGGTGCCCGATGTGCTGCGCCGCGCCGGGCTCGCCAGCCGCGCCCGGCTGCGCCTCGACAAGGGCAGCCACATCGTGGTGCCGCGCCTCTATGCGCACGACCATGCCTATCTGCTGCAGAACGACGACAAGCGCGTCGTCTTCGCGATCCCCTACGAGCGCGACTACACGCTGATCGGCACCACCGAAATCGCCGCCGCCGAGCCGCCTGCGGAGCCGCCGAGCGAAGAAGAGATCGCCTATCTGTGCCGTGCGGTCGGCCGCTGGTTCGAGCGCGCGCCCGAGCCGAGCGAGGTGGTGTGGCGCTATTCCGGGCTGCGTCCGCTCTATGACGACGGGTCGAGGAGCGCGGCGGCGACGAGCCGCGACTATGTCTTCGAGCTGGACGAAGGCGGGCCGCCGGCGCTCTCGGTGTTCGGTGGCAAACTCACCACCTATCGCCGCCTCGCCGAGCAGGCGCTGGCGCGGCTCGCGGCGCATTTGCCGGGCGCGGGGCCGCCCTGGACGCACGCGGCGTCATTGCCCAGCGACGATTTCCTTGCCCCCGCCGGTGGCGAATTCGCGCCGGGCCTCGGCAAGGCCGAGGTCGAATGGCTGATGCGCGAGGAATGGGCTCGCTCCGCCGACGACATATTGTGGCGGCGCAGCAAACTCGGCCTGGCCGCGACGCCGGAGCAGAGAGCCGCCTTGGACAGATACTTGGCTAGCCGGGGGGCTGGAGCCGCCGCGCCAGCGCGGCAAAGATCAAGTCGGTGACGATCGCGAAGAGCGCGACCAGCACCGCGCCCTGCAGCACATAGGGCAGCTTGTTGCCGGCGAGCCCGTCGAAGATCGGCGTCCCGAAGGTCAGCGCGCCGACCGTCGAGCCGATCGTCGCGGTGCCGATGCCGATTGTCACCGAGACCCGGATGCCGGCGAGAATGACCGGCGCGGCGAGCGGCAACTCGACATCGCGCAACAGCTGATAGGACGACAGCCCCATGCCGCGCCCGGCCTCGCGGATCGCTTCGGGCACGTTCTCGATGCCGGCGATGGCGTTTTCGAGGATCGGCAGCAGACCGTAGAGAAATAGCGCGACGATCGTCGGTCGCGGACCGAAGCCGAGCGCCGGCACTGCCAGCGCGAGCACCGCCGCCGGCGGAAACACCTGGCCAATCGTCGCCAGCATATTGGCGATGGTGCGGAAATCCCGTCCCGCCGATCGCGTCACGAAAACCGCGAGCGATACGCCGGCAATTATTGCGCCTATGCTGGAGATCGCGACCAACCCAAGGTGCGACAAAAACAGTTCGACGAAACTCGCACGATCGAAGATTTCTGGTTTCACCGCGGGGAATGTCGCGGCAAAGAGCGACCGCAACGCCCGCATATCGAGCAGCAGGAAGGCGAACAGGAATCCGACCCACAAGGCCGGCGTTTTCCAGAGGGCGCGCATGCCTTTTCAGCCCCGGCCCGGCGAAGGCCGGGGCCTATGGTTCAGCCGCACGAGAAGTGGAACGATGGGTCCCGGCTTTCGCCGGGAGGAGCCGCAAGGACAGCGATGGGTATATGAAGCCGGCGATATCATCTCACCAGGTCGGCGAGGGTGATCACGCCGATCACCTCGCCGTCCTCAACCGGAAGCCGCTCGACGCGGCGAGCAATCATCGTGGCCAGCGCGTCGGCCAGCGTCGCGCCCGCCGCAATCGCCTCGCCCTCGGCGACCTCGCCGCGCCGTACCCGGTCAGCGACGCGCCGCACCGAGAGCAGCTTCAGCCCGATCCCCTGCACCCCGATGAAATCGCGCACGAAATCGCTCGCCGGATGCTCGACGATATCGAGCGGCGTGCCGACCTGCGCGAGGCGCCCGTGCTCCATGATGGCAATCATCGTCGCCAGGCGCAGCGCTTCCTCGATGTCGTGGGTGACGAAGAGGATCGTCTTGCCGGTCGCCCGGTGGATGCGGATAAGCTCTGCCTGGAGCGAATTGCGGGTGATCGGATCGACCGCGGCGAACGGCTCGTCCATCAGCAGCACGTCGGGGTCGGCGGCGAGCGCCCGCGCCACCCCGACGCGCTGCTGCTCACCGCCCGAAAGCTGGTGCGGGTACTTGCCACGATAGGTTTCGGGGTCGAGCCGCAGCAGGGTCAGCAGTTGGGTGACCCGCTCGCGCACCCGTTCCGCCGGCCATTGCAACAGGCGCGGCACAGTCGCGATGTTGTCGTCGACCCGCCAATGCGGGAAAAGACCGGTTGACTGGATCGCGTAGCCGATCCGCCGGCGCAACGTCTCGGGCGCGACCCGGGCAATGTCCTCGCCACCGATGCGGATCGAGCCACTATCGAACGGCACGAGCCGGTTGATCATGCGCAGCATGGTCGACTTGCCGCAGCCCGACGGCCCGAGCAGCACGCAAAACGCGCCGTTGGGGACGCTCAGCGTAAGATCGCTGACAACCGAGCGGCCGTCATAGGACTTGCTGACGCCGCCGATCTCGATCATCGGGTCGGTCATGGCGCGAAGCGCCCGCGCAGGCTGTTTGCGGCGAGCCGCAGCAGGAAATCCGCCGCCAGGGCCAGCACGATTGCCGGCAGTGCCCCGAGCAGCACGAGGTTCGTCGCGTACTGCCCGAGCCCGTCGAAGACGAAGGTGCCGAGCCCGCCGGCGCCGATCAGCGCCGCCACCACCGCGAGCCCGATCGCCTGCACCGTGACGATGCGCAGACCGGCGAGCAGCACCGGCGCGGCGAGCGGCGCCTCGACCTGCCAGAAGATTTGTCGCGGCGTCATCCCCATGCCGCGCGCCGCGTCGATCGAAGCGGTCGAGACGCCGCCGATCCCCGCCAGCGTGCTGCGCGCCACCGGCAGCAGCGCGTACAGCACCAGCGCGATGATCGCCGGCGCCGGCCCGACCCCGCCGATCCCCAGCCGGCCGAGCACGGCAAACGCGTCCGCCAACCCCGAGAGCGGTGCGATCAGCAACCCGAACAGCGCGATCGATGGCACCGTCTGCAGCAGGCTCAGCGCCGCGAAGAGCGGCGCCTCGAAGCGCCTGCGGCGCAGCGCCAAAAGGCCGAGCGGCACGCCGATGACCAGCGCCGGGACGATCGCCGCGACCACCAGCTCGATATGGCGGAGCGTCGCGGCGGCAAAGGCCTCGCGACGGCTCGCATATTCGCGCGCCAGCGCCAGCGCGTCGAACGGTCCGGCCTTGGCCATTGCCCAAAAGCCGAGCGCGGCGAGCGCCGCCGCCAGTAATTGAACCGGCGCGCCGACCTCGGCGCGCCGCAGCGAATCGACAAGCGCCAGCGCGGCGCAGGCGAAGATCAGCCAGAACCCAGCGCCGAGCGAGATGGCCGCTGCCGCTGGCGCGCCGGCCGCGAGTGTCGCGGCACCATCGCCGGCGATGGCAAGCGTGGCGGCGAGCGCGGCGGCTGACACCACGGCTCCCAGGTAGTGCGGCGCCCGGTTCGGCGCCGCGTAGCCGAGCGCAAACAGAACCACGCCCGCCGCCGCCAGCGCCAAGGACGGCAGCTCACCAGCCGCATCCCACAGCGAAACCGGCGTTCCCGACACCAGTCGATTGGGTGCGATGTCGAGAAATCCCGCGCTGATTCCGGCGATCGCTGCCGCCACCACGAGGCAGGGCAGCACCTGATTGCGCGGCGCCCAGCGCAACCGCGGCGAAGCGGCGATCTCGGCGGCGCTCACGGTGTCAGCCGCCGCGATTTGAGGTAGTCGGCGGCGACCGCCCTGGCGTCCTCGCCGCCGACCGCGATGCGCGCGTTGAGGTGCTGCAACACCTCGCGGGTCAAGGTCGCGAACACGCGGTCGAGTGCCGGGGCAATGGCTGGATTGGCGTCGAGCACCGCCTCGCGCGCCAGCGGCGCCGGCGCGTAGACGACCTGCGCGTGCTTGTCGTCGCACAGCGCCTCGAGGCCCAGCGCGGCGATCGCGCCGTCGGTGCCATAGGCCATCGCGGCGTTGACCCCGGAGATGCCCTCGGCCGCGGCACGCAAGGTCGCCGCGGTGTTGCCACCGGACAGGGTCAAGAGCTGATCGCCCGAAAGATGGAAGCCATAAGCCGCCTCGAAGGCGGGCAGCGCCGCCGGGCTCTCGACGAACTCGGCCGAGGCCGCAAGGCGAAACCGGCCGCCGGCTTTCAAATAAGCGGCGAGGTCCCCGACGCAGGGATGCGGCGGGAAGCCAGCCATGTCCTTGCGGATCGCGATGACCCAGGTGTTGTCGGCGGGCGCCGGCGCGAGCCAGATCAGATGGTTCTGCGCCTTGTCGAGCGCCGCCACCTCGGCATAGCCCTTGGCCGCGTCCTTCCACGCCGGATCGCCCTCGCGATGGAAGAACAGAGCGCCGTTGCCGGTGTATTCGGGATAGATGTCGATCTGGCCGGCGAGGATCGCGGCGCGCACGATGTTGGTCGGCCCGAGCCCGATGCGGCGCTCGACGGGAAGTCCCTGCGTCTCGATTGTCGCGGCGATCAGCTGGCCGAGCAGCGCGCCTTCAGTGTCGATCTTGGAGGCGACGACGACCGGCGCGCCCGACGCACCTTCAACCGGGCGGCCGACAAGCGCGACGACCGCGGCGAAAACCGCGATCGCAACTGCTGGTAAACGCAACCTGGCTGGCATAAGAGCGCCAGTGTGGCGCAGCGCCGCCACCGCTGTCGATCCCCTGGAGACGGAGACCGCGTCGCCGGATCAGGCTGGCGCGTCCTCCATCCCGGCGTCAGTGAGCGCACGCACGCGCGCGAGCAAGTCCCGCGGACGAAACGGCTTGGCGATCGCGTCGTCCGCGCCCAGCTGTCGAGCCATCTTCAAGAGGCCCGCGCCGCCGATGGGGCCACTACCCGACATCGCCAGGATTTTTATGTCCGGGTAATCGCGGCGGAGCTCGAGGATCGTCTCGATGCCTTCCTGCTCCGGCATGAAAATATCGGTGACGACAAGCTGCGGCCGATGCCGACGCACAAAATCCATGCCGCGCCGGCCGTCGTCGGCGGTGTCCACTTCAAAGCCGCCGCGCTGCAACGCCTTTGTCACCATGAGTCGGACATGCTCGTCGTCGTCGATCACCAGGATCTTCATGGCGCCCTGCCCACTAGCGTACTACCCGTGGATGCACGCCAGGCGTGTACCCTGAGTTCCGATCAGCTTAGCGGGGCGGCATTAACAGGGCGCTAACGGCGTATCCGCCAAGGCACGTACTCGACTCAGCAATTCCTGCGCGCGAAACGGCTTTTGCAGGGTATCGTCGGCGCCGATCAGCCGGGCCGTATCGAGCATCTCCGCATCCGTGCCGGAAATCGCGATGATCTTAACCGGGTTGTCGTCGCGCCGTAGCGTGAGAATCGTCTCAAGCCCTTCCTGGCCAGGCATCACGATATCGGTGATCACCAAATCGGGGTTCGTATCGCGGTACAGCGCCATCGCCCGGCCGCCGCCGCTCGCGGTCATGACGTCGTGGCCGTCGGCGACGAGAATCCGCATCATCGTACGGAGCAGCAGCACGTCATCGTCGATGACCAGGATTTTCATGGAGTTGGCCCGCTTTCCTACGGGACACTAACGACGGAGGCTAGCGAAGCGTTCGGCAGCCGTCTCGCGGTTTCGCTGTGAATTTGAGCGATCGGCCGCGGTGGCTACCCGCAGACGGGTCAGAGCGGGATCGCCAGCAACGTATCGATCTGGCGGCTGTCGAGCACGACTTCCTTCGCCGCGAACTTCCAGCCGCCGCGCCGGCGGACCAGCCGATCGACATAGCGCCCGGCGGCGAACAGCATCGTCGCGCCGTCCTGCATGATGCGCACGACGATGAGGTTGGCGACGACCGGCAGCCCGCCCGCGTCCTCGGCGCCGATCTTGATCGCGCCGATCATATGGCGATAGCGCTGCGGCTCGTAGATGTTGGCCTTGCGCAGCGCCATCACGCGGTCGACCAGCATCGCTTTCGAGGTGGCGTAAACGACGCCCAGCGGCAGCCCGGCCTCGAAATTCTCGGCCGAGGTGATGCGATAGCGGCAATCGTCGGTGAAGAAGTCCGGCCACTCCTCAAGCGCGTCGTTGTCGAGGCAATGCGCGTAGTCGGCATAGAGCGCGTCGAGCTCGAGCCGGCGCGCGACCTCCGCCGGGGTCATCCCGCTCAATATCCCATCAGCGGGCGATAGGCGTGCCAGAAGCCGCGGATCGAGGCCTCGGTGGTGCGGGTGTTGTCCGAGCGGTGGTCGAACCCGCCCATCTCGATCACCGAATGCTCGTCTTCCGAGCCGACGATCGCGCGCTGCACGAAATTGCCGACCGCGCCGTCTTCCATCGACACGTACCCCGCCGGGCCGACGAGGTTGCTCTGCAACAGGCGCCGCTCGGTCATCGCCGCATCATCGTCCTCGAAGCCGAGATAGATCCATTGCAGCTCGGTCTCGGTCGGCCCCTTGGGCAGGACCAAGCGGAGTGCCACCGAATTGTGGATCTGCTGCACGACGAAATTGGGAAAGACGCTCAAAATTTGCACGGTGATGTCGTCGCCGAACTCTTCGGTCGATTCCAAGAGGCGTGGGTCGGCGAGGCTGAGCCCGTCGCGCATCGACTGGATGCTGGCGTAAAGCTTGTCGCTCTGCGCGGCGCCCAGCGTTTCCGTCTTGCCGCGCGTGTAGCTGGTATGGTTGCCGCCGCCTTCGCTGACCGCGACCCCGCCGCCGGCGGTCAGCCGGCTGACGCGGAACGTCGTGAAGAACGTGTGCAGCAGGGTCGCGTGATAGGTGTCCTTGACGTTCTCGACGTAGAGCTTCCAGTTGTTGTGGAGGATTTGCGAGGTGGTGCCGAGGATTTTCGGCGTCGCCCGCATCACCCGGCCGAGCCGGCCGCCGATCTCGTTGCCGATATACTCGGCAAACGGCGCCGCGTTTTCGGAGAGCGTGCCGAACACCAGCCCAGCGAAATGGTCGGTGCGCAGCCTGCGCATGCCGTGGTCTTCGAGCTTGAAACTGTCAGGCATGCCACCCTTGCCGCCGATGCCGCGGCGGAAGGCGACGCTCTTCAGATTGCCCGTGAGGTCGTAATTCCACGAGTGGTAGACGCAGGTCAGTCCATCGTCGGTGTGGCCCTGGCGCTTCAAACAGACGAGGTTGCCGCGATGCGCGCAGCGATTGACCATGGCGTGGATTTCGCCGTCCTCGCCGCGGGTGACGACAATCGGCGTCTCGCCGAGAAACGTGGTCTTGTAGTCGCCGGGCTTGGGCAGCTCGTTGGCCATCGCCAGAAACTGCCAAGTCGGACCGAGAAACAAACGGTCGAGCTCGGCGCGGTAGACGTCAGGATCGGAGAATACACGATAGGGGATGCGCGCATTGCCTTCCTTCGGCCAGGCGAGAGCGTGCGTATCCATACGGGCGATCCTCCGATCAGGCGGAAGGGCTAAGGTTCACAGTATCATGAAAACGCCGGTAATCGATGGCGCGGCGACCGTCCTCGGTGTAGCCGATGACATCGACGAAACGGTGGTCCCAGAGGATCTCGTGCGGCAGGTACGAGGTGCGCGCATGCACCGGTTGCACCAGCGTCTCGTCGATGCCGCTCGTCGTGACCACGAGCTCGGCGTTGAACTGGGCGAGCCGGTCCGGGCTGCCGCCATGCAGCGGGCTGTCGACGTCGATCTCGTGCATCACGGTAAAGGTCATCGCGAAGATCGGCGAGTGGTCGCGCACCAGCTTCAAATCATAGAAGCGCCGTTGCAGCAATCCTTCATCGGTGAGTTCGTCGCGCACCAGCGTCATCGCCACTTCGGCCGCGAGCATCTGGTTGCGCCGCTGGTTTGCGAGGCGGACGAACAGGGTCGGCTTGCCGTTATGCGGGCCGATGACGGCGACTCGGCTGAACAAGACCCTTGCCGTTGGCCGCGAGAAGCGCGCGAAGACGAGCCCCGTCGTCAACGCGACGAACATCAGCCCAACGGCGGTTTCCACGGTCATCAGCAGGTTGGCGTAGATCGTCGCCGGCGACATCACGCCATAGCCGATCGTCGCCATCGTCTGCACGCTGAAGAAGAACGCGTCGGTGAACGAGCCGGGATGCGCGTTGATGACGGAACCCGGTTGCAACAAATAGAGACCCGCGAAAAGTACGTTCGCGAGCACATAGACACTGGCGCCGAGCGCAAAAAACCCCGGCCAAGATATCGTCAGTGTGCGGTGGTACAGGTCGGTGAACCATCGCCGCCGCAAACCGATGGCCAGCACCTGATCCGCGGTGCCGCGCGCGATCAGGTGAAAGAGGCGCGCGGTGCCGCCATCCGGCGGCTGGGCGCTGAGCGGTGGCGTCGGGTTCCGTCGGCGCGCCGCGGCGGCTCTCGACTTGGCGTGGGTCTGCATCCGTAGCGCAAACGGCCCGGGCGCCGGCAGGCGGGCCGCCGGCGAGAGCGGCCCGCGCCGGAATTAGGCCTCAGCCGCCGTAATAGACGTTGTCGCCGAGGTCGCGCATCTCGAGGATCGCGCTGTCGAGCCGGCCCGAGATCGGGTTCGGCACATGCGCCTCGACGACTTCGGCGACGACGATGTGGTGGTCGCCCTGCTCGACGATGGTCGACACCTTGCATTCGACCGCGGCGAGCGCCGCGTCGAGGATCGGCGCGCCATTGGCGCCCTTGTGGATCGCCTGGCCGGAAAGCTTGCCGCCTTCGAGCGCCGCGGGCTTGAAGAAGGTGAAGGCGAGCCCCTTGTGCTCCTTGCCGAGCATGTTGAGCGTAAAGCTCTTGGTCCCCTGGATGATCGAATAGGCGTGGCTGTCGGTCTTGACCCCGACCACCACGAGCGGCGGGGCAAACGCGGTCTGCGTCACCCAGTTGACCGTCGCGCCGGCGACATTGCCCTTGCCGTCATCGGCGGTCAGCACGTAGATGCCGTAGGGTATCATGCGAAGCGCGGTCTTCTTGGCGTCTGCGTCCATGGTGTTCCTCCGTAGGGGGATTGCCGTCTCGGCGCACTACATCGCAGCAGGCGGCGGGTGGCAAGACCTTAGCCCCGCCCTCCGCACCAGCGTCGTTCATCTGTTGCTAAGCAGTGTTAGGGCATATCCGGCGTTTGGAGGCTGACTGCCTTGAACATACTTTTGTTGGTCGAACGATTGGTCATGCGTTTGTGTCCTCACAAGCGCATCGAGGGTCTATGGCTGGGGGTCTGCGGCGATAGAAGCGACAAACATCTTCTCTGCCGGATCGAGGAAGCCCTTGACCTGATCAAACAATACGATCCACTGAGGTATCGCCGGATTCCCCTGGATGTGGAACGAATTTGGATCGCTCCACTTCCTTCGTCTAGAGCAAGTTTTAACCTTGCTTTAAAGAGATGTAATCTCGACTTACGGTTTGTCAAAACATCATCGATTGATGCAATTGCATCCTCGATCGTTCACGAGGCGACACATGCAAGGTTGTGGCATCGCGGTATCGGCTATCCGGAAGAGCTACGGTATCGCATTGAAAGCGCTTGCATAAGGCGCCAGCTTGCCTTTGCGCATAGACTTCCTGCGCAGCGTGGCGTCGGTGTCCGCGAGGAAGTGAAAAAGATGCTGACGCTCGCGCCATCATTTTGGTCTAACGAGGAAATCACCAAAAGACGCGAAGGCGGGGAGCTTGCCCTGGCGCGTGAAGCTGGAATCCCGGATTGGTTGCGGAGGTCGCTACAAGGTATCCGCGCCCTGTTCGAACGCTCTAGGACAAGGCTCAAAGGTTCGGCCTAAGGCGGTAACTCCGTGACTTTTGATGGGGTTAGTTCATTTCCGTCCGCAAGCGGCAAGCCCCTTCTGCAGCGCCGCGAAGGACTGCGTCGGCGCCGGCATCAGCCAGCGGAAGCCTTTCTCGACCAATTTCTCGACATTGTTGGCGTCGACATGTGGGTGGCCGCAGGGGATGTTGCGGTCCTTGCAGACCGCCAGGATTTCGTCGATCGCCGCGGCGACCTCAGGGTGCTCGTACTGGCGCGGGAAGCCCATGTCTTGCGACAGGTCGCCCTCGCCGACCAGCACGACGCCGATGCCCGGCACCTCCTTGAGCATTTGCGGCAGGTTGCGGATCGCCCGCTTCTCCTCGCACATGATGACGACCAGCACCTCGCCTTCGGGATTGAGCGGCCAGGTGTCGGCGCGCTTGTAATAGGTCTGCTGGTCGATGCCCCAATAGCGCGCGGCGGTGCGCGGCGCGTCGCCGCGCTGGCCGCCCGGCTCGTAATATTTCGCCTCGCGCGGCCGTGGATAGCGGCAGGCCTGCACCGCGTTGCGCGCCTCGTCGACGGTCGAGACATGCGGCCAGACGATGCCGTAGACGCCGATGTCGAGCACCTGCTTGGCGATGAACTGGTTCATCTCGCCGCCATTGGGCGGGATGCGCACCATCGGCGCCACCGCGGGCGCCAGCGTGCCGGATTTGAGGATCTGCGCGCGGTCGAGCATGTATTGCATGCAGTCGCGCAGCTGGCGGATGTCGTAGGGGTTGTGTTCCATTTCGAAAACGACGCCGTCATAGGCGGCGGCGCTGATCGATTGCGCCGCGCCGATCTCTGCCGGTGAGAAGGTGACGAAGGCCGGCTTGCCGCTTTCGAGCGCGCGGATCGCGGGGTTGAGGCGAGGCAGGTCGGGCATGGCGGGGCTCCCTTGAGATGTAGCCGTGACGCGGCTGTTAGGAATTTTTAAACCCTAGGCGCGATGCTGGCACCAGCGAATACGGGTGCGGCAGACGCGAGGATGTTTTTTCACCGGCACGAACTGACGGTGCGCTGCCCCTCGCGCAGCCTGGCGCTGGTGGCGCCCGACCGCGACCGCCTGCTCAACGCCTGCGAGCCGGGCGAGCGGCGGCGCCTGCAGCGCTGTCTCGGCAAACCGTCGGCGCACGAGCCGTCCTGGGTCCTGGAATGGCAAAAAATGCCCGGCGATATGCTCCAGCCGGACGAGGTCGTCGCCACGCTCAGCCGCGATAGGGTTCTCGTCGAGCTCAGTTACGCGCAGCGCGGCGTCCTCGCCGAATGGCTGGTGACCCGTGGCGCGATGGTCACGATGGGAACGCGCATCGCGCTGCTCGAACGGCGCGCCAAGACGGCTCCGGCGCCCCAGCCGCAGGGACCGTCGAACGCCGTGCTCCGCCAATTCGTCGCCCGGCAGCGGCAAGACGCGGAGATGATCGCCGCGCTGCAGGCCGAGCTGGCGCTTCTGCAGACGCGGCTCGACTCCGGCGTCGCTCCCGGCAGCGACGCCAAATTCCGGCGCCTCAAGCTCGAATTCAGCAAGCGCTTTCACCCCGACGCAAGACCGGCGGGGGATGCCGAGCGCGAACGCCGCGCTTCCGTGTTCCAGGAATTCTGGCCGGTCGTCGAGGAAATCGAGCGCTCGTAAGCCGCGCCCTCTTGATCGTCGCCGACACCTGCGTTGCAATCGCCCGCGAGCCAGGAGGCGACGCGGGATGATCAGCGACCCTATCGAGTTCGAATTGTTCAAGAACGCGCTGTTCGGCGTCGCCGACGAGATGGCGCTGACCGTGTTTCGCACGACGTATTCGGGCGTGCTCAAGGACAACATGGACTATTCGACCGCGATGTTCGACGGCGCCGGGGTGCTCGTCGCGCAAGGACTGACCTTGCCCGGCCATCTTGGCTCGATGCCGACCGCGATGGCTTCGGTTCTGGAGACCTTTGGCGATGACGTCCATCCCGGCGACGTCTTCATCTTCAACGACCCGTTCAAGGGCGGGATGCATCTGCCCGACGTGTTCGTCTTCAAGCCGATCTTCGCAAATGCCCTCCCCCTCGATGGGGGAGGGTTGGGAGGGGGTGATCGAGCCCATCGGCCGACGCCAGTGCCAGCGGCGAATTCACCCCCACCCCGGACCTCCCTCATCGACGGGGAGGGAGTGGATGAGCGGCGCATCGCCTGGGCCTGCGCGGTGTGCCACCACACCGATGTCGGCGGTCGGGTGCCGGGCTCCAACGCCAGCAACTCGACCGAGATCTATCAGGAAGGGCTGCGCATCCCGCCGCTGAAGCTCTATGAGCGCGGCCAGCGCAACGAGACGCTGTTCGCGCTGATCGAGACCAATGTGCGCGTGCCCGTGAAAGTGTTCGGCGATCTGCGCGCGCAGCTTGCCGCCTGCCACATCGCCGAGGAAGCGCTCATTGAGATGGCGGCGCGCTACGGCAACGCCAAGCTCCAGGACTACATGACCGAGCTCGTCGATTACGCCGAGCGCATGACCCGCGCCGCGCTCAAGGAGCTGCCCGACGGGGTCTACGATTTCCTCGACCATATCGACGATGACGGGATCGATGTCGGCGTGCCGATCCCGCTCAAAGTGACGCTGACCAAGACCGGCGACACGATCAAAGCCGACTGGACCGGCACGGCTCGCCAAGTCAAGGGCGCGATCAACAACACGCTGTCCTATACGAAATCGGCGAGCTATTGCGGCATCCGTTCAATCCTGCCGCAGAACATCCCGACCAATGAGGGTGTGTTCCGCGCGATCACCGTCGAGGCACCGAAAGGCACAATCGCCAATATGGAGCTGCCGGGCGCCTGCGCGGCGCGCGGCCTCACCGGCTTTCGCATGGTCGATTGCATGTTCGGCGCGCTGGCCAAGATGTTGCCCGACCGGGTGTTCGCCGCCTCGGACGGCGGCAATACCGGCGTTTCGATCGGCGGCTGGGACGGCGAACGCAAGCCCTTCATTTATGTCGATTTCACCTGCTGCGCGTGGGGCGCGCGGCCCTATGCCGACGGGCTGGACGGCAACTCCAACATCTACGCCAACATGGCCTCGCAGCCGGTCGAGGTGACAGAAACCGAACAGCCGCTGCAGATCACCGCCTACGAGTTCATCCAGGACGCGATGGGGCCGGGCAAGTGGCGCGGCGGCGCGCCGTTCCGCCGCGAATACAAGCTTCTGGCGGAAGAGGCGATCCTGCAAGTGCGCTCCGACCGGCGCGATTTCCGCCCCTACGGTCTCTACGGTGGCGGGCCGGGCAAGCCGTCGATGAACTACCTCAACCCCGACCGCAAACCGGCGCCGTTGCCGTCAAAGCTGACGATGAACATGAAAAAGGGCGACCTCTTCCGCCACGAAGTCGCCGGCGCCGGCGGCTGGGGCGACCCGCTGGAGCGCGACCCGGCGCTGGTGCTGCAAGACGTGATGAACGGATTCGTCAGTCTGGCGGGCGCGCGCGATGATTACGGCGTGGTCATCGCCGGCGACGCGGTCGAAGCGGCCGCCACGACCGCGCTGCGCCGCCAGATGCGCACCGCCCGCAACTGGGCCGAGGCGCCGGTCTACAGCTGGGGCATAGCGGCGAAATAGCTTTCTTTTGGCCCCTCTCCCGCAGTGCGGGAGAGGGTGGCTCCGGGCATGGCCGGAGACGGGTGAGGGTCGGCAGTGACAAACGACAACGCGCGCCGTTTGCGGCGCGAAGCCACGGAAGCGGAGCGGCGTCTGTGGTCTGCATTGCGCGATCGGCGCCTTGCTGGATATCGGTTTCGGCGTCAGTACCCCATCGGCAATTGTATTGTCGATTTCGCTAGTACAAAGCACAAACTCGTGGTGGAGGCAGATGGCAGTCAGCACGCCGACAACCGCGCCGACGAAATACGCACTGCCATCCTGGAAAGAAAAGGCTGGCGCGTGCTGCGCTTCTGGAACAACGACGTCCTCGCGAATATCACCCCAGTGATCGAGGCGATCTTTCAGGCACTGACAGAACCGCCGGCGTCGGCCCTCACCCGGTCGCGTGCCATGCACGCGACCACCCTCTCCCGCACTGCGGGAGAGAGGCTTGGATCGTCATCGCCATGAAATCCTTCCGCGCCGGGGTCGATATCGGCGGCACTTTTACCGACATCGTGCTCTTGGGCGACGACGGCGAGCGCCATACCAAGAAGGTCTCGTCGACCGTCGACGATTATGCTCGTGCCATCGTCGACGGGCTCTCCGAGCTGCTGGCGGAGATCGGCGGCGGGCGGATCGTCGAGCTGCTGCACGGCACCACAGTGGCCTCCAACGCGATCCTCGAGCACAAGGGCGCCAAGACCGGGCTGATCACCACGCGCGGATTTCGCGACGTACTGGAAATCCGCAACCTCCGCATGCCGCGGCTCTACGACATGAGCTGGACCAAGCCGCCGCCGCTGGTCGCGCGGCGGCTGCGGGTCGAGGTTGACGAGCGGATCAACGCGCGAGGCGGCATCGACAAGCCGCTGAACGAGGCGAGTGTCGAGCGCGCGGCGCGTTTCCTTGTCGATGAAGGCGTCGAGGCGATCGCGGTTTGCCTGCTGCACTCGTATCTCAACCCGGCGCACGAGAAGCGGGTGAAGGAGATCGTCGCCCGCCTAGCGCCGGCGACGACCTTGTGCATCAGCGCTGAGGTGCTGCCGGTCATCAACGAATACGAACGCTCGTCGACCACGGTCATCAACGCCTATGTCCGCCCGGTCGTCGAGCGCTACCTCAACCGCCTCATCGCCGAGACCAAGCGCATCGGCATCGAAGTGTCGCCGCTGCTGATGCAGTCGAATGGCGGGCTCACCACCGCCAAGGCGGCCGCGGTGACGCCGATGCACATCATCGAGTCGGGGCCGGCGGCTGGGGTGGTCGGCGTACAGGCGCTGATGCGGCGGATCGGCGTCAAGAACGCGATCTCGTTCGACATGGGCGGCACTACCGCCAAGGCCTCGCTGATCGAGAACGGTGAGGTGACGCGCGCCGCGGAGTACCAGGTCGGCGCCGGCATCGTGCTCGGCTCGCGGCTGCTGTCGGGCGCCGGCTACACGCTGAAAGTCCCCGCGATCGACCTCGCCGAGATCGGCGCAGGCGGCGGGTCGATCCTGTGGATCGACGCCGGCAGGGCCTTGCAAGTCGGGCCGATGAGCGCCGGCGCCTCGCCCGGCCCGGTCGCCTACGACCAGGGCGGCACCGGGCCGACCGTCACCGACGCCAATCTGGCGCTCGGCTATCTCAACCCCGGCCATCTGGTCGGCGGCGCGTTAAAGCTCAACATCGACAAGGCGCGGGCGGTGCTGGCGGACAAGATCGCGACACCGCTGGGCATGAGCCTTGAAGCGGCGGCGCATGGCGCGCATCTCATCGCCGCGTCCAACATGATCCGCGCGATCAAGGCGGTGTCGAGCGAGCGTGGCCGCGACCCGCGCGAATACGCGCTGGTGGCGTTCGGCGGCAACGGCGCCATCTTCGCGGCCGGTATGGCGCAGGAGATCGGCATTGGCCGCGTGCTGATCCCGCCCTCGGCCGGGGTGTTCTCGTCGTTCGGGCTGCTCTATGCCGAGGTCGAGTACTACTTCACGCGCACCCGGAAGCTGCTGCTGCGTGGCGCCGACCCGGCCGACTTGCAAGCCGTGCTCGCCGGGCTCGAATCCGACGCGCGCGCCCGGCTCGGCGAAGATGGGTTCGCCGATGCGGCGATCGAGATCCGCCGCTTCGCGAGCCTGCACTATCAGGGGCAATCGTTCGAGCTGCGCGTGCCGGTGGGGACGGGCGCGCTCGACCGGGCGGCGCTGGCGGCAATCGAGGAAGCCTTCGGTGTTGAGCACGAGCGCACCTATGGCCACCGCGCCGGGGTCGACGAGCCTGTGGAGCTGGTGAGCCTCGAAGTGATCGGCCGCGGCATCCCCGACCGGGCGCGCAGTGCGTCGGCCGCTGCGGCGAGTCTCGCCCCCGATGTCGCGATCGCCTCGCCGACCCGCCGCGCCTATTTCGGGCCGCGCGAAGGTTGGCAAGAAGCGCGGGTGGTCAACCGCAGTGCCCTCAAGAAGCCGCATACCGGCCCCTGCATCGTCGAGGAATACGACGCGACCTGCGTCATCCCGCCCGGCTGGACGGGACGGCTCGACGGGTTTGGGAATATTGAGGTGACGCGCCTCTAGCGGCGGAGAGAGAATTTGCCAATCAAGCCTGGCCCAGGATGCACATTCTGGGCATCTATAGGTCGGGATATAGACGGGCCTTAATCGCCTGTAGCTCGGCAATCACTTCGGGGTCAGTGATCCTCGTAAACCGTGGCACCTCATGGCCGCTGCTGAGCTTGGCCGGCTTGTAGAACATGTAGAGCGGCCGCAGGTCAAACATGCCGCCATGCCGATAGGCATACGCGGCCTCGTATAATGGCCGGTAGACCTGCATGAATGCATCATCGGGACGGCAATCGTCTTCGGTGTGATGTCCGATCCCATAGATGTAATAGGCGTAGTTGTTCACCGGCCCATTCGGGTCATGCTTGTAGTGATAGAAGAACCCCGGCTCGGGACGTTTTTCCGGGGGCGTCACGTCGTAGGCCATGGCCTCCTCGCTACTCAGGGAGATCACGCTGACGACGGCAAAGGGATTTGGGAAGCGGAAAACCCGACCGTTCACGATATGTGTGAGGTCTGTACCGGTTTCGTTGCAGCTATGCTCTCCAACCTGATGTAAGCCGGTTTTTCTGTCAATTGGGCTAATTGTCGCAGTCGAGATGACCGCTCACGCGGTTACCTTGATGAGCTTGTGGATCACCCGGCGCTTTTTGGGCGCGTCGCCCGACGAGAAGCGCGACCACGAGCGGCCCGACAGCTCACCGACATAGATGTTGCCTTGGCTGTCGACGGCGATGCCGTGCGGCGAGGTGAAGCCGCCGGCGAACATGCCGCCCGGCGTCTTGCCGAGCCGCGCCATGACCTCATGGTTCTTGGTCGTGTGGATGCTGACGCGCGGGCCGATATTCGGCCACAACCGGTTGATCTCGCCTGCCGGGCCGCCTTCGCCGATGTAACAAAGCGGGCTGGCGCCATGCCCCAGGCACATGCCGTTCGGCCGGTGCAAATAATTCCACTGCGTTTCCCATTTGCCGTCGCCGTTGAAGATCTGGACGCGGTGGTTTTCGCGGTCGGCGACATAGAGCCAGCCGTCGGGGTCGCAGCAGATATTGTGCGGGATGTTGAACTGGCCGGGATCGGTCCCCGGCTCGCCCCATGACGACAACAGCTTGCCGCCGGGCGTGTATTTGTGGATGCGCGCGTTGCCGTAGCCGTCGGAGATGTAGAGGAAATCGCCCCGCGGCGAAAGGCAGGTGTGGGTGCAGCGGTGGAACGGCTCGCCCGACATATAAGGCGACGGTTTGCCCGGCACGCCCAGCGTCAGCAGCACCTTGCCGTCGAGCGTGCAGTGGCGGACGGTGTGGTCGGCGTCGTCGGTCAGCCAGATCGTATCGTCGGGCGCGACATGGACGCCGTGCGGCCGCGGGAACATTCCCTCGCCCCAGGTGCGCAAGAGGTTGCCATCCTTGTCGAACACCGCGACCGGGTGGTCGCCGCGATTGAAGGCGTAGACATTGTCATGTGCGTCGACGCCGACCGCGGCACAGTCGCCGAGCACGATGTCGTCGGGGATTTTCGCCCAGTCTTCGTCGACCTCGAAAATGTACTCGCCACCGCCGAGCCGAACCGCCGCCATTGTTTCCTCCCATCCTTACCCCTCGTTTTTCCCGCGCAAGCGGGAATCCAGCGGCAAGCGATGAAACGGTTGCCCTGGGCCCTCGCTTGCGCGGGGGCGACGAGAGAATTTACGCCGCCTTTGCCTCGCTCATGGCGCGGCGCGCCAGCACGACTTTTTCCGCGACGCGGCCGAAGAAATGATAGCCCGAGCCGCCCTCGGCCAGGAGGTCGAGGAACTCATCGGGTCGAGTGATTTTGACCCCGCCGAGGTAGTCCGCGCCGCGCGCGAGGAAGGCGTCGGGCAGGAGGCCGACGGTCGGGCCGACCACCGTCACCCGCGCCTCGGGCTTCGCCCAGGACAGCAGGTCTTCGAGCGTGTCGTTGAGCAAGGTCGTGCCGGTCATCAGCAGCACGTCGGCCCGCGGCACCACCTCGCGCGCCATCTCGGCCGGGCGGTAGAACGGCATCTCCGACGCCTTCAGCGTGTCGGGATCTTTCTCCAGCACCAGGAACGGCAATTGCCGGCGCTTCAGCTCCTTCAAGAACGGCACGAACGCGCCGACCACCACGGTCTGGTCGCCCGGCCGGAAGACATTGGCGTCGAACGCATCGACGCCGCGCAACAGCTCGGCTGCGGGATTGGGCCGGCGCTCCCAGCACAATTCGGCAAGCGCGTTGACCGTGGCGATGCCGACGCCGCGGCGGATGCCGTGATCGGAAAAGGCTTCCTTCATCGCATCGCGCGCCGGCTTACCCTTCATCTTGCCGGGGAACGGCATCGCCATCGCCGAGGACGGGCAGCACACCGCCTCGGGGATGGTCTTGATCGGCGTCGCGCAGGCGCCGGCATGACCGGTCGAGAGCTTGACGCCGGTGAAGAACAGCCCGATTACCGCGCGTTCGACGGCGATGTCGTCGAGCTCAGGACCGAGAATCTCGGTGACGGCGGCGATGGTCTCGGCGAGGATGGAACTCTGCATGACATGATACCCGATTGCCTGATGCGGTGTTTGTAGCACAGCACCGGCCCGTTGTGACCTATTGGAGATAGCGCCATGCCCACGACATCCAGCGGCCTCATCTATCGCGACACCGAGATCGGCACCGGCGGCGAGGCGGTCGCCGGCAACAACGTGTCGGTGCACTATACCGGCTGGCTGCAGGAGCCGAGCGGCGACAAGGGCAAGAAATTCGACAGCTCCCTGGATCGCGGGCAGCCGTTCGGCTTCCGGCTCGGCGCCGGGATGGTGATCAAGGGCTGGGACGAAGGCGTCGCCGGGATGAAGGTCGGCGGCAAGCGCACGCTCGTCATCCCGTCGGAACTGGGCTACGGCGCGCGCGGCGCCGGCGGCGTCATCCCGCCCAACGCGACGCTGATCTTCGATGTCGAGCTGCTGGGGGTGTAGTTCGCCGGTTTCCGAGACGAAGCTTTTATCAGGCGGCTCACCGCCTGATATCCGCCTGTTATCGACGCCGATAACAGGGGGTGGCGATTTGCGTTTCCGTTGTGGCATCGCCAGATGCCAAAGCCAACGCGAGATCAATCGGATCACGGCGATCATATCGAACAAATAGGGAACATTCCTCGGCCGTCAAGGCCCGGCAGCGCTTCAGTTTGAATTTTCTGATTCGGACGCAGAGCGGCCAATCCCAGCGATCAGCACCATAGAGCAGGATTTGGCCCCAAGCGGACAGGTAGCTCCGGGGCCGCGCACGACCTCGGCTGACGGGCGCGAGCCGACGCGTTCCGTATCTGGCGACCGGAGACCTGCGTTCATCAGGCAACAGCATCACCCGATACGCCGTCTGAATTCGTCCCGTTTCCGGTTAACTTGACAATGCCCGAAGTGCGGAATTGAGGAGATGACCTTGAGCGACAACCCGATCGGGGCTTCCTATCTCTATTTGCTGGAGCCCGAGATTGCCTTTCTTGAGGCCGCCGTCGAGCATCTGATTCCCACCGATGAGCTGGGCCCCGGGGCTCGCGATGCGGGTGTGGTGGTCTATATCGACCGGGCATTGGCCAGCACCTGGGGCGTACACGGCCGCCAATATCGCGGCGGCCCATGGCTGGAGGGCACGCCGCAGCAGGGCTACCAATCGCGCTTCACGCCGCAAGAGGTCTATCGCATCGCGATTCGCGAGATCAACCAGCACTGCAAAGCCGAGTTCGACCGGCCCTTCGCGCAGCTTGCGAGCGACAGGCAATTGCACCTTCTCGAACAGCTAGAGAAGGACGAGATCGCGCTGCCGTCGCTGTCATCGAAATTCTTTTTCGACATGCTGTGGCGCAGCACCGAAGAGGGGTATTTCGCCGATCCGCTCTACGGCGGCAACCGCGACAAAGTGGGCTGGAAGCTGCTCGGCTTCCCCGGCGTGCCCAGCGGCCAATACCGCGAGCTGCTCACCAGCCGCGAGCCGTACCACGCCGAACCCGTCAGCGTGCTCGACATCCAGACCGGTAAGGTGCCGGTCGATGCGGAGGGCTTTCCGAAGCACGTCATCATCACGCGCAACAGCAACGGGGAATGCTGAGATGTCGGCCACGAAATTGAAATCCGTCGATGTCGTCGTCGTGGGCAGCGGCGTCGTGGGCTCGATCATGTCCATGGAACTGGCCAGCGCCGGGTTGAGCGTCGTGTGCCTGGAGCGCGGCAAGCAGTTCGATATCGACACCGATTTTCAGAAACCCAACGTGTACGACGAACTGAAGTTCGATCGTCATAGCGACATCTTCCAGAACCTGGCGCGCGACACCCTTACGTTTCGCAACAACAACGCGCAGACGGCGCTGCCGATGCGCGAGATGGGCGCGTTCAAGCCGGGCGAGATGGTGGGCGGCACGTCGGCACACTGGGGCGGCAACGCGCGCCGCTTTCTGCCGCATGATTTCGAGATGCGCTCGCGCATCGAGGAGCGCTATGGCGCCTCCTTCATCCCTGAGGACTGCAATCTGCAGGACTGGGGCGTCACCTGGGACGACGTCGAGCCCTACTACGACCAGTTCGAGGAAATCTTCGGGGTCGGCGGCAAGGCCGGCAACCTGGAGGGCGAGATTCAGGCCGGCGGCAACCCTCACGAAGGGCCGCGCTCGCGCGAGTATCCGAACCCGCCGACGCGGCGCACGTATCAGGGCGCCCTGTTCGCCGAGGCGGCGACCTCGCTGGGTTACGTGCCGTTTCAGGGCCCGACCGCGGCGATGACCCAGGACTACCGCAACCTCTACCGCGTGCAGATGCTCGAATGCGCGCTCGGCGGCTTCTGCTCGAGCCATGTCTGCTCGCAAGGCGCCAAGGCCAATCCCCTGACCTCGGTGCACCCCGCGCTCGCCCGGCAGCCGACCTTCGAGTTGCGCCCGCTATGCAACGTGGTGCGCGTCAACACGGATTCGACCGGCAAGAAGGCCACCGGCGTCACCTATATCGACGCACGCGGCAACGAGGTCGAGCAGCCGGCCGGCATCGTGGTTCTGGGCGCCTATTGCTTCAGCAACGTGCGGCTATTGCTGCTGTCGGGCATCGGCACGCCCTATGACCCGCTCACCGGCCAAGGGGTGGTCGGCCGCAACTACTCGTACCAGCAAGGCGGCTCGGTGCAGGTGTTCTTCGACGATCGCGAGTTCAACCCGTTCATCGGCGGCGGCCAGGTCAACACCTCGATCGACGAATTCAACGGTGACCTGATCGACCGCGGCCCGCTCGGCTTTATCGGGGGCGCCTATATGAACACCTCGACGAGCGGCGCGACCCCGATCAAGGGCAAGAACGTGCCGCCCGGCACGCCGCGCTGGGGCGGCGAATGGAAGAAAGCCGTCGCCCGTCACTATCGCCGGACCATGTCGATCACCATTCACGCATCGTGTCTCAGCTATCGGCACAACTATCTCGACCTGGATCCGACCTACAAAGACGCCTACGGCCTGCCGCTGCTGCGCATGACGTTCGACTGGAACGACAACGACTTGCGCATGATGACGTACATGACCGAGCGCTGCACCGAGATCGGCCGGGCGCTCAACGGTTCAGCTCTGGGCGGCAAGAACAAGGGCACGCATTTCGGCATCACGGGATACCAGAGCACGCACAATGTCGGGGGCGCCGTGATGGGCAGCGATCCGTCGACCAGCGCCGTCAACAAATACCTGCAGTCGTGGGACGTCTCGAACCTGTTCGTGGTGGGCGGCAGCGCGTTCCCGCAAAACCCCGCGAACGGCCCCACCGAGACGATCGGCATGCTGGCCTGCTGGGCGGCCGATGCGATCAAGGACTACGTCCGCAACCCGAGCTCCCTGGTCTGAACAGCGACCGCGAAACCCTGCGTCGGATTGCACTGGCCGGCGATCGCTCGACTACCGCCCCTGAAAGTTCGGCAGGCGGCGGTCGGCCATCGCCTTGACGCCTTCGGCAAAGTCCTCGGTGCGGCGCAGCCAGTCCTGCTCGACGAGCTCGCGCTCCGTCCCGGCGTCGATCGCGTCGGCGAGGCCCCGGCGCAGCGTCTCGCGGGTCGAGATGACGGCGAGCGGGGCCGATTGGGCGATTTCAAGCGCCAGCGCCTGCGCCGCCTTGCGCACCTCGTCCTGCGGCACGAGCAAATCGGCGAGGCCGATGCGCACCGCCTCGTCGCCGGGGATGCGGCGGCCAGTATAGAACAGCAGCGCCGCCTGCTGCGCGCCGACGAGGCGCGGCAAGGTCACGGTCAGCCCGAACCCGGGGTGGAAGCCGAGCCGGTTGAAATTGGCGCTGAACCGCGCCTCGCTGCAGGTGACGCGGAAATCCGGCACCAGCGCGAGGCCGAGGCCGCCGCCCACCGCCGCGCCGTGGATCGCGCCGACGATCGGCTTTTTGCTGCGGAAGAGCCGGCTCGCCTCCTTGTAGAGATGCTTGCCGGCGCGGCTGCGCGAGCCTTCGTTGACCGTGCCGGTGTCCATGCGCTTCGAGAAATCGGCGCCGGCGCAGAACGAGCGGCCCTCGGCGCACAGCACGACCGCGCGGCATTCCTCGCTGGCGTCGATGCGTTCGAACGCGCCGCCGATCTCGTAGATCAGGTCGCTGTCGAAGAAATTATGCGGCGGCCGGCGGATCTCGACCGTCGCCACATGCCCGTCAAGGCTGACGCCAATATCGCGATAGGTGCCCAGGTCGGTCATGGATGTGCTCCTAAAGTACCGTCATTGCGAGCGCAGCGAAGCAATCTCCCTCCGCTTTGGCCCTCTACCGAACGAGATTGCTTCGTCGCTTCGCTCCTCGCAATGACGCTCGTTATTGTCTCACGATCAGCGCGTCGACGACGCTGAGGCCCTGGCCCGCCTCGTGGACGATGACCGGGTTCAAGTCGATCTCGGCGATCTGCTCGGCATGGTCGGCCGCGAAGCGCGACAGCGCCACCATCAGCTCGGCGAGCGCGTGCTTGTCGGCGGGCTTGGCGCCGCGGATGCCGTCGAGCAGCGCCGCACCCTTCAGCTCACCGATCAGCGCCAGTGCGTCCTCGGTATCGAGCGGCACCGGGGCGAAGGCGACATCCTTCAGCACCTCGACATGGATGCCGCCGAGGCCGACCATCAGCATCGGCCCGAACGTCGCGTCGCGCGTGATGCCGAGGATCATCTCCTGACCGCGCTTCGCCATTGCCTGCACCAGCACGCCGTCGATCTTTGCGGTCGGATGCACCGCCTTGGCGCGGGACAGCACGGTGCGATAGCCCTCGCGCACCGCCGCGTCGCCCGAGAGCCCGAGCAGCACTGCGCCCGCCTCGGTCTTGTGCGCGATGTCGGGTGACTGGACCTTGAGCGCGACGAAGCCGCCGATGCGCATCGCCGCCTCGCTGGCGTCATCCTCGCCGGTGGCGAGGAAATCCGGCACGCGCTTCACCCCATAAGCGGCGAGCAGCGCCTTGGCCTGCACCTCGGTCAGGACCTTGGCGGACTCAGCGAGCGCGCTGGCAACGGTATTGCGGATGGAAGGCGTGGTCGCGGGCGGCGCGGCGCGGCGCGCGCTGCGCTCACGGAAACGGCCGTAATCGGCGAGCGCCTTGATGGCCCGCGCACAACTGGGAAACGAGGTGTAGCAGGGGATGCCCATATCGGCGAAGGCGCCGATCGCGCCTGGGGTCGCCGTGGTGTAGGTGGCCATCAGGATCGGTTGCTCGGTCGCGGCGACGATGCCGGCGAGCTCCTCGGCGCGCTTCTTGGCGGTGGTCTCGTTGGCGACCGAGGAGATCAGCAGGATGGTGTCGATCCGCTTGGACTGGCGCACCAGCTCGACGATCGGCGCGTAGCCGACCTCGCCGATCGCCTGTGCGGTCGCATCGATCGGGTTGAGCGCCGAGGCGTAGCTCGGCAGCATCGCCATTATCTTTGCCTGGATGTCGTCTTCCAGCACCGGGAGCTCGAGGCCGAACGAGGCGCAGATGTCGGCCATCCATACCGCGCTGCCGCCCGATCCGGTGATGATCGCGACGCGGTTGCCTTTCGGCAGCTTGCAGAACGCAAAGGCCGTGGCGACGTCGAGCATGTGGTCGAGGTCTTCGCCGCGGACGATGCCGTGATGGCGGAACACCGCGTCGTCGATCGCGCCCGACTGCGCCAGCGCCCCGGTATGCGAGGCGGCGGCGCGGCGACCGGCATCGGAGCGGCCGACCTTGGCGAGGATCAGCGGCTTGCCGGCCTGGGCGGCCTTGTCGGCGACCTCACGGAAACGCGTAGGCTGGCGGATGCCTTCGAGATAGACCATGAAGATGTCGGCCGCGCCGCTGTCGAGCGCCGCCTCGATATAGTCATGCGCTTCGAGCACGGTCTGGTTGCCCGAGCTGACCTGCGTGGTGAATTGCAGCTGACGCGGCGCACCACGGCTGAGAAATGAAAATGTCAGCGCGCCCGACTGGCAGGATACCGCGATCGGCTTCGCGGCGGTTTTTTCAGGCAGGAGCTTCTTGGTCGTGTCGTGGAACACGGGGCTGAAGGTGGCGACCAGGAGGCGCAGCGGGTTGACCAGCCCTTCCGAGTTCGGCCCGCAAATCGCCATGTCGTACCGCGCCGCGGCGGCGCGCAGATCGGCGTCCCGTCGCGCCGCCTCCTCGCTTTTCTCTTCGCCAAAGCCCGACGAGATGATAACCGCCGCCAGGATGCCCTTGGCGCCGCATTGCTCGATGGTCGAGATCACATGCGCCGCCGGGACGACGATGACAGCGAGGTCGACCGGCTCCGGGATGTCGGCGACGCTCCTGTAAGCCTTGTGGCCGAGCACCTCGTCCTGGCTGCGCGTCACCGGGTAGATCGGTCCGTCGAAACCGTGGCCGATGAGCTGTTTGGTGAGGCGGCCGCGGATCGACTCGTCGGCCGCCGCGCCGACGATGCACAGGCTTTTCGGGGAGAGCAGGGGGCGGAGATCAGGCATTTGCTTCTGCTTCTGAAAAAGAACCCTCACCCGTCCGCCGCTGGGGCGGCGGCCACCCTCTCCCGCAATGCGGGAGAGGGGATTTGCCACAGCCCGCTTTCCCCTCTCCCGCATTGCGGGAGAGGGTACTGAGCGCCGCAGGCGCGAAGCGGGTGAGGGTCACCGCAACCCCGATCACCGCAATCCCAGCCCGCGGGCGATGATGCCGCGCAGGATTTCGCGGGTGCCGCCCTGGATGGTCAGCTTGGGCGCGATCAAGGTGGTGTAGTTGAGCGCCTGCTCGAAGCGGTCGTCATTGCTGTCGGGCGCGCTGTCGCCGCGCACCGGCGCCATCAGCCGCACCTTGTTGGGCAGCGCCTGCTCGAAATTGGTGCCGAGATCCTTGACGATGGAGGCTTCGGCGGCCGGCGTCTTGCCTGCCTGCAGCATCCCGGCGACCGACAGCGACATGCGCCGCATGGTCGCCAGATGCGCGACCTCGCGGCCGATGCCCTCAGCCTGGCGCTCGCTCGGCTCGGGGCCGACGACGCGCACCAGCTCGACCAGGCTCTGCAGGGTTTCGAGCCAACGGTCGGGGCCGCTGCGCTCGTAGGCCAATTCGGCGCTCGCCTGCTTCCAGGCCTGGTCGACCTCGCCGATCATGTGCAGATCGGGGACGAACACGTCGTCGAAGATCACCTCGTTGAAATCGTGCGCGCCGGTCAAATTGATGATCGGCCGGATGGTGATCCCCGGCGACTTCATCGCGATGAGGAATTGCGTGAGGCCATGGCGGTGGTTTTCCGGGGTCTTATTCGAGGTGCGCAGGAGGCCGATCATGTAGTCGGCCTGGTGTGCGTTCGACGTCCAGATCTTGCGGCCGTTGACCAGCCAGCCGCCATCGGTCTTGGTCGCGCGGGTCGAGGCGGCGAACACGTCGGAGCCGGAATTAGGCTCGGACAGCCCGATGCAGAAACACAACTCGCCCGAGCAGATGCGCGGGACGATGTCGCGCTTCACCGCCTCCTGGCCGTAGCGCAGCAGCACCGGGCCGGACTGACGGTCGGCGGTCGAGTAGTGCCGGGTCGGTGCACGATGCGCCAGCATCTCCTCGGTGACGACATAGCGTTCGAGCTGGGTGCGGCCGCCACCGCCATACTCCTTGGGCCAGGTCATGCCGATCCAGCCCTTGGCGCCGACCTTTTTGGCGAACAGCGCGGCGTTGTCGCCGCGTTTGCCGCTCGGGCTGAACGTGCCGGCGTCGATCTCCTGCTTGAGGAAGGTGCGAACCTCCTTGCGCAGCTCCTTGCACTCGGGCGGCAGATCGGCCGGATCGAATTGGAAGGTGTTCTGCATCGCTTGCCTCACGATCCCCGGGTGACAAAGGGCCACAATTCGTCGGCGCCGGCGGCGGCGACCATGCGGCCGAGCCGCTCGGCCCACAGCGTCTCGTTGCCGAATTCCTCGCGCCAGCCCCACAGCCGGCGCGTCGAATGGTGCAGCGTATGCTCGTAGGTAAAACCCATCGCGCCATGCACCTGATGCGCGATCGCCGCGCCGGTGCCCGCCGCATCGCCGACGCGCAGCTTGGCGATCGCGACCTCGGCGGCGGTGATGTCGCTCGCGACGCCGTGCGCGGCAAGCGCCTCGGCCGCGCCGTCGGCCGCCGCGCTGGCGGCGGCGACCTCGCCGGCGAGCGCCGCGAGATTGTGCTGCACCGCCTGGAACTTGGCGATCGGCCGGCCGAACTGCACGCGGTCCATCGCGTAGGTCACCGACTGGTCGAGGATGCGCTCAAGCGCGCCGGCCATCTGCTGGGTGCGCGCGGCGGCGGCGATGAGGGTGAGTTTCGCAGGATCGAGACCGGGCGCCGGCTTGACGTCGAGCGCGACCGCGCCGTCAAAGTTCACGGTGTCGCGCGGCTCACCCGAGAGGCCGACGCCGGGCGAGATCGTCACCGCCTTGGCGTCGACCAGCGCGACGGCCGGCTGGCCGCCGCGCGTCGCGACGACGGCGATATGCGCGGCACAGCGCGCGAACGGCACATGCCGCGCCCGGCCGCTGAGCTTGCCGTCGGCGCCGACCGTGATGTTGCCATCCTCGTATACCGGGGCGATCGTCATCGGCCCGGCGGGCGCGACGATCTTGGCCTCGGCCAGGAGCCAGCCGGCGAGCAGGGTCTCGGCGAGCGGCACCGGCGCCGCGAAACGCCCGGCGACGCGCAGCACCGCGAACCCGTCGGCAAGCTCCGCGCCGGCCCCGCCATACTCGTCGGAAACCCAGGCCAACGGCAGGCCGGACTCTTCGAGCGCGTCCCATAGCGCCGTGGGCCATTCGCCCTTCTCGGCCTTGTTGACCGTATCGGCCTCGCAAAGGTCCTGGAAAATCTTGGTCGCGGTATCGGTGATGATCGAATCGGGCATGTGCTCCCCCGGCCAGCCGGCCTTGCCCGATCGAACCATGCCCCCGTCGGCTTGACAAGCATGGCTGGCTTCATGCCGCCATCCGCCATAATTCGATGGAGGATCGCCATGGTTGCGGTTATCACCGCCGATCCGATCCTGAAGCAGTATCGCCAAGCCCTCGATGCGGCCTACGGCGAGCGCATCGAGCGCATCGAGCGCGTCGTGCTGTTCGGTTCTCGTGCGCGTGGCGAGGCAACTGCCGATTCCGATTACGCTCGCCAAGATCGCGCGGCCCGGCGACAAATCCGCGATGGCGAAGATCAGGCCGTTGCAGGGGTAATCTAAGGGCCCTCGATTCGACGGCCGGAGAGAAAGTCCATGAACAAGATGATCCGGCTTTTCGCGCTGCTCGCGGCGCTCGCGCTGGCTGCGGCTCCCGCGGGCGCGCAAACGCCGCTGAAGGCGGTCGCCGGGCCCTGGGTCGAGGCCGGCGCCAATAACGACCTGCAGGTACGGGTGGTAGTGCCGTCCGATGTCGCCGCTTGCCCGGAGCTGGTCGCCGACGGCAAGACCATCGAGGCCCGGCAGCGCGGCGCATCCGACGGTGCCTTCCCGATTACCGTGTGCAGCGCGACGGTGCCGCTGGCGACAAAGCAGCTGACGGTGGGCGGCAACGCCGTGCCGACCATACCGGCGACGGTCAACCGCATCGTCGTGTTCGGCGACACCGGTTGCCGGATCGAGGGCAGCACCGCGCAGGATTGCGACGACAAGAAGCAATGGCCGTTCCCGGTCATCGCCAAGGACGCGGCCGGCCGGAAGCCCGATCTGGTGATCCATGTCGGCGACTATTATTACCGCGAGGATGCGTGCCCGGCCGGCAATAAAGGCTGCAAGGACAGCCCGCACGGCGACGATTGGGGCGCGTGGAAGGCTGATTTCTTCGAACCGGCGGCGCCGCTGCTGGAGGCCGCGCCCTGGGTCATGGTGCGCGGCAATCACGAGCTGTGCCAGCGCGGCGGCAAAGGCTGGACGCGTCTCCTCGACCCGCGCGCCGATGCGGGAGATTGCACCGACACCTCGCCGCCATACAGTGTGCATGCCGGCGGACTCGATCTCATGGTTTTCGACAGCGCCGACGCCGACGACCAGAAGCCCGACGCCAAGAAGGTCGCGGTCTATGCGGCGCAATTCGCCCAGCTGCTGGCGAACGCGCCGGCGCATTCGTGGCTGCTCACGCACCGTCCGGTCTGGGCGCCGGCGCAGAACAACAAGCCCGGGCAGACGGTCAACCAGACCCTGCAAGCGGCGATCAAGGGGCACGTTCCGCCCGGGCTCGACATGGTGGTGAGCGGGCACTTGCACGATTTCACCAGCTATGCCTTCGGACCGCGGCGACCCTCGCAGCTGATCGCCGGCATGGGCGGCGACACGATGCTCAATCTGGCGAACCAGCCGCTTACGGGAGCCGGTATCGACGGGATGAAGACGACCAAGGGCTTCGCGTTGAAGCGGTTCAGTTTTTTCATCATGGAACGCCAGGGCGCGGGCTGGGCGGGTACGCTCTATGCGCCGGACGACAAGACGGTGCTGGCGCAATGCACGATCGCCGGCCGCGATCTCGATTGTCATAACTAGGCGGTGCAACGCGCGCTTGCCGGAGAGCCGCGAAAGCCCTATCAGCGATCGGACGTTATTCAAGGCGGGGACAGCGGTGGCGATCATCAGCGAAGAAACCAAGGCGCTCGTCGCCGGCATTGCCGCCGAGGCGACGCGCGTCGAAACCCCGTGCGGCGACGGATCGCTCGTCTGGCGCATCTGGGGCAGCGGGCCGCCGCTGGTGCTGCTGCATGGCGGCTACGGCTCGTGGTCGCACTGGATCCGCAACATCCCGGTCCTCAGAGAGCGCTTCACGGTGATCGCGGCCGACCTGCCGGGCCTCGGCGACTCGGCGACCCCACCCGAGCCGTGGACCGCGGAGGGCCTTGCCGCGATCGTCGTCGCCGGGCTCGATATCGTGCTTCCCAAGGGCCAGCGTCCGCACATGGCCGGGTTTTCGTTCGGCGGGGTGATCGGCGGCGTGGTGGCGGCGCAACTCGGCGACAGGCTCAAGGCGTTCACCGTCGTCGGCTCGAACGGGCTCGGGCTCGAACGCTCGCCGACGCCATTAGAGCGCGTCGCGGCCGATGCGAGCGAGGAGCAGGAATTCGCGACGCATCGCTATAACCTCAACCAGCTGATGATCCATGACCCCGCCAACATCGACGAGCTGGCCTTGTGGCTGCAAAAGACCAACCACGCCCGCGCGCGGATGCGCAGCCGGCGCTTCTCGCGCTCGGGCGCGCTGGTCGAGGCGCTGCCCAAGATCACGGCGCGGCTCGACGGTATCTGGGGCGAGCGCGACGCCACCGCCTACCCGCATGTCGACGAGCGGCGGCGTATCCTCCAGGGTGTGCAACCGGGCGCGCGGTTCACGGTGGTGCCGGGCGCTGGCCACTGGGTGCAGTTTGAGGCGCCCGACGCGTTCAATCGCATCATCACCGAATACGCCAACGATTAGAACGAAAGTCAAAACCCGATCGACTTGGCTGGTTGCCGACCTACAGCGGTCGTTCGCCTCAATTGGCTACGACGACGGTTGCATGCCCAAACCGGAACCCACCAGCGAGCATTGACGCCAGGCGCAGCAGGAGCGGCCTCGTGAGGCCGCGTAGGCTCGGCCCCGGCCTGCGCTCGGCGACCTGCGCCAAACCCGAGAAAAATGCGCCCAGTCCTTTAGCCTTCGATGAAGTGGCCGAAGGCTGCCAGCGATTCGATGCGGTCGCAAATGATCTTGGTCACGGCCAGCATCGGCGTGGCGAGGACGGCGCCCGGCACGCCCCACATCCAGTACCAGAACACCAAGGCGACGATAACCAGCACCGGATTGATGGTGAAGCGCCGGGCAAGAAGCATCGGCGTCACGGTCTCGCCCTCGATCATATGAATGCCGAGATAAAGCCCGGCGGGCAGAAACGCGGCCCATAGGGTGTCGATCGACAGGAGGCCGACCAGCAGGAAGATGATAACGCCGATTATCGGTCCGAGGATCGGGACGTAGTTCAGCAGGAAAGCCACCGTTCCCCACAGCACGGGGTCGCCCAGGCCGCATGCGGCGGCGACGATGCCGGTCGCGAGCCCGACGCCCGCATTCATCAGAGTGATCGTCATCAGATAGGCCGATATATCGGCTTCGATCTGCTGGGAAATGTCGACGGCCTGCCGCTTGTTCTTGAAATGGGGAAGCACTTCGACCAATCGGCGCAGGAACGTATCGCCCGAGAGCAGCAGGAAAAACAGTACGAGGATGGTTTCCAGAACGCCGCTCACCACACTCCGGGTGCCGCTCAGCAGCCGGTCGGACAACCGGTTGCCCTCTACCGTCACCGCCAGCGGCTTTGCCCCCGAACCAAGGTTTTCGGCGCGGGCAGCAAGTTGCTGGGCCGCGGCAATCGGCTTGCTCAAGAAGCGCAGCCGCTCCTGCAACTTGGGAATCCCGGCCGGGACCTTTTCGGCCCAGCTGGCCGCGGGACCCGACAAGGCCGTGCCCAGGCCGCCGAGGGCCCCAAACAACATGACGATAAGCAGCGCCGCGGCGAGACCGCGCGGCACGTGCCATCGCTGCAGAAACCGTACCGCCGGCTGGAGGACCAGCATGAGCACGAACGCGACGACGATCGGCAGGATGATCTCCGCCGCACCGTAGCAGGCGGCCAGCAGCAGGAGAATAAAGGTGCCGCCCTGAAAGACCGTCCGGAGGCCTGAAGCCTGCGGCGCCAGCGTGTCATCGGGAAGCTCGACCGGCTCAGCCGCCGTCGGATCGCGATCTGTCCGCGCGAGTTCGACGACGCGCGGCGCCGAACCGCCCGGAGCATCCGATGTCATCGGCTGCGGCCAAAGAAGGCGGCAAACTCGCGCCGGTTTGCGAGCAAAATCCACTCGCCCGCCACCGCCGTTTCGAGCATCAGCACATTGGTCATCACAAGACCCAGTTCCCGAGCAGCCAGCTGTAAAGGACAAACGCGAGCGAAGCGGTGATTTGCCCAATGAAAAGCCAGCGCGAGAGGCCTTTGGTGCTGCCATCGCGCCACTGGCTGTAGACCTGCCGCCCAATCGTCGCGAGCAGCACCGCCCGGCGGTCGTCCGAACAGGGGTAAAAGTGTGGAGTCCTCGGGGCAGCACGTGCTGCCCCGAGAATCTCGCTACTTGTGAGCTGATGCGCTTTTCTTATGCGCCTCGTCGGAATGGCGATGTGCGTTCGACGAGTGCTCCTGCGCCTTGGCCGAATGCTCATGGCCGGTCTTGTGATCGTTCTTCCCGTGATGTTCGGCGGCGGCGCGGTGTGACTTCGCGGCGTTTTCGTGATGCTCCGCGGCTTTCGTGTGGGCTTCCTTGGGCATTATTAAATTTCTCCTGACCCCACCCGGGATGGGCTACGGGGTGCTTGACCAACGCGGGTTCGGAACGAAGGTTGCCGCGATAGCGCTTCACGGGATTGGCGCAAGCCCCACCGGCCCCTGGCCCGGCTCTCTAAACCCACCGGGACAGGGAAACGGCGGTCCTAGCTAGCGGTACCGCTGGCGTTCGGCCTCGATCTCCTCCGCCGTGTAGAGCGGCGCGGTTTCGTCGAAGGTGCGCCAGCCGCCTTGGCGATACGCGGCCTCGCGCGCGACGGGGTCCACAGGCTGGTAGCGGCGGAGGATCTCCTGCGCTTTCAAGCTTTCGTCGTCATCGACGCGGGCGGCCACGAGGGTCCCGCCGCGGCGAACGCCTTCGGCGTAAAGATTGGCTTCCCGCTCGTCCACGCCCGCGTTGGTCAACGAGCCGATGATCCCGCCGGCCGCAGCGCCGACGGCAGCACCGCCAACCGCGCCGACAGCAGTCGCGATCAGCCATCCCGCCGCGACGACCGGGCCGATGCCGGGTATCGCAATCATGCCGAGGCCGGCCAGGAGGCCGCCGGCACCGCCGACGACGGCGCCAATCCCGGCGCCGCCGCCCGCATCAGCGCCGGCATTGGTGTGGTTTTTATCGACGATGCTGCCGTCGCCATTGTGGGCGATGACGCTGATATCGGAACTGGAGATACCTGCGCGCTCCAGGGCGTCCACTGCGGATTTTGCAGCCGCGTAGCTGTCGTAAAGTCCCGTTACTGTGGTGGTCATAGCTGATCCTTTCATGCCGCCGGCTGCGGCGGTGTGACTACTTGGTGACGACGTTGCCCTGGAAATCGAGCGCGACGTTGGAAGTCGCGCCGCCTTTGCTGGCCGTGCCGCGCCAGATGCCGTCCTTGTCCTTCATCAGACCGGACACATTGGTGAAGCCCGCCGCCTCGATGCGGGATTTCGCCTGCTCCTCGGTGAAACTGTTCGCGCCGGCCGCAGGGGCGTCGGGGTTGGTGGTTGATGGACTGGCAACGGCGGGGGTATGGGCGTTCGGGTTCGCCGGGGGCGGCCCATTTTGGGCGAGGGCCGCGGCAGCGTAAGTTGTCGCTGCGAATAGTGCGCCGGCCGAGGTGGCCAGAAAGCGGTTCATGGGAGGCACCTGTATTAAGGAGGGTGCCGTTCAAACAATCCACGAACGGGAGCGTTCCTTTCTTCGGGAATTGCCCACTCTCATGCGCGCTGGGAGGATCGATCCTCAGCAAAACGGGGGTTTCGGCGATGAACTTGAGCGCGTCACCGTCGCTCTCAGGGCTTGGTGTGCGCTAGGTTTCGACCACGATCTCGCTGCCGATGGCGAGGCTGAGCGCCGTGTCGGCGCGGCCGCCGTTGACCGCGATCTCGGCAAGGCCGTTGGAGTTCGTGTACCAGAACAACTCGCCGGGCGGCACGGCGGAGAAGGTTGCCGCCGGCGCGAGAGTCCGTCCGCCGGCGATGAGCCGCGCTTTGGGCGGCAGCACGGCGCCCCGCAGGCCGGTTATCGCGTTGCCGTAATGGTCGATATAGACGATCTCGGCGAGGTCGTCGGGCCAGCCGCGGCTGGCGGATTCATCGGCCGCGGGCCGCGCCAGCGTGGCGATCGTCTCGCCGGCGGCGAGGCGCGCGGCGATCGGCGCGAACAGGTCGCGGCCGTGGAAGCTCGCCGAAAGCCGCTCCGGCCGCCAGGTGATCTCCCACAGCCGGGCCTCGGCCGCGCGACGCAGGACGAGGTCGAAGAGCCCGTTGTCGGGGCCGACATAGAAGCGGCCGTCGGCCTCGGCGACGACGGCACGGCGCGCGCTGCCGACGCCGGGATCGACGACGCAAAGAAACACCGTGCCGAGAGAGAACCACGCCGCGTAAGCCGCCAGAAGATAGGCCGAGGGTTTCGGCCGGGCGCTCGGCGCGTCGGCGAACAGCGAGACGTCCGGGACCTGCGGCGCGACGCGATGCAACACCGCCATTACCTGGCCGGTATAAGGTCCCGCAAGGCCAAAATCGGTGAACAGCACAATCATCCACCGACTATGTCGCCGCCGGTGACGCCGGCGCAAGCCGGCGAAAGCGGTAAAGACTTTGTCGGCCTCGGCTATTCGTTATGAAATGCTCAATTCGTCCTCATGGCGTTGTCCCAGCATCGATTGCGGGAACCGACAGCGTTCGAGAGTGAAGGTTTGGTCTACTGCAGGTCGTAATTGGCAACGCAGCGCTGCGCGTTCTTGCAAATATTGCGGCGTTTTGTAATGGTCGCGGGACGGCTTGGGGATTCGGGGGAATCATGAAACGGTTTGTGGTTGCGGCGCTGGCCGCGTCGATGATGCTGTCGGCGGGGCAGGCCGGCGCGGCTGACGGATGTTACACCTCGTCGGCGATCGAGGCCGAGCAGGGGATGCGGTTCCTGATCGAGCTGATGGTTGCCAGCACCGCCTGCCGCGATCAGACCTATGGCCTGTTCCAGCAGCGCAACCACGAGACGGTGCTCGCCTACCAGAAGACGCTGATATCGCATTTCCACGGCAACGCAGCCTATGACCGCTGGGATACCGCGCTCGCCAACGACGCGGCGATGCGCGACGCCGGCAAATCGGGGCCGCAGGCGTGTCAGGAGCAGGCCGACCTGCTGAAAAAAGCCTCGACGATGGACGACCGGGGCTTCCGTGCCTATGCGGTGAGCCTCGCGACCGCGGCGGAGGCGAGCGGCCGCTACAAGACCTGCGGCCGCCGCTGAGCGGCCGATCTCGCGAGCAACGCGGCGCCAATAAGGCCGAGCGCCGACAGCGCGGCCATAAAGAGATAGGCGCGCCCGCCATACTGTGCGTAGAGCGCACCCGCGACGAGCATGACGAGCCCGCTGCCGATCCCCGACGAAGCGCCCGAATACAGCGCCTGTGCGCTTGCCGCGGCGTTCGGCGGAACGGTGCGCGATAGGTAGTTCATCGCGCCGAGATGCGTCGCGCCAAAGGTCAGCGCGTGCAGCCCTTGCAGCGCAAAGGCCGCTGCAAGGCCCGGCACCAGCCCCATCAGCCCCCAGCGCACGATCCCCGCGATGCCCCCGGCCATCATCAGGCCGAGTGGCCCGAGCCGGACGAGCAGCCGGCTTCCCAGCCAGAACAGCGCGATCTCGGCGACCACGCCTTCCGCCCATAGCACGCCGATCACCGCATCGGAAAACCCCAGCGAGCGCCAGTAGAGCGTGCCGAAACCGTAATAGACCTGATGGCTCGCCTGTAATGCGGCGGCGACGACGATGAACTGCCAAAATCGCCGTTCGCGCGCCATCGTGCCGAGCGCCGACCAGCGCGACGGTCCCGCCGGCACACGCGAGCCGCCGGGGATCGCGACGCAGGCAGCGAACAGCATCATTGACGCGATCAGCACCAGCGCCAGCACCGCGTTGCCGCCGCGCTCGCCTGCCGCGGCATGCGACAGCGCCGCGCCGCTCGCCATCGCCGCGAGGATGAAGCTCACCGAGCCCCACACCCGTACCCGGCCGTAATCGACCCCCCGTTCGCGCACCGCGGCGAGGGTGATGCTGTCACCCAACGGCATCAGCGCGGTTTGCGCCGTCGCGGTCATGAGGGTAAGGGCGAGCAGCGTCCAGAAATCGTAAGCGTTCCAGAGGAGCGCGTAGCCGAGGATGGCGATCCCGCACAGCGCGATCATCGCCACCCGGCGGCGGCCGAACCGGTCGGCGAGCGCGCCGATTGCCGGGGTGATCACGACATTGACCCAGATCGCGGCGGCAAATAGCGCCGCGATCTCGCGCGCGCCCAGGCCGCGGCCGGCGAGCCATACCGGCCAGAACGGCGCCTTGATGCCGACGATCAGAAAGACCGCCGCGTAATAGGCGCTAAGGCGCAGCGACAGGTTGCTCGGACCGGGCAAGTTGGTCATCCGGACTCGACGGCGGCGGCCGGCGAGACTATCTGCCCGGCGTGATCCCGACCCTAAACCAGATCACCGCGCTCGTATCGGTGGTTGTGATCGACCTCGTGCTCGCCGGCGACAACGCCATCGTGGTGGGCATGGCGGCGGCCGGTCTCGCGCCGGAGCGCCGCCGGCGCGCGATCGTCGCCGGCATCGCCGTGGCGACGGCGCTGCGCCTCGTATTCGCGGCTATTGCTTTGCAGCTGATGGCGATCATCGGATTGGCGCTGGCCGGCGGCATTCTCTTGCTGTGGGTAGCGTGGAAGCTATTTCGCGAGTTGCGCGAGGCGCAACGCGTTCGATCGGCGCCAGCAAGACCTGCCTCGGCGCTGCGCCCCAAGACAACGGCGCAGGCGATCCTGCAGATCGTCGTCGCCGACATCTCGATGTCGCTCGACAATGTGTTGGCCGTGGCTGGCGTGGCACGCACCCAGGCGGAGCCCTGGGTGCTGTTTCTCGGTCTGATCCTGTCGGTGGCGCTGATGGGCGTCGCGTCGACGCTCGTCGCGCGGCTGCTTGCCCGCTACTCCTGGATTGCCTGGGTTGGGCTCGCGATCATCGCGATCGTGGCCTTGCGGATGATCTGGGCCGGCAGCGGCGAGGCGCTGGTCTATATAATGCGCGGATGAGCGCTAAAGGCGCAGGCGCCAGGTCTCGCCGACCAACTCCGGGCCGAATTCGTCATGCGTCTCGGTTTCCTCGATCGCGAAGCCCAGAGAAGCATAGATGTTTCTTGCCGCGACCAGGATGCTGTGCGTCCACAGCACGATCTCGCGATAACCCGCCTGGCGCGAGAAGCGGATGCACTCCTCGACCAGCCGCCGCCCGACGCCGAGGCCGCGCGCCCTGGGCTCGACGAGCAACATGCGCAGCCGCGCGACTTCGTCGCTTTCCTTGACGATGAAGACCGAGCCAATGCGGATGCCGCCCTGCTCGGCGATCCAGCAATGCTCGCGTGCGGGGTCGAACTCGCGCAGAAATTTGGCGACGACCTCGGCGACATAGGCCTCCATCTTGTAGTTGAGGCCGTATTCTTCGCCGTAGAGCGCGCCGTGGCGATCCGCGATCCAGCCCATGTCGCCGGCGCGGTGCGGTCGCAGCACAAACGCCGGCGCCGGTTCGGGCTCGCCGCCGAGCAGCCCGGAGATCGTCCGCATGGCAGCGACAAGATCTTCCTGTTCCGCCTGCGCGAGCGATGACAGCATGGCGGCGACCGCCCTGTGCGAGGAGCGGTCGAGCGGCTCGAATGCGTCGCGGCCGGACGGCGTCAAGGAGATCATCGTCTGCCGTCCATCCTGCAACGACGGGCTGCGCAGGATCAGCCCCTGGCGCTCGAAATCGCGCAGGATGCGCGACAGATAGCCGGCGTCGAGGTCGAGCTCTCGGCCGAGCCATGTTGCCGTCGCGCCGTCGCGATGCGCGAGTGCCTGGAGCACCCGGCATTCGGTCAGCGAGAAGGGCGTGTCGAGGAACGTCTCCGACAGAACGCCGAGCTTTTGCGTGTAGAAGCGATTGAAGCGGCGGATAGCCCCGATGCGACGCTCGATCTCGGCAGGCATTTCTGATCCCCATCGAAACGATTCGAGAATCAGTCAATTATTTAATTGCCAAAGTCAACTATCACGACGATTTCACCGTGGCTCCAGCACCATCTGTGTCTGGGTGACGATCGCGACGAGCCGCCCTTCAGCCGTGGAGATGCGTGTCGTCCAGACCTGGGTGCGGCGGCCGCGATGCACCGGGGTCGTTTCGCCGACGAGACGGCTCCCGAGCGGCGCGCCGGCGATAAAATTGGTCTTGCTTTCGAGCGTCGTGGTGCCGGCGCCTTCGGGCAGGTTGAGAATCGTCCCCGCCGCGCCGAGCGTGTCGCCAAACGCCATGATGGCGCCGCCATGGATCACCGCCGGGCGTGTACACAATTCGTCGCGCACGACGAGCTCGGCGACGACGCGATCCTTCTCGGCCGAGACGAAACTCATGCCGAGGAACTCGGAGAAGGGGAGCTTCAACTCACGTAGTTTCTCCAATGGAGACATGATTGCTCCCTTGATCGTCTTTCCCGCGAAGGCGGGAATCCAGGACGGGCGGTGGAACGGTTGCCCTAATGATGCCGGTTATGTAGGAATAACGGGAAGTGGTGAAATATGGGGTTCTCGGCGCAACATACAAGGAAATCTATGGCTTAATAATATATCTTATGGATATTTTACTAGCATAGCCCGTGTAAAATCGGAGCAGGATTTGGAAGCAATTGCCATGTCGTCCTCGGGATTGACTGGTTTTATTCCAACTAATGCGCCTTATCATCCAATGTACGCGAGCATGGTGCAGATACCTATGCAAACCGCCGCTGATCGTGCGCGTACTCTCGCACTCTGGGTTGATTGTGAGCTGTTGGCTCCAAATCATCTTTGGTTTCATATGCATATGGACGCGCCAGGATACTACGAGATCGTCCTCCCAAAGGTTTTCAGGGTCGGCCTCCAGCCCGGCGAAAACCTGCGACTGGTGGGCAATCAGATTAGGGCGCGTACTCATAAATCCGGTTCTGTAAGCGCCGCTCGCTGAATGTCCGCTTTTCTCCAAAAGCGACCGAATTGTTGCTTCGCCGCGAAATGACGCGATGGGCCAGAAGCGGCCGTCAGTAGCTGCGATAGCTAGCGCCGCGGCGTCCTTCCGCGGATGCGGTCGAAGCCCTGCTTGATCGCGGCAAACCGCCTGTCGATCGTGGCTTCGTGCTCGGTGTCGGTGAAGATGTAGGGCCAGTCATTTTCGATTGCCTCGCGAACCAGTTCGCCGACATAGAGTGGATCGAGGCCTAATTTGTTGGTCCGCTCCTGGAGCGCCTTGATAATATCGGCGATCGGTCCTTCCGTCGGCGGACTGCCTATCTTCTCGACGATCCGCTGCGGCACGTTGCCACGAAAATTAAAGATCTGAGTGCGGACAACGCCCGGACACAGGACGGATACCCCGATTTTCCGCGGCGCGAATGCCTGACGCAGCCCTTCGGACAGAGCCACCACTCCAGATTTGCTCACATCGTACTGCGGACTTCCTCCAGCAATCAGCCCGAAGACGGACGCCGTGGAAACAACTTGCCCTCCTTCGCCGTGCGCCTCGATCAGCGGACCGAAAATCTCGATGCCCCAAATCACCGACATCAGGTTGACGTCGAGAACCCAATTCCAACTTGCATCTGTCCAATGACCATAGCCCCGGCCGCCAGTGACCCCCGCATTGTTGACCAGAATATGGACTTTTCCGTAGCGCCACACGGTGGCATCCGCCGCGGCTTGGAGGTCTGCTTTAAGCGATACATCCGCTCTCACGCCGTCAACGTCGGCGTTGGTAAGTTTCAATTTCGCGACCGCCGTTGCCAACGCCTCTTCCTCGATATCGCACAACATGACCTTCACGCCCGCTTGCGACAGCGCCGTGGCGATCCCTAATCCGATGCCGGATGCTGCTCCGGTGACGAAGGCTGTCCGTCCGGCAAGGTTTTGCATGTGCGTGTCTCCGTTTCCTTTGCAATTGGCCTTGCCAGATACCATCTGGGTTCGCTGAGTTTTGCGCCGAGCTTTAGGTGCTCCGTCTCGCCGCAGCCGGGCCATTGGCAGCGATCGGCTATCTCGACGCCGAAATCTGCCCCATCGCCCGCTAGGATGGCGTCGTCATCGTCCATAGTCGCGCGCCAAAATGAAGTCCTAGAATGTACCCCTCGTCTAAGGGATAAATGGGCATGGCGTTCCGCCTTAGACCCCCGCCTGCATGGGAGTAACGAGCAGAAAATTACCCGCCGAATCCCCGTGGGCGGCGGGTGTGCCAGTCGGTCGCCTGCTGGTACGCCCAGCCGATGCGCAGCGCCATCGCCTCGTCATAGGGCCGGCAGGCGATCTGCAGCGAGAGCGGCAGGCCGCCCGCGGTGAACCCGCTCGGCACGGCCAGGGCGCACATCTCCAAGAGGTTGAAGACGCGGGTGAAATGCGCCGGCGTCGTGTTCTGGTCGACCGCGTCATTGGGGATCGCCGCAGTCTGCGTGGTGGGAGTCAGCAGCGCATCGATGGCGTCGCGATCGAGCGCGGCGAGGAAATCCACCTTCATCCTGTCGCGCTCGACGAGCGCGCCGAGGTACTGATGGGCGCGAATATCACGGCCCAATTGGATGCGCGGCCGCACCGCCGGATCGATCGGCAGCGCCGGGTCGTCGACCAGCGCGCCGGTCAGGCGATAGGCTTCGGAGCCGATGATCCGCCCCGTCGCGGCCGTGGCGTCGGCAAAGCCGAACGGCAGCTTGATCTCGACGATCTCGGCCCCGTCGCGCGCCAGCGTCCCGAGCGCGCCGTCATAAGCGGCGAGCATTTCCGGGTCGCAGCCGTCGCGCTCCGCCTCGGGCATCCGCGCGAGGCGCAGCCCCTTCACCCCGCGCCGCAGGGTCGGGAACGGGTCGCAAGGCGGCGGCGCTGAGTGGGTGAGACGATCGAGTGGATCGGCACCCTGCATGACCGTGAACAGCAGCGCTGCGTCCTCGACCGAGCGGGCCATCGGGCCTGGCGTGTCGAGCGAGGGTGCAAGCGGCAGGATGCCGTGACAACTCACCCGGCCGACCGTGGTCTTGAGCCCAGTGATGCCGCACCACGACGCCGGCAGCCGCACCGAGCCGCCGGTGTCGGTGCCGATCGCCCAGGGCGCCATCGCGCTCGCCACCGCGACGCCGGAGCCGCTCGACGACCCGCCGGGAGTGCGCGCAACGCTCGCGTCCCACGGGTTCCACGGCGTCCCCATGTGGTGGTTGGTGCCCCAGCCGCCCATCGCGAATTCGACCGTATGCGTCTTGCCGAGTACGATCATCCCGGCGGCGATGAGTTTTTTGGCGAGCGTTGCGGTCGCAGGCGAGCGGCGCGCGCGCCACGCCGCCGAGCCGCCGGTGGTGACCCGGCCCTCAAGGTCGATAAGATCCTTGAGCGCGATCGGCACGCCGTGCAGCGGGCCGACCGCGTGGCCTGAGCGAATGGCTTTGTCAGCGGCCTCGGCGGCTTGTCGCGCCTCGTCGGCATAGACGGCGATAAAGGCGTGCAGCTGCTGGTCTTGCGCCGAAATCCGCGCGAGAAACGCGTCGGCGACCTCGACCGGCGACAGCTTGCGGCTGGAAATGCCGGCGGAAAGCGCGGTGGCGGAAAGCAGGCTGGGATCGCCGGTGGGCATCGGGCTGGGCCTCTTAGGCAATGGCGCCGCCGAAGATACGCCGCCCCGCCCTGCGCCTCCAAGGCTCAATCCGCGGGAAGGAGGGGCTTGTCTTATCCAGAAAATCGCCATGACCCGGCCGGTGGACATGCTAAGCTTCGGTTGTAACCGCGCGAGGGGATCGCAAGATGGATTGGACCGAACGACGCACCCGATTTCGCGCGCTGATCGCCGGCGGGCGTTGCGTCCATCCCGGCTCGGTCTATGACGCGATCTCGGCGCGGATCGCCGAAGATTTGGGGTTCGAGGTCGGGATCTTCTCGGGATCGATCGGCTCGATGACGGTGCTTGGCGCGCCCGACATTGTCGTGCTCACGCTGACCGAGTTCGCCGCCCAGGCGAACCGGGTCTGCCGCGCCGGCAATCTGTGCCTCCTGGTCGACGCGGATCACGGCTACGGCAACGCGATGAACGTGCGGCGCACGGTCGAGGAGCTGGAGACCGCCGGCGTCTGCGCGATGTCGATCGAGGACACGGTATTGCCGCGGCCCTACGGCCCGTCGGGCAAGCCGACGCTGATCCCGGTCGAGGAGGGAGTCGGCAAAATGACGGCGGCGCTCGACGCGCGCCAGGACAAGAAGCTTGTCATCGCCGGGCGCACCAGCGCGCTGGCGATCACCGGGCTCGACGACACGATGCGCCGCGCCAAGGCTTATGAGGCGGCCGGGGTCGATGCGATCTTTCTCGCCGGCGGTATCACCACCCAGGCGATCGAGGCGATCTCGTCCGAGATCAAGATTCCGCTGATCACCGGCGGCGGCGCCGGCTCGCTAGCCGACCTTGAGTGGATGGCGGCGCACAAGGTGCGCGTCGCGCTGCAGGGTCACGCGCCGTTCAGCGCGGCGGTGCTCGCCGTGTACAATACGCTGAAGGCGCTGCGCGACGGCACCAAGCCCGAGGCGCTGGCCGGGATCGCGCCCGCCGACCTGATGCGCCGGGTGACGCGCGGCGACGATTATGCGCAATGGACCAAGGATTTCCTCGGCGGGGCCTAGGATGAAAAAAGGGGGATACGTGAGGGTTCTTCTGTCAGCCGGGCTGCTGCTCGCTACCGCCGGGTGCGCCGGCTCCGCCTGGCCGCCGCAATGGGTCTGGACGCCGAGTTGGGCGCCGCATCCCGGGCAGCTGACGCTCAGCAACGATCGCTTCACGATGGCGAGCGTACAGGCGGTCATGGCGACCGGGCCGGATTGCGCGCCTGCCAACCCGGCGGCGCCGGCGACCGCGTTCGAGTTGCCATTCAAGGGAACGCATGTGCTCGAAGCCGCGCCCAACGCCGATGTCTGCTGGCGCCGGCAACTCGCCGTTGGGCGGTGGAGCGAGTGGAACCGCGCCTTCACCGGTTCGGGCAGATATGTCGATGCGCAGCTTTGATGTCGCGTAGCCGCCGCCTACACTGTAGGAGATGACCGGGCGCCGCGATCTTTTTCCGCCGATCGAGCCCTACCGCACAGGCAGGCTTCGGCTCGATTCGCGGCACACAATGTACTGGGAGGAGTCGGGCAACCCGCGCGGCGTGCCGGTGCTGTTCCTCCATGGTGGACCGGGAGCCGGCGCGACGCCGGTACACCGGCGCTTTTTCGACCCGACGCATTGGCGCATCGTCATCTACGACCAGCGCGGCGGCGGCCGATCGACGCCGCTCGGCGAGACGGCGGACAACACGCCGGCGCATCTCGTCGCCGACATCGAGGCACTGCGCCGAGTGCTGGGGGTCGCGAGCTGGCTGGTGTTTGGCGGTTCGTGGGGTTCGACCCTGGCGCTGCTCTACGCCGAGACCTACCCCGAGAGCTGTCGCGGTCTCGTTCTGCGCGGCGTCTTTCTCGCCCGCCAGGCGGAGATCGACTGGTTTCTCTACGGCGTCGCCAAAGTGTTCCCCGAGGCGTGGCGCGCCTTCGCCGGCTATGTGAGCGAAGAGGAGCGCGGCGACCTGTTGGCGGCGTATTACCGCCGGCTGATCGACCCCGACCCGCGCATTCACATGCCGGCGGCGCGCGCTTGGAGTCTGTACGAAGGCGCGTGTTCGACGCTCCTGCCCAACCCCGAGACGATCGCCGCTTTCGGCGAGGACCGGCTAGCGCTGGGCCTCGCGCGGATCGAGGCATATTTCTTCAGTCACCATCTTTTTTCCGCAGCCGACGACCTGATCGGTTGCATCGGCCGGATCCGCCATCTGCCGGGGATCATTGTTCAAGGCCGCTACGACATGGTCTGCCCGATCGGCGGCGCCGACGAGTTGGCGCGCGCCTGGCCGGAGGCCGAATATGTCATCGTGCCGGATGCTGGCCACTCGGCGATGGAGCCGGGAATCCGCGAGCAACTCGTGCTTGCCACCGAGCGTCTGAAGCGATTGTGAGCAGGCCGCCCGAGGAAGAGCGCTGCGGTTTCGCTTGCCGCCGGGATGATCGCGCCTAATATGCGTTCGTCGTCTTGAGGCGAGTGTCGGCGGGCGAGGGGGATGCCGGTGAGATCATCGATGATGGCGAAGTATGTGCCGGTGCTGGCGGCGCTCGTCGTCGCGGCCTTCATCGCACGGCCGGCGGCGGCGCAGGAACTCTCGTTCGGAGGCATCTCGCTCGGCTCGCCGGGTGGTCCGCAGCGGCTCGCGCTCGGTGCCGGTGCGTTCGATATCACACCGGGCGCCCAGCGCTTTGCCGGCACGCAGGGCGTGTTCCGCGGCGAATATCATTTCGGCGATGTGCTCGTGCCGCTGTTCTCGCCCTTTGTCGGCGTCGACGTCACGACCAAGGGCGGCAGCTACGTCTATGGCGGGTTCGGGTTCGACGTCAATTTCGGGCCGAACTGGGTGTTGACGCCAAACGGCGCGCTCGGTTTCTACCAGCGCGGCGACGGCACCCGCCTTGGCTCGTGGATGGAGTTCCGCTCGGGCGCCGAGCTCGACTACAAGTTCGCCGACCAGTCGCGGCTTGGCGTCTCGGTGCAGCACACCTCGAATGCCGGGCTCACCAAATACAATCCGGGCGAGCAGGAGGTGCTGCTCGTCTACCAGATGCCGCTGCCCTGGTAGCCGGCGCTCCGGCCTGACCGGAGGGTATCGATGGACGTGTCCGGAGTGGCGGCTCTCGTCAGCGGCGGCGCGTCGGGGCTGGGCCGCGCCACGGCGGCGGCGCTTGCTGGCGCCGGCGCGAAGGTGGCGCTACTCGACATCAACGGGGAGGCGGCGGAGGCGGCGGCCAAAGAACTAGGCGGTTTTGGCCTTGCCTGTGACGTCACCAGCGCGGCGGCGGCGGAAGCGGCGATCGCTGCCGCCCGCGGGAAGCACGGGCCGGCGCGGATCGTCGTCAATTGCGCGGGGATCGGCCGCGCCGGCCGCGTCGTCGACCGCGACGGCAAGCCGATGCCGCTCGAACAATTCCAGCAGGTTATCGCGGTCAATCTCATCGGGAGCTTCAATCTGCTGCGCCTCGCGGCCGCCGACATGACCGGCCTCGAACCGCTTGCCGACGGCGAGCGCGGCGTCATTCTCCTCACTGCCTCGATCGCCGCTTATGACGGGCAGATCGGCCAGACGGCCTACAGCGCGTCAAAAGGCGGCATCGTCGGGCTGACCCTTCCGGCGGCGCGCGAGCTGGCGCGCTATGGCATCCGCGTCGCGGCGATTGCGCCCGGCGTGTTCGCGACGCCGATGCTCGCGGGATTGCCCGAGGCGGCGCAGACGAGCCTCGCCGCCGGCGTGCCCTTTCCGCAGCGGCTCGGCCGGCCCGAGGAATATGCGGCACTCGCGCTACACATCTGCCGGAACACGATGATCAACGGCGAGGTGATCCGGCTCGACGGCGCGCTGCGCATGCCGCCGAGGTGAGGGCTACGGCGTTCCCCTGCTCCGGTCGCGCTCGGGGGCGATCTCGTCGATCGCCTGGGCTTCCTTGATGTCGCGTTCGCTGAGCCCGTCCGCGTCGTGGGTCGACAGGATGATCTCCACCCGGTTGTAGACATTGAAGATTTCCGGATGGTGATCCATCTTTTCGGCGATCAGCGCGACGCGGCTCAAAAAGCCCCAGGCCTCGGAGAAATCGCTGAAATGATAGCTCTTGCGGATCGCGTCGCGATCCTCGACCTCGCTCCAGCCGTGCAGGGTTTGCAGCGCCGCGTGGCGCTGCGCGCCGACCAGCTTTTCGACCATGTCATCCTCCCGCGTTGCCGTGTGAGAGCAAGTGCGCGGCGCGACGGGCGGGGTCAAGCGGGAATGTCGCGGTGACGGCCTCGGGAATTGGACGCCGCGCGCCCTCGCTCGCCGATATCGAAGCGCTCGCGGAGCGCGCGCTCGCAACCATTCCCGCCGAGGTCACGGCGCGGCTCGGGCCGCTGGTGATCCGCGTCGAGGAATTTCCCGACGAGGAGACCGAGGCGGAGATGGATCTCGAAAGCCCGTTCGACATATTGGGGCTCTATCGCGGCGTCGCGCTGACCCAGCAAAGCGTCAGCAATCCGCGCACCGAGATCGACATGGTGTTCCTCTACCGCCGGCCGATCCTCGATTATTGGTGCGAGACCGGCGAGGACCTCGCCGCCGTCGTGCGGCATGTGCTGATCCACGAGATCGGCCACCATCTCGGCTTCAGCGACGAGGCTATGGAGCGGATCGAGGAGAGTTGAGCAGCGCGCCGACGCGGCTTTTCAATTCGGGCAAGGCTTCCGCCGCGAACCACGGGTTCTTGCGTTCCCAGAAGGTGGTGCGCCAGCTCGGATGCGGCAATACGAAGAACTCCGGCAGAAACTCGCGCCAGCGCGCGACCGTGCCCCCGAGCGTTTCGCGCCTTGTCTGCGGCAGGTAGTAGCGTGTCGCGTAGCCGCCGACGAGCAGCGTCAGCCCTACCTCGGCGAAATGCGGGAGCAGCCGCGAGTGCCACAGCGGCGCGCATTCGGGGCGCGGCGGCAGGTCGCCGCCGTTCCCGTCGCGGCCGGGATAGCAGAACCCCATCCCCAACACCGCGACCCGATTTTCGTCATAAAAGACGTCGCGGTCGATCCCCATCCAGTCTCTCAGCCGATCGCCGCTCTTGTCGTCGAACGACAGCCCGGTCTCGTGCACCCGCGTACCCGGCGCCTGGCTGATCACCAGAAGTTTCGCGCTCGCCTGACCGCGCACGATCGGCCGCGGCCCGAGCGGCAGATCCTGCGCGCAGAGCGTACAGCCGCGGATTTGGGCGAGCAGCCGGGTGAAATCGTCTTTCGCGTTCATGGCCCCGTATGAAAGCAGGTTTCGCCGGTGGCATCGGGTTTGCTCTAGCCCTTGCGCACCACGAGAGGATCGCGCGATTGCCGGGTCATCTGCCAGGTCGTTTAAGGGTGCTGCTGGCGGATTCCGAGCCGGATCGGGCGGTGATCCTTGAGCAGCGGCTCGGCGAGATCAGCGACGCGGTCGTTCTCCGGGTGCCGGCCGGGCGCAACCTGATCGAGGCAGTGCCCGAGCTGGCACCCGATGTCATCATCGTCGATATGGCGCGGCCCGACCGCGATGGGCTTGACGATCTGCGCCGCGTCAGCGCTACCAACCCACGCCCCATCGTCATGTTCGTCGACGGTGATGATCGCGCCTTCATGGAAGAGGCGATTGCGGCAGGCGTCAGTTCCTACAATGTCGTAGGCGCCGCTTTCCCGGACATCAAGCCGATCGTCATGGCGGCGGTCGCCATCTTCCGCAAATACCAGCAGGTCGCCGACGACCTGACCAAGGCTCAGGCAACCCTGCAGGAGCGCGAGACCATCAATCGCGCCAAAACGCTCTTGATGCGCCAGCGCCGTATCGACGAGCCGCAAGCCTATCGCTGGCTGCGGCGGCGGGCCATGAACGAGAGCCGGCGGATCGGCGACATCGCCGCCGAGCTCATCGCCGGCGAAGGGAAGACGCCCAAATGACGAGTGACACCGTGTTCCGCATTGGCATTTTGCGGCTGACCGACGCCGCCCCGCTGATCGTTGCGCGGGAGTGCGGCTATTTTGCTGCCGAGAACATCGAAGCCCTGCTGTCGGTCGAGCCGTCTTGGGCGAATGTCGCCGACAAGCTGGCGTATGGGTTGCTCGACGGCGCGATGATGCTGCCGCCGTTGGCGATGGCGATGAGCCTCAGCGGGAGCAGTGGGCCGGAAGCGATCGTTGTACCGGCGGCGCTGAGCCTCAATGGTAACACCGTGACGCTGGCCGAACGATGGGCCGCGCCGGTGCTGGGCGATGGCGGCGCGCCGGCGATCGAGACGGCGCGGCGGTTCGGTGCGCTGATCCGCGAGCGCAGCGAACGGCCGGTGCTTGCCGCCGTGCATACCTTCTCGACCCATAATCTGCTGCTGCGCTATTGGCTCGCCGCGGGGGGCATCGACCCGGCGCTTGATGTCGCGTTCACCGTGGTTCCGCCGGCCGAGACAGTCGATGCGCTGGCAGCCGGCAAGATCGACGGGTTCTGCGCCGGCGCGCCGTGGGGGGCGATCGCTGCGCGCACGGGGCTGGGCCGCACGGTGGCGACATCGAGCGCCATCTGGAGCAACAGCACCGAAAAGGTCTTCGCGGTGCGGCGACGCATCGCCGAGGAGCAGCCCGCCAGAATGCAGGCTGCGCTGAGGGCGGTGCTACGCGCTGGCGCGTATTGCGACGACCCGGCCAGTACACCGATCGTCGCTCGCTTGCTCGCTGAACACCGGTATCTCGGTCTTCCGGCTGATATTATCGCGACCTCGCTGCCCGGCGCCTCGGCGATGCCTGCCGCGGCGGACATCTCGACCTTCTGCGCCAGTGCGGCGAATTTTCCCTGGCGATCCCATGCCGAATGGTTCCTGCGCGAGATGCGACGCTGGGGCTATCTCGAAGCAGATGTGGATGCGGAATCCGTAGCGGCGATTTTCCGCCCCGATCTTTACGCCGAGGCGGCCGCCAGGCTCGGGATGTCGGTGCCGACGGCTTGGATAAAGAGCGAAGGCCGCCACGTGACGGATTGGCAATTGCCGGCCTCCCCACACCCGATCGTGATGGGCCCCGACCGGTTTATGGACGGCGCCAGTTTCGATCCTTGCTTTTGAGAAAACGCCACATGCGTTTTACTTGCCTAAAAGTTGTGCGACGCACAAAAAATCATCCTGTGCCCGAAAACCGGGCAATTATTCAGGAATACTGGTTCTCGAATTGCTAATGTTTCAGTCTTCTTGGTCTTGGCACAGCCTTTGCTCTTTCGTTGTCTGCTCCCAGCGGCAAACGCCGCAGCGCAATAGCGGGAGCCGGGGTGATCCCAAAGGCGGGATGATCCAGTCGCGAGGCGGTTGTCGCCTCCCATCGTGATCGTGGACCAAGGATGGCCCACTGGAGACAGTCGAGCCATTCGGGAACCTTCGTCACCGGTTTCCCGGCGGCCGGCGCGTCGTGACAGGGCAAAGATGAGCAAGCGCGAAACCTGGATTTCCGACTGGAATCCCGAGGACACTGAGTTCTGGGAGACCAAGGGCAAGACCATCGCCCGCCGCAATCTGATCTTCTCGATCCTGGCCGAACATCTCGGCTTCTCGATCTGGCTGATCTGGAGCATCGTCGCGACGAAGCTGCCGGCGGCGGGTTTTCACTATTCGACCGAGCAGTTGTTCCAGCTCGTGGCGCTGCCGGGGCTGATCGGCTCGCTGATGCGGTTCCCCTATACTTTCGCGGTGCCGATCTTCGGCGGGCGAAACTGGACGATCGTCAGCGCGACGCTGCTCTTCATCCCGACGACGCTGCTCGCCTATTTCGTGACGCAGCCGGATACGCCTTACGGGCTGATGCTCGCCGTGGCGGCGACGGCGGGCCTAGGCGGCGGCAATTTCGCGTCGAGCATGGCCAATATCTCGTTCTTCTATCCCGACCGGATGAAGGGCTGGGCGCTCGGTCTCAACGCCGCTGGCGGTAATGTCGGCGTCAGCACGGTGCAGCTGCTCGTGCCGATCCTGATGGGGTTCGGCATCATCAATTTGTACCAGGCGACTCCGGTGGCCGGCGTCTTCTTACAAAACGCCGGGTTGATATGGCTGCCGCTGGTCGCCATCGCGGTCTATGGCGCGGCCCGGTACATGAACAACCTCGGTAACGCGCGCTCGACCTTCAAGGACCAGCTCGCCATCACCGGACGCAAGCACACCTGGGTGATGTCGTGGCTCTATATCGGCACGTTCGGGTCGTTCATCGGCTATTCGGCGGCGTTTCCGCTGCTCATCAAGACGCAGTTTCCGGGGATCACGGTGGCGGTCGCGTTCCTCGGGCCGCTGGTCGGCTCGGTGGCGCGGCCGTTCGGTGGGCTCTTGGCGGACAAGATCGGCGGCGCGCGCGTGACGTTCTGGAATTTCGTCGCGATGGCTCTCGCGACCATGGGCGTCATGTACTACGTCGACATCAAGAGCTTCCCGGGCTTCCTCGCGATGTTCCTGGTGCTGTTCATCACTACCGGGGTCGGCAACGGCTCGACCTTCCGGATGATCCCGTCGATCTTCCGCGAGGAGAGGCTGCGCGCGGCGAAGGGCGCTGGCGAGGCGGGCCGTGTGATGGCCGTCAAGGCCGCGGCCATCGAGAGCGCGGCGGTCATCGGCTTTGTGTCGGCGATCGGCGCCTGCGGCGGCTATCTGATCCCGCGCAGTTTCGGTGCCTCGATCGCCGCGACCGGCGGGCCGCACCTCGCGCTCGAAGTGTTCCTCACCTATTACATCACCTGCATCGCCGTAACCTGGTGGTATTACCTGCGCAAGACGCTGTTCGCTCAGCTGGCGCCGACCAACCTCGCGCAAGCGCGCGTCTAGGGGCGCGCCATGACCCCGCAGCAGGTCGCGCTGGTCCAGGCGAGCTTCGCCAAGGTTGCGCCCATCGCCGAGCAGGCGGCTGCGCTGTTCTACGGCCGCCTGTTCGAGACGGCGCCTGAAACCAGGACGCTGTTTCACGGCGATATGGGCGTCCAAGGGCAGAAGCTGATGGGCGCGATCACCACCGTGGTGACCAACCTCAGCAATCTCGGTGCGGTCGTCCCGGTCGCGCAGGAGCTGGCGAAGCGTCATGTCGGCTACGGCGTTCGCGCCGAGCATTACGCGCCGGTCGGCGCGGCGCTGCTGTGGACCTTGGGGCAGGGGCTCGGCCCCGACTTCACCCCTGAGGTCAGCGCGGCATGGGCCGAGGCCTACGGCGCGCTGTCGGGGGTGATGATCGCCGCCGCCTATCCGGAGAGCTGACAATGGACGGACGTGCTTTTGCCAAGGAGCGGCTCGTCGTTGTCGGCAACGGCATGGCGGCGATGCGGACGGTCGAGGAGTTGCTGACGCGCGCGCCGGGGCGCTACGCGATCACCGTCATCGGCGCCGAGCCGCACCCCAACTACAACCGCATCATGCTGTCTTCGGTACTGGCCGGCGAGAAGACGGTCGACGACATCGTCGTCAACGGGCACGGCTGGTATGCCGAGCATGGCGTGACCTTGCTTACCGGCGCGCCGGCGACGGCGATCGATCCGGCGGCGAAGACGGTGACGGTCGGGGACGAACCCATCGCCTACGACAAGCTGCTGCTCGGCACCGGGTCGAAGCCGCTGGCGCCGCCGATCCCCGGGCTGCTTCTGCCCGGCGTGCGCTCCTTTCGCGACATCGCCGATGTCGACGCGATGGTCGAGGCGTCCGCGCGCCACAAGCGTGCGGTGGTGATCGGCGGCGGGCTTCTGGGTCTCGAGGCGGCGTGGGGACTGAAGCGCCGTGGCATGTCGGTCGCGGTCGTGCATCTGATGTCGACGCTCATGGAGCGCCAGCTCGACGCGACCGCCGGCGAACTCTTGCAACGCGATCTCGATGCGCGCGGCATCGCGTTTTTTACCGACGGCCAGACCGAAGAGATCCTCGGCGAGGAGCGGGCGGAGGGCGTGCAACTCGCCGACGGCCGGAAGATCGACGCCGATCTCGTCGTGTTGGCGATTGGCATCCGCCCCAATATCGACTTGGCGCGTGCCGCCGGGCTCGATGTCAACCGCGGCCTGCTCGTCGGTGACGACATGCGCACCAGCGACCCTCACATCTACGCGGTCGGTGAATGCATCGAGCATAACGGTCAGGTATTCGGCCTCGTCGCGCCGATCTGGGAGCAGGCGAAAGTGTGCGGCGCGCGGCTCGCCGGCGACGAAGAAGCGGCTTATGCCCCGCCGCCGGTCTTCACCAGCCTCAAGATCACCGGCGTCGACGTGTTCTCGGCGGGCGCGCTGGCCGCGGCCGACGAGGCCGACGAGGAGATCACGCTGCACGACGCGCGGCGCGGCGTGTACAAGAAGGTCATCCTGCGCGACAACCGGGTCGTCGGCAGCGTGCTCTACGGCCACGTCGCCGACGGCCCGTGGTACGTCCAGCTGATGCGCGACAAGACCGACGTGTCGGCGTTCCGCGACCAGCTGGTCTTTGGCCGCGCCTTCGCCGAACGTGCGGGGGCGCCGGCGCCCAAGATCGACATCGCGGCGATGCCCGACAGCGAGCAGGTCTGCGACTGCAACGGCGTGTCCAAGGGACGCATTTGCGCGGCGATCCGCGAAAAGGGGCTCGCGACGCTCGACGCGGTGCGCGCGCACACCAAGGCCTCGGCCTCGTGCGGCCAGTGCACCGGGAAGGTCGAGGCGATCCTCGCCCATATGGGCGGCGCGGTCGCGTACAGCGCCGACCCGCCACTGTGCAAATGCACCGATCACGGCCACGATTTCGTGCGCCGGGCGATCCGCGAGCGCGAATTCATAACGATCGCCGAGGTGCGCGAGGCGCTCGGCTGGAAAAGCGCCGACGGCTGCCAGAAATGCCGCCCGGCGCTCAACTACTATTTGATCTGCGCGTGGCCCGAGAGCTATCGCGACGACGCGCAGTCGCGTTTCGTCAACGAGCGGGTACACGCCAACATCCAGAAAGACGGCACCTTCTCGGTTGTGCCGCGAATGTGGGGCGGTCTCACCAACCCGCGCGAGCTGCGCGCTATCGCCGATGTCGCCGATAAATACGCGATCCCCACGGTCAAGGTCACCGGCGGCCAGCGCATCGACCTGCTGGGCGTCAAGAAGGAGCAGCTCCCCGCCGTCTGGGGCGAGCTCAACGAAGCGGGTCTGGTCTCCGGCCACGCCTACGGCAAGGCGCTGCGCACGGTGAAGACTTGTGTCGGCAGCGAATGGTGCCGCTTCGGTACGCAGGATTCGACCGGGCTCGGGGTCAAGATCGAGCAGATGTGCTGGGGCTCGTGGACCCCGCACAAGGTGAAGCTCGCGGTCTCCGGCTGCCCGCGCAATTGCGCCGAGGCGACGATCAAGGACCTTGGCGTTGTCTGCGTCGAGGCCGGCTACGACGTCGTGGTTGGCGGCAATGGCGGCATGGAGGTGCGCGTTACCGACCATCTGGTGCGCGTCGCCACCGAGGCCGAGGTGCTCGAATATGTCGGCGCCTTTATGCAGCTCTACCGCGAGGAAGCGCGTTACCTCGAGCGGACGGCACCCTGGGTCGCGCGGGTCGGCATCGACTATGTGCGCGAGCGTATCGTCGCCGACCCTGACAATCGCCAGGCGCTGCACGAGCGCTTCCTCGTCGCGCAGCGCGCGGTGCAGACCGATCCGTGGGCCAAGCGCGCCGCCGGCGCCGAAGCGCACGAATACCACCTGATGGCGGAGCTTGGCTGAGATGTCCGCCGAACGCTGGATCGAGATCGGGAGCCTCGACGACATCCCGCGCCGCGGCGCGCGGCGCGTCACCCGGTCGGGAGCGGCTCGGCCGATCGCGGTGTTCCGCACCGCCGACGATGAAATCTTCGCGCTGGTCGATCGTTGTCCGCATCGCGCGGGCCCGCTCTCCGAAGGGATCGTGCAGGGCTGCGCGGTGGCGTGCCCGCTGCACGGCTGGGTCATCAAGCTCGATAGCGGCGAGGCCGAAGCCCCCGACGAGGGGAGCACACCGGTCGTTCCAGTCCGGCTTGAAGGCGAGCGGATCTGGCTGCAGATGCCGATCCTGGAGGCTTGTGGCGAGAGCGCCGCGTGACGGCGGCTCCGGTCAGGACGACGTGTCCTTATTGCGGCGTCGGCTGCGGCGTGCTGGCGGCTGGCGACGGGACGATCTCCGGCGATCCCGACCACCCCGCCAATCGCGGACGATTGTGCTCGAAGGGCGTCGCGCTGGGTGAAACCCTGAGCGACGCCGGCCGGCTGATGCGACCGCGGATCGGCGGCCGCGAAGCGAGTTGGGACGAGGCGCTCGACCTCGTTGCCGGCCGTTTTGCGCAGGCTGTCGCTACACATGGCCCGGATTCGGTGGCGTTTTACGTCTCCGGCCAGTTCCTCACCGAGGACTATTACGTCGCCAACAAGCTGATGAAAGGCTTTATCGGCAGCGGCAACATCGACACCAACTCGCGCCTCTGCATGGCCTCGTCGGTCGCGGGCCATATCCGCGCCTTTGGTGAGGACATCGTCCCCGGCTGCTATGACGATGTCGAGCAAGCCGACCTCGTCGTGCTCGTCGGCAGCAATATGGCGTGGTGCCATCCCGTGCTGTTCCAGCGCCTCGCCGCGGCCAGGGAGGCACGCGGCACGCGGGTCGTAGTGGTCGATCCGCGTCGCACGGCGACCTGTGAACTTGCCGATTTGCACCTTGCGCTGCGGCCCGGCAGCGATGTCGCGCTGTTTGCCGGGCTGCTGGCGCATCTCGCCGATTGCGGTGTCTGCGACCCGACCGCCACGGGCTTTTCCGACGCGGTTAGGGTTGCGCAGAACATGGCGCCTTCGCTCGAGGCCGTCGCGGCGCTGTCCGATCTGCCGGTCGGCGGCCTGGCGCGGTTCTATGACTGGTTCGCCGCCACCGAACGCACCGTCACGCTTTATTCGCAGGGCGTGAACCAATCCGCGTCCGGCACCGACAAGGTCAATGCGATCGTCAATTGTCACATCGCGACCGGCCGCCTCGGTCGGCCGGGCACGGGACCGTTCTCGCTGACCGGGCAGCCGAATGCGATGGGCGGGCGCGAGGTCGGCGGCCTCGCCAACCAGCTCGCCGCGCATATGGGGTTTACCGAAGACGCAATCGATCGCGTGCGCCGCTTTTGGGAGGCGCCGCGTCTTGCGACCCGGCCGGGCCTCAAAGCCGTCGAGCTGTTCGACGCGGTATTGGACGGCCGGGTCAAGGCGCTGTGGATCATGGGCACCAACCCGGCCGACAGCATGCCGCGCGCGGGGCGGGTGCGCGAGGCGCTCACTGCATGCCCCTTTGTCGTCGTTAGCGATTGCTGGCCGACCGATACGACGCGCGTTGCCGATGTCGTGCTGCCCGCCGGGGGGTGGAGCGAGAAGGACGGCACGGTCACCAATTCCGAGCGCTGCATCTCCCGCCAGCGTGGCTTTCGCACGCCGCCCGGCGAGGCGCGGCCCGACTGGTGGATGCTGCGCGAGGTCGCCCGGCGCCTGGGCTGGAGCGAGGCCTTCGCGTATCGCGGCCCGGCGGATATCTTCCGCGAACACGCCGCGCTCTCGGCTTTCGAAAACCAAGGCAAGCGGCATTTCGACATCGGCGGATTGGCGGAGATCACCGACGAGGAATACGACCAGTTCGTGCCGGTGCAGTGGCCTGTGCCGCGTGGCGAGGCACCGGCCGGCACGCGGCGGATCACGCGCTTCGAGGCGCGCTTGGTGCCGACCCCTTATCGACCCTTGGCGCACCCAGCCGATGGCGACTGGCCGCTGGTGCTCAACACCGGCCGGATACGCGACCAATGGCACACGATGACGCGCACCGGGCTGGTGCCGCGCCTGATGACGCACCAGCGCGAGCCGCTGCTCGACATGCACCCCGCGGATGCCGAGCGGCTGAACCTGGCGCCGGGCGGCCTCGTCGAGGTGGAGACCCCGCACGGACGCGCGGTGATGCCGGTCCGCCTGACGACCGCGCAGCGCGTCGGCGAGATCTTTGCGCCGATGCATTGGACCGATGCCTACTCATCGGCGGGGCCGATCGGGCGGCTCGCCGGCGCGGCGACCGACCCGGTCTCCGGGCAGCCGGAACTCAAGGGGGCGCCGGCGCGGATATCGCCGGTCGCGACGTTCTGGCGGGGTTTGCTTCTTCAGCGCGACGGAACGCCGCCCGAGGCAGGCCCCTACTACTGGGCGCGCGCGCCGCTGGCGCAAGGCCAAGCGTTCGAACTCGCCGGCTGGGAGCCGCTGCCGAGCGGGCAGGGGACGCAGGCATGGGTCTCCACGCTGCTCGGTGTGCCGGAGGATACGGAAATGGTCATCTACGCCGATCCGGCGCGAGGCGCGTTTCGCTATGCCGGCATCGTCGATGAGCGGCTGGAGGCGTGCCTGCTGCTGGCGCGCCGAGCGGAGGACTTGCCGACGCGCGAGGATTTGGCTGCATGTCTGGGCGGAGAGGTCGCGCCGGCCGCGCGGCTGACACTGCTCGCGGGATGCGGCGGTGAGATCGCGACCGGACCGGCCAGGCGCACGGTCTGCTCATGCTTCGCGGTGGGGCTCAAAACCCTGCTCGACGCGATCGCCGAGCGACGGCTGACGAGCGTTGCCGCGATTGGCCGTGCGTTGCGCGCGGGCACCAATTGCGGTTCGTGCATTCCCGAGCTCGCCGCGATCCTGCGCGGCACTCAGGCTTAAGAGAAGAAGATCGGCCGAGCATGAGCGCCCGGCCGATCTCGTCAGACGCTAGTATCCGCAGGGTCGGGCGGTCGCCACGAACCCGCAATAATGATAGCCGTAGGCCGAAGGCGGCGTGCCGATTCCGACGCCGACGCCATTGCCGAAATCCCAACCCAGATACATCCCGTCAGCTTTCGCCTGGTTTAGCGGCAACGCTACGGCCGCCAAGCCCAGCGCCGCGATCGCCAGCGTCGCCAATCGGCTCAACTGACGGGTTCCTGCCGTTTTCATGATAAGCCTCCAAATAATGAATCCTTCTCGACCGTTCAAACGATTATGATGTATTAATGGTTCCTGCTATCGTTCAGGTTGATTATTCAATCAGTCCTTGTTGTCCTTTCTCGACAATAGGGTTTCTCATCGCGAAGGCTCGGCACCGGAGGATCGCTCGGCGCCCGTGCCCTGCATTGTCGTCGAACGCCCGGATTGACTTCGCCCCGGCTAATTCTAGGTCGCAACGAGCATGCGCCATGTACCCACTCTTCGGTGGAGGGGTGGCCGAGTGGCTGAAGGCGGCGGTTTGCTAATGCGCGCGCCGCTATCCCATGCTGCCACGGATGGCACTAAATCATTAGGTTTTCTGCGGACTTCCAGGCCAACCAGTACCGGCGCGTCACGCTTTTTTGTGTCGAATTGGGTGCCATATCGGGTGCCAGCTGCAAACGCGTTGACATACCCCTTCAGGGGAGTTTTCGGGGATTAACGTCGCAACCATAATTCGCGTCTTCAATTAAGGGGCGATCGCGAGACACCGGAGACATGATCGAATATACAATCGCGCCGCATGATCCGGAATTTAAGGTCGAATGGCTTTCGGGCAAAGACGTGCTGGAAGGCTCAACATCTCGCGGTTTTCATAGGGTCCAGATCGTCAGTTATCGTCTTAGCCTCGCCGAACAGTTTGCTGCCCGTTGGCGAGAACTAGGGCGGCGCGAGGACGCCATGGGAAGCGTGCTCGCTACGCGGCGGCCATACGCTGCTCGCTAGCTGCGGCTTCACGTTCATAATTGATTGATAGACCCCTTGGAATATCCGGGAAGGCGATGACGGTGATCTTGCGATTGGGCGATGAGCGGGGGCATTGGCAGCGGGTTAAGTTCAGAAACTTTCGGGCCGGGCCAAGTTCGGCGGCATAGTTTTGCGCCCGACGAACAAAGGCTCGGTGCCAATTGGGTGCCAATTCGTCGTTTCGTGCGCGTTCTGTTCTTAGTGCCGAGGTTGACCAGTCTACCGCAAAACTCTAAGAGTGGTGCGGCATGCGCCGTGTACCCACTCTTCGGTGGAGGGGTGGCCGAGTGGCTGAAGGCGGCGGTTTGCTAAACCGTTATACGGTTAACCCCGTATCGTGGGTTCGAATCCCATCCCCTCCGCCACCTCTCTGTTTCAAACGGAAATTGGCCGATTTCGTCAGCAGCACAATCCGCGCCGCCACACATGCTTTTGCGGGCTGGTCCCCGAGCCGATCACGGCTTCCAGCCGCTCCCGGTCGCCCGGACCAATCGGACTTCAGCACCTCTTCTCATCCAGCCAGACTCGCATATCCGCGAGCCGTCTGAAATCATTCGTCAGCGTCAATCCACTAGCTCCCCAAGATCGTCCCCGCCTCCAGGCCGGCGTCGCTCGCCTTGATCTTGGCGCCGTCGTCGATCTTCACCCGCGAGCAGTCGATAAATCCGCCCTGGCAGTGGATGCGGATGCCCTCCGCCCCGGCGGAGACGATCTCGCCCAGTTTCTTGCCGCGCACGCTGCCGAAGGTCGGCGCCATGGTCTTCTTGGCGTCGAACAGATAGAGCTTCTTCTCGCCCATCTGGCTCCAGGCGCCTGGCGCCGGGTTGCAGCCGCGGATCAGGTCGTAGACGAAATCGACATGGTTCGCCCAGTTGATCTTGCTCTCCGCCTCGCGCACCCAGCCTTCGTAGGTCGCCTCGTCCTCGTCCTGGGTTGAACTCGGTGGCGCGCCCGGCGACGACGAGATCGGCGGCCTGCACCAGCGCCTCGACCCCGAGCGGGAAGATCTTGTCGAAATAGAGCGAGGCGGCGGTATCGTCGGGGCCGATCGTCACCCGCTTCTGCAGGATCACCGGCCCTTCGTCGAGGCCGGGGGTCGGGCGGAAGATCGTCAGCCCGGTCTCGCGCCGGCCGCGGATGATCGCCCAGGGGATCGCCGCCGGCCCGCGGTGCAGCGGCAACAGCGACGGGTGGAACTGCACCATCCCGTGCTTCGGGATCGCGCAGAATTCCGGCGGCGCGAACAGCAGCACATAGGCCATCACGCCGATATCGGCGTTGAGGTCCTTCAGCGTCTGCTGCGCCTCGGCGTCGGAGTATTTCGCGAAGCGGTAGACCGGCAGCTTCTTTTCCTCGGCCGTCTGGACCAGCGGGTCGGGTCGGGCGCCCGGCTTCTCGGGCGCGGCAAAGACGCCGACGATCGTGTCGCCGCGCGCCAAAAAGGCCTCGAGCACCGATTTGCCGAAGGCCTGCTGACCGACGATGACGATGCGCATCTGCGTCTCCCCTCGAAACTTCGAACCTAGCGGCGACAGAGTTCCACGCCGACGCGTCTCGCGGCAAGGGAATCGCGCCAAAACCGCGATAGAGGAGGCTGTATCGCCGGCGGCGCCCCGCTATGATGGCGCGAAGTCAACTTCCGCGATGGTTGCCGCCGTGCTCCATTTCCGATCGATCCAAGCCGCCTGCGCCGTTGCCCTTATCCTGCTCGCCGGCTGTGCGCCGACGGCGAGCCCGGGCGGCGTCGAGGACGGCCGCTATCTCGTCTATTTCAACGAGTTCAGCGCCAATCTCTCGCCCGACGCGCAGAACGTCGTCGCCACCGCCGCGCAGCGCGCCAAGGAGGTCGGCGCCAAGGCGGTGCTCGTCCAGGGCCGCGCCAGCGCCACCGGGTCGGAGGCCGCCAACCAGCACCTCACCGAGACGCGCACCCAAATCGTATACGACGGGCTGCAAAAGGACGGCGTCAACCCGGCGATCATCCAGCAGCAGCCGCTCGGCCAGACCACCACAACCGACACCTCGGTGATGGACCGCCGGGTGGATATCGTTTTGTACAAGTGACGACCGGGTTGCTGAGCCACTGAAACCCCTCTCCCGCAAGGGGGAGAGGGTGCCGAGCGCGATCGCGCGAGGCGGGTGAGGGTTGCGTCCCGACGCTCACCCTCCCAGCCCGGCGGCCTGGGCCCCTCCCTGTCCCACAAGCGGGAGAGGGGGTTTTACTGGCGCCGCTAGCCTGCCGCCGTCTGCAGATCGAAAGCGGCGGTCATCAGCGCTCGTGTGTAGGGGTGCTGTGGCGCGTTGAGGATCGCGTCCGCCGTGCCCGCCTCGACGATCTCGCCGTCTTTCATCACCAAAATCTCATGCGCCAACGCGCGCACGACCTTCAAGTCGTGGCTGATGAAAAGATAGGTAAGACCATGACGTTGCTGCAATTCGCGCAACAGATCGACGATCTGTGCCTGCACCGACATATCGAGCGCCGAGGTCGGCTCGTCGAGCACGACGAAGCGAGGCTTTAGCACCAGCGCGCGGGCGATCGCCACGCGCTGGCGCTGGCCGCCGGAGAATTCATGCGGGTAACGCTCGGCCGCCGTGAGTTCGAGTCCGACCTCGACCAGGACCTCGTCGATTTGCCGGCGCGCCTCGGCCTCGTCCGTCGCCAGATGATGCACCTTCAGCCCTTCGCCGATGATCTGCGCGACCGAGAGACGCGGCGACAGGCTCGAATACGGGTCCTGGAAGACGACCTGCATCTCGCGGCGCAACGGCCTCAATGCCTTTTGCCGTTCGGCGGCGATGTCGCGCCCCGCGAAGCGGATGTGCCCTTCGGCGTCGACCAACCGCAAGAGCGCGAGGCCCAGGGTCGTCTTGCCCGAGCCGCTTTCGCCGACCACCCCCAGCGTCATGCCGGCGCGCAGCTGCAGCGACACGCCGTTCACCGCTTTCACATAGCTCCGGATGCGCTGGAAGAACCCGCCGCGTATCGGAAACCACACTTTGAGCCCATCGCCCTCGACGAGCACCGGCGCGCCGGGCTGCGGCGGCTCGGGCTTGCCCTTCGGCTCGGCGGCGAGCAGCCGCCGCGTATAGGGGTGGCGCGGCCCGGCAAACAGCACCTCGCTCGGCGCGGCCTCGACAATCTCGCCCTGCGACATCACGCAAACCCGGTCGGCCATCTTCTTGACGATCGACAGGTCGTGGGTGATGAGCAGCAGCGCCATGCCGAGCCGGTCGCGCAGCCCGCGCAGCAGATCGAGGATTTGCGCCTGGATCGTCACGTCGAGCGCGGTGGTCGGCTCGTCGGCGATCAGGATGTCGGGCTCGTTGGCGATCGCCATCGCGATCATCACGCGCTGGCGCTGCCCGCCCGACAGCTGATGCGGATAGGCCGAAAGCCGGCTTTCCGCCTCGCGCAAGCCCACGAGATGAAGCAGTTCGAGCGTACGCCGCCGCACCGTCGATGCTGGCAAATGGTTGTGGATCAACAGCGTCTCCGCGACCTGCTTCTCGACCGTGTGCAGCGGGTTGAGCGAGGTCATCGGCTCCTGGAAGATCATGCCGATGCGGTTGCCGCGAATTTCCCTGAGCCGTGCCGGCGGCGCGCCGACCAGCTCCTCGCCGGCGAATTTGATGCTGCTCTGCGGCGTGTGCGCGGCGGCGGGGTAGGGCAGCAGCTGCAGGATCGACAGCGCCGTGACAGATTTCCCCGATCCGCTCTCGCCGACCAGCGCCAGCGTTTCGCCCTTGTCGAGGTCGAACGAGATGCGTTTCACGGCATGCACCGGCGCGGCGCGGCGCCAGCCGGCGAAGGTCACGCCGAGGTCGCGGACTTCGAGGAGGCTCACCCGGTCACCTTGCGCGGATCGAAGGAGTCGCGCACCGCTTCGCCGACAAACGTGAGCAGGCTCAGCATCACCGCCAGCGTCACGAACGCGGTAATGCCGAGCCACGGCGCTTGCAAATTGGCCTTGCCCTGCGCCAACAGTTCGCCGAGCGAGGGCGAGCCCGGCGGCAGGCCGAAGCCGAGAAAGTCGAGCGAGGTCAGTGTCGTGATCGAGGCATTGAGGATGAACGGCATGAAGGTGATGGTCGCCACCGTCGCGTTGGGCAGCACGTGGCGCAGGATGATCTGCCGGTCGGCCATGCCGAGCGCGCGCGCCGCGCGGACATAGTCGAAATTGCGCGCGCGCAGAAACTCGGCGCGCACCACGTCGACCAGGCTCGTCCACGAAAACAGCAGCATCAGCCCCAGGAGCCACCAGAAATTCGGCTGCACCAGGCTCGCCAGGATGATCAGTAGATAAAGCACCGGCAGGCCGGACCACACCTCGATAAAGCGCTGGAAGCCGAGATCGACGATACCGCCGAAATAGCCCTGCGCCGCGCCCGCCGCGACGCCGATGATCGACGACGAAATCGTCAGCGCCAGCCCGAACAGCACGGAGATGCGAAACCCGTAGATCAGCCGCGCCAGCACGTCGCGTCCCTGGTCGTCGGTGCCGAGCCAGTCCGCGGCCGCGGGCGGCGAGGGGAAGGGACCGGGCGCGTTGGTGATCGTGTCGTAGCGATAGGGAATCAGCGGCCAGAGGATCCAGCCCTTGGCGTCGATCAGTTTTTTGACCACGGGGTCGTGGTAATCCGCCTCGGTCGGAAACACGCCGCCAAAAATCGTCTCCGGGTAGGCATGGAAGACCGGCATATAGAACGCGCCGTCATAGCGGATGAGCAGCGGCCGGTCGTTGGCGACGAACTCGGCGAACAGCGTCACGATAAACAGCGCGAGGAAAATCCACAGCGACCAGAAGCCGCGCTTGTTGGCGCGGAAATTGTCGAGCCGACGCCGGGTCAGCGGCGTGATCTTGCGGCCGAGAAAGGTCAGCGCCGCCGGCGGGGCCGCTTCCAGCGGCACGATCGCCCCCGCTCCGGTGGCGGTGAGCGGAGGCGGGCCGGGAACCTGAAGGTCGGGCGGGGTCACGCGACCTAAACGCCGGCCAAGTGCGAAACGCGCCGCCGGCGGGGCGAGCCCTGCCCCTCACCCGCCTCGCCAAGGCTCGGCACCCTCTCCCCGCTTGCGGAGCGAGGGAAAGTTGCGCGGTCGCGCTCCCTCGCCCGGTTTACGGGGAGAGGGTTGGGGTGGGGAGCAGCCGATGACGGGACCAACGGGTCAGGACGCTAAGACAGGGCCGACACGACCCTCGGCTTTGGCGCGGCGCGGCCCTTGCGGTCGAGATAGCGCTCGGTCAGCACCTCAGCGATCTGCACCGCGTTGGTCGCCGCACCCTTGCGCAGGTTGTCGGCGACCACCCACATCGCGAGGCCGTTCGCCACGGTCGGGTCCTTGCGGATGCGGCTGACATAGACGAGGTCCTCGCCGGCGATCTCGGCCGGGGTCGCATAGCCTTCGTCGGCGCGGTGGTCGACGACGCTGATGCCCGGAAAATCGCGCAGCGCCTTGCGCGCGTCTTCCACGGAAAGCGGCCGGACGAATTCGACATTGATCGCCTCGGCATGGCCGATAAACACCGGCACGCGCACGCAGGTCGCGCTCACCGCGATGTCGGGGTCGAGGATCTTGCGGGTCTCGACCGCCATCTTCCATTCCTCCTTGGTCGACCCGTCCTGCATGAACACGTCGATATGGGGAATGACGTTGAACGCGATCTGCTTGGTCAGGTGCTCGGGCTTGATCGGGTCGTTGACATAGACCGAGCGTGTCTGGCTGAACAGCTCGTCCATCGCCGCGCGCCCGGCGCCCGACACCGACTGGTAGGTGGCGACGACGACGCGCTTGATCTTCGCTTCGTCGTGCAGCGGCTTCAGCGCGACCACCATCTGGATCGTCGAGCAGTTCGGGTTGGCGATGATGCCTTTCCTGTCGTAGCCCTTGATCGCCTGCGGGTTGACCTCGGGCACCACCAGCGGCACATCGGGGTCCATGCGCCAGTGCGAGGTGTTGTCGATGACGATGGCGCCGGCCTTGGCGGCGCGTGGCGCAAACACCGCCGACACCTTGGCGCCGGGCGACGACAGCACGATGTCGATGCCCTTGAAGTCGAAACGCTCGAGGTCCTGGACATCGAGCACGTCGTCCTCGCCGAACGACACCTGGCGGCCGATCGAGCGTGACGATGCCAGGGCGATGACCTCGTCGCAGGGGAATTCGCGCTCCGCCAGCGTCTGCAGCATTTCGCGCCCGACATTGCCGGTCGCGCCCACGACCGCTACCTTGAAACCCATGATTCACTCCCTCCGGGAGCCAATTTGCCGACGGTACGGGATGTGCCAGTGACTTACGCTGCCGAAGGGCGGTTTACAAGCGCCGGCGCTGCAGGGCGGTGCCGCTTAATGTCTCTGCGTCCTTCGAGGCCTTGCTGCGCAAGGCGCCTCAGGATGAGGAGAGGCTGACTTGAAAATGAATTCGAAGTTTCCAGTGAGCTGGATTTCTTTCTTCGTCTTTCCCGCGGAAGCGGGAACCCAGGGGCGAGCGACGAGGCAGAGGTCCAAGTTCCAGCCTCGGCTGAGGCTGAGCCATTGACCCGCCGGTACGGTCGCCCTGGGCCCCCGCTTTCGCGGGGGAGACAATAATTGTTTGACTTGGTTGATCTCATTTCGCGTTCGACTCTGAGGTGCGAACCACCGGGCTTGACCCGGTGGGGGTCTCGAAGGACGCAAGATCGCCATCCAGCATGACTTATCGGGAATTCTGGCCGCGTTACCTGAAGGCCCACGCCGACCCGCGCACCCGCGCGCTGCATTATGTCGGCAGCAGCGCTGGCATCGTGCTCCTGATCGCCTTCGCCGTCACCCGCGACTGGCGGTTTCTTGTCGCCGCGCCCATCGCCGGTTATGCCTGCGCTTGGCTGGGGCATGGCGTCTTCGAGCACAACAAGCCCGAGACCTTCGGCCACCCGCTCTGGTCGCTCTTCAGCGATTTCCGTATGCTGGCGCTGTTCCTCACCGGCCGCCTGTCGGCGGAATTGCGACGCCTTACGGAGGCAACATGACGAGCGCCGTCCCCCCGATCGACGACCATGCCGCGAGCGCCGAGGTGCGCGCGATCTACGACGACATCCGGAAGACCCGCGACACCGATTATGTCGGCATTTTCTGGCGCGTCCTCGCCAACGACCCCGCGACCTTGAAGCGCACCTGGGAGGGGCTGAAGCAGGTCATGGCGCCGGGCGCGCTCGACCCGCTCACCAAGGAAATGCTCTATCTCGCGGTCAGCATCACCAATGGCTGCGAGTATTGCAGCCATTCGCACGGCGTCGCCGCCAAGGGCAAGGGCATGACGCCGCAAATGTTCGCCGAGCTGATGGCCATTGTCGGTATGGCCAACCAAACCAACAAGCTCGCCGACGGCTACCGCGTGCCGGTAGACGAAAGGTTCGAAAATTTGTTCTGATGGCCCTCGAGCCCAGCTGGCCCCGCAAAAGAAAAAGGCGCCGAGGGTCGAAACACTGGAGGAAAGCAATGGCTGCCGCACAATTCGATCGCGCCGCCGAAGACCTCGGCAACGTCACGGCGTTGGAACATCTCAATGTCGAGATCCCGAACCAGGGTCTTGCCAGCGACTTCTATCTGCTGGGCATGGGTTTTACCCGCGACCCCTATCTCTTCCCCGGTACCAACAACATGTGGGTCAATATCGGAAAGAGCCAGATCCACATGCCGAGCGGCGAGCCGCTGGTGTTCCGCGGCCATGTCGGCATCGTCACGCCGAACCGCAAGGAGCTGCTCGACCGGCTGCACGCGGTCAAGAAGAACCTCGACGGCACCAAGTTTTCCTTTAAGGAATTCAACGACCACGTACAGGCGACCTGCCCGTGGGGCAACGAGTTTCACGTCTACGAGCCCGACACCGCGCGCTTCGGCAACATCAATCTCGGCCTGCCTTTTGTCGAGTTCACCGTGCCGGAAAAGACCGCGAAGAAAATTGCCAAATTCTATCGCAAGGTGCTCGGCGCCAAGACCTGCATCGAGAAAAACGGGCACGGCAAGGCGGCGCACATCAAGTGCGGCCTGAACCAGGAGCTGGTCTTCCGCGAGACCGACCGCCCGATCCCCGAGTTCGACGGCCACCATCTCCAGGTCTATGTCGAGGATTTCGGCGGCCCGCACGATAAGCTCAAGGCGCTCGACCTGATCACCGAGGAGAGCGACCGCTGTCAGTACCGTTTCGAGGACATCGTCGACCTCGACAGCGGCAAGGTGCTGTTCACGATCGAGCACGAAATCCGCAGCATGACCCACCCGCTGTTCAATCGCCCGCTGGTCAACCGCAACCCGGCGCAGACCAATCGCAACTACATCCTCGGCGGCGATAGCTGGGTCTACAACCTGCCCGACACGGTAGGCCCGAGCGGCGCGTCGACCGACCCGCTGAAGGCGCCGAAGGCCCCGACCATCGCCAAGCGCCGCGCGATGCGTGCGGCGGGGGCGCTGTAAATCGCGTCATCTTTGAACGGGTGCGCCCCCGCTCGGCCTACCGGGCGGGGCGTCATAATCGGCGAGCCCTGGCCCAATGCGCTAATCGCAGACCTGGACCCGCGGGTGAACCCAACGAAAACCGTTCCAATATGGTGGTCCCCAGGTCCAATGGCAGGGCGGCCCATAATATCCGCCGCCGTACCACCAGTTATGGTGATGATGATGATGATGATGATGATGATGGTCGTGATACTGGGCGAGTTTTAAGGGCGCCGGGTTTTGCGCGCGAGCGTGGTCGTCGGCTTTAAGGAGGGCGACCGCATTGGGAATGGGCGCGAGGAGATCGGCGTAAGAGGGCGGCTTCGGAAGTGCCGGAGTGGCTGCTTGCGCGGGGCCTATTGCGGCAATACTGGCCACAGCCCCGAGCAATCCCGCAGTTCGTTTATCCATGGCACTCCTCCTAATTTCTACCCATGCGGCACGGCCGACCTTTCCTCGGTGGCCAATAAACGGAGTAGGCGGGAGGTAAATTCCGCGAAATGATTAGGTTGCGAGGTCTCCGGCTACGCGAGTGCTAAGCTGCTCGCCTAATGTCCCATTCCCTCGCCGTACCGGCGCCAATAGTCCTGGACGCCAGGCTGATCGAAGCGCCGCGCTTGATCCTCCAGGCGATGGGCTTCATCGGGATCGATCGGCCTCTGGTATCGATCCCAACCATGGTGTTCGGGCACGGGCTCGCCGCGCTCCCGGTGCTGCTGTTCGAGCCCCTCTGAATATCGGTGCCAGTATTGCTGTTCATCGCGCCGGTGATAACGGCGGGCCTGATCCTCGAGGCGCCATGCGTCTTCGGGATTGGCGATCGCGTTGAGTGTGCGGACGACCGATTTCAGATTTTCCGCCGCAGCCGGCTGCGCAACGTTCGCGACAACGACCGCGGCGGCGCCGATCAGGCTCGCTTTGACAAGACGCATCCCACCCCTCCAAAGACAGGATCCCCCAATAGGATCACGGGCACACAACGGGCGAAGGCACCGGGCTGTTCCGCCCGCGAGTGCCATGCGGGAAGATGGCGCACTCACCCTTGACTATCTTATCGGTCTAGCTCGCGGCATTGGCGGCGGGATCGTGTCGGCGGCCGTCAGACGAAATTGCTCTGCGGCGCGCCAATGATTTGCAAGGTCGGCATCGTTCGCTCTCCCGTTTGGCATGGTGGTATTGGCGATGGTCCTGGACAAAGATGACCGAATTGCGGGACTCACGACGACAGGGGGTGCGCGATGTTGAGTGGGGCTTATCGCTTTCCAGCAATGGAAAGTGTGATTTATGGACGGCCTTTTGCCGAGGCGATCAAGGACGAGGTCGAGCGCGCCGACTCGCATGCCGTGTTTGTGCTGGCGAGCGGCACTTTGGCGCGCGAAACCGATCTGGTCGATAAGCTGCGCGCCGCGCTCGGCAACCGCTTTGCCGGGGTGCACGCCAAGATCGGCTCGCACACACCGCGCGTCGATTGCGTCGCCGCCGCCAACGCGGCGCGCGCGGCGGGCGCCGACCTCATCGTCACGCTCGGCGGCGGCTCGGTGACCGACGCGGCGAAGATCGTCGCGTTGTGCCTCGCGAATGACGTCACCGACCCAGAGCAGCTCGACAATTTGCGCGCCCGCGTCGATGCCGACGGCAAGGTCACCCGGCCGCAATTCGCTGCGCCCAAGCTGCGTACCATCACCGTCCCGACGACCTTGTCGGCCGGCGAATACACCGCATCGGCGGGCTGCACCGACACCGCGCGCAACGTCAAGGAAAGCTATGGCCATCCGTTGATGATGGCGAAGAGCGTGCTGCTCGACCCGGCCGCGACGGTGCACACGCCGGAATGGCTGTTCTTGTCGACCGGCATCCGTGCGGTCGACCATGCGGTCGAGGACATCTGCTCGCCCTTGTGCCAGCCGCTCTCCGAAGGCGCCTCGGCGCAGGCGCTGAAGTTGCTGAGCCACGGGCTGCGCGGGGTCAAGACCGACCCCAAGGACCTTGACGCCCGGCTCGAATGCCAGCTCGGCGCTTGGATGTCGATGATCGGTTCGCAGACCGGCGTGCCCAAGGGCGCGAGCCACGGCATCGGCCATGTGCTGGGCGGCACCGCGCATGTGCCGCACGGCTACACCTCCTGCGTGATGCTGCCGCACGTGCTGCGCTTCAACCAGGTGGTCAACGCCGATCGCCAGGCGCTGGTCAGCGATGCGCTCGGCGACCGCGCCGCGCCCGCCGCCGATCTTGTCTCCGGCCTGATCGCCGATCTCGGCCTGCCGTCGCGGCTGCGCGATGTCGGCGTTAAGGAAGATCAACTCGACCGTATCGCCGAATTGTCGATGCACGACCGCTGGATTCATACCAACCCGCGCAAGATCGAGGGGCCGCCGGTGGTGCGCGAAATCCTCGACGCGGCGTGGTAAAAGAATGGCATTAAAACGTAAATATGCTTATATGCTAACCCATGCGTACCACGATTGACCTTCCCGACGATCTGTTCCGCCGCGCGAAATCCGAGGCGGCGCTGCGGGGGCAAAAATTCAAGGACCTAGTTGAAGAAGGATTGCGTGCCGTGATCGATGATCCGAATCCCCACCAAAAGCCCGACGAAAAGCCAAAACGGGTCTCGGCGCACGATCTGCTCAAGGATCTGTGCGGGATCATCAAGGAGGGGCCGCCCGATCTGGCGACGAACCCAAAACATTTTGAGGACTTTGGCCGCTAGATGCCGTCTGGCGTCCTGATGGATACAGGACCGTTTGTCGCCTATCTGAGCGACCGGGAGATCAACCACGCCTGGGCGGTCGAGCAGTTTGCGGCCCTCGATCTGCCGTTTGTGACCTGCGAGCCGGTTCTGACCGAGGCTTGTTTTATCGCTGCGCGGAATGGCGTATCACCGGCGCGTGTGCTTGATGTGCTGGCGCGCGGCGTCATGCGCATAGGCCTGCAGCTCGACGATGAGCTACCTGCAATTCAGGCTCTGATGGCGCGTTACGCCAGTGTGCCGATGTCGCTCGCCGATGCGTGCCTGGTGCGAATGGCGGAACTGACCGGCCTGCCCATCTGCACGCTTGACACTGATTTTGCCATCTATCGCGCGCATGGCCGCCGCGTACTAAGCTTGATCTCGCCAACGAGCAGCTATGGCTTTCACGAGGCGGAAGACGAGGGAGACTCGCGATGAAGCTCAGTGGCGCTACCATTCCCGACGACGTCGTGCGTCGCGTCGTCGAGCGGCGCGGCACAGCGCATCCGTTTGCCGAGCTTGAGCCGCGCAAGACCGCGCTTGTCGTCGTCGACATGCAGAACGCCTTTATGGATGACGCGGTCGGCCACGCGGTCTGTCCCGCCGCGCGCGACATCGTGCCGGCGATCAATCGCCTCGCCGAGGCCGTACGGCGCGCGGGCGGTGGCGTCTTCTGGATCAAGACGACTTGCGACGAGCGCTCGGTGCGCGAATGGTCCGTCGCACACGAGATGTCGAGCCCGAAATGGCGGGCGATGCGCATCGCCGCGCTGGCCAAGGACTCGCCGGGCCACCAGCTGTGGCCCGCGCTCGATGTCCGGTCCGACGACGAGATCGTCGAGAAATTCCGCTTCAGCGGCTTCTTGCCGGGCACCTCGGAGCTGCCGGATCGGCTGCGCACCCGCGGCTTCGACACGGTGCTGATCACCGGCACCGTCACCAATGTCTGCTGCGAAAGCTCGGCGCGCGACGCGATGATGACCAACTTCAAGGCGATCATGGTCAGCGACGGCAACGCCGCGATGACCCAGCAGGAACACGATGCGGCGCTGACCGCGTTCTACAATATCTTCGGCGACGTGATGGATACCGACATGATCGTCGCCGCACTCCGGGCACGGCCCGCCGCAGCGGCCGAGTAGCCGCCTACTTCCCGCTCAGCTGCCGCGTCCAAGCGAGCAGCGCCTTCATCAGGTCGCCGATCAGCCCGCGCGCCACGTCGTCGGTAAGGGCGCCATTGGCGTCGAACTTGTTATGTGCCTGGAAGATCAGCACCTCGGGCTTGTTGAGCGGGTGCATGTCGAGGAAGACCATGCTGCGCCGCAAATCGCCCTGCGCCCGTGCGCTGCCGGCCATCCCCGCGGCGGCGCCGAGGATCGCGCACGGCTTGCCGGCAAACGGCTGGTCGGGCGGCCGCGATGCCCAGTCAATCGCATTCTTCAACACCCCGGACATGGAGTAATTGTACTCCGGGCAGGCGAAGAGCAGCGCGTCCGCCGCCTTGATCTGCTGCCGCAAGCTTTCGACCGGCGATGGGAAACCCTCCGCGCGCACATCCTCATTGTAGAGCGGGATCTGCGAGATGTCGGCGATCGTCACCTCCATCCCCGGCGGCTTCAGCTCGACCGCCGTCTTGAGCGCCGCCATGTTGAACGAGGCCTTGCGCAGGCTGCCGCAAATGCCGAGCACCGAAACCGGTTTCGCATCGCTCATCGTCGTCTCCGAAATTGCGCCGCCTCATCGCGCTCGCATGGCGGCCGGATGGCGGATTATGCTCCCGGCGCAGCTGTGAGGAACAGAGCGATGCGCGACATCCGCCCCATCACCGGCGCCAATGTGTGGCACGGCAAGGACATGGCGAATGCCGCTCGCTGGCAGCGCCGTCTGACGCCGGCGCAGCTCGCCGAGATCGACACGGCGCTCGCCACGGCGCGGGCACGGGGCCTCGATTGGGAGCGCATGACCGCCGAGGATTTCCCGCTGCCCGGCTTCGCCGCGCTTATCGACGACATCCGCGAGGAGCTCGAAAACGGCAGCGGCCTTCTGATGCTGCGCGGCCTCGACCCGGCGCGCTACACGCCCGAGGAGTTGCGGATCGTCTATGCCGGGCTCTGCCGCCGGCTCGGCACGCTGGTCTTCTCGAACCGCGGCGGCGAGATCATGCGCGAGATCCGCGATGTCGGCCGCGATGTCGGCAAGCGTTACGGCGAGCTGAGCGACAGCCAGGGCGGCGCGTTCCTCTCCTCCTATTCGCGCACGCTGTCGAACCAGGGGCTGCGCTACCACACCGACCGCTGCGACGTGGTGGCGCTATTCTGCGTGCGCCAGGCGATGCAGGGCGGCGTCTCGAAACTGTGCAGTTCGCCGGCAGTGCACAACGCCATGCTGGAGCGCCGCCCCGAGCTTTGCGCCGCGCTCTGCGAGGATGTCTGGCGCAGCCGCTTCGGCGAGGAAGACGAAGGCGACTCGCTCGGCTATCCGCTGCCGGTCTGGGGCCAGCGCGACGGCAAGTTCACCAGCCACTACTCGCGCACCTTTGTCGAGGCCGGCCAGCGCCGGCCGGAAGCGCCACGCGTCTCGGCCGCGCAGTGGGAGGCGCTCGACCTGCTCGCAGACCTCGCCGACGAATTGAGCTTTGAGATGACCTTTACGCCGGGCGACATCCAGTTCGTCAACAACCACGTCATCTACCACGCCCGCACCGCGTTCGAGGACGATGCCGACAGCGGCCACGATCGGCTGCTGCTGCGGCTGTGGCTGGCGATGCCGAACAGTCGCGCGCTGCCCGAAGGACACGAGGTACTGTGGCGCTCGATCGAGGCCGGCGCGCCGCGCGGCGGCATCGGCCAAACCGCGAGCGCGCCGTTGCGCTGATCAAGTACGCCGGAACGGATGCCCGGCGCACTTGCGAAACTACCGCTGCCCCGGATAGCCAGGCAGGCCCTGGCCCGGCGGGACGGTCAGTCCGCCACTATATTGCGAATTGAGCGCGTTGCCCGAGCGGTCGCCGGGGTTGTGGATCGGATGGTCCGACGACGACCCGTCATCCATCATCCAGCTCGGCGTGCCCATGGCGCCCGATGTATAGGTCGGCTGCTGCATCGGCTGCACCGGCTGGTACGTCTGCGTCGGCATCGGCTGCATCGGCTGCATCGCCGGGTTCATCGGCTGATACGTCTGGGCCAGAACCGGCCCGGAGAGCGATATCGTCGCGATCGCCGCGGCGGCGAGAAGCGTTTTCATGATCTTGTCCTCGATGTTCGATCTATTCTCGTATCGATCGAACACCAAGCGACAGGTTGCTGTTCCCGCCGGCTAATTCGCCAGCCTGAGCGGCCGTCCCTCCGCGTAGTTGACGATCTGCTCGAAGCATTCGCGGAAATAGAGCTCGAACGTCTCCCATTCCGCCCAGCCGAGATGCGGGGTGCACAGCACATTGGGCATTTTCAAAAGCGGGTGGTTGCCGCCGAGCACCGGCTCCTCGTCGTAGACGTCGACCGCCGCATAGCCCGGCCGGCCGCGCCCCAGCGCAGCCGCCAACGCGCCGGGCTCGATAAGCTTGGCGCGGGCGACATTGACGAAAAGCGCGGTCTGTTTCATGCGCAAGAGGTCGGCGAGGGTGACGATGCCGTGCGTCTCCGGCGTCAGCCGCACCAGCAGCTGCAGCACGTCCGCGCGCTCGAACAGTTCTTCTTTGCTGCCCGCCGCCTCGTAGCCGGCAGCGCGTGCCGCTTCGAGCGATTGCTCGCGGCCCCAGACCAGCACCTTCATGCCGAGCCCGCGCCCGGCCTCGGCGACCATCATGCCGATATGCCCGAGCCCAAAAATGCCGAGCGTGCTGCCGCGCAGCCGGTGTGAGAGCGTCAGCGGCCACTCGCCGCGCTGCATGCGCGGCGCCTCGACCATGATGTTGCGCCGCGCGGCGAGCATTAGCGCCACCGCCAGCTCGGCCGGCGCCTCGGGCGAGCCGCTCGCGCCGCGCGATACCAGCACCTGATGGTCGCGCGCCGCCTCGTAATCGATCGCCCGCGACCGGCTGCCGACCAGCGCGATCAGTTTCAAATTCGGCAGGCGCTCGATGAGAGCCCGCGAAAAATCGATGCGTTCGCGGATCTCGACGACGCATTCCGCCGGATAGAGCCGCGCCACCAGCTCGTCGAGACCGCGCGCCGGCTCGCGGTAGCGCGTCACCTCGTGCCCGGTCAGCAGCTTGAACGCATCGAGCCTATGGATGGCGTCCTGGTAGTCGTCCGGAATGACGATCTTCATCGCGGCCGTGGATCCCCTTGAAAGCTGAATGTGCCCATTACCTGCGGGCAATTTAACAGCAATTGCATTGGCCCCCGACTCGATTTGCGGCGGAGGAACATGGTGAGCCGTCGCAAGTCAAGATTCGGTCCTCGCGGCTCGCATAAATAGAGCGCATGCCAGTTTTGTTAACCATGTATTTAGGTCAAATTTGCGTAAATATGCTGCTATATAAAAGCGGTAAACTGAAGACCAGAGATGGCAGGTAACGTGTAAGTAGCGGAACGCGCGAATGACCTGTGAACCGCATGGGCATCCAAATGCGCGCGTCTCGTTCGAATATAACGTCGAGGGCGAGGGAAGGATATGAAGCGCACGATAATTGGCTGCGTAGTCGTTTTGATCTTGGCGGTCGTGGTCTCGCCTTTCGTCAGAGAAGCCTACGCCCGGCATCAAGTCATGCAGAAACTCGGCCCCGTGATGACGGAGCAAGACCACATCGCATTCCAGTCCTGGCAAGGCGACGCGGCTTCGTTTGCCCGCAGCCTCGAGGCGCGTTGCGAGATCCAAAACGGCAAAGGCTCCCCGGCCTGCAATCCGTATCGTATCGCGGCGGAGTAATCTCGTGCGCCTGCACGAGGCGGCGGCCCGCACCGGCCCTCGCCTTCGGTCGCGCCCGGCGCCCGCATCTGCCGGGGTCGTCTCGTTCACCCTTGAGGATCGCCCCGCCGCCGATGCTGCCGGCAAGACGGCAAGGCGGCAGAAAATCCGGATACTGACCGTGACCTTGGCAAGCGCCGATGCCGCAACCAGGGGCCCCTTCGCGGCCAAAAAGTAACACTCGTCTGACTTCTCATCTACGCTGCCAAGATCGTGCACCGGCTTGTGGTAGCGGGCGAACCCCACGCCCCGCAAGCAGCTTGAATACGTCGAGCCTGTGGATGACGCCCTAGTAGTCCTCCGGAATGACGATCTTTATTGATCAACCCTCTGCCACACGCTTCGTCAATTATCAGGCGGCTCACCGCCTGTTATCCACCTGTTACCAGCAAAATTATCAGAAGGCCTATGGCCAGTGCTCCGACCAGTCCGCGATTACGAACAAATAGTGAACATTTTTTATGTTTCAAGGGCGCTGAACATTTTTTTCAGCCAAGAAAGCGGTTATCGTTATGCCAAGAAAGAGCGGCTGGGTCGGGATGTTGATGCTCAGCCTCAGGAAGGCGGATCAACCTCCCATGCAGAGCATAGTAATCGCGACCATTCTCAAACTCATCGCGGATGCGTCGGCTCACCTCAAAATTATGGGCGGGCGTCACGGTAACGTAGCCACGATCAAATAAGCTGTGCAGATCGCGCCTAAGTAGCAGTCCGTTTCTTGGATCGTGCTGGCCGTGCGCCGCAAATGGTCGAATATGCGCGGCCTCCAAAGCAGGCAACGTTCTCTCACCGGTCACTGCACATCGCCGCCTGTAATTATCGGTTACAAGTATCCGGAACGCGCCTTGACCAAGGCGGGGGCGAATTAGAGTTGGCTCACCCCAACCACCGACCGGAATTTGGGACGGCACGATGAAAGGAGGTGCGGGCGGTTCCGACGCTTGGCGGTAAGGTGAGGACTCTAAAGGGGCTCCCTGCAGGTATTGTTGCGCGGCTTCCCACAGACGAAGGCCGTCGGGTTCGTCCGCCGTGTACGTCTTGAATGAAACAATATTGCGAGCCCAGTCTTGAGGGGTTTCCAACCAGTCCAATTCATCAAAGAAAAAGGCGGGTGCCAGCACGCGGCAGCCGATTGTAAAATCGCTCCGATCCCCGGGCTCAACGCGGCGATACCGCGCGATCCGCGCGCGCATTTCTTCCAGAGTGTTGGCCCCGTTCGCGTCGCCAAACGCTTCCCATGCGAGCGAACAGGGTAAAGTGTTCGCGTGGGCAAAAATTCCAAATCCTGCAATGTAGTTGTGCGGTGCGTGCAACTTGAAGAAAAATAATTCGCCAGGTTCAAGCGCTCGAAACGAGGCCGTGCCCGGCGACCAAAAATTGACTTCTGTGATCTCTGGGCGTGATCGCAGATGCTCGAACCAGTCGCGATCGGTTACGGCAACCACGAGCTTAACCGGCATCTGTCGTCCCTGCTGAAGATGCGCGCAACACGTGAATAAGTTATATTTGCAACCAGCGGTCTCGGCTCCGGGGAGGAACTATGCCTCGATATATTATTGAACGCCAATACCTTGTGCCGATGTTCGAACATATCCTCGTAGAAGCTCCAAGTTTGGAAGCCGCGTGTCGCGAGGCGATTGATGATCTTGCCCAGCCGTGGGGCGACGGCGCGGAATTGTGCTTTGACGATGCGCGCGAGACTACCGTTACGTGCGCGGTCGAATTGCCCGACACACTTGAACCGGAATTGCGGCCGGGCAACGGAGATGACCGCGACACCTTGTCATCGCTTCTTTACTGTTCGGAACTGGAGCAACTGCCCATTCCGCAAGAGTGCCGCCATGGAGGCGAGGCTCCCGAGCCCGGCGTCGGTTTCGTCTAACTCCTCACATACCCCGCCGCGCTTCTTCCAGCGATCTTGCCGAAAACCGCGCCGGCCATGAGGCCGGTGCCGCTGGCGTAGTTGTGGTAGTAGAGGCCGCCGATGATCTCGCCGGCGGCGAAAAGGCCGGGGATGGCTGCGCCGGCGGCGTCCTGCACCTCGCAATCGTTCGAGGTTTTGAGCCCGCCGAAGGTGAAGGTGACGCCGGAGGTCACGCCATAGGCCTCGTAAGGTGGCTGATCGAGCTTTTGCGCCCAGTTGGTCTTGTCGATCGCCAGGCCATGCGTGCGCAGCCCGTCATGGATGTTGGGGTTGAACGGCGCGTCGGGACGGGGCGCGGCGTTGAACTCGGCGATCGTGTCGAGAAAGCCCTTGGGGTCGACACCGTCCATCTTCGCGACCAGCTCTTCCCAGGTGTCGGCCTTTTCCTTGGTGCAGCGGGCGATGCGGTACTCGTCGCGCAGCAGATGCAGCGTCTTCTGGTCGAAGATCTGCCAGGCGAAGAGGCCCGGCTGCTTCATCACCTCGGCGCCGTATCTGGCGTAGGTGTAGGAGTGGAAATCGAGCCCCTCGTCGGTAAAGCGCTTGCCGTGGGCATTGACGACGATGCCGAACGGGTAGCCGTGCTTCTGGAAACGGTCGCCGACATCGAGGTCGCCGACCGGCGGGGCGTTCAAATCCCATTGCACCGCGTGGCAGCCCGACCAGTGCCCGGCCGGCGCGGCGCCGATGTCGAGCGCCATCTTGAGGCCTTGGCCGGTGTTGTATTTTGTGCCGCGCACCTTGGCCAAATCCCAGTTGGGGCCGAGATAGCGGGCACGCATCTCGGCATTGGCCTCGAACCCGCCGCAGGCCAGGATCACCGCCTTCGACCGCAAATCCATCTGCCGTCCCCGATGGCGCACCCGCACGCCGGCGACGCCGTTATCGCCCTGCAGCAAGGCGAGGGCGGGCGTTTCGTACAGCACCTCGATGCCCTCGCGGGCGCGGCGGCCGTGCAGCGCCTTCATCAGCTCCTTGCCGCCGCCCCAGATATGGCAGGCGAGCCCGCCCCAGAACTTGAATTTGCCGTCGACCTTGAATGCCTGACGGCCGAGGCCGAGCTGGAACCTGACACCCTTTTCGCGCATCCAGCGGCCGGTCTCGAAGCTTCGGGTGATGAGGATTTCGGTGAGATCGGGGTCGGAGCGCCACTCGGTGAGGCGGCCGACATCGTCGTAATACTGCTCGGCGGTATAGGTGCCGACGTCGACATTGCTGCGGTCGTGGTCGCCCATGTCGGGGATGAGCTGCGCCAGGTCGTCAAAGCCGTGATAGACGACGCGGAAGGCGCCGCCGGTAAAAGCCGAATTGCCGCAGGCCGCTTCTTCGGGCGCGATCTCCAGCATCAGCACCGAGGCGCCGTTTTCGCGGGCGCTCAACGCGGCGCAAGTCGCCGCGTTCCCGGCCCCGACGACGATGACGTCCCGTTGAGATATGTCCCCTTGGGCGATGTCCATGGCTTATTCCCGCTTCCCGACGAAAGTCGGGACCACTGTAGTGGAAGGGCAGGGCTTCGCCGAGACGGTTCGGGCACCGGCGCGCGTCAACGAAGGTCAAGCCGGAGAGTGGGGCCCGGCTTTCGCGAAGGCCGGACGCGTGAATAGCGAAATCCTGAGATGATCGGCATGGTTTCGCGGGTCGCCCACTCGCGAAATCGCCGTTGTGCGACGACGCGCCTTATCCGTCTTCGGCCCGGAGTAAGCCCATATTAGCGTTGGCTTTCACCATGACGGAGCATGAGTCATGCGTACTTTGAAAACAGCGCTTGGGGCCGGCGTCGCGGCGGTCGCCGCCATCGGCTGTTGCGGATTGGCCCTCGCGCAAGGCCCCCAAGGGAATTCAGTTATCCACACGATGACGGTGGCGCTGCCGGGCGGCGGAGTCGAGCAGATCCAGTACACGGGCGCCACCCCGCCCCAAGTTACGGTCAGCGATGTGCCGGCCGCAGCCTTCGCCGCGATGCCGTCATTCTTCGGTCCCGACGACGCCTTCGCTCAGCTCGAGCGCATCTCGGCCGCGATGGATCGGCAGGCCGACCAGATGTTCCGCGAAGCGGCGGTCCTGCGGTCCGGTGCGGCTCAGCCGAACCTGACCGCGGCCAGCGACATGCCGGCCGGCAGCAGTGAATATTCGTTCGTCTCCGAGACCAACGGCAGCAATGTCTGCAGCCGCAGCATGGTCATCACCTCGAACGGCAACGGCGCCGCGCCGCATGTGGTGACCCATGCCAGCGGCAATTGCGCGGCGGCCGCCGCGCCGGGCTTCCAGGTGCCGACGCAGCTGCCCACCGCCGCGCCGCAGACCGGGCCGCGGATGATCATGACCAAGGCCGCCCCTGCGCATTCCTACACTGCGCCGCGCACGATCATGGCCAAGGCGCAGGGCGCGCATCCCTATGCCGGGCTCGTGCACGAGGCGTCGCTGAATTAGCCTTCGTGCCGCCGCGCGAAAAAAAAATCGCCCGATCGGTGACGGTCGGGCTTTTTTTCGTGGCGACGATCCCCAAATAGGATCATAACGAGAACAAACTTTCCGCCGGACCTCCGACGCTCCGACACCCCGATCTCCGCCATGTCTCTCTTTTCGCTCTTCCATCACGCCGTCGCCGCTTGGTTCGCGCGTCATTTTGCGGCGCCAACCTCGGCGCAAACGGAAGCCTGGCCGGCGATCCGATCCGGCCGCCATGTGCTGATCGCCGCCCCGACCGGCTCGGGCAAGACGCTGGCGGCGTTCCTCGCGGCGATCGACGGGCTGGTGCGCGAAGGGCTGGAGCAGGGCGCCCTGGAAGACGCGACGCAGATCGTCTATGTCTCGCCGCTCAAGGCGCTGTCGAACGACATCCAGAAAAATCTTCAGATCCCGCTCGCCGGGATCGCCGAGGAGCTGGCGGCGCGCGGGCTGCCGCCGGTCGATATCCGCACTTGGGTGCGCACCGGCGACACCCCATCGGGCGAGCGCCAGAAGATGGCGAAAAAGCCGCCGCATATCGTCGTGACGACCCCGGAATCGCTTTATCTGTTGCTCGGCTCCGAATCCGGCCGGCGCATGCTGGGAACGACCCGCTCGGTCATCGTCGACGAGATTCACGCGCTGGCGTCGAACAAGCGCGGCACGCATCTCGCGGTGTCGCTCGAACGCCTCAAATCGCTGTGCGGCGGCAAATTGCAGCGCATCGGCCTGTCGGCGACGCAAAAGCCGATCGAGGCGGTGGCGCGGTTCCTCATCGGCGCGGCAGAAGACGACTGCGCGATCATCGACACCGGGCATCGCCGGGCGCGCGATCTGGCGCTCGAAATGCCCTCCTCGCCGCTCGAAGCGGTGATGTCGCACGAGGTCTGGTCGCAGGTTTACGACCGGCTCGCCGAGCTGATCGAGGCGCATCGCACGACGCTGATCTTCGTCAACACGCGCCGCCTCGCCGAACGCGCGACGCGGCAATTGTCGGAGCGCATCGGCGAGGCGCACATCGCCGCGCATCACGGCAGCCTCGCCAAGGAAGCGCGGCTCGACGCCGAGCAGCGCCTCAAGCGCGGCGAGTTGAAAGTGCTGGTGGCGACCGCCTCGCTCGAACTCGGCATCGATATCGGCGATGTCGACCTGGTCTGCCAGATCGGCTCGCCGCGCTCGATCGCCAGCTTTCTGCAGCGCGTCGGCCGCTCGGGCCACGCGGTCGACGGGACGCCGAAAGGCCGGCTGTTCCCGCTGTCGCGCGACGAGCTGGTCGAGTGCGCGGCCCTTATCGACAGTGTGCGGCGCGGCGAACTCGATACGCTGGCCATCCCCGAGGGCGCGCTCGACGTGCTGGCGCAACAGATCGTCGCCGAGCTCGCGGCGCGCGAATGGAGCGAGGACGGCCTCTTCGCGCTGTTCCGCAAATCCTGGCCCTACCGAAACCTCGATCGCGCCGATTTCGACGCGGCGGTGGCGATGCTGGCGGAAGGGTTCAGCACCAGGCGCGGGCGGCGCGGGGCGCTCATTCATCACGACGCGGTCAACCATATGCTGCGCGGCCGGCGCGGCGCGCGCATCACGGCGCTGACCTCGGGCGGCACGATCCCCGATAATGCCGACTACCACGTGCTGCTCGAACCCGAAAACCAGATCATCGGCACGGTCAACGAGGACTGGGCGGTCGAGAGCCTCGCCGGCGACGTGTTCCAGCTCGGCAACGCCTCCTACCGCATCCAGCGCGTCGAGCGCGGCGTGGTGCGCGTCGAGGACGCCGAGGGCCAGCCTCCGAGTGTGCCGTTCTGGCTCGGCGAAGCGCCCGGTCGCAGCGACGAACTATCGGCTTCGGTGTCGCGGCTGCGAGAGGAGATCGCGGCACGGCTTGAGCCAATCCCATCTCCCGCACTGGGGGAGAGGGTGACCGAAGCGGAGCTGAGGTCGGGCGAGGGTTTAATCGACAATTCGAACGATCGCCCCCTCACCCCAGCCCTCTCCCCCGGTGGGGGCGAGGGAGCTGTTGAATGGCTCGCCTCCGAGGTCGGCATCGGCGAGGCGGCGGCCCGGCAGCTGGTCGAATACCTCGCCGCGGCTCATGCCGCGCTGGGGCTGCTTCCGACGCTCGACACGCTGGTTTTCGAGCGCTTCTTCGACGCGGTCGGCGGCATGCAGCTGGTGATCCATTCGCCCTATGGCAGCCGGCTTAACCGCGCCTGGGGCCTGGCGTTGCGCAAGCGCTTTTGCGGCAAGTTCAATTTCGAGCTCCAGGCTGCCGCGACCGAGGACAATATCAGCCTGTCGCTGACCACCGTGCACAGCTTCGCGCTCGATGAGGTGCCCCGCTATCTGCACTCGGCGAGCGTGCGCCAGGTGCTGGTCCAGGCGCTGCTCAACTCGCCGATGTTCATGACGCGCTGGCGCTGGGTGGCGGGCGTGGCGCTGGCGCTGCCGCGTTTCCGCGGCGGCAAGAAGGTGCCGCCGCAATTGATGCGCATGGAGGCGGAAGACCTCGTCGCGGCGATCTTCCCCGACCAGCTCGCCTGCGCGGAAAACGTCCAGGGCGAGCGCGAAATCCCCGACCACCCGCTGGTCAACCAGGCGATTGGCGACTGCTTGACCGAGGCGATGGACATTGTCGGCCTCGAACGCCTCCTGCGGCGCATCGAGGCGGGCGAGGTGCGCATCGTCGCGCGCGACCTCACCGAGCCCTCGCCGCTGGCGATGGAGGTGCTGGCGGCGCGGCCTTACGCCTATCTCGACGACGCGCCCTTGGAGGAGCGCCGCACCCAGGCGGTGATGGGGCGGCGCTGGCTGACCCCGGAGGACGCCGCCGATCTCGGCCGGCTCGATCCGGAAGCGATCGCCCGCGTGCGCGAGGAGGCGTGGCCCGCGCCGGTCAACGCCGACGAGATGCATGACGGGCTGGTCTGGCTCGGCTTCCTCGCGGAAAGCGAGGTCGGCAACACGCCCGGCTGGCATGGCTGGCTCGGCGAGCTGGCGGCGACGAAGCGCGCTACGCGGCTCAAAATTCCCGTCACCCCCGCGAAAGCGGGGGCCCAGGGCGGCGCCAGCGACCTTGGCCCCCTGGATTCCCGCCTGCGCGGGAATGACGAAGAAACGGTGGTATGGATCGCCGCCGAGCGCTTGCCGCAATTCCAGGCACCGTGGCCCGATGCGGCACTTGAGCCGGCGATTACGGCACCGGCATCCTATGCGGCGCATGCCTGGTCGCCCGACCTGGCGCTGGTCGAAATCCTGCGCGGCCGGCTCGAGGGACTCGGGCCGGTCAGCGCCGAGGCGCTCGCCGCGCCGCTCGGCCTGACCACGGATGACATCGCCTATGCGCTGGCCGCGCTCGAAGCCGAGGGCTTCGCGCTCAAAGGCCGCTTCACCAATGGCGTCGCCGAGCATGAATGGTGTGAGCGCCGCCTACTGGCGCGGGTCCACCGTTACACGGTCAACCGGTTGCGCGCCGAAATCGAACCGGTCGCGGCCAAGGATTTCCTGCGCTTCCTGTTCGACTGGCAGCGCGTCGCGCCCGGCGCGCGGATGGAGGGGCCCGACGCGCTGGCCGCGCTCGGCGGGCAGCTCGAAGGTTTCGAGGCCGCGGCCGGCGCGTGGGAAAGCGAAATCCTCCCCAGCCGGCTCAAGGATTACGATCCGGTCTGGCTCGATGATCTGTGCCTCTCGGGTCGCGTCGCCTGGGCGCGCCTGCGGCCACGCAGTCTGCAGGCAGAAGGCAGCGGCCGCGGCGTCTCGCCGGTTCGCTCAACCCCGATCACGCTGCTCGCGCGCCGCAACGCCGCGCTGTGGGCGCTGTTGTCGCCGAGCCCTGACGAGGCCGCGCCGAGCGCCACCGCGCGGCGCGTGCTCGACGTCATTCGCCAGGAGGGCGCCTCGTTCTTCGACGAGCTCGTCGAGGGCAGCCGGCTGCTGCGCCCGCAAGTCGAGGAGGCGCTGGGCGAGCTGGTGGCGCTCGGCCTCGTGACCTCGGACAGCTTCGCCGGGCTGCGCGCGCTGCTCGCCCCGACCTCCAGCGCCAACCGCCGCAAGCGCCGCGCTTTGAGCTTTGCGATGGAGAATGCCGGGCGCTGGGCCTTGGCGCGTCGCCCGCGCGTTGCCGACAACCCGTCGCAAGCTGCGGGCGAGGCGGCCGAGCATTTGGCGCGCACGCTGTTGCGGCGCTACGGCGTGGTGTTCTGGCGGCTCATCGAGCGCGAGGCGGCGTGGCTGCCGCCGTGGCGCGACCTGCTGCGGGTCTATCGCCGGCTGGAGGCGCGCGGCGATATTCGCGGCGGGCGGTTTGTCGCCGGGTTTGCCGGCGAGCAATTCGCGCTGCCCGACGCGGTGGGCCTGCTGCGCGAGGCGCGGCGCAAGCCAGCCTCCGGTGCGCTGGTATCGCTGTCGGGCGCCGATCCGTTGAACCTTGTCGGCATCGTCACGCCGGGGCCGCGCCTCGCCGCGCTGACCGGCAACCGCGTGCTCTACCGCGACGGCATCCCGATCGCGCTGCACGCCGGCGGCGAGACGCAATTCCTCGAAACGCTGGAGCCGGCCGAGGAGTGGGCGGCGAAGAAGACGCTGCTGCGCGGCGCGCTGGCCGGCGCGGTTGAGGCCTAGTTCGGGGAGACGTCCGGATAGACGATCGTGCGCAACATGACGCGCCGCTCGGAGGGCTCATAGTCGCCCGCGCCGCGGTGCATCGTCGCCTGCTCGTCCCAGATCAGCAAATCGCCGACGCGCCAGTTGTGATAGTAGACGAAGCGGTCCTGCGTCGAGTGCTCAGCGAGCTCCTCGATCAGCGCCCAGGCCTCATTCTTGCCCATGCCTTCGAAGCCGTGCGTGTGCAGCGGGTTGACGAAGAGGATCGGCCTGCCCGTGACCATGTGACTGATGACCGCCGGCCGCGCCTTCTCGGTGTATTTGCGATCGAGGTTCTGCTCCGGGTCGCCCTCGTAGAGCCGTACGCCATAAGGGCCGTCGTGCCTTCCGTGCAGCCCGGTCATCCCGGCGAGCCGTGTCTTCATCCCTTCGCCGAGCGCGTCATAGGCGGCGCGCATGTCCGCGAACATCGTGCCGCCCTTTGACGACGGCACTTCCTTCGCGTGCAAAATCGCGAGGCGTGGCGGCACATCTTCATAGGGGCTGTCGGTGTGCCAGTCGGTCGCGCGTTTGACGCCGAACCAGTCGATCTTGCCGTCCTGGTCGACATTGGTGAGCCACGAGACTTCCGGGTGCTCGGCATGGCGGTAATCGACGAGCGAATGGATTTTCGGCCGGCCGAAGCGCCGGCCGAACGCCGCCAGCTCCGCCGGCCCGAGGTTCTGCTCGCGGAACACCAGCACCGGGTGCTCGGCAAAGGCGTCCTCGATCCAGGCAAACGTCTCGGCGTCGAGCGGCTGCGCCAGGTCGATTCCGAGCGCCTCGGCGCCGAGCGTCTCACCCAAGGGACGAAGTTCGCGAACGGCTGCCATGACGCTCCTCCTCGATCGATGTTGCCGCATTCTGCGGACGTGGCCATGAGCGAGTCAATTTCGCCGCAGCGATGCCTGGGGCGCGCGAGCGCTATTGCCGGCGCTTTGCCGGGCTTGTATGAGGCCGGGCCGCCCGAGTCAGCCGCCCTAGCAACGAGCCGAGACCCCATGCGCAAGAACCGGTCGAGCCTGTTGACGCTGCTGGGCGCGGCGGCGCTTGCGGTGCTGCCGCTGACGCCGGTCCTTCATGCGCAGGGCGGCGACCGCAAGCTCCTCGAATCGAAGGAATCGCTCTACAACAACATTTACGTCTACCAAGACGGCCCGGACATCAGCATGACGTTCGGGCAGAACCGCAAGCTCTACACCGAGAGCATCTACGACACAGCCGATCCGGGCGGGCTGCCGGTCAGGTACACGCAGATGATGACGGCGACGGTGATGTACCCGCCGCACCTCGATTCCATTCTCGAAATCGGCTTTGGCGGCGGCACCACGGCGTCATACCTGCACCGTTACCTGCCCGACACGCAGATCACCTCGGTCGAGCTCGATCCCGCCGTGGTCGAGCTGGCGAAGAAGTATTTCGGCGTCAAGGACGACGACCATTTCAAGCAGGTCGTCAAGGACGGCCGGCTGTTCCTCGCCGACTCCAAGGACCATTACGACATCATCCTGATCGACGCCTATCGCGGGCCTTTCGTGCCGTTTCACCTGTTGACGCAGCAGTTCTACCAGCTGGTCAAGGACCACCTCACCGATGGCGGTGTCGTCGCGCAGAATGTCGAGCCGACGACGATGCTGTTCGATTCCGCGGTCAAGACCATCCATTCGGTCTTTCCGCAGATCGAGTTCTATTCGGCGCAAGGCAATGTCGTGACCGTCGCCTACCCCGGCAAGTTCCAGACGCAGGACGAGCTGGCCAAAATCGCCGCGGAGCGGCAGACCAAGTATAACTTTCGCTACGACTTGCCGACGTTGCTCGCGGCGCGCAAGCGCTTTCCGCCCGAGATCGGCCCGATGAGCCCGGACGCGCCGATACTGACCGACGATTTCGCACCGGTCGAGGCGTTGAAGGCGATCGAGCGTCACAACGAAAAACTGCCCGGCGAATAGGCGAATAAGACGACATGGCCTTCTGGCGCCCCGCCTGGATTTGCCTCAATGCCTTCGTTGTCGGCGGCGTGCTGATGGGCTTCGAGATGCTTGGCAGCCGCTACCTCTACCCCTATTTCGGCGGTGGTATCGGCACCTGGGCGGGGCTGATCTCGACCATCCTCTTGGCGCTGGCGATCGGCTATTTTGCCGGCGGCGCGGTGGTCGACCGTTTCCCGTCGCCGCTGGTGATCGCTTCGGCGATTGCCGTCTCGGCGATCTACCTCGCGCTGATCCCGGCGGCGGCGGACGACGTGATTGACGAAATTCTCCGCCGCATCGGCGACGGCCCGGCGGGAATCATTACCGCCTCATCGGCGCTGCTCTTAATCCCGATGTCGCTGCTGGGGATGTTCTCGCCGGTGTCGCTCCGGCTCATCATCCGCTCGACCGACGAGGCCGGGCGATGGGCTGGACTGATCTACGGCATCTCGACGCTCGGCAGCGTGTGCGGCACCCTGACCACGACCTTTGCATTGATCCCGACGATCGGCTCGCGCGCTATTACCTATCTCTTTGCCGGGCTGCTGGGGTTTTCGGCGCTGGGGATGGCGTTGCTGCACGAGCGGAGGGGGTAGCGGCGATGCGCTTTTGTCTGACCTTGCTCGGCGCGATGGCGCTTTGCTCGGTGGTCGCGGCAGCGGCGCCCGCGTCCGATTCCTGGGACGGGACACGGGCGCTGGGGGACATCGGGAAGCAGCTGTCGTTTGGCGTGCGCTCGCCCGGCACACCGGGCCACCGGTCGACGATCGACTGGGTCGCCCAACAGCTGCGCGATCTCGGCATCGCGGTCTCGCTGCAGAGCTGGGAGGATCGGGAGCCGGACGGCCGGACGCTCCAGCTCACCAATATCGTCGGGCGCTACCTGCCCAATCGGAAAGACCGGGTGTTGCTCGGCACCCACTACGACAGCATCATTCGCGCCTACCGCGACCCGATCAGCCCCGACGCGCCGATGCCGGGCGCCAACAATTCCGCTTCCGGCGTCGCGCTGCTGCTGGAGACCGCGCGGAGCCTCGCGCACGCCGGTCAACCACCGGCGCACGGCATCGATTTCGTGTTCTTCGACGGCGAGGAGGGGCCACTATCCCTCGGTGCCGGGGATCCCAATTTCCATCCCCTCGGCTCGCCGTATTTCGCCAAGCACCTCAAGGAGTTCTACCCGAACGACCCGCCCCGTTGGGCGGCGATCTTCGACATGGTGTGTTGGCGCGAATTGACGCTTTACCGGGAGGCCGCCTCGCTCGAATACGCCAAGCCCGAGGTCACGAAGTTCTGGAATATCGGTTGGGATGTCGATCCGCGCGTCTTTAAGCTCGGCAAGACCATCGGGCCGATCAGCGATGACCAGGATTCGCTTGCCAGCGTCGGCATTCCCGCCTTCCTGACGATCGATTTCGACTACGCCCCCTGGTTCAACACGACCCACGACACGCTCGACAAATGCTCCGCCGAGAAGCTCGCGGTCGTCGGCAAGACGCTGATGCGGTTTTTATCCAGCGACTGAGGGGAAGCGTTGCTCACGCCTTGATTATGCTTCATGATCGCTATATCTCGATGGGTATAGCAAGTTGAGCGCCAAGCCTAATCCCCGACACGGCGAAATTTCTCGATTATCCGTGATCGCCAACGGTGACAGCGGTGTTCAAGCGATGCGGCTATGTGACGCTCACCAGCAAGTGAACGCTGACGCGATGCGCGCCTCCGCTCCGGCACCATATTGATCGGTACGCTGCCGACGCGAGGCGGACGATGATGATGACCAGGCGCTCCTTATTGGCCGGAACGGCGATCGGCCTCGCCGCAGCCGTGGCGTCGAAATGGGCCGCAGCTGCAACATTCGAAATCACCCACACCGACGCCGAGTGGCGAGCGCTGCTGATCCCGGCGCAATACGCGGTGCTGCGCCAGAACGGAACGGAGGCACCGGGCAGCAGTCCGCTCCTCAACGAGCACCGCGTCGGTGTCTTCACTTGCGCTGGCTGCGCTCGCGACCTGTTTTCTTCCGCCACCAAGTTCGAGAGCCATACCGGCTGGCCGAGCTTCTGGGCGCCGCTGGACGGGGCCGTCGGTACGACCGAGGACAAATCGCTGTTCCTGGTGCGAACCGCGGTCCATTGCAGCCGGTGCGGCGGTCATCTCGGCCACGTCTTCAACGACGGGCCGAAGCCGACAGGCTTGCGCTATTGCATGAATGGCGTGGCGATGAACTTTAAGCCCGCGGCCGGTTGACCGAGGGCTTAACGCGACGACACGCGGCGGTTTTCGGCAAAATAGCGTTTGACGATATGGCGCGGCACGTGGGCAACCGCGTCCGGCTCGCGGATCGGCCGCTCCACGATCGGTTCTCCGCCGAATTTCTGCTCGCGCTCGCGGCGCAGCTCTTCCAGGCGAAGCCGAATGGCATCGAAATCGTCGGCGGCGCGAACGCGGCTCATGATCTTCTCCGTCCGGCGAAATGCGGCATCACATCGGACGCCATCAGCTCGTGGGTTTCGCGGTCGTTGCGGTAGTCGCTGTTGATCAGCAGATCGACGCCGGCGTCGCGATAGCGGCCGATCAGGTCGATGGCCTCCGAAACGGTCCCGACAAAGCCGCGCAGCGGACCGCGCGCCGACAGGCGCTCGCGCTTCGCGGCGAGCCCCGCCGCATCGCGCGCCAGGAGCCAGCTGTTATTGTGGGTCTTCTCGATCGTGCCGTAATCGCGCCCCGCCGCGTCGCAATGCCGGCGCAGTACATCGAATTTGTGCCGCACGGCATCGACATCGCCGCCGACATTGCACAGGTCGCCGAGCCGGGCGACCGTGCGCAAGGTCAACTGCTCGCCGCCGCCGGCGATCATCACCGGCGGTCGCGGCTTCTGCACCGGCTTGGGTTCGAGGATCGCGTCCTCGACATGGAAATAGCGGCCGTGGAACGTCGCACGGGGCTCGGTCCACATCGCGAAGATCAGCCGCACTGCCTCTTCCATCTGGCGGATGCGCACAGCCGGTCGATCGGGGAATTCCCAGCCATATTGCCGGTACTCGGTCTCGAAATAGCCGGCGCCGATGCCGAGCGTCAGCCGACCCCGGCTGATCTGGTCGACACCGGCGGCGATCTTTGCGAGAAGCGCGGGATTGCGATAGCCGACCGAGGTGGCGAGCGTCGCGAGGCGGATGCGGCCGGTCACCGCAGCGAGCGCCGACAGCGCGGTCCAACCCTCGATGAACGGCTCGTCGGCCGCGCCGACGCCGGGGATCTGGATCAGGTGATCCATCACCGAAAACCACGCGAAGCCGTGGTTCTCGGCCCATTGCGCTTTGGTCTTCAGTCCTTCGAACGGGTCGCCGTCGTACACCCAAGACGGGTTATGAATGCCGAACTTCATCGCGCGCGCCCTCGTGTCGTGCGGCCTGGACAGGCTGCCACACTCTAACGACGTCGCCGGCATGTCGATATCGCGGATGCCATATTCGCAGAGCGCGCCGACCTGTGTGGTCCCGGATTTGACATTGCGTCTGCCCCTCCCTATGTTCCGCGCCTTGCCCGAGGAAGCCGGCCGATGAAGATCGTCAATTCGCTGAAGTCGCTGAAAAAGCGCGACAAGAACTGCCGGGTCGTGCGCCGCCGCGGGCGCGTCTTCGTCATCAACAAGGCGAACCCGCGCTTCAAGGCGCGCCAGGGCTGACGCGCTAGCGTCATTGCAAGGCGCGGAACGCGCCGACGCAATCTCCGTCTAATGAAGTCTGTCGGCGAGAGATTGCTTCGCTGCGCTCGCGATGACAGACTCTGCCCATGGAAATGCCGACGCCCGATGCCGGGGTGATCGCGCGGCGCGCGGAGATCGCCGCGGCGCTGCGTCGCATCGTGGTGCCCGGCGCGGTCATCGAGGCGGAGCCGGCGCGGCGCGCCTATGAGAGCGACGGGCTTACCGCCTATCGCCAGCCGCCGCTCGTCGCGGTGCTGCCGTCGACCGTCGGCGAGGTCGCGGCGATCATGCGCTATTGCAAGGACGGGGGGATCAAGGTGGTGCCGCGCGGGGCCGGGACGTCATTGTCCGGCGGCGCCTTGCCGCTCGCCGACGGCGTGCTGCTCGGCATGGCAAAATTCAACAAGATTATTGAGATTGATTACGCCAATCGCTGTGCGGTGGTGCAGCCGGGGGTCACTAATCTGGGGATCAGCCAAGCGGTCGAGGCCGCCGGCTTCTATTACGCGCCCGACCCGTCGAGCCAGATCGCCTGCACGATCGGCGGCAATGTCGCGGAGAATTCGGGCGGCGTGCATTGCCTCAAATACGGCCTGACGACCAACAACCTGCTCGGCATCGAGATCGTCACCATCGATGGCGAGGTGCTTCGTGTCGGCGGCAAGCATCTCGACGCCGAGGGCTATGACTTCCTGGGCGTGATGACCGGGTCGGAGGGGCTGCTCGGGGTCGTCACCGAGGTGACGGTCCGCATCCTCAAGAAGCCGCCGACCGCGCGCGCGGTGCTGGTGGGCTTCGCGCGCACCGAGGACGCCGGCAATTGCGTCGCCGCGATCATCGGCGCCGGCATCATTCCCGGCGGCATGGAGATGATGGATCGGCCGGCGATCCACGCCTCCGAGGCCTATGCGCAGGCCGGCTATCCGCTCGATGTCGAGGCCCTGCTGATCGTCGAGCTCGACGGGCCGGCGGTCGAGGTCGATTACCTGCTCGGAATCGTGGAGCAGCTGGCGAAAGAAAACCGCGCCGTTTCGCTCAAGGTCAGCCGCGATGAGGCGGAGCGGCTGAGGTTCTGGGCCGGGCGCAAGGCGGCCTTCCCCGCCGTGGGGCGAATCTCACCCGACTATTACTGCATGGACGGGACGATCCCGCGCGGGCGTTTGGCGGAAGTGCTGCGCGAGATTTCGCGGCTCTCCGAGGCGCACGGGCTGCGAGTCGCTAATGTGTTCCACGCCGGCGACGGCAATCTCCACCCGCTCATCCTCTACGACGCCAACGCGCCGGGCGAGATCGAGCGCGCCGAGGAATTCGGCGCCGACATACTCAAGCTATGTGTTGAGGTTGGCGGGGTTCTGACCGGCGAACACGGGGTCGGGGTCGAAAAACGCGACCTGATGGGCACGATGTTCGACGAGACCGACCTCGCGCACCAGGAACGGCTCAAATGCGCGTTCGACCCGGACGGGCTGCTCAATCCCGGCAAGGTCTTTCCCGAGCTGCACCGCTGCGCCGAATTGGGCCGGCTGCACGTCCATCACGGCGCGCTGCCGCATCCCGATTTGCCGCGATTCTGAACGAAGTCGTTGCGAGGCGTCGTTAGGCGCCGCGGCAATCTCGTAGGGTCGTGTGTAACTGGCGTGAGATTGCTTCGCTGCCCTCGCAATGACAGTGTGCCCGCATGACCCGGTTCGTCCCGACCTCGATCGACGAATTGCGCGAGGCGATCGCGACTGCGCTCGCCGCCGAGGAGCCGGTCGAGCTGGTCGCCGGCGGCACCAAGCGTGGGCTCGGACGGCCGTTGCAGACGCCGCATCTTCTCGATCTGACGCGGCTCTCCGGCATTCGCGATTACGCGCCGAACGAACTGGTGCTGACCGCCGGCGCGGCAACGCCGCTGCCGGCGATCGACCGGGTGCTTGCCGCCGCCGGGCAGATGCTGGCCTTCGAGCCGCCCGATTGGCGCGCGCTGCTGGGCCAGGCGCACGGGTCGCAGACTTTGGGCGGCATCATCACCTGCAACCTGTCGGGGCCGCGGCGGATCAAGGCCGGCGCGGCGCGCGACCATTTTCTCGGCTTCGCCGCGGTCAGCGGGCGCGGCGAGGCGTTCAAGGCGGGCGGCAAGGTGGTGAAGAACGTTACCGGCTACGATTTGCCGAAGTTGATGGCCGGCTCCTACGGCACGCTCGCTGCGCTGGCCGAGGTCACGGTCAAGGTGTTGCCGCGCCCGGAAACGGCGGCGACCGTGCTCGTGGTCGGCGTTGCGCCGGATGACGCGGTGGGGCTGATGTCGGCGGCGCTGGGATCGCCACACGAGGTGTCGGGCGCAACCTATCTGCCGCCCGGTACGCCGCGTGCCGCTCCGCTGCCGGCGGCGAGCGGCATCGTCGCGCTGAGGGTCGAAGGACCGGAACTGTCGGTCGCCTATCGCCGCGACGCGCTGCTCGCCGAACTGGCGAGCGGCGGCGAGACCGCGGCGCTGGGCGACGCCGAGACCGCGGCGCTGTGGCGTGACATCGCCAATGTCGCGCCGCTCGCGGGCCTCGCCGACCGCGCGGTATGGCGGGTGTCGGTCGCGCCGAGCCGCGGCGCGGCGGTCGCGCAGACGATCGCCCGCCAGGTCGATGCGGTGTGGCTTCTCGATTGGGGCGGCGGGCTCGTCTGGCTCGCGGTCATCGAGCCGGGCGACGCCGGGGCGTCGGTCATTCGCGCCACGGTCGGCGGGCAGGGCCATGCGACATTGGTGCGCGGTTCGCCGGGTTTGCGCACCGCGACGCCGGTGTTCGAGCCGCAGCCCGGTCCGCTCGCCGCGCTGTCGCGCCGGGTCAAGGAGAGCTTCGACCCGCGCCATATCCTCAACCCCGGCCGCATGGTGGAAGGGACATAGGTGCGCACCGACTTCAGCCCGGAGCAGCTGCTCGATCCCGACACGCAGCAATCGGAGAAGATCCTGCGCGCCTGCGTGCATTGCGGGTTCTGCACGGCGACCTGCCCGACCTATGTGCTGCTCGGCGACGAGCTCGACAGCCCGCGCGGCCGCATCTACCTGATCAAGAACATGCTCGAAGCCGGCGGCGACGTGCCGGCGGAGACCGTCACCCATATCGACCGCTGCCTCTCGTGCCTCGCCTGCATGACGACCTGCCCGTCCGGGGTCAATTACATGCACCTGGTCGATCACGGGCGGCGGCATATCGAAGAGCATTACCGGCGGCCATTGGCCGAGCGGTTGCTGCGCCGGGTTCTCGGCGCGGTGCTGACCCGGCCTGGGCGGTTCCGCGCGGCGCTGAAGGCGGCGGCGCTGGCGCGGCCTTTCTCGGGACTGTTGCCCACGCGGCTGCGCGCGATGTTGGATCTGGCACCGAAACGACTACCGGCGGCGTCGCCAGTCGACCGGCCGCAGGTTTTTCCTGCCATCGGTGAACGGCGCATGCGCGTCGCGCTGCTGCCCGGCTGCGCGCAACAGGTGCTGATGCCGCGGATCAACGAGGCGACGATCCGCCTGCTGACCCGGCACGGTTGCGAGGTCGTGGTCGCCGAGGGGAGCGGCTGCTGCGGTGCGCTTGTGCACCATTTGGGACAGGAGGCGCCGGCGCTGGCTTTCGCCAAAGCCAATATCGACGCCTGGGAACGCGAGATTGGAACGGGCGGGCTCGACGCCATCGTCGTCAATGCCTCGGGCTGCGGCACGACGGTCAAGGATTACGGATTCATGCTGCGCGAGGATTCCACCTACGCCGAAAAGGCGGCGGGGATCAGCGCCCTCGCCCGTGATGTGTCGGAGGTGGCGGCATCGCTAGGCGTCAAGCGGCGCACGGAAGCAGGGCAGGGGCTGCGGGTCGCGTATCATTCGGCCTGCTCGCTGCAGCACGGCCAAAAGCTGCACCGCGAGCCCAAGGCGCTGCTCGCCGCCGCCGGGTTCGACCCGGTCGACGTGCCCGAGGCGCATCTCTGCTGCGGCTCGGCCGGCACCTATAATCTGCTGCAGCCCGAACTGGCCGGCGCATTGCGCGACCGCAAGCTCGCCAATATCGCGCTGACCGGCGCGGCGGTGGTGGCGGCCGGCAATGTCGGCTGCATCGCGCAGCTAGCGAGCAGAGGCGCCGGTGCCGGTCGTGCATACGGTGGAACTGCTCGACTGGGCGAGCGGCGGGCCTATGCCCCCAGGACTTAACGCACCGCTTGCCGCCGCCGCGCGAACCACGGGATCAGGAGGCTCAGCGCCAGCGCGGTAAAGCCGATCGCCGTCGGCATCCCGCCAATGCGCGCTGCCGCGCATCGCCTGCTCGCCGGCCGCGCCGAGCTCGACAGCCGCGATCGTCGTCGGCATTTGCCCGAGCAACGATCCCAGCGCGTAGTCGCCGAGGCGCACGCGGGTCAGCCCGAGCGCATAATTGGCGAGGCTGTGCGGGATCACCGGCACCAGGCGGATCAACGTCACCGTGCGCCAGCCGCCGCGCGACGCGCGGTCGAGCAGCGCGGTGAACTTGGCCCAGTGGCGACGCTCGAAAACGCCGGCGTGGAGGTAACGGGCGATCGCGAACCCCACGACCGCGCCAGCGACACCGGCGAGCGATGCCCATAGCAGGCCCCACCACACGCCGAAGACGATGCCCGCCGCGATGCCCAGCAACGTGCGCGGCACGAAGGTCAGGCTCGCGAGGATGTGCAGCGCGATAAAGACAAGCGGCGCCGCCGGGTAGGCGCGGATCAATTGGGTGAGGGCGAGCGGATCGAGCTCGCCGCGCCAGCGCCAGGCAGTGGCGATGCCGGCGACGACGCACAGCGCGACGAACACCTGCCCGACGCGGCGCAGGCCGCCGAGTATCGGCGCGTCGTCGAGCTTCATCTTGCCGAGCCTAGCGTCGCTCATAGCACCGGATCGGCGCGGCGGCGCTCGGGCTGAGCTTCGGTGCGAGGTTGCTCGCCGATCACGACAGGAAGCGAGTTCCGCCGGCAGAGCCACATCACGCCGAACAAATCGGCAATCCCGACCCACAGCCGGTCGAACACGCCGTATTTCGATGCGCCACGCTCGCGCGAGCGGTGGTTGACGGACAGCGAGCGGACCACGCCGCCCTCGCGCAGCACCAGCGCCGGCAGGAAGCGGTGCATGTGATCGAAATACGGCAGGTCGAGGAACAGCGCGCGCGGGAAGAGCTTCAATCCGCAGCCGGTGTCGGGCGTGGCGTCATGCAGCATCGCGCGGCGGATCGCGTTGGCGATCTTCGACGCGCGCCGTTTCGACCAGATGTCGCGGCGCTGCGCGCGGTGGCCGGCGATGAGCAGGGCCGGCTGTGGAGGCGCGGCTTTGGCGATCTGCCACAGCGAGGGGATGTCGGCGGGGTCGTTCTGCCCGTCGCCGTCGAGCGTCGCGATCCACGCCGCCCGCGCGGCGCGGACGCCGGTGCGCACCGCCGCGCTCTGGCCGCAGCTCTTGGCATGGCTGACGATGCGCAGGCGTTTGTTGGTGGTTTGCAGATGGGAGATCTCGGCGGCGGTCGCATCGGTACTGCCGTCATCGACATAGACGACCTCGTAATCGACGCCGGCAGGATCGAGGGCAGCGACGATCTCGGCGACGAGCGGCGTGATGTTGCCGGCCTCGTTTCTGACTGGGATGACAATCGATAATTCCATTAAATCAATCGCTAGACGAACTTTGTGGCTGCAAAACGACCTTGCGCCCTTCGTGGGCTCGCTGCGCGAGGCACCCTCAGGATGAGGTAGACTTTCTGCGACATCAAGAACAGCCCTCATCCTGAGGGCGCCCCAAGGCGCGTCGAAGGGTGCAACGACGCGTCAATTAAGCTGTCGCCAGCGCCGCCTTGACACTCTTGTGGAAATGCTGGAGCGCGGGTTCGTTGCGGCCGAAGGTGATGGCGTCCTGCGCGCCCGAGCCGAAGCCCTTCTGCATCCCCTCGCAGGTCGGGAAATCCTCCATCTCGACCGTGCGGATCAGGATGTCGACATTGCGGTCCCAGTGATCCTTGGATTTGGGGTTGTCGGCCGGCACCGGGATGTAGAGCGAGAGGTACAGCGCGCATTCGTCGACCGTGTCGCCGGGGAAGAAATGCCAGGTCTCGACATGGTCGCGCTGGTAGGTGAAGACCGTGTTGGGGAACAGCACGCTCAGCGTGACCGTGTTGTCGAGCACGTCCCAGTCTGCCTCGGGCACGCCGCGCAGCACGTCCATGCTCTTGCGCGCCGCGACCATGAGGTGGTTCGGCCCGAACGCCTCGAACGTGCAGCGGTTGCTGTAGAACAAGTGGTCGACCGTGGTCGGGTGCAGATGCTGCAGGTGATAGGTCTCGCCGAACGTGTCGACCCCGAGCTTCCAGTTCATCTTTCGCCGCATCACCCGGGTCGCGTAGTGATGGTAGGTGTCGAGGCCGAAAGCGGCGAGGTCGAGGACGAGGCCGCCAAGCAGCGCGTCGACATCGACATGGCCGTTCGGGTCGGGACTGACCCAGATGAACCCGTACTTTTCGGCCACGGGGAGCCTTGTGAGGCCGTGCGTCGCGCGCTCCGCGGCGGCGAAGGAGCGCTCGTCCGGCCGTGCGACCAGCGCGCCGTCGAGCCCGTAGCACCAGCCGTGATAGGGGCAGACGAAATCCATCTTGTCGCTGCCGCTGCCCTCGGCGACGCGCGCGCCGCGATGGCGGCAGACATTGAGGAAAGCGCCGAGCACGCCATCATCGCCGCGGGCGAGGAGGATCGGCACGCCGGAAAAGTCGTGCGTCATCCAATCGCCGGGCTTGGGCAGCAACGCCGACAAGCCGACGCAGAAGGCACCCTTGCGGAAAAACAGCTCACGCTCGCGCTCGAGCTGCCGCGGGCAGGTGTAATCGGCGACCGGGTTGCGATAGATGTCGTCGGCGAGCGCGGTCGTGCGCTTGTCAAGATAATGGAGTAGCTTGCGCGCTTCGGCGATCTGGATTTCTCGGCGCATGCCCGCCTCCGTCGTGTCGATCGTAGAGAAATACCAGAGATGGACGGGCAAACGCATCATCTTTGCCGTCGGAGTAAGCTAGAGCGATTGGAACCGAAGGATCGCGGCCTGAATCCATGCAGTTCGGCGTTCAGTTCTTCCCCGATGTACGGCCCGAGGATCGCTCGGCCGAGCAGTATTTCCGCGAGGCGCTCGATATCGCCGAGGAGGCCGACCGGCTCGGCTATTCGCATATCCGCATCGTCGAGCATTATTTTCACTACTACGGCGGCTACAGCCCCAACCCGATCGTGTTTCTCGCCGCGGCCGCGCAGCGTACGAAGCGCGCGCGGCTCGTCACCGGCGCGGTGTTGCCGGCGTTTAACAACCCGTTGAAGCTCGCCGGCGAAATCGCGATGCTCGACGCGATCTCCGGCGGGCGGCTCGATGTCGGCTTCGCCCGCGCCTTCCTGCCGCACGAATTCCGCCGCTTTGCGCGCTCGCCTGACGAGTTGGTGGCGCGCTACCGCGAGGGCATCGAGCAGGTCGATCTGCTGCTTCGCGAGGAGGGCATCAGCCATCGCGGCCGCTTCCATACGATCGAGAACACGACTTCGCTGCCGCGCCCGACGCAGAGACCGCGGCCCAAATTTTATGTTGCCGCGCTGAATACGCCAGAATCGTTCGAATATGCCGGAAGGATGGGCTATTCGGTAATGGCGATCGCCTTTGTCGCGGCCAAAATGCGGCCGCTGCTCGCGGCGTACCGGCAGGCCTGGAAGGGCGCGGGGCATCCCGGTGAAGGTGAGGTGATGATCGCCTTCCATATGTTCTGCGACCCCGATGGCGAACGCGCGCGCCGGGTCGCCGCGCCGCTCATCGATAACTACCTGCATTCGCTGGTCGACGCCGCGTCGGACTGGCTCGACGGCCGCATCTCGCAGGACTACCCCGGCTACGACAAGATCATCGCCGGGCTGCGCGCGTCGAACGCCGCCGACCAGATGACGACCGGCGCCGCCTGGATCGGCACGCCCGACGAGATCGCCCGCACCGTCGCCACGATGCAGGAGGATTTCGGCGGCTTCGAGCACGCCTCGCTGCAGGTCAATTTCAACCTGATGCATTTCGAAGACGCGATGGCGTCGCTGCGCCTTTTCGCACGCGAGGTGATGCCGCGGTTTGTGTAGGCGTCATTGGGAGGAGCCGAGCGACGAAGCAATCTCGGCCCATGACGGTGGGAGATTCCCACGGCGCCTGCGGCGCCTCGCAATGACGATTAGCCCCGCCAGAACGGTTCGGAGGCGAGCAGCCCGTCGAGATGCTCGCGGACCTGCGGCTCGTTCTTCTTGATCCGGTGTCTGTGCCAGGCGATCAAGCGCTTGCCGGCGTGGGCGATGCCGGTCGCGCGGCGCCCGGATCCGGCGAGGCTCTCGACAATGTCGCGGCCGACGCGCACGTCGTTGGCGGCGCCGAGATCGTCCTGCAGCCTCTTCAGCCGGTGGATGAAATGTCGGGTCTCCGGCCGGGCGTAGAGCGGCGCGAACAACTCCGCGGCGTAGCGCAGCTTCTTCAGCACGATGCGCAGCTTGTGCCGCTTTTTGGCGGATTGACGGGAAAAGTGCCTAGCACGCTTTTCCGCCTGGGCACGGCAGCGGCCGAGCAGGACCGGGGCCAGCGTCTCGATCGGCTCGTGCAGCGCCGGGGCGGCCGCGAGGTGCCAGTCGCCGCCATCGAACCAGCGCAGCAGCGCTAGCAGCGCCTCGGTATAGCGGGTCGAGGAAATCGCTTTAGCGGCGGCGGCCTGTGCAGTTTTGCGCCGCCGCTGCGCGGCCTGCGCCAGCCGTTCCAGCTCGCTCGCGAAGGGTAGAGCATCGCGGGCCGGTGCGACCAGTTCGGCGGTAAAGACGTCGAGATTGCGCGCCTCGCCCAGCATGTCGGCGAACCAACGCAGCTCGCACGAGACCCGGCGGCACTGCTCGTCGGGCAATAGCGGCGCAAAGGCCGAGAGGATCGCGCGCAGCCGTCGTACGGCAACGCGCATCTGGTGGACGCCCTCGGGGTCACCCGCGCGCGCGGCCAGCTCGTTGCGCAGCAGATGGTCGAGGCAGGCGCGGCCGACGAGACGCAGCACCGCTTCGCCCGTAAGGCCGTGCTGCAGGTCGAGCGATTCCGCGTGCACCGCCTTGGCCGGGCCCGCCTCGTGCGCGGCCAACCGGTAGCCGCGTTCGGACTTGCTGCGGCGCTCGAGTTGCAGCGGCGCGATATGCAAGAGTTTCAGCGCGACGTCGTAGAGCGCGGTCGGCGCCCCGCTCTTCAATTCAAGCTCAACCTCGCTGATCGGCTCGGGCGGCGTCTCCTCGCCGTTACGGATACGGCCGCGGTCGATCGCCGCCTCGATCCGGGTGGCTGGCTCGGGAGCGAGCGGGATCGTCAGCCGCGACACCTCGGTGCGGAACAGCGGACGCAGCTGCCCGGCGATCTCGGGCGACAGAAACGCACCGGTGTGCGCCGCTTGCGGATCGGGCCGCTCGCCCTTGACGCGGTCCTCCCACTCACCGCGTGCGAGGGCGCTGTCGCCGGGCACGCCGGCGGCCTTGAGCGTCTGTACGAAATGGCGGCCGTGACGACGCACGCGAAGGCTCGACCCGCGCCGCGCCAGGGCGCGGTCGGGCGTGTCGTAGTAGGTGCTGACGAGCCGCGCGCGCGAGGCCCGCGGCGCGGCGCCGAGCGGAGCCGTCATGGCTTCGAGTGCGCGCCGCACGGCCGGCAGATCGCCGGTTCGGGCGGTTAGCTTAAGTTCGGTTTCGACGGCGATCGGGCGCCCCCTGGGGGGTGGAAGGCATCGCCCGCAGAAGTCACCGCAGTATCATCAATCTGTCAAGTGGTTTAAACCTGCGCGCGCTTAGCGATGCCGCCGCTCAATCGCGCATCCCGATTTGCGCCGCTATCCTAATGAACTGGTCCGGTGAGTTTGCCGGCGAAAATTCCCGACGCGATGTACGATGGGCCGCTGCTCTGGTGCACCGCAAAGTTACCGCCCGTTTCGGCCGCGCCGGGACCGTAAAACTGGCCCACCAGCGAGCCATTGGCGCCGCTGCCGGCGATAGTGGCGGCATAAACGCCGCCGCCGCCGCTGACACCGTTGCTGGTGAAGGTATGGTTGTCGAAATTGCTGATCGACACCGAGCCGGTATTGCTGCCGAAATTATAGTTGAGGCTGTATCCGCCGGCGGCGAGGTAGGCGACGCCGTTATTGTTGACCGTGCCGATCGCGGCGCCGCTATAGGAGCCGATGCCGGTCGGCGGCAGGTTTATCGTCGGCTGCCCGGCGACGAAGGTGTTGATGTAGGAGCTCTGCACCGTATTGCTCGGGCCCCCCTGGTTTGTGGCCGGAATGTTAGCCTGCCAGTAGCCCCATTGCAGGTACTGGCATGTACAGGGCGTGGCGCCGGCGGCTTGGAACAGGCTACTGGCCGCGCCCGGCACCGTGGCCGAGGTGACCATCCCCGCGATCGGCCACGTCGTCACGCCGCTCGACTCTGTCGGATAAGCGATCGTCGCGCTGGCGGGGGTGGTGATCTGCACAGACTGCGATTCGCTCTCGGTCGCGCCGTAGATGCTGTCGTCGATATAGGTGCTGCGCGCGAAATTCCGCCCCGAAAGCGTGCCGAACGGTAGCGTCATAAAACTGACGCCCGAAGACGAAGAGGTAAATGGGTCGGTGCCGACAAAAACCGCGCCGAGCGTGCTGTTGGCCTGGTTTACCGCCAGCCCTAATTCGCCCTGGATGGCGTAGTTGAGGCCGTGTCCGTTTTCCATGACGCCGCCGAAGAACCCGGTCTCGCTGGTCAGCGTGCGCGTGTTGCCGACGCCGCTGGGCAAGGTCGTCGCCAGCACCGGCTGGTTGAAGCCGAAACTGGTGTTTGAGTTTGCGACGCCGATTTGACCGGAGTTGGCGTCCTGCTGTGTAAAGATGCCGTTCACGGACTGGTTTTGGTCGAGGACGAAGCCGTCGATCGAGTTGCCGCCAAACAGGCTGTTGTTGTTGGCGTCGGACACCGTGGTGGACGCAGAGCCTATTTTGGTCAGCGGGGATGTGCCGCCAGGCATATAGGTGCCGCGCACCGGACCGCTGTAAACGACACCGCCGAATGTCGCCGAGGTGCTGAAGGCGCCGGTGGCAACGACGAACGCGTCCTGCTGGTTCGATGTCGGGCCGTTGATCGCCAGGCTCGCCTGCAGTGTGTTCGGCGAGGTGCCGGTGTTGGTGCTCGCGCTAAAGCTGCCGAACGGCGAGTTCGGCTGGGTCACGACATACATCGGCGAGACCACCGCGTTGCTCAACGTGCCGCCGGCGAAGGAGGGCAGGAACGGGATCGTCTGCGCCTGCGACCCGTTGCCCAGCGTGTAGTCGGGCTGGATCGCGAAGGCGAGGAATTGCGCCGTCGGCGAGGTCGCCGCGTAGAAGCTCGACGACACCGGCGTGCCGCCGAAGAAGAACACACTGTCACCGCCTTGCGCGGTCGTGTCGGCGAAGAAGAAATCGCCGTCCGAGGTCAGCGTCAATGGCCCGCTGGTGGTGTTGCCGCTGGGGACGCCGTTAACGAACGCGGTGCCGGTCACATTGGTGGTCTGTCCTGCGTTCAGCGGCGTCGCAGTGACGGTAATGCCAGAGGAGGTGGAACTAATTCCCTTCAGCGCGCCGTTGACGGTACCGTTCAGTGTGCCGTTCTGCCCCGGCGAACCCGTGGGGTAGGTGATCGTCGCGTTGAATGGGACGAGGGTGGTGACCGAATTCAGAAAGCCCGTGTTGCTGGTCTGGGCGATCTTGAATTTGCCGGAGATGCCGGTCGGCGTCGGGGGTGTCGGCGGTGATGGTGGGGTCGGGTTGACGACGCTCGGTTGCGTCTGGCTCGACGTCGTTTGCACCTGATTGGTCGGCACCTGCGGCGGCGAGACAACCGGGGTCGGCGGGACGACAATCGGCCCGGCGTTGCTAGTCGCCTGCTGAATGCTGACCTGCACATTGTTCGAGACGGTGTTCGGGACGGCGCTGTTTGCGACGGTCGCATTGGTCGGGATCGTCGTTGCGCCGCCGTGGCTACCTGCGTGGCCGTCAAGTTGAGTGAGAACGGCCGCCATCGCGCCCGGCGGCACCTGGTATGGGGGACGGATCAACCCAGCGGAGCTGATATCGGTGGCAAAGCCCGGCCGGTACAGCTGTACTGTCTGGCCGTTCGCGCTCACCGTCACCGCCTGGCCGAAGACGAAGATGACGTTGGATCCCGCGCCGCGTTGCGTATTCGCCAGGAAAATGCCGCCGCGCACACCGATCGTCGCGGTGCCGAGATGCACCGAGACCGCGCCTTCCTGCTTGGACAGCTTGCCGCCGACAAAGCGCATCGCGCCCTGCAGATCGGTCAGCGTCATCTTGCCCGTCCCGGTCTTCGGGTCGAACACGAACTCGTCGATCGTCAGATCGGAGCGGGGACCCACGCTAACCGACGACCCGTCGATGAACAGGATTTGCGTCTGGCCGTTGGCGTCGGTGGTGATGCGCTCGTTGTGGACGACACCCTCGCCGATGACCAGCTTTTTGGTGCCGCCGCCGGGCGGCGTTCCGTTGGCGTCGGTGTTGACGGCCGCGTTGACCCCGATCTTTTGCGGTGCGTCGGCTTGCGCCGTGACGAGAGGCGCCCAGGCCAGCAACAACGCCGCGAGGAATTTCAGGGACGAGGACTTCGCGCGCATCGCCGGCTCCTAAAACTTGATCTGCGGGCCGATCACCACCGAGTTGCTGGTGTAACCGTAAAGCGCCAGGTTCGATGATACGATGTCGCGCTCGACCTGCAGTATCAGCTCGATATTGTCGGTGACCTGCAAGCCCTGGATGATGCCGAACTTCCAGCGGCGATCGTCGCGGTCGGCAAAGCCGCCGCCAATCACGCAGCACGGATCGGGCGCGAAATAGAGCGAATAGAGCCGGCTGGCGTAGACGCTCGTCTCCATCGGGTAGTGGAGGAAGAAGCCGTCCGGCCCGTTGTAGCGGATGTGATAGGTCGCCGCGGCGGCGTAGCTCTGGTTGGCGTAGTAGCGCAACCGGGTCAGCTGATCGACGTAGTCGAACTCCAAGGTCAGCGCGGAATTGAAGGGCAGCGGCTTGGTGGCCTGCAAGGCGACCAGCTTGTCGTTGCCGGTAAGCCCGGAAGAAAGCGGGCGGTCGGTCGCGTTGTCGAAGGTCTTCTGGCGAAACTCGAACGCGCCGCGCAGCGCGATGTCGTGCCACACGACGCCGGTCATCTCCCAGCCCGCGCCGTACGTATCGAAATACTGATGTTCGCCGAGCCCGACCTCGTTGAGGATCGCATAAGGCTTGACGGTGGGCGCGGCGACGATTGTGTCGGGCAGCTCGGGAAAGCGCAGGCGCGGGCCGGCTGTCACCTCGCCGAAGTCAAGGTCGAGGCGGCCGACCTTCATGTAATGGTTGACGAGCCCGGTGCCGGCGACTTCGAGCGTGTCGTGGTTCTGGTCGCCGAGATCGTAGGTATAGAGCAGCGAGCCGTTGGCGAAGATATCCCAGTCTGACTCCTTGATGAATTGCTGGTTCAGCAGTACGGGGCCGACCGGCGACACGATCATCCCGCTCGCCGGCGCGATGTTCGCGTCAGACTGGTATTGCGCGCCGAAGAACAGATACCCGGTGAGGCTCGTCGTCGAGGTCTGCTTGGCGATCAGCGCCATATACTCGTCGATCCGCTTCTGCACCTCCGGCGGCGGATTGGCTGCCGCTGCCTTCTGGAAATAGCTTTGCGCGACCTCGAACGACCCCATGCGGAAATAGAGCGCGCCAAGCTCGAGATCGACACGTGGGAGATTCGGGTTGAACAACAGCATCCGCTCGAGCGTCGAGACGGCAGCCTCATTGTCGCCGAGCCGTGCGGCGACGTCGGCGTAGGCGAACGCGATGTCGAGATTGGCCGGATTGGCCATCATCTGTTGAAAAAGTTGGTCTTTTTTTTGTTCGAGCGCGGCGTGGTCGGTATCGGCGAACGCCAGTGACGCCGTCAGCAAGCCAAACAGACCGGCGGTCAGGAAATATCGTAGAAGCACGGAGCCGAAAGGAAAGCGCATCGCTATTCTCACCGCCCGCTGCGCGCGGCACGATTGAATAGTATCGGCAGACCTTCAACTCGACAAGCTTCTTACCCATCGCGGGGCTAATTTCTTTACCAAGATTAGTGCGAAAAACTTCTGTGAAATCAAAAGGGTTGGCTGCCGATCACCGTGGTCCGGTGCATGAGGCGCCGCTCGGGCAACGCGTAGTCGCAGATTGCGAGATGCATCGCGGTGGCGTTGTCCCACATCACCAGGTCGCCGGCGCGCCAGTGATGACGGTAAAGGAACTCGGGCTTGACGCAATGCGCGTCGAGCTCGGCGATGAGGTCGAGCGCTTCGGCCTCGGGCATGACCTCGCCGTTCGGCAGGGTGATGCCGATGCATTCGCCGGCGGTGATGTAGATCGCCTTGCGGCCGGTAAAGGGATGGGTGCGCACGATCGGGTGGGCGATATCCGGGGTCTCGGCGATCTGCGCCGCAGTGAGCTTGGGCCGCGGGCTGTTCTCGACGCGGCGGCGCGACGAATAGCGGTGGGTCGCCTTCAGCCCCTCGAGCCGCTTCTTCATCGCCACCGGCAACGCCTCGTAAGCGGCTATACAATTGGCGAAGACCGTGTCGCCGAGCACGACTCCGTCGCGCACCGGCACTTCCTTGGCGTAGAGCAGCGAGCAGCGGCTCGGGCATTGCCGATACGACACGTCGCTGTGCCAGGTGAAGCCGGCATCGGCGAGGCCGATATGCTCGCCGGCCTCGTTCGTGATGTTGGAGACGAGCAGTATCTCGGGAAAGCCGGGCAGCAGGTATTTCTTGACGATGTGGATCTCGAGTTCGCCAAAGCGGCGGCTGAACGCGATGTGCTGCTCGTTGGTGAGATTCTGGCCGCGGAAGCACACGACGATATTGTCGTGAAACGCGTCCTCGATTTCGCGGAAGGTCGCGTCGTCGAGCGGCCGCGACAGATCGACGCCGATCTCGGCGCCAAGCGCGGCGTCGCATTTGGTGACGGGAATGGGCATCGCGGCCTCGCTCCCTCCCCCGTGAGCGGGGGAGGGTGGGGGTGGGGGTGTTTTACTTCGCCAGGTGCTTGCCGAAAAACTGGAACACCCTGTTCCAGCCGTCGACCGCCGGCTCGACCCGATAGTTGGGACGGTAATGCGCGAAGAACGCATGGCCGGCATTGTCGTAGCGGTGGAACTCGTAGGTCTTGCCGGCGGCCTTCAGCGCCGCTTCGGTCTGGTTGACCGCCTCGGCCGTCGGGTTGCCGTCCTCGTTGCCGAACAGCCCCATGAGCGGGCATTGGATCCCGGCGGTGAGGTCGATCGGCGCGACCGGCTTTTTCGCGCTCAGCGCTTCCTTGGGCGCCACGACATTGCCGCCCCAGCAATCGACCGCGGCATCGATCTGACTCCCCAATCGGCAGGCGCAGAGATAAGTCTCGCGGCCGCCCGAACAGAATCCGATGACGCCGACCTTGCCCGTGGCGTGGCTTTGCTCGCGCAGGAATGCGACCGCTCCGGCGACATCGCCGACGATCTGGTCGTCGGGGTTGCCGCCGTCGCCGCGCACCTTGGCGACGACCGCCTCGTCCGCGCCGTCGCCGACCCGGAAATAAAGGCTCGGCGCGACGGCGGCATAGCCGTGATGGGCGAATTTGCGCGCGACCTCGCAGGTCCATTCGTCCCACCCAGGCATGTGGTGGATCACCACGACGCCGGGGAGCGGGCCGTTGCCCGATGGGCGCGCGTAATAAGCCTCGCCCTTGTCTCTGTTGAAGCCGGTATAGCTCACCATGTGCGTTTCGATTGCGCGGAAAGCCATGGGGGAACCCTCCCTGTTTGTGGGTGCAGCTACTCTAGCCGTAAGCGGGAGCGCGGACAAAGGCGCTGGCTCCCGACGCCGTTCGACGGGTCAGGTTCCAGTCGCGTAGCTGACCCGGCCGACAAACACGCCGCGGGGGGTCGGGAAATTGACGCCGTGCAGGGCGCCCTCCTGGAGCAGCTCGATAATTCCGGCCAAAACCCATTGATGGTGCGGGGCGGTGTCGTGGAAGACGACCAGCGCGCCATCCTTCAGCCACGGTCTGAACCGGCGGAATTCGTTCAGGCGTAGATTTGTCTCGGAGTCGAAAATCGCCATGTCGTAGGTGCGGTCAGGCACGAACTCCATGCTTGAGGCGAGCCGCGCATCGACGACCGCCGAAAACCCATACCGCGCGATGTTTTCCTGCGCGGCCTGATAGACCTCGGAATTGATCTCCAGCGTGGTCAGGTCACCGAAGCCGTTGGCGACGAGTCCGCGGGCGACCGCGCACGACGACAAGCCGAGCCAGGTTCCCGTCTCGAGAACGTGGGTTGGCTTGACCAGCCGCGTCAGAACCAACAGCAGGTCGAGGACTTCGGTTTCCGCCGTGTTGCCATCGAACATCGACCACAGCCGGGCCGGTCGGTCATTGACCGGCACCAAGGTCTTTTCCGCAACGGGTTGACGCTCCGGAAAGGCGATAGACTCGCGTACGACGCGCGGGCGTGACCCGTGTTCTTCGATGCGGGCGCGCCAACCGGCGATTCCGGTCAACGGTTTGCTGGCGTAATTCCGGGCGTAGTAATCGGGGTCCCGCTCAAATTCCGCGACCTCGTGACCGACGTTGCGCACGTGGTAACGGTCGGAAAACGCGCATGCGAAGCCGGCGGCGCGGATATCGCTCGACAGCTTTGCATCGTCGGGCAGTTTGACGTGCCCCTGCTCGATATTGCTGACGGCCATGCCGCGCTCGCGCAACAACTCGGCGCGGATGATCGACGATGTCCCGACATTATGCGCCTCGTACACGATATTTCCCCGGGAAAAGCGCAGATATGTCGTCTTCGGCTCCCAGGCCTCGTCATCGGTGGGTGTGTCGCTGAACAAGGACAATTGTCCAAGAAGGGCATGCGCCGCGAACGCTTTTTGCGCGTACTCGCGCCAACCGGGCAGGAAAATCTGGTCGTTCTCGCTGAGGTGGATGAGATCGCCGCGGGTTTGCGGAATGGCGGAATTGAAGGCCTCGCCGCCGATGTTCTCGCACAGATAGAACACCTTCACCGGCTGCGTCGCTTCCAGCCGGCGAAGATAGTTGCGGGAGCCGTCGGTGCTGGCGTTGTCGACAATCATCAATTCGTAATCGTCGCCAACCGTCGCCAGGTAGCTGTCGACGCATTGCTTCAACAGCTTCACGCGGTTCCAGTTGAGAATGATCGTGCTGAGCATCATCCCCCACGCCGAAAGGCGGTAGTTTCGCTCGGGAATAAGAACATGGGCTCAGGGGCCAGGTACAAGGGCGGCCGGCAACCGGCGGAAGCGCTGACCGTCGTCAGCGCGAACGGGGTGGATGGCATCGGCGCGGCACGAATCGCGTGGCCACGAACGTCGATTGGCGTTCGCCCGAGCCGTGTCGGCGCGGATCGCTTGTGATCGTCACATTGCAGCAGCTATGTTCCCGCCAGACATCAGGAAAGGGATGGAGACCATGGCTTACGAAGGCATGATTGCGGAAACGATCAGGATCGTCGGGCACAATGGCGATCCGGTCTCGGCTTATACCGCGCGGCCGCTGGGCGCGGGCCCGTTTCCGGGAATGGTGCTGATCCACCATATGCCCGGCTGGGACGAATGGTATCGCGAATGCACCCGCAAATTCGCCCATCACGGCTACGCGACGATCAGTCATAACCTCTACGAGCGCTTCGGCGAGGGTAAGGCCGATGACGTTGCCGCCAAGGCGCGCGCCGAGGGCGGCGTGGCCGACGACCAGATGATCGGCGATACCGAAGCCGCGGTGCAGTTTCTCCGCCGCCAGCCGTGGCATAACGGCAAGGTCGGCCTGTTCGGCACCTGCTCGGGCGGTCGGCAGACCTTCCTCTTCGCCTGCAAGCAGAAGAGCATCGACTGCGCGATCGAGTTGTGGGGCGGCCGCGTGGTGCAGGACGACCTGACGCCGAAGCAGCCGGTGTCGCCGATCACCTTGACCGCCGGCCTGTCGTGCCCGCTGCTCGGCCTCTTCGGCAATGAAGACCGCGCCCCGACCCCGGAGCAGGTCGACCAACACGAGGCCGAATTGAAGAAGCAGGGCAAGAATTACGAGTTCCACCGCTACGACGGCGCCGGCCACGGCTTCTTCTATTATGACCGCCCGGTCTACCGCATCGAGCAGGCGCTCGACGGCTGGAAGAAGGTCTTCGCGTTCTGCGAAAAGCACCTGCACAAATAAGCGCCGATGTGCACCTCGATCGTCGAGATCGTCGCCTGTGGCGGCAGCGGCAAGGGCGAGCACGGATGGTTCGACCTCACGACCGCGGTCGTGTCGTACGACCACCCGCACCACGCCCTATTGGATGAGGCGATCGCGATCGATTTCGTGAACCGCGCGCTGGGGCCCAGCGCGCGGGTCGCGGTCGAACTGACGCTCGAAGCCGCCAAGGAGCTCTCCGGCGCGCTCGCCCGCGCGATCGAGCAGGCCGAGACCGAGGAAAGCCACCGTCACCGAGGCTAATAGTCTCGTCATTCCGGGGCGCCGCGAAGCTCAAGGAAAACGCTTCCCGGCGCACGCTTTCGCCGGGATGCGCCGAATGGGTATCGTTTCGCGTTGGGAGGGGGCGATGCCCGAGCACCAGATCCGCTTCGATGACGGCGCCGCCTATGAGCGGATGACGGGCGTCTGGAGCCGGCTCGTCGGCGCGACGTTTCTCGACTGGCTGGCGCCATCGCCGGGGCTGCGCTGGGCCGATATCGGTTGCGGCAATGGCGCGTTCACTGAGCTTGTCGTCGAGCGTTGCGTGCCGGTCGAGGTGCGGGGCATCGACCCATCCGAGGCGCAGCTCGCCTTCGCCCGCTCGCGGCCCGCGGCGCGGCTCGCGCGGTTCGAGAGGGGCGACGCGATGGCGCTGCCGTTCACCAACGGCGGCGTCGATGCGGCGATAATGGCGCTCGTGCTCTTTTTTGTGCCTGATCCGGCGAAGGGTGTCGCTGAGATGGCGCGGGTCGTGGCGCCGGGTGGCTTGGTCGCGGCCTATCTCTGGGATTTTCCCGGCGGCGGCTATGTACTGCAGGCGCTGCAGGATGAGATGCGGGCCACGGGCCTCAAGCCGCCGATCCCACCCAACGCCGACGTGGCGCGCGACGCGGCGCTGCGCGAATTGTGGACGGGCGCCGGCCTTGTCGAGGTCGAAACGCGGAAAATCTCGGTCACCCGGATATATGCCGATTTCGACGAGTTCTGGACGACGAGCATGGGCGGGGCGAGCATGGCGTCGATCCTCGACTCGCTGAATGCGGACGAAGCGGCGCGGCTCAAAGACCGCGCCCGCGCGCTGTATCCGACCGATGCTGCGGGGCGCGTGACGAATACGGGGTGGGTCAACGCGGCGAAGGGCCGGGTGCCACGATAACCGGCGTGTTGCTTTTCTCGCGGGGCCAGGCGTGACCCCGGCCACCTATGTCTTCCTTGCGGTAGAGTGCGGGTTACAGCAAAGACGTGGATGCCTGGATCGAGTCCGGGCAAGGGGATTGAAATGGCCGACGAAACCGTAACCCTCGCCCGTTATGCCGCCGCGCTGCGCTATGAGGATTTGCCGGCGGCGGTCATTGCCAAGGCGAAGGACATCATCGCCGACACGGTCGCGGCGTGTATTTGCGGCGCCGACATGCCGTGGAGCCGCATCGTCATCGACTATGCCGAGCGCACCGGGCCCGGCGGCAGCAGCAAGATCCTCGGTCGCGGCACCAGCGTGCAGGCGCCGGCGGCGGCGCTCGCCAATGGCGCACTCGGGCACTCTTTCGAGCTCGACAGCCTGACCAGGCCGGGCGCCGGCGCGCATCCCGGCGCGACGGTGCTGCCCCCGGCTTTGGCGGTCGCGCAGCAGGTCGGCGCCAGCGGCAAGCAGCTCATTGCCGCCGTGGTCGCTGGCAACGAGGTGATGATCCGCATCGGCCGCGCCACTGGCCATACCAACGAGGCGCGCGGCTTTCACGCGCCGGGCACGACCGGGCCGTTCGGCGCGGCGGTGGCGTGCGGGCTGTTGCTCGGCCTTGACGAGCGCCGCATGACCAACGCGATCGGCATCGCCGGCTCGCTCGCCGGCGGCCTCCTCGAATTCGCCCGCGGCGATGGCGGCATGGTGAAGCGGCTGCATCTCGGCCGCGCTTCGGAGGCCGGGGTCATGGCGGCGAGCCTCGCCGCCGGCGGGTTTGAGGCGCCGCGCACGGTGATCGAGGGCAAGTTCGGCTTTCTCAAGGTGTTCTGCAGCGAATCGGACGAGAGCCACCTGACGCGCGGGCTCGGCAACGACTTCGTGACGATGAGCGCGGTGCTGAAACGCTACCCGTGCCACGCGACGGCGCATGCCGCGGTGCGGGCGGTGCGCGACCTGCAGGCCGAGTACGGACTCAAGGGCAGCGACATCGCCTCGATCACCGTCACCGGCACGCCGCGCATGATCGAGCGGCACAACATCCTGGAGCCGCCTGACCTGATGCTGGCGCAATATTCGATCCCGTTCTGCGTCGCGCTGGCGCTCCACCGCGAGGCGCGCGACCCCGAGAGCTACGACGATAGCGCGCTCGCCGACCCCGCCATCCGCGCGCTGACCCGCAAGGTGCGGCTGGTCGCCGAGGCCGGCGACGGCCACGGCGCCGCCGGCAGCCACGTGACGGTCGCGCTCAACGATGGCCGCAAACTGGAGCGTCACGAGGTGAGCGGCATGCTTGAAGCAGGCGAACTGCCCGACAAATTCGCCCGGCTCACCAAGAAGGCGATGGGCGGTGCCGGCGCCGGCCTCTACGAGCGGCTGACGCGGCTCGAAGACGAGGCGTCGCTCGACTGGCTGGGTTAGGCAGCGGGCATCGTCTCCGGCGAGCGTGGCGCCTTGGCGCGATCGAGGCGCCAGCCGGGAAGCGTCACCGAGACCGTCGTCCCCTCGCCAAGCGCGCTCTCGATGCTCAAGGTCCCGCCGTGCTGTTCGACGAGCATCTTGGCGAGCGGCAAGCCGATGCCGGCTCCGCCGCTCGCATGGGTCGGGTCACCGTCGATCTGGCGAAATGGCTCGAGCACGACCGGGATGTGCTCGGGCCGGATGCCGATGCCATGGTCGCTGACCGCAATGGCCAGATCGCCGTCTTTGGTGATCTCGCTGCGCAGCTCAATCGAGCCTCCGCCGCAAGAGAACTTGATGGCGTTGGAGAGTAGGTTGAGCATCACCTGCTTGAGCCGAAGGCCGTCCGCGACCAGCGAAACTTTCGTCTCGGCGATGCCGGTGTGGAGCGTCAGGCGCTTCTCGGTGAGGTGGCTTGCCATCTCCTCGATGCACTCGGCGAGTACCGAGGGGAGATCGGTCACCCCCTCGTCGAGACTGAGCTGACCGGAAACGCCCTTCGACAGGTCGAGTATCTCCTCGACCAGCCGCAGCAAATGACGGCCCGCCGCATTGATATGCGTCGCGTACTGCCGGTTGAGCGCGGCGGCGTTAGGGCCGGAAAACCCGCCGGCGATGACATCGGAAAAGCCGATGACCGCGTTGAGCGGCGTGCGCAATTCGTGGCTCATATGCGCGAGAAACTCGGTTTTCACGCGATTGGCGTGCTCAGCCTCGGCGCGAGCCTGCACCGATTCCTGCTCGCTGCGCGCCAACGCCGTGAAGTTCTCTTCCAGCGTCTCGACGCGATACTTCATGACGTCGCGGATGCTGATAATGCCGACGAGCCTGCCGTCCTTGACGACCGGAAGATGGCGGATGCGATGAAATGCCATCAGCGAAAGCGCTTCGCCGATGTCGGTTTGCGGCGGAACGCTGATGACCCGATGGGTCATCAGGTTGCTCACTTTGATCCGGAGAACGCTGCCGCCTAACTCGTTCAGGGAACGGATGATATCGCGCTCGGAAATGATCCCGAGCAGCGTGCCGTGAAAGTCGGTGACTAGCGCCGTTCCCACGTTCCAGGCGGCAAGCAGCGCGGCCGCCTTGCTCACGGGCCAGTCGGGGCTGACTTCGTGAATCTGGCGACCTTTGCGGTCGAGGATCTCGTCAACAATCATCTCAGCGCTGCCGTCCCCGAAAATCGGGCGCGGGGTTGGCCTCGGACGGACCGAGGCAGGTTTCCCCCATAACCAGGCCAGTCTAATTCAATGCAACTAAAAATAGATTAAAGCGCGATTGCCTTGGGAGCGTCTCGCTCTTCGCGCGACTCTCGGCGAAATCGATGCGGCATCGCCGGCGGCCCGGAGACCTTGCAGGTCTGCGTTTTTTGGCACCGAAGTGTTATATGTAGACGCAGCCACTTCGGGAGCCGCTCCATGTTCGGAATGATGCGCAAGAAGCTCGAAATTCCCACCCCCGAGCAGAGCCTTCCCGGCCGGCCGATCAAGATGCCCGTGCCGGCGCGCCACTTCGTCAACGGCAATCCGCTCGAAGGGCCGTACCCGGCCGGGCTCGAGACCGCGGTGTTCGGACTCGGCTGCTTCTGGGGCGCCGAGCGCAAGTTCTGGGAGGCGCCCGGTGTGTGGACGACCGCGGTCGGCTATGCTGGCGGCTCGACCCCCAACCCGACGTATGAGGAAGTGTGCAGCGGCCTCACCGGGCACACTGAGGTGGTGCTCATCGTCTTTGACCCGAAGCAGATTTCGTATGACGGGCTCCTAAAAATCTTCTGGGAGAGCCACGACCCGACCCAGGGCATGCGCCAGGGCAACGATGTCGGCACGCAATACCGCTCGGCGATCTACACCTATTCTCCGGATCAGCAGAAGGCGGCCGAAGCCTCGCGCGAAGCCTACAACGCGCGCCTCAAGGGCGCGGGTTACGGCGCGATCACCAGCGAAATCCGCGAGGCGCCGCCCTTCTACTTCGCCGAGGACTATCACCAGCAATACCTGGCGAAAAACCCGTTCGGTTATTGCGGGCTTGGCGGCACCGGCGTGGCGTGCCCGATCGGAACGGTTGTCGCGGCGGAATAAAACCGCGATTGCGGCCTCTGATTTGCCTTGGCCGGACTTGATCCGGCCAGGGCGATTCCGGAGTCCCAGGTTTTCTGCGGTTTTTCACTCACCGGTCTGGGCGCGGGTTACCCCTCTTGCCTACCCGCTTCTACCCCTCTGATCAAATCGATTTTCGCGGTCATCCCGACTGAGTGAGTTCCCGATCCGACCGGAGGCAGAAGACCACTCCGTCCGGCTCGATGGCCAGATCGCGATCGAACAGACAACGATACCCCACCCAAATCAGGCAATGGATGGTGTCTTCATGCAAATCGAGCGTGCTGTTGCAATGTGTGCACGCCATTCGGTGCCGACCGTACAGCTTGTTCAGCGTTAACTCGACCTCGCCATAACAGCGCCGGATTATGGGCAGAGACGGTCTTTTTTCGGACAGGTCAGCTTCGCCCGCTCACCGAAGTCCGCATGAAAATCGACCAATCGATAGCGATAGTTGTCGAACCCGCGCAAATTCTGAATCGCGCAATTGTTTCTTTAAAATCAAAAGCGAAGAAATTTGACGGACTGGTGGTCGGGCTTCGACCGTCGGAGGAAAAGATTGCGCTGAAAAATCAAGCCGTTACGATGCTTCAAAACCATCGAGTGGGAGTGAGGGGTATGGGGATATTCTGGAGGGTGCTGGAGGGGAATAGCGTAGGAAAGATAGAGGGTTACGGGATAGCTCATTGATCATTCGCCCTCCATCGTTTCGCCGTGCCGTTGTATATCCAAATCATTGATTTGCCGGGATTTCGCGCTCGCGGTTGATGTTAAGACCAAGCCGACCCGTTTGATGGTTCTTCCGACGGCTTGATCAGAAGTCGCGCGTCGCGATGGAGAAAATACCGTCAGGAATCGTAATCGTTCAGACGGTCTTTTTCACAGGCCAGCTGCTGCAGCTTGTGGGAGTGGCTCATCGCGGCGGCTTTGAAAAAGTGCGCATTATCGTAGTGCGGCTACGGCAAGCAGCAGTTGGTTCAAAATTTCGCTTGACTTTTGTACCCGTTTTGTTCTATAATGCCTTCACATCGTAGACGGACGGTCCAATGTACGAAATCATGCGGCGGCTCCACCCGCGCGGTACCGCCAGCACGGGGATCACCGTCGATCCGGACGGCGCAATGCTCGGCCCCGATTGCGTTCTCGTACGGCCGACAAACGAGGGCTATCGCTGCATCGGCCACGGCGAGGCAGCGGCGTTGCAGCAGTTCCTCTTCGCCGACGGCGTAGAGCCAGGCTGGCTCTTCGGCCAATGCAGTCGCATCGCCAAAGCGCTCGATCGCGGTGAGATCGCACTGGCGCAGATATTCGGGCTGCGGATCCCAATTAGCGACCTCGACGACGAGCGCTTGAGGCGGCTGGCACTCGCGGCTCCGTTCATCAAAGCCAATTTCAATCCTGACGAGCCCCGCATTCCCGCCGGTCAGCCCGGCGGCGGCGAGTGGACGACCGGAGGGGCAGCCGACACTCCGGTTCCCGTTCCCTCAGTCACGGAAAACGACGGGACCGCACCGCCGGAGCGCGGCGGCGGAACAGCTTCGTCGTTGATACCGGCACAGGTGACTATCCCCTGGGACCTGCCGACCGAGATTCCTTGGGAAATTCCAGGAGCGCCGAGCGAGATAACGCCGCTGCCATTCGATTTTCCCGGCGCAGAACGTAGTCGGCCGCCCTTTCCAAGGAACCCTTTTCCTCGTGACCCCGAATGCGCCGAGGAATGGGCCGCCGCGTATAAGTATTGTGATGAGCAGGAGAGGAAGGGAAATTTCAAACCCGGCTACTCGGGGCCCGGGAAAGACATGCGCAGCTGCCTGCTTGGCCAAGTCTCTGAAAGATGCGGTGGAAACGCGGTCTAATCGACGGTTGCACAATGGGGAAAATCGTGAAACGTAAAATTACGCATGATGATGTCGATCGGGAATTTCATTTGTTGCGCAACGAACCTGAGAAATTCCTTGAGCTCACAAACGAGCTTGTTGAACAGAGACCCGATGACCCGCAGGCCTATTTTAGTCGGCATTGGGCATGGGAAAATCTAGGTAGCAATGAACTGGCGCTGGCTGACCTCGACAAATCCCTGTCGCTGCAAAATCACTACGTAACGCAGCGCGCAAAGGGCCGGCTCTTGCACGGAATGCGGCGATACAGGGACGCGGTTGCTTGCCTCGACCAGTGCGAACAGATGGATCCAGAACATTGGTTGGAGGCGTTCGGGCCACTGATCCGTGCGGATTGCCATGCGCGGCTCGGCAACGAGGCTGCGGCCCTCGCTGACTGCAACACCCTGCCCGACGATCATTGGACTCCCGGCATGTTCGGTCTTCCAGCCGGGAACAAACCGGAGGTAGCGGCGGAGCTCAGCCGCCGAGCCGCGGCTGCTCGTGGCCGGCGGCGGGGCTGACGGTCTTTTCTGCTGTCAAAGCGGTGATACGCTTTTCGCCGTGCACCCCGAAAATCGGCCGATCGATGCCGATAGTCCCTGAAACCGAGCAAATCGCGGATCGTCGAAATTCCCGTTTCAAATCAAGAGCCAGAATTTATGACGGATCAGGGAGACGGTGCTTGACGGTGCGGCGGGAAAATTTTCGTCATTAGATCAACGCGTTAAAACAGCTCGGAATAATCGAGTGGGTAGGCTATACCGCCAATAGATTTGTCCCGGGGTAAATCTCAAGGGAGAGATCTGCGCAATGTTATGATGGAGACCTCCCCGCGGCAGTTGAAACGCAGCGGTACATCCCCAACGCCGAGACCACAGCTCGTATAGCCGATCATGCTCCCCTCGCTCCATGTTCCAACGGCTGCATGACGACAGCGCCGCAATTGGGTGACGATTGGACGACCACCGGGCAGGCAGATCTGCCCGCCGTGCGTATGCCCGGAGAGGTAGAGGGCGTATTTCGCTGCGGCCGCGTAATCAGCGACTTCCGCCGAGTGCACGAGCGCAATGCGGAATCCGTCCGGCGCCTCAGCTAAGGCGCATAGCGCGGCCGGCGTGAAGAAGCGATGCACGTCATCGAGGCCGGTCACCGCAATGCGCTGGCCGTCTCTCACGAGGGTGATCGAACGGTTGTTCAGAACCTCGAAGCCGAGCTTCTCGAGAGCCGCGGCCATATCGGCGGGATCGTGATTTCCGAGAACCGCCAGCCTGCGATCGTTCACGCGAACCGCTTTGAGCAGCTCGACAAGCGGCGCGGTGGACGCAGCGAGAGGTGCGCGGTGATGACCGTGCACATCACCGGTCAATGCCAAAAGATCGACTTCGATCCCGGCAAGGAGACGCGCGGCAATCGCACTCAGATCAGGCAGAAAATCGAGATGGGTATCGCTCAGTTGGAGAATCCGATAGCCATCAAAAGCCGGCGGCAGGTCAGGAAAGGACAGTGACACGGTCACGAGCCGGGCATCGAGCGCATTGCGGCGTCCACGCGCATGGATACCCACCAACCGCGCCCCTAGACCAAACATCCGCACGCCCGATGCAAAGACCCGTCCCGGCCATGAAGGGCGCGCACCGTCAGGGCCAAAATGAAAATGAGCGTCGTCCCGCTCCATAAGGCGGCGCTTTTCTTCCCAGTCTTGCCGCTGTGACCCAGGCAAATCTTCCCGATTTGCAACCTCACTCGATCTCGTGGCGGCGCTGAGCACAGCAGCTTTTCCGGCGGTTACTGCTGGGTTGAGATGAGGCTGATCAGCTCAGCGTCGTCGTCCAGGCAAGCCACGTAATTCGGCCCCAGGAAGTCCTCGTGCGTATAGTGATAGCTGTGAAAATAGACCCCTTCCGGCGCCAGCCGACCGAGGCGGTAACCGCGCGGCGTGAAGAACTCGTAGGCGTTCTTCAGCAGGAAATCGCCGAGTATCGCACCGCGGTTGTATTCAAACTGGATCAGCCGAACCCGTCGCTCCGAGATCATCGGCTCGAAGCCGGCGAGAACCTTTCCCTCCGCGCCTTCGACATCGATCTTGAGGATGTCGATGCGGTCGATGCCGTGGAGCGCGGCATAGTCCGCGCCCCTCTCTACCTGGCACTCGACCCGGTCGATGATGTCGGTGTCGGTGTCGAGCGCAAGCATGCTCGATATATAGGCCGACGAATAAATGTTGACCGGCACCAGCCCCGCCCGATCGTTGAGTCCCAGCCGATTCAGATGGATCCGCGATCCACTCAGACGGCGCTGGAGCTCTGCGAAGGTGGCCGGAACGATTTCGAAGGCGTGCACGTCAGCGTCCGCGAACACCTGGAGCGCGTGCATCGACCAGATGCCGACATTCGCCCCGACATCGAACAGAACGCGGAGCGGCATTCCGGCGAGGCGGTCGAGCAGCGCCTGCTCGCCGTCATCGGTGAAATGGTTGGGGACGACGCTCGCCTTGGTGACCAAGGCGCGAGCAAAGACGACCAGCGGCTGGGATGGGTGGCGTCCGGCCCGCGCCGCGGCGAACCCGGCTATCGTCTCGATTTCGCCAGCTTGGAACCCCGAGAGCAGCCATGTCTGCACCGTGGGAAGATGCGCCGCCAGGTTCTTCCGAATTTTCCGGGCAAGATTCATATGCAGTCCCAGAGCAGTAGGGAGTTAGCCCATCACCGCGATAGGCCGGCAATAGGCCAAAGGGAGTAACCACGTGTCATCGGCGTTCAGATGGCCGGCGCTCTTTTCGTTTTCATCGGGCTTAGTGCTACTCGCAAACGCGCGGAAAGCCGCCTCAGCGCCAGATACTGAACAAACGTCGACCACCGCAGGCCGGGCAAAACGGCAAGCGCCTGGGCGGCGGCAATAAAAGCGGCGTCATGTTGCCTGCTGTGGCTGAGCGCTGTCGCGAGATGCCGCAGGGCATAGCCGTGAATAACGCACGCCTGCGCCAGGACTTCGGGTGTCCGGGCGCTGACCCGGACATGCTCGCAGATCATCGAGCGAACCAGCCACTTTTCAATGGTATTCGGCCGGGTGGACGCGTTGTCTTGCCGCTGCAGATCGGGCGCGTAGTGACGTGCGACGACCGTTGGCCTGAAGAGAATGGCACGCGCACGGTCGATCGATCGCAAATAGAAATCGAGATCCTCTTCGTAGCGCACTTGTTCCCAGAATCCACCGATTTCCTCGAACAGGCTCCGCCGGACAATCGAGACGTTCAAATGGGCCACGCCGCCAGGACGCATGAAGGCGGCACGCGGCAGCCAATAGACGTCGGCGATTCCCACAAGCGCCGTACGCTCCATTTGTCCGTGCAATTGCGGCCAGCGGTCGGAGTCGATCAGATTATTCCCGCGATAGGCTTCCTGGTTCGCGTAGTAGATGTCGGCTTCCGGAATGGCTGACAGTGCGTTTGACGCGATCTCCAAATGGTCGTCGACCAACCAAAGATCGTCGTCATCGCAGAACGTGACGAATTCGCCCTGCGCGAGGGAGATTGCCCGGTTGCGGGCGGCACTGGGCCCGCGCCCCGGCGAACTATCGGGCGTGTCGCAGACGATCTGGAAACGATCGCCGAGCGATGCCAGCATGTCGCCGTATCTGGCTCTGCATTCCGGGACAGAACCGTCGTCGACGACGATGACCTCATAGGAACGACAGGTCTGCCGTTTGATGGCGTGCAGTGCAGCGGCCAGTGACGCAGCCCGGTTGCGGGTTGGCACGATCACCGAAAACCTAGGCATCGCTTACCTCCCGCCGTGCGTGTTCGGCCGCGGCAAGGACCGTCGCGGGTCCGCCGATCCGGCCGCCAAATTCCTCCTTGAAGAAACGGATGAAACCGCCGATCCGGCGCAGCAACTCGTCGCGGTCGGCGATGTCGCGAACGTACGGGGTGAAGCCTGCAGCCAGCGACGGAGAATGAAACGAGAAAACAAGAATTCGGACGCCCGCCGAAATCAGCCTCCTGGCTGCTTGCATCAACGCCGCGAGCGAGAACCCCTCGGGCGTCAAACGGGTCCGACGGATTGCGCCGAGCCGCGCTAGAATGCCAGGCACGTGAAGGCGGCGCAGCGTGGCGATCTGCTCCGCGTCGAAGAGGCGGCGGGCATTTCGGCACAACAACCCGATATCCGCGACCGAATGCGGCAAGCGAAGGATCGGCGGCTGCCCTTCCCAGCGCCACTCGCTGCCCCATGCACGGAAGTCCGGGCCGCCGTCACCGCGGAAATCGCTCATTGCCACGCTGCTAAGATCGAGCTGGTAGCCAAGTTCCTGGAGGGTGGACAATGTTCCAGGGCCGAAGCCGTACCTGCCGGCCAAATACGTCGTCGGCCGCCGGTCGAAATTTTGCGAGATGCACTCGGTCAGCGCATCAAGCTTTGCCTTCTCGACCACGCGCGGCAAATTGCCGGGATAGGAATTGCGGACGCTCACGGTTTCAACGAAGGGAGGATTTACCCAGGGGTGGAGATGGGCGCCGATCGCCGATTCCGTGCCGCCGGTGACGGCCTTTACCGCGCTAACCCCTTCGATCGACGACGCGACCGGGTAGTCGACCAAATAGGTCGGCGCGGCAGCCTCGCGCGCGAATATCTCGTGTGCGCGGCCGAGCTCCCGCAAATGCGTTATCGCCGAGCATCGGCGATCGAACGGTTTTGACCAGTCGAACTCTTCTTCCGTATGTATCGCGATCAGGAGGATCGGCGAGAAATCGGGCGCGAAGCGAGACGCCTTTGCCGGGTTCAAGCCCAAACCCCCGGGCTCGGTGTTTCGGCGATACAATCCCGCACTACCCGGACGCCCTGCTCGATCAGCCCGAAAACATGATCGAAAGCCGCAGGCCCGCTGCCGTAGGGATCGCCAATTTCCGGATGACGGGCGGTATCAAGCAAAGAGCCCAACAGGATTATCGGGCGGTCGCCATCCTGGAAACGCCCCCTCAGTGCGTCGACGTTGGATTGATCGAATGCGATCAGTACCGTGGCCGCTCGCAAGAGTTCCGGGGTTACGTGTTGCGACAGATGAGGAAGCAGATCGACGCCGAGGCGGCGCGCAGCCTCTCGTGCCTCGGGCGGGCTCGGACGCCCGCTCACCTGATGGGTCCCCGCCGATCTGACCGTCACGTGCTCGGAACGATCCGCCAGCGCCCGGGTCAAAGCCCGTTCGGCGAACGCGCTCCGACAGATATTTCCGTAGCACACGAACGCGACGACCGCCGGTTTTCCCTCGCGGCGCGTCCGCCGCAGGGCTCGCCTCAGGCGGGCGCGAGCGAGGGCGCGGCCGACCGCCGGATGTCCCGGTAGGCGTCGGGCAAGCCAACGGCAGCCTCGTGTGGCAAACAGGCGAAACTCGGCCGCCGCCGGTGCCGGATCGTCGCCGGCCAAAGTATCCAATTTCTCGCGCCCAAGCAGCAGCCTGGAGAACCCGGCCACCCAGCGGGCAAGAAAAAAGGTGCGACGGGCCCACCCGGTCATCTGCGAGGCGGACTTGAGTGCGAACGAGACGTCGAGATCGAAATTGCGGCCATAGACGCTCGGTCGATAGCCGCGCGCCTCGACGGGTGAACCATCGACGAGAAGCCGGTACAAGGAAGCGGGGAAATCGACGCCGAGAGCGACAGGCAGGGGCATGGAGCCCCAGGGGCGCGCGTTGACCTCAAGGAGGACCGCGGCCCCGGTTGATGGGTCGCGGCGAAACTCGAACATTGCCAGGCCGGTAAAATCGGTATGGGCGCACAATCTGCCGCAGGCCCAAAGGAGGTCCGGGGACAGCGTGGCACTCACGCGATAGGCGCTCGAACCGCCGCGTGCCGCCTGATGTATACGGTGGTGCTGGAACGCCGTCCGGATAACCCCGCGCTCGGCCAGCACCGAAACGCCGAGCCCGTATCCCGGAAAGAACCCCTCTACGTAACACCCGTCATTCGCGAGCTCCGCCAGGGCCGAGCCTAGCTGATCGACGGTCTCGGCCAAACGCACGGTTGCCTGGCGATGCAATGCATCGAGGCGAACCGAACGGCACGGCTTGACGATCACGGGAAACCCGAGCCGCGCACCGATCTCATCCGGATGCGACATCTCGGTCGCCAACACCGCCGGCGCCAAGGCGATGCCGAGTGCCGCCGCAGCATCGCGCGTGAGCAATTTGTCGAAGAAAACAGCCATTGCGAGCCGGCCGGGAATCGCCAGGCGAGTGAGCTTCTCGAGCCGTTCCCGGTGGCGTTCCAACGGCAGCAGCGTCCGGTCGGTGCACGGGATCACCAAGTCGAAGTAATTAGAACGGAGCAATTCCTCGACTGCCGCCACCCATTCCGCGCCGTCGTCGACCACATGCGGCAAGCGATGAATGGCCGACACATATCGCGACCGCAACGCCGGTGAGCGAAAATCCTCTGGAGCCACCTCGACCGAGAGACCGCACCGTCCCAGCGATCGTACCGTCGCCAGAAAGCTCCGTGTGTCGTCTCCGAAAACAAGAACTCTATTGCTTTTCATGGGGACCAGGGGCTCGTTAAAGCAGCCCATCGGCCGCTGTGCCGCCATGCGCAGTGTATCGGAAGGACGGCGCCCCCTCAGCTATCCCACTGGATGATAGCAGGTCGGCTAGTAGCCCTCGTCATCCAAAGGCGTAGACCATTTTCGTGAATTTCTGTTTATTCGTTCTGTTCGAAAAAATCTGTCAACTGTTGTTAACAATTACTGTAAAAATCCTTAGAGGTACGCATTAAGGATAATGCGATATGTTCACCGGATGTCATTAACTTTCTGTACGTTTCCGCGCAATATTCCGAAGTGAACTCCGAAGTGAACACGGCGACCGTCGGCGAAAGCTTTCCGCATGCTGATTGATTTTGCCGACCCGAGTGTGCCGCGTTGCCACGAGGCCGATCTGTGCATTGTTGGAGCTGGCGCTGCGGGGATAGCCGCTGCGCTGAACTTTGCCAATACCGGATTTACCGTTTGCCTGCTGGAAGGCGGCGGGTTCGAATATGAGCCGGATACGCAGGCCCTTTACGAGGGAACGGCAGAAGGCATCCCTTGGCAGTGCAGTCTTCACGACAGCAGATTGAGGCGTTTTGGTGGAACGACGCGCGGTGATTGGGGCGCGGGCTGCACGCCGCTCGATGATCTGGATTTCGCCCCCCGCGCATGGGTTCCGTTTTCGAATTGGCCGATCAGCAAAGAAGAGCTCCTGCCCTATTACGAAAGAGCGCGGTCCGTCTTCCAGCTCGGCACAGAGGCATTTGGGAACAATGAGCTGCTGGCCCGTGTCCTGCGCGAACTTGTTCCAGGATCAAGCTTCCAATGGCGGTCTTTGGTTGACCGCTATTATTTGAAAAGCCCACTCAACTTCGGCCACGCGCAGCGCGCGACGTTGGAAGTGTCGCCAAACATCGTGACGATCTTGCATGCCAACGTCGTCGATTTGGAAGTAAACGAAAGCGGGCGCGCGATGACCGCCGCTCACGTGAAAACGCTTGGCGGCCGCGTCGGTGTCGTTCGCGCACGGGCTTTCATTCTCGCTTGTGGAGGCATCGAGACGGCGCGTCTCCTCCTCGCCGCCGACTCCGTCACCAAATGCGGGTTGGGCAACCAACGCGACCTGGTCGGCCGCTTCTTCATGGACCACCCGAGCGGCCCAGTGGGTACCCTGGTCGCTGCCGAACCGGAGGCGTTCGTAGCGGCCTATGATCACAGCTATCATTGGAAGCGGAAGCTGCCAATTTATCCAATCTTGTGCCTTTCGGAAAAGGCACAAGAGCAGACGGGCCTTCTCAATGCCCGGTGCCGTTTGGTGGCACGGGAAGCGGAGCCGGTTCCTGATGGCGTCGCGGCCTTCCGCGAGGTGATTACCTGCGCGCGGGATCGGCATATCCCTGCGGGATTGGCGCGCCGGTTGAAGCGGATTGGAGGCGATTTCGCTAACGTTGTCACGGCCGGCGCCCGCCGTCTTTCGGGACGCAACGCCGTCGCTACACGGCTCGATCTTGATGGTGTGTTCGAGCAGGCGCCCAATCCCGACAGCAGAATTACCCTATCCGCCGATCGGGACGCCTTGGGGCAGCGTCGCGTTAAACTGGACTGGCGGTTCACCGAGCTTGATTGGAGGACGTATCGGGGCCTCGCGAACTACTTCGATGCCGAACTGAGGTATCAGCAGATCGGACATCTTGAAGTCGCCGACTGGATATTGTCACATCAACCGGAACGGGATTCAAAGCTCGGGGGCGTTGCTCATCACTTGGGGACAACGCGCATGTCAAACGATCCGTCAACCGGCGTCGTCGATCGGAATTGCCGGGTCCACGGTGTGGAAAACCTGTTCATTAGCAGCGGTTCGGTGTTGCCGACCGGTGGCGTCGCGGGGCCGACCTTCACGATTGTAGCTCTCGGCATCCGGCTAACCGACTATCTCAAGGACCGCATCGCGACGATGCCATTACCCAACCGGATCGCTGTAGACGCTTGAAACGGCAGGCAGGCCGGCATCAGCGTTACTATGGCCGAGAATGCGTCGGAACAACGCGATTTGTCCCCGAGAGGTCTCGTCCCAGCTAAACCCTTCTGCGTATCGCCGCGTTACCCCTCGATCCGAGCCCGATGAAAGGAGCGCCCGCACCGCTTGCGCAACCCCCGTGGCCGAGCGCTCTTCCATCAGACGACCCGCGGCCGGCGATCTGACGACCTCTGGGTTTCCCCAGACATTCGACGCCACAACCGGCGTCCCGCACGCCATGGCTTCGAGGAGCACATTGGGCCAGCCTTCGCGTGTCGACGCGAGTACCAATGCATCGACCGCGCTATATATGGCGGGCAATTTATCGTGGGGTTTGGGCCCGAGAAAACGCACACGCGAGTGGACACCCAGAGCCGTCGCGAGCTGGCCTAGAGCAGCCCGCTCCGGCCCGTCGCCGACGATAAGCAGACGATATTCCGGAAGCAGGGCCAGCGCGCGGATCGCCAAATCGTGCCCTTTGCGTTCGATGAGGTGTCCCACCGATAGCAAGGTTGGTCCGTCAAGCGCGAGATTGTGTCGGGCCTTGTGAGGTTCGATGGGACGGAACAGGTCGAGATCCACGCCGTTTCGAAGGACCGTCAAGAGGTCGGGGGCGCCGCCGATCTCGATCACGGCGTCCCTGAGGGCTTCGCTCACCGCGATGACGCCGGCCACTCGCCGCAACGAGCGCCGGATCAAGTAGCGTGGGAAGCGCAGCCGAGGGATCAGATTGATATCGGTGCCACGGACGGTGACGACAACCGGCAGCCGCAAGCGCCGTCCCAACCAAGCGGCGGCTACTCCATCGGGATAGGCATAGTGCGCATCGACAAGATCGAAATCATGGATCTGGTGGAGTCTTTGCACCGTGCGCCAGACCCCCGCAGCGAGCAGCGCGGGCGCCGCGTTCATCCCGATCCGCGGAACCACGACATAACGCGGATGATGCACCGAGATGCCGTGACGCTGTTCGGTTTCGGGGCACCGCGCAAAGGTTGCCCAGTGTCCGAACCGGGATGATCGAAAGGGAAAATAGGGCACCGGCGCAACCACCACACTTTCGACCTCGCCTGAAGCGACCAAATGCCGAAGCCGATTCTCCACAAAAATCCCATGATGAGGCTGTGCCTCGTTGGGATAGAGCGTCGAAAATGTCAGAATTCGCAATGGGCGCATGCGCAACTCGGAGTTACGGAGCAGTGCTGCCGCTAGATTAGATATTCCTTTTCGGTGGGTCGACTTATCCTCACGGGGCGGACCAGCCCGAAGAATGTCTTATCCAGACCGCCAATAACGCCCGCTCACGGCAAATCACGGAAGCTGGTGCCGGCACGCCGAATTGCGATATCATGCCTTCCGATCCAACGGAGTAGCGGCCGTGCGAACGATTTTTGGCGCTGCGCTGGTTTTCCTCTGCGCGGGAGCGGCTTATCCGGCCGGTGACGCACCCCTGTCGGCCGGCCAGACCATTAGCTACCTAATAGAGAAATATAAGGTTGCCGGACTACATACAGATCTGGTGATCGGTTTCGAATACAGCTCTCCCATGCTGCGGGTGACTTGGCAAAGGCAAATCGTCTTGCCCGATACGAACGCGGTACAGATCGACAACGAACAGGCGCTCATCGATCTGCGTTATGCCCGTTTCGATGCATGGAACGATGGCCGGCGCGATCGCAATGTCATGCTGGTGGAGTGCGCCGATTACTTTCCTTGCTTCCGAGATAAAAAAGACGGTCAAGGTTCAGGCCACGGGGAAATCGATTACCTGGTAAGGGGTTATGCCGCCGAACCGATTGCTGCTGCCTTGAATCACCTCGCCTCTTTTAATGTCCAGCAGCGCCCGCGCGATAAGTTTTAATAATATTTCATACCAAGACTAAAATGACGCCTGTATCCCGAGGAATAGTGTGCTTCGTAGAAACGACGCGCCAGGAGTGGTTGCCAATTGATTCTGGAATTGATAGTTGAGGGTGGTGTTGACGTTATCCTTTAGGTTGTAAACCAATGCTACGCTGGTGGAGAGTGTCTGGTCTCCCGTATGGCTCGCATAGCCGACGGTCATGGCACCGGTCAGACGCGGCGTCATCGAGCGGAACCAGCTGACTGCGGCGCCGCGGGCTATATCGCTTGCCACGCTCGTCACCAGTGAGGTTTCCTTGTCGTAAAACGCGAACAGCCGGAGACTGTCAGTATCAAGCTCGTGCAGGAGAGCGATATTGACCTGCTGGGTTCGGAACACGCCGGTCTGCGAAAAATTCAGCTCGGGATCGGCCATGGCTTGCGGCAAACCCGTCTCCGCATTGATGACGGTGCCGTAGGGATCGATCTGCGACGTGTTCAGGTTGCTCAGGATCTGTTCCTGCTCGGATGCTATGTTGTGCTGATAGGAGGCGAGGAGAACGGTTCTCGGCGTCAGCGCCTGACTGATCGCCGCGTTGAAGCCCCAGGTGCCGTCATCCCGTCCGTATCGGGCGATGATCGAACTGCCGGGCGCCAGATCGAGCCTTGTGCCCGCCTCCGCAACGGGGCCGTTAAACGCCAGTCCCGCAGTGGGAAAGCGAAGATTTTCGTATCCCAGTCGGGTGGTCAGGGCGATCTCCGAATTGATCCGGTATTGAAAGTCATCGATACCCCGCATCCGCGTGGAAGCCGCCAATGACTGGGACGAGATGTCATCAGCGGTCAGTGCAGCGCGTGACGATAGAATGCCGTCGCCGCGCCCGAAGGCTACGGTGAGATTACCCTGGTTCGCCTCGGCAGCGGTGATGGTGGTCGTCGTCGCCGGAGCCGCCGATCCCGTTTGCAGAATCCCAGAGCTCGGCGCGATCGAGCTGTGGTTGTATCGAAGATCGGCTTCCACATTGTCGCCGAGCGATTCCCGCAGGATCGGCGAGACGGACGTCGTCGTTAACGAGGTTTGCTGAATAGGACTCAGTAACGCCGGGTTCGTGAAACCGACCCCGCCGGTCGGCGACACCTGGAACATCGCGGCGCGGCCGTCAAGATACAGATGCTCGGGAACCAGGGTCGCAAGACCGTATCCCGTACCGTCGATCGTAAGGGCGTCCTGATCCGTCGCCCGGGCGTATTTGAAGTATTGGGCCGTAGACGACACCAACCCTTGCAGGTGAGGCGTATCGACGGAGCCGATCACACTGGCGTTCAAATCGGTCACTGTGTCCGCCAGACGGTTGGGCGTCTGCCGCGGGTTGTCGTCAAAACCTTGCGCCACCCCCACGCTCGGCTGGATGAGCAGCGCGGGGGCGCGATCGTCGCCTGCTTGAATCGGAGTCGCGCCGTTCTGGATCGGCGGCAACAAGGGATTCGGCTGCAGCGTCTGTGCGGCGAGCGCTGGTGCGGGAGGCACAACCGCCGCGCCTATCGCTCCGGTGTAGGTCGCGGGCGCGCCGGCAAATCCCAAACCGGTGCTGGGAAACAATGGAAGCGTATTGGTTGTGGCGAGCGGAGGCTGACCCAAGGTTTGCGTCGGCGTCAAAAAGCCGACCGCAGGATCGTAAACGACCTGAGCGGACGCGCCGCACAACCTCGCGGATAGCGCGAGAAGAGCAACCCCTGCCGCCAGCGTCCGGCTGCTCACGGCAAGGACCCCCAGACGAGCGAAAACCGTCTCTCCCAATAGCAGAAGCCGTTCGTTGCTGTCTTCACAGGCTGCGCGCCGCGGCCCGCAGCCGCGAATGATCTGGCGGAGACCATACCTCCTTGCGATAGTGCCGGTCTGCCGGCTGCGCACGATGGCTCAAACTATCGCGCAACGCGATCTTAGAACAAGCGCTGCGGAATGATGATGATGTCGCCGGGTATCAGCGCGACGTTGCTTTGAATCTCGCCGTCCTTGACCAGGCTGTCGATATGCAAAGAGTAGGTCTGTTGCGTATCGCCCACGGTCCGCACCAGCGTCGCCCGGTTCCCCGAAGCGTATTTCGTCAGGCCGCCGACCTCGATCATCGCATCGAGAAGGGTCATGTTCGCGCGATAGGGCAGCGCGCGCGGCTGCACCGCCTCGCCAATCACCCGGATCTGCTCGCTGAACGGTCCGACGAACTCCTTCGGCAGCACCGTGACAATCGGATCGGCGACGTACTTGGCTAACCGCTTCTCGATCTCGCGCCCCAGTCCGCTGGGCGTCTTCCCAATGGCAACGATATCATCCGCCAGCGGTATCGAGATCCTCCCATCGGGCCTGACCGGCACATCCACCGATAGCTCGGGATTGCGCCAGACGAAAACCGTCAACTTATCGCCGGGGCCGATCACATACTCGGACGATGCCAAGTCGGAAGGGGGAACCGGCGGCGGCGTACCCGTCGTGCAGCCGCCGATACCGAGAATAACCACCACCGCAGCCGCCAGGCGCAACAAACTGTTCATCGCTATACCTCGGCGACCCTCGGTCCGCGGTTTTCCCGCACGCCTGGGAAACGCCCCTAAATCCCCGCCTGGCATTATCGTAGCATGCAACCTCAAATTTTGCAGCCGTCACTGCCGGACCAGCATTGACGTTAAAATTTGGCTGCGCCGCTCGTGAATCGCCATCGGTTGGCGGTCAGAGGCAGTACCCGGGGCAGACGACGACGCGAATCACTCAGGCGGGAAAGTTGAACGGGCTACCCCCTTTGGGAGGATGCTTTGTGACATTTACCACGGTATCGAGACTAAAGACGAAGCTGGCTGCCGGCGATTAGGCCGTTGCGCGGCAAGCCGCAGCGACCGCCCCGATCGAGGAGCCCATGAAGAGATTTCTTGCCCTCGAGGGCCTGAGAGGCTGGCTGGCCTGGGCGGTTGTGCTCTCGCACCTGGCCTACACCTCGGGTATCTCCCCGACTTTCCCCGGATCGGTCCTTGGCCGCATAGGCTCTCCCGCCGTTATCGTGTTCATCATCGTCAGCGGCTTTGTCATAACCCACCTGATCATCGAAAAGCAGGAGCCGTACAGCATCTATTTACTTCGCCGCTTCATGCGCATCTTTCCGGTGTTTTTGATCACCTGCATCATCGGCTTTGTCGCCTATGACATTGAGGGGTCGACGCTCGCGCGCGTCGCCTACCTGCATGAGCCGGGGTACACATTTTCGTCAGTCATGGCGAATATCGCACAGTCGAACCACCAGTTTTTTTGGGCGCACGCCTTCGCCCACCTCCTCATGCTCAACGGTGTGATCAGTGACACGACACTGCCGTTCTCGGGATATGCCTTCAACATGCCGGCATGGAGCTTATCGCTGGAGTGGCAATTCTACCTGGTCGCTCCGTTCGTGGTCATTCTCATCCATCGAAACAGGGGACTCTTGGTTGCCGGGATTGCGGTGATGGTTCTCGAATATGTCTCTCGGCACGGCCTCTTCGGCCAGTTCGAGCAACCCAGCTTCCTGCCGGCGGCATTTGAATATTTCCTCGTCGGCATCGCCAGCCGCTATTTGTATCCGCTGATTGCCGATTTCGTGCGGCCATCCATCGTCTTGACCCTGGCCGTCGTTTTGCTGCCGATTTTCGCCAAGGAAACGATCCCGATCCTGCTCTGGGTCGTCGTCGTCGCCGGAATGCGGCTACATCCCGGCAGCGCCTCCGCCTCCAGGTGGTTCGACCGGGCCTACCGGCTCCTGCTGGAAAGCCGTGCAGCGACCTATTTTGGATCTCGCTCCTACTCAATATATCTCTGTCACATGCCGGTCATCGCGTTCTGCCACTGGGCATGGTTGGCGGTGTCGCCAAACGCTGGGCCAGCCGCCACTTTCGTCCATCTTTTCGCAACGGGGATACCGCTGGCCACGGTCGCGGCCGAGATCCTCCACCGCACCGTCGAACGGCCGGGAATAGCGCTTGGCGCAAAATTCGCGCGGCGGGTTTCGCACGGGCCCTCGCCGACCGAAATAGAAGCTGCGGCGAGCTCGGGATCGCCGGCTGTGACGCTCGCGACGTCAGTCGATTGAAGGAGAATCCCGGACCAAATGCCCTTGGGTCGCGGGCCGGAACGTTATGCCGAGTGCAGACCGGTTGACGCGAGAGCCAGAAGCGGTCCGGGGAAATCGGGCCAGGAGCGGTCGCGTTCACTCATGCTTTCGACGGGCAACGGCCACCGGATTCCGAACGCCGGATCATCGTGACAAAATCCGGTGGCCGCCTCGGCCGCATAGGGCACGGACATCTGATAGCCGACTTCGGCATGGGCCGTGAGGGTCTGAAAGCCGTGCGCCAGCCCCTTCGGGATGTACAGGGCATCGCCGTTTTCCGCGGTCAACTCAAAGGCCTGCCATTGCAGATATGTCCGCGAGAGCGGGCGCAGATCGAGGATCACGTCGTATACCGCTCCTCGGAGGCAGCGTACGAGCTTGATCTCCTGATGCGGGTCGCGTTGGAAATGAAGCCCTCGCAGCATGCCGCGGCCGACCGTATGCGACATGCTCTGCTGCGCTATTTCCGTGTCGAGACCTTGGGCGGCAAACTCCTCCCGGCACCAGGTCCGCGCAAAAAAGCCCCGGCTGTCCTTCTTGTGCTCGAGGCTAACGAGCCAGGCGCCTTCAAGCCGCGTGGGCTCGAAGATCATTGCCGTACGCGACAGAGGCTGCCGGCAGTGGGTTCCAGAACAGATCGGACGTGACCTGCCCCGTCCCGATCAGCTGTTGCAACTGCTTGAGCCGGGTGTACGCGGGATAGGCGAACATCTCGGCGGTAAGTCCGATCCGCTCGAAAATGTCCACGAGTTGCCGCGCCCCCGCTTCGGCGCTCCACCGGCAGCGAAATTGCGGTAGATGACGGTGAATCTTGGCAAAGCTGGTGCGGTAGCTTCGATTGTCGCCCCCCGGCGCACCGAAGCGAACCGGACAGGAGGGCAGCATGCCGGCGATGATGCCGGCGATTTCCGATATCCGATAATTTTGACTGTCGTCACCGACATTGAAGATCTCGTTGTGCACGGCATCCCGCGGCGCCTCCAGCGCCTCGGCGACCGCGGAGCAAATGTCCGCCACGTGCACCAAGGGCCGCCAAGGCGTGCCATCGCTCGTCATCCTGATTTCGCGTGACGTCCAGGCAACGCCGGCGAGGTTGTTGAGGACGATGTCGAACCGCATCCGCGGGCTTGCCCCAAAGGCCGTCGCGTTTCGCAGGAATACCGGCGAAAAAGCCTTATCAGTGAGCGCTCCGACGTCGCGCTCTACAAGCAATTTGCATTTGGCATAGGTCGTCTGCGGGTTGGGAGCCGACTTCTCGTCTCTGTCCGACCCGTCGTCAGCGGCGCCATAGACGCTGCAAGATGATGTGTAGACGAAACGTTTGACCCCAGCGGCTTTACACAGCCGGGCGAAATGCACCGACCCCCGGTGGTTGATCATATGCGTGACGGCGGGGTTCAATTCGCTCAGCGGATCGTTCGACAGCTCCGCGAGATGTACAGCGCAATCGAAACCCTCGACATCCTTCGTCGTCAACTGCCGGATGTCGCGCGTCAGCATCTGCGGACGCGGGCCGGTGGCGTTGAAAAGCCAGCCGCTTCGGTAGAAGCCGCAATCCAGCCCCGTCACCTCAAAGCCGCGAGTGATCAACGCCGAAACGAGGACCGATCCGATATATCCATCTGCACCAGTCACAAGGACGCGGGATTGTTGCACCGACACAGCTCCATTCGAAGGGTCGCCGCGGCGAATTTGTCATCGCACTGCAGCGGAACCAACGTTTCGGAAGCGGTACTTCAAAAGCATGATTGGACACTCGCTGCTCACGGCCGCAACGTCGGGATCTGTATCGACGGGCAGAAGTTCGGGGTATCTAATGAAGGTGATGCTCTTTTGCGGTGGCATGGGAACCCGGCTCCGCGATTTTTCCGCAGAAATCCCTAAACCGTTGGCGCCAATCGGCTACCGACCGATCCTCTGGCACGTGATGAAATACTATGCACATTTCGGCCATACCGATTTTGTGCTGTGCCTGGGCTATAAAGGCGACGCCATAAAGCGCTATTTTCTGGAGTACGAAGAATGCCTTTCCAATGACTTCGTCCTCAGTCGCGGCGCTCGACAGGTTGATCTCGTCAATCGCGATATCGAAGATTGGCGGATTACGTTTGCCGACACCGGCCTCACCGCCAATATTGGGCAGCGCCTGAGGGCCGTCGAACATTATGTCGGTGACGACACGGTGTTCCTCGCCAATTACAGCGACGGCCTTACCGATTTCCCGCTTCCCGAATTGATCGATGAGTTCCATCGCCGGGACGCAATCGGCATGTTTCTGTCGGTGCGTCCGAACTACAGCACGCACTTTGTCCGTAGCGACGGTGAGGGGCGGGTCACCGCCGTAGATGACGTCGTGCAGGCGAATGCATGGATAAACGGTGGGTATTTCGTCTTTTCGAAAAAGATTTTCGAATACATGCGACCGGGTGAAGAGTTGGTCGAAGAGCCATTTCACCGGCTGATCGATGACGGCAAGCTGTTCACTTCCTATTACCGAGGCTTCTGGCGCTGCATGGATACCTTCAAGGATTTGCAGGCCCTGGAAAACCTGATAAGCGGCGGCAGCGCACCGTGGGCGGTCTGGGACCGGGAGCCGAGGCCCATACTGGCGGCTGCGCAATAGAGCAAGCCCGCCTATCTCCTACCCGAACGGATTACCTCCACCGCTTTGCAGCGCCCAGCGGCGCATTTTGTGACATTCGGCCCATGAGCCGGACAAAGGAAGCGGCCGGTCGGGCGTCGAACACTGTCGCCGCGATCACGTACCAAGTTGAGATCGGACCGAACAGGATATGTCATCTTCCCCCGTCGAATCTCTCGGTAACCCCGCCGCGGCGCCGCTGCCTTTCAATGCGTCGCCGACCAATGGGAAAACGGGATTCCAGAAATTAGCGGACACGGCCGGTGAACTCTGGGTATACCGGGAACTGCTTTATTTCTTTGCCTGGAGAGATCTCAAAATTCGTTACAAGCAGGCCGTTTTAGGCGTGCTCTGGGCAATAATACAGCCAGTTTTTACAATGGTGGTCTTTACGATATTGTTCGGAAAGCTAGCCAATTTGCCCAATGACGGATTGCCCTCGCCGGTTTTTTACCTCAGCGGACTGGTTCCCTGGCTGTATTTCTCGGGAACGGTCACCAATGTCAGCATGAGCCTGGTCGGAAACGCCGACATGCTGACCAAGATCTATTTTCCGCGGGTTCTGCTGCCCGCCGCGTCGGCGTTCGGCAATATGGTCGATTTTGCCATCGGCACGGCCATATTGCTGGTGGTCGCAATCCTCTACGGCGTGCCACTGACGCTCAAGATGGCGTTGTGGCCCTTTTTCGCCTTGCCGCTCTTCATGCTCGCGCTCGGCGTCGGCATGGTACTGGCGGCCTTGAACGTCAAATATCGCGACATTCGGTACGTGGTACCTTTCGCGATCCAGCTGTGCCTGTTCGCGACCCCGATCATCTATCCCGCGAGCATGGTCCCGGAGCGGTATCGCGCATTTCTTGTCCTGAATCCACTTTCCGGTCTCATCGAAGGGTTCCGCGATGCATTGAACCCAGGCGTGGAACTGAACTGGGGCCCGCTTGCCGCCTCGCTTTCGCTCATCATCGCGCTGTTTGTCGCCGCCGCTGTCTTCTTTCGCCGGCACGAGCGCGCTTTCGCCGACTACGTCTGAGGAAATGCCGATGCCCGCCAGCAGCATCGCCGTAGAAGGCCTCTCCAAGCAGTATCGCATCGGCAAATACGCCAATACGACGTTGCGCGAACGGATTGTCGGATGGGCACGCGCGTCGCGCACAGGCCGGGTGGGTGCACGGCCCGCGATCTGGGCATTACGGGGGGTTTCGTTCGAGGTTCCCAAGGGTGAAGTTGTCGGGATCATCGGCCGCAACGGGGCCGGCAAAAGCACGCTGCTCAAGATCCTGTCGCGGATCACCTTTCCAACGGCGGGCGACGTCAAGGTGCGGGGGCGTGTGGCATCCCTGCTTGAAGTCGGTGTTGGGTTCCACAACGAGCTGACGGGGCGCGAAAACGTCTATCTCAACGGCTCGATCCTCGGCATGCGGAAGCGCGAGGTCGATCGCCGGTTCGAGCAGATCGTCGAGTTCGCTGGCGTCAACCAGCTCCTCGACACACAGGTCAAACATTATTCGAGCGGCATGCGATTGCGGCTGGGCTTCGCGGTGGCGGCGCATCTCGATCCCGACATTCTGATCGTCGACGAAGTGCTGGCGGTAGGCGATGCCGGCTTCCAGAAGAAATGCCTCGACGCGATGGATGGACTGCAAAGCGGCGGACGCACTGTGCTGTTCGTGTCCCACAACATGGCGGCTGTGGAGAATCTCTGCTCCCGCGGCATCTGGATTGACGACGGCAAGGTGCGCATGGACGGCGGCGCAAAGGAGGTCATCGCAGCCTACATGGCCTCCTTCGCCGATGCCGGAAGCGCCGAAACGATGTTGGAAAGCTCGGAGACGCGCATCGGCAACGGACAGATCCGCTTTACCAGACTGGAGTACCTGGCCTCGGACGGCAGGCCATGCCTAGTGACGCGAAGCGGAGATCCGCTCGTGTTGCGGCTTCATTTCGACGCAAAGACGACGCTGCAAAACGTCAGTTTCGGCTTTCGGCTGTATACCGGCCTCGGCACCCTCATTACCGAAACGTGCAACGTACTTCAGGGCATCTCCATACCCAAGGTGGAGCCGGGCGGCGGCTATGTGGACGTGGCCCTGGAAGCGCTTAACCTGCTGCCAGCCAAATATTCCCTCTCGCTTTGGGTAACGGATGAGCGCGGCCATCAGATCTACGACGGCGACGCGCGTGCGGCCCTCGAAGTCGAGGCCGCCAACATTTACGCGTCCGGTTGGTTGCCAGACAGCCGGCAGGGAATTGTGTTTTTCTCGCAAAAGTGGAGGCAACCCGTTGCAAGGCGATGAGGCCATCTTGCGATCGACCAGGACGGCCGACGGGCTCTGCCGCGGCTCCGGACACCAACTGCGTCCAGCGCCGCGGTCGACAGGAAAGGGGAACGGCGGAGAACTGCGACAACACACCGGATTGCGTGCCGGCGACTGGGTCGAGGTTCGCAGCGCCGCCGACATCCTTGCGACGCTGGACGACCACGGTTGTGTAGACAACCTACCGTTTATGCCCGAGATGCTGCAGTATTGCGGGCGCAGGTTTCGCGTTCTCAAGTCGGCTCACAAGACTTGCGACACGATAAGGAACTACTGCGCGCGCGCGATGGCCAACGCCGTGCACCTGGACCATTTGCGCTGCGACGGTGCGGCGCACGGCGGTTGCCAGGCGCGCTGCCTGCTCTTCTGGAACCGCGCGTGGCTGACGCCGGTCGAGCCGTCGGCTGGCGTACCGGGCACGGCGTCGGCAGTCCCGCGCGAGGCCCCGCCGGCAATCGCCGATGCCGAGGCCTTGGCGCACCGCGCGTACCGCGCCGGCAACGACACTCCGGCACCGGACGAGACCGTTATCTACAGCTGCCAGGCGACCGCGCTACTCGATGCGACCACGCCGCTCGACTGGCGCGATCCGCGGCCCTATTTGCGGGATCTGACATCCCGCAATATCGGCCTCACGGCCTTTATCCGTTATGTCGGCATTGCCGTCTTTAGGGCGATCGCCCGCCGCGTCTTGCGCGATCCCGCCTTCCCCAACCGTCCGGGGACGGGCCCCGCACCGGCGCCGTCCGAGCCGCTGAATTTGCAGCCCGGGGACATCGTGCGGGTCAGGTCGAGAGACGAGATTCTCCGGACACTGACCCCCGGCCGAAAGACGCGAGGTCTCTGGTTCGACATCGAGATGGAATCCTTCTGCGGAAAGATATGCAAAGTTCTCGCGCGGGTCGATCGCATCGTCGACGAAAAGACCGGCAAGATGATAAAGATATCAAGTGATTGTATTATTCTCGAAGACGGCTTCTGTACCGGCTGCGTTAGTCGAAATCGACTGTTCTGCCCGCGTCATATCTATTCATATTGGCGCGAATCCTGGCTAGAGCGAGTTTCTTGAGCGAGGGCCCCGCCCTTCGCGTGTCGGCAGACGCCGGCGTCGGCGAGGCCGCTACGACGGGCAGGAGAGTGACCGGCGGGCAGTCCGACGCGTGGGATCTTCTGGCGGACTCAATGGCCGAAACGCCCCTCGTCTCCGTCGTGACCCCGGCCTACAACGAAGAGACGCATATCGCCCAGTGCATCGAGAGTGTTCTCGCGCAGACTTACCAGAATTGGGAATACACAATCGTCGATAATTGCAGCACCGACCGGACGGCGCAGATCGCCGAGGCTTACGCGGCCGGCGACCGTCGGGTGCGTGTACACCGCAATCGACATTTCGTCTCGGCGATTGCCAATCACAATATCGCGTTTCGGCTAATCGCTTCCGACAGCAAATACTGCAAGGTCATCGCCGGTGACGATTGGATGTTTCCGGCATGCCTCGAAAAGCTGGTTGGATTCGCCGAGCGCAACCCGACAGTGGTAATGGTCGGGTGCTACCGGTTGACGGGCGAACGCCTCAATCCTGACGGCCCCCCTTATCCGCAGGCGGTGATACCAGGGCGTGAGATCTGCCGCCGCTTCCTGCTCGGCGGTCCGTATCTCCCGGCCCTGGCCAACAACTTGCTCTACCGGGCCGACATCGTGCGGGCGGCCGACCCGTTTTTCCCGGGCGACCATTGGCACGCCGACAGCGAAGCGTGTCTCAATGCATTGGAGGGGGCCGATCTGGGCTTTGTGCATGAGATCCTGACGTTCGATCGCGTTCGCAGCGGTTCAATTACCTCCCGGGCGCGTGCGGACAACCTCTACCTGGGCGATATGCTCGACTACTTGGGCAAATTCGGCTCGCGCTATCTGAGCGAAACCGAACTGCGGCAACGGATCGCGGAGGTACTGGGGGCATACCACGCCTATCTGGGCGAGCGAATGCACGAACACGACGCGGGCGCCCTGTGGAGCCGCCATCGCCAGCGGGTGGCGGCACTCGGATACCGGCTGTCGCCGTTCCGGGTGGCAGGCAAAAGCGCGATGCATCTTGCCGAAGCCGCCATCCGGCGCATCGGCCGGCGGCTTTGATCGAAGCCGGCGCCGTGAAATCCCCTCCCCTTGCCGTCAGCGTCATCGTGCCGACGTTCAACCGCCGCGACATGATCGGCCGCACGCTGGCATCGATCCTGAGCCAAACCCTGCCTCCAGCGGAAATCATCGTCATCGATGACGGCTCGACGGACGATGTCCTCGGCGCAATAGCCGGATTCCCCGTCCATTATCACCGCATCGCCAATTCCGGGCCCAACGTTGCCCGGGCCGTCGGGCTGGCTCTCGTGCGCTCGCCGTGGACCGCGTTCTGCGACGATGACGACGAGTGGACGCCCAACTACCTCGAGTTCGTGGGCGTCGCTCCTCGCCGCGGGAGGTGTTTACGGCTTCGGCAATTTCCGGTCGATCGTCGGAGAGCGCCGGACAGACAAGGACAAATTCAGCGAGGCCCCTCCGGGATATTTCTCCGCGCCCGAGCGGCCGTTCTATCCAAAGATTCTTCGCTTCAATGCGATCTGGCCGTCATGCGTCATCGCGCGGACGGATTTTCTGTCGTCGATCGGCGGTTTTGATAAGCGCCTGCCTCGTGCGGCTACGGAAGACCTCGAGTTCAGCCTGCGCTGCAACCAGTCGGTCGCGCCGGTTATCCAATATCAACCGCTAGCCTGGATCAGACGACACGGCGGCAATCTTTCAGGCGACAAGATGCGCGTCTGCCTGTGGGACGTCGAGGCGCTGATCTGGGCCCGCGACCATCACACCATTGCGCCGCAATACGCCGATATCTTCGCGGCTGAAATCATCAGGCGGCGCAGGTTGGCGCTGGAGATTGCCTTCACCTTGGGCGACACGCGGTCGGTACGGGCGCTGGCTTCACTGCTGGGGAATGAGGTCATCTCACCGAAGCTCCTGGTCAAGACACTATTGTGCCAATCGCGCCTCGTGCCGGGTAGCGCGCTACGCGCGCTTTTCGGGTCCAAGACGCAGCGCGTCGTGTCGTTGGGCGGCTAGGGTGAGAGACGAACCAGCCACGCCGGCGAACGGGAGCGGAGACCGCCGGGACGTTGAGATGCTGCCGCTCATCAAGCGGCTTTACCCCCTGTGCCGCAGCATAACCGGCGACGGCGTGCGGCAGAGCCTCAAAATTCTGCGGGAACACATCCCCCTGAATGTTCAGGAAGTGGCAACGGGAACTTCGGCGTTCGATTGGACGATTCCTCAGGAGTGGAACATCCGTCAGGCCTATATCGCCACGATGGCGGGGGAGCGTGTCGTAGATTTTGCCGAACACAATTTGCATATCGTGCACTACAGCCCGCCGATGGACCGCATCGTCGAGATCGAGGAACTGCGGCGCCATCTGCACGCGATCCCCGAGCGCCCGGACTGGATTCCCTATCGAACCGCGTATTACGCCGAGACCTGGGGTTTTTGCATAACCCAGAACCAGCTCGATGCGCTAACCGACAACCGCTATCGCGTGGTCATCGACAGCTCGCTGTCGAACGGGCAACTGACCTATGGCGAACTCGTGATCCCGGGGGCACATCCGGAAACGGTTCTGGTGTCCAGCCATATCTGTCACCCCTCCTTGGCGAACGACAACCTTTCGGGCATCGCTGTCGCGACGGCGCTGGCGTGCCATCTGCGCACGCGCAAACTCCGCTATACATATCGCTTCCTGTTCGCCCCGGGCACGATCGGTTCCCTCGCCTGGCTAGCCATGAACGAGCGGTTGCTGGGGACGATAAAGTACGGCCTCGTGCTGTCCTGCCTCGGCGACGCCGGCGGCCTGACCTATAAACAGAGCGGGCAAGGCGATGCCGCTATCGACCGTATTGCCGCCCATGTATTGCGCCATGACCCCGCCGGCAACGCGCGGATCACCCCTTTCGTTCCATTCGGATATGATGAGAGACAGTTTTGTTCGCCTGGCTTTGACCTGCCTGTCGGCTGTCTCACGCGCAGCCCACCCGGCGGTTATCCCGAGTACCACACCTCGGCGGACAATCCGGGATTGCTGCGCGAGGAAAGCCTCACTCAGTCGCTGTCCACGCTCTGCCGTATCGTGGCCGCCATTGAAGGCGACGCCCACTACCGCAACCTCAGTCCGAAAGGCGAACCGCAGCTCGGCCGCCGCGGCCTTTACCGGGGATTGGGCGGACAAAACTCGGTCGCTGACGAGCAGATGGCGCTGCTATGGGTACTCTACCTCAGCGACGGCAGTCATTCGCTGCTCGACATCGCCGAGCGGGCCGGACTGCCGTTCGTGCTCATCCGCTCCGCCGCCAATGCCCTCCTTGCCGCGGATCTACTTGGGCCTTGCGACGATTAGGTGAGGTTCACGGGTGCGGACCGGGGAGGCAGCCACCGGTCGAGCATGTGCAGATTGCGATCCCACCGATGGTGGCGCTCGACGAAACTCCGGCCGGCCTTACCCAGACGCGACCGATCCCCCTCGGACATCGACGATAGCTGGCTGATCCAGTCCGCGGCCAACTCGGCGATCGTAAGGTCCGCGCCCGGTTGCGCCGCAATGCCGCAGCAGGCGGCCGTAGAGGCGACGACGGGTGTCCCCATCGCCATCGCTTCAAGAACCTTGTTTTGGATGCCGCGAGCCACCCTTAGCGGCGCGACCGCGGCGAACGCGTGGGCGAGAAAGGGGCGAACATCGGCAACCCGACCTGTCACGGTGACGTGGGGCAGCCGGCCTAGGCTTCGCACCGCCCGGCTGGGACGAGACCCCACGATATAGAAACGGGCCGGCATTCCAGCGGCCCGCAGCCCCGGCAGAATCTCTTCGGCGAACCAGGTCACGGCGTCGATATTGGGCCAATAATCCATCGCGCCGGTAAACACCAGGCGGCAGCCTCCCGGTTCGAACGGGTCGGGACGGCTCTTGTCCGGCGAGAAATAGATCAGGTCGACGCCGTTCGGCATCGCCGTGACCTTCATCCGTTCGTCAGGGTTCAGCCGGCGAAATTCATCGGCTTCGGCCTCGGAGACGAACAGCGTCTGGTCGAAGGCTGTCGCCGCTCGTTGCTCGAAGGCGCCAAGGGTGCGTGCTTCACGCGAAAACACCAGGGAAAGCGGCCACGGGCGATGCCGGGCATATTCGCGCCATTTGGCCGAGTCCAAATCGACGAGGTCGAGAATGCGGCGGCCGTGGAGCGGTATCGCGTAAGGCGCCATGCTCGAACTGAAGACAAACGCCCGGCGGATGCCATGGCGGGACACGGTGTCATCGATCCATGCGCTGAGCCTCGCATCACTGAAATAGTCCAGTGTCAGCGGTTTTCCCCACCGCACACGGAGCAGCGCGCGCAGCCGTCGCGACCATGGGGAAATCGGAAAGCAGGCGACCCCGGCGCAGATCTCGCCAAGCGCAGCCAGATGATCACGATCAAGCGGATCGTCCAGGAAGCAACCAAGAAAAACCCGGTGCGACTGGGCCAAGTATTTCAGTATGTGCCAGGATCGGATCTTATCGCCCTTGTTGGGCGGAAAAGGAATCCGTTGGGTTAAAAATAGGATCGGATCCACGCGGTCAGGCTCCCAAGCCGAGGCTCTGGATGAGGCGAGGTCCGATGGCGTTGGCCAAGGGCAGCGGAAGTCGTTTCCAAGCGTTGATATAGCGCTGCAACCGTGGGTTCAGCGGGCTCGTATCCGGCAGCGAATGCCCCTCGCGGAGCCTGAACTCGTGGATCAAGGGCTCCGGTTGAAACCCCCAATTCTTTTTGAAATGAAAGGCTCCCGAGCCGACTTTGCTGCGCCCGAAATCGAAGCTTCTACAGCCGCGGACGCCGGCACTGCGCATGACCTCCCAATACATGAAATCATTCGCGCCGGTCGTCCGCGCCGATGCGGTCCCGCCGCCGTAATAGGGCAGCACCTCGTCGCGAAAAAAGAACGACAAAACCGAAGCGACCGGTGCGCCGCGGTCGAGCACGATTAAAATCTCCGCGGCCTCGCCGAACTCATCGAGCAAGGCACGAAAGTAACGGCGCGGGAACACCGGGCTGCCCAAGTTGCGGACGCTCTCGGCATAAACGCGATGCATCCGGTTGACGTCGTGATTGCGTTCGACGGTCAGACCGCCATTGAGACTTTTGCGCAATACGGCGCGTTGCTTGCGCGGAATCGCCGCCAAATTCCGTTCCGGATCGGCATCGATCGGGCGGCGAAACGTAGCGTAGCGATCGCTGATTTTCAGCCAGTCCGTTTCGGTCCGTTGGCGCAAGCGAAACTCGAGACGATCGGCGCCCAGCCGGTCCATCTCGGCAACGGCGCAGCGGCGCAGGGCTTCCTCCAAATCGGCATCGATGGCAAGCGGGCCGCCGTAAACGCAAAACGCCGTGGAGATGAGCGCCTTGCCAAACAGCGGGCTGGCGACCAGGACCAGCGGCAGCACCCCGGTCACCACGCCGTCTCGCTCCGCAAAGTTATAGCAAGTGACATAATGAAAACTTTGCTCGACGACCGACTTCCAGCCGGCTTTGTGAAAGAAGGTGCCTTGCGGATGGGCTAAAACAAAATCGTCCCAGCGTTTCCGATCCGCCTCGGTCAAGGAACGAATACGAACCTCCGGACAATTCACGTCACCGGCCCTATCGCCTTGCACTCGGCCGAAAACACCCGGTCCATGCGACCCCAGGTGAAATCGGTAAGTAAGCGAACCAGTTTCCCTTCCATGGCGTCGAGATTTGTATAATGGCGCCAGCGGGATCGGCGGGAAATCATTCGCTGCCGCGGCTGTCCCGGGTCGATCTCCCAGGGGTGAAAATAAAAGACACAGGGCTGCCGGTCCTTGCGATTCACCCGCCGCATATTGGCCCGTGACAACCGGTAGGGCAGCAGGCGGAAGTAGCCACCGCCGCCGGCCGGGAGATTAGCGCCGAAGCGAACGGTCGTGGTCACGGGGATTTCGGTGAACTCGAATGCGGTCGGCGAAAATGCGAAACGAGGTGCCTCCGGCATGCCGTAATTGTCGTGGCGGATTGGATAAATGCTTGAACTGTAACGGTAACCGGCTCGTGCGAGCACGTCGAATGCCCAGAAATCACCGCGTCCGATGGAAAAGCTCGCTGCGCGATAGCCGGCAACCGCCTGCCCGCTAACAGCCTCAAGGATGCCTTTCGCCCTGCGCACGTCCTCGTCGAATTCGAGGGGGCACTGCTGGTCGACGCGGCGGTGCTCGTACCCGTGGGAGGCTATTTCATGCCCGCCTTCCGCGATCCGCCGAACCATTTGCGGGTACCGCTCGGCCACCCACCCAAGGATGAAGAACGTCGCCGCGATGCCCGCGTCGGCGAAACGCGCGAGCAGCCGATCGACATTGGTTTCGACCCGGATTTCGAGTGCGTGCCAGCGGTGGCGGGGAAAACATTCGGACAGCGCCTCGGCGTGAAAGTAATCTTCGACATCGACTGTCATCGCGTTCACCAACCGAGACGGCGGTGAAGGCTGCAATAGAGGCGCCGCCCTCCGCGACGGCTTTGGTAACATCGCGGGATCAGCCCGGAACATCGGCGGCGTGTCTGAGCATGGCAAACGTGCGCTGCAGCAACTGCTGTTGTTCGCTCAGCTTGCACTCGATGGAAGTCAGCCGCTCGGCCACGCTCGCGATGGCGCGGGAGGGCACCGTATTGCAGGGGGGGTCGGCTTTGGCAGTCGCCATTCCCAGTTCGGCGTGCCACTCGCCGGCGACCTGATGTACATCGGACGCCGTGATGATGTGGCTATCGTCCAGATACGCTTGCAGCAGCAGGCGGGAACACAACGAATTGATGCGGCGCGGGATGCCCTTGGTGTGGGCAAAAATAGCCGGATAAGCGTCCATGTCGAAGGCGGGATCGCCCGACCAGGCCGCCACTTGAAGGCGATGCTCGATATAGCCGCCGATCTCGTTGTCACTGAGCTCGCCCAGGTGATAGGAGGTGAAAATCCGTTGCCGGAGCTGCTCCGCCTTCGCGCTGGTGATGATCTGGCGGAACTGCGGCTGCCCTACCAGGCAGGTCTGCAAAGGCGCCCGATGACCGGTGGCGAGGTTCGATAGCATGCGAAGCTCCTCGAGCGTCGAAAACGGCAGGTTCTGAACCTCGTCCACGACAAGCAGCAATCGTTTCCCCACGGACTGGCTGTGTTGAAAGAATTCCTCGAATTGATTGAGCATTCTGCTCTTGTCGTTCCCCCTGTACGGGAGATCGAAAGCGAGCATGATCATGCGGAGCAACGCGTGCGGCGACAGCTGCGTCGTGGCGATGCGAGCAGCGATATGTGTGCCGTTCTGTAGTCCCGATAGTAGGTGTTCGACGAGCGTCGTCTTCCCCGCGCCTACTTCACCGGTGATGACAATAAATCCGTCTCCTTGCGCGAGGCCGTAGGTCAAATGCGCGAGCGCTCGGGTATGATTGCTGCTGGCGAAATAGAAACGCGAATCGGGGACAAGTTGGAAGGGCAGCGAGGTTAAGCGAAAATGCTCTTCGAACATGTAATTTACCTATGCCGATTAGCTGCTGATTGCTTCGTGTTCCGGCCTATAGAAGCCAGATGTAGCGGTGACCGCGAGCTGCGTCTTGTTCAGAATTAGGTGAAGGTCTGTCGAGGCGCGTAGAATTTCCGTCGCAGCTTCGACACTTTGCTGCTGTGTACGGTTGGCTTCGACGACGAGCAATGTGGTCCCGGCGATCGCCGCAAGCACGGCGGGATCGCTGCTCACCAGACACGGAGGTGCGTCGATCAGGACAATTCGGTCGTCGCAACCGGCTGCGAGTTCCCGGATCAGCTCCCTGAAGCGATCGCTGGCGAGGGGCGCCGCGTCGTCTGGACGTCCGTGCCCGGGCACCACGAGTTCCACTTGCGGAATGTCAGTGTTCAGGACGATGGCGTCGATGCTGGGGCCGCCTTTCGCGATCGCGTCGCGCCAGCCGCAGTGAGGTACTGACTGGAGGAGGCTTTCCATCGAGTCTCGGTTGCCGCACGCATCGAACAGCAGCACCCGACGGTTCGGTTCCATTGCGATGCTGATGGCCAGATTGAGCGTTGTGAATGTCTTGCCTTCGCCGGCCCAGGCGCTGGTGACCATGACAAGGTTGCGTTGCGTCCCCGTGTCCTTGTTTTTGGCCGTGATGTGGCGAAGCAGTTCGCGTTTCACGAGCCGGAATTCCTCAGTCACCTGACTGCGCGGCGCCGCCCAGTCAATCAGCCCGAGATCGCGGAGCCGGCGAGTATCGAAACGAGCCTGCGGCTTCTGCTGTCTGGCTTGTGGCGCATCGGCTCGGAAACTGACACCAAATTCCTGTCCGCGAGCGAATGCCAGGGCTTCCCAGCGCCGAGCTTGTTCGTCCACCACGCTGGATGCCGGCGAAGCGGCTGAGGACGACGCAGCCAGGCGCGGCGGCAGAATCCGCCCTTCGGCTTGCAAACGCAGCCGGGCGGCGGCGCGTTCTACGAGTGTCGGTTGGCTGCCGTCCATTGTCACACCCCCGAGCTGATGCCGCCGGCGCGGATCATCAGTCCCCCATAAACGATCAGAAGCAACCCGACCCCCAACACGAACATCGTGGCGCGGCGTCCCAGGTCCCAAGGTGTTCCTCGGTTGATGCGTGAGATCGCGCCGATAACCGGCATACCCAATCGGCGCAGGCGAAGCAGGCTGCCGAATGAGCGATCCAGCTGTTCGAAAACGACTATCGCCGCGATGCCGGTGGCCAGCCCGAATATCAGGACGCCCGAGATCAGCAACAGCCGCTTGGGCGCCACTGGCACGTTCGGCTCCTGTGGCGGATCAATGATATGAACCTGGTTATCGGTCGTCGTGCTCGCCGCTTGGGCAATTCTGGCTTGCTCGAGACGCGCGGCGAGCTCGTTATAATTTTTCTGCAGGACGGAATAGTCTCGATCCAACCGTGCGTAATCTGCCTCGACCCCTGGCTCCTCGCGTGCGAGTTTCTCCAGGCGGTCGGCCTCCCGCTCCGCAGTGGTTATCCTGGCGGCCGTAGATGCCTGCGTCGTCTCCCTGTCGACGATCTGTAACCGAACTTGCTCGTAGACCGGATTGGAGATTGCGCCGCCCGCGGGTGTCGAACCGGCGCTGCCCGTCTCCGAGTTACGCAGCAGGTTGAGAAGACGCTTTGCCGCGATGACATCCGGGTGATTATCGGTCAACCGCAACTGCAGCAGTTCCAGGTTCTTCTGGGCATCAAATAGTTGTTGCTGCGCCGGCGATAGGCTCGTCAGCGCGCCTCCTGCGAAATTCAGGGCGGCGCCGCCCGGTAGAAATTGTGGAATCTCCGCAAGCTGGCGTTTAAGCGTGGCCAGCCGCAGACTGTTGTCGGCGTCATCCGTCTTCAGCTTGGCTAGCGTTTCGCGTGCAACGTCCAGTCTCGAGGGCGAATGTCCCTCGCCCGGCAAAATGTCGAAATACCGGGTGCGGAAATCGGCGCGCCGCCGTTCCGCCTCCGAAAGCTGTGTCTCATATATCGCTATCTGTTCCCGAAGAAAGCGCTGGGCGCTTTCCATGTCGGCGTGTGCGGCGTCCGTCTGGTTGTCGATAAAAATCTTCAGCGCCGCCGTGACGACGTCGTAGGCGACTTTCGGGTTGCTATCGCGAAAGCTGACGATGAAGAGATCGCGCCCGACGGAGGAAATCTTGATTGCAGTTGCGAGCCACTGGCTGAGCCGTTCTTGTTGCGATTCCGGGCCGCTGGCAATCTTGGGATACGAGATCGTCACCAGCTTTTGAAGGTTGGTGTGGCTGAGCAGGGTTCTTTGCATCAGCTCCGCCTGACTGGCGATCGCGCTGTCAACCGCCAGCCCGCGCAGCAGCGGTACCAGCACGGCATCGGTGTCTACGTGCAGACGGGCGGTGACTTCGTACTGGTTCGGCAGCTTGTACACGACGGCCCAGCCGAGAAGGCAGACGATCCAAGCTATGCCGAGCGCCCACCATCTTCGACGCCAAGCCGCGAAAAGGTGAAGCGCCATCAGATCGGTGAAACTCTCCATTGCCCGGTACTCCCTTAGTCCTTGCCGTTCAGCAGGACGGAAGTTCTGAGCGAGCGGCCCTCCCTCTGGGAAGAGGCGATTAGCGTCCTTCCGGTCTTCGCGGACGCATTCCTGGCCGCGGTTGTTACAGTTCCCGTACGTTTAGGGTTTCGCGGGGCCGGCTTACGGAAATTTGCCAGGCTGAAACCGTTGTTCAGCGCCCATATCGCCGCTTGCGTTCGATTGCCGGCGCCGATCTTGCGCAGCAAGCCTTTCAGGTGGACCTTCACGGTCGCTTCGGTGATGCCCAGCTCTCGGGCGATCATCTTGTTGGAGTCGCCGCGCAAGAGGTAGTGCAGTATTTCGGCCTCTCGTGGGGAAGGCGCCTGGCTTCGCGATCGACCAGCCGTCGAAAAATCGCCACCAAGATTTTTGGAGGCGACGGAATTTCCTTTTTCATCCTGGACAAACAGCGACCGCATAAGTTCACGCGGCACTATACGTTCGCCGGATTGTATCAACTTCAGTGAATCGATCATCGAGACGGCGGAAATATCGAAAGTGAGGACACCGTCAGCCATCGAGATCTGGTCTCTGGTAACCGACGCCAAATCGGTATCATAAGCCAAGATGATGATGCGAGTATTATTTGACACCGCTTGTATCTCTCGAATCCCTTCGGGCCGATCATTGCAAAATTTAGCGTCGAAGATGATCGCATCGGCCGCCCGCGTCGGCGGCCTCGGTAATTTCTCTAGCGTCTCGGCCAGATTGGCTGCCTCGCCGCACACATCGAGCCCCGCCCCCTCCAATAGAAGCTTTACTGCGTCTTTCAGCAGCTGTGATTTCATCCCGAGAAAAAAAGAAACCATCTGCCGGCTTTCCACCTAAAGCACACGTAAGTCTTGAGAATCGCGACATGGGGCCAAAGCCAGCGCCCGTCGCCGTCCTGGGTGATCGTACAATGGAAGCTGCGTAGATCGAGTGATTGGGGGGAGTTACTCCGTCCGTATTAGCAAATAGGGAAAAAACGGATCGCGTCTAACCGGAGGTCAAAGATACACATTCTCTCATACAATTATGTTGTCATTTGTTATGAAAGAAAGTCGTTTTTTAATTTTTATCGAGAGATGGACGGGACGTCTCTCGAGGTCGATTGGTACGCAGTTTTGCGGCTCATTGCAGCGCAGTAGGCGCTCCGCGCCTGCGCTGGCCGACGTTATTTCGTCGTCCGGACACCGAAAGCATATCCGCCATAACTACCCCCACGTGATTACCCATTGATGTATAGTATCAATAATTCGATCGTTAAATACCATGATCCAGCCGCTCATATGCTGGAGATGATTGTGATTAAAATTTATAAGTACTTTGTCCCGACGCAATCGGCGCTGCTTTTAGCCGCAGACTGTATAGTCTTGTATTTTCTAATAACGATAACAATGAAATATTCGAGTCTCGGGAACGGAGTCGGCCTCGGGAACGAGAACGGATTAACAACGGAGTTTTTCAATTCCTTTACGTTGTCGATCGTATTGGTCGGCACCACCGCACTGTCCGGGCTCGCGGTAGGTCTTTACCGTCGGGATACCGGTAAAGCTGGACGATGGGGGGCATCCGCCGCAGCTGCAGTGGGGTTGGCGCTCACGCTCGGCAGTGTGGTTCTGCTTACCGTCCGCTTTTTTCGCGCTTCTCCGCCGATCAGCCTTGCACACTGGGAAATCGGATTACCCGCGATATGGCCGGTTTGCTTTGTCGTGACGCGTTGGATCAGCGTCGCCGCGGCCCGGCGCGGATTTTTCAAACGGCGCATTCTCTTGCTGGGAGACGGACGGAGCGCGGCTGAGATCGAGAGCTTTTGCAGCGCCAGCGCGGGGCAATTGGAGATCGCGGGCCGGCTGGGGATCGACGCTTTCGACGAGATGGATTCCGCGGCGACAGCAAAATTCTCAGCGGAGGGCCTTCGCAAGACGCGTATTCGAGAGGTAGTGACCGCAGACGAAGGATCGGCGCTCCCGACGACGTTGCTGCTGCAATGGAAGGTTAACGGCATCGCGGTGACGGATTGCTTGACCTTTTGGGAGCGCGAGGCCGGTCGCATCGCGCTCGATGCGTTCGACGTCAACTGGTTTCTCCGCGGTGAAGGGTGCCGGCGACGACGGGTCAGTAGCCTGGTGAAGCGAGCCACGGATATCTGCGCCGCATTGCTGCTGCTGATCCTAACGGCTCCGATACTGGCGATCTTTGCTGCGCTGATTCCTTTGGAGACAGCAGGTCCGATCTTTTATTCGCAACAGCGGACCGGTCGATACGGCAAGCCGTTTATGCTTTTGAAGTTCCGCAGCATGCGGACCGATGCCGAAGCCGCAATCCCACAATGGGCAGCCAACAAGGACCCGCGTGTGACCCGGGTGGGCAAGTTCATGCGGTCGACCCGAATCGACGAGCTACCGCAGTTGCTGACGGTCATTCGCGGTGACATGAGCCTAATTGGCCCCAGGCCCGAACGCCCTTTCTTTGTCGATCAATTGACCAGGGCGATACCGCATTACAGCGACCGTCATTACGTTCGCCCAGGTCTGACCGGGTGGGCGCAGATCAATTATCCGTATGGCGCCTCCATAGAGGACGCCCGTGAAAAGCTCGCCTACGATCTCTTTTATCTCAAAAATCAAAGCACAATACTTGATTTGTATATAATGATTGCGACAATTAGAGTAATACTGCTTGGCGAGGGCGCACGCTAAATTTGGGTGCTCGCAGCATCGCCGCCCAAGGCATTCCGCCTGCACTCTCGGGCGTATTGCCGTTCGGACGCATGATCTTCCGGTCAAATTCGATGCCAAATCTCTCCTATTCATTCCTGATGCCGCCGACGATCTTTATCGCCATCTCGTTGGCGGCAGCGGTGCTCGCTTTTCGGAGCCCCCGATGGGGTATCCCGTTGATGCTCGCCTCCAGCGTGGCTCTCTATCTGGCGGCGTTGCCGATCGTGACGACCGTAATGCTACAGGATCTGGCCGTGCCAAAGGTCGACTTGTCGGTGCTGCAGCGCGCGCAAGCAATTGTAGTTCTTGGCGCCGGGGTACTGGTCGGCAACGGCACAGATACGCCCGACGCTCCAGATGCGCTCACCATTGAGCGATTGGCTTGGGCGGTTCGCCTCTACCGCCTTACCAAACTGCCGATTGCCGTCACCGGGGGTCGCTTGATGGGCTCTAAAACGGCACTCGGCGTGCTGATGGCGCGCGAGCTCAATCAGGATTTTCGGGTGCCGGTAACGTGGACCGAGTTGGAGTCCCGGACCACATTCGAAAATGCCGAGTTCACCAGCGCTTTGCTCAAGGCAAGCGGATTCGACACCGCGATAATCGTAACCAATGGTTGGCATCTGCGCCGGGCGATGTGGTCGTTCGAGCGAGCGGGGATCACTGCTCTACCCTATCCGGCAAGGGCAGCATCGGCGAGAACGGTGACACTGGCCGATTTCCTGCCAAGCGTCGGTGCGCTGCACGACAACTTCTACTACGCCCACGAGCTCCTGGGTTTAGTTTATTACCAGCTCCGCTATTAAGCGATGAGTTTCATCGGCATGTTTTCGCCCTTTGTCTTACCTCTACTGTATATCGGCTTGTCCATTGCGCATCACGCAGGCGCTCGTCAAATTGAGATCATCGACCACGGGAGGAGAAAGTGAATTGGGGCGCGTAGCTCACTGGCAGAGCGTCGCTGGTCACCTAGCGGAGGCAGGAGGTTCGATCCCTACCCGCGCCCACCATCACTCCAAGCTAAGCCGACGTGAAGACCGAGCATGTGCGAGCACCGGGTGATCGAAGTGAACAAGCTGAGGGAACGCGTCGCGCGATATCAAAGCATTGCCGACCGCACGTACGACTACCGGACGGCGGGCCTCCTGAGAACCATTATTCGGGAGCTACAACGGGAGATCGAGCAGCTTGAATTGATCGTCGGCCCGGAGCCCGCAATGCTCGAGCACGACAGAGAACCGCGCGGTTGAGCCGCAGCGGCACTCCCTGAGCCTCCTAGCGGGCCGTCGTTGAACGAACTCCGACAGTGCGGTTTTAAGCCTCTTTAAGGGAACAATGCCATGGCGCTTTGCGGTCGAGTTTTTGTCCCATTTTCCCAAATTGTTTTTTGGCTTTCACTATCGGCGGGGCTAGCGTCGCAGGGCCAGTTCGCCGTGGCGCGAACATTGATGGTTGGGCCCGGTCAGCCTTACTCAAGCCCGTCGGAAGCCGCCAATGCCGCCCAAGACGGCGACCAGGTCCTAATCGCCGCTGGGGACTACACCGACTGCGCGGTGTGGCGGGCGAACAACTTGACGATCGCCGGCACCGCCCCGAACGCCGCAGCCATCATCGGCGGCCCGACCTGCCAAGGGAAAGGGCTGTTCGTTGCGGTTGGGAACGACATCGTGGTCCGCAATCTGACACTGAAAGGCGCGCGGGACCAAGACCACAACGGCGCCGGAATTCGCGGCGAAGGCAATAACCTTACGGTCGATGGCGTAAAATTTCTCGACAACGAGGAGGGCATTCTCGCGGCGGGCTCGGGGACCTCAAAGATCCTGGTCGAAAACAGCAGCTTCGCGCGGAACGGCATCTGCGAAGGGGCTTGCGCCCATGCCATCTACGTCGGTCCTGTCGATCTGCTCCGCGTCGAGCATTCGACTTTCAGTGATACATTGGAGGGCCATCATATCAAGTCTCGGGCGCATCAGACCGAGGTCGTAGACTGCGTCATCGCGGACACCGACGAAGGAACCGCGAGCCTGCTCATAGACATCCCGAACGGCGGCAACCTTATCGTCCACGACAACACCATGCAGAAAGGGCCTAAGGCCGAAAATCACCTCGCCGCCATCCGCATCGGAGAAGAAGGCGTGACAAATCCGGTGGACAGAATCGAGATCACGGACAACAAGTTCCGCAATTCCGGCGATCACCCCACGGCATTCGTCTGGAACGACACCAAGACGCCTGCCATCCTTCGCGACAATCAGCTCGCCGGGGACACTGTTCCGTTGCACGGCGCCGGCGAGGTTCACTGATACAGGCGTCTTGTGCCGCCGTCCCGCCGCCGGTTTCTTAGCCGCTCGGCCCATCTGATCGCGCCAGACGGCCGCTACCCACCGCGGACGATAAGCGGAACGGCAAGAGGTGTCGGTCGGCGCGCACCTGCGCCCAATAGCGTCGTGCATATTCGCTGACGCATACTGACAACGCGGTCAAATTCCACAGTGTCGGCTGATAGGCGATGCCGATAAAAGCGCCGCAGGCGAGCATCGTCAATGTCGCCATCATCAGTGCCTTGGCCATGTCCCGGCACCAGCGCAATTCAACGATCCCGCGGGTTTTTCGGCTCGTCTTCCAGAGCATTCCAAGGCTGGCAGCCTGGATGGCCAGGAACAGGAAAAGCCCCACCCACCCGTGCTCTCCGAGGATTTGAAAATAGATGCTGTGGGGAGCCCGACCGACTTCCAGCCTCGGTGCCTCCTGATCCGGTTGGGGGACGAAAATCTGGCTGGTATTGTGCACGTCAAAGCCACCGCCGAATGGGTGCTGCGCGACATAATCTAACGTCCAGCGCCAGATGATCAGCCGCGTATCGGCGGACGTGTCGGCAGTCGGATCCTCGATCGTTGAAATGCGATCCTGCCACTGCGTCGTCAGTGCGAGGCTGAGCACCGCAGCCACGGGAACGGCCGCAATGACGAATAGAATTTTGCGGCGCGACTGGAGCCAAAATCCCGACAGCAGGACGGCGGCTCCGACGATGGCTGTCCGCGCAAATGTGCCGACTGCGCCGGCAAGCCCGATGACGATGTAGCCAAGGTAAAGCACGTTGCGCAATGTTGGCGACGCGATCAACAGCGAGTGACGCCGCAATACAAGCAACAAGGGAACAAGCATGATGATAGTGCCCGCGACCATGCTGCTTTCGCCGAACGGGCCGGAGTTGACGCCAAGCAGCCCGAGCGGCCGATTGTAGCCGCCTCCGTCGACGAGGGTCTTCAGCCCCCAGGGCAGCAGATGTCCGGCAGCCGAAAAGGCAAAGACCTGCAGGAACGCTTCGATTTGCACTCGGGAGCGGATGACGAACGGCACAAAGGCGGAAAACAGGATCGTCTTCGTCGCCCAGTTCCATTGAATCCAGGCTGTATCGGGAACGACCGCCCATGTCGTCGTCAGGGTCATCCAGCCGACAAAGAGCACGCTCAGCAACAACGTGGCTGTCGGTCGCGGCGGCGACCGCCGATCGAGCAGTAAATAGCCGCCAATCGCCATTGCCCCCATTAAGGCGGAGATTGGCGATCCTACAAACAGCGAGATAGACAGCCATTGCGGAGAAAAAATGTCTGTCCACAGGTATCCGAGCGTCAGCACGAACGGCGTCGTCGCTCCGATCCCGAGAATGAGCAGGATGACGAAAGCAATTCCGAGGTCTCGCATCGACGTTACCGCGACGACTGCTGGATACGGTCTTCAGCACCGGCGGACCGACGGCGATCGAACCAGGGCACTTGACGGTCGAGAAAAGCCGCACGCACGGCGAAAAAAATAACCATGCCCAGACTAAATATTATCGCTGTCGAGTTGATCATTTCTGCTCTCTGTGGTGAACCACTTCACCTGAAGCCTTCGGGCGGTTTCCCCGACGCCCTGCGGACGAGGCCCGTCGGCGAGTAACCGGGCTTGCGGTCAAACGCCCGCCGCCACACCGACGGATTCAGTCGCTTCTGAGAATGTGGCTCTACGGTCCGCGTTTGCCAAAAACCCCTCGAAAACCAGCAGTGACCAGATTGCCTCGCTGTGGTCAAAGGTGCCGCGATCGTGCTCGTCGATGCAGCGCGACAGTCCGGATCCTTTGAAATAGCCGCAATCCATCATCGTTTCGCCGAGCAGGCGCTCGCGAACACGCGCGGCGCCGGCGCCGCGAAACTGGCTGCGCAAGGAGCGCGCAAAGCCCTGCTTGGGGTGATCGAGTATCTCCTCGGGCAGAAGCTGCCGCGCAGCTCGGCGCAGAACGTATTTTCGCTCGCCGCCCCGCACCAACAGGCTTCGCGGGAGACGCATCGCCCAAGACACCAGCGTGTGGTCCAACAGCGGCGCCCGCACCTCGAGCGAGTTGGCCATGCTGGTTCGATCCAGCTTGGTTAGGATATCGCCGCTCAGCCACGTTTTCATGTCGGCGTATTGCGCTTGGGCAAGCGGTTCATCGCTGCCGGCTTCGCCCATCAGTCGCGTTATCCGCGAGGATGGATGGTAGCCCTCGATGCTGCGCAGGAAATCGGGCGACATAAGCCGCCGGCGCTCCTCATCTTCGACGCGGGCGACCGTTCGGTAATAGCCGAGCGCACTGTCGAGGCTAAGCTCCGTCAAGGTGTATTTTGCCCGCAGCCAACGAGGAGCGCGGTCGAGTTTCGGATAAAGCCGGGCGAGATTGCCCACGGCGTGCCGTCGGACCGATGCCGGCAAAAAGCGGCGCATCGCCTCGACGATGAGATGCCATTGGTATCGCCTGTATCCCGCGAACACCTCGTCCCCGCCGTCTCCCGATAAGGCGACGGTGACACTTTTTCGCGCGAGGCGGGCGACCTGATGCGTCGGCACCGCGGAGCTGTCGGCGAACGGCTCGCCAAAAATGGCTGCCTGCCGGGCCGAAGCGTCGATATAGTCGATGCCGACCTGTTCTGCGGTATGAGCGGTCGCGTAGCGTGTTGCCACGGACGCCGCCAGCGGCGTCTCGTCCGCCTCGCCGCCGAGACCGATGGTGAAAGTGGCGATAGGGTCGTTTCGCTGCCGCGCCATAAGCGCGACGATCGTTCCGGAATCGATGCCACCGGAGAGAAACGCCCCGAGCGGGACGTCGGCGACCAGTCGTCTCTTCACACACTGATCGAGGCGCTGTAGCAGCTGTTCACTTGCTTCGTCTGCGGAGATGTCAATCGAGCCGAACCTCGGCTGCCAATACGATGTCGGCACCGGCAGGGGCTCGCCACGTTGCAGAAGAAGGTAATGGCCGGCTGGAAGTTGAGCGATGCCGGCGTAGATCGATTGTGGGTCCGGCACATAACCATAAGTGAAGTAATCTTCGACAGCTGTGGGCGCGAGTGCCCGCGACACTGACGGATGCACCAAAAGCCCGCACAATTCGGAAGCGAATATCAGTTGGCCGCGTATGAGGCGGGAATAATAAAGCGGCTTTTTTCCCAGATGGTCGCGGGCGAGAAACAGCTGTTGCCGCTTCCGGTCCCACAGGGCAAAGGCAAACATTCCCGACAGATGCTTCACACAATCGACACCCCAGGCTTCCCAGGCATGCACGATCGTTTCGGTGTCGGAACGCGTGCGGAAGACGTGCCCTGCGCTTTCGAGCGACCGGCGCAGCGGCTGGTAGTCGTATATCTCCCCGTTGAAAACCACGATGACGGAGCCGTCTTCGTTGTCCATGGGCTGCCGACCGCCAGCCAGATCGATAATGCTGAGGCGTCGGTGCCCCAAGCCCAGACCCGGCTCGATGTGAAGACCGTCACCATCCGGCCCACGATGGCGAATTGCCTCGGTCATTCGGCGAAGCAGTGATCCATCGATCTCGGCCGTGCCGCGAAAATCAAAAATTCCTGCGATTCCGCACATCCAGCTCTCCCGGCAACTTCACGCGCTCCGTGTGCCGATAAAATTGTCCAGATCCGATGGTGAAGATTGCCCGGGCACTTCCGGGGCAACCATTTGCTTATGATGTACTCCTAAAGAGGGAGGACAACCGGATGGTGCGGTAACACTGGCCGTCTCAGCCCCGGTCACTCCGCAGCCACGGCGGACGAACTCGGAGGAAGCCGGCGTTCCTGGGGAAAGCCCAATGGCATCTGCTGAAATAGGGGCTTGCCCTGCCGGAGCCGCATCTTGTTCGCCCGAGCGAGCAATTCTTCCAGCGAAAGCCGAAAGCGACCATTCACCAGGAAAAATCCGTTCTCCCGCACCACGACGTCGTCGCGCTGCCGCAAGTACCGTATGATGTCTTCAGCGCCAGCTAGAACCGCCAAATCCGCATCGCCGTTCGACGGGGCAGCCTCGTCGCTCGTATGGACCCCATTCCCCTCGTCGCTTCCGAGATGTGTGACGGTTGCGCCGGTTGCGTCGTTCGGGAATTGACCGTGAAAGGCGGGATGCGGCTGTCCCCCGCTTGGTTCGCGATAGTCCAAAGGGCGCTCCACGGTTTCGCCCGGCGGGTTTGCAAATGGAATGCCCCCGTTTCGCTCAAGTTCCTCTGTTTGTCGTCCGTCGCGTCCGCCAGTTGCGGTTCCGGCGGCCTTGTCGTCGCGACCCCGTGCGACAAACTCGTCGGCTTCTCGCGCGAGCCTAACGGCGTCTCGGAGTGAACCGTTCTCAAGTGCCTTACTGAGCAGCCAGCAGCGGCGGCGCACGGGGTCATTTAGGAGTGTCTCAAGGTCCATGCTTCATACTGCCTGTGTGTCGGTTGGGGGCCCGATGCGACTTTAACGTCGCGCAGGATAGGCGTAGGTCGGGGACATTGATGTCAGCCGATTGTCTTTCTCCAGTTTGCCAGCGACGCTCCACTGCATGGCCAGCCATTGCCCGAGCGGCGGCGGCCAAGCGATCGAGCGCGACGATCTCCACTGTCCCGCGTCCGGTATTCACCACGCCAAGCCGTCGCAAGGTGGCCAAAGTGCGGGAGACATAAGGCGAGGTCATACCTATGTGATCGCTTATTTCGCGCTGGGTGAGGGAGACGCGGATCGGCTTGGCATCGCCTTCCTTGGAGTCACGAATCGGCTCGCATAGGTTCAGTAATAGAACGGCAATTTTTTCCAGCGCACTGCCGCAACTCATCACGGTCAGCCAGTTCAGGAGGCGCGCATGTTCGCGATCGGCATTGCGGACGAGCCATAAGGCGACATTGTGATCGGCCCGCGCGAGCTGCAGCAGCTGCTCGCGAGCGATGGATTGAGTGCTGACGATGGTTCTGGTTTGGACCGACGAGGATAGCGTATCGGTGAAAAGGTTGAGACCGATGACGTCGCCCTTGAACAGCCGCGAGATGATCTGGGTTCGTCCGTCTGCCAGCGTGCGTTGGCACAGCGCTTGGCCGGAGAGCAGCCTGTAAACCTGGGAATTGGCATCACCCTCCCGCACGATGGTGTGTTTTGCGGGATAGACCCGGGTGCTGCCCATAGCGGCCTTCATCGCCTCTTCGCCTGCACTCAGGCGAGCCGAGAGCTCATCTGAAATCACCGGCCGAAGGAACATTACTCCAATCCCCATAGCGTCCGGTCCCGACCCGATCGATGTAAGCTTGATAGTCATATCTCTAAATTGCCGTTTATCGGGCTGCCCGCCAGACTCGGCATGTACGTAATACCAACGTATGCATGCGATTCGGAGAGTACGTACGATTGTATGTTCTCAACCAATGATGTAAGTTTAAAAACTGGGCAGAACGGAATTCGTTACGAAAACTCCTATTTCCGCTCATTTATTTTTTTTATCGGATAGCAAAAATCCCGACTAAAACCTTTATTTCTAATTATTTTTTAAGATAAATAGGATCTCCTATAGCAGGAGGGGGTACCGCTGGCGGGAAGAAGCGGAATTTACCGAGTGTGAGAAAGATATGGCGACTTCACAAGGCCGCACGACCATCGTAGCAGTCGGCGCGTCCGCGGGCGGGTTGGAGGCTTTTAGCCTGCTGCTCGATGCCCTGCCAGCGGGCCTGAGCTTGGCCTTCGTCTTCATTCAACATTTGGAGCCCACCCGCGCCAGCATGCTGGCCGAGCTCCTGAGTGCCCACACCCGCATGAAGGTGCAGCAGGCGGTAACAGGAATGACGGTAGCGCAAGGGAACGTCTACGTCATCCCGCCGGGGTTTCAACTTTCGCTCGAGAAGGGATTATTACGCCTTACTCGTCCGTCCCGCCGTGCTGAAGCCCGGTTGCCCTTCGACTTTTTTTTACGTTCTCTGGCGGAAGAGTGCGGCGACCAAGCTATATGCGTGGTCCTCTCGGGAACTGGAAGCGACGGTAGTCTCGGGGTTCAGGCGATTAGGAACCGGGGCGGGCTCGTCCTCGTTCAAAACCCACATCAGGCTGCTTATGCCGGCATGGCAAGCAGCGCGATAGCAACCGGAGCTGCGGATAAGGTGCTGTCGGTGCAGGGCATCGCGGAAATCCTGATCGACCGCATCCTTGGGCGATAATGCCGATGACGGGCTGACCGATTCCGACTGGCCCGCGGCGGTGGTGAACCTGCTCCGGGGGCACACCGCCTACGATTTCGGCTCCTACAAGCCCGGAACGCTTCAGCGGCAGATCGAACGCCGCATGGCGCGGTTCGGCGTTCGGGATCGCAACAAGTATCTCGCGACATTGGCCGAGGATCACGCCGAATTGGGATTGCTCGCGAAAGAGCTTTTGATCAACGTCACCAGCTTCTTCCGCGATGCTGAAACCTTCGATCAACTGGCCGACAAAATCATTCCAGACCTGATAAGCGGACATCCAGCCGATCAACCCCTGCGCATCTGGGTAGCGGGTTGCAGTTCCGGCGAAGAGACCTATTCCCTGGCGATCATCCTGATAGAGGCCATCGCCGGGGCAAAACGGCCGATTAACTTGCAGATCTTCGCTTCCGACGTCGATGCCGACGCCGTCGCGCTGGCTCGTGAAGGGCTCTACCCAAAATCGATCGAGACCGATGTATCTCCCGAACGGCTGGCACGTTTTTTCGTACCCGAAGATCGCGGCTACCGGGTCACACCCGAATTGCGCGCGGCGGTCGTACTGACGGTCCAGGATCTGCTGGCCGATCCGCCGTTTTCGCGCCTCGATTTTGTCTCATGCCGAAATTTGTTGATCTACCTGCGTCCAGAGGCGCAACGCAAAGTCCTTTCGCTGTTTCGTTTCGCCCTTCGCGAGGGCGGCCTGCTGCTGCTCGGGAGTTCCGAGACCATTGCCGGCTTTGAGGATCGTTTCGAGCCCATACCGAAAACGGATTGTATCTACCGAGCGACTGGAACCGGACTACCGCGCGAGACCTATTTCCCGACCGGTTTTCGCCTGCGTCATCTGGGTCATCCGTTAGTCGAACGTTCGGATACCGCTGCGTGGTCGAACACACGGCTAGAGGTGGCGCAGCATCAACTGCTGGAAACGTTCGCGCCGCCGTCTGTCTTGATCGACGATGCCGGTGAATGCCTTCATTTCTTCGGCGCGACCGAAAAGTATCTTGCGCTGTCGGCAGGCGAGGCGAGCCGTGACCTGTTGGTGCTGGCTCGCCCGGAACTGCGAAACACTCTTCAAGCGACGATCCGGGAAGCTCGACAAACCGGTGCGCGCGTCACCTGGACCACCTCCTGGGCCGCTAGCGGAACCGAGTTCGTACGGGTTCGGATAGACGCGCAACCCCTGCCGCGGCAGGAGGCGCTGTTACTGGTCAGCTTTTCCGACGATCCGGAGCCCCCATTGAGGAAATCGGACGCCACCGATACCCGCTGCGGCCCTCTCGATCAGTCCTATCTCGAACGCGAGCTTGCGGCCACGCGCACGGAACTGGAGCGCGCGCTACGCGACAACGTGGCCGCCGGCGAGGTTCAAAAGCAGATCATCGAAGAAGCAATGTTAGTGAATGAGGAGTTTCAATCGACCAACGAGGAACTGGTCACCTCAAAGGAAGAATTGCAATCGCTTAATCAAGAATTAATCACCCTTAATTCCCAGCTGCAAGAAACGCTAGAGCGAGAGCAGCATACCCGGAACGATCTTCAAAATATTCTAGATAGTGCAGGAATTACAACGCTGTTCCTCGGTAGCGACCTGACAATTCGATTTTTCACTTCCGGGGCAACGGCACTTTTCCCGGTGCTTGCCACCGATATCGGGCGACCTCTCGCCGATCTGACCTTTTTTGCCCAAGATGCCGCATTGCTGGCAGACGCGGAGGCGGTGATCGCGGGTGCAGAAACACGGGTTCAAGAAATAGGGGCCCAGGCTGACACCTATTATATTCGTCGTATACAACCCTATCGCGCTGTCGACGGCCGCGTTGAGGGCGCGGTCGTCACCTTCGCCGACATCACCGAAATAAAGATGGCCGAGCGAAAAATCCAGGCGGCGAGGGCCTACGCGGAAAGCGTCGTGAATACCGTGAGCGAGCCGCTGGTGGTACTCGACGAGGAATGTCGTATTGTCTCTGCTAACTCCGCATTCTACGGGATGTTCGACGCTCGGCCGGATTCGGTCATTGGCGGTATGTTCTCCGAGATCGTTGACAAAAGCGGCAGCGCCATCGGCCTGCGCGAATTTCTCGGGCGCGTTGCGGACGATGTCCCCGCCACGGGAGAGCTTACGGAAGTCGAGCTTCCCGGCGTCGGCCGCCGGTCGCTGCTTCTCAGCGCGCGCACAATCGCGCAAGAGCCGCCCTGCAAAGGCCGCGTGGTTACGATCAACGACGTCACCGAGCGAGTATTGGCGGCCGCCGCGATTGACGCCGCCCGGGAAATGGCCGAACGGGCGAGTGTGGCAAAATCCCACTTCTTGGCCGCAGCCAGTCACGATCTTCGACAGCCGTTGCAGACGCTCAGCATCGTACAGGCATTATTGGCGCAATCGGGCGGCGAACACGATACCGGGCGGTTGCTGGTGCGCCTAGAACAGACGATCGAATCAATGAAAAGGATGCTCGACACCCTCCTCGACGTGAACCAACTCGACGCTGGAATTGTCACACCCGAAGTGGTTAGTTTTTCGCTCGCCTCGGTGTTCGACCAGCTACAGGCCGAGTTTTCGATGCACGCGGCCGCGAACGGTCTGGAATTGCGGGTCGTTCCGTCGCGCCTTTACGTGCGTAGTGATCCCCGGCTGCTGGAACACATCCTGCGTAACTTGCTGTCAAATGCGGTCAAGTACACGCGGGGTGGCAAGTTGCTTTTGGGCTGCCGGCGGATCGGCAATTGCGTGCGCATCGAGGTATGGGACACCGGCATCGGCCTCTCGGCATCCGATATATCGATCATATTCGAGGAGTTTCGGCAGCTCGACAACCCTGCGCGCGACCGGACGAAGGGGCTGGGTCTGGGCCTTTCCATAGTGCGCCGCTTGACCGAATTACTGGGGCATCCGATCGGCGTAAGATCGACCCCGGGCATGGGATCGGTGTTTTCGGTCGAGGTCCCGGTAGCAACGGAAACATCCCCCCAGCCGACAATACCGCGCGACGAGGCTCGGCGGCCCAGCATCCTGATTATCGAAGACGACCGCGAATTGCGCGAGATGCTGGGTTTGTTGCTGACGTCGAACGGCTATGAAGCCACGTTGGCTGCAGATGGACCCGAGGCCGTCAGCCTGATCCAGCGCAGCGGCGCCCGGACCGACATTATTGTTGCGGATTACAATCTGCCGAATGGCCCCAACGGGGTGGACGCTGTCAAAATGCTGCATGCCGAATTCGGCAGGGCCATACCGGCAATCATTCTCAGCGGAGACATCGCAACCGAAACCCTGTCCATAATTGCCGAAAGCGGGCTCGTCCATCTGGCAAAGCCGGTCAAGCCTTCGGAGCTAACCGAGTTGGCGAGCAAACTACTCGGCGATTGGAAGCAGGGAAGCCGCGCTCCCGCACGCGCTCCGCTCATCTCTGTTATCGACGACGATCCCGAATTGCGCGAGGTGATAAGCGCCTTCCTGACCGCGCACGGCTATCGGGTCGAGACCTGGAAGAGCGGAGAATCCTTTCTGGGTCGCAACGATTTTCAGGATGACGACTGCTTGATCGTCGATGTACGGCTGCCGGTAATGAGCGGCATAGAGGTTCTCGAGCGAGTGTTCCGGAGTGCACCGCGACTATCCGCCATCATGATTACCGGGCACGGCGACGTTACGACGGCCGTAGAAGCAATGAAGGCGGGCGCTTTCGATTTCGTCGAAAAGCCGGTGAACCCGGATGTTCTGCTGGCAAGTATCGAGCGTGCCCTGCAACAGCGCCGGACCCCCGCGCTGCGCTCGCACGTTCAGGACGCTGCCCTGACTCGACTTGCCCGACTGTCGCCGCGCGAGCGGCAAATCTTGGACATGGTCCTTGCCGGTCAGCCGAGCAAGAATATCGCTGCGGATCTCGGCCTCAGCCAGCGGACGGTCGAAAGCCATCGCGCCGCGATCATGCGCAAGACAGCGTCAGCATCACTGCCGGAATTGATCCGCGTCGCTCTGGCGACGCAATTGTTCGTCTTTATAGCGATTTGCGCCATATCCCAATTCTGGTGAACTTTTTCTGCCCCCGGCGCGCCACGTCTAGGGGGCGGGCAAGCGATGAGGGTCGAACCGGTGCAGCCGGAGAAACGATCGAACGGCGAATATCAAAGTACCGTGGGTTCAGGAATTGGCACCACCAGCTTACCGCCCCAGTCGCGAACGTGGGCAAGTTGCACCGCGATCTCCTCCTTGAGGTTCCACGGTAAAACCAGGACATAGTCAGGCTTCGTCTCGGTGAGCCATTCCGGCGGATGAATCGGAATGTGGGTTCCCGGCAGGAATTTGCCGTGCTTATGAGGATTCCGGTCCACGGTGTAATCGAGGAAATCCGTGCGGATTCCGCAGTAATTGAGCAAGGTGTTGCCCTTTCCCGGAGCGCCGTATCCGGCGATGGATTTTCCCGCCAGTCGCGCGTCGATCAGGAAGCCTAGCAGCTTTCTTTTGGTCCCCATCACCTTTGCGGCAAAGGCATCGTAGGTCTCGAGTCGATGCAGACCGAAATTGCGCTCGGCGGCGATCAATGCGCCAACGGACGAATTGGTCTCCGCTTGTCTGCCCGTGTGACAGAGAAATATCCGCAGAGACCCGCCATGCGTCCCTATCTGCTCGACATCGAATAGATGGAGGCTGTGCGCGCTAAATATCTTTTCGATCGCCAATGCCGAGAAATACGAGAAATGCTCATGGTAAAACTGATCGAACTGATTGCCCTTCAAAGTCTGCAGAATATGGGGAAACTCTAGGGTCGCGATACCGGTGGGCTTTAGTAAAACACGGATGCCTTCGACGAAGTCGTTGAGATCGGCGACTTGCGCGAGGACGTTGTTGCCGACAATCAAATCAGCCAGCTCGCCCTCGGCCGCCAGACGGCGAGCCACGTCGGTGCCAAAGAAGCTCACCTGCGTCCGCACCCCACGCGCCTCGGCTGCCTTGGCGACGTTAGCCGCGGGGTCGACACCAAGGACGGAAACGCCTTTTTGCACAAAAAATTGGAGCAAGTAGCCGTCGTTGCTGCCGATCTCCACGACTCGGCTCGATCCATCCAATTCCAGCCGGCTCGTCATAGCATCCGCATAGGTGCGCGCATGTGCGAGCCAAGAATCCGAATAAGCGGAAAAATAGGCATAGTCGCAGAATATTTCCTGCGGCGAGACATGTTCTGGCAGTTGTACCAGAAAGCACTCGCCGCACACAGAAGCCGCCAGCGGATAAAATGTTTCTGGCTCCCGCAACTGCGACTGCGTTAGATAGCTCTCGCAAAGCGGAGACACGCCGAGGTCAAGGAACTGATGCAGTGCGCCGCCGCAAAACCGGCAGGTCTCCAGCTCCGAATTTTCGAAAGACGCGGCTTGTGTCATCGATCCTCCTGAATGCGCGGCAGCGACGGCGGCGGAACTGGGCGTTGTCGGTATGCCGGAGACAGTTGCACCGTCCGCCCTGGCTGCCGATTGCATCGAAGGGGTTACCTCTATTGCAACGAGCCGCAGACAGCTGTGGCACCTACAGCCCTACAGCCCTGTCAAACATACCGGCTGGTCGAGTGTAACGGCCGCCGCCGAACGCGTAGCTCGCCAGGCGAGCCCAGCACCCGCCTCGTCGGGAGATTTTGTCGCGCGGCATCCGTGCCAAGTTCGAGTGCACCGCCAAGCAAGAACTCAGGTGGGACCAGTACAGCCTGATGATCATGCACCAGCGCGCAGGTTCGTTCACCGCCGCTGACGGACCCGAGCGCCACTTTACGACGGTCTTAAATATAGTTTCTCCGCCCTGGCAGTGGGCCCTCTATCCGGCGCCCACGTTCCCGTACCCGGCGACAAGTTAACCTTCATGACGGATGTATACGTACGGAATCCGGGTTACCCAATTTGGGGATTTTTTGTGGATTATTACCTGAATATTACAAATAAAATTATTGAAATCGATTGATATACGCCTTCGGGCTGCGTGGCCTATCAAGCCGATGCGCCTATAACCATCGATCGTTCCTTGACGAGTTCGCCGTGAAACATCGATGGGCGAGGTGGGGCAAGAGACGTCGGGCGATGATCGATCCCTGCGAGATCACGATCTTAATGCCGTGCCTAAACGAGGCCGAAACGCTGGCCATCTGCATCCGAAAGGCGCTGGATTTTTTGTGCCGCGCTGGCCTTACCGGCGAAGTTTTGGTTGCTGATAACGGCAGTACGGACGGTTCCCGGGAAATTGCCGCCAGCCACGGCGCTCGCGTCTGGCCGGTCGCGGAGCGCGGATACGGCAGCGCACTTCTCGCCGGCATTGGTGCCGCCCGCGGCAAGTACGTGATCATGGGAGATAGCGACGACAGTTACGATTTTAGCCAGCTCGGGCCATTTGTCGAGAAGTTGCGCGAAGGTTTCCAGCTCGTCATGGGTAATCGCTTCGCCGGCGGGATTTTCCCCGGCGCGATGCCTCCGCTCCACCGCTATGTCGGCAACCCCGTGCTGACGGCTGTGGGCCGGCTTTTCTTCCACAGCTCGTGCAAGGATTTCCACTGCGGGCTGCGCGGTTTCGATCGGGAAGCGATCTTGCAACTGGATCTCCAGGCTCCTGGCATGGAGTTCGCCAGCGAGATGGTCGTGAAGGCTACGATAGCCAAGCTTTCCATCGCCGAGGTGCCTACGACCCTTTCTCCCGACGGCCGCACGCGGCCGCCACATCTGAGAAGCTGGCATGATGGCTGGCGTCATCTCCGCTTCCTGTTGCTATTTAGCCCCCGCTCCATTTTCTTCTACCCGGGCTTTACCCTAACCGTGATCGGCCTCGCGGCAATGATCTGGCTGTTGCCGCATTCACGCCACGTCGGGCGGATGAATTTCGACGTCCACACATTGCTATTCTCCGCGGTCGCGGTCGTCATCGGCTTCCAATCGATGGAATTCTGGGTGTTTTCAAAAATCTATGGCATGCGCGAGGGAATCCTGCCGGCCGATCCGGCGTTCTGTACGGTTTCGGCGATGTTCACCGTGGAGATAGGGTTGCTTTTCGGCGGGACACTGGTGCTTACGGGGCTCGCGCTCGCTATTTGTGCCCTCAGCAGCTGGGGCGCGGCCCATTTCGGGCCGTTATCGGTCACGGCGACGATGCGGCTGGTCATCCCCTCCAGCACCGCGATGCTTCTTGGCTTCCAGGTCATCTACAGCGCGTTCTTCGTCGGCATCCTGCAGGTCCGAGCCTCCCCGCGACCGACGGCATTACCGGATCTGAAACTTTGATGGCTGGCGTGGTGAATACCGTTAGCCTCGCGGCGTTCGCGATAATCTTGGCCGCCGGTCAATTGCTGTTCAAGAAAGTCGGGCTCGCGCTGCGCGGTAAGCCGCTCGGCTACGGACTTGCAGCTGTCGTGCACGAACCGGCGCTTTACGGCGCGCTGATGCTCTATGCCGGCGCCACAATTCTTTGGATCTGGCTTCTTTCTCGGATTCCTCTGAGTAGAGCCTATCCCTGGGTTTGCGTCGCTCTGGCGATTGTCTCCTTGGCCAGTTGGTACCTGTTTGACGAGCGCTTGGGGCCGGCCCTCTGGCTGGGCGTCGCGCTTATTGGGACCGGCGTCGTCGTTATCGCCGCAGCCAGCTAATCGAGCCAGTTGGAGTTCGGGCAAAATGGAAGCGGGCAGGTCGGCGCCGACAGCGAATGCCCGCTTCAAAGCTCGCGCCGGGGACACAATGGAACGAACGCGCGCTGGCTTCCTATCGCTGGCGCTGACTTTCGCGAGCGGGGCACTGATCCTGTGCATGGCCGCCATCGTCAACGGAGAGCCCATCATCGCGGGTGATACCTTCGGTTATCTCGGCGACGCAGCGGCGCTCCTCCGCCTGCAGCGGCCGGATGGGGTTCACCCTGTATTCTATGGCCTAGTCATCTGGCCCCTGCACTGGGAGCATGCCATCTGGCCGGTGGTCGTTGCTCAGGGGTTGGTGGTGGCACATCTGGTATGGCTGACCCTACGAACCCTCGGTCCGGTACCCAGTCGCCCCGCGTTTCTGTGCATTCTGGCGCTCCTCGCCGTGGCCACTCCCCTGTCGTGGTACGTCTCGCAAATCATCCCGGACATCTTCTTGAGCGTGCTGATTTTGGCGATGTTCCTGTTCGGGTTCTGTCGGAACAGGCTCAGCGGGCGGGAGACGATCTACCTGATCCTGCTAGCCGCGGTTTCTATCTGCTTTCACCTCTCGCACCTGCCCACCGCTCTCGTGCTCGCCAGCGCGGCGGCGGCCGCATGGATCGTCTGTCGCGGGTGCCGGAGCACCCTGCGGCCGATCCTTTTGATTGCTCCCGTGGCGCTTGCTCTCGCTCTTTTGTTCGGCTTCTCCCTGGTGGTCTTCAAAGAGGTCAGCCCCGGCCCACGGAATGCTCCTTTCCTGCTGGCCCGCCTGCTGGCTGACGGACCGGCCAAGGCCTATCTGCGAGCGACCTGCGACCACGAATCCTACGTGATCTGCAGCTATCTCGATCGCCTCCCCGACACCGAGAACGACTTTCTCTGGATATCCTTTCCCAAAGAGGTCCCGAGGGCGGTTTTTCGCGCCATCAGTGGCGAAGAAGGACACATCGTCTTCGGAACCGCCCGAATGTTTCCGGCCTGGGTCGCCTGGGACATGCTAAGCGAAACCGCCCGGCAACTCGTTACGATCCGCTCCGAGACTTGGTTTCAGCCGGATTGGCCGGAAGCGGGGTCGTTGCTGCGCCGTTACGCGTTCGCTGCGCCCGATTTCGCAGAATCGCTGCAGGGACGAGATATATTGCCGAGCGCCGAAAATCCCGACGGTGGAGCGAAGGTCTTCGGCATCCTCAACGAGGTCCACGCCGGCGTCGCCGGAATAAGCTTTCTTCTTTGCGGACCGTTGGCGTTTTCTTGCTGGCGGCGAGGTGCCCCGTTACCGGCCGCGTTGCTCGGCATTGTATTGCTTAGCCTTTTGATCAACGCCTTCGCCACGGGGGCGCTTTCCGGCGTGTTCGGACGCTACAGCGGCCGTGCGATTTGGCTGCTGCCGTTCTGCGATGTGGTCTCGTATCTTGTCCTGCGCTCCCTCCACCAAAAGCAATCATCGAAACCACGCGAACCGGCCTTTGCCCATCAGGGGTAGGAGATTGTTCGCCGGGAATGACCGAGAATTGCCGCTTCCATTCCTCGCAAAGAAGCAGGCTGATGTGCGGCATCGTTGGGATCATCTCGAAGAAAACCGTCGCCGGCGAGTTGGTTGAGGGGCTCCGCCGCCTCGAATACCGTGGTTACGATTCGACCGGCATAGCGACCTTGGTCAACGGCCACATCCAGCGCCGGCGAGCGGAGGGCAAGCTCGACAACCTGATCGCGCGGCTGGAGCGGGAGCCGATGCTTGGCACGATCGGCGTGGCCCACACTCGCTGGGCGACGCACGGCCTGCCGGTCGAAAAGAACGCCCATCCCATCACCACCGACAAGGTCGCCGTCGTTCATAACGGCATCATCGAGAACTACCAGGCGCTGCGAGGCGAACTCATCGGCCTCGGCTACGAATTTCACACGGAGACTGACACCGAGGCGGTGGCGATTATGGCCACGAGCCGGCTCGCCGCAGGCGCCTCTCCGGCAGAGGCGGTGGAACAGACGCTGACCAGGCTCGAAGGCGCATTTGCGCTGGTTTTCCTCTTCGCCGGCGAGCACGATCTGCTGATCTGCGCGCGCAAGGGGCCGCCGTTGGCGATCGGCTATGGCAACGGCGAGATGTTTGTCGGCTCCGACGCGCTGGCCCTGGCGCCGTGGACCCGGCAGATCGCCTATCTGGAAGACGGCGACTGGGCCGTCATCACCTCGCGTGAGGTGCGCATCTTCGACCACACCAATGCCAAGGTACAGCGCCGCGTCTATGATACTGCGGTCTCTGGCGCGCTGATCGGCAAAGGTAATTACAGCCACTTCATGCAGAAGGAGATCTTCGAGCAGCCGGCAGTCATCGGCGACACGCTACGCGCGATGATCCACCCGACCACCGGCACGGTGCACCTGCCCGAACTGCCGTTCGCGCTCGGCGACATACCCAAGGCGACGATCATCGCCTGCGGCACCTCGTACAATGCCGGGCTCGTCGCGAAATACTGGCTCGAGCGCATCGCCCGTCTGCCGGTCGAGGTCGACATCGCCTCCGAATTCCGCTACCGCGCGCCGGACATGCCGGCGGGCGGCGCGGCGATCGTCATCTCGCAATCGGGCGAGACCGCCGACACGCTGGCCGCGCTCAGATATTGCCGCGAGCAGGGCCAGAAGATCATCGCGGTCGTCAACCAGCCGGAAAGCTCGATCGCGCGCGAGGCCGACATCGTGCTGCCGACCCTGGCCGGGCCGGAGATCGGCGTCGCCTCGACCAAGGCTTTCACCACCCAACTCGCGGTGCTCGCGGCGTTTACCGTCGCCATCGCTCGTGCCCGTGGTGCAATCGACGCGGTCGGTGACACCGCTTTGGCGCAGCAGCTTGCCGAGATCCCGTCGCGCGCAGCCGCCGTGCTCAACCACGACGAGCACATCCGCGAGATCGCCAAGGAGATCGCCCAGGCGCGCGACGTACTCTATCTCGGCCGCGGCGGCGCCTACCCGCTGGCCCTCGAAGGCGCGCTGAAGCTCAAGGAGATCAGCTACATCCACGCCGAAGGCTACGCCGCCGGCGAGATGAAGCACGGCCCCATCGCGCTCATCGACGGCAACGTCCCGGTCATCGTGCTCGCGCCGCCCGACGACCTCTTCGAAAAGACGCTCAGCAATGTCGAGGAGGTCATGGCGCGTGGCGGCCGCGTGGTGATGATCTCCGACGCCGCCGGCGTCGCCCGTCTCCAGGACCGGCTCGCTTTCGGCATCGAAATCCCGCATTGCTCGGCTTTCGTCGCGCCGCTGCTCTATGCGATTCCCGTACAGCTCCTCGCCTACCACACCGCGGTCATCAAGGGTACCGATGTCGACCAGCCGCGCAACCTGGCAAAAAGCGTCACGGTGGAGTGATCACTTCTTGGCCTGCAAACTTCCTTCGGCCGCGGCTGACGCAGTGCAGTTGCAAAGCTGTTCAACCCGCCTCACGTAGGCTTGGGTCTCCGCAAAAGGCGGGATGCCGCCATATGATGCCACCGCCCCTTCACCGGCATTGTATGCGGCCAATGTCAGGCTCAAGTCGCCGGCGTACAAGTCCAGCAGCGACCGTACGTAGGTGGCGCCCCCGCGAAGATTTTCCTGGTAGTCGAAGGGATCTTTGACCAGGAACCGGGACGCGGTGGCGGGCATAAGCTGTGTCAGACCCATCGCGCCTTTCGGCGATATCGCGGTGGCGCGATAGCCGGATTCCACCATGACAATCGAATCCAAAAGATTGGCGCCGATGCCGGCGTCCCGTGCCGCCTGCTCCACGGCCTCGCGGTATGCCGCCGGCGGCGCCACCGAGCGTATGACGTCGGGTGTATAGCCCGGTGTGTAAGCCGCGCGGACGACGTTGACTGGGGCGGCAACGCAACCCTGTCCGCTCGCGGCCACCGGCGGCAGCACGCGCAGCAGATTGACCGCTTGCGGTACGTTCCTTGCCGCCGCCCTTCGTAACCAGAAGACCGCGGCGTGGTCATCCCGCGCGACCCCGCGGCCGTTCAAGAAAATCCAGGCCAGATTGAGAAAAGCGCGCGTGTCGCCTTCGCGCGCCGCTTCGCAATACAGCGCGATGGCCCGGCCCATATTCTGTCGCACCGACTCGCCATGCTCGTACTGAACGGCCTTGTCGAAAGTTCCGCCTGTCGCTACGGCAGTTCCATCGATCGCCAGGGCTTGCCGCGAGCCGCCGAAGGCGGCGTATGGTGCCAAGCTTACGCAGAGAACCGGTATTAGCAAAAACCACCTGCGACGCCATTGTCTGGGCCCAGGAGGCCGGAGCATTGTCATTCTGCGCCCACTTCCGAACCGATGCGCTCCGGAACCGACCTGTTCCCGGGCTCGCGGCTTTTTGTATGAGCGGCAACTATCCGCCTCGCATTTCCGCACCAGGTGTAGTCGCGCTCGATGAGCGCGAGGCGGGCGGCATCGCCCAGCTGCCGCCGCATTTGCGGGCGATATACGAGCCGCGCGACCGCGTTCCGCAACGCGTCCCGATTGTCGGGCGCGAACAACAGAGCGGTGCGGTCGTGAGTAAGGAGCTCGCGGATATTCGGCTGATCCGGAGCCACAATCGCCCGGCCGAGCGCCATATATTCGAACAGTTTCAAGGGCGAAGCGTAGGCAACCGCGCTCGGTTGCAGTGCGATGTCGAAGCCGCGGATGACGGCGGTGAGACGGTCGCGCGGCACCAGACCCAGAAATGTCACCTTGCCGGCAATTCTCGTGGCTCGAGCGAGGCTTTCCAGCTGCTGTCGCGCCGGGCCTTCCCCGACGATCACCAAGTGAAAATCGGGCGCGTCCTGCCATTCCGCCAGCATTGAGATGACGGACTCGACTCCATGCCACGGGCGAAGAAAGCCGACAAATCCGAGCGTCACTGTCCCGCTCGATGCCGACTCGACCGGAGAAGCGGTGTATTGGCCGAGATCGACCCCGTTCGGGTTGATGGTGATGGCGTCGCGGCGAACGCCGAGTGTCACCGCATAGTCGGCAAGGACCTTCGTCACCGGGTAGAGGCGATCGGCCTTGCGCCAGACCCATCTCTCCAGCACACGGGCCAGCCGCGTCATCGCGAGATTGCCGTGCGCCGCCCGTTCATCGGCGAGCGGGGCGTTGACCTCCAGGTAAAGCGGAAGACCCCGAAGGAACTTCAGCGCCACGCCGCCAAAGAAGAAGAGATTGTAGCGTTCGTAGACGCAATCGGGTTGAAACCGGCCGCAGGCTCGCAGTAACCGCCATATGCCCGGAATGTTGTACAGAAGTTCGAGGAGTTCGTAACCGATTGGCGGGCAAACTCGGCGCAAGACCGAGAGAGCCCGGCTTTCCCCGCCAAACCCGGCCCGATTGAACTGCCCCGGCCCGACGACCAAGACCTCGTGCCCTTCGTTGCGAAAGGCCGCGACCAACGCTTCGATATGGACCGCCTGCCCATCGCGGGATTGCGTGCGGTGACTGAATAGAATGCGCATGGCTTAACCGGCCGCATATTCGTGCGCCGCCGCAAGCGACTGCGTGGTCAGGGTCAACCCTCGGGACAACGGCACCATTGCCTCGAACCCGAGAGTTGCGCGGGCGGCCGAGGGATCGCCGCGGGAATGCCTGATCTCGCCATCGCGGGGCTGCAGCATCTCGAATTGCGGCTGGCGACCGAGGGAACCGGCCAGCATGGCCGCCAGATCATTGATCGACGTCCTCTGTCCTGTGCACACGTTCAAGACCGTCGGCCGATCGGGCATCCGGTTCAGCGCGAGCACCAGCGCCCTGGCGACGTCACCGACGTAAATAAAATCTCGCGTCTGCTCACCATCGCCATAGATCCTCACCGGTTCGTCGGCCGCGATGCGGTCGCAAAAAATGGAAATTGCCCCGGAATAGGGCGATCTGGGGTCTTGTCGCGGCCCATAGACGTTGAAAAAGCGGAGGCCCACGGTCGGGACCTTGTGGATCAGCGTCGCCACTCGGGCATGATGTTCGCAAGCAAGCTTGTCGGCACCATAGGCGGAGGTTGGCGCTGGCCGTGCCGCCTCGGTGACGGCTGCGTCGCCCTGGTCGCCGTAGATCGCGGCCGAAGAGGCATAAACAACCGGTATCGGTTTGCCGTCCGGGCTCGCGTGGCTGGCCGCCGCGAACACCTGCACGGTACCCGTCAGGTTCGTGCGGTGAGACTCGACCCATTCACGATTGCTGCGCTCGACCGATGCCACCGCGGCGAGGTGGAAGCAGCCGTCACAACCGGCGATAGCCTGCTCGACCGTCGCGCGGTCTCGAATATCGCCCTCGATCAAGGTGGCACGCCGAGGTAGGTTCCTCAGCAACCCCGTCGAAAGATTATCCAGCACGCGAACCCGATGGCCACTATCGAGCAAGATGTCACACACATGCGAACCGATGAACCCGCAGCCACCGGTCACCAGATACTCAGGCATGTTGCGTCGGCTTGCGGGATGTGATGCACGATTGGTCGAACCGGGCGGGTTTTTCCCCAGCGACCGCCGCTTCAAGCAATTGGGAATAGGCCGCGAACATTGTGGCCTCGTCGTATAGACGGAAGGCTTTCGCGCGATTTTCCGCGCCAAGGCGATGTCGCAGCCCGCGATCGGATACCAGAACCCGAATTGCAGCCGCGAGCGCGTCGTGATCCCGCCCCGCAACGAAGCGTCGGTTTTCGCGTGCGACCATCGTGGCGATGTCGCCGACATCGGTGGCAGCGATCGGCAAGCCCGCTGCCATCGCCTCGATCACCGTAAGCGGCATCTGCTCGGTGTCGGAAGACAAAGCAAATATGTCGAAATCGGCATAAGCCCGCTCGGGCTCGTCGGCATGACCGACAAAGTGAACCAGCCCATCCCCCAAATTCATCTCGAAAGCCAACCGTTCCAGTCTGCTGCGCTCCGGCCCGTCACCGACGATCACCAGTCTGACCGATCGCTCGAGGATCACCTGTCGGCACGCCCGTAGGAGCCGCGGCAGATTTTTCTCGGGCCGCAATGCCGCGACAGTGCCGATGACGAGCGGCCTCTCGGCCGAGCCGCTATTTTTTTTGTAGGGAGAGTGGCGTGCGAACGCCGCGCAGTCGATGCCATTTGGAATGTAATTTACTTGCCGAGACGGCAAGGCCCAGGTGTCTGTGGCGAGCCGATGGAGTAGGCGCGAGGGAACGACGATCTGCGACCGACGCAGGAATGCCCAGCGTGCCCACACGCGGCGTGCAATCTGGCCTGCGCGTTCCTCGGGCCCGAAGCCGTCTTCTGTGTGAATTTGCCGGACGAGGCCAGTTACATTGGCCATCGACCATTCGATGCTGCCCCAATTGCTGGTCACCATGGCGTCCGGAGCTAGCTCCCGGATGAATTTCCGGAAATTGCGGATATTGGACACCGTCCGCCCCTTGCAAAACGCCACGTGCGGAAAGTTGATGTCCAGTCCTAGTGCCAATCGGCTGCGACAGGCGTAGTCGCCGTCCATCGCCACGACCGCATGTCGGTACCTGTCGCCGAGATGCGCAACTAGCTTCGCGAACCTCACCTGAGCGCCGCCGACGGCGAACGACGAAAACACGTGGAGAATGAGCGGATCGTGAGAGCGCTTCGTCCGGCTGGTGCCCGGCCAGATATCGGAACGGCTGCTTTTCATGTTCATGCGAGAGGAAGCTCACGTGAAGAGACAGTATCGAACGGCAGAAGGAGCGTAAGCCCGGCGCGCCACCGCGCACGGGCGACGAGCCGGCCACGGGACAAGCGCTGCCGAGCCGAGCATTTTTTTAAAGTGGTTGCCATCTTCCAACTTCTTGTCGTTTGCAGCGATTTCGCGATCGAAGCCTCCCGAAGTACCGGCTGGAGCGGATCGCTGCGACTATCAACAGCCGGTGTGGGGCTTCAATAATCCGACCGCCCTACCTCCTAGGGATAGCTCGCCGTCTTCAGCTGGGTCGCTTTAAGTGGCAGCGGCCTTTCAGCATCCACCGGCACGTGGCGATCGGTACATGGGCTGGAATGGAGCGGCATTAAGTCGGCTGAGGTCGAACGGCCTAACAATCAGAGAGCGATCGCCGATCGGTCAGGAGGCCCGCGCGTGCACGCACTGTCACTAATATCGGAGAAATCCGGCCCTTTGCGTCTTCTTTGCCTTGGTGCGCATGCCGACGACATCGAAATCGGGTGCGGCGGAACCATTCTGCGCCTGCTTTCGGAAGTTGCGCAGGCGTCCATAAAGTGGGTTGTCTTCAGCGGCGCGGAGGAACGTCGCGCCGAGGCTCGCTGCAGTGCCGAGACGTTCCTGCAAAACGGCTGTAAACATCAGGTCGATGTCTTGCGGTTCCCGGATTCCCGCTTCCCGTTTTGTGGTTCCGACATAAAAGATGCGTTTGAGGCGCTGAAGCGGGAGTGCGAACCGTCACTGATATTCACGCATTGGCGAAGAGACGCGCATCAGGATCACCGTGTAATCGCCGAACTGACCCACAACACTTTTCGTGATCACCTCATCCTGGAGTATGAAATTCCGAAATATGACGGCGATTTAGGCAATCCAAATTTATTCGTGCCGCTGACGCGACATGTAGCATCGCGCAAGGCAGAAGCCATTGTCGCGAATTATCCGAGCCAGCACACGCGGAACTGGTTCACCGTTGAAACGTTTATGGCGCTCGCGCGACTGCGTGGCGTCGAGTGCAACGCCCCCGACGGCTTTGCCGAAGGGTTTTATTCGTCGAAACTAGTCATTTGATCACCCACAACCGGAAAGTCGTGCGAAGGAACCGACAATTTGAGGCTCTTCTGTGTTGGTCGCCAGCGCCTCAAGCGGCATGGCGGAAATAGAACACGTCGGCGACGCACTGTGTTGAGCGCGGGCATCACGACCGCTCCTCGAATTCCCGCAAGTCCTGCGAGAACAGTTGGAAGCCGATTTGTGGGGCCATATGCGGCGGTCCAGGTGCTGCTCCCCATGCTGCTGACCGCTCGCGGCCAATCCTGTTCATCAACTCCAGCCGGGCGTTGAAGGCGAAACGGCTCGGTCGGGCAATGTCCGCGACGATGCATGCCGTAAAGTGTAAAGGCCATCGCCGATTACTTGCGCGACAAAGTCAACGGGTAGCCTCACCTCACTGCCACCTGGAACCGGTGACCACCGCGAGCCAGGTCGGTCTGATGACGCGCGCCTTCGGTAGATAGCTGTGTGTCGGCGTGAAGATTGACCCCAGTAGAGGGGTGATCGGCGTCCGACTTTGACCCGCTGTGCGCGGTGATGTGCAGGCTGCCCCGCTTGGGATGCGAGCGGGTGGCGGGGATGTTGGCAGTGGAGACGATCGGGCGGATCAGGCTCTGACGTGATGTTGTGGACGGCCTCGCCCTGAGCAGCTTCGGTAAGGTGGTCGTCATCAGGGACGTCACGTCACCGGTATTATCGACCTTATTCTTGATGCCGATGTCGCGCAGCCAACCGACCATCACGTCGCTCGCCCTTGGTGCGCCGCTCCCCACACTTGTTCGGCCGCACTTCCGGGAAGAGCGGCGCGTCCGGCCCGTAGGTATCGAGCAGACCTTGCAGCCGCTCGATAAACCCGTGGCGGTGAAACCACGGATGTAGCGGTAGACCGCGATGTCGAGCATGGGTCTTGAGACCACGCGCCTGTACCTTGCCCTCAACGATGGTGGTGCGCCCCTCGGGGTGAACTCTATGCACAAAAGGCCATCGATCTCTTTGACGTGCCGCGCCTTGGCGTCGGCAAACTCCGAGATGATCGCCCCGTGGAACTGCTGTAGCGGCACCCCCCAATACATCAGCGGGTCGGTGCTCTCGTTCGCGCGCTGCATAATGTAGTCGGCTGCTTGTCCGTGAACGCGGGGCGCGGAACGCCCTTGCGCTTCGGCGGCGTCGTCACCTTTGTGGCGGGATTGCCATCCTTGAGCCCACGGAACTTATTGTTCTCGTCGGCGACGTTGAAACAGGCGAGCACGTCGATCATGCGATCATATGGCACGTTCGACTGCCGGCCATACGTCTCGACCAGATGTTCCTTGTAGCCCTGTACGTCATCCGCTGTGCATTGCGTGAGATCGTCGCCGTCTACGACCGAGTGACGTCCGCGCACCCAGGCGAAGAAATCGCGCATCTTCGCGCGACGCTTATCGATTGACCCTTGATCGGGCTGAGCGTCACCGCGTTTGTCGCGCCAAAGCCGGATCGCGTCCTCGGTACAGACCGGCACGACCTTGATTGGCCGGGGCTCAAACTCCCGCAGACGCGACCCGAGCTTCTCGTACTGCTGACGCAGAAATTCGACGGTCTCCGGCGGTACGCGCGCAGGATCAATTTCACCGAGGTTCATGGTTTCGCCCGTTTCGAGCACACCCATCATCTTGGGGTATCTCGCCACGCTGGAGTCGATCCGCCAACTCGACGAGCGCGCCGAGGATCGACGGCTTGGGCAATTGACCGCGAGCGCGGGCGATCTCACCCTCCCAACGATGGGCGATCAACAAGGATTGATCGTTCGCGTCCGCCTCGCCGACCGATTGTGGAAACTTGTGCATGAGGAACGCGCGGCCGAGAAGGCCGCGCAGTCTTCGGCACCTTCCGGCTCATGTAGAACCGGGCCTTGATGTCATCGCGGTAGAGATAAGGCATTCTGACGCGCCTCGGAATTGGCTACGCCTGTGGTTACCCCCGAGGTAGCGAGACGACGGCAGAACACCTAGAATGTGGCGGTGCGCCTTGGCGTTTCAACCGAACTCCTCCCAGCCCGCGGGACGCGAAAATCTTACTTACCTTACTGCGCCGGCTGTCGCTCAATTCAGCGGCGTGCTCCCGGTGTATTTGATGATGTAGAGCCCGCCGGTGAACCGGTCGTTGGCGTAGATGAGCCCGTGTTCGTCGACGTAGACGTCGTTGATCTGGATCGTGTGCATCGTGTTGCCCGGCGGCGCTTTCGGGATCACGTAGCCGATCTCGGTGGGGCGCGACGGGTCGGCGATCGAATAGGCGCGCACCCCGCCGTTGAAATAGCTGCCGACGACGGTGTTCTTCAGCGTCATCTCATAGGGCGACCAACGGTTCATGTTGATGTTGTGCGAACCGAAGCGGCCGCCGGCCTTGCATAGTTCGGCCTGGTCGTGCGGCGGCGGCATGGTGGCGAGCACGACAGGGTGGCGTTCGTTCGAGATGTCCCACACCCAATTTCGTTTCGGCCAGTCGCTGCACAAATTGCCGATTGCCTCCTCGGTCTGGATCGCGAGGCCGCGCGAGGGGATCGCCGTGACGGTATGCGCAAAGCCCTCGCCCATCGACTGCCACGAGCGGCGGGCGACGATCTTCGGGTGCGCCTTGTCGCTGATGTCGAGGATCACCCAGCCGCCGTCGATCCAGCCGGCATAGAGCCGGTTCGGCTGGTCGGCGGGGATGGTCGGCGTGTGGAGGCGCATTCCGGCGTCGAACAGCTCGACCCGCGGCGGCGGCTCGGCGGCATCGCCGACCCGCGTGCCGGGCAGCCACCAGCGTCCGACTTCCTTCGGCTCCTTCGGGTTCGACACGTCGACGATCATCAAGAACTGGTCGTCCTTCTCGTCGCGGGGCTCGAAATCCTTCGCCCCGGTCGAGAGGTAGGCATAATGGCCATCGGTGAACCACAAATAGTGCACGCCGCGCGAATGCGGTCCCGACGTGTCGAAATGCGACAGCTTTTGCGGGTTCGCCGGGTCGGCGACATCGTAGATGTCGATGCCGGCGTATTGCTGGCCCTGCTTCTCGGTCTGATGCGCGACGATCAGCGTCGTGCCCGAGAGGCCCAGCGAATTGCAGCGCACAAAATCCGCCTCGACCGGGATCTGCTTGATGACGGAGGGTTTGGTCGGGTCGGTCACGTCGATGATGCTGACGCATATCGGCGCCGATTCATGCGCGAGGAACAGCACCCGTTTGCCGTTGGCGTATTGCGTCAGCGCCAAGCCCTCGCCGCCTTTGCCCGCGCCGTTTAAATCGTTGCGGCCGATGATCTGCATGTTGCTGGTCTCGGCGGCGGCAAGCCAGTCAGCTCCCGGGGCGGCCCCCGGAGCAGCTCCCGGGGCAGCTCCCGGGGCTGAGCCCTGCGCCGGCGATTGCGCCTGTGCCTGGGCGCGGGCCGCGGGCAAGGCCGCGATGCAGATCAAGGCGATAGCGGCGGCAAAAACGGCGTGACGCTGGCGCATGCGGCTTCCCTCCCGACATTTTCTCGGAGTATCGGCGGCGGCGCCGGTTCCGGCAACTCCTAGCCGCCGCGGCTCGGCCACGCTCTCCCTCGACAGCGACGCCGGCTTATCCGAGCATAGCGGCAAGTCCGCCAAGGGAGCAGACACGGAGGGCGTCATGTCGGCAGCCGCATTTTTAGAAGCGCGGGAATTTCTCTTCACCCACCGCGCCGATTACGACACGGCCTATCGCGATTTCCGCTGGCCTCGGCTCGACCGGTTCAACTGGGCGCTCGATTATTTCGACCCGCTCGCCCACGGCAACGACCGGCCCGCGCTGTGGATCGTCAACGAGGGCGGTGGTGAGGAGAAAATCTCCTTCGCCGAGATGGCCGAGCGGTCGAACCGCGTCGCCAATTACCTGCGCGGGCTCGGGGTCAAGCGCGGCGATCGCATCCTGCTGATGCTCGGCAATGTGGTGCCGCTGTGGGAGGTGATGCTCGCGGCGATGAAGCTTGGCGCGGTGACCATTCCCGCCTCGACGTTGCTGACCCGCGACGATTTGATCGACCGCTTCGACCGCGGCCGCGCCCGCCACGTCGTGACCAGCCCCGAGCACGCATCGAAATTCGCCGACATTCCCGGCGGCTACACGCGCATCTGCATCGGCCCGGTCGCGGGCTGGAACGATTACGCCGACGCGGCCAAGGCGCCGGCGCGCTTCACGCCGGACGGCGAGACCAAGGCCGGCGACCCGCTGCTGCTCTATTTCACCTCGGGCACCACCGCGAAACCCAAGCTGGTGCTGCACAGCCATCAGAGCTATCCGGTCGGCCACCTGGCGACGATGTACTGGCTGGGATTGCAGCCCGGTGACATCCACCTCAATATTTCCTCGCCCGGCTGGGCCAAGCACGCCTACAGCTGCTTTTTCGCGCCGTGGCTCGCCGAAGCCTGCGTTTTCATGTTCAACCAGCCGCGATTCAACGCCAAGGGGCTGCTCGACGCGTTGACGCGCTACAAGGTCACCACGTTCTGCGCTCCGCCGACCGTGTGGCGAATGCTGATCCAGGAGGACCTCAAGGCCCACAAGGTCGCGCTGCGCGAGGTAGTCGGCGCCGGCGAGCCGCTCAATCCCGAGATCATCGACCAGGTGAGCAACGCCTGGGGCCTGACGATCCGCGACGGCTACGGCCAGACCGAAACGACACTGCAGATCGGCAACTTTCCGGGGCAGAAGGTCAAACCCGGCGCGATGGGTAAGCCGGCGCCCGGCTATCGCGTGCGGCTGCTCGATCCCGAGGGCGTCGAACAGGAGGAGGCGGAGGTTTGCCTGGCGCTCGACCCGGCGCCGCTGGGACTGATGCCGGGTTACCAGGGCGAGGACAGCGCGGTAGTGCCGGTTTCGGGCGCGGCCTACCACACCGGCGACGTCGCGACGCGCGACGCCGACGGCTACTACACTTATGTCGGCCGGGCCGACGATGTGTTCAAAGCCTCGGACTACCGGATCAGCCCGTTCGAGCTCGAAAGCGCGCTCATCAAACACATCGCGGTGGCCGAGGCGGCGGTGGTGCCGTCACCCGACGCGATGCGGCTCGCGGTGCCCAAGGCCTTTGTCGCGCTGGCCGGCAACCACGTGCCGACGCGCGACACCGCGCTCGAGATCTTCCGCCATTGCCGCGCGACGCTGGCGCCGTTCAAGCGCGTGCGGCGGCTGGAATTCGCCGAGCTCCCCAAGACGATCTCCGGCAAGATCCGCCGCGTCGAACTGCGCGCCGCCGAAGCCGAGCGGCGCGCCCAGGGCGTGCGCGTCGAGGTGGAATTCTGGGAAGAGGATTTCCCCGAGCTGCGTTGACGTACGCCGTGCCAATCGAGCCGGATTACCAGATACCGAATATCACCCCGAGCGTCCAGATGATCGCGGCCGACAAGATCGCCACAACGAGGATCAGCAAGATTTGCAGCGAATGCACCACGCGGGCGCCGATCGACGGGTTTTCGACGATCGTCTCACCCTCGACGTGATAATCGTCGTCGCGCGTGACGACCGGCTCCGGTTGCCGGACGGGCCGGCGCTCGAATTCCTGCTCCATCGGCGCGATACGCCGCCGCCTCGTCAATGTCAGAGCCATATCGCGTCCACCGTCAGTGTTCCTCCGCGTTTGTCACCGCGGCGGCGGCTTCGCTGCCGGCAGCGGGTTCGTGGATCGAGTTGGCGACGTCGCTCGCCAGCGCGTCGGCATGTATCTGATCCTGCTTCGTCATGCCGTTATACACGTCCTTGGCGCGCCGCGCGGCAGGATCGTCGCCGCGCCGCCCGGCCGCGAGATACCAGGCATAGGCATCCACCGGCGAAGCGGTGACCCCCTGGCCGCGATCGTACATCACCGCGAGGTTGATCATCGCCTGCCTCACGCCTTGCGTCGCGGCGCGGCGATACCACAGCGCCGCCTCGTTCAGGTCCTGGCGGATGCCTTGCCCCTTGGTGTAGCACACCGCGAGATTGTATTGGGCGAGCGCATAACCCGCCGTCGCCGATTTGAGATACCAGTTGGCGGCCTCGGTAAGGTCGAGCTTCACGCCGCGGCCGCGTTCGTACATCACCCCCAGGTCATATTGCGCGCGCGGCACGCCCTGGTCGGCGGCGGCGCGAAACCAGCTCGCCGATTTGGCGTAATCCTGCGCGACACCGTCGCCCTTGGCATAAATGATCGCCAGCTCCAGCTCGGCTCCGGCGTCGCCGGCATCGGCGCCGCGCTGGAAATAGGCGACGCGTTGCGCCGGGTCTTTCGGCGCGGCGGCGATCGAGTAGTGCTCGACGTGGGCGAACGGCCCGACATTCGTCACATAGGCGACCGCGACGATAGCGATAATCGCGACGCAAACTCCGCCGAGCACATAACGATGCCGCTTTATCCCCCGCATCGCCGCGCCGGGCGCAGCCAACACGCTCCTAACGGCTCGGCCGGGGGTCGGGATGACCGGCGTCCGCAAGGGTGCCGATACGATCTTCACCACTTCGACCGGTGTCGCCTCCGCGACGGACGCGGCGACCGGCACGGGCGGCAGGATCACCGGCGCTTTTGGCGAAGGCGGAGGCGGCCCGGGCCGAGGTTCAAGGATTTCACCGCTAAGCGTCAGCGATTCGAACGGATCGACGCTCGGCTCGATCAGCGGCGGCAGGTCATCGACCGGCATGCCGTTGGCGTCGCTGACGGGCGCGGATGCCGCGTTGCGGTCGCGGTCGCGCTCGCTGTCATGCGCGGCGGGTTCCGGAAGGGTCGCGCCAGCAGTGCCGCTCGGACTGGACATGCCTACCAATGCTACCGGCACGCCGCCGATTTCAAGCGCGAAATCGGCGTTTGCCGACAATCGGCAGTGTCGCGCCGCGTTTTAGTCGGTGCCTATTCGTAGCCCGGCGGCGGCGTGAAGCCGCCGATCTCCCGGGCGAGGAGGCGGGCGAATTCGATCGTCGTCGGGTCCTCGCCTTCCGGGCCGATGATCTGCAGCCCGACCGGCAAGCCGCTTGCCGTACGCCCGATCGGCGCGGCGGTGGCCGGCAGGTATGACAGCGCCGCCAGTCCCGCCCAGGTGATGTCGACGTGCGAATGCGGCTCACCGTTGATGATGATCCGCCGCGCGCCGAAATCGGGGTTGTGGTCGTGCGGATAGGCGGCGGTCGCCGCGACCGGCGCGAGCAGCACATCGAAGCGCCTGAAGAACTCGCGCCAGACGTAGCGCAGCTTGCTGCGCGCCTCGTTGGCTTGGCCCCACTCGCGATGCGACAGGGTGGCGCCGCGCGCGACATGGGCGCGCGGGCTCAGATCGTCCGGCGTCAGCATCGCGGCGAGCTTGACCTGTTCGGCATAGGCTTCGTCGGTCAGCCGCCCGGCGGTCGCCGAGCGCAGCAGCCGCAGGAAAAGCCGGTGGTTTTCGCCGAGCTCGACGGGGCGCGCGCTTTCATCGACCGCGGCGCCGGCCTTGCGGACAGCTTCCACCGCCGCCGCGAAGAGCATCGCGACGCTGTCGTCGATCGGCGCCTCCGGCGCCGAACCCCACACCGCGACGCGGAAATCCTTGAGGCTTCTGCCGCGCGGCGCCGGGAACTGCACCCGCCACGCCGCTTGCTGCAGTGCATCCGGCCCGGCGAGAATGCCCAGCGCCAACGCTAGATCGTCGGCGCTGCGCGCCATTGGCCCGACAACGGAAATGTCGGTCGGGGTGACGACGCCCGGCGGCGCGTGGCCGCGCGTCGGAATCAGGCCCCATGTCGGCTTGTGGCCGTAGACGCCGCAGTAGTGCGCCGGGTTGCGCAGCGAGCCGGCGATGTCGCTGCCGGCGCCGAGCGCGCTCAACCCGGCGGCTAAGGTCGCGGCTTCGCCGCCCGACGATCCCCCTGGGCCGCACGTCACATCCCATGGGTTGTTGGTCGTGCCGTAGATGTCGTTGAAGCTCTGCGAGTTGGAGAGCATGTAGGGCACGTTGGTCTTGCCGAAGATCACCGCGCCGGCGTTTTGCAGCCGATCGACCACGACAGAGTTGGCAGCGGGGACATTGTCCTTCCACGCCGGGTTGCCGAAGGTGGTCGGCAGCCCGGCCAGGTTGAACGATTCCTTGACCGTCATCGGGACACCGTGCAGCGGCCCCCAGCGCTGACCTTTTGCCAGCGCCTCGTCGGCCGCGCGGGCGCGATCGCGCGCCTTGTCGATCTGCCAGACAATGATCGCGTTGAGCTTGGGGTTGTGCCGCTCGGCGCGGGCGAGAAAGAAATCGAGCAGCTCGACGCAGCCGATCTTGCGGTCGCGGAGATCGGCGGCGAGCAGGGTCGCCGAGTCGAAGGCGCGGTTGTCCCCGTGGATGTCCATTGGGCGCCTCAGGCGGTCATGATTTCGAGGACGTGGCCGTTCGGGTCGTCGAAATAGACCCCGCGCCCACCGCGGCGATGGTTGATGTCGCCGTCGGTGCGCGACCGCGGCCCGCTGCCATAGCCGATCCCTTCCACCTTCACCCGGCCGAAAATCTGGTCGAACTCAGTCTCGCTGACCATGAATGCGTAGTGATGCGATTCGAACTGGCCGCGCTCGTCGAAATCGAGCGTCAGCCCGTCATTGACCTGGACGGGCGCGAAATGCGAGTGCGGTCCCTTGTATTCGAGCCCGAAGATGCGGGCGAAGAACTCGGCCGAGACAACCTTGTCGCGCGCCGGGACAATCGTGTGGTTAAGGACAATGGCCATCGCAGCCTCCTGTTAGAGGGCGGATGCAGACCAGGGTATCGCGAATTCGCCGTTGACTAAAGCCGCCGAGGAGGCAGGATCGCCGCCGTCGCGTCAGCGGGGCCTAAGCTTTTGAAATTAGGTATCGTCTCGGACATTCACTGCAACGCCGCCGGCCTTAGCCGGGCGCTGGAGCTCATGGGCGACACCGACGAGCTGATCTGCCTCGGCGACAGTATCTGGGAATACCGATTCTCGAACGAAGTCGCGCGGATCCTCAAGGAGCGCCGGGCGCATACCATTCTCGGCAACCACGAGGAGGTGTTTTTCGGCCCGCTCGGCGAACGCGCGCGGGCGCGCGCCGACAACGACCTCGCGCTGATGGATTGGCTCGCAAGGCGGCCGCATCGCGATGCGCTCGACTGTGCGGGCAAGCGGGTGCTGCTGGTGCATTCGACGCCGTGGGAGCCGCGCGGCGCCTATATCTACCCGGACCATCCCGAGCTCGTCCGCTTTGGCGAGGCAGACGCCGATTTTGTGCTCTACGGCCATACCCACCGCCAGCTCGCGCGCCGCTTCGGCCGGGTGCTGGTGGTGAACCCCGGCTCGGCCGGCGACGCGCGCGACCACGGCAACGGGCGGCAATTGAGCTGCGCCGTGCTCGACACGGTGAGCGAGGAAGCCCGCATCATCGATTTCCCGGACCCAAGGCGTGATGAATAGCCGCGATGACTGAACCAGCACGCGACACGCCCGGCCGCTATTTCGAGGACTACCCCGTCGGCGCGGTCTATGTCGGCGGCCCGGTGGCGGTCAGCGAACAGGACATCATCGATTTCGCCCGGCGCTACGATCCGCAGCCGATGCACATCGACAAGGTGGCGGCCGAGGCGGGGCCGTTCGCCGGACTGATCGCCAGCGGCTGGCATACCGGCGCGCTGATGATGCAGCTGCTGGTGAAGCATTTTGCGCCGACGCCGGGCAATCTCCCGTCGCCCGGCCTCGACGAGCTGCGCTGGCTGCGCCCGGTGCGCCCCGGCGACCGGCTGAGCCTGCGCGTCACCGTCGAGAGCGCGCGGCTGTCGCGCTCGAAACCCGGCCAGGGCGTCGTCACCGGCCTGGTCGAGGTGCTGAACCAAGGGGGCGACGTGGTAATGTCGCTAAAGCCGGTCAGCCTCATCCGCTGCCGCCCGACATCGTAAGAAGCCGTGTCATGCGTTGCCTGTTGTCTCTTTTCGTCGCGCTGACCGCGGCTGGGGCGCTGTCTCCCGCCCTTGCCGAGCCCAAAGCGCCGATCGACCCGAGCGTCGCGGTCTCGGACGCGGCCTTGCTGAAGGACGAGGCCAAGGCGATCGAGGAATTTCAGCGGCGGCTGCGCAAGGAGGTCAGCTTCAAGGGCGGGGTTCTCCTCATCGTCAGCGGCGGCGGCGATACCGGGGTCACCGTAATGCCGGCGACGGTGATGTGGGGCGTCGATTGCGGCGACGGCGGGGTCGCGGTGACCTTCGGCGCCGGCAGCGGCGATACCGATAATGGCACCGTGCTGCAATTGACCGGCGCCGTCGTCACCGACGACAAATGCACCCGCATCGCGCCGGCGATCGGCGAGACCGTGTTGGCGATCACCAAGGGGAATTGAGCACGATCAGTTCTTAACTTGACGCTTCCCGGCCGAAGTTTTCGTCGGGGAGCGGAGCTTGTGATCGGTCTCAGTCGGCGGCCGCGACCTGCATGTGCTCGCGGTCGGGCTTGCTCCACACGCCGCTATACGTCGCGGTCACGCCGAGCCCGCGCATCTCGCGGTAGCACTGGTCGCGCTCGCTGGACAGGAAGCTGATGAATGACATGCTATGCTGCTGACACAGCCTGAGCGCTTCCTGCTTGAGGAAATCGTGCGGGTAGACGCCGCCGAGATACATGTCGCTGATGCCGTGGGGATAGCTCGCCGCCGTGGCCGCCACCACCGCCGCCGCACCGAACAGCATTTTGTTGATAAGCCGCATCGTCGTCTCCGAGAAAGCCGTATCGGCAAAACCGCCGTGCCTTACTTTCTCAAGCGACGTGCCAGTTCATGCGAAAAGACAAAGATGAAGGTTTCGGCGGCTGAATATAATTAAGGGAAATAAATGATGTTACGGATTTCGCAAAATGCGACGAGTTTTGCGTGGCAGGCTGGTATCGATACAGATAATTTTCTGTTAAAGGCCGAGATAGAATTTTCGCACCAGCTCGTTGTTGTTGAGCTCGTCGGCGTTGCGGCCCTCGAAGGCGATCTGGCCGTGCACGATCACATAGCCGCGATCGGCGATACGGACGGCCTGGTTGAAGTTCTGCTCGGCCATCAGCACGGTAAGCTGGAACTTCTCCTTCAGCTCCTTGATCTTGTCGATCGTCCGGCTGACGAGGATCGGTGCGAGGCCGACCGACGGCTCGTCGATCAACAGGATGCGCGGCGCCGACATCAGCGCGCGCGCCAACGCCAGCATCTGCTGTTCTCCGCCGGACATGCTTCCGGCCATCTGGCGGCGGCGCTCCTGCAGCACCGGGAAGGTGGCATAGGAGCTCTCGAGATTGTGGGCTAGTTCGTGACGCGCGGTCTTGCGGAACGCACCCAGTAGCAGGTTCTCCTCGACCGTCAGCTTGGGGAAAAGCCGGCGCCCCTCCGGCACCAGGCTGATGCCGAGATCGACGATCTCCTCGGTGCTGCGGCCGATGAGGTCGATCGTCCGCCCGTCGATCTCGGCGGTGATGTTGCCCGAGGACGGCCGCAGCATGCCCATGATGCATTTCATGAGCGTGCTCTTGCCGTTGCCGTTGGTGCCGAGCAGCGCCACCGTCTCGGCCGGCGCGACCGACAAGGAGACGTCGTGGATGACCCGCACCAGGCCATAGCCGGCACTGATACCGGAGAGAGTGAGGCTACTGGGCATCTGAAGCTTCCTCCGGCGGCACTCCCTCTCCATCCCCGGGGGTGGAGAGGGTCGGGGTGAGGCGGGGGATTCCAGAGACGCCAGCGCGTGCCCACCTCACCCGCCCGCCGCTGCGCGCCGGCCCCCCTCTCCCCCCGCCATGGTCCATTGGGGGCGGAGAGGGATTGTGTTGCAGGCTACTCGCCAAGGTAGGCCCTCTCGACCTCCGGGTTGCGGATCGCCTCCTGCGGCAAGCCGTCGGCGATCTTGTGCCCGGCCACGAGCACGACGAGCCGAGTCGAAAAGCTCATCACCGCGCTCATGATGTGCTCGATGAGAACGATGGTGATGCCCGCCTCGTTGAGGCGAAACAGCACGGCGAGGATTTCCTCGATCTCGGAATGGGACAGCCCGGCCATCGCCTCATCGGCGAAGAGCAGCGTCGGCTCCGTCGCGACCGCGCGCGCCAATTCGAGCTTGCGCATTTCGACCTGGGTCAGGTCGCGCGGCAGCCGGCGCGCCTTGTCGGCAAGCCCGACATCCTTCAAGAGCTCCGCGCAGCGCTCGGCGATCGCCGCGTCTGTCAGGCGATGGCCGGGCCGTGCATTGACCGTGTAGAGCAGCGGGATGCGCAGGTTGTCGACAAGGCTCATCGAGTGGAACGGCTTCGGCAGCTGAAAGCTTCGTGCGAGGCCGAGATGGGTGCGCTCGTGCGCGATGAGCCCGTTCAACGGCTTGCCGCCAAAGATCACGGTGCCGGTCTCGTTGTGCAGCGTGCCGCAGAGGCAGTTTACCAGCGTCGACTTGCCCGAGCCGTTCGGCCCGATAAGGCCCAGCCGCTCGCCCTTGGCGATCGTCAGATCGATGTCCTCGAGCGCGACGAAACCACCAAAGCGCTTGCCCAGCGCCTTGACCTCGAGGAGCGTATCGCCGGTTTCGTCGGCCATCACGCCTCCCTCTTCCGGCGCCACGACTGCACCAGCCCAACGAGCCCGTTGGGCGCGATGATGACGAAGAAGATCAAGAGCAACCCGACGATCAGCAGGTTCAGCGCCGAGGAGATCGTCACCGTCGCCACCTGCTGGATCGTGCCGAGAAGGATCGCGCCGATCACCGGGCCGATCCAGCTCGTCATCCCGCCGATCACCGGCATCGCCACCGCGTTGACCGCGTAGGCGAGGTTGAAGCTCGAGGTCGGGTCGAGATAAGTCACGTAGTACGGCAGCGGCGCACCCGCCATGCCCATCAGCGCGCCCGACAGGGTCGTGGCGATGAGCTTCAGCCGCAGGGTCGGCACGCCGCTCGCCTCGGCCGCCAGTTCATCGTCGCGGATCGAGGCGAAGCCTAGCCCCAGCCGCGAACGCTCGATCGAGCGGGCGATCCCGACCGAGCCGACGGCCAGCACCGTCATCAGGCTGAACAGGTATTGAATGTAAGTGCCGGAAATCGGCGCCAGCGCCGGGCGGATGATGTAGATGCCGCGCGAGCCGCCGACAAAATCCCAGTTGGTGATCAGCGTCTGCACCACGATCGCCAGTGCCAGCGTCGCGATCGCAAAGAAAATACCGCGCAGCCGCAACGACAGATAGCCGGTGCCGAGGCCGACGATGCCCGACACAATTCCGCCGACCACGATCATCACCGGCAGCGGGATCGGCACGACCGTCCAGCCCAACGCACTGTGCAGCACCGTCGGCAGTTTGTGCAGCACCACCGAGCTGTAGGCGCCCATCGCGAAAAATGCGCCGGTGCCGAAATTGGTATAGCCGGTATAGCCGCCGAGGATGTTCCACGCCGTCGACAGCACGATGTACTGCAGCACGACGTAGCCGGCGAAATAGAAATATTCGTTGGTCAGGAAGACGCGGCTCACCACCAGGAAGGCGATGCCGACCGCGACGATGCAGAGCCAAAAGGCCGGTGCGCGCATCGTTATCGTCCCATCAGCCCGGCGGGGCGCACCGCCAGCGCGATCAACAGAAAGCCGAACGACACCGCCGGCGCCCAAGATGGGCCGTAGAAAGTCGCCGTGAGGCTCTCGACGACCCCCAAGAGCATCGAGGCGACCAGCATCCCCGGTATGCTGGTCATGCCGCCAAGCACGCAGATCGCGAAGATGCGGCCGATATAGTCGCGGCCGATCGACGGCTCGACCGGTTGGATGATGATGAGGAATGATCCGGCGACGGCGCAGGTCGCGATCGAGATGCCGAACGCGATCTGCTTGATCTTGATCGGGCTCGCCGCCATCAACTGCAACGCCAGCCCGTCCTGCGAGACCGCTAGGATCGCGCGGCCGATAAAGCTGCGGCTGAGATAGAGCTGCAGCAGCCCGACCATGATCAGCGAGAACACGCAGGGGATCAGCATCCGGTAGGGCAGCTCGATGATGCCGAGATGGAGGCTCGGGCCGATGTAGCTCGCCGAGACAAAGCGGTAGTCGACGCCGAAAATCAGCACCAGCGACACTTCGCCGACGAATAAGAGGCCAAAAAAGAACGCCAGCCCCTGGATCGCCTGATCGCCGCGTTTCTCGAACGCGAAGTAGTAGAGCCGGTAGACCAGCATCCCCAGCACGAAAAACGCCGGCGTCATCAGCACCCCGGTCACGATCGGGTCGAGGCCGAGATGGAGGTTGAGCATATAGGCGGCGTAGCAGCCCAAGAGGATAAAAGCGGGCTGCGCGATATTGGCGATGTCGAGCATGCCGAAGGAGATCGTGATGCCGACGCTGACCGCAGCGTAAAACCCGCCGAGCAGCACACCGGCAACGATGGCGTTGATGAACAGCCCGAGCATAAGTGGCGGCCGGGGTGATGCGAGAACTAGCGCCGGCCGCGCATGACTATACCGAGAGGCGGCGCGGCCTCCTCGCGCGCGGGCATTCGCTTCATTGTCGCTTCCCCCTCAAAATGCTTCTTCGCGGCAATGCTGGCCCGCAAGCACCTCATCGCATTAGACCAGCATCGGCGACAAGTGTTAAGCGCCGCGGCAGCACGGGCGCCGCGCCGATTGTCGCGTCGCCTCGACCAGCTATGATCGCGCTCGGAAAGGGTTGGAGAGATGGACGGATCGTTCGAGCCGCGGCTGGAGGATTACCGGCTTCTGACCGGCGCCGGCTATTTCCAGGACGATGAGGCCGCCGCCGGCGCGGCCTGGGGCGTGTTCGTCCGTTCGCCGCACGCCTTCGCCGACATTCGCGGTATCGTCACGAATACGGCCAAGGCGGCGCAGGGCGTGCTCGCGGTGCTGACCGCCGCCGACCTCGCCGCGGCCGAGATCGGCACAGTATCGGTACCGGTCCCGGTGCCGGGCAGCCCGGATATGGTGGTGACGCATCGGCCTTCGCTCGCCGGCGATTGCGTGCGTCATGTCGGCGATGCGGTGGCGCTGGTCGTCGCCGAGAGCGAAGCCCAGGCGCGTGACGCCGCCGAACTGGTCGAAGTCGATTACGCCGCGCGCGATGCCGTCACCGATGTCGCGCGCGCCGCCGAGCCGGGCGCGCCGCAGATTTGGCGCGACGCGGCGGGTAATGTCGCTGTTGACTGGCATCCCTATGGCGCCAAGCCCGAGGAGCGCACCGCGCTCGACCGCATCTTCGCCGGCGCGGCGCATGTCGCGCGTGTCCGCCTGGTCAATCAGCGTATCGTCATGGCGCCGATGGAGCCGCGCGCCGGCGTCGCGGTCTATGAGCCCGAGACCGACCGCTACGTGCTGCATGTCGCCTCGCAGAGCGCCTTTGCGATGCGGCAGCACGTCGCCCGCACTATGGGCGTTCCGGTCGAGAAGCTTCGGGTCGTCTCGCGCGATGTCGGCGGCGCGTTCGGCATGCGCACATCGGGCTACCCCGAGTACCCGGCGATGCTGCTCGCCGCGAAAATGCTGGGCCGGCCCGTTCGCTGGCGCTCGACCCGGCAGGAAGGGTTCCTCACCGACAACCAGGCGCGCGACACGATCATCGAGGGCCGTCTCGCAATCGACGCCGGCGGCAAGTTCATCGCGCTCGACATCGACAGCCTGGCGGCGCTCGGCGCCTATCACACCTCGCACGGCGCCTTTATCGCCACCGTCAATTTCGCGCGCTGCCTGCCGTGCATGTACGACATCCCGACGGTGGGCCTGCGCATTCGCTGCCTCTTCACCAACACGGTGCCGACCGGGCCCTATCGCGGCGCGGGGCGGCCCGAGGCGAATTATTGCCTCGAACGGCTGGTCGACGACGCGGCGCGCATCACCGGCATCGACCGCGTCGAGATCCGCCGCCGCAACCTGATTCCGCCGACGCGAATGCCCTACAAGACCGCGGTCGGCACCACCTATGACAGCGGCGATTTCCCCGCCGTCTTCGACGAGGCGCTTGCCCATGCCAACATCGCCGGCTTCGCCCGGCGCAAGGCCGCATCGGAGGCGGCCGGGAAAAGGCGCGGTCTTGGCGTGTCGTGCTTTCTCGAAATCGCCGGCGGCCAGCCGGGCGAGGGCGCGGGGGTCGCGTTCCCCGGCTCCAGCAAGCTGCTGCTGGCGATCGGCGTGCAGGCAAGCGGTCAGAGCCATCGCACGGTCTATCGCCGTCTCGTCGCCGATTATCTCGGCATCTCGGCCGACAGCATCGAGGTCGCCCACGGCGACAGTGACGACGAGGTGCCGAGCGCCGGCGCGGTCGCCTCGCGCTCGACGATGTCGGTCGGCGGCGCGGTCGCTGCCGCGCTCGACGCAGTGATCGAAAAGGGCCGCCGCGTCGCCGCCCACGTGCTCGAGGCCGCGGAGGAGGACATCCAGTATCGCAACGGTGTGTTCGAGATTGTCGGCACCGATCGCAACATCGCGCTTTTCGAACTGGCCGAGCGCGCCAAGCTGCTCGGCGACAGTCTCGACGCCAAAAGCTCCTACGACGCCGTGCCGTCATTCCCCAACGGCGCCCATGTCGCCGAGGTCGAAATCGACCTTGGCACCGGTCGCACGACACTCGCCGCCTATACCTGCGTCGACGATTGCGGCCGGGTGCTGCAGCCGGTGCTGGTCGAGGGCCAGGTGCAGGGCGGCGTCGCCCAGGGCGTCGGCCAGGCGCTGCTGGAGTGGGGCAACTACGACGATGCGAGCGGCCAGCTTGTCGCCGGCTCGTTTATGGATTACGCGATGCCGCGCGCCGACGACCTGCCCGATATCGTCAGCCTGACGCATCCGGTGCGCTGCACGACCAATCCCCTGGGCGTCAAAGGCGTTGGCGAGGCCGGTACGACCGCCTCGCTTGCCGCGGTGATGAACGCGGTCGCCGACGCCGGCGCCAACATCGACATGCCCGCCACCCCGGAGCGGGTGTGGCGTGCCCTGCAACAAAAGGAGAGACAATGAGCAACATGACGCTGACCCAGGCCTCGACCATCGTCGATACGGCGCTCGCCAAGGGCCGCGAACTGAACCTGCACCCGCTGACCGTCGTGGTGCTCGACGCCGGCGGCCACCTTGTCGCGATGAAGCGCGAGGACAAGTCCGGCATCCTGCGCACCCAAATCGCCACTGGCAAGGCGTGGGGCACGCTCGGTATGGGGTTTGGCGGTCGCGAGTTCGCGCGACGTGCGGCATCGGGCGGCGGCTTGTTCCTGACCGCGCTGATGGAGGCCTCGGAGGGCCGCGTGGTGCCGGCGCCGGGCGGTGTGCTGGTCCGCGACGCCGCAGGCGACATCGTCGGCGCGGTTGGGATCAGCGGCGACACCTCCGACCAGGACGAGACCTGCGCCGTCGCCGGCATCGAGGCGGCCGGTCTCAACCCCGACACCGGCGAAAACCCGCACTGATTTGCCGCGCGCTTGACTCCAGATCGATGATTCTATAAATATGGAAATATCGAAATGGAGGCTTGCCGATGGAACAAGCACAAGCCCTGGCGGCGCTTGGCGCGCTCGCGCAGGAGACGCGGCTGCAGCTTTACCGCTTGCTCGTGACGGTCGGACCGGACGGGCTCTCGGCGGGTAACATTGCTGAGCGGCTCGGCGTCATCCCGTCCTCGCTGTCGTTCCACCTGGCCAATCTCGTGCATGCCGGGCTGATCACCCAGCGCCGCCTCGGCCGGCTGATGGTCTACGCCGCCGAGTACGAGACGATGAACGCGCTGCTTGCCTATCTCAGCGAGAATTGCTGCGGTCAGGGCGCCTCCTGGGCGCCGGTGTGCAAGCCCGCCGCCACGTCTTCGGCCCCGACCAAAAGCAGCGCAGCCTAGGAGAGCCGCCATGGACGATAGCCAGATCAAGGAGATGGTGCGCCTTCGCTACGGCGCTGTCGCGACGGAAAGCGGAGCGTCCTGTTGCGCGCCGGCGTCGTCGTCGTGCTGCGGCCCTTCAACCCCCGCCACGGCAGCCGACAAGGCGCGGCGCATGGGCTATTCCGAGCGCGAACTGGGCGCCGTGCCGGACGGCGCCAATCTCGGTCTCGGCTGCGGCAATCCGCAGGCGATCGCCGCGCTGAAGCCCGGCGAGGTGGTGATCGACCTCGGCAGCGGCGCCGGATTCGACTGTTTCCTCTCCGCCGAGCAGGTCGGCGTGACGGGTCGGGTGATCGGCATCGACATGACGCACGAAATGCTGGCGAAGGCGCGCGCCAATGTCGCGGCGATCGGCGCGGCCAATGTCGAGTTCCGCCTCGGCGAGCTGGAGCATTTGCCGGTCGCCGACAACACCGCCGATGTCGTGATCTCGAACTGCGTCATCAACCTGGTACCCGACAAGACGCAGGTGTTCCGCGAGGCGTTCCGCGTGCTGAAGCCGGGCGGCCGGCTGGCGGTCTCCGACGTCGTCAACACGGCGCCGCTCAGCGAGGCGCTGCGCGCCGACCCGGCCTTGCTCTGCGGCTGCATTGGCGGCGCGGCGCCGGCGGCGCAGGTCGCGGCCTGGCTCGCCGCGGCCGGGTTTGTCGATGTACGGGTCGCCGAAAAGCCCGAAAGCCGCGAGCTGATCCAGGGCTGGGCGCCCGGAATGGGGATCGAGAGCCACGTCGTCTCGGCGACGATCGAAGCGCGCAAGCCTTAGCCGAGTGGCGGCCGCTCTCGGCCGCATCGACTCCTCATCGGAGGTCTGAGTGAGTACAGCCGTTGAAAGCCGTCCTCGCGTTGCGCGGCCGGCATTGGGGGCGTTCGAGCGCTATCTGACGCTCTGGGTCGCGCTCTGCATCATCGCCGGCATCGCCCTCGGGCGGCTTGTGCCGGGGCCGTTTCAGGCGCTTGGCCGGACGACGGTCGCCGAGGTCAACATCCCGGTTGCCGTGCTGATCTGGCTGATGATCGTGCCGATGCTCATCAAGGTCGATTTCGGTGCGCTGCATCGCGTCGCCGAGCAATGGCGCGGGATTGCGGTGACGGTCGGCATCAACTGGCTCGTCAAGCCGTTCAGCATGGCGCTGCTGGCCTGGTTGTTCATTGGCTGGCTGTTCCGGCCGTGGCTGCCCGCCGGGCAGATCGACAGTTACATCGCCGGGCTGATCCTCCTTGCGGCTGCGCCCTGTACGGCAATGGTCTTCGTGTGGTCGAACCTCACGGATGGCGAGCCGAACTTCACACTCACGCAGGTCGCGTTGAACGACACGATCATGATCTTTGCCTTCGCGCCGATTGTCGGGCTGCTGCTCGGGCTGTCGTCGATCACGGTGCCGTGGGAGACGCTGTTCCTGTCGGTCGTTCTCTACATCGTCGTTCCGGTGATGGCCGCCCAGATCTGGCGGCGTTCATTGCTCGCATCGGGTGGTGAGGCCGCGTTGGCCGGGACGCTGCGCCGGTTGCAGCCGTTATCGCTGCTCGCGCTGCTGGCGACGCTCGTGCTGCTATTCGGGTTTCAGGGCGACCAGCTCGTCAAGCAGCCTTTGGTGATCGTACTGCTCGCGATCCCGATCATCATCCAGGTCTACTTGAACGCCGGGATCGCCTACACGCTCAATCGCGCGCTCGGCGTGCCGCACAATGTGGCGTGCCCCTCCGCCCTCATCGGTGCGTCGAATTTCTTCGAATTGGCGGTGGCCGCGGCCATCGCGCTGTTCGGCTTCCAATCCGGCGCGGCGCTGGCGACGGTCGTCGGCGTTCTGGTCGAAGTGCCGGTGATGTTGTCGGTGGTGTGGATCGTGCTGCGCAGCCGCCCCTGGTATCAGCGCTTCGGCCCCGCCTGACTTATGCCGAGCAGGCCGCGCCGCCGAACACACAGAACTTGGCGCAATGCGGGTGGTTGAGCGGCACCGAGCCGAGCGCGCCAGCGAGGTCCGGCCCCAAACCCCACAACGCATCATAGGGCAACAGCGTGCAGGCGGCGACGCTTGGCCTCTCCGCGCCCTTGTGCTTCACCACCATGCGCGACGACGCGCACATCACGCTGTCGGGCGATTTGTGGAGGATGCCCCAGCACGCTGTGGTGATCTCCGGCACATCGACTGTCGCGTCCATCTCGGGAAAGATCATCAGCGCCACCGGGTCGGCGGCGTCGATCGTCACGCCGGTCTCCGCGAACAGCCGGCGGAACCCGTCGCGGATCGCCGCCTCGCTCTCGCCCGACAGATAGCGGCTCGCGACATTGATCGCGAAGCCGTTTGCGGCGAGCCATTTGAGGCCCTCGATCGTCGGCCCCCAGCTGTGCTTGCCGCGCTCCAGCTCGTGCACCGCGGCGCCGTAATGGTCGAGCGAGACGCGGATCGTCAGGCCCCCTGGGGATTTGGCGCCGAACCGCTCGCGCAGCGCCAACAGCGCGCGCTTCTTGTGCTGCATCGGCTTCATCGCGTTGGTCAGCACGATCGCGTCGAAGCCGCGCGACAGCACGTCATCGAGCATCGCGATCAGGTCCCGGTTCATAAACGGCTCGCCGCCGGTGAAGCCGATAAGCTTGGTGCCGAGACCCAGCGCGGCGATCTCGTCGAGATAGGCGGCCACCTCCGCGGCGCTCAGATAGACCAGCCGGTCGTTCTTTGGCGACGATTCGATATAGCAATTCTGACAGGTCAGGTTGCACAGCGTGCCGGTGTTGAACCACAGCGTGTCGAGCGCTTTGAGTGCGACCCGAGCGCGCGTCTCACCCTTCGCGGTGACCGATGGGTCGCGGAATTTGGCGGGGTCGAGGCGCGGCGGCGCGCCGGCGAGGGCATCTGTCACGCCGCTCACTATAAGCCAGCATGATGGCGCGTGCATGCGGCAAGAGGCCGATTTTTACCGTCGATCGCGGTAAAGAAAATTTCAAATAATTTGCCCAATTATCAAATTATTAAAGTTACCAATCCTTAAATTCGTTAAAATTTCAAGTTGTGGTTCTCAGATTTACAATACTCGGCTATGTTCGCTTGCGGCACAACCATAGGAGGCAGGCGGTGGCTCTAGTGATGATGTTCTGGGACTTGCTGAGTGACGAGACTGGCGCGACGGCGATCGAGTATGGCTTGATCGCCGCGCTTATCGCGGTCGCCGCGGTGACGGTGATGGGCACGGTCGGCACGAACCTTTCTTCAACCTTCAACACCATTGCCGGCGATCTGTAACTTAGGCGAAGTAAAATCTGCGCCATGGCCGATCGCCCATGGCGCCGTATCTTAGAACATCGCGCAGCTCGGCTGCGCGGTGTCCTCTCGTTTGTCAATCGATATTGAAGGTCCGGGCCGCGTGCCGCTCGACGCAACTCAGTCCGTTTCCACGCCGCGGCCGGGCGACGTGCTGCGCATGGCCGCGGCGCGTCTTGTCGACTCCTCCCGCATCAGCCTCCTCTTCAAGCTCGGCGTCTCCGTCGGCCTCATCATCCTGGTTTGCCGCCATGTCGACGGTGCGGTGCTGGTGGATGCGCTGCGCCATCAATCGGCGGCATGGCTCGCGGCGACAACGCTTCTCGGCCTCGTTCAGATCGGCCTTCTGAGCTGGCGCTGGCAGCAGATCGTGCAGGCGCTTGGCGGTGAGACTAGCACCGTCTCGGCGCTGTCGGTGACGTTTATGGGGTGCTTTTTCGGCGCGTTTCTGCTTGGGCCCACCGGCGGCGATGTCGCGCGGGCGGTGTTGGCGCCGACCCGTTCGCTCGGCCGTCGCGGCATCGTCCATTCGGTACTGTTCGAACGGCTGACGAGCGTCATCGGTCTCGGGCTGGCGGCATTGCCGCTGGTGGTGCTGAATGCCGGCCCGCTGGCACGCAGCGCGCCGCTCGCCGTGACGCTCGCGGTCGTGCCGCTGGCATTCCTGGCGGCTGCGACCGCCGCGCGTTTGGCGCGGTGGCTTGGCGATCGCAACCGTGCGCTACTCTTTGCCTTGCGTGATCTCGACCAAAGCTGGCGCCTGCTGCTATGCCGCTGGCGGCGTTTCGCATTGGCTGTCGCCGTCGCGACGGTGGGCCAAGGGCTCGTTGCGGTCGAGGCGTGGTGTCTCGCGCAGGGGCAGCATCTCGGCGTGCCGCTGGTCGATTTCGCGATCCTGATGCCGCCGGTGATGCTGGTGGTGGCGCTGCCGATCTCCGCCGGTGGCTGGGGCCTGCGCGAGGGCGCAATCGTCGCCGCGCTGGGCTTGGTCGGCGTCGGCGTCGCCTCGGCGCTGTTGCTCTCGGTCGAATTTGGGCTGATCGGCACGCTGATCAGCCTGCCGGGCGGCGCGATCTGGCTGCGCCGCTGCTTTTTGCGGGTGAACCAAAACGCTCGCGACACTTAGCGCGTGGCGCAACGCGTGGTTAACCACTATATTATTTTTTTAAGCGAGCCATTTGCCATGGAATCGCCCATCCCTCGCCATATCCGGCTGACCTCGCATCCCGGCGGCTTCGGGCAGGCCGGCACGCCGATCCGCTGGGGCGCGCCAAGCGCCGCCGAGCGCGGCCCGGTCGTCGCCAGCCCGGCCGAGCCGCATCACCGTAACGCGATCGGCTCCTATTCCGGCTCCTACGCGATCTATCGCGCGCTGGCGGTGGCGACCCGGGCGCTGTCGCGCGACCATCGCCCGGACCTCACCGATACCGCGCCGGTCGTCACGGTGCCGCCGCGGCCGCAATGGGCCGACCCGGCGAAGATCGTTTCGCTCGACCCGTACGGTCATCTCGTCGGCGAGGCGTTCGCCGAGACGATCGCCCAGGGTATCGACGCCCGCCCGACGATCGCGATCACGCGGGCGCGCATCAATCTGCCGGAAATCCCCGCGCGTCTTGCGCTAAGCGGGCTCAAGCCCGACGGGCGCGTGCTGCGCGACAATGGCGAGATCCGCGTGACCAAGGCGGCGATCGACCCGGTCTGGCATCTGCCGGGCATGGCCCGACGTTTCGGGGTCGCGGAAACCGAACTGCGCAACGCGCTGTTCGAGCAAACCGGCGGCATGTTCCCCGAATTGGTCACCCGCCCCGATCTCGAAATCTTCCTGCCCCCGATTGGCGGCCAGACCATCTACCTGTTCGGCGAGGTCGAGCGCATCGCCGATCCCGGCACGGTGATCGCCTGCCGGGTGCATGACGAATGCAACGGCTCCGATGTCTTCGGCTCCGACATCTGCACCTGCCGGCCCTATCTGGTGCACGGCGTCGAGGTCTGCGTCGAGACCGCGCAGCGGGGCGGGGTCGGCATCGTCGTCTACAACCGCAAGGAAGGCCGCGCGCTCGGCGAGGTGACGAAGTTTCTCGTCTACAACGCCAGGAAACGCCAGGAGGGCGGCGACCGCGCCGACACCTATTTCCGCCGCACCGAATGCGTCGCCGGCGTGCAGGACATGCGCTTGCAGGAGCTGATGCCCGACGTGTTCCACTGGCTCGGCGTCACCCGCATCGACCGCTGGGTGTCGATGTCGAACATGAAGCACGATGCCCTGACCGCGCAGGGCATCGCCATCGGCGAGCAGGTCGCGATCCCGCCCGACCTGGTGCCTGAGGATGCTTCGGTCGAGATCGCGGCGAAAAAAGCCGCCGGCTATTTCGCCCCCGACGGCCGCCCAAGCACCCGCCAGCTGCGCCGCGCCAAGGGCCGCGGCCTCAACGAGTGAAATTGGTGCGTCCTTCGAGACGCGCCCTGCGGGCGCTCCTCAGGATGACCGATGTTTGTGATGCCGCGCCCCAACACCCGTCATCCTGAGGTGCTCCGCGCAGCGGAGCCTCGAAGGACGCAATGACGGTTTTGCAGCCTGATCTCCTGACCGCGGCTGCGGTGCGCGAGCGCTGCGGTCTCGTGTATGCGGCGGCCGAGCGCGGGGAAGCGCCGCATTTCCGCCTGCATCCCGAGCGGCTCGACGCGGCCGCGCAGCTCGTCGCGGAGGTGACCCACCGCCGCTACCCCGATCTTCGCGTGCCGTTTCACAGTCGTTGGCGGCATTTCGCGGCCGGCGGGATCGACCGTGCGGCGCTTGTCGCTTCCGGCGCCGACCACGCCGAGACAGCGCGCTCCCGTATCGACTTGACGATCGTCTCGGTGCTGCTCGACGCCGGCGCGGGCGCGGAGTGGCGTTACCGCGAGGCCGAGACCGGCCAGGTGTTCGCGCGCTCCGAAGGGCTGGGCGTGGCGAGCTTCAGGGCGATGCAGGCCGGCCTCTTTTCGGCCGATCCGGCGCAACCGTGGCGCGCCGATGCGACGGCGTTGGCGGCGCTGACCCCGGAGGCGCTCGCCGCCGCGATACAGTATCGCGACGGCAACACGCTCGCCGGCTTCGACGGGCGGATCGCGCTGCTGCGCCGGCTCGGCGAGGTCGCGCGAGACAACCCGGCGGTGTTCGGCCGCCCGGCGCGGCTTGGCCATCTCTTCGACCATTGGCGGGCGCAGGGCGGCGCGATCGCGGCCGCGGAGATACTTCGCGCCCTGCTCATTGCGCTGGGGCCGATCTGGCCGGGCCGGCCGCTCGGTGATTGCGGGCGGCACCGCGCGGTGCCGGGCGACGGCTTGGTGCCGTTCCACAAGCTGTCGCAATGGCTTGCCTATTCGCTGGTCGAGCCGTTGCAGGATTCCGGCGTCGCCGTCTCCGATCTCGACGGCCTGACCGGCCTCGCTGAATACCGCAATGGCGGCTTGTTTCTCGATCTCGGCGTCATCGAGCCGCGCGACCCCTCGCTCACGCAGCGCACGCTCGACCCGCAGGACGAGGCGGTGGTCGAGTGGCGCGCCTTGACGGTTATCCTGCTCGACCGGCTTGCCGCGCGGGTTCGCACCCTTCTCGGCAAAAACCTCGCCGAGTTCCCGCTCGCCTGCGTGCTCGAAGGCGGCAGTTGGGAAGCCGGCCGCGTCGCCGCACTGCCGCGGCGAGCGGACGGCTCGCCGCCGCTGACGATCGCCAGCGACGGGACGCTGTTCTAGTGCTTGTCTTGAAACTGCAAAGCGATCGTGCGTTTTTCGAGACGCGCTCTTCGAGCGCTCCTCATGATGACGGCGGTTTGCGGATGGCATAAAGAAAGCCGTCATCCTGAGGAGGCTGCAAAGCAGCCGTCTCGAAGGACGCTAAAACGGACACCCAGCAGAGCAAACCCATGCCCGATCTCCGTATTGTCGATCACCCGCTAGTCCAGCACAAATTGTCGCTGATGCGCGCGCACGACACGCCGACCGGCGCGTTCCGCCAGCTGATGCGCGAGGTGGGGCTGTTGCTCGGCTATGAGGCGACGCGCGAGCTGCCGCTCGAGGAAACCGAGATCGAGACGCCGCTCGAAACGGCGCGGCTGCCGGTGCTCGCCGGCAAGAAATTATGCCTGGTATCGATCCTGCGCGCGGGCAACGGGTTGCTCGATGGCATTCTCGAGCTGGTGCCCTCGGCGCGGGTCGGCCATATCGGCCTCTACCGCGACCCGCGCACGCTGCAGGCGATCGAATACTACCTGAAGCTGCCCGACGACCTGCCGGAGCGCGACGCGATCCTCGTCGATCCGATGCTGGCGACCGGCAATTCGGCGGTCGCGGCGATCTCGCGGCTGATCGAGTTGCGGGCGCGCTCGGTGAAGTTCGTCTGCCTGGTCGCCGCGCCCGAAGGGGTCGCTCACGTGCACAGCGTCTTCCCCGACGTGACGATCGTCGCGGCGGCGCTCGACCGCTGCCTCACTGAGCACGGCTACATCCTGCCGGGCCTCGGCGACGCCGGCGACCGGCTGTTCGGCACTAAGTAGCGGCGATCTCGTCCTGCCGGTAGCCCTGCGCATAAAGCAGCGCGGTCAGATCGGCGTGGTCAATGCGATGACGCGACGCCGCGGCAACCGCGGGCTTGGCGCGGAACGCGATTCCGAGCCCCGCCGCCTGCAGCATCGGCAGATCGTTGGCCCCGTCACCCACCGCCAACGTGGCGTCGAGCCCGATGCCCAGTTTTTCGGCCAGCGACACCAGCGTCTCAAGCTTGGTCGCGCCGGTGACGATGGACGGGCTCACCGTGCCGGTGAGCTTGCCATCCGTGATGTCGAGCCGGTTGGCGACCACCCGGTCGAAACCGAGCTCGGCGGCAACCCGCTCGGCGAACACCGTGAACCCGCCTGAGACCAGCGCCGTCGTCACCCCGGCGCGGCGCAAGGTCGCGATCAGCGACCGCGCGCCCGACATGATCCGGATGCGTGTCGCGGCCTCGCCGAGCACGCTTTCGGACAGCCCGCGCAGCAGCGCGACCCGCTCCGCGAGCGCGCCGACAAAGTCGATCTCGCCGTTCATCGCCCGCCGCGTGATCTCGGCGACCGGCGCGCGCAGCCCGAGGAAACCGGCCAATTCCTCGAGCATCTCGTTCTCGATGATCGTCGAACTCGAGATCGGCGACGAGCAGCCGCTTGCGCCGCCCCTCCGCCGGCTGAATGATGATGTCGATGGGTCTGTCGGCGATCGCCGCGCGCGCTGCTTCTTCCGTGACGCCCGCGATCTCGCAGGCTCCTGGGCCAAGCCAGTAGGCGTGCAACCCGATCACTGCAGCCCGCAGCGCTTCCTCCGCATCCGGAGCCGCAATCAGAGTGATTATCTGTCTATCGGGTTGCACTGGTTCTTTGGCATCACTGGCGCGAAGTCGGCGATAATCCCTGCGGGTTTTTTGGGCGTCAAAATACATTCATAGGCCGATATCAGCTCATGGGACGATCCATCATCATCGCTGCTTCCTTTATCTTTCTGGGCGTGATGATCCTTAATTTTACAGGAATTTGTTATCCGAAGCTTAGGTACTGTAGCGATCAAGAGCTAATAGGCGCGGCCGTAAGGCGCACTCTCGATTGGTGGCAAAACGATCCAACAGTCGTCTCACCAATAACTTACGCATCGTTGGAAGAGTTTTACACGAAAAATCCAAAATGTTGTGCTTTGTACCGCTGGGACTTGGAGCGAGAGGAGGTTTGGTCTCGTATTTTTGGTTTTTACGTGGCGAGGGTAGAAATTTCTTATCGACGAAGCGACAACGATAAAGAGCCTTATTTTTACGCCGAGGTTTCGGTGAGCGCCTGCGGCGGCATAAGGCACATTCGGGGCATTCCAGAAGCCTCGAGGCGAGGCTAGTCGCTGTATGGACGTCATCATCGTCGCCGGGCCGACCGCGAGCGGTAAATCGGCGCTCGCTCTGGCGCTGGCTGAGCATTACGGCGGTGCGGTCATCAATGCCGACGCGCTGCAATGCTATGGCGACTTGCGCATCCTGACCGCGCGGCCCGGCCCGGCGGAAGAAGCTCGGGCGCCGCACCGGCTTTACGGTTTTCTCGATGCGACGGAGCGCGGTTCGGCCGCGCGCTGGCGCGCGGCGGCGCTTGCCGAGATCGCCGCGTCACTCGCCGCCGGACGGCTGCCGATCCTGGTCGGCGGCACGGGGCTCTACCTCCGGGCGCTGCTCGGCGGCCTCGCGGCGATCCCCGACCTCCCGCCCGCGATCCGCGACGACGCGACCGCGCTTTACAGCCGGCTCGGGGGCGCTGCGTTCCGCCAAGAGCTAGCACGGCTTGACCCGGCCTCGGCCGCGCGTTTTCCGCCCGGCGACAAGACGCGTCTCACTCGCGCTTACGAAGTCGTGCGCGCCACCGGCAAGCCGATCGGCGAGTGGCAACGCGCGCCCGCCGCGCCTTCGCCGTATCGTTTCGCGACCATCCTCCTCGCGCCGCCACGCGCGACCCTCTACGCCGCCTGCGACGCGCGATTCGCGGCGATGATCGATGCCGGCGGGCTCGCTGAGGCGGCAGCGCTACTCGCGCGCGGCCTCCCGCTAGACCTGCCGGCGATGAAAGCGGTAGGCATGCCCGAGCTTTTCGCTCATCTGCGGGGCGAGGCGACCCTGCCCGAGGCGATCGCCGCCGCGCAACAATCCACGCGGCGCTACGCCAAGCGCCAGACCACCTGGTTCCGCCATCAGCTCAACGCGAAGCTGATTTGCGTTGAGCAATATTCGGAAAGTTTTTTGCACCTCTCACGCCATTTTATTGATGGTTTGCTATTGACCCGCTGGGGATAACTGGTACGTTGCAGTGCACGCGCCGGCCCTTCGCCGGCGCGTGCTATTCTGTGGAACCTGCAACCCGTCTTTTGGACAATTAGGGAGAGGGTCATGTCGCCCGAGTCGTTGAGCGGAGCCGATATCGTCATCCGGTCGCTTGTCGATCAGGGTGTCGAGGTCGTCTTTGGCTACCCGGGCGGCGCTGTCCTGCCGATCTACGACTCCCTCTTCAAGCAGAACAATCTGCGCCATGTGCTGGTGCGCCAGGAAGGCGGCGCGGTGCACGCGGCGGAAGGTTACGCCCGCTCGACCGGCAGGGTCGGCGTCGTGCTGGTGACGAGCGGCCCCGGCGCGACCAATGCGGTGACCGGTCTCACCGACGCGCTGATGGACTCGGTGCCGGTCGTCTGCCTGACCGGCCAGGTGCCGACGCATCTCATCGGCAACGACGCGTTCCAGGAAGCCGACACCACCGGCATCACCCGGCCCTGTACCAAGCACAATTACCTGGTTCGCGATGTAAACGACCTCGCGCGGGTCATGCACGAGGCATTCTACATCGCCAAAAGCGGCCGGCCCGGCCCGGTGGTGATCGACCTGCCGAAGGATGTGCTGTTCGCCTCGGGTCCTTATACCGAGCCCGGGCAGATCGAGCACAAGAGCTACCGGCCGCAGACGCGGCCCGATCCGGCGCGGATCGACGAGGCGCTGGCGCTCATCGCCAAGGCCGAGCGGCCACTCGTTTATGGCGGCGGTGGGCTGATCAATTCCGGGCCCCCGGCCTGCGCGCGCTTCACCGAGTTTGTGCGCCTTATCGACTCGCCCTGCACCCTGACCCTGATGGGTCTCGGCGCGCTGCCGGCGAGCGACCCGCATTTCCTCGGCATGGTCGGCATGCACGGCACATACGAGGCCAACAATGCGATGCACGATTGCGACGTGATGATCGCGATCGGCTCGCGCTTCGACGACCGGGTGACTGGGCGGCTCAACGCCTTCTCGCCCAACTCGAAGAAGATCCACATCGACATCGACCCCAGCTCGATCAACAAGAACGTGCGGGTCGACGTGCCCATCGTCGGCGATTGCGGCGCGGCACTCGAGGCGTTGCTCGCCGGTTGGGCCAAGGCCGCCCCGAAGCGCGCGCCTGCCGGACGCCAGAAATGGTGGAAGCAGGTCGAAGCGTGGCGTGGCCGCGATTGCCTGCGCTACGACAAGAGCCGCAAGGACGTCATCAAGCCGCAATACGCGCTGGAACGCCTCTATGCGCTGACCCGGGGTCGCGACCCTTACATCACCACCGAGGTCGGCCAGCACCAGATGTGGGCGGCGCAATTCTTCAAGTTCGAGACGCCCTACCATTGGATGACCTCGGGCGGGCTCGGCACGATGGGCTACGGGCTGCCGGCCGCGGTTGGCGTGCAGGTGGCCCATCCCGACGCGTTGGTCATCGATGTCGCCGGCGAAGCCTCGATCCTGATGAACATCCAGGAGATGTCGACGATCAGCCAATACCGCCTGCCGGTGAAGGCGTTCATCCTCAACAACCAGTACATGGGCATGGTCCGCCAGTGGCAGGAGCTGCTGCACGGCGGCCGCTATTCGGAAAGCTACACCGCGGCGCTGCCCGATTTCGTCCGCCTCGCCGAAGCGTTCGGCGCCAAGGGGCGGCGCGTCACCAACCCGGCCGATCTCGACGACGCGATCCGTTTCATGATCGAGGAGCCGGGCGCGGTGGTGCTCGATGTCGCGGTCGACGAGCTCGAAAACTGCTTCCCGATGATCCCCTCGGGCGCCGCGCACAACGAAATGCTCCTGGGCCCCGCCGACAAGGCCGAAAAGCCCGTGTCGGAAGAAGGCATGGTGCTGGTGTGACTCACTCACCCGCCTCGCGCCTATGGCGCTCGGCACCCTCTCCCGCAGTGCGGGAGAGGGGTTTTGGCTCCGGCGCCCTTAGTCCCTCTCCCGTATCACGGGAGAGGGAGGGACCCATTGCGCAGCAATGGGAGGGTGAGGGTGCCTGACATCGAACGCCACACCATCGCCGTGCTCGTCGACAACGAGCCGGGCATTCTCGCGCGCGTCGTCGGGCTCTTTTCCGGACGCGGCTACAATATCGACAGCCTCACTGTCGCCGAGGTCGACCCCAACAACAACCTGTCGCGCATCACCGTCGTGACCTCGGGCACGCGCATGATCATCGAGCAGATCAAGGCTCAGCTCTCGCGACTCGTACCGGTTCGCAAGGTGCACGACCTGACTGACGAAGGCCCCTATGTCGAGCGCGAGCTGGCGCTGATCAAGGTGGCCGGCAAGGGCGAGCCGCGCATCGAGTCGCTGCGCCTCGCCGACGTATTTCGCGCCCGCGTCGTCGATTCCACGACCGAGAGCTTCGTCTACGAGATCACCGGCTCGGCCGAAAAGCTCGACGCCTTTATCGGCCTCATGGAACCGTTGGGATTAGTCGAAGTATCGCGCACCGGCGCGGTGGCGATCTCCCGCGGAAACGGCCGGTTCTAGGGAGACGGCGATGGCAGACGAACGCGATGTGGTGGTGACGCCCGGTCTGCTTTACGCCATCCATGACGGCGTCGAGCTGATTGGCGACCTTTATCTGCCGCGCGGCGCGGACAAGGCGCCGGTGTTGGTCGCCGCGCATGGCGGCGGCTGGCAGATCGGCGACCGATCGCTCTACCAGCATTGGGGCCCGTACCTCGCACGTCACGGCTACGCGCTGTTCTCGATCGAATACCGGCTGATGAAACCGGGGGCGAGGAGCTGGCCGGGCGCCGCTTACGACGTCAAAGCGGCCGTCCAATTCGTCCGCGCCAACGCCGCGCGCCTCGGCGTCGACCCCGATCGCATCGGCGTGATCGGCGATTCCGCCGGCGCACACCTGACGGCGCTCGTCGCCCTGGCGGGCGAGGAGCCGTTGCTCACCAGCGAGTACCGCGACGCCCCCCACGCGGATGTGTCGTGCGCGGTCAAGGCCTGCATCGGCTTTTACGGCGTCTACGACATGGCAGTGCAATGGGAGCATGACCAGATCTACCGGCCGCGCGACCAGATCACCGAGAAATTCCTCGGCGGCTCGCCCGCACAAAACCGCAAGATGTTTTTCGACGCCTCGCCGCTCAGCTACGCGACGATCGACAAGAACAGCACCAAGTTCCTGCTGATCTACGGCCGCGAGGACGAGATCGTCGACGCTTCGACGCAGTCCGACCGGTTCCTCATCGCGCTGAAGCAGGCGGGGTTCTTCGCGCGCAACATCGTCATCCCCGAGGCGGGGCATTTCTGGGCGGCGGACCCGGTCGAGGAGCCGGGCGGCTTTGCCGCGCGCACCGCGCCGCGGCTCGTCCGCTTTCTCGAGGCATCGCTATAGAAGTTAGAATCGAAGGAGAGTCTCATGCGCGTTTATTACGATCGCGACGCCGATGTGAACCTGATCAAGGCGAAAAAGGTCGCGGTCATCGGCTATGGCAGCCAGGGCAACGCCCACGCCAACAACCTGCGCGACAGCGGCGTCAAGGATGTCGTCGTCGCGTTGCGGCCGGGCTCGACCTCGGCGCAGAAGGCGGAGGCGGCCGGCATCAAGGTCATGACCCCGGCCGAGGCGGCGAAATGGGCCGATGTGGTGATGGTGCTCGCCCCCGACGAGCTGCAGGCCGCGCTTTACAACAGCGACCTCAAGCCCAACATGCGCGAGGGCAGCGCGATCGCCTTCGCGCACGGGCTCAGCATTCATTTCCGCCTCATCGAGGCGCGCCCCGACATGGATGTGTTCATGATCGCGCCGAAAGGGCCCGGCCACACGGTGCGCTCGGAATATCTGCGTGGCGGCGGCGTGCCGTGCCTTGTCGCGGTCGACCAGGACAAGTCGGGCAACGCGCTCGAGATCGCGCTCAGCTATGCCTCGGCGATCGGCGGCGGCCGTTCGGGGGTTATCGAGACCAGCTTCAAGGAAGAATGCGAGACTGATCTATTCGGCGAGCAGTCGGTGCTGTGCGGCGGGCTCACCTCGTTGATTATCGCCGGTTACGAGACGCTGGTCGAGGCCGGCTACGCACCCGAAATGGCCTATTTCGAATGCCTGCACGAGGTGAAGCTGATCGTCGACCTGATCTACGAGGGCGGCATCGCCAACATGCGCTATTCGATCTCCAACACCGCCGAGTACGGCGATTACACGCGCGGCTCGCGGGTGATCAGCGACCAGGTCAAGGCGGAGATGAAGCGCATCCTCGCCGACATCCAGTCCGGCCGTTTCGCGCGCGACTGGGTGCTCGAAAACAATGCCGGCCAGCCGAGCTTCAAGGCGATGCGCCGCGCCGCCGCCGAGCACGACATTGAGAAGGTCGGTGAGCGCCTGCGCGCGATGATGCCATGGATCAAGCAGAACGCCCTGGTCGACCGCACGAAGAACTGACCTGAATGGCTCAGGCTCGCCGCTCCCGCACGCTGCGCGTCCTGCACGTCGCGGCGGAGCTGTATCCCTGGGTCAAGACCGGCGGGCTCGGCGATGTCGTGGCGGCGCTGCCGCCGGCGCTGCTCGCCCAGGGCATCGACGCGCGGCTCTGCCTTCCGGCCTATCCGGCTTTTCTCGACGCCTTCCATCTGACCGACGCGGTGCGGCTGGCGACGCCGTTCGCCGCCGAGCGGGTGCGCGTTGCGCTCGCGACCCTGCCCGGCAGCAAGATCGCCGCCTATCTTGTCGACCATCCGCCGTTCTACGACCGGCCCGGCGGTCCCTATGGCGGGCCGGACGGGCGCGATTGGCCCGACAATCACCGCCGCTTCGCGCTGCTCGCCTGGGTCTCAGCGGAGCTGGCCGGCGGCGCGGACTCGAATTGGCATCCCGACATCGTCCATGCGCACGATTGGCATGCCGGCCTTGCGCCCGCCTACCTTAAGGCCGAAGCCGAGGCTGGCCGCCCGACCGCTGCCAGTGTCTATACCGTGCACAACCTCGCTTTCACCGGCTGGTTCACCGCCGGGGTTTTCCCCGAACTGTCACTGCCCGGCGGCTTTTACGGGCTCGACGGCGTCGAGTTTTACGGCGGTATTTCGTTCATGAAGTCCGGGCTGTTTTATGCCGATCGCCTGACCACGGTCAGCCCGACCTACGCGCGGGAAATCCAGACAGCGGATTTTGGCGAGGGGTTTGACGGCCTGCTGCGTACGCGCGCCGACGCGTTGACCGGCATCCTCAACGGCGTCGATCCGGCGGTGTGGGATCCCGCGCATGACGATGCGCTGCCGCAGCCCTACGATGTCGATACCGCCGGGCGCGGTAAGGCGGCGGCGAAGGCCGAGCTGCGCCGCCGCCTGCATCTGTTCGACGGCGCGGAGCCCATTTTCGGCGTGGTCAGCCGGCTGACGCCGCAAAAGGGGCTCGACCTGCTGCTCGCCGCGCTGCCCGATCTCACGGCTGCCGGCGGACAGCTGGCGCTGCTCGGCAGCGGCGACCGCGATCTCGAAACCGGCTTTGCCGAGGCGGCCGCGGCGCAGCGTGGTACGGTCGGGGTCGAGATCGCTTATGACGAGACGCTGGCTCGCCTCGTCATCGCCGGCGCCGATGCCGTGGTCATTCCATCACGCTTCGAGCCGTGCGGGCTGACCCAGCTTTATGCGCTGCGCTACGGCACCCTGCCGTTGGTGCGGCGCACCGGCGGGCTCGCCGATACCGTCGTCGACGCCACCCCCGCGCGGCTCAAGGACAAGACCGCGACCGGCTTCATGTTCGAGCCGGCGACCGCCGAGGCGCTCGCCGCGACCATCGAATGGGCCACGGCCCAATACCGCAACCGCACCAGCTGGCGGCAGATGATGCGCGAGGCGATGACCCGAGACTTTAGCTGGGCGCAATCCGCCCGGCAATACGCCGCGCTGTACCGGGAGGTGGTGGCCTGATCACTCCGCCGTCGTCAGCCGACGGGTCTGGTCTCCGTACCGCGGGTTGATGGCGGCCTGGAGATGGACGATGCCCTTGAAGAGGCCGCATTTGAGCCTCTGCTTGGTCAGTTTGGCGAAGAAGCCCTCGACGGCGTTGAGCCAGGAGGCCGACGTCGGGGTGAAGTGGAAATGAAACCTCGGGCGTCGTTCAGGCCAGGCGCGCACCTTGGGATGCCTGCGCGTCGCATAATTGTCGACGATCAGGTGCAACTCCCTCCCGGCCGGTGGAATGCTGTATAGTGAAAGTAAAGCGGACGCGTGGATCTAAGGTTCGCGCCAACGTTGTCTTTGGATAACTCTAGTACGTCGCCTCGCGTCATTTTGACGCAGAGACTGGTGTGGTGGAACCAAAGGCGATCCGCCACATTTTGAGCCGAATGGGGAGCGGCATTGAGTTCGTCGCGGCCGCTATGCCGATGGCAACCGATTGGTAATCTGTCGTCACCCCTTTGATATCGCGTGATTTTTCGCCTGTGGATTTCGATGAGCCTATTCGTGCAACATCGCCGCGACTTGCTCGAGCGTGCGAATACGCGCGTACATCTTCATTGCCTTGTCGAGGCTGTGTTGGTGCGCGGCCTGGTCGCCGCCCCAACAGCATTCGCGCACCACGACCGACGCGACATCCATGCTGAATGCTTCGCGCACGCTGGTCTCGACGCCGCGATTGGTCGCGCCGCCGCCGATAATGATCGTGTCGCGCCGCAGCATGTGTAAGAGCTCGGCGACACCGGTGCCGTAAAACGCGCTCGGTCGGCGCTTGAGGAACACATAGTCCTCGGGCCGCGGCGCGATCTCGTCGGGAAAACCGGCTTCGGGGGAACCCTCGATGCCGTTGGTGAGTGGCGGCACGCCGGTCTCCGCCGAAAGGTCGGTCGGCAGCATGACGACATCGGCGCCGTCGGCGCGGCTGACCGGCGTCGTGTAGATGACCGGCAGTCCCGCCGCGCGCGCCGCCGCGATCATCGTGACCCAGGCGTCGAGAACCGGCCGCATCGCCGAGCGCCGAGCGGGATCGGCCGGGGTCAGCGCGCGCCGGCAGACATCGTAGGCGATGAGCGCTGTCCGCTGGCGCTCAAGGCGTTCGGGTTCTGGCATCGAGGCCTCCTCTAGCGAAACGCGAATTCCTGGTAGCCGCCTTTGGCGACCTCGTCGGTCGTGCGACGAAAGTACGCGCCGTTGCCGTTGAAGCCGAGAACCCGGCGGACGGTTCGGCCCTCGACGTTGCGATTGACACCGTTCTGCCAGGAATCGATCTTGAACGACAGCAGCGCTTCGCCCGCCTTGATCACCACCCGCGTCCACTCGTCGACCTGTTCCGGCCGGGTCGCCACCCGCGTGTGACCGTGCTGCTGCATGAAGCGCAGCAGGCCCGTCTGGAATTCGACGCTGTGTGAGACCGCCTGCGGGATATTGCCGCGCGCCGTGTGCGGGCCAAGCACCATCAGCATGTTGGGGAAGCCTTCCGCCAGCATGCCGAGATAGGTGCGCGGGGTTTCGGCCCACGCGTCCTTGAGCCGGAGGCCGTTCTCGCCGCGGATGTCGATGCGGTCGAAGGCGCCGGTCACACCGTCGAACCCGGTGGCGTAAACGAGGATGTCGAATTCGTGTTCCTGCCTCGCGGTCTTGATGCCCCGCGGGGTGATGCACTCGATCGGCTCATCCACGAGGGTATCGATCAGCGTGACGTTGTCGCGGTTGTAGGCCTCAAAATACCCGCTTTCGAGCGGCACCCGGCGCGTGCCGAAGCCGTGGTCCTTGGGGATCAGTCTGTCCGCCACTTTCGGATCCTTGACGCGCTGGCGGATCTTTTTGGCGATGTAGGCGGTGATCGCGGCATTGGCTTCTTCGCTGGTCAGGATGTCGCGGAAGTTGCCCATCCAGATGCCAAAGCCGGGCTCGCCGTAAAGTTTCTCCCAGAATGCTTCGCGCTCCTCGGGCGGCACGTCGAGGGTCTTGCGCGGGTCGGCCTGGTGAATGAACCAGCTCGGCGTCGTCGCGCAATGCGCATAGATCTCCTCGTACCGGGATTTGATCTCCGCCATCTCCTCCTTGCCGATCTTGGAATTGTGCAAGGGCGCCGCCCAGTTGGGGCGGCGCTGAAAGACGGTCAGGTGCTTCGCCTGTTTGGCAATTTCCGGGATTGCCTGGATCGCGGTCGCGCCGGTGCCGATGATGCCGACGCGCTTGCCGGTGAAGTCCACCGGCGTGTGCGGCCACCGCGCCGGGTGATAGGCAGGGCCCTTGAAGCTGTCCCGGCCCGGAATGGCCGGCAGCGTATGGGCCGAAAGGATGCCGATCGCGGTGAACAGGAATCGCGCCGTCGCCTGCCGCCCGCTTTCCAGCGTCACGGTCCAGCGGCTCGCCGCCTCGTCCCAATGAGCTGCCGTGACAGTGCTGCGGAACTCCATGTCGCGGCGCAGGTCGAACTTGTCGGCGACGTAATTCAGGTATTCCAGCGTGTCGGGCTGGGGGGAGAAATGCTCCTTCCAATCCCACTCGGCCATCAGCTCCTTGGAAAAGGAATATCCGTAGGTCCAGCTTTCGGAATCGAAGCGCGCGCCAGGATAGCGGTTCCAGTACCACGTGCCGCCGACATTCGTGCCGGCTTCGAACACCCGCGTCGTCATGCCCAATTCGCGCAGGCGATAGAGCATGTACATGCCGGAAATGCCGGCGCCGATGACAATCGCGTCGTATTCGGCGGCTTCGGTGCGGGCGGACTGATCGGCCCGCATGAGCGTGTCCGGCATGTTCTCTTTCCCTATCAGCAATTTCGGGGCAATCGTAAGCTAGACTGACGATCGGGCGGTTTGAGCAAGGCGAAACACAGCCTTGCGTCATTGGCGATGGTGATTCCGCGGATCGACGATCGGCTGGTAAGTAAGTTGAGCGCCGTCGCGGCGCCCGAGCATTGGAGAAAGTTGGCATGGCCGCGCAGAACCGGATGATGACGCTGGTCGCCTTCCTGCAGGCGCAGAACTGCTCGAACCTGCCGGGGTCGTGGCGCCATCCGTCGACGATGCTCGATTTCCTGACGCCGGAATATTACCAGCGCATCGCTCGCACGCTGGAAGACGGCAAGATCCAGATGGCGTTTTTCGATGACCGTCTGGCGCTGCCCGACATCTATACCGGCGATCATGCGCAGGCGGTCGCCGCCGGCGTGCGCGCGGTCAAGATGGATCCCTGCACGATCCTCATGGCCATGGGCATGGTGACGCAGCGCCTGGGGCTCGGCGCCACCTATTCCACAACCTATTACGAGCCGTTCCACATCGCCCGCGTCTTCGCGACGATGGATTTGATGCTGAAGGGCCGCGCCGCGTGGAACATCGTCACCTCGCTCAACAGCGGCGAGGCCAAGAATTTCGGCAGCCACGAGCACATGTCGCATGACGCGCGTTACGACCGTGCCGACGAGTTCATGGAGGTCGTGCTCGGCCACTGGAACACCTGGGAAGACGACGCGCTGATTCTCGACAAGGCGACCGGCCGCTTCGCCGACCCGGCGAAGGTGCATCGGCTCGACCATGCCGGGCGGTATTTCCAGTCGCGCGGGCCGTTCAGCGTGCCGCGCTCGCCGCAGGGGCAGCCGGTGCTGATTCAGGCGGGGCAATCGGGCCGCGGCCAGGCTTTCGCGGCGAAATGGGCCGACCTGGTGTTCGTGATCTTCCACAGCCTCGCCGACGGCATGCGCGAATACGCCGCGTTCAAGGAAGCGGTCGCCGCCGCGGGCCGCGACCCGGCGAGCGTCCGCATCGCGCCTGCCTGTTATGTTTGCGTCGGCGAAAGCCCGGCGGCGGCTGAGGACAAGCGCGCGATCATCGAGGCGACGGCGCGCGACATCGACGCGCTGGTGCTGCTCTCCGAGGTGCTCAACTACGATTTTGCCAAGAAGCCGCTCGACGAACCGTTTTCCGACGCGGAACTGGCCGAGCTTTCCTTCCAGGGTTTTCGCGACCGCGTCATTCGCCATTCCGGCAAGAAGAACCCGACGGTGCGCGATTTCATCACCATCTCGGGCCGCGGCACGGTCAAGGAGCACCCGATGTTCGTCGGCAATCCGAAGCAGGTTGCCGACCAGCTGGAGGAATGGTTTTCCGCCCCGGCTTGCGACGGTTTCGTGCTCGCCGCCACGAGCATGCCCGGCGCCTATGACGACGTCGTGCGTCTCCTGGTGCCGGAGTTGCAGCGCCGTGGCCTCTTCCACGAGGATTACGAAGGACCGACCTTGCGCGACAATCTCGGCTTGGCCCGCCCGCGCGCCGCCGACTGGCACGCCGCCCGCCGCAACGCTGCGGAGTAGCCGCGGACTCTGGACATGCCCCTGCGGTGGCGGCCACACTCGCCTAGCACAGCGGAGATCTCCCGATGCCGATCATCGATTCCCAGGTCCATGTCTACGAGGCCAATACGCCGAAACGGCCCTGGCACAGCGTGCCGAACTGGCCCGATCACGTCACTGGCGACGAGATGGTGGCGGCGATGGACAAGGTCGGGGTCGACGGCGCGATCTTTATCTCCGCCTTTTCGATGTACCAGTACGACGCCAGCTACGCGGTCGAGGTGCAGCGCGCCCATCCCGGCAAGTTCGGCATCGTCAAGCCGGTCAACCCTGACGAACCGGCGCTCGACGATGTCATCGCCGAGTGGAAGAAGATTCCGGGCACGGTCGGCATCCGCATCATGTTGACGCGCGAGGCGGGCCGCGCGCCGGACGATCCCGGCCTCGACCGGATTTGCCGCTCGGCCGTGCGCCACGATTTTCCGGTCAACGTGCTGTTCTGGGACAATGTCGACGCGGGCACCGCGCTGATCGACCGCCATCCCGAGACGCGGTTCATCGTCGACCATCTCGGCCTTCTGCAGCCGCGCGTCCCACCCGCGCCGCCGGAGCCCTGGAAAGACCTTCCGAAGATCGTGGCGCTCGCCAAGCGCCCCAACGCGGTCATCAAGGTCAGCGGCGCCTGCACGCTGTCGAAGCAGCCGTTTCCGTTCCCCGACATCTGGGACCCGCTGGCCCGCGTGTTCGACGCCTGGGGCTTCGAGCGCTGCCTGTGGGGCACCGACTGGACGCGCGCCTTCGCGGTCGTCAATTACGAGCAGGCCGTCGAGCCGTTCCGCATGACCGACCGCCTCAGCGACAGCGAGCGGGCGATGCTGATGGGCGGCGCCACCGCCAAGGCTTATGGCTGGTCGCCAAAGTAAAGCCTAGCCCGGCGTTTCAGCGCGCCAGACCCGACGCGCCGGCCGGGACATCGTAAAAGGCGAGCGTCATCGACACGCTGGTGTAGTGGCCCATCAGGCAGATGACGTCGGTGATGCCGACATGGCCGAGCGCTTCGACGGCACGGTCGTAGAGGCCTTTCGATACCCAACGCGACTCGCTGAGGCACTTCGCCATCTCATAGACCACCTGTTCGCGCTTGTCGTCGAACGAGGTCTCGAGCCCGGAGAGGAGCGCCTCGACCTTGTCCGCCGGCAGACCCATTTCCTTGCCGCGCCGCTCGTGCGCCGCGGTCGGGTAGGCCGAGCGCCATTTGCTGTTGATGATGATCACCGCGATCTCGCGCTCGCGTTCGCTGAGCGAATAGTGGCCGGCGTGAAAATGGCCGCCGAACGGCGCCGCGACCTTCGCTAGCGTAGGGTTGTAGACCCAGATCTTGTTGGGCCCGCCGAGCGGCCCGCGGGTCTCGACAGCGAAGCGGTAGGCCTCCTGTTGCTCCGGCGTCATCCGGTCGAGCGGCAGCTCGGTGAAGCGGCCAAAGGTTGGTGTGTCGGGCATTTTCCATCTCCTAAGCGAGCGAATCAGTAAGCCGCCTAAATCAGACCGTCTCGTTTCCCCGCGGAAGGGGGGGCCAGGGGCGATCGTTCAGTCGCTTGCCCCGGGGTTGCCGCTTGCGCGGGAAAGACGATGAGAGGCGCGGCCAGCGACGCTTCAGCCGCGGGCCAGTGCGTAGACCTGCGTGCCGCCGGGCGGTGGGGGCTGCGGCGTCCAGGTCTCGCCGGCGTCGAGGCTGGTCCATACCTCGCCGCCATTGGTGGCGCACGACATGCGGGTGGGCTGGCGCTCATCGAACGCGACCTTGAACATCGTGTGCGGCACCGGCGCGCCGAGATCGACCTGCGTCCAGCTATCGCCGCCGTCGCGGCTGTGCAGCAGGATGCCGAGATCGCTGATGAACCCCGACCCCGCCGCGAGCCACAAATGCCGCGGGTTGCCCGGAACCTCGCGGATGTCGCGGCAATAGATCTGGCCCTTGACGTTGAGCGGCTCGAGCGGGACGTGGCTCCAATGGTCACCGCCGTCGGCGCTCCGGAACAACCCGGCGCGAGCGATGCTGAATACCGTGCCCGGCCGCCAGCGGCTCGCCAGCACGCCGTGCATGTCGACCATGTCGTCGTTGATGTACATGCCGTGGCTGAGGTTTTCCCAGTGCTCGCCGCCGTCGGTCGAGCGGATCGTGCCGCCGACCTCGACCGCGCCGTAAAGGTGGTCGGGCTCGCTGGCGCTGGCGTCGAGCATCAACACCCGCTTTGCCGGGTTGGCGCCGGGCGCGGTGGTGATGTCGGGAAAGCGCACGCTGACCGGCAGCCGTGTCCAGTGCTCGCCGGCATCGTCGCTGCGATAGATTTCGCTGTTCTCGCAACCGATCAGGATTACGTCGGGATTGTGCGGGTGGAACAGGATCGACCACACCGGCAGTCCGTGATCGGGCAGCTCGACCTTCTCCCAATGATTGCCGCGGTCGGCGCTGCGATAGGGGCCATGTTGCGTGCCGGCATAGACGATCTCGGGCTTTTGCGGGTGCACCGCCAGCGCACGCACCGTCGGCGCTTCGGGCAGGTCACGGCTGAGCGCTTCCCACTCGTTGCTGCCGTCGGCCAGCCGAAACAGCCCCGAATGCACCACCCGGCCGGTGCCGGTTTCGCCCGCCAGGCCGAGATAAAGGTAATGCTCGCTTACACCGTTGCCTGCCATGGGTCGCGCCCCTCTGTTGGGTGGCGGCGGCATCGCCGGATCGCCCGGTTGCAACCGATCTGTGCCGGCCGCCTCAAGTGAAGCTTGGCAAGTCGCGTCGAGTTCGGCAAGGCTCAGCCATGGCATCTTCGCATCGGAACCACATTGTCGTCGTCGGGGCCGGCGCTTCTGGGCTCGTGGCGGCGCGCGAGTTGGCGCGCGCCGGCAGGAAAGTGACGATCCTCGAAGCGCGCGATCGCTGCGGCGGCCGTATCTGGCCGCTGCCGGCGGAGGAGTTCGGCTATCCCGCCGAGGCCGGGCCTGAGTTCATTCATGGCGCCGCGCCGGTGACCCGTGCCCTGATAAAAAAGGCGGGGCTGTCGCTGCGCTCGCGCGGCGGCACGCGTTGGGCTGTCCGCAATGGCGTGTGGTCGCCGTCCGACCCGGCGACGCCTCATGCGGCAGAGTTCTATCGGGCGCTGGACGAGGTGACGGTCGATCTGCCGATCGCGGAGTTCCTGGCGACGCGGTTCGCCGATCCGCGCTATGATGAGCTGCGAAGGCGGATTACCCGCACCGTCGAGGGCTACGATGCCGCCGACCCGCATCGCGCCAGCACCATGGCGCTGCGCGAGGAATGGACGGCGCCGGAAGGACAGCACGGCCGCATCGCCGAGGGTTACGGCGCGCTGATCGATTACCTCGCGGCCGACACAGCGAAGCATGGTGCGGCGCTCCATCTCGGCGCCCAAGTGACCGCGATCGAGGAAACCCAAGCCGGCCTTTCGGTGCGCTGCCGCGATGGCGTTATGCTCGCCGCCGATGGTGTGATCCTGACCGTGCCGCTGCCGCTGCTGATGCAAATCGCCCTGCCGCCGGCGGCGCACGAGCGGGCCGCGCGCGCCGTCGCCGATATCGGCTACGGCAATGTCGTGAAGCTGCTGTTCCGCTTCGCGACCCGCTGGTGGGCGAAGGCGGGCAATCACGACCTCTCCAATCTGTCGTTCCTGCTGTCCGACGCGCCGGTGCCGACCTGGTGGACGCAATCGCCGACAACGCATCCGGTGCTGACCGGGTGGTACGCCGGCCCCAAGGCCGACCGCGTCTCGGCCCTGAGCGAGGCCGAACTCGTCGACATGGGACTTTCCTCGCTCGCGCAGATCTTCGCCCTCCCGGTGGAGCAGCTGCGCGGCGAGCTTGTCGCCGCGCGAGCCGTCAACTGGGGCAATGACCCGTTCGCGCGTGGCGCCTATTCCTACGCGACGCCGCGGACCCGCGCCGCGCAACGGGCGCTCACCGAGCCCGACAGCAGCGCGATCTTCTTTTCCGGCGAGGCGTTTCATGTCGGACCGGATATCGGGACGTGTGAGGCGGCGTTCGCGATCGGTCGAGACACGGCGCGGTCGATCCTGCGCGGCGACGCCCGAAAATAGCCTGTGGGGCATGCCGTCGCAGCCATTGCGCGCCTTTCGGCGACCGCCTAACTTGCGCCCGGATTGGGCGAAAAACAGCACCTAGCCGGCGACGCGTCGGCACCGGCCGCCCAGGGGCGAGGAGACGGGCGGCTTGCTCGAGAATGTTCTGAACGCGGTGGCCGCCGGGCTCATCATCGGCTGCCTCTACGGGCTGATGTGCATCGGCCTCGGGTTGATCTTCGGCATCATGAATGTCGTGAACTTCGCCCAGGGCGAGCTCTTGATGCTCGGGATGTACGTCAGCCTCTACCTGGTCGGCGGCTTTGCCGCGATCGGTTTTCTGGGGCCCTACGCCGCGCCGTTCGTCGCGGCGCTGATCGCCGGCCCGGTGCTGTTCGGCGGCGGCGCGCTGCTGCACCGATTTTTATTGCGGCACGTCTCCGGCCTCTCGACCGCGTCGCGGCTCGATCAGGGCGGGTTCGGCCAGCTGATCGTGACGCTCGGCATTTCGCTGATCCTCCAGGATGGCGGCCTCATCCTGTTCGGATCGACGCCGCAAAGCGTGCGCACCCCGCTTTCCGCCAAGGCCTTTGTCATCGGGCCGTTCGCCGGCGATACGATGCTGTTTCTCAACCAGGCGCGGGTCTACGCTTGCGTCGTGGCGATCCTCATCGCCGTGACCCTGTGGCTCGTCATGGAGCGCACGCGGCTCGGCAAGGCGCTGCGCGCCGCCGCCGACAATCCGATCGCCGCGACCTACATGGGGATCGATGTCGACCGCGCGTACGGCATTGCCTTCGGCCTCGGCTCCGCGATCACCGCGATCGCCGGCGGGCTGATGGCGACCTATCTGTCGTTCACGCCATTTGTCGGGCTCGACTACGTCATCATCATGTATTCGGGCGTCGTGCTCGGCGGAATGGGCAGCATCCTCGGCGCCTTCTGGGGCGGCCTGCTGGTCGGCTTCGTGCAGCAGGTTTCGGCGCTGGTGTTGTCGCCGCAGCTGCAGAACGCGGCGATCTTCGTCGTCTTTCTGCTGATCGTCGGGTTGCGGCCGCAGGGGCTCTTCGGCCGCTCGGCGGAGCGCGCGTGAGGGCGGCGCCGTGCGCGTAGGCGGCGCCGCGCGGCTGCGGCGGGACGCGATCGCACTGGCGATCGTCAGCATCCTTTATCTGCTGTTCGCCTCGCTGGTGCACAACAGCTACTACCAGCTGATCCTCACTTTGGTGCCGATCTGGGCCATCTTGGGTCTCGGCTGGAACCTGTTCTCCGGGATGAGCGGGCTGGTGTCGTTCGGCCACGCCTCGTTCTTCGGCATCGGCGCCTACACGGTCACGCTGACGCTGGTTTATTGGCATCTGACGCCGTGGCTCGGCATCCCGCTCGGGATGGCGATCGGTTGCGTCGCCGCGGTGCTGATTGGGCTGCCGACTTTCCGCCTGCGCGGCCATTATTTCGCGCTGTCGATGCTCGCCTATCCGCTGGCGATGCTCTACGTGCTGCAATATCTCGGCTTTCAGGAAATACCGCTACCGATGCATCGCGAGCATCCGGCGCTGTACCTGCAATTCGCCAACCCGTTCTATTCGACGCTCGTGGCGATGGGCCTCTTCGTCTTGACGATGCTCGCCGGGATGCTGGTCGAGAACAGCCGTTTCGGCCTCGCTCTGCTGGCGATCAAGCAGAACGAGTTGGCCGCCGAGGCTGCGGGTCTCGACACGTGGCGCTGGAAGATGCTGGCGCTGATGGCGAGCGGCGCGATCTCGGCGGCGGCGGGTGCGCTCTACGCCTGCGTGCTGCTGGTGGTGACGCCGGACTCGGTGTTCGGCGTCATCGTCTCGGCGCAGGCGCTGGTGGTGACCTTGTTCGGCGGCGTGGCCACGGTGTGGGGGCCGGTGATCGGCTCGGCGATCCTGATCCCGCTCGCCGAGACGCTGAACGCCAAGCTGGGCGACATCGTCCCGGGCATCCAAGGCGTGGTCTACGGCGGCGCCATCATCGGCATCATGCTCGCGGCGCCCGAGGGTCTGTTCTGGACCTTGCGCGACCGCTTCTGGCGGCGGCCGGCGCCGCCTGCGGTGATCGAGGAGCGCGCTTCTTCGCTCGCCGTCTCGGTCAAGCCCGGCACGATGCTCGAGGTCAGCGGCCTGTCGAAATCGTTCGGCGGTCTCCGCGCAGTCCAGAATGTCGGCTTCAGCGTCGCCGGCGGCGAGATCCTCGGCATCATCGGCCCCAACGGCGCCGGCAAGACGACGCTGTTCAACCTTTTGAACGGCGTGCTACCGGCCGATGCCGGCTCCGCCCGCTTCGACGGTCACGAGCTGCGTGGCCGCAAGGTGCACCAGATCCAGCGACTTGGCGTCGGCCGCACATTTCAGGTCGTGCGCAGCTTTTCGCGCCTGTCGCTGCTCGACAATGTCATTGTCGGCAGCTACGGAGCCGGGCTCGGCGACCACCCGGCGGCCGCCGCGGCCGAGGCCGCGCTCGAAGGGGTCGGCCTGGTCGACCGCGCGTCGCGCCCCGCCGGCGAGCTGACCAACAAGGAGCTGCGCCTCATGGAGCTGGCCCGTGCGCTGGCCGGAAAGCCGCGTCTCCTGCTGCTTGACGAGACGCTCGCCGGGCTTGGGCGCGAGGAATGCGACGAGCTGCTCGCCGTTCTGCGCGAGCTGCGCGCCGCGGGCATGACCATCGTCATCATCGAGCACACGATGCACGCGATGCTGCGCCTCGCCGACCGGTTCCTCGTACTCGACCATGGCGCGGTGCTGGCCGAGGGGCCGCCGCAGCAAGTTGTCGAGGATCGCGCGGTCATCGAGGCCTATCTCGGCACCAAATTCCTCGCTCAGCACCGCACGGCGCGTCTCGATGCTTGAAGTGCGCGATCTGTCGGTGTCCTACGGCGGCCTGCAGGCGCTGCAGAGCGTGTCGCTGAGCGTCGAGGGAGGCCGGTTCGTCACCGTGGTCGGGCCGAACGGCGCCGGCAAAACGACGCTCTTCAAGGCGATCTGCGGCATTGTCGCGCCGGCATCGGGTGAGGTGCGCTGGAACGGCGCGCCGCTACTCGCGCGGCCGGCGGCGGCGCGGGCGCATCTCGGCATTGCGCATGTGCCGGAAGGCCGCCAGGTCTTTCGTACCTTGACCGTGCGCGAAAATCTGGAGATGGGCGCCTATCCGCGCTCCGGGCGCGAGCGCTGGGCGCATACGCTTGACCGCATCCACACGCTGTTCCCGATCCTCGCCGAGCGCGCGCGTCAGCTCGCCGGCACGCTATCCGGCGGCGAGCAGCAGATGCTGGCGATCGGCCGCGGCCTTGCCTGCGCGCCGCGCCTGTTGATGCTCGACGAACCGTCGATGGGTCTCGCGCCGGCGGTGACCGAGACGATCTTCGAGCGCATCGCGCAAATCCACCGCGAGGACGGCGTCGCGATCCTGCTGGTCGAGCAACGCGTCGCCGAAGCGCTCGAACTGGCCGACCACGGCTATGTGCTCGAGACCGGCCGGGTCGTGCTGGACGGACCGTATCAGACCTTGCTTGCGGATGACCGCGTCCGGCGGTCTTATCTCGGCATCAGCGAAGAAATGTAGCGGCACATTCGTAATCTATAGGGGAACGCACATGACACAGAAGATCGGACGGCGCACGGCGTTGGGGCTGCTTGGCGCGGCGGCGGTGGCGCGGCCGCGTTTCGCGGCGGCGGCCGACGAAATCCCGATCGCGATGCTGGTGCCGCTGTCCGGCCCGTGGGCCGAGCAGGGCATCCTCGAAAAGGCCGGCGCCGAGATGGCGATCGACGACATCAACAGCGCCGGCGGCATCAAGTCGCTGGGCGGTGCCAAGCTGAAGTTGCTCGCGATCGATACCGGCACCACCGCCGAGACCGCGAAGGACGCGGCGCAGCGCATGGTGTCGGACAATCCGAACCTCATCGGCGGTTTCGGCTGCTGGCTGTCGACCTTCACCCTCGCGGCGACCGAGATCAGCGAGCGCGCCGAGCTGCCCTGGCTGACGCTCTCCTACTCCGACGCGATCACCAATCGCGGCTTCAAATACGTCTTCCAGACCTCGCCGACCGCCAATACCCAGGCCGAGCAGATCGTGCCCTACGTGATGAAGCTGGCCAAGGCGGCGACCGGCAAGACGCCGACCAAGGTCGCGCTGATCGGCGACAACACCGCGGCATCGGTCAGCTTTATGAAGCCGATCAATGACCACGTGCTGAAGGACGAGCACCTCACCGCGGTCATCAATCAGGTCTACACCCCGCCGCTGTCGGACGCGACCGCGCTGGTCCAGCCGGCGCGCAGCGCCAAGCCCGATTTCGTGATGCTGCAATCGACCAATGACGGCGACGACAAGATCCTGATCGACGCCTTCACCCAGTACGGCATGCCGGCCACCAAGCTGCCGCTGATCGGCAATGGCGGACACTGGGTGGTGCCGGAGCTGCTAAAGACCACCGGCAAGGACATTCTTCAGGACGTGCTGGTGGGCCTGGCGAATTGGCCGGGCAAGGCGGTCGAAGATCTGTCGCAGCGCTACATCAAGCGCAGCGGCAACCCATGGTTCGGCCACAACGAGATTTTCGCCTACGCCCATGTGCAGATTTTCGCCTGGGCGCTCAACAAGGCTGGCGCCGCCGACAAAGCCAAGGTCGCCGACGCGATCCGCACGATGGACATCACCGATGGGCCGGCGAAGTTCTTCCCCGGCAGCCACCTCAAATTCGACGATAAGGGCCGCCGCGTCGACGCGCAGCTCGTCATCGTGCAATGGCAGGACGGCAAGCCGGTTACGGTTTCCCCGGACAACATGGCGGTTGCCAAGCCGGTGTGGCCTACCCTCGCCGGCTAGTTGGCTTCCCGCTCTTTCATCAGCCGCGCGACGCCATGCGAATCCGCGTCGTCGCGCGCTTTGAGCGCGGCGATGATGTGCGGCCGGTCGGTGGCGGGGCGGTTCTGGCTGAGCTTGAACTTGCCGTCGAGCCGGGTGATCGCGATCTCGAACCCCATGATGCCGTTCATCATGCCGTCGAGAAATGCGGCGGGCTGATCCTGCATGCGCCATGGGTTCGCCTCGCGCGCCTCGTGGCGCTCGGAGAGGCGGCGTAGCAGGTCGTTGAGCCAGTTCTTGTCGCGGATCGCGCGCGCCGCGCCGTAGACGTGGACGCTGGCGTAGTTCCAGGTCGGCACCGCCGGCTGCGCGCCGTACCAGGACGGCGAGATATAGGCGTGCGGCCCTGTGAAAATCACCAGCGCCTCGCCCCCCGCCGCGAGGTCGGCGCATTGCGGGTTGGGCAGCGCCAGGTGGCCCATCAGGAAGAGTTTGCCGTCGCGCCGCTCGACGAGAAACGGCACCTGGCTCGCGATCAGCTCGCTGCCCTTGGTGACCAGCAGCCCGAAATCGTGCCGCTCGATATGCGCGAGCAGCACCTTTTCGTCGGTCTCGGTGAAATGCGGTGGCAGATAGACCATGGTTCAGATCCAGCCGTGCTCCAGCAAGAGGCTGCCGATTAGCATGACCCCGGCGAAAACCAGGATGCCGCCCGAGCCGCGGCTGATCCACACCAAATGCTGGCGCTGAAACGACAGGCGCAAAAAACCCGAGGCGGCGATCAGCCCGATCCACCACAGGAACGAGCCGCACCACACACCGGCGACGAGGATCGCGGCGTGTTCCATGGTCGCCTGCTCGCCGGTGAAGCCGATCGCGCCGAAAATCGCGAGAAACGACAGGATCGTCACCGGGTTGGTAATGGTCAGCACAAAGGTCGAGGCGAAATCGCCGAAGAGGCCCTGCGGGTCGTCATCCGACCGGCGGCGCGCGATCGGGTCGGCCATCAGCGAGCTGATCCCGACATAAAGCAGAAATGCCGCCCCGCCGATGCGCAGCAAATCCTGATAGTAGAACAGTGAATCCGAGATCACCGTCAGCCCGAAGCCGGCGACGATGCCGAACAGCGAATCCGCCGACGCCGCGCCTAACCCGGAAAACAGGCCGGCGAGCCGGCCATCGAGGATCGTGCGGCGAATGCAGAGGATGCCGACCGGGCCGACCGGTACGGCGATGACAATGCCGACCAGCAGACCCTTGAGCAAAAACCCGATCAGCATCCCCGTTTGTGCTCCGCCCGCGATTGCGCGCAGTCTCGGTTAAAACGCCGGTTCGGCGCAACGGCTAATGGCGTGGCCGCTCGCCGCCGCCTGTGCCCGGCGGCAATTCGCGCTATGGTGCGCGCGACGATCGGGAATCGGGGGAGGGTCGGATGTCTGAGAATGCCCATGATTTCGCATTTAACGGGATCGATGGCGGTACACTGTCGCTGTCCGCCTGGGCGGGCCACCCGGTGCTGGTGGTCAATACCGCGTCCTTTTGCGGGTACACGCCGCAATACCGCGACCTCGAAGCGCTGTGGAAAGAATACCGCGATAAAGGGCTTATCGTGCTGGGTGTGCCGAGCAACGATTTCGGCGCGCAGGAACCCGGCGCGGCCAGCGAGATCAAAAGCTTCTGCGAAACCAATTACGCCGTCGATTTTCCATTGACCGAGAAGTACCGGGTGATCGGCGGCGGCGCCCACCCGTTCTACGCCTGGATCGCCAAGACGCTCGGCGAAGGCGCCGCGCCGCGCTGGAACTTCCACAAATATCTGGTCGGGCCGGATGGCGAGCTTGCGGGCGCGTGGCCGTCCTCTGTCGGCCCACGCGACAAGGCGATCACGCAAGAGATCGAGAAGTTACTGGGCTGAAGCAAGCCCCTCTCTCACGGTTGAGAGAGGGACTTCGGCCGTCATTCCTGGCAGCTCGCGGGCGCTCTCGAACACCGCGATCGCGAGCCTCTCCCGCCTCCCGCGGATGTCGATATCGTCGCGGCGCCCGCCGGGCAGGTCGAGCCCGGCAAGTGTGACTACCTCCATCGAGACGACAAGCTCGGCCGCGTATTCCTTGGTCAGTGCCTCAAGCCGGCTGGCGGTGTTGACCGAATCGCCGATCGCGGTGATCGCGCTCGCGTCGCCATAGCCCATCTCGCCGACGATTGCTGGCCCGGCGTGAAGCCCGATGCCGATACGCAGCGGCTCGCTCAGCTCGGTGCTCAGCGACTCGTTGAGCTCGACAAGCCGCTCCGACATCAGCCGTGCCGCGGCGAGCGCCGCGCGACAGCCGGACGCGGAGTCTTCCTCGACGCCGAACAGCGCCATCACCCCGTCGCCGACGAACTTGTCGACCCGCCCGCCGGCGCTCTCGACCGCGCGGCCCATGGCCGCGAAATAGCGGTTGAGGATGAACACCACGTCATAGGGCAGCCGCCCCTCGGAGAGTGCGGTAAAGCCGCGTATGTCGGCGAACATGACGGCGATTTCGCGCTCGCTGCCCTGCGCGACATCGACCCGCGTCAGCGCATCGTGAGCCTGCGCCAGCGGCGGCAGCAGCGGCGTCACCTGCACCTCGACATGAGGCCGCAGCTGGCAGGCAAGCCGCACATTGGGCGTCGCGGCGATGCGGGCGAGCACGCGTCGCTCGTCGTCGCTCGGTGGCGCTAGGCCGGGATAGGCGGCGCGCACCCGCACGCGGCAAGTCGAGCAGCGGCCGCGCCCGCCGCAGATCGAGGCGTGCGGGATGCGCGCGAGCTGCTCGCCTCGAGCACGCTGGTGCCGCGCACGACATCGATGTACCGGCCGTTCGGATAGGTAATCCGGATGACGCCATGGCGCCGCCGCCATGCGCGTCGAGCGAGGCGGGCGAGCAGCACCGCCGCGACCGCGAGCCCAAAAAACCACACCAGCCCGTCGGTGATCCGTTCGAGCGTGACGGCGGTTTGCGGCGTCGGCAGAATCATCTTCGCGAAGGCTTGCGTTTGCCACCCTGGGTCTGCGGCCAGCGCGGCGATCTGGCGACCGGCCTCGATCGTGCCGAGCAGCGACAGCACCGGGATCAGCACCGCGGCGGTCAGCGCGCAGTCGCGCCAGCGCGCGTACCATGGCCGGATGCGCAGCCAGTAATGCAGCCCCAGCATGCCGTGCGTCCAGGCAACGACGAGTGTCGCCAGCTGCAGGTAGCCCCTGAAGGGTGTCGCGACAAAGTAGTTGTAGAGAACGTGCTCGTAGAACAGATCGTAAGTGCCGAAGAAACTGTCCGCGACGCGCGTGCCGACGACATGCGAAGCAAGGAGCATCGGCAGCGAGAAGCCGAGCACCAGCTGCAAATACTCGCCGCCGCGCAGCCTTAACGTCTGACGCTCCCACAGCGCCCACACCGCCAGCGAATAATGCACCGCGAAGCTTCCATAGAGCGCGACGCGCATCGGCGGAAACGACCAGACTGGAAACACCACCCGGGCGAGCGCCCAGCCCATCGCCGGGATCGACACGAGGCCCAGCGCGTGGTTGAGCAAGTGCATCGTGACGTAGGCGAGCATCACGAGCCCGGCGGCGAGGCGGATGCGGCGGATCATCGCCACGGCCCACGGGGTTCGGAGCGTCGGTATCGGATCGGGCACACGCTTGCTATCATGGCGGCAACGATGCTGCGAAACCGGCTCCTAAAGCCGCGCTGTGGTGGAAATGCTCGAAATCCGCAATCTCTACAAGAATTTCGGCCCTTTGGTGGCGGTCGACGACGTCTCGTTCACGGTTGCGCGAGGTGAGGTGCTGGGTTTTCTCGGCCCCAACGGCGCCGGCAAGTCGACGACGATGAAAATGGCCACCGGCTTTCTCGCGCCCGATCGCGGCACGGCGGTGATCTGCGGCCACGACATCGCCGACGCGCCGCTCGCCGCCAAGCGCAGCTTTGGCTATCTGCCCGAAGGGGCACCGGCCTACCCGGATATGAATGTCGCCGACTTCCTGCGCTTCGTGGCGCATATCCGCGGCTTTCGCGGCGAGGAGGCGACGGCGCGCATCAACCACATCGTCGAGCTGGTGCATCTGGGTGAGGTCTATGAGCAGCGCATCGAGACGCTGTCGAAGGGGTTTCGCCGCCGTGTCGGGGTGGCGCAGGCGCTGATCCACGACCCCCCGGTGGTGATCCTCGACGAGCCGACCGACGGGCTCGACCCCAACCAGAAATACGAGATGCGCGGCATCCTCGCGGCGATGCAGTCGGAGAAGGCGATCATCATCTCGACGCATCTCTTGGAGGAGGTGGAGGCGGTGTGCAGCCGGGCGATCATCATCGCCCACGGCCGCATCCTTGCCGACGGCACGCCCGCCGAGTTGGCGGCGCGCTCGCGCTACCACAATGCGGTGCGGCTGGAGATCGCCGCGCCGAACGAGGCGCGGATCCGCGCCGACCTTGGCGCGCTGCCCGAAATCGCCGCGATCGAAACCGCGGAGGAGGGCCGCGCCCTCATCGTGTTGCCGCGCGACCATGTGTCGATTACCGCCGATATCGCCGAATTGGCCGAGAACCGCGACTGGCGTATCGGCGGTTTCTCCGTCGAGCGCGGCCGGCTCGACGAGGTGTTCCGCGACATCACCGCGCCGCCCGGGCAGCAATCGCTCGCGGAATTTGCTGAGCTTGCGAATTAGCATCTGGGCATCAAACCATTGATCCGAAATACATTGACCATTTGCCGCCGCGAGCTGGCGGGCTATTTCGCGACCCCGCTCGCCTATGTCTTCATCGTCATCTTCCTCGTGCTCGCCGGGGTATTGACCTTTTTCGTCGGCGATTTCTTCGAGCGCGGCCAGGCCGACCTGCAATCTTTTTTCACCTTCCACCCCTGGCTCTACCTGGTGCTGATCCCGGCGGTCTCGATGCGGCTGTGGGCCGAGGAGCGCAAGAGCGGCACGATCGAATTGTTCCTGACCTTGCCGATCCGGCTCAGCGAGGCGGTGGTGGGAAAATTTCTCGCCGCGTGGGTCTTTGTCGGGATCGCGCTGGCGCTGACCTTCCCGTTCTGGCTGACCGTGCTGTTCCTCGGCAATCCCGATAACGGTGTCATCCTGGCGAGCTATATCGGCAGCTGGCTGATGGCCGGGGCGATACTCGCGATCGGCGCGGCGATCTCGGCGGCGACCAAAAACCAGGTCATCGCCTTTGTCATCACCGCCTCGCTGGTGTTTGTGCTGATCGCCGCCGGGACGCAGACCGTGACCGGCATTTTCGCCGGCTGGGCACCGCAGGGGCTGATCGACGCCGTCGCCGCAGCGAGCCTCTTCGGCCATTTCACCGCGATCACCCGCGGGGTGCTCGATCTGCGCGACCTGTTCTATTTCGTTTCGATCATGGTCGCGTTCCTCGCCGCCAACGCCGTGCTCATCGACCTGACAAAGGCCGAGTGATGCGCGGTATCGGATCGCGGCGCGGCCGCTCGCTGCTGGCGCTCGCCGCGATCGCGGTGGCGCTCGTCGCCAGCAACATCCTCGTCGGGCGCTATGGCGCGGTGCGCCTCGACCTGACTTCCGGGCATCTCTACACGCTCGCCAAGGGCACGCGGCAGACGCTCGCCGCAATCAAGGAGCCGATCACGCTGCGGCTCTATTATTCCCGGCGGTTGGGCGACCGCGCGCCGTCCTATGGCGTCTACGCCGAGCGGGTGCGCGAGCTGCTCGACCAGTATGTTGCCGCGGCGCACGGCAAGCTCCGCCTCGAAGTCTACGACCCGCAGCCGTTTTCCGACGCCGAGGACCGCGCGGTCGCCTATGGCCTGCAGGCGGTGCCGCTCAACGACCAGGGCGAGGCGGTCTATTTCGGCCTCGCCGGCACCAACTCGACCGACGACCAGCAGGTCATCCCGTTTTTCGATCCCGAGCGCGAGCGCTTCCTCGAATACGATCTGACGCGGCTGGTGCATGCGCTGGCCAACCCGAAGCGTACCGTCGTCGGGCTGATGAGTGACCTGCCGCTGGTCGTCGATCCGACTGCCGCGCTGCAAGGCAAGACGCCCGAGCCGCTGGCGGTCATCAGCCAGCTGAAGCAGGTCGACGATGTCCAGAACCTGTCGCCCGATATCGAGGCGATCCCGGCCAATATCGACGTGCTGATGGTCGTACAGCCAACGCATCTGAGCGACGCGACGCAGTTCGCGATCGATCAGTACGTGCTGAAGGGGGGCAAGGCGATCGTCTTTGTCGACCCCTATTCCGAGATCGCCGCGGCAGTGCCCGGCCACGACGCCGCTACGGCGCCGCCGCCGTCGAGCGATCTGGAAAAGCTGTTCAAGGCCTGGGGGCTGACCATGCTGCCGGGCGTCGTCGCCGGCGACCGGCGCGATGCGCGCCGCGTCGCGGTACCGGTCCAGGGCCGCGAGCCGCAGGCGATGAATTATGTCGGCTGGCTCAATCTGCCCAAGGAGGACCTCAACCGCGAGGACCCGATCACCGCCGACCTGACGCAGATCACCATGGCGACCGCCGGCATCCTCGAACCCGAGAACGGCGCGACGACGCATTTCGCGCCGCTGATCGAGACCTCGACCGATTCCGAGAAAATCCCGGTCGACCAGGTCAAAGGGCTGCCGGACGTGGCGACCCTGCTCGCGCATTTCCGGCCCGAGCAGCGGCAATTCGTGCTTGCCGCGCGCATTACGGGCGATGCGGCAACCGCGTTTCCCGACGGTAGACCACCCCCACCACGGGCGGCGCCAGGCGTACCGCCGGTCAAGGAACCGGCGGCCGCCGCACCGCCCGCGGCCGCCGGCGAGGCGCCGCTTAAGCACTCGGTGAAGCCGATCGATGTCATTGTCGTCGCCGACACCGACATGCTCGACGATCGGTTCTGGGCGCAGACCGGAAATTTCTACGGCCGCCGCGTCGTCGAGCCGGTTGCCAACAACGCCGATTTTCTCGCCAACGCGGTCGAGGTGCTGGCCGGCGGCGAGGACCTGATCGGCCTCAGAAGCCGCGGCACCGTCGCGCGGCCCTTCGTCGTCGTTCAGGACATCCAGCGCGAGGCCGACGACCGCTACGCGGCGGAGCAGCGCAGCCTTGAGGACAAGCTCAAGCAGGCCCAGGCCAAGCTGCACAATCTGACCGCCGGCGAGGGGGCTTCCAACACCGCCGCGCTCTCCGCCGAGCAGACCAAGGAGATCGACAAGTTCCGCGCCGAGATGCTCGACACGCGCCGGCAGCTGCGCGAGGTGCAGGCGGCGCTGCGCCGGAACATCGAGCAGCTGAAGGTGATCCTCGAGTTCTTCGACATCGCGCTGGTGCCGATCGTCGTCGTTGCCGCGGCGATCGTCATGGCCGCCCTCCGCCGGCGGCGCTGGCGAGCGACCCGCGCCTGAGCCCGGGCGATGCGACGGCGCAGCCTCTACGCGCTTTTGGTCGCGGCGGTCGCCCTGGCGGTGCTTGCCGTCGTCGTGACCTCGCGCGGCGACCGCGACGTCAGCCCGTCGCCGCACGGCGAGCGCGCGCTGCCCGGCCTTGCCGACAGACTGGCGGCGCTCGATTTCCTGCGGCTGCGGCGCGGCAACGTCACCGTGAACCTCGAGCAGCGCGACGGCAGCTGGACCGTCGTTGAAAAGGGCGGCTACCCGGCCGACCAGGGGCGCGTGCGGAAGCTCTTGTTGCAGCTTGCCGAGCTGGAGCTGGTCGAGCCCAAGACCGACCGGCCCGAACTGCTGGCGCGGCTCGATCTCGGCGACCCCGCCAACGGCAAGTCGACGCTCGTCGTTGCCGGCGATCGCAGCGGCGCCTTGGTCGGGCAGATCGTCATCGGTCGCCGTCGCCCGAGCGACATTGAAGGCGGCGAGGAGGGCGTCTATGTCCGCAAGCCGGACAGCGATCAGGCGTGGCTGGCGCGCGGCTCGTTCGCGCTCGGCGGCGATGCGCTGTCCTGGCTCGACCGGCGCATCATCGACATTCCGGCGGCGCGCGTCGCCTCGGTGGCGCTGACCGCGCCCGACGGCAACAGCGTCGTCGTCGCGCGCAGCTCGGCCGATCAGCCCTTCGCGATCGACCGACTCGCGCCCGACGCCAAGCCCAAGCCTGATGAGGCGCTCGCCGCGCCGGCCGGTGCGCTCGAAGCGCTCGACCTCGGCGATGTCAAGCCCGCCTCCGAGCAACCGATTTCCGCGGACGGTGGCACCACAGCGGCGTTCACCACCTTTGACGGGCTTGTCGTCGGGCTGCGCCTCTCGCCGCCGGACAAGGGGAATTGGCTGGTGATCGACGTGACCGGCGACGGCAAAAGCGAGCCGCAGGCGAAGGCGCTCTCCGCGCGTCTCTCGCCATGGCGCTTTGCGATCCCGGCAGAGCGCGCCAAGCTGTTGCGGACGACTCTGTCCGATCTGCTGCTGCCCCGTGGTTCTTGAGCTGGCTCGTGATGACTGAACATTTGCCGCCGTCGCCCTGCCTGGGCATCTGCATCATGGACCCGCGCACGCGGCAGTGCCGCGGCTGCCTGCGCACGGTCGAGGAGATCGCCGCGTGGTACGAGGCGACCCCGGCCGAGAGGCGCGCACTGGTCGCCCTGCTCGATACGCGCCGCGCCGCCGCCGAGGGGAAGCGCAATGTCTGACTTCTCTTCGTCATTCCCGCGCAAGCGGGAACCCAGGGGCGGCCGATCCGTCGCTTGCCTCTGGGCCCCCGCCTGCGCGGGGGCGACGATGTTGTGGGCGGCGGTTGTGGCACTGACGGCTCTCGCCGGGTGCAGCTCGGTCAGCATGCCCGGCTGGCCCGAGCCGCCGCCCGAACGCGCGGTCAGCGCCGGCGCCTGGACCAAACCCGGCACTGACGCCGCGACCGTCGCCGCCGCTTACGACCAGTGCCTCGCCGCCGCGAACAGCGCGACCAGCACCGATTTCGACATCGACCAGGACATCTCGGCGAGCCGGGGCAGCGATCTCCAGCATTCGGACTTCGCCGGCGCCCAGCTGCGCGAGGCGCAGCAGACCAATCGCGACCGCTCCCAGACCATCTTGTCATCGTGCATGGAGCGGAAAGGCTTCAGCCCGGCCAAGTGATCTCATAACAAAGACCCGATAACCACAACCGGAACCCCGATGAGCGCCCTTCACGCTTTCGCCCTGGCGATCCTGCAAGGGATCACCGAGCTGTTTCCGATCTCGAGCCTCGGCCACGTGGTGATCGTCCCGTCGCTGCTCGGCTGGCCGATCGATCAGCACGCGGCGGAATTCCTGCCCTTTGTCGTGGTGTTGCATATCGGCACGGCAGCGGCGCTGCTGGTCTATTTCTGGCGCGAATGGCTGGCGATCGCGCTGGGGGTTCTTCGCCGCGGCCCCGACAGCGCTGACGCGTGGCGCGCACTGGGCCTCATCGTCATCGCGACCGTGCCGGCGGTGGTGATCGGGTTTCTTTTTGAGAAGCTCGTGCGCGGGCTGTTCGCGTCGCCGCTGATCGCCGCGCTGTTCCTCATCGTGAACGGGTTTCTTTTGCTGCTCGGCGATTATCTGCGCATTCAGGCGCAGCCCCGCTCGGGCCGGACGCCGGCGGCCAGCGCGCTCGGGTGGAAAGGCGCGCTGGCGATCGGCTTCTGGCAGTGCCTGGCGTTCATCCCCGGCATCTCGCGCTCGGGCGCGGCGATGGTCGGCGGCCTCGTCGCCGGCCTGCAGCACGCCGAGGCGGCGCATTTCTCGTTCCTGATCGCGACGCCGATCATCGCCGGCGCGGCGGTGCTCGAGGTACCGAAGCTCTTGGCGCTGCCCGGCCACGGGATCAGCGGGCTGGCGCTCGCCGCCGGCGTCGTCGCCGGGGTTACCGCCTATCTCAGCATCGCCTTTCTGATGCGCTATTTCCGGCGGCACGATTTCGACGACGCGCTGGTGCCTTTCGCGATCTATTGCTGGGTGGCGGGCGCCGCGTCCGCACTGGTGTTCATCTTCTAGAACCGGTGGCTGACATGCGCGCCGGGGGCCATCGCGCTTTGCCGCAGATATTGCGCGAGCGCGTGCATCATCGACTGGTGGATGTCCTCGATGATGCCGTAATTCTCCGCCACGACATGCAGGTTGATGTCGGCGAGCTTGGCGCTGCGGCCGCCCGTGAACCCGGTCATCGCGATCGTGCCGACACCGTTCCGCCGCGCCCAGTCGATCGCCCGCACGATGTTCTCGGAATTGCCCGAGCTGCTGATCGTCATCAAGACGTCGCCCGCCGCCGCCATCGTCCTGAGCTGGTAGGCGAAGATTTCATCATAGGAAATGTCGTTGGCGATCGCGGTGATGAGCTCCAGATGCGAGGCGAGGCTGACGACGCGCGGCCTGAGGGCCGTATCGGTCTGGATGCCTTTCAGGAAATCACACAGCAAATGGCCTGAAATCGCCGCCGACCCGCCATTGCCGCAGGCGTAGATCATGCGCTTCGCCTTGATCGCCTCGGCGAGCATCGCAGCGGCGCGCTCGAACGCGGCGGGGTCGACGCTGGTCCAGGCCTCGGCCATCGCCTCGCGGTAGCCGGTGAAATAGCCGCCGGCGCTGGGATAGAGTTTGTCGGGGAAGTTCGCCATGAAAACGGACGCCTCGGTTGACCTTCCGCCATGGCTCTATCATGGTTGCCCTCCCTTTTCAGCCCCTTTCCCGGACTTGTCTCAATGAGCCAATCGGACCTTGCCCGCACCGTCGACGCCGCCTGGGAGGCGCGCGACACGATCTCCACCGCGACCAAGGGCGAGTACCGCGACGCGGTCGAGGCCGCGTTGGAGGGCATGGATTCGGGCGAGCTGCGCGTCGCCGAAAAGCCGGAGGGCGGCAAGTGGCAGGTTCATCAATGGCTCAAGAAGGCGGTGCTGCTGTCGTTCCGCCTCAACGACATGGGCGAAATCGGCGGCGGGCCGGATGCGGCCAAATGGTGGGACAAGGTGCCCTCGAAATTCGCCGGCTGGGGGCCGAACCGCTTTCGCGAAGCGGGGTTCCGCGCGGTGCCGGGGGCGATTGTCCGCCGCTCGGCCTATATCGCGCCCAACGTCGTGCTGATGCCGAGCTTTGTGAATGTCGGCGCCCATGTCGGCAGCAACACGATGGTCGACACCTGGGCGACGGTCGGCTCCTGCGCGCAGATCGGCAAGAACTGCCACCTGTCGGGCGGCGTCGGGATCGGCGGCGTGCTGGAGCCGCTCCAGGCCGAGCCGGTCATCATCGAGGACGATTGCTTTATCGGCGCGCGTAGCGAGGTGGTCGAAGGGGTCATCGTCGAGCAGGGCGCGGTGCTGGCGATGGGCACCTTCATCAGCTCGACGACCAAGATCGTCAACCGCGACACCGGCGAGATATTCATGGGCCGCGTGCCGGCCTATTCGGTCGTGGTGCCGGGGTCGCTGCCCGGCAAGGCGCTGCCCAACGGGCAACCCGGCCCGAGCCTTTACTGCGCGGTCATCGTCAAGCAGGTCGATGCGCAGACCCGCGCCAAGACCTCGATCAACGAGCTGCTGCGCGACTAGCGATGTCAAAGGCTGGACAATCTCTCTTTCGTCTTTCCCGCGAAAGCGGGAACCCAGGGGCGAGCGACGATACGGCTGCCCTGGGCCCCGCCTGCGCGGGGGCGACGGGCGGGAAATGTGCTCGTGATTGACCCCTGTACCCTCGCGGCGGAGCTGATCCGCCGGCCGAGCGTCACCCCAAAGGACGAGGGTGCGCTCGAAGTGCTGGCGCAAACGCTGGAAGGCCTCGGCTTCACCTGTCACCGCCTCACCTTCGAGGAGGACAATACCGACCCGATCGCCAATCTCTACGCGCGCCGGGGCACCGGTAGCCCCAACCTGTGTTTCGCGGGTCATACCGACGTGGTGCCGGTGGGCGCGGCGGATCAGTGGTCGTTCGAGCCGTTCGGCGCCGTGCTCAAAGATGGCGTGCTGTGCGGGCGCGGCGCGGTCGACATGAAGGGCGCTATTGCCGCCTTCATCGCCGCCGCCGAGGCTTTTCTCGACCGGCGCGGCCCCGGTTTCACCGGCTCGATCTCGTTTCTCATCACCGGCGACGAGGAGGGGGTCGCGATCAACGGCACGCGGAAGGTGCTCGATTGGCTCAAGGCGCGCGGCGAGCCGATCGACGCCTGCGTCGTCGGCGAGCCGACCTCGGCGACGCAATTGGGCGACATGATCAAGATCGGCCGGCGCGGCAGCATGACCGGCCGGATGACGGTCGCGGGCGTGCAGGGCCACGTCGCCTATCCGCATCTCGCCGACAACGCCGCGCACCGGCTGGTCGCGCTGCTCGCCGGCTTGACCGCGCGCCCGCTCGACGACGGTACCGCGCATTTCCAGAAATCGGGGTTGCAGGTCACGACGATCGACATCGGCAACCCGACGACCAACGTCATTCCCGGCATCGCCAAGGCCACCTTCAATATCCGCTTCAACGATGTCTGGACCAGCGCCAAGCTCAAATCCTGGGTCAAGGACGTGCTCGACCGGGTCGATCCGAACTACCAGCTTGTCTGGGAGGTGAGCGGCGAAAGCTTCCTGGTGCCGCCCGGCAAGGTCAGCGATTGCCTCGCCGGCGCGATCCGCGATGTGACCGGCCTCGACACCGAGCTCAGCACCACCGGCGGCACCTCGGACGCGCGCTTCATCCAGGCCTATTGCCCGGTCGCCGAGTTCGGCCTGGTCGGGCAGACCATGCACAAGATCGACGAACGCGTGGAGTTGGCCGACATCACCCGGCTGGTGCGGATTTACGGCGGATTTCTCGACCGCTTCTTCGGCAACGCTCCACCGGACAAAGACTGAGGTCATATGGCGACCGCATGGTGGGCGGAGGCATGGCTGGCGCTCACCGGCGCATTGCGGCTGGCGCGCGGCGATCGCGGCGGCATGGCTTGCTTCGACCCGACCGAAGAGGGGTTCTGGCACTCCTTCCGCGCCGGTGTGCTGTGCTATCCGCTCTATCTGGTCCTTTTGGCGTTTCCGATCGAGCTCGGCCCCGCGCCCGAGCTCGATCCGCTGCGCGTGCTGCTGGTCGAGACCATCCACTACGTGATTTCGTGGGTGGCATTCCCGCTGGTGATGATCCCGCTGGTCGATTGGCTGCGCCGCAGCGAGCGCTATTTCGCCTTTATGGTCGCGTACAATTGGTGCCAGGCGCCGCAGACCGCGGTGTTCGCGATGGTGGCTCTAGGGGGCGGCGCCGGGCTGCTGTCGACCGAGGGGATGCTGATCGCCGACCTCATCGTCGGCGTCGCCGCTCTCGTCTACGAGTGGTACGTCTCTTATGTCGCGCTGGAGGTCAGCCGCCCCAAGGCGGCGCTCGTCATCTTTGTCGATGTCGTGCTGGCGACGATCCTCAGCCACATCAGTTCGTCGCTTTATTAGACTCGCCTTTTAGTAGTTTCGTGTTTGTTGATTGGCTACCTATGAGGTAAATTTGGCGGAATAGCACGTTGGGGGAGGTTGTGGTGACGGATATCACTACCGTTGTCAGCATCATTTCCGCAGCAGGTGCATTAGGCACGGCCTCGATGGGGCTGGTTGACGCCTCCAAGGTGTTCTGGGGCGGCCCGTCCCGATTCGGCTTTGGTTACATCAAGAAGGCTGTTGAGCCCTTCTCTCCAGACGTTGCTGACGGACCAACGGCGCTTCGTCAAGAGGACATCATCGAGACGTTGCGGGCGAACTGGCTCAACGGCGTCGCCGCTGCAGACCAGAAAGCCAAGGCACGCACGCTGATCCATTTGCGTCTGACACAGGGCGACGCGACCGCACTTGCCAGTCTGACCGGAGTGGCAGCGGATGATCTGGGATCGGCTGCCGCCAAGGCGAAGACCGGCCAAACGGTGAGCCCCCAAGAGCTCGCGGTGATCGCGCAGTTCGACGCGGTGCTGAGCGCGGTGCTCGACGAGGCCTATGAACGCGCCGACCAGCTCTATCGCAATGCCGCCAAGGCACTCTCCGTGGTGGTCGCGGTGGTATTGGCACTGATCGCCGAAAAGTACTTCATCAATGGTGTGGATTGGTGGCAGGCGCTGCTGGTGGGGCTGATCGCGGCGCCGCTGGCGCCGGTATCGAAGGATGTGGTGACCGCGCTGCAAAACGCCGTCGCCGCCGTCCGTGCCGTGAAGGCATAGCATGCCCGACACCTATTTTCTCAATTTCCGCGGACCCGGAGGCGCGGTCTGCGACCCCTATCTGCTGCGTGGCGACGGTGCGCCGCCGCCGCCCGCGACCGCTCCGGCGCTGTCGGTGGTGCAGTGGTCGGAGGTGCCGGCGCTGGTTGGCGGCAAGAACATCCTGTTCTACACCCACGGCTTCAACGTCTCGTACCAGGGCGGCGCCGAGTCGCTGGAATTGGTGGCCCGCTACCTCAATCTAGCCGCTCCGTACCTGTTCATCGGCATGTTGTGGCCGGGCGACGGCGGCGTACCGTTTCTCGATTACCCGTGGGAAGGCGGGCCGGCGATGGATAGCGGACGGCGGCTCGCCACCTTCTGCAATACCTGGTGCGCCGGCGCGCAGAGCCTGTCCTTCGCCTCGCACAGCCTCGGCGCGCGGATGGTGTTGCAGGCAGTCGCCGGTCTCGCATCACCGCGCAAGGCGCGCGTGCTGTGCCTGATGGCAGGCGCGATCAACCGCGACTGCCTGGGAACACAATACGCCGCCGCCGCCAACTCCGAGCGCATCGCGGTGCTGGCATCGCATGAAGACGATGTGTTGAAGCTCGCATTCCCGCCCGGCGACGCGATCGCCGATCAGATTTACCACGACCATACGCTGCAGACGGCGCTCGGTTATGACGGTCCGCCGCCGCCCGCCGTTGGCGTGACCGCGCCCTGGCAGATCGCCGACCGTGAGGATTTCGGCCACCTCGATTACATGCCGCCGAACGACAACAATAAATGGCAGTGGGCCGTCGATTTCGTCCGGCGCAATTTCTACGGTCAGCCGTTGATCTGGCCGACGCCGTAGGTCACCGCCACCAAATAAAGTCCCTCGGCCGGGGCGGTCGGGCCGCCGGCGCGGCGGTCTTTCGCGTCAAGGGCACGCAAGACATCGTCGGGCGACCACTGCCCGAGCCCGACCAGCTTCAAGGTGCCGGCCATGTTGCGCACCTGGTGGTGCAGGAACGAGCGCGCCCGCGCCTCGATATGGATTTCCTCGCCGTGCCGGCTCACATCCAACGCATCCAGCGTCTTCACCGGCGATTTTGCCTGGCACAGCGAGTCGCGAAAGGTCGAAAAATCGTGTGTGCCGAGTAAGTGCCGCGCGCCCGCCTGCATGGCCGCAAGGTCGAGCGGCGGCGAGACGTGCCACACCCGCATCCGGTCGAGCATGGGCGGCGGGCGGCGGTTGAGGATGCGGTAGCGGTAGACCCGCCCGATCGCCGAGCGCCGCGCGTCGAAATTGTCCGCGACCGGCTCGGCCAGCAGCACGCTGATCGCCGCCGGCCGCAAATGGTAATTGAGCGCGCCGCGGATCGTTTCGGGATCGTGCTCGCGCGCGAGCTCGAGATGCGCGACCTGGGCCAGCGCGTGGACCCCGGCATCGGTGCGGCCGGCGCCGTGCACCCGCACCGTCTCGCCGCAGAACTTCGCGACCGCCTGTTCGAGCGAGGCCTGCACCGAGATCCCCGTCGGCTGGCGCTGCCAGCCGACGAGGCCAGTGCCGTCGTACTCGAGCGTCAGCTTGTAGCGGGGCACGGGAGCATCGTCCCCACCGGCAGCGCGAAGCCGCGCAACAACGCTTGCGTGTCCATTGCCGCGCGGCCAGCGCGCTGCACGCGCAACGGCCGCAGCGCGTCCTCGCCGCAGGCGATCGTCAGACGGTCGTCAAGCACCGTGCTCGGCATCTCCATCCCCGTGTGCGGGGCGACTTCCGCCGACAGCACGCGAATGCGCTCGCCGCCTGCCGGGGAATTGACCAGAAAGAAGGCGCCGGGCCACGGGTCGAAGGCGCGCACCTGGCGTTCGAGCTGTGCGGCCGGCGCGCGCCAATCGAGCCGCGCCTCGTCGCGGCTGAGCTTTTTGGCGTAGGTGACGCCGTCTTCGGATTGCGGCTGTGGTTGCAGTTCGCCGACCGCCAACCGGTCGAGCGCGGTGACGATCAGCTCGCCGCCGAGCGCCGCAAGCTGATCGGTCAGCGCGCCTGCGGTCGCCATCGGCCCGATCGGCTCAGCCTGCCGCAAGAGGATCGCCCCGGTGTCGAGGCCCTTGTCCATCTGCATGATGGTGACGCCGGTTTCCGCATCGCCGGCGAGGATTGCGCGCTGGATCGGCGCGGCGCCGCGCCAGCGCGGCAAGAGCGAGGCGTGGACATTGATGCAGCCGAGCCGCGGCGCCCCGAGGATCGCCGGCGGCAGGATCAGCCCGTACGCCGCGACCACCGCCGCATCCGCCCCGAGCGCGGCGAATTCGGTTTGCGCCACGGGGTCACGCAGGCTCGTCGGATAGCGCACCGGGATGCCGTGCTCCTCGGCTAGCTCCTGCACAGGCGATGGTTGCAGCCGGTATCCGCGCCCGGCCGGGCGTGGCGGCTGGCAATAGGCGGCCCTGACGCGGTGCCCGGCCGCGACCAGCGCACCGAGGATTACCGCCGCGAAATCGGGCGTCCCCATGAAGATTAGGTCGAGCGCTTTGGTCGCCATCGGGTCTCGGGTAGGCATGACAGCGTCCTTCGAGACGCCCGCTACGCGAGCTTCTCAGGATGACGGGTTTTCTTTAAGCCATCCAAAGTTGTTCGTCATCCTGAGGAGCGCCGAAGGCGCGTCTCGAACGACGCTATGGCGGATGTGCAGTTGATCAGGCGGGCTGGAGCGCCTTCGAGCGTTTCGCCTTTTGCAGCTTGCGCAAGATCATGCCGCGTTTCAGCGCCGAGAGGTGATCGACGAACAGCACGCCGTCGAGGTGGTCGATCTCGTGCTGCAGGCAGGTCGCGAGCAGCCCGTCCGCGTCCAGCTCGCGGATTTCGTTCTCGTGGTCGAGATAGCGCAGCTTGATCGCAGCGGCGCGGCTGACATCGGCATAGTGCTCGGGCACCGACAGGCAGCCCTCGTTGGCGACCGTCGTCTCGGGCGAGCGCCAGGTGATCTCCGGGTTGGCGATGCGCATCGGTTTTGGCTTCTCGCCCTCGCGTGCGACGTCGATGACGATGATCCGTTGCGACACGCCGACCTGCGGCGCGGCAAGCCCGATGCCGATCGAGCCGTACATCGTGTCGAGCATGTTGTCCATCAGCCGGCGAATGCTCGGGGTCACCTTTTCGAGCGGCCTGGCGACGGTTTTGAGGCGCGGATCGGGCGCGGTGATGATCGGAAGCACAGCCATGGGAGGTTTTAGGTAAGCGGCGCGCGGCCGGGCGTCAATATTGTAGGGATTGCGAGTGCTCGCGTTCTGCCGCTCTCAGCCGTTCTGGTGGGGCTTACGAGATCGATCCAAGTTCGGTAATGCCGCCGTATTTCGCATCGACCAGCGCGGCAAGCATTCGGCTGAAGTCCGGCACGCAAGCCGTGTACGCCAGACGGGAACCTGTTCCGATATTGCCGTGGGCAATTGAGCCATCGAAGGTGACGATTTTGATGTCGTCACCAAGCGCAGCCATCAATTCGCGAGCCGCCGCTTGGCTGTTGCGTTGAGCCGTTTCCCTGTTTTCGCCGATCATGCCAAACGCCACGAAATGAACGGACACCATCAAGTCCATGATCATGCCGTGGTGCTTAACATAGATCGGTATGGCCCGCTCCGCGTTGCTCCAGATCGTGTCGGCTGAGCCCTCGCGGACCTGTGCAAGCAGGCAATAGAGCCAGGTTGTTTTGAGTTCCCGCACGCGATTACCGCTTCTGTGGGGGAGCGGCGATCCGTTTGAGCAGCTCGTCGATCAAAGCTGATCCCTCAGCCGCGCCAAATCGTCGAGACCCTCCGGCCGGACCATGCACAGCACGTCGTCAAAGCCGACCGCGCGAATGCGCCGGAGGCGGTCGAGCGCCTCCTCGGCGCTGGTGATCTGCATCGTCGCGCGACCCGCGAGCGGCATGTTGGCGATGTCGCCCTGCAGCTCGACGATGACGTTCGACAGCACCGCGCGCTTGCCGCCGGCATCGCGGTAGAAGCGCACGCCCGCCTCCAGTTCCTCGGGTTGGCTGTAAAGGCCCGAGGCGATCCACCCGGCGCAGCGCTCGGCGGCGTAGACGATCCAGCGCTTGTTGCGCCAGGCGCCGAGCATCAGATGCGGCCCGCCCTCGGTGCCCGGCCACGGGGTCAGCTGTCCGCCCGCGACGGGGTTGCCGGCCCATGCCTCGCGCATGATCTCGAGCGAGGTCATCAGCGTCTTGAAGCGCGCGTCGTAATCCTCGCCGACCAGGTCGAAATCGGCCTTGGTCGAGCCGCAGCCGAGCCCCAGCATCAACCGGTCGCCGAGCAACGCGTGCAGCAACTCGCAGCGATGCGCCAGCTCGACCGGGTGGCGCACCGGGACCTGCAGCACACAGGTGCCGATCTCGACCTTCTTGGTCACCGCCGCGGTGACGCTCATCAGCACGATGGGGTCGAGCGTCGCGCGGCCGCGGCCGAACGAATCCGTCATCCACAGCCCGTGAAATCCGTGCGCCTCGACCGCCCGTGCGAACTCGGCGAAGCGGTCGAGCGTCTGCCCGGCGATATCGGGCGTCCCGCGCATTATGTTGACGACATGCACTCTCATTTCCGCAATCTCCATCTCACGCTGTCATTGCAAGCGTAGCGAAGCAATCTCCGGCCGGCTTGGCGGAGGGAGATTACTTCGTCGCCGGTCGGTTCCTCGCTAAGACGATCAGGGTTCGGTCTTTTCCAGGAAGCGCTCGGCGAGGCGCACGAAGAAGCTGACGCCGTAGGGCAGGGCGCTGTCGTTGAAATCGTAGTGAGGATTGTGCAGATAACAGCCGCCCTCGCCGTGGCCGTTGCCGAGCCACACCATCGCGCCCGGCACGGCCTGCAGCATGTACGAGAAATCCTCGCCACCCATGGTCGGCGAGACATTGCGGTTGACCTTGTCGCCGCCGGAAATCTCCGCCGCGACGTCGCAGGCGAATTCGGCCTCGGCGGCGTGGTTGACGGTGGGCGGATAGCCGCGCCGGTAGTTGAACTCGGCGGTGGCGCCGCACGCCGCCGCGGTGCCGCGGATGATCTCGCCCATGCGGCGCTCGATCATGTCCTGGGTCTGCGGCCGGAAGCTCCTGACCGTGCCGCCGATGTGCAGCTCGTCGGGGATCACGTTGTAGGCGCTGCCGCCTTTCATGAAGCCGACGGTGACCACGGCGGCGTCGACCGGCTCGACATTGCGCGCGACGATCCCTTGCAGCGCGGTGACGATCTGCGCTCCGGCGACGAACGGATCGATGCCGAGATGCGGATAGGCGGCGTGCGTGCCGTGACCTCGCACATGGATGTCGAAGCGGTCGGTCGCGGCGAGCATCGGTCCGGCCTTGGTGGCGAAATTACCGACCGGGATGCCGGGCTTGTTGTGCATCGCAAAGACCGCGTCGCAGGGGAATTTCTCGAACAGGCCCTGCTCGACCATGACCCGGCCGCCGCCATGGCCTTCTTCGCCCGGCTGGAAGATGAAATGCACGGTGCCGTCGAAATTCTTGGTCTTCGACAGGTACTTCGCCGCGCCCAGGAGCATCGTTGTGTGCCCGTCATGGCCGCAGGCATGCATCTTGCCGTCATGCATCGAGCGGTGCGCGAACACGTTCAGCTCCTGCATCGGCAGACAGTCCATGTCGGCGCGCAGGCCGATCGCCTTCAAGGAATTGCCGCGGCGGATCGTGCCGATCACCCCGGTCGTCGCCAGCCCGCGATGCACCTCGCAGCCGAATTCCTTGAGCTTGGCCGCGACGATGTCGGCGGTTCGCTCCTCCTCGAAGCCGAGCTCGGGGTGGGCGTGGATGTCGCGGCGGATCTGGCTCAGCTCGTCGAGGCTTTCCTGCACCTCGGGGATGATCGGCATGGCGGCTCCGATAGGTCAGCGTTTGGGCGCACCATAGCGGCTAATTCTTAACGCGTCATTCCGGGGTTGAGCATCCGCATGAAGCTGCAAAACCACCAAGCATCCTTCGAGACGCGCCTAACGGCGCCCCTCAAAATCTGACCCGAAATGAAATCAACCCAGTCAAACAATTATCGTCTCCCCCGCGAAAGCGGGGGGCCAGGGCGAGCGTACCGGCGGGTCAATGGCTTAGCCTCGGCCGAGGCTAGAACTTGAACCTCTGCCTCGTCGCTCGCCCCTGGGTTCCCGCTTCGCGGGAAAGACGAAGAAATCCAGCTCATTGAAAACGTTGAATTCATTTCAAGCCAGTCTCTGAGGTGCGACCGAAGGGAACCACGAACGGCATTCGCCGGCTATCCAGCCCGTAAATCCAAAGGATAAGATCGCGCAGCAACGCAATCACGGGAGCGTGGGTCATGGCCGTAAGCCTCGTAGCCAAGGGCAATTCCATTCGCGACCAGGTGAGCGCGGCGGAATGGGCGGCGCGCGTCGAGCTCGCGGCCGGGCATCGTGTGCTGGCGCATTACGGCGTCAACGACCTGACCTACAACCATTTCGGGCTCAGGGTGCCAGACGAGCCGAACTCCATGCTCATCAAGCGCACCGACTGGATGTTCGGTGAGGTGACAGCATCCTCGCTGCTCAAGGTCGATTTCGACGGCAACGTGCTGACCGAGACCGATGTCCGCACCATCAAAGGTGGCGCGCTGATCATCCATGCCGGCCTCCTAAAAGCGCGGCCGGACCTCAACGCGACGCTGCACACGCACACCGTGGCCGGCATGGGTGTTGCGGCACATAAATTCGGCTTGTTGCCGATCAACCAGCACGCGCTGCGGTTTTACGGCGAGCTGAAGTACCACAATTTCGAGGGGTTCGAATTCGACCCCGAGATGACGCCAAAGCTGGTGCGCGATCTCGAAGGCGGCACGCTGATGATCCTGCGCAACCATGGGGTGCTGGTGTGCGGCGAGAGCGTCGCCGAATGCGTGGTCAACCACCACTTCCTCGAAATGGCCTGCCAGGGCCAGATCGCGGCGCTGTCGGCCGGCGAAGGCAACTACACGATCCCTGGCAAGGAGGCCTGCGAATACGCCCACAGCCAGTTCATGGATTCCGGCAATTTCCTCAAGGGCGGCAAGGACTGGGCCGCCTGCCTGCGCCTCGCCGAGCGGCTCGACCCGTCCTACAAGGACTAATCCGGGCTGGCCTCGCGCGACCCCGGATACGGCCCCATGTGCCGGCGCTTGTGCTCGATCGCGAAGATGTGGCTGTAGAGGGTCGCGGTCCATAGGCGCCCCTCCATCGTCATTTCGAGGTAGCGCAGCCCATCGCCGATGTAGCTCTCGACCTTGCTCCAGTAGAATTGCGGGTAGCGATCGGCCATGTCGGCGGGGTTTGAATAACCAAGCTTTTCATGCGCGCCGGTCTCGACGAATTCCTGATAGAGGGCGTTGAGCTTGCATGGGTAACGTGGGTCGGCGAGCTGACCGATGAGATCGCCTGCCCGCACCAAGCCCGCCTCGGTATCGGTCCCAGCATGATCGGCATCGTCCGGCACTGGGAAGCGCGTCAGTTCGATGGCGGCGGCGATGCGTTCCTCGTCGATAAATGGGACGGGCGCGAAACGCTCGCGCACCTTAATTTTGCCGCGCTCCACATGATACGGCGTCAGAAACGCGTCGGAGGCGCCCCGCGGCGGCGTCACGGTATTGCCGGCGGCGTCGATAACAAAATGATCCTCGGTATCGGCGTCGCAGATGCCGCGCACATAGCCGATATCGTGGTTGAGCGCCGCCAGGATCGTGTGGCCCCAATCGATGGGCGAGATGGTCTGCGCCAAACGGCGGCCACGCAAGATATCCTGGACGCACAACGTGACGAGCACGGTGTGCTCGCAATCGTGGTAAAGCGCGTCACTGCAGCCGATGCGCTCGATCACGAGGCGCGCGGCCTCGTCAAGAGCGGAAGCCATCAGCGGCTCCCGCTCGCCATAGATGCGCCGGAAGGTTCCGCTTAGATTTTGCGCCAATGCGTCCGCCAGAAGGCTCGTCGCGTTGAGCATTACGCCTCCTCGGGTTGATGCGCCAAGTTCACAGGCATCGTCCGAAACATTAGTCTCGCGCAATCATGCCAGATACGACCCGCCGTTCACATGGAGGCAGTGGCCGGTGACGAACCCGGCCTGGTCGGAGGCGAGAAAAACGGCGGCGCGGGCAATGTCTTCCGGCACGGCGATGCGGCCCAAAGGGTTGGCCGCACCCATCGCGGCGATCTCCTCCTCGCTCGAGCCGTAGCGCGGTTGCGCGGTGTCGGTGAGGCCGGGAGCGATCGCGTTGACCCTGATGCGGTGCGGCGCCAGCTCCAGCGCCATCTGCCGCGTCATCGAGACGATGCCGCCCTTGCTGGCGACGTAATGCACACCGCGCGGCGAGCCGCGAAACGCCGCGCCCGAGGTGATGTTGACGATGTTGCCCTCGCGGCCGGCGGCGATCATAGCGCGCGCCGCCGCCTGGGCGCAGAACGCCGTGCCCTTGAGGTTGACGGCGTGCACGAAATCCCAGTCGCTTTCCTGCATCGCGAGGAAATCGACGCGCGGGAAGACGCCGGCATTATTGACGAGGATGTCCAGACGACCGAGTTCGGCGACGGTGGCGAGCACCATCTCGCGAACGTCACTTAGATTACCCATGTCGGCCTGGATCGTCACCGCACGCCGGCCCTGCGCGACGACGGCCTCGGCGACCGAACGCGCTGCGGCCTCGTCGTCGAGCCAGTTGACCGCGACATCCGCGCCGGCCTCGGCAAAGGCGATGGCAATCGCCCGGCCGATCCCCTGCTGCGCGCCCGTCACCAGCGCCACCTTGCCGGCAAGCTGCATTGTTCCCCTCCGTATGTCGCCGATGCCAATCATGCGCCTTTTCCGCCAACAGTGGCAGATGCGCTTAGCAGGCGAATTAGTAATTTCCGTGAGTCGGAAAGCGGAACTGTCTTTATTGTAGAAAACCCTGCGCCAAATCACAGAAAAACGTGTATATTCGCCGCCGGGGCATGGAATGATCGGCAGACCTTCACTGCCGATCCGGCCATGAGCCCGCTGGAGCGTGGCCCCGACGGTCGGAGATTTTGCAATGACCTGGAGCACCTGGCGGGGAGTGCTCGGCGGCGGCTTGGCGACACTGCTGTTGCTCGCACCGGCGGCGGCAACATGGGCGGAGACTCCTGCGCCTTCTCAGCCGGGCGTTGCAAAACCCGCCGCGAAAAATCTCGCGACGGCGACCAAGGCGAAACCCAAGGTGGTGAGGGAAGCGGCCAAGCACGAGCCGGCGCATCCCGCGGAGAAACTCGCCGCTGCGAAGCCGAAGCCGCCGGTCAAGCATCTCGTCGCGGCGACGAAAAAACCTGAACCTGCGAAGAAGATCGAGGCCGCAAAAAAGGCGGAGCCAGCGAAGGTCGCCGCCGCCACGGCAAAACCCGCACCGCCGTCCTATACGATCACCACGGTGCGCGGCGGCGTCACTCAGACGACGACGCGGATCGTGCCGCTGACGGCGACGCCCGCGCTCGCGGCCGCGCCGGCGCCGCCGGCCCAGACGAAGGTCGTCGCTGCGGCGCCGGTAACACAGATCGCCTCAGTGGCGCCATCCACGCCAGTTGAAGCCAAGCCTGCCGAGATCAAGCGGGCGGTGGCATCGGCCCAGCCCAAAGCCGCGGTAACCCCGGTCAGCCTCAGCCAACCGACCGCGCCGGCCAGGCCGGCATCCTTCGCCGCGGTCGCGGCGACGTCGCTCGCGGCGCTCCCCGAAAAGCCGCTGGCGCCAGCGAGCACGCAAGTCACGCTGCCGGCGGACCCGAAAACGGCGGCGGCGTTTGTCTCGAGCTTTCTCAGCGAGGCGTTTCGCATCGCCAAGTCCGACGGCACTTCGCTGCAGCGCCGCGCCCGGCTCGCCGAGCTGTTCGCTGGCAAGATGGATATGAAGCGCATCGCCGGCTACACCACCGCCGACGAGCTAAGCGGCGCCTCGTCCGACATCCAGCAACGCTTCCGCACCATCCTCGTCAGTTACCTGGTCGAGACCTACTACCCGCAGCTCGAACTGGCGTCAGACCCGTCAGTGAAGGTCGACACCGCGCCGGTCGGCCCGCTGCCCGATGGCACGGCGGTGGTGTGGACGACCTTCACCAAGGACGGGTGGGGTTCGCAATCGGTGAAGTGGCATCTCGTCAACGAGGATGGCCACTACCGCATCGTCGACATTTTCAGCGCCGGGGCGAGCCTCGTGCAGATGGAGCGCGACACCTTCGTGTCGGTGATGCGCGATGGCGGGCTCAACGAGCTGATGGCCAAGCTCGACGCGCGCACCAAGGAACTGGCCAGCGCGGCGACGGAATAGCGCCCAAAGTGGCGGATGCGTCTTTGCGTCCTTAGAGGCTCGCTTCGGTCGCGCCTCAAAGTCGGACTCAAAATGAAATCAACCCGGTCAAACAATTATCGTCTCCTCCGCGAAAGCGGGGGCCCAGCGCGACCGTACCGGCGGGTCATGGCTTAGCCTCAGCCTCGTGGCTCCCCGCTGGGTCCCGCTTTTCGCGGGAAAGACAAAGGAATCCGGCTCATTCGGAAACTTTGAATTCATTTCAAGTCAGCCTCTGAAGCGCTCCGCGAAAGCGAAGCCTCGAAGGACGCACGGACGGTCGATCCCTGTCAGAGCCAATCAGAACGTCTCGACCCAAGGCCGCATCTCGACCTCGAGCGACCAGGCGCTGCGCGGCTGACGCAAAACCTCGATATAGGTCTGCGCGATATCGTCGGGGTTGAGCGTGCTGTCGGGACGGTTCGGCGGATCGAGCCGCCCCCGCGTTTCGCTGCGCACGCCGCCGTCGATGATGAAATGGGCGACATGGATGCCCTTCGGCCCCAATTCGCGCGCCGTGCTCTGCGCCAGGCCGCGCAACGCGAACTTGCCCATCGCGAAAGCGGCGGATAGCGGATAGCCCTTGATGCTGGCGCTGGCGCCGGTCAACAGGATCGCGCCCTTGCCGCGCGGGATCATGCGCCGCGCCGCCTGCTGCACGACGAGGAAGGCGCCGAAGGCGGAAATCTCCAACGCCTTGCGCACCGCTTCGGGATCGATCTCGGCGACCGAGCCGGGCGCGCGGGCGCTGGGGTTGTACAGCACGACATCCGGCTCGCCGATGCTGGTGTCGGCGGCCTCGAAGAGATGCGCGACCGCCGCCGGGTCGGTGGCGTCGACCGCAAAACGCTCGGCGCCGATTTCGCCGGCAAGCGACGCCAGCTTGTCGATGTTGCGCGCGGCGAGGCCCACCTTGAGCCCTTCCGCCGCGAGGCCGCGGGCAACCGAGGCGCTGATGCCGGGACCGACGCCGACGATGAGCGCGGTGCGATAGGGAATGGCGACCATTGCTGTCTCCTTTCGGGGGTGAAGGGGTTAGTGCGCGTCGGCCGAGGGGGCCTGGGGCTGAGCGACCTTGCGCAGCAGCGGAACAAAGGCCGTGGCGACGATGAAGGCGACCATGATCGCCTGGAACGCGTCGGCGTAAGCGAGCGTCGAGGCCTCGCGATAGGCGAGCTGCCAAAGCTGTTTCAAGGCAGCGAGATGGCCGGGGTCGGCGGCGCCGATCGACGCGGTGTAACGCTGCGAGAGGCCGTTGACGTACTGCACCATCGCATGGTTCGACGGCGTCAGTTTCGAGGCGATGTCGTTGAAGTGCATGTTGGTGCGGATGTTGAGGATCGCGCCGCACGCCGCGATGCCGACCGCGCCGCCGAGATTGCGCATCATGTTGAAGAGGCCACTGGCGTATTTGAGCCGCGCCATCGGCAGGCTGCCGAGGCCCAAGGTCACCGACGGGGCCACCGCGAAAACCTGCGGGAAACCGCGCAAGATCTGCGGGATCAGCAGCTGGTCCGAGCCCCAATCGTGGGTGATGAAGCTGAACGACCACATCGAGATGCCAAAGCAGGCGAGACCGAACATCATCAGCCAGCGCAGATCGACCCCCTTGCGGCCGAGCGTCACGTAAACCGGCACCCCAACCAGCGAAGCCGCGCCAGTGGAAAAGATCGCAAGCCCCGTCTGCCACGCGCTGAACCCGCGGACATAACCGAGAAACAGCGGCGTCAAGTAGATCGTCGAAAAGATGCCGATCCCGGTGACAAACGACAAAAAACAGCCGACCGCGAAATTGCGGTTGGTGAAGGCGCGCAGATCGACGACCGGGTTCTCGTAAGTCAGGCTGCGGGCGATGAAGAGCGCACCGGAAATGCCGGCGATCCAGGCGCAGCGGGTGATGGTGCCGTCGTCGAACCAGTTCCAGCGCGCGCCTTCCTCGAGGAAATATTCGAGATTGCCGAGGCAGATCGCCATCAGCAGGATGCCGGCATAGTCGGCACCTTTGAGCAGCGACAAATCGGGCCGGTCGATATCGACGAGGAACGGCACCGCGATCGCCACCGCCGTGCCCGGCACGAGGTTGATATAGAACAGCCAGTGCCAGTCGAGCGTATCGGTGATCCAGCCGCCGATCACCGGCCCGAGCGTGGGCGCGATCGAGGCGATCGTGCCGACCACCGCTGCGGCGTAGATGCGCTTCTGACCCTCGAAATAATGGAAGGACGAGGTGAAGACGGTCGGGATCATCGACGCGCCGAGCATCCCTTGCAGCGCGCGGAAGACGATCATGCTGTCGATGTTCCAGGCGATGCCGCACAGCATGCTGGCAACGGTGAAGCCGGCGGCCGAGGCGGCGAACAGCCAGCGCGTCGAGAACACGCGGGTGAGCCAGCCGGACAAAGGGATGACGATGATCTCGGCGATCAGATAGGCGGTCTGCACCCAGCTGATGTCGTCCTGCGCCGCCGACAGGCCGCCGCCGATTTGCTGCAACGAGGCGGCGACGATCTGGATGTCTAAGAGGGCCACGAACATCCCGACGCACATCACCGCGAAGGGCAGGATGCTGCGGGCGGCGGCGCTCATTTGCCTTACTCCGCCGCCGCTTGCGGCGCACCGGCATCGCGGGTATCGACGGTCGCGGTCACCGACAGGCCGGGGCGCAGCAGACCGAGCGTGCCGGCGCCGTCCTCGATCGCGACGCGCACCGGCACGCGCTGCACGATCTTGGTGAAGTTGCCGGTCGCATTCTCGGGCGGGATCACCGCAAAGGTCGAACCGGTCGCCGGGGCGAGGCTCACCACATGGCCGGCGAAGCTGCGGCCGGGAAGCACGTCGGCGACGATCGTCACCTTCTGGTCGGCGCGCATATGGGCAAGCTGGTCTTCCTTGAAATTGGCGTCGACCCAAAGTCCGTGCGCCGGGACGATCGACAAGAGGACCGTGCCAGTCGTCACATAGGCGCCGACCTGCGCGCCGCGATCGCCGACATAGCCGTCGATCGGCGAGCGGATTTCGGCGTAGCCGAGATTGAGCTGAGCGGTGTTGAGATCGGCCTCGGCCTGCGCCAGCTCGGCCTTTGCCTCGGCGATTTGAGTGTCGATGACCGCGAGCTTCTGCTTGGCGGCGTCGAGGCTCGCTCCACTGGCGGCGACATCGGCCTGGGCGCGGCGGTCGGTGGAGCTGGCGCGCTGGTCGTTCTGCACCGTGCCGTAAGTGGTCGCGGCGAGCAGGCGGTAACGCTCGGCATCCTGCGCGGCGAACTGCGCGCCGGCCTTGGCGGCGGTGACGTTGGCGGCGGCCTGCGCGACCATCGATTGCTGCAGGTCGTATTGCGCATGCAGGTTGGCAAGCGTCGCCTTCCCCTTGTCGACCGTCGCCTGGGCATGGGCGAGCGCGGCCTTGTAATCGCGGTCATCGAGCGTGATAAGTAGGTCGCCGGCCTTCACGTGCTGATTGTCGGCGACGAGGATTTGCGACACGAAGCCCGGCACATGCGGCGCGAGCGCGGTGACGTTGCCGCCGACATAAGCATCGTCGGTCGAACTCGATAAAGCGCCCTGTTGTCCACCAATAGCGGCCGTAGCCGGTCGCCCCCACGACGATCAACAAGGCAAGCGCGGCGAGCAGCAATTGCTTGCGGCTCGGCCGGAGGCGAACGCGTCCCGGCACGGCGACCGCTTCGCGCGGTTCAGCGATGCTAGACATTGGCAGGCTCCTTGCGGGCAGCGCCCTGCGACGAGCGCGCGGCCGACGTAGCGAGCCGGCGGCGCGTGCGTTCGTCGGCGGCGGGGCCGGCGACGGTGCGGTAGGGGTATTCGGTCACGGAACGGCCGGTCACGGGGTCGATCAGGATGGGTTCGACCTCGCGCCCGGTCTCGCCGTCGATCAGCACGACGCTCTTGCCCTCGGGCGCGTAATGCCGGTTGCCCCAGGCGAGCATCGCCAGCATCACAGAGCGGAAATCGCGTCCCTTTTCGGTCAGCACATATTCCTCGCGCGGCGGGTGGTCGCTGTAGCGCCTGCGCTCCATGAGCCCGTCCTCGACGAGCTGGGCGAGCCGGCGCGACAGGATGTTGGGCGCGATGTCGAGACTTTTCTGGAACTCGTCGAAGCGGGAAAGGCCGTGAAACGCGTCGCGCAGGATGAGGATGGTCCACCAGTCGCCGACCCGCTCCAGGGTGCGCGCCACCGGGCATGTCATCTCGCCAAAGTTTTTGTGCTGCATCGCCGGGATCCATAACTTGCGCTATGCAAGTAACTATCGTGATGCAAGTTATCAAGACGCAGGGACGAAATTTTTTGCGGCACGACGCCGGCCGATTGCGCCGCGACGGAATCAAAGCGCAAGAAGCGGATATCGCCGCCGCGGCACCAGGGGCTAGAGACCCGTCGCGACCGGCCATCACGCCGTCAGCGCAGAGGATCGAGGAGGATCGAAATGTCACGCGAGAGCGACAACAAGGCCATTGTCTGCCGCTGGTTCGAGGGCTTTTGGGGCAATCCGTGGAACCCGAGGATCATCGACGAACTGGCGGCGCCGGATATGCTGCTGCAGTACTCGCTGCACGCCCCGCGGCGCGGGCGCGAGGACGTGCGCGACTTCATGAAAAAGTTCCGCGCGGCATTCCCCGACCTCAATTTCTGGGGCGCGGCCGAGCTGATCGCCGAGGGCGATTATGTCGTCGGACGCTGGGAAGGCGGCGGCACGCATACCGGGCCGGCCTTCGACGACTTCCTGCTCGGCGCACTGCCGGCGGGGTCGGGTCGCAAGATGCGCTTCACCGGAACGACCGTGCTGCGCGTGGAGAACGGCATGGTCGCCGAAGAAATCGGCCTCGACGACGGCGTCACCGCGCTACAGCAGCTCGGTCTTCTGAAAGCGGCGTGAGCTCTTCGCACCCCCACCCGAACCCTCCCCCGTCCAGGGGGAGGGAGTTTGGCCTCCCCCTCGATGGGGGAGGGAAGGGAGGTGAAAGTCCTTTGCCCGTGCGCCCTAAAACCCCTCGATCCCCATCAGCTTATGCAGCGTGCCGCCGAGGATCGCGATCTTGTCGGCATCGGTAATGTCCGGGATCGACAGGATGTGGTCGATCGGCGCGGTGTTCCACGGGAACGGGTAGTCGGTGCCCATTACCACGTTCTCGACGCCCATCTCGTTGATGAGGTGCTTCACAGCCTCGCCGGTGAACATGATGGTGTCGGCCATGATCTGGCCGTTTCGCAGGTAGTGCGTCGGCTCGTGCTTTGGCGGGGTGCCGACCCGGTTCGGGAACACCTTGAGCACCGCGTCGGAACGATGCGCGTAGCTGGCGAGGAAGCCGGCGCCATGCGCGGCGCAGATCTTGAGGCCGGGGAAGCGGTCGAGCGTCCCCTCGAAGATCAAATGCGACAGCGCGATCGTGGTTTCGAGCGGGTTGCCGATCGTGTTGGTGAGCAGGCCGTTGCCCGCGAGGCGGCCGCTCGGCTCCAATTCGCGCGTGCCGAGCGGGTGCATGAAGACGAGCACGCCGAGCTCTTCGCATTTCTGCCAGAACGGATGGAATTTCGGGTCGGCGAGGTCCTGCCCCGCGCAGGAGCCGGCGACGCCGACGCCCTTGAAGCCCATGCGCTTGACCGCATGCTCGATCTGCTGCGCGGCGAGGTCGGGGAATTGCAGTGCAGCCGTCGCGAAGCCGACGAAGCGGTCGGGATGGCTGGCGCAGAAGCCGGCAAGCTGTTCGTTCTGGATCTTGATCAGCTGCTCGGCCTGATCGCGTTCGGCGCGATACCAATAGGGGTTGATGCTGAGCGCCTCGACATCGACGCCCGATTTGTCCATGTGCGCCAGGCGGGTGCCGACGTCCGACCATAACAGCGCCGGCGCCTCGAGCGGGTGGTTGATGACCTTCGCGGCGTCGGGGACGATACAATGCGCGTGGACATCGACGGTCTTGATGCGCTTTCCGGCGATCACGACCTCCCAGCGCTTATGCGCATGGGCGTGGCCGGGCGCGTGGCCCGAGCCGCCGGCTCCACCGGCCCCTGGGCTCGCCGCGCCGCCGCCGCTGATCTCGCAGCCGGTGAAGATGAGGCCGCCCGACATATCGTTGCTGATCGCCATGTGATCCCTCCCTGATCGCGTTGCATAGAGCCGGCGCGGAACCTACTCGGGCTTGACGCCGCGCGCCAAACGCAATCTGCTCACGGTTGCGCTATCGGATTCGCAAGGAGGGAAGGAAACCATGGCCTACGAAATCGGGCACGTGCACCTGAAGAGCATCGATCCGCAAAAGACCGCCGCCTATTACATCGACAATTTCGGCGCCAAGCTGTTGGCCGAAATCCCGGGACGCGGTGTCCGGGTCGACTTGCACGGGCTGCAGCTCAATATCACGGTCAAAATCGACAGCCAGAACCACCCGCAATTTCTCGGCATCGAGCACCTCGCGGTGCAGACCGACGACTATTCCGGCACCATGGCGAAGGTGCGCAAGAACGGCGTCAAGGTGCTCGAGGAGCTCAATAATAACGGCCGCCACGTGGCCTTTATCGAAGCCCCCGACGGCGCGCAATTCGAGCTGATCGAGAAAGTATAACCCTCACCCTCACCCTCACCCTTCCCTCTCCCGCAATGCGGGAGAGGGTGCCGAGCACCGCTCGCCGGCGCGAGGCGGGTGAGGGTCAGCGCCGTAAAAAATTCAGCAGCAGTTCCGTCACCTTTTGGGGCTGTTCCTGCTGTACCCAGTGGCCGGCGCCGTCGAGTAGATGTACGCCGGTCATCATGGTGCAGGACGTGCCGTTCATTTTCTCGACCGCGCCGGGACGCTGGTAGACGCCCCAGTCGGACGTGCCCGAGATGAAGATCGACGGCCCGTCGATCGTCTTGCCTGAAAACAGCTGCAGCTCGCTCTCGAACGCGCCGCCGGTCCGCGAGCGATACCAGTTGAGCCCGCCCTGAAAGCCATTGCGGATATACTCGCCGGCGTAGACCGCGAGCTCGCTGTCGGCCAGCCATTTATTGGCGGCGATCTCGGCAGGCGAGGGCATTTCCCTCGCCACGGCGGCGGGCATATCGTCGGCCAAATCCATGATGTAGTAGGTCGGCATCTTGGCGAGTTCTTCGGCTGTCCAGCCGGCGAGCTTGTGCGGCTTGTTGGCTTTCCAATCGGCGCTTTTGTGGTGGTAGTAGGCGCGCAGGAAGTCGTGGACGCCTTGCTGGCAATGCCACATCGCCACATTGGCCGGACGGGTCGAATACCACCATTGGTAATGCTTGCGCGGTCGTGGCAAGGCGGCGAGCGCCTCGTGGATCGTCGGGTTCGGCGGCGGCTCCGGCGATTTGCCGTCGGTCGCGAAGGGAACGGCCGGCGGCCCCTCGAACGGCGCGCTCATCAACGCCAGCGAGCGGAACACGTCGGGCCGCACCACCGCGCACCACGCCGCGACCGAGGCGCCAAAATCATGGCCGATGACCGCGACCGCCTCGCGATAACCGAGCGCGGCGACCAGCCCCAACGCGTCGCGCACCGCGTTCAGCAGGCGGAACGGCGTGAGGTCGTCGTCGTAATTGGCGCTCCACCCGGTGGTGCGGCCGTAGCCGCGCAGATCGGGCGCGACCGCGTGAAACCCGGCGGCGGCGAGCGCGGGCATGATCTTGCGCCAGGAATAGGCGATCTCCGGAAAGCCGTGCAGCAGTAACAGCAGCGGCCGGCCCGGCTCGCCCGCTTCGAGGATGTGGATGCGCAGGCCGTTGACCCGCTCGACATAGCGCGAGCGAATGCCGGGCGGCAAGACGGCGGGGTCGAGCGGCGGGAGTTCAAGCATCGCCGGCCTCAGCGGAACCAGTCTTCCGACATGATCAGCGGCACCTGCTTGTTCTCGACCGAGTCGCCGCGCATCTCGCTGCCGTCGGGGTGGATGCGGCCATGCCGGTCGATGCCGTCGAACGCCGCGGCGCCGATGCGCACCATGACGAGCGGCTCGTCGCCCTTGGCCTTGAACCAGTAGAACGTGCCGTGCGGCAGCAGCACGCCCTCGTTCTTGCCGATGATTTTCTCTTCGTCGTTGGGGCCGTAGAAAATCGCCTCGCCCTGCAGCACGACAAAGGTGTGATCCTCGTTCGGGTGGGCGTGGAGGCCATTTTCGCCGTCCGCGGCGTAGGTTTTCAGCACGACCCAAATCTTCTCCGCGGCGGCGACGGGCGTGTCGGTGCGGCCCTGTTTCGGCAGTTGCGCTTCGAGCCGGAAAAAAGACGGCTTGGCGTCGACCACCTGTGCCGCGACCCTGGCGCGCAAATCCTCGGGGCTTTGGGCGATAGCGGGTGAACCGTCAGGCAAGGCGACCTCCTGCAATGGCGGAGGCTACGGCGATGCTTCGCACGCTGTCAAACGCCGGAGCAGCTCGTGAGAGACTTCGGGGATCGGCGGGTTGCGGCGCCGTCAAACGCCGACTTCACCGCTCTTAACAATCAACGATCCCGGTAAATTCAGTCTAAATCAATTAAACGATGCCCAGCACTTTCTCCTTCCCCTCAACGTAAAACTGAAATCCCGCCAATCTGATGATCTAATAATTGATTTCACGAGATCACTACATTCAAGCCAGGAACCATTTCGATTTTATTCTGTTTGGTCCGTGCAACTTGGTGCGTACAACCCGTCTAGGAGGACATCAATGAAAATGCAGATTGCTCTCGCCGGGGCGATGCTCGTCGCCACCGCGCTGCCCGCGCTTGCCGACAGCAGCTATTTCATCGTCAGCGGTCCGGACCATCACTGCCGCATCGTCGACCAGCGCCCGACCGAAAAGAGCATGACCGTGGTCAACCCTGACGGCTCGACCTACACGACGCGCACCGAGGCCGAAGGCGCGATGAAGACGATCAAGGTCTGCGAATAAGCGGCCGCACAAACGAAACGCCCTCCGCCCGGCTACCGGACGGAGGGCGTCTTTGTTGTCGCCGTGCTAGGCGATGACGAGTTCCGGCGTCATCTCGACCCCGTGCGTCTCCGGCCCGAGCAGCAGCGCGGCGGTAAAGTTCACCAAGCCGAACAGCGCACCGATCAGCATCGGGATCGCGAAGCCGAGGTTCCAGCCCGGAGAGGTCGCAAAGTAGGTTAGGATCGGCGGCACCACCCCGCCGGCGATCGCACCGACATGGTAGCTGAAAGCCGATGCCGTGGCGCGCACCTCGGTCGGATAACGCTCGTTTAGGTAGGCCGGGATCTGGCCGTACATCCCGCCGCCGGCGAACAGGCCGATCGCGACAAAGCCGCCGACGATCACCATCGTGTTCGACGACAGCAGGTAGATCGGCAGGATGCCCATCGAGATCACCGCGGGGATGATCATCGCCCAGCGGCGGCCGAACCGATCCGAGAAAATCCCCCAACTCGAACTGGCGAGAAACACCAGGACGTTCGCCAGCATGATCGGGGTCGCGATCAGCGCGGTCGAGAGGCCCAGATCCTTTTGCAGATGGGTCGCGAACAGCGCGTTGATCGAGTAGTAGGCAACAAACCCGGCGCACTGGAACCAGCACGCGTTGAGCACGTTGCCGATGATCCCGCGGCGGAAGATCGCCGCGAGCGGCGCCTTGACGATCCGGTTCTGCACCTTCTGCAGGCGGTTGTTCTCGACCCAGACTTCCGGCTCCTTGACGAAGAAGCGGACATAAACGATCGCCAACGCCGGCGCGATGCCGATCCACAGCATGCCCCGCCAGCCCCAGCGGTCGAACAGCAGCCAGTAGCACGCGCTCGACAACAGGAAACCCAGGCCCCACGAGCCCTGCAGCACGCCGCTCATAAAGCCGCGCGAGCGGATCGGCCACTGCTCCATCGCCAGCGCCGCGCCGCACGGCCACTCGGCTCCCATCCCGATACCCAAAAGGGCACGGAACAAGAGGAGGAACCAGAAGGTTGGCGAGAACCCGGCGATGAAGTTGCAGATCGAAAACCACGCGATCGAGATCATCAGCGGCTTCTTGCGGCCGAGGCGATCCGCCATCCAGCCCGCGGCGGTCGCGCCGACGAGGCGCATCCACAGCGTGATCGTGAAGACAATCGCCACGTCGGTCAGCGGAACGTTAAATTCCTTGGCGATCGGCACCATGATCAAGAGGAAGACGGTGAAGTCGAAGGCGTCGAGCGTCCAGCCCAGCCACGCCGCCATGTAGGCATACCACTGATCCTTGGTGGGTTCCTTCCACCAAGGCACGCCGACGTCGGTGCCCGGAATCGCCATGTGAAACGCTCCCCTGTTCCGTGTCAGGCCCGTCTCAGGCAGGGCCGTTCGCCGCGACCCTAGGGCCAGGGAACGGAGGCGTCTATTTCACGTGATCGCATCTTTTTCGTCTATCAGAAGAAACAATCAACACTTCCCCGCCGCGCCATCGCCGACGGCGGGGTTGTTCCGCCCTTCGCCGTCGCTATCGCTCTCCGCGATGGTCAATTGATCGTGAGGAGCGACAGCAGGCAGCGATCCTGCCCCCTTTGTCGATTGCCCGGCGAAGGAGGCCTCGTCGCTCAAACGACGACGAGGTCGGGCACCATCTCCACGTCCTTCGTTTCGGGACCGAGCAACAGCGAGATGATGAAGTTGACGAGGCCTAGCATCGTGCCGATCAGCATCGGGATCGCGAAGCCGAGATGGCGCCGATGTGAACGCGACGCGGCAAGGTCTTAGCTGCCAAAGGCGCGGCCCCCGCCGCCTGCCGCGGCGTATTTGCGGACGAATTCCCAGTCGATCTCGAGGCCGAAGCCGGGCTTGTCGGAGATCACGAGCCGGCCGTCTTCGAGGCGCGGGTGCTCGGTGAAGAGCCCGTAATGCAGCGGGTCGGTATCCTTGCCGCCATGCGACTCGACGCCGAACGAGGCGCGCGGCATCGCCAGCACGAGGTGGCCGTGAATTTCGGGCGCGGTATGCGGCGCGAGGATCGCTCCGTGCTGCTCGGCAAGGTGAGCGATGCGCAGCGCCTCGGTAAATCCGGCGGCGCGGGTCGCGTCGAATTGCACGTAGCGGATGTGCCCGGTGGTGATGAAGTCGCGCACCGTGAAACGGGTCAGCTCGCGCTCGCCATGTGCCAGGGGGATCGGGGTGGCCGCGGCGAGACGCGCGAAGTCCGTCGGCTGCAAGTACCAATGCAGCGGCTCCTCCAGCCAAAAGATATTCGACGCCTCCACCCGATGAGCGAAATCCATGCAGTCGGCAAGATCGTAGGGCGCGTTCATGTCGAGCATCAGATCGGGCGCATCGCCGATCGCCCGGCGCACCGCGGCAACGCGCTTAACTTCGGCCTCGACGCTGCCGGCGCCGCATTTGAGCTTCACCGCGCGATAGCCGAGTTCGAGGAGCCGCGCCAGTTCCGCGCCATATTCCTTGTCGCTGACGCCGCGGTAATAGCCGCCGGTCGCGTAAGTGTGGAGCGGCCGGTTCTCGCCGCCGAGCAGGCGGTAGACCGGCATGTTGGCCGCCCTGCCCTTCAAGTCCCACAGCGCGATGTCGATACCGGCGATCGCCGCCATGGCGACGGTGCGATCACTGCGCGCGATAGGCGCGGGGACGGCCGAGCCGCCGCTAATAGCTCCGGGGCGCGGCGAGGTCAGTGCAAAAAGCCTCTCCCACACCGCCGTGGTGGCAAGCGCATCCATGCCGGCGGCGAACTCGCCGAACTTCGCGACGTACTCGCAAACTCGCGGCGCAGGGCCGGCATGGATGATGCCATGGCCGGCGAGGCCGTCATCGGTGCGCAGCTGGACAAGGATCGCGTTCCACGCGGTGGAACGCTCATGCGCGGTCCACACCGGCTGCGGGCGCGGCACGGAAAGGGGATAGGCGGCGACGGATTTGATCTTGGTCATCTTGTTCCTTGTGCTCGACTGCGCCGGCCCCAATGCCGGCCCACGACCCTCGCGCGGCAGCGCGCGAAGCCGCCGGCATCGAAGGCTATATGTGCCCGGCTCAGTGAATATGCATCGGGCCGCAAAATGCGCTTCGTGCAACCTTCACGCCGGACGCGGTCAATGTTGCCGCGCCAGAAGTTTCCATTTCGTATAGTTGACTGGGATCATGCCGGCGAAGGCCGGGCATGCGGCGATCTGAAGCAAGAGCCGCCGACAAGCCGTGTCCCAGCCCGCGCCGGGACGACGCGGCGGTCTACGCCGTCTTCTGCACGCTAAGGCCCAGTTCGCGGATCATCGTCTCGCGCATCACAAATTTTTGAATCTTGCCGGTGACGGTCATCGGGAAAGCGTCGACAAATTTGATGTAGCGCGGGATTTTGTAGTGGGCGATCTGGCCCTTGCAGAATTCCTGGATTTCCTCGGGCGCCGCGTGCTCGCCCTCGCGCAGCTTGACCCAGGCGCACAGCTCCTCGCCGTAGCGCTGGTCGGGGACGCCGATCACCTGCACATCCTGGATTTTCGGATGGCGGTAGAGGAATTCCTCGATTTCGCGCGGATAGACGTTCTCGCCGCCGCGGATCACCATGTCCTTGATGCGGCCGACGATGTTGCAAAAGCCCTCGTCGTCGATCGTGCCGAGGTCGCCCGTCTTCATCCAGCCGGCCGGATCGATCGCCTCGGTGGTGCGCTCCTTGTCGTTCCAGTAGCCGAGCATCACGCAATAGCCGCGGGTCATGATCTCGCCCGGCGTGCCGCGCGGCACGATGCGGCCCTCGGCGTCGACGACCTTGGCCTCGACATGCGGGAAAATGCGGCCGACGGTCGAGACGCGGCGTTCGAGCGGATCGTCGGTGGCGCCGTGGAAGCTGACCGGGCTGGTCTCGGTCATGCCGTAGGCGATGCAGATTTCGGAGAGGTGCATCTGGTCAACCGCGCGCCGCATGACCTCGATCGGGCACGGGCTGCCGGCCATGATCCCGGTGCGCAGCGATTTGAGGTCGAAGCGGCGGAACTCGGGGTGGTCCATCTCGGCGATGAACATCGTCGGCACGCCGTGCAGCGCGGTGCAGCGCTCGGCCTCGATCGCTTCGAGCGTCGAGAGCGGCTCGAACGCCTCGCTCGGATAGATCATCGCCGCGCCATGCGTCAGGCAGACAAGGTTGCCGAGCACCATCCCGAAACAATGGTAGAGCGGCACCGGAATGCACAGCCGGTCCGCCTCGGTGAACTTCATCGCGATGCCGGTGAAGTAGCCGTTGTTGAGGATGTTGTGGTGGGTGAGCGTCGCGCCCTTCGGGAAGCCGGTGGTGCCGCTGGTGAACTGAATGTTGATCGCCTCATCGAATTGCAGCGTCTCGGCGAGAAAACCGAGCCGGCGCCGTTCGGCATCGCCGCCAAGCCTGGCGACGCTGTCGAAGGGGATCATGCCCTTCTCGTCGCCGGCGCCGATGGTGATGCAAAGCCGCAGCTCGGGCAGTTTCGCGGCATGCAGCTTGCCGGGCGCGGCGGTGGCCAGCTCGGGCGCCAGGTCGCGCAGCATCCCGATATAGTCGCTCGACTTGAACCGTGCGGCGGTGATCAGCGCGACGCAGCCCGCCTTGTTGAGCGCGTATTCCAGCTCGGCCAGGCGATAGGCCGGGTTGATGTTGACGAGGATCAGCCCCGCCTTGGCGGTGGCGAACTGGGTGATGACCCACTCGGCATTGTTGGGCGACCAGATGCCGACGCGCTCGCCGGGCTTGAGGCCGAGCGCGACGAGCCCGGCGGCAAAGGCGTCGACCTTGTGCTGCAGGTCGCGATAGCTCCATTTGATGTGCTGATGGCGCACGACGAGCGCGTCGCGGTCGCGGTATTTCTCGACCGCGCGGTCGAAATGCACGCCGATCGTCTCGCCGAGCAGCGGGATGTCGCTCGCCCCATGGACATAACTGGGAACATGGCTCAGCTGCGGCATGACCTATTCCTCCCTGGCGACCGCTATGATTTAGCGTTTTAAGGGCCAGGCAAAGCTGATTTCGTGGCCGTCGGGGTCGGTGATGTGAAAGAAGCGCTCGCCCCACGGTGCGTCGCGCGGCGGCCCCCGCGGCGCGATGCCGGCAGCGGCGAGGCGGGCGTAGAGGCCGTCGACATCGTCGTCATAGAAGATCGCGCGGCCCCACCATCCGATCTCGGCGGGCTCGGCGGTCAGGTTCAGGTACGAGCCGCCGGCGCGAAAGCTGGTGAAACCCGCGCTCTCGCCGCCATGCAGCATCTCGAAGCCGCAGAGCCGGTAGAAGCGCACGGCGGCCGCCATGTCGCTTGTCGCGAGGGTGATGGCGCTAAGAGCGGTGATCATGCTCGACCTGTGGAAGAATGGTTCCGGTAAAATCCGCCGCACAAAACCTCGGAGATTCTGTCATGGTCGTTCGCATCATGGCAGCCCTGGCGTTGCTCGTCTCTGCCGCACCGGCGGCCTTCGCGCGACAACCGCAATCGCCGCTGCCCGACGTCACTGTCGCCGCACCGGCGCCGATCCAGCATGTCAACCCGTTCAACCCGTTCTCCGGGGACACCCGGGTCGACGAGGCGCGCTGGCCGGTCATCCCTGCACCAGCGCACGTGTCGATCTCGGCCCCAGCGCGCGATGCCAGACCGACTCCCGGGAGACCTTCTTGACGATGTCGACGGGCGGCCGCTGCGACATCGCTCGGCAAGTAACGATGGCGCGCAACGCCCGCTATGAGGTCGAGGCCGATGTGATGATCATGGACCCGTACAGGTCACCGCGACGGGCCACCAGGGCAAGCACTGCACGGTGTGGACAGGCTTCACGGTCGCGCTACCACTTGTAGACCTTCTGCAGCGTGCCCCCCATCAGCGCTGCCTTGTCGCTCGCGGACAGGTGCTTGGTGTCATCGCGGAACGGCGCGACGCCCTCCTCGTAGGTCAGCATACCAATCGTCCGGGTCCAGTCGGTGCCCCACATGCAGCGATCCAGCCCGAACGCATCGATGACCCGCAGCACCGGCTCCCAGATATCGTCGTAGGGGAACGGCTGGTGCGACATCGTGCAGGCGCCGCTGATCTTTACCCTCACATTCTTGTACTGAGCCAAGGCGAGCAGCTTGGGGAGATCGGCCCAAACATCGGCGGGGACCGGTGGGTGAGCCGGCTGCAACAGGCCGAGATGGTCGATAACGATGACCGTATCGGGGTGCTGCCGGATGTGCGGCAGCCCTTTGTCGATGATGCCCCAGCACAGCAGATTGACCGGCAAGCCGTGTCTGGCGGCGGCGTTGAACGCGCGGTTCAAACCGGGATGGTCGGCGTCCATCGGCAATCCGTCGCGCATTCGTATGCGAATGCCGCGCGCGCCTGGCGTTGCCGCCCATTTCGCCACCACATCGTCGATCGCCGGGTCGGTCGCGTCGACCGGCGTCACCACCCGAAACTTGTCCGGGTAGGTGTTGTAAACTTCGAGCGCGTAGTTCGGATCGTATTCATAGGCGCTGAACGACGAGACCATGATCGCACCGTCGACGCCGACACTGTTCATCGCAGCGACCATCTCGTCGCCCGTGGCGGAGTTGAGCCCGTGCGAGGGACTGGCCCACGGCCGTCCGGGATGATTTCGATCGAAGGGATGAACCTGAACGTCGATGACTGGCATGGCAGTCTCCCTGCTTGTTCGGTCGATTGTCACCAATAAGCGCCGCGCCTCCGGTTACCTCAATCCGGCAACCTCCGCGTAGGCCCTCAGCTCCCGTTCCACATCATATCCGCTGGTCCCGAAGATGATGCCAGTGGCGCCGCGGACCTCGAGCTGGGCGAGACGTTCGCGCAACTCGTCGCGCGTGCCGGTGAAGCTCATCTGTTTGGCGGCAGATACGTCGACGAGCGCGTCATGGCCGTTGGAAATGTCGAGGTTATGACCGCGGTGAACCGAGAGGTGGCGGATTTTCTCGTCCGCACGTTCGACGCTGGCCAGCCACGCTTCGCCGTTCGGCAGCGCTTTCAGGCTTTCCGGATCGGCCGTGTACCTGTGGTGATAGGCGAGTGCGATGATCGGTTTGAGGGCGGTCGCGGCGCGCGGCGAGGTGACGTCCTCGCCATCATCGAGCACAGTGCCGTTGGTCGACACGAGGCAGGTCTCGAACCCCTCGGCCGGACCGCCGAGGGAAATCAGGCCGTCGGCGATCTCTTTCGCCAGCGCGCGGGCCTTGGGGCCTTGGCCCGCCATATAGATCGGCACGTCGATCGGACGGTCGGGCAGCCAGCCGTCGGACGCGAGGATCTGGGCGAGACCACCGTCGATGTCGACGACATCGCCGCGCAGCAATGCCCTGACCTGCGTGATGTGCGCGCGCATGCTCGCGAGGCTCAAGGGCTTCTTGCCCATCCCCGCGCGGCCGGTGAAACCGGTGCCGAACCCGACCATCAGGCGTCCCGGCGCGATCTGCTCGACCGTCGCGATGGAAGAGGCCTGCGCCATCGGATGACGATAGCTCGGGATCAGCACGGAGGGGCCGAATTTCAGGCGCTTCGTCTTTTCGGCGATGCGGGCGAGCGTGACCCATATGTCGTGGCCGAAGGCGGGAATCTCGGGACACCAGACCGCGCGAAAGCCGAGGTCTTCGGCAAGCAGCGCGTACTCGACGGTTCGGGGGCCGGGCGGCAGGCGGAAGTCGTAGGTCAGCACGGTATGCGTTTCCTCACAACGCGGTCATACCCCCGTCGACGAACAGCAGGGCGCCGGTGACGTAGGAGGCATCGTCCGAGGCTAAAAACAGGATCGCGGCGGCGACCTCCTCGGCCCTGCCCGGCCGCTTCAGCATGGTGCCTTGGGCGGCGTTGGCGTTGTACTGCTCGACGGTCTGGCCGGAAGCGGCGATGCGGCGCTGATGGAACGGGGTGAAGATCGGGCCGGGGCCGACCGCGTTCACCCGAATGCCCTCCGGCGAGTGGTCGGCGGCGAGCGCCCGCGTCAAGCCCGCGATCGCCGCCTTGGTGGTGTCGTACTGCAGGTTACCGCCGCCCGCGACGACGGAACGCACCGAGGCGGTGTTGACGATGGCGCCGCCATTATTGCGGCGCATCAGCGGAACCGCCGCCTTGGCACAGAAGACGTAGCTCATCAGGTTGACGTTGAGGATCTCGTTCCAGCTCGCCGCGCTCGCCTCGTCGACCTTCTCGTATTTGCGGATGCCGGCATTGTTGATGAGGATGTCGAGGCGCCCGAATTTTTCCGCCGCGCCGTCGACGAAGGCGAGGCATGCGGCCTCGGTGCCGACGTCAGCCTGGGTGAACGCGATCTTGGCGCCGGCGGCCTCGAGTTCGGCCGCCACGCGCTGGCCGCGCTCGCCGTCCCGATCGCAGAAGGCCACGCTCGCACCCTCGGCGACGAAACGCCTGACCGTCGCCTCGCCGATCCCCGATGCTCCGCCCGTCACCGCTGCAACCTTGCCGTCGAGCCTTCCCATGTCGCTACCTTTCACTGCATTTGCGGAACGCGCACCCGCGTGCCGGCGCCCGTCAGTTCGGGTGTTTGCCGAACATGATCCAGCCGCCGCTGCTGGGCGTGGTGAAGGCGGCCAGCGCGGTCTCTGCGCGAACCTTGACCTGCCGGGAGCCGGCGGTGCCGCGGAGCTGCTCGATGCTGTCGGTGTACATGGCGGTGCGGAGACGCCCGGTCCCCAGATTGCCGCCGCTCGAGCAGAGCGGGTGCGGTCCCTCGACCCTGATATCGCCGGCGTAGAACGCAAAGGCGTCGCCGCGCTTGACGCCGTGCCACTGGAAGCCCTCCAGGAAGAACTGCGTCATGATCGAATAGCCGTCGTAGGGATTGAAGACATCGACGTCGCTGGGCCCGAGCCCGGCGCCCTCGTACATCCGCTTGGCGGCACGGTCGGTCCACTCCTCGATCTCGTCCAAATCTTCCTGGGTGCTGCGCTTGCGGAAACTGTGCTGCGAGTGGTTGAGCACATAGACCGGCGGCTGCTTCATGTCGCGGGCGCGCTCGGCAGTCGTGAAGAGATACGCGGTCGAGGCGTTGACCGGCCGGTCGCAGTCCCACAGCCGCAGCGGGTTCAGGATGTAGCGCGAGTTGATGTACTCCTCGACGGTCAGTTGCGGCACGTTGTGGGTGGCGTTGAACCCCCACGGCGTCATCAGACCGTTGCGGTGCTGGTTGATGACAAACGGCGCGAGGTCGTCGTGCTTGCCGCCGTATTTCCGGCAGTACTGCTCGTGCGGGAACATGTTGATGAAATCGTTGCCGCCGTGATTGCCCCAGGGGGCCACCCATTGGCGGGCGCCGCGGGCGTAGTCGTCGGCGTTTTCGCCGCCGCGCCGGTAGCGGCCCGCCATATTGCCGGTCGGGTAGATGACGAGACAGGTGCTGCACACGCCATCGCCGACAGCCTGTGACGCCATGCCGACCATCTCGCTGATCGTCGGCACGCCGGTCGGCGCGAATTTGACATTCTTGAGGCCCATCTGCTCGGCGAGCCACTGCCCGTTGATCAGCGTCAGCCCCAGCTCGGAATCGTAAGGCGGGGCGAAATAGGGCCGCGGCGCCCATTGCGACGCGGTGCCGCCGCTGCCGCCGGCGATATGGCTGTCGCAGCAGATGATCCCGTCGATCTGGTCGGCCGTCACCCCGGCCTCGTCCATCGCCTTTTGGCAGGCGAGGATCGAGTAGGCGCCGAGCGTCTTGTCCATCGACACTTCGTCCCAGCGGCGGTCCACCGGCGAATGCCCGAACCCGGCCACCGCGACCTTGCCGCGGTGCTCCCAGACGCCGAGCCCGTCTTTGTCTCGCCGCCACTGATACCCGGCTGATGCGGCCATGGCTTCACCCTCCGTTAATTCGAACTAGGCGACGACCCGCCACTCATGGATGAGCTGGTCCGGGGCCACCTCCTCGAATGTCACCTCGACGGCGGCGCCGACCGGCACCTGGTAGGGCGGCGTGCCCGGGAGATTGGAATAGAAATTGACCCGCGGGTCCGCGTCGAGCGTCACCATCGCCAGGTTATAGGGCTGGTCGGGCATGCGCCGGTTGAGGCGGCCATCCTCGATCACGATGTAGGCCGCGATATGGCCTTTGCCCTCGACCTCTTTCCACGTCAGGCTGGCGGCCGAGTTGCAGTGCTGGCAGGCCTGCAGCGGCGGGTATTGCAGCCTGTCGCAGGCAGCGCAGCGCTGCAAGACGAGCTGCCTTTGATTGACGGCATCCCAGAAGGGCTGGCTCAAAGCGTCGGGAACGGGGATCAGCTTGGGCATCGTTCTACTCCGCGCTCGGTCCAACCCAGCGGACTGGGCGACCTGACGTATTGAGGTCGAGCGCCCGCCGCGGTGCAAGGTCATTCGTTGACCCGTGGCGCGATAATCGACCAAAAGCCGCTCTGGCGCAGTCTATGCGCGGGCGGCGGCTTTGCCGCGGGACCGTTCCAGGTGGCCGCGTCGCCTCGGCCTCCAGCAGCGCTTGCGCCAGCCTCCCTTTAGCAAGGACAATGTGCCGTGGGACCAACAAGATCACGTTCGCTCTGACGCGGAGAAATGCCATGGAACTCGGATTGCACGGTAAGCATGCGATCGTGACCGGCGGCAGCCGGGGCATCGGCAAGGCCATCGCGCGGGAATTGGCTCGCGAGGGAGTCGATGTGGCGATCGCGGCCCGGAACCAGGCGGATCTCGAGGCGACGGCGCGCGAACTCGCGGCGGAGACAAACCGGCGGATCGTTCCGCTTGCTGCCGACGTCACCAGCAAGGAGCAGGTCGAGCGGATGATCGCCCAGGCGGCGCAGCAGCTCGGCGGGGTGGACATCCTCGTCAACAGCGGGTCCGCACCCGGCGGCTCGACCACTGCGACCGGCCCCGTCGAAACCGTCGTCGACGAGGATCTGATCGAGGATTTCAACGTGAAATACGTGGGCGCGCTACGCTGTGCGCGCGCCGTCATCCCGTTCATGAAAGAGGCTGGCTGGGGCCGCATCATCAACATCAGCGGCGGCAACGCCCGCAACGCCGGCAATCTCAGCGGCGGCGCGCGCAACGCGGGTCTCGTGCACATGACCAAGACGCTCGCCGTCCAGCTCGGCCGTCACGGGATCACGGTCAACTGCATCCATCCCGGCACGACCCGCACCGAGCGCACGCCGAGCCTCCTCGCCGCCCGCGCCGCCCAGTTCGGCATCTCCCCTGAGGAAGCGGAGAAGCGGGACTTCGCTCCCGACTCGCCGCGCGGCAACGCCATCTGCCGCATGGTCGACGCGTCGGAGGTCGCCTTTGTCGCGACCTTCCTCTGCTCGGAAAAGGCCTGGGCGGTCTCCGGCGAGCTGGTCGTCGCCAGCGGTGGCGCCGGACGGTCGGTTTACTACTGAGCCATCCGATGAAAGTTCGGTCTCGACGCGTGCCGACCCAGTTCCGGGCCAAAACACCTAGCCGACCGAGTTGTAGACATCCCGCCAGCGCTTGATCGCGTTGATATGGCCGTCCACGGTAGTGAGGTTGGCACCCATCGTCACGACAGAGATGTGACTCCCCTTGGCTTCCTGCCACGCCGCGATGTCGCCGGGCCACGCATTCTCGCTGCGTGTGTATTGCTGGATCGAACTCGAAGCCGAACGCGCCGACATCTCTGCCAAGCTCACGCAGCCTGCTCTCGATCTTCGCCTTGATCTGCACCGCCTCGGTCTGGGTCCGGCCCGAAAACAGGAACCCGTCCCCGATTCTCGCCGCGCGGTCGAACGCGGCCTCGCTGAAGCCGCCCAGCCAGATCGGAATCTGGCGTTTCGGGCGAGGCAAAATCCCGGCTCTGTCGATCCGGTGGTCAGAGTCCTCGTATGTGACCACGGGCTCTTCCCACAGCTTGCGGATCAGGGCGATCTGTTGCTCCTGCCGTTTACCGCGCCGGCGGAAATGACCGGACATTTCGAGACCGTCGAACTCCACCCAGTTCCAGCCGATCCCGACACCCAGACGAAGCCGGCCATCCGAAAACAGGTCGACATCCGCCGCCTGTTTGGCGAACAGCGCCGTCTGCCGCTGCGGCAGGATGATCACGCCGGTGACCAACTCGATCTTCTTGGTGATGCCGGCGAGATAGGCGTAGGTGACCAACGGCTCGTGGAACGGGTCGGTTTCCTTGTAGGGACCGGTCAGCTTCGGTTCCCTGCCGGCATGAACGGCGCCGAGGACATGGTCGTAGATGACGATATGGTCGTAGCCCAAATCTTCCGCCGCCTGGGCAAACGCCTTGACCGCCCCTGTATCGCCGCCAAGCTCGATCTGCGGGTAAACCACACCAGCTTTCATCGTCCATTTCCTCTTTGATCGGGAGGCCTTGTGCGGTCGCCAGGCGAGCTGCTGCTGAACCAGCCGACTAGGCCTCGCCGTAATGCACTCGGCGGAAGTTACGCGAGGGGATCAGGTCGTCGACGTGCACATCCCACAGCGTCGAGCCGTCCTGCGCCTCGTGTTCGCGGAACAGGTCCTGGAGGCGGCCGAGCGTCGTCACCTTGGTGCCGTTCAAACCAAAGCCGCGTGCCACCTGAGCGATGTCGCCACGGCCGTGGGTCGCATGCATCGGATCGACGCCATAGGCGCGGAACTTGTGTGTTTCAGCGCCATAGCCGCCGTCGTTGATAATGCAGATCAACATTTTGATGTCCTGGCGCTGGATCGTCTCCAGCTCCTGGATGTGCTGGTAAAGGCTGCCGTCGCCGTCGATCAGCAGCACCTTTCCGTTGTTGCGTGCCGCGGCGACCCCGATCGCCGCCGATATCCCCGAGCCGATCGCACCGAAATCGATCGGCACATGATATTTCCCGGCCGGTCGGCCGCGCAGATGCGTCATCGCGAAGCTGAAACAGTGCCCGCCGGCGACGATGACGTCCCAATCCTTCGGCACGGCGGCGTCGAGCTCTTTGATGACCGGGCGCGGGTCGAGCGTGCCGGGCGTCGGTGTGTATGGTTTCGTGTCGGGGTTTTCCGCGGTCGCGGCGATCTTCGAGGCGATCTCGTTGCTGCGCCAGCCCTGGCGCCGGATACCCTTTTCCTTCAGCCGGGCGACGACCGCCTCGGCGGCCGCCCTGGCGTCCGCCTGGACATGCAGATCGGCGGTGCGCAGTCCTTGCCAAAGCCCGCGCGGCTGAGTGTCGATGCGGACGACCTTGGCGCTCGGGAAGAGATAGCCGCCTTCGGTCGTGTAATGGCCGAGGCCCGCTCCGGCGGCGATCACCAGATCGCTTTCCGCGAAATATTCGCGGCCCAGATCGGTGGCAAAGGTGCCGGCGATATCGAGCGCGAACGGGTTGCCGTCGAACAGGCCCTTTCCCAGCAAGGTCGTCGCCAGCAGCGCGCCGGATTCCTCCGCCAGCGCCTCCAACGAGCCCTTTGCACCCGACCACGTCGCCCCACGCCCGCCGATCACGATCGGCCGCTCCGCCTCGGCGATCATCTCCAGGACCTCGTCCACCACCTCGGGATCCGGTCGCAGCAATTGCTGCCGCGGCATCAGTTCGGTCGAAGGAGAGTAGTCGGGCAGGTAGGGAAACTCCTCCTTCTGCAAATCGAGCGGGACGCTGAGCACGACCGGCTTGCGCTCGGCGCGAGCCACGTAAAATGCCTCGCGGACGCAATCGAGCGCGCGGTCGATCGTGCGGATCGGCACAAAATGCGCTCCGGTCGCCAATGCCAGCGGGGCCTGGTCAATCGACTGAATGTACCAGGATGCGCCGATCGGCGCGTCACCGGCGAACACGACGACCGGCGCATTACCGCGCGCCGCCATGACCAGCGCGGTCATGATCTGAGTATAGCCTGGCCCGCAGGTGACGGAGGCGACGCCGACCTTGCCGGTCGCGCGGGCGTAGGCGTCGGCCATCGCGACGCAGCAATGCTCGTGCCGCGCATGGATGAGCCGCGCCTTCTGATTGTCGGCCATCGACGCCGACCAATACATATTGGCGTCGCCCATCAACGTGAAGACCGTATCGACGCCCTCGGCGGCTATGGCCTGGGCCAGGACATCGGAAACCTGGTTTTCGCTCATTTTGTCTCTTTCCCTGAAAACTTGTCGCGGACCCATGACGCCGCCGCGCGCGACAGGATTTTGCCGCCACTCAGCGCGACGTCTTCACCCGGCAGCTCGGCCTCTCCGTCCGGTGCGGCCATCAGCTTGGCCACGTTCGCGGCGAATTCGGCGAGGATCGCGCGCGCCAGGTGAACCCCGCCGGCATTGGCGAAAGTTTCCAGCGGCCCGGTGACGGTGAAGTTACCCTCGACCTTCAACAGGGTCGTGTCGATACCGCTGGCCTCGACGATGCCGGTGGCGTTGGCGCGGGAGGCGCCGCGACCGTCGATGCCGCGCCCTTCGATTGAGCAGCGCCGGGCCGTGTGGTCATAGGCCAGTTTCGCCTCGCCGCGGAATTGCGCCACGGTCGGACCGAATTTGACCCGCATCGTGCCCTGATACGCGCCCTTATCGTCGGCTTTTGTCAGGGCGGCGCCCGGGATGCACGACGCGACCACGGCCGGATCGGACAACAACGGCCACACCGTCTCCGGGGGCGCGGCGATGGTAATTTCTTCACGGATCGAAATCATCGAACGAGGCTACCGGTACTCATCCGCACTTGTCGATCTTTACGGCGGCCGCCGCCATTGGGGCGGCGTCGAGTGGCCCGATGCCTGGGTTGAACGAGAGGCGTGTTTTCTAAATAGGCATGAAATAACGACAGTATTTTAGAGGTGATCGGCATCCGTAGGGTTCTGCCGGCTGCGCACCGCCCTTTCGTTTTACGCATTGGTACGCGGTGGGATCGATGTTTTCGTCGACGCCGATAGCAGAAGATCAAGATGGTTGCAGGACTCTGCAACCAAATCAATTATTTAAATACCGCCTTTAAGGCAGGAGATGTTCGCGCATCTGCGCGATGAGCGCGCATAATTCGCGACGATCGACGTGGTCGGCCGCCATCAGTGCCTCGGTCATCGGGTCGCGCATCAGCTCGCCAAGATCGGGTTCGGTGAGGAAGGCGCGTCGGCCCGCCTTTGCGAAGAGATCGCACGATGCGGTGACCGGCTGCGGCATGGAGGTGTACAACATGGCTTCGGCTCCCCAACCTAAAATTCATTGACTCGAATTTAGGCGCACCGGCCGTGCGCCAGTGTGACCGAGGTCACGCACCCGGAAGTTTTTTCGTTCCCACGCCGTGCGGCGCTAAAGTGCTGGCGCGCGACGCGGGCAGGGAGCGGGAGCAGGGTATGCTGGGCAAGCCGAACGGCCCAAATGGAACCAACACCGGGATCGGCCAACCGGTGCGCCGGCGCGAGGATCTGCGCCTGGTGAGGGGGCGCGGCCGCTTTAGCGACGACCTCAACCTGCCCGGCCAGGCCTATGCCGTGTTTGTCCGCTCGCCGCACGCCCATGCGCTGATCCGCTCGCTCGACGCGGCGGCAGCCGAGGCGACGCCTGGCGTGCTCGCGGTGCTGACCTCGCAGGAAATGCGCGCCGACGGGCTCAACCCGATGCCGCACATCTCCAATAACCACCCCGCCGACATCTCGATCAAGAACAGCAACGGCTCCCCCGTCGTGCGGCCGCAGCATCAGCCGATCGTCTTTCCCGAGGTCTGCCATGTCGGCGAGATCGTCGCGATGGTCGTGGCTGAGAGCGTCGCCGCGGCGAAGGATGCGGTCGAGCTGGTGGAGATCGACTGGAAAGTGCTGCCGGCGGTGGCGCGCGGGCTCGATGCGGCGGGGCCGCAAGCGCCGCGTGCCCGGCTCGACAGCCCGAACATCATCCTGGACGGCGAGATCGGCGACGAGGCCGCTGCTGCTTCGGCCTTCGCCAGGGCGGCGCATGTCGTCAAGCTCGACACCTGGGTGCAGCGCGTCGCCGGGGTGCCGATGGAACCGCGCGCCGCGGTCGGCGAATACGACCCGGCGACCAACATGCACACCTGCCACGCCGGTTGCGGCGGCGCGGTCAGCCCCAGGCGCGACATGGCGATGGTGTTCGGCATCCCGCCCGAACAGGCGCGCATGGTGATGCACGACATCGGCGGCAATTTCGGCACCCGCGGCTCGTTCAGTGTCGAGTTCGCGCTGGTCGTATGGGCGGCGAAGCGGATCGGCCGGCCGGTCAAGTGGACCAGCGATCGGCAGGAATATTTTATCGCCGACTACCAGGCGCGCGACCTCACGTGCCACGCCGAGCTGGCGCTCGACAAGGACGGCAATTTCCTTGCGATGCGCGGCTCGAACCTCGTCAACCAGGGCGCCTATGCGATTGCCTTTGGCTCGCTCAACAAGGGCGTCGAGATCATGTCGAGCATCTACCACGTGCCGCTGGTGCATTTTCGCGCGCGGGCGGCGCTGACCAATACGCTGCCGACGCGGCCCTATCGCAGCTCCGGCCGGCCGGAGGTGATGTTCGTCATGGAGCGCCTCATCGACCTCGCGGCGATCGAGACCGGCATCGACCGCATCGAGTTGCGACGGCGCAACCTGGTGCCGGTCGAGAAGATGCCCTACACCAATCCGTTCGGCATGGTCTACGACAGCGGCGAATACCATGACTGCATGGAGAAGGTGCTGCGGCTTGGCGACTGGCGGGGCTTCCCGGCGCGCCGTGCTGAGGCAAAGGCCCGCGGCAGGCTGCGCGGCATCGGCGTCGCCAACTACGTCGACACCGCGACCGGCGCGCCGCGCGAAAAGGCCGAGATGGTGGTGAAGCCGGAAGGCGTCGTCGAGGTGGCGATCGGCACTGTCAGCCAAGGCCAGGGGCACGAGACGAGCTTTGCGCAGCTGATCGGCGAATGGCTCGGCGTGCCGATCGACAGCATCCGCCTCATCACCGGCGACACCGCGCGGGTGTCGGTCGGCGGCGGCGCGCATTCCGGGCGGGCGCTGCGCATGGGCAGCGTCGTTATGCTCAACGCTTCGAAAATCATCATAGAAAAAGGCTTGCAGATCGCCAGCCACGTGCTCGAGGCGGATGTCGCCGACCTCGAATTCGTCGGTGGCCATTTCACGGTCAAGGGCACCGACAGGGCGATCGGGATTTTCGAGACGGCGAGCGCCGCGCTCGAACGCAACGACCTGCCCGACGCGTTGCGCGGGCCGCTCGACGGCATGAGCGACGAGACCTTCAACGACGCCGCTTTTCCCTATGGCTCTCATGTGTGCGAGGTCGAGATCGACCCCGACACCGGGGTGCTCGACATCGTGCGTTACAGCGCGGTCGACGATGTGGGGCGCGCGGTCAACCCGATGATCGTGCACGGCCAGGTGCATGGCGGCATCGTCCAGGGGGTCGGTCAGGCGATCATGGAGAACGCCTATTACGACCGGGAGTCGGCGCAATTGTTGGCCGGCTCGTTCATGGATTACGCGATGCCGCGCGCCGACCGGATGCCGTTTTTCGATTGCGAGCTCTCGGAGGTACCGAGCCCGGCGCATCCGCTGGGCATCCGGCCCGGCGGCGAGGGCGGCACCACCCCGGCGCTCGCCGTCGTGGTCAACGCGGTGGTCGATGCGCTCGCCGAATACGGCGTGACGCATATGGAGATGCCCGCCACCCCCGAGCGCATCTGGCGCGCGATCCACGGCATGGCGCAGCGCTGATCGATAGGCGCTCCGAAGCGGCCGGCACCAGCGGCAAGCCAGCGCCCACAGCAATCGCAAGATGGCGACGGTAACCGTCTTCGACGGATAGGCCCCGATATCGGTGGTGGTGGCTGACATGTGGGGGGAGATAATCGCAATTACGATAATTTCAATATCCCTATCACAATTTTCTATCGGGCGACGTCAGGCGTATATTGACGTCGTCGCCGCTTCATCCCAAGACACGGCGCGTCCGGGAAATCAGAACTCTTAAGCCGCACGATGCCTACCGCAATCACACTGTGTCTCGACCCCGCCAGCGCCAGCATGGTCGAGGCGATGTGGCGGACGCTCCATGAGCAGGGGATCGATAGCGATCGGCACCAGCTAGGCTATCCACCGCATGTCAGCCTGGCAATCTGTCCCGATGACGCGCGGCGCGACAGGCTGGATGCGGCGTTCGCTCTCGCGAAGGATTGGGCGAGGTTGCCGGTGACGCTGAGCGGGTTGGGGATTTTTGCCGCGGCGACCTCGATCCTATGGGTTGCGCCGACCGTGACCGCTGAGCTGTTGGCCCGCCATGCGGCCATTCTCGGCGCGTTGGAGGGGGAGCAGATCGATCCCTATTACCGTGCGGATGTATGGGTTCCGCACATAACCCTGGCCGAATCCTTGACCGATCCGGTGGCAGCTCTGGCAGCGATACTGCCACTATGGCGCCCGGTTGTCGGATTTTTGGACCGCATCGACCTGATCCGCTTCCGACCGGTCGAAACGCTGCGATCCTGCTCGCTTAGGGCAGACCGGTAGCGTCCGAGAGGGCTTCGCCAAGCTTCGTCCTATGGGAAGGAGCACATGCGGCGAGATGAGCCAGGGGCAAGCCGCCGCAGGCGGATGGGTTCCCTACGCCGCGTATAGTGGGTCGCCGTTGAAACGTGACCTCCGGGTCGCCGACGTAAGGGAGAACGGCGACGACGGTTCGACCCAACACCGAGCGAGGCACTAACCCCCCGCCACGAACAGCGCCGCTCTCGCGAGCCGGCGCGGCCAGAAAGGCGCAACAACGCAACCGCGCGCTCGCCCTTCTGCTCGGCACCGTCGCCGTGTTTGCGTTCCTGATTGTCGTTGCCCTGGTCGTGTTCTTGCACGATGAAGCATTGCACCCGCTCGCCAATCTCTGACCCCCGCGGCGGGGCGTCGATCATCGGCCGCCGCCAGCTTGCGGGGCTAGCCGCCGGCGGGGTGAGCCTTGCGCTCCTGGCCGGGTGCGAAAAGCAGAAATGGACGTCGATCGACATATCGGGCAGCCTGCCGCGGCTCGCCTTTACGATGACCCGCGTCGAGGACGGCAAGGAAGTCACCCAGTCCGATTACCGCGGCCAGATCGTGCTGCTGTATTTCGGCTATACCAATTGTCCCGATGTCTGTCCGACGACGCTGTCCGACATCGGCGATATTCTCAAATCCCTCGGCCCCGATGCGGAGCATGTCCATATGCTTTTCGTCACGGTCGACCCCAACCGCGATACGCCGAAGGCGCTGGCGACCTATGTCAGCAATTTCAGCAATCGGATCGACGGGTTGCGCGGTACGCCGGATCAGTTGGCCGCATTGGCGCGGCGCTACCGTGTGCTCTATTCGGTGACCCCGGCGGCTGGAAGCCGTCCCTACGAGGTCACGCACAGCCCGGCAGTTTACGTCTTTGACGGCTCCGGCGCGGCGCGGCTGATCATCGCCTCGCTCGCTTCGACGACGCCGCACATTCCCGGCACCACCGCCGATCTAAAGCGCCTGGTCGAGGAAGAGCATCCGCGCGGGCTGTTGGCGCGCCTGCTCGCCTGGGTCTGAGCGGGTCACTTCCCGGTCGCCCCGCGCACCGGGAAGCTGGCGCTGAGAGTTCCGCCGCCTTCGAACTGCAGGTTCACCGGAACCGATTGCCCCGGCCGCATCGTCGCGGCTGGCGACATGCACATCAAATGGTAGCCGCCGGGCGCGAACTGCAGCGTTCCGTGCGCCGGGACGGCGACCTTCGGCACCATGATCATCTGCTCGACGCCGTTCTTCGTGACGCTTTGGTGCAGCATCAGCGAGCCGCAGGCGGACGAACTCGCGCCGACCAGGGTTTGGGGCGCGGCACCGGAATTCGAGAGCGTGAAATATCCGGCAGCGGGGATGTTCGGTGTGATGAAACGGAGCCACGGATCGCTGAGCGAGAGCCCCTGCGGCACCGCCGTCTGCGCAACTGCGCTCGCCGTGAGCGCCGCTGCGGCGAGAAACGCCGGGATCATCTTTCGCACCGGGCTACCGGCCGGTCCAGCTTTTGGAGAGTTCCGCAAGGGCTGCTCCTTCTTCATCGGTTTCGGCGGTCGCGTCCTCATGTCGGCGCAGCGCTCCGATCACGACGAGCATGCCGGCGATGCTCATCATCGCCGGTGGAATCCACATGACGATGCCGCCGATATGCTGGTCGTTGAGCGCGCCGACCGACGGAAGCAGCCGGCCGCACAAATCGTAATAGGGGTAGAGGTCGGTATGCGCGAAGGCGATCGTCGCCCCGAGAGCAATCTGCGGGAACATGACGCCGAATGACAGCGCGGCGCGAACTCCGTAGGACGTGCGCGCCGGCGGGCTCGGCCGCGGATCCAACACGAGCCACCAGAACAGGATGCCGTCGAGCACCATGCTCCAGTTCATGACCGCGTAAAGCCGCGCGTCGAGCATCGCGCGAAAGTGCACCGCAGGGATCAGCCAGAAGTAAAACAGCCCCACAAACAGAATTGCCGCCAGCAGCGGTTGCTGCAGCACGCGCAACATCGTCCGCACCGGCGCCGCTCTCGCGCAACGCCGCAGGCATGCCGGCACTCCCCGCCGCATCGCGTCGGCATCGCAACCAAGCGCCAATAGAAACGGCCCAAGATGGTGCATGACGACGTGCTGCACACGGTTGAGAAAAAACATGTGCTGCGACCAGTATTCGAAGCGGGTTTGCAATACCGCATAGATGAACGCCACGCCTAACGCGAAGGCGATCCGCCGCCAGACCGGCGGCCGCGCGGCCACTGGCGTCAGCACAATGCCACGCCCAAACCAGAACAGGGCCAGCGCTGCGCCGAAATACTCCGTCGGCGAGAATTCCCAAGGCGCCCAGACGGGCATCAGCGTCGGATGGTCGCCTGACATCCACCACAACAGCGCACCAAGCGCCGGGATCGCGGCATGAACGGACGTGCTGCCCCGAGACCATCCGGCCGGCGGCTCCGACGAATGCTCATCGTATGCCAACGCCATAGGCATCGGGACTAAACGGGCCCGCCGTCGCTGTCAAAGCGCCAATCGGCGCAGGCAAGGGCTCACGCACCAGATCGAGCGAACAGCTGCTGCCGACAAGGTTGCGGCGACCGGGGAAGTGGAACGGCCGAGCGGTGGCTCGCCTCGCCTCTAGCAGACGATCGTCCGGCGCATCGACGAAGCGGCAAAGGCGCGGTCGCAGATGGCTACAGACGTGGCAGGGAAATGGCGCCTTCGGCGGTAGGGCGCGCGAGCAGCGGCGGGCCGCCATACGCTGGGGGCTGGCGCCCGTCATTGCTGGTGCTCGCCCTGGTGAGCGGGCTGATCGCAGGCGGGGTCAAGGAGTAACCCCGGGATCCTGCTGTCGCCATCGTTGGCGCGGGAATTGCTCAGTGGGCGATTGATGGCCCGCCAAACGCGGCGCCTGTCAAGGTGCCACCACGATGCTCCCTATTCCGGCCGAGCCTTACCCCTTCGCTTTCGAGCCGGCGGCGTGTGCGCTGCTCATTATCGACATGCAGCGTGATTTCCTCGAACCCGGCGGATTCGGCGAGTCGCTGGGCAATGACGTCGGTCAATTGCGCCGCACGATCGCGCCGACCCGGCACCTCTTGGAGACAGTGCGTGGCGCGGGGCTCGCGGTCATCCACACGCGCGAGGGGCACCGGCCTGACCTCGCCGACCTGCCGATGGCGAAGTTGAAACGCGGCAACCCTTCGCTGCGGATCGGCGATCCGGCGGCGATGGGTCGGCTCCTCGTGCGCGGCGAGCCAGGACACGACATTATCCCGGAACTCTATCCGCTCGCCGGCGAACCGGTGATCGACAAGCCCGGCAAGGGTGCGTTCTACGCGACCGACCTCGACGCCATCCTCAAGCATCGCGGTATCAAACAGCTGATCGTCTGCGGCGTCACCACAGAGGTGTGCGTCAACACCACCGTGCGCGAGGCCAACGATCGCGGCTTCGACTGTCTCGTGCTCGAAGATTGTGTCGGCTCGTACTTCCCGGAATTCCAGGAAGTGGGCCTCAAGATGATCAAGGCGCAAGGCGGGATTTTCGGCTGGGTCGGACACTCGGAGGTGGTCGTCACGGCAATTAAGGGGAAGACAGGATGAGCATAGCGACCGCCGACAGAGCGGAGCCGCGCTGGTGGGTTCCAGGTGACTGGAACGGCTTCTTTGGCCTGTTCACCAACGTCGCCTTGAACGTGATCGTGCTCACCGGGCTGTGCCTTGGCGTCGTGAAGATGCCCGAAGGGATCGTCTTCGGCCGCGTCCTCCCGGCGCTGGGCATCGCGCTGCCGATCGGCAATTTGTTCTACGCCTGGCTCGCTTATCAACTGTCGAAGAGGGAAGGCCGCGGTGATGTGACGGCGCTGCCTTATGGCCCCTCGGTGCCGCACATGTTCATCGTCGTCTTCCTGGTCATGCTTCCGACCTATCTGAAGACCAACGACCCGGTGCTAGCTTGGCAGGCAGGGCTCGCATGGGCTTTTATCATTGGCTGCGTGATCCTTCTGGGCGCCTTTATCGGCCCGACCCTCCGAAAATATACGCCGCGTGCGGCGATGCTCGGGGCGCTCGCGGGCATCTCGATCGCCTTCATCTCGATGCGTCCGGCGTTCCTGTCCTGGCAGCTCCCTTGGCTTGCCTTTGTCTCGCTGGCGATCATCCTCGTCAGCTGGTGCGCCGGGGTGCGTCTGCCCGGCGGCGTACCCGGCGGGCTTGCCGCGGTGGTTATCGGCACGCTGATCGGCTGGTTCGTGACTTTGATGGGCATCAGCCATGTGATGGACCCGGCCGCCGTCGGCTCGGCACTCGCCAAATTCGGCACCCATGTGCCGATCCCGTCGATCGACTTTCTCGCCGGGCTGCACGATATCGGGCCGCTCTTGGTGATCGCTGTGCCGCTCGGCATCTATAACTTTACCGAGGGCATGAACAACGTCGAAAGCGCCGCGGCGGCCGGCGACGAATACAATCTGCGCCAGGTGCTCGTCGCCGACGGTATTGGTGCCCTCGCGGGTGCGCTGCTCGGCTCGCCGTTCCCGCCGGCCGTGTATATCGGCCATCCCGGGTGGAAGGCGGTGGGTGGTCGCATCGGCTATTCCCTGGCGACCGGCATTGTCATCTCGCTCGTCTGCTTCACCGGCCTGACGGCGCTGCTGCTGGCGGTCGTGCCGCTCGTCGCGATCCTGCCGATCCTGCTCTATATAGGGTTGGTGATCGGCGCGCAGGCATTCGAGTCGACCCCGGCGCGCCACGCTCCGGCTGTGATCCTGGCGATGCTGCCCAACATCGCCTCGTGGGCCCAGAACCAGATCGACGGCGCGCTCTCCGCGGCCGGTACTTCGGCCACGGAGGTCGGCTTCGACAAGCTCGCCGGACACGGCGTCATCTATCATGGGCTCGAACTGTTCGGCGGCGGCGGGACATTGACCGGACTGATGCTCGGCGCGACGGCCGCCTTCATCATCGACCGGCGGTTCAATCGTGCCGCGATTTACGCGCTGGGCGCGGCAGTGCTTGCCTATTTCGGCGTCATTAACGGCACGGCGCTGGGTTTCGGCAATTCGACGCCGGTCGCGATCGGCTATCTGATGATCGCCCTGATCTGCGCCGGGTTTGCGTGGCAAGGATTGGCGGAGTTGATCGAGCTGCCGGAACACGCGGCCGTCGCCGAACCGGGCGATTAACCCGCGCGGACCCGCTATGAGCGACGACGACATCGACGCCTTTATTGAAGCGGGCTGCCGCCTGCTGGGCATCCCCGTGCTGGACGAGTGGCGCGAGACGATCCGGCTGCACCTCGCGCTCTCCCTCGACCATGCCCATCATTTTGGCCAGTTCGGATTGCCGGACGAGGCGGACCCGGCTCCGGTCTTCACGGCATGACCGGGTTTGAGACCGCGGCCGAAATCGCCGCCGCCGTCGGCTCACGGCAGCGCGGCGCGTGCGAGGTTATCGACGCGGCGCTCGGCAGCATTGAGCGAGGCAACAAAAGGCTCAATGCCTTCTCCGCGGTCACGGCCGAGCGGGCCCGCGCACGCGCCGCGGCGATCGACGCGGCAATTGACCGAGGCGAGCCCGCGGGACCGCTGGCGGGCGTGCCCTTCGCGGTCAAGAACCTGATCGATATTGTCGGGCTGTCGACGCTCGCCGGCTCGCGCATCAACCGCGACTACGCGCCCGCGTCGGCGGACGCAACGCTTGTGACACGCCTCGAAGCGGCCGGAGCCATATTGGTCGGCGCGCTCAATATGGGCGAATACGCCTATGATTTTACCGGCGAGAACTATCATGACGGCCCGTCGCGAAACCCGCACGACCCGACGCGGATGACTGGTGGCTCGTCCGGCGGCTCGGGCGGTGCGGTGGGCGGCGGCCTGGTGCCGATCGCGCTCGGGTCGGACACCAACGGTTCGATTCGCGTGCCGGCGTCGTTTTGCGGCGTGTTCGGGCTGAAGCCCACCTATGGACGGCTGTCGCGCGCTGGCAGCTTTCCATTCGTGTCCAGCCTCGACCATCTCGGGCCGCTGGCGCGCAGCACGCGCGATCTGGCGCTGGCCTACGATGCGACGCAAGGCCCCGATCCGCGAGATCCCGTTTGTGTGGCACGCCCCTCCGAGCCCGCCCGATCCTCACTCGACCAGGGGATCGACGGCCTCCGCGTTGCCCGCGCCAGCGGCTATTTCCGCGCCGGCGCGGCACCCGAGGCCTTGTCGGCGGTGGACCGGGTCGCCGCGGCGCTTGGCGCGGAGCGCGAGGTGGAGGTTCCCGAGGCGGCGCGGGCGCGCTCGGCCGCCTATATCATCACTGCGTCCGAGGGCGCGGCGCTTCACCTTGACCGGCTACGCGAGCGGCCGGGCGATTTCGATCCCGACGTGCGCGACCGGTTGATCGCTGGGGCGCTGATTCCCGGCGCCGCCGTCGCGCAGGCGCAGAAATTCCGCCGCTGGTACCGTGAGGCGGTGCTGCGGTTGTTCGACAAGGTCGACGCGATTCTCGCGCTGGCGACGCCGTTTGTCGCGCCACCGATTGGGCAAAGGAGTTTCATCCTCGATGGCAAAGAGGTGCCGCTGCGGCCGAATATCGGCATCTACACCCAGCCGATCTCGTTTATCGGCCTGCCCGTGGTCGCGGTGCCGCTGCCGGCTGCAGCGGGCAAATTGCCCATCGGCGTCCAGATCATCGCCGCGCCCTGGCGCGAGGACATCGCGCTGCGGATCGCCCATCACCTCGAAACGGCCGGCGTCGCGCAAGCGCCGTCGCCGCCGGAGCCGGGTGAATGACCGAGCGGGTTGCTTCCGTCCGGCAATCGCGGTGAGGATGCTGCCGAGTTCTAACGACCGACAACACCCCTCATGCCGCAGAGCCTCGATTTCGCCAAGTTGCGCGATGCCTACCGCGCGGGCGACCTGTCCCCGACCTCGCTGGTAGAACAGGTAATCGACCGCATCCGCACGAGCGGCGACGATGGCGTCTGGATCTCGCGCGTTCCCGATGACGCGCTGCGCGCCGAGGCCGAGGCTGTCGAGCGCCGCGCCGCGGCCGAAGGGGTGGCCGCGATGGCGCTTTACGGGCTGCCCTTTGCGGTGAAGGACAATATTGATGTAGCCGGTTTGCCCACGACCTGCGCGTGCCCCGGAATTTCGCATCAGCCGGCGCGCTCCGCACCGGTGGTCGAGCGCCTGCGGCAGGCCGGCGCGATCTGCATCGGCAAGACCAATCTCGACCAGTTCGCGACCGGGCTTGTCGGCGTGCGTTCGCCCTACGGGATTCCGCGCAACCCGTTCGATGCGGCCTATATACCGGGCGGATCAAGTTCGGGTTCGGCCGTCGCCGTGTCGACCGGGCTGGTCGCCTTCGCGCTCGGCACGGACACGGCCGGCTCCGGACGGGTGCCGGCATCGTTCAACAACGTCGTCGGCTTGAAGCCGACGCGTGGCCTCATTTCCGCAAGCGGCGTCGTGCCTGCCTGCCGTTCGCTCGACTGCGTCTCGATCTTCGCGCTGACCGTTGCGGATGCCGCTTCCGTGCTCGATGTGGCGCACGGGTTGGACGCTGCCGACGGCAGATCGCGGCCGGCGCCGCCCGGGTTTCGCGCGATGGCGCGGCGGCCGGAGCGCTTCGCTTTCGGAGTGGTCGCGCCAGGCGATCTCGAATTTTTCGGGAATACCGACGGACCGGCAATCTACGCTGCCGCGATCGATCGGCTGGCGGCCCTCGGCGGCCAGGCAGTGATGATCGATTACGCGCCGTTCCTCGAAACGGCAAAGCTCGTCTATCGAGGTCCCTGGCTGGCTGAGCGCTTTGGCGCGATCGCCGCCGTGATCGGCGACCGCTGGGACGTGCTGCACCCCACGGTGCGCGGGATCGTCCGAGCCGGCGGCACGATTGCCGGCGCAGATGTTTATGCTGGTATCGACCGGCTCGCGGAACTGCGCCAGGAGACGCAAAAGGTCTGGCGGCAGATCGACCTGCTTGTGCTGCCGACCACCGGCACGATTTACCCGATTGCGGAGGTCGAAGCGAACCCCGTCGCGCTCAACGAAAACCTCGGCCGCTATGCGAATTTCTGTAACCTGCTCGACCTAGCGGCGCTCGCCGTCCCGGCCGGGTTCCGCAGCGACGGGCTGCCCAGCGGTGTGACCCTGTTCGCGCCCGCCTTCCATGACCCGCTAATCGCAGCTATCGGCGCCGCCATGCACGCGGCTTCTGGTTTGCCTCTCGGCGCCACCGGACAGGTGCGCCAGAGTTCGGCGGCTCGGACGGTTCCAGGCGCCCATCCGTCCTTGCCTATTCTCGTGGTCGGGGCCCATTTGTCCGGCCAGCCGCTGAACCAAGAGCTTGTCGCGCTGGGCGCGCGGTTGCGGGGCGCGGTTCGTACCGCGCCGGAATATGGACTATACGCGCTCGCTGATGGCAAGCGGCCGGGACTGGTGCGCCGCGCGAGCGGCGGCGCGGCGATCGAGGGAGAGGTGTGGGACGTGCCGACCGCCGCGATCGGCGCGCTCCTGGCGGCGATCATGCCACCTCTGGGGCTGGGCTCGGTGGTGCTCGAAGACGGCGGTGTCGTGAAAGGTTTTCTCTGTGAGGCCTATGCCGTCGAAACGGCGCGCGACATCACTCGTTTCGGCGGCTGGCGCGCCGCGGTGGCGGATTCTACATGAGCCATGGAATCAAGGAGGATCGCAATGGCGCATCAGGGATTCCGATCAGACTCGATATCTCGCTCGCGTCTGCGGTTAAATTATTGCATGCATCAGCGAGTGGTTGAAATAAAGGAAGAACGGCTTGTCGGGCGGCGACGGCGCGGTCCATGAAATCGAGCGCGCGCTTCTGATATTCGAGGTCGCACTTCTTCTTCATCTCCAGCGACAGCTGCTGCGACAGGATCGGCTCCACGCCTTTGCCCTTGCGGCCTTCGTGCATGTATGAATAGCCGTCGCGCTCCGGCACGTAATGCGGGTCTTCCAGCCACATGCATTCGTCGTAGGTGCGCAATGGGCCGTACCATTCGTCGAAGCCGTGATCGGTCGGCCAGCGTCCGTCTTCCGCGCCGATATGCCACTTGCCGAGGCATGACGAGACGTATCCGGCCTCGGAGAGGATTTCGGCGATCGTGCGCTCCCAGTGCACGATTCCGCCTGCATTGCCGCCGAGCGCTATCGTGTGGTTGCCGGAACGGATGGGATATCGTCCGGTCATGAGGGCGGAGCGGGTCGGCGTGCATTGCGGCTCGACCACGTAGTGCGTCAGCTTGATGCCCTCGCTGGCGAACTTGTCGGCCCGCCTGCTGTCGGCGCCCCGCAGGATGCCGCCGCCATAGCAGCCGAGTTCGCCCATGCCGAGATTGTCGATATGAAAAAATACGATATTCGGTCTTTTTGTCGCCATTGATCGCTCCGCGCGCACCGTTCGGCGCATGCAAGCCATACGCCGGCGTCGCTTCTAGCGCCCGGGCGCTGGAGACGTCGGTCAATTAATTGCCAAGTTCGCCGGAATTTTGGACATCGAGCAGCTAGGGCTCGAACGCCCGAAAGGCGGCAACGCGAGTTAGCCCGTAGTCAGCCTGACAAGGGCCTGGGCGAGCTCGCCGTCGGGCCGGGCGAGGGTCTCTAAAATGGTGAAATGGTTGGCGCCATCGATCGGCGCAAGGCGCCCAGGCAGCCCCTGGTCGAGCCAAGCCCGCGCGTATTCGACCGACTGCCGCTGCAATTCGGGCAACTCGCTGGTCCCATAGGCGACGACTAGGTCGCCGGCCATTGGCGGCAAATGAAAGAGAGGCGAGTTGCGCGCGGCCTCGGCCCCATCAAGCCCAAGCTTTTCGTTGAGATAGCTGAGGCGGATCGGTTCGAGGTCATAGAGGCCGCTGATGGCGAGCCCGCCGCGCACGGCGGGCAGCGGCATCGACATCGCCGTGAGATGCCCGCCGGCAGACCACCCGGACACGCAGAGCCGTGCGCCGTCGGCGCCGAAATCGCCCAGATGCTCCGCCAGCCATAGCACGGCGTGGCGAATCTCGGCGACGATACGGTCGAGCCGCGCCTCCGGTGCCAGCGTGTAGCCGGCGAGCGCGACATTGATGCCGAGCGCGAGCGGACCCTCCGCCAAAAAAGCGAAGAGCTCCTTGGCGTTCATCTGCCAATACCCGCCATGGATAAAGAGGAGGGTCGGCGCATTCGGTTGGGTGGCGAGAAACAGGTCGAGCCGCTCGCGCGGTGCATCGCCGTATTTGAGATCGAGATGCTGCGGTCGCGCGGCGCGTAAACGGGCGCTACGCGTGGCCCAGTCGGCGACGATCGCGTCGCGCTCGCGCACGGCCGCGCCGTTATTGTAGGCGACGTCGAGTTGCGCGCGGTCCATTCCACGGTAGAGCATGGCGGGCGGCTTCTCCAGACGGCTAAGACTCTAGCACATTGGCGCGAAACTTCCCGATTGCCGAAGCCTTGCGCACGAGACGGCGATCCGGGATCGCCCATGACCCCATTCGATCTCGGCAAAAGGTGCTGGCGACTGGCATCGGGTAGAGACGACAGACAACCGTCGCCGCGTTCCCGATACATGCCCGGCACATTCCTCGCCTTGTGCGTTCGATTCATGCGAGAACCAGGCGAAATGGAACGCATTTGGCATAGGCCTTCCGCGGAGCGGTCCACCTCTTGCAACCTATAGCCCGATGGGTAAGGCATGAAATCCTTCGATTTGCTGGTCACCGAAGGCAGGCTGGTCTCGGCCGACAGCTTGACCGAGGCCGACATCGCCGTCGACGGCGGCAGGATCGTCGCGATCGGCCGCGATCTCGGTGGGCAGGACGCCCGTGAGGTGATCGTCGCTGGCGGCCGCTACGTCCTTCCTGGTGCGATCGACAGTCACGTCCATTTCCGCGAACCCGGGTACACGCACAAAGAAGATTGGGGCACAGGGACGGCGGCCGCGGCGGCCGGCGGCGTCACCACCGTCTTCGAGATGCCCAACACCAACCCGCCGACCGGGACGATAAAGGCGCTGCGGCTCAAGCAGGAAGCGGCGGCGCGGCAGGCGCATGTCGATTACGGCATCTATGGTCTCCTCGACGAGCACAATATCGATGGGCTCGAAGGACTGATCGCCGCCGGCGTTGCGGGCTTCAAATGCTTTATGGGCAACACGTTCGGCAATCTGCCGGCACCGAGCGACGGAGCGATGCTCGAAGGGTTCGAAATCCTCGCCACACACGGGCTGCGCTGCGTCGTCCACGCCGAGAACCCTTCGATCATGGCACGGCGCCAGGCGCGAATGGAGGCGGTCGGCCGCAGCGATCCGCATGCGCATCTGGCGGCCCGGCCGGAGATCTGTGAGGTTGAGGCGATCGGGCGGGCCATTGCCTTTGCGGAATGGACCGGGGCGCGACTGCACATCGCACACCATAGCTCAAAGGACGCGCTCCATCTCGTACGCGCGGCCAAGGCGCGCGGCGTCGACGTGACAGTCGAGACCTGCCCGCAATATCTCTTCTTCGACACCGCGGATGTTGAGCGACTGGGCGGCATCTTGCGCGTCAACCCGCCAATTCGGGCGGCGGGACATGGCGAGGCGCTGTGGCAGGCGCTGATCGACGGGACGATCGACATGATCGCGACCGATCACGCGCCGCATGCCCCGGAAGAGAAGATGCGCGGCAATATCTGGAGCTGTGATTGCGGCTTTCCTGGGGTCGAAACCCAGATGCCGATCATGCTGACAGAGGTCAATCGCGGCCGCATGTCGATTGGGGACTATGTGAGGTGGAGTGCGGTCAACCCTGCAAAGGCCTGGGGCCTATATCCGCGCAAGGGCGCACTCCAGGTTGGCTCCGACGCCGATATCGTCATCGTCGACATGAACCGCGAGGAGATGATTGACCAGGCCGCATTGCATTCGCGCAGCAAGATCTCGCCATGGCACGGACGGCTCGTCACCGGGCGGCCGCGGCACACGATCGTCCGCGGTCGCGTCGTCGTTCGCGACGGCGAGCTGGTCGGCGAGGCAGGGTGGGGCAAGCCCGTCCGTCAGGCGATGCCGCCCGCGCACCCGCGCAACGCGGACAAGACGATGGCCGCGATCACGGCGAGGGCGCGGTGAGCGGCGAGCTTGTCGACCGGATCGCGATCATCACCGGACCGGCCAAGGGAATGGGTGCCGCCGTGTCGATGGCGCTGGCGCGCGAAGGCGCCGATCTTGTACTCGCCGGCCGCGATACCGAGGCGATCGAGCCGGTCGCCTCGGACATCGCCGCACTCGGGCGCCGGGCATTGATCGTCCGCTGCGACGTGACAAACCCGGCCGAGGTCGAGGCGATGGCGGAGGAGGCGCGGGAATTCGGGCGCGGGCGGATCGAGATCCTCGTCAACGTCGCCGGCGGCAGCGGCCCGATCGAGACCCCGTCATGGAAAACGACGCCGGCGGAATTCGACCAGATCGTCGAATTGAACATGAAGGGCTGCTTTCTGACGATGCAGGCGGTCCTGCCGGCGATGATGGCCCAGCGCTACGGCAAGATCGTCAATGTCGGCGGCACGTTCGGGCTACGCGGGCGGGCGCTGCGGATGGCCTATAGCGCGAGCAAATGGGGGCTGCGCGGCATCACCAAGAGCACCGCGCTCGAAGTCGGGCCCTACAACATCAACGTCAATACGGTGTGCCCCGGCATGGTCGAAGGGCCCCGGTTCGATCGCGTGTGCCACGAAAATGCCAAGCGACTCGGCATCAGCATCGAGGAGGCGCGGCGGCGGCACGCCGAGGATTACGCGTTGCGGCGCATCTCAACAGGGGCCGACGTGGCCAATGCCGTCGTCTTCCTCGTTAGCGACCGGTCCCGCCAGATTACCGGGCAGGATCTGGCGGTCGACGGCGGCTGGGTGATTTGATGTCCCGCGCCTAGAACGGGATCATGTAGTAGTCGATCGTGACCTTCTCTTCGGGTTTCTGTGTGCCCGCGTCGAAGCGATGCAGGATCGCCTCGATCTGGCGCGCCAGCAGCACCAGCAGCGCGCTGATCACCAGGGCCAGCATCCGCCCCTGCCATCCGATCCAATCGGCCAACAGCGCGAACACCAGCACACCAAACGCCGCGCATGACAGGTTGATGCGCATGATCAGAACGTGATCAGCCAAGCTCAGCGGTTCGTAGCCTTCGTGACCCATTCGCATCCCCGCCTTACAGGAGAACCTGGCGTTCCCTTTGCAAAGCCTGTGCCCTTGCACAAAAACCGGTCATTGGACGGCGAAGGGACAAGTCGCGATCCAGCGGCGGGCGATGTCGATCCGACGCGCGAACCAGACCTTGTCGTGGCCGGCGGCGGTGTCGCCATGGCTTGCCTCCCCTCCTGTCGCGGGATCACCCCGCCGGCTTGGCGCGATGATAAGCCCGCAGCAGCCAGGCGTTGAACTGCACCAGCGTCGTTTCGAGTGGGCCGTAGCAGCCGGGCGGCATAAAGCGTGAGCGCTTGCCCGCCTGCATCGCGTTGTTGACCGGCACGTCCTGCGCCCAGATCTTGCTCGCCCCCTCGCGCACCGCCGCGGCGCGTTCGGCGAAATCGGGCAGCTCGATCGTGCTGCGCGGCAGTATCCAGCCGCCACCGGTGACCCGGTCGCTCGATGCATAAGTTGCATCCACTGCTGTCGGCACGAGCAGCGTGTAAGCAATCGCGCCCGGTGCGAACATCAACTGCAGGTTCGGCGGGATCATCACAAAGCTGAGCCGGCTGCGGCGCCGCGGCGACAGCGCCTCGATCGCCGGAAACATCGCCTCGGCGCCCCAGCCGTCGCGCATCATGCCGCCGTCGGGTTTCAGCATCGGCACGCTGCGCAGGATCGCGTTGTCGCCGTCTTTCATCTCGCTGAACGCGACCCCGCCATCGGGATGGATGCTCGGCGCGAAATCATGCGTGCCGCGATGGACGAATTCGGGGTGGTACGCATCGGTGAAGTTTTCGAGCTGGACCTTCCAGTTCCACCGCACCGGCGTTGTCGCGACGACCGGCGGCACGGTTGCCATCTCGGCCTCTGGATAGCCCTCCCAGCACGGCTCGACCTTGGCGAGGCCGGGCCCCAGCGGCGGTGCGGCGCCGTCGAGGTTGACGAAGATGAAGCCGTGCCACAACTCGACCGGCACCGACGGGAGCCGGACCGTGTCGCGCAGCCTGGCGAGTTGATCACCCATGCGCGGCGCCCCGACGAGCCTGCCGGTCAGATCATAGGTCCAGTAGTGCAACGGACAACGCAGCAGACCTTCGGGCGCCTCGGGGTCGCAGGCAATCACGTGGCCGCGGTGCTGGCACACCGCGCTCAGCGCCCGGATGTCGCCGCTATCGCTACGCGTCAGGATCACGGGCTCGCCGGCGACCGAGGCGGACATTCGCGCGCCCGGCTGGGGAAGCTGGTCGACGCGGCCGACGCAAACCCAGTTGCCGGCGAAGACCGCGTCGCGCTCGAACTCGAAGAAGGCCGGCGAGGTGTAGCAGTGCCGTGGCAGCATCGGCGCCGCCGCCTCGTTGCCGGCGTAAGGCGGGAGCGCGGCGAGGATTTCCCTGACCTCGGGATCAAGCATGTCTAGCCCTCCGCCGATCGCGCCAAGAGATCGATCTCGACGAGTGCGCCGCGCGCGAGGCCGCTGACGCCGACGCAGGTTCGCGCCGGCAGGCGCCCGGGTTCGAAATAGCCGCGATAAACCTCGTTCATCGCCGAGTAGTCGCGTTCGAAATGGGTCAGGTAGACGCGGGCGAAAACGACCTGGTCGAGCCCCGAGCCGGCACCGGCGAGGACGAGCTTCAGGTTGTCGATCACCCGCCGCGTCTGCGCCTCGATCCCCTCCGGCAGCGGCGCCCCATCGTCGTTCGGGTCGGTCGGCATTTGCCCGGTCACGAAGAGCCAGCCGCCCGCCGCGACAGCGTGGCTGAAGGGCGCCACCGGCTGCGGCGCGCCCGGAACCATCAGGAACTCGATCATTGCCCTACTCGGCCGCGGAGGACGGGATTATCGGTGACCCGGCCGCCCAGTAGTTGTGCAAGCCGAGCTGCGGCACCCCAGTCGCGGGGTGGGGATCGGCCTCCGGGAAATACGTCACGCTCATCCGACCTGTTCCCGCGGATGATGTCACCGCCGCCAGTACGGCTGCACGATGCGTGCCACCCCTGCGCGGCTGGCATGCTTTGTGCGTTGCAGCACGGCATCTGATTCCGTGGAGCACTTAAGATGTTTGCAGACCGACGGATTACGCGGCGCCGTGTACTTGCCGCGGCCGGCCTGACAGCGGCCGGCATCGCCGCTCCGCGTCTCGTCTATGCGCAGAACGTCAAACAGATCAAATTCACGCTCCCCTGGGTCGCTGACGGCAGCAATCTCTTCGCGTTCGTCGCGAAGGAGATGGGCTTCTGGGACAAACACGGGCTCGACGTCGCGATCTCGCGCGGCTCGGGATCGGTCGCAGCGGCGGAGGCGGTCGGCTCGGGCCGGTTCGATTTCGGAATGGCGGCGCCGCTCGCCGCGATCCTGCAGACGGTGAAGGGGCTTTCCCTCGTCGCGCTCGCTGCGTGCGCATATGACGCGACGATGGGCGTCGCCGTCCTCGACGACGGCCCGATCAGGAGCCCGAAAGATCTCGAGGGCCACAAGATGGGCTCGACCGTCACCTCGGGCGAATACCCATTCCTGCCCGCCTTTGCCGAGAAGGCCGGGTTCGACCTGTCTAAGGTCACGATCGTACAGGTCGACAACAAGGTCCGAGACCCGCTTTTGCCGCAGCACAATGTCGACGCGATCTCGGGCTTCGCAACAACGTTCATGGCCGATTATATCGCCACAGGGGTCAAGGCCCACGCGATGCTCTACAGCCATTACGGCATCCCGAACTACGGCAACGCCGTCTTGACCCAGCCGCAGCGTCTTGCCGAGGCGCCGGAATTGTGCGGCGCCTTCGTCGACGGGATGTTGAACGGGTTGAAGGTGACGCTGCTCGACCCCGAGGGAGCCATCAAGATCCTGCTCAAGGCCGCGCCCGAGCTCGCCCTGTCGGCAACCGCGCGTGACCAGATCAAGGTCGGCACCGGGCTGATGGTCTATGTCAGCGCCCGCGACCTGATCAAGGCGCACGGGATGGGCTATTTCGATCCGAAGGATTTCGAGGTCCAGACCGACCTGGTGATGAAATATCTTGCCAAGCCGGACGACAAGCGCCCCGACGTGGCGACGATGATGACCAACAAATTCGCCGGGCAGATCAAACTCACCGATGCCGAGTGGGCCACGGCGCAGAAGTACGCCTCGGAATACAGCCCCTACGTAAGCTGAACCGGCGAGCGGAGCACGGTGATGGCCGCGTCCGAGCGCTATATCGAGGTCGCCGAGGTCAGCAAGATCTACCGCGGCGGGACCGGCGACGCCGTTGAGGCCGTCAGCTCAGTCAGCTTCACGGTCCAGCAAGGGCAATTCGTTGCCATTCTCGGGCCGAGCGGCTGCGGCAAGAGCACGCTCTTGATGATGGTCGGTGGCCTCGAGGCGACGACCAGCGGCGCGATCTCGGTCGCCGGCACGGCGATGATCCGGCCGCGCACCAGCATCGGCATCATGTTCCAGGATTCGACGCTGCTGCCGTGGAAAAGCGCGATCGATAACGTGCTGTTCCCGATCCGCGTGCGGAGGCGTCCCATCGGTGACTATTGGGACCCCGCCCAGAGCCTTCTCGAGCGGGTCGGGCTCAACGGGTTCGCACACAAGAAGCCGCACGAATTATCGGGCGGGATGCGCCAGCGGGTCGCGATTTGCCGGGCGCTCGTCTGTGATCCCGACCTCTTGCTCATGGACGAGCCGTTCAGCGCGCTCGACGCTATCACCCGAGACGAGATGAACGAGTTGCTGCTCGACCTCTGGCAGCAATACACGAAGACTGCGCTCTTCGTCACCCACAGCATCCGGGAGGCCGTCTTACTCGCGGACCGGGTTTTGGTAATGACCCGCCGCCCGGCGACGGTCGTCGAAGATCTGACGATCCCGTTCGCGCGGCCGCGCTCGATGGAGATCGGCGAGACCCGCGAGTTCAACGAAATCTGCGGGCATCTGCGCCAGCGCATCGAGGACAGCCATTTCGGCAAAACGCGGAAGCTGGCGGGATGACGGCCGAGACCTCGCCGATCGTCCGCACGCGCCCACCTCTGGGTGCGCTGCGGATCGCCGCCGCGAACCTGCGGCAGATTCGCCCGATCATCCTGCCCCTCGCCACCGCTTCTGCGGTTCTGCTCGGCTGGCAGCTCCTCGTCACCCGGCTGCATGTCCCGGAAGTGATCCTGCCGTCGCCCGATGCGATTTCGCGAGAATTGTGGCGCGCCCTGCCGCTCCTGCTCGCCAACGCGTGGCCGACGACGCTCGATACGTTGATGGCCTTCTGCGTCGCCACGGTTCTTGGCGTCGGTTGCGCGATCGTGCTCAGCTACTCGCGGCTGCTGCGCGACGTGCTCTATCCGAACCTGGTCGCGTTCCAACTCATCCCCAAGGTGGCGCTGGCGCCGCTTTTCGTCGTCTGGCTGGGCATCGGCAGCACCTCGCACGTCGCTTTCGCGGCGTTTGTCAGCTTTTTTCCGATCGCGATCTCGGCGGCGCTTGGCTTCGCCAGCGTCGAGCTCTCCGCGCTCCAGCTCTGCCGGTCGCTGACCGCCTCGGAGTGGCAATGCTTCGCGATGGTGCGGTTTCCATTTGCCCTGCCGGCGATATTCAGCGGCATGAAAATCGCGATGACGATGGCGACGGTCGGCGTGATCATCGCCGAGTTCATCTCGTCCAAGGCCGGGCTCGGCTTCTACATCCTCTACGCCAGCTCGCGGATGGAAACTGCGAACGTCTTCGCCGCGCTTTTCATGCTTTGTGCCGTCGGGGTCGCGCTGTTCGGCGCGGTCGCGCTGGCGGAGCGGCTGGTGCGGCACAGCTATGGGCGCCGGTGACGCGCACGATGGCCGTCGTTCAGGAAGCCCCTCGACTGTCGCTGTGGCGTGGCTTTGCGAGCCGGCCCGCGCGGCACGGCCGTATCGGCCGCGGCGTCGCGCTGCCGATCGCCTTCGCGGTGCTGACGACGCTGGGGTGGGAGCTGTTCTGCCGGACCACTCATATTTCACCGGCGATCCTGCCGCCGCCCTCGGCCGTATGGGGCGTGCTCGCGAACAATTACGCGATCCTATTCGAGCAGGCTGTTCCGTCGTTCTACGAGATGGTCGTCAGCTTTCTGATCGCGACGGTTTGCGGCATCGGTCTGGCGGTCGCGATCACGTCTTCGGCCTGGGTGCGCGAGGCGCTCTACCCGAACATCGTGATGTTCCAGCTGATCCCTAAGATCGCGCTGGCGCCGCTCTTTATCGTCTGGCTCGGCGTCGGTAGCAGTTCGACGATCACGGTCGCGATCTTCATCACGTTCTTCCCGATCGTCGTCTCGACAGCGACGGGGCTCGTCAGCGTCAAGCCTGAGGTCCTGCAGCTGTGCCGCTCGATGACAGCGACCCAGTGGCAGATTTTTTGCCTTGTTCGATTCCCCTATGCGATGCCCTTCATCTTCGCGGGCATGAAGGTTGGCGTGACGATGGCGATGATCGGGGTCATCGTCGGCGAGTTCATCACCGCGCAAAAAGGCCTTGGCTACATCATCATGTTCGCCTCGTCCGCGGGCGAAACCGCGACCGTGCTAGCTGCCGTCGTCGTGCTCTGTGCGATCGGCCTGGTGCTCTACGGCGTTGTCGCGCTCGGCGAGTTGATGGTCCGGCGCTGGTATGGCGGACAGATGCCCGTTTCCGGTACGCTGTGAGCCGATGACGCGGCTCGCCAGCCTGCCGATGTACAACTTGCCTGAAATGCGCCCGGCCAACAGCCGATTCTGGGAGGCGTTGCGCGGTCTGCTGATCGAGCGCGGACTGTCCGACTCGCCCGAAACACTGGTATTCGACCACGGCCCGGTCCCCGAGCGGATCGAACCGGAGCTGTTGTTTTCGCAGACTTGCGGTTTCCCGCTCGAAACAGTGTTTCACGGCCAGGCGATCCGGCTCGGCACGCCGGTCTACGACGCGCCGGGCTGTGACGGGCCGACCCATTGCGCGTTCTTCGTCGTGCCCGAGCGGTCGACGGCGCAGACCCTCGCCGATCTGAGGGGTCGCGTCTTTTTGTTGAACAGCCGCGTCTCGAATTCGGGGATGAATCTGCCGCGCCGCGCCCTCGCCGAGATCGCAAGCGGGCAGGCGTTTTTCGGCCGTGTCGTCGAGACTGGAGGGCATCCCGCCAGTCTCGCGCGAATGCTGGCGGGCGAGGGCGACGTCGCCTCGATCGATTGCGTGACCTACGCCTTCTGGCGGCGCCATCGCCCCCAGGCCGCGGCGCGGGTTAGGATCATCGGCGAGACGCCGCGTAGTCCCGCGATCCCGTTCGTCACCTCGGTCGCGACTCCGCCGGCGATCGTTGAAATCCTGCGCGGCGCACTCAAATGCGTCGCAACCGAGCCATGCTACGCCGCGGCGCGCGCGGGGTTGATGATCTCCGGCATCGAGGACATGTCCGACGAAGCCTACCGGGTGCTGCTCGATTATGAGCAGGAAGCCGCCACGCTCGGCTATCCGCAATTGATCTGAACGGGAGGACGATATGGACACGATCACCGCATCCGCGCTCTCCGACAAACTGGCGTGCCGTGTCGCCCGCTTTGCCGACCGCCGCGAGGATTGGACCGTCTTCGGTTTCGAGACGGCGCTCGATCCCAAATTCGCGCGCGCTCAGCGCCGTTATTTGGGCGCTTCGGGTTCGGTCGATCACAACGATTTGCGCGGCTCGATCCCGGCGACGGCCTTCACTATGTCGATCCAGTCGATGCCTCCGGGAAACCAGATCCCGATGCATTGCCACGAGACCGAGGAAATCTTCTTCATCCTTGATGGCGCGGCACGGGTGCGCTGCTGGGAGAGTGGCGAACATTACGACATCACGCTCGGCCGCTGGGACCTCGCGGCGCTGCCGCCTTTCCTTCAGCACGAAGTGTTCAACGACGGCGACGGGATCTGCCATCTGCAGACGCTGCTCGCCAAGCCGCAGCCGTTGCGCCCGCAATACAACGACTCCCGGCTGCTTGAGCTGCAAGCGGCGGTCGGTTGACGGCCTGCCGGCGGCTGCTGCTATGGTTCGCTTGCCCCCTCACCGGAGATGTCGTGTTGCAGCAAACCGCCGAGACGCGCTCGCATGTCGTTGAACGACGAGGAGACGACATCGCATGGTCGCGGCAGCGGGATCGGGACATTGGCGACGATCCGGCCAGGCGAGGGCGACATGACAATCACCCGGTCCGCCAATAGCACCGCTTTTTCGCTCGAATGGGCAACGAACAGCCGCACCGGACGGTGAGGTTGACCGCGCGCAGCGCCTCGATCTCGCCGCCATTGGACATGAAGCGCTTGTGGACATCCTCGACGCGCAGGATCGCGTCGCTCGGCTCGGCCGAGGGCGCGCGAGCCACGGGGCGCGCCAGGGCGACGACGTCAGCCGTGCTGCGGGCTCCAGCGCAAAAGGTGGCGGCTTAAGGCGCGGATCGCCTGGTCGGAGAGGAACCCGGCGGTCCCGATCACGATCATGCCGGCGATGACGACTTCGGTGCGCGGGACTTCGCGCCCCTTCTCGATCATCGCGCCAAGGCCGACGCGCACGCCCGAGAACTCGCCGACGACAATCACCACCCAAGCAAAGCCGAGACCTAAACGTAGCCCGGTGAAAAAAATATCGGGCAGCGCCGATCGCAGCACGACCTTGGGAAACAGCGCCGCGCGGCGCCATGCTCGACGAAATCTAGCCGTGGCCCTAGAACTGGCCGTGGAAGCTGGTTGTCTCTGTCTCCAGATACCGCAAGTCGCGCGGCATTGAACATCAAGCTAGTGGGAGCAACACGATGTCCATTGCGGACAAGGTCTTCACGGGCTCCATCCCCGAGATGTACGACACGTACCTCGTGCCCCTTATTTTCGAGCCTTATGCCGCCGATCTCGCCGAGCGCATCGGCGCACAGGCTCCCCGCGCCGTCCTCGAGACGGCGGCCGGCAGCGGCGTCGTTCCCCGCGCGCTGATCTCCAAACTTGACGAGAAGGCGCGATATGTCGTCACCGACCTCAATCAACCTATGCTCGACCGGGCCATGGCCCAGCAAGCTCCTGACGCTCGGATCGTGTGGCAACAAGCCGATGCGCTGACATTGCCTTTCGAAGACGAAAGTTTCGACGCCGTGTGCTGCCAGTTCGGCGCCATGTTCTTTCCGGACCGTGTTGCCGGATACCGCGAGGCGCTTCGCGTTCTCCGACCAGGCGGGCGCTTTTTCTTCAACGTCTGGGACAGCATCCAGCAAAATGACTTTGCCCGCGTCGTAACGGAGGCTGCAGGCAAACTGTTCCCGGAGAACCCTCCCCTGTTTCTCGCCCGAACGCCACACGGATATCACGACGTGGCGGTGATCGAAGCGGATTTGCGCGCCGCCGGATTCTCGACGATCCAAATCGACACGCTAGAGCGAAGGAGCGACGCGCCGAACCCGCGCCATCCCGCGATTGCCTACTGCCAGGGTACGCCGTTACGAAATGAAATCGAGGCGCGCGATGCGACCGCGCTGGAAAGCGTGACTATGGCCGCCACTGAGGCTATCGCGAAGGCCTACGGCGTCGGCGCTGTCTCTGCGAAGATTCAGGCGCATGTCGTGATCGCAAGCCTCTGATTGAGAGTTGTTTTGAAGACCTTCGCCAGAGCTGTGACGAGCAGCTGCTCATGCTCGGGTCTGCGCAATAATAGTGCCAATAGAAACGATCGAACACGACCACACGCAGCGAGGCCCAGCAGGTGCTGTCCTTTTTCGATCTATCCGCCGTTCTGTTGACGCTTTCCGCGGTGCTGGGCTGGGTCAATCACAAATACCTGCCATTCCCCCATACAATTGGCCTCCTCATCATGAGCGTCGTCGTGTCGCTCATTCTCGTGGGAATCGATGCTGCGGTACCAGATAGACACCTGTTTGACGCACTCACGAGCGCACTGCTGCAAATCGATTTCAGCGCAGTCGTTATGCAGGGAATGCTGGCCTTCCTTCTCTTTGCCGGAGCGCTTCATGTGGATCTCGGACGGCTCCGGAGCCGGGCCGTTCCGGTCATCGTTCTCGCCACGTTCGGCACCGCCATTTCGACACTGATCGTGGGTGTTGCCGTCTGGCAGGCTGCGGCCTTGCTTGGTCAGCCGCTGACCCTGGCCTGGGCGATGGTCTTCGGCGCGCTCATCAGTCCGACCGATCCGGTAGCTGTTCTCAGCACGCTCAAGAACATCAATGTGCCACCCCGCCTTGAGGTTGAGATGCAGGGTGAATCGCTGTTCAACGACGGCATCGGCATCGTCCTGTTCACCATCCTCCTCTTGTTCGCAACGGGCGGGGCCGGTGAGCGCACGACGATCGTTGCCATCGGCGAATTGCTTCTGGTCGAGGCGGGAGGCGGCCTGCTTCTCGGTATCGTCACCGGCTATCTCGCGTACCGGGCCATGCGTCTTATCGACGATTATGCCATCGAGGTTCTGATCTCATTGGCTCTGGTGACGGCCACATACGCGGTCGCCCAGCGGCTGCACGTCAGCGGCCCGCTTGCGGTTGTCGCCGCAGGCCTCCTTATCGGCCATCGCGGGCCTCAGGACGCCATGAGCGAGCAGACACAGCGCTATGTCTTCGGATTGTGGACGTTGATCGACGAGATCCTCAACTCGGTCCTGTTTCTCCTGATCGGGCTCGAAGTGTTGGTCCTGAGTTTTACACCGAATGCCTTGGTCATCGCGGCTGCCGCCATTCCCATCGTCATTGCCGCCCGATTTATTGCCGTAGGCCTCCCCGCGCTCGCTTCGTGGTCGAGCGAGATGATGGCCTTTCGCAACGTGCCGTTTCTTGCGTGGGCCGGTATCCGGGGTGGCATTTCCGTGGCGCTCGCTCTGTCCGTGCCCGACAGCTCTGCCCGACCGGCAATTCTGGCGGCGACATACGCGGTCGTTCTTTTCAGCATCATCGTCCAGGGATCGACGCTCGGTTATGTCGCCAGGCAGACGGTGTTGCCAAGGGAAGAGGACGAAGTCAAAAGCTCCTAGCCGCCGATCACTTTGGGTTTTTGCGATGACGACATTGCTGCGCGATGACCGAGCGGGCCACGATCTTTCATTGCTGCAAGACCTTGATGCCGGTCCGTAATGTCGTGCAAGTCAGCGGGTGATGTGATGTGCCGGATGGCGTCGTCGAGCACGAGGTCGGCATGACGCTGGAGCGTTGCAACACGCAATGGATCTCGCTCGAGGCTGACCACAGCCGTGACCACGTCTAGGATCCGGATCAACACCGCGGTGCTGTTCGATGCGTTCTGTCGGATCATGTGAAACATCGCATCCACAAGTCCATCATAATCGACGCTCGGAACGACCAGCCCGGGCCGACCCTGCTCAATGACCACACCCGTCGGCAAATACAACGGAACAAGGTCGCAGAGAGCCGCACCGAGGCGATCAATGACGCTGATCGCCGTCAGAGGGTCGTTAATGCCCGGCGACAAGGCACGGACCGCGACTTCGACGAGCTGCCTCACGGCAAACTCAATGTCGGCCGAACTCCCGCGCTGCGGACCGAGAGCAGTGGCACTGCGGATTGCGTCTCCCGCTCCTTCCACCTTGGGCTTCACGAATGCTATCGGCGCGCCCGGAAACACATAGCCGCCAGGTCTCACGAGCAGCAACACGCTGGCGTCTTTTTCGACCGCCCAATTTGCCAGGCCCGGAGCGTCGAGATGCTGGAGATATCCGCGCCGGCTATCCACAACGGGTTCTGCCCCGTCCCAGAAGCCTAACGCGGGGGGACTGGGCTGCTGCTCTTTGACTGTCAGCCGCACCATCGCCTTTCGAACGTCATCGCTGACCAAATCCACGACCGTATCGACGTTGATGCGGCCCGCCATATGGCCAACGAAGTATACGAGCGTGCCGACGCACACGAAGGCCAGAAGGATGCCGAATGTCAGAGAAAGATGGGGAACGAACGCTCCTTCATCCTCGGACCGGACCGTCCGCAGCACCATAAGCGAATAAGAGAACGTTCCGAGGAACGCTCCCAGGGTGATCTGATTGCCGCGATCTTTGGTGAAATTTCGAAGCAATCGCGGCCCCATCTGACCGGCCGCCAAAGAGAGTGCTGCAATGGTGATGGAAAAGACCGTGCCCGCAACCCCGATCGTCGAGGATGCAACCGCACCCAGAAGTGTGCGCGCACCCGTACTGCCGCCGTTGTAGAGCCACGCGCTGTCGATCAGCCAAGCCGGAAGTATTCCGCTTCCATCAACATAGACCAGAATGAGCGCGAGAATGATTCCGGCGAGAGTTATCAGCCCCGGAAGAACCCAGAAGGTCTCGCTCAACACCTCTACGGCCTTCTTGAAGCGCGCTCTCACAAATCTGTACCTTCTCGCCCGCTCAGGCTGCGAAAACCGTCCATCAATAACTATCGGCAGCTATTGGAATAATTCACCACTCTATCGTGCTCCAAGGTATCCCCGACCATCCTATACGACGCCTTTTCACTCCCACTCGATTGTCTTAAGTGATCGTAACGCATTGAATTCCGCGCACAAATTTTTTCCGCACACAATGAAGAACCGTCTCCCCGATCCGTCAGAAATTCGCGCTCTTGAATTCAAGGGAGAACTTCGGCGAGTCAAATCTGCTCGCTTTCAGCGTATCGGCATCGAATGGCCGATTTTCGACATTCTTTAGCTGTGCCTTCACGATTGCCCCGTCGGCAAAAAGACCGTCACGGCTCGCAAGAGCTTGAGCGATACGCCAGGCACACTCTGCCAGCACGCAGTTCCTCTCATGCCCGATCCGTCCCGGACTTACGCCTTGGCGGCGTTCTGTGCAGCCTCGAATACATCGCGCGCGGACGTCGTACCCGCTACGTATTCCGTACCCTCGACTCCGAGGTCCATCCATCCTGCATTCACGGCCTCAAACATTTCTTCGGCAGGTCCGGTTTGGCCCTTCGGGATGCCGAATTGCTCGAACGCTTCCGCCCACCCTGCACGCGGGACTGCAAAGGCTTTCACGTCGAGCTTCAGGACTTCACCCAATTGCTCCGCGACTTCATCCGCGGTGACCATCGAACCAAGCTCGACGACGCGCTGCCCTGACCACACTGGCCCGGCCAAAAGGGTTGCGACCTCTGCGCCGATGTCGTTCGTCGCGACCATGGTCGATTTCCGGTTTGTCGGATTGTAGTAGACCGGCAGCGTTCCGCCCTGGGCGACCTGCAAGCCGTAGAGGAAGTTTTCAAAGAAGCCGCCTGCGCGCACAAATGCGATTGGGGATGTCAGGTCGCGAAAACCTTGCTCTAGAAGCGACAAGGCCGTGATCATCCCGAGCCCGCTGGTTCTGTTCGTACCCATCGACGAAAGCGCAACCACTCGTGGCGGTGCTGCCCTGGTGAGCGCCTCGACATAGTTCGCAATCACGCCCTTGGCTTCTTTGAAATCGGGCGAGGGCGCCCAGACAGCCGGCAACATGACGAACGCGCCTTCGACGCCTTTGAGCGCTTGTTTGATGGCTGCTGAATCATTCCAATCGCCGTCAACCAGTTCCACGCCCCGGTTCGCCCAGCTTGACGCCTTCCCGCGATTGCGGACAAGCGCCCGTACCTGCTTGCCGTGCGCCAACAGATGTTCGGCCGTCGCGCTGCCAACTTTTCCCGTGATTCCCATTACTAGAAACATGACTTTATCTCCTGATCGCGAGGGACAGAGCACCGCCCCCGGTCGGTTCAACGGATGAGCGGAAGAATGGCCCGGATGCGAGGATCGCGCGCGTAAAGCGCGCCCCATGTCATCGCGCCCAGAAGCAGGGAAACGATTTCCGGCGGCGACCCCAACTCACCAATGCGGACATGGGCGCAGATGGCACCTCCCAGAAAGCCAGTCACCAGGATCGCGCCGAGGACGGAGGTGGCCGGGATAGCGTAGAAGATCGCGCAGGCGAGTATGACCGGACCCACGACACGGGTCAGGTCCGTCGCGAACCCGGTTTCCTGCAACGTGCTCGCGATCTGTGCCGGCGCGAAAAGCTGAATTGTGCCGTCTGCCACCAGAGCGATAACGACAAACGCGCTCATGATCCGGCCGGCCCACAGGCTGCGATGCAAGGTCATGGCTTCAGGCACGTGGTGCAGGTTCATGGTTTGGGACATCTGTCCTCCGATGGGGTTACCTAATTTCGACGCTTACCCTACTGTGCCTCCTGGATATGATAAACGCCGCCAAAGCGAACGCACTGTTCTCCCTGCGGTGAACAATACCGAGGCGCGAAAATGCAGCATCTCGAACCCATCCTCATCTTCACAACGGTAGCGGACATGGGGAGCTTCACCCGCGCAGCCGATAGCCTGGGCATTCAGAAGGGACGGGCCTCAATGGCGGTACGGAAGCTGGAAGAAGATGTCGGTGTCAGGCTTTTGCATCGGACGACGCGCAGCGTGCGGTTGACGGAGGACGGACGCGCATTTCATGCCCGTGCCCGCGATCTGCTTGCTGACGTCGATGATCTGCACTCGATGTTCGCAAGCGATCGAGTGGCGCTTCGCGGGCGTTTACGGGTCGATCTTCCGACCGAGGTAGCGCGCACAACGATCGTGCCGGCCTTGCCGGATTTCATGGCCACTCACCCCGAGTTGGAGCTGGAGGTGTCGAGCACGGATCGGCAAGTCGATCTGGTTCAAGAGGGGTTCGACTGCGTATTGCGACTTGGTCCCATCCGGGACGAGACGCTGATTGCCCGCCCGCTGGGCCTGTTGCGCGTGGTCAACGCTGCCAGCCCCGCCTATCTGGCGCGCTATGGTGTCCCTCGATCGCTGGAAGATCTCCAGCGTCAGGAACACCGGTCAATTCATTTTTCGACGACGCTGGGCGCAAGACCCATTGGATGGGAATATCCGGACGGCGACAGCTACGCGACGCTTCAGTTGCCAGGTGCGCTCCACGTCAACAGCGCGCAGACCTACGAAGCCGCTGCCCTCGCTGGTCTTGGTCTGGTTCAAGCGCCACTCTTGGGGATCGGCCGATACTTAGAGAGTGGAGCGCTTGTGGAGATCATGCCCGATTTTCGTCGCCGGCCGCTCGCCGTGGCCCTCGTCGTAGCCCATCGGAGCAACCTGTCGCGCCGTGTCCGCGCATTCATGAAATGGATCGAAGATGTGCTGAAGCCGCATCTGGAATAGCGAGACGACATCTTCGTCCGGCCCTCGAAATCAACATTCTGAAGTTATGTCTGTCGGTTGGCGCCCGGCGGCCCAATTTGGATTTGGCGCGTGAATCGTAGTCGAGCTACGATAACTCGCACTTTCTCAAAGGTTCCGCCAAGGGCGGCGCTGTAGGCTTCGGGCAGCAGGTCTCAGAAAAAGACCGTCAGAACGATCACAATTCCTGACGGTCTTATCTCCGTCGCGTCTTGCGACTTCCGATCGAACCGTCGGAAGAACCGTCAAATGAGTTGGCTTGTCCGTCCGCCGCGAATGTCGACTCCGGTCAAATCAATGACTTGGACAAACAACGGCGCGGAGAGAGACGATGGAGGGCGAATGATCAATGCTGTCCCGTAACCCTCTATTCTTCCTACGCTATTCTCTTCTAAAGCCCTCCAGGGTATCCCCTACCCCTCACTCCCACTCGATTGTTTTGAGTGACGGTAACACGCTAAATTACAAGCGCAAATTTTTCTGCACACGATGCAAAACCGTCTCACCGATCCGTCAAAATTTGGGGCTCTTGATTCGAAACAGGAATTTCGACGACCTGCGATTTTCTCGGTTTCAGCGACCATCGACACCGATCGGTCGATTCTTTGCAGCTCTTTAGCGATACGGCTTCATCGGCTTGTCGGAAAAAGACCGTCAACATCGCTCGTAATTGGGCCGCCGAAATAATCAGCCGTGGCGCAGCGGCTAGGGCTGAGTCAACCCGCGATTAGCCATGAATTGGCGCGTCAGGATCCATAAACTGAACGAGAAACTCGAATGACGAATTCGAGCCCAGGACGGACGTCAATCAGCTGGTCGGCGGCTTGCGGGTGTTAAACGCCAATTGAGCGGCGAAGGCCCGCTTGTACGCTGGCCGCGCTTCGCCGCGGGCCACATAAGCGGAGAGGTTTGGATATTCATCCAGCAACCCCGAACTTTTTATCCTGAGCAGCACCGACACCATCATCAGGTCGCCCGCGCTGAACGCGCCATCAAGCCAGTCGGCATCGCCGAGGCGAGCGGAAAGTTTGCCCAGCCGGTCGCGGACACGATCGTCGACGAAAGGCATGCGCCGTGCGGACCAGGGTTTGTCGCTCTCAAGGAGCCTGGCGGTTTCGCGTTCAAGGATCGGCGGTTCCACCGTGTTGACCGCGGCAAACATCCATGTGATTGCGCGCGCTCGGGCATTGGCATCGTCCGGCAGCAAATCCACATGGCCTTCGGCGATGTGGAGTACAATCGACCCTGTCTCGAACAGAGCGAGACCGCCTTCTTCGTAGGTCGGAATCGACCCGAAAGGATTGAGCGCCATGTGTGCGGGTTCTTTCATCGCCGTGAACGAAACACCGCGAACCTCGTAGGGTTGGTCTACTTCTTCAAGCGCCCAACGAACGCGCGTGTCACGCGCAAGTCCCATGCCGCCATCAGGCGACCGTTCAAAAGCTGTAATGGTGATGGTCATCCTAAGACTCCTCCTTGGCGAAAATCATAGGCTGTGGGACTGGCAAGCTGCCTCTTAACCGTTCCCGGATCCGTCAGAAATTCTCGCTCTTGAATTCAAAGGAGAATTTCGGCAATCCGCGATTTGCTCGATTTCAAAGGCTATCGATATCGGTTGGTCTATTTTTTCCTCGGAGTCCTCCGCAAAAGCGGTGTCTCTAGCTTGCCCAAAAAGACCGTCAGCGATGGTGAAATCCGTCGCAGTTAATAGAGCGGCCCTCGCGTCGGTTGCGATACGGCGCAACATTCTCGGATCGAACGACGCCGCTTCAAGCGATCGCAGCTCGGCTTCCGACCGGATTACGGCAAGCGTCGCCGGCGACCTGCCGGGCGTCAGTCGCTCGATATGGACAGCCCAGCGAGAAGCGGCGCGTACGCGGCGAGCCTGTGGGATACGAACTCTGTGAAGAGCCGCACGCGCTTCGTCTTGCGTGCCTCCCCCTGCGTGAGAAGCCAGAGCGTTCCATGCATGTGCAGGTCGATGCCCGGCACCCTCACCAGCAGGGGGTCGGCATCTCCGACGAAGCACGGCAATGTCGTCATCCCGAGCCCTTGCCGTACTGCAGCGATCTGCGCTTCGCCATCCGTGGTCCTGAACGGAACCCCCGTGGTGGGAACGTCACCCTCGCCGGCCCAGTCCGGAACGCCATTAATGCTTATGACGATCCATCGGATGGGATCAGGCGCGCCCGCACGCCACGCGGCCAGTCGATCGCGGGACAGGTAGACGCCGCCGAACAGCTCCGGTCCCTTCAGGCCGTGAAGATTGAGTGGCAGGGTTTTGCGGTCGTAGACGACGCGGATCGCGACATCGGCCTCTCGGTTGGTCAGATTTGCCAGATCGCCGGACGACAGGATTTCCATCTCGATGTCCGGATGCAGACGCGCAAACTCGGCGAAGTCCGGCATGAGCAGGTGCGTCGCGAGGGTCGGCGCCAACGTCACCCGCAGCAGCCCGCGTACACCCTGGTCGCGTCCGAAGACGCGCGTCTCCAGCTGGTGGGACGACGCTTCCATCTGGTTCGCGAGTTCGAGGACCTCCTCGCCCGCAGCCGTCAGGCGGTAACCCGAAGGCAGCTTTTCGAACATCTGCGCCCCGAGGCGTTCCTCGAGCTGGGCGATGCGTCGCAGCACGGTCGAGTGATTCACGCCGAGGCGCCCGGCGGCAGCCCGCACCGAGCCTCCGCGCGCGACGGCAAGAAAGTAGCGAACGTCATCCCAGTCGATCATGGTGCAATCCGGCACCGCGCGGTGCGCCTTTCAAAGCCCGTATCCAACGCATCGTATTGCAGTTGACGGTTGTTCTTGAGTATATTACCGAGGGTAGCGGCAAATTCCAATTCAGGCTCTCTGGCTGACGTAGCGGCTGGCGCTAATTGTCGAGCCGGATCAATTTCGCACCACCGATGTGCGCGATTCCGCACTCACGGCCTGCCTCCGGCGCACCCATGTTGAGGCTCTCGGGGGACCTCCCCGTACAGCCAAAGCCCCAAGACGGCGAAACAAGGACTGCACGTCATGACCAGGCTGAGTGGAAAGACCGCCGTGATCACCGGCGGCGCTACCGGCATCGGCCTCGCCGCGGCAAAGCGCTTCATCGCGGAGGGTGCCTTTGTCTTCATCTTCGGGCGCCGGCAGGAAGCGCTCGACGCCGCTGTGGCAGAGCTCGGGCCCAATGCCCGCGCGGTGAAGGGCTCGGTCTCGGATGAGGCCGACCTCGACCGGCTTTACGCGGCGGTGAAGGCCGAGCGTGGAAGTCTCGACATCGTCTTCGCCAATGCCGGGGTGGGAAGCCAGCTTAAGCTCGGCGAGATCACCGCCAAGCACATTGACGAAACCTTCGACGTCAATGTGAAGGGTACAATCTTCACGGTCCAGAAGGCGCTGCCGCTGATGGGCCAGGGCGGTTCGATCATCCTGACCGGATCGAGCGCCGGCACCACGGGCGCCCCGGCGTTCACCGCCTACAGCGCGAGCAAGGCGGCAGTGCGCAATCTCGCGCGGACCTGGGCGGAGGACCTGAAAGGCACCGGCATCCGCGTAAACGTGCTGTCGCCCGGGGCGATAGCGACCGAACTCGCGAAGGAAGCGCTGGGCGAGGAGGGCCTGAAGGCCTACGGCGCGATGACTGCGCTCCAGCGCATGGGCGATCCGGTGGAGCTTGGGGCGGCGGCTGCCTTCCTCGCGTCGTCGGACAGCAGCTTCATGACCGCCAGCGAGGTCGCCGTCGACGGCGGCTTGGCGCAACTCTGACCTCGGCGCGTCTCGTGCCCGGGCCCACGCACAACGAAAGGAAAGATTATGAAAAACCTAGAAGGTAAAGTCGCAGTCATCACGGGCGGAAGTAGCGGGATTGGGTTGGCCGCAGCCAAACGTTTCGTGGAAGAAGGTGCGCACGTCGTGATCACCGGGCGACGAGAGAAGGAGCTGAAGGAGGCCGCGGCCTCCATCAAGAGAAACATCACAACGGTCGCGGGCGACGTGTCGCGCTTGGACGATCTGGACCGCCTTTATGCCGTCGTGAAAGAGAAACATGGTCACATCGACATTCTCTTCGCGAACGCCGGCGCGGGGACAATCGCACCGCTCACGGTCGCGACTGAGGCCCATTTTGACCAGACCTTCGATGTGAACGTGAAGGGGCTGTTCTTTACGGTGCAGAAGGCCCTTCCTCTCTTCAAAGACGGCGGTTCGATTATCCTGACCTCTTCAGTGTCGAACGTGTTGGGGCTTCCAGGATTTAGTGCTTACGCCGCGAGTAAAGCGGCCGTGCGCAACTTTGCCCGTGGCTGGACACTGGAATTGAAGGACCGCAAGATTTGCGTGAATTGCATGAGCCCCGGAGCAATCGATACCCCGGCTCTAGCGACGACGACGGGTCTTACGGCTGAACAGGTCGAGCAAGCGGTCGCTCAGTTCACCACACAGATCCCGATGGGTCGTAGGGGCGAGCCAGAAGAAATTGCGGCTGCCGTCACGTTCCTCGCCTCCGACGAAAGTTCGTACATCACCGGCGTGGATCTGGCCGTCGATGGAGGCATGGCGCAGGTCTGACCCCCGGCGTTAACACAAGATCGGAGAAGCACCGTGAGCTACGCAATAATCGGCTTCGGCAAGATCGGCCACGCTCTCGGCAAGGCGTTTGCGCAAGGGCATTGAAGTGTCCGTGGCAACCACGCAAGACCCGAAAAGCTTCGCAGCCGATGCCGCCGCGATCGGACCCACGATCATCCCCAAAACACTCGGGGAAGCGGTCAAGGCGGACACCATCTTTTTGGCTGTCCATTTCGAGTCGCACCCGGATGTCGCTAAGGCGCTGCCCACCTGGAGACGATCGCGATGCCAAGGCGCTCGTGGTCGAACTTATCGATTCGACTGGCTTGGTCGCGCTCGACCTCGGCTCTCTCGCGGACGGCGGTGCGATGCAACAGCTCGGCGGCCCTCTCTCCGCTGTTGAATTGCACTTCGTCCGCCGGATCGTTCGGTAAGAAAACCTTGAGCCGTGTGCATTGTGAGTCCGCGAATTAGTCTCCAGAGGGATTCAGGATGAACACTGTCAAACCGATCTTTGTTCGAGATGTAGCGCGCATCGACGACCCCCAGTTCGTGTCGGGACGAGTTGCCGGACATCGCGCTCGCCGTTTGATCGATGCACCGGACGCCGCGTTCGCCGATCCCTTCGTCCTGATGGCCGAGGATCGAACGCCCCAGGGGATATTCCCTTTTCATCCACATCGCGGCATCGGATCGAGCGCGACCCGATCCGTGCGAAACGGAGAATTCCTATGAGCATTGAGAAGAACGTCCAGACTGTGAAGGACTTCTTCGCCGCGATCGGCCGCGGCGACAGGGAGGCTCTGCGGGCGCTGGTCGCCGAAGACATCGAGTGGATCATTCCGGGCGAGGGCTGGCCGCTCGCCGGAACGCGCCACGGGCACGCCGGACTGGCGGATTTGCTTGAGACGGCGTCCAAGTCGATGGAAACGTCCACGGAACCCCGGGAGTTCGTCGCGCAGGGAGACCGGGTCCTGGTCGTCGGCTTCGCGAGAGGAAAGATCAAGGCTACGAACAAGACGTTCGAGGACGACTGGATCTTCGCCATCACGGTCCGCGACGGCAAGCTGAGGAGCATCCGGGAATACGTCGACACGCAAGCACTGGCCCGGGCCTCGCAGATGGACGCGTCCAGACCGGCGTAGCGCTCGCCGAAAGCTCAGCCGTAAGGAGACCCCTATGTACGACCAATCCGAGCAATCCGAGTTGATCCGGTTCGCACGCGTCGATGCGGGCTCCACCGTCATCGACGTTTACCCGGGCGACGGCGACTGGACCCGTCTCTTCTCCGGCATCGTGGGATCCGAAGGGCGGGTCTACAGCTTCGTGCCGGCCGAAGTCGCCCACTTCAAGAACGATCCGGTCGGCCGCATGCGGACGCTTGCGAAGGAGCCGGGCCGAGAGAACGTCGAAGCCGTCTCGGCGGACCTCGTGGCGATGCCGGAGGTCACGCAACCCGCGGATGTCCTGTGGCTGCACCTGTTCTACCACGATCTCCACACCGCGCTGATCCAGAAGAAGGGCGCGACAGCGGCCGGTTTCAATCGAGCTGTCTACGAGCGGCTGAAGCCGGGTGGGTCCTACGTCATCGTGGACCACGCCGCCGCCGTCGGAGCGGGCACGAACGACGCCCCGTCGCTGCATCGGATTGAGCCTGCATCCGTTCGCGAGGAGGTGGAGGCGGCCGGCTTCGTACTGGACGCGCAAAGCACCCTGCTCGCGAACGAGGACGATCCGCACGCGATCAAGGTGTTCGATCCCTCGATCAAGGGCGCGACCGATCGCTTCGCCTATCGGTTTGTGAAGCCCTGACAGTTCGCACCCGTCGGGTTGGGAAAGCTCAACGAAGGTGGCACACTGGTGCACGCACGCGGCCGCGCTTGACCGCTTGCGGGAGCGAGGCGAACGATGGACTTTTCAGCGTTTGAGATCAATCGAAGGACGGTCTAAATCCGACTGTCAGTCCGTCAAATTTTTTCGCTATGATTCCAAAGGCATCCACCGCGATGCCTTTGGCATCCATTCCTTCGGCAGAGTGAAATACGAGATCCGCGACGGCTAGATCATCTACAAGGATGAGGGGCCGGTGCGCCTCATGGTCACCGAACAGCATGTCGGCCCCGCGGCCGAACCCACCCTGCGCGATCTCAGCGAAGCGCTAATCACCGTATGCGGGACCGATTACGGGATTCACAATCCCACCTGGATCTCCAAATTCACCGATATGACACGGCAGGCAGCCTCATACCGCGAGGGAGGAGTGCTGCTGGCCGGCGACGCCGCACACGTGCATGCCCCGGACGGTGGACAGGGGCTCAACACCGGTGTGCAGGACGCGGTGAATTTGGGATGGAAGCTGGCCCAGGTGGTCAAGGGGACGTCACCGGAGAGCCTACTCGATACCTATCACGCGGAGCGCCACCCGGTCGCTGCCCGCGCGTTGCAAAACACGATGGCCTCGGTCGCGCTGCGCCGCGAAGACGAACGCACGAGGGCACTGCGCGACACGATGTCCGAACTCCTCGGCCTGGACGAGCCGCGCAAACAATTCGCCGCGATGATGTCGGGCTTGGACATTCATTACGATCTCGGCGAGGGACATCCGCTGCTTGGACGCCGCATGCCCGACCTCGACCTCACCACCGCCAACGGCCCGCTGCGGGTTTTCACTCTGCTGCACGATGCCCGGCCGGTGCTGCTCAACGTCGGTGAGCCAGGCGGCTTTGACATCACGCCGTGAGCGGAGAGGGTTCAGTCGATTGACGCCAGATACGACGGCGTGTGGGAACTTCCGGCACTCGATGACGTAACCGCTCCTACCGCCGTATTGATCCGGCCGGACGGATGGGTCGGGCCGGGCGGCGAGGCGTCCGTCGCAGCCTCTCCGCCCGCGGCGCGGTTGCGCATAGCGCACGGCGCGGTCGCGGCCATCGTCGTGTTCTATGTGTTCTTCCACCTGGCCAACCACCTGTTCGGCCTGGTTGGCCCTGATGCGCATGCCGCCGTCATGAAGCTGGGGCGCAAGTTCTATCGCTCGCCGGCCATCGAGCCGCTGCTCGTCGGGTTCCTGCTGTTCCAGGTGGTCGGCGGCGGATGGCTCGCCTGGCGGTGGAGCGCGCTGCGCGTCGACCGGTATCGGCTCTTCCAGGTCGCGTCCGGGGTCTACCTCTGGTTTTTCATCCTCACGCACCTGAACTCCGCGCTGGTCTCGGCGCGGCTGATGCACGGGACGGACACCAACCGGGGCTGGGCCTCGGGCGCCCCGAGCGGCCTGATCCAAGATGCCTGGAACATCCGCCTGCTTCCGCACTATGTGCTGGGCGTCTTCTTTGTGCTGTCGCACCTCGCGTACGGCCTGCGCAGCGTCCTGCTCGCGCACGGCCTGAACGTACCGGTCGCCAATCGCGCGTGGTGGGCGGGGCTTGCGGTGAGCGCACTCGTGTCCGCCGCCATCATCAGCGGACTCTGCGGGGTGCGTATCGGAGTCGGGTGAGTTAGCCGAACGGCCTATGCCACGTGGCCAGGCTAGGCTTTGAGGATATGGTGATCTCGCAATTCCAGCCATGTAACAACGGCACGATTATTACGTCTGGGAAAAACGCATCCGATAGGCGTCCTTGTCTAGCTGTCTGACCAATGCCTCCAACCTATTGCATCGCCTTGACGAGATTATCCAAAGACGCGTCGTGTCCGAACTTCGCGCCGTTGAGCATGTCCTCGCCGGCGAGGGACGTTAGCTGCACGGTGACAAGGACTTTAGTGCCAGAGCCTTCCGGCTCAAATACCGTGGTCGACATCGAAATGAGGAGCTTTCTTCCTTGCGACTCAACGACCTCGCTCGAAATGATGTACTTGTTTGGAACGATGTCATAATAGGTCGTGACTCCACGATATCGGGGATTGCTCTTGTCGCCACAGCGGAAGACATCGATACCGCCTTCACGGAAGTCGACCTTGTCATAGATGAAAACTGCTGTTTCTGAAGGCGTGCCCCAACTGGCGCGCTCCTCTGGATTGGAAAAGGCCGCGAAGACCCGCTCAACAGGCGCAGCGCAAATGCGCTCGAGTACGAGGGTGGAGTGCTTCAGGTCTGGGCTAGTCATGTTGTCTCCTGGGTATGTTTGTAATCAGCAGCCCCATCTCCTATCGGCCGAGAACGAAGTGGGTGGCATGCTCGGTCGCCTGATGCTCGGTGACGCGGTAGCCGAGCGCGGGTAGGTCGATCCCGGTGAACATCGCTTCGCCCTGCCCGAGCACGACCGGGGACAAAGCGAAATGCAGCTCGTCGATCAGCCCGGCGCGGAGATATTGACGCACCGTCTCGACGCCACCACCGATCTTCACGTCGCGGCCCTTGGCGGCGAGCTTCGCCTTCTCCAGCGCCGCCTCGATACCGTCGGTCACGAAGATGAAGGTGGTACCGCCCTCCATATCGATCGGATCGCGCGGATGGTGCGTCAGCACGAAGGTCGGCGCGTGATAGGGTGGATTGTCGCCCCACCAGCCCTTCCAGCTCTCGTCCGGCCAGGCCCCGCGGATCGGCCCGAACATATTGCGGCCGAGGATGAACGCGCCGAACCCGTCCATCGAACGATGGGCATAGGCCTGATCGACGCCGTCCGAGCCGCCATCCTTCCCGGTCATTGCCCGGAACATGCGCGTACCGAACATCCACTGGTGCAGTCCCAGCCCGCGCTTGCCGAGCGGATTTTCAAGACTTTGGTCAGGCCCTGCTCCGAAACCGTCGAGCGAGATCGAAAAGCCCGCAACACGCACTTTCGTCATAACGCACTCCTTTCATATCAACGTTTATCCGCTTGCAATACGAAACCAGTTGCAATGTATGACCACTGATGCCATAATGCAAGCGGTTTTTGGAGATGCGAATGGACGCCGGTCACCGGTCGGGTTGCCCGATCAACCTCTCGCTGGAAGTTTTTGGCGATCGGTGGAGCCTCATCATCCTGCGGGACATGATGTTCGGCGGACGGCGGCACTTCCGTGAACTGCTGACCCAGTCCGAAGAAGGCATCTCGTCCAACATCCTGGCAGACCGGCTGAAAATGCTGCTGGACCAGGGAATGATCACAAAGACCGATGACCCCACTCATAAGCAGAAGGCCATCTACAGTCTGACCGAGAAGGCGATCGCCTTGGTGCCCGTCTTCGCGCAACTAGGCGCCTGGGGACGGCGATATACCCCCGTAACAGAGGAACTGAGCATCAGGGCGCAGCTTCTGGAAGAAGGCGGCCCCGCCATGTGGAATCAGTTCATGTCCGAACTCGCACATGCCCACCTGGGACGTCCGAATCGGCAGAAAGGACCCACGGTTGCAGAGCACCTGCAGTCCGCTTACGACGCGCTATGTGCTCGACGAACAAAACCCAAGAAGGCGTGAAGTTTTTCGCACCACTGGCCTACATCAGCAACGTAACCGTCAGCTCGCGGCGCAGGCATTGGTCGTTCTTCGGGAAGCCCGGCTAGGGTGGCTCCGGCAACGGATTCGACCGCATGAGACGGGAAGCCGACCGCGAATCGATTCCGATGCAGTTCGCTAGCACTGCTGAAGAAGGAGGACAAATGATGCTCACGCTCCATGACTATCAGCCGTCGCTAAACGGCTGGAAAGTGCGCGTGCTGCTGGGCCTCCTCGGTACGCCCTATTGCAGCCGCGAAGTAGCCTTGTTCCAAGGCGAGAGCCGGAGCGAAGCTTTCTTGAAGCTGAACACACCGCGTGACGAACGGCCGTCCTCGTGCGCAAGGCACTTCTCAATCCAGTCGCTGTTGAAGCCCACTTCGTTGAGCAGCGTTGAGCCGGTCCTTCGCAGATCGTGAACCGTGAACGGCTCCAGCGGCAAACCTTCCTTCTTCGCCTGCTCGACGACCGAGTAAGTGACACGATTGAATGTCGCGCGCGACATCGGTGCATCCGCGTCGTACCGCGACGGCAAAAGGTATCTCGAATTCCCTGCGCAGGTCTTCAGCGCGATCATGATGTCGAGCGTCTGGCGCGACAGATAAACATTGTGCGCCTTCGAGCGCTTCATCTGCTCCTTCGGGATCGTCCAGACAGCGTTCTCGAAATCGACCTCATCCCATATCGCGTCTTGCAATTCGCTTTTGCGCACCATGGTCTGTAGATAGAGGCGCATGCCGAGCCGAATGGTCGGCAGCGTCGCCACCTTCTCAAGCAGCTTGAGCATAATCCTGATCTCGGTTGGCGAGAGCGATCTATCCTTCGGCACGAACGTCGCGATCGAAGCGGGCCCAACATCATCAGCCGGGTTGGCGACCTTCTCGCCGTGCAAGATCGCGAAGCCATAGATCTGCTAGGATGTCGCGGACATGGATCGCCGTCGCTGGCGCGCCGCGCTCGACGATGGCGCCACAATGCGCCCGGAGGTCATCCGGTGTGATTTCGGTCAGCAACCTGGTGCGCCACCTTGGAAGCAATTCGCGTTCGAAGATTGACCGGCGCATCGCCCGTGTGCTGTCCGCCATCGGCGCCGCGGTCAGCCACTTCTCGCCGAACTCCCCAAAGCTCCTCGCTTCTAGCAGCCGGCGCTTCTCCCGCTGCTTTTCGATCGCCGGCGAGCGTCCCTCGCTGATCGCCCGCTTGGCGTCGATGCACAGCTCTCGCGCACGAGCGAGCGACAGCCCAGCTGGGCCGTACTTGCCGAACGTGACGGTCTCGCGCCGTCCATTCATCCGGTAATCCAGCCGAAAAGAGAGGGTCCCCGACGGCTTTACGAGGACATACATGCCGTCCCGGTCCGTCACCTTGTAAATTTTCTCTTTTGGTTTCAGATGCTTAAGGGCTGCATCGGTCAACATCGGGACCGCCTCCTCCAAAAAAGACCGTCAGGCCATTTTCAGGCATCCTCGCGCAAAAATCTCTTTTTCTTACATATGGTTAGATAGAAAAAAAGACCGTCAGCGAGTGCTCACACCCTGACGGCATCGGACGAAATCGGATTTCGCAATGGGAGAGCGCACCGTCAAGGAGTCCGTCAGTGGCGATCTCTGCCGGCCGATAGTCCCCGAACGTCTTTGGATGATTTATTTTTTTTATCAGTGTGTTACGGAGGTCTCCGCGACGCTGTCGGATAGCCCCGGATAGGCCAAAATCATTCCCACTCGATCGTGCCGGGGGGTTTCGAGGTCACGTCGTAGACGACGCGGTTGATGCCGCGCACTTCGTTGATGATGCGGGTCGCGGTGCGGCCGAGCACCTCGTGCGGGAAGGGGTAGTAGTCGGCGGTCATCCCGTCGGTCGAGGTGACGGCGCGCAGCGCGCAGACATTGTCGTAGGAGCGCGCGTCGCCCATCACCCCCACCGTCTTCACCGGCAGCAGCACCGCAAAGGCCTGCCAGATCTCGTTGTAGAGTCCGGCCTTCCTGATCTCGTCGAGGAACACCGCGTCGGCGCGCTGGAGGATCTGCACGCGTTCCTTGGTCACTTCGCCGGGGATACGGATTGCGAGGCCGGGGCCGGGGAACGGGTGGCGCTCGACAAAAGGCGCAGGCAGGCCGAGCTCGCGGCCCAATTCGCGCACCTCGTCCTTGAACAATTCGCGCAGCGGCTCGACGAGCTTCAGCTTCATGCGCGCCGGCAGCCCGCCGACATTGTGGTGCGACTTGATCGTGACGCTCGGGCCGCCGGTCGCGCTCACCGATTCGATCACGTCGGGGTAGAGCGTTCCCTGCGCCAGAAAATCGACCCCGCCGATCTGCTGCGCTTCCGCGTCAAATACATCGATAAAGGTCGAACCGATGATCTTGCGTTTCTGCTCGGGATCGGTGACCCCCGAGAGCTTGCCGAGGAACAGCTCGCCCGCGTCGCGGTGGACGAGCGGGATGTTGTAGTGTCCGCGGAACAGGCGCACCACCTCTTCGGCCTCGCCCATGCGCAACAGCCCGGTATCGACAAAGATGCAGGTCAGCCGCTCGCCGATCGCCTCGTGGATCAGCGCCGCCGCGACCGCGCTGTCGACCCCGCCCGACAGGCCGCACACCACGCGCCCGCCCGCCACCTGGTCGCGGATGCGCTGCACCGCTTGGGCGCGGAACGCGGCCATCGTCCAGTCGCCGCCGCAGCCGCAGATGCGATGGGTGAAGTTCTTCAAGAGCGCGCCGCCCTGCGGGGTATGCACGACTTCGGGGTGAAACAGGCAGCCGTAGAAATGCCGTTTGTCGTCGGCGATCGACGCGTAGGGCGCGCTGTCGGTCGCGGCGGCGACGCGGAAGCCCTCGGGGATCGCGTCGACCCGGTCGCCGTGGCTCATCCAGACCTGCGCCCGCGAGCCTTTCGGCCACAGCTCGGCGAACAGCGGCGAGTCGTCGACGATGTCGATGACGGCGCGGCCGAATTCTTGGCTGTCGCTGAGCGTCACCCGGCCGCCCAATTGCGCGCACATCGTCTGCATGCCATAGCAGATCGCCAGTACCGGCATGCCCATGGAGAACACGATGTCGGGCGCGCGCGGCGTCGTCGATTGCGTCACCGAGGCCGGGCCGCCCGACAGGATGACGCCGTTTGGGGCGAACTCGCTTATCGCCTCCGCGCTCATCGTATAGGGGTGGATTTCGCTGTAGACGCCGTTTTCGCGCACCCGCCGCGCGATCAGCTGGGTGACCTGGCTGCCGAAATCGAGGATCAGGATGCGGTCGGTCATTTCGGGTCGCCTCTAATTTCGATCGTCATTCCGGGGCGCGGCCCAGCCGCGAGCCCGGAACCCATGAACGCGGGCCCGGGCTAGGTGTGCGCAGTCGTTCGAACGTCACTTTCCTCGTCCGTGTTCATGGGTTCCGCGTCTGCTCCTTCGAGACATCCCGGAATGACGGCGGGTTGGGCACGCTCGAAAATCGCGACGAAAAAACCGTCAGTGCCGTGCCGCGCCGGGGTCAGGCGCAGGAAATCGCCGCCATGGGGAGTTGGCGTGGGGCAGGGGGTGCCGATCGCCTCGTCCCAGGCCCGCGCGACTGGCACCAGCGCGAAATCCGTCGTCTCGGCGAGGAAACGCTCGGCCTGCGCCTCGTTTTCCTCGCGCAACAGCGAGCAGGTGACATAAGCGAGCCGTCCGCCCGGTTTCACCAGCCGCGCCGCGCTCGCCAGGATGTCGTGCTGGCGAACCTGCAACTCGGCGAGGTCTTGCGGTGTGGCGCGCCATTTGGCGTCGGGGTTGCGCCGCCACGACCCGACCCCGAGACAGGGCGCGTCGACCAGCACGCGGTCGAAGCCGCCTTCCTTGCCCTTGGGGGCGTGGCGCTTGACCCACGGGTCGCGCTCGCTTGTCAGCGCCTTGCGTTCGACATTGCCGGCGCCGGCGCGGCGCAGCCGCTGGCCGGAGCGGTCGAGCCGCCAGCCGGCGGTGTCGCAGGCGACGATCTTGCCGCGGTTCGCCATCGAAGCGGCCAATGCAAGCGTCTTGCCGCCCGCTCCGGCGCAGAAATCGACGACCCGCATGCCGGGCTTCGCGCCGAGCAGCAGCGCCGCAAGCTGCGAGCCCTCGTCCTGCACCTCGACGAGCCCGTCCTTGAACGCCGCGAGCCCCGACAGCGGCACCCGCTCGGCGAGCCGCAGCCCGATTGGCGATAAGGGCGTCGGCTCGGTGCGGACATGCTCGGCCGCGAGCGCCCGGATCGCGCCCGCGCGGTCGGTCTTCAGCAGGTTCACCCGTAGATCGACCGGCGCCGTGGCGTTGAACCCGGCCATTTCTTCTTCCAGCCGGTCGCCGTAGACCGCTTCGAGATGCGGCAGCAGCCAATCCGGCACATCGTTGGCGACCGCCCGCGGCATCGCGGGATGGCGCAGGCTGCGCCCGGCGAGCGCCTCCACCAGCCGCCCTTCGACCGGCGACAGCGCGGCCGGGCGAAAGCGGCCGCCGTCGAAACTGGCGACGATCTCGGTCTCCGGCTCGCCCTCGGCGATGGCGAGCGCCGCCATCATCCGGCTGCGCGGCGAGGCGCCGATGTTGCTGCGTCCGGCGCGCTCGACCCACCAGTCGAGCGCCGCGCGGTGGCGCAGCACGCTGTAGACATGGCGCGCGACTTGGGCGCGGTCTTTCGAGCCGATATAGCGGCGGCGGCGGAAATAATCGGCGGCAACGTCATCCGCCGGCCGCGAGCCGGCGGCGAGGGCTTCGAGGATGTCGATCGCGGCGGCGATGCGCGCTCCGGGGGTCATGACAGCCCGCCGTCATTGCGAGCGGAGCGAAGCAATCTCCAGCCGTCTTGGCCCTCTTCCGAGGGAGATTGCCGCGTCGCGCTGCGCGCTCCTCGCAATGACACCGCGACTACATATCCTGCCGGTAGTTCGGCGGCTCGCGGGTGATCGCGATGTCGTGGACGTGGCTCTCGCGCAGCCCCGCGCCGGTGATGCGCACGAACTGGCAGTTCTGCTGCATCTCGGCGATCGTGCGGTTGCCGGTATAGCCCATCGCCGCTTTGAGCCCGCCGATCAGCTGGTGGATGATGTTGCCGAGCGGTCCCTTGTGCGGCACGCGGCCTTCCACCCCCTGGGGCACCAGCTTCAGCGTGTCGGTGATCTCCTGCTGGAAGTAGCGGTCGGCCGAGCCGCGCGCCATCGCCCCGATCGAGCCCATGCCGCGGTAGTATTTGTAATTGCGGCCCTGGTAGAGGAACACCTCGCCCGGGCTCTCGTCGGTGCCGGCGAAAAGCGAGCCGATCATCGCGCAATCGGCGCCGGCGGCGATCGCCTTGGCCAGATCGCCCGAGAACTTGATGCCGCCGTCGGCGATCACCGGCACGCCGTGCTGGCGGCATTCCTCGACCGCGTCGGTGATGGCGGTGAATTGCGGCACGCCGACCCCCGCCACCATGCGCGTAGTGCAGATCGAGCCCGGCCCGATGCCGACCTTGACCGCGTCGGCGCCAGCCTCGATCACCGCGCGCGCCCCCGCGGCGGTCGCGACATTGCCGACGATCACCTGGGTGTAGTTCGACATCCGGCGGACTTCCTCGACGGCCTTGAGCACGCTGAGCGAATGGCCATGCGCGGTGTCGACGACCATGATGTCGACCCCGGCGTCGAACAGCGCCTCGGCGCGTTCCAGCTCGCCCTTGCCGGTGCCGCAGGCGGCGGCGACGCGCAGCCTTCCGTGCTCGTCCTTCGCGGCGTTGGGGAAAAGCTGCGCCTTTTCGATATCTTTCACCGTGATGAGCCCGGTGCAGCGATAGGCCTTGTCGACCACCAGCAGCTTCTCGATGCGGTGCTGATGCAGGAGGCGTTTCGCCTCGTCCTTGCCGACCCCTTCGCTGACGGTGATGAGGTTCTTGTGCGTCATCAGCTCGCTGACCCGCTGGCGCGGGTCGTCGGCAAACCGCACGTCGCGATTGGTGAGGATGCCGGCAAGTCTGCCGCCATGCTCGACAACGGGAATCCCGGAAATCCTGTGGTTGGCCATCAGCGCGAGGGCGTCGGCCAGCGTCTCGTCGGGGTGGATGGTGACCGGGTTCACCACCATCCCGGCCTCGAACTTCTTGACCTTGCGCACCTCGGCGGACTGCTGGTCGACCGGCAGGTTGCGGTGGATCACGCCGAGCCCGCCAGCCTGCGCCATGGCGATGGCGAGCGCGCCCTCGGTCACCGTGTCCATCGCCGCCGAGATCAGCGGGATGCCGAGCTCGATCTCTCGGGTGATGCGTGTTTTTGTGTCGGTGTCGCCGGGCAGGATGCTCGACGCCGCCGGGACCAGCATGACGTCGTCGAAGGTGAGCGCTTGCCGGATCTCCATGCCATCTCCTTGATCGATGGCGGCGCACTATACACCGAAGGGGTTCGCGCGAAATATCGCGCCGCAGCATGGGAGATATGGTCGTTCAGCGGGCGCCGCGAAACCCCTTGGCGACGACATAGGTCTCCGCCGATTCGGCGCGGCTCGCCGCCGGCTTGGCGTGGCGCACCTCGGCGAAGGCTTTCTTCAACGCGGCGAGCAGCTCGCCCGTCGCGCCGCCCTGGAACACCTTGGCGACAAAGGCGCCGCCCGGCTTCAGCAGCGTTGCCGCCAGCGCGAACGCCTCCTCGGCCAGCGCCACGACGCGCAGATGGTCGGTCGCCGCATGTCCGGTCGCCGGCGCCGCCATGTCGCTCAGCACCAGATCGGCGGGCCCGCCCAGCGCCGCGCGGATTTGCGCCACCATCGCGTCGTCACGGAAATCGCCGTGCAGCAAGATCACGTCGGGCAGCGAATCGGTCTCCTGCAGGTCGATGCCGACCACCGCGCCAGACGGCCCAACCTTATCCGCCGCGACCTGGCTCCAGCCGCCCGGCGCGCAGCCGAGATCGACGACCCGCTGCCCGCGCGCCAGCAGCCGGAAGCGCTGGTCGAGCTGCTGCAGCTTGAACGCGGCGCGCGAACGATATCCCTGCCGCCGCGCCTCGGCGACATAAGGGTCGTTCAACTGCCGCGTCAGCCACTCGGTCGACGACGGCTTCCGCCGCCGCGCGCGCTTGACGCGCACCGTCAACGGCCTGCCGCCTCCGGTTTTCGTGGTTCGCGCCATATACCCTCACCCGTCTCCCGCTTGCGGGAGAGGGAACAACGAAGCACACCACCATAACCCCTCTCCCGCTTGCGGGAGAGGGTGGCGAGACGCAAAGCGGCGCGCCGGGTGAGGGTTTACCCCGCAGAAATTTTTTTTCATCGCCATCTTGGGTAGTGTCTCAGTTTGATTGTAACAAACTCAATGGCGAAACCGATTACGATACCGGCAGATGAAATCGATTATCCATGCGAGGAACAGGACGACCGATCCTTGCAAAGCGACAAATTGAAGCCATGACCGTTGGGGAGCGAGCCAGAAATCAATTTGGAGCACCAGCAACAGGCCAGCGCCCAGCCGATAGACAGTTCGGCGGATTGTCATCCGACTAGCCGATCAGCCAGTCGGGGCGTATGGCGCTCGGCCTGCTCATCGAGCATCGCAACCACGTCTTCCATCGACCAAAGCCGCTTTTCGACCCCTGCGGCCATCGCTGGCGTCACACGCAGCGTCTTATGGATACGGACGAAGTTGTACCAGAGCGCGTAGAGCGCGACCATGTGCGCGTGGTTTTCGAGCTTCTTGCCGAACGCGTTGGTGAGTTGGGTGAAGCGCCGCATATGCATCCGCATCGTCAAATTGGCGCGCTTGGCATAGCTCGTCGATATGTACTTCGGGTCGGGATTGCCGGTAATCGTATCCATCTTCGTGCCGACGCAATCGGACGGGCTATAACGGCGCGCCGCCTCGCGGGAATGCGACGGCTCGCCGTAGAGCTTCACCAGCATCGCGTAGTCCACGTTGTCGCCGAATGCGGCCTCGACCGCATGAAAATAGGCGCGGTGCCCGTCGCTCGTGAGCTGGACGCGGTTGCCGAGCCGCCGGGCGACATCCTTCATGAACCACGCGCTGCATTCCGCGTCACGCTCGCCGACGAACCATGAAACGATAAGCTTGCTGTCCGCGTCGATCGCCGTCCACGTCCAGGTATCGCCTGCCCCATGCGGAGCCGCCTTGGCCTCGGCGAGGTTCTTCGCTTTCGCGTAAGTGAACGACCAAATCTCATCGACCTGAACGCGCTGAGACTTGTGGGTCGCGGCAAGACTCCCCTTGCGTTAGGTTTCCCTGCGCCGAACAGACCCGCCGCGCGAGGCATATAGCAGAATAATTTTCATTCTACAAAATTATTTCGACTGTGGTATGCTCCGCGCGGCTGTCGCGAGGCAGGGAAACCTCGCGCGAAGATGATCTTGGAGCGAGAAATGGCCATCAACGACGAAGTGCGGCGGCTGCAACGGAAGTGGTCGGGGGGAGTTGGCTGGCCGCAACGCCTAGAGTGGCTTGAAATCAAAGGCATTCGTGGTTGGACAGGGGAACAGCGACTAACCCTATCATTCCCGATCATAGCACTGACTGGAGAGAACGGATCGGGCAAGAGCACCTTGCTGCAAGCCGCCGCTTGCGTTTACCGCGCGCCCAATGATCGCGAGACCTATTTCCCATCTGAATTTTTCCCTGATACCGCTTGGGATCAAGTCCGCGATGCGTCCATAAAATACAGCTACATGCAGGGCAATAACCGAAACGAGAAATCGATCCGGAAGCCCACAACAAGATGGCTCGGGCACGGAGAACGTCCCGTGCGCGCGATAGAATATATCGATCTCAATCGGATTCAGCCGGTCGGGACGCGCGTCGGGTACGCCCGAATTGCCAAGAACAAACATGAAGAAAAATCGGCGCGTCCTTTCGATGAGGAACAGGTAAATCGGCTCTCAGCCATAATGGGACGAAATTACGATTCCGCTCGCATGGCACTATCCACCATCGACGATAACCGCGATATCCCGGTCATTAGCCAACGAAGACAGGAATATTCGGGATTTCATCAAGGTTCCGGCGAAACAATGGTCACCGAACTGATTCAAGCCGATCTCCCGAAATATGGCCTTGTCCTTATCGACGAATTTGACTCCTCACTTCACCCACGATCACAACGGCGGCTAATCCGCGATCTCGCTCAGCAATGTCGGTTGCGCGAGTTTCAGATGATAATTTCTACGCACTCTCCTTATGTTCTTGATGAACTTCCGCAAGAAGCTCGCATGTATATTCTCGAAACCCAAGGCGAGAAAAAGATCATCTCCGGTATTAGCCCGCAATTTGCCATGACCAAAATGGATGACGATGTTCATCCAGAATGCGACGTATATGTTGAGGATCGTGCCGCAGCAATAATGCTGTCCGAATTGCTGGCGATGCACGCGAAAGAAGTTTTCCCGAGATGCGCGTTTGTGCCGTTTGGCGGGACTAATGTGGGTTACGCGCTCGGCCAAATGGTCGATGCCAAACGATTTCCTCGCCCGTCATGCGTTTTTCTCGATGGCGACAGTGCGGAAGGGCCAGGATGCGCGTTGCTTCCCGGCGGCGATGCGCCGGAAAGGGTTGTATTTAGTAGGCTACGAGCAGCCAGATGGGGTGATCTATGGGTGCGGATAGCTCGCGATGTTTCAACGGTCGATGATGCCTGCAATGCCGCGATGACCTTGCCCGATCATCACGACTGGGTGCGATTTGCTGCCAATCGCCTCATATGCGGGGGTGATACTCTATGGCAGGCGATGTGCGCCGAATGGGCGAAGGGAACGCCCGTCGCCGAAGCAAACCGCGTCAGCCAGATTATCGAGGATGCGCTAGCCTAGTCGCTTTCCCCAGCGACTAGCCGCAGCTTTCTTGCGATCTCGGCACGGCGTGTCGGAGACATCTCTTTGCCGCCTCGGCTCCCAAGCTCTGCTGCCGCCGACTTAACCGAATCGAGTTCCTCGGTTTCCTCGCCGGTTGCGATCCGCATGATGCGAACGGCGTTGCCGATCACGTCGGCGGGGCGCTTCTCGCCTCTAGGACCGCGTGGCATTAGGATTTGACCGGTCTTTTTCGATGCCATCGACAATTTCCTGCGACGATGCGCCTATGCGCGGCCCGTCAGTCGCATTGATGTCCATTTCTCTCGAACTGCCAGCCACCAACGGCACGTTTCGGCAAACCCGCGCCTGTTCGATTTTTTGTTATCGCCATCGCCATACCAGTTGTGGCTCGAAAGATGTAGTAAGGCACCCTGCCGCTCCCGCTGCTTTGCGCTAAGCATACAGTGGGAACGTAGGCGGCGCGATGCCGCCGTCAAGGGCGATCAGGGTCTGTTACAATCAAACTGAGACACTACCCCATCTTGATAGGAACATAACAAGAACAGATATCCTCGATCATGTCCCGCACCATCCTGAGGCTCCGTTTCGCCTTCCTATTGCTCCGCCTGTTCAGCCTTCTGTTAATCAGCGGCGAACTGAGGAAAAACAGAGGCTTGGCCCTGATCTTTTATCGCATCGCTCGGGCGGCTTTTGGATTGCCGCCGCGTCGCGATGGCTCAGCGCGCCGAGCGGCCGTTCATCAGGTCGAAGAGGATGCCTTCGCGCACGCCGCGGTCGGCGACGCGCAGCAGGCCGACCGGCCAGGTCGCGCAGATCGCATCGAGGATCGCGCAGCCCGACAGCACCAGGTCGGCGCGCTCGCGGCCGACGCAGGGGCTCGCCGCGCGGCCCGCGAGGTCGAGCCCGGCGAGATGACGCGACACCTTGTCGATCTGCGTGAACGTCAGGCTGCTGCCGTCGACCAGCGCCCGGATGTAGCGCGGCAGCGCGAGGTGGATGCCGGCCAGGGTCGTCACCGTGCCCGAGCTGCCGATCATCTGCACCCGGCGCGCGGCGATATGGCGGCGGATGTGGTGTTCGTGCTCGAACGGCGCCAGCGCCGCCTCGGCCTCGTCGACCATCGCGCGGTAGATCGCCGGCGTCACCTCGACCCCGCCGAACCGCTCGGTGAACGTCACCACGCCGAACGGCAGCGAGATCGAGCCGTGGATCTCCGGCCGCGGCGGCCGGTTGTTGCGGCCGCGGTCGTGGCGCAGCCAGACGATCTCGGTCGAGCCGCCGCCGATATCGAACACCACCGCGTAGGGCAGGCGCGGGTGGAGCAGCGGCGCGCAGCCCGACACGACCAGCCGCGCTTCCTCGCGGGTCGAGATGATTTCCAATTCGATGCCCACTTCGTCGCGCACGCGGGCGAGGAACTCGCCGCAATTGGCGGCGCGGCGGCACGCCTCGGTCGCCACCGAGCGGCCGGCACAGACCCGCCGCTGGGCGATCTTGGTGGCGCACACCTTGAGCGCGTCGAGCGTACGCGCCATCGCCGCCTCGCTGAGCGCCCCCGTCGCCTCGAGCCCTTCCCCGAGGCGGACAATGCGCGAGAACGCATCGACGACGCGAAATCCGCCGCCATGCCCTATCGGCGCCGGGCGCGCCACCAGCAGCCGGCAGTTATTGGTGCCGAGGTCGAGCGCGGCGAAATTGGGCGCAGGCGATGGCGCGATGGGTGTGCGCATGGCGCGGCTCTCCCCGCTCGGCGGAGGCGGCGTGCTCGCCGCTTCGCCCGGGTGCAGCCACGCGGCGTTATCGCCGGCCATGCCGTGCCGCCCTGTTCATCATGGTGTAATGTAACGCCAAGCCGGGCGAGCCGAAAGCCGCCAGCCGAAACCCGACTGCCCGCGCCGCGAAGCCGCCCAAGAGCGCTTGGCCGGCCGGCGCCAAACCTGGCTGTTAAATGATGGTCGCCTGTGATATCAGAGCCGCCGCGCTTACCGGCTTCGCCGACAGCGTCCCCGTTGCTGGTGGGGGATCGTCTAACGGTAGGACAGCGGACTCTGACTCCGCCAGTCTAGGTTCGAATCCTAGTCCCCCAGCCAGAATTTATCGTCGTTTCCCAAGCCTTAGAGAGCTCCTTCTTACTAGATCCTTTAGCACCGGCATCCGGAACGAAGGAAAGAGGCGGTTCATTCATCAATTTTCTTTACGCGGCTCGCGAATAGAGCCGCTGCAATAACTTCGCGCGGTGTGTTTATTCGTAGGGAAGTATTTCGTTCTTGACGTACATAAACGCAGGCTTGCGAAACCGCTCCTCGCTAACATGAACGCCCGCCTCGTCGCGGCGTCACGAAAAAACACCGCGCCGCGACTCTTCGCCAAGCCGGCGTTCATCTATCAGACGCTCGGCCTCCGCGCCGCCCACTCCCTCAGGGAATCACGACGATGTCCAAGACCGATCTTCTTCCGGGCCGTCTGCTGCATCGCGCCGGGCCGCCGGCGCCGGTCGCTGGCTTTCGCGGTGTCCAGATCGACGACGATCGGCTGGCGGAGGTGCTGCCGTCCGATGCTCCGCTGCTGAAGCTGCACGAGGGCACCCTCCACGCCGAGGGGCCTGCCTGGCAGGGGGCGCAGGAGCGGCTCGTCTGGTCCGACGTGCCCAACCGGCGGCTCCTCGCCTGGTATCCCGACGGCCGCGTCGAGGTCGCGATCGACGGCACCTGGTTCATGAACGGCAACGCCGTCGAGGCCGACGGCACGCTCGTCCATTGCGAGCATGGCCGGCGCTGCATCAGCCGCGGCGGCGACTATGGCAACCAGCCCGAACCGATCGTGACGCATTTCGAGGGCAGGCGGATCAACTCGCCCAACGATGTCGCGGTGGCGCCCGACGGAACGATCTGGTTCACCGACCCGATTTTCGGCATTGTCATGCCGAACCAGGGCGCGCTCGCCGAGCCCGAACTCGATCACCGCAGCGTCTACCGCTTCGATCCGGTCAGCGGCGATCTTGGCCGCATGGCTGATTTCGAGCAGCCCAACGGCCTCGCTTTCACCGGGGACGGGTGTATCCTCTATGTTTCGGACACGTCGCTGTCCCTGGGTGAGGTGCCGGGTTTCGCGGCGGGAGCGAAGCACGAGATCGTCGCGTTCGATGTCGGCGAGCGCGGCGCGCTCTCCAATCGGCGCTTTTTCTGTCACACCGATCATGGCTACCCCGACGGGTTTAAGGTCGATGCGCGCGGCTGGGTGTGGACGAGCGCGGCGGACGGGGTGCACGTCTGGTCCGCCGATCGCCGCAAGCTCGGGTTCATCCCGACCCCGGCGGTGGCCTCGAACTGCGCGTTCGGAGGCCCGGATGGACGGCGGCTCTTTATCGCGGCGACGCAGTATTTGTTAGCGATCGATCTTGCCGCATGAGCTGGAGGAGGTGCCCGTCGGGATCGCGAACGAGTGCATCCCGGTTCGCCGACCAGACGATGCGTGTGGCCGCCACGTCATTGGCCGCGAGCGGCGGGTGCGGCCGCCCGGGGGGCTGGCGGTAGCCGAGCAACTCAAGGTGCGGCGGTTTGTCTGGAGGGTTCATCGGCAGCACGTCGACCTCGACGCCATCGAGGCCGTCGAGCGCGCCCTGCGCCGGCCCCTGGTTGAGCGTGCGCTTTCCCTCCACCAGCCCGTGTTTCTCGTAGAAGCGCCGGCTCGCCGCGAGGTCGGCAATCGAGATCGCGCTGTGATCGATCCCCATCAAGCCCCGGCCTTGCCATGATGGATTGGAGCCGGCGGGGAACTCGAGCAGTTCGAGCGGATGGCTTTCGGGATCGCGGAACTTGACGGCCGTCACACCACCGGACGATTGGGGGAGCGTCACCGGTTCGCCCCGGGTGATCGGCATCGCGCCGGCGTTCCGCGCACGCAGCCACGCCGCACCGGCATCGTCTGTAACCAGCGCGAGATGCTGGAAGATGAGATCGGACGCGCTGGTGCCGTCGGGGTAAGGGCGTCCCGGAAGCTCGAACGAGTCGAGGTCCAAGCGGCTCGCCCCTAGCGTCAGCGAGCGACGCCAACCAGCGCCCTCAAGGCCCAGCACCGCCATCTCCGCAGCGGGGATCGGCGCGACCTCGCCGGGGATGAAGCCGAGCGCCCGATAGAAGCCCACCAGCAGCTCGGGCTCGGCCGTGACGAGCCGGAAGCCGGCGATCGCCCGGAACTTTACATCAGATGACATGGCCTGCGCTGTGGAGCGACGTGGAGCTGCACCGTCATCAGGCAGCAGGGCTCGTCGCCGATCGTACCCGACTTGTGGCCTTTCTTGCCGGCCGTCTCGGTGCAGCTTTGATCCTCGCCGAAGGAGAACTCGCCCGGGCCCTGCTCGATGCGCGTGCCGTCCATGCTCTCGATCCACCAGCGGCCCGACAAGACGATGATCCATTGCGGTGCCGGATTCTCGTGCCAGTCGCCCACCCAGCCGACCGGCTGCACGGTGAAGACGACGGTCGCCTCGCCGCGCTCCATCTTGTCGTTCCACTGCGGATCGGCGGGGCCGACCCCCTTCAGCTCGTAATCGGTGAGTGCACATTTGGTCAGGTGGCTGACCCCCGCCTCATCGACGTGCAGATGCCAGTAGGGGACGGACGGTTTGGGTCCGGGATCGCTCATGGATGAAATCCGTAGGGATGGCTGGAAGCGAAGGGATGCGCGAGGAAGGGCGCGAGCCCCGAGCCGTCGGTGCCGACGACGATCAGCAGGAAGCCGGCGCCCAGCGACAGATTTTTCAGGAAGTCCCAGAACAGGGTTCGGCCCTTGCCGTCCGGATCGGACCAGAAGTCGCCCTGAGCCCAGAATTGCTTGTAGAGCACCGCGGTCGCCGCGCAATAGCCCGCGATGACGAAGGCAGAGGCGCGATCGGCGATGCCGGTGACGACTCCCGTCGTGCAAAAGATCTCGACGGTGATGCCGATCAGGATCATCGCGACGGCGACCGAGCGTGCGCTGAACATCTGCTGTGCCTGGCGCACCGCGTGATCGAACGCCAGGATCTTGTCGAGCGCGCTGAACGGCAGGAACAGAAGGACGAGACCGTAGCGGACGACGAGAGCGACAATCTCAGCCGACGTCACAGCCGGTCCTTGATGATGTCCGCCACACGCAGCGCGTTGGCGATGATCGTCAGTGTCGGGTTCACGGCGCCGATCGAGGGGAAGAAGCTCGCATCGGCGAGATATAGATTGTCGACTTCGTGGGCGCGGCAATCGAGGTTGAGCACGGAGGTCGCCGGGTCGGTGCCGAAGCGGCAGGTGCCCGCCTGATGCGCGGTGCCCGATAGCGGGATGTCCTTGCCGAGATAGAGCGAGCGCTCGAGCAGCGCGGCGGACCAGCCGATCTCCGAGAGCACGTCCTTGAGCTTGCGCTTGAGCTGCTTGAGCGCTTCGGGGTTGGTCTCGACGACATCGAGATGGACCTTGCCGTCGCGGTAATAAACGCGGTTGTCGGGGTGCGGCAGGTCCTCGGACTGAAGCCAGAAATCCATCGAGTGCCGCGCCATCTCCTCGAACGGCATCTCGGGAAGCCATTCGAGCCAGCTCGGGAGCGACTCGCCCTTGATCTGGTCGGCGCGGCTCTTCGCGCACATCTGGATGAGGCCGAGCGGATAGTCCCAGTCGTCGCTGCCGAAGTAGAAGTCGCTGAGCGCCAGCGTCTTCTGGAAAACCGTCTCATTCACATGGCGCATCACGGCCATCACGATGCTCATCTCGTGTCGCATGTAGTTGCGCCCGACCTGGTCCGAGCCGTTTGCCAGCCCGTTCGGATGCCGCGCGTTCGCGGATCGCAGCAGCAACAGCGCCGACGAGAGCGCGCCGCACGCGACCACGACCGTGCCGGCGGTGTAGATCTCCTCACGCCCGTCCCGCGTGACATGAACGGAGTTGATGCGGCGGCCGGCCGTGTCGGTGCCGAGTTTGGAGACGTAGGCGCCGGTGAGCATCGTTACATTGTTGTGCTTCGCCAGCATCGGATCGATGCAGACCACCTGGGCATCGGCCTTGCCGTTGAGGAGGCACGGAAAGCCATCGAAGGCGCTGCATCGCATGCACACGCTGGTCGGCGTCGCGAAGCCGTCGGCCTTCTGGTCGAGCAGGATGCCGAGCGGCAAGTGAAAGGGCTTCAACCCGATGCCCAGCAGCTTGTCGGAAAGCTCGGCGACCCTGGGCTCGTGCCTAACGGGAGTGAAGGGGTAGGGCTTGTCGCTCGGCGGCTCGCCGGGGTCCTCGCCGCGCGCGCCATGGACATGGAATAGCGCCTCTGCCTCGTCGTAATAGGTGGCGAAAGCGTCGTATTTGAGCGGCCACGCGGGCGAAATGCCGCCGGCATGCCGTACCTCATCAAAATCGCGCTCGCGCAGCCGGAACAGCGCCGCGCCAAAGACCTTGGAGTTCCCGCCGACCCAATAATGCAGCGCGGGGCTAAAGGTATCGCCCTTCGCATTGGTCCAGGTCTCGTCGGCCTGATATTTGCCGTCGACGAAGACCGCCTGCGCGCTCCAGTTCGCCTCCTCGCGGGGGAGATACTCGCCACGTTCGAGGATGAGGATGCGCTTGCCGGTCGGCGCAAGCCGGTGTGCGAGCGAGCCGCCGCCGGGCCCGCTGCCGATCACGATCAGGTCATAATGTTCGGCCACGCGGGTTTTCCATGCGGCGACGGCGCCGATCCATCGATGGCGGGTAAACGGCGGCGCCGCGCTTGCGTTTCATCGCAGCGCCGAATTGCACAAGCGCGGCGGAACTCACGGGGCCCTCTGCCCTTAGTCAGAGGCATTCTCCGGAGATTGAAAATGCCCAAAGTCGCCGTCATCACAGGCGCGGGTGCAGGCGTCGGCCGCGCGACTGTCGAGGTATTCGCGCGGCACGGCTATGATGTGGCGCTCCTCTCGCGCGATCCCCACCGCCTCGATCAGGCGGCGGACGAGGCACGTCGCCACGGCGTGCGTGCGCTGCCGATCCCCACCGACGTGGCCGACGCCGATGCGGTCGACGCGGCCGCGGAACGCGCCGAAGCCGAGCTTGGACCGATCGACGTCTGGGCCAATGTCGCCATGGCGACCGTGTTCGCCCCCGTCGAGAAGCTGACGGCGGCGGAAGTTGAGCGCGGCACCCGCGTCACTTATCTCGGGCAGGTCCACGGCATGATGTCGGCGCTGAGGCGGATGCGCGTCCGCAACCGTGGCACGATCGTCAATGTCGGCTCAGCGCTCGCCTATCGCTCGGTGCCGCTGCAGTCGATCTACTGCGGCGCCAAGGCGGCGATCCGCGGGTTCACTGACAGCCTGCGCTCCGAGATCATTCACGACAAGCTCGATATCCAGCTGACAATTGTCGACTTACCGGCAATGAACACGCCGCAGTTCGACTGGGCGCTCAACAAGATGGGGCGCAAGGCCAAGCCCGTCGCGCCGATCTTCCAACCCGAAGTGGCCGCCCGCGCGATCTTTTTTGCCGCCACTCACAGGCGACGCGACGTATGGTTGGGTTGGCCCACGGTAAAGGCAATCCTCGCGAACCGCGTCGCGCCGGGGCTACTCGACCGCTATCTCGCCAAGGTCGGCTATTCGGGACAGCTTACCGACAAGCCGACCGCGCCCGACGCGCCCGCCAACCTCTTCGAGCCGGTGCCCGGCGATTATGCCGCGCATGGCCGCTTTGACGATCAGGCGCACGACCGAAGTTACGAGATGTTTACCGACCGGCACAAGTCCGCGTTCCTGACGGTGGCGGCGGCTGTCGGGCTGGCAGCCTTCGCACATCAGCTCGCCAAGCGCCTCGACATCTGAACCGTCGGCCGCCTCCGGCGGTTTATAGGTGTTATCCGCCCCTTGGAGCTTTTCCATGTCGCAAAACATTGCCGAATTTGTTTGGCAGCGCCTATCCGAATGGGGGCTGTCGCGGGTCTATGGCTATCCCGGCGACGGCGTCGGCGGGCTCGACGTGGCGCTCGAGAAGGCTAAGGATTTTATGGACTATGTCCAGGTCCGTCACGAAGAGATGGCGGCGTTCATGGCCTCGGCACATGCGAAGTTCACCGGCCAGCCGGGGCTCTGCTACGCGACCTCGGGGCCGGGCGCGATCCATTTGCTGACCGGGCTCTACGACGCCAAGGCGGATCATATGCCCGTCGTGGCGATCGTCGGACAGCAGGCACGCTCGGCGCTCGGCGCGAGCTACCAGCAAGAGGTGGATCTCCAGACCCTGTTCGCCGATGTGACCGAATACGTCATTACCGCTGTCGTCCCCGAGCAGGTTCGCACCTGCATCGATCGCGCGGTTCGCATCGCGCAGGCGAAGCGCGCGGTGACCTGCGTCGTCATCCCCAACGATCTGCAGGAGTTGGAATACAGCGATCCGCCTATGGCGCATGGCGCGACGCATACCGGCGTCGGCTATCCCGGCGTCGCGACGCTGCCGGGCCTGGACGACCTCAAGAGGGCGGCGGAAATTCTCAACAAGGGCAAGAAAATCGCGATGCTGGTCGGCGCCGGCGCATTGCACGCGACCGATGAAGTGATCGCGATCGCCAATCGCCTCAATGCCGGTGTTGCCAAAGCGCTGCTTGGCAAGGCTGTCGTGCCTGATGACCTGCCTTTCGTCACCGGCTCGCTCGGGCTGCTCGGCACCAAGCCGAGCTGGGATCTGATGAAGGGATGCGACACATTCCTGATGGTCGGCTCGGCCTTCCCTTACAGCGAGTTCCTGCCCAAGCCGGGTAATGCGCGCGGCGTGCAGATCGACATCGACGGCGCCAACGTCTCGCTGCGCTACCCGATGGATTACTCACTTATCGGAGACAGCAAGCAGACGCTTGCCGCGCTGCTGCCGCTGCTTGAGCAGAACGATAACATCGGCTGGCGCGAGAGCATCGAGAAGAATGTTGCGGAATGGTGGGAGACGCTCAGGGAGCGCGCGATGGAACCGGCCGATCCGGTCAATCCGCAGCGCATCTTTCACGAGCTTTCGCCGCGGCTTCCGGACAACGTGATCATGACCGGCGACAGCGGATCGGTCGCCAATTGGTATGCGCGGGACATCAAGATCAGGCGAGGGATGAAGGGCTCGCTCTCGGGCGGGCTCGCCTCGCTCGGCGCAGCGACACCCTACGCTTTCGCCGCCAAGATGGCCTATCCGGGTCGCCCGGTGATCGGATTTATCGGCGACGGCGCGATGCAGATGAACGGTCTCAACGTGATGATCACGGTTAGCAAATACTGGGAGCGCTGGGCCGATCCGCGTTTCATCATCATGGTTCTCAACAATCGCGACCTCAACCAGGTGACGTGGGAAGAGCGCATTGCGCTCGGCGAGGGCAAGACACCGCTGACGCAATCGATCCCCGATTTCCCGTACCACAAATACGCCGAGCTGATAGGGCTCAAGGGCATTTATTGCGACGAACCCGACAAGATCGGTGCGGCCTGGGATGAGGCTCTGGCCTCCGATCGGCCCGTCATCATGAACATGCGGGCTGATCCCAACGTGCCGCCGCTGCCGCCGCACATCACGCTCAAGGACGCGAAGAACTTCATCACGATGATGCGGGACGAGCCCGAACTCGCCAGCGTCATCAAGAACAGCGCGAGGCAGATGCTGGCGGGCATCCTTCCAGGCAAGGACTGAGCGGGTGGCTTGGAACCGGCATCGGCAGGTTCGTCGGCCGCTCGATCCGGCGGCGGGTGCGGCCCCGGCCAAGCTCGGCAAATCTCGGACAAAAGCACCGACCGCGATCGTCACCGCCGCGCGGCGACTTAACCGAGCTGCAGGCACGATTGCGACCTCGGTACTGATCGACAGCGCGATGGAGCATTATCGCGGCAATTTCCACAACAAGGCGATGTGGACGCCGATCGTCACGTCGCTCCTTTCGATCGGCGTGAGCGCGCACGGCCTTTCCGATCACCGGCACCGGCCCCATCCCGTGCGCGATGCCGTCTATGCGGCGGCTGGCGTTGTCGGACTCATCGGCACCGGATTTCACGTCTTCAACGTCACCAAGAAGGTTGGCGGCTTCAGTTGGCAGAACCTCTTCTATTCGGCGCCGCTCGGCGCGCCGGCGGCGATGTCGCTGTCGGGCCTGATGGGGTTTCTCGCGGAACGAGTGCGCGACAACAGCCCTGAGGGCGAGCCGCGCGTGTTCGGGCTGCCGGCCGCACGCGTCGTCGCGGCGATGACCGGCCTCTCCCTGCTCGGCACCACGGCGGAGGCCGGGCTGCTCCATTTTCGCGGTGCTTTCCACAATCCGGCCATGCTGCTGCCCGTCACGATGCCGCCGGTCGCGGCAGGGCTCCTCGCCAATGCGGTTGCCGGCCCGGCGGGGGCGCATCGGTGGGCTTCGAAATTGTGGCTCGCAGCGACCGCGGCGATGGGCGTCGCGGGGGTCGGACTGCATGCCTATGGTGTCTCGCGCGGGATGGGAGGTTGGCACAACTGGCGGCAGAACGCGTTCGCCGGACCGCCGCTGCCCGCGCCGCCTGCCTTTACCGGGCTTGCGCTCGCGGGTCTCGCCGCGCTCGCGCTGATGAAGCAACATGCCCGTGACTGAGCCCCCGCGCTATCCCGGGTATGACGTTCTCGCCAAACGCGATACACCGTCGTGGGACGCGGTCACCCGTCGCGTGATCGACGAGCGGTTGGCGACGCAAGACACGCCGCGCTTCTTCACCAAGGAAGAGTGGGATGCGACCGATGCGCTGTGCCGCCGCATCGTGCCGCAGCCTGGTGAAGCCGATGCGGTGTCGCTGGTGGCGCTTCTGGATGCCAAGCTGCTCGCCGATCATGGCGCCGGCTTTCGCGAGGCGGACATGCCGTACATGCGTGAAGCCTGGCGCAGGGCGCTTTCTGCCCTCGACGGCGAGGCGCGGGCGCAAAATAACGGGCGCGGGTTCGCCGAACTGTCCGACAAGGAACAGGACGCGCTCCTGTTGGCGATGCAGCGGGGCGAGATTTCCGGCGAGCGCTGGGCGGGAATCGACGCCAAGAGTTTTTTCGAGCGGCGCATCCTGGTCGACGTGCCGCCGCTCTATTACGGCCATCCCAAGGCCTGGAACGAGATAGGCTTTGGCGGGCCAGCCTCTCCGCGCGGCTACGTCCGCCTTGACGGAAACCGGCCCGACCCGTGGGAGGCGATCGAGGCGTCGCCCCGGCAGCAGGCAAAGGCGGAGCGCGAGAACCGCCGTGTCGTCTGATCCGTTCACCGCCCCGCGCGCCAGGGGCGGCCGCGCCCCTGATGTCTTCCGCCGCGGCGCGTGGGTCGCAATGCGCGAATATGGCGAAAGCGACGAGGTCGATTTCGCGATCGTCGGCACCGGTGCGGGCGGGGGAACGCTGGCCGCGCTGCTCGCCGAGCAGGGCTTCTCGGTCGTCGGCTTTGATGCCGGCGCGTATTTCCGCCCGCTCGAGGATTTTGCCTCCGACGAGACCGAGCAGAACAAGCTCTATTGGAACGATGCGCGCGTCGTCGACGGGCCCAACCCGATCCAGATGGGCGGCAAGAATTCGGGCAAGGCGGTGGGCGGCTCGACCGTCCATTATGCGATGGTGTCGCTGCGCTTCCGGCCCCAATGGTTCAAGTCGCGCACCACCCTCGGCTACGGTGCCGACTGGCCGATCTCGTGGCAGGAGATGTGGCATTATTACGGGGAGGCGGAGCGCCAGATCAACATCTCCGGACCGCTGAGCTATCCGTGGGGGCCGAAGCGCCCGCGCTATCCCTATCGCGCGCATGAGCTCAACGATGCCGGCAAATTGCTCGCCAAGGGCTGCGAGGCGATCGGCATCAAATGGACCGAGACGCCGCTCGCCACTCTGTCGGCGCCGCACGCCGGCCCCGAGGGCAACAGCCCGCCCTGCGCCTATCGCGGCTTCTGCCGCTTCGGCTGCAGCACCAATGCCAAGCGATCGGCCCTCACCGTTTGGATTCCACGCGCTCTGGCCGCGGGCGCTGAGATCCGCGATCTCGCGATGGTCGGGCGCATCGAGACGGATAGAAGCGGCCGCGCCAGCGGCGTCCATTATCATCGCGAGGGCGCGTGGCGCTTTCAGCGCGCGCGGAATGTTGTCGTGGCGGGTTACGCGATCGAGACGCCGCGTCTGCTTTTGGCGTCCGCCAACCAGCAGTTTCCCGACGGGCTCGCCAACAGCTCGGGCCTTGTCGGCAAGAACCTGATGACGCAATCCAACCAGGCCTTTTGGGGCCGGATGGACGAACCGGTGCGCTGGTACAAGGCGCCCCCCAGCCTGGCCATCACCGAGCATTGGAATTACGACGACAACAAGGATTTCCACGGCGGTTATTGCTGGATGGGACAAGGGCCTTTGCCGATCGAATGGGTCTCGGTCCAGACCGGCTCGCGCGGGCTGTGGGGCACCGCGCTGCGCGAGGCGATGCTGCACTACAACCACATGATAGGCGTCAAGATGGTGGGCGAGATGCTCCCCAACGAAAAGAACCGTGTGACGCTCGCGGACGATCTCGACCAGTACGGCCTGCGGGTCGCCAGGATTACCTATGAGTGGGGTGACAACGATAAGGCGCTGATCGCGCACGCGATCGAGCAGATGGGCCGATCGATCGAGGCGATCGGCGCCAAGGACACCTTTGCGCAGGATAACGACACCAATCATCTCGGCGGCACCGCGCGCATGGGCAACGAAAAGCGCACCAGCGTGGTCGACGCCGACTGCCGCAGCTGGGACATCCCCAATCTCTGGGTTTGCGACGGATCGGTGTTCCCGACGGTCGGGGGGGTGAACCCGGCGCTCACCATCCAGACAATCGCGATGCGCACCGCCGACCGCATCCGCAAGCTCGCCGCGGCGGGCGAGCTTTGACTACATCATCCGTTGGTGCAGATTCATCAGGATGACCAACGTACCCGATACCATCAGCGCGACGATCAGCGTGGAGAAGAGGACCAGTTGAAGATCGTCGCGCGATGTTTTGACCAGGCTGATGTGCAGGAAGAAACGGAAGTGGACGACGATCTGCACGAGCGCCAGGCCGAACACGATGGCGAGAGTTGTCGTTGCGGCGAAGGACGGCCAGCGTACCGCCGCGAAAGCGACGCCCGTCAGCGCCAGCGCGAGGGCATAGCCGATCACATAGGACCACGTCTCGCGACGTCTTGCCCTCGTTCGGTCCGCTCACGGGATCAGCCCCTGCAGATACACGACCGAGAAGATCGCGATCCATACGATGTCGAGGAAGTGCCAGAACAGGCCCAATCGCAGGATGTTGATCTTCACCCGAGCGTCGAGCCCGAATACCAGCACCTGCACCATCATCACGACCATCCAGACGCTGCCGAAAAACACATGCAGCCCGTGCAGCGGCACCAGCGCGAAAAAGGCGGAGAGGAAGCCGCTGCGCGTGGGATAGGCCCCGTTGCCGAACATCGTCGCGAAATCGTGCAGCTCCATGCCGAGAAAGGCGAGGCCCAGCGCCAGCGTCACCGCCATCCATGCGAGCAGCCGCCCGTGCCCCGTCTCGTGCTTCATCGCGATCGAGGCCATTCCGAACGTGAAGCTGCTGGTGAGCAGCACCATCGTCTCCATGAAGGCGGAGCCGATCTTGTAGATACCCGCTGGCGTCGGGCCGCCCGCGGTCCCTGGCAGCATGACCCCATAGGTGGCGAAGAGCAGCGCGAAGATCACCGCGTCGCTCATCAGGAACACCCAGAAGCCGAAGACTGAACTCTCCGCCTGCTCGTGCGCCTCCTCGTCGGTGGCCCCGAGATTGAGGCCCGGATGACGAACCTCGTTCGTGCTCATGCCAACGCGCTCATGTGGCTATCTCGGCGAGGCCTTGGTTGGCGGGCGTCGTCTCGAGCTGGCGCGGGATCGGGGACGCGTCCGCAATCGCGTGCCGCCACATCGCGTCGTTCCACGCAATCTCGGCGGCCGGGATGACGCGCTGGACGTCGCGCGCGAAACTGCGCGCGATAACGGCCCCGACGATCGCCAGCACGCCGAGGATCGCGAGCCACCACATGTGCCAGACCAGCCCAAACGCGGCCGCGGCGCCGACGATGCCGATGACGGGGCCGGTCATGCTGTTCTTAGGCATCCGGATGTCATAGTACCGCTCGGGCCACGCGTATAATTCGCCCCTGCGCTTGCCGACATAGAAGGCATCGCGGCTGTGGACGCGCGGGATGACGGCGTAGTTGTATTCGGGCGGCGGCGCCGAGGTCGACCATTCCAGCCCGCGCCCGTCCCACGGATCGCCCGCGGCGACCCGGTTCGCGTCGCGCTCGCGGATGCTCACCCATAGCTGGACGAACAGCGCGGCGAGGGCGGCAAGCAACACCAGCGCCCCGAACCCAGCGATATAAAGCCACGGGCGGAAGGCGGGCTCGAACACCTCCTGCGTCCGCCGCGCCATCCCTGCCGCGCCGAGCACATAGAGCGGCATGAAGGCCAGGTAGAAGCCGATCACCCAGCAGCCGAACGCGATGCGCCCCCATTTCTCGTTCAGGCGAAACCCGAACGCCTTGGGAAACCAGTAATGATAACCCGCGAGCAGGCCATAGAGCACGCCGGGGATTATGACGTTGTGAAAGTGCGCGACCAGGAAAACTGTGTTGTGGACAAGAAAATCGAGCGGCGGCATGGCGAGAATGATGCCGGTCGCGCCGCCGACCACGAACGTCATCATAAACGCCAGCGAATAGAGCATCGGCACGGTGAAGCGCACCCTGCCGCGGAACATCGTCCAGATCCAGTCGTAAAGCTTGACGCCGGTCGGCACGGCGATCGTCATCGTCGCAATGCCAAACACCGCGTTGATGTCGGCGTTCTGGCCCATGGTGAAGAAGTGGTGGACCCAGACGGTAAAGGACAAGATCGCGATCGCCATCGTCGCTATCGTCAGCGACGTGTAGCCGTAAAGCTCCTTCGACGAGAAGGTGGAAACGACCTCGGAATAGACGCCGAATGCGGGCAGGATGAGAATGTATACCTCGGGGTGACCGAACAGCCAGAACAAATTGGGATAGTTCATCATGTTGCCGCCGAGGTCGTTGGTGAAGAAATGGAACCCCAGATAGCGGTCGAGCGCGAGAAGCGCGGTCGCGACGGTGAGCGGCGGCATCGCGAAGATCATCAGGATGGACGTGCAAAGCGCCGTCCACACGAACAGCGGCATCCGCATCAGGTGCATGCCGGGTGCGCGCAATTTGTAGATGGTGACGGCAAAATTGAGCCCGGTGAGGGTCGAGCCAATCGATCCCAGCGTCACCGCCCAGATCCAGTAATCGGGCCCGACATCGGGGCTGAAGGCGAGCTCGGTATAGGGCGGATAGCCGCTCCATCCGCCGGTCGAGAAGCGGCCGACAACGAGCGACACCATCATCAGCCCGGCCGCCCCGCCGGTCAGCCACAGGCTGATCGAATTGAGCAGCGGAAAGGCGACGTCTCGCGCACCGATTTGGAGCGGTGTCACATAATTGATGAGGCCGGTCAGGAACGGCATGGCCATGAAGAAAATCATGATGGTGCCGTGCGTGGTGAATAGCTGCGAAAAGTGATCGGGCGCAATGAAGCCGGGTGAATTGATCGCGGCCCCCTGCTGCAGCCGCATCAGCACCGCCTCGATCAGCGCGCGCGCCAGCATCACGAAGGCCAGCACGATGTACATCGCGCCGATCTTCTTGTGATCGAGGCTGGTGAGCCACTCATTCCACAGATATTTCCATTTGCCGAGCCACGTGATCAGGACGACGGCGACCACCGCCCCCATAATGACGGCGGCGGCCGCTCCCGCCCCGATGATCTCGCTCGCGGTCGGATCGTCCCACGCCCGCACGAAAGGCAGCGCCGTCCAGTCGAAGCGGCCGAGCACCGCCGGCCAGATCGCCTGGCTCACCGCTTCGCCTCGGAGGTTCCTGCGCGCGACTGGGCCAGGATGTTCTGGAACAGCCCCGGCAGCACCGATGAATAGAAGATCGGGCTCGCCGGCGCGGATTTCTCGAGCAACTGCGCGTAGGCGGCGGCATCGAGCGGTCGCGCGGACTGACGCACCCATTCCAGCCATTGCGCGTAGTCGTCGGGCAACATCGCAACGACCGCGAACTTTTGTTGCTGAAATCCTGTGCCATTGAACTGTGTGTTTTCACCGACGAACGTTCCCGGCCGATCGGCCGCGAGGTTGAGCTGGCTCGTCATCCCCGCCATCGCATAGATCTGCCCCGCCAGCTGGGGCACGAGCATCGACTGCATCACCGTTGCGCTCGTGAGATTCAGATGCACCGGTTGGCCGACGGGTATCCCGAGCTGATTGACGGTCGCTATGCCGCGGTCGGGATAAATGAACAGCCACTTCCAGTCGAGCCCGACCGCCTGCACCTCGATCGTCGGCAAGGTCGATCGAAGCGGCGTATAGGGGTCGTAGCGGTGAGTGTAGGGCCACAGCAGGAAGGCGAGGCCAATCACGATGCCGATCGGCGGGATCCAGATCAGCCCTTCGAGCGGCCAGGAAAATTCCCACTCGGGCTTGTAGGTCCTGTTCTTGTTCGAGAGCCGATAATACCACGCGATGATCGGGGTCAGCAGCAGCACCGGCCCGACAACGAAGATCAACACTATCGAGACGATAATAAACAGGTGGCGCTCGCCGCCCGCCACTGGGCCGGCAGCATTAAGGAAGCCCAGTCGCAACGCATCGCACCCGCCGAGCGGCAGCAGCAGCGCCGCCGCGAAGAGGCGGCTCGGTCCCCGCCGTAGCGTCATCCGCCAGCCCGCTGCACGGCCGGGCCCGACTGGAATAGCGTGGCCGTGGCATTTTCGTTGCAGCCCTGCATCTCGCCCCCCGCGTTATTCCTGAACGATCAGGATATGGTTGATGATGCACCCATGGGCCTAATCCCTCCCGATGCACCGGCTGTGCGCGGGAAAAGAGCGCCGGCCAGGATGCCGGATATGCTTTGCCCCAGCGGGTGGCGCTTCCCCGCTCTGCTCGACCAACGGAAATGAACAGACGTGTTCGTGCTTATCTAAAGCCGGCGCCGCCAAAACGTTCCGTCGAAAGCCCCATTACGACTAAAGGGAAGATTGTGTCCTAACCATTCGGCCGCGTGGAACGGAGGTCGCAGGCGTCGGTTTCATCTTCGAGAGGATGCCTTGATGACGATTGAGACCGTGCTGGATGCCCGTGCCACGATCGGCGAATCTCCCACTTGGGTGGCGAAGGAGAAGGCGCTTTACTGGATCGACGTGAAGGCACCCGCCCTTCACCGCTATCTGCCCGCGGACGGCGCAACACGGACATGGGCGCTGACGAGCGACGTCGGCGGCTTTGCGCTGATCGAGGGCGGCGGTGCACTAGTCGCGCTTCGCGGGGGTCTTTATCGGCTAGACCTCGACACCGGTACGCTTGACCAGCTCGCGCCGCCGCCATTCGACCCCGCGCTGTTTCGCTTCAATGAGGGCGCGTGCGACACGAAAGGACGCTTCTGGGTTGGCGTGATGTTCGATCCGCTTGAGGGTTCGCCCTCCAAGCAGGCAGGGCGCCTTCATAGTTTCACCCTCGATGGCGGCCTACGGATCGAGCCCGATGCGGCCGAACTCCACAACGGGATGGCGTGGAGCGCAGACGGGAGCATTTTCTTCCTGTCGCACAGCTATACCCGAGAGATCATCGCGTTCGACTACGACATTGACGGCGGTCGCATTTCTAACCGCCGCGTTTTTGCGACCATTCCCGAGGAGCTGGGAATCCCCGATGGCGCCGCGGTCGATACCGACGGGAGCTACTGGTGCGCCCTGCACGGCGGGAGCAAACTCAGGCGGTTCAATCCCGATGCTTCGGTCGATCGCGACATCGACTTGCCCGTGAGCCAGCCGACGATGTGCGCTTTCGCCGGGGACGGTCTTGCGACGCTCTACATAACCAGCGCCTCGGACAAAATGAGCGAGACGGAGAAAGCCGCGCAACCGCTTGCCGGGGCGCTGTTCCGCCTGTCACCGGGCGAAAAAGGCGTCCCTCGGCAGCCATTCGTCCGTTAGCGGGGCCCGCAACGCTCGGTTTTCGAGCGTAATCAGTAAAGGCAGGCTTTTTGCCGAACAAATTCCGCCCGAGGCAAACGCCCCGGGAGAATGGGCGTTTACGATTCGGCGACACTGAAACCTCAGCGGCGGGAGCCTGCCATCATGCCGAGCCGCATCGAAGACTACGCCGTTATCGGCAATTGCGAGACGATGGCGCTGGTCGGCCTGGACGGATCGATGGATTGGCTCGGCCTCCCGCGGTTCGACAGCCCCGCGTGCCTTGCGGCGCTGCTCGGCAGCCCCAAGAACGGACGCTGGCTGATCGCCCCGAGCGACGCCGATGCCCGCGTCAGACGCCGCTATCGCGGTGACACGCTGATCCTCGAAACCACGTTCGAAACTGCGACGGGTGCTGTCTGCGTCGTCGATCTCCTGTCGCGCCGCGGCGCGGTGTCGGATGTCGTGCGGTTGGTTCGCGGCATAAGCGGCAGCGTAGGGATGCGCATCGAGCTCATCGTCCGCTTCGATTACGGCTCGGCCGAACCATGGGTGACGCAACGGGACGACGGCCGGCTTCAGATGATCGCCGGCCCGGATCGGCTTCTGCTCGATACGAGCGTACCCCTTCGTGGTGAAGGGATGAAAACGATCGGGGAGTTCGAGGTCGAGGCCGGCCAGGAGGTCGGCTTCGTCCTAACATGGACGTCCTCCTACAAAGCCGATCCCGAACCGGTTTCGGCCACGAAGGCGCTGAAGCAGGCCGAATCCTTCTGGTCCGATTGGGCGGCGGCGTTCAAGCCGGCGGGCGAATGGTCCGATGCGGTGCTGCGTTCGCTGCTGACGCTGAAGGCGCTGTCTCATTGGGAAACCGGCGGGATTGTCGCTGCCGCCACGACGTCGCTCCCCGAGCAGCTCGGCGGCTCGCGCAACTGGGATTACCGGTTTTGCTGGCTGCGCGACGTCACCTTTACGCTGTACGCGCTGATGGAGGCAGGTTTCCTCGATGAGGCAAAGGCCTGGCGCCACTGGCTGCTACGCGCCACCGCGGGCAGCCCTGCTCAACTGCAGATCATGTACGGCATCGCCGGCGAGCGACGCATCGACGAATACGAAGTGCCATGGCTGACGGGTTACGAAGGCGCGGCGCCGGTGCGTATCGGCAACGCCGCAGCCGGGCAGGTCCAGCTCGACGTCTATGGCGAAGTGCTAGACGCCCTTTATGTCGCCCGGCGCGACGGTCTTGCGGCCGACGCGTCGGGCTGGACTCTCGAATGCGCGCTGGTTTCTCATCTGGAGACGATTTGGGATCAGCCGGATAACGGGATTTGGGAGGTGCGCGGCGGCCGTAAGCACTTCACTCACTCCAAAGTCATGGCATGGGTCGCCTTTGACCGAGCGGTGCGCTCAGCCGAAGAGTTCGGATTGGAGGCGCCGCTCGACCGTTGGCGGGCGGTGCGCGACCGCATCCACGACGAGGTGTGCGACCGTGGCTTCGACGCCAACCTGAACTCGTTCGTCCAGTCCTATGGCTCGACGGCGCTCGACGCCAGCCTCTTACTGATCGCGCTGGTGGGATTTCTGCCAGCCGCCGATCCGCGGGTGCGCGGCACGCTGACGGCGATCGAACGCGACCTGATGCGCGATGGTTTCGTGATGCGCTACGACACTGGTAGCGGCACCGATGGCCTGCCTCCGGGCGAGGGCGCGTTCCTCGCCTGCAGTTTTTGGCTGGTCGACAATTATGTGCTGCAGAAACGCTACAAGGACGCGCGCGCGCTGTTTATCCGGCTCCTCGCCCTGCGGAATGACGTCGGGCTGCTCGCCGAGGAATACGACGCCACGGCAAAGCGGCAGGTGGGCAATTTCCCCCAAGCCTTCTCGCACCTTGCACTGATCAACTCGGCGCATAACCTCACCGCCGCGCACGGGCCGGCCCACAAGCGCGCTGGCGGGAGCAGCAAAACCGGGCACAAACAGATGGGTTCGTGACCTACCAACCTGAGCGGACCTGCTTCTCTACATTGGTGATTGATCTGGCAAGCGGGGCGGAAGACCCAAGTGGCGGTCAGCTGCGACCATCGCTATACGATGGCTAGCCTGCAGTATCGTCTGCTAGCTCCTGCTGCGCCTGACGCCAATGATCGTCATGCCTGCCCTCGGGGCGACCTTCCCGCTCCCAGATCGCATGGGCCCGCTCTCTGATTTTGCCGTCGTCAGTCTCGGGGTCCGGCGCGGCGCGGCTTTTCCCGGCGGCTTCTGCCTCGAGCAGCTCTTGCCGTTCGGGACCGTCAAGCGCTCGCTCGGCGTCGCGTGCGCTGGGTTCGACCTTGCCCTCGTTCACAAACCGGCGCTGCGCTTTGTTGTACTCACGCGCGGCCGTCTTATTGCCTTCGCCCTCATTCACATTCGCGGTCATGTCTACCATCCTTGTGCGGGCGCGCCGACCGCCCCTGGCGGTGGCGAGCATCAGGGAAACGAGGGGATCGCACCAGGGTTCCGCGGGTGCGATCACGGGTCAGCCGGCAGTCTGTTCTCGGCCGATCTGCGGTCGCAAGGCGTCCCGTAAAAACAGCATAATGCTCGACGAGCGCCGGCGGTTTAGACCGCTGCGCCGGCCACGCGAGGCCCTGCGCCGAGTCGGGCGAGAGCATTTGGTCCTCAAAGTAGCCAAGCTTGGCCCGGGACAAGCGCCAGCCTTTTGAGGGTTTCATCGGAAGGGCGATCGTAGATTGCCTCGACGTTCGCCCCAGCGGGGACCATCGCCCTGACGGCAGCAACGGCCTCAGCGGGGTCGTCCGTCGCGACGATCCAGATCTCGAAGGTACGGCCTCCTGTAGATGCCGACCGCGCCGCCTCCACTCGAACGAAGAATCCTCCGGCCATAATTGTATCCCGCCATAGAGCGCACAAATCGCGAGACCAGCAACAGTCAGAACGCCCTATAGCGCCCTGGCATCGACGATACCCCCAACCGACCTCGCAACGCGCCGTATCGCGTTTAATGCCGCGAGCGGCGAACGCGCGATGCTATTGGGGAGCAGAGAGCTCGTATCGGCGTTGATAAGGGACGGTCGGGCTTTCCTCCACCGATTAACCGGTCATTTCATGAACACCGATTGTGACGCGATCGTCCCGGGCGAAACCGCGAAGCTGATGCTCTCCGAGCCGGCTGTGCGACGCTTGCCCGTCGGAGCGGAGCTGAGGCGGGGTGGAGGCGTTCATTTTCGCCTATGGGCGCCGGCTTGCTGTGAGGTGCTCGTCGAGTTTGAGGGCCATGAAAGCCGGGCGTTGCTTCCGGAGCCAGATGGCTATTTCTCCGGTCTGAGCGAGGTTGCCCGCGCCGGCTGGCGCTATCGGTTTCGACTCGATGACCTTGCGGAGAGCCTGCCGGATCCGGCGTCACGCTTTCAGCCGGCGGGCCCGCATGGCTGGTCCGAAATCGTCGATCCGGCGAACTTCGCCTGGCAGGACCATGCCTGGCGTGGGCTACCGCGCGAGCGGCTGGTGATCTACGAAATGCACATCGGCAGCTTTACCCCCGAGGGAGACTGGACTGGGGCGGCAAAGCAGTTGCCGGCACTTGCCGAACTCGGAATCACCTGCATTGAATTGATGCCTGTGGCCGAATTTTCCGGCCGCTTCGGATGGGGTTATGACGGGGTCAACCTGTTCGCGCCGACCCGGCTCTACGGGCGTCCGGATGATTTCCGTGCCTTTGTCGACAGCGCGCATTGCCTCGGAATGGCGGTAATACTGGACGTCGTCTACAATCACCTCGGACCGGAGGGTAACTACCTCCGGTCCTTTTCAGCCGACTATTTCACAAACCGTTACGAGAACGAGTGGGGCGAGGCGCTCAATTTCGACGGCCTTAATGCGGGGCCGGTGCGTGAATTCTTTATCGCCAACGCCGGGTATTGGATAGACGAATACCACCTCGACGGCTTGCGCCTCGACGCTACCCAGCAAATATTTGACGCCTCGGCCGATCACGTGCTTGCCGCGATCGTCAGACGCGTGCGCGAGGCTGCAGGACCGCGCCGGACTTTCATTGTGGGTGAGAACGAGCCGCAACATGCCCGCTTGCTGTTGCCGCCGCAGCAGGGCGGCTACGGTTTTGACGCGCTATGGAACGACGATTTCCACCACAGCGCGACGGTGGCACTGACCAAGAGGCAGGAAGCGTACTACAGCGACTATCAGGGGCACGCGAAAGAGTTCGTCGCGGCGGCGACAAGCGGCTTCCTGTTTCAGGGGCAGTACTCGCAATGGCAACACCAGCCGAGAGGTACACCGACATTGGGCTTGCCGGCGGAGTTGTTCGTCGTCTTTTTGCAGAACCATGATCAGATCGCCAACTCAGCAACGGGGGCGCGCGGCGCTTCCCTGACGAGCCCCGGCGCGTGGCGCGCATTGACCTGTTTTATGCTGCTGATGCCCGGGATCCCGATGCTGTTCCAAGGCCAGGAATTTGCCGCATCAACCCCGTTTCTTTACTTCGCCGATCATGCGGGCGCTCTCGCGCTCGATGTCGCCAAAGGAAGGCGCAAGTTTCTGTCGCAGTTTCCGAGCCTCGCGTCCATCGCCGCGCAAGAACGGTTCGACAATCCGGCCGACGCCGACACCTTTCAGCGCTCGCAGCTCGATCATGGCGAGCGCGCGCGCCATGCCGAAGCCTATGCGTTACATCGCGATCTGCTGGCTTTGCGGCGCGACGATCCGACGCTGGGCGACCGGTCGTACCGGGTTGAAGGCGCGGTGCTGACGGACGAAGCATGGCTGCTGCGTTACATCGTGAGCGGTGGACAGGACCGGTTGCTGATCGTCAATCTCGGGCTCGATTTGGCCCTGACCTTTATTGCCGAGCCGTTGCTGGCGCCGCCCGTCGGGCGGGGCTGGCGTCTGCTTTGGTCGAGCGAGGACCCAAGATACGGCGGCAGCGGCGTGCCCTTGCCGACAGAAGAGGGTATGTGGCGGGTTCCCGGTCGATCTGCGCTGCTTCTCGCCGCTGAGCCAAACTCCGAGTGATTGAGCCCATTCGAATCAGCCCCATTCCTGGGGAGGCGCTGCTGGCGCCTCGTGAATGGCTGATCACCAATGGTCTTGGCGGGTTTGCTTCGGCGACGATCGCCGGCGGGATCACCCGTCGCTACCACGGGCTGCTGATCGCGGCATTGCCGCCGCCGCACGGCCGTATGGTGGTGTTCAACGATCTCGAGCTCGACATCGAGCGTCCCGATGGCAGTGCCGCCAGCCTTCACGAGCACGGTCGATTTATCGACTTTACGCTGGCCACCGGTCTGCCGAGCTGGCGCTACGAGATCGACGGAATGGTTCTCGAAAAATCGATCGTGCTGCCCTCCGGGCACAATCTGGTGCATGCGACATTCCGATTGCTCAGCGCTGAACGCCCGGTGCGACTGCGGCTGCGACCGTTCATCAATTTCCGCCCGCTTGAGGCGGCCGTCGACGAGCCCGTCCCACCAACCTACGCGATCACCGCCCGCGATACGCTCTACGAGATCAGTGCCGGTCCGGATCATCCAGTGCTGAGGATAACGATGGTCGGCGGCGAGTCCGTGCAGTTTGTCGCCGATGGCGCCTCCCGCCGCGAATGCGTATTTCCGATGGAAGCGGAACGTGGTTACGCTTCCCACGGCTGGGAATGGAGCCCCGGCTATTTCGCCATGACGTTAGCCAAGGACGGGACCACCTGTCTAATCGCGGGGACGGAACCGTGGCATACCGTGCTCGCGCTGGACCCGGACGAGGCGCAGCGCTTCGAGCTTGAGCGCCGGCGCCGCCTCGTCGCGCAAGCCCACCCCTCGGCGCGCCGGGGTTTCGCTGCGGAGCTTGCGCTGGCCGCCGATAATTTTGTCATCACCCCGGTGGGCCGCATCGCCGATGTTGCACGCGCTCACGCCGAAGGCGACGACGTGCGAACCGTCATTGCCGGCTATCACTGGTTTACCGACTGGGGCCGCGACACGATGGTCTCGCTCGAGGGTCTGACCCTGACCACGGGACGAGAGAACGAGGCCGGCTGGATCTTGCGAACCTTTGCCCATTACGTGCGCGACGGTCTGATCCCCAATCTGTTTCCTGAGGGGCGCAACCAGGGGCTTTATCACACGGCCGACGCGACCTTGTGGTTTTTCCATGCGCTGCATCGCTATCTCAAGCAGACCAACGATACCGCGACGTTGAAATTACTGCTGCCGATCCTGAAAGAGATCGTCCGCAAGCATCTCGAAGGAACGCGTTTCGGCATTCGGGTCGATCCCGCGGACGGGCTCCTGATTCAGGGAGCGGAGGGCTATCAGCTGACCTGGATGGACGCCAAGGTGGACGACTGGGTGGTGACCCCGCGTCGCGGCAAGGCAGTGGAGATCAACGCTCTCTGGTACAACGCGCTATGCCTTATGGCCGGATGGCTGGGCTTCGTCGGCGATGACGACGCGGACGAGATCGCCGCCCATGCCGAAACGGCGCAAGCTTCGTTCAATCGGCGTTTCTGGTTCGATCAGGGCGGCTATCTTTACGACGTGGTCGATGGCGAAAAGGGCGACGATCCTTCCTTTCGGCCAAATCAGATCTTCGCGATCTCCCTCGATCACCCGGTTCTCGACCCGCAGCGATGGGAAGCGATTGTTGCGGGCGTCGAAAAGCGATTGCTGACGCCGATGGGCCTTCGCTCATTGGCGCCCGGTGAGCCCGATTACAGACAGACCTATTCGGGTGACCTTCGCGCCCGTGACGCCGCCTACCACCAAGGCACTGTTTGGGCCTGGCTGATCGGCCCATTCATCGACGCCTGGCTCAAGATCCATCCAACGGAAATCAACACCGCGCGAAGTTTTCTTGCGGGGTTCGGGCCTCATCTCACCGAAGCCGGAATCGGCTCCATAAGCGAAATCTTCGACGCCGAGTCCCCGTTTACGCCGCGCGGCTGCATCGCTCAGGCATGGAGCGTCGCCGAGGTCCTGCGCAGCTGGGTCAAAACAGCGCCTGAGCCGCTCTGACAATCGTTGCGCTTCGAAATCGTGGGACGGCGAGCCAGGGCCCCGGCCTTGACGGGCGGCCTCATCCTCAAATCTGCCTTGCGACAATGAATTATCTCTTCGATGGCGAGCCGGCACTGGGACGGTCTTGGCACGGTCCAGATAATTGGACGGGGAGCGCAGAATTCGATGAGATCTATCGCCGCTGATCCCGTCGCGATTACAATTGCCCTCTGTTGTCCGAGTAGAACAGAAGCAGGATTTACGTCACGCAGAGCGCTAGGCAGGGATCAACCAGAATCCTGCGATCTCCGATTTGCAGGTTAATCGAAGGTGTGTCCAGTTGGCTGAAATGAGTTGGATGGCCGGCGCTCCCCACTTTGCGTTGCTTTTCGCCTTTGCTCTCCTGTCGGCCGAGGCTTCGGCGCAGGTTCCAGGCGGCGGTCCGCCTGCGGTCGGCGTTGTGCGCGCCGAACAGCAGCAGATCACCCAAAGCGATGAGTTTAACGGCCGCATCCAGGCGGTGAACCGGGTAGCTCTCGTCTCGCGCGTTACCGGCTTTCTCGAAAAGCGGCATTTCGTCGAAGGAGCCGAAGTCAAAACAGGCGATCTGCTTTACGAGATCGAGCGACCGCCTTTCCAGGCGCAGGTTGATGCCGCAAAGGCCAATGAGGAGCAACTGGACGCACAGCATCGGAACGCGCTGATAACGTTGCAGCGCGCGCAGACGCTGTTGCCTACCGTCGCAGGCCAGCAATCCAATGTTGACAACGCGCTCGCCTCTGAACGCGCCTTGGCGGCTCAGATTGCCGGGGCACAGGCGCAGGTTGAGACGGCCGAGATCAATCTCGGCTATACCAACATCACTGCCCCGATTGACGGTAAAATCACCGCCACGCAGGTTACCGAGGGCAATGTCGTTTCACCGACGAGCGGCACCCTGGCGAACATCGTCAGCCAAGACCCGATGTACGTGCTCTTCCCGATTCCGGTGCGGACCGGGCTCGACCTGCGAACACGCTACGAACCCAAGGGCGGGTTCAACGCCGTCGTCGTCAAGCTGCGTCTGCCCAATGGAAAGATTTACGGCTCCGACGGCAAGCTCGATTACGTCTCGCCCACGATCACAGAAAATACCGACACGTTCACGCTGCGCGCCGTTGTTCCCAATCCATTGATGGCCGGGATGCCGCCGGGCGGACCGGCGCCGCGCGAACTGTTTGACGGGGAATTCGTGAGCGTGCTGCTTGAGGGCGTGCAGCCGATCACGGTTCTGGCGGTTCCCCGCGCTGCCGTGCTGTCCGATCAACAGGGTGACTATGTCTACGTCGTCGATGCGCAAAACAAGGCGAAGGTTCGCCGCATTCAGCAGGGCCAGTCGACGCCCTCCTTGGCAGTGATCACGAGTGGACTAAAGGAAGGCGAGCTCGTCATTACCGAGGGCTTGCAGCGCGTTCGCTCCGGCGAGGCGGTATCGCCTGCGCCGGTGACCCCGGGACCATCGGTTGGCTCCGCGGGAGCCCGGCAGTGATCTCCGACGTCTTTGTCGACCGCCCGCGGCTTGCGGGTGTCATCGCGGTGGTCATCACGATCGCGGGGCTTCTGGCACTGACCCGTATTCCGGTGGCGCAACTGCCCGATATCGTCCCGCCGCAGGTGCAGGTCAGCGCGGTCTATCCTGGCGCATCGGCCGCCGTCGTCGAAGCCAGCGTCGCGCAGCCGATTGAGGCGCAGGTCGTCGGCGTCGACAAGATGATCTACATGAAGTCGACGAGCGCCAATGACGGTTCCTACAATCTGACGGTCAGTTTCGACCTCGGCACTGATCCGGACATCGACACCGTCAATGTCAACAACCGCGTGCAGACCGCACTCGCGCAACTCCCCGCCGAGGTCCAGCTCGAAGGCCTCACCATCCAGAAGAAATCCTCAGCCGTCCTGCAGTTCCTCTCGCTCTACAGTGATAATGGCCAGCAAGACCCACTATTCATCACCAATTACGCGATCATCAACATCATCGACGTCCTCTCGCGGACGCCGGGAGTCGGGCAGGCGCATGTCTTCGGTGCTCTCAATTACTCGATGCGCATCTGGTTCGACACCAACCGTCTCGACAATCTGAAGCTGACGCCGGCTGACCTGATCAGCGCAATCCAGGCGCAGAACGTGCAGGCGCCTGTCGGCCGCATTGGCGCGCGCCCAATCGGACACGACCAGCAATTTCAGATGAACATCCAGACCAAGGGACGGCTGACGACGCCCGAGGAGTTTGGCGCCATCGTGCTGCGCGCCAACCCTGACGGCTCCTTATTGCGTGTGCGCGACGTTGCCCGTGTCGAACTCGGCGCCCAGAACGAGGATGTCGAGGGACGTTATAACGGTGAGCCGGCGGTCGCCATCGGCTTGTATCTGTCGCCGGGCGCTAACGCGGTTGACACCGCCTCGGCGGTTATCGCGACGATGGACCGCCTCGCCAAGCGTTTCCCTCCGGGGCTCCACTATGTCGTCAATTACGACACGACGACATTCGTACGGGCGACGATTCACGATGTGCTGGTCACTCTGGCCATCGCGTTTGGCCTCGTCGTGATTGTGGTCTTTGTCTTTCTCGGCAGCCTGCGGGCCACGATCATCCCGGCGATCGCGGTGCCGGTCAGCGTCATCGGCGCCTTTGCCGTGCTCCTTGTGGCGGGCTATTCCGCTAACACGGTTTCACTGCTGGCGATGGTGCTGGCGATCGGCATCCTCGTCGACGACGCGATCGTCGTCGTTGAAAATGTCGAACGGGTACTGGAGGAAAACCCGCAGCTCAGCCCGGCTGAGGCGACAAAAAAGGCGATGACCGAGATCACCGCACCGATCATCGCCATCACGTTGGTGTTGCTTTCGGTGTTTGTACCGGTGGCGTTTATCCCGGGTATCTCCGGACAATTGTTCCGGCAGTTTGCGGTCACGATCAGCGTCGCGATGCTGATCTCAGCCCTTAACGCGTTGACCTTGTCGCCCGCGTTGTGCGCGCTATTCCTGCGCCACCGCGGGGTGAGGCGCGGGCCGATGGCTTGGGTCTTGCGCCGCATCGACAATGTCCGCGACGGCTACGCCGCAATCGTCCGCCGTCTCGTGCGCCTCTCGCTAGTTGGCCTTCTCATCGTCGCCGTCAGCGCCGGCGCGATCGGGTTTTTGGCGCTGCACACGCCGACGGGTTTTTTGCCGGAAGAGGATCAAGGTGCATTTTTTGTAAACGTGCAGCTGCCCGACGGCGCCTCGGTCTATCGTACCCGCGACGCGGTCAGCCGCATTACCCGCCTGCTGCGACAGATGCCACAGATAGATAAGGTCTTTTCGATTAGCGGGTTTTCGATCATCGACGGGGTTAACGAACCAAACGTCGGCTTTATCGTTCCCCTGCTGAAGCCGTTCGAGGATCGCAGCAAGGCGGCCGAACTCGGCGCAGGCGCTGATCGGCCGCGTATTTGCCGAAGGCCGCGCGGTGCGCAGCGCTAACGTGATTGCCTTCAACCTGCCGCCGATCATCGGGCTGTCGACGACGGGCGGCTTCGAATACGACTTGGAGGGGCTGGAAGGCCAGGACCCCGCCGCCATGAACAGCGTAATGCAAGGTCTTGTCGCTAACGCCAGCCGCAATCCCCAGCTAACTCGCGTCTTCTCGACCTATACCGCTAGCAATCCTTCAATCTATCTCGACATCGACCGCGAGAAGGCGCAAGCGCTGGGGCTAAACATGAGTGATGTCTTCGGCGCGCTGCAGGCGACGCTAGGCGGCATCTACATCAATAACTTCAACCTGTTCGGCCGCGTCTGGCAGGTCAACATCCAGGGCGAGGCGGCGGACCGCCGCGACGTATCTTCGTTATGGCAGATATACATCCGCAACAAATTCGGTACCGATGTGCCGCTCCGTTCGATCGCCGAGGCGCACGTGGTTGTCGGGCCGCAAGTGATTACCCGCTATAACAATTACCGCGCAATCCCGATACAAGGCAGCCCCGCTCCCAGCGCCTCGTCCGGTGCTGCAATCGCAGCCATGGCGGACGTGTCAGGGAAGACGCTACCCGCCGGCTACGGCTACGAGTGGACTGGCACCGCTTACCAGGAGGTGGCGGCGTCCGGACAGACCGGTGCCATTCTCGCTCTTGCCGTGCTGTTTGCGTTTTTGTTCCTCGTGGCGCTGTACGAGAGCCTGGTCATCCCGATCCCGGTGCTGTTGTCCGTACCGGTTGGGGTTTTGGGCGCTTTTCTCGGCCTACTCGTCTTCCATTTGTCGCTCGACCTTTACGGCCAGATCGGGCTGGTGGTGCTGATCGCGATGGCGGCGAAGAACGGCATTCTCATCGTCGAATTTGCCAAGGACCAACGGGAGCAAGGGAAGGACATCCGTGAGGCGGCGGTGCTCGGTGCGCAGATGCGGTTCCGCGCCGTGATGATGACCTCCTTCGCGTTCATTCTCGGCGTCTATCCCCTGGTGGTCGCCACGGGGGCCGCGCAAATCAGCCGCCATAACGTCGGGACCCCGGTTTTTGCCGGCATGATCGCCGCCAGCGCCGTAGGGATCTTCGTCATCCCGATGCTCTACGTCATTTTCCAGTCGCTACGCGAGCGTAGCGCGCACCATTTGCGAAGCACAAAAACCGTCGAGTGAATCTGTCCAGGGGCTGGTGCGATCCCAGGCATCTTTCCCCGATCAGTCAGCCCAACGAACGACAGCAATGGGCACGAAGACGCGTCCCTGCTGCGCTGGCGCCGGCTATCGGATCGGAACGGAACCGTCGCCTGGGCGCGCAGCAGCGAGCGAGATGAGCCGGAAGCGGACCTTTGGCCTGGTCTCTTGGCCAAAGGTCGCCGCGCGGTCGGCGCCGTTGGGCTAAATTGCGTGGAATAACTCTGGCGCCCGCGGTCAAACGACCGGCGTCGGCAATTCCTGTCCAGCAAAATGCGCCGCGAGGTTGGCCAGCACGAGATCGCCCATTGCCCGGCGCGTCTCGACTGTTGCGCTCGCCTGGTGCGGCGACAGCACGACATTGTCCATCGCCCAAAGTGCCTCCGGGAGGTTCGGCTCGTGCACGAATACATCGAGCCCGGCGCCGCCCAGCCGCCCTTCGATGAGGGCGAAAACCAGCGCTTCTTCGTCGACGATACTGCCGCGCGCGACGTTGATCAGAACGCCCTGCGGACCCAGCGCATCGAGCACCCGCCGGTTGACGATCCCGTGCGTCGCCGATCCGCCGCTGGCTGCAATGACGAGGAAGTCGGAATTTAGCGCGAGCTCTTCCAGGTCCGGCACGAAACGATACGCAACCTCCGCCGGATTGCGCTCGCAATAGGCGATCGGCATATCGAACCCCTCGGCGCGGCGCCCAATCGAGCGGCCGACGTGGCCAAGGCCGAAAATGCCCAGCCGCTTGCCGCTCAATTTGGCCGATAGTGGCAGATGCGCGTTCGGCCATCGCCCGTCGCGGACGAAGCGATCGGCGACACAAAACCGGCGCGACACGGCGAGCATCAGACCGATGGCCAAATCGGCGACATCGTCGGTTAGCACCCCGGGCGTGGTGGCGACCCTCACCCCTCGGGCGCGGGCGCGCTCCAGATCGACCGCGTCGGTGCCGATCCCATTGATCGCGATGATCTCGAGGTTCGGCAGCGCGTCGAACACCGCGTTGGCGACGCCGTGCGCGCCACCGGTGGCGACCCCCCGGATAGCCGGCGCGACCCGCGCGACCAGGGCCGCGGGGTCCTTGGCCTCGAACAGCCGGTGCACCTGATAGGCGGCGTCGAGCTGCGCCTCGACCTCCGGCATCATCGGTTCTATCAGCAGGATTTCCGGCTTCATGCTGAGCCTCCAGCGTGGGATTGCGGATGCGGTGCCAAAGCGTCGCCAACGGCTTCACGTCGCTGTTCGGCGCCGACCGCGAGCGTGATGACCCCGCTGATCAGCAACGCACCGGCCATCAGCAGATAGGAGACGTCGGGCCCGCCGGTCGCTGCGTCGAGCCAACCGATCGCATATGACCCGACAAATGATCCGAGCGCGCCGCAGCTATTGATGAGCGCGATCGCGCCGCCGGCGACATTGCGCGGCAGACGCTCGGAAATCCACGCGAAGAACGGGCCATAAGGCGCGTACATCGCGCCGCCGGCGATCACCAGCAGCACAAAGCCGAACCAGAAATCCGAACGCCCGAGTAGAAACGAGCCGGCGAAAGCCAGCGCGCCGATGATCAGGAACGGCCAGACAAAGGCTTTTCGGCTGCCCGAGCGGTCCGAGAAGTGCGATACGGCGAGCATCAGCAGCGCCGCCGCGAGATAGGGAACCGCCGAGAGCCAGCCGATATCGACGATGCCCAGCTGACTCCCCGATTTGAGGATCGAGGGCAGCCAGAGCACGAAGCCGTAAACACCGATGCTCCAGCAGAAATATTGCACCGCAAGCGCGATGACGAGTGGCGAGCGGAAGGCCTCGCCGTAGTTTTTCACCGGCTTGAGCTGGCGCTGCTCGTCGCTCAGCCGCTCGTCGAGCGCCTGGCGCTCCCGCGGGTCGAGCCATTGCGCCTCGGCCGGCCTATCCTGCACCAGGCGCATCCAGATGAACGCCCAGATGATCGCCGGAAGGCCCTCAGCGATGAACATGCCGCGCCAGCCGATCGCATTGACCAGATATCCCGAGACGATCGACATCCAAAGCACTGTCACCGGATTGCCAAGGATCAGGATGGTGTTGGTCCGCGACCGCTCGGCGCTGGAAAACCAATGGCTGAGGAAGATCAGCATCGCAGGCAGCACGACGCTCTCGGCCACGCCGAGCAGGAAGCGGTCGACATAGAGCAGATGGATGTCGGTGATGAGGCCGGTCAGCGCCGCGAAGATGCCCCAGGCCAACAAGCTCCAGAACATCAGGCGCTTGGCGCTGCGGGTCTCGGCGTACCAGGCGGCGGGAATCTGGAACAGGAAATAGCCCAGGAAGAACAGCGCCCCGAGCAGCGCACCGGCTTCTCCGGTGATACCGAGGTCGCCCGACAGTCCACCGGCCGAGCCGATGCTGTAATTCGCTCGATCGACATAGGCGAGGCTGTAGGTGATGAAGACGATGGGACCGAGCCGTGCCCACCGGCTGCTGTACGGGGTGCTCGTTGCCATGGCGACCCTCCAATTGTGAGGAACAAAACCCCAGCGGGTTATCGCTGCGCCTTCAGATCGGCGAGCTGCCGCAGCAACTCCAACACCGTCTGCGCGACGCCACCGTGCACCGCGACGGTCACCGGGTGCTCGTCTTCTCCGGGCTCTTCGAGCGTTTCGAACTGGCTGCGCAACAGCGTCGGCGGCATGTAGCGGTGGTGTCGCTGGACGATCCGGTGGTGGATCATCTGCTCGTCGCCCTTGAGGTAGACGAGACGGACCCCCTTCCTCTTACCGATCGTGATCCGCCGATAGGCACGCTTTAGGTTCGAGCAGGTAATGATCCCCGGTTCGCTTGCAGCTAGTCGATCGTCGATCCATCGTGCGACCGCCTGCAACCACGGCAGCCGGTCGGCGTCATCGAGCGGGCGGCCCGATCGCATCTTTTCGACATTAGCCGGCGGGTGAAGATCGTCGCCTTCTTGAAACGGCCACCCCAGCACGCGGTGCAGTTCGAGCGCGATCGTCGATTTGCCGCTGCCTGAAACGCCCATCACCACCAGTACCAATGGCGGAACCGTACGAGCCGCGGCGGTTTCCGCGGCCTCGATGTCAAGATCGGTTTTGCTTGTCGTCATGTCGCCCTCTGATCCAAATCTAGCGCCGACGAGCCCCTGGTATTTGCCCTGGTCCTGATGCCCGTCGCGGCGGCGCTGTTCCATGCACTGGTCCGGCGTGACGGCGTGTTCGAAGCGATGGCCTCCGTGTCGATGTCGACCCGCGACAAGATTATGCCCGCCTAATGAATAAAAAGGCTTTGTGGGTCAAACCGAACTGTTCGCACGGACGTTTCACCAATCTGGCCAATTATTTCCGCCAGGCCCACATTGGCCGGATTAACTTGGCCCCGCCGCTCGATATACATTCAACCAAGAGGCGAGTGGAACCGGCGCTAGCCCAGGGTTGCTGGACAGGAGCTTTGTACTATGCGCGACTCCAGCATTCCGATGACCCTGACGTTGCGTGGTGGTCCCACCGTCCGCCGGCTTGGCTTTGGTGCTATGCGCATCACCGGCCGAGGCGTCTGGGGGCCTCCTGACGAAGATGAGGCGATCGCATTACTGCGACGGGTCGTTGATCAGGGCGTGAACCTTGTCGATACGGCCGACTCTTACGGGCCTGGCATCAGCGAAAGCCTGATCGCCAAAGCGTTGTTCCCTTATCCGTCCGATCTCGTCATCGCGAGCAAAGGCGGCTTCATGCGGCCTGGTCCCGGTCGGTGGGCGGTCGACGGTCGACCGGAGCACCTGCGGCAAGCCTGCGAGGGCAGCCTGAAGCGGTTGCGACTTGACCGGATCGATCTCTACCAACTCCATGCCGTCGACCCTCAGATCCCGATAGAAGATTCTATCGGGGCGCTCGTTGAACTTCAGCGCGAGGGAAAGATCAATCACATCGGCGTTTCAAATGTTTCGGCAAATGAATTGCATCGCGCACAAGACATCGCAAAGATCGTGTCGGTGCAGAATTGCTACAATTTCTACGAGACGCGGTCTGACAATATCATCGATATATGCGCCGATGCGGGCATCGCTTTTATCGCTTTCTACCCGCTCGCCAAGGGCCGGCTTGCCGCATCCAGTTCGCCGCTTGTTACAATTGCGGAACGACACCATGCGACCACCGGGCAGATCGCACTCGCTTGGCTGCTGCACCGCTCGCCTATCATTCTGCCAATTCCGGGAACCTCATCGATTGCCCATTTCGACGAGAATATAGCGGCTTCGGGCATTCACCTCAGCGCCATGGAATGGCAGACTTTAGCTAGGTTCGAATTCCTAGTCCCCTAGCCACTTTGTTTCTTAGCGAGCGAAGCGAGGTTGGAAAAACCGAGCGTCGGCGCGAAAGCGGGGCCCACCGTGGACGCTGGGTCCCGGATAATTGCTGCGTGACTTCCGGGATGGCGGAACCCCTAGGCTCGTTCCTCGCCAAGGGTTTCCTGCCAGTTGGAATTTTAGTCCCGCAGCCCCTCGCTGTTGCCGATTTTATCCACGAGCGACATGTCGTTTCGGGTTGTGGGATTGCGAGCGCAGGCCCGATCTTTGACGCACAATGTTTTTGCGAAGCCGGATGCGACAGCACAAGCAGTCGTAGGGGCGCCGGCTGCCGACTCCTAGATTTTGAGATAAAATATAAAATTTTATACTTTAATTTTGGGTAGTCGGGTGTTTGCCTTGATCGTCGACTCTTACAAACATGGCATTTGCGCATTCCGCTAAGGATCAAATTGAGGACTACTTGAAGCAATTATTGACATTTCGTTAACGGCAGTTATCTTTGTATCGGGAAAAGCAATCCGCGGTTGGGGAATCGCGGGTGTAGAGGGTCAACATCGTGATGAAGTTTCATCAGCCGCGAGACCATGTCTCGCGGAGGGGACGGTCTGTGTCGCTGCGGGGCCGTTTGGGGAGCGCCGCATTCTCGGCCGGCCGGTAAGAGCCATGGCCCGAACTCCCCCAGTCCACATCGCAGCGTCCAAGGTTAGGGGCAAGCCGCAACGCCGCCGCCGGCAGGCGGCCTCGGTCGAGGCGCTGCATCCGGCGCGCAATGCGTCGCCGCTTCGGCAAGACGGCGCCATCCGGCCGCTCGCGTATCTTGCATCGCTGATCTTCCACCCGTTGCAGCATCGTTTCGCGCGGGTGACGGTCGAGGCACGCTGGCGGTCGCACGACTTCGCTGCCGGGTCGACGGCGGCGCGGATCGCGGATGCGTTACCGGCGGACCTCCGCGCTGAGGACGCTGCGGCGGAGCACGCGGCGGCAATCGACCGTCATTGGGCCATTGCCACCATGATCGCCGCGGCGAGCCTGGTGGTGGTGGTCTCGGTGATCGTCGCGCCCCGCCTGCGCGACGATCACCAACCGGCCTATCCTGAAACGAGCGCGATGGTGCAACAGGGCGCTGCGGTTTATGCCTCGTCTTGCGCTGGCTGCCATGGCGCCGACCTCAAGGGCAGCGTCGACACGCAAGGGTTTGGTCCGCCGCCGCTCGATGCGGCCGGGCATGCCTGGCTGCATTCGGACACCTCGCTGTTTCGCATGGTTAAGTTCGGCATCACCGATTGCCTGCCGGGCGCCGCGCGGGTGCAAATGCCGAGCTTTGACGGGCGGCTCGACGATCGGTCGATCCACGCCGCGCTCGCCTTTATCAAGAGCCGCTGGCCGGCGGATTTGCGCGGTGTGCAGAACGCCTTCAACGACGGCGAATCCGACGCCGCGGAAACGCAGGAGGCGGTGCTCTGCGCGGCGATTTGCCAGCCTCCGCCCGCCAACGCCACCGGTCGATAGTCCCATGCAGCTCACGCGATTTCGCCGCACGGCCGGCACTGTCCTCGGCGCGCTCTGCCTGGTGTGGCTTGCCGCACCGGCAGAGGCTCACGTTAAGTGGTTCAACAAGGATTATTGCGTCGGCTGCAGCCCGGATGCGCTCGACCACATCATGGACACGCGCTGGCTTTGGCTGTTGCTGCTGTTCGCGCTGGTCAGCCTATGCGCGTTCGTTATCGACCGGCTATGCGGTGAAAGCGCGAACGGCTGGATTGACGGTTACGTCCAACGATTTCAGAGGCCGCCCCAGGATTATTTGCGCATCGGGCTCGGCGTCTTCTTCGTTTGCCTGTGGCTGCAGCCGGGGGTTCTGCTGACGCCCGAGCTGACCACGTCGAACGCCGCCATCCCGTGGTTTCAGCTGGCCTTGGGCGCGGCGACCCTGTCCTGGCGCACGACCTGGATCGCCAGCGCCGGTATTGTCGTGCTGTACGGGATCGCCATCGCGCAGTACGGCGTCTTCCACATGCTCGATTACCCGATCTTCTTCGGCATAGCCGGGTATTTGGCGATTCATTCGCTGCGGCCGGCGCGGCTGTTGCCCCATGCCGGGTCCGTTTTGGTCGCTGCTGTCGCGGGGACGCTCCTCTGGGCGTCGTTCGAGAAATGGGCCTATTGGGTATGGACGATGCCGGTCATGGCGCTGCACCCCGGCATCGATCTGGGTTTCAATCCCAAGGCCTATATCGTGTTGGCCGGCTTTGTTGAGTTCTTTCTCGCGTATTTTTTGCTCGGCGGCCGGTTTTTTGGCAGGCTGGCGGCTCTCGGCCTGCTGGGGATTTTCATCGCGGCGGTTTTCGACTTCGGCAAGATCGATGCGGTCGGCCATTTGATGATCATTCTGTCGCTGATCGTGATCATCCTGCAGGGACCTCAGCCGGTCGGCGATTTCTTTACCTGGCCGCGGCTGGGGATCACCCGCGGCGCCTTTGTCAGCCTGGGCATGCTGATCGCGGTGCTGAGCACCTACTTGCTCGGCTATTTCGGGCTTCACCACCTGATTTACGGGTGAACGCCGGCTGGTTCAGGCGACCGCCAGGACCGGCTCGTCCGGAACCGGTACGGGATTTTCGCTCACTGCCGGGAAACGCAAAGAGACGGTGGTACCCGTGCCGGGCTCGCTGGCGATGTCGAATGCGGCATTGTGCAGATCGGCAAGCGCCTTGGTCAGCGGCAGGCCGAGCCCGGTGCCCTCATAGGTCCGGTTAAGGCCGCTGTCGATCTGGCCGAACGGCGTCAGTGCCGTCGGGATGTCCGTGGGGGCCATGCCGATGCCGGTATCGCGTACCGAAAGGAGCGGCTGACCGCCGCCGTCGATCGCCAGCGTCACGCTGACATCGCCGCCGGCCGGCGTGAATTTTATCGCGTTTGACAGCAGGTTCAGCAGCATCTGCCGCAGTTTCGGCGGCTCGCCCGCGATCGTCACCGGATCGTCCGGTAGGGCCAGCGTCAGGTTGATGCTGCCGCTCGCGCATTGCGGTTCGACCATACGCGCGCAAGCCTCGGCGACCTCGCGCAGATCGATCGGCTCGCGGCGCAGCACCGTCTGGCCGGCCTCGCATTTGGCGAAGTCGAGAATGCTCGAGATGATGTCGAGCAGGTGCCGGCCGCTGCGGGTGATCAGGTTCGCGTATTCGTGATAGTGAGGGTCGCCGAGCTTGCCGAAAATCTCGCTGCCCATGACCTCGGAGAAGCCGATAATGGCGTTGAGCGGGGTGCGCAGTTCGTGGCTCATATTGGCGAGGAAGATGCTCTTCGAGCGGCTTGCCGCCTCGGCTTCGGATTTTGCTTCGCTGAGGCGCAGCTCGCGTTCCTTGATGGTGCTGATGTCGCTCCAGAACAGGAAGAAGCCGCCGTCCTGGGTCGAGCCGCGGCTGACCTTGAGCCACAGATCGTTGCCGATCCGAACTTCACCCTCGGTCGACAGCGCGGCGTAAGGATCGCTGACCGGACCGTCGGTGGTGCTCGCCATGCCGGGGGGTACGGCTCGCGCAATTGTCTCATCGAACCGCGCGCCGGCGTTCAGCGCCTCGCCCGCCAGCGGCAGGAAGTGTTTCATCTGGCTGTTGGCGATGACGATTTGGCCATCGGCGCCGACCAGCATCATGCCTTCCTGCGAGCCCTCGATGGCATCCACCAGACGGCGCTGTGCCGAGCGGCGCTGCTCGGTCTCTTCGGCCATCATCGCGCGAATGCTCGATTGCATGCTGTGCATCGACCGCAGAAGGCGGCCGATCTCGTCCTGCCGCCCCGCGGGGATTTCGACGGTCAGCTCACCCTGGGCGATGCGATCGGCGACCGCCGCGGCCGCCGAGAGCGGCCGCAGGATGCGTCGCGCCAGCACGAACGTGATCATGCCGGAAACGAACAGCGCAAGCAGCGTGCAGCCGACGCCGACCATCAGCGTCGTGCCGATCTCGCCGAGCGAACGCTGCCGCTCGCGGAAGCCATCCTCCGCGGTCAATTCGATGAGGCGATCGAACTGTTGGAGGATTTTCTTGGACAGGGCCGTCGTGTCGCCCGCGGTGGCGCCCCGCGCCGCGGCCAGCCATTCCCGCACCAGCTGACGAATTCCGACCGCCGCCTCGGCGGCTGGGGCGGACATCGACCGCTGCTGCGCGACCGACAAATCCTCAAAGAAATTCTGTGACAGCTGATCAAGCGGCGTGTCTTCGTCGGCTGGGATACCCCGCAGCTGCGACCACAGCACGCCGTTTTCCATTTGCGCGAAGGTCGCGCTCGCCGAGCGCGCGAAATTGATCGCCATCAACGGCCGATCATAGATGTCGACCACGATGTGACCGGCGCGTGAGGTCGCATAGATGGCGAAGGCGCCGAGGGCGCCGGTCAAGGCGCTCATCGCGACAAATCCGATGAAGATCTGGGCTCGGATCGTCCGCAATGCGTTAAAGCTCGGAGGCATTACCCCACCGCTGGCAAATCCCGGCCGATATAAGGCCTGCTTGGTTTACGGAACCTTAAGTCGAGCCATGGCGCCGGCCTCCATCGCGGTTGCTCAGCGCCGTCGGCCGCTCGGCAAGCGCAAACATCTATTAAGAATTTCCGGCTACAGAGGGGCGTGGGGTGACGTCGCCGCCGGCGGGGAAGTGGCCGAAGATGCGCCGTGTATTGGTTGCTTGCGCCATCGTCGCCGTTTTGGCGGCGCTTGGATCGCTCGGTTTCGCCCTCGGCTCGGGGGTTGAGATCAACATTTCGCAAAAGGGACGGGCATTCATGCCCGCCGCGGTCGAGATCAACAAGGGCGATACCTTGGCGATCCGCAATGACGACGAGTACATCCACCAGGTCTATGTCGCCAGCTCGAGCTTCAATTTCGATTCGGGCGAACAGGATATCGGCCAGACCGTTCACATAACCTTTCCGGTCCCCGGGACCTTCCAGGTGCTTTGTGCCATCCATCCAAAGATGCGGCTCGATGTTGTGGTCAAATAGCGCATTTGCGGCGGCGCTGCGTCCGATGCTGATCGCGTTGGCGCTTGCCGCCGCGCCGATCGATCGTCTGCCGGCGCGGGCCGCCGATGCCGGCCCGCCCGCGGCGGTGCAGGCGGCTTCGCTTGCCGGCGAGTTGGTGGCGGCCCTTGATCGGGTGTTCCAGGGCCCGCATCCGGGAGAGCGGGCGATTCACACCAAGGGCATCGTGCTGCGCGGCACGTTCACCGCCGATCCCGATGCGATGTCGTTGAGTTCCGCCGAGCACTTACGCGCCGACGGCCCGCCAGTGTCCGTCATCATCCGTTTCTCGGATTTCTCCGGCGTTCCGTCGCAAAATGACGGCAAGCCGGGTACCAGCCCGGCCGGCATGGCGATCAAGTTCCAGCTTTCCGGCGGCGTCGATACCGATATCGTCGCCCATTCGTACAACGGCTTCCCGGTCGCGACGCCGGAGGATTTTCTCGGTTACCTCAATGCGGTGGCATCGAGCGATCCCCAGGTTCGCGAGGCTTTTTTCGCGAGTTCATCCAGCCGCGAAACAGTTTGCCGATGCGCCGAAGCCGACACCGGTCAGCTATGGCACCGAGACCTTTTACGGCGTCGATGCCTTTCGCTTTGTCAACGCGGCCGCGGTCTCGCGCTTCGGCCGATACCGCATCGAGCCCGTCGCGGGCGACCAATTTCTCAGCGCATCGGCCGCCGCCGATATCAAGCCGGACTATCTGCGCAATGAAATGCGGCGGCGGCTCGCCACGGGGCCGGTGCGCTTTCGCTTGCTGGCGCAGCTCGCGGCGCCGGAGGATGTGGTGACTGATCCCACGACACCGTGGCCTGATGACCGGCCGGTCGTGACGCTCGGGACGCTGTCACTGACCGAGATCGCCGATGACGCCTCGCCCGAGGTGCGGACCCTCTTCTTCAGTCCCATGAACCTCGTTCCGGGAATTGCTCCATCGGCTGACCCGCTGCTTGCCGCACGCACCCGCACGTACACGATTTCCTACCGCCGCCGCCTCGCTGGGCAGTAAGAAGCGATTGCCTTCCGCGCCGTCCCAATCGGCCAGCGGCGAGATCAGTCGACCGGTGCGGCGGTTCGTGGGGTCTTTGGCGTCGTCTTGGGGCGCTGTCGATCGGCGAGGCGCAGCGGTAAACCATCGCGGCGCGATCATCCGCAAGGCGCCCCGGCCACCGAGCGCCACGCCCTTGGATCAAGCCGTCGGAGGCTCCGCACGGAGCGCGGCCTCCCAGGCTTGCTGCGTCGCGAGTTCCTCGGTCCACGGACGCATGAGCGCGGCGGCGCGCGCATCGCGGGCGTAACGTTCGAGCGGATAGCGCTTGAGAAAAGCCCGGCCGCCGCAAACACGGATCGCCTCCTGGGTGACCGTCACGACGGCGCGCTGTACGGTGACATGCGCCGCTCGGGCCCGCTGGACCACCTCCGGCGGCGCGCCGACCTGCGCCTCGGAGATTGCTCTGTAGTAAAGCGCGCGGGCGGCCTCAAGCGTGAATAGCATTTCCGCTATTGCCGGTCCCTTCGCCGCGATTTCGGTATGCAAGGGAGGCGCGCCCGGCATCCGCCCGGTCAGGTAGGCGAGGGCGCTGTCGTAGCTCGCTTGCATGAGCCCGAGAAAAGTTGCGGAGAAGCTCAGGAAGAGATGCGGGAAGGCGTTGTACATCGCCCCGAAGATGCCCGGCGGCAGCACCTCAGCCTCGTCGGGGACGAATGCGTTTTCCAGCACCAAGTCACGGCTGACCGTGGCGCGCATCCCCATCGGGTCCCAGTCGTCAGAGAAGCGCACGCCCGGCGCGTCCTTGGGAATCTTCAAATACAGCGTGCGCTCGATCCACGGCTCGTCGCCGAGCCGGATCGCCGGGGTGGCGTAATACGGGGCGGCGCCTCCCAATGAGACGAAGAATTTCCGCCCGTTGACCACATAACCGCCATCGACCTTTTGCGCGGTGGTGCCGAAGCGTCGTCCGCCCACCGCGAGGCTCGTGTCCGTCTGGCCGTGCTCGACGGGCTCGCTGTGCGGTTGTCCGTAGAAAACCCCATCCTCCACCACCTCCCGGTACTTGGCGGCCCGCAGCTTCTCGTGGCGCTCACGCGCGGTGGGTGCCATCGCCATATCGTCGGCGATCGGGCCTATCATCATCATCGTCAGGCAATGCATGTTGAAGGTGAGCGCCGTGGAGGCATTACCCTGCGCGATCTGCTCTGCCACCAGGCAATAGGTTTCGAAGTCCGCGCCGAGCCCGCCGTAAGGTTCGGGCACGCACAGGCCGAGCAGCCCTTCGGAGCGGAGATCGGCATAGTCGTCGAACGGAAAGGATGCTTCTCGGTCGTGCCGTTCGGCGCGCGGGGCGAAGCGCTCGCGGGCGAGACCGCGGGCAAGCGCGATCAGCTTGCGCTGCCGGGAGGAAGGCCGAAGGTTCATTGAAGGTGCCTCACCGCGCTGACCACAAACCGTCTCCAATAGTCGACTTCGAGCTTGGCACCGGCTCTTGTATCATGCCCATCGCAAGGAGGGCCCGCAGCACATGAGCTCGCCTCGACAATACGCCGTCATCGATCCCGCCACCGGCAAGCTCGACCGCCGCATCTTTAGCGACCAGGCGGTCTATGACGACGAAATGGAAAAGATTTTCGGGCGCGCCTGGCTGATGATCGGCCATGAGAGCCTCGTTCCCGAACCCGATGATTTCTTTCACACCTATATGGGCGAAGACCCGGTCATCCTGACCCGCGATGGCCCGGGCCGACTCCACGCGCTGCTCAATATGTGCCGTCACCGCGGCAACCGCGTCGTGCGCTGCGACGACGGCAATGCCAAGCGCTTCATGTGCACCTATCACGGCTGGACCTACAACAACGACGGCACCCTCGAGCACGTCCCCGGCGAGTGTGAAGCCTATTACGATGCGCTCGACAAATCCTCGCTCGGCCTCATCGAGGCCCGCGTGGAGACCTATGCGGGCATCGTCTTCGCGACCTGGGACAAGGATGCGCCGAGCCTTGATGCCTATCTTGGCGACGCGCGCTGGTATCTCGACACGGTGTTCAATCGGCGCGACGGCGGCACGCAGGCGTTGGGGCCGATTAAATGGCTTGAGCCGGTCAACTGGAAGACCCTGGTCGATAATTGCTCTGACAACTATCACGTCCCGACCAGCCATCTTTCCAGCGCGCGGGTGCAGACCCGCTTTCTCGGGCGCCCGCCGCTGTCGCACGAAGACCAGTTCGCCAGCCCCAATAAGCATGCCTTCGTCAACGGGCATTCGATCACCTTCCGCGACGCCGACGACAACGCACCGCGCTATCTGCACGGCGTCTCCAAGGACACGATGCAGCTGTTCCAGGAATACCACGTCGCGACGATGGCCGAGGTCGAGCGGCGGCTCGGGACGCTGCGCGCGCGCCGGGTGCAACTCGCCAACCATTCGATCTTCCCCAACGGCATTCTGGGGCTGCGGCTGGCGCTGCCGCGCGGTCCGCTCAAGACCGAGTTCTGGCATTTCGTGCTGATCGACCGCGATACGCCCGAGGAGCTGAAGCGGGTGATCCGCATCGGCAGCCAGGCCAATAACGGGGCGGCGGGCCTCTTCGAGCAGGATGATGTCGACAACTGGCGGCAGGTCACCGAGGCAAGCACCAGCCGTCTCAGGCGCCGACACCCGCAGGATCTGTCGATGGGCTTGGGGCATGCGGGGCCGCACCCGGACTATCCGGGGCTCGTCTCCGAGCGTTACATTTCGGAGAACAACCAGCGCCTGTTCTACCGGCGGTGGGAGGAGTTCATGAATGCGGAAGGCTGGGCCGACATCCCGCTCGCCCCGATCTCGGCGCGCTTTGAGGGCAGTGCGACGATGCGAGGGTGAATGCTGAGCCACTGCTGCAACACCCCCACCCCAACCCTCCCCCATCATGGGGGAGGGAGTGCCCAATGAAAACCAAGCCACCGACACGAGCGACGCGGCAAACCCTGTGGTTTGAGCTGATGCAGTTTTACATACGCGAGGCCTGGCTGCTCGATGAGCGCCGGTTCAAGGAATGGCTCGACCTCTTCACTGCCGACGTCCTCTATTTCATGCCGCGGCGCAAGAACGTGTTGCGCCGCGAGCTGCACCGCGAGGTGACGCCGCTCGGCGACCTGGCGATCCTCGAAGAGGACCGGCGCTACTTGGAGATGCGGGTGGCAAGGCTGGAGACCGGCATGGCCTGGGCCGAGGATCCGCCGTCGCGCACCCGCCACCTGATCGGCAATCTCGAAGCGACGGCCCTCGATAACGGCGAGGTCTCCGCGCGCACCGCCTTTCTCGTCTACCGGTCACACCTCGAGACCGACAGCCAACTGCTCTCCGGCAGCCGCGAAGACGTGCTGCGCCAGGTGAATGGCGGCTGGAAGGTGGCGCGCCGCACCATCGTTCTCGACGCCAATGTCCTTTTGGACAAGAACCTTAGCGTGTTTCTTTAAACCGCTACTTCAGTATCCACGCAGAAACGCCAGTACCTGCGCGGTCCATTCGGCCGGTTTCTCGAACGGCGGCCAGTGGCCACAATTGTTGAGCAGCACCAGGCGTGAGTCAGCGATGTGGTTGAGGATCGCGATCGACACCTCGAACGGCACCATCCGGTCATAGCGCCCGTGGATCAGCAGCACCGGCGCCGCGATGCCGGGAAGATCGGGCGTGTAATCGTGCGGCAGGCTCACCGATTGCGCCCGCGCCGCCAGGAACTCGGGCGACCAGGTATGCGCGTGGTGGATGTAGTCGACGAGCTCGTCGGTCACGAGGGTCTCGTCGTCGATATGGACACGCAGGTAGCGCCGGATGTTGTCGCGGCTCGGGTCGGCGATCGTCTGCTGCGTGGTGCGGGCGCCTTCGGAGGGGCGGTTGGCCATCAGGTAACGGTCGCCGCCGGTGCCGATATGCGACCCGCCCATGACAAACCTGGTGACCCGTCCGGGGTAGTAGATCGCCGCCACCATCGCCGACTGGCCGCCCTGCGAGTTGCCGACCCAATGCGCCTTTTCGATGCCGAGCGCGTCGAGCAGCGCCACCGCCGTGCGCGCCTGCAGCGCGTGCACCCCCTCGCGATAGACGATGGGGCCGGTCTTCGAGAAGTTCGGCATGTCGAAGAGGATGCAGCGATAGCGCTTCGACAGTTCGCCAATCGCCTTGTGGAACGTGATCCACGCGGTCGTGCCGGGACCGTAGGAGTGCAGGAACAGCACCGGCTCGCCCGCGCCAAGATCGTGGTAGTGCACATTCATGCCGCCGGCCGTTACGGTCTTGCTCGTGCCCGCCTCGGTGAGGCCATTCGACGCGACGAAGGGCATCGTTCCCTCTCACAGACGAAGATGTTGCCGACATCCGATCGGAACCTAGCGCGCTCCTGCTGCCATGAGAATGATCTTAGGGCTCAGCCTCTGCTGATGAGGGCCGCGTCTCCGGCATCGCGCAAAATGCGAGGAGGACCGCCGCGAGCCCGACCAGCGCGAGAGCGGCATAGGCGGCCGGCGTGCCGAAGGCGTCGGCGATCCACCCGGCAAGCGTGGTGCTGATCGTCGCGCCGACGCCGATGGCGAGACCGATAAACCCGATCGAAAGATTGTAGCGGCCGGATTGTCCGGCGACATCGCTCGCGACTAGCGGAACCAGTATCCCGACGCAGGCTGCGGCGATCCCGTCAAGCGCCTGGATCAGCACCAGCGCGGCAGGATTGTCGAGCGTGGCGAACAGCACGCCTCTGACGGGCAGCGTGCAAAAGCCGATCAGCAGCACCAGCCGGCGGCCGCGCCGCTCGGCAAGCTCGCCCATCGTCGGCGAGATCGCCGCCACTACCAGCTGCGGTACGACGATGCATCCGGCGATCAGCAGGCTGGCGAAATTCCCGGCCTCCTTGGTGAGGGTATTGCCGGCGAGCGGTAGCATCGCGGAATTGCCGAGCGTGAACAGCATCGCGCAGAGCGCGAAGATCACCAGCGCGCGGTTCGTCAACAGGCTCGAAATCCGTGTGCGGGGCGGCGCCTCGCGCTTATGCCACCCCTCCTTCAGTGCCAGCGCCGGGTCGTGCAGCCTCGCCAGCGGCAGAAGCGAAAAGAGGGCCGGCAGCGTCATCGCCGCGGTCAGAAAAAATACCGCTCGCTCCGAGACATAGTATCCGCAGGCGCCCATCAGCGCCGCGCCGATCCCGTTCCCGATCGAGGCGAACCGGGAATTGCGGCCGAGCCGCCGGCCGAGCACCGCAGGTCCGACCAGAGCGAGGCTCATCGCCGCGACCGCCGGGCCAAGCGTGCAGCTTGAGAAGCCGTGCAGCCCCTCCGCAGCATAGACCCACAGCGCAGTCGGACGTATCGCGAAAAGGAGCGCGCTGGCGCTGAAGGCGAGGATGCTGAAAAGCGCGACCAGCGCCTTGCTGCGGATCGCATCGACGAGCGCGCCGGCCGGAATTTGACTGGCCATCGCGACGATCGTCCCAAGGCTCAGCGCCGTGCCGATGCTCGTCTGGGTCCAGCCTTGCGTCGTCAGATAGACCGAGATAAACGGCCCGAAACCCGTCTGGATATTGGCGACGAAAAGGTTGAGCCCGTCGAGGCCGCGGCCGGCCAGAGCCGTTTCGTCGCGCTTCGGCTTGCTTTTCGCCAGCGCCGTCGACATCGCCGGATCATTTATGGGTGTCGACCGGGGGCGCCGGCGCGGGTGGCGCCGTGACCACGTCGGCGCCAGGCGGTCCCGGCTTGTATTCCGGAGCGGCGGCGATTTGCGCGCGATCAAGGCCGAGCTCGACCGCGCCCGCCGGGCCGAGCGAGGTGAAGTCCAGCGCTTTCCAATCGATCGCGATCTTGCGGCTGCCGACGCCGAGAAACCCGCCGAAATCGATCACCGCCGCGCGGGGCTTGCCGTCAGAGTCGATAAGAACATTGACGATCAACCCCAGATCCTCGCCGTTCGGGCCCTTGACCTTTTTGCCGAGGACCGAGGCGGCGTCTTTCGACGACAGCGGTTCGACATTTTCCGGCGGCTTCGAACCGTTCTTCGGCTGGTCCGCAGTCGGCGTGGCCGTGACCGCCGGCGCCGCTGGGGTGCTCGGTTGGCCCTGTGCGACGACAATCGTCGCGGCCGGGCATCGGGCGGCAAACGTCACCATGCCCGGCAGCACGAGGATCAACGCGCCGATCGCACCGACCAGCGCACGGCGTCGTTGAAGGGCGCCGGCGAGCCGGCTAGTTGCTGCGCTGGCTCTCATAGAGCTGGTTGAATGCGCCGTGGGGCCGCCCGAGCAGCTCGCGCGGTGCGCCGTCCTCGACGATCCGTCCGCGCTCCAGCACGACGATGCGGTCATAGTTGCTGATCGACGACAGGCGGTGTGCGATCGCGATTACGGTGCGTCCCTTGACGAGGCGAACCAGCGCATCCTGGACGAGTCGTTCCGACTCGGTGTCGAGCGCCGATGTCGCCTCGTCGAGCAGGATGATCGGCGCGCCGTAGATGAACGCGCGCGCGATGGCGATGCGCTGCCGCTGCCCGCCTGACAGCTTCGCGCCGCGCTCGCCGACGATCGTGTCGAACCCTTGGGGCAGCTGCGTGATGAACTCGGTGCAGTGAGCCGCCGCGGCCGCACGCTCGACCATGGCATCGGATGCGTCGGGCATGCCATATCGCAAGTTTTCGATCAGCGAACGGTGAAACAGCGAGATGTCCTGGTGCACGACGGCGATCGCGCGATGCAGGCTGTCCTGCGTCACCTCGGCGATGTCCTGCTCGTCGATCAGAACGCGGCCGCGTTCTGGATCGTACATGCGCTGCAGCAACGCGAAAATCGTCGACTTGCCGGCGCCGGACCGGCCGACGAGCCCCACGCGCTGCCCGGTGGGGACATGCAGCGTGAAATCGCGCAACACCCGCTCGGAGCCCGGATAGCTGAAGCAGACATCGAGAAACGAGATCGAACCGCCGAGGCTGATCAGCGGTCGCGCGTTTGGTGCGTCGGGCATCTCGTGCGGCTGCCCGAGCTCCCGTATCGCCTCACCCAGTTTCGCGAATTGCTGAAGCAGGTCGACCATCGCCATGGCGAAATCGCGCGAGGCGTGAAGCACGGTAAAGCCGAGCGTCGTCGCCAGCACGACATCGCCGGTGGTGATGCGCTGTTCCCGCCACAGCACGACCGACCATGTCAGGACGCCCGCAGTGACGATAAACACCGAAACGGCATGGAACAGGCGCAGCCGTTCGAGCGACCTAAGGCTCGCCGACTGCGCCGATATCTCGTTGCCGATGACTCCCGCCAACCGCTCCCGTTCGCGCTGCGCCGCGCTAAAGGCCCGCACCAGCCCGATATTGCCGATAATATCCATCAGGTCGCCGGAGACACTGGCCGCGCGCGTGGCGTAGCGGTCGTGCAGATGGCGGCCGCGCGTCGCCAAATGGCGGATGATCAGGCCCAGCACGATGGACACGATCGCCAGCGTCGCCATCAGATGCCAGTTGACGAGGCCGAGCACCGCAATGCTGCTGACGACCGCCGCGGCGGGTGGGATTGTCGTCCAGGCGAGCGAATTTTCGATCGTCAGCGCGGCGGTCGCCGCCGTGCTGATGCGTCCGCCGAGGGCGCCGGGGAAGCGGTCGGCGAAATAGCTCGGCGCGTGGCCGGACAGATGCTCGAACAGGTCGAGCCGCAGATCGCCGCTCAGCTCGACAAAAGCGCGCGCGGCAACCCAGCCGGCGAGCCGCCACAGGAGATTGTCACCGGCGACAAGCGCCAGTAGGATCCCGACAGCCGTCCACAGGCTCGTCGCCGGAGGAAACTGCCAGCCGAGCACGTCGACCAGGTTTTTCACCGCGTATTGCGAACCGATCGCGCAGCCGACCGCGGCCAATATCGCCGCCGCCACAATAACGTGCCCGCTCAGCCGGCGCCGGACGTAGTGAAACAGGAACGGGATCGGCCCGCGCGCCGCGTAGACAGGAACCGGGACGGACATACATCATTCCTTCGATATGAATCTGGCAACGGCGACGCCCGGCCGCGGACTCCGCCGTTCAGTAGGCAACGACGATCTCGATCGGCCCGTCGCGGCGTGTCACGTCGCTCGACACGGCGCTGCCGTCGCGCCGCAGCACGAGGTCGCTAGACGCTTCGCCCAGCCGCAGGTTGGTCAGACGCACCTCCGACAGCCAGGGCGGCAACGCCGGACGGAAAAACCGAATTTGCTGCTGGCTCGGCACGAACGAGATGCCGAGCACCGAGGCGAGCAGTGCGTAGACTGAGGCCGCGGACCAGGCTTGCGGCGCGCAGGCGAGCGGGTACGCGGTCGGGCCGGCATTGCTGCGCCGCGGAAACCCGCAGAACAATTCGGGCATGCGCTTGAGCGCAAAGCCCTGAGCCGCGCCGAACAGACCGTCCAGCACGCGCAGCGCCGGATCTTTGAGCCCGTAGCGCGCAAAACCAAGTGCGATCAGCGCGTTGTCGTGCGGCCATACCGAACCGTTATGATATGACATCGGATTGTACCGCGCTTCGCCCGTGGCGATCGTGCGGATGCCCCAGCCCGAGTAGGACGCTGACGACAGCAGCGTCTCGGCCACCCGCGACGCGCGGTCCGGTCGCGCAATTCCCGCGAACAAGGCATGCCCGGCGTTGGACGACACGACCCGCAGCGGCCGCTTGGCGCCGTCGAGCGCCAGCGCGTAAGTGCCCAGCTCGTCCACCCAGAAGGCTGCGTCGAACCGGTCTCTCAGCCCTTCCGCTTTCGCGGTCAGCTCGTCCGCTCGGCTCGCTTTATCGAGCGCCGACGCGAGCGCCGCGGCGCCGGTATAGGCGCCATAGGCATAGGCCTGCACCTCGGCAAGCGCGATCGGCCCGGCCGCGAGGGCTCCGTCGGCGTGGAAGATCGCATCGCTGCTGTCCTTCCAGCCCTGGTTATCGAGCCCGCCATGCGACTTGCGCTGGTATTCGATAAAGCCGTCGCCGTCGATATCGCCGTAGGTGTCCATCCAGGAGAGCGCGGCCTCGATATGCGGCCAAAGCTCGGCGACGAGACCGCGCTCGTCGGTCCGCTCGTAATAGGCGGCTGCGAGCATGACGAAGAGCAAGGTCGCATCGACCGTACCGTAATAGCGGCCGAATGGCACCTCGCCCAGCGCGGCCATCTCGCCCAGCCGCGTCTCGTGCAGGATCTTGCCCGGTTCCGCGTCGGCCTTGGGATCGACCGTGGTCGCCTGGTTGGCGGCGAGAAACCGCAAAGTGCCGGCGGCGAGGTCGGGATCGATCCACAGGCTCTCGAGCGCGGTAATCAGCCCGTCGCGGCCGAAAGCGGTCGAGAACCACGGCACGCCGGCATAGGGGTAGAGCCCTTCGGGCGTCCGCGTCGCCAGCATGTCGAGATCGCCGCGCGAGCAGCGCAGCCAGTCATCGAATGTGGCGTTGCTGGTGGTGACCCCGGTGACTCGGCTCTGGCGTTCGGCGCTCCAGGCCGCTTCCGCCGCTCGGCTTTCGTTCCGCGATCTGTGCCGTGCCGGCCGGTCGTCGCGCTCGCAATGGACCGCGAGCTGCGCGCTCCAGCTTCCGCCGGGCGCCAGGCTGAGCTCCCAATGCGCGCAGCCGCCCACCGAACGGGGCTTAGGTTCCCAGGCGACAATGCTGCGCCGCGTCACGTCGTCGAGCCCGCGATAGGCGAAGACCGGGCCCGCCGGCTCCAGCTGCACCGGAGCGACGACCCCGCGCCGTTTCCGATGCGTGCCGCGCACCTCGAACATGTCGACGAAATCGGCGTCGAGCTCGACCGTCAGTTCGAATTCCGCGCGCTCGCGCCCATAATTGCGGACGTTGACGCTGCCGAAGAGCGCCTCGCTGCCGAGCGCGATTTCGTTGAAGACGTGGATCGACGCCGGCGCGAGGCTTGGGCGCCCGTGACCTTCCGTCTCCGGGTTTGCGAGATCGACCGAGAGCATCGTGTTGCCCTCGGTCACGGTCGACGACAGCAGCAGCGGTCGCTCGCCGTTGATCGCCATCGCCAGCCGCGAGAGGTAGCGCGTGTCTTCGAAGAACAGCCCCTCGGCCGCCGGACCGGCAGCCTGGATCTGGCCCAATTCGTCAAACACGGCGAAGCTGTTGGCGTTCTTCAGCACGTGCCGGCCATCTCCGGCGGTGCTGGCGGTCACCGGAATATAGAAAGACGAGACGCCGCCGCTCTCGCCCGCCGGGCCGCCCAGCATCGACATCGATCGTCAGACGGCTTGCCGCAACGGCTGGTCGCGCGCGATCAGCCGGCGATAGATGTTGACGTAGTCCTCGGCCATGCGGCGAGCGGTAAAGCGCTCTTCGAACACGCGGCGGATGCGCCCCCGATCAAGTCCGCGCAGTCGATGCACGGCTGCTGCGGCTTCTTCCTCATTGTTAACGATAAAGCCGGTCACGCCCTCGTCGATCACCTCCGGCACCGAGCCGTTGCGGAACGCGACGACCGGCGTGCCGCAAGCCATCGCCTCGATCATGGCGAGCCCGAACGGCTCGCGCCATGCGATGGGAAACAGCAATCCCGCCGCGTTGCCGAGAAACTCGCTCTTCTGGTCATCGCCAATCTCGCCGATGAACTCGACATGCGCGGCGTCGAGCATTGGCTCGATGCGTTCGGCGAAATACTGCTTGTCGACATTGTCGACCTTGGCCGCGATCTTGAGCGGCATTCCGGCCGCCGCGGCAATGCGGATCGCGGCGTCCGGCGCTTTTTCTGGCGAAATCCGACCGAGAAACGCCAAATATCCGCCCGCGCCGAAACCGGGCAGCAGCAACCTTGTCGGGATGCCGTGATGCACCGTCGCGGCGTAGGCCGGTTGCGGCAACGGCTCGCGCTGTGAATCGGAGATCGAGACGACGGGCACGTCGTCGAAGGCGGCGTAGAGCGGCTTCAGCTCCGGCAAATCCAGCCGGCCGTGAAGCGTCGCCATAAACGGCGTCCCCGTCCGCCGCAGCATCGGGTAGCCGAGATAGTCGAGGTGCAGGTGGATGATGTCGAACTCATCGGCCCGCCGCGCGACCTGCTCCAGCATCACGATATGCGGCGCCAGATAGTCGCGCATCGAGCTATCGAGGCGCAGCGCGCAGGGCCAAACCGGCTCTAGCATCGCCTTTGTCAGGCTGTCGCCGCTGGCGAATAGGGTAACCTCATGGCCGAGTTCCACAAGCTGGTCGGTCAGGTACGAAACGATGCGCTCCGTACCGCCGTAGAGCTTGGGTGGAACAGCCTCCATCAACGGCGCGACTTGGGCGATTTTCATGGCATTCCGGGTTGTGAGCTTGTCCCCTGGAAGCGATCGCCGCTTTCGCGGCTCTCCGCGACCCCGTGAAAGAGTTCATCCGGTCGAACGCCAGATCGCCGCTTTGGTTGCCAGCCCCGAGGATCGCCTGTGACAGCGAGCCGCAGCCTTAGGCCGTGTGTCCGCCAGAGCATGTGCGGGACTGGCGGGCGCCTGTCGGCAGGTGCTTCGCTTAAACGGCGAGTTTCAGAACGCCGGTGTCGCGGTGAGGGCGGTCTTCACCCGTGTGCCAGCATGTCCCGGATGTCGGGGATGTGCTCGCCGCCCCAGAACAGCTCGCCGTCGATCACAAAGGTTGGCGTGCCGAAGACGCCGGCCGCCTCGGCGTCAAGCCGGATGCGGCTGATCTCCGCCGGGCCTTCGGCGGCGGTATAGGCCGCGAAGCCGCCGGTGTCGGCGCCGGCCTCGGCCAGCACCGCCGTCACCACGGCGAAGTCCTCGATGTCGAGTTCGCGCTTCCAGAAACGCTCGGAGGTGCGGTCGTGATAGGCGCGGAACACCGCATCCCCCTGCCGCTTCGCCCACAGCATGCCGCAGGCGGCGAGCACCGTGTCCCAGATCTTTGTCGTGCCGCGGATCGTGAGCCCGCGCTTCCGCGCCTGCCGCCGGCAATCCATGTAGCTGTATTTGACCCGCCGCCATTGATGCGCGGTGCGGTTTTCCTCGACCACGTTGCCCTTGTCGTCGAGCCGCGCCGAGCCGAGAAAATCCGGGATGTTCAGCACATAGGGCAGCACGTCGAGCTTGACGCCAAAATCGCGCGCCAGCGCATAGGCCGGGTCCTTCGCCAAATAGGCGTAGGGGCTCTTATAGTCGGTGTAGAGGGTGATGGTGCGGGAGACGGTCACCCGATCACCTGCTCCGCGCGCAGTGTCGCCAGTTTCGCGGCGTCATAGCCCAAAATCGCCGACAGCACCGCGTCGGTGTGTTCGCCCGGCGTCGGTACATGTCCGACCCGGCCGGGGGTCTTCGACATCTTGATCGTCGCGCCGGGGAGGTACATCTCGCCGGCAACGGCGTCGGGCATCTTGACCAGCATCTCGCGCTCCCAGAGATGCGGGTCGACCGCGACCTGCGGGATGCTCTTGACCGGCGCCACCGGGATTTCCGCTTCGAGCAGCGTCTTGACGATGTGGTCGACGGTGTTCTCGGCGCACCATTTGCCGACCGCGACCTTGCGCGGGTCGTCCTGACCGACCCGGCTGGTGTATCCGGCGGCGCTCGCATTCGGGTCGCCGGTGGCGATCTGGATCAGCCGCGTCGCCATCGCCCGGCCCGAAGCCGAGATCACCACATAGCCGTCCTTCGCCTTGTACGGCGGCCGCCCGGCCTCACCGCCTTCCTGCCCGGTCGCGAGATAGTACGAGGTCGGGATTTCGACCATGGTCAGCGCCGAATCCATCAGGCAGCAATCGACGAGCTGGCCCTGCCCGGTCTTGTCGCGGTGGTGCAACGCGGCGAGCGTGCCGATCGTCGCGTGCAGCGAGGTGTAGCGGTCGACCAGCGAGGTCGCGGCGCCGAGTGGCTTCCCGACCGGCTTGCCGGTGAGGTCCATCAGCCCGCTCATCGCCTGGCCGAGCGGGTCGAAGCCCGGCCGCTCGCGGTAGGGCCCATACTGGCCGTAGGCCGAGACCGAGGTGAGGATGATGTCCGGCTTGATCTTGCAGAGGTCGTCGTAGGCGAAGCCCATCTTCGCCATCGTGCCGGGCCGGAAGTTCTCCAGCACGACATCGGCGGTCTTGACGAGGCCGGTGAAGATTTCCTTGCCCTTGTCGGTGCGCAGATCGAGGCAGAGGCTTTTCTTGCCGCGGTTGTAGACCGAGAAATAGACGCTTTGGCCGCGCACCAGCGGCTCGGATTTGCGGGTTTCCTCGCCGCCCAATTTCTCGATCTTGATCACCTCGGCGCCGAGGTCGGACATGATCATGCCGCCGCGCGGACCCGCCTGGTAGCGCGCCAGTTCGAGCACCCGAACGCCTTCGAGCGATCCCGCCATTGTCTTCCTCCCCGGATCGATGTGACGCCTATATTGCGCCCCGTAACGATGGAAGCAAATGCCGATGGATGGCTGTCAGCGCGTCCCTTAGAGACGACCGCTTCGCAGTTCTCAAAGGACACTTAAAAATCTGCTGAGGATGGGCGCCGAAAGGACGCGAGTCTCCGGCGTGCCTCTGAAATCACGCGACGCCAGCTCGGCGCCTCCCCGGACCGGCATGCACGCATTACGTGCGCACCGTAAAGGATGGTTACGATTGCCATCACACAGTCAAGTATCCAGTGGTCGTCTTGCGCTACGGCACCTACAAACAGCAAGCACCAGACGACAACCAATAAATCACTTACTGCCATAGCAAGCTTGGATGGCGAATAACGTTTCGGCCCTCACCACTCTGCAGTATTGACGGTCGCCTGCTGATAAGATGTAAAGAGGTTATTATCGAATATCTGTTCAGAAAATCTCTCGGCAGTCCATTCCCAGACCGCTTGCCAATATTTTCCGCTCCGATTAGCAAGCGTCCAGCATAAACTTAGTAAAATGCCTACACAGGCAGCTAAGCAGGCGTAAGTATAATGTTCATAATTTAAAGCCGCCCCATAACCGCCGAGAGCGACCGTGATAAATCCCCAAAAATATAATGAACGCGACCATAGTAGTGCTATTTCGGTTTTTCGAGCATCCGCAGCGTAGCTGAGCGCGAGCTTCAATTGTTCTTCGGTCATGCTGCGGCGAGCATATCTTTTGAGTCGGCAATGCTGAAATCAAAAACTATTGTTATCATGGTGCCACTGCAAGCTGACCTTTCACTCATGGTTTGCCCGCGCCTTTGGCGAAGCTGTCGAGCAGCTCCTTCCACGGCGGGTTTTCGCCGACAAAGGTGAAAGTGCCGCGCTCCGCCATTTCGCGCGCCGCGCCCATGAACGCGTTGAGCGCGAAGCGCGAGCCGCTGCCGCCGATGCTGATGCGTTTGACGCCGATCTCGGCGAGTTGATCGCGGGTGATCGACGGGTCGGCATGGGTCATCACCACATTGACCGGCTTCGACACCGACGACACGACCGTGCGGATCTGTTCGAGCGTGCGCAGCCCCGGCGCATAGAGCACGTCGGCGCCGGCCTGCTCGAAGGCCTGAAGCCGGAGGATCGTCGCGTCGAGATCGGTGCTGCCGTGGATCAGCTGCTCGGCGCGCGCGGTCAGCGTGAACGGAATGGCCAGCTTTTTCGCTGCCTCGACCGCCGCGTGGACCCGCTCGACCGCGAGGTTGAAGCCGTAGATCGGGTTGGCGCGGTCGCCGGTGAAATCCTCGATCGACCCGCCCGCCAGCCCCGCTTCGCCGGCGCGTGGGATCAGCTTGGCGGCTTCATCCGGCAGGTCGGCGCCGCAATTTTCGAGGTCACCATTGGTCGGCAGATCGGTGGCGTTGGCGATCATCCGGGCGTTCTCGATGATCTCGTCGGCGCTGACCCAGCCGCGCCCGTGGATGTTGGCGAGGCCGAGGCTCGTGGTCGCCAGCGCCTCGAAACCGAGCGACGCCAGAAGCCGCGCCGTGCCCACGTCCCACGGGTTGGGAATGATGAAGCAGCCCGGCCGCTCGTGCAGCTCGCGGAATTTCGCCGCCTTTTCGGCCTGAGTGCGCATTATCTGCCTCCCTGGCGCGGAAATCTGAGGCTGATACTATCGATCCGCGGCAGTGCGAGGGAAGGAGCGCCCGATATGGCATACGAATTCATCATCGCCGAGCGGCTCGACGGGGTCGGGTTTGTCACCCTGAACCGTCCGGACAAGCTCAACGCGCTCTCTTTCGGCCTGGTGAGCGAATTGGACGACGCGCTGACCGGCTGGGAGGAGGATGACGAGATCAAGGCCGTCATCATCACCGGCGCCGGTGACCGCGCCTTTTCAGCCGGCGCCGATATCCATGAAATGGCGGACATGCCGGCGGAGGCGCTGGCCCAGCGTCAGGCGCGCCGCGGCGAGATTTCCTGGCATATCGCCAATTATGCCAAGCCGCTGATCGGCGCGATCAATGGCCTTGCCTATGGCGGCGCGGCGCTGTTGTCGTCATCGCTCGATCTTCGGATCGGCTGCGAGAAATCGCAATTCCGCTTCCTGGCGGCTAGCTACGGCCGGGTCAATTCGAGCTGGTCGTTGCCGATGCTGGTCGGTTGGCCCAAGGCCAAGGAACTGCTCTACACCGGCCGGGTCGTGCATGCCGAGGAAGCCGAGCGCATCGGGCTCCTCAACATGATCGTGCCCTCGGCCAAGTTGCGCGAGAGCGCGATCGAGCTGGCGCAGTCGATCGCCAAGAACGACGCGCGCATGGTGCAGGGGCTGAAGCGCCTGTTGCACGAGGGCGCCGGCATGTCCTTGAAAGAACGCTATGATTTCGAGGACGAGGCGCGCGCCACCTGGCTCCTCGCCGGCCACCCGCGCGACGGGTTCAAGGACTTCCTGGCGCGCAAGGGGAGGCGGGCTTAGTCCCTCACCCGTCTCCGGGCGTGGCCCGGAGACGGGTGAGGGTCAGCGAAAACCTCCTTCCAGCGTCCGCCTGATCTGCGCGGCATCCATCCCGGCCAACCCCAAGCGGTCAAGTGTCCGCGCGTCGGCGGCGAAATCGCTGCCGGCCAATATCTGCGCGAGCTTGATAACCGCGTCGATCGCCGGGGTCTCTACGCCTACCGCCGCGCCAAGCGCGCGCATCGGCATAAGCCCCACCGGCACATCCTCGGCGATGTATTTGTGGCTCCAGTCGTGCGGCGTACCGGTCGCCTGGTAGGGGCCATCGGTGTTGGTGGTGAGCAGCCGGCAGGTCTCCGGCAGATCGGCGCCGCGCACGCCATAGGTCAGCGCGAACCAGTCTTCGAGCGTCGGCACCTGCGCGCCGAGCGCGGCGGCGACCGCCACCCGCTCGGCGTTGATCGCCCGATAGAGCCGCGCCACCGAACTGGTCACGCCCTCGGCGTAAAATTTGTAACCCTCGCCGCGGTCGATCTTGCCGGCATTGCCGACGCAATTGGCGACATGCAGCATCGCGTTGGCGTTCATAAAGCTGGTCCACGCGATGCTCGGCCGTGCGACGGCGCCGGGGAACAGCGGCCCCAGTTTCGCGAATACCGCATCGGTGCGATTGCCGGGGAACGCGGCGATCTGCAGCCCTTTCTTCATGACGATCGGTCTGATGCGGGTCGGGCCGTCGCGCCAGCACGAGTAGGGGTAGTTGTCCATCTCGGCGATATCGATCTGCGCGCGGCAGCCCGCGGCGTCGAGCGCGCGGCGGAAGGTCAACGCGCCGCCGGTATTGCCCTGGATCAGCAGGATCGTCTGCCCGTCGACGAGCAGCGGCGCAAGGCCGCGCGCGACGCCTTCCTGGAGGGTGCCGCCGGTGCACACGGCGATGACGTCGGCGCCGTCAACCGCTGCCGCGAGGTCGGTCGTCACCCGTTCGATGGCGGAGAACTTTGTCTTGCCGTCCGCTTCGACGTCGATCCCGCCGCGCGCGCGGATATCGGCCAAGCGACGGTCATCTCGATCGGTGAGCCGCACCCGCGAACCGAGCTGCCCGAGCTGCGCCGCCAGATACACCCCGCCGATCCCGGCGCCGACGATCGCCGCTGAGGTCATGGCCATTCCCCTATTTCTTCGGCGGCAGCGTCACCGCGCGTCGCGCGGCGGGCATCGCCGTGCCGATGCCGGTGACATCAACGGCGGGCATCTCGACATTGACGAAGTCGAGCACGGCGTTGGCGAGCTGGTTGTAGTCCTTGAAGCTCCGTCTGAGCCAATGGCGCCATCCGGGTAGGCCGCCCGAGGCGTGCAGTTCGAACGCCGACTCGCGCCCGTCGAGCGCCGACGACACGTGATCCCAGGCGAGCTGCAGCAATGCCGCGCGCTGCCGCGCGCTGTATCCGCCGCCGCCAAAGCTTTCTTCGAGACCCTCGGCAAGCTCCGGGATCGCCAGGTCGCTGTCGCCCGGCGCCACGACCAGCGAGGAGCCTGGGATGATGCGTAGCAGCTCCGAAATCCGTTGTCGCGCCTTGAACAGAGCGACGCCCCCCGCCGCAAGATGGGCATGGTTGGGCACGCAATAGCCGGTCGGCGTGAAATCCGGGTCGTGCTCGGCGGCGACGATGCACGAGCGCACGGTCTGCACCTCGGCGATCGCGTCGACCAGGTATTCGATCGTCGCGTCGTGCTCCTTCAACCCCATCGCGTCGGCCAGCGCCAGACACAGCCCGACGGTGAACTCGGCCTTCGCCAGCCAGCCATAGAGGTGGTGCCAGCGCAGCCAGCGCGGGATTGCCTCGGGTGCCGGGTCCACCGCGAACACCCGCTCCCACGGCACGAACAAATCGTCGAGCCACATCTGGCCGTCGAGCTCGTCATAGCGGCTGGAGAGCGGCGCCATGAACCGGCTCGCCTCGCGCGTCGCTTGCCGGCGGCACAGCGTCGTCACCCCGGCCGCGCCCACCGGGACGATAAACCCGACCGGCTGCCCGTCGATCTGCAAGCCGGTCAGGTGCCCGACATAGACCTCCTCGGCATAGGCCGGGCTCGTGTGCATGCCGAGCCGGCCCTTGACGATCATCCCCTTGTCGGTCTCGCGCACGATCTTAACCGAGACCCGGTCGGCCGGGTTGGGCTGTAGACGCTGGCCGATGATCGCCGCGCCGCCGCAGAACGTCGTGAAGCGCTGGTCGCGCACGATCTCGCGGCGATAGGCCTCGGCATTCTCCGCGTGCTGAGGGCCGGCATTGCGCGTCTCGGCGGCGGCCAGCACGCCCATGGCGATCAGGTGCCCGTAATGCGGCGTGTGGGTAATGTTGCCGGCCGACAGGAAAATCGTCTTGGAAATCGCCCGGCCGATCGCGACCACCTCTTCCACCGTCCGCGGCAGCACAAAGGCCCATGGCGTGCCGCTGGGATTGACCAGTGTGTCGGCCCATTTGGGGTCGCGGTGCCGGTCGTACCAGGCGGCATACTGCTCGACCATCGCCGCGGTCGCGGGATCCGTCGTCACATCTTTGATCTTGCCGCCGCCCATGATGACGACCTTGCGGCCGTCGCACAGCGCGGCCTTGTATTCGGCGCCGCTTCTCACCGTTTGTCTCCGGCTGAGGCGGACGGCGCGGCGTTGACCCGGCGCGGCGCCATGGGCCGTGCTGGAATGCCGCCTAGATCGATCGCCGGCATGTCGCCATCGAGCTGCCTCAGCACAGCGTTCGCCAGCGCGTTGTAGTCGGCGAAGCTCTGCCGCAGCCGCCCGCGCCACGACGGCATGCCGCCCGAGGCGTGCAGCTCGAACGCCGACTCGCGCCCATCAAGCCCCGACGACACATGGTCCCAGGCCAGCTGCAGCAGCGCGGCGCGCTGCGTCGCGGTATAGCCGCCGCCGGCGAACGCCTCTTCGAGCCCGAGCGCAAGCCCCGGCGCGGCGAGGTCGCTATCGCTCGGCGCCACCACCAGCGACGAGCCCGGGACGATGCGCAGGATTTCGCTGATCTGCTGCCGCGTCTTGAACAGCGTGACGCCGCCCGCCATGACATGGGCGTGGTTGGGCGCGGCATAGCCGATCACGGTTTGCTCCGGCTCGTGCGCTGCGGCGAGCTGGCAGGCGCGGATCGTCTGCACGCTCGCGGTGAGGTCGATCAGGTATTCGATGGTGGCGTCGTTTTCCCTGAGCCCCATCGCGTCGACCAGCGCCAGCGCGATGCCGAGGCTGAATTCCGCCCGCGCGCCCCATCCATAAAGGTGATGCCACATCAGCCAGCGCGCCACCGGCTCGAGGTTCACATCGGTGAGGAACACGTGCTGCCACGGGATCAGCACCTCATCGAGCCAAAGCTGGCCGTCGAGCTCGTCGAAGCGGTGGGAGAGCGGCGACAGGAACGGGTTCGGATCGCGCGCTGCGATCTTGCGGCACAAGATCGTGACGCCCTTGGCGGCGACTTCGACCACAAAGCTCGCCGGGTGACTGTCGATCTGCAGCCCGCACAGCGCGCCGACATAAATGTCCTCGGCATAACAAGGACTGGTGTGCATGCCGACCCGCCCGCTGACGACGATGCCCTTGTCGGTTTCGCGCACCAGTCGCACCGCGGCGCGCATCGCCGGGTCGGGCCGCATCCGGTAGCCGATCGGCGCCGAGCCGCTGGAAAACGTCAGGAAGCGCTCGCCCTGGGCGATCATCGCGCGATAGGCCTCGGCGCGCTCGATATGCTCCGGCCCCGCCCCCTGGGTCGCGGCATGGATCGCGACCGCGTTCTTGATGCCCATCGCTATCAGGTGGCCATAGGCCGGGTCGTGCGTGATGTTGCCGGCGGACAAGAAGCAGGTCTTGGCGTAGGAGCGGCCCATGCCGAGCAGGTCGCTTGTGCCGTGCGGCACCGTGAAGGCCCACGGCTGGCCGTCCGGCCGAAGCAGGATATCGGCCCAATCGGGGGCGCGGTGCCGGTCATGCCAGGCGACGTATTCCTCGACCACGCCTCGGGTCGCGGGATGCGTTGTCACGTCATCGACGCGCCCTTCACCCATCACATAGACGACGCGCCCGTCGCGCAAAGCCTCGCGGTACTCCGCGCCGGTTCTCATCGTTGAGTCCATAAATGGCTGAATTGAGTGGCGACTATGTCGCTGTATTCAACACTCTCGTTGAGAATGCCGAGCGAGCGTGCAAAAACCGCGACCCCAGCGATCGATTTCTCGCTGATGGTCGCGTCGTAGTAGGGCAGGTCGCGCTCGACGATCTGCGCGATGAGCCCGGTCTCGCGCGGCGGAAAACGTTTTTCGCCGACGAGTATTGCCCGTGTGACGTCGGACTTAAGATCGCGCTGTGCATCGGCGAGCGCCCGCAGCGCCGCCGCGGCGATTTCGGGCGACTTGTCGATCAGCCGCTCGGTCGTCGCCAGCGCGCCGAACGTATAGTCGAAGCATCCCGGCGGCCCGTCGCCGCGCCGCACGTCGAGCACGATGCTGCCCACCCCGCTCGTCACCGCGATCTCGGTGGCCATGCCGTTGGCCCAGAACCCGTCGATCTTGCCGTCGGCCAAGGCCTGTGCCGCGGTCAGCCCGAAATTGGTCGTTGTTCCCACCGCGCCCGGTACCGGCGCGATGGTGATATCGTTCCGCGCCGGGTCGAGCCCCGCTTCTATCAGAAGCTGGCGCAGCCCCATCTCGACCCAGGGCGCCGCGCCGATGCGCTTGCCTTTGAGCACCGCGAGGTCGCCGCGCGCGATGCCGAGTTCGGCGCGCATCACAAGGAACCAGTACATGCCCTGCGCCAGCGCGCCCAACAGTTTGCAGCCGCGCCACGCCGGGAACGCGGCGAGCGCGCCATGCGCCGCCCCGGCGACGAAGTCGTATTCACCGTCGCGCAACACCTCGTAGGCGCGATCGACCGGAAAGATCAACTCGGCCTGCACATCGAGCCCATGCCGCGCGAAATGCCCGAGCTCCGCCGCGGCGAGCGCGGTGAAATACGAGTTCGAGATCAGATCGGGGATCGCCAGCTTCATCCGGCGATCCTACCAGTCCGCCGGCCCAACACCATCGTCATTGCGAGCGGAGCGAAGCAATCTCCCTCCGTCTTGGCCGGTTGTTGCGAGAGATTGCTTCGTCACTTTCCGGCTCCTCGCAATGGCGATGCCGGCTATCGCTTGAACGGGTGCCCCGGCAGGCCCGGCGCCTTCGCCCGCATTGTGTAGACCGATGTGTGCGCGGTGAAAAAGATCGTCTTCATGTCCGGCCCGCCGAACGCGAGGTTGGCCGGCACTTCCGGCGTCTTCAGAATGCCGATCCGCGTGCCGTCCGGCGCGAAGACCCAGGTGCCGCCGGGGCCGGTGCACCACACCTGGCCCTCGACATCGACCTTCATCCCGTCCGGCACGCCGATTTTCTCGTCCGACGACATGTCGGCGAAGATGCTGCGGCGGACCATGGCGCCGGCTGAATCCATCTCCAGCCGGTGGATGTAGGCCGCGTGCCGTGTGTTCGCGACGTAAAGAACGCGCTCGTCGGGCGAGAAGGTGAGCCCGTTCGGGTACTCGAAATCGGCCACATGACGGTGCGAGCCGTCGGGCATGATGCGATAGATCGCCGACGGATCGAGCTCGCGTGCTTCTAGCGGTATGCGCAATCCCGGATTGGTGAAGTAGAGGCTGCCATCCGACTTGCACAGGACATCATTGGGGCGTGACAGGCGCTTGCCATCGAAATTGTCCATCAGCACTTCGTGCGACGCGAACTTCCCGTCGGCCGGCCAGCGGGTCATCCGGCGGTTGCCGCCCTCGCATTGGATCAACCGACCCTGCGGATCGAAGGTCGTGCCATTGCCCTCGCCGGTGCTCTCGCGCAGCAGCTCAGCCGGGCCGCCCGGCTTGATGCGATAGAATTTCGACTCGCGTACATCGACGAAATACCAGAAACCGTCCGGGTGATAGACCGGGCCCTCGGTGAAGGTGAAACCGGTCGCCAGCCGCTGCGCTTCACCGGATTCGAGAAGGTCTGCGACACCAGCCATGGCTTCCTCTCCTGGTTTAATGGTAGTGCGCGAACACAACCGGCGACACGAAGGCCCAGCATTCGAGGAACGCCGCCTTGTCGGGCTTGCGGCCGAGCGCTTCCATCGCGCCCAACAGGCAGAACCAGTTGAGCACCTCGTGCTGGCCGGATTCCTCGATCTGGTCGGTCTTGTAGCCATGCCACTTGGCATAATCGCCCGTCTCCAGCGCATCATACAGCGCGCGGTCGGCCGCCAGGTCGGGCCAGAGCTGCCAGTTCTTTTCGGTGAGGAACGAGTGCGACCAGCTCGACGACGCCATCAGCGCGACGCGCCACGGGCTCTCTGCCATGGCGCGCGCGGTCGCCGCGCCGACCTCCATGCAGCGATGCGGGTTGGGTGACGGCGGGTCGAGGCTGCGGATGTCGTCCTTCATGCTGAGCGGCAGGCGCAAGCCGCGCGCCGCGTTGACCCGGCGCCCGTAGCAATTCACCGAAAACTGCACCAGCGGATAGTCGAACCCGCGCCGCTCGTCGTCGAGCAGCAGTACGGTGTTTTCGAACGCGTGCCCCATCGGGTGGTGCAGCGGCTTATAGGCATAGCCGACATCGATGCCACTCTCGATCAGCTTCGACGCCAAGTATTTCCCGGCCTCCTTGTGGCCGCGCACGCGAAATTTTGTGTCTGCTGCCTCGTTCCACGGGTTGTCGGGCGAGCGGCGGTGCGCCCAAGGCTGAATATCCTGATCCTCGTACGCCAGCACCGCGAACGGCGGAACGATGTCCTCCTTGAAGTTCTCGTACTGGTCGTCGCCCCACATGATGATGGCATCGGGCTTGAAGTCGTCGAGCGCCCGCCGTGCCTCGGCAAAATGCTGGCGATAAACCTCGCGGTAGCGCGCGGCGGTTGAGGCGCCCCAATCGTTGCCCAATTCGGCGCGCAGCTTCTCCGGCCACGAGGCCGGGTTCTTCATGTGCTCCGGCATGTCGGGGTCGGCGAGCGAGGCCTTCATCATGCCGCTCCAGTCCTCGTTCCGGCGCAGCATCACCGGCCGGTGCGTGCAACCGATCCCCAGGATTTCAGCCATCGCTCACCTCCTTCGGAAATTCGCTCATTGTTTTGCCGCCGCTCCGTCCGGCGGCACGAGCTGCATGACGAAAACCGGCGGCTTGTCATTCGGGCCGAATGGGCCCGGCACCTTATGGCTCACCGGCGGCAGGCTGCGCAGATAAGCGACGAGCGCCGCCAGATCGGGCTTGCTGAGATGCGCCAGTGCACGCCACGGCATGATCGGCGCGAGGATGCGGCCGTCGGGGCGCACCCCGGTAGTCAGCGCCGCGGCGATCTGCGCATCGGTCCAACTGCCGAGCCCGGTTTCCTTGTCCGGTGTCAGATTCGGCCCGACAAAGATGCCGAGATCGCCAACCTTGAACCCGACATCGGAACCGCCGAGATACCGCGTCATGTCCGGCTTGCCAAGGAAATAGCCGGGCGTATGGCAATCGAGGCAGCCGCCGATCGTCGCGATGTATTTGCCGCGCTCTACCAAGTCCTGCGCATGCGCCAAGACCGGCAACAGCGCCGCCGCGGCGAGGATCGCCGCCAGCGCTCGCGGCGGTCTCACCGGCGGTTCTCCGGTATTTCGAGGTTCAGCAGCCGTGCCGCGTTTCGCCCCAAGATCGCCGCGCGTTCGGTGTCTTCCAGCTGGTCAGCGCTCTCGATAAAGCCGATCGGGTCGACCTCGCCCATATCGGCCGGGTAGTCGGTGCCCATCAGCACATGGTCGGCGCCGTAATTCTCGACCAGATAGTGCAGCTGGTGGTGAGTGTAGACGATGGTGTCGAAATAGAGCCGCCTCAGATAGGTCGTCGGCATGTGGCTGAGGCAGGTGCAGGTGTCGGGCCGCGCCGAGGCGGCGTGGTCGATGCGGCCCGAATAGGCGGGCAGGAAACCGCCACCATGCGACAGCACCAGCTTCAAATTCGGGCAGTCCTGCAGCACGCCGCCAAAGATCAGGTGATGCACCGCCACCGTCGTGTCGAGCGGGTTGCCGATGATGTTGGTGAAGTAGTGGTCGCGGAACCGACTTGCCTCGGGGAAGCCGGTCGGGTGCATGAACAGCAGCAATCCCAGTTCCTCGGCGCGCTGGAAGATCGGCCGAAAGCGCGGCTCAGAGAGGTCGGCGCCGGCGACATTGGTGGCGATCTCGATGCCTCTAAGCCCCAGCGATTTATGCAGCCGATCCAACTCGGCGACTGCCAGCTCGGGGGCCTGGAACGGCACCGTGCCGAGCCCGACGAAGCGGTCGGGGTGCCTGCCGCAAATATCCGCGATATTGTCGTTGATGACGCGCGCTGTCTCGATGCCGAGATCGGCCGGCACGCTGTAAAATGTCTGCGCCGGCGAGGGGGTAATCGCCTGGATGTCGATCCCCATCAGATCCATGTCGGCGAGGCGCTTCTCGACCGAGGTGAATTGCACGCGGGTGCGGCGCGCCTGCTCGCGGTTGGTCTCGCGCGTCAGCTCGTTGGCGAACTGGTGGCGCGGCTGCCAGTCCATCGTCAGGCCGGCATCGGCGACCATCTGCTCGGCCTTCTCGGTCAACAGGTGGCAATGGATGTCGATCGTGAACCACTTGCCGCGCGCATGCGCCGGCCCGGGAAACCGCCCCGGGATCGGCAACCCCTCCGGCCGGCATTTGAACAGCATAATCAGGTACCCTCCCCATCGTGCCTTAGCGTGGCTCGTTGTGCCTCACTAAGCTATTGATTAAATGTCTGTTTTTGTTTCCGATAGCTTGATACACTTGCCCATCGATGCGCACCGTGCCGTATCCAAACCCAGAACATCCGCGCCACTAAAACGCCACCACGCCACTAAAACGCCACTAATTTTACGGCCCAGAGGAACGAACCGTGCACCTCACCGACCTCAAAATCCGCGCGCTCTCATTCGAGGAGCGTCCGCGCGACTATAACGACGATGCCGTGACTGGGCTATTCGTCCGTGTCGGCAAACACCGCAAGACCTTCATGCTGACCATCCGCACGGCGACCGACCGCTGGCGCGTAAAGGTGGGCTGCTATCCCGACCTGTCGCTCGCGCAAGCCCGAGAGAAGGCCCGTGACCTGCTCGCCGAAGCGCGGCTGAAAAAAGATGAGGAGCGTCACCCCACCACGTTCGGGACAGCGTTCGAGCAATTTAAGGCCGTGCACGTCCCGACCATGCGACCGGGCTCGCAGCTGCACTGCGTGCGTCTCCTGACAAAGCGCTTCGCGGCGCTGCATAAACGCAAGCTCGATGACATTAAGACGGCCGACCTTGCCAACGCGCTCGACGCCATTAAGGCTCCTGCCGAGCGGATGAACTCGTTCATATGGCTGCGAGCGTTCTTGAACTGGTGTTATCGGCGCGAGTACATCGACCGCAATCCTATCTCGCGGCTGAAGTCGCCACCCCCGTCGCAAGCTCGCGAGCGCGTCCTCACCGATGCTGAGCTTGTGCGCGTGTGGAACGCCGCACCGGAGGACGTTTTCGGCGCTTACATCCGTCTTCTCATTCTCAGTGCCCAGCGCAAAGGCCAGTGGCTCCAATACCGCCCGGAGTTCATCGACGGAGAGATCGTTCAGTTCCCCGCGGCTGTGATGAAGGGCAAGCGGTCGCACTCCATCCCGCTTACGCCGACCATGCGCGAGCTTATTGCGGACCGAGTTTTTCACGGCTTCAAGGAAAGCCGGCACAAACGGGAGTTGTTCAAACGGTCGGAGACAACCGGCTGGACTATCCACGACCTCCGTAGAACCGCAGCGACGCGAATGGCGGAACTCGGGATTGCCCCGCATGTGATTGAACGCTTGTTAGCGCACGCGATGCCCGGCGTCGCCGCAAGGTATAACCGCGCTTCGTACCTACCGGAGATGCGAGAAGCGTTGCTTTGCTGGCAAAGGCACCTGCAAACTCTCCTATCCAACACGGAGGGTACGAATGGCACAGACCTTCCAAGATCACATCGCGAGAGAGCGTGAACGGCGAGACGGCAAATACCTCGCCGCATGAGGCACCGTGAGGCAAGACGAGGAATTGCATCGCCGTTGCTCACGCCGTAACATCACGCCGCCGGCTTTTGCTGGTTCTGGAGCCAGCCTCTCTCAGAGGAGGGGTCCGGAATGGATGGGTACTACACCGTCGCGGATGTTTGTCGGAAGTTCAATGTCTCACGCGAGACGATCCGCCGTTGGGAGGAAAAGCTCTGGTTTCCGAGGCGGGTGCATTTCACATGCGCCGCTCGGGGCCGCTGCGGCTTCTCTGTTGCGGAGGTTGATGCCTGGGACTTGGCCAATCGCGAACGCCGAGGCATAAGTCCGGCCGCCGCTCTCTAACCGAGAGGGGCACGAGCCGCCGGGGGTGCACACCCCGGCGGCTTTTTTCTTGACACTCTCACGCGTGCTAAGGCGAAATACTCCTCAAAATATGTGCAGGGAGGGTCAACAATGCGCGCCACCGTTGATATTGGCGAAGAAGACGTTACGCAGACTCAGCGACTACCTACGGGGGGCTGGTTTAAAAAATACGAAACCATAACGCAGAATTTACACTATCACACCGTTACAACGACGGTGGAACTTACAGAAGAAGAACGCGCCATTATACGAAACTACAACTTTTCCCAAGAAGTGCTGGACGATCGTCCCGCTCATTCACGAGAAGATATAGAGCAGTATCGAGGATATTACGCAATGGATCTTACCAAAGCGAGCGATTTTATCCGAGAACAAGCTCAACAAAATGAAGACGAGGCAGTTGCAACATACGCCGCAGAGCGCGACCAGACATCGATTGCTGATTTGCTCAAGCAGCCGTTCAAGCGCCAATGCAACAATGCCCGCGACGCAGCAGAATACGCCGACCGCATGAAAACCAAAATCCTTCCGTCTTTTAGTGCGCTGCTAAAAAAACACGCCGATGTGCCGAAATCGGAAACACTAGAGTTCTAGCGATGTGGGAGTTAATCAAAGCTCTCGTATATTTGCCGATCCTCCTCTTCGTCTCATTCATGGGGTGTATCGGCCTGATATTCCAGGCGATACAGCGTCTTTTTGAGAAGGCTGAAGAGAGGCGTGAAGCGGAACTCGCCGCACGACACGAGGCTTTAGCGCTCGCCGAGCATCAGCGAAACATCATCGGTAATAACCCCGATACCGAGGTACTGGAGCGGTATATAGCCGACATTCAAAGCGCCTCCCCGCTCCCCGACTGGGAGATGTTTTTCTACGGAATGAAGGAGCGCTACGACGAGCGTTGCCGCGAAAAAGACGGTTTGACGCCGATATATGAAATTACCCTTCCATTGATGCGCGCATTTATCGATCTCTATAATCAGGAAGTGCGTGCGCCTCCTCGCAATAGGCTTATTGCCGGGCAAATCGAATTAGGCCGGTATCGAGACACACTGGTCGAATACGTCAGAAAAATTCAAGACGCTCCCGTATTCTTAGAGGCCCTATCGCGCAAGATGGTCGATAGCGCTTTGATATTCACGAATGTACTGCCGTCCTTTGCCAAGAAACCGCTCGACGATGAGCGTGAACCGGACGAAAAGGTCAATTCCGTAAAGCTCATTGATGCTCTGCACGATGTCGGGCCGCTCATCGAAAAAATGGTCGCACCGCTATCTGATCCTGAAGTTATCGAGCTCAGTCTTTTTTCATCCCTGAGGAAGCAGTACGCCAAGAACAAAGAGGATCGAAACGGCCCGTCGACAAACTTTCTTCGCGTGAAATTGTCGAGACCTATCTCAAAGACACAAAACTTAACCCGATTTTCGACGCCGACATTCCTTTCACTATCCCTACCTGCGGAGGCTTGAACATACGGCCATCGTCCCCGTTCAGGGTGGGGCAAAACGCAGCTCCTTCAGAGCATGATCGCTGCCGATCTCCAGAATCGAAATCCGCCTGCTATTGTCGTCGTAGATTTACCGGCGCCATGGTGCGGCGCATTCAGCGCCTCGCCATCTTCAACCAGCAACTCAAAGATCGGCTTGTCATCATCGATCCCGAACTGGATCCGGTGCCCGCGCTCAATATGTTCGATATCTCAAACCCTCGATTTCAAGCATACGACGCAACATTACGTGAAAGTATCGAAAGCGAAATCGTCGGGCTCTTCAACTATGTCTTTTCATCAACGGACAATCCCCTTACTGCGCAGCAGGCAACACCGTTTGCCTTTATGGTCCGACTGCTTCTTTCGATGCCAGGAGCAAGCATCAACATCCATCGAGCTTTTAGAGGATAACCCTAAAACTGGCTACGAAGGCGCCGCGCCGAAATTCAAGCAAGCGATCGAGCGCCTCGACACCACGGCGCAGACATTTTTCAAAACGCAATACTATTCCCGCGGAACATCAGAAGCGCGTCGGGATCAAATCGCCCAACGCGTTTACGGCGTCATCAAGGTCCCGGCATTTCAGCGTATGTTTTCGACGATCAACATGGTCGACATGTTCGCCGAGCTGAACAAGGGGTCGATTATTCTCGTAAATACCAGCGAAAATCTTTTGAAAGAAGCGTCGGCTACGTTCGGCCGATACATGGTCGCTCGCACAATGGCGGCGGCCTTCGAGCGCGCCAGTATCCCGGAGAGCGAGCGATCGCCGGCCTTCCTTATCGTCGATGAAGCAGCCCCGTACTTCGACGACACGTTCGAGAAATTGCTGACGCGCGTTCGCCAATTCAAACTCGGCGTGGTGATCGCGTTCCAGCATTTGGAACAAGCAAGTCAGAAGCTGCGCTCTGCGATCGCATCGAGCACGACCGTTAAATATGCGGGAGGCGTGGGATACAGCGACCGTACGTGGCTCGCTCGCGAGATGGAGACGGCGCACGAATTTATCGGCGCCCAAAAGAAGGACAGCCGCGAACCGCCTCAGTGGAGCCAGTTCGCCTGTTATGTCCGCAATTTCACCGATCAGGCGGTATCGCTCACGGTTCCGTTTTTCCAACTCGAAAATCTACCGAAAATGACCGAGGCCGAACACGCGACATTAGTTGAACGCAATCGCGCCCGAGTTTCCGGCGACCGGGAAGCCGGAGGTGGCCGTGGCCGAATCCCCCGAACGCCGACCCTCCGGCGCCGGGCACTTAACCGATCGTCCATCGCAGCCGGGCGCGGCTGCCCCCGACACGCCGCGACCGGCCGCGACTACTGCCGACACCGGCAGCCAGACTGAAGGCGCTACCGAAGAGTGGCGGTAGGTCAAATTTTTTCAGCGCCGCGCGCGCTTTGCCGCCGCATGAGCCAACGTGCCGCATACCGAACGTTGAACAAGGACGACCGCCTCCCTATTCCTTGCTCCATGTAAGGGATTGTCAGCGAAATTCACGGTGGACGCGCGTCGCCACGCGCGCACCTCGCAAGACGGCGTGTTTGTCCGCGCACGACATCGCGATTTTTCTGCGCTCGCGCGCTACCGTTACTTGCCCGCGGATTACATCCATGCGTTCGTCGGCGGAAATTTCAAACATCTGATCCACCGGCTCAACGTTCTCCCGAGAGAGCCCAATCTGTTCCTCAATCGTCCGCCGCAACAGCGCGCCAATGCCGACGCCAACCGTCGGCGGCTGATCTACGAACTTGATCAGCGCGGCGCTCAGCTCTTGCAGCAGCACGGCGGCGCGCTTCCCCAGCGCACGCGTCCCCCGGCGAGCTTCGCGCACGAACTGATGGTGTGCCAGATATTGGCGTCGTTCGAATTGGGCGCGCGCGACCACGGCCTGCGGCTGATCACGTGGAGCGACATCCTTGGAAGCGAAAGCCTGCCCGCGCAGACAAGACACTCCCCCAAGCCCTACAGCATCCCGGTCCCCTTTGACGGCGCGGCCGTCTCGATCGCCGCGGACGGCCCGCCGTTCGGCATCGCTCGGCGCGACAATCGCGGTAATGCCTATTTCTTCTGTCTGGGCATCGAGGCCGATTGCGGCACCGAACCGCTCGATATGTCCGACTTCGTGCGCTCATCCATTTTCAAGAAGTTCACGTTTACCTCGCGATCGAAGAGCAGGGTATTCACCGTTCGCATTTTGGATTCCCCGAATTTCTATGTCCCGTTCATCACGACAATTCGGCGCGTTCGTCGATGATGAGACTTCTGGACCGCATGACGCGAGGAGCAGCTGCCAGGTTCTTCTGATTCAAGACGTTCCCGGTGTTCGCTTCCCCCGAGAAACCGCTCCCGCCATCGGGACACATGCTGACCGAGGATTGGCAGCGTGTCGGTTATCCCCCGTTCAACTTCCTGACATCGTGAGAGCGCGATATGGGCGAAGGCAGCCCGACCAAAGCCGACATCAGCGCGGTGCGGGAGCATTCGATTGGCTCCCGCCGTACGCGGGCGCACGTCATTGTCTGCCATGACCTTGATCCAACGGCGAACCCTGCTCGACCTGTTCCGCCTTGTGGAGATCCACCCCAAGCGGTCGATGCCATCGCACGTGAATTGGCACTCGACATCATTCAAGACGCCAGTTTCCTGATCCGCGACCTGGAAGCAATTAAAGCCTATGCCGAGCGTCAGCTCGCGACGTTGCCGACCCCGCTACGGGAGTAGTGCTGCTCTAAGTCCCTGCGTGGGGATAACCGGCGAGAGGTGCGACGAGCCGCGTTATTATCAACGGTAATGGGCGACGACCAGCCGCGACATGCCGCGGCAAGCAGCGACACCGACTATACCTTGTCGATCGATGAGGCCGCCGCTCTCTACGAGCGTGCCGGTCTCCCGCGCACGCTCCGCTCCATCCAACGCTATTGTGCCAAGGGTCACCTCGACGCGCGTCGCATCGAGACGGCCTATGGCGAGAAATACCTGATTTCGCCCGCTTCAGTGATGCGGCACATCGCTTATATCGAGGAGGTGCGACAAGCCACGGCCGGTCGCGACCTGTCGCGGCTTGCCGCGACAACCGTTCCCGAGGAACATGGAACCCGCAAGAGCTGCGACAACCAGCGACAGGTCGCGACGAGCCGCGACAGGTCGCGGCCAACGACGAGATGCTGTCGCGGTACGTTACGCACGTGGAAGAGGAGAACGAATTTCTCCGCAGTCAAGTCCGCACCAAGGACGATCAGATCAAAGACTGACCGAACGCGCCCGCGAGACCAACCACCTGGTCGCCGGCTTGCAAAAAATGCTGGCGCCATTGTTAGGACGACCGGTGACCGGCCCGGATGACGATCGAGCGCCGGTTCACGAGCCGCACCAAGCAGATTAGATGGCGTGCCGGAGAGAAGCGTACCTTGGCGTACCTACAGCAAGCTCTGTTCTGCTGCTCGCCGCGCATGTTGGCCGCTCACAGACCATTCCTGCCGCCCCCGCGGCACCTGGGCGAACCGCCGCCTAATTGTTCAACGCCGCCGGAAAAACCCCTTCGTCAACTCGCGTCCTTCGACCGCCGTACCCATTACGCAGAGCTTTCGACAACACCACAAAACATCCCAGGGCACACTCCCGGCGATTTGATCGGATATTTCTTCGGCTGATTGCTCCCGCTCGGACAGGGTTTCAAGCACACGTTCGAGGAGGTCATCCTCGTCCGACTGGAGTTCGTCGGTCCAGAGCTCGTTCGGTCCCGCTCCGAACAACAGAATAATATCGCGCCATATGATGAAATGGCTCTTGCAGTCAGTATCGCGCCACACCGATGGGTAGACGCTCGTTCCCTTGGGCGTTTCGTATAGGCGCCAGGCCGGACCGGCACGCCGGTCAAGATTTACCGGCAATTCGGCGCCGCACCCGCAAGGACAAGACAGAACCAACCAACGCAAGCCTTGCCGATCCACGATGACCGCATCGCCCGGCCGCTTCAAATGCGCGCTTGCGTTCGCGCGGGAGCCAACTCTTGCCTTAATAGCAATGCGCTCGCTCATCATCGTCCTACAGCCTTTGACAGACGCTTCTTGCTAGCTGAGCCAGTTGCAGTTTTCGGCTAGCCAACGTAAAATCTTTTGTCCAAAGAAAAACCCGATCGCGCGCGAGGTGCTGGGGGCGTCGTCTTCAAGAGTCTCATGCGTATTGCAACCCTTCCGAATAAGACAAAGCGCGAGCGTCAATGCGTACTGACCAGTCACGTTTTCCGCCGACCAGCTCAATGTCCGGATTTGATTTACGGTGTTGTAGTACCACTCTTGGGGATCTCCTGGCCGACAGTGTGTCGTCGCACCGCTCTTGAAGGCAGATTGCTTGTACAAACGCTCGATCGACTTAACGAGTTCGTTCGGTTTGAGTTCTTCTTCTTTTGAAATCCCCAAT
>CAVQJJ010000010.1:0-119507 GCA_963712835.1 uncultured Alphaproteobacteria bacterium | reverse complement strand
CGCAATGACGCCTTGTATCAAGCCGCCTTCAGCAATCCGCGCAGCACGTATTGCAGGATGCCGCCGTGGCGGAAGTATTCGACCTCGTCGAGCGTGTCGATGCGGCAGGTCAGCGGCACGGTGTCCGTGCTGCCGTTGGCGCGGTGGATCGTGAGAGTTACATCCATGCGCGGTTTGATGCCGTCCTTGACACCGGTAACGTCGAGCACCTCCGTGCCGTCGAGCTTCAATGTCTGGCGCGTGGAGCCGTCCTTGAAGGTGAGCGGCAAAACGCCCATGCCGACGAGGTTCGAGCGGTGGATGCGCTCGAAGCTCTCGACGATCACCGCCTTGACGCCAAGCAGCAGCGTGCCTTTCGCCGCCCAGTCGCGCGACGAGCCGGTGCCGTACTCCTTGCCGCCGAAGATGACGAGAGGCACGCCGCGCTTCTTGTATTCCATCGCCGCGTCGTAGATCGCCATCACCGTGCCGTCGGGCTGCAGCTTGGTCATGCCGCCCTCGACCCCGGGCACCATCTCGTTCCTGATGCGGATGTTGGCGAAGGTGCCGCGCATCATCATGTTGTGGTTGCCGCGGCGCGCGCCGTAGGTGTTGAAGTCGGTCGGGCGCACCTGATAGCTGATGAGATATTCGCCGCCCGGGCTCTCGACCTTGATGCTGCCGGCGGGCGAGATGTGGTCCGTGGTGATGCTGTCGCCGAAAATCGCCAGCTCGCGCGCGCCGGTCACGTCGGAGAGCGGCCCCGGCTCCTTCGGCATGTTCTCGAAATAGGGCGGCAGTGCGAGATAGGTCGAGCGGTCCTCGAAATCGTAGGTCATGCCGGCCGGGGCGGTGACGGCGCGCCATTGCGGCGGCCCTTCGAAGACGTTGCCGTAACGGCTCTTGAAGCTGTCGCGCTTGACCGCGGCGCGCACCGTGTCGGCGACCTCCTGGTTGGTCGGCCAGATGTCGCGGAGATAAACGGGCTTGCCGTCGGTACCTTCACCCAGCGGGTCACTCGCGAGGTTGGTGCGAACCGTGCCGGCGAGCGCATAAGCGACGACGAGCGGCGGTGAGGCGAGCCAGTTGGCCCGCACCAGCGCGTGAATACGGCCCTCGAAATTGCGGTTGCCCGACAGCACCGCGGCGACCGCGAGATCGCCCTCGTCGATCGCCTCGGCGATCGGCTCGGGGAGCGGCCCGGAATTGCCGATGCAGGTGGTACAGCCGTAGCCGACCAAGTTGAAGCCAAGTTTGTCGAGATAATCCTGCAAGCCCGCGGCGGCGTAATAGTCGCTCACCACCTGGCTGCCCGGCGCGAGGCTGGTCTTGACCCAGGGCTTGACCTTCAAGCCCTTCTCGACGGCCTTCTTGGCGACGAGCCCGGCGGCGAGCATGACGCTCGGGTTCGAGGTGTTGGTGCACGAGGTGATCGCGGCGATCACCACATCGCCGTCATGCAGCGCGTAATCGGCGCCGGGCACCTGCTGCGAGCGGGCTGACGTCACGCCGGGCGCAAGGCGCGGCAGCTCGGTGTCGAAGGTCTTGCCGGTGTCGCTGAGCGCCACGCGGTCTTGCGGCCGGCGCGGGCCGGCAAGCGACGGCTCGACCGTCGACAGGTCGAGCTCCAGCGTGTCGGTGAAGACCGGGTCGGGGGTCGAGGCGTCGGCCCACAGGCCCTGCGCCTTGGCGTAAGCCTCGACCAGCTTGACCCGCGACGGATCGCGCGCGCTGAGCGTCAGGTAGCGGATGGTCTCGGCATCGACCGGGAAGAAGCCGCAAGTCGCGCCGTATTCCGGCGCCATGTTGCCGATCGTCGCGCGGTCGGCGAGCGCCAGTTCGGCGATACCAGGGCCGAAGAACTCGACAAACCGCCCGACGACGCCGCGCCGGCGCAGCATCTGCGTCACGGTCAGGACGAGGTCGGTCGCGGTCGCGCCCTCGCGCAATTTGCCGATCAGCTTCATGCCGACGACCTCGGGGATCAGCATCGAGATCGGTTGGCCAAGCATCGCCGCCTCGGCCTCGATGCCGCCAACGCCCCAACCGAGCACGGAAAGCCCGTTGACCATCGTCGTGTGGCTGTCGGTGCCGACCAGGGTATCGGGATAAGCGATGGTCCGGCCAGCCTCGGGGGTGGTCCACACCACCTGCGCCAGATATTCGAGGTTCACCTGATGGCAAATGCCGGTGCCCGGCGGCACGAGGCGGAAATTCTCGAAGGCCTGCTGGCCCCAGCTGAGGAAGCGATAGCGCTCGCCGTTGCGCTCGAACTCGATCTTGACGTTGTCAGCGAAAGCCTTGGGGGTGGCGAATTCGTCGATCTGCACCGAATGGTCGATCACGAGGTCGACCGGCGACAGCGGGTTGATCTTTTTCGGGTCGCCGCCGAGATCGACCATCGCTTGGCGCATCGCCGCGAGGTCGACCACTGCCGGGACGCCGGTCAAATCCTGCATCAAGACGCGCGCCGGGCGGAACGCGATCTCGCGATCGGAGGTCTTGTCCTTGAGCCAGGCACCGAGCGCCTTGATGTCGTCGACCGTGACAGTGCGGCCGTTTTCCAAGCGCACCAGATTTTCCAGCAGCACCTTCAGCGAAAACGGCAGGCGCGACACGTCGCCGAGGCCGGCGGCCTGCGCCGCGACGCCGATATCGAAATAATCATAGGCCTTGCCCTCGACATTGAGGGTGCGGCGGGCTTTCAGGGTGTCGTTACCGGTGACGCTCACGGGCGGTCTCCAGGGGCTGAGGGATTGGCGGCTACGATAACCTTCCCGGCGACCCGATCAAGGCCGCGTAGCGGCACAGATCGCCACGGGATAGGCGTAATGGATCGCCTCGCCGCCATGGACCTTGGCGATGCGGATGGGGATGCCGAGGCTGTCGTCGCTGGCCGAGGCGCGGAACATCGCGACAATCTTCGTGTCGTCGCCGGGATTGGGGTAGGAGCGCGCCAGCAGGTTGCTCACCGTATCGCGGGTTTCGCTGAAGGCGACGCTCGGCTCGCCGAGCCCGGCGGCGGCGAAATGGCGCTTCATTTCGCTGAGCGGCAGGGCGCGGGTGTGAGAGGGATCGCGCAGCAATTCGAGACGGTTGAAGGCGGCAGCCTTTTCCTTGTCCTCCGAGGGGCAGCTGTCGGCGACGACAATGCGCCCGCCCGGCGCGCAGACCCGCACCATCTCCTTCAGCACCGCGAGCGGGTCGAGGAAATGGTGGAACGAGAAGCGCGTCGCGACGATCGTGAAGGCGCCATCGGCATAGGGGAGCGTGGTCACGTCGCCCCGATCCCAGGTGACGTTCTTGAGGCCCTTGTCGGTCGCCGCCTGGCGCGCCGTGTCGAGCATCGCCGGGGTCACGTCGATGCCGGTCGCATGGCGGGCGCGCGGCGCGAAGGCGCGCGCGACGAGGCCGCCGCCGCAGGCGACGTCGAGCACCGTGTCGTCCGGGCCGGGCGAGGCGGCATCGACGATCAGCTTGAGCTGATCCTCGTTGGCGATTGGCGCGGCGGCGTTGAACACCTGCGACTGGCGGGTGAACTGGTCGCGGATCAGGTCGTCGTGGACAGACACGGTCATGGCTCGCACTCCAAGCGCGCGCGGCCGAGCGGGGTCAAGACGACATCGCCGTCGCGGCTCAAGGCCACCATATCGCCGGCGAGCGCGTCTTCCCAGGCGCAGTTCAGCGGACAGGTGCTGCTCCACGCCGCACGTACCTCGGCGACACGGCGCGGCCTCGCCTCGATCCATTCGAGGAATTGCGCCATCAGCAATTTCGCTTCGGATGCCATGCCGCACCTCTTCCGCAAAGAGCACCACCCCGGCGCAGGCCGGGGCCCATCTATCAGCCGTGCGAGAAGCGGAGATAATGGGTTCCGGCCTTCACCGGGATGGAACATTGGTGAGTTTGCGACTGATTGTCTAATATATGAGAGACCATTTTTTGATATCATACACATATGGAACTGCGTCATCTCCGCTATTTCGTCGCGGTCGCCAAGGAAGGCCATGTTACTCGCGCGGCCGAGCGGCTCGGCATTCAGCAGCCGCCGCTGTCGCAGCAAATCCAGGCGCTGGAGCGCGAGCTCGACGCGCAGCTTTTCCGCAGGAAGCCGCGCGGCGTCGAGCTGACCCCGGCGGGGCGGGCGCTGTACGACGAGGCGCGGGCGATCCTGGCGCGCGTCGACGAGGCGGTCGCCGCCACACGGCGCGCCGCACAGGGCGAGGCCGGGCGGATCGGCATCGGCTTCACCAGCTCGGCCTCGTTCCACCCGTTTGTGCCGCGCGCGATCCGCGCGTTCCGCGAGGCGCATCCGCTGGTCGCGCTGGCGCTCGAGGAAAGCGGCACCACCGAACTGGTCGAGGCGCTGCGCGCCCAGGCGATCGACGCCGCCTTTGTCCGCTCGCCGGTGGGCGAGAGCGCCGATCTCTTTGTACGGCCGTTGCTCGAAGAGCCAATGGTCGCGGCGCTGCCGAGCGGACACGCGCTCTCGGGCGCAAGCGATATGTTGCCGCTGGCGGCACTCGCCGGCGAGACCTTCATCCTCTATCGGCGGCCGGTCGGGCCAGGGCTGCACGACGCGATCATCGCCGCCTGCGACCGCGCCGGGTTCAGCCCGAAAATCGGCCAGGAAGCGCCGCGCATGCTGTCGACCTTGAGCCTCGTCGCCGCGGGGCTCGGGGTCACCGTGGTGCCGGCGTCGATGAGCCGGCTGGAGGCCGAGGGCGTCGTCTATCGCCCGATCGAAAAGTCCGCGCAGTTGACCGCGCCCCTCAACCTGGCCTACCGACGGGACGAAATTTCCGCCGCGGTGCGCCGTTTCGTGGCCCTCGTCCAGCGCAGCGCGGCCGGCTGAGAACAGCGGAGGCAGAGCATGGCGCGCGGCAACCAGATGCTGAATGGCGGACAGGTCATCGTCGATTACCTGATCCGCGAGAACGTGCCGTACGCGTTCGGCCTGTGCGGCCACGGCAATATCGGCCTGATCGACGCGCTCTACGAACGCGCCGACGAGATAAAGACGATCTCGTCGCGGCACGAGACGGTATCGGGCTTTATGGCCGACGTCTATTACCGCGTCTCGGGCCAACCAACCGCGACCTTCACCAGCTGCGGCCCCGGCTCGGTCAATTTGCCGATCGCGCTCGCCAACGCCTATCTCGACTCGGTGCCGTTTCTCGCCGTCACCGGCAACATCCCGACGACGCAATTCGGCCGCGGCGCGTTCCAGGAGCTTTACCGCCAATACCAGGCCGATTTCCCCTCCACCGTGCGGCCGATGTGCAAGCGGGTGTTTCAGCCGACGCGCGGCGAGCAGATGCCGCTGATGGTGCGTCAGGCGTGGAAGACCATGGTCACCGGGCGGCCGGGGCCGGTGGTGCTCGACGTGCCGTTCGATATCTTCAAGGAAGACGCGGCGGCCGAGGTGCCCGACCCGCGCGAGTGGAGCGCCAACATCTCGTCGCGCTGCGGCGCCGACCCGGAGGGCGTCGCCAAGGCGGCGGAGATGCTGATCGCCGCCGAGCGGCCGGCGATCATCGTCGGCCAGGGCGTGCGCTACGGCGGCGCGGCGGCGGAATTGCTGCGCCTCGCCGAGCGGCTGAACATTCCCGTCGGCGCGTCGGCGAGCGGGCTCGGCGCGATCGACACGCACCATGCGTTGTCGCTCGGCCTCGTCTCGCGCGGCGGGCTCTACCAGGCCAACGCCGCGATGCGCGAGTTGGATGTACTGCTGGCGCTGGGCGTACGGTTCGACGACCGCACCTCGTCGTCGTGGATCCAGGGCTATTCTTTCACGATCCCGCCGACCAAGCTTATCTATATCGATATCGATCCCGACGAGATCGGCCGCAACTATCCGGTGGCGCTTGGGCTGATGGCCGATGTGCGCACCTTCCTGCGCCAACTCCTGGCCGAGATCGACGCCCGCAAAGCGCCGCAGACGACCCCGGCGCGGCAGGCCTGGCTCGCCAGGATCGACGGCTGGCGCAAGGAATGGGACGCGGCGACGGCGGCGGGTTATGTCGACGACGCGACGCCGATCAACCCGCAGCGCGCCGCGCACGAAATCGACAAGGCGCTGCCCGAGGACGCGATCCTCGTCAGCGATATCGGCGTCCACCACAACTGGCTTCTGCAGTTCTGCAAGCCGAAGGGCCCCACCTCGCTGATCGGCTGCATGGGGTTCGGGCCGATGGGGTTCGGCGTCGCCGGGGTGCTCGGGGCGAAGCTCGCCGCGCCTGACCGGCCGTGCGTCTCGGTGTGCGGCGACGGCGCGTTCTTCATGCACGCGAACGTGCTCGGCACCGCGGTCGAATACGGCATCCCCGCCGTTTGGGTGGTGTGGAACAATTATTCCTACGCCTCGATCCGCGGGCTGCAGCGCGGCTATCTCGACGGCCGCGTGCTGGCGACCGATTTCCACCACCCCGAGACCGGCCAGCCGTACAACCCGGATTTCGCCGCGCTCGCGCGCTCGTGCGGGGTCGAGGGGGTGCGGATCGACCGCGCCGGCGATCTCGGCGGCGCGATTCAAACGGCGATCGCCAGCGGCAGGCCGTACCTGATCGACGCCAATATCAGCGCCGATCTCAACCCCGGCGGCGCCGGGGTGTGGGAGCTGCCGAAGCACGGGATAAGCCGGCCGTTCATCGGCGGCCGGTACGAGCCGGGCGTGTCCTGACATGAGCGTCGCGGAAAACAGGCGGCTCACCGCCTGTTTTCCGCCTGTTATCGCGATTTTAACAGGCGGCGAAACGTGTCCGATCAGGCAGCGCAGCAGGCGTCGGAGCCAGCCTGCCGTCCTTGCCCTCATACCTGTCAGCGCGTGCCGCATGTCGATCACATGTCTTATCGCAGCCCCATATGTTCATGTAATGTTCCGGAATCAAGGGCCGGCGGCAATTTTCCGACGGGTCAGTGGAGGTACGGCTTGGCCCCGCAATGAGGGCCGGAGCCATGCCTCGTCGTTTCGAGCTGCGGCTCCAATGGGTCCCGGTCTTCGCCGGGATGGGTCGCGTGGGCAACCATTTTTGACTTCGATCGCCGACTGGCCCATATCATCCCACTGCCAGACGGTCGGATGGCCGCTCTTGCAGCAATGTGAGGGAGGAAAGTCCGGGCTCCACGGAAAGCACGGTGCCGGTTAACGGCCGGCGGGGGCGACCCCAGGGACAGTGCCACAGAAAACATACCGCCGAGCCCAGGCGGTCTCGTATGGGATCGCATGGGCGGCAAGGGTGAAATGGTGCGGTAAGAGCGCACCGCGTCGCCAGCGATGGGGACGGCAGGGAAAACCCCACCGGGAGCAAGACCAAGTAGGAGCGGCAGGCACGGGTTCACCCCCGTGCCGGGCGAGCTTTCGCGCCGCCGCTCGGGTCGGTCGCGCGAGGCGTTCGGCAACGGACGTCCCAGATGAATGGCCATCCCCGTTTCCAGGGAAACTTGGCAAACGGGACAGAACCCGGCTTACAGACCGTCTGGCCTTAAATTGGCCGCTCGCCAAGCCACACCGAGAAGCGCACGAGATACCCATCAGGGTCTTGCACCAGGAATTGACGAACGCCGGTCTCGATTGAGCCAGTGCGATACCATTTTTCTTCCGGCGCCAGGAAAAGCGGCCAATCCGCGCCGGCGAGCGTGGCCAAGATCGGTTCGAGCGAAGGAACGCGCACCTGGAAATTCACGCCGCGACCATACGGGAATTCCATCGGCCCGGTTTGCCAATCCCGGGTCAGGCCGCGTTGATCCAGCATGAGCTGCGCCCCATCCCGGTCGAGATAGGCGAAACCCTCCTCGGGGCGATCGAAAACCACGGCAAACCCCACACAGATCGCGCCAAAACAGTAGGCTTGTCTGCAGATCGGTGATCGACAACTCCGGGACGAGCCGCGTCCAGGTGAATTCCGCCTCGATCAGAGACTTCGAGTTCATGTGCCGGCGCCGCGATCGGGGCAGGATTGCGGGTCGAGACGCCGCGGCACGCACGCTCCGCAGGCGCGGCAGACGACGGCCGTCGAGCGCCGCTCGCCATGCCAATGGCCGCCGCCCTGATGCCCGCGCCGTGCGCGCGTTCGGGTGCGGGCTTTTTCACGCAGATGGTCGGATACGGCGTCGCGATCAGTCATGCCGCGCTTCTAAACCCGAAATTTTTCGGCGGCAACCGGCCGAGCGCGAAGCGTTATGGCGTTCAACCTCTGGTGAACAAATTGAGAACAAGCATTGATCCAGTACTAGCCTAGACTACATGATGTGTCCGACTTACGATTTTGCATCGAACATTTTGAATCAGAGTGTAAAGATCGTTTTTATTGGAATGGCAACTTGACGACCCACTCTATCCCATGCTATCCCATAATCACCCAAGACGAGCACTGACGTAGGGGGGAACTCGTCGGTGCAACCGGGCCAACCCCTTGCCGGACGGACTTGGGTGAGCGTTGGGGGAAGTGAGTGGAACTGTTTCTGTCCACTTTCGTGAACAAGGTCGACCGCAAGGGGCGTGTTTCTGTGCCGGCGACCTTTCGCTCCACCCTCGCCACGCATCGCCATCCCAACCAGGTGGTGCTGATCCCTTCCTTCAAATACGAAGCGATCGACGGCACCGGCAGCGATCACCTGCTGGAAATGATGGAGGGTCTCAACACCCTCGATCAATATTCGGACAGAAGAGACGATCTTTCCTTGGTATTCGCCGAGTCGCGTTCCTTGCAGATCGACGGCGAAGGACGAATCGTCCTGCCCGACGAGATCAAGGACCACGCCCATATCGCCGACGAAGTGACGTTTGTCGGGCTCGGAACGATGTTCCAGCTGTGGGAGCCAGGCCGCTTCAACCGACACAAAGCCGAGGCGCGCGAGCGCTCGCGCCGCGCCGGCATGACCCTGCCGCCCTCCGGCGGACCCCGGTAGACGCATGAACACGCCCGCGCAGCCGCATATTCCGGTGCTGATCGACGCGGTGCTGGGCGCGCTCGCGCCGCGCGACGACGCCACCTATATCGACGCCACTTTCGGCGCCGGCGGCTATAGCGACGCCATCCTCGGCGCGGCGCGCTGCCGGGTGTTCGGCATCGACCGCGACCCCGACGCGGTCGCGCGCGGTCAGGCGCTTGCCGCAAAACATGGCGGGCGGCTGACGCTGATCGCCGGCCCGTTCGGCGATATGGAGCGGTTGATCGGGCCGTTCGCGCCGGGGCCGATCGCCGGCATCGCCTTCGACCTCGGCGTGTCGTCGATGCAGCTCGACCAGGGCGCGCGCGGCTTTTCGTTTCGCCAGGATGGCCCGCTCGACATGCGGATGAGCCGCGAGGGCGAGACCGCCGCCGACCTCATCGCGCGGCTGCCGGAGCGGGAGCTGGCGGCGCTGATCCAGACGCTGGGCGAGGAACGTTTCGCACGGCGCATCGCGCGGGCGATTGCCGCCGCGCAGCACCGGCGGCCGCTCGCCACCACCGCGGAGCTCGCCGAGATCGTGCGCGCGGCGATTCCAAAACGCGAGCCTGGCCTGGACCCGGCGACGCGCACGTTCCAGGCGCTGCGCATCGCGGTCAATGACGAGCTCGGCGAGCTTGATCGCGGGCTTGCCGCAGCCGAGCGGCTGCTGATGCCGGGCGGGCGGCTGGCGGTCGTGTCGTTCCACTCGCTCGACGATGCGCGCGTCAAGGCGTTCCTGCGCCAGCGCAGCGAGACATTGCGCGGCTCGCGTCATTTGCCGCCGAGGCCGGGCGGGCCGACGCCGAGCTTTACCTTGCTGCACCGCCGCCCGGTGCGGCCGAGCGCCGAGGAAATCGCCCGCAACCCGCGTGCCCGCTCGGCGCGGCTGCGCGCGGCCGGGCGCACCGCCGCCGCGCCGCTTCAGGCGGCCGGACGATGAGCCGGCTCGGCGGCGCGTTCTGGTTCCTCCTCGTCATCGCGACGGGGGCGACCAATTTTCTCGTCAAGCAGACGGTGCAGGGCCTCGACGACCAGCTGACGCAGATGCGCCGCAAGACCACCGAGGACCAGAAGAAAATCCACGACCTGAGGGCGGACTGGACCTTTCTCAACCAGCCCGAGCTGCTGGCCGATCTCAACAACCGCTATGTCCATCTCGCACCGATGTCGCCGAAGCAGGTGGTGAGCAACCTCGATGGCATTCCGCTGCGGCCCGCACCGCCGCCGCAAGAACCGGCGCCACCGGCGGTCGCCGAGGTTTTGGCTCCTGCCCCAGCGCCTACGGTCACATCCATTCCGATCGACGCGCCGGCGCCCACGCAAATCGCGGCGGCAAGCCCGGCGCCGCAAGCGGCTGTCCGTACACCGGTCGTATCGGCTCCGACCCCAGGCGCGACGCATGCGCCGGCAGAGCCGCTGTCGCTGATTTCCATCGCGCATGCGGCGACGGGGCCGGCGGCGGCCCCGGCCCCGCGCCCCCAGCCCGCCCCGGTCGCCGCACCGACCGCGCCGCCATCGCTTGACGGCATTTTCGCCCAGGTCGCGGGGAACCGCTGATGCTGTCGGCCCAGCGCCTCGACGACAATCCGTGCCGGCCGCGGCATTTCAAGCCGCCGCCTTGCGCGCCGGTGGTGGCCGACCCGGCAGCTGCCGCACTGCTCGAGTTCGACCCGGACACGCTTGCTGCTGGCGACCTGTTTCTTCGCGCTGATCTTCCTCGTGGTGATCGGGCGGCTCGTCGATGTGGTCGAGATCGGCGGCGCGGCCTCCGATCCGCGGGTCGCGCGCAGCCGGCTCGTCATCCCGCCGCTGGCGCCGCGCGCCGATATCGTCGACCGTAACGGCACGCTGCTGGCGACCAATCTCGACAGCCCGGCGCTCTACGTCGATTCGAAGGCGCTGCTGCAGTCGGGCGAGCGGCCGGACGAGGCGGCGCTGCGGATCAGCACGGCACTGCCCGACCTGTCGCTCGGCGAAATCCGTGACAAGCTCGCCTCGGGCCGCAGCTTCGCCTATCTGAAGCGCTCGATAACCCCGGACCAGGAATACGCGGTCAACAGTCTGGGCATTCCGGGGATCGAGTTCAGCCCCGCCGAGCGGCGCATCTATCCGCTCGGCGACCTGGTGGCCCATACGGTGGGTTATTGCAACATCGACAATATCGGCGAAGCCGGGGTCGAGCGCGGCCTCAACAAGACGATCCGCGGCGGCGCCGAGCCGATCACCATGGCGCTCGACGCCCGCGTCCAGTTCGTCCTCAAGGACGAGCTGCAGAAGGTGATCGATCAGTTCGACGCCAAGGGCGCCGCCGGCATCATCATGAACGTCAACACCGGCGAGATCGTGGCGATGGCCTCGCTGCCGGATTTCGACCCGAACCACCCGCCTTCGACCAACCCCAAGAACGAAACCGAACTCGATAAGCAGGAGATTTTCAACAAGATCACCTCGGGCGAATACGAACTCGGCTCGGTGTTCAAGATCTTCAACACCGCGATGGCGCTCGACAGCGGCGTCGCGACGATGAATTCGGTGTTTGACGCGACCTCGGGGATCAAGATCGGCCGGTTCACGATCGAGGACTATCACGGCAAGCACCGCCCGCTGAGCGTGCCGGAAATCTTTGCCTATTCGTCGAATATCGGGTCGGCCCGCATGGCGATGGCCGCCGGCGCGGAGCGGCAGAAGTCGTTTCTCGCCAAACTCGGCTTGCTGAGCCCGGTACCCAAGATGCAGTTCTCGCCCGACGAGATCGCCAGACCGCATTACCCGGCGATCTGGCGGCCGGTCAACGTGATGACCATCGCCTTCGGCCACGGCATCGCGGTGACGCCGCTGCACATGATCACCGCGACCGCGGCGATCGTGAATGGCGGCATTCTGCGGCCGCCGACCATGCTCAAGGTGCCCGACGGCGAGGACGTGCCCGGGGTCCGCGTAATTTCGTCCAAGACCTCGGAGCAGATGCGAAAATTGTTCCGGCTGGTCGTCGAGAGCGGCACGGCCAAGCAGGCCGAGGCACAAGGTTACGTGGTCGGCGGCAAGACCGGCACGGCCGAAAAAAATTTGCACGGGCATTACGAAGAGAAAAAGCTCGTGTCGTCGTTTATGGGGGCGTTCCCGATAAACAAGCCGCAATATGCGATCTTCACGATGGTGGACGAACCGCACGGCAACAAGGAAAGCCATGGCTATGCGACGGCCGGCTGGACCGTTGTCCCGGCGACCAGCCGCATCATCGAGCGCATCGCACCGCTGCTCGGGGTCGCGCCGCAAGACGAAGATTCGCCCGAGATCAAACAGGGGCTGCAGATCGAGAACCTCATAGGCAAGAAGCTTGAATACGAATGAGCTGCTCGGTCCCGACGCCGCCCCCACGGCTGCTTCTCCAGACCACGGGGTCGCGCCGCTCACCGATCCGGAGATCGCCGGACTTACCGCCGATTCCCGCCAGGTCCGCCCGGGCTTTCTGTTTGCCGCGCTGAAAGGCGTGGCGACCGACGGCCGCCGCTTTGCCGGCGAGGCGGTCGCGAAGGGCGCCGTCGCGATCCTGACCGACGACCCGGCCGCTCTCGCGCTTGACGACGAGGCGCGGCGGCGGGTCGCCATCTTCACCGACCCCAACCCGCAACGGCGGCTGGCGCTGATGGCGTCGCGATTTTATCCGCGCCGGCCGGCGACCATCGCCGGGGTCACCGGCACCAACGGCAAGACCTCGGTCGCGCATTTCACGCGCGAGATTTGGCAGGCGCTGGGCCGCAAATCCGCAAGTCTCGGCACGCTGGGCTGGGTGACGGGCGGGGAACGCCATCCCGGCGCGCTGACGACGCCCGACCCGGTTGCGCTGCACCGGACCCTCTCCGAACTCGCCGGGCGCGGCGTCGATTGCGCCGCAATCGAGGCGTCGAGCCACGGGCTCGCGCAGTTCCGGCTCGACGGCATCGAATTCGCCGCCGCCGCCTTCACCAACCTGACGCGCGACCATCTCGACTACCACGGCGACATGGCAACGTACCGCGCCGCGAAAGGGCGCCTGTTCGGCGCGCTGCTCGCGCCCGGCGGCACCGCCGTGCTCAATGCCGACAGCCCGGAATTCGCGCATTTCAAGGCGCTGACGGCGGAGCGCGGCGGCAAGGTTGTCGCCTATGGCAAAGACGCGGCGGCCGATCTCAGGTTGATCGGCCGCGAGACCAGGCATGACGGCCAGCGCATCAGCCTCAGCCTTTTCGGCACGCCGCACCAGGTCGAGCTGAAGCTGATCGGCGAGTTCCAGGCGATGAACGTGCTGGCCGCGCTCGGGCTGGCGATCGCCACCGGCAGCGATGTCGGACAAGCCGTGGCCGCGCTCGACCCGCTGACGACGGTGCCCGGCCGCATGCAATTCATCGGCGAATTCAATGGGGCGGCGGTCTTCGTCGACTATGCCCATACGCCCGATGCGCTGAGAACGGTGCTGACCGCGGCGCGACCGCATGCGACCGGCAGCCTCACGGTGGTGTTCGGCGCGGGCGGCGACCGCGACCCCGGCAAGCGGCCGATGATGGGGCAGGCTTGCGCCGAAACCGCCGATATCCTCTACGTCACCGACGACAACCCGCGCAGCGAGGACCCAGCGGCGATTCGTCGGGCGGTCCTCGCCGCCGCGCCCGGCGCGCGCGAACTCGGCGACCGGCGCGAGGCGATTTTCACCGCGACCGCCGCACTGCAACCGGGCGACGTGCTGGTCATCGCCGGCAAGGGACATGAGACGGGACAGGTCGTCGGCCGCGAAACCCTGCCGTTCGATGATGCGACGGTCGCCGGCGAGGCGATCGCCGCGGCAATCGCACGGCGAACCGGGTCATGAGGCGGTCGCATGACGGGTTGTGGCACCGAAGCGATGCGACTATGCGTTACGCTCGGCCTTGTCGCGCGGCTGCGGCCATGGCCGCAGCTTAAAGAAAATCGACCGCATGCTTTACCTGCTGCTCTACCCGCTTGCCGACCAGTTTCACGCGTTCAACCTGTTCCGCTACATCACCTTTCGCTCGGGCGGCGCGGTGGTCACCGCGCTGCTGATCAGCTTCGTCTGCGGGCCGGCGGTCATCGCCTGGCTCAAGTCGAAGCAGGGCGAGGGCCAGCCGATCCGCGACGACGGCCCGCAAAGCCACCTGGTCAGCAAAAAGGGCACGCCCACGATGGGCGGCTTCCTGATCCTCCTGGCGCTGACGATTTCGACCTTGCTGTGGGCCGACCTGGCGAATGCCTATGTTTGGCTGGCGCTGATCGTGACGGTCTGCTTTGGGCTGATCGGATTTTTCGACGATTACCGCAAGCTCACCCGGCGCTCGCATCGCGGCGTTTCGGGGCGCTCGAAGCTGGCGCTGGAAATCGCCATCGCCGCCGCCGCCTGCATCGTTCTGGCCGCCGTCCTGCATCAGCCATTCGCCAACGACGTGGCGGTGCCGTTCTTCAAGAGCGCGATCTTCGCGCTCGGCTGGTTCTACGTGCCGTTCGGGGTGCTGGTGATCGTCGGGGCGTCGAACTCGGTCAATCTGACCGACGGGCTCGACGGGCTGGCGATCGTGCCAACGATGATCGCCGCCGGCTGCTTCGCGTTCATCGCCTATTTGGTCGGCAACGCGACTTTTGCCGCCTATCTGCAGCTCTACCATATCCCGCATGCCGACGAGCTTTCGGTGTTTTGCGGCGCGATGGTCGGCGCGGGGCTCGGCTTCCTGTGGTTCAACGCGCCGCCGGCAATGGTTTTCATGGGCGACACAGGCTCACTCTCGTTGGGTGGCGCGCTCGGCACGATCAGCGTCATCGCCAAGCACGAATTGGTGCTGGCCATTATCGGCGGCTTGTTCGTGCTGGAAGCGGTGTCGGTGATCGTCCAGGTGGCGAGCTTCAAGCTGACCGGACGGCGCGTCTTTCGCATGGCGCCGCTGCACCATCATTTCGAGCAGAAGGGCTGGTCGGAGCCGACCATCGTCATCCGCTTTTGGATCATCGCCGCGATCCTGGCGCTCGCCGGGCTGGCGACCTTGAAACTGCGGTGACGAGATGATCCCGGTGCCCGGCTTCGAGGGCCGCAAGGTCGCGGTGCTCGGCCTCGCGCGTTCCGGGCGCGCCGCGGTGGCGGCGCTGGAAGCGGGAGGCGCCGAAGCGCTCGCCTGGGACGACAGCGAGAAGACCCGGTCCGGCATCGCCGCCGAGCTGAACCTGTGCGATCTGGCGAAGATCGACTGGCGCGATGTCGCCGCGCTGATGCTGTCGCCCGGCATCCCGCACAGCTTTCCGCAACCACACCCGGCGGTGACCGCCGCCCGCGCCGCCGGCGTGCCGGTCATCGGCGACATCGAGCTGCTGGGCCGCGCGCAGCCAAAGGCGCGCATGATCGGCATCACCGGCACCAACGGCAAATCGACGACCACGGCAATGATCGGTCATATCCTCGCCAGCGTCGGCGAGACGGTGGAGGTGGGCGGTAATCTCGGCCCGCCGGCGCTCGGCCTCAAACCGCTCGATAGCGGCGGAACCTATGTGCTGGAGATGAGCTCGTTCCAGCTCGAGCTGGTCGAGACCATCGCCTTCGACATCGCCGTGCTGCTCAACATCACCCCCGACCATCTCGACCGGCACGGCGACATGATGGGCTATGTGGCCGCCAAGAAGCAGATTTTCTCCCGCCAGGGTGACGCTGCCACAGCCGTTGTCGGGGTCGACGACGATTTCTGCCGCGAGATCACGGCGGAGCTGCGCCTCGACGGCAACCGGCGGATCGTGCCGGTTTCGGTCAAGGAGGTCGTGCGCGACGGTGTCTATGTCGAGGATAGCTGGCTGGTCGATGCGATGGAGGGTTCGCCGGAGCGCGTCTTCGACTTGCGCGAGGCGCCGCTTTTGCCGGGCAACCACAACGCGCAGAACGCCGCCGCCGCCTATGCCGTGGCGCGGCGCGCCGGGGTTTCGCCCGAAGCAGCGATTACCGGGATCCGCACCTTCCCCGGCCTCGCGCACCGTCAAGAACTGGTAGATACGATCGACGGCGTACGCTATATCAATGATTCGAAGGCCACCAACGCCGACGCCGCCGAAAAGGCGCTCGCGTGCTACGAAGCGATCTACTGGATTGCCGGCGGTCTTCCAAAGGCGGGTGGGATCACGTCGCTGGCGCCGTATTTCAAGCGCGTGCGGCATGCGTTCCTGATCGGGAACGCAACGGGGGAGTTCGCGGCGACGCTCGACGGCAAGGTCTCATACACACGCTGCGGCGACCTCGCGAATGCCGTGGCGGCGGCTGCCGACCGGGCGCGCGGCGAGCATGCCCCGGACGCGGTGGTGCTGTTGTCGCCCGCCTGCGCCTCCTACGACCAGTTCCCCAATTTCGAGGTGCGGGGCGACACATTCCGCCGGCTGGTGGGCGAACTGCCGGGCGCGACTTCGGCGAAGGGCGGGGCAGCATGAGGTTCAACCGCCTCGATCAAAGCCCGGTGGCGCGCTGGTGGTGGACGGTCGACCGCTGGAGCCTCGGCGCGCTCCTGGCGCTGCTGGCGATCGGCGCGATGTTGAGCATGACCGCGAGTCCGGCGGTCGCGACGCGGATCGGCTACGACCCGATGCATTTCGTCAAACGCCATCTGCTGGCGGTGCCGGTGTCGGTCGCGATCATGTTCGCGGTGTCGCTGCTGACGCCGCGTAAGGTGCGACACGCGGCGTTCGTGCTGTTCGGCGTGTCGATGGCGATGCTGGTGGCGACCCTCGTCATCGGCGTCGAGATCAAGGGCGCGAGGCGCTGGATCGATGTCGCCGGGCTCGGCATTCAGCCCTCCGAGCTGGTCAAGCCGACTTTCGCCATCGTCGCCGCCTGGCTTTTCGCCGAGCAGCGCCGCAACCCCCGCCTGCACGCCAACTGGATCAGCGCCGCACTGTTTGCCGTGATCCTCGGCATTCTCATCAAGCAGCCCGATATCGGCATGGCGGCGGTCGTAGCGGCGGTGTGGTTCGCGCAGTTCTTCATGGCCGGCCTGCGCTTCTACTGGCTCGGCATCGGGCTGGTCAGCGGCGCGTCGCTGATGTTCGCCGCCTATGAATGGGTGCCGCACGTCACCGACCGCATCAACCGCTTCCTCGATCCCAGCGCCGGCGATTCGTACCAGGTGCGGCGCTCGCTCGAAGCCTTCATGGCCGGCGGGATGTGGGGCAAGGGACCCGGCGAAGGCACGGTCAAGGACTACCTGCCGGACGCCCATGCCGATTTCGTCTTCGCGGTCGCGGGCGAGGAATTCGGCCTTATCGCCTGCGTGTTCATCATCGGGATTTTCGCGTTTATCGTGTTGCGCGGCCTGTCGCGGCTGCTCCAGGAACAAGACCAGTTCATCCTGCTCGCGGCGACCGGGCTGCTGCTGCAGTTCGGCCTGCAGGCGATCATCAATCTCGGCTCGGAGCTGCGGCTGATCCCGACCAAGGGGATGACCCTGCCGTTTTTGAGCTACGGCGTGTCGTCGATGATGGCGCTGGCGCTCGGCATGGGCATGCTGCTCGCCTTGACCCGGCGGCGGCTGGGCGGGGACGAGCTATGAGTTCCGTTTTCGTTCTTGCCGCCGGCGGCACCGGCGGGCATCTCTTTCCGGCCGAGGCGGTGGCCCGGCTGCTGGTCGCCGAGGGCGGCGCGGTGCATCTCTTGACGGACCGGCGCGCCGATTCCTTCGCCGCGTCGGTGCCAGGGGTGGCGATCGCTCTGGTGCGCGCCGGCCGGTTCGGCGGCGGGCCGTTGCACGCAGCCTATGGGCTCGCCGAGCTGGCGGTCGGCATGGTGCAAGCGCGGCGACTGTTGCGGCGGCTAGCGCCAGCGGCGGTCGTGGGGTTTGGCGGCTACCCGTCGGTGCCGACTATGCTTGCCGCCGCGCAGCTCGGCCTGCCGACGCTGATCCACGAGCAGAACGTCGTGCTCGGCCGCGCCAACCGGCTGCTCGCGCCACGCGCGCGGCGGATCGCCACCGGGTTTGCCGCGACCCAAGGGCTGCGCGACGCCGATCACGCCCGCGCCGTGCATACCGGCAACCCGGTGCGGCCGGCGATCCATGCCGTCGGCGACCTGCCCTATGTCGCGCCTGAGCCGGGCGGACCGATCGAGATCCTGGTGGTCGGCGGCAGCCAGGGTGCACGGGTTTTCGGCGAGATCATGCCGCCCGCGCTGATGTTGTTGCCGGCGAAACTGCGGCACCGGGTGCACGTCTCACAGCAGGCGCGGCCGGAAGACAAGGACGCGGTGGTCGCACAATACCGCGATGCGGCGATCGCCGCCGACATCGAGAGCTTTTTCGGGGACATGCCGGACCGGCTGCGACGCGCGCATCTGGTGGTCTGCCGCGCCGGCGCCTCGACCATCGCCGAATTGGGCGTCGCCGGCCGCCCGGCGATCCTCATCCCCTATCCGCACGCGATGGACGATCACCAGACCGCGAACGCCGGCGCGTTCGCCGCGTCGGGCGGTGGCTGGGCCATGTCACAGAGCGAATTCACCCCGGGGTCGCTGGCCGAGCGGCTCTCCGCGCTGCTCGCCGATCCCACTGCGCTCGTCACGGCCGCGGAAGCGGCGCGCGGCTTCGCGCGCGACGGTGCGGCCGAGCACCTCGCCGCGCTGGTGCGCGGCCTCGCTTCGGGCCAAAACGGCGATCCGCTGGAGCGCGCCGCATGAGATCGCTGCCGCAGGGGCTCGGCCTCATTCATTTTGTCGGCATCGGCGGGATCGGCATGAGCGGCATCGCCGAGGTGCTGCACAATCTCGGCTACCAGGTGCAGGGCAGCGACGTCGCCGAAGGCGGCAACACGCGGCGGCTGATCGAGCTCGGCATTCCGGTGATGATCGGCCACAAGGCGGAAAATCTCGGCACCGCCGCGGTCGTCGTGGTGTCGTCGGCGATCAAGTCCGACAACGCCGAGCTGGTCGCAGCGCGCGCCCGGCGCATTCCGGTCGTGCGGCGTGCCGAGATGCTCGGCGAGCTGATGCGCCTCAAATGGGCGATCGCGGTCGCCGGCACGCACGGCAAGACCACGACCACCTCGATGATCGGCGCGCTGCTCGAAACGGCGCAGCTCGACCCGACCGTCATCAATGGCGGCATCATCAACGCCTACGGCACCAACACGCGATTGGGCGACAGCGATTGGATGGTGGTCGAGGCCGACGAAAGCGACGGCACGTTCACGCGCCTGCCGGCGGCGGTCGCGGTCGTCACCAATATCGACCCCGAGCATCTCGACCACTACGGCGATGTCGCCGCGCTGCATCAGGCGTTCGAGACCTTCGCCGGCAACATCCCGTTCTACGGCTTCGCGGTGCTGTGCATCGACCACCCGGTGGTGCAGGGCCTCATTCCGAAGCTGACCGAGCGGCGCATCCGTACCTATGGCCTCAGCCCGCAAGCAGATGTCCGCGCGGTCAACATCCGCCACGGCGCCGAAGGCAGCACCTATGACGTGGTGGTCGCCGACCGCGCCACCGGGCGCGAGCGGAGGATCCGCAACCTGTTCCTATCGATGTTCGGCGATCACAACGTGCAGAACTCGCTGGCGGCGGTCGCCGTCGCCGCGGAGATGGGGTTGGGAGACGCCGTGGTGCGCGCAAGCCTCAAGAATTTCAAGGGCGTGCGCCGCCGCTTCACCAAGACCGGCGAGTGGAACGGGGTGCCGATCATCGACGATTACGGCCACCATCCGGTGGAGATCGCCGCGGTGCTGAAGGCCGCGCGGGCGATCACCGCCGGGCGGGTGATCGCCGTCGTTCAGCCGCACCGCTACACGCGACTTTCCGACCTGTTCGACGGCTTCTGCACCTGCTTCAACGACGCCGACATCGTGCTGGTCGCCGATGTCTACGCCGCCGGCGAGACGCCGATCGAGGGCATCGACCGCGGCGCGCTGGTGGCGGGCCTCGCGGCGCACGGCCACCGCAACCCGCTGTCCCTGGGCGATCCGGCGGAACTGGCGCCGCTGGTGCGCGAACTGGCGCAGCCGGGCGACATCGTCGTCTGCCTCGGCGCTGGGTCGATCACCAATTGGGCCAACACGCTGCCGGCCGAGCTGGCGGCGCTCGACCCGCGAAGGACCCTGGGGAGCCGGGTCGCATGACGGCGCCGGCCACCGACATGCCCAATCACCCGCATGGCCACCTGATCGACCGGCTGCCGCCGGTGCGCGGCCGCATCGCCGCGAATGCGCCGATCGGCCCGATGACCTGGTTCCGCGTCGGCGGCCCGGCCGAGGTGCTGTTCCGCCCGGCTGACGCGGAAGACCTCACCGACTTCCTGCGCGCGCTGCCGGAAGATGTACCGGTAACGGTGATCGGGGTCGCCTCGAACCTGCTAGTTCGCGACGGGGGCATCCCGGGTGTGACGGTGCGGCTTGGCCGCGGGTTTGCCGAAATCACGGCGGCGGGCGAAGAGCTACGCGCCGGCGCCGGCGCGCTCGATCTGAATGTCGCGCTGACCGCCGCGGAGGCCGGGATCGCCGGGCTCGAATTCCTCTCCGGCGTGCCCGGCACGATCGGCGGCGGCCTGAGGATGAACGCCGGCGCCTATGGCAGCGAGATCAAGGACGCTCTCGTGGAAGCCAGCGCCATCGGCCGGAGCGGCACGATCCATCGCGTATCGGCGGCCGATCTGGGGCTGTCGTATCGCCATTCCGAGGCGCCGGACGATTGGATCTTCACCGGCGCGAAGCTGCGCGGGCGGCGCGGCGAGCCCGCCAAAATCGCCGCACGGATGGACGAGATCCGGGCGTCGCGAGAGGCGTCGCAGCCGATCCGCGCGCGCACCGGCGGCTCGACTTTCGCCAACCCGCCGGGCGACCACGCCTGGCGGCTGATCGACGAGGCCGGGTGCCGCGGCTTGACGCGCGGCGGGGCGATGGTATCCGAGAAACACACCAACTTCCTCATCAACACCGGCGCCGCCAGCGCCGCCGACATCGAAGGCCTCGGCGAGGAGGTCCGGCGCCGCGTCCATGCGAAATTCGGCGTTGCGCTGGAATGGGAGATCCGTCGCGTCGGCCGGCCTTCCGGGGATTGGCATGGCGGGGAGAGCGCGCGTGGCTAGGACGCCGCAGGCAGGATCCAGGGCGCAGCCCCGCGCCGCGTCTCGGCCGCGCCGCCGCCGCGCCTCGCGCACCCTGCGCCGCACGGCGCTGTGGGGCGCGCCGCTAGCGCTGGCGGCGGGACTCGGCATCGGCGCGGTGATGAACGGCAACATCCATGGGCCGCATTCGCTGCAGGATGTCGCGAATGCCGCCTTGGACCTGACCGGAAAGCTAGGCCTTGTCGTCACCGACATCCAGGTCGAGGGGCGGCAGACCACCGACGCGGCGACGATCCTCGCGGCCCTCGACGCGCATTACGGAACCCCAATCCTTGGCGTGAGCCCCGCGCGTGCCAAGCAGCAGCTGGAAAAGCTGCCCTGGGTGCGCTCGGCGTCGATCGAGCGATGGTTGCCCGGTACGATCGTCGTACATCTCGTGGAGCGGGATCCGCTGGCGGTGTGGCAGCATGACGGCAAGCAGGAGCTGATCGACCAAGACGGCACGGTGATCCCGGTCACCGACCTGTCGCGCTTCGCCAAACTGCCGACCGTGGTCGGCGACGATCGGGCGCGGCACGGCGCGGCGCGGCTGCTCGGACTCCTCGCCAGCGAACCCGACATCGATTCGCGCGTCACCGCCATCGTGCTGGTCGGCGACCGGCGCTGGAATGTGCGCATCGACAACGCGATCGACGTGATGCTACCCGAGGACGACATGGCGGGCGCCTGGTCGAAGCTGGCGGAATTGCAGCGCACCAGCCAGATCCTGCAGCGCAATGTCGAGACCATCGACATGCGCCTGCCCGATCGGCTGGTGCTACGCGTCACCGACACGACGCAAAAGGACGCGCCGGGCGCGGCGAAGAAAATTCATGCGCTGGGGAAGAGCACATGAGCCGGGGGACAATCGCAGCCAAACTACGGCCGGGTAATGGCGGCAATGGCGGGTCGCCGCGTCCGCGCCAGCCGGCGCCGGTCAAACCGCGCGGCAGCCTAATCACCGGCGTGGATATCGGCTCGACCAAGATCTGCTGCTTTATCGCCCGGGTCGATGGGGCCGAACCGCGCATTCTCGGCATCGGCCATCAGGTGGCGCGCGGCATCAAATCGGGCGCGATCGTCAACCTCGACGAAGTCAGCGACTCGATCCGCACCGCGGTGCACGCCGCCGAGGAGATGGCGGACGAGACGATCGAGAGAGTCGTCGTCAGCCTGTCGTCAGGGTTCGGCCCGTCGCGCATGATCAAGGCCGAAATCGGCGTCGGCGGGCGCGAGATCAGCGATAGCGACATGCGGCACGTGCTCGAGCGCGGCTATGCGATGCGCGACTCGGGCGACCGCGCGGTCATCCATTCCTTCCCGGTCGGCTTCTCAATCGACGACAGCCGCGGCATCCGCGACCCGCGCGGCATGATCGGCACAAGACTCGGCGTCAACATGCATGTCGTGACCGCAACGGCGAGCGCGGTGCGCAACCACAGCGCGGCGATTACCCGCTCGATGCTCGAACCCGACGCCTTTGTCGTCAGCCCCTACGCGGCGGGACTGTCCTGCCTGGTCGAGGACGAGACCAATCTCGGTGTCACCGTCATCGACATGGGGGGCGGCACGACGACGATCGGAGTCTTTGTCGGCGGCAACCTGGTGTTCACCGATTGCGTACCGGTCGGCGGGGCGCACGTCACCAACGACATCGCCCGCGGCCTGTCGACGCCGATCGCCCATGCCGAGCGGATGAAGGCGCTGTTCGGCAGCGCCATCTCCACCACCCTCGACGAGCGCGAGATGATCGCGGTGCCGCAGATCGGCGAGGAGGAAGACGGGCATGCCAACCACGTGCCGAAATCGATGCTGGTGCGCATTATCGCGCCGCGCATCGAGGAAACCTTGGAGATGGTGCGAAACCGGCTCGAAGCCGGCGGCTCCGACAAGATCGCCGGACGCCGCGTGGTGCTGACCGGCGGCGCCTGCCAGTTGCACGGCGTCAAGGAGCTGGCTGGGCTGATCCTCGACAAGCAGGTGCGCATCGGCCGGCCGCTCAGGGTCAAGGGGCTGGCGGAATCGACGCATGGGCCGGCCTTCTCGACCGCGGCCGGACTGTTGCACTTCGCGATGTCGGAACGCACCGAACGCCCGCGCGTGGGACGGGTTCCGGCGCGCGGCATTTTTGGTCGGGTGTCGAATCTGATCCGCGAATATTTTTAGAACTGGGTTCGATTTTTTCCTGGCTCCGGGTATGGCGTTTGCGGCAAATCGCGTAGAGTTGGCGGAATGCCGAAGGGATGGCGTCGGGGGACAGAGCCGATCCGGTTAGGATCGGCGGCCATCGAACGGGGGAGCCGGCACCGGGCCGGAAGGGGACAGCAACCGCGCACGGCGTGGAGGGTACGATGATTAATTTGAGCATCCCGAAAGACGAGCTGGAGCTTAAGCCCCGCATTACCGTCATCGGGGTCGGGGGCGCCGGCGGCAACGCGGTCAATAACATGATCCGCTCCAACCTCGTCGGCTGTGAGTTCATTGCCTGCAACACCGACGCGCAATCGCTGCAGCTGTCGACGGCGCCGCGCAAGATTCAATTGGGCATCGGCGTGACGCGCGGGCTGGGCGCCGGGTCGCGGCCCGATGTCGGCCGCGCCGCGGCCGAGGAGGCGATCGACGACATCCTCGAATCGCTGCAAGGCTCGAACATGGTGTTCATCACCGGCGGAATGGGTGGCGGCACCGGCACCGGCGCGGCGCCGGTCATCGCGCGCATCGCGCGCGAATCCGGGATTTTGACGGTCGGCGTCGTCACCAAGCCGTTCCATTTCGAGGGCGTCCACCGGATGCGCACCGCCGAGGCGGGGATCGAGGAACTGCAGAAATTCGTCGACACGCTGATCATCATCCCGAACCAGAATTTGTTCCGGGTCGCCAACGAGCGCACCACCTTCGCCGACGCCTTCAAGATGGCCGACGACGTGCTCCACGCCGGCGTGCGCGGGGTCACCGACCTGATGGTGATGCCGGGCCTCATCAATCTCGATTTCGCCGATATCCGCACGGTGATGAGCGAGATGGGCAAGGCGATGATGGGCACTGGCGAGGCCGAGGGCGAACGCCGCGCGGTCGACGCGGCCGAGGCGGCGATCTCCAACCCGCTGCTCGAAGACGTGTCGATGAAGGGCGCGCGCGGCGTGCTCATCAACATCACCGGCGGCCTCGACATGACCCTGTTCGAGGTCGACGAGGCGGCCAATCGCGTGCGCGAGGAGGTCGATCCCAACGCCAACATCATTTTCGGCTCGACCTTCGACGAGAAGCTGCAGGGTAAAATGCGCATCTCGGTCGTCGCCACCGGTATCGACGGCGAGGGCCCCCCGCAAGGCGAGCGCGCGCCGACATTGGCGACCCGCATGCCCGAGCCGGGCGCGGCGCTGCGGACCGGCTACACGCAGCCGATGCTGACCCAAAACGCCATCCCAACGCCGCCGCGCGCCGAGTTGCGCCCGCCGCCCGCCGCACCGGCGGCGCCGGCCCCGCCGGCCGCCGAAGCGGCGGAAACCGCCGCTGTGCGCAGCGGCGCCTTTATCGCCCCAAAGCCGGTCGACCCGGGCACGCCACGCCAGGTGCCCCTCGCCCATCCGGCCATACCGCCGGCCGCCGAGGCGCCGGCCCGGCCGCGTGCCCGTGGGCCAAGTCTCATCGAGCGCGTGACCGGCGTCGGCCGGGTGCGCGTGTCGCCGCCCGCGGCCCCGGCTTCCACGCCAACCCCGCCCGTCGCCGCGCCGCGCGCGGCGCCAGCCATGCCGAATACTACCGCGCGCCCGAACCAGCCGCGTCTCACACCGCTCGAACCCGAAGAGCGCGCCGCCAGCAACAAGGAAGACGATCTGCTCGATATTCCAGCCTTCCTGCGCCGTCAGGCGAATTGATCGACTCGCCGCGCGCGGCGCCTCTCACCTCCGTTGCCATAGAATGCCACGCTTTGCGCGTGGCATTCTATGTTATTGGTATAAATGCATAAATCGCGCCCCACGCATGTAACAAAGTGCAACAAAGAGTGATTTGTGACAGCCCTTTGGCATTGGCTAGTTTTCGCATCGGGGACGTTGCATTTTTTGAGCACGAGAGGTCGTTTGGTGGGGGACAAGGGCATCATCCGGCAACGGACACTGGCAAGCGCGGTTTCGTGCCGCGGCATCGGCCTGCACGGCGGCGAGCGCATCACCATGCGGCTGCTGCCCGCGGCGCCCGGCACCGGCATCGTCTTTCGCCGGGTTGACGCCGGCGCCGAGATCAAGGCGCTCTGGACCAACACCGTCGACGCCACGCTGTGCACCATCCTGTCGAACGGCGAAGGCATCGAGATCAGGACCGTCGAGCATTTGATGGCGTCGCTCGCCGGCGGCGGCATCGACAACGCGATCATCGAGCTCGATGGCGGCGAGGTGCCGGCGATGGATGGCAGCGCCGCGCCATTCCTGGCGATGATCGACCGGGCCGGCACGATCGTTCAGGATATGCCGCGGCGCGCGATCAAGGTACTGAAGCCGATCGAAATCCGCTGCCAGGGCGCCAGCGCTGCGCTGCTGCCCGATCACGGCTTCTCGATGAGCTTCGAGATCGCGTTCGAGAACCCGCTGATCCGCTCGCAGGACATGACGGTCGCGTTCGAGGCGGACACGTTCCGCAGCGCGTTGAGCCGCGCGCGCACCTTCGGCATTCTCGACGATGTCGAGCGCCTGAAGGCGGCCGGTCTGGTGCAAGGCGGCTCGCTCGAAAACGCCATCGTCATCAGTGGCGACCGGGTGCTGAACCACGGCGGCCTGCGCTACGCCGACGAGTTCGTGCGCCATAAGCTGCTCGACGCGTATGGCGATCTGTATCTCGCCGGTGGACCGATCATCGGTCATTTCCGCGGCTTGCGGTCAGGACATGCCCATACGCGGATGCTGCTCGAGGCGCTATTCGCCGATCCCAAGGCATGGCGCGAGACGACGCTTGCCGATACCCCCGACCTGCCGGCCATCGCGTGGCCCGAGCGGCGGCAGCGGGCCCGCGCCTGAGACTTTCGGGCAGGCGGACAATCCGTGCTATAAGCCGGCGCGCTATCGGTAACGTTGAAATCGGGTCGGTGATGCCTCTGCCGTTTTCGTCGTGGTGCTCCCGGGCGCGCGTGTCGTCGCGTCTTGGCACCGGTTTACTGCTGCTTGCCCTTGCCGCTTGCGGCGGCGGCAACAAAAACGAGGCCTATATCGAGAAGCCGGTCGACGACCTCTACAACACGGCCATGGACCAAATGGTCAACGACGACTACGCCAAGGCCGCCGCGACCTTCGGCCAGGTCGAGAGCCAGCATCCTTACTCGGTATGGGCGACCAAGGCGCAGCTGATGGCGGTCTATGCCGATTACGCCAATGGCAAGTTCGACGACGCGATCCTCGCCGCCGACCGCTTCATCCAGCTGCACCCCGGCAATAAGGACATCGCCTACGCCTATTACGTGAAGGCGATCTGCTACTACATCCAGATCACCGATGTCGGCCGCGACCAGAAGACCACCGAGCAGGCCGTCAAGGCGCTCGAAGACGTGGTGCGCCGCTTTCCTGACAGCAAATACGCGCAGGACGCCAAGCTGAAGCTCGACTTCACGCACGACCATCTCGCCGGCAAGGAGATGGACATCGGCCGCTACTATTTGAAGCAGGGCGAGTATCTGGCGGCGATGAACCGCTTCAAGCGGGTCATCGACAATTACCAGACCACCACGCACGTGCCAGAGGCGCTGGAGCGCCTCGTCGAATGCGACTTGGCGCTGGGATTAACCAAGGAAGCCAAAGAAAATGCTGCTGTTTTGGGCTACAATTATCCCGGCAGCCATTGGTATGAAGACGCCTACGCGCTGGTCGCCGGCAACAACATGCCGGGCCAGCCGCACAAAGGATGGCTGTTTGGCCTGTTCTGAACGGGCGGGGAACCCGAACTACATTACAAAAACTTAAGTGTTGGTCGGCTGCCCGGTGCTCTATGTGACCGCCGGCGCCGCCCTGGGAGAAGACCAGGAAGCGGCCCTCGAATCCGCAGCAAACGCGGACCTGCCGGGCCGCCCGCCAGCGCTCCGGCGCTGGCTCAAGGCAGGGGAAAGTAAGGAGGAATCCCGGATGCTGAAGCGGCTTGTCGTTGTCGCTTTTCTTGTCGCGAGCCTATGGCCGTCGAGCCATTTGGCGCTGGCAGCCGAGCAGAACCAGGGCATCAGCGGCGTCTTTCTGACGACGCGCTACCCGGTGCTGACGGTCAAGGCGGGCGAGACGACCACGGTCGACCTGTCGCTCCACAACTACAAGCTGCCGCCCCAGCAATTCGCGCTGTCGGTGCCGGAAATCGCCCAGGGCTGGAAGGCGACCCTGCTCGGCGGCGGCCAGCCGGTCGGCGCCATCGAAGTCGGTCCGGATACCGACGAAAGCCTGCAGCTGCGCCTCGAACCGCCCTCGGGCGCCGGCCAGGGCAATTACAGCTTCACGGTCGAAGCGAAGGGCGGCAACCAGGATCTGAAGCTGCCGATTACCGTGACGGTCGGCCAGGAAGTGCCGGCCAAGTTGAAAATGACAACCAATTTCCCGGATTTGCGCGGCACCTCGACGACCGCCTTCAAGTACCGGGTAACGGTCACCAACGATAGCGGGCGCAACGCGACGATCAACATGACCGCCGACGCGCCGAAGAATTTCCAGGTGAATTTTACCGAAGCCTACGGTTCGCAGCAGCTGACCAGCATCCCGATCGAGGCCGGTAAGTCGAAGGATCTCGACGCCTCGATAAGCCTGCCGCACGAGACCCCGGCCGGCGGCTACAAGATGACGATCCACGCCCGCACCGAGCAGGCCAGCGCCGACCTGCCGGTGACGCTGACCATTCTTGGCCAGCCCCGCCTCGCGGTGTCGGGCGAAGGCGGCCGGCTGTCCGGAGAGGCTTATGCCGGGCAGGACAGCCAACTGACCGTGGTGCTGCACAATGACGGCAGCGAGGCGGCGCGCGACGTCGATCTGTCGGCGACCACACCCGAAGGCTGGAAGACCGCGTTCGACCCCAAGACCGTGCCGGAAGTCGCCGCCGGGAAGTCGCAGGACGTCAAGATGACGATCACGCCGTCGGCGCGGGCGATCGCCGGCGACTACCAGATGACGGTGCGCGCCGCCGCGACCGGCGGTATCTCCGAGTCGGCGAATTTCCGCATCACGGTGCTGACCTCGACGCTGTGGGGTGCGATCGGCATCGCGATCATCGCCGTCGCGTTGCTGGTCGTCGTCTTTGCCGTCGCCCGCTTCGGCCGCCGCTAGATCGCCGAGGGAGACGGCCGCGATGGCAGGCGACGCCGTTATCGAAGCCCGCGGGCTGACCAAGCGCTACGGCGCGAACCTCGCGGTCGATCACGTCGATTTCGAGGTCGCGGCGGGCGAGATCGTCGGCATTCTCGGCCCTAACGGCTCGGGCAAGACGACGACGATCCTGATGCTGTTGGGCCTGACCGAGCCGACCAGCGGCCAGGCGGTCGTGGCCGGGTTCGACCCGTTGCGCGACCCGCTCGAGGTGAAGCGGCGGGTCGGCTACCTGCCCGACCAGATCGGCTTTTACGAGAACATGTCGGCGCGCGACAATCTTGCCTATACGGGCCGGCTCGCGGGCCTCACGCGGCGCGAGATCGACGAGCGTTTCGAGGCAGCGCTCGACCGGGTCGGGCTGGGGCATGTCGCGCACGCGCGCGTCACGACCTATTCGCAAGGCATGCGGCAACGGCTCGGCCTGGCGGAAATCCTCATGAAGCGGCCGAGCGTCGCGGTGCTCGACGAGCCAACCACCGCGCTCGACCCGCATTCGACGCTGGAATTCCTCGACATGATCCGCGGCCTCAAGGCCGACGGCACCGCGGTGCTGCTGTCGTCGCACCACCTCGACCAGGTGCAAAGCGTGTGCGACCGCGTGGCGCTGTTCAATCGCGGCAAGCTGGCCTTGTCGGGCACGGTGACCGAGCTTGCCGCGCAAGTGCTCGGCGGCGGCTATGTGATCGATGTCGAGGCGCGCGGCGACAATGTCCCCGAGCTGCTCGCGGAGATCCCCGGCGCTGTCCGCGTGCAGCCCCTGGGCGGCGACCGCTACCGGGTCGACGGGCAGCGCGACCTGCGCGCGGCGATCGCCCGGCACCTGGCCCAGCGGGTCGAGCTGACCGGCATCCATTACGCCACGCCGAGCCTCAACGAGGTTTATGCCCGGTATTTCGCGGAGACGCGCGATGAAGTCGAGTAGGCGCGGATCGCCTTGGACCGGCCTCGGCACCGTCGTCGCCAAGGAGACGGCGGACCATTTGTCGAGCGCGCGCATGCGCATCCTCGAAGCGCTGGTGTTCCTGACCGCGCTTTATGCGGCCTATCTGGCGATCCAGGCGATCCGTCAGACGATCGGCGAAAGCCCGTTTCTGTTCCTGCGCCTGCTGACAATGACCGAGGACCCGCTGCCGTTTTCGTTCATCGGGCTGTTGGGGTTCCTCATTCCGCTGGTGGCGATCGCGCTCGCCTTCGATTCGGTGAACGGCGAGTTCAACCGCCGCACCTTGAGCCGCGTGCTCGCCCAGCCGATCTATCGCGACGCGCTGCTGCTAGGCAAATTCCTGGGTGCGCTGCTGTCGCTGACCATCGCGCTCGTGGCGCTGTGGCTGCTGGTGCTGGGCCTGGGGCTGCTGCTCCTCGGCCTGCCGCCGAGCACCGAGGAAATGGTGCGGATGCTCGGTTTCCTGGTCGCGACGATCGCGTATGGCGGCGTGTGGCTGGCGGTGGCGATGCTGTTCTCGGTGCTGTTCCGCGCGCCGGCGACAGCGGCGCTGGCGGCGCTCGGCACGTGGCTGTTGTTTTCGCTGTTCTGGTCGATCATCACGCCGATCGTCACCAGCCTGATCGCCGGCCCGCCCGAGGGCGTGCTTGGGCCGCGGCTGATCTACCTCGACGTCCAGCAGATCATCGATCGGCTTTCGCCCAACACGCTCTACGCGGAGACCGCGCTCGCCCTCTTGCAGCCGGCGACGCGTGCGCTGGGACCGGTGCTGCTGAGCCAATTGGAGGGCGCGGTGCTTGGGGCGCCGTTGCCGGTCAGCCAAAGCTTTGTGCTGATCTGGCCGCAGCTTACCGGGCTGATCGCGGCGACGATCCTCATCTTCGCGATCGCCTATGTGCTGTTCCAGCGCCAGGAGATTCGCGCTTAACGCGCCTCGCCCAACGATCCGGCATGGCGCGATGAGATTAAAGATGGCCGCTTTGTGCGGCCTCATGACGATTCCTGCGCGCGCCTCTGGTAAAATGCGCGGATGCTCCTCGGCCTGACGATCAGGGACGTCGTGTTGATCGACCGCCTCAGCCTCGCCTTTCGGCCGGGACTGTGCGTGCTGACCGGCGAGACCGGCGCCGGCAAGTCGATTTTGCTCGACGCGCTGGGCTTGGCGATTGGCCGGCGGGCGGATGCGACGCTGGTGCGGCCAGGCGCCGAGCAGGCGGTGGTGAGCGCCGAATTCGTGGTGACCGCGAACCATCCGGCGGCGGCGATCCTCGACGACGCCGGCATCGCCACCGACCTGTCGGGGTCGATCGTCGTGCGCCGGACGCTCGGCGCCGACGGGCGAAGCCGCGCCTTTGTCAATGACGAGCCGACCAGCGTGTCGCTGCTGCGCGCGCTCGGCGACAGCCTGGTCGAGATCCAGGGCCAGGGCGAGCAGCACGGGCTGTTCGACCCGGCGACGCATCGCGAGCTGCTCGATGCGCTGTCGGATGGCGACATCGCGGGACTGGCCACGGCATGGCGCGCATGGCGCGACACGCGGCGGGAAGCCGAGGAAGCGGCGCGGGCGCTCGCCGCAAGCCGGGCCGAGGAGGATCTGCTGCGCCACGAGCACGCCGAGCTCGACGCGCTGGCGCCCGAAGCCGACGAGGAAGACCGGCTCTCGGCGCGCCGCGTGCTGCTGCAAAACGCCGAACGGCTGGGCGAGACGATCCGCGAAGCGGTCGGCGAGATCGACGGCGAGGGCGGCGCGCTGCAGGCGCTGGCGCGGGCGCTGCGCCGGCTGACCCGCGCCGCCGACCGCGCGCAAGGCCTGCTCGATGGCGCGGTCGCCGCCGCCGAGCGCGCCGCGACCGAGACCGAGGAGGCGCTGGGCGCGCTTTCCACCGCGGCGCAATCGCTGGAGCTCGACCCTCGGGTGCTGGAACAGGTCGAGGAGCGGCTGTTCTCGCTGCGCGCGCTGGCGCGCAAGCACAACATCACGGTCGCCGACCTGCCGTTGCTGCGCCAGAAGATCGCCGAACGCCTCATGCTGATCGACGCCGGCGCGGAAAGCGCCATCGCCTGGGAGAAAAAGGCCGCGGCGCTGCGCGAGGGTTACATCGCCGCCGCCTCGCGCGTGTCGCAGGCGCGCGAGAAAGCGGCGAAACGGCTCGACGCGGCGGTCGCCGCCGAGCTGAAACCGCTGCGGCTCGACAAGGCGCGGTTTCGCACCGTGCTGACGCCGCTCGCCGAGGCGGAATGGAACGAGCATGGCAGTGAGCGGGTGAGCTTCGAGGTCGCGACCAATCCCGGCGCGCCGTTCGGTCCGCTGGCGCGCATCGCCTCGGGCGGCGAGCTGTCGCGCTTCCTGCTGGCGCTGAAATTGGTGCTGGCCGGGGTGTCGTCGGTACCGACCTTGATTTTCGACGAGGTCGACAGCGGCATCGGCGGCGCGGTCGCCGCCGCGGTCGGCGAGCGGCTGCAGCGGCTGGGCGCAAGCCTGCAGGTGCTGGTGGTGACCCATTCGCCGCAAGTCGCGGCGCGCGGCGCGCATCACTGGCGCGTCGCCAAGCTCGACGCGCAGAAGAGCGCGGTCACCCGCGTCGAGGAGCTTGACCCCGACACGCGGCAGGAGGAAATCGCCCGCATGCTGTCGGGTTCGACGATCACCGCCGAGGCGCGCGCCGCCGCCAAGAGCCTCATCGCCGGGGCGCGAGCCGCATGACGCCGATGCTGCATTTCTTTCGTGCGTCCTTCGAGACGCGCTCTGCGAGCGCTCCTCAGGATGAGGACGGTGGGCGGATGACATTAAGGAAAAACCTCATCCTCAGGCGCTCCGCGCAGCGAAGCCTCCTCGAAGGACGCACCATCGTGATCCAGCCATGAGCGCGACTGTGGACATCGAAAACCTCAGCGAAGAGGAGGCCGCCGCCGAGCTCGAGCGGCTGGCGAAGGAGATCGCGCATCACGACCAGCTCTATTACGCGAAAGACGCGCCGGAGGTCAGCGATGCCCAATATGACGAGCTGCGCCAGCGCAACAACGCGATCGAGGCGCGTTTTCCCGAGCTGATCCGCGCCGACAGCCCGTCGCGCCGGGTCGGCGTCGCGCCGTCATCCGGCTTTGCGAAGGTGACGCATGCGGTGCCGATGCTGTCGCTGGAAAACGCCTTCGACGAAGACGACGTGCGCGATTTCTTTGCCGGCATCCGCAATTTCTTCCGCCGGCCGGAGGATATCGCGCGCGTCGCCGCAGATGCGATCGAGGTCATGGCCGAGCCCAAGATCGACGGGCTGTCGGCGGCGCTGCGCTATGAGCACGGCCGGCTGATACTCGGCGCGACGCGCGGCGACGGCGTCACCGGGGAGGATGTCACCGCCAACATTCGTACCTTACGCGACGTGCCGAAAACCCTTGCGGGCAAGGGCTGGCCGAATGTGCTTGAGGTGCGGGGCGAAATCTACATGGAGCGCGAGGGGTTCTTCGCGGTCAACGCCGAGCGCGAGGCGGCCGGCGAACCGGTTTTCGCCAACCCGCGCAATGTCGCGGCGGGGTCGCTGCGCCAACTCGACCCGGCGATCACCGCGCGCCGGCCGTTGAAATTCTTCGCCTATCATTGGGGCGAGACGAGCGCGCCGTTTGCCCGCACCCATGCCGATGCGCTCGATCTTTTCCGCGAGTGGGGTTTCACGGTGAACCCGCGCTCGCGGCTGTGCCGCGGGGTCGACGAGGTGCTGGCGGCGTATCGCGAGATCGGCGCCGACCGGGCGGAATTGCCCTATGACATCGACGGCGTGGTCTACAAGGTCAACGACCTCGCCTTGCAGCAGCGGCTGGGGTTTGTCAGCCGCGCGCCCCGCTGGGCGCTCGCGCATAAATTCCCGGCGCAGCAGGCGCAGACGGTGATCGAAAAGATCGACATTCAGGTGGGCCGGATGGGCACGCTAACGCCGGTGGCGTTTCTCGCGCCTATTACGGTGGGCGGGGTGGTCGTGCAACGAGCCACGCTGCATAACGAAGACGAGATCGCAAGAAAGGATATCCGAGAGGGAGACACCGTCGTTATTCAGCGCGCCGGTGATGTGATCCCGCAGGTTGTTTCGGTCGTGCTTGATCACCGGCCGGCCGAATCAAAGCCTTATGAGTTTCCCGACAAGTGTCCCCGCTGCGGCAGTCTGGTGGTCCGAGAGCCCGGCTTCGTGGCGCGGCGCTGCACCGGCGGCCTTATTTGTCCGGCGCAGGCGGTGGAGCGGCTCAAGCATTTCGTGGCGCGCGACTGCTTCGACATCGAGGGCATGGGTGCGAAGCACATCGCCGCGTTCTGGGAAGACGGCCTTATCCGCCGGCCCGGCGATATCTTCCGCCTCGAGGCGGAACAGCTTGCCGACCGCGAGGGGTGGGGCGACTTGAGCGCCGCCAACCTGATCCGTGCGATCGATGAGCGGCGGCGCATTTCGCTCGACCGCTTTATCAACGCGCTCGGCATTCCGCAGGTCGGCCAGGCGACCGCGCGGCTGCTTGCGCGGCATTATCGATCCCTTGGCAACTGGCGGCGCGAGATGGACGCGGCGCAAGACGAGGAGAACCCCGCCCGCGCCGCATTGCTCGACGTGCACGGGATCGGCGCCGACATGGCGGCTGACATCATCGGCTTTTTCGCCGAGGCGCATAATCGCGAGCTGCTCGACGATCTCGCGGGCGAGATCGAGGTGCTCGACTACGCGGCGCCGAGTAGATTTGGTCCGGGGGGAGCGGCGGCATCGCCGCTCGCCGGCAAGACGATCGTCTTCACCGGCGGGCTGGAGACGATGAGCCGCTCCGAGGCCAAGGCGCGGGCGGAAGCGCTCGGCGCGAACGTGGCAAGCTCGGTGTCGGCAAAGACCAATTTTGTCGTTGTCGGGGCGGACGCCGGGTCGAAAGCGACCAAGGCCGCCTCGCTCGGCGTGACGATGCTTGACGAGAACGAATGGTTGAAGCTCGCTGGGCTCGGCGAGGACGCGGCCGAAAGCGCAGCCGGTAGCGCGCCCTTGGGCGCGGCCCAGGGCGCGTGTTGAGCACGGCGCGGGGGATGGGGGCTACAGGGGCGTGACGCTCAGCGAGACCTTGGACTGGCCGGAGATCGCGATCAGCGAAACCGCGTTGGCGGATGCCGACGATTCCGATTTCGCCGCGCCCGCGATCGCTATCGACGACGGCGAGGCGCATGACGAAGACCGGCCGGAGCCGAGCCTCACGGCGATGCCTTTTTTTATCGAATTCGACGAGCCGGTGCGGCTCGACCCCGAGCGCTCGGGGCTGATCTGGGAATTGCCGGCGATGGTGAACCGGGCGATCGAGCTGCGCTCGCCGCTGGTCTCGCTGCTCTTTCATCTGCTGCCGATGATCGGCATCGTCGTCTTCCCGCTGCTGATGATCGAGCCGCCGCCGCCGATCCCGGTGCAGCTGGTGTTCGAGCCGCCGCCGCCGCCCCCACCACCCCCGCCGCAACAGCAACCGCCCAAGCCGCCGCCCAAATTCGAGGTGCCGCCGCGCGGGCCACTCTCCTCGGCCGATCAGGGCGTTGTGAAGCCGCCCGATCTCGGCCGGACACCCGACCCGATGCCGAATCCCGCCGCTGGCCCGCAGCAGCAGACCCCGCCCCAGACGCAGACCGCGAATGCCGAACAGGCGCCGCCGGTGCCGCAGCCGAAACCCGCGCCGCCCAAAGAGCATCAAGCGGCCTTCCAGCTGCCGAAGCCGTCCGGCGCGCAAACCCCGCACCACGAGGAAACCCCCCGTGAGGCGCAGCATTACGCGCGCTATGCCGGGCCCGCGGCGTCGCGTGACGAATACCTTGCCTATCTGGTCTCGCTGACCCGGCAACACATGAATTTGCTGCCGATGTCGATTGTCGGCGACCGGCACGGCGAAACGGTGATTTCGGTTGTCGTGTATGACAATGGCGGGATCGGGCCGCTCGGGATCATCCGCAGCTCGGGCTATGCCGATATCGACCAACGCATCGAGGAGATGGTGCGCGCGGTCGGCAAGTTCCCGCCCCTGCCGCAATGGTACCAGGGCAACGCAGTGCAGCTCGAACTGACCCTCAAATTCCCCGAAGCGCTGGAGCACCCGTGAGCGCGGCTCGGCACAATGCGGGCGTCGACCCGATCGTCGTCTCGGTGATCCAGCATCGCCTGCTGGCGATCGTCGCCGAGATGGGCGAGGCGATGCTGCGCACCGCCTATTCGCAAATTCTCAATTCGAGCCGCGATTTCTCGACCGCGATCTGCGATCTCGATGGGCGACTCATCGCCCAGGCGGAGCATGTGCCGATCCATGTCGGCGCCCTCCCCTTCGCGGCGCGCGCCGTCACCGAATTCTTCGACGCCGATATTCATCCGGGCGACGTGTTCCTGCTCAACGATCCGTATCACGGCGGCAACCACCTGCCCGACCTCACCGCCTTCGTGCCGGTCTTCGCCCCAAGTCCCAATGGCGATCGCCCCCGGTTCTGGTCGATCAACCGGGCGCATCAGAGCGATATCGGCGGCGCGACGCACGGCGCCTACAACGCCAGCGCCACCGATATCTGGCAGGAAGGCATCCGTATCACGCCGTTGAAGCTTTACGACCGCGGCGAGGTGCGCCGCGATGTGATGGAGATGATCGCGACCAATGTGCGCCATCCGCGCGACTTCCGCGGCGACCTCGCGGCGATGATCGGCTCCGCCCATGTCGGCGAGCGGCGGGTGCTGGCGCTGGCCGAGGAATTTGGCTGGGACGTGACCGATGCGGCGATCGAGGCGGTGCTCGACGGCGCCGAGCGGCAGACCCGCGCGGTGATCGCCGAATGGCAAGACGGCGTCTATCGCGGCGAGGCGATGCTCGACGATGACGGGCGTGGCAACAAGGATATCCATATCCGCGCGACCGTCACCAAACAGGGCAGCGACCTGACGATCGACCTCACCGACTCGCACGAGCAGGTGGCGAGCTTTATCAACTCGTCCTATCCGAACATGTATTCGGCGGTGGTGGTCGCACTCTCCTACCTGATCGATCCGCACACGCCGAAGAACGACGGCACGTTCCGGCCGATCAAGGTGATCGCCAAGCCGGGCACCGTGGTGTGGGCCAATCCCGGCGCGCCGGTGACGCTGGCGACCAATCACTGCGCGCAGGAAATCCTCGAAGCGATCATCAAGGCGCTGGCGCCGAGCTGTCCCGAGCGGGCGATGGCCGGCTGGGGTCGGCGGTTCCGCATTGCCATCCAGGGCAAGGACCCGCGCACCGACAAGCCCTTCATCTGGCATTTCTTTCAGGCACGGCCCGGTGGCGGCGCCTCGTCGGCTGGCGATGGCTGGCCGGGTGCCGGCGAGTGGCAAGCGGCCGGCGGCATCAAGTTCGGCAGCCTCGAAGTCACCGAGGTGCGCTTTCCGCTGTTTTTCAAGCGCCACGAGTTTCGCGCCGATTCCGGCGGCGACGGGCAATATCGCGGCGGGCCCGGCGGCGTTGTCGAGATGGTGGTCGAGACCGCGGAGCCGGTGCTCGCCAATACCGCGGGCGACGGCGTGGTGTACGGCGCCTGCGGCATCCTTGGCGGGAAGGACGGCGCGCCGCACCGCTACACGCTCTATTCCGGCAATACCGAGCCACGTGCGATCCGCACCAAGGAAACCGGGCTGACCATCCGGCCGGGTGACCTCTTGGTGCTCGAATCCGGCGGCGGCGGCGGCTGGGGCGAGCCTGCGAAACGCATGGCAGCTGATCGCACGCGGGATACCGAAGAAGGTTTCGTCAGCTGATGTACCGCATCGGCATCGATGTCGGCGGCACGTTCACCGACCTCGTCGCGATCGATGCGGGCGGCGAGGCGACGCTCGCCAAGGTCCCGTCAACGCCGGAAGATCCGTCGCTTGGCGTTATCGCGGGAATCGGTGCGCTCGCCGCGAAGCTGGGGTTGGATCCCGCCGATTTGCTCGCGCAGACCGAGCGCGTCGTTCATGGCACCACGGTGGCGACCAATGCGCTGCTCGAACTGAAAGGCGCGCGCACCGGGCTGCTCACCACCGAGGGCCATCGCGACGTGATCGAGATGCGCGAGGGGCTCAAGGACGACCGCTATAATTTGCGCCTGCCGCCGCCCGAGCAGCTGGTGCCACGGCATCTGCGCCTCGGGGTACGCGAACGGCTGCGGCCGGACGGGCGGATCGAGACTCCGCTGGACGCTGACTCGCTTCACAATGCTATCGATATATTGCGTCAGGCGCGGGTCGAGGCTGTCGCCGTGTGCTATTTCCATGCCTGGCGCGACCCGGCGCATGAGCGGCGGACAGCCGAAATCTTGAGCAAAGCCCTGCCCGAGGCTTATGTCTCGCTCTCGTCCGCGGTGCTGCCGCAGATCAAGGAGTTCGAGCGCGTCTCGACGACAATCGTCAACGCCTATGTCGGGCCGGTGCTGGCGCGCTATCTCGGGCGGCTCGAGGCGCGGCTCGCGGAAGCCGGGTATCGCGGCCCGACGCTGATCATCCAGTCGCATGGCGGGGTCGCGCCGATCGCCGAGGCCGGGCGGCTCGCCGCGGGCGCTGTGCTGTCCGGCCCGGCTGGCGGTGTCGCCGGCAGCGTCCATGCCGCCAAGCTCGCCGGCAAGCCGAACCTGATCCCCTTCGACATGGGCGGCACCAGCACCGATATCTGCCTCGTGGTCGAGGGCGAAGCGGCGCTGGTCATGGACCGCAAGATCGGCGGCCACCGCATCGCGCTCGGCAGCCTCGACATTGCCAGCATCGGCGCCGGCGGCGGCTCGATCGCCACGGTCGATGCCGGCGGCATCCTGCATGTCGGGCCGGAAAGCGCCGGCGCGATGCCGGGCCCCGCCTGCTACAGCCAAGGCGGCGAAGCCGCGACCGTGACGGACGCCAACCTTGTGCTCGGTTATCTCGACCCCGGCCGGTTCCTGGGCGGCGAACGCCGTCTCGACATGGCGGCGGCCGAGCGGGCGGTCGATCAGGTTGCGGGCGCGCTCGGCGTCGACCGGTTGCGGGCGGCGCACGGCATCCACCGCATCGTCAACACCAATATGGCCGAGGGGGTGCGGCTGGTGTCGGTGCGGCGCGGCGTCGATCCGCGGCGCTTCGCGCTGTTCGCGTTCGGCGGCGCGGCCGGCTTGCACGCGACCGACATCGCGCGCCAGCTGCAACTCGGCAAGGTCATCGTGCCGCGCGTCGCGGCAGTGCTGTCGGCTTGGGGCATGCTGGCGACCGATCTGCGCTTCGAGGTGTCACGAAGTCATGTCGGCGACACGCGATCGCTCGACGGCGGGGCGGTCAAGGCACTGTTCGCGGAGATGGAGGGCGAGGGCCTCAAGCGGCTGCGCGCCTCTTTCGCCGGACCGACACGCACCAGCCGCGCGGTCGATATGCGCTACGGCGAGCAGGTGTTCGAGATCACGGTTCCGCTTGACGATGTCGACTGGACGGCGGCCGACCCGCTGCCGCAGATCGTCGAGCGCTTTCATCGCCAGCACGAGGCGCTCTACACCTATGCGATGCCCGAGCAGGAGAGCGTGCTGGTCAATGCTCGGGTTACGGTTGCGGGCATCCTCGACGAATTACCGCGCGAGCCGCGCCTTGCCGGCGGCCCGCCCGCGCCGCCGGTCACGACACGCGCGATCTACCTCGACCGCGGATTTGCCGAGGCGCCGGTCTACGACTTCGACACATTGGCGCCGAGACAGCACATCGCAGGCCCCGCCATCATCGAATTGGCGATGACGACCGTGCTGCTGCGACCCGGCGACAAGGCGGTGGTGACCGAACTGGGCTGGCTGGAAATCGTGGTCGGCTGAGGTCACTTCCTGCTGCGGAAATGGGTCTCGGCTTTCATCGGGACGAATTTCAAAGGAATCACGACCCTTTGAAATTCGGCTTCCGCTTCGCGTGAAAGGCCTCGACGCCTTCGCGGAAATCGTCGGACGAGCGCAAGCGCCCGTACATCTGGCCTTCCATGTCGATGGCGAGCGATAGGCTGGCGTCCTCGGTGTCGTTGAGCAGCTTTTTGGCGGTGCGCTGGGCGAGCGGCGGGAAGCCGCGCAATTCCTCGACCAGCGCGTCGGTCGCCGCTTCGAGCTCGGCGTCGGGCACGCGGTCGGTGACGACGCCCCAGTCATGGGCCTGGCGCGCGGAAATGCGGCGCGAGCGCATGACGATGTCCTTGGCGCGGGTGATTCCGACCATTTTCTGCAGCCGCGCCGCGCCGCCCGAGCCCGGAATCTGCCCGAGACGCTGTTCCGGGAGCGCGAACAGACAGCTTTCCGCTGCGATGCGGAAATCGCAGGCGAGCGCCAACTCGAACCCGACCCCGAAGCAATAGCCGCGTGTCGCGGCGACAACCGGCTTGGCGCAACGCGTCGGCGCGGCGATGTTCCACGCGAGGCGCGACACGTGCTCGGGCGAAGATTCGAGAAAGCCGCGAATTTCGCCACCGCTGGAGAAATGCTCGCCGACCGCGCGCACCACAATGACCCGCACCCGCGCGTCGGCATCGAGCGCCTCAAACGCGGCACGCAGCTGGTCGCGCTCGGCCATGACGATGACGTTGAGCGGCGGCCGGTCGAGTACGATGTCGGCGCGCTCGCGCGCGGCGTCGATCTCGAGACGGAACCCGTCGAATTGCTGGCTCTCCGCCATCCCTCACTCCTCAATTTTCGCTGCGCGGTAATCGCCGGCGACCAGCAGACGGCGCAATATCTTGCCGACCGGCGATTTCGGGATGTCGGCGACAAACACGTAATCGCGCGGCCGTTTGTAATCGGCGAGGCTCGACTGCCGGCACCAGGCGTCGAGCGCTTCCGGCTCGACCTTCGTCCGGCGTTTGACGAAGGCGGTGACGCGCTGGCCCCAACGGGGATCGGCGACGCCGGCGACCGCGACCTCGCCGACCGCGGGATGCAGCGACAGCACGCTCTCGATCTCACCGGGCGACACGTTCTCCCCGCCGGTGATGATCATGTCGTCGACCCGGCCGGTGACGAAGAGGTCGCCGGCGGCATCGACATAGCCGGTATCGCCGGTGAAGTACCAGCCGTCGCGCCGCGCGCGGGCATCGGCGTCGGGGCGCCGCCAATACCCCTCAAACGCCTCGTCACTATCAATATCTGCTATGATCTCGCCCTCTTCGCCGATGGCCGTGCGCGCCTCCGGGTCGCCCGCGCCGAGCCGCACGACGCGGACCCGCTGATTGAGCCCGGCCTTGCCGGCCGAACCAGGCCTTGCCGCGGCATCCGGTTCGATGGTGAAGGTGTAGATTTCGGACGAGCCGTAATGGTTCACAAACAGCTCAGGCTTGAACGATGTCACGACTTGCTTCAACAGCCCGTCCGGCATCGCCGCGCCGGCAAAGCCGAGCTTGCGCGCGCTGGAAACATCCCTGGCCGCGAAATCGGGGTGGTTCACCAGATCGTGGTAGAGCGTCGGCACGAGATAGAGGTTGGTGACCCGCTCGGTCGCGATCAGCCGCAAGGCCAATGCCGCATCGAACCGGGGCAGGCACACGAAGCAGCCGTCGACCAGCGCCATCGACAAGAGCGAGCGCACCCCCATCGTATGATAGAGCGGCATAACGCCGAGCGTACGCTCGCCGCGGCCGTAAAGATTTTGCGCGACATGGGCGAGCGCCGCGGCGCGCTCGGCGCGGTGACGGCGCGGCACGCCTTTCGGCCGGCCGGTCGTGCCCGAGGTGTAGAGCAGAAGCGACAGATCCTCGGCGGTCGCGCGCGGCGTCAGATCGCCGCCCAGCCCGCGCCAATCGGTCAGCCGGCAAATGGCCCCCGGCGTGTCATCAAGGCCGACGAGCGGCAGGCTCTGCGCAGTCGCCGCGCCGGCGACCGCCTCCGCCGCCACGGCATCGAAGGCCAGCGCGCTTGCCTCGGAATCGGCGAGGCAATAGTCGAGCTCGTCGGCCTTGATGCGCCAGTTGAGCGGGGTCACGACAATGCCGGCGAGCTGACAGGCCCAATGCAGGCTCGCCATGTCGAGCCGGTTTTGCAGCACCACCGCCAGCCGGTCGCCGCGGTTCAGCCCAAGCTTTCGGAGCCCGGCAACGATATCGGCGATCTCGCGTGCCCAAACGGCGTAGGTCAGCCGCCGCGCGCCCTCGACGATCGCGGTCGCATCGGGGCTGCGCTCGACGGTGGCGATAAAGGTGCGGCCGAGATCAAACATGGCGGTGCCTCAGCAACGCCAGAACCCGCGGCGGCGTCAACGGCAACGTAACGTCGTCGACATCGAGCGCGTCGGCGACGGCGTTGGCAATGCAAACCGGTGTCGACATCGCATTGCCCTCGGCGACGCCCTTGGCGCCGGTCGGCGTCACCGGCGACGGCGTCTCTCGATGAAGGATCACCGGGCTTGGCACGTCGCGGGCAGTGGGGACGGCGTAATCGAGGAAGGTACTGCTCAAAAAACTGCCGTCCTCGCCATAGACGAATTCCTCATAGAGCGCGGCGCCGATCCCGTGAGCGAAGCCGCCATAAACCTGCCCGTCATAGAGCGTGCGGTTGAGGATGCGGCCGGCGTCGTGCAGCGTCACGTATTTGTCGATGCACACCACGCCGGTCTCGGGATCGACCTCGACGCCGCAGAAATCGAAGACGAAACCATGCGCGGCCGAGCTGTTGATCTCATCCGCCTCGTTGGGCGCGGCCAGTTCGGGTGGGGTCCAGAAGACGGTCTCACGCAGCGCCGTATCCGCCGGATCAACGAGGATCCCGGGAGCCCAATGGCTGGCCGCCGCCAGCCGCGAAAAGCTCAGCGAATTGTCCGGGTTGCCCGAAGCGCCGACCCTGCCGCCGGCAAAGACGATCTCCTCCGGGCGAAGATTGAGCTGAGCGGCCGCGATGCGGGCGAGCTTGTCGCGCAGCCGTGTGGCCGCGAGTTGGGCCGCGCCGGCGACCGCGCCGGCAAAGCGGCTGGAATAATTGCCCGCCGCGATCGACCAGGCGTCACGGGCGGTGTCGAGCGCGGTCTCGACGCGGATCGTCTGCGGCGCGAGACCGAATATCTCAGCGACGAGATTTGCAATGACGGTGCGGTGCCCCTGGCCCTGCGGCGCGGAATCGACGATCGCCGTAATGCCGCCGAGTGGGTCGAGCGCGACGACGGCCGCTGCCTGCGCGCCGTTTTTCGGCCCGGCGCGGCGGCGTTCCTCGGGGCTCAGCACGGTAGTGATGTACCCCATGTTCGAGATCGACGGCTCGACGATCGCGGCATAGCCGATGCCGTAAAGCCGGCCGCCCTTTCGCGCGGCATCGCGATAGCGGCGCAGCTCGTCGAGCCCGCCCTCCGTCGCGGCCTGTTCGAGCGCACCCCGATAATCGCCGGAATCCAGCACGGCGCCCGCCGGGCAGCGATGCGGAAAACGCTCGACGAGATTGCGGCGGATCACGTCGAGCGGGTCGAGGCACAGCGTTTTGGCGATGCGCTGCACGAGCCGTTCGAGCGCGAAATAGACCTGCGGACCCCCAAAACCACGCACCAGCCCACTCGGTGTCTTGGTGGTCAGCACGACGCGGTTTCGGATATTGATATTCTGAATGCCGTATGCCCCGGTCATATTGCCGTGCATCCGGTAAAGCGTCGCCGGCTCGGGCGCACGCAGGTAGGCGCCGCAATCCTCGACCTGGTCCCAATCGAGCGCTGCAATTTGCCCATCGGCTGCGACCGCGGCGGTCAAGCTGGTCGCCCGGTTGGTGGCGGAAGTCGCCCCCGAGAGATGCTCGATGCGGCTTTCGACCCATTTGACCGGCCGCCCGGCTTTGCGCGCGGCGAGCGCGAGCAGCACGATGTACTGAAAGACCGCGTGTTTCGACCCGAAGCTACCGCCAGAATCGGGCGGCAGCCGGAGGCGCAGCCGGTTCGCCGGGACGCCCAGCGACAGCGCCATGACGGGGTGCATCGCGAACGGCCCCTGAAAATTCGCGGTGATGTCGTAGCTGTCCTCAAACGCGAAGTATTCCGCGATCACGACAAACCCTTCGATCGGGGTGCCGGCATTGCGCGGATAACGCGCCGTGACGCCGATTCGGTGCGGCGCCGCGGCAAACGCGGCCTCCAGATCGCCGTATCGAAAGAGACGGTCGCTGACCAGGTTGCCACCCTGCGCCGGGTGAAGTAGCGGCGCGTCCGAGGCAAGCGCTCGTTGCGGATCGACGATGGCCGGGAGCGTCCGGTAATCGACGCCAATCGCCTCGATCGCGTCCTCGGCCGCGTGACGGCTCGCCGCGACGGCCACCGCGACCGGCTCGCCGACGTAGCGCACCCGGTCGGTCGCGAGGCAGCGATGCTCGACCGCGGCCTTGACCGCAACGGTGAACGGGCGCGTCCAGCGCAGCGCATCCTCACCGCTCACGACGCAGGCAACACCCGGCTGCGCCAGCGCCGCGCTGGCGTCGATCGCGCGAATTTCCGCGTGCGGATGCGGCGAGCGCAGAATCGCGGCGTGCAGCGTGTCCACCCGCAGCGGCAGGTCGTCACAAAACCGTCCGTGCCCGGTCACCAGCGCGGCGTCTTCGAGCCGCTTCACCCGATGAGATCCCGCCAGGAACTTTCTCGCGCGGATTGCGCCGACGGACGCGTCATACCCGGGAAACATCCTGCTTTCGGGGCAACTCCCGGCGCGCGGTCGACCTAAGGCGGTGGAGTTCGCTTACCCGGTGCATTGTTACCCTTTTCAAATCACCCTTGACGCACTATTTACCATAACCCATGTGGGACTTTTGGCTGGCTGGCGACGAGTTCCGCCGACCAGAACAAGGTCCGATCCGCAACTCCCGGTCGCGATAAGGACGCAACCGTCAATGGCCAGAATTTTGGGTACTTGTGCCGCCCTGGCGCTGATCATCGTCATGGCGTTCCCCTTTGCCCATGACGCCTATCATCGGTACGAAATCGCGCAGCGGTTGAAACCGCTGATGACTGAGCAAGATCAGGCCGCCTTTCGGGATTGGAATGGCTCCGCAGCGTCATTCGGCCGCTCGCTGTTTGAACGTTGCGAGCTGATCAACGGGCAGGATTCGCCGTCCTGCGACGCGTACAAGTCGGCTATTCAATAGCCTCGTCCTCCCGTCGCAGCGCCGCCGTCACCAACAGCGCGTCGCGTAGCGCGCCGGGGTCGTGCGTGCGGATGAAGTCCACGCCTTTGGCGGCGGCGTGAAGCTCGGCCGCCAGCGTCGCCGCGCCGCGCTCGGCGGGATCGCGCCGGCCGGTGACCGCGCCGAGAAACGATTTGCGCGACACCGAGACAAGCATCGGCAGCGCGAATTCGCGTTTGAGCCGATCGAGCCCGGCAAGCACGCGCAACGAAGCCGCCGCGTCGCTGCCGAGGAAGAACCCCATGCCAGGGTCGAGGATCAGCCGCTGTCGCGCGACTCCCGCCGCTTCGAGCGCGGTGACGCGCGAGGCGAAGAATGTCGCGATGCGCGGCCAGATCTCGGACGGCGGCACATCGATCGGTTGCGCGCGCCCACGGCCATGGACGGCGTGCATCACCACCAGCCGACAATCCGACGCGGCGAGCGCCGGATAGAGCGCCGGATCGGGGAAGCCTTCAATATCGTTGAGGAAATCGACCCCAGTGGCGAGCGCGAAACGTTGCGTTTCGAGGGCGAAACTATCGATCGATGTCGCGATCCCGGTTTCTTTCAGCGCGGCGACGACCGGCGCGAGACGGCGAATTTCCTCGTCCGGCGCGACCGGCTTCGCGGCGACGTTGCTGGAGGCGGCGCCGATATCGACCACGTCCGCGCCATCCGCCGCCAAGCGCCGTGCCGTGGCGATCGCGGCCGCGGGGTCGAGGTTGCGGCCGCCATCCGAGAACGAATCCTCGGTGAGGTTGAGAATCCCGAAAATTTTCGGGACCGGCATTCGCGGCTCAGCCGGAACGGTGGCGTTCGAGGATCGCACCGACCCCCTCCGCATCGGGAAACACATCGAGCTTCTCGACGGTGATTCGCACGTGGGCGACCCGCGGGTCGGCAAAACAGGCTTCCGCAACCTTCTCGGCGAAGCCCTCGCACAAATCGATGTGCCCGCTGCCGGCGATAGCGCGGATCGCCGCCACGACCTTCTCATAATTGATCACACGCCGCCGATTCTCGCCCGGAAACGGCGCGCCGTCCGGCGCTGTCAGCTCGACCGAGACGCGCACACGTTGGTGCGAATGCTGTTCCTCGGGCAGGATGCCGATACTGCACATCACAACGAGGCCGCGGACGACGACGGTATAGCGATCGGTATTTTTCATCGCGCGCGAAGATGCCCGAGCCACCCGGTTCGCCGCAACCGATCAAACCGCCGCGGCGATGATGCTATACTATCAGCGGCGCTATCGGGCGCCTGGGGCAACCACACGGGGAAAACCATGTGGCGCGAATTTCGGGACTTCGCGGTTCGCGGCAATGTCGTCGATTTGGCCGTCGGTCTCATCTTGGGCGCGGCGTTCACGGTGATTGTCAACTCGCTGGTCAACGACATCGTCATGCCGCCGATCGGTCTCCTGCTCGGCGGCATCGACTTCAGCGATTTCTTCGTCACCATCAAGGGTGCGTCATACCCCACCGTCGCGGCGGCAAAGGCGGCGGGTGCGGTGACGATCAACTACGGGCTGTTCATCAATGCGATCATCAAGTTCGTGATCGTCGCTTTTGCGGTCTTCCTCCTCATCAAGCAGATCAACCGGATGAAAATCAACATCGCGCCGTCCGCACCGGCCGCAAGCAAGACCGAACAGCTGCTCGAAGAAATCCGCGATCTGCTGAAGGAAAGAGGCGAGACTAAGACTTGAGCAGAGCGGGATCGCGGACCGTCAGATCCTGCCCGGGCACCGGCGCGGCGATCGCCGCCTCGATCGACGGTTTGCCGTCCCATTCCGCCGGCGAGCGAGCCTTGCCCTCGCTGCCGATCTGATCGATGCCCCAGTAGATTTCGAGGCGATGGTTGTCCGGGTCGCGGAACTCGACCGCGATCTGGCAGCCGGCGCGCCGCCGCCCGGCGAAATCAATCGGCACCTGGTGCCGCTGAAGATGATCGCGGGCGCGGATCACGTCGTCGAGGCTCGGCACCTCGAAGGCGATGTGGTTGAGCTCGATATTGGGCGCCGCCTCGTCCATCGAGCCGACCAGCGCAATGCCGTGATGATCGGGGTTGCAGCGCATGAACACCATGCCACCCGGCACCATCTCGTCGGGATAGACGTCGGATATCTGAAAGCCGAGGATTTGCGTGTAGAACTCAGCTGATTTCGCGACGTCCCGCACATTGATGACGATATGGCCGATCTTGCCGATCTGAAACGGCAGTCCTTTCGGCCTTTCCAGGCGTTTGACACGGTCGAAATCGAACATGGTTTCCCCTGTCAGTGCGTGGCCGGATTCTCCGCGGCGATGCGGTCGAGTTTTGCCGCCATGATGAAATCGTTTTCGTGCAGGCCTTTGATCTTCTTGGTGCGCAGCGAGATCGTCGCGAAGCCCCAGCCAAAACCAATGTCGGGATGGTGGCTTTCCGCCTCGGCGAGGGCCGCGGCACGCTCGACAAAGGCAAAGGCCTCGCGAAAATTCTTGAAATGGTAGGTTCGTTCGATTCGCGATGCCCCGTCGGCAAGATCCCAATCGGGCGTCTGCTCGTTAAAATACACCGCCTCGTCGCGGCTCAGCGGCGGGATGCCGCCGCGGCATGGGGTGCACGCCTTCTCGGCAAGGACTGAGGCCATGTCGTCACCTTCGCGTTTCAACCTCAACGGCGCGCTATTGGACGCGATTGCCGAAACAGTGCCACATTGCGGGCGCCTTGTAAGCCGTGCGCCGTCAATCTAACAACCGGCGCTCGAACAACCCGCCGTCGCAAAAGACCCGTTTCATGTGCCAACGCCTCATTGCCCGGTTTTGCGTCGCCGCCCTTGTCGCCGTCTCGTGTATGGCCGCCAAGCCGATCGACGCGCCGACGGTGGAGCACTGGCAGGTCGTGCTGGTCGCCGGAGACACCGCGCAGCCGGTCTTTGACAATGCAGTCAAAGCCATGGATATGTGGCTCGTCGAGCATGGCGTCGCCCGCGGCGACGTCCATCGTCTTGCCGCCAGCGCCGGGACGCGCGATCCGTCGATCGAGCCGGCGACGCTGGAGCGTGTGCTGCGGCGCATCGCCAGCCTGCACGGCGGCCCCGGCGAGGGCTGTTTCGTCTTCATCACCTCGCATGGCGCGCATGGCGGCGGTGTTTACCTGGCGCGCCGCGATCAGCTGCTGCAGCCGGCGCCGCTGGCGCGCGCGCTGTCGGCGGGTTGCGGCGCGGCGCCGACGATTGTTGTCGTGTCGGCCTGCTATAGCGGCTCGTTCGCGCGCGGCATGGCCGCGGCGAACCGGATCATCCTGACCGCCGCGCGCGCCGACCGCCCGTCTTTCGGCTGCGCGGCCGACCGCACCTACACCGATTACGACGCTTGCCTACTCGGTGCGCTCCCCCACGCCGAAAACTGGCGCCGCGTGTTCGACGACACCAAGGGCTGCGTCGAGCGGCGAGAGCGCCAGGAGGACGATTTGCCGTCGCATCCGCAGGCCTCGTTCGGTGCGGCGGTGCGCGATCTGCCGCTGCAGTTTTGAGCGCGCGCGCCGCGATCCTCGCCATGCTGGCTCTGTCGACGATGCTCTGCGGAGCGACGCGAGCCAGCGGGCTCGACGGTGCCTGGAGCGGGACGCACTGGGGCGAGTTGCCGGAAGAGCTGCAACGCCATTTCGGCGCGCGCGGTTTCGCGCTGCCGGAGCCGATCGATTTCGGTGACAGCTACGCGCCGCTGGCCGTGCGCGGCGTGGCGGTCGGCGGATTTGCGCTCATCGCCTACTACCAGATCGACAAGGCGAGGCAGGGGTTGAAGCGCATCCAGCTGGAGCGTCCGCGCCACATGGTGAATGCCGGCGCATTTCGCGGCGTCTTGGCGGCGCTCGATGACGAGTACGGCGCACCGGCCCGGTATTGCGGCACGCTGCCGGACCCGACGACCGGTTACCAAGGCGCCGCCGAATATGTCTGGAAGCCGGACGGCGCGGTGATCCGCGCGATTTTTCGCGACACCACGCTCGAAGCGCTCAACGGCTGCTATTCGCCGGCTTGCGGCCTCACCGCGCAGCTCTTGGTGCGCATCAGTCCGCCAGCGGAGGACAAAGGCCTCTGTCCTCCGCCGCCGAGCGGCGCGCAACTGCGCGCGCCGCGATGACCCCTTATGCTACTTCTGCAGCTGCGCGCGGAGCTCGCCGCCCTTGTTGGCCGCCGTATGGACATTGACGTAGCACTTGCCGGCCTCGAGATCGGCCGCCTGCGCATCGGTCAGCTTTGCGCTGCCGGTGATCGGGCTGGCCGCATCCTTGAACGGCACGGCGACGCCGGCATTCGCGCCGGCGGCGGCGCCGCAATGGATGTGCGCCGCGGCGGCCGGGCCACTGAGCCCGCTATAGGTGACCTTGTAGGTGATCTCCTTGGTTGCCGTATCGAGCGTCACTTGCGCCGTGCCACTGCCGCTGCCCGTGGTTGGAGGCACCTCGGCCGCGTTGCTCAGCGTGCCGGTGAAGGTCTCGCTCGCGGCTTGCGCATAGCTCCAGGCCAATGCGGTCGCCAGCAGGCTCGCCGCGACCAATGTCGTCTTGTTCATGCTATCCCTCCCGTTCGCGTCGTGAGGGCGACAAGCTAGCCAATCAATCGGATAACACGAAGTCGAAAATCCGTTGACATCAAACGCGCCCGTTCAAACCCCCGTGACCACGCGCCCGGCCATCCCCGCTCCCGGCGTTGTTTCGCCGTCCTATGGCGCGATGGCGACCTGGGCGATTTTGGCGATTACCGCGGCGCGGCTGCTCTGGCTCGCGTTCCAGTCCGCCGGCCTCTATCCCGACGAGGCGCAGTACTGGTTCTGGTCACGGCACCTCGCCTTCGGCTACTACTCGAAGCCGCCGCTCGTCGCCTGGCTGATCGCGCTGACCACCGCGATCTTCGGCAATGGCGAGTTCGCGGTGCGGCTGTCGGCGCCGCTGCTTCATGCCGTCGCGTCGGGATTTGTCTACGGCATCGCCGCGCGGCTTTACGACCGGCGGATTGGTTACTGGTCGGCGCTCGCCTATGTGACGCTGCCCGGCGTCTCGCTGTCCGCATTTCTGATCTCGACCGACGCGGTTTTGCTGCCGTGCTGGGCGGCGGCGCTCTACGCTTTTATCCGAGGGCGCGAGGAAGACGGCATTGGCTGGTGGATCGCGGCTGGCTGCGCGATCGGGCTCGGCCTGCTCGCCAAATACGCGATGGCCTATTGGCTGCTTTCGGCGTTCTGGTTCGCGCTGCTGCGGCCGAGCGAACGGCGGTATCTGCGCGGGCTCCTCATCGCGCTTGGCATCGCGGCGCTGATCGTCGCGCCGAATGTGTGGTGGAATTGGAGCCACCATTTCGCGACCTATCTGCACACCCGCGACAATGCCGATCTGAGCGGCACGCTGTTTCACCCGGGCGAGCTCGGCTATTTCGTGCTGTCGCAGCTCGGCGTGTTCGGGCCGATCTACTTCGCCGCGATGCTCTTGTTGTTCGCCGCGCCGACGCGGTTCGGCGGGCCGCCGGCGCGGCTTCTCACGGCATTCGCCTGGCCGTCGCTCGCCATCATCGCGGTCGTCAGCCTCTTATCGCGCGCCCAGCCGAATTGGGCGGCGCCAGCCTATGTCTCGGCGGTGATCCTCGTCGTCGAAGCGGCGTTGCGCTACGGCTGGCGGCGCACGGTGATCTTCTCGATCGCGCTGCATCTGGGCGCCGCGATCGCGCTGTTCGGCGGCAGCGAGGTGATCGCGAGCGAGGGTCTGCACGTCCCAGCGAAATTTGACCCGCTGCACCGACTGCGCGGCTGGCGCCATCTCGGCGACGCCGTCGCCGCGCAACTTGCCGCCCATCCGGGATTGCGGCTGATGACCGACGACCGCGAGATCGTGGCGGCGCTGATCTACTATGTGCACCCGCACCCATTCGACGCGGTGATCTGGGACCCTGTCCCCGGCGTCAGCAACCAGTGGGATCTCGAAAACAGCCTCAGCCGGCATCGCGGTGAAAATTTCCTGGCCGTGACCGTGCACAACCTTTCCGACCAGATGCGGAAGGATTTCGGCGAGTTCACCGAATTGACGACAATCGACACCAAATCGGGGCCGAACGGCGGCCAGGTCTACACGCTCTATATCGCCCGCGACTATCGCGGCCCGCTCGCCGGCAACTGAGGCGATGCCGATCCTGGCCCACCTCGTTTCGCTTTACCAAAGCCGCGGCATCGACATCGCCACTGGCCTCAACCCCAGCCATTTCGGTAACCTCCCATCCGCGCCGTTCACCTGGTTCCTGAGGGACGGCCAGAGCCTCACCAACGGGCTCGGGATCGCGCTGCAGGAAGTCTATTTCCTCGAATGCCTGTTCGTCCGCTTCCACCCGAAATCGGCGTTCGTGATCGGCAACTCGCTCGGATGGAGCACGCTGGCCATCGCGCTCGCGAACCCGGAGGGCCGCGTGCTGGCAATCGATGCGGGCTTCGACCGTTTCTCGCGCGACGGCATCGACTTCACCAACCGCGTCGCTGAGGAAGAGGGTCTGGCCCTGCGCGCGGTTATCGGCAAGTCGCCGGAGGACGTGTCGCGCATCCTTGGCGAGGCGGCAATGCCGCCGATCGAGTTCGCGTTTATCGACGGGTATCATTCGGTCGAGCAATTACCGCTCGATTTCCACGCGGTGCGAGCCCATGCGGCGCCCGGCTGCGTCTACCTGTTCCACGATGTCGCGACGTTCAACCTGAGCGCCGGCCTCGACCGCATCGCCTCGGAAAGCGGGCTGCGGTGGCAATTGCTGCACGGCACCACGTCGGGCATGGCCATCGCCTACGATCCGGCGCTCGCGCCATTGGCGATCGAGGACATCGCGCCGTTCGTCGCCTCGGACGCAGCGCTGGCGGTGATCGCCAATGCGGTCTGGACGCATCGCCACCGCCATCTGGCGCGCTGGCGGCGCAGCCTCAGGAAGCGGCGCGCTCGGCCTCGCTGACCGTCTCGCCCGCGGCGCAGAGCACGCGGCTTTCGCTGTAACGCAGCGAGGTTTCCACCGTCCCGCCGTCAAGCCGGTCCAGGCGAAAAATCTTGTTCTTCTGCTCGCTGCCGGCGAGATGGACGACGCCGAGCACCTCATGCGGCGCGTAGGGCTCGACAAACAGCCCGCGTGCCGCGTCGAAAGCCGGCGCGGCGTCGCCGACCGCCCAATTGCAATAGGCAGGCAGAAAATTGGCAGGCAGCCCATCGCCGAAGATCGCGTAATTGAGGGCGATCTGCTCGGCGAAGAAGAACCGGGTGCGCTGCAGCACCTGCGTCATGACGCGCGCCCAATGCGCCCAGTGCGGGGCGTCGCGGTGCAAGGCAAAGACGCCGACATTGGCGATCGGATTGCGGCCCAGCCGGTCGGCGACCCGCCAGCCGAAGGCCTCGCGATAGCATTTCCACGCCAGCGTAAAGCCGAGCAGCTTCGGCCGCTTGTAGTGGCGCTTATAGGCGCGGTCGATCTCCAGCGAGATCGCGATTTGGTCCCGACCAGCCGCGGCGACATACGTCTCGACCGCGCGCCAGTCCTGGAGCCAGGCATCGGCGTCGAGCCAGAAATACGTATCGTTGGCCGGGAAGTGCTTTGGCAGGAACGGCCGCGCGACCTGGGCCTTGAAGGTTTCCGGCATGCGCTCGCGGCCGGGGAACTCGACATCCCAGCCGGGATGCACGACCCGGACGCGCATCGCCGCCAGCCAGTCCGACTGTTCCGGCCGCAGTCCCAGATCGAGCACGCCGATCGACACTTCCGGATCAAGCGCGCGCACGGAGAGCACGGCATCGCGCAGCAGCGGAAAGTAGCCGCTATCGGCGGCGCTGCAGATGATCAGGTCGGAGGCGCCGGCAGAGGCGTGCCCGGTCACGGGTTGAGCCGATAGCCACCGGGCTCGGTCACCAGGATTTCCGCTTTGGCGGGGTCGCGCTCGATCTTCTGGCGCAGACGGTAGACATGGGTTTCGAGCGTATGCGTCGTCACCCCGGCATTATAACCCCAAACCTCACCGAGCAGGGTCGAGCGGCCGATCGCCCGGTCGCCGGCATGGTAGAGATAGCGCAGGATCGCCGTCTCCTTTTCGGTGAGCCGCACTTTCTTGCGCCGATCGGGGTCGGTCATCAGCTTGGCGCCGGGCTGAAATGTATAAGGGCCGATGGAGAACACCGCGTCATCGCGATGCTCGTTCTGCCGCAGATGCGCTCGCAGCCGCGCCAGCAGCACGTTCAGCCGAAACGGCTTGGTCACGTAGTCATTGGCGCCGGCCTCAAGCCCCTGCACCGTATCGCCGTCGCTGTCGGCGGCGGTGAGCATGACGATGGGCACATTTATCGCATCGCGGCGGAATTGGCGGCAAAGATCGCGCCCATCCATGTCGGGGAGACCGACATCGAGCAGCATCGCATCGAAGCGCTCGTGCTGCACGGCGGCGAGCGCCGTCGTCGCGGTCTCGCATTCGACGACGTCGAATTCGCCGTCGCGCTCCAACTGTTCGGCGAGCGACTGGCGCAGCGCGTTATCGTCGTCGACGATGAGAATTTTGTGGTTCGCCTGCATGAAGCCCCTAGAGTCCGTTTTCCGTTTGGCTCAAGCGCGTCGCTTGGTCGCTCGCGCGGTTATTCGTCGCGCGCGACCGCCGCATCCCCTATCGAGCGCGCACCGGCAATTTACCCGAAGCGCGATGTTTTGGCAGCCATATCGCGGCGTGCGTCTTGTCAGGCGTCGGGACAAAACCCAATTTTCGACCGATCGCCACGGTGGCGGCGCGCGGCAGCCATGCCGGAAGCCGGTTTCGCTTGCACCGTCGGCCCGGGGCTGATCATTTACCGCGACGCGGCCGCGAGCGCCGTGTGGAGGATCGCGAGTGGTTGAAAAAGCGAGCGTTTCGTCCGAGTCGGAGCCGTCGCACGCGGCCGGTCGGCGCGCGCTCGACAAAGCGATCGTCGCCTTCCGGCGCGGCGAGCCGGTGCTGCTCGACGGCGAAAACGGCGCCGTGCTGGCTGTCGCCGCCGAGCTGGTGACGGACGGCAACCTCACTCAGCTGCGCAACATGTCGAGCCGCCGGCTTTCGGTCGTCGTCACCCGCCGGCGCGCGGTCGCGCTCGGGCTTGCACCACGCGATGCGCTTTCGGGGGCGGTCCGCATCACCGTCGCGTCCGATCTTTCGGCGGCGGTGATCCGCAACCTCGCCAACCCCGCGACCTCGCTCGGCACGCAGCCGCCGGGGCTGGGTCCGCAGCCGGCTAGCGCCGAGCCGGGCGCGCTCGCCGCCGTCGCGCTCGCCAAGCTTGCCGATTTGCTGCCGGCGGCGCTCGTGCTGTGGCTTGTGCCGGCCGAGGCCGCGCTCGCGCGCCGCCGCGCCGACTTCGCCGTGGTCGAGATGGACGCGGTGCTCGACCGCCGCGCCGCGACGGCCGGGCTCGAGCGCGTCGCCGAGGCGCGTGTGCCGCTTGCCGGCGCCGAGAACGCCCGGCTCATCGCCTTCCGCCCCGGCGACGGCGGCACCGAGCATCTCGCGATCCTGATCGGCGCACCCGACCCGAAGAGCGGCGTTCTAGTGCGACTGCATTCGGAATGCTTTACCGGCGATGTGCTGGCGAGTCTGCGCTGCGATTGCGGCGAGCAGCTGCAAGGCGCGATCACGGCCATTGCCGCGGCGGGCGGTGGGGTGCTGCTTTACCTGGCGCAGGAGGGCCGGGGCATCGGCCTGGTGAACAAGCTGCGAGCCTACCAGCTGCAAGATGCCGGGTTCGATACGATCGACGCCAACGAGCAGCTCGGCTTCGATGCCGACGAGCGGGTCTATCTACCGGCGGGCGAGATGCTGCGCCAGCTCGGCTTCACCTCGGTGCGGCTCCTCACCAACAACCCGGACAAGGTAGCCGCGTTGCAGCGCTATGGCATCAACGTCGTCGAGCGCGTGCCGCATGTGTTTCCGGCCAACGGGCATAACAAACGCTACCTCAACACCAAGGCAACCCGCTCCGGGCATTTCCTGTAGTCAAACAAAAAAGCGGGCGACCCTCCCCCATCCGGATCGCCCGCTTGCGCGGCGGAAGCACCCCTCTTCCGCATCGACCTCGAGAGATTAGCAACCCGAGACGCCGCGGCAACCGCTCGGTTTCGCTTCCACAGCGCTATCCCCAAGAAGCTGCACTTATCCCCGGTTCATCCGCAGAATCACCCACAGCGGTCCCTTGTTTCAGAGACGCTTGGGCTAATCTTTCAATCGTTCGCGCGCTTGATTAATGGATCCCCGTGTTCGTCACTTCGCCGCCGCGGGATAGGACTTCCGCGCGCCGAACACCGCCGTGCCGACCCGGACATGCGTCGCGCCAAAGCGGATCGCGGTCTCGAAATCGGCGCTCATTCCCATGCTCAATACCGCGAGGTTGTTGCGCCGGGCGATCTCGCGCAGCAGCGCGAAATAGGGCGATGGCTCCTCGTCGTGCGGCGGGATGCACATCAGCCCCCCGATCGGAAGGCCGAGCCGATCGCGGCAATCGGCGATAAATTCGTCCGTCGCGGCGGGAAGCACGCCGGCTTTTTGCGGTTCTTCGCCGGTGTTGACCTCGATCAAGCAGGACGGGCGCTTGCCGCTGCGCTCCATCTCGCGCGCCAACGCCTCGGCGAGGCGGGGCCGATCGACTGTCTCGATGACATCGAAATGCGCCACCGCATCCTTGACCTTGTTAGTCTGTAGCGGACCGATCAAATGCAGCGCGAGATCGGGAAATTCGTTTCGCGGGCCGGGAAATTTCTCAAGCGCTTCCTGTACCCGGTTCTCGCCGAAGACGCGCTGACCGGCGGCGAGCGCGGCGCGCACGGCGCTTTGCGGCTTGGTCTTGCTGACCGCGACCAACGTTACCGCATCGGCGGAACGGTGGACGACCCGCGCCGCTGCCGCGATTCGCGCCTGGACGCCACTCAAATTGGCAGCGATCACCTCTTCCATAACGGCTCCATTCCTGGCAAAAACCCAACGAAGCTGCCGCGCCTGCACAGGATACGCTCATGCCGGCCCCGTATTACCGCTTGCTGATCGCCTTCGCCACAAGCCTTTCCTTGCTGGCCGGCGGATGCTCCGCGACAAAAACAACACAGTCCGACGCGACCGTCGCCCAACTGCCGCAGCCCGAGCAGCAGCAGGCGTCAGCCGCCCCCGCAGGGGAGGAGAACACCGAAGGGAACATCTGGACCTTCCTTCACATCGCCAAGCAGCAGCAGCCTGATTCCGGCCCGCAAACCGGCCCCGGCGTCAGCCCGGTGCTATGGCAGGCAATGCTCGATACGCTGCAGTTTGCGGGCATGGATTCGCTCGACCCGATGGCCGGATTGGCGGTCACCAATTGGTATTCGCCAAAGGGCAAGACCGACGAGCGCATGCGGGTTACCGTCTTTATCAAGTCGCGCGCGCTGCGGTCGGATTCGCTCGTTGTCACGATCGAGCGCCAGACCCGCGATCCTTCCGGGCAGTGGAAGGGTGCGACAATCGACGAGGCTGCCGTCGACAGCCTCGAGAACGATATCCTCCAACGGGCGCGGCAAATTCACATCGCGCGCATTCGCGAGGAACAACAATAGCTGTCAGGCGGCCCAACCGCCCGGGATTGAGCATGTCGCGGTACAATTTTCGAGAGAGCGAGGCGAAGTGGCAGCAGCGCTGGCGCGAGCGTCAGACATTTGCCTCGCGGCACGACCCGGCGCGGCCGAAATATTATGTGCTCGAGATGTTTCCCTACCCGTCGGGAAAGCTTCACGTCGGGCACGTCCGCAATTACACCATGGGCGATCTCGTCGCCCGCTACCGCCGGGCCCGCGGCTACAACGTGCTGCATCCGATGGGCTGGGACGCGTTCGGCTTGCCGGCGGAGAACGCGGCGATCGCCGGCGGCATCCACCCGGCGATCTGGACGGCGGAAAATATCGCCACGATGCGCGCGCAGCTGCAGCGCATGGGCTTCGCCTATGACTGGGCGCGCGAGATCGCGACCTGCCATCCGCAATACTACCGGCACGAACAGAAGATGTTCCTCGACTTCCTGGCGAATGGCCTCGCCTACCGCAAGGAGTCGTGGGTCAATTGGGATCCGGTCGACCATACCGTGCTGGCGAACGAGCAGGTCATCGAAGGACGCGGCTGGCGCACCGGCGCGCTCGTCGAAAAACGTCTGCTGGCGCAATGGAATTTGCGCATCACCAAATACAGCGACGAGCTGCTCGACGCGCTGAAAACCTTGGATCGCTGGCCCGAACGCGTCCGGCTGATGCAGGAGCATTGGATCGGCCGCTCCGAGGGCGCCCGGGTGCAATGGGCGCTCAGCGACGGCAAGAGCACGATCGAGGTCTTCACCACCCGGCCCGATACGCTGTACGGCGCGGCCTTCCTCGCGCTCTCTCCGCATCACCCGTTTGCCGAGGCGCTGGCGAAAAAGGAGCCCGCGCTCGCGGAGTTCATCGCTGAATGCGACCGCGTCGGCACCAGCGAGGAAGCGATCGAGACCGCCGAAAAACGCGGCTACGATGCCCGCGTCGAGGCGATCCATCCGCTCGACAAAACCCGCCGCGTACCGGTCTACATCGCCAATTTCGTGCTGATGGAATACGGCACCGGCGCGATTTTCGGCTGCCCGGCGCATGATCAGCGTGATCTCGACTTCGCGCGCAAATACAAGCTCCCGGTCGTTCCCGTGGTTTTGCCGCCGACCGCCGATCCCGCGAGCTTCGCGATCGGCGACATCGCCTATGTCGATGACGGAACGGTCATCAATTCAAGTTTTCTCAATGGATTGACTGTAGCCGACGCCAAACGAGCCGTCGGCGAGCGGCTCGAAACCTCGGGCGCCGGCGAGCGGACGATCGCTTATCGACTGCGCGACTGGGGCGTTTCGCGCCAGCGCTATTGGGGCTGCCCGATTCCGGTCATCCATTGCGCCGATTGCGGCATCGTTCCGGTGCCCGAGAGCGACCTGCCGGTCAAGCTGCCCGACGATGTCGATTTCGCTACGCCCGGCAACCCGCTCGACCGGCACCCGACTTGGAAGCACGTCATCTGCCCGCGATGCGGCAAACCAGCGACCCGCGAGACCGACACATTCGACACGTTTTTCGAATCGTCCTGGTATTTCGTGCGCTTTTGCTCGGCGCGGGCACCGGTCGCCTTCGAGCGCGACGCGGCGCAGTACTGGATGCCGGTCGACCAGTATATCGGCGGGATCGAGCATGCCGTGCTGCATCTGCTCTATTCGCGCTTCTTCATGCGGGCGCTCAAAGAGTGCGGCTATCTCGATCTCGAGGAGCCGTTCGCCGGCCTGTTCACCCAGGGGATGGTCTGCCACCAGACCTATCAGAACGCCGAAGGGGAATGGCTCTTCCCCGAAGAGGTGACCACCGATCCCGCCGGGCGGCTCAGCGACGCGGCCGGGCGGCCGGTGGTCGCCGGACGCCTCGAAAAGATGAGCAAATCCAAAAAGAACGTGGTCGGCCTCGACGACATCGTCGATACCTACGGCGCCGACACGGCGCGGCTCTATCTGCTGTCCGACAGCCCGCCGGAGCGTGATCTGGAATGGACCGATACCGGCATCGAGGGTATCTGGCGCTACGTCAACCGGCTGTGGCGGCTGGTGTCCGAACCGACATTCGCGCTGCCGCCGGTCGGCGCCGCGATTCCCGCCGATCTGTCGCCGGCGCTCGCGGCGATCCGGCGGGCGACACACAAGACGATCGCCGCGGTCACCGACGACATCGACAAGTTTCGCTTCAACCGGGCGGTCGCCCGCATTCGCGAGCTGAGCAACACGCTCGAAGGCATCGCCGACGGCGATATCGCGGCCGGCGCCGTGATGCGGGAGGGGCTGGAGACCGTTACGCGGCTGCTCGGCCCAATGATGCCGCACCTCGCCGAAGAAATGTGGCAGCATCTCGGGCATGATGACCTGCTCGCCGACGTGCCGTGGCCGCAAGCCGATGCCGGCCTCGCCCGCGACGAGCAGGTGACGATCGCGGTGCAGGTCAACGGCAAGCTGCGCGCGACGCTCGACCTGCCGCGCGACGCGGCGGTGAGCGAAGTGGAGGAGGCGGCGCTGGCGCTACCGCAGGTCACCCGTCTGCTCGACGGCAAGGCCCCGAGAAAGGTGGTGGTCGTGCCCAACCGCATCGTCAGCGTGGTGGCGTGACGTGATCGCCCGGCGCCGGCTGCTCGTGCAGCTTCTTCCGCTGTCGCTGGCGCTGCCGGCCCTCGCCGGCTGCGGCTGGGAGCCGCTCTACGCCGACCCGCAGACTGGCAAGGGCAGCGCGGATTTGCGCGCGATCAAGGTGCTGCCGATCCCCGAGCGCATCGGGCAGATGCTGGAAACGGGGTTGCGCCAGTCGTTCAATCCGGACGGGATCGAAACCAAGCCGCGGTACAATTTGAGCGTCACGCTGATGACGGTATTGCAGGATCTCAACATCCAGTCGCAAGGTCTTGGGACCCGCGGCGAGGTGCAGCTCAACGCCACCTATCGCCTCGTCCAAATCGCCGACAACAAGCAGCTGCAGGTCAACTCGATCCATACCTCGAACTCGTTCGACATCCAGGCGAACGGCTATAGCACGGTCGTCGCTCAGGACGATGCCAAGGTGCGGTGCGTCGAGGAACTCCGCCGCGAGATGGTCGCCCGGTTGACCATGTTCATGCAAAACACGGAGCGGACCGCGTCGTGAAGCTGGCGGCGGGCCGGGTCGAAGGGTTTCTGCGCCGCCCCGACCCTGCTATTCGCGCCGTGCTGCTGTACGGCCCCGATGCCGGGTTGGTGCGCGAACGCGCCGATGCCCTCGGCCGCTCCGTCGCATCCGACCTGCACGACCCGTTCCGTGTCGCCGATTTGACCGGCGCGGTGCTTACCACCGACCCGGCGCGGCTTTACGACGAGGCGGCGCAGATCAGCTTAATGGGCGGCAAACGATTGGTCCGAGTGCGCGAGATCGGCGACGCGCAAATCACTGTGTTCGGCCGGTTCCTCGCTGACCCGCCGGGAGATGGGCTGGTGGTCGCGGAGGCCGGCGACTTGCCAGCACGCGGCGCGTTGCGCCGGTTGTTCGACGATGCAGCTTGTGCGGTCGCGATCGGATGTTATCCCGACAATGCCCGCGACCTTGCCGAGGTGATTCGCGAGACGTTCGCCGCGCACCGCATTACCGCGAGCCGCGATGCGCTGGATTTTCTCGTCTCGCATCTCGGCGGCGATCGCCTCCTGACACGCGGCGAGCTCGAAAAACTGGCGCTTTACGCGGGAGATGGCGGCCGGGTCGAACTTGAGGATGCGCAGTTGTCGATCGCCGACAGCGCCGCGCTGTCGCTCGATGACGCGGTGCTTGCCGCCGCCGAGGGCGATAGCTCTGCGCTCGACCGCGCCCTCTCGCGCGTGTTTGAGGAGGGAGAATCGCCAGTCTCGGTGATCCGCGCGACGCTGCGTCACATGCAGCGGCTCCACGTGCTCAGCGCCCGCGCCGCCGCCGGGGAATCGGTGGACAGCGTGCTGCGCAGCGCACGCCCGCCCATTTTTTTCAAGCAGCAGGACAGCTTTCGCCGCCAGTTGATGCAGTGGCGCGAGCCGCGACTGCGACAACAGCTCGACGCGCTTGCCGAAGCCGAGACCCAGCTCAAGACGACGGGCGTTCCCGCGGAAACCGCCTGCCGTGCGGCGTTGCTGGCGATGGCGCGGCGGGCTCGGCCTCAGGCGGCGCGCAGCAGCGCCAACAGCCGGTCGAGCTGATCGAGATTGGCGTAGTGCAAGGTCAGCGCCCCTCCGCGCGCCTTGCCGGCGATCGTCACGCGCAGCCCTAGCACCTGGCTCATTTCCCGCTCCAGCGCCAAAGTATCGGCATCGCGCGCCTGACGCAGGCTCGCGCGGCGCGGTGTTGCGCGGCGTTTCACCAGCTGCTCGGTGACCCGGACGTTGAACCCGCGGCGGATGATCTCGGCAGCCAATTCCGTGGGATTGTCCGCCGCGAGCAAGGCGCGCGCATGCCCAGCGCTCAACGCCCCTTCTTCGAGACGGCGCCGGACGAAATCCGGCAAAGCCAGCAATCTCATTGTGTTCGCGACGTGGCTGCGGCTCTTGCCAAGCGCCTCCGCTATATTGCCCTGGGTGCGGCCGAATTCGTCGACCAGCCGCCGATAGGCTTCTGCTTCTTCGAGAGAAGTCAAATCTTCGCGTTGAAGATTCTCGATCAGCGCTATCTCGAGCGCCTCGACATCGCCGAGCGTCCGTACCAAAACCGGCACTGTATGCAGCCCGGCGCGCTGGGCCGCTCGCCACCGCCGCTCGCCGGCGATCAACTCGAACGCCGCTTCCGCCTCATCCACCGGACGCACCAGTAGCGGCTGCAAGACGCCTTTCTCGCGCACCGATCGCGCCAGCGCCTCAAGTTCCTCTTCGTTGAAATGCCGGCGCGGCTGGAACGCGCCAGGCCGGATCAATTCGATTGCGACATCGCGCACCGATCCGCCGCCGTCGCCGGCGCGGCCTTCGGCTTCGCCGAACAGCGCCGCCAGCCCGCGGCCAAGCGATTGTCGCCGCGGGCTATTCATGCGCGCGGATCTCCGCGGCCAGCTGCATATAGGCCTGCGCGCCGGCGCAACGCTGGTCGTAGACCAGCACCGGCACACCGTAGGACGGCGCTTCCGACACGCGAATATTGCGCGGAATCATGGTCTTGTAGACCTTCTCGCCGAAATGACCGCGGACATCCGCGGCAACCTGCTCGCAGAGATTATTGCGCCGGTCGTACATGGTCAGCACCACACCCTGCAACGCCAGACGCGGGTTCAGCGACCGTTGCACACGTTCGATCGTTCCCATCAGTTGAGCGAGCCCGGCGAGAGCGTAGAACTCGCATTGCAGCGGGACGAGAATGCGATCCGCCGCAGTCAAGGCGTTGATTGTCAACAGGTTAAGAGAGGGAGGGCAATCGATCAGCACATCGTCGTAAGCGCCGATATTGCCGCGCAACGCGTGGGCCAATAAAAATTCCCGGCGCGCACGCGAACTCAGCTCAATCTCCGCGGCCGCCAGGTCCGGCGAGGCCGGCACTACCGCCAAGCCGGAAACAACGCTCGCGACATTCGCCGTGTCGAGCTCAACCTCGCCCAGCAATAATTCGTAGCTGGTCGCCGCAAATCCTCCCTCGACCCCCAGGCCAGTAGTGGCATTGGCCTGCGGGTCGAGATCAACCACCAACACCCGGCGTCCTTGCCCGGCAAAGGCGGTCGCCAAGTTAACGGCGGTGGTGGTCTTGCCCACTCCGCCTTTCTGGTTGGCGACGGCGACGACGCGGGCGTTCGAGCGCGCATCGGGGCGGGCCGCCAGCTCAGTCTCGGCGAGGCTCACGGGGGGCCACCTGCTGCAATAAAAGGATGCATCCGCCCGAGTCGGCGCGGCTTGGATGTCGCGACACGGTCATTGTCCAGGCTTTGCCGGCCTCGGTCAATTCTTCCTCGGCACGCGCGCCCTTCGGGAAGAGACAAACCGTATCAGGGCCGATAAACCGCTTGCCCAGCGTTAAAAGCCGATCGAGCGGCGCGCAGCCGCGGGCTGTCAGGACATCGGCCTGGTGCGGCGCGACCGCCTCGATCCGGCAGCCGCGGACAATTGTCGCCGTCCCGGTGATTCGCGCCGCCTCGCGCAGGAATGCCGCCTTGCGGTTATCGGCCTCGATCAGCTCGACGCCGGGCACGCCGAGGATCGACAGCACCAGACCCGGAAAACCCGCGCCACTGCCGAGGTCGACCAGGCTCCGCACCCCCGGCGGTATCAGCGGCAGGAGCTGCGCCGAATCGAGAAAATGCCGGCGCCACAAATCGTCCATCGTCGTGCGGCCGACGAGATTGATGCGCGCCGACCAGCTCGCGAGCAGCGCCGCATACGCCTTAAGCCGCGCCATTGTTTCACGTGAAACGCCCGTGGCCGCGGCGAATCCCTCGGCACCGAGTGGCGGCGTTTCGTTCACGCCGCTTCCGGGCGCCGCTTCACGTATCGCAACAGCGCGACCAACGCCGCCGGCGTCACCCCGGAGATGCGCGCCGCAGCGCCGAGCGTGGCCGGCTGCACCATCGCGAGCTTGCCCCGGACTTCGGCCGACAAGCCGCCGATTTCCGTGTAATCGAGCCCATCGGGCAGCGCCAGTGACTCATCGCGGCGGAAGGCGGCGATGTCGCGCGCCTGGCGGTCGAGATATCCCGAATACCGCGCGTCGATCTCAAGTTGCTCGGCGACGTCGCCTGGAATAGCCGCCAGCTCCGGCCAGACCTGCGCAAGCCGGGCGACGTCGATGTCCGGGTGAGCGAGCAACTCCGTCGCCGAGCGCGAGACGCCGTCGGCGTTGACCGTGAGCCCATACCGCGTCAGCGCCGACGGGCTCGCCCGCAGCCCTTTCGCCAGCTCGCGTGCATGCTGCAGCGCCAGCAGTTTGCGCGCAAACGCCGCAGCCCGCGAGGCGCCAACCACGCCAACGCGCTCACCAATCGGGGTCAGCCGCTGGTCGGCATTGTCGGCTCTGAGGCTCAGCCGGTATTCGGCGCGCGAGGTGAACATGCGGTAGGGCTCGCTGGTGCCGCGCGTCACCAGATCGTCGATCAGCACGCCGATATAAGCGTCGGCCCGGTCAAGTATCAGCGGCGAGGAGCCCCCGGCCGCGAGCGCGGCGTTGATTCCGGCCATGATCCCTTGTGCCGCGGCTTCCTCATAGCCGGTGGTGCCATTGATCTGGCCCGCGAGATAAAGACCCGGCACGTGGCGCGTTTCAAGACTCGGGAAAAGCTCGCGCGGATCGACGTAATCGTATTCGATTGCGTAGCCCGGCCGCCGCATCACCGCATGTTCGAGGCCTGGAATTGTCGCAATAAACGCCGCTTGCACCTCGCGCGGCAGCGAGGTCGATACGCCATTCGGGTAGATCGTGTCGTCGTCAAGCCCCTCCGGCTCCAGGAAGATCTGGTGCCGCTCGCGCGCCGCGAAGCGCACCACCTTATCTTCGATCGATGGGCAATAGCGCGGGCCAATGCCGGTAATGTCGCCGGCGTAAAGCGGCGACAGGCCGAGATTATCGCGGATCACCGCGTGGGTCGCGGGCGTCGTCTCGGTGATGTGGCAGGCGATCTGCGGGGTCGTGATGCAGTCGGTGAGGAATGAGAAGGGGAGCGGCGGGTCATCGCCGTGTTGGATTTCCAGCCCGGCCCAATCGATCGTGCCGCCATCGAGCCGCGGTGGTGTTCCGGTCTTGAGGCGCCCGAGCGCGAAGCCGGCGCGCCGCAACGTCGCCGATAGTCCATGCGATGGCGCCTCCCCGACCCGCCCGGCGGGGATTTTTTCGCCGCCGATATGGATGAGCCCGCCGAGAAATGTACCGGTCGTCAGCACGACACGGCCGGCGGCAATCGTGCGGCCGTCTCCGAGCACCAGACCGGCGACGCAACCCCCATTATCGAGCGCCAAATCCTCGGCGGCGCCTTCGACGATGTCGAGCAGCTCAAATTCCGCTAGGATTTCCGCCATCGCTCGGCGATACAACTTGCGGTCCGCTTGGGCGCGAGGTCCGCGAACCGCCGAGCCCTTGCTGCGATTTAACAGCCGGAACTGGATGCCGGCGCGGTCGATCGCCCGGCCCATCACGCCATCGAGCGCGTCGATTTCACGTACCAGATGGCCCTTGGCGAGCCCGCCGATCGCGGGGTTGCAAGACATCTCGCCGATTGTATCGCGGCGATGCGTGACGAGCGCGATGCGGGCGCCGAGTCGCGCCGCGGCCGCGGCCGCCTCGCAGCCCGCATGGCCGCCGCCGACCACGACGACATCGTATTTAGTCCGCACCTCGCTCATGGCGGCGAAATGTAGGGAGGGGCCATCAGCGTGTCGAGGTTTCACGTGAAACATCACTTGCCGATGCAGAAATCGGCGAAGATCACGTCGAGCAAATCTTCGACGTCGACCGAGCCGGTGATCCGGCCGAGGCTGCGCCACGCCAGGCGCAAATCCTCGGCTTTCAGTTCCGGCAACGGCGCGGCACGGCCGCGATGCAACGCATCGCGCGCTTCTTCCAGCGCCGCGCGGTGCCGGGCACGGGAGAGAAGCGGTGCGGCGATATCGTAATTAGCGTCAACTCTTTCCGTCAGGGTCGCTATCAGTGTATCCAGCCCGGCGCCGGTCAACGCTGACACCGCCAGCGCGCCGGGTGGTAGGGCGGAGCGACCGCCGAGGTCGATCTTGTTGGCGACGAGCAGCGTGTCGCGGCTTGGCCAGGCCGCCGCGCCTTCAGCACCTTCTGGCCGATGCGCATCGAATACGAACAGTCGCAGCTCCGCCGCCTCGGCGCGAGCAAGCGCGCGGCGTAGCCCTTCCTGCTCGACGCGGTCGGCGCTCTCGTGCAGCCCCGCCGTATCGGCGAGCACAACCGGATAACCGCCGAGATCGATCGCGATCTCGATCACATCGCGCGTCGTCCCCGCGATAGGCGACGTGATCGCTGCCTCACGCTGTGCTAATTTATTCAACAAACTCGATTTTCCAGCATTAGGCGGGCCGATGATGGCGATGGTGATACCGTCGCGCAGCCGTTCGCCACGCCGCCCATCGGCGAGATGAACGCCAATCTCGGTCGCCAGCGCCCCGGTTTCGCGAGCCACCTCCGCCTCGATCGTTGGCGGCAGATCTTCATCGGGAAAATCGATCGCCGCCTCGAGATGCGCCAGCACCCGCAACAGCCGGGCCGACCAGCCGCGATAGATCGCGCCGAGTTCGCCGTCGAGTTGGCGTAGCGCCTGGCGGCGTTGCGCATCGGTCTCGGCCGCGGTGAGATCGGCGATCGCCTCGGCCTGCACCAGATCGAGCTTATCATTGAAAAAGGCGCGGCGGGTGAACTCACCAGGTTCCGCGAGGCGCAGCGCCCGGCGCTGCAGCACCTCAATCAGCGCCGCGATAACCGCACGGCTGCCATGCACGTGGAGCTCGGCGACATCCTCGCCGGTGACACTATGCGGTGCCGGAAACCACAGTGCGATGCCGTCGTCGATCGCGGCGCCGCTGTCGGGGTCGCGCAACCGCGTGTGCCGCGCCCGGCGCGGCGGCGGCAGTTCGCCGACCAGCGCGGCGAGCGACGGCCCGGCTAGCGGGCCACTCATTCTGACGATGGCGATCGCCGCGCGCCCCGGCGCGGTCGCCGGGGCGAAGATCGTATCGGTTGCCGAAGCTGGCGCGACAGTTTCCTCAGTGCTTCGGCGGCAGCTGGTCGGGCTGCAGCATCAACCGCTCCACCCGCGCGCCATTCTTGAGGTGCGTTTCCAGTATCTCGTCGATGTCCGCTTGCGACTTGAACGTATACCAGACGCCTTCCGGGTAAATCACCAGGTTGGGGCCGAACTCGCAACGGTCGAGGCAGCCGGCGGCGTTGAAACGCACGTTCTGGATGCCCATCTGCCGCGCCTTCTCACGCGCATAGCCGCGCAACTTATCGAAGCCGCCGGCGGCCTCGGCGCGCGCCATGCAGCAGCCTCGCGGATGGCCCTCGGGCCGCACGTTGTTGCACATGAAAATATGGCGGTCATAGAAAAGCCGCGGATCGTCTGCCATTCGAATCTCCGGATTGCCCCTCGGGCGTTGGTCTCAACAGTAAATGGCGGACGCGATCCGCCGAACTGCGTTTAAGATACGAAGCCAAAACTAACCCGTCGAGCCTCAGTCAAGCAACGCTGCCTCGCGCAGGAGCCCGAATGTCGACCACAGATCGCAACCGCCTCGGCGAGGAAACCAGCCCTTATCTGCTGCAGCACAAGGACAACCCGGTGCATTGGCGGGCCTGGGGCGAGGCGGCGCTCGCCGCCGCCAAGGCTGAGAACAAACCGATCCTGCTGTCGATCGGATATGCGGCGTGCCATTGGTGCCACGTGATGGCGCATGAAAGCTTTGAGAACCCCGCCATCTCCGGGCTGATGAACAAGCTGTATATCAATATCAAGGTAGATCGCGAGGAGCGGCCGGACCTCGACGCGATTTATCAGCATGCGCTGGCACTTCTCGGCGAGCAGGGCGGTTGGCCGCTCACCATGTTCCTCACACCTGACGGCGAGCCGTTCTGGGGCGGCACCTATTTTCCGCCGGAGCCACGCTGGGGCCGGCCGGGTTTCGCGCAAGTACTGCAGGGGGTGGCGCAGACCTATCGCAGCGAACCCGACAAGGTCGGGAAGAATGTCACCATTCTGCGCGAGGCACTCGCGAAGCTCGGCCAACCCGAGCCGGGTGAAGGGGTCGACCCCGCGCTCTATGATCGCATGGCGGAGCGTCTGCTGCGCGAGGTCGATCCGCTGAACGGCGGCATCGGTACGGCGCCGAAATTTCCGCAGTGCGGTATTTTCGAGCTGCTGTGGCGCGCCTGGCGGCGCACCCGGCAAGCGCCGTATCGGGATGCCGTGCTGCGCACGCTGACGACGATCTGCCAGGGCGGTATTTATGATCATCTCGGCGGCGGCTTCGCGCGCTACTCGGTCGATGCGCGTTGGCTCGCCCCGCATTTCGAGAAGATGCTTTACGACAATGCGGAGTTGATCGATCTGCTGACGACCGTGTGGCAGGAGGTGCGCGACCCGCTTTACGCCCAGCGTGTCGCCGAAACGATCGATTGGCTCGAGCGCGAAATGGCGACGGAAGGCGGCGGGTTCGCTTCCAGCCTTGATGCCGACAGCGAGCACGAGGAGGGCAAATTCTATGTCTGGTCGACCGAGGAAATCGACGCGGCGCTCGAGGCCGAAGCGGCGGTCTTCGAGGAAGTCTACGATGTGACGGCGGAAGGCAATTGGGAAGGCCACACCATTCTCAATCGCCTCCATCACCCGGCGCTGTTGTCGGACGAGACCGAGGCGCTGCTTGCCCGCTGCCGCGCCCGGCTTTTTGCACTGCGCGCTCCGCGCGTACGGCCCGGCACCGATGACAAAGTATTGGCGGATTGGAACGGGCTGATGATCGCCGCCCTCGCGCACGCGGGCGTCGCGTTCGAGCGGCCGGAGTGGGTGGCGATGGCGACGCGCGCCTTCGCGTTCATCGAGCGCGACATGGCTGCGCCGAACGGCCGGCTGTTTCACAGCTGGCGCGGCGGCGCGGCGCGGCATCCGGCGAGCGTTGACGACTACGCCAATCTGTGCCGTGCGGCGCTGATGCTGCATGAGGCGACGCAAAACCCGGCCTATCTTGCGGCGGCCCAAGGCTGGGTCGCGGTGCTCGACCGCCATTATTGGGACACCGCCAGCGGCGGCTATTTCTTCGCCGCGGACGACACGCCGGGCCTCATCGCGCGAGCCAAGACCGCCGCCGACGCCGCCGTGCCGGCGGGTAACGGCACGCTGGTCGGCGTATTGACGCGGCTTGCGATCCTGACCGGCGATGAGGCGTATCGCGATCAAGCTGATGCGATCATTCGAGCTTTCGCGGGCGAAGTGGCACGCAATTTCTTCCCGCTCGCGACTCTTATCAATAATACCGAATTGGCGCAGAAGCCGGTGCAGATCGTGCTGGTCGGCGCGGCGGACGATCCAAAACTGGCGGCGCTCCGCCGCGCGGTCTATTCGGTGTCATTGCCGCGCCAGATCGTGCAGGTCGTTGCGCCAGGCGAGGCGTTGCCGGCGGCGCATCCGGCATATGGCAAGCCCCTCGTCGGCGGCAAGGCGACCGCCTATGTCTGCGAGGGCCCCGTTTGTTCGTTGCCGATCGTAGAGTCGCAGGAATTGATCGACGCGCTCGCCAAACTGCGCTAATGTTCTTAAAACGTTCGCCCAAGAGAGCCGCGATGTATTCACTATCGATATCTAGTCCGGTTGGAAATTTGCTGCTCGAAGAAGAGGGCGAAACCCTGGTCGCCGTGCATTGGGGTGAAGGCCCCGCCGGCAACGGCAGCCCATTGCTGTCCGAGGCGGCGCGTCAGATCGACGCGTACTTTGCCGGCGAGCTCAGGAATTTCGACCTGCCGTTGCGCCCCGCCGGCAGCGATTTCGAGCTCCGCGTCTGGGCGGCGATGCAGGAGATTCCCTACGGTGAGACACGGAGTTACGGCGATCTCGCTACCGTGACGCACTCCGCGCCACGCCCCGTCGGGCGGGCCTGTGGCCGCAACCCGATCCCGATCGTCATCCCCTGCCATCGCGTCCTGGGCAAAGGTTGGCTGGGCGGATATAGCGGCTCGGGTGGGCTCGTGACCAAGCAGACCCTGCTCGCGCTCGAAGGCGTTGGCGTGCCGGCGCTGTTGTGATCGCGGGCGTCCGAGCTAAAGGCTTTTCCGCCTTCGCATTTCTTCGCTAAAACCCTCCCATCGAATTTAGGAGGCAGCGATGGTACAGGCGATCCGTTTCGAGCAGACCGGCGGCCCGGAGGTCTTGACCTGGCAGCAGGTCAGCGTCGACAGGCCGGGTCCGGGTCAGGTGCGGCTGAAGCACAAGGCGGTCGGGCTCAACTACATCGACACCTACCAGCGCAGCGGGCTTTACAAGGTGCCGATGCCCAGCGGGCTCGGCGGCGAGGGCGCCGGTGTGATCGAGGAGGTCGGGTCGGGGGTCGCGGACCTCAAGGTCGGCGACCGTGTCGCCTATGCCGGCGGGCCACTCGGCGCCTACAGCGAAGAGCGCGTCATGCCGGCCGACAAGTTGGTGCCCATTCCGGAGGGTATCAACGACCAGCAGGCCGCAGCGATGATGCTCAAGGGCATGACCGCCTGGTACCTCATCCGGCGCACCCATGTCGTCAAGGCCGGTGAGACGATCCTCGTCCATGCCGCCGCTGGTGGGGTCGGGCTCATCGCCTGCCAATGGGCCAAGCATCTCGGCGCCACGGTGATCGGTACGGTCGGCAGCGAAGAAAAGGCCGTGCTCGCCAAGGCGCATGGTTGCGACCATCCGATCCTCTACCGCTCCGAGGATTTTGTCTGGCGGGTCAACGAGATCACGGCCGGCAAGAAGCTGCCGGTCGTCTACGATTCCGTGGGCAAGGATACCTTCTTCCAGTCGCTTGACTGCCTGGCTCCGCTCGGGTTGCTGGCGCTGTTCGGGCAGTCGTCCGGTGCGGTCTCGCCGGTCGATCTCGGCATTCTCGCCGCCAAGGGATCGCTCTATGTGACCCGACCAACGCTCGGCAACTACACTGCAACCCGCGAGGATCTGCTGACCGCGGCCAACGACCTGTTCTCGGTGGTGAAGAGCGGCGCGGTGAAAATCGTGGTCAACCAGACCTACGCGCTGCGCGACGCGGCACAGGCGCATCGCGACCTCGAGGCGCGCGAGACGACGGGCCAGACGGTTTTCACAGTCTGACGGCCGCCGTCGTTTAGTGCGAGATAGTTCAAGTTTTGTTTTGTCTGCTCTTTGTTGCCGTCGGCGGGGCCTGCACCATAGAGACCCCGCCGCCGGTTTCGGGTCTGATTTATGGTAAATCCGACCATGGCCGGAACCGCTGAGCGTGACCAAATTAGCAGCCGCGTCGCTTTGGCTGACGGGGCATCGCGCCGGCTGGCTGCCGCAGGTGTTCGTCGCGCCGCCGGCAGGTCAGGTGATGGAAATTCGCTACGGAGCCGACCGAACAGCTAATCTTTTTCTGTATGACAACGGCCGGGAAATCGTCTTCCAGGAACGACTGACCTGGACCAGCGACGCTCGCGATTTACACCCCTCGTTCCCGACCGCCGAATTTCGGACTCTCACCTATGCTGTTTTACATTGAGCCGGATTAGGTATTCATCTGGTCAAAAAACTCGGAGTTGCTCTTCGATTCCTTGAGCTTGTTGATGAGAAACTCGAGCCCGTCGACGGTGCCCATCGGCATCAGCACGCGGCGCAGCACCCACATCTTCGACAGCGTGCTGCGTTCGACCAACAACTCCTCCTTGCGGGTGCCCGACTTAGTGATGTCGAGAGCCGGGAAGGTGCGCTTGTCGGCGACCTTCCGGTCGAGGACGATTTCCGAATTACCGGTGCCCTTGAACTCCTCGAAGATCACCTCGTCCATCCGCGATCCGGTATCGATCAGCGCGGTGGAGATGATGGTCAGCGAGCCGCCCTCCTCGATATTGCGCGCCGCGCCGAAGAAGCGCTTCGGCCGCTGCAGCGCATTGGCGTCGACGCCGCCGGTCAGCACTTTGCCCGATGAGGGCACGACGGTGTTATAGGCGCGCGCGAGGCGGGTAATCGAGTCGAGCAGGATTACCACGTCGCGCTTATGCTCGACCAGCCGTTTCGCCTTTTCGATTACCATCTCGGCGACCTGCACGTGGCGCACGGCCGGCTCATCGAAGGTCGAGCTGACCACCTCGCCGCGCACCGAGCGCGCCATGTCAGTAACTTCCTCGGGCCGCTCGTCGATCAGCAGGACGATCAGGAAGACCTCCGGATGATTGATGGCGATCGCGCTCGCGATGTTCTGCAACATCACGGTTTTGCCCGCGCGCGGCGGTGAGACGATGATCGCCCGCTGCCCCTTGCCGAGCGGGGTGATGAGGTCGATGACCCGGGTTGTCAGGTCCTTCTTGGTCGGGTCGTCGAGCTCCAGTTTGAGCTTCTCTTCGGGGTAGAGCGGGGTGAGATTGTCGAAATTAATCCGGTGGCGCAGCCGGTCGGGTTCCTCGAAATTGATCCGCGTCACCTTGATCAACGCGAAATAGCGTTCGCCATCGCGCGGACTGCGGATCTCGCCTTCGACGGTATCGCCGGTCCGCAGGCCGAAGCGGCGCACCTGGTTCGGGCTGACGTAAATATCGTCGGGCCCAGCCAAGTAATTCGATTCCGGCGAGCGCAGGAAGCCAAAGCCGTCCGACAGCACTTCGAGCACGCCATCGCCCGAAATTGTCACGTCGTTTTCCGCGAGCTGCTTGAGGATCGCGAACATCAGTTCCTGCTTGCGCAGGGACGAGGCGTTTTCGATCTGCAGTTCTTCGGCAAACGCAAGGAGTTCGGCGGGCGTTTTCCGCTTGAGTTCGTCGAGGTTCATGGAGCTTTCGTCACGGTAGGGCCCAAGGGCGTAGGGATCGGGGCGATGTGGACAGGTCAAGCCTGCCTGCGGGAGCCCGGCACGGACGAATACCGGCGGGCGGGAGTTTCTGGAGTATTGCGGGAAAGTGTGAAGAAAAACCGATGCTCGGCTCAATCCACCCTTACCCAATGCAGATATGCAAGTCAAACACCTTTGCAAGGGCAACGTGCCGCTGTTGCTGTCGTTTTTTCTTCAGAACGGCTTCACGACCACGAGAATGACGATGGCGACCAGTACCAGCATCGGCAATTCATTAACCGCGCGGTAGAAGCGGGCGGTATGCCGGATCGTATCCGCGGCGAATTGCTTGCGCCAACGCGCGAGGCAGAGATGAAAGCCGAGCAGCCCGGCAACAAGGAACAGCTTGGCCCAAATCCACCCTTGCCGCCAGTCCACCACCCCTGGGGTCAATGCCAGCAGGGCCCCGAAAATCACCAGCGCTACCACGGCCGGGTTCATGATGCCACGCAACAGCCGGCGCTCCATGATTTTGAATGTCTCTGCCTTGTCGGAACCCAGCGGAGCATCCGCGTGATAGACGAAAAGTCGCGGCAGGTAGAGCAGCCCGGCCATCCACGCGACGACGCTGACGATGTGCAGAGCCTTGATCCAAGGATAGAGAGACACCAGAAAATCGCTCACGCCGCCGCCTCGACCAACTCCGCGAGCGCTGCGATAAAGCGCGGATCGGTGCCGACGGTCGGCACCCGATAGTACGCCGGCACGCCACATGCCTCGGCGAGGCGGCGATAATCGCGGTCAAGCTCGACCAGCGTTTCCGAATGCTCGGAGACAAACGAGATTGGCGCCACGACGATGGCGACGCCATCCCTGCCCGCGCGGCGGATTTCATCGTCGGTCGCCGGTCCGAGCCAAGCCAGTGGCCCGACGCGGCTTTGGTAGCACACCGTCCAGTCGAGATTAGGACGGCCGAGCGCCTCCACCACGGCGCGCGCGGTCTCTTCGATCTGCTTTGGATAGGGATCGCCGGCATTGACGATCTTGAGCGGCAGCCCGTGTGCGCTTAGCAACAGCCGCGTCCGGTGGGATTTGGCCGCTTCATCGAACACGGCTTCAATCAAGCCGGCGATGGCGTCAATAAATCCTCGCACCACTGGATACGACCGTACGACTCGCGTCTTCTGGCTGAGACCCTGCCGCTCTGCCTCACTCTTCCACACGGCGACCGAAGATGCCGTCGTCGTTGTCGAATATTGCGGATAGAGCGGCAGACACACAATCTCGTCCGGCTCCCACGTCTTGACAGCTGCGACCGTTTCTTCCGTCATCGGGCGCCAATAGCGCATCGCGATAAAACAACGAAACCCGTCGCCGAGCTTGCTCTCGAGCGCACGCGCTTGCGCCTCAGTGTTCGCCAGCAAGGGCGATTTGCCACCGAGATGATCGTACATATCGCGCGCTGCCTTGAGCCGCCGCCAGGCAATAAGTCGGGCCAATATCCAGCGTAAAGGCTGCGGCAGGCCTATGATTGCCGGATCGCTGAACAGATTTATCAGAAAAGGCCGTATCGCCGCCGGGGAATCCGGGCCGCCAAGGTTCGTTAGCACAACCGCGATGCGCGCCATTCCCGTTTAGCGAAGCGGCTCCGCCAGCACAGCCGCCAACTCGGCGACATGCTCCGGCGGCGTCTCGGGAAGGATGCCGTGTCCCAGATTGAAGATATAGGGCCCGTTGCCGAGAGCGGCGCGCATCTCTAGCACCGCCTGTCGCATCGCGTCACCGCCGGTCAGTAGCAGCACGGGATCGAGATTGCCCTGCACGGTTACACGCGATTGCAATCGGTCGCGCGCGAATGCCGGCGGCATCGCCGTGTCTAGGCTCACCGCGTCGACACCGGTCTCCGTCGCGTAGTACTGATAAAACAGGCCCGCGCCACGCGGAAACCCGACGATCGGGATCTGCGGAAAACGGGCTTTCATGACTTTGACGAGACGCTTTGTCGGCGCAATCACCCAGCGTTCGAATCCATCCGGCGACAAGGCGCCCGCCCAGGAATCAAAGAGCTGCACCACCTCGACTCCGCCCTCGATCTGTAAGGCCAAAAACTCGATCGTCGCCTCGGCGATGCGTTCGATGAGTTCGGCAAATCCGGCCGGATCACGATAGGCCCACGCCTTTACTCGCTGAAAATCGCGGCTTGTTCCGCCCTCAACCATATAGGTGGCAACCGTCCACGGCGCACCGGCAAAACCGATCAGCGCCGTCCGCTCAGGCAATTCCGCACGCACCCGACGAGCTGCCTCGGCGACCGCCATCAGCATCGCAGCATCAAATTGCCAGAGATCCTTTACATCGGCGATCGGCTCAAGACGCGGCCCATCGTTTTCGAAGGACAAACGCTGGCCCAATCCGCGCGGCACAAGCAGGATATCGGAAAACAAGATCGCCGCATCCATGCGAAAACGCCGGATCGGCTGTAACGTCACCTCGGCCGCCAGTTCGGGCGTCAGGCACAATGTCACAAAATCACCCGCCTTGGCGCGTACGGCGCGGTATTCCGGCAGGTAGCGCCCCGCTTGACGCATCAGCCACCAGGGCAAGCGATCGAGCGTCTCGCCTGCCAGCGCTCGAAGTACTGGCTTGTCTGACGGTCGAGCGGCTATTTCAGACATCGCAACCTACCTTCTCCCTCATTCATAAAAGAATCTCTTTAGGAGGTAGTAGTAGGGCGAACGGCAAACCGGGGATTAGATTCATCCCGAATTTCATACATTGTCTGCACGCGAACAGGCGACACTTTTCAGGAAGGACAAACTACGGTGATAACGCAAAAAACCTAAGAGATCGGGAAGGTTTGTTTGCATCAAAAAAACGGGATCCCGTCGGGATAATTCGGCAGTCCCCGACTTTCCAAATCGTTTGTTGAAAAAACGCAGATGTTGAAAATGGCGCGGGCGGATTCGGTAAATTGGGAGTGAAATGACGTCGAGACCGGGTGTTTGGGAAAAATTGCGATATCGTCCCCGATCCGCGACAATTAAGTCACAGCCGCCAGAGGATGAAATTCCAGAAAAGGGCGAGGCCGGGTGCTGACGCGGTTTCATCTCCATCTCGTCTCCAATTCGACCGGCGACACGGTGCATTCGGTGGCGCGAGCCTGTCTTGTGCAGTTTGATGAAGCGCAGGCGATCGAACACGTCTGGAGCATGGTGCGCACTCAGGGCCAGCTCGATCGTGTCCTCGCTGGGGTCGAGGCCAATCCCGGCATCGTGCTTTATACGCTGGTAAACGAGGCGCTGCGCCAAACGCTGCAGGACGGTTGCCGGCGGCTTGCGATCACAACGATCCCGATCCTCGATCCCGTGCTCGGTGCGATGGCAGCCTTTCTCGGGAGCAAGAGCCGCGGGCTGCCAGGCAAACAGCATCTGCTCGATAATGAATATTTCGCCCGCATCGATGCGATGACCTTCGCGATCAACCACGATGACGGCCAGTCGAGCTGGGGTATCGAGGACGCCGATGTGTGTCTGGTCGGCGTGTCGCGGACGTCCAAAACGCCGACCAGTCTTTATCTCGCCAACCGGGGAATCAAGGCGGCGAACGTGCCGTTTGTGCCTGGCGTGCCGTTGCCGCCGGAATTGCTGGCAGCGGCAAAGCCGCTGATCGTCGGGCTGACTAACGATCCCGAGCGGCTTATTCACCTGCGCCGCAATCGGTTGTCGATGCTCGATCACAATGGCGAGACCGATTACACCGATCTCGAAGCCGTGCGCGCCGAGGTGCGCGAGGCGCGGCGGGTTTTTTCCGAGCATCACTGGCCGGTGATTGACGTCACGCGGCGATCGATCGAGGAGACCGCGGCAGCGATCTATAAGCTGCTTGCCCGACGACATGGCTTTGACGCCTGAGACGCTGATCCTTGCGTCGGCGAGCTCGGCACGTGCGGCGATGCTGCGCGCGGCGGGAGTCGAGTTTGATATCGAGCCGGCGGACGTCGATGAAGCCGGGATAAAGCGTGAGCACCGCGAAGCCGGGCGTGATGCGGTCGCCTGCGCTTTGGCCTTAGCCGAGGAGAAAGCTCGCAGTGTGGCCGCCCGCCATCCGTCGGCGCTTGTTATCGGCGGGGACCAGATTTTGGTGGCGGGCAACGAATGGTTCGACAAGCCGGCGGATTTGGCAGCTGCCGCCACCCAATTACGCCGGCTGCGCGGCCGCGAACATAGTCTCGTCACCGCGGGCTGCGTTTTTCATGGCGATACCCAGCTTTGGCATGCGGTCTCCACGCCGAAGCTGACGATGCGAGCCTTTGGCGAGGCGTTTCTCACCCGATATATTGCCGCCGAGGGGAACGCGGTGCTCGGCTCGGTCGGGGCGTACCGGATCGAAGGCAGAGGGGTGCAGCTGTTTGCGCGTGTCGAGGGAGATCATTTTGCGGTTCTCGGACTGCCGCTGCTGGAACTGCTCGAATTCCTGCGCAATCGCGGCGCCCTGGCGGAGTGAGGCATAGACCATGGCGATCACCGGGGCAGCGCGGCTCGCCGGCATCATGGGATGGCCGATCGCGCATTCACGCTCGCCGGCGTTGCACGGTTTCTGGCTCCGCGAGCATGGGATCGACGGCACCTATGTGCCGCTCGCTGTCGCGCCGGACCGGCTCGAGCAGGCATTGCGCGCACTGCCCGCGCTGGGTTTTCGCGGCTGCAACCTCACGATCCCGCATAAGCAGGCGGCGCTCAAGGTGATGGATCGGATTGATCCTTTCGCGCAGCGCATCGGCGCGATGAACACTGTGATCGTCGCGCCGGACGGCAGCCTCGAAGGCAGCAACACCGACGTTTTCGGCTTTCGCGAAAACCTCAGTGCGCAGGCGCCGGGATGGCGCGCGTCTTCGGGACCGGCGGTGGTGCTCGGCGCCGGCGGCGCGGCGCGCGCGGTGGTGGCGGCGCTCAGCGCAGCCCACGTTGCGGAAATCCGGCTGGTCAACCGTACGCGAGACCGCGCCGCGGCGCTCGCGCAGGATCTGGCGGTGCCGCAAACGCGCATCACCGTGCATCCCTGGGAGCAGCGCAGCGAGGTGCTGGCGGGTGCGGGCATTCTCGCCAACACGACCAGCCTCGGCATGGAAAACGAGCCGCCGCTGACTATTGATCTTGCGCAGCTGCCGCACACGGCGGTTGTTATCGATATCGTCTATGTACCGCTCGAAACCAGGCTCCTGGCCGCCGCGCGCCGGCGCGGCAACCCGGTCGTCGATGGACTGGGTATGCTCTTGCACCAGGGCCGGCCCGGCTTCGCGGCCTGGTTTGGCGCTGAGCCGCAGGTCACCCCAGCGCTCCGCCGAGCAATGCTCGCGACCTTCTCGGGGGCGCACTGAGCGTCCGATGATCGTCCTCGGCCTCACCGGCTCGATCGGCATGGGGAAAAGCACCGCGGCGGCGGCATTGCATCGCCTCGGCGTGCCGCTTTACGACGCCGATGCCGAAATTCATAAGATGATGGGGCCGGGCGGCTCGGCGGTTGCCGTAGTCGAGGCGGCGTTCCCCGGCGTGCGCGGTGAGGACGGTGGGATCGATCGCCGCAAGCTTGGCGCGCGGGTTATCGGCAAACCCGAAGAACTGCACCGTCTCGAAGCCATCCTGCACCCGATGGTGCGCGCCGTCGAACGACGTTGGGTCGCCGGGCAGCGGGCGCGTGGCACAAGCCTGGTAATCCTCGATATTCCGTTGCTGTTCGAGACCGACCGGATCGACCGGGTCGACGGCGTCATCGTTGTTTCAGCACCGCTTCGCTTGCAGCGCGAGCGCGTCATGCGCCGCCCCGGCATGACTGCCGAGCGTTTCGCCGCGATCCTCGATTCGCAGTTTCCCGATCGCAAAAAGCGGCATCGCGCCGATTTCGTGGTCAGCACGGCCTTGAGCCGCGCGGCCGCCGCGCGACAGCTTGCGGCGATCGTCCGCCGCGTGCGACAGGGGAGGTGGCGGCGCAGCTTGCGCCTGCGCCGCCTGCGCGGGAGGGCGGCATGCGCGAAATAGTTGTCGATACGGAAACGACGGGCCTCGACCCGCAATCGGGCCATCGCATCGTCGAGATCGCGGCGATCGAACTGATACATCATGTCCCGACCGGGCGGAAATTTCACTGCTACGTCAATCCCGAGCGCGACATGCCGATAGATGCCTACGCCGTGCACGGGTTGAGTGAGGAGTTCCTCAACGGGCACCCGCCTTTTGCCACGGTGGTCGACGAGTTCCTGACGTTTGTCGGCGACGCACCGCTGGTGATTCACAACGCCGAATTCGACATCGCCTTTCTCAATGCCGAGCTGACGCGCGCCGGGCGACCATTCCTGGCATCGAGTTTTGTAGACACGCTGTCGCTCGCTCGCCGGCGCTTTCCCGGCGCGCCGGCCAGCCTCGATGCGCTATGCCGGCGCTTCGCGATCGACCTCGCGGTGCGCGAGAAGCACGGCGCGGAGATCGATTGCGGGCTCCTCGCGGACGTCTATGTAGAGCTGCTGGGCGGCCGCCAGCCCGGGCTCGACTTCGCCACCGCCGAGACAGCAGCTGCGCTTGACCTTGCGTCATTCGAGGTCCGGCCGGTCCGGCCGCCCCGACCGCATGCGGCGACCCCGGAAGAACTGGCGGCGCACCGGTCGTTGCTTGCGACGATCAGCAACGCAATGTGGAATCTAGCCGGCTGAGGTCGGCTCGCTCGCTGGGGCATCCGGCGCCGCCCCGGAACTGCGGCGCAGCAGATCGGTGAAATCGATCGGGTTGATCATCAGCGGCGGAAACCCGCCTTCGCGCGTCGCGTCGGCAACGATGTTGCGGGCGAACGGGAACATCAGCCGCGGCGTCTCGACCAGCAACACCGACGGCAGCATCTCGCGCGGCACGTTGCGCACCGTCACCACGGCGCCATAGACGAGCTCCAGAATGAACAGCGGCTCGTCGTTGATCTTGGCGCTGGCCTTGACCGTCAGCACCACCTCGAAGGTTTCGGGGTTCAGCGGCTGAGCGTTGACATCGACATTGATATCGACCGCCGGCGCGGTGTTCTGCTGCGTCAGGCTTTGCGGCGCCCGCGGGTTCTCGAACGACAAGTCCTTGATGTACTGGGCGTTGACGATTAGCCGCTGCGCGGTATCAGCCGCGGCGCCCGGGGTCGCTTCCTGTCCGTTGCCGGCGGTTGTCTGTGCCATCGTCGCCCCACACCGTTACCGTCGCTCCGCTAACACGGATCGCCCGGCGACCGCAACCACGGGCCGGCGAAACGGCACCCGGTAAGACTTCCCGCCGGCATTTCTTGCCGCCGGGCGGCCGAACCCCTATGTAATTGTCCAACAGAACGTTTGCACGCCGGCACGCGTCAGCATCACGGCAGGACATGTATGGGCGATTTACCGCACTATTTTGACATCATCCTATTCGCGATGGTAGCCGCGTTTCTGGTGTTGCGCCTGCGCAGCGTGCTGGGCCGTCGCACCGGAAACGAGCGGCGGCGCGATCTTTTTGTGCGCGGCTCGACGCCGGCCGGTGACAAGACCCGCGCCGGCAAGATCGTGTCGCTGACGCCGCGCCCCAGTCCGCTCGCCGCGCCGCCGCCGCCGGCCAATACGGTCGCCGGCGGCATCGCGCAGATCGCCGCCGTCGATCCCGGTTTCGAGGCCCCGGCGTTTCTGGACGGCGCGCGCCTGGCTTTCGAGCTTATCGTTGGCGCTTTCGCTAAGGGCGATAAGATCGCGCTAAGACCATTGCTGAGCGACGACACCTACCGCTCCTTCTCTGCCGCTATCGACGAGCGAGAGGCCGCGCGCGAAACCTTCGAAACCCGCATCGCCAAAATCAAAGATATCGATATTGTTGAAGCGGGCATGCATGATCGTGCCGCGCGCGTGACCGTTAAGCTGGTCTCCGATCAAAACAACGTGCTGCGCGCGCATGACGGCAGCGTTGTCGATGGCGATCCGCAAAACTTGACCGAAAAGACCGATTTCTGGACGTTTGCGCGCGATACCCGCTCGAACGACCCGAACTGGCTGCTGGTCGCGACCAGCAGCGGCTGATTCCTCACGATGTGGGCGCGACGGGCGGCGATATTTCTCGCCGCCGCGCTCGTCATCGCGCTCGCCGCTGCGCTCTACCGCCACTATCACCCGCTGCCGCCAAAGCTCACGTTGCGCGCCTCGCGGTTCAGCGAACTCGATGGCTGGGATGAGGATAATGTCGCGGCGGCATTACCGGCTTTTGTCAAATCCTGCGCTATGTTTTCGGCACGTGAGGATAGCGCGGCGTTCGACCCGGTGCCGAAATCCGCAGACTTTGGCCTAGTCGGGGAGTGGCGGCCGCTCTGCGCCGAAGCAGTGGCGCTGCCTCATACCGACGCGGCCGCAAGGGCTTTCTTCGAGAACAATTTCACACCGTTCCTCGCCGGCAACAACGGCAATAGCGACGGCCTTTTCACCGGTTATTTCGAGATCGTGCTCAACGGCTCGCGCCGCCGCGAAGGACCGTATCAGACCCCGCTCTATCGGCCGCCACCGGACCCGAAAGCCTATACCCGCGCGCAGATCGACGACGGTGCGCTCGCGGGTAAGGGGCTCGAACTCCTGTGGGTCAACGACCCGATCGGCGCCTATTTCCTACAAATTCAGGGATCGGGAGTGGTGCACCTGACCGATGGCAAGACCATCCGGCTCGGCTATGACGGCGGCAATGGCCACTCTTTCGTGTCGGTTGGGCGCCTGTTGGTAGAGCGCAACGAGGTGCCGCTCAAGGACATGACGATGCGGACCTTACGCGACTGGATCGCCGCGCATGGCGCGGCCGGCAAGACGTTGATGCGCGAAGACCCATCCTATGTGTTCTTCAAGCAAATACCCGGCGACGGCCCCTATGGCAGCGAGCGGGTCGTGCTGACCGCGCGGCGCAGCCTCGCGGTCGATCGCCGCTTTATCCCGCTGGGCGTGCCGCTCTGGCTCGAAGCGACGCAGCGCTTTACGACCGGCACGATCCGGCAGCTGGTCATCGCCCAGGATACCGGCGGCGCGATCAAGGGCCCGGTGCGTGGTGATCTTTATTGGGGCAGCGGTGACGTCGCAGGCAAAGAAGCCGGAGCGACAAACGCGAGCGGGCATTATTCCCTGCTGCTGCCGAATGCGGTCGCTGTGCGGGCATTGGCTGCGGCGCACGATTGATTTACGTCACGGCCTCCGTATGTTGCAGGCCGGAAAACGGGAGTGGTGAGAATGGCCGAGCCGGCGCGGGTCGCCCTGCTGGTGACCTGCCTTGTCGATCTGTTTCGGCCGAGCATCGGCTTTGCCGCGGTGAAGCTGCTCGAGGCGGCGGGCTGCACGGTCGAGGTGCCGCGCGCGCAGACCTGCTGCGGCCAGCCGGGGTACAATTCCGGCGACAAGGCCGACGCCAAGGCGATCGCCCGCCAGGCGATCGCCGCCTTTTCCGGTTACGACTATGTCGTCGCCCCCTCCGGCTCCTGCGCCGGGATGGTGCGGGTACATTATCCGGAGATGTTCGCCGACGAGCCGGCAACGCTGCTGCAGGCGGAGGAACTGGCCGCGCGCACCTACGAACTGGTATCGTTCCTCACCGATATTCGCGGGATGACGATGGTCGCCGCGCGATGTGCGCAGAGCGTGACGTATCATGATTCCTGCTCGGGCCTGCGCGAGCTGGGGGTCAGGGCGCAGCCGCGCCGGCTGCTCGACTCTGTGGCGGGCCTCGCGCTGCGCGAGTTGCCCGGCGCGGAGATTTGCTGCGGCTTCGGCGGCACTTTCGCGGTCAAATACCCCGACATCTCCGACAAGATGGCGAGCGATAAGATCGCCGACATCGTGGCGACCGGTGCGGATTGCGTGCTTGCCGGCGATCTCGGCTGCCTGCTGCAGGTCGCCGGCAAGCTGTCGCGCGCCGGCAGCCGGGTCCAGGCGCGACATGTCGCCGAGGTCCTCGCCGACATGACCGACATCGTGCCGCCGATCGGCGCGCCGCGGGATCATTAGGCGGCCAGGGATGCAAGCGACCAGCCGCGATTTTACCGAAAACGCCAGGCGCGAGCTGGCAAACCCGGTGCTGCGTCGGGCGCTCGGCATGGCGGGCACCGGATTTCCCGCGCGCCGCGCCGAGGCGATTGCCCGGTTGCCCGAGTTCGAGGCGCTGCGCGATCAGGGCAAGGCGATCAAGGACCACACCATCGCCCATCTCGACCACTACCTGGAGCTTTGGGAAAAAAACGTGACCGCCGCGGGCGGCGTCGTGCACTGGGCGCGCGACGCGGCCGAGGCGCGCGCGGCGGTGCTGGAGATTTGCCGCTCGGTCGACGCCAAGATCGTGACCAAGGGCAAATCGATGGTCGCCGAGGAGATCGGCCTCAACGAACACCTCGAAGCACACGGCATCACCCCGGTCGAGACCGATCTCGGCGAGTACATCATCCAGCTGCGCCACGAACCGCCGAGCCACATTATCGCGCCGGCGATCCACCTGATGAAGGAGCAGGTCGAGGAGACATTTCGCGCCGCGCATACCGATCTCGACCCGGCCCGCGCGCTGGCCGAAGCGCCGCAGCTCTGCGCCGAAGCGCGCACCATGCTGCGGCCGCAATTCCTTGCGGCCGATGTCGGCATCACGGGCGCCAATTTTCTCGTCGCCGAGACCGGATCGAGCATCATCGTCACCAATGAGGGCAACGGCGACCTCACGCAAACCCTGCCCAGGGTGCATGTCGTCGTCACCAGCATCGAGAAGATGGTGCCGACCCTGGAAGACGCCGCAACCCTGCTGCGCCTCCTGGCGCGCTCGGCGACGGGACAGGAGTTTTCGTCCTACACGACGCTGTCGACCGGCCCGAGCCGGCCGGGCGACCTCGACGGACCGGCGCAGTATCATGTCGTGCTACTCGACAATGGCCGCTCCTCGATGATTGGCGGCGAGTTTCAGGACATGCTGCGTTGCCTGCGCTGCGCTGCCTGCCTCAACCATTGCCCCGTCTATACCGCGATCGGTGGCCACGCCTATGGCTGGGTCTATCCCGGCCCGATGGGCGCGGTGCTGACCCCGGCGCTGATCGGCATCGACGAAGCAGGGCACCTGCCCAACGCATCGAGTTTTTGCGGCCGCTGCGAGAGCGTATGCCCGGTGAAAATCCCGCTGCCCAAAATGATGCGGCACTGGCGCGAGCGGCAATTCGCGGCGCGCAAGGCGCCGGCTAGATATCGATATGGACTCAGCCTGTGGGCCTGGGTTGCGCAACGTCCGGCGCTCTATCACGCGATGGTCGAGATGAAGGCGCGGATGCTGGGCTGGCTCGGGAAGCATCGCGGCCGCTTCCGTAGCCTGCCGCTCGCCACCGGCTGGACCCAGGCGCGTGACATGCCCGCGCCCGAAGGCCGCAGCTTCCACGCGGTGTGGGCCGAGCGGCAGCGGGACGGCGGCCGATGAGCGCCCGCGACGACATACTTGGTGCCATCCGCCGCAGCCTCCGACGAGACGGTGGTGCCGCCGCGAGCGCGGCCGAGGCCGCCGAGCGGGTCGCCGTGCATCGCCGCAATCTGATCCCGGCGCGCGCGGCCGCGCTCGACCTGGCCGGCCGGGTCGACCTGTTCGTCGAGATGGCTGAGGCGGTGCAGGCCACGGTGGCGCGCGTCGGTTCGGATAGTGGCGTGCCGGTCGAGGTCGCGCGCTATCTTGCGGCCGAAAATCTGCCGGCCGAGGTGAAGATCGCGCCCGATCCGGGTCTCGGCGCGTTGCCTTGGGCCGATCGCCCGTTGTTGCAAATCCGTCGCGGCAAGGCGGAGCCGGGCGATGCGGTATCGCTGACGCCTTGCCTCGCGGCCGTGGCGGAGACCGGCACCTTGATGCTGGCCTCGGGCGAGGCGACGCCGACGACGCTCAATTTCCTGCCCGATACGCATATCGTCGTGCTGCGCGCCGGCCAGGTCGTCGCCAGCTACGAAGATGGCTGGGATTTGCTGCGCGCCCAAGCCACCGACAAGCTGTGGGGCCTGCCGCGCACCGTCAATTTCATCACCGGCCCGTCGCGCACCGGCGATATCGAGCAACGCATCGAGCTCGGCGCGCACGGCCCGCGCCGGTTGCATGTGATCCTCGTCGATGGCGAAGGCCGGCACTGACCGGGCGCTGTGGCAGCGGGCGATGCGCGACGTCAAGCGCCTCGCGCCGCGTCCTGGGCCGCCGCCCGCACCCGCGCCGAAACCGCCTGACAAGAAAGCTACGGTTCCGGCGCCTCCTTCGCCGGCCGCCAAACCGGCGCCGCCGCTGGCCCTCGATCGCTTCGCCGGCATCGATCGCGCCAATGCCGAGCGGCTGAAGCGCGGCAAGCACGAGATCGAGGCGCGGCTCGACCTGCATGGCATGACCCAGGCCGAGGCGCATCGCGCGCTCGCCGCTTTCATCCGGGCATCGCGGGCCGACGGCAAGCGCTGCGTGCTCGTCATCACTGGCCGAGGCCGTGTCGGCGGCGGTGTATTGAAAAGCGCGGTGCCGCGCTGGTTCGACGAGCCCGAGTTTCGCCCGCATCTGCTGGCGATCGCCACGGCGCAGCCGCAGGATGGCGGAAGCGGGGCGCTTTACGTTATGCTGCGCCGCACACGAGCCGGCTGACCGGATAACGGGTGCGAATGACGATCGATATCGACCGGCTGCGAGCCGCGCGGGTGCTGTGCATCGGCGATGTAATGCTCGACCATTACGTCTACGGCGAGGTCGGCCGGGTCTCGCCCGAAGCGCCGGTACCGGTGCTCGCGGTCGACAGCGAGACGCGCAGCCTGGGCGGCGCCGGCAATGTCGTGCGCAATCTCGCGGCACTGGGCGCCGGCTTCTCGTTCGTCTCGGTCGTCGGTAATGACGATGCCGGGCGCGAGGTGCAGAACCTCCTGGCGGAGCTCGACGGCGCTGAAATCCATGCGCTGGTCCAGCTGCAGCGCAAGACCACCGTTAAGACGCGTTTTATCTCGACCCAGCATTTGCTGCGCGCCGATTGGGAGAGTGCGATCCCGCTCGGTCCCTATATTCGTGACGATTTTCTGCGCCTCACGCATGAACTGGTAACAAGCCACAATGTCGTAGTCATCTCGGATTACGCCAAGGGCGTAATGACCGACGGAGTTGCGTTCGAGATCATCAAGGAAGCCAAAGAAGCGGGCGCGCAAGTTGTCATCGAGCCGAAAGGCGGCGACCACATCCGCTACCGCGGCGCCGACGTGCTGATGCCGAGCCGCCGCGAGCTGGGAGAGGCGACCGGGATGCCGGCAACTAGCGAGGCCGAGATCGTCGCCGCGGCGCGCGCGCTGATCGAGCGCTGCGGGTTTAGGGCGGTGCTGGTCTCGCTGGCACGCGACGGCCTGATCCTGGTCGAACCGCGAGGCAGCGCTGTCTTCGAGACGCCGGCACATGGCGACAATTACGATCCTGGCGGTGCCGAGGACACCGCGGTGGCGGCGCTGGCCGCGGGGCTCGGCGCCGGGCTCACGCTCAGCGAAGCGGCGCACCTCGCCGGGCTCGCGGTCGGCATCGTTAGCGGCAAGACCGGAACCGCGGTGGCGTCCGCTGGGGAGTTGGCCGCGGCGCTCGCCGGCGAGGCGCGCTCAGAGCCCGGCGAGGCCGGCTTGCGGATCAACATGTCGGCGCAGCCGCGACGCCGCAATTAGCGCAAAACGAAGCGTCATCGCGCGGCGTCGGCCCGGCGCCAAAACGCCGCCGGCGCCGTCGCGGATCAAGGAGGCAGAAAAGGCGTCCGCCACGATGAGGCCACATTCCTCGGGGATGAGCGCCGTGGGAAAGTTGTTAGGGACGGCAAAATAGAAACGGTCGGCAAAGTCGCGATACCCGGCCCATTTGCGATCGGCGCGGAAATCGGCAACGGAGCTTTTGATCTCGACGATCGCCAACTCGCCGCCGCGGCCAAGCGCGAGGATGTCGGCGCGCTGTCCGTTCGCGAGCGGGAACTCGAGGAGGCTTGCGTAGCCTAGCTGCTCAAGCGTGCGGCAGACACCGCGGGCGAGCAGCGACGCGATCGGCGTTTCCGCGGTCGGCACGTCCTGAAATGCGGAATTGCTGGTCATCGTGAGCCGAGTGGGAGAGGTTCTTGGGAATGAGGGTACGGAAGGTCATGGCGAAGGCGGGATTCCTGCGCGAGGCGTGGAAGCTCGCGATGCCCTACTGGCGGTCGGAAGAGAAATGGACCGCGATCGGGCTCCTTGTCGCAGTCGTCGCGCTTAACCTTGGCGCGGTCTACCTCAGTGTCCGGTTCAACCTGTGGAACCGCGATTTCTATGACGCGCTGCAGGAATATGACTGGCCGCGCTTTTGGTGGCAGTTCGCCGTGTTCTGCATGCTCGCCACGGTGTGGGTCGTCGTCGGCGTCTACCAGCTTTATCTCAGTCAGATTTTGCATATCCGCTGGCGCCGCTGGCTGACCGAACGTTCGCTCAAGGATTGGCTCAGCCATCAAGCCTATTATCGCATCCAGATCGACCAGTCGACGACCGACAACCCCGACCAGCGCATCGCGGACGATCTCGACAGCTTCGCGACGCTCAGTATCAGCCTATCGATAGGGCTGCTCAATTCCGTCGTGACGCTGTTCTCCTTCATCCTGATCTTGTGGAACCTGTCGCCGTCGATCACCGTGCCGCTGTGGGGCGGGCACAGTTTCGAGATACCGGCCTATTTGGTCTTCGCCGCGTTCATTTACGCAGGAATCGGCTCCTGGCTGGCGCAGATCATTGGCCGGCCGCTCGTCGGGCTGATGTTCAACCAACAGCGTTTCGAGGCCGATTTTCGCTTCAGCCTGGTGCGGTTGCGCGAGCATGCGGAGAGCGTCGCGTTCTATGGCGGGGAGAGTCACGAATACAGTGTGTTCGACCACCGCTTCGGCCGCGTGGTCGGCAATTGGTGGGATCTCATCCTGCGGCGCAAGAAACTGTCGTGGTTCACGACCTCCTACGCGCAGGTCGCGATCATCGTCCCATTCCTCTGCGCGGCCCCGTCGTTTTTCGCCAAGACGATCCAACTCGGCGGCCTAATGCAGGTGATATCGGCCTTCGGCTCGGTGCAGGACGCGCTGTCGTTCATCGTCAACAGCTACACGTCGATCGCCGAATACCAGGCGGTGGTCGAACGTCTCGCCGGCTTCCACGGCCGGATCGCCGCGATTGTCGAAACCCAGGAGGCGGAGCGGCCGATCGCGATCGCGCGCGGCGGCTCTGGCGTCGAGGTCGGCGCGCTTGACCTCGATCTCCCCGACGGCGTTCCGCTGCAACGCGATGTGTCGCTCGCCGGTGGCGCCGATAACCCGGTTCTGATCACTGGCCCGACCGGCTCGGGCAAAAGCACGCTACTGCGCGCGATCGCCGGACTTTGGCCCTTCGGCCGTGGTCGCATTCGCCTTGCCGAGGGCACGGTGCTGTTCCTGCCGCAGCGGCCTTATTTGCCGCTTGGTACGCTGGCCGACGCGCTCAAATACCCCGGCAAGGTGCGACCGGATCGCGAGACGATGGCGAATGCGTTGCGTGCCGTGGGTCTCGCCCACCTCGTCGGCCATCTAGACGAGGACAGTAACTGGGCGCAGCGCCTGTCGGGCGGCGAGCAGCAGCGGTTGGGCTTCGCGCGCGCGCTGTTGATGCGGCCCGAAATCGTGTTTCTCGACGAGGCGACCTCGGCGCTCGACGAAGCGGGGGAGAACGCGCTCTATCGCCTGTTGCGCGAAGCTGAGTGGCGGCCGACCATTGTCAGCGTTGGCCACCATCGCTCGCTGAAGCGATTCCACAGCGCGGTCATCGATCTTGGCCGCGACAGGGTCTCCGAGGTGGCGGCGAAATAAGGGACAAGAAACGGCGATGAGTGACGGTCAACAGGAGGACGACGACCCGCTGCGCTCGGTACGTCTCGGCAAGCTCGAGGCCCTGCGCGAGCTTGGCATCGATCCCTATCCGGTCGCTTTTGCGCGCACTGACGAAGCGGCGACGCTCGACGCGCGCTATGCCGAGCTGCCCGCCGGCACCGAAACCGGCGATACGGTGCGCATCGCCGGGCGTGTCCGCGCGGTGCGCAACAGCGGTATGTTCATCGATTTGCATGACGTCTCGGGAAAGATCCAGATTTTCGGTCACAAGGACTATCTTCCGGCCGATGGGCTGGCGCTGTTGAAGCTCCTCGACATCGGCGATTTGATCGGCGTCGAAGGCCAGGTGCGGCGCACGCCGCGCGGCGAATTGACGGTCAACGCCGCGTCGATCACCGTGCTGGCCAAGGCGCTGCGGCCGCTGCCGGAGAAATTTCACGGCCTAGCCGATATCGAGTTGCGCTATCGCCAGCGCTATGTCGACCTGATTGTCAACCCGCAAAGCCGTGAGACGCTTCGCCGACGGAGTCGCGTCCTCTCCGAGATGCGGGCCTTCCTCTCGGCCCGCGGCTATCTCGAAGTCGAGACGCCGATGCTGCACACCATCCAGGGCGGCGCCTCGGCAAAGCCGTTCGTCACGCATCACAATGCGCTCGACATCGACCTCTTTCTGCGCGTTGCGCCCGAGCTGCATCTGAAGCGACTGATCGTCGGCGGCCTCGCCGACGGGGTATTTGAGATCAACCGCTGCTTTCGCAACGAGGGGCTGTCGCCGCGCCACAACCCGGAATTCACCTCGCTTGAAATCTACATTGCCTATGTCGACTACACGGCGATGATGGAACTGACCGAGACGCTGATAGTGCATCTGGCCGAACGCATCACCGGAAGCAGCAAGGTCAGCTATGGCGGCACCGACATCGACCTGGCGTCGCCCTGGCCGCGCCGCTCGATGGCCGAGCTGGTGGAGGAGGCGACCGGTATCAACTTCCTCGCGCTCGACACGGCCGGCGCTCGCGACGCACTGCGTAAGCTGCACATCGATCCCGACGTGCCGAGTTGGGGGCACGCGCTCGAGGCGGCGTTTGCCGCCAAGGTCGAGGACACGCTGATCCAGCCGGTGCATGTCACCGGTTTTCCGCGCGACATCTCGCCGCTCGCCAAAGCCGACCGCAACGATCCGCGGCTTGTGGAGCGCTTCGAGACCTATGTCTACGGTTGGGAAGTCGCCAATGCGTTTTCTGAGCTCAACGACCCGATCGACCAGCGCCAGCGGTTCGAAGCCCAAATGCAGGCGCGCGCCGCCGGCGACGAGGAAGCCCAACCGTTGGACGAGGATTACGTCGCAGCGCTCGAATACGGTTTGCCGCCCTGCGGCGGCCTCGGCCTCGGCATCGACCGGATGGTCATGCTGCTGACGGATAGCCCGTCGATCCGGGACGTCATCGCCTTCCCGACGATGCGTCCGCGCTAGCCGCTAGATGCACTTGACGACCCAGATCGTCGTCGTGCCCTGCTCGTACCAATCGGCGCGGTCGAGCCCGCCTTTATGAGCCTTATCGTCGAGCACGCGATAGCCGCCGGGACAGAGCTGCTGCGCCAGACGTTGGTTGGGACCGATCGCGCCGCCAGCGATCGGCGGGCTCTCGATGCGGTACATCCGCTCGCCGATTTGTACGGCATCGGCCTGGTTCGGCCCGCCGCACCCGGTTAGCAACACAGCGATAAGCCACAAGGGCAACCAGTAACGCATTCTCAGCCCCACGACGACGACAGCGCCGGAAGTTTATATCCGCGCTCGCCGCGCCGCCAGGAGCCGATGCGATCGGCCGCGGGTCGCGAAAGCGTGTTTTGCCAAGCCGCGTCGAACGCGCTTGACTGGTTTAACCTCCGAGGCCGCGTGGGTCCGAACCTTTGCCTAGACCTGCGGGCAACGCCCTCGGACAATCGCAGAGGAGGAAGGCCATGTTCGCCAGCCTCGATTCCAAGAAGCGCCTGAAACGCGCTGCCGGCTTGCTCGGCTTGCTGCTGCTTGTCGGCTGCGTTCCCGTGCAGCGGACGGCCTCGGTCGCGCCCGGACTGCTGCCGCCGAGACAAGCGCGGATCTGGTTCTATCGCGTCTGGGACCCCTCGCTCAGCCGCAACGTCGCGAATGTCGATCTTAACGGAGCGCGCGCGGTAAGCGTGCTGCCCGGCGACGGGCCGGCCTTTGTCGATGTAGCGCCGGGGGGCTACCGCGTCGCTCCCGAAAGCTACGGCGTGGACACCAATCAGGCGCGAGACGTGAACCTCGCCGCCGGACAGACGATCTACGTCAAGATACTCGACGATCCGACATTCATGTCGAGCGGCGACAAGACGCAATTCCAGCGCGATACGTTCTACACCTGGGTCGTCCCCGCCAATATCGCGCGCGCCGAGATGAACGCGCCGATGTAGCCCGCCCCGCCTCAGAAATTCTCGAGGCTCAGCACGTCGTCGTCGGCGTCATAGGCGAAGATTTCCGCGTGCCGTCCCCAATTAATGAGGGTGTCGAGCACGCGCTCGGCCTCTTCTTCGGAGAGGTGGTCTTCCAGCTCGCGCAGAAAGCGCGCGGCAGGCGCCCGGTGGCCGGGGCGTTCGTCGAGCACCCGGCGAATATGCGACGCCAGCGGAATGTGCTTCATGACCGCATCGGCGAACATCTGTTTGCGCTCCTGCATGTCGGCATCGCCGTAGTGCCGGCCGACCGCGGTCAGATCGATGTCGCCGCCGCTGACATGGGCGAAGCCTAAAAGCTGCAAGGCTTCCAGCAGCGGGAACAGCTCGTCGTCGTCGAGGCTCGCCTCGTCGGCGAGATGCGGCAGGTCGGCATGGCCGTTGAACGGCGGCTCGCCGAGGCTGTCGATGAGGCCGGTGAGTTGCTGCACCGCGGCGTCGGGCAGGCGATAGCCGACGCTGATCGGCTCGGCCTTGACGCCGCGCCGTCCGTCGCGTCCCGGAACTGTCGTTAGCAACCCATAGACCTGGTCGACGATCTGGCGGAATTGCGGGCTGTCCCAAACGCGCGGATGCGCCATCGGCACCGGGATCTCGGCATTGATGCGTCCGGGGTCGCTGCCGAAGATCAGGATGCGGTCGGCCATCTCGACCGCCTCCTCGATATTGTGCGAGACCATCAGGATGCCCTTGGTCGGGATGCGGCTCTCGCTCCACAAATCCAAGAGGTCATTGCGCAACGTCTCGGCGGTCAGCACGTCAAGTGCAGAGAACGGCTCGTCGAGCAGCAGAATGTCGGGGTTGACGACCAGCGCGCGGGCAAAGCCGACGCGTTGCCGCATGCCGCCGGACAGCTCCTTCGGATAGGCGTTCTCGAAGCCGTCGAGCCCAATGAGGTCGATCGCTTCGACCGCGAGACGCCGCCGCTCGGCGGCGGCGATGCCCTTTGCTTCGAGGCCCAGTTCGACGTTGCCCAGCACGGTCAGCCATGGGAACAGCGCGAAACTCTGGAACACCATCGCGATGCCGTGCGCCGGCTCGACCACGGTCTGGCCGCGATACTGCACGCCGCCATCGCTCGGCGGTATGAGACCGGCGAGAATGCGCAGGAAGGTCGATTTGCCCGAACCGGATTTGCCGAGGATCGCGACGATCTCGCCCTCGCGCAACGTGAAGTCGAGATGGTCGAGCACCAGCCGACCGATATGGTCGGGGGTGCGGTAGGTCTTGCAGACCGCGGTGGCGCGCAGCAGCGGGGCCGCCGTATTCACGGCGGCGTCCTCTTTTCCCGCCTTTTCCAGCAGCGTCAACGCTCTCAATCCATTCTCAGGCGCTCGGCGGCGAGGTTGTAGAGGCGCCGCCACAGCAGCCGGTTGAAGGCCAGGACGTACAGGCACAGCACCCCGATGCCAAGAGTGATCCGTGCCGCATCGCCGCTCGCGGTGTATTGCGCGATATAGGCACCCAACCCGGTCGCGGTGAGCGTCGTGTTGCCCCACTGCACAACCTCGGAGACGATGCTAGCGTTCCACGAGCCGCCGGCGGCGGTGACCGCGCCCGTCACATATGCCGGGAAGATCGCCGGCAGCATCACCCGCCGCCACCACAGCCAGCGCCGCACACCAAGATTGCCGGCCGCCAGCTTCAACTCCGACGACAGAGCTGTCGTGCCGCCGATCACGTTGAACAGGATGTACCACTGTGTGCCGAGGATCATCAGCGGGCTCAGCCAGATTTCCGGACTAGCCTGGAACTTGAGGATCAGCACCACCGCCACCGGAAAGAACAGATTGGCGGGAAAAGCGGCGAGGAACTGCACGATCGGCTGGGCCTTGTCGGCGATCCGCGGGCGCAGCCCGATCCACACCCCGATCGGCACCCAGATCAGCGAGGCGACGGCGATCAGCACCAGAACCCGCACGGCGGTGATCCCACCCAGCACGAAGGCCCAGCCGACCTCGCCAGGCGGCACGGTTTCGAGGATGAAATGAATCATCCACACGACCGCCGCGATCGTCGCGACCAGCAAAAAAATATCGAAAGCGCGCTCGCCCCAGGTCGCGGCCGGGGCCGCCTCGCTGCGAGTGCGACGCTTCGATGCGCGCCTCACCCGGCTGATCAGCATCAAGAGGCCGTCGACCCCGCGGTTGAGCATCAGCGCGCCCGACTGGAGCAGGTCGAAAAACTGCGCGCGCTGCATGACCATGAGGAACCACGGGCGGACATTGTCTTCGTCGCTCGGGTCGCCCTGGAATTTGCGCGACCACGCGAGCAGCGGCCGGAACAGCAGCTGGTCGTAAAGGATGATGACGACCAGCATGACCAGCACCGCGTATCCGATCGCGCCGAGATCGCGTTGTTGGATCGCGGTGGCGATATAGGAGCCGATGCCGGGCAGCATGATCGTCTGGCCGGAAACCGTGATCGCCTCCGAGGCGACCACAAAAAACCAGCCGCCCGACACCGACATCATCATGTTCCAGACAAGGGCCGGGATGCCGTGCGGCACTTCAAGCCGCCAGAAACGCTGCCAGGCCGACAGGTGGTACATCCGCGCCGCTTCGATCAGCTCGCTCGGCACGGTGCGCAGCGACTGATAGAGGCTGAACGTCATGTTCCAGGCTTGCGAGGTGAAGATCGCGAAGATCGCGGCGCACTCGACGCCCAAGAGCCGGCCAGGAAACAACGCAATGAACCCGGTTACCGTGATCGACAGAAAGCCGAGGATCGGCACCGACTGCAGGATATCGAGCATCGGAATGAGGATTTTCTCGGCCGTGCGATTTTTGGCGGCGAGCGCCGCATAGGCGAGGCTGAACACCAGCGAGGCGACGAGCGCCGCGCCCATGCGCAGCACGGTGCGCACCGCGTATCCCGGCAGCTTCCACGGGTCGAGACTGATCGCCAGCGGTTCGCCGACCTGGTAGTGCGCGCCCATTTTCATGCCGCCCCAGGCGACCAGGGCGATCGTGCCAAGCACCAGTGGCAGCGCCACCAGATCCCAATAATTGGGGCGCAGCCGCAATGGCCAGGCGATGAGGGGCAGGCCCCAGCGCTGTTCCATGACCTTTCGTCTGTGCGGTTGCGGTTGGCGCGGCTACCTCTACCCCAGCGCGGCGCCGGCGGCGAGCAGCGAATTGCTCATTCTGCTGTTCGAGCGTGACGGGATTGCGTCAGCCGACAAAACGGCGATGATGCCGGCGATGACGCTCATCGATCTCGCGCGGTTGCGCGACAGTCCGCTGCATCGCGATCCGTTTGATTTTGTCGTGGTCGAGGATTTTCTCGCCGCCGACAGCGCGGAGAGGTTGGTCGACGAGTTTCCCGCGGTTCCAGGACACGGCAGCTACCCGCTATCGGTGCTCGCCTGCTCGCCGCTGTTTTCGCGCCTCGTCGGGGAGCTCGAAGGCGACGAGATGCGTGAGGCGATCGAGGAGAAGTTCGCGCTCGACCTGGCTGGTCGGCCAACGATGATCACCCTGCGCGGCTACAGCGACGGTAAGGATGGCGGCATTCATACCGATTCGGCCACCAAGCTGATTACCGTGCTGATCTACATGAATCACGAATGGTCGGAGCCGGCAGGATGGCTACGCCTGTTGCGTGGACCCGAGAACCTCGCCGATTACGCGGCTGAGGTCCCGCCTTTGGGCGGAACTCTGATAGCCTTTCGCCGCAGCGACGCTTCGTTCCACGGCCACGAGGCGCATGTCGGCAAGCGTCAATCGATCCAGCTCAACTGGGTGACGAACGCCGCGGTGGTGCGCCGCGAGCTTAGCCGGCATGTGTGGTCGGCCCGGCTGAAAGCGCTCAACCCGCTCAAAAAGCGCCGATCGCGGGTTGGCAAACAAGGCCACGACAGGTAACTTGTCGGCGAGTAAAGCCTGCGACACAAGCGGTGTGGGAGAACATCTTTTGCTGGGTTCGACGTTGCGCAAGCTGGTGATTGCAGTGGTGGCCGCGGGGGCGATGTCAAGCGCCGCGTTTGCGCAGACTGCTTCCTCTCCGGCCAACGTTATCCCGCCTCCCCCGCCGGCCAATACCAATCTCACTTTCGGCCTCGCGCCGCTGCCGCCCAATCCGAACGCGACGCCCGGCCAAATCGTCGATGAGATGAAGGTGGGGCTGCTGGCACATGACGTCGGCTTTCTTGGCGATCACAAGGAACGGGGTTTCGACGTCAACCTCGAGATGCTGTTCACCTCACCGGACATTCTGGCGGTGATCGGCTCGCCGCGTCCGCATATCGGCGGTGATTACAACACCGCCGGGCAGACCAGCGACGCCTTCGCCGGGCTTACCTGGGGCATTTCGCTCATCCAGAACCTGTTCCACGCCGGCGACTATGTCTTCGCCAATGGCAGCCTCGGCGGCGCCTACCAGGACGGCTACGTCGACAACGCGCCACTCGGGCGCAAGGAACTCGGTTCGCCGATCCTTTTCCGGGAAAGTGCTGAGCTTGGCTATCAGGTAACGCCGGTGATCAGTGTTTCGGCGATCCTCGAACACATCTCGAACGCCAATCTTGCGCAGCACAACGCCGGCATCACCAGCGCTGGCGCACGCCTCGGCTTCAAGTTCTAAACTCGGCTAATCCTCGATAATGCCGCGGCGGGGCGGGGTGCAGCCCTGCCGCCGGCCGCGATCAATCCGCTCAGATGAGCGGATTGTGGATGCATTTGTCGATTTCGGACGCGGCAGCCTGCCGCGCGCCGGTGACGGAGCGCTCCGTCCCGGTGCTGATGATCTCGCCTGAATCGTCGCCCACGGTCATGACGCTCCACTGCCACCTGCCGGCGCTCAGGCGGCAGATCACGGCGCGAAGCACCGGCCCTTCCGCATAGGGAACGTCGAGAAACTCCGCCGCCGCCCATTGCGGCAGATGGAATTCAGTGGCGTGAGTGGCGTGGTTGGCTTCCATGGGGACCATCCTGAATTTGGTTAGCGACAAGCAACAAGCGAAAATCGTGCCGAGACCCGGCACTGGCTTAGGCCAAACCAGACGCTCTCCCGCATCTGGCGCGGCCCACATACCTCCCTGATTTCAGTTGGTTAGACCGAGACTGTGGCAAGACCGCAACGCTGCGGTGAAAACGTCACGTCTCGCGTAACCCGCATATGATATTGCTAGATCATCCAATCATAAAGCAATATCTTATGGTCACGAGGGCCGCGCCCTCGCCGAGCCATTCGACCAGAGATTGGGGGAGTTATGAGCATCCAACGGAAATTCGGCACCATCGCGGCGCTGGGCGGCAGCACGGCGGCGCTGGCGATGCTGACCGGAATCGCCGGCGCCCGCGCCGACGATCTGCAGATCAATCAGCAGGCCCTCAACACGCGGATCGATCAGCTTGCCGCCGTCGGCATTAATCCCGGCGCCGGCGCCGTCTTCTCGGTCGACCAGAACCCGGCGACGGGCGCGGCAGTCACCGCCGGCAGCTTCCCGCGCTCGATCCTGATCCCCGGCACCGATACCTCGATCAAAATCTACGGCCAGATAACTCTCATCACCGACTATTTTATGTCAGGCGGTCCGGCCAACTCTAGCCCGTATGGCTCGACAATCGGTCCGACGGGCAACTTGGAAGGCGTGCCCCTCCAGGGAAGCGTGGCTAAAACACGTAGCAACGGCATTTTCCAGATGGTGCCGCGCGAATCGAAGATCGGGTTTGAAACCCGGACGCCAACACCGTTTGGCGAGGCGCGGACGGTGATGGAGTTCGACTGGAACGGCGGCGGCAGCTACGTACCCGGCGGCGGCGCACCGCTGCAGGTCTCGGATAGCCTGGTACCGCGTCTCCGCTATGCTTACGGTACGTTAGGCGGTCTGCTCGCGGGTCAGGCTTCTTCGAACTTCTCTGACGCGGACGCCAATACTGAAACCATCGACTTCGGCGGCGATGTGGGAACGCCGGGCGTCGTCCGCCTGCCGCAAATCCGCTACACGATGCCGGCTTGGTGGGGTTCCTCGTTCTCGGTATCGGCGGAAGATCCGGAAACCTCTGTCGCCACATCGGCGGGTCTTGTCGCCAACGATGCCGGTGTCAGCAGCGCTGCGGTCAGCCCGGGCACCAACGCCTGCACGACCACCGCGGTGACCGCGGCTGGAACGACCGCGACATGCTCGGTTGGCGCGGCGTGGACCGTCAACCCGGCCAAGGCGACGGCGCCGGACCTAACGGCGGCGTTGTATTTCCCGCAACGATGGGGCCATCTCGACTTTTCGGGCGTCGTCCGCCCGGGGTTGGACTTTACCGACGGCAAGTACTTCGACAAGCAGTACATCGGCTACGGCGGCCATTTCGGCATGGACGTTAAGCCGGGCTGGCTCGGCTGGGTGAAGGACGACATCATGCTCCAGTTCGAAGGGGGTGACGGCATCGGGCGTTACGTGAACGCCTCGCTTAGCCCCAGCTTGGCGTCCAACTTCGGCGGGACCGGCCTTTATGGCAATTCGCTGACCACTGGTGCGGCGGCCGGCGCGGCTGGCGCGGCGGCGATCCGTGCCACGACAGTAAACGAGGCTGGCGGGTCGCTCGGCTACCAGCATTGGTGGCTTGACAACCTGCGCAGCAACATCACCGGCGGCTGGGCGTATTTCGACATCCCGGCAGCGTATGTGTCGAAGAGCACCAGCCTCAACAAGGAGCTATACTCCGCCCACTTCAACATCATCTGGAACCCTGTCTCCTTCGTCGATGTCGGTCTCGAATACACCTGGGGTCAGCGGACGGCGACCAACAACATGAGCGCAACGCAGAACGTGCTGATCAGCGAATTCAAGTTCCGATTCTAGCCTCCTCCGCTCATCCGAGCGGCACGAGAAACCCGCCGGCCAACACCGGCGGGTTTTTTCTTAGCCGCAACAGCGGCGTTGTCTGGCATCGCCGCGCGCGTGGGTGTACATCTAAGGGAGACCACAATTCGCCTTGGACGGGCGACCGGCGACACATTGCCCCGCTCCCGACAAGTCATCAAATCGCCCCATTTTATCCAAGGCGGTGTCGCAATCGCCGGTCAATGTTATGCGCGTAAGGCAGGTCCTTACAGGTTTGTCCCCCAAACCTCGCATCCGGCCGATTCGTTCGGACGGGAGCCACGCGGCTCCGGAACTTCCCCTCCGGAGCCGCCTTTTTTTTGCCGCGCCGGGCAATGAGGGGCTTTGCCGCTAGCGATGGCGATCTGGTCGCCGACGGGCTTGCCTGCCGGCGCGGCGAGCGGCTGATCTTTAGCGGACTCGGCTGTGTGCTCCCGGCGGGCGGCGCGCTGCTGCTGACTGGCGCCAACGGCAGCGGCAAGTCGACGCTGTTGCGCCTATTGGCGACATTGCTTGCACCCGAAGCAGGGACGATCGCGTGGGGCGGGGCGCCGATCCGCGAGGACCTGCCGGGCCATCGCGCCCGTCTTCACTATGTCGGACATCTCGACGCGGTAAAGCCGGCTCTCGCGGTGCGCGAGACCCTGGAGTTCTCGGCGGGTCTGCGGGGGGTGCAAACACCCTCGGCCGATGCGGCGCTCGCCGCCTTCGGGCTCGACGCTGTCGCGGATTGGCCGTGCCGCTGGCTGTCCGCGGGACAAAAGCGCCGCCTCGCGCTCGCCCGGCTGCTCGCCGCGCCGGCGCCTTTATGGCTGCTCGATGAGCCGACCGCCGCGCTCGACGCCGACGGCGAGCGGCGGCTGATCGCATCGATAGAGGCGCATCGCACTAGCGGCGGTCGCGTCGCGATCGCGACGCATCAGGCGCTGCCGCTAGCTGGGAGTCAGGTTCTCGTGCTCGAAGACTTCACCCCGACGGCGAACGATTCGCTGGCTTTCACGCCATGACGCCGTACCTGCGCCTGTTCCGCCGCGAGGTGCGGCTGGCGTTTCGCCAGGGCGGCGAGATCGGCCTGGCGCTCGGATTTTTCGTGCTGGCGGTGGTGCTGTTTCCACTCGGCGTCGGCCCGGAGGCCGAAATCCTGCGCCGGATCGGCGCCGGCATCGTCTGGGTCGCCGCGCTGCTTGCCGCGGTGCTGAGCCTCGATCGGCTGTTCGCCGCCGACTACGCCGATGGCGGGCTCGACCTGCTGGCGCTATCGGCGATGCCGCTCGAAGGCGCGGTTGTCGCTAAGTGCGTGGCGCACTGGGCCACGACCGGCCTGCCGCTGGCCATTATCAGCCCGTTTCTCGGTCTGCTGCTTGATCTCGACGGCCGGTCGATCGCTGTCCTGGCGCTCGGCCTGTTGCTCGGCACGCCGGCGCTGAGCTTCTTGGGTGCAATTGCGGCGGCGCTGACCTTGGGCGCTCGCCGGCCCGGCGTGCTGTCGTCGCTCATCGTGTTGCCGCTTTATTTGCCGGTGTTGATCTTCGGCGCCGGCGCGGTCGAGGCGGGAATTGCCGGTGGCGGCGCCCGTCCCCATCTGTTGCTCCTTGGCGCGTTGAGCCTTGCCGCGTTGCCGCTGGCTCCCCTTGCCGCGGCCGCGGCATTGCGGCAAGCACTTGATTAAGGTGTTTGGGGTAGACTCCGCGACATGCTGACCCGTCTCGCGAACCCGGCGCGCTTTATGAGGGTGAGCGGCACCGTGCTGCCGCCGCTCGCGCTCGCGACCGTGGTGGTCCTGGCGATCGGTCTTTACCTCGCGCTGTTCGTCGCCCCGCCCGATTACCAGCAGGGCGAGAGCGTCAAGATCATGTTCGTGCACGTCCCGGCCGCGTGGATGGCGCTTTTCGCCTATCTCGTCGTCGCCGTGGCGGGCGCCATCGCATTGGTATGGCGGCATCCGCTCGCGGAGATCGCCGCTCAGGCGGCGGCGCCGGTTGGCGCTGCTTTCACCTTTGTGTGCCTAGTGACTGGATCGCTGTGGGGCAAGCCGATGTGGGGCACCTGGTGGGCGTGGGATGCGCGCATGACCTCGGTGCTGGTGCTGTTCTTCCTCTATCTTGGCTATATCGCGCTGGTGAACGCGTTCGACGACATGAGCCGCGGCGCGCGCGCCGGTTCGGTGCTGGCGCTGGTCGGCGTCGTCAACCTGCCGATCATTAAGTTCTCGGTCGATTGGTGGAACACGCTGCACCAGGCGGACAGCGTCTTCCGCATGGGTGGGCCGACGATCGATCCCTCGATGCTGTGGCCGCTGATGATCATGGCGCTCGGCTATCTCTTGCTGTTCAAGACGCTGTTGCTGGTGCGCATGCGCACCGCGCTCAACGAGGCGAAGGCGCGGGCCTTGCGAGTCGCCGCGCCGCAGCTTCTGAGTGGAGCGCCGCTCCCCGAGCCGGAGCCGGTACTGCGATGAATGGCTTCCAGCACTGGGTGCAAATGGGCGGCTACGCAGCCTTTGTCTGGCCGGCCTATGCCGTCGCGCTGGTCGTGCTCGGCGGTATCGCCGCGCATTCTTGGCGACGCTATCGCGCCAGCCTGCGCGATCTCAGCCGGCTGCAGCGCCCGCCGCGCGCGCGATGACCAGCCGCAAGAAAAAGCGCCTGGCGTTTCTGATCCTGGGCCTCCTCGCGCTTGGCGGCGCTACGGCGATGGTGCTGGCGGCGTTCCGCGACAACCTTGTGTTCTTCTATAGCCCGACCGAGCTCGCCGCGAAGCCGGCCCTCGCCGGCGGACGGATCCGTATCGGCGGTCTCGTCGAAAATCAGAGCGTCGAGCACCAGGACGGCGAGAAGATCTTGTTCCGCGTCACCGACGGCAAGACCGACGTCGCGGTGCGCTATGACGGCATTCTCCCCGACCTCTTCCGCGAAGGGCAGGGGGTCGTGGCTGAGGGGCGAATTGAGAATGGCGTCTTTGTCGCGAATACGATCCTCGCCAAGCACGATGAGAAATACATGCCACCCGAGGTGGCCGCGGCGCTGAAGAAAAGCGGACATTGGCAAGAAGGCGACGCCGCCGGCGCGTTGGCTGGCCCACCGCCGGCGCATTTCCGCTAAACGCTCACCCCTCCGACGCGCGGTTGGCGCGCGCCGTCGCCGACAAATAGCTGGGCAGATCGAGCCAGCCATAGCCCGAAGCGGCGACCTGGTTGCCGTTGAACGGCAGCAGCTTGTGGCGCACTTCCTTGCCGCCGAGCCGCTGATAGAAAAACCGCGATGGGTTCTCGCGCAGCACCCAGATGACTGCCGAGCGGTGGCCATGCGCGACGAGTTGCCCAAACATCGCCAGCAGCAGCGACCGGCCGATGCCCTGGTTCTGCCAGTCGGGCGCGACGTAAAGGGTGAAGACCTCGCCGGTGAAATCGGGCTCGCCGCGGCTCGCGCCGCAGCTGCCGAAGCCCACCACGTCGCCGGCGGCATCGATCGCGACCTTCACGCTTGCCGGGTCGCGGCGCAGCAGATTGGTCCAGCCCGCCTCGCGCCGTCCCGGCGTCAGCCCAGCGAGATAGGGCGTCCCGAGAATTCCGGCATAGGTCGCCTGCCAGGTCTCGACATCGAGCCGGGCGATCGGGCCGGCATCGTCGAGCCGTGCGGCGCGGATGCTTATTTCGCTCATCGCATCGGCATTCTGCGCCCTTTTGCGTCGGCTGAGGAGGGCCGACAGTCGAGACATTTGGCGCGATGGCAATGCCGCCGGCCGGCGATTATCTTTGGCCCATGATCAACAATCGACTGCTGCCGCTCGGAGTGATCTTGCTGATCGCGCTGGCGGCATCTCCCGCCTTCGCGGCAAAAAAGCCGCAGCCGAAGCCCGTGCGTTCCGCCGCGCCCGGAGCGAGCGCCGATCCGGGCCCCGCGAAATCGCTTGGCGGCGCCGGATCGTGGAACGCCTATGTTGCGCAGAACAAGGCAGGCAAGGTGTGTTATCTCGTCGGCGCGCCGGAAAAGACCGAACCCGCTGGCATGAAGCGCGCTGGGGTGATGGCGATGGTGACGCACCGGACCGCCGACAACGTCAGCAACGTCGTCAGCTTTGATGAAGGCTATCCGCTCAACGAGAGCGACGATGTGGTTGTCGAGGTCGGCCGCGACAAGTTCCCGCTCTTCGCCAAGGACGACACGGCCTGGGCGCGCACCTCGGAACTCGATAAGACCATCGTTTCGACCCTCGCCAAGGAGAAGAGGGTGATTGTCAAAGGCACTCCCGTCAAAGGCCACCCGACGGTCGATACGTATTCGCTGTCCGGGTTTTCTAAAGCCTTGGCGCTGATTGATAAGGCTTGCGACGTCAAACGATGAACACGGATATCGATAGCAATAAACAAAATCTGGTTGGTCTTGGCCGCGCCGAACTGGCCGCGGCCTTGGCGAAGTTTGGCGCCGAGCCGTTTCGCGCGCGCCAGCTCTGGCATTGGATCTACCACCGCGGCGTCACCGATTTCGCGGTGATGACGAGCCTCGCCAAGGGCTTTCGCGAGCAATTGGCGGAGCGTTTCGTGCTGCGCCGTCCAGCGGTCGCAGCCGCTCAGGAGTCGCGGGACGGCACGCGCAAATGGCTGTTACGCTTCGCCGATGGCAACGAGGCCGAGACCGTCCACATCCCCGAGGAAGATCGCGGCACGCTTTGCGTCTCGTCGCAGGTGGGCTGCACGCTGACCTGCCGCTTCTGCCACACCGGCACGCAGCGCCTGGTGCGCAATCTCGGCGCGGCTGAGATTGTCGGCCAGGTGATGCTGGCGCGCGATGCGCTCGGCGAATGGCCGTCGCCAAAAGAAGACCGGCAGCTCACTAACATCGTGCTGATGGGGATGGGCGAGCCGCTCTACAATTTCGACAATGTCGCCGCGGCGATGAAGATCGTCATGGACCCGGAGGGGTTGGCGATCTCGCGACGCAAGATCACGCTGTCGACCGCCGGCGTGGTGCCGATGATCGGGCGCTGCGGCAGCGAGCTCGGGGTCAACCTGGCGATCTCGCTGCACGCGGTCAGCGATGAGCTGCGCGACGAGCTGGTGCCGCTCAACCGGAAATACCCGCTCGCCGAGTTGCTCGCCGCCTGCCGCGCCTATCCGGGGTCGAGCAATGCGCGACGTATCACCTTCGAATACGTGATGCTGAAGGGTGTCAACGACAGCCCGGTCGAGGCGCGCGAGCTGGTGCGCCTGCTGCGGGGCATTCCGGCCAAGGTCAATCTGATCCCGTTCAATCCCTGGCCGGACGCGCCCTACGAATGCTCGACCGATGCAGCAATTGCCGCATTTTCCAACATCGTTTTCGCCGCCGGCTATTCCGCGCCAGTGCGCACGCCGCGCGGCCGCGACATCCTCGCCGCGTGCGGCCAGCTCAAATCCGCAAGCGTCAAGGCGCGGCGCAGCGAGCGCGTGATGGAGCCAGCAACCGCTTCCTGATTCTCGCCGGCTATTTCTTCTTCCACGTCATGCGATAAGAGCAGGCCGGGAGTTTTACGGTCGCCTGGATCACCCCGTCGGATTTGATCTGTGCGTCGAAATGCAGGCCGCTCGTTGACTGCAGCGTCAGCATGCCATGCGGATCGACCCAACCGCTAAACACGCCGCTGTCGCCCCAGATCATGTGTCCGATGCCCCCGGTGATGACCACTTGAGGTGCGCCGGCCGGCGGGCAGGTCTGCGGCGTGCCGCCGCTGGACTCGCCCGAGACCTTCGCATAAGTGCCATCGAAGCGCGTCGTGACCTGGGCGAGGGCCGATGCGGCGACCACCATTGCCGAGACGAATAAAGCTGTGCGAAACAGCGTGCGCATGTGGTTGATCCTCCGCAAATCGCGCAAAGCGTTGTTGCGGCATTTGGCAGGGAAAATCAATGGTTGAAACAGCGCAGCCCGGCGCGGTCAAGAAAGTGGTTCTCGCCTATTCGGGTGGGCTCGATACCTCGGTCATTCTGAAATGGCTGCAGGAGACCTATCGCTGCGAGGTCGTCACCTTCACCGCCGATCTCGGCCAGGGCGAGGAGTTGGAGCCGGCGCGGCAAAAGGCCGAGATGCTCGGCGTCCGCGAAATCTATATCGACGATCTGCGCGAGGAGTTCGTCCGCAATTTTGTCTTCCCGATGTTCCGCGCCAACGCGCTCTACGAGGGGCAATACCTGCTTGGCACCTCGATCGCGCGGCCGCTGATCGCCAAGCGCCAGATTGAGATCGCCCGCGAAACCGGCGCCGACGCCGTGGCGCACGGCGCGACCGGCAAGGGCAACGACCAGGTGCGCTTTGAACTCAGCTATTACGCGCTGCAGCCCGACATCAAGGTGATCGCGCCGTGGCGGGTGTGGAATTTGAGCTCGCGCACCAGCCTTCTCGACTACGCCGAGAAACACCAGATCCCGATCGCCAAGGACAAGCGCGGCGAGGCGCCGTTTTCGGTCGACGCCAACCTCTTGCACATCTCGGCCGAAGGGAAGGTGCTCGAAGACCCGTGGTCGGAGCCCGAGGAATATGTCTACAGCCGCACCGTCGCGCCGGAAAAGGCACCGGACCGGCCGCAATATATCGAGGTCGATTTCGTCGGCGGCGATCCGGTCGCGGTCGATGGGGAGACGCTGTCGCCGGCGGCGCTGCTGACCCGGCTCAACGAGCTTGGCGGCAAGCACGGCATCGGCCGGCTCGACCTGGTCGAGAACCGCTTTGTCGGCATGAAGTCGCGCGGTGTCTATGAGACGCCGGGCGGCACGATCCTCCAGGCGGCGCATCGCGGCATCGAAAGCCTCTGTCTCGACCGCGGCGCGATGCACCTCAAAGACGAGCTGATGCCGCGCTACGCCGAGCTGATCTACAACGGCTTCTGGTTTTCGCCCGAGCGCGAGATGCTGCAGGCGCTGATCGACAAGAGCCAGGACAAGGTCGAGGGCCGCGTGCGGCTCAAGCTCTACAAGGGCGCCGTGCGGGTCGTCGGCCGGCAATCGCCTTACAGCCTCTACAGCCAGGCGCATGTCACCTTCGAGGAAGACGCGGTCTACGACCAGCGCGATGCCGAGGGGTTCATCAAGCTCAACGCGCTGCGCCTGCGGCTGCGGGCGCGGCAGGAGCGGAAATAGGACCGCAGGCGTCTGGCCTGTCGCGCAGCCGGGACGGCCGCAGTCCCATCACCGAAGTTTCTTCTGCGCCTCGAGCCAGCCGAGCATGATGCGGTTGAACGCGTCGGGCGCCTCGACATTGGGGAAATGCCGCATCCCGGCGATCTCCTCATAGCGCGCGCCGGGCACGAGGCTGGCGAGCTTCCTATTTTCCGCCGCCGGAGTGCCGGGATCGTCGGCGCCGCACACCACCAGCGTCGGCACCCGCACGTCGCCGAGCCGCCCGGTGAAATCGAAACCGAGGATCGCCGCCGAGCAGCCGAGATAACCGGTTGGGGTGGTGGTGACGATCGTGTCGCGGATCTGCTTCCAGCGGTTCGGGTTTTTTGCCTTGAACGTGTCGGTGAACCAACGCTCCATCGTCGCGTCGCCGATCGGCTCCAGCGAGTTCGCCCGGCGCACGATGCCCATTCGCTCGTCCCACGCGGCCTTGGCGCCAAGCGGGCTCGCCGGCAGCGTGTCGCACCACATGACCGAAATGAGCTCCGCTTGGTGGTCGAGCGCGAACGCCTGGCCGAGCATGCCGCCGATCGACAATCCAATGTAGTGGACGCGCGGGATCGACAGCCCGTCGAGCACCGCGGCCACGTCGCCCGCGAGGTCCTTCATTGTGTAGTCGCCAGCGACGGGATCGCTGCCGCCGTGACCACGCATGTCGATGCGCAGCACGCGGAACCCGGCTTGCAGCAACGCCGGCACCTGTTCCGCCCAGCTGCCGCCGTCCGACGCAAGCGAATGGGTGATGCACACGGTCGGGGCATCATCGGGGCCGACAAGGTCGTAAGCGATCGAACGCCCGTTGAGCGGCAGCCGCATGGGGGAACCTCCTCTGTCGTACGCCGCGCCCGATCGGGCCGGCTCCGTCTTCCGCAAGATTAAGGAACGTAGCCGAGCAGGTAGGGGGCGACATCCTCGTCGATCAGCACCCGAATGAAATAGAGGATGAGGATCAGCACGATCGGCGAGATGTCGATGCCGCCGAAATTCGGCAGCATCCTGCGGATCGGGCGCAGCGCCGGTTCCGTCACGCGGTAGAGAAAATCGCCGATCACCGAGACGCCGCGATTGTACCGGTTGATGACCCCGAAGGCGAGCAGCCACGAGAGGATCGCCTGGGCGATCAACAGTAAGACGTAAATCCAAAGCAGCTCATCAATCAGCCAGAGCAGCGCGTGCATTTGATTGTCCGTCAGCCACCGATATGCGCGCGACGGTAGCCGCAGCATGACCGATCCGCAAGCTGTGCCGCCTGCCGGGCCTTGCGCTGATTTTCGAGCATTTCCGCGGACAGGCGTTGCCCGCACACCGCCAGGGGGCGCGCTTGACAGGCTCAGACCCCTTCCCCATATTCCGCCCGCCCGACGCCGGACCAGTGGCGTCATTTTGGGCGAATCGGTCGTCGATCGAATCGGGGCTGTAGCTCAGCTGGGAGAGCGCGGCGTTCGCAATGCCGAGGTCAGGGGTTCGATCCCCCTCAGCTCCACCAACCAAGCGTTGATCGTTCTTTTGCGCGCCTGAATTAAAGGGAGGCCAGAATGATCGTCAGGACGCTTCTGCTATTGTTTCTTTTTGCCGGATTAGCAGCATCTCAGGTGCTGGCGCAGCAGACCAACAACCCTCCTCCTTCGTCACAAGGCCAGCCCCCACCACCCGCCCAGGCCTGTCCGCCGGGCACCCATTGGGAGCCGGCGGGTTATGTTCACGACGGCAAGTGGCGCGACGCGCGCTGCGCCAAGGATGGCGGCCGCGAATAGCCGCGACATTTCGCGCCCCGCAAAATCCGTCTAGGTTCACGCGGTCATCCTCGTAGAGGGAGGCCGAGGCGATGGCTTATACGATCGTGCGGGGCGGACGCGTTCTCGACATCGCCGCCGGCACCGCCGCGCCGGCCGACATCCTCATCGAGGAAGACACGATCCGCGAGATCGGCCCGCCCGGTCTCGCGGCGCCTGACGGAGCGATCGAGATAGATGCTTCCCACCGGCTGATCCATCCCGGTCTCGTCAACGCGCACACCCATTCGCACGGCAATCTCGGCAAAGGCATGGGCGATCGCTGGCCGCTGGAGCTGCTGCTCACCGCGGCGCCGATGCTGACCGGCTATCGCGGGCTCGACGACCTGCGGCTCTCGGCGCAGATCGGCGCGGTCGAGATGATGCTGAAGGGCTGCACCGCCTGCTACGACCTGTTCTTCGAGTGGCCGATGCCGACACGCGCCGGCATGGCGGCGGTGGCCTCGGCCTATGCCGAATTGGGCATGCGCGCGGTGATCGCGCCGATGGTGGCCGACCGCACCTTCTTCGAGGCGATCCCCGGCCTAGCCGAGGCGTTGCCGCCGGCCTTGGGGGAACGGGTCGGCGCGCTGCGCCTCGCCCCGCGCGACGAGACGCTCGCCGCGATCCGCGACGGGTTCCAGGCCTGGTCGGTCGACCGCGATCAGGTGCGGCCGGCAGTCGCGCCGACCATTCCGCACCATTGCTCCGACGAATTCATCCTCGGCTGCGCCGGCATCGCGCGCGATTATGATGTCGGGCTGCACAGCCATGTCGCCGAATTGAAGGTGCAGGCGGTGGCCAGCCTCAAGGTCTACGGCTCGACCCAGACCGCGCATCTTGATGCGCTGGGCGTGATCGGCCCGCATTTCACCGTCGCACACGGGGTGTGGCTCGATCCCGACGACATGGCGCGGCTCGGCGACCGCGGCGCCTCGGTCGCGCACAACCCCGGCAGCAACATGCGGATCGGCAGCGGCCTCGCCGACACGCGCACGATGCTCGATCGTCGGGTCAATCTCGGCATCGGCACCGACGGCGCGACCTGCGCCGACAATCAGAACATGTATGAGGCGATGCGGCTGGCCTCGTTTGTCTCGAAGGTGCAGGGGCCGGAATGGCAACGCTGGCTGACGACGCGGGAGGCGGCGCTGGCGGCGACCGAGGGCAGTGCCCGCGCGCTTGGCTTCGGCGACAAGATCGGCCGCATCGCGCCCGGCTGGAAAGCCGATCTCGTGATGCTCGACCTCGGCCATCCGAATTGGCTGCCGCTCAACGACCCGGTCAACCAACTCGTCCATGCCGAAGACGGCACCGCGGTCGACAGCGTCATGATCGGCGGTCGGCTGGTCGTGCAAAACCGCAAGCCGGTCGGAATCGACCTCGGCAAATTGCGCGAGCGCGCCGAGGCCGCGCGCGACCGGCTCTATGCTGCCAATGCCGACAACCGCGCACTCTACGCAGCGCTGGAGCCGGTGGTCGGCAGCTATTGCCCCGGTCTCGCGCGCATGCCCTACCACGTGCACCGCTACGGTGCGCGGGCGGAGTAGTGCCCGGCCTCGGCTGCGTGCGGGGGATGGCGCGAATTTAATCACCTCCCGGAACGCAAACAGGGTGACGCCGTTTGCCGTTCGCTTTCGGGAGGAGGCCGAACATGGGCTACATACTGCTTTGGCTGCTGGGGATCCCACTGCCGATCATCCTGATCCTCGCCCTTCTTTGGCATTAGGAGGGGGCAATGGCGACTACGGTAGTCGAAGAAATAGGCGTCATACAGACGCCACCGCCGCCCGGCGTTTCGTGGCGGGCGATCCTCGCGGGCGCGGTCGTCATGGCGGCGATCGCGTTCATCCTCACCGCGTTAGGCGCCGGCTTCGGGCTGGGGTCGATCTCGCCTTGGCCGGGCCAGAATCCGAGCGCGACGAAATTCGCGATCATGGGCGGAGTCTGGCTCATCATCGTGCAATGGGCCTCCGCCGGGATCGGCGGCTATATGGCCGGCCGTCTCGGACCCGAGTTGGCGACGCGCCACGTCCACGAAATCGCCTTCCGCGACACCGCGCGCGGCATTGTGGCTTGGGCCGTGGCGGCGGTGATCACGGTCGTCCTGCTTGGCTCCGCGGCATCCTCGCTGATTGGCGGCGCGGCGCGTGACGCGGCGACCATCGTCGGTTCCGCCGTGCAAAGAACGGCACAGGGCGCTACACAAAACAGCGACCCGAACATGCCGAGCGGCTATCTCGTCGATACGCTGTTTCGCAAATCGACCCCTGACGCCAATGCCAGCCCGCAAGATACACGCGGCGACGCGACTCGTATCCTGGCCAATGATCTCAAGAACGGCGATGTGCCGCAGGCCGATCGCACCTACCTCGCCCAGCTTGTGGCTGCCCGTACCGGGCTGAGCCAGGATGATGCGCAGAAGCGGGTCGATGCCGTTGTCGCGCAAGCCAAGCAGGACGAGCAAAAGGCGAAGGAAGCCGCCGACGCCGCACGCAAGGCGGCGCGTAACATCGCGTTCTTCATCGCGTTTTCGATGCTGGTCGGGGCTTTTATCGCCGGCGTGGCCGGCAAAATCGGCGGCCATCACCGGGATGCGTTGCTCTAGCGGTGCTAGTGATCGGCGGTGCGTTATCCCGTGCTGCCGATTTCCCGCCACCAGCGCCAGGTCAGCGCCATCACCGCCAGGCCTTCGATGCCGCTGACGACCGTCGCCTGCGTCGCGCCGATCCACTCGGCCATCAGCCCGATATTGACAAAGCCGAGCAGTCCCGAGCCGATGCACAGCGACAGCACACCGTAAAGCCGGCTGCGCATCTCCGCCGGTGCGGCGAGGTAAATCAGCGTGGCCTGCATCACGCTGAACCCGGAATTGGCAAGCCCCGTCGCCAGCAGGGCCGAGCCGGCGGAAAACGCCTCGGGCGCCAGCGCCACGCCCATCATCAGCGTCAGATAGCTCAGCACCGCGCCGACATAGAGCCGCGTGAAATGCCGCGGGCGCGCCAACAAGGCGATAGCCGCCGCGCCGAAAAACGAGCCCACCCCGGTCATGCTGGCGAGGATGCCGATGCCGCCCGCCGCGAGATGAAGGCTGTCCTGGCCGATCACCGGGATCATGCTGGTGAACGGCCAGCCGAACACGTTGTAGGTCACCGTGATCACCAGGACCGCGACGAGCCGTTGGTCGCGCCGCGCCAGCAGCAGCCCTTCGATGATGTGGGCGAACATCGCCCCTTTCACGAACGGGGCGATGTTGTTGCGGTGCCGGATGCGCAGCGCCGCGACGACCGCCACCGCGTAGCACGCGACGCTGATCGAGAATGCGCCGGCGATCCCGAAATTCGACAGCACCAGCCCGCCGATCGTCGGTCCCAGCATCTGGCTCGCATTGTTGGCGCCGACATCGATCGCCATCGCCGATCCCATGCGCTCGGGGCCGACCACCTCGCCGATCATCACCCGCCGCACTGGGTTGTCGGCGGCCCAGGCGATGCCATTGCAGAACGCCGCGAGCGCCAGATGCCAGACTTCGAGCCGGCCGGCATAGGCGAGCGCGGCGACCACGATCGCGGTCGCCAGCATCGACAGGCTGACGGCGACCTGTGCATGACGCCGTTCCATGCGCTCGACATAGGCGCCGATTAGCGGCCCGAAGATGACCATCGGCGCCATGCGCAGCAGGGTCATCAGCGCGACTTGAAACGCCGAGCCGGTGCGCTGATAGACGAAGACGCCGACCACCAGCATCTCCAGCCAGCGCACCGCGAAGACGACAAAACCGATCAGCCACAGCCGGCGGAAATCGGGCAGCGCGAACAGCCAGGGTTTGCCGCGGGTCCCCGCGGCAGTTGGCAGAACCGCCGCTGGCGCCGGGCCGGTGCCGGCCCGCTCGGAAGGAGGCATGGCGCTAAATGTCTACAGGCGGTTCCCACCACGGCCGGTTGTTGGCGCGGCCTCGACTTTGTAGTCTACACCGGCACGGGCCGGTGCGGCCTGACATTAGTGGGATGCAGCAGCGATGGATCTCGGGCTGAAGGGGAAACGGGCGCTGGTTACCGGCGGCACGCGCGGCATCGGCCGAGCCATTGTCGAGCAACTGGCCGAGGAAGGCTGCAATGTCGCGCTGTGCGCGCGCAGCGCCGGCCCGGTCGTGGAAACGGTCGCCGCGCTCGAACAGAAGGGCGTCAAGGCTTGGGGCTCGGCGGTTGATGTCGGCGACATCCCGGCGCTTAAATCCTGGGTTGGCGAGGCCGCGACGGCGTTGGGCGGCATCGATGTCTTCATCGCCAATGTCAGCGCGCTGGCGCAGGGCATGGACGAGGAGTTCTGGCGCAAGGGCTTCGAGCTCGACGTAATGGCGACCGTATTCGGCTGCGAGGCGGCGCTGCCCTATCTTGAAAAATCGGAGGCCGGCGCGATCGTCGCCGTCGGCAGCACAGCGATGGCCGAGGTTTACGGCCCGACCCGCTCCTACGCCGCGGTCAAGGCGGCGATCATCCCCTACATCAAGGGCGTGGCGCGCAACCTCGCCGCCAAGAACGTCCGCGCCAACCTGGTCTCGCCCGGCAATGTCTACTTCAAGGGCGGGGTATGGAACATCGTCGAGGAGCGCAATCCGGAGATGTTCAAATCGATGCTCGCGCGCAATCCCACGGGGCGTATGGGGACGCCGCAGGAGGTCGCGAACGCCGTCGTGTTCCTCGCCAGCCCGCGCGCCAGCTTCATCACCGGCACGAACCTCATCATCGACGGGGCGCTGACCCAGCGGGTGCAATTCTGAGCGTCAGCGCCGCGCCGAGCACCAGCGCGGTCGCCAAGGCGCCGCCAACAAAGCTCGTCGCCGGGATGTGCGTCGCGTCCCAGATCGCGCCGCCGAGCGGCGGGATCAGGAACGACACGAAATAACCGATGGCGAACATCCCGGCCGACAGATGGTGCACGTCGTTGGGCGCCGCCAAGAGCGGCGGCATCGCTAGCGAGAGGATTAGCTGCATCCCGCAGCAGAAACCGACGAGGCCGGCCGCCGCGACGATCAGCGCCGGGCTTGGCGTCAGCAGGGCGGCGATGCCGAAGAACGCGACCAGCGGCGAGACGATGAATACGATGCGGCTACCCGTCAGCCGGGAAAAAGCCAGGATCACCGCCGAGGCCGGCAGCTGTCCGGCATTAAGCGCCGTGAGGCACGGCCCGATCAGCCCCGGCTGGCCGATCGCGTGCAAATAGTCGGGAATGAATGCGTTGGCCGAGAAATAGAGCCCGCCGGTGCCGCCAAGCAGCAGCCCCAGCGGCAGAGCGCGGCGCCAATCCGGCCACCAGCGATATTCCTGCGGCGCGAGCGGGCGCTCGGCATGCGGTGTCATTGTCAGCACGAGCAATGCCGTCACCGCGACCGGGATCGACCAGAACGCAAAACTCGCTCCCCAGCCGCCGCCGACCAGCGGCAGCACGAGAGGAATGGTAGTGGCCGCCGGCACCGCCTCGCCGATCAACAGGCCATTGGCGTAAATCGCGGTCGCGAACCCAGCGCGCGCGGCAAACCATTCGCTGACCAAAGTCGGCAGGGTCGGCTGCATCAGTGCGACGCCAATGCCCATCAGCAGGGTCATGCCGTAGAGTATCGGCACGGATGGGCCGATACCGCGCGCCGCGCCGGCGATGGCGACGATCGCCAGCCCGAAAATGCAGCTGCGCCTCGCACCCAGCCGCGCCACCATCAGCGAGCCGGGGATCGCCGCGAGCGCCAGCAGCAGCACCGGCAGGGCCGACAGCACGCCGATCGCCTTCTCGCTGAGCGCCAGATCGCGGTGGATCAGCGGCAAGACCGGCGGCACCGCGAGGACTGTCAGGCGCAATTGAGCGCCAATCAGCCAGAGCAGCGCGAGATAGAAGCCGCCCGAGCGAATGGCCGGACGCGTCGCGTTACTCATGCTGCTTTCGCCCCGCCTTATTCTTGCGCACGTCCCATTCTAGGTAATGGCGAAGGCTCAGGCAGCCTGTGCCGCGGCGGCGGCGCGGGAAAAGACCGCGGCGGGCGGCAGGGTTACGGTGGCGATGGTGCCGTGGTCGGGTTCGCTGCGGAGCGTGAGGTCGCCGCCGTGCAGCCGCGCCAGCGCACGGGCCAGTGACAGGCCAAGCCCCGTACCCTGGTGGCGGCGGCGCGACTCGATGTCGCCGGCGCGGCCGAACGGCTCGAATGCAAGCTGTAGGTCCTCGGTCGACATGCCGATTCCGGTATCGGCGACATCGATCGCGACGCCGCCATCGCTGCGCATGGCAAAGCGTATCTCGATGCTGCCGCCGCGGGGCGTGTACTTGACGGCGTTCGACAGCAGATTGACCAGCACCTGCTTCATCGAGCGCGGATCGACATTGAGGTCGGGGCAGGTGGAAAGCCCCGTCGTCGCGATCGCGATGTCACGGCTGTCGGCGAGCATTTCGACGAGATCGAGCGCCGAGCGCGCCAGCGCCGGCGCCGCGATCCGGATCGGCGCAACTTCCATCTTCCCGGCCTCAATGCGCGCCTCGTCGAGCAGGTCGTTGATCAGTGACAAAAGATGCACACCGGCGTCGTGGATCAGCCCGGCGTATTCGAGGTAGCGGGCGTTGGCCATCGGCCCGAAAATCTCCCCACGGATCGTCTCGGAAAAGCCGAGGATCGCGTTCAAGGGCGTCCGCAGTTCGTGGGTGACCTGGGCGAAAAATTGCGATTTGGTGCGGCTCAACTCGCCGACGTGGCTGGCGGCGTCAGCCGCCGCGGCAAGCTGGTCGCGCAGCTCGCGCTCCGTGAGCGCTTGCCGGGCGTGATCGCGCTCGGCCCGGACGAGCCGACGCATCAGCAGCGTCAGCAGCCCAAGCAGCGCGGCGACGCCGATGGCGGCGATAAAGGGCCACGGGGCTGTATGAGCTTGCGCCAGCATGGAAATGAGCACCACCGGGTAACCAGCGAGCGCTAGGCGTTCCGCATTGGGCGCGGCGGGTTTTGTGAAGAGAGGGGAGCCGTCCGCGTGCGCCAGATCGAGCCCTGGAAACGCCGCCGCATCGATCGCGACGAGGGCGACCCCGCCGACCCGGCCGTCGGCGCTCTGCCAGGCGCGCGCCAGGCCGACGATCGCCACGGATCCGTCGTGCAGTGTCGGCGTCACCAGCATGGCGGCGGCAGGCTCGGCCGCGGCCTCTTTGGCCGCCTGCGCCGCCAAGGCGGCGAGCACGGCTTGATCGAGTTCGCCGGCGCTGCGCAGCTCGACGACGCCGGCGGGGTCGGCGAGCGCCGCGCCGCGGATGCCGGGCGCGAGCGAGGAAATGCGGTCGAGAAATTGCTGAGCCGCGGCGTCGGACGCGGCCGCGCCGATCTGCGCGAGCGCATCGAGCCCGCGCTGCTGATGATCGAGGATCGTGTGCGCCCTGTCCGTCGCGTCGGCGGTGGTCGTGCGCGCTGCGCGCGCCTCATCGCTTCGCTGCTCGCCGGCGCCGATCAGCGCCATCGCGACAAATGCCGCGATTGCGACCGCCGCGAGCATTGCGGCGGCTCCGTACCGACGGAAGATTTCCACGGCTCGGACCGGCTGGACGAAGCGAAAAATCATGGAAAGCGATTCCCAGTCGTAAAGACCTGGATGCTGGGTTAATCGGCTATTAAGGTTAATTTTAGGTTTAAGAGGTTGGATGCGGCGCGCCGGCTGGCTTGACGCAAAAATAATAGGCGTTGTCTTCCTTGGTTTCGTGCAGCACCGGAATGCGCTCGTAACGGGCGCAGAACTGCCGGGCCAGCGGCAGGGTTTCGGCGACCTCGCCGACGAAGTTGATGGCCACGCCGTTCGCATTGCCCTGCATGACCGTATCATGATGCGGCGGGGCGCACCCGCCGATCGGCGTGGCCAGCACCGACACCAACAGCCACGCCGTGCGTCGCGTCATCTATCCCTCCGCTTCTCGGTCATGATCGGCAGATTGGCGGCTTCGCCGGGCGAAGTCGACCCTGCGGCAAGCCCTTCCGCCCATTCCCCGGCTTCCCTAAGATCGACGCCGAAGACCTCCACAATGAGTTAAGCCGTGACCCTCCGCACCACGTATCCGATCTGACCCGACATGGCGCCACACCCGCAACGCCTCCACGTCACCAAGCGCTCCTGGCCGCTGGCCCAGCCCTTCGTAATCTCGCGCGGCGCCAAGGCCACCGCCGACGTGGTGGTGGCGGAGCTGCATGACGGCGATTCCCAGGGCCGCGGCGAGTGCGTGCCCTATCCGCACTACGGCGAGAGCGTCGATAGCGTCTTTGAGGCGCTCGAAGCGATGAAGGGCGCGGTGTTTTCCGGGCTCAACCGCGAGACATTGCAACAGGCAATGCCGCCCGGCGCGGCGCGCAACGCGCTCGACGCCGCGTTCTGGGATATCGAGGCGAAACGCGCCTATTGCAGCGTCGCTGAGCTGGCCGGCCTCGGGCCCTTGAAACCAGTCACCACCGCCTACACGCTGTCGCTCGATACGCCGGAGCGCATGGGCGACGCGGCCGCCGCGCAACGCGCGCGACCGCTGTTGAAGCTAAAGCTCACCGGCGACGGCGATCTGGAGCGCGTGCGTGCTGTGCGCGCCAACGCCCCGGCATCGCGGCTGATCGTCGACGCCAACGAAGGCTGGACCGCACGCCATTTCGCTGAGCTGTCGCCGGTCTTCGCCGAGCTGGGCGTTGAACTGATCGAGCAGCCGCTGCCGGCGAGCGACGACACCGCACTCGCCGAGTTGCCGCACCCAATTCCGGTCTGCGCCGACGAGTCGTGCCACGTTGCCGCCGATCTCGACCGACTGGTGGGCAAATACGACGCGATCAACATCAAGCTCGACAAGACCGGCGGGCTGACCGAGGGGTTGGCGCTGGCGAAAGCCGGGCGCGAGCGCGGCTTCGCAATCATGGTCGGCTGCCTGATCGGCACCTCTCTGGCGATGGCGCCGGCGCTCCTGCTGGCGCAACAGGCCAGCATCGTCGATCTCGACGCGCCGCTGCTGCTCGCCGCGGATCGCAATCAGGGGCTGCGCTACGAGGGCAGCCTCGTCCATCCGCCGGACCCGAAATTATGGGGTTGAACGAACCGGCATTGGCGCCGCGGGGGCTAGACGAAGGCCTGGCGGCGCTCGGCGGCGAGCCCGTCTTCGCGGCGATCCTCGAGCGTGCCGGCGCGCCGCGGTTCCGGCGGCGGCGCAACGGGTTCGAGACGCTGCTCCACATCATCCTCGAACAGCAGGTGTCGATTGACGCGGCGGCGGCGATGTTTCGCCGGCTGAACGAGGAATGCCGGCCGCTTGCGCCATCCGGGTTCCTCAAACTTGACGAGGCGACGTTGCGGCGTTGCGGCTTTAGCCGGCAGAAAGCGGCCTATGGCCGCGGCCTTGCCGAGGCGGTAACGAGCGGCGCGCTCGATTTCGCCCGGCTCGCCGCGACTCCCGACGAGGACGCGTTGGCGGTGCTTGTCGCGCTGAAGGGCATCGGTCGGTGGAGCGCCGAAATCTATCTAATCTTCGCGCTTGGCCGCGATGATGTGTGGCCCGCTGCCGATCTTGGGCTGCAGCTCGGAGTTGCCGCCGAGCTGGGCCTGCCGGCGCGCCCCGGCGAGCGCGAGCTGCGCGAGCTGGGCGAGCGCTGGCGCCCGTGGCGCACGGTCGCCGCGTGCCTGTTCTGGCAAGCCTACCTGCATGCCCGCAACCGTATCGCGCCGGTGCTGCCGGCGGCGCTTTACGCTTAGGGGCTCACGATTTCGGCAGGCTGATGACCTGGCCCGGATAGATCAGGTTCGGGTCCTTGATGTGTTCCTTGTTAGCCCCGAAAATCACCGTGTAGTGCTGCCCATTGCCATAGGCCTTGCGGGAGATGACCCACAGCGAGTTGCCGGCCTGCACGGTGTACCGGCCGCCCGATGCGACCGAAGAGGGCGGCTCGAATGGCTCGGAGATGCGCCGCGCCACCGAGCCATTGGCGCCAAGCTCGTCGACCCGTAGCTCGACCTTACCCTGCCCCTGCGCGCTCGGCGACAGCGACGACCATTTGCCCTGCGCGTCGGCGGTGACGGTCGCGAGCGGCCGGTTGTTGGCATAGAGATGCAGCGTCGCGTTCGGGCTGGCGTGACCCGACAGCATCAATTCGCCCTTGTCGTTGAATTCGGCGGTGTCAAGCGAAAGTCCTGTATTGGGGCGTTGCAGCGCCTGTGCCGGCTCGTTGGCATTACCGGGCACCAGCACTGCGACGGTGCCTGGACTTGGCGTGCTCGGCGTTGCCGCGCCGACGGCCAGCGCCACCGTGTCGGCGGATTTTGTCTTGGCGCCGGTCTTCGGGTCGGCCGCTTCCACCGTCAACCGGCGCTCGCCGGGCGACATTGGCGCGGTTGGCACCAGCACCCATTCGCCACGATCGTCGGCGGTGACGTCGCCCAACGACTTGTCGCCGTCGAGCACTGTGACCTTGGCCCCTGGCGCGGCGCGGCCGGCAATCACCGCATGGCCGGTCGGATCGACTCTGACGACGTCGAAACTCGGGATCGTCGGCGTGGGTTCGGCGGCAGGTGGCGCTTGGTTGGCCTGCGACGCTGGCGCTGGCGCCGGCGGGGTCGCGGGTTTCAACGTCGGCGAACTGTTAGTCCACAAAACAAAGGCGACGATGGCAATTGCCAGCGCCACTCCGCCCAGCCCTATCAGTAGACGTCGCACGGCATCCCCACATCCACGACGCTGCGCGAGTTTAGGCCGCGCCCAGGCGGCTTGCAATCGCGCCCTCTTCGGAGGAAGAGAAGGCGCGACATCGGCAAATCGGCGGAACAACGCGTGCAAATCGAGCGGTTGTGCGTCTATTGCGGTTCTTCGAACGGCGCAGACCCGCGCTTCGCGGCGGCGGCTAGCGAGCTCGGCAGCGGGCTCGCGGCGCGCGGTATCGAATTGGTGTATGGCGGCGGGCGCAATGGGTTGATGGGTTGCGTCGCGGATGCGGTGCTGGCGGGTGGCGGCCGGGTGACCGGCATCATCCCGGTTCATCTCGAACACCGCGAGGTGGCGCATCGCGGGCTCAGCGAACTGGTGGTCGTCACCGATATGCATCAGCGAAAACGCGTCATGGCAGAGCGCGCCGACGCGTTTGCAGTGCTGCCCGGCGGAGTCGGCACGCTCGACGAGGCGGTCGAGATCTTGTCGTGGCGTCAGCTGGGCTTGCATGACAAACCGATCTTCATCATCGATGTGGCGGGCTACTGGGCGCCGCTTGCCGCGCTGTTCGGGCACATCGTCAATTCGCGTTTTGCGGCGCCGCTGGTCCCGGCGCTAGTCTCATTCGTGCCGAATGTTCCGGCGCTCTTCGATGCGCTCCCCACGTGATTCGGCTATCCACGGAATTGGTGGGTAAAGTTGTGGGGAAGCCCCGAGCGATCTCCTGAGCGCCAAGTAAGCCAAGTGCAACAACGTTTTTGCCTATAAAATAGGCAATTTTATCAAGCCGTTGAAATCGTTCAAAATCGATTCAGCCGGGAGTCGCGAGACCATGTCGGTTTGGTAAACAGTTTGTGGAACGCGTTTACCAACGGGACGAATTTGAGGCGAATGCCCGGAGTCTGGCGGCTGTTAATAACTTCGTTGCATTGGAGCCTTGCGCGGGCCTCCCGCCGGCTTGCCTCGCCTTCGCCCCGCCATTATCGTGCGCCGCCGGTTTGAACCCGCCGGACATCAATGCCAGCGGCCTTTAATGCCCACAAGACGGGCCATAATCGTCAATAGATCAACTCAGCCGAAACGAAAGCGGCGCGCGGAGGTACAAGCATGTCGGATCTCGAAATCGTTTGGACGAAGGTTGATGAAGCACCTGGGCTTGCGACGTTTTCCCTTCTGCCGATCGTCGAAGCCTTTGTCGGTGCAGCCGGCGTCAAGATGAAGCTGAAGGACATTTCGCTGACGGGCCGCATCATCGCCAATTTCCCCGACAAACTGACGCCAGCGCAAAAGATCAACGACGAGCTCGCCGAGCTTGGCCAACTGGCGATGCGCCCCGAGGCCAACATCATCAAGCTGCCCAACATTTCCGCCTCGATCCCGCAGCTGAAGGCGGCGATCAAGGAGTTGCAGAGCAAGGGTTACGACGTGCCGGACTATCCGGACAGCGATGCGACGCCAGCGGATAAGGAAATCCGCGCCCGCTACGGCAAGGTGCTCGGCAGCGCCGTCAATCCGGTGCTGCGCGAGGGCAATTCCGACCGCCGCGCCGCCGGCGCCGTGAAGCAGTACGCACGCAACAATCCGCATAAGATGGGCGCCTGGACCAAGGACTCGAAAACGCGCGTGGCGCACATGTCGGGCGGCGATTTCTACGGGTCGGAGGTCGCCACCACCATTGCGGCGCCGACCAATGCCCGTATCGAGTTGGTCGGCGGCGATGGCGCGGTCACGGTGCTAAAGGCGAAGACGCCGCTTCAGGCCGGCGAGATCATCGACGCGTCCGTGATGAACCGCAAGGCGTTGCGCGCCTTCTTCGCCGCGCAGATCGACGCCGCGAAGAAGGACGGCGTCCTGTTCTCGCTGCACGTCAAGACAACCATGATGAAGATCTCCGATCCCATCATCTTCGGTCATTGCGTTTCCGTCTTCTTCGCCGATGTGTTCGAGAAGCATGGCGCCACGCTGACGCGCCTGGGCGTCGACCCCGACAACGGCGTGGGCGACATGCTGACCCGGATCGAGAAATTGCCGGAGGCTGAAAAGGCGGCGATCAAGGCCGATATCCAGGCCGCCTACGCGAAGCGGCCTGGCCTTGCCATGGTCAATTCCGACCGGGGAATCACCAATCTGCATGTGCCGAGCGACGTGATCATCGATGCAGCGATGCCGGCGATGATTCGCGAATCCGGGCGCATGTGGGGCGCCGACGGCAAGCTGCACGACGTGATCGCCGCGATCCCCGATCGTTGCTACGCGCCGCTGTTCCAGGCCGTCATCGAAGACTGCAAGGCGCATGGCGCCTTCGACCCGAAGACGATGGGCTCCGTGCCGAACGTCGGGTTGATGGCGCAGCAGGCCGAGGAGTATGGCTCGCACGATAAGACGTTTGAGGTTGCCACGGGTGGAACGGTGCGCGTGGTCGCCGATGACGGCACGGTTCTGCTGTCACAGCCGGTCGAGACCGGTGACATCTTCCGGATGTGCCAGGTCAAGGACGCGCCGGTCCAGGACTGGGTCAAGCTTGGGGTGCGCCGCGCGCGCCTGACCCGCACCCCAGCGGTGTTCTGGCTCGACGCCAAACGCGCGCACGACGCGCAGTTGATCGCCAAGGTCGAGACATACCTGAAGAACGAGGACACATCGGGTCTCGACATCCGCATCCTGGCGCCGGTCGAGGCGATCAAGTTCTCGCTCGACCGCATCCGCAGGGGGCTCGACACCATCTCCGTCACCGGCAATGTGCTGCGCGACTACTTGACCGATCTTTTCCCGATCATGGAGCTGGGCACGTCGGCCAAGATGCTGTCGATCGTTCCGCTGCTGGCGGGCGGCGGGTTGTTCGAGACCGGGGCGGGCGGTTCGGCGCCCAAGCATGTGGAGCAGTTCCAAGAGGAAGGCTATCTGCGCTGGGATTCGCTGGGCGAGTTCCTGGCGCTTGGCGCTTCGCTGGAACATCTGGCGCAGACAAGTGGGAATGAGGACGTGCGGGTTCTGGCCGAGACGCTCGATGAGGCTAACGGTAAGATCCTCGAGTACAACCGTTCGCCTGCGCGGAAGGTTGGCGAACTGGATAATCGCGGCAGCCATTTCTACCTGGCGCTGTATTGGGCGCAGGCGCTGGCCGCGCGGGACAACAGCTCGGCGATGGCGGCCCGCTTCAAACCGCTGGCGGACAAGCTGGCGGCCAACGAGGCCAAGATCGATGCCGAGCTGATCGCCGCGCAGGGTAAGCCGGTGGATACCGGCGGTTATTATCTGCCCGATCGGGCTAAGACATCGGCGGGGATGCGGCCGAGTGCGACGCTGAACGCTGCGCTCGCCTCTCTCTGACGCGGGGATTGAGGGTTTCGTCGTCCG
>CAVQJJ010000009.1:0-25196 GCA_963712835.1 uncultured Alphaproteobacteria bacterium | reverse complement strand
CACTTGTCCGCTTTGGGGCATGATGACCAGTTTCCGCCTTCCGGCCTGAGCGCCCGCTCTGTGATCAGAAAGCAGACCGTCGCCGCGACCTGAGGCAGTGGACGGGACGCGCCGATTCCGGACCTCTCATCACCGCGATTGTGCTGCCGAGGTCAGCCCAAAGAGGTCTTTTGGCCGGACGTGGGCATCGCCCTAGGGGCCGATAGAAAATTTGCACGTGATTGACGCGACTGCGTCAATCAAACACCATGAGGTTGCTGCAACGCCAAGGGCTGGGAAACCGTAAAGCGTGACAACCCCGGAGGAACGTCTACGCGCTTTTGGCGGCGTGATCGGGCGGCTGATCCGCAAGGAGGATATCAGCCGCGCCGAGGCAAAAGAATGCTGGCGGCAGATTTGCCTTGAGGAGCAACCCAAGGTGCAGCAGGGCGCCTTCATGGCCGCGCTCGCGGCAAAGCCGGAGACGCTGGATGAAATCGCCGGAACGTTCGATGCGCTCTACGAATACGACACGACAAAGGTCGCGATCGACACGCCGGAACCCTTCATCGACAATGCCGGGACCGGCGGCGACACGCTTAAAACCTTCAACATCAGCACCGCCGCGGCGATCGTCGCCGCGGCCTGCGGCCTCTACGTCGTGCGGCACAGCTCGCGGGCGATCACATCCAACTGTGGCGCGATCGACGTCGTCGAGGCTCTCGGGGTCGATGTCGAGTGCGCGCCGGAGGTCCCCAAACAGAGCATCGAACGGGTCGGCATCTGCGCCTGGAACGGGTTTGTACCATGGCTGCGCCCCCGGTTCATGAGGCGCATGCCGGTGGAACTCCGCTTCGGCACGACGATAAACTTCGTCGGCCCGCTGCTGAGCCCGACGATGCCCTCGTACAAGGTCATGGGGGTCAAGAGCCTCGATGCGGTCGATTTCGAGCCGCTGCTGTTGCGCGAGCTGGGCTTCAAACGCGCCTTCGTGATGCACGGCCTCGATGCCGCGAGCGGGCGCGGCATTGACGAGCTGTCGACGCTTGGCCCGTCGCACATCGCTGAGCTGAAGCCCGACGCCGGCGTTGAAAAATCGGTGGTGACGCCGGAGGCGCTCGGGTTACGGCGGGCGCGATACGAAGACATCGCATCAAGCCGCGACCTCCTTCGCGAGGCGCTGACCCTGCTGCGTGTTATCGCCAACAAGGATGGCGGACCGCGTGAGGACATCGTGTGCCTCAACGCGGCGCCGATGCTCTATGTGATGGGCCGCGTCCAAAACCTGCGCGACGGGATCGACTTGGCCCGCGCGGCCATACACGACAGCCGCGCGATCAAAAAGCTACGCGATTGGGTCACCATGCAAAATGTGACGCCCGCCGCGGGTCTCGCCGCGCTCGACGGAATGATCGCGCAACTTTAGCCGCACCGGCTACTCGGGAATGCCGACCTTGCGCATGCCCTCGTAGGTTCGCTCGCGCCCCGCCAAATACGTCGGGTTGTCGCTGCGCGCGCCCGCACGCAGGCGAGCGATAGAAAATGCGGGTTCGAGGACTAGTCCCGCAGCCGCCGCGGCCCGCGCCTCGTCGATCCGGCCGAGATGGGCGAGCGCTGCGGCGAGCGAAAAATGCGTGAATGCGAAGTTCCGGTTTGCTTCCATTGCCCGGCGAAACCACACGACGGCCTCTTCGTCATCACCAAGATGCAGCTTTGCTGTGCCGATGCTGCTCATCCAATGATGCGCCATCACGTCGCGCGGACTGAGCCGCAAAGCCTCGCGGATATGGGCCTCGGCCTCATCGGCGCGGCCCAGCGCCGTCTTGACAGTGCCGATCATCATATGCGCGTAGGCAAGATTGCGGTCGACCGCCAGCGAATGCTCCAATTCGGCGATCGCTTCCGCCGGGCGATTGATACCGCCGTAGATCGCACCCAACACCATATGGGCAAAGGCGTGGTTGGGAGCCAGCGACAGCGCTCTGATCGCGGTCGCCTCCGCTGCCGCGAAGCGCGCGGCCCGATCATCGCTCAGAAAGCTCGCGGCGACGCCCATCCCGACCCACGCCTTGCCGACCAGCGCATCGAGATTGCCGGGATCGAGCGCCAGCGCGCGATCGAGGAAGGCTTCCGCCTGCGCCATATTTTCGCTGGTCATTCCCCGGTTGAGGCAGGCCACGGCGCGAAAATAGAGGTCCATCAGTCCGGGGCGGGCGACCGCTCGGCGTGGCGCGCCTCGGCCTCGGCGAGCTGAGTGCCCAATTGGCTCGCCAGGTGAGCGACGATCTCGTCCTGCATGTCGAACAGGTCGGCGAGCGGCTTGTCGAAGCGCTCCGCCCATACGTGCGGCCGCTCTCGGTGTCGATCAGCTGGACGTTGACGCGCAGCCGGTTGCCGCCGCGCTGCACGCTGCCCTCCAGCGCATACCGGACATTGAGGTCGCGACCGACCTGCTTCAGATCGGCGCCCTTACCCTTGTAGGTGAAGGCGGTGCTGCGCCCGATCACGAACAAGCCCGAGATGCGCGACAGGTCCGTGGTAAGGCTTTCGGTGATACCGTCGGCGAAATATTCCTGCTCGGGATCGCCGCCGAGATTGGCGAACGGGAGCACGACGATCGAGAGCCGCGGCGGACCCTCTATAGCCCACACCCGCGCGCTGCGCGCGCTACCCTCCCCCGCGGGCGGGGGAGGGGCGGGGTGGGGGCTTTGCAGGCCGGCCGCCTGCGGTCCGACGCGGAACACCCGCACCGGCCGGGCGATGTTCTTGACCTGCTGTTCGCCCATGTCGTCAAAGGCGATGTCGAGCTTGTCGCGTACCTGGTCGCGCACGACCCGGCTGACGCAGATGCCGCCGGGCTCGGCGAGCGCCTCCAAGCGGGCGGCGACGTTGACGCCGTCGCCGAAAATATCGTCTTCATCGATGATGATGTCGCCGAGATTGATGCCGATGCGGAACTCGATGCGTTTGTCGGCCAGCACACCGGTATTGCGCTCGGTCATACCCTGCTGAACATCGACCGCGCAGCGCACCGCGTCGACGACGCTGGCGAACTCGACCAGCGCGCCGTCGCCGGTCGTCTTGACGATGCGACCGCGATGCTTGGCGACCGTGGGGCCGGTAAGCTCGGCGCGCACTGCCTTGATCGCCGCGAGCGTGCCTTCCTCGTCGACGCCCATCAGCCGCGAATACCCGGCGATATCGGCCGCCAGGATCGCTGCCAATCTCCGCTCGACGCGCTCGCCGCTCATCCTGCCAGGCAATTCCGAACCCAAGATACGCGGCTCAGACTAAGATGGAATTCAAGCGGACGCGAGTGCGAGGTTGAACGGGGATCGAGGCCGAAGTGAATGACTGCTTGCCACCCCCCCGGCCGTTCAACCGGGTGATCGCGAATGACCGCAGAGGGGGCCCGACCGGTAGTTCCCGTCCTCAGAACCGATGGTCGGCTACCGGTTCAGTAAGCCGACCTCGGCTCGAGCGCCCGGCCGCGGATCAGATGCGCCGTAAGGGGGAGTTAGCGCCAGCCGGCAGCATCACACTCAATAATCACCGATCCCCCGTTATCAGGGCGCACCACTTGTACGCCGTTTGTCCGATACTACCCGGCCTTCTTTGAGGACCAGCTGCAGGCGGCGCACATTGGTGATGTCCTCAAGCGGGTTGGCGCCGACCACGATCAGGTCGGCGAGCTTGCCCACTTCCACCGTGCCGAGGTGATCGCCAACGCCGCATATGGCGGCGCCGTTGCGTGTGGCGGCGACGAGAGTTTGCCACGGCGTCGCGCCGTCGCGCACCCACAATCCCATTTCCAGCAGGCCTGCATCTTTGAGAGGCCGGATGTCGGACCCCAATGCCATTCGCACCCCGGCGTCGAGCGCCTTTCGGAACCAGGTGGCATGGACGTCCGAAGCTGCCTCGGCGCGGCAGCACAGCGCCCGCGAAAGCCCGCGCTGTGCAACCCAGTCGGTCTCGAACGAGTTGGTGGCCTGGCTTTCGGTGAGATGGCTGATGGCGAGGGTTGGCACGTACCAGGTGTCGTGCTCGAGCAGAAGCTCGATGCATTCGTCATCCATGATGTAGCCGTGCTCGACGCTGTGCGCGCCGAGCCGGACCGCATTCTTCACCGCTTCCGGATTGGTGGCGTGCGCCATCACCTTGAAGCCGCGCTTCCGGCAGATCTCGAAGGCGGCGCGGAGTTCGTCGTCGAGCAGGAATGAATGGGTGTGGAGGTCCCAGGCCGGCCCCATGATGCCGCCCGAGAGATTGAGCTTGATGTGGTCGACGCCGTTTTTGATCTGCTCGCGAATGGCTTTTACCCAACCATAGGGACCGTCGACCTCCAGAGCGTGCCCCGAGGTCAGGAAATGTCCGCCCGTGGTGGTGAGGAAATGGCCGCTAGCGAACAGCCGAGGGCCGACATGCTGTCCGGAGTCGAAGGCGCGCTTCCAAGCGACGTCCATGAAGTGGTGGGCCCCGGCACAGCGCATTCCGGTAATGCCGGATTCGGTCAGCGCGGCTGCAAGCCTGTGGCCGAACAGGGTCACCTGATCGGCGAGCGGCATCTCATGAGGCAACAGATAGTCCGGATGGATGCGCACGTCCCAAAGACCGGGCATCAGATACGCGCCGTTGAGATTAACCGTTTGCGCGTCGCCGATGCTGCCCACCTCGCCGCTTGGCAGTATGGCGCGGATGCGCCCTTCCTCGATCAACACAGCCGTATCCAGCCGCACCTTGGGCTCGACACAGTCGATCAGGTGCGCGTAGAGAGGATTGTCTTCATGACGAACTGCTCAGGCTGAAATTGGAGTTATTGGTCCGGCGTCGCCACCGAAGCGCAGATCGACCTTGTAGACAAGTCCGGCCGCTTGGTTGTCTGAGTAACCCGCGAGCGGTCCCAACGGCTATCTCAGTCAACTCAACTCCCGGAGCGGGCATGCTTAACAGGCAGCCGCATAGGCAATAGGCTTTGCGTACACGCCATTCGCATCATTCGGACTGTCTGGATCAGGTTGCGGTCCAACGCACCGCGCCAATCCTCATCAGTGCTATCGGCAATGCGCGCGCCGCCACCGCCGGCGCCGACATTGTTGACCAGAATGTCGATGCCGCCATAAGCCGCCACCGCGGCGTCGACCAGCTCCGCAGCATCTTCGGGCTTCGCGACATCCGCCACGTGAGCGGCGACCTCCGCGCCTGTTGCGCGCAGTTTATTCGCCGCGTCCGCCAGCGGCTCCGCAAGCGCGCCGACAGCATCAGCCGGCAGCCCTCAGCGGCAAACGCCTTGGCGGTTGCTAGGCCGACCCGCGGCTCGAACCGGTGACGAGTGCAACTTTGCCGGCGAGTTTCAAGTCCATGCTGCTCTCCGCTATGCTGCAGCGTGCCCGTTGCGCTCGGCGATCCAGTCGGTCACCTGGTCGTAGTAGTTGGCGAGGTAATATTCGGCAATGTCGTCGGCGGTCGTGTTCCACACGCCGTCATGACCGAGGATGTATTTGAGCGCCGCGTCGAGATGCTTCGCCGCATTCGGACGCCCGATATTGTGAGGGTGGAGCGACAGGCACATGACGCGGCCGCTCTCGGCGCCCTCGCGATAGAGCGTGTCGAACTGGTCCTTGATCATCTGCTCGAAGTAATCGGCCTCGCGGTTCCACGCGAGCACGCCCGCGTCGTTTGTCTGGCCGGTGTAGGGGACGTAGATGAATTTCTGGCCGCCCCGCACGTCGATCGGCCACGGCTGGTCATCGATGATCCATGACGTGTGGTAGAGGCAGCCGGCTTCGGCCATGAGGTCGTCCGTCCGCACCGTGTAGCCGGCGCCGCCGCCGAGTCGGCCCTTCACGCGCTTGCCCGTCATCTCCTGCACATGCGCGATGAAATCCTCCCAATAGGCGCGTTCCTGCTCTTCCGTCAGGTCATAGATCGGCCGGCTGTTGTAGAGGCCGTGCGCCATGTAATCCCAGTCGGCGGCGACCATCGCGTCCCTGATCTCGGGGAAATGATCGAGGAGTTCGAGATTGAGGCAACAACAAGCTCGCACCTCGTGCTTGTTGAGTACATCGAGCATCCGCCAAAAGCCGACACGGTTGCCGTAATCCATGCGCGAATAATGCGGTATATCGGGTTGCCTCGGCCGGTTCTCCGGCAGGTATTCGAAGAACTCCATGTTCGGCGCGACCCAGAACGCGACACGGGCGTTGTTCGGCCATTTAATGACCGGCCGGTCGGTGATTGGCGCATAGGCAAACCGGCCCGGAGCAAGCGGCGCGACTTTCTGCGGTGTGGGTGCCGAAACCGGCGCTGACTTCGTCGGCTTCGGTAGTGATGCGCCCGACTGTGTCGCGAACCACTCGACGATTTCGCTCCCGGTCACCTTCCAGACCCCAGCGTGGGCGCAGATATGGCCGAGCACCTCGTCGAGATGCCGGATGCGCCACGGTTGTCCGATGATCCACGGGTGCAGGTGGAGCACCATCACCCGGCCGGTCCTCGCGCCGTCGGCATAGAGCCCGTCGAACCACTCGCGCCAGAGCAGATTGGTCTCGTTAATCGTCCGCCGGCCGCGTAGATGGATGTAGTTGTCGTCGAGATAGGCATTGACGCCGAGCGAATAGAGCTCGCCCGTCCTTGGCGTCATACGGTAAGGCTGCTCGTCGTTGCCCCAGTCGCAGACATAGCGGATACCTTCCTCCGCTAGCAGGTTCGGCGTCCTCTGCGTCTCTTGGAAATCGGGGCCCGACCAGCCGACCGGCCGCGTCCCAGTTGCCCGTTCAACGGCTTCGATCGAGGCGCGGATATAAGCGCGCTCCTCATTCTCGGACATGCCGGTATGGATCAAGCGTCGGCGCGACAGTCCGTGCGCGATGAACTCGGCGCCGCGCTTTTTCCCCTCCGCGACGAGGGTCGGGTAGTGATCTGCGGTCGCCTTATCGAGAGCCAGAGTTGGCGTAATGCCGTATTTGTCGAGTAGCGCCAGGATCCGGAAGACGCCCACCCGGTTGCCGTATTCGTGGTTGCCCCAGCCGCCGATGTCGGGGAATTGCGGCTGGTTCCCCGTCCACAAACCCTCGGGGCCGCCCATTGGACTGACCGCCAGCGGCGTGCCGATGGGCGCCTCCCAATCCCAATGCTCGAGGTTGACGATGACCGCCAATGCAACGCGGGCGTTGTCCGGCCAGCGCAAAACGGGTCGAGTGACGATCGGCGACCAGGGATAGAAATCCTGGTCCATGCCGTGAGCGCGGCGTGCCGGCATACGCTCCTCCCTCGGAATTGAAGCTATCGGCCGCCTCGCAGCTGCGACCAGGCATCGTCCCCGACGATATTGGACTTTCCCGCGATCTTGAAGCCGACCGTGGCTAAGGCTCTAATCGGACGCTCACGGGAGCCATCCAGAGAAACACCATGGATTGTTGCGGCCACGTCCACAGTGTCGGCCACCATCATCAAGGGATGTGGGGCCACGCATTGGCCTCGATCGCGGCGATGCTCGCCGGCGAAACCCGCCCGCGCGGCTCGACGAAAGCCGCCAAAACGGCCGAAGAGGCGGCCGAAGCGGTGGCGCTCTTGCGGCGGTCGATCTCCGTCGACGTCCACACGCATGGCGGCAAGACCGAGATTTCATCCAAGGCGCCGCCCAGCGGCGATCTTTCAGAGCATATGCGCGAGGGGTCGCTGGCTGTGGCCTGCCTCGCCGACGTGCCGGACGGCCCAATCCTCGGCCGGCATGCTGCGGGTACGCTGTCGGCGCTGCGCACTCCGATGCCCGGCGAGCTCTACCGCCATCACCTCGAACGCCTGGCCTGGATGGGCAGGCGTTGGGACCGCATTGACTTTGTCCGTTGTCAACTCTTCCTCCCGGACGCTAAGGCCAGGCAACGGGAACAGCCGATCACAAAGGCCCTGGCCGAAATCCTCACCCATGAACGAGATGCGAGAGGATCAAAACGGGTGGATTTTTCCGGCGCGCCGAGCCGGTAAAAGCGAAACCTATGACCGCATGACAAAGCCGTTCAGGGCGGCCGTAATCGCGGCTGGATTAGACCCCGCGGTGTTTACACCGCATGTCTTGCGCCATACCGCGATCACCCGGCTTGTAGAAGCCGGGGTTGATCTCGCAACGATCCAGCGGATTAGCGGGCACAAGACGCTCGCCATGGTACTCCGCTATACCCACGTCCACGGCAACCATATCGACAAGGCCATCGCCGCCTTGGAACGTCCTGCGAACCGCGTTGCACCAAAATTGCACCACCCGCGACCCGGCAGGCTTGGAGTGGCTTCATAACCTATTGAAAAAATGGTGCCCAGGGGCGGAGTCGAACCACCGACACACGGATTTTCAGTCCGCGAAAACCCTATGTTTTCTGCGGCGAATTTCGGTGTATGTTGCATCCTTGTCGCAACCGGGGCTATCCGACGAGCGCCAATTCGCCGGCCGCGAACTTGGCGTGGTCATCCTCTAGGCTCGGGAACAGGTGGCCGTACACATCGAATGTCATCTGAATAGAGCTGTGCCCGAGCAGCGCCTGGAGCCGCTTCGGCGAGAACCCGCGCTCAATCGCCCATGAGGCAAAGAAGTGCCGAAGGGCATGCAGCCCGTATTTCGGCTTTCCGTCCTTTTTGACCATGTCGGCGGCGATCTGGAGCGCGTAGAAGCCGCGATTTGAGATGTTGGCGTGGTTCTCGACCCTGCCGTTGCCATTCGGGAAGACGAGCCACAAGCGCCCTTCCTGGCCTTCCGCGAGCGGCTTCTGGCGAGGGCAACCCAGCCGCCATTCCTTGAGCGCGTTGACCACCATTGGCGACATCGGGATATCTCGGCTGCCGGCCGCCGACTTCGGCGCGCCGATCTCGCCCCAGAGGTTCGCCCGCTGCGTGACGTGGATCACCTTGCGGTCAAAGTCCACGTCATCCCAAATCAGGCCGCGCAGTTCCGAGGCGCGCATGCCGGTGAAGATCGCGGTTATGAAGAATGGACGCCAGCGGCCCTCGGCGTTTGCCAGGATCGTTTGCACTTCCTCTTTCGAGGGTATGTCGCGCCCGACCGCGAGCTTGCGCTGATCCCGCTTCTTCACGTCCACCTTGACCGGCGACGCTGCATTACGCGCGACAAGGCCGCGCCGCTGCGCCTCGCTGACGATGCTCTTGAGGCTTGCGAGCACCTTGCGCGCCATCGCCCGCGAGCTCTTGCGTAACAGGTCATCCCGGAAGGCCTCGATAGCGGGCGTCGATAGGCGGGCGAGCTTCGTCGCACCGATCGCCGGGTTGATGTGCAAGTCGACGTGGTTGCGATACTGCCGTAGCGTCGAGCGCTCAAGATTTTCGAGTTCGCCCGTCTCTATCCACAGCACGCCCGCTTCCTTGACGGTGATGCTGGCGTTCTCGGGAGTGTGTGTGCCCTCCGCTACTTCGCCGCGGGCAGTAACCAGCCAGGCATCGGCACCCTTCTTGGTGGCGAACGTTTTGATATGACGCTTGCCGGCTTGATCGAAATAGTCAGCGATCCATGCCGTCTTGTCCTCGCCACCCGATTTCCACGTCCGCTTGCGGATCGATGCCATCGCAACCACCTATCGGTTTGCCATTCATTACGAACGGTTCCGATTATGTTGCATGTTTTTCCGTTAGTCAAGCAGGGCGCTATGCCGGGAAATGATGACTGGGCCGCTAGGTATCGAGCCAAGCCGCATACCTGATATAGTCGCGCACGGTCGATCGGAGTAGCGAATGACGTCATCCACCAAAACAGCCGGCCGACCATCCGCGCGAACCGACGCAAAGTTAAGCGGGCGGCAAAAGAGCGCCGGGCGACGCGCTCGCGCGGACCGCTAACCGACCCAGTTGATCTCTTGAAATCAACAAAAAGTTCGACATTTGGCGTTCAGTTCGTGAGCTGGATTTTCCTGACCGCCATTGCCGTGATGACCCTCGGGCCTATAGGCATGCGCCCGCAGACGCATTTCCCACCCAATTTCGAGCGGTTTGCCGCCTATGTGGCGCTCGGCCTATTTTTTGCGCTGTCCTATCCGCGGCGCCGGCTATGGCTATTAGGGGCATTTCTTGTGGTTACAGCGGCCGTGCTTGAAATCGGTCAATCGTTCGTTCCCAGTCGCGATCCACATCTGAATGACTTTCTGTTTAAGGCCTGCGGCGCCGTAATTGGCCTGATTGCGGTGCGCTGGTGTTCCTATGTGCGGCTACGCCCTTGACCGCGCGACCTCGCGCTCTTCCTCCACCAAGAAGTGAGCCCGGAGCGTTCCCCCCGCGTCGGGCTCGACTGAAAACGCAACAAAAAAGAGCCGCCCCGTCGCCAGAGCGGCCCTATAGTCGGCACCAGCGAAGTCTAGTTCAAACCGAGCGCCTCACGCATGGCACCATGAGCGCCGTCGAGATGTCGCTCAAGCTGATTGGCGAGATACATTAGGGCTTCGCCGAGATGGTCATCGCTCTTCAGGGCCCCTTCCGCGAGCTTGCGAAGGGTATGAGCGACACCGTCAGCATCGATGAGCGCCAATTCGAGATCAAAGCGATCTCGCCGCTCGCTCATTCCTCGCCTACCTTGCGGTAGACCGCTCGCTTGCCGTCCGGCTGCTCGATTACCACGGAGCCGTCCGGCCGTTGGTTGACGAGCGACCCGTGGGTTTCGGCCACCCTGCAGCGCGCATAATATGCGGCCAGGCGTTCGGCGTAGATCAAGCCGTGTCGTGCCGCATGGTCGATGACGTGGAGAAATGCGATTTCGATCGGCGAGTGTTGCGCGGGCATGTCCGTGACGATCCATCCAAGGTAGCCATGCGAGTCGCCCTGATGGGCTTCGTCTACCAGGTAGCGGAGGTACTCGATCGCGAGGCTCGGCCGAGGGCGCCATCGCGCCGGTGATCTCCGGTCGACTGGACATTCCAAAAACAGCGCTTCAAATCAGTTCGCGATTGAGGCGCCCGATCGCATACGAACGATAGAGCCTCGATCGGATGGGGCTTGCGGGACGCGGTCATGCTGCGCCCCCATCGGCCTTGGCCGCGAACGGTGCCGGCCGCGCTTCCATCATGAAATGCACCGCCTCCTTCAAGAAGATCCTTTTCGTGTAGTGCTCGGTGCCAATGTCGTCCACCGCCGCGTCCGCCATCGCGGCGTGTTTACCCAATTCCCGGCCCAGGTACTCGCACACCTTCACCGGGTCGGGCGCGTCCGGCGCGACCGATTCCAAGCACTCGCCTATGCCTTTGAAATGGCGGATCGCTTGTGAAAGCCGGTCAAGCGGACCTTCCTCGGGATGAAGGAAGTCCTCCTGCGCCGACAAGATCGAGGCGTGGAGCTTTTCGAGGCTGTCATCCCACTCGTGATCGCGGGCCTGGTGAGCCAGAAACTTCAGTTTGGCTACCAGGTCGCGTGCGTTTTTTGCCGGCTGATCGATGATGCGGGCCTCGAGCACGTTCAACTCGGCGAGAACCGTCTTATCGTGCTCGGGAAGTTCCTCGATTTCCTGCCACCGCTGCCACAGCAGGGCCAGGGATACGCGTGTCGTGGGTGTCATGCTCTGTGCTCCTTGTGAAGGGACGCCAAGAGCCCGGCGGTTCACAAAGACGCACAAAGTCGTCCCCGTTGCCCTTTAGGGTTTCCCCCTGGACATACGACAACGGCCGCCGGACGTAGTTTTTAGCATGATCACTCTGTGCATAGCCTTGTGAAGGGCTATGCTGATGATGCGCCGATCGCGGAGACGATGCAAGGCCGCGTGTAGTGGCGCACTTTATTGCATGTGCCTTCGCGGCTTGATAGTATGCCACTACATCATGTTTGTCCAATTCCGCCAGTCCCGCCGTAGGCTACAGGCCAGCCTGATCGAGACGCGCCGCGTTGGCGCCAAGGTCCAGCATGAGCACATTGCCGGTCTCGGCGCCGTAAATCTGTCGCCATCCGTGGCTGATCGAATGTCCTTTTGGGAAGGCGTCCACCAAGGGCTCGACAAACTCTCAAACCGCCTTGACGCCACGGCGCAGGGAAAAATCCTCGCCGCCCTACACGCGCGCGTCCCAATAGTCGCGGTTGAGGAAATTCGCGCTTTGCAGCTAGAAAATGCGCAGGCCGACGAAAGGTCATGGTCGGCCCTGCGCGACATGCACCAAGGGATGCTTGACGATAACCGAGCGCTCGCGGCGAAGATTGAAAATACGATTGCCGACGCTCAAGCCGGCGTTGACATGAGTGCTGCCGGGAGCTGCCGGCGCCGCCGAAAAGGTTGCCAAGATCAAGGCGGGGCAGGACGTGTCAGGCGGCGTCGCCAAAGCAATCGATCTTCGCCAACTATTGCGCGAAGCCGGGTGGTCAACCGCCGACTTCACGAACGCGCTCACGTTCGCAAAAATAGGCGACCTCGGCGGGTTGGACGAATTTCTAGAGGTGATGCACTCCTCCCAAGAGCGAGCTCGGCGCGCGGCGGCGAGGGCATTCCTTGGAAGTTGCGCCGTCGAGCGCCAGCGTGAAGTCGGCTGCGGAGCCGCTACACGCGCGTTTCCCGGTTTTGGCTACCCATGTAGCCGCGCGAGGCGATCAGGCCATCAGGCGGCCACCGGATGCGGGCGGCGCGGCGGAGCGCCGTCACGGTTTATCTCTAACAATTGGATAGATACGCCGATCATGCGCGGGCAGGGCGCAAGGGTCGGACGGATAGTAGCCTAATTTGACGAGCGATCTCCGCAAAAAGCTTTGATCTCGTCAAATGTCCGGACGACTTGTCGGTCCTGCACAACGCGAGCGTCGATGCTCTGATTGACAAAGCGGCATACTGCAGCCATTGCCGCTGACTCAGTCGCATATTCCTCAATTGGGCAAATCCAAGAGTTGGACATCCTGTATTCGTACTTGAAGGCCACGGGCATTTTCCCTTAGCGGCGGCAGGCCGCTCGCTGAGCGACCATAGTACTCTCAGCGACGAGCCTGCGCGCAATTGCTAAACTCCGGCCAGATGCGCAACCGCAAGCAGCAGGTGTCATGGAGTTTCGAATACAAGTATTGGAAGTTACGACAGTTTGCTTTACGCAGAAGGGGTCACGCTGAGAGCCTGGACGACGCCCTCTCCCGCGCCAGATCGATCGTATACGCGCACGATCCCGCCTTTGCAGACCCGGCAATCACCGGGTACGTAATCGTCGATGACAGGGGGCGTCTCGTGGCTCGGGGCTACAAGCGATAAAAACGAGATAAGGCCACCGCCAAAGCGCCCGGCCGCGCTCCGCGCCGGCATCGGAGTTGCGGCGTCAGATTGCTGTAAGCAGCTTGTGTTAATCCCCCACAAAAATCTTAATTGGGGGACGATCCTTTGATCGTTGCGGCGCCTTCTACCCTCTATTCCCGCCATCTTCGGCTAAGGGAACCGACGATCAACTAAACCGTTCGCCGGGTGTCTATTCCCCTGAAGCCTGGCGCCGGTTGGTCTCTCCCACTGGCGCCATATTTTTGCCGGCCAGTCGTGGGAGAGGAGCGTTCAACGCGGCGTTGCGGCACACGAGTTTAAATGCGATCATTTGGGTGGCGCGAGAGGACGGTCCCCCGTCTAGCGCCCTCGCGCTCTTCCTTCCAACAGGAAGCGGGTCCGGCGCTTCACCCGCGCCGGGCTCTTTCTGTTTCAGGCAGCCCGTGAGAGGCCGCCCAGCGTGCGCAGCCCATAGGTGGCGATCAGAGCCGCTTCTGCGCGCCCGTCGTGCTTCACAAGCGGCCAGTGTGCCGCCGCAGCCGGCATCAGTTCGATGCCCCCGCCTCCCGTCCTTTGCCGCCGGAACCTGCAACGATCGCCTTCCACACTTGGGGCGCAACAAAGGTCATGGGGACGCCCAGCGTTGCCAGCACGCCGATCCACCACGCCGTAGCTCTTGCCAAAGCTGAATACCGACGACACGCCCTGGCCCGGCATCGTGCCCACGTTCTCGATGAAAGCATGGGCAATCCGGTCGCGGCCGATCGCGCCGGCGAGCGCGTGCGGGTCCATCTCGCGTTTGTTCTTGCCGCCGCGGGACAGAGCGTAGGTAGGCATGTCGAGGATATCGATAACCGCACCGGTCGCCGCGTCGAGCAGCGCCACGGCCCCGCTGAGCCCAGGATCAATGCCGGCGACGATCAAGGGGTGGCGGGCGATATTGGAGTTGACATACCCAAATCAGGCATTATGATATCTCTCATAAGGAGATAGATCATGCCCCGCTCGGTTTTGGACGAACCCCACTTTCAGAACGAAGAAGCCGCCTATGCTTACATCGAAAGCATCGTGTGGCCGAATGGGCGTGTCTGCCCAAAGTGCGGCGTCGTCGATAAGAGCGCGCCGTTGAAAGGCAAGAGCACCCGCGTCGGTCTCTACAAGTGCTACGGCTGCCGGAAGCCTTTCACCGTCAAGATCGGCACCATCTTCGAGAAAAGCCATGTCCCGATGCACATCTGGTTGCAGGCGATGCACCTCATGTGCAGCAGCAAAAAGGGCTTCTCGGCAAACCAATTCTGCCGCGTCCTGGGCGTCGATTTCAAAACCGGCTGGTTCATCGGCTATCGTATCCGCGAAGCGATGGCCGAGCATTCCGATGTGTTCGGCCCCATCGGCGGTGAAGGCATGATCATCGAAATCGACGAGACCTTTATCGGCAAGAAGCCTGGCGGAGTTGAGCCGTGGCAATTCGACAACATTCGTGGCGGGTGGCGCAAAATCTCGACCGCTACTAGCAGCAAAATCCCGGTCGTGACCCTCGTTGAGCGTGGCGGCAAAGCCCGCTCGATCAAGGCCGAGAATGTCACCGCCGCCGAACTGCGCCGGATCGTATTCGCCCATGCCGACACCCGCAGCGACTTGATGACTGACCAAGCCAATGCTTATCGGGGCATCGGTCGCCGGTTCCGCAGCCACGAAAGCGTCAACCATGGCGCTGGCGAATAGGTGCGAGGCGACGCACATACCAACACTGTTGAAGGCTTCTACTCGATCTTCAAGCGCGGGATGCGGGGCATCTATCAGCACTGCAGAGAGCGGCATTTGCACCGCTACCTCGCCGAGTTCGATTTCCGCTATAGCAACCGGATCGCCCTGGGCATCGATGATGTCGAGCGTACCGAGCGCGCGATCCGGGGCATCATCGGCAAGCGGCTGACCTATCGAACAACTCGTGGCAAAGCCGGAGAAGCGCGAGGCCCCTAGACCGCTGACTGCGGAACCGCCATATAGGGAGCCGGTGCAACTGAGTTGCCATTCGATGGCGACAGTGAAGACGAAGACACGGCGTAAGGCGGCTCCCAAGCCGCCGAGCCGCAAGATCGAGGACAAGGCGCAATACGAGCGCTTTCGCGAGTTCGCGCGTGAACATGAAGCGGACGACGATGCGCGCGAGTTTGACCGTAAAATGGGCAAGTTGATCGCATCTAAAGCGCCCGCACTAGGTCGTTCATAAATCCGCGTACTACTGCGAAAATAAGTCTAGCTTCTTCATCTGTGTAAGTTGCTTTTGGGTGCATCGTCTCATTGCGCCACGCAAGCTTTACATTATAAAGATGCGCAGCAATTGATGCATATAACTTTGCCTTCTGGTCTTTTCCCAATTCTTTAATCTTTGGGTTGATCTGATCGAGGATGGTCTGCCAATTTTTCTCTTCGGTTAGGGTGACCCCAAGTTGCTCCCCGAATTTCTGTACTCCAATTTCCATCACCCTCATCATATGAAATACGCTTGCTGTTGCTCTGCGGAAACCAAGGCATTTACCTCCATCTGATATGTCTTCAATAACGGAGGGAATTTTATCCTCCACATTTGTGCCGAATAGCGGCTCGTCTGGTGCGATTAAATCGTTCTCTTCTTTTGTTATAGCTAAGTAATGTGTCAGACGACACTGGTCTTCGAGGCGATTTGCCAACTCTTTGACCATTTGTGCCATTTCTCTTTGAGTAAGAATTTGATCGATTTGGCATTCTGATACAATTCGGCTTGCCTGCGCCGAACACATATCAAGGCCGAGATTGTCAAATTGTTCTTTGTGCATAGTAAATATCCGAATATCGTTGTCTTTTTGCTCTTTGTTACGAAATTCCAGATCCGGCGAGGTCTCCAAAACAGACGCCAACCGTCCCATGTCTTTGGCAATATAAATGAGAGCAGATAGGTCAAATTCGATCATTTCCCACAGGCTCCATAGCCGGCGGGTTGTCCAAGGCGGACGCGCTTTTTGTTGAGCGCCGGCAGCAAGCTCAATCATAGCTTGCCTTCCCGGTTTTGGGTATGTCTAGTCCAATATCCCCGGGTGGCGCGCTCGGTAACGCGAACATTCGCGGCGCGGGCCTTGCCGCTGATTTCTTCATCGTGGCGACCCCATTACACCGTTGACCCCGACGAGGGTAGTTTCCCAAGGGCCGTCCGGCAGTTGCGCCGAGATGTCGTGCGTGATCGAATAGATCGTCCAGGTTCCCGAGGCCGCCGTGAATTGACTCTGCACCCGGAATTGGTTGCCGATCGTCAGGGACACGTGCGGGTTAAACAGTGTCCGTACTTTGACGAGGACCTGCCTGAATTCGGGATAGCCGATCATCCCGGTTGCCGGCGAGATGAGCGGGATATTGCCCGCTGACCGACTCCCGTTCTGCGGCCAGATGGCATAGACGCCCTTCTGTAAATTGAGATAACCGACGCAGCCCATCGCCGAGGTGATCGCCTTGACCTGATCCCAGGCCGAGCCGTGAAAATAGGGGTTTGAGAGGATCGCCGAGACGCCGTTGTTTTCGAGCGTGAATTTTGTCGGGGCAAGCGCCGCCGCAAGCGCCGTTACGCCGTCTGTCGGGCCATTGAAGGTGACGGGGTGGGCAGGCGTAAGCTGGATCGCGTTGGCCGGGTTCGCCACAATGACGAACGGCATGTCAGGTTGGCTGGCCTGCGGATATGCGTCATAGATCTGGCCGTTGAATATCGTCGTCATGCCGGTGACGGCATCGCCGGCCTGGATGGCGACCAAATTGTTGCGGTTGGAGTAAAGTATTCCTGCGACCGTTAATTGGTTGATCTGGCTTAAAGTTAATCCCCAGACCTGAATAATGGCCTGGCCGGGGAATGGTGCCGTCGCATTCTGGATTTGCACCACGCATTGCAGGCTGTTGTAGGGCTGCGTCGCGGTGTTGCCGATCGGCCCGAGGGTCAAGGTGTTCGACCCCGTGTTCCCGAACGGGCCGGTCCCGAGCTGAATGACGAGGGTGATAATGCGCTCGACAAACGAACCGCTGGCCTGCGTCGGCGCCGTTACCGTCGTCGGCATCGGCGCTTTAGCGGTGACGTTCACGTCGGGCAACTGCCCTAAATCTGTTACGCCGGGCGTGTTGCTACTCATACGATCAACCGGACTTCGGCGGCGCACGTCCTACCGCGTCGGTCGGCCTCGACAAGAAACTCCACGCGGTCACCGACAAGCGGCGGCGCATCGTCCTCAAACGCCGAGACGTGCAGAAAAACATCTGCAGCCCCGTCATCTCGCTTGATGAAGCCAAATCCGCGCTTCTCGTCGTACATCTTAACCTTGCCGGTGATCATGTCGGTCTCGTCTCAAAGAAAAAGGCCGGCCGCGCAGCCAGGAATCGCCGCCGCCGGCTCTGGGTCGTTTGCTTGGCTCCATGAACAGCCGGGGACACCTACCCAGTGGTCCCCATTGCCGCTGAAAGTCGGACGGCAATTTCTCATGCCGCAGGCGGCAAATCGGTGGACGCAAGGCTTGGGAACGCCGCATCGGCATCGCGGCTCAGCGCCTCGACAGCGGCGCGCCACGGCAGCTCGACGCCGCGACCCGGTGGCGGCGCGGGGCGAATATCCCAATACTGCGGCAGGCCATTTCCAACTTCGGCGAGAATCTGCCGGAGATCGGCGACGCGCTGCCGAGCCGCTTCGTATTCCGCGTACAGGGCGCCCACTGCGGGATCGGCGGCAAGCACGTCGCAAATCGCATCGCGGCGGCGCATTTCCGCGATATCGAGCGCCGATTGCGTCTCGCCTTCCTCGTCGTCTAGGAGCTTATGCATTTCCCGCCGGCGGACCTCTTCGTCCCGTGCCGCCGTCAGCGCGGAAGCGGCATCGGCGACAAGAGACTTCGCCGGCGGACCGGCCGAGGATTTCATCGACCAGGCGACGCGGCTCGCATTCCCGCGCTTCCGTGAGTTTCGCCTCGGCACGCTCGACCGCGTTGATAGCCTCCCCTGTCGGGCCGATCTTCGCCCGCGCCAGCCGTATGCGATCCAACGCTTGCGCCAGCTCGTTGACGCGGACAATGCGATCGGCAAGCTGTTGACGTTCGGGTGACCGACGCGCGGCACCAGGTTCGGTAATCACAAGGCGGGGCGGCATCAAATTGCGCCCACGCGGATGTGTTCGAGGCCGGGCGCGAGCTTTTTAGCGCGCTCTAGAGTGGCATTGGTCGGGTTGGTGCGGTGATAGCCGCCGGCCAGCAGATGAGCGGAGTGGCTGTCGTCGCCCGCGAGATTGCTGGCCAGATGCGGATGCAGGCGAAGCGCCTTGTCCATTGCGCTTCGGGGCATCGCGCCGGTGACGCGAGTGGCGTCGTTCGAGATCGAGATCGTCTTCGCCCGTCAAATTCCCGACCTCGTCTTCGCCAACATCGGCGAGCGCCTGGCGCAGTTCGTCCGCATCCTCTCGCGAAAGCATCGCCACAAAGTCGGCCGCACTGAACCGACGCAGATAGTCGCAGAATCTGATCGGCGAGACCGACGCGCGGCGCCGGCTCGGCCTCGTCGCGAGCCCGCCGCGGTGCCGCGTCCTGACCTAGCGGCAGCGGCAAGCCGCGCCGCAAGCCGAGGCAATAATCGGTGCCCAGTCGAACCGTCATGTGATCCTCCTATTCCACCACCATCCAGCAGCCAGCGCCGCCGGGCAGCGTGACAAGTTGTGAGTGCGTCGCCGCCCATCCCGCCCACAGGTCGGCGTCAACCGTCGTGACGCCGAAGCCGTGGGGCCGATGCTCAACCGCGGTCCCGAAACCGAGTGAAACCAGTGGGGGGCCGGCGAGCGTCACCGGCTCAACCCCAAACTCGCCGGGGCCCTTGTAGATCGTGACGCCGTGCGGCACGAAGCACCGCACCGTCACGGTTTGACCGGATAGCGCCATCACGGCTGCCTTTCGTGTGTTGGATGACCAGGATAAGGGACCCAAACATGCCGGCGCGGCGACGCGATGCCAGCCATGCCGTAGGAATGCAGACCGCGCGGGGCGCTCATGACCTGCGCCAATATCTCTGCATCAACGACCACATCGCCGCCGGCCCCGGCCAGGATCGCCGCGCCCGCGACCGCATTCGCCACATCGTCATGTCCACCCGGCGGGTGATCGATGCTGTCGCGGCCCGCGCGCGCCGTGCGCCGCTCCAAGCCGCAGAACTGCGCAATTAATCGTGCGTTATCAAGTAATTCTGCCCTACATGAGTTGAGCATCGGCAGGAATTCGATGTATAATTCGCTCGCTGATTTATCACCGACCAAGTAGTCGATGCCGTGCTTGCGAAACTGTTCTCGGGGCCACTCGCCAGCGTAACGATCGCCGGTGACATGCGCGATCCCGTAGGGCGACAAGACCTTGGCGCATTCGTGCACGATCGCCTCAGGGCTGAAGGGCGGTCGCCATTCGCGGATCAGATCGATGATGACGTTGCGACGGAAATCCGTCACGTCGCGGTGCGCGATCGCCAGTGTGAAGCTATCGGAGCTGCCGCCGCTCGGGTCGACGCGGGCGACGTATCGGGTCCCCGCCATGAACGGCAACTCGAAACGGCCCGGCACGACGCAACCTTCGACGACCTCGCGCGGAACGAAGCCGGCAATGTCGTCGCGAAACTGCGCGTCATACTCCGATGCGGCGCTCGCCGGGTCTTCCTCGCGAGCTTCCCGAACAATCTCCGGGTCGATTGTCGGATTCATTTCCTCGGTGGTGCCGCGCCATACCAGCACCCGGCTGGCATCCTGCCCCCAATGCCGCCGGAACGTGCTCCACAGCACCCGCGCTTTGCATACGGGCTCGACGCGATCAGCAAAACCGAATTCGGGATCGAGGCCAGGCCAGCCCGGACGGCGGCGATAACCTCCGTGTCAGGGTTGGCCGCAGCATCATCGGTGTGCCAGAACGCAATTTCGTCTGCCAACACGGCGACGAAAGTCCGACCTCGCGGCGAGCCGATCGACCCGGTATGAATCTCGATCACGACACCGTTCGTCAGCGCGACACTCTCCGCGAGCGGCTCGCCATCGATCATCGCCGCAAGCATCGGAACTGCGCGCAGCGTACCGACGACATAGCGCAACAACACCCGCGCTTGCCGGCGATCGGCGGCGATGATGGCCACAACCGGCTGCTCGCCCGGCGCAATGTAAGGATCGTAGCTGGCAAAGGTCGCGAGATAGGCCGCGATCAACCCAAGCACCCGGCTTTTGCCGCCTCGCCGTCCGATCACCAGCGCCGCCTCGCGGAAAGGCTGCGCCGGTGGCGCCAGCCGGCCCGTGTGATGCCGGTAGAGCGCCAGCGCCTCATTGGACAGAGGCAGACCACAGAAAGCCCCCAGGAAGGCACGCCACGCGCCCCACGACGCACTCGGGAACAGAGGCGCGAACAGGTCCGCGTCGTCCAGCGCTTCGTTGAGGGTGACGGCTGCCAGGCTCATGCCGCTGCGCCCCGTTCGCGCTCGGCGACCTTACGGGCGAGATGCTCTTGCAGTGTCGGCCCCCTCGGCTTCGGCGCCGCCGCGACGCTGCGCTCGAAATCGGCGACCGCCCTGAGGAACAACCGACGCAGTTCGCGGCCCTCGCGATACGCGGTAATGCCGCCCTCGCTCTCGGCCTGTAATGCGCCCCATTCGAGCTCGATCAGGCTATCGATCAGCGGCTTCTGCGCCTCGCTCAACTCGCCCCGGATGCGGCCGAGATAAAGGGCGCGGCGATCTCGCACGAACCGCCAGCGACTCGCTTGGCTGAAGCTGCGCGGCCGGTAACGAGCGAGCGGGTCACGGCGCGTCGGCGAACGAGGCTGTGCGGCGATGTGCGAGGGCGAAATCATGCACTCAGACTAACGGATCATTAGTCCGCGCTTCAATATGTAAGATGCTGGAATATATGGCACTAATTGGTTATGTTGCAGAGTTGTTGCAAGCAATGGGATTGCCGAGGCACGCCGTCTCCAACTTCCCGCGCGCGATTAGGTTCACTAGGTTCACTGGCTTAGCCGCTGGCTTCCGGCTTGCGCAGGGGTGATCAGCGGATGCGAACATACGAACACCCCCTATAGGGTGTTGTTCGTGTTCGTTCGCATGCCCTCCGCCCAATGCACCGGGTCGCAAGTGCGTACATTGTTCGCTCTTGTTCGCTTTGTTCGCTCATGCCACCCAGACCCATGGTTCCCATTTGCCGATCCGGCCGGCCGCGACGAGCGCCTCTGCGGCTCGTTTGAACCCTTGCTCCTGAGCCCGGCGTTCGCCGGTTGAACTCCGCCGCGGTAGCAATATTCCCGCCATGTCGCCTCGGGGACGCAGCGAAAGCCCGGCGGAATGTGATTGTTGGCGGGGGGCACCTCGCCGCCCTTATCTATCGCTTCGGCGAGGAGCTGTAGGGCACGGCCCTGAGCATGTGACAGCGGGCGCATTGCGGATTTAGCGGGCGCAACAAATTCCGTTGGTTCGACGACACAAGACCCCACAGGATCCCCATCCCGGTCGACGCCAAGCTCGACAGTCTTAAGGGTGAAGCTTAGCGACCCCTCGGTGGCGTACTCGCGCTGTTTGGTGACGCGGGCAGTGGGGACCTTGGCCGCCTCGTCCCGGGTAACCTCTATTTCGGTATCGGTGGCGGCGCGCAAGAGGCTGTGGCCGCGTGCGCCGCGGCTGGCGTCTTTGCCGGAATGGTGCACAATCACGACGGCGGCGCCGGTCTCGGCGCGCAGACGATCGATGTTGCGGACGAACGCGCCCATGTCGTCGGGCTGGTTCTCGTTACCCCCCGCCATGACGCGGGACAGCGTGTCGATGACGATCAGCTCGACCGGTAATACAAGCGCGGCGGCGCGTACGGCGCTGATCAGCGCATCGATGTCGCCATCCTCGGCGCAGAGGTTGATCGGGGAGACGATCGCCGCGAACGGCATGCCCTCGGGCGCACCGATCTCACGCTTGTAGGCTTCGACCCGGTTCTCGATCCCCCTGCCCGCTTCGGCCGCGACATACACCACGCCAGCGCGACGGACACGGCGCCCAAAGAATTTGGTCCCGGCGGCGATGCCGAGCCCGAGGTCCAGCGCAAAGAAGGTCTTGCCGGTGCCGCTCTCGCCATAAACTACTGCCATCGACCCGGAGGCCAGCAGGTGCTTGATCAGATATCCGTCTGTCAGCCGCGCGCGCATCTGGTCAAAGTGCACCAGATCGAGCCCCGACGGCGACGCGGCTGCAGTCCCCGCTAAAGGCTCGACGCCATCGAGTAGCCACCGGAGATCCTCGGCGCTGCGCCCTAGCGCGAACCAATCGTGTGCGTCGCCCTTTGGGGGGAGCCGAGGTTCATGTTTGGCGAGATCAAGAATGCTTACACGGTGGGCGGTTATGACCAGCGAGCGCACCACCTGATCTGCATGGGCTGTTCCCGCGCCATCGTTGTCGGGCAACACCACAACGTCGGCACCGGCAAAGAAATCGGCGTACTCCTCGCGCCACTTCCCGGCACCACGCGGCGAGCATGTCGCGGCCAACCCGGCTCCGCGAAGCGCCTCTACCGCCTTCTCGCCCTCGGCGATGTAGACCGTCTCGCCTGCGGCTATCGCCGCCAGCAGCTCGGGAAGCCGGTATGGCACCATCCGAGTGCCCTTGGTCGACCACTTCCACCCGCCAGTGCCATCGGTACGGCGTTGACGAAAATCCTTGGGGTCAAAGCGCACGACCTGGAACAGCAATTTGCCGTCTTCGTCGCGATAGTCATAGGTTGTCTCGATCCGGCGCTTGGCGATGCCGAGTTCGGAACTCAACCAGTCCATCGCCGCGCCGTCAGCAAGGCCGAGTTTGGCGTGGATCAGCTCGAACGGGCCGCCGCCTTCGTTATGCTCATGGTCGAACCATTGGCCGGCGCGCTCGCCGGCGATCTCTACCGCGATGCTTCCGTTGTTCCCAAAGCGGAGTTGCGAGCCGGTGGACTGACGACGGTTCTCGGGACCGAGCAGCCGCCGGGCGATCTCGCCAACGTGAGGCGACAAGTCCATTTAGGGCACCGCTGTCTCGCTCTCGACCCGCGCCAGCAAGTCGAGCGCCGCGCCGATCACCGAGGCGGGATGTACCGGCGGCCCGTCGACCTGGTGAGGCACCCGCGACACCGAGTGCGCCATCGCCTCGGCGGCGACCCCGCATTGCAGGGCGATTGACACGACGACCGATGTGTCCGCGAGGATCGCGCCCATGTCGCTTGCAGCCTGCGCGCCGGATAAAAAGATTTCCTTCGGCTGGCCGCGCTGGTCGAAACCAATCGTTGCAGAATAAACGTGCCCACCGACAGAGATGTCTTCGGTCAAGGCCGCGCGCCGGTTCGGCAAACGCTGGCGGCTCATGTCGGTCGCCGCGGCGAAAACAACGCCTCGGCGGCGCGGAGTAGGCTGGCGCGGGCCGATTGCGGCGGTTTCCTGTTTCGATTATTTCTGTAGGCGCTTGGTGTTGAGGTTTGCGGCCCGGGCTCGTTGGCGCGACCTGCCGGCCGTTCTCGTTTGGGCGGGTATCGCCCGCTGGCCCCGCTCACGCTTCCACTCCGTGGAAAAGCTCGCGAAGCTTGGTGCGGCTCGAAACCCACAAGCCCCCGATCTTCTTGGCCGGCAAGTTGCCGCGTTCAAGTTGGTAGAAGACCTTTCGCTCGGGGATGCCAAGCTCGCGACCGATAGCGCCCGCACCCCACAGCAAATCGTCAGCGAGCGTGGGGTGTTCGGTAGTTTCCTGAGGCATAGGTGAGAGCTCCGTATTGGAATGAACCAATGCGGAGATTTCCAGACTTCATGGTCGCGGTCTAATTTCGCAAAATCGCGGCGATTATTTAGTTGCGATTATTCGGCCGGCGATTTTTTCGGGCGTCCTCGCTTAGACTTAAACACCTCTCGCCATGCTTGGCGAAAGGCGGTCGTGCTCGCCTTCAGTTCCTTCAAGATGATCGGTTCCGCGATTTTGACGTTATGCTGACCTCCGTTGTCTCTGTACTGGATGATAGCCTTATGAAGTTTGCTCTTTTCCACCCGAAGAGTTTTCGACTGCGAGCTCATTGAGGCAGCGCCGGCTTTTACGCCGCCTTCTAGCGCCAAATTCGCGAGTAGCTCGTCGAGCTCCGCAGGCCGAATTTCGATGGAGCGCTTGGCCTCACTTACGTGACGCGGGACTTCGCATTGGCATTCCTTCCGACAGATCAAAGGAGACGGTGCTGTCGTCATGGAGTGTCGCCCAAGGCCATGCCAGCGGATTTAGGTAACCATTCCAATGTCGAAAATGTCCGCATATGGGCGGCGTTGTCGCCTCGTTTGATTGGCGCGAAGTAAGGCTGCCTTTGCAAAGTGCGTCGCTTACAATCTTCGCGGCCTCGTCACGGGTTAGCCCTGGAAATGTGGATGCTGCTCGGACGCGCTCGATCGCTTCCGGTAAGGCGATCCACGGTTGCGCCGCAGTCCCATAGATTGGCATGTCGCGCCTCCGCTGGCGCTCCGCAGGAAGAAACGACGCGGCGGCCCGTGCGGAAACGGGTATTCGGGAGCTAGCCTAGCCGCGCCGGGCACATCATACAGCGTCATTGGTTACGACGCACCCCATATCTAGGAAATTGCCTCAGCGTCATGTTGCACGATTTGCGACATGGAGCGGATCGTCCAGAAAGCTCCCTCTTGCCGTACACTGCTGCGCGTGTCGCAGTCATGTCGCACGGAGTTGCCGCTAGCCGTTGGAAATCGGCGGAAATCCTCGAAAGTTTGTCGCAGCGGCTGCGACATGAAAAAGCCGCCTCAGCGGGCGGCTCATTCACATAATATGCCGTTATTTCAGTTAGTTAGGAGTGGTGCCCAGGGGCGGAGTCGAACCACCGACACACGGATTTTCAGTCCGTTGCTCTACCAACTGAGCTACCTGGGCGCAGCAGCGAGGCGCTTTAATAGAGGAACCGGCTTTCGCCTGTCCAGCGGGTTTGCGGCCGTTTGCGTCCGCCGCCCCGATC
>CAVQJJ010000008.1:0-267014 GCA_963712835.1 uncultured Alphaproteobacteria bacterium | reverse complement strand
ACAGGCCGTCTCGCCAACCTACCCGACGCTTACCATGCCGGCTTCGCGCCCCAGGCGAGGAAGCCGGCATTTTGCAGGTCGGGCTTGCCGTAGCTGAGGCGTTTGCCGTCGAGGTCGGCACCGCATCCGCCGGCTGCTTCCAGGATTGCCTGGCCGGCCGCCGTGTCCCATTCCATGGTCTTGCCGAAGCGCGGGTAGAAATCCGCCTCGCCCGCCGCGAGGATGCCGAATTTCAGCGCGCTGCCGCAAATGTCTCGGCCCAGGATCGGTACGGGCTTGCCCTGGAAATACTCGGCGAGCCGCCGGCTGTTCTCGTGGCTGCGGCTGTGAATAACAACAATCCCGTCGGCCGGCGGCGTGCGCGCCGCGATCCTCTGCGGCGCACCGCCATTGGCGATGCGGACCGCGCTGCCGGACCCGCCAGCGGCGTAAGTGACATTGCGCGCCGGCCCGTGCACCACGCCCATCACCGGCACGCCGTCTTCGACGAGGCCGATGCAGACGCAGAATTCGCCGTTCTTGGCGACGAACTCCTTGGTGCCGTCGAGCGGATCGACCACCCAGAAGCGTGAAGCGGGGGGCTTGAACCCGTCTTCCGGCGCGGTCTCCTCCGAGACGATCGGGATATCGGGAAAGGCCTCCGTCAGCATTCCGACGATGACCCGCTCGGAGGCGAGATCGGCCTCGGTGAGTGGGGTATTGTCGCCCTTCTGGATGACGTCGAACGGCCCCGCGTAGACGCGCATAATCTCGTCGCCGGCGGCGAGCGCGGCCTTGATGGCGATATCGAGCAAGGCACTGGTCATGCGGCTTTGGCCGGGCTGGCGGTGCGGCCGGTGGCCTTTTAAATCGCGCGCCATACCACTTTGGGCGTTGCCGGCATGTCGATATGGTCGATGCCGAGCTGGCCGAGCGCATCGACGATCGCGTTGATGATGCCGGCGGTGAGCCGATCGCCCCGGCCTCGCCAGCGCCTTTGACGCCGAGCGGGTTGGTGCGGCAGGGCACGATATTGTAGGCGAACTCCAGCGCCGGGAGGTCGTCGGCGCGAGGGAGCGCGTAATCCTGCAGCGTGCCGCTCAGCAGTTGGCCGCTGTCGGGATCGAACACGGTGCGTTCGAGCATCGCCTGGCCGATCCCTTGCGCGATGCCGCCATTGACCTGGCCGGCGAGCAGCAGCGGGTTGATGACCACGCCGAAATCATCGACCACCAGATAGCGCTCGATGCGCACGATGCCGGTTTCCGGATCGATCTCGACCTCGCAGACATGGACGCCGTTGGGGAAGGTCGGCGCCGGTGGGTGAAATGCCCGCTCTCCGCAAAACCCGGCTCGACTTCGGGCGGGAGCTGCGCCGGGTTGAACGCCGCGCGCGCCACGGCGTCGAGCGTCACCTTGCGGTCGGTGCCGGCGATGGCGAACTCGCCGTCGGCAAAGGCGATGTCGGCCTCGGCCGCCTCCAGCAGATGCGCAGCGATGCGTTTACCTTTGGCGATGAGCTTGTCGGCCGCGTGCATCAGCGCGCCGCCACCCACCGGGATCGAGCGCGAGCCGCCGGTGCCGCGGCCAAAGGCGATCGCCGCGCTGTCGCCCTGCAGCACGCGGATTTTGTCGAGCGGCAGGCCGAGCTTTTCCGAAGCAAGCTGGGCATAGGCCGTTTGATGCCCCTGCCCCGAGGATTGCGAGCCCATCAGCAGGGTCAAGGTGCCGCTGGGATCAAACCGCGCCTCGGCGAACTCGTCAGGCGGGAAGCCGGACTGCTCGATATAGACCGCCTGGCCGAGCCCGCGGTAATGCCCGCGCGCCTGGGCCGCCGCGCGACGCGCCGGGAAGCCGGAGATATCGGCCGAACCCAGCGCCTGATCGAGATTGCGGACAAAATCGCCGCTGTCATAGGTAAGGCCTAGGGGCGTCGCATAGGGCATCGCCGCTGCCTGCACGAGGTTGCGGCGGCGCAGTCGGCCGGCGCGACGCCGAACTTTCTCGCGGCGAACTCGATTAGCCTCTCCAAGGCATAGGCCGCTTCCGGGCGCCCGGCGCCGCGATAGGCGTCGACCGGCACGGTGTTGGTGAAGACGCCCTTGACCGCGACATGGATAGCCGGGATCGCATAGACGCCGCTATGCATCACCGCGCCGGAGAAGGTCGGAATTTCCGGCGCGAAATTCGACAGATAGGCGCCCATATTGGCGGTCAGCTCGACCGCGAGGCCGAGGAATTTGAGGTTCTCGTCAGCGCGAGGTCGAGCTTGGTGACGTTGTCGCGGCCCTGCGCGGTCATGAAGGAGTCGGCATGGTCGGGCACCCATTTGACCGCCCGGCCCACGCGCTTTGCGGCCCACAGCACCAGCACGTGCTCGGGATAAAGGAAGAGCTTCATCCCGAACCCGCCGCCGACATCGGGGGTCACGACGCGGATGTGGTTTTCGGGGATGTGAAGGACGGCTCGGCCAGCAGGTTGCGCACGAAATGCGAGCCCTGCGTCGAGCTCCACAGCGTATAGGCTTCCTCGCCCGCGTCGTATTCGCCGATCGCGCCGCGCGGCTCCATCGACGTGACGACGACGCGGTTGTTGATGATGGTCAGCGTCACCTTGTGCTCGGCGGCAGCGGCGGCCTTGGCGACCGCCGCGCCGTCGCCGACCTTCCACGCAAAGCTGAGATTGTTCTTCGCTTCGTCCCAGACGAGCGGCGACCGGGGTCGGCCGCGTGCGCCGTTCAATCGCGACCGGCAGCGGCTCGTAATCGACCGCGATCAGATCGGCCGCATCGCGCGCCGCGGCGACGCTTTCGGCGATCACCATCGCCACCGTGTCGCCGACATGGCGGACGCGGTCGGCGACCATCGCCGGGCGCGGCGGCAGCACCGCACCGGCGACGCCGCTGACGCACGGCACGGAGCCGAGCCCATCGGCGGCAAGGTCGGCGCCGGTCAGTACGGCGACGACCCCCAGCGCTTCCCGCGCGACGCTCGCGTCGACGCGCGGATCACGGCATGGCGTGCGGCGACGCAGGAACACGGCATGCGCCGGTGTGGCCGGAATGTCGTCGAGATAGCGGCCGCGCCCGGTAATAAACCGGCGGTCCTCGACCCGGCGCACCGGCTGACCGATGCCGAACTGCGTCATGCCCGCTCCTTTGCCCTCGCTGCCAAGATAGGGCGGCGCACGCCACCCGTCCACGCCCCCAGGGATCGGTGTTGCGGCTAACCAATCACGCCGGCGAGCCAATCGGCAACGAGGCCGGCGATCTCGGCGCTGTTCTTTTCCAACATCAGCATATGGCCGTTGCCGTGAATGCCACGCTCTTCGAGCCGGATGAAATCGACCTCAACCCCGCCGTCGCGCAAATACTTCACAGTGCAATGATCGTAGGTCGCGTGATACGACGCCTCGCCGGTCACCAGCACGACCGGGATGTGCGCCAGATTCGCGAGACGGCGTGCCGGCGCCTTCTGCCGCCAGCAGCGCACAACATCTGGGAGGTCGGGCTCCGCCTCTAGCTCGATCGCCAGCTCTTCGGGCGATCCGGCCGGCGGCTCGTGAGCGAGCGGCAGATCGACAAGCCCCCATGCGCGCGCCTTTCCCTCGGCGATGACCGCGTTCTCGAAAGGCGGTCCGGCGGGCTCCAGCGCGACGATCGCCTTGACCAATTCGGCCGCGCATCGCCGAGCAGCCAGCCAAAGGTGCCGGCTTGCGAATGGGTCATCAGCACCGCTGGGCCGATCCGGTCGAGCAGCGCGGCGCCGGCGGCGAGCATCAGCCGCTGCGTCTCGACCTGGTCGGCGAGATACGGCACCTGCGTGGCATAGAACGCATCGAACGCCGGGTCGCCACGTTTGCCGCTGCCCGGCCATTGCGTGTGCTTCGCGGCTTGCGGCCAGCGTGGGTCGGCGGCCGAAGCGGTGAACAGCCATTCCTGGAACGAGGCGGCGAAGCTCGTCAGCTCGCCGTCGATCTTCGGCTGCCAGGCCGAGCGGCCGCGCGCCGGCTGGTCGACCAGGTAGATATCGTAACCTTCCGCCGCGAACAGCTCGGCCCAGCCGGGGCGGCCATCCGGGGTGCCGAGCCAGTTTGTCGCGGTCTGCGCCATGCCGTGGAACATCACGAGCGGGTACGGGTGCCGGTTGTCGCGTGCGGTTAGCTTCTCGACATACATCTGGCCGTGCATGACCTCCTGGCCGGACGGTCCGACATACTCGCCGCCGGCATAGAAGAACTCGCGGCGGGCGACGGCGCTGTGATCCATGGTCGAGTTCATCCTGTCGTTGACTTGGTAATTGACTTGCGCGGCGTTCGGGTGCACCGATCCATCCATCTACGGCGTGCCGCTCGGAGGAAGTGTCATGGCGTCACCGAAAAAGCTTTCGCATCTCGTGCTGCAGACCAACCGCCGCCAGGAAATGATCGACTGGTACTGCAAGGTGCTCGGCGCCGAGGTGCTGTTCCAGAACAAGTTTATCGCCTTCATCAGCTATGACGACGAGCATCATCGGGTCGCGTTTCTCGATCCGGGCCCGCTCAACGATAAGGTCGCCGCCGAGGGCAAGACCGCCCGCGCCGGCGGCGAGGTGGGCCTCCACCACGTAGCCTTCACCTTCGACCCGCTCGACCTCGCCGACCACTACGACGGGCTGAAGGCGCAGGGCATCAAGCCGCATCGCTGCGTCAATCACGGCATGACCACATCGATGTATTACTACGACCCCGACCGCAACCAGGTCGAGTTGCTGTTCGACAATTTCTACACCGCGCGCGAAGGGCGCGAGTGGATGATGAACCGGTCGGAAAGCGACAAGAACCCAGTCGGCATCGATTTCGACCCGGACGAGATGGTTGCGCGCATCCGCAAGGGTGTCGACCTCACCGAGCTCGCCAATATCAACGCTTAAGCCGCGACGCGGCGCCTCGGCGACGGTCGGGGCGCCGTAACCCTATCGGCAGCGCGAACCGCGGGGGGACGGGCGCGCGGTGCTGTTCAACAGCTACGGGTTTTTGTTCCTGTTCCTGCCGGTGACGCTCGCCGGTTTTTTTGCCTTGGGCCGGCACTCGCACGCGCTGGCGATGGGCTGGCTGGTCGCCGCCTCACTGTTCTTTTACGGCTGGTGGTATCCGCCCTACCTGGCGCTGCTGCTCAGCTCCGCCGTCTTCAATTTCGGCAGCGGGCTGGCGATCTCGCGCAGCCGCGCGCCGGTGCAGCGGCACCGGCTGCTGGTGCTGGCGGTGATCGGTAATCTCGCGCTGCTAGGCTATTTCAAATATGCCGGCTTTCTGGTCGGCGTAGCGGATGGGGTCCTCGGCCGTGCTTGGCCGATCCCGGTCGCCGGGCTGCCGCTCGGCATCTCGTTCTTCACGCTGACCCAGATCGCCTTTCTCGTCGACACCGCGCGCGGCGCGGCGCGTGACTACAAATTCCTGCATTACCTTCTGTTCGTCTGCTATTTCCCGCATTTGATCGCCGGGCCGATCCTGCATCACCGGGAGCTGATGCCGCAGCTCGACCGCACCGACATCGTGCGGTTCCGCGCGCGGCGGCTGGCGCTGGGCTTTTCCTATTTCTCGATCGGCTTGTTCAAGAAGACGGTGATCGCCGACGCGTTGTCGCCTTATGTCGGGCGCATCTTCGACGGCGCGGCGCAAGGCATCGCGCCGAGCGCCGCCGAGGCCTGGGGTGCGGTGCTCGCCTATGCGCTGCAGCTCTATTTCGACTTTTCCGGCTATAGCGACATGGCGATCGGCCTGGCGCGGATGATCGGCGTGCGGCTGCCGCTCAATTTCCACTCGCCCTACAAAGCAACCAGCATCATCGATTTCTGGCGGCGCTGGCACATGACGCTCGCAAGGTTTCTGCGCGACTATCTCTACATCCCGCTCGGCGGCAGCCGCCGCGGTCGGCCGCGCCGGTATCTGAACCTGATGGCGACCATGCTGATCGGCGGGCTGTGGCACGGCGCGGGGTGGAATTTCGTGCTGTGGGGCGGGCTGCACGGGTTGTTTCTCTGCCTCAACCATGGCTGGCGCGCGCTGACCGGCAATCGACTGCGGACGCCCTCAGCGCTGCGCACGGCGGCGGCCGGCGCGCTGACCTTTCTCTGCGTCGTCGTCGCCTGGGTGCCGTTTCGCGCCGCCAGCTTCGCGGCGACCGAGACGATCTTGGCGAGCATGGCGGGGTGGCATGGCTGGCTGCCGGCGAGCGCCGATGTCGCCGTGCTGTTCGGCGAGGCGGCGCCGCGCTGGACCGGCGCATGGCGGTGGATCGCGGTGCTGCTGCCCGCGGTCTGGCTGCTGCCCAACACACAGGAGTTCTTCTCGCGCTACGGCACCTTGGTGATGCCGCGTCGCGAGCCCGACCGGCTGCCGCTGCGCGTCCTCGGCTTCCGCTGGCGGATGTCGAGCGTCTGGGCTTATGCGACCGCGATCGTCGCCGTCATCGCGGTGCTTTACTGCAGCCGTGCCAGCGAATTCATCTACTTCCAGTTCTGAGCAAATGGCTTATCTGCGGCACTACTTCGTCACGCTGTTCGCGCTGCTCGGCGCGATCGCGCTGTTCAATGGGCTGATCGATCCGTTTAGCGTTTTTGGCAGCGTGTTCGGCGCGCCGCTGATCGCCGGCCTCAACAACATCAAGTCGCCCGGCCCCGACCGTTTCTTCAAGCCGCTGCAAATGTCCGCCCGCCGGCCGCGCACGGTATTTATCGGCTCGTCGCGGGTGATGATGGGCCTCGATCCAAAGGATTGGCCCGGCAAGACTTATAATCTCGGCATACCCGCGGCAACCGTGCCCGAGACTATCGCGCTCGCGCGCCATGCGCTCGCCGATGCGCCGGTCGAACGCCTCATTATCGGCGTCGAATACGATTCGTTCGATGGCCGCATCGACTATTATCCGTCGTTTCGTCTGGCGATCCTCGGCAAGTATGCGCTGTGGCGCGGGCTGCCCGACATGCTGATCTCCGACCTCGCGGTGACCCGCTCGCGCGACACGTTACTATTCTCGCACCGGCACGCCGCGCCGCCCTATCTCGCCAACGGGCTACGGCTCATCCCCGACAAGCCGATCGAGGGGACGCCGGACAATCGCATGCTGCAGGACGTGCGCGACTACACGCGGGTCGATGCCGCGATGACCGGCGTCGACAAGTCCCTTGATCGCTTCGGGGCGTTTATCGCCAGCATCCCGAGCCGGGTCGCCGTGACCGTGTTCGTGACACCCGGTCACGCGGCGCTGCTTGAAGTTCTTGAGCAAGAAGGGTTGCGGCCGGCCTATGAGGCATGGCTCAAGCGGACCGTCGAGATCTGTGCCGCGCGCGGCATCCCGCTGTGGGATTTCGGCGGCTACAACTGGATTACTACCTTCCCGATGGAAAGGGCGAGCGAGCTTTATTACGACGGCAGCCATTTCCGGCCGGCCGTCGGCGCGCTGGTGCTGAAGGTGATCCGCACCGGCGACACGATCGCCGATTTCGGCGTGCAACTGACCCCGGCAGCATTGCCCGGCTACCTCGCCGAGCAGCGCCGGGCGCGCGAGAGGTGGTATGACCAGGAGCCCGGCGATGTACGGGCGATCGACGCCGAGATCGACGAGACGCGCCGCTGAGAGTGCCGCCGATCAGCTCGCCAAATGGCACGACACGCCATGCCCCGGCGCGATCTCGCGCAGCACCGGCGGCTCCTGCCGGCAGCGCGCCTCGGCATAGGGGCAGCGCGTGTGGAACGCGCAGCCGGGTGGCGGGTTGATCGGGCTCGGCACGTCGCCTTGCAGGAGCCGCTTGTCGCGGCGCAGCTTGGGGTTCGGTACCGGCACCGCCGAGAGCAGCGCTTGCGTATAGGGGTGCTTCGGCTGGGTGAAGAGCGTTTTCTTATCGGCGTATTCGACGATCCGACCGAGATACATCACCGCGATGCGGTGGCTGATATGCTCGACCACCGCGAGATCGTGCGCGATGAACAGATAGCTCAGCCGCTTCTCGCGCTGCAAATCCATCATCAGGTTGATGACTTGCGCCTGGATCGACACGTCGAGCGCCGAGACCGGCTCGTCGGCGACGATGAGCTTGGGGTTGAGCGCCAGCGCGCGGGCGATCGAGATACGCTGCCGCTGGCCCCCCGAGAACTCGTGCGGAAAGGCACGCATCTGGCTGCGCCGCAGCCCGACCCGGTCGAAGAGGCCGGCGACCGCGGTTTCCTTGTCGCGGCCGTGGGCGATGCCATGCACGCCGAGCGGCTCGCCGACGATGTCGCCCGCCGACATGCGCGGGTTCAGCGACGAGAACGGGTCCTGAAAGATCATCTGCATCTGGCGGCGATAGGGCCGCATCGCCGACTGGCCGAGCCGCGTGACATCCCGCCCGTCGAGCAGTATCGAGCCGGCGGTGGGGTCGATGAGGCGCAGCACGGTACGCGCCACGGTCGACTTGCCGCAGCCCGACTCGCCGACGAGGCCAAGCGTCTCGCCGGCACGAATGGAAAAGCTGACCCCGTCGACCGCGTGGACTTGGCCGACCGTGCGGCGCAGCAAGCCCTTCCTGACCGGGAAGTGCTTCTTCAACGCGACGACGTCGAGCACCGTGGCGTTGCCGTTCGGGCTAGCCATAAAGCCGCTCCGAGTGCCAGCAAGCTGCCCAGTGCCCCGGCCGCTTTTCTGCGTAATCCGGCGCGAGCGTGCGGCAGCGCTCGTCGGCAAGGCCGCAGCGCGGCGCAAAGGCGCAGCCCTGCGGCAGGTTGCTCAACGCCGGCACCATGCCGGGGATTTCCTTGAGACGCCCATCACCGTCGGCGTCGCCCTCCGCGGTCGCGCCGCCGATCACCGCGAGGTGCGGGATCGAGGCCATCAGCCCCTGCGTGTAGGGGTGCAGCGGCGTGGCGAACAGCTCCTCGACCCCGGCCTCTTCGACCTTGCGGCCGGCATACATGACGATGACGCGCTGCGCCGTCTCGGCGACGACCGCGAGGTCGTGGGTGATGAGGATCACCGCGGTGCCGAGCGTTTTCTGCAGATCGAGGATGAGGTCGAGGATCTGCGCCTGGATCGTCACGTCGAGCGCGGTGGTCGGCTCGTCGGCGATGAGGACGCGCGGGTTGCAGGCGAGCGCCATCGCGATCATCGCGCGCTGACGCATGCCGCCCGATAGCTGGTGCGGATATTCCTTGGCGCGCTGCGCCGGCTCGGGGATTTTCACCAGGCGCAGCATCGCCACGGCCTTGGTCAGCGCCTCGGCCTTCGACAGGCCCTGATGCAGGCGCAGCGTCTCGGCGATCTGCTTGCCGATGGTCATCACCGGATTCAGCGATGTCATCGGCTCCTGAAAGATCATCGAGATGTCGTTGCCGCGCACCGCGCGCATCTCGGTTTCACCGAGCGTCGTCAGATCGCGGCCGCCGAGCTTGATCGAGCCGGCGACGATCCGGCCGGGCGGGCTCGGCACCAAACGCATCAGCGACAGCGAGGTCATCGTCTTGCCGCAGCCCGACTCGCCGACGACGGCAAGCGTCTCGCCGGCCTGCACCGCGAAGGAGACGTCGTCCACCGCCTTGACGATTCCGGCCCGTGTGAAGAGATACGTCCGCAGCCCGGTGACCTCGAGCACCGCCTCCTCATTGCCGCGCGGCGCGGAGGACGTTGCGGTCTCGACGGAAGTGGCCAAAAGCTGCTCCGAGAGTTGATGACGGCGACGGGCAGCGTTGCAAGCCGCGTTCCCGGTTGTCATCCTAGCATGGTGGCACCCTACCACGCTGTCGCGACTGCCCGGCAGTCGGCGCGGCGGCGTCGAATGCCCGCTCACCTGATCGTGCGGCCGCTGTGAACGCTTCCGACAACCTTGCCGCTCGGCGCGCCCGGCTCGACCGGATCGAGGCAGAGTTGGCCAAGCTGCGCGAGCGATACGATCAGCTGATGAACGCCTTCAAATTCGACGAGGCGCGCGCGCTGGTCGCCGCGATCGAGGCGGCGGAGCGGGAGCGCGCGGCGCTCGCGGCGGGCCTGCCGCCGCCAGTGTCGGACGAAGCGAAACCTTATGCGGTCGCTCGACCGCGCCGACGGCGGGCGCGCTAGTCTCAGCCGCCTTTCAGCGCCGCCAGTTCGCGCCGCAGCGCGCGCATCTCCTCGAAGCGAGCGGTGGCGTCGCGCAGATAGGCGGCGATGCCGAGCAGCTTCCCGGTCTCATCGTGGACCGGCAGGATCGTGAACTCGATCGAGATCTGGCGGCCATCCTTGTGCAGCGCCGGTACGGCGAGCAGCGAGCCCGTGCCATAGCGGCTCTCGGCGCCGCCCATGACCTTGTCATAGCCTTCCCAGTGCCGGGCGCGCAGCCGCTCAGGAATGATCAGATCGAGCCGCTCGCCCATCACCTCGCTTTCGCTGAAGCCGAAAATCCGCGTCGCCGCGTCATTCCAGAACCTGATATGCCCCGCGGCATCGGCGTAGACGATTGCGTCGGGACTGTCGGTCGCCAAGCGGGCGAGAAAATCCGCGGGCAGGTTTGTGGTCATAGGCGCACTCCCAGCAAATCGATTACCCCGAATGCCGCACCGCTAACGATCAGCAACGGCACCGGGTGCAGTCTCGGCCAGTACAACAGCGCCGCCGTCGCGGCGCCGGCGGCGACCCAGGCGGCGAACCCGGCCGGCGTGACGCGCAGCACCGCCAAACCGCCCGACAGAAAAAGCCCGGCCGCGATCGGCGCGATGCCTCGCTCCACCGCCTGGTGCCAGACCGAGCCGCGCCACCGCCCCCAGATTTTCGCCGTGACGAACAGCAGCAGCGAGGCCGGCAGGTAAAACGCCACCGTCGCGACCATCGCGCCGGCGACACCCGCGGCCTTCCAACCGATCAGCGCGCACAGCATCGAGCCCGGTCCCGGCGCGGCGCGCGACAGCGCGAAGAGGTCGGCGAATTCCCGGTCGCTCGTCCAGTGGTGTACGGCGACCGATTGGTGCGCGATGTCGGCGATTGTCGCGTTGCCGCCGCCGAACGACAGCAGCGACAGCGGCGCGAACACCGCGAAGAGCGCCAGCAGCACGCCGGAGAGATTGTCGCGCATCTCACGGCGCCCGCGAATGGCGCCGCGCCCGCACCCAGGCTAGAGCGATGCTGACCGGCGCCAATGCGACGACCACCGGCAGCATGGGCCATCCCAAAACCCCGACGGCGAGCACGGTCAACGCGACGATCGCGATCGCCGCCGGCTCGGGCGTGCCTTGCGCGACCGCGCTGATGCCACTCGACAAGGTCAGCCCGACCACCGCGGCGGCGACGCCGTCGAGCACGGCGTCAACGCCGGGGACATCCGCGATCCGACCGTAAGCCGCGCCGATGGCGATAATCATGACCAGCGGGCCGATCAGCATCGCGAACGGCGCGGTGAAGGCGCCGATGCCGCCCTTCACCCGCAAGCCGACGAGCAAGGCCATTTTAAGCCCGTTGGAACCGGGCATGCTTTGCCCGAGCGCCATGTCGGTGAGAAAGAGCCGCTCGTCGACCCAGCCGCGGCGCTGCACCATCTCGCGATAGACCCAAGCCCCCGTACCGCCGCCAAAGCTGGTGCAACCGAGCCGGAAAAACGCGAGGAACAGTGCCCCGAGGCTGACATCCGCGACCGCCGATTCCGAACTCACTGACACCGGCATTTCTCCCCCGAGGCCGGCACCATTCTAGACCGCCTTGGCCGGGTGCGGCCCGCCATCCGCGAATGGCGGTCAAGTTTTCGCGGGCGTCTGGACAGAGTGACTCTTCCGAGCATCGCCAATCCACTTCCGCGCGAAAAGGCGATCCTGTAACCTCGCCTTAAGGGAGAGGCGATGGCGGACCTATCGCTGACGGATGAGGGACTTGCCGCGTCGCAGGAGCGGCGCAACCCGTTCCGCCGCCTCGCCGAGGCGCTTGCCGCCGAGGGCGACCGCCGCATCCTGTGGCTGCCGGTGTTTTTCGGCGGCGGCATCGCGCTTTATTTCGCGCTGACGGTCGAGCCGCCGCCGTGGCTCGGGCCCGCCGTCACCGGCACGGCTGGCGCCGCGGCATGGCTGCTGCGGCGCCGTCCCGCCTGGCGCAGCGTGGCGCTGGGCCTTGCGGTCGCCGCGGCCGGATTGGCGCTGATTACCCAAACCGCGCGCGAGCGCGCCGCGCCGATGCTGGAGCGCCGGCTCGGCCCGGTGGCATTTGCGGGCCGCGTCATCGACATCGACACGCTGGAGCGCGGCTGGCGGATCATCGTCGCGCCCGATGCGCTGCCAGGACTCGATGCGGCACGGCAGCCGCGCCGACTGCGCATCCACATCACCGCCGCGAGCGATCTGTTGAGCCCGGGCGACCGGGTGAGCCTCAAGGCGATGCTCTACCCGGTGCCGGGCCAGCCTTTGCCGGGCGCGCATGATTTGCAGCGCGACCTCTATTTCGCCGAGATCGGCGGCGTCGGCTATTCGCTCGGGGCCGCGCACCGGCTTGCCGACGGCGAGGATGCACAAGCGCCGGGCGGTTGGCGGCTGTGGCTCTTGCATCTGCGCACCGAGGTGACACGGCGGATCACCGCCGTCTTGCCCGGCTCGACCGGCGGGGTGGCGGCCGCACTCATCGCCGGCAAGCGTGGCGCGATCGACGAGGGCGTCATCGAGGCGTTCCGCAATTCCGGCCTGTCGCATCTCCTGGCGATCGCCGGGCTGCATCTGGGTCTGGTCGGCGCGTTCGTGTTCTTCGCGGTGCGCGGGATGCTGGCGCTGATCCCGCCGATCGCGCTGCGCTGGCCGATCAAGAAGATCGCCGCCGCGGTGACGCTGGTCGTGCTGTTCTGCTACCTGATGCTGTCGGGCGCGGCGATCCCGACCGAGCGCGCCTTTGTGATGAACGGGATCGTTTTTGCCGCGATCCTGATCGACCGGCTGCGGATTTCGATGCGCATTTGCGCGGTCGCCGCCGGCGTGGTGCTGTTGTTCGCGCCGGAGAGTCTTGCCGGGGTCAGTTTCCAGATGTCGTTTGGCGCGGTGGTGGCGCTGATCGCGGTCTACGAGACCTGGGGCGAGCAACTGGGCCGGCTGCTGCGGCGCGGCTCGGTGATGCGCAAGGCGGCCGGATATTGCGCCGGTGTCGCGGTGACGACGGTGGTGGTGACGATCGGCACCGACCCGTTCTCGATCTACCATTTCCACCGCATCGTCTTTTATTCGCCGCTCGCCAATGTGATCGCGGTACCGATCTCGGCGCTGTGGACGCTGCCTTGCGGCGTCATCTCGTGCCTGTTGATGCCGTTCGGGCTGGAGCGGCTGGCGCTGGTGCCGATGGGGTGGGGGATCGACGCGACGATCTGGGTCGCCGAGCACGTCTCGGCGATCCCCGGCAATGTCTGGCCGACCCCGCGTCTGCCGATGGGAGGGCTGGTCGCTGTCGCGATCGGCGGGTTGTGGCTGTGCCTGTGGCAAGGAAAGTGGCGGCGCTGGGGGATTGTCGGCATCGCCGCCGGCATGGCGACGATGCTTCTGACCCGCCCGCCCGATATCGTCATCGCCGATTTCGGCCGTTTTGTCGCGGCGCGGGCCGAGAGCGGCGATTATTACGTGCTCGGCGGCAACGACGAGCGCATCGCCAAGAGCCTGTTTGCCGAGGAAACCGGCGCGGATTTGCTGCCGTGGCCGGCGGCGGGTGCCGCGGCGGACGATCTGAGTTGCAAGGCCGATGCCTGCCGCTATGCGGCGCGCGGCAAGACGGTGGCGATCGTCACCGACGACAAGGGGTTGCCAGCGGATTGCGGGGCGGCTGACGCGATCGTCAGCCAGGTGCCGGCGGGTTTCGCCTGCCGCAAGCTGATCCCGGTCGTCGACCGCATCGACAATTGGCGGCGCGGCGCGGTGGCGCTGTGGCTCGACGCGGGCGGGATCACGGTCGTCGGCGCCAATGACAGCCGCGGCGACCGGCCCTGGGTGCCGCATCCGGTCTCCGCCAAGAAAGAGGCGGAGCCAGCCGAGTAGACGCGCCGCGTTCTCACGCCCGAGCAGCGGCCAGCAGCACCGCACGAAGGCGATGACGAGCCGGGCAATGAGAAACCGTGACGGGAACATATAGAGAACATAATGTGCGACTCGGGAGCATCAAGGGGTCACGTAAAAAATTGTTGATGGTCCCGCCAAGCTCAGCGAACCCCGGCGTTCATGGCTTCCGGCTTTCGCGGGAATGACACTGGGAAAGGAGCGTCAACCCGCCTGATTGAGCTTCAGCCCCGGCGTCGGCCAGTCGACCGCGACGAGCTTGCCGGTCCAGGACAGCGTAATGAAGGCGGTTTTCATGTCGGGGCCGCCGAAGCAGATGTTGGTGGTCATCGGGTCGGGCATCGGCGTGTGCTCGACATGTTTGCCGTCGGGCGAGATCACGGTGATGCCGCCATTGATCAGGGTCGCGACCGCGATCCGCCCGTCGGCCTGCACCGCCAGCGAATTGAAGCGCTGATAGCCGCCCATCCCGGCGACGATGCGGCCGCCATGCGGCGACGGCCACGGGTCTTTCTTGACGACGCCCGGTTCGGCGATGTCGAAGGCCCAGAGCCGCGCGGCCTCGGTCTCGGCGACATACAGGGTGTTGCCGTCGGGCGACAGGCCGATGCCGTTGGGGGTGATCAGCGGGTAGGCGACCTCGACAATTTTCGACCCATCGCGCTTGGCGTAATAGACGCCGCCGACATCCATGTCGCGCGGCCGGCGCTTGCCGAGATCGGTGAAATAGATGCCGCCATGCGCGTCGCACACGAGGTCGTTCGGTCCGCGCAGTTGGTGGCCGCCGCAGTCACGGTAAAGCATTTCGACCGCGCCGGTCGCAAGGTCGATGCGTTCGAGCCGGCCGGTGACGTAATCCTTGGCCTGGGTCAGCGGCCGGCGGCGGCCCTGATCGTCGACCGCCCATTCGAAGCCGCCATTGTTGACGACGTAGCCCTTGCCGTCCGGCCCGATCGCCGCGCCGTTCGGGCCGCCGCCGGGTCTGGCGACGACGGTCTTGGCGCCGTCGGGGGCGACGCGGGTCAGCGCGCCGGCGGCGATCTCGACCAGGATCACCGAGCCATCGGCGCAGGCGACCGGCCCCTCGGGAAATTGCAGCCCCGCGGTGATGGTACGGATGTCCATGGGGCTTGGCGCTTATTCGGCCGCCGGGGCCATCTGCGCCCAGTACCATTCGTAAAAGCCGCGATCGAGCGAGCCCGTCGGGGCGCCGGCGATCTTGTCGCCTTCGACGCGCAGCGCCTCCTCGATTGTGGCTTCGTCGCCTGGTGCGGCGTCGTGGCCCGGCTGGGCGATGCGCACCAACTCGAAATCGCTGTGCCCGGCATAGCGCGGGATGAGGCGCACCAGCGCGGCATCGCCGTTCTTGGTCATGAGGCGGCTGAGCGGGCCGAAATCGGTCGCGGTCTCGTGGCCGCCGGCAAGGATCAAATCGTCCGACGACCACAGCAGGCGGCGCAGATGCTTCCAGTTCCAGGTGGTGGAGAAGCGTTTGCGCGAGACGACCTTGGCGTCGCCGAGGTCGGGGACATCGGCGAGGTCGATGGCCTTCGCCGCCGGCGGGCTGGGCGCGGCGACCGACGGGTCGATAAAGATGAGCCCCTTTTCGATCTGCATCGCGTAGCGCGGCAGCCGGAAACGCGAGCGGTCTTCTTCCTCGGGGCGCAGCATCGGGTCGGTCAGGCGGCCGTCGATCGCATAGTCCCAGCCGTGGTAGCGGCAGAACAGATGGTCGCCGTGGCCCTCCTCTTCCTCACAGATGCGATAGCCGGCATGCAGGCAGGCATTGCGCATCGCGTGGATCTTGGCCGCTCCCTCGCGGGCGATGACCACCGAGCGGCCGCCGATATCGACGCGGAAATAGTCGCCGTCGGAATTGAGGCGGCTCGCATGGTCGGCGACCAGCCATGGCTTGATGAACAGATTGGTCAGCTCGGCGGCGAAGACCTCGTAGGTCTCGAACAATTCTTCCGAGGGGGTCAATGCCCCGCCCGCCGCGAGCTGCTCGCCGATCGCCGTGATATGTTCGGGTAGTTCCATCGCCCTGTCCCGGTAGAGTCGCCCGATTTTGCGACGTTACCGCTATACCGGCGATTGCAAGCGATTCCTACGGCAAAGATCGCCGGGCAGACCTGCTGCCCGGCGATCCCGCGTTAGCGCTGCTCGTCCTTGTTTTCCTCGCCGGGCTTAGCCGGTGCGGGATGACCCTGCGGCGCGGGATGCTGGGCCTGCGGCGGGGGACCAGCGGGATGCGGGGCTTGCGGCGGCGGGCCTGCCGGATGCGGTGCGGGCGGCGGCGCGGCGCGTTCTTCCGGATGCGGGGCCTGCGGGGGCGGACCCGCTGGGTGTGGCGCTTGCGGCGGCGCGGCATGCTCCTCGGGATGCGGGGCCTGCGGCGGGGCGGCGCGCTCTTCCGGATGCGGGGCCTGCGGCGGGGCGGCGCGCTCTTCGGGATGCGGGGCCTGCGGCGGGGCGGCGTGCCCTTCGGGGTGCGGCGGCCCACCTTGCGGCGCGGCACGCTCTTCGGGGTGCGGCGGGCCGCCTTGCGGCGCGGCACGCTCTTCGGGGTGCGGCGGCCCACCTTGCGGCGCGGCGTGCCCTTCGGGGTGCGGCGGCCCACCTTGCGGCGCGGCGTGCCCTTCGGGGTGCGGCGGCCCACCTTGCGGCGCGGCGTGCTCTTCGGGGTGCGGCGGCCCACCTTGCGGCGCGGCGTGCTCTTCGGGGTGCGGCGGCCCGCCTTGCGGCGCGGCGTGCTCTTCGGGATGCGCGGCCTCGCCAGCGGGACGCGGACCAGGCGCCGCCTCGTTCGGCCGCACGGCTCCGCCAGGCGCGTGCGGTCCGCCAGGCCGCGCTTCGCCGGCCGGGGGCGGCCCACCAGGTTGCGCCTCGCCAGCCGGTCGCGGACCGGGTGCGGCTTCGTTCGGCCGCCCGGCCTCACCGGCCGGACGCGGGCCCGCCCCGGGACGGAAGGCCTCGTTCGGCCGCACCGTACCGTGCGGAGCCTCGCCGCCCTGGTAGGTTGGACGCGGCCGCTGCGCCTCGGGCACCAAGGCGACCGGCCCGCTGCGATGCCAGGCGCCGCCCTCGATGTTGATGTGGTTTTGCCGGATGTCGTTCTGATTGGTGATGTGCTCGTAACGGCCCTGATTGATATCGACCCGGTGATGCCGCCAGTCGGGGTGGCCCCAACCCCATAACGGCGCGACCACGCCGAAACCGACGCTGTAGCCGATCCCGGCACTGATCGGCCCGTTGTAAAAGCCTGGCGGCGGCGGGATGTAGACCGGCGGATAGTCATTGTCCGGCCATGTTCCGTAGACCTCGGCCGGGTTGTAGACCGGTACGTAGATTTCGTTCGGGTCGGTTGGCTCGATGATGATGTCCGATTCTTCGTGCCGCACCGCGAGTTGCGGCGTCGATTTGAGCTGCCCGGCTTTCACCGCGCGCTCGCGCAGGAACTGGACGCGCGCGAAGACCTGGACTTCTTGGGTGGCGAACGCCTGGCCCAGTGCCTGCGTCCAGTCGAGGTGGTTGGTCATCATCGCGATGAGCTGCGGGAAGGCGACGAGCGACTTGACGCTCGGGTCCCACGGCAGCGGCTGCAGCGCGTTGGCGAGGTCGTCGCCTTTCAGCGAGGCGTTGCGTGAGTCCGCCAGCCATTTCTGCGCATCGACCAGCTGATCGGGGAAGGTCGCCGCCATCAGCACTTGGGTCAGCAGCTGGTCGGGGTAGAGCGCGATCGGCGCCACCATCTGGTCGAGCTGCGCGTTGGTGAATTGCGATGGGGCCGGGTTGAGCGCGGCCCGCGCCTCGGCCGGGGTCGGCGCTTGCGGCGTCGTCTGCGCGTATGTCGGCAGCGGCGTGGCGGCGAGCAGCGCCATCAGCGCTCCCGAAAACACGCTTTCGTAAAGATGCTTCATGGCGGTGCCCTCTTTGGGTCGGGTCGAATGATGCCATGAACGCGCAATCGGCGGTTCAATTCCCCGGCATTCTGCCGCGCCCTCGTATCGCGCCGCCGGCCAAGGCCTTAAGGCCGGTGAATATCCACCGGATAGATGCGACTCATATCAACAATCGATTTGGTGGATGTTCGGTCGGTTGCTATGACGGGCCTCAGTCGGCGGCGCGACTGTCTGGTCACAGCGCCGCCCGGTTTCGCTATACTGTTTCGGCTAAATGGGGAGGTTGCCATGCCCGTTATCAAAATCACCGATCTCGCCTATGGGCGGCTGCGCTCGCCCGATCTCGACAAGCAGGAAGAATTCCTCACCGCGTTCGGCATGGTGCGCTCGGAGCGCACCAAGAATGCGCTCTACATGCGCGGCACCGACGCGCCGCACCACATCCACGTTACCGAGCTCGGCGACCCGAAATACATCGGCATGGCTTTTCATGCCGGCAGCGAGCAAGACCTCGAAAAGCTGAGCCGCGTCGATGGCGCGTCGAAGGTCGAAACCATCGACGAGCCGGGCGGCGGCAAGCGCGTCCGCCTGACCGATCCGGACGGCTTCCAGGTCGAGGTCGTCCACGGCATGGCGATGCTGCCGAAAATCCCGGTCCATCGGCCCAAGGTCAATTTCGGCGAGGACAAGACGCAGCGCCGCAACGAACTTTACTACCGCGGCGTTCAGCGCGGCCCGTCGCACGTCAAGCGCTTTGGCCATTTTGTCGTGCACTCGGCGCAATATGAAAAGACGGTCGGCTGGTACCGCGAGATGTTCGGTTTCCGCATCTCGGACGAGGTCTATGTCGGCGACAAGACCAACATCACCGGCTCGTTCAACCGGCTCGACCGCGGCGACGATTTTGTCGACCACCACGCCTTCTTCTGCATCCGCAGCGACAAGTCGGGGCTCAACCACCTCAGCTACGAGGCGGCCGACATCGACGACATCATGATCGGCCACGAGCATTTGCAGGGCAAAGGCTACGAGCATTTCTGGGGCCTCGGCCGTCATTCGCTCGGCAGCCAGGTCTATGACTACTGGGGCGATCCGTGGAGCCGCGTGCACGAGCATTGGGCCGATACCGACGTGCTCAACGCCAGCATTCCCCCGAACCTGATCAGCCGCGAGGACCTCGCCGGCCCGTGGGGCGGCCCGCCGCCGGAGAAGTTCATGCACCACGCGGTGCGGTAAGAGCGTAACCGTCACCCCTACCTCACCCTCCCCCTCGAGGGGGAGGGTGAGGGCTGAGACCCGCGGCAACGCATTCCCTCCCCTGGATGGGGGAGGGTTGGGGTGGGGGTGGCGCAGTTTCCCTCCTAAAAGGAGTAGCCCGATGAAGACCTTTGTCCGTTGCGGCCAGTTGTTTACCGGGCAGGATGACGAGACGATCAAGAATGCCGCGCTGGTCTACGACGCGGACGGGCGGCTCGGTTATGCGGGGCCCGAAAAAGGCGCGCCGAAGCGCGGCGAACACGACCGGGTGATCGACCATTCGCGGCATTTCGTGATGCCGGGCCTCATCGACGTGCACACCCACCTCGCCTACGGCAACGCCAAGACCGAGGAGGATATCGACCTTTACAGCCCGCTCGAATTCCGCGCGCTGCGCGGCATGTTTTTCGCGCAGAAGGTCGCGGCGGCCGGCTATACCGCGATCTGCTCGCCGGGGGATGCCGGCCAGATCAGCCTCTCGATCCGCAACGCGATCAATGCCGGGCTGTTCGACGGGCCGCGCGTCATGGCGGCCGGGCCGTATCTCACGACCCACCAGGGCCTCACCGACTGGTACCCGACCTGGATCGGCGCGCCCGAGACCTCGATCGGCAAGCTCGTTCACTCGATCGACGCGGCGATCCAGGAAATCCGCAAGCAGGTCAAGAACGGCGTCGATTGCATCAAGATCGCGATGGACGGCATCCAGCGCCGGCCTGACGGCGAGTTGATCGCCGCCTTCACGCAGGAAGAGACCGACGCGATGGTGCGCGAGACGCACCGCCAAGGCAAAAAGGCGGTGGCGCACGCGGTCGGCCGCGAGGCGACGCTCTATTCGGCGCGCGCCGGGATGGACCTCATTTTCCACGGCTTCTTCAGCGACGCCGAGTGCATCGCGGCGATGAAGAAATCGGGCAGCATGCTGTGCCCGACCCTGACCCAGCCGAAAAACGTCATCGAGTTCACCCAGCCCTTCGAGCCGGCCGGGCAAAAGGGCCGCATCGAGGCCACCGTGGCGCGCTACAAGACCGGCTGCGCCAACCTCAAGAAGGCGGTCAAGGCCGGCATCCCGTTCCTGACCGGCACCGATACCGGGTTCGCGGTGACGCCGTACGGCGAGTGGCACGCTCGCGAGTTGCAGCTCTTTGTCGAGGATCTCGGCTTCTCCAAGGCCGGCGCGCTGCGCGCGGCGACGCAGACCAACGCCCGTTTCATGATGTACGGCGACGAGATCGGCGTGCTGGAAGAGGGCCGCTTCGCCGACTTTGTCGCGTGGGACGGCTCGCCGCTTGCCGACATCGGCATCCTGCTGGACAAGACCCGGTTGCGCGGCGTCTACATCGCCGGTCGCGAAATCGTGATCGCCGAGCGGCCCTACGACCCGCGCAAGGTCACCGATTTCTCGCTCAGCAATTGGACCGATCTCTATACCCAGGCGCGGGTCGCCGAGCTGCGCGGCGAGCGACGCCGGCTGGAGGCCGCCGAGTAGAGTCTATAAGATGCGGCGATGGAGGCCATCAGGCACCCGAAGCTGCGGCAACTTTACGACTACTGGAACGGCAAGCGCGGCGACCGCCCGATGCCGTCGCGCGCCGAGCTCGACCCGATCGACATCCGCTTCGCGATAGGCGATGTCATCCTTGCCGATGTTCTCGAGGGAACGCCGCCGCGTTTCCGCATCCGGCTGCACGGCACCAACCTCGCCGAACGCACGAATTTCGAACTGACCGGCAAGATGCTCGACGAGATGCCGGCGCCGGAATTTCGCGATCTATCGACCCGCAGCTTTCGCAAGGTGGTGCGCACCAAGGCGCCGTTGCACGCGCTCGCCGACCGGATGCTCGACGACAGAATGCAGCGCTATGAGGCAATCATCCTGCCCCTGTCCAGCGATGGCGAGCATGTCGACCGGCTGATGGTCGGGATGGTCTACGAACCCCTGCGCCGCTGACGAACATGAAAATCCGCGACATCAAGACTTACGTGCTCGACACGGCGCTGGCCGAGCCTTTCGCGTACTCGCAAGCCTGGTACGAGCGGCGCGGCGCCTGTCTGGTCGAGATCGTCGGCGAGGACGGCAATAGCGGCTGGGGCGAAGCGTTCGGCCCGGCGCGGCTGACCGCGCCGATCGTCGACTACTACAAGCCGCTGCTGATCGGCGAGGACGCGTTGGCCATCGAGCGGCACTGGCAGGGGATGTACAACCGGCTGCGCGATCACGGCCAGAAGGGCCTTGCGATCGAGGCGCTGTCGGCGATCGACATCGCGCTGTGGGATTTGAAGGCCCGCCATTTCGGCGTGTCGGTCGGCCGGCTGCTCGGCGGACGGCTGCGCGACAAGGTCGAAGCCTACGCGACCGGCTTCTATCGCAAGCGTCACGGCGACCCGCTCGATTACCTGGTCGAGGAGGCGCATCAGCGCGTCGCCGCCGGGTTCACCGCGATCAAGCTCAAGCTCGGCTTCGGCATGGAAAGTGACGTGCGGCTGTGCGAGACGGTGCGCCGCGCCGTCGGTCCCGGCATCCGCATCATGGTCGACGCCAACCACGCCTATGACGCGCTGGGCGCGATCCGGCTCGGCAGGCAGATCGAGCCGCTCGACATTGCCTGGTTCGAGGAGCCGGTGCCGCCCGAGGACCTTGCCGGATACCGCGAGGTCAAGGCGGCGCTCGGCATCCCGATCGCCGGCGGCGAGGCCGAGTTCACCCGCTGGGGTTTCCGGCCGCTGATCACCGGGCGGCTGGTCGATATCCTGCAGCCCGACATCGCCGCGGCGGGCGGCATTTCCGAGACCAAGAAGATCGCCGACATGGCGAACGCGTTCGGTGTGCGGGTGAACCCGCATGTCTGGGGCACCGCGGTCGCGTTCGCCGCCTCGCTGCAGCTGATCGCCGCGCTGCCGCACAACCCGCCGGGGCTGCACCCGATCGAGCCGCTGCTCGAATTCGACCAGTCGGAGCATCCGATCCGCTTCGCGGTCGTCAGCGAGCCGATCGTGCAGAAAGACGGCTGGGTCGCGATCCCCGACCGGCCGGGGCTTGGCATCGATATCGACCGTGCGGCGCTCACGAAATTCAGCGTTGCGTGAGCAAAGGTTGCCGCGCGGCGTTCGGCACCCGACATAATGCGCGCCCCGAGCGAGTACCGGCCGATGCCCCTGGACGAAGTTGTGGACGCACCCCTCGCGCCGCCGGCTGACGCAGCCGCCGAGATCACCACCTGGCTCATCCGCGAGGCGCGCTTTCTGCCCGGCAACAAGGAGCTGCTCGAAGGCTTCTGCGAGAGGGTCGCCGCCGCCGGCATCCCGATCGACCGCGTCTCGCTGCACCAGCGCGCGTTCCACCCGCAATATCGCGGCGTCTCACGCATCTGGTTCTCGGATCGGCCGATGGACGAGAAATTCCTCGACCACGGCATCGAAAAGACCGCGACCTATATCGAAAGCCCGGTGCGCCTCGTGGTCGAGGAGGGGCAAAGCCTCAACTGGCATCTCGAGGGCAACAACCTCCTGCCGTTTCCGGTGCTCGAAGAGCTGCGCGAGCAGGGCTATACGCATTACGTGATGGAGCCGTTGATCTACGGGGTCGGGCTCATCAGTGCCTTCTCCTGGGCGACCAAGCGTCCCGGCGGTTTCACGCCGCCCGAGATGCAGTTCATCCACGATCTGATGGCGGGTTACGCCACCGTCGCCGAGTCGAAGGCAATGTTCCGCTTCGTCAAAGCGATGCTGTCGACCTATGTCGGCGAGGAAGCCGGTCGGCTGATCCTCGACGGCCAGGTGCGGCGCGGCGACGTGCGCGAGATCACCGCGGCTTTGACGCTGTTCGATCTGCGCGACTTCACCGCCTTGTCCGATCAATTGAACCCACGCGCGGTGTTGCGCCTGCTCAACAACTATTTCGACTGCGTGATGCCGCCGGTGCAGCAGTATGGCGGCGAGGTCGTCGAGATCATGGGCGACGGGGTGCTCGCGATCTTCAATCACGGCCCGGAGCGCAGCGCCGCCGATGCGTGCAGCGACGCGCTGGCGGCGGCGCGGGCGGGGCTCGACGCGCTCGCCGAGCGCAACAAGAAGCAGCCCGGAACACCGCTCCAGGCCGGCGTAGCGCTGCATTACGGCACGGTCAGCTACGGCAATATCGGCTCCGGCAACCGGCTCGATTTCACCGTGATCGGTCCGGATGTGAACCTGACCGCGCGTATCGAGCGGCTATGCCGCGAGCTCGACCGCTCGCTCATCATGTCGGAAACGTTTGCCGAAACGCTAAGCCGCCCCATGTGGGAGATCGGTCATTTCGAGCTGCGCGGCTTCTCCAAGATGCAGCGCCTGTTCGAGCTGCCGCCGGCTTAGATTGCCTGCCCGTCATTCCGGGGCGACCCGAGGGTCGGGCCCGGAACCCATGAACACGGGAAGGGGAACGTCAGGTCACGAACAGGCGCTGGCCGGTGAATTCGCCCTGCGCCGCGCCAGCGGGGATCGCGAACAGGCCGCCGCCGACATGCGTCACGAACTGGTTCAGCATGTCGAGCTTTGCCATCTTTTCGAACAGCTTGACGAAGCCGGTGCGCGGGTCGCGCTGGTAGCAGATGAAGAACAGTCCGGCGTCGTATTCGATACCCTGCCGCCAAGGCGGCCAGCGCTCGGCGGTAACATTGACGCCGTCATTGTAGGAATAGGCGCGGCGGAGGATTTGCGTGCCGTCGTTGTTTGCCGCGGCGGCGAGCCGGACATGCGCATTCTCGGCGATGACGTAATTGCCGTCCTTGTCGGTGGCGTCGAGATCGAGGGCATCCTTCTCATTCTTCATGCCGAGCGGTGCGCCGCTGACCTTGTGCCGCCCGAAGGTCTGCTCCTGCAGGTCGAGCTTGCTCTTGTCCCAATGCTCAAGCGCCATGCGGATGCGCCGGACAACCATGTAGCTGCCGCCGTTCATCCAGTCGGGACCTTCGTCGCCGACCCAGATGAATTTTTCCATCGCCGCCGCATCGCTGATCGGCGGGTTGTTGGTGCCGTCGCGGAACCCCATCAGATTGCGCGGCGTCGCGCCCGGCGCGATTTTCGGCAGGAACCCGGTCTGCGCCCAGCGGACCTGCGCGATATCGTCGGCGAGGCGAATGAGCTGCCGCACCGCGTGGAACGCGACCTGCGGGTCGTCGGCGCAGGCCTGGATCGAGAGGTCGCCGCCGGTATGGTCGGAAGCCAACTCGTCGCCGGCGAAATGCGGCAGGTCGATCAGCGCCTCGGGGCGGCGCTTCGCGAGGCCGTAGCGGTCCTTGCCGTCCTTCTCGAAGAGGCCGGCGCCAAAGCCGAAGGTAAGCGTCAGGCGCGCCGACAGCAGGTCCTCGGCCTCGCCGCTGTCGGAGAGCGACACCGCCGTCGGCGTCGGCTCGCTGCTGGTCGTCGTCACGGTGATGGTGGAGGTGTCGTAATTATAGGCGAGCTCGGTACGCGAAAAGGCGTCGATCGGCTTGCCGCCGGCGAGCCGGGCCGCCGCATTGGTCCAGGCCTTGAGCGCGGCAACGACATCGTCGCGCTTCTCGGTGGTCAGATCGAGCGCGGCGAAATAGGTGTAGCCCTGCGATGGGGTCACGATGCCGCCCTGGTTCTTGCCCCAGAACGGCTCGATCTGCGCGTCCGGCATCGGCGCCGCCGGATCGGTCTTGGCGAGGGCGGGCGCGCGGGCTTCCGCGGTCAGCGCCGCGCCGGCGGCGGCCAGCCCCGCGACGCGGGTGAAAAAGCCGCGGCGGGTCGCCCCAGTGGCGCCATCTGGGGCGCTATCTTGCCCGCCGCGCCTCCCCGTCATCGTTGTGCCTCCATCAGCGTGTTCACATCGTCCTCGACGTAATAGAAGCCCCTGCCGTCGGGCGTCATCGCGAGGCCGAACAAATCGCCGTTGCCGGGTGGCGACTGCGCCGGGTTCGTGTCGATCCACTGTGCGTAGATTTGTTTTCCGGTCGCCGGGTCGATCTCGACGAGCTGGCCGTTCCTGGCATTGCAGGCGAGGAGATGGCCCTCGGGCGTCATCGCCAGCGCCAGCGGGCGCAGCAAGAGGCCGTCTTTGGTGACGACGCGGCCGGTGCCGGCGCTGTCGCGCCGCGTCGTCGCGTCGGGGATGGCGATGATCCGATTGTTGACCGCGTCCGACACGTAAAGCGTCGTGCCGTCCGCGGCGAGCGCCAGCCCGGTCGGCCCGATCAGGAACACGTCGCGGTCGGCGCGCGCGCTGAGCCCGCTGGCGATAACGGTCTGCCCGGTGATGGTCGGTTGGCCGCCCGCCGGGATCGACAGGTCGATGCGCAGCACGGTCTGCTTATTGACCGTTACCGGAAAGCCTGTCGCCGGGTCGCGCACGCTGGGCGCCTGAATACCGAACCCGGCCATGCTGACAAACAGCGTCGCGGTCGAGCCGCGGTCGATCACCGCCATGTTGCCCCAGGGGCCATTGATATTGGGGCCGGCCCAAACCGTGGCCAGATTGCCGTTGCTGTCGAAGACGAGAAGGCAGCCGGGTCCCTTGGTGCCAGTCGTGCCGTCCTTGCTCGGCGTGCTGCCGACAATGATCCAGCCGCTTTTCAGCATGGTCATCGCCGTGGTCATGCCGACTCCGCCGGGGCATTGCGCGAGGTTCTGCGCCAGCTTGGCGAAGGTGAAGGTCTTGTGCGTCGATGGGCTGTAATCGACGATTGTTGTCCCGGTGCCCTGCAGGTTCGACAGGTTGTTGAAATTGTCGACCAATACGTCGCCCTGCTGGATTTTGCCGGCCGCGACCGGCGCCACCACCACCGCATAAGGGTTCAGGTCGCCGTTATCGGTCACGGTCGAGGTGCGGGTGATGTGCTTGTGGATCGTCTCGAGCAGACCTTGGGAGTCCGCTCGCGCGAGGTTCGGCGCCACCGCGCTCGCGATGAGGGCGGCAAGGCCAAAAAGGGGGACCAATCGCATCAACCGGGTCATCGTCATTCTCCCCCAGGCGCAATGCTGCGAATGAGTGTCATTCACGCTAAGAATCATTCGCAGTCGCGTCAAGCGCGTCGAGCCGGTAGCGACAATCGCACGCGCCTCAGAACAGGATGTTGGTGCGGACGCCCAGCACGGCTTCGTCCTTGACCCGCGCCGTCCCGCTCGCATTCGCGATCCCGCCGCCCGGGTTGAACACATACTGGAAGTCGGGCTGAAGCATGAGCCAGGGCGCGACGGCATACTGGTAGATGACCTCGACGAAGGCCTCGTTGGTCCGCGTCGGGGTGAACGCGCCGGTGAGGGATTGCGTGTCCTGGTCGAGCGCAGCCGCCCGGCTGCTGACCTTGGCGAAACCCATGCCGACGCCGAACGTGTCGTCGTCGCGGTTCAGGAACGGTTCGTGGAAAATCATCCCGGCGTTGAGGCTGAAATCGATCAGGCTGCGGTCTTCCTCGGGCGTGCCCATGGCGCGCGCGAAGAGGTTGATGGTGCGGTCGGATTCCTTCGGATCGACCCAGACTAGCTGGTCGGCGACGGCATAGATGCTGTAGTCGCCGCGATGCTGCTGCGGGATGCCGGTGGTCGCCGGGTTGGCCAGCGACAGACCGGTATTGTCGAAGCGCAAATCGTTGAAATGCTCGGTGTCGTACCAGAAGCCGAGCTTGTAGACGCGCGCCAGCGGCTGGCTCTGGTCGGCGTAGATCATGCTGCCGAGCGCGGGGTAGCTGTATTGCATTTCGGCGATGACGAGGGCGCCGCCATTGGTCGGAAAGCTGGCGCCCGACGAATTGGCCAGCTGCGGATCGCCGCCGACGCCGTTCTTGACCGGGCTGCCGTTGAACACGCCGACAAGAAAGGTCAGCGGGTCGACCGGCCGCCATTTGCCGCGCACGCCGAGCGCCGACAGCGGATAGGCGGGGCCGCCGCCCGGCAGATCGGCCGACGGCACCATCGGCCAGCCGAACATCGTGTTGACGAAATACGACGCGTTCTGGCTGACGATGAATTCCTGGTCGAGACTCTGCTGGCCGACCCTGATGTCGCCGCGATCCTCGTCGAGGAATTTCTGGTCGTACCACACTTCCCAGAGGCGCGTGGAGCGATCTGCCTCGATGCCGCTCGCAGTCTGCAACGTGCCGAGATTGTCGGCACTGAGATTGCGGCCGTGGATTTGCAGCGCGCTCGCATTGAAGGCGCCGCCGTACCAGCCGAAGGCGCGGTTGGTGTCGAGCTGCAGCAGCATTTGCGTCAGCCCGTCATAGTCAAAGCCTTTGTGAATCCCGCCGGTGACGTTGCCGAGCACCTCGCTCGTCTCCTGCAGCGCGAAGGAGATGCCGTACTGGCTGAGGAACGGCCGCAACCCGCCCATATTGCCGAGCAGGAAGTTGGTCCGCGCCAGGCCGCTGATGAAATCCGGACCTTCGACCGTCGAAGGGGTTTCCCCGGGCTGAAGCTGTTCCTCGGTCGGAACCCGGATTTGCGGCGGCGCCGCGAGGGCCGGCCCGGCCCACAAACCCACCGCGGCGAGCGCGCCGAGCGAGGCCGCAGCGCCAATGCCGCAGCGCCGCGATTTCGAGGGTTTGCCGGGAATAACCCGGCCGTCCGACTGCCTGGCAACGGCCATTGCCCGATGTCCTCCGCAACCTAACGGCTAAACGATATCGATAATCATTCTCACTGGTCGGTGGCCATAAAACGGCGGCCGCAGTTGCGAGTCAATCTCAATTGCAACGGATGTTCAGCGCCGCTAGCGTCTCGGTTTGAAGCTGCGCTTGCCAATGTTCCGCGACGAGATGGACGCGCTGACCTTCATTCGCACGAAGGGCGCACCGGAAACCGTGCTGTACGTGAACGAGGCGGCGGGTGGAACGTGCTACGCGTTTGTTAAAGCCTCGGCGGGTCAATCACCAGAAAGCCAATGGTCTCCGCGACGAGGCTCAAGCCTATACGAATAATGCCAAAGGCTTCTTCTCCCGGATGCGGCGGGGCGAGATAGGCCACCATCACCGCATCGCCGGTCCATATCTCATACGTTTCGCCCAGGAGGCGGCGTGGCGCGAAGACCATAAGCGCGTTCCTAACGGAGCACAGGTTGATCGCATCGTCGCGCTGGCGATTGAACAGCCAGAAGTCTGCCGACTTCTGCGGCTATAGGCAGAGGCGCAAGATAGCATGACGAGCCTTGTCCGACGAGCCCTGGTGGATCATGACCGCCGCTCCTTAAAGAATGCCCGCAGCAGTGCGCCGGCGCGGCGCTCGTCGATGCCGCCATAGACTTCCGGCCGGTGATGGCAGCTCGGCTGGTCGAAGATGCGGGCGCCGTGCTCGACGCCGCCCGATTTCGGGTCGTAGGCGCCGAAATAGAGCCGGCGGATGCGCGCCAGCGCGATCGCCGCGGCGCACATCGGGCATGGCTCCAGAGTCACATGGAGATCGCAGCCGTCGAGCTGCTTCTGCCCGAGTGCGGCCGCGCCGGCGCGCAGCACGACCATTTCCGCATGCGCGGTCGGGTCGTTGCCGGCCTCGACCTCGTTGCCGGCAGCGGCGATGATCGCGCCATCCGGCCCAACGAGCACCGCGCCGACCGGCACCTCGCCGCGCCAGCCGGCCTTCTCGGCCTCGGCAAAGGCCAGGGTCATCGGTGTCTCGGCACGCTTGGTCATTGCCGCGGCGGTTGCCTCTCGCTATGTGCTGACAGCATGCCACAAGAAACCGCCAACGAGACCGCCCCGCAACGCATCGCCAAAGTTCTCGCCCGCGCCGGGCTGTGCTCGCGGCGTGACGCCGAGCGCTGGATTGCCGGGGGCCGGGTTTCGGTCAACGGCGCGGTGCTGACCACCCCCGCGGTCAATGTCGGCGACAATGACGATATCCGGGTCGACGGCGCGCCGCTGCCCGAGAAGCAACGTGCGCGGCTGTGGCGCTATCACAAGCCGGCGGGGCTGGTGACCACGCATCGCGACGAGAAAGGCCGCGCCACGGTATTCGCCGCGCTGCCCAAGGAATTGCCGCGGCTGGTCTCGATCGGCCGGCTCGACCTCAATTCGGAAGGGCTGCTGCTGCTCACCAATGACGGCGCGCTGGCCCGCCGGCTCGAACTGCCGGCCACCGGGTGGCTGCGGCGCTATAAGGTGCGGGTGCACGGCATCGTCGAGCCGGCGCGGCTCGCGGCGCTCGAAAAAGGCGTGACGATCGACGGCGTCGCCTACGGCGCGATCCGCGCCCAACTGGAACGCCAGCAGGGGTCGAACGCCTGGCTGGCGATGTCCCTGCGCGAGGGCAAAAACCGCGAGGTGCGGCGCGTGCTCGAACACCTGGGCTACTCCGTCACCCGGCTCATCCGGCTGTCCTACGGCCCGTTCCAGCTTGGCCGGCTCGAACGCGGCGCGATCGAGGAGGTGCCGAAAAAGGTGCTGGAAGAGCAGCTGGGGTCGAGCCGACAGCCACGGGCTGCGAGACATAAGCGTTCCGCTCCCACCTTATGAGCGTTGCCTTAAAATTTCCGCTGGAGTTTACGGTGGAAGGGACGGCCGTTTCCCTTCAGGCCAAACGCCGCTCTTCCCTGACCGAATGGAAGACGCGTGTCGCTCAGGCCGCGCGGCAAGCCGCACCAGCAGGCTATTTCCTAACCTTGACTCCCCTGGCCATCACTTTGTTCTATTTTCCTGCCGCACCGCTGCAAGGCGATATCGACAACATCGTTAAACCCATCTTGGATGCGCTGGGCCGGGTGATCTATGCCAGCGATCACCAATTGCATCGCGTACTTGTGCAGAAATTTGAGCCAGGAAATGTTTTCGAGTTCAAATCACCATCTGCGACTTTGGCTGAGGCAATTGGAAAACCCAAGCCGACCCTCTATATCCGGCTATCCGACGACCCTTTTGAGGATCTCACCTGATGCCCCGGTTAGCGGCGCGTGAATCCGACATACTTGAGACGGTGCTCGCCGGCTATGAAGCTGAGGGGTTCGATGTGCTTCTGCACCCTTCGCCGTCGGTGCTTCCTGCATTCCTGAAGGCAGCTCGTCCTGACGCCATTGCAGTCCGCTCAGGCAAGAAAATTGCCATCGAAGTAAAAGGCTCGGAGATGGAAGCCTCCGGCCACCGTTCGGGGTTGAGTACGGAATTGTTCGTGGGACATCCCGAATGGGAATTTCGCGTTTTTTATGCGCCGCCTCGTTCGCCTGGCGGCACAGTAGAAAAGCCGACGTCAACGGTCATCGAACAGTCCATTTCCGAGCTTCGCCAACTGAGAGAGGCGGGCCATCTCGCCGCGGCATTAGTCATGGGCTGGTCGGTGCTGGAAGCGCTAGCACGAGACTTACTGCCCAAGCAACTTGAACGGGTACAGCCCCCGGCCAAACTCGTTGAAATCTTGGCTACCGAGGGCCTGTTGACGCCGAGCGAGGCGGACGTGATCCGCAAGGCTGCTACGGTTCGAAACACCGTCGCGCATGGCGAACTGGGCCTCGCGGTCGAGCCAGTTCTGCTTGATACCCTGATCGCGGCGTTACGAACCTTGTCCGATCTTGCGGTACGGCATCGTCGATAAACTTTACGTTCCGTCCCAATCCCATGCGCATCGTCGGCGGCAGGCATCGCGGGCGTAGGCTGGTCGCGCCGCCCGGCGATCAGGTGCGGCCGACCAGCGATCGCGCGCGCGAGGCGCTGTTCAACATCCTGTCGCATGGCGATTTCGCCGCCGCCGGCCAGCCCTTCGCCGACGCGAATGTGCTCGACGCGTTCGCCGGCACCGGCGCGCTCGGCCTCGAGGCGTTGTCGCGCGGGGCGGCGCGCGCTGCCTTTATCGAGACCGACCGGGCGGCGCTCGGCGCGCTCAGGCGCAACCTCGCGGCGCTCGACGAGGAGGACGCCGCCGACATCATCGCCGGCGACGCGACGCGGCCGCCGCGCGCACCCTTTGCCGCGGCGCTTGCCTTTCTCGATCCGCCCTACCGCAGCGGGCTAGCGGCGCCGGCGCTCGCGGCCCTCGCCGGCATGGGCTGGCTCGCGGCCCACGCCTTGGTAATCGTCGAGCTTGCGGCAAAGGAACCCTTTTCCGCGCCGGAGGGGTTCGCCATGATCGACGAGCGCCGCTACGGTGCGGCAAGATTGGTGTTCCTGCGCCGCCAAGGAGAAAGGCGATGACGGACATCCCGCAGATCATTTTCCCCGACGGCGCGGAGGTTCCGGCCTACGGCCAGGGCACTTGGCACATGGGCGAGACGCGCAGCCGCTTCGCCGACGAGGCGGCGGCGCTGAAGCTCGGCATCGATCTCGGCGTCACGCTGATCGACACCGCGGAGATGTACGGCAACGGCGTCGCCGAGGAGATCGTCGCCGAGGCCGCGCAGGGACGCCGCGACAAGCTCTTTATCGTCAGCAAGGTGCTGCCTTATAACGGCTCGCAGCGCGGCACGATCGACGCCTGCGAGCGCAGCCTGCGGCGTCTCAAGACCGACCATATCGACCTCTATCTGCTGCATTGGCGCGGCTCGCACCCCTTTCCCGAGACGCTCGCCGCGTTCGACAAGCTCAAGCAGCAAGGCAAGATCCGCTATCACGGGGTCAGCAATTTCGACCGGCGCGACATGGAGGAATGGGTCGGGAGCGGGGGCGAGGCGGTCGCCTCCAACCAGATCCTCTACAACCTGACCCGGCGCGGGCCGGAATGGGAAGTCATCCCCTGGTGCCGCCAGCGCAACGTCTCGATCATGGCTTATTCGCCGATCGAGCAGGGCCGCATGCTCGGCGAAAAGGCGCTGTCTGAGGTCGCCGCGCGGCACGCGGGGGCAACCCCGGCGCAGGTGGCGCTTGCCTGGCTCTTGACGCGCGACGGGATGATCGTCATCCCCAAGGCCGGCAACAAAGACCATGTGCGTGAGAATTTCGGCGCGCTCGATTTGAAGCTCACCGACCAGGATATCGCCGAACTCGATATGGCTTTCCCCCCGCCCAAGGGCCGCACCACGCTGGGGATGCTGTAAGACGCCCCTCTGCGACCACCCCGGCGCAGGCCGGGGCCCACCTTTCAGCCGTTCGAGAGATAAATGGGTCCCGGCCTCCGCCGGGATGGCTTCTTTTGAAAACCTACCGCGCCTGGATTGAGGTGCCGCCGTCGACGGTGATGATCTGCCCGGTGATGAAGGCGCCGGCTTGTGAGGCGAGCAGCAAGGCCGGGCCAGCGATGTCCTCGGGCTGGCCGAGGCGACCCAGCGGGGTGGCCGCCTCGCGGGCGGCGCGGCGGGCGGGGTCTTCGTAAAGTACGCGGGCGAACTGCGTCACCACCAGCCCCGGCGCGATGCAGTTGACGCGGATGCCGTCCCGTCCCCAGGCGGCGGCGAGGTTTCGCGCGAGTGCATAGTCGGCGAGCTTGGTGATGCCGTACATCGGCAGTTCGAGCGAGGCGTGCAGCGCCGCGACCGAGATGATGAAGATGATCGAGCCGTCCTGGCGCTCGACCATCCCTGGCTTGACCGCTTTCGACAGCCAGAAATTCGACTGCACGTTGTTGGCCATCATCCGCTCGAACGCCTCGTCGCTGAGGCCGTCGATCGGGCCGTGATGCGGGTTGATCGCGGCGTTGCAGACCAGGATGTCGACCTTGCCGTAGGCCTCCTCGGTCTCGGCGATCAGGTTCTCGCACTGCGCCTTGTCGGAGATGCGGCAGGTGATGGCGGTGGCCTCGCCGCCCTTCGCCTTGATCGCGGCGACGACCTCCTGGCACGGCTCGAGATTGCGGGCGGAAATCACCACCTTGGCGCCGGCCTCGGCGAAAATCTCGGCCATCGCCCGGCCGATGCCGCGCGATGAGCCGGTGATGACCGCGACTTTGCCGGTGAGGTCGAAGAGGGAAAGGCTCATTGTTGTTCCTACTCTTTCGTCGCCCCCGCGCAGGCGGGGGCCCAGAGGCGACTGTCCCGTCGCCCGCACTGGGTTCCCGCCTTCGCGGGAAAGACGAGGTTAGCGTATGGCCAAGCGGCTAGCGCTTTTCCTTCACCAGCGGGTTGCGCAGGATGCCGATGCCGGTGATCTCGATCTCGCAGACATCGCCGTGCTTCAGGTTGCGCGGCGAGCCCTCGGTGCCCATCCACACCACGTCGCCCGGCCACAGGGTCAGGTATTGCGACATGCGGCTGATAAAGGTGGCGACGCCGTAGAGCATGTGGTTGGTCTGGAAATTGTCGGTTACCTCGCCGTTGACCCGGACGATGGTGCGCGCCGCCTCGAGGTCGAAATCGGTCTCGATCCACGGCCCCATCGGCTTGAACGTGTCGGTGTTCTTGGCGCGCCACAGCGTGCGGTCCTGGCGCTGCCAGGTGCGCTCGCTCATGTCGTTGCCGATCGTCCAGCCGAGCACGCAGGAGAGAGCCTCGCTCTCGGAAAGATACTTCGCCTTGGTGCCGATCACCGCGACAAGCTCACCCTCGTACTGCACCAGCTCGCCGGCGTCGTGCGGGATGACGATGTTTTCGTTGTGCGCGATCAGCGCGTTGTTGGCGCGATAGCCGACATCCGCGGCGGGCGGAATGTTGGGCTTCTCGCCGCGCTTCGCGGCCATCTCGGTGATGTGCTCGACGTAGTTGAGCCCGGCCGCGTAGAAGGTCTTCGGAATCACCGGCACGAGATATTTGACGTCGCGCAGCCGGTGCTTGGTGCGAGTCATCTCGTAGCCGGCGAACGGGTCGCCGGTCACGGCGACGACCTCGTCGCCCTCGATGATGCCGTAGGATTCCTGTCCGTTCGCCTCGTAGCGGAGCCAGCGCATCCGATCCTCCCTCAGCGCGGTGTCGTCGGCCGACTATAGCCGACGCGAGAGGCGCGGCAACGAATCCGTCGTTGCGACCCCGGACCTGATCGGGGGAAGCAATCTCCTTCCGTCTTGCTTTCCACGGCTGGAGATTGCCGCGTCGCGCCGCGCGCTCCTCGCAAGGACAACGTTGTCGATGCTGCGCTGCAACGGATGCGTTGGTCGCGCTGCACGAGAGTCGGTATTGCTGACCTCACGCCGGTGCTCGGCGAACGCGAAATCGTGGACCTCAGCCAACCGCTCGACACATCCCGCCAGAAAACGCTGCTGAATCGGGTCGTCGCGTCGACCGTGGCGGTGCAGGTGGCGATCGTCATGTCGTCGCTGACCGTGCCGGTGCTGGCGAGCGCGATCGCCCCGGCGGTCGGCGTGCCGGCCTATTGGGTCGGGTATTATTCGGCGCTGATTTACGGGTTCGCGGCGCTGAGCTCGTTCGCGACGCCGCGCCTGTTCCGCCGCTGGGGCGGCATCCGGCTGCACCAGGGGATGCTGGTGATGGTGGCCGCGGCGCTGTTCGCGTTGCTGCCGGCGTTTCCGGCGGTCTTCGCGGTGAGCGGCATCATGCTCGGCTTGGCCTATGGGCCGATGAACCCGGCGAGCACCGTGCTGCTCGTGCGATACACGCCGCCGCAGCTGCGCTCGCGGGTCTTTTCGTTCAAGCAAACGGCAGTGCCGATCGGCGGCACGCTCGCCGGCCTCGCGACGCCGCTCGCGGCGGCGTGGCTGGGCTGGCGTGGCGCGATCGCCGTGCTGGGCGTGCTGTGCCTGGTGCTGAGCGTGCTGATCCAGCCATGGCGGGCGCAAATCGACGATGACGGCCCGAGCCATGACCGCGACCTGTCCGCCAAATTCTGGCTGCCGGCACGGCTCATTGTGGAAAACCCCGGCATCCGTTCGGTAACCGTCGCGGCTTTCGCGTTCGGCTCGCTGCAGTTCAGCTTTGTCGCGATGTTCCCGACGGTGCTCGCGCATGTCGGCTGGTCGACCGCGGCGGCGGGGCGGGCGATGTCGGTGGCGCTGGTGGTCGGGGTGGTGCTGCGCGTGCCGTGGGGCACGCTCGCCGACAAGATCGGCTCGCGGCCGATCCTCGCCGCGATGGGCGCGATGATGAGCGCGGCCGCGATCGCCGCGTGTTTCCTCGGAGCCGGGTGGTCGGGGCTCGACGTGACGCTGCTCGCGGCGCTGTTCGGGGTGTCGGCGTTCTGCTGGTCGGGGATCGGCATCGCCGAGGCAGTGCGCCACGTGCCGCCTGAGCTGGTGCCCGAAGCCAGCGCCGGGATCATCGGCATCACGTTTTTCGGCGCGTTGGGTGGGCCAACGCTGTTCAGCACGATCGCCGCGCTCGCTGGAACCGTGGTGCCGGCCTTCGCGATCCTCGGCGGGCTCGCGGTGCTTGGTACGGGGTTGTTGGTGCGGCCGCGTCACGCGGCGCCGTAACCCTCACCCGTCTCCGGGCTGCGCCCGGAGCCACCCTCTCCCGTGGTACGGGAGAGGGGTAAAGGCGGTGCGGTTGCGCTTACCCTCTCCCGCATTGCGGGAGAGGGGGACCGGACGCGGCAGCGTCCGATGGGTGAGGGTTGAGGCTATTCCTGAGCGTAGCGCCAGGGCTTGGCGGGCTGCTGGGCGGTCTCGTCGATCGTCCATTGCGGCAGCGCGATGCCGGCGGAGACGTCGCTGAACACCATGCGCACGCGGGTGCCGACGCCGACCTTTTTCACCACGTCCGCGGGCGCGAGCTGGCCGTCCGGGGTGCAGAGATTGCCGATGACGCGCAGCGCCTCGTCTGGGGTGGGTTCGCCCTTTTGCGTGTCGAGGTCGACCAGCAGCACCATATAGGGCGTCTTGCCGCGGAACGCGGGTTGAATTGCGTGGTGCACCTCGGTGTAGGAATGCACCGCGCCCTTGCCCTCGACCTTGTGCCAGGTCGACTCGCGGCTCATGCACCACGGGCACGCCGTGGTCGGCGGGTAGCGCAGCCGTTTGCAATCGTTGCATTGCTGCAAGTGGAAATCGTGCGCGGCGCAATGCTTGAAGTACTCGACATTCTCGACATCGAGATCGTCGATCCGCAGCCCCATGCCCATATATTCGCCGTCGATCGTGGCCATTGCTTTGTCTCTCCTCATCTCCCCGTCTTTCCCGCGAAAGCGGGAACCCGGGGGCGACCGCATTGTCGCTCGCCCTGGGCCCCCCTTGCGCGGGGGAGACGAATAGTTGCTACCAGCCCTTGCGCATGACCATCGACGACGCGGTCGCCGGGTTGGCCCAGCCGAGATTGGCGCTGATTTCCACGTCTTTCACCTGGCGGCAGCCGCCTTCCTTGTAGTCGAAGGTGTGCCGGCGCTTGCCGTCGGGTCCGATCGGGCACGAGTTGTCGACATCGTGGCGCAGCTGGCGGGTGTTCTCGATCACCATGTTCATGCCGTGGGTGTAGCCCTCGCAGAGGTGGCCGCCGCTGGTGTTGTTGGGTCGCTTGCCGCCGAGCCCGATCGTGCCGTCCGACACGTACTGCCCGCCATCGCCCTTTTTGCAGAAACCGTAATCCTCGAGCTGCAACATGGTGGTGAAGGTGAAGGCGTCGTAGGAGCCGGTGACGTCGACATCCTCGGGCCCGACCCCCGAATTCGGCCACAGAATTTCCTTGGCGTAATGTCCGGCGACGGTCGAGATGGGGCCGTGCTGGTAGTGCATGTCGAGGCGCGGCTTGTTGCAGCGCCCGACGACGCCGCGGATCAGCACCAGCGGCTGTTTCATGTCCTTGGCGCGGTCGGCGCGGGTGACGATGACGCAGGTGGCGTTGTCGGTCTCGACGCAGCAATCGAGCAGATGCAGCGGCTTGCAGATGAAGCGGCTGTTGATCACGTCCTCGACCGTGAAGCGCTTCTTGTAGTAGGCCTTCGGGTTGTTCGAGGCGTGGCGCGAGTGAAACATCTTCACATGCGCCACCTGCTCGGGGGTCGTGCCGTAATCGTACATGTGGCGCATAAAGGTCGGCGCGAAGCTTTGCCCGGCGCTCTGCCAGCCATAGGCGCGGTTGTGCAGCATGTCGCCGGCGATCGGCGCAGCGGAGCGCGCGCCGGTGCCGCCGATGCGGACCTGGCTGAAGCCGTTCATCGAGCGGAAGATCGCGACGCACTTGCAGAGGCCCGCCTCCATGATGCCGATGGCGATGCCGATCAGCGCCTCGGTCGACGAGCCGCCGCCCACGCAATCCATGTAGAAGTTGAGGCGGAGGCCCAAGTCACCGGCGATGAAGGTGGCGCTCGTCGAGTTGCCGCCCGAATAGTCGAGCATGCCGTCGACATCTTCGGCCTTGAGGCCGGCGTCGAGGATCGCGTTGCGCACCGCCCAGGTGCCGAGCGCGCGGGTCGATATCCCGGAGCCGCGGGTGTAGGTGGTCTCGCCCACCCCGACGATTGCGTATTTGTCGCGCAAGTATTTCGGCGTGGTGCCGTCGACCTCTTGGCGTGGCAATGGCATGGGTGCGTTCTCCCTTTTTCCTCATCGGCACCAGCCCGGCGCAGGCCGGGACCCATTCATCCGCCGCTCGGGCGGTGGAAGCATGGGCCCCGGCCAGCGCCGGGGTGGTGCGCTTTTTCCTAATACAGCCGGTAGAACCTCAGCGCGGTGTTGTGAAACATCGCGTTCTTCTCGTCATTCGAGTATCCCTCCGAGACGCGCTTGAACGCGTTCCACAAATTCGAATAGCTGCACATCCCCTTATCGACCGGGAAGTTGCTCTCGAACATCGAGCGGTCGGGGCCGAACGCTTCGATGCAGGCTTCGAGCGTCGGCCGCCAAGCCTTGGCGAGCTGCTCGGAGGACGGGGCGGATTCCTGCTGCCCCATCTCGAAGCCCGAAAGCGACGGCATGCCGAGCCCGCCCAATTTCATGTAGACGTTGGGGAACTGGCCGAGCTTCTGGATCTGCGTGCGCCACTCGGCCCACACCTCGTCCTGCTTGCCGGCAAAGGGCCCGACGCCGAGCGCGCCGCCGATATGGTTGACGACGATCTTGGTTTCCGGAAAGGCGGCGGCGAGGCTGACGAGATCGCCGAGCTGGGTGTGGAACATCCACGCCTCGAAGCTGAGATTGAGCGCTCCGAGAGCCGCGAAGCCCTCGCGGAAGCTGCGGTCGACGTAAAGCCCTTCGCCCGAGCCCGAGGTGAAAACACGCAGGCTCGGATCGCTGTGCCAGGTCGCGCCGTTGCGGATGCCGCGGAAGCGTTCGCCCGAGGCGACGATGTGCTGCTCGAGGATGCCCTTGGCGCGGCCGCCGACGGCGCGCAGATCGACATTGCCGATAATTCCCGCGCAGTGCTTGGTCGGGCCGTATTTGCCGCTTTCGCTCATCGCCGCGACCCCGGCGACAAAGGTGGTCTCGCCGAGCGAGCGGGTCTCCGGCGGGCCGTCGGCGCGATACATCTCGCGGCATTCGAGGAAGACCGTGGCGCGGATGTTGTGGCCCGATGAGGTGTCCTCGACGAGGTCGTGCAGCAGGTAGCGGTTGCCCGGCCGGTCCCACAGATGGTGGTGCGGGTCGATGATCGGCCGGTCGGGCTCCAGCGCCTTTTCCTGGGTCGCGGCCAGCCAGTCCTTGCGGATCGGCAGATGACGCTGCGGCGCGGCGCTCGATGACTGCATGGAGGCTCCTCCCGGGGGACCAAGGCTCTGGCGAAGGTTTTCCCAAGTCTGCGACGGCGGCGCGGCGATGGCTACCGTTTTGCGCGGTGGCGCGGCTGAAATGCGGTTGAAGGTAAGGCAATATCGCCTTACATCTCAAACATGGAGAAAGACCATGACCACAATGACATCCACATTGACGGTGACGACCAAAGGGCAGGTCACCTTGCGGAAGGATATTCTCAAACACCTCGGCGTCGAGCCGGGCAGCAAAGTCGAGGTCGATCTGCTGCCCGACGGCCGGGCAGAGCTGCGCGCCGCGAAGAAGACCGGTTCGATCGAAGACTTCTTCGGCTCCCTCCACAAGTCCGGCACCAAGCCTTTGACGATCGAGGAGATTAACGAGGTCATCCGAAAAGGCTGGGCGGGTGAGCTTTGAGGATCACGGCCGACACCAATATCCTTGTCAGGGCCGCTGTCGACGACGCCCCCGCGCAAACGCATCGCGCGCAGGAAATGCTGCGCGATGCAGAAATTGTCGCGCTGACATTGCCTGCCCTATGCGAATTCGTTTGGGTGGCCCGGAGCGGTTATCATCGGTCGCCTCGCGAAATAGTGTTGTCGCTCCGTGGCTTGATCTCTGCCGCGAATGTCGTGCTGGAGCGCGCCGCCGTAGAAGCGGGCTTAGCCTGTCTCGACGCGGGCGGTGATTTCGCCGACGGCGTGATCGCCTTCGCCGGCCGGCAGCTCGGCGGGACGGTGTTCGCAAGCTTCGACCGCAGGGCCGTCGAGCTGATCGCGGCCGCGGGCGGTGAGGCGCAGCTGCTCGGCGGCTAAGCCTTCGCCAGCACACGCTCGCGGAAGGCACGCATCTCGGCGGTGACGGCGCTCTCCTGCGGCCGCTCGAAATCGAAGTCGATCGCGGTGACGCCCATGTCCCCGAGCGCATGGATGTCGCCGACGATGTCGGCGTCGCTGCCGGAGAACAGGCGACGCTCGCCGTCGCCGGCGCGGTCGGGGATGTCGATGCCGTACCGCTTGACGCGATAGGTCAGCGCCACCGCATCTGGGTTGCGGCCGGCCGCTTCGGTGAGTTGCCGCAGGCGCGCGACGCCCGCCCGGTAGCGCGGCAGGCTGTCATAGGGTGCCGAGTTGTTGGTGCCGATCGGGTACCAGGCGTCGCCGAGCCGCGCGGCGCGGCGCAGGCTGGGGCCGCTTTCGCCGCCGACCCAGATCGGCGGGTGCGGTTTCTGCGTCGGTTTCGGCTCCAGCAGCAGCCGGTTGTAATGGACATATTTGCCGTCGATGAGGGGCTTTTCCTCGGTCCACAGCGTCTTGAAGGCGGCGGCGTATTCGTCGGTGACGGCGCCGCGCTCGGCGAATGGCGTCGTGACCACCGCGTCGAATTCGGCCCTGAGCCAGCCGGCGCCGATGCCGACCGTGAGCCGGCCGCCCGACAGCACGTCGATCGTCGCCAACTGCTTGGCGGCCAGCACCGCCGGCCGGTGCGGCACCACCAGCACCGCCAGCACCAGGCGCAGGCGCTCAGTTGTCGCGGCGAGCCAGGCGGCGAGCGTCAGCATTTCGTGGCGATGCGCGCTGTCGGTCGAATAGAACGCGCCGCTTTCGGAATAGGGATAACCCGGTTCCGCCATGTCGGGCAGGGTCACATGGTCGGTGACGGTCAGGTAGTCGTAGCCGAGCGCCTCGCCCTCGCGGGCGATGCGCGCCATGATCTCGGGCTGCGCCAAGGCGCCGCTATTGGGCAGGTTGAAACCGAACTGCATAAATGCTCCTCAATTCTTGCGGCGCCAGTTTGCCCTGGCGGGCAAGGCTTGCGCGAGCGTCAATATTGCCCGCGACAAATGCCGCGTTGCATTGATTTTCGCTTTTTTTAATAAGATAGATTCACTTTTCGAGGTGCGGACACTCCGCCCTCTCATTCCGGCAAGGGTGCAATCCCTTCTCGGCGCTTGGGCGGGCTGTCGGCCAATGGCATTGTGCCGCGCTTTTTTGCGCCAAAGATCAGGGGGAGAAACGTCGATGAACCTAACCCGCCGCACCGTGATGTCGCGTGCCGGGATCGCCGCGGCAACGGCGGTTTCCGCGCCGTTCGTTCTGCGCTGGCCGGCCGATGCCGCCGAATTCGCCTACAAATACGGCACCGCCTTGCCCGACGGGCATCCGATGGTGATCCGCTCGAAGGAGGCGGCCGCCAAGATCAAGGAAGAGAGCGGCGGCAAGCTCGACATCTCGCTCTACCCCTCAAGCGTGCTCGGCCAGGACACCGCGATGATGTCGCAGGCGATCGCCGGGGCGCTCGAAATCTACGGCATGTCGCTCGACATCCTCGCGCAGAAAAGCCCGTCCGCCGCGATTTTCGGGGTTGGTTTTGCATTTCCCGACTATCCGACCGCTTGGAAGGCGATGGACGGCGATCTCGGCAATTACTGCCGCGGGCTCAGCGAGAAGGTCGGGCTCTATTGCCTCGACAAGGCGTTCGACCACGGCTTCCGCCAGATCACCATGAAATCGAAGCCGATCAACGGGCCGGACGATCTGAAAGGCGTCAAAATCCGCCTGCCGGTGGCGCCGCTGTTCATCTCGCTGTTCAAGGCCCTCGGCGCCTCGCCGACGCCAATCAATTTCGGCGAGGTCTACAGCGCGCTGCAGACAGGGCTGGTCGACGGCCAGGAGAACCCGCTGATCCTGATCGACACCGCCAAGCTCTACGAAGTGCAGAAATATTGCAGCATGACCAATCACATCTGGGTCGGCCTGCATATCTCGTTCAACAACGACGCCTGGAAGCGCCTGCCGCCCGACCTGCAGGAGCTTTGCCACAAGCACTTCAACGCCGCCGCTCTCGCCGAGCGCGACGACTGGCAGGTGATGGACAAGAGCGAGATGGACAAGATGAGCAAGGCCGGGCTCACTTTCAACAAGCCCGACACCAAGCCCTTCCAGGAAGTGCTCAAGAAGTCCGGCTTCTATCCCGACTGCAAGAAGCAGATGGGCGACGAGGCCTGGGGCCTGCTCGAAAAGTACACCGGCGCGCTGGTCTGAGCGTCGGGAGATGTAGCGCGTGAGCCACACAGCAGCCGAAACCGCGCCGGTCGCGTCGTCCTGGGTCGGCGTACGCCGCGCCGCGTTTGCCCTCGACATGCTGATAGGGCGCGTCGCCGAGCTGATCGGCGCCGTGCTGGTGCTGGCCGAGACCTTCATCCTCTTTGCCGGCGTCGTCTCGCGCTACGTCTTCAACAGCCCGATCATCTGGACCGACGAGCTGGCGACGTTTCTCTTCCTGTGGCTGGCGATGTTCGGCGCGGTCGTCGCGGTGCGCCGCGACGGGCATATGCGCCTGACCACCTTCGTCAACTGGTGCGCGCCGAAATTGGGCAACTGGCTCAGCACCGTCGCCGAGCTGGTGGTGATCGTCTTCGTCATCGAGATCCTCGTCCCGGCCAACGCCTACCTCAAGATTCAAGCATCGACCGAGTTGATCACGCTGCATATTTCCGACTGGTATCGGGTGGTGGCGTTGCTGGTCGGGGCCGGGCTCATCTCGCTCGTCGCGCTGCTGCGGATGCTCGAGACGACGAATGGGCGCGGGTTCCTGTCAGCGCTGCTGTTGGTCGGCGCGGTCGCCGCGGCGCTGTGGCTGTCGCAGCCCCTGCTGGTGGCGATGGGGTTCGGCAGCCTGATCCTGTTCTTTGTCGTTCTCGTCGCGGTGTGCGTCGGGATCGGCGTGCCCATCGCCTTCACCTTCGGCATCGCGACGCTGTCCTATCTGAGCCTTACGACGAGCCTGCCGGCGACGATCGTCATCAACCGGATGGATGACGGCATCTCGAACCTGCTGCTGCTGTCGGTGCCGATGTTCGTGTTTCTCGGCCTGCTGATGGAGATGACCGGGATCGCGCGGGTGATGGTCAATTTCCTCGCGTCGTTGGTGGGGCACGTGCGCGGCGGGCTCAGCTACGTGCTACTCGGCGCGATGTACCTGGTATCGGGAATCTCCGGCTCGAAGGCGGCCGACATGGCGGCGGTCGCGCCGATCCTTTTCCCCGAGATGCAGAAGCGCGGCAGCCATCCCGGCGAATTGTCGTCGCTGCTCGCGACGTCGAGCGCGATGTCGGAGACGATCCCGCCGAGCCTGGTGCTGATCACCATCGGCTCGGTGGTCCCAGGCCTGTCGATCGCCGCGCTGTTCACCGGCGGCTTGCTGCCGGCTTTTGTCGCCGCGCTGTCCCTGGTGATCGTCGCGTGGTGGCGTTCGCGGCGGGAGGACAAGGGCGGCGGCGAGCGCGCACCGTGGTCGATCGTCGGCAGGACGCTGCTGATCGCGCTACCCGGCCTCAGCCTGCCTTTCGTGATCCGCTATACGGTCATCGAAGGCATCGCCACCGCGACCGAGGTGTCGACGGTCGGCGTCGTCTATACCGCGCTCCTGGGCCTCATCGTCTACCGCCAGTTCGACTGGAAGCGCATCTACCCGATCCTCGTCGAGACCGTGTCGCTGACCGGCGCGGTGATGATGATCATCGGCACCGCGACCGGGATGGCCTGGGCGCTGACCCAGTCCGGCTTCTCGCTGTGGCTGGTGCACACGATGGCCGGGGTGCCGGGCGGCAGCTGGGGTTTCCTGGCGGTAACGATCGTCGTGTTCATCATCCTCGGCAGCGTGCTCGAAGGGCTGCCGGCGATCGTGCTTTTCGGGCCGTTGCTTTTCCCGGTCGCCAAGGCGATGGGGGTGCATGAGGTGCACTACGCGATGGTGGTGATCCTCGCGATGGGGATCGGCCTTTTCGCGCCGCCTTTCGGGGTCGGGTTCTACGGCGCCTGCGCGATCGGCCGCACCAACCCCAACGATTCTTTATGGCGCATCTGGCCCTATATCGGCGCGCTGGTGGTATCGCTGCTGATCATCGCGGCGATACCCTGGCTGTCGATTGGCTTCCTGTAGGGCGGGTTCCTGTAGGGACTTTCTACAGCGCGTCGGGGCGGGCGAATTGCGGCCCGCTGGTGAATTCCTTGCTGCCTTCGTTGTAGCTGCCCCAGCGCGCGTAGTAACCCTCGCCGGCCTTGGCGGCGGCGTCATTGGCTTCGGCATGCGTCGAGTAGATGCCGGCAAAGGTCCAGCGCGGCGGCTGCCCTTTGACGACGCCCCAGCCAACAAACCAATCCGCATGGATCGCCTCCTGCCGACGAGGCGGTGTCTCCGCCCGGTTTGGATGCTCGGTAGCAGGCACGGCCGGCTGCGGCGGGACGAAGCGCGGCGCCAGCGGCGGCGCCGCGGGTTCGGTCGGCACGACGGCGGGATGCAGCGCGACGATCGCGCTCAGCTCGCTCAAATAATGCCGGCAGAGCTCGGCGGTGTGCTCGGTCGTGTCGACCTCGAGCCAGCCCGGCGGCTGCGAGTGCTTCTCATAGGTGCGCAGACGCCCGGCCTGCAGTTCCGCGAGTTGCTGCGTCAGACGGGCCTGTTCATGCTTGGCCCAGGCGATGATGTTTTCGATGGCCGCCATCTTTGTTCCACCCCGGCATCGGTGAAGGCCGCCTATCCTGCGCCGGTTGCCGGCGCCCGGGCAACGGCTTACCTTCTCGGACGACAATTGCCGAAATGAGAAACGCCGCGATGACTTCGTCCGCCCGCCCCGAGACCCGTCTTGTCGATACCGAGCGCGGGATCGTCAGCCGCGAAATCTTCGTCAATGACACGATCCACGGCGAGGAGCTGGAAAGGCTCTTCACCCGCGCTTGGCTGTTTATCGGCCACGAGAGCCAGATCAAGAACCCTGGCGACTATTTCGTGTCGCGCACGGGCGGCGAATTGGTGATCCTGTGCCGCGACAAGCAGCGGCAGATTCACGTCTTCCTCAACACCTGCCGGCATCGCGGCATGAAGGTGTGCCGCTACGATGAAGGCAATACGCCGCTTTTCTCATGCCCCTACCACAATTGGAGCTATGCGACCGACGGCAAGCTCGTCGGCGTGCCCCACCACAAGGAGCTCTACCCCGATCTCGACCGCCGCGCATGGTCGCTCGTCGAAGTGCCGCGCATGGTCAATTACAAGGGCACGATCTGGGCGTCGTGGGACAAGGCGGCGCCCGATTTCCTCGCCTATCTCGGCGACGTCAAAGACCATCTCGACCAGGTGCTCGATTGCCGCGACGGGCGGCCGGGCGGGTCGGAAGTGTTCGGCGGGGTGCACAAGTGGATCATCCCGTGCAACTGGAAATTCGCCGCCGAGAATTTCTGCGGCGACACCTATCACAACCCGAGCCACCGTTCGGTCGACCTGATCGGCATCAGCCCGAGCGCTGCCGCCGGCATCGCCGGGCGGCGCGACAACGAATATGTCGGCGGCCAGCACGTCTGGGTCAGCTTTCCGGGCGGGCACGGCGTGCACAGCGTGTGGAACCAGCCCGACCGGGCCTATGTCGAGACCTATCGCGACAACAAGGAGGTCGACGACTATTTCCGCCATTGCTTCGAGGAACGGCAGCAGCGGCTCGGCGAGAAATCGCGGCTCCTGCCGTTTGTCGGCACGATCTTCCCCAACACCTCCTATCACGGCCGCCAGCCGCGCGCGCTTTGCGTGTGGCATCCGGTCAGCGCCACCGAGACCGAGGTGTGGCGCTTCTTCCTGGTCGATGCCGATGCGCCGGCGGCGGTGAAGGACATGCTGCGCCGCTTCTACATGCGCTATTCGGGCCCCGCCGGGATGACCGAGCAGGACGACATGGAGAACTGGAACTACGCGACCGCGGCGAGCCGCGGCGTCGTCGCCCGGCGCTATCCCTACAACTACCAGCAATCGCTGGGACGCGTGCAGGAGGATGGGCCGGTGCCGGGCCGGGTCGCGACCCAGCCGAGCGAGGAGATGGCGCGCGGCTTCTATGCGAGTTGGCAGCGCTATCTCGACGGCGCCGAATGGGATGCGCTGATCGGCGGTTCAAATCCCTTGGGCGCAAATCCCTCGGCGGTGCGCGAGGCGGCGGAATGACGGGCGAGGCGCGCGAGCTCGCCTATTTCGGGCTCAAGGAAGAGATCGAAGAGGTGCTGTACGAGGAGGCGGACCTGCTCGACCAGCGGCGCTTCGGCGATTGGCTGAATATGCTCGCAGACGACCTGCACTATTTCATGCCGATGCGGCGCAACGTGCCGTTCGGCACCCACGCCGAGAAGGAGAATACCCGCGCCGGCGAGGACATCTCGTGGTTCGACGAGGATAAATGGACCTTGTCGAAGCGGGTCGACCAGATCATGACCGGCATCCATTGGGCCGAGGAGCCGCTGTCGCGGCTCTGCCACGTCGTCACCAACATCCGGATCAAGGAAGCGCGGCCGTCCTGCGAAGACGCGCGCGAGGTGGATGTCGGCTGCCGGTTTATCGTCTACCAGAACCGGGTCGAGACCGAGACCTACCTCTTCGTCGGCCGCCGCAACGAGACCTGGCGGCGGGAAGATGGCGGCTGGCGGCTGGCGAAGCGCGAAATCCTCTTGGAGCAGAATGTGCTCCTCGCCAAAAACCTCACGACGTTCTTCTGATGCTGGCGATCCAGCACCTGAAGCCGGGCACAAGGCTGAAACTTACCGATGGCGGCCTCGCCGAGGTGGCCGAGAACCCGCATGACGGCACCTGGCTCGTCGTCCGCCGCCTGCCGGCGCAGGACGGCGCCGAAGACGAGCTGCTCTTTGTCGACGACATCGCCGAGGTGTTGACCTGACTGACACTCTCTTTAGACGTTATGTCCCCGGGCCGCCGGCCTCACCCCAGGGACATAACGTCTGGATGACCGAATCAGGTTTGGCCATGACGATGAACGGTCAGTGGCGCAGCTGGTAATAGGCGAGGCCGATCGCCTCGTGCAGCGCGTGGTAGCTCGCTTCGAGCGCGCGCATGCTTGGCAGATACTCCTCGACCCGGTCGGATTCGTCATAGGTCAGGGGCGCCGGGTAGGGGATCGCGTGCAGGCCCACCCGCTCGAACGACCACACCGCGCGCCGCATATGCCAGGCATTGGTGACCAGCACGACCGTCGTGATGCCGGCGGCCTGCATAAGCTGGTGGGTGTAGACCGCGTTCTCCCAGGTGGTGCGCGAGCGGTTTTCGGCCCAGGTGACCGGCACGCCGAAATCACCTTCGAGCACGGCTTTCATCAGCGTCGCCTCGGCGGTATGGGTGCCGGAGGTCAGGCCGCCGCTAACGGCGATTTTGAGATTGAGTTGGCGGTAGGCGTGCACCGCGAAATCGAGCCGCTCCAGGGTCCAAGGCCCGAGCGTGTCCGGCGCCTTGTCGCCGTCGCCGCGATGAACGCCGCCTCCGAGCACGACGATGGCCTGCGCCGCGGAGAAATCGAGCTGGGCAGGCGGCTTCACTTCGACATCCCGCAACATGCGCGTGGCGACCACTGGGAGCGCCGCGAGGAACAAGAGGCTGGTCACGACAATCGAGATGGAGACGCCGAGGCGCGGATGCCACAGCGTTAGCCACGTCGCCACCGCGCCGGCGAAGACAAGCCCCGCCGGCGGGACAAGGAATTCGTAAAGCAGCGCCTATTTCCCGCGCACGTATTTCCGGCAGACGAGCCGCAAATGATCGCGAAAATGCGGCCGCATTTTCTCGGTCCACGGCGTGTTGGCGGCGTTTTTCCAAGCTTGCGTCGCCTGCACTTCGGGCGATTCGAGGTGATAAAGCGCGACGTATTTGCGGTTGGCGTTGGTGGCGCGGAAGCGGCGCGCCATGATGACGCCAGGCACCGCCGCGAGCATCGGGATGTGCTCGGTGTTGTACCACTCGTTGAATTCGGCCTCGTGCTCGGGCACGCAGTTCATCGCGTTGAGCAGGAAACCCTCGGCGTTGTCGGGCGCGATCTTGTCGCCAGGAAGGACCTGCTCGCCCTCGAAGCGCATCAGCCGCTCATAGCGGCTGCCGAGCCGCTTCGACCAGGCCGACAGATTGGCGCCGCCGATCTTCGAATAGTCAGGGCCTTTCAGCACGTCGACATTTTGGAGATCGTAGGTCGCCACCGAGACCTTGCGGTCGGTGGTGCCGATCCAGCGATGACAGCGCAGGAAACCGGGGCAGGAAACGCGCTCCGGCAGGTGCTCGGTATCGTACCAGTCGTGGAACTCGTCCTCGGCGGCGTTCGCCATGTTCATCGACGCGATCAGGATGCCCAGCGCCATGGCCCATCTCCCTTCGGCTGTTCCCGGTAGTCGATCAGAGCGGGCGGGCTATTTCAATCCCGCTGGTTCAATTCCCCTGACGCGATCGTGCCGAGCGCGATGCCGCCGATGATCATCGCGACGGCGATGCCGAGCGACACGGTCGGAGTCTCGCCGAAGATCGCGGCCGACGCGACGATGCCGATCACCGGCGCCGCGAGAAGGCCGAGCGAGGTCGTCACCGCCGGCAGGTTCTGCGCCGCGACCGCCGCGCCCCAGAACGCCAACGCGCTTCCCGGCAGGGCGCTGTAAAGCAGCAGCAGGACGAGGTTCGGCGTCCAGTCGGTCGCGGGCCAGCCGTCGATCGTCGAGGCGAGCACGCCGAGCACCAAGGTCGCCAGCGCCATTTCCCACGGGATCAGGTCGAACGGCGCGGCCTGCCAGCGATGCGCGCGGATATGCAGGATGCTCGCCGCCCAGAGCAGCGCCGCGACGAGCAGCACCGCATTGCCGAACAGCGCCGCGTGATTGTGCCAATCGAAGGCGAGAGGGTTGAACAGCACCGCCAGTCCGCCGAGGCCCAGCAGGACGCCCAGCGCACGCCACGGAGTGAGCCGTTCGCCGAGAAACAGCGCTGCCCCCGGCGTCACCCAAAGCGGCGTCGTATATCCCAGTACGACCGAGCGCCCGACCGGCACGAACAACAGGCCGATCGCGACCAGCACAGAAAACCCGACCATGTGCAGGAGCGCGATGCTGAAGACGACGGGCAGATCCTGGCGGCTCGGCAGGGCGAGCCGGCGCTGCGATAGGGCGATCGCGAACAGCGCTGCCGCAGCGATCGCCGAGCGCACCGTCACCGCGGTCAGCGGCGGCAGGTGATCGAGGATCGCGCGGTTCACGGGCCAGCCAATGCCCCACGCCGCCGCCGCTGCGGTCAACGCCAGGAATGCCGGCGCGCGTGATTCCGCGGGAGCCTGGAGATCGGAACGATCGGTGGCGGACATGCGCCGAGCCTAGGCGGCGCATGGACCGGCCGGAAGCTCCAATTCGCGGCGGTCTACCGGACCAGTTCACACGCCGCTGTAGACCGGCACCACCGCGCCGCGGGTCACGCGGTTATCCGGCGAGGCGAGAAACACAATGAGCTCGGCGATAGCGGCGGGGTGGACCCAGAGGTGGTGCGGCGCGTCGGGCATCGCCGAACGGTTGGCCGGCGTGTCGAGGATCGACGGCGCGACGGCGTTGATCCAGATTTCCTCGCCGGCCAGCTCCTCCGCCATCGCCTGGGTCATTGTCGCAACCGCGCCTTTCGAGGCCGCGTAGGCGACCATGCCCGCGCCGAGCCTCGGCTCGATCCCCGGCCGCGCCGCGACATTGACGATGCGGCCGCCTTTGGCGCCAGTCGGGCTCGGCATGGTGCGCGCGCGGATCGCGCCGATCGCGGCGCGCGAGCAGAGGAAACACGACAGCGTGTTCATCCGGAACTGCGCCTCGAAATCGGCTGCCGAGATTTCCGCGACGGGCGCCATCGCAAACCCGCCGGCAATGTGGATCGACGCCCACAGCGGCGGCAGGCTTGCGTAAAAGCGCTCGACCGCGGCCTCGTCGGCGAGGTCGACCCCGGTGGCCACGTGCACGTCGGGGTCGCCTTTATGGGAGAAATGGTGGAGCTCGGCGGCCACGAGGTTGGTCACATGGCAGCTGGCGCCAGCGTGGCGCAGCGCCGCGATCACCGCGCTGCCGAGCGCGCCGGTCCCACCGGTGACGACGACATGGGCTCCCGAAAATGCGACCATACTGATGCCCTCCGCTCAGGCTCGGCGAATTAGTGCTGCATGGGCCGCCTGCGTGGTTCGAGACGGCCGCCGCGCGGCCTCCTCACCATGACGGGTATTTCGCAGCATCAACAAAGCCGTCATCCCTGGCGTAAGCGAAGGCCAGGGAGCGGCGTCTTTGTCTATCGGAGCAGTTCAAGGATATCGAGGCCGATATTGCGGTCGGCGAGGTAGATGAGGCCGCGCTCGTCGATCTCGACATCGTTCGATTGCGGACTCGGGCGCCCGCCGCGCGGCTCGGGAATGAACGAGGCCGCTTCGCGTGGGGCGCTCGGGTCGGCGACGTCGACCACCCGCAAACCGCCGCTGAACCAGGCGCAATACACGAGGCTATCCTGCATTCGCTCGGCGAATTGGTGCGCGCCGAAGCGCCCGCCGGGCGTACGAGCATAGGGCGAATCGAGCTCGCTGACCTCGAACATCGCCAGCGGTTGCACCCGCTCCCAATCGCTGACGTCGAACGTCCACAGCGCGGCGTGCGGTCGGCCGCGCCGCGCATCGGCCTCGGCGGCGCCATAAAACTGGTCCTCCTCGTCGATCGCCACGCAGATGCGCCGCCCGCCCGGGCGAAACGGCAGCGGCATCACCGTATGCGTCGGCTCGGGAAAAGGCGGGTGGTAGTTGTAGCCGGCGAGCGTGCGCGGCCGGGTGATGTCGCTGACGTCGATGACATTGAGGCCGCCATGCCAACAGCCGGCCCACATTTCGCTGCCGAAACGCAACGCGTGGTGCAGCCGGTGCTGGCGGCCCGGCCAATGCGGTTTCTCGCCGCCGGCGATGTGCTGGCCCGGCATCCACCAGCGCGAAACTTCTTCGACGTGATGCGGATCGCGAATGTCATAGATAACCAGGATGTTGCCGATAAATCCTGCCATTTCGGTTGAAATGTACGCGTAATGCTCGTCCATGTCGAAACGGTGCACGCCGATGCCGCTGGTGTGCTGGAACGACAACAATTCGGGCCGCGCCTTGTCGGAGATGTCGTAGAGCTTGAACCCGCCATTGGCGTAAGGGTGCTTCTCGGCCTCTTCGAGGAGCGGGATGTCGCCCGGCTCGATCCCGAGCTTCTCGGCGAGCTCGGCGTGGTTCGGCTCGCGGCCGAGGAGTTCGCGCAGATGCGCGCGCGTGCCGGGCAGCGCCTCGGCCTTGCGGCCAATGCCCGAGTTATTGCGTTCGGAATTGACGATCATCAAATCGCCGGCGACCCGCGCCTTGTGGCTGTGCGAGCCCGGATCATCGAGCATGATGGTCGAGACGACGCGCGGGTTGGCCGGGTCGGACACGTCGAGGATCGTCGTGCCGAGCCCCTCCTTGTTGGTGATGTGGCCGACATAGGCGTAATCGCCGGCAACGGTCACCTGCCCAGCACCCATCAGATCGAGATGCGCGATGCGCCGGACGTTATGGGCGATGGCGTCACCGCTACGGTTTGTCATTCACGTTTCTCCTACGCGCCGAGGGTCGCGAGAGCTGGTCGCTTGGCGACCCAACCGGCCGCCTGCTCGTAGGCGTGGCCGACGCGCAGCACCGTCGCCTCGTCGAAATGCCGGCCGGCGAATTGGGCGGAGAGCGGCAGGCCGTTCGCCGAGAAGCCGCAGGGCTGCGCCATGCAGGGGTGGCCGGTCACGTTGAACACCGACGCCAAGGGCTGTTGCCGCCGCCACGGCCCGTCATCGGTCTCTTCGAGGACCGGGGCCGCGGCGGGGATGATCGCGGTCAGCAGCACGTCCACCGTCTCGAACAGCGCGTCGACCTTGCGCGTCAGGATGCGCCTGAGGCGCTGCGCCTGGACGTATTGCGTCGCGGTCAAAAGGCCGCCGAGCATCAGCCGCTCGCGGGTGACGCGGGCATACATCTCCGGCCGCGTGCGCAAATCCCTGGCATGGATCGCGAACGACTCGCTGGGCGAGATGGTGCGCGCGCAGGCCTGGAACTGCGCATTGGGCGGCAGCGCCACCTCGATCACCTCGGCGCCGAGTTTGGCGAGCGCTTGCGCGGTCTGGTCGAGCGCCGCGGTCTGCTCGGCATCGACCTCGCCGTCGCGGTTGAAGGTGCTGCAATAGCCGATGCGCAGCCCCTTCACCCCGTCGCGAAGATGCGCGCGGTAGTCCGGCACCGGCACGTCGGCCGAGCCGGGGTCGCGCGGATCGTGCCCGGCGAGCGCTTGCAGCGCCAGCGCCGCATCCTCGACCGTCCAGGTCAGCGGCCCGGTTGTGTCGAGTGTGTAGCTCAAGGGCGCCACGCCGCGCCGGCTGACGCGGCCATAGGTCGGCTTCAGCCCGACCGTGCCGCAATACGCCGCCGGCAGGCGGATCGAGCCGCCGGTGTCGGAGCCCATCGCCAGCGGCAGGATGCCGGCCGCCACCGCGGCGCCCGAGCCGGAGCTCGACCCGCCGGTGAAATGCGCGGTGTTCCACGGGTTGCGCGCCGGGGGAAACGGCAGGTCGAAGGCCGGGCCGCCGGTCGCGAACTCGTGCGTCGCCAGCTTGCCGATGAGGATCATGCCGGCCGCTTCGAGCCGCGCCGTGGTCTCGGCATCCGTCACCGCGATGTTGTCGAGCAGCAGCCGCGAATGCGCCGTCGTGCGCAAACCGGCCGCGTCGTAAATGTCCTTGAGCCCATAGGGGATGCCGTGCAGCGGGCCGCGCCGTCGCCCGCCGGCGATCTCCTTCTCGGCCCGCGTCGCGGCGGCGCGGGCGCGCGCGGCGGTGATCTCGATAAACGCGTCGAGCCTTGGGTTGAGCGCCTCGGCGCGGGCCAGCGCCGCCTCGGTCAGCGCCACCGGCGACAGCTCGCCCGCGGCGATCCTGCGGCCGGCCTCGGCGAGCGTCGGAAGCGGGGCCGCGCTCACGGCTTGGCTCCATCGAAACGCGGCATCGACATCGGCTCGTCCTCATAGGCGAGCGGGTCGTCGAGCACCTTCAGCAGCGACTGCATGCCGAAATAAGCCTCGCGCATCGCTTCCCAGCGTTCTTGCGGAATGGTGACGCCGGCGCGGCGCACGGCGGCGGCGAATTCGTCATCGGGATCGCTTGGGAGATGGTCCGGCATTGGAAAAAATCCCGCATCGGGAGGAGCGCACCATCGTGCGCCTCCCGCCGCCGGTGCTCAAGCACCCTCGGGGCCGGGCCGCAAATGATCGTTCTGCGGTCTACCGATGCGTGCTGCTCCCACCCCCGTGGGAGCCTCCGCCGCCGTGGAAGCCTCCGCCGCCGTGGAAACCACCGCCGTGGAAACGGGCGGTGTGAAAGCCGCCGCCATGCCCGAAGTCATGCCCAAAACCATGCCCGCCGCCATGCTCGAAGCCATGTCCGGAGCGTCCGTCATAGAAACCCAGGCCGAAGCGGACATCATCGGGATAGCCCCAATCATCATTGGAAAAACCATAGTCATAGGCGTAAGATGGATAGTCCTTTTGGTAATACTGAACGTAATTCTGGTTGTACCAGGCGTTATAAGCCTGGCAATACTGGGTGTAATATGGATTGTTGCAGTCCACGTAAGACGGTGGCGCCGGATAGCCCGACGAGGATGCCGCATAACCTTGCGGAGAAGCGGCATAGCCTTGCATGGAACCTGCATAACCTGGGGTCGAATACCCAGGATAGACGGGGGCAGCCGGCGATGCCGGTTGCGATGTCGCCGGGGCCGAGGGCGCAACGCTGTAGCCCATGCTTCCCACCGCCGGCTGCGCCAGCGCAGGCACCGCAGATAAGAGGAGGATGCTGACGCCCGCGGGCAAACTTTTCTTCAACTGCACCATTTCGCACTCCATTCAGATTGGATACGCGGTCTCGTACCGTTCTCCGGTGCGTGCGCCGTCATCCCTTATGAAAAGCTAACGACGGCCGCGGCGTTGCTCACCGTCGAAATGGCGTGCTGCGCTCTTCTGCGCCGGGAACCCAGCCCGGCTTCGCCGACGCTGAATGGACTGAAGGCGTCGCGCGAACCGGTTCTGTCGTTCGCGGCACGGGGAGACTATGTTTCGGCTTTGTGACCGCTGGGGAGGCGGCAGGAATTCGATGACCCAGTCTTTCGCCGATATCGCCGCCGCGATCACCCGCACCGGGTTCGCCTTTGTCGAGGCCGGTGACATGCGCGCCGTGCTCGAAAGCACCGGCCTTACGGCGTGGCAGGCTTTCGCCCAAAGCTGGGACGATCTCGGCGTCGATACCTATATGGCGGATGGCGGGCGCTATCGCCGGCGGCGCTTCGCGGTGTTCCGCGCGACGGCCGAGGGGCTTGCGCGCAAGCCGCATCAGCCGCATTACCAGAGCCGCGACTACAACCCGCTCAATGGCGACATCGAGCGCTGGTTCGAGCCGGTGAAGGATGATATCGCCGAGCACCAGGCGCTGCGCGCGATCCTCGACACCTGCTACCGGCTGTTTCACGGGCTGACCCCGGCGGCGACCCGGCCGCAGAGCTGGCACGTCGAAATCCACCAGTTCCGCATCGAGGCGAACGCCGGCGAGGCCGGCCAGCCGACCCCGGAAGGCATGCACCGCGACGGCGTCGATTGGGTGCTGGTGCTACTGATCGACCGGGTCAACATCCAGAGCGGCGAGACGACGATCGCCGACCAGCGCCGCCGCCCACTCGGCAGCTTTACCCTAACCGACCCGCTCGACGCGGCGATGACCGACGACAACCGGGTCTATCACGGCGTGACCCCGGTGACGCCGCTCGACCCGGCGCGGCGCGGCCACCGCGACGTGCTGGTCGTGACGTTCCGGCGCGAATAGCTGGCCGGCGGGAATAGCGCCGGCTCGCGGCCGTACCTGTTTCTCAGGGTCAAAATCGTAGACCCGGATTGCTAAACGCATCAGCGCAGATCACCGCAGCCAGAAATGCCGCTAGGACAAGCGCGAGGAGGAACACGTGGCCGCACGATAGTGCTTTCCGTGCATATTCCCGCGGGGCGGATGAAGCCGCTGGCCTGGGCTCGGTATGTCGCTCTCCTGCGTTTGGTGCGGCGAGTATATGATCGGTCGTCTCAAATACTTGCGATTAATGAGACAAATACCTGCAGAACTTGCGGCTGGAGCCCGCCGTATTTGTCGCACGTTAACCACTTAGATCGATAAAGGAGACGTGGCGCGCGACGCCACTGCAAAAACGGCAAGGAAACGTAAGTTGGCTGGTCAACCAGGTCGCGCATTACGACAACGGGGCTCTATCCCGCTGAGCGAGGTGCATCTCTTGCTCGATCGCATCGGTGACCGGATGCGCCAGATCGACGAGCCGCTTGCTCGCGAATACGTGCTCGACCCCTTCCCGGGCGGCATCGAGCAAAAAATCCGTCAGATGTGCCAGCGCCGCAAAGCACTGTTCGACCGGCTCGTCCAGAGCGAGCTTGAGGCCGAACAGCAGCGGATCGCGAGCAAGGACGAAGACACCACGCATTAGCCACGGAACTGCGGCGCCACCTTCTCGAAAAACAGCCTCAAACTTTCGGCGGCGCTCTCGTGCGTCATTGGCCCGAGGCGAAACGTGCCGATAATGCCGCCGATGCCAAGTTTGTCGATCGCGGCGACATCCTCCGCGACGCGCGCCGGCGAGCCGTGGATCAGCCCTTCGCCGCGGGCTTTGCGGGCGCCCGGAAGATCGTCGCGCGGCACGATGCGCTGGCCTATCGCGGCATAGCGGTTGCGCATTTCGGCACGGTCGCGGGTCATCGTCTCGAAGGCCGGAATGCCGATGCGCACCGCCGCCTCGTCGCTGTCGGCGACAAAGAAATTGCGCCAAACCCAGCTGGCCTCGAGGTTCACCGCCACGCGTTCCTCGCCAAACCCGGCCTCGCGCATTGTCTGGCGGTAGAGGTCGACCCGGCGGCTCGTGGTTTCGAGCGACTGCACGTTCATCATGAACGGCTTGCCCTCTCGCGCCAGTTCCACAAGCGACGGCTCGGTCGACGAGCCGCGGATCATCGGCGGATGCGGCTTGGTATAAGGCCGCGGCCGCAGCATCGGCACCTGTAGTTGCCAGAAGCGGCCGGCATGATCGAACTGGTCGCCGCTCCACGCCTTGAGCATGATCGCCTCGGCCTCGTCGAGCATCGCCTGCGCGCCATGGTGATCGATGCCAAAGCCCTGATAGTCGTAGATGTTGAACGAGCTGCCGCGGCCGAGCCCGATGATCAGCCGGCCCCTCAACAGATGGTCGAGCAGCGCGATCTGCTCGGCGAGGCGGATCGGGTGATGCAGCGCGGTCTGGATCACCGCGAAGCCGAGGCCGGCACGCTTTACCGAAACGGCGAGCGCGCCGGCCAGCACCATCGGGTCGGCGTAAACCGAAATTCCGTCAAAATGATGCTCGGCGAGCCAGATGATATCGGCGCCGAGCCGATCGGCGAGCACCGCTTCGCGCACGGTCTCGTCGATGACCTGACCGTCCCGCGCTGGATCGCGGCTGTCGGGGAAGAGGAAGGTGCTGAACTTCAAGTGTCACCCTTACGCAAGTGTGCGGCCATCACCCGTCGGCGGCGGTAGCCATGTCAAGTCTTGCCGTCGCGTTCCACGCGGCGAGTGCCGCATAGATTTCGGCGGAGGACGCGAAGTCGATCCGCGGATGGCGCAACGGAACCCAATGAAAGCGCTCGCGAAACAGCGTGCCCGGATGCGGCGGCAAAGCGTAATCGTAATCCGGCAGTGGTCGCCAGGCCTCTTGCTCTACCCGGATATGCCGGACGTTGCCGCGTTCGGACGCGTAGACCGCGAGCGCGCGACGCTTCAACATCGCCTCCTCGCGGCTAAGCCGCAATTCGACGACCCCGCCGCGTGCGTCAAAAAACCGGTTCGAGCGCACCTTCCGATCGGCAAAATTGTAGGCGGCGAATTCCCAGACCGGCAGCCGGCCGTGAAAACCGGCGGCCAACGCATTCGCGGCATCGTGATCCTGATGCGCGCCTTCGAAGGCGGTGACCCAGAGCTCGCCGGCGCGAAGTCTCGCGGAGCGCCCGATCCACCGCCGCCGCGGCCGCGTGGAGGTGCGGGATCAGGCGGCGCGAGGGGATGTCGAGAAACCCCACCGGCTGCACCCCGAGCAGCATCGTTGCCGCCGACGCCTCCTCGCGGCGGCGCTCCGCGCGCCGATTGTATTTGCCGCGTTGCCAGGGCCACAGCGTCTCGCGCGGCGGTACTCCGCTCGTCAGAAACAGCACGAAGACTTCCGCGCCTCCCGCGCGAGCCCGCCGGGCAGCGATGCCGCAGGCGACAATCTCGTCGTCGGGATGCGGCGCCAGGATCAGGATCCGGCGGGAGCAATGCGGCTTTAGCCTGGGTTCTTCCATCGTGCCGCCGCGGCCTGCCGCCATACCGGCAACAGGTCTTCTTCGACGACCTGGCTCCAGCTCGGCACTTCCGCCTCGATAAAGGCGCGAGCCATGACGCCGAGCTCGCCGCAGCGCCCCGGCTCGGCTGCCAGATCAGCGATCGTCTCGGCCCAAGATTGCGGCCGGTCGCCCGGTAGAACGCGAACCGCCGCGCAGCCTGCCATTCGTGCGGCGACCCCGCTTCCAGCGGCGAGCAGAGCCGGCAATCCCGAGGCCAACGCCTCGACCGCGGCATTGCCGGATTCGTCGATCATCGACGGAAATACGAACAGATCGGCTGATGCATAGGCCCGCGCCAACTCTTCCTGCGGCAGCACACCGGGCAATGTCACGGCCTCGCCGAGCCCGCTCGCCAGGGCATCGCGCTGGTCGCCCTTACCGGCGCAGAACAGATGGATGGGCATGCTGCCGGCACGAGCGCTGATCTGCCGCGCCAGCTTGATGGCCGGGCCGAGCAGCGGCACGTTCTTCCCGCTGTTAAGCTTTCCGGCATACATGACCATGAAATGATCCGCCGGTACGCCGAACCGAGCTTCCAGCCAAATCCGGTCACGATGTCGGGGGCTGAACAGCGCGTGATCCAAACCACGCCGGAGCGACACGCCGCAATGCCAGTCACCCGACTTGTCGTCGCCATAGCTCGCCATCGCCAGCGTCACCCGGTCGAGATGGCGATAGAGCCGTCGTTCGAGCAGCCGGCTGACCAGAACCGGCAAGCCCAGACGCCGGCTGGCCAGCCGATAGAGAACGCCGTCGCCGAGCGTTCGCCCGAGCAGGTTATCGACCGTGATCCGCGCATATTCCGGCGTGTTGGTATGGATCGAACTCACCACCGGAACGCCACTCTTGCGCGCGAACCGCGTCGCGGTTCGCGCGTAGCAGAAGAACGCGTCGGTCGTGTGGATCACGTCGTAATCCGACAACACGCCGGCGAGAGCAGGATGCCACAGCCCGAGATCGGTGTGGTCGGGCACCTGGCGCACCAGGCGTTTGGTGCTGAAGACCGTCGGCATCAGCACATACCGTACCGAAGGCGAAAGCTCGATGCGCCGAAAAGCGCTGGACCGTTCCGCGCTGTTGAAATGCACGGTCAGGTCGAGCTGGTCCGGAAATTCGGCCGCAGCCTCGGCGATCCGCTCCCAGCATTTGACATGGCCGCCGGCATCCGGGGTCAAGGCCAAATCGACGAGAACGCCGACTTTCAACGGCTTGTGGGCCCGTGACGACCGGGGAAAGGGCGGCAGAGCAGCGTTGCTGCCGGCGTCGCGCGTCGTCAGGTCAAGCCCGTCATTGAGCATCGCCCCGTCCATACTCGCCCCGAGGTCGATTCCTGCACTTGATTATTATACGCAAGCTTGAGCGCAGACGCTGCCGACAACCCGCGCATCCGCTGCAATGCAGCCTTGAACGTTTCCGCAATAGCGCAATTTGCTTCACTGTCGCCCTGCCATCAGGCCCGGTGCCGCACGGCGGCCGCGGCCATCGCCCCCAGCAACCAGGATATGCGATGCTCGACCTGGACTACTGCCGACCCCCAACGGCAAGAGGCGGCCATCCTGATCGAGGAATGCGGCCTCGATTACAAAATCGTCCCGGCATATTAAGCGCGTCGACCAGTCCGCGCCCGATTCTTGAAGGATGAACCCCAACCATCGGATGTCGGTGCCGGTCGACCACGTGCCCAAGGACGACGGCGCGCCAATCTCGATCTTCGAATCCGCCGCGATCATGACGTACATCGCCGGAAAAAAACGAAGATTCCGGCCCCGGGTCACCGGACGCCGGCGCCCGCTAGCACTTGAGGAGGCGGCGACCGCCTCCCGCCTCGACCGTATGTTGGTCCTCTTCTATGATGCGCATCCGAAGTTTTGTGGGGTACAGCGATGAAATTTGGGCTTTTCGGCGGGGCAAGAGCGCGTGGCGGTCCGGCGGGCGACAGCGAGGGCTATCACGACTTCATCAACTACGTCGTCGAGGCCGAACGGCTCGGCTTTACGAGCGTGTTTCTGGTCGAGCATCACTTCACCGGCTTTGGCCAGGTATCCGCATCGCTCAACCTGTTGAGCTATCTCGCGGCGCGCACCTACCGCATTCGCCTGGGCACTGCGGTCGTGGTCCTGCCATGGCACAACCCGGTGCTGATCGCCGAACAGGCGGCGACGCTCGATCTACTGTCGAACGGCAGGCTCGATTTTGGCGTCGGCAAGGGCTACCGGCCCTACGAATTCTCCGGTTTTTGCATCCGACAGGACGAGGCGACTGAACGTTTCGACGAAGCGATGGAGGTGATCCGCCGGGCATGGAATTCTGACGGAAAGCGGTTCTCCTATTCGGGTGAATGGTACAGCTACGAAAACATCGTCGTCGAACCAATCCCGATCCAGCGCCCGCACCCGCCGTTCTGGCTCGGCGCCGGCAGCGCCGAACTCGATCCGCCGCGCCGCGCGCGAGGGTTACAATCTGCTGCTCGACCAGATCGCTCCGATCGATTTGATCATCGAGCGGGTCAAAGTGTTCCGCGAGGAGTGCGAGACGATCGGCCGCGCTTACGATCCCGCGATGGTCGGTGTCACCCGCGGCTTGCAGATCATCCGCAGGGAATCGGAACGACGGCAGGCAATCCGAACCCGCCGCGAGGTGCTGAAGAACATCGGCGATCTCGCGCGCGGTCCGGGCGCCGAGCGCTACCACAACATCAAGGAGGATGCCGACGCGTTCCAAATCGACGACGCGCCGCTTCTCGGCATGCCGGAAGAGATCGTCGCGCAACTGAAGCGGCTCGAAGCCGGCGGCGTCGAGAATGTGCTGTTCGCCGCGCCAGGGGCCTCGGTCGCCCATTTGCGCACGTTCGCTGAGGAAATCATGCCGGCCTTCTCCGGCAACCCAATGGGCCTCGCGCAGGTTTAAGCTCCAATCGTCATTCCCGCGAAAGCGGGAGCCAGGGACACGGGTCTTGCCTTGTGGAGCGGTGACGGTATTCATGGGTTCGGGTTCGCGGGCACTCGCTTGCACCCCGGAATGACGCTGGAGAAGGGGAGGAACCCATGCCCGAGAACGATCGTCAGAACCGGGTTGCGCTGGTGACGGGCGGATTGCGCGGACTTGGCAAAGCGATGGCGCTCGGGTTGGCGCGCGAAGGGCATCCCGTGGTCGCTGTCGGCCATATCGAAAGCGATGTCGCCGAAATGCAGGCCGAGGCTGAGAAGCTCCAGTTGAGCCGACGCTTCCACCCGCTCGCCGCCGACCTGCGTCATGCCGAGGAATGCGACCGCGTCGTCGCCGCGACGCGCGAGCGTTTTGGCAAGGTCGATATCCTCGTCAACAGCGCCGGCTTGACCTTCACCTATATCGATCCGGCGCGGTTTCGCCGCGATAGTATCCAGCGCTTTTGGCAGGTCGATGAAGAGATTATCGAGAACGTCATCACCACCAACTACCTCGCCGCCGACCGGCTGGCGCGGCGGGTCGCGCCGGCGATGATCGCGGCGGGCTGGGGCCGCATCGTCAATGTCACCACCAAGCTCGACACGATGAACCGCACCGGCACCCACCCCTATGGCGCGTCAAAAGCGGCGCTCGAAATGGCGACGGAAGTATGGGCGAAGGACGCGGAAGGGACGGGGATGACGGTCAACATCGTCAATCCCGGAGCCGGCGCCAACACACCGGGCATGGCGGTGGAAGCGCGCGCGCTGAGCGAGGCGGGCAAGATGGCGCGCCTGGTGGAGCCCGAGGAGATGGTGGGCCCGATGAATTTCGTCGCCTCCGGCGACGCCGACCAGGTCAATGGCTGGCGCTTCGACGCCAATCTATGGAACCCGGCGCTGCCGCCCCGCGAGGCGGCCTGGCTCGCCGGCCGGCCTGCCGGGTTCGTCTTCCATCCGCACCAGGACCTGCCGGCATAGTACTCGGACCCTCACCCGCCCCGCGCCGCCAAGCGGTGTTCGGCATCCTCTCCCGCACTGGGGGTACACCTGGCGTTCCGCTACAATCCGATCCACCCTCGATCCCCTAGAGTAGATTGAATCAGCACGGGCGCCGGGCGCCAACCCGGTACTTCTTCAACGGTATCGCCCCCATTGGAGACCTCGTCCTAAGTCTTCCGGATGCGCGCCGTTGATCCGGGGCAACCGACAAAATATTACTGCAGGACTCGACCGAGACATCCTTTGCTAGTGCGGTCTGACGCGGCGCGGTCGGCGAGAGGATCTGATAATAGCCATCGGCGCGATACAGACGGCGATCGAGTTGTAAGATCTGACCCCTGCCGACCATAACGGTTTGCTTGACCATCGTGGAGGCAATCCTTACGTTAGACGAACCGGAAAGGTACCCTGGTGGAATTCGACGCAGATAAGGACGCGCGCGAGCGACAAGACGTTGCCCCGCAGCATGATGTCCAAAAGCGGATTTGGCGTCGGCCGAGCATAACCAAAATGCCGGTTAAAGAGATCGTCCTCGCTTCCAGTGGGTCGTTTCTCGACGGAATGAGCGGCAGCACAGGGGGTTGAGTACGGCTGAATGACTGGTCCATGGCGCTCCGATGACGACTGGACGCCCGATGTGACCGGTCTTCTGGGTGTCGTGCGGCGTCGCCAAGATGCCTATCCGGAAGGAGCTTGGCGAGCTCTGGCGCGGCGTGCGCGGGCGGCTGTTGTGTCGCCGTACCTTACCGACAACTTCGCTGTACTCGGCAAGGTAAGCCCCACGCAACGTGCGGCTGCTCCGGGGCTCAGTTCTAACGGCAAACTCAGCCGCGGTCGCCGCATTGTGGCAGTCGGGCATTTGCGAAATCGTACTGAGCTTGCTGTCGAGCTGGGACAAAATTCAAGCGATGACGCCGCCTTGATCGTTCAGGCATACCAGCGCTGGGGCGTCGGTTGCGCCGCGCGTATGATCGGCGATTGGAGCTACGCGGCGTGGGACGCCGAGGCACGAACGCTTGTGCTTTCGCGCGACCATCACGGTAACACGTCCATCTACTACGCCATTGATGACGGCATGCTCGCATTTTCGTCGTCATTGCGGCAGTTGGTTTCCTTGCTGCGGGGAAGGCAAAATCTCGATGAGCTTTACTTGGCGCAGCATCTTGTTTCTTGGCCTGGCTATTCGGCCGATCGCACCGCGCTCGCGCAGATCAGACGCTTGCCGCCCGCGCATCATTTGATCGTCACACCCGATCGGGTCGAGGCTCAACGATACTGGCGGCTTGAAGCCACGCCGGAAATGACTCTGCCGCGCCACGACGATTACTTCGAAGGATTCCGGTTCGTCTTTGATCGTGCGGTCGCACAAAGCCTGCCGCCGGCCGGGGAAGTGGCGGCGACACTCAGCGGCGGGCTTGATTCGGGTTCGGTCTGCGCGACTGCAGCTCGCTCACTGAAAAACGACGGCCGCCGGTTGACCGCCTACACGGCTGTGCCCGCATACGATACGGCGCCATTTGTCGGCAGTCGGTTCGGCGACGAGTTGCCTCTCGCAGCAGCGACAGCGGAAGCGGCAGGCAACGTCGATCTTCGACCGATTGATGCGGCTGAGCTGACGCCGGTTGGCGCGATCCGCGCGATGCTCGCGATTTCGCCGCAGCCGCAGCACGCCGCGGGCAACCTCTTTTGGGTACTTGGACTGTACCGGGTCGCCGCGGCCGAGGGGCGCGCGGTTTTGTTGACCGGACAACTTGGTAATGGCGGGGTGTCGTGGCCTGGCAGCATTCTGTCGCAACCGCTTTGGGCGCAATTGCGCCAACTTGGCGGGAAGCGCTGGCTTCGTCGGCACGCGGCGCGGGCGGCACACGGTTTGGCGCCGAAAACTCTGCGCCGCTGGCGTTCGCCCGAGCCTTGGGCGCGCAGCGCGATTGCGCCGGACTTTGCGGAGCGGCTCCGGTTGCGCGAGCGCTGGCTCGACGATCCCGAGGCGCGGCCGCACCTGCCGCCCCGTACCGAGCGGCTTTCCATCATCAAGCCCGGCCGGTCGCCCGCTGGAGGCTTTCATGCCGAGATTGGCGCCGCGTTCGGGCTTTCGCCAGTCGATCCCACGGCCGATCCGCGTGTGCTGGCCTACTGCCTTTCGGTTCCCGATCGCGTCTTCATCGAGCCAGCAACCGGTCTCGACCGTTGCCTGATACGCAAGTCAATGCAGGATCGTCTTCCCGACGCGGTACGGCTTAACCGGCGCCGCGGCCGGCAAGCCGGAGACTTGGTGCCGCGGCTGCGAGCCAGCGCGGACGAAGTCGAGCAAGCGCTGGACGAGTGCGGCCAGGGTCCGGCGGCGGACTATCTTGCCATCGGTCGCATGCGATCTGTGTGGCAAAGGGCTCGAGTGGAGGACAGTGCCGACATCTTCGCGCTGGCGACAACGGTGCTGATGCGCGGACTCATGGCGGGCCTCTTCGTCAATGGGATCGGCGAGAACAGATAACGACGCCTGCCTAGCGGCGTCGCTGCCCGCGTGCCTTGCTGATCTGCGTATCGCGGTGGGCGAGGTGCCCGAAAGTCTGGAGGGGTCGACGGCGTCTGGAATCTTGTGGCAGGCCTCTCCGAGGCAACTGCTCTTGGAGATTCCCGATCGAGCGCGGGTGCTTGTGAGCCGTGATGAGATCCTGGTGATGCCTTTCGCATCCGACGCGCTGGCCGGCATTGGTGTATTGCTGCGGGGAACACCGTTTGCGGCTGCGATGTTTTTGCGCGGTCACTTTGCATGCAATGCCGCGGCCGTCGCCGGGCCGGAAGGCGCTGTGCTGTTGATCGGTCGAACGGCGACCGGAAAATCAACGCTCGCCGCGGCGCTGATGCAGCGAGGCCTGAGGCTGCTTGCGGACGACTCAGCTTCGATCATGCTCGACCCGACGGGAACCGCCATGATCGCACCCCTCTGGCCAGAACTGGTGAATTTGTCGGATGCCGAAAGTGGTCTTTTCAACGATGGCATGCCGCCCTGGCTTGAGCGGCACCCGTGCGCGGCGTTCGATTACCCGTATTGGAAGGTGCATTCCGATCGGTTCTGCCCGACCGAAAGACCGCTGAAAGCGGCGTATCACCTCCGCAGAGACCGAGTTGTTCACGGGATCCAATTCACACCCGTGGTGGGGCTGGAAATGCTGGCGCGCCGCATGATCGTACCTTATCAGGCGGCGATCGCGGACGCTTTCATCGACCCCGGCAAGCTGCTCCGAGTTTACGGAGCGGTAAGTGCGCGCTGCCCGATTATCGATGTCAGGGTGCCGATCCGAAACGCCGGTTCATTCGCCGAGGTTGCCGATGGGATCATGCGAGATTGCGGATGGCCTGCCTTTATATGATCCACGGCGTAGTGCTGAGCCTTCCGTTCCGCTGCGATCAGCTCGCGCCGGTCCAGTCGCGTTTAAGCCCCGATGTCGTTGTCGCTGAGGGTCCGGTGCCACGTGCGCTGCATGCGCCGCTTGCGAGTGAGCGGGAGTTCGACGCGTTGGCGGATTTGTTTCTGTACCGGGGCGGCAACCGCTCGGCCCGCTTCCTCGTGCAGCGCGGCGAAACGATCGTCTTTGAACGAAACCGGCGGTTTGACGCCGATCTTTTCGAGCATCACTTGCTCTTTCCGGTTATGGCAGCGGTCTTGCGACAGCGGCGGCTGTTGGTGTTGCACGCGTCGTGTGCAGTGGGCAAGCACGGTGCGGTATTGGTCGCGGGGGAGCCGGGGGCCGGCAAATCGACCACGATCGCCGGACTGGCCGCAGAAGGCTTCGGACTGCAGACCGACGACGTCAGCGCCCTTCGCGTCATTCCCCAAGGTCGTATCGAGGTGTTGCCCGGCACCACACAGGTGCATCTGCATGACAAGGCGGCCGAGTGGCTGCCATTCGATACGCGCAATCTTGTTCGGCATCCCTGGCACGGCGACAAGATGGCCGTGCCCATTGCGGCGATATCGCGCAGCGCTTGCGTGGTCTATCGTATCATCCATCTACGCGGATATGTGGGACAGGATGTGCGTATCACCAGGATTACGGGACGCGACAGGCTTCCGCTTTTACTGCGGAGTCTTTACGGGCCGGTGTTGATGGAGCAAATCCGGGGCAATTTCCATCTGTTGTCTCACGCCCTCTGCGCGGCGGAGATGCTTGCGATTGAGCGGCCGATCGACCAGTGGACTTTGGACACAATCGTCGATGCGATCCTTCGTGCCTGAAATTTGTTGGATCGTTTCCTACCCGAAGTCGGGCAACACCTGGGTCCGCGTTCTCTTGGCGAACCATATCGCGGGGACAGTGACTCCTGTTAGCATCAATGAGCTTGCTAATTATGGGCTGATCGGAGGGTTTTCGCGTGACCTTTTCGATGCCCTCGTCGGCATCAAATCCTCACGTTTGAGCCGCTCCGTCGTGGACCGGTTGCGCCCTGCCGTGTATCGCGCGATGGCCGCCGCCGATACCCGGCTCTTCGTCAAATTGCACGACGCCTGGGGCCGCACTGATCGAAACGAGCCGATCGTCCCGGAAGAGGCGACAGCGGGCGTTGTTTACATTGTACGTAACGTCTTAGACGTGGCGGTGTCGGCCTCGCACCATTGGGGGCTGACCCTTGAGGCGACCGTTGATCGTCTGTGCGACGATGCATTCGTGCTGGCGGGACATCCAACTCGGCTGAGTATGGCGCTACCCCAGCGGATATGCGGCTGGAGCGGACATTCCCGAAGCTGGCTCGACGAGTTTGGCCTTCGCACGCTGTTAGTCCGTTATGAGGACCTGCTAAGCGATTCCCCCGCCATATTACGGCGAATTATCACCTTTTGCGGCCTGGACGATGATTCAAATAAGATCGCGCGCGCCGCGGCCAACTCGTCATTCGAGTTGCTGCAACAGCAAGAGCGGAACATGGGTTTCGTCGAACATTCGTCCCATGCCGCGGGTCGTTTCTTTCGGCGCGGCACGATGAACTGCTGGTGCGAGGTGCTGCCTCGGCACCTCGTCCGCAAGCTGATCGACGCCCATGGCGACGCGCTAAAGCGATTTGGTTACATCGATACGGCGGGCCACCCGATGGGGCTTTCGACATGACGAGTAAGATCGGATTGCAATCGACCCTGGTTCGTAAAAGCGACGTGCTCTCCTCAACAATCGCCGAAGATCTAATAATCCTCAACGAGGCGACCGGCACCTTTGTTGGTCTTGACGACATTGGCCATTGTATTTGGAAATTACTCAAAACACCTCTTCGCGTCGACGAAATTTGTGATCGCCTCGCCAGTTGCTACATCGGCGACTGCGAAGCAATCAACCGTGACGTTATGGCCTTTCTCACCGAGCTGTATGAAGAAGGCCTCGTTCGCTTTGTGACGCCTTAGAAGCAGCCACGGCAGAAGCGGCTTATTGCGCATCTCTGCCGTTGCGGCGTGTCCCCACCATGGTCTTCTTTCCAATTTCACGGCGGCCGTTCGGCCTCGCCGCCCGCTAACCGGCTGAGATGGCCTGCATTTGCAGCCCGCCTCAAGTTGGTTTCGGTTCTACCCCGGCCAGTGTCCCACTGAGTGAGTGGCTCTTTTTCAGACTTATTACTATACCCTCTTCCGCACTGCGGGAGAGGGCCCAGCGCGTTGGCGATGCGGTAGGTGAGGAGTACCTTGTTGTAAGATGCGGCCATGACCGATACCGAAGATCCCTTTCTCTGGCTTGAAGCCGTCGAGGGCGACAAGGCGCTTGACTGGGTTCGCGAGCGGAACGCGCGCAGCCTCGCGTTGCTCGAAGCCGATCCGCGCTACCAGCGCCTCTACGACATGACGCTGAAGATCATCACCGCCGAGGACCGCATCCCCTATCCGATGTTCCTTGGCGACGGCCTGTCGAATTTCTGGCAGGACAGCACGCATGTCCGCGGCCTGTCGCGGCGCACCACGCTCGCCTCGTACCGCGCCGCCGAGCCACAATGGGAGACGATCTACGATCTCGACGCACTCGCCGCCGCCGAGGGCCGCAATTGGGTTGCTGCCGGCGCGTCGATCCTGCCGCCTGACGACCGGCTGGCGATGGTTGCGCTGTCCGACGGCGGCAAGGATGCTGTGACCCTGCGCGAATTCGACATCGCCGCGCGCGATTTCGTCGAGGGTGGCTTTGTCCTGCCGGAAGGCAAGCAGAACGCCAGCTGGCTCGATGCCGAAACGCTGCTGGTCGGCCGCGATTGGGGGCCGGGGACGATGACGGCCTCGGGCTATCCGTACATCATCAAGCGCTGGCCGCGCGGCACGCCGCTGGATCAGGCGCAGGAGCTATTTCGCGGCACGGCCGAAGATGTGAACGTGCGCCCAGCGATCCTGCGCGATCCGGACGGCACGGTACGCGGCGTGCTGATGTTTCGCGCTCTGACCTTTTTCGAGTCGGAAGCGTATTTGCTTGCCGATGGCGCTCCGGTACGCCTGCCGATCCCCCTGAAATCGCAATTTCGCGGTTTTGTGTCGGGTCAGCTTGTCCTCACCCTCGATGAAGCATGGGCCTGGCACGGAAAAACTTATACGAGCGGCTCGCTTCTCTCGCTCGATCTCGGGCAATGTCACGCTGGCGCTGACGCGGTCGAGCCAATCGTGATCTACGCGCCTGGGCCGCGCGAAACGATCGAAGGCGTCGCGGCGAGCCGGACGAGGCTGGTGGTCGCGATCTACCGCAATGTCCGCGGCAGCGCGGTGGCGTTCCATTTCGAGGCTGGTGGCTGGCATCAGACGTCGCTGCCCTTGCCGGAAAACGCGTCGGTGAGCCTCGTGTCGACCAGCGACCGCGACGACAGCGCCTTTATCGACGTCGCCGGCTACCTGTTGCCGAACACGCTTTATCTTGCCGATCTTGCTTCCGGCACGGCCGAACCGGTCAAGTCGCTGCCGGCGCGGTTCGACGCCTCCAAGGTCGTCGTCGAACAATTCGACGCAACCTCCAAGGACGGCACGCAAATTCCCTATTTCGTCGTCCGTCCGCACGATTTCACATTCGACGGCAATGCCCCGACTTTGCTTTACGGCTATGGCGGGTTTCAGGTGTCGATGCCGCCGGCCTATTCCGGCGGCGTCGGCAAGATGTGGATCGAGCCCGGCGGGGTCTGGGTTGTTGCCAATATCCGCGGCGGCGGCGAGTTCGGTCCGCAATGGCATCAGGCCGCGCTCAAGGAGCATCGCCAGCGCGCCTATGATGATTTCATCGCCGTCGCCGAAGATCTGATCCGTCGCAAGGTCACCTCGCCGCGCCGGCTGGGCATCATGGGCGGCTCAAACGGCGGGCTGTTGATGGGGGTGATGCTGACGCAGCGCCCCGACCTGTTCCGCGCGATCGTCTGCCAGGTGCCGCTGCTCGACATGCTGCGCTACCACAAGCTGCTTGCGGGCGCCTCGTGGATGGCCGAGTACGGCGACCCCGACAACCCGGCCGAACGGCCGTTCCTCGAACGCATTTCGCCCTATCACAATCTGCGGGCCGGCACGGCCTATCCCGAAATCTTCTTTCTCACCTCGACCAAGGACGACCGGGTGCATCCTGGCCATGCGCGCAAGATGGCGGCGAAAATGGCCGCGATGGGGCTGCCGTTCCTCTATTACGAGAATATCGACGGCGGCCACGCGGCCGCCGCCAACCTCAAGGAACGCGCGCGGCGCAACGCTCTCGAATTCACCTACCTATTCCAGAAGCTGGCGGATTGAGTCATCGTCATTGCGAGGAGTCTTCGGGCGACGAAGCAATCTCGTTTTAGAGGGCCGAGACGGCTGGAGATTGCTTCGCTGTGCTCGCAATGACGGCTTTTGTGGAGGAACCCCATGGCGATCAGCAAATTCACCACCGTCTATGCCGGCCACATCGATTTTCCCGATCACGGTCAGGACGCGACGCCGGCCAACGAGCGCCGCTTCACCAACGACCAGTTGGCGAGCGTCTTCGAGAAGTCGGAGGCGATCGCCCAGACGATGGACAGGCTCGGCTACGACATGATGTGGATGGCCGAGCATCACTTCCAGCACGAAGGTTACGAGTGCATCCCCAACATCCTGATGCTGGCGGTGCACCTTTGCCACGTCACCAAGAACATCAAGATCGGCTGCGGCTTCAACATCACGCCGATGTGGCACCCGCTGCGCCTTGCCGAGGATTTCGCGGTCGCCGACATCCTAACCAAGGGGCGCACCGTGTTCGGCGTCGGGCGCGGCTACCACACCCGCGAGGTGGAGACCTTCGGCGCGCCGATGACGGACGGCGACGCCAATCGCGAGCTGTTCGAGGAACAGGTCGAGATCATCATGAAGGCCTTCAACAACGAGACCTTCTCGCACAAGGGCCAGCACTACACGCTGCCACCCAACGTGCCGTATCGCGGCTACGACCTCAAGGAGCTGAGCCTCGTGCCGCGGCCAGTCAACATGCCGGTCGAATGCTGGCAGCCGATCGTCAGCGCCAATCCGCGCGGCCTCGATTTCATGGTGCGACACAACATCAAGGGCGCGGTCGGCGGCGGCGCGGCGACGATGTCGTCCGGACCGATCCAGGGCTACATGGACGCCGCGCACCGCGCCGGCAAGAACTGGAAGCTCGGCGAGAATTTGACGATTGGCATCCATTTCATGGTCGGCAGGACCAAGGAAGTGGCGCTCAAAGCTCTCAAGCCGCTTTATGAAGAGCATGCCAAGATGTTCGCGCCGCTGGGTTTTGTCCCCGGCCTTACGCCGGCGCAGGTCGGCGCGGTCGCCAAGCGCGGCGGCTGGGATGCCGCCGGCGTGCCGAGCGTCGAGCATTACGTGAACCTCGGCTCGTGGTTCGCCGGCACGCCGCAGGACCTCGTCGAGCGGCTGAAGAAGATCGAGGAAGACTATCCCGGCATGGAGCTGATGAGCCTGTCGCCGCCGCTGACGACGCCGAAGGACATCATGCTCGAGCAGTTCCAGATCGTCGCCGAGGAGGTCATGCCTCACTTCCGCGGCAAGCCGGCGATGAAGGACGCCGCGAAGTGACCCCGTAGCTGGAACCATACCTATAGTTTCCTCCCGCGGGCTCCACCCGCGGGCCTACGAATAGCTTCAACTGCTCGTGGAGGCCGGATCGCCCCCGAACTTGATCGGGGGCGCCGGCCAAGAGGATTAATTTGTCCTATCTGGAACCTGCCTTCTATCTTCTCTGCGCGACGGTCGTGCTGGGCGGCGCACTGGCGCTGCCTTATCTCCGCGTCATTGCGCGGCGGTTGCCTTGGCCGCTCAGGGCGGCCCATGGCGTATCGGGCACGGCCGCCTTGGCGACTCTCTTCTGGGCGCTTTATCGTGGTTTGCCACCGAGCGCGATGGGCACCGCGGGGTTCGGCCCGGCTTCCGCGGTGTTTATCGGCCTGGCGCTCCTCCTCGGCCTGGCGATCGTCTTGTTCCGGGTGCGGCCGCCGGGCGTCCTCGTGGCGTTCCATGCCGGGCTCGCGATCACCGGCTTTGTCGTGCTGTGGACGGTGGTGAGCCTTGGCTAGCCGCTGGTGTTTCGGGCGTGCATCGCCATCGCGATCAGCGACATGCCGCCAAACACCAGGTCGATGCCGACCAGCAGCCCCAACGCCCAGGCGAGCGTCCCCGGCAACCCGGAAATGATGATCGCCGCGAGAATGAGGTCCATCACGCCGCCGAGCATCATCCACTCCCACCGGCCCGACAGCTCGCGGCGGTGTTCGAATGCCATAACGATGATGATGATGCCGTCGATCACGAAGAAGGCGATCAGCACGTAGGTGAGCGTCGCCACCCCGCTGGCTGGGTTCGACAAGAGGATGCCGCCGGCCAATACCGCGACGGCGGCGGAAATCAGCGCCCACCAGAAACCGGGCGCGTTCCTCTGGTTGAAGGTGGCGATCAGACCGACCACGCCGCCGAATAGAAACAGCCAGCCGAGCACGACTGTTACCGCGAGCCCGGCGATGGGCGGCACAGCGATCGCGGCGATGCCGAGGATCACCAGCACGATCCCCTCGATCAGAAAGGCGCGCCAATGCTCGTGCAGCGAGCGGCGAAATGATGCGCCGAGATCGGGCTGGTTCAGCGACATGGCTTTGTCCCCGTGAGCCATTCCAAAGCGTCATCCCGGCGAAGGTCGAGGCCCATTTTCCAACCGTTCACGAAAGCGGATAAATGGGTCCCGGCCTTCGGGATGACCAATAAGTGTGATGTCGGACGCGCAACAAAAAGCCCCTCCGCCCGGCTGGCCGGCTGGCGGAGGGGCTTTGCCGCGAAAGGCGAAACCCTAGCCGCGGGCGGCCTGATAGCGTGAGTTGCGCAGCACCCGGCCCGGCAAATTGCCGGTATGGTTGCCTTCCTTCATCAGCATCTTGCCGTTGACGAAGGTGGCGAAGATGCCCGCCGCCGGCTCCTTGAAGCGCCAGCCGCCGGCCGGGAAGTCGTGCACGATGAATTCGGGCAATGGCTTCACCGTGTCGGGGTCGAACACGGTGATGTCGGCGGTCATGCCGGGACGCAGCAGGCCGCGGTCATAGAGCCCGAAGGTCGAGGCACTGTCAAAAGTGAGGCGCCGCACTGCGTTCTCCAAGGTCATGACCTGCTTCTCGCGCACCCATTCGCCGAGCAGCCGGGTCGAGAACCCGTAGCCGCCGTGGAACTGCACATGCGCACCGCCGTCCGACAGGCCGATCAGCGCGTTCGGGTAGTTCAAAATCTCCCGCATCGCGTCGACATCGATGTTGTTTTCGGCCTGCATGAAAACGGTCTCGAGCTTCTCTTCGACGACGAGGTCGAGGAACGCGTCGATGATGCCCTTGCCTGTCTCCTTGGCGAGCTGTTCCAGGGTCAGACCCTTCAGCTGGGCATTCTTGGCAAGCTTCGGCTCCTCGACCCAGATGTATTTGTACCATTCCTTGGAGATCGTCCCGCCGGGGATCTCGACCTTCCACTGGACCATCTCTTCGTGGAGCTTGGCGCGCACCGCAGGGTCGGCATAGGCGCGCAGCTTCTCCTCGTTGGTCGCGAGGAGGATCGGATGCCAGGTCGGCGCGCCGCGGAACACCTGGGTGTTCTTCATGTCGAAGACCTGGGTTGTCGTGTTCGGCGAGGCCAGCGGGTAGGCGCGGATGCCCTTGGCCGAGGTCTCGTCGACGCGGTCCATGTGCTTCTTCCACTCGCCCGGCCGGCGCACCGACTGACCGAGATTGTTGTAGACGACCGGCCGCCCGGTGGCTTCGGAAAGCCGCGCCATCAACCCATCGCGCATCTCGGCTTCGCGGCCGCCACCCGACTGGATGATGCCGGTGCCCATCTCGCGCAGCACGTCGGCGAGCGCGAAGATTTCTTTCTCGTCCGCCCATAGCGCCGGGATGTGCAAGCCCTGCGGGTCGTAATGGCCGCGGTTGCGTGACACCGAGAGGCCGAGCGCGCCGCCTTCCATGCCGTCACGCACGACGGCCTGCATCTGTTGGAGCTCGGCATCCGTCGCCGCGCGGGTCTGGCAGGCGTCGCCCATCACGTAATAGCGCACGGCGGTGTGGCCGATCAGCGTGCCGACATTGACCCCGAGGTTCTTGTCGAGCTTGTCCATGTATTGCGGGAAGGTTTCCCAATCGACCTCGATGGTGTTGAGCACCTCCATCGGGATCGCCTCGACGTAAGAGAGGAACTCGGCCATGCGCTGCTCCTTGCCCTTCTTCACCGGGGCAAGCGACAGCGAGCAATTGCCGATGACCACGCTGGTCGCGCCGTGGTCGCAGGAGAACGAGCACATCGGGTCCCAGGTGACCTGGGCGTCGTAATGGCAGTGATTGTCGATAAAGCCCGGCGCGATGACCTGGCCGCCGGCATCGACGACCTCGTCGGCGGCGCCCGACAGCTTGCCGATCTCGGCGATCTTGCCGTTCTTGACCGCGACATCGCCGGCGAAAGCGGGCATCCCGGAACCGTCGATGACCTTGCCATTCTTGATGAGGACGTCATACGCCATGGGAATTTCCTCCTGCGGACCGATGCGGTTCAACCGGTTGTTGTGCGAAACTATAGCATGCTGATGATAGACCGAGCCGGTAATCTCGGCATGGCTCGCGGCTCGGCTAAGCGAGGGACGATCGATGACTGACGCGCCGAAGACTGAAGCAATGAACCTCTACGGCGACCGGTTGGTGCCGACGACCGGTTTGCACGGCAGCAACGTATCGTCCCAGCGGATCGATGAATTGGACACGGCATGCCTCGAGTTCATCGAGCGGCGTGTCGCCGAGGGACAGACATCGAACGTTCTCGATATCGGCGGCGGAAACGGCGCTCAAGCCCGGCGTATGGCACAGTTTGGCGCAAACGTAACGTTCGTCGATTTGACTGACCAAAACGATGCAATTGACGGCTTCAACGCGGCGCTCGGCCGCACCGCGATCCATTTCCATCAGATCGACGTGCGCCGTGTCAGGCTATCGACGATTTCGCCGCCGCTCGATGTGATCTACTCGCAGCGCATGATGGGCTGCATTCGTTATGGCGAACTGCGTCGGCTGCTGAAATCGCTTTGTCGCCACACCAACCCCGGCGCTCGCTGTTTCATCTCCGCGAGCGGTCTCGACACGGAATACGGTGCGACCTATCCGCACCGCGACCGCCCGGTCGCGCGGCGCTTCGCGCCGATCGCGCCCGACCTCGCCGAGAAACATCAGATGTTGGCGCCGGAATGTTTGTATCGCGAGAGTGAGCTTGTTGAGCTTGTCGGTTCGTGCGGCTTTACGCTCGTCAAGTCGTGGAGCTCCCCGTTCGGCACACCGAAAGTGATCGCCGAGCGTCGATAGCGCCTCAGCATCACGCCCCGCTGATTTTTTTAATCTACCCCGTCGAGCACGTAAGGCAGAGCGGCCATCCTGCGTCGCGCATTGACAGCTGTGGACGCCCGGTCGCACTTCAACGGCTGTGACCGTGCGAACACGCCTATATGCACTATTGTTCCTATTTTGTTCTTGATCTCCTCCTTAGGGTATCGTATTCTGCGGGAGATGCCACTTCGTGGATCAGCGTCACCTGTAAATTTCCAGCCATAACAGGAGAAACGCAACGCATACGTTGAGTTTGGCATTAGTCTGAAGCCCCCGGTGCGGGACTTGGCCGTCGCCCAGGGACCGTAGCGGCCTGCCAGACGCGCCCAAAGCAAAGCCGCCATCCGGCGGCGCGCATTGACAGTTGCGGACACGCGGCCGCACTTCGCCTTTGTGACTGTCGCCGCGCCGCGTCTGCCCTCCGCGCTGGCCGCCCGCACGCCGTTCTTCTACGGCTGGGCGGTGCTGGCTTGCCTGTGCTGCGCCGGGTTCGCGCGGCAGGGGCCGGCGGTGTCGACCCTGTCGGTCTTTGTCGAGCCGTTGACCCGCGATTTCGGCTGGTCGCGCACCGCGCTGTCGGGTGCGGTGTCGCTCGGCGGCATCCTCGCGGCGATCATCTCGCCAAAGATCGGCGTCTTCCTCGACCGCGCCGGGTCGCGGCTGGTGCTGTGCTATGCGGTGCTGACCACCGGCGCGGCGCTGTTGGCGCTGTCGCTGACGAATTCGCTGGCGATGTTCTACGTGCTGTTCTGCTTCGCGCGGATGAATTGGGCGAGCCCGTTCGAGCTCGGCATCTACGGCGCGGTCAACAACTGGTTTGTCGCGCGCCGGCCGTTCGCGACCTCGGTTGCGACCCTGGCGCAGATGGCCGGCCTGGTGACGATGCCGATCCTTGCCGAGCTGGCGATGCTGCGCTGGTCATGGCGCGCCGGGTGGCTGGCGATCGGCGCGCTGACCCTTGTCGTCGGCTTTCTGCCGACCTGGCTGTTGCTGGTGCGCCGGCCGGAGGATGTCGGGCTGCACCCGGACGGTCGGGCGCAGGAGCCGATCGGCGCCGGTGACGCCCTGGCGCTACGGCTGCCCGAGCCGGATTTCACCCGCACCCAGGCCATGCGGACGTCGGCGTTCTGGTTGATGCTGGTCTACACGGCGCTGGTCTACCCGATCCAGGCCGGGATCAGCCTTCACATGGCGCCGCATTTGATCGAGCATGGCATCGCCCCCGCCATCGTCGCGACGATCGTCAGCACCTATTCGCTGACGTCGGCGGTGGCCAGCCTCGCGTGCGGGTTTCTCCCACGCCGCTTGCCGATCCGCTATCCGATGGCGGCGATCGGCGTCTTTCTGACCGCGAGCCCGCTGCTGATGAAAGCGATCGCGTCACCCGGAGAGGCCTATCTCGCGGCCGCTTTGTTCGGCTTCGGGGTCGGCGGCATCCTGACCCTGCTGCCGATCGCCTGGGCCGATTATTTCGGCCGCGCCAGTTTCGGCGCGATCCGCGGCGTCGCGCTGTCGGCGCAAGTCATCGCCCAGGCCGTGGGGCCGATGGTGTCGGGCGTGCTGCGCGACGCAACCGGCAGCTACCAGCTGTCGCTGACCGTGTTCGCCGCGCTCGGCGCTCTCAGCGTCGTTGCGGCACTCGGCGCCAGACGCCCCGCCGCGATTTGATGACGATCACTCCCGCTTTGCGGCGCCGGCCTTTTCGACCAGCTGCGCGAGCACGTCATAGGGCTGCGCGCCGACAACACCGTAGCGCGCGGCGACAAAGGTCGGCACGCCGGTAACGCCGTAATTCGCCGATTTCTGCCAATCGGCGTCGACCGCGTCGTTGAAACGCCGCTCGTCGAGCACCTTCTTCGCCTCGACCGGGTCGAGCCCGACCTTCGCGACGATATCGAGCAGCACTGCGGGATCGCCGATATTGCGGCAATCGACGAAGTAGGCGCGATAGGCCGCGTCGTGATAAGCCGCGCCGCCCTCCTGGGTGTCGGCCCATTTACCGAGCTCCTGCGCCAGCCGGCTGTTATAGCTATGCGTGCGTTTGCCGTAGGGCAGGCCCTCGGCGTCCATGCGCTCCTTCATCTCGCGGTACATCTGCTCGGGGTCGCGCCCGCGCTGCTTGTACCACTCGGCCATTTCGCGCCCTTCAACCGGCGTGTCCGGATGCAGCGGGAAATGCACGAGCACCGGCTCGATGTCGTAAGTCGCCCTGAGCTTTTCGATACGCACGGTACTTAAATAGCACCAGGGTCAGACGTAGTCGGTGAAGATCTCGAACTTGACGGACATAGGCGAGCCCCGATTGAGAAAGAGATGAGCCAGTCTAACCCTGATGCTCGATGGGGACAAACCCGCGATGATCGCGACCGATGAGCAGCATGCAGCAGGTCTTCGGCGGCCGGGCTTCCGCGCGCCGCCGCAAGCCGCGCTGGCACGCGCATTTGCATGGCTCGGACTTGGCGTGGGCGATAGCGTTCATCGCGCCGTGTTCCTCGCCTTTGTCGTCTACCCGATCGGGTTCGCGCTGCGGATGGCGACGCAGTCGTCGCTTTATGGGCAACTGCTCTCCGACCCGAGCTATCGCGGCGCGGTGGTCAATACGCTGGTTTTCGTCGGGTTCGGCGTGAACCTGAAGATGTTCGGTGCGCTGCTGCTTTCGGGGTTTTCATACGCCGCGAGTGGTGGGTGAAGGTCATTCTGGTCGCTTACATCCTGCCCTGGTTGGTCGCCGCGACCCAGGCCTTCATTTCGGTGCATTGGATGCTGATCGACAAGGAGGGCCTGGTCGATCGCCTGCTGTCGGTGGTGTTCGGCATCGACGGCCCGGGCTGGCTCGACAGCCGCTGGCTGGCGCTCGCCAGCGACATCGCAGCGTATATCTGGAAGTGGATGCCGTTCTGGACGCTCATCCTGCTCGCCGGGCGAATGGCTATCCCGCCTTCGATCTATGACGCAGCCGAGGTAGACGGCGCAACCGGCGTTCGCCGCTTTACCTATGTCACGTTCCCGCTGCTCGCGAACCTCTATCTCGTCTGCACGCTGCTCTCGACGCTGTGGACGCTGGGTGATTTCACGACCGTCTATTTTGTTTCTGGCGGCGGACCGCTCAACGCCTCGCAAGTGCTGACGACGCTCGGCTTCCACTACGCATTCGATGCGGAGTTGCCGTCGCTCGGCGTGGCGGTGGCGATGTCGGGGCTGCCACTGATGATTCCGACCGCGCTGATGCTAATGCGAAAATCGCAGGCCAGCGAGGGCGAGCTGGGAGCGCCATTGCACGCATCACCCTTCCGCCATCGCGGCGCTTTCGCCCGCGCCAGGCGGTGACCAAGGCCGGCGCAATCGCGCTCGGGCTGGGCATCCTGATTTGGTCGCTGCTGCCGATCTACAACATGCTGCTGGTCGCGCTCGATGCGACAGAGGGCGGGATCGAGTTCTCCGGCAACATCTGGCCGGCCGAGCCATCGCTGGCGGGCTTCTGGGGCGTGCTGAACCAGCAGGCCCGCTATCTCGAGCATTTCTGGCGACAATTCGGCAACAGCCTCTATATCGGCGTCGCGACGATGCTGCTGACGTTGCTCGTCGGCTCGCTCGCGAGCTTCGCAGTGGGCCGGATGCGGCTCAGCAAGGGAACGTGGTTGACCAATGCCGCACTGCTCACCTACGCGGTGCCCGCATCCTTCCTGATCTTCCTGTTCTACAAGATCATGTTCGGCTACGGCCTGCAGGACAGCCTCCTGGCCGTCATCGCGACGCAGGTCACGTTTGCCGTGCCGTTCGCCATTTTGATCCTGGTGCAGTATGGCAAGCTCATCCCGGCCGAGTTCGACGAGGCGGCGCGGCTCGACGGTGCATCCGCCGCGCGCATTTATGCGCGGATCTATCTGCCATTGATGACCCCGGCGCTGGCGATCGCGGCGGTCTATTCGCTGCTCCTCGCCTGGAACGACTACTTGTACCAGATGGTCCTGCTGTCGTCGGTGCGGAACGTCACGTTGTCGATGACCCAGGCGCAGCTTTTCGGCGATACCGACCCGCCTTGGAATGCGATGATGGCGTCGGCAATTCTCTATGTATTGCCGCCGGTTGTGCTGTTTTTCGTGCTGCGCCGGCATATCGCGGCGAGCCTGACGATGGGCGCGGTCATCGGCTAGCAGACGAACCCAAAGCATTATCGCATTTCATTGCTGTGGATTGCTTTCAAAAGCGAGATACGGCGGGATTGACCGTTTCGCCAAACGGGTCTCTGCTTCCCGGACCAGCCAATAAACAGATCAAGGCTGCCGGCGAAAGCCGCCGGATTTGAACAGGGAAGGGAGACCCATCATGCGGCTGACCCGCCGGGCGGTGCTGCGCAGCACCGCCGCAATAGCAACGGTTGGCGCCTTGGGGCGCCCCTATATCGCCAACGCCGAAGCCAAGACCGCTACGGTGTGGTGGACGCAGGGTTTCGCCCAGGAAGAGGACGTTGCCACCAAGAAGGTCGTCGCCGACTACGAGAAGGCGAGCGGCAACACGATCGATCTGAGCATCATTCCGTTTGCGCCGGAGCGCCAGAAGATCATCTCGGCGATCACCAGCGGCGACGTTCCGGATATCGTGACGGCGAACCAGGCCGAGATCGGCGCGCTCTACGCCTACCAGGACAAGCTCGTCGACGTCAGCGACGTTGTCGAAACCCAGAAGAACGAATTCAGCCAAGCGGGGCTGCTTTCCGCGAAGTTCTACAACAGCGTCACCAAGCAGCGGACGTATTACGGCGTGCCCTATCTGGGCGCGACGTTGGCGTTCCACATCTGGAACTCGCTGGTCGAGAAGGCCGGCTCCAAGATGGCCGACGCGCCGAAGACCTGGGATGCGTTCTGGGATTTCTTCAAGCCGATGCAGGCGAAATTGCGCGATGCCGGCCAGCGCAATGTCTATAGCCTCGGGTTGCAGGTCACGACCAACGGGGTCGACCCCAACAACACCTTCCACTATTTCCTCGCCGCGTACGGCGGAAAGGACATCGTCACTCCCAACGGCAAGTTCCATTCCGACGATCCGAAAGTGAAAGAGGCGGTGATCAAGGCGCTGATCTATCCCACCCAGGCGTTCAAGGATGGCTTCGTACCCTCCGGGGCCCTCAACTGGAACGACGCCGACGACAACAACGCCTTCCATTCCAAGCAGATCGTCATGGATCTCGACGGCACGATCTCGACCGAGGTCGCGATCATGAAGAACAAAGAAGATTACGACGACATCGTCACGATGGGCCTGCCGCTCAGCAACGAAGGCAAAGAAATCCCGAGCCAACTCACCGTGACCAACAAGCTGGTTCCGAAAGGCGCGAAAAACGTCGAAGTCGCCAAGGACTTTCTGAAGTTTTTCATTCAGCCCAAAGTGGTGGGCGAGTACTTGAAGGTCGGGCTCGGCCGCAATGTCCCGGTGATGCCGTCGATCGTCAAGAACGATCCCTGGTGGTTTGCCGACCCGCACCGCAAGGCCTATACGAATCAGGCGGTGCTGGGTGCGACGATCCCGGCCTACTGGGCGTTCAACCCGGCCTATTCTGAAATCCAGAACACGCATGTCTGGCCGATCGCCTGGGCCGACATCATCCAGAACGGGATGTCGCCGGAGGCCGCCGCCGACAAGGCGTTCAAGCAGGCCGAGGCAATCTTCGCCAAGTACCCGATCGCCACGACCTGATCGCCTCACAGAGGTTTGTACGCCGCGATGTAGCGGGGCGAGGATTGACTCGCCCGCCGCGACGGGTTCTCCTTACAAGGGCATTACAGAAGTCCCGGTGAAACCGGGCTCTGCACCTTTGGAGGAGACGCCTTCATGCACGTTACCCGCAGGTCGGTTTTGCGCAGTTCCGCGGCGGTCGCCACAATCGGCGCGCTCGGTCGGCCTTTTGTCGCGAGGGCCGAGGCCAAAACCGCGGAAGTCTGGTGGATCCAGGGCTTTGCCCAGGAAGAAGACGTCGGGTTCAAGAAGATCGTCGACGACTACGAGAAGGCGAGCGGCAACAAGATCGACTACACGATCAGCCCCTACGCGCCGATGCGCGAGAAGACCGTCTCGGCAATCACCGCGGGGCTCGTCCCCGACCTGATCCAGAACAGCCCCGTTGAGATGAACGCGGTCTGGGCGTGGCAGGACAAGCTCGTCGACGTCACCGACGTCATCGACACGCAAAAGGCGAACCTCACCCCTAGCGCGCTGCAATCGGCGCTGTCCTACAACAGCGTCACCAAGAAGCGCAGCTACTACATGGCGCCATATTTTCAGGCATCGTTGCCGAACCATATCTGGCGACCGCTTGTCGAAAAGGCCGGGTACAAAATGGAGGACATCCCGAAGACCTGGGACGCGTATTACAGCTTCTTCAAAGGCGTGCAGAAAAAGCTGCGCGAGCAGGGCATGCGCAACGTCTACGGGCTCGGCTTTCAGGTCACGGCGCAGGGCAACGACCCGAACAACGTCTTCAATTATTTCCTGATCGCCTACGGCGGCGGAAACATCATCACGCCCGACGGCAAGCTGCACCTCGACGACCCGAAGGTCAAAGAGGCGGTGATCAAGGCGATCGAGTTTCCGACGACCGCCTATAAAGAAGGCTTTGTGCCATCGAGCGCGATCAACTGGAACGATTCCGACGACAACAATGCCTTCCATGCCAAACAGGTTGTCATGGATCTCGATGGCACGATCTCGACCGAGGTCGCGATCATCAAGGACAAGCAGGATTACGACGATATTGTCGTCCAGGGACTACCGCTCGACAACGACGGCAAGCCGGTGACGAGCCAGGTGACGCATGGCGGCGCGATGATCCCGAAAGGCGCCAAGAATGCCGAAGTCGCCAAGGATTTCCTCAAATATCTGATCCAGCCCAGCGTCACGAACGACTACATGAAGATCGGGCTTGGCCGAAACATCCCGGCGTACCCGGAGACCGTGAAGAACGACCCTTGGTGGTTCGCCGATCCGCACCGCAAGGCCTATGTCGAGCAGAATATCTTAGGGCCTACCTCACCCGATTGGTTCGTGTTCAACCCGGCCTGGGCCGAGGTGCGCAATCAGCACGTGTTCGGCGCCGCCTGGGCCGACGTCATGAAAAATGGCATGACGCCGCAAGCCGCCGCCGAGAAGGCGTTCAAGTGGGTCGCGCAGATCTTCGCGAAGTATCCGATCGAGACGACGTGAAAGCGATCGGACGCGACCGAATTTGGCCAATAGCCAGACATGACGTAGCGACGGCATTGCGCCGGCCGTCGCACATCCGCCCGTTCTGATTTCATTGCAACCCCGTAATGCAATAACGATTGAGCCGATGGAAGGCTCGCCTTATATTCCGCCGCCAGGCCCACCGGAGGGGGGCCAGGCGGCGACGTTTGCTGTCGGTAAGGGAAGGAAATGAGAATGACGATGATCACCAGACGGTCGGTTTTGCGCAATTCGCTGGCGGTCGCCGCGGCGGGCACGCTCGCGCGCCCCTTTGTCGCCAATGCCGCAGCGTCGACCGCGACGGTATGGTGGACCCAAGGTTTCGTGCCCGAAGAGGACGCGGCGTTCCGCAAGATGGTCGAGGACTATCAAAAGCAGAGCGGCAACACGATCGACTACAGCCTCGTACCGTTTGCGCCGCTCTCACAGAAGATCGTGTCGTCGCTAACCAGCGGCGACGTGCCGGACCTGATTTCGCATGATATCAACGACCAGATTTTTGTCCCGCAGAATGCCTGGGACGACAAGATCATCGAGGTCTCCGACGTCGTTAATACCCAGAAGGACCAGTATTCCCCGACGGTCTATCTTGCGACGCAATACTACAACAACGCGGCCAAGAAGCGCGGGATCTACATGATCCCGTTCAAGACCGCGGTCATCCCATTCCATGTCTGGAATTCGCTGGTCGAGAAGGCCGGCTTCAAACTCTCTGACGCGCCCAAGACGTGGGACGCGTTCTGGGACTTCTTCAAGCCGATGCAGGCGAAGCTGCGGGAGACCACACGCAACATCTATGCGATGGGCCTGCAGTGCACGACCACTGGTCCGGCCGACGGCAACAACATGTTTGCCGGTTTTCTGATCGCGAATGGCGGTAACGATATCGTGACCAAGGACGGCAAGGCCCATCTTGATGACCCGAAAGTCAAGGAGGCGGTCGCCAAATCATTGAAATACATCACCGACGCCTACAAGGGCGGCTACGTGCCGTCGGGCGCGCTGAGCTGGAACGATGCGGACGACAACAACGCGTTCCATTCGAAGCTGTTCGTGATGGATCTCGACGGTACGATCTCGACCGAGGTTGCGCTCTACCACGACAAGGCACAGTACGACGACATCGCCACTCTCGCGCTGCCCAACCGCAATGATGGCAAACCTAATGCGGCGCAGCTCGGGGTGGGCGCGGCGTTCATCCCCAAGGGGGCCAAGAATGTCGAGGTCGCGAAGGACTTCATGAAGTACGTGATCCAGCCCCAAGTAACCAACGCGTTCCTAAAGGAAGGGCTCGGCCGCTGGCTGCCGGCGGTGCCGTCGCTGGTCAAGACCGATCCGTTCTGGATGGCCGACCCGCACCGCAAAGCCTACGTCACCGAAGGCTTGCTATCTGATACCGTGCCCAACTGGATGGTATTCAATCCCGGTTGGGCCGAAGTCAATGCGCAGCAGGTCTGGGGCGCGGCCGAGGCGGACATCATTCGCAACGGCACGGCGCCGGAGGCAGCGGCCGATGCGGCGTTTAAGAAGATAGAGGCGATCCTCGCCAAGTACCCGATCGTCCAGAGCTAGGCAGAGAGGCGCACATGGCATCCGTATCGGTCATCGAGGCCGGCCGCCCCGCATTGGTGCGTCAGTCGCGCCTGCGCGGCCTGCGCGGCAGCTTGCAAGGCTCGGAGTATGCGTGGGCGATCGCCTTCTGCATCCCCTACGTGGCGGTGTTCCTGGCCTTTGTTGTCTGGCCCGTCCTGTATGGGTTGTGGCTGGGGCATAAGCCGGCGCTCTACGTCGAGCTGTTCCACGATCCGATCTACCAGGAAACGGTGGTCAACACCGTCATCTACCTGGTTGTCGGCGTCAACGTGAAGATGTTCTTCGCGTTGCTGCTGTCCGGCTTCTTCATGCGCAAGGGCTGGTGGGTCAAGGGCCTGCTGATGATCTATGTGTTGCCCTGGGCGGTGCCGGCGCTGCCTACGTTCATCTCGATCCACTGGATGCTCAACACCCAATGGGGCTTGGTCAACAACGTTCTATGGGATGTCTTCAATGTAGACGGGCCCGGTTGGCTCGACACGTCCCGCTGGCTGGCGCTCGGGTCGGTGATCGTGTCCTACATCTGGAAGAACATGCCGTTCTGGACCGTCATCCTGCTCGCCGGCCGGATGGCGATCCCGACTGAGCTTTACGAGGCGGCCGAGGTCGACGGCGCGACCGGCATGAGACGGTTCGTACATGTGAGCCTGCCGCTGCTCGCCAACCTCTATCTCGTCTGCACGCTGCTCTCGACGATTTTCACCCTCGGCGACTTCAATACGGCCTACTTCATTTCGGGCGGCGGCCCGGCGCTGTCGACGCATGTGTTGGCGACGCTCGGCATCCGCGACGCGTTCGAGATCGCCCGACCCGAACTTGGCGTCGCGGCGGTGCTGTCGGCGCTGCCGCTGATGATCCCGCTTGTCATCACACTGATGCACAAACTGCGCACCTCGGAGGTGCAGCTATGACCGCGGTTACCACGCACGTCGCTGCGGCAGCGCAGCCCAATTACAAGCGGCGGCGCGTGCTGAGTGAGGTGGGAGCGCTGACGGTGGCGGTGGTGCTCATCATCTGGACCCTGGCGCCGCTCTACAACATGGTCATGGTGTCGCTGTCGTCGCACAGCGATGTCTTCAGCTCCAATATCTGGCCGGCCGATCCGTCGGCGATGAGCTACTGGATCGTCCTGAGCGAAGGCTATTGGTACCTTGAGTTCTTCTGGCATCAGTACGCCAACAGCATTTATATCGGCTTCTGGACGGTGTTTCTGACGCTCGGCATCGGCTCGATGGTCAGCTATTCGATCGGCCGGATGCGCATCCGGCACGGCTGGTTGCTGACCAATGCGGCGCTGATGACCTACCTGGTCCCCGCCTCGTTCCTCGCGATCCCGTTCTACCGGATCATGCAGAGCTACGGCCTGGGGAACAATGTCTGGTCGATCATCGCGGTCGAGGTGACCTTCGCCACGCCATACGCGATCTTCATCTTCCAACAATACGGGCGCAGCATTCCGTTCGAGCTCGACGAAGCGGCGCGGATCGATGGCGCCTCGCCGATCCAGGTCTATTTCCGCATCTACTTGCCGCTGATGGCGCCGGCTCTGGTGGCGGTGGGCACCTACGCGCTGCTCCTGGCGTGGAACGAGTACCTCTACCAGTTCCTGCTGCTGTCCAGCAAACGCAGCATGACAGTGCCGGTGGCGCTCGCCCAATTCCTCAACAGCGACGAGTTGCCGTGGAACTACATGATGGCGACGGCGGTCGTCTACGCGATCCCGCCGGTCATCATCTACTATCTGTTCCGCGGCAAGATGACCGCCGGACTGACCATGGGCGGGGTCAAGGGTTAAAAGAATTGGCGTAGCCGGCGGCGCGCCAGCTTAAGACGCGCCATCCGGGCGAAGCCGATCGCCGAGCTGCGGGTCGCGGCGGCCAAGCCCCGAGGAAATTGCCACGCGGATCAAATCCGCCGTGCGCGGTGTCGCCAGCTTGGCTTTGAGTTGGCTGCATTGATTTGCCACGGTCTTGTAGCTGACGCCGATTGCTTCGGCGATCTCGGTTAGGGAACTGCCATCCGCTAGCAGTCGCAAGATCTCGATATCGCGCGACGACAGCCGGCTCAGCGGATCGGAGGACGAGCGAATATTGCCGATGGCAAGCTCCTGAGCCATCTCCGGCTCGATGTAGCTGCGCCCGGCGGCAACGCGTCGGACGGCTTCGAGCACCTGCTCGGGCGGCGCGTTTTTGCTGACATAGCCCAACGCACCGGCCTCGAGGATGCGGGCGACGTAGATCGGGTTGTCGTACATGCTGATAACCAGCACCCGGACCTTGGGGTTCTCGACACGCATCCGGCCGAGCACCTCGATGCCGCTGATCCCCGGAAGATTGAGGTCGAGGATCACGAGATCGGGTCGAAATTCGCGGAACCGGGCGATTGCCTCCTGGCCGTTCGCCGCCTCGGCGATTTCCGGCTGGCCCTCGGAGGCAAGCAACCGGCGCAACCCCGATCGCACGATTGGGTGATCCTCGACGACCAGCAGCTTGAGGGTCAACGCACGACCTCCGCTTCCGGCGCCGGCGGGGCGGCGGGAGAGGGAAGCAAGGCGCTGACGGCCAACCCGCCCTCCGACCGGTTGGCGAATACAAGGCGACCGCCCATCGCGGTGACGCGCTCGCGCATGCCGGTAAGGCCGTACCCGGGCGCTGAGCCATCGCGCAGCCCTGGCCCGTCATCGGTGATATCAACGATCGTGTCGCCTGCGATGTCGCGCGCTACCGAGATGTCGACAAAATTCGGCTTGCCGTGGCGCAGCGCATTGCTCAGGCTCTCCTGCACGATCCGATAGACGACCATATCGGTCGTTTCGCCGAAATTCTCGCATTGCGGCGCGATGCGCACGCGGCATTCGACCTCGGGATAGCGCCGGCGCCAGAACTCGACGAGCCGGCCGACCGCCTCATCCAGTCCGCATTCCGTGAGGCCAACCGGCCGCAGCCGGCCGAGCATTCCGCGTACCAAGCGCTGCAAATGACGTGCTGCTTCGGCGATCGACTGAATGTGCGGCGGCAGCTCGGAGGCCTGGCCTTCATGCAGTAGTCGCGAGGCGTTGGCGATATCGACATTGATCGCGAAGAGAAATGGGCCAACCTCGTCGTGCAAATCGCGTGCGATGTCGCTGCGCTCCTCTTCCTGGAGCGTCAACAATTGCTCGTGCAGGCGGCGATTATCGGCGTCGGCCGTGTCCAGGCGTGCGGCCATACGGTTGAAGCTGTCACGCAGACGCGCCAGCTCGGGGGCCAGACGGTCGCCAACGCGAATCGCGAAATCGCCTTCGCCGAATTGCTCCATCGCTGCCGCGAGACGGTCAATCGGGCGCAGCGCCCGGCCGATCAACAGATAGATCAAGGGGATGGTCGCGCCGGCGAAGATGACCAGAGCCACAAGGCTGGCCGTCTGCTCGTTCCATACTTCGAGGATTTCGTTGCGCGGTTGCGTCTCGATCACGACCGTGCCGAGCGGTTGACCGTTGAGCGTCACCGGAATGCGATGCGTTTCGGGGACGACATCGATCAGCCGGACGAACCAGCGCGGGACGCCGCCGAACACTCTCCGGTCGTAGACCGGATTGACCCGCTCTGATGCGCCGTCATCGCTTACCGAAACGCGAAGATGCCGATTGCCTTTGAACGAGGCGACCAATTCGGCGAGGTCGTGCCGCGAGTTGCGCGACTGGCCGAGCTGCGACACGACGTCGTCGACGTTTTGCTCGGCTACCAGCAGGGCCGAGCGCATCTCGTTTTGCACCGAGCGCGAGGCGTTGATCAGGGTCGCCGCACAGCCGAGCACAAGACTCGTCAGCAGTGCGATGCCGACAAAGGCTATCAGGCGAAAACGCAGCGGCATGGAGCCCCCGAAGGCGCGTCGGCACCAGCTCACGCGAGGATGCCACGCGATGTCACCGATTGATACACGCCGCCGCGCCGATCCAACGCGAATAGCGCAATCAGGAAGTTTTCCCGGAAATATCGGGAAGTTACGCCATAGTCACATGGCACTTTCCGCCGTAATGAAACCGAGCAGTTGAGGAACCGGGGAACGCGGGTGATCAGGGGAGGAATTTTCGCGGCCGCTGCCGTGATGGTGTTGACCCGTACGGCGGCGGCGCAGACTGCGCCTAGCGATAGCAACGCGCTGCCCGAGACAACGCTCGGCACGATCGACATCATCGGCACCAGCCCGTTGCCCGGCGTCGGGATCGACCGCGACAAGGTGCCGGCGAACGTTCAGAGCCTCGGTTCCAGCGATCTGGAGCGCGAGGGCACCCCGAGCCTCATCCACGGGCTTAGCGGCCAGGCCGGCAGCGTCAACACCAACGCGACGTTGGCCGACCAATTTCAGCCCGACGTGCTCTATCGCGGGTTCGAGGCCTCGCCCGTGTTGGGCACACCGCAGGGTCTTGCCGTCTACCAGAACGGTGTGCGCATCAACGAAGCCTTTGGTGACACCGTCGAGTGGGACCTCATCCCGGATCTCGCCATCGAGCGGTTCGACATCATCAGCGCCAATCCCGTTTACGGACTCAACGCCCTCGGCGGCGCTGCGGTGATCACGATGAAAAACGGTTTCACCTATCAAGGCTTCGAGGACGAGCTCGCCGTCGGCTCGTTCGGGCAGCGCAGCGAGCAGTTCCAGTACGGCCAGCGGGTCGGCAATTGGGGCGCCTATGTCGCCGGGCGGTGGTACGATTCCGACGGCTGGCGCCAGTTCTCGCCCGATCGGTTGCGCCAGATCTATGCCGATGTCGGGGCGCGCAGCGACAAGGGCTCGCTCGACATCAGCTTTACCGGCGCCGACAACGCGCTCTATGGCGAGGGCACGACGCCCGAGCAGTCGCTCGCGATCAATCGCGAGCTCGACTTCACGACGCCGCAGGTCAACGACAACCAGCTCGCCTTTCTCGCGCTCAACGGCAGCTACAACGTGACCGACAAGCTGTCGCTGCAGGCCAACGCCTATATCCGGCAGTTCCATCAGACCGTGGTCAACGGCAACACCACCGTTTACACCGCCTGCACCGCGGGCAACGGTCTCTTGTGCCAGTCGGATGGCGCGACGCCGCTCGTCAGCTCGACAGGCGGGTCGGTCCCCGATCTGTCCAACGGCGGCACTGTCCCCATCGGGGAGAACGATTTCGAGGACATCCACACGGTCACGGCCGGCGGCACGTTGCAAGCGACCTATACCAGCGATGTGTTCGGCCACGAGAACCATTTCGTGCTCGGCGGCAGCTTCGACCATTCGCGTGTCGGCTTCGCCTCCTCGGCGGAGGTCGGGGTCATCAACGGCTCGCTGCAGGTCCTTCCGTCCGCCTTCTTCGTCGATACGCCGGAGAACACCGGCTTCAACGCCACGCCGGTCGCGCTCACGGCGATCGACAATTATTACGGCGCCTTTCTCACCGATACGTTCAACGTGACCCCGGCGCTGGCGGTGACCGCGAGCGGGCGCTTCAACTTGGCGACGATCGACCTCACCGACCAGCTCGGCGCCAACCTGACCGGCAACAACCGCTACAGCCGGTTCAACCCGGCGCTCGGCCTCACTTACAAGCTGACCGAGCAGGCGACGGCCTATGCCGGCTATTCCGAGGGCAACCGCGTGCCGACGCCGAGCGAGATCGAATGCTCGAACCCGGCGCAGCCCTGTCTGCTGCCGTCGTCGCTGTCGGCCGACCCGCCGAATTTGAAGCAGGTCGTCTCGCACACCTACGAGGCGGGACTGCGCGGCGACTTCCACCTGCCGACCCTCGTGCCCGGCCGCTTCACCTGGAATTTCGGGCTGTTCCGCACCGATCTCGACAACGACATCTATGGCGTCGCGACCACCGTCAGCACCGGGTTTTTCGAAAATATCGGCTCGACCCGCCGCCAGGGGATCGAGACCGGCATCGCCTACAAGGACGAGACCTGGTCCGCCTTTGTGAACTACAGCCTGGTCGATGCCACCTTTCAATCGCCGCTGACCCTGCCGTCGCCGAGCAATCCGTTTGCCGACGCCAACGGCAACATCCAGGTCCAGTCCGGCGACCGGCTGCCGGGCATCCCGCTGAACCAGCTGAAAGCCGGCGTCGACTGGCACCCGACCGACAAATGGACGATCGGCGCCGTGCTGAACTATTTCAGCGACCAGTATCTCAAGGGCGACGAGTTCGAACCAAAACGCGCCGCTGTCCGGCTACGCGGTGGTGAACCTGCACGGCTCATACAAGGTCATCGACCACATCGAGGTCTTCGCCAACATCTCGAACCTGCTCAATGCCCATTACGCGAGTTTCGGCCAATACGGCGACCCGACCGGCGTCGGCGCCCCCGGCGTGCCGGTAAGCGGCATCGGCGTCGACAACCGCTTCCTCTCTCCCGGCGCCCCGCTCGCGGTCTATGGCGGGGTCAGGGTGACATTCTGAGGTCTGCGGTTGGTCCTTCTCGCTCACCTCCACCCCACCCGGGAGGAGGGTCGGGGTGGGGGTGCCGTCGCGCATCACGCCGGCGCCGCGTCGGGGTCATCGCGCGCGCCCGGGCGAACCTTGCGCTATTCTGGATGTAGTCGAACCTGAGTTCGGCGCGTCGCCCCATCAGCCCAGAGCGCTTGCCTAAAACCGCGCGTGCCAGACCGTCTTGGCGTACTCGGTGATCGCGCGGTCGGCGGAGAACCAGCCCATGCCGGCGATGTTGCGGACGCAGGCGGCCGACCAGGCATCGGGGTCGCGCCACATCTCGTCGGCGCGGCGCTGGGCGCGCCAGTAGGAGTCGAAATCGGCGACGATCATGTAATTGTCGCCGTGGCGCAGCGATTGGGTCAGCGTCTCGAAACGGTCGCGCTCGCCGGGTGAGAACACGCCGCCCTCGATCATCTCCAGCACCTCGTTGAGCGCCGGTGAGGGGACGATGGGGCGGCTTCCGTCGCGCGCCGCCTGGCGCAGCTCGGCGACCTCGTCGGCCAGGAGGCCGAAGATAAAGATGTTGTCCGCGCCGACCGCGTCGCGGATTTCGATATTGGCGCCGTCGAGCGTGCCGATGGTCAGCGCGCCGTTGAGCGCCAGCTTCATGTTGCCGGTGCCCGAGGCCTCCATGCCGGCGGTCGAAATCTGTTCCGACAAATCGGCGGCCGGGATGATCGTTTCGGCGAGGCTGACATTGTAATTCGGCAGGAAGGCGATCTTGAGCAGGTCGCGCACGGCGGGGTCGCGGTTGACCACCTCGGCGATGTCGTGCGCGAGCTTGATGATGAGTTTCGCGGTCGCATAGCTCGCCGCCGCCTTGCCGCCGAAAACCTTGACCCGCGGCACCCATTCGCGCGTCGGGTCGGCGCGCATCGCGTTGTAGAGCGCCACCGTCTCCAAGAGGTTGAGGAGCTGGCGCTTGTATTCGTGGATGCGCTTGATCTGCACGTCGAACAGCGCCGCGGGATCGACCGAGAGGCCGAGCCGCTCGCGGATCACCCGGCCGAGCGCCGCCCGGTTGGCGCGCTTCACGGCGCGCAGCTTTTCAAGCAGCCGCGTGTCCTTGGCGTGCCGCGCGAAATGGCCGATCGCGTCCGGATTGTCGCGGATATCGGCGCCGCACGCCTCGCTCAACAGCCGCGTGAGGCCTGGGTTCGATTGATAGAGCCAGCGGCGGAAGGTGATGCCGTTGGTCACGTTGACGATGCGGTCGGGGTAATGCTCGTTGAGCTCGCGGAAGAGCTGCTTTTTCACCAGCACCGAATGCATCGCCGAAACGCCGTTGATGCGGCCGCTGCCGAGAAACGCGAGGTGCCCCATGCGGACGTGCCGGCCTTCGCGCTCGTCGATCAGCGAGACCGCGGCCAGCACCTCGGCGCTCACCGGCTGCTTCTTGGCGACAGCCTCGAGGTGGCGTGCGTTGAGCAGGTAGATGATCTGCAAATGTCGCGGCAGCACGCGCTCGAACAGGGTAACCGGCCAGCTTTCGAGCGCTTCGGGCAGCAGCGTGTGGTTGGTGTAGCGACAGGTGTCGACGGTGATCTTCCACGCTTCGTCCCAAGCGATGTTGTGCAGGTCGATGAGGATGCGCATCAACTCGGCGACCGCGATCGACGGGTGCGTGTCGTTGAGCTGGATCGCCGCGCGCTCGGCCAGCGTGTACAGCGAGCCATAAGCCTTGCGGTGGCGCTGCACGAGGTCCTGCAGCGAGGCTGAGACGAAGAAATATTCCTGGCGCAGGCGCAGCTCGCGTCCGGCCAGGGTCTCGTCGCTCGGATAGAGGATTTTCGACAACGCCTCGGCGCGCGCCTGCTCGGTCAGCGCGCCGACATGGTCGCCACGGTTGAAGACATCGAGGCGCAGCGGGTCGACCGCGCGCGCCGACCATAGGCGCAGCGGGTTGACGTGCTTGCCCTTCCAGCCGACGACCGGCGTGTCATAGGCGACCGCCTCGATCGTCTCCTCCGGGTGCCACACAAAGCGCGTGTGGTTGCCGCGGCCCGGAACCGTCTCGACCCAGCCGCCGTAGAAAATATCGTAGGTGACCTCGGGTCGCTCGAACTCCCACGGATTGGTGAAGGACAGCCATTCCTCTGGGTATTCCTGCTGCCAGCCATCCTTGACGATCTGGCGGAAGAGCCCGTTGTCGTAGCGGATGCCGTAGCCATAGGCCGGGATGCCGAGGCTCGCCATGCTTTCGAGAAAGCATGCGGCGAGCCGGCCGAGGCCGCCATTGCCGAGCGCCGCGTCGGGCTCGGCAAAGCGCACCCGATCGAAATTGACGCCGAGATCGCCGAGCGCGCGATGGACGATGTCGTCTATCTGCAGATTGCCGGCGACATCGTTGAGCAGCCGGCCGATCAGGAATTCGAGGGACAGGTAATAGATGTGCTTGCGGCCCCGCGCGAGCGTCTCGCGCTCGCATTCGAGCCAGCGGTGGATGACGCGATCGCGCAACGATAACGTCGTCGCCACGAACCAGTCGCGGTCGGAGGCCGCGCCCGCGTCCTTGCCAACCGCCAAAGTGAGCTTGGCGAGCACGGCGTGCTTGAACTGCTCGATCGCGTCTTCGATCTCACTGTCCGGCTTAGTGTCGGGCCGCGGGCGCGATCGAGCGGCGGTCTTCACGAATCCCTCTCCCACCCTCTGAACACGCGCTGTTTCGACCGCACCATGATTAGGCGCGGGTTTCGCGATGCTCATCGAAGCGTGCATGAGCTTCGCTGATTTGCGCCATGCTGGGCAAACTCGCCTCATTGCCAAGGTATTGGATGGCATGCGCGGAGGCAGCCCAGGCGAATCGGAAATGGTCTTCCCACATTCCGAACGGGTTGGCGAGGAAAGCATAGACATGGGCGCCGTGAAAGATATCGCCGGCGCCGTTGGTGTCGGCGATCCTGTCCTCGGGAACCGCGAGCGCCCATAGCAACCGGTCCTCGCCGGCGCCCTGATACCACAGCATACCGCGCTCACCCATCGTTACCCCGCCTATCCGGCAGCCGCGCGAGCGCAGATAGGTCAGCATCTCGGGCGGCGTGAGGTGCATCTGCTCGCACAGCCGCTCGGCACTGAAGATGGTGCCCGCGCACGGTGTCGACCCGTGCATGTCTTATGCCGACAAGCTGGCGCAAAAAAGGCACGCGCCTTAGGCTGCGCCGCCTGAGGATTGACTTACTCGCGTATGCACAAGCTTCCCATCGCTGTCGTGCTGCTGCTGCTAGCCCTCGTCGCTACGGGCGCCGCCGCACCGAATGCTTCCCCGGAGGGCTATTGGCGGACGGCCGGTGGAAACGGGGTCATCGAAATCACCCGTTGCAGCACGAAAGATATGCTGTGCGGCAAGCTCGCCTGGTTTCGCATCACGCCCGACGACCCCAATCCGCAGGGGCTCGATTTCAAGAATCCCGACCCCGCGCGACGCAACCGGTCGCTGTGCGGCCTCACCTTCATGTACGGGTTCAAACCGGCCGCGCCCGGCCATTGGGATGGCGGCATGGTCTACGACGCCGAAAGCGGCAACACCTACCACGCGACAATCGCGCTGCGGCCGGATGGCAAGCTCGACTTGCACGGCTATATTGGCATTTCGCTGCTCGGCAGGAGCGAAATCTGGACCCGCTTCGACCAACCAATCCCGCCCTGCCCGGGCCACTGAAGAAACCCACGCAGGAGGATACGCCATGGCCAGGCTTCCGCACATCCGGAGCAAGGAACAGATCGACCCGAAACATCACGATGCGTACGACGCGATCGCCGCCAGCCGCGGCGCGGTGCAGGGCCCGTTTCTGATGTTCATGCATTCGCCCGAGGTGGCCGAGCGCGTCGCCAATCTCGGCGCCTATGTGCGGTTCGAAGGCTCGCTCGACATGAAGGTGCGGGTGCTGGCGGCGATGACGGTCGCGCGCGAGTTCCACGCGATGTATGTCTGGGGCGCGCAGACCGGCGGCGCGCGGCGCCTCGGCGTGCCGGAAACGACGATCACCGCGATCCGCGAGAACCACTCGCGCGGCATACCGCCGACGGATTTGGACATCGTCGAGTTCACCCGGCAATTGCTGCGCAAGCACCGGGTCGACGACGCGCTGTTCAAGAAGATGCACGAGCGCTTCGGCAACGACCAACTGGTGCAGCTCACGACCGCTATCGGCTATTACACGCTGCTCGGCATGACCGTGAACGCTACCGAGCTTGAGGCGGGCGACGACGCGGAAGTGCTCGACCTCAGCACGCTGCCGTAACACAGCACTATTATTCGTCGCCCTCGCGAAGGCGGGGGTCCAGGGGCGAGCGCTCGATTGCTTGCCCTGGGTTCCCGCTTTCGCGGGAAAGACGACAAATGTTGCGCGAGCTCAAAACCGCGACGGCAAGTACCAGGGAATTTCGACGCTCGGATCGGCGAGCAGCTCAGGCAGCGCGATGCGCGCGACCTGCGAGTGCTGGACGCCTGCGGCCTCCACCCGGTAGCGCGCGGCGAGGGCGGGGCGCAGCGCCGGGTCGGCGGCATCAAGCCGTGCCGTCACCAGCCGCGCGACGGCACGGGAGAACGGACCCGTCTCGCGCTCGATAAACGGTACGCGCAGCGCGCCGGGCTGCGCCGGCTCGGCCGCGAAGCGTGCGGCGAGCCAGCGTTCGACGACACCGATGCCTTCGAGCGGGTCACCTTCGGCCGGATCGCGGCCGTAGAGGCCATCGAAGATGTAGAGTTCGTCCGGCTGCGCCTGGCTCTTGGCGATGATGTCGATCGCCGGCATGCCGCCGCCCGAATGTGCGCCCAGGATGAACCGGTCGAGCGCGCCCGGCGTGCCGCGCATCTCACCCAGCCGGTGCAGACCATAGGCGATCAGCAGGTCGATCCCGCCATCGAGCAGCGCCGGGAAATCGTAGTAATAATGCCGGATCCAGTTGCCGCGCGGCAGCATCGCCAGCGTTGGGCGTCTGCGGCCGGTAAGGATCATCCCGCTGCGCTCGACCTTTTCGCCAAGGTGCATCTCGCCCTTCGACTGCGAGAAACCGTGCAGGAACACCACGACATCGACCGCGGTGGCTCCAGCCGGGATGTGGTTCCAGCGCAGAAACAGATCGGGCTGCGTGCCCCTGTGCGCGGCCAGCGGCGGGGCATTGGAACGGTAATTTTCGCCGGGCAGGAGATCGGGCATCGCGTCTAGATCGTCTTTCCCGCGAAAGCGGAAACCCAGGGGCAAGCGACGAGGCGGTTGCCCTGGACCCCCGCTTGCCCGGGGGCGACGAGAGAAAGAAGCGCCATCTACGCCAGCTTCACGTATTCGAAATCGCCAGGCTTCCCATCGATGCCGGTGCGCGGCGGGGCGATCCACGAGGCGAACTGGCCGGGCTCGCGAACCGGGTGCATCAGGCTCGCGACAAACGCGTTGTCGTCGGCCGCGGGAAGGAATTGGTCGCGCCGTCGCGCCCATTCCGCCGTGCTGAGAATGTTGCCCTCGGGGTCGGCTTCGATCGCCGCGAACTCGCCGATGCGGCGGTTGAACGCGACATGCGGTAGCGCGACGCGGAAATCGATACCGGCGCGTTCGATGATGCGGTTCCACCAGCGCTCGACGCCGCTCTGCGCGTCGGCCACGTAATCGTCGCGCAGCCGCATGTTGAGCGCCGCCAGCGCCGGCACCTCCTCGCGCGTCACGGCTCCATTCTTGAGGCGGAGCACCGGATAGGTCGCGCCGGTGAGCAAATGGTCGTCGTCGATCTGGTCTTCGAGATAGCGGCCCTTGAGCCCGGCGTTGAACGCGTTCGCGGCATTGGTCGACAGCTCGCTGCCGAACAAATCGAGGGTCAGCGAGAAATGCAGGTTGGCGCGCTTCTGGATGGTGGGCAGGTCGATGACCCCGAGAGCGCGCACCCGCGCGATGTCATTGGGGTCGTCGATCCCGGCCTTCCGCATCGCCGCGCAGGTCGCCTCGACGATGCGCCCGACCCCAGTCTGGCCGATGAACATGTGGTGCGCTTCCTCGGTCAGCATGAACCGGCAGGTGCGCGACAGCGGGTCGAACCCCGACTGTGCCAGCGCGTGCAGCTGCATCTTGCCGTCGCGGTCGGTGAAGAAGGTGAACATAAAAAAGGCGAGCCAATCGGGCGTGCGCTCGTTGAACGCGCCGAGGAGGCGCGGCGTGTCGCGGTCGCCGGAGCGGCGGCGCAGCAAGTCCTCGGCTTCCTCGCGCCCGTCGCGGCCGAAATATTTCTGCAGCAAATAAACCATTGCCCAGAGATGTCGGGCCTCCTCGACATTGACCTGGAACAAATTGCGCAGGTCGTAGAGCGACGGCGCGGTCGCGCCCAGGAGCCGCTGCTGCTCGACCGAGGCGGGCTCGGTGTCGCCTTGCACGGTGACGAGACGGCGCAGTATCGCGCGATATTCGCCCGGCACTTCCTGCCAGGCCGGCTCGCCCTTATGCGCGCCAAAGCCGATCGTGCGTCCTTCGACCGCCGGCGCCAGCAGGATTCCCCAACGATAATCGGGCATCCGGACATAGCCGAACTTGGCCCAGCCCTCCTGGTCGACCCCGATTGCGGTGCGCAGATAGACGAGGTTGTCCTGGAAGCCGTCGGGGCCGCGATCCTTCCACCAGTCGAGATAGGTCGGGTGCCACTGTTCGAGCGCCCGCCGCAGCCGCGGATCGGCGTTGAGCCCGACATTGTTGGGGATCAGCCCGTCGTAATCGACCGCGATCTCGTTGGGCATCGATGCCTCCTAAGCCGAGTTGTCCCTCTCCGCCCAATTGGGGGGAGAGGGAGGGCCAGCGCGGAGCGCTGGGGGGTGAGGTGGGAATGCGCTGACGCCTCTGGAATCCTCCACCTCACCTAACCTCTCCGCCCCTAGGCGCGGAGAAGGAATTCTTTGTCGCACGCAGTCTCATACGCGCTTCGCGTCGAAATCCGGCCGTTTGCCGGTGCCGTAGGATTTGAGCGCGCCCTTGTCGCCGACCGCGTTGGGGCGCTGAAAGATCCAGTTCTGCCAGGCGGTCAGCCGGCCGAAGATGCGCGTTTCCATCGTCTCCGGCCCGGCGAAGCGGAGATTGGCCTCAAGCCCGGTCAGCGCATCCGGCGAGAAGCTGGCGCGCTCTTCGAGCACGAGCCGCACCTCATCGTCCCAATCGATCTCGTCGTAGGCAGCGGTGACGAGACCCATCTCAGCCGCGTCCTCGGCGAGGATCGGCCCGCCGATGGATTTTTTGGCGCGCTCCAGGCTTTCCGGCTCGCCGAGAAAGCGGGTTTGGAGCCGCGTGAGGCCGTTCCCCATCGGGTAGGGCCCGAAATTGAGCGGCGACAGGATCAGCGTCGCCTCCGGCCGGTTGTCGCCGACACGCGTGCCGGCAAACATGAAGGTGCGGTCGGCGGCGAAAACCAGCTCGGCGAGCGTGCCGGCAAAACAGCTGCCGGGTTCGATCAGCGCGAACAGGCTGCGCGAGGTCATGTCGATGCGTTTGAGGACGCGCTTCCAATAGAGGCGGATTTCGCGGACGAGCCAGTCGTCGCGGTGCGTTTCGAGCAGCGCGTCGGCGGCAAGCACTGCGACCGGGTCGCCCTCGCTGCGAAAAACGAGGATGCCGAGTTCGGGTTCGTTGGCGCGCAGATGGAGGATCGCATCGTCAAGCTGCCGCGCCACCGCCAACGGCCAGAACGCCGCGCCCTCCACATGGATGCCGGCGAGATCGGCCGGCGCCGTTTCCGGACCGCGCAAGGTGATCTCGGCGCGCCGTTTCGAGCGGTCGAGCGCGACGCGTAGATGCGGGTAGGTGATTGTGTCGTCGCTGATCTCCCGCGCGAGCGGCAACAGCGCAATACTCTTGGCGTCGGAAGGCCGATCGGATGTCGCCGCGAGCGCAGTCGCGCGCTGGGCGATGCGCTCATCCCACGAAGAGGGCGGCGCGATCTCGTCGACCAGCCGCCAGTCGAGCGCTCGCTGGCCGCGCGCGCCTTCCTCGGTCGCGCAGAAAATATCGGCGCGGTCGCGGCGCACCTTGCGCTTGTCGGTGAGGCGGGTGAGGCCGCCGGTTCCGGGCAGAACCGCCAGCAGCGGCACCTCGGGCAGCGACACCGAAGAGCGGCGGTCGTCGATCAGCGTGATCCAGTCGCACGAAGCCGCCAGCTCATAACCGCCGCCCGCCGCCGGGCCGCTCACCGCGGCGAGGTAGCGTTGGCCGGAATTGGTGCTCGCGTCCTCGATCGCGAGGCGAGTCTCATTGGTGAATTTGCAGAAATTGACCTTGTCGGCGTGCGCCGACTTGGCAAGCGCGCCGATATTGGCGCCGGCGCAGAACACATTGTCCTTGCCCGAACGGATGACCACGGCGCGCACCGCCGGGTGCTCGAAACGCAGCCGCTGCACCGCATCGGCGAGCTCGATATCGACACCGAGATCGTAGGAATTGAGCTTCAACTCATTGTCGGGAATGAGGCTGCCGGCCGGATCGACATCGAGCGTCAGCCTGGCGATCTCGCCGCCGACATCAAGCCGCCAGTGACGGTAGCGCGAAGGGTTGGTGCGGTGGTCGATGAGGGTCATGGCCTACCCTCACCCGGCTCGCGTCGGCCACGCCGCCACGATCCACCCTCTCCCGCAGTGCGGGAGAGGGGAGGAACCCATCGCGTCAGCGACGGGACGGGTGAGGGGCGGTCTCATAACGTCCCCTCCCGCAATTTGTACCGCTGGATCTTGCCCGTCGCGGTTTTTGGCAATGCGTCGACGAACTCGATCCAGCGCGGGTATTTCCACACGCCGATGCGCTTCTTGACCTCGTTCTGCAAGGTCGCGGCAAGCGCCGTGCGGTCTTCGTCCTTGGCGCTCTCCTGCAGTACGACAACAGCCTTCGGCTTGATCAGCGTGTCGGCATCGGGATGGCCGATCACCGCGGCTTCGAGCACCGCGGGGTGCGCGATCAGCGCCTCCTCGACCTCGAACGGCGATACCCAGATGCCGCCGACCTTGAGCATGTCGTCCTGGCGGCCGCAATAGCGGTAATAGCCTTGCGCGTCGCTCGTATAGGTGTCGCCGGTATGGGTCCACTCGCCGCGGAACGTACGGCGCGACTTCTCGCGCTGGTTCCAGTAGCCCTCGGCGGCGCTGGGCCCGCGCACCACCAGTTCGCCCGCCTCGCCGTCGGCAACATCAGCGCCGGCCTCGTCGACGATGCGCAATTCGTAGCCCGGAACCGCCTTGCCGGTCGTGCCGTAGCGCACATCGTCGGAGCGGTTCGACAGGAAGATGTGCAGCATCTCGGTCGAACCGATGCCGTCAAGAATGTCGCAGCCGACCCGGTCGCGCCAGCGCTGGCCGACATGCTCGGGCAGCGGCTCGCCGGCGGAGATGCAGGCCTTGAGGCGGCTGGAACCGGCCCCGGCGCCGAGTGCCGGCTGCGCCAACAACGCCGCGTAGAGCGTCGGAACGCCGCAGAAGAGGGTCGGGCGGTGGCGCTTCATGACCTGCAGCACGGCATCGGGGGTCGGACGGTCGGGCAGCATCACGGTCGAGGCGCCGACCGCCATCGGGAAGGTCATCGAATTGCCGAGCCCATAGGCGAAGAACAGTTTCGCGGCGGAGAACACGACGTCGTCGGGGCCGAGCTTCAGCACATTGGCGGCGTAGGTGTCGGCGGTGGCCTTGAGGCTCGCATGGACATGGCGGACGCCCTTGGGTGCGCCGGTCGAACCCGACGAATAGAGCCAGAACGCCACCTCGTCGGGCGAGCATTCGGCCATCGCCGGCGGCGCGCCGGCGAGGAATTTGCCGAATTCCGAGGCTCGCGCGTCGGGATGGCTGACAACGATGCGCCCGACGCGGCGGGCGGCCGGCTTCAGCCCTTCCAGCAGCGGCGCCGAGACGAACAGCGCCGCCGCGCGGCTGTCCTGCAGGATGTAGCCCGTAATGTCGGCCGGCAGCAGCGTGTTGATCGGGATGGGCACGACGCCCGCACGCAGCGCGCCCCAGAACGCGATCGGGAAATCGATCGTGTCGAGCATGACCAGCGCGATGCGCCGCTCGCGCTCGATGCCGGCCGCGGCCAGCCCGGCCGCGAAGCGCCCGGCCGCCGCATCGAGCTCGGCATAAGTGAGGCTGCGCCACGGGTCGGAAAAGGCGAGCCGAGCCCCGCGCCCCTCGCGCAGATGGCGGGCGACAAAGAAGTCGTAGGCGTTGCCATCGGGTTCGGTCACGCTTCCTCCCCAATGTCCTGCCGCTTAATGTAGCGCTAATTTCGCCTGGGAGAGAGAGCCATGCCGAACCTTCATCCGCAGATCGAGAAAGTGCTCGAGACGATGGCGACCCTCGATCTGAAGCCGATCGAGGCGATGACCCCGGCGGAAGCGCGCGTTCAGATGGAGGCGATGGCCGCCTCGCGCAAGGCCGAGACGCTGCCGGTGGCGCGGGTCGAGAACCGCACGATCCCCGGTCCGGCGGGGCAGATGCCCGTGCGCATCTATTGGCCTAAAGGCGACGGCATTCGGCCGGCGATCGTCTATTACCACGGCGGCGGGCATGTCATCGGCAGCCTCGACAGCCACGACCTCATCGCCCGCAATCTGTGCGGCGGGGCCGAGGCGATTGTCGTCTCGGTCGATTACCGCATGGGGCCTGAGCACCGCTTCCCGGCGGCGGTCGAGGATTCTTTCGCGGCGCTCGAATGGGTGCATGCCAATGGCGCGGCCATTGGCGCTGACGCCGAGCGGCTCGGCGTGCACGGCGACAGCGCCGGCGCGAACCTCGCGGCGGTAGTGGCGCTGATGGCGCGCGACAAAGGCGGGCCGAAGCTCAGGCTGCAATCGCTGGTCTACCCGGTCGCCGATTTCCGCATGGAGACCGAGAGCTACAAGACATACGCGACCGGCTGCGGCATCCTCACCGCCGCCGCGATGAAGTGGTTCCGCGGGCATTATCTGCGCTCGATGGACGACGCCACCGACTGGCGCGCCTCGCCGGTGCTCGCGCCGAGCCTCGCCGGGGTCGCGCCGGCGATCGTCATCGCCGCCGAATGCGACGTGCTGCACGACGAGGGGCTGGAGTACGGCAATCGCCTCGCGCAGGCGGGCGTGCCGGTGGAGCGCCACGAATATGCCGGCATGATCCACGCGTTTTTCGGCATGATGCCCAATGTCGACGACGCGCTGAACGCGCAGCGCGCGGTCTGGGCCGCATTCAAGCGGGCGTTCGCCTGACCCTCACCCGTCTCGCGTTGGCAGAGCCGCCGCGATCCACCCTCTCCCGCAATGCGGGAAATGGGAGGAGTGAGGGTTAAGCTGGCGCGAAGAGGCGTTCTTTCGCGATGGCGTCGGGCGGCATCGTGAGGGAAGCGGCCTCGCCGATGGCGAAAGCGGGGTCGCGCTGCAAGGTCGGCATCACCCGGTCGGCGAAAAGGCGCATGTTGACCTCGGCCTCCTCGTGCGGCAGCCCGCCAAACGAGAATTCGGTGACGAGGTGGTCCATCCCGGTGCAGCGCTGCAATTCGCGGATTTTTTCGAGGCAATCGGCGGGCGTGCCGACGATCTGGATCGACACGTAGAAATCGGTCGCCTTTTGCTTAGACTCGGCGCTTTCGTTGATCTTGGCGTAGGTGCGCGCCATCTTGCCGTAGCTCTCATAGCCTTTGACGGTCGAGAGATGGCCGTCCGAGAAATGGTAGTGGTCGTCGATCGACTGCCATTTGAGGCCGAGATACTGGAAGGCGCGCTCCTGCGCTTCCTGGCGGCTTTCGGCGCAGCACACATTGGTGAGGATGATCGGCGGGCGCGGCGTGTGGCCGGCGGCGGTGGCGATGTCACGGTAGCGGGCGATGTCCTCCGCCGCTTTCGGCCACTCGTTCTGCATCACCATCAGGATGCCGAAGCCGAGCTTCGCCATGATCTCCGCCGATTCCGGGCTCACCGCCGAAGCATGGAAGCGCCGCTCGGGGTGCGAGATCGGCCGCGGGCGGATCGCGGTGCGCGGGATCTGGAAGAACTCGCCCTGGTGCTCGAAGCTGTCGTTCGACAGAGCCTTGACGATGATCTGCGCTGCCTCGACAAAGCGCGGCCGAGCCTCGCCCATCGGAATGCGGAAGCCTTCGTACTCGACGCTCGCCGCGCCGCGGCCGAAGCCGAACACACAGCGCCCGCCGCAGAGTATGTCCAACAGCGCGATCTGTTCGGCGATGCGCACGGGGTCGTGCCACGGCAGCACGATGACCGCGGTACCGAGCGTGATGCGCTTGGTGCGGCCGGCGTAATACGACAGCAGCTGGGTCGGCGCCGGCGACATTGCGTAGCCGGTGAAATGGTGTTCGAGCGCGAAGATCGAGTCGAAGCCCAAGGGCTCGGCGAGATCGCCCATCGCCAGATGCTCGCCGACCACCGAGGCGTCCGAGCGCCCGTCCTGGCACAGCATGTTGAGCGCGATGCCGACTTTCATGGCCTTCCTCCCGCGATTGGCTGGGCCAAGGTTCGGCCTATCGGTCGGCCTGGTCAACCGTCAGTGCGTCCTTCGAGACGCGCCTGACGGCGCTCCTCAGGATGACGGGGGCTTTAGTGCCATCCTCCATCTCCCGTTATCCTGAGGAGGGCGCGGAGCAACCGTCTCGAAGGACGCACGGCGCCGGGGCAGCTTCAGATCGCCGGGGCGGGCGGGAAGTTGGGCTTGCGCTTTTCGAGGTGTGAGGCGAGGCCTTCTTTCACATCCGGCCCGCCAAATCCGAAAAACTCGAGCGCTAGCGACGCGTCGAAGGTGGGGCCCATCGCGCGCAGCCAATTGTTGAGCGCGTTTTTGGTCCAGCGGATCGCGCTCTGCGCGCCCTCGGCCAGCTTGGTCGCGACCTCGATCGATTTCGCCTCGAGTTGATCGTCGTCGACGGCAAACGTTATCAAGCCGATGCGCTCGGCTTCCTCGCCCAGAATCTGATCACAGGTGAGCAGATAGTATTTCGCCTTGGCAAGCCCGCAGAGCAGAGGCCAGACGATCGCCGCGTGGTCGCCCGCGGCGACCCCCAGCCGCGTGTGCCCGTCGATGATCCGGCAATCCTTGGTGGCGATCGACACGTCGGCGAGGATGCCGCACACCAGCCCGGCTCCCACCGCGACGCCGCGCATCGCGCTCACCACCGGCTTGTTGCAGTTGATGACGCCGTAGACCATGTCGCGCGCCTCTTTCCATTGCCGGGCGCGCGCGTTGAAATCCTCGGTGGCGCTCTTGATCATGTTGAAGTCGCCGCCGGCCGAGAACACCTTGCCGGCGCCGGTGAAGATCGCGACGTTGACACTGTCGTCGCGGTCGACGTCATGCCAGATCTCGGCGAGCTCGGCGTGCAGGGCCTCGTCGGCGGTGTTCATCCGCCCGTTTTCCATTGTTATCCGCAAGACCTTTGAATGCGGCCGGTCGAATTTGAGGCGGGTATAACGGGCATAGGGATCGGACATGGCGGCATGCTCCTGGGCCGGTTGCTTTCACGACGGATTTGCGGAACCGTGCCGCCAGCACTCCGCACTGTCAAATCGGCGCCTGTCCGCCAGGGAGAAACCCATGCCCGTTGAAGCCAAGGAATATCCGCGTCCGCTGCCGCGCCCCGAATGGCTCGGCAAGCTGCGGGAGGAGATTCTTGAACCCGGACTGCCGATCGTCGATCCGCACCATCATCTGTGGGATCACCCCGGCAGCCGGTATCTGCTCGACGAGCTGCTGGCCGATTGCAATTCCGGCCACAACATCGTCGCGACCGTCTTCATCCAGTGCGGGTCGGGTTATCGTACAAGCGGGCCGGAGGAATTTCGCTGCATCGGCGAGAGCGAATTCGTCCGCGCCATCGCCGAGGAGGGCGACCGGCGCGGCGGCAAGACCAAGATCTGCGCCGGCATCGTCAGCTTCGCCGATTTGCGGCTCGACAATCTCGATGCCGTGCTGGAAGGCCAGATCGCCGCGGCGGGTGGCCGCTTCCGCGGCATCCGCCAGATCGCCGCCCATGACCCGGCGATCGTCAGCGGCTCGTCCTATGTGCCGACCGCCGGGCTGATGGACGAGCCGGCGTTCCGCCGCGGCATGCGGCGGCTGCCGGCGCACGATCTGACCTTCGAGGCGTGGATCTATCATCCGCAAATCCCGACACTGACCGCGGTGGCGCGCGCGGCGCCCGAAACCAGGATCGTGCTCAACCATTTCGGTGGGCCGCTCGGCGTCCCGCCCTATAAGCGCACCGACGTGTTCCCCGTCTGGCGCGCCGCGATCAAGGAGCTGTCGCGCTGCCCCAATGTCTATGTGAAGCTCGGCGGGCTGGCGATGGTCGTCAACGCGTTCGATTTTCATCTCGGGCCGTTGCCGCCATCGTCGGGCGAGCTGGCGAATGCCTGGCGGCCTTATGTTGAGGCGTGCATCGGGGATTTCGGCGCCAGCCGCTGCATGTTCGAAAGCAATTTCCCGGTCGACAAAGGCGCGTGCAGCTATCCGGTGCTGTTCAACGCGTTCAAGCGGCTGGCGTCGGGCGCCTCGGCATCGGAAAAGGCGGATCTGTTCGCCGGCACCGCCTCGCGCTTCTACCGGCTGGGGGTATAGCTCATGCCGTCCAGGGTCGGTTGTACGCGGCTATTGTTGACGGCGGCTCGGAACGTTGCAACGCGGTGTTGAGCGCGGTCTGGAACGGGCGGATGGGTTCGTGGATCGGCTGCGCCAGGTTGCGCCGCGCTTCGCCGAGCGCGCGGCGCAGATCGTCATTCTCGCCGCGCAGGCCGCCGGAAATTCGGCCGTAGGCACCTTGAAACTCGGCGAGCCGCTGCTCGGCAACGCCGGCGCGGTGCTCGGCGGCGAGCAGTTCGCTGCCGGCCTCCTGCGCTCGCTGCTCGGCCGCCTGCAGATCGCGGACTGCCGCGGCGCGCTCCGCCTCTATTTCCTCCATCTTGTGACGCAGCGCGAGGTTGGCGAGATTGAGCTGGTCGAGCCGGCTCAGCAGATGACCCGGCGGGTCGGCGAATTCGCGGCATAGCTCGGCCAGCGGCGTCTTGCCGGCGGTGCGCCGGAAGCCCCTGACGGCGGCGACGATCTCTTCGTCGCTGGTGTTGGGATGCACGGCGATCTCCAGGCAGCGGAGCGCGGTCTCCCATCGATTGCGTTCCATTGCCCGTCGCCCCTACCCCTTCGATAGAGACGAACCATTGCGGATTTTGTTGCAGGAAATCCGCTCAGCGCACTGCGAAAAGCTGACGGATATTGTCGAACAGCCGCGGCTGCTGGCGGCTTTCCATCAGCGCCGCGAGGAATGATTCCGCCCAGCGGTCGATGTCATGCGCCGCGAGATGCCGGTACATGCGGCGGTGGCGCGCCTGCCGCTCGGCGAGCGGCATCCGCAGCGCGGCGTCGATTGCCGCGGCCATCGCTTCGGGTTCAAGCGGGTTGATGAGGATCGCGCCGTCGAGCTCCTCGGCGGCGCCGGCGAATTGCGACAGCACCAGCACGCCGGGGTTTTCCGGGTCCTGCGCGGCGACATACTCCTTGGCGACGAGGTTCATCCCATCGCGCAGCGGGGTCACCAAACCGACCCGCGCCATGCGATAGAGCGCTGCCAATGAGGCGCGCGAATAGGCGCGGTTGACATAGCGGACCGGGGTCCACGCCGGTTCACCGAAGCGGCCATTCACCTCGCCGATCAACCGGTTCACGGTCTCGTTGATATCGGCGTATTCCGGCACGTCCGACCGCGATTTCGGCGTCACCTGCAGATAGGTGATGTGGCCTCGCCAACGGGGAAACTGCTCGAGGAACTGGCCGAACCCCTGAATGCGGTGCGGAATGCCCTTCGAGTAGTCGAGCCGGTCGACGCCGAGGATCAGGCTGCGGCTGTTGAGGCTGTCGCGCACCTCATTCGCGAAATCCGAGCGTATGGCGGTGCGGGCCGTTCGTGCATAGACCCGCGTCGCGATCGCCACCGGGAACGAGCGCAAATGCACCCGGCGCCCGTCGAGGTCGAAATGCGTGCGGTTGCGGCCGCCGAATTGGCCGCCCTGCTGCTCAAAATAGTGCCGCAGATTGTCGGCATCGTGCTGGGTCTGCGTGCCGATCAGATCGTAATGGCTGAGCGCGCCGATGGTCTCGCTGTGCTGCGGCAACGCGAGCAGGATGTCGGGAGGCGGGCAGGGGATGTGCAGGAAGAAGCCGATCGGGTTGTCGTGGCCGCGCGTGCGCAGCTCCTTGGCGAGCGATAGCAGATGATAGTCGTGCACCCAAATCCAGTCGTCCGGCCGGATGAAGCGGGTCAGGGCGTCGGCGAAGCGGGCATTGACCCGCAGGTAGCCGCCCAGATCGACCGAGTTGAACTCGGCGAGGTCGACCCGGTAGTGCAAGATCGGCCACAGCACGCGGTTGGCGAAGCCGTTGTAGTATTCCTGGAAGTCGTTCTCCGACAGGTCGATCGTCACAAAGCTGCGCTGTTGGCGCTCGACGATGGCCGGCGGATTGTCGACGCCATCGCGGCTGATCTGGCCGCTCCAACCGAACCACAGTCCTTCACGGTGCTTCAGTGCGGCATTGACCGCGACCGCGAGCCCACCCGCGAGGCGCGGACCCTCGGGGTCGGGCACGGCCACACGGTTGGAGACTACGATCAGACGCGGCACCAGACGTCCTCCCACTTCTCAGACAAACGCGTTGCGGCGTTAATGATACCCGCCATTGAGTAGGTCTGCGGAAAATTACCCCACAGCGCACCGGTCTGGGGGTGGATGTCCTCGGACAAGAGACCGAAGGAATTACGGCGCTCGAGCAGGTCGAGAAAGATTTCGCGCGCCTCGTCGCGCCGGCCGACCCCCGCCAACGCCTCGATGTACCAGAAGTTGCAGGCGAGAAACGCGGTTTCGGGGGCGCCAAAATCGTCGTCGGCGGTGTAGCGCATGATCCGACCGTTGCGCACTAAATGCTCGCCGATCGCCGCGCAAGTGGCGACGAAGCGCGGGTCGTTCTGCCGCACCAGGCCGATCTCACCGATGCGCAGCACGCTTGCGTCGAGCTCGGTGTCGTCGAGCGCGCCGACAAAGGCGCCTTTTTTCTCATTCCAGGCACGGCGCAAGATTTCCCGGCGGAGCTGGTTCGCCTTGCGCGCCCAGTAACGCTGTCGTTTCGGCAGCCCGAGAAAGGTGGCGATCTGGCCGAGCCGGTCGCAAGCGGCCCAGCACAGCGCCGCCGAATAGGTGTGAACGCGCTGGCGCCCGCGATACTCCCAGATCCCGGCATCCGGCTTGAGCGCGGTGTCGAAGGCGACTTCGCCGATCGGCTCCAGCCGCCGGAAAAGGGTTTCGTCGCCCATTCGCGGCAGGCGCTCGTCGACAAACATCTGGGTCGCCGCCAGCACGACGCTGCCGTATACATCGTGCTGGACCTGGATGGCGGCGTTGTTGCCGACCCTGACCGGGCCCATGCCGAGAAAGCCCGACAGCCCCTCGGCGACGACTTCCTCAAGTGTGTCGCCCGGAACAATCGAATAAACCGGTCCGAGCGGTGCATGTAGCTGGGCCGCGACCGTGGTCACGTAGTTGAGGTAGGACTCCATCGTCCGGGTGTTGCTCAACTGGTTGAGTGCCTGGACCACGTAATAGGCGTCCCGCAGCCAGCAGTAGCGGTAGTCCCAGTTGCGCCCGCTGTCCGGCGCTTCTGGAATCGAGGTGGTATGCGCGGCGACGATGCCGCCGGTCTCCTCGAAGCTGCACAATTGCAGCGTGATCGCGGCGCGGATCACTTCGCGTTGCCACTCGAAGGGCAGCGAAAGCGTGCGCACCCACGACTGCCAGAAATGGCGCGTCTGCACCTCGAATTCGCCCGCGGTCTGCTCGATCGCGCCCTCGAACGGCTCATCCGTCCCAAACACCATGGCGAATGGGCGCATGAGTGGGAACACGGTCTCCTGCGAGATGTAAGAAAGCGGCGCGTCGGTCGAGAGACGCAGTATCTCGCCACCGTTTCGGTAGCGAATGTGGTTCGAGCCGATCGAGTGCGACGTCGTCGGCAGGCCATAGGCATGAGTCGGGCGCACGCGGATCTGGATGCGCGGAAGCCCTGCCAACGGCTCGACCCGGCGGATTAACTGCGGCGGGCGAAATATCCGCTCGAAATTGAGAAAACGGGGCGCGAAGTCGGTGATGCGGATACGACCACCATGTGCGTCTTCGAGCTCGGTAACGAGGATTGCAGTATTGCGTACGTAGGACGAATTCGACCGCACCATGTCCGCGAGCACGATGTCGGTGAAGCCCTTTTCCTCGTCGCCCGCCAGCAGACGCGAGAACACCGGATCGGAATCGAAGCGCGGGAAACACCACCAGACGATGCGTCCGGTGGGGTTGACCAGCGCCGCGATCCGACAGTTGCCGATGAGCGCGAGATCGAGCGCCTGTTCCTCGATTGGCGGGGCCAACGGCGCGACCTTCGCCCGTGACAGCGGCGCGGTCAGCGCGATGTGCCGGCGTTGTTGCGCCTTGGGACCGGGTTTTGCCGGTTTTGCCTTGCTCGCGGGGCTGGCTTCGCTAGCGGGCGCGGTGAGGGCGGTGACGCTCACCGCGCGAGCTCGTGCAGCCAGGCGCGCACCTCATGGGGTTTGGCGAACTTGTCCGACACGCCCGGCATGTCGATGCCGACCGAATAGGCAAGACCGCCGAGTCGCAGCGCGGTCTCGAAACCGGCGTGATCAATTTTGTCGTCGCCGATAAAGATGGGGCGACGGCCGAGAAACGGCGCCTGCTTCATGAAGCGGCGGATTGCCCGGCCTTTATCGAAGCCGCGTAGTTGCAGCTCGAACACCGCATGTCCCGCGATGAGCTGCAGCGGTTGACCAGGGCTGGCGATGACGCTCATCAATGAGCGCAACGCCGCCTCGATGCGCCCGACATCGGTGCCGGGATCGGGGTAGTGCACGGCGAAGCTGACCCCCTTGTTTTCCGCCCAGCTGCCCGGAAACTCAGCGAGCAACCGAGACAGCGCGTTCCATGCGTCGTCGCCCAGCCGGCCTTCCGCCAGCAGGGTGACCGGGCCGTCCGGCTGGCGCCGCAACTCGGCGCCGTGGACGCCGCTTGCCGCGAGGCGCAGTGGCGCGAACAGCCCATCGAGCTCCGCGATCGTGCGGCCGCTGACCAGCGCCAAGGCCCCGCCGAGCGCCTTTTCCGCGGCGGCGAGGTCATGCAGCAGCTGGGCGGTGACCTCTACGTCCTCCGGGCGCGGCGCGATATCAAGCAAGGTTCCGTCGACGTCGAGAAATAAGCCGATAGTTCCGGGGTTTGGCGCCTCCGGCATTCGTTGCGTCGGCTTTGTCGCCGTCATCTAGCCCCCATCGCCGCCTCGACGTCCAATCCGCCAACGCGGCCGGCAACCGGAGGTTCCGCCGTCGCGGCGGAAACAAATTGCCTAGCGCGTGAGCAGCGCCGAAGATAATCCCGGTTCCGGATCGTCCCGAAATTTGGTCCGGTCATTGGCTGGAATGCATCGATCTTGGGGGGAGGAAGCGAAATGTCGCCCGATCTGAGGCTGTTGCTGTGGACGCTCGTGCTGACCTTTATCGAGGTGGTTGTCGCGGTCTTGTTTGCAAACGCGCAGGTCGGCCTTGGCATGCTCGCTGGCAACCGCGAAGGATTGCCTCCGCTCGCCGGCTTTGCCGGCCGCGCTCAGCGCGCGCACCGCAACATGCTCGAAAGCCTGCCGATATTTATCGGACTGGTGCTGATCGCGCAGATCGCCGCCAAGACCAACAGTGCAACGCTCACCGGCTGCGAGCTGTTCTTCTGGGGCCGGCTCGCGCACTGGATCATTTATGTGATCGGCATCCCATGGTTGCGCACGATTGCCTGGATCGTCTCGGTCATCGGACTGATCGTGATTTTCGCGCAGCTCGTTTGAATTTCGTCGCCCCGCGCGAGGCGGGGCCCAGAGGTGACGCCTCAGTTGCTCGCCCTGGATTCCCGCTTTCGCGGGAAAGACGATTTAGGAAACAGCCACCCCGATCAGCCGGCCGACGCCGTAGGTGATCGCCGCCGCCGCGAGCCCGCCGACGAGCTGGCGCATCGCCGAATAGGCAAAGGAGCGGCCCGTGAACAGCGACGTGCCGGCGCCGATCGCCATCAGCGCCAGTCCGCTGAGCAGGACGCTGACCGCCACCGCGCGCAACCCATCGAGGAAAAAGAACGGCGCCACCGGGAAGATCGCGCCGGTCGAGAACAGCGCAAATGACGACCCGGCCGCCGCCCAGGGTGAGCCGCCCAGCTCCTCCGGGTTGACGCCCAGCTCCTCGCGCGCCAGCGTGTCGAGCGCGGTGTCCTTGTCGGCCATCAGTCTGTCGGCGAGAGCGCGCGCCTGCGCCTCGTCGAGCCCCTTGGCCTGATAGATCAGCACCAGCTCTTCCTTTTCCTCCTCCGGCGCATGCGCGAGCTCGTCGGCCTCCACCTCGATCTGTCGTTGGCTCAGCTCGCGCGAGCTGGTCACCGACAGCCACTCGCCGATCGCCATCGAGCAGGCGCCGGCGATAAGCCCGGCCAGCCCGGTCAGGAGGATCGTCTTGCCGGCGATCTCGGCGCCCGCGACCCCCATCACCAGGCTGAAATTGGAGACGAGTCCGTCATTGGCGCCGAGCACGGCGGCGCGCAGCGCGTTTCCGCCGGCGCGATGCCGGCCCTCGATCTGAGCCAACATGCCGCCGGTCGCGCCGGCCGGAAAGGTCGACGCCAGCGCCTGCACGACCCGGTTGTGCGAGCGTTCGGCCGCCGGAAGGCCACCAGCGACCGCCTCGGGCTGGGCGTCGTAACTACCGACGTCGCGCTGTTCCAGCGTCGAGAGCGTCGGCAGCACGAATTGCGGGCCGAAACGGCGCGCCAGCCAGACCAACGCCCGCGTCCGCCAATCCGGGCGTAGCGCGCCGACTTTGGCGCCGATCTTGGCGAGCTGGCCGCGCCAGAACTCGGCATGCGCCTCCTCGACCGCGCCAAGCCGGCTATAGACCTCGCTGATCTTGGGGTCGCTCTCGGCGTCGGACAGGGCGCGATAGAGCCGCGCGCCGTCGATCTCGCCTTGCAGGTTTGCCCGGAAGCGTTTGGCCGAGCCGGGATCGGCCATGGAGGCCTACTCGGCGACGACGGGCTGGCGCACCAGCTCGTCCGGCGTGCGCCATTCGGCGCCCGGCCGGCCGCGGCCCGGCTGGTAATCGATGCCGCTGCGCCCGCCTTTGTTCTCGTAGATGTGGATTTCCTTGACCACTGGGCGCTGCTTCCTCTCGGCGTCGAGCCACAGGCGCAGCATCAGCCGCTTCTCGTCCGGCTCGTCCCAATCGACGAATTCGGAGCGAGCGTGCATGACCGTGTAGTTGTTGAGGAACGTCGCTTCGCCGGCTTCGAGCCGGGTCTCGAACTGCAAGCGCTGCGCGGTTTCGCGGAACAGGTCGATCGCCTCGACCTCCTCGCGGGTGAAGGTCCGCCTCAGCTCGCGGAACGCGGCGTTGAAGATTTCGCGCACCATGAAGACGCTCATCTCCCCGTCCTTCACCGAGAAGGCGGGGATGTCGTAGGGCGTGATCGGCGCCGCGTCGGCCGCCTGTTCGCCGCGGCGGTGATAGGGGAAGCCGCGATAGAGCACCGGCAGCAAGTCGGGCCGTGTCGCGGCGATCGCGTTGTGCACCGCGAGGCCGGCCGCATATTGGCTGTGGCCGCCGGAACGCGCCTGGCGCACGCACATCAGGCCGACGATCTGACCCAAATCGGTATGTAGCGACAGCTCGCGCCGGCTGGTATAGCCGCGCGCGCTTTGTTCGCCGCCTGGCGGCGTCTCGTCGCGCACATAGCCGAGCACGTCGCCGATCGCGCTTTGCGACACGCCACGGCCGAAATGCGCGCCCAGCGCCCAGAATAGGCGGCCGACATCCTCGACCGAGTGGCCCTCGACCGGGATGCCGCGCACGATGACGATGCCGCGGCCCTCCTGGATTTCGTCGAAGACTTTCTCCAGATCGGCGTCGAGCGCCGGATGGCGGCAATCCGCCGGCAAGATCTCGGCAAGCTCCTTGTCGCGGACGTGCTGCAACACATCTTCCAACGCCGCCCGGTGCCGCGCGGTCAGGTCGAAGGCGATGTCGTCCTTGGCGAAGTCGCCGCCCCGCCAGGCCATCTTATGGTTCGCGAGGGTGAGGAAATTGGCGGAATTGCTGGGATTTTGATCCATGTCAGCAGTCCGTGGCAGTGATTTGTCGGAAAACTCGGCACCAAGCTCGGATTACGGTAGCGTTGCGAAGCACGATTGCCAATAAGGGTGTCGCTGGCTCCTTGCCGAGCCGCGGGGGCCATGCCCTCGGCGGCAGGCTTCTCAACGCGGACGAGCCTAAGCGTTCACCTTCCGCCACGCAGCGCCATCGCGTTCCAAACGCTCGACAGTTTTGCCCTTGGCGTTTTCTATCTCGATGGTATGGGTCTGCGGTAATAACCTGTCCGCCAGCGAATATGCCGCCTCCCGCGCTTGGTCGACGGTTTCAACATCGATTTCCGATGTTGCCAGCGACTGTGGCATGGTCTGAAGCGCTTGCCGCTTGGCAATAAGATGAATCCGAAATTTCATGGGTTCCCATCTCGACGACGTGCTGTCCTCGACCAGACGTATTGCGCCGTGGCGCGCCGACCGCCCAGCGAAGAGTTTTTCGGGGTGCTGTTGCATTCGTCCGCCTCAGTTATGCCGGGTTGTTCTCGGCTTGCGCTGCTAGCTTGTCGTATTGGGCAGCTAGATCGAGAAAGTGATCTTTAGCCGTGCTGCCGTTGATCTCCATGGCAGCCGTCAGTCGCAGTTCCGCCGCCTGCTTCCGGTAGCGTTCCGCGCGGTTGCTGCGCTGTCCATGACATGCGGGCTAAAAACCCACTAACTGCCGAAGTTCCAGAAAGACCGCGAAGGTAGCCGCCCACCCCATAACCGATAGTGCGGCCATCGTGGGGAGCTCGGCTTTCCAGGGCACAGCTTCTGTGCGAGATGCACGGACGCGATCTTCGCTTAAATGATGAAGTGCCATAGTGCCCGACCCGTTCTGTGAAAGGCGTGATCTTCAATCAGTGGAAAATTAGAAATCCAATGATTAAAAGTGGAAGACCGCTCAGACAAACGTAATATTATAAATAAAGTTTCGTAATTTTTTTTAAAAAAATTCAGCAGCGTGCGATGTATTTAAAAGAAAGGCTGTGGCGGGGATGCGGGAAAGTTATATTTTAACGTTAATTTCGCACGCCGCGCATCATGCGGGTTTTCGCGCGGTCTTTTCTCCCGCTGCTGCCGCTCCCGCAGGATATCAATTGCAGTGTTGCGGTTGCAGGCGATTGTCGCTTTCAGAGAGGCGTTAGCATTGTCGGTTACCACGACCATCTCCTACGCTCCGCCGCGCGCCGGTGATCGGCTTCGCGGGCCATCCGGCGATGCGCGGCGGCAAGTTGCCGAGTTCGCTTTTGGTACCGTGCATTCCTTGACGGCAATCGGTGATCGGGCTTCGCTCGGCCGGCTTGCTGGCCTCTGCCTTTTATGATCGGCATCGTCGTTACTCCAATCACGGGTGTCTTATTTCCTCATGAACGGTCGTTATTCCGACCGACGATCCGCCTTCAACCGCCCGTATTAAGACCGATGATCCGCTGCTCGACGGTTTCGTCCCTGGTCTTGGTGGCTGTCGCGGAAACTGGGATGCCGGTGGTGGTGGCGGTGGTGACCTCTGCCCGAGCGCGCTTCCTTTCAAGACGTCGCCAGCAGAATTGTCTTTGATTCGCTTAATTAGGCTCGGGTGAGTCACACATACATAGGGATAAAGTTTATAATTACAATTGATATATTTGGAGAAATAAAAAATAATTCTCACTACCTGAAAGATTATTGGTGTACTTCGACCTCATCGATCACGGCTGAACCGTTGGTCTCGGCAATTGCGGCAATCGAGTATTACGATAATCTGTTGCGACGGGGTGCGCGGGCATGCTTTTTGGTTCGGCCTTCGGCGCCGGTTTGGGCTTTGCCTCGCTGCTCGCAGCGATCGCCTTTATCGCCACCAGAACTGATGACACACGGCTCGTCGAAACCGCGTAACGCCAGTAAAACTGGTGGAATCTCATTTAACGATCACATATTGTTAGGAGCTTCCTAACCACCATATATTGTTAGGAGGCTCCAGAATGCAGAAAATCATGTGGTTGATTTTAGCTGGCTGTATAAGCTTCTATGGATCACAAGCATCGGCTAGCGTGTTTAATGATTGCAAGAATGTTGCCTTGTTCGACTATCTAGCGGCGGCGAAATCTGCAAGCAAAATAGACATGAGAAGTGCTGCCAACGAGAGTATGGCGTGCAGCCGCTTCTCGGCGGGTTCCGCCAATGGACGACCGTAGGACGGGCTACTTAGACCCTTACACAATGGCAGCGCGTTGTAGGATCGCCGGAATGCCCAAGCGTCACGGCGCTTCACGCTGCCGCTCCGTAGCTCGACTGTAGACCGGCGGTGACGCAACGGCGACTTAGCGTCCGTGTACCCAGCTAGCCGCTCATTTGCGCTTGATGGTCACCACAAAATCCCCGATCCGGAACGCCGCGTTATTCGGACTGGAGAAATAAATCTGCCCGGTTCCGTCCATGGCGCAGCCCGTGGTCAGCGCCTTCCAGGAAAATCCGCGAAAGCCCAAACGCGCGGCGAGCACTTCCGGCGCGAAATATTCACCGCTCGGGTCGGATTCGTCGGGCGACGGGGTTGGCGACGACCAGACTTTCTCCAGCCTACCGTCGAACAAGTCGTGTGCGGTCGCCCCGTCGAGCCCGTATTGCGCCCGCGGACAGGCGATCGGGGGCGGACCTTCAACCGAACGGGGACCGAAAATGATTGGCGCGCCGACGAGCTTGCGCAGTTCGGTGAGCTTGTCGGCCTCGTAATACCCGGTCGTCCACACCCCCGGCTCAACTGACGCGATGGTCCAGTCTCCGAGATAGAACGGCGTCTCCGCCCTCGACGTCATGCCGGCCAGAAGCAGAACAAAGACGCAGGCAAGCGCCGCGACGCCGCTTCGGCTCATTGCCGCCGCAAGCCGCTCATGGATTGCCGAAATCAAGGCGATGGATCAGGCGCAGCCCATCGCCCTGCAAAACCAAAATATCCTGCTGGGCATTCCAGCGATGACCGCTGAGGCAGTTTTCCGGCGGATTTTCCGCAGGCGTGAGCTCGACCTGCCCGCTCGTGTTTATCGCCAGGCCGATCGCCCTGCAGCACACATCGAGCGACCGCAATAGGCTCTGTTTCGGCACCGCCAACGCGGTCAAGTTCAGCTTGCCGTCCGTCATCCGCGCCAGGTCGATACGGGGGCACACCGTTTCCGGATCCTGATGGTCGAGATTGCCTTCGTCACCTTCGGCGTAGTGCCACGGCGTCGCTGCGAACACCGTCAGACAGCGACCATCCGGCAGCGCAACTGTCGGCGAGCCGCCGGTATCGAACGGGCAGGGCTTTTCCGCGAAGTGGCCGTCCACCACCTTTTCGAGCTGCTTGCTGGCCCTGAGGCTCTCGCACGACGCGCTGGGCCCGAAATGGCGATCGCAGTAGGGCCGACACAGGCCGTAGTTGAAGCGGATCGCCTGTTGCAGGTCTGCCGGCAGTTTGGCCAGTTCGGGACCCGGCGGAATGTAATCCAATAGAGCCTGCAGGCAGGCATCGTCGTCGCCGCGGCGGTGCGCGAGGATTGCGGTGTCGTTGTTGAGCCGCGCGCGCAGCACCGGGTCAATGTCATGATCGACAACGCAGTCGTTCCACAGCGATGTCATGATCGAATCGGCGCCGTCGAAGTCCTTCTTGCCGTAGGCCTGCTTGAATTCGCCGCGAGCCTTGGCGATGCCGACCGGGGAGCAATCCTGGGCGGCGGCCGCGGGCGGCGCCGCGGCGATCAACACCCCGATGGCCATCAGCGGCCTGAGCCAGCCGACCATGCGCTAGGCAGCCATCCGCATCCTGCCGCGCACCATATCGGCGAGCTTCTCGCCGATCATGATCGTGGCGGCGTTGGTGTTGCCCGAGATTACAGTCGGCATCACCGAGGCGTCGGCGACGCGCAGCCCCTCGATGCCGTGCACCTTGAGCTCGGGATCGACCACCGCCATCGGGCCGGTGCCCATCGTGCAGGTGCTGGTCGGGTGATACACCGTGCCGCCCCGCTGCCGCGCGTAGTTCAACAGCTGGATGTCGGTCGCGACGCCGGGGCCGGGCTGGAACTCCTCGGCGACGTATTGCTGCAGGGAGGGGTGCGCGAGAATTTGCCGGCACAGTTTCAGGCCGTCGACGATGGTCTGCTGATCGACCGGGTCGCTCAGGTAATTGGGGATCATCGCCGGCGGGTCGGCCGGATTGGCGCTCTTCAGCTTGATCTCGCCGCGGCTTTCCGGCCGAAGCTGATAGGCGATCGTCGTAAAGCCAGAGAATTTGTGCAGCCCATCCTGGGGCCGGTCGGCGCTGAAGGGCGAGATCGAGATTTTGACGTCGGGGGTGGCGAGCTCCGGCCGCGTCTTGGCGAAGAGCGCGGCGGGCGAGGAGATCATCGCCAAGGGGCCGGTGCGCATCGTGTAATACTGAATGCCGACCTTGAGCTTCCTGAAATTGCTCAGCATCACGTCGTTGACGGTGATCGGCAGCCCGGCCTTGAGCTTGATCGGCGCGGAATAATGGTCCTGCAGGTTCCGTCCGACTCCGGGCAGGTCGTGCACCACGGCGATGCCGTGCTGGCCGAGATGCGCCCCCGGCCCGATCCCGGACAGCATCAACAGCTGCGGCGAGTTGATCGCGCCGCCGCAGAGGATGATCTCGCGCCGCGCCCGCGCGATCCGAAGCTGGCCGCCCTGGCGGAATTGCACCGCGACCGCGCGCTTGCCCTCGACGACGATCTTCTCGCTGAGCGCGCTAGTCTCGATCCGTAGATTGCCGCGCGAGCGCGCCGGGTTCAGATAACCGACCGCGGTCGAGCAGCGCTTGCCGTTGCGAGTTGTCGTCTGGTGATAGCCGACGCCATCTTGCCCCGCGCCGTTGAAATCGTCGTTGCGGGGAAAGCCGAGCGCCATCGCGCTCTCGATAAAGGCCTCGGCGATCGGGTGCTTTTCGACATCGCTGACCGCAAGCGGCCCGCCCGCGCCGCGAAACCGGTCGCTGCCGCGCACATTGCTCTCGGCGCGCTTGAAATAGGGCAGCACGTCGTCAAACGACCAGCCGGTATTGCCGAGCTGGCGCCAATGGTCGAAATCCTCATGCTGGCCGCGGATATAAACCATGCCGTTGATCGAACTGGAACCGCCGAGGACCTTGCCGCGCGGCCAGAACACCTTGCGCCCGCTGGCGTCGGCCTCGGTCTCGTAGCACCAGTTGACCGACGGGTCGGCGAACGTCTTGCCAAAGCCCAAGGGGATGTGGATCCAGCGATTGGTGTCTTCGCCGCCCGCTTCGAGCAGCAGCACCTGGGTCGCCCGGTCTTCCGACAGCCGCGCGGCGATCGTACAGCCGGCCGAACCGGCGCCGATGACGATGAAATCGGCTTCGATATTGTCTTGCTCCGCGGCCATCGTTTCCTCCCAAGTGCTTGCGGGAGAATGATGGCGGCTTGCCGCCGGGTCGTCTAGGCCGCGGTCGGATAGGTGTCGGCTTCGGCCGGGAACAGGCTCCCCCGCCGGAAGTCACGGCCGGACTATCTGATAATTCGGCGATTGCCAGACGCGACATGGTTATCCGGCAGTACTTGATAGATGCGAACGTTCGGCCGATCCTTTGGCGAGAGTGGTTTGCCGGAATGCCTACACGCACCCCCCGCAATCTGCGGGGCAGGATATGAGGAGCCAGATCATGAGCACTGCCGCGGCGACGATCCCCACCCAGGCTATGCAGATCCAGAAGGTCAAGGAGCACATCGGCGCCATTGTCACCGGTATCGACCTTGCGCAGCCCATCGACGCCGCGATGCAGAAAAAGCTCTACGACGCTGCCGTCGAGAACGTGGTCCTTGTGATCCGTGGGCAAGAGCATCTCACCCCGGCTCAGGTGCAAGCCGCTGGCGAACTATTCGGCGAGCTGATGGAGGACCAGAACCGGCGCTATCTGGTTGATGGATTTCCGCTGATCAGTGTGCTCGACAATCGTCACCTCGACAGCAAGGGGCAGCCTGCGAAAGTCGGCGCCAATGCCACCTGGCACACCGACCACACCAACCAGGAATTGCCGCCCAAGTTCACCATGCTGTATGCGGTCGCCGCGCCGGATAAGGGCGGTGCGACATCGGTTTGCAACGCGCGTGCGGCCTACGAAGCGCTCCCGGATGATTTGAAACTGAAGATCGCCGACGCGAAGACCGAGAATACGCTGATCAGCAGCGCGCGGATGGCGACAGGCAATCCGGATATCGTGAAGGCCCAGCGCGAGACGACGAAACCGCCGACGGTGCATCCCTTGGTCCGCACCCACCCGGAGACCGGCACCAAGGCCGTATGGTTTCACAAGGGCAAGACCGAGACGGTTACCGGCATGTCACCCGAAGAAACCCAGGACTTTCTGCAGGATTTGACCGATCAGATCACGCAACCCCAATTTTGCTATGCGCACGAGTATCAAAAGGGCGACCTGCTGATCATCGATGATCGCGCCACGTTGCATAAAGCCGGCTTCGATTACGATCACAGCCAACATCGCCGACTGTATCGGATGCTGGTGCGTGGCGACCGTCCCCGCTGAGCGCCGCGCAACCTTCACTGAGGAAGCAACCGAGCTTGCGGGCATGCACGTCCACTATTGCCGCCTGCTACCAATAAGCAGACTGACCCCCCACCCGACGCGGCAGGACTTCATCGGCGACCCGAAGGGCGGAAGCGGGGCAACATCGGCAAACCCGGTAGCCGGGTGAGCGACGGCTCAAGGTCTGAGTTCAGAAATCCTGCGGCGGTTGTATGTGGGCGACCTACGCCGCAGCGGCGGCCTCTCGCGCGACCGGCGCTTCGCGGATCGGCAGGTTGACCAGCGCCGCGAACATCGCGAGCGCCGCGTCGGCGTAGAACATGCCGTCGTAATTGCCGAAATGCGCGACCGCCAGCCCGCCGAGCCACGCGCCGTAGAACGCGCCCAATTGATGCGACAGCATCACCAGCCCGATCAACATCGCGAGGTGGCGGGTGCCGAACAGCTTGCTCACCAGCCCGGCAGTCGGCGGCAGGGTCGCCAGCCAGGTGACGCCGAGCGCGGCGGCAAAGATGTAGAAGGTCAATGCCGTCTTCGGCGCGGCCATGAAGCAAATGATCGCTACGGCGCGCAGCAAATAAATCCACGACAGCAGGAATTTGAGCCGATAGCGGCCGCCGAGCCAGCCGGAACCCAGGCTGCCGGCGACATTGGCGAGCCCGATGACCGCGATCGCATTGGCCGAGATCACCGGCGACAGCCCGCAGAGCTGCACCTCGCCCGGCAGATGCGTCACCAGGAACGCGACATGAAAGCCGCAGGTGAAAAAGCCGAGATGCAGCCACCAATAGCTGCGCTCCGCGGCGGCCTCGCGCAGCTGCCGGCCGAGCGGCACGTGCTCCGCGCTCCGCTGCGCGGCTTTTGGCGATGCGTCGCCGCGCCGGCGCATGAAGAAGGCGAGCGGCAGGGTCAGGAGCATCGTGCTGCCGACGCCGATCATCGCACCGGCCCAGCCGATGCCGAAGATCGCGGCCTGCACCAGCGGCGCAAAGACGAATTGCCCGAGCGACCCGGCGGCGTTGATGACCCCGGCGGCGAACGAGCGGCGCTCGCCCGGCAGGCTCTGCATCACCGAGCCGATCAGGATCGACAGGCTGCCGGCCCCGGCGCCGAACGCGCTGACGACGCCGAGCGTCGCGACGAGCTGCCACTCGCTGTGGATGAACGGAGTGGCCGCGGTGCCGGCGGCGGCCATCAGTCCGCCGAACACGATCACCCGGCCCGGTCCGTAGCGGTCGGCGATCGCGCCGAAAACCGGCTGCGACACGCCCCAGATGAATTGCCCGACCGCGACCGCCAGGCTGATCGCGACGATGCCGAGCCCGGTCGTCATATTGAGCGGCGCGACGAAGAGGCCGATCGTCTGCCGCGCGCCCATGGTGAGGAGCAGGATCGCGCAGGCGGCGGCGATCATCAGGTGCGGCAGCTTCGGGGCGCTGGACGTGGAGTTCATCGGGCCGGGTTGATTAGGTTTATTAGGTGTAGATGCGCCTATTATCTGCTCAAGCACGCGATGGCAAGCCGCATCCGGATCGTGAGGCACGAAGCTAGCGCGGCCACGATTTGTCGAGAATGCCTTAGTTCCCTTAAATTCTGCCAATCCCTCGTCTCGGGGTGCCTGACTTGCCGGAAAGGCGCTCCTCCCGCTGCGCGCGCCGATCTAAAGTCATCGCGTCAACAGAAGACGGAAGCCGGCATGACACCTGAGGCCATCCTCGCTCACGAGCCACGCGTGCTGAGCCAGGCGCAGCGCGAAGAATACTTCGCGACCGGCTTTCTCGCCGCCGAAGGCCTGATCCCCGACGAATGGTTGGAACTGCTGCGCGTGCGCTCGGCGGAGTTCATCGAAAAAAGCCGCCGGGTCGCCAAGTCGAACGACGAATACGATATCGGCCCGGCGCACCGGCCCGACCACCCGCATGTTCGCCGCTTGAAAGCTTTGGTCGACCGCCACCCGGATTTCTGGCGCATCTGCGCCGAGTCGCCGCTCGCCGACATCGCCGCCGACCTCGTCGGCCCCGACGTCAAGTTCCACTCGTCAAAGCTCAATTACAAATACCCGGGCTCGGGCGAGATCGTCGATTGGCACCAGGACATCCCGGCTTGGCCGCACACCAATTACAGCCCGGTGACCTTGGGGATTTATCTCGACGATGTGCCGGTGGAGCAGGGACCGTTGACTTGCGTTCCGGGCAGCCACCAGGGGCCGATCTTTGTCCATCGCGACGATAAGGGTGCCTGGACCGGCGCAATCCGCAGAGCCGACCATGCCGAGATCGACATGGCGGCGGCGGAAGACCTGACCGGGCCGGCCGGCACGGTCATCGCGATCAATTGCCGGACGGTGCACGGCTCTCGCGCCAACGCGACCAACCGGGTGCGGCCGGTGGCCCTGTTTGTCTACAGCTCGGCCGACGCGTTTACCTGGATGCCGACCCCGACGCCGACCCGCTACACCGGCGAGATCGTCCGCGGCCAACCGGCGACGGTCGCGCACCTTGACCCGTACCCGTGCCCGGTGCCGCCCGACTGGTCGAAACAGGGCTATGGCTCGATCTTCACCGCGCAGAACGCGGAGCTGTAGTCCTCCTTACACGCCCTTGAACATGTCGGCGGCGATCTCGTCGCGCACCGTGTCGAGATCGAGCCCGTGCGCCGCGATCATGTCGCTGGTGTCAGCGATGATCTGGTCGATGTCGCCCATCATCCTGAGGCGCTTGTAGAGATCGGGGATGCGGATGCCCATCGCCTCGCCGATAAGCTCCATGAAGTTCAACAGCTCGAACGTCACCGTCGGCTGATAGGCGACGAGATCGCGGTGGCAGGCGTGGAAGATCGACGCGATCGTCGTGACGCCGGCGGCGGCCGCGGCGGCGAATTCGCGCTGGCGCACTTCCTCCTTGAATTGCGGCAGCACCGAGAGATGGCTCGCCTGGGTGCTGACCACCGGCACGTCGAGTTCGACGAGGTCGAGGCCGGGGATTGCGCGCAGCACCGTTTTCACCGCCGCCTGGATGCTCGGCACCGCGGCGCGCTCCTGGATCGCGACGCGCTTCTCGACCCGGTGGGTGAAGAGCTTTTTCAAATCGTCGATGCGCTCGGCGAACAGCTCGGCGAGCGGGGCGATCTCGAACGGCATTGCCTGACCGGTTGAGGCGGCGTAGGCCGGGCCGGCGACTTCGTCGATCTGGATAAAGCAGCTTGGGCACCACGACACGACCTTTGACGCGCCCGGCCGCGCCAGCCGCTCGATGGTGTTGAAGCCGATCCGCCCCGCGACCTTGGCGTCGCCGCGCTTGAACTGCTGGATGCCGCAGCACGATGCGGTGCCGCCCATCACCTCGTACTTGACTTCCAGCGCGTCGAGTACTTCGAGCACCAGGAGCGCGATATGCGGCGTCTTGATGACGTTGCAGCCGGTGTAGAAGACGATGTCCGGCGACTTCTCGTATTCGTCGGACGCGCGCAGCTTCGGCTGGACGCGCTCCAGCACCTCGGGCGCCAGTTGCAGGCGCGCGATGGTGCGGGTGCTGCGGCCCATCGAATTGAAATATTGCTGGGCGCCGCGCCGCACCTCGGCTTCGCCCTTGCCCAAATTCATGCTGGCGATGCGCGCCATGTTGACCATGAAGCGCGGGTTGACGCCGTAATCGCAGGCCGGGATGCACTTGCCGCTATTGGTGCAGACCTGCGCCCAGCGCTCGGCATCGGGCGTACCCTCGCCGCCGGCGAGCAAATCTATGATGGCGGTCGCAATCTTCACCGAATTGGCCGGGTCGAGCCCCGCCGGTACGGTCATCGGGCAGGCCTCGACGCATTTGCCGCAGCGCGTGCAGGCGTCGATCGTCTCCGCGACCCGCGCTTCGACTGCCGACATGAACAAGCTGCCATCCGCCACGGCGAACCCCGCTGCTGCAATCCGCTCAAGAGCTTAGCGCATCTCCGCGGCGGATAGAATTCATCTATCGGAACCGTGTCTTGACCCGCGAACGCGGCGATGGCCCGATAGTCGCAACCACATGAGGGGAACCGCCATGCCCGACAAGCGCATCGAACGCCTCGATCCGGCGCTCGACCGGATCATCGACACGAGCGAGACGATCCACGACCTCGCCGACGGCTATGGCGGCGACCAGGGCCCCGCCGAGGGGCCGCTGTGGTGGAAGGAAGGCGGCTATTTGCTGTTCAGCGACATCCACAACAACAAGCGGATGAAATACGAGCCTGGGCAGGGGGCCTCGCTGTTCCTCGACGGCACCAACCGCGCCAACGGCCTCACCCGCGACCTGCAGGGTCGGCTCATCGCCTGCGAGCACGACAGCCGCCGCGTGACCCGCCTCGAACTCGACGGCAGCCTCACGGTTATCTGCAACAGTTTTCAGGGCCGCCAGCTTAACCGGCCGAACGATGTCGTGGTGAAGTCGGATGGCTGCATCTACTTCACCGATCCGTGGACCAACCCCAACGCGCCTAACCAGTGGGATCTGACCTTCTCCGGCGTTTACCGGCTGACCCCCGATCTCGGCACTCTGTCGCTCCTGGTCGACGATTTCACGCTGCCGAATGGCCTGGCGTTCTCGCCCGACGAGTTGGTGCTCTACATCAACGACACGCGGCGCGGCCACATCCGCGCTTTCGACGTGATGCCGAACGGCATGGTGGCGCGGGCAAGCGACCGCGTCTTCGTCGATCTGCGCGGGTCAGAGCCGGGCGTGCCGGACGGGATGAAGGTCGATGTCGAGGGCAACGTCTATTGCGGCGGCGCGGGCGGTATCTATGTGATGGACAAGACCGGCAAGAAATTGGGGCGCATCGTCCACGGCGCGTCGGCGACGACCAACATCGCCTTTGGCGGCGACGACTGGAACACGCTCTATTTCACCAGCCGCAACCACCTCGGCATGACACGCGTGAAAATTCCCGGCATCCCGGTGCCCGTGGCAAAAAGCTAGGGGAAAAAAGTAAGGTTCGCCGGCCATAATAATGGTGCTTTCGGCGAAAGAGGCGGTGGATGCTTAGGGTCGCGGTGGGTGCGGTTTTTTGTGTGCTTCTGATGGCGGCCGGCGCCTTGGCCCAGGGCCAGCCTCAGCCCGAGGTAAGGTTGAACATCGCCTACGGCCCCGACCCGGCGCAGCATCTCGATCTTTGCATTCCGCCGGCATGGGCGCCGCCGGGGCGCCCTGCGGTGGTGATGATCCATGGCGGTTACTGGACCGTCGGCGACAAGGGCGCCTATGCCGGCGCCTGCCGCATGGCCGCCGGCGAGGGCATCGTCGCGGTGACGATCGATTATCGTCTCGCCAACGGCAACCCGCACAATTACTGGCCGGCGCAGGCGGTCGACGCGCAGCTCGCGGTGCGCTGGCTGCGTTCTCACGCCGCGGAGTTCGGGGTCGATCCGAAACATATCTGCGCGCTCGGCGACTCCGCCGGCGGACAGATTGCCTTGTTCCTCGGCGCGGTCGGCCACACCGTGCCGGGCGACGACGCCGGCCAGTTGCCGGGCGTGTCCTCGGATATTGCCTGCGTGGTCGACAATTTCGGGCCGACCGACCTCAGTTCGGACACGATGTGGCCGCCGGACAAGCTGCTCTTCGGCAGCGACGGCCAAACCCGGCCGCTCGAGCAGGAGCGCGCCGCCTCGCCGCTGTTTCTGGTCGGCTCGGGGATGCCGCCGGTGATGATCGCGCACGGCCGCGACGACAAATCCGTCAATATCGATCAGTCGACGCAGCTGGTCGCCGCGCTGAAGCGCGACCACGTGCCGGTGCGCATGACTACCTTTAACGGCGGCCACGAATTCGAGGGGCTGCCGACCAAGGAGATGGTCGGCATCGTGCAAACCGAGCTCGACTTCATCAAACGCCCGCACGGCCCCTGACGCCCGGGGCCAGGCGCTAGCCTTGTCAGAACTGGCCCTTCTTGAGGCGGTAGATGTCGGGTTCTTTCGCGTCGAGGATGTAGGATAGCGTGAGCGCCGCCGCTTCGACCGGCTTTCCCGGCTTGCCGTCCTTTTCCGTGGGCGTGACGGTTCCGGTCGCCAGACGCAGCACGGTCGTGTGCTTGTCGGCATCCTGCCCCACGAACACCAGGATCGAGCCGTCCGGCGTCCGGGCGTTGGTGGCGACCGTGTGCGGGTCGTAGCCCTCGCCGAGGAACAGGACGCGCAGCTGGTCGGCCGCCGCGACGATCTTCTGTGGGGTCGCCTGCGGATCGAGCACCGAGCTCCACAAGATATTGACCTGGATCAGCTTCTTCGATGTGTAGCCGAAAATGTAGGAGGCCTGTGCGGTGCCGGCGCCTTCTAAGAGGTCGGGCACGGTGATCGACATCACCTGGGTCTTTTCGGCCGGGTTCTCGGTGCTCTTCAGCTTGTCTTCGGCGATGTTGAAATCGGCACGGATGGCCGCCTTCACCTGGGCTTCGGTCATCCCCCATTTCGCCGAGCGGAACCCGTCGACATGAGCCGGCGCCACGGGCGCCGCGGCCGGCGGCGGCGCGGCGCTGGTCGGCGTGTCCGCCGGCTTCGGGGTCGGGCTTGTCTGCGCCCAGACCATTGCCGGCAAGGCCGACAGCATGACGGCGGCCAGCGCGACGCGAAAACGGAACGGCATGTCGCTTCCCTTTGTGCAGAGCGCTCCGGTCACGCCCTTCCCGAGCATTTGGCGGCGCGTTTTTGAGCACGAACCGGAGCATGGCGCAATGCACGCCGTTATGACGGATCATGCACCTGCGAAATTAGGGCAGTCGTTGCCGCCAAACGGAGCAATTCCGGGCGCATGCCCTTTGCAGCGTCCTGCTTGGTGGTATGATTCCGATGGAAGACGAAAAATTGAAATTTTGCAGCGGCAGCTTTCGGCTCCCGCTCCCCCGCACAAAGCCGGACGTGAGGTACAGGAATGAATGATCTGACCGTGCTCGATCTGGACGAAGACCGGTTTGCCATCGGGCAGCCGGTGCCGCGCGGCGAGGATCCCGTTCTGCTGCGAGGCCAGGGTCATTATTCCGACGATTTCAGCCAACCGCGGCAGGCTTATGCCGTTATGGTGCGCAGCCCGTACGCGCATGGGGTCATCCGCGGCATCGAGATCGAGGAAGCGCGCGCGGTTCCCGGCGTCCTGGCGGTCTATACCGCGGCCGATCTTGCGGCGGGCGGCATCGTCCCCATGCCGGCGCGGCAGGTTATGAACAATCGTGACGGCACGCCGATGCTGCAACCGGTCCGCCACGTCTTGGCGATCGACAAGGTGCGGCATGTCGGTGAGGCGGTCGCCTGCGTCATCGCCGAAAGCGTCGCGGCGGCGAAGGATGGCGCCGAGGCGGTGGTGATCGACATCGATCCGCTGCCGGCGGTGACCGAGCCGGCGAGCGCCGACGCGGCCGATGCGCCGCTGCTCTACGACGACGTGCCCGGCAATGTCGGACTTGACTTCCATTTCGGCGACAGTGATCAGGTCGCCGCCGCCTTTGCCGCCGCGGCGCACGTCACGCGGCTGCGGTTGCGCAACAATCGCGTCGTCGTCAACCCGATGGAGCCGCGCGCGGCGCTCGCCGAATACGACGCCGAGCAGCAGCACTGGACGCTCCACGTCGGCTGCCAGGGCGTGTTCGGGTTCCGCAATTACATCGCCCAGGTGATGGGCGTGGGGCGCGACAAGGTTCGCGTCGTGACCGACCGGGTCGGCGGCTCGTTCGGCATGAAGCAGCCGAACATGCCGGAATATTTCTGCATCATGCACGGAGCCCGCATGCTTGGTCGCCCGGTCAAGTGGACCGATGAGCGCTCCGGCAGCTTTCTCTCCGACACGCACGGCCGCGACCACGACATGACCGCGGAATTGGCGCTCGATCGCGACGGCAATTTTCTTGCCGTGCGGCTGACGGGCTACGGCAATCTCGGCGCCACTTACGGCGCGCCGGGCCCCTCGACCCGCAACGCCCAGCGCAACACGCTCGGCGTCTACAAGACACCGCTCATCGAGGTGAACACCAAATGCGTGTTCACCAATACGACGCCGGTCGGGGCCTATCGAGGCGCCGGGCGCCCCGAGGCCAATTACTACATGGAACGGCTGGTCGACGCCGCCTCGCGCGAGATGGGCATCGACCAGCTCGAATTGCGCCGCCGCAACCACATTCCCTCGGCGGCAATGCCGTACAAGAGCCCGAACGGCACGACCTATGACAGCGGCGACTTCACCAACCTGCTCAACAAGGCGGTGGCGCTGGCGGACTGGCAGGGTTTCCCGAAGCGCAAGGAGGAAAGCCGCGCGCGCGGAAGGCTGCGCGGCCGCGGCATCAGCGACTATCTCGAACTGACCGGGCCGCCCGGCCGCGAGATGGGCGGCATCCGTTTCGAGCCCAATGGCGACGTGACGATCGTCACCGGCACGCTCGATTACGGGCAGGGGCATTGGTCGCCCTTCGCCCAGGTGCTCGCCGCCCGGCTGGGGATACCCTTCCAGCGCATCCGCCTGTTGCAGGGCGACAGCGACGAGCTGATTGCCGGCGGCGGCACGGGCGGTTCGAAATCGATGATCGTCAGCGGCAACGCGATCGTCGGCGCGGCCGACAAGGTCATCGAGCGCGGCAAGCAGATCGCCGCGCACGTGCTGGAAGCGGCCGCGGCCGACATCGAGTTTCGCGCCGGCCGTTTCGTGATTGCCGGCACCGACCGCTCGATCGCGATCATGGATCTTGCCGCTCAGCTCAATGCCGGCTTGCCGCTGCCGCCCGAATTGCCGCAGACGCTCGACGTGGCGGACATCTATGACGGGCCGCCCTCGGCCTTCCCGAACGGCTGTCACATCGCCGAGGTCGAAGTCGATCCCGAGACCGGCCACGTGGAGGTGGTGAAATATACCTTCGTCAACGATTTCGGGGTGGTCATCAACCCGCTCCTCGTCGACGGCCAGGCGCATGGCGGCATCGTCCAAGGCATCGGCCAGGCGCTGCGCGAGAGCACCGTCTACGACGCGGACGGGCAGCTGCTGACCGGCTCCTTTATGGACTACGCGATGCCCCGCGCCGATGACGCGCCGCTCTTCGCCCACGAATTCCATTCGGTGCCGGCGACGACCAACCCGCTGGGCGCCAAGGGTTGCGGCGAGGCGGGTTGCGCCGGGGCGCTGCCTTCGGTGATGAACGCGCTCGTCGACGCGCTGTCGGAATTGGGGACACGGCACATCGACATGCCGGCCACGCCGGAACGGGTGTGGCGCGCCATCCATAACCCTCGGGCCTGAGCCGGCATCACCGATCCACCACGCCGCCGCTTCCCACCTGGTTGCTATCAGTGCGATTTTTGCACGGAGAAAACCCAGCATGTATGGGGCGCAAAAGCACCGTCTAGGCTGAATTATGGTGAACGAATTTGAATAGGGTTTCGCGGAAGATCAATTGATTAACCGGATACCATGAACCGACTCACGCCGTACGGCACCGAACCGACTCGCGCCGTACCGCACCGATCTCGCCGATACAACAGGTATGTGGCAGGAATTCGCCGAAGTCTTGCCGCGCATCTGGACCCAACCCCGCATTTCCGACAGGCTCGGCAGCCCGCTGGTCGAAGGAGACCTGGCGGTCACAGGCGGCCGGGTTGCCGCGATCGGCCGCATCAGGGACGATGCGGCGGAGACGGTCGATGCCCGTGGGTACGTCCTGGCGCTGGGCGTCATCGACCTGCACACGCATTACGACGCGCAGCTCACCTGGGACAAGACCGCTTCGCCGTCACCTGCGCTCGGTCTGACCACGGTCGTCATCGGCAATTGCGGCTTCGGCATCGCGCCAACGCCCGCCAATCGTCGCGCCACGGTGCTCGCCAATCTGTCCGAGGTCGAGGCGATGTCGCTCGACGCGCTCCATGCCGGGGTCGATCAGGGCTTCGAGACGTTTGGCGAATATCTGGCGTTGCTGCGCGCAAATTGGGTGTGTCGCGCGGCACTACCTCCGGGTCGTTAAGGTCGTTGAAGCGCAGACGTCTTGTCCGCGTTGGACCTACTGTCACGCGGTACGGTCCGGCCGGCTCGCCGTCGGCAAAATAGATCATAATCTCTATCGCCGCGGGTTCGTCGCCCGCATTGGCCGCTTCCACCGCAGCAAACGGCAACGGCGCACTTCAAGCGACAGCCACAACCAATGTCCGCGCGTTGGCACGTCGGCTGGCTCGCTACCGATCGTAATCGCTCGGCCCAGCGAACGCCGACGTCTTTATGTTCGATGCAGTGAGGACATGCCCCCAAGAGGCAAGGTCGACCGGCTTCCCGTCCTTGATGATCGCTCGGACATGCGATGGGTCACCCAGCACCGTGACATCCTCGCTTGGATCGGCGCCGAGGATGATCGGGTGGAAGGCGGTCCCTTCGATAGCGGCGCGGCTTGGTCTCGATTTCACACCTTCGCGGTTCAGCCCATGCGATCATCACTCACGAGTGGCTCCTTCAGTCGTGGCAGCTCGTGCCGAACTCGGGCCTCGTAGATGATCGAAGTCTCGACACGGGTCACCGCGGGTCGGTTGGTAAAATTGTCGAGCACCAGATCCTTCAGGTGCTGCATGTCGCGCGCGACAAGATGCACAACAAAATCGTGGGGACCGGTTACCAGGAAGGCAAATCTTACCTCGGGAACCTCGACGATTTCGGTGAGGAACCGGTCGACGAGCCCGCGCTGGTGCTTGGACATCTCGACATAGAGGAGCGCCTCCAGCCCCACGCCCATCGCCTTTGGGGCGACATCGGCGTGGAACCCGCGCAGGACGCCCTCCTGTCGCAAACGCTTCAGTCGCTCATGGGCACTCGACGGCGCCAAGCCGATCGCCGCGGCGACCTCCTTGTTGGAAAGACTGGCGTCGTTCTGTAGCAGTCGCAGGATGCCGAAATCTATTCGGTCTAATACCATGGAAAGCCTCTGTTGACGGAATTAAATTCGATAGATTTTACCCTTTTATGTCTTATATCCTAGCTTGACCCGGTAATGCCGTAAAATATTCGTCCAACTCCCGGGTCACAGTCCAATGGGAGGCAATCATGACCAATGTCGACATGGACAAGCTGCACCAGTTCGTGGGTCAGATGCTCGGCGACCTCGGAGGCGCCGCCAGCGTTGCGCTGGTTCACATCGGCGATGCGTTGGGGCTCTACAAAACTCTCCATGCCAAGGGGCCGATGACGGTCGCGGAGCTGGCCTTCGCCGCGGGGGTCAACCAGCGCTACCTGCGCGAATGGCTCTCGCACCAGGCGGCGTCGCACTACCTCACCTACGATCCGACGACGCAGAAATTTACCCTTCCGCCAGAGCAGGCAATGGTGTTCGCGATCGAGGATAGCCCGGTCTATCTCAACGGCGCCTTTGAAACGATGGCCGCGGTGCTCGGCAATCAGGAAAAGGTCAAGCCTGCATTCAAGACCGGGCATGGTGTCGCCTGGGGTGATCAGTCGACTTGCATGTTCTGTGCGGTTGCGCGTTTCTTCCGCCCGGGCTACCAGAATCATCTGGTCAGTTCATGGCTGCCGGCGCTCGATGGCGCTGTCGCTAAATTGGAACGTGGAGCCAAGGTCGCCGATGTCGGCTGCGGTCATGGCTGGTCGACCGTATTTATGGCAAAGGCTTTCCCCAATTCGCTATTTGTCGGGTACGACTTCCACCCCGGCTCGATTGAGGAAGCGCGCAAGCACGCGAGCGAGCACGGTGCCGCCAACGTCCGCTTCGAGGTCGGCACGGCCAAGGACTACGCGGGCACCGACGTCGACCTGGTGACCTTCTTCGACTGCCTGCACGACATGGGTGATCCCGCTGGTGCGGCGGCGCATGTCCACAGCACGCTAAAGCCGGACGGGTCGTGGATGATCGTTGAGCCCATGGCTGGCGACCGGCTCGAGGATAATCTAAACCCGGTCGGGCGGCTTTACTACGCGGCGTCGACGATGATCTGCGTGCCGACCTCGCTGGCGCAGGAAGTCGGGACCGCGCTCGGCGCTCAGGCCGGCGAAGCGAAGTTGCGCGAGGTCATTACCTCAGGAGGCTTCAAAAGCGTGCGCCGCGCTACCGAGACGCCGTTCAACATGATCCTGGAGGCTCGGCCCTAAGTTAAGTTGCCTAATTGAGCTACTTGCCCACTCGCGCCTAAGCGAAGGCGCGAGTGGGCTCGCCAATTGGGTTCGGATTTGGAGGTTGCCCGCCGAGCGACCGTTAGCGCGCACACTGATCGCACCTGGCCGCTCGATCTCGCTGACCCGACCGCCGGCTTTCGGCGCGTGTCGGCCGCGGGCATGCGCGCAGGGTCTATCCGTGCAGGAAGCGCCGCAGCGCCTCACGAGGTGAGGCACATGGCGCGAATGCTGGGGCGCGAAGAACGAGGCCTGCCGCACAGCGCGCATTGGGGCGCGTTTTCGGTGCTGGTGCGGGATCGTGAGATCGAGATCCTCCCGCATCGGCACGATCCTGCTCCTTCGGCGCTGCTCGGCAATATCCCGGCCTCGGTATCGCACAAGGCGCGAGTAGCGCAGCCGATGATCCGGCGCGGCTGGCTCGAAGACGGGCCCGGCCCAAATGCCCGGCGCGGCATCGACGAATTCGTGCCGGTTCCCTGGCCGGAAGCGCTGGACCAGGTCGCCGCGGAACCCCGGCTTCGATCGCCGACATAAATGAAGTCCTTGAAGTGAATCGCCGGATGAACGGTCGAAGTTGGTAAAGCTGGAGGCAACGCCGCTACCGCATCGTTTCCTTGCTGCGTTGGTCAAACAGAATTGTACTGACGTTCCGGTTCCACGAAGTCACTGAACGTCGAAACCGCCCGGCCCGGTCCAGCCGCTGTCTTCACCCGGGTAGCCGGGCTGGGCCGACAGCAATGGCAGCCCATGCACCTCGATGGCCTGGCTCCAGTGATGATGGCCGAAAATCCATGCCACCGTGCCGGCGGACGCAGCTGCCGCGATCAACTCGCTGCAATCCGAGCAGAAGGCGGGGGCCAGCTCGTTGAGGCCATGGACCGGGTGGCAGGCCGCGGGATGCGGCACGTGGTGCGTGACGACGAGCGTCGGCCCGGCGTGCGGCGTAGCGAGCTTGGTGGCGAGCCAGGAACGCGACAGCCGGTGCTCTGCCAGCGCGTCTGCCGGCGCAAAGCCGGCACCATCGCGGTGTCGGCGGATCAGCCGGTGATCGTAGATTTCGCCAGCGGCCGCCGCCATCGCCGCCGCGGGGTCGCCGGTCACGGCGTAGTCCGTCCATAGGGTCGCGCCCAGCACCCGCAGCGCCCCGATCCTTGCTTCGCCCCGGTCGAGCACGGTCACGCCCGGGATTTCCGCGGCCAACAGCGCGGCGCGGTCGCCGTCGAACGAGCCGCGGTAATACTCGTGGTTCCCCGGCACCAGGATGACGCGGCAGCCGAGAAAGGCGGCCGCCTGCTGGGCGTAGGACAGCGGCGACACGTTGCGGGTCGATCGCAGCCGGCCGATGTCACCAGCCAATACAAGCAGATCTACTTTGCCTACGAACGCGGACAGGTCCGGCCCGAAGCCGAGCGGCAGGACGCCGGTCCACGACGAGGGCGCCTGCCGTTCCCGCACATCGAGGTGAACATCGCTGAAATAAAGGATCCGCATCGGCGCGCGATGCGTCAATGGAGGCCGATCAGTTCAGGCAGCCGCCGTTGACGTCGCGGGCGATGCGTCGGCTGGCCAATTCGCGCGACGCCGTGAAATGGGTCCCCATTGAGCTGAGACCGGTCGTGCGGCTCCGCGAAGTCTAGCGCCGGGCCCAGAGGCAGGATGCCTCTCGGGTTCAGATGCCGCATCCCGCCGTAATAGCCGAGCTTGATCTTCTCAAAGTCGACGGTCGCCGCCACACCCGGCATTTGGTAGATCTCGCGCGTGTAATTCGACAGGTGATGGTAATCCGCGAGGCGACGCAGGTTGCATTTGAACAGCACGTAATAAACCGCGTCGAAGCGGATCAAGGTCGGGAATAACCGCAAATCGGCTTCGGTAAACTGGCCGCCGACGAGCCAGCGTTGACGCGAGAGACGCGCCTCCAATTCATCGAACGCCACGAACAGGTTACGGAAAGCCTGCTCGTAGGCCTCCTGGCTCTTCGCCAACCCGGCGCGGTACACGCCGTTATTGATGTTGTCATAGATGAAGCGGTTGATCTCGTCGATCTCGGGGGCGCAACGCGGGCGGGTAAAGATCGAGACCGGCATCACCGAAGGCGTCGAACGCGCTGTTGAGCATACGGATGATCTCGGACAACTCGTTGTTCACGATCGTCTTCGTCTTGCGGTCCCACAGCACCGGCACAGTGGCGCGCCCGGTGTAGTCGGCCTGGGCGGCGGTGTAGACTTGGTGGACATGGAAGACGCCGTCCTTCGGCGCGAGGTCGTCAAAGCCGCGCGAATAGGCCCAGCCCTGGCTTTTCGGCAAATCGGATTCGAGGATTGGGATCACCCCGTCGAGCCGCTTTAGCGCCCGCGTCAGCGCCGTGCGGTGCGCCCATGGGCACGAGGGGGCCGTCACGAGCTGATAGCGCCCGGGTTCGGCCGGAAACCGGGTGCTCCCGTCCCGGCTCACCGTATCGCGAAAGGTTGAATCCGGCCGCAGGAACGCGCCACCCCGGTCGGCCGGAAGCGGGTCGTCGTCGAACCAGGTACCGCTGACCAGCATGCCCATTGCCCACCTCGATCTTCGATCTCGCATCGCGCGGGCGTCGAGCTTGTCATAAAGGGCGATCTCGCCGCCCGCCCGATGCCGCTTGAACCACTCTCGGGTACGCCGTTCGGACAGGCCGGCGGCCGCCGCCGCATCAGCCACCGTCCCGCCCTCTTCCTCGATCCGTCGAACCATCAGGAGTTGACCTTGCGGCGTCAGCCCGCGCATTCTTACGCACGTTCATCCGGGAACCTTTGCGGCTGCAGTTGATCGGTGTCGCAACCAAGGCTTTCCAGTCCTAACCCTGATGAACAACCTTCAAAGCTTCCACACCTCGACCCCGCCTCCGCGGGGCGACGAGCTAAATTACCTAAGCCTCGACGTCCTCTTCCTCGGCGGCGCGCGCCGCGATCTCGGCCTCGATATCGGCCAGCGATTTCTTGCCGCGCGTTGCGCGGGTCACCGCCTGGTCGAGTTCTTCTAAGGTACACAAGCCGAGGCTCACCGGGTGGCGCGGCTTGATGTTGATGCTGTTCCAGTGGGTTCGGTCGCGCACGGCGTTGATGGTCGGTTTGGTAGTGCCAACCAGCTTGCAGATGTGCGCGTCCGACAATTCCGAATGGTTGCGCAGCAGATAGAAAATCGCGTCGGGCTTATCCTGCCGCTTGGCGATCGGCGTGTAGCGCGGCCCCTTGTGGCGGACATATTGCGGCGGGATCGCGGTTTCCAGCAGCTTGAGCCGCGCCTCGGGATCGGCCTGGCAGCGCTCGATCTCCGCCGCGGTCGTTTGGCCGTTGGCGACGGGATCGAGACCCAGCATCTGGATGGCGACCTCGCCATCGGCAATCGCCTGCACCTCGAGCGGGTGCAGGCCGCAGAAATCGGCGATCTGATCGAAGGTCAGCGAGGTGTTCTCGACGAGCCACACGGCGGTCGCTTTCGGCATCAAGGGTGAGCGCATGATAAAGTCCTAAAAAAGAGCCTGGCGGGCGCGCTCCTTGAGGGCCGCGCGTCATGCTATCGATATAATGGGCCGCGGCTGCCGATGAAAGCGCAAGCTGCCGAAGAGGCGAAGATGGACGAGGAAGACCTGCCGCAAAGCAAGAAGCCGGCGCCGCCGAAGGACCTGACGCTGCTCGGCATCGCCGAGCTCGAAAACTACGTTGCCGGGCTCCGGAGCGAGATCGCCCGCGCCGAGGCGGAGATCGCCGAGAAACGCAAGCACCGCGGCGGCGCCGAAGCGCTGTTCAGGCAGTAGCGAGCAGCGGGGTGCTGTCCGGCGGGCGGCGATGGTGCGTCGCCTGCTCGTAGGCGTAGCCGAGCTTCAACAACAGTCCTTCGCTCCACGGCCGCCCGAGCAACTCAACGCCGACCGGCAACCCGTCGGGGGTGAACCCGGCCGGCACGGTCAGGCTCGGCAACCCGGTGACGGCGCTGAGCCGGCAATTGATCCCGACTTGCGGCTTGCCGATCAGCGCCGGTTTGCGGCGCATCGTCGGGTAGACGAAAGCGTCGAGCCGTGCTTCGGCCATCGCTTGCAGCACGGCGAGCCGCACACGCTCGCGTTTGGCGACGTGTTCCCAATATTCGCCGGTCTCGCGCGTTTCGACCGCCTCGGAGGCGCGCATCAGCGTCTCCGCGGGATGGACCTTGCCGCTCGCGAGCGCCCCGGCAAGCGAACGCAGCGGCGCGGTCGGGCGGCTCGCGAGATAGGCGTTGAGATCGGCCTTGAAGTCCTGCACCAGCACGAGGAGTCCGCCCATCCGGTCATTCAGCAGATCACGCAGGCCGGGGATCGCGACCTCTTCGACCGCGGCGCCCAACCCGCGCATCTCCACGCCGGCGGCATGAATGAGGGTATTGACTTCGGCGTCTTCCGGATCGGCGCCCATCAGGTCGGTGAGGATCCCGAGGCGCGCGCCGCGCAGCCCCTCCGGCTGGAGGAACGCGGTGTAGGTTTCGGGCACGTTCCCGAGGCTTTGCGCGGTTTGCGGATCCGATGGGTCGTAGCCGGCGATCGCGTCGAGCACGATCGCGACATCGACGACGCTACGTCCGATCGGACCGCCAATATCCTGCGTGCTAGACAGCGGCACGATACCGGCGCGACTCGCCAACCCCTGCGTCCCGCGGATGCCGACCAGGCTGTTGTGCGCCGCCGGGATGCGGATCGACCCGCAAGTGTCGCTACCCATGCCGATTGCGGCGAAGCCGGCGGCGATCGCGGCGCCGGTGCCGCCGCTCGACCCGCCGGGGTTACGGTCGAGCGCATAAGGGTTGCGGGTCTGCCCGAACAGCGAGCCGGCCGTCGTCACGCCATAAGCGAATTCGTGCATGGTCGCCTTGGCGATGACGATCGCGCCGGTCTCGCGCAACCGCTTGACCAAAGTCGCGTCGCTGGGCGGGATCCAGCCGGCAAGCAGGATCGAGCCCGCCGCGGTCTGCATATCGGCGGTCTCGTAATTGTCCTTCACGATGACCGGGATGCCGTGCAGCGGACCGCGCGGCACCCCGGCACGTCGCTCGGCATCGCAACGATCGGCGACGGTCAGCGCATCGGGCGCGAGCGCGCAGATCGCGTTGAGCGCCGGTCCGCGCTGGTCGTAAGCGTCGATGCGCGCGAGATAATGTGCCACGAGCTCGCGCGAGCTGGTGGCGCCGGCGGCCAAGGCGACCTGCAGCTCGGGAATGGTCGCTTCGCTTGGGTCGAACCCCGCCATCGCGCGCTCCGGGTCAGCGCTCGCTGAGCGGTGGCAGACCCCGTTCCTTGCGCACCTCGTTGATGATCTGCAGCACCCGCTCGCGGTAGGGGCGGAACTGAATGCCGAACTCGGTGACGACGCGCGAATTGTCGATCATGAAATTGCCGCTGAGTGCGCGGCCGCCGGTTTCCTTGTCGAAGGTGATCTGCGCATCGGGGATGAATTCGCGCACGATGTCGGCGATCTCGCCGAGGCTGATCGTCTGGCCGCCGGTGTTGTAGACCGCGTGCTCGGGCTTATCCTTCATCGTCACGCGGGCGAAAATCTCGGCGATCTCGTCGACATGCACGGGCGCGCGCATCGAATCCTTGTAGGGCATGTTCACGCGCTCGCCGCGCGCCGGCTTGGTGACGATGAAGACATGATCGACCGAGCCGAAGATCTTGTCGGGGCCGGTGACATTGGCCGGACGGATCGTCGTGATCTCCATGCCGTGCTTCTCGCGGTAATCCTGTGCCTGCCACTCGTTGAAGATCTTGTGCATCGCGTATTGCACATGGCCGTGCTTGAAATCGGTCTCGTCGACGAGGCGCTCGCCGTAATGCGACTGCTCCCCCGAAACGGCGACCGAGCTGGCGTAGACGACCCGGTTGACCCCGGCGAGCCGCGCCGCCTCGAAGCAATTGTCCATGCCAAGCACGTTGAGCTTGAACGCGACGCGCGGCGGCAGGTCGCTGCCGATGTAATAGGCGAGGTTGACGACGCGGTCGGGCTTCGCCTCGACGATGCGCGCCAGGAAATCGTCGAACTGGCTGACATCGCCGCGCACGACGCGCACTTGCTTACCGTAGGCCGAGTAATCGGCGGTCTGCGGGTTGATGTCCATGACGACGATCTCCTCGCCGCGCTGGACGAGAAGCGGAATGAGGCGGCGGCCGATAAACCCGGTGCCGCCGGCGACGAAAGTGGTCATGGCTCGTCCCTCCCGAATGGATTGGCTGGAAGGTTAGCCCCGGCCTTGCCTCGGCTTCAATCACCGAGGTGGCGCGGCAGCTATTCCTCCGTCGCGCCGCACCAGCCCGGCAGGTAGTCAGCCTCGGTCTTCCTGGCGAATTTCAGCGCGTCGTCGAGCGAGCGCTTGAAATGCTTGTCGATCCTGTCGCGGTCGATGCGCCGGCGGAGGAAATCGGCCCACAGGAACTCGGCGAACGGCGTAGTGTCCTTGGCGAAACCGCCGACGCGGCGCAGCTCGCCGGCCAGCGAACGATAGGGATCGTTAACCAGCGCTTCGATCGCGTCCGGTATCTCGCGATAATGCCGCCGCTCGCCCTTTTCGTCGAAGGGGTGCATCAGCCCGCGATTGTCGAGCACGAACCAGAACGAGCCGGGTTCGAGGCGGCTGAGGTCGAGCACGACCGTCGTTGCGACATGCGTCACACCCTCCTCGTGCAGCGCGCGGGCAAGGTGGTGATGGTCGGTGACGTAGGGCCGCGCCTCCGGCCCCAGCACGACCGGGATCATGTGGCCGGCGAGGAATTCGCCCGCCTTCTTGCCATGCTTCTCGCGCCAACGCTTGCGCTTTTCCTCGACCTCGCGCATGCCGACGGTGATCTGTGTCGGGCGCAAATCCTTGAGCGGCGTCGAATGGTAGACGGGTTCGCGGATCATCAGAACCTCCGCAGCTATGTTGATCTGCGCGCGATATAACCGACCCGAACCCCAGGCTCAAAACCGCAGCTCTCGTAAAAGCGATGAACGCGCGGGTCTGCTCGGCCGCTCTGCAGCAGGACGTGGTGACAGTCTTCCGCCCATGCCTTGGCTAACGCCGCTTGAACCACGGCGCGCCCGTATCCTTGACCGCGATAGTCGGGATGAGTGACGACGTTTTCGAGGAAGCCGTGACCGCGCCCGCTGCGCAACAGGTTCGGCGCGGTGATGAGCATGCAAGTCGCGGCAAGCCTGTCCGGCGTCCGCGACAAAAACGGTCGCACCGTCATGCGCCAATATCTCCGACCAAATGCGTTCGGCGCGGTCGCGCGGTTTGGCGATCGCGCTCACCTCCGATGTTGCAGAGAGCGCCTCAAACAGGTCCAGCAACCGACCCAGATCGGACGCTCGGGCGATCCTAGCCGTCGGCATCGCGTTGGCCGATCAACAAAAGCGCGGCTGGAAGGCCGGCCATCGGCGCGCCTTCCCACGGCTCGCAAGCGTCGCCGAATTCTTCGACATGGATCAGCTCGCAACCGGAGGCGAGCACTGCCGCGATGTAGTCGGCAACGGTCCAGTGGAACTGGAACTGTTCTACCTCGGCTGGTCCGCCATACAGTACGTCGGCGCCCGTGACGGAACGGTGAGGTCCGCGATCGAAGTAGTTGAACCCGACCTCAAGCTTCTCCCGTGATCTACGCCACACCCGGCGGAACGGGTGATATTCGCTAACCACGAGCCGCCCACCGGGCTTCAAGATGCGCGCTGCCTCGCTGTAATAGCGTCGCAAGTCGGAAACCCATACCGCCACATGGCCGCCGGTATAGACGAAATCGAACGACCCATCCGCCAAGCCTGACAGATCGACCACATCGGCGTGGAGGAATTCGGCCTGTAATCCAAGAACGGAGGCACGATGGCGGGCCATGTTGAGCTGCTGCTCGGAAATGTCGACGCTCATAACCTTCGCGCCCAGCCCGGCCAGAGCGAAGACCGCCTGGTTGTCGCCACTGCCAAGCACCGCGACATGCTTGCCGGCGACATCGACGAGCCAATTCAGCTCGGCAGCGTCGAACGCCAGTAACGGATCTTTATGACACCTCTTCCAGACGCCGCGCGTTTCGGCGTGCTGCGCCCATGACGCGGCACCCAAATCCCATCGCCGACGATTGGCCTGGTGGAAATGATCAGGCATGCCAGGGCTCGCACATTCGACTTGGATGCGGCGCTGCGCCACGTACGCCCGTCCGATATCATGTTTTAGGCGCGGCGGCGCTCTTTGGGTTGAGGCTCTGGATGTGGCCGCTCTCGGTGCCGGCGGTCGGGTCGATGACGGCGTTGATCAGCGCCGGCTTGCCCGACGCAAGCGCCTCGGTGACCGCCTTTGTCAGGCTCGGCGTGTCGGTGCAGTGGTAGCCCTTGCCGCCGAACGCCTCGATGATCCGCTCGTAGCGCGCGTCGCGCAGGAGGCCGGTCGGGGTGTAGGGCGTACCCTCGGGGTCGCCGCGATAGACGCCGTTATTGTTGAAGATGATCGTCGTCACCGGCAGGTCGTAGCGGCAGATCGTCTCGATTTCCATGCCGCTGAAACCGAAGGCGCTGTCGCCCTCGATCGCGACGACCGGCTTGCCGGTCACCGCGGCGGCGCCGATCGCATAGCCCATGCCGATGCCCATGACGCCCCAGGTGCCGCTGTCGAGCCGGTGGCGCGGCTTATCCATGTCGATGATGTTGCGGCCGAAATCCAAGGTGTTGGCACCCTCGTTGACGACATAGACGTCGGGCTGGGTGGCGAGCGCGTTGCGCACCGCGCGCAGCGTCGAGGAAAAATTCATCGGGTTCGGGTCGGCGTTGAGCCGGGCGGACATGCGCTCGACATTCTGCTGCTTGCGCTTGCCCATCTCGTCGAGCCAGGGGCCTTGCGGCTTGACCTGGCCGGGCTTCAGCGCGGCGTTGAAGGCGGTGAACACCGATTTGATGTCGCCGACAATCGGCGCGACGATCGCGCGGTTGCTGTCCATCTCGGTCGGCGAGATGTCGACCTGCACGATCTTGGTGTTGGGGTTCCACAGCGGCGCGCGGCCGTGCGACAGCAGCCAGTTGAGCCGCGCGCCGGCGATCAGCACCACATCGGCCTGGCCGATCGCGAAGGAGCGCGAGGCGGCTGCCGATTGCGGGTGATCGTCGGGCAGGAGGCCCTTGGCCATCGACATCGGCAGGAACGGAATGCCGGTCGCCTCGAGGAACGAGCGGATTTCCTTCTCGGCGCGGGCATAGGCCGCGCCCTTGCCGAGGATCGCCAGCGGCCGCTCGGCATGCGCCAGGAGGTCGAGCGCGCGCGCCACGGCATCCGGCGCCGGCGGCGAGGGAGGCGCGGGATCGACCACCTTGACCAGCGATTTGCTTGCCGGCCTCGGCGTCGAGCGCCGAGCCGAGCACCTCGGCGGTCAGGTCGAGATAGACGCCACCGGGTCGACCCGACACCGCGGCGCGGATCGCCCGCGCGAGGCCGACGCCGATATCCTGTGGGCGGTTGACGCGATAGGCCGCCTTGCAATGCGGCCGGGCGACCGAAAGCTGGTCCATCTCCTCGTAATCGCCCTGCTCCAGATCGACGATCGCGCGGTCGGACGAACCGCTGATGAGGATCATCGGGAAGCAATTGGTCGTCGCGTTGGCCAGCCCGACCACCCCGTTGAGGAAGCCCGGCGCCGACACCGTCATGCAGATGCCGGGCTTGGCGGTGAGGTAGCCGGCGATCGCCGCGGCGTTGGCGGCCTGCTGCTCATGCCGAAAGCCGAGATAGCGGATGCCCTCGTTCTGCGCGAGCCGCAGCAGGTCGGTGATCGGGATGCCGGCGACGCCGAAAATCGTATCGACGCCGTTCAGCTTCAACGCCTCCACCACAAGATGGAAGCCATCGGTCATATCGCCTTGCTGCTCCGCTTCGCTCATCTCGTCCACCGCTCGTCGGGGTTTTGCGTCCTATAGCACGGAGGGTCGCCGGATGGTCAATCAGCACCCGCGTGCCGGAGCGCGAGGCGGCAAGAGCTGCGCGGCGAGGCGGCGGAGCAGATAGGGTTTGCGCTCGACGAGCCGCACCAGGACCGCGCCGCTGGTCGGCCGGGTGCGGAGATCGAGCAGGCGCCGTTCGGGGTTGGGGATGCCGGGAGGCCGGCCCTTGGGGTTGCCGGAGCTGCCCGAAGCGAAGCGGCGGCGCGGGTCGCGCCGAACGGGCACAGAAAGATCAGGATCAAGTCCTTGAGATATCGTCATGGATGGTCAGTCTCGTGAATGCGGTCGTTCAGGGCGGTTTCCCAAATTGAACAATCCCCCCATGCCCAACCGCTCCGACCAGGCAGCACGCGGTAATTCTACGCCCTCTTTTTCAGTCGTCTGATCAGACGTGTAGGCGTCACGAATCCCAACCCAATGACGCCAGGCGAAAACTGCCGCACATAGAGCAAAGACACCGAAAGAGAGAGACAAGAATCCAAACTGGCTAAAATGGCCGTGGTAAATTAATAAGAAATCTGCCAGCGCAGCGATTCCTAGAATTGACAGCACAACGGAGGCGATGATTTTACTAATCATAGGCGTGCTCCGTTGATGTTTGTGGATTTACAACCGGCGCACAGATGCGCTCGCCGCAATTATTGGCCGTTACCAGGGCCGATGCGCTCCATTACCGCATCGGAAAAGTCTTTTAATTTGAACGGTTTCGTGAGATGGAATTCGCCATTCGCCTCTAGCTGAGCCATGTGCGGAAAGCTCCCGGTCATCAAGAGATACGGGATGTTCCGCCTTTTTGCCTCATCGAGCGCGGCGAATGCGGTTCCATCTGGCAATAATATGTCCGCAATAAAAAGGTCTACCTTAGATTTTTCAAGCATTTGCTTCGCAAATTCCACCCGTGCGGTGGTGGAGATGTAGTATCCGCTATCTTCCAAGATCATAGACAACAGTTCGACGACGCCAGAATCGTCTTCGAGCAGCAATATATGTTTCATTTATCATGAGAGAACCGTTCACCGGAACCCTTCCTCTACCCTTTGAGGGCGGGAGGGTACGCTGCCATTTATGCAGGCTTGCGTTGCCTCTCAGCCGCCAGCGCCCTGGGGGGATGGGCCGACGATACCTCTAAACATGGCGACCGCGACGGCCGTCCGCAATGAGCGCGATCAGGATGTGAGTAACCCGCCGCAGTTCTCCCTCGGCGAGATCAACCTAACGGAAATCGCACGGGATAACGCCAAGGCGCAGCAACACATTATTTTCGACCCGATCCCGCGCGTCGACGGTATCGACGCCTCGGCCGATCCGCTCTTCGAGCCGCGCGCCAATGTCTATCTGATGACCGGCAGGCGACGACGCGGGGCTGCGATTTAAGCCTCGGTCGTTGCGAACTTCAAGGCGGGGGCGGAGGTCGGCATGCTCCGCATTGCTGCGGTACGCAACATGCACTCGACTTCCGCAGCGGAAATGCTGATGATTATCGCAGGTTGAACACCCACCGGTGACTCGCAGAGGAGCCCGTACACATGGCACATGAGGAAATTTTTACCGCCGGTCCGCTGACCTTCGCCGTCAAGCACGAATTGTGGGACGAGAACATCCAGGACCATGCCGACCAAGGCGTCGCCATTCTGGTCAAGGCGCAAGTGTCCGGGAAAGACACGACGCTCTTGCGGTTCAACTGCTTCGACGTCGAGAAGAGCTACGATTACGGGCCGGAGAACCGCGAGCTGGCGGTCGCCGGGCCGGAAATGCTGGGCGGCGCGATGCTGACCAACCACTACCAGATGGACCCGATCGCCTGCGGCAACCCGATCGGCTGGACGGTCAAGACGCTGGGCACCAAGCTAGACCGCATGCTCGACCGCGCCGGCTACTCGGCGATCGCCAAGAGCGCCGACTACGACGCGGTGCGCCAGGTGCTGCCCGAGGTCGAGGCCTGCGCGCGCGAGCTCTACGCCACCAAGCGCAACACCGTGAAGCACAATCGCGGCACCGATATCTTCGAGTGCGGCAATATCCGCTTCGGGTTGGAGATGCGGCGGCTGCCGATGGGTGATGGCGGGCTCGCGATCCACGTGCTGGCCGATATCGGCGGCACGCCGGGCAAGAAATACACCGAAGAGACCGAGCTCTTGGCCTTCGACCATTTCTGGAACGGCGCGCATTACCATTACGGCCCGCGCAACAAGAACCACCGCATCTATTGGGACCGCACGCTGGTCGAGAACCCGCTTGCCTGGACGCTCGAGCAGTTCGAGACCGGCAAGCTGCCGGCGATGATCACCCGCGCCGGCTATCCCGGGGTCGCGGCCGACCTCGACACCGGCAAGATCGCCGAGGTGGTGCAGGCCGTGAAGAAGCGGGCGCTGGAGATGTGGGAAGAGGGCGAGCGGTTGACCGGCCATCCCGGCTTGCCGCTGGAGTTTACGCCGAACCTCGCCGCCGCGGAGTAGGCACGTCGAAGGGCGGTGGCGGCTCTACGCCGCCGCCGTAACTTCACTGCCGGCGGCCATACCCGGCTGCGACAACTTGACGTTACCGAAAGCGACGTTCGCCGCGTTAGTAGCGGTGTACGCGGAAGTGTGGCCGCTCAGTCGGATCGCGCGCAGCAGTCCGGTGGGGGATGGCACAGCAACACGACACGACGGCGTTCTGGGCCGAGTTGAGCGCTGCGAGCATTTCGTTCAGGTCTACGAAAGCGACGATGTTTTCATCGTCACGCTGGCCGATTTCATCCGCGGCGGGTTGGAGCGCGGCGACGCGGCCATCGTCATCGCCACGGAAGCCCATCGCGAGGGCCTCGAAGCCCGGCTCGCGGCAAGCGGCATCGACGTGGACTCCTGCATCGACGAAGATCGCTACATCGCGCTCGACGCCGACCAAACGCTAGGCCGCTTCATGGTCAATGGCTGCGAGAAAAAGCTGTTCCAGCTGTTCTGCGCCTACCCCAAAATCGGCTTCACCGAAGATCCCGCCGAGTTGATCGCGCGGCTGTGCGACCTCCACTCCAAGGTGCTGGCGGCCTAGACCCCGCCGCGCCGGCCTTACGCGGGCCCCGGCGCGACCCCGAGAAATTTATACTGGTGAAGCATGTCGTCGTCGGCAAATTGCGCTCAGCGCGTTTTCATCGGGAAAACTCGGTTGCGACGCCGGTGGTATACCAGATACCATGGCTCATGCGTGGCGCTCTTCCGTTCGACATCGCGCGGCTCGATACCGGCGCGACCTATCGCGACCTCGCCTATACGGCGTTGAAGCGGGCGATCTGCGCGATCGACATCTACGGCTCGCCCGACGAGGTGCGGCTCGACGAGCGGCGGCTGTCGGAAGGGCTTGGGGTCAGCCGCACGCCGATCCGCGAGGCGATGACGCTGCTCGAACAGGAGGGGTTTGTCCGCACCCTGCCGCGCCGCGGCATCTATGTCGTGCGCAAGACCAAGCGCGAGATCGTCGAGATCATCACCGTCATGGCGGCGCTCGAAAGCATGGCGGCGCGGCTTATGGCGCTCAACGCAGCCGATGACGACATCGCCGAATTGCGCCGGCTGATGGACGCGTTCCACGACGGCCCAAATGGAGATGAGGGCGGCGAGCGGCTGGAAGAATATTCCGACGCCAATATCGCGTTTCACCAGGCGATCATCCGCATGAGCGGGTGCGCGCTCCTGAGCGAGTTGACCGAAAATTTGTTCATCCATATTCGGGCGATCCGCCGGGTGACGATCCACCAGGACAACCGCGCGGCGCGCTCGATCGTCGATCACATGGCGATCATCGAGGCGTTGGAGCGGCGCGACGCCGAGGCGGCGGCGCGGCTCGCCCGCGAGCACACGCTGGGCCTCGCCTCGCATGTCGAGCAGCACGGCGATTTTCTGGACACGATAGAAGAACGTCACCCCGGCGAAGGCCGGGGCCCATCCGTTCACCGCGTGAGCGGTAGAGAAATGGGTCCCGGCCTTCGCCGGGATGGAGCATAGGTTGAGCGCAGGAGACGACAATGGGCAAAGCACTCGAAGGCGTCCGCATCCTCGACATGACGCATGTCCAGGCGGGGCCGACCGGTACGCAACTCCTGGCCTGGATGGGCGCCGACGTGATCAAGGTCGAGCTGCCCGGGCGCGGCGACATCACGCGCGGCCAGCTGCAGGACGTGAAAGGGGCCGACAGCCTCTATTTCACCATGCTCAATTCGAACAAGCGCAGCATCACCATCAACATGAAGCAGCCCAAGGGCAAGGCGGTGATCGAGGCGCTGGTGCGACGCAGCGACATCCTTGCCGAGAATTTCGGCCCCGGCGTGCTCGATCGCGCCGGCTTCACCTGGGAGCGGCTGCAGCAGCTCAACCCGCGGCTGATTTACGCCTCGGTCAAGGGCTTCGGCCCCGGCCCGTTCGTCGACTGCAAGGCCTATGAGAACGTCGCGCAATGCATGGGCGGCGCGGCCAGCACCACCGGCTGGGAAGACGGCCCGCCGACCGTCACCGGCGCGCAGATCGGCGACAGCGGCACCGGTGTTCACATGGTCACCGGCATCCTCGCCGCGCTCTATCAGCGCGAGAAGACCGGCAAGGGTCAGCGGGTCGAGGTGGCGATGGCCGACGCGGTGCTGAACCTGACCCGCGTCAAGATGCGCGACCAGCAGCGCATCATGAAAGGGCCGCTGCCGGAATACCCGAACAAGACCTTCGGCGACGAGGTGCCGCGGGCCGGCAACGCATCGGGCGGCGGCCAGCCGGGGGCCGCCTTGCGCTGTGCGCCGGGCGGCCCCAACGACTATGCCTATGTGATCATCCAGCCGCCGTGCTGGGAGCCGCTGATGAAGCTGTGCGGCCGCGAGGAGCTGATTACCGACCCCGAATGGGCGACGCCGGCGGCACGCCTACCCAAAATCCCCGAATGTTTCGCGATCATCGAGCAATGGACGATGACCAAGACCAAGTGGGAGGTCATGAAGGCGCTCAACGATGTCGACGTGCCGTGCGGCCCGATCCTGTCGATGAAGGACATCTACGAGGACAAGGCGCTCTACGCGCGCGAGATGCTGGTCGAGCTCGACCACCCGACGCGCGGCAAATACGTACAGGTCGGCATGCCGATCAACCTTTCCGACTCGCCGGTCGAGCACCGCCGCGCGCCGCTCTTGGGCGAGCACACCGAGGAGGTGCTCCAATGGCTCGGCCACAGCGAGGCGGAAATCGCCGCGATGAAACAGGAAGGCGCGGTGTAACGCCGGTGTCCAGCGGCGTCCTTGATTCCCTCTCCCGCTTGCGGGAGAGGGTGGCGAGCACCGAAAGGCGCGAGACGGGTGAGGGTTTGTGCGCTCTGACCCTCACCCTCCCTTCGCTGACGCGATGGGTCCCTCCCTCTCCCGCATGCGGGAGAGGGGCTGTAAGCTGAAGCCATGGCCCAGACCGCAACCCATGACCGTCGCGTCCACCCCGGCTCTGGCCGGCGGCGCGGGCGCGACATCCCGAAAGGCCGTCAAGTCGAGCCGGCGGCGTTGGCCGAAGTGCAGGCGCTGCTGGGCGACCGCGAGCGCCGCCGCGACCTATTGATCGAGCATCTGCACCTCATTCAGGATCATTACGGCTGCCTGCACGCGCGGCATCTCGCGGCGCTGGCTGAGGAGATGCGGCTGGCGCTGGTCGAAGTCTATGAGGTCGCGAGCTTTTATGCGCATTTCGATATCGTTATGGAAGACGAGGCGCCGCCGCCCGAGCTGACCGTACGGGTGTGTGACAGCCTCACCTGCGCGCTATTCGGCGCCGACAAGCTGCTGACGGATTTGCAGGACCGGCTCGGCGACGGCGTGCGGGTGGTGCGGGCGCCGTGCATGGGCGGCTGCCACAACGCGCCGGTCTGTGCGATCGGCCATGCGTTGCACGAGCACGCGACCGTCGACAGCGTCGCCGACGCCGTCGCCCATAAGCACACCCACCCGGCCATCCCGCCTTTCATCGGGCTCGACGAATACCGTGCTGGCGGCGGCTACAAACTGCTCGAAGCGTGCCTGTCGGGCGCGCGCAGCCGCGACAGCGTGATCGAGGCGCTCGAAAAATCGAATATTCGCGGAATGGGCGGCGCCGGATTTCCGAGCGGCCGCAAATGGCGCTTCGTGCTGGCCGAGCCGGGGCCACGGCTGATGGCGGTCAACGGCGACGAGGGCGAGCCCGGGACGTTCAAGGACCGTTATTTCCTCGAAACCGATCCGCATCGCTTTCTCGAAGGGACGCTGATCGCCGCCTGGGTGGTCGAGGCAGCCGATATTTACATCTATCTGCGCGACGAGTATCCGCAATGCCGCGAGGTGCTGATACAGCAGATCGCCGCGCTCGAAGGGGCGGGTCTCGCCAAGCATGCGCGCATCCATCTGCGGCGCGGCGCCGGCGCCTACATCTGCGGCGAGGAATCGGCGATGCTCGAAAGCATCGAGGGCAAGCGCGGGCTGCCGCGCCACAAGCCGCCATTTCCGTCGCAGGTCGGGCTCTTCGGCCGGCCGACGCTGATCAACAACATCGAGACGCTGCATTGGGTGCGCGATATCGTCGAAGCAGGGCCGGAATGGTTCAGCGGCGAAGGCCGCAATGGCCGCAGCGGGCGGCGCACCTTCTCGGTCTCGGGCCGGGTCAAGAACCCGGGCGTCAAGCTTGCCCCGGCCGGGATCACCGCGCGCGAGCTGATCGACGAATATTGCGGCGGCATGGCCGACGGCCATGTATTCAAGGGCTATCTACCGGGCGGCGCCTCGGGCGGCATCTTGCCGGCATCGAAGGCCGATATCCCATTGGATTTCGGCACGCTGGAGAGTGAGGGGTGCTTTATCGGCTCGGCCGCGGTTGTCGTGCTGTCCGACAAGGACGACATGAAAGCGGTGGCGCTCAATCTTTTGAAGTTCTTCGAGGACGAAAGTTGCGGCCAGTGCACGCCATGCCGGGTCGGCACGGAAAAGGCGGTCAAACTGATGAGCCAGCCGCGCTGGGACGACGAGCTCTTACAGGAATTGTCGCGGGTGATGGGCGACGCGTCGATCTGCGGCCTGGGGCAGGCGGCGATGAACCCGGTCAAGCAGGTGCTCAAGCACTTCCCCGAAGAGCTGGCGGGGCCTGCGTGATGTTTTTTAATTCCATCCCGGCGAAAGCCGGGACCCATGGTGCAAACACTCGAAAGGCGGATAAATGGGCCCCGGCCTTCGCCGGGGTGGTGCCTTGCTTGGAGTGCCCGCAATGAGCGCCGAACTTACCTTGCAGCTTCCCGCCGACGTGCCGCTGGTGGACGAACTGGCCCCAGAAGAAGTCGTCGAGATGGCCAATCTGACGAGCGCCCAAACGGGCGTTGCTGGTACGATCTTCGTCTCGACGGCGATGGGCGCACACGGACCGCGGGTCAAATATTTCGAGCGCCCGGGACGCACGCAGCCGAGCTTTTCGGTTTCGATCGGCGACGGGCCAGCGGTGGTCGCGGACAGTCTTCAGGCGCGTGTCGTTCGCCAGATGTCGCCGCAGGTGATTGCCTGGGTGCCGCGCAACAAGGATGCGTTGCTCGACTTCTGCCACAACGGCGACACCTGGACACAGCCCGAGGTGAACGAGTTCATCCAACGGCTACAGAGCGTTTAAGAGAGATTGCGCGATGAGCGATCCGATCAAGTTCATGCTCGACGGCAACGAGGCCGAGGCGCAGCCGGGCGAGACGATCTGGCAGGTGGCGAACCGGCTCGGCACCGAGATCCCGCATCTCTGCTGGCTGCCGAAGCCCGGCTACCGGGCCGACGGCAATTGCCGCGCCTGCATGGTCGAGATCGAGGGTGAGCGCGTGCTCGCCGCGTCGTGCATCAGAAAGCCGACCGTCGGCATGAAAGTGCATTCGGCGAGCGACCGCGCCAAATTCTCGCGCAAGATGGTCTTCGAGCTGCTGATCGGCGACCAGCCCGAGCGCGCGGTCGCGCATGACCCGAACTCACGGCTCTGGGAATGGGCCGACAGGCTGGAAGTCTCCGACAGCCGCTTTCCGCAGCGCGCCGCGCCAATTCCCGACCGCAGCCATGTCGCGATGGCGGTGCAGCTCGACGCCTGCATCCAGTGCAATCTTTGCGTCCGCGCCTGCCGCGAGGTGCAGGTCAACGATGTCATCGGCATGGCGGCGCGCGGCCATAACGAGAAGATCGTCTTCGATTTCGACGACCCGATGGGCAACTCGACCTGCGTCGCCTGCGGCGAATGCGTGCAGGCCTGTCCCACGGGGGCGCTGATGCCGGCGACCCAGGTCGACGAGAACGGCGTCTTTTGCAGCGCCCCCGACCGCACCGTCGACAGCGTCTGCCCCTATTGTGGGGTTGGGTGTCAGCTGACTTATCAGATCAAGAACGACCGTATCATTGCGGTGGAGGGCAAGGACGGGCCGGCGAACCACAACCGGCTCTGCGTCAAGGGCCGCTTCGGGTTCGACTATGTCCACCACCCCGATCGGCTGACCGAACCGCTGATCCGCAAGGACGGCGTATCGAAGCACGATACTGACATCGACCCCGCCAACCCCTACACGCATTTCCGCAAGGCGACGTGGGAAGAGGCGCTCGACCGCGCGGCGCAGGGCCTCGTGAAGATCAGGGATCGCGACGGAAGGCGTGCGCTGGCCGGGTTCGGCTCGGCCAAAGGGTCGAACGAGGAAGCCTATCTCTTCCAGAAGCTGGTGCGCACCGGCTTCGGTAGCAATAATGTCGACCACTGCACGCGGCTGTGCCACGCCTCGTCGGTGGCGGCGCTGATGGAGGGGATCGGTTCGGGCGCAGTGACGGCGCCGTTCACCGCCGCGGAGGACGCCGACGTCATCATCACCATCGGCTGCCGGCCCACGGAAAATCATCCGGTTGCGGCGACGTTCTTCAAGCAGGCTGCGAAGAGGGGCGCCAAGGTCTTTGTGATGGATCCGCGTGGCCATCAGCTCGACCGCCATGCGACCGGAGTGCTGAAATTCTCACCCGGTCGCGACGTGGCGATGCTCAACGCCTTCATCCACACGATCGTCGAAGAGGGCCTCACCGACCGCCAGTACATCCAGAGCTACACCGAGGATTACGAGAAGCTGCGCGAGCACATCAAGGACTACAGCCCGGAGAAGATGGCGCCGATCTGCGGCATCGACGCGGCGACCTTGCGCCATGTCGCGCGCGCCTATGCCCGCGCCGAGCGGGCGATCATCTTCTGGGGCATGGGCATCTCGCAGCACACGCACGGCACCGACAACGCTCGGTGCCTCATCGCGCTGTCGATGATCACCGGCCAGGTCGGCCGGCCCGGCACCGGCCTTCACCCGCTGCGCGGCCAGAACAACGTGCAGGGCGCGTCCGACGCCGGGCTGATCCCCATGGTCTATCCCGACTACCAGTCGGTGGCGAAGCCGGAGGTCCGCGAGAAGTTCGAGAAACTGTGGGACACCGAGCTCGACGACAAACCGGGTCTGACCGTCGTCGAGATCATGGATGCGGTGCACCGCAACGAGATCAAGGGCATGTACATCATGGGTGAGAACCCGGCGATGTCCGACCCCGATGTCGAGCATGCGCGCGAGGCGCTGGCGCATCTCGAACACCTCGTGGTGCAGGACATCTTCCTCACCGAGACCGCGAAATACGCCGACGTGGTCTTGCCAGCCTCGGCGTGGTCGGAAAAGGACGGCACGGTCTCCAACACCAACCGCCAGGTGCAGATGGGCCGCGCCGCGCTGCCGCTGCCCGGCAACGCGCGGCTCGACCTGATGACGATCCAGGAGATCGCCCGGCGCATGGGGTGCGACTGGCGCTATGAGGGGCCAGCCGATGTGTTCGCCGAGATGAAGCTGGCGATGCCGTCGCTCGACAACATCACCTGGGAACGGCTGCTGCGCGAGGATTCGGTCACCTATCCCTGTGACGCCGAGGATAAGCCCGGCAACGAGATCGTCTTCGGCAATGGTTTCCCGACCCCGTCGGGCCGCGCCAAGCTGGTGCCCGCCTCGATCATCCCGCCCGCCGAGGAACCGGACGCCGAGTATCCGCTGGTGCTGACCACCGGCCGGCAGCTCGAGCATTGGCACACCGGCGCGATGACCCGCCGCGCCACCGTGCTCGACGAGATCGAGCCCGAGGCGGTGGCAAGCCTCGCGCCATCGGAGCTACGCAAGCTCGGCGTCGCGGCGGGCGACCCGGTGCGCGTCACCACGCGGCGCGGGCACATCGAATTGATGGCGCGCGCCGACAGCAATGTCGCGCCCGGCATGGTGTTCATTCCGTTCTGCTTTGCCGAGGCGGCGGCCAATGTCCTCACCAACCCGCAACTGGACCCGGTCGGCAAGATCCCCGAATTCAAGTTCTGCGCCGCCAAGGTCGAGCCAGTGCTGGCCAAACAGGCGGCGGAGTAGGCCATTCTCGGACGAGCAAAGCTCGCCGGCGCGGCGCTGCTGGCGCTTGCCGGCTGCGCCCAGGCACCCCCCGCGCCCGCCTCGGGGCCGCAAGCCGCGTCCTCACCGCCTACGCCTTATCAATGCCTATTGCCGTCCGAGCAGCGCATGCTCGTGGCCGAGCTGTTCTTCGGCCGTGACAAAGCGGGTCGGAAGGTCGTGAGCGACGCGGAATGGGCCGATTTCCTGGCGAAGATCGTCACGCCGAATTTTCCCGACGGGCTCACTGTGTTCGACGGCTATGGCCAGTGGCGCAACCCGGAGACCGGCGTGATCGGCCGCTCGCCGAGCGTCAAGATCGTGCTGATCGCCGCGAAACGCAGCCCGGACCTCGCCGGCCGGCTCGGCGCGGTGATGGACGCGTACAAGACGCGGTTCCACCAGCAATCGGTCGGGATCGTCACCCGCGATTCCTGTGCGGCGTTTAATTGACGCTGGGCGTGATCAGCTCGATGCCGGGAAAGTAAGTGCGGTAGCGTCGCGGGTCACGTGTGATGAGCGGCGTTTTCATCGCCGCTGCCTGCGCTCCGATGAAAAAGTCCGGCAGCACTCCGGTTCGCGGACCGCCGGTAGCCCGATAACGAAGGAAAGCTCGGCCCGCCAGGAACAGCGCCTCGCTCGGCGGGGCGACAATTGAGAGACCGGCGCGGTTGATCACATCGTCCAGCGCCGCCGTGCCGGGAAATCCCATCGACAATTCGGCGTAGACGATGTCGCTGATGCCGACAGGACCGACGGCATTTGCGATGTCGAGTTGCTGTTGAGACCATTCGGCCCAAACCGGATCGTTGTCGATCACATCGATCAGGACGTTGGTATCAACCAGGATCATCGTCGGGATCACCCCGCACCATTCGCATGAACTCGTCGGTCGTCATCCCCAAGTTCAAGCTGCCGCGGATGGCCGCAAACCGGCTCTCGCTGGCCTTTTCAAACGTTTTGAGTCCGATCTTTCCTTCGCCCACGATGGTGAACTCGACCTCCGATCCCGGCTTGAGACCGAGATGATCGCGAATCCGTTTGGGGATCGTGACCTGGCCCTTGCTGGTGATTTTTGGCACGGTAATACCTTTCGCTTTCCAGGTATTACATAGCATTGTGGGGCAGGAGTTTGTAGGTTTCGTCAATGCCGCTCGCCCCCGGACTGTCTCTCGTTACCGGTGCAACCGGCTTTGTCGGCGCGGCAATCGCGCGCGCGCTGTTGACGGCGGGATGCGCGGTGCGGGTGTTGGCAAGGCCCGGCAGCAATCGCCGCAACCTCGCCGGTCTCGATGTCGAGACTGCCGACGGGTCGCTCGAAGACGCCGCCTCACTCGCGGCCGCGGTCGCCGGATGCCGCTATCTCTTTCATGCCGCGGCAGATTACCGGCTGTGGGTGCCCGACCCGGCGGCGATGTTCCACGCCAATGTCGATGGCACGCGCGATCTGATGCTGGCGGCGCTCGACGCCGGGGTCGAGCGCGTCGTCTATACCAGCAGCGTCGCGACCTTGGGCATCGTCAAGGGCGGCAGCGCCGACGAAGCGACGCCGAGCGGCATCGCCGATATGATCGGTCCCTACAAGCAATCGAAATTCGCCGCTGAGGCGGTGGTGCGCGAGCTCATCGCCGAACGCGGACTGCCGGCGGTCATCGTCAACCCGTCGACCCCGGTCGGCCCCGGCGACATCAAGCCGACCCCGACCGGGCGCGTCATCCTCGAAGCGGCAAAGGGCAAGGTGCCTGCCTATGTCGATACCGGGCTCAATATCGTCCATGTCGACGATGTCGCCGCAGGCGAATTGCTGGCGGCCGAGCGCGGCGGCATTGGCGAGCGCTATATTCTCGGCGGGGAAAATCTGCCGCTCGCCGAGATTTTGGCCGAGGTCGCGCGCGCTGCCGGACGGCGTCCGCCAGCGATCAAGCTGCCCTATGCGGTCGTGCTGCCGATCGCCGCCGGCGCGGAGATGATGGCGCGGCTCACCGGGCGTGAGCCGTTCACGACCTTGGACGGCGTCCGCATGTCGCGTAAGAAGATGTATTTTAGCTCGGCGAAAGCGATGCGCGAGCTGGGCTATGCGCCGCGGCCGGCGATCCTGGCGATCGCCGACGCCGTGGCGTGGTTTGAGGCGAACGGGTATCTGACGTGACGGTGCTGACTGCTGAGAAGCCACGGCCGGAAGCCCTCGAAACGCCGTCGGGCAAAGGGCGCGGCGACGAGAACTTCCCGGTCGGATCGTTCCTGATCCGCAAGGATCTGCGGCCTCATGTCCACGCCTTCTACCGCTTCGCGCGCAGCGCCGACGACATCGCCGACAACCCGGCGCTGTCGGCCGACGACAAGGTGCTCCGGCTCGACCGCATGGGTGAAATCCTGGACGGGACGCCGGGCGACGACTCGCCCGCCGCCAGCGCGATGCGCGCCAGTCTCGCCGTGACGGGCACGACGGCGCAGCATTGCCACGATGTGCTGCGCGCCTTCCGCCTCGACGCGACCAAGCTGCGCTACAAGGACTGGAACGATCTGATGGAGTATTGCCGCTATTCGGCCTCGCCAGTCGGGCGGCAACTTCTCGATGTGCACGGGGAGAGCCGCGACACCTGGCCGGCCTCGGACGCGCTGTGCTCGGCGCTGCAGGTGCTCAATCACCTGCAGGATTGCGGCGACGATTACCGCAGCCTCGACCGCGTTTACTTGCCGCTGGAGCTGATGGGCGAAGCCGGGGTGACGGTGGAAGAACTGGCCGGGGGCCCGGCCAGTCCCGGGATGCGTCGTGTTATCGACTGGCTGCTCGACTCGACCGACCGGCTGATCGACAGAGCTGGCGAACTGCCCGGCGGCGTCAAGGCGCGTGGTCTACGCTGGGAATCGGCGACGATCGTCGATCTGGCGCGGCGGCTGTCGCGCCGGCTGCGGCGCGGCGACCCGCTCGCGACGCGCGTCGCGCTCAGCAAGGGCGATTTCGCCACCGCCCTCGTCACCGGTATCGTTCGCGGCCGGCGCCCACGGTCGACCAAGCCTTGAGTGGCGCGGTCGTGGATAGCGTCGGCGCGATCGCCGACGAGGCCTCGCTACGCGAGACCATTCGCCGTCGGGTCGAGGCGGCCGGCACCTCGTTCTACTGGGCAATGCGGATGCTGCCGCAGGAGCGGCGCGACGGCATGTACGCGGTCTATGCCTTCTGCCGCGAGGTCGACGATATTGCCGACGATTGGCCCGAGGCCGAACGGCCCGCGGGCCTGGCGATGTGGCACGATGAGATCGAGGCGGTCTACACCGGTCGGCCGCACCAATTGATCGCCCGCGCGCTGGAAGCGCCGGTCGCCCGCTTCCAACTGCGCAAGCGGGATTTTCACGACATCATCGACGGCATGGAAATGGATTCGGGCGAGCCGATCCGCGCGCCCGATTTCTCGACACTCGACCTTTACTGCGCGCGGGTGGCGGCAGCCGTCGGGCATCTATCCGTGCATGTCTTCGGCGACCCCGGTGAGGCGGCGCACCGGGTCGCCGACGCGTTGGGCCGGGCGCTGCAGCTCACCAACATCCTGCGCGACCTCGCCGAGGACGCCGAGCGCGGCCGGCTTTATCTGCCGCGCGAGCTGCTCGACCGCCACGGCATCCGCGGCACCGAGCCGGGAGCGGTGCTGCGCCATCCAGCGCTGCCGGCGGCTTGCCGCGACCTGGCGGAGGTGGCGATCGGACATTTCGCGGCGGCCGAGGCGGCGATGGCGCATTCGTCGCGCCGCGCGATGCGGCCGGCGGCAGTGATGGGCGCGTTTTACCGGGCGATGCTCGACGCGCTGGTCGAGGCGGGATGGCGCGACCCCGCCGCGCGGGTCAGCCTCTCCAAAGGCCGCAAATTGTGGCTAGTGCTGCGCCACGGGCTGATATGAGTTCCGTCGGCCGGGTGCATGTCGTCGGCGCCGGGCTCGCCGGGCTCGCGGCCGCGGTGGCACTCGCCGACACCGGGCGGCGGGTCGCGCTGTACGAAAGCACCGACCATGCCGGCGGACGCTGCCGGTCATATCTCGACGGCGAGCTCGGCTGCCGGATCGATAACGGCAATCATCTTCTGTTGTCCGGCAATCGCTCGGCGATGACCTATTTGCGGCTGATCGGCGCGCTGGACACGCTGGAGGGCCCTGGCGAAGCGGCCTTCCCGTTTGTCGATCTGGCGACCGGCGAACGCTGGACGCTGCGGCCCAATCGCGGGTCGGCGCCGTGGTGGGTGCTGTGCGGGAACCGGCGAGTGCCGGGGACGCGGGCGCGCGATTACCTGGCGGCACGCCGGCTGCGCGCGGCCGCGCCGGAAGCGACCGTTGCCGATTGCCTCGACCCCGAGAGCACCCTTTACCGCCGGCTGTGGCAGCCGATCGCGGTTGCGGCGCTCAACACCGGCGCGGAAGCCGGCTCGGCACGGCTTTACGGGCAGGTGCTGAGCGAGACGCTGGGACGCGGCGCGGCGGCGTGTCTGCCGCTGGTGCCGCGCGAGGGTTTGTCCGAGAGCCTCGTCGATCCGGCGCTGGCTAGGTTGGGCATCCGCGGCGCCGACATCCGCTTCGCGGCGCGGCTGCGCGGCATCGGCTTTACCGGCGACCGCGTCGCCGAGCTCAATTTCGACGACGGCCTCGTCGATGTGACGGCGGACGATCAAGTCGTCCTGGCGGTGCCGGCCCCGGTCGCGGCGCGCCTCGTGCCCGAGCTGGCCGTGCCCGACGACCACGCACCGATCGTCAACGCGCATTACCGCTTGGCCATTTCCCCCGGCGCATTGTCGGACGCGCCGCTGTTCATCGGGCTGATCGGCGGCACGGCGGAATGGGTGTTTCGGAAGCGCGAGGTCGTCTCGGTCACGGTGAGTGCCGCCGATGCGCTGGTCGACCGCCCGGCCGAAGAGCTTGCTGCGACCTTGTGGCGCGATGTCGCCCTGGCCTATGGGCTACCGGAACAACCCGTGCCGCCCTCTCGTGTCGTCAAGGAACGGCGCGCGACATTTCGCGCGACGCCGGCGGGGCTGAAAAAACGCCCAGCGACGAAAACGCGATGGAACAACCTGCTACTTGCGGGCGATTATGTCGATACTGGCTTGCCGGCGACGATCGAAGGCGCTATTCGCTCCGGTCTTGCCGCGGCCGACACGATTGCCCGGCCTTCCGGCGCTCGCGCCACATATGGGCGGGCGGTTTCCGACAGTGCAGAGCGGAGCGATGACACCCGAACCGGTGCCGGTGACCCCAGGCGTGACAAAGCCCGCCTCGCTTGATAAGGCCGTAACGCGCGCCACCAAGTGGTTGCTGTCGCGCCAGCAGGACGACGGGCATTGGGTCTTCGAGCTCGAAGCCGACGCGACCATTCCGGCCGAGTACATCCTGCTGCAGCATTATCTCGACACGATCGATGCCGATCTGGAACAGCGCATTGCCCGCTATCTGCGCGCGACGCAGGAAGATCATGGCGGCTGGTCGCTCTATCGGGGCGGCGCGTTCGACCTCAGCGCCTCGGTAAAAGCGTATTTCGCGTTGAAGGCGGTCGGCGACACGGTCGACGCACCGCATATGGCGCGCGCCCGCGAGGCGATCCTCAAGGCGGGCGGCGCGCGGCGTGCCAACGTCTTCACCCGCATCCTGCTGGCGCTATGGGGCGAAGTGCCGTGGCGCGCGGTGCCGGCAATGCCGGTGGAGTTGATGCTGCTGCCGGCCTGGTTCCCGTTCCATCTCGACAAGATCTCGTACTGGTCGCGGGTGGTGGTGGTGCCGCTGGCCGTGCTGATGGCCAAGCAGCCGCGCGGCAAAAACCCGCGCGGCGTGTCGATCGCCGAACTTTTCCTTGAGCCTCCGGATCGCGTCACCGACTGGATCACCCCACCGACGCCCTCGATGATGGGCCGCGCTTTTGTCGCGCTCGACCGCACGGTGCGCGCGATCGAGCCCTATTTCCCCGAAAAACGGCGCCAGCGCGCGATCGACAAGGCGGTCGAGTTCGTCACCGACCGGCTCAACGGCGAGGATGGGCTCGGCGGGATTTTCCCGGCGATGGCCAATTCGCTGATCATGTACGTGGCGCTCGGCTATCCGCTCGACCACCCGCTCTGCGTCACCGCGAAAAGCGCGGTCGACAAGATGGTGGCTCGTAATAACGGTACGGCCTATGTCCAGCCCTGCCTGTCTCCGGTGTGGGACACCGTGCTCGCCGGGCATGCGCTGATGGATGTCGGCGACGATGCGCTCAGCAAGCCGCTCGAGCGCGCCTTCGACTGGCTGGCCGGCAAACAGGTGCTCGACATCGTCGGCGACTGGGCGGCTCAGCGTCCGGTCCTCAGACCCGGCGGTTGGGCGTTTCAATACGAGAACGCGCACTACCCCGATGTCGACGACACCGCCGCGGCGGGGCTCGCGCTCGACCGCTTCGATTCCGGTCGCTATCGCGAGGCGCTCGAGCGCGCCGCCGAGTGGATCATCGGCATGCAGAGCAAAGGCGGCGGCTGGGGTGCGTTCGACGCCGACAACACGCACACCTATCTCAACCACATCCCGTTCGCCGACCACGGCGCGCTGCTCGACCCACCGACCGCCGACGTGTCGGCGCGCTGCCTCGGCTTTTTGTCGCAGGCCGGCTATCCGCCCGATCACCCGGTGCTTGCCGCGGCGCTCGATTTCCTGCGCCGTGAGCAGGAGCCCGACGGCAGCTGGTTCGGACGCTGGGGTACTAACTACATCTATGGCACCTGGTCGGTGCTGGCCGGGCTCAATGCCGCCGGGATCGATTCTGACGCGCCGGAAATCCGCCGCGCGGTCGCATGGTTGTTGGCCCGTCAGCGACCCGACGGCGGCTGGGGCGAGAGCGGCGCCAGCTACGCGCCGGATGAGCCGCGCGGCGAAGCGCCCTACAGCACCGCGTCGCAGACCGCCTGGGCGCTTCTCGGGCTGATGGCGGCGGGCGAAGTGTCGCACCCGGCCGTCGAACGCGGCATCGCCTACCTGATCGACCGTCAGCAGGCCGATGGCGGTTGGGATGAGCCGTGGTACACGGCGGTAGGCTTTCCGCGCGTCTTCTACCTGCGCTACCACGGCTATCGCGGGTATTTCCCGCTGTGGGCGCTGGCGCGCTATCGCCGCCTGAACCAGGCCAATTCGCCGCGCGTGGCCTTCGGAATTTAATCTAAACGAAGGACAAGCCTTTCATTTTGCGCAACAATGCACCACCGATTTCGCGCTGGCGAAACGCTTCGGTGGCGGGTAAGGAATGCGCGTCGCCAATAACAATCTGGCGCTCGGGGGATCTACACTGTCCTACACGGTGCTCTGCACGACTGGCCTGGAGGCCGAGGCGAAAATCGCCCGGCGTGCCGGCTTGTCGGTGGTGGTCGGCGGGGGCGACCATCGGCGCACGGTCAAGGTCGTCGAGGAAGCGGCCTCGGCCGCCGAGTGCCTGGTCAGCTTCGGCATCGCAGGTGCGCTGAAGCCGGGTCTCAGGGCGGGCGACATCATCCTATCGACCGAGGTCGTCGATGACGACCGGCACTGGCTCTCTAGCGACGCGATCCGGCCGCGCATCGGCGAGCTGGCGGTGGAGATCGGCGCGATCGAAGGGCCGGTGCTCGGCGCGCAACTAGCGGTCGCGACCAAGACCGACAAGCGGCGCGCGTGGCGTGAGACGGGGGCGATCGCCGTCGATCTCGAAAGCGTCGTGGTGGCGCGGGCCGCGGCGGCGCTCGGCATTCCTTTTGTCGTGCTGCGCGCGATCGCCGACCCGGCGGTGCGCGAATTGCCGCCCGCGGCGCTAGTGCCGCTCAACGGCGACGGCACCCCGGCGCTGGGCCAGGTGCTGGCGTCGGTGCTGACCCGGCCGCGCCAACTGCCGACGCTGCTGACCGTCGCGCGCGAGGCGCGCCAGGCGCTGCAGGCGCTGGTCGGTCCCGCGCACGCCTTGAACCGGATGCTGGCGGGCGCCTAAATATTTCGTCGCCCCGCGCATGCGCGGGGCCCAGAGCAACCGCTCGAAAAGTTGAAAAAAATGCGGTCCGGCTTTCGCTGGGAAGCGGCGGAGAATTAGCAATTAATCGTCCGCGGCGGAGAGCTTCGCCATCGCCTTCTCGACATGATTCGAGAAGACGTATTGTGCCGGGCGCTGGCGGTCGAGCGGAATTTCCGGAGCCATCTCGCCCTCGGTCCTGATGCCCCGCAGTGCCACCACGGCGGCCTTCCATGGGCGCTTCACGGTGTCGACCACGGCGCTCGCCTCGTAGCCGCTATGCACCATGCAGTCGGCGCATTTCTCGTAATTGCCGGTGCCGTAAGAGTCCCAATCGGTCTCTTCCATCAGCTCCTTAAAGGTCCGGGCGTAGCCTTCGCCGAGGAGGTAGCACGGCCGCTGCCAGCCAAAATAATTGCGGCACGGATTGCCCCACGGGGTGCAGTGATAAGTCTGGTTGCCGGCCAGGAAGTCGAGGAAGAGGCTCGACTGGTTGAAGCTCCAGCGGCGTTTCGGGTCGCGCCGGAAGATGTCGCGGAACAGCTCCTTGGTACGCCGCCGGCTGAGGAAATGCTCCTGGTCGGGCGCGCGCTCATAGGCGTAGCCGGGCGATATGGTGATACCGTCGATGCCCATCTCGGTCACGGCGTCGAAGAAATTCGCCATGCGCTCGGGCTCGGCAGTGTTGAACAGCGTCGCGTTGATGTTGACGCGGAAGCCGCGCGACTTCGCGAGCTTCAGCGCCTCGACCGCGCGGTCGTAGACGCCGTCGAGGCAGACCGAGCGGTCATGGTCTTCCCTGTCGCCGTCGAGGTGCACGGTCCAGGCGAAATACGGGTTCGGCTTGAACTGGTCGATCTTCTTTTCGAGCAGCAGCGCATTGGTGCAGAGATAGACGAATTTCCTGCGCGCGATGATGCCCTCGACAACCTGCTCGATCTCGCGGTGTAGCAGGGGCTCGCCACCGGCCAGCACGACGATAGGCGCACCGCACTCGTCGACGGCTTCGAGGCATTGCGCGACCGACAGGCGCTGGTTGAGGATGGGGTCGGGATAGTCGATCTTGCCGCAGCCGGCGCAGGCAAGGTTGCAGCGGAACAGCGGCTCGAGCATCAGCACCAGCGGGTAGCGTTTCACGCCGCGAATGTGCTGGCCCATGATATAGGCGCCGACGCGAATTTTCTGATGCAGCGTAATCGCCACCGGGAAACCTTTCGTTTTGCTTGATTTAATTGCTAGCGACCGGCTCGGCAAGCCGGGTGGGCATCCGAAAACGCACGTTCTCGGTAACGCCGGAAAGCCGTTCGATTTCGATCTCGTCCATCTGCCGCAGCCGCTCGACGAGCTCCTCGACCAGCACCTCGGGCGCCGACGCGCCGGCGGTGATGCCGACCGATGATACCCCGTCGAGCCAGCGCGGATCGAGCGCGTTGGCGTCCTCGATCAGATAGCTCGGCACGCCGAACTCGGCGGCGATTTCGCGCAGCCGGTTGGAGTTCGAACTGTTGGGCGCGCCGACCACCAGCACGACATCGACGATCTTCGCTAGTTCCAGGGTCGCCCGCTGGCGGTTCTGCGTGGCGTAGCAGATGTCCTTGGTGTCGGGACCGACGATCGACGGGAACCGCGCCTTCAGCGCCTCGATGACGGCGCGGGTGTCGTCGACCGACAGCGTCGTCTGGGTGATGAAGGCGAGCTTTTCGGGGTCGGCGACCCGCAAGGCCGCGACCTCCTCGGGCTTTGAAATGAGGTGCACTTTACCGGTGATGCGGCCCATCGTGCCTTCGATCTCCGGGTGTCCGGCATGGCCAATGAGGATGATCTCGCGTCCCTGATTGGCGTAACGCTGACCTTCGATATGCACTTTCGACACCAGCGGGCAGGTCGCGTCGATGATCGGCAGCCCACGCTCCTCGGCACGCGTCTCGATCACGCTGGCGACGCCGTGAGCGCTGAAGATCGTCACCGCGCCGGGTGGGATCTCGTCGATCTCGTCGACAAAGCGGGCGCCTTTCGCGCGCAGCCGCTCGACGACGTGCCGGTTATGCACGATCTCGTGCCGAACATAGATCGGCGGGCCGTATTTCTCGATCGCGCGCTCGACGATTTCGATCGCGCGTTCGACTCCGGCGCAAAAGCCGCGGGGCTGGGCCAGGACTACTCGAATCATGATCGTCTTTCCGCCTCCAGAGCCTCGCGGCGGCGCGCGGCCGGTAATCGCGCGCAAGCCAGTCTATCCCTGCCACAACTTGCGCCATAAGCGCAATTGCCTGGCAGATTATGGCGGTTCAGTACGGTCAAGCCGGAACACGCGATTTTGGCCTGTGTCATGCGCCCCACTTTGCTATCACTGTCGCCTCATTGACAAATGACGGCCCACACAATGCAAGCGATGCCGGTTTCACGACGTGCTCTGGTAACGGTGCTGGCGTTGCCCGCCGCCTTCAAATTGGGTCGAGCCTGCGCCGCGGACGCCGGGCCGGCGGCGGTCATCCAGCGCTTCTACGACGCGCTTCTGGCCGAGATGAAGGATGCCCAGCATCTGTCGTTCGATCAACGCTACCAACGCCTTGCTCCCGCCGTTACCCAGACCTACAACCTCGCGCTGATGGGCCGGCTCGCGGTGGGACCGGGCTGGGCCCAGCTTTCCCCCGCTCAGCAGCAGCGCCTGACCGAGCTATTCTCGACCTACACGATCGCCGAATACGCCAGCCAGTTTGACGGTTATAGCGGTGAACGCTTTGAGGTCGATCCCGCTCCGGCAACCAGCGCCAACGGCCCCATTGTCAAATCGTCGCTGGTCAAATCGAATGGCGAAAAGGTGGCCCTCAACTACCTGATGCGCCAGGGGGCGGACGGCGCATGGCAGGTCATCGATGTTTACCTGAGCGGTACGATCAGCCAGCTCGCGGCGCGCCGCTCGGAATTTACCAGCGTGCTGCAGCAGGGCGGCGCCGACGCTCTCGTCAGGCTTTTGGAGCAACGCACCGCGGCGCTGCACACCGGCTGACGACGCGGCCCGACGGGCGCTTCAGCAAAGCGGTGTGCCCCCGATAGCGCACCGGCGGATGCACCGTGACGGCGATGCGCACCAGTGGAAGCGCCGGGGAGGCGATGCGCGCCGGCGGCGACTTCGCCGCGCCGGGCTTCGCCGGGGCCGCCTTGCCGGGATCCATATAAAGATCGGGTTCGGCGTCGGGGGCCTTGCCATTCTTCAGCTCCGCCGCGCGATGCTGCTGCGCGAGGCTGCGCATCTCGGCGTAAAAATCGACCGAGTTCTTTTCCAGCGAATTCGAGTTCGTCGAGGACGCTGGCGCGTTCCTCTATGCCGCCGACGACAAAGCGAGCGGTTGTCAGCTCGGTGACGCCGTGATCGTTGGCGAGGATGGTGAACGGATCGTCATAGGAATTGACGGCGCTGCCCACCGCGTCGCGTGGATTGGTCGGGCCGAGGATCGGCAGGATCAGATAAGGCCCGGAAGGAACGCCCCAAACATAGAGGGTCTGGCCAAAATCGGCGGGCTGACGTTCGACCCCGCTCAACGTCATGACATCGACCATGCCGCCGAACCCGACCGTGGTGTTGACGACAAACCGCCCAAGGGTGATCGATGCGCGCTCGAACTGGCCTTGGAGCAGATTGTTGAAGAAGAGGGTCGGCTCCTTCATGTTGTCGAGCATGTGGTGGACGGCTTTGCGCGCGTCGCCCGGCAGAACCGCTACATAAGCCTGCGCGGTGGGCTTGAAGAACCATTTGTCGAGAGATTGATTGAGCGCGAAGGTTTTGCGGTTCAGCGGCTCGAGTGGATCGTTCGACTGCTCGTACGCGGCGCGCGCCGCGAGATCGGTCGGCGGCGTCGCGCAACCGACCAGCGCGGTGGCGACAAACAAGGCGGTCGCGAAACTCGTCCGACGCCAGCTCCACCGGGGCAACGACGAGGCAATGCTCACAAAAGGTTCCGTAAAATCGTGGGGGCGGATCGGGCAACGCCCGGCATCGTTGACAATCCGGGTTGCGAACGCAACCGCAAAACGCTATGCGCCGGGTTCAGTTTGCGATTGACTGCTGCCATATGACATCGCTCGTCCTCGCCTTTGCGCTGGCACCGGTGTGGGTGTACCTCTGCGGTACGGTCGTGGCCGCCGCAACGTTTGCTCGACGCCGTGTCGCGCTGCCGGCGGAGCAGCCCGCAGTCTCGGTGCTGAAGCCGCTGCACGGCGCCGAGCCCGGCCTCTATGAGAACTTGTTGTCGTTTGTTGACCAGGACTATCCGTCGGTGCAGATCGTGTTCGGCGTGCGCGGCTCCGACGACGGCGCGCTGCCCGTCGCGCGCCGGGTGATTGCGGAGCGCCCCGAGCGTGACATCGCGCTCGTCATCGATCCGCAGGTCAACGGCCGCAATCTCAAGGTCGCCAATCTCGTCAACATGCTGCCCGCGGCGCGTCACGATTTGCTGGTGTTCGCCGACAGCGACATGCGGGTCGGCCGCGATTACCTCGCCACAGTGACGGCGTCGCTGCACGATCCGGCGATCGGGCTGGCGACCTGTCTCTATAAAGGCTGGCCGGACACGAATATGCCGATGGGCGGGCTGTGGTCTCGCCTTGGCGCGCTGCACATCAATTTCGGCTTTCTGCCGGAAGCGCTATTGGGCGAGGCGCTCAATACCGGCGGAGGTTGCTTTGGCGCGACAATCGCGCTCAGGCGGGCCGTGCTCGAACGAATCGGCGGGCTCGCCGTAGTGCGCGACGAGCTTGCCGATGACCATCGCATCGGTACCGCGGTGCGCGAAGCCGGGTTCGCGACCGCGCTGTCGCCCTATCTTGTCGAGACCTCGGTCTCAGAAAAGAATCTCAAATGCTTGTGGCGCCACGAGCTGCGTTGGGCGCGCACGGTGCGATTGGTGGCGCCGGTCGGTTTTGCCGGATCGATTGTCACACATGCGGTGGCGCTCTCGCTCGTCGCCGCGCTGATTTGCGGATTCAGCTTGACCTCGCTCGGCTTTATCGCATTGTCCTGCGCGCTGCGCTGGGCGTCGGCTGGGGCGATCGCGTGGACGCTTCGCCTCCCCACCGCAGGGTTGTGGTTGCTGCCGCTGCGCGACCTGCTGTCGTTCGCGGTATTCGTCGGCAGCTTTTTCGGGCGCAACGTATCGTGGCGCGACCAGCTGTTCCGCATCGAGCCGAGCGGAATCATCATCGAAAGAGACGGCGAGTAATGATGAAGACCCTTTTCCTGCAGCCGCCGTCATTCGACGGGTTCGACGGCGGCGCCGGCTCGCGCTACCAGGCGAAGCGCGAAATCCGCTCGTTCTGGTTTCCGACCTGGCTTGCCCAGCCGGCGGCCCTGGTCGAGGGCAGCAAGCTGATCGACGCGCCGCCGGCGCGGCTGCCGCTTGGGCCCATCCTCGACGAGGCGCGCAATTACGAGCTCGTCGTGATGCACACTTCGACCCCGTCCTTCGCCAGCGACGTCAAGGTCGCCGAGGCGCTGAAGGACGTGAACCCGATGCTGAAGATCGGCTTTATCGGCGCCAAGGTCGCGGTCGAGCCGGCGGACAGCCTCGCCGCGTCAAGCGCGATCGATTTTGTCGCGCGCGAGGAATTTGACTTCAGCATCAAGGAGGTCGCCGAGGGCCGCGCGTTCGGCGAGGTCGACGGGCTGAGCTACCGCGGGCCGGACGGCGCGGCGGTGCACAACCGCGACCGCGCCATGCTCGAAAACATGGACGAGCTGCCTTTCGTCACCGACGTCTACAAGCGCGACCTGCATGTCGAGGACTATTTCATCGGTTATCTGAAACATCCCTACGTGTCGCTCTATACGGGACGCGGGTGCAAAAGCCGCTGCACGTTCTGCCTCTGGCCGCAGACGGTCGGCGGCCATCGCTACCGGGTACGCAGCGTCGAGCACGTGATCGAGGAAATCCGCCGCGCGCAGGATTACTTCCCGCAGGTCAAGGAGTTCTTCTTCGACGACGACACCTTCACCGACAACCTGCCGCGCGCCGAGGCGATCGCGAAGGAACTCGGCAAGCTCGGCGTCACTTGGTCGTGCAACGCCAAGGCGAATGTGCCACGGGCGACGCTCGAAGTGCTGCGCGACAACGGGCTTCGCCTGCTGCTGGTGGGCTACGAAAGCGGCAACCAGCAGATCCTGCACAACATCAAGAAGGGCATGCGGGTCGATGTCGCGCGCCGCTTCACCAAGGATTGCCACGAGCTCGGCGTCACGATCCACGGCACCTTCATCCTCGGCCTGCCCGGCGAGAGCAAGGAGACGATCGAGGAGACGATCCAGTTCGCCGCCGACATCAACCCGCACACGATTCAGGTATCGCTCGCCGCGCCCTATCCCGGCACCGAGCTCTACCGACAGGCGGTAGAGAATGGCTGGCTCGACGTGAGCCACGCCGAGCTGATCGACGATCGCGGCGTGCAGATCGCCCCGCTGCACTACGACCACCTGAGCCACACCGAAATCTTCGACTTGGTCGAGACCTTCTATAAGCGCTTCTATTTCCGCCGGAAGAAGATCGCCTCACTGGTGGGCGAGATGATTCGGAGCCCGGAGATGATGAAGCGGCGGCTCCGGGAAGGCGTCGAATTCTTCCAATTCCTGCGCCACCGGGAGATGGCGAATTAGCGGCAGTGCGTCATCCCGGCGAAAGCCGGGACTCATTTATCCATGTCTCGGATGGCTGAATGATGGGCCCCGGCTTTCTCCGGGGTGGTCAAGGTTGAAGCGCCTCATCGTATGCGCCGATGATTTCGGCCGCGATGTCGCCGTCAACGAGGCGGTGGAAGAGGCGCATCGCGACGGCGTCCTGACTGTCGCGAGCCTGATGGTCGGCGCACCGGCGGCGGCGGATGCGGCGGTGCGTGCGAAGCGGCTTCCGGAGCTTGGGGTCGGGCTGCATCTGGTGCTGGCGGACGGCGTACCGCTGCTGCCGGCCGAAGAGGTGCCGACGCTTGTCGGCCGGGGCGGGGCGTTCGACCCGAACATGGTGCGCGCCGGCTTCCGCTTCTATTTCTCGCCGGTCGCGCGCCGCCAATTGGCGGCGGAAATCCGCGCCCAGTTCGACGCCTTTGCCGCGACCGGGCTGCCGCTCGACCACGTCAACGGCCACAAGCACATACACCTGCATCCGACCGTCGCGCGGCTGGTGGTCGAGATCGGCAGCGAATACGGGTTGCGCGCGGCGCGGCTGCCGTTCGAGCCGGTCGCGCCGTTGCGTCTCACCGCGCCGACGGAAAAGTCAGCGGCGCCGGCCTGGTCGCCGGTCGTCTCAGGGCTGCGCCGGCGGCTCGACCGTGCCGGGTTCGCGCATAACGACCAGGTCTTCGGCATCGCCTGGAGCGGCGGGATGATCGAGGAGCGGCTGCTTGGCCTGTTGCCGCACCTGCCCGACGGAGTCAGCGAGATTTATTCCCACCCCGCTTGCGGCGCGGTCTCTTTTGTCCCGGGCTACCGCCACGCCGAGGAGCTTTCGGCGCTGGTGAGCCCTGCCGTGCGGCAGCGGATCGCGGCGCTGGGGATTTTACTCGTGCGTTACCGCGACCTGTCGCCGTAGCCGGTGCGGGCGCCGGCCCGAGCAGCGCCGGCAGCACGAACAGCGTGCAGAACACCGTCATCGCCAGCGAGATCGTCAGCAGCTTGCCCATCTCCGAGGTGCCGATATCGGGCGCCAGCCATAGGCTGCCAAACGCGCACATCGTCGTCAGCGCGCTGAACACGACGCCGCGAGCGGTCGAGGATTGCAGATGGTCGCTGAGCCCGGCGCGCCAGTTCATCGCGAAATAGATGTCGAACGCGACGCCGATGCCGAGCAGCAGCGGCAGCGCGATGATGTTGGCGTAGTTGAGCTTCATGCCCGTCACGACCATGAGGCCGAGGGTCAGCAGCGCGGCGAGCAGCAAGGGCGCGATGACCAGCGACACCTCGCGGACGCGGCGCAGCACAATCGCCAGCAGCACGACGATCGCCGCGACCGCGATGGCCCCGGCCTCGATAAACGCCGAGCTGATGAGATGCCCGGATTCCTGGATCGTCACCGGCGTGCCGGTGGCTTGCGGCGCGACGCTATGCACGGCGGCGACGAACTTACGCAGCACCGCCGGGTCGCTCGCGTCGCCTTTGGGAAAGACTTCGACCCGCGCCGAGCCGTCAGGCGCAACCCAGCTGGCGCGCAACTCGGGCGGCAAATCGGCGAGGCCGATCGGCTTCGCCTGCATCAGCCGGGCGAGCAGGTCGAGTCGGTGCAGCAGCCCCGAGAGGATCGCCCGGTCGAGCTTGGGGATGATTTGCGGGCCGCCGTCGAGCGCTTTGCCGAGCGCGGCGGCGAGCTGCCCGGTCGGTTTGTCGCCCAGATGCGCTGCGGCGAATTTCGCCAGCGCGTCGCGGCAGGCGGCGAGCGACGCCATGATCTGCGCGTCGGTCGGCGCCGGCTGCTTGGTGACCGGCGCCAGGGTTGGCCCGAGCAGCAGGGTCAGGTCGGAGAGGATCGCGAGCTTCTTGTCCTGGTCGGTCGGGATGAAGCTCGCGGCGGTGATGACCTGGTCGACCTCGGGCAGGTTACCGATTTTATCGGCGAGCGCCTTCGCGGCGTCGAGCGAGGGGGCGACGACCTCTGCGGTATAAGGCGTCGTCTGCGGGTCGGCGATCAGCTCGCGAATGGTCTGCATCGCCTCGCTGCCGGGGTTCTTGAGATCGAGCGGGTCGAAATCGAAGGCGACGCGCGGCAGGAGCGTAAGGCAGGCAAGCGCGAGGATGCCGGCAGCGCCTAAGACCCAACGACGCCGTTCCCGCAGGAAGCGATCGAGCGGGGCGGCTCGCGCGAAGCCGACCGGCTCCGGCTCGGCGCGCGGGCGCAGCAGCGCGAGCAGCGCCGGCAGCAGGAGGAAATTGAGCGCGATCGCGATGACCATGCCGGCGCCGGCGATCCAGCCCAATTCGCGCACCCCGACATAATCGGTCGGCACGAACGATAGAAACCCGATGCTGGTCGAGGCGGCGGCGAGGGCGAGCGACGGCCCGATCGTCCGCGCCGCGGCGGCCAGCGCCGCGTCGAGCCCGCCGAGCCGGTGCCGCTGGTCGCGGTAGCGGATCGAGAATTGGATGCTGAAATCGACCGCAAGGCCGACAAACAGCACCCCGAACGCCACCGAGATCAGGTTCAACGAGCCGATCGCCAGCGCCGCGAACGCGCCGGTCAGCACCAGCCCCGCCGTCACCGTCGCGAGGATCGCGATAACCAAACGCGGCGAACGCAGCCCGAGGAACAGGATCAGGCACACCGAACCCACTGAGAGTAGGGTAGAGCGCAGCGCGCCTTCCCTCAGCGCCGCGAACTGGTCGTCGTCGAGCGCGACCGAGCCGGTGATGCGCACGCGCACGCCGGCCCCTTGGGTCAGCCCCAGTTCTTTAACGATCCGGCGGATTTCCGCGGTCGCCTTGGCGCCCGGTTCGAGCGCGCCGTAGTCGAGCACCGGCTGAACCAGCACGAATTTGCGCAGCTCCCGCGAGCCGGGCTTGGTGCCGGTCAGCACTCGCTGCCAATTGAGGCTCTCGGGCCGGCCCGCCACCACCCCGTCGACCACGTCGGCGATCTTGGCGAGGGTCGGATCGAGCTTGTCGATGCCGACATCACCACGGGTCGCGCCCTCGGTAAAGAGCTTCAGCGTGTCAAAAAGGCCGCGCAGGCTCGGGTCGGCCGAAAGGCTGCCGATCAGCGGCTGCGCGGCCACCATCTGGTCGGACAACTTGCTCAGCTCCTCGACCGAGAGGAACAACAGGCCGTTCTGGTCAAAAAACGCGCCGCCGTCGGGGCGGCGTACATTGTGGAAGAGCTGCGGCTCGGCGCGGAGCGCGTCGGCGAGGCGCTGCGCGGCGGTGTCGGCCAAGTCGCCATTGGCGCCGTCGATGACGATCGCCAAGAGATTGGCGTTCTGCGGAAATTCGCGGTCGAGCGCCAACTCGTTCTGCCGCCACGGCAGATCGCTCGGCAGCAGCTTTTCGATGTCGGTGTCGACGCTGAGATGGGTCGCCGCGTACCAGCCGGCGACGAGCGTCAGCGCCAGCGCGGCGAGCACGTTAAGGGTGGCGTGGCGGCGGCTGAACTCGACGAGGCCAACGATAAACGCAGAGATCACGCGGCCTCGGCGATGAACGGAAGGGACGGCGGCGGGCTGCCGACGTTCCTTCCTTTAAAGCAAGTCACGGCGCGGCGGAACCGGATCGCGCGGCTTTGTCACCAATTCGCCATCTGGGCGAAATTGCGGCGAAGAGAGGGGCAAATGCCGCGAAATCACCGATGGAGGGTCATATTGCAGACACGCTTGACGCCGATCCTCCCTACTACTTGATTGGATAGGAGGGGAATCATGGCCGGACGCACCGAATGCTGCCGCTATGAACCGAGCCTCGACGAGTTGCTCGCCGACGACATGATGCAGCCGGTGCTGCAGAGCGCCGGCTACGACCGCGAACGCTTTCACGACCTGATGGTCGAGACCGGCGAGCGCATCCGGTTGTCGCGCGAGACCGACGGGCGGGATTAAAGCGAGGCGAATTCCAGGCGCACCTTGAGGCCGGGGTGCCCCGAGCCGGGATAAACCTCGCCGAGCGCCACGGTGCCGTTATGCAGCCGCGCGACCGCGCGCACCAGGCTAAGGCCAAGCCCGTTGCCGGGGGTGCTGCGGCTCGGTTCGAGGCGTACAAACCGGTCGAACACGGCCTCACGCTCTTCCTCGGGAATGCCGGGGCCGGTATCGCAGACTTCAAGCGCGGCGCGCCCGTTCTGCTGATGCGCCGAGAGCAGCACCTCCCCGCCGCCATATTTGAGCGCGTTGTCCAGCAGATTGGCGACGGCCTGCGACAACAGGTGGCGATCACCGCGGATCATGATGCCCGGTTCGACATCGAGCTTGAGCGCACAGCCCTTTTCCTCGGCGACGGGCTCATAGAGCTCGGCGGCGGCGCGCGCGGTCTGGGCCAGGTCGAGCGGCTCGGCGGCGTTGCGCCGCGCCCCCGACTCGGCCTCGGCGATGTTGAGCAGCGCGTTGAAGGTGGCGAGGAGCCGGTCGGCTTCGTCGATCGCGGCGCGCACCGCCTCGGTTTGAGTGCCGTCATGCGCGCCGATCAAGCTCAGCTCGAGCCTTGCGCGCAGCCGAGCGAGCGGCGTGCGCAGATCGTGCGCGATATTGTCGGAAACCTCGCGCATCCCCGCCATCAGCCGCTCGATCTGTTCCAGCATGTTGTTGAGGTTGGCGGCGAGTTGGTCGAATTCGTCGCGGCTGCCGCGCAACGGCACCCGGTCGGACAGGTTGCCGCCCATGACGCGCTCGGCGGTGCGGTTGACCTGCTCGACCCGGCGCAACAGGTTGCGGCTCATCACCGCGCCGCCGATCAGGCCCACGACCAGCGCGACCAGCCCCGACCACAGCAGCGTCATCTTGATGCGCTCGCGATAGAGCGCGGCGTCGCTGATATCGCGCGCGACCAGCAGGCGGTAGCCGTCAGGGATGACGATCAGCGCGCCTTGCGCCGGGCGCGTCTGCGTCGTTCCCTTGACCTTCATCTGCACATTGAAGGCGATCGGGCCGGCCGCCACCGGGGTTCCTTCGGGCCAACCGGTGATGTTGCCGGCGAGGGGATGGCCGCTGCTGTCGGTGACGAGATAGAGCATGCCGTCGCCGCGGTCGCCGGCGCTGCGCGCGGCGACGATCTGTACAAGGCCGGAAATCCCGCGCTGGGCGTATTGCTCGGCGAGGCCGGCGATCTCGGCGTCGAGCGTCGCCTGAGTCTGGCGTTCGACGAAATCGGCACTCATCCAATAGACGAAGACCAGCACCCCCAGCACCGACACCGCGAACACGACGAAATAGAGGCTCGCGAGGCGGAAGGCGTGGGTCTTGACGAGGCGCCTGATCTGAATGAAGAAGCGCCTCATCATCGGCGTACAATCCAGACAATCCCTCTCCGCCCATTGGCGGGCGAGGGAGGGGCCCGCCGCGAAGCGCTGGGACGGTGAGGCGGGCACGCCCGACCGGCGCCGCCTCTGGAAGCCCCCACCTCACCCAACCTCTCCGCCCCCGGGGGCGGAGAGAGAGCAATGACCAGCGGCGATCCCTGCATCGAGAACATCTAGTCCGGGGCGCGCAGACAGTACCCCGCGCCGCGCACGGTATGGATCAGCGGCCGCTCAAAATTGCGGTCGATCTTCTGCCGCAGCCGGCTCACATGCACGTCGATGACGTTGGTCTGCGGATCGAAATGGTAGTCCCAGACATGCTCCAACAGCATGGTGCGGGTCACCACATGGCCGGTGTTGCGCATCAGGTATTCGAGGAGCTGGAACTCGCGCGGCAAGAGGTCGATCGCCGTGTCGCCGCGCTTCACCGAGCGGGTCAAGAGATCGAGCTCGAGGTCGGCGACGCGCAGCTTTGTCGTCGTCGTACCCGCCGCGCCGCGCCGCAGCAGCGCCTCGACCCGCGCCAAAAGTTCGCTGAACGCAAAGGGCTTGACGAGATAGTCGTCGCCGCCGGCGCGCAAACCCTTAACGCGGTCGTCGACGCTGCCCAGCGCCGAGAGAATTAGCGACGGCGTGCCGATCTCAGCGGCGCGCAGCGCGCCGAGCATCGCCAGCCCGTCCATTCCCGGCAGCATGCGGTCGAGGATGATCGCGTCATAGCTGCCCGAACTGGCGAGGTAGAGGCCTTCGCGGCCGTCGCCCGACTGGTCGACCGTGTAGCCGCTTTCCGAAAGTCCTTTGACGAGGTAGTTCGCGGTTTCGCGATCGTCTTCGACGACGAGCAGTTTCATCTTGGCGCACTCGGCCCGAGCGGGCGTGCGGGATTGCCCCGAGGAGATAGGCACGCCCGTCGCGGTGAACAAGCGGCAGGCAATTCCCACCCGAAATCGCACCGCGATTCGGCGCTTGGCGCTGGCAATATCGAGGATGCGGCAGACTTACCCGAAGCTTTCCGTGGCCTTAACGCCTGCCCGCTGGCGGCACCGAGGCATCAGCTAAGCTCGGAGGCGTTGAATTCCGGGCACAGGATCGCGATGTCGCTTCGAATTTTTGGCATGGTCGCCGGCATCGGGGCGATCGCCGCTTTCTCGGCGCAGGCGCAAGAGCTGATCGGTGATCCTGTCGATCAGATACTGAAAGCGCAGACGCTGTCCTCTGCGGACACGCCGCCGCCGGCGGCGGCGCCGGCCGCTCAGCAACCACAGCCACAAACGGCCCCGATATCGCTGACTTCCGCCCCACAGCCCCAGCCGACAGCTACGCCGGTCGCCCAGCAATCGACGCCCGCCATATCGATCGCACCCTTGCCGCCGCCACGCCCGGCGGCGGCCGTGGCCCCGCCACCTGCGGCCGCCACGCCTGTCGCGGCGACGCTTTCGTCGAGCGATCTTGCCGAGCCGCCACCCCCGCCGGCGGCGGCGTCCCCCACCGAGCGCTGGAGCGGTTTTTACGTCGGCCTCAATTTCGGCGCCGGCAACACGACCGGCGGCAGCGGAGAGGCGTGCAACAACACGGAAACCGGCACCTCGTCGGGCTGCGACATCATCGCGAACGGCGCGCTGTCGACCAGCGGTATCCTCGGCGGCGGTCAGTTTGGCTATTTGAGGCGCTTGGCGCTCGGCTGGCAGATGCCGCTGGTCGTCGGCGGCGAGGTCGATTTCGACGGCAGCGGTATCAGCGGCTCGCAAAACGTCTCGGGCCCGTTCTCGCTGGTCGGCTTGACCGAGACCTGCTCGCCTTGCAACTTTAGCGCACGGCAATCGCTCAATTCGTTGACCACGATCCGCGCACGCGTCGGTGTGCCGCTGGACGACAGGTTCCTCCTCTACGCAACGGGCGGTGTGGCGCTCGGCGGGGTCAAAGTCTCACAAGACCTGGCGTTTCTCGGCAGCAGCGAGGGCGATGTCGTCACCAAAAAAGACACCCTCGTCGGCCCGGTTTTCGGCGCCGGTCTGGAATTTGCGCTACGCGGTCCCTGGTCTGCCCGGATCGAGGGGCTTTACTATGATCTGGGCAAGTTGAACACGACCGCCGTGCCGGTGAACGGCGCGCCCTCCAACTTCAATGACTTCAAAACTTTTGAGTTCAGGGGCGGGATCATCCGCTTGGCCGTCAACCTGAGGCTCGGCGACCTCCCCTACTAGCGGGATCACCCCGCCAAAACACCGCATCCGGCGCCTGGGTATCCTTCCAACGCATTTTCACCTTGACCGCGGCACGCCGAGCACCGACATATCACGTACTAAATTAGTACGAATTGCGGCGGCTCATGATCATCCTGTCGAAACTCGCCGATTACGGCGTCATCGTCGCGACCCATTTAGCGCTCGCCCCCGACCGGCAGGAGAACGCCGCGTCGGTTGCCGCGGCGACGCGCTTGCCCTTGGCGACCGTCGCCAAGCTGCTGAAGGCGCTCGCCCACGCCGGGGTCGTGACGGCGACGCGCGGCGCGGCCGGCGGCTATCGTCTGGCGCGGCCGGCGGCGGAAATTTCGATCGCCGAGGTGGTCTCGGCCATCGATGGCGATATCGGCCTGACACAATGCTCGGTGCATGTCGATGAGTGCGCGCACACCAATTACTGCCCGACTCGTCCGCATTGGGCGGCGATCAACCGCGCCGTCGGCGAGGCGCTGCGGGCGGTGACCCTCGACGAGATGATCTCGCCCTACGCGTTTCTGCCGGCGGTCGCCGCGACGACGCATCCGGTGCATGGGTAGTCCGATGAGCGCCCCCGTTACGACGCAAATCCCCGCCCTCAACGAGGGCTACAAATACGGTTTCGTCACCGAGATCGAAACGGAGTCGGCGCCTCCCGGCCTCAACGAGGAGACGGTACGCTTCATCTCGGGCAAGAAGGGCGAGCCCGAATGGCTGCTCGAATGGCGGCTGCAGGCGTTCCGCGCCTGGGAGAAAATGACAGCGCCCGACTGGGCCAAGCTCAATGTCGCGCCGATCGATTACCAGGCCGCGACCTACTGGTCGGCGCCGAAATCGAAGGACGACGCGCCGAAGTCGCTGGACGAGGTCGATCCCGAGCTTTTGGCGATGTACGAAAAGCTCGGCGTGCCGATGCGCGAGCGCGAGGCGCTCGCCGGAGTGGCGCCAAGGAACGTCGCGGTCGACGCGGTATTCGACAGCGTCTCGGTGGCGACGACGTTCAAGGGCCAGCTCGCCGAGCTCGGCATCCTCTTCTGCTCGTTCGGCGAGGCGGTGCGCGAGCACCCCGAGCTGGTGCGCAAGTATCTCGGCACGGTGGTGCCGCAGAACGACAATTTCTTCGCCGCGCTCAACAGCGCCGTGTTCAGCGACGGGTCGTTCGCCTACATCCCGCCTGGCGTGCGCTGCCCAATGGAATTGAGCACGTATTTCCGCATCAACGCGGCGAAGAGCGGGCAATTCGAGCGCACGCTGCTGATCGCCGACAAGGGCGCCTATGTCAGCTATCTCGAAGGTTGCACCGCGCCGCAGCGCGACGAGAACCAACTCCATGCCGCGGTCGTCGAGCTGATCGCGCATGAGGATGCGCAGATCAAATACTCGACCGTGCAGAACTGGTATCCGGGCGACGCCGAGGGCAAGGGCGGCATCTACAACTTCGTCACCAAGCGCGGCGCCTGCCGCGGCGACCGGGCGAAGATCTCGTGGACGCAGGTCGAGACCGGCTCGGCGATCACCTGGAAGTATCCGAGCTGCATCCTCGAAGGCGACGATTCGGTCGGCGAATTCTATTCGGTGGCGATCACCAACAACCGCCAGCAGGCCGATACCGGCACCAAGATGATCCATATCGGCAAAAATTCGTCGTCGACGATCATCTCGAAGGGCATCTCGGCCGGGCGCGGACAGAACACCTATCGCGGCCTGGTGCGCATGCAGCCGCGCGCCGAGAACGCCCGCAATTACACGCAGTGCGACTCGCTACTGATCGGCGACCGCTGCGGCGCGCACACCGTCCCCTACATCGAGGTGCGCAACCCCTCGGCCAAGGTCGAGCACGAGGCGACGACCTCGAAGATCAGCGAGGACCAGCTGTTTTATTGCCGCTCGCGAGGCCTGTCGCAGGAAGACGCGCTGTCGCTGATCGTCAACGGCTTCTGCCGCGAAGTGCTGAAGGAGCTGCCGATGGAGTTTGCCGTCGAGGCGCAAAAGCTCCTCGCGGTGAGCCTGGAGGGCAGCGTCGGATGATTTTCTTTCGGTTGGATCAGCGCGGTGCGTCCTTCGAGACGCCCGCCACGCGGGCTCTTCAGGATGAGGACGGTTTTGCGATGCCATCTGGAAAGTCCCTCATCCTGAGGAGCGCCTGCAAGGCGCGTCTCAAAGGACGCAAGGGCGGATTTGCAGCGAAATAATGATGCTTGAAATCAAGAACCTCCATGCGCGCCTCAAGGACGGGCGCGAAATCCTTATGGGCATCGATCTTTCGGTCGAAGCCGGCGAGGTGCATGCGATCATGGGGCCGAATGGCTCCGGCAAGTCGACGCTCGCCGCGGTGCTCGCCGGGCGCGAGGGTTATGAAATCACCGAGGGCAGCGTGAGCTATCAGGGCCGCGACCTGCTCGACATGCCGGCCGACGAGCGGGCGCGCGAAGGGGTGTTCCTCGCCTTCCAGTACCCGGTCGAGATCCCCGGCGTGAACAACATGTATTTCCTGCGCGCCGCCTTGAATGCCGCGCGCCGCCATCGCGGCGAGCCCGAGCTCGACGCCGGCCAGTTCCTGCGCGGGGTCAGGGCCAAGCTGAAGCTCCTTGAGATCAGCGAGGACTTGATGCAGCGCGCGGTCAATGTTGGCTTTTCGGGCGGCGAGAAGAAACGCAACGAAATCTTTCAAATGGCGATGCTGGAGCCCAAGCTCGCGATCCTCGATGAGACCGATAGCGGGCTCGACATCGACGCGCTGCGCCTCGTCGCGCGCGGGGTCAACGGGTTGCGCGCGCCCGATCGGTCGATCGTCATGATCACCCATTACCAGCGCCTGCTCGATTACGTGACCCCCGACCGGGTGCATGTGCTGCAGGCCGGCCGGATTGTCGAAAGCGGGGACAAGAGCCTCGCCGCCGAGCTGGAGCGCCGCGGCTACGGCGCCGTCGGCGACGCCGCGTGAATGCCATGAACAATCATTCGACTGCGACGCAAGCTGCTTACAACCTCGTCATTCCAGCGCAAGCGGGAATCCAGAATTGAGCGGCATTGCGGTTGCCCTGGGTCCCCGCCTTCGCGGGGACGACGATGGTGGTGCGATGACAACCCTCGTCAATTTCCCCGTGAAGCCCGAGGCGCGACCCTATCTCGACGTGTTCGCCGAAACGCCGAGCGAGCCCGACTGGCTGCGCCGCGCGCGCCGGATCAGCCTCGACCGCTTCGCCGAAACCGGGTTCCCGACACGGCGCAGCGAGAACTGGCGCTATCTCGACCTGCGGGCGCTCGAACAGCATCCGATGCTGCCCTCGATCATGGGCCAGCCGATGGGCGTGCCGAACGGTTTGGCGCTGGAGGGCAGCGCCGCGCGCATCGTGCTGGTCGATGGCCGTTTTTCCGCTGTTTTATCAGCGATGGATGAGCTGCCCGCCGGCGTTTGGCTTGGCTCAACCCGGCGGGCGATCGCGGAGCGGCCCGAACTGATCCGGAGCTTCGCCACCAATGCCGGCGGCGAGCATCCCTTCACCGCGCTCAACGCTGCGTTCTTTGCCGACGGGTTCGTGCTCGATGTTGCCGATGGGGTGACGATCGACAAGCCGATCGAGATCGTCCATCTCGCCTCGGGCGCGGGCGATGCGTCGCTGCATACGCGCAGCCTGGTCAATCTCGGCGCTGGCAGCCGGGCGACGATCGTCGAAACCTATGCCGGCAGCGGGAAATACTGGCGCAACGATGTCGCCGTGTGGCGGCTCGGCGACGGCGCGTCGCTGACCCGGATCGCGCTGGTCGAGGAAAGCGGCGACGCCGTGCATCTCGGCGAGGCATCGGCATCGCTCGCTCCCAATGCGAAGCTCGACGGGTTCGTTTGCCTGCTCGGCGGCGGCACGGTGCGGCAGGAGGTCTCGGTAGCGCTGGCCGGCGACAATGCGCAATGCCGCATCGACGGCGCCTACCTGATCTCGGGTGGCGAGGAAGCTAACATCGTCACCGCGATCGAGCACCAGGCCATCGGAGGCGCCACCAGCGAACTCATCAAGGGCGTCGCCGCCGGTCGCGCGCATGGTGCGTTCCAGGGCAAGATCATTGTGCGCGAGGGCGCGCAGCAGACCGATGCGCGGCAGACCAGCCGCAACATCATCCTCGGCCGGCGCGCGTCGATCGACACCAAGCCTGAGCTGGAAATCCTCGCGGACGACGTCAAATGCGCGCATGGCGCCAGCGTTGGCGAGCTGGACGAAGCGGCGCTGTTCTACCTGCGCGCCCGCGGCATCCCGACCGAGGAGGCGCGCCGGCTGCTGGTAGAAGGCTTTCTCGCCGAGCCGATCGACGGCGTCGCCGACCCGGAAATCCGTGAGCATTTGTTGCGTCGGCTGAGCCAACGGCTCGCTCGGCTGGAGGAATGGTCATGAACGATCTCGCCGCCGCGAAGCCGCGAGCGGGCATCGATCCGCACGCGCTACGCCGCCAGTTCCCGATCTACCAGAACAACCCCGGATTGGTGTTTCTCGATTCCGGTGCCAGCGCACAAAAGCCGGCCGCGGTGATCGATGGCGTCGCCGAGTTCTATCGCCGCGACTACGCCAATGTACATCGTGGGGTCTATCAGCTCTCGCAGCGTTCGACCGACGCGTTCGAGACGGCGCGCGAAACAACGCGCGCCTTCCTCAACGCAGCCGATGCCAACGAGATCGTCTTCACCCGCGGCGCCACCGAGAGCGTCAATCTCGTCGCGCAAAGCTGGGGATGGGCGTTCCTCAAACCCGGCGACGAGATCATCGTCAGCGATCTCGAGCACCACTCGAATTTCGTGCCGTGGCAGATGATTTGCGAGCGCATGGGCGCGCGCTTCCGGGTCGCGCCGACCGGGCCGGACGGCGGTTTCGACCTCGCCGCGTTCGAGTCGATGCTGAGCTTGCGCACCAAGATGGTCGCGGTCACCCATGTCTCCAATGTCACCGGCGCGATCCTGCCGGTCGAGCGCATCGTCGAGCTGGCGCACGCCAAGGGCGCGAAGGTGCTGGTCGACGGCTGCCAGGCGATTCCGCGCATGCCGGTGGATGTGCGCGCGATCGGCTGCGACTTTTATGTCTTCTCCGGCCACAAGGCTTATGGGCCATCGGGCATCGGCGTGCTGTGGGGCCGCTACGACCTCTTGGCGGCGATGCCGCCGTGGCAGACCGGCGGCGGCATGATTACCCAAGTCACTGCCGAGCACACCGATTTCCAGGAGCCGCCGCATCGCTTCGAGGCCGGGACGCCCGATATTTCCGGCGCGCACGGCCTCAAGCTGGCGATCGATTTTATCGAGGGACTCGGCCGCGAGGTGATCCGCGACCACGAGGACGAATTGACCGGCTACGCGATCGACCGGCTTTCGCGGATCGACGGCCTTACGCTGGTTCCCGGCGGGCAGCGGCGGCTGTCGGTGCTGTCGTTTAATCTCGACGGCGTGCATCCGCACGATGTGGGCACGGTGCTGGATCAGCAGGGCGTCGCGGTCCGCGTCGGGCATCATTGCGCGCAGCCGCTGATGGACAAGCTCGGCATCGCCGGGACGGTGCGGGCCTCACTGGGCGTCTACAACGACAGGGACGATATCGACCGGCTCGCCACCGCGGTCGAGGCGTGCCGGGAGATGTTTTCGCGATGATGGATTTGCGCGAGCTTTACCAGGACATCATCCTCGACCACGGCCGGCACCCGCGCAATTTCCGGCCGATCGAGCACCCGACGCACACCGCCAAGGGCCACAACCCGCTGTGCGGCGACCGGATCACCGTGTACCTGACGCTTGACGGCGACAGAATTGCCGATGTCAGCTTCGAGGGCCGCGGCTGCGCGATCTCGACCGCCTCGTCGTCGCTGATGACCGAGGTGCTGAAGGGCAAGACGCTGGCCGAAGCGCAGGAGCTGTTCGGGCAATTCCACGCCAAGGTCACCGGCGGCGAGGTGAACGACCTGCCCGAGGCGCTGGAAGAGGACGCGGAGCGGCTCGAGCCGCTGACCGGGGTCAAGGCCTACCCGGCGCGGGTTAAATGCGCGACCCTCGCGTGGCACGCCTTCGAGGCCGCGGTGAAGGGCGGCGCGGCCGAGCCGGTCAAGACGGAGTAGCGATATGCTGCAGACCCGCCTTCGCGTGGTTCGAGACGCCGCCTGCGGCGGCCCTCACCATGACGGGGTTGTGTGGATGGCATCCTCCAGCGCCCGTCATCCTGAGGAGGTGCGCAGCACCGTCTCGAAGGACGCACGACACCAGACCCGTTTTGGGATTTTGTGATGGCGACCGAACACGAGCACGATTATTTCGCCTTCGACCCCGGCCCTAACCCGCCGCCCGAGGAAGCGTCGGCTGAAGAAGTCGTGCGCCCGGAGGGCGAGGACGATCTTTCGCTGTTCGATCCGGTGATGGACGCGCTCAAGACCGTGCGCGACCCTGAAATACCGGTCGATCTGGTCAATCTTGGCCTGATCTACGAGTTGATAGTTAAGAAAGGCGGGGTCGTCTTTGTCGAGATGACGCTGACGACGCCATCTTGCCCGGTCGCGGCGAGCATGCCCGAAGAGGTAAAAAAAGCGATCAGCGATGTGCCGGGCATCGAGGATGTGCGCGTCAAGCTGGTGTGGACGCCGACCTGGACGATGGACCGGATGAGCGAGGAAGCGCGGCTCGAACTCGGGCTGATGTAGCGCGATGCGCTCCCTGAACTGTGCTGGCGTTTCTCATCGCCGCGACCACGCTCGAATCCAGTGGCGATGCGTTTGGGCGCAGCGGTCTCTTCGACCGCACCGGGTTCGCTGAGGTTGCCGTTCTGCTCGTCGGCGCGGCGCTGCTGTTCGGCTATGGCGTGATGCTGAATCTGGCGCCACAGCCCTTTGCGCGCGTTGTCGGCCTCTACCTCGCGACGCCGTTCGTCGTCTGGCAAATCATCAGCTATGTCGCGTTCCGCGCGGTGCCGACACCGCCGATCCTGATCGGCGGCGCGCTGATCATCGTCGGCGGTCTGATCGTCAGCTTCTGGCGGCTGCCGCAGACCTAGAGGTTCAGCGCCTGGTCGAGATCGTCGATCAGGTCTTGCGGATCCTCGATGCCGACCGAGAGGCGTAGTAGATCGCTCGGTACGGGCGTTCCCGGCCCTTCGATCGAGGCGCGGTGCTCCATCAGGCTCTCGACGCCTCCCAAGGATGTCGCGCGCTTCCAGATTTCGACCCGCGCCGCGGTGGCGATCGCGGCTTCCTCGCCGCCTCCTGGGCCGCCTTCGACCCGGATCGACAGCATCCCGCCGAAGCCGCCGGCCATCTGTCGCGCCGCGACATCGTGGCCCGGATGGTCGGGCAGGCCGGGATAGAGCACCTGTTCGATGCGGGGATGCTGCGCCATCGCCTCGGCGACGCGCTGCGCCGAGGCGCAGGCCCGCTCGACCCGCAGATACAGCGTGCGCATGCCGCGCATCAGCAGGTAAGTCTCCATGTTGCCGAGGATCGCGCCGCCGCTGCCGCGCCCGGCGACGAGCTTCTGCCAGAACTCGTCGTCGCGCGCGCCGGTCAAGGTGCCGGCGATTACATCGCTATGGCCGTTCAAATACTTGGTCGCCGAATGCATGACGATGTCGGCGCCGAGCTCGATCGGCCGGGTCAGCACTGGGCTGGCGGTGGTGCTGTCGACGGCAAGCAGCGCGCCGGCCTTGTGTGCGATCTCCGCCGCCGCGGCGATGTCGGTGATCGACCACAGTGGGTTGGCCGGCGTCTCGGCCCAGACGAGCCTGGTGCGGCCCGGCCGCACCGCTTCGCGCAGCGCGTCGAGCGATGACATATCGACAAAGTCGGCTTCGATATGGCCGTCTGCCGCGTAGCCCGCGATCCAGCGCCGGAGGCTGTGATACATGACCTTGGGGCCGACCACATGGGCGCCGACCGGCAGCGCGCGGAACACCGTCGTCGCCGCGGCCATTCCCGACGCCAGTACAAGCGACGCCGCGCCACCTTCGAGCACGGTCAAGAGCGCCTCCGGCTGGTCGTAGCCGGGGTTGTCGGCGCGCGCGTAGTTGCGGCCGCGGCGGTACTGGTTGTCGGTGTCGCGAATATAGGTCGTCGCCGGCTGGATCGGCAGCACCACCGCACCGGTCTGCGCGTCGGTCCAGCCGAGCCCCTGCGCGGCAAGCGTGGCGGGATGCGGCGGCTGGCGGTTGGATTTCATGCGGTGCGTCCTTCGAGACTCCGCTTCGCACCTCAGGATGAGGGGAAGCCGGTGGATGCCATCAGGAATGATCCTCATCCTGAGGCGCCTTGCGTAGCAAGGCCTCGAAGGACGCATTTGCGGGTTTGCCGTATTGACGCGCCGCAAGCCGTTGCATAGAGCAGCGCTATGCTGCTGCGCCGTCACCTCATCGCGCTGGTCGTGCTGCTCGTCGCTTTGCCCGCCTGGGCGCTTGAGACGTTCAGCACCTCCGAGCTGACGATCATGACGGCCGGCGGCCCGCACAAATTCTCGATCGAGTTGGCCACCTCCGACGCCCAGATGGAACAGGGCCTGATGTTCCGGCGCTATCTCGCGCCCGATGCGGGAATGTTGTTTGATTTCAGAAGACCGATTCAGGCGGAGATGTGGATGAAGAACACGCTCATCCCGCTCGACATGCTGTTCCTGGAGGCCGATGGCCGGATCGTCGACCTGCACGAGCGCGCCGTGCCGTATTCGCTGGATGTCATAGCCTCGAAGGCGCCGGCGCGCTTCGCGGTCGAGCTCAACGGCGGAACGGTCGCGCGGCTGGGAATAAGAGTTCGGCGACCGCGTTACCTCGCCCTATTTCGCAACGAATCGCTAGTCTAATCGTCCCGCCTCGCAGGCGGACCGATGCAGGCGCGCACGGTGGCGAGCAACTCCGCGCGCGTGATCGGCTTCATTAGCGTCTGCCGCGCATCGACGCTGCCCGGCAGCATCCTTGCCAGATAGCCGCTCATGACGAACGCATAGGACCCCGCCGCCGTCGCGAGATTGGCGACGACGGAACCATCACCGTCCGGCAAGCGCCAGTCCGCCAGAACAACGCCATACCGATATTCACTGATAAGCTGCTTCGCTTCGGCCAATGTCGCGGCCGCGTCAACGACGTAGCCCGCGTCCTGCAAAATCCCCGCGAGGACTTCGCGCACCCCGGCTTCGTCGTCCACGACGAGGACGTCTTTCTCAGGCAAATCCATGGTCCCCCTTAGCGAGGGGAGACAAAGTTCTCAAGAAACAATGCGACGATTACCACCGTTCGTGTCGCGTAATCGTGTTAGCGTCCATGGGGCTGAAATGCCAGAGCGGCGCGGAAGCCAGTAGTCGCGGCCGAAGACCAGCTTCCAGGCACCGATCAAAATCTGGTGATGCAGCTCGATGATGTCCGATTCGTCTAGGTTCGCGATCCCGATGCCGTAATCGGTGGCGTCGAGCCTGCCATAGCTCCTTGGCCGATGATCTGCCTACTCTCAGCGGCGGGTATTTCCCGAATGCGGCGATTTTTCTAAGATCACCGATCATCGCCGCGCGGCTTTTACCGGAAGCTTGGCTTTGGCCATCTCGAGGAACGGCTGCGCTGCGGCGTGGCGCGGCTGGTTGCAGTGCCTCGTGAACAGGACGTAGCGGATGACTGAGCTCAACATCACCACCGGACGCTGCCTGTGCGGCGCGATCCGCTACGAATTCCGCGGCGCACCCGAATGGGTCGTGCATTGCCATTGCGACAGTTGCCGCTCGGCCTCGGTCCTCGGTCACGAGCAGATCAGGTAAGCTGAGCCACAAATTCCGCTCTCAATCCGGAGGAACCCCGATGCTCGAAGTCTGGTCGTGGCCGACCCCGAACGGTCAGAAGGTGCATATCGCGCTCGAGGAGCTGGGCCTGGAATACAAGATCATCGCCGTCAATATCGGCGCCGGCGACCAGTTCAAGCCCGAGTTCCTCAAGATCACCCCCAACCACCGCATACCGGCTTTGGTCGACACCGACGGGCCGGGCGGCAAGTCCTTCACGCTCTTCGAATTGGCGGCGATCATGGTCTACTTGTCGGACAAGGCCGGCGGCAAGCTAATCCCGAAAGACCCGATCGGCCACTACAAGTGCCTCGAATGGATGATGTTCCAGATGGGCGGCGTCGGCCCGATGTTCGGGCAGTGGAACCATTTCGGCGCCTACGCCCCCGAGAAAATCCCTTATGCCATCGAGCGCTACGGCAACGAGGCGAAGCGGCTGACCCGAGTGCTGAACACGCGGCTGGGCGAGACGCAATGGCTTGCCGGGGACGAATACAGCATGGCCGATATCATCACCTTCCCCTGGCTGCGCACCGCCTCCGACCCGTCCCCGCGCTTTGACCAGCGCGGCTATATCGATCTCGGCGAGTTCCCGCATGTAAAGCGCTGGTTCGACGCGGTCGACGCGCGGCCGGCAGTGCAGCGCGGCCTTCACGTGCTCGCGGCAGCGCGCGATGAGAAAGCGATCACCGACGCCGAGCGCGAGGTCTATTTCGGCAAGACCCAGTTTCAGGCGCGGTGACGCAAAGCGTCATTGCGAGGAGTGCGCAGCACGACGCGGCAATCTCCGTCCGCAGAGGGCCAAGGCGGACGGAGATTGCTTCGCTGCGCTCGCAATGACGATTACGCCCGGGTCGCCACCTTCGTCCACAGTTCGCGCGCGTCAGCAAGCGGGTCGTTGACGACGCGGCAGCGCGTGTCGAACACCATCGTCGCGCGGGTTTCCGCGGTATAGGCCGGCCAGGCCGGGATCGCCGGATTGTCGGGCTTGCCGGTGCGGGCGAACGTCGCCCAAGTCGCGGACATCGTCGCGGCCAACTCGGGCGCGCCGTCGGCGCCCCTGGTGGTGAGCGGCACATCGGTCGTGTCGAACACGAACGGCAGATCCATCGCGTGGTGCGCGCCCATGCGACCGCCGGCAAAGGGCGACGACCAATCGAGTGAATAATGGTGGACCGGCGCGGCCTTATTTCCCTGGGCCGTCGCGGCGCGGCGCTCGGCGTAAAGCCAGGTGCGCACCGAGAAATTCGAGCCGGTGAGCGCCGCGATCAGCCGGTCGCCGGGGCTCGCGCCGGGCAGGCGGTCGCGATAGATCGCCAACGCCGCGTCGGCATCCGCGCCGGCGACCGCAGCAACCCGCTCGCGCAATTCGGCGTCGGTCAGGGTGCGATGCCACACCGCGTCGTCGTCAAGGAACAGCGCCGCTTCCTGCGCGGTGCCGCCGATCATCAGCGGGATGTCGTCGCCGAGCGGCGAGGTCATCGGCTCCGCCGGGTGCTGGGTCACCACTTTACCGTCGACGACCGGGCCGAAATCGTAGCGGTCGAGCAGCGGGAAGGCGCGCGGACCGGCCGTTTTCGACGCCGGGACGATCGCGCCAAGCAGCGCCGATAGCGGCGCGTCCTGCACCTTGTCGACGCCGCCAAGCTGTTTGACGACAGCCTCCGCCAGCGCATTGGCGCGCTCGCGAGTAGTGAATCGCACCGCCGCACCGGACTGGATCACCGCGCGGTGGAAAAGGCCTTTCGCGGTCGGCATCGTCAGCAGCGCGCTGACCTTTCCGCCGCCGCCCGATTCGCCAAAGACCGTGACGCAATCGGGATCGCCGCCAAACGCCGCGATGTTGTCGCGCACCCATTCGAGCGCCCGCACCATGTCGAGCGAGCCGGCATTGCCCGAGCCGGCGAAACGCTCGCCGCCAATGTCCTCAAGGTGCAGATAGCCGCAGATGTTGAGGCGGTGATTAACGCTGACCACCACGACATCGCCGCGCCGCGCGAGGTTGGCGCCGTCGGTGACCGCGCGATTCCCCGAGCCATAGGCAAAGGCGCCGCCATGCAGCCACACCATGACCGGCCGCTTGCCCGCGAGGCCGGGCGTCCAGATGTTGAGGGTCAGGCAATCCTCGGTTTCCGGGGTGGTGTCGAGCGGGCCGAGTATGCCGTCCATCTCGGAGCGGCGCTTGACCTGCGCCGGCGACTGCGGCGCCTTGCCGTGATAGGCGAGCGCGTCGCGCACCCCGGCCCATGCGCTGGCCGGCTGCGGCGGCCGGAACCGATTCTTGCCACCGGTCGAAGCAGCGTATTGGATTCCCTTGAAGGCGTGAACGCCGCCTGCGACCGCACCGCGGATTTTGCCCGAGACGGTCTCGACGACCGGCGATAAAGCGGCACTCAGCACGTCATTGGCCATGGCAATCTCCTTGCGTCATTGCAAGGAGCGTAGCGACGAAGCAACCTCCCGCCAAGGTGGCCGAGGGGCAGGAGATTGCCGCGCCTTCTACGGGCGGCTCGCAATGACGATCGCTGGAATTTCTTGCGACCGCTCCCCGGCCTTCGCGAAAGCCGGGAAGCGGCGCTAATATCAGGAGGGAACTCATGAAAACCAGCACCGACCGTATCCTCACGACCCATGTCGGCAGCTTGCCGCGGCCGGCGGCGCTGCGTGAGCTTCTGGTCAAGAAGGACAAAGGTGAGCCTTACGACAAGGCCGCGCTCGACCGTGCCGTCAAGCAGGCGGTCGCCGACATCGTGCGCCGCCAGGCCGAGACCGGCGTCGACATCGTCGATGACGGCGAGATGTCGAAGCCGGGGTATTCGACCTATATCGCTGACCGGCTCACGGGTTTCGCCGGCCACGAGCCGGCAAAGCCGCGCCTCGACACCGGGCCATACCCCAATTTCAACGCCGCGTACGCGCGGATGACTGGCGAGAACGTCGCGCGCCGCGCTGTCTGCGTCGGGCCGATCGAGTGGCGCGACCGCGAGCCGCTGCAGCAGGACATCGCCAACCTCAAGGCGGCGGCCGCGCAGGTGTCAGTCGCCGATGTGTTCATGACCGCGGCGTCGCCGGGTCTCGTGCCGGTGTTCCAGAGCAACCGGCACTACCCCTCGCATGAGGCTTATGTCGAGGCTGTCGCCGCCGCGATGCAGGAGGAATATGAGGCGATCGTCGGCGCCGGCTTTGTGCTGCAGCTCGATTGCCCCGATCTCGCGATGGCGCGGCATACGAGTTTTCAGGACTTGAACGAGACCAACTTCCTCAAGCGGGCGGCGTTCCATGTTGAAGTGCTGAACCACGCGCTCAGAAACGTGCCCGCCGAAATGAGCCGCATCCACATCTGCTGGGGGAATTACGAAGGGCCGCACGACCACGACATCGATTTCCGCAAGGTCGCGCCGATCCTCGTCAAGGCGAAACCGATGGCGCTGGTCGTCGAGGCCGCCAACCCGCGTCACGCGCATGAATGGGCGGTGTGGAAGGACGAGGTGAAGCTGCCCGACGACAAAATCCTCATACCCGGCGTGCTCGACACCTCGACCAATTATGTCGAGCATCCCGAACTCGTCGCCGAGCGCATCTGCCGCTTCGCCGACATTGTCGGCCGCGAGCGGGTGATCGCCGGCAGCGATTGCGGCTTCGGCACCTTCGCCGGCTACGGCAAGCTCGACCCCGACATCTCGTTCAAGAAACTGAAGGCGATGGCCGATGGCGCGGCGATCGCGTCGAAGCGGTTGTGGGGAGGCCGTTGAGCTTTCCCGCCCCGTACGACCGCTTTCGCGGCGAGGTGAGACCCGAGTGGATCGACCATAACGGGCATATGAACCTCGCCTATTACACGGTGCTGTTCGACTACGCGACCGACATGATGTTCGACGGGCTCGATCTCGGGCTCGCCTATCGCCGGCGCACCGATCTCGGCACCTTCGTCACCGAGACGCATAACTGCTACGAGCGCGAGCTGCTGGTCGGCGACAAGGTGCGGGTCGCGATCCAGATCCTCTTTGCCGACGACAAGCGGCTGCACCTCGCGCACGAGATGTTCCGGCTCGACAATGGCGAGCGCGCGGCGACGCAGGAGCTGTTGTTCCTCCATGTCGACCTCAAGGCGCGGCGCGTCTGTCCGTTTCCGCCCGAGCTTCGCGCGCGGGTTCATGCAGCCGCCGCGGCACACGCGGCGCTGCCTCGCCCGGATTGGGTCGGCCGTGCGGTCGGAACGAAGCGCTAACCGGCACCGCGCTCGCCGATTCAGCAAAGTTGTTTCAACTTGCTTCGCATCCACGTTTTCTCGGTGGATAAAATCTGCTTATGATGCCCATTGGGGTACTTGGCCTCGGGCTTGAGATCGGGAATTTGGGTCGTGGAAAACGGGAGAGGGCATCGCGATCGTGGGCGGCGGCGCGAGTTTGACGATGATTTTGGCGGCGGCGGCGGCCGTGATTACGGCGGCGGCGGGGGTGGGGGCGGCGGTTACGGCTCGGCGCCGCGCTTCAGTTCCGGCCCGCGGTTTGAGGAGCAACCGTCCGGCCCACCGGTGAAGGCGGTTGTGAAGTGGTTTCGCGGCGACCGCGGGTTTGGCTTTGTCGAGCTTGCGGATGGCGGCGGCGATGCATTTCTGCACGCGAGCGTGTTGGGCCGGATCGGGGTTCAGCAGGTTGAGACGGGAGAGACGCTCGAGGTGCGGGTGGCGCCGGGCCAGCGCGGCCCGCAGGTGACGGAGGTGCTGAACGTCGACAGCTCGACGGCGGCGCCGGCGCGCCCGGCGCGTTCGGGTCCGCGGCCTGGCGGCGGGGGTGGCTACGACCAGCCGCTGGTGGCGTCCTCGCAGGAGCAGGGGACGGTGAAGTGGTACAACGTGACGAAGGGGTTTGGGTTTATCGTGCGCGACGGCGGCGGCAAGGACGTGTTTGTGCACGCGAGCGCGTTGCAGCGCGCGGGCCTGACCGGGCTCGACGAAGGCCAGCGGGTGATGGTCGACATCGCCGAGGGCCGCAAGGGCCCCGAAGCCGTCGGCATCACCCTGCTGTAGCTGATCGCTCGACCGGGGCGTCGCGATCGCCGCGTCGCTTCAGTCAGCATGATAAAGAAAGCGAGCGCGACCGTGAGGCCGCGCTCGCTGCGTCTGCGCCTTGGACGCGTCTATTGCTTAGTGGCCAGGACCCGGGGCCGCAGGCGCGGGCATCGGCGCGGGAGCCGGGGCTGGGGCCGGAGCAGGCGCGGGCATCGGGCCAGGGCCCGAAGAGGGGCCAGGAGCCGCCGAAGCCGGAGCCCCGTGATGCACGACATGATGTACGACATGATGATGCACGACGTGGTGGTGATAGACGTGGTGCACGTAATGCCGGTGACGATAGTGATGATGCATCGCGACCGGCGGCGGCGCGGGCGGCACGGTGTACGGCTGCTCGGTCGGCGGCGGCGGGGCCGGCGCGGGCACCATCGGAGCCGGCTGCGGCGGTGGCGGACTCGAGCAGGCGCCGACAAGCGCCAAGACGCCGGCGATGGCAGTTAGCCGAATTGTATTACCCACGGAGATTCTCCCTTGCTGAGCAGCGCGATGAGACGGAACGAATGACAGTGGACATAGCACTTCGGCCGTTTCGACTAAAGCGGCTATATCGTGACTCTTACTAGTAATTGTACGCTTGGTGGTTCACGCGGTTCCCCGCGGCGGCTCAACGCCCGCGCGCTAAGCTCGATCCGCGAATCCGTCAACGCCGCGCGAGCCGATAGGTTGCGTCCGCCGTCGGCGTGCCTTCGTACAAAACCGCGTTGCGGCCGATCAAATCAATGAGATGCGCCAGCACCGACCGTCCGGCGGCGCGTTTGAGGTTTGGGTTGAGCCCGACATAGAGCCGCTCGACCATTGCGTCGATTTGTCCGATCCCAGCTTCGAGACAGGCGATCACTCCCGCTTCGCGTTCGCGCCGGTGGGCGATGAAGGCACGCACATGCTCCTTGGGCTCGGTGATCGCCGGGCCGTGCGTCGGCCAGTAGACCGCGTCGCTTCGCTCCAGCAGCTTGCCGAGCGATGCCATATAGGCCGCCATATCGCCGTCCGGCGGGGCGATGACGCTGGTCGACCACCCCATCACATGATCGCCGCTGAACAGAACGCCTCGGTCTGGCAGCGCGAAGCAGAGATGGTTCGAGGTGTGCCCGGGCGTGTGCACCGCCTCAAACCGCCAGCCGGAGCCGGCGATCTCGTCGCCGTCTTTGACGACGACATCGGGCGCGAAATCCCAGTCACCGCCCTCTTCAATGCCCGGTATGCCGCGCGTACCGCCATGCGGCCCGAACCCGTAGGTCGGCGCGCGCGTCGCGGCCTTGACCGCGGCGGCGGCCGGCGAATGGTCGCGATGCGTGTGGGTGATGAGGATATGAGTGATCCGTTCACCGGCCAGTCCCGTGAGCAGCGCCTCGACATGCTCGGCGAGATCGGGGCCCGGGTCGATCACCGCGACCTCGCCCTCGCCGACGACATACGTGCCGGTCCCGCGAAACGTGAAGGGCCCGGGATTGTTGGCGACGATGCGGCGGATGCCGGGCGCCACTGGCTCCAGCTTGCCGTATTCGAAGGCGAAGTCGCGGCGGAACGGGATTTCGACGGCCATCGCGTGATCCTCTATAATCGGCTCGATCCTAGGAGCCGATCTGATGAAACTCAAATTCGACATCGATTGTACGCCCGAGGAGCTGCGCGACTTTTTCGGCCTGCCCGAGGTGAAGCCGATGCAGGAGCGGCTGATGGCCGAGCTCGAAGAGCGGATGCGTGCCAACCTCAAGGCGCTCGACCCTGAGGCGATGATGAAGACCTGGCTCCCCGCCGGGATCAAGGGCTGGGAACAGTTGCAGGAGATGTTCTTCGCGCAAATGGGCCGCGGCGCCCCCAAGAAATAGCGATGGCGATCGCCCTGCGCACGCCGCGCCTCCTGCTGCGCCAATGGCGCGACGATGACTACGAACCGTTCGCGGCGATGTCGGCCGACCCCGGTCTCACCGAATTTTTGCTGCCCCCGGACGAGCAGTGGGTCGCGCGAGCGCGGCAGCGCTGGGCCGAGCACGGCTTCGGCCAATTTGTCGTCGAGCTGCCGGGCGAGGCGCCGTTTATCGGCGTGGTCGGGTTGAGCGACCTTCATCCTTTGGTGCCGGCCGGGCCGGCGATCGAAGCGGCATGGCGGCTGGCGCGGCCTTACTGGGGCAAGGGATATGCGCTGGAGGCGGCGCGCGCTGCGGTCGAAGATGGGTTCTTCCGGCTCCGGCTCGACGAGATCGTCGCCATCACCGTCGTTGGCAATCAACGCTCGCGCCGGGTCATGGAGCGGCTCGGCATGACGCGCGACGTCGATGGCGATTTCGACCATCCACGCGTGCCGGAGGGGCATCCTCTGGTCCGCCATGTGCTGTACCGCCTCCGACGTAAGGGTGGAGCGGTTCGCACCGATAGCTCGAATTAAAACAAACATAAATCGCCGTGGTAGGGCTTATGCAGCTGCGCGCGGCGGCGCTGCGTATTTGCTCTCGGCCGACGATTGGGTCGGCGAAGGAGCGCTCATGGATCAGTCAGAGCTTTCGGCGCTTGAGGCGCAGTTTATGGCGGCGGCCCGCGCTTATGTTGCCGGCTTGGTCAAGCAGACGATCCTGGAAATAGACGGCGGGTCGGACTCGACAAAGGACATGCTCGTGAAACCCGGCAATCCGCGGTTTGGTCGGGACGACAACCCGCCCGGCAACCGTTGATTTGCCGGCTATAACCGCCGCGCCTTGAATACCCGACTCGGCCGCGCGAGCTCTTCGCGCGCGGCGACGAGCGCCAGCTCGTAGCGGCCGAGCCGTACCGTCGTTTCTATCACCGCGAACATCGACGCGGCCGTTCGGCTCAGTGCGTCGGCGAGGCTCGCGCCTTGCAGCAGATGGCCGAGGAACAGCGCCGCCGTCACATCGCCGCAGCCGTTGAGCTCGACCGGCAGACGCGGCGTCTCGACCGCCCAGGCGCCGGCGCCGCCACTCGCCAGCATCGTCAGGTGGTTGGGGACGAGGCTGAGACTGGTGAGCAGCACGGTCTCGGGCCCGTGCGCGCGCAGTGCGGCGGCGGCTTCCGCCGCCTCGCGCAGCTCGCCGACTGCGCGCCCGGTCAGATATTCGAGCTCGAAGCGGTTGGGGGTGACGATATCAGCCGTGGCCAATGCCGCGTCGCGGAAGAACTCGGCCACGCCCTGGCGCACATAGGAGCCTGTGTCGGTGTCGCCGATCACCGGATCGCAGCAGAACAAGGCGTGCGGGTTCGCCGCTTTGACGCGGCCGACAATGTCGAGCAGCACCGCGCCCGTCTCCGTCGTGCCGATATAACCCGACAGCACCGCGTCGATGCTCGGCAGCACACCGAGATCGGCGATGCCCTCGAACAGGGTCGCCACCGTCTCGGGCGCGACCACGTCGCCCCGCCATCGCCCATGCCCGGTATGGTTCGAGAACGCCACCGTATCGAGTGCCCAAGCCTCGATGCCGAGGCATTGCAGCGGAAAAACCGCGGCGGCGTTGCCGACATGGCCGTAAGCGACGCGCGACTGAATAGAGAGAACCGTGGGCATCAGCGCCCGGAATCGAGGCGATCGAACACCCGTTTCAGGCTGAGGAAGATGACGAGGCCGCTGACCACGAACAGCGCGACCCCGGCGCCTTGCAGGCTGTCCGGCGCGCCCGCGCCCATGAACAACCCGGCAAGCGCGAGCACCGTAAAGAGCGGGATCACGACCACGAGCTGCCCCGGTCTGTCGACAAGGAGGAAACTCGTCCAGTCGTCGCCGACGCCGTCGAAGTGCGCTTTCAATCGCAGGAAGGCGAGGAGCACGGCACCCGCCGTCAGCATTAGCCCGGTCGCATAGTCGCCGGAAGCGCCGTCGCTGCCGATATAGAGGCCGAGGATCGCCAGCACGGCGAGCACGACAAACTGGATCCAGAAACGGAGCCACGTGCCGAGGCCCTGCTCCTGCTGTTGCGGTGACATCGGGGTGCCTTGCATTCGCCGCCTCACAAATTCGCCGGCAGGGACTATATCGGAACTGTGCGATCGGCTGACAATTCTAGGCGGGGTGACGACCCTCCGTCCTTCGAGACAGCGCTGTGCGCCTCCTCAGAGTCGGAGTCAAAATGAAATCAACCCAGTCAACAATTATCGTCTCCCCCGCGAAGCCGGGGGCCAGGGCGGCGTAACGGCGGGTCAATGGCTAAGAGCTTTGTCGGCTGTCGCCTGGAAGGTGGTCGATAGGTCTTGTTCGGAACCGAACGCTCGGGGCGGCGTTGCTGCCTTGGGAAGGAGCGTGTCATGTCCCATGCGGCCCGTATACTTCTAGTTGAAGACGACAGGGACGTGCGGACGATGATGGAGCACGTTTTATTCGACGCAAGCTATGAGATCGACGCTGCCGGCACCGAAGCGCAGGCGCTCGATTTATTGAGCCGCTTCTCCTACGATCTTGTCATTGCGGACGCCAAGCTTCCTGATGGTACGGGGTTTAACGTCGCCGACGAAACGCGTGAGAATCGCCGGGCAAAAGCACTCATCCTGACTGGCTACGCCTTCACCCTGCCGTATGGCGCATTCGACCGTTACGACATTTTGCTGAAGCCGCTGCGCCCGGCGGAATTGCTCGACGTTGTGGCCAAGTATCTAGGGACGACATCTCAGCGGGGGACGACATCTCAGCGGGCAGGAGCGTAGGTTCACGGTCGAGATGTTTCTCCTATCGGAACCCTTAAGGAGACGCGAAATGCGGATTGCGAGAGCAGCCCTGTTTGCCGCAGGCCTCGCCGCGGTTCCCCTGCTAAGTGCTAGGGCAGACTGTTCCTTTCCATTGGCGTGGCCCTTTTGCATCGCTGGGGCGGCAGTCGGTACCGCGGCGACGATTGCTACTGCGCCATTTTATGCGGTTGGCGGCCCTTATTATTACGGAAGTCCGTACTATTATGGTGGTTATTATTACCCGTACTATGGGGCCGGGTATTATTATTACCATCATCACAGGCGCTATCGCCGCAGGCACTATTAACGTACTTCGCCCTGGCTACGACTTCCGAAAGTTTGGCGTCGAGTGATGTCCCGCGCCGGATCGAGCACAGGCAGCCTTCGTCGCGGCCGGCGGGCAGGGCGCTGATGGGTCGTGGGCTACTTCAAGCCACTTAAGCAGTTCATATTTTATTAAGCATCGCCACCCCATGCTGCGGACATAGCTCTCTCGTGCGGAGACATGCAATGTCTTCCAAAACGATATTCAATATTGTGATCCTCGGCGGAACGTTTATTGTTTTGGCCTGGGTGTTCAATAATTTCTACTGGCCAATATTTTCGAGCTGAGCGCAAAAGGGCGCGGTGGCAAACTGTGCCCCGGTAACGGCACCCGCCGCTCTGGCTCATCTTGGCGTAGCTGGTAGAAGCCCGGTGGATCGCCGGGGACTAGCCTCAGCCTCGTCGCTCGCACTGGGTTCCCGCTTTCACGGGAAAGATGGAGAAATCCAGCTCATTCGGAAACGTCGAATCCATTTCAGGTCGGCCTCTCGGATGACGGCTTTTCTTTGAGGTCATGCACTATTTACGTCATGGCGAGGAGCCGGCGTGTCGAACCACGCACGGCCTATTGCCGTCTACCGCGCGCGAATCCCCTCGAGGAACAGCGTCACGGCGTTGCCGGCATGGGCCGAAATCTCGGCGGAGCTGAGTGGCGGGCCCAACCCGAGTGCGCGGCGCTGCGGTGCGGTCACCACGCCGAAGATGAATTGCTCGGCCGCGAAGCGCGGGTCCATCGGGCGCAGCTCGCCGCTACGGATGCGCGGCTCGAGCTGGCTGGCGATGCGCTCGATGCCGTTGGCCGCGCCCAGTTCGTACATGATGCGGGCGAGGCCGGGAAAACGCTCCGCCTCGTGGATAACGAGTCGGTGCAGCGCCAAGCCTTCCGGGGTCAGGGCGATGCGCAACATCTGCTCGGCGGTTCGGCGCAGCCCATCCGCGAGGTCGGGCGACGCCAACATCGTTGCATCTAAGGGCGGCAGCCAGCGTTCGATGAGACGCCGCACCACCGCCTCGAACAACCGCTCCTTGCCGGGAAAACGATGGTAGAAGGTGCGTTTCGAGATGCCGGCGTGCTTGGCGACGGCCTCGATGCTGGTGGCGCCGAAGCCGTGACCGAGAAACAGCTTCTCCGCGACGTCGAGGATGCGGTCGGCGAGTTGCGCCGATTGCTGACGCGACGGGCGTCCGCCGCGTCCTCGCGCTTCAGCGCGGCCATGCTCCATCGTAGGCCCCAAGATTTGTCACCCCATTGACGTGATATGCAGAATCTTACGCGTTGCCTCCCCAAACGCAACCGGAGCGTTCTTTTTTTGCGAGAACAACGAGCATTGGAGCGCAGCTTCGCGCTGGTCAGTGCGTGGCGATCCCGGCACGATCGCATCACGGAGTTGCTATTGATTCGCAATGGAGCGGGACCATGAACATAGATCTGAGCGGTAAGCGGGCCATCGTCACCGGTGGCAGCCGCGGCATCGGGCGCGCGATCGCGCTGGCTTTTGCAGAGGCGGGCGCGCATGTCTCGATTTGCGCGCGCGGCGCGGAGGCGCTGGAGGCGGCGCGAGCCGAAATCGCTCCGAAACGCGTCACCGCGCACGCGGCAACCTGCGATCTCGCGGATGGCGAGGCAGTCGCGCGCTACATCGCCGAAGCCGCGGAAGCGCTCGGCGGCATCGACATCCTGGTCAACAACGCCTCCGGCTTCGGCAGCACCGACGATGAAGCGGGCTGGGAAAAGAGCCTGACCGTCGACCTGATGGCGACGGTGCGGGCGACGCGGGCGGCGACGCCGTTTCTCGAAAAGTCCGACGCCGCCGCCATCCTCAATATCTCCTCGACCTCGGCGTTTCACCCTTCGGTGCGCAGCACGCCTTACGGCGTCGCCAAATCCGCAATCATCCAATACACGCGCAACCGTGCCGCTGCGCTCGCGCCGCAACGCATTCGGGTCAATTGCATCGCGCCCGGCTCGATCGAATTCCCCGGCGGCAGCTGGGAAAAGCGCAAGACCGACAACCCGCAACTCTACAATTCGATCCTGCGCGGAATTCCGTTCGGCCGACTCGGCTATCCGGAGGAGGTGGCGCGGGTTGCGGCGTTCCTCGTGTCGTCGCTGGCCGGCTGGGTGACCGGCCAGACGATCATGGTCGATGGCGGGCAGACGCTGGGGCGATAGGGAGAGGGCGACGGTGCGTCCTTCGAGGCTCCCACCGGGTTCCCGGTGGGACCATCTCAGAGTCGGACTTAAAATGGAATCACCCAAGTCAAACAATTATCATCTCCCCCGCGAAAGCGGGGGCCCAGGGCGAGCGTACCGGCTGGTCAACGGGCCATTGGAAACTTTTAATTCATTTCAAGTCAGCCTCTCAGAATGAGGAACTTTCTCAACGCCGTCCGCTGAACAAGCGCTGTCCTCCGACCCGCCTCATCCTAGAGATCAAGGAACGCCGTCTCGTCCTTGCCCTGCAGGATGAAGTCGAAGCGGTAGGCGCCGCTCTCGTCCTTGCGCGCGATCAGCGTGTTGCGAACGCCTTCGTCGTCGATGCTGGAGAGCAGCGGATCACTCGCGTTGCCGGCCTCGTCGGCGAAGTAGATGCGGGTGAAGAGCTGCTTCAGGAGCCCGCGGGCGAAGAACGCGACATTGATGTGCGGTGCTTGCAGCGCGTTGCCACGACCGGGCACCGCGCCGGGCTTGACGGTGGTGATCTTGAAGCGTCCTTGGCCGTCGGTGGCGGCACGGCCGAAGCCGATGAAGTTCGGGTCGATCTGTTTGTCGGTTTGCTCGTCGGCCGGGCTGTTGTAACGCCCGGCTGCGTTGGCCTGCCACAGCTCGATCACTGCGTCGGGCACCGGCGCGCCGTCGCCATCGCGCACCTCGCCCTCGATGACGATGCGATCGCCCGAGGGCTTGCCGCGCGTCATGTCGGCCCATTCCGGCCGGTCGAGGCCGAGCGCGAAGAACGGGCCGACGGTTTGCCCCGGCGTCGGGATCAGCTTAGTGGCCATGAGCTTTGGCCTCAAACGGCGTCGCCTCGCGGCCGCGCAACACCATGTCGAAGGAGTAGCCGAGCGCCCATTCGGGCTCGCTCAAATTGGGGTCGTAATCGGCGATCAGGCGCACCCGTGCTGCCTCGTCGGCGGTGCTCTGGTAGATCGGGTCGTATTGCAGAAGCGGATCGCCGGGGAAATACATCTGGGTGATGAGGCGCGTCACGAACCCGCCGCCAAATACGCCGAAATGCAAATGCGCCGGGCGCCAGGCATTGGGCGCGTTGCGCCACGGATAGGCGCCGGGCTTGATCGTCATGAAGCGATAGCGGCCGTCGTCGTCCGTGACCGCCTGGCCGGCGCCGGTGAAATTGGGGTCGAGCGGCGCGTCGTGCTGGTCGACCGGGTGGTGGTAGCGGCCGGCGGCGTTGCACTGCCAGAGCTCGACCAGCGTATTGGAGATCGCCTTGCCGTTCTCGTCGAGGATGCGGCCGGTGACGATGATCCGCTCGCCGAGCGGTTCGCCCTTATGCTGTTTGGTGAGGTCGGTCGCGGCAGCCCCGACCCAGCCGGCGGAAAAGCTCGGCGCGGTAATTTCGGACAGCGTATGCTCGAAACGGATGAGCGGCCGGGTCGGCGCGCGTTTGACCGTGCTGGCGTAATCGGGATAAAGGTAGGGCGGCTGGGTGCCCTCGCGGTGGCGGGCATAGGCGGGCGGTTCGGCCATGCGATCCTCGCGTGCGATGCTGCGCGAAACTGACCCGGTTGCCCGGTATGGGTCAAGAGGGGGAAACTCTTTGCCCCGACGGCCCGATCGGGCAGACTTTGGCTAAGCAACTTTCCTTGGAGGCGACAATGGCCCTGCGCAAATTCATCATCGAGCGCGACATCCCCGGCGCCGGTTCGCTGGAGCGCGAGCAACTCCGCGGCGCCGCCGCGAAGTCCAACGGCGTGCTGCGCGAGCTCGGCCCCGATATTCAATGGGTCGAAAGCTTCGTCGCTGCCGACAAGACGTTTTGCGTCTATCTCGCCAGGGACGAGGCAATTATCAAAAAGCACGCTGAGATCAGCGGCTTTCCGGCCACTAAGATTACCGAGGTGCGTAAGATGATTGATCCCACCACCGAACATTCCACCTGAACGCAACAAGTATTTCTACAGTTACAGGGAATTAATCCGGGCATCGTGTTGTTCATTCAGTGCGGCCATCCCCCGCCGCGCCCTGAACCATGGAGATCACGATGTCCGTCCGGAGACGCGGCGGGACCACCCGCCTTCGCCTCGCGGCGCTCGCGCTGCTTTCGCTTGGCACTCTGGCCGCGCGGCCGGCGCTAGCACAGGACCGGACGCTGGCGACGTTGGCGGACGTGCCGATTTTGGTGCCGGTGCCCTACCATCCGCATAATGTCACCGCCGTTTACAGCTCTTCGCTTTACGATAGCCAGCCGTATTACGGAGGTGCCTACCAAGGCGGCGCCGCGCATCACTGGCATTGAGCCTACCAGGCGCAGGTGTCGCCGGGAGTGCATAGTCGCTCCAGCGTCGCGGTCAGCGGCAGAAACCAGATTTTCACGGTCATCGACAGCGGCATAAGCTTGCCGTCATCCGAGAGGGTGAGCGAAACCGGCCGCGGCGCGTCGTCAGGGTCCTCTTTTGGATCGTCGCTGCTTTCGCCCTTGAACCCGGCGATCGCGCGCAGCATCAAGGCCAAATGGATGCCGGGGTCGTGCGGATCGCGCGGTCGCACGCGCACCTCGGCGTTGAAGCGCCTCGCGCCGTCATAGACCGGGATCGTGAAGGCGGTCTCGCCGCGGCGCACCGCGGCGCGGATCAGGGTCACGACGCTTAACGGATCGATCACATTGCGACGAAACTGCTCTTCCAGCTCGGGCTTGCGGCTGGTGTCGCCGGGGCCGCGCTCGGCAAAGGTCGCGCCGTCGCGAGCGACGAATTTCATCCGCAGCTCGCGCTTCTTGCGCTTGTGTAGATCGTAGTCGGAATTGTATTCGACGGGCGAGGGAGCGCCGTTCGCGGCCAATTTCCCCTGCGCCACGGCGGTGCCGCGGAAATGCGTCACCAGCCACGATAGTCCCTCGGCGCCGATCGCGATCTGATCGCGATAGGCGCCGCCGCCATCGTGCAGCGAGAGACTGATCTTGGCGGCCGGCAAGCCGGCCCACGTCGCGCTGTAAAGCGCCGTCAGGTCATCGGCCTGTGCGGTGCCGCCCATCACGACGGCCGCTGCCATCAGAGTAGCTATCCTAGCCCGCATGTTTGTCGTCCCGGCGAAGGCCGGGACCCACCTTTCAGCGGCCTCTACCGGCTTGCGCGGTACGACATCCGGGAGTGATCGGTTACTGCAGCCGGGCGATGCCCATCGCCGCGCCAAAGCGATTGGCGCAGTCGAGCGGGTTGCCGTATTTGCGGTGCGCCGCGGTGTGGTGCGCGCAGGCGAGCAGCAACCGGTCGCGGTCGTGACCCTGGTTCTTCGCCCAGTCCTCGATCGTGACCTGGCCGATCTCCTGGTTGTGCGGGTCGTTGCCCATGCGCGCCGCCATCAGCGCGAGGTGGCGCACCAGCGGGCCGCGGTCCTTGTGGTTGTCGAGATAGGCCTTGGTCCAGTCGACGCTTGCCTTGCCGTCGAGCGCGAGCATCGCCTGGTCGAGCCGGTCGAGGATTTCCTCGCCCGAGAGCTTCGACGCGCCGGCCGGGGCCTTCGGCTGGTTTGGCTCGGCGTCGTTGATGCCCTTCTGATGCCAGGCCGCGCGGTTGAGGTAGGCCGTCGCGGTGTAGAGCAGCTTCAATTGCTGCTTGTGCTGGAAGTTGTCGAAGTACCACGCCATCGTGTTCAGGTATTCGAAGCAATGCTGCGGCAGCGAGAAATTGTTGACGCCGCGTGTCTCGAGGATGACCTGCGCCGAGGCGACCTGCAGCGCATCGAGGATGCGGCGCGGGCTCTTGCCGGCCTTGAGCAGGCCCGACAGCGCCTCGACATAGCCGGGCTCCGCGTCGCGGATCACCGTCTTCTCGAACGCCTGCTGCTCATTGGCGGTCAGCGGCTCCTTGTTGGCGAGGATTTCCTCTTCGGCCTTGGTCACGCCGCCATAGGGGATCGCCGAGATCGTCGCGCCTTCGAGGAATATCTGCACCGCGTTGCACGCCATCTCATAGGTCGAGTACCAGCGCGGGCCGACCGCGATGTCGAGCGCGCCGGCATAGACGACGTTATGCGCGTCGTCCCAGCCGAGATAGTTGCCGAGATCGACGGTGGCGCGGGCACGGAATGCCTTGTGCCCGGTCGTGTAGGAGCGGTTGTACAGCGCGCGGTCCTGCACATCCATCAGCCCGGCGTGGACGAGCTGCGCCAGCACCGCCTTGCGCTCGGCCGGGTTCTCCATCAGCCCGAGGAACACGCGGTAGGCTTCGAGCACATGGCCGCGATGGACCAAGGTCATCCAATGATCGAGCCGCTCCTGCAGTGGGCCGGCGAGACGCTCCGGCTCCTGGTCGGCCCAGGCGACTTCCGGCATCGGCGGCGGGCCCGGCGGCATCGACCAGCCGGGGGCGCGGGCGTAATGGCCCGGCGCCTTTAGAATTTTCTGGTTCCAGATGTCGAGCCCGGTCGGGATGTACCAGACGGTCTGCGCGTAGGGCAGCGCGGCGCAATCCTCCGGAACCAGCTTCGACAGCTGCGTAGCGGCACGCGCCGACAGCAGGCAATGGTCGTTGTTGACGAAGTTCACATAGCCGTCGTCGATCCGCTCGTGATAGGGCACGTGCGTATAGGGTGCGTGGATGCGCACGCCCTCGGCGATGATCTCGGTCATCGGCCGGCCGGCTCGGACCAGGTCGTAATAGACGTCGCTCGCGCCCTTCTGGTCGCGATCGAGAATCCGCTCTTCCAGCTTGTCGTAAAGCGCCTGCGGTTTTCCCGAATTGCTGAGCGTCGATTGCGGCTGGGCGACCATTGCGGGGTTCCTTCTTTGATCCGCTCGCAACAATGCGCCGAAAATCCAGGAGCGGCAACGATACCGCCCGGGTATCAAGCGGCAATGCGCTCAGCGCATGGCAAGCGCCGAGCGCATTGCGGTGGCCGTGTTGTCAGGCGGCGCGGGCGACCCGCGGCGCGGCCTCCACGCCCATCGCGCGGCGCAACGCGGCGCGGCCACGCGACAGCCGCGAGCGCATTGTGCTGGAGGTGATGCGCAGCACGGCGGCGGTCTCGCTGTAGCTGAGGCCTTCAAGGCCGATGAGCAGGATTGCGGCGCGCTGCTCCTCCGGCAGCTGGCCGAGCGCCCGACCGAGCTGCGAAAGGGTCAGCGGTCCGTTCGGGTCGGAGACCGGCGCCGCGCTGGCATCAAGCGAGCGGCGGAACGGGTTGCCGCGTAGATCGTGAAGGAGGGTCAAGAGCCAGACGCGGAGGTTGCCGCGGCAGCGGCGCTGTTCGGCGAGGGCCTCACGGATCGTCTCGGCGATCAGCTCCTCGGCCTCGTCGGCGTCACGCGTCAGCGCCGTCGCATAGCGCATCAATTTCGGAATCTGTTCTTCGAGCAGCAGATGAAAATCGGACACCAATCCCTCCACTCTTGGCGGCCATCGCGCCGCATCGTTGAGGGATTTTTAAAGGACGACTGTAAGCGGCTGATGTACCGAAGGTGGGATTTTGGTGAAGAATTGTAATCGGAGGGTCATCGATATCGGCGGCCGTGACACAATTCGTCACGCGCGCCGAACGATGGCTCACCAGCCGTAGAGATCGCCGCGCACTGCGGCGTCGAGCCAGCGCACCGGGCCGTCCGCCCAGGCGAGCACACGCGCGCCGTATTGGCTCCACAGGCTCATCTCGGTGTCGGCGTCGATCGTCACATAGCAGCCGGAGCCGGCCGCCTCCTCGCCGGCGCGGATCTCTCCAGCCATCACAAAAAAATCGGTCATCGCGGTCGTGACGTGCGCCGGCACTTGCGTTCCCGGCGCCAGGATCAGCTGGGTATAACGCGCCCGCCACGGCTGGTCGGCGTAATCGAACAGCATCCGGCGGGTGACGCCGGGGACCGGGCCGGGCAGCTCGGGCAGGTTCTCGATGTCGAGGCAGATATCGGCCGGATCCCCAACGGTCGCATCGATCGACTCGCCGGCATTGCCGGCCTCGCGGCCGAGCTCGTTGAGCACGCCCGTCTTGTCCCGCGGGTAGAGGATCGGCCCATCCACCCGCGAGATAAACATCGACGCGTCGTAGCAGATCACATCATGCACCGCGCCGGTGAGGTTGATCACCGCCTGGCCGCCGGTCATTCGCGTCACATGGTCGATCAGCGACCCCGAGAGCATGTAACTGCCCACCGGTCCCAAATGCCGGTGTACGCCGGAGCGCGCCAGCGGCGCGAAACGCACGCCGCCGAACCAGCGGCCCGCGCCGGGATCGTTGCGGATGTTCTGCTGTTCGATGCCGGGCGGGCCCGAGGGAACCCATTCGGTCGCGGTCATGTCGTGGACCGCGATGCGCGGCCGATTGGTGCGGGGCATGATGTTCCTGGCGGCTATCGCGGGTGCGGCTGGTTCTGGCCGGGCACGCGGGCGGGATATTGCGGCAGATCGTCGGTGACCGTGAACCACGGCGCCTTGTCGACAATAAAAGCGTGCGCGTCCGGCCGGATGCCGGGGTCATCGTCGAGCGTCGCCAAGGCGATGCCGTACAGCCCGACGGCGCCGGGATCGGTCTGGGCGCTGCGCGAGCGCTCGTCGAATTTGACCAGCACCGGCGCGCCGCACACCTTGCAGAAGCCGCGATGCGTGCCCGGAGTCGAACTCGTAGAACGTGACGAGCTCCTCGCCGGCGGTGAAGCGGAAATCGGCGGCGGCGACGCGGATGCGCGTACGAAACGGCGCGCCCTGCGCCTTCTGGCACTGCCGGCAGTGGCAATGCGACGAGCGCAGCAGCGGGCCCGCGATCTCGAAACGCACGCCGCCGCACAGGCAGCTACCGCGCAGCGCCGTCATTCCGCCGCCTCCTTGGGCTCGTCGCCGAACACGTTATAAGTCCGCGCCTGATAGCGGATCATATAGTCGGTGTAGTAGGTCGTCTCGTATTTGGGCGGGTTGTCGGGGCCGACACAGGTCGGCACCGCGGCGATCGGCCAGTCGATATTGGCGTCGCAGAAGAAGGCCAGCGCGTAACGCTCGCCGCCGCTGCGATTGACCGCGCGGTGTGGGGTCGCGAGGAAGCGGTCGTTGGTCCAGCGCAACAGCAATTGGCCACCATTGACCATGAACGCGCCGGCGGGCGGGGACGGCTCGATCCATCGACCGCTCTGCGTGCGGATCGACAAGCCGGGCACCTCGTTCGGCGCGAGCAGGGTCAGGAAGCTCGTATCGGTATGCGGCGCGATGCCGAATTCGTCCTCCGGCGCCTCGGGCTGCGACGGGTAATGCGTCGCCCGGAGTTTGTATTGAAAGTCCTGGAACGCGGCGTCGAAATAGGCGGCGGGCAGGTCAAGCGCCCGCGCGTAGATGCGCACCAGCTTTTGCACGAGACGTTCGAGCGTGTCGCAATAGTCGACGATCGTTTCACGCAAACCCGGCAGGTCAGACGGCCACTGATTGGCGCTGCGGAAGCGGCGGCCGGCGATCACATCCGGGTGGTCGGGTGGCAGATCGCGGGCGACAAACAGCGCTTCGCTGACATTGGGCTTGGTGACGGTCTCGACCACCGAGGTGCGCAGCGTGTCGCCCATCATCGGCAAATAGCCGACATTATGCTTGTCGATCTTGATCGCGAGCTTCTTGTCGAGCGGCTGGGCGTGAAACCGTGCGACCTGGGCGGAGACCGCGCGGATCACCTCTTGCGGCACGCCGTGATTGACGATCGCGTAGAAGCCGATCTCGGTCAGCGCATGGCGCAGCTCAATGGCGGCGCGGTCGAGCGCGCCCGCTTCGCCGGCCAGATAGGGGCCAAGGTCGATAACCGGGATGGTCTCGGCTTGCAGCATGGCTATGCGGGCGCCGAGGCGAACAGCTTCAGATCGGCGACGAGGCCGTCGTCGCGCTCGATCCCGTAATCGAAATTGCCCTTGAGGTTCTTTTCCTTGACCAGCAACGCCTTGGGATCGCTCGTCGCGAAGACGCGGAGATGGCGGTCGGCGCCCTTGAGCTCGGCGAGTTTTTCGCCGAGCGGCGCCGGCTTGACGCGGTCGCTGGCGTCGATCAGCTCGACGAGCCCCTCCTCGGTGACGCCCGCCTTTTGCAGCTTTGCCTGGTGGGCGGCGATCGCGGCAGCCTTCTGCTGAGCGGCCGCGGTCTGCGCCGACTTCTCCGAGACCTGCTGACGGCGCCATTCGTCGTATTGCGTCTGAGTGCGCTGGAGCAGCGTGGCGATCGGAACCTCGCGGGTGTCGACCCAGAGCTTGGCGCGGGTCCAGGTCTTGGCCATCCAGCCGCGCCGCGCCGCGTCGGTCACCTCGCGCAAGCGCTCGACGCGCACCTGCTCGCCCCAATGCACCAGCTCCTGGGTATCGCCGCGCAGCTCCGGGAGCTGCAGCGCCGGACCGGTGGCGCGGGCGACGGTCGGGGTGGTCACGCCGTAGCGCTGCTTCGCCAGCGTGAATTGCCGGCGGTATTCGTCTTCCCACTCGTCGCTGTCTTCGTCGGGAACGACGCCGAGCTTGTCCTGCAGCGCCCGCGCCGTCGCCTCGATCGCGGCTTCTTTCAGCTGGGTCAGGTCCATCCGGGAAGCCTATGACAACGCTTCGAGGGCGTCGAGGTCGTCGATCTCGATAAGCCGCTTGCCGAGCCGCAGCACCCCTTCCTTCTGCCAGACGTGGAGCTGCTTGTTGACGCTTTCGCGCGCGGCGCCGACCATCCCCGCCAATTCCTGCTGCGTGATGCGCAGCGTGACGGCGTTGGATGCTGCGGGCGGCGCGTCCTGCGCCAGGCGGATCAGCGCCATCGCGATGCGGCCGTCGAGCCGGCCGAACATCGCCTCCTGCACCTGCTGATCGGTCCGCCGCAACCGCTGACACAGCAATTTCAACAACAACAGGCACAAATCGGCGCGACGCTCGAGAAACGGCACGAAATCGCGGTGATCGAGCACCAGAAGCTCGCAATCGGTGATCGCGGTGGCGTCGGCGGTACGGTCCGCGCCGTCGAGCAGCGCGATCTCGCCGAAAATCTCGCCCGCCGACAGCATGGTCAGCACGATGTCGGGGCCGGCGGGCGACGGCGTGCTGATCCGGACGCTGCCCTTGAGGATCGCCATCATGCTGCGGCCTGGCGACCCCTTGGTGAAAATCACCCGGCCGGCGGAATAGCGCTCCGCCCGTGCGTGCAGCAACAGCGCGTCGAGATCGGCTTGCGGTAGCCTGCCGAACAGAGTGTGGCCCTCAAATGCCTTGCGTCTTTCGCTCGGGCCCGGTAGTGGCATCGCCTCTTCCCGCCATGATCGACGAGAAGGTGAGACATAACGCCATTCCCGCGGCGCGGGAAGCGCCCTGCCGCGCTGCGGAGCCTTTAGTGGTCGCGGCCACCCGCGGGACGGCGAAAAGGCACGACCGTGTGGCAGCCGATCGACGCAAGCGTCTCGTGGTTCACGCCAAGGCGCAACCATGTCGGCAAATGGGCGATCACGTCGCCGAGATGCATGAAGTGGCGCTCGCCCTCGCCGACGCTGCGCTCGAACATGACCGCTTCGCTAAACCGCCGTGCTTCCGCGGCCTCGATCCACCGAGTCAAATCGTGCGACATGGAACACCTCCCGACATTCTTTTCATGCCGGCAATTTAAGGTCGTTCGCGCCGTGCGTATGTGAGCCGCGTCACACAGCGTAAACAATCTGTAACTTTTTGCCCTAACCGGCGAAGTGCGGCGCGATTTCGGCCATGAAGCGGGCCATCTCGTCCTTGACCTGGGCGTGCGGCTTCAGGCCGACATTGAAGTAAAGGATGACTTCGGCGACCCCGGCGTCGGCGACGCGCCGCAATGTGTCGGCGATGCGCGCGGGCGAGCCAATCAGCACCGAGTTCTCGCTCAGATCTTCCGGACGCACCTTGTGCAGCCGGTCGACGATCTCGACGAAATAGCGGTAGCTCGGCGGCGCGGTCGCCGGTTCGCCGGGAAACGCCGCGATCAGGCATTCCTTGTAATAGCGCACCTGCCGGGCGCGGGCTGCCGCCTCCTCTTGCGGCGTGTCGGCGAAGTGCAGGAAGTAGCTGCACATCAACCGGCCGGGCCGGTTGCCGTGGCGCTCGCAGGTCTCGGCGTAAAGGTCGTGGACCTGGCGCATGCCGCCAAAGGTCATTGCCGCGGCGAACGGCGCGACGATCAAATGACAGCCGAGCCGCGCGGCCAGCTCGATCGACGGCTTGGAGAACGAAGCGACATAGGCCGGGATCGGCCGCTGCACCGGCTGCGGCGTGATCGCGATATTGTCGAAGTGATAGTGGCGGCCATGATGGGTCAACGGCGCCGCGCTCGACCACAGCCGGCGGACGACTTCCATGCCCTCCTCGAACAGCGACTGGTTGTCGTCGAACGGCACGTCGAACGGGGCGTACTCGCGCCGGTCGTAACCGCGTCCGGCGGCGAAATCGACGCGTCCGCCGGACAACAGGTCGAGCGTCGCCCATTGCTCGGCGACGCGGATCGGGTGGTGCAGCGGCAACACTGAAACCGCGGGCGCGAGGCGAATTTTTCTCGTCCGCGCGGCGACCTGGGCGAGCACGAGGTCGGGGCAGGAAAGTACGCCCAGCGTCGAGAAATGATGCTCGCCGATCCACGCCGAATTGAGCCCGACCTCCTCCGCATAGACCGCCTCGTCGAGGATGTCGGCGATAAAGCGGTTCGCGTCGCGCGGGTTGTTGTCGTAGTGGTTGTCGCTGAGCGTGAAATATCCGAATTGCATGTCGCGCGTCCTTCCCTGATGCGAAGTGTCGCACGGATCACGATGCCGCCTCTAGCTGGAACCCCAGCCGGAGTGCCGCGTTTCCGTGATGCATCTCATCGAAGGTTGGAGGCACACATGCCGTTCGACGGAATAGAGACGCCTTTCAACTATCTGGCAAAATTCGATCAGGTCGTCGAGCTCATGGAGACCCCGGGCCAATGGGTCAAGCACACCTATCGAACCCCGAACGGCCGTTATTGCCTCAAGGAAGTGCTCAACGTCCACGGCATCGCCGAAGTCTTTGAACCGATCATTCTCAAGGCGGCCGCGGAGGTAACAGGGCGGGAATTCTGCTGCATCGAGTCGTTCAACGACCACCCGCAGACCATGCGGGGCGATGTGATCGCCGTGCTGCACCGGACGCGGACGAACGTGCTCTCCGGAAAGGCGGCGCTGCCGCGCGCGGAAGCAGTCGCGGCCAGCGTGCGCTGGAACGATTATGCCGCGACCAGCCAGAACGGCTGGGCGGGCGCGCTGTGGCGGAAGCTTTTCGCCTGGAGCTAAACAGCGGCGGCCCGTTAGGGTCGACGCTCCCGATTGCCGCTGCTAGCCTCCTGGAAAGGGAGAGCGTGGGCGGGCGATGAACGAACATTGGGGACCGGCGAGGGGTCAATTTAGTCGACTGGGAATGGCCGCCCTGATGCTGGCCTCAGCCTCAAGCCCCGCGGGTGCGCAATCGACGCATTATGACGGGGTCTATGTCGGTACGCAGCGGCTCATCGAGGGCGGTCCCGTCGCCAACTATTCGCAATGCCTCAAGGGGCCGTTCAAGCGGCGCATGACCGTAAAGGGCAGTGTCGCGACGTACACGTTCAACCCGACCTATCAGGGACAGGTCAGCGGCTCCGTCACGGCCGATGGCGATGTTTCCGGCAGCTCTCCCGAGCCTGCCGGCGGGGTCGCTCTGTCCGGCCGGATCGTCGGCGGTGGTTTCTCCGGGCAGGTATGGAGCCTCTACTGCACGTATGACGTCGAGCTGAAGCGATCGCCGCAGTAAAGTCGCTACCTCCACAATTCCTTGCTGGCAATGCGCGCGCCTTGGGCGAGCGCGGCGAGCTTGACCCAAACGACGCTCGGGTGAACCTCGCAGGTCGCGGCGAAGCTGGCGAAGCCGCAATCGGCGCCGGCGATGACGTTTTCCTTGCCGACCACCTTGGCGAAGCGACCGATGCGCTCGGCCACCAACTCTTCATGTTCGACGATGTTCGAGGAATGGGTGATGACGCCGGGGATGAGCGCCTTGCCCTCCGGCAGCTTCACATGTTCCCACACGCGCCATTCGTGCTCGTGGCGCGGGTTGGCGGCCTCGAAGGAATAGGCGCCGGCGTCGATCGATAAGAGCGTCTCGACGATGTGCTTCAGTTCGAGATCGTGGACGCGCGGCCCGATATTGATGCTGTAGCAGGTGTGGTGGCGGATGCGGTCCTGCGGCAGGCCGCGCAGCGCATGGTTGAGCGCCGCAACGCGCGTCCCGGCCCACTCGCGCCAGCCGGCGAGGCTCACCTCGGGGTGCATGACGTAATAGGAGCTTAGCAGCGGGTCGTCGATTTGCAGGATCAGACCTGCATCGATAACCGCCTGATATTCCGCGCGCAGCGCGTCAGCGACCGCGTAGAGATATTCCTCTTCCGTCTTGTAGAAGAGATTGCGGTTCCAGTTCACCAGATTGGCCGGCGACACCGCCGGCATGAATGCCTCGACGACGCCAAGTCCCTTTGGCAGTCCGCTCATCGCCGCCTTGAGATTGGCGATGTCGGCGGCGAGCGCGGCGTGGCCCTTGTACGAGACCGGGCCGGTGCACATCCAGCGCGTGCGGCCGGCGCGGCCGGCGGCGCCGGCCTGGCTCTGCGCCCAGGCGTAGAACTCGGGGAACGCCTTGTATTCACGTGAACTCGTTCCAATACGAGGCGATCTCGCCAGGGCTCGGCTCGATGCCCGTCAGACGCTCGTTGACATAGGGGATGAAGCCGACCCGGCCCATCTCGCCGTCGGCGACGATGTCGATGCCGGCATTGGCTTGACGCTTGACGATTTCGGCGACCGCCAATTTGACCCGTGCACCGAACGCGGCCTCATCGATCGCGCCCCCTTCCTGCTTTGCCTCGATCATCGCGTAGAGGTCGGCCGGGCGCGGCAGGCTGCCGACATGGGTCGTCAGGATGCGGTCGGTGCTGCGGTGCATGGCGCTTCTCTCCCGCGATGGCTATCGTCTCTCTCAGAACCTTATGGAGGCGATCATGCGCCTGTTGATCGCGATGATGAAGCACGAGACCAACACGTTCTCGCCGGTGCCGACGCCGTTGCAGCGGTTCGGGACCGGGCCGGGGCCGCTTTACGGCGAGCAGGCGATCGCGGCGTTCCGCGGAACGGGATCGGGGCTTGGCGCTTATCTCGACATCGCGGCGCGAGAGAAGGCCGAGGTCGTGCTGCCGATCGCCGCCGGGTCGCCGCCGTCGCGCCCGGTCGAAGACGCGGCCTTCGAGCATATCGCCGACCATATCTGCGGGGCGGTGTCGAAGGGCAGCCTCGACGGCATCCTGCTCGATCTGCACGGCGCGATGGTGACCGAGAGCTTCGAGGACGGCGAGGGCGAACTGTTGCGCCGCATTCGCGCGCTCGACCGGACGACGCCGATCGCCGTCGCCTACGATATGCACGCCAACCTCTACCCGGCAATGATCGAGAACGCGACCGTCGTAAGCGGCTACCGCACCTATCCGCATGTCGACACCTATGACACCGCCAAGCGGGCCGGCGACATCCTGATGCGCGCGATCAAGGGCGAGACGAAGCCCGTCGTCGCCTGGGGCAACGTGCCGATGCTGCCGCATGTCATGCGCCAGGGCACCGACGACCAACCTAACCGCGAGCTGCAAGAGCGCTGTGCGGCGATGGCCTCGGAGGGCGCGCTGATCGCCAGCCTGTTCACCGGCTTTCCGCATGCCGACATCGCCAATGCCGGACTGTCGGCGGTGGTGGTGACCGATGGCGACAAGGATTTGGCTGAGCGGCTGCGCGATGAGCTGCTCGACCGCGCCTGGGTCGAGCGCGAGGCCTTCGTTTACAAGATCGAGCCGCTGCAACAGGCGCTGGCGCGCGCCCAGGCGATGCCCGAGCCGTCGGCCGGCGAAGGGCCGATCGTGCTGCTCGACCATTACGACAACTGCGCCTCCGGCGGTACGATGGACACGACCATCGTGCTCGGTGAAATCCTCAAGGCCGGCCTCGAGAATGCTGCGGCCTTCGGCATCTACGACCCCGCCGCCGTGCAGCAGGCGATCGCCGCCGGCATTGGCGCGCGGGTGACGCTGTCGGTCGGCGGCAAGATGAGGATGCCGCAAATCTCCGGCGAGAGCCCTCCCTTGGAGATCAGCGGCACGGTCAAGACCATCGCCAGCGGCCGCTTCCGCAACAAGGGGCCGATGGGCCGCGGCGTGATGACCGATATGGGGCCGTCGGTGGTGATCGACACGGGCAAGGTCGAGATCGCGCTGATCTCGCGCCATGTCGAGCCGAGCGACCTCAATTGCTTCTACAGCCTCGGCATCGACCCGCTGCAAAAGCGCTACGTGATGCTGAAAAGCCGCGTGCATTGGCGCGCCGGGCTCGGCGCGATGGCGAAAGCGGTGGTCGATTGCGCCGGGGTCGGCGTGTGCACCTCTGACTACAGCGAATTGACCTTCAAGAACGTGCGCCGGCCGATCTATCCGCTCGACCTGCCGAACCGATAGGGCGACCGCACCGAAGCCTAATGCCGCCTCATACGTATGGCTGTGCGATGTCGCGCAGGGGCTATTCGGATCTGGATCAGGGTCGGGGCACCGCGTCGTCGGAGCCCCGGCGCAGGCGGAAAGAAACAGCAGCAGAGCCAGCAGCGGCAGCAATCTCATGCCTTGTGATACGCTAGCGTGGCCCAAAAGGTCGAACCGCGCCGTCGTCAATTTCGCGTGATGGCCGGTGGCAGGTTCCGCTCGACCTGCCGAACCGGTAGACGCTAGTTTAGGTCAAGTCATCACCACCCCCGGCGAAGGCCGGGGCCCATTCTTGAGCCGCCCGAGACGCTGAACGATGGGTCCCGGCTTGCGCCGGATGGCGTGTTGCACAGGAGAAACCAATGGACGGCACGACGCAGCTGCTCGAAACCGACCGCCAGTTTCTGGTGCATCCGCTGCACCACCCGGACGACCATAAAACGCCGCTGTTCATCGATCACGGCAAAGGCGCGATGCTCTACGATATCGGCGGACGCGGCGTGATCGACGGCCTGTCGGGGCTGTGGAACGTCAATATCGGCCACGGACGCGGCGAGCTGGCCGACGCGGCCGCGGCGCAGATGCGCAAGATCGGTTTCGCGTCGGCCTATGTCGGCCAGACCAACGAGCCGGCGATCCGCCTCGGCGAGTTCATCGTCAAACATGCTTATTCGAACAGCTCGGCGGTGTATTTCACCACCGCCGGCGCCGAATTGAACGAGTCGTCGTTCAAGTTCGCGCGGTATTACTGGAAGCTGCAGGACAAACCCGACAAGACCAAGATCATCTCGCGCTGGCACGCCTATCACGGCGTGACCATGGCGGCGATGAGCGCCACCGGCATGGCGGTCTACCACAAGATGTTCGGCCCGCTGGTGCCGGGCTTTGTGCAGGTGGCGCCACCCTACGCCTATCGCCACGAGGGCAACGAAGACCCTGGCATCGTCGCGGCCGAGGCGGTCGAGAAGGCGATCCTCGCCGAGGGTCCGGATACGGTCGCCGCGGTCATCGCCGAGCCGGTGATGGGGGCGGGCGGCGTCATCGTCCCGCCGGCCACGTATTTCCCGAAGCTGCGCGAGATTTGTGACCGGTACGGTGTGCTGATGATCGCCGACGAGGTGATCACCGGGTTCGGCCGTACCGGGCGCTGGTTCGCCCTCGGGCATTGGGGGGTCGAGCCCGATCTCGTGTCGTTCGCCAAAGGCGTGACGAGCGGCTATCTGCCGCTCGGCGGCGTGATCGCCTCGAAACGGGTGCACGAGGCGATCCTCTCGGCGCCGCTCGACCGCCGCTTCATGCACGCCGCGACCTATAGCGGCCATCCGGTGTGTTGCGCGGTCGGCGTGGTCAATTGCCGGATCATCGAGGAGGACGGGCTGGTCGAGCGCGCGCGGGTCGAGGGCGCCAAGTTGCTCGCCAATCTCGAGGAGCTGCGCAACCTGCCCAATGTCGGCGATGTCCGCGGGCTCGGCATGATGTGCGCCGTCGAGCTGGTGACCGACAAATCGACCAAGGCGCCGGCGCTCGGTTTGGGCGCGCGCGTCGCACGCGAGGCGATGGCGCGCGGTCTGTTGCTGCGCATCCGCGCCGGCGGCGCGGACCCGGCGATCGGCGACACGATCTGCCTCGCGCCGCCGCTAATGACGCCGAGCGAGACGCTCGAAAAGATCCCGCAAATCATCCGCGAATCGCTGATCGCCGCGACGGCTTAGTTCGGCGTCATTGCGAGGCGCCGCAGGCGTCGCGGCAATCTCCCTCCGTTGAGGGCCAAGGCGGAAGGAGATTGCTTCGCTTTGCTCGCAATGACAGGGGGGAGGCGCATGACAGTCAAGACCATCAAAATCGTCATCGACGGCGCGACCGGGCGGCTCGGGACCACGCAGCACCTGAAAGCGCTGCTGGCGATCCGCGCCGAGGGCGGGCCGCCGCTCAAAAGCGGCGACCGGCTGATGCCGGAGCCGGTGCTGCTCGGCCGCAATCCCGAAAAGCTGGCAGCGCTGGCGGCGGCGAGCGGCGGGCTCGCCTGGTCGACCGATCGCGCCGCCTGCTTCGCTGACAGATCGGTCGACATCTATTTCGACGCCACCGCGACCGGCGGCCGCGTCGAGCGGCTGTCGGCGGCGATCGATGCCGGCAAGCACATCTATACCGAGAAGCCGCTGGCTGAAAATTTTGGAGGCGGCGCTGGCCTTGGCGCGCCGGGCGAAACAGGCTGGCGTCAAGCACGGCATCGTTCAGGACAAGCTGTTCTTGCCCGGCCTCAAAAAGCTGCGCAAGCTCTACGACAGCAATTATTTCGGCCGCATCCTCTCGGTGCGGCTCGATTTCGGCTGGTGGGTGTTCGACGGCGAATTCCAGACCGCGCAGCGGCCGAGCTGGAACTATAAGCGCGCGACCGGCGGCGGGCTGATCCTCGATATGTTCGCGCACTGGCGCTACATCTTCGATCGGCTGCTGGGGCCGATCGAAGCGGTATCGTGCCGTGAGATGACCGCGCAACCACGCCGCATCGACGAGACCGGCAAGCCCTATGATGTCGATGTCGAGGACCACGCCTTTGCCATTTTCGAACTCGAAGGCGGCGCGATCGCGCAGGTCAGCTCATCCTGGGCCAGCCGCGTCAAGCGCGACGACCTGCTGCAAATCCAGGTCGACGGCACGGCCGGCTCGGCGGTGTGCGGGCTGCATCGCTGCTTCTTGCAGCCGCTGGCGGCGACGCCGCGGCCATTCTTCGATGCGGAGAGACCGCAGACCGCGGTGTTCGACGACGAGTGGCAGGAGATGCCGACGCTCGACCCGTTCAAGAACAGCTATCGCGAAGGGTGGGACTTGTTCCTGCGCCACGTCGCGGAGGGCGGCCCGTTTCCGTCTCCCTTGATCGAGGGCGCGAAAGGCGTGCAACTCGCCGAGGCCTGTCATCGCAGCCATCGCGAGCGGCGCTGGATCGCGCTCGACAAGCTCGACGCGTAAAATTCGAAATGTTCTCGCGGAACTTGTGTAACAAGTTCTTGTTATCGTTAGGGTGACGACCGCCCGACGGTAATGCGATGTCGCAAAATATCCTGGCCATACTGGTCCTCGATGACGATGAGGAAGTGCGCGAAACGATCAGCACAATGCTGATCGACGCCGGGTTTCGGGTCGAAACCGCGGCGACCGGCTGGGAGGCCATCGCGCGCACCGAGGAGCGCCCATTCGATATGGTCATCGCCGATATCAGCCTGCCGGGTGGGCTCAGCGGCCTTCAGACCGCGCAGCGTGTGCGCGCACGACATCCGCTGATGAAATGCCTGTTCATCTCGGGGTGCGCCGAGCCGGTGGTGTGCGACCCGGCACTCGACGACTTCGTTGCCAAGCCCTTCCGGTCGTTCGAATTGCTGGGCTGCGTGTGGAAGGTGCTGCACGGCAACACCCCGTATCCGCGGCTTGACGTTGCGCCCAGCGTCTGACTGACGCCTAGCTCTTCGGCGACAGCCGGGTGACGTGGCCCATCTTGCGGCCGGGCAGCGTGTCGCGCTTGCCATAGAGGTGAAGCCGCGCGCTCGGGTCGGCGATGGCGTCGCGCCAGGTCTCGACCTCGTCGCCGATCAGGTTCTTCATCACCGCGTCGGCGTGGCGCTCGGTCGAGCCGAGCGGCAGTCCGCAGATCGCCCGCACCAGTTGCTCGAACTGGCTCGTCGCGCAGGCGTCGATGGTCCAATGGCCGGAATTGTGTGGACGCGGGGCGAGTTCGTTGACCAGCACGCGCCCGTCTTTGGTCACGAACATCTCAACCGCGAGCACGCCGATCAGGTCGAGCCGCGTGCCGACGTGGCGCGCGATCCGCTCCGCCTCGCGGGTCGTCTCGGACGGCAGCGAAGCCGGCGCGATCGTCATGTCGAGGATGTGGTTGACGTGCCGGTTCTCCACCGGCGGATAGACCGCCATCGCGCCGGCCGCATCGCGCGCGACGATCACCGACGCTTCACAGCGGAAATCGACGAAATCCTCGAGGATGCCGCGCGGCCCGCCCATCAGCCGCCAGACTTCGTCGGGCGAGCTGCCGGCGTCGACATTGACCTGACCTTTGCCGTCATAGCCCATGCGCGCGCTCTTGAGCACGGCCCGGGTGTTGAGCGCGGGCAGCGCCTCGCCAAGCGCCGTGGCGGAAGTGATTTCGCGATACCCGGTCGTCGCCACGCCGATGCGGTTGAGGAAATCTTTTTCCCACAGGCGGTCTTGCGCGATTTCGAGAATCTCGGGGCGCGGCATTACCGGCTTCAGCGCCGCGACTCGACGCACCGCGTCGGCCGGGATGTTCTCGAATTCGAAGGTCGCGACATCGATTTCTTCCGCAAACCTGGCGATCGCCGCAGCATCATCCCAGGCGGCGACGGTGGCTCCGGCCGCGACTTGCGCGGCCGGGCTCTCGCGCTCCGTGGCGAAGACATGCACGCGATAGCCGAGCCGCGCCGCGGCCATCGCCGTCATGCGGCCGAGCTGTCCGCCGCCAAGAATGCCGATCGTCGCGCCGGGGTTAAGCATCAACGCTAAGCGGCATTAAACGGGGCGCTCCGCGACCGAAGCGGTCTGGCTTTCGCGCCAGCGGTCGAGCGCTTCGGCGATGGCGGGGTCGCCGAGCGCGAGAATCGCCGCGGCGCAAAGCGCGGCGTTGATCGCGCCGGCTTGCCCGATGGCAAAGGTCGCCACCGGCACGCCGCCCGGCATCTGCACGATCGACAGCAGGCTGTCCATGCCCTTCAAAGCCCGGCTTTGCATCGGCACGCCGAGCACCGGCAGCGGCGTGAGCGCCGCGGTCATGCCGGGCAGATGCGCCGCGCCGCCCGCGCCGGCGATGATCACTTTCAGTCCGCGCGCCCTGGCGCCGGTCGCGTAGTCGTAAAGTCGCTTTGGCGTGCGGTGCGCCGAGACGATGCGCGTTTCGTGGGCGATGCCGAGCTTGTCCAGCGTCTGGGAGGCGTGCTGCATCGTCTCCCAGTCGGACTGGCTGCCCATTATGATCCCGACGGCTGAACCGGATTCGGCCACGCTCCTCGTCTCCGACGACAATGGCGGAGCCGGGTATTATAGGGTCGCGGCCCTTCGGCACAAGCCGCGCCGCGCCCTCGCGCGTCGTCCAGGACGCGGCAAAATTCGCTTGTTGCGAACCGCTGCCACTCGTTTATAGACACGGCTGGGGAATGCGAATCGTGGACGGTACTGGTACTGCCGGAGGGCGGGCAGGCGAGATGTTGAAGGAGCGGTCGATGCCGGCGACGGCTGGCGCGTCCAAGGCCCGCCGTGCGGCGGCTCGCGCGACCGGTTCCGAGCTGGAGCAGCTGCGTGCCGAGCGCGAGGCGATGCAGCGCGAGTTGGACACCGCTCGGGCGCGAATCGCCCTGCTCGAGCGCCTCGCCGACGAGGATTCCTTGGCGCCGATCGCGAATCGGCGCGCCTTTGTGCGCGAGCTGTCGCGCATGATCGCCTTCACCCGCCGCTACGGGCCGCCGTCGAGCGTTATTTATTTCGACGTCAACGGGATGAAGCAGATCAACGATACGCACGGCCACCCGGCTGGCGACGCGGCGCTGCGCCACGTCGCCGAGATTTTGTCGAAGAATGTGCGCGAGAGCGACATTGTCGGCCGACTGGGTGGCGACGAGTTCGGTGTGATTCTCACCCAGACCAGCCAGGAACAGGCAAACGCCAAGGGCATCGCGCTGGCGCAGGCGATCGGTGCGACGCCGCTGCGTTGGGGCAAGTTCGAGATCCCGATCAGCGCCGCCTACGGCGTCTATTCGTTCACCGGCAGCGACGACGCGCAGGTCGCGATCGAGGCCGCCGACAAGGCAATGTACAAGCAGAAGCGCGTGCGGCAGGCGGTCTAAGCCAGCGTTCTCACGCGATTATGTCGGGCAGCAGCTCGCTCTCGATCTTCGAGATTTGATCCTTCAAAGCCAGCTTGCGCTTCTTCAATCGCTGCAATTGCAGCTGGTCGAACGGTATGCGTTCGGCCAAGTGCGCGATCACGTTGTCGAGATCGCGGTGCTCTAGCGTGAGGGCGGCGAGCCTGGCCCTTAAGGCTTCGACATCAAGGTCCATCGCGGACGGCGCGTCTTTAACGATTGCCAGAAATCCGGCGCGTATCGTGCGCGCGGGCGGATTGGGGCGAATTATAGCACAATGCGCGTCACTTTCATTGCGCGGTGATCTTGATGGGACGCACGTTGGCGGCCGAAGCGTTCTGGCGGTTTTCGCTGATGATTTATGCGCGTCCAAAGATCGCTGATGCCTTGATCGGGCTACAAGATCGAGACGGCCACAACGTCAATCTCATCCTGTTCGGGGTGTGGCTCGGTCTCTGCGAGACGATCCGGCTGGACGCTGCCGGGCTGGCGTGCGCCAAGGCGGCCATCGCAGGGATCGACCGCGATGTGGTCATACCGTTGCGCGACCTACGACGTGCGCTGAAGCCTGATCCTGACCCCGATATTCGCGCGCTGCGGCGGCGCGTGCTGGCGCTGGAAATCGCTGCGGAGCGGCGGGTCCAGGCGCGGCTCTCGGCGAGCATCGGGCGACGCAAGGCGCGGGGCGGTGATCGGCATGCCGTGAGCGAGGCCAATCTGCGGCTGATCCTGGGCGCCGATTTCGAATCGGCCGAAGCCCTTCTGCTGCGGCGCGCGATCGCCGGCTTTTAGCTCTTCGCCGCCGCGCCGCTCCACCGGCGCACAGTGCCGCTGTCGAGACCGAACAGGTCGAGCAGGCGGCCGACGCTGTGATCGATCATCTCGTCGATCGTTTGCGGCTTGGCGTAGAGCGCCGGCACCGGCGGCGCGATGATTGCCCCCGTCTCGGAAAGCGCGGTCATTGTCCGCAGATGCCCGGTATGGAGCGGGGTTTCGCGCACAACGAGCACGAGGCGTCGGCGTTCCTTCAACACGACGTCGGCGGCGCGGGTAAGGAGCGTCGTCGTCACTCCGGTGGCGATCTCGCTCATGCTGCGGATCGAGCATGGCGCGATGATCATCCCGAGGGTCGGGAACGACCCGGACGAGATCGGCGCGGCCATATCGCCGATCGCGTGCACGACATCGGCGCGGGCGCGTAGGTCAGCGGGCTTGAGGTCCGTTTCCAGCGTCAAGGTCATTTCGGCCGTCCGGCTCATGACGAGATGCGTCTCGACCGGCAGGTCCTTGAGCAACGTCAGGAGCCGCGCGCCATAGGCGACTCCCGACGCGCCGCTGATCCCGACGATGAGCCGCGGGCGGCTGCTCGACCCTCTGGCGTCGTGTCGCATCCCTATCCCTTCGCCCGACCATTCATTTTTTCAGCGGCGCATCACATATGTCGACAGCGACCCGTGCAAGCGCTGGCCCAAATCTCGCTCCGGCGCTACCATCGCGGCCGCGAGTGTTCGACAGGAGGCAACTGCATGTCGCAGCAAGATCGCATCGAGGCGCTCAAAGAAAAGCACGCATCGCTCGACCGCGCCATCGATGAGGAAATCCATCGTCCGCTACCCGACCAAGGGGCGATCTACGATCTGAAGCGCCAGAAACTCCGCATTAAGGATGAGATCTTCCAGCTCGAACGACAGTGATGGAAAGAGTTTTAAATAAAACAATAGCTTGAACCCCGCTTCTTGCGACGGCAATTAAGGCGGAACACGTCTTCGGCCGGTCCCGCCGGCTGGCGGATGGCGGTCCTGGTGCTGAGCCTGTTGAGCGCCGCTCCGGCGCGTGCCGGGGGCGAATACGTAATTCTCGGCGCCGGCAGCAGACCTTGCGGCAGCTGGTTGCAGGTGCGCAGCCAGGCGCTGCCGGACAGCGCGGTGGTGCAAAGCTGGGTGCTCGGCTATGTCACCAGCGTCAATGCCAATTTCCTGACCTCGTCGTCCGACGTTACCCAAGGGGCCGATCCCGACGCGCTGTTTTCCTGGATCGACAATTACTGCGCGACGCACCCACTCGATTTGCTGGCGCGCGCCACCAGCGCGCTGCTGGATTCGTTTCTCGCGAAAAACAAGGTGAAGTAGCGGCCTAACGCAACGTGGCGGGCGAGATGACACGCCACCGTTGACCGGTGTCGCTTGCCAGTCTGTCGGCCATCCGGTGGGCGAGTTCGCGATCGATCGGCGCCTCGCCGCTCCTGGCGACGACGGTAATGGCCTCCTCCCAGTTCGCGTCCGCGTTGTTTTCTGCCGCGGTGTCGGCTTCGTAGACGCTGTTGTCCGACACGCCGATCTCGACCGTATCGCTCGGTGCGAGCGCCTGCTGCAGCCGAACAAACGAAGCGGGGAAGGTGTCGGCGGCGTCGTAGAAGATAGCGACGTCGCCGCCTGGGTCGGCGAGGGCGGCGACGGCGACGCCGATCACCGGCGCACCTCCCGCCATCGCGGTAAACAGCGCCTGAGCGCGCCGGTCGTCCTCGTCGGCGAGCAACAGCTGCGCGACCGCCGCCGGGTCGAAAGGTGGCGAATGCGCGAGCACGGCGAGCAACGCGCCGGCCGCCGAATTGATCTTGCCGGTCAGTGTGCCATACATCGCCAGACCGGTGCCCTGCGGGTCGCGCAGAATTTGGAGTTCGCTCGGCGACAGCTCGCTCGCCGCCTGGGCGGAAGCCGCGGGGGCGGCTGCCGAAGGCGGCGGCAGTTTCGCTGGCGGAATGGTGATGAGGGTGGAGACGGTAGCCGCGACACGGGCGTCGACCGGCGATACGAAACTCACGACGAGCGCGGCCGCAGGGCCAAAAGTCTTCGCGATCCGCCGGACGGCGCGCAGCGGCAGCGCGGCGGACACGCCCATGATCATTCGCTTCCGTCCTTGCCCGGCGCTCTCCGGGAAACCTCGGCGAAAAATGCCAGCAAGCGCGAACCGCGCGCAACCATCGTGCGTTGGCGGTGGGAGCACACCATGACGCAACAGCAACTGCGTTATGATCTCGTCAACCTGTCGTAGCGGCGCACGGGTCAAGAGGGCCGATGTCGGACATTGCGATCACTCACGAGCAGCGCCCCGTGCCGGCGATCGCAAAGCCGATCACGGCGGCCGCCTCATTGGCGGCGCTCGGCATCGTCTACGGCGATCTCGGCACCAGCCCGCTTTATACGACCTCGGCGATCATCGAGGGGGTCGGCGGCCAGTTCTCGCCCGAGATCGGTCTCGGCACCTTGTCGCTGCTCTTCTGGGCGCTCGTCATCACGGTATCGATCAAGTACTGCCAGTTCGTGATGCGGGCCGACAACCACGGCGAGGGCGGCATCCTCGCCCTGATGTCGCTGGTCGCCGGGCGCGGCTACGGGCGCGTGCCGGCGCTGGTGATGATGGGATTGTTCGGCGCGGCGCTGATCTATGGCGACGGCGTCATCACGCCGGCGATTTCGGTATTGAGCGCGCTCGAGGGCGTCAATGTCGCGAGCGATGCGCTGAAGCCGTACGTCATGCCGCTCGGCGTCGCGATTCTCGTCATCCTCTTCGCCGTGCAGAACCGCGGGACAGCGCGAATCGGCGGTGTTTTCGGGCCAGTGATGCTGATCTGGTTTATCGTCATCGGCATCCTCGGGATAACCGGCATCGTCCGCCATCCGGGCGTGTTGTGGGCAGTCGATCCGGCCTATGGCGTCGTGTTCCTCGCGCGCCATGGGTGGCAGGGCTTCGCAATTCTTGGCGGTGTATTCCTGGCGTTGACCGGCGGCGAGGCGCTCTACGCCGATATGGGCCATGTCGGCCGCAACCCGATTCGCCTGACCTGGTACGGCCTCGTCCTTCCGGCGTTGCTGCTTAACTACGCCGGCCAGATCGCACTGCTGATCGCCGAGCCCGGTCAGGGCAGCCCTTTCTTCCGCCTGGCTCCCAATTGGGCGCTCTACCCGCTCGTGGCGCTGGCGACCGCGGCGACGATCATCGCCAGCCAGGCGATCATCACCGGCTCGTTCTCGCTTACCCGGCAGGCGATGCAACTCGGATGGTTCCCCGGGTTCAAGATTTGCCAGACCTCGGATACCGAGTACGGCCAAATCTACGTGCCGGCCATCAACTGGCTGATGATGGTGATGACGGTGGCGCTGACCGTGAGCTTCGGCAGCTCCGAGCGGCTCGCCGGAGCCTACGGTACCGCCGTGTCGCTGACGATGATGCTAACGACGGCGCTGCTCTACAATCTGATGCGCGAGCGTTGGCAATGGCCCGTCTGGAGCGCCGGCGCGGTGAGCGGCATATTCCTCGTCGTCGACTTCGCGTTCTTCTCCGCAAACCTGCTGAAGATCGCCGATGGCGGTTGGGTGCCGCTGACGTTCGGCACGATCGTCTTTATCGCGATGACGACCTGGCATGCCGGGATTTCGGCGGTGCAACGCAAACAGGCAGATGAGGGCATGACGCCGGGACGCTTCCGGGCCTGGCTGCGCCGCCGCAAGATCGCGCGGGTCCCGGGCACGGCGGTCTTCCTGAGCCGGATGGCCGATCGGGTCGTCCCCTCCCAAATCGTCCAGCAAGTCGAGCAGTTCGGCGCCCTGCCCGAATTGCTGATCGCGCTGACCCTGTCGTTCCAGGAGACGCCACGGGTTTCGCCGGATCAACGGCTGGAGATCGACGAGCTGTTTGCCGGCTTCTGGCGCATCACGGTGCGTTACGGCTTCGTCGAGGTGCCCAACCTGCCCGCGGCGTTGCGCGACGCCAAGGTTCAGGGCTGCGCCATCGACCTTTCGAAGGCGGTCTATTTCAGCACGCGCGACCGGGTGATCCGCGATCGGAAGAATCGGCATTTGTCGCGCTGGCAGGTGCCGATTTTCTCGTTCATGTATCGCAACGCCGTGCGCGCGGTGGACATCTTCGACCTGCCGCCGCAGAACTTCGTCGAACTGAGCCGGCAGATCGAGCTCTGAGCCGCGGGGCGCTGTCCAAGCTCTCGGTTAGATTCGGCTCTCGACCCCGATCGTGTTCCAGCTCGCGGTGCCGAACTCGGAAATCGGCAGTGGCTTCAGGTAGCCGCGCTCGAAATCGGCCATGAATGCCAGTTCGTCGACGTCGCTGATCGTTACTTTCTGGTCCTTGATAGTCACCAACCCGTCATCGGCGAGCCGGCGCAGGACGCGATTGACATAAGCAAGGCTCAGGCCGAGCGCGTCGCCGATCACCTCCTGGCTGAGCGGCAGCTCAAACGAGTGTTCGTCGGCAAGGCCGACAGCCTGTAGACGGGTCAGCAGCTCGAGCAGGAAATGCGCGATGCGCTCGTGCGCGGCGCGCCGGCCGACGACGATTAGATGTTCGGCGTGGATCGCGGCATCGCACGAGAACGACCAGAAAATCTTGGCCGCCAGGCGCGGCTGGGTCTCGAACAAGGCCACCAGGCGTTCGAGGGGCGCGACCGCAACCGTGGCGTTGGTCAGCGCTTTGATCGTGTACAGCGAATCCTGAAAGAAACAGCTGGGCACCCCGGCGAAATCGCCGGGAATTGCGAGATCGACGATCTGCCGCTGGCCGTCGCGCAGAATGCGATAGCGGATCAAATAACCGTCGAGCACAAAATATACGGCGCGATTCTTGGCGCCTTCGGTAAGGATCGCTTGTCTGCGGCGCACCGTGCGGATTTCCCAGCCGAGTTCACGCACGACGGGTAATTCGTCCGGCGTGATCGGGACGCTGTCCTTGAATCTCCGCAGAAGCTGCGTCACCGCGCTCGGCGGCGCGTCCAGCAGCGTTTCCATTGAAGCCCCCTGCAAAAAAAACTTTAGCCGTTGCTTTTTGGTGACAGTCAGGCAGTTCGATGCCTTATGTCATAGTCGTACGAAATAATTGTGAAAGCTCCCGCCGTGTCAACCCGTCTCTACTGAGCAAATTTTAACAAGAAGGGTTTTTCTGCGGGAATCCGGGCCTTTTTAGCGATAACAAGGCAGAGTCCGGAGCATAATGAGGTCGCTTCGCGAAGTGTTTCGCGCGATCTATGATTACGTGATCCCGCCAATGCAGACAATCATCTCAGTTATTTTTGTGAAAATATTGTAATCCTTTATTCTTATCATAAAATCATGATATATCGCATAGGCATGGTAGATATGTAACCCACGCATGGCGATGATAATTTTCCTCCCCATTGGACCACGGCGCGATGCGCATGAGGGGAGGGGATTTATGATGAGAGGTAAATTCGGCACCATCGCGGCGCTGAGCGGCAGCACGGCAGCGTTGGCGATGCTGACCGGAATTGCCGGCGCCCGCGCCGACGATCTGCAGATCAACCAGCAACTCCTCGATACGCGGATCGACCAGCTTGCCGCCGTCGGCCAAAACCCTGGGAGCGGCGGCGCCGTCTTCTCGGTCGACCAGAACCCGGCGGCGGGCGCGGCGGTCACCGCCGGCAGCTTCCCGCGCTCGATCCTGATCCCCGGCACCGACACCTCGATCAAGATCTACGGCCAGATCACCGAGATCATGGATTACTACATGTCGGGCGGCGGCAGCGCGGTCAACGGCAGCCCGCAGAGCACCACGGTCGGCGACAACGGCACGTTGCAGGCGATTTCGCTGCGCGGCAGTGTCGCCTCGACCCGCGGCAACGGTGTATTCCTGCAGACACCGAAGGAATCGAAGATCGGCTTCGAGACGCGCACCCCGACCCCGTTCGGCGAAGCGCGCACCGTGTTGGAGTTCGACTGGGCCGGCTCGACCGCCTTCGCGCCGGGCGGCAGCGACCCGACCTCGGTCTCCGACAATTTACTGCCCCGCCTGCGTTATGCCTACGGCACGTTGGGCGGGTTCCTCGCCGGTCAGGCGACCTCGAACTTCTCCGACCCCGACGCCAACGGCGAGACGCTCGACTTCGGCGGCAATGTCGGCGAACCGGGCCACGTCCGCATCCCGCAGATCCGCTACACGATGCCAGCCTGGTGGGGCGCTTCGTTCTCGGTCTCGGCGGAAACCCCGGACACCATCATCGCCAACCCGAACGGGCTTGAGGCGTCCGACGCGGGCGTCGTGCCGGTCCTGACCACGACCTGCCCGACCGGCGCGACCGGCTCGGTCAGCACGGCGACGGCCTCGACCTGCACCACCGCGCTGCTGACCAGCGGCAACACCCCGCTCAACATCGCCAAGTCGACCGCGCCCGACCTGACCGCGGCCTGGTATCTGCCGCAGCCCTGGGGCCATATCGACCTGTCCGGCGTGCTGCGCCCCGGCGTCGACGTGACCGACGGCCGCTTCTTCGACCATCAGTTCATCGGCTATGGCGGTCATCTCGGCTTCGACATCAAGCCGGGCTGGATGGGCTGGGTGAAGGACGACATCATCTTCCACTTCACCATCGGCGACACGATCGGCCCGTACCTCAACAGCAGCACCAACTTCGACATCGCGACCAACTACGGCGCCGCGTCGACCTCGGCGGTGACCGGCACCTACGGTGGTCTCAACGTGCCGGCGACGGCGGCCAATGCCGCGCTGATCCGCTTCAAGCCGACCCAGGAGATGGGCGCGGAGATCGGCTACCAGCATTGGTGGGCCAGCAATCTGCGCAGCAACCTCAATGGCGGCTTCAACGCGCATTACGGCATCCCGATCTCGCTGGTGAACTCAACCGGGACCGGCGTGGCGGCGGCGACCGGCGGCCAGGCGGCATCGATCAACAAGCAGTTGATCAACGCGCACGTCAACCTGATTTGGAACCCGGTGTCGTTTGTCGATGTCGGCCTCGAATACACCTGGGGCCAGCGCACCGTGCTGAACAACCAGACGGCGACGATGAACGTGCTGATCAGCAAGTTCGCGTTCCGCTTCTAGCCTACCCCGCTCACCCGAGCGGCACGAGAAACCCGCCGGCCAACACCGGCGGGTTTTCTGTGCCCATTTCGCCCTATGTTAGCGGCCAGTTGTAGATGCGCGCGAGAGAACCGCCCATCAGCGTTGCGCGGTCGGTGTCGTTAAGACGATCGGTGACACGAAACGCGTCGACGCCCTGTTTGTAGGTCAGCAGCCCGACAGCGCGCGTCCAATCGGTCCCCCACATGCAACGGTTCAGGCCGAACGCGTCGAAGATGCGGCCGAGCGGGTCCCAAATGTCGCGATAGGGAAATGGCTCGTGCGCCAAGGTGCAAGCGCCGCTGATCTTGATCGCGATATTGTCGTGTTGGGCGAGCGCCAGCACCTTCGGCAGTTCGGCCCAGCCATCGGGCGGCGCCGGCGGCTCGAACGGCTGCTGCAGCCCGAGATGGTCGACGACGATCTGCGTGGTCGGATTGCGCGCCGCCATTTGGCCCGCCTGCTCGAGCCGGCCCCAGCACAAGAGGTTTACCGCCAGCGAATATTTCGCGGCGGCGGCCAGCACGCGGTTGATGCCGGGGTCGGCCGGATCGGTCGAAATATTGTCGCGCATCATGATGCGGACGCCGACGGTGCCCGGTTTTGTCGCCCAATCGGCGATCGTCTCGGCGACGGACGGGTCGTTCGGGTCGACCGGCCGGACCAGGCAGAACTTGCCGGGATGCTTTTTCTGCACCTCCAGCGCGTAGCTCGGGTCGTAGCCGTACATCGAGAACGGCGACACCAGCACCGCGCCGTCGACGCCCACTTCGTCCATTGCCGCGACCATCTGGTCGCCGGTCACCTCGGCGGGTCCGTGCAGCGTGCCGACCCAAGGCCGGCCGGGGTGGTTGCGCTCGTAGGCGTGCACCTGAACGTCGATTGTCGACCTGGGCGTCGGCATGGGTTTCCTCTCCCGCATCGCGGCCTTGTTCAACGAAGTCTGGTGCTGCGCGGGTAAATAAGTCAAACCGGAGCAGACAACTGCCGCGATGGGATGACAAATGCCGCACGAGCCTTTAGCGCCGCAGCCCTGGGCTGTGGAGGCCGATGTCGTCGTCGTCGGCTTTGGCGCGGCGGGGGTCGCGGCTGCCGTCACCGCGCACGATCTCGGCGCCGAGGTGGTGATCCTCGAAAAGGCGCCGGAGGGCGAGCACGGCGGCAACACCCGCGTCGCCGGACAGGGCTATCTCAATACGTCAGCGGCCGAGGATGCCGCCGCCTATCTGACCGCCTTGTGCGGGCCATTCACCGTGCCGGAGGCGATGATTCGCGTCTGGGCCGAGGAAATGGGCCGCAACAATGATTGGCTCGCGAGCCTCGGCGGCGACCCGCAGGAGCACCAGCACCCGCCGGTCGGCATCGAATTTCCCGACCTGCCAGGGTCGGGCAGCGTCCACAAATTTCACGACGGCCCGACCTATGGCTATTCCTACACCTGGCAGCGCTTCGAGAGCCTCGTGCGCGAGCGGCCGATCCGAATCCTCTACGAGACCCCGGCGCGCGAGCTGATCCAGGGCACCGACACGCGGGAGATCATCGGCGTGCGCGCCAGGCGACGTGACGAGTTGGTGTCGCTCAAGGCGCGGCGCGGGGTGGTGCTGACCTGCGGCGGGTTCGAGAACAACCAGGAGATGATCCGCAATTACCTGCCTGGCATCCCCTATTGTTACACCTCCGGCTCGCCGTACAACGAGGGCGACGGCATCACCATGGCGATGTCGGTGGGTGCCGATCTCTGGCACATGAACAATTACGCCGGCCCCTCGATGGCGCTGAAGGTGCCGGAAGTACGCACCAGCTTTTCGATGCAGGCGCTGCACTACAGCAAGGAACAGCCTGGCGGGATGATCGTCGTGGGTCCCGACGCGCGCCGCTTCTGCGACGAGAAATACAAGACCCGGCATGGCAAAATCCCGGTCAACGGACGGTGGATGCCGCTCGCGGTGCCGTGCCCGATGCACATGGTCTTCGACCATCGGCTGTTCTCCGCCGGCCCGCTTTATGATGGGCACCCGAGCCACGGCTGGACGCAGATCGTCGAGCGCTACAAGTGGAGCGAGGATAATTGCGCCGAGCTGGCGAAAGGCTGGGTCAAACGCGCCGACAGCATCGAGGCGCTGGCCGATCTCGTCGGGCTCGATCCGGCGGCGCTGGCAGAGACGGTGGCGCGGTGGAATCGACAGTGCGAGGCCGGGCGCGACGCCGAATTCGGCCGCAAGCTGATGCTCGCGCCAATCGTCGAAGGGCCGTTCTACGCGATCGAGCTGTCGCCCTCGATGCTCAACACCCAAGGCGGCCCGCGCCGCAACGAAAAGGGCCAGATCGTGCGGCCGGACGGTTCGCCGATCCCGCGCCTCTACAGCGCCGGAGAACTCGGCTCGATCTACAGCTACCTTTACCAGGGCACCGGCAATATCGGCGAGTGCCTCGCGTTCGGCCGGATTTCCGGCCGCAACGCCGCGGGGGAAATGTCCTGGGATTGAAATCGCACTAAATTGCGATTGAGGTATTGACAATATCGTATTGCTATCCCACATCCCAGGCTCGTTGATTGTAAGTCCGAAACCGGAGCTTGGACGGGAACGCGGAGCGATCTGCGCAGCAAGGGCAACAAAAACGCGTGCTAGCGGGGCACAACAATCATAACAATAGCCCCGAAATTTCCACTCACCTGTGCGCCGCTCAAAAGCCACCCGACAAACCGTGAAGTAGGCGGTGAATATGAACTTTGACCACGCGCGGCGAGCCGGCGCCGCGCGAACGGGTTCACCTGGTTTGTCATTCCCGCGCAAGCGGGAACCCATGAACACGGACCTCGCCCGGCTTGGCATGGCCCGTGTTCATGGGTGCCGGGTTCTGGCTTCGCCAGCCCCGGAATGGTAGCGGGATGCCGCTAAGACGCCTCTTTCGCGCGCTCTCTCAGCACGAATTTCTGGATCTTGCCGGTCGAGGTCTTTGGCAGCGGACCGAACACCACCGTGCGCGGCGCCTTGTAGCGCGCCATGTGGCCGCGGCAGAAGGCGATGATGTCGGCGGCATCCGCCGGGGCGCCTTCCCGCAAAGTCACGAAGGCGCAGGGCGTCTCGCCCCAGCGTTCGTCCGGCTTGGCGACGACCGCGGCTTCGAGCACCGCCGGATGCCGGTAAAGCACGTCCTCGACCTCGATCGTCGAGATGTTTTCGCCGCCCGAGATGATGATGTCCTTCGAGCGGTCCTTGATCTCGATATAACCGTCGGGATGCTGCACGGCGAGATCGCCCGAGTGAAACCAGCCGCCGGCAAAGGCGTCCTCGGTGGCGGCCGGGTTTTTGAGATAGCCCTTCATGACGATGTGGCCGCGCATGAAGATTTCGCCCATCGTCGCGCCATCCCACGGCACCGGCGCCAAGGTGTCGGGGTTGCCGACCATAAGCCCGTCGAGCACCGGGTAGTTGACCCCCTGGCGCGCCTTGAGCCGGGCGCGTTCCTCGCCGCCAAGGCTGTCCCATTCGTCATGCCAGGCGCAGACCACAGCCGGGCCGTAGACCTCGGTGAGGCCATAGACGTGGGTGATCTTGAAGCCGCGCCCCTCCATGCCCTCGATGACCGCGGCCGGCGGGGCGGCGCCGGCGGTCATCATGTTGACCGCGCGCGGCAGCACCCGGCCCTCGGCGGCGCGGTCGTTCAACAGCATGTTCATCACCACCGGCGCGCCGCACATATGCGTGACGCCGTGGACGTCGATCGCGTCGTAGATCGCGCCGGCCTCGATGCGCCGCAGGCACACATGCGCCCCGGCGAGCGCCGTGATCGTCCACGGAAAGCACCAGCCGTTGCAATGAAACATCGGCAGCGTCCAGAGATAGACCGGGTGCTGCCCCATCCCCCAGACAATGATATTGCCGAGCGCGTTCAGGTAGGCGCCGCGATGGTGATAGACGACGCCCTTGGGATTGCCGGTCGTCCCCGAGGTGTAGTTGAGCGCGATCGCGTCCCATTCATCGCGCGGGGTCAGTTCGGCGAAGTCGGGATCGCCGCCGGCGAGAAACGTCTCGTAATCCATCGCGCCAAGACGCTCGCCGGGGGCGAGCGGATCGGCGATATCGATGACGAGCGGTTTCCGTTCGAGCAGATTCAGTGCCTTTTTGATGACCGGCGCGAACTCGCCGTCGGTCAACAGCACCTTGGCCTCGCCGTGCTGCAGGATGAAGGCAATCGTCTCGGCGTCGAGCCGGATGTTGAGCGCGTTGAGCACCGCGCCGGCCATCGGCACGCCAAAGGTCGCCTCGAACGCCTCGGGCACATTGGGCGCCATCACCGCGACCGTGTCGCCCCGCCCGATCCCCGCTTGCGCAAGCGCGGAAGCGAGCCGCCGGCAGCGCTGCAGCGTCTCCCGCCAGGTGTAGCGCCGCTCGCCATGAATGACGGAGACGCGCTGCGGGTAGACCGCGGCCGAGCGCAGCAGAAACCCGATCGGCGACAGCGGCACGAAATTCGCCGCGTTCTTGTCGAGCCCGATCGCGTAGGGATTTATCGCGTCGTCCATCGTCAGCTCGGGATCGGCAGGCTTGCCGGCCGGGGCCCCGGCAAATGCTCTTTGGCCGTTGTCACCTCGAGCCACTTGTGCATTGTGTCTTCGTAGGCGGAATAGATCGGCGGCGGAAAATCCGGATCGGCAAAGCAACCGACCGCGATGCCGTAATGATCGGGTCCACGGTCGCCCTCCCAAAACACGCTCGACCCGCAATTCGGGCAGAAATGAAAGCGGATCTCGAAACCGCTATCGGCGCCGCGACCATAGATTTTGTGCTCGCCTTCGATGCGCACCTGGCTTTTCAGCCAGCGCGAACCTGAATGCACGACAGCTCCGGTGCGCCGCTGGCAGGATTTGCAATGGCAGACATAGACACGCTCCGGCTCGCCCGAGGCGATCGCCTTCAGCTGTCCGCAATGGCACTCGGCCACCCTCTTCATGCCGGCCTCCAAATGTTCGCGATGGTATTGTCCGCTGCACCGCCGGAGGTGTCGAGCGGCTTGGCAAGCCGGCGATCTAAGCGGACAATTCGGTAAATTCTCAGGGAGGGTGCGATGCCGGGCATCGCGGAGGTCTATCGCCGTTCGCTTGACCGGCCGGAGGAATTCTGGGCCGAGGCCGCGGGGGCAATCGATTGGGAGCGGCGCTGGGACCGGCTGTTCGACGATAGGAAGCCGCCGTTTTATCGCTGGTATACCGGCGCGCGCCTCAACATGTGCTGGAACGCCCTCGACCGCCACGTCGCGGCGGGGCGCGGCGACCGGGTGGCGCTGATCTACGACAGCCCGGTCACCGACACGGTCGCATCGTTCACCTATCGCGAGCTGCGCGACCGGGTGGCGCGCTTCGCTGGTGCGCTTTCCGGCCTCGGCGTCGTGAAAGGCGACCGCGTGCTCATCTACATGCCGATGGTGCCCGAGGCGGCGATCGCGATGCTCGCCTGCGCACGGATCGGTGCGATCCATTCGGTGGTGTTCGGCGGTTTCGCGGCGCACGAACTGGCGACCCGCATCGACGACGCGAAGCCGAAGGTCATCGTCTCGGCGTCGTGCGGGGTCGAGGTCAACCGCGTCGTCCCCTACAAGCCGCTCCTCGACACGGCGATCGAGGAGGCGAGGGCCAAGCCCACTTCCTGCGTCGTGCTGCAGCGGCCGATGTGCCGGGCCGAGCTGATCCCCGGTCGCGATCGTGACTGGAACGAGCTGGCGGCCGCCGCCGAGCCGGCCGATTGCGTCCCGGTGCTGGCGACCGACCCGCTCTACATCCTCTACACCTCGGGCACCACCGGCATCCCCAAGGGCGTGGTGCGCGACACCGGCGGCTACGCCGTGGCACTCGCCTGGTCGATGCCGAACATCTACGGCGTTCGGCCCGACGAGGTGTTCTGGACGGCGAGCGATGTCGGCTGGGTGGTCGGCCATTCGTATATCGTTTACGCGCCGCTGATCCATGGCTGCACCTCGGTGCTGTACGAGGGCAAACCCGTCGGCACGCCCGACGCCGGCGCTTTCTGGCGCGTGATCGATGAGCACCGGGTGGGAGTGTTCTTCACCGCGCCGACCGCGTTCCGTGCCATCAAGCGCGAAGACCCGGAGGGCAAGCTGATCCGTGCCCGTGACCTCAGCAAGTTTCGCGCGCTGTTTCTCGCCGGCGAGCGCGCCGATCCGCCGACCGTCGCCTGGGCCGAGGATATGCTCAAGGTGCCGGTCATCGACCATTGGTGGCAAACCGAGACCGGCTGGCCGATCGGCGCCAATTGCCTGGGCATCGAGCGCCTGCGGGTCAAGCTCGGCTCGTGTACGCAGGCGGTACCAGGCTGGGACATCCGCGTGCTCGAAGCGGAAGCCGAAGGCGAGGCGATCGAGGTCAAAAAGCCCGGCGATATCGGCGCGCTGGCGGTGAAGCTGCCGCTGCCGCCCGGCGCGCTGCCGACCCTGTGGCAGGCCGACGAGCGTTTCGTGCAATCCTACCTGTCGACCTATCCCGGCTATTACCAGACGGGGGACGCCGGCTTTATCGACGCGGACGGCTACATCCAGGTCATGGCGCGTACCGACGACATCATCAATGTCGCGGCGCATCGCCTGTCCACCGGTGAAATGGAAGAGGTGCTGGCGGCGCACCCCGATGTCGCCGAATGCGCGGTCATGGGTGTCGCCGACGCGTTGAAGGGCCAGGTGCCGCTGGGGTTGCTGGTGCTCAAGTCAGGTGTGGTGCGCCCAATCGCCGAGATCGAGGCCGAGGCGGTCGCGCTGGTGCGCGAGAAGATCGGCCCGGTGGCGAGCTTCAAGGCGGCGCTGGTCGTCGATCGCCTGCCGAAAACCCGCTCGGGCAAGATTCTGCGGGGGACGATGCGCGCCATCGCCGACGGCGAAGAATATCGTATGCCGGCGACGATCGACGAGCCGGCGATCCTCGGCGAGATCGCGGAGAGCCTGAAACGGATCGGCTACGCGCGCTAGCTGGGCGGCGCGGGCTCAAAGGCCGGCGAGGAGGCTGCCGGCGGCAAAGAGGCCGATCGACAAGATCCACAGCAGCCGGGCCAAGTAACGAGCCGCGCGGCCGCCGGCCGAGTGCTGCTTGTGCATCCCCGTCCAGGCGAGAAGGGTGGGAAGGAAGGCCGCGACGAGCCCGCCGGCGAACGGCGCCATTTTCGCGGGCGTTGCGTGCCCCAACTCAAGCAGCATCCCCACTCCGTTCAGCCCGATCGCGGCGATGATGGCGATCAGCGCAAGCTGCGTTGGAAATGGATCAACCGGCGGTCTTTGCCGATCGAGCAGCGCAGACTGATGCTCGTGCTCGCGGCGCTGCAGCTTCTCCCGCAGGACGTCTTCGTGCTCGTGCTCGCGCTGCTGCAGCTTCTCCTGCAGTATGTCCTGGTGCTCGTGCTCGTGGCGCTGCAGCCTCTCCTGCAGGACGTCCTGGTGCTCGTGCTCGCGCTGCTGGAGCTTTGCTCGTAGGGCGTCCTGCTGCCCGCGGTCGGCAGGCCCAAGCGCATGCGGCGGGTCGCTGTCGCCGGGGCCTGGCTGACGCAGTACGTTGCTGTGGGCCATCGGTTCTCTTCGCGTGATAATGTATGACAGCGGAGATTCAGCGGCAAAGCGATGCGCGCGCGATCGGGAAAAGTTGATCGCTCAGAGCGCCTTTTCCAACTGCCCCAGCACGGCATCACCCATCGAGCGGGTCGAGACGCGGGTCTGGCCGGCGCGGGCAATATCGCCGGTGCGTATTCCCGAGCCGAGCGTGTTACGCACTGCGGCCTCGACCAGATCGGCCTCGTCGCCAAGGTCGAATGAATAGCGCAGCATCATCGCAAACGAGAGGATGCAGGCGAGCGGGTTCGCGACGTTCTGCCCGGCGATGTCGGGGGCGCTACCGTGCACCGGCTCGTAGAGCGCCTTGCGCCGGCCGCCACTGGTCCCTGGCGCATCGGCCGCGCCGAGCGATGCCGATGGCAGCATGCCGAGCGAGCCGGTCAGCATCGCCGCGCAATCCGACAACAGATCGCCGAACAGGTTGCTGGTGACGATGACATCAAACTGCTTTGGCGCGCGCACCAGCTGCATCGCGCAGTTGTCGGCATACATGAACGAGAGCTCGACATCGGGATAGTCGGGCTTCACCCGATTGGCGACCTCGCGCCACAACACGCCCGACTCCATGACGTTGGCTTTGTCGACCTCGCAAAGCTTTTTCGCTCGCTTCTGCGCCAGCTCGAACCCGGCGCGCACGACACGCTCGATCTCGGTCTCGGTATAGACCTCGGTGTTGATGCCGCGCCGCGTGCCGTCGGGCAGGGTTTCGATGCCGCGCGGGTCGCCGAAGTAGATGCCCCCGGTCAGCTCACGGACGATCAGCAGGTCGAGTCCGGCGACCAGCTCGCGCTTAAGACTCGAGGCATCGGCCAGCGCCTCGAAGACCTGGGCCGGGCGGAGATTGGCAAAAAGATCCATTTCCTTGCGCAGCTTCAGGAGGCCGCGCTCGGGCTGCAGCTCGAAGGGCAGCTTTTCCCATTTCGGTCCGCCGACCGAGCCGAACAGCACGGCATCGGACTCCTGCGCCTTCGCCAAGGTCGCATCAGTCAGCGGCACGCCGTCGGCGTCATAGGCGCTGCCGCCGACGAGGCCTTCGCTGACCTCGAAGCTGGCGATGCGCTTGCGGTCGAAGAGCTCCATCACGCGCATCACCTCGCGCATGATCTCCGGGCCGATGCCGTCGCCGGGCAGGACGAGCACGCTGCGGTTGGAATGGGATTGGGCCATCTGAAGCAACTCTCCAAAATGCTGAAAACGCCACCCGCGTCCTTCGAGACGCGCCTAGCGGAGCTCCTCAGGATGACGGGGTTTGTCGGATGGCACGAAGAAAATCGTCATCCTGAGGAGCCCACGCAGTGGGCGTCTCGAAGGACGCACTATCGCTTCTCCAACGTGATCTAAGCGCTGGCCTTTTCCGTGAGGTTGAACTCCCACGGACGCTGCAACTGGGCCTTCCGCTCGTAGCTCGAGATGTCGGTATGCTTTGCCTCGGTGAGGCCGATATCGTCGAGCCCGTTGAGCAGGCAGTGTTTGCGGAACGCATCGAGCTCGAAATGCACCTTCTCACCGTCGGGGCGCGAGATGGTCTGGCTTTCGAGGTCGATCGTCATGACCGCGTTGGCGCCTTTCTTGGCGTCTTCCATCAGCTCGTCGCAAACCTCTTTCGGCACGGCGATCGGCAGGATGCCGTTCTTGAAGCAGTTGTTGTAGAAAATGTCGGCGAAACTCGGTGCGATCACGCAGCGAATGCCGAAATCGAGCAGCGCCCAGGGCGCGTGCTCGCGGCTCGACCCGCAGCCGAAATTATCCGCGCCGATCAGGATTTTGGCGTTGCGATACGGCGCCTGGTTGAGCACGAACTCGGGGTTCTCCGAGCCGTCGGGCTTGAAGCGGATTTCCTGAAACAGCCATTGCGACAACCCGGTGCGCTTGATCGTCTTGAGGTAGATCGCCGGGAAGATCTTGTCGGTATCGAGATTGACGATCGGCATCGGTGCCGCGACACCGGTCAGCGTGGTGAATTTGTCCATGGCGGTGTCCCTCCTAGCCCAATTGCCGCACGTCGCTGAGCTTGCCGGTGACCGCCGCGGCGGCGGCCATCGCCGGGCCCATCAGGTGCGATTTGGCGTTCTTGCCCTGGCGGCCCTCGAAATTGCGGTTCGAAGTAGTCGCCACGCGCTCGGCGTTCATCGCCTTGTCGTTGTTCATCGACATGCACATCGAGCAGCCGGCGTCGCGCCATTCAAACCCGGCTTCGAGGAAGATGCGGTCAAGCCCTTCTTCTTCCGCTTGGTGCTTCACATGACCAGAGCCGGGGACGACCAGCGCGGTGACGCCGTCGGCGACCTTGCGGCCCTTGGCGACCGCCGCGGCGGCGCGCAGATCCTCGATGCGGCTGTTGGTGCACGAGCCGATAAAGACGCGCTGCACCGGCACATCTTCGAGCCGGGTGTTGGGCGACAGCTGCATGTATTGCAGCGCGCGCTCGACCGCGGCGCGGCGCAGCGGGTCGTCGATCTGCGCCGGGTCGGGGACGCGGCCGGTAACTGGAGCGGCCATCTCGGGGTTGGTGCCCCAGGTCACGTGCGGCGCGATGTCGGCGGCGGCAAGGTGCGCCTCCTTGTCGTACGTCGAGCCGGGATCGGAGGGCAGCGTCTTCCAATAGGCGAGCGCCTGTTCCCAGGCGGCGGCCTTCGGCGCGTAAGGCCGGCCCATCATGTAGGCGAAGGTCTTTTCGTCCGGCGCGACGAGCCCGGCGCGGGCGCCGGCCTCGATCGACATGTTGCAGACCGTCATGCGGCCTTCCATCGACATGTCGCGGAAGGTGCTGCCGGCATATTCGAAGACATGGCCGGTGCCGCCCGCGGTTCCGATCTTGGCGATGATCGCGAGGATCACGTCCTTCGGGCTGACCCCGGTGCCGAGCGAGCCCTCGACCTTGATCAGCATGTTCTTGGCCGGCGCCTGGATCAGCGTCTGGGTGGCGAGCACATGCTCGACCTCGGAAGTACCGATGCCGAAGGCCAGCGCGCCCATCGCGCCGTGCGTCGCCGTGTGGCTGTCGCCGCAAACGATGGTCATGCCCGGCTGCGACAGTCCCTGCTCCGGTCCGATCACATGGACGATGCCCTGGTCGAGGCTGGTGATCGGGAAATAGGGGACGCCGAATTCCTTGACGTTACGCTCCAGCGTCTGCACTTGGAGCAGGGAATCCGGCTCGTCGATGCCCGAAACGCCAGCTATGCGGTTGGTCGTCGGGATGTTGTGGTCGGCGACCGCGATGGTCTTGTCCGGCCGGCGCACGCCGCGCCCAGCGAGCTTCAATCCCTCGAAGGCCTGTGGCGTCGTCACCTCGTGGATCAGGTGCAGGTCGATATAGATCAGGTAGGTGCCTTCGCCCTGCGGGGCGACGACGTGGCTCTCCCAGATTTTGTCGAACAGCGTGCGGAGTTGGGGCATCAGGCGGACTCCCTACGAAATCAATGCTTGCCTTCGGCCGCGGCTGCGGCCTCAGCTTCCCGGCGTAGCTGGTCGCGCGAGCGCTCGGTAATGCGCGCCGCCTTTCCCGTGCGGCCACGCAGATAATAGAGCTTCGCGCGGCGGACGGCGCCGCGCCGTAGCACCTCGATCGCGGTGATACGCGGCGAATAGAGCGGGAAGATGCGTTCCACACCCTCGCCATAGCTGATTTTGCGCAGCGTGAAGTTTGAATTGATCCCGGCATTCTTGCGGGCGATGCACACGCCCTCGAAAGCCTGAATGCGTTCGCGCTCGCCTTCAACGACCTTGACGCTGACCCGCACCGTGTCGCCGGGATCGAAACGCGGCACGCCGCGCGCCGCGAGAAGCTTGGCCTGCTGCTCGGCTTCGAGGGTTTGCAATAGGTTCATCGTTCGATCCTCCGACCGCTGCCGGCCTTTTCCGGCGCCGCGGCGCAATAGCGTTCCCACAAATCGGGGCGGCGCTCTCTGGTGAGCAACTCCGCCTGGGCCCGGCGCCAAGCGCGGACCCGTCCATGATCGCCCGACACCAGCGTGTCGGGAACCGAGCGCCCGTGCCAGACGGCGGGGCGCGTGTAATGCGGATATTCGAGGAGGCCGTCGGCAAAGCTCTCTTCGTCGAGCGTCTCGGCCGTGCCGACGACGCCGGGCAAAAGCCGCACGCACGCGTCGATCAACGCGATTGCCGCCGGCTCGCCGCCCGACAGCACGAAGTCGCCGAGGCTGACCTCCTCGACTTCGTTCTCTTCGAGCACCCGCTCGTCAACGCCTTCGAAACGGCTGCAGATGAGCCGCACGCCGGGCCCCGCTGCGAGCTCGCGCACCCACGCCTGGGTCAGCGGCTTGCCGCGCGGCGACAGATTGATCAGCGGCCCAGCCCCGCCAGCGACGCCGATCGCTCGGTCGAGTACATCGGGACGCAGCACCATGCCCGGTCCGCCGCCGAATGGCGCGTCATCGACCGAGCGGTGCTTGTCGGTCGCGAAATCGCGGATATCGATTGTGCCGAGCGCCCACAGCCCGTTGTTCAGCGCCCGGCCGGCGAGCGAATGGGCGAGTGGCCCCGGCAGCATCTCCGGGAAGATCGTCAGCACGGTCGCCTGCCAGGTCATGCCGGCACCTTTTGCCGGCGCAGCGTGCCCAGCAGTCCCTCGGGCGGGTCGATCACGACGCGGCCGCCGGCGATGTCGACCACCGGCACCGCAGCGCGGGTGAACGGCACCAGCACCGGCTGACCTTCCGCCCGCTCGATCTCAATCACGTCGCCGGCGCCGAAATCGTGCACCGCGATCACGGAGCCTAGTTTGCTCCCATCGTCCAGATGCGCCGCGAGACCCACGAGATCGGCATGGTAGAACTCGTCCTCCCCGGCCGCCGGGAGCGCCGCGCGCGGCGCGTACAATCTCAAGCCGCGCAATGCCTCAGCGCGGTCACGATCGGTGACGCCGGAAAGCTTTGCGATCACCATGCCGTCGGCCTTGGCGCCGCCGACAACCTGCAGCGTGAAGCGTTGCGCCCCGCTTTCGTTTTCGAGCGCGCCGTAATCGGCAATGGCCGCGGGGGCGTCGGTGAAGCTCTTGATCCTGACCGCGCCGCGCACCCCGTGCGGCGCGCCGACGACGCCCATGCAGACGCGATCTCTCTTCGCACCCATAACATCGTCATTCCCGCGAAAGCGTGAACCCAGGGCGAGTGACGAGGCATCACCCCTAGGTTCCCGCTTTCGCGAGCGAGACGAGGTTGAGAGGGTCCTGGCCATCCGAACGATTTCCGCAGGTCAATTACCTGCCGCCGCGCCGGACGCCTCGGCGGCGGCCTTGGCGCGCTCCTGCGCCTTCTTCTTCGGCGCGGATTTGGTGGGGCTCTCGCGGATTTCCGGCTTGGCGACGAGCCCGGCATTGCCGAGGAAGCGGGCGACGCGTTCGGTCGGCTGGGCGCCGACGCCGAGCCAGTGCTTCAGCCGCTCTTCCTTAAGGGTGACACGGTCGGCATGCTCGCGATCGAGCATCGGGTTGTAGGTACCGACCTTCTCGATAAAGCGGCCATCGCGCGGGCTGCGCGCATCCGCGATGACGATCGAATAAAACGGCCGTTTTTTCGCGCCGCCGCGCGCCAGGCGTATCTTCAAGCTCATGCGATTCCTCTCATCTCGTCTCAGCCTTTTGTGGCAACTCGTCGAACTACCTAAATCCCCCCGGCATCAGCGCCGACAGCCCGTGCCGCATCATGCCCTTCTGACCGAGTTTCCTCATGCGCTTCATCATGCCGGACATGTCCTGGTACTGCTTCATCAGCCGGTTGACGTCGGGCACCGTGGTGCCCGAGCCGGCGGCGATGCGGCGCCGCCGCGCGCCGTTGAGCAAATTCGGGTTCCGCCGCTCGGCCTTGGTCATCGAGCCGATGATCGCTTCCTGCCGCTTGATGATGCTCTCGTCGATATTGGCGGTGTCGATCTGCTTCTTGATCTTGCCGATGCCGGGCAGCATGCCGAGCATCGACGACATCCCGCCCATACGCCGTAGCTGGCGCAGCTGGCCGGCCAGGTCGTCGAGGTCGAAATTGCCCTTTTCGAGCTTGCGGGCGAGCTTCTCGGCTTCTTCGTGGTCGGCGGTCTCCGCCGCTTTCTCGACCAGACTGACCACGTCGCCCATGCCGAGGATGCGGCCGGCGATGCGCTCGGGGTGGAATGGCTCCAGCGCCTCGATCTTTTCGCCGACGCCGATAAACACGATCGGCTTGCCGGTGATCGCGCGCATCGACAGCGCCGCGCCGCCGCGCGCGTCGCCGTCGACGCGGGTCAGGACGATGCCGGAAACTCCGGCGCGCTCGCCGAAGGCCTTGGCGACATTGACCGCATCCTGACCGGTCATCGCGTCGGCGACGAGGATCGTCTGATGAGGCTGCGCCGCTTCGCGCACCGCGGCGACCTCGAGCATCAATTCTTCGTTGATCGCGAGCCGGCCGGCGGTGTCGTACATGACCACGTCGTAGCCCTCGCGCCGCGCGACCTCGAGCGCGCGCTTGGTGATCGCCACCGGCCGCTCGCCGGACACGATCGGCAGAGACGTAACGCCGACTTGCCGGCCCAGCTGCGCCAATTGCTCCTGCGCGGCCGGCCGCTGCACGTCGAGCGAGGCCATCAGCACCTTCTTGCGCTCGCGGTTCTTGAGCCTGAGCGCGATCTTGGCGGCGGTCGTGGTCTTGCCGGAGCCTTGCAGCCCGACCAGCATCACGCCGACCGGCGCCGGCGCGTTGAGGTCGAGCCCGCTTGCGGGATTGGCGTCGCCATCGCCCGCGAGCGTTTGAACGAGATGGTCATGGACGATCTTCACCACCATCTGGCCCGGAGTCACCGAGCGGACCACGTCCTGCCCGATCGCCTTCTCGCGCACCGCGGCGATGAAGTCGCGCACCACCGGCAGCGCGACATCGGCCTCAAGCAGCGCGACGCGGATCTCGCGCATTGCCGCGCCGACATCCTCTTCGCTCAGCGCGCCCCGGCCGCGCAGCCGGTCGAAAATTCCGCCGAGACGATCGCTTAGCGTGTCGAACATGCCGCTGCCCTAGCTCTCCGACGCAAAACGGGCCGGCGCGCGACACTCGCGGGCCGGCCGCCTCCCACTTGCAGGAGGGATCAAACGCTCCTTCCGGGAACGCGTGCTGACGCTAGTCCTGTGGGTCTTTACTGTCAATTGCAGGTGTCGCTGGCGAAACATGTGAGCCTTATAGCGGCATTCTTATCTACCCGTTTAAGTTTGCATTTTATCCTGGTATATAAGTCACCATGGTTGAAGACAAAATCCTCGAACGCCGGCGTGAACTCGGCGATTTTGTCCGCGCTCAGCGCGAGCGTCTGACGCCGGCTTCGGTCGGGCTGGTCGCGGCACGGCGGCGGCGTACGCCCGGGCTGCGCCGCGAGGAATTGGCGGAGCTCGCGGGGCTCAGCACCACCTGGTACACCTGGATCGAGCAGGCGCGCGATGTATCGGTGTCGCCGAGCGCGCTGGTCCGGCTCGCGCAGGCGCTGCGGCTCGGCCGCGCCCAGCGCGCGTACCTCTTTGAACTCGCCGGCAAGCGCGACCCCGATCCCGGCGCGAGCGCCGCCGACGAATTTCCGCCGGTCGTCGCCTCCTGCGTCGTGGCGATTGGCGCGCCGGCCTATGTACTTGATCGCAGCTGGAATGCGCAGGCGTGGAACGCGGCGGCCGAGCGGCTTTTTGTCGGCTGGCTCGATGCGTCGCCGGAAGACAATACCGAGCGGAACCTGCTGCGCTTTATTTTCCTCGCGCCCGGTGCGCGCTCGCTGATCTGCGATTGGGAGCGCCGCGCGCGTCGGGTTGTCGCCGAGTTTCGCGCACATTGCGGCGCGCATCTCGACGATCCGGAACTGCGCCGGCTGATCGACGAGTTGCGCCGCTCCAGCCCCGATTTCGCGCAGATGTGGGAGCAGCATGGCGTGCTCGGCCGCGAGGGCGGAGAGCGCACCTTCAACCACCCGCGCGACGGGTTTCTGTCGTTCGAGCAGGTGACGTTCGAGCTTGCCGGCCATGCCGACGTGAAGCTGACGATGCTGGTGCCCGGCTGACCGCCCATGCACTATGGAGAAAGCGCGATTTCACAAAGGACACCACGCCCATGCACTTCGACCTCGCCAAGATGCCGGCGCAGGATGGTTACAAGCTCCTCATCTCCACCGTCGTGCCGCGGCCGATCGCGCTGGCGACGACCGTGGACCTCAAGGGCCACGTCAACGCCGCGCCGTTCAGCTTCTTCAACGCGGTCAGCTCGAACCCGCCGGTCGTGGTGCTCGGCATCAATGGCGAGGGCGCCGAAGGCGGCTACAAGGACACCGAACAGAACATCCGCGATACCGGGGAGTTTGTCGTCAATCTGGTCGACGAGGCGCTGGCCGAACGTATGAATGTCTGCGCCGTCGATTTTCCGCACGAAATCGGCGAGCTCGACCCCGCTAAATTGACCGCCACGCCTTCCGCCGGGGTCAAGCCGCCGCGCATCGCCGAGTCACCGGTCAGCTTCGAATGCAAGCGGATCACCGGCCTGTCGCTCGGCGGCAACTCCACGCTGGAAGTGGGCCGGGTGATCCACATCCATATCCGCGACGACCTGATGGATATGGAGAAGCTCTACGTCAAAACCGACAAGATCGGCCTGATCGGCCGCATGCATGGGCGCGGCTGGTACGCGCGGACCAGCGACCTCTTCCTGATGGACCGTATGTCGCTGGCGGAGTGGCAGGCGCGCCGCTAATCAAGTTTGCTCGCGCGTCCGCGTAAGCTTACGGCCGGTGTCGAAGGTGCTGCGGATGCGGCGCCGCGCGAGGTGACACTCGTTTTTTCTGCCTTTTTTGTGCGTCATCCGGTACAGAGAGCGATGCTCTGCCATTCGCGCCGCTGCCGAATAGCCCTGTTGTTTGGTCTCGCGGCGGCTTTTGTCGCGCACGGGGCGCGGGCCGCGGATACCAGCGCCGGCTCGAGAAATTTCAATCCGCCCACTTCGGTGCCAAACTACTTCAGCAACGAAGCCGGGCCGTTGCAAGGGCCAGCCTCGGAGACGAGACGCGGCCCGCTCTATATGAATCAGACCTATGGAACATCGCGGGCCACCGCTGTCGCCGCCGCACCGCGCGGCCGGCAGCACATTGCGATGGCGGCGCCGCGCGGCCGCCTGATCCATGGCCGGGTAGCCTATGAGCGTCGCGGTCGGGCGGCGGCCGCGCGTCGCACCGAGACGCGGAGGCACCCGATCTACCATGCGGTAGCGCACGGCCGCGGACGTGTCGAGCGCGTCGTCGCCCGGACGCATACGGTCATCCATAGGGCAACACACGTCAGCAGCGCGCATCGCGGCCGGGGTTAGCGGGCTGTTGGACAGAAGGCCGCCAGCGGCCATATAAGCGCGCGATGACGCGCGTTTCCTTTCGCAAGATGCACGGGCTCGGCAACGATTTTGTCGTGCTCGACCAGCGCCGCGATCCGCTACGGATCGACGCGGCGGCAGCGCGCGCGCTCGCCGACCGGCACACCGGGATCGGCTGCGACCAGGTGCTGCTGCTGGAGCCGCCGCGCGACGCGCGCGCGCAGGTGTTCATGCGCATCCTCAACCCCGATGGCGGCGAGGCCGAGGCCTGCGGCAACGGCACGCGCTGCGTAGCCAGCCTGATCGCCGACGAGACCGGCCGGCGCGAAGTCGCCATCGAAACCGTGGCCGGGTTGCTGCCCGCGTCGATCGACGCGGCCGGCGTCGCGACCGTCGCGATGGGCGAGCCGCGTTTCGGCTGGCGCGACATCCCGCTGTCACGCGAGGCGGATACGCTGCATGTCGACCTGCGCCGCGGGCCGCTTGCCGACCCCGTCTGCACGAACATGGGCAATCCGCACGCCACGTTTTTTGTCGACGACGCCGAAGCGATCGACCTCGCGACGCTCGGCCCCGAGTTGGAGCACGACGCGCTGTTCCCCGAGCGCGCCAATATCGGCATCGCCACAGTGCGCGATCGGCAGACAATCCGCTTTCGCGTCTGGGAGCGCGGTGTGGGGATCACCCGAGCCTGCGGCAGCGGCGCCTGCGCCGCGATGGTGGCGGCGCGTCGTCGCGGCCTCGTCGGCGGGCGGATAACGGTAATGCTCGACGGCGGCAGCCTTGACATCGCGTGGCCGGGCACGGGCGCGGTGCTGATGTCCGGGCCGGTGGCGCTGAGCTTTGAGGGCACGTTCGACACCGCGCTGATCGGCGGCTGAGCATGCCGATGCCCGAGATCGTCACCTTCGGTTGCCGGCTCAACGCCTTCGAGAGCGAGGTCATCCGGCGTGCTGCTGGCGAGGCGGGGCTGAGCGACGCGGTCATCGTCAATACCTGCGCCGTCACCGCCGAGGCCGAGCGCCAGGCGCGCCAGGCGATCCGCCGCGCCCGGCGCGAACATCCCGACGCGCGGATCATCGTAACCGGTTGCGCCGCGACCCTCGCGCCGCAGCGTTACGCGGCGATGCCCGAGGTCGACCGCGTGCTCGACAACGCCGCGAAGCTCAGGGCCGAGAGCTACGCCGACCCTCACCCTTCCACGCCTGCGGCGTGGGCCCCACCCTCTGCCGCAAGCGGGCGAGGGGCTTTTTCTTTCCCTCTCCCGCATGCGGGAGAGGGTGGGTCCGGGCGTAGCCCGGAGAGGAGTGAGGGTTTGCGTATCCGCGCCTACCTCCAAGTCCAGCAAGGCTGCGACCATCGCTGCACGTTCTGCATCATTCCTTACGCGCGCGGACCGAGCCGGTCGGTGCCGCCGGGGACCGTCATTCATCAGGCGCGGGCCATGATCGAGGCGGGCGTCCGCGAGATCGTTCTGACCGGGGTCGATCTCACCGCCTATGGCGCGGATTTGCCTGACAACCCGAGCCTTGGCGCATTGGCGCGACGTCTTCTCACCGAAGTGCCGGAGCTGCCGCGCTTGCGGCTCTCCTCGCTCGACCCGAGCGAGATCGATGACGCGCTCTGGGCGCTTTTCGCCGAGGAAGAGCGGCTGATGCCGCATCTGCATCTGTCGCTGCAGGCTGGTGACGACCTGATCCTGAAGCGCATGAAGCGCCGCCACAGCCGCGCGCAGGCGATCGATACCGCGCGCCGTGCCCGCATGTTGCGGCCGGAGGTGGCAATCGGCGCCGACCTCATCGCCGGCTTTCCGACGGAGGACGAGGCGATGTTCCACAACAGCCTCGATCTGGTCGAGGAATGCCGGATCACTTTCTTGCATGTTTTCCCTTACAGCCCGCGTCCTGGCACCCCGGCGGCGCGGATGCCGGAAGTGGCGCCGGCGTTCGTCCGCGAACGCGCCGCACGGCTGCGTGAGGCCGGCGCGAAGGCGCTCGCCGCCGAGCTGCAATCGCGCATCGGCACGGCGGGCGGCGTGCTGATCGAAAGGCCGGGGCGCGGCCGTGCCGGGTTCTACGCCCCGGTCGATTGCCCACCCGATATCGCGGGCATCCGGGCCATGCGGTTCACCGGGGTTGCCGGTGGCAGGTTGATCGGAGAGCCGGTATGAGCGAGGAACGCCGCGGCTGGTTCTCGCGGCTGCGTGCCGGGTTGTCGAAAAGCTCGACGGCGCTCACCGAGGGCATCAACCAGATTTTCACCCGCCGGCGGCTCGACGCCGCGGCGCTCGACGAGTTGGAAGAGCTGCTGATCGCCAGCGATATGGGGGTCGGGGTCGCCGAGGAGGTGGTCGCCGCGCTGCGCCGTACGCGCTTCAATCAGGAGGTCTCGCCCGAGGAAATCCGCGCTGCGCTCGCGGACGAAGTGACTCGTCTCGTCGAGCCGGTTATGAAGCCGCTGCGCCTCGACCCGGCGAAAAAGCCGTTTGTCGTTCTCGTCGTCGGGGTCAATGGCAGCGGCAAGACCACGACGATCGGCAAGCTCGCGCGGCAATACCGCGACGATGGAAAGCGCGTCGTGCTGGCCGCCGGCGACACGTTCCGCGCCGCGGCGGTCGAGCAGCTGCAGATCTGGGGCGAGCGCACCGGCGCGCCGGTTATCGTTCGCGCGCAAGGGGCCGACGCCGCGGGCTTGGCCTACGACGCGCTGGTCGAAGCGCGCGCGATGCAGGCCGACGTGCTGCTGATCGACACGGCGGGCCGGCTGCAAAACAAGGCCGATCTGATGGCTGAGCTGCAAAAGCTCGTGCGCTCGCTGAAGAAGCTCGACCCCGCCGCGCCGCATTCGGTGCTGCTCGTGCTCGACGCGACGATTGGCCAGAACGCACATGCGCAGGCGGAAATCTTCCGCCGGGTGGTCGGCGTCACCGGCATCGTGATGACCAAGCTCGACGGCACCGCGAAAGGCGGCGTGCTGGTGTCGCTGGCCGAAAAATACGGCATCCCCATCCATCTGATCGGCATCGGCGAGAGTGCCGAGGACCTCCGCCCCTTCGACGCCCACGGCTTCGCGCGCGGGCTGGTCGGGCTGGAGAGTTAGGGCGTCCCCATCGGCACGCCGAGATAGCAGCCGAATTCCTTGGCGAAATCGACCGAAACGCGGGCATGGACGCGGCCTTGGCGATCGAGCAGCTCGGCGTGGTCGGCATGCGACACGACGAAACTCTCGCCGTAAAGCGGGTAGAAGAGCTGACCGCCATCGGGATGATCGTTGTCGCGCCAGACCAGCGCGCGCTCATGAGGCGGCGCCGGAAGCGAAATTACAGGCCCTGCGGCGCCGTCGGGTCGGCAGGGGGTGTACTGGGATCGGCTGGCATCGGGTTGCTCCGCGGCGTTAAGTCGCCGGTCGCTTGCACTTCCTTCTCGTGCCCGAGCGCCCAGCGCACCGAGGCGAAGGCGATGTCGTCCCACGGGATTTCGTCCCAGCCGAACAGCCCGACTTCGAGACTTTCGGGTCCGGCGCTGATGCTGTCGTCAACCAGTCGCGCGCGATAGATCAGCTGAACCTGGCTGAGGCGCGGGATATCGTAGATCGCCAGCAGGCCTTCGATTGCAATTTTGGCGTGCGACTCTTCCCAGGCCTCGCGCTCGGCGCCGGCGCGGGTCGACTCGTTGAGCTCGAGATATCCCGCCGGCAATGTCCAGAACCCGCGGCGAGGATCGATTGCGCGCCGGCACATCAAAATCTTGTCGCCCCAGCGCGCCACCGAGCCGACGACGATCTTCGGGTTGTCGTAAAGCACAAACCCGCATTCGCCGCACACGAGTTGCTCGCGACTGTCACCTTCCGGAATGGCGCGGCTGAATGGATGCGGCGGCGGGGGAGGGGGCCGGGTATCGCTCACGGGTTGCCCAAAGCCTCCACCCCAACCCTCCCCGGCTGGCGGGGGAGGGAGCGCGCCGCGCAAGCGGCAAGCGGATGGGGGTCGGATCGCCGGGACGATGCGCGTGAAGGCTTATGCCGACACAGGAATGACGCGCTGGTTGTACATGCGCTTGTGGATCGCGGCTTTTTCCTCGTCTGACAGCGTCGCGGGATCGGGCGGCAGATTGGCGCCGGCCGCAAGCCCGCGCTGCACCGCCGACCGCTAGGTATCTTCACATTGGTGAGAGTTGCCATGTCCATTCCTCCCCCAATGTCCCTAGGAGCAAAAAAGCTCTTTTTTGTACGACGTTACGCACTCGGCCGCATTGTTGAAGAATTCTCGGAACCGGGGGTAACGAGCATTCCTGATGCTGTCAAGCAGAGCGGGAGCACGCCCAAGATCACCTCGGCGCGCAGCCATGGTTGAAGGCGCGTAAGTGGTTCAAGGCCGTCGGTGCTAAGCCGCGGGCCTTGAAGCAGCAGATCGGTTCCCTATTTGTTCTGTTACGGGAAGGTTTCTGCTTATATTTTTTATTGTGCATTGTTCCTCGATATCAGCAAGACGCCACCACCTGTTATCACGCCCGATAACAGGTGGATAACAGGAGGTGAACCTCCTGATAATCATGACGCAGCGCGGCAACGCCGCTTCTCTTGCGCTGGCGCGGATATTGCGCCGACAATCGACGTGACCGGAGGGCGCCCACATGACCACCGCAGCCGAAAACGAGTTCCTCACCCGGATCGGCCCCGGCACGCCGATGGGCGCGCTGCTGCGGCAATACTGGATCCCCGCCTGCCTGTCGTCGGAATTGAAAGCCGATGGCGATCCGCTGCGGCTTATGCTGCTCGGCGAGAAGCTGATCGCGTTCCGCGACAGCGCCGGCAAGATCGGCGTCTTCGATCATCGCTGCCCGCACCGCTGCGCCTCGCTGTTCTTCGGCCGCAACGAGGAAGGCGGGCTGCGCTGCGCCTATCACGGCTGGAAGTTCGACACTGACGGCAACTGCCTCGACATGCCCAATGTGCCGGGCCAGCACGACCTCGCGAGTCACGTTAGGGCACGCGCCTACAAAACCGCCGAGCGCAACGGGCTCGTCTACGTCTATATGGGCGAGCGCGCCGAGGCGCCGCCGCTGCCGGCGATCGAGGCCTTGCTGTCGCCGCCGGAGGAGACCGCGCTGTTCTGCCGCCAGCGCGAGTGCAACTGGCTGCAGGCGCTCGAAGGCGATGTCGACACCGCGCATTTCACCTTTCTCCATGTCGGCAAGGTCGCGCCGGACGAGGTCGATCCCGATCACATGGAGCGCTGGCAGCTGCTCGATCGCGCGGCGCAATACCAGGTGAAGACGACCGATTGGGGCACGATGTACGCGGCCTACCGCGCGGCGACGGCGGGTCATTTTTACTACCGCTATGCGCACATGGTGATGCCGTTCTGGACGCTGTTCCCCAATGGACCGATCGCCGGCAACGTCCTGGCGCAAGGGTGGATCCCGATGGACGACACCCACACCATGGTCTTCACGCTGATGTGGAAGGGCGCGACCCCGCCCTTGTTGCACAAGCTCGACGGCTCGCAAATCCCGCATCTCTTTCGCGAAAGCCCGATGCAGCCCAACACCACCGACTGGTTCGGCCGTTGGCGCACCGTGGCGAGCGCGAAGAACGACTACTTGATCGACCGCGAGATGCAACGGACGGAGAGCTTCTCCGGGATCAGCGGGCTCTTCCCGCAGGATTCGGCGATGACCGAAAGCGGCGATGCGATCGCCGACCGCACGCTCGAGCACCTGGTGCCGAGCGACCGGATGATCGTGGTGACCCGCCGCCGGCTCTACGAGGCGGCCTGGGCATTGAGGGAGCACGGCACCGTTCCGCCGCTGGTCGACGACCCGGAAACGGCCGCTGCGGTGCGCTCGGGCGAGATCATCGCGCCGAACGACCGCGACTGGGTCGAGCTCTACGAGGAAGCGCTCGCGGCTGTGCGCCGCCCGCCGCTGGCCCAGGCGGCCGAGTAGCATGGAGAATAGCGTCGGACGTTCGCCGCTCACGTCTCGCCGCTGCTTCTGGTAGATTAATCTCGCTGTTGGCGTTGGAGGATGGTCGGCGGTGCGGTCAGCGGTACCTGGGCGATACTGCATTTCGTGCGTTATGCGCTCCGACCTGGTGAACCACGACCGGCGGCTTCTCGGCTTTGGCGGGGTCAATGCAGATGGCGCCCACTGGCGGATCAGCCAGGACCGAGCGATCGACGCGATCGAAGCCGGGCGCTGGAGCTTTTACGTCAAAGCCCGCGGGCGCGACCTTCCGGTCATCGTCGCGGTCAGCAAATACGGCAGCAAATACCTGAAGGGCGCGGGCGACGGGCTCCAGCCGGAAACGCTGTTGGCGCTGCCGGAAGGCGCCCGCTCCTAGACGGCCCTTAGGCGGTCGCCGCCGCTTCCTCCGCCGCCCCGGCTTTCGCCGCGGGGTTGGGGATTTCGAGGAACAGCGCGCAGACGATCGCAGAGATCAGACAGAGAAATGCCAGACCGTAAATGCCGCCCGCGTAAGTGCCGGTCCAATCCTTGACCACGCCGACATACCACGGCCCGAAAAACCCGCCGAGATTGCCGATCGAATTGATCCAGGCGATCGAAGCCGCCGCGGCGGTGCCGGTCATGAACATCGGCGGCATCGACCAGAACGGGCCCTTCGATCCGTAGAAGCCGAAGGTCGCGATGCACAGGCCGACCAGCGACCACCACGTGCCCGTCGTCGCGGCGGCGATGACGAGGCCGATGGTCGAGACCGCGCAGGCGCCGAGCAGGTTCCAGCGCCGCTCGTTCATCCGGTCGGAGATCATGCCCCAGCCAACCAGGCCGATGCCGCCGCTCACATAGGGGATCATGGTCAGCCAGCCGACGGTCATATTCTCCTTGACGCCAATGTCCTTGATCATCTGGGGGACGAAAAAGAGGATGCCGAGGCTGGCGACGACGATGCCGAAATAGTTGAGCGAGAGCAGTAGCACCTTGGGGTTATAGAACGATTCGAGGAAGCTGAATTTGCGCACCGCCTCCTTGGCTGTGCGTTCGGATGCGAGCTTGGCGGTGAGCCAGGCTTTTTCCGCGTCGGTGAGGAATTTCGCCTGCGCCGGCCTGTCGGTCAGCACGAAGAGGGTGACGAGCCCGATGATCACGGTCGGAATGCCCTCGGCGATATACATGATCTGCCAGCCGGCTAGGCCGAACAGCCCGTTCAAGCCTAGCAACGCCGTAGAAACCGGCGCGCCGGCCGCGACGGCGATCGGCAACCCGACCAGAAAGCCGGAGACGATGCGGGCATGATGGTAGGTCGGAAACCAGTAGGTAAAGTAGAGTACGATGCCGGGGAAGAAACCGGCTTCGGCGGCGCCGAGGAGAAAGCGAATAAGCCCAAACGAGGTCGCATTCGAAACTCCGGTCCACGACGCAAAGGGCGCGACCATTCCGGTCAAACCGGCAAGGATGCCCCAACTGATCATGATCCGGGCGATCCACAGCCGCGCGCCGACTTTTTCGAGCACGACGTTGCTCGGCACCTCGAAGAGGAAATAGCCCCAGTAGAACGTGCCCACGGCGAAGCCGTATGCCGTGGCTGTCAAATGGAGGTCGCCGCGCATCGTCAGCGCCGCGAAGCTCGCGTTGATCCGGTCGATATATGCAAGCAGATAGCTGAACAGCGCGAACGGTAACAGGCGCAGGTAAATCTTGCGCATCGCCGATTTTTCGATGGCGTCCACAGGTACTGCTCCTCCCAATTGGGCCGCGACGTGCGACCATTAGAAAGGAGCATAACATATCTTAATCGGATAGGCGGGAATGATGGCGAGAGCTGGTCCCCGTAGACCGTCCGATCAGCGGTCGAACCATGGCCATTCGGCGCCGCCGGCATGCGTGACAGCGCCCTTGTTGGCCTGGCCGACCTGGGCGGCGTACTTGGCAAGCAGACCCGCACGGTGGCGCGGTGCCGGCGGCTTCCACTGCGCGCGGCGGCGCGCCAGCTCGTCATCGGCAACCAGCAGTTCCATGCTGCGCGCCGTGCAGTCGATGCGGACCGAATCTCCGTCGCGCACCAGTGCTAGTGGGCCACCGATCGCCGCCTCCGGCGCGACGTAGCCGACGCAGATACCGCGCGTCGCGCCCGAGAAGCGGCCATCAGTGACCAGCGCGACCTGCTCGCCCATTTTCTGACCATAGATCAGCGCCGTGACGCCGAGCATCTCCTGCATACCCGGCCCGCCGACCGGGCCTTCGTTGCGGATGACAAGCACATCGCCCGCGCGATAGTCGCGCGCCTCGACCGCGCGGGCGCAGTCCTGCTCGCTTTCGAAGACCCGCGCTGGCCCTTCATGCATTAGCGTCTTCAAGCCGGCGACTTTGATGAGCGCGCCGTCGGGACAAAGGTTGCCCTTCAGCACCGCGACGCCGCCATCCGGAGCGATGGCCTGCCCGGCGGCGCGTACCACCGCGCCGTCGGGCGCTGCCGCAGCCCCATAGAGCTGGGCCAAGGTCTCACCACTGACCGTTAGGCATGTACCGTCGATCGCGCCCCATTCGATCAGCGCGCGGATGATGACCGCAGTCCCGCCAATGTCGTGCACGTCTTTCGCGGTGAAGCGGCCGCCGGGGCGCAGATCGGCGATCAGCGGGGTCCGCGCGAACACCGCGGCGACATCGTCCATGTCGAAGGCGATGCCGGCCTCGTGCGCGATCGCCGGAATGTGCAGCGCGGCGTTGGTCGAGCCCCCGGTCGCGGCGACGATGGCGCAGGCGTTTTCCAGCGCCTTCCTGGTGACGATGTCGCGCGGGCGCGGCCCGTTGCCCATGATCGCGCGCATCACCACCGCCCCGGCGCGGCGTGCGTGGCCGGCGCGCTCGGCATAGACGCCGGGGATCATCGATACATTGGGCATGCTGAGGCCCAGCGCCTCCGACACCATGCCCATGGTGTTGGCGGTGAACTGGCCGGCGCAGGCGCCGACGCTCGGCAGACAGGCGCGCTCCAGCCGGGCGAGCGTCGCCTCGTCCATGTCGCCGGTCATCACCGCGCCGATGGCCTCGTAGGAATCGAGGATGGTGACGTCCTTGCCCTCAAACCGGCCGGGCAGCGCCGCGCCGCCATAGATGAACACCGACGGCACGTTGCAGCGCACCATGCCCATCATCACGCCGGGCAGGGTCTTGTCGCAGCCGCCAAAGCCGACGAGCCCGTCATAGGCGAGGCCGTGCACCACCGCCTCGATCGAGTCGGCGATCAGCTCGCGCGAGACCAGCGAAAACTTCATGCCCTCGTGGTTCATGCTGATCCCGTCCGAGACCGAGATCGTGGTGAACTCGCGCGGCGTGCCGCCGGCTTCGGCGACGCCTTCCTTGGCCGCCTCGACCTGAAAGCCGTGCGTCATGTTGCACGGCGTCTGCTCGCCCTTCATCGAGACGACGCCGATCATCGGCTTGGCGATCGCCGCGTCGTCGAGCCCCATCGCGCGCATAAAGGCGCGATGCGGCGTGCGGTGCAGCCCGTCGCGGGTGATGTCGGAGCGAAGTTTTTTCATGGGGCGCCTCTGAAGGAACGCCCTCTCCACCCTCGGGGCGGAGAGGGTGGGGGTGAGGTGGGGGATTTCCAGAGGCGTCCGAAGATGCCCACCTCACCCTCCCATTGCTCCGCAATGGGCCCCTCCCTCTCCCCCCAATGGGCGGAGAGGGGTATCATGTCACTTCGCGTATTTGCCGGTGAGCTGCGGGGTGAAGTCGGGGTATGCGCCCGGGGTCTTCTCCCTCGCCTCTTCATGGCACTGCAGCCGGGTCTTGCGCGCCCAGGTCCGTTTGAACTCGTCCTTGATGTTGAACTTCAACCGGCCGAGCCCTTCGGTTTCGAGTTCGATCGTGTCGCCGTCCATGAACGGGTTGAGCCCGCGATGGTTGGTGCCGGTGGCGACGATGTCGCCTGGCAGCAGCGTGTGGATCGACGACAGCCAGGCGATCGACTTGGCGATATTGTGGCCCATGTCGTCGGTGTTGAAGTTCTGCTGGATGACGCCGTTATTCCACAGCTTGATCTGCAGCTTCTGCGGGTTCTTGACCTCGTCGGCGGTGACGAGATAGGGCCCGATCGGCGCGAAGGTGTCGCGGCTCTTCATCTGGAAGAACACATTGCCCGGCGGCGGCAGACCGCGCGCGGAACCGTCGATGAAGTTCATGTAGCCGAAGACATGGCTCAGCGCCTGCGCTTCGCTGACGTTGGTGCACTTCTTGCCGATGACCGCGGCCATCTCGGCCTCGCCCTCGAAGATCGCCGCCGGCACATCGGGCAGCACCATCGTGTCACCCTGGCCGATGATCGCGCTCGGGCTCTTGTGGAAGGCGTTGATCGGCGCCGGCGCGCTGCGCGTACCGTCTTCCATGTAGTTGACGGCCATGCAGTCGATCGTGCGCGGGCCGGGCACCGGTGGGCGGATGCGGACGCTTGACACCGGCACGCCGCTGCCCTTGGCGACCGCCGCCTCGAGCCGGCCCTTGTAGCCGTCCCAATGCTCGATCAGGCTGTTCATCAAATCGCCCGGCCCGGTATGGGCGATCCCCGCGACCTCGGCGCTGACGTCGACGACTTGGTCGCCCTTCAGCACGCCCAGCTTGAAATCGTTGAAATACAATAGCTTCATCGTTTGCTCCCTCGCCGGATGAGGCGCGTCAGGATTCGCCGCGAGCCCCCTCGGCCGCGAGCTTATACCGCTTCCCGAAGAATTTGCGAATCCGCCGCTTTACGCTATGGTCGCGGCAATTCACGACATGCGGACAGGGCCGGAATCACGTCGCGACAATAGACCTGGCGACGCAGAGCAGCGCGCCCGGAGGGGAAAACGCATGTTGGATATGATCGAGCGGCAAACGCGGCTCACGATCAATCAGTGGAAGATCATCGTCGCCGCAATTTTGGGCGACATGCTCGACTTCTTCGATTTCTACCTGATCGGCTATGTGCTGGCCTTCATCGTCGGCCCGTGGAAGCTGACCTTCGGCCAATCGGCGATGGTGCTGCTGTCGGCCGGCATGGGCGCCATTCCGGGCGCGTTCTTCTGGGGCTGGATGGCCGACAAGGTCGGACGCCGCAAGGTCTTCATCCTGACCGCGCTCAATTTCTCGATCCCCACCGGGCTGATGGCGCTGACCCCCGATACCGGCGGCTGGATCTATCTGACCGCGTGCCGGTTTCTCGTCGGGTTTGGCGTGTCGGGCCTGTTCACGGTCGACCTGCCGCTGGTGCAGGAATTCATCCCGACCTACAAGCGCGGCTGGGTTAGCGGGCTGGTGACGTCGTGCTTGCCGCTCGGCAATATTTTTGGCGCGTTTCTCGGCGCGTTCCTCGCGCCGGTATTCGGCTGGCGCGGCCTCTTCGCGATCGGCCTGCTGCCGGCGCTGATCACGCTCTTGATCCGCGCGTGGGTGCCGGAATCGCCGCGTTGGCTGATCCGCAAGGGCCGCGTCGAGGAGGCGCGCAACTCGGTCGCCTGGGCGCTGATGATCGACGCCAAGGATGTCGCACTGCCGGCGACGATCGAGGAGACGCCGCACACGCCGTGGGCGGAAATCTTTAAATACCCGCGTAGCATGGCCGTTTCGGTGCTGACGAGCCTCAGCCAGACAAGCGGCATCGGCTTGTTGATGTGGGCGACGACGCTGCTGGTGCTGATCCTCAAGATCACCCCGGCGCAGGCAGCGCAGCTCATGATCTGGGTCGGCGTCACCGGCTTTGTCGGTCGGCTCGTCTGCTCCTACGCCAGCGACGCGATCGGGCGGCGGCCGGCCGGGTTTCTTGTCGGCATGGGCGGCGGCATCTTCATGTGCCTCGCCGGGGTCTATTACGCCGGGATGATCGGCGGCGTGTCGGTGTTCTGGCTGTTCGTGATGGCGCAACGCTTCTTCGGCGACGGCGCCTACGCGATCATCGGGCCGTATTCGGCCGAGATCTGGCCGGCGGGCCTGCGCGCCAGTGGTATGGGGTTCGGCTATGGGCTCGGCAATCTTGGCAAGGTGATCGGGCCGCTGGGCCTGGCGCTGATCTGCGGCCAGTCCAATTTCGTCAGCCCCAAGGCCTCGCTAGATTTCATCATGCCGGCAATGATCTTCCTCGCGTTCTGGTCGTTCCTGTCGGGCATCGCGTTCCTCTTCGGGATCGAGACCAAGGGCCGCTCGATCGAGGAGATCGACAGCCAGCTCACCAGCGACGCGGCGGCGCAGCCGTCTTTGGCGAAGGTGCGCCGCGCCCCGGCCGAGTAGAGGACGGCGTGCGGATCGGCTAACATCGCGGGCAGATAAATCGCGATCAGGGAGAAATCCATGCCCGTTACGCAAATCCGCGGCATCGACATCGACTACGAAATCCTCGGCGAGCGCGGCCCGTTTGTCGCGCTGCAGCCCGGCGGGCGGCGCGGCGGCATCTCGGTCAAGCCGCTGGCGCAGAAGATCGCCGCGGCCGGCTACCGGGTCGTCGTCTACGACCGACGCAATTGCGGCGCCTCGGGCATCGCCATCACCGGCGAATCCGAAAACGACGAATGGGCCGAAGACCTCTACGAGCTGCTCGGCAAGCTCGACGCGCTGCCGGCGTATATCGGCGGCAGCTCGTCAGGGTGCCGGTTGGCGCTGATCCTGGCGCTGCGCCACCCCGAGGCGGTGCGCGGCTTGCTCTTGTGGCGGGTGACCGGTGGTCAGCATGCCGCGGTGCATCTCGCCAACCAGTATTACACCTCGCATATCGAGGCGGCGAAGGCTGGCGGCATGGCGGCGGTGTGCCAGCTCGACCATTGGAAAGAGGTTATCGCCGCCAACCCCGCCAGCCGCGACACGTTGATGGCGATGAACCCGACCGATTTCATCAGCCGCATGGAACGCTGGCGCGACGCCTTCAACGCCGGAACGGAGCATCCGGTGATCGGGCTCAGCCCCGCCGAGCTGCGCTCGCTGACGATGCCGACCTGCATCGCGCCCGGCAAGGATCCGGTCCACCCGCCGCCGGCCGGCTTTGCCTGCCACCAGCTGATGCCCAATGCCGAATTCCACGAGGTCGTCACCGAGATGAGGGCGACGCTCGACGAGGCGTTCGCCGATTGGGACGCAAAGGAAGGCCTGCTTGCGGCGACGTTTATCGATTTCCTGCGCCGGCAGGGACGGTAGCGACCCTCCCCCCGTCAGCGGGGGAGGGAAGTCCGGCTGGTGCGGGTGAGGGTCAGCGGTTCCGGCGGTAATCGTCCTGCCAGAGGAAGTCGGGGCCGAGCTGGTCGAGGCTGGGGCAGCCGATCTGCCCCATGACCAGGTCGATCTCGCTGCGGAAGATGTCGATCGCCAGCTTGATGCCCTCGAGCCCGCCGGCGACCGCGCCGTAGAGCGTCGGCCGACCGAACGTGCACATCTGCGCCCCGAGGCACAATGCGATGATGATGTCGGCGCCGCGCCGCACGCCGCTGTCGAGCATGATCGTCATGCGGTCGCCGACCGTTGCTCGCATCGCCGGCAACACGTCGAGCGAACCCGGCGCCTGGTCGAGCTGCCGTCCGCCGTGGTTCGACACGATGATCCCCTCGCAGCCGATGTCGGCGGCCCGGATCGCGTCGGACGGGTTCATCAGCCCTTTGACGATGAGGTTGCGCGGGAAAAGCTTGCGGTAGGTCTCCAGCTCACGCCAGGTCTGCGCATGCGCCGGGGTGTTGGTGCCGAACAGGTCGACGATCTCGTCGACGGTGGCGCCCGGCTTGGCGTAGGGCTTCCAGTTGTCAAGATTGGGCGTCCCGCCATGGCTGACGTATTCCCAGATCCAGCCCGGATGCTGCATCGCCTCGGCGAGGATCGCCGGCTTGAGGCTCAGCGCCGCCTTGAGCCAGGTGCCGCGGATCGCCGCGAAGCCATTGCGGATGTTGCGCTCGCGGCGCGGCCGCACCGGCACGTCGACGGTCAGCACCAACCCTTCGAGCCCGCAATCGGCGGCGCGGCGCACGAGGTCCTCGCTGATCTTGCCGTCGCGCGCGGCATAGAGCTGGTACCAGGTGTTGTGCGGCGCCACTTTGGCGGCGGCTTCCATCGAATCGTTGCTGCCGCCCGACTGGATGTAGGGGATGTTGGCGTCGCGCGCTGCCTCGGCGAGCATGAGGTCGGCGCCGCGGCGGAACAGGCCAGCGGTGCCAGTCGGCGAGATGCCGAAGGGCGAATTGAACTTGCGGCCGAAGATGGTTTGCGACTGGTCGCGCTTCGAGACATCGACCAGGTAGCGCGGCAGCAACTGATGCTTGTGAAACGCCGCGCGATTGGTTTCCAACGCGCGCTCGTCCTCGACCCCGCCCTCGATGAAATCGAACGCGATCTTGGGCAGCCGCCTTTTCGCGATCTGGTGCAGGTCTTCGATATTGACGACGCCGTTGAGACTCATGGCTAGGCGTACTCCCCTGAATTCACAGGGAAGCATATGTCGTACCGGTGAAAGCCGATACCCACTTATCCGGGCCCCTAGACACCTGAAACGTGCGTCCCGGCTTTCGTGGAGGCCGGGGGAGCGGTGCGCAAGGAAACGCTAGAGCGCGGCGACGAGGCGCTCGATCCGGTGTAACGCGCCGTCGGCGATGCCGAGTTCTTCCAGGTGGCGCACGGTGTGGGCGAGATAGTCGCGGCCGGTGCCGCGGTCGCCTTTTGACGCAGCAATGATGCGCGCCGCGGTCTCTGGCGCGAGGCGGCCGGCGTAGTGAGGCGAATCGCGGCGCACGGTGAACGCGTAACCCGGCGTGGGGGCGCGCTCGGTAACGATTCGCACCGGCGTCATGTGATAGACGAAGCCGGTCATCTCGCGCGTCCAGAGATAATCGATCTCGGCGGCGAGGGTCGCCGGCGAGAGGCGGTAGGCGATGCCCCGGCACGAGCCGCCGCGGTCGAGGCCCAGCACCAGCCCCGGCTTCTCGCGGGTGCCGCGGTATTCGGGCGAATAAAGGCAGAAGCTGCGATGCCAGCCATGGACGCGCGCCGGCAGCCGCTCGGCGAAGCGCAGCTCCGGGTTCCACATCAAGGAGCCATAGGCAAATAGCCATACCGGGTCGGCACTCTCGCGCAGCGCGACGACCCAGGGCGGCATCGGGTCGATCGGATAGGGCGAGGTGAGGACGGGTTCGGCGAGGGTCATCGCGGGCGGATTCGGCGAAACAATCTCGTGCTGGCACGAGGTTGCGTTGCCACGCTCGCGATGACAATCGCCAGCCGAGCAGTTCTGCCCGGCGTTCCCGTCGTCAGGCGAGCGGCGTCAGATAGTAGTTGTCGACCTGGCCGCCATAGGTACCCCAGTCGATTTCGTCAGCAGCAGTATAGCGCGGCGCGGCTTCGAGCCGCTCACGATCGAGATCGACGACGTAGCCGCCAAGCCCGGTGTCATAAGTCAAGATGCGCCAGGGCAGCGGGTGGTAGCTCTCGCCGAGGCCGAGAAAGCCGCCAAACGACATGATCGCGTAGGCGACCTGACCGTTGAGCTTGTTGATCATCAGGCCGTAGAGCGAGCCCAAACGCTCGCCGGTTCGATTGTAGACGGCGGTGCCGACCACCTTGTCAGCCGAAATCAGATTGTGGGTTTCGTCCGTCGCGACCTCTGATTGCGGCGGCATGATCGTATCCATGAGGGCATCCTCCAGGGAGTGGAGAACGCAGAACACCGGGGGCGAGCGCGGCGTTCCCTAGCGGCGGCGGCGCCCCGTCATATCGAGGCCAACGACAAAGCCGAGCAGCGCGACACCACCGAGCAGCGTCCAACCGCGCCGATCAGCCGGCGGCGTGGCGTCGAAATCATAAGTCTCGGGCTGACCTTCGGCTGAAGCGATGCCAGCGATCACCTCCGGCTCGGTCTGCTGCGTCGTCGCCTCGGAGGTCGGTGCGTCGTCGGTCATATCGTCACCCGCGTTCAAACCCGCCCCAGCGGGCCACGCAGAGACAACGGCAGCGGCGCTTGATCGTTCTCCGACTCAGTCGTCCCAGACCTGTTTCGGCATCGGCAGGTCGGCGAAATCGGTGTCCGAGAGCGGGCGGTCGGCGGCGATGCCGTGCATGCCGAGCAGCATGACCCATTGCCGCGTGTGCTGGCCGATATGCCAGGTCGCGCGCTCCATAACCTCGTGCAGCTTTTGCCTGCCGTAATAGGTGTCGACCTCGGCCTGCGCGTCCTTGTCGGGGGTCGTGGCCCACCAGTTCTCGACCTTGGCCTTGACGCCGCTTCCGTAGGCGGTGAGCGCGGCGGTCGAAGCCATCTCGGCCGGGTTGTGCACCTCGCCCGGCATTGCCTGGGCGAAGAACTTGCCGCCCGCGACCTCGGTAAATGCCTCGCAGATGCGGAACATATGATGCGCCAGGCGACCGTAAGCCCGCGGCCGGCCCGGCGTCTGGGTCTCGAGCTGGTCGTCGGGCATTTGCGGGATCATGCGCAGCGCCGCGTCGACATAGCGCTGCATGCGCTCGTAAAGCTGTGCCGGCGTCAGGACCGGCCCGGCCTTTTCGTTGAGCTTCAGAAAGGCGACGACCTGGGCGATGTTCTGCGCGAAGACGAACTTGTCGCCACGCGACAGTACCGGAATCGAGCGCGCGCCAAGGCGCTGAAGCTCGGCCCGGCCGGCCGGATCAGTGAGGATATTGATCGATTCGAACTCGATCCCACGGACCGAGAGAAACTCCTTGAGTCTCAGGCAGCTGGTTCAACCAGGCTGCCAGAACGCCTTCAGCGGCGCCGTGTCGGGCATGTTTCGCTCCGCTCGCCAGTCCTGCGCCAGTAACGCGCAGCCGCCTGGGCGCGTCAACCCGCACTTCTGGCGACGTGTCATGCACGCTATAACCCCCGCATGCGCCGCTCGACGGTCTTTCGTCTCGTGGGTGTCGTCCTCGTGATCGGGATCGGCGCCTATAGCGCCTATTGGTGGGTGGCCGCCGCGAAGATCAAAAAAGCCGCGCTCGCGTGGCAAGAGGCGGAGCGCACGCAAAAGGTCGACGTGACCTGGCAGACGCTGCGTGTCGCCGGCTACCCATTATCCTTCCGATTGGAAGCGAGCAATTTCTCGCTGAAGGATGGTGCGAGCAACCCACCCATCGAGCTTTCCGCGCCGAGCTTGTCGGCCAGTCTCAAGCCGTGGAATTTCCGCAATTTCTGGTTCTCCGCGGCAGACGGGCTCGGCGTTGCGCTGGGGAGCGCAGCGGCGCCGCTCGCCAAACTCGAGGCGCAGCACGGCAGCGGCGCGGTCGCGCTCGGCAATGACGGCGGCGCCAATATCTGGCTGTCGCTGTACCAGCCCAAGGGTACCGCGATCGCGACGCTCGGCGCGCGGGCGCTGAACGCCTGGGTGACGCTGCCGGGCGGCGCGCCGGCGGCGCATCTCGACACGGGGCTCGCCTTTGCCCTTGAGGTGAAGGATTTGGGGCTGCCGGCGCCGCCTCCGGGGCTCAACCCAAAGATCGACGATATCGGCTTCGGCGTGACGCTGATGGGTGAGTTCCCCTCCGGGCCGCTGCGCCCAGCCGCCCAGCAATGGCGCGAAAGCGGCGGCACGATCGAGCTCGACCACCTCGATCTGCGCTGGGGCGACATGGAGATCAACGGCACCGGCACGCTGGCGCTCGACAGCGATTTGCAGCCGATCGGCGGGTTCTCCGGCGGGGTCTCGGGGTTCGACCAGTTGCTGAACGCGCTGGTCGCGGCGGGGCGGGTCAAGGCGAGCGACGCGCGCATCGCCCGCCTGGCGCTGGCGATGCTGGCCAAGACCGGCCCCGACGGCCGCCCGGAAATCGCCGCATCGTTCACCATTCAGAACGGCGAGATGTATCTGGGCCCCGCGAAACTCGGGCCGGCACCACGCATCGATTGGTGAGTTTGCGATAGCTTCACGAGGCCCCGGCTTTCGCCGGGGCAGGCGTAATCGCCCCTGGGCGATTACGCCTGCTTGGCCTCGATCACCGAACGGCGGATGGCGCGGGTGCGGGTGAACCAGTCCTCGAGCGTGTCGCCTTCGCCGCGGCGGATCGCGCGCTGCAGTGCCGTTAGATCCTCACTGAAGCGCTGGATGACGTCGAGCACAGCCTCGCGGTTCTTCAAAAAGATGTCGCGCCACATCACCGGGTCGGACGCGGCGATGCGGGTGAAGTCGCGAAAGCCGCCGGCGGAAAACGCGATGACCTCGGATTTGAGGTCGTCGCCGAGCGCGGTCGCGGTGCCGACAATTGTGTAGGCGATAAGGTGCGGCAGGTGCGAGGTCATCGCCAGCACCCGGTCGTGGTGCTCGGCCGGCATCGTCACGACCTTCATCTTGGCCAGCTCCCACAGCGCCTTCACCTTGGCGACCGCATCGGGGTCGCCGCCGTCGAGCGGCGTCAGGATGCACCAGCGGTCGGCGAACATCTCGGCAAAGCCGGCCTCGGGGCCGGAGTGCTCGGTGCCGGCGACCGGGTGGCCGGGGACGAAATGCACGCCCTTCGGCAAGAGCGGCTTGATATCGCGGATCGCCTGCTCCTTGACCGAGCCGACATCGGTGACGATCGCACCGGGCTTCAAGGCCGGCGCGATCTTGCCGGCGATCTCGGCATAGGCGGAGAGCGGCGTCGCCAGCACGACGAGATCGGCGCCGGCGACCGCGGCGGCAGCGTGGTCGGTGGCTTCGTCGGCGATCTTGAGGCGGCGCACCGCGTCCAGCGTCTCGGCGCGGCGGGCGCAGGCAACGATGTGTGTCGTCGGGTTGTCGCGGCGGATGACGCGCGCCAGCGACGAGCCGATGAGCCCGATCCCGATGATCGCGACCCGGTCGAAAAGTTTTTCACTCATTTAGGAAGCCATGAACTCGGCAAGCGTCGCGGCGACTTTTTCGTTCTCTTCGCCGGTGCCGACGGTGATGCGGATGTGGTGGGGCAGGCCGTAGGCATTCATCCTGCGGGTGAGGATGCCGCGCGCCTGCAGAAAGGCGAAGGCCGCCGCCGCGGTATGCTTGCCGCTCTCCGCGAAACGCGGCAGCACGAAATTGCCGACGCTCGGGGTCGGATCAAGGCCAAGCGCGGCGAGCCGCTCGTTGAGCCAGGGCTGCCAGCGGTCGTTATGCGCGCGCGCCTTTTCCAGCAACTCGGTGTCGTTGAGCGCGGCGACGCCGGCGGCGAGCGCCGCGGCATTGACGTTGAACGGCCCCCGGATGCGGTTCAGCACGTCAGCGATCGCCGGCGGGAAATAGCCCCAACCGAGGCGCAGGCCAGCAAGCGCAAAAATCTTCGAGAATGTCCGAAGCATAACGACGTTTTCGGCGGCGTCGACGAGCCTGACGCCGGGTTCGTAGTCGTTGCGGTTGACGAACTCGGCATAGGCCGCGTCGATCGCCAGCACGACGTTGGGCGGCAGCCCGGCATGAAGGCGGGCCACCTCGCTGGCCGGTAGATAGGTGCCGGTTGGGTTGTTCGGATTGGCGATGAAGACCAGCCGGGTATGCTCGGTCACCCGCGCGAGGATCGCATCGACATCGGCGGTGAGGTCGCGCTCGGGCGCGGCTACCGGAGTTGCACCGGCTGCCTGCGCGCCGATCGGGTACATCAGAAAACCGTGACGGCTGTAGAGGACCTCGGTGCCGGGGCCGGAATAGGCGCGCTGCAAGAGGCCGATCAGCTCGTCGGAGCCGGAGCCGCAGACGATGCGCGCCGGATCGAGCCCGTAATGCTCGCCGATCGCGTGCCGCAACTTGTCCGCCGAGCCGTCGGGGTAGCGGTGGATATCACCGGAAAGCGCGCGATAGGCGGCAATCGCCTTGGGGCTCGGCCCGAGCGCGCTTTCGTTGGAGGCGAGCCGGATCGGCTTGTCGAAGCCTTCAAGCCTGGCATCGCCGCCCACATAAGGGGCGATATCGAGGATGCCCGGACCCGGCACCGGACCTCGGCTGTCCCTCATCGGCTCAAATCCGACCAGCCGCCGCCATCGCGAGAGGCTGCGCGACCCCGGACGACGCCGGTGAAGCGGTGGACTCGGCCAGCGGCACAGCATAGGAGCCGAGCGCGAACAAGCGGAGCAGGTCGGGGCCAAGCCGTTCGCGCAGCTTTCCGAGACGCGGGTCGTCGAGCGTCACGAACCCTTCGACCTCGATCAGCGTGTTCGCCGCGAAGCTTTTGCCATGCGAGAAGATGAAGCGGCAGGTCAGGCCGAGCGCGGCGAATGCTGCCGAAAAGCGGCCCTGACTGATTTCGACCGCGTTCTCCGTGGCAAGCAACGTGCGGTCGTTCCCGCTCGATAGCAGCGGGCTGTAGCCGATCGCCAGCGCGTCGCCATCGAAACGGGCATTGCCGCGTGGGCCAAACGGCAGGCGAGCGACGATGCGCGGCACCTCGATATCGGGCGACAGGAAATGCAGCCACCAAGGGTCGCTGTCGTCGTCCTGCGGCATCGGCAACACGCCGACCGCGACGCGCCGGTCGGTGACGGCGCGGATGACCTGGAGGGTGCTCTGAAACACGGTCATCGGCGTCTGGCTGCCGTAATGATCGCGCGAGATGTCCCAGACGCCCGGCCCATCCGACGGCACGTAGGCGCCGACCGCGAAGGGCCCCTCGCTGCGCACCGCCGCGCCGAGCAACTCGCGCCACATCCGCACCATCGTGCCGAGGGGCAACTCGCCGCTGCCGCGGGCGACAAGCCGGCGGATGATTTCCGCCTCGCGTGAGGGAACATAAGTGGCGGCGCCATCAGACTTGAGTTCCGCCACTTGCGCCACAATCCTCAGACGATCCATGAGCAATTCAAGCAAATTATTGTCAATCCCGTCGATACGGCGGCGCAATTCTTCGAGTTCGGACTGGCTAGACAACATGGTACCGATCGCATTCTGGACGGCGATAGTAGTAGGGTCAGCAATTCCCGAAATCAAACGAAACCGTTGACATGCCAGCCGAGCGATCCCTACCTACGTTTCCGCTACCGATGACCAGCGGCGACGCCACGGTCGGCGCGTTACCATAGGACCCAGGACCAGCATCGTGTCTTTCGCGGTCACCCCACGCATCTTGCGGCGTCCCGACGCCGATTGGCCGGGCTATCGGCTGCTGGTGCGCGAGCCGCTGCGGCTCGATTGCGGGGTTGATTTCGGCCCGTTCACGATTGCCTACCAAACCTATGGCCGGCTCAACGCCGCCAAGTCGAACGCCATCCTCATTTGCCACGCGCTGACCGGCGACCAGTATGTCGCCGACCCGCACCCGATCACCGGGCACCCCGGCTGGTGGACGACGATGGCGGGGCCGGGACTGGTGCTCGATACCGAGCGTTATTTCCTGATCTGCGCCAATGTCCTGGGCGGCTGCATGGGGACGACGGGGCCGAAAGACATCGACCCCGCGACCGGTAAGCCCTACGCGCTGTCATACCCTCTGATCACCGTGCGCGACATGGTGCGGGCGCAAAAGCGGCTCGTCGAGCATCTCGGCATCGAGCAGCTGTTCTGCGTGATCGGCGGCTCGATGGGCGGGATGCAGGTGCTCGAGTGGGCGGCAAGCTACCCGGAAAACGTCTTCGCCGCGGTGCCGGTCGCGAGCGCGGTACGTCACTCCGCGCAGAACATCGCGTTCCACGAGGTCGGCCGGCAGGCGATCATGGCGGATCCGGACTGGTGCGACGGCGAATATCTCGAAGCCGGCAGGCGACCGGCGCGCGGGCTCGCGGTAGCGCGCATGGCGGCGCACATCACCTATCTGTCGGAAGCGGCGCTGCACCGCAAGTTCGGGCGCAATCTGCAGGACCGCAACACGGTCACCTGGGGCTTCGACGCCGATTTTCAGGTCGAAAGCTATTTGCGCCATCAGGGCAGCAGTTTTGTCGACCGGTTCGACGCCAACTCCTACCTCTACATCACCCGGGCGATGGATTATTTCGACCTCGCCGCGGAGCATGACGGGTCGGTCGCGGCGGCGTTCGCCGGGACCGGGACCCGGTTCTGCGTCATCTCGTTCACCAGCGACTGGCTGTTCCCGACCAGCGAAAGCCGCGAGCTGGTGCACGCGCTGAATGCGGTCGCCGCCAATGTCAGCTTTGTCGAGATCGAGACCGACAAGGGGCACGACGCCTTCCTGCTGCATGAGCCCGAGCTGTTCGAGACGCTGCACGGATTTCTGAACGGCTGCGCCGAGCATCGCGGCCTCGGCCGCGATTAGCGCGGCTTCGCTCATGTCCGCTGGCGCAGCCACCGCCCCGCTCGGCTATGCCGCGCCGGAGGGTTCGACCCCGGCGCGCGACCGGCTGCGCCGCGACCTGCGGGTCATCGCCGACATGATCGAGCCGTCGGCGCGGGTGCTTGACATCGGCTGCGGCGACGGCGCGCTGCTGGGCTATCTGGCCAAGGAAAAGGGCGTTGACGCGCGCGGCGTCGAGCTGAGCCAGCACGGGGTGAACGCTTGCGTCACCCAGGGCCTGTCGGTCATCCAGGGCGACGCCGATAGCGACCTCGACGCCTACCCGACCGGCGCGTTCGACGTCGTGGTGCTGAGCCAGACGCTGCAGGCGACGCGGCAACCGCGCCGCGTGCTGGAAACGCTGATGCGGATCGGTCAGCGGGCGATCGTGTCGTTTCCCAATTTCGGCTTTTGGCGCATCCGGCTGAGCTTGGCGCTGGGCGGGCGGATGCCGCTCTCGCCGCTGCTCGAATACCAGTGGTACGATTCGCCCAACATCCATCTCTGCACGATCCGCGATTTTGTCGGGCTGTGCGACGAGCTCGGCGTGCGCATCGAGAAAAGTGTCACGCTCGACCGCTACGGTCGGCCGTTCGCGCTCGACCCGCGCGGGTCGCTCGCGAACCTGCTGTCCGAGCAGGGCGTCTTTGTGCTGACCCGGGGAAGTCCGTGACATGCTCGTTGCGCAGCTTTCCGATCCGCATATCCTCGCGCGCGGCGCGATCTTCAGGGCGCCGGTTGCTGGCCCGTCGCCAGGCAACGAGCGGGTTTTAAGCGAGGTCGACACCGCCGCACACCTGGTGAGGGCGGTCGAGACGCTAAATGCGCTCGATCCGCGACCCGATGTCGTTGCCGTGACGGGCGACCTTTGCGATCACGGCGAGACCGCCGAATACGAAAATCTCCGCGAGCTGCTCGCGCCGCTGCAAATGCCGGTGTTCCTCATACCGGGCAATCACGACGATCGCGACGGGATGCGCGCCCTCTTCGGCAACGCCGGCTATCTCCCCGCGACCGGGTTTCTGCAGTATGCGGTCGAGGATTTTCCGCTCCGCATCGTCGCGCTCGATACGCTGATCACGGGGCAACACGGCGGTGAACTCTGTACCGAGCGGCTGCGCTGGCTCGACGAGACTTTGGCGGCCGCTCCCGACCGGCCGACCCTGGTGCTGATGCACCACCCCCCGTTTGCGACCGGCATCGAATACATGGACGGGCATGGCTTCCGTAATCCGGAAGCGTTGGTCGGGGTCATCGCGCGGCATCCGCAAGTCGAACGGATCGCCTGCGGTCATCTGCACCGCTGTATCGATCGCCGGTTCGCCGGCACGGTGGCGGGCACCGCGCCAAGCACGGCGCACCAGATCAGGCTCGATTTGCGGCCCGGAGTGCGGTTGCATTTTCGGCTCGAACCGCCGGGTTACCAGTTGCATTTATGGGAAGCTGGCGGCCTCGTTACTCATACCGCCGTGCTCGGCGATTTTCCCCACCCCTACCCCAATGTCATTAACGGCTGATCGCAAATAATGCCGATGCTGGTCGCCCAGATCACCGACACGCATATTCTCGCCGCCGGTAAGCTCTACCATTCGCCCAGGCGTGCCTTCCCGGCGGACGCCCCGGCCGAATGGAGCCATATCGACACCGCCGGGTGCCTCAGCCGCGCGATCGCCGAGCTGAACGCGCTGTCGCCGCGGCCCGACCTCGTCGTCATGACCGGCGACCTCACCGATCACGGCGGGGCCGAGGAATATGCCAATCTGCGCGCGATTATCGCGGCGGCGCGCGTGCCGGTCTATGTGATCCCCGGCAATCACGATTCGCGCGACGCGCTGCGCGCCGCTTTTGCCGGTGACGGCTATTTCCCGGCCGAAGGCTTTCTGCACTACGCGGTCGAAGCCTATCCGATGCGGATCATCGGGCTCGACACGCACATCCCCGGCGAACACGGCGGGCTGTTGTGCGCCGAGCGTCTGGCTTGGCTCGACCGCACGCTGGCGACGGCGCCGGCCAAGCCGACCCTCCTCATGATGCACCACCCGCCCTTCCCGACGGGGATCGAGCACATGGACGTGCATGCGCTCCGCAACCCGGCCGAATTCGCCGAGGTGGTGCGGCGCCATCGGCAGATCGAACGCATTTTGTGCGGCCATCTGCACCGCACGATCGACCACCGTTTCGCCGGGACGATCGCCGGAACGTGCCCGTCGACGGCGCATCAGCTGGTGCTCGACACCAACCCGGGGGCTCCGGCCGAGTTCACCTTCGAGCCGCCGGGATACCAGCTGCATTTCTGGCGCGACGATGTCGGGCTCGTCAGCCACACGGCGGTGTTCGGCGACTGGCCCGGCCCCTACCCGTTCCGCGCGCCGCCGGAGAGAGCAGGCGAGACGCCTGGGGTCCCTAAATCTTAAATTGCGCGTTGCTCGACAGAGCCAATTTCATCGCTGAGGCGGCGTGTGCAGCGAACCCGGCGAGACTTTACGCAGGGAAGATGACCCTCCTGATGGGGGCAGTGTCTTCTGAAAGTCGCTCTGTCTTCACGTCAGCGAATACGAACTTCAACCTCAAGCGGTCGGTTTCCAATAAGGCTCCATACATCTGCCGCGCCAGCAGCTTTGACCACTTGGCCACGTCAGGGTCCTCCTCGGGGAAGCTGAGCCCAGGATACGCAAGTGACCAGTTTGTCCCCCAGACATATCCCTCGAGGTCTTTTGCGCGGTCATAATCTAGGAACACATCGTCCCACGACGTGGCCCATGCTTCTGGTGCCACTGCGGTCTCGTAGTTCGCTACCACAACGTGGGTCAGCACGATCCGATCCGTGCCGCGGCCATATGTCTGTACCACGAGTTCATAGTCCCTTCCGTGGCTCAGAAAGCCGTGGCGCAGCACCGCGAAGTCGTATTGCGGCAGCCAATCGGTCGTGAGGCGGTTTAATGGATTATCCTCGGACATCGTGCAGACAGCTCTCGTGGTTGCTACATCCCGGAATGCGCCGGAGTGTAGACGAAACGCCGGCGGCGCGGCGCGCGGGCGGCGACGGGCTTGGCGTAGATCTGCTTGGTCGCCTCGACGATCACGACCCCCGCGAAGGTCGGGAACCAGCGCGTGCCGACGCGCTCCCACGCCCGCGCCGAGCGCAGCATCATGCGGCTGCGGCTCGGCGGCACGAAGAGCGCGGCACCGGTCGCGACCGGGGTGAAGAGCTCGTCGCGCAAAAGCTGCGAGAGCTGCGAGGTCGTGTAGGGCCGGCCGGAGCCGAACGGCGTGCGGTCGAGCCGCGCCCAGATGCCCCGCCGGTTCGGCACGACAACCAGCAACCGTCCGCCGCCGGCGAGCACGCGCCACACTTCCTTCAGCATGGTGCCGGCCTGCTCGGTGGTTTCGAGCGCGTGGACCAGCAGCACCCGGTCGAGCGAGAAGTCGGCGAAAGGCAACTCTCCCTCGTCAGCGAGCAGCGCCAGATTGGCGCCGTCGGGCGGCCAGGCGAGCACGCCGAGCGCGGCCGGCATCAGCGCGATCGTGCGCTCGGTGTCGGCCGAGACCGCCGAGAGGAACGGCGCCGGATAGCCGATGCCCAAAAGCCCCACGCCGTGCATGTCGGGCCACATCTGCCGCACCGCGCGGCGGATCATGCGCCGCGCCACCTGACCCAGCGGGGTGCGGTAGAAATCCCTCAAATCGACGACATCGGACGCCATTCCGGCATCTTAACACGGGGTTGGATAACGAATTGTGCGTCGTTCGCGACGCGCTTATCGTTTCGCGGCGTTGCTTTTGGGAGTTTGTAGACGATGGCTCTGTCAATCCGCCCGATCGATCCGGTCAACCGCCCGTTCTTCGCCGGCGAGGTGTCGGGCGTCGATCTGCGCGAGAAGGCGACGCCCGAACAGGTCGCGGTGATCGTCGAAGGCATGGACAAATTTGCCGTGCTGGTCTTTCACGATCAAAAGATCGACGACGCGCAGCAACTCGCCTTCAGCCGCAATTTCGGCACGCTGGAGATCGCCAATTCCGATGTCCGGCGCGACGAGGATCGGCGCCTCGCGCCCGAAGTGGCGGACGTGTCGAACCTCGGCAAGGCCAACGCGATCATGTCGCGTGATTACCGGCGGCGGCTCTTCAGCCTCGGCAACATGCTGTGGCACTCGGATTCGTCGTTCAAGCCGACCCCGGCGAAGTATTCGCTGCTGCGCGCGCGGGTGCTCCCGGCGAAAGACGGCAACACCGAGTTCGCCGATATGCGCGCCGCTTATGACGCGCTCGACGATGAGGTCAAGGCCGAAATCAAGGATTACGTCTGCGAGCACAGCCAGCAACATTCGCGCGGCATTCTAGGTTTTGAGTTCACCGACGAGGAGCGGCTGCGGAACCCCGCAGTGCCGCAGCGCCTGGTGCGGCTGCACCCCGGCTCGAAACGGCGTTCGCTGTTCCTCTCGGCGCATGCCGGCGCGATCCGCGGCATGCCGGTGCCCGAAGCGCGCGCGCTGTTGCGCGACCTCACCGAGCACGCGACGCAACGCCAATTCGTCTACGCGCATCAATGGCGGCTCGGCGACCTGGTGATGTGGGACAACCGCGCGATGATGCACCGCGCCCGGCGCTACGACTCGAACGAGGTGCGCGAACTGCACCGCACGACGGTCGCCGACGACTGTCCGACCTTGGAGCAGGCTGCTTAGAACAACTGCGACGCAGAGAACGCTGAGTAAACGCGGAGAACGCGGTGACTTCGGAGAACGAGATCGGCACCGCAATTATTGGCGCGGCGATCGAAATCCACTCCCTCGTTGGCCCTGGCTTGCTGGAAAGTGCCTACGAAGCATGCCTCGTTTACGAGCTCGAAAAGCTCGGTCTCAGCATTCAGCGTCAAAGCGCCCTGCCGCTCCGTTACAAGGATTTGGCCCTTGATATCGCCTATCGAGCCGACCTCATCGTCCAGAACCTGGTGGTGGTCGAGCTCAAAACGGTTGGTGGAATTTTGCCAGTTCACCGCAGCCAGTTGCTGAGCTATCTCCGATTGGGCGGATTCAAGCTCGGATGCCTCTTGAATTTTCCTGTCGCGCAAATGCGCGACGGTATCGTTCGGATGGCCAACGGCCTTTAATCGCTCTGCGTTCTCTGCGCTACCACTGCGTACTCTGCGTCGAGGTTTTGCTGTCAGGAGGTTCATCATGCTGTTCGGCGCGTCGATGTTTTTCACCGACTATTCGATGCATCCGGGCAAGCTCGCACTGGCGCTGGAGGAACGCGGGTTCGAGTTGGTCTGGGCGCCGGAGCATTCGCATATCCCGATCTCTCGGCAATCGACCTTTCCGCAGGGCGGCGACCTGCCCAAACAGTATTACGACGTGATGGACCCGTTCGTGTCGCTGACCTATGCGGCGGCGGTGACGAAGACGATCAAGGTTGGCACCGGCGTCTG
>CAVQJJ010000007.1:0-669292 GCA_963712835.1 uncultured Alphaproteobacteria bacterium | reverse complement strand
AGGAGCGCCGCGCGACGAAGCAATCTCAACCGGAGGAAGCTCCAACGGGGGGAGATTGCTTTGCTTCGCTCGCCATGGCGACAGCGGGGAGCGGTTCACCTTCGTCCAGCACCGGCGCCGCCGCTGGCTTGCGCAGCAGCGCGTAGCCGATGATGCCGGCGACGATCAGCGCGCCCCCAGCCGCGCGCTCGGGCGTCATCTTCTCGCCGAGCAGTGCCACGCCGACGGTCACTACCGTCACCAGCTCCATGTTCGCGACGATCGCATAGCTCGACGCGCCGAGCCGCGGCACGCTGTACGAGAACAGCGTGATGACCAGCGCCCCCGGCCCGAGCGCGGCCAGCACCATCAGCGCCCAGGTGGCGCGGTCGCCCGGCACGTCGAGCCCGCCAACCGCACAGGTCGCGCCAAACGCCAACGCCATCCCGGAATAGAGGCACAACGCGCCGGTCAGCGGCTTCTGCTGGCGCAGCAGCACCGAATTGGCCGCCAGGTAGAAGACATAGATTAGCGGCGACGGGATCGCCCAGGCGAGGCCGCGCAGGTCGATCGTGCCGCCGCGCAGCCCCGGCACGGTGATCAGCGCGGCGCCGGCGAGGATGATCGAGACGCACAGCACCGCTTGTCCGCGGATCGTCCGCCCGAACAGCAGCCGGTCGAGCACCAAGGTCAGCCCCGGATAGGTGTAGAACAACAGGTCGGCGAGCCCGGTATCGATAAACCGGATGCTCTCCCAAAAGCAGATCGTCTGGCCGACGCCGAGCGTCGCGCCGACCACCACGATCTTCCAGGCGCCGCTGCGCCATGCCCGGACCAGGTCGAGCCGCGTCGCCGCGGCGGCGGCCAGCAACACCGGTAGCGCGATCGCATAGCGCCAGAACAGCATCGACGACGCGTCGAGCCCGTCGGCGTAGAGATGCCGCGCGATAATCGGCATGAAGCCGACCATGACGCTGCCGCTCATCGCCGCCAAAGCCGCGGGCCAGGCTCGCACGGGGTTCATGGCGGCGGCGGAACCTCATATCGAGGCCGCTGTTGTTGGTTAACGAACATTAAGAGGGAGCATAGGCGATGCTATTGCAGGTTTTGGGCGCCATCCTGGTTCTCGCCCTGGTGTTCACGCTGTTCATCCGCCCCGGTGCGATCCTCGCGATCGTGCTGGCCGTTGGTGTGGTCGCCATGGGTGTCGTGGTCAGCTGGAATGACGTGGAGCAGACCCGCGCGCAACACGCCGCCAACGCGGCGTTCAACCAGCAAAGCGCTTCGGTGCAGCCCAATGTGCCACCGTCCCGCCCTGCGCACTCGGGCTCGTAACGGTCACTCGGGCGGCCGTTCGTAGCAGACGCGGCCGTCGCGCAGCGTCATCTGCGCGATCAGCCGCCGTTTGGCGGTGACCGTGTCGCCGTCGCTGTCGGTCAGCGGGAAGTTGCCGTCGCGCAGTTCGAACACCGCGATGTCGGCATTGGCGCCGGGCTTCAGCGTGCCGACCGTCCCTTCGTAACCCATGATTTTTGCCGGCCGCGCCGTCGAGCGCAGGATGATGTCGTCCAACGACATGCCGAAATGCAGCAGCTTCGACATCGTCGTCGGCATGTCCCAGACGGGCCCGCGCGTCGCGCTGGTGAAGGTGAGGTCGGTCGAGATCGTGTCCGGCAGGAACCCCTGGTCGAGCGCCTTTGCGATCATGCGGAAATTGAAGTGGTTCCGGCCGTGCGCGCAGTCGAAGACGATGCCGTGGCGCTGCGCCTCGACCACCTCCTTCAGCACGAATTCCTTCTCCTGGCCCATGATGCCGTTGGCGCGGCCGTGATAGCAGTGGGTGACGATGTCGCCCGGCTTCATCGGCTCGATGAGGTCGGGGAGGGGAATCGGCGAATCGGTGATGTGCATCATCATCGGCACGCCGCCCGCCATATCCGCCGCCTTGCGCGCGAGCTTGACGGGCTCGTTCGAGTATTCCCACACCAGCCCCGGCCCGAAGCGCAATTTAACGCCGATCGCGAGGTCCGGGTTCTCGCTGATCGTGCGCGCGCAGCCTTCTGGGTCGGCATAGGGGAAATGGTGTAATTCGCCGGTGCCGCGCGCGCCGCCGATGATGCCGATCGCCGACAGATTGACGAAGGCGCGAACCCGCGTGCGCACCTCGCGGTCGAGCACCCGGCGCAACCCGGCGAAACCGGCCGAGCCCGCGCTGCCGGCATCGCACAGCGTGGTGACGCCGCTGGCGCGGCAGAACCCGTCGGTGTGCCCGCCCATGTCGTGCGCGTTGACGAAAACATGCGCGTGCATGTCGACAAGGCCCGGCGTCACCAGCCGGCCGTTAGCGCTTAGCGTCCGCCGCGCCTCGTTCTGCGGCAGGTTGGCGCTGACCTCGACGATCTTGCCGCCGGCGATGCCGACATCCATGCGGCCCTTGAGCCCGGCCCCGGGGTCGAGCACGTCGCCGTCGGTCAGCAGCAAATCGTATTTCATCGCCGTTCCCCTCAGCTTCAATGTCATCGTGAGCGTGGCGCCCTGGAATGACAACTCGGCGTTTGCAATCCAGCGTCCCGCTCTCCGCGCGGGTCGCTCGATTGTCCGCCGCCGCCGATCGCCCTACTCTCCGCGCCCTGCCTAAAGCGTGGGCAGGGGAGGAAGGGTTTGGACCAGACCGTCGCCGAGCATATGCGGCCGGCCGTTATTGTGCCGCATCGCCGGCTGGTTCTGTGCGCGGCGCTGACCGCGACCTTCATGCCGGCGGTCGAGAGCACGATCGTGGCCACCGCGATGCCGACCATCGTCGGCGATCTCGGCGGCTTCGATCTCTTCAGTTGGGTGTTCGCCGCCTACCTCCTCACCATGGCGGTGACGATCCCGGTCTACGGCCGCCTTGCCGACATTTACGGCCGCAAGCGCCTCTTCTTCACCGGTACCGGCATCTTCATGGTCGGCACCGCGCTCTGCGGCTTCGCGCACAGCATGCCGATGCTGATCGTGTTCCGCGCCATCCAGGGGTTTGGCGGCGGCGCCGTGCAGCCGATCTCGATGACGATCCTCGGCGACATCTATACCCCGGCCGAGCGCGCCCGCGTCCAGGGCTACAGCTCCAGCGTCTTCGGCATCTCGGCGATTGTCGGGCCGGCGCTCGGTGCGTTTCTCGTCCAGCACGTGCACTGGTCGGTGGTGTTCTGGATCAACCTGCCGATCGGCGTGGTCAGCATCATCTTGTTCGCCGTGCTGCTGCCCGAGCGCGTCGAGCATCGCCCGCACCAGATCGACTATATCGGCGGCGCGCTGCTCGTTGTCGGGGTTGGCGCGCTGATGGCTGCGCTGGTTCAGGCGGTCGCGCTCAGCGTCGAGATGATCGGTGCGCTGGTCATCGTGGGGCTGGCCGCGCTCACCGCGCTGTCCGTCTGGGAGCGGCGCATCGCCGAGCCGATACTGCCGCTGATGCTGTGGCGCCGGCGCGTCGTGCTGCTGTGCAATCTCGGCGGATTTGGCGCGGCGGCAACGATGATGGCGGTGGGGGCGATCTTGCCCACTTACGTGCAGGGCGTCATGGGGCGCGAGCCCGGCGTGGTCGGCTTGGTCGTCGGCGCGACCTCGGTCAGCTGGATGTTCGCCGCCTTCGCCGCCGGGCGGCTGATGATCCGCACCTCCTATCGCATGACCGCGGCTATCGGCGCCGCGACGCTGGTGATCGGCTCGCTGATGCTGACCGCGATCAACGCCGGGATGACGCCGTTATGGCCGACCGTCGCCGCGTTCGTGATCGGTATCGGCATGGGGTTCTGCAACACGACGTTTCTCGTCGCGATCCAGGCGAGCGTTGGGTTTCACGAGCGTGGTGTCGGCACCGGCTCGCAGATGTTCATGCGGATCATGGGGCAATCGGTCGGCGCCGCGGCCTTCGGCGCACTGGTCAATTTCGGCGTCGAGCGGCTGGTTCCCGGCTCGGGCCACCTCGTCGACAAGATGCTCGATCCCGCTGCCCGCGCCACGCTGGGCAGCGACCAACTGGCGCGGCTCGCCGACGCGGTCGGCGTCGGTTCGCATGACGCGTTTCTGCTCGCGGTAGCGATTTCCGGACTGACCCTGCTGGCGACGGTCCTCCTACCGGCGCGTCTTAGCCCGGTGCGGCTGAACGTCTAGCCGGCGAGCGCCGCCTTATAGGCCCGCACCGCCATCTGCCAGCCCACCTTCAGTGCGTCGGCGGTGAGCTCGTGGCCGATCGAGGCCTCGGCCAAATCCGGCAGCGCCGCGACCAGCGCCGGAAGATTGTCGAGGTTGAGGTCGTGTCCGGCATTGACCACCAGCCTGCGCGCGGCCGCCCGCGCCGCGGTCGCGGCACAGGCTTCGCGCATCCCGTCCGGGTCGCCGCGCCGGAACGCGTCGGCATAACTCCCGGTGTAGATTTCGACCCCGTCGGCGCCGCTGCCCGGCACCCGGTCGACGACGCTCGGGTCGGGGTCGATGAATAGGATCACTCGCGCCCCCAGCTTCTTGAGCCGCGACACTGCGGCATTGACCAGCGGCATGTCCTCGTTGCCGAGCTTCCACCCCTCTTCCGAGGTCAAGACGCCCGGCCCGTCCGGCACCAGCGTGCATTGCTCGGGCTTGACCACGCCGCAGATCGCGAAAAACCGTTCGTCGGGATAGCCCTCGATATTGAGCTCGCAGGCCGGCCGCCAATCCGCCATCAGCTCGGCCAACGCCGGCACGTCGCTGCCGCGGATGTGCCGCTCGTCGGGGCGCGGGTGGATCGTGATGCCCTGGGCGCCGGCCTCATAGGCAAGCCGGGCGAATTCGAGCACGTCGGGCACGCCGGTGCGCCGTGAATTGCGCAGCAGCGCGATCTTGTTGAGGTTGACGCTAAGCCTTGCCATCGCCCTATCCTATGGAAAACCGATCTCAGGAGGAAATGTCATGGCGGCAGTCGTGCTGGGCACCGACGGGTATCGCTACGAGGTTCAGGACAACTGGGCGAAGCTGCCGCCGGGCATGGAGTTCAACGCCGATGTCGCCGCGGTCGGAGTCGACGCCAACGACAATGTCTATGCCTTCAATCGCGGCAAGCACCCGATGTGCGTGTTCGACCGCGAGGGCAACCTGTTGCGCACCTGGGGCGAGGGGCTGTTTTCCCGCGCGCATGGCGTGTTCATGGCGCCCGACGGCACGATCTGGCTGACCGATGACGGCGACCACACCGTCCGCCAGTGCACCCTCGACGGCAAGGTGCTGCTGACCATCGGCGTTCCCGGCAAGCCGGCGCCCTATATGTCGGGCGAGCCGTTCCACCGTTGCACGCACACCGCGATGTCGCCCGACGGCGACAGCATCTATGTGTCGGACGGCTACGGCAATTCGCGGGTCCACAAATTCACCCCCGACGGCAAGCTGCAATTTTCCTGGGGTGAGCCCGGCACCGACCCCGGCCAGTTCAACATCGCTCATAATATCTGCTGCGATCCCGAGGGCTGGGTCTACGTCGCCGACCGCGAGAACCACCGCGTCCAGGTGTTCGACGGCCACGGCAAATATGCCGGGCAATGGAACAACATGCACCGGCCGTCCGGGCTCTACATGGAAAGCGGGACGCGCCATCCGCGGTTCTACGTCGGCGAGATCGGCCCCGACATGGCGGTCAATATCGACCTGCCGAATTGCGGTCCGCGCGTCAGCATCTACACGCATATGGGCGAATTGCTCGCCCGCCTCGGCGCGCCGCACGCCGGCCTCGAAACCGGCCAGTTCATCTCGCCGCACGGCATCGCCGTCGACAGCCGTGGCGACATCTATGTCGGCGAGGTCAGCTATACCAATTGGGGCCGCCGGGCGCGCGCCAAGGGCGAGGAAATCCCGCCCGGCCTGCGTTCATTGCAAAAGCTGGTGAAAGTGGGGTGATTCCGCTGCCGCACCTAATCCCTGTCATCCTGAGACGGGCGCTAGCGCCCGTCTCGAAGACGCTAAAGTTGCCGCAATCGTCATGTAGCGTGAAACGCGATCGAAACGAACAGAACCGGCGGTAGAGGATTTGCTGCAGACTCGCTGCGGGAACAGCAAACCCCCGTCTAGGGCAATCAACCAGGGAGTGAACCATGCCCGATAATCAGCGCTGGAAGCGTCGTCCGCCCGGCTCGACCTGGGGCGATTGGGGGCCGGATGATGAGCTCGGCCGGCTCAATCTGTTGACCCCCGACAAGGTCAAAGCGGGGGTTGCAGAAGTCAAGGAAGGCAAGGCTTTCTGCCTGTCGCTGCCGCTCGATTACCCCGGCGGCACCGTGGTCAACCCGCGCCGCCACCCGCCGCGGCTCATCGCCAACAAGCGTGAGGGCATGCCTTATATCGCCTACCCGCTGGCGCGCGAGAACCCGCAATTCGTCGATGTGATCTGCGACGACGTGGTCGAGATGACGCTGCAGTATTCGACGCAGTGGGACAGCCTCGCGCATGTCGGCCAGTTGTTCGACGCCGATGGCGACGGCAAGCCCGAGATCGTCTTCTACAACGGCTTCCGCGCCGGCGAGCATATCATCGGGCCGGTGGATTACCGCGACGGGCAGGCGATAGAGCGCGGCGAGCATGTCGGCGCGCTGGCGCTCGGCATCGACAATCTGGCGGCGCACCCGGTGCAGGGACGGGGCGTGATGATCGACTTCGAAGCGCATTTCGGCCGCGGCGAAAGCTTTGTCGGTTACGACGCGCTGATGCGCGTCCTGGAAAAGGACAAGGTTGAGGTCGAGGAGGGCGATCTCTTGTGCTTCCGCACCGGCTATGACCGGGTGATCCTCGACATGAACAAGCAGCCCGACGCCGCGACCCTTGCCGCCAACCCCGGCGCCGGCCTCGACGGCCGCGACGAGCGGCTCTTGAATTGGATCACCAAATCGGGGGTCGTCGCGCTGATCTCCGACAACCGCGCTGTCGAGCAGATGCCGTCGCGGCCCTGCGAGGGCGAGGACGTCTGCGCTTCGCTGCCGCTGCACGCGCATTGCCTCTTCAAGCTCGGCGTCTATCTCGGCGAAATCTGGTATCTGTCGGAACTCGCCGATTGGTTGCACGACAACGGCCGCTCGCGGTTTTTGCTGACCGCGCCGCCGCTGCGCCTTCCGGGCGCGGTTGGTTCGCCCGCCAATGCGGTCGCGACCGTCTGACGGAGGGGAGCATGTTCGATCTCGACCGCTTTATCGCCGATTGCCGCGCCGCGGTGGCTGCGGACTCAAGCCATAAGCTCGCGCGCGAGATCGTCGCCCGCGCCGTCGCCGAGCCGCAATCGGTGCTGAAGGCGTTGGGCGAGCCGCGCGTCGCCGGGGTCGAGGCGATCTACCGCGGCGACGATCTGACCATCTTCAGCGTGATCTGGGCGCCGCTGATGACGATCTTGCCGCATGACCACCGCACTTGGGCGGTGATCGGCGTCTATACCGGTGGCGAGGACAACGTCTATTGGCGCCGCGTCGGCGAGCCCGGCAAGTCGCGCATCGAGGCCGCCGGCGCCCGCTCGTTGCGCGTCGGCGACGCCGAGCCGCTCGGTCGCGACATCGTCCACTCGGTGACCAATCCGCTCGGCAAGCTCACCGCGGCGATCCACGTCTATGGCGGCGACTTTGTCGCCATTCAGCGCAGCGAATGGGATCCCGAGACGCTGACCGAGCGTCCCTATGATCACGAGGTCAATTTCCGGGCGTTCCTCGAGGCGCAGGCGCGGTTCGCGGCGGCTTGAGCGCCGTCCCTTGTCCGGCGATGAACGGGAGCTGAGAGCGCGGCTGACCGAAATCGTCTTTGCGACGTCGCTGCTGATGCGAGTGCTGGAAACCGCACGGGCCCTCGCGCTGCCGGACCACTTGCTGCTCTCCGGCGCGGTCTATCAGACGATGCTCAACCATCTGACCGGACGGCCAGCGGATTACGGCATCCGGGACTACGATCTCGGCTATTTCGACGCGTCGGACTTGTCGTACGAGGCGGAGGATGTGGTGATCCGCCGGGTTGCGGCCGCGTTCGACGAGCCGCTGCGCAGCCAGGTCGAGCTGCGCAACCAGGCGCGTGTGCATCTCTGGTTCGAGGCGCATTTCGGCGAACCCTATACGCCAGTGTCCTCGACAGCCGAGGCCATCGGGCGCTTCGCCTCGACGATTTCCGCCATCGGCGTGCGGCTGGAAGCAGATGCCGCCCTTCACATCGAGGCGCCGTTCGGTCTTGCCGACCTGTTCGCGCTGCGCTTGCGGCCCAACCCAGCGCGCGCGACCCCTAACTTCACCCGCGCCACCGCCAACGCCCGCCGGCGATGGCCTGAGCTAACGCTGGTCGGCTAGGTCTACCCCATCGTCGAGTTGAATGCGCCGCCGTCGAGCAGCAGGTTCTGGCCGACGATAAACCCGGATGAGGCCGCGCAGAGGAACGCGCAGGCATCGCCGAACTCGGCCGGATCGCCGACCCGCCCGGCCGGGGTTCGCTGCCCGGTCTTCGCCAGCTGCTCCTCGAACGAGATGTTCTGCTTGCGCGCCTCGAACTCGATCCCCGAGCGCAGCCGGTCGGTCAGAAACGGTCCGGGCAGGACGCCGTTGATCGTCACGTTGTACTTGGCGACCTGGCGCGCAAGGCCGGCGCAGAACGCCGTCAGTCCGGCGCGCGCGCCGTTTGACATGCCGAGATTGGGGATCGGCGATTTCACCGAGCCCGAGGTGATGTTGACGATGCGGCCGAACTTCCGCTCGCACATACCGTCGACGACCGCCTTGATCAGCATGATCGGGGTCAGCATGTTGTTGTTGACCGCCTTCTGCCAGTCCTCGATTTCCCAGTCGCGGAAATCGCCATGCGGCGGCCCGCCGCAATTGTTGACGAGGATGTCGGGGTTGGGGCAGGCGGCGAGCGCTGCGGCGCGGCCCGCCTCGGTGCCGATATCACCGGCGACCGTGGTGACCTTGGCGCCGCTGTCTTTACGGATGTCTTCGGCGGTCGCTTCCAACGTCTCCTTGGTGCGCGCGGTGATCACCAGATCGACCCCGGCGCGGCCCAACGATATCGCACAAGCGCGGCCGAGCCCCTTGCTGGCGGCGCAGACGATCGCCTTGCGGCCCTTGATTTTCAGATCGAGCATGCTTGTCCTCCCGTGATCGCAAACCCCTTCGGTTGCGGCTGTTATAGCGCAGTCCGCGTGTTTGCCGAGAGGCGCGTGAGCGCCTAGCTGCCCGACGCAATGAGGCTATGCGTCAAATCGCGCTTGCGAATCAGTCGTAACTTGGCATACGTTGAGAACGATTATCACTTGCTTAGTGCCCGCGATGCGCCCCCTTGCTCTCACCCTTCTGTTGGCACTCGGTCTCGTCGCTCCCGCTTTTGCCGACGATCCGACGATAAACATCGATCTCAAGGATCACCAGTTCGTGCCGAGCGAGGTGCCGGTGCCGGCTGGGGTCAAGGTCAAGCTCTTGGTCAAGAACGATCAGACGATGACGGCCGAGTTCGAGAGCAACAGCCTGCATCGCGAGAAGATCGTCGAGCCGGGCAATACGATCACGGTCTATGTCGGACCGCTCGATGCCGGCAACTACGAGTTTTTCGACGACTTTCACAATGCCACGCGCGGCCATCTGATCGCGAAGTAGGACGCCGAATATGCTGCCCACCGCCATCATCGTCTTTCGCGAGGTGCTCGAAGCGGCATTGATCGTCGGCATCGTCATGGCGGCGAGCCGCGGCGCGGTGGGCCGTGGGCTGTGGGTGTCGGGGGGCATTGCCGCGGGCGTGCTGGGCGCGTGCCTGGTCGCGCTCTTCGCCGCGACGATCGCCGCAGCCGCCGAGGGCATGGGCCAGGAATTGTTCGACGCCGCCATTCTCTTCGCCGCGGTCTGCATGCTCGGCTGGCACAACATCTGGATGAGCAGCCACGGCCGCGAGCTGGCGGCGAACGCGATGAAGCTCGGCAACGAGGTGCGCTCCGGCGCGCGGCCGCTCTGGGCGCTGGCCTTCGTCGTCGCGCTTGCGGTGCTGCGCGAAGGCTCGGAGATCGTGCTGTTCCTTTACGGCATCGCGCTTGGGGGCAATGGGGGGCCGCTGGCGATGGCGATTGGCGGCGTCATCGGACTAATGCTGGGGGTCGCTGCCGGTACGACGATTTATTGGGGTCTCGTCGCGATCCCGATGCGGCTGCTGTTCACGGTAACGAGTTGGCTGGTGCTGCTGCTTGCGGCGGGGCTGGCGTCGCAGGGCGCGGCGTTCCTGATGCAGGCCGACCTGCTGCCTGCGCTCGGGTCGAATTTGTGGGATACGTCGTGGCTGCTCAGCGAGCAGGGCCTCGCCGGGCGGGTGCTGCATACGTTGATCGGCTATACGGCTCAGCCGACGGGCATTCAGCTCGTCTTTTACGTCGCGACGCTGCTGGTGATTGGCGGGTTGATGCGTCTCGTCGGCCATGCCGAGCGTACCTCCGCCGTAAACCCGCCAGGCAACCCGGCCGCTTCTCCGGCCGAATAAGCAAAAAATTTTGGCGGGTTGCGAGTGCGGCGCCTTTACGTAAATGTGATCGCAATCCTAGGTAGGATTGCGCTGACTTCGGTGACCGCGGCCGCGTGGCTGAACCCCGTGTTCGCCGACTTCAAGGTGCACCTGCCCGACGCCGAGACCGGCGAATTCGAGCTTGAGGAAGTCGGCTCCTACGGCGCCAGCGGTAACTCATTCACCAATAACGAGCAGAGCTTTGTTCACGAGCTGGGCTACGGGGTGAATGATTGGTGGCACACCGAGGTCGAATTCGAGACGTTTCGCGATCCGGGGCCCGGCAATCACCTCAAATTCGACCAGGTTACCTCGGAGAACCAGTTCGTCTTCACCGAGCCGGGGGAATATTGGCTCGATGCCGGCTGGTTCTGGGAATACGGCCAGGGCTTCGCGCAGAACAATCCGAGCGAAACCACGTTCGGCCCGACGCTGCGCAAGCAAATCTGGGGCACGATCAACACGGTCAACATTTTCTTCGAGAAGGATTTCGGCGCGCAGGCCGACGGGCACATGAATTTCCAGTACGCGTGGGAAACGCGGATCGCCCTCGGCACGCCGGTCGAGCCCGGTTTCCAGGCGTATGGCACGGTTGGCCCGGTCGGCAAGCCGCTGCCATGGAGCCAGCAGGATCAGCGGATCGGGCCGCAGCTTTTTGCCAATATCAGCGACATCGGGCCCGGCAGCCTGAAGGCGAATGGCGGTATCTTGTTCGGGCTGACACCGGCCGAGCCGCGTTATACGCTGCGCTGGCAGCTCGAATACGAGCTGCATTTCTAGCCGACGCTCTTTATCAAAGGCGCGTCGTAATCTTAACCATCAATTCGCCCGCCTTTATCCGGCATTTTATCTATTATCGTCGCCAACCTGGCGTTCAAGGCTGGGGGAGGAACCGACCGTTGTGCGGTAGTCTGCGTGTCTGCTGCCTCGTCGCGGCAGTGATATTGTCGCTGATCCTGCCGGTCGGCGAGGCGAGTGTGGTGCTGGTGCTGTTCGTTGCTTGCGTGCTGGGCGCGGCGGCGCTGATGCTGCGATCCGAGGCGCCCGAGCCGCGCTTGGTCGCGGCGCTCGGCGGCGACATGGCGACCACAGCCCTCTTCCGCCGCACCCGGCCCGAGCTGCGCATGCATCGCCCGGCCAAGACGGTCGAGGCGCAAATCCGTTGGCGCCAAGAATCCGAGCGGCGTCGCCGCCGCCGCGAGATGTTTGAGGATAGGGCTTACGATGGGCTTTAATCGCCCTGATAGTATTGGAACAGGCTCCACAAACCGATAACGATAAAGCCGATCCCGGCGAGCAGCTTGAGCGGGATGTTCTGCAGCCAGCGGCCGCCATAGGCGCCCAGCGCCACCGAGATCGCTGCGCCGAGCACCAACGCGCTGGCCGAAGCGATAAACACGGCGAGCGCTTTACCCTTATGCTCCGAAGCGAACAGCATTGTAGCGATCTGCGTCTTGTCGCCGAGCTCGGCGGCAAAGATCGTGAAAAACATCGCTATCAGCTGGCCCATCCGCCGCGTTCCCCCGTCTGTTGGCGCGACAGAATACAAGATGCGTTCCCGGCCCCAAGATCGGAAACGCCGCACCGCGCTGTGGGACAGCCTGGGCGCTCAGCCTTGGGCGGCGAGCGCGAGGTCGAACAGCGGCAGCAAGGTCGGAAAGGTAGGGTACTTGCCGGCCTCGATATCGGCGCGGCTCGCCCAGGTGCAGGCCGCCGCGTCGTCGCCCGCGATCCCTTCGCCCGATCGCCAGACCCCGCGCACGGCGATCAGCACGTAGTGGAATTGCACCCGACCTTCGTCGTCGCGGCTGACCGCGTCGTGGATATTGAGCCAGCCGGCCGCTTCGGCGTCCACGCCGGTCTCCTCGCGCAACTCGCGCATTGCTCCTTCGAAAACCGTCTCGCCCAGTTCGAGGACGCCGCCGGGAAATCCCCAGCGCCCGGCATTGGGCTGCTGCTTGCGCTGCACGATCAGCACCTCGTCGCCACGCAGCACCACGGCCAGCACGGCGACGATTGGCCGATCGGGATAGCGCCGCGCCGCGCGGCGCGCGTCGAGGTCGGCGGTGGTGGGTTCGGCAGAATTCGTCATTGCGAGCGCAGCGAAGCAATCTCCGGCCGTCTTGGCCCCCTACCGAGGGAGATTGCTTCGTTGCTTCGCTTCTCGCAATGACGACCGTGATTTAATCCGCTGCTTCGCGCGGGCGGCCTTCCGCATCAGTGTAAATCGCAGCGCCCTGCTTCAGGAACTCCTCCGACTTCTCGGCCATGCCGGAGGCGGCGTAATCGCGGATCTGCTGGGTGATCTCCATCGAGCAGAATTTCGGCCCGCACATCGAGCAGAAATGCGCGAGCTTCGCCCCGTCCGCCGGCAGGGTCTGGTCGTGGAACTTCTCGGCCGTCTCCGGATCGAGCCCGAGGTTGAACTGGTCGCGCCAGCGGAATTCGAACCGGGCGCGCGACAGCGCATCGTCCCGCAGGCGCGCCGCCGGGTGGCCCTTGGCGAGATCGGCGGCATGCGCCGCGATCTTGTAGGTGATGACCCCGGTCTTGACGTCGTCGCGATCGGGAAGCCCCAGGTGCTCCTTTGGCGTCACGTAGCAGAGCAGCGCCGTGCCGAACCAGCCGATCATCGCCGCGCCGATGCCGCTGGTGATGTGGTCGTAGCCTGGCGCGATGTCGGTGACCAGCGGCCCGAGCGTGTAAAACGGCGCCTCGCCGCATTCCTCGAGCTGCTTGTCCATGTTGATCTTGATCTTGTGCATCGGCACGTGGCCGGGGCCTTCGATCATCACCTGGACGTCGTCTTCCCAGGCGATCTTGGTCAGCTCGCCCAACGTTTCCAGCTCGGCGAATTGCGCGCGATCGTTGGCGTCGGCGTTGGAGCCGGGGCGCAGCCCGTCGCCCAGCGAGTACGATACATCGTACGCCCGCATGATCTCGTTGATCTCGCGGAAATGCGTGTAGAGGAAGCTCTCCTGGTGATGCGCCAGGCACCATTTCGCCATGATCGAGCCGCCGCGCGAGACGATGCCGGTGACCCGGCTGGCGGTCAGCGGGATATAGGCAAGCCGCACCCCGGCGTGGATGGTGAAATAGTCGACCCCTTGCTCGGCCTGCTCGATCAGCGTGTCGCGGAACAATTCCCAGGTCAGCTCCTCGGCCTTGCCGTCGACCTTTTCGAGCGCCTGGTAGATCGGCACGGTGCCGATCGGCACCGGGCTGTTGCGCACGATCCATTCGCGGATGGTGTGGATGTTGCGCCCGGTCGACAGGTCCATCACCGTGTCGGCGCCCCAGCGCGTCGCCCAGACCAGCTTGTCGACCTCTTCGGCGACCGACGACGTGACGATCGAGTTGCCGATATTGGCGTTGACCTTCACCAGGAAATTGCGGCCGATGATCATCGGCTCGGTTTCCGGGTGGTTGATGTTGTTGGGGATGATCGCGCGGCCGCGGGCGATCTCGTCGCGCACGAATTCCGGCGTCACATGGTCGGGGATCGCCGCGCCGAACGAGTTGCCCTGGTCCAGCCGCTTCAGCGCTTCCTCGCGGCCCATGTTCTCGCGAATCGCGACGTATTCCATCTCTTGCGTGACGATGCCCTTGCGCGCATAGGCGAGCTGGGTCGGCGTGGCGCCGGGCTTGGCGCGCAGCACGCGGCGCTCGGCGCGGTCGAAGATCGGGACGTTCGACTCCTCGCCGCGCTTCAAGCCGTTATCCTCGGGGCGAATGTCGCGGCCGGCGATCTCCTCGACATCGCCGCGGCCCATCACCCAGGCGCGGCGCAATTCGGCGAGGCCCTTGGCGATGTCGGCCTCGGTCGTGCCGTCGGAATAGGGGCCCGAGGTGTCGTAAACCCGCAGCGGCGGCTCTTTCGCGCTTTCTTCGAGCTCGATTTCCCGCATGGCGACCCGCAGATCGCCATAGCGCTTGCCGGTCGCGTACACCTTGCGCGAGGAGGGGAACGCGCCGGTGGTGACCTGCAGCTCGGCGACCTGTAGTGGGCGTTTCACGGCCGTAAGCGGAGCGGTATCGGGCATCGCACATCTCCTGGCGTCGTTATGGCGACCCGGGAGAGATGCAGGCGGGGATATCTGGCTGAGACGCCCTGTCCCTACGCCGGCACGACCCGGATCAGGTTCAAAGGGTTTTCGCTTATCCGCGAATCTCAGCCCCCGCCGGGGCACCCCTTGGACTAACCTAATTAAGGACAGGTTGTCACAGGATCGTCAAGCGCCGCCCGGCGCGTCTACCGTCGTGCTTTATCCCGGCGGCGGCTCGGTCAGGAAACGATGCGCGACCGCGGCGTGCATGGCGATCCCCACCGCCATCGCGTCTTCGTTGAGGATCATGTGGTTGGAGTGGCAGGAGGCGATGTGGTCATGATCGTGATGACCCTCGGGCATCACGCCGAGAAACATCATGCAGCCGGGCATGCGCTGCAGCACATAGGAGAAATCCTCGGCGCCCATGAATGGCGCCGGCATCGGAACGTAATTGTCGGCGCCGACGAGGTCGGTCGCCACCCCGCGGGCGAAATCGACAAAGCCGGGGTCGTTGATCGTGACCGGATAGCCGGAGCGGATCGACACGTCCGCCTCGCAGGCATGCGCCGCGGCGATGTTGGTGGCGACGCGCCGGATGCCTTGGTGCGCGATCTCGCGCGCGCTTTCGGAGGTGGTGCGCAGCGTGCCGAGCATCTCGACCGTCTCGGGGATGACGTTGCTCGCGGTGCCGCCGTTGATCCTGGCGAGCGTCAGCACGGCGGGATCAAACGCGTTGGTGCGTCGCGTTACCATCGCGTGCAGCGCCAGCCCGATCTCGCAGGCGACCGGCACGGGATCGACCGCGAGGTGCGGCATCGACGCGTGCCCGCCCTTGCCCTTGACCTTGACCGTCCAGTTATCGACCGCGGCCAACAACGCCCCCGGCCGCCCGGCGATCGCGCCGGCCGTGAAATTGGGGAAGATGTGCAGCGCGAACGCGGCATCGGGCTTGGGGTCGGCGTCGAGCAGCCCGTCCTGGATCATGTGCCGGGCGCCGGCATAGCCCTCCTCGCCAGGCTGGAACATGAACTTGACCGTACCCGGCAGCTCGTCGCGATGACGGTGCAGCAGGTGTACGGCCTGCACCAGCATCGCCGTATGTGAATCGTGCCCGCAGGCGTGCATGCGGCCTGGAACTTGGCTGGCGAAATCGAGCCCGGTTTCCTCCGGCATGGGCAGCGCATCCATGTCGCCGCGCAGGAGGATCGTGCGGCCGCTCTGCGAGCCGGACTTCGTGCCGGTCAGCGATACGATCAGCCCCGAGGTCGACTTGCCGCGGGCGATCTCGACATCGAGGCCTTCGAGGCCGTCGAGCACCGCCTGCGTGGTGAGGGGCAGGTTAAGTCCCAATTCGGGCTGGGCGTGGATGCGCCGGCGCAGCGTCACCGCGGCGGGCAGCAGCTCCTTTGCCTCGTCGAGAAATTTCGCCAGATCGGCCATCTGATCCTCCCGGTCGAGCACGGCGCGCTGCCGGCCGCTCTCACTTTAATATGGCGAGGCGCCACCCGTCAGCGGCCTGTCTGCCTTCGCCGGTTCAGCTGCAGCCGATCATCGCCGCCCGGGTTCGCAGCCCGTCGATGACATTATAGGCGTTGATCTGCACGGCGGCCTGCACCAGCGGTGTCGCGTCGATGCTGCCGAGCGCCGCATGGCGCTGCTGAGCGGCGATCTGCTGCTGGATCAGCGCACATTCCGAGAGCATCGCCGGGTCGAGCACGACCGGCCGCATCGCAACCTGGCTGGGCGGCGGCACGCAGCCCCCTAGCAGCATGCCGAGCGCCAAGGCCGCTGTTCGCTTCATCGATATTCCTCCGCTCGCTGGTTGCGCAGTGTAGCGCAGAGAGGCAACCGCATGGACATAGCTTTACCCTCGGCGATCGGCACCGGGTAAAGTAAGATCGCCTTACATGGCCTGGACGAGACAAGACCCCAACGCGCGGCGCGGCTATCATCACGGCAATCTGCGCGAGGCGCTGATCGATGCGGCACTCAGCTTGATCGCGCAGAAGGGACCGGCCGGGTTTACCTTCGCCGATGCGGCGCGCTCTGCCGGGGTCAGCTCGGCGGCGCCCTACCGGCATTTCCGCGACCGCGACGCGCTGATAGCCGATGTCGCGCGGCGCGGCTACGAACTGTTCGAGACGCATCTCGAAAAGGCCTGGAACAACGGCCAGCCCGAGCCCTTTCGCGCCTTCGAGAATGTGGGCCGCGCCTATCTCGGCTTCGCGCGCAACGAGCCGGCCTATTATTCGGCGATGTTCGAAGCGGGGGTGGCGCTCGATAGCGATGCCGGGCTGCGCCAGGCTTCGGAGCGCGCGTTCGCGGTGCTGCGCCGCGCGTCGGAGGCGCTGTCGGCCCACGCGCCGGCCGAGAAACGCCCGCCGGCGCTGATGATGAGCCTCCATATCTGGGCGATGTCGCACGGCATCGCCTCGCTGTTCGGCCGGGGCGATGCCGGACGCCGGCCGCTACCAATGAGCGCGGAGGATTTGCTCGAGGCCGGCGTGCTGGTCTACCTGCGCGGCCTCGGGCTGATCGGTGAGCGGTAGGAAAATTCGCACATAGACCGCCTTGACTCCTTCGCCGGGCCAGCCTAAGTGAATGTTAGTAACATTTACATGGGTGCGGCGATGACCCTCGTTGATCGCATCGACGATTTCGGCCGCGGCGGCTGGATCGCCGTCACCGTCGTCAGTTTCGTGGTCTGCTGGCCGGTGGGCCTTGTCGTTCTCGGCTTTCTTTACGGGAGTGGGCGAATGGGATGCTGGCATCACAATGACAGCGGCGAGTGGGACGGCCGCCGGAACGAGCGCTGGCAGCGCAAGATGGACCGCATGCAGCGCGGGTTCGACCGCATGCAGCAGGGCATGGAGCGCATGCAGGCCGCCGCCGAACGGTTCCGCAGCTCCTGGCAGCGGCCCGCCTCCCAAGGCTCGGCCTATCGAGCCCAGGGCGGACCTTCGAGCGGCAATCGTGCCTTTGACGAATACCGCACCGAAACGCTGCGCCGGCTCGAGGACGAGCAGCGCGAGTTCCTGGAATTCCTCGAGCGGCTGCGCCATGCCAAGGACAAGGCGGAATTCGACCAGTTCATGGCCGAGCGCCGCAGTATGCGCGACGTAACGCCGCCGCCGGCGCCGCCGCAATAGTAATCAGCAGACGGGAGCCGGCCCGGTCAGGACCTCGCGCAGCACACGCGCGAGGTCCCGTTTGCGATAGGGCTTGTCAAGCAGCCGAAAGCCGATCCCCAGCTCGTCAATCTCGGCGAGGCGCGACCCCGGAAACCCCGAGATCAGCAGCACCCTCGTTCCAGGCCGCCGCTCGACGAAGGCGCGCGCCAGCTGGTAGCCATCGATCTTGCCCGGCATGACGACATCGCTGAGCAGCAGGTCGATCTCGTCACCGCCATCGAGCAGAGCCAGCGCCACCGCGCCGTTCTCCGCCGCGCTGACCGCGTAGCCGAGCTCGTTCAGCTGGCGCACCAGCACGGCGCGCAGCTTCACATTGTCCTCCACCACCAGGATGCGCTCACCAGCGCCGACGAGCTGCCCGCTATCGGCGGCGGCCGCCTCGGCATCTTCGACGAGCGCCTCGTCCGGCCGCAGATAGAGGCGGAACGTCGTGCCGCGGCCCGGTTCGCTGTAGACGTTGATGTGCCCGTCCGACTGCTTCATGAAGCCGAACACCATGCTGAGGCCGAGCCCGGTGCCCTTGCCGGGTTCCTTGGTCGTGAAGAACGGCTCGAACACGCGGGCGATCACCTCAGGCGGCATGCCGGTGCCGGTGTCGCTGACCTCGATCAGCACATAACCGCCCGGCGCGACTTCGGCATGCTCGGTCGCGTACTCGGCGTCGAGGTAGCGCACCCCGGTGGTGATCGTCAGCCGCCCGCCTTTCGGCATCGCGTCGCGTGCGTTGTTGGCGAGGTTGGCGATGGCCGTCTCGAGCTGCGACGGGTCGGCGGTGATCGGCGGGATCTCTGGGTCGAGGTTGAGGCTGATCTCGACCCGCTCGCCGAGCGTGCGGCGCAACAGCCTGATGATGTCCTCGATCAGCTTGTTGACATCGATACGCGCCGGACGCAGCGGCTGGCGGCGCGCGAAGGCCAAAAGGCGCTGGGTCAGCTCGGCGCCGTTGAACGAGGCGGCGAGCGCCTCGTCGACCAGCTCCTTCTGATCGGCGGTCAGCGTGCTTCCGTCGCCGAGCAGGTCGAGGTTGCCGATGATGATGCCGAGATGGTTGTTGAAATCATGCGCCAGCCCGCCGGTCAGCTGGCCGAGCGCCTCCATTTTCTGCGATTGGTGCAACTGCGCCTCGGCCTTCTGCCGCTCGGCGATTTCGGCTTCCAGCTCCGCGGTGCGCGCCCGCACCCGCGCTTCGAGGCCGCGCGCATACTCGTCGAGCAGCGCCTTTGCCGCGGCGAGCCGGCTATGCAGCCCGCCGGTCTCGGTCAACAGCACGCCGAGCACGAAGCTCGTGGCCAGGAGGCCGTAGGCGCGCCCGGCGTAGAAGCCGAGGTCGAATTGTTGGGCGTTGAACACCGCGCTCAGCGCGATGTCGAAGACCCAGGCGCACAGCATCACCATCAGCCATAGATCGAGCACCGTGTGGCGTCGCTGCAGCCAGACGACCACGATTGCCGCAAGGCTGGATGCCCAGGCGATCGACACCGCGATCGGATAGGCCGGCTGGTAACTGTTGTCCGTTCCCAGCAGCGTCGGCAGCAGGGTCTCGTGATGGGCGGCCACCGCCGTCAGGCCGACGGCCAGGGCGACAGTCGCGATGATAGTCAGGCCGACCATAGCGGCATCGATGCTGTCATTGCCCTTGCCGCGCCGGATATCGCGCGCATTGAGCAATGCATAGGCGATAACGAAGGCGGGAAAGCCGGCGTGCCAGAACATATAGACCCACGCCGTCGTCTGGCCGCCGCCCAAAAGGCCGGTTGGCGAGAGCGCGCCGGGAAAGCTGAGCAGATGCGGCGCCACCAGCAGCGCGTCGTAGAGATAGCCGGCGCCAAGCAGCAGCAGGCCCGGCGAGCGCGACCAGCGGAACTGGCCGAACAGCATCACCGCGGTGATCGCGTCGATCAGGATCAGCGCCGCCTCATAGGCCGGGATGAACGCGTCGACGTGCAGCAGCGGGACTTTGGCAAAGGGTATCGCCGCGGCGAAGCCGGCCGCCGACAGCAAGACAACGATCAGCGCCAGCCGCTTGTCGCTGCGCCCGGTCAGGGCCGTCGACAGGAAATCATGATTCTTGGCAGGGTCAGCCCGCTCCGCCGGCAGGGGCTCGGACCCACGCAATTCCGCGATGATGCCGGCAACCGGCTCTCGCACCAGCCCGTCGACCATGCCGCACCTCCACTACTATGGGCAACGTGCCTGATCGAAACGGTTGGCGATTATGGTTGAGAAGAGATTAATTTGACGCGAATCAGTTGTAACGACGCTGGTACAAAACGGGCGGCCAATGGCCGCCCGCCCGTTCACGAAAAAACGCTGCGCCTTACGATGCGTGCTGCGCCTTGTAGTAGGAGTTGCGCAACACGCGGCCCGGCAGGTTGCCGCTGTGCTTGCCGTCTTCCATCAGCACCTGGCCGTTGACGATGGTCATGTGGATGCCCTGCGCCGGCTCCTTGATGCGCTTGGCGCCGGTCGGGAAGTCGTGCAGTACTTCCAAGGGCAGCGGCTTCACCGTGTCGGGGTCGAAGATGACGATGTCGGCGACCATGCCGGGACGCAGCAACCCGCGGTCGTAAAGGCCGAAGATCGAGGCCGACTCGAAAGTCAGCCGGCGCACCGCCTGTTCGAGGCTCATCACCTTCTTCTCGCGCACCCACTCCGAGAGGAGCCGGGTCGAAAAGCCGAAGCCGCTCTGGAACTGCACATGCGCGCCGCCGTCACTAAGGCCGATGACTGCGTTCGGGTAGGTGAGAATCTTGGCGACCGCCGCGTCGTCGACATTGTTTTCGCCGTGCAGCCATTCGGTGTCGAGGTGCTCCTCGACCGTCAGATCGCACAGGCAATCGATGATACCCTTGTCCTGCGCCTTGGCGATCTCGCCGAGTGTCTTGCCCTCCATCCACTTGTTCTTTTCGAGCACGGTGGTTTGCACAACCATGTAGTCCCACCAGGTCGAGCAGATGCCGATCGCCGGGCCGTTCTTGAACTCGATCGCTTCGTCGTGGAGCTTCTTGCGGACTTCGGGATCGGCATAGGCCTTGAGCTGGTCTTCGGGCGACGACAGACAGATCGGGTGCCAGACAGCCATGCCGCGGAAGGTCTGGGTATTGCGCATCTTGAAATAGTCGGTGATGCGGTTCGGCGTGCACATCGGGAAGGCGCGAATGCCCTTCGCGGTGGTCGCGTCGACCTGCTCCATCTGCTTCTGCCACTGGCCGGGGCGGCGCATCGTCTGGCCGAGATTGTTGTAGACGACGGTGCGGCCGGTCGCCTCGGAAAGCCGGCTCATCAGCGCGTCCTTCATCTCGGCGCCGTTGCCGCCGCCCGATTGGATGAGGCCGGTGCCCATTTCTTTCAGCACGTCGCCGAGCGCGAAGATTTCCTTCTCGTCGGCCCAGATCGCCGGGATGTGGACGCCTTGCGGGTCGAAATGACCCTGGTTGCGCGACACGCTGAGGCCGAGCGCGCCGGCTTCCATGCCGTCGCGCACCAGACCCTGCATCTGGCGGATTTCATCGTCGCTCGCGGTGCGCTTCTGGCAATCCTCGCCCATCACGTAGTGGCGCACCGCAGTGTGGCCGATCAGGTTGCCGATGTTGACGCCGAGATTGCGATCCATCTCGTCGAGATATTCGGGAAAGGTCTCCCAGGTGAACTCGAGCGTGTCGAGCACCTCCATCGGGATCGCCTCGACATAAGAGAGGAATTCGTTGAGCCGGCGCTGCTGCTTCCGATCCTTCTTCACCGGCGCGAGGCTCAGCGAGCAATTGCCGAAGATGACGCTGGTCGCGCCGTGGTCGCAGGAGAACGAGCACAGCGGGTCCCAGGTGACCTGCGCGTCATAGTGGCAATGATTGTCGATAAAGCCGGGCGCGACGACCATGCCGCCGGCGTCGACGGTGCGCGCCGCCAGCCCCGACAGTTTGCCGATCTCGACGATCTTGCCGTCCTTGACGCCGACATCGCCGCGATACGCGGGCCCGCCCGAGCCGTCGACGATGCGGCCGTTCTTGATGAGGATGTCGTAGGTCATCTCGTTTCTCCTTCTTCCCCTCGCCCGCATCGCGGGAGAGGGAGGGACCCATCGCGCCAGCGATGGGAGGGTGAGGGTCAAGCGGGTGGCAGCAACCCTCACCCGCCTCGCTATGCTCGGCACCTCTCCCGCATTGCGGGAGAGGGAATTCACGTCAGTTCACCAGCCCGTAAAACTTCGCCGCGTTTTCGCAGGTGATCTTGTGGATCGTGTCGGCGGGAAGCCCGGCAAATTGTTCTTCGATATACTTCGAAGACTCAGGCCAGACGCCGTCGGGGTGGGGATAGTCCGAACCCCACATCAGGGTTTCGAGACCGATCTCGTCGATCAGCTTCGGGCCGATGCGGTCGAACTGGAAGGTCGCGCGGCACTGGCGGCGCCAGTATTCGCTCGGCTTCAGCTTCATCAGGTCGCGGAAGCGGTCCTCGAACTCGAAATCCATCCGGTCGAGCGCGTAGGGCAGCCAGCCGATCCCGCTCTCGCCAAACCCGATGCGCAGGTTCGGATACCGCTCCAAGACCCCGGCGCCGATGATCGCGGCGATGATCTGGATCAGGTTCATCTGGAACCCGGCAACCGTGGTGAACTGCGCCTGCCGCCGCATATTCGGCGGGAGCTGGTTGCGCACGCGTTGCGGCATTTGCGGGAAGGTGTGGAAATGCAGCGGCAGCTGCACGTCGTTGACCGCCTTCCACAGGGGCTCCCAGCACGGGTGCCACATCGGCTCCATGTCCCACGAGCACGAGAGCTCAAGGCCCTTCAGGCCCATCTTGGCGACGCGGTGGACCTCCTTCGCGGCCGCCTCGATATCGCCATAGGGCAAGCAGGCAAGGCCGATCTGCCGGTCCGGATAGAAGCTGCAGAAATGCTTCAGGTAGTCGTTGTAGATCCGCAGGCATTCATTCGCGGCTTCATGGTCTTCGAGCCGCGACACGACGCCGAGGATGCCGAAGATGATTTCGGCGTCGACGCCGTCCTTCTCCATCTCCTTGATGCGCAGATGCGGGTCGCCTGGGCGGCGCTCGCCGCGCTTCCCGGCCTCGTAAAGCCCGGTTTCGGCCATCTTGTCGACCCGGTAGTTCTGCCCCGGCACAAACGGCGCCCCGACCGACCCGACCGCGCCGGGGATGCCCATTTGGACGCCCTTTTTGGTGACCCAGCGCGGGCCGTCGGCGCCGTCCTCGACAAAGGGCATGCGCTCCTTGAACTCGCGCGTCGCATTCTCGACGAACAGTTCAGGCGGCAACCACGGCAGATCGAGATGGCAATCGGCCGAAATCCTGCGGTACTGCATCGCCCGCTCCTCCCCTATCACATTGTCGCGAGCACTCTACGCCCTTTATCCGGGCCGAGTACCCACATCGGTGCATGGGTCGGGGTTGAGCTATGCGCTGTTCGACCGTCCCGGCGAAGGCTGGGACCCATCGATCCGCCACTCGAACGCTTGAAGAATAGGCCCGGCCTTCGCCGGGGTGGCACGTAATCAAGCCGCCCGCGCGTCCTCCAAAATCATCGCGGCGCATTTCTCGCCGATCATGATCGACGGCGCGTTGGTGTTGCCGCCCGGGACTTGCGGCATGATCGAGGCATCGGCTACGCGCAGCCCCTCGATGCCGTACACCCGGAGGCGCGGATCGACCACATCGTCGACATTGCGGCCCATACGGCAGGTGCCGACCGGGTGCAAATTGGAGACACCGCGCAGGCGGATTTCCGCCTTGATGTCGTCATCGCTCTGGCAGCCGAGCCCGGGGATCACCTCCTCCAGCACAAAGGGCTTCAGCGCCGGCTGCTCGACGATCTTGCGGCTGAAGCGGGTGCCGTAGATCAGCGCCTGGAAATCGTAGTCGCTGGCGAGGAAGTTGAAGCGGATCGCCGGCGCGGCGAGCGGATCGGCGCTCTTGAGCCGCACCGTGCCGCGCCCTTCGGGCCGCAGATGTACCGGCGACAGGGTAAAGGCCGAAAACGGGTGCGGCTTGATGCCGGTGCGCAGCCGCTCGAAGGCGCTCCAGCCGAACATATTGATCTGCAGATCGGGTTGTTCGAGGCGCGGATCGCTCTTGACGAAGGCGCCGGCATAGATGCCGGCGTTCGACAGATGGCCGGAACGGGTAAAGACGTACTGCACCCCCGAGGTCAGCTTCATCAGCGGGCTGGCGGCGAGGTCGTTGAGCGTCACCTTTTGCGAACAGCGCCAGACCAGATAGGTGTTGAAATGGTCGTGCAAATGCTTGCCGACCCCCTCCATGTCGCGCACGACCGGCACGCCGAATTCCTGCAAGAGGTCGCCCGGCCCGACCCCCGACAGCTGCAACAGCTGCGGTGAGCCGTAGACCCCTCCCGATACGACGATCTCGGCCTTGGCATAGGCGGTCTTGCGGCCTTCCGGCGTCTGGTATTCGACGCCGATCGCCTTCTGGCCCTCGAACAGGATGCGCGTCGCGTGCGACTGGGTGGAGATGGTGAGGTTGGCGCGGCCCTTCGCCGGGCCGAGATAGGCGCGCGCCGACGACCAGCGGCGGCGGTTGGTGGTCGTCGTCTGGTAATAGCCGACGCCTTCCTGCCGCGCGCCGTTGAAATCGTCATTGGGCGGCACGCCGGCCTCGATCGCCGCCTTGACCATCGCGTCGCCGAGCGCGCAGCGCACCGGGTTCGACACGTGCAGCGGCCCGCCGGTGCCGTGAAATTCGCTCGGTCCGCGCTCCTGGTCCTGCGCCTTCTTGAAGAAGGGCAGCACGTCGTCCCAGCCCCAGCCTTCGCACCCCTTCTGGCGCCAGCCGTCGTAATCGGTCGGCGTGCCGCGCATATAGACCATGCCGTTGATTGAGCTGGTGCCGCCCAGCACCTTGCCGCGCGGCTGGTAGAGGGTGCGCCCGTTCAGCTCCTTTTCCGGCTCGCTGTCGAACATCCAGTTCACCCGCGGGTCGGTATAGGTCTTGGTATAGCCGAGCGGCACATGGATCCAAGGGTTGGTGTCCTTGGTCCCAGCTTCGAGCAGCAGCACGCGGTACTGGCCGCTTTCCGACAGCCGCCCGGCGACCGCGCACCCCGCCGACCCGGCGCCGGTGACGATGAAATCGTAGCTGTTGCTGCTGTCGGGCATGTCCGTTCCCTTCCCGGTCGGTTTCCGGGGAACGATAGCCAAATGAGAGTAGAACGCGAAAGGGGCAGAGCGCCCAGCCCTTTAACCGTGGGGTCAGCGGCACATATTTCTGCGAATTACCGCTCACTCACAGGTTGTTAGATGGACCGAAACCAACACGTAAAAGAATACCTAGCGTATTACACTGCGTTCCTCCAACCCCCGCATTTCGCCGTCCTACTAAATGGACCATGGGGTATAGGAAAAACGTTCCTTCTCAAGGAGTTCCTAAAGGGTATTGAAACCGCAAAGAAGCGGGCGGTCTACGTTAGTCTTTACGGCCTTAGTTCTTTTGAAGAGGTAGATGATGCACTATTCCGAGCGATATATCCGATTTTGGATAACAAAGGGATTCAATTAGCAGGCCGCGCCGTGAAAGCAGCCGGTAAATTTTTCCATGTCGATATTGATCTAAATGCTAAAGACATTTTGAGTAAGGCCAATGCGGACCTTTTTGTTTTTGATGATCTAGAACGTTGTGAAATTTCTGTTGGAAGAGTCTTGGGTTATATCAACGAATTTGTCGAACACGAAGATCGCAAGGTTATCATCGTCGCAAATGAGGCTGAAATCAAACAAGATGAAGAATATCGACGTATCCGAGAGAAGGTGATAGGCAAAACTTTTGAAATTCAATCGGCCTTCGAGCAAGCTTTAGATGCGTTTGTGGAAGGAATTAAAAGCAAGTCAGCACGAAAATTTTTGAAAGGCAAAATAGAAGAAATTACAACCCTCTACACGCAAGCAAATCTTGATAACCTGCGAATTCTTCAGCAAACAATGTGGGATTTAGAGAGAATTTATGGCTCTCTACACGCAAAACATCGTGAGAACGACGATGCGATGACCGCCCTGTTGCGATTGTTTTTTGCTCTCTCGTTTGAGCTAAAGGCAGGGCGCCTGACAGCCGTGGATTTAAGCAACCGACATTCAGCGATCCTTAAGTCGTTCGTACGGTCACAAGACAAAGAAAGCGCCCTGGAGTTGCTCGCGGTAGCTCAAGAGCGCTATCCCGGAGCGGAACTAGCCAACACGATGCTTTCCGATGAGACTTTCGTAGACCTACTCGTCAGAGGCATCGTCAATGGCACAAAAATATGCGCGGAGCTTGATTTGAGCTCCTACTTTGTCAGCGCTGATGACGAGCCAGCCTGGCGGACGGTTTGGTATGCTTTCGAACGTACAGAGGAGCAATTCAACGCCGCCCTTGGAGAGATGGAGCGAGCTTTCGAAGCTCGCCAATTTGAAAAAACTGGAGAAATCTTACACGTTCTTGGCCTGCGGTTATGGTTATCCAGCATTCATGCTATCCTTAAGACACGAGAACAGGTGATCGACGAGGGAAAGCGTTACATAGACGATCTCTACGCCGAAGGCCGGATCGAGCCGTCAGAGCCGAACAATCCATTTTCAGACTTAAATTTCAGTGGCTATGCTGGCCTTGGAATCCATGAAAGCGAAACTGCCGACTACAGGGAGTTGCATAAGCATCTTGATGAAAGGCGAGACAAATCTGAACTCGATACACATCCTGTTATTGCAGGAAAAATTCTTAAAGATATGCAAGATGATCCAGATAAATTTTCCAGACATGTAAATTTAGTAAGTGGACAATTAAATTACTATAATATTCCTGTGCTCGCGACCCTCGATCCGAAAGAATTTGTCAACTCCCTCCTCGCTCTTCACCCCGCTGCCCAAAGGACTGTCTTTTTAGCCTTGCAGGGCCGCTACCGACACGGGAATCTCGATCGTAGCCTCTCGGCTGAGCGACCGTGGGCCAATGAGGTTAGGAGGACTCTTCTCGAAAGAAGCGAGACGATGTCGCCTGTCTCAAAATACCGGATTTGCCAAACTGTCAAACGCTGTCTCGATCCCGTGCTGGGACAGGAGACCGGGTGACCGCTGCGCTGAGCGCGTTAGGTGGAAGTTATTCGACAGATGTCACTAATCAGCTATCCCCCATCCGTCAAGGCGGCGATGAAGGCGGATTGCGGGATGTCGACCTGGCCGAACTGGCGCATCCGCTTTTTGCCCTCTTTCTGCTTCTCCAGAAGCTTGCGTTTGCGGGTCACGTCGCCGCCATAGCATTTGGCGAGTACGTCCTTGCGCAGCGCCTTCACCGTCTCGCGCGCGATGACCCGCCCGCCGATCGCCGCCTGGATCGCGATCTGGAACAATTGCCGCGGGATCAGATCCTTGAGCCGCTCGCACAACGCCCGGCCGCGACGCTCGGCCTGGCTGCGGTGGACGATCAGCGACAGCGCGTCGACCGGCTCGCCGTTGACCAGGATGTTCATCAGCACCAGGTCGCTCTCGGCGTAACTGTCGATCTGGTAGTCGAAGCTCGCATAACCGCGGCTCACCGATTTTAGCCGGTCGTAGAAATCGAACACCACCTCGTTGAGCGGCAGCCGGTACACCACCATCGCGCGGTTGCCGGCATAGGTCAGGTCGAGCTGGGCGCCGCGCCGTTCCTCGCAGAGCGCCAGCACCTGGCCGAGGTAATCGTCGGGCACCAGCACCGTCGCCTTGATCCACGGTTCCTCGATGTGGTCGATCCGCACCGGATCGGGCATGTCGGCCGGGTTGTGCAAAGTCAGCACGCGGCCGTTCGTCTGGTGCACGCGGTAGACCACCGAAGGCGCGGTGGTGATCAGGTCGAGGTCGAATTCCCGGCTGAGGCGCTCCTGAATGATTTCCAGGTGCAGCAACCCGAGGAACCCGCAGCGGAAGCCGAAGCCGAGCGCCGCCGAGGTCTCGGGCTCGTATTCGAAGCTCGCGTCGTTGAGGCGCAATTTGCCGAGGCTCTCGCGCAGTTTCTCGTAATCGGCGGTATCGGTCGGGAACAGCCCGCAGAACACCACCGGCTGCAGCGGCTGAAACCCCGGCAACGGCGCCTCGGCGGGCCGGCGATCTTCGGTGATCGTGTCGCCGACACGGCAGTCGGCGACGGTCTTGATCCCGGCGGTGATAAAGCCGATCTCGCCCGGCCCCAGCGCCGGCACGGCGACGCCCTTCGGCGTAAAGACGCCGACCCGCTCGACATTGTGGCTCGCCCCGGTCGCCATCAGGCGAATTTTCTGTCCGGCGACGAGGCTGCCGTCCTTGACCCGCACCAGGATGACGACGCCGAGATAGGGGTCGTACCAGCTGTCGACGAGCAGCGCCTTCAGCGGGGCGGTGGGATCGCCCTGCGGCGGCGGCAGGCGCGTCACCAGCGCTTCCAGCACGCCCTCGATGTTGAGCCCGGTCTTGGCCGAGATCAGCACCGAGTCTGAGGCGTCGAGGCCGATCACGTCCTCGATTTGCTCTTTCACCCGGTCGGGCTCGGCGGCCGGCAGGTCGATCTTGTTGAGCACCGGCACGATCTCGTGCCCCGCGGCGACCGCCTGGTAAACATTGGCCAACGTTTGCGCCTCGACGCCCTGGCTGGCATCGACCACCAGCAGCGAGCCTTCGCACGCCGCCAGCGACCGGCTGACCTCGTAGGCGAAATCGACATGGCCCGGCGTGTCCATCAGGTTGAGGACATAATCCTCGCCGTCCCGGGCGCGATAGTTGAGGCGCACCGCCTGCGCCTTGATGGTGATGCCGCGCTCGCGCTCCAGCTCCATGGTGTCAAGCACCTGGTCGCGCATCTCGCGCGCGTCGAGCCCGCCGCAGGCCTGGATCAGCCGGTCGGCGAGGGTCGATTTGCCGTGGTCGATATGCGCGATGATCGCAAAGTTGCGGATATGGCTGAGCGGCGTGGTCATCTTGTCCTTTGGAGCCCCGGAGGCTGGCCCGGAACATAGGGGCGCGGCCGCGAAGTATCAACGCAACGCCACACACCGTGTGGTAGAGTCGCGGCCATGAAAAGCAAGAGCGACGACCGGAAAGCCGCTCTCGAACGGGAGAATGCCGAGCTGCGCCGCCAGCTCGCCGAATCGCTCGCGCAGCAGGATGCCGTCTCCGAGGTGCTGGAAGTCATCGCCCGTCCGGGCATCGAACTCGCCGTCGTGCTGCAGACTGTCGCAACGACCGCGCACCGTCTGTGCCGCGCCCATTACGCGGTGATCTTTCGCAAAGACGGCAGCGAATACCGCTGGGCCGCCGGGCACGGGATTTCGGCGGCTTACGAGGAACGCGAGCGGCGCGCGGCGATCCGTCCGGGCGCGGAGACGATCATTGGCCGGGCGGTTCTCGAAGGGCGGGCGGTACAGATAGACGACGCCTTGGCCGATCCGCGGTACGCGGCGAAAGAAGACGCCGAAATCGGCGGCATCCGCACCATGCTCGGCGTTCCGCTGATGCGGGAGGGCGAGGCGATCGGTGCGATAGGCCTGGCGCGCGGCCGGGTCGAGCCGTTTACCGACCGTCAGATCGCGCTTGTGGAAAGCTTTGCCGCGCAGGCGGTCATCGCGATGGAAAACGCGCGCCTCTTGACCGAGACGCGTGAGGCGCTGGAACAGCAGACCGCCACCGCCGAGGTGCTGCAGGTCATCAATTCGTCGCCCGGCGATCCGGCGCCCGTGTTCGACGCGATCCTGGAAAAGGCGCACCGGCTGTGCGGTGCGACGCGCGGCACACTGTTTCTGTTCGACGGCGAGACCTTCCGCGCCGCCGCGATGCACGGCTATCCGCAGGGACAGCCGCCACGGGCAATCCATGTGTCGGAAGATGCGCGTCTCGCCTCGTTCCTGGCTGGCGAGCGCTTCATTCACATCCCTGATCTGACCAAGCTCGACGATCCGATCGCCCGCCAGGTGGCGGAGCGCGGCGGCGTCCGCACCAACTTGCTGCTGCCGCTGCGCAACGATGGCATGCTCCGCGGCGTGATTTCGTGCAATCGGGAGGAAGTCCGGCCCTTCTCCGACAAGGATATAGCGCTGCTCGAAAACTTCGCGGCTCAGGCGGTCATCGCGATCGAGAATGCGCGGCTCATCACCGAGACGCGCGAAAGCCTCGAACGCCAGACCGCGACCTCGGACATCTTGCGGGTCATCGCGGCATCGCCGGGCGACGCGGAAGGGACGCTGCGCAAGATTGCGGAAACCACCATGCGCCTCTTCGATGCGGCGGGCGCCTCGTTTCGCATCGCCGACGGCGACGCATACAGCTCGGCCATCATCGTCGGCCGCGGCGCCGAGGACGTCAGCGCATCCCTATCCGACCCGGATCATCTGGTGCGCCCGCGGACTTTGCCGGGAACCGTCATCCATGAGAACCGGCAAATCCATCTTCCCGATCTCGACAATCTCGACCCCGCCTTCGCTGATTGGCCTGGGCCGCCGGTTTTCCGCGCGCTCGGAATGCGGACGCTTATCGGCACGCCGCTGCGGCGCCTGGGCCGGGCGTTCGGGGCCTTGGTGGTCTACCGCGACGAGTTGCGGCCCTTCGCGCCCGACGAATTGCAGCTTCTGCAAAGCTTCGCCGACCAGGCGGTGATCGCGATGGAAAACGCGCGGCTCATCACCGAGACGCGCGAGGCGCTGGAGCAGCAGACCGCGACCGCCGAGGTGCTTCAGGTCATCAATTCCTCGCCCGGCGATCTCGCGCCGGTGTTCGAGGCGATGCTCGACAAGGCGCTGCAGCTCTGCGACGCGAATTTCGGCTACCTGCTGACCTACGACGGCGAGGGCCTCGTTCCCGTCGCCGATCGCGGCAATCCGGCGTTCTCCGCATGGGTTCGCGGGCGGGGCAAGATCGTCCCCGAGCCCGGCACCATCAATGCGCGGATCATCGACGGCGGCGAAGACGTGGTGCAGGTTGCCGATGTCATCAACGATCCGTTCTATCAGGGCGATACCGCGATGCGCCGCGCTGTCGTCGAGATCGGCGGGTTCCGTACCGTGCTCACCGTCGCGCTGCGCAAGGACGGCGCGCTGCTCGGCGTCATCCACATCTACCGCCAGGAGGTGCGGCCGTTTTCCGACCGGCAGATCGCCCTTCTGCAGAATTTCGCCGCGCAGGCGGTGATCGCGATGGAGAATGCGCGGCTCCTTGGCGAACTGCGCCAACGCACCGAGGAGGTGGCCGAACTCAATCGCGGTCTCGAAGCGCGGGTCGCCGAGCAGGTCGATGAGCTGGGCCGAGTGGGGCGGCTGAAGCGCTTCCTCGCGCCGCAACTCGCCGAACTCATCGTCTCGCAAGGCGACGAGAAGATCCTCGAATCGCATCGCCGCGAGATCGTCGTCGTGTTCTGCGATTTGCGCGGCTACACCGCCTTTACCGAGACCGCCGAACCCGAGGAGGTGCTCGATTTCCTGCGCGAGTATCACGGGGCACTTGGACCGCTCGTCGCCGAGTTCGAGGGGACCCTCGATCAGTTTTCCGGCGACGGGATCATGGTGTTCTTCAACGACCCCGTGCCGATCCCCGACCCGGCCGAGCGCGCGGTCAAGATGGCGATGGCGATGCGCGAGGCGGCCGGCGCGCTAACCGCCGTCTGGCGCCGGCGCGGCCGCGAGCTGGGGTTTGGCGCCGGCATCGCCCAGGGCTACGCGACTTTGGGGCAGATCGGCTTTTCCGAGCGCTCCGGCTACACCGCGATCGGCACGGTGTGCAATGTCGCGGCGCGCCTCTGCGCCGAGGCCAAGGATGGGCAAATCCTCATCGCGCAGCGCGTGGCGGCAGGGCTCGACGGCGACATCGCGCTCGAAGATATGGGCCCACTGCCACTCAAAGGCATCACCCAGCCCGTCGTCGCCTTGAATGTCGCCCCGGCCGGTGCCGGCGCGGGACGCTTGCGCCTCATCGAGCCTTGACAAGCAGGCCGCGTGTTGCCACTTTGTTCCTATCGGGGTAACCTGGGGGGCGTTTTTTTGTCGTCAGCTTCCCGGCTGTTTGTAGATTTCCGGAAAGAATAGCTGCTGCCAGGAATCGGCGCCGTGTTTGAGGCGGCCGATCTGATGCAGGAAGGCGGTGATGCGCTGGATGCCGGCCGGCGCCGCGTTGAACGCCGTGTCGGGGTCGCCCAGCATATCGGTCAGATCCTCGACCGATACGCCCTCGCTGTTCTGCGTCTTGTCCTTGTCATAGATTTCCGCTGCCGCGCCGCGGCTTCCCTTGATGAAGGTGTCGGCGTCGCTGATCGCGCCGACCAGTGCCGCGCACAGCGCCGGGTTGGCGTCGCGGAACTGCGCGGTGGTGATCAGCAAGGCGACGCTGTGCGGCCCGCCGATATCGAACGAATCCATCACCCGGTGGATCGCCGGATCGCCGCGCTCGTCGTCGGCGTAGGGCATGCGCGAGAAGTCGGTATCGATGTCGGCCTTGCCGGAATGCAGCGCCGTGTCGGCCGCATCGCTGCCCAGCGTGACGGTGAGCGGGTCGAGCCGATCGTAATGCGCCGCTCCCCATTCATCCGCCGCGGCCATTTCGAGCATTACCGCCGGCAACGAGGTCTTCACCGCCGGCACGGCGATGCGGTCCTTTTGGCTGAAGTTGCGGATCGTTTGGATCGCCCGGTTGCGGCTCAAGAGCTGATAAGGCATTTGCGCCAGCGCGGCGAGCCCGCGGATTTCCTGCGGCGTGCCGGTACGCTCGTCCCAGGCCGTCAAGAAGCCGACGAGATCGGTCGTCGCGACGATATCCGCCTGGCCGTTCAACAGTTGCTCGATCGGGTTGCCGCCATTGGGGGTGAACCACTGGACGGTGATATTGTGCAGCCCGCGCGCCTCGGCCTGCTGCTCGATGAGATGTCCGTGCGCCGCCACGACCAGCGGCAACATCGCGAGATCGGCGGGCGCGACGACGCGTACGCTCGCGACGTCGGCGCATGCGGGCCGAACCCCGGCCAGTTCCAAAAGCGATACGGCCAAGGCCGCGCCCCATCTGCCCGTCATGCTGTTGCCGCGCCCTCGCGCTGTCTCCTGCGAAGTCGGGAGTATATGCTGTCGCGACGCTATCGAGGGGAGGACAAGATGCCCGGCATGCTCGACGGCAAATCGGCCCTGGTGACCGGTGGCGGCGGTGGCATCGGCCGCGCCACCGCATTGGCCATGGCGCGCGAGGGCGCCCGGCTCGCGGTCGCCGATTTCATGGCCGACGCGGCGGCCGCGACCGTGGCGATGGTCAACAAGGCCGGCGGCCAGGCGATCACCTTGACCGGCGACGTGACCCGTCAGCGCGACGTCAAGGCGATGCTCGACGACACGATCGTCGCCTATGGCCGGCTCGATTGCGCCTTCAACAATGCCGGGATCGCGCCTTACCAAGTCGACGCCAGCGGCAGGAAGACCGCCGAGTGGAGCGAGGAATCGTTCGACCGCATGATCGCGGTCAATCTGAAGGGCGTGTGGCTGTGCATGCGGGCGGAGATCCGCCAGATGCTGGCGCAGGGCGCCGCGGGTCAAAAGGGTGGGGCGATCGTCAACACGGGGTCGATCGCCGGGTTGATCGGCCTCGTCACCTCATCCGCTTATGTTGCCGCGAAGCATGGCGTCTTGGGGCTCACCAAGACCGCCGCGCTCGAATACGCCGACGACGGCATCCGGGTGAACGCGGTCTGTCCCGGCTTTATCAAGACGCGGATGACCGAGGACGCGATGCGCCGCCGCGGCGAGCGCATCATGGCGCAAATCCCGACAGGGCGCATGGGCGAGCCCGAAGAGATCGCCGAGATGGTCGTCTGGCTGTGCTCGGAGCGCGCGAGCTACGTCACCGGCGCGGCCTACAACGTCGACGGCGGCTGGATGGCCGTCTAGGCCCCCTGCATCCGCGCCGCCTCGCGTTCGAGATTGTCGAGCGTCGAGTTCCATCCCTGCGGCGCGCCCGCCAGCATCCAGGCCTTCGACAGGTCGATGAGCGTATAGGTTTGCGTTACGTCCAACCGTGTCCCGTCCGGTGCGTCGGCAAAATCGACTTCGGTATAGGCGCGGAACAGCGGGCTTCCGGCGCTGTCGTCGATGCGCATGTCGATGACCAGCCGCGCATCGGGCACGATCTCGACGAATGTACCGTGCAACCAATTCACCTCGCCGTTGGGGGCGCGCATGCCGAGCACGAACCTGCCGCCGAGGCGCATTTCCACCATGGCTTCCACCACGACACAGCCCTCCGGCGCGAACCAGCGCTTGATGTGCTCGGCGGAACTCCAGGCACGAAACACGGTTTCGCGCCGCGCGCGCAGGATGCGAGAGAGTTTGAGCGGCGGCGCGCGGCCGGCTTCCTCTCTTTCGATCGCTTCAGCCATGACTGTCTCCTTCGTTTTCCATCGTCTTCAGGTATTCGTCCAAGCGGTCGAGGCGCATCTCCCACTCGCTCCGCCGGGCGTCGAGCCATTGCTCGATCTGGCCAAAGGCGCGCGGCTCGATGACGCAGATGCGCACCCGTCCGATTTTTTCCGAGCACACGAGGCCCGCCGCCTCCAGCACGCCGAGATGTTGCATCGCGGCCGGCAACGACATCGGCAGCGGGCGGGCTAGCTCGGTGACGGGCGCCGGCCCGCGGCTCAGCCGCTCGACCATCGCCCGGCGGCCGGGATCGGCAAGGGCGTGAAACAGCCGGTCAAGGTCGATCTGTTGGTTAGGCATATACCTAACTATCATGGCAAAAACAGTTAGGCAAGAACTTTAGTATCATCGGGATGACAACAGTCGGCAGGCCGGCTAGAAAATTCGGCGGACGATAAACGGGGGAAGCGATGGCGGGACGTTTGGAAGGGCGGGTGGCGCTGGTCACCGGTGGGGCACGCGGCATCGGCGCGGCGACTGCGGAGCGGTTGGCTGAGGACGGCGCCGATGTCGCAATCGCCGATCTCGACCTCGCCGGCGCCGAGGACACCGCGGCGCGGATCGCGCAGCGCTGTGGGGTCAAGGCGATCGCGCTCAAAGCCAATGTCGCGCTGGCCGACGAAGTCGAGCGCATGGTTGAGGAGATTGTGCTGCGCCTCGGCTCGCTCGACATCCTCGTCAACAACGCCGGCATCACCCGCGACAATTTGATCCACAAAATGACGGAGGACGATTGGGACGCGGTCGCCGGAGTGCATCTGCGCGGTGCGTTTTTGTGCTCGCGCGCGGCGCAACGCGAGATGGTCAAGCGCAACTGGGGCCGCATCGTCAACCTGTCGTCGGTGTCGGCGCTCGGCAATCGCGGCCAGACCAATTACTCCGCCGCCAAGGCCGGGCTGCAAGGCATGGCCAAGACCCTGGCGATCGAACTGGGCCGCTATGGCATCACCGCCAACGCCGTGGCGCCCGGCTTTATTGACAGCGAGATGACGCGGGCGACCGCGATCCGCCTCGGCCGCGACCCCGAGGAATGGAAGGAGGAACGCGCCCGCGAAATCCCGGTACGCCGCGCCGGCGTACCGCGCGACGTTGCCAACCTGATCGCGTTTCTATGCAGCGACGAGGCGTCGTTCATCTCGGGCCAGGTCATTTACATCGCCGGCGGACCGCGGGCGTGACTGACGCCCCGCGCTACGACTTCCTCACCCTCGGCGAGACGCTCGTCCGTCTCTCGCCGCCGGGCATGCAGCGGCTCGACCAGGCGCGGCTCTTCGAGGTCGGGGTTGGCGGCAGCGAACTCAACGTCGCCTGTCTCCTAGCGCGGCTCGGGAGACGCGCCGCCTGGGTGTCGCGTCTGCCGGAGGGGTCCCTTGGCCGCATGGTCGATGGCGAGGCGCGCCGCCACGGCGTTGATATGAGCCTCGTCAAATGGGTGCCAATGGACCAAGGGGCGCGTCAGGGCCTGATGTTTTTCGAGGCCGGACCGCAGCCGCGCAACGCGCGCGTCATTTACGACCGCAAGAATTCGGCGGCCTCGGGCATGAGCATCGCCGATGCCGACTGGCCGGCGCTCGTCGCGGCGAGCGCGCGGGTGCATCTGTCCGGCATTACCCCGGCCCTGAGCGAGACCTGTCGCGCGCTGGTGCTTGAGGTCGCACAAATCGCCGGCCGTGCCGGCAAGAAGCTCTCCTACGACCTCAATTATCGCGCCACGCTGACTACTCCGAAAGAGGCCGAGGCGGTGTTGGCGATGGTCGCGCCGCATCTAGAATTATTCGTCGTCGCCGAACGCGACGCGCAGCATGTGCTGAGTTTCAGCGAGGCAGGCGAGCGTCTTGCCGAGGCTGTCGCGACCCGCTACGGCATGCCGCTGGTGGCGCTGACCCGCTCGCCGGCTGCCGATACCGGCGACGTCTTTCTCGCCAACGGCGCGGTCCGCTACGCGCCCCGCTATTCGGTCGAGATCGTCGACCGCATCGGCGCCGGCGACTCGTTTGTCGGCGGGCTGATCCACGGCCTGCTCGACGACGATCCCGCCAAACGGGACTATGACCGCGCAATCCGCCTCGCGGCCTATGCCGGGGCGATCGGTCTCGCGACGCCGGGCGACATCAATTATTTCGCGGACGAAGATCTCGCGGCGTTCGATGCGGATTTGACGGGTCGCCTTGTGCGCTGAGCGGCGACACCCAGGGCCGGCGCTTCCCGATCAACTCGCGTGGTCGAGCGCATAGCCGACCGAGCGAACCGTGCGCACGAGATCGCGGCAACCGTCGATGTTGAGCGCCTTGCGCAAGCGGCGGATGTGCACGTCCACGGTGCGCATCTCGACTTCCGCATGTGGCCCCCAGACCCGGTCGAGCAGGTGCTCGCGCGAAAATACCCGGCCGGGATAGAGCAGGAAATGATGCAGCAAGCGGAATTCTGTGGGGCCCAAATGCACCGCCCGGCCGGCGCGCGACACCCGGTGCGCCGCGAGGTCCATTGCCACGTCGGCATAGTTCAGCGTGTCCTCGGCGGCGCTTGGTTGCGCCCGCCGGATTACCGCGCGCAGCCGCGCCACCAGCTCGCTCGGGCTGAAAGGCTTGACGATATAGTCGTCGGCGCCGCTGTCGAGCCCGCGCACCCGGTCGACCTCTTCGCCGCGCGCCGTCAGCAGGATGATCGGCAGCGAGCGGCTCGACGGCGAGCGGCGGATTTGCCGGCACACTTCCAGCCCCGAGACCAGCGGCAGCATCCAGTCGAGCAGCACCGCATCGGGCTTGTTCTCGGCGATTTGCAGCAAGGCTTCCTCGCCGTCCCCGGCGGAGCAGACCGCGAACCCTTCCTTTTCCAAGTTATACCGCAGCAGCGTGACGAGCGGAGCCTCGTCCTCGACGATCAGGACAGTGGGCTTCATCGCGCCTCCTTCTAGCGTGCCGTCCGGTCGGGGGCGACGACTTCGAGGCTCGATTTGTCGCCCTTCGGCCGGACTTCGGTCAGTGGCGTGCCGTGCACCAGGTAATACAAGTCTTCGGCGATGTTGGTGGCGTGGTCGCCGATCCGCTCGATGTTCTTGGCCATGAACAGGAGGTGAGTGCACGCGCCGATGTTGCGTGGGTCCTCCATCATGTAGGTCAGGAACTCGCGGAAGAGGCTCGAGTACATCTCGTCGAGCTCTTCGTCGCGGCGCCACACGTCGAGCGCCTTGTCGGCGTCGCGCTCGACATAGGCGTCGATGACGTCCTTGATCATCGCCAACGCCAGCGTGCCCATGCGCGGCAGCGCATGTACCGGCTGGATCGGCGGCGTTTGTGCCAAGGCAATCGACCGTTTGGCCACATTCGCGGCGTAATCGCAGATGCGTTCGAGATCGGCGCCGATCTTCAGCGCAGCAAAAATCTCGCGCAGGTCGCGCGCCATCGGCTGGCGCAGCGCAAGCAGGCGGATCGCGAGGTTGTCGAGTTCGCGCTGGAGTTCGTCGACCCGGGCGTCGCCCTCGACAACGACGGCGGCGAGCGCGCTATCGCGCCTGGCGACCGCTTCGATCGCGGAAGAGAGTTGGGCCTCGGCGAGCCCGCCCATCTCGACGATCATGTTGTTGAGCCTGGTCAGCTCCTCGTCATAGCTCTTGACGATATGTTCGGCAGGCATCGCGACCCTTTCCTTAGCCAAAGCGACCAGTGATGTAGTCTTCGGTGCGCTTCTCACGCGGATGGGTGAACATGCGCTCGGTCTCGTCGAATTCGACGACCTCGCCGAGATACATGAACGCCGTGTAGTCCGAGCAGCGCGCCGCCTGCTGCATGTTGTGCGTGACGATGGCGATGCAATAATCGGACTTCAACTCGGCGATGAGCTCTTCGATGCGCTGGGTCGAGATCGGATCGAGCGCCGAGGCCGGCTCGTCCAGCAGCAATATCTCGGGCTGCACCGCGACGGCCCGGGCGATGCATAGACGCTGCTGCTGGCCGCCCGAAAGCCCGAGCGCGCTCTGCCGCAGCTTATCCTTGACCTCGGTCCACAGCGCGGCACGCTGCAGCGCCGATTCGACACGCTCGTCGAGTTCGGATTTGGACAGCTTCTCGTAAAGCCGAATGCCGAAGGTGACATTGTCGTAGATCGACATCGGAAACGGTGTTGGGCGCTGGAACACCATGCCAATTTTCGCCCGCACGATGTTGAGATCGAGCCCCGGCGCAAGAATGTTCTGCCCGTCGACCAACACCTCGCCGCTCACCGTTTGGTTCGGATAAAGCTCGTAGATACGGTTGAGGATGCGCAGCAGGGTCGACTTGCCGCAGCCCGACGGGCCGATAAAGGCGGTGACGCGACGGTCATGCAGCGGCAGGCTTATGTTCTTCAGCGCATGATACTTGCCATAGTAAAAACCGACATCGCGAATATCGGCTTTAACCGGCATAAGCGCGACAGCCTCAGGATCGGCGCTCGGCTTTGGGCGCGCCGCGACTGACCCGGGCATCGCTATTGCGACCCGCGCTATCGGCGGCTTCGCGTTCGGCGTATTTTCCACATCCATATCGGGACACCGCTGCAGAAGAGAAGAACAACCGGTTCCGACGCGCTACGCGCGACCCTACCCGTAAGTCAGAGTTGTTTCACATCGATGACGACGCCATTGCGAGGCAGCTGTTTTCATGCCGTGCCCCCGTGGCGCCCCTCGCTCCCGAACAGGACAGAAAGTCGCGCCAGGACGCTGAGGATGAATACCGCGACAATCAGGAGCAGAGCACCGGCCCAGGCCTGAGCATGCCAGTCGGCGTACGGCGAGATCGCATAGGTGAAAATTTGCAGCGACAACTCGGCCATCGGCTGCGCCGGGTTGAGCTCCCAGTATTGGCTGCCAAAGGCCGTGAAGAGCAAGGGCGCCGTTTCGCCGGTGACCCGGGCCAGCGACAGCAGCAGACCGGTGACGATGCCGGTCCGCGCGGCAACCACCAAAATCTTCAAGACAACCCTCGACTCCGGAGCGCCGAGCGCGGTCGCCGCTTCGCGCAGTTCGCGCGGCACCAGCGCGATCGCTCCCTCTGTGGCTCGGATTACCAGCGGGATCATCAGAACCGCGAACGCGAACGACGCCGAGAGCGCCGAAAAATGCCGGAACGGCTCGACGAACAACGCATAGGCGTAAATGCCAATGGCGATGCTCGGCACGCCGGCAAGTACGTCGGCGACAAAGCTGAGCGATTTCGCAACCCGCCTGTGGCTGTAGACGGCAAGATAGGTACCGACAAGGACGCCGGCGGGAAACGCCATCGCGGCGCCAATTCCGACGATGATGAACGTCCCGACAATGCCGTTAGCGACACCGCCGCCCGATACGCCAGTCGGCCGTGGCAAACGCGTGAGGAAAGGTACCGAGATCGCGCTGATCCCCTCACGGACGATATAGCCCATGATCAGCAGCAGAATGATCGCCACGGTGGCGGCGAAAATGCCGCAAAGCGCGATCCACACCTTGTTGTTCAATCTGCGCCGCTGCACTAACGAGATTGCGCTCATCGGGCTCTCGCGCTTCAGCGAACGAACAGCTGCACCATCAACCGGCCCATGCCGATGACGATCACGCTGACGATCAGGAGGATCAATCCAAGCTCGATCAATGCGCTCAGATAAAGATCCGAGGTCGCTTCGGTAAATTCGTTGGCGATGACGCTGGCGATGGTGTAGCCGGGCGCGAACAACGACGCGCTGATGACCGGTCGGTTGCCGATAACCATCGTCGTCGCGATGGTCTCGCCGAGCGCACGGCCGAAAGCGAGCAGGCACGCACCGATGATGCCGCGCGTGACCGACGGCAAGACGACCTTGTAAGCCGTCTCCCAGGGGGTTGCGCCCAGCGCCAACGATGCCTCGCGCATACGCATCGGGATGGCGGTAATCAGATCGCGGGTAATGGCGGTGATTGTGGGCACAATCATTAACGTCAGGATGAGCGCCGCGGTCAGCATGTTGACGCCGTAGATCGTGCCCTGAAAGAACGGTAGGAAACCCAAACTGTCCTGCAGCGCCGGGCCGAGCCAGTTGGCGACAAGCGGGGCGAGAACGAACAGTCCCCACAAGCCATAGACGATGCTCGGCACTGCCGCGAGCAGCTCGATGAGCAATCCGAGATACGCGCCGACCCGCCGCGGCGCGAATTCCGCAAGGTAGATCGCCGCCATGATGCCAACGATCGCCGCCAGCACCAAGGCGATCACCGACGTTACGACGGTGCCATAGATGAACGGCAGAGCACCGAATTGTTCGGTGACCGGGTTCCATTGGCTGCTCCACAGGAACCCGATGCCGAAGGTTTTGAGCGAGAGCCGCGCTCCCCAGATCAGTTCGGCCGCCAAGCCGCCGACGATCAGCAGGAACAGCCAGCACGAGCCTTGCAGGGCGCCGACAAATATTTTCGAACCGATCCGCTCTGCGGGCCGCAGGGTTCGTGCATGCGCGCTGGAACGTACGGCGGCAGCAGCCGAGGAGGCCTGTTCGGTCACACCTATCCTCCGATCGCCGCTGCCGCCACCTCCGGCTACTGCATCTGACCGAGCACCGACAGCGCCTGTTTCTGGACGTTGTCGGGCAACGGAACGTAGTCGACCGTCTTAGCGATCGGCTGCGCCTCGGTGGCCAGCCAGGTCATAATTTCTTTGAGCAGCTTGCCGCGCGCCGGATCCGCCGGGGCCTTATAGAGCATGACCCAGGAGTACCCGCTGATCGGATAGCATTGCGCGCACGAGGTATCGACGATCGAGAAATTCGTCGACGACACGTCCGGCTTGGTCGCTGCGGCCGCCGCCACCGTGTCGACCGTCGGATAGACGTAGGTGCCGGCCTTGTTTTGCACCTGCGCGTAGCTCATCTGGTTTTCCATCAGGTAGGCGAGTTCCACGTAGCCGATGCTGCCCGGCGTCTGCTTGACGAGGCCGGCGACGCCCTCGTTGCCCTTGCCGCCAACGCTACTCGGCGCGGGCCATTGCACGTCCTTGTTCGTGCCGACCTTGCTCTTCCACTCGGGCGAGACGTTGCTCAGGAAGTCGGTGAAAATGTAAGTGGTGCCGGAGCCGTCCGAGCGATGCACAACAGTGATCGCCGTATCGGGCAGCTTCACGCCGGGATTGAGCTTAGCAATCGCCGGGTCGTTCCACTTGGTGATCTTGCCGAGATAGATGTCGGCAATAACCTCACGCGTGAGGTGCATGCCCTTGTCGATCCCCGGGAGGTTGTAGGCAACGCCCGCACCGCCGAGGGTGATCGGTATTTGCAGGATCGGAGCCTTGGCGCGCTCCAGTTCCGCCGCGTTCATCGGCACGTCGCTGGCCCCGAAATCGACGGTCTTCGCGGTGAATTGCTGTATGCCGCCGCCGCTTCCGATTGACTGGTAGTTGACCGTCACGTCGGGATGTTTGGCGGTATAGTCGTAGAACGCTTTCGAGAAGAACGGAAAATCGAAGGTCGATCCGGCACCGACGATCTGCGTTGCGGCCGATGCCGGCGGAGCGCCCGCTAGCATAACCCCGCACCACGCGGTGCAACCCAATGCCGCCCCCAACACAAGCCGGCGAGTAGCCTTCCGGTTCTGGCTCCCTGTATTGCTCAAGTTCGCCTCCTTAACATTCCCCTGTTGCCATGGCGCTGGCCCGCGGCCGCAGTCGGGCGAGCCGTTGGCTTGGCCGTTGCGGCCAGAGTGAGGGATTACGTCGTCCGTGCCATGTTGCGGCCGGTGGACCGCGCGCACCGTTTAGCTAGTCGCGGATACAGTTATGTGACGGATAAATGACCATTCAATGACAATGGAGGTGCGCGGCCGCGATCAGTTCGCTTCGCCAGCGTCGTTGAGCGCGTCCGAACGCGCCGGCCGCAGACACGCGGTAAAGGTCGAGCCGATCCCCAGCGTGCTCGCAATCTCGAGCCGGCCGCGGTGCCGGTTGAGGATATGCTTGACGATCGCGAGGCCGAGGCCGGTACCGCCGAGTTCGCGCGAGCGGGCGGTGTCGACCCGGTAGAAGCGCTCGGTCAGCCGGGGCAGATGCTCGCTCGGAATGCCTTCGCCCTGATCGGTAACGGCGATACGGACGAGTGAATTTGCCGCAGGCCGACGATCGAGCTGTGCGCTGATGGCGATCTCGCTTTGCGGCTTGCCGTATTTGATCGCGTTGTCGATCAGGTTTTGGAAGACCTGGGCCAGCTCGTCCTCGTCACCGTACACGTCGGGAAGATCTTCGGGCACCGCCAACGTCAGACGCATCCCCCGGTCGGCGGCGCGCAATTCGAGCGCGTCGGCCACCTGCTCGATGAGCAGCGGCAGTGTCACCTGGCTGGTCGGCGCGACGTGCTCGTTCAATTCGATCCGCGATAGCGACAACAAATCGTCGACCAGCCGCGTCATCCGCCTGGCCTCACCGCGCATGATGCCGAGAAAGCGCTCACGCGCCGCGCCGTCGTCGCGCGCCGCGCCGAGCAGCGTCTCGATAAAGCCGACCAGGCTGGCGAGCGGCGTTTTCAGCTCGTGGCCGGCATTGGCGACAAAATCGGCGCGCATCTGCTCGGCGAGCTTCAGCGCGGTAATGTCATGCAACGTGACGATCGCCGCGATGCCCTCGGCGACGCCCTCTACCGGCGCGATACGCGCTTGCATGACGCGCTCGATCGGCAGCGACAGTGTGAAATCGACAATCCGCGCCGGCCCACCCGCGAGCACCGCGTCGGCCGCGGCGAGCACGATCGGATTGCGCAACGAGGCGGCAAGGTCGCTTGCCTCGACCACGTTGCCGATGAACTCGGTCGCGGCAGGATTGGCGTGGATGATCCGCCGCTGCGCGTCGAGCAGGATTTGCGGGTCCGGGATCGCCGCGAATACCGCCTCGGCGGCAGCGAGGCGGGCCTCCGCGCGCAAGCTGCGCTCGCGCCAGCCGCGCGCCAGCCGAAGCGCCGTCTGCCAAAGACTGTTGGCGGTGCCGACGATATTGCTGAGCCGGCGTGCCGCCTGGGTCTCGGCGCCGGGATCGGACTGGGCGCCGATCGTTTCGATCGCCTCCTGCACCGCGGTCAGCGACAGGATCAGCGGCACGATGGAGAACGCCAAGAGAATGAAGATCAGGATTGCCGCCGCAAGCGCCGGTTTCGGATCGAGCCAGCTCGCCGCCACCAGGCCGATCAGCGCCGCCGCGCTCGGCAGCGACAGGCCGAGTGCGAAGATCGGCACGCGGCGCAGCCCGCGCCAGTTCATTTGCCGCAATGACCGTCCGCGCGGCCGGGCGGCGTCGCCGTCGATCGAAAAGCCGCTGTCAGCGGATCGCATCGTGCGCCGCGAGCGCGGCGAGGTTGACGAGATCGGACACGGTGGCGCCGATATTAACGATCTGCACCGGGTGCGCGAGCCCCATCAACAACGGTCCGATTACCGTGCCGCCGCCAAGATGCGCCAAGAGCTTCGCGCTGATGTTGGCGCTGTGCAGCTCGGGCATAAGCAGAATGTTGGCGGCGCCCGACAACCGGCAGAACGGGTAGAGCCGTCGCATCAATCCCACATCGAGCGCGACGTCGGCGCTCATCTCGCCGTCGTACTCGAAATCGACGCCGCGCGCGTCGAGCAACGCGACGGCTTCGCGGATGCGCTCGCCGCCATCCCCCATCGGGTTGCCGAAATTGGAATAGGAGAGCAGTGCGACCCGCGGCTCCATGCCAAGCTCGCGCGCCTTTGCCGCAGCTTCCACGGCGATGGCGGCAAGTTGAGCAGGATTCGGGTTCTCATGCACCAGCGTATCGGCGAGCAGAACGGTGCGCTGGCGAGCCAGCAACAAGGTCAGCCCGAACATCTCGCAGCCAGATTTCATTTCGATGACACGCGTCACCTCGTCGAGCACGTCGAATGAATTTCGCGTGACGCCGGTGACCATCGCGTCGGCGTCGCCGCAGGCGACCATGCAGGCGGCGAAGACGTTGCGGTCGAGGTTCACCAGCCGCTGGCAGTCGCGGTAGAGCATGCCGCGCCGCTGCTGGCGCTTATAAAGAAATTCGGTGTAGCCCTGGTTGCTGGTCGATAGACGCGCGTTGTGGATTTCCAGCGCCGTCATCGAGGTCAGCCCCATTGCTGCCATTGTCGCGTGGATGCGCTCCTCGCGCCCGACCAGCACCGGCGTGCCGTAGCCGCTATTGGCATATTGCAGCGCGGCGCGGATCGTCATCTCCTCCTCGCCCTCGGCGAAGACGACGCGTTTCGGCTCGCGCTGCACCTTCTCGAAAATGAGTTCGAGGCTCGCCGCGGTCGGATCGAGCCGGGCGCGCAGCGCCCGCTTGTAGGTGGCCATGTCGAGGATCGGCTTGCGCGCGACCCCCGAATCCATCGCCGCCTGCGCCACCGCCGACGGCACGGCCCAGATAAGGCGGGGATCGAACGGGGCCGGGATGATGTAGTCGGGGCCGTAGCGCAGCCGCTGCCCGGCATAGGCGGCGGCGACCTCGTCGGGCACGTCCTCGCGCGCCAGCCGCGCCAGCGCCTCGGCCGCGGCGATCTTCATCTCTTCATTGATGCGGGTCGCGCGCACGTCGAGCGCGCCGCGGAAGATGAACGGGAAACCCAGCACGTTGTTGACCTGGTTCGGATAGTCCGAGCGGCCGGTGGCGATGATCGCGTCGGGACGCACGGCCCGCGCATCCTCAGGGGTGATCTCGGGGTCGGGGTTGGCCATCGCGAAGATGATCGGCTTATCGGCCATCGACTTGACCATCTCCTGGGTCACCGCGCCGGCGACCGAGAGGCCGAATAACACATCAGCGCCCTTGAGCGCCTCGGCCAGGGTGCGCGCGTCGGTGTCGACCGCATGCGCCGATTTCCACTGGTTCATGCCGTCGGTGCGGCCGCGATAGATGACGCCGCGGGTGTCGCAGAGGATCGCGTTCTCACCCGGCAGCCCCATACTCTTCAGCAGCTCGACGCAGGCGATCGACGCCGCGCCGGCGCCGTTGACCACCATCTTGATGTCCTTGAGCTCGCGCTTCGTCAGGTGCAGCGCGTTGATCAGCCCAGCGGTGGCGATGATCGCAGTGCCGTGCTGGTCGTCGTGGAAGACGGGAATGTCCAAAAGCTCGCGCAGTCGCTCCTCGATCACAAAGCATTCGGGGGCGCGGATGTCCTCGAGGTTGATACCGCCGAACGACGGATGCAGAAAGCGCACGCAATTGACAAACTCGTCGACATCCTTGGTGTCGATCTCGAGGTCGATCGAGTCGATATCGGCGAAGCGCTTGAACAGCGCGGCCTTGCCTTCCATGACGGGTTTGGCGGCGAGAGCCCCGAGATCGCCCAGACCCAGCACGGCGGTACCGTTCGACACCACCGCGACGAAATTCCCCTTCGACGTGTAGTCGAAGGCGGAACTTGGGTCTTTCTCGATGCGCAGGCACGGATAGGCGACGCCGGGCGAATAGGCGAGCGACAGATCGCGCTGCGTCACCAGCGGTTTGTGCGGCGCGATCGACAGCTTGCCGGGCCGCCCATCGGCATGAAATTGCAGGGCTTCGTCTTCGGTGGCGTTGATCTTGCCGGTGTCCATACGCCCCAGCGCTCCTCGAAAACTCGTTTCTTTTAACAGGAGCCTTTTAGTGTAGGCGTGCAGGCGGCTCCGCGTCAAAGCGATGCGGTCATTCGACCCGCATGGCTCCGCGGCGCCTATGGGATTGACACAAAAAGGCGCGACATTATATTCGCGGCTCCCGGACGGGCGCGGCCCGTCCGTCGTGTTTTCGCGCCGGTCAAGCGCGACGAAATTGAGCGGCGGTCCCAGATGTTCGCAGTGATTCGCACCGGCGGCAAACAATATACAGTCGCCCAGGGCGATGTGATCGCGGTCGAGAAATTGGCCGGCGAGCCGGGCGCGACGATCGAGCTTGGCGAGGTGCTGATGGTCGGCGAGGGGGCCGACGCCAAGGCGGGCGCGCCGCTCGTCACGGGCGCCTCCGTCAGCGCCGAGTTGGTCGAGCATCGCCGGGCCGACAAGATCATCGTCTTCAAGAAAAAGCGGCGGCACAATTACCGGCGCAAGAACGGTCACCGCCAGCACCAGACCGTGCTGCGGATCACCGGCATCAGCGCCGGCTAGGAGAGTTAGCGATGGCTCACAAGAAAGCGGGCGGCTCGTCGCGCAACGGACGCGACAGTCCCGGTCAGCGGCTCGGCGTCAAGAAGTTCGGCGGCGAGATCGTCGTCCCCGGCAATATCCTGGTGCGCCAGCGCGGCACCAAGTTCCATCCCGGCGCGCATGTCGGCATGGGGCGCGACCACACGCTGTTTTCGCTGGTCGATGGCTCGGTCAAGTTCCACACCGGGCTCGGCGGCCGCAAGTTCATCTCGGTCGTGCCCCAAGCGGAACCGGCGTCGGAAGCCGCCGAATAGCCGCTTCCGGATGAAAAGAGACAAAGGGAGCGGCCAGCCGCTCCCTTTTTTGTTGTCCCGACCTCACCATTTCTGAACCTGCGATGAAATTTCTCGACCAGTGCAAGATCTACGTGAAGAGCGGCGACGGGGGGCCCGGTTCGCTGAGCTTTCGGCGCGAGAAATTCATCGAGTTCGGCGGGCCCGACGGCGGCGATGGCGGCAAGGGCGGCGACATCATCTTCGTGGCGCAGGACAATCTCAACACGCTGATCGACTATCGCTACCAGCAGCATTTCCGCGCGCCCAAAGGGCGCGGCGGCGCCGGCCGCAACCGCACCGGCGCCGGCGGCGACGATCTCGAGCTGCGCGTGCCGGTCGGTACGCAAATCCTTGCCGAGGACGGCGAGACGCTGGTCGCCGACTTCATCCGCGCCGGACAGCGTCGGGTGCTGCTGCGCGGCGGCGATGGCGGGTTCGGCAATGCGCATTACAAGAGCGCGACCAATCAGGCGCCGCGTCGCGCTGACCCAGGCTGGCCGGGCGCAGAGACGTGGGTCTGGCTGCGGCTGAAGCTGATCGCCGATGCCGGGCTGGTCGGGTTGCCCAACGCCGGCAAATCGACCTTCCTCGTCGCGCGTCTCGCACGCCAAGCCAAAGATCGCCGATTACCCGTTCACCACCCTGCGCCCGCAATTGGGCGTCGTGCGGCTCGACGATCGCGAATTTGTCATCGCCGATCTGCCCGGTCTCATCGAAGGGGCCAGCGAGGGCGCCGGGCTCGGCACGCGGTTTCTCGGCCATGTCGAGCGCTGCGCGGTGATCCTGCACCTGATCGATGGGACTGGCGACGATGTCGTCGCCGCGTATAAGACGATACGCGGTGAGTTGGCCGGCTACGGCCACGGCTTGACCGAGAAGCCCGAGATTGTTGGCCTCAACAAAATCGATGCGATCGACTCGGACGAGGTGAAGAAGAAGCTGCGCGCACTGGGCCGCGCCGCGGGCCGTGGGGCGACGGTGCTGCCGCTGTCCGGAGTCAGCGGCGAGGGCGTGCCGGAGGTGATTGCGGCTCTGCTGAGGGCGATCGAGACAGCCCGCGAACCCGCGCTGGCGGAAGCGTGATGGACGCTATCCCTCTCGTCCCCTCGCCCGCCGCCGCGCTTGCCGGGGCCAAGCGGCTCGTCGTCAAGATCGGCTCGGCGCTGCTGGTCGACGATGGCGGGCTGGTGCGCCATGCCTGGCTCAATGCGCTGGTCGACGACATCGTGCGCTGCCGGGCGCGGGGCCAGGAGGTCATTATCGTCTCGTCGGGCGCGATCGCGGTCGGGCGGCGGCATCTCGGTCTCGCCGGCCGCGCGCTGCGGCTGGAGGAAAAGCAGGCCGCCGCCGCGACCGGGCAGATCCGCCTCGCGCACGCCTATCAGGAAGCGCTCGGCCGGCATGGCATTACCGTCGCGCAAATCCTGCTGACGCCCGAGGACACCGAGGCCCGGCAACGCCACCTCAACGCCCGCGCCACCTTCGCGCAGCTTCTGGCGCTGGGGGCGATCCCGGTGGTCAACGAGAACGACACGATCGCCACGCAGGAGATCCGCTTCGGCGACAACGACCGGCTCGCCGCGCGCGTCGCGCAGATGACGAGCGCCGACATGCTGGTACTGCTCTCCGACATCGATGGGCTCTACACCGGCGATCCCCGACATGACTCCGTAGCGCAGCACATCCCGCTGATCCGCGATATCGGGCCGGAGATCGAGGCAATGGCTGGCTCGGCGCCGCCCGGGTACAGCTCGGGCGGCATGGTCACCAAGCTCGCCGCGGCGCGCATCGCGATGGGCGCCGGCTGCCACATGATTATCGCCCAGGGCCGTCCTCAGCTCAGATCAAAAGACAAGGCGCGCGGCCCGCTGGCCGCAATCGAGGCGGGCGCCACGGCGAGCCTCTTCCTGCCGCGCGCCGAGCCGCGCTCGGCGCGCAAGGCGTGGATCGCCGGTGCGGTCAACCCCGCAGGGGCGGTCGTCGTCGATAACGGCGCGGCGCGGGCGCTGCGTCAGGGCAAGAGCCTCCTGCCCGCCGGGGTGGTGGCGATCGAGGGCAACTTTGAGCGCGGCGATTGCATTGTTGTCCGCACCCGCGCCGGAAGCGAAGCGGGACGCGGGCTTTCCGCTTATGCCAGCGCCGACATAAGGCGTATCGCCGGACACAAGAGCGGTGAAATCGCCGCCATCCTCGGCTATCGTGGCCGCGACGAGATTATCCACCGTGACGATCTGGTGCTGACCGAGACGACTGGCGCCCCGACATGAACGACGCCTCAACCCTGGAACCGGCTGCCGCGCTCGCCGCGACGATGGCCGAGATCGGGCGCAAGGCGCGTGAGGCGGCGGTGCAGTTGGCGCTTGCCTCGCCCGAGGCAAAGGTCGCAGCGCTCAACGAGGCCGCCGCTGTGGTGCGCGCCCAGCAGGATGTGATCCTCGCGGCCAATGTCGAGGACGTCGCCGGCACGAAGGCTAACGGAACCGGCGCGGCCTTGATCGATCGGCTGGCGCTCGATCCGAAGCGGCTCGAAGGCATCGCCAAGGGGCTTGAGGACATCGCTGCGCTGCCCGATCCGATCGGCCGTGTGCTCGACGAGCGCACCCGGCCCAATGGACTCAAAATCTCGCGTGTCGCGGTGCCGCTCGGGGTGATCGGCATCATCTACGAAAGCCGGCCCAACGTGACCGCCGACGCCGGCGGGCTCGCGCTCAAATCGGGCAATGCCGCGATCCTGCGCGGCGGTTCGGAGAGCTTTCTTTCGTCGCGTGCGCTGGTCGCGGCGCTGCATATCGGTCTGCGCGCCGCTGGCCTGCCCGAGGCGGCGATCCAGCTGGTGCCGACCCGCAACCGTGACGCGGTCGGTTACATGCTCGGCATGAGCGGGGTCATCGACATCATCGTGCCGCGCGGCGGCGCTTCGCTCATCGAGCGGGTGCAACGCGAGAGCCGCATCCCGGTCATCGCCCATCTCGAAGGTCTCTGCCACACCTATATCGACGGCGCCGCCGATCCGGAAAAGGCGCGCGACATCGCGCTCAACGCCAAGATGCGCCGCGTCTCGGTTTGCGGCGCGACCGAGACGCTCTTGGTCGACCGCAAGGCCAAGCCGATGTTGCCGCCGATCCTCGCCGCGCTGCGCCAAGCCGGCTGCGAGCTGCGCGGCGATGCCGAGGTTCAGGCGCTCGGTAATGAGATCGGCGCGGCGACCGAAGAGGATTGGCGCACCGAATATCTCGACGCGATCCTCGCGGTGCGCATGGTCGATGGCGTCGCCGACGCAATCGATCATATCGAGCGCTACGGTTCACACCACACCGACGCGATCGTCACCGAGGACGAGACCGTTGCGGAGCGGTTCCTGAAAGAGGTCGACAGCGCGATCGTGCTGGTCAACGCCTCGACCCAGTTCGCCGATGGCGGCGAGTTCGGCATGGGCGCCGAGATCGGCATCTCGACTCAGCGCCTGCCGCCGCGCGGGCCGGTCGGCGCCGCCGAGCTGACGACCTACAAATACCTCGTGCGCGGCACCGGCCAGGTGCGCCCCTGACCATGGTATCGGCGGTGGTAAAATCCCTCTCCGCCCATTTGGGGGGAGAGGGAGGGCCCGACGCGAAGCGGCGGGAGGGTAAGGTGGGCTTGCTCGATCGTCTCTGGAATCCCCCACCTCACCCCGACCCTCTCCGCCCCCAGGGGCAGAGAGGGAGGTGCTGAATGTCGGCGCTGTACGGTCGGCCGCCGCGCCGCATCGGCCTGCTGGGCGGCTCGTTCAACCCGGCGCATGGCGGTCATCTGCACGTGAGCCTGTTGGCCTTGCAGCGCCTCGACCTCGACGAGGTGTGGTGGCTCGTCTCGCCGCAGAATCCGCTGAAGCCGGTGAAGGGCATGGCGCCGTTCGCCAAGCGGCTTGCCGGTGCGGTGGCGCTCGCCAAGGATCATCCGCGCATCGACGTAAGTCCGATCGAGGCCGCGCTCGGCACCCTCTACACCGCCGACACGGTCGCCGCGCTCGAACGGCGCTTTCCGCGGACCCGTTTCGTTTGGCTCATGGGCGCCGACAATCTGGCGCAATTGCCGCGCTGGAAGCGCTGGGTCGAACTGATGGAACGCGTGCCGATCGCCGTCTTCGACCGGCCGCGGACATCACTGCGCGCACTCGCGGGCCAGGCGGCGCAACGTTTTGCCCATGTCCGCATCGCGGGCGACGCGGCGCGCCGGCTGGTGGAGATGAAACCCCCGGCTTGGGCGTTCTTTCATACGAGGCTTGACCCGCGCTCGGCGACCGAACTCCGCAAACGACGGGTCACCCGCACGCGCAGGCCTTTGGAAACGCAGAAGGAGAAAGCAACGGTTACCGCGCTGCCCGCCCGCCATCGCCGCAAGGCTCAACCCGCCGGCCAGCCGGCGCTCCTGCCGACGATCCTCGCCAGCCTGGAAGACGGCAAGGCCGAGGACGTCGTGACTATCGACCTCGCCGGCAAAACCGACATCGCCGACTATATGGTGATCGCCAGCGGCCGTTCGGCGCGCCAGGTGACGGCGCTCACCGATCATCTGCTCGACGCGCTGCCCAAGAAATGGCGTTCGTCGGTTGAGGGCAAGGCGCAAGGCGACTGGGTGCTGATCGACGCCGGCGATGTGATCGTCCACCTATTCCGGCCGGAAATCCGCGCGCACTACAATCTCGAAAAGATGTGGGGTGCGGCGCTGCCCAGCGCCGGCGCGGCGGGCCAATGATGATGGTCCGCTTGCGCGGATACGGCGCCGGCCTGCTGGTGCCGAAGGTCGGGCGGTTGCCCGACCGCACTTGATGGAAGCCGGCGATCCGCGTCGTCATCCTCGCCATCGGCAGGCAGCGGCGCGGCGCGCTGGGCGATCTGCAATCGCTCTATCTCGGCCGTCTCAACCCGCCGCCGGCGATCGTCGAGCTCGAAGAGAAGCGCAAGCTGCCGCCGGCGCAATTGCAGGCGCGCGAGGCGGAGCTGATCCTCGACGCGCTGCCGGCGGGCGCTCGTCTCGTCGCGCTCGACGAGCGCGGCCAGGCCTGGACGAGCCGCGTATTGGCCGATCGACTGGCGGCATGGCGCGACCATGGCACCACGACGCTGGCCTTCGCGATCGGCGGCGCCGACGGACTCGGCCGTGGCGTCATCGAGCGGGCGGACGCGGTGCTGTCCCTGGGCGCGATGACCTGGCCGCATCTCTTGGTGCGCGGGATGCTGCTGGAGCAGCTCTACCGTGCCCAGCAAATCCTCGCCGGGCATCCCTATCACCGGGATTGAGGCACGCAACCTATCGCTGCTGCGCCCGTTTCGCGTATAAATCGCCCCGCAACTGTCTAGGTTTCGTGCCGATGAATACCCGTCCCCGTCCGGTCGTCTTGTGCATCCTCGATGGCTGGGGCGAGCGGCCGAAGGCCGACGACAACGCCATCACCCAGGCCAAGACGCCGGTCTGGCACCGGCTGATGGCGCGTTGGCCGCATTCTCATCTTGAGGCGAGTGAGCATTTTGTCGGCCTGCCCGACGGCCAGATGGGCAATTCGGAAGTTGGACACACCAATCTCGGCGCCGGCCGCGTCGTGATGCAGGATTTGCCGCGCATCGACACCGCGATCAAATCGGGCGAGCTGGCCAAGATGCCGGCGCTCACCGACTTCATCGCCAAGGTGAAAGCGAAAGGCGGTACAGCGCATGTTCTGGGCCTGATGTCGCCGGGCGGCGTGCACTCGCACCAAAGGCAGATCGCCGCGCTCGCCCGCATCGTCGCCGAAGCCGGGGTCAAGGTCGCGGTGCATGCCGTGCTCGACGGGCGCGATACCCCGCCCAAATCGGCTAAGGAATATCTGAAGCACTTCGCCGCCAGCACCAAGGGCGTGGATGTCACCCTCGCCACAGTCTCCGGTCGCTTTTACGCGATGGATCGCGACAAACGCTGGGATCGCGTCGAGAAGGCCTATCGTACGCTGACCGAAGGCAAGGGCGAGAGCGCCAAGGACGCGATCGCCGCGGTCGACGCCGCCTACAATCGCGACGAGAGCGACGAGTTCGTGCTGCCGACAGCGATCACGGGCTACAAGGGCATGAGCGGCGGCGACGGCTTGCTCCTCGCCAATTTCCGCGCCGATCGGATCAGGGAGATCGCCGGCGCGCTGCTCGATTCCAAGTTCTCCGGCTTCAAGCACGGCAAGACGATCGAGTTTTCCGCCGCGCTCGGGCTTGTCGAATATTCCGAAGACCTCAATCGCTTCCTCGAAACGCTTTTCCCGCCCGCCGACCTCAACGACACGCTGGGCGAGATCGTCGCGAAGGCCGGGATGAAGCAGCTGCGCATCGCCGAGACCGAGAAATACGCGCACGTCACCTTCTTCTTCAATGGCGGTCGGGAGACTGTGTTTCCCGGCGAAGAGCGCATCATTGTGCCGTCGCCCAAGGTCGCGACCTACGACCAGCAGCCGCAAATGTCGGCGCCGGAGGTGACCGACAAGGTCGTCGCCGCGATCGACTCCGGTAAATTCGACGTGGTCGTGCTCAATTACGCCAATACTGACATGGTCGGGCACACCGGCTTCATCGATGCGGCGGTGCAAGCGGTCGAGACGGTCGACCAGTGCCTCGGCCGGCTCGCGGCGGCGGTCGAGGAGGCGGGCGGCACCCTCGTCATCACCGCCGATCACGGCAATGCCGAGATGATGCGCGACCCCGAAACCGGCCAGCCGCATACCGCGCATACGACAAACCCGGTGCCGTTTATCGTCGTTAATCCGCCGGCGGCGATCCGTCATCTCGATGATGGCCGGCTCGCCGATGTCTCTCCGACCTTGCTTGCGCTTCTCGGCCTCGAGCAGCCGGCGGCGATGACCGGTCATTCGCTGCTCGGCAGCGACGCGCGGATGCGCGCCGCCGACTGATCGCGCGGTGCCGTTTCAGCGCGGGTTTGGCCCCATCTGTCTCATTGCCTTGCTTGCCCTCGGCGGTATGGCGCCGCCGCTCGTCGCCGCGACCTTGGCGCCCAGCGATGCTCAAATCGGCCAGCTCGACGCGATCCGTCAGCAGTGCATCGCTGCCGCGCAGGCAGTGCAGACGCGCGAGCGCTCGATCGGCGCGCTCGACATCGCGCTCCGCACGATGCAGAGCGGTATCGACGGCAAGGCCAAGGAGCTCGCGACGAGCCGCGAGCAGCAAAAGGCGCTGCTTGGCGCGCTCGAACGTCTGGCGTTAGCGCCGCCCGAGACGCTGGCGCTGACATCGGAAAGCCCGGTGGATCGGACGCGAAGCGCCATTCTCTTGGAAGCGGCGGTGCCGATGTTGTCGGCCAAGGTGCGCGAATTGAGTAGCCAGCTGGCTGCGCTTGCCACGACCCGCGACCAGATCGACGCCCACCAAAAGGACATCGACGCTGCTCGCGTCGCGCTCGCGCAGGGCCGCGCCGCTCTGGCCCAGCTCGTCACCCGCCGCAACGCTCTGACCAGCCGGCTGCTGCATGACGATGACAGACAGACGGCGTCGGCGTCGCCTGTCGACCAGGCGCGCGACTTGTCCGATCTCATCAACAAGGCCGACGCGGCAACCGACCAGCGCGACAAGGAGCTGCTGGTCCGTCTCAAGGCGCTCCATACCGTACCGGGAAAGACGGCGCTCGATCCCTCGGACCCTACTAAGCCGAAGACCCTGCGCGCTTTGGACGCGCCGCAGGCCCAGATGGTTTGGCCTGTCTCGGGTGAAATCGCGCGGCGTTTCGGCGACGCAGATCGCTCCGGCCAATCGAGCCAAGGTCTGACGATGCAAGGCGTTCCCGATGGCGTCGTTGTCGCGCCGTTTGACGGCGAGGTCGATTATGTCGGCCGTTCCGAAGGCTACGGGCTGATCTTGATCATTCGCCATGCCGGCGGATATCATTCGCTGCTGGCGGGACTGGGCCATGTCGATGTGATGATGGGCCAATGGCTTCTGGCGGGCGAGCCGGTCGGCAGCCTGCCGGATGCCGATGGTAAAGGGGCTGGCGCGAATTTTTATTTCGAATTGGGCCGCGACGGGCGGCCAGTCGACCCCCAATCGCGGCTCGAAAGCCGCGACCAGAAGACCGAAGACATTAGGGTGCGCGAATGAAAAGACTAGGGCTGATCGCGGCGCTTGCGGGCGCGCTCCTGATCCTGCCGTTGCAGCGGGATGTCGGTGCGGTTGCGGCGACCACGAACTCCACCACCAACACCGCCGAGACCTACAAGGAACTCAACCTGTTTGGCGACGTGTTCGACAAGGTGCGCGGCGAGTATGTCGACGACGTCAGCGACGACACGCTGATCGAAGGCGCGATCAACGGCATGCTGACCTCGCTCGATCCGCATTCGAATTACCTCAATGCCAAGAATTTCAACGACATGAAGGTCCAGACCCGCGGCGAGTTCGGCGGGCTCGGGATCGAAGTGTCGATGGAGAGCGGCCTCATCAAGGTGGTGTCGCCAATCGACGACACGCCGGCGGCGCGCGCCGGATTGAAGCCGGGCGATCTCATTATTCAACTCGACGGCACGCCGGTGCAGGGCATGACCTTGCCCGAGGCGGTCGAGAAGATGCGCGGACCGATCAACAGCGACATCACGCTGCGCATCCGGCGTGCCGGCAAGGACCCGTTCGATGTCAAGCTGACGCGCGCGACGATCAAGATCCAATCGGTCCGCTCGCATCTCGAAGACAGCAACATCGGTTATGTCCGCATTACCAGCTTTAACGAGCAGACCGATGTCGGGCTCGAAAACGCGATGAAGAATTTGAAGCAGCAGGCCGGAAACAAGCTGGCGGGCATCGTGCTCGATTTGCGCAACAATCCCGGCGGACTGCTCGACCAGGCGGTCGCGGTGTCCGATGCGTTCCTCGACAAGGGCGAGATCGTCTCGACTCGCGGCCGCAAGCCGGATGACGCGCAGCGCTACAACGCACACCCCGGCGACATTACCGGCGGGTTGCCGATGGTGGTGCTGATCAATAGCGGTTCGGCCTCAGCCTCGGAGATCGTCGCCGGCGCCTTGAAGGATCATCACCGCGCGATCTTGATGGGCACGCGCTCCTTCGGCAAAGGCTCGGTGCAGACGATCATCCCGCTGCCCGGCCACGGCGCGATGCGCCTCACGACCGCGCGCTATTACACGCCGTCCGGCCGCTCGATCCAGGCCAAGGGCATCGAGCCGGATATCATTGTCGAGGCCGCCAAGATCGAGCACCCGGCGAATGATGCGAATGCGGTGGCCAAGAAAGAAGACACCGCCAAGACCGATCCTGATAATCCCGAAGATCAGGCGACGGTCGATCCGACGGTGATCGGCACCCCCGACGACTATCAACTGGCGCGCGCGGTCGACATGCTGCGCGGAATCGCGCTGTTCGGCAGCGCCCACGCCGAAAACTGAGCCGCCCGCGCGTGAGCGCTGACGAGCTTGCCGGTTACTACCGGGCCGGCGTCGGCATCTTTCTCGTCAATCATGCGGGCAAGGCCTGGGTTGGCCGACGCATCGACATGCCGCACGGCCTTTCTGCGTGGCAGATGCCGCAAGGCGGCATCGACATGGACGAGACGCCGATGCAGGCGGCGCTGCGCGAGCTTTACGAAGAGACCGGCACCGACAAGGCGGAGATCGTCGCCGAAACCAGCGATTGGCTTTATTACGATCTGCCCGCGTCGCTTACCGGGACGGCCTGGGGCGGCCGCTATCGCGGACAGCGCCAGAAATGGTTTCTGATGCGATTTGTCGGCAAAGATATCGATATCGATTTAAATCATCATCACCCCGAGTTCGATGCCTGGAAATGGGTCGAGCCGGCCGAGCTTCCTCGCCTCATCGTCGAGTTCAAGCGCCCGGTCTACGTTGCTTTGCTTGACGAATTTCGCGATCACTTAAAGCGTTAGCCGCTCGACGGCAGCGTCAATCGCCGCCCGGTCGGGCATGGCCGATTGCGCGCCAACCGCGAGGCATGTCAGAGCCGCGGCCGCGCTCGCGCGGCGCAGCGCGGCGTCCAGCGCCAATCCCTGGTCGAGCCCGGCAGCCAACACTCCGGCAAATGTGTCGCCCGCTCCCGTCGTGTCAACCGGCGTGATCGGCAGTGACGGCACGACGATATGACCACCCTCGGGAAGATAGGTGATAGCGCCCGCGGCCCCCCGCGTGACCACGAGGGCTTGCCGCGGTTCGCGAGCGACATCGATGCCGAGCGCCGCCGCCTCGCCTTCATTAGCAATTATAATATCGATATCGGAAACTCGCGCCGGATCGATCCGTCCGGCCGGAGCAAGGCTCAAGACAATTCGCGCTCCCCTCGCGCGGGCGCGCTCAATCAGCGTTGCGTTTTCACGTGTGGATATCTCACGCTGCAGGACAAGCGTTGTTTCCGACCCCAACAGGCGGTCGGGCACCTGCGATGCGACCACAGCGAGGTTGGCCCCCGAGGCGACGGCAATCAGGTTCTCGCCCTGTGGATCGACGGCGATCGTGGCGCAGCCGGTCGGTCGGTCGCACGCCGCGATAAAGCCGAGCTCCACGCCGTCGCGGCGCAGTAACGCCAGCGCCGTCGCCGCAAACTCGTCGCGGCCGACCGCACCGATCATCGTCACGCTGGATCCCGCACGCCGCGCCGCCAGCGCCTGGTTGGCGCCCTTGCCGCCGGGTGCGATCCTGTAATCGCCGCCGAGCACAGTCTCGCCCGGCGCCGGCAGGTGCGTCACCGGAAAGATCAGGTCGACATTGATCGAGCCGAACACGACGATCATGCCGGCGCCGCCCGGCGATGGTAGATTGGCCCGCTTTCCCGGAGAGACCGCATGCTCGACAGCGCCAAGTTGCAGAGTTTCGTCGACCAGTGCTGGGGCGACGAGATCGTCCCGACCCTCGTCGAATACATCAAGATCCCGAACAAATCGCCCCTCTTCGACCCCGATTGGGCGGCGCACGGCCACATGGACGCGGCGGTGGCGATGTTCGAGCGCTGGGCGCGCGGTAAGATCGTCGCGTTTCCCGGTGCGACGCTCGATGTGGTGCGGCTGGAAGACCGCACGCCGCTCATCCTTATCGATATTCCCGGCGAGGGCCCGGGGGCAAATAACGACACGGTGCTGCTTTACGGCCATCTCGACAAGCAGCCGGAGATGGTCGGTTGGGAGGACGGCTACGGGCCGTGGCTGCCGCGTATCGTCGGCGACAAGCTCTACGGCCGTGGCGGCGCCGATGACGGCTATGCGATGTTCGCCGCGCTGACCGCGCTTGCCGCGCTCAAGGAGCAGGGCGTGCCGCACGCGCGCGCGGTCGTGGTCATCGAGGCCTGCGAGGAGTCGGGCAGCTACGACCTGCCGTTTTATGTCGATGATCTCGCCGACCGTATCGGCAGTCCGTCGCTCGTCGTCTGCCTCGATTCGGGCTGCAGCAATTATGAGCAATTGTGGCTCACCACATCGTTGCGCGGCGTCGTCGCCGGCACGCTGACCGTCGAAATCCTCAGCGAGGGCGTGCATTCCGGTCACGCCTCGGGGATCGTCCCGTCGAGCTTCCGGATCTTCCGCAAATTGCTGTCGCGGCTCGAGGATGAGGAAACCGGCGCGGTGCGGCCCGAGGCGCTTTACGCGCAGATCCCCGCCGAGCGGCTGGCGCAGGCGCGCCAGGCCGCCGTGGTGCTCGGCGATGTCGTGCGCGGCGAGTTTCCCTTTGTCGCCGGCGCCGGCGCGGTCGGCGACGACCTCACCGACCTGGTGCTGAACCGCAGCTGGCGGCCGCAGCTCGCGGTGACCGGCATGGCCGGGCTGCCGCTGCCGGCCGACGCGGGCAATGTGCTGCTGCCTTATACAAGCGCGAAATTGAGTCTGCGCCTGCCGCCGACCCTCGACGCCAAGGAAGCGACCGAAGCCGTCCGCACGCTGCTCGAAGCCGACCCGCCCTACGGCGCCCAGGTCAGTTTCGCGGGGCAGGTCGGATCGACCGGCTGGAACGCGCCGGCGCTGGCGCCGTGGCTGGGCGCGTCGCTGGAAAAGGCATCGCAGGATGCGTTTGGCGCGCCGCCCGCTTTTATCGGCGAAGGCGGCAGCATCCCGTTCATGGCCATGCTCGGCGAAAAATTCCCAGCGGCGCAGTTTGTCGTGACCGGCGTGCTCGGCCCGCATTCCAACGCGCACGGCCCCAACGAATTCCTGCACATCCCGACCGGGCGCAAGATCACTCAGGTGATCGCCTATGTGCTGGCGGATCACTGCGTACGGAAATAAGTCTACGCGGCTTCTCTCGCCAACCGTCCGGCGCGCCACCGCATCGCCCGCCACGACAGCCGGGCAAGAACCTGGCCGAGCCGGCCGTTCGGGGTCAGCCCGACGGCTTTCAAGATCATCGCAACGCCGCGCTCGACATGGTGCGGCCGGTAGATCGCGAAGGCGCGCCGGGCATAGGCGCGGCTCCAGCGTCGGCGGTCATAGGGGATCTCGTCCGCGTTGGCGGCGTAATAGGCGTAAGCGAGCTCGTCGTCCTCGCTTTCGGCGACGCGGCCGAGCGCCACCTTGAGCCGCACCCAGCGGCCGAGCCTTTCGCGCGCCAGGCACGCTCCGAGATTTTTGTAGAACAGTCGGTAGTGGCGCAGTTCGTCGGCGGCGATGCGGCGGCAAATCTCCTGCAGCACCGGCTCGGCCGACGCCTCCTTCAATGCCGTGTAGTAGGAGCTGGTGCCGGTCTCGACGATGCAGCGCGCGAGCATCTCGCCCGCTTGCGAACCGCGCCGGGCGAACATGCGGTCGCTATCAACGCGGTACCCAGCCTCGAATTGGGCGAACGCACCGTCAAAATCGAAGCTTGGGTCGGCCAGCGCCGCCCAGCGTGCCAGCGCCGCGCCGTGTTGCACCTCTTCCGCGCCCCAGCCACGCGCGCTGTCCTGAAATGCGGGATCGTCGGAGAAGACCCGGCACAGATGCCCGGCATAGGCGGCGCCGTTCGCTTCGACGAGACTTGCGGCCTTCACCAGTGGCACGATGTCGGGATCGACTCGCGACGAGTCGAAACGCTGCCAGGGAATGTCGTCGAGCGTCCACCAGCCCATGCCCGCTTATACAACAGCCGGCGGTAAAGTTCCCGCGCTTGGTTAATGCGCGGTCGCTGCGAGCGCCTGCAGCTTGGCCTGAGCGATCGTCTGCTGGTGCTCGAGCCCGCGCAGCTCGGCGGCCAGCCGATCGCGGTCGGCGCCGGTGGCGCGGGCGACCTGCTCGCGCAGGCTCGGCAGATTGCCTTCGATCGCCTGCAGCTCGGCTTCGGTCGCGGCGCGGTCGAGGTTCTCCGGCGTCATCGCTTCCTCGGCCAGCACCGTGCAGCGCTCCGGCGTCACCTCGGCGATGCCGCTGACGACGAAGATGCGGTCGGAAATCGCCGCGCGCGTCTCGTAAATGTCGATCATGCCGGGGCGAATCGTTGAGATCAGCGGCGAGTGGCCGGGCAGCACGCCGAAATTGCCTTCGGTGCCCGGCACCACGACCATCTCGACCTCGGTCGACAGGACGAGCCGCTCCGGCGTCACCAGCTCGAATTGCACGCGCTCGGCCATTACGCCGCCTCGGTCGCCATCTTGCGACCCTTTTCGACCGCCGTTTCGATCGTGCCGACCATGTAGAACGCGGCTTCCGGCAGCTCGTCATATTCGCCGGCGACGATGCCCTTGAACCCCTTGATCGTGTCTTCGAGACTGACGAGCACGCCCGGGGTGCCAGTGAATACCTCGGCAACATGGAAAGGCTGCGATAGGAAGCGCTGAATTTTGCGGGCGCGGGCGACGGTGAGCTTGTCCTCCTCCGAAAGCTCGTCCATGCCGAGAATCGCGATGATGTCCTGCAGCGACTTGTAGGTCTGTAGCACGCGTTGCACGTCGCGCGCGACCGTGTAGTGCTCGTCGCCGACGACGCGCGGGTCGAGCATGCGCGAGGTCGAATCGAGCGGGTCGACCGCTGGGTAGATGCCGAGTTCGGCGATCTGCCGCGATAGCACGGTTGTCGCGTCGAGGTGGGAGAAGGTGGTGGCCGGCGCCGGATCGGTCAAGTCGTCGGCCGGCACATAGATCGCCTGGACCGAGGTGATCGAGCCTTTCTTCGTGCTGGTGATGCGTTCTTCCAGGTTTCCCAGATCGGTCGCCAAGGTCGGCTGATAACCGACCGCCGACGGGATGCGGCCCAGCAACGCCGACACCTCCGAGCCTGCCTGGGTGAAGCGGAAGATGTTGTCGACAAAGAACAGCACGTCCTGACCTTCCTCGTCGCGGAAATATTCGGCGAGCGTCAGGCCCGAGAGACCGACGCGGGCGCGCGCGCCCGGCGGCTCGTTCATTTGGCCGTAGACCAGCGCTGCCTTGGAGCCCGGGCCATCCTCGGTGATCACCCCCAACTCCATCATCTCGTGATAGAGGTCGTTGCCCTCGCGGGTGCGCTCGCCGACGCCGGCGAACACCGAATAGCCGCCATGCGCCTTCGCGATGTTGTTGATCAGCTCCATGATGATGACGGTCTTGCCGACCCCGGCGCCGCCGAACAAGCCGATCTTGCCGCCCTTCGCGTAGGGCGTTAGTAAATCGACGACCTTGATTCCGGTGATCAGGATCTCGGCTTCGGTCGACTGCTCGATGAACTCGGGCGGCGACCTGTGGATGGGCAAGCGCATCTTGGCATTGACCGGCCCTTTCTCGTCGACCGGTTCGCCGATGACGTTGAGGATGCGACCCAGCGTCTCGGGGCCGACGGGCACGCTGATGGGCGCGCCGGTATCGACGACCTGCGCACCGCGCACGAGACCATCGGTGGTATCCATCGCGATCGTGCGCACGGTGTTTTCGCCGAGATGCTGCGCCACTTCGAGCACGAGGTTCTGGCCCCCGTTATCGGTGTGCAACGCGTTGAGAATGGACGGCAGCTCGCCCTCGAAGCGCACGTCGACGACCGCGCCGATGACCTGGGTAATGGAGCCGACGATATTGCTGGCCATGTTCAGTCGATCCCTGGGTTAGAGCGCCTCGGCGCCGGAGATGATCTCGATCAACTCCTTGGTGATGGCGGCCTGACGCGACCGATTGTAGACGGTATTGAGCCGGTCGATCATCTCGCCGGCGTTGCGGGTGGCGTTGTCCATCGCGGTCATCCGCGCGCCCTGTTCGCTCGCGGCGTTTTCGAGCAGTGCCGTATAGATTTGCACCGCGAGGTTGCGTGGCAACAGCTCGGCGAGAATTTCCTCCTCGTCCGGCTCGAACTCATAGATCGCGCCGCTCGCGGTCACCGGTGTCTCAGCCGCCTCGGGTTGAGCGCCCGCGGGTTGGGCAAACGGAATCAGCTGCTGCGCCGTGGTGATCTGCGTGATTGCCGAGCGGAAGCGGTTGAAGATGATCGTGCAGACATCGAACTCGCCAGCTTCGAACATCGCCAGGATGCGCCGCGTGATGTCGCGCGCTTCCTCGAATGAAAGCCGGCGACGGCCGATATCGGTGAGGCTCTCGTGGATGTAACGGGCATAGTCCCGGCGCAGCCCGTCGCGACCCTTGCGGCCGATTGTCAGGATTCTCACGTCCTTGCCGGCGGCAAGCAGCGAGCGCATCTGCCGCCGCGCCTCGCGCAGGATCGTCGCGTTGAAGCCGCCGGCGAGGCCGCGATCCGAGGTCGCGACGACGAGCAGGTGCGTCTGGTCCTTGCCGGTGCCGGCGAGCAGCGGCGGCCCGCCCGGCATCCCCGACATGCGCGCCGCCAGCGAGGCCAGAACGCGTTCCATGCGCTCGGCATAGGGACGCGCGGCTTCGGCCTGCTCCTGCGCACGGCGCAGGCGCGAGGCGGCGACCATCTTCATCGCCGAGGTGATCTTCTGGGTCGACCTGACGCTGCGGATGCGGTTGCGCAGGTCTTTGAGGCTGGGCATTAGCGGCTACACGAACGTCTGGGTGAATTTGTCGAGAAACGCGCGCAGCTTGTCCTCCGACTCCTTGGACAGCGCGCCTTCGCTGCGGATCGCGGCCAGCAGCTCGGGTTCCGACGAACGCAGCTCGCCGAGCATAGAGGCTTCGAACCGGCCGATATTGTTGACGTCGACGCGGTCGAGGAAGCCGTTGGTGCCGGCGAAGATCGCGACGACCTGCTCCTCGACCGGAACCGGCGAGAATTGCGGTTGCTTCAACAGCTCGGTGAGGCGCGCGCCGCGCGCCAGCAGGCGCTGGGTCGCCGCGTCCAAATCTGACGCGAATTGCGAGAACGCCGCCATCTCGCGGTATTGCGCGAGTTCCAGCTTGATACGCCCGGCGACCTGCTTCATCGCGCGGATCTGCGCCGCCGAGCCGACGCGGCTCACCGACAGACCGACGTTAATCGCCGGGCGAATGCCGCGATAAAACAATTCCGTTTCGAGGAAGATCTGTCCGTCGGTGATCGAGATGACGTTGGTCGGAATATAAGCCGAAACGTCGCCCGCCTGGGTCTCGATAACCGGAAGCGCGGTCAGTGAGCCGGCGCCGTGCTCGTCGCTCATCTTGGCCGCGCGCTCCAAGAGCCGCGAATGCAGATAGAAGACGTCGCCGGGATAGGCTTCCCGGCCCGGCGGGCGGCGCAGCAGCAGCGACATCTGGCGATAGGCGACGGCCTGCTTCGACAAATCGTCGTAGATGATGAGGGCGTGCATGCCGTTGTCGCGGAAAAACTCGCCCATCGTGCACGCCGTATAGGGCGCGAGGAATTGCAGCGGCGCCGGCTCGGAGGCGGTCGCGGCGACCACGATCGAATAGTCGAGCGCGCCGTAATCCTGGAGCGTCTTGACGATTTGCGCGACCGTCGAGCGCTTCTGGCCGATCGCGACATAGATGCAATAGAGCTTCTTCAATTCGTCGGTGCCGGCATTGACACCTTTCTGGTTGAGGATCGCGTCGATCGCGACCGCGGTCTTGCCGGTCTGGCGGTCGCCGATGATCAGCTCGCGCTGACCGCGGCCGATCGGCACCAGCGCGTCGATCGCCTTGAGGCCCGTCTGCACCGGCTCGTGCACCGATTTGCGCGGGATGATGCCCGGCGCCTTCACCTCAACTCGGCTGCGGGTAACGTCAGTGAGCGGCCCCTTGCCGTCGATCGGATTGCCGAGTCCGTCGACAACGCGACCCAAGAGGCCGCGTCCGACCGGCGCGTCGACGATGGCGCCGGTGCGCTTGACCGTGTCGCCCTCGCCGATGCCGCTGTCGTCGCCGAAGATCACGACGCCGACATTGTCGGTTTCGAGATTGAGCGCCATGCCGCGTATGCCGTTCGGAAATTCCAGCATCTCGCCGGCCTCTGCCTTGTCGAGGCCGTAGACGCGGGCGATGCCGTCGCCGACCGACAACACCTGGCCGACCTCGGCGACATCGGCTTCGCTGCCGAAATTCGCGATCTGCTGCTTCAGGATGGCGGAGATTTCCGCCGCGCGGATTTCCATGTGCGTTCCTCTAGGCTTCTAGCCAATGCCCTTCATGCTCAGCTGCAACCGCTGCAGCCGGCCTTTCAATGAACCGTCGACCATGCGCGAGCCGATCTTGACGATCATGCCGCCGAGGAGGCTTGGGTCGACATGGACGTCGATCGCGACGCGACTGCCGACGACGCGGTGCAACTGTTCGACGAGCGCATTCTGCTGCGCGTCGGACAGCGACTGCGCCGCGGTGATTTCGGCGGTGACCTCGCCGCGCCGCTCGGAGAGCTTTGCGAGATACGCCTCGATCATCGCCGGCACCGCGAAGAGCCGGCGATTGCGCGCCACGACGGCGATGAAATCCCCGGTGAGCTTCGACAGCTTGGCGTCATCGGCGACGGCCGCCATTGCCTTGCCCTGCTCGGCGCGGGTCAGCACCGGGCTGCGCACCAGCCGCAGCAGGTCGCCGCTGGCGGCCAGCATCGCGCGCAGCTCGCGCAAATCGCCAGCGACCGTGTCGAGTTCGTGGCGGTCGTCCGCCAACTCGAACAGCGCCGCCGCATAACGTTCTGCCAGGCCGGAAATGCCTGTCGATTCAGCAGCCAAAGGGAGACGTTCCTCGATCTGCGCGCCGGGGAGCGATGGGTCGCGACATTGCCCTTGTCGGATTCGTCAAAGACGACCTGAGGGCCACCACGGCCCCGCGAAATCCGCGCGGTTCCTAGCATGTTTCGCGCGCGCGAAGCAACCGCGCGAGGTTTGCATTGATTCAATGGCTTACGTGTTTCGCGCGGGTGCCATGCTCAAAAAAAGCTGTAGGGGTCGATATCGACCTGCAGCCGGGTCGATCCGGCGAAGCGCACCTTGGCGAGCCATTCGCGCAGTACCGCCTGGAGATTGACCGCACGTTCTGCCTGCACAAGAAGCCGGCGGCGGTGCCGGCCGCGCAACACCGCGAGCGGCGCCGGCGCCGGGCCGAGCACCGTCGCCCCCGGCATGTGCGGCGCGGCGCGGGCCAGCGCGCGAGCGGCGAAGTCGGCGGAATCGGCGTCGGGCGCGCTGACGATCAGCGCCGCCAGCCGCGCGAAGGGCGGCAAATGCGCGTCGCGGCGTTGCCTGGCCTCGGCCTCGAGAAAACGGTCGCGGTCGTTCGCGGCCAGCGCCCGCATGACCGGCTGCTCGGGCATCCAGGTTTGGATCAGCACACGGCCCGGCCGCTCGGCGCGACCCGCCCGCCCACCGACTTGGTGCAGCAGCTGGTAGGTGCGCTCGGCGGCGCGCAGATCGCCGCCGCCGAGGCCGAGATCGGCATCGACCACCCCGACCAGCGTCAGCATCGGGAAATGGTGCCCCTTGGCGACGATCTGCGTGCCGATCAGCACGTCGTAGCGATGCGCCGCCATCGCGTCGGCGAGCTCGGCGGCGGCGCGCGGGCCGGGCAAGAGATCGCTCACCATCAGCGCGACGCGCGCGTCGGGGAAACGCTCGGCGACTTCCTCCTTGAGCCGCTCGACCCCCGGCCCACACGGCACCAGCGTCGCCGCCGCGAGGCATTCCGGGCAGAAGGCCGGGATCGCTGTCGAATAGCCGCAATGGTGGCATTGCAGCCGCCCGGTGAAGCGGTGCTCGACCAGCCAGGCCGTGCAACTGGGGCATTGGAAACGATGGCCGCAGGCGCGGCACAAGGTCAGCGGCGCGTAGCCGCGGCGATTGAGAAACAGCAGCGCCTGTTCGCCGTCGGCCAACGTCTCCTCCAGCGCGGCGACCAGCGGCGGCGACAGGAACCGTCCCGGCGGCAGATGCTCCTTGCGCATATCCACGAGCGAGACGTCGGGCAGGCTCGCCGCGGCGTGGCGTTCGGGGAGGTGTACTCGGTCGTAGCGACCGCGCGACACGTTGACGACGGTTTCGAGCGACGGCGTCGCCGACACCAGCACGATGGGGATTTGCGCCAGCGAGGCCCGCAGCACCGCCATGTCGCGCGCCTGGTAGCAGACCCCGTCTTCCTGCTTGAACGACGGGTCGTGCTCCTCGTCGACGACGATGAGGCCCAATTCGGGCAGCGGCAGAAACAGCGCCGAGCGCGCCCCGACCACGACACGCGCCCGCCCATCCGCGAGCGCGCGCCAGGTATCGCGACGCTGGGTCTGGCCGATATCCGAATGCCACTCGGCCGGGTTCACCCCGAACCGCCGGCGAAAGCGCCTGAGCCATTGCGCCGACAGCGCGATCTCGGGTAGCAGCACCAGCACCTGCTGGCCGCGCGCCAGCGCCGCGGCGATCGCCGCGAAATAGGCCTCGGTCTTGCCCGAGCCGGTCACCCCGTCGAGCACCGTGACGCTGAACCCGCCGCTCTCGACCCGTTCGACGATGCGCTTGGCGGCACGCGCCTGGGCCGGCGACAGCGTCGGGCCGGCGGCGCGCCAATCGGGCGCCTCGATCCGCGGAACCGCAGGCGGCGCGAGATATTCGGCGGCGAGGCCCATGGCAATGATCCCGCGCACCACCGCCGCACCGACTCCGGCCCGTCGCGCCGTCTCGGCCGCGGTTTCGGCCGGCATTTCGCGCATCAAGTCGAGCACCCGGCGACGCGCTTGGGTCAGCGTCTTTCCCGGCGGCTCGGCGAGCGCGGCGACGCCCGCCTCGGTGATCGCGCAGACCCGCCGCGGCGTCGGCGGGAGCAGCGCCGCCTCGATGCTCATCGCCATGCGCAGCACCATGCCGGGCGGCGCCAGCGTGTATTGCGCCACCCAGTCGATAAAGCGCCGCAGCTCCGCCGGCAGAGGCGGGGTCGGCAGCACCTCGACGATCGGCCGCAGCCGTTCTTCCGGCACCTCGCCGCCCTCGCCGCTATCCTCCCAGGCAACGCCGATCAGCCGCCGCGGGCCGAGATTGACCCGCACGAATTGGCCGGGTTCGGGGGGCGCCTCGCCGTTGATCGCGCGGTAATTGAGCGCGGCCGGCAGCGGCAGCGGCAGCAGCACGCGCAGTGTGTTAACCGCGCCGGGCGCGTCGTGCGGGCCGGCGAGGCTGGCAGGGCAATCGGCCATCGGCTACACTCGCCGCTGCGCCGCCGGGTCGCAAGCGCGGCGCGGCAGGAGCAGGTTCACGGTGAGTTGGGTGAGCGGATGGTAGACGGCCCTCGCGATCAAACGCGCTCCACCCGCGACGCCGCGGTGCGCGCCGCGGTGGCGCGCGAGTTGGCCGACCGCGAGATTACCGCGCGCGAGGTAATGGGGTATTTGCGCTGCCATCCCGATTTTCTCGACGAGCATCCCGAGGCGCTGCGCCTGCTGCGCCCGCCGAGCCGCGAAGTGGGCGAGGGGGTCGTCGATTTCCAGCATTTCCTCCACGAGCGCCAGCGCCGCGAGCTCAACCGCGTCAATCTCGAATACCGCAACTTGATCGCGGTGAGCCGCGGCAATCTGGCGAGCCAGAACCGGGTGCACAAGGCGGCGCTGACCGTGCTGGCTGCCCCCAGTTTCGGTCAGCTTCTCCAAATCGTGACCACCGATCTCGCGGTGCTGCTCGATGTCGATGTCGTGACCATCGCTGTCGAGAACATCGCCGGCATCACGCCGCGGCTCAACGTCAACGGCATTCATCTGCTGGAAGCCGGCACGGTCGAGGAGGTGCTCGGCCCGGACAAGGCGGTGGTCTATGAAGCCGATGTCGTCGGCGACCCCACGATGTTCGGCGGAGCCGCCGGGCTCGTGCGTTCGCAGGCCTTGCTACGGTTGCGCTTCGGCCGCGAGACACCGACCGGACTGCTGTGCATCGGCACCCGCAAGCCGGGCCGGTTCCACCCCGGTCTCGGCACCGAGCTGTTGGGCTTCCTCGGCCGCATTATCGGATTGGCGATCGGATTATGGCTCAATCCCGTGCGATAGCATCCGCGCAGGCGAGCCCCCCGAAGCCTTTCCCAACACTCCCCGAACCCCTGCCGCTGGCCCGCTTCGCGGTCGCCGAGGATCTGCGCGCGGCGATCGCAGGGTGGCTCGACTGGCTCGCCGCCGAGCGCCGCGCCTCGGCGCATACCATCGCCGCCTATGGTCGCGACCTCGCGGCGTTTTTCGATTTCCTCGGCGAGCATCGCGGCGAGGTGCCGGATCTGGCGCTGATGTCGCGCCTGACCCCGGCGGACTTTCGCGCCTATCTGGCGCATCGCGCGCTCGACGGTCGCGAGCGCACGACGATCGCCCGCGGCCTCTCGGTGCTGCGCGGTTTTGTGCGCTTTCTCGAGCGGCGCAAGCTTGCCTCGGCGCCCGGCCTCGCGGTGTTGCGGGCGCCGAAACTGCCGCAGAGCGTGCCGAAGCCGCTCACCGTTGAGGATGCCGACGCCGCGATCGAGGCGGCCGGCGACGTCGCGCTCAGCGCGTGGCAGCAAAAGCGCGACATCGCGGTCCTCACGCTGCTCTACGGCTGCGGGCTGCGCATCTCCGAGGCGCTCGGCCTCGCGCGCCGCGAGGCGCCGCAGGGTGAAGTGCTGGTCGTTGTCGGCAAGGGCCGCAAGGAACGCCATGTGCCCGTGCTATCGGCGGTGCGCGACGCGGTGGCCGACTACATCGCCGCCTGCCCCTATCCCTTGCCCAAGGACGGGCCGCTCTTTGTCGGCGCGCGCGGCGGGCCGCTCAACCCGCGCCTGGTGCAGCGCCAGATGCAGCTTCTGCGCGGCATGCTCGGCCTGCCAGAGACGGCGACCCCGCACGCGCTGCGCCACAGCTTCGCGACGCATCTGCTGGGAGGTGGCGGCGATCTCCGGGCGATTCAGGAGCTGCTCGGCCACGCCAGCCTGTCGACGACCCAGCGCTACACCAAGGTTGAGCCCGAGCATCTGCTCAAGGTCTACGAGGCTGCGCACCCGAGGGCGCGCACTTAACCGAGCACCGCTTTCGCCGTGCTGCCGATCGCGGCGGGGGACTCGGCGACGGTGATCCCAGCGCTGCGCAGCGCCTCGATCTTGTCGCCGGCGCCGCCTTTGCCGCCGGAGATGATCGCGCCGGCATGACCCATGCGGCGGCCCGCCGGCGCCGCGGTGCCGGCGATAAAGCCGATAACCGGCTTCTTGCGCCGCGCCGACTTGATCAGCGCCGCGGCGTCTTCCTCGCCGCGCCCGCCGATCTCGCCGATCATCACGATCGCGTCGGTTTCCTTGTCGGCGAGGAACATCTCGATGACGTCGGTGAAGTCGAGCCCGTGCACCGGGTCGCCGCCGATCCCGACGCAGCTCGATTGCCCGAGCCCGGCCACCGTGGTTTGCGCCACCGCCTCATATGTCAGGGTGCCCGAGCGCGACACGATGCCGACCCGGCCGCGGCGATGGATATGACCCGGCATGATGCCGATCTTGCACTCGTCCGGGGTGATGACGCCGGGGCAATTCGGCCCAATGAGCCGGGTCTTCGACCCCGACAACGCGCGCTTCACATGCACCATGTCCTGCACCGGGATGCCGTCGGTGATGCAGATGACGAGCGGGATCTCGGCGTCGATCGCTTCGAGAATCGCATCGGCGGCCGAGGGCGGCGGCACGTAGATGACGCTGGCGGTGCAGCCCATGGCGGCGACCGCCTCGTGCACCGTGTCCCACACCGGCAGGTCGAGATGACGCGTGCCGCCTTTGCCCGGTGTCACCCCGCCGACCATCCTGGTGCCGTAGGCGATCGCCTGCTCGGAGTGGAACGTGCCCTGCGCGCCGGTAAAGCCCTGGCAGATCACGGTGGTGGAAGCGTCGACGAGGATCGCCATCAGGCCGCTTCCTTAATCGAGGCGACAACCTTCTGCGCCGCGTCGGCGAAATCTTGCGCCGCGATGATTGGCAGGCCGGATTGGCCCAAAATCTTGCGGCCCAAATCGACATTGGTGCCTTCGAGCCGCACCACCAACGGCACATGCAGGTTCACCTCGCGCGCCGCCGCGACCACGCCCTCGGCGATCACGTCGCAGCGGGCGATGCCGCCGAAGATATTGACGAGGATCGCTTCGACGTTCGGTTCGGAAAGGATCAGCTTGAACGCCGCACTAACCCGTTCGCGCGTGGCGCCGCCGCCGACATCGAGAAAATTCGCGGGACTGCCGCCATAAAGCTTGATGATGTCCATCGTCGCCATGGCGAGCCCGGCGCCGTTGACCATGCAGCCGATATTGCCGTCGAGCTTGACGTAGGAGAGCGAGTTCTTCTGCCCCTCGCGCTCGATCGGATCTTCCTCGTCCTCGTCGCGCAGCGCCTCGATCTCGGGGTGGCGGAAGAGCGCGTTATCGTCAAACCCCATCTTGGCGTCGAGCGCGACCAGACCCCCCTCGCCGGTCACGACCAGCGGGTTCAGCTCGATCAGCGACGCGTCGAGTTCTTCAAAGGCGCGCGCCAGCCCACCGACCAGCGCGACCATCGCTTTCACCTCGGCGCTGCCGAGACCTAGCTCGAACGCCAGCCGTCTGCCGTGAAATGACTCGATGCCGGTCGCCGGGTCGATCGCCAACTGCAGGATTTTCTCTGGCGCGCGGGCCGCCAGTTCCTCGATCTCGACCCCGCCTTCTGCCGCCGCGATCAATGTCGTCCGCCCGCTGGTGCGATCGACCGACAGCGCCAGGTACAGCTCACGGGCGATGTCCGAGGCCGCCTCGACATAGACCCGTTTGACGTCGCGGCCTTCCGGGCCGGTTTGGTGCGTCACCAGTCGCTTGCCGAGCATCCCCGTCGCTGCGGCGCTCGCTTCCTCGGGCGAGCGCACCAGCTTGACCCCGCCCGCCTTGCCGCGTCCGCCGGCATGGATTTGCGCCTTCACCGCCCATAGCTTGCCGCCGAGCCGCTGCGCGACCTCGGCGGCTTCCGCTGCGGTATAGGCGACGCCGCCGGGCTGCACCGGCACGCCGTATTTCGCCAGCAGCTCCTTCGCCTGGTATTCGTGGATGTTCATCTTGGCTAGGCGGCGGCTTGCAGCTTCTTTGCCACGTCGATCAGCTCGCGCACCGCTGCGCAGGATTTGTCGAAGGCGGCTTTCTCGTTCGCATCGAGCGAGATTTCGACGATGCGCTCGACGCCGCCGGCGCCGATCACCACTGGCACGCCGACATAAAGCCCGTTGACCCCGTATTGCCCGTTGAGCAGCGCGGCGCAGGGCAGCACCCGCTTCTTGTCGAGCAGATAGGCCTCTGCCATCGACACCGCCGCGCTCGCCGGTGCATAGAAGGCCGAGCCGGTCTTGAGGAAATTGACGATCTCGGCGCCGCCGTCGCGCGTGCGCTGGACGATCTGGTCGATCTTCGCCTGCGTCGTCCAGCCCATCTTGATGATGTCCGGCAGCGGGATGCCGGCGACGGTCGTATAGCGCACCGATGGCACCATCGTGTCGCCGTGCCCGCCGAGCACGAACGCCGTCACGTCCTCGACCGACACGCCCAGCTCGGCGGCCAGAAAATAACGGAACCGCGCGCTGTCCAGCACCCCGGCCATGCCGACGACCCGGTTGGCCGGCAGCCCGCAGGCCTGCTGCATGATCCACACCATTACGTCGAGCGGGTTGGTGATGGTGATGACGAACGCGCCCGGGCAATGCTCCTTGATCGCCGCACCAACCTGCCCGACGACCTTGGTGTTAATCCCGATCAGATCGTCGCGGCTCATGCCGGGCTTGCGCGGCACGCCGGCGGTGACGATCACGACATCCGCCCCTTTGATCGCCGCATAGTCGTTGGCGCCGGTGATGCTGGCGTCGTAGCCTTCGATCGAGCTGCCCTGGATGATGTCGAGCGCCTTGCCTTGCGGCACCCCGTCGACGATGTCGAACAGGACGACATCGCCCAGCTGCTTCAACCCGATCAACAGGGCGAGCGTGCCGCCAATCTGCCCGGCGCCGATCAGCGCGATCTTCTTGCGTGCCATCGTGTGTCCTCTTGGCTGGATGGGCCGGGTTTAGCGCGATTTCTGCAGACCGGCAAGGCGACGGAACGCAGCGCACTGCGCGTTACGGCCCGCTGCCTGGCACCCAATAAACGCCCGCAGCTTCATTCCAATGCAGCATAGCCTTGTTGTGTGCGCCGCGCTCGCTGACGCGCAGATTGTAATGCCCGGCCGTCATCGTCGACAGCACCGCGATCACCAGGGTTGTCTCATCTTCCTGGTGCTGGCGGGTGCCGTTAGGGTTCCAGTCGCCAGCCGTCAGCTTGCTGACATAGATCGACTGGGCGAGCACGCGTTTCAGCCTCTCACCGTCGATGACGAAGAGGTGCAGAGTCTGAAACATCGCGCCGCCGCCGGCATAGCCTTCGTGCTGCGCACTGCGCACGCCGAACGCGGCCGTATTGGGCGCGATGCGATACGGCGCGAGGTCGAACGAGTTCGACCTCGTCATCGGATCGCCCGACCGGGAATTCAGTGTCCGAATGCGGATCGATCGGGGTGATCGACGGGATCAGCACCGGCGCGCTGTCGGGCGGTGACCAGTCGCTCGTCAGCACGAACCCCGGCGGCGTGCGGGCGACCAGCTTCGCCGCGCCGCCTTCCGGCATGGCAATTACGCCGAGAAACACATCCGGCCGGTTGTCGCACGCCTTGTTATCAGGCGTGGCATATTTTTTGTCGTCGGCACTGTCTGCCGCGCAGACGATCGCGACATAGTCATCGGCGACAAGCGGCCATTTCTTCGCACCGACAAAGGTGACGAGTGCCGGGTCGTCCTGCGGCGCGATCAGCGAAATGATCGTCTGTCGGCTCAGCCCCGCCGGCAGAATGCCACCCAGCGGCGCGGGATCGGCCTTGCCCTCGATCTGCTCGGCGAAGTCGCGCCGGCCTTGCGGTTGGGTGATCGCGCCCTTGACCTGCCCGAGATCGTGAACATTGGTTTCCGCGCCCAGAGACGGTGTGGTGAACAGCAGCAGGAAAACCCAAAAATTCACGGCACCCGCCACATACCCGGTCATCCTCATTCCTCGACGATCTCTTGGCCGACCTCCGGCGCCCAATCAAATGCGTCCGATAGCGATGTGGGCGCGTGAGCGACGTACTCTTCGCTCTGCATCTCCATCAGGCGCGAGACGGTGCGTTGGAATTCGAAGCTGCCGTCGCCCTCGGCATAGATTTCTTGCGGCGGCACCGCGGCCGAGGCGACGAGCAGGGTGTGCGCCTCGTACATCGTGTCGATCAGGATGTGGAAACGCTGCGCCGCGTTGCGGTCGCGCGGCGTGAGACGTGGAATGCCCTCGACGAGGATGGCCGCGAAGCGCTCGACCAGCGCCAGGTAATCGACCGCCGAATGCGGCTGCTCGCACAACTCCGCGAAGCTGAACCAGGCCGTGTGGCCGGCGCAGCGCGGCGCCTCGACCGGCCGCGCCATCACGGTCAGTGTCTCGCTGTGCTCGGGCATGCCTTCGGTCAACTGGCCGAAAGCATGGGTGAGGGCTTCCGCCGCCTTGTCGTCGAGCGGGTGGAAGTAGACCGGCTTGCCCACCATCCGCGCCAGGCGGTAGTCGCGCCCGCTATCCAGCTCGACGACATCGAGGCGCTTGTGCAGCAGTTCAATGAACGGCAGGAAGCGGTCGCGTTGCAGCCCGTTCTCGTAGAGCCGCGACGGGTGCCGGTTCGAGGTCGCGACAACGACCGTTCCGGCGGCGAACAGCGCGCGGAACAGCCGTTCCAAAATCATCGCATCGGCAATGTCGTTGACCTGGAACTCATCGAAGCACAAGAGGTGGGCCTCGGCGGCCAGTGCCTCGGCCACCCGGATGATCGGCTGGCGCGAGCGAGCGCGGCGCTCGACCTCCATGCGGTCGTGCACTTCGAGCATGAAGGCGTGGAAATGCACCCGGCGCTTGTGGGCGACTGGCGCCGTCGCGAAAAACAGATCCATCAGCATCGATTTGCCGCGCCCGACCGGCCCCCACAGATAAAGCCCCTTCGGCGCCGAAGGCGGCCCGCCGAGCAGCCGCCCCAGCCAGCCGCGCGCCGCCGGCGCGTGGTCGCGCAGCCCGCGATAGAGCCGCTCCAGCCGCTCAACCGCGCGCGCCTGCGTTGGATCCGGGCGGATCAGCCCTTCGGCGCCGCGCGCTTGATACAGCGCCTGCGGCCCGTCGGAGGTGGCTTCGATGGCTGGAAGATCCGCTGGCATGGAGCCGCCGGTCTAATTCACTGGCATCGCGGATGCAATGTCAGGAACCCAGACGTATCCGACACCCGTGTATGCGCGAGACAGGCGCTTTTGCCGGGACTGATGGTGGCGCATAAGCTAGGCTATTCGCGCAAAGAGAGAAGAAATGCATAACTTTCGCAATTTATTGGCCGCGATCGCCAGCGCCGTAGTCTTGCTGGCCGCGGCGCCGCAAACGCCGGTGCAAGCCTGTGAGGTCATTGTCTACTGGGATGCGAACTTTCGCGGCGAAAGCTTGCATACCGAGGGCGACATGTCCTTTGTCGGTCAGCATTGGAACGACCAGATCTCGTCGATCCGCGTGCTCAGCGGATTCTGGGAGTTCTACTGGGACGCCGATTACCGCGGCGAGGTGTTGCGTCTCGGCCCGGGCAGTTACCCCTATGTCGGCGACCATTGGAACGACCAGATCAGCTCGTTGCGCTGCTCGCGGTAGCGGCTACGCCCCATCGCTAGCCGAGAACCACCGCGACATCGCCTTCGTCGATCGCCTCGCCCTCGGCGACGAGGATTTCCTTGACGATCCCGGCGCGCGGCGCCAGCAGCGGAATTTCCATCTTCATCGATTCGAGGATGATCAGCGGGTCTTCCTCGCCGACGCTGTCACCGACCGCGACCTCGATTTTCCACACCGAGCCGGCAATCTCGCTCTTCACCCGCAAATCGGCCATGTCCTTCGCCCGCTCCCCTCGCACACCGGCGGTGTGTGATTCCGCCATTGCGCAAATTACTCTAAGCTGTCGGCGCCTTTGGCAAGGGAGGCGGCGATGCCCGATGGACAAAATAACCGCGAACAAAATACTCGCGGGCAAAATACCAATGGCCGCGACGCGATGCGGCGCAGCACTACCGAAGACGACATCACCGCCGCCGTGCTGGCACGCTTCGCGGCGACCCCCGATCCGCGCCTCAAGCAGATCATGCTGGCGCTCATCAAGCACCTGCACGCCTTCGTCAAGGACGTCGAGCTGACCGAGGCCGAGTGGTTTCAGGCGATCGAGATCCTCACCGAAGCCGGCAAGATGTGCAGCGACAAGCGCCAGGAGTTCATCCTGTTCTCGGATACGCTCGGCGTCTCGATGGTGGTCGACCTGCTGGGCCATCGCAAACCCGCGGGCGCGACCGAATCGACGGTGTTCGGCCCGTTCCACCGTCTCGGTTCGCCCGATCTGCAGCCGGGCGGCAATATCGCGCATCGCGACACAGTCGGCGTGCCGACGCTGGTCAGCGGCCGCGTCCTCGACCTCGATGGCAAGCCGATCGTCGGCGCGCTGCTCGACGTTTGGCAGACCCAGTCGAACGGGCTCTACAATTCGCAGGACGAGAACCCTGACGAGCTGCACATGCGCGGCAAATTCCGCACCGACGCCGAGGGGCGGTATCTCATCCGCACGGTGCGGCCGGTCAACTACCCGATCCCCTCGGACGGGCCGGTCGGCGCGATGCTCAAGGCAACCGGCCGCCATCCGATGCGCCCGGCGCACATCCATTTCGTCGTGATGGCCGACGGCTACGAGCCGGTGACGACCCACATCTTCGACCGCACCGATCCCTATCTGGAAAGCGACGCGGTATTCGCGGTCAAGGATTCGCTGATCTGCGATTTCGTCCGCCACGAAGCGCCCACCCCCGAGGCCGCGCGGCTCGGCATCGCCGGTCCGGTGCTCACCGCGAACTTCGATTTCGTGCTGAAGCCGGCCGGCGCGGCCGCGCAGGTCGATGTCCTGGACGCGCAGCGCCGTCTCGCCGCATTGGGCACGCGGGCATGAGTTAACCGGCGGCCCGCGCCGAACCTCATCCCGATCAACGCGCTGCGGCCGATCTTCACGGAAAGTTAAGCATAAGCGTTTACCACGTTTGCCAGAGTTGTTTGTGACATGAGGTTGGGGGACCAGATGTCGATGACCGATGCACCGGTTGCATCACTTGCTGATGCGCAGGAGCCGAGCGGAGAAGAGTTATCGGGACGCGAGCGCCGCGAAAGCGAACGCGCCATCCGCTACTGGGAGAAGAAGATCCAGCAGCTCGGCAAAAGCGCGACCGTCGCCGCGCTTGATCTCGGCGACATCAACAGCGAGGCCTGGTCGCATCGCTTCGTGATCGCCGTCGATCCCGTGGTCGAGAACTCCTCGCTGCTGCTTTACGGCTCGGACTTCGCCAAGTTGCTCGACCTGCCGCCCAAAGGCACGCCGCACGTGCCCATGGTGCGCCAGCTGCCGCGGCACCTGTCGGGCGTCTTCATGCAGGGTTGCGGCGATGCGCACCAGATGCGTCAGCCGATCCGGCTGGAGGGCGAGGTCGCTCGCCCCGACGGCAAGACCGAACTCTACCGCGCCGCCTTCATCCCGGTCGGGGTCAAGGAGAATTCACTGACGCATCTCGCTTTCGGCGCCTTCAACAGCTGCGTCGCCCAACCGAAGCTGGCGGCTTAACGGATCGCGGGCGCTTCGCCCGCAGTAGTCCTCAACCGATCAGCACTCGCGCCTTGTCGGCGAGGCCGACGACGCGTCGCCAATAGCTTTGGAACCGCGCATCCTGGGTCTGGCCGCGCACATAGCGGATGTAGATCTGCTGGATGATGACCGCGAGCTTGAACGCGGCGAAGACCTGGTACCAGAGGATGTCGCCAACATCGCTGCCGGTGCGCGCGGCGTAGCGCTCGATCGCCTCGGCGCGGCTGGGAAACCCCTCGCGCCAGGTTGGCATCGATGCAATCGCTCGCCATTCCGGGTCGTCGCCTGGCTCGACCCAATAGTTCAGCACATAGCCGAGATCGGTGAGCGGGTCGCCTTGGGTGCACATGTCCCAGTCGAGCACCGCGGCGATGCGCGCGGGATCGGCGGTATCGAGCAGGCAATTGTCGAGCCGGTAATCGTTGTGCAGCAGCGCGCCGGCGCGTTCCTTGGGCCGGGCGCGGGCGAGCCAGTCGAGCACCGGCGCCATTCCGCCGCGCGAGCGCTCCTCTTCCGGCCCACCAAGCGACCCTTCCCAGCGCCGCATCCATCCCGAGAGCTGCCGTTCGAGATAGCCCTCGACCCGGCCCAGCCCGTCGAGCCCGATTTCGGCGGCATCAACGAGATGCAGGTCGGCGAGCGCGTCGATCAGCGCGAAGCCGACGCGGCGGTTGAGCTCGGGCCGGCCGGCGAAGTCCTTCGGGATGTCGTCGCGGATCACAAACCCGCGCCGCCGCTCTTCGACGATGAACACCGCGCCGATGATGCTCTCGTCCTCGCACAGCAACAGGCTCTGCGGCGCCAACGGAAAACGCCGGTGCAGCACCGAAAGCACACGGTGTTCGCGCCGCATATCGTGCGCACCGGGCGGGATCGGCCCCAAAGGCGGCCGGCGCAGCACAAACTCCTGCCCACCGAAGCGCACGAGGTAGGTGAGGTTGGCCTTGCCGCCGTGGAATTGCGCGACCGACAGCGCGCCCTTTACGCCGGATAGGTGCGCGCGCAAATACGGCTCCAGTGGTGCGGTATCGAGCCGCTCGTCCGGCCGCTCGGCGATCAGCTCGGCCGCTTCCAATTCAGACTGAGACTGCATGTCCATCTAACGTCCTTTGAGACGGTCTCGCGGGAATTAGTCCAGCAGTCCTTCCTCAGAGGCTGACTTGAAATGAATTCAAAGTTTTCAACGAGCTGGATTTCTTCGTCTTTCCCGCGAAAGCGGGAACCAGGGGCGAGCGACGAGGCAGAGGTTCGAGTTCCAGCCTCGGCCGAGGCTAAGCCATCGACCCGCCGGTACGCTCGCCCTGGGCCCTCGCTTTCGCGGGGGAGATGATAATATTTGACTTGGTTAAGTCCGACTCTGAGGAGCGCCGCAAGGCGCGTTTCGAAGGGCGCACCAACACATCACTTCCGCAGCTCGACCCGGGCCACCGCCCGGCGGTGCACTTCGTCCGGCCCGTCGACGATGCGCATGATCCGTGACCGCGCCCAGGCATAAGCGAGCCCGAAATCCTGGCTGACGCCCGCTCCGCCATGCGCCTGGATCGCCCGGTCGATCACCGCGAGCAGCATTTTCGGCGCGATTACCTTGATCATTGCGATCTCGGCCTGCGCCACCTTGTTGCCGACCGTGTCCATCATGTGCGCGGCTTTCAGGGTCAACAGCCGCGCCTGCTCGATCTCCATCCGCGAATCGGCGATCCATTCGCGGATCACCCCCTGGTCGGCGAGCGGCCGGCCGAAGGCGACGCGGCTCTTGACCCGCGCCACCATCGCTTCCAACGAGCGCTCGGCCAGACCGATCATCCGCATGCAGTGATGGATGCGGCCAGGGCCGAGCCGTCCCTGCGCGATCTCGAAACCGCGTCCCTCGCCCAACAGGATGTTCTCCGCCGGCACGCGCACATCCTTGAATTCGACCTCGGCATGGCCGTGCGGTGCGTCGTCATAGCCGAACACAGTAAGCGGTCGCACCACGCGCACGCCCGGCGTGTCGCGCGGCACCAGGATCATCGATTGCTGCTGGTGGCGCGCGGCGTTGGGGTCGGTCTTCCCCATCAGGATGAAGATCTTGCAGCGCGGGTCCATCGCGCCGCTCGTCCACCATTTGCGCGCGTTGACGACGTAGCCCTGATTGCCCTCGCGCTCGATGCGCGCTTCGATATTGGTCGCGTCGGACGAAGCGACCGCCGGCTCGGTCATCGCGAACGACGAACGGATTTCGCCGGCGAGCAGCGGCTTCAGCCATTGTTCCTGCTGTTCGGGCGTCGCGTAGCGCACCAGCGTTTCCATATTGCCGGTATCGGGCGCCGAGCAGTTGAACGCCTCGGGCGCGATCGGCGAGCGCCCCATGATCTCGCACAGCGGCGCATATTCGAGGTTGGTGAGGCCCGCGCCGAGCGCGCTTTCCGGCAGGAACAGGTTCCACAGCCCCTCGGCTTTCGCCTTCTGCTTCAGCTCTTCCATGACCGGCGGGATCTGCCAGCGTGACGGCGCCTCGTTGAGTTGGCGCTCGAACACCGCCTCGGCCGGATAGACCTCGCGATCCATGAACGACAGCACTTGCGCCCTGAGCCGCTCGGTCTTAGGCGACAGGTCGAAATCCATCAGCTTTCCCCTTCGATTGACGCCGGCTCTTTTAGCAGCGCGAGGATCCTGTCCAGCTTCTCGACCTCGATGCGCCCGAGCTCGCGGAGGATCGCCTCGATTTCCTCCTTGGCGGCGACATTGGTCTGGTAATCGTTCTCGGCCTGCGTCCGGTCGCGTTCGGCTTGGCGGTTCTGGCTCATCAGGATCAGCGGCGAGCTATAAGCCGCTTCCGCCGACATGAACAGATTGAACAGGATAAAGGGGTAAGGGTCGAACTGGTAGGCGGAGAACAGCCAAAGCGTGTTGACCACCACCCAGATCGCGAAGATCACGCTCTGGATAATGATGAACCGCCATGAGCCGATAAATCCGGCGACATGGTCGGCGATGCGCGCCCCCGCCGAGCTGTTGTCGAGATGGGCGCGATGCCAGGACTTCAATGGGCGCATGTTTCGGGTCCCCTTTCCGCTCAGCTTTGGTTTTGCCCGATTTTCCGTCGGGCGGGGCCGGCCGTCGAGACGGTTACGCACGAGCCGCGGTCAACCTTGCGCTAACCATTCCGCCTTAGTCTTCCCGCATGGCGACGGAACCCTCGGTTTTGCAAATCAACACGCTCGGCCACCCGCCCGCTGCGGCGGATTACGGGGTCTGGACCGGGCACCGCATTCCGGACGACCGCTCGTCCTGGCAGCCGCTCGTTCGGCAATTCTATGAGTACTGGGCTGGTGTCGCGCCTCCGGGCCGGCTGCCCGGCCGCCAGCACATCGTCCCCGAAGAGATCGTGCCCTTACTGTCGCGGCTGTGGATGCTCGATGTGTTCCGCGATCCGCTGCGCTTCCGCTACCGCCTCGTCGGCACTGCCATCACCCGCTCGGTGCGGCGGGAATTGACCGGCATGTGGCTCCATGAGGTGCAGCCGGAATTGTTCGAGAATGCGAACTTGCGCGACCGCTATCGGTTCATGTTCGCCACCGGCAAGGCGACCTGGCGGCGTGGGCCGACCATCTGGAACCGCGACCCGACCCATCGCATCGTCGAAAACTGCCTCGCCCCACTCGCCACCGACGGCGCGACGATCGACAAGATCATCGCCGTTTCGGTGCAGTTCGACGCCAACGGCCGCGAACTTTAGCCTCCCATGACCGCGCTCGTCGACAGCGATACCGGCGCTGCGCCATCAGCCGCCAATTATGGGGTGTGGACGGATTATCGCATGCCCGACGATCAGTCGTCGTGGCATCCGGCGGTTCAGCGGTTTTACGAATATTGGCGGTCGGTGGCGCCGCCGGGCGGCCTTCCCGGCCGTCAGCACATCCGGCCCGAAGACATCGTGCCGCTGCTGCCGCGAGTGTTCATTCTCGACGTGTTCCGCGATCCGCTCCGCCTGCGGTACCGCCTCGCCGGCACGGAGGTTGTCCGCTCGGTGCAGTGTGAATTGACCGGCCGCTGGGTCGACGAAGTACAGCCGGAGACGCTGACTCGGCCGGCGCTCCTCGACCGCTACCGGTTTATCGTCGAAACCGGTCAGCCGACCTGGCGGCGCGGGCCGACCCTGTGGAGCCGCAACCCCAAGCACTACCTGACCGAGAACTGCCTGCTGCCGCTCGCCGCGGACGGCGCGACCGTCGACAAGATATTCGCGGTGGTTCTCGTGTTCACCAAGGAAGGCAAGGAGGTTTGAGCGTCAGCCCCGGCTCGGGTGGTCGCTCGGGCCGTCCCCGAGCCTGACGATGAGCTTGCCGAAATTCCTTCCCTGCAGGAGGCCGATAAAGGCTTCGGGCGCGTTGTCGATGCCGTCGACGATGTCCTCGCGGTATTTGAGCGCACCCGAGCGCACCAGCGGCGCCGCCATCGCCAGGTATTCGGGCCGCAGCGCCGCGTGGTCGCTGACGATAAAGCCCTGGATCCGGAGCCGCTTGCGCACCGCCGCGACGAGGCTCGGGCCGGGGCGCGGCTCGGAATCGTTATATTCCGAGATCATGCCGCACATGATCATGCGTCCAAAATCGTTGAGCCGCGGATAGACCGCGCGCTGCACCGCGCCGCCGACATTCTCGAAATAGACGTCAATGCCCTTCGGCGCCGCAGCGTCGAGCGCCGCGGCGAGATCGCCGCGATGGTCGAGGCAGGAATCGAACCCGAGCTCGTCCGTCACATAGCGGCATTTTTCGGCGCCGCCGGCGATGCCGACGACGCGACATCCTTCGCGTTTCGCCAGTTGGCCGGCGACCGCGCCGACCGCACCCGAGGCGGCTGAAATCACCACCGTCTCGCCGGATTTGGGCTGGCCGATCGTCTTCAGCCCGGCATAGGCGGTGAGCCCCGGCATGCCGAGAATGCCGAGTGCGGTCGAGATCGGCGCCGCTTGCGGGTCGAGCCTGGTGAGCCCCTTGCCGTCCACCGCGCTGTGGGTCTGCCAGCCATAGCCGCCAAAGGCGATATCGCCCTCGCGAAAATCGGGGTGGCGTGAGCGCATGACCTGTCCGACGACGCGCCCCTCGATGACCTCGCCCAACCCGGTCGGCTTTGCATAGGAGCGCTGGCCGCTGATCCGTCCGCGCATGTAGGGGTCGAGCGACAGATAGATGCCCCGGAGCAGCACCTCGCCCTCGCCCGGCTCGGGGAGCGGCGCATCGACGACCGCGAAATCCTCGGGCACCGGCATGCCGTCCGGCCGCCGCTTCAACAGAACCTGTCGATTGGTCTCGGGCATCGGGCGTCCTGTTCCGCCTGTTATTTGCACGAATTTATCAGGCGGGCCAGACCCTGTCCCCGGCAATCAAGATCGTAAGCAATAGAGGCATGCGCCAACGGTAGCGACAACCTACGCGTAGATTGCGGCGGTTTTAGGGTTGTCGCGGTTGTCCGGAAGAGGCCGCAAGCCGTCGTCCAGTCGAAGGCCGGGTAGTCCTCAGTTTGAATTGCGGCTTTGAGGTCCGAAACTGACCCTTCGGCTACGCCTCGCAGATAACAAGATGCGCCGAAAGCGGATCGAGTGGCGGGTAGGCGGCCAGGACCTCTGGAGAAACGTAATCAGCATCCGCTATCGCGGACGAAAAAGAGCGCCGATCGGGTTCGGACGGAAATCCGGATTGATCAAATGAAATGCGAGCGAGACGGTATTATGACTGGGATCAGCCGGGTTATCCAAATTTGGGAAGGCATTCGATAGCGCGATCGAACCCCGATGACTCCTGGTCGAAAAGGCGATCAATGCGTTGAAACCTCGGGTGAGACCGGACTTCCAGGCAATCTCATCGCCATCATTGCTGGAAATGAACCAGCCGAGGCCCACCTCGTGGCCGGGCAGGCCGGTCGGACGTCGGGTTTCCAGCAGCCGGCGCAGTGCCGGCGCCAGCGGCGTTTGGCGGCGTCCGAGGCAGCTTCGAGGAGCACCGTCAGATCGTTCGCGGTCGATCGCACGGCGTACGCCCCGGCCAATGTCGGGATGTTATCCGATAACGGTGTCGGTTCCATTCGCCTGTCGCGACCCCCGCCAAGCGCGATTGCATGTCCGCTGTCGGGATAATCCGGGTACTGCGCAACCCGAGCGGGTCACAGATGCGTTCTACCAGCAGCGCCTCGTAGCTTCTACCGGTTCGGCGCGCCATCGCGTGGCCCAGCAGGCCGAAGCCGGCATTGGCGTATTCGTAGTGGGTGCCCGGCGGGTTTTTCAACGTGTAGCCGGACAGAAAGGCGTAAAACTGATCGATCGTATAATCTGGACCCGTGAAATTGTCCGGCATGATCGGCAGGCCGGAAGTGTAGGTCGCGAGATCGATGAGGGTGATCGGTTTCCCTTGGTATTCCGGAACCTTCACTGAAGTGGGCAGATATTTTGCCACCGGGTCGACCATCGCGACTTCGCCGCGCTCAACCATGTCGGCCAGGATCAGCGCGCTCAGCACCTTGGTGATCGAGGCTATCTCGAACACCGTGTCGCCATCGAGCTTCCGGTTATCCGGGGAGCCGGATGCGCCATCGACAAAGACGCGGCTCCGGCAGGGTCGCTGACCACCGCGACGACGCCGGCCTTCTCCCGGTCGTTGCCGACGCATTCCTGCAATATCGCCTGGACCGCCGCGTCGGAGGGCGCGTCTGCATAGGCGCTGAACCCGCCGGCCGAGGCGGCGAGCGCCGCAAGCAAGACATCGCGACGATGCAGCATTGCCCGAACCGGCGCTGACCGTGTTCGAACTATTGTAGATGCAGATGGTAACCGCCGCTAGTCGGTCTCGCCCGACCCGGCCAAATGTTGCCAATCGGAATGGTCCGCTTTGGGGTAATCGTGCTCTTGGCGCCGACCGCTGGGATTGGCTGTTCTGCGTCCGAAATCAGAAATTCAAACTGAGGCGCCACCGAAGGCTGCGCTTCTGGTGACAGTCGGGTGCGACTGGGCTACGATGCTTCGGGTTTCAGAATCAGAAATCCGAAGGCGGGTAACACGCCAAACTCGAACAGGAGCAACATGTCGTCCGGCGGCGCGTCCTGCGATCGCTCGAACTCGCGAGGCGTCAATCGTATTACCGGGAACCTAGAAACCATCCGTAGCTGAAGAAAAGCGCTGGCCTCGCTGTTCTGCGCGCTCGCATGACCCTCCGGTTCGACCGAACTGGGAGGTCACCATGCCAGACACGCGTCCATTTCGCGGAGGGGTCAAGAACGCCAGCCTTGTGCTCGGTGAGAAGCTTGACAGCATTCCGTTCAGCGCCCACCACATCCTGATCATCTCCGTGCTCGCCCTCGTCGGCTTTATCGAGGGCTACGATCTGGTCATGACCGGGTCGCTCCTGGTGCTGGCGAAGGCGCCGCTGCACCTCAGCGATACCGACATACGCTGGCTCGCCGTCGGCCCGACCTTCATGTTGTGCATGGGTGGGTTCCTGTCGTCTGCGATCTCCGACCATTGGAGCCGCAAGACGATCATGCTGATCGGCGTCATCGCCACCACGTTCATGACGCTGATGGTGCCGCTGGTGCAGACGGCGGATCAGCTCATCATCGTGCGTCTGCTGACCGGAATCGGCGCCGGCGGCGCGGTATCCGCGGCCTTCCCGATCGCCGCCGAGTTGATGCCGGCCCAGCACCGGCGCACCTATGGCGCGATCTACGAGATGGCGCTTGCCGCGTCGTTTACCGTCGTGCCCTTTATCGGGGGTCTGCTCGCCGGCAACGAATATGCCTTCCGTTTCCTGGCGTTGCCTGGCGGGCTGGCAATCACCGTCGTGCCGGTGCTGATTTATTTTGTGCTGCCGGAAAGCCCGCGTTGGCATCTGCGCAAGGGGCAGCCGCAGGCAGCGGTCGACATCGTCAACCGCATCATCGCGCGCTGCGGCAACCGCGTGGCGCTGCTGACCGTGGCCGAACTCGGCGACACCTCGGTCCGCTCGCAGGAGAAGCTCCCGCCCTATTGGGCGCTGTTCGCCAAGGGGCAGCTGCGCTGGACCACGGTCGGCATCCTCTCGGGGGTTTGCGCCGGCACGGCCTACTTCCTCATCTCGGTGCTGCTGCCGAAGGCGCTGCACGATCAGGGTTTTGCGGTGAGCACGAGCCTCGGGCTGACCTCGGTCGTCTATGCGGCGAGCTTTTTCGGCAAGGGGTTCACCGGCTTCCTGATGGAGATCATCGGACGGCGCTGGACGATCGCTTATGCAATGGTCGGCTCGCTGCCGGGGCTCGTGCTGATGCTGCTGGCGAACCGTGCCGGCGATTATGCAGGCGTAGCGATGACCGCCGGCGGGCTCATCATCGGGTTCACCGTGTTGTCCGCGTTTACCGCGACCCGCGTCTACCTCTCCGAGCAGTTCCCGACCGAGCTGCGCGGTCGCGGCCATATCTTTGGCGAATCGTTCGGGCGATTGTTCGCCGGGGGGCTGGCGCCGTTCCTGATGGAACCGCACACCGGTTCGGCCGGGATCTTCTTCGGGACGATCTTTATCGTCGTGGCGATCGGCGCGTTCATCCCGCTGGCGTTCGGCCGCGAGACCGTGGGTCAGCTCGAGACGGTGACGGAGCTCGTGCCCGAAGCGGCCTGACACGCTCGACATCCGAGGCGGCGGCGGCCGCCTCGGTGCGCGGCTAGACCAGGCGTTGCGGCCTGGGCGTGCGCGGGACGCGCCAGCGCGTCTCGGTCATGCACAACACCTTGAGCGGACAGGCAGGACAACGCTCGCCATGCGCATCGAGGCCCAGCTCGCGGCAGCATTCGCCGAGGCTGCTGCGGGAGGACTGCTCGGTCCGGAGAGGGTCCTGGGAGAGCTGGGGCGGCGATGGCGGCATCGTTGAACCACGCAAGTCGTTCTCAATCGCATGCTACCCTCGCCGCCCGCCGGGGCATAAAGCAATTTCCGCACGGTTGCGCCGCATTTCCGCCGGGTCGCGAACGGGCTAGACTCGCCCCCAGCTTCATTATCGCGGGGGACAGCATCATGCCGGCAGTCGTGCACAACGCAGCAAAGGATCGGCTGGCGGCCGGCGAGATGGCGCTCGGAATCATCCTGCGCCAGGCGCGCACCGTCGATATCGCGCCGGCGATGAAGGCCTGCGGTTACGACTGGCTGTTCCTCGACCTCGAGCACAATTCGATGGATCTCGACATGGCGGTGCAGATTTCCGTCGCCGCGCTCGGGGTCGGCATCGCGCCGGTTGTCCGCGTCCCGGCGCGGCAATTGTGGATGGCGACGCGCGTGCTCGACGGCGGCGCGCTCGGCATCGTCATGCCGCATGTCGACACGCCCGAGGAGGCGCAAGCGATCTCCGCCGCGCTGCACTACCCGCCGCAGGGGCATCGCTCGGTCGCCGGCGGCTTGCCGCATCTGCGCTATGAGAAGTATCCGCTCGGCGAGACCTGCGCCGCGATCAACGCCGCGACGATGGTCATCGTCATGCTCGAAACCCCGCTGGCGATAAAGAACGCCGAGGCCATCGCCGCGGTGCCGGGCATCGATTCACTGCTGATCGGCACCAACGATCTGGCGATGGAGCTCGGCATCCCCGGCGGTTTCGGCGACGAGCGCATCGCCGCCGCCTATCAGGCGGTGGTCGACGCCTGCAGGAAGCATGGCAAGCATGCCGGAGTCGGCGGCATCGCCGACGAGGCGCTCTTGAAGCGCTATATTGACATGGGCGTGCGCGTAGTGCTGCCGGGCAGCGACCTTGGCTTCCTGCAAACCGCCGCGAGCGCCACCGCCGCAAAGATGCGCGGCTTCCTCTGACCGCCTTTTCCCGATCTTCGCCAATTTCCCCGACGCGTTGACGTGGGTCGGGCGCTCATCATCGCCTCGGGCCTTTATATCGCGATGCGCGAACGCAAGCGGCTGGGGGTTCGTTAGCAAAATCCCCGGGCAGAGCCCGGGGCATGGGCGAAGGTGCGTAATTCGGGGCGTTACGGCATCAGCACCTTGTTGACGACCATGATGACGCCGTTGCTCTGGAACACATCGGGGATCGTGACCTGGGCGGTATTGCCCTTGTCGTCGGTCACCATCAGCGTGCCGCCGCTGTCGGAGATGATCAGCGGCTCACCCTCGACCGTCTTCAGCGAGACACGGCCGCCGGGAGCGTTCTTGGCGTCCTGAGCGAGGGTCGCCATGTCGTATCGGCCGGGTACGACGTGATAGGTCAGGATTTTGGTCAATGTCGCCTTGTTCTCCGGCTTCACCAGATTGTCGACAGTGCCCGGCGGCAGCGCCGCGAATGCCTCATTGGTCGGCGCGAACACCGTAAATGGGCCGGGTCCCTCCAGGGTCTGAACGAGTCCGGCGGCCTTCACGGCCGCCACCAGGGTGGTGTGGTCCTTCGAGTTGACCGCGTTCTCGACGATGTTCTTGGTCGGGAACATCGCGGCGCCGCCGACCATCGGGTCGGTCACCGCCATCGCGGCGCTGCCGAGCGTCAAGGCGAAAGCGGCGGTCGTGGCCAAGAGTTTGATGTTCATCGCGTGAATCCTCTCGTTGCGGACGACGGCGCGAGCCTCGGCGAGCCGGGCTGGCGGTTCGTCGGCGCGCATACGCATTTGCGCGAGGGGTGGATGCAGGCGAGGAAAATTTCTTACGGTGACTGCGGCAGCACCGCGCCCTTGTATTGCACCGGCCCGGTCGGCAGCCCGGTCGGCGAGCCGCCGACGGGTTCGAGGCTGACCGCGAGCACGCCGTTTGCCGGGACGAGCGCCGCCTGTACGGCGAGCGGGTGGCCAGTCTCGGGCTGCAGCAGGCCGAGCGGATGCGGCGTCCCGCCGGCGATCGCCCAAAGCTCGAAGGCGTGCCCGGCGTCGATCGCGATCTGCCCAACCGGCGCGACTTCGACATCGCTGCCATGCTCGCCGCCGAGCGCGATCCAGCCCGGCTCGCCCTTGTCGTCGCTAAGGATGGCGACGACCGTCGCCGGCGCTGGCGCCGGCCGTACCGCGACGTAAAGCACGATTGCCGTCGCCAGCGCCGCCGCGGCGATCGTCGCGCCGCGCCAGAAGGCGAGCGAGTCGAGCCAGCCCGTCCGCATCGCCGGCTGCCCCGGCAGGGCAAGGCGTCGTTCTATCGCGCGCCAGACGCGCGCGGGCGGCTCGCGCACCGGCGCGCCGTAATTGATCGGGTCGAAGCGCGCGTGCCAATCCTCGACCGCGCGGCGCAGCTCGGGATCGGCGGCGAGCAGGCGCTCGAAGCGCTGCCGCACCAGCGCCGGCATCGTCCCGAGCACGTATTCCGCGGCCAGCTTCTCGCGCAGTTCCGGGCTGTCGTATCTCATCGGTCGAGGCACCGTCTCAGGCGGTCGAGGCTGCGGCGGATCCAGCTTTTCACCGTCCCCACCGGCACGGCGAGGCGTGCCGCCAGCTCTTCGCGGGTCAGCCCATAGACATAGGCGAGCAGTACCGCCTCGCGCGGCTGGTCGTCGAGCTCGCCGAGGCAGTGGCGCAGCGCGCGCATTTCGGCGCCTTTCGCGGTGGTATCGGGCGCCGCGAGCCGGTTCAGCACATCCTCCGCCGCGGCATGCCCCTCGGGCCGCCGGGCGCGGCGGCGCAGCCGGTCGAGCGTACAATTGCGTACGATGGCGATCAGCCAGCTCATCGCCGCACCGCGCACCGGGTCGTAATCGACGGCGCGCTGCCAGACCAGCACGAAGCATTCCTGCAGCGCGTCCTCGGCGATCTCGCCACGCCCGGCGATGCGGATCGCCACGCCGAACAGCTTGCCCGCGGTCTCTCGGTAGAGCGCGGCGAACGCTGCGGCGTCGCCGGCCGCGGTCTTGCGCAGCAATTCCTGAAGCAGCAGGGACGAGCCGGTTGCGTGCATCGGAACCCAGGCATTATCGGGCGCGCGATGACGATTGTCCCGCGCCCCTCGGCGTTCCTACGCCACCGAGGGCGGTTTGGTTGCACTTCGCGCCGCGAGTGTGCTTGATCGAGCCGCCGCCCGCCATCGCCGACTTGGAGGCCTTTGATGGATTTCGCCGTTCCCGACGAGCTTCTGGAACTGAAGGAGCGCACCGAGAATTTCGTGCGCGACGCGATGATCCCGCTCGAAAACGATCCACGGCTCGGCCATCACGGCCCGTCGGAGGACTTCCGCCGCGAGCTGGTGGCGCTCGGCAAGCGCGCCGGGCTGCTGTCGCCGCATGTCGGCACCGAATGGGGCGGGCTCGGCCTCGACCATCGCGGCAAGGCGGTGGTGTTCGAGGCCGCCGGCTATTCGCCGCTGGGACCGATCGCGATGAATTGCTTCGCGCCCGACGAAGCCAACATGCACCTCCTCGAGCAGGTCGCGACCGAGCCGCAGAAGGCGGAATATCTCCGCCCGCTCGCCGCCGGCGACATCCGCTCGTGCTTTATGATGACCGAGCCTGCGCCCGGCGCCGGCGCCGACCCGTCGATGCTGCTGACCACGGCGCGCCGCGACACTGGCGGCAACAAAGGCGACTTCGTGATCGACGGCGAGAAATGGCTGATCACCGGGGCCATTGGTGCAAAATTCGCAATCATCATGGCGAAGAACGACAGCGACGATCTCGGCCCCGCCGGCGCGACGATGTTCTTGGCGCCGATGGACGCGCCCGGCATCCATGTCGAGCGCGTGCTCGACACGCTCGACGGCTTTATGGCCGGGGGCCACGCGGTGATCCGGCTAGAGGGCTTGCGCGTGCCCGAGACCGCGGTGCTCGGCCAGGTCGGGCAGGGGTTCCGCTATGCCCAGGCGCGGCTCGCCCCGGCGCGCCTCACGCATTGCATGCGCTGGCTCGGCGCCGCGCGGCGTTGCCACGACATCGCCACCGATTACGCCCGTCGCCGCCACGCGTTCGGCAAGCCCTTGGGCGAGCACGAAGGCGTCGGCTTTATGCTCGCCGACAACGAGATGGACATCCACACCAGCCGGCTGGCGATCTGGCACTGCGCCTGGGTGCTTGACCAGGGCGAGCGCGGCCGCCACGAATCGAGCATGGCCAAGGTGATCTGCTCAGAGGCGATCTGGCGCATCGTCGACCGCTCGATGCAGGTGCTGGGCGGGCTCGGCATCACAGACGACACGATCGTCGCGCGCATCTTCCGCGAGGTGCGCCCGTTCCGCATCTATGACGGTCCCAGCGAAGTCCACCGCTGGTCGATCGCCCAGCGGGTGCTGCGACAGGGCGGGGCGGGACAATAGAGGACATACATATGGAGCGGCGCCTCACCAGGCCGATCCAAAATGTCGCCTATAGACCTCTCAACGGCCGATCGTTGGAGCTGTCGCGGTTTCCGCTCGTGCCCCTCAAGCGACTTTCTCGTCGCTGGTGCAAAGGTACTCGGAAAGACGCAGGCGACCGCGATAACGGATTGGCCAGGATTAACTTCTAAAAGGGTATCCGTTGCACGGTACGGACCTATACGAGGCTGTCCGATGAGGTCTTTGCGGCTCTTTCGATCGGTCCTGATTTGGGCCGCAATCGTTGCCACCACATCAGCGATCGCGTTTCCGTTCGCTCCCGCGTGGGCGGACGAGAATGCGACGCTCCCGCCAGACGGCTTGAAGAAGGCTCTCGTTGTCGATCCCGATCCGCAGGCTCAACAAAAGGTTCTCGCCGCGATCGTGCGTCAGCCCATGTCGGACAACGACATCATCGTTCCCTGGATCGAGCAAAACGCTGATAGGCTTGAGCCATTGCTCCTGATGGAGTTGGTACGCCGGACGTTTGATCAATCGCCTGCCGATGCGCTCGAATGGTTTGCCGTCGGGTACACGCGCGCGGTTTATGATGCGAAACGATGCGAAGACCCTACTGCCGGCGCTGATCTCACATTGCCGCTTTTTGGCCTTACAGGTCGGCCTTTCACGTCTTACCTCCGAAGCCATCCGGATGACTATGCCGCGGCGGAACAGCGCGCGCTGTCACGGGCCGATTTGTTCAGCGATGAGGTTTCGCCGGCGTGGATTTGTGGTCACGGACTGAGCGCCTACGGCCAGGCCATCACTGGCAAGCAAGAGCAGCTACAGATCAAACCGCGGGAGAAGTGGCCGGCACTCCAGGAAGGCCTCCGCGCACAAATGCAGGCCGCAGTGCGCCAAGCACTCGTCCACCAGGCGACACGCAAAGCATTACCCGAGGGTACGGTTGAATTACGTATCGAGCACAAAGGCGTGCCTTATGCGCTCGCATGGGGTCCGGATGGCAAACGACTGGCTATGACGCTTAATGGCGACTCCCGCATTGCGATCTGGGATGTCGAGTTAAATTTGCTTTTGCGGGAAATTGACCGGGGAATTGCGGATACTTCCAACATCGGATTTCTCGACGGCGCCGGCGAAATCATCAGTGCCGCTAGCCAAGATGGTTCACGACGGGCAGCGGTCCTAACGACGTTTAGCGCGGACTCTGGCACAGCGGTTCAACATTTCGGCGAAGTCGATTCTCAACCCAAATTCGCCGTTGATGAAACTCGGCACGTCGTCGCTTACCTTACCAGAGGTATTCCCACACCTGCCGTCATCGTTGCTGACCTCAATGATCCGCTCAATGCTGCGCCTGTCACTATTGTGGAAGGGGTTCCCTCGGCGCTCGCCTTCAGCGCCAACGGGATTCTGGCTATTGGGACGTTAAGCGGCCAGATCCTTCTTTTGAACAGTGAGCATCGACTTCTGAGGACGATTGAAGCGTTCGATCATGGCTGGGTCGAATCTCTCGCCTTCAGCCCTGATGGCCGATACCTCGCTTCCGGCGCAGTGGGAGGGCAGTCGGGCTTTCGCGGAGAAGATGGAGAATTTCATCAAGTCAACCACATCGATAACCTTAAAATCTGGACTATCGCAGATGGCACTTTGACGGCCTCGTGTTCGGAGTTGGTCGGCAGTGAGGGAGTAACAATCAGAAGCGTTGCGTGGAGTCCAGATGGTCGGTGGCTGGCATTCACAGGATATGACGACGTCCATCTGCTCGACATCAAGACGCCACAGCATACGAAACTGCTGATGCAGTTTTCCCAAGGTTCAAGCCAAGGGCAGTCCAGCAGTCAAGGGGTGACCTTCAGCCCAGACGGCAAACGCCTCGCCATGGCGGGGAACAATATCGCATTCGTCGTCCCCATCGTCGACGAGGCGGCTTTGGGCATGAACGATAATGCGTCATGTAAGTAGACGCTTCCGGTCCACGCGCTCAGCGAAGATGCCCGCTATCGGCGCTACCTCGCCGTTCACACGCGTGCCGGCGATGGACGGGGATGCATCCTAGTGCGGCCGTTTTCCAGAATACTTAATGCGACCCGGCTGGTCGCATCCCAAAAGCGCTACCCGGCGCTCTCGGGCAAGGCGCTGTTGCGCAGCTTCCATGCAAAAATGGATATTACGATTTTGGAATTGCTAATTAGATATGGCGCTCGTTAATTGAAGTCCCGAAACCGGAGCTTGGACGGGAACGCGGAACGGTTCGCGCAGCAAGGGCAACAAAAACACGTGCTAGCGGGGCACAACAATCATAACAATAGCCCCGAAATTTCCACTCCCCGGCGCGCCGCTCAGAAACTACCCGACAAACCGTGAAGTAGGCGGTGAATATGAACTTTGACCACGCGCGGCGAGCCGGTGCCGCGCGAACGGGCCCGCCTGGTTCATGGGGTCCGGGTTCTGCTTCGCCAGCCCCGGAATGACAAGGTGGCGCGCTACCCCGGCGCGGCGCCTTGGATGCCGACCTGCAGCACGTAGAGCGATTGGCTCGCGCACATGAACACGCGGTCGCGTTTCGGCCCGCCAAAGGCGAGGTTGGCGCACACCTCGGGCAGGCGGATGCGGCCCAGCAGCTTGCCTTTCGGGTCCATCACCACCATCCCGGCATAACCGAGCGGCGCGTTCGAGCTGATCCACAGATTGCCGGCGACATCGGCGCGCATCCCGTCCGGGCCGCATTTGACTCCGTCGACCATCATGTCGGTGAACGGCCGCATATTGGCGAGCTTCTGCTCCTGCACGTCGAACTGGTAGATGTCGCGCTTGCCGCCGGGGCCGCTATCGCCGGGGCCGGCGCCGGTGCTGATCACATAAAGCGTCTTGTAGTCGGGCGAGAAGCAGATGCCGTTCGGGTCTGGCAGCTGCGACTCCTCGACCACCCGGTCGAGTCTGCCGCTCGGGTCCCAGCGATAGACCCCCGTCGGCAATTCGCGCTTCTTGCCGCCGATCGCGCCGGCATTCGGCGCGCCCACCCCCGGCTTCAGCAGCCCTTGCGGGTTGGTCGGCCCACCGGCTTCGTCGGGGTGGCCTTCGGACAGCCGGTCGCCGTAGGGCGGGTCGGTGAACCAGATGCTGCCGTCGGGATGCGGCACGATGTCGTTCGGCGAGTTGAGCGACTTCCCCTCGAAATTATCGGCGATGACGGTCAGCGAGCCGTCATTCTCCCAGCGCACGACGCGCCGGTTGAAATCCTCGCAGGAGAGCTGCCGCCCCTGGAAATCGAAACTGTTGCCGTTGCTGTTGTTGGACGGGTTGCGGAACGCCGTCACCCGTCCGTCATCCCAGATGTACCGGTACTGGATGTTGGCGGTGACGTCGCTGAACAGCAGGTAGTGCCCCTGGCTCGACCAGGCCGGTCCCTCGGCCCACGACGCGCCGGTCCACAGCCGGTGGATGCCGGTATTGCCGACGATCAGCTGGCGGAACGCCGGGTCGACGACGATGATGTCCGGGTCGGGGTAGATGTCCGGCCGGCCGGGGCGCCAGTCGCGCGGCGGATTGGTGATCGTGCTCGGCGGCGTGCCGAGTTGCGCGTTGGGCGAGGGCGACGGCGTCTGCGCCCCGGCGGTGCGACTCAGCGCCGCCGTTCCGGCAATCCCGGCGGCGCCCGCGATCAGGGTACGCCGCGACAAGGCATGATGCGTCATGACGATCCTCCCTCGATATATTTCCCGCGATAGTGACGCTGTCGCGCGGGGTGGGCAATCCACCGCGCCGCTGCCTTTGTGGTAAAAGCCTGACATGCTGACCATTTCGGACGTCACCTACCGCGTCGGTGGGAAGCGCGGCCGCGCGCTGCTCGACCACGCCAACGCGCAGATCCCAGAGGGCGTCAAGCTCGGCCTGGTCGGCCGCAACGGCATCGGCAAGTCGACACTGCTCGACCTGGTACGCGGCCGGCTTATGCCCGATGACGGCGACATCATCCTGCCGCGCGACTGGCGCATCGGCTTTCTGGCGCAGGAAGCGCCGAGCGGCGGCGCGACGCCGCTCGCTACCGTGCTCGCCGCCGACCGGGAGCGGGCGCGCCTCATGGCCGAACTGGACCGCGATCCCGCGCCCGAGCGCATCGCCGAGATCGAGGCGCGGCTCGGCGAGATCGGCGCCCGCGCCGCACCGGCGCGCGCCGCCCGCATCCTCGCCGGGCTCGGCTTCGACACGGCGATGCAGGAAAGCGCGATCGACGAATTGTCGGGCGGCTGGCGGATGCGCGTCGCGCTCGCCGCGGTGCTGTTCGCCGAGCCCGACCTGCTGCTGCTCGACGAGCCAACCAACCATCTGGACATGGAGGCCTCGCTCTGGCTCGAGCGCTATTTGCGGCGCTACCGCCACAGCTTCATCCTGGTCAGTCACGACCGTCAGCTCCTCAACGCGGCGACGACCTCGATCCTCCATCTCGAAGCCGGCAAGCTGACGCTCTATTCCGGCAATTTCGACGCCTATCTGCGCGCCCGCGGCGCGGCCAAGGCGCGTCAGGCAGCGCTCGCCCACCGCCAGGAGCAGCAGCGCCGCCACATGCAGGGGTTTGTCGACCGCTTCCGTTACAAGGCGTCGAAGGCGCGCCAGGCGCAGAGCCGGCTGAAGGCGCTCGCCAAGCTGGAGCCGGTGGCGGTGCTCGCCGAGGCGCCGCCGATCGAATTGCGTCTGCCCGAGCCGGCGCAGCTTCGCCCGCCGCTCATCAGCCTCGAAAACGCCAGCGTCGGCTATGCCGAGGACAGGCCGGTGCTGTCCGGACTCGATCTGCGCCTAGATCCCGACGATCGGGTGGCGCTGCTCGGCGCCAATGGCAACGGCAAAACCACCTTTGCCCGGCTGCTCGCCGGCCGGCTGCCGGCGATGTCGGGTCACGTGACGCGGCCGTCAAAGCTCGTCACCGGCTTTTTCGCGCAGCACCAGATCGAGGAAATGCGGCCGGACGAGTTGGCTTACGACCATCTTGCGGCGCTGCTGCCCGACCTGAACGAAGAGGCGATCCGCGCCCGGCTCGGGGCCTTCGGCTTTGGCCAGGACAAGGCGTTCGTGCCGGTAACATCGCTCTCCGGAGGCGAGCGCGCCCGGCTGAATTTGGCGCTGGTCACGCACGATTCGCCGGCGCTGCTGATCCTCGACGAGCCGACCAACCACCTCGACATGGAAACCCGCGAAAGCCTGGTCGAGGCGCTGGCCGACTATACCGGCGCGGTGGTGCTGGTGAGCCATGACTGGCACCTCATCGAACTGGTCGCCGACCGGCTGTGGCTGGTCGAGAACGGCACCGTCAAGCCGTTCGGTGGCGATCTCGACGCCTATCGCGCTCGGCTTGAGGAACGCGACGCGGCGGAGGAGGAAAAAGTCGCTCGCCCGGCCGAGCGCGACCCGAAGCGGCTCGCCCGCCGCGAGGCGGCGCAGGCGCGGCTCGCGCTCGAACCGCTGCGCCGCCAATCGCGGCAGGCCGAGGCCAAAGTCGCGCAGCTTGCCGCCGAACAGCAGGCGCTCGACCGCGAGCTCGCCGCGCCGGCCGCGTTTGGCGGCGGCGCGGCGCTGGCCGACGCGCTCAGGCGCCGCGGCGACCTCGTTCGCCGCATCGCCGAGGCCGAGGCGCAATGGTTTGCCGCCGAAGAGGCCATCGAGCGCGCAGTGCCGGGGTTAAGCGAGCGCGCCGCGCGTGGATGAACCGCCAGGCCGCCGGCTGGCGTAGCATTCGCGCGGCCAAAGGCCGCACGCATATGGTCATTCGCAACCGGCTTTGACAGAAAGTAACCGGCTCGTAACAATACGTGACAATCGCGGTGTGCGGCGTTTGCCGCCCCCTTCCCCTCGATGAGGCCGCCATGACTGACAGCCCGGCGATCAGCGATCGCAACCTCGAGGCGACGACCAATATTTCCCTGAAGCGCGAACCGGCTTGTTTCGCCTTCCTTTCGGCGAAATCGGCGGCGGCGCCGATGCCGATCGACGCGATCAACCTGGACCTCGCTTCTGCTGATTACTTTCAGGGCCGCGCCTCGCTGTGGACGACGCTGGAGATGCGCTCCGGGGTTAACGGCGACCGGGCGACGGCGCTGCTTGGCTTTGACGAGAGTTTTTTGCGGCCTTTCACCCGCGCGCTGCTTGAGGCGGCGACCACGCGCGCGGCGTATCGCATGACCATTACCTCGCCGACCGCCGAGGGCGGGCGCTGCCGCGTCGTCGAATACGTGACCGGGCCGGGCAAGACGCTGAAGGAGCTGGTGATCCAGCCCTACGAGGCCGTCATGTCGATCGCCGCGACGAGCCGCAGCGAGGGTGACGAGACGCTGTTCCAGCTGCCGCGTACCGACAATTTTTTGCGCGCTTTTACCAAGATGTCGTATACCGCCGACCAGGTCCTGCACGACTTGCTCGACGAGATGGACCGCGTCGCGCGCCTCCGTAACGTCGCGGCGAGCAACGAGCCAGAGCGTTAGTCCGCGGCGTCGCCGGTCTCGACCAGGTGGGTAAGCGCGAAGGCGCCAAAGAAGCTGCCGTCCATCGGCTTGGCGAATAAATAGCCCTGGGCATAGCCGCAGCCGCTGCGCCGCAGGATGTCGCGCTGCGCCATCGTCTCGACCCCTTCGGCGACGACATCGGCGCCGTAGATACGGGCAATCTTGAGCATTGCCAGCACCAGCTCCTTGCCGTCGGGGGCCTCGATCGCGCCGGTAAAGCCGCGATCGATCTTGATTGTGTCGACCTGGTAGTCACGCAAAGCGCCGAGCGCCGAATAGCCCGTGCCGAAATCGTCGATGGCGATGCGGATGCCGAGTTCCTGGAGCTCGGTCAGCACCGAACGCGTCACCTGCGGATTGCGCATCACGGCCGATTCGGTGATCTCGATCTTGAGCCGTGACAGTGGGAAGCCGCTATCGCGAATTTCGGCAAGGGTGGCCAGCAGCACCGACGGATCGTTGAACTGACGCGCCGAGACATTGACGCTGACCCAATCCAAGAGGTCGCGACCGTAAAGCATCTGCCAGACCTGCATCTGCCGCACCGTCTCGCGCAGCACCCAGCAGCCGACCGGGACGATCAGCCCGGTCTCCTCGAGGACCGGCAGGAACGCGGCGGGCGCGACGAGGCCGTCGCTCGGATGGTTCCAGCGCAGCAGCGCCTCGGCGCCGATCACATGGCCATCGTCGAGGCGCAGGATCGGCTGGTAGTGGAGCACGAACTGGTTCTCGTCGAGCGCGGCGCGCAACTGGTCGAGGAGCGCCAGACGCCGGCCGACATTGCTGGTCAGCGCCGGCTCCCATGACTTGGCGGAGTTCGGACCGCGTTGCTTGGCTTCCTGCAGCGCGGCGTCGAGATCGCGCATCGCGTCGTCTTCCGTGCGGTGCGCTTCGGTGGTGACGATATAGCCGAGATTCGCCGAGAGTCGGACCCGCTGCTCGCCGATCAGCACCGGGCTTACCGCCAACTGCAGCAGCCGGCGGGCAAAGGCGTCGGCGTCGCCAAGACTTGGCGTCGGATTGCCGAGGATGATCGCGAATTCGTCGGCGCCGAGCCGCGCGACCATGTCGGAGCGTTGGGTCGCCGCCGGCTTGCCGCTGCGCGCCGCCGGCAGCGGCCGCGACCGGGTGCTGGCGAGCAGACGGTTGGCGATCACCCGCAGCACTTCGTCGCCGATGCTGGCGCCGTGCAAATCGTTGACGCCTTTGAAATTGTCGATGTCGAGCAGAAAAATCGCCGCCGGCCGGCGCGGGCCGGATTCGGGCGCCACGGCGGCGCGCACCCGTTTCATGAAGCAATGGCGACCGGCGAGGCCGGTTAGCGCATCGGTGGCATATTGCAGCGATTTCTCGGTGGCAAAGGCGAGCGCCTCGTGCACCGTCGCGACGACGCCGACAATCGTCCCGTCGCGGTCGTGGTGCGGCCGAACTCCGATAATGCGGTGGCTGGCGCCTTCCGTCAGCGCATCATCGTCGCCGAGGGAGGCTTCCACCGTCTCGCCGGCAAGCGCGCGGCGATGCAGATTGTGAAGCATCGTGGCGCTGGCCGGATCGATCTGTTCGTGGTACTGGCCGATCACGCCTTCGCCGACGACGCCAAAGGCGTTGAGCCAGCGATTGTTGGCCGCGACATAGCGCATTTCGCGGTCGAACAGGGCGACGGCGGACGGAATGTCGGCGACAAACCGGGCTATCCACTCCGGAATGAGGGCTTCCGGGTCAGGGCTGGTCTTTGGGGCCATGACGACTAATAGTGATTTCCAGACATTGGCTGGAGCCTATTGCCCGGCCAATTAAAGGAGTCTGAACGGCTCCGCCCTGGCAAGAGCTATTAGCTGGAATATCCCGAAATTGTTGTTTGAAAATTTCTTAATATCGTTGGGTGCAAATCATCTGATAAACTTGAGTTATTATGGTAAAAGTTTAGTTAATTGAACTAAGCCGAATAATTCGTGCCTGTTATTTGTTGTGTGCGCGGTAGCGCAGAAACGCAACAAGGGGGCCAGAGGCCCCCTTGCGCTTCGTCGACAATGTCGAGATCGAAGTTACTTCTGAGCCGGCGGCGGCGGAGCGGAACCGCTCGGCGCGAACGGGCCGGCCGCGCCGCTGGTCGGGTTGTTGCCGCCTGGGTTCATCGACGCGGGCGCGGGGGCCCCGCCGCCCGTGATGCGCTGCAGCTCTTGCTGATTGAGCTGCTCGGTCATCGAATCGCCTGCGTTCATCCGGTGACGCCAATGGTGACGATGATGCATCGGCATTTTCGCGGCCATCGGCATTTTCGCGGCCATCGGCTTGGCGGCCATTGGCTTGGCGGCCATCGGCTTGGCGGCCATCGGCTTCGCCGGAGCGGCCGGCGCCGCCGGAGCCGCTGGAGGGGCGGAAGACGATGGGGCATTCTGCGCCCAAACCGGGGCGGCGATCGCGAGGGCCGCGGCCATGGCGACGCCAGTCAAGAGATGTTTCATGCTTGTTGTCCTCTGTGGCAGTTCCGGGTTCGACACTACTGGCTACGGCGTGCTCTTCCTGAGGGCGGCGAGTCTTCGGTTGAAACAACGCACCCGTTGTTTCGTTCCGACGAACACGCAACCCTTCGTGTCGCGTATCCGACCCCACCGGCGCCGGATATTATGTCCCACTATAACCAAGTTTCAAGCACTTGGGACGCGGCCGATGCACGCAACTGACGTTTCTCGCGAATGCCGGCTGGCGAGCGCGCCTCGATGGCGTTCGCGGCGATGGTTTGCGGTGGCGCTCTTCGCGCTCGTCTTGCCCTGGGCGCCGGCCATGGCTCACGACCAACTGACGATCGGGATCTCGCAGTTTCCGCCGGCGCTTAACCCGGATCTTGAGGCCGTGGCGGCGAAGAGCTACGTGCTGGGCTTCGTGCTGCGGCCGTTCACTGTGTTCGACGCCGACTGGAAACTCGTCTGCCTGCTGTGCACCGAACTCCCGTCTTTCGAGAACGGGCGCGCAGTCAAGACCCAGTTGCCCGATAGCAAGATGGGGGTCGACCTCACCTACACGATCCGCCCCGACGCGATGTGGACCGACGGCGTTCCGGTCACCACCGACGATGTCGAGTTCACCTACGAATTCGGCCGCAACAAACAGAGCGCGGTCGCAAATGCCGAGATGTACCGGGAAATCCTCGGCGTCGACGTCAAGGACGACAGGACATTCACGCTCCATTGGGACCGGCTGTCCTTCAATTACGCGGCGATCGACGACTTCGTGCTGCTGCCGGCGCATCTCGAGCGCGCCGCCTTTGCCGATCCGGCGCAATACAAGGTCCGCACGCTCTACGCCACCGACCCGACCAATCCCGGTCTCTACAATGGCCCCTACCGGGTCAGCGAGTTTGTGGCGGGCTCGCATATCGTGCTCGAGCCGAACCCGCATTGGGCGGGGCCGGCACCCTATTTCAAGCGAATCACCATCCGGGCGATCGAGAACTCGGCGGCGCTCGAAGCCAATCTGCTCTCGGGCACGATCGACATGATCGCCGGCGAGGTCGGTTTGCCGCTGGACGAGGCGCTGGCCTTCGATCAGCGGCACGGCCGCGACTACAACGTCATCTACAAGCCGGGCCTGACCTTCGAGCATGTCGATTGCAATCTCGACAACCCGGCCCTTGCCGACCGGCGGGTGCGCGAGGCGCTGCTCAGGGGCATCGACCGCGCGACGTTGGTCAAGACGCTGTTCGCCGGCAAGCAGGCAGTCGCCGACAGTTTTGTCGAGCCGCTCGACGCCGGCTACACCGACGACGTCCCCAAATATCCTTACGATCCGGCGCGCGCCAAAGAGCTGCTTGAAGAAGCGGGCTGGCACGCGCAGGCCGGCGGGTCGCGCAAGAACAGCGACGGCAAGATCCTGTCCTTCGAGCTCGCGACCACCGCCGGCAATCGTTCGCGCGAGTTGGTCGAGCAGGTGCTGCAAAGCCAGTGGAAGGAAATCGGTGTCGATGTCCGTATCCATAACGAGCCGGCGCGCGTGCTGTTTGGCGAGACTTTGCCGCATCGCCATTTCGACCTGGCGATGTATGCCTGGATGAGCGCGCCGGAAAACTCGCCGCGTTCGATCTTCCGCTCCAATGAGGTGCCGACCGAGACCAACGGATACGCCGGCGAAAACCTGCCCGATTACAAGAACCCCGAGATGGACCGCCTGATCGACGCGCTCGAGGTCGAGTTCGATCACGACAAGCGCAAGGCGCTATGGGCCCAGGCGCAACAGCTTTACGCGACCGACCTGCCCTCGCTGCCGCTCTATTTCCGCTCGGACGCGTACATACTGCCCAAATGGCTGAGCGGCGTGCGACCGACCGGCAACCAATATCCGACGACGCTGTGGTCGACCGATTGGGGCGAGACGAAGTGACGGCCGAACTCGTTCGGCCGTCATCCCCGCGAAAACGGGGATCTAGGGCAAACGCCGGGTTGCTTGCTCCTGGGCCCCCGCTTTCGCGGGGAAGGCGAAGAATAGTGATCCGCTTTACCGCCATCCGCCTCGTCGAGATCGCGGCGATGCTGGTGCTGATGTCGTTCGTGATCTATGCGCTGATCGGGCTGATGCCGGGCGACCCGATCGACCTGATGCTGGGCGCCGACCCGCATCTGACCTCGGCCGACGTGGCGCGGCTCAAGATGCTCTACGGTGTCGATCGGCCACTCATCGAACGCTATCTCGCTTGGGCGCGGGCGGCGCTGCAAGGCGATCTCGGCTATTCTCGGCTGTTCCTGACGCCGGTCGCGGCGACCTTGCTGCCCCGGCTGGGTAACTCGCTGATCCTCATGGGATCGAGCTTCGTGATCGCCTTCGCCGCCTCGCTCGGCCTCGGCATCGCGGCGGCGCGCCGGCCACGCAGCCGGCTCGATGGCGCGGTCAATCTCGCCTGCTTTGCCGGGGTGTCGCTGCCGACCTTCTGGCTGGCGCTGATCCTGATCCTGATCTTCGCGGAAGGGCTCGGCTGGCTGCCGGCGAGCGGCATGGGAGGCGGCGAGACGGGCGGTCTGGCCGATCGGCTGCAGCACCTCATACTGCCGGTGGCGACGCTGGTCATCGCCAGCATTGGCGGCTACACGCGCTATGTCCGCGCGGCGATGCGCGATGCGCTCGGCCAAGACCACATCCGCACGGCGCGAGCCAAGGGGGCGAGCGAGGCGCGAGTCGTGTGGCGACACGCGCTGCGCGGCGCCATGGTGCCCGTCGCGACGATCCTCGCGTTGTCGTTCGGGACGCTGGTGTCGGGTGCGCTCGTCACCGAGGAGATGTTTGCCTATCCCGGCATGGGCAAGCTGATCTTCGACGCGGTGATGGGCAACGACTACAATCTCGCGCTCGCCGCGCTGCTCCTGGCGACCGCGGTGACGATGCTCGCCAACCTCGGGGCCGACCTTGCCTATGCCTGGCTCGACCCCAGGGTGAGTTACCGGTGAGCGATCGGTGAAACTGCCGGCGTTTCTGCTCGCGCTTATTGCCGCGGCATCGCTCGCCGGGCCGCTTGTCGCCCATCTGATCGGAGCCAACCCGGCCGCCGTCGACCTGCTGCATCGGTTCGCCGGGCCGTCGGCGGCGCACCCGCTCGGCACCGATGAATTGGGCCGCGATCTGATGCTGCGGCTGATGGAGGGCGGGCGCGTCTCGCTGACCATCGGCATCGCGGCGGCGCTCGCTGCCGCGATGGTCGGCACGGCGGTGGGCCTCACCGCCGGCTATCTCGGCGGCTGGACCGACCGGGTGCTGATGCGCCTGGCGGACGGGGTGATCGCGCTGCCGCTGCTGCCGCTGCTAATCGTGCTGGCGGCGCTCGACCTGCACAAGATCGGGATTTCGCAAGGGCTGGCGGACGCGCCGGGGATCAGCCTCGTGCGTATCGTCGTGCTGGCCGTGCTGGTGGTGTGGACGACGGCGGCGCGGTTGGTGCGCGGCGCAACGCTGGTAACAAAGCGCCGCGATTTCGTGCGCGCGGCGCAGAGCCTCGGCGCCGGCGTACCGCATATTTTGTGGCGCCATATCCTCCCCAACGTGATGGCGCCGCTGGTGGTGGCGACGACATTGTCGGTCGGTGACATCATCCTTCTGGAATCGGTGCTGAGCTTTCTGGGGCTCGGCGTGCAGCCGCCGCTGACCAGTTGGGGCAGCATGCTGTCGAACGCCGAGGAGCTAACCTCGTCGTCGCCGCTGCTGGCGGTCTATCCGGGCGCGATGATCTTTCTGACCGTGATTGCCTGCAATCTCCTGGGCGACGCGTTGCTGCAGCGTTTCGACCCGCGCGACCCGGCGCGGGTGTAGGTCACACCACGCTTTTCTCCCTGAGCCGGGCAATGTCGCCGGCGCTATAGCCGAGCTCGCCGAGGATCGCGTCGGTGTGCTCGCCGGCGTTGGGGCTGGCGGTCTTCAGCCGGCTGGGGGTGCGGGAGAGCGTCACCGCCTGGCCGATCAGCTCGATGTCGCCGAGCTGCTTGTGGTGCACCGTCTGAGCGATGCCGAGATGCTTGACCTGCGGATCGGCGAAGACCTCGTTCATCTTATAGATCGGGCCCGACGGCACGCCGGCGTTGTTGAGCCGGTCGATCCAGGCGGCGCTGGTGTCGGTTTTGGTGACGGCCTCGATCGCCGCGTTCAAGGCCTTGCGGTTGTCCGACCGCGCCCGCCCGGTCTTGTAGTCCGGGTGCTCGGCGAGGTTGGTACGGTCGATCGCGCGGCAGAAGCGGCCAAAAATCTCGTCGCCGGCCGAGGCTATGTTGATATAGCCGTCGCTGGTCTGGAACACGCCGGTGGGGATGCTGGTCGGATGGTCGTTGCCTGCCTGCTCCGGCACCTCGTGCGCGATCGTCCAGCGCGCGCCCTGGAAGTCGAGCATGGCGATCTGCGCCGCGAGCAGCGAGCTTTCGACCCACTGGCCCTCGCCCGACACCTCGCGTTCGAGCAGCGCGACGAGGATGCCCATGGCGGTGAAGATGCCCGCCGACAGGTCGGCGACCGGGATGCCGACCCGCACCGGCCCCTGACCGGACAGCCCGGTGATCGACATCAGCCCGCCCATGCCTTGGGCGATCTGGTCGAAACCCGGCCGGTCGCGATAGGGGCCGCTCTGGCCAAAGCCGGAGATGCTGGCATAGACGAGACGCGGGTTGATCGGCTTCAGCGCCTGGTAATCGATGCCGAGCCGCTCCTTGACGTCGGGCCGGTAGTTTTCGACCACGACATCGGCGTCGCGCACCAGCTTGCGGAAGATTTCCAGCCCGTCCGGCGATTTGAGGTCGAGCGTCAGGCTGCGCTTGTTGCGATGCAGGTTTTGGAAATCGGGGCCGAGGCGCGGGCCGCCCAGCCCTTCGCCGGGCGAGGGCGGCGCCTCGATCTTGATCACCTGCGCGCCCCAATCGGCCAGCTGGCGCACGCAGGTCGGCCCAGCGCGGACGCGGGTCAGGTCGAGCACCTTGAAGCGGGCAAGCGGCATGGCGGGCTGGTCGGGCATCGCGTCACCTTGTTCGTCGGGTCTTGTATTGAGGCCGGGGCGAGCGCGTGGGTCAACGTCCCTCGTTCAAGGACAACAGCGTCGCATTGCCGCCCGAGGCGGTGGTGTCGGTCGAGACGGTGCGCTCGGTCGCGAACCGATAGAGGTAGCGCGGCCCGCCGGCCTTGGGGCCGGTGCCCGAGAGCCGCTCGCCGCCGAACGGCTGCACCCCGACCACCGCGCCGATCATGTTGCGGTTGACATAGGAATTGCCGACGCCGAGCCGGTCGAGAACGCGCCGCGCGGTGTCGTCGATTCGGCTGTGGATGCCGAGGGTCAGCCCGAACCCGGTCGCGCCGATCTCGTCGATGACCCGGTGGAGCCGGTCGGCGCGCCAGCGGATCACATGCAGGATCGGGCCGAACACCTCGCCGGTGAGCCGGCTGGCGCTGTCGATCTCGAAGGCGCGCGGCACAAAAAACATGCCGTGCTCGGTGCCCGGCGGCAGCGCGCAGTGATACAGGAGGCGGCCCTCGCGGCTCATGCGCTTGGCGTGGGTTTCGAGCGCGGCTCGCGCCGCTTCGTCGATGACTGGGCCGACATCGGTCGCGATCAGCGCCGGGTCGCCGATCGACAGCTCGGCCATCGCCCCGGCGAGCAGCGGCAGCAGACGCGGCGCGATGTCGTCTTGCACATAAAGCAGGCGCAGCGCCGAGCAGCGCTGCCCGGCGCTGTCGAAGGCCGAAATCAACGCGTCGGCCACCACCTGCTCGGGCAGCGCCGACGAATCGACGATCATCGCGTTCTGCCCGCCGGTCTCGGCAATCAGCGGCACGATCGGCCCGTTGCGCCGGGCGAGCGCCAGGTTGATCGCGCGTGCCGTGTCGGTCGAGCCGGTGAACGCGACGCCGGCGATGCGCTTGTCGGCCGTGAGTGCCGCACCAACCGTCTCGCCGCTGCCGGGCAAGAGGTGCAGCACGTCGCCGGGAATGCCTGCTTGGTGCAGCCGGTGCAGCGCGGCGGCGGCGATGAGCGGAGTCTGTTCCGCCGGCTTGGCAATGACCGCGTTGCCGGCGGCGAGCGCCGCTGCGATCTGCCCGGTAAAGATCGCCAGCGGGAAGTTCCACGGCGAGATGCAGGCGAAAACGCCGCGGCCATGCAGGGCGATGCGGTTGCGCTCGCCGGTCGGGCCAGGCAGCGGCAGCGGCTCGGCGAAATCGGCGCGGGCGCGCGCCGCGTAATAGCGAAGGTAATCGGTCGCCTCGCGCACCTCCGACAGCGCAGCTGGGATGGTGCGGCCGCCCTCGCGGATGATCAGCGCCATCAGCGCATAGCGGTCACGCCCGTAGAGATCGGCGGCGCGGTCGAGGATCGCGGCGCGCTCCATGGCCGGGGTGCGGTCCCAGTCGAGCGCGGCGCGGGATGCCGCGGCGAGCGCCGCCTCGACATGCTCGGTGTCAGCGGTGACCACCGTGCCGATCTGCCGTCGCCGGTCGGCCGGGTCGAAGACCGGCTCGCCCGCGCCGGAGATTTCTTCGCCGGCGACGATCGGGCAGGCGGAAGCCGGGATCGCCAGAGCCTGAGCCAGCCCATCGCGCAACTCGCCGAGCGCCTCACGGTCCGCGAAATCGATGCCGGCCGAATTTACCCGCTCCGGCCGATAGAGATCGCGCGGCAAGGGGATGTTTGGGTGAGCCTTGGGTTCGGTCTGGGCCAGCGCCGCGACTGGGTCGGCAACTATCGCGTCGATCGGCTGGCGCTCGTCGACAATGCGGTTGACGAACGAAGCGTTGGCGCCGTTTTCCAGCAGCCGCCGCACCAGATAGGCGAGCAGGTCTTCGTGGCTGCCGACCGGCGCGTAGACCCGGCACGGCAGGCCTATCGTCAGGACCTGGTCGTGCAGCGCCTCGCCCATGCCGTGCAGGCGCTGGAACTCCCAATCTTTTCGCCCGCCGGCGAACTCCAGCACCGCGGCGACGGTGTGCGCATTGTGCGTCGCGAATTGCGGATAGCACGCCGCGCCGCCGGCCGCGAACAGCCGCCGGGCGCAAGCGAGATACGAGACATCGGTCGCGACCTTGCGGGTGTAGACCGGGTAGGTGGCGAGGCCGCGCTCCTGGGCGCGTTTGATCTCGCTGTCCCAATAAGCGCCCTTGACCAGCCGCACCATCAGCCGACGGCTTGTGCGCGCGGCGAGGTCGGCGAGCCAGTCGATCACCGCCGGCGCCCGCTTCTGATAGGCCTGCACCGCGAGGCCGAGCCCATCCCAGCCGTCGAGCGACTTCATGCCGGCCAGCGCCTCGAACAGGTCGAGCGACAGGTCGAGCCGGTCGGCCTCCTCGGCGTCGACCGTGAGGCCGATCCCGGCGTCGCGCGCCTTTTCGGCGAGGTCGGCAACGCGCGGCAGCAGTTCCCGCATCGCCCGCTCGCGCTGTGCCGCTTCGTAGCGCGGGTGCAGCGCCGACAATTTGACCGAGATGCCGGGCGCGTCTTCGATGGCGCGGCCTCTGGCGGCGCTGCCGATCGCGGCGATCGCGCCGGCATAGGCGGTGTAGTACCGCTCGGAGTCCGCCGCGGTGCGCGCGGCCTCGCCGAGCATGTCATAGGAATGGCGATAGGCGCGGTGCTCGGAGCCACGGGCGCGCTCCAGCGCTTCCTCGATCGTGCGGCCCATGACGAATTGCCGGCCCAGAATGCGCATCGCCGCGAGCACTGCCTGGCGCACCACCGGCTCGCCCGAGCGCGCCACGAAGCGCTGCACCGCATGGCCGAGATCGTGCGGCGCGTCCTGGCCAGAGTTCTCGGGGCGCAGCAGCCGTCCGGTCAGCATCAGCGCCCAGGTCGAGGCGTTGACGAAGACCGATTCGGAATGGCCGAGATGGCTCTGCCAGTCGGCGCCGCCGATCTTGTCGCGGATCAGCCGGTCGATCGTGTCGCTGTCGGGGATGCGCAGCAGCGCCTCGGCGAGGCACATCAGCGCGACGCCTTCCGGCGTCGACAGCCGGTATTCATGGAGGAAGGCGTCGATGCCGCCGCGCGCCGGGCCCTGCTCGCGCACCCGCGCGACAAGCCGGTGCGCGGTCTCGCGGATGCGCCGGTCGGCATCCGGCGAGAGCTTGGCGGCGGCGAGGATCAGCGCGTCGGCTTCGGCCTCGTCGCGCCGGTTGGCCGCCGCGATCGCCGCGCGCCGCCTTGTCTCGGGGGGCGGCGGATCAGCGAAGACGAGGCTCATGCCGCATGATTTGGGCTTCCGTTAGCGCCATTGCGAGGAGCGCAAAGCGCGACGCAGCAATCTCGTGCGGAGCGGGCCAAGGCGGTGGGAGATTGCTTCGCTGCGCTCGCAATGACGGATTCAGCGGAAATCGCGGCTGTGGATGTTGATGAGGGGCTCGTAGAAGTCGCGCGCGCGATAGCCGGGGACGCGTTCGGGGAGGTTGAGCGGCGAGCGGTGCGGCGGCGCATTTAAATCATGGTTGACCCCGTCGCGCTCGCGCAGGGTTCTGAGGCGCGGGGTGAAGTCGCGCAGTTCGTCGGCGACGACGTGGATGACGCCTTCCTCGCGCTGCAGCCGGCCGCGGCAGTAAAGCAGGGTGGCACCGAGCACGACGCGGCGAAAGCGCTCGAGGATCGGCGGCCAGATGATCAGATTGGCGACCCCGGTCTCGTCCTCGAGGGTGATGAAGATGACGCCCTTGGCGCTGCCGGGGCGCTGGCGGATCAGCACCAGGCCGCCGACCTGGACGCGGCGCTCAACCGGCAGGGTCATCAGTTCGGCGGCGGTGACGATGCCGTCTTCCTTCAATTCGCCGCGCAGGAAAGCGAGTGGATGACGCTTCAGGCTGAGGCTCGTGCTGGCATAATCCTCGACGACCTGCTCACCCAACGGCATCGGCGGGAGGAGTGTGGCGGCGTGAGCTTCACTCCCCTCTCCCGCTGGCGGGAGAGGGTGGCGAGCGCCCACAGGCGCGAGACGGGTGAGGGTTTGCGCGCTCCGACCCTCACCCTCCCAGCGCTGCGCGCCGGGCCCCTCCCTCTCCCGCATTGCGGGAGAGGGGCTTGGTGCGGCGGCGAACAGCGGCAGCGGGGCTTCGCCCAGCGCCTTCAGCGCCCATAGGCCCTGGCGTCGGTCGAGCGTCAGCGAGCGCAGCGCGTCGGCCGCGGCGAGGCGTTCGAGCGCGAGCCGGCCGAGGCCGCTCTGGCGCCACAACGCCTCGGTGCTCTCGTAACCCTGGCCGCGCGCGTCGACAAGGCGCTCGGCATCACTCTCGGAGAACCCCTTGATCTGGCGGAACCCGAGGCGGAGGACGAACGGTACGATACCTTCCTCTCCGCCCCCGGGGGCGGAGAGGGTCGGGGTGAGGTGGGGGATTCCAGAAGCGTTCGAGCATTCCCACCTCACCCTCCCATCGCCCCGCGATGGGCCCCTCCCTCTCCCCCCAATGGGCGGAGAGGGAATTTGCTCCAGCGTGCAATCCCAGTCGCTGTGGTTGACGTCGACCGGCAGCACCGTGACGCCGTGCTCGCGTGCGTCGCGGACGATCTGCGCCGGCTGGTAGAACCCCATCGGCTGCGAATTGAGCAGCGAGCAGGCGAAGATTTCGGGGTGGAAGCATTTGATCCAGGCCGAAACGTAGACCAGCAGCGAAAAGCTCGCCGCGTGGCTTTCCGGAAAGCCATAGGTGCCGAAGCCCTCGATCTGGCTGAAGCAGCGCTCGGCGAAATCGTGCTCGTAACCATTGGCGGTCATACCGTCGAGGAACTTGCCCCGGAATTTCTCGATGTCGCCGTTGCGCCGGAAGCTCGCCATCGAGCGGCGCAACTGATCGGCCTCGTCGGGGGTGAACCCCGCCCCGTCGATGGCGATCTGCATCGCCTGTTCCTGGAACAGCGGCACGCCCTTGGTCTTTTCCAGCACGTGCCGCAGCCCGGGGGGGCAGTTGATTGGCTCGATGCCGTTGCGGCGGCGCAGATAGGGATGGACCATGTCGCCCTGGATCGGCCCCGGCCGGACGATCGCGACCTCGATCACCAGATCGTAGAATTCTTTGGGCTTGAGCCGCGGCAGCATCGACATCTGGGCGCGGCTCTCGACCTGGAAGACGCCGATCGAATCGGCCTTTGACAGCATGTCGTAGACCTCGGGCCGCTCGGGCGGGATCGTCGCCAGCTCATAGGCCTCGCCCTTGTGCCGGGTGAGGAGGTCGAACGCCTTGCGCACGCAGGTCAGCATGCCGAGCGCGAGGATGTCGATTTTCAGAATATTGAGCGCGTCGAGGTCGTCCTTGTCCCATTCGATGACGGTGCGGTCCTCCATCGCGGCGTTCTCGATCGGCACCAGCTCGGAGAGCGGCCCGCGGGTGATGACGAACCCGCCGACATGCTGCGACAGATGCCGCGGGAAGCCGATCAGCGCGCCGGCGAGGTCGAGCGCCATGCGCAAATTGCGGTCGGCGGGGTCGAGCCCGGCCTCGCGCACGCGCTCGTCGCGCAGCCGCTCGCTCGACCAGCCCCACACCATGCCGGACAGTGCGGCGACGACATCGCCCGACAGCCCCATCACCTTGCCGACCTCGCGGATCGCGCCGCGCGAGCGGTAGGTGATCAGCGTCGCGGCGAGCCCGGCATGGTCGCGGCCATAGCGCTGATAGACGTACTGGATCACCTCCTCGCGCCGCTCGTGCTCGAAATCGACGTCGATATCGGGCGGCTCGCCGCGCGCGGCGCTGATGAAGCGCTCGAACAGCACATCGATCTTCTCGGGGCTGACCGAGGTGATGCCGAGGCAATAGCACACCACCGAATTGGCCGCCGAGCCGCGCCCCTGGCAGAGGATATCCCGGCTCCGGGCAAAGGTGACGATGTCGTGGACGGTGATGAAATAGCGCGCGTAATCGAGCCGCTCGATCAGCGCCAGCTCGTGCTCGATGCGCGCGCGGATGGCGGTGGAGATGACTGAAAGGTCGAGCGGAATCTCGGAGCGCTGCGTCCTTCGAGACGCGCCCGGTGGGCGTTCCTCAGGATGACGGTTTTTTTCATGCCATCCAAATAAGTCGTCATCCTGAGGAGATCGCGAAGCGATCGTCTCGAAGGATGCATTGCCGGTTTTGCAGCCGAATTTCTCGACAGCGCCCTCCCAGGCCAGTTGCGTGAGGCGCTGCTGCGGGGTCATGCCGGGCGGGACTGGGACTTCGGGATATTCGTAGCGCAGCTCGCCGAGGCTGAAGCGGCAGCGCTCGGCGATCTCGACACTCGCCGCGAGCGCCGCCCCCGGAACTCCCATTGGGCCGCGGAAGAGGCGCGCCATCTCGACGGCCGGCTTCAGATGGCGCTCGGCGTTGGCCGCGAGGCGGAACCCCGCCTCGGCAATCGTGCAATGCTCGCGGATGCAGGTCACGACATCCTGCAGCGGCCGCCGCTCGGGGGCGTGGTAGAGCACGTCGCCGGTGGCGAGCAGTTTGAGGCCGGCCGCCTCGGCGATGCGCGCCAGACGGACGATGCGCCGCGCATCGTCGCCGCGATAGAGATGATGCGCGACGAGATAGGCGCGGCCGGGAAAATCCGACGCGACGCGGCGCGCCCGTTCGCGATGCCGCGCGAGGCTGACCCGGTCGACATAATCGGGCGGCAGCAGTGCGACCACGAGGCCTTCGCCATGGGCGGCGACGTCGGCGTAATCAAGATGGCATTCGCCCTTGGGCGCGCGGCGCTTGCCGAGGGTGAGCAGCGTCGTCAGCCGGCCATAGGCGGCGCGGTCCTCGGGAAAAGCAAGGAGGCTCATACCGTCCCGGAGATCGAGCCGCGCGCCGACCACGAGGCGGATGCCAACCTCCCGCGCCGCCTGATGCGCGCGGACGATGCCGGCGAGGCTGTTGCGGTCGGTGATCGCGATCGCCTTGAGGCCGAGCGCCGCCGCCTGCTGCACCAGCTCGTCCGGGTGCGAGGCGCCGCGCAGGAACGAGAAATTGCTGGTGACCTGCAGCTCGGCGTAATCGAGGGCGGCAGGGGGCGCAAACAGGTCGCGACTGCCGCCGCTCGCCTTGCGCCGTTCCTTGCCGCCAAAGCGCAGGCCGCCGCCGTCGCCGATCGTGCGCGACAGCTTCTCGAATTCTTTGGGGGGAAGCTCAGGCATTATCAAAATCACTTTCTTTCGTCATTCCCGCGGGATCCCCGGGTCAAGCCCGGAGAGGAACCCAGGGCGAGTGACGGAACGGTTGCCCCTGGGCCCCGCCTTCGTGGGGGCGACGAGTGGAGGAATGCTGTTTGGGCTTTAAGCAAAGAGCCCATGGACAAACCAGCGCGGGGGCGGGTCGCCCGGCAGTCCGGCGCGGAACAGCCAGAAGCGCCGGCCGGTCTCGTCCTCGACCCGGTAATAGTCGCGGATCGCATCGGGGTTGCCGGCGGCGTCGACCAGTTGCCCATCCGGCCGCCACCATTCCTCGGCGATGCGCTCGGCGCCGTCAGCCTGGGCGACGCGATGCACCTGCCGCCGCCAGGTGAAGCGGAACGGCGGGTCGTCGGGCAGCACCCAGAATGCCTCGATCGGCTCGGGCGGCGCGAAGAGCCGCACGGGACGGGGTGGTTTTCGTAACCCCTCTCCCACAATGCGGGAGAGGGTGGCCGTCGCGTCAGCGGCGGCCGGGTGAGGGTCGGCGCCGGCCTTGCCTGCCCCCCTCACCCTGCCCTCTCCCCCCAATGGGGGGCGAGGGGGTTCTTTAATGGCGGAGCTTTCACCGATTGGAACGGCCACCGATGCGCGCTCCGGGATGTGGCTTTCGCGCGCTTCGGGGCGGGCGAGCGCGTCGAGGCCGAGTTGGGCGCCGATGCGGTCGAAGAGCGGGGCGATATCCGAGCCGTGTCCGCCCCTCACCCCGACCCCCGGATCAAGTCCGGGGCAGGCTCTCTCCCCGCCAGCGGGGAGAAGGGGTTGCTCAGCCGGCAAATTCTCGACCGCGAAGGCGGCGAGGATCGCGTCCTCAATGCCGAATCCGGGGTCGACCGTGTCGAGCTTGCCGATCAGCAGCCGGGCGAGGTGCGCGGGGTCGCGGCTCGGCCGGGCGGTGCCGATGCGGATGCGCTCGACGCGGCCGTCGACGCGGTGGAAGCCGAGGTCGAGCCGGCGCACGCCCATGCCCTCGCGCGCCAGGCGGGCGACGAGGTCCTGGGTCAGCCGCTCGATGGCGAGGGCGAGGTCGGCGGGGTCGGCGATCGGCTCGGCGAAGCTGAGCCGCACCCGGCGGGTCGGCGCCTCGGTGAGCGGGCATAGCGGCTCGGGCAAATCGCCGAGCGCCTCGTCAAGCCGGCGACCGATTTCCTCACCGAACCGCCGGGCGAGCGCGTCGCGCGGCATTTTGATGATGTCGCCAACCTGCCTGAGGCCGACGCGATGCAGGCCCTGGACGAGCGCGGGGTCGAGACGCAGCGCCGCGACCGGCAACGGCGCGATCGCCTCGCGCGCGGCGCCGGGCGCGACGATAAAATTTGCTGCTCCTGCAGCGGGTCTGCAGCAAATCGCGGCACCCGCCTCGTCCTCGCTTGCATGGCGGGCGACGCCCCAGGCGGCGCCGATCGTGTCGGCGATCGCCAGGCGATGCGCGATTCCCTGGCGCGCCAGGCGGTGCGACAGGTCGGCGGCTAGCTCGGCCTCCCCACCCCACAGATGCGCCGAGCCGGCGATTTCGAGCTTGACCCCGTCGGCACCCCCATCTTGGGAAAAATCGGGTGCGGTCCACGGGCTGTAGCGGGTGCACCATTCGGCCAACCGGCGCAGCGCGGCTTTGTCCTCGGCGGGCTCGGCCGGCCGGGTCGCTAGCCCCGGCAGAAACGACAGCGCATCGGCGAGCGGCATCCCCGCCGCGAGACCCTTGGCGGCGGCGGCCGGGCTCACCGCGGCGAGGAGCTGCCGCCCATTTGCCGTAACCACCGTGGCGAAAGGAATTTCTTCGTTCTTACCATCCCCGCGCAGGCCGGGACCTATGGCAGGGATGGGCCCCGGCCTTCGCCGGGGTGGTTGGATATTGGAGGCTGCGGGATTATTATCCGGCTTTCCGCCATGTCCGAGGCTCGGCAGCAGGCCGGCGCGGCGCAGCCGGTCGATCGGCCAGCTCGTCAGGAAGACGTACAACACCCGATTCATCGGCCACCTCTAAATTCCAAGACAAATCCGCTGCCTCGGCGCCGCGGCAGCGCAGCAGCTCGACCCGCCAGCACGGACGGCCAATTCCCGGCTCGCCGGCCTTGGGCAAGGACGGCAGCGGCGCGATCCGCCAGCGGGTCATCGCCGCGCTCGGCCGGGGGCGTTCGCTCGCCGCTTCCGCGCCGGTGCGCCAGCGCCGCAGCAAAAAGGCGGGAATGCCGGAGCGCTCGGCGGCGAGCTGCAATCGGCGACCGGCGACCATCGGCAGCCGGCCGATCTCGCCGACCACTGCGGCGATGCCCCCAGGGGAATCGGGCGTGCGCAGTCCTTCTTCGAGCGCCCACAGCAGATCGTCGTCACGCGCGGCGCAGACGACGACGATGCGCGCCGGGTCGAGTCCATGCGCTTCCAGCCCCGGCCCGTAAAGATCGCGTTGCTTCAGGCACCACAGCACGAGCCTCCCAGGGAGCCCGCTACCGAGCCGCCCGGCGATGCCGGCGACGAACCCCGCCGCCGCGGCGCCATCCTCCTCATCGGGCCCGGCGCCGAGGATTTCGTGCATCGCGCCAAGCGCCAGTCCGCCGCCCGGCAGCGCCCGGTCGAGCGCCGCGCTTCCGAACGGCAGCACCCCATGGCGACTGGCATTCGGCTGCTCGATGCGGCGGATGCGCTCTTGCAAATCGACGAGACGGGACGCGGATGGCATGGTGAGCGAGCGGTTGTTTTTAATGTTCCTTATTTGTTCCTTCGAACATCGATTGTCAACCCCACTTCGTTTGCCGTTAAGATGACGCATGGCAAAAGCTCAGAACCCCGATCGCACAGCGAGCGAGATCGACGCGGCCGAAATCACCGCCCGCATCCTTCTCGAAACCGAGGCCGTGCTGTTTCGGCCCGACAACCCGTTCACCTTCACCTCGGGACGGCTGTCGCCGGTCTATATCGATTGCCGGCGGCTGATCTCGTTCCCGCGTGCGCGTCGCAAGTTGATGGATATGGCCGCCGACCTGATCGAGCGCCGCGTCGGCTGCGAGGCGCTCGACGCGATCGCCGGCGGCGAGACCGCCGGCATCCCGTTCGCCGCGTGGATCGCCGACCGGCTGTCGCTGCCGATGATCTACGTGCGCAAGCAGGCCAAGGGCTTTGGCCGCAACGCGCAGATCGAGGGCCGACTGCAGGACGCGGCGCGGGTGCTCTTGGTCGAGGACCTGGCGAGCGAAGGCACCTCGAAGCTCAATTTCGTGCGGGCGATCCGCCAGGCCGGCGGCGAGATCAGCCACACTTTCGTGATCTTCAATTACGGCATCTTCCCGCACACCGAATCGAGCCTCGCCGCCGAGGGCATCACGCTGCACGCGCTCGCCACCTGGTGGGACGTGGCGGCGGTCGCCGAAAAGATGGGCCGGTTCGAGCCGGGGCAATACGACAAGGTGCAGAGCTTCCTGCACGACCCGGAAAACTGGCCCGAAAAGCGCGCGACCGCGGCGCGGTAAAGAAAGAGAACGCTTTACCGCCGAGGACACCGGGGTTTTTCGCCGAGGGGGCGCCCTTCGAGGCGTGGCGAGCCTTGGACAGTTCCCAACGCGTTCCACTCCGGCGGAGGCCGGGGCCCATGCTTCAATCATTCGAGCGGCGGATAAATGGGGTCCGGCTTTCGCCGGGATGGCGTAAAGATGTTTAAGGCGCTGCGCACCGAATTCCTTCGCATCCTCCGCGCGAGATTGCCGCGTCGCGCTACGCGCGCCTCGCAATGACGGCTTTCCGTTACCCCTGTTTTGGCAGCCAAGTGGCGAGGCGGGAGGCGGCTTCCTTGATGTCTTCGGTCGCGCCGGCGAAGGAGAGGCGCAACCAATCCTTGCCGTGGATCGGGTCGAAATCGAGGCCGGGGGTGGTCGCGACGCCGGTCTCGGCGAGCATTTGGCGACAGAAGGCTTCGCTGTCGCGGGTGAGCGCCGAGACGTCGGCGTAAAGATAAAACGCGCCGTCAGCCGGCGCGAGGCGGGGTAATCCTGCTTTCTTTAACGTCGCGATCAGCAGGTCGCGGTTGGCGCGGTAGCGCGCGACATGGCCGTCGAGCTCGGCGCGGCACCGGAACGCCGGCACCGCGGCCAATTGCGACAAGGCCGGCGGCGAGATGTAGAAATTCTGCGCCAGGCATTCGACCGAACGCGCGAGGTCGGGCGGCACCAGCATCCAGCCGAGCCTCCACCCGGTCATGCTGTAATATTTCGAGAACGAGTTGATGACGACGGCATCCCGTCCGAAGGCGCGCGCGGTCTCGGCGCGGCCCTCATAGACGATGCCGTGATAGATCTCGTCCGACACGAGGCGGATGCCGCGCTCGCGGCAATAATCGGCGAGGCGTCGCAGCTCGGCGGGCGCGATCATCGTGCCGGTCGGGTTGGCCGGGCTGGCGACGATGAGGCCGGCGAGTTCGGGGATGTCGGCGAGCAGCTCCGGGTTGGGCTGGTAGTGCGCGTTCTCGCCGACCTCGATCAGCACGGTTTCGAGGCCGAGCGCCGAGAGGATGTTGCGGTAGGCCGGATAGCCGGGCGCGGCCAGCGCGACCCGGTCGCCCGGCTCGAACGCGGCGAGAAAAGCGAGCTGAAACGCCGCCGACGAGCCGGTGGTGGCGACGATCTCCGCCGGGTCGACCGCGACGCCGTACTGCTCGCGGTAATGCGCGGCGATCGCCTCGCGCAGCGGGGCGATGCCCAAGGCGTCGGTATAGCCGATCTTGCTGTCGGCGAGCGCGCGGTGCGCCGCGTCGAGCACCGAAGCGGGCGCCGGGGTGCCGGGCTGACCGACTTCGAGATGGATGACCCGCTCGCCGGCCGTCTCGCGCGCGTTGGCGGCGCGCAGCACGTCCATCGCGATAAAGGGCGGCACGAGACCGCGGCGGGAAGCTTTCAAGCTCATTTCGGCAATCTGCTTGAGACAGTTGCTATTGGCGAGGGGCATTCGCTATGAGGGTCGCCGAGTTTCTCAGGGGATAAACCAACAATGGCAAAGGTCAGCCTTATCGGCATGTCGGGCAGCTTGCGCGCGGGCTCATTTTCCAACGCGATCCTCGCGACGCTCGCCGAGAAATTCGCCGACCGCGCCGATTTCACGGTTTACGACCTGTCGCCGATCCCGCTCTACAACCAGGATTTCGAGGGCGACAAGCGGCCGCCGATGGTGCAGCAGATGCTGGCCGATATCGAAGCGGCCGACGGGCTTGTGCTGTGCGCGCCCGAGTTCAACCACTCGATCCCCGGCGTCTTGAAAAACGCGATCGACTGGGCGTCGCGCCCGGCCTTTGCGTCGGTGCTGGCCTATAAGCCGGTAGCGATCATGGCGACGTCGCGCGGGCCGCTCGGCGGGGCGCGGTGCCTCGAGCACATGAAGGTGGCGCTCGACTCCTGCCTGTCGCGCGTGACTTTGGCGCGTGAGGTGATCATTACCGCCGCCGAAACCAGGATCAAGGATGGGCGACTGGTCGACGAGACCTGCCTCAGCTTCTCGTGCGGCGCGGTCGAGGCGCTGCTAACCGAGATCGCGTTGTTCAAAAACGCCGAGTGAGCCAGCGTCCGCTGTGATAAATCGCCGAGGCTACTCGAGGACCGACGCGTCCTTTTCGTTGACGCAGCGCAGCAGCTTCCAATAGCCGAACAGGTTGCTCGGGCGGATTTCCCGCACCGTCAGCTTGCTGTCGCGCATGAAGGCGCCGAATTCGAAATCCGGGTGGAAGCCGATATGCCGGGCGAGATGCGCGAGCTTCTTTTCAAAGAGTTGCACTGCCCAGTTTTCGCTCATGAAATGGTTGACCAGCACGATCGTGCCGCCGGGGATGCAAACGCGCCGCATCTCGGCCGCGAAGCGCGCCGGGTTCGGTACGACCGGGGCGACGTAAAGCGCCAGCACCGCGTCGAACGAATTGTCGGGGAATTCCAGGTGCTCGGCGTCCATCAGGTGCAGGCCGTCGACATGCTTCAGGTTTTCGCGTTGAACCCGCGTTTCCGCCTTTGCCAGCATCTCGGCCGAGACATCGATGCCGGTGACGTGCGAATCCGTGCGGAAATGCGGCAGGGACAGACCGGTGCCGACACCGACTTCGAGAATGCGCTGACCCGGCCGGTCATTTGCGATGCGCACCGCTTCCTTGCGGCCGGGATGAAAAACCGGTCCGAAAACGTAATCGTAAGAACCGGATACCCACCGGTAGGTGCGGATCGTGTCGCGAAGTTCCATCGCTTCGTCCCCGTCGCGGGCGCGACAGGCAACCGCCCTCACCATGCGAGGGTGCCCGTCATCGGCGCCTCTGTAAACCTTTCGTGAGGCTTTGGTCGGGCCTTGCTACACCGATAAGACGCTCAAATAAATCCGAAAGTTCCGATGCCTGGGTTGCGCAGGATGCGACGGGGGGTCCTCAGGCGAGCGCGATGCTGTCGGCCTCGAAGCCCTTACGGCCCTCGACCACCTCGACGCGCACGCGCTGTCCAGGCGACAGCACGTCGATACCGCTGCGGCGCAGCGCGGTGATGTGGACGAAGACGTCCTTGCCGCCGCCATCCGGTGAGACGAAGCCGTAGCCCTTGTCGGGTTCGAACCACTTGACCGCGCCCTCGACCGTGCTCGACGGCCGCGGCCCGCGCCGGTCGCCGCCAAAACCTGGCTCTACCGCGGTGCTCGCGTCGATGCTGATGACAGTGGTGACCAGCGGCCCCTTGGCGCCGGCGCCGACCTCGCAGGTGATCGACGAGCCCTCGCGCACATCCTCGTAGCCGGCGCGCCGCAAGATCGCCATCGGCAGGAACGCGTCAGGCGAACCATCGGCCATCGTCACAAAGCCGAAACCCTTGCTCGCGTTGAACCATTTGACCGTGGCTTCAACCCGTTGAGCCGGTGGGACGTCCTCGGGGGTGAGGTCGGTGCGGCGATCGTACATCGTGCCTCTAGGCGTAAAGTAGAATGCGGCGGGTGCGAGGACTTGTAACTGTAGCGTAAATAAGTCGCATTGTGCCAGCGCTGATAATGTGAAACATCCCCGCCGCCAATGGATTTGTGCACTGCGGGGCAATATTTAAGGTTGATGTAAGACTCCGCCGAATGGCGGCTCGATCGGGCCGCGGCGGTAGCAGCTTGCATCGCGGTGGCGATGCCCTATCATCCGGCGCGGCGCCGGAGCACGGAATTATCGAGCCCTCAGGGCGCGGGTGTAGCTCAATGGTAGAGCAGAAGCTTCCCAAGCTTACGACGAGGGTTCGATTCCCTTCACCCGCTCCACTTTCTGTCTTGCTTAAAGAGGCCGCCGGTTCACCAGCAGTGTCGGGGTGAAGGTCTGCACCGCTTCGTCGTGTTGGTTGAGGGTGGTGACGCAAACCGTGACGAGACCCTGATCGGGGCGGGAGCGCGACGGGCGCAGTTCGAGAATTTCGCTTTCGACGCGCAATTCGTCGCCGGGTCGCACCGGCTTCAGCCAGGAAAGCTCGCCGCCGAACCCGACAATGCCGCCGGCGGGGCGGAATTCGCTCGGCACGAGAAGGCTCATCGTCAGCGCCGCGGTGTGCCAGCCGCTCGCCGCGAGCCCGGCGAACACGCTGTGACGCGCGGCACCCTCGTCAAGGTGAAAGGGCTGGGGGTCGTAGTCCGCGGCGAATTCCTTGATCTCGTCCACCGCGACGCGGCGGCGTTGCGTCGAGACGAATTTCTGGCCAATGGCGAGATCCTCGAAATAGAGCATCAGAGCCTCGTGGGAATTGGCAAAGAGAGCGGCCATCGCGAATGCGCCGGATGCAGCTTTGACGGCAGCGTATTAAGGCGTATATGCACGGATACAGGCGCAACGGCCCTGTTGTCCAGAGCGGGCGATGAGCGACGACAAACCGTTTTTCTCCGATTGCAACTGCTTGGCGATCCGCCAGGCAGCGCGGCATATCACGCAATTCTATGACCAGCTGTTCGCACCGGCCGGGCTGCGCGCGACGCAATTCGCGATCCTGAGCCGGCTGCGCCAACATGGCGCGATGCCGATCAATGCGCTCGCGACGATGCTGGTGATGGATCGCACGACCTTGGGCCGCAACGTGCTTCCACTACAGCGCGACGGGCTGATCGAGGTGACGGCGAGCCCGACCGACCGCCGCCGCCACGAGCTCCGCCTCACGGCTGCGGGACGCGCGCGGCAGCGCGCGGCGTTCCGCTATTGGGAAGAGGCGCAGCAGCGGTTCAACACGACGTTCGGCGACGACCGCGCCACGGCGCTGCGCGACTTGTTGCGCGAGGTGTGCGCCAGCGATTTCGCGACGGCCGAATAGGCGGCGGCTGCCCCTCACCCTCCCATCGCTGCGCGAGTCCCTCTCCCCGCAAGCGGGGACGAGGGGATCTTAGAACGGCAGCTTCATGCCACCGGGAAGGTTGAGGCCGCCGGTCAGCTTGTGCATCTCGGCTTCGGCGTGGGCCGAGACCTTCTGCTTGGCGTCGTTGAAGGCGGCAACGATCAAGTCTTCGACCACCTCGGCCTCGTCCGGGACCAGCAACGACTTGTCGAGCTTGATGTTCTTCAGCTCGCTCTTGCCGTTGAGCGTGACCTGCACCAGACCGCCGCCCGAGACGCCCGTCATTTCGAGCGTTTCGAGCTGCTGCTGCATCTCGGTCATCTTTTGCTGCATCTGCTGCGCCTGCTTCATCAGCTGACCGAGATTCTTCATGCTTCCTCCTCGTCCTCTTCGTCCTCGTTGGGGCCGTCACTGGTCGTCGCTTCCTCTTCGCCCGCCGGCTCGGCGGCGGCGAAGCGATCGCGCACCGCGGCGATTGTCGCGCCGGGGAACGCGTCGAGCACCGCGCGCACCAGCGGGTGTTCGGCGACCGCGCTGCGCCTTTCGCTATCGCGCGCCGCTTCCTGTTGTTCCACGGTCGGCGCGCCCTCGGCCTCTGAGATCGCGACCATCCAGCGCGTGCCCGTCCATTCGGAAAGCCGCTGGCCGAGCCGGCCGGCGAGGTCGCGCGGCGCGTTGTCGGCTGGGCGGAACTCGATGCGCGGCTGCTCGAACAGCACGAGATGCGCTTGCGAGCGCAGCTGGGCGCGGGTGATGACCTCGCCGTGCTTTTCGAACAGCGCCAGCACCTCGGTGAAGCTTTGCGGCAGCGGGTCGAGCGGCGGGCCGGCGGGCGGCGCGAGTGGCGCCAGCGCAGGCTCAGGCGCGGCCATGACTTGTGCAGCCAGGACGGGCGCGGCATTGCCGCTGTCGAGACGCGGCAGCGCCGCCGGGGTTGGCGCCGGCTCGAACCCGACCATGCCGGCGTCCGCATTCACCTCGGCGGCTGGCGCCGGCATCGTTGCCGGCGGGCGCGGCGCGGCGGGCGGCTCGGTGACGGTGCGGGTCGCGATCGGCTCGCCGCCGGCGATGCTCTTCACCAACTCGGCCGGAGCGGGGAGGTCGGCGACATAGGCGAGGCGCACCAGCACCATCTCGACCGCCTGCTTGGCGGACGGCGCGGTCTGCACCTCTTCGATGCCTTTCAAGAGCATCTGCCAGGCGCGCGCCAGCACCGGCATCGCCAGGCGCTGGGCGAGCGGCTTGGCGCGCTCGCGGTCGCCCGCTTCCATCGGGTCGCCGGCGCCGGCGTCGGGCACCAGCTTCAATCGCGTCACGAAATGCGCGAGGTCGAGCAGATCCTGGATCACCGAGAGCGGGTCGGCGCCGCCCTGGTAAAGCGCCTCCATCTGGTCGAGTGCACCGGCGGCATCGCCCTTCAGCACGGTCTCAAACAGGTCGAAGATCAGCCCCCGGTCGGCGATGCCGAGCATGTCCCGCACCATCGCCTCGTCGACCGGCCCGCTCGCCAGCGCGATCGCCTGGTCGAGCAGCGACAGCCCGTCGCGCACCGAGCCGTCGGCGGCGCGGGCGATGAGGCCGAGCGCACCGGGGGCGATCTCGATCCCCTCGGCCTGGGCGATGGCGGCGTAATGCGCGATGAGCTGCTCGACCGGCACGCGGCGCAGCGAAAAACGCTGGCAGCGCGACAGCACCGTCACCGGCACTTTCTGGATTTCGGTGGTGGCGAAAACGAATTTGACGTCGGGCGGCGGCTCTTCGAGCGTCTTCAACAGCGCGTTGAAGGCGTTTTTCGAGAGCATGTGCACTTCGTCGATGATGTAGACCTTGAAGCGCGCCGACACCGGGCGGTAGCGCATGCCGTCGGTCAGCTCGCGAATGTCGTCGATCCCGGTGCGGGAGGCCGCGTCCATCTCGATCACATCGACATGGCGATCCTCGGCGATGCCAAGGCAATGCTCGCACTGGCCGCACGGGCTGACGGTCGGCACGCCGGCGCCGTCGAGGCCGACGCAATTGAGCGCGCGGGCGATGATCCGGGCCGTCGTTGTCTTGCCGACCCCGCGCACGCCGGTGAGGATGAAGGCATGCGCCACCCGTCCGCTGGCGATCGCGTTCGCCAGGGTGCGCACCATCGCCTCCTGGCCGATCAGCTCGGCGAAGGTCTGCGGCCGGTATTTGCGGGCCAGCACGCGATAATGGGTCGCGGCGTCGGGCATCCCAATGGGACTGAGGTTACGCGCTGAAAAGGGGTGGGAGACCGAACAAACGACCCAGGCCGAAACTCGTTACGGCTGCTTCCTTCCGGACCTGACCGGGTTGGCGAGGGACCTGTCCGCCGCCGACCTCCCAGCGCACTATATCAGGTGCCGGATAATAGTTGCCAGGGGCGCGCGGCAAGTTTCGCGACGTCGGAACGACCAGCCTGATCTTACCATGTTATTCCGGGGCGCCGCGAAGCGGTGAACCCGAAACCCATGAACACCGATGGGGCCAGGTCCGGTGAAGTCCGTGTTGATGGGTTCCCCTTTCGCGGGAATGACAACCTTCATAGGGCGCGTCTCGAAGGACGCATGATGCCGATGCAGCCAGAGCGGTTTTGTTTCGCCCCGATACGACGGTACAAACGAAGCACCTTGGGGGAACGGCGATGCGTCGAGCACTGGCGGCAAGCTTCACGATGCTGTTGGCGGCAGCCGGGCCGGCGCTTGCCGACGAGACGCCGAAGCGCGGCGGGACCCTCGTCTACATGATTCCCGCCGACGCGCCGCCGAGCTTTGACGGGCACCGCGAGGCCACCTTCGCGACGATCCATGCGGTGGCCCCGTTCTATAGCGTGCTGGTGCGGGCGAACCCCGAGGACCCCGCCGACACGACGCACTTCGTCTGCGATGTCTGCACCGCGATGCCGGAGCCGACCGATGGCGGCCGGACCTGGAGCTTCACGATCCGCGACGACGTCAAATTCTCCGACGGCTCGATGCTGACCGCGGACGATGTCGCGGCGAGTTGGAACCACATCGTCGACCCGCCCGCCGGTGTGATCAGCCCGCGCCAGGGCTATTACGCGATGGTCGACAAGATCGGGGCAACCGACCCGCGCACGGTCGTCTTCCACCTCAAATACGCCACCAGCGCGTTCATGCCGGCGCTCGCCGACCCCTATGCGTTCATCTATCAGAAGCAGGTTCTCGACCGCGACCCGCATTGGTACGAGAAGAACATCTTGGGGTCCGGCCCTTTCCGCTTTAAGGGATACGTGACCGGCCAGTCGATCTCGGGCGTGCGCAACCCGGATTACTACCGCCCCGGCCTGCCTTATCTCGACGGGTTCACCGGGATTTTCGCCGAGAAACAGGCGACCCGCGTCGCGGCGATCCGCGCCGACCGGGCGGCGATCGAGTTCCGCGGCTTCCCGCCGGCGACGCGCGACGAGCTGAAAGCCGATCTCGGCGACCAGATCACGGTGCAGGAAAGCGACTGGAATTGCGGCAACCCGATCACCCTCAATCATAAGTACAAGCCGTTCGACGATGTCCGGGTGCGCCGGGCGCTGACCCTGGCGATCGACCGCTGGGGCGGCGCGCCGGCGATGGCGAAAATCTCGGTGATGCACACGGTCGGCGGCGTCGCCTTTCCCGGCTCGCCGCTCGCCGCGACCAAGGAGGAGCTTCAGCAACTCGCCGGCTGGTGGCCGGACATCGACAAGTCGCGTACCGAAGCAAAGCGGCTTTTGAAGGAAGCGGGGCAGGAGAACCTCAGCTTCGAGCTGCTCAACCGCAATGTCGATCAGCCCTACAAGTTCAACGGGCTGTGGGTCATCGACGAATGGAGCAAGATCGGGGTCAAGGTGACGCAAAAGGTGTTGCAGACCGGTCCGTTCGACGAGGCGGTGCGCAGCGAGGATTTCGCCGCCTTTGTCGACGGCGACTGTCAGACCATCGTCAACCCGCTGCTCGACGGCACCAAGTTCCTCCCGCACACGGTGTCGAGCTCGAACTACGGCAATTACGAGGACGACGCCGAGGTCGAAATTTATAATCGGCTGCTGCGGGAGACCGATTTCGCCAAGCAGCGCGAACTAATGCGCGAGTTCGAGAAATACGTGCTCGACACCCAGGCGCACGAAATCTTTCTTCTTTGGCGCTATCGCATCGTGCCGTACCGGAGCTACGTCAAAGGCTGGAAGATCAGCCCCAGCCATTACGTCAACCAGGATCTGGCGACGATCTGGCTCGACCGTTAGCGAGAACCTCGCGGCCTCGCGCTCGTTTGCCGGGCGATACGATAAACAGCGGAGGCTGCAATGCCGGCGAAATCGAAGGCGCAACAAAAAGCGGCGGGGGCGGCGTTGGCCGCCAAACGCGGCGAGCAAAAGGTCGGCGACCTCAAGGGCGCGTCGAAATCGATGTACAAGTCGATGAACGAAGACCAGCTCGAGGACTTCGCCGCCACCAAGCGCAAAGGCAAACCCGAGCATGTGAGGTAAGTCGGCTCTCAAACCAGAGCAGGCCTCGTCTTGAATGCCGTATCTTGATCGATGGGGGTGAAGATAGCTGAAAGGTTGCCGCGCGGCGACGCGCTCCTGCGACTTGTGCAAGCCCAAGGAGACGCGCCGCCGCACTCTACCGCCCATTGGGTTTCCTACGGCAGCGGCGAAGCGATCGTCCTGGCGATCGCGCTGCTCGTGGTGGCCGGCGGATTTGCCTATGCCGGCAGACGGCTGCGCGCGCCGCTTCGGATCACGCCGCCAGAAAGCACGGTCGCCGGGTTTATGATCGCGGTCTGGCTGCTGGCGCTCTACACCGTCATCGTCGCGACGCACGTTTATGGACTGCAGGTGAGGCAGGCTTATCCGGATTTCACCGCGGCCCGCGTGCGCGTCGGTACGTTCGTGGATGCGCCGATAACCTTCTTCGTCATTCTCTATCTGACAAGGCGTTGGGGCTGGAAGGTCGCGCTGGCCAGCGGCGTCATCGGCACCGCCGCCGCTCCGATGATCTTCGAGTTCCCCTTCGACCTGATCGTCATGGCACGGACAAATCCACCGCTCCCGGTTCATCCGATGCTGTATCGGCAGCTCTTCTTCCTGCCGTTGTTCCTGGCTGAATTCTCAACAGTGTCGCTGCTGACCTTGCTGCCCTCGATGCGGGTGACCGCGTCTGCCGCTTACGCAGTGGCGGCGATGTTCGGGGTATTCGCCGTCTGGGCGACGTTCGGGTTCGCCTTTCCCACGGAACCGTTGCCGCTCGCGCTGAATGTCATCTCGAAGATACTGTGTTTCGTCGCCGAGATCATGCTGTTCGTCTGGAAGCCGAACGAGGAGGTCGAGGCAGATGCGGCGACAGGAGCACCGTGCTAGCGTCTCGTGAAAATCACGAGAGGACCGCCATGCCGCTCCTGAAGCATCTCGCCAAGCTCGACATACCCGGCGGCGGGCAGGTCGTCGCCGAGGGCGACTTCGCCTATGTCGGCCATATGGGCCCGCCCGACGGCACCTCGATCGTCGATGTCAGCGATCCCAGGGACCCGCGCGTCACCGCGCGGATTGAGGTGCCGAGTTTCATGCACTCGCACAAGGTGCGGGTGAACGGCGACGTGATGATGGTCAACCAGGAGCTGTTTCGCGCCCGCAACCCGGAAAAGCCGGCGGATTGGGCGGGCGGCATAAAGCTCTATGACATCAAGGACAAGACGCGGCCGCGCGAGATCGGCCATTACAAATCGGGCGGCTCGCACCGTTTCGATTCGGACGAGCGCTACGCCTATATCTCGTCCGAGGAGGAAGGCTATGTCGGTGACATCGTCGTGATCCTCGACCTCAAGGACCCGACGCGCCCCGAGGCGATCGGCAAATGGCACATGCCGGGGCAATGGGCGGCGGGCGGCGAGACGCCGACCTGGCCGGGCCGCCGGCACCGCTGCCATCATCCTTTGAGGCGCGGCAACCGGCTCTACACCAGCTATTGGCACGGCGGGTTCGTGATCCTCGATTGCGAGGATTTGACCGGCCCCAAATTCATCAGCGGCCTCGACTGGAGCCCGCCTTATCCCTGCCCGACGCATACCGTGCTGCCGATCCCGCATGATTTGAAGGGGCGCAAGGTCGCGGTGGTGACCGACGAGGAGGTGTCGGATCGCCTTACGCCGTCGCCCAACGCCTTTATGTGGATCGTCGATATCACCGACGAGTCGCACCCAGTGCCGATCTCGACCTGGGCGGTGCCGCATGACGAGCCGTTCGACCCGCTGTGCTGGTTCGGCGCGCATCAGCCGCAAGAGACGGTTGATGGCGGCAATGTCATCCTCGTCACCTGGTTCGGCGGCGGGTTGCGCGCGGTCGACATCTCCGATCCGTACCGGCCGGAAGAGGTCGAAAGCTTTATGCCGACCCCCGGCGCCGGGCAGACGATCGTCCAGTCCAACGATATTTTCGTCGACAAGAACCGCGGCCTGGTCTTCCTGATAGACCGGCTCAACGGGCTCGATATTTTCGAATACGGCGGGTAAACGCCGAGGATCGATGAACAGGAAGGGCGACATGACCACGGCGATGACGGCGCCGGGCTCGTCGACCGAGGGCGCCGTGCTCACCCGAACGATCGCGACTTTCGGCCTGCTGCTGGGGGTGGCGGCGGTGCTGCTGCTCGCGGCGGGGCCGTTCGGCTGGCGCTTCCGCTGGTGGAGTTTCCGCGTCGCCTTCACGACGCTGATGCCCTACGCGTTCTTTTGCGGGCTCGGGGCGGTCGTCGTGTCGCTGATCGCGATCGCCGGGTCGCTCGGGAGGCGCGCGCGCGGCAGCATCGCCGGAGCGGGGCTGGGCCTCGTGCTGGGCGCCGTCGCGGCCTATTTCCCGTGGCACGCCAGCGAGATGCGCGGGGTCTACCCGCCGATGCACGACATCACCACCGACGCCGCGAACCCGCCGTCGTTCGACTTCGCGGCGGGGATGCGCGTGGCCGAGCACGGCGCGGGGGTCGCGTACCCGAGCGAGGCGGCGGCGATACAGCAGAAATATTACCCCGGCATCGAGCCGGTGCTGCTCAATGTGCCGCCGGCGCAGGCCTTCGACCGCGCGCTCGCGGTGGTGAAGGGCAAGGGGTGGACGATCGTCAAATCCGATCCGGAAGCCGGGGTTATCGACGCTTATGACCGCAGCTTCTGGTTCGGCTTCGCCGACGATGTGGCGATTCGCGTGACGGCGGCCGACAAGGGGAGCCGGGTCGACATCCGCTCCGGCTCGCGCCAGGGGCGCGGTGATTTCGGCGTCAACGCCGCGCGGGTGCGCGGCTTTCTGGCGGCGCTGAAAGAAAAGAGTTCTTGATTGAGGCGTGGTCCCGGCGAAAGCCAGGGACTCACTCTTCGGCGCCCAAAACGGTCGATAGGTGGATCCCGGCTTTCCTGGGACGACAAATACGGTGCGTAGTAAACTTCGCCGCATGTCCGAACTCGACACGCTGATAGGACTTTTGGCGAAGCTGCCGGGGCTGGGACCGCGCTCGGCAAGGCGCGCGGCGCTGCATCTCATCAAGCGGCGCGAAAGCGTCATGGAGCCGCTGGCGGCGGCGATGCGCGACGCGGCGGCGGCGATCCGGACGTGCCCAATCTGCGGCAATCTCGACACGATGGAGCCGTGCGCGATCTGCCGCGACCCGCGGCGCGACGCGCAGGCGATTTGCGTCGTCGAGGATCTGGCCGATCTCTGGGCGCTGGAACGCACCGCGGCGTTTCGCGGGCGATACCACGTGCTCGGCGGGACGCTGTCGGCGCTCGACGGGGTCGGGCCGGAAGACCTCAATATCGGTCGGCTGATCGCGCGCCTCGCGCCCGGCATGGAGCTGATTCTCGCGCTCAACGCGACGGTCGACGGGCAGACCACGGCGCATTACATCGCCGACCGCGCCGCTTCGACCGGCGCCACCGTGTCGCGCATCGCCCAGGGCGTGCCGATCGGCGGCGAGCTCGACTATCTCGACGAGGGCACGCTGACCGCGGCGCTGAAGGCGCGGCGGGCGGTTTAGCCAGCAAACCCGTGCTTTTGGAAACGTGTTTATCGCTACGCGACATCGTCGATCAACGGCATCTCCGCGGCTTTGACGCGCGCTTTGTCATGGCGCGAGCAAAGCGAGAGCCGAGCGCTCTTCTTCGGATTTGACGCCGGCTCGTGGCCGAGAGGCCCACCAGCCCCGTCCATGAGCGCCCCGCGCAGCCGCCAGCTATTGAGCGGGAGCATGAGGACGTTGAGAGCCAGGATCGGCCATAGATGCGCGAGGCCGCCATATCCCACAAAGGCGAGGTTGCTGGCGATCGCCACCATGCGCAGTGTGACCATCCGCCGACAACAGAAGGTTGCAAGCACGAGCGCCGCCGCGGTCCAGCCAAGGAACGTTACAAACACGACCCGCTCCGGCCTTTCAGCTTTCGGTTCAGAGGGAGCCGATCGCCCGTAGCCATCGTCGTCTACTCGTTGCCGACCATGCCGGCGTAGAGCGTGTCGGAGGCCGGGTCACGATATTGCTGCAGATGATTGAGGGCGATGATGACCAAAAGACCGGCCAGCACGATGGCGACCGCCGCCAGCCCGCTGTTCAAGCGTGCGCAGTAGCGGTCAAGGCGCATGGTAAGGCGCCGAAAAGGCGTGGTCATCGGCTCCCTCGGATCTCGAGCCGCACGCTAGATGAGGACGACGACTGGCGCCTGTCCCATTTGAGACAGCGGATGTTCGTGCGTTTGGTTCTGCGAAAATTGGCGAATCTTGTTATGGTTCGGCCCGGCGCCGTCCCACGCTGGAGAGACCGGCTTGACCGAGCCGCAGAAGATGACTTCGGCAGCCGACGAGATTTTGGCCTCGGCGGTGCTTGGCGAGGGTTGGGAAGAGAGCCTGCAGCAGCTGGCCGGTGCGACCGGGGCCGGAGGTGCTTCCATTGTGCGAATTCGCGCCGGACGGCATATGGCGCACATAAGCTCGGGCGGCTGGGCCGAAGTCGAGAATGCCGCCATGACGGGCCACGCTCCGCTGAGCCCGCTGCGGTATTATCCCGAGCACGTGTACGCTGGCGGCTTTCGGGTCGACCACGATGTTTGGACCGACGACGAAATGTGCCGGGATCCTTACTTCCAGGAATTTCTGCGACCCGCAGGTGTGTTTTTTCACGCCAAACTGCGCTTGTGCGGGGAATGCGATGACCGCGTCACGTTGACGCTGAAACGCCGCATCGAACTTGGGCCATATAAACCGTCCGATGTCGTTGCCCTCGACTCGATTGTGCCGCAGCTGCGTGCGGCGTTTGCGGTCGGGCGGCGGGTGCTCGATGCGGAAGCGTCGGGAATGGTTCGCCTCCTTCGGGCGTGCGGCGAGCCGGTATTCGAGTTGGATTCAGCGGGCCAGGTGTTACGCGTGCACGGCCCTGTCACCGAGGAGATTGGCGTAGCCGCTCGAAAAAGACGATTGGTGGCGACAGATCGCGCGGTGCAGGCCCGGCTTGATCGCGCCATCGCCAAGGCTGTCGGGGAACCGCATCAACCTTTTATCGCGGCTATCGCCCCAGAGGAGGAACGGGTTTTCCTACGGGTTATTCCCGTTACCGGGCGCGCTCGCGACGTCTTCGTCGCGACGGCCGCGCTTGTCTTGATCAGCCATGCGCGGCGCGAAGCGGAGGCGCCGCTTCGGGAGCTCGTTCAGGAGGCGTTCGGCCTTACCGAGCGCGAAGCCCAGATCGCGACGCTGCTGGCGAGGGGACTGGATCTGGGGACGATCGCAAGACGCTTGCGCATTGGCCTGGGCACGGTGCGCAATCACTTGAAAGGCGTGTTCGGCAAGACGGGCACCCGGCGGCAGGGCGAACTCATCGCGCTGCTTTGCGCGATGCGGCGCTAGCGTCCCGCTGGCAAGTCGAGCTGCTGCGTTAGGCTTACGCGGCGGCGCGGCGGCTGCGCACGCGGGTGCGGCCGGAATCCTCTTCCTCGAACAGGTCGGCGAGGCGTTCGAGCATGACGCCGCCCAGCTGCTCGGCATCGACGATGGTCACGGCACGACGGTAGTAGCGGGTCACATCGTGGCCGATGCCGATTGCGGTGAGTTCGACCTCGCCGGTGCGCTCGATGTCGTGGATCACCTCGCGCAGGTGCTTTTCGAGGTAGTTGCCAGGGTTGACCGACAGCGTCGAATCGTCGACCGGCGCCCCGTCCGAGATCACCATCAGGATCTTGCGCTCCTCGGTGCGGGTCAGCAGGCGGTTGTGCGCCCACGCCAGCGCTTCGCCGTCGATGTTCTCCTTGAGGATGCCCTCGCGCAGCATCAGCCCGAGGCTGCGGCGGGCGCGCCGCCACGGCGCGTCGGCCGGCTTGTAGACGATGTGCCGCAAATCGTTGAGCCGGCCGGGATTGGGCGGCTTGCCGGCGGCGATCCAGCGCTCGCGCGCCTGGCCGCCCTTCCACGCGCGGGTGGTGAAGCCGAGGATCTCGACCTTGACCGCGCAGCGTTCGAGGGTACGCGCCAGGATGTCGGCGCTCATCGCCGCGACGGTGATCGGCCGGCCGCGCATCGAGCCGGAATTGTCGATGAGCAGGGTCACGACCGTGTCGCGGAAATCGGTCTCGCGCTCGCGCTTGTAGGCGAGCGGCAGCACCGGGTTGGCGACGACGCGGGCGAGCCGCGCGGCGTCGAGAATGCCCTCGTCGAGGTCGAATTCCCAGGCGCGGGTCTGGCGCGCCAAGAGGCGGCGCTGCAGCCGGTTGGCGAGCCGGGCGATGACGCTCTGCAGGTGCGACAGCTGCTGGTCCAAGAGGTGCCGCAGGCGGCCGAGTTCGTCGGAATCGCAGAGCTTGTCGGCCTCGACGACCTCGTCCGACACAGTGCTGAACGCGCGGTAGATCGCGTTCTCGTCGGCGCGGCCGCGCGGCAGCTGGCCAGGGCGGCCGGGTCGGCCGGGATCGTCGTCGCTCGACCCCGGCATCATCTCGCCGTCGGTGTCGGCGTCGCCGTCCTGCTCGGCGTCCTCGGCCGAACCTTCGGCCGGCGCGCCCTCCATCGAGGGCTGCGCGCCGGCGGTGGCGCTTTCGCCGCTGTCGGTCTGGTTCTCGCCGTCGGCCTCGTCGCCCTGGCTCTGCTGGTCGTCGGCCGACTCGTCCATCTCGCCGAGATCGAGGTCGAGATCCTGGATCAGCCGGCGGGTGGCGCGGGCATAGGCGTCCTGGTTTTCGACAACGCGATCGAGCTCGCCGAGATCCTTGGCGATCTTGTCCTGCAGCCAGGGCCGCCATAGATCGACCACCTTGCGCGCCGCTGGCGGCGGTGGTTCGCCAGTTAGCGACTCGCGGGTGAGGAGCCGCACCGCCTCGGCCATCGTCCCTTCGGTGCGCTCGGTGACGCGCTCGAAGCCCTGGCGGCGGTATTGCTCGTCGAGCAGCGCCGACAGATTGACGCCGACGCCGGCCATGCGCCGCGTGCCCAAGGCTTCGACCCGCGCCTGTTCCAGCGCCTCAAAGATGGAGCGCGCCAGCGGCCCGCCGGGCGCGCGCTTCGAATGCACCGCGTCGTCGTGATAGCGCACCCTCAACGCCAGGCTGTCGGCCGCCCCGCGCAGCTGCGCGACCTCGTCGGGGGGCAGGTCGCGCGCCGGGTTGGGCAGCTTGACCCGTCTTCCCGACAGCCCGGCCGGCTCCGGCCCGAAGGTGACGTTGACTTCGTCGTCCTCGGCGATCGCCCGCAAGGTCGTCGCGGTCGCGCGCTTGAAGATTTCGGTCGGCGAGAATTCCTGCGCCATCGGCCTTAATACCACGGTCGTTGAACAACGTTAGGCGTGTTCACTTCTACTCCCTTTCTGCCCTGGGAGGCGGAGAGGGTCGGGGTGAGGTGGGGGATTCCAGGGGCGTCAGAGCATTCCCACCTCGCCCGACCGCCGCTGCGCGGCGGCCACCCTCTCCCCCAATGGGCGGAGAGGGAATTCCATCTACATCAAGGTGGCGTTGACGCCGGTCTCGGGCAGGTCGGTGCCGAAGCAGCGCTGGTAGTATTCGGCGACCGCCGGCCGCTCGGTCTCGTCGCACTTATTGAGGAAGGTGAGCCGGAAGGCGAACGCGATATCGTTGAAGATGCGCGCGTTCTCGGCCCAGGTCATCACCGTGCGCGGCGACATCACGGTCGAGATGTCGCCGTTGATGAAGCCGTTGCGGGTAAGGTCGGCGAGCGCGACCATGGCGCTGATTTTCCGCTTGCCGTCCTCGTTGTCGTAGGGCGGCACCTTCGACAGCACGATGTCGCACTCGGCGTCGTGCGGCAGGTAGTTGAGCGTCGCGACGATGCTCCAACGGTCCATCTGGCCCTGGTTGATCTGCTGTGTGCCGTGATAGAGGCCGGTGGTGTCGCCAAGGCCGACCGTGTTGGCGGTCGAGAACAGGCGGAAGCCCCGGTGCGGGCGGATCACGCGGTTCTGGTCGAGCAGGGTCAGCTTGCCCTCGACCTCGAGCACGCGCTGGATCACGAACATCACGTCCGGGCGGCCGGCGTCGTACTCGTCGAAGCACAGCGCCACCGGATGCTGCAGCGCCCAGGGCAGGATGCCTTCGCGGAACTCGGTCACCTGCTTGTTGTCGCGCAGGACGATGGCGTCCTTGCCGATCAGGTCGATGCGGCTGATATGGCTGTCGAGATTGACCCGGATGCAGGGCCAGTTGAGGCGCGAGGCGACCTGCTCGACATGCGTCGATTTGCCGGTGCCGTGATAGCCGCAGATCATCACGCGGCGGTTGAACGCGAAACCCGCGAGGATCGCCAGCGTCGTGTCGTGGTCGAAGCGATAGGCCTCGTCGATATCGGGGACATGCTCGCTCGCCTGGCTGAACGCCGGGACCTCGAGATCGCTGTCGATGCCGAAGGTCTGGCGCACGGACACCTTGATGTCGGGCATTCCGGTAGGCGTGACCGGGAGTTCCGCCTGTTCTACGGTTGGCATTCTCAGAGGACTTTCCAGGGTTGATGCGGATCGGTTAGGCGAAGGTTCCTGCTGAAGGGTCAAGCGAAGTAGCTGGCTTTGAGCGTGGTGTAGGCCTGGTTGATGATCTTCAGCTTTTCCTCCGCTGCCTTGTCGCCGCCATGGGCGTCGGGATGGTGCATTTTAACCAGCACCTTGTAACGCGCTTTGAGCGTGGTTTGGGTAAAAGGCGGGTCCATGTCGAACACCGCGAGCGCTTGCTCGCGGGCCGAGGCGACGCGCGCCGAGGCGTCGCCGCCGGGCGAGCGGGCGCGGTGCTGCTGCCCGGCCTTGCCGCCATTCTCCCCATAGACGCCGAAATGGTCGCGCATCCGCGTTTCGTAGGCAGGGCCGTGGCGCTGGCCGAGCTTCCAGCTCGGCCGCTGCCAGACCGTGTCGCGGCGGATTTCGGCCTCGATTTCCGGCTCGCTCATCCCGGCATAATAGTTCCAGGCCGCGTTGTAGGAACGAACGTGGTCGAGGCAGAACCAATAGTAGTGGTTGAGCTCGATGCGCGATCGCGGCGCGCGGAAATCCCCGGCGCCTTCGCAACCGGGGTGGTCGCACAGCCGAGTCGGCGGCTCGGGCTCGGCAATCTGCACCGGTTCGAACACGACGCGTCTCATCAGCTCAGTATGGGTAGCTTGCCGCGATGTGACAAGGATTCGCGGCGGGTTCCTGGGATGCATGTCTATCAAGTACGCCGGGGCATCCGCCCCGGGCTCGGCGCCGGCCCGCTGCCCATTACCGGCTGCCGCGCACGCGGTTCATGATCAACGTCGACCATGGGTCGGGCATCTCGCCGACCGCGACCTCGATCAGCGACGGGCCCCTGCGCTTGAACGCGGCGTTGAGTTCCTTGCGCAATCCGTCGGGCGTGGTCGTGCGCACCCCGGCGATGCCGTAGCTCTCGGCCATTTTCGGGAAGTTCGGATTGAGGAGGTCGGTGGCGATGAGCTTGTTGCCGTAATCGACCTTCTGCATGCGCCGGACATTGCCGTAAGCGCCGTCGGCGAAGACGACCGCGACCGCGTCGATACCGAACAGCGCCGCGGTCGACAGCTCCTGCACGTTGTACATAAACCCGCCATCGCCCGAGATCGACACGACCGGCACGTCGGGCCTCGCGACCTTGGCGCCGAGCGCTGTGGCGTAGGAATAGCCGAGCGTCCCCTGATAGCCGCTATGGATGTAGGTGCGCGGCCGGTATACCGGGAACGCGAGGCGGCCGACATAGCCGACCTGGGTCAAATCCTCGACATAGACGCCGTCATCGGGCAGCTCGGCGCGAATCGCTTCGAGGTACGCGGTTTGCGGGCCGAAGCGTTCCGCCAGCGTCGCGGCGGTCCGGGCCTTCAGCCCTTCCAGCTCGTCCCTGCGGGAGGCGTGCTTCGGGCCGCTGTCGACGGCCTGCAACAGCGTCGTGGCGGCATCCTTGGCGTCGGCGACGATGCCGATCGCCGGGCGGACGATGCGGTTAATCTCGACGGGATCGAGGTCGACGCGGATCAGCTTGATGTCGGCGTCAAAGCCCCAGCGGGTCTGCGGTTGGTTGAGCCTTGTGCCGATCGCCAGCACGACATCGGCGGTCTTCCATAATTCGTGGCCGGCGAGCAGGTTTTGCGACAGATAATGACGGTCGCTGACGACACCCTTGCCGCCGGTATAGGTGACGACCGGCGCCTGCAGCCGCTCGGCGAGAGCAAGGATTTCGCCACCCGCTTCCATCGCGCCGCTGCCGATATAGATCAGCGGCGCCTTGGCGGCGGACAGCAGCTTTGCCGCGTCGGCGATGAGGTCGGGATCCGGCTCCGGCGCGGCCAGCGCCGCCTCGGGCTGGGGCAGGCTCACATTGTAGGGCCGCGCCATCACATCGAGCGGCATCTCCAGCGCCACCGGGCGCGGCCTGCCGTCGGCGAGCTGGCGGAACGCCTCGTTAACCAGCTTGCCGGTCTCGGTCGGGTGCGAGATGCGCGCCGCCCATTTGGTGAGGCCCTTGAGGATGGCGAGTTGGTCGGGGATTTCGTGCAGGAGGCCGAAGCCGCGGCCGATCAGGTCGGAGGGGATCTGACCGCTGACGCACAAGACCGGCGCGTTGGTGGCATAGGCGGTGGCAAGCGCGGCGGTGGTGTTGAGCAGCCCCGGGCCCGGCACCACCGCGAAGGCGCCCGGCCTGCCGCTCGCCCGCGCATAGCCGAGCGCCATGTAGGCCGCGGCCTGCTCGTGCCGCGTGTGGATGACGCGGATCGCGTCCTGCGCGTCGTAGAGCGCGACAAACAGCGCGTCGTTCTGCACGCCGGGCAGCGCGAACAGCGTGTCGATCCCATGCCGGCGCAGCATCTCAACGAGCGCGCCGCCGCCGGTCATTCGCGTCATCTCGATGCTCCCTTACTCATGCCCAACGTGCAGGCGATCCATCCAGGCGAGAAGGACGCCGCTCACGACAAACGTGGCAAGGATCGCGATCTGCCACATCAGGTCGGTCTTATCAGTCGAGTTGATCTCGACAAAGCTTTCGAGCAGATCGACCGCGGCGATCGCCACCAGCGAGACGATGACCTTGAGCTTCAAGGCGCTGAAATCGACCTTGCCCATGAACTGCATCAAGGGCGCGTCGTCGTCGCTGCGGGCGATGGTGGTGAGCGTACCGATGCCGGCGACGATCATGATCAGGATCAGATTGCCGATCAGCACCAGATCGATGAGCTTCAGCACCGCGAAAATCGTCGCGTCCGCGTTGAGCCCGGCAAAACCGACGATCGTATGGATCAGCTCCTTGAAGAATTCGACGACCACGACGATCAGCGCGGCGATGAGCCCGAGATAGAGCGGCGCCATCAGCCAGCGGCTGGCGATCAGGACCTGGGCGAGAATTCTCCCCATCGATTGCGCTTAAGCGGCGGCGTCGGCGATGTCAACCGGCGGTGGCCTTCGCATTGGCCGCTATCCAACGCGGGACAAATCAGCCTTGCCGAACCGGCGCTTGTCGCGGCGAAGGGCGCGCCTCTATTTTGGGCAGAACAGGTTCCCGGGAGGCGGAACGCCTATGACGAGCGAAGCGGCTGCCTTCGGAGGCGCCGGCGACAGAATGCGCGGCCCCCGCGGCGGCGAGCGCGGGCGCGAGGCGAGGGCGATCGGGGTCGTCTCCGCGGCGCATTTCGTCCAGCATTTCCAGACCCTGGTGCTGCCGCCGCTATTTCCGTTTCTGACCAAGCATCTCGGCGTCGGGTTTGTCGAGTTGGGTTTGGCGTTGACCGTCGGCAACGTGGTGGCGGTGGCATCGCAATTGCCGGTCGGGTTTCTCGTCGATCGCGTCGGCTCGCGGCGAATGCTGCTCCTGGGTCTCCTCATCAGCGCGATCGCCTTCATCACTCTCGGGATGTCGCCGACCTACCCGCATCTGGTGCTGGCCTACGCTTTTGTCGGCCTGTCGGGCAGCGTCTTCCATCCCGCCGATTACGCGATCCTTTCGGCGCTGATCCCCGGCGCGCGGGTCGGCCGGGCGTTTTCCGTGCACACCTTCTCCGGCTTCCTCGGCAACGCCGTCGCGCCGGTGACGATCCTGCCGATCGCCATGGCCTTCGGATTGAAAGCGGCGTTCTTCACGGTTGGTGGCGTGGCGATCGTCGCGGCGTTGCCCCTCCTCCTGGTGCGCGGCATCGACAATCGGCAGCCCGTGATCCATGCCGACCAGCCGCATGCGGGCGGCCCAACGCTCGGCCTGACCGCGGTGCTGACGCCGACGATCATCTTTCTCACCGCGTTTTTCGCGCTGCTGAGCCTGTCGGGCAGCGGCATCAGCAATTTCTCGGTCGTCGCGTTGCGCGGCGCATTCGATACGCCGCTGGCGACCGCGAGCGTCGCGCTCACCGTGTACCTGGCGATGCAGGCGCTGGGCGTGCTCGCCGGCGGTTACATCGCCGACAAAACCAAGCACCATGCCGAGGTCGCCTCGATCGGCTACGGGATCAATGCCTGCATCGTGCTGGTGATCGCGACGGTGTCGCTGCCCGCGGCGCTGCTATTCCTGGCGATGGGCAGCGCCGGGCTTCTCGGCGGACTCATCATGCCGTCGCGCGACATGCTGGTGCGCGCTGCGGCGCCGCCCGGCGCGGTGGGCCGCACCTTCGGCGTCGTCACCAGCGGGTTCAGTATCGGCGGCATGGTCGGGCCGCTGCTGTTCGGCTTCATCATGGACCACCACGCGCCGCGCTGGGTGTTCGGCGCGAGCGTCGTCGTGATGATCGTCGTCTCGATTGTCGCGGTGATCGGCGACCGCCATCTGGTGCGCAAGAACCTCGCCGCGGTGCCGGCGGCGGCCGAATAGATCAGCCTCGCGTGAGGGTCGAGAGGCTCTCGCGCTGCTGTTCGTCCGCGGCGAAATTCGCCGGGGCGAGCCAGCGCTCGAAGGCCGTCTTGATGCGCGGCCACTCGCGGTCGGTGATCGAGAACCAGGCGGTGTCGCGGTTGTGGCCTTTGACGACATCGGCCTGGCGGAAAACGCCCTCGAAGCGGAAGCCATAACGCGCGGCGGCGGCGCGCGAGGCGGCGTTCAGCGCGTTGCATTTCCACTCGTAGCGGCGATAGCCGAGCTCGTCGAAGGCACGCCGCATCATCAGGAACATCGCCTCGGTGCCGGCCGGCCTGCGCTGCAGCGCGGGCGAATAGGTAATGCCGCCGACCTCGATGCTGCCGGCGGTCAGGTTGATGTTGAGGTAGGAGGCGATGCCGACGGCCTTGTTGCTGGCGGCGTCGATGACGGCGTAGGTGACAAAATGCTCGCGCTTCAGCCCGATTTTGGTGGCCGCGAGGAAATCCCCGAAATCGGCATAGGGACCCCATGGCAGATAGGTCCACATCCGGCCGTCGCGGTCGGCGCTGTAGGCATCAAACAGCCCGGCACAGTGCTGCTCGGCGTCGAGCGGCTCGACGCGGCAGAACCGACCCTCCATCGGAGTCAGCGGCGGGCGCGGACGCGGCGTCCAGGCGTCGACCGGAAAGCCGATCGGCTGCCCCATATGATTGACCTGATGGTTGAGGTGCTCGCTCATTTGACCGGGCCGTAAAAGACGATCCATTCCGAGAAATCGTCGGTGCGTTCGACAAATCCGTGCTCGGCGTGCGCCGCCGCGAACAGCAGATCGCCGGAGCCGATCGCGACCTCGGTGTCGTCGATCCGGTAGCGACCGCTGCCGATGGCCACGATGTAGAATTCATCGCGCTCATGCGGAACCTGCATGCCGCGTGTCCCGGGTGCCGCGAACCGCACCTCGACATCCCCGTCGACCAAGGCTTCGGCCGAGGCGCGATCGGGCGGTGGCTTCAGCGCCCGCGCCTCGGCGAGCGACATTGCCCAGCCGGTGCGACCGGTCGCCGGCGGCTGCTTGATCGCGCCGTAGAATACGACCCAAGTGGCGAAATCGTCGGAGAAATCCTCGAAACGGTGCACCTCGTGCGCCGCGACGTAGAGCAGCGTACCCGGCGCGAACGTCTCGACATGCTCGCCGACGCGGAATTTCCCGTGGCCGCGCGCGACGATGTAGAGTTCATCGCGGTCATGCGGCGTCTGCGGGTCGCGGCCGCGCGGCGTGTAGATACGGACTTCGATGTCGCCGTCGACGAAGGCCAGCGCCGAGCGCCGTCCTTCGGACAACGGCAGCGCCAGCGCGGCGGCGAGCGACAGCGGCGGCGGGGTTTTATCCATAGCGGCTCTCCCGGCGGGCGGCGGCGAGCAAGGCCTCGTCGAGACGCACGCCCGGCGCAAGATGGCCGATTTCCGGCTCTGGCGCGACATGCGGCGGCGCCCGGTGGTCGGGGATCGGGGCGCCGGTGATCTGCACGATCGGCACCGTGCCGGCCCAGCAATCGGCCGCGTAATCCTGTTCGAGGTCAAGCGGACCGTCGTTCCTGACCTTGGCCGAGACCTCGTCGATGGTCATGCCCATGAGGCTCGTCGCCTTCAATTCCTGCGGCGTGATCCGCCGCATGATGCCGGCGCGACCGGGGTAGACGCGCTCGATAAAGGCGTTGAAGCCGGCCTCCTTCTCGGCCGGGTCGTCGACGATCGCGGCGCTGCCGAAAGCCATCACCGCGCGGTAGTTGAGCGAATGGCGGAACGCGCTGCGGGCGAGGATCAGCCCATCGACATGGCTTACCGTGAGGCAGACCGGGATGCCCTTCGCCTGGGTGCGCAGCATCCGGCTGGCCGACGAGCCGTGCCAGTAGAGCCGCTCGCCCTCGCGCCAGAACAGGGTCGGCGTGACATAAGGCAGCCCGTCGATCACGTAACCGATATGGCACATCAGCGCCGCGTCGAGGATTGCGAACACGCTCTCGCGGTCGTAATGCGCGCGCTCGGGATGGCGGCGGACGCGGCTGCGCGCGGAGGGCGCGTATGACTGCAAGGCGTCGGGCATGGTGGCGGCTCCTGATTCGAGCCGCGACCCTATGCGCGCAAGCGGTCTGACCGAAGGTCCGGTTTGGAAAGATTGATGAGACCAGTCGGCCGGCTCAGCACCGTGACCATGGTCTCGACCGCGCGGGCGATCGTCGCCTCGCTGTGCCCGGTATAGCCGAGCACCAGCCCGGGCCGCCGCGGCGTTTCGAGCACCAGCGACGACAGCGGCACCGTCGCGACGCCGGCGGCGGAAAGCGCTTCCGCCGCGGCGCGGTCTGACCAGTCCCAGGGCAGCCAGGCGGTCAGGTACATGCCGCTCTCGACAGGGTCGATCTCGACCATGCCGCCGAGCCGGCGCGCCACGCGGTCGATGAGGAATTGCTGGCGCTCGGCGTAGGTGGCGCGCATCCGCTTCAGGTGGCGGGCGAAATGGCCGTCGAGCATGAACTCGGTCATGATCGCCTGGATGAGGCCCGAGCTCTGGCGGTCGGCGAGGTGCCGGGCGGCGGCGAAGGGCGCCACCAAATCTTCCGGCAGGACGACGTAGCCGAGTCGCAGCGATGGGAAGACCAGCTTGCTGAACGTGCCGAGATAGATCACGCGGCCGGCGCGGTCGAGGCCTTGCAGCGAGGGCAGCATGTGGCCCGGCGCTTGGAATTCGCTCTCGTAATCGTCCTCGACGACCCACACCGCATTGGCCGCGGCCCAGTCGAGCAGCATCGCTCGGCGCGTCAGCGGCATCGCCATGCCGAGCGGGTATTGCCGCGACGGGGTGGTGTAAACGACGCGGGGCGCCGCCTTCATCCGGCGGGCGCCGGCGGCGATGTCGAGCCCGTGCGCGTCGACCGGCACGGGGACGATCTCCGCCTCAAGCGCTCGCAGGATGTCGATGGTCGAGCGGTAGCAGGGGTCTTCGACCCAGGCGGCGGCGCCGGGATCGATCAGCACCTGGGCGGTCAGCGCCAGGCCTTGCTGCGTGCCCGAGGTGAGCACGATCTGCTCGGGCACGCAGCGCACGCCGCGCGCCGCGGCGAGGTAATCGGCGATCGCCCGGCGCAGCGGCAGCTCGCCCTGCGGCTCGCCGTAATTCCAGGCGATGCTCGACCGGCCGGCGAGAACGCGCGCCGCGAGACGCTTCCAGGTGGCGATCAGCCGGTTGTCGATATCGGCGTGGCCGAGCTCGAACGGACGCCCCAGCGCCGGCCAATGCCGCACGTGATCGCGCAACCGCTCGGCGTAACGCGACAGCGGGCGCGGCGCCGCCGATTCGGCGCGCGAAGCGGGCACCGCCGCGCCGAGCGAGGCGGCGAAATAGCCGGAGCCGGGCCGGCCGGCGATATAGCCTTCGGCCGCCAGCTGCTCGAACACGCCGACCACCGTGCTGCGGGCCAAGCCCAGCTCGGCGGCGAGCGCGCGGGTCGAAGGCAGCCGCGCCCCCGCGTCGATCCGCCCTTCGCTGAGCGCTTCGCGCAGCGCCGCCGCGAGCTGACGCGACAGCGGCAGCGGCGCGGCGCGGTCGAGCCGCGTCGTCCACAAAGTCGCCGGCGCGCCGGAGCTGGTGCGGGTCGTCATCTCGGCCATATTACCTCAAATCTCCTTCCCGGACTTGACCCGGCGGGCCATGAACAGCTTCTTCTCATCCGTGGAGGCCGACGGGACCAGGCCCGTGGGCTGAAGACCCACGGATCAAGTCTGGTCAAGGCAAAGAAGGGTTGGGCGGGTATGCGCGGCTCGAAAGTGATCGCCCTGGCCGTCGTCATAACCGGCGCTCTCGCCGGCTGTTCCTGGTCGGAGAACATGGCGGCGAAGATCGCCCCGGACACGGTCAGCCTGGCCGATCGCTGTGGCGCGATCATGAAGGCGGCGATGCCGTTCGCGCAGCTCGAGATCGGCGACCGCGGCTCGCGGAGCCCCGATGTGCGCACCATCATCGCCCAGGTCGCCGCGACCCGCACCGATCTGCCGAAGGACGCCGCGGCCGGGCGCGATCTCGTGGCCGAATGCACCTTTGAGAACAATGTAATGACGGCGTTCCGCTGGACCAAGGGCGGGCCGCCGCCGCCCCCTGCCAGCGACCAGACCCAACCCGCGAGCAAGGCGCCGCCCGCCAGCTCGCCGTCCGCCAGCCCGCCACCTGCCAGCCCGTCGGCCCCGGCCGGCAAGAGCCAACCCGCTCGCTAGAAGCCGACGGCCGCGATCGCATGGCGCATCGGCGCGAAATGCGCTGGCGCGTTCCCTGCATCTGCTTTCACATGACGAAAAGGACAAAAGTCGGGGGAGACAGATGACCGCGGCGGCAATACCGGTGTCGGAGTTGAGCTATCAGCGGGCGATCACCGCCGGCGTCATCGGCAACGTGCTCGAATGGTACGATTACGGCGTTTACGGCTACCTCGTGCCGGTCATCTCGCAGCTGTTTTTTCCGAGCGGCGACCCGACAGTGTCGCTGTTGTCGACCTTCGCGGTGTTTGGGGTCGGCTTTGTGATGCGGCCGGTCGGGTCGATCGTCTTCGGCATTTACGGCGACCGGCGCGGCCGCCGCAAAGCGCTTTCCGCGGTCATCTTCGTGATGGCTGCCTCGACCTTCGCGATGGGCCTGCTGCCGACCTATGCCCAGGCCGGCGTCGCCGGGCCGGCGCTGATGGTCATCGTGCGGCTGTTCCAGGGCCTGTCGACTGGCGGCGAGTTCGGCGGGTCGAGCGCCTATATCGTCGAGTTCGCGCCGCAGCACCGGCGCGGCTTTTTCGGCTCGTTCCAGCTCGTCGGCGTCGCGACCGGGTTCCTCTGCGGCTCCCTCACCGCGGCGCTGCTCAACTCGCTGATGTCCAAAGAGATGTTGATGGGCTGGGGCTGGCGGCTGCCGTTCCTCATGGGGCTCGCGGTCGGGGTGGTCGGCGCCTATATGCGCTGGAAGGTCAGCGACACGCCGATCTACACCGACCTCGAGGAGCACGGGGCGACCGCCAAGGCGCCGTTTATCGAGGCGATCGTCGAGCACCCGAAAGAGACGCTGCTCGCGTTCACCAGCACGCTGCACAACACCGTCGCGTACTACATCGCGCTGATTTACACGACGAGCTATATGCAGACGATTGGCAAGCTGTCGCAGCCGACGGCGCTGTGGATCAGCACGCTGGGCCTAGCCTTTATGATCGTGCAATTGCCGTTCTGGGGCCGGCTCTCCGACCGGGTCGGGCGGCGGCCGCCGATGATCTTCTCGTGCGTCGCCTTCATCGTACTCGGCTATCCGTTCTTCCTGCTCGCGTCGTCGGGTAGCGTCGGGCTCGCGATCCTCGGCGAGCTGTTGATGATGATCTGCTACGCACCCTACGCGGCGACTTGCGCCTCGTTTCTGACCGAGATCATCCCGACCCGGGTGCGCTACACCTCGATGTCGTTCGGTTATAATGTCGCGGTGGCGATTTTCGGCGGGTTCGCGCCGTTTATCGCGACCTGGCTGGTGCGCGAGACGGGCAGCTCGATCGCCCCGGCGCTCTATTTGATCGCCGCCGCGGTCGTCACCGGGATCGCCGTGCTGCGCTGCCGCGAGACCGCATTCACGCCGCTGCGGTAGGCACGCGCTGCCGGTGTCATTCCGGGGCATCGCGCAGCGATGGACCCGGAACCCATGAACACGGGCGGAGCCTTGCTGGCAAGCCAGTGTTCATGGGTTCCCGCTTTCGCGGGAATGACAGGACAGAGCGGCGCCCGCCTGCCTTAATCCATATTCACTGCCTACTCCCGGTTTGTCGGGCGGCCTTGCGCTGTGCCGGTGAGCGTCCTGGACGAGGGCTTTGGGATTTCCTCTTCTCCGCGCCCCGCGGGATCTTATTATTGATTTCCCGCGCTAGCGGCGACGGCCGGGTGGTTTTTGGCGCCCTCGACGACGCGACGTCTGTTGCGTTGGTTGTTTGGTCCTGACGGCACGGACGGTTTGGTCAGCTCCACAAGCTCCGGTTTCGGTCTTTCAAATAGCGAGCCCGGTTACCCAGGCATCAGCGCCACGGGTTTCGCCCGACAGCGCTGACGGATCGTCAGATAGTGAACATAAAGGGAACGTTCAAGTACCGGGCGACAAAATTTTTTCACCGCGAAGGTGGGTCTCAACTCGGTGCGTGCAGCTCAGGCGGGCGGCGGGTGACGGTGCGGCGGCCGCGCTTCCAAACCGCAAGCGGTGGGCGGATTTCGGCGACCGCTTGTTCCGGTGTCTGCGCGTCGATAATGACGATATCGGCGGGGTTGCCGAGCGCGAGGCCGTAGTCCTTGAGGTTCAGCAGCTTCGCCGAGTGCTCGCTGAGCATCAGGAACAACTCGCGCAGGCGTTTGGCGCCGACCACCTGCAGGATATTGGCGTGCAGGTTGGCGATGCGGATCAGCGAGCCATCGCCATAAGGGGTCGCCGGGTTGAGGATGTTGTTGCTCGACAGCGAGCAGGTGACGCCGTGCGCGTGCAGATGGTTGACGTCGGCGACGCCGCGGCGGACATCGTGGTCGCGGTCGCGGCCCATCAGGTAAAGGTCGGTCGCCGGCAGCACCGTCACCGCGATCCCTGCATCGGCGAGCCGGCGCGCCATCGCCGCGCTTTCCGCCGGCGGCATCAGCGACAATTTCGCCATGTGGCCGACGACGACCCGGCCGCCGAGCTTGTAGCGCTCGGTGAGCTCGAGCACGCGGCGTACATCCATATGCTTGGTGCTGTCGCCGACATCGAGATGCAGGTCGAGCGGCACGTCGTATTCGCGGGCGAGCGCGAAGATGCGGTCGACCTGGGCGGTCGGGTCGCTGTCGTAACGCGGCGCGGCGCCCAGCACCGGCGCGCCGGCCTTCAACGCCACGACCAACAGCTCTTCGGTGCCGGGATAATTGGTGAGGCCGTCCTGCGGGAAGACGCAGGGCTCGATGTCGATCGCCCACTTATAGGCGGCGGCGAGGGCGTTGATCGCCTCGAAGCCGCGCAGACCCATCGCCGGGTCGATCTCGACCTGGGTGCGCATGCGCGTCGCGCCGTTGACGAGACACTCTTTCAGCGTGATCTCGGCGCGGGAATAGATGTCCTCGACGCTCATCGCCGACTTGAGCGGCGCCACCGTCGTCACTGGATTGACGCGGCGACCCTCGGGCAGCGGACAGCGGTCGATGATGCGCGACTTGTCAAGGTGGATGTGGGTCTCGACCAGCCCGGCGCAGACGAGCCGGCCGCCGGCATCATAAGTTTCGGCGTCGCCGGCAAGTGCCGGGCCGATCGCGACGATCCGGCCGTCGTCGATAGCAATATCGATTGGTGGCGCATCGGGCGCGGCCACGAGCCGGGCGTTCTTGACGATCAGATCCATTTGAAACGTCCTTGATCAGGTGGCTTTAAGCATTATATGGCACCATAACGGATGCGAATTGGAACCGTAATGGCTATCAACTTGTCGATCAAGAATGCCTCGAACGAGGTCGTTGCCGCACTCAAATTGCGGGCACAAAAAAATCATCGGTCATTGCAGGGCGAGCTCATGGCCATCATCGAGGCGGCGGCTCGGGAGACCGGGCAATTCACCGCGCAAGGGCGGTGGGAGACCGCGGCAGCGTGGACAGCGCAGATCGAAGCGACCGCTGCGCGGGAGCGGGATATCGAGCGGGTGGTCGCCTTGATGCGGGAAGGGCTGCCACTCGGCGGCCGGCGGTTTACCCGCGACGAGATGCATGAGCGGTGATCAGTTTTGACGCCAATGTGTTGATCTACGCCGCGGACCGCGACGCCGGCCTGCGGCACGAGCAGGCGGCGGCGCTGGTGGAGCGGGCAATGCGCATGGGGAACTGCACCCAGACGCTGCAATCATTCGCCGAGTTCTACAATGTGTTGACCCGCAAGCTTCGCGTCGCGCCCGAACGCGCGGAGGCCTATGTCGGCTCGTGGCGGGCGTTTTTTCCGGTGGAAGCCGCCAGCCTCGCCGACCTTTACCACGCGATGCGGGCGACGCGGGACTACGGGTTGTCATTCTGGGACGCGCTGCTATGGGCGACGGCGCGGCGGATCGGGATCAGCGTGCTCGTCAGCGAGGATTTTCAGGACGGGCGCAGCATCGAAGGGGTTCGCATCGCGAACCCCTTCGTCGCCGGCAATAGCGCGGTGATCGAGGCGGCGCTGCGGCTCTGAGGGGCGACCGCGCCCTGACCTCAGGCGTAGATCTTCACCAGTTCGCCATGCGCCCATTTGACGGCGTCCTCGGGCGCCATGCCTTCGACCGCCTTGGCGTACATGTCGGTGATGATGAATTTACTGACGGCTTCGGCCGAGGCACGGCCCGAGGGACCGGCATAGCCGGCGAAGCGGCCGCTTTCCGCAGCGGTGCGGAACGGCGCCATGATCGGATCGACCTTCCACAGCGGATCGTCTTCCCAGATTTTGGTGCTGCCGACCGAGAACCCCTGTTGCGAGGTGAACCACTGCTCGTACACGTCTTTCGAATGGAACCACTTGAGAAAATCCTTCGCCGCCTTCTGGTCCTTCACATAGGTCGGCACCAGGTTGGAAAACGGCACGTGATAACTGAACTGCCCCGCCGGGCCTGCGGGCAGCGGCGCGTGGAAGCAATCGTCCTTCAGCGGTTTGCCGGTTTCGGTCTGGTAGCTGTCCGGCTTGCTGCGGGCCAACAGGTAGATCGAGGCGCCATTGCTGGTCGAGCTGATCGTGTTGGACAGATAGGCGCGATTATTGCCCGCGTCGTCCCATGACATGGCGCCCTCGTCATAGGCGTCCTTCCACATGCCAACCGCGAACTTGACCGATTCGACCGTTTCCTTGCTGTTGAGCGCGACGGTCTTGCCGTCGGCCTCGACCTCCTTACCGCCCCACGACCAGAGGTAGGGGTACCAGCCGGCGACCCCGTCGCCGAAGGCGTGGGCCAGCGTCTGGCCGAACGGCCGGCCCTTGGGCTTCATCTTCTTGCCGACGGTGCGGTATTCTTCCCAGGTCTTGGGGAATTTATCGGGAGTCACGCTCTCCTCTGCGAACCACGAGGTGCGGTTGACCATCAAAACGCCGAGAATTGTATAGGGCATCGCGATCCAGCGCTTGCCGTCATTGGCAACGTCCTTGGCGGTTTCGAAATAGCCGCCTTCGGCCTTGCCGCGCGCCTCGGCGAGGTCGCTCATATCGATGAGACTGTCGGCGTAGAGCTGCGCCCAATTGTTGACCGCCATCAGAATGTCCGGCCCGGTCTTCGCCTGGATCGCCGAGGTGATGCGCGCCTGGACGCCGTCGCCGTTGATGGTCTCGACCTCAAGGTTGATGCCGAGCGCCTTTTGGCAGTCTTCCTTGATCTTGCCCTTGAGCAGCGCGTCCGAGGCGGGGACGAAATCGACGAATTTCAGCCAATGCACCGTCGTGCCCTGAGCAAAGGCGGGCGCCCGGCCGCTTGCCAGGATGCCGGCAAGGCCGCCGCTCGCCGCGGCGAGCGTCCCCGCGCCCGAAAGTTTGAGCACACAACGTCTGGTGATGTTCTGCATGTTGAGCCCCCCGGTGTCTGGTTGTTGCGGGAGCCGGCTCGCCGCCGGCTCCCGTGTCGTCGCGTTTTGTGGACTAGGCGCCGTAGACCTTCTTCAGCTCGTCGGTCGCCCACGACACGGCATCCTCGGCCTTCATGCCCTGGACTGCCTTCGCGTACATATCGACGATGATGTACTTGGTCTGCACCTCGGCGGCGGCACGGCTTGGCGGGCCGGCATAGCCGGTGAGCCGACCCTGGTTGGGCAGGTTCTTGAACGGCGCCAGCACCGGGTCGGCGCTCCACACCTTGTCGCCTTCCCAGAACTTGGTCGCGCCGTCGGTGTAGCCCTGCTGCGAGGTGAACCACTCCTCGAACACGTCCTTCGAATGGACCCAGGCGAGGAATTTCTTGGCGATGTCCTGGTTCTTCGAATAGCCCATGACCATGTCGGTGAACGGACCGGGCAGGTTGTACTGACCGCCTGGGCCCTTGGGCAGCGGCGCGTGCATCATGTCCTTGTACATCGGCTCGCCGCTGTCGGTCTGGTAGCTGTCCGGCTTGCGCTTGCCTTCGATATAGATCGAGGCGCCGTTATTGGTGGCGCTGATCGTGCCCGAGAGGAAGGCGCGGTTGTTGCTGGAATCATCCCAGGCGAGCCCGCCCGGGTCGCACGCATCGTTCCAGAACGGCACGAGAGCCTTGACCGACTCGAGCGTTTCCTTGCTGTTGAGCGCGACGGTCTTGCCGTCCGTCTCGACCTCCTTGCCGCCGAAAGACCACAGCCACGGATAGAAGAAGCCCGGCGGATCGCCGAACGAGTGGGCGAGCGCCTGGCCGATCGGCCGGCCCTTGGCTTTCAGCTTCTTGCCGGCGTCCTGCAGCTTGTCCCAGGTGCCGGGGAACGAATCATAGCCGACCTCCTTGAACCATGACACGCGGTAGACGACGAGCCCGCCACCGATCGCCCACGGCACGCCGATCCATTTATCGCCCACCGTCGCGACCTGCTTTGAGATCGGGTAGTAGCCGCCCTGGTCGTCGGCGATCTTGCCGGCGACTTCGGTGACGTCGGCAAGGCTGGTCGTATAAAGCTGCGGCCAGTTGTTGAGCCCCATGATGATGTCCGGGCCCGACCCCGACTGGATCGCCGAGGTGACGCGCGCCTGGATGTCGTTGGCGTTGATGGTCTCGAGCTGGAGCTTGAAGCCGAGCGCCTTCGCGCATTCGTCGGTCATCTTCCCCTTGAGCAACGCGTCGGACGTCGGCACGAAGTCCGACCAGCGCACCCAATGCAGGGTGCGGTCTTGGGCATAGGCCGGCGCGCGGCCGCTCGCCAGAATGCCGGCGAGCCCGCCGGTGGCGGCCGCCGCGGCGCCCGCGCCCGACAGCTGCAAGAGCCGGCGGCGATGAATTTGCGTCATTGGTCTCCTCCCCTGATACCGGACGGCGACGGGCCGCCCGCGAAATTGCGCCGAGGCGCGGCGCTAGATCGCCGCTTCGCTCTCGGTGTCGAAGAAATGCACGCGTGCCGGATTGATCGCCAGGCGCAGCTTTTCGTGCACCTTGGCGGTCGCGGTGGGCTCGACCGAGGCGACCATCGTCGTCGGGCCAACCGCGACATCGAGCAGAATTTCCGAGCCCAGACGCTCGACGACCTCGACCACCGCGTCGAAGCACAGCTCGTCCGGGTCGCCGGCGCCGGCGATATGCAGATCCTCGGGCCGGACGCCGAGCGTCGCCGCCTTGCCGGCATAGGATGCGAGGCGGGGCTGCAGCGGCGCCGGCACCTTGATGTGGAGCCCCTCGGCCTCGGCCCATACCGCGCCGTTCTCGCCGGCGATGCGGATTTCGGCGAAGTTCATCGCCGGCGAGCCGATGAACCCGGCGACAAAGCGGTTAGCCGGCTCGTTATAGAGCTCCATCGGATCGCCGACTTGCTGCACCCTGCCGTCGCGCATCACCACGACGCGGTCGCCCAAGGTCATTGCCTCGACCTGGTCGTGCGTGACGTAGATCGCGGTGGTGCCGAGACGCTCGTGCAGCTTTTTGAGCTCGACGCGCATCTGCACGCGCAGCTTGGCGTCAAGGTTGGAGAGCGGCTCGTCAAAGAGGAAAACCTGCGGGTGGCGCACGATGGCGCGGCCGAGCGCGACGCGCTGGCGCTGGCCACCCGACAGCTGGCGCGGCTTGCGCCTCAAGAGCTGGCCGATGCCGAGAATGTCGGCGGCGTCCTGTACCCGCTTGGCGATCTCGCTTTTTTCGAACCGCCGCATCTTGAGGCCAAAGGCCATGTTGTCGTAGACGCTCATATGCGGGTAGAGCGCGTAATTCTGGAACACCATCGCGATGTCGCGATCCATCGGCGGCAGCTCGTTGACGACCTTTTCGTCGATCGAGATATTCCCCGAGGTGATGCTTTCGAGCCCGGCGACCATGCGCAAGGTTGTCGTCTTGCCGCAGCCCGAGGGGCCGACCAGCACGACGAATTCCTGATCGTGAATGTCTAGGTTCACGTCGATGACGGCGTGAACCTCGTCGTACTTCTTGTTGAGGCTGCGCATCGCAACACGGGCCATGGCGTTATCCTTTCACGGACCCGGTGATGCCGGACACGTAGTACTCGACGAAGAAGGAATAGACGAAGGCGACCGGGATCGACCCCAAGAGGGCGCCGGCCATCAGTTCGCCCCAGTAGAACACGTCGCCGCGCACCAGCTCGGAGGTGACGCCGACGGGGATCGTCTTCTGCTCGGGCGAGGACAGGAAGACGAGCGCGTAGATGAACTCGTTCCACGACAGCGTGAACGCGAAAATCCCCGCCGAAAGAATACCCGGCAACGCCACCGGGAAGATGATGTAGAGCATCGCCTTCCAGCGCGGCGCGCCGTCGATCCGGGCGCATTCCTCGAGCTCCTTGGGGATCGATTTGAAATAGCCCATCAGGAGCCAGGTGCAAAACGGGATGAGGAAGGTCGGGTAGGTGAGGATCAGCGCCCAGGGCGAGTCGCCAAGCTTGAAGTTGCGGATGATGTCGGAGAGCGGGATGAAGAGCAGCGTCTGCGGCACCAAATAGGTGATGAAAATTCCGGTGCCGATCAGCCCGGCGAAGCGGAATCTGAGCCGCGACAGCGCGTAGCCCGCCAACAGGCCGCAGAACAGCGAGATCACCGTCGCGGACAGCGAGATGATCATCGTGTTGAGCATCCAGGTGCCGAACAGCGTCTGGGTCAGCAGGTCGCGGACATGCTCGAACGTCGGATGCAGCGTCCAGAACGGCGCGTAATTAGCCGCGTTCCACGGCCGGTACAGCTCCTTGTCGGGCCGTACGCTGGTGACGATCATCCAGTAGAACGGAAACAGCAACGCAACCACAAACGCCGTGACCGGGACGTAGAAAAAGACCCAGCGGCGCCAATATCTCCCTTCGATCATCGCCTAAAGCGTCTCCGAACGCCTAATGTATACAAGCTGCACGATCACCACGAGCAAGAGGATCGGGAAGATCGCCAGCGAAATCGCCGCGCCTTGGCTCAGCAGCCCGGTGCCGATGCCGATCTGATAGGCATAGGTCGCGAAAAGCTGTGTCGCGTTGGCCGGGCCGCCGCCGGTCAGCACGTAGACGAGCTGGAAGTCGGCGAAGGTCTGGATCACCGAGAACAGCACGATGACCAGTGTCACCGGCAAGAGCAGCGGCCAGGTCACATGGCGGAAACGGGCCCAAGCGCGGGCGCCGTCGATCGCCGCCGCCTCATGCAGCTCGGGACTGATCGTCTGCAAGCCGGCCAACAGGCTGATCGCATAGAACGGCACGCCGCGCCAGACATTGACGATGATGACCGAAATCATCGCCAGGCCCGGGTCGCCGAGCCAATTGATCCGCCCGTGGATCAGCCCGAGATGCCACAGCATGTAGTTGAGGACGCTGAAAGTCGGGTCGAACATCCACTTCCAGGCGAAGGTCGACAGCACCGTCGGGATGATGAAGGGCAACAAGATAAAGGCGCGCATGAACGCCTTGCCCTTGAAATTGCGGTTGAGCAGCAGCGCCAGCCACAGCCCGAGGATGAGTTTGAAGACCGTCGTGACAAATGTGTAGAGGCAGGTGTTCCACACCGCGGTGCGGAAGATGTCGTCGTTCCAGATCCTCTCGAAATTGGCGAGGCCGACGAACTTGCCCGGCACGCCCACCGTGGTGTCGGTGACCGCCAGCTCGATGCCCTTGACGAACGGGTAGGCGATGAACAGCGCGAGCAGGATGATGGTCGGCGCCATCAGGCAAGTCGCCAGCCAGCGCTCGTCTTCGAGCAGCCGGGTGATCGGGCCGCGGCGGGGGCCTCGAACGTACTTCTCGCGCGGTGCGACAGCTTCGATTGTCGCCATGGGCGGCTCCTCCGGCGCGATGGCCACGCCTAAGCGTCGCCATCCGGGTCGTGTTTGTGGAAATCTTTAGGCACAACCACGACGGCGCACAAGGAAAAGCCCGCCGCGACGCGGCGACGCAGTTCTGTCATGTCGCCGCAGCAGGCCAGGCGTCGAGGGTCTGGGTGGCAGGCCAGGGGCGCGGCTTGCGGCGACCCGGTGCGGCGACGATGTTATTGTGCGAGATGAGGCAAGGTTGGGGGACGCGGTGGAGGCCGGGGCGGACAGGCGCGGCGACCTGCTGCGCGAGCTGATGGCGGTGTTCGACGAATTGCCGGCGGCGCTGCGCGACGCGATCAACTATGCGCCCGAACCGCTCGACCCCAAGGATTTGGCGACGCTGTGCCGGCGCCACGGCGCCGCCAACGTGCTGGCGATGATCGAATTGAAATTGCAGCGCCGTGCGCGCGCGGCGACGCCCGAGCGCAAGCCCGATTAGGCGCCGCCCCGCGCCGCCATCTCGGTTTTGATCTGGGCCGTCGCCATCTGGTGGGTGAGGTCGAGCGCGGCCCAGCCGGCGAAGCCGCTCTGCCGGCGGCGCAGGCAGGCGAGCCGCGCCGCCATCAACCCCCGCTCGGCCTCGTCGCGCCGCTCGGCGGCATCGCCGTCGTCGCGCGCCAGAAGCTCGAACACGGCACTCAAGAGACGGCGCTTGTCGAAGGGGCGGGTGACCGCGTGGCCGCTATCCGCGCCGGGAGAGGCGGGCATCGCGTCGGCGGGACCGGCGAACAGCACCTTGCTGCCGGAACGGCAATGGCGCAGCTGCCGCGCGATGGCGAGCGCGTCCTCACCGTCCGCGGCGTGGCCGGCGACGATGGCGATGTCGGCTGGCCGCACCGCCAACGCCGCCAAGGCGTTGCGGCTCTCGCGGAACACGGCGACGACAAAGCCGCTTTCGCGCAGCAGCGCGGCGATGCGCGGACGGCTCTCCTCGTCGCGATCGACGAGCAGTGCGTAGGGTCTGGTATCGAACATGGGATCGGCTGATATCACGCAGATTCGGCATATGACTTGCGGTTTCGTCGTGCTTTTTGCTTGGTTTTTAGCGGTCTCGGGCCGCGGTAACGTAAATTTGCGGTTAGCGCCGCGGGCGACGCCGCCGGCGATCGGCACGCCGCCTTGCCGCGGCGCAAACCGCATGGGCGCCGATCCTCGTGTCGGCGGCATGCGGCGTTAAGCTTGTTCCCGACGCCGAGGCCCGGACCGCCAGGTCAACGCCGGTGCTAGGCAAGCGCACGCGCGCGGGGCATGCTGGGCGGCGGAAGAGTACCGCTCCCGGTGGGGCGCGCGGGCTTCAAACCCGTTGGAGGGCGCCCTGGCGTCCTCGGTAGGTTCGAACTCCTGCCTCTTCCGCCATCCGCGGATTTCAAAGACGCTGCCGGTGGTTAGATACGATCGTGCAAGTCCTTCACGCCGGCGGGGCTTTCTATGTACCGAGCGACCCCCGGCGGCGCCGAGCCGAAACCGAAATACACAACGTCGGCATTTGGAACGAAATTGCGTGCAATCGAGACGAAACGATTTCTCGACATTCAGATAACGCCTATCGAAAGATTTCAACCTCTGCGTGAGCGCCGGCCGACGCCACCGGCAACCAATTAGGATTGATTTCTTGACGGGCTGCCCCTGACCAGCCGCCGCTGGACATGCATCTGACGATATCAAACGGCGAGGATGCGGGCGATCTCGTCGAGCAGTTGATCGTTGTCCAGCGGCTTGCGGATTATCGGTCCCAAAGCCTCCTCGCCGGCGGCGGGCGGAATATCGAAACCGCTGATGTAGATGACCTTGAGGTCGGGGCGGCGCAGCCGGGCCATGCGAGCGAGCGCGAACCCGTTCACCCGGTCGGGCATGACAATGTCGAGTACCAGCAAATCGACCGGGTCGCCGCGTTCCAGTATCTCCAAGGCCAGACGATAATCCGGAGCCGATTGAACCCGGTATCCCGCCGAGCGCAGGATACTTGCTGTGGTGTCTCTGAATACCTCGTCGTCGTCGACGAGAAGTATCCATTTCCCAGCAGCGGCTCCGCTTGCCCGGGAAGCTGCAATCATTTTTGGGTCTCGTTGTGTTGAGCGCAAATACCGTGTTTCATGCAATATACCCAATGTGGCTCTTTGTCAGCCCGCTTGCCACGTGCGTGCGGCAGCAGGGGACGTTAGTCGAGAGGCGTCGGAATGAGGCAGGCGGCACAAACAATAATTCCCGCACTGATCGAGCGGTATCACGAGCGGATTTTGGCCGATTGGACGGCTTGTCAGAAGCGCGAAGGAGCCGTGGGTAACAGACAGATAAGCGAGGCGCAACTCACCGATCAATCCAAGCGCTTTCTGACCGAGCTGCGTCAGGGGGCGGCGTCGGGAACGTTCGACAATATTTCCGGTCCGGAATGGGATTCGACCCGGACGCTGCTCGATGCGGTCGCCGGCGAGCGCGCCGTACAGGGTTTTTCGCCGGCAGAAACCGCCACCTTCGTATTTTCACTGAAAGAGCCGCTGTTCACGCTGCTGCGGCAAGAGGTGCGCGACGCCGAGGCGCTGGCGCGCGAAACATGGGCGGTGTCGCAGCTGATCGACAAGTTCGGCATCTATACGATCGAGGCTTTCCAGAAAGGCCGCGAAGAGGTCATCCTGCGACAGCAGGAGGAACTGCTCGAACTGTCCACCCCGGTCATCCAGCTGTGGGACGGCGTCCTGGCCCTGCCATTGATCGGCACGCTCGACAGCGCCCGTACGCAAACCGTGATGGAGAGCTTGCTCGAACGCATCGTCACCTCGGGCGCGGAAGTGGCGATCATCGACATCACCGGCGTGCCGACCGTGGACACGCTGGTCGCGCAGCACCTGATCAAGACGGTCTCCGCCGCGCGGCTGATGGGGGCCGACTGCATCATCAGCGGGATTCGGCCGCAAATCGCCCAGACGATCGTCCATCTCGGGCTGGAGCTCGACGTCGTCTCGAAAGCGACGATGGCCGACGCCTTCGCGCTGGCGCTGCGCCGCATGAACAAGACCCTCGTCGACCGGGCTCAGCCCAAGCCGAGCGGCGAGTAACCTCTCGTGGGCGAAATCCCCATTCTGCAGATCGGCGACTGCCTGCTGGTCTCGATCCAGGTCGACATGCATGACCAGCTTGCCCTGTCGTTGCAGGACGATTTGACGGTCCGCATCGTCGGCAGCCGCGCGCGCGGGGTGATGATCGATATCTCCGCCTTGGAGATCGTCGACTCCTTTATCGGCCGGATGCTCAACAACATCGCCGCCATGTCGCGGGTGCTCGACGCGGTCACGGTGGTCGTCGGGATGCGCCCGGCCGTCGCCATCACCCTGGTCGAGCTCGGGCTGACGCTGACGGGCGTGCGTACCGCGCTGAATGTCGACAAGGGCCTCGCCATGATCCGTCGCATTATCGATGGCGAAGGGGAAATGCGTGCCGGTCGAGAGTAGCGAGACCATGGCGGTCGCGCATTCCGACGATGTGGTTCGCGTACGCCAGGCGGTGCGCACTAAGGCGGTGGCGGCGGGGTTCAGCCTGGTCGATCAGACCAAGATCGTCACCGCCGCGAGCGAGATCGCGCGAAACACGGTCGATTACGGCGGCGGCGGAACGCTGCAAATCGAGGTGCTGAGAGAGGGAACGCGCCGCGGGGTGCGGCTCACCTTCATCGATCAAGGCCCCGGCATCGAGGATCTCGAACGCGCGATGACCGATGGTTATACCACCGGCAATGGTCTCGGGCTCGGCATGAGCGGCGCGAAGCGTCTGTGCAATGAATTCCAGGCAAAATCAACCCCCGGGCAAGGGACGATCGTCACTCTCGCACGTTGGCGTTAGTGTGATTACCGCCGTCTCCGATCAGAGCCACGTGGGGGAGGCCCGAAGAGTTGCCGGGGTATTGGCGCGCAACGGCGGGGCGAACCCGACACAAACTGCCCGCGCCGCGCTGATCGCCACCGAGATGGCGACCAATATCCTCAAGCATGCCCCGGGCGAAGGCATGATCGCCATGGACCGGTTTCAGGATACGCAGGGCGCCGGGGTCGAGCTCTTGGCGATCGACAAGGGGCCCGGCATCGCCGATCTCCAGGCTTGCCTCGCCGACGGCTATTCGACCGCCGGCAGCCCTGGGACGGGACTGGGCGCGATCGCGCGCCAGGCCGATTTGTTCGGCGTCTACTCGCGCCCCGGCCTTGGCACCGTCGTTCAAGCGCGTCTTGTCGACGCTCCGCCATCGAAAATCGCACCGGGCACCGATATCGGCGTGGTCGCCGCGACCTATCCCGGAGAAACCGTTTGCGGCGATCGATGGGCGTTCGACGCCAATGGCCGCGGCCGCACCCTGCTGGTCGCGGATGGCTCGGGCCACGGCTCGCAAGCGGCGCGCGCGGCCGATCTCGCGACCAAGATTTTCAGCGAACATGCGAGCGAGGACTGCGTTTCGCTGGTCGAGCGGATGCATCGCGGCCTGGCGCCGACCCGCGGCGCGGCTCTCGCTGTCGCGCGCATCGACGCGGATGAGGCGCTGATCCGTTTTGTCGGCGTCGGCAATATCGCTGGCGCCGTCGTCACCGGAACCGACGCGCGGCAGATGGTGTCGCATAACGGAACCGCGGGCCATGTCGCCCCGCGCATCCGCGAGTTCAGCTATCCTTTTGCCGGCGCGTCATGCGTCATCATGCATTCCGATGGGCTGTCCAATCGCTGGCGCATCGCGGACTATCCGGGCCTGACGGCGTGCCATCCTTCGCTGATCGCGGCCGTGCTGTTTCGCGATTTCCGACGGGCGCGCGACGACGCCACCATTGCTGTGATGCGGCCGCGATGAACGTGCGCCTTCTCAAGCTGCCATTGACGGGTGAGACCGACATCGTGCTCGCGCGAAAGCGCACGCGCCGGATCGCCGAGCTGATCGGGTTCGAAGCCCAGGACCAGACGCGCATCACCACCGCCGCCTCCGAGATCGCGCGCAATGCGCTCGAACACGCAAAGGGCGGCAGCATCGAGTTCCACATTTCGAGCACGCCGCTTCGGCAGCAATTGGAAATCGTGATCAGCGATCGCGGTCCCGGTATCTCGCGACTGAATAGTGTGCTGGCGGGTTCGGTTCCCTCCGCGGCGGGGATGGGCGTCGGTTTGATCGGCGCGCGCCGTTTGATGGATGATTTCGCCATCGATACGGGGTCGAGCGGCGGGACGACGGTGCGCCTGGTTAAGTACCTGCCGCGCCGGGCGCCAGCCATCGACCCGGCCGCGATCAAGCGGATCACCCAGACGCTCGCGGCCGATGCGCCGGCCAATCCGGTCGAGGAAATCCAGCAACAGAACCAGGACATGCTGCTGCAGCTCGGCGAGTTGCAAACACGCCAGGAAGAGCTGTCGCGGATCAACCAGGAGCTTCAGGAAACCAATCGCGGCGTCGTTGCGCTCTATGCCGAGCTCGACGATCGGGCGGACCATTTGCGCCGGGCCGACGAGCTCAAGTCGCGTTTTCTTTCGAACATGAGCCACGAGTTCCGCACGCCGCTCAATTCGATCCTGGCGCTGTCGCGCCTGCTGCTGGGGCGGGTCGACGGCGAGCTTACCGCGGAGCAGGAAAAGCAGGTCCAGTTTATCCGCCGTGCCGCCGAAAGCCTGACCGAATTGGTCAACGACCTGCTCGATCTGGCAAAGGTCGCCGCCGGCAAGATCGTCATCACGCCGAGCGAATTTGCCGCCGCGGAGGTATTCGCCACCTTGCGCGGCATGCTCCGCCCCTTGCTGGTCGGCGACGCCGTGGCGCTGACGTTCGAGGAGCCGGACGACGTGCCGGCGCTGAGGACCGACGAGGCGAAGGTCTCGCAAATCCTCCGCAATTTCATTTCGAACGCGATCAAGTTCACCGAGCACGGCGAGGTGCGCGTCTGGGCGAGCTACGACCGTGACACCGACATGGTCACGTTCAGCGTGCGCGACACCGGCATCGGCATCGCCGAGGCCGACCACGAGGCCATCTTTCAGGAATTTGGCCAGATCGCGAACCCGATGCAGCGCCGCGTCAAGGGCACCGGCCTGGGGTTGCCGCTGTCGAAGCAGCTTGCCGAGCTGCTCGGCGGTGGGGTGGGGCTCGAAAGCGCGCTCGGACAAGGCTCGGTCTTTTCGGTGACCATCCCGCGCTTGTATCCCGCGCGCCAGCGGGTGGATTGGTCGCAACAATGGCAGATCGAGCCGGGCCGCCTCCCGGTGCTCGTCGTCGAGGACGACTCGGCTGACGCGTTTGCCATCGAGCGGATGCTCGCCTCGTCGCGTTACCAGCCGATCGTCGCCCATACCGTCGCCGATGCGAAAGAGGCCATCGCGCTCTACAGGCCCGCCGTGGTGCTGCTCGACATCATGCTCGAAGGCGAGGAGGCGTGGCGCTTTCTAATCGACCTACGACAGCAAGACACGACCGCCGACCTGCCGGTGATCGTGGTCTCGTCAGCGGCAGAAGAATCAAAGGCGATCAACCTCGGCGCCGACGAATATCTCGGCAAACCGGTCGACGCCGAACAGCTGCTTCGCCTGCTCGACCGCATGAGCGGGCATTCGTCGCTGACCCGCGTGCTGCTGGTCGATGACGAGGAGGTATCGCGTTATCTGGTGCGGCAATTACTGCCGCGCGGCCTTTACGAGATCAATGAGGCGGCGACAGGGACCGAGGGCCTCGCTTTGCTGCGCAACGCCCCGCCCGATATCGTGCTGCTCGACCTGAACATGCCGGGAATGGACGGGTTTCAATTCTTGGAGCGACTGAGTTCGGCCTCGGACATTCCGGCGATCGTCTTGACCTCGATGATCCTCGACGGCGGACAACGTCTGCGGCTCGGCCGGGCGGCGACGATCCTTTCCAAATCCGACCTCTCATCGTCGATGCTGGTCGCGGCCATCGGCGATGTGCTCGGCAGAGCGGGGATGGCGGCGTGAACCCGGCGCCGGAAGCCAGCATCCTGATCGTCGATGACGATGAAGGCGGTCGTTATGTGAAGGCGCACACCCTGGCGAAACAAGGCTATACGGTGTCCGAGGCGGCGCTTGGCGAGGCGGCGCTCGAACAGATCGCGGCTTCGGTGCCCGACATGGTCCTGATGGACGTGCGGTTGCCCGATGGCGATGGGGTCGAGTTCTGCCGCCAAATCAAGACGGCGCACCCGCAAATTACCGTGCTGCAGACGTCGTCGGCGCTGCTCAGCGCGCAAGATCGCGCGCTGGCGCTCGAGGCTGGGGCGGATTCGTACCTGATCGAACCGATCGAACCTGACGAGCTCGTTGCCATCGTCCGGGCCTTGCTGCGCATGCGACATGCCGAGCAGGCGCTGCGGCAGATGAACGATGTGCTCGAAACCAAGGTCGTCGAACGCACCGGCGAGCTGGCCGAGACCCACCGGCGGCTGATGTCGGAGCAAGCCGGCCGCCGTGAAGCGGAAAGCATTCTCTGGCACACCCAGAAACTCGAAGCGATCGGCCAGCTGACCGGCGGCATTGCCCACGATTTCAATAATTTGCTGACGATCGTCACGGGCAATCTCGAACTGTTGGAAACCGTGCTCGCCGGGGAGCGGCAGCTCTCGCTGGACAGACCGCGGCGGTTGATCAGCGCCGCTCTCCGCGCGGTTCAACACGGCGCCCAGATGACGCAGCAGCTCCTTACATTCGCCCGTCAGGGCATGCTGCGCGAACAAACCGTCGACCTCAACGCGACAATCGGCGATATGGCCGATTTTCTCCGGCGCACGCTAGGCGATGTCGTCAGCCTTGAATTTGTTCCCGCCGCCGGCCTGTGGCTCAGCCTGATCGATCCGGTGCAGCTCGAGGCCGCCATCCTCAACCTGGCGATCAACGCACGTGACGCCATGCCCGACGGCGGATGCTTGCGCATCGAGCTCAGCAACGCTGTGATCGGCCGCGGCGAAGCCGACTCCGATTTGACGCCTGGCTCCTACGTCCGGGTCGACGTTACCGATACCGGAACGGGCATGGAGGAGGATGTGGCGAAGCGCGCCTTCGAGCCGTTCTTCACCACAAAGGGCATCGGCAAAGGCAGCGGACTGGGGCTCAGCCAAGTGTACGGGTTTGTCAGCCAATCAGGGGGCGCCGTCAAAATCGCCAGCACTCCGGGAATTGGCACGGTGGTCACGCTCTATCTGCCGCGTTCGCTGTCCGCCGGCGCGTGGAGCCCCAGCACGCTACTAGCCAGCAACCCGGGCGGCGAGGAGACCATTCTCGTCGTGGAAGACGATGAACAGGTCCGCGATGTCGCGGTCGAAATGATCGAGGAGCTCGGCTATCGGGTGGTCACCGCCACCAACGGACCGGAGGCGCTCGCTCGAACTCCGCGCGGGCGAGCGGATCGACCTGCTGTTTAGCGATATCCTGATGCCCGGAGGCATGAGCGGCGTCGCCCTGGCTACCCACGCGCGCAAGCTTTATCGCGGATTAGGGGTGCTGCTTACTTCGGGCTACGTAGCCGACGAGCGCGCCGATCTCGGATCGAGCGGGTTTCCCCTGATCGAAAAACCGTACCGCCACGATAAGCTCGCCCAAATGTTACGCATTGCGCTCGATATACGGCGTGACGTGTTCAGATAGTGCAAAAGCGAAGCGTCAAATTAGGCACGATATATCAAGCGGCTTTTGCCGGACGCCCGTTCGTGGACGGGTACGGGTAGCGCCGATCGGCGCGGATTACGGCTTCAACCCTGTAGCGCAGAAGCACGGCCTGACGCGAACGAGCTGCCGCCCGGCGTCGCTCGGCCGCCGCACCGAGGGGAGGCTGAGGAAGCCACCATCCGCGAAAGCAACACAGACCCATGCAGCAGGCGCCGGCGGCAATGATGACCATCGCAAGCCCTTGGTAGACGAGATAGTCCACAGCGAGATAAGCCGGCAAGGCCGCCAGCGCCAAACGGGTCAGGATGCTTTGCGGCTCAACGCGAACTGGCCGTGAAGCCGCCATTGCAACGACGACCGAAAGCACAAAACCAATCAGGGCGCAGAATGCGGCCTGCTCGATCACGAATTCCAACACGATGCACCTGAAGGGGAACCGAGGGGAGCGGGGGAGGGTTGCCGAGGCAATATTCCAACGCCCGATGCCCGCCATCAAGAGCCTCTGGATTCGCCCTGTGCCGTCAGCAACTTCGAGGGCGGAGGTGCCAGCCCATGCTTCGCCGAGCTGCCGGCATCGGCTGACGACGGCACCGCCATTCGGCAGGCCCGGATCATGGCGGGGGAGCATTTTACCGTTAACAACGTTCGCGACAATTGGCGCTGCGGGCAAGCCGTATCGAGCGGCGCCTCGCTTCCGGTTTAACCGCCTGTCAAGCCCTTCAACCTAAAAGGTGTCGTTTATGTTGCAGGAAGAGCACCACGTCTTCTTCGAGGCCCGCACCGGGCAATCGCTGCTCGATGCCATGGCTCAGCTCGAGCCGTGGCTCGATCGCAACGCCATCCGCCCAGTCGAATTCAAGCATACGGTCACGTGCTCAGGGTCGGTCGAACTGCAACTCACGTTCCGCACCCGGCAAGAGGCAAGCCTGTTCGAGCAGGCGTTCTGCCTCGTCGACGCGGTGTAGCCGCACAGACGGCGCGGCGCGGCGTCGACGGATGCCGCCGCGGGCAAATCGAGCCCTGATTTCGTCGTCGATATTGCCGCCAAGCCCTTTATCGGCTTGGGCGATTCGTCGCCGTAACGGCCTTTGATCCAACGGCACCTTTTGCCCGCGAGTCGCAATGCTTTGAAAACGTTTCGGATCGCGAGCGCGCGCGAGAACCGTTCGCCGGGCGATTCGCCCCAATGATAAAAATGAGTTGGCGTGGGGCGCTAGGGGAAAGCGCGCCGCGCCGCGAGGAACGGGGCTGTCAGCCCGGGGGAGCAAATGCGGAGTGGGGAAACGGGCGCCCGGCCCGCCGGCCGCGTCGTGCAGGCGGGATTCTGCCTGCTCGTCGCGCCGCTGCTCGCTTCGTCGGCCTGGGCGCAGAACACCTACACCGTCACCACCGGCGGCGACGATTTCGGTCTCGTCTCGTGCGCCGGTAGCGGCACGAGCTTTAGCTGCAACACGTTGCGCGACGCGATCACCACCGCGAACGCCGCGGCCGGCACAAACACGATCAATTTCTCGTCATCCGTCACCTCGGTAACCTTGGGCAGCAATCTCAACACGATCAACACCTCGGTCAGCACGGCGCTAACGATTGACGGCAGTACGTCGAGCGCCGGCAGCGTCGCGATCAACGGTGGCGGCCACTCGGTGTTTTTCGTCGTGACGGGCACCGCCAAACTTGACGATTTGACGGTTTCCGGCGCGACCGCGACCGGCGGCGCCGGCGCGAGCAGCGGTGGCGGTGGCGGTCTCGGCGCCGGCGGCGGGCTTTTTGTCGCCAACGGCGCGGCGGTCACCACCAGCAACGTCTCATTCTCCACCAACAGCGCCGTGGGCGGTGCCGGCGCCAACGGCGCGGTCAGCACAGCCGGCGGCAATGGCGGCGGGCTCAACGGCGGCAGCGGCGGGGGCAGCGGAGCGGCTTCGGGCGCTGGTGGCGCGGGGGCTTTTGGCGGCGGCGGTGGCGGCGGCAATGGCGGCAGCGGCGGCGCTGGCGGGTTCGGCGCCGGCGGCGGCGGCGGGACCACGGCCGACGTCGGTGGGTTTGCCGGCGGCAACGGGGGCGGCAGCACCTCGAACGGCGGTGGGGGTGGTGGCGGCGCGTTGGGTGGCGCGGTCATGGTGGGGCCGGGCGGTACGCTCGACATTGACGGCGCGACATCGATCAGCGGCAGCTCGGCAACGGCGGGTGCGGGCGGCGCCGGCGGACAAAACGGCGGCTCCGGGAGGGCGGCCGGCGCCGGCATCTTCCTCGCCGGCAGCGGCACGCTGGGTCTCGATGTCGGCAGCGGGCAGACGCAGACAATCTCCGATCCCATCGCCGACCAGACGGGCAGCGGCGGCGCCGGCGCCAATGCCGGAAGCTGGGCCGTCGACCTGACCGGCGCCGGCACCGTCGCGCTCGGCGGCGCCAACGCCTATACCGGCGGCACGACGGTCGGCAGCGGCACCCTGTCGGTCTCGGCCGACAACAATCTCGGGGCCGCGACCAGCAGCGTGACGCTGTCGCCCGGAACGACGCTGGCCTTGGCCGGTAGTTTCACCCTCGACCACGCGGTCACGATCAGCGGCGACCCGACTTTCGATGTCGCGCCGGGCAACACGGTGACCGTCGCCAGCGTGATCGCCGACGGCAGTTCGCCCGGCAGCCTCGTCAAGTCCGACACCGGCACGCTCGTCCTCACCGCGGGGAATACCTACACCGGCTCGACAACGGTTACCGGTGGCACGCTGGCGCTTTCGGGCGCGGGTTCGATCGCCACGAGCAGCGGCCTCAATCTCTCCAGCTCCGGCACGGTCTTCGACATATCGGGGTCAACCGCGTCGCCGACAATCTTGGGGCTGACCGGCGTTTCGGGCACCACGGTGAGCCTCGGCGGCAACACGTTGATCATCAATCAGGCCAGCAACTCGACCTTTGCCGGCACGATCGCCGATGGCGGGCTCAGTGGTGGCGCCGGCGGCTCGATCCTCAAAGAGGGAACCGGCACGCTGACGCTCTCCGGCGACAATACCTATACCGGAGCGACGACGATCACCGGCGGTACGTTGGCGGTGGGCGCCGGCGGCTCGATCGAGAATTCGAGCGGCGTCAACCTCGCCGCAGCAGGCGCGACCTTCGACGTGTCCAGCGCGGACGGCGCCGTCTTCATCAACGGCCTGTCCGGCGTCGCCAACAGCAACGTCGACCTCGGCGGCGGCTCGTTGTTCGTGGAGCAGAGCGGCAGCTCAACCTTTGCTGGCATCGTCGCCGGCAACAGGTCGAGCGCGCTGGAATTTGACGGCACCGGCAGCGAGATGTTGAGCGGGGTCAGCACCGCGACGGGCACACTCTTTATCGCCGAGGGCACGGTTTCGATCGGCAGCGGCGGCTCAGTCGCGTCCTTCACCGCCGTCGAGCTCGACGACACGAGCTCCGTCTTAGACATCTCGGCCGCCGGCAATCAGACCGTACAGAACCTCTCCGGGTTCGCCGGCTCGGTGACGCTCGGCGGCAATACGTTGACCGACAGCACCAGCACGGCCAGTACCTTTTTTGGTGCGATTTCCGGGACCGGTGGCCTGACAGTGTCGGGCACCGGCTCGCTGGCTCTGGGGGGCACGAATACCTACACCGGCGCGACCACGATTGCTGGCGGCACGCTGGCGCTTGAGATCGGCGGCTCGATCGCGACGTCGAGCGGCGTCAATCTCACCGCTTCGGGCGCGACCTTGGAACTGCTCAGCGGCGGCACCGCGACGATCCAAGACCTCACCGGGGTCGCCGGCAGCACGGTCTCGGTCGGCACCAACACCTTGACCTTTGGTACCGCGAATTCGACAACTTTCGCCGGATCATTCACCGGCGATGGGGAGCTGTTCAAACAGGGCAGCGGCGTCCTGACCCTGACCGGCAATAGCAGCGGGTTCGACGGCACCACCATCGTCTCGGCCGGCGGGATCGACATCGCGCCGACCACCACCTCGGGCGGCAGCCTCGGCGGGTCGGTGACCGTGGAAAACGGCGCCTTTGTCGCCGGTCATGGCAGGATCGGCGGCTCGCTGAACAATGTCAGCGGCACCGTCGCCTCGCTCGGCGCCGCGGTGCCGCTGACCGTCGGCGGCAGCTACACGCAAAGTTCCGCCGCCACGCTGGAGGTCGGGGTGAGCCCGACGGCGGCGACGCGGCTCGCGGTCACCGGCCACGCCAGCCTTGCCGGCACGCTCAACATCCAGGCGGTTCCAGGCAACACCGGCTACGTGCCCTTCACCAGCTATGTGATCCTCGACGCCAATGGCGGCGTCAGCGGCACGTTCTCCCAGCTAACCGGCGCGCTGCCGACACTGCCGGTCGGCATCGACTACGGATCGACGACTGTCGACCTGGTGCTCGGCGGGTTCAAGGGGATAACCCCCAACGAAACGGCGGTGGCGAATTCGCTCAACACCGCCTTCTCCGGCTCGACCGGTGATTTTGCCCAGGTAATTGATCTCGCCGTCAACCTGCCGACGGCCCAGGAAGAGCGGGCGCTGTCGTCGTTCGGCGGCCAGATCTACGGCAATCTGGCGACGGTGAGCTTGGAGGATCGCCGCTTGTTCCTCGGCGCTATGGACGAGCGGCTGCGTCTTCTCGGCCATGACTCGCCGGCGGCCGCGGAACTCGGCAGCCTCGGCGGCGCCCTCCCGACGGCCTGGGGCACCGGTCCCAATGCGTTGCAGATGGCCGCGCTCAGCGACGCGATCAACGATCCGGTCGGCCTCGCGGTGCAGGATATGGCGACCGACGCCACCTCCGCCGCGCCACCACCGGTCCCGCCGCCGGCGCCGCCCCCCGCTCAGCTCTACCCACAGGCGCCGCCCTATGCTCCGTCAGCCGCGGCACCGGCCGGCAACATCGTCGAGGACCCGGTCGGCATCGCCGCGCAAGACGTTCCTGCCGCCGCACCGGTGCGCAACTGGGGCCCCAGCACCGGCAATCTCTGGGCGCGCGGCTTCGGCCAGTTCGGCAGCATCAGCAATGGTAACGGCGCGCTCGGCGCCGACTATACGACCGGCGGCGGGGCGATCGGGACCGAGTTGATCCATACGCCGGAGAATCTGTTTGGCCTCGCGGTCGGCGGCGGCCAAAGCAACGTCTCGCTCAACACCAATCCGGAAACCGGCACGGTCTCGTTCGTCCAGCTCGGCGCTTACGGTGCCACGGCGATCGGCGATGGCCTCGTCGTCGATGGCGCGGCGATCTATTCGCACGATTTCTACGATGTGACGCGCGGCATCTTCCTGCCCGGCACCAACCGGGTCGCGACGTCGAGCCACGGCGGCGATGACGAGGTGCTCGATATCGGCCTCAGCCACCCCTACATCGCCGGCGGCTGGGAGGTGACCCCGCGCGCCGGCTTCTCGTATTACCACATCGGCCAGTCGTCATTTTCGGAGAGCGGCGCGAACAGCCTCGACCTCAACGTCAGTCCCAACGATCTCAATGCGCTGTTCAGCCGGATCGGCATCGCCTTCGCCCGGCCGTTTATCCTCGGTCAAGCGCATCTGGTGCCGGAGTTCCGGGCCGCGTGGCTGCACAACTTCCTCGACCTCAACGACACTTACAACGCCGCGTTCAGCGGCTCGAACGCGCCGAGTTTCGTGCAGAGCGGCGTGCCGATCGGTCGCGACGCGGGCGATGTCGGCGTCGGGCTCGGCATCGCCTTCCCGCAGACCGCCTTCCCGGGCGAGCTGTCTGGGTTCGTGCAATACGACGCGACGCTGGCGACGCACGAGACGATCAATTCCATCGCCGCGGGGGTTCGCTACAGGTGGTGAGCGCGCGCCAAACGGCCCGCTTCCCGTAGCGCCCTTCACTGCAACCCTTCGTTAAGCTATCGTGCGACGAAGGGGCGCGGTTCGCCACGGTTCGGCAAATAACAATTAAGGAAATTTTGCTAGTAATCGTCGCACGGAGCGCCGGACACGCCGGCATCCTGCGGGGTAAGCGTCGATGAACAGAGCAAGTATCGCAGCTGGGCAAGGTTACCGCCGGGCGCCGGAAGGCGTCGGCCCCGTTTCCCGGCCTTATCGTCGCGGTCGGTGAGGGTTATGGACCAGGTTCAATGGGGGGCGTCCAAGGCGCCCGACGGCGATGCGCTCGATGTCCGGCTGATCGCGTTCTATCTCCCGCAATTTCACCCGATCCCGGAAAACGACCGGTGGTGGGGGCCGGGCTTTACCGACTGGCAGAACGTCGTGAAGTCGACGCCGCTCTTCGAGGGGCACTACCAACCGCACCTGCCAGGCGCGCTGGGTTTTTACGATCTGCGCCTCGATGAAATCCGCCGCAAGCAGGCCGAGATGGCCCGCGCGCACGGCATTTACGGCTTCTGCTACTATTATTACTGGTTCAACGGCCGGCGCATCCTCGAAACCCCGCTCAACCGCTACATCGCCGACCCGAATATCGACTTCCCGTTCTGCATCTGCTGGGCCAACGAGAACTGGAGCCGGCGCTGGGACGGCGGCAACCGCGAAGTGCTGCTGGTGCAGGAGCACGACACCGAATCCGACATGCAGTTCATCCGCGAGGTGATCCCGCTCTTCAAGGACCCGCGCTATATCCGCGTCGACGGCATGCCGCTGCTGGTGCTGTACCGCGCCGATCTGCTGAAGGTGCCCGCGGCGACCGCGGCCGGTTGGCGCGAGGAGTGCGAGAAGGCGGGGCTGCCGGGCGTTCACCTCTGCGCCGCGCAGACTTTTGACATTACCGATCCGCGGCCCTACGGCTTCGATTCCGCCTGCGAGTTTCCCCCGCACAAGCACGCGGTCGGCCATATCGCGCAAGACCAGCGCGGCCTGCCCGAGGACTTCAAGGGCTGGGTGTGCGATTACGAGATGGTGGCACGCAGCTCGATGACCGCGCCGGCGCCCGACTATCCGCTCTATCGCGGCCTGTTCCCGAGCTGGGACAACAGCGCGCGCAAGCGCAGCCAGGCGCTGATCTTTCACAACTCGGACCCGTCGCGTTACGAATACTGGCTGCGCGGTCTTATCTCGTATACGCGGCAGAACCTGGTTGGCGACCAGCGGATCATCTTTATCAATGCGTGGAACGAGTGGGCGGAAGGCGCGCATCTCGAACCCGATCTGCAGCACGGCTCGGCCTATCTCGACGCCACCAAGCGCGCGATGAGCAGCCAAACCGATCCAAAGCAGCTGTTCGATCTGCTGGCCGATCAGATCAAGATGATCGCCAACCCCGACCTGCGCGAGCGGATCGAGGACTACACGCAGGAGGTCCACACCCAGCTCAACAATCTCGGTCGCACCGTCGAATACTTTACCCGCGAACGGCAAATGGTCGAGCACCTACGCCAGGAGCGCGAGGCGATGGTGTTCTATCCCTACGCGCTGGATGATTTGTTTGGCGTCGAGCCATCGAGCGATGTCGAGTTCTGGTTCGAGCGGCTCAACGGCCGCGCGATGCGCGGCGATATCGCCATCGATGTCCGGACAACGGCGCATCTCGAAGGCTGGATGCTCTGTCCGGGCATCTTCCCCGACGCCGAGACCAGCGCGCGCTATCTGCTCTTGCGCAACGTCGAGACCGAAGAAACCTACGCCGCGCAGATCTATCAGCACTGGCCGCGCCAGGACGTCGCCGCCGACCGGCATCACATCGACAGCACCTATACGATGAATTGCGGCTTCGGCTCGCTGTTCTCGATGTCGAAGATGCCGCCGGGCACCTATCAGGTCGGCGGCGGCATGAAGAACAGCACCAAGGCGACCTGCTGTTGGTCGCAGTTCCAGGTGCGGCTGCTGAATACCGACCGGCAGAGCAAGGACGAGGGGCGCCAGCCGGGACGCAAGCGCCGGTCGACCGAGCGCCAGGACGCGTGACCGGCTGAGCGATGGCGACTGAGCAGGGCGCTCCAACCGAACCGCGACGACGCCCACGGCGTGCCCCCCAGCCCCCGTCCGCGGCGGTCGCCGCTCCCGCGCTGGCGACCGCGCCTGCCGTTGTCGAGGCGCCGGCGGTGCTCGCCGTCACAAGCCTCGCCGACCATTCTGCCTCGTTGCAGCGCTTTAACACGGTCGGCGGGGTCGATGGGCTGATCGGCACATCGGTGTTCGGCTGGGCTTATGACCGCGATTCCACCCGGCGGCGCGTCAAGATCACGATGTTTGTGGACGACGAGCTGGCGGCGGAAACCACCGCCAACGGTTTGCGCCGCGAGCTCGTCGGGGTCGGCGCCGGGCATGACGGATTCAGCGGCTTTGTCTGCGCCATCCCGCCCGAGAAATTCACCTCGGGCGCGGCGGTGCGCATCTTCGGCGACGGCGCTCCGCTCGGCGCCGCGCCGCTGATCCTCGGCTCGGAGCAGGTCGACGGCGTGTTTGAGCCGATCGCCGGCGCGACGGCAAGCGGCTGGGTGCGCGAACGGGTGCTGGCGCCGACCCGCGCCGTCCTCGACATGATGATCGACGGCCGCCTGGCGCGCACGATCACCGCCGACCGGCTGCGCCACGAGCTGAAGGCGCAACACTTGGACGACGGCTGCTTCGGTTTCGCCGAGCCGCTTCCCGACCGTTGCCTCGACGGCGGCGAGCATCGTATCGAGTTCCGCCATCGCGCTTCAGGCGCCCTGATCGCTCCGGGCGCGCGCCGCTTTACCGCCAGTTTTGACGGCATCCTCGACCGGCTCGACCAGCATGGCGGCGGCGGATGGGTGTTTTGCCGTGAGGCGCCGAACCGCCCGGTCAGCCTCGACATCGTCGTCAATGGCGAGATCATTCCCGTCGTCGCCGACTGGCCGCGCATCGATGTCCGCGCGACGCACGGGGTCGAGGCTTGCGGGTTCGAGTTCCCCATTCCCGAGACGGTATCGCGCCACCGCGAGATTTGTGTCGAAATCCGTGTTGCCGGCACAAGCAACGCGGCGCTTCCCGGCCCGTTCCGGTTTACGCCGATGTCGCGGGTCATCGAGCAGCTGGAGGGCGTCGCCGCCGCTTCCGGCGAACAGTCGCCGCTGCGCGAGACGATCATCCCCGGCCTGCTCGCCGCGCTGCGCTCCAGCGATCGTCGTGTTGGCCAATTCGAGCTGACCGTGCCGATCGACCTGCCGCCATTCAGCACGCCGGTCGCGCCGATCGCCGATACCGTCGATGTCGTGATCCCGGTCTATGCCGGGTTTGACGAAACGATCGCCTGCCTCAATTCTGTGGTTCGCGCGACCGGTGCGACGCGCCGGGAGGTCGTCGTCGTCGACGATTGCGGCCCCGACCCGGAGCTGCGCGCGGCGCTCCGCGCCTTCGAGAGCGCCGGCGCGATCACCCTCGTCGTCAATCCGCACAATCTGGGCTTCCCCGGCGCCGCCAATGCCGGGATGTCGCTGCACCCCGACCGCGATGTGATCCTGTTGAATTCCGACACGCTGGTGCCGAACGGCTGGATCGACCGGTTGCGCGCTGCGGCCTATCGCGCCCGCAATATCGGCTCGGTGACGCCGCTGTCGAACCGCGCGACGATCTGCTCGTACCCGGAGATCAACCGGGACAACGAGCTGCCGACCGACATGGCCTGGGAGCAGCTCGATCAGCTCTGCGCCGGGGTCAATGACGGCCGCGCGGTCGAAATCCCGACCGCAGTGGGGTTCTGCGCCTATCTGCGCCGCGCGATGCTGCGCGAGACCGGGCTGCTGCATGCCGAACGCTGGAAGAGGGGCTACGGCGAAGAAAACGAGCTCTGCATCCTGGCCGCGTCGCGCGGCTGGAAGCACGTGCTCGCCGCCAATTTGTTCGTCGTGCATCACGGCGCGGTTTCGTTCGGCGTCGGCGGCCGCCGCGAGTTGCTCGAAAGCAACATGCCGACGCTCAACCGCCTCTATCCCGACTACATCCCGCGGGTCATGGACTTCCTGCGCGAAGACCCGCCGGCGGCGGTACGCCGTGCGATCGACTGGGCGCGCCTCCAGCAACTGAGCCCGCGTTTCATGCTGCACGTTTCGCACCGCAACGGCGGCGGCACCAACATCCATATCGAGGATCTGGTGCGCCGGCTGATCGCGAAGGGTCATCATGCGCTGATCCTCGAGGCCAACGCCGACGATCGCGGCGTCGCCACGGTTCGCAACCTCGCGCTCGGCACGAAGAGCATCTATGCGCTGCCCGGCGAGCGCGACACGCTGGTCGCCGATCTGCGCGCGGCGGGCGTCTGGCATATCCATTTCCACCAGATCATGGGCAGCGCCCGCTGGGCGCAGCTGCCGTCGCAGCTCGATTGCGCCTACGACGTCACCGTCCATGATTACTCGTTCTTCTGCCCGCGCATCGACCTGATCGACGAGGGCGGCCGCTATTGCGGCGAGCCCGCGGTCGAGGTTTGCGAGCGCTGCATCGCGCTCAATCTGCCCCATCCCGACCTGCGCGGGGCGTTCCGCGACCGCGGCGGCAACATGACCGCGTGGGTCGGCCTGCATCATCGTCTGCTCGCCGGCGCGCGCCGCGTCTTTACTCCGAGCCGTGATGCCGCGGAGCGCATGGCGCGGCATATTCCGCAGATCGCCTATGAGCCGCGCTATCACCCCGAACCGCGCCGCCGCGTCGCCATTCGCCGGCCGGGATCGGCCGCGACCGCGCGCGTCGCGGTGATCGGCGCGCTGGGCATCAACAAAGGCAGCGAGCTGCTGCTCGCCTGCGCGCGCGACGCGCTGAAGCAGGGCTTGCCGATCCAGTACCGGCTGTTCGGCTTCGCTGCCGACAACGCGCCGCTGCGGCGGCTCGCCAACGTCCAGGTGACCGGCGAATACAAGCGCGACGATTTGCCCCGGCTGCTCGCGGAAAATCCCTGCGATGTCGCGCTGTTCCTCGGGATCTGGCCGGAAACCTATTGCTACGCGCTGAGCGACGCATACGAGATCGGGCTCTACCCGATCGCGCTCGGCTTTGGGGCACTCGGCGAGCGCATCGCCGCAAGCAAGGTCGGCACGCTGTTGCCTCAGGCAGCGACGCCGGCGGAAATCAATGCGGCGATCGTCACGGAAATCGCCCGCGCGCGGGAATGGCCGGCAACCGTAGAGACCGGCGAAGACTGCGAAGACATCCTCGCGCGCTACTACGAGCTGCCGCCGCCCAGCGCGGCAGTGAAACGTTCTCTGCGCTCTCGTAATAGGTCGTAACAGCTTGTGACCAAACGCAGCACACGTGGCCTGCATCTTGATATATAAAAAGCTTGCCAAATGTGCATAAAGTTTGGTTCGAAGGCTAACGGGAACGCGGTCCGGGTCGAACGGCGGCCGCCAAACCCAGCTTTTAGGAGCGGTTTGTGGCGACCATTGCGGGTTCACAATTCCTCGCGACCACACCGGGTTTGCCGGTCAATGTTGTCGAGACATCAACGGGTTTGGGCTTGCCCCCGACGGTTCCTGGCGCATTTAATCTTGAGGTCTATACCGGTCCCGCAGGCGGCGCGCCGTCGTCTCCCGGAGGCGGAAATCAGGGTTTCGCGATCCTCGGCCCCGGCGGCTTCACGATCGACCTGGTTAGCGGCACCTACGCCATCACCGATAACGGCACTGGCGGCGAGACGCTCATCGCCAGCGGCACGGGCGAGACGATCCAAGGCGGCGCCGGCTTCTCGAACCTGTTCCTGGATGGCACGGGCGACACCGCCGTCGGCGGCGCAGGCGGCAACTTCATCGATGTCGGCGGCAGCGGCAACACGGCCATTGGCGGCTCGGGCCTCGATGTCATCAACGTCAATACCTCGGGCAACATCGTCGTCGGCGGCGTCGGCCCCGATATAATCACCGCGATCGGCGATAACGAGTTGATCACTGGCGGCACCGGCGGCGACACGATCACCGCGGTCGGCAACACCGACTCAATCACCGGCGGCAGCGGCTCCAACCTGATCACCGCGGTCGGCAACACCGACTCAATCACCGGCGGCAGTGGCTCCAACCTGATCACCGCGGTCGGCACCGGCGACACGGTCAACGGCGGCAGCGGCGTCGACACGGTCGGGCTCTTCGGCAACAACGATGTCTTCAATGGCGGCACGGGCGCAGCCTCGATCATGTCGACTGGCTCCAACGACACGGTCAATGCCGGCGCCGGCAACCTGTCGATCCAGGCATTCGGCTCGGGCTTCCAGTTCAACGACGACGCGGCCAACACCTACGCCGACACGGTCGTCGGGTTCAGCCAGGCGGCGGGCGATCACATCCACCTGGCAGCGGGCGATACGGTGGCGGCCACGGCGCTGCAGCCGAACGGCCAGGACACGCTGCTCACCCTCAACGATGGGTCGACCATCCTGTTGAAGGGCATCACCAGCCTCAACAACGGCTTCTTTAACTAAGCCGTCTGACTATAGGACTATTGCGAAGCGCGGGGTTCGGCCCCGCGCTTTTCATTTGCGCGCCGCTGACGATGAGCGCCGCGCGGCTGCAGAGCACGATCTTTTTGGATTAAAGCATCTCCATTTTTCGCCTCCCCGGACTTGATCCGGAGGTCTGCGAATAGATGACGCTTATTCGTGGATGGCCGGGTTAAGCCCGGTCAAGGGATAGAAAACGTCGATCCTGGCGGATACGGCTCTAGATCAGCGACAGCGTCGCGCCGCGCATCCGCAACAGATCGTCGAGCTGAAAATCCTCGCCGAGCGGCCGCGACCCCTTTGTCACCGCGACGAACCAGTCGCGCACGACGATGTTCCAGAACAGGTCGGGATGGCTGCCATAGGCGATCAGCAGCTCGAAAATGAAATTGCTCAGCGCCGGCTTGTCGACGAAAGGTCCGCCGTTCTGATAGGCCGGGCTGTGCGCCCACTGCCAGTCCTCGATGATGTAGAGCCCGCCCTCGCGCAGCCGTGGAAAGGCGATCTCGAAGCTTTTGCGGCTGTGCGCGTAATAGTGCGACGCGTCGTCGATGATAAGGTCGATCGCCTCGTCGCCGAACTCCTTGTCCATCACCGCCGTGACCGCCGCGCGATCGTCCTGCGATACGCCGAAATGCAACTTTACCCGCTTGCTCAGGCCGCAACGTTTGATGATCCCGTCGAGCGCCGGGTTCTTATAGTCGAGGGCGATCGCGGGATCGTACGCGGCGCCGGCGGGCATCGGGCCTTTGCTGAGATGGTCGAGCGCGGCGATCTTCCGCGCGTCGGTCGCCATGCCATAAAAGAGCGGGCTGCCGCCTTGCCAGATGCCGAATTCCAGGATGTTGCGCACCGTATGCGGCGCAAAGAAGTCGAGATACTCCTTGAGCAGGCGCGCTTCCTTGAGGATCACGACGTTGTCCGGGGTCGTCAGCTCCTTGTACGAGCCGAGATCGCTGCCGAAACGGAGGTCGCCAACAACGAACTTGGTCTCCGAGATCCAATCGACCGGCCGGACCAATTGCATGGTGAGCGCCCCTTCAGGCTTTGTCGGCGATCAGCCGCACCAGGTCGCCGACATTTTTAAGGCCGTCCATCTCACGCGTGCCGAACTTGATGCCGAACTGGCTTTCGACCGCGATGATGATCTCGATCTGCTTGAAGGAGTCCCAGTCGGGCACCTGCCGGGCGCTGAGCTCAGGCGACAGGACGATGTCGTCGCGCAGAAAGACGTCGTGGAAGATCGTCGTCAGCTGTTCATAGATTTGCGGCTCGGTCATGCATGCTCCTCGGCGACCTCAACAAAGGTATCGCGCGGGACGAACCCGGCGAGATCGAGACTATGGCGGACGGCGCCATCAAACTCGGGGCCGTCGGCGCAGGCGGTGAAGCCCAATTTCGCGTAGTGGTCGCGAACCATCCCGTTCTTGGGCGTCGGGATGAACTCACCGACAAGCCGCTTGGCGCCGAGCTCTTTGGCCAGCGCCGCGACGAGGTTGAGCGTCGTCGGCTCGACCTGGCGTCCTAGCACGCGGCAGCTCATCAGCCAGGTATCGATCACCAGATCGGCATTCACCTGCAGCCGGCCGATGACGATCGCGATGATGCCGTTGTCGCCGAACCGGTCGACAAGCCGCAATTGTGCGCCGAAGGCGCGCTTGTCCTCCATGACGGCAAGAACGTCTGCATCGCTGTAGCGTCGCGTCGTCAGGTTGAACTGGTTGGTCTTGTTGATGAGCTGAACCGTGCGCGCCAGTCCGACGCGGTCGAAGCGCCGCCACATGAGGCGCATCTCGAGGCCGCGCAAATACGAAGCGAGGTCGGTCGCCGACGCCTTCAGCGCATCGCGCTCCCGGTTGCTCTGGTATTGACCGGACCGGGCGCGGTCCTCGTCGGTGATGGAAACCGCCTCGAAATAACCGCCGTCGGCCAGGGTTTGCGCGTAGCTCGTGGGGTCGTCGGACACCTCCGGTACCGCGACCATCGGCAGCTCGCGCCGCACGAAGTCGCGCTCGAACGGGTTGTCGTCGACAAAGACCAGCGCATCGAGGCCGATATTGAGCTCCTCCGCGACCGCCCGCAGGTTTGACGGCTTGTCAGCCCAATTGGCGACAAAGCTGGCGATGTCGCTCCGCTTCAGCACCATCTCCGGGTGCCGCTCGAACGGCTCCAGCGCGTTCGCCTCGTCATTCTTGGAGACGACGGCGAGGATCACCCCGCGGCGCGACAATTCACGGGCATACTCCTGGAAATCGGCAAAGGCCTCGCCGAGCGCGCTGCCTTGCCCGAGCACGAGGCCTTCGACCCCGTCATCCCCGACGACACCGCCCCAGATCGTGTTGTCGAGGTCGAGCACCAGCGCCTTGTATGAGCGCCCGCGCTGCGCGGCGACGAGCCGCATGACCAGCTCGCCGTACATCGGCGCCGCGCGCGGCGATACCTCCTGCTTGGCGTGGTGCCACAAACCAGGATCGTGCCAGACGTGAAGGCCGTCGCGCGCCGCGCGGCGGTCGAGCGCCAGCACGTCGACGCCTTCCGCGTCGGCGGTCTCGCGCAGCGCCGCGTTGAGCCGGACGATGAACTCGGCGCGCGATCCCGCGAGGCGATGCTCGTTGCCACCGAGCAGCGACGGGTGCACCGGCGGCGCCATCTGGTGAATGACCGGACAGGCGAAATGCTCCCGCGCCAGCCGCCAACAGCCGCGGATGCGCTCGGTAACCTCGGCCAGCGCCGCCTTTATCTCACCGGCGCCGGAGCCGGCGCCCATCCCGCCGGCGAGATGCCGAGCATCGAGCGCGAACAGCACCGCATTGGGCTTGAAGCGATGCAGCGCCGAATTCGTATCGGTCAGCTCCTGCCAGTACTGGCCGTAATCGGTCTCGTAGGTTTCGACCCACATGCGCCGCCGCAGCCCGGCGACGCGGATTGCGGGATGAAGGTGCGTCAGCGTGCTCGAGCCGAGCAGCGCGAGGCGCACCGGCTTGTCGGGAAGGCCCTGCGGCGGCTCGCGCAGGCTACGGCGCAGCATGGTGTCGAGGGCGTTGGTCTGCAACGCGTCGACCCGGGCGCCGGCCAGCGCCACCGCCTCGTCCCAAATATGGTCCCCGCCGTCGCCGAGGCGGCGGAGTCGCTCGCGCCAGTCGTCGATCTTCGGCAACCAGTAAAGCTCGACCATTGTTCCTGCCCAAACATGCCGGTGACGGAGTTCGCCGGCCTCTGCCTCCTTATATGAGGCTCCTCGGAGAGTCCTTACCCGCCGCGCTCCGTGCATGCCGGTATGTCTTGAGGCAAAGCTCGCGCCAGTCGTCGAGCGGTGGCTTACCGCCGCCAAGAAAATCGGTCATCCCAGAGAAGTAGCCGGCATAAAGCCCATTGCCCAGCCACTCGACCGTGCCTGCCGGACGGTCGGGCCGCTCCGGCCGCACATACAACAGCAAATTGGGGCCATAGGCGCGCAATGCCTTGGACAGTCGCATCATCTCCTCGTCCGACGCGAAGTCGGCGGTGCCGTAGACCCAGATCTTCTCCGGATCTTCAAGATCGCGGATCAACTTGTCCTTGAGGAACTGCAGTCGGCGTCGCTGTTGTTGATAGAAGGTTTCCCGCTTCTCGGGCGTGAACTGGGTGACACCTTCGACAAAGGTGTGGAAGATGATGTCGTACTTCTTCATCCGCAGGATGGTTTCGTCGCCATAGAGGGAGAAAGCGGTATCCTCGACGGTGCCGATTGCCTGGAGGTGGTCGTCGAGCGCCGCGACGAGGCATTCGAGGCGGATCCACGCAAAGCGAAACAGGCCGAGCGGCTCGACGCCGAAATAACGCTGCACCGCGCCGAAATCACAGCGCTCGCCGAGGCTCTCGAAGCTCAGCATCAAGTCGCCCAGGGAAATCTCGTCCTCGGCCGGGTTCGCGGTGAGGATCGGCGAGGATGGCTCGGGCTCCGGCGCAGGCGCTGGCTGTGGAGCGGCCGATGCCAGCCCGTGGATTTGCGATTGGAGCGTGCCGAGGCTTTGCGCGAGGCGTCCCAGCTCGAGGATCTGCGACTCGAACGCGCCGAGGCTTTGCGCGAGGCGTGCCGCGTTCTCCGGGTTGCGCCGCGCGGCCGCGAGCCGGGCCGCGGCTGTCGGCCAGTCCTGCCGCGCCACCGCGGCCCAGATATGCTCGATGGTCAGCTCGGTTTCGTGCGGATTGACGACAATGCAGCGGCTCGCCATCGCTTCGCTGTCGTCGATCCGGCCGGTCATGCGCAGCGCCTGGATAAGCCGCGCCTGCGCGTCGATCCGGTCGGGATGCGCCTCGTACAGCAGGGTCCAGCGCCGGACCGCCTCCGGCCAGTCCTGCCGGGCGGTGGCGACCCAGCCATACTGCGCCAGCGCCTCGGGGTTGTCCGGAAAGCGTCGCACGCCCTCGGCCGCGATCGCTTCCGCCGCATCGAGCCGCCCCGATTGCCACAAGGCGTGCGCACCCCAGACGTAGCCTTCGTGCCGCTCGGGGGCTCGGGCCCGCACCCTTGCCCAGCGTTCCGCCGCTTCGTCCCAGCGCGGCTCCGTGTTGGCGACCCAGGCATGCTGCACCAGCAGGTCCACATCATCGGGAAACAGTCGCAGCGCTTTGGTGGCCATTGCCTCCGCCTCGTCGAAGCGTTCGGCTTGCCACAGAATCTGGATCGGCCAGATATGGCTTTCGGGCAGGTCGGGCGAGTGCTCGCGCAGCGCCGCCCACAGGCGCAGCGCCTCGTCGCTCTCCTGCCGGTCCATTGCCGCCCAGGCTGCTCCCGCCAGCTCGTCAGCCCGGAACAAAGGGTATTCGATCGTGCCGTCCACGGCGTCCATTCCAACAAGGGGCCGGCCGCGCATCGCCGCCAAAGCGGAGACCGAGGCCGGCGTCAGTCATGACTCGGTCGAGCAACACTAGCAGGCGCAGGTTAACCGATATTTGCCGATGACGCAGCCCGCGGGTGCGCAGGCTGGCCGCACGTGGAAGCGCGCCCCCTATTCGCCGGGCGACCCGAAGTGCTGACATTCCAGATCCCGCCGCTGCCCGAGGACCTCGAAAATCGCCGGTCCGATCGAACGGCCTCCATGGGTCGCGAGCGATGGCCCGACGCGGATATTCACGCGCCAAGCCCGTCGATCTCTATCTGGCGTCGCGACGACGACGGTGTTCGTCGAAAGCGGGCGGCCATCTTACCTGTCGCTGCCGACGATCTCCGCCGAGATGCGATCACCACCGCATCGGCTGGCGGCAGACCGAATACCACAGGCCAAGATTCTGCTGTTTCCAGGCGGGATCGTCGCAGTCCTTCTTGAGCACCTCGTCGGACGACAGGGTCGAGACCGTCGCGGGAATGGTCTCCGCCTGCTCGTCCTTGTGCCCGCCAAACCAGCCGCAGCCGGCGACCGGCAGCGCCACCGCCAGCACCAGTAATTTTCTCCTCACCGCCCCCCTCCGCTTTCTCCCCAGCGAGGATCGTCTGATCATAGTCGGCTTTATGACGAAAATAAGCCCGCAAGCACCTCTCCGCCCGCAGCGCAGAGGAGGGAGCGATTATTTGACGTCGCCCATCGGAGGCATGCGCAGGATGCCGGGCTCCTCGATCGCCATCTCGACCGCCGCGACGAGCAGACGCACGGCGGTAAGCCCGCGCTGCAGTCCGCTCAAGGTCGAAGGCTCGTCGCTGTCATCGCCGCGCAGCCGAGCCACCAACGCGGCGGTGAGCCCGCGCTGGCGCGGATAGACCACGACATCGATCGGCGCATTTTCCGGCAGCTTCGCCGCCCCGCGCGCCAAGTCATAAGCTGTTTCATAGCCGCCGAGCGCGTCGACAAGGCCTTTGTCCTTGGCGTCCGCGCCCGACCACACCCGGCCCTTGGCGAGCGCCTCGACCTGATCGGCGTTGAGGTGCCGGCCCGTGGCGACGCGGTTCTTGAACCCGGCATAGGTGCTGTCGAGCTCAGCCTCGAGGCGTTGCCGCTCTCCCCAGGTGAAATCGTCGACGGCGCTGAACATGCCGGAATTGGCGCCGCGCTCCGCCGAATCGGTGGTGACGCCGAGCTTCTGCATCAGCCCGCCGAGCACCAGCTTACCGGCGATGACGCCGATCGATCCGGTCAAGGTCGCCGGCTCGGCGACGATCTTGTCGGCCGGCGCCGCGACGTAATACCCGCCCGAGCCGGCGACATCGCCCATCGAGACGATGACCGGCTTGCCGGCGCGCCGCGCTTGCTCGACATAGCGCCAGATCGTCTCCGACGCGGTCGCCGAGCCGCCGGGGCTGTCGATGCGGAAGACGATAGCGCGTACATCCTTGTTGCGCGCCGCCGCGATAAAGGCGCGGCCGATCGCGCGCGGGGTGAACTGGTTTTCCTCGGTTAGCAGGCCGGCGGTGCCGCCGCCACGGGTGATGAGGCCGGTGCCATAGATCAGCGCGATCTGGTTGCCGCTCGCATGCGGCCGGCCGGCGGCCTTCAGATACTTCGTAAAGCTCATGAACTTTGCCCCGCCGTCAGCATGGGCGCGCGCATCGGCCTGTGCCTGGTCGCGGTAGCCGATTTTGTCGATAAGACCCAGCGGCTGCGCCTCGTCGGCAAGAAAGGGCGCGCGATCGGACAGCGCCGTCACTCGCTCCGGGTTCAGCTTGCGCGCCTTGGCGATGTCATTAGCGATTTGCCCCCAGATCGAGGTGAGCAGCTCTTCGATCTCCTCGCGCTGGGGGCCGGTCATCTGCGTTTCGGTGAGGCTGTTCATCGCCGTCTTGAATTCCTCGCGATGCTCGAAATCGGCGGCGATGCCGAGCTTGTCGAGCAGGCCCTTGATGAACGGAGTCTCGCTGCGCAGCCCCGTCAGGCCGACCTCGCCCAAAGGCTGCAGCCAGATCTCGTTGCAAGCGGTCGCCAGGTAATAAGGCCGCGTGCCGGGGCCGCCCTCGCCGAACGTGTCGGCAAAGGCCACGACGAATTTTCCCTTGGCGCGGAAGCGGGCGATCGTGTCGCGCACTTGCTGAGTCTTGGCGAGACCCAGCGTATCGTCGCCGAGCTCGATATAGAGACTCTTGACCCGCGGGTCGTCGGCCGCCCGGTCGACCGCGTCGACAAAGTCGCGCAGGGTTCCCTTTTCGTCGAACAGAAGGCGCGACATCGCATCGGGGTCGGGCTTGTCGGCCAGCCCGCCGGTGAGGTCGGCGGTGAGTACGATCGACTGCGGCAGCGGCGCCGCGGTGCGCGCGTACTTCACCAGCGTCACCGTCAGCGCGACGATGCCGAGAAAGCCGACAAAGGCGATGATCCCGACGACGGCAAAGAACCCGACAAAAAAGCGGCGCATGAGATTTCCCATTTTAGCGCGTTCGAGGCGCGCCTTTCTTTTACCGCAAAGCGAACGCGGCGCTCAGCATCCGCTGCTGCCGCCGCCATCTCCACCGCCTCCGCCATCTCCGCCGCCGCCGGCGTCGGAGAAACCGGCGTCGAAGCTGTCGAACGCACCCGAATCGAAGCAGCTGAAATCGAGATGGCCGAAATCGAAACAGACGTCGCCGGGCGCACCGCTGCCGAAATTCGCGGAATTGGGGAGATAGTAGAAATCGCCGCCGCTGCCGTCGGACTGGCGTAGCGCCTTTTCGAGCGCCGGATAATGCGGCTTCAGCTCCTCGACCAAAAGGAACGCGCCACCGAGCGCCGCGATCAACGCGCCCGCCTTGGCCGGATCGGTGTCGAGCAGGCCTGGGATAGACTTGGTCTCACGGATGAGGCCTCGCAGCCGCGCTTTCTCTGTCTCACCGGAAGCGGTCAGCGCGAAACTGTCATACGGGACAAGGCCGAGAATGCGCGCGCGCTTTGGCGCGGCGAGGCCCCGCGCCACCAGCGCCGGGCCGACGCAATCGTGAATGAAGCCGGCGAGCGTGCGACGATATTCGCGCGCGCATTGCTGCAGCACATCTTTGAGCAGACCATCCGGCTCGGCGCCGCGTACGATTTTGACGAGTGAGGCGGCGACCGGCGGCAGCGGCTCGGGTAGGGCTGGCGCGACCCGCAGATGCGGTATGTGCCGTGTGCGCATGAGGCCGGAGCGCTCTTCGATATCGAGTTGCAGGATCCCCTGCGTCACCAGCCCCATGAAGCCGAGCTTCAGCGCCCGATGCACATCCCAGCGCGGAAGGTTTATCAGCAGGTAGGCCTCGGGGGCGCTCAACCCTTCGCTCAACCGGCGCGCATCCTTAACAATTTCCTCACTCGGTTGTGAGTTTCCTGTCACTCTAGACTTGCGACGCACCTTGGGCCAGCGCATGGAAGGAAGCCGGGTGAGCGAGTTCGCTTTCGCCTCCGCCGTCCACCTCGCCGATCTGGTCGCCCGCAAGACCGTGTCGCCGGTCGAGCTGGTCGAGGATGCGCTCGACCGTATCGAAAAATCCCAGCCGAAGCTCAACGCCTTCATCACCGTCTGCGCCGAGGAGGCGCGCACGGCCGCTTGGGAGGCGGAAGCGGCGCTGATGCTCGGTGATCTGCTCGGCCCGCTGCATGGGGTGCCATTCGCGGTCAAGGATCTGGTCAATACGGCCGGAGTGAAGACAACATTCGGCTCGGTCACGCTGGCCGACAATATACCGGCTTCGGATTCGGTGGCGGTGGCGCGGCTGAAGGCGGCGGGGGCGATCCTCATCGGCAAGACGACGACCCCCGAGTTCGGCCACAAATGCTTTACCGAGGCGCCTCTTTTCGGGCGCACTGTCAATCCGTGGGATTTGTCACGCACCTGCGGCGGGTCGAGCGGCGGCGCCGCCGCCGCCGCCGCCGCCGGGCTGGTGCCGATCGGCGTCGCCACCGACGGCGGCGGATCGAGCCGCATCCCGGCCGCGTGCTGCGGCGTCGTCGGCTTCAAGCAGACATTGGGCCTGGTGCCGCACGACCTGACGCCGGACGGGTTCGGCAACCAGTCGCACATCACGCCGATGACCCGCTCGGTGATGGACACCGCGGTGATGCTTCAGGCGATGACCGGTCCCGACCGCTGCGACCCGCACTCGCTGGGGTTGGCGCGACCCGATTTCATCGCCGCTGCCCGGCCCGAAGGCGACCTTGCCGGGGTTCGCATCGCGTGGCGGCCGCTGCTCGGCAACGACAGGCTGTCGGCTGACGTGCGCACCGCCTGCGAGACGGCGCTATCGGCGCTGGAGGAACTGGGGGCGATCGTCACTCCGGTCGACGACGACTTCCGCACCACCGAGCCCATCTGGCTGGTGCTCACCCAATCATTCTGGAACGCCCGGTTTCGCCGCTATGTCGGGCAATACGGCAACCGCATGAGCGATACGCTGATCCGCCAGATGGATACCGGCGCGGCGCACAGTGCGGTCGCGCTGCAAGAGGCGATGTTCGAGCGCACGCGGGTCTTCCGCGAGATCGAGGGCTGGTTCGCCGATTACGACTTGGTCGCGACGCCGACCCTGTCGCGCACCGCGCTGCCGGTCGAGCACGATTTCTTCGCGCCGATCGAGATCGACGGCGAGACCGCCGATACGGTGCGCAAATCCTGGTACCCCTATACGCTGCCGTTCAACCTGTCGGGCAACCCGGCGGTGACGCTGCCTTGCGGCTTCGCCGCAGATGGATTGCCAATGGGGCTGCAGCTCGTTGGCCCGCATCTGGGTGATGCGCAGGTGCTGCACGCCGCCGCGCTCTACGAGCTGGCGCGGCCATGGGATGGCTGCCGGCCGCAAGTAAGCTGGCTGTTCTGAGTCAGCCGATGAATGGATCCCCGCTTTTGCCGGGATGACCCTCTCGGGTCACTTCGGTGAGACCACCATGGTCATCTGGCGGCCTTCCATGCGCGGGAACTGCTCGACCTTGGCGACGGCGTCGAGGTCGCCCCTGACCCTCATCAACACGTCCATGCCCAGTTCCTGATGCGCCAGTTCGCGCCCACGGAACCGCATGGTCACCTTGACCTTGTCGCCTTCGCCGATGAATTTCTGCATGGAGCGCATTTTGACGTCGTAATCGTGGTCGTCGATCGACGGCCGGAATTTGACTTCCTTGACCTCGATGACTTTCTGGCGCTTGCGCGCCTCATTCTTTTTCTTCTGCTCTTCGTATTTGTATTTGCCAAAATCGAGAATCTTGCAGACCGGCGGATCGGCGTTGGGCGAAATCTCGACCAAATCGAGGCCGGCATCGGCCGCCATGTCGAGGCCCTCGTTGCGAGGGACGATGCCCACCATGTCGCCGTGCTCGTCAACAAGACGAATCTGATTGGCTAGAATTTCGCCATTGATCCTCGGCCCATCACGGGTCGGGGTGGCGTTAAAGGGTGGTCTGGCTATTTACGTTCTCCATCGTTTGTTCGGGCCAACCTGAGCGCTAAGCCATCAGCGGGCCGGCAGCCTCTATTTTTAATCTAGCAACCGCTTCGGCGAGCGCAAGCGCTTGTTGTGCATTGCCGCCCAGCCGGCGCAGCGACACGGCGCGGTTTTCCGCCTCGCGCTTGCCGACGACCAGCATCAGCGGAACCCGCGCCACACTATGCTCGCGCACCTTATAGTTGATTGTTTCGTTTCCCGTATCGAGATTTACGCGCAGCCCGGCTTCGGTCATCGCCGCTGCAACCTCGGCAGCGTAGGCGTCGGCGTCGGCGGTGATCGTCGCGACCACCGCCTGCACCGGCGCCAGCCAGAGCGGGAAGCGGCCGGCGTAATGCTCGATCAGGATGCCGATAAAGCGCTCCATCGAACCGAGGATCGCTCGATGGAGCATCACCGGCACATGGCGCCCGCCATCCTCGCCGACATAAGAGGCGCCGAGCCGCTCGGGCATGTTGAAATCGAGCTGCAGGGTGCCGCACTGCCAGTCGCGCCCCAGGGCATCACGCAGGTGGAATTCGAGCTTCGGGCCGTAGAACGCGCCCTCGCCCGGGGCCAGCGTGTAGCTCAGCCCGGCGGCATCGACCGCATCGCGCAGGCTCTTCTCGGCATGCTCCCAGATCGCGTCGCTGCCAACGCTCTGCTCCGGCCGGGTGGCGAATTTGATCGCCACATCGTCGAAGCCGAAATCCTTGTAGATCGACAGCAGCAGCTTGCAGAAATCGATCAACTCAGCGGTGATCTGCTCCTCGGTGCAGAAAATATGCGCGTCGTCCTGGGTGAAGGCGCGCACCCGCATGATTCCGTGCAGCGCGCCCGACGGCTCGTTGCGCGTACAGCTGCCGAATTCGGCGAGGCGCAGCGGTAATTCGCGATAGCTGCGCAGCCGGTTGCGGAAGATCAACACGTGGCCGGGACAGTTCATCGGTTTGACCGCGAGCACCCGATCGTCGCGGCTCTCAGCGATAAACATATTGTCGCGGAAATTGTCCCAATGACCGGACGCCTCCCACAGCGAGCGATCAAGCAGCTGCGGACCCTTGACCTCCTGGTAGCCGGCCTTTTCCAGCCGGCCGCGCATGTAGCTTTCGATGATGCGGAACAGCGTCCAGCCTTTCGGATGCCAGAAAACGCTGCCGACCGCCTCTTCGCCGAGATGGAACAGCTCGAGCTCGCGGCCGACACGGCGATGATCGCGCCGCTCGGCCTCTTCGAGGCGGAACAGGTACTGGTCGAGCTCCTTCTGGCTCGCCCAGGCCGTCCCGTGGATGCGTTGGAGCTGCGCATTCTTCGCATCGCCGCGCCAATATGCGCCGGCGACGCTCATGAGCTTGAATGCCTGTCCAAGCTGCCCGGTCGACGGCAGATGCGGCCCGACGCAGAGATCGACAAAATTGCCCTGGCGATAGAGGCTGATGTCCTCGTCCTTGGGGATTTCGGCGATCCACTCGGCCTTGTACTTCTCGCCGATGCCGTCGAAGAAGGCGACCGCCTTGTCCCGCTCCCAGACCTCGCGGGTGATGCTCTCGTCGCGCTTGACGATCTCGCGCATGCGCGCCTCGATCTTTTCGAGATCCTCAGGCGTGAACGGCGTGTCGCGCGCGAAATCGTAATAGAAGCCGTTCTCGGTCGCCGGGCCGAACGTGACCTGCGTCTCGGGGTAGAGCTCCTTGACCGCCTCGGCCATGACGTGCGCGGCGTCGTGACGGATGATCTCAATCCCGTCCGGCTGGTCGCGGGTGATGATTGCGACCCTGGCGTCATGGTCGATGACGGTCGCGAGGTCGCGCGGGCTGCCGTCAAGCTTCAGCGCGATCGCCGCCTTGGCGAGGCCGGGGCCGATCGACGCCGCAAGTTGCGCGCCGGTGACCGGCGCGGGGAATTCGCGCGTCTTGCCGTCCGGTAACGTCACGACCACGGGTTGTTCACTCATGACGCCCTGTGCTCCGTCGAACATCGCCGTGAGGCCAAGATTTTTTGAGACGGGGGCGACTCACGAAAAAACCCCGTCCGTGGCCCGGCGGGGTCTGCGAGTTCGAGCCGTACCGTTTGACCAGCCTGCGCGACCTCACGCCCCGCTCTGTGGCGTGGTGGTAGTCGTCGTAGTCGTCGTCATCGTCATCCGGCGGCTCATGCCGGGAATATCGCGATCCGCGCATCCCGCGTCAAGCCGGCAGGGCGAAAGTCGCGACAACCTCTTCGACCGAAAGATCGGCAAGGTCGGCGCGGCGCAGGATCACGACATCCGGCCCGCGCGGCGCGGTCAGCGCGGGATCGGACGCGGCTGAATAAAGCACGGTCGCCGGCGCGCCGCCGACCGCCGCGAGATGCATCGGCCCGGTATCGTTGCCGATCGCCCGCCGCGCCCCGCGCCCGAGCGCGACAATGTCGCCGAATTCGGTCTGCCCGGTCAGATCGCGCGCTTCCGCCACCGCGGCGGCGATCGCCGCACCGAGCTCGTGCTCGGCCGGGCCGCCGATCACGACAGGCGTCAGCCCCGCTTTCGCGATACGCCTCGCGAGCGCGATGAAATATTCGAGCGGCCAGCGCTTTTCGGGCCGGTGCGGTGCGGCGCCGGGCAGCAGCAGCAGATAATCGGCGGGAAGCTCGAAACGCGAGACGTCCGTCATCGCCCAGGACATGTCCGGCGCCGGCACGGGGCCGGAAATGCCGGCCCAGCGCAGCTGGTCGGCCTCGCGGTCGAGCGTGTGCATGCGGCGCCGCTCCGGCGTGTCGGGCTGCCGGTGCGAGGCGCCGCGCACGATCCCCGACCATTCCGGGCCGGCATGGCTCCAGATCGGCCGTCTCATGAGGCGGAAATAAAGCGCGCTGCGCTGCCGGGTCGAGAGGTCGTAGACCCGCGCGAACCGATCGGCCCGCAGCCGGCGCGCGAGCCGCCACAAACCCACCGGATCGCGCGGCCGCTCATCGACCCACACCTTGTCGAAATATGGCGCCTGCCGCATCAGGGCGGCATAGGGCCGGGTGGTCAGCAACACGATTTCGGCGCCCTGATGATGCGCGCGGATCGCCGCCGCCGCGCCCATCGCCTGCACGATGTCGCCGAGGGCACCCAATTTGACGACGAGGATTTTCGTTGGAGCAGCCAACCCGAGGTCAAGGCAATGCCGGTGTAATATCGGTATGGATGAAGTCATTGCCTTTAAACAGCAATGGTTCCCCGCGCTGCCGGGCCAAGGCATACGCGAAGCAGTCGCCGAAATTGAGTCGAGCCGGATGACCGCTGCCCTTGCCAAAATCCTGGTAAGCAGCGCGCGCTAGCCGCGCTTGGACTTCGTCGAAAGGCTCAATGGCGATGCCGACCGCATTGATAAGATCATCCAGACGGCGGCTGACAACCGGATCACGCCATCCATCGATGACGATGGTTGCTTCAAGAAAATTAGCCGCCGACATTCGGCAATTGACGGCATCCTCCATGGCTTGGGCGAAGGCCGGCATCTCGGGTTCTTCGAAAAGAACCGCGACCACGGCCGAGGTGTCGATGATCATCGCGGCAGGCCGTTTTCGTCATAGAGCAAGGCATCATGATCGAGAGCCCGATACTCTGGGCTGATTCTGCGGGCGCTGTCGCGGCCGATGGCCATTATAGTTTCAGCCAAAGACCCGCGGCTTCGCCGGCGAATGCGGTCAAGACGCTCCCGCACCGCGACCGTAATAGCGCTGGTCATCGTTTCGCCCGTCGCTTTTGCAAGCTCTTCAATGAGACGGCAGGCTTCCGTGTTCTTGATGTTGAGGCTCACGAGCCGATCTACCTTTCCATATCGAGGCGGTAGATTTAAACATTGGCCGGAGAAAAAACAACCGTCACGCCGAGATCGCGAACCGCTCGTCCGACACGGCAAGCGTTTGCGGCTCGGGGAACAGCAGCTCCTCATAGACATCGATGGTCCGCGCGCACATCGCCTCGCGGGTGAAACCCTGGGCGATATGCGCCCGCGCGCGAAAGCCGAGCGCGTCACGCGACACCGGATCGAGCCGCAGCGCGTGGTCGATCGCGGTGGCGAGCGCCGCGCTGTCGCCCGGCGGGACGAGCCAGCCCGTGCTGCCGGGGATTACCGTCTCGCGCGCGCCGCCATGGTCGGTGGCGATGACCGGGCGGCCCATCGCCTGTGCCTCGACGATCGTGCGGCCGAAGCCCTCCGGGTCGGTTGAGGCCGAAATCACGACATCGGCCAACCCGTATGCGCCGACAATGTCGCGGCAATCCTCGATGATGCGGAATTGCCGGCCGAGCCCGTGGCGCCCGATGGCTGCCTCCAGTTCCTTGCGGAAGCCGGAACGCTGCTCGGCGCCGACCAGCAGGCAGCATACGTCGCGCCGTTCGAGCCGGGCCATGGCCTCGATGAAGTCGAGCCCGCCTTTCCAGCGGGTGAGCCGGCCGGGCAGCATCACCACCGCATATCCGTCGGGCACCCGCCATGCCGCGGCGAGGTCGGCGACCCGCTGGCCGGTGACCCGCAAAGGATCGAACAGCTTCATGTCGACGCCGCGCGGAATGGTGCGCAGCCGGTCGGGGCCGACGCCATAGATGCTGGCCGCATGGTCGGCGACGAAATCCGAGATGGCGATCACCCGCTCGCCGCGCGCCATCACCGAATTGTACCAATGCTTGAGCGGTGCTTGGGCGTCATAGGCATTGTGAAAGGTCGTGACGAAGCGTCGCCGGGTCTTTTTCGCCGCGCGCCAGGCGCTCCATGCCGGGGCGCGGCTGCGCGCGTGGACGATGTCGATCCTGCAGCGGCGGATCACGTCGACCAGCGCGCGGGCATTGCGGCGGATCGTCAGCGGGTTTTTCGACGCGAGCGGCAAGCGGAGATGCGTGGCGCCGACGCGCGTCAGCTCGCGCTCCATCGGGCCGCCGGCCGACGCGACATAGGCGGTCCAGCCCGCCGCGACAAGCGCCGCGGCCACCTCTACCGTGCCGCGTTCCACACCGCCCGAGACGAGGCTCGGGATGACCTGCAGCACCGCCGGCGGGCGGGCTTCTTGGGGTCGCTGGTCGATGGTATCCTCGCGTGCCATTCCGCTGTTGTGGCGCTTTTTGATGTCGATACAAGAGGAGCAACGGTGCCGAGCGCCGACGTCGCGAATCTAGCACGCCCAGGAGGCGCGACAATCGCCTACCGCCGGCTCGCGGGCGCCGGGCCCGGCCTCGTCTTCCTCGGCGGTTTCCGCTCCAACATGACCGGCTCCAAGGCGTTGTTTCTAGAGGATTTTTGCCGCCGGCGCGAACGCGCCTACGTGCGCTTCGACTATTTCGCGCACGGCGCATCGAGCGGCGATTTCGCCGACGGCACGATCTCGCGCTGGCGCGACGACGCAATCGCGGTCATCGATTCGCTGACCGAAGGGCCGCAAATCCTGGTCGGATCGAGCATGGGCGGCTGGATTATGGTGCTGGCGGCGCTGGCCCGGCGAAAGCGCGTCGCGGCGCTGGTCGGCATCGCCGCGGCGCCCGATTTCACCAGCGACCTGTTGCCGCAACGCCTTACCGACGCACAGCAACGCACCCTCCACGACGAAGGAAAAATCGTGCTGGCCTCGCCCTACGACCCGGCCGGCTATCTCTATACGCGCGCGCTGGTCGAGGACGGCGACCGCAACCTGGTGCTGCGCGACGCCATTCCGCTGACCTGTCCGGTGCGGCTGCTACACGGGATGGCGGATGAGTCAGTGCCATGGCGGCAGAGCCTCAAGCTCGCCGAGCGCCTGCGAAGCCGTGACGCGACGCTGACCCTCGTCAAGGATGGCGACCACCGTCTGTCGCGCGACGAAGACCTCGCGCGACTGGCACGAGTTTTGGACGAATTGAACTGACCCCTCTGGCATGCCCACACCGCTGCGGGCATGCTCGGCGCAGCAGAATGCGAGGATGCAGCGATGGCCTATTCCCTGATCGATCACGATTCCGGCGCGGTGCCGCTGACGCCGCTGACCAAGGCCGGGCTCGCCGGGTGGCGCGAGAGCGCGACGCCGCGCGAACGCGACTGGGTGCAGGCGATCGGCTTCGGCGCGGAAGCGGGCAAGACCGCGCTTATTCCCGACGAGCGCGGCAAGCTCGGCCGCGTGCTGACCGGCACGGGCGACAACGAGACGTCGATGTGGGCGGTGGCCGGCCTATCCGAGACCTTGCCGGAAGGCAGCTACCGGCTTGACACGCTGCCCGACGGGGCAGACCCCAGCCGGGTCGCGCTCGGCTGGGCGCTCGGCACCTATGCCTTCACCCGCTATCACGCGAAGAAAACCGGCGCGGCGCGGCTGGTCTGGCCGAAAGGCGCCGATCGCGGCCTCGTGAAGCGGCTCGCGGGCGCGGTGTTCCTCGCCCGCGACCTCGCGACGACCCCGGCCTCCGACATGGGGCCGGAGGAACTGGCCGACGCCGCGCAGCAAGTCGCCAAGGCCGAGGACGCCAAATGCAAGGTGATCGTCGGCGACAAGCTGCTGGAGAAGAACTACCCGACGATCCATGCCGTCGGCCGCGCCAGCACGCGGCCGCCGCGGCTGGTCGACATCGTGTGGGGCGACAAGGACGCGCCAAAGGTGACGCTGGTCGGCAAGGGCGTGTGCTTCGACACCGGGGGGCTCGATTTGAAGCCGGCGTCGAGCATGCTCAACATGAAAAAGGACATGGCCGGCGCGGCGATCATGCTGGGGCTCGGCCAGGCGATCATGCGGGCGGGCCTCAAGCTGCGGCTGCGCGTGCTGCTGCCTTGCGTCGAGAACTCGGTCAGCGGCAACGCCTTCCGGCCGCGCGACATCATCAAGACGCGCAAAGGCCTGACGGTCGAGATCGGCAATACCGACGCCGAGGGGCGGCTCATCCTGTGCGACGCGCTCGCCGACGCCTCGGACGAGAAGCCCGAGATGATAATCGACGCCGCGACTCTGACCGGCGCGGCGCGGGTCGCGCTCGGACCGGACCTGCCGGCGCTGTTCTGCAACAACGACGCGCTCGCCGACGCGCTGATCGCCGCCGGCAAGACCGAGGACGACCCCATGTGGCGGATGCCGCTCTACAAGCCCTATCGTCGGCTTATCGACAGCAAGGTCGCCGATCTCAACAACGTGTCGGACGGCCCGCAAGGCGGCGCGATTACCGCGGCGCTCTATCTCAACGAGTTTGTCGACCCGGCCGTCGCGTGGGCGCATCTCGACGTGATGGCCTGGAACAACCGCTCTCGCCCCGGCCGGCCGGAAGGCGCCGAGGCGCAAACCCTGCGCGCCGTCTACGCCCACATCGCCGAGCGTTTCGGCTGAACTACCAGAGGCGCGCGACGCCGTAACGGTCGAACAGACGCTGGTTCGATACCAGTGTCAGCGATCCGGCCAGAGTCTGTGCGATCAGCATGCGGTCGAACGGGTCTTTATGGTGCAGCGGAAGACCACCGGCCATTTTGCCGTGACGAAGTGTACCGGCATGCCGCCAAAACCTTCGTCAAGGACGGCGTTTTCCAGGTGAACCATCAAATGCGTGGCGCCCGGCAATTTGCCGGTGTTGTATTTGATGGCAATTTCCCAGATGGAAGCGGCGCTGACGAATATCTCATTGTCCTCCTCGGAGATCGCGGCCCGCCCTCCTGGCGAAATGGCATCCTCGTTGAAGGTCAATCGAGAAGGCATTTCCGTGAAAATCGAAACCCAGCTGCCGCTCGGCAATCTCGATCCCGGCTTGCGCGCCGCGTCGGGCGTGCTCGACATTGCGCGGGTCGGCGACGAGGCGAGGCTCGCCGAGGCGCTCGGCTATGACGGCATCGTCAGCGAGGAAACCAAGGACGACCCGTTTATCGCGCTGACACTGGCGGCGCAGGCGACCGAGCACATCGGCCTCGCGACCGGCGTCGCGATCGCCTTCCCGCGCGCCCCGGCGGTGACCGCGCTCGCTGCCTGGACCTTGCAGCGCCTGTCGAAGGGCCGCTTCACCTTGGGTCTCGGCAGCCAGGTGAAGGGGCATATCGAGCGCCGCTACGGCATGGCGTGGTCGCCGCCCGGCCCGTGGATGCGCGACTATGTCGGCGCGCTCAGGGCGATCTGGGAATGCTGGCAGAATGGCGGCACCAGGCTCCATTACGAGAGCAAGCATTACAATTTGAGCCTGATGGTGCCGCTCTTCGCGCCGCCGCCGATCGAGCACCCGCATATCCCGGTGCAGCTCGCCGCCGTCAACCCGTTCATGTGCCAGATCGCCGGCGAGGTCGCTGATGGCATCCGCGCCCACCCGGTCTGCACCCCGCGCTACATCGCGGAGGTGATGCTGCCGGCGGCGAAGAAGGGCGCCGAAAAGACCGGGCGCGGTTTTACGGGCTTCGAGATCGCGGCGATGCCGCTCATCGCCACCGCGCCGGACCGGAAGAGCCTCGAAGCGCGAGTGCGCGACGTGCGGGCGCGCATCGCTTTTTACGCCTCGACCCCGACCTACCTCGTCGCCTTCGAGTCGCAAGGCTATGGCGAGGTCGCGCGCAGCTTGCAGAGCTATTCGCGGGCGCAGCGCTGGGAGGAGATGCCCGGCTTTATCAGCGACGAGATGCTCGACCGCTATGCGGTCATCGGCACGCATGACGAGATCGCGCGAAAGCTCAACCACCGCTTCGGCAAGGTGGCAAGCCACCTGGAATTCGCCATCCCCATCACCGGAGACGCCGATAAGGCAACCCTCGGCGATCTGCTGAAAAGCCTGCGATAGGCCGCGAGCTTAGGCGCCTTCCCGGTTTTTTTGCTGCGTGAATTGCACGATTGCGCCGATTAGGCCGGCGACGCCGCACACCACCAGCACCCAGTTAAGGATCACGATGCTTTGCGGCGGCGCCTCGGTTTGCGGGCCGAAAATCTCGTAAAGGTTCCAACCAGTGACGGCCAGCAGGATGACAATCCACAGGCCCGGGTTCTTGTTGAAGGTCATTTGCCCCCTCCCTAAAAGATGCTGCCCGTCAGTACCCTTTGTCGCGATCGATCACATTGGCGAGCGGTCGCCCGGCCTCGAAATCGTCGATCGCCTGCGCGATGATCGCCGTCGCGGTCGGCGGGTGCGTCTCGGCCGCGACATGCGGCGTGACAATGATACGCGGGTGACGCCAAAACGGGTGCGCCGGCGGCAGCGGCTCGTCGCGAAAGACATCGAGCACGGCGGCGGAAATCTGCCCTGAGTTGAGCGCCGCCAGCAGATCGGCCTCGACCATCTGGCGGCCGCGCCCGACATTGACGAGTCCAGCGCCGTGCGGCAGCCGCCCGAAAAGCCCGGCATCGAGGATGTTTTGGGTCTCCGGCGTCATCGGCAGCAGCGTAACGAGGATCTCACTGCGCCGGAGCAACGCATCGAGCCCCGCCTCGCCGCCATAGGTCACGAAGCCCGGCGCCGCGCGGCCCGAGCGGCTCCAGCCGGCGACATCGAACCCCAATCCTTTAAGCTTCACCGCCGCATCCTGCCCGAGCGTGCCGAAGCCGAGGATGCCGACTGTGCGTTCGGCGGCGTTCTTTTGGTCGTGCTCGCGCCATTCCGCCGCGGCTTGCTGAGCGCGATAAGCGAAATCTTGGCGATGCAGGCGCAGCACCTGCAGCGCGACGTACTCACTCATCGCCTGCGTCATATACGGGTCGACGAGGCGCATGATCGGCACGCAAGCCGGCAGCTCGGGGTCACGCAGGATGTGATCGACCCCGGCGCCGAGCGACACGATCAGCTTGAGATTGGGGAGGCTCACCAGCATTCCCGGCTCGGGATGCCAGACCAGCGCGTAATCGATCGCGGCTGCGTCGCCGATCTCGGGCCAGAAGCGCAGATCGCGGTCGGGCCATGCCTTGGCCAGAAACGGCCGCCAACGCGCGATCGCCGCCGGGGTCGATTTGAAGAGGATCGCCATCAGCGTTGCATCACTGCATGCCCCTCGGGGATGCGGATGCTGTTGGTCGCGGCGAACGGGGCGCAGGTCGCCCGCAAATTTTCCGGCGAGGGCGGCAAAAGGCCGAGCCGCGCGCCGCACATCAGCCGGAACTCGGGCGAGCCGAGGCCCGCCCCGCCGCGCCGCCGCGCCCAGGCCCAGGCCCGCGCCGCAGCGCGCGCGAACCCCAGCCGCGCCAGCCGTCGCGGCACGCCCGGCTGTTCGCCGAGGAAATGCACCAAGGTCAGGTTGAGGTCGTGCAGCACTTGCGCCTGGTTGGCCGACATCCGGTCGGGCATCTCTCTCGGCGCGAGGAACAGGGGTTCCTCGAGCCGGGCGAAGCCGCCATAGGCGGCCATGCGCAGGACGATCGAATAATCCTGCACGAAGACCCGCTCGTCACAACCGCCGGCGCGGCGCACCCGTTCGGCGCGCGCCAGCCACGACGTGGGATTACCCTGCGTATATTGCAGCGAGCGGCGCAGCATGTCGGGGCAGCTCTCGATTGGGCGCGGATCGGGACGGCGCTCGGCCAGAAAAACCGCCGGGTCCTCGGCGAAACCGTAATCCCGGCAACGCGGCGCCAGCGCGACATCGAAGCCGGTCTCGGCGCAAGCTCCCATCAGCCGTTGCGTCGCCCAGGGCAACAGCACGTCGTCGCTGTCGAGCGGCTTGATCCAATCGCCCTTCGCCAGGCGAAACCCGACATTCATCGCCGCCGAAGGCCCGGCGTTCTTCTGCTCGACGATGGTGAGGTTGTCCCAGCCGCTTGTCAGCCGCCGCACGACGCCGACGCTGTCATCCTTCAACTCGTCGTCGACAAAGATGAACTCGCGCTCGAAATCGCCCTCTTGCGCCGCGAGCCCCGCGAGCACGAAGGGCAGCGCCACTTCCTTGTTGTAGACGGTGCAGACATAGCTGACGCGCGGCATGGCCGCATGATGCCAATTCCGCCGCGACGCCGCCAATCTTGCTTTAGCTTGGCTTGCTTTCGCCTGGTCGCGTCGGTATAACCCGCCGCTCAATCGGCGGCGGGCCCGCGCATTATTTGCGCCTCATAGGGCATGCCTGGCCGCCACAGCCTACAGGAACCCGAAATGCCCAAGTTGAAGACCAAGAGCGGCGCCAAGAAGCGCTTCAGCCGGACTGCGACCGGCAAGATCAAGATGAACGTCGCGCACAAGCGGCATCGCTTGATCTCGAAGCCGAAATCGATGAAGCGCAAGGCGCGCGGCACCGTGATCCTGCAGCCGGGCGACACCAACCTCGTGCTCACCTACATGCCGTATCTGCGAGGCTGAGCCATGGCGCGCGTAAAACGCGGCGTGACGACGCACGCCCGCCACAAGAAGGTCCTCGACCTCGCCAAGGGCTATCGCGGGCGCAACAGCAAGGCCTATCGCATCGCGCTCGAAAAGGTCGAGAAGGCGCTGCGCTACGCCTATCGCGACCGACGCAACAAGAAGCGCGATTTCCGCGGACTGTGGATCCAGCGGATCAATGCCGGCGTGCGCGAGCATGGCCTCACCTATTCGCAATTCATCCACGGGCTGAAGCTCGCCGGGCTGGAGCTCGACCGCAAGATCTTGTCCGACCTGGCGATCCGCGAACCCGAGGCATTCGCCGGCGTCGTCGGCACCGCGAAATCCGCGCTCGAACAGGCGCCGGCAGCCGCGGAATGACCGCGCACATCCCCCACACCGAGCGATTTAGCGGCGGGTGCTCTCGCTAGGCCCCGCGCTGCTTGCGTTCGAGTCACGAAGGGGCCGCAATCGGCCCCTTTTCTATTGCGCTCAAAGGTGTTCAAGGATTGGTCATGGACGATCCGCAACAAGTGCAGGATGCCGGACTCGGCGAGATCGCCGCCACCGCCTCGCCCGATGCGCTCGAAGCGGTGCGGATCAAGTATCTCGGCCGACAGGGCCTGGTGACCGGGCTGATGCGCGGGTTGGGCGCGCTGCCGACCGAAGAGCGGCGCGACGCCGGCGCCCGGTTCAACGCGCTCAAGGACACGATCTCCGAGGCGATCGATGCGCGCGCCGTCGAGCTGAACCGTGCCGCGCTTTCCAATCGCCTCGCCGCCGAGCGCGCCGATGCGACGCTGCCGGCGTTTCCGACCGCGCAGGGCCGCATCCACCCGATCAGCCAGACCATCGACGAGATCATCGCGATCTTTGGCGAGATGGGCTTTGTCGTTGCCGAGGGTCCACACATCGAGGACGATTTCTACAATTTCACCGCGCTCAACATCCCGCCCGAGCATCCGGCGCGGCAGGAGCACGACACGTTCTATCTGCCCGAACGCGCGGACGGTTCGCGCCTGGTGCTGCGCACTCACACCTCGCCGGTGCAGGTGCGCACGATGCTCCAACAAAAGCCGCCGATCCGCATCATCGTTCCGGGCCGCACCTTCCGGTGCGACCACGACGCGACGCACTCGCCGATGTTCCACCAGGTCGAAGGCCTGGTGATCGACCGCACCACGCATATGGGCCACCTCAAGGGGTGCCTGATCGAGTTCTGCCGCGCGTTTTTTGATGTCGACGACCTGCCGGTGCGCTTCCGGCCGAGCTATTTCCCGTTCACCGAGCCGTCGGCCGAGGTCGATATCGGCTGCTCGCGGGCCGGGGGCGAGCTGAAGATCGGCGCCGGCGAGGGCTGGCTCGAAATTCTCGGCAGCGGCATGGTACACCCGCAAGTGCTGCGCAATTGCGGAATCGACCCCGACGAGTACCAGGGCTTTGCGTTCGGCATGGGGATCGAGCGCGTGGCGATGCTGAAATACGGCATCCCTGATCTGCGCACGATGTACGACAGCGACCTTCGCTGGCTGCGGCATTACGGCTTCCTGCCGCTCGACGTGCCCTCGATGGTCCGAGGGGCGTTATGAGAGGCGTGCTATGAAGACGACGCTCTCCTGGCTCAAGACCCATCTCGATACGCCAGCGACGATCGAGGAGATCGTCGAGCGGCTTGTTATGCTCGGCCACGATGTCGACGGGGTCGACGACCCGGCAAAGGCGCTCGCCGGGTTCACAGTGGCGCGCGTCGTCTCGGCGGTGCAGCACCCCAACGCCGATCGTCTCAGGGTCTGCGTCGTCGACGCGGGGGACGGCGAAATTCAGGTGGTGTGCGGCGCACCCAATGCCCGGACCGGCATGAAGGGCGTCTTCGGCCCGGCCGGGGTCATCGTGCCGCGAAACGGCAAGAAATTGGAAGAAAGCACGATCCGCGGCCAGGCATCGCGCGGCATGCTGATGTCGGCCTACGAGCTGGCGCTCAGCGACGACCACGAGGGCATTATCGACCTGCCCGAGGATGCGCCGGTCGGCATGCCCTACACCGCCTATGCCGGGCTCGGCGACCCGGTCATCGATATCAAGGTGACGCCCAACCGCGCCGATTGCCTCGGCGTGCGCGGTCTCGCGCGCGACCTTTCCGCCGCCGGGGTCGGCAAGCTCACACCGCTCGATGAAACGCGGGTCCCCGGCAAATTCATATCGCCGATCGGCATCAAGCTCACCGACCACAAGGCGTGCCCGCTGTTTTTTGGCCGCCACATTCGCGGCCTCAAGAACGGGCCGAGCCCCGATTGGCTAAAGCGCCGGCTTGAAGCGATCGGGCTGCGGCCGATCTCGGCGCTGGTCGACATCACCAATTTCCTCACCTTCGACCTCAACCGGCCGCTGCACGTGTTCGACGCCGGCAAGGTCAAGGGCGATCTCATCGTCCGCTTCGCCAAGACGGGCGAAAAGCTGCTGGCGCTCAACGGCCGCGAATACACGCTCGACCCCGAGATCACCGCGATCTGCGACGATAACGGCGTGCAAAGCCTCGGCGGCGTGATGGGCGGCGAGCCGACGAGCTGCACCGAGGAGACCACCGAGGTCTTTATCGAGGCGGCGCTGTTCGATCCGGTGCGCACCGCCGCGACCGGCCGCCGGCTGGAGATCACCAGCGACGCGCGCTATCGCTTCGAGCGCGGGATCGACCCGGAATTCACCGCGCCCGGCCTCGAGATCGCGACGCGGCTGGTGCTGGAGCTGTGCGGCGGCGAGCCCTCGGAAGTCGTCGTCGCCGGCGCCGTACCCGAATGGCAGCGACAATACACCTTGCGCGAAAACCGGCCGGCGCAGCTCGGCGGCCTCGCGGTACCGCCGCCGGAAGCGACGACGATCCTCGAAGATTTGGGCTTCGCGGTCGCGGAACACGGTGACCGCCTGGCCGTTACCCCGCCGCCGTGGCGCGGCGATGTCGTCGGCGAGGCCGATCTTGTCGAGGAGGTGCTGCGGGTCAAGGGCTATGACGAGGTGCCGCCAGTGCCGCTGCCGCGCGAGACGGTAATCTCGCGCGCCGCGATCGAGCCGCGCCGCCGCCGCTTGGAGCTGGTGCGCCGCACGCTCTCCGCGCGCGGCCTGACCGAGGCGGTGACGTTCTCGTTCCTCCCTGCCGCCCAGGCCGAACGCTTCGGCGGCGGCCAGCCGGTGCTCAAGCTGGTCAACCCGATCAGCGCCGATCTCGACCAGATGCGGCCTTCGGTGCTGCCTAATCTGCTCGAGGCGGTGCGGCGCAACGCCGATCGCGGCATCGCCGATGTCGCGCTCTTCGAGGTCGGGCCGATCTATCGCGACGACACGCCGGAGGGCCAGGCCAATGTCGCGGGCGGGTTGCGCGCGGGGCGGCTCGGTCCGCGTGACTGGCGCGTGAAGGCGGGTGAGCCGGACCTGTTCGCCGCGAAGGAAGATGCCCTTGCGGCGCTTGCCGCCGCCGGGGCGCCGACCGACAACCTCCAGGTGTTCGGCGAGCCGCCCGCCTGGTTCCATCCCGGCCGCAGCGGCGTGTTGCGGCTCGGACCGACCGTGCTCGCGCATTTCGGTGAACTGCATCCCGACATCCTCGACGCATTCGACGTCAAAGGCCCGGTCGCGGCGTTCGAGGTGTTTGTCGATGCCGTTGCCCTGCCGCGCGCCATCCGCACGCGGCCGCTGCTCAAACTTTCGGTGTTTCAGCCGGTCGAGCGCGATTTCGCCTTTATCGTCGATCGTGACGTGGCGGCCGAAACCTTGCTGCGCGCTGCCCGTGGCGTCGAACGCAAGCTGGCGACCGACATCCGCCTGTTCGACGTCTACGAGGGCAAGGGCTTGCCCGAGGGCAAGAAATCGCTTGCCATCACCGTCACCTTGCAGCCGCGGGAGGCAACGCTGACCGACGCCGAGATCGAGGGATTCTCACATCGCCTCGTCGCAGCGGTCGAGAAAGCGACCAACGGGACGCTCAGAGGCTGACATTGATAAAGTAGCCTCTAGAGGCTACTTTATCGGGATGCGCACCGTCGGCCTCAAGGTCCTCAAGAACAAGCTCAGCGAATACGTCCGTATCGCCGCCGCCGGCGAGACGGTGCAGGTGACTGACCGCAACCGCGTCGTCGCCGAGCTCGTTCCGCCGCGTCCGGATCGGCCGCTATCCCGAGAGGAGTTCCGGGCCAAGGGAATAAAGGAGGGTTGGCTGACACCGGCCAAAGACCCGAACGGGCCGCTTCCACCGCGTCGGCCGATCATGAAATTCGAAGACCTGATGCGGGAGATCGAAGAGGATCGAGAGGATCGGTGATTTACGTCGACTCCTCAATTCTTCTATCCCGCGCTTTTGCGGAGGAAGTGACTCCTCCAGATGCTTTTTGGGCCCTGCCACTGACATCGAGCCAGCTGCTGTTGTACGAGGTCTGGGTCAGAGTTCACGCACAACCGACTCGACTCTCTCATCGCGAGGACATCGAGCGGCTGCTCGATCACGTCGAGCTGATCGGCCTGAGCGACGACGCATTAGATCGCGCGCTTCACCCATTGCCGCTGCCGCTCCGGACGTTGGATGCTCTGCATCTAGCGACGACGCACTTCCTCCGCCGACACGGACAGGAAATCACGTTGGCCAGTTACGACCATCGTCTTCTCGCGGCTGCGGAGGCGCTGGGCATCGAGCCGGCGCCGCTGTGACCCCTCCTCAGTGCGCGATCGTTTCGAGCGCGAGGCCGCTGGTGCGCGGGCCGAGGCCGCCGATCGAGATGACGCCGATGACCATTGCCCTCGCGATAAAGCCAGTCGCCCGTGAGCGGATCCAGGTCGGGAACAAGCTCGGATTGGTAGTCGTGAAAGCTACGACGGCCCCGCGACGCGAATGCCGCATGAGAGAAACCGCAAAGCGCCTGCGGCAGCCGGTCGCGCCGCGATCTTCCCATTGGCCGCCATTCGCGCGATAACCGCGCCCATGCATCTGCGCATCCGCTCGATCAGCTATCTCGCCGAAGAGGTGCTCGGCTTCGAGCTTGTCGACCCCAACGAGCGCGATCTGCCGCGCTTCACGGCGGGGGCGCATGTCGCGATCCGCGTCGCGCCGGGCCTGCTGCGCGACTATTCGCTGTGCAACGACCCGGCGGAGCGGCGGCGTTATTGCATCGCGGTGCTGAAAGAGAAGGTGGGGTACGGCTCGAACGCGCTGCACGAGAAGGCGCGGGTTGGCGACCTCCTCGAAGTATCGTGGCCGCGCAACCTGTTCCCGCTTGTCGACGAGGCGGAGCGCCACTGGATGATCGCCGGCGGCATCGGCATCACCCCGTTCATGGCGATGATCGCCGAGCTAAAGCGCCGCCGCGCCGATTTTCATCTGCATTATTGCTCGCGCGCGCCGGAACGTACCGCTTTTCGCGAGGATTTGTCGCTGCTCGCGGCGATCGGCCGGGTGACGTTCCACTATGATGGCGGCGACCCGGCCAAAGCGCTCGACATCGCGGCGCTGCTCAAGGAGCCGCCGCCCGGTACGCACCTCTATTATTGCGGCCCGGCGGGTCTAATGGATGCGGTGGCGCGTGCCGCGACGCATTGGCCGCCACGCACCGTGCATTGCGAGTATTTCAAGGGGCCGGCCGCGGCGATCCCCGAGATGATCGGCGAGGATTTGCCGTTTCGCGTGCGGCTCGCGCGGCGCGGCGGCGAATACGAGGTGCGCGCCGACGAGACGATCGCCGTGGCGCTGCGCCGCCAGGGGATCAAGGTCGATACCTCGTGCGAGCTCGGCTACTGCGGCACCTGCATCACCCGCTATCTCTCGGGCGAGCCGGATTTCCGCGACCAGATCCTGCAGCCGGCCGACCGCAAGCAATACGTGCTGACCTGCTGCACCCGGGCCAAAGGCGAGCAGCCGCTCGAGCTCGACCTGTAACAGGCTTGTTTCCGTCGACTGGGCGCATGACTGCCGAAAACCATTTAATTGCCGCTGATGGGAGGCGATGTGTCGCAAGCATCGCGATCTTATGTTGCCGTTGTCGCGCATTAGATGAATTGCTGAAGGCTCGTTTCGAGTAAAGATAAAGATAACGGCCTTTTCCGCTCCAAAAAGATGAACTTCGCCACCCGCGGCTCAACCAATCGCCTCTGTGGCAATTTCGCGACAGTGACGCGAATAGTTCACGAAAACCGGAACCGTCCCGTTCTTGCCATGTTGTTTGGCTGAGCCTGAGGAACTGCGCTTTAGGTTGATGCCTATAACCGAGTGCTCTTTCTCTTTGCGTTCAGTCATCTGGTCTGGAGGGGGTTTATGCGGTTCACGGTGAACGCGGCGGCGGGCGTGGCCCTGCTGGCGATGACGGTTCCTGCCGGCGCGCAGTTTTTGCCGGCGGCGACCAACGTCAATTGGGGCGGACCCTATGTCGGGCTTGGCATCGGCGGCGCCTGGGGCCAGTTGCCCGGAAACGTTCGTGTCGGCTCGACCGCGGCCGGGGCGGTGCCCGGTTCGCCGGCGGCCCCCGGCGGCACGCGACATCTCAACGGCAGCACCGATGCGACCGTCATGGGCGGCGGCCAGGCCGGCTACAATTGGCAGCTCAACAACTTCGTGCTCGGCGTCGAAGGCGACATCAATGGCGGCGGTCTGTCGACCACCACATCGGTACCGGCGGGCGGCGTCGGCGGCCTCGCCGGCGGCAGCAATTTCAAGGCATCTTCGGACTTTAACGGGTCTATCCGCGGCCGCGTCGGCTACGCCTGGAACCAGTGGCTGTTCTACGGCACCGGCGGCATCGCCTTTGCCGACGCCAATCTAAGGGCGAACTTTGCCGGCGGCACCGCGCCGGATGGAACGGCGGTGCCGGGTGGCCACGCGTCGAAATCGACGACCCTGATGGGCCCGACCTATGGCGGCGGCGTCGAATACGCGATGATGCCCAACATCTCGGTCGGGGCGGAATACCGCTACACCGATTACGGGCATGACACGATGAGCTTCGGCAATGTCGGGACGACGGGCGCCGGCGGCGCCATCGCCCGCGCGCCCGCGACCGGTACGGTGGGCTTGCGCGACAACACGGTGATGCTCAAGGTCAATTATCACTTCCTCCAGGCGCCGCCCCCACCGCCGCCAATGCCCGCGGCGATGCCGGCCCCGCCGCCTCCCGCGGCGCCGCGCGTGTTCATCGTCTTCTTCGATTGGGACAAGGACGTGATTACGCCGGAGGGCGAGAAGGTCATCCAGCAAGCGGCCGCGGCGTATAGATCGGGCGCGCCGGTGCAGCTCCAGGTCACGGGCTATACCGACCGCTCGGGTTCGGCGGCCTATAACCAGCGTCTTTCCGAACGCCGCGCCAACAACGTCGCGCGGGCCTTGACGGCGCTCGGCGTGCCGCGGAACGAGATGGCGGTGAGCGGCCGCGGCGAGAACGACAACCGCGTGCCCACCGCCGCCGGCGTGCGCGAGCCGCAGAACCGCCGCGTCGAAATCACGGCGCCGTAACGATTGATTGGTGGTCTCAGAACGAAGGCCCGCTCCTCGGAGCGGGCCTTTTGTTTTTAACCACCCCGGCGAAGGCCGGGGCCCATGATGCGGCTGTCACGGACGCTGAAAGTGGGTCCCGGCCTTCGCCGGGATGAAATCCTCAGCTGTCAGCCAGGCTCTTGGACACCATCTCGAAGGTATTGGTCGAGAGCCCCTGGGTGTCGTGGATGCGCCGCAGCTGCGCCTTCATCAGCGCCTGGCGCGCCGGGTCGAAGCGCCGCCAATTCCCCAGCGCCTGCACCATGCGCGCCGCGACCTGCGGGTTGTCGGGGTCGAGCGTCAGCACCTCGTCGGCGAGGAACGCATAGCCGACGCCTGACGCGTCGTGAAAATGCAGCGGGTTGGCCTGCGAGAAGGTGCCGACCAGCGCGCGCAACCGGTTGGGATTGCTGCGTGTGAAGGCGGAATGCCGGGTGAGCGCCTTGACCGCGCCGATCGTCCCCGGCAGCGACGAGCGCGCCTGGATGGCGAACCATTTGTCGACGACCAGCGGATCGTCCTGCCAGCGCTGATAGAACGCGACCAAGGCGGCGTTGCGCTCGGTGCTGTCGATATCGGCGAGCACCGTCAGCGCCGCCAGCACATCGGTCATGTTCTGTTGCGCGTCGAATTGCAGTTTGGCGAGGCGCGCGCCACCCTCCGGATTGCCTGCGGCGAGATAGCCGAGGCACACATTGCGCAAGGCTCGCTTGCCGATCGACGCGCTGTCGGTTCGGTACGGGCCATCGTCGGTCAGCTCGCGATACGTCTCGCCGAGTGCGGTGGCGACCGAAGCGGCGATCGAGCGGCGCGCATCCTCGCGCACCGCATGGATCGCCTCGACATCGACGATTTCCATCTCGTCGGCGAGGCTCGCCTCGCTCGGCAAGACCAGCGCCTCGGCGGCGAAAGTACGGTCGCGCGCGGCCTCCGCGAGCGTGTGCCGCGCCGCGTCGATCAGGTCGGCGTCGAGCGGCGGCAGGTTCGGGTCGCGGCGCCATTGCGCGACGCGTTCGAGCAGCACCGCTGTCGCCGCGCGCTGCCCGGCGTCCCACCGTGCCACCGGATCGGTGTCGTGGATCCCCAGAAATTTTAGCCGGTCGAGCGGCGTGCCCTGCAGCTTCACCGGCGCCGAAAAGCCGCGCAGCAGCGACGGTACCGGCTTCGCCGGCACGTCGACAAAGCGGAAGGTCTGCCGCGCCGCGCCGCTCACCAGCAGCCGCGTGCCCTCTTGCGCCGCCGCCTCACCGTCCAGCCGCGTCGGCATCTCGTCGCCGTTCGGGCCCAAAAAACCCATCCGAATCGGGATCGGCACCGGTTCTTTCTCGGGCTGGCCGGGGGTCGGCGGCGTCTTCTGCGACACGGTCAGCTCGTAGCTTTTCGCGGCCGCGTCGTAGCGGTCCTCGACCGTGATCTCGGGCGTGCCGGCCTGGTGGTACCAGCGCGCGAACTCGCCGAGGTCGACGCCGCTCGCATCCTGCATCGCGCTGACAAAATCGGGGATCGTCGCCGCCGAGTTGTCGTGCCGCGCGATATAGAGGTCCATGCCCTTGCGGAAGCCGTCGCGCCCCAACAGCGTGTGCATCATGCGGATCAATTCGGCGCCCTTGTTGTAGACCGTCGCGGTGTAGAAATTATCGATCCGCAAATAGCTCTCGGGCTGCACCGGGTGCGCCAGCGGCCCGGCATCCTCGGGGAATTGCGACGAGCGCAGCGCCCGGATGTCGGCGATCCGGCACACCGCTGCGCTGCCCATATCGGCCGAGAATTGCTGGTCGCGAAAGACGGTCAGCCCCTCCTTCAGCGACAATTGGAACCAGTCGCGGCAGGTGACGCGATCGCCCGTCCAGTTGTGGAAATATTCGTGGCCGATGACGCTTTCGATGTTCTCATAGTCGGTGTCGGTCGCGGTGTCGGGCTTGGCCAGCACATAGCGCGTGTTGAAGATGTTGAGCCCCTTGTTCTCCATCGCGCCCATGTTGAAGTCGCTAACCGCGACGATGTTGAACACATCGAGATCATATTCGAGCCCGTAAGTGTCCTCGTCCCACTTCATCGACGCCTTCAGCGAGGCCATCGCGTGGGCGCATTTGCCCTCGTCGCCGCGCCTGACCCAGATCGCCAGCGCGACCTTGCGTCCCGACATCGTCGTGAAGCTGTCCTCGAGCGCCACGAGGTCGCCCGCGACCAGCGCGAACAGATAGGACGGCTTCGGGTGCGGATCGACCCAGGTCGCGAAGTGCCGGCCGTCGTCGAGGTCGCCGCGCAGCTCGGGGTTGCCGTTGGACAACAGGATCGGATAGCGCTGTTTGTCGGCGGTGATGCGCACCCAATATTTCGCCGACACGTCGGGCCGGTCGAGGAACCAGGTGATCCGCCGGAACCCCTCGGCCTCGCATTGCGTGCAGAAATTGCCGCCCGAGGTGTAGAGGCCCGAAAGCGCGGTGTTCAGCTGCGGCTTGATGACGGCCGCGATGTCGAGCGTGAAAACGTCGGGCGCGTCGGGGATGACCAGCGCGCCGTCGGGTTCGATCCGGAAATAGGCCGAGGAGAGCGGCAACCCGTCGAGCGCGATCGATTTGAGCGTCAGTTCCTCGCCGTCGAGACGGAGCGGCGGATTTGGGGTCCCAGGGGGCGAATCCGCCGCCGGGTTGCGCCGCAGCTTCAGCCGCGACTCGACGAGCGTTTCCTCCTCGCCGAGCGTGAAATTGAGCTCGACCGTATCGATCAGGAAATCGGGCGGGCGGTACTCTGAAAGCAGCGTCGGCTTGGGCAGAACGGCGTCATGCGACAGGTCCAACATTGCGGCACACGAAGCATTGCGGTGGGTCAAAGCTCTATACCCCAGAACGGAACACCGCAATTTTTGTTCGGACCGCGCCGGCGCATTTCACCTTGGCGATCACAACATCAGCCGTTCGGGTTTAAGCTCGGCCGGGCGAGCGAGCGCTCGGCTCGCGCTGGCACGCGCCCTGCACTCGGCAGCGGCAGGAGGAAGCGATGACGGTCGAGCCATTCCCGAACGAGCCGGTCTTGAAAGAGCAGCCCAAGGACGACGACCCCTATGCCGGGACCGGGCTGCCGGAGCTCGGCTTCCGCAATTACTGGTATCCGGTGATGGCCGCTTGGCGGCTCTGGCGTAGACCCAGGGTGGTCAAGGTGCTCGGCGAGGACATCGTGATCTTCCGCGACAAGGGCAAGCTTTACGCACTTGCCGAGCGCTGTCCGCATCGCGGCGCCCGGCTGTCGCAAGGGCGCTGCCTCTATCCCGGCAGCGGCACGATCAGCTGCCCCTATCACGGCTGGACCTTCTCGGGCGAGACCGGTCTCTGCGTCGCCAAGCTGATGGAAGGCCCCAACGCGCCGATGTCGCGCCAGGCCGCGGTCAAATCCTATCCCGTGCGCGAGCTGCGCGGCGCGATCTGGCTCTTTGTCGGCGACATCGAAGCGCCGCGCCTCGAAGACGAGGTGCCCGAAGTCCTCACCGCGACGGAGGATTGGCACGGCTTTTCGACCTGGCGCACCTATCGCTGCAACTGGCGCATCATGAAGGACAATCTGTGCCACGACATGCATGCGCCATTTGTCCACCGTAACTCGCCCGAGTTGATGTTCCAGCCGGTGTTCCCGTTCGCCTCGCGCCTTGCCGCCTTCCCGCTCGATGACGACAGCGGCGTCGGCTATGTGTCGAAGGACGGCATCCCCTCGGCCGAATATCCCGGCCTCGGCGTCTTCCCGCCAAAGCAGGAGACCTGGTACCGCTTCCTCAAACCCACGGGACGCGGCAAGGAGATCAACCCGAAGGACCAGGCCGTCGTCAGATACGGCGTCAAATACCGGCAATCGTCGCTGATGCCCGGCGCCACCTTTATCGGCCGGCCGAGCGGCGACTATTTCGTGCTGCGCTGGGTGACGCCGGTCGATGCCGGCAGCAATTTCTATTACAGCTGGAGCCTGTTCCGCCGTCAGGGCTGGTGGCGCACGCTGCAACAGCGCCTGTTCTGGATTTGCTGGCTGTCATGGATGCATGACTGGCTGTTCTCAGACCAGGACAAGCGCATTCTCGAAAAGGTCATCCCCGGCAAGGAAATCCACTCGCGCACCGACGCCGGGATGATCGCCTGGCGGCGTTATGCGGCCGACCACGCGCGGCGGCGCGCTGAGGGCGGCGCCAACCCCCTGGAGACGCTGCGCCCGCCGGCGGCGGAATGAGCAGCCCGATCGAATTCCTGATGATCGCCGTCGTCTTCGCGCGTGTACCTGACGCATTGCGAGTGCGACTACGCGGCGATGAACTTCGTTTGGCAGTCGTATTTCGCGACCGGAAAGCAGGCGGGGCTGAATGTCAGCGGGGTGGTCGCTCAGGCCACCGCCGATAAACTCGCGCTGAAATCGCCGCAGCCGCAACCCGGCCCCGCGAAAAATTGACAGCGGCGGGGGCCGGGAACTATCACCGCTCCAGCAGGAGCACGACATGAACAAGACCTACCCAGACGCCAAGGCGGCTCTCTCTGGGCTGCTGCGCGACGGCATGACGATCATGGCCGGCGGGTTCGGCCTTTCCGGCATCCCGGAGAAGCTGATCGCGGCGATCAAGGAATCCGGGGTCAAAGGCCTCACGGTCGTTTCCAACAATGCCGGGATCGACGGCGCCGGACTCGGGTTGCTGCTTGAAAGCCGCCAGATCAAGAAGATGATCTCGTCCTATGTCGGCGAAAACAAATTGTTCGCCGAGCTTTATCTCAAGGGCGAGCTGGAGCTGGAGTTCAACCCGCAGGGCACGCTCGCCGAGCGCATCCGCGCCGGCGGCGCCGGCATTCCCGCGTTCTTCACCAAGACCGGGGTCGGCACGCTCGTCGCCGAGGGCAAGGAGACGCGCGAGTTCGACGGCGCGACCTATGTCATGGAGCGCGGCCTCTTCGCTGACCTGGCGGTGATCCACGCCTGGAAGGCGGATACCGAAGGCAACCTCGTCTTCCGCAAGACCGCGCGCAATTTCAATCCGGTGATGGCGACGGCGGCGAAAACCACCGTGGTCGAGGTCGAGCATCTGGTGCCGGCGGGCGAGATCGATCCCGACCAGATGCACACGCCCGGCATCTTCGTGCAGCGCATCGTCCACTACGACCAATACGAAAAGCGCATCGAGCAGCGCACCGTGCGCAAGCGCGCCTGAACAATTAGGAGTCACGCATGCCCTGGACACGCGATCAGATGGCGCAGCGCGCCGCCCGTGAATTGCAGGACGGGTTCTACGTCAATCTCGGCATTGGCATCCCGACCCTGGTGTCGAACTTCATCCCGTCCGGCGTCACGGTGCAGCTGCAGAGCGAGAACGGCATGCTCGGTATGGGCCCGTTCCCCTATGAGGGCGACGAAGACCCCGACCTCATCAACGCCGGCAAACAGACCATCACCGAGCTGCCGACGACGAGCTATTTCGACAGCGCGCAATCCTTCGGGATGATCCGCGGTGGGCATATCGACCTGTCGATCCTCGGCGCGATGCAGGTCGCCGAAAACGGCGACCTCGCCAACTGGATGATCCCCGGCCGCGTGGTCAAGGGCATGGGCGGTGCGATGGACCTCGTCGCCGGGGTGAAGCGCGTCGTCGTGCTCATGGAGCATACCGCCAAGGACGAGCCGAAATTGCTGCACCGCTGCACCTTGCCGCTCACTGGCGCCGGCGTCGTTGACACGGTGATCACCGATCTCGGCGTCTTCCGGATCGACAAGGTCAATGGCGGCATGACCCTCATCGAGCTGGCGCCCGAAGTGTCGCTGCAGGAGATGCGCGGCAAGACCGAGGCCGATTACGCGCTCGCGCCCGGCCTCGGCTGACCTCTCACGGCATGAGTATCCGCGACGCCATCGATGCCCTGCCGACCTCGCGGATCGCCGAAATCTCCGCGCTCGGCATGGGCGATCCCGATGTTGTCGGGCTGTGGTACGGCGAAGGCGATGTACCGACGCCGGCGTTTATCGGCGAGGCGGCCGCCGGGGCGATGCGCGCCGGCGAGACCTTCTACACTTACAAGGCCGGCCTCCCGGAGTTGCGCCAGACGATTGCCGATTATTTGAGCGGGCTGTACGCAAAGCCCGTCGGGATGGAGCGCATCGCGGTCACCAGCGCCGGCATCAATGCGCTGATGCTCATCGCGCAGGCGCTGATCGATCCCGGCGACAACTTGGTTATCGTCGCGCCGATCTGGCCGAACATTGCCGCGGTCGTCTCGATCATGGGCGGCGAGCCGCGCCTCGTATCGCTCGATCCTGTGCCGGGCGGCGGCTGGCGGCTCGATCTCGACAAGCTCGTCGCCGCGTGCGACACGCGCACCAAGGGTATCTTCGTCAACTCGCCGGCCAACCCGACGGGGTGGACGGCATCGGCCGACGAGATCGCGGCGCTGACCGAGTTCGCGCGCCGGCGCGGGCTGTGGATCGTCGCCGACGAGGTCTACAACCGTATCGTCTATGGCAATCAGGTGGCGCCATCCTTCCTTGTGCCCGGCGAGCCGGACGATCGGCTGATCGTCGTCAACAGCTTTTCGAAAACCTGGGCGATGACCGGCTGGCGGCTCGGCTGGGTGGTGATCCCGCCCGACCTGCTGCCGACCATCGAGAAGCTGATCGAGTTCAACACCAGCGGCTCGCCGACCTTTCTGCAGCGCGCCGGCATCGCCGCGATCCGCAATGGCGAGCCGTTCGTGCGGAGTTTCGTGGCGCGCTGCCGCGACGCACGCGAGGCGGCAATCGGTGCGCTGCAAACCTGCCGGCGCGTCGAGGTGGCGCGGCCGGACGGCGCGTTCTATGCCTTCCTGCGAGTCGCCGGGGTAAGCGACAGCGCCGCCTTCGCCAAGGAATTGCTGGCCAAGACCAAGGTCGGGCTGGCGCCGGGAAGCGCCTTCGGTCCGATGGGGGAGGGTTATCTGCGGCTGTGCTTCGCGCGCGAGCCCGCCGCCATCGCCGCCGCGGTCGAGCGCCTGCGCCCGATGCTCGATTGAGGGCGAACCGATCGTTGCCGCGTGGGCTTGAAAGCGCCTCGGGGTCGTCCTTGATTCGATGGCGGGTGGCCTGCGCCGCTTGTTGTCGCATCAAAGGACAATCCGATGAATACACCCGTCGTTCTGGTCACCGGCGCGCTGACTGGTATCGGCCGCGCCACCGCGTTTGCCTTTGCCCGCAGCGGCGCGCGGGTTGTCGTCTCGGGCCGGCACGACGAGGCGGGCCGCACGCTTGCCGGCGAGCTTCGCGATGCCGGGGCCGAGGGGGAGTTCGTCCGCGCCGATGTCCGCGACGAAAACGATGTGCGCAACCTCGTCGACCGTGCGGTCGCGTCTTTCGGGCGCCTCGACATCGCGGTCAACAATGCCGGCACCGAAGGCCAGCCCGGACCGCTGAGCGAGCAGAGCGCGGATGGCTACCGCGCGGTCTTCGACACCAACGTTCTGGGCACGATGCTGAGCTTCAAGCACGAGCTGCGGGTGATGCGTCCGCAGGGAAGCGGCGCCATCGTCAACCTGTCGTCGATCGTCGGCCACAAGGCCTTGCCCGGCGCACCGCTTTACGTCGCCAGCAAGCACGCCGTCGAAGGGCTGACAAAGGCGGCCGCGCTCGAAGCGGCCGAATTCGGCGTGCGGGTCAATGCCGTTGCGCCGGGGCCGATCGAAACCGGCATGCTCGATCGCTTTGCCGGCAGCGACGATGCGAGGGCCGGCCTGCTTGGCAGTGTGCCGCTGAAGCGGGCCGGATCGCCCGATGAGATCGCCCGCGTCATCATGTTTGCGGCATCGGACGCCGCGTCGTACATGACCGGCTGCATCCTTGCGGTGGATGGCGGCCTGACCGCGGATTGAGCTGCGAGGTCGGCGGTTTCCGCCTTTGCCTTAAGTGCGAGCAGGTCGACGCGGGCGACCGGGGTTTGCTAGATTTCGTGCACCCGCCCATGAGAGCCGCTTCCGCAACGCAACCGCCGGCGCTGTCGCGCGACCTGCGCCTCGATTTTTTTCGCGGCCTGGCGCTGATCTGCATCTTCATCGACCATATTCCCGAGAACTATCTGAACTATTTTACGATTTCGTCGATCGCGTTCTCCGACGCGGCCGAGGTGTTCATCTTCATCTCGGGCTTTACCGCCTCGCTCGTCTATGGCCGTGCGCTCCAGGTGCGCGGCGCGCTGATCGCCACCGTGCAGGTGCTGCGCCGCGCCTGGCAGCTTTATGTGGCGCACATCTTCCTCTTCATGATCTTCATGGCCGAGGTGTCGTACACCGTGCGGGCCTTCAACAACCCGATGTACAACGAGGAAATGGGGGTCGGCGATTTCCTCGAGCACCCGCACATCGCGGTGGTGCAGGCGATGCTGCTGCAATTTCAGCCGACCTTTCTCGACATCCTGCCGCTCTACATCGTGCTGTTGCTGATTTTCCCGCTGGTGCTGATCTGCTTGCGCTGGCGGCCGCTCGCGGCGCTGATTCCGTCGGCGCTGCTTTATATCGCCGTGCAGGTGTTCGGCATCGTCATGCCGGCCTATCCGCCCGGCACTCTGTGGAGCTTCAACCCCCTCGCCTGGCAATTCCTCTTCATCCTCGGGGCGACGCTGGGCCATGCCGAGACGCATCCCCGTGGACGCGCGCGGCTCGTTCAACTGGCGTTTTGGCCGGCGCTCATCATCGCCGCGGCCGCCCTCATCATCCGGATGACCTGGACGTTCCACAATTTCTGGGAAAGCGTCCCCGACCTGTTTGCGCGCGAGCTCTGGCCGACCAACAAGAGGGACCTTTCGCCGATCCGCCTCGTCTCGTTCTTCGCGCTGGTGATGCTGACGGCGCGCTGGGTTTCGCCGCAGGCGCGCTTTATGCGGACGGCCTGGGCGCGGCCGCTGGTGCTGTGTGGACGGCACTCGCTGGAGATTTTTTGCCTCAGCATCCTGCTGTCGGTGCTGGGGCATTTTCTGATGTCGGAAATCAATACTGGGCTGACGATGCAACTGGGGGTTAATGTCGTGGGGATCGCGATCATGTGTCTGATCGCGGGGATGCTCGACTGGTATAGAGCGGTGCAACGAATGCCCGTAACAACCGCCGGGCAGTAATGTAGGGGAGCGGCGGGGAAGGGAATGGTGCCTCGGGGGCGATTTCTCGCCGGCCCCGCGTTGGCGGCGCTGGTGGCGCTGGCTGCACTCGGTGCGGCCGACGGATCGGCGCGCGCTGATGCCGAGGACTGCGCGACACCCCCCGAGATGACCGATACCGACGTCAAGCTCCCGCATTTCGCCGAGCGGCTGGCGGCGCACAAGCCGGCGACCATCGTCGCGATCGGCGGCGCCTCGACGATCGGCAAGGCGGCGGGCTCGCCCGACCTCTCCTATCCGCACCGGATGGAGCAGGATCTCGCCGCGGATTTTCCCAAGGACAAGATCACCGTGGTCAACAAGGGCGTGCCGAAGCAATCCGCCAAGGACATGTTCGATCGTTTCGCCACGGACGTTTTCGCCGCCGATCCGGTGCTTGTCGTCTGGGAGGTCGGAATCATGGACGCGGTGCGCGGAACCGATGTCGACGACTTCACGGATACGCTGCAGAACGGGATCGACGCGCTCAAAAACAAGGCAGTCGATACGATCCTTGTCGACATGCAATTTTCGCCCAATTCGGCGAGCGTTATCAATTTCGAAGCCTATCTGAAGGCATTGCACCGCGTCGGCGATCTCGCGGACGTATACGTCTTTCCGCGTTTCGAGATGATGCGCTACTGGAGCGAGCAGAACGTGTTCAATTTCGACAATGTCGCCGACGCCGATCGGGCGAAGCTAGCCGGGCGCGTTTATGACTGCCTCGGGCGGAAACTCGCCGAGGTCATCCATCGGGCCGCGGTGCCGTGATCCGTGCCGCGGCGCTACTGGCGGTCGCCGCCATTCTCGGGCCGATCGCTGCGCGGGCGGACGATCCCGCGCTGTGCGCCGCGCCGCCGGGCGGTGTGCCGATCATCGCGCCGCTCGCCCATTTCGCGGCGCGCGTCAGCGGAGGCGGTCCGCTCACCATCGTCGCGGTCGGCTCGTCCTCGACTGCGGGAATCGGCGCGACGAGCCCTGAGCTTACCTATCCCCGCCGGCTTGAGGTCGAGTTGCGCCGGCTGCTGCCGCAGCGCGATATCCAGGTGGTCAATCGCGGCAGGAGTGGCGAGGACGCGCCCGAGGAGCTTGCCCGGCTCGGCACCGACGTCGTCGCCGCGCACCCCGACCTCGCGATCTGGCAAGTCGGCACCAACGCCGTGCTGCGCCGCGACGACCTTGGCGCCGACCGCGAATGGATGCGGGAAGGCATCGGCCTGTTGAAGCGCAACAATATCGACGTCTTACTCATGGATATGCAATACGCGCCGCGTGTCCTCGATCGCCGCTCCTATTCCGCCATGGAGGATCTGGTGGCCGACACCGCCGATGAGGAGCATGTCGGCTTCTTCCGGCGCTTCGCGCTGATGCGTTATTGGCAGGGCAGCCACGCACCCGACGCGCCGCCGATGATCGGAGCCGACGGCTTGCACATGACGGATGCCGGCTATGGGTGCCTCGCTACCGATCTCGCGAAGGCCCTTATCGCCAACTGGCGCGCGGAGGTGAAGCTCGCGGAACGCGCGCATGTCGCGCCCAGCGCTATTGCTGGACTCCCGCCACAAACCGCGACGGGCGCTGGCGGCGCTCGACCGGGGGTGGATATGCGGCGAAACGACGCGGCTCCGTTTAATTAAATTTTGGGTTGCACGGCATAATTTTAGCCGCCCAACGTTGCGGTAGAATCAGGTTGGGTTTGCCAGCGGATTCATATATGCTGAGCGGATTGCGGCGGGGCACCACAAAATGTTGTTGATGTCCGCTAGAGCACCCATATCTGCGCGTGACCGGCGCGAGTTGCGCCGTGGCGGCCGGCTCGGCGAACCCGACGCGCTGATCGCCCGTAATGTCGCCATAAAGGCTTGGCATATGACTTGCGTCGAAGGCTGTGACATTGTCGCAAAAGGTGAATGCCGCTCGGGGCGCGGCAATGGTAAATGTAAGCCCAGATTTACATTACCGCGCTGGAATTACTTTGGCGGCGGCGTGTTCAACATGCGTTGATCGTTCGGACGACAGCGTCGACTTGGGTCGATTTGAGGTGGGCAATGCGATCGTCATTGGATGAGGGAATCTTCGGGCTTTACTCGCGGCATTACGAGAATCGCCGCGAGGTGGAGTATTCGATCGAGGACTACCTGCGGGCGTGCTCCGACGACGCCTCGTTTTACGCCGGGCCCGCCGAGCGCCTGCTGAAGGCGATCGGCGAGGCGGTGATGATGGATACGAGCCAGGACCCGCGCCTCGGCCGCATCTTTATGAACCGGACCATCAAGATCTATCCGGCGTTCGAAGATTTCTACGGTATGGAAGAGACGATCGAGCGGATCGTCGGCTTCTTCCGTTACGCGGCCCAAGGTTTGGAGGAACGCAAGCAGGTCCTCTATTTGCTCGGCCCGGTGGGCGGCGGCAAATCCTCGCTCGCCGAGCGCCTCAAGCTGCTGATGGAGAAGGAGCCGATCTACGTCCTTAAGGCGGGCGACCAGATCAGCCCCGTTTTCGAGAGCCCGCTTGGCCTCTTCGACCCGAACGTCATGGGCGCGGAGATCGAGGAGCGCTACGGTATCCCGCGCCGGCGCCTCACCGGGACGATCTCGCCGTGGGCGGTCAAGCGGCTTGAGGAATTCGGCGGCGACATCTCGAAATTCTCCGTCATCCGCATGCAGCCGTCGCGGCTGAAGCAGATTTGCGTAGCCAAGACCGAGCCCGGCGACGAGAACAACCAGGACGTCTCGAGCCTCGTCGGCAAGGTCGATATCCGCAAGCTCGAGATGTACTCGCAGAATGATCCCGACGCCTACTCCTTCTCGGGCGGTCTCAACCGCACGACGCAGGGGTTGATGGAATTCGTCGAGATGTTTAAGGCGCCGATCAAGATGCTGCACCCGCTCTTGACCGCGACGCAGGAAGGCAACTACGCCGGCACCGAGAACATCGGCGGTATCCCCTATCAGGGTATCATCCTTGCCCATTCCAACGAGGCGGAGTGGCAGGCGTTCAGGAACAACAAGAACAACGAGGCCTTTATCGACCGCATCTCGGTCATCAAGGTGCCGTACTGCCTGCGCTCGACCGAGGAACGCAAGATTTACGAGAAGCTGCTGCAGAACAGCGAATTGGCGAACGCGGCCTGCGCGCCGTCGACGCTCGACATCCTGTCGCGCTTTTGCGTGCTGTCGCGGGTGAAGCCGCACGAGAACTCAAACCTGCACTCGAAGATGCGGGTTTATGACGGCGAGAGCCTCAAGGACACCGACCCGCGGGCCAAATCGGTGCAGGAATACCGCGACGCCGCCGGAGTCGACGAAGGCATGGACGGCATCTCAACCCGATTTGCCTTCAAGGTGCTGTCCGGCACGTTCAACTTCGACACGCAGGAGGTCGCTGCCGACCCGGTGCATTTGATGTACGTACTGGAGCAGGCGATCTGGCGTGAGCAGTTCCCCGACGCGGTCGAGAAGAAGTACCTCAACTTCATCAAGGCCGAGTTGGCGCCGCGCTACGCCGAGTATATCGGCAACGAAATACAGAAGGCCTACCTCGAATCCTATTCGGATTACGGCCAGAATCTGTTCGACCGCTACGTCGCCTATGCCGATGCCTGGATCGAAGATCAGGATTACAAGGACCCCGACACCGGCCAATTGATGAATCGCGAGCTGTTGAACCAGGAGCTGTCGAAAATCGAGAAACCGGCCGGCATCGCCAACCCGAAGGACTTCCGCAACGAGGTCGTCAAATTCGCGTTGCGCGCCCGCGCCAATACCGGCCGGAATCCGTCCTGGCAGTCCTACGAAAAGCTGCGCGAGGTCATCGAGCGGCGGATGTTCACCCAGGTCGAGGACCTGCTCCCGGTCATCAGCTTCGGGACCAAAAAGGACACCGACACCGAGAAGAAGCACGCCGACTTCCTGGAACGCATGGTGACCCGCGGCTACACCGAGCGACAGGTACGCCGGCTGGTCGAGTGGTACATGCGGGTGAACAAAGCCGGCTAGCGTTGCGGTGTCGGCGGTAAAAGGATGGGTTGATGAACGTCGTCGATCGCCGCCAGAACCCGAAGGGCAAAAGCCTTAGCAATCGCCAGCGGTTTCTGGAGCGGGCCCGCGCCGAGGTCAAAGGCGCGGTGCAGGATGCGTTGCGCAAGCGCAAGGTGCAGGATGTCGAGCATGGCGAAAAGATCGCCATCCCGACACGCGGCATCACCGAGCCGGTATTCCACCACAGCCGCCGCACCGGGCGCACCGATCATGTCGTGCCGGGTAACAAGGAATACGTCCGAGGCGACGAAATCCCACGCCCGCAAGGCGGCGGCGACGGCGGCGGCCGCGAGGGCAGCCCCGACGGCAGCGGCGAGGACGCGTTCGAGTTCACGCTGACCAAGGAAGAGTTCCTCGACATGTTCTTCGAGGACCTCGAACTGCCCGATCTGGTCAAAAAAACGCTGAAGGATACGACCGCGATCGATCTGCACCGCGCCGGCTACACCGTCACCGGCTCTCCCTCCAATCTCAGCGTGCCCCGCACGATGCGGCAGAGCATGGCGCGGCGCATCTCGTTAAAACGCCCGAAGCTCGGCGAGCTCGAAGCGCTGCGTGAGGAGATCGAGAAGGCCGCGGCGCGCGGCGCCGACGACGAGGTCGAGCGGTTGAAGGTGCTGCTCGAAAAGAGCGAGCGGCGCAGCAAGATCATCCCCTACATCGACCCGCTCGATGTGCGCTATCGCCGCTTCGAGCGCGTTCCGCGGCCCAATACCGAAGCCGTCATGTTCTGCCTGATGGACGTGTCGGGCTCGATGACCGAGGCGATGAAGGACCTGGCTAAACGCTTCTTCATGCTGCTGCACGTGTTCCTGATCCGCCGCTACCGGCATGTCGACGTGGTGTTCATTCGCCACACCTCGACCGCCGAGGAGGTTGACGAGGAGACGTTCTTCTACAGCCGCGAGACCGGCGGTACCGTCGTTTCGACCGCGCTCGAAAAGATGCTTGAGATCGCCCGCGCGCGTTATCCGACCGACCGTTGGAACATCTACGGCGCGCAGGCCTCGGACGGCGACAATTATGGCGCCGATTCGAGCCGCTGCGTCTCGCTGCTCGGCGGCGAGGTCTTGCCGCTCTGCCAGTATTTCGCTTATGTCGAGGTCGGCGACGGCACCAGCGGCAGCCTCACCGGCCTGTCGCGCGATAGCGATCTGTGGCGGGCCTATAGCGAGGTCGCCCCGGCGCATCAGCATTTCGCGATGCGGCGGGTTGGCGATCCGGCGCAGATTTTCTCGGTCTTCCACGAACTCTTCGCCAAAGGGGGCGTCAGTGCCTGATACGATCGTCTCGGCGCCGACGACCAAGAAGAAGGCCGCCGCCAAGATGGCGACGCCGCTTTTCACCGGCCCGAACTGGGATTTCGGCGGTTTGCGCAAGGTGCATGACACGATCGAGCGCATCGCCGTCGACGAGCTTGGACTCGATACCTACCCGCTGCAGATCGAGGTCATTACCTCGGAGCAGATGCTCGACGCCTACGCTTCGGTCGGCCTGCCCCTGATGTACGGGCATTGGAGCTTCGGCAAGCGTTTCGCCTATCATGAAACGCTCTACCGCAAGGGCCTTGCCGGCCTCGCCTACGAGATCGTCATCAACTCGAACCCGGTCATCTGCTACATCATGGAAGAGAACTCCATGACCATGCAGACGCTGGTCATCGCGCATGCCGGGTTCGGTCATAACCACTTCTTCAAGAACAATTATTTCTATCGGCAATGGACCGATGCCGACGGCATCCTCGACTACCTCAGCTTCGCGCGCGACTACGTCGCCAAATGCGAGGAGAAATACGGCTACGAGGCTGTCGAGCGTATCCTCGACGCCGGTCACGCCTTAAAGGATCACGGCGTCAACCGCTATGCCCGCCGCGGCCGGCCCAACCTCACCGAGGAAAAGCGCCGCATGGCCGAGCGGCTGGCCTATGACGAGCAGACCTTCAACGATCTGTGGCGTACCGTGCCCGTCCCAGACAAGGACGAGGCGGAATTGGAGGCCGAGGATCAGCGCCAGGAAATGAAGCGCAAACTCGGCTTGCCCGAGGAGAACCTGCTTTACTTCATCGAAAAGCGTGCGCCGCGGCTTGAGGATTGGCAGCGCGAGCTGATCCGAATCGTCCGGCATGTCTCGCAGTATTTCTATCCGCAGCGGCAAACGCAGGTGATGAACGAGGGCTGCGCCACGTTCGTCCACTACGAGATCATGAACCGGCTGCACGATCGCGGCCTGATCACCGAAGGCGCGATGCTTGAATTCCTGCACTCGCATTCGAGCGTGGTATTCCAGCCGGGGTTCGACGACCCGCGCTATGGCGGGCTCAACCCCTATGCGCTCGGCTTCTCGATGATGGACGACATCAAGCGCATCTGCACCGACCCGAAGCCGGAAGACCGCGAGTGGTTCGCCGATATCGCCGGCAATCAGGACCCCTACGGCGTCTTACGCCACGCGTGGGCCAACTACCGCGACGAGAGCTTCATCCTGCAGTACCTGAGCCCGGAGATGATCCGGCATTTCAAGCTGTTCCAGATCAACGATGACGCGGCGAAACCGTCGCTGCGGGTCGAGGCGATCCACGACGAGATCGGCTACCGCAAGATCAGGAGCGCACTGTCGAAGCAGTACGATCTGTCGCGCCGCGAACCGGACATTCAGATCGTCGATGTCGACCTGACCGGCGACCGCGAGCTGGTGCTGGCGCACTACGTCCATGACGGCGTGCTGCTCGACGAGAAGAGCTGTCGCTCGGTGCTCCGCCACACCGCGCTGTTGTGGGGCTACGCGGTGAAGCTGCTCGAAATCGAGGCGGCGACCGACAAGGTGCTCAAGACGTACGAAGCCGGCGAGGCCAAGTAGCTACGCGCTCCACCCCGGCGACGGGCCGGGGCCCATGCTTCAATCGACTTGCCGTCGGACAAACGGTTCCGGCTTTCCCCACGGATCAAGTCCGTGGCTGAAGGCCCACGTGATGGTGCTTATATCTATCGTATGAACATCCTCGGGATCGAGACGAGCTGCGACGAGACGGCGGTCGCCGTGGTGGGTGATGATGGCGGCCGGCCGGCAATCCGCGCCAATCTCGTGCAGTCGCAGCTCGCCGAGCACGCGCCTTATGGCGGCGTCGTCCCGGAAATCGCAGCGCGCGCTCATCTCGATCATCTCGATCGGCTGATCCGAGCCGCGCTCGACGAAGCCGGGCTCGGCGTCGCCGATCTCGACGGCGTCGCCGCATCGGCCGGGCCGGGGCTGATCGGCGGGCTCATTGTCGGGACGATGGCCGCGAAGGGGATAGTTTGGGCCGCCAAGAAACCGTTCGCCGCCGTCAACCATCTCGAAGCGCATGCGCTGACCGCGCGGCTGACCGACGCGGTGGAATTCCCCTATCTGCTGTTGCTGGTGTCGGGCGGGCACACGCAGCTGCTCGTCTGTGCCGGCGTTGGCAGGTATCGCCAACTCGGCACCACGCTCGACGACGCGGCCGGCGAAGCCTTCGACAAGAGCGCCAAGCTGCTCGGTCTGCCCTATCCCGGCGGTCCGGCGATCGCCGAGTACGGTCGGCGCGGGAACCCACGCCGTTTCCCGCTACCCCGGCCGCTGCAAGGCCGCGATGGCTGCGACCTTTCGTTCTCCGGCCTCAAAACCGCGGTGCGCGAGCGTGTCGCAGGCCTCGACCCGAACGATGACCAGGCCGTCGCCGATCTCGCGGCGTCGACCGAGCGGGCGATCTGCGAGCATCTCGCCGATCGCTCGGCGCGCGCGGTGCGCTGGTTTCGCGCCCACCACCCTAGAGGCACGGCCCTTGTCGCCGCCGGCGGCGTGGCCGCGAACGCGCAACTCCGCGCCCGGCTGACCGGCCTCGCCGCCGATGCCGGCCTTGCCTTCGTCGCGCCGCCGCCGGCGCTCTGCACCGATAACGGCGCGATGATCGCCTGGGCCGGGCTCGAACGGCTGCGGCTTGGCCTCGTCGACCCGCTCGACGCACCCGTGCACCCGCGCTGGCCGCTCGACCCCGCGGCCTCCGGCCCGAAAATGCCGCGATGACCCGCCTCGCGATTATCGGCGCCGGCGCTTGGGGGACGGCGCTCGCGATGGTCGCTCGCCGTGCTGGCGGCGGGGTCATTCTTTGGGCGCGCAGCACCGAGATCGCCGAGGCCATAAGCCAGCGCCACGAAAATCCCGTTTATCTGCCCGGCGTCGCGCTCGATTCCGCCATCGCCGCGACCCCTGATCTCGGGGCTGCGGTCGCCGGCGCCGACGCCGCGTTGATCGCCGTCCCGGCTCAGTTCTTGCGCGAGACGCTGCTCCGTTTCGGCCCCTGTCTAGCCCCCGAGCTACCGTTGCTGCTCTGTGCCAAAGGGATCGAGACCGGCTCGCTGAAGACGATGGCCGAGCTTGTTGCCGAATTGCGTCCGGCGACGCCGCTCGCCGTGCTGTCGGGCCCGAGCTTCGCGGCGGAAGTGGCGCGCGATCTGCCGACGGCGGTGGTGATCGCCAGCCGCGACTCGATCCTCGCGGAATTCCTCGCGGTGGCGCTCGGCAACCCGCGCTTCCGCCCCTATCTGTCGGAAGACGTGACCGGCGTCGAGCTCGGCGGCGCAATCAAGAACGTGCTGGCGATCGCCTGCGGCGTCGTCGACGGGCTGCGGCTCGGCGACAATGCGCGCGCCGCGCTGATTACCCGCGGCCTCGCCGAAATGACGCGGCTTGGGTTGGCCAAGGGCGCGCGCGCGGAGACATTCGCTGGCCTTTCCGGGCTCGGCGATCTGGTGCTCACCTGCTGCGGCGGGCTGTCGCGCAACCGCGCGCTCGGCGTCGCGCTTGGTCGTGGACAAAGCGTCGACGAGGCGCTGGCGGGCAGCCGCTCGGTGGTCGAGGGCGTCGCCAGCGCCGCGTCGATCGCCGCGCTCGCCGCCAGCCTGCGGGTCGAGATGCCGATTATCGCCGCGGTCGACGCCGTTCTGCACCGGGGCATGGCGATCGCGCCGATGATCGAGGGGCTGCTCGCGCGGCCGCGTAGGTCCGAATGACCAGGGGCCGCATGACGCCGTCCGACGCAACCGTTCGTTTGCTATGCGGCGCTGCCGTGACGCCGGAAAAGTCGTTTCCGCGACGGGACAAAGCCCATATCATGGGCAGCGGCATGCACCGTCACCTACGCAGGCCTTGAATGAGCGGCAACGGAAAGAACGGCAACGAGGAAGGACCCGGTACAGGCGTCATCGTCAAGTCGAAGCCGAAGACGAAGAAGCCGGCTATGTACAAGGTCCTGATGCTGAACGACGATTACACACCGATGGAATTCGTCGTCCACATCCTCGAGCGGTTCTTCAACAAGAACCGCCAGGAAGCGACGCGCATAATGCTGCATGTCCATCGCCGCGGCGTGGGGATCTGCGGCGTTTATACCTACGAAGTCGCCGAGACCAAGGTGACGCAAGTCATGGATTTTGCACGGCAGCATCAGCATCCGCTGCAGTGCACGCTGGAAAAGGATTAAGCCCTCAGGACTATGATGACCCCCGTTCATTGGCAGAAAGGAGAGCGCGGTGCTCTCACGCAACCTTGAAAAGTCGCTGCATCGGGCCCTCGCCTACGCCAATGAGCGGCGTCACGAGTACGCCACCCTCGAACATCTTCTGCTCGCGCTGACCGAGGACCAGGACGCCGTCGCGGTGCTGCGCGCATGCAGCGTCGATCTCGACCGGCTGCGCCGCGAGGTTCTCACCTATGTCGACAACGAGCTCGGCAACCTCGTCGCCAGCCACACCGAGGACGCCAAGCCCACTGCCAGCTTCCAGCGCGTGCTGCAGCGCGCCGCGATCCACGTCCAGTCGTCCGGGCGCGAGGAGGTGACCGGCGCCAATGTGCTGGTCGCGATGTTCGCCGAGCGCGAGAGCCACGCCGTCTATTTCCTGCAGGAGCAGGACATGACCCGGTTCGACGCGGTCAACTACATCTCTCACGGCATCGCCAAGGCGCCGGGCCGTTCCGAAACGCGTCGAGTCCAGGGCGCCGAGGAAGACACCGACCGCGGCGAGAAGAACAATCAGAAGCGCGGCCACGACGCGCTCGACGCTTATTGCGTCAACCTCAACAAGAAGGCCAAGACCGGCAAGATCGACCCGCTGATCGGGCGCGAGGCCGAGGTCGACCGGACGATACAGATCCTTTGCCGCCGCTCGAAGAACAACCCGCTTTATGTGGGCGACCCCGGAGTCGGCAAGACGGCGATCGCCGAGGGCCTGGCGCGCCGCATCGTCGGCCGCGAAGTGCCGGAAGTGCTGATGAACGCGACGATCTTCGCTCTCGACATGGGGGCGCTGCTCGCCGGTACGCGCTATCGCGGCGACTTCGAGGAGCGTCTCAAGGCGGTGCTGTCCGAACTGGAGCAGACCGCCGGCGCGATCCTCTTTATCGATGAGATCCATACCGTAATCGGCGCCGGCGCCACCTCGGGCGGCGCGATGGACGCCTCCAACCTGTTGAAGCCGGCGCTCGCCGGCGGCGTCATCCGCTGCATCGGCTCGACGACCTACAAGGAATACCGCAACTATTTCGAGAAGGACCGCGCGCTCGTCCGCCGCTTCCAGAAGATCGATGTCAACGAGCCGACGATCGAGGATTCGATCAAGATCCTGCGCGGCCTCAAGCCCTATTACGAGCGGCACCACAAGGTGCGCTACACGACTGATGCGATCCGCGCGGCGGTCGAGCTGTCGCATCGCTACATCGGCGACCGCAAGCTCCCCGACAAGGCGATCGATGTCATCGACGAATTGGGCGCGGCGCAGATGCTGTTGCCCGAAAGCCGGCGGCGCAAGACCATCACCGCCCGAGAGGTCGAGGCCTGCATCGCGACGATGGCGCGCATCCCGCCGAAGAGCGTGTCGCGTGACGATCGCGAGGTGCTGAAGAACCTCACCCGCGATCTTGAGACGATGGTGTTCGGCCAGGACCCGGCGATCGAGGCGCTGGTCTCGGCGATCAAGCTCGCCCGCGCCGGCCTGCGCGACCCGGAAAAGCCGATCGGCTCGTACCTCTTCTCCGGCCCGACCGGCGTCGGCAAGACCGAGGTCGCGCGCCAGCTCGCCCGCACCCTCGGCATCGAGATCACCCGCTTCGACATGTCGGAATACATGGAGCGGCACACGGTCTCGCGCCTCATCGGCGCGCCGCCGGGTTATGTCGGCTTCGACCAGGGAGGGCTGCTCACCGACGCGATCGACCAGCACCCACACTCGGTGCTGCTGCTCGACGAGATCGAGAAGGCGCATCCCGACCTGTTCAACATCTTGTTGCAGGTCATGGATTACGGGAAATTGACCGACCATAACGGCAAGATCGTCGATTTCCGCAACGTCATCCTGATCATGACCACCAATGCCGGCGCGGCCGAGCTCGCCAAGCAGGCGATCGGCTTTGGCAGCGGCATCCGCACCGGTCACGACGAAGAAGCGATCACCCGTATGTTTACGCCCGAATTCCGCAACCGGCTCGATGCGATCATTTCGTTCGCGCCGCTGGCGCCGGAAACGATCGGCCGCGTCGTCGGCAAGTTCATCCTGCAATTGGAAGAGCAGCTCGCCGACCGCAACGTCACGATCGAGCTGGAAGCCAGCGCTCGCGGCTGGCTCGCCGAAAAGGGCTACGACCCGCTGTTCGGCGCGCGGCCACTGGCCCGGATCATCCAGGAGCATATCAAGAAGCCGCTCGCCGAGGAGCTGCTGTTCGGCCATCTCGCGAAGGGCGGCATCGTCCGCGTGCGCAAGGACGAGACCGAGGACAAGCTCGCCTTCACCTTCCTCGAACGCCCGGCGCCCGAAAAGGCCCCCGACGTCGAGCCGCAAGAACCCGCGCTGGTGGAGTAGCTTTCTCTTCGTCGCCCCCGCGAAGGCGGGGGCCCAGGAGCGAGCGGCGGAGGGGTTTGCCCTGGATTCCCGCTTTCGCGGAAAGACGACCAGTGGGGGCAAACTCAATCGAATTCGATCGGGAAGCCCGGCGTTACGACGCAATGTTCGATGATGCCGCGGCCGCCGTTCGGCAGTCGCCGCGCCTTGACGAAGCGGGCGTGCGCTTCGGTCAGCGTTTCAAGCCGCGCGGCGGTCGGGACGTACTGGATCAGATTGTCGCGAAACCCGCGCCGGGTGACGTAAAAGCATTCGAGTCCGCGGCCGCGCGCCAACTCGGCCTGGCTCTCGGCCATCGGCTTGACCTTGCGGTTGCTGGCGAAATCGGCCCAGTTCGTCGCGATACACCCGCCCGGCGCCAGCGCGTCGAGGCATTGCGCCCAGAACCCGGCGTCAAAATCGGCCGGCCCACCCGAATTGTAGAGATCGACCAGGATCACATCAAATTTCTGCTCCGTGCCGGCGAGGTAGCGCTCGGCGGTGTCGAGCACGACCGGCTGGTTGAGATAGAACCAGCGCTTGGCGATCGACACGACGACCTCGTCGCAATCGACGAGGACCGGCTCGCATTCCGGAATGTAGGCGCGCAGGAAGCGCCACATCGCCGCGCCGCCGACCCCGAGCAGCAGCGCGCTTTTCGGCCGCTCGACCAGCGCGAAGGCAAGCGACATCAGCCGCTCGTAATGGAACACCAGCTGCGCCGGGTAGAGCAGGTCCATGCTGGACTGCTCAGTGACCTGGGCCGCGCTGCCGAACCAGTTGGCGAGCGTCTTCTCGAAAGCGGCGCCGAACGAGCCGAGCGTGCGGTAGTGCCGCGCGCCGCGGTCGAAATCGATGACGAACAGCGACGCGCCAAAGGTCGGCGCCGGGCGCAGCAGTCGGATGCGCGCGTCGTCGCCGAAATAATCGTGAATCAGGCGCCGCTGGCGCTCTTCGTCGGCGGTGCGGGTCATCGTCTCTAAATGGATCGCAAATCCATGCGCCTTGCCAAGGCCTTGTTGATCGTCGCCGTTTGCAAGGCGTGAGAGGGTTATACTGCACGCCCGGCTGCCGCGCTGCGCCGCTGATTCGGGAGGTCCCGCTGCGCGCCCAGGTGCTGACCGCGCCGCATCGCCCGTTGGCGATGACCGAGCTGCCGCCACCGAAGCCGGCGGCGGGCGAGGTGCTGATCGCGGTCAAGGCCTGCGCGGTGTGCCGCACCGACCTCCACATCGTCGATGGCGAGCTCGCTCATCCGAAGCTGCCCCTCGTGCCGGGCCACGAGATCGTCGGCACGGTGGTCGAGAAAGGCGGTGAGGTCGATCGCTTCCGGATCGGTGATCGGGTCGGCGTACCCTGGCTCGGCTGGACCTGCGGCGTCTGCGAATATTGCACCAGCGGCCGCGAAAACCTGTGCGACCGTGCCCGCTTCACCGGCTACCAGATCGACGGCGGCTATGCCGAGCTGACGGTCGCCGATCAGCGTTTCTGCTTCACGCTCCCGGCGCAGTTCGAGGACGTCGCCGCCGCGCCGCTGCTCTGCGCCGGCCTCATCGGCTATCGCACATTCCGTCTCGCGGTAGAACATTCCATGAAAGAAGAACGAATCGGAATTTACGGTTTTGGCGCGGCGGCGCATATCGTCGCCCAAGTCGCCCGGTTTCAGGGCCGCCAGGTCTTCGCTTTCACCCGGCCGGGCGACGCCGCCGGACAGGAGTTCGCGCGCCGGCTCGGCGCGATATGGGCCGGCGGCTCCGACGAAGAGCCGCCCGAAAAGCTCGACGCCGCGCTGATCTTCGCGCCGGTCGGCGCGCTGATCCCGATAGCGCTTAAGGCAACCAGGAAAGGCGGCGTTGTCGTCTGCGGCGGCATCCATATGAGCGACATCCCTGCCTTCCCCTATGCGCTGTTGTGGGAAGAGCGGATCGTCCGCTCGGTCGCCAATTTGACCCGCCGTGACGCGGAGGAGTTTCTCGCGCTGGCCTCGAAGGCCGGCATCGTGACGACAACCTCGCCCTATCCGCTTGTCGAGGCCAACCAGGCGCTCGCCGATCTGCGTGATGGCCGTCTCGAAGGCGCCGCGGTGCTGGTTCCGTGAGCGAAGCGCCTGTATCGTTCCGGCAGCAACCAAAGGGGCCATCGATGTCGCAGCATCATGTCGTGTCATGCCGGCCGGAACATTGCCATTGGGGGTTTTTCGACGCGGCGCTGAAGCCGGTGGTGACGGTCGAATCCGGCGACACGGTGCAGGTCGATTGCGTCTCGGGCGGGCCCGACATCCTGCCGAAAGGCGACAACTGGGAAATCCTCGCCGACCATCTCGCGATCCATGCCGGGCTCGATAAGGGCACCGGCGCGCACATCCTCACCGGCCCGGTCGCGGTCGCCGGCGCCGCGCCGGGCGATGTGCTGCAGATCGACATCCTCAACATCGATTGCCGGCAGAACTGGGGCTACACCCGCATCCGCCCGCATGCCGGAACGCTCCCCGAAGACTTTCCGATGCGCAAGCTGATGCATAGCGGCATCGACCGGCAGCGCGGCGTGTGCACGCTGCCCTGGGGCCAGGAAATCGACCTCGCGCCGTTTTTCGGGGTGATGGGCGTCGCGCCGCCGCCGGTCTACGGCCTGTGCACCTCGATCATCCCGCGCGAGTTCGGCGGCAACATGGACCTGAAAGAGCTGACCCAAGGCACGACGCTCTATTTGCCGGTCTTCGTGCCGGGCGGCAATTTTTCGTGCGGCGACGGGCACGGCGTACAAGGGGACGGCGAGGTTTGCGTGACCGCGCTCGAAACCGCGCTCTCCGGCACGTTCCGGCTAACCGTCCGCAAAGACCTGCAATTCAAACTGCCCCGCGCCGAGACACCGACGCACCACATCACGATGGCCTTCAACGACGACCTCGACGACGCGGCCAAGGATGCGCTCAGGGAAATGATTAAGCTGATCGGCGAGCGCATGGGCCTTGAGCCGGCGGATGCCTATATGTTTTCCAGCCTCGCGGTCGATATGCGGGTAACGCAGCTGGTCGACGGCAACAAAGGCATCCACGCGATGCTGCCAAAGCGGTATGCGAATAAGGTCGTCGCATAGGAAAAGGAAATCCCCGACTGGGCGCGGTGCTACAGTCGTCATCGCGACCCGAGGGAAATCCCGATAGAAACCTAGGCCGGAGCCAGCATGATGAGCCGAAGCCGCAAACCAAAATCGGCTGTCGAAAACGCGAGCACCACCGATGATGTAGCCAAATCCATTAGCGCGGCAAATGATAATGTCGAGAGAGAGGTCGCTCGGCGGAGACGCGTGACCCGCAACTTTCCCGCATCACCATTTGAGGAACCGCTCGATTTCGCGAGGCAGATTTTTGAATTCGCCAGCGGCGAGCCTGTCCGACGGCTTACATTCTTTGATCACCTCAACAAGTCACCGGAGAGCGGAGCAAGCCGACAGCTCATTATCAATGCGCGTGGTTACGGTCTCACCAAGGGCGGGATGGCCGCCGACATCATAGAGTTGACGCCAGATGGCTCGCGGGCCGTTGACCCCCAAATACCTCCTCGCGAGCAAGCCCGAGCAAGGATCAAACTCGCAATCGAGGACATAGAGGTCTTCTCGAAACTTCACGAGCGCTTCGCGGGAAGGGCATTGCCGGCGAGAGCGGCCTTGATCGACGCGGCAAAGGAGTTCGGTTCGGCAGCGGAAGCAGCGGAGGAAGCAGTCGATACTTTCATTGTTAACCTCCGCTTTGTCGGTCTGCTGACCACCTTGTCGGGCGCAGAGCGAATCGTCTCTAAGGATCACGCACTCGACCAGCTTCCCGCCTCTGGAAGTCCGACACATCCCCAGCCGATTACTGCGTTGCGACCTAGTGCGGTAATCACGGCAGACCACGCTCAATTTGAGACCACCTGTTTCTACATCACGCCCATCGGATCTCCTGATAGTGAGCACCGCAAGCACTCTGATCTTTTCCTGGGGTCCTTCATCGAACCGGCGCTCCAGTCATTCGGTCTTACCGTAGTGCGGGCGGACGCAATTGATAAGCCAGGCGTTATCACCAGACAGGTAATAGAATATATAGTAAAATCTCGCCTTGTTATTGTCGATTTGTCTTACCATAATCCAAACGTTTTCTATGAATTAGCGATCCGACATATGATGCGACTTCCAATTGTACAAATAATACGCAAAGCGGACATAATCCCTTTCGATATAAATCAGATGCGCACAATCGTCATCGACACAACTGACATCTTTACGCTCGTCCCGAGGATCGCGACTTATCAGACAGAGATATCTTCACAAATTAGGCAGGCGCTTGATAACGCCGACTTGGTAGAGACGCCAATATCGATGTACTTCCCAGGACTGCGGGCGATTACCAGTTAAAATCCGAAAACTGCGGGCCGCGCAGCGTTGCGATGCGGCCGCGTCGAATTAGAAAGCAAGTGCCGGATAGAGACCGAGCAGCAATAGGGCCATCTTCTCGCTCAAGGTGAGTTTGAGGAGAAAGACGATGTTGGACGAAGAAAAATGCTGGGAAGCACTCCGCGCGCATGACGCGTCGCAGGACGGGCAGTGGGTCTATTCGGTCAAGACGACCGGGGTCTATTGCCGGCCGGGCTGCGCTTCGCGCCAGCCGCTGCGCAAGAACGTGGCGTTCTACGCGACTAACGCCCAGGCCGAAGCCGCGGGGTTCCGCCCGTGCAAGCGCTGCCGCCCGACTGAAGGCTCCCAAGCCGAGCGCCACATCGCCGCGGTCGAGCGCGCCTGCGCACTCATCCGCAAAAGCGATGCGCTGCCGAGCCTCGACCAGCTCGCGAGCGCCGCCGGGATCAGCCGCTATCATTTCCATCGGGTCTTCAAGCAGATCACCGGCGCGACCCCGCGCGACTGGGGCAAGGCGCATCGGCTCGGCCGCTTCGGCGACCGGCTCGATGCCGGCGACAACGTGGCGGAGGCGGTCTACGCCGCCGGCTTCGGCGCCAGCTCGCGGGCCTATGAGGCGGCGCCGTCCGGGCTTGGCATGACCCCGGCCGCGCGGCGCAATGGCGGGCGCGGCGAGACCATCCGCTTCACGACCGTCAAGACCGCACTCGGCTGGGCGCTCGTCGCGGCCACCGCGCGGGGCATCTGCATGACCGCGCTCGGCGACGACAAGGCGCCGCTTGAAGCCGACCTTCGCCGCCGCTTTCCGGCCGCGCTGATCTGGCCGGCAAACTCGCAGCTCGCCACCTGGGCCGAGCGCATCGTGCGTTTCGTGACTGATCCGCACGAGCAGCCCGACCTGCCGCTCGACATTCGTGGCACGGCGTTCCAGGCGCGGGTGTGGCGCGCGCTGCAAAAGGTGCCACCCGGTAAGACGTCGACCTATACCGAGATCGCCGCCGCCTTGGGACAGCCGAAAGCGGTGCGCGCGGTCGCCGCCGCCTGCGCCGCCAACAAGCTCGCGCTTCTGGTGCCGTGCCACCGCATCGTGCGCCGCGACGGCGACCTCGCCGGCTATCGCTGGGGCGTCGAGCGCAAGCGCCAGCTGCTCGCCGCCGAAAGCGCCGCCGCGACGGAAGCGGCCGCGGAGTAATCCTCCCCCATCCGTCGCCGACGCTCCGGGTCACCCTCTCCCGCACTACGGGAGAGGGTGACGAGCACCGCTCGCCGGTGCGAGGCGGGTGAGGGTTGATGTTCTGTGTCTCCGGCGAAAAGATCATGAAGGTGGATCAAATTCCCGAAACCGACCTCGCCGCCACCATCGACGGCGACGGGTACGCGATCCTTCCCGGCCTGCTCGGTCCCGAGGAGTGCCGCGCGCTTATCGCCCTTTATGATGACCGCACGGCCTTCCGCAGCAGGGTGGTCATGGCGCGGCACGGTTTCGGCGAGGGCGAATACAAATACCTCGCCTATCCGCTGCCATCGGTCGTCGGAAATTTGCGCCGCGGCCTCTACCCGCGCCTTGCCGCCATCGCTAATCGCTGGGCCGAGCAACTCCGCCTCGAAGCGAATTTTCCGCCGACGCTCGAGGCTTATCTCACGCGCTGCCGCGACGCGGGACAGCTCCGCCCGACACCGTTGATCCTCAAATACGGCCTGGGCGACTACAATTGCCTGCACCAAGACCTTTACGGGGAGCTGGTGTTCCCGCTGCAAGCGACGGTGCTGCTGTCGCGGCCGGACGAGGATTTTGTCGGCGGCGAGTTCCTGCTCGTGGAGCAGCGGCCGCGCCGCCAGTCGAAGGGCGAGGTCGTGCCGCTCCAACAGGGCGACGCGGTGGTCTTTCCGGTCAACCATCGGCCGGTCGCCGGCGCGCGCGGTTTTTACCGGGTGACGATGCGCCACGGCGTGAGCCGGCTGCGTTCCGGCGCGCGCTACACGCTCGGCGTCATTTTCCACGACGCCGCATAACGCGGCGATAGGCCTCGCCGTCATCGACATCTTCGAGCGTCGCGGCGAAGCCGACCGACGGCAATTTCGGTAAATTGGCCAGCACATCGGCGAGCGCGTGCGGGCTCGACCAGCGTACCATACCGAAACCCGTGCCGAACTCGGGCGGCCGATGCCGGCAGCCCACCAGCCAGAACCCGCCATCGCTCGCCGGCCCGAACACGACATCGTGCCGGCCAAGCAGCGCGAACGCCTCGGCTATATAGGCGGCGGTGAGGCCAGGGATGTCGCTGCCGACGAGCAGCTTCGGCCCCGGCGGGCAAGCCGCCAGCGCGCGCCACATCCGCACGCCGAGATCATCCTGGCCCTGTGGATGCGCGCCGAGCCGCCGCGCGTCGCGATCGGGCGTCACCGCCAGCCGCAGCGTCCATCGCCGATCGTGGCCGAGCCGTCGCAGGCTTCGCGCCAACATCAGCCGCTCGAAACGCACCGCGGCGACCGCGCCGATATCGCGCGCCAAGCGCCTTTTGCCAGCGCCGAGGCGCGGAATGCGGACGAAGAGGATGAGGGTACGCGTCATGCTGTTCTCGTCGTCCCGGCGTAGGCCGGGGCCCACTTTTCGGCGCCGACGGCGATTGACAAGCGGGCCACGGCCTTCGCCCGGGAACGATACGATGAGCTTTTACCCATAAATCTTCGCGAGCCTTTCCGGCCGTATCCCGGCGAAATACAGAGTTAGGCAAATGAGGTTGCGCAACGGCCGGCGCCAATACCCGTCGCGCCGATAACGCTGCGCCGACGCCAGCATTGTCGCCTCGACTAGCCTGAGCCGCGCGCGGCCGAGCCGGCGCGCGATATCGACATCCTCCATCAGCGGGATCGCGGCATACCCGCCGACCGCGTCGTAAAGCCGGCGGTGGATCAACAGCCCCTGATCGCCATAGGGCAGCGCCAGCGCCCGGCAGCGCCAGGCGACAATCCGCTCCAGCCGCCGCGCCGCTGGCGCCGTGTCGTCGAGCGCCAGGCTGAAATAGCCCGCCGTCTTTCCCGCCGCTTGCCCCGAGATGAAATCGCGCACCGCGTCCTCCCAACCGCGAAGGGGCCGGCAATCGGCGTGAATGAACAGCAACCAATCGTCGTGTGCCGCAGCCGCGCCCGCCGCCAGCTGCATTCCGCGCCCGCGCGGCGCTTCGATGACCCTGGCGCCCGCCGTCCGCGCGATCGTCGCGCTGTCGTCCGCCGATCCGCCATCGACGACGATGATCTCATGGATGAGCGCGGACGCCGTGAGCACTGCCAATGTCGCCGGCAATTCCGCGGCCGCGTTGAGCACCGGGATTATCGCGGAGAGCCAATTATGTTCTTGTAATGTTCCCATCGATGCCCTACATTTAGGGCATGGATATGCCGGCCTCCCCCCTGCCGCGCAAGGGTCGCGGCGCCGCCAGCAATGCCAGCGGCCGCTTCGAGCATGAGGAGCGTGTCGCTTTCGACGACGGCTGGAGCATCCCCGGCGCCGAGCCCGAGCCGATGCCGCTCAACACGATCCTCTCGGTCGATGCGACGCGCACGATCATCGCCCGCAACAAATCACCCGATATCGGCTTCGACCGCTCGATCAACCCGTATCGCGGTTGCGAGCACGGCTGCATCTATTGCTTCGCGCGACCGAGCCACGCTTTTCTCGGCCTGTCGCCCGGGCTCGATTTCGAGACCCGCATTTTCTATAAGCCGCAGGCTGCGGCGCTGCTTGCGGTGGAGCTGTCGAAAAAGGGTTACGCCTGCCGGCCGATCGCCATCGGCAGCAACACCGATCCCTACCAGCCAACCGAGCGCAAGCTCGGGGTGATGCGCTCAATCCTCGAAGTGCTGCGCGATTTCCGCCACCCGGTGACGATCGTCACCAAGGGCGCACTCATCCAGCGCGACATCGACATCCTCTCCGAGATGGCGTCGCTGCGGCTGGCTTGCGTGACGGTCTCGGTGACGACGCTCGACCGCGCGCTCGCGCGGGTCATGGAGCCGCGCGCGGCGACCCCGACGCGCCGGCTGGAAACCATCACCGCCCTGGCCAAGGCGGGCATCCCGACCGGTGTGCTCTCGGCGCCGATGATCCCCGCGCTCAATGACGCCGAGATGGAGGACATCCTCGCCGCCGCCAAGGAGGCCGGCGCGGTCACCGCCGGCTACACGATGCTGCGCCTGCCTTTGGAGCTGAAGGACCTGTTCAAGGAATGGCTTGAATCGCATTTCCCGAACAAGGCATCGCATGTCTTGTCGCTTGTCGCGCAGAGCCACGGCGGCAAGATCTACGATTCGACCTGGGGCAAACGCATGGTCGGCTATGGGCCGTATGCCGACCTGCTGAACATGCGCTTCGGCCTGGCGGTGCGGCGGCTCGGCTTCGCGCGGCGTCACACCGAGCCGCTCGACACCTCGCTGTTCCGTCCGCCGGCCAAACAGACCGCGCAATTGGCGCTGTTTTGACGGAACTCGCCGCGCGCCGCATTTTGCTGCAGATTCGCTGCAGGAACAGCAAAAGGCGGGTGGCGTGGCGCGAGAACGGCGGCTCGAAGCGCACCAGGTGGAGGCGATCTTCCGCGCCTTCGCCGAGGTCATGCGCGAGCTGCCGCCGGACACCGAGGCGGGGTGGCTCGATGCCGAGGGCGATCTGCGGCTTGCGCCCGATATTGGCCGCAAGCTCCGAACCGCGCGGAGCGTGCGCGAGCTCTTGCGCCAGATGCGCGAGGAACGGGACGAGGGCGGAACTTAGTGATCGTCTTTTCCGCGAAAGCGGGAGCCCAGGAGCGAGCGGCCGGAACGGTTGTCCTGGGCCCCCGCCTTCGCGGGGGCGACGGTAAAATTCAGACCACCCCCTCGTCCTTGAGGCCCTTCACGTCACCGGCGCCGAGGCCGAGCCAGGACTGGAAGACCTCCTCGGAGTGCTCGCCCAACAGCGGCGAGCGGGTGATCTCCGGCGGCTTGCCGTCGAAGCGCACCGGGAAGGTCGGCATCCGGAAGTCGCCGTTGGGGTGGTGCTGGGTCTGGATGATGCCGCGGCTTTGGAAGGTCGGCTCGGCCAGAAGGTCGCCGGTGTCGTACACGGCTCCCGCCGGGATGCCGGCCTTGCCGAGGATTTCCATCGCCTCGTTCTTGGTGTGCCGCATGGTCCATGCGGTCACCATCGCGTTGACCTCGTCGGCGTGGCTAGCGCGCTTGTCGCGGTCGAGAAATTCCGGGTCGTCGGCCCATTCCGGCTTGCCCATGATCGTCGCGGTACGGCGCCAGTGCTCTGGGTTATTGTGCGAGTTGAAAACATAGCACCAATCGTTCGGGCCGCCGGGCTTGCACGGAAAGATGTCGGACGGCGGCGGCCCGCCGAAGCCGGCACGGCCGCGCTCCTGCGGCTTGCCGGTGCGGGCGTAGTTGACGAACGAGCCGCGCGTATAGTTGAGCTGCGCGTCCTGCATCGCGACCTGCAGGCGGCGGCCCTTGCCGGTGGTATTGCGCTCGTAGAGCGAGCTGATGACCGCGATGCACATCAGCATGCCGGTGCCGGTGTCGCCGAGCGTCGCGCCGGGGCGGATCGGTCGGCTGCCGACCTCGCCGGTGATCGCCATGTTGCCGCCGGCCGCCTGGGCGATCATGTCGAAGGCAAGGTTGTGCTCGTAGGGGCTACCCTCGCCGAACCCTTTGACCTGGGCGTAGATGAGCCGCGGGTTGAGCTTCGACAGCACGTCGTAGCCGAGGCCCAGCTTCTCGATCGTGCCCGGCGCCATGTTCTCGATAAAGACATCAGCCTTCGTGGCCATCTCCTTGACCAGCTCGATGCCGCGCGGCGACTTGAGATTCACCGTCACCGACTTCTTGTTGGCGTTGTAGACCATGAAATAATAGGCGTCGGCGCCCGGCTTGGGGCCGGCGCCGAGGATGCGGCCCGGCTCGCCGCCGCGCGGGTTCTCGACCTTGACAACCTCGGCGCCTAATTGCGCCATGACCTCGGTGCAGGTCGGCCCGGCCTCGAATTGCGTCAGGTCGAGCACGCGGACGCCGGCAAGGCAATTGAGCTGGTGGGCGGCATCGGACATGGGTCACTCCCTCGTGTCGTCGTGTGCTAACGATAGCGAAGCCCGCGGAGGGATGCCATGCGTGTCAGGCTCTATGAGAATTATCGCTTCGTGCTTTACGCGCCGTTCTATGCGGCGCATGCCCTCGGCGCGTACGAGAAGGAAGGTGTCGAGGTCGAGCTGCTGCCGTCACCGGGGCCGGGCAAGGCCGAGGCGGCGCTGGTCGCCGGCGAGGTGGAGGCGATGTGGATGGGCCCGATCCGCATCATGAAGGCGCACGAACAGGACGCCGCGTCGGCGATTGTCGCGTTTGCGGAGGTGGTTTGCCGCGACCCGTTCTCGCTGGTCGGCGCGACGCCTAGCCCCGGCTTCCGGCTCGCCGACCTGCTCGGCAAGCGCTTCGCCAGCACCAGCGAGGTGCCGACGCCCTGGCTCTGCCTCGAAGGCGATCTGCATCGCGCCGGCATCGATCCGGCGCGGCTCGAACGGCTGCTCGGCCGCGGCATGGGTGAGAATGTCGCCGGCCTCACCACCGGCCAGATCGATGTGGCACAGCTCTTCGAGCCGTTTGTCGAATTGGCCGTGCGGCGCGGCGCTCATGTCTGGCTGCCGGCCAGCGCCCGCGGCCGCACCAGCTACACCGTCTTCGCCACGACGCGCCAGCGCCTCGCCGCCGATCCGGAGCCGTTCCGCCGCATGGTGCGGGCGATCTACAAGACCCAGCAATGGGTCGCCGGCAACCCGCCGGAGGCGCTCGCGATGCTAATTGCCGACGATTATTTCCCCGACCTCGATCGCGGCGTCCTGACAGGCTCACTGGCCCGTTACAAGTCGCAAGGCGTGTGGGGCACCGACCCGATCCTTCCCGAAGAGGGGTTCGATGGGCTGCGCAGCGCGCTGCTCGCCAGCGGCTTCCTCACCCACTCGGTGCCGTTCGCAGACTGCGTCGACAACTCCCTGGCGCAGGAAGCCGTCAGCGCCGCCTAAGCCGCGCCGCAGGCGCAATCGACGTGGAAGATGCGCGCCGCGGTCGTCCCGAGGATCGCTTGGCGCTCGGCGTCGGTCAGCGCACAATGGTCGACCACGCCGCACGGGTCCGGATCGCCTATGCCGAACGGGAAGTCCGAGCCGAGCATCACCTTGTCGGCGCCGACGACATCGCACAGGAACCGCAGCGCCAGCGGCTCGAACAGCACCGTGTCGAAATAGAGCCGGCGGAAATTCTCCTCCGGGTCGGCATATTCGGGATGAATCACCTTGTTGCGCTTCAGCCGACCGAGTGCATAGGGTAGCGCGCCACCGGCATGCGACAGCAGCAGACTGACCCCGGGAAACCGCGTCAGATGCCCCGAAAACAGCAATCGCGCCACGGCGATTGTCGTATCGGCGAGCCGGCCGACCGCGTTGACCAGGTCGTAGCCATCGAGCCGGTCGTCGCTGCAGATATAATGCGGATGGAGGAAGACGCCGGCGTTGCGCGCCGAGGCGACCTCCCAGAACGGGTCAAGCGACGGGTCGTCGAGATTGCCGCCGATGCCCTTTGGCTGGGTGGCGATCATCGCGCCGTGGAAGCCGGCGTCGAGCGCCTCTTCGAGCACCTTCGCGGCGAGCTCGCCGTCCTGCAGCGGCACGGTGGCGAGCGCGGAAAGCTGGTTGAGCGCCGCCGCGTCCTTCGCCATGTGCTCGTTGTAGAAGCGCGCCCAGTCGGCGCCTTCCTCGGGCGGCAAATCGTAGCCGTAGACGTCGGTCCAGCCGCCAACCAACTGGTGATCGACCCGCGCTTTCGTCAGCCACTCCTTGCGCTGGGCAAGGTCGTGCAGGCGCGGCTGGATCGGCCGGCCCGGTCCGGCGGCATTGAACTCCATCCGCGGCGCCGCCGCGTCGTGCAGCGTCACCGACGGGAACTGCCGCTTCTCAGCGCGCAGCGCGTCGAGCATCGTCGCCGGTACGACATGGGCATGGGTGTCGATGATCATTTCTTCTCCTCCTCGCCGGCGCATCCCGGCTCGTCGAACAGCGCCGCGCGGCCGCAGGGCGAGCCGAAAACGCGCGCTTCATTATGGGCCACGCCGGGAATGATCCGCATAGGCTGCCTGAACGCCACACCATCGCGCTGCTTCATATCGGCGAGGAAGAACTGCATGCGCGCCAGCCGGGTCGGGCCTTGCGCCTCGGCGGCGCAGGTCTTGTTGAGCAGGCGATGGTTCGGGTCGGTGTCGTCGCCGCCCGCGAGGTAGACGACGTCTCGCGCAACATAGCGGTGCTCCAGCGCCGGAATGCCCTTGGCCGTCGCGGCCGAGGCATAGGGCGGCAGGCCGCCGGCGAAACCGAATTTCCAGCGGTTGTAATCGGGGCATTGTATACCGGCAGAGGCGCCGAATGCCCCATCGGGCAGCGGTCGCTCGTCGCCGAAATAGGCATAAGTACCGGGGCTGCCGACGACATAGCGGAAAGGGATCGCGTTTTCGCCCTTGCCGACCGCGGCGTAGCGCTGGACGACCTGCCCGCCGGCGGAAAACCCGGCCAGCACGATCCGCGACAAGTTCGGAAAAATCGTGCGATCGGTGAGTTTCGCGAGGATTGCGTCGAACCCGTCAAAGGCGCTGAGTGCCGTCGGCCCCAAAGCGGGATTGCCGTCCTCCCAATTCTCGAGGTCCCATCGCAACACGCTGTCGGGCAGCTGGTGCGCCGCGATGTCCTCCGGCGCGAGGAATTGCGGCGCCACCACCAGCGTGTCGGCCGGTGGGCCGAGCGCCATCATGTTGCGCGCATAATCGGCGGCGTTGCGATTGTAGCCATGCACGACGATCACGGCGCGGCGGATGTCGGGCAGCGGCCGCGACCAATCCTGCGAGACGAACACCGGGAGCTGCGCCTCGCCGATCGGGACCCGGTCGTCGACCATCGCCGCGACCGGTGGGGACGCCGGCTCATCGGCCTGTGCCGCGGTCGCCACCAGGCCGACTGCGACGGCAAGGACGAATATTGGCCGCACGGTCAGACCGTCTCGTGCAGCTTTTCGCTGATCGGCCGATAGAGCCGCACCCGCTCGTCACGGCCGGCGAGATCGAGGAAAGGCCCCTGGTCGTCGACGACCGCAAGGCCGAATTCCTGCGCGTCACGGTCGAGCCCGACGGCTTTGGTCCAGGAGAGCGCAATCCCCACCGGCAGCACGACATCGCGGGCGTTTTCGAGGCGCAGCAAGTGTGCGTTGGCGGGCACATCGGGCGTCTCGGCGAGGCCTTTGAGCAGATTGCGCCGCCAGTTGAGATGCCGGGCACGCCAATCGCCGGTCGAGCCCGGCCCGCCGCGCGAGCGGTATTCGGCGCTGTCGAAAATCGCGCCGGAATCGACCTGGTGCAGCGCCAGATAGGGCGCCGGGCAGGGCAGGATCGAACGGAACCGCTGGGAGGCGCGAAAGCCGGGCACCGTCAGCAGCACCTTGATATGCGCGAGATACCACTCGTGCCACTCCGCCTCGCGGTCGTCGAGCCGCATGTCCATCTCGACCATGTAGATCACTGGTGCCCCCGTTTGTCATTGCGAGCCGCCGCAAGGCGGCGCGGTAATCTCCCGCCGCCGCAATTTCTTGCTTCAGGAGTTTGCTTCGTCGCTTCGCTCCCCGCCAAGATCAGGGGCGAAGTGTACATCGGCTGTGCCGCGCACGACGAGCTGGCGCCCCTGCCGATGGTCGAAGAGCTGGAAACGCTCTTCAGAGCGCCGGCACGCGGGGCGAGATCTAGATGTGTATGGGCGTGCACCACGGTTTCGCGTTTCCCGAGTGCTGGTGTTACGACGTGCCTGCCGCCGAGCGGCACTGGGAGCGGCTCATCGCGCTCTGCCGCACGACGCTATGTTAGCGTGACGGATAGTGCGTGATGAGCTTCTGCCCGGCCATCTCGACGGCGCTCGCGTCGATCAGGACAAAGGCGAAGACCGCCGGCTCGCTGCCCCGATTGACCCAGGCATGCATCGTGCCGCGCTGGACGCAGATATCGCCCGGCTTCATGTGCACGGTCTTGCCGTCGTCGAGTTCGAGGTCGCATTCGCCCGATAACAAGATCGCGTAGTCGCAGGTCTCGGTGCGGTGCATGAAGCCTGGCGAACCCGGCGCGAACGACGTGACGCGGATCACGCTGCCCTGGCCGGTGCCGACATAATTGTAGCGCTTGACGAAACCGGCGCGCTGCGCGTCGCCTGCCGCGCCTTCCGAATTGTCGACCGGCATCGCATCGGTCGACCATACCTCGATCCGCGAGATGCCGGGCCGGGTCGGACTTTCGACGGCGGTGAAGGTCTCGTCTGTGGCGACAATCGCCCTCCCGTTGGCGTCGTGCCCGGTGACGATGCGGCGGACTTGCATTTTCTTCTCCCTCGTCATGCTCAGCCGCGCAAATGCCCGGCGGCCTGGTTGAACAGGATCTGGCGTTCCTCATCGCTCGGCGGGGCGGCGCGGCGCAGCTCCTTGCCGAGATCGACCCCGCGCTTGACGGCCGGGCGATCGCGCACCGCCGCGCGCCAGCGCGCGACATGGGGAAATTCCTCGATCGCTTGGCCCAAGGGCTTGGCGATCAGCACCCAGGGCCACGAGCACATATCGGCGATCGAGTACTCGGCGCCGAGGATGTACTCGCGGCCGTCCAGCCGGCGCTCCAGCACGCCGAGGCAGCGATTGTATTCGTTCTTGTAGCGCTGCAGCGAATAGGGGTGCTCACCCTGCGCGTAATTGACGAAATGCGAAAGTTGCCCGGCCATCGGCCCGAGATTGCCGACCTGCCAGAACAGCCATTCCATCAGCTCCTTCCGGCCGCGCCGGTCGGTCGGCGCGAAACGACCGGCCTTCTCGGCGAGGTGTAAGAGGATCGCCCCGGATTCGAAAATCGCCATCGGCCCATCCGGCTCGTCATGATCCATGATCGCCGGCATGCGGTTGTTGGGGCTGATCGCGAGAAATTCCGGCTTGAACTGGTCGCCCTTGCCGATATTGACCGGGATCATCCGGTATTCGAGGCCGCATTCCTCGAGCATGATCGACACCTTCCAGCCGTTCGGCGTCGGCCAGTAGTAGAAATCGATCATCGCCGGTCCTCCTCTACGCCCATCGCTGATAACGCTATCATCATCACGATGAACGCCGTCGCCAACTCCTTCCTCCTTGTCTATGCCGGGCTATTTCCGATCGTGAACCCGATCGGCGGTGCGCCGATATTTCTCGCGCTGACCCACCACAACAGCGAGGACGTGCGCCGCAGGTTGGCATGGCGCGTCGCGGTCAACGGGTTCGTCCTGCTGCTCGGCTCCCTCTTTGTCGGCTCACACGTCTTGGCGTTTTTCGGCATCACCCTGCCGGTGCTCCGCATCGCCGGCGGGCTTGCCGTCGCGTCTTTCGCCTGGCGGCTAATGCGCGATGGCGCCGCGGCCGACGGCCGCAACGAAGCGCATCAGGCCCCCGTAATCGATGCGTTCTACCCGTTGACGATGCCGCTGACCGTCGGACCCGGGTCGATCGCGGTGGCGATCGCACTGGGGGCCGAGCGGCCGCCCGATGCCACGGGGGGTTTCGCCATTGCCTTCCTCGCCGCCGGCGCCTTTGCCGGATTGGTGGCGATCGCGTTGACGATCTTTGTCTGTTACCGCTTCGCCGGCCGGATGGTCGCGCTGCTCGGTACGAGCGGGATCAACGTGATGATCCGCCTGTCGGCCTTCATCCTGTTGTGCATCGGCATCCAGATCATCTGGAGCGGCTACAGCGTCCTGATGGGCATTTCGCATTAGCGGTTGATGACGCCATCGGCCTTGAGGCCGGCGATTTCCTCCGCCGAGTAGCCGATTTCGGCGAGGATTTCGTCAGTGTGTTCGCCGAGCGCCGGCGCGCCGCGTCGGATCGCGGCCGGCGTCTTCTCGAACCGGGCGGCATTGCGCATCTGGCGCAGGCGGCCGGCCTTGGGGTGATCGAACTCGACGACCGAGCCGAGCGCCGCGACCTGCGGCGCCTTGATGACCTGGAACCGCGTCAACACCGGCGCACACGGCACGCCCGCCTTGGTCAGGCGGTCGAGCCAGTGCTCGGCCATGCCGGTTTTCAGCACCTCTTGCGTCAGCGCGAGCCGCGCGCCGACATTCCGCTGGCGCAGCGCCGGGGTCTTGAAGCGATCGTCGTCGAGCCATTCGGGCCGCTCCAGCGCCTCGGTCAGCGCCACCCATTGCGCGTTGGTCTGCACCGCGACCGTGATCCAGCCGTCGCTCGTCTCGTAGACGAGGTCGGTCGCGCTGGCCTTTTCCTGGGTTGCCGGCTCGTCGCCGATAAAGGTCTGGTCGCCCATGTCGGACGGCCACAGAAAGGCCAGCACCGCGTCGAGCATCGCCAGCCGCACATGCTGGCCCTCGCCGGTGCGGGCGCGCGCCAACAGCGCGGCGGTGATCGCCTGCGACGCGGTGATCGCGGTCAGCTTGTCGGGGAGGATGGTGCGCAGCATGCGCGGGCGCACATCGTCGGCACCGGCCTGCACCGTCGCGAGGCCGGAATAGGCCTGGATGATCGGGTCGTAGACCGGCTTCTGCGCGTAGGGGCCGACCTCGCCAAATCCGCTAATCGAGACATACACGATGTCGGGCTTGATGGCGCGCACGGCCGCCTCGTCAATGCCGAGCCGTTCGACGACGCCGGGCCGATAATTCTGCACGAAGGCGTCGGCCGTCTCGCACAGCTTGAGAAGCGCGCGCCGGCCGGCCGCGGCCTTGAGGTCGAGCGCGATCGAGCGCTTGCTGCGGTTGTTGTTGAGGAACGAGGTCGAAAAACCGGCCCGCCGCTGCGCCGAATGACGCGTCGCGTCGCCGCCGTCGAGCGGCTCGACCTTGACCACGTCGGCGCCCTGGTCGCCGAGGATCATCGTCCCCAGCGGCCCGGCAACGTTCTGCGTCAGGTCGACAATGCGGATGCCGTCGAGCGGGCCGGGCATCGCTACTCCGCCGCCACGGCGCGTGGCGCCCCAGGATTTAGGGAATCGGCCGTCGCGAAATAGCGGCGGCCGGTGGCGCGCTGGTTCTCGTAGATCGAGCCCTGGTTCGCCGCCGGCGGCAGCGGCAGGCGCACCGGCACCGGCGCGAGGCGCGGGTGCAGCGTCGGCTCGCCGGCGAGCAGCAACTCGTCGAACTTCTCGATCCCGTCCTTGAAGCCCAACAGCGGCCAGGCGTCGGCGGCGCGGTACTGGAACAGCAGGAAGCGCCGCTCCAACCCGGAGAAATTGGTCGCCGAGCCGTGCACCGCGCGGACATGGTGGATGGTGATCGAACCGGCTGGCCCGAGGCACGCCGCCGCCTTGTCGAGATCGAGCTTCGGCGCCGCGGGGTCGATCGCGCCGCAGAAGCAGCCGTCCGGGCCGTGATGGTCGTAGATCGGGCCGCGATGGCTGCCGGGGATCACCATCATCGGGCCGTTCTGCGGCGTGAAATCGTCGAGCATGATGCCGACCGCGGCGAGGTCGTCATTGGTGTGCGGATAGAACGCCCAGTCCTGGTGCCATTCGATCGGCGCGCCATAGCCGGCCGATTTGAGGTTCAGCTTGCCGGTGTCGTAGCGCACGCTGCCCCACAGCTCTTCGAGGATCGCGACCACCGCCGGGTGCCGGCTGGCGCGGAAATACGCCTCGTGATGGGCGTGCGGCGTCTTGATCCGGCGCACCCGCGGCTCCACGGCGGAATGCGTGTCCTCGAGGTCGTAGATCTCGTCATTGGCCGCGATCTTGGCCGAGTTGCGCACGAACCCCTCGGTCACCGCGCGCAGCTCGGCGACCTCGCCGGCGGAAAACACATTCGGTACGACGATGAACCCGTCCTGGTCATAAGCGCCGCGTTGCGCATCGGTCAGCATCGGCAAGGTCCCTTTCGGCAATTCATGTAAGCCCCGCGCGGCGGGCGAGAACCGCATGCACCGCGGCGACATCTTCCGCGGCGTAGCCGGCGTGCTCGGCCTCGTCGTAGAGCGGCGCGGCAGCGTCGAGCGTCGGCGTGGCGACGCCGAGCGAACGGGCGAATTCGGCGATGATCGCACTGTCTTTTTGCAGCACGTGCATCGTCGCGGTAGCCGGGGTGTAGACGCCCTCAGCCATCATCGGCCCGCGCAATTCGAAGATGCGCGAATTGGCGGCGCCGCTGGAGATGACTTCGAGGATGCGCGTCGGGTCGAGCCCGGCCTTGGTGCCGAGCACGATCGCCTCGGCGGCGGCGACGTTGTGCACCGCGACCAGCAAATTGGCGACGTACTTCATCCGGCTGCCATTGCCGAAGGCGCCGAGGTAATGTGTGACACGGGCGAAGCCCTCGAACAGCCCTAGCTCACGGCAGTGCCCGAACGCGGCCTCGTCGCCGCTGGCGTAGACCGCGAGGTCCTTGACCGCGGCCTGCGCGCCGGTGCCCGAAAGCGGGCAGTCGAGCATCGTCATGCCGGCGGCGGCGAGCCGGTCGCGCGCCGCTTCCTTGGCCGCGATCGGAAAGGTCGAGACCTCGATCACGGTGAGCCCCGGCTGGGGTGCGGCGACGAGTTGGGCGACGGTGTCGTCGAGCGCCTCGACGCTCGGCAGCGACGTAAAGGCGATCTGCGCGCCGCCGACCGCGCCGGCGGCGGAGTTCGACCGCCGCACGCCGTCGCGCGCCAAGGCCTCCATCTTGCCGGTGTCGACATCGAAGCCGCTCATGGCGAACCCGGCGGCGGCGAGGTTGCGCGCGATCGCCCCACCCATCAGGCCGAGCCCTATCACCGCGACGTTTTTCGCAACAGCCATGGCCGGCTCAGTCCTGGAGGATCGGCTCGCCGCGCATGTAGTTCCCGCGGCAGAACAGCAGCGTCGGCCGGTCGGTATAGGCGAAACGCTCGACATGGCCGATGAAGATGATGTGGTCGCCGCCATAGTGGCGGAATTCGTTGCGGCACTCGAAATGCGCCGCCGCGCCGACGATCACCGGCGGCCCCGACTCCGAGATGACGTGCTCGACATCGATGAACTTGTCGTCGCTCTGCTTGGCGAACTTGTTCGACAGCGGAATCTGGTCGTAAGCGAGGATGTTGACGATGAAATGCGTCGATTCCTGGAACGCCGGCAGGCTCTGCGCATAGAGCGAGCTGCTCCACAGCACCAGCGGCGGGTTCAGCGACACCGAGCTGAACGAGTTCGCGGTCATGCCGTGCAGTTTGCCCTCGCGGTCGCGCGTCGTGATGATCGTGACGCCGGTCGCGAACGAACCGAGCGCGTTGCGCAATTCGCGCGTGTTGAAACCCTCGGCCGAGGTGCTGTGCACCGTTGCGGTATGGCTTCCTGGCAGTTCCGTCGACACCTGCTTCCCTCGACTTGGCGCTTTCGGACGCCGCACCCGGCGGACGACCGAACGCGGCTCCGTATCCTGACGACGTGGCGCGCTAGAGCGTGGCATCGGGCGGCAAACCCAGCGCGACGCGCCCGTACATGGCGCCGTTGATGTCCCAGTTCAGCACATAATGCGCGTTCGCCGCATGCACGTCGCGAAACGCACGCTGCAGCGGGTTTCGCGCATAAATCGCGCCGCCGCCGGTCGCCGCAAAGAGAATATCGACCGCCTTGGTGCACAGCGTCGCGGCAAACGCGCCGTCGCGGCGATAGCGGGCGCGCTCATTGAGGTCGGGCACGCGGCCTTCGCCGACGCTGCGCGTCGCCTCGTCGCAATCGCCGAGCATGATCGCGCGCGCCGCGTCAGCCAAGGCTGCCGCTTCGGCGACATGCACCTGCACGGTGTTGAAATCGGCGACGTTGCGGCCGGAATAGCTCGACAGCCGGGTGCGCGTGGTCTCGATGAAATGCTCGATAGCGCTCTGCGCGATGCCGAGCGAGACCCCGGCGATGCAGAACGCGAAAAGACTGATCGCCGGTAGCTGATAGAGCACCGATGGATTGACCGCGCTGCCGGGATTGGGGCCGCCGGCGATCTGGTCGACCGACAAGGTGCGGTATTCCGGCACGAACACGTCTTCGACCACGACGTCCTTGCTGCCCGTGCCGGCGAGGCCGATGACCTGCCAGGTGTCGATGACGGTGTAATCCTTGGCCGGCAGCAGGAAGATGCGCGGCCCGGTCGCGCCGCTTTCTTCATCATGGGTGATGGCGCCGACGAGGTTCCACGACGCGGCATCGACGCCGCTCGAAAACGGCCAGCGGCCGGATAATTTGTACCCGCCCGCGACTTTCTGCGCTCGGCCGCGTGGAAAGATCAGTGCCGAACCGATGAGATTGTCGGGCGATTGGCCCCACACCTCGTCCTGCGCTTGTTTCGGCCACATGCCGAACAGCCAGTGATGCGCCGCGAGGTTGGCGAACACCCAGCCGGTCGAACCGTCACCACGCGCGATCACCGAGACCAGCTCGACGAGATGCCGGAACGGCAGCTCGCTGCCGCCCACGCGTTTCGGCTGCAGTACGCGGAAAAGGCCGCTCTTGTGCAGATCGGCGATGGTCTCGTCGGGAAGCCGGCGCAGCTCCTCGGCGCGGGCGGCGCGCTCGCGCAATACCGGGATCAGCGCCTCGGCGCGTGCCAGGAGCTCGGCATAGTGCGGCGGGGCTCCGTTGCGGCCTATCTTGGCGTCGGGCATCGCGCGATTCCTTTCCTAGGACCCTTCCTCCCGCGGCCCCACTCTACTCGTTGCGCTCGCCGAAGACAAAACGGCGTCGTTGCACACCTCATCATTGCCGGGAGCGGCGCGCCATCATGCGCAGCTCTTCGTGGATGCCGGGCGCGTCCATCATCAGGAACACGGCGGGATGCGGTTGACCGCGTTCGGGATGGACGACAAACATTCCATCGCGCCGTCCTTTGGTGGCGATATCGATTGTCTGCTCGATCATGGCTGCTCTGTCGGCCGGGATTCGTCGGGCGAGCGCATCAAGATCCACCCAACCGGCGCGACGGTAACCTGACGGTTACTCCATTGCCGATGACGAGCGGCGGAAAAAGCTGCATTATGGTGGCTGCGGGGTATTGTCCCTGTGGCTGGATTCGGGAATTTGGGTCGTGGAAAACGGGAGAGGGCATCGCGATCGTGGGCGGCGGCGCGAGTTTGACGATGATTTTGGCGGCGGCGGCGGCCGTGATTACGGCGGCGGCGGGGGTGGGGGCGGCGGTTACGGCTCGGCGCCGCGCTTCAGTTCCGGCCCGCGGTTTGAGGAGCAACCGTCCGGCCCACCGGTGAAGGCGGTTGTGAAGTGGTTTCGCGGCGACCGCGGGTTTGGCTTTGTCGAGCTTGCGGATGGCGGCGGCGATGCATTTCTGCACGCGAGCGTGTTGGGCCGGATCGGGGTTCAGCAGGTTGAGACGGGAGAGACGCTCGAGGTGCGGGTGGCGCCGGGCCAGCGCGGCCCGCAGGTGACGGAGGTGCTGAACGTCGACAGCTCGACGGCGGCGCCGGCGCGCCCGGCGCGTTCGGGTCCGCGGCCTGGCGGCGGGGGTGGCTACGACCAGCCGCTGGTGGCGTCCTCGCAGGAGCAGGGGACGGTGAAGTGGTACAACGTGACGAAGGGGTTTGGGTTTATCGTGCGCGACGGCGGCGGCAAGGACGTGTTTGTGCACGCGAGCGCGTTGCAGCGCGCGGGCCTGACCGGGCTCGACGAAGGCCAGCGGGTGATGGTTGACATCGCCGAGGGCCGCAAGGGCCCCGAAGCCGTCGGCATCACCCTGCTATAGCTCTGGCCCCCAGGCGCGCACTGTCTCGGCGAATGCCGAGGCAGGGCGCTTCCCTTTCGATCGCTCACTTATTGTGATGAGTACAGCATCCTACGCCGAGCGGCAGTGGCAGGGACGGGCCTCGATCGAGACCCGCACGTCGTGGACGGTCTGTCTGGCGGCGCTAGGGATCGCCGCGGTCTCGTTCGCGGCGCCGGCGATCACCGTTGTTGGCCTCAAATCGATGGCCGCCGATTTGGGCGGCGAGCGGTCGGTGCCGGCGCTGGCCTATTCGCTGGCCTGGCTCGGCGCGTCGGTTGGCGGTATTCCGATGGGCCGGATCGCCGAGCGCTTCGGCATCAGGACGACGGTGATCGGCGGCGCGGTGATGATCGCGGTCGGCCTGGTGCTGGCGCAGAGCGGCGGGTCGTTTGCCCTGCTGGTGGGCTATGGCGTGTTTGTCGGCCTCCTCGGCAATTCGGGCATCAACGCGCCGCTCTACATCTACGTCTCGCGTTGGTTCGACCGCCGCCGCGGCACGGCGCTCGCCTTGATCGGCAGCGGCTCGTCGATCTCGGCGGCGATCTGGGCGCCGATTTTCGCGGTATCCGAAGCACGTTTCGGCTGGCGCCATACGATGCTGTTGTTTGCCGCCGCGGAACTGGTGCTGATCTTGCCGGCAGCGGCCATCGCGCTGGGCCCAGCCCCGGAAACCGCCAGCGCCGACGGCATCGGCAGCGGTCCCCGGCCGGGCGCGCCAGTGCTGGGGTTCAAGCCGAACGTCGTGCTCGGCGGCTTGATGTGCGCAGGGTTTCTCTGCTGCGTGCCGATGGCGATGCCGCAAGGCCACATCGTCGCGTTTTGCGGCGATCTCGGCATCCCGGCGTCGCAGGGCGCGGCGATGCTGTCCGTGCTGCTCGGCTGCGCGTTTGTCAGCCGGCAGTTCTGGGGTTGGGCGGCCGACAGGATCGGCGGTTTGCAGACGATTTTCTTTGGTTCGATCTGTCAGATCACCGCGATGATCGGCTTTCTGCTGACCCAGAACGAGGCCGGCCTCTTCGCGGTCTCGGCGTGGTTCGGCCTTGGCTTCAGCGGCATCATACCGGCCTATGTGCTGGCGGTGCGCGAGCTGTTCCCCGCCGCCGAGGCGTCATGGCGGGTGCCGAGCGTGCTGCTGTTCAGCGGCTCGGGGATGGCGTTCGGCGGCTGGCTCGCCGGGGCGATCTACGACACGGTCGGTTTTTACGCCGCGGCTTTCGCCGCGGGGATCGCATTCAACATCGCGCACCTGGTAGTGGTCGGTTCGATGGTGTGGCGCCAGCACCGCATCGCTGCCCCTCGCTGAGATCTAAAGCACCAGATCGAGAAAGGCGCGGGTGCGCGGGTTCTGCGGCGCCTGGAAAATCCGGCTCGGCGTGCCCGACTCGACGATGACCCCGCCATCGGTGAAATAGACGGTGTCGGCGATCTCGCGCGCGAAGGCCATCTCGTGGGTCACCAGAATGCAGGTCATGCCGTCGGCCGCGAGCTCGCGGATTGTCACCAGCACTTCCTTTTTGGTTTCGGGATCGAGCGCGGCGGTCACCTCGTCGAACAGGATGACGAGCGGGTTCATCGCCAGCGAGCGGGCGATCGCGACGCGCTGCTGCTGGCCGCCGGAGAGTTCGCCAGGGTAGGAGGCCGCCTTGTCCTCGAGGCGCACGCGCTTCAGCAGCGCGCGGGCGCGCGCCTCGACCTCGCGCCGATCCTGCTTCAGCACCGTGACCGGCGCCATCATGACGTTCTGCAGCGCCGTCTTGTGCGGGAAGAGATTGTATTGCTGAAAGACGATGCCGACCTTGCGGCGCACGGCAAGCTTATCGAGCTTAAGGTCGTTGACCTCGACGCCGTCGACGAGGATCGAGCCTTTGTTTATCGGCGCCAGCGCGTTGATGCAGCGCAGCAGCGTCGATTTGCCGGAGCCCGACGGGCCGATGATGCACACCGTTTCGCCGCGATGCACGACCATGTCGATCTCGCGCAGCACGACGGTCTCGCCAAAGCGCTTTTCCACGCCCTTGAGGGTGATGATCGGATCGCCGAGTTGGTGCTGCTCCATCAGAATTTCACCTCCGCCCGGCGTTCGAGCACGCGCGTCGCCATCGCGATCGGGTAGCAGTAGATAAAGAACATCGCCAGCAGCGTCGCGTAGAGCGGCAGCAACAGGTCGGTGCGGTTTTCCGCGACCAGCGCGCCCCGCACGTCGGTGAGGCCGTCCTGTATGCCGACAATGGCAATGAGCGGCGTCGCCATCGCAAGTATCGCGTAGAGGTTCATCCATGGCGGCAGCATGCGCTTCAGCGCCTGCGGCAGGATGATCTTGAACACGGTCTGCGCCGGCGAAAAGGCGAGTGACTCCGCCGATTCCCATTGCGCGCGCGGGATCGACAGCACGCCGCCGCGGACGATCTCCGAGACGTTGCCCATCACCGGGATGGCGAGCCCGATCACCGCCTTGATCCAGGCGGGGAACGGGATCGCCTGGCCGAACACGCGAAACTGGAACGGCAGCAAGAACATTGTCAGGAACAGCAAAACCAGCCACGGCGCGTTGCGGGTGAATTGCGTCGCCGCCGTCGCGCAGCCCCGGATGACGCGGTTACGGGCGATCTGCGCGAGACCCAGCGGCACCCCGGCCGCGGTGCCGATCGCCATCGACAACACGCTGACCAGCAGGTTGAGCAGGAACCCCGAGAAGATCAGCGGCAGCCACTTGAGAACCAGCGACAGGATGCTCGCGGGATCGGACGAAGCGGCCTCGGCATGCGCCAGCGAGACGGCGGCGACAAACGTGGCGGCCGCGAAAGCGATGGCGATAAGCCGGGTGCCGACCCTCGGCTCAGACATCGGTGCCCGGCATGCGCAGCGCGCGTTCGACGCGGTTCATGATGCCGGTATAGCCCGCGATCAGCGCCAGATAGGTCGCGAGCATGACCAGCATCATCTCGCGCACATTGAGCGACTCCGACCAGATCGCCGCCGAGGCGTAGAGCAGCTCCGGGACGCCGATCGCATAGGCGAGCGTCGTCGTCTTGATCAGGTTGACCATGTTGTTGTTGAGCGCCGACAGGCTGATGCGAAAGGCCAGCGGAAAGACCACGTGCCGGAACGCCTGAAATCGCGTGTAGCCGAGTGACTCCGCCGCCTCGCGCGTCGCCGACGGCACCGCCTCGAGCCCGGAGCGAAAAATTTCGACATTGAGCGCGCCGGCATAGAGCGACAACGAGATGATCGCCCAGCCGACGCCGCCGATCAGCGGTGTCACCTGGCCGCTCGAATTGACTGGCCCCGGCAGGAACGGCGACACCGCGAAAAAGAAGAACAACAGCTGGATAAGCGGCGGGGTGTTGCGGAACGCCTCGACAAAGCCGGTCGTCGCCCCCTTGAGGAGACGCGACCGGCCGCCGAGAAGCCACGCGCCGGCCAGTCCGATAACGACCGACAGCGCCATCGACACGATCGATAGCAGCACCGTCATCAAGAAGCCGCGCACGAACCGCTCGCGGTCGAACGGGTCGTAGACGATGCTCAGATTGATGCCGTAGGCGTCGTTGAGATGTTGAAACGCTTCGGCGATCGTCATGCCGGCAGCGAAGACGCGCTATTTCGCGGCGTATTTGTTGTGCATCTCGACGAGGAATGGCGACGGGGTGATGCCCCATTTCTTTTCGAGGTCAATCAGATAGCCGGTTTTGTGCCACTCCTCCGAGGTCTTCGACAGGAATTGGCCAAACGGGCCGTTGACGTCGTCAAGGCGGACGCCGATCGCCCAAGGCTGCGGATCCTCGGATTTGAGCGGCATCTCATAGTCTGCCCATTGCGGGTCCTTGGCCGAGAGCGTCGACTGGATAAAGGTATCGTCGTAGACGAAGGCGACGCAGGTCCCGGACTGGAGCGCCTTCAGGGCATCCGGCACGCCGGCGAAAGAAACGATCTCAGCCTTATATTTCTGCTCGACGCCGCGGTTGTAGAACGCGCCCTGGACGCCGCAGACTTTCTTGCCGGTGAGGTCGGTCCAGGCGTGGAGGTGCGCCGATTTGGGCGCCAGAATATTGGTCGCGCTGGCGTAATATTGCGGCTCGATCATCCCGACCACCTTGCGACGCTCGGGCGTGTCGCTCATCGTCGCGATGATCATGTCGATATTGCCCTGCGCCAGGAACTCCATGCGGTTGGCGGCAACCACCGGCACCAGCTGGAGCTGGACACCGAGCCGTTTCGCGATGTCCTTCGCGAGATCGACCTCCATGCCGACGATTTGCCCCGAAGGGTCGAGGAAGCCCCAAGGACGGTAGTCGTTCTTGACGCCGGCGGCGATTTTCCCCGCCGCCTTGACCTTGGCGAGCGTGTCATCGGCCATTGCGTGGCCGCAGGCCAGCGCCAGGACAACCAGCGCGACCGCCCACTTCACAAACCTCGGCAACATGCTCGCTTCTCCCCCCGAAATTGCACGCGCGCTCCCCTGCGCGGTAGGATTGGCTTCCATTTGATACTTAGGGAGGATCGACTGCAAGCGCCGTCCTGTGCTCGATACCCGTTCTGTTCTTAGTGATTAGAGATGTCATCGGACGCTTGGTAACGGGACCCAACGGTTACGCGCCGTCCCGCTCGCTCCCTGAGGAGGGACAGGGCGAGTCATCGGCAGCAGGCCTTGCCAAGCAGCGCCTTGGCCACTGGTGCGGCGAGCGTATCGGCACGCCGGGCCACCTCATCCGGCGCGGCCAGCGCGCCTTGCCGGCGCAAGACAGCGACGCGCGCGCCGCCATTGAGGATATCGGCCGCGGCCTTCAGCTGTGAGGGGCGGACCGGCGACCACGCCGCCCTCTCGATAGGAGCTTCGATGGCTTACTTCGATGCCATTTTGTCGGTGATTTGGTGCGCCATCTTGTCGTGCTGTTCGATTGTTTTCAGCGTCTGCGCGGCGAACTGCTTCAGACGCGCGTCCTGCAGAGTTTGTTCGGCTTGGCCGAAATCCTGCGCGTCGGTATCGTGGTCTTTAACCATCATCTGCATGTAGTTGCGGCCGAATTCGGCGCCCTGCTGCGATGTCATCTGCTGGAGCTGCTGCTGGTGCTCCTGATCGAGTTCGTTCGGCACGGTGCCGCCCTCGGCGGAGACGATTTGCTTCAGCTTGTTGTCGGCCTCGCTATGGTCATGAACCATCCGCGCGGCAAATTTTCGTACTTGCGAGTTTGATGCCTTTTTCTCGGCGATTTTGCCGGATTTAACCTCGAAAAGCCCGCCGACCGCGGCTTTATTGACGAAGTCCTGATCACTCGCGCTTAGCCGGCTGACTCCGGCCGCGGAGGATACGGGCGGTTGGGTCGCCGTCGCCGTTGAGTTGCCGATCGCCTCCCCAAAGGCCGTGACACTCCCGACGATTCCGAACGCGATCGTTGCGCTCCATAGCAACCTGCTCATCCATGCCTCCCGATCTCTCCAGACGCCGCAAAAAAGCGGCGTCTTTTCAACGTAACGGAGGCGAAGAAAGTTCTTTTTATAACCGATGTTAAAGTTGTTCCTTTTGAGCGGAACGATCAAATAATTGTAGCCTATAAAGCAATATCGTGCGCGACAGGAACAATCTTTTTGGGGTTCCGTTTGGTAACGAGGAAGCCGCCACCGAGACGCCGTTCTTCCAACGCGCCGACATGATGGACACCAAGGTCGGCACGATGAAGAAAGACGATCCCGCCGATATCGCCAAGGACGGTTTCGAGGGGTGGGTTATCTGCGGCCTCAAGAACAAGGCCGGAACTCTACAAAACCTTCCGCGACAAGAAAGACGGCTGCATCAAAGTCGCGATGAAACCCTGACCGTCGCATTGATCTATGAGGTTTGACCTGCCGCTGGAGACACCGCCGATGGAGGCGGTAATCGCCGAAGCTCTTCCTGTCGCCGGCGGTTCCTGGCAGTACGAACCGAAATGGGACGGTTTCCGTTGCCTGTGCTTCAAAGCCGGGGACGAGGTGGAGCTTCGCGGCAAATCGGGCAAATCGCTGGCGCGGTATTTCCCTGAAATGGCAACCGCGCTCCGCGACCTTCCCGCACCCCGATTTGTCATCGATGGCGAGCTTGTCATCGAGACCGCTGGCGGCTGGTCGTTTGCCGCGCTGCAGATGCGATTGCACCCGGCCGAAAGCCGCGTTCGCAAGCTTGCCGCCGAAACCCCGGCCAGGCTGATGGCTTTCGACATGCTGGCGTCGCCGGATGGCGCGGTGCTTGTCGGCGAGCCGTTTGACCGGCGGCGGCGCGCGCTGGAGGCCATGATGATGGCGATCGGAATGAACGACCGCATTGCCCTGTCGCCGGCGACCCGCGATCCGGATATTGCCCGGATGTGGCAGGGCCAGGTAGGGAAAGGCGCGTTCGACGGTATCGTCGCCAAGCGCCTGGGCGATCCCTATCGGGCCGGCGAACGGGCGATGCTCAAGGTAAAGCCGCACCGCACCGCAGACTGCGTGGTCGGTGGCTTTCGCTACCTGGCGCGCCGCCGCGAAGTCGGCTCCCTTTTGCTCGGCCTCTACGACAAGGCGGGGCGGCTGCATCACGTCGGATTTACCGCGACTCTCCCGAATGTCGAGCGCGGCGCGCTTACGCGGCGGCTGGAAGCAATACGCGAGTCGCCGGGCTTCACGGGTAACGCTCCCGGCGGGCCCAGCCGTTGGAGCAACGGGCGCAGCGCCGCGTGGGAGCCGGTGCGGCCGCAGCTGGTGGTCGAAGTGCGCTACGACCAGGTTACCGACCATCGGTTCCGGCACGGCACGAGCTTGGTGCGCTGGCGGCCGGATAAGGCGGCGCGCCAATGCACCATGGAACAGCTCGCCGGCAACTAGTCGGGCGTGCCGAAATCGAGAAGAGCCCCAGGCGACGTCCGGAGCTCAGCCTCCATCGAGATCGCCGAAGGCATCCTCAGGACCTGCACGATGACCACAGCGAGGTCGATACGCCTCGACTAGGGGGCCGGGTCGAGGCAGGGGCGATAGACCTGACCGGACGCCTCATAGACGCCGCACAAGAGGCCATTGTCGATATGCATGTCGATGTAACGCGTGCAGTCGAACGAACGGCCGTCGCTTGTCCGCTTGCAGCTGCGCGGCCGGTCGTAGAAATAGGTATCGACCGCCGAGGCGGGTTTCGGCTCGCCCGCCTGGCGCAGCACCGTGCCGGAGACGCGCACGGAAACGGCCGTCGCCGCGATCTGGTCGATCGCGAAATCGACCTCGGTCATACCGATCTGGCCGCGCCAGCGCCCCGGATGCAGCGGCTCCCGGTCGCCGATCGGATGCCGCACCGGCGGGTAGCGGCGGGCGGCGTCGGAGCAGGAAACGAGACAAAGCGCTGCGCCAAGCAGCAATCCGGACACGATCGACTTCATCAATACGAAACGCTCCATTCGTCGTCATCCGGCAACGGCGAAAGCCGAGATTTATACCGGGATTGTTACCGGCATCGCAGCCGGTCGACCGAAAGTATATGCATTCTTACTGAAAACACATTCTTGCTCGGGTACGTAAAGCCGTGTTATACGTATCCTGTTCGAGGCACGGAGGTCAACGATGGCGTTGCTGGAAGACATGGCACGGCAGATGGCGGAGCGCGGCGCATCAAAGGGTGGCAAAGCTCGGGCGCAACGGCTATCGCCCGAGCAGCGCAGCGACATCGCCCGGAAGGCGGTGCAAGCGCGATGGGCGAAGGCAAAGGGCGCCCCGGCGACCGATGATGACATCGAGGTGCTAACCCCCGATACCGACAACTATGAGGGGCCGACCCACAGCCTTCCCGTCGCAAAATATAAGGGAACGCTCAATCTGCTCGATGTCGATGTTCCCTGCTACGTGCTCGACAATGGGTTGCACGTCGTCGGGCGCACTTCGATGACCGAGCTTCTGACCGGGATCAAGGGTGGCGGCGGTCTCGAGAAATACTTGGACGTTGGATCACTTAAGGGATTGATCCCTATTGATCTTGTGCTCGAGAGAATGGTGCCGTTTCGACTGCCAGAAGTCGAGGGGCTGGAGCGAAACGTGAAGGGGTTGCCCGATGACCTTGTCATCGACATTTGCCGAGCGTTCGTGTCTGCGCTCGAAAATAGTTTCCACCCCGGCGGCATCCCGCTCTCACCGCGACGCACTCAGATGGCGATCAAGGCGAGCATGTTTCTTGCCGCGTGCGCAAAGATTGGTCTTGAGTCGCTGATTGACGAGGCCACGGGTTATCAATACGAGCGCGCCCAGGATGCCCTTCAGGTCAAGCTCAAAGCGTATTTGTCGGAAGAGATGCGGACATGGGAAAAGACCTTCCCTGATGAATTGTGGGTTGAATTCGGTCGCCTTACCGGCTGGAAGGGCACCGTCTCGCAACGCCCGAAATATTGGGGTATTCTCGTTAACGAACTCGTCTACGAATACCTAGACGCCGATGTCTTTCGTTGGCTCAAAGATAATGCTCCGGCACCTCGACATGGACAGAATTACCATCAGTGGCTCAGCGCGCAGTACGGGTTAAAGAAACTGGTCGAGCACATTTGGATGCTCATTGGGGTCGCACGCACCTGCGAGACGATGACCGATCTTCGCGACCGCATGGCGCAGATGAATGGCAAGATACCGATACAGTATAGGCTTTACTTGCCCGCGCCGGGTCGCGAGGGTGCCGCTACTTCTTAACCCATCGACTGCGTGCTGCCGCACCGGCGATCTCGCGGCGACGCTCCGGTGTCAAGCCAGCGGCCCTAGCCACGCCGCCTTTGATGCCTCCGCGCTTGCCACGTTCGACAGCGGCGGGATCGCGCCCGTCATCGATCCGATCCTCGACCTCGCCCGTCGCGATATCGACGATCAGCTTTGCGAGCTGGGCCGGATCGCGCGGGCGCGGGAGACGCTTGGTTGCCATGCCGGTAATATGGCACGCGACCCAGCGGCGTCCAACCCGATGTCAAGACCGCCAGATTTCAAACTGACCCACTACCGACCGAAACGAAAAAGGAGCGGCCGAAGTCGCCCCCTCCAGTCGTTAACTAGCAAGCGGGCTAAAGCTAGTCCACCTCGACGAGCCTGCCGCGCGTCTGGGCCGCGCGAGCGTGCGCTCCTCGCCAACGGTGAGCGCAAGCCCAAGCTTGGCCTTGATGAGCGCCTTGGTAGCGGCCCGCGCCTGCCGGTTGGAGACGACCGAATTGGCGATGATGCAGATATTCCCCCATCCGGGCTTCTTCTTCGACCAGTCGATCGCGTCGAGACCCGAGAGATACCCCGCCCGGCCGTCTGCCGCCATGAGATCGACGCCGAGGCCGCTCAGCGCGGGGAGAACGGTCGAGTGGAGTTGTTCTTTTCTTGCCGCATCTCGATCGGCGAGCTTCTGACCCTTCAATACCTTCGGCCAGCTAGTCATTAGGTGTAGCGACGGCCGTCCAATAGCGCCCCTTCGCCACATTGGCGTTGTTAAGCGCCGCCAAGGAGAACCGATTCGTGGGTTCGAGCGCCATGCCCCGTCTGCATGGCCAGGCTGGCGGCACCGGCTAAGGGAACCTGATCGCCGCCCAGACGAGCGGCGTGTTACGTTCTGCTCGACGTTGGTTCGCAGCTCCTATGCTCCAGCCATACGCGCCGATCTGACGCTGGGCGTTATTGGTGCAAGTTTGGCGGCAAACCTGAGCGAAACGACACAGTTAGAAGATGTCCGAATTGGTTGGGTCATGGGGGTGCCGTAGTAATTAGGCGATTCTAAATCTTGCGGGTCGACGCTCGCCTGCGTCACCCCTGCATTTGCCGCTCGCTCGCGCTCTCTGCGATAATGGCGGCATAAGACGCGCTAACGACATCGGCGCTTTAGAGGACACGGCATGATCGACGAGATCGGGCATTTCGCCCTGGTGCTCGCGCTATGCGTCGCGGTGATCCAGGCGAGCGTGCCGCTTTACGGCGCAGCGAAGGGCGACGGCGCGTTGATCGCGCTGGCGCGGCCGGCGGCGCTGGCGCAGTTCGTCTTTATCGCGACCGCATTCCTCGCGCTGATGCACGCCTATGCGACGAGCGACTTTTCGATGCTCAACGTCGCGGCCAATTCCTCGGCCGAGAAGCCGCTGCTCTACAAAATCACCGGCGTATGGAGCAACCACGAGGGGTCGATGATCCTCTGGGTGTTCATGCTGGCGCTGTTCGGCGCCGGCGTGGCGGTGTTCGGCGGCAACCTGCCGCCGGCGCTCCGGGCGCGGGTGCTGTCGGTGCAGGGGATGATCTGCGTCGGGTTCCTCCTGTTCATCCTTTTCACCTCGAACCCTTTCCTGCGGCTTTATCCGGTGCCCGCCGACGGCAACGGCCTCAACCCGATCCTCGAGGATCGCGGCCTCGCGTTCCACCCGCCGATGCTCTATGCCGGCTATGTCGGCTTCTCGATCACGTTCTGCTTTGCGATCGCGGCGCTGATCGAAGGCCGGGTCGACCCGGCCTGGGCGCGCTGGGTGCGGCCGTGGACGCTTGCCGCGTGGTGCGCGCTCACCATCGGTATCGCGATGGGGAGCTGGTGGTCGTATTACACGCTGGGCTGGGGCGGCTGGTGGTATTGGGACCCGGTCGAGAATGCCTCGTTCATGCCGTGGATCATCGGCACCGCGCTGTTGCACTCGGCGATCGTCGTCGAGAAGCGCGACACGCTCAAAGCCTGGACCATCCTCCTCGCGATCCTCACCTTCTCGCTGTCGCTGATCGGCACGTTCCTGGTGCGCTCGGGCGTGTTGACCTCGGTGCACGCCTTTGCCGAGGACCCGCGGCGCGGCGTCTTCATCCTCTTGCTGCTCGGCGTCGCGACCGGCGGCGCGCTGTTGCTCTACGCGATCCGCGCACCGACCCTCAAAGGCGGTGGCCTCTTCGCGCCGATCTCGCGCGAGGGCGGGCTATTGCTCAACAACCTCTTGCTCACCACCGCCGCGGCGACGGTGCTGATCGGCACCCTTTACCCACTGTTCCTCCAGGTCGTCGCCGGCAAGATGGTGTCGGTCGGGCCGCCGTTTTTCGACATGACCTTTGTGCCGATCATGATCCCGCTGTTGATCGCGATGGCGGTGGGGCCGCTGCTGTCGTGGAAGCGCGGCGATCTGTGGGCCGCCCTGGAGCGGCTAAAAATCGCCTTCTCGATCGCCGCCTTCGTGTCGGTGCTGACCCTGTCGGTGATGGGGGTGAAGTCGGTCGGCGCGGCGTGCGGGCTGGCGCTCGCGGCCTGGCTTTTCGCCGCGACGATCGTCGAGTGGGCCGAGCGCATCCGCCTCTTCTCGGAGCCGCTCTCCAGCAGCTTTCGCCGCGCGTTGCGGCTGCCGCGCGCCGCCTGGGGCATGACCTTCGCCCATGCCGGCATGGCGGTGGTCGTCGCCGGCATCACCGGCTCGTCGGCCTGGACGGTCGAGAAGATCGAGGCGGTGAAGCCGCCCGGATCGGTCGAGCTCGCCGGCTACACCGTGGCGCTCGACGCTGTGACCGACGCCAAGGGCCCCGACTATACCGCGACCCGCGCCGACATTCGGCTGCTGAAGGGCGACAAGCTCGTCACCGAGATGCACCCGGAAAAGCGCTTCTTCCCGCGCGAAAACGGCACCCAGACCGACGTGTCGATCCGCACCAATTTGCTTGCCGATGTCTACGTCGTGGTCGGCGACCCGGACGGCAAGGGCAGCTATACGCTGCGGCTTTACTGGAACCCGCTGGTGCCGTGGATCTGGCTCGGCGCCGGGCTGATGGCGTTCGGCGGCCTGGTTTCATTAAGCGATCGGCGCCACCGCGTCGGCGCGCCGGCAAGCCGCGCGCGTCGGCTTGCCGGGACCGTGCAGGCCGCGGAGTAGGACATGGCCGCATGGTGCCACGTTTGTCCCTCTCCGCCCCTGGAGGCGGAGAGGTTAGATGAGGTGGGGGGTTCCAGAGGCGTTTGCGTATGCCCACTTCATCCGCCCGCCGCTGCGCGTCGGGCACCCTCTCCCCCCAATGGGCGGAGAGGGAATTAAAGATGCGGCGCTGGCTCTATCTCCTGCCGGTCGTGGTGTTCGGCCTGATGGCGGCGGGGTTCTATATCGGCCTCGGCCACGACACCAACGTGCTGCCCTCGCCGCTCATCAACGAGGAAGCGCCGCAATTCACCCTGCCGCCGCTGCCGGGCCACGACAAGGGCTTCTCCGCCGCCGACCTCAAGGGGCATGTGAGCCTCGTGAACGCCTTCGCCTCGTGGTGCGGCCCGTGCCGCATGGAGCACCCGGTGCTGAATGCGCTCGCCCAGACCAAACAGGTGCCGATCTACGGCATCGACTACAAGGACCAGAGCGATGCCGCGCTCGACTGGATCGCCGCGCTCGGCAACCCCTACACCCAGATCGGCGCCGACAGCGGCAATGTCGGCATCGAATGGGGGGTCTACGGCGTGCCCGAGACCTTCGTCGTCGATAAGGACGGGCGCATCCGCTACAAGCATGTCGGCCCGCTCTCGGAGGACGATATCAAGAACACGATCCTGCCGCTCGTCGCCAGGCTGGAGAAATGACGCCTTTCTCGTCATTGCGAGGAGCGCTAAGCGCGACGAAGCAATCTCCCGCCGCCTTGGTTCCCTATGGATGGAGATTGCTTCGCTGCGCTCGCAATGACGCGGTAAAGGTAGTGCTCGCCCTCTCGCTGCTCCTCGCCCTCGCCATCCCCGCCCACGCCGTGCGCCCCGACGAGATGCTGAAAGACCCGGCGCTTGAAGCCCGTGCGCGCGAGATCGGTCAGGAGCTGCGCTGCCTCGTGTGCCGCAACCAGTCGATCGACGATTCCGATGCCGACCTCGCACATGATCTCCGCGTGCTGGTGCGGCAGCGGCTCGTCGCCGGCGATACCGACCAGCAGGTCATCGACTACATCGTCTCACGCTACGGCGATTTCGTACTGTTGAAGCCGCCGTTCAAGCTCGACACCTGGGTGCTGTGGCTCGGCCCGGGCCTCATTCTGCTCGCGGGGCTGTGGGGTATCGGGCGCTACATGCGCCGCCAGGCCGGGATGGCCGGCCCGCCGCCGCTCTCGGCCGACGAAGAACGCCGGCTCGCACAAATCCTGGAAGAGCGCGCCGACCCCAGGGGCACACCATGAGCATGGGCCTCGCCATCGCCCTATTGGGGCTGACCACGCTCGCCGTGGCGCTGCTGCTGGTGCCGCTGATCCTGCGCGGCCGCGCCGCCGAGGCGCGCGACGCCTATAACCTCGCGGTCTATCGCGACCAGCTCGCCGAGATCGAGCGCGACGTCGAGCGCGGCGTCCTGTCGGCGGATGAGGCCGCGGCGGCGAAAAGCGAGATCGGCCGCCGCATCCTCGCGCTGACTCCTTCCGCCGCGCCGCGCGCCGCATCCTCGCGGCCGCTCGTCGTTGCCGCCGTCGCGATCCTGGTGCTGCCTTTCGCGGCCTGGACGCTCTACTGGGATCTCGGCTCGCCGAGCCTACCCGACGAGCCGGTCGCCTCGCGCAAGGCGGCGGACATGCAAACCGCGCAAAACGGCAATCCGCATAGCGATATGGCCGACGCGGTCAACAAGCTGACCGCGCATCTCCAGGCTCATCCCGACGATCTCGAAGCCTGGCTGCTGCTCGCCCGCTCCGAGATCGACCTCAGCCGCTACACCGACGCGGTCGAGGCCTATCGCCACGCCGCCGAGCTGTCGGGGCAAAAGCCGGACATCGTCGGCGATTGGGCCGAGGCGCAGGTGCTCGCCGCCGGCGGCACCGTCACCGCGCAGGCGAAACAGGCTTTCGAGACCGCGCTCGCCGACAAGGAAAGCGCGCCGCGTTCGCGCTATTACCTGGCGCTTTCCAAGCTGCAAGCCGGCGACACAAAAAGCGCGCTGCAGGACTGGGTCGATCTCGAAGCCGATTCGCCTGCCGATGCGGACTGGTTGCCGCTGCTGCGCCGGCGCATTGCAGACGCGGCGAAATCGCTCGGCGTCGATCAGGCCACCCTGAAGACCTCGACGGGCACACCGCGCAAACCACCCCCGGCGGCTCCGCCTGCCGAAGCGGCCGCGCCGAGCGCGCCGCAAGGCGAGTCCAACATGCCCTCCGCCGCCCAGGTCAACGAGACCGCCAAGGCCACCTCCGGCATGTCGGTGCAGGACCGGCAGGCGATGATCGAGGGGATGGTCGGCAAGCTGGCGGCGCGTCTCCAGCAAAACCCCGAGGATGCCGCTGGCTGGATCCAGCTCGGCCGCTCCTACATGGTGCTGAACCAGCCCGACAAGGCGGTCGACGCCTATGCCCACGCCGCAAAGCTCAAGCCCGACGATGTCGGGCTGAAGCAGCAATACGCCGACGCGATCGTCACGGCGAGTGGCGGCGACGATCCGCCCGAAGCCGCCGCGACGCTGTTCCGCCAGGTGCTCGACGCCGACCCGCAAAACGCCGAGGCGCTGTGGTATGTCGGCATCGCCGAAGCCAAATCCGGCCACGCGCAGAACGCGCACGATCTGTGGACAAAGCTTCTCGCGCAGCTCCCCGCTGGCGCCCCGATCCGCCAGCAGCTCCAGGACCGCATTGCCGGGCTGAAACTGGATAAGTAGCACCACATCGGCGAAGGCCGGTGCCCATGCTGCAACCTCACGAGCAGCGGAGCGATGGGCCCCGGCCTTCGCCGGGGTGGTGCGATTACAGGCTCAGCCCATAAAACTCCGTCGCGGCGCCCGAGAACAGCGCGGTCTTCTCGCCCGCCGAATATCCGGCGGCGATGCGCTTGAAGGCGTTCCAGAACACCGGGTAGCTGCCGCTGCCCTTATCGACCGGGAAATTGCTCTCGAACATCGCGCGCTCCGGCCCGAACGCGGCGACGCAAGTCTCGATATAGGGCCGCCACAATCCGGCCAAGGTCTCCGACGATGGCGGCTCCGCCTTCTCGTGCACGTCGAAGCCAAACATCCGCATGCCTAGCCCGCCGAGCTTGATGTGCACATTGGGGCAGGCGGCCAGCTCCTTGATGCGTCCGCTCCATTCGGCGAACACCTCGTCACGCTTGCCCTTGTAGCGGCCGAGCCCGATCGCCCCGCCGACATGGTCGAGCACGATCTTCTGCCCCGGAAACGCGTGCGCCAGGTCGATCAGCTCGACCAATTGCGTGTGATAGCACCAAGCGTCAAAGGTGAGGCCGAGCTTGCCGAGCACCGCGAACCCCTCGCGCACCTTAGAATCGACCAGCATCCCTTCCGGCCGCAGCAGCGGCGAGCCCCAGGCGGACTGGTCGGGATGCGTCGCCGAGATGTAGCGGATGCCCTTGAACCTTCCGTCCGGCCCGCCGCCTGCCTCGATCTCGGCCTGCAGCACCTTCTCGACCGCGCCGCCCAGCGACAGATCGGCATAACCGACAATGCCGGCGCAGACCTGGGTCTTGCCATAGACGCCGCTCGCCGCCATCGCCGCGACGCCGTTGGCGAACTCGATCTCGCCGACCGGCTTCATCGCAGCGGGGCCGGCGGCGCGGTACATCGACAGCCATTCGAGATAGACCGTGGCGATGATATTGTGCCCGCTATTCGTGTCGGCGAGCAGCTCGGACAGCAGATACCGCCCGGTCTCCGGCCGTTCGACCAGGTGATGGTGCGGGTCGACGATCGGCAGCTCGGGTTCGAGCGCGTCCTCGACATGCCGCGCGAGCCACTCGTTGCGCGGGGTGAAGTGTCCGGTGGGAGATACAGGTGCAGGGGATGCCATGGTTTTCTCTCCTTGGCGCCATCCCGGACACGCGATGGGCGTAGCCGGGATGGTAAAACCAGCGATGACCTCTCCGACTAGCCCCTTCGGCGGCTTTCGCCCGGCGGCGTTCGCGTTCTTCCGCGGCCTGGTGGCGAACAACGACCCGAATTGGTTCAAGCCGCGCAAGGCGATTTACGATTCCGAGGTGCTTGCGCCGTTTCGCGCGCTGCTGACGGCGCTGAGCGAGGCGCTCGACGCGGCCGGGGTGCCGCTGGTCGGCGATCCGGCGCGCGGCATCTTCCGCATCTATCGCGATGTGCGGTTCTCGGCCAACAAGCAGCTGTACAAGACGCATCAGGGCGCGGTGCTGACCCGCTCGGGGGGCAAGGGCGATCCCGGACTGCTCTATATTCATTTCGAACCGGGCGCATCGATGCTCGGCGCCGGGTTCTGGCACGCCGGGCCTGAGCTGCTGGCGAAGCTGCGCGGCGCGGTGGTTAGCGATCCCGACGGCTTCCTGGCGATGGCGGAGCGGTTGACCGGGCGCGGCTACTCGGTGACCTGCGAGAATGAGCGGCTGAGCCGCCTGCCGCGCGGCTTCGATGCCGCGAAAGGCACGCCGGTCGCCGATTACGTCTGCTGGAAGAATTTCCTGACCGATGTGCCTGTCAGCGATGAGGCCATGCAGTCGCCCGATCTTGTTGGCCGCATCGTTGAGTTCGCGCTCGCGGCGCGACCGCTGCTCGAGTGGGGATGGGACGCGGCCGCGGACGACATTCCGCCGCCGCTTACCCTCAAGATGCCGACCCGGCCGCTGCCACGACCTGATTTCTGAGACCGCCGGTATTTGCTGGAAATTTACAGGCGGACCGCGCCTGGGCCGGCGCGCTGCCAGGCGCCAAAGCCACAATACGATCGATCGGATTATGGCGACCATAAGGAACATGTAGGGAACAATGCGGCGTTGTCAAGAGATGCGAAATCGACAATCCCACTGACCCTACGCCGGACTGACTCGACGGTGGGTGAGGTCGACCCGCACGCTCCTTTTGGGCAGAGCGTGAGGGCGGAGGATTTCAGAGGCGGTCTCGACTGAGCATTCCCACCTCACCCGACCGCCGCTACGCGGCGGACTGGTATTACGCCTGGAAACCCGCCGGGGCCGGCTCGGATTTGTCGAAGTCGAACTCGACCTTGCCGCCATGCGGGTCGTCGAAGAACAGCTGCCAGGTGCCGCCGCGCACGCTCTCGGCCGGCAGGCGCCGCAGCTCCCACTCGACCTTCGCCTTGTCGAGTTTGGCGACGGTGCCGGGCAGGTCGGTCGCGGTGAACGCCATGTGGTCGATCACGCCGGCGCGGTGTTCATGCAGCTCGTTGCGATGGATCACGTGGAGGATCGGCTGGTCGCCAACCCACAGCCAATAGCCGGGGAAGCGGAAATTGGGCCGGTCGCCGACCTCGAAGCCCAACAGGTCGCAATAGAATTTGCGGGTCACGTCGAGATCGTCGCTCAGCACCGTGAAGTGGTTCATTCCCTGAACGCTCATCCCATTCTCCTTCTCGCGAGCAAATCCGCCGCCGCGCGGCGAACCCGTTATCTGAGACCCTTATCCTATCACGGAAGCCGCCGCAAAGCGGAGGGTCAATCGCAGCGTGGGATCGCCCGGCGGCGCGCCGCGTTCAGAAGGGAAACCGGAAAGGACGATGTGATGTATCTCGCGCGGTTTTCTTATGACGTCTTGCCGGCCAATCGGCAGCGAGCGCTCGACTTCATCCGCAAGGAGGTCGACGCGGCGGCGCAAAAGGGCAAGACGGCGCGGCTCCTCGTGCCGCTGACCCGCGGTCTCAACGGCAGCCCGGCGCTGCAGTTCGAGATCGTCCTCGACAGCCTCGATGAGCTCGACACCTTTCGCCAGCGCGGCTTCGGGTCGAAGGATAAGGTCGAGGACTGGATGCACGCCTTCAGCGACATCCTGACCGCGCCGCCCTCCGTCGAACTGCTGCGCATCGAGGGCAGCAGCCGCAAATAAATCACCGCGAATGCACTGGGCTACTCCGCGTCGGGCTGGCGCGCCGGCGCGGCGTCGGCGAAGGCGGGGAGCGCCATACAGGCGTCGTAGATCGCCATGACGCGCTTGTAAGGGGAGAGATCGGCGTTGAAGGTCTTGGCCGGGGTCACCTGGGTCACAAGGCCGATATCGGCAAAGGTCGGCTGGTCGCCGTGGCAGAATTTGCCGGCCTCCTTGTGCCCGTCGAGCAGCGTTTCCATGGCCTGCAGCCCGGCGCCGATCCAGCGCTCGATCCAGGCGCCCAGTTGCGCCTGGCTCCAGTTCATCTCGTCGAGCAGATAGTGGCGGATGCGCGGCACGATGAGCGGGTGCGAGTTGGCGATGTTCACCAGCGCGAAGCCGCGGCACCAGGCGCGCGCGGCGGCGTCTTGCGGCAGGAGCGGCGGATTCGGGTATGTCTCCTCGAGGTATTCGAGGATCGCCAGCGACTGGAAGAGCTTCGCGTCGCCGTCGATCAGGGTCGGCACCACCATTTGCGGGTTGACCGCCTTGTAGGCGGGGTCGAACTGGTCGCCCTTTTCGAGATGCAGATAGGTGTCGTCATGCGCGATGCCCTTGAAGTTCATCGCGATGCGCACCCGGAACGCCGCCTGCGAACGGTAGTAGGTGTAGAACTTCATCCGAATTTTCCTCGTCGGTGACGGCATAGTTCTAGCCGCGCCGCACCGGCGCAGCGCTCAATCGTCCGTGAAGTGGGCCTATTCCTTGAACTGGGCCGAGCGCCAGCGCACCGCGGCGGGCACGCCTTCGCCCTGCGCGATCTCGCGGAAGCGGGCGCCAAACTCGGTGGTGGTCGCGTAGAGCGGGCCACAGACATCGAGCCCGGCGTGAAGCGCGGTGCGGAAGCCGTTGGCGTCGGCGACGCGGTTGACCGCGCGTTTCGTGGCGTAAAGCGCCTCGGGGGAGATCATCGACAGGCGCTTGGCGAATTTGAGGCTGGCCTCGCGCAATTCGCCGAGCGGCACGATGCGGTTGACCATGCCGAGATCGAGCGCCGCCTTGGCGTCGATCTGGTCGCCGAAATACAAAAGCTCGCGCGCCTTTTTGTAGCCGATAATCATCGGCATGACGATCGCCGGGCCGACCGCCGAGAAGCGCACCTCGGGCTCGCCGAAGGTGGCGTTGTCGGCGGCGATCGTCATGTCGCACAGCATGACGAGCTCGCAGCCGCCGCCGAGCACGTGGCCCTGGACGGAGGCGATCACCGGCTTTCGCATCAGCCACGGCGCCATCTCGAATTCGAGCTGCGGCGCGAGATGGGCGTGCGCCGTGGTTGGATTGTCGCGCCAGTCCGGCACGCCCGGCTCGGGCTTGGCGCCGATATCATAGCCGGCGCAAAAGCTGCGGCCCTCGGCGCGCAGCAGGACGACCGAGGTTGCCGGGTCGGCGTCGGCCGTGGCGAAGGCCTCGGTCAACGCGTACTGCAGCTCGTGGCTGATCGCGTTCAATTTGTCGGGGCGGTTGAGGGTGATGATGCCGACCTTGTCGTCGGTCTCGTAGAGCACGATGCCGTCTGCCATGGCTCTCCTCCTTTAGTTCGCGTGGCGGCCCACCAGGTCGAGCGCGCCCAACCCCTCGCGGATGCCGCCGACCGCCGGGATGTCGCGCTCGCGCAGATGGGCGACGAAATTGCGGTCCATGATCCCGGCGCGGGTGCTCAGCAGATAATGCGGTTGGCGACGGCGCTGCGCATCACCGGGCGCGACGCACGCTTCGCGCGCCTCATCGCGCTCGCCGCGGAGCCGCCGCGGCCGTAGCCGCAGCGGCTCGCCCAGCTAGCGCCTTTACTCCGCAGCGTCCTCGACCGGGGTCAGCTCAAAGCGCTGCATCCCGAGGCCGATCGCCTCGTCCCAGCCCTTTTGCCGAACATCGAAATGCACCTCGTCGGGGCCGAGGTATTTGAGGTTGAGCGCGCCGCCGCTCGCCGATTGCATCGGCGTCGCCTCGCGCTCCTCGTGGCCGTGCATCTCCATCGGTACCTTCTTCACGCCCGCCGCCTGCAGTTCGCTGGCGGTCGCGTCGAGGTCGTCGACCTGGAAGCCGATGTGGTGGATGCCGCGCAGGTCGGAGGTCTGCCCCGGCCCGAGCCTCGGCGCGTCGGCGTCGCCGAATTTGAGGATCGCGAAATAGATATAGCCGTCGCTGAGCCAGACGCCGTTTTCGCCGGTCGCGCTCGGCCGGCGATAAAGCTCGGTGAGGCCGAAATGCTCTTTGTAGAACTCGGCGGTCTTCACGGGGTCGTCGGTCACCAGCGCGATATGCTTGATGCGTGCCATGTCTTTACCTCCCTCGGATCGCGGCCGTCCCGGCCGCCAAAAATCGAAAGGTGCGGGCGAGACGCCCGCGTTCCCTTATCGCCGCGGCGGGTGCGTGCGGACGAACTCCTCGTTGACATCGGCGCCCCAGCCGGGACCGGTCGGCAGCAGCAGGTCGCCGTTCTCGATGACCGGCGGCTTGGTAACGATCTCGTCCTTCCATTTCACGTCGTCGATGTCGATCTCCATGACCTTGAAGTTCGGGATCGCGGCGCAGAAATGCGCGCTGATCAGCGAGCCGAGATGGCCGTTGAAATTGTGCGGCGCGCAGTTGACCTCGAACGAGTCCGCCATGTTGGCGATCTTCACGCTTTCGAGGATGCCGTTCCACGCCACGTCGACGATCGCGTAATCGACCGACTGGGCCTCGAAGAACGGACGGAAATTGCGGCGTCCGTAGATCGATTCGAGCGAGGCGATCGGGGTGCGCGCCGAATTGCGGATTCGCGCCAGACCCGCCGGGTCGTAGAGGTCGATCTCCAGCCAGACGAGGTCGAGCGGCTCCAGCACCCGGGCCAACCGGATATAGCCGTCGATCTTGTAGTTGAAATTGGTGTCGAGATGCAGCCCGACCCCCTTGCCGGCGCCTTCGTGAAACGCCGTGAGCTGATCGACAGCCGCGGCGGCGATATCGGCGTCGGCGTTGAGCTCGGGGAAGCCGGGCTGGCCGCCGGTGCCGGGCCCGTGCAGCCAGTGGCGGCCCTTCTCGAAGCGGATGAGGTTGGTCTTGAGGCCCTTGAAGCCCTTCTCGCGCACCTCACGGCCGAGCGCGACGACATCGTCGAGCGTACGCACCGGCTCGACCCCGGCCCACTCCTTGATGCGGTCGGCATAGCGCGCGCGGTAGGTGCCGCAATGCGACCAGTATACCTGCATCCGGTCGCGGAATGGGCCGCCGAGCAACTCGTAGACCGGCACGCCGAGCGCCTTGGCCTTGATGTCGACGAGCGCGTTCTCGATCGCGCCGATCGCCTGAGCGTTGAGCCCGCCGGCAGCCTGGCGGGTCGCGGCGTAAAGGAAATTGCTATGCTTTTCAACCGGGCGCGGATCCTGACCGACCAACCGCGCGCCAAGCTTTTCAATGACCCCGGCAAGGCCCTGCGCGCCATAGCCTTCCATGAACTCCGACCAGCCGGTGATGCCCTCGTCGGTGGAGATTTTGACAAAGGAATTAACCCGCCAGCCGGCGTCACAATGCAGCGTCTCGAGCTTGGTGATCTTCATGGCGCGCCCTCCCGATGGCGCCATCATGCGCCCGCACGCGGCGCAGGCTCAACGGGCATGGAGCAAACTTGACGACAGTCGCAGATCGGTCAAATTGACCGATCAAATTGACCGATCGAGGACTGCTCCGATAAACGCGCGCGGTCGCGGCTTTGGCGAGGCGCCAGCGCCCTTTCGACGCGGCGGCGTAACAGAGGTTCAGGCTTCGGTCGCCAAGGCGCATTTCTCGCAGCTCCTCGACGCAGTCGAGCGCGGGCAGACGATCGTCATCCTGCGCCACGGCAAGCCCGTCGCCCGCATCGTGCCGGACGATCAGGCGCGAATGGAGAGGCAGAGGATGGCGCTAGAGAACATTGATAAACTCGGTCGGGAAATCCGGAAACGCAACGGTCCGATATCGATCGAGGAGATCATCTCATCGATCCACGAGGGCCACAGATACTAGTGCCGTTCGTCGTCGACGCGTCCGTGGTTATCGCCCGGTTAATGGGTGAAGAGCATCCCGGATTCGGCTATGAGTTGGCTCGTCGACTTGACAAAGATCAGTGGATTGCTCCAGCACTTTGGTGGTTCGAGGTGCGCAACGCACTAATGATTAACGAGCCGCGGCATCGCTTAACGGAAGAAGAGACGACAGAGCATCTTGGAAGATTGGCTGAAGTTCCGGTCGCCGTCGACATAGCGCCCGACGAGACGGCCATCATGACCCTCGCCCGCCAACACCGGCTGACCGTTTACGACGCCACCTATCTCGAGCTGGCGCTGCGCGAGCGGCTGCCGCTGGCGACGCTCGATGCGTCGCTGGCCGAGGCGACGCGGCGGGAAGGGGTCGCGGTCGTCGGCGACGGGGCGTAAAATGCCGCCGCAGCGGTTGACATCGCCGGGGGTGCGGCTTATCTCGGCGCCGTTCCCCGTGTACTGGAATGCCCAGGTGGCGGAATTGGTAGACGCGCAGGTTTCAGGTACCTGTGGCAGAAATGTCGTGGAAGTTCGAGTCTTCTCCTGGGCACCAGCGGGGCGCGCCCTATGACCCATAAACTGCATCGCGGCGACCTGCCCGAGGGAATCGATTTCGGCACGGCGGTGGCGGTCGATACCGAGGCGATGGGGCTCAACCCGCATCGCGATCGCCTGTGCCTGGTGCAGCTCTCGGCCGGTAACGGCGACGCGCACCTGGTGCAGCTGGCGCCGGGCGGCTACGACGCGCCGCGACTGAAGGCGCTGATGGCCGATCCGGGCGTGACCAAGATCTTCCATTTCGCCCGGTTCGACCTGGCGATGATCTACCACTATCTCGGGATAATGGCCGGCCCGGTCTACTGCACGAAGATCGCCTCGCGGCTCGCCCGCACCTTTACCGACAAGCACGGGCTCCGCGATCTGTGCAAGGACCTGCTCAACGTCGATCTGTCAAAGCAGCAGCAGAGCTCCGACTGGGGCGCGGCGGCGCTGACCGACCAGCAGCTGCAATACGCCGCGACCGACGTGTTGCACCTGCACGCGTTGCGCGCCAAGCTCGACGCGATCCTGGCGCGCGAGGGGCGCGCCGATCTCGCCAACGCCGCCTTCGACTTTTTGCCGGCGCGCGTCTTGCTTGACCTGGAAGGATGGGCGGAGCAAGACATCTTCGCACATTGACCGCGGCCAGTAGGACCGAGGTCAGGGGCGGGATGCGTCGGGCTCCCGCGCCGTAAAGAGGCCCAAGCGCCGGTTCTGGGGGGCGCGATTGGAACCACGCGGGACGGCTCTTTAATGAACGATGCTCTGGCAGGCCTTTCGCCCGTGGCGAGCGACAAGCCGCCGGAATCGCCGCGGGCGCGCGACCTCGCCGTCGGACGGCGGGTGATCCGCGCCGAGATCGAGGGCCTCAAGCAGCTGGCCGACACGCTTGACGGCGCTTTCGGCGCCGCGCTCGACCTTTGCGCCGCCGCGTCGGGCCGGGTCATCGTTACCGGGATGGGCAAAAGCGGCCACATCGCCCACAAGATCGCCGCGACCTTCGCCTCGACCGGAACGCCGGCGCAATTCGTTCATCCGGCCGAGGCCAGCCACGGCGATCTCGGCATGATCGGCGCGGGCGATATCGTGATCGCGCTCTCCAATTCGGGGAACAGTGCCGAATTGAACGACGTCATCGCCTATTCGCGGCGTTTCAAAATCCCGCTCGTCGCGATCACCGGCAAGCGCCGCTCGACGCTCGCCGAGGCGGCCGATGTCGTGATGCTGCTGCCGAGCGCCGCCGAAGCCTGCTCGATGGGCCTGACGCCGACCACCTCGACAACGATGATGCTGGCGCTCGGCGACGCGCTCGCCGTCGCGCTGCTGGAACGCAAGGGATTCTCGACCGAAGACTTTCAATTGTTCCACCCGGGCGGCGCCATCGGGCGCAAGCTGTTGCGCGTGAGCGACATCATGCACACCGGCGCCGCCATCCCGCTCGCATCGCCCGAGAGCGCGATGTCCGAAGCGATCCTGGTGATGACCGCGAAAAGCTTCGGCTGCGTTGGTGTGTGCGACGCGAACGGCCGGCTCATCGGCGTCATCACCGACGGCGATCTGCGCCGGCACATGGACGATCGCCTGGTATCGCGCTCCGCGGCGGAGGTGATGCATCCCGAGCCGAAGACGATCGGCGCGGCTGGGCTCGCCGCCGAGGCGCTGGGCATAATGAACCGGTTTTCGATCACCGCGCTGTTTGTGGTCGACGATGCCGGGCATCCGGTCGGCTTTCTGCACATGCACGACTGCCTGCGCGCCGGAGTTGTATGATCGGCCGCAATGGACCTCGTGCGATCAGCGCCACGAACCGCTACGCCAAGCGCGGTCACATCGCCGGGCTGCTATCCGATTGGCTGGCGCGGCTGCCGGGCAACCCGTACAGCCGCCGCGTCGCTCTGCTCAAGGTGGCGCTGCCGGCGATCGGCGGCTCGCTTCTGCTGCTTGTCATGGTTTGGCCGCGCGTCGCGCCGCTGTTCGACCGGTTCCGCTTCGCGGCGATCGACCTGCGCGAGGCGCGCGAGCTCAGAATGATCAATCCGCGCTACGTCGGCACCGATCGCGACGGCCATCCCTTCGTGGTGACCGCCGCGGTCGGCCGCCAGGTGCCGCAGCGCGACGATGTGATGTCGCTCGATTCCCCGGCCGCTGATCTGCAAAGCCATAGCGGCGCCAAGATCGTCGTCTCGGGTGAAAATGGCGTCTATCAGACCCAAACCCAGTTTCTCGACGTATTCGGCAAGGTGACGGTGCATCACGAGAACGGCTCGACCTTTGTCACCAATTCGGCCCGGCTCGATGCCGCCAACGATGCCGCCGAGGGGCATGACCCGGTTGAAGGTCACGGGCCGCAGGGCGATATCACCGCTCAAGGGTTTCGAGTCATCGACAAGGGGGACATCGTCATTTTCACCGGCCGCTCCGACCTGACGCTCGACGGCACCAAACCGGCGGCGCCGACGCCTGGCGCGGCGGCGAGCCATGCCCCTGCGGTTGGCGTGCCGGCGCCGGTCGCTCAGGCCGCGGCACAGATCGAGGCGAAAGTCGAGCCGAAGACGGAGCATCACCCCGAACCCGCTAAGGGCAAGCCGGCGCCGCACCACGCCAGCAAGGTGCCCGCCCATCCCAAGCCGGCGACGAAGAAACCGGGATGACCATGCGAGGCTTGCGGTTAGCGGTGCTGCTGCTGGGGTCCGGCCTGGTGTTGCTGCCGGCCGATTTGGCGCGGGCGCAGCTTGGCCCTACCGACAACGGCACGCCGATCAATATCCAGGCGGACAATGGCATCGAGTGGCAGCAGAATCAGCAGCTTTATATCGCCCGCGGCAATGCCGTCGGGACACGCGGCCCGGCGACGATCAAGGCTGACACGCTGATCGCCCATTATCGCAAGACCGGCGGACCCAACGCCAACGCCGCCAACAGCGAGAACAACAGCGAAATCTACCGCATCGAGGCCGACGGCAATGTCGTGATCACCCGCGACAGCCGCACCGTCGTCGGCGACCATGCCGACTACGACATGGATCAGGGCATCGGCATCGTCACCGGCAAGGCGCTCAAGATGACGACCGCGACCGACGTTATCACCGCGAAAGACGCGCTTGAGTGGTACGACCAGAAGCAGATCGCCATCGCCCGCGGTAACGCGGTCGCGGTGCGCCAGGGCGGCCGAACCATCAAAGCCGACGTCCTGACCGCCTACATGGTCAAGGTGCCGTCCCAACAGCAGGCTGCCGCGCCGGGTCAATCGGCGAAGCCCGCGCCGCCGGAGGCGAAGACCGCCGCGGCAACGCCGGCCGCTCCCGGATCGCCGCGGGCCGCATCCGATGGCGACGAATTGAAGATCAACCGAATCGACGCGCAGGGTCACGTGGTGGTCGTCAACGGGCCGGATATCGGCCGCGGCGATTACGGCGTATATAACGCGGTTACCGACATCTGCACATTGCTCGGCAATGTCACGGTTACCCGCGGCACCGACGTCGTCACTGGGCAATACGCCGTCATGGACATGAAGACAAACATCAGCCGGATCATGCCGGCCTCGACTTTGCCCGGCAGCACGCGCCAGCGCGTGCAGGGTCTGTTCGTCAAGCAGGACGTCACCGGCCAGGGCAAGAAATAGACGATGCACGGCGACGATCCGACAAATCGCGGCGAGGAGCCGTTCTTTCCCGATGGCTTCGTGCCGCAATGGATCGGCCCATCCTACGCGCCGCCCGCTTCCGGCGCCGGGCCGGGCGCGGGGCCGCGGCTCGTCGCCGACAACAAGGGCCTCACCGGACGCGGGCTGGGCAAGAGCTTCAAGCGGCGCGTCGTGCTGCGTGATGTGAACGTGTCGGTGCAGCGCGGCGAAGTGGTCGGGCTCCTCGGGCCGAACGGCGCCGGAAAGACGACCTGCTTCTACATCATCACCGGTCTTATCGCGTCCGACACCGGCACGGTAAGCCTCGACGGTGAAGACATCACGATCCTGCCGATGTACCGCCGCGCCCGCATGGGAATCGGCTACCTTCCGCAAGAGGCCTCGATCTTTCGCGGCCTCTCGGTCGAGCAGAACATCCGCGCGATCCTCGAGGTCGCCGAGCCCGACTCCGAAAAGCGTGAGCACATGCTGGATTCGCTGCTGGCCGAGTTTTCGATCAGCCATCTGCGCCGCGCGCCGGCGATGGCGCTGTCGGGCGGTGAGCGGCGGCGCTGCGAGATCGCCCGTGCGCTCGCGACCCAGCCGCATTTCATCCTCTTGGACGAGCCGCTCGCCGGCATCGACCCCATCGCGGTGAACGACATCCGCGACTTAGTGAAGCACCTGAAAGACAGAGGAATCGGTGTGTTGATCACCGACCACAACGTACGAGAAGCGTTTCAGATCGTTGATCGGGCCTATATCTTGCATGAGGGCCGCGTCCTGATGGAGGGCGCGCCGCAGGAGATCGTCGCCGACGCCGATGTACGCCGCGTTTACCTGGGCGAAAGATTCAGCCTATAAGCCCGCTCCCACTGGAGCATCGGGTTGAACAGGATCGGTTTTTCACAACGGTTGGAGCTTCGCCAGACGCAAGCGCTGGTGATGACTCCGCAGCTGCAGCAGGCGATCAAGATGCTGCAGCTGTCGAATCTTGAACTGGCCGACTACATCGACACCGAGATCGAACAGAACCCGCTGCTCGAGCGCACCGAAGGCGACGGCGAGGACGGCGCCGCGATCGCCGAGCCTAACGGCGCCGAGATAAACGGCAGCGCGACCAACAGCGAGCTGCAGGTGAGTGCGACCATCACGGCCCAGCCGGCGGGGGAATTTACCGCTGAAGCAGCCGAAACTTGGGACGCCTCGCGCGGCGTCGACGGTGACGGCTCAACCGATTACAGCTCAAGCGATTTCGGCGGCGACAACCAGCCCTGGCGCATGCGCAACGGTTCGGCCGATGGCGACGACCTACCGGGGCTCGACCGCGCCGCGGCGCGACCGCAGAGCCTGCGCGACCATCTGCTCGAACAGATCGGCGCCGATCTGCCGAACCAGACCGACCGGGTGATCGCGGTCTACTTGCTCGATCAACTCGACGAGGCAGGCTATCTACGCACCGATCTCGCCGAGATCGCGGCACGGCTCGGCTGCCCGCCACAACGCGTCGAGCCGGTGCTGGCGCGGCTGCAGGAACTTGACCCGCCGGGGGTGTTCGCGCGCGACCTCGCGGAATGCCTGGCCCTGCAATTGCGTGACCGCAATCGCCTCGACCCGGCGATGCAGGCGCTGCTCGATAATCTGCCGCTGCTCGCGGCACGCAACGCGCAGGCGCTGCTGCGCCTCTGCCGCATCGACGCCGACGACCTCGCCGACATGATCGCCGAGATCAAGTCGCTCGACCCGCGGCCCGGTCTCGCGTTCGACGCGCCGCAAGCGCAGCCAATCGTCCCCGACATCCTGATGCGCGCGCAGCCCGATGGCGGGTGGATCATTGAACTGAACGCCGACACGCTACCGCGCGTGCTCGTCAACAACCGCTATTACGCGCGGATCAGCCGCGCGGCGCGCAGCAAGGGCGAGCGCGATTACCTGACCGACCGGCTGCAGGCGGCAAACTGGCTGGTGAAATCGCTGCACCAGCGCGCCACGACGATCCTCAAGGTCGCCACCGAGATCGTCGAGCAGCAGGACGGATTTTTTCGCCACGGCGTCCAATCGCTGCGACCTTTGATTCTGCGCGACATCGCCGACGCGATCGGCATGCACGAAAGCACGGTCAGCCGCGTTACCACCAACAAGTATATCGCGACACCGCGCGGGCTGTTCGAATTGAAATACTTCTTCACCTCGGCGATCGCCGCCTCGCGCGGCGGCGAGGCGCATTCGGCCGAGGCGGTGCGCTTCCGCATCCGTCACCTGATCGACCGCGAGGTGGCGGCGAACACGCTGTCCGACGAGCGGATCGTCGAGCTGCTGCAGGCGGAAGGAGTGGACATTGCCCGCCGGACGGTCGCCAAATACCGCGAGGCGATGCGCATCCCCTCGTCGGTGCAGCGCCGGCGCGACAAGCTGATGGCGCTATGAGCCGGTTGGAGCCGCGGCATGGCTGATATTGGCCAGCAGACCAGCGTAGACATCGCCGATTTGCTGACGCCACACGCCGTCGCCCAGCTGCGGGCGCCGACCAAGCGGCAGGTGCTGCAAGAACTGGCGCGGCGCGCCGCGACGATGACCGGCATCGCCGACAAGCGCATTTACGACGCGCTCGCCGAGCGCGAGCGGTTGGGGACCACCGGCATCGGCAGCGGCGTCGCGATCCCACATTGCCGGCTGGCTGAGCTCACCCGGCTGTACGGCATGTTCGCGCGGCTCGAGCGGCCCGTGCCCTTCGAGGCAATCGACGACCAGCCGGTTGACCTGGTGTTCCTGCTGCTGGCGCCCAGCGAGGCCGGCGCCGAGCACCTGAAGGCCCTGGCCCGCATCTCGCGCCTGTTGCGCGACAAGGCGACCTGCGGGAAGCTGCGCGGCGCCAACAGCGCCGATGCGCTCTATGCGCTGCTGACTGAAGGCGCGGCAGGGTAACCCAAAGGCGTCATTGCGAGCGGAGCGAAGCAATCTCGCGCGGAATGCGTACCGGCGGGAGATTGCTTCGTCGCGCTTTGCGCTTCTCGCAATGACGACCGGTTAATGCACGCTGACGGGCTCGAGCTCGTTTTGGCGCACCACCGCGAAGGCGATGTCGCGATTGCCGGTCAGCGCGATTTGCGTGCCGTCGGCGGCGTGGATCGCGTAGCCGGCGGTGCCGTCGACGACGACGGGCTTTACATAGGCGATGTCCTGCACGCCAAGCATCGCCAGATCGTTCGCGGTCATCTGCCGCAGTGTTTCCGCAGTCTGCATCTCAACCTCCCCCTGCCCCGGCGTCGCGCCGGCCGGCAGGCGGTTAAGTCCCCGGCCCAAAACCCTGGGCGGGGACACGCCATTTTCGCGCCAACTACTTCGACGAACGCACCAGGGTCGGAGCGGTTCGCATCAACTCGATCGGGTCGGCCGTGCCGGCGCCGTCCTTGATCTCGATCGTGCGCACGCGGGCCTCGATCTGCGGGCGCGTCAGCTCGATGTGCAGCAACCCATTGTCGAGCCAGGCGCCACGCACCTCGATGCCCTCGGCCAGCACGAACGAGCGCTGGAACTGGCGCGCGGCGATGCCGCGGTGCAGGTAGACGCGGCTGTCGTCATCGGTCTGCTTGCCGCGCACGACAAGCTGGTTGTCCTCGACCGTGAGCTTGAGGTCGCTCATCGCGAAACCGGCCACGGCCAGCGTGATCCGCAGCGAATTCTCGCCGATCTGCTCGATGTTGTAAGGCGGATACCCGTCGCTCGACACCTTGCTGACCCGGTCGAGCGCCCGCTCGAAATGGTCGAACCCCAACAGGAGCGGGGAATTGAACAAGGACAAACGTGCCATGGCGGCTTCTCCTCACTGAGCGAGACAACCCCGCCGGACCCGGTTCGGCACCCGACGGCCTTGTTTATTTGGGGATGCATGCCGCGCCGATCAAGCGAAGGCGACATGCGGCCGAGGCAACCTTAAAGCGAGACAGCTTGCGCCATGCTGTTGCAAAGCCCTTCGACACCCCATATGAGGCGCGCAATAGCGGCTCGCGGGTGGATATGCCGATGATGAGACAACCCACACAGCGCAGCGGTCGGTGGCGCCTTATCGCGGCCCTGCTGTTCAGCCTGGCGCTGGCGCTGACGCCGGGCGTCGCCGACGCACGCGCCGGATCAAGCTTTGGCAGCAGCGGGTCGAGCTTCGGCAGCCGCGGCCTGCGCAGTTTCGAGAATAACGGCGCCTCGCCGCTCAGCCGCACGATGGAGACCCCATCGGCCGGGTACGGTTCGGGCTACGGTTATGGCGGCGGCAGCTTCTTCTCGCGCCACCCGTTCCTCACCGGCATTTTCGGCGGCTTTCTCGGCTCGATGCTGTTCGGCGGCGGGTTCTTCGGCCACATGCTGGGCGGGCTGTTCAGTCTGTTGATCATCGGCCTGTTGATCGGCTTCCTGTTCCGGCTGATGTCTGGCGGGCTCGGGGTGACGAGCGGCGGAATGGGCATGCCGCGCTCGGTCGGCGCCGCGGCGGCGCCGGCGCAGAACCGCTATCGCGGCCGCGATGTCTATGTCGGCGACGCCGACCTCAACGCCTTCCAGTCGCTGCATGCGGCGGTGCAGGAGGCGTGGGGGCGCGGCGATCTCGGCCAGATGCGCCAGCTGATGACGCCCGAGATGCTGAGCTATTTCTCGCAGGAGCTGACGCGTAACGCGAGCCAGGGCGTCGAGAACCGCGTCTCCAACGTCACCCTGGTCAAAGCTGAGCTGACCGAGAGCTGGGAAGAGAGCGACATGGAATACGCCACCGCCCATATGCGGTGGACAGCGCTCGACTATACGGTACGGATCGGCGCGGCGCCGGCAGCCCCTGGTGCGCTCGTCGCGGGCGACCCGCGCATACCGACCGAATCGGAAGAGATGTGGACTTTCGTCCGCCGGCGCGGCGGGCAGTGGCTGCTGTCGGCGATCCAGCAGGTTTAAACCCGCTTACTTACTGCCGCAGCCCTTTGATCCGCGCATCGCCTGGCCCAGGCGATTCTTCGGCACGGTAGCCGAAGCGGCGGGCGGCGGCGACGATGTCGTCAAGAAATTGCGCGTGTCTGGCGGCCTGCGCCGGTGCCAGAAAATTCGGGGTCTCCGGCTCGCCGGCATGGCGTGTTGCAGGCTCCAGCTCGAACCAGCCGGCGGCATCCGGCGCAGAACCAATGCGGACGCCGCGGTGCAATGTGGCCGCAGCCGGCTCGTTCTGGGCCGCATCGCTGGCAAACGCCTCGGCGGGATAGGCTTGTTCGAGCGTTTCGCGGTCGTTGGCGTTGACCATGGTCATGTCCTGCCCAACGCTGAGCCGAGATTAGCGTTCCGGCGCTAAGGCCAAGCGGCCTCGGGCGGCAGGGACATCAGGATCGCCTCGACATTGCCGCCGGTCCTGAGTCCGAACCGCGTGCCGCGGTCGTAGAGCAGGTTGAACTCGACATAGCGGCCGCGGCGCACAAGCTGGTGCCGGCGCTGCTCCTCCGTCCAGGCCGAGCCCATCCGCGCCCGCACCACCGGCGCATACGCAGCGAGGAACGCCTCGCCCACCCCCCGCACGAACGCGAAATCGCGATCGAAATCGCCACCGTCGAGATAATCGAAGAAGATACCGCCGGCGCCGCGCGCCTCCCCGCGATGCGGCAGGAAAAAATACTCGTCGCACCATTTCTTGTATTTGGCGTAGGCGTCGGGCGCGTAGGCGTCGCAGGCGCCTTTCAGCGCGGCGTGGAATTCGGCGGCCGCGGGCTCGTCGGGATAGATCGGCGTCAGATCGGCGCCGCCGCCAAACCACGCCTTGCGGGTCACGATGTGCCGCGTGTTCATATGCGCCGCCGGCGCCAGCGGCGAGCAGGGGTGCGACACCAGGGAGATTCCCGCCGCCCAGAAGCTCGGATCTTCGTCGGCGCCGGGAATCTCCTTGCGGAATTCCGGCGCGAACTCGCCGTGGACGACCGAGACGTTGACCCCGATCTTTTCGAAGATACGGCCTTTCATGACCGCCGTGGTGCCGCCGCCACCGCCCGGCCGCTCCCAATCCTTTCGCTCGAACCGCGCCGGCGAGCCGGCCTCGGCCTCGATCGCCTCGAATTCGGCGCAAAGCCGATCGCGCAATACCGCGAACCAAGCAGCGGCTTCATCGCGACGATCGTTTGTTTCGGCCATGGTCCCGGTCATCCGGCAGAAATCATGCTGGCGGCAATCCGCCGGTCTGGCGCAGCGCCTCGTAGAGCGCGATCGCTCCGGCCTGCGCGACGTTGAGCGATCGCGCGGCGCGGCGCAAGCGGATGAGGACGCGCGCATCGGCGGCCGCGTGAATCTGCGCCGGGACGCCCGCGCTCTCGCGGCCGAGGAGAATCGTGTCGGCGGGGGCAAAGGCGAACCGGTCGAGCGCCACGCTGCCCGAAGTGGTCATCAGCACCAGCCGCGATTCCGGTGGGCGGGCCGCGACGAACGCGGCCCAGGACGGGTGCCGGGCGACCTCGGCGAGTGCGGCATAATCGAGCGCCGCGCGGCGAAGCCGCCGGTCGTCATAGAGAAAGCCGAACGGCTCGATCAGATCGACGCCGACCCCAAAACACGCCGCCAAACGCAGTAACGCCCCGGTATTTTGAGGAATGTCGGGTTCATAGAGCGCGAGACGCAATACGAGTTTCCCTGGGGTTGCAAAAAGAACGCGCGAGCGACATCGCCGGATCGCGTATAGTACCTTGCCGATTTATGCGGCAGTCTGTCGCATAGTTCGGGTTCTTCAACGCTGTAGCTTGCGGTTTCTCCGGCTGCCGGGAGATGGCGGCTGCCTCAAGAGGTTTCGCATGTCGGATGTGGCGCAATCGCAGGTTCACGGCCATGACGCCGAGACGCGGCGCGATTTTCTGACCTTGACCGCGTCGGCGCTCGGGGTGGTTGGTCTGGCGACCGCGATCTGGCCGTTTATCGACACGTTGAACCCGGCGAAGGACACGCTGGCGCTGTCGACGACCGACGTCGATTTGGCGCCGGTCCAACTCGGTCAGCGGCTGACGGTCGCCTGGCAGGGCAAACCGGTGTTCATCGACCACCGCCCGCCGGCCGAGATCAAGGCGGCCGGCGAGGTCGACATCTCGACCCTGCGCGACCCGCAAAAGGATTCGGATCGCGTGCAGAAGCCCGAATGGCTGATCGTCGTCGGCGTTTGCACCCATCTCGGCTGCATTCCGCTGGGCCAGAAGCAAGGCGACGACCGCGGCCTTTACGGCGGCTGGTTCTGCCCGTGCCACGGCTCGATGTACGATACGTCCGCGCGCATCCGCCAGGGACCGGCGCCGGCCAATTTGCTGGTGCCGCCGTACAAATTCGCCTCCGACACCAAGATCACGATCGGCTAGGACACGCCATGCCCGTAACCGGAACCGGCCGCACCAGCCGGATCATCCGCTGGATCGACTACCGGCTGCCGTTCGTCGCGCAGATGGAGCACGAGCTCTACGAGTACCCGACGCCGCGCAACCTGAACTACTGGTGGAATTTCGGCTCGCTCGCCGGGATCATCCTGGTGATCATGATCGTCACCGGCATCGTGCTGGCGATGTACTACACGCCGAACGCGACCATGGCGTTCGACTCGGTCGAGCGCATCATGCGCGATGTCAATTATGGATGGCTCCTGCGCTACATCCATATGAACGGCGCGTCGATGTTCTTCATGATCGTCTACATCCATCTTTTCCGCGGCCTCTATTACGGCTCGTACAAGTACCCGCGCGAGCTGCTATGGATGCTCGGCGTCATCATCCTGCTCTTGATGATGGCCACGGCGTTCATGGGCTACGTGCTGCCCTGGGGCCAGATGAGCTTTTGGGGCGCCACGGTCATCACCAATCTGTTCTCGGCGATCCCGGTGATCGGCTCGAAGATCGTGACGCTGCTATGGGGCGGCTTCACGGTCGGCAACCCGACGCTCAACCGCTTTTTCTCGCTGCATTATCTGCTGCCGTTCATCATCGTCGCGGTGGTCGGGCTGCACCTCGTCGCGTTGCACACGCACGGCTCGAACAACCCGCTCGGCATCGACAGCAAGGGGCCGCAGGATTCGATCCCGTTTCACCCCTACTACACCATCAAGGACATGTTCGGGTTGATGGTCTTCCTGATCTTCTTCTCGATCTTCGTGTTCTACCTGCCGAACGCGCTGGGCGACCCGCAGAACTACATCCCCGCCAACCCGCTGCAGACGCCGCCCGACATCGTGCCCGAATGGTACTTCCTGCCGTTCTACGCGATCCTGCGGTCGATGACGTTCAACGTGCTCGGCATCCCGAGCAAGCTGATCGGCGTCATGTTGATGTTCTCGTCGATCATCGTGCTGTTCTTCCTGCCCTGGCTCGATACCTCGCGGGTGCGCAGCGCGATGTTCCGGCCGATCTACAAATGGGTGTTCTGGCTCTTGGTGATCGACGTGTTCACCCTCGGCTATGTCGGCGCGCATCCGCCGCAGGGCTCGATCGTCGTCATCGGTCAGTGCGCGACCTTCTACTATTTCTTCCACTTCCTGATCCTGTTCCCGCTGCTCGGCAAGCTCGAGCGGCCGCGGCCGCTGCCGACCAGCATCGGCGCCGCGGTGCTCGGGACGGCGCCCGCGGGTGGGGGAAACTGACATGCGCAAGTTCGTTTTCGCCGTTGCTGCCGCCGGGGCGCTCGCCGCCGGAACGATCGGCGTCGCCCGCGCCCAGGAAGCCGAAACGCCAAAGCTGCCGCATCAGGAATGGTCGTTCGAAGGTGTGTTCGGCACCTACGACCAGGCGGCGCTGCAGCGTGGCTTCCAGGTCTACAAGGAGGTCTGCTCCGCCTGTCATCCGGTCAAGCACCTCTACTTCCGCGACCTGACCGATATCGGCTACAGCGAAGACCAAGTGAAGGGCATCGCCGCGCAGTATCAGGTCACCGACGGCCCGAACGACCAGGGCGAGATGTATCAGCGCCCGGCAAAGCCGTCCGACCCGATCCCCGGCCCGTTCGCCAATGACCAGGCGGCGCGGGCGGCGGAAAATGGCGCGTTGCCGCCGGATTTGTCGCTGATCGTCAAGGAGCGCGAGGGCGGGCCCGACTACGTCTACGCGCTCCTCAACGGTTTCAAGGACGCGCCGGCCGACTTCAAGATGCAGCCGAACATGCACTACAACGAGTACTTCCCCGGCCATCAGATCGCGATGCCGCCGCCGCTCACCGCCGACGGCCAGGTTCAGTACGCGGACGGCACCAAGGCGACGATCCCGCAAATGGCGCATGATGTGGCGTCCTTCCTCTCCTGGGCATCGGAGCCGAACCTCAACGAGCGGCACCGCATGGGCGCCAAGGTGATCCTGTTCCTGGTCGTTATGGCGGGCGTGTTTTATGCCGCGAAGCGCCGGATCTGGGCCTCGCTGCATCAACACCCGACCATCCAGGCCGGCGAGGACTAGCATCGCGCCGATCTGCTAAGATGGGCCGATGATGGAAACGGTCATCGGCATTATCGGCGGCAGCGGGCTTTACGAGATCGAGGGGCTCACCGACGTCGCGTGGCGGCGGGTGACGAGTGCGTTCGGCGAGACTTCGGACGAGTTCTGCTTTGGCCGTCTCGGCGGGCAGCCGGTCGTCTTCCTGCCGCGGCACGGGCGCGGGCATAAGTTGCCGCCCTCGGGCATCAACTTCCGCGCCAATATCGACGCGCTGAAGCGCTGCGGCGTCACCGATATCGTCTCGCTGTCGGCGGTGGGCAGCTTGCGCGAAGACCTGGCGCCGGGCGATTTCGTGCTGGTCGACCAGTTCATCGACCGCACTTTCGCGCGCGAGAAAAGCTTTTTTGGCGCCGGTTGCGTCGCGCACGTGTCGATGGCGCACCCGGTCTGCGGGCGGGTCGGCGACGCGCTCGCCGCGGCGGGCGGCACGGCCGGTATTTCGATCAAACGCGGCGGCAGCTACATCGTCATGGAGGGGCCGCAATTCTCGACCCTCGCCGAGAGCAACCTCTACCGGAGTTGGGGCTGCGACGTGATCGGCATGACCAACATGCCCGAGGCGAAGCTCGCCCGCGAGGCGGAGATTTGCTACGCGACGGTCGCCATGGTCACCGATTACGATTGCTGGCATCCCGGCCACGACGCGGTGACGGTCGATGCGATCCTCAAGGTGCTGTTCGCCAATGCCGAAAAGGCCAAGGCGCTGGTGAAGAGCGTCGTGCCGCTGCTGGGGGGGCATGAGGGCGCGTGCCGGCACGGCTGCCGGCATGCGCTCGACCACGCGCTGATCACCGCGCCCGCCGCGCGCGACCCGGGGCTCATCGCCCGGCTCGACGCGGTCGCGGCTAGGGTGCTTGGTGGCGAAAAAAGATGAAGCAGCGGCGCATATATTTTCAGCGTCTCCCCCGCTTTCGCGGGGAAGACGAAATTCAAGGCTGAGGTCATGAACGTCAACGGCCGCAAGATGCGCACCATCTGGCTCGCCGAAGACGGGGGCTCGGTGGAGATCATCGACCAGCGTTTGCTGCCGCATGAACTGGTCATCGCGCGGCTCGAAACGCTCGACGATGCTGCGCGCGCGATCAAGGACATGGCGGTACGCGGCGCGCCGCTCATCGGCGCGGCCGCGGCTTACGGAATGGCTCTCGCCATGGCCCATGATCCGTCGGACGGGGCGCTCGATCAAGCTGTCGAGACGCTGGCCGCGACCCGGCCGACCGCGGTCAATCTGCGCTGGGCGCTCGACGACATGCGGCACGCACTGCTACCGCTGGAGGCAACGCGGCGGCGTGCCGCCGCTTTCGCCCGCGCCGCCAAGATCGCCGACGAGGATGTCGCGATCAACCGCGCGATCGGCGAGCATGGGCTTCCCTTGATTGAAGCGGCTCGGCAACGCAAAGGGCGCGACGACCCGGCCCAAATTCTTACCCATTGCAACGCCGGCTGGCTGGCGACGGTCGATTGGGGTACCGCGCTGGCGCCGATCTACCACGCGCACGATGCCGGGATTCCGGTGCATGTCTGGGTCGAGGAGACCCGCCCGCGCAACCAGGGCGCCAGCCTCACGGCCTGGGAGCTTTTGCAGCACGGCGTGCCGCACACGGTGATCGCCGACAATGCCGGTGGCCATCTGATGCGGCAGAGTTGGGTCGATCTCTGCATCACCGGCACCGACCGCACCACCGGCAACGGCGACGTCGCCAACAAGATCGGCACCTATCTCAAGGCTCTGGCGGCGCGCGACAACGACGTGCCGTTCTACGTCGCGCTGCCCTCGCCGACGATCGACTGGTCGCTCGACGACGGCGACGCCATCCCGATCGAGGAGCGCAGCCAGCGCGAGGTGACGCATATCGCCGGCTGGACGGACGCGGGCGCGCGGGTTGAGGTGCGGCTCACCCCGGAGGGCAGCCCGGCGGCCAATCCGGCCTTCGACGTAACCCCGGCGCGGCTCGTCACCGGGCTCATCACCGAACGCGGCGTGTGCGCCGCGTCACGCGAGGGGCTGCTGGGCCTGTTCCCCGAGCGGCGGGCAAAGGCACGTGCGTGAACTTGTTGGTCCATTCCGGCGAAAGCCGGGACCCATTCATTCATCCGCCTGTCGGGTAACTGAAGCATGGGTTCCGGCCCATGCCGGGTGGGTTTAAAGTTTACTGCGGCGCGCCGCGCTTGGCGGTGGCGGCCTCATCGACACTGGCGAAATAGAGTGACGGGTCGGCGGCGCGCACCCGCGCCTCGGGAAGGCCCAGTTCGCGGCGCACGATGTTGGTGCCCTCGACCAGCGAGACGCATTTGTAATAGGCGATGCGCCGCGACAGCCCCTCGCGGCCGAAACCGCAATCGGTGGTGACGACCAGCCGCTCCGGCGGGATGTACTCGAGCGCGCGGCGGATCAGGTCGGCGACATGCTCGGGCGGTTCGACCACGGTGTTGCAGTGGTTGATGACGCCGATGCCGATCTTCTTGTCGGTCTTGTATTTGCCGAACAGCGCCAGCTCCTTGCCGTTGCTGCTGCACGCCTCGAAGGTCAACACGTCGCAATTGAGCTGCAGCAGGTGGGGGAGCGCGCGTTCATAGCTCGGCACCTCCCAATAGACGCGCTGCTGGTTCGGGTTGCCCCAACAGGTGTGCACCCAGATCTCGGCGTCGACCCCGACCAGTTGGCGGTTGAACGCCTCGGTCTGGAATTCGAGGTCCTTGTCGGAGGTATCGGGCCGCGTCGTCATGCCGTGATGACGCGGCTCTTCGACCTGGATCAGCGGACAGCCGGCGGCGGCAAGCTCGCGAAACTCTGCGTTCATGATGTCGCACAGGTCGAGCACCAGCGCCTTGTCGTCCTGGTAATGCTCGTCCCATAGCATCGAAGCGATGCCCGGCCCGCAGATCGCGCCGAATTTGACCGGCTTGTCGGTGAGGCGTTGCGCGACCTGCCAGATCGAAGCGTATTCGAGCGGGCCGCGGCCAAGCTTTTCGCGAACGATCGCCGGCTGGTAGGCCTCCTGCACCTCCCAAAGGATATGACCGGGCTTCAAGCCGTGACGGCCCATCCAGCCGCGCGACGTCGAGCGGTGGCCGCTGATCCCGGTCAGCCGTTCGATTGGGTAGAAGAACCACGACTTGCCGCCGACATTGAGGTCGAACCGGCTGTCGCCATCGGTGACGATGTCGAGTCCGGCGGCTTCCTGCGCGTTGATGACCGCGGCAACGGCGTCGAGATACTGCTCGCGGAACATCGAATCGCCCATCGCCGCCTTGAACGAGCGGCCGTCGAGGTTCTGGTCGTACCACAGCGGGCGCGGGTAGGAGCCGGTGATCGCGGTCGGCATCACCATGTCGCGCGTAGTCTTGAGCATCGGCGTACTCCTTCTCGCCGCGCCGCAATCTGCCCGGCCGGGCAGTGGGGATTACTCCGCGGCGAGCTGCGCCGCGGGCTTCATCGCGCGGGCGAGCAGGGCCGCGGCGTTGCCGTGCAAAATCTGCTCGCGCGCCGCGTCGCCGATATCCGCCTCGGCCAGCGCCTTGCGCGTCCAGTCGGTGCCGAACTCGGTGCCGTCGGTGCCGCAGACGATGCGCTCGGCGCCGTAAAGCCGCACGGCCGCCTCGATCGAATGCGGTCCGAACGAGTTGCAATCGACGAACACCTTGGCCCTGCGGAAGCGCGACGACGGCAGCTCCTCGTTGGGGGTATCAAGCAGGCAGCGATGGTCCATGCGCTCGATCTCGTAGGGGATGTTACCGCCGAGATTGTGCACGACGACCGTCGCGTTCGGGTAATCGGCAAGCACATCTGTGAGGCACAGAGTCACCATCACCGAAGAAAGGCTCGCCTGCATATCGAGCGTGCCGTTGCGTCGGCGCGCATTGTCGGTGTCGCCGCCGACCTTCGGGAAGGCGTCGCCCGGCCGCGGGCCGTGATGGATGAAGAGCGTCGCGTGGCGGCGATTGGCGACCTCGAACAGCGGGCGGACGGACTCGGCGTCCTTGCGGGTGAGAAAATAGTTGCCGGGAAGCTGGGCGCCGACGACACCCGGGAGGTCCAGTGCCCGCTCCAGCTCGGCTGCGGCGGCTTCCATGTCGGTCAACGGCAACGCGGCGAACGCGGCGAAGCGGCCGGGATGCTTTTGGCAGATTGTCGACAAGCCATCATTGACCTTGCGGCAGAGCGGCCCCGATACATCCAAGGGCTGGGATTCGACCCAGCAGAACGAGCCGAGCAGCGACAGCACGCTCGTTCCCACGTCCTGGCGATCCATGCGCGCGAGATGAAACTCGACCTCGTCGAATGCCTGGGCGAGCGCCTGCTCACCCATGCGCGGGGCCTTCAGCACTTCGACGCCGTCGTCGTTTTTGAGGATGCGCGGTTCGCGGGAGCGTGCGCGCAGCGCGTCGGCGGCTTCGGACGGGCGCCAATGGGCGTGCATGTCGATCATGGGCATGGCTGTTCCTCCAGTATTTGCCCAAAGCTTACCCGCAGCGCGCCGCGCCGCAAAGCGTGTCTCGCGTCAGCGGGTCCTCTAATCAGGCCAAACCCGGACCGCCGACGGACGTGCAGGCCTTGGCCCCGCGGCGAGACGCGCCACCAGCCGGCGCACCCAATGGCGCTGCCTCGTCCTGGCCTCGGCGAGGATCACGCCGGCAGTGGGCTCGGAGAGACCGTGCTGGATCATGACCGACTCTTCGAAACGGCGCGCCTCGGCCTCAGCAATCCAGTTCAGTCGGACATTCTTGGTCATGATGAACCCTCCTGTCCCGCGCGAGAGACGCCACCGCGAGCGACGGCGTCATCTCGCGCTTTCGGATGTCGGTTCAGATCAGCGCTTTGGCGACGAGGCTGGCCCCCGAGAGGATCAGGAGGATCAGGACCGCCCGGCGGAAATTGTGGTCGCTGAGCCGCCGATAAAGGGCGACGCCGGTATTTGTGCCGAGCAGCACAGCGGGAAGCGTGACGGCCCACAGCAACCAGAAGAAGGCGTTGAAGATGGACGGATCGACAGCGACGAGAACGCCGAGCGAGACCAGCTGCATCGCCACGATATAGGGCTGGGTGATGCCGCGAACCGTCGATTTGTCGGCGTTCCGCAGTCCGAGATAAACGACGAGGACCGACGCGCCGAACCCGGAAAAGCCACCGACAACGCCGCCAAGGGCGCCGACCAGGCTTGCCGGCCGCCAGCCGGAGATATCGATGCGCTCGTAGCTGGGCATGATCAGCATGAAGGCGCTGTAGACGATCAGGAAAAGGCCGAGACCAAAGGCAAAACAATCCGTCGGCAGACCGCGCAGCAGCGCGACACCCAGCGGCACGCCCGCCAATCCGCCGATGATGTAGGGCAGTGCACCTTCTCGCTCGGGCGTGCTCAGGAGCGTGATCTCGCGACGCAGCTTGCCGATCGACAGCGCCTGATTGCAGGTCGACAGCAACATGATCAGCGGCACGGCCTGCAGCGGCGGCAGTAGCCAGAGCACGCATGCGGCGATCGCCGAGAACGCAAAGCCGGCAAGGCCGCTCACCACGCCGGAGACGAAAAGCACGGCGGTGATAAAGACGATCGCACCGAGGCTCGGCCCGCCGGCAATCGGCGATGCTGCCAGAAGCGCTTGCGCGCGACCCATGCAGATCGTGCAAGAGCCATCCAGCGCGGGCGAGAAGCTGAGACCGGCCGCCGCCAACACCACGACGGTCGCAAAGGCGGCAACAGGCTTTTTGAGAAGGGTGGGAACTCATGTTCGTTCTCCTCCACCAAGCGCCCGGCCAGGGCTGCCGGTGGGGAGATATCGAGAGGACGGCCACATCCCGCTTGAGGGCCATCTTTATTTGCGCTTAAGGCGATCTTGATTTTTTCTTACGATCGCGGCGGTCGGGCCGGGAGAGCAGCGTGCGTTTCGAGTTCGGCGATCATCTGCTCGACACCGAACGCCGCGAACTTCGCCGGCGGGGAGAGCCGATCGCGCTCGAACCCCAGGTCTTCGACCTTCTCGTCTACCTGGTGCAAAACCGCGACCGGGTCGTGAGGCGCGACGACCTCGTCACCGCGATCTGGGGCGGACGAATCGTTTCCGATTCGGCGATTACCACGCGGATCAACGCCGTGCGGCGCGCAGTGGGGGACAGCGGCTCGGCGCAAGCGGTGGTCCGTACCTTGATGCGCAAGGGCGTGCGGTTCATCGCCCCGGTGAATGAACAAGCGGTGGCCGGAACGCCGCACCATGACCCGCTGTCGGCCATCGCGTCCGTTCGATCGTCGGCGCGGCCGTCCTTGCTGGTGCTGCCGTTCCGCAACACCACCGCCGACCCGCAACAGGATTATCTCGCCGACATGGTGACGTCCGATCTCACCGTCGATCTGTCGCACATGCGTGACGTGGCGGTGATCGCGGCGGCCACCGCCGGCAAAAACAGCTTGCCTGACATTCGGCAGATCGGTCGGGAGTTCGGCGTGCGCTACCTGGTCATCGGCAGCATCGCACATGTCGGGAAGCTGATACGGACCAACGTCCAGCTGGTCGACGCCGCCTCCGGCGAGCAGCTCTGGGGAGATCGCTTCGAGCACCAGGCCGCCGATCAGATTGGCATCGAAAACACGATAACCGGCCGCATCGCGGCATCGCTGTACATTCAGCTGGTGCGCGTGGAAGGGCGCCGCGCCGAAACCAACCCGCAACCCGACGCCCTCGCCTTGCGGCTGCGCGCGACCAGCCTGTTTTTCGGCTCGGTCGCGCCTGAGCACACGCTCGTGGTGCGGGAGATGCTGCGGCGCGCTATCGAGCTCGACCCGAAATCGGCCGAAGCCCGGGCGCGTCTCGCCGAGGTCATCGTCTCGGATTACCTGAACCGCTGGAACCAGACCGACGAGGACCCCATCGCCGAAGCGGAAGAAACGATCCGCAACGCCTTGTTAACCGACCCCGCCAATGCGCTCGCGCATCTCGTTTACGGCCTCATCCATCGCGCCCGCGGCGACTACCATTCGGCGCTGGAAGCCTATAGCCAGGCCATCGAACTCGACCAGAACTTCGCCCTCGCCTACGCGCATAAGGGCAACGCGCTGACCCTGATCGGCCGCCCGGCGGAGGCGGTGGCGCTGGTCGAACACGCGCTGCGGCTCAACCCGCATGACCCCTCGATTGGCATCTTTTACTGGGTGCTCGGCCGGGCGAATTTCTTTGTCGGCGATTACGAGCAGGCAGTCACGTGGCTGCACCGCTCGGTGCAGGTACGCAGCAACCTTTGGTACAACCGGCTTTATCTGATCAGCGCCTGTGCGCTGCTCGGGAAACGCGAGGAAGCCGCGCGAGCGCTTGCCGAGTTCAACCGGCACTTTCAAGAGCCTGCCTATACGCTCACGACGGTGCGTCGCCGGCAGGAGATCGCCAATCCAAGCAGCGACCCAATCGTGCTGGCGGCGCGCGCGAAGTTTTACGACGGCCTCGCCGAGGCCGGCATGGCGGAGGATTGACCCTGGCCGCCTTCGGGCAAGCTCACACACTTGACATTCACGAATTGAGTGTCATCTGAAAATATTTATGTCACTTAACTTGGGTGTTGCCATGCAGGCCACGACCAGAATGAACCATCAGGGCCGCATTGTTATTCCGGCGGAGTGTCGCGCGGCGGCAGGACTGAAGCCAGGGGATGAGTTAATTGTCGAGACCACCGCAGAGGGAGAACTGCACCTGCGAACCCGTGAGCAAGCCGTTAAGCGGGCACAAGCCATCATCGCGCCCTACCTTCCGAAGGGACGCGACCTCGTGCAGGAATTCATCGATGAACGCCGAGCCGAGGGCGCTCGTGAATGATTGTCGCTGACGCGTCCGCCGTACTTGCCTTGCTGCTGGGCGAGGCGATTCATCGGCTCAATCCGGCGGACCTTAACGGCGCTTCGATAAGCTCGGTAAATCTGACGGAAGTTCTGACCCGACTGTGCGACCTGGGGATTCCCGGCGAGGCGATCAACGCTTCCATCGCAGAGCTGAATTTGCGTGTCATTTCGTTCGACGAGATGCAGGCACGCGGGGCGGCAGGATTCCGCGCCGCCAGTCGGAAGTTCGGCCTGTCCCTCGGAGACCGGGCCTGCCTGGCCCTGGCCAAAGAGCTAGGATGCGCCGCCGTCACCGCCGATCGCGCCTGGGCAGCCGTGGATAGCGACGTCGAAGTGATCGTGATCGGTAGTGGGTCACTTTGATTGTAACAGAGCAAGCCACCCTTTTTCGTCTCGATGATCCGCAAGGATCGTGCGCTCGTGAAAAAGTCGTTCGTCCTTTTTGCGTTCATGGGGCGACGGATCAAGGTATGTCCATATCAAATGCGGTTTTTTAGCTTGTCCGGTTCGAAGTTAGGATTCGGTAATCATGGTCGAGATTAAGTTGCGCAGCCTCATTCGCTTTTCCTATCGGAAGGATGATACACGAGTAATTTCTAGGTGACTTGACCGCGACTAAAACAACGACATCTGCGGTATAGAAGCTTTTTCGCCGATTAAATACCGGCTCGGTACGATCAATCATCTCCTGGGTGCAATACCCATATCCTACCCACCACCTTTCTGTAGGCTTGTTGGCAGCGCCTTTTACCTGCACCTGTAAAGTCTGATTTGGTGAGACAGCAAGCAAATCTGCATTAGCCGCCGTACCGTCGCTATTGAGATCGCTAACCCGAAACCCACGCGCCTCAAACTCGTTGAAAACGATGCGTTCAGCAATCCGCCCAACGTTGCGGCGTAGAATTTCGATCATCCGATAAGCCGATCGCCCAATTTTACGGCGCGCTCCGTTTCCCAATCCTCGATCACCCGTACCATGTCGGTCAACGACCACAGCTTGCCGGTTACACCAGCGGCCATAGCCGGGGTCACGCGCAGGCTTTGGTGTATCCGCACAAAGTTATAGTGCATGAAGTGGATCGCGACCGAATAAGCGTGGTTCTCGGCCTTTTTCGAGAAGCCGTTGCCGAGACGCGCAAACCGCTTCATCGACATGCGCATCGTCAAATTCTGGCGCTCGACGTAGCTCGTCGAGATATGCCGCTTGTCCGGGTTGCCCTGGCAGCAGAACGTCTTCGTCCCTTGAATTTGCGCCGGGCTGTAGCGACCCGCAGGATGCGGAACCTCGCCGTACACCTTGATGAGCTGCGCGTAATCGACATCGATGCCGAACGCTGTATCGATCGCGTCGAGGTAAGCGCGATGGCCGTCCGTCGTCACCTGTACGCGGTTCGCCAGTCGGCTCGATAGATCGCACACAAACTCGGTAGCCGTCGTGCCGCTGCGGTCGCCAATGCGCCAGGACGGCACCAGCTTGGTATCGGCATCGAGCGCGACCCACGTCCATAGGTCGCCTGCGTCTTCGGGCGCGGCCTTCGCGGTCATCACCGTGCGCTGCTTGCAGTAGGAGAACGCCCAAATTTCGTCGAGCTGGAGCCGCTTGCAGTCGAGGTTACGAAACACGCGATCCTGATAGGCCGTGAACGCCTCGCCGGCATCCTCTAACAGCTTAGTGATCGTGTTCTTGCTCGCGCCGGACATGCGGCTGATCGCACGGATGCTATTGCCCTCAACCATCATAGAGAGGAGTTGGGCGCGGCGTTCGGTAGGGAGCTTATTCATGACCTCATCTTAATCGACCGGCCATCGTAAGACAAGCATATGGATCATTTTAACAGAAGCGTTAATACAGAAACTTGACAAAGATGCGTGTCTTTGAGAAAAGAACGTCGGGGGATTCGGGCGAGGCAGTTGTGGATCAGTCAGCAAAGACGCCTGGCGAGGCGGTTCGTGCAGCAATGGATACTAAGGGATGGAGTCAGACCGACCTAGCCTTCGCGTTGGGGACCACCACGGCATCAGTGAACCAAATCCTCAACAATAAGCGCAGCATCAGTCAGAATATGGCGGTCGCACTTGGCGCGGCGCTTGATCAACCCGCCGAGGCCTTCGCGCGCATTCAAGCTGAATGGGATGTCCGCAACGCTGATCGGCCCGACCCCGGCATCACCGCGCGCTCTCGCATTCTGTCGCGCTATCCCCTTCGGGAAATGGTACGCCGAGGCTGGATCGACCCGGAGTTCGGAGAAGGGTCGCTAGAAGATCAAGTCTGTCGTTTCTTTGGAGTTAAGACTTTAGACGAAGTTCCCCACCTCACACATTCTGCAAAGAAGACGGATTACTCAAAAATTCCACCAGCGCAGTTGGCTTGGCTGTTTCGAGTTCGACAAATTGCTCTTGAAATGCATCCGCCGCCCTATAGGGCATCCACTCTAAAAGACACAGTTGAAGCCTTTAAGGAGTTCCGAGACGATCCGCAGTCCATCCGGCATATCCCTCGAATGTTATTCGAGGCTGGTGTCCGTTTCGTCGTCGTAGAGTGTCTTCCAGGCTCTCAAATTGACGGTGTGTGTTTTTGGCTCGACAGCCATTCCCCCGTCATCGGCATGTCTATTCGGTTCGACCGAATTGACAATTTCTGGTTCGTGCTGCGCCACGAGTGCGCACACGCCCTCCACGGGCACGGCACGGCCGAAATAGTCATTGACGAAAATATGGAGCTCAATGTAACCGCATTAAACGATGACGAAAAAATAGCTAACGAAGAGGCGGCAGACTTTTGCGTTCCACGCGATCAATTAAAGTCTTTCTATCTTCGAAAAAACCCATTTTTTTCTGAGACGGATGTTTTGGCGTTTTCGAAACGTATGCGAATACATCCAGGCCTCACCGTCGGGCAGATACAAAAAATGGTCAATAGGTACGATTTACTTCGAAGGCATCTAGTCAAAATACGGTCTAATTTGAGTGGATCAATGATGATGGACGGATGGGGCGATGTAGTTCCCGTCGACAACTAAAGGAGAAGATGTTGTGAGCAAATATAAAGAGGATATGCTGAGTATTTGGGAGCAGTACCAAAAAGAGGTATCAGCCGATCCGACCGACTTGCGAGACATTGGCGCCTGGGCACGGTCAAAGAGGCTTTGGGCGCCACGGCCCGTCGATATAGACGCCAGTTTTGCGCGCGAAATGGCCGAGGTTCTGCGCGAGCAAGTGCGGATTGATAAAGATGGCCGGAAATACCGAGCATTTATTCCGGCTAGGGAGCGCGGGAAAGATGGTCTGCCGCTATTCAAGTGGGCTGATATTGATGTAGCTCCCAGGAGCCACGTTGAGAAGGGCGTACAATGGGAGCGGAGACAGATCGCCAACGACTGTTTTGCCCTTGCTATGAAGATTGAGCACTACACAGCAACGCATCCCGATGAAGACCCGCTACAAACATCATTCAATTTTGAAGAAGACATCGAGGAAATGAAGATCGCCCGTGGCCTCGACGAAGGCAACGACAAAGCCGCCTAGGGGGGACCTTTTTTCCAGCGAGCTGTGGCCGCAACGCGCGCAATCTCGGATCGCTGTTCCTGAGTAAGCGCCGCCGCTCTAGCCGGCCCTCCCTTGACGCCAGCGCCCCGAGCGCGCTTGGCGGTATTGGTTTCTTCCGGTTCCTCGACTTGGCCGGTCGCGATATCGACGATGAGTTTGCCGAGCTGGATCGGGTCGCGCGGGCGCGGGAGACGCTTGGTTGTCATTTCGTCTCAGCCTCGCCGCCGCATTTGATGCAGTCGAACTTGATGGCGCTGGCCTCACGGCGTGAACGGAAACCCTCGGGCACAGAATCGATACTCGTGCCGCGATTGCCCCGTAGGTACGAATAGCCATCGTCCTCCGAAAGCCTAGCCGCGCCAGAGGTGCCGCACTTCGGGCAAAGCAACTCGACTGTCCAACGGTCTCGTGCTGTCATGCCTGTAATATGGCATGGCACGAGCGGATCGCAAATCAGCGGTCAACCTGCCTCTGCGGTCTGTTACAATCAAAGTGACCCACTACCTCGTGATCCGTTGACGTGACCATTGGACCCGACATCGCTAACCTTCGCCGTTTCGCGGGGTTTTGCCATTCCCGAAGTAGTAGCCGACCATCACAACATCAAATTCATCAAGCTTCCTGTCGCGCCCTCTTGAAGGCGAGGACGTAGAAAAGGGCAGCGATCAAGGCGATCGCTATTATTTTCGTTCGCTGCCGTCCGGCATAGTAGGCCTCCGTAAGAAAACCTACTATCGTATGTAGAGATTAGATCAGACAATATTTCAATCAAACGTTAGCACTGTGCGTGCCACCTCGCCGGCCTTCATCGCCCGGAAGGCTTCGTTGATGTCGGAAAGGCGGCCGGTCTTGGTGACCATCGCGTCGAGGTCGAGCCGGCCCTGCTTGTAGAAATCGAGATAATGCGGGATGTCGATCCGGAAGCGGTTCGAGCCCATGCGCGAGGTCTGCACCTTGCATTCGGGGCGCAGCGCCATCCACGGAAACTCGATCGTCGCATCGGGCGGCAGCACGCCGACAATCGTGGCGGTGCCGCGGATCGCCAGGCTCTCGACCGCCTGGCGACAGAGCTTGGCGTTGCCGACCGCCTCGAAGGCGTGATCGACCCCGGCGCCGCCGGTCAGCTCCCTTACCGCCTTGACCGGGTCGGTCTCGCTCGAATTGATGAAATGCGTCGCGCCGACGCGCATCGCCATCTGCCGCTTTTGGCCGAACTGGTCGATCGCGATGATCTGGCGCGCGCCGCCGATCCGCGCGCCCTGGACGATCGACAGCCCCACCCCGCCGCAACCATAAACAGCGACGGTCTGACCGGCCTCCAACCCTGCGCTCCTGAGCGCCGCGCCGACACCGGTCAGCACGCCGCAGCCGACCAGCGCGGCCTTGTCGAGTGGGATATCGGCATCGATCTTCACGATGGAGTTTTCGTGCAGCAGCATCTTTTCGGCATAGGACGAGATGTTGATGAACTGGCGCACCGGCTGACCGCCAAGCGACAGGCGCGGCTTCTCGCTGTCTTTGCGCTGGACGATGCTGTTGCTGCAGACGTTCGGGTGACCCGAGAGACATTGCGGACAGGTGCCGCAGAACCCGCTCAGGCAGGCGACGACATGGTCGCCGGGCTGGACGGTGGTGACGTCGCGGCCGACCGCCTCGACAATGCCGGCGCCTTCGTGCCCCAGCACGATCGGCCGGTCGAGCGGCCAGCGCCCGACCCCGTCGACGACATGCAGGTCGCTGTGGCAGACGCCGGTCGCGACGGTACGCACCAGCACTTCGCGCGGCGCCGGATCGTCGAGCTCGATCTTTTCGATGGTCAGGGGCTCGTGCGGTTTGCGGAAGATCGCGGCTTCGATCTGCATGGTGGATTCCTCACATCTTTGGCGGGTTTTGCGCCATGCTACAGTCCCGCCGCATGCTTGGGGAGGAAAACGCATGGCCGTCGTGCTGGAGGAAAAGGACGCGATCCGCGAGGTGATGGCGCGCTATTGCTTCGCGCTCGACGACGGGCGTTTCGCCGACATGGCGGCGCTGTTCACCGAGGACGGCACCTGGCAGACGTTTTTCGGCAAGGCGACCGGCCGCAAAGCGATCGCCGAATTCGCCGCCGGGCTGCGCGCGCACCGCACCGAGAACCCGCGCGCGATCCATCACGTGACCAATATCGTCATCACGCTTGACGGCAACACGGCGAAGGTACGCTCCAACTGGACGACGGTGCAGAATTCGCCCGAGGGGCCGAAGATCGGCTCGGGCGGCGCCTATGACGACGACATGGTCAAGCTCGGCGGGGGCTGGTTCTTCAAGTACCGCACGATCGACCGCTACATTCGACCCGAGAAAGAGTGATTTGACGGCTGGCGGGCGGTGGTGCGTCCTTCGAGACGACCGCTCTCGCGGTCTCCTCAGAGTCTGACTGAAAATGAAATCAACCCAGTCAAACAATTATCGTCTCCCCCGCGAAAGCGGGGGCCCAGGGCGAGCGTACCGGCGGGTCAATGGCTTAGCTCAGCGAAGGCTGGAACTTGAACCTCTGCCTCGTCGCTCGCCCCTGGGTTCCCGCTTGCGCGGGAAAGACGAAGAAATCCAGCTCACTGGAAACGTTGAATCCATTGCAAGTCAGCCTCTCAGGATGACGTGATTTGTGCAAATCCCTAACTCCGTCATCCTGAGGAGCGCCCGTAGGGCGCATCTCGAAGGACGCGATCATGCTGACGCAGGTAGCCCCAATGAAAGCCATCGCCGCTTTTGGCGTTGCCGCCCTTGTCGCCCTCCCGGCGCAGGCGCAGCTCCTCACCCACAAGGATTTATCGCTGGCGATAGCGCTGGAAATCGCCAAGACCGCGTACGACCAGTGCACGGCGGAGGGCTATGGCGTCTCGGTCGTCGTGGTCGACCGCGCCGGCGAGACGCTGGTGGCTCTGCGCGGCGACAAGGCCGGGCCGCACACGCTGGAGAATGCGCGCCGCAAGGCCTATACCGCGCGCACCTTCCGCACCGCGACCAGCGCCTATGCCGAGAAATACGCGACCGGCGACATGGTGGTACGCCAGCAAGTGACGCTGCCCAACGTCATTGCCATTGCCGGCGGCTTGCCGATCAAGGTGGGCGGCGACGTGATCGGCGGCGCCGGGCTGTCGGGCACGCCGGGGGTCGACGAACCTTGCGTGCAAGCAGGAATCGACAAAGTGGCCGACCAGCTGAAATGAATTCCTTGTCGTCATGGCCGGGCTCGACCCGGCCGTCTGGATCCGCGGATCAAGCCCGCGAATGACGAATCACCGATGAGCACCTGGGTCGAGACCTATCGCGGCGCGGCGGCGCCGTGGGAATGCGATGTCACCGAGCATTTCACCCTCGCCTTCTATTTCGACCGCATCGCCCAGGCCGAAGCGAATTTTGCCGAGCGGCTGGGTCTGCTCGGCCGGCTGCGCGCGGACGGGTTCACACGGCGCTATGACGTGCGGCTGGTGCGCGAACTGCGTGCCGGCAGCGCTTTTCACGTCGAGAGCGCGCTGATCGGCGGCGAAAACGAGCTACGGATCGGGCACCGCGTCATCGATACGGTGAGCGGCGCGGTGACGACGTGGTTCGCTGCGCGCTGGGAGGGCGTCGCGCCACCGCCAGGGGAGCGCGCGCGCTGGGAAGCGCCGGCCCTCGAGATACAGGCCGCGCCGCAAGACCTCGGCAAGCTCGTCCCCAGTATGGCGGGGCGGGTCGATCCCGGCGATCTCGACGAATTCGGCCGCTTGGGGCTCGCCGGCATCGTCCATAAGTTCAGCGACGCGGCGGTGCAGTTCGGCGCCGCGATCGGTCTGACGGCGGATTACATCGCCAGCGCGCGGCGCAGTTTCTCCGCCTTCGGGCTGCGTCTCACGATCGCCCGCGCGCCGAGCCTCGGCGAGGGCTACCGCATCGATACCGGCCTCGCGCATCTCGGCACCACCTCGCTGCGCTATTTTCATGTCATGCACGACCCTGCCACCGGTGAGGAAATCGCCAGAATGGACCGCTATGGCGTGCAGCTTGACCTCGACGCGCGGCGCCCGGCGCCGCTCGCGCCAGGTTTGCGCGAGCATGCCGAACAACTGCTGATCGCCTAGACACAGGAGAGATCATGGAACCTTGGATCGAGACCTATCGCGGCGCGGTCAGTCCGTGGGAGACCGATGTCACCGAGCATTTCACCGTCGCCTTCTATTACGACCGGATCGCCATGGCGGAGGCTTCGCTCGCGGCGGAACTGGGCTTGCTCGACACGCTGCGCAAGGGCGGCTTCGGGCGGCGCTACGATGTGCGCTACGCGCGCGAACTGCGCGCGGGCGGCGCTTTCCACATCGAAAGCGCGGCGATCGGCCCAAGGGAAAGCAACTCGGGCGGCGTGCGGTTCGGCCACCGCTTTATCAACTCGGTCACCGGCGAGTGCATCACCTGGTTCGATGTGCACTGGGATGGCGTCGCCGCAAGCATACCGGAGGGCAAGGTCGCCGCCTGGGACGGGCCCGAATTCGAGGTGCGCGCCGACCCGAAAGACCTGACGAAGCTGATCCCGACATCGACCGGCCGCATCCAGCCCGGCGATCTCGACGAGTTCGGGCGACTGGGGATTTGCGGCACGGTGCACAAATTCACCAACTCGTCGGTACAGATCGGCGCCGCGATCGGGCTTACCGCCGAATACATCAAGACCGGCCGGCGCGGCTTTTCGACCTTCGAGTTCCGCGTGCGGATATCGGGGATGCTAGGACTCGGCGACCGCTACGAGACGCGCACCGGCATCGCGCATCTCGGCAACTCGTCGCTGCGTTTCCTGCACGTGATGAGCGACGCGAACACCGGGCGCGAGGTCGCGCGTCTCGGCCAGTTCGGCGTCACGCTCGACCTCGACAAGCGCCGCCCCGCCGCGCTCGCGCCGGAACTGCGCGGGCGCGCGGAGAGACTCGTGCTGCCGACCGGCTAGGCTTCGGCGCGCACGCGCCGCTCGGCGGGTTGCTGCTCGTAGGCCGATTCCTGCGAGATGTCGCGGTTGGTGTAGTCGGGCAGGAACACGGTGGCGCCGATGCTGACCACCGCGCTTATCATGATGTAAATCGCCACCGAGTAGCCGGATCCGGTTGATGCGAACAGAGCAGTGGCAATGATCGGCGCCGGTCCGCCGGCGATCACCGACGACAGATGGAAGCCCAGCGCCGAGCCGCTGTAGCGCAGGCGAGGGCTGAAGCATTCGGCGATTAGCGCCGCCTGCGGGCCGTACATCATGTCGTGCGGAATGAAAGAGACGACGATCGCGAAGAAGATCACTGCGGGGATCATCGTGTTCAGCAGCGTGAAGTAGATGAACCCGAAAATACCCATGGTGACAGCGCCGATCAGGTACATCTTCTTGCGGCCGATACGGTCGGAGACGTAGCCCGATAAGGGAATCGTGATGACAGACAAGCCGGTGGCGATCATCAGCGCCGTCAGCAGAAAGTCGCGCGAGCTGTGCAGCATGGTCGTGCCGTAGGTGAAGATAAAAGCGGCGTAGATGTAGAAAGGACCCTGCTCCGCGTTGCGGCACAGCGCCGTAAGAACGATCTCCTTGGGATGCCGTCGCAGCACCTCGAGCACCGGCGCGCGCGCGACCTTCTCCTTGTCGAGTATCTCCTGGAACACTGGCGTCTCGAGAATGCCGAGGCGGATGTAGAGGCCGATCCCGACCATGATGATGCTGAGCCAGAACGGAACGCGCCAGCCCCAGTTGAGGAACTGATCGCCGGAAATCGCGCTGAAGATCAGCACCATGATGTTGGCGAGGAACAGGCCCGCAGGCCCTCCCCATTGCGGCCAGGCGGTGATGAAGCCGCGGTACTTGTTGGTCTTCGCCCACTCCATTGCGATCAGCGTCGCGCCGCTCCATTCGCCGCCGATGCCCATGCCCTGAATGAAGCGCACGACGGTGAGGATAAGCGCACCCCAAATGCCGATTGTGTCGTAACCGGGCACGAAGCCGACAGCAAAGGTCGAGAGACCGGTCATCAGCAAGGTTGCGATCAGCGTCACCCTGCGGCCGATGCGATCGCCGTAATGGCCGAACAACGCCGCCCCAACCGGGCGCGAGACAAACCCGACGGCGTAAATGCCAAACGCCTCCAGCGTACCGATCAAGGGATTGGAGTGCGGGAAATACAATTTCGCGAAAACCAGCGGCGCGACGAGCACGTAAAGTAGAAAATCGTAAGCCTCGATCACCGTCCCGACAGTGCCGGCAACGACGGCACGGCGTAGTTGAGCCTTGTGCTCGATATCAGACAGGCGTCTAGCGGCGCCACTGTTTGTCGCCATCCCTGCTCTCCCTGTATCGCGCTCTCTGAGACGGCGGAGGCCGTCCCGGGCGCTTTCGTCCGCGATGTTATCAGCCGACGGGAAGCGAGAACAGGTGCGAATGCCGATTCAGACCAGCATCCCCACCACTGCGCCCGACATGCAACCGGCTATCGTACCGGAAAGGATCGAGCGCAAACCCAACTCGACAATCTCCTGCCGGCGCTCGGGGACCATCGCGCCCATCCCTCCGATCAGGATACCGAGGCTCCCGAAATTAGCGAAACCGCACAGCGCGTAGGTCATGATGAGCCGCGAATGGTCGTCGAGCTGGCTGGCGGGCAGCTTCGCCAGGTCGATATAGGCGACGAATTCGTTGAGCACGACCTTGGTCGCCATCAGCTGCGCGGCGGTCTGGGCCTGGTCGCTCGGAATGCCGATCAGCCACATCACCGGGCGCAGCACATAGGCGAACATCCGCTGCAGGGTGATCGCCTCGCCGCCCCATTGCGGCAGCAGGCTCAGCAGCGAATTCAGCAATGCGACCAGCGCGATGATCACCACCAGCATGGCGATAATGTTGAGCAGAAAGACGATGCCGTCGCGCGTGCCCTTGGCCACCGCGTCCATCGTGCTGACCGGCGGGTCGTCGATCTTGAGCAGGCCGCTCGTCGACGGATCGATCTGAAACGGCACCATCAGCGCCGCCACGGCCAACGCCGCCGGCGTGCTGATTACCGCGGCGACGAGGATGTGACCTAGCGCATCGGGAATGACCGGTCCCAGGATCGAGGCATAAAGCACCATCACCGTACCGGCGATCCCGGCCATGCCGCAGCTCATCAGCGCGAACAGTTCGCCGCGTTCGAGGCCCACCAGATACGGGCGAATGAGCAGCGGCGCCTCGATATGGCCAACAAAGATATGCACCGCCGCGCCGAGACCCAGCGGACCGCCGATCCCCACCGTGCGGCGCAGCAGCCAGGCAAAGGCGAAGACGATCCGCTGCAGCACGCCCCAGTAGAACAGCACCGTCGCCAGCGCGCTGATCACCAGCACCAGCGGCAATGCCTGAAATGCAAAGATAAACGCGGCTCCGGGCTTGTTTTCGCTGAATGGCAGCGGGGCGCCACCGAGATAGCCGAACACCAGGCTGGTGCCGGCATCCGTCGCCTTTTGCAGCGCCTGAACCGCGTCATTGAGCAGCAGGAATGCCTTCTCGGCGAGCGGGAACTTCAGCAGCACAAAGGCGAGCGCGAATTGCAGCGCAATACCGACAACCACGACGCGCGCCGGGACCAGGCGCTTGTTCTCGCTGACCAACCACGCGAACAGCAGAAGCGCCGCGATCCCCGCAAGTCCGCGCATCTTCCCCCCGACCGCTCATTGAAATCATTACCATGCCGGCGATGATATATCCTGGGTTTCATTGCCAGCGCGGCAAGAAAATGCGTCCCAAGTAGGGGCGAAAGGGCGGGGTGGAAATGACGGCTGACGCGCCGAGCGGGATCGCGGGGATCGACCACATCATCGTCGGCGCGCGCGATCTTGAAGGAGCGCGGCGCGATTGGGCGCGGCTCGGCTTTACGCTGACCCCGCGCGGCCGGCATATCGGCCAAGGCACCGCCAATTACTGCATCATGTTTCCGCGCGACTACCTGGAGCTGCTCGGCTTGGTCCAGCGCGACGAGCACGCCCACCGGCTCGAAGCCTTCCTTGCGCAGCGCGAGGGCGCGATGTCGGTCGCCTTCGCCCCCGAACGCGACGCCGCGGCGACCGCGGCCGGGCTTACGGCGCGGGCGCTGCACCCGAGCGCGCCGCGCGCGCTCGGCCGCGCCCTGGAACTACCCGAAGGCAGCGTCACGCCGCGCTTCTCGCTGCTCACCCTGCCGCCCGACGAGACGCCGGCGCTCGACTGCTTCATCTGCGGCCACCTGACCCCGGAGCTGGTGCGGCGCCCAGAATGGCTGGCCCACCCAAACGGCGCCGTGGGGGGATCGCGGCGGTTCATCTGGTGGCGGAGGACCCGCCCGCGCTGGTTCCCGCCTACCGGCGGCTGTTCGGCGACGACAAGGTCGCGGCGACAGGGCGCGGGGTCGAGGTGGATACCGGACGTAACCATCTCGTCTTCTCGCGCCCCGCGATGTCGGGGGCTAACATGCCGCCGCCGGGGATTACTGCGCTCGAATTGCGGACCACGAGCAGCGCGGCAAGCGAAGCCTATTTCAAAGGCGCGGGTGTGGCGCTCAAGGGGCTGCCTGACGGCCGACTCGCCATCTCGCCCACCGAAGCCAACGGGACAATGCTGCTGTTCGTCGAGAACTGAATATCTATTCCAGCCCGATCGCCAAAGCGACTTGGCGGCGGATCGCCAGCAGTTGGTTCTCGGTGATCGGCGACGATGTCGGGGTAATGCGCTCAAGCGAGGTTGCGGCGATGCAATGAGCCAGTGCGTCGCATCGCTTCGAGCAACCATTTTCCACCGTCGGATCGATGAGCAGGGAGAGGTCGGGTGGCGCAAGATCGCCATCCTCGCTCAATGGAGTGCGGTCATTTCGGCAGTTTGGCTCTCGGGGTATCCTATTCTCGCATGAATTCAGCCGCTTCCGGCGAACTCGCGATGTGGTCGGCGACTTTTTGCATCTGTTGTCGAATCCGCTGCCGCCGAGCGTCTTTCGCGGCCTCGGTGAAGATTTCTCGCAAAAGCGTGGAGAGGCCGATGCGGCGCTCACTGGCTTCTCTCTCAAGAAGCTCGCGGGTCTCGTCATCCAGCCGGACAGAAATAGGCGAGGACATTGCGCCTCTCGTGTAATCTGCAAACAACTACGTAACCGCTACCGACTACAACCCTAACCGGCACGCGCTGGGCGATGCGCCGAACCGGTTTGCGTCTGCATCGCAAGTTCCCTCAGACATTAAACCTGAAATGCATGATATCGCCGTCGGCGACGACGTAATCGGCCCCTTCGAGGCGCATCTTGCCGGCGTCCTTGGCGCGCTGCTCGCCGCCGCAGGCGGCGAAGTCGTCGTAGGCGATCGTCTCGGCGCGGATAAAGCCCTTTTCGAAATCGCTGTGGATGACGCCGGCGGCCTGCGGCGCCTTGGTGCCGTTTGGCACGGTCCAGGCGCGTGCTTCCTTCGGGCCGACGGTAAGAAAGGTCACCAGATCGAGCAGGCGATAACCGGCGCCGATGATTTGCGCGAGGCCGGGTTCGTCGAGACCGAGCGCGGCGAGGTAGTCGCGCCGCTCGGCCTCGTCGCCCAATTGCATCAGCTCGGCCTCGATCGCGGCCGAGATCACCACCGCGCCTGCGCCTTGCGATGCCGCGTAATCGGCGACCTGCCGGCTCTGCGCGTTGCCGTCTGCCGCGTCGGTCTCATCGACATTGGCGACATAAAGCACCGGCTTGGCGCTCAACAGCTGCAGCGGGCGCAATTCCGCCAACGGGATGCCGGCGGCGCGTGCCGGCTTGCCGTCGCGCAACGCGGCGAGCAGTGGCTCCGCCAGGCCAAGCATCGCCCGCGCCTCCTTGTCGCCGCCGCGGGCGCGTTTCTCCGCGGCAGCAATGCGGCGTTCCAGGCTTTCGAGATCGGCGAGCATCAGCTCGGTCTCGACCACCTCGGCGTCGCGTACGGGATCGACCGAGCCTTCGACATGCACGACATTGTCGTCGCCAAAACAGCGCAGCACATGCGCGATGGCGTCGACCTCGCGAATATGGCCGAGAAACTGGTTGCCCAGCCCCTGCCCTTGCGAGGCGCCGCGCACCAGTCCGGCAATGTCGACGAATTCCAGTTGCGTCGGGATGATCTTGGCCGACTTGCCGAGCCGTGCGCAGACCGCAAGACGCTCGTCCGGCACCGCGACCCGCCCGATATTGGGCTCGATCGTGCAGAACGGGTAATTCGCCGCCTCGGCCGCCTGGGTCGCCGTCAGCGCGTTGAACAGGGTCGATTTACCGACGTTCGGCAGACCGACAATGCCGCAGGAAAAGCCCATCTAAGGTTCAGCCTTGTCCTTAACCTCGTCATCGGGCGGCGCATGGCGGCGGGCTATCTCGCTCATGAACGCCGCTGGATCGCCGGCCAGCAGCAAGGGAATCGTCTCCGCGATCGCGTCGATCAGCGGACCGGCCCATTCGCCGATTTCCTCGGCGGTGAAATTCTGCAGCACGTAAGGCTGCACCAGCTCCTTGACGCCAGGATGACCGACGCCGATCCGCACCCGCCAGTAATCCGCGCCAAGCAGCCCGTCGATCGATCTGAGGCCATTATGCCCGGCGCTGCCGCCGCCGCGCTTGACCCTGAGCTTCCCGGGCCGCAGGTCGATCTCGTCGTGGATGACGACGATCTCGCTCGGCGGGATCTTGTAAAAGCTCGCCGCCGCGAGCACCGCTTCGCCCGACTCGTTCATAAATGTCTGCGGCTTCAGCAACAGACGCTTTTCGCCGCCGATCACCCCCTCCGACAATTCGCCCTTGAAACGGTCGCGAAACGCCGGAAGCCCATACCGGCGCGCGATCGCGTCGACCGCGACAAAGCCGACATTGTGGCGGTTCTTGGCGTAGCGCAGCCCCGGATTGCCCAGGCCGACGACAAGGCGCATGGCAAGCCGCCCGCGCCCCGGCGGACTATGCCTCGGCCGGCGGTGTTGCGGCGGCCTCTGCGCCTTCCTCTTCCTCGGGCGCGGTGGCCGCGGTCTGCGCCGCGGCGAGCGCCTCTTCGCGCACCGCCGAGGAGGCCGCGATGCTGGCGATCGTCGAGTTGCGCGAGCCGAGGACGACGCGCACGCCTTCAGGCAAGATGACGGCATCGATGTGGACGCTGTCGCCGATCTCGAGCCCGCTAAGGTCCACCACCACGCGATCGGGTATCGCATCGACCCCACAGACGATGTCGATATTGTGGCGGACGATGTTGAGAATGCCGCCGCGCCGCAGCCCCGGCGCGCCGTCATGGCTCGTGAAGCTGACCGGTACGCTGACATGGACCTGCGCGCCGGCGCCGACCCGCATGAAATCGACGTGCAGGGCCGAGTTGTTGACCGGATGGTACTGCACCTCGCGCGGGAGCGTACGATGCACCGCGCCATCGACTGAGACATCGACGATCGTCGCGAAGAACCCAGCGCGATTGATCGCGCGCGACAGCTCGCGCGGCTCGAAGCTGATCGTCACCGGATCCTTGCCGTCGCCGTAGATGATGCCGGGAACGCGCCCGGCGCGGCGCGCGGCGCGGGTCGCCCCCTTGCCGGCGCGGGGGCGCGGCTCGGCGCTGAGGCTGATGACTTCCGGCATACCCAGAAACTCCCTTCATTGAAAAACGGGCGGCGCGCCGCCCGTTTCGGCGTTCATATAATCGAGTTCAGTTGAAGAGGCTAGAGACTGAGCGCTCTTCGCTGATCCGCAGCATCGCCTCGGCCATCAAGGGGGCGATCGTCAACTGGCGAATGTTGCGCGACAGGCGCACCGCCTCGGTGGCGACGATGCTGTCGGTCAGCACCAGCTCCTCGATCGGCGACGACGCCACCCGCGCCACCGCCCCACCCGACAGCACGCCATGCGTGCAATAGGCGGAGGCCGCCTTGGCGCCGGCATCGATTAAAGCCGTCGCCGCGTTGCACAGCGTGCCGGCGCTATCGACGATATCGTCGACGAGGATGCAGTGCCGCCCCACGACGTCGCCGATGATGTTCATGACCTCGGAAACGCCGGCGCGTTCGCGTCTCTTATCGATGATCGCCAGATCGACATCGAGCCGGCGGGCGATGTCGCGTGCCCGCAGCACGCCGCCGACATCGGGCGAGACGATCACCAATTCCTCGCCGGTACGGGCTTCTTTGATGTCCTTCACCAGCACCGGCGAGGCGTAGAGATTGTCGACCGGGATGTCGAAAAAACCCTGGATCTGCGCGGCGTGCAGGTCGAGCGTCAGCACTCGGTTGGCGCCGGCGGCGGTTATCAGATTGGCCACGAGCTTGGCCGAGATCGGCGAGCGCGAGCTGGTCTTCCGGTCCTGCCGCGCATAGCCGTAATAGGGGATGACCGCCGTCACCCGCCGCGCCGAGCTGCGCTTCAGCGCGTCGAGCGTGACGAGCAGCTCCATCAGATGGTCGTTCGCCGGATAAGAGGTCGGCTGGATCACAAAAACGTCTTCGCCGCGCACGTTCTCCTGGATCTCGACAAAGACCTCCATGTCGGAAAAGCGGCGCACGCTGGCGCGCGTCAGCGGCAGGCTTAAATAGGCGGAGATCGCCTCGGCGAGCGGCCGATTTGCGTTGCAGGTCAGAATTTTCATAAGCCGGCGGTTGGCGACGGCGCCGGCGGGCCCGATCCCGCAGCGTCACGCGCACAGAACTGTAATAAAACGCTCGGACGGGGCAATCAACCGCGTTTAAAGCCGGGCCGATTCCCGATTAGTGCGGGATCGGCACGCCGCGATAGGGCAGCAAAACCGGGACATCGGGCGGCGCCCCCAGCGGCTTCGGCATATCGGCCGGCCCGACATTGACCGGCGGCAGGTTGACTTCGGGCGAATCGATATTGCCGGCGACCGGGGGCGCCGCGGGCGCGTCGCCGGCGGCGCTGATCGAAGCCGGCGTCGCGACGTTCGCGCTGGCGTTGGCGCTCGGGGCGGAAGGCGCCGTGGCGACCGCTCCGGCTGGGCGCTTCCGTGGCGGCGCACCGCGATCGACGAGTTGCATGATGCCGTCCGCGGCGGCCATCGCGACGCTATAGGCGACATCGCCCCACGCCCCGTCGAGGCGTCCGTGCGGGATGTCGTTTTCCTGGGCGACCTGGCCGACCTCACCGCCGGCGGCGCGATCGACGTGCCAAACGATTTTGACGTGCTGTTTGTTGCCGGGAATGGGGTCAAGCTTGACGTCGCAATCGACAACGACATCGGGCTTGCCCTTCTCGGCATCGACCAGCTCGACATCCGCGTGCTTCAAAATCGCGGCGATCGAGGTCGCGAGCGAATTGTCGCCGTCGCCCGGCGCGCCACTGATCTTGCGCACCGCGACGCGGATACGACCACCGCCCGGCGCTTCCTTAGGCACCGGCTCGGCCGCCGCGAGCAACGACGCGAAGCCGGCGGCGCTCGCCGTCGCGAGCTGGGTGACCTGCGCGTCGTTGCCGGTGTCCCAATCGCGTGTCGGCGCGGCGAGCTTATCGCTGCGCTCGTTGACCACGTTGCCGCGGGGGTCGCGCAGCTGCCAGCGTACGGTGACGACCGACTGGCCCGGCTTGTCCGGATGCTCCTCGATCCGCCCCGCGAGCTGGTAGCTGGCCTTGCTCGCGGTCTCGTCGCTCGCGGCGATGCTGTGCTTGACCAGTTCCTCGGCGACCGCCTTGGGCAATTTGTCGGCGGTGGCGCGCGGATCGCCGTCGACGCGGCCGACCGCGATGTCGAAATTGTCGGGCACGGCGATCAGCGCCGCGGACGGGCGGTCGCGGGCGAAGGGCTGCGGCAGCGGCTGACAGGCGCCGGCCTGCAGGGCCAGCCCGATCGCTAGCAGCCAGGCGCGCCGCCGCGGCGCTCGGATCACGTCAGTGCGCAAGTCACCAGCAAGCCAAGCAGGCAGGCGATGCCGAACATGATGAGATACGGCATTCAACCCCCCAGGGAGATCGCCGCCAGCGCGCGGCCGTAGTCGCGCTCCCCCGCGAGGCACGCCCGGCGGTAGCTGAAGAACCGCGTCGGGTCGGCGACCGTGTCGCAGGCGGCATTGGCGACCGTGCCAAGGCCGAGCCGCGCGAGGCGGTGCGCGATATAGCCCGGCAGATCGAAGCGGAAATGTCCCGGCCGCTTCGCTGGCACGAAGAACGCTCCGCTCTCGGTATCGACTTCGGCGAATCGGCCGGGAAATTCGGGGCCGACCTCGTAGGATTGCTGGGCGATGCACGGACCGATCCCGGCGCGAATGCGCGACGGCGCGGCGCCAAGTGCGGTCATCGCGCCGACCGTCGCCTCCATCACGCCGCCGAGCGCCCCCTTCCAGCCGCCATGCGCCGCGCCGATCACCCCGGCTTCGCGGTCGGCGAACAGCACCGGCGCGCAATCCGCCGCGAGCACGCCGAGCGCGAGATCCGGCCGGTCGGTGACCATGCCGTCGGCGCGCGGCGCATTTTCGCGCCGCCACGGCTCAGTGACGGTCAGCACCGTGGCGCTGTGGATCTGGTAGCAGGTGATGAGGCGATCCCCGGCGAGTCCGAGCCGGTCGGCGGCGATCGCCCGGTTGCGCGCCACATTCTCCGGGTCGTCGCCCGAGCCGTAGCCGCAATTGAGCGACGAGAAGAGGCCGCCGCTAACCCCGCCCTCGCGGGTGAAAAACCCGTGACGGATGCCGTCGCAATCGTCGAAGACGTCGAGCGTGATCATCACAGGGGCATCATCACTGGCCATCACCACTGGGCCATCATGCGCCATCGGCGAACCCGGCCGGCGCCGGCATGCCCGGCGAGGCGATCGCCAGCACCTTGAACAAGGTGCCCATCTCGGCCGGATCGATCAAGCGCCTGAGCCCAGATTCGAGCGCGGCGCGCTGATCCGGCGCGGCGCGGCGCAGCAGCATTTGGAGGCGCAGCTCGGCGCCAAGGGCTGTGAGGAACGCGCCCTGCGGCGTCGGACCGTAGACGGCCGCGCCCCCCGCCCGCGCCGCGGCGGCGACGGCGGCGAAATCGACATGCGCCGACAGATCGGCCATGCCCGGCGCGTCGAGAATCGCAGCCGCGCGGTGGCCGCCGATCGCCGAAAGGGTCGATTGACCGCTGGCTTCGACGTAGCCGTAATCGACAAACAGCGCCGCGCCAGGCCCGCGGGACAGCCGTTCGGCCAGAGCCGCCGCCAAGCTTGCTGCCGCGGGACACAGTTCGACGATGGTGCCGGACGGGGCGTCACGCCGTTCGGCCGGGACGAGCAAGGTCAACACCGGGCTTTCCGGCCCTTCGCCGAAGCACAATTGTCCATCGGCATCGACCGCGATCAGCCGCTCGGCCCAATCCGCGCGGCCGCGCACCAGCTGGCGGATCGGCAGCGCGTCGAGAAACTCGTTGGCGAGGAGCAGCAAAGGCCCGTCGGGCAGGCTGCCGACATCGTCGAGCCAGGTGGCATCGATGCCAGTGAGCCTCCGCTGCTGCTCGGTCCGCAGCACCGGGCTCGCTTCGATTAGGTGCAGACGCATGGCCTCGCGAAACCGGGCGACCCCGGAAGCGGCGCGCAGGAAATCCGCCATCAGTACACCGCGCCCCGGCCCCAGCTCGGCGACGACGACCGGATCGGGGTGCCCCAAGCGCTGCCACAGATCGGCGCACCACAAGCCGATCAGCTCGCCGAAAATCTGGCTGATCTCGGGCGCGGTGACGAAATCGCCACCCGCCCCCAGCGGCTGGCGGTGCGCGTAATAGCCGGAATCGGGGTCGTGCAGCGCCATCGCCATGTACGCGGCGACAGTCATCGGCCCGTGCGCGCGGATATGGCGAACGAGCCGGGCGGTCAGGCCTCCCGGGCTCACCGCGACGTCGCGGCGGCGGGCGTCGCGCGCCGCATCCACCAGATAATCGCGGCGCCGGCGACCAGCACCGGGATCGACAGCAGCTGGCCCATCGTCACCCCGAAATCGCCGATCTGGAACAGAAAGCCCAGTTGCACATCGGGCTGGCGGAACAACTCGCCGGACATGCGGGCGATCGCATAGCCGATCAAGAAAATTCCGGTCTCGATCCCCGGCCGGCGGCGTACACCGCGATGCTCGAAATACAGCAGCAGCAGGAAGAGCAGGATGCCCTCGCAGCACGCCTCGTAAATCTCGCTCGGATGGCGCGGGCAATTGAAGCCAGGGCTGCCATCGGCAAAGGTCACGCTTTGGCACAAGCCGAGCAGGTTCGGCGGCACCTGGTTCGGGCTAACCGCGCCATTGGGATAGATGATCGCCCAGCTGACGTCGGTCATCCGGCCCCACAGCTCGCCATTGATGAAATTGGCGATACGGCCGAAGAACAGCCCGATCGGGATTGCCTCGACGACGATGTCGCCGAGCGCGAAGATCGACAGGCCGCGCTGCCGGCAGAACACGATGATTGCGATCGTTACACCCAGCGCGCCGCCGTGAAACGACATGCCGCCATGCCATAGCTCGAGCATCTGCAGCGGGTGATCGACGTAGAATGGCAGGTTGTAGAATAGGATGAAGCCGATGCGGCCGCCGAGCACGACGCCGAGCGTCGCCCAGACCAGAAAATCGTCGATCTCTTTGCGCGCGATCAGCCGCGGCGGGCGGTCCGCCAGCATCAGGCAATAGCGCCAGCCGATGATGAGCCCGACGATATAGGCGAGCGCGTACCAGCGAATCGCAAACGGCCCGAGCGAGACCGCGATCGGGTTTATGGCGGGAAACGGGATGGTGAACAGCGGCATCGTCAGCCGCTAGGCGGCCGCGAACGCTGCATCAGCCGGCGTGCGGCGATTGCGTCTCGGGATTGGTCGGCGGTGCGCCGTAGCCCGGCGGCCAGGTATCGTAATAGCCGGGGATGACGCCTTCGGCGGGCACCGCGACCGGGGTATAGCTGGGCGCCGGCGGCGAGGTCAGGACGCCGGCGGCGGCCCCCAGCGCCGCGCCGCTCTCCGCGCCAACGACGGCGCCGATCGCCGGGTTGATCGCGAAAGTGGCGCCGATTCCGGTGCCGAGCGCCGAGCCGAGCGCCGCGCCGGCAACCGCGCGCTCTCCCGGATCCTCGACGTCTTGCGCAACGCAGGCTGACAGCATCGCCGTCAGCATCACCGCCACTGCCCCTGTCGCCGCGAGTTCGCATGATTAAAACCCGCTCTCTCCCCCGATGGCCCGACCGTAACGAGAATGGTGGGCGCGACAGGGATTGAACCTGTGACCCCTACGATGTCAACGTAGTGCTCTCCCGCTGAGCTACGCGCCCATCGTTACGATCAGTCGAGCGCGAGGATTAGCCGAAACGCCGCCAACGGGCAAGGGAAGCCGCCCGATGACCCAAACGAAGTTCTTATGATTACCGAACGCGACATCATGGCGCGCGACGGGGAGCGCTGGCGACCGATAGCTGCCGCCCCGAGGGCTTCGGTCTGTTTCCGGTGATCCTCGACGCACGCCGTATGCATCTCGCCCGAGATTGCTCCGCTCCGCTCGCAGTGACGGGCTCCCGCTTAAAGTAGATGATAGTCGCGGACGGCCCGCCGCGCTGAGATTGCGTGATCGCGTCGGCAGCGCTATATCTAAAGGTATATTGCGACGGCGCGTACCGCGTGTTACCCCGTTAGCCAGTCATAGCCCCTTTTCCAACCGTCCCAACCCTCCAAGGATTTCCCCCCATGTATTCCGATGTATTGCTGTTCATCGACGGCCAGTGGACCAAGGCCGCCGGCGGCCGCTCCATTCCGGTCGTCAACCCGGCGACCGGCGAGCCGATCGGCACCGTCGCCCATGCCGACAAGGCCGATCTCGACCGCGCGCTCGAAGCCGCCGACAAGGGATTCCGCGCCTGGCGCAAGGTGTCGGCCTTCGACCGCTCCAAGGTCATGCGCAAGGCGGCCGATCTGCTGCGCTCGCGGGTCGACGCGATCGCGCCGCTGCTGACCCTCGAGCAGGGCAAGCCGCTGCCCGAGGCCAAGGGCGAGACGCTTGCCGGCGCCGACGTCATCGACTGGTTCGCCGAAGAGGCGCGCCGCGCCTATGGCCGCGTCATCCCGGCGCGCGCCGAGGGCGTCTATCAACTCGTCGTCAAGGAGCCGGTCGGTCCCGTCGCGGCCTTCACCCCGTGGAACTTCCCGATCAACCAGGTCGTCCGCAAGCTCAGTTGCGCGCTCGCCGCCGGCTGCTCGATCATCATCAAGGCGCCGGAGGAAACCCCCGCCGCGCCGGCCGAGCTCATCCGTTGCTTCGCCGATGCCGGCGTGCCGGCCGGGGTCATCAATCTCGTCTACGGCATTCCGTCCGAGATTTCCGAGTACCTGATCCCGCACCCGATCATCCGCAAGATCTCGTTCACCGGCTCGACCGCGGTCGGCAAGCAGCTCGCCGCGATCGCCGGCGCGCACATGAAGCGGGTGACGATGGAACTCGGCGGCCACGCGCCGTCGATCGTCTTCGACGACGCCGATGTCGACCTGGCCGCGAAGCTGCTCTCGGTCAACAAGCTGCGCAATGCCGGCCAGGTCTGCGTCTCGCCAACCCGGCTCTTGGTGCAGGAAGGCGTCTACGACCAGTTCGTCGGCAAGTTCACCGAGGGGGTCAAGGCGGCCCGCATCGGCGACGGCATGGAAAGCGGGACCCAGATGGGCCCGATGGCCAACGAGCGCCGCATCACCGCGATGGAGGCCTTTATCGGCGACGCGGTGCAAAAGGGCGCGCATCTCCAGACCGGCGGCAACCGCATCGGCAACAAGGGCAATTTCTTCGAGCCGACTGTGCTGACCGACGTGCCTATGGATTCGCGCATCATGAGCGAGGAGCCGTTCGGCCCGGTCGCGGTCATCGCGCCGTTCAAGAGCTTTGACGACGTGGTCGAAGAGGCCAACCGCCTGCCCTACGGGCTCGCGGCTTATGCCTATACTCGCTCGGCCAAGACCGCGCAGGCGATCGCCGCCGCGGTCGAGACCGGCATGATCTCGATCAACCACCACGGGCTCGCCCTGCCCGAGGTGCCGTTCGGCGGGGTCAAGGACAGCGGCTACGGCTCGGAAGGCGGCTCGGAAGCGATCGAGGCGTATCTCAACACCAAGTTCGTTACCCAGGCCGGGTTGTAGGCCCTTCTTTCCCTCGTCGCCCCCGCGAAAGTGGGGGTCCAGGGCGGGTGTTCCGTCGCTCGCCCTGGATTTCCCGCTTTCGCGGGAATGACGACGCAAATAGGCTGCGCCTCACAATCCCAACTCATGAGGGGACAAAAATGGCTGGCGAAGACGAGGCCTTGTTCAGCAAGGGCATGCCGATCCGTCGCGAAGTGCTGGGCCCCGACTATGTCGACGCGTCGATGGCGCGCGCCGACGAGTTCATGATGTCGTTCCAGCGCGCGACGACCGCCTGGGCGTGGGGCTGGGCCTGGGGCGAGGGCACGCTCGACCGCAAGACGCGCAGCCTGATGAACCTGGCGATGCTGACCGCTTTGAACCGCGCGCCCGAGATCAAGCTGCACGTCAAGGGGGCGCTCAACAACGGCGTCACCGTCGCCGAGATCAAGGCGGCGCTGCTGCACGCCACCGCCTATTGCGGCATCCCGGCCGGGCTCGACGCATTCCGCGCCGCGCACGAGGTGCTGGTCGCCGAAGGCGCGCTGCCGAAAAAGTAGTCAGCGTTCCGAAGGCGGAATGTCCTTCACCCGCGCCGAGAAGGCGGCGATATCGGCGCGGTCGTATTTGAGGTGCACGCGCTGCGTCGATGCCGGCTGCTTGTCGAGCCCGACGCCTGGACGCCGCCCGGTCTTCGGGCGGATCGGCCGCGGCGCGAACCCGCCGGCGCAATTCGGGCAGACATTGTGCAGCATGGTCTCGACGCAATCGGCGCAGAACGTGCACTCATAGCTGCAGATGCGGGCATCCAGCGCGTCGGGCGGCAAATCCTTGTCGCAGGCTTCGCAGTTCGGCCGCAGTTGCAGCATCGTGCTAGGCCCCCAGCCGCGCGGCCGCCTCGGCGACCTGCCGCCGTCGCTCGACGGCCGCCATCGCGTTGCGCTCCTGCACCCGCGCGAGGATCGTCGGCGGTGCCGTTTCCGGCGAGCCGGCGTCGAACGGCGGCGCCGGGGCGTATTCGATCCCGAGCTGGATCGCCTGCGCCGTTTCCTCGCCGGCGAGCTCCGCGACCACGGTGAGCGCGAAATCGATCCCCGCGGTGACGCCGCCGCCGGTGATGACATTGCCGTCGCGCACGACGCGCTCCGCCACCGGAGTCGCGCCGAACGGCACCAGGAGGTCGCGCCAGGCCCAATGCGTCGTCGCCCGCTTGCCGCGCAGCAATCCCGCCGCGCCGAGCACCAGCGCCCCGGTACACACCGAGGTCACATAGCGCGCTCCGGCCGCGAGGCGGCGTAATTCGGCGAGGAACACCGGGTCGTGCATCGCATTATCGGTCGAGCCGCGGCCGCCCGGGACGCAGATGATGTCGCATTCCCTGATATCGGCGAGTCGTCGCACGCCGGCAAAAGTGATGCCGCCGCCCGCCTCGATCGTGCCGCCGGCGGCGCTCGCCAGCATGACCTCGGCGCCCGGCAGCGCGGTGAACACCTGGTGCGGCCCGGTGAAATCGAGTTGGGTGACGCCGGGAAAGATCGCGAAGACGATGACCGGGTTGCGCTCGCTCATGACCCATCCTCCTCATCCTTGACGCGCCGACCATAGCCGAAATATTCTCTGTCCGGAATGACATAGTTCCCTTATTTTAGGACATGACACGAAACATCCGCATCCTGATCTTCCCGGATTTCCAGCTGCTCGATGCGGCCGGGCCGGTCACCGCCTTCGAGACGGCGGGACGCGCGCCGCCGGGGGACGAGGAGTCTTTTCGCAGCTCGCCATCGGCCTATCGGCTGCGCGTCGTCGCCCGCGCGGCCGGCCCGGTGACGAGCTCCTCCGGGGTGCAGATGGTTGCCCAGAAATGGGACGACCCCGCGCTCGACACGCTGCCCCTGGATACGCTGATTATCGCCGGCGGCTGGGGGACGCGCGCCGCATCCGCCTGTCCCGAGACGCTGGGCTATGTCCGCGCCGCCGCGCAACACGCGCGGCGGGTGGCGAGCGTTTGTTCGGGCGCGTTTGTGCTGGCGGCCGCGGGGCTGCTCGACGGCAAGCGGGCGACGACGCACTGGGCGCGTGCCGCCGAGTTCGCCCGCGCCTACCCGCAGATCCGCGTCGAGCCCGACCGCATTTTCGTGCGCGATGGCGCGGTATGGACCTCAGCCGGCATTACCGCCGGCATCGACCTCGCGCTGGCGCTGGCGGCCGACGATCTCGGCGAGGCCGCCGCCAAGCGCGCCGCGCAACAGCTTGTCGTCTACCACCGCCGGCCCGGCGGCCAGTCGCAGTTTTCCGCGTTGTTGCAGGCAGATCGACCGGGCAGCCGGTTTTCCCCGCTATTCGCCTGGGCGCGCGAGCGGCTCGGCGAGCGCCTGCCGGTCGAACGCCTGGCGGAGCGCGCGGCGATGAGTCCGCGCCATTTCGCCCGTGCCTTTGTCGCCGAGACCGGCATGACCCCGGCCAAGGCCATCGAGCGGCTGCGCCTCGAAGCCTCGCGCGAACGGATCGAAAGCGGCTCGGAGCCGATCGAGCTGGTTGCCGCGGGCACCGGGTTTGGCGATCCCGAGCGGATGCGCCGCGCCTTTATCCGCGCCTTCGGCCAGCCGCCGCAGGCGCTGCGCCGCGCCGCGAGGGCCGGCTCGGCTCCCCAGTAACCCTCTCCGCCCATTGGGCGGAGAGGGAGGGCCCCGTTGCGAAGCAATGGGAGGGTGAGGTGGGCGCGGCGACACTTCTGGAATCCCCCCACCTCACCTAACCTCTCCGACCTCAGGGCGGAGAGGGAGAAGATGGACCTAATCCGTCGGTTGCGGCATGAAGATCGTGGGAGCCCAGGGCGGCGGCGCGCCCTCGCATTTTTCCTGACGGCTCTGCTCGTCATCGCCGTCGTCGCCGCTCGGCTTCTCGCCCGAATTGGTCGAGGATATTCCCTCGCGCTCGCGACGCAATTCTTCGAGCCGCTCGCGGATCACTTCAAAATCGTCTGCAGCGCGTGGCCGTTCCACCGTTCCTCCTTGAGCCTTCGCTCAACCCGGCGGCGATGTGGCGCATTATGTGGGGTGTACCGCTTGCAGCGCAACTATTAGCGTGATTCCATCCGAGTTAGTGGCCGAACCTCGCCGGTTGCGCTATCGTTGGCTCAAGAACTCGCAAGGTAGAGGCCAAGTATGAGCGAACGTCGCACGCTCGCTGTGGACATTGGGGGCACCGGGATCAAGTTTGCTGCGCTCGACGATTCCGGGCGAATCGTCGGCGAGCCGGCGCGAGTGCCGACCCCGCCAAAACCGGTGGCGCCCGAGCAGGTGGTTCACATCATCGAAGAGACTTCGCCAAAACTGGGCGAATTCCAGCGCGTCTCGGTCGGCTTTCCGGGCATGGTGCGCGGCGGAAAGGTGTACACCGCGCCCAATCTCGGCACCGAATTGTGGGCCGATTTCGATCTGCAGGGCGAACTGGCGAAGCGGCTCAAGAAGCCCGTCCGCGTGATGAACGACGCCGACGTGCAGGGCTACGGCGCGGTCGAGGGCAAGGGCGTCGAGATGGTGCTGACGCTCGGCACGGGGGCCGGCACGTCTTTGTTCGATAATGGTCGTATCTTGCCGCATTTCGAGCTGGCGCATCACCCGCTGCATGGCAACAAGACCTACGACCAATATCTCGGCAACGCCGCGCTGGTCCTGAAGGGCAAGAAGAAGTGGACGAAGCGGGTGGCGCGCACCATCGAGGTGCTGCGCATCGTCGTCGGTTTCGATCACCTTTATCTCGGCGGCGGCAACGCCAAGAAGCTGCAGATGGAGCTGCCGCCCGACATCACTGTCGTGCCGAACACCGACGGGCTGACCGGCGGCATCAGGCTATGGCATGACGAGGACACGCTGGCGCCGCCCGCGGCAAAGGCTCCAGCGCCGGAAGCGACGGCTCTGGCGCCCGCATCACGTGCCGCGAGGCCCGCGCCTCGCCCGGCGCGCACCCGTGCGCGGCCGGCCGCCAAGGCTCCCGCAACGGCTCGCACGGTCACCCCCTCGCAGCCGAAGACGCCGGTCGGTTTCCGCGTGCCGGCCAGCGCCTGCGACTGCCACGTCCATGTCTTTGGCCGCGCTCTGCAATACCCCTATGTCGCGCAACGCGGCTACACGCCGCCGCCGGCCAGCGCCGACGATCTTCTGAAGCTGCAAAACGCGCTGTCGCTGTCGCGTGTCGTTATCGTCCAGCCGAGTGTCTACGGCGCCGACAATTCCTGTACGCTCGACGGCATGCGCCAGCTTGGGCCGGAACGCGCGCGCGGCGTCGCGGTGATCGATGCCAAGACCACGGCGGCGCAACTGAAGGCGATGCACGAAGCCGGCATTCGCGGCGTCCGGGTCAATCTCGAAACCGGCGGGGTCAGCGACCCGGCCGTGTCGCGCCGCAACCTCAACGCCGCGCTCCGCCGCGTCGCGTCGCTCGGCTGGCACGTTCAGGTCTACACGCGGCTCTCGGTGGTCGAAGCAGTGCATGACGACGTGATGAAGTCCGACGTGCCGGTCGTCTTCGATCATTTCGGCGGCGCGCAGGCCGCGGGCGGTGTCGACCAGCCGGGTTTCGCCGCGCTGCTCGACCTGGTCCGCGCCGGCAAGGCCTACGTCAAAATCTCCGGCCATTACCGCAGCTCGAGCAAAGCGCCGGCTTTCGACGATGTTGCGCCGCTCGCCCGCGCGCTGATCGCCGCCAATCCCGACCGCATCGTCTGGGGCACCGACTGGCCGCACCCGCACCATGCCGATCCGGGCAAGGAACTCGAAGAGTTCACCCCGTCCTTCGACATCGACGACGGTCTCGCGCTGGCGCAACTGCCGCGCTGGGCGCCGACCGCCGCGACCCGCCGCAAGATCCTCGTGGATAACCCCGCCCGGCTGTATGATTTTTAGGACGAGAACCCTCTCCGCCCATTGGGGGGGAGAGGGTGGGGCCCAGCGCGAAGCGTTGGGAGGGTGAGGTGGGCATGCTCGGGTGCCTCTGGAATCCCCCGCCTCACCCCGACGCACTCCACCCCCGGAGGTGGAGTGGGAGTAGCGCTTTAGCCTTCGTCTTGTTCGCGCTATCCGCTTGCGCCACCACGGCGCCGGCGGTTCCGCGCGACATCCAGATCCCGCCTTACGCCAAGCAGCCCTACCAGCCGTTCTCGCGCGAGGCGGCGGTGCAGATCGCGCTGCGCGAATGGCGCGCCTTCGGCCAGAAGATCATCCTCTCGCCCGACCAGCCGGACAGCGCCGACAGCGAGGAACGTGACGAAGGTTTGTGGCAGCGGGTCGGCGATTACTGGTTTCAGGGCCTCGATTACGGCAGCCCCGAGAGCGGCTGGACCGGCAAGCACGACGCCCGCGGCGTCGAGTTTGCCCGTAGCGTCGACGGCGAATTCGCCTGGTCGGCGGCCTTTATCGATTATCTGATGCGCATGGCGGGAGCGGGTAACCGCTTCCCTTATGCCCCAGCCCACAGCGATTACATCAACGCCGCGCGCACCCGCAGCGACCTGGCGATCACCGCGCTGCCGATTTCCGGCTACACGCCGCGACTGGGCGACCTGATCTGCATGTGGCGCGCGAACCATCCGGTGCGGTTCGAGGATTTGCCCGCCGGCCATTTCCCCGGCCATTGCGACATCGTCGTAGCCCAGCGTCCCGGCTCGCTGGACGTGATCGGCGGCAATGTCGACAACACGGTGGCGCTAAAGCACGTGCCGGTCGACCCAACCGGCCACGTCAACGACCCGGACTACCCGTATTTCGTCGTGCTCCGGGTCGCCTATCAGATGTAGCTGAGCTCGGCGAGCTCGACCTCGCGGCTACGCCCGTTGGCCCGCAGAAACGCCGCGAAGCTCGGGTCGGCGGCGAGCACGCGGCGGTATTGCCTGGCGACCGCCGTGGTGAACTCGCCGCGCCGGCCGAGCGCCGCCTCGCCCAAATCCAGTATCGCCAGGTTCGGCCAGGCGCGCGGCCGCAGGCGGGCGATTTCTTCGAAAATCTCCGCCGCCGGGCGGCTGGGGTCTTCCTGCGCCAGCAACAGCACCGCCGCCGCGGTCGAGCGCGAGAGGCCCGCATGGCAATGGATCAGCAAATGCGCCAACTCCCCCGCCACCTCGACATCACGGCCAAAGGCGAGCAGCTTTGCGACATGCTCCCCATCCGGCGCGACGATTTCCGGCGCCGGCGCGATCACGTCGTTGAAGCGCAGCGCTTCGCGGTGGTGCGGCGGGAAATCGCCGAACGCTTCGGGGTCGGGCCAATGCGGGTCCAGGATCGACAGCACATGCGTCACCCCGGCTTCGCAGTGCTGGCCCAGTTCGGCGATGCCGCAGATCGTGATCTTCATTGCGCGCCCTTCATGGTGCCCCCGCCTCACGCCACGCTTTCATGCCGCCTCGCAGCACGCTCACCTCGGTAACGCCGGCGGTGGCGAGTTGCGCCGCGGCTGCGCCCGAGCGCTTGTCGGTGAGGCAGATGCAAACGACCGGCCGGCCGGCGCCGGCGATCTCGGCCTGGTGCGCGGGCAGCTCCGGAAGCGGGATGTTGCGCGCGCCTTCGATATGGCCGAGCGGCCCGTCGAATTCGTCCGCTCCGCGCACGTCAAGAATGAGGGGCGGTGCGCTCGCCATCTGCGCGCGCAAATCCGCAACATCCAGCCATTGCGGCCCAGGGTGCTTACCCGGCGGCGGTTTGCGGAAGAGGCGCGTGATGGCGGTGAGCATCAACCATTAGCTCAGGTCGAGCGCGAACTTCTTCAAGGTATCGAGCGGCACGATGTCGAGCGTCGCCTCATGCGTTGCCTGCAGGCGGATGCGCGGCGCCTGTCCCGCGTCGAACGCCTCCTTCCAGCGCGCCGCGCACAGACACCAGCAATCGCCAGGCCTCAGCCCCTCGAAACCGAATTGCGGCACCGGGGTCGAGAGGTCGTTACCCGCCGCTTTCGAGAAGGCGAGGAAATCGGCTGTCATCGACGCGCACACCGTATGCACGCCGACATCCTCCGGCCCGGTATTGCAGGCGCCATCGCGATAAAAGCCGGTCAGCGGCTTGGCGCAGCATTCGCTGAGCGTCTCGCCGAGCACGTTCTTTGGCGGCGCCTGCCGCCGTCCGGGATCGTAACCGCCTGCATCGGGCATGTTTTTTTCTCCTTTCTTTTCCATCCCGGCGAAAGCCGGGACCCATTGAATCCGCTTCTCCCGCGGCTGAAGCATGGGCCCCGGCCTTCCCCGGGTGGTGCGATAAATTAGGTTGTTCGCCGCGCCGTCCGCGCCGTCGCTTTCGCTTCGATCGCATCCCAGACATCGGCGGCGAGGTTGGTGCCGTCGAGCCGGCTGATCTCCTGGATGCCGGTCGGGCAGGTCACGTTGATCTCGGTGATGTAATCGCCGAGCACGTCGATGCCGACAAAGATGAGCCCCTGCTCCCTGAGATGCGGCCCGATCGTCGCGCAGATGTGCTGTTCGCGCGGCGTCAGCGTGGTCTTCCCGGCGCGGCCGCCGGCATGGAAGTTGGCGCGCGCCTCGCCGCTCACCGGTATGCGCAGCACCGCGCCCTTCGGCTCGCCATCGACGAGGATGATGCGCTTGTCGCCCTGCCGCACCTCGGGCACGTAGCGCTGGACCATGACCGGCTCGGGGTTGATCTGCGCGAACATCTCGAGGAACGAGTTGAGGTTCTCGTCGCCCGGCCGCAGGTGGACGATGCCGGCCCCGGCATGGCCGAAGAGCGGCTTCAGGATGATGTCGCCGTGCTCTTCCCAAAACGCGCGAATCTCGTCGACGTCGAGCGACAGCAGGGTCGGCGGCATCAGCTCCCGGAACTTCAGCACGAACAGCTTTTCCGGCGCGTTCCGTACCGAGGCCGGGTCGTTGACAACGAGCGGCCCGTCCGCCGGCAACAGTTCGAGGAGGTGCGTCGCGGTGATGTAGGCCATGTCGAAAGGCGGGTCCTGGCGCATCAGGATCACGTCGAGCGTGGCCAGGTCGAGCTCTTCGAAATCGCCGAACTTGTGGTGGTTGCCGCGCTCGCGCTGCACCGACAGTGCTCGGCCGCGGGCATAGAGCCGGCCGTCGCGCAGGGTGAGCGCCGAAGGCAGGTAGTGGAACATCGTGTGGCCGCGCGCCTGCGCTTCGAGCGCCAGCGCGAAGTTCGAATCGGCGTCGATGTTGATCGTCTCGATCGGATCCATCTGGATGGCGACGGTAAGCCCCATCAATGCCTCCTGGTCGTCTCTCAAGGGGCGATGGTGATCGTGCTCCCCGGCCCAAGCAAGCCCAACAACGGTAGAAGCGACTCGCGTCCGATCGCGATGCAGCCTTCGGTGCCGGCGAAATCGGGCGAAGCGCAATGCAGAAAGATCGCGCTGCCTTTGCCGGGCACCACAGGGGCGGTGTTGTAGCCGATCACCACGATCAGATCGTAGAGCCCGTCATCGCGCCACAAATCCTCGTGGCTCGCGGGGTAGGGCAGCGCGACAAGCCGGTTGTAGTTCGCGTCGGCCGAGTCGTCGCACCAGCCGCTACTGGGCTTGAGCGCCGCCAGCGGCAGCCCTGTTTCCGGCATGGCCAGCCGATCCGGACGATAGAACGCGCGCAGCAGCGGAAACGTCCCGGCCGGGCTCGCATGATCGCCCTCGCGCTTGTCGGCCGTGACCCCGGCGCTGCCGCAGGCCGCGCGCGCCGAGCCGCCCGGCCAGGTCAGCATGCCTTTCTCGCAGATCAGATCGGCAGCGCTCATCGCGAAAACCGGCAAGGGTAGGGAAGCAAACGCGGCAAGGATCGTTCGGCGCGGGATCACGCGGTCAGTTTAGCCGCATCGGCGCCCATTTGTTCCATCCCGGCGAAAGCCGGGACCCAGTTTTCCACTGCTCGAGGACTCAAGCATGAGCCCCGGCCGGCGCCGGGGTGGTGCGTATCCGTACACATCGCCCCTGCAGCGCCCTCGATTGACCGTCTGCAGCCTCGCGCCTACGCTGGCCGCAACAAAAGGGAGCCATCCATGCGCAACAGCCGCATCGAAGTTCGCCCCATCGCCGGCGGGTGCGGCGCCGAGATCGGCGGCGTCGACATCGCCGATAATCTCGACGACGGGGTGATCGCCGAGATCCGCCAGGCGCTCAATGAGCACTGCGTGATCTTCTTCCGCGCCCAGGAATTCGACGCCGAGCAGCAAAAATCCTTCGCGCGCCGCTTCGGTGCGATCTTCGTTCACCCGAACTACAAGGGCATGCAGGAAGACGACGAGATCCAGATGATCTACCGCGAGCCGGGCGACAAGCACATTGTCGGCGAGGACTGGCATGCCGACACGACGATGATGCCCGAGCCGCCGATGGGCGCCATCCTTTACGCGCTCGAAGTCCCGCCCTATGGCGGCGACACGCTGTTCGCCAACCAGTGCCTCGCTTACGACACGCTGTCCGACGGGATGAAGGCGATGCTCAAGGGCCTGCGCGCGGTGCACTCCGACCGGCTCGTCGCCGGGCCCGCAGGCAACCGCAACCAGTTCCGCGCCACCAAGGTGCGCGGCGACGACAGCTGGCGCGAGACGGTCAGCCTGCACCCGGTGGTGCGCAGCCACCCGGAGTCGGGCCGCAAGCTCCTCAACGTCAACAAATCCTACACGGTCGGCTTCGAGGGCATGACCGAGGACGAGTTGAGGCCGCTGCTCGATTACCTGTTCGAGCACGGCAACCGGCCCGAATTCACCTGCCGCTTCCGTTGGGAAAAGGGCTCGGTGGCATTCTGGGACAACCGCGCGGTCAAGCACCTCGCGATCCACGACGCCGGCCCCTATCGCCGGGTGATGCGCCGCGTCCAGCTCGCCGGCGACAAGCCGTATGAGTAACCCCTGTCGTCATTGCGAGCGCAGCGAATGAAGGAGGAAAGATGCTATGGCGGTTCAGTGGGGGCCATGCTGTTTCTGCGCGGAAACCATTGAAGAGAGTGATATCGATCCGTGTCGGGTGAGGGTCGAAACATCTCAGGGGAAGTGGCAGGTCTGGTTCTGTCACAGCTCGTGCTTTCGCGACCGCCTAGCCGATCTTCCCGACGCGCCCGGCTTTTTCGAGCCGGCCCACTTCTGATTTTTAGAACGAATATTCAGCCGACCATCGCCGCGATGACAGCCAAAGCCCAGCTCTACCGCGACCTCGCCGTGCAGCTCAAATCGCTGATCGCGGGCGAGCCCGACCGCATCGCCAACGCCGCCAACATGGCGGCGCTGATCTATCACGGCCTCCCCAATCTCAACTGGGCCGGGTTTTATTTCACCAAAGGGCAAGAGCTGGTCCTGGGGCCGTTTCAGGGTCAGCCGGCTTGCGTGCGCATCCCCTGGGGCAACGGCGTCTGCGGCACGGCGGCGGCGCGCGGCGAGAGCGTGCTGGTGCCGGACGTCCATGACTTCCCCGGCCACATCGCTTGCGATCCGGTCTCGCGATCCGAGCTTGTTGTACCACTCATCGAGGATGGCCGCGTCACCGGCGTGCTCGACCTCGACAGCCCCAAGCTCTTTCGCTTCGACGACGACGACCGCGCCGGCTGCGAGCGCCTCGTGTCGATTTTTCTTGGTCGCGAGTCTTGAAAGGATGATTTACACAATTATGTCATATGCGCAATAAACGCCGACGCGGCAGCTCCGGGCAACCAAGCAGGAGGCAGGCGCCGCCTGATACGGAAAGGACAACAGGCGGTGATCAGGCGGTTCACCTCCTGATAATTCGGCGCATAACAGATGGAGAACAGATGGTCCGCCATCTGATAATTTGAAGAAAGCGCGGGACACGCGGAGGGAGGCAACCATGGGCGCGATGATCGAATTTTCCCGGCCCGACGGCGGCAAGACCAAAGGCTATCTGGCGAGCGCCGGCAGTGGCCGGCCGGGCATCGTCGTCATCCAGGAGTGGTGGGGGCTCAACGACCAGATTTGCGGTGTCGCCGACCGTTTCGCGCGCGCCGGCTACAACGCGCTGGCGCCCGACCTCTACAAGGGCCGCCTTACCGTCGTGCCCGACGAAGCCAACCATCTGATGACCAATCTCAATTTTCCCGATGCGACGCATCAGGACCTGCGCGGCGCGGTGCAGCATCTGAAGGGGCAAGGCGGTAAGGTCGCGGTGATGGGGTTCTGCATGGGCGGCGCGCTGACTGTCGCGTCCTGCGTGCATATCCCCGAGCTTGCGGCCGGCGTGGCCTTCTACGGCATCCCGCCCAAGGAATTTGCCGATCCGGCCAAGATCACGGTGCCGTTCCAGGGGCATTTCGCCAACCAGGACGATTGGTGCACCCCGGCGGCGGTCGATACCTTGGAAACCGCGATGGCCGGCAAGCACCCCGACATCCATCGCTACGACGCCGCGCATGCCTTTTTCAACGAACGCAGTGCCGCCTACGACATCGCCTGCGCCAACCAGGCCTGGGAGCGTATGGCCGAATTCCTGAAGGCGAAGCTATCGTAAGCCCCCATCCCAACCTTCCCCCGCTTGCGGGGGAAGGAGCGCGCCGGAGCCCTGCGTCCCCCTCCCCCGCAAGCGGGGGAGGGTCGGGGTGGGGGTTAGGCCTCCGGCGGACCTTTCAGCTCGACGGTGTTGCCGTCAGGGTCGGTGATGTAGATCGATGAGCCATAACCCTCGGCGCCGTAGCGGCGCTGCACCGGGCCGGCCGCGACGCCGTTCTTTTCGAGATGAGCGGCGATCGCCTCGGCGTCCATCTTGGCGACTCGCACCGCGTAGTGGTCGACGTTGCGGCCCGGCGTTTCGCCCGGCCCGCACGGCACCAGGTCGATCATCGAGGTGCCGGCGCGCAGTTGCACGAGGCCGATCAATTCAAGGCGCCGCTCGACCGGGCAGCCGAGCACCTTGCCGTAGAACGCGATCGACCGATCCATATCGGCGACGCGCAGCACGACATGGTCGAGGCCGGTGATCGTCACCGGAAGGCCGGCGGTCTGGCTGAGGATTTTGACGTCGTCGGGCATTGGCGGCTCCTTTCGCGAAGCGGAAAGTTGCTGCGGTAAGCGTAGCAGTCAGTAAGCTCGGTTCAAAGCCTGGAGGAAAGACATGCAGCCCACCCGCATCGGCAGCTTCGAGATCGCCCGCATCGCCGATTACGAAGGCCCGTTCTTCGCGCCCAACGAATTCTTCCCCGATTTCGACCCCGCCGTGGTCGCGGAGCACGCCGCGCTGCTCGGGCCGAAGCTCCTGGAGCCGGGCACCGGCAAGCTGATGTTCAGCTTCCACAGCTTCGTGGTGAAGACCGGCCGTCACACGATCCTCATCGACGCGTGCATCGGCAACGACAAGGAGCGCCCGAGCCGGCCCCAATTCCACCACATGCAAAGCCCGTTCATCGCCGATCTCGCGCGGCTCGGGGTCAAGCCGGAGGAGGTCGATTACGTGATGTGCACCCACCTCCACTGGGATCATGTCGGCTGGAACACGCGGCTGCAGGACGGTCGATGGGTCCCGACCTTCCCCAATGCCAAATACGTCATCGCCAAGAAGGAGCACGACCACTGGCAGGGTTTCCACGCCAGCGGCGTCGATTCCCCGCACGCCTTGGCTTATGAGGACAGCGTGTTGCCGGTGATCCGTAGCAAGCAGGCGGTGCTGGTCGGCGATGATTATGCGCTCGATGACGGGCTGTGGTTTGAATCGTATCCCGGTCACACCCCAGGCAATGTGGTGATCCACGCCAAGTCGGGCGGCGAGCGCGGCGTGTTTATTGGCGACGTGCTGCACCACCCGCTGCAGTGCCTGAAGCCGGCCTGGTCGACCTTTGCCTGCACCGATGCGGAGGGTTCGCGGGTCAGCCGCACTCGGCTCATCGAGACCTATGCCGACAGCGATGCGCTGATCTTGCCGGCGCATTTCCCGGCGCCGACCTGCGGTCATATCAAGGGCCATGGCAGCGCCTATCGCTTCGATTTTGCCGGGTAGCGGCGGCGCGTCCTCGGCGTTAGCCGCAAGCCATTGCCGGGCCAGCAAACTTGCCGTGAGGGCCGCGCGCGATCCGCGCACGGCTCCATGGATCAATCGATCAGAGGTGTATAATCAAGGGGTTACGGGGCGGTCGCGGGCTTCAAAAAACGGGAACAAGTCGGTGGGGTGTTCGTTCGCAGGGAGACGAGCTCGTCCAGTTTTACGAGCTCGTCCCGTTTTTTTAATAGTGGAGAACCCCAGATGAACCGCACGCTAACCGCCGCCGTGGCGCTGACCGCGGCCCTTGGCATGGCTGGCTTGGCCCACGCCCAATCGAGTACCAACCCGTCGACCTCGCCGAGCACGATGACCCCGTCCTCGCCCAGCAGCACGATGAGCACGCCGTCGACCGGCGCGACGCAGAGCCCGACCATGGGCACGAGCGGCAGCCAGATGGGCACTTCTGCGGCCCAGGGTTCGCAGGCCAATATGAACCAGGGCGGGCAGCAAGCCTCGCAGTCGGAAATCCAGCAGGCGCAGCAGCAATTGAAGTCGCAGGGCCTCTATCGCGGCGCGATCGACGGCGTCATGGGGCCTGAGACCCAGACTGCTCTGACGGCCTTCCAGCGCCAACATAGCCTGCCGCAGAGCGCGCAACTCGATCAGCAGACGCTCGATGCGCTGAACGGCGGGGCGAATACCGGCGCCGCCGGAATGACAGGCAGTAGCACCACCGGCACCCAGCAACCCGGCGGCGCGGCGGGCATGACGCACAGCCCGACCGGCACGATGAACCCGGCCACCACTGGCGGCAGCTCCAATCGCTAACGCCACGGCTGGCGTGCGCCGGTTCCGGGCCGGCGCCCCCAGTCTGTAACTGACGGCGCGCCGGTTCCGGCCGGCGCCCCAAGTCTATGGCTGACGGCGCGCCGGTTTGCCCGGCGCGCCGTGGGTGTTTATCGGATTTCGACTTCGACCTTGTGAACCGCGTTCCGTGCGGCGGCGGCAGGTTGGATCGAGCCGCTGCCGTCGTGCGCCCGTGCTATGATCGTCGCCCGCCCGGGCGATATCGGCCTCCACTTCAGCGTAAAGCGCTGCCAGGAGAATTGGTGGCGCGCTTCAAGTTCGGCATCTCGCCAGCTTTCGCCGCCGTCGGTGCTGATCTCGACACGGTCGATCGGCAGCTTACCCCAAGCCCAGCCCCAGATGACCGTCTCCTCGGCCTTGAGCACCGCGCCCGTCGCCGGCGCGACCAGCGCCGATTCCGGCATCACCGCCCAAACTGGTCGCCGCCCGCCATCCTCGGCGGGATCGTTGTAGAGCGCGGTGGTGAACGGACCCTCGGCGCGTCGATCGGCCAGTCGGATGCGCTTCAACCATTTGACGGAATTGGTGCCGTAGAAGCCGGGCACCAGCAGCCGCGCCGGGAAGCCGTGCTCAGGCGGCAGCGGCGCGCCGTTCAGCTCGGTCGCGACCAGCACGCTCTCGGCGATCCGGTCGAGCGGCAGGTCTTTGACATAGGACTCGACCGTATGTCCCTCATAGCTACCGCCGTCTAGACCGTAGGACCACAGGAAACGCGCTTCCGGCAGCACCTCGGCACGCTTGAGCAGCTCCGACAGCAGCACGCCGTTCCACACTACGTTCATCACCCGCCGCATCGGCAGATCGGGGCGTAGCGGCGCACCGGCGCATTGGTGAAAGCTTTCGATTTGAGTTTGCGGCAGCGCGGCGAGCGCGGCGCGGTCGAGCGTCAATTTCCGGCGCACCAGCCCGTCTATGGTCAGCGACCAGTGCTCGGCATCGACCTTGGGCACGCCCATATGCGCCAGCACGAAGCAGGATGCGGTCGGCGTGATCCGGTCGAGCCGCTGATGCGGGGCCAGCGGGATGCGGCGATAGGTGGTGGAGGAAGTGTTCAAAGCGGACATCGACATCTCCTGCGCCGATCTTAGTCCGATTGGCGCGGAGGGTAACGCTCGGGCATAGTGAGTCCGATGCAGTCCACCGGCCAGATACAAGTCCCGATTGCCAAAGACCTTGTGCTGGTCGGCGGCGGCCACGCGCATGTCCACGTGCTGAAGCGTTTCGGCATGCGGCCGGCGCCGGGAGTGCGCCTCACCCTCATCGCCCGCGATGTCGAGACCCCCTATTCCGGCATGCTGCCCGGCTATGTTGCCGGTCATTACAGCCTCGACGAGTGCCACATCGATTTGATGCGTCTCGCGCGGTTTGCCGGGGCACGGCTGATCCATGACGAGGCGGTCGGGATCGACCGCGACCGGCGCGAGGTGTTGTGCCGGGCCCACCCGCCGATCCGTTACGACGTCGTCTCGCTCGATATCGGCATCATCCCGCGGCGCGACACCATTCCCGGCGCGGCCCGGCACACCGTGGCGGTCAAGCCCATCGATCGCTTCGCCGAGCGCTGGGAAAAGCTGCTCGAGCGCGCCAGGAGTCGCGACCGGCTGCGGCTTGCCGTCATCGGCGGCGGCGCTGGCGGCGTCGAGCTAGCGCTTGCCGCGCAACACCGCCTCACAGCGATGATGTTCGCCCCGCCTCAGATCACTCTCGTCACCCGTGACGGGTTGCTGCCGTCGCATAACGCGCGCGTCCGAGCCAAGTTCGCTCGCATTTTCGCCGAGCGCGGTGTCGCGGTGATCGCGGGAAACCCAGTGGCGCGGGTCGAGCCCGGCGTGCTGATCCTTGCCGACGATGTGAGGGTGGGGTTCGACGAGGCGCTGTGGGTAACCGAGGCGGCGGCCGCGCCCTGGCTCGCCGAGACCGGGCTTGCGCTCGATCTTAACGGGTTTGTCGAGACCGACGAATATCTGCGCTCGCCGGCCGACGCGGCGGTGTTCGCCGCGGGCGACATCGCCGCGATGCGCGGCCATCCGCGCGACAAAAGCGGCGTCTACGCGGTGCGCGCCGGCCCGCGTCTCGCCGAGAATCTGCGCCGAGCGCTCGTTGGGCGCGCGCTGCGCCGCGCGGTCCCGCAACGCCGCGCGCTGGCGCTGATCGGCACCGGCGATGGGCGTGCTGTCGCCTCCCGCGGCGGCTTTGCGGTAGAGGGCGCGTGGCTTTGGCGGCTCAAGCAAGGGATCGACCGGCGGTGGATGCGCGGCTATGCCGAATTGCCGGCAATGGACGTACCGGACGACGCGATGCGCTGCGGCGGGTGCGCGGCCAAGGTTCCCGCGGATGTCCTGAGCCAAGCCATCGCGCGATTGGCGCCGGCGTCGGGCGACGCGGTCGAAGTCGGCGTCGGTGACGATGCGGCGGTCATCGCTTTTCCCGGCGGGCCGCCGCTGTTGCAGACGGTCGATTTCTTCCGGGCGCTGGTCGGCGACCCCTATCTCTTCGGCCGCATCGCCGCGACGCATGCGCTGGGCGACATCTACGCGATGGGCGGCGCGCCCGAGACCGCGCTGGCGATCGCGACGCTGCCGCCGGCGCGTCCGGCGATTACCGAGTACGATCTGTTCCATATGTTGAAAGGCGGCACCGAGGTGCTGGAGGCCGCCGGCGCGAGCTTGGTCGGCGGCCACACCGCCGAGGGTGCCGAGATGGCGCTTGGTTTCGCGGTAACCGGGCGAACCCGCCCCGGGCGGCTGCTGCGCAAAGGCGGGCTGCGGCCCGGCGATCGGTTGATCCTGACCAAGCCGCTCGGCACCGGCGTGATTCTCGCCGCCGAGATGCGCGGCCGGGTCCGCGCCCGTATCGTCGAGGGTGCGATCGAGGCGATGCTTCAGCCGGCCGCCGCCGCGTCGGCGGTCCTCGCGGTGCACGGCGCGACCGCCTGCACCGACGTCACCGGGTTCGGATTGCTCGGCCATCTGCTCGAGATGCTGACGGCGTCCGCGGCCGACGCCAGGCTCGACCCCGACAGCATCCCGGCGCTCGACGGCGCGCTTGACCTGATTGCCGCCGGCATCGCCAGCTCGCTCAACTCCGGCAACCAGACGGCGCTTGTCGCGCTCGCCGAAGCCGACGACCTCGCCGCGCCGCTTTACGGGCTTCTGATCGACCCGCAAACCGCCGGCGGGCTGCTCGCCGGCATCCCGGCCGCGCGCGCCGCCGCCTGTCTCGCGGAATTGCGCGCCGCCGGATATCGCGCCGCCGGGATCGGCGTGGTCGATCCGCGGCGCGGCGCGAAGCCCACGGTTCGCCTCGATCCAGGCTGCCTCGCGCAGCCGGCGCTGGTGGCGGCGGCGACATGAGCGCCACCGTCGAGCGGCAAGGCCGAGCGGCCTTGCCTGCGGTCGATCGCGTCCTGCGCGCGGCCGGTATCCTGATCGAGCAACATGGTCGTGCGCTTGTCACCGAGGCGGTGCGCGACGCGCTCGCTGCACGGCGTCTGGAAGGCACAGCGGCGGATACCGACGCCATCCTCGCTGACGCGGGGGACGCGCTCGCTCGGCTGACGCGAAAATCGCAACGCCGCGTGTTCAACCTGACCGGCACGGTACTGCACACCAATCTCGGCCGTGCGTCATTGCCCGAGGAGGCGATCGAAGCCGCCGCCGAAGCGATGCGCGAGCCGACGACGCTCGAATACGAAACCGAGGGCGGCAGGCGCGGCGAGCGCGACGACCATGTCGCCGGCTGGCTGAAGCGTCTGACCGGCGCGGAGGCGGCGCTTGCGGTCAACAACAATGCCGGCGCGCTGGTGCTGACGTTGAACGCGCTTGCCGCCGGCAAGGAGACGATCGTCTCGCGCGGCGAGCTGATCGAGATCGGCGGCGCGTTCCGCCTGCCCGACATCATGGCACGCGCCGGCACGACGCTACGCGAGGTCGGCACCACCAACCGCACGCATTTGCGCGACTTTGCCGGCGCGATCGGGCCGCAGACCGGGCTCATCCTCAAGGTCCACACCAGCAATTTCGAAATTCAGGGTTTTACCGCCGCAGCGCCGACCTCGGCGCTCGCCGAACTCGCGCGCCAGCACGGCGTGCCGCTCGTCGAGGATTTGGGGAGCGGCACGTTGGTCGATCTCGACCGCTGGGACCTGCCACACGAGCCGACCGTGGCCGAGGCGCTCGCCGCGGGTGCCGATCTCGTCACCTTTAGCGGCGACAAGCTGCTCGGCGGGCCGCAGGCGGGGCTCATCGTCGGTCGGGCCGACCTCGTCGCGATGCTCGCACGCAACCCGCTGAAGCGGGCGCTGCGCCTCGACAAGATACGATTGGCGGCGCTGGAAGCAGTGCTGCGGCTTTACGCCGATCCCGACCGGCTCGCGGCGCGCCTGCCGGCTTTGCGGCTGCTGGTGCGCCCGGCGGAGGAGATCGCGGCGTTGGCGCAGCGGCTGTTGCCTGAAGTCGCCGCGGCGCTTACCGGTGTCGCAGCGGTCGAAGTCACCGCGACCAAAAGCCAGATCGGCAGCGGCGCGCTGCCGGTGTCGTTGCTGCCAAGCGCCGGGTTCGCGCTGCAACCGGTCAACGGTTCCGGCAAGGCGGTCGAGGCCTTGGCGCAAAAGCTGCGCGACCTGCCGATCCCGGTCATCGGCCACATCGCCGGCGGTGGCGTCGTGCTCGATTTGCGCTGCCTTGAGGATGAGGCGGCGTTCGTCGCCAATCTGAAGCGGCGATGATCCTCGCCACCGCCGGCCATATCGATCACGGCAAGACGGCGCTGGTGCGGGCGCTAACCGGTGTCGATGCCGACCGATTGCCCGAGGAGAAGCGGCGCGGGCTGACCATCGATCTCGGCTTCGCTTACACGACCCTGGCGGACGGCACCGAGTTGGGTTTTGTCGATGTCCCTGGCCACGAGCGTTTTCTGCCCAATATGCTTGCGGGCGTGCTGTCGATCGACCGAGTGCTGCTGATCGTTGCCGCGGATGACGGGCCCAAGCCGCAAACGATCGAACATCTCGACATCCTCGATTTGATCGGCGTCGCCGAGGTGACCGGGGTCGTCACCAAGATCGATCGCGTCGATGCGGCGCGGCGCGATGAGGGCGCCGCCGCGGTGACGGCGCTGCTGGCGGCCTCGGGTTATGAGAACGCGCCAATCTTCGTGGTGTCGAGCCGCACCGGCGACGGCGTCGCCGCGCTGTCGGCGCATCTCTCGGAGCGGGCAGCCGCCGCCGATGCGGCGCGCGTCGCCAAGCCGCCCGAGGGCCAATTTCGCCTGCCGATCGACCGCGTGTTCTCGCTGCCCGGCATCGGTACGGTGGCGACCGGCACCGTGGCGAGCGGCAGTGTCGCGCCGGGCGATCGTCTGCTGCTCACCCCGCGCGGGATCGACGTCAGAGTGCGCGGCGTCCATGCCCATAACCATCCGGTCGAGCGCGCCATGGCGAGCGACCGCTGCGCCGTCAATATCGTCGGCAGCTTTCCGGACGGCGCCGAGCCGGGGCGCGGCGACTGGCTTGTCGCACCCGAGCTGCACGTGCCCACCAGCCGCATCGATGTGACGATCCGCATGTCCCGTACCACGTCGGCGGCGCTGCGCTCGGGGCTGCCGGTACATGTCCATCTCGGCACCGAGGATCGCGTCGGCCGCGTCGCGGTTCTTGGCCGGAGCGCTTTCGCGCCGGGCGAAAAGGGCTTCGTGCAGCTCGATCTCGACCGGCCGATTGGCGCGCTGTGGGGCGATCGGGTAGTGCTGCGCGATCATGGCGCATTGCGCACGCTGGCGGGGGGTCGGGTTGTCGACCCCTTTCCGCCGCGCCGCGGCCGGGCGCGGCCTGAACGCCTCGCGACGCTTGCCGCGCTGCGCGAAGGCGATACGGGCACCGCGCTCGAAGAGCTTTTGCGACTCAACGGCGCTGTCGCGCTGGCGCCGTTTGCGCTCGCCCGCAACCAGGCGCTTGCGCAGGTCAATGAGCTGGTCTCGGCGGGCGGTTTCATACCGCTCGGCGAAGGTAGCGATCCCTATGCCGTATCCGAAGCGCATCTCGTCGAACTCGGCGAACGACTGGTCGAGACGCTGGCGGAGCTGCACCGTGCCGAGCCCGACGCGCTGGGTGTCGCCCGACCGACATTATTGCATCGGCTGCGCAGCGTGGCGCCGGAACCAGTGCTCGACGCTGCCCTCGCGACGACTGTTGCCGCCGGGCAGATCGTGCGAGACGGCGCCGTGTTGCGTCTGCCGAGCCACCAGCCGCGCCTCAGCCGCGACGACGAGCGGTTGTGGCGGCGGGTCGAGCCGCTGCTCGCCGTAGCCGATCTTCGGCCACCTCGGCTGCGCGAGGTGGCCGAAGCGCTTGGCCTCCAGCCCGAGGCGGCAGCGCGGCTCATGAAGCGCTATGAGCGCTTCGGCCGCGTCGCGCCCGTCGCCACCAACCGCTATTTCCTGCTCGAGACCGTGGACCGGCTTGTTGGCATTGCCCAAGAGCTTGCCGAAAGCGATCCCGAGGGACTCTTTACTGCCGCTTCGTTCAAGGATCGCTCGGGTGTCGGCCGCAACCTGACGATCGAAATCCTCGAATACCTCGATCGAATCGGCGTCACCCGGCGTGTCGGCGACGCGAGGGTGGTTCTGCGAGGAGGCTTGGAGATGCTCGGCTGAATTGCCGGCGGACGGCCGCCGGTGCGTGATAGAGTTGGTTCGATCCAAACGGGGGACAAACAGGCTTGCCGGTTTTTCGTCTAATCCGGCGTGTGGCGCGGCTGTCGCGCGGCGAAGCGGGTCTGCTCGCCGAGGCGGTGCTATGCCTCACGGTGGCGCGAGTGGCGACGGTTTTGCTGCCGTTCCGGCGGCTCGCGATGTTGATGTCGGCGGCACGGCCCCCGCATCCGTTCGACCCGGAAGAGCGGGCGGCGATGATCCGCAGCGTCGCGCAAGCAACCGGCCGTGCGGCGCGCCACATGCCGTTTCGCGCCGTCTGCCTGCAGCAGGCTATCGCGGCGCAATATATGCTGCGCCGCCGGGGCATCGAGACGAGCGTCCAGTTCGGCGCGCGGTTCGCGGGCGAGGAATTGCAGGCCCACGCCTGGGTCGCTGACGCCGGGACCATCGTTATTGGCGAAACGCCGGCGCTTTACGGCGCCCTCGCGGCGTTCCCGCCGGTTAAATCCGAATAGGCGCTCGGCGCGTCCGCGCCGCTACATCATGTTGGCGCTGAGATTGAACATGATCCAGCACGAACCGGCGATAACCAGGAGCACGATCCACACGCCGTAGGTCAGCGCGATGACGTTGTTGGTGTTGTCGGGTCCGCTGCCCATGTGCAGGAAGAACACCAGATGGACGCCGATCTGCGCGAAGGCGAGGGCGGCCAGCCCGACCGGAATGCCCGGCGACCACAGCAAATCCGTCTGCGACACGGCGAATGACATGACGGTGAGGAGCACGGCGAAACCGAACCCGACCGTGTACGACAGGACGTTGGCGCGGGATTCTTCCCGCTCGACACCGGGGGTGCGCTCGTGCTGCGGACGGTCAATGTCAACCATCAGCGGGCTCCAATCAAGTAGACCAAAGTGAAGACGCCGACCCAGATGATGTCGAGCGCGTGCCAGAACAGGCTGAAGCATAGCAGCCGGCGCAGCATATGCGGCCGCAGGCCCTTGGCGGCCACCTGGATCACCAGGTAGACCAACCATAAAAGCCCGCTCGTGACATGCGCGCCGTGGGTGCCGACGAGGGTGAAGAACGCCGACAGGAACGCGCTGCGCGACGGCCCCGCGCCTTTCGCGACCATGCCGGCGAATTCGGATATCTCGATAAAGAGAAATGCCGCGCCGAGCACAAAGGTGATCGCTTCGAGGACAAAAAAGCGCCCGATTCGACGGTGCTCGGCGGAGAGTGCGGCGAGCCCGCAGGTATAGCTCGACAGCAGCAGACAGGCCGTCTCGATAAAGACGTTGGGCAGATTGAAGAGCTGGCGCCCGTCCGGCCCCCCGGCGGTGTGCTGCCACAGCACCGCATAGGCCGCGAACAGCCCCGAGAACATGATGATGTCGCTGAGGAGGAAGATCCAGAAACCATAGGCGACGACGGTGCGCGTCGAGGCAGGTCCGTCCACCTTGCCCGCAGGAATCGGCGGGGCGGGGCCCCTGTCCACCGTTGTGACTGTCATGCGGGCTGCCCCGCGCGTGGCCGGGCAGCTTCCTGTCGCGCCAGCTCATCAGCGGAAATTTCCGCTTCGCGCTCGTCGCTCCAGCCGAATGTTCCTGCGGTCACGACGATGGCGATGATGCCGGGGATCGCGATCCACCAGATGTGCCAGATCGCCGCAAAGCCGGTCATCGTCGCGAAAAAGGCGGTGATGAAGCCGGTGGCGCTGTTGCGCGGCACCTCGATGGCTTCGTAGGAGCGCGGGGCGGCGATTTGGCCTGTCTGCTTCATCTCCCAGAACGCGTCGAGCATCTCGACCTCGGGCATCACCGCGAAATTGTAAGGCGGCGGCGGCGAGGGCGTCGCCCATTCGAGGGTGCGCGCGTTCCACGGATCGCCGGTCGTGTCGCACCGCTGCTCGCGCGTGCGGATGCTGACATAGAGCTGCGCGACCTGGCACAGGATGCCGGCCAAAATCACCAGCGCGCCGAGTTCGGCGACCAGCAAGAGCGGCTGCCAGCTCGGGTCGGGGATGTGCTGCAGGCGGCGCGGCATCCCCATGAGGCCCAGCACGTAAAGCGGCATGAAGGCGAGGTAAAAGCCGACGAGCCAGCACCAGAAGCTGGCCTTGCCGAGCCCGTCGTGCAGCGTGAAGCCGAACGCCTTGGGGAACCAATAATTGTAGGCGGCGAACATGCCGAACACGACGCCGCCGATGATGACGTTGTGGAAATGCGCGACCAGAAAGACGGTGTTATGCACGACGAAATCGACGGGCGGCACCGCCAGCAATATCCCAGTCATGCCGCCGATCGTAAAGGTCACCATAAAGCCGATAGCAAACAGCACCGGCGTCGTGAACCGAACGCTGCCGCGGAACATCGTGAACAGCCAGTTGAAGATTTTAACCCCGGTCGGCACCGCGATGATCATCGACATGATGCCGAAGAACCCATTGACGTCGGCGCCGGCGCCCATCGTGAAGAAGTGGTGCAGCCACACCATGAACGAGAGGACACAGATCGCCAGCGTCGCCAGCACCATCGAGCGGTAGCCGAATAGCGGCTTGCTGGAAAAGGTGGCGATGACCTCGGAAAAGACGCCGAAAGCCGGCAGGATCAGGATGTAGACCTCGGGGTGACCCCAAATCCAAAACAAGTTGGCATACATCATTACGCTGCCGCCGCCGTCATTCGTGAAGAAATGCATGCCGACATAGCGGTCGAGCAGCATCATCGCAAAGGTCGCGGTAAGGATCGGAAAGGCGGCGACGATCAGCATGCTCGACGCGAGCGACGTCCAACAGAATACCGGCATCCGGAAATAGGTCATGCCCGGGCAGCGCAATTTGAGGATAGTCGTGACCATGTTGATGCCGGCGAGCAGCGTGCCGACCCCCGAGACCTGCAGTGACCACAGGTAATAATCGACGCCCACATCGGGCGAAAAGGCGAGCTCGGACAATGGCGGATAGTTCATCCAGCCGGTACGCGCGAAATTGCCCACAAAGAGCGACAGGTTGATCAGCAGCGCGCCCGAGGCGGTGAGCCAGAAGCTCACCGAATTGAGCACCGGAAAGGCGACGTCGCGCACGCCGAGCTGCAATGGAACGACAAAGTTCATCATCCCGACGATCAGCGGCATCGCCACGAAAAAGATCATGATCGTGCCGTGCGCCGAGAAGATCTGATCGTAATGCTCGGGCGGCAGATAACCCTGGGCGCCGTCGACAGCGATCACCTGCTGCGAGCGCATCATGATCGCGTCGGCAAAGCCGCGCAGCAGCATGACGAGGCCGAGGAACACGTACATCACGCCGATCCGCTTGTGATCGACGCTCGTCAGCCACTCCCGCCAGAGATAGGGCCACCAGCCTTTCAGCGTGACGATCCCCAGCACCGTGAGCACGACGAGGATGACCACCACGGAGGTGATCAGCGGGATCGGCTGGTCGAAGGGGATCGCGTCCCAGGTGAGCCTACCCAGCATCTCAGCCTCCCGCCGCGGCTGTGGTGGGGGGACACCAGGCATTGCCGGCACGCGCCTTGTCCGGGTTGAGCGCGGTCTGATCGACGATGCGCTCGAACAGGTTGGGGTCGACCGACCGATAGGTGGTCGGCGGCACGGCGCTGCTGGGTTTCGTCAGCTGGGCGTAGCCGGGATCGTCGAGCGCCGATCCGGCGCCGCGGACCTTCGCGACCCAGCCGTCGAAATCTCCGGCCGCAACGACGGTGGCGGTGAACCGCATGTCGGAGAACCCGTCGCCGCTGAAATTCGTCGACAGACCGGGATAGTCGCCGGGCTGGTCAGCCAGCAGATTGAGATGCGTCGTCATCCCCGCCATCGTGTAGATCTGGCTGCCGAGCTGCGGCACGAAAAACGCGTTCATCACCGTCGCCGAGGTGAGCCGGAAGCTCACCGGGGTTCCGGCCGGCATGACCAGCTCGTTGACCGTGGCGATGCGCTGATCGGGGTAGATGAACAGCCATTTCCAATCGAGGGAAACAACGTCCACCTGCAAGGGCTTGGCGTTGGCCGGAAGCGGTGCCCGCGGATCGAGCCGGTGCGCGCTGATCCAGCACACCCCGCCCAACAGGATCACGACCAGCGCCGGGATCGACCAGGTGACGAACTCGACACTGCCTTCATAGGCCCAGTGCGGGTCGTGGTTGGCCCGCGCATTTGACGACCGATACCACCAGGCGACGCCCAGGGTCGCCAGGATTACCGGCACAACGACCACCAGCATGATCTCAGTGGCGTTGATCATTAGCAGCCACTCGGCCGAGGCGACTGGGCCCTTGGGGTCGATAACGCCGGCCCGCTGACAGGAGGCGAGAGATAAGGCGGCAAGCGAGATCAGACCTCGGCGCAGCCGTGGCGAGTTCGTCACGGCCGGCGCAGTCCATGCAAAGCAGTGCGACCTGCGGAGAGTCATCGGACGGGCCTCGTCGAGGATGACGTTTCGCTATTTTACGCGGCGATTTTTACTGCTGACCGCGCGGGCTGCGCGGGTGACATTCCCCTGGGACGCATCTAGAAACGCGGCAACTTCGCCCCGATGCATCGGCGCGAGCAATTTGCATGTTATCGCCGATAATACTTTCATCGGCTAATATTTTCATCGGCGCAGGCGCTCAAAAGAAATCCCACCGCGGGAGAAATCCCATCGCGGGCGGGCGGTTGCAGACGTGCGGCCGGAAAAGGCGTCCGTGGTACGACTGGCTGTGCCGGGAAATTCCACAACGGCGGCCTGCTCGTGCGCCAGGGAGTTGTTTGTCCGACAATCATCCGGACCCGGGCGGCATCTCGATTGCCGAAAATTAGCCGACCAGGAAAATGGCGAAGGATTTCTTCGAACAATCAAATAATAACCATTGCAATCAGCATATTACGAGATAGCGTGTAAATTGTTCCCCCATTCTCTCCCCCGCGAGTTGAACGTTTGCGCTGAAGGCGGGCGTCGGCGACCTCTAGCGGCGCTGTGCGATTGACCCTTTTGACGCCGCTGACATCGGACCTTCGTGTCCTGAGCACCGAACGGCTCAGTCGCGCCGGGAGCGGCCATTTACGCGCGACCCAACGCCTTCTACCTGCGGTACAGCCAACAACCGATTTTGTATAATGTGGCCAGAATGAATAATCGCGTTCGATGACATAAGGCTCGGTGCCGACTAAGAGGTCTTGATGCCAGCGGCTTGACGGAAATCGTTCAAGTTGCCGCTTAGTCAGCGCCGGTCCGCCAACTCATCGCGGCCGCAGGCGCAAGCCTTTGGTTCCTGCCGCCATACTCGCCCGATCTCAACTCCATCGAGCAAACCTTCGCCAAGATCAAGACTGGATGCGATCCGCCCAGGCGCACCATCCCAGACACATGGCGCCATATCGGCAGGCTCGTTCACGCCATCGATCCTGCCGAATGCGCAAACTACTTCGCCAGCGCCGGATATGCTTCCATCAAAACGTGAACCGCTCTAGTGGCGTTCCAGAGTTAAAGAGCGGTTGAGATGCTGCATCTCACGCCAGAGACATCGTAAGTGAGCTTTGTGTCTCCTTCCAAGTCGCGAATAACGAGTTCTTCGAGTAAACGGCTGCCGAATCCCTTTTTAGTTGGCGGAGCAACCGGAGGCCCACTGCTTTCTTCCCAGTCCAAATGCAGCATTCCGTCTCGTAGTCCCCACTGCACACTGACACGTCCTTCAGGACATGAAAGCGCGCCGTATTTCGCGGCGTTCGTGGCGAGTTCGTGCAGGGCCAGTGATAGAGAGAGGGCATGTCTCGGTGAAACGTCGATCGCTGTACCAGACAGCTTCAGTTGGGTTGGAGCAAATGCATCGAGGGCACGCATAACCACATCCGTCAAATTCGCACCGGTCCAAGCGCGCATCGTCAGCAGATCATGAGCCTGGGCCAATGAGCGAATACGACGGTTGAGAGCCTCTCTCGCCGACGCCAGATCGCTTGATGTCCGTAGCGTCTGGGTCGTGATTGCCTGAATGGTCGCCAGCGAGTTCTTCACGCGGTGGTTCAACTCGTTGAGCAGCAAACGCTGCAGTTCCTCCGCTTCCTTCTGCTTGGTGAGATCCCGGCTAGCGCCCACGATGGCAACCGGCTTTCTGTCGGGTCCGTCGCCTTCGAACTCGACGATCCCCCATGCGCTCAGCCATCGCCAGCTGCCATCGAGCTGCTTGACCCGATATTCCACGTCGTAACGCCCGTCGCCTTCGGGTTCGAGCGCCTTCGCGACCCGCGACCACATCAGGTCCATGTCGTCAGGGTGAAATTTGGTTTTCACTCCTTCTTCATTGTGAAGAAAACGCGCCTCGGTGAGGCCATAGAGCCGTTGGGCGTTGTGATCGTAGACACAGACATTGTCCGCCATCGTGTAGCGCCAGGTCCCCATATCCGATGCGACCATCGCCAGATCGAATATGCGTTGCTGGCGCTGGAGAACGTCGCGCAGTTCGTCTTCGTAGATGCCTCCTGCGGCGCGGTTGGCGGACTCAAACGCTGCGGCGCGGGGCGGCCGGGAAGACCGATGCGTGCTCGGCACTGCCAAATCGTGGCAATCCATCACCTCCAAATGGGCCCCGGAGCCGATCTCGTTCGTGCAGTAGCTGCACATGCAGATCATGCGCCGGCCCCGGACCGTTTCCTGAACGAGGTTTTCATAATTCAGGAAGTCGGGCCACTGATCCGCAGAGACCCAGGCGCAGTTGCCGTTCGTTCTAAGGCCGGCGTAACCGAACTCGATGGCGTCGTGCTCGCGCTGCGCGAGGGCGGCTATAAGGTCGCGAGGTTGGAGCTTGTCGCCCGCTTGATACCATTCATCGCCGTTCCTGATGTCGATCTGTCCGTTGCGCTCCCGCTTGTCTAAATCCGGTACAGCCGCGCGCAGCGCTGACCGCGCCTCTTCCGCCTTTAAGGCTTGGCCCGTAATCCAAAGGCACCGTTCATTATTCTCCAGGCCCGCCTTGAAATAGGGGACCAGCACGTCGCGGAGCTCGGTGCCAGATCCGAAAAAATGGGCAAGATGGCTTCCCCACTGGATGTGAGGCACGGTTGGTAGGCCGGAGAACGACCACTGGGGCTGCATTTGTGATCCGCCTAGGCAGGAGGCTCCAGGATAAACCAAGCTTTGCCGAATGATAGCGATTTTGGGAGCCCGCCGAAAGGCTGGCTAGCGGTCGTCCTCCTGGGAGGGAACCCCGTTGGGCCTCGGGATGGTGGCGTCCAGGCCCAGCTCTATCTGGCGCGTGCCCTCAGCGTGGGAGCGATGCGCACGGCTAAGTGTCGAGTGCCATCCTGACCCCTGCTGCGAGCTGCTCGATGGTAGCCGGCTTCTGAAGAAAGTTGACCTGCGCGTCGAGCACACCATTGTGCACGCTTGCGGTCCGGGTGTAGCCGGTCGTGAATAGCACCTTCATGTCCGGCCGGCGCATCTGAGCTTCTTCCGCGAGGCGTCGGCCGTTCATGTCGGTCATCACGACGTCCGTCAGCAAAAGGCGGATTTCGGGATGCTCTGAAAGGGTGGTCAGGGCTTCGGCACCGCCGTGTGCCTCCAGCACGCCGTAGCCAAGATCCCGTAGCATTTGCGCGGTGAGCTCCAGCACATGCTGGTCGTCCTCAACCAGCAGCACCACCTCGGATTGTCCGCCGCGGACCAGTGTTTGCGACTCTGACCGCTTCGGCACGTCTGCGACGCCATAAAACCGGGGTAGATACAGTTTTATGGCTGTGCCCTCTCCAGGCTCGGAATAGATATTGATGTGGCCGCCGGTTTGTTTGACGAACCCGAAAACCTGGCTGAGGCCCAGGCCAGTGCCCTTGCCGGGCTCCTTGGTGGTAAAGAACGGATCGAACGCTTTGGCCAGAACTTCAGGAGTCATGCCGGCTCCCGTGTCTGTGACGGCGATCATCGCATATTGCCCCGGCTGGACGTCATGCTGGACGGCATATGCTTCGTCCAGGTGGCAGTTTGCCGTCTCGATGGTGAGCCGGCCGCCGTCCGGCATCGCGTCCCTCGCATTAATGGCGAGATTAAGGATGGCATTTTCAAGTAAATTCTTGTCGGCGAGCGCGTACCAAAGCCCGTCCGCAAGAACTGTTTCCAGCCGCACTGCCTCGCCGAGCGTGCGGTGCAGCAACTCTGACATCTCCGCCACCATTTGATTTGGGTCGAGCGGCTCAGGCGAGAGTTCTTGTTGGCGCGAGAAGGCAAGCAAACGCCGAATCAGCGAAGCAGCTCTGGCGGTGCTTTCCTTGGCGGCGGCGATGTATTTGGAAACGTCGGCCCCCGTCGTGAGGCGGCGCTCAATGAGGTTGAGCGCGGAGACCATCACCGCAAGCATGTTGTTGAAATCGTGGGCGATGCCGCCGGTGAGCTGGCCCACGGCTTCCATCTTCTGAGATTGCCGCAGCGTCGATTCCGCCTTCATGCGGGCATCTACGGCCTCCGTGATGCGTTCCTCCAGCGTGCGGTTGAGCTCCAGCAGTTCGGCATTGGCCTTTTCGGCGGAACGGCGCGCTTCCAGAAGCTCGCGCTCGTAGCGCCGCCGGTCCGATGCGTTAAAGATGGTGATGCGCACAAAGAGCAATTCTCCGCGGGCGTCACGCCGTTCGACCGCGTTGACGAGGACGGGAAGCGGGGTGCCATCCACGCGCACGAGATCCAGAGCAACCTCGTTGAAAAAACCCTGCATGCGCATCAACGGCGCGAAATGGGTCTCGTAGTAGATTTTGCCCGCGATGTTGAGAAAGTCCTGAAACCGGGCGCCCGCGAATTCGTCCCGATGCCGACCGAGCCAAGTGGCTAAGGTAAGATTTGCCTTGATGATCCGTCCGTCGGCACCAGCGGATACATAGCCGCAGGGGGCGTTCTCAAACAGGTCTTCAAGGTCATCGCACTCGCCGCTCACCGCTGCTCACGGTCCCGGGTCTTCGAGAAAGGCCTCCATTGCGGCGATGGTCTCCTCCGGAGCGCTCAGATTTGGGCAGTGGCCGGTCGCCTGCAGGAGGACATACTTGCCGTGTGGCAGGTGCTGGTGAACGTACCGGCCCACGGCTTGCGGCGCGATTACGTCTTCAGAGCACTGAAGGACGAGTGAGCGGGCTGAGACGCGCGGCAGATCCGCGCGGTTGTCTGAAAGAAAAGTGACCCGCGCGAATTTTTTAGCGATGTCCGGGTCCGTGCGGCAGAAGGAATTCGTGAGTTCCTCACCGAGTTCTGGGCGGTCCGGATTGCCCATGATGACCGGGGCCATTGCCTGCGACCAGCCCAAGTGATTGGCGTCGAGGAAATCGAGAAGCTCGTGAATCTGAGTTTCGCTGAAATCCTCCGACATAGTCGGGCTCGTCGATGTAACGCGGTGAAGGACCGATCATGATGAGGTTGTCGAAGAGCTCGGGCACCTTCACCGAGGCAATGGCGCCGATCATGGCGCTCACCGAATGGCCCACGAAAACGCCATGGGTGATACCGAGCTCGCGCCCGATATCGATAACGTCGTCGGCATAACCTTCGAGTGAAGCGTATTTGGCGGCGTCATATGCGGCAAGATCGGATTGACCGCATCCGACGTGATCGAAAAGTATGATGCGGTACCTCTCGGCGAAGGCCGGCCATACGAAGCGCCACATATTCTGATCGCAGCCGAACCCGTGAGCGAAAATCATCGCCTCTTCGCCGAAACCGAAGGCTTTCACGTTATTCCGAGTAAGAACGGTCACCTAATTCTCCGCTGTCATGAAACTACACGGGCGCCGGCTGTCCAGCGGCGTGAACATCGGAGCATTGTGCTCATCGCTGTCGTGCATCGGTTTTCGAAGTCGCGGCCTTGAGCGCTGTCGCGATCTGTTGCTCATCATAGGGTTTTTGTAGCCAGACGGCGTTATGTAACCCATCTTGGTATGCGGTTCGCGACGGCGTTTCGTAGCCGGTTGCGAAAATCACTCGCAATCCTGGCTGTTGCTTTACGGCGCGGCTGGCGATCTCGTCTCCCCGCATGTCAGGCAGTGCAAGGTCCGTCACGATCACGTCGAACCGGCTCTTATCGAGCAACTCGAGCGCCTTCTTTCCATTTGCGGCTTCCGTCACCGAATGCCCAAGATCCTCCAGCATGTCCGCTGTGGAGAGCCGTATCATCGAATCGTCCTCGACCAGCAGGATACGAAGCGATCGGGCGGCCAAGACTGCGCCATCTCCATCCGCGCTTCGCTTAGAAGGTGGATGCGGTGTCGACCTGGTCAGACTGCGCTGTTGCTGGTTTCGCAGTACATGGCGGATTTTTCGTGCCATCGCTTCGCGCGTGTAGGGCTTGCTCAACAACTCGACTCCCTCGTCGAGCCGGCCGCCATGCACGATCGCGTTTTCCGTATAGCCCGAGGTAAACAGCACTGCGAGGCCGGGCAGCCGTTCCTGGGCCTTTCTGGCAAGTTCGGGGCTGCGCAACGGACCCGGCATGACGACATCGGTGAACAGCAGGTCGATCGGGACGCCGCTCTCGATGATCGCCAATCCACTTTGGGCGTCTTTGGCCTTCAGTACGCGGTAGCCGAGATCCGAGAGCATGTCGACGACGGTACCGCGCACCTCCTCGTCGTCCTCTACGACAAGAATCGTCTCCGTGCCGCCCGTAGCGGGTCCCGTCTCGACATCCGTTTCGATGTCTTCCATTTCCCGCGCACGCGGCAGGTAGATGCGAACTGTCGTGCCGTGGTTGGGCTCGCTATAAATCTTGATATGCCCGCCAGACTGCTTGACGAAACCGTACACCATGCTGAGGCCGAGGCCCGTCCCCTGTCCTTCCGGTTTCGTTGTGAAGAATGGCTCGAAGACCTGGTCGATGATATCGGCTGGGATTCCGCACCCCGTGTCGGTCACCGCGATCATCACGTACTGTCCCGTAGTGACCTCGGCGTGACGTTCCGCGTACTGGTCATCAAGGAAGGAATTGCCGACCTCAATGGTGAGTTTTCCGTGCCCGTCCATCGCATCCCGCGCGTTGATTGCGAGGTTCAACAGCGCGTTCTCGACCTGGACCGTATCGACGAATGTATTCCACAGACCGCCGGCGATCATCGTCTCGATCTCGATGCCTTCGCCAAGAGCGCGCCGTAACATGTCGTCTATGCCGCGGATCATGCGGCCGATATTGACCACCTTTGGCGCGAGTGGCTGCCGGCGTCCGAAAGCCAACAGCTGTGAAGCCAGCTTCGATCCACGAGAAATGGCTGCGATTGCCGTCTGAAGCCGTTGCTCCGCCCGCAGATTGCCTGCGACATCCCGTGTCAGTAGCTGGAGGTTGCCGCCTATGACCTGGAGCACGTTATTGAAGTCATGCGCAACGCCGCCGGTGAGCTTGCCGACAGCTTCCATCTTTTGTGCTTGGCGCAGCTGCGCCTCCGCCCGGGTTCGCTCGGCGACCGCGGCCGCGACCCGTTCTTCGAGCGCCTCATTGGCCTGTTGGAGAATCTGCTCGGCTTCCTTGCGGTCCTCGATGTCGATAACAGAGCCGATGTAGCCGAGAAATTCGCCGTCATCGCCAAAACGCGGTGCGGCGGCGCTCAATGCCCAGCGATAGCTTCCGTCGCCGCGCCGAAGCCGGTACTCGATCCGGAACGGTTCGCGCGCGGCATTGGCGCCGAAGAATATGCGTTGCGATCCCTCGAGATCTTGCGGATGCAAAGCCTTCCAGGCGCCATATCCCAGTGCTTCCTCATGCGTTTGTCCCGTGAATTCGGACCAGAGGCCGTTAAGGTAGCTAAGCGATCCCGTCGGGTCGGTCATCCACATCATCACCGGGGCATGATCCGCCATGTTTCGGAAGCGCGCTTCGCTTTCCCGCAAGTCGCGCGTCGCTTCGCGCCGCAGCCGCGCCATCTCGAGGTTGGCCTTCACCCGCGCGATCAGTTCCCGAGCGGAAAACGGCTTCGTCAGGTAGTCATCGGCTCCCGCGTCCAAACCTTCAACACGAGCTTCCTCACCGGCCCGGGCGGACAGCACAATCACCGGAAGGTCACGCAAATCGTGATCGTTGCGAAGTTCGCGCAAGAGAGCGAACCCATCGAGGCGCGGCATCATGACATCAGTCAGCAGCAGATCGGGCTTTTTCCGTCGGATTGCCTCCAGGGCGTCCCGACCGTCCGCAAAGGTTTCCACGTCCCACCGCGCCCCGAGCAAGCGGCGGATGTAGTTGCGCATGTCGGCATTGTCGTCGGCAACGAGGATGCGAGCTCCATCAGTGCGCCCGGGCAGAAGCAGCTCTGGAGTGTCTTCGGCGCGATCTTCCGGGGTCCCGTCGGGAGTTGCGGCTGATGGCAGCCAGCGCAGCGCTTCCTCGACGAAGGCCTCGGCGCGCAACGATGTCGAGACGCGCGAGCGCTCGCCACCGATTTGCTCCGGAGAGAGGTGAACGGTCCCACATGGAATGGAGATCGTGAACGCCGTGCCCTTGCCCGAGTTCGCTGTCGACACGGATCGTGCCACCGTGCAGCTTCACGAGTTCCTGGACCAGAGCGAGCCCTATCCCGGAGCCTTCGAAGGAGCGGCTCCTTTGGCCTTCGATCCGGTGGAAGCGTTCGAACAGTCGCGGCAGTTCGGATCGCGGAATGCCGACGCCGGTATCGCGCACGGATAATTCCGCATGCTGCTGGTCTGCGGACCTGCGAAGCTCAACCGTGATTTCGCCCTCAAACGTGAACTTGAACGCGTTGGAAATGAGGTTGAGGACAATCTTTTCCCACATCTCGCGGTCGACATAGACCGGCTGATCGAGATCGGGACAATCGATGCGCAGGGAAAGTCCCGCTCTTTCGGTCGCTGACTCGAAGTTGGACGCCAATTCGGCGGTGAGCTTGGCAAGATCGACCGGCTCAAAGCTGGCGTCGACCCGTCCCGCCTCGATACGCGAAAAATCGAGCAGCGAATTCACCAACTTGAGGAGTCGCAAACTATTGCGATGCGCGGTTTCAAGGCGGCCGCGATGGATCGGGGCCAATGCCGTCGATGACGAATCGTTCAACACGTCCTCGATTGGGCCGAGCATCAGCGTTAGCGGCGTGCGGAACTCGTGGCTGACGTTGGAGAAGAATGTCGTCTTGGCGCGATCGATTTCGGCCAGCGCCTCGGCGCGTCGGCGTTCCTCCTCATAGGCTTGCGCGTTGGCGATCGCCGCCGCGATCTGTCCCGCGACAAGGCTGAGGAAACCGCGATAGTTGTCGTCGAACAAGCGGAACGGGTTGAGACCGACGACGAGAACGCCTGCTCGCCCTGTCTCACCGGTTGGCAGGATCGGAACCAACGTCGCCTGGCTCGGGGCATGGCCCCATGGCCCCGCCGGAATGTCTGAGCCGAAAGCAGCCCGTAGATCCGAGACCGTCTGCATGGTCTGCGAGCGCAATACTTCGCCTACAGGCCAGAGCGACGGGAGATCGAGAGATATCGTCTCTGGGGCGGCCAGGTGCCCTCGCTCGATCCCCGCGGTGCACGCCAATTTAGCCGAAGAGCTTTCGGGCTCGGCGATATAGATTAGGGCAAACGGGAGGTCGCGCTGGCTTTTCCCGAGCGCCGATGCACTACGCTCGCAGGCCTCCTGCCAGTTGCGTGCATGGCCCCCGTCCGCAGCAAGGTCCCGAAGCAAGGCCAGTTGGCGTTCGCCAATGACCCGCTGTGTGTCGTCGCTGTTCGCGCAAATGATGCCCCCGACGGTGCCATCGTCGCTCGGTATCGGACTATAGGAAAAGGTGTAGTACGTCTCTTCCGGATAGCCGTTGCGCTCCATGATCAGGAGCTGGGACTCGACATACGTCCCTTGATCGCCACCGAGAGCCGTGTCCAGCATCGGGCCGATGTCATCCCAGATCTCGCGCCACACCTCGCGCGTCGGTCTACCCAGCGCCCAAGGATGCTTGCCGCCAATGATCGACTTATACGGATCGTTGTAAAAATACGTAAGTTCGCGTCCCCAGCCGATCCAGATCGGCTGACGAGAGGTCAACATGATACGGATGGCCATTTTCAGGCTTTGGGGCCAATACGTGGGCGGCCCTAAAGAGGTCGCTTCCCATGGGTGGGAGCGCATGAGGGCGCCGAGCTCTCCACCGCCAGAGAGGAAGCCGAGCAGCGAAGATTGGGAGGGCTCATCGTCGGTTGTAATCAGCTCGTTCACAGGCCTCCTCCCTAGGCACACGCGAACCGACCGCTCTCCCGCAGCCGGATGCTCGAGACGCAACAATCTATTGGGCCGATGGCGACCTGCCAACCAGCCCGCAAATGACCGTGCCTGGCTGATCGTAAGCTCGATAAGCGCTTTCAGCCGAGCCAATTTTTTTTGAGCCAACGCCGGATGTGCGGGAACCATTCAGGGGCAAGTGCGTCGCAATATGGAGGAATTGCACCTAGCCGGGGTGACGATCGCGCTCGACGATTTTGGTGCTGGTCATGCCAATCTGCAGCATGTCCGCCGCTTTCCGTTCGACCGGTTGAAATCGACCGTGAGCTGATCACAGATTGCAGTCGGGACGTGCAAGCAGTAACGCTGGTTCATGCCGTGGTCAGCGTCGGGCGCGCGCTCGGGATGCAGGTAACGGCAGAAGGCGTGCAGACGGAACACGACTGGCAGTTTTTCAAGATCGGCGGCGTCCATACCATGCAAGGCTGGTTATTCAGCAAGCCGCTTCCGTTCGCTGAGCTGCAGGCAATGATACAGAGCAAGTCGGTACGCTCCCCGGCGCGAGCAGCCTAATTCTTGCTCTTCCTCCGAGACGACCGAACGTCTCTAGTCGACCGCCGTTCTGTTGGCGGCTCCATCTGAAGGTCTGAGGTGGGGTCGTAAGCGGCTGCTCGCTGCTCGCCTATTGATCCACGAACGACTGAGATCGGCGCTAGGCTGCCCCGGCGGGATGCGCCGGCGGGGGCAGCTTACACCAAGACACCGGTCGCTCAGCCTAGGCAGCGTCGGCGTCGTAGGTTGCCCCAAAGCGGCGCCTCTCACGTCCTACGCCTCGCCCGGATGGCGCCCCCGCACGGGGCAGGGGGATCACCCTCAGCGTCTTGAAGCCGCGAACGGGCGGGACTTGTCGACGGCACTATCAGGTAGCTACTTGCCGCACACTTTGCCGACGGCCGCGACGCCTGCTTTGGCGCAGTCGATCCGAGACGGGCAGGCTCTTATTGAAGCCGCCACACGTCTTTGAGGTTGGGCCGCGCCTTTAGCGGATCACATCGTACGTTCGATTTGGATCAGGATTCTGCCCGTCTCCTCGGCGGGAAGTGACGAGCGCTTGGCCAGTTCGATCACGACGAGGCTCCAGATTGCGGTCACGACGACGGCTGTCCAGAAGCCGAGAATGCCGTAGCCGCCAAGATCGTGACCGCTCAAAGCCGACACGATCCACATGCCGCCAAACCAGGCACCCAGCCACCACAGGTTCTCCCAACCGAAGTTGGCGCTTTGCTCACGCGCGGCCAGGTAAAAGTAGGCCAAATAGAGGAGGAAGATGATCAGAACGATCGCAAACATCCAAGTCACAGTGGCAAAGCCGCTCCACAGAATGATCAGGTCGCAGCAGATGAACGCGATCGGGGCGACGATGCTCGCCGCGACCAGGCGGAAAGGACGCTGCAGGTCTGGATGATCGCGGCGCAGGATCAGTAGCACGATCGGTCCGAGACCATAGGTGAGCGCAGTGATGTCGCTGATGTAGTCGACCATCTTCTGCCACGCCGGGAAGGGCAGAAGGAAGATCACCCCCACGACCCACATGACCGCCACCGAAACCCAGGGTACCTGTCCGCGGTTGAGCTTGGTCAGCACGCGTGGGCCGGCTTTCATTTCCCCGTTGGCGAAAAGGATTCGTGACCCACCCGTCACATAGATGAGGCCAGTGCCGGCCGGCGAGATGGCGGCATCGATGTAGAGCAGGGTCGCCAACCAACCGAAGCCGAGCACCATGGCGAGGCCGGCGAAGGGCCCTTTCACGCCGGGGAAGTTGAGCTGCCCCCAACCGTTGGCGATATCCTGCGGCTTCACGGAGTTCAGGAAGCCGAGTTGCAGGAGGATGTATACGAACGCCGAAAGCAACACGGCGCCGATCACCGCCAGCGGAATGTTACGGCCGGGATTGGCGCTTTCCCCACCGAGGTCGATCGCGGTTCGAAAGCCGAGAAAGCTGAACACAATCCCCGCGGCGGGAAGGGCGATGAACACGCCGTTGGGATCGTAGCTGCTCGATGCGGCGGTCCAGACGCTTGTGCCTCCGGTCCAGAGCGGTCCAACCTCATGAGCACCGGCAACGATGAGGACGATTGCCGTCAAAAGCGGCACCGCAATCTTCCACCAGGTAACCGTATTGTTGACGGTCAGAAGCCACCGAATGGCCAGAAGATTCAGTAGTGCCAGGAGGCCGACCAGGACTGCGCAGGCAACGAAGCCGGTCGCCGTCAATACGCCGTCGCTGCCGACGAGATGGGGGTAAAGGTTATTGGCATATGTCACAATGCTTTCCGCTTCGACGGAGGGCACCGCGACATAGGAGAGAAACAGCATCCACCCCCAGACTCGCCCCAGGCCTTCGCCGTGGCTCGCGTGGCTCATGTGAACGAGCGCACCGGAGCGGGGAAACAGGGAGGCGAGCTCTGCAAAGCAGAGGGCGATGAGCATGATAATGACGGCGCCGAGGATCCAACTCAACAAGCTGAGCGGCCCGGCGATCTTTGAAGCATGAAGCGCGCCAAACAACCAACCGGAGCCGATCATGCTGGTTGTGCTCGCAAAAAGCAGACCGATGATGCCCGCGTCACGACGAAGGCCTGTCCCTGTCGCCGTGTCAGATGAGGTTGACATGACCGAGACTCCCCCTCGCGGCGTTTGTTCGTTGCTAAGCCAACTCTGCGCTGGAAAACAAACGTTCACAAGTTTCCCTGAGAGATTGGGAGACACCGTGATCGGGCGCTCTTCGTGCCCCAACACGAACCTTCGGTGTCGCCACGGATCGCTTCGGGGTTCACTGCATTTTTCGCGGTCATCGATCTCGTGCACGGATCGCCTCGCCGAAAAAGGGCGGCCGGCACCAGGGTTAAATCGCCATGCGCCAGCGGCTGATGATCGGCTTAGGGGGTTCTGACGACGCGCAGCCCGTAATAATCGTCGCGTGTCGTTGCCGAGTTGTCATTGCGAAATGCTGCACGCTCATAGGCCGGAATGGAATCAAAGCTGCCCCCGCGCAATACATGCTCCGCGCAACCGTTTTTTCTAACAGCGCCGCCGTTGCTGGGCGCGTTGCGGTAGTGGTCGGTGTAGCAGTCTTCGCCCAGTTCTCGACATTGCCGAGCATGTCGTAGAGTCCCCAGGGATTGGGCTTGAACGATCCGACCGGCGCCGTCCAGGAATAGCCGTCGTCACAATTGGCGTAGTCGGGAAGCATTTCCGGGTCTTCGGCTTTCAAACGTTGATCGCCGATGTTTTCATGCGCGCAGCTGTCATCCGGATTGTCGCCCCAATAGCGTGATGTTGTCGTTCCAGCCCGCGCCGCATACTCCCATTCTGCTTCACTGGGGAGCCGATAGCAGCCATGGCCAAACAGCGACATCAGCCAGACAAAACGGCGTGCCTCATTCCAACTCACCTCCTCGACCGGGAGGCGATTGCCCTTGGCATAGGATGGGCCGTTGACTGCCGGCCGGCCCGCACGCGCGGCGCCAATCGCAATCCGCCCGTTATTACCAGGACCACGCTTGCCGCCGGGGCAGTGCAGCGTGCATCCATAGATGAAGATCGACCGAGCGGCCGGCGGAAGCGTCTTCCAATATTCGCTCGTCAATAGCCGACGCGGCAGTCGGATGAATTGCCCGTCGTCAGGGCTGCGCCCCGATTTGACGTTCTTCATTTTGACGGCTGCGTGAGAGCGCGGAGCGCTGCCAAGGCAGTATAGACATGGTGTTCATCCAAACAGTGATGAACACCCAGTTAGTACAACGCGGGTGCCGTTGTCCAAATCGTGCAGCGTGCATGCAAATTCGAGCATGCACGATTTATTTGCTGAACAGATCGCCGCGGCGGTAGGCGGCCTCGACCTTGTTGCCGATCGTGTGCGCGAGCGCCATTTCGACAACCTCGCGCGGGTATGCCGTGCGCTCCAGCCAAGAATGGGGGAAATGGCGGAGAGGGAGGGATTCGAACCCTCGGTCCCCCGTAAGAGGGACAACGGTTTTCGAGACCGCCCCGATCGACCGCTCCGGCACCTCTCCGTGCTCGCGGGGCCAGGGACTTAACACGGAGCCGCCGCGAACATCAACCGAAGGCTGGTGAAATTCGCACCGAAAGCCCGACCGGAAACCCCGCCACGATAGAATTGCTGTTTGGTTAAGTTGTCTCAATTAACTATCAAATACTTTGCATCTTCGCGACCCGGAGCGGACTTTCCTCGGGTCATGAACGGCACTCGTATGTTCGAAGCCTATGCCGGGCGCGCCAAGGCGGCGACTTGCCCGACCTGCCGCACGGTCAACATGCTTGGCATGATGTGCGCCGCCGCGATCGATAATGGCGGCTTCCTTGCGTTTGTCGGTCAGGGCTACGGCGGCGATTGGCCCGACCCGCGCGAAACCGCCGCGCGGTCGCGCGACACAGGGTCGCGCTCGCCGACAGCGCGGTGAACCACCGGTAACTGCGCCGCACCGAGCGCGCCGACCGCCAAGTATTTCGCCTCGAGACGCGCCGCGATCGCCGGCGGCGCAATCATTTTCGATCATCGTGCGGCAGATCGTCAAACGATGGTCGAAGCCAATGCCGTTCGCTTTCCAGGCTTGCCAAAGCGACGCACCACATGATACGAAAGAAATTCGATATTTCGCTTTTTCGTCAAGTTTTTCGTTTTGTTGTCGAGGTGACGCAGTGGGGAAGTTGTCGTCACGACGGGGGATGGGGCCGCCGCGACGCCTTGGCGAGCCCTTTGAGCTGCCATGCCGGATCGCCCGGTATACTTGAGCAGGCTTGCCCTGCCGGTGTCGTGGGAGGCGCTTGATCATGAGCCTTCGCCAGAGGATTGCGGCAAAGCGGCGTGGAGCAATGCCGGAATTCTCGGTTTCCTCTTGCACGGCATCGAAATGGATGCGGCGCAACGCCCCATGGATGAGCGCTTGGCGGAGGCCTTGGCGCCGCTGCGCATCAAGCTCGACATCGTGATCGAGATGCTCGGGCGGCTTACGTATCGCGACGTGGTGCTGCCGGCAGCGCGCGACATCGAGCTCGGGATGGACCGCATTGCCTGGCATTCGCCGTCGCCGCTCAACGCAGCGGACTGGCTGCGCCTCAAGCTCTATTTCGACCCGAATTTCCTCGAGCCGATCGTCCTCTACGCGCGTGTCGCGAGCGCCATGGCCGAGGATGACGGCGGCTGCTTTGTCCAGGCGGAGCTTGCGAAAACCTCGCTGGAGACGGAGGAGGCGGTGACACGGCTCGCGTTTCTCGCGCAACGGAGGCAGCTGGCGCAGCGCCCGCAGCATGCCGCGAGGGCCGAGCGATGATCGAAGCCGTCGCCGCGATGGGCGCGGTGCTGTCCGATCTGCAATCGCTGGCGAGCGCCGCGACCGCGCCGTCAGGCGATCCGGTCATCCCCGATGTGGGGGCCGCCGACGGCCCCGCCGCCCCAAGCTTTATGCAGACGCTGCAAAGCGCGCTCGATCGGGTCGACGGCTCGATCGCCACTGCCGACGCGTCGGCCAAAGCCTTCTCCGCAGGCGACCAGAATATCCCGCTGAGCGACGTGATGGTTTCGCTCGAACAGGCGAACTTGGCTCTGCAGATGGCCTCGGGGGTGCGCGACAAGGTCGTCGCCGCCTACACGAGCGTCATGAACATGCAGGTCTGACGACAGGCGCGGTGAGGCGTGGCCTTTTTAGACGCGATCAACCCTCAAGCCCTGCTGGAGCGGGTGCGTCCTGTCCTCGGCGGACGGACGCGCGGCGCGCTGATCGTTGGCGGCGCCGCGGCGGCGACGATCATCGCCGTGGCCGCACTATGGTTTTGGGGCTCGAACTACGCCGTGCTTTATGCCGGGCTGTCCGGCGAGGAAGGCGGACACGCTATCGCCGAGCTGCAAAAGCTCAATATTCCTTATCGCATCACCGAAGGCGGCCGGGTGATCGAGGTGCCGGCATCAGAGGTCGGCCGCGCCCGGTTGCAGCTGGCTGCCAGCGGCGTCGTCAAGCATGACGGCGACGAGTGGGCAATCCTCGACAATGAGAGCCTGGGCGTCAGCCCGTTCGTCGAGCAGGTCCACTACGTGCGTGGTATCGAGGCGGGGCTGTCGCGTACGGTGGGCGAGGTCGATGGCGTCGTCTCCGCCAAGGTGACGCTGGCACTGCCGAAACAGACCGATTTCCTCGGCGATTCGCCAAAGCCGAGCGCCTCGGTGCTGGTGCGGCTGCGACCCGGTGCGACACTGACCGGTCCGCAGGTCACCGGCATTGTCGGTCTCGTCGCGGCGAGTGTGCCGGGCCTCGCGCGCGATCACGTTACGGTCGTCGACCAGAGCGGCACGGTGCTTAACCCCACCGGCGATGGCATCTCGATGCAAGCGCCGCAAGAACTCGATCTCACGCGCGAGGTCAATCATCGCTACGAGAGTCTGCTCACCGACCTGCTGGTGCCGGTGCTTGGGCGCGGTAATTTTCGTATTTCGTCAGATGCCGACATCGATTTCTCGCAAAGCAAGGAAAGCCTCGTCAAATACGGCGACAGCCATGTACTAAGCCAGGACGAGACTGTCCGCATCAAGGGCGCGGGCGACCAGCCCATCGGCATTCCCGGCGCGCTGTCGAATGAGCGGCCGGAGACGCCGACCACCGCCAATCCTCCGCAGCAGCAGAATCAACAGCAGAACCAGCAACAAAACCAGGCGGCCCAAACCAATCCCGCCGGTCAAGCGACGCAACCGGCGCCGGCCAAGGAAGCCGCGGCGCCGCCCTCGGACACCCACAAGACGACGAATTACGACATCGACAAGACGGTCCAGTTTCTCGAGCATCCGTCTTGGCGGCTGCGCGGCATCAATATAGCGGTCCTGGTCAACAACCCGACCGGAAGTCCGATTCCGCCCGAACGTCTAAAATCCGTCGACAAGCTGGTGACCTCGGCGATCGGCGCCGGGCAGAACGCACATGTGACGGTTGTCGACCTGCCGTTCGAATCGCCTGACGCGTTCTCGATCACGGCCGCGGGACCATGGTGGCGCGAACCTTGGGCGGGCGCGGTCGGCCAGAACGCGCTGCTCGCGGCGGCGGGGCTCTTGGCGCTGCTTGGCGGCGTCCTGCCGCTAACCCGCCGACTGACCACCATGCAGGCCGCCGCCGCTGCCGCGCTTGCTGCGAAGACCGCGGCGATCCGGGCGGGCGTTTCAGCCACCGCCGCCGATGCCGGTGATGGCAGCTCGACGATGCGCCCGTTGCCGCGAGCCAGGAGCGAACCGCAGGACGTGTTGAGCATTGAAGCCGAGACCGTACAGACGCTCGTTGCGGGCGACCCGGCTCGCACGGCTCAAGTCATCAGAGGATGGATAGCCGGTGACAGAAGTACTCTTAAGCGAGCCAGTTGATTTCGGCCTCACCGATCTCGAGAAATCGGCGGTCGTGATGCTGTCCATCGGCGAGGAATCGGCCGCGGAGGTCATGAAATACATGACCCAGCTCGAAATAAACCTGCTGTCGATGGCGATGGCACGCGTTTCGAACGTCTCGAAAAGCGAGGTCACCCAGGTCTTCCAAGAATTCATCGATACGATGTTGCAAGAGACCTCGATTGGCATCGGTGCGTCCAGCTATATCCACGGCGTCCTCGAACGCGCGCTCGGTACCGACAGGGCGGAACGCCTCATAGGACGTCTTAATCAAGGTGATTACTTCGCCGGTATCGAGGCCGTTCAGATGCAGGATCCGCGGGTTCTTGCCGAGATGATCAAGAACGAGCACCCGCAAATCGTCGCGATGATCTTCGCCTATCTGGAGCCGGATCAAGCCGATGCCCTGATCCAATATCTGCCCCCCGATCTCGTCGAGCAGGTCATACCCCGCTTGGCGACTCTCAATTCGATCCCGCACGCGGCGGTACGCGAACTCAATGACGCCATCGAGGACCTGCTTGCTGGCGAAGGCGAGGAGGTCAGGATCAATGTCGGCGGTGTCGGCATGGCCGCCAAGATCCTGAACCGGTTCGACGGTGACCATGCCGAAGCGATCTTGAGGCAAATCGGCGAAGTGGATGCTGACCTCGCCGAACGGATTCAGAACAGCATGTTCGTCTTCGAAGATCTGGTGCGGCTCGACGACCGCAACTTCCAGATGCTGCTGCGCTCCGTCGACCAGAAACTGCTCGCCTCGGCGCTCAAGGGCGCCGACGCGAAGCTGCTCGACAAGGTCATGCGCAACCTGTCGCAGCGCTCGGCGGAAATGTTGCGCGAAGAGATTTCCGCGCGTGGCCCGATGCGGGTCACGGAAATCGACGTGGCAAAGCGAGAAATTGTCTCGACGGCTCAACGCCTCGAGCGCGAGGGGACGATCATCCTGTCGACTGATGCTCGAGACATGGTGGGCTGAGCCGCAGATGTCCTCGCTCCGCATCAGCCACCAGAACCGCGGTATCGGCGCGCTCGGCGCTGGCAGCGACACCGGACGGTCCGAGCATGCCGAGGAGGGCGGCAGTTTCGCGGTCGCTCTCGGCGCAGCCGCCGGCGCCGTGCCCAAAGATGCCGTGGCGCTGCTGGGTGGCAAGCCCGGCGACAGCGGGGCTCTCTCGCCCGGACCGCGCAAACGCGCGGAGACGCCGGCCAAGCCCAACGACCCGGCGGCGATCGCTGCCAACGCCGCCGGCGCGCTCATCAGCGCGCCGGTCATCGTCGAGCCGGCGACCAATGGCGACAGCAACGAGGTCTCCGCCAACACCGGCACTGCTATGGCCATCGCCGGCAGCGGCGGAACCGCCACCACCGCGTGCGATCCGGCGACCTCCACGGACCCGCCTGCCGCACCGCGCTTTGTGCCCGGTGCTTCGAACGGCGCCATTCAAACCATCACGAGCAAAATGGCCGTCGTTGCCAACCAAGTCGTCCCGGCTGCGCCGACTGGCGCCGTAACGGCGGCACCCGTCGCCGCCGCCTCGGCACCGGCATCGCCCGATCTGACCATGACCGGGACCGCGCACGCTGACGGGCTTTCGTCGGCACCTGCGCTCTCCGACGCGGGGACGAGCACGTCGCCAAAGCTGCCGGGCCAGGGCGAAGCGCCGGCGATTGGCGCAGACGCAGTTGCGCCGCCGACTGGCGCAGGCGCAGATGCGCCGCCGACTAGCCCGGGCGTAGTTGTGACGCCCGACGTTCCGGTTTCGCATATTGTCTCGCCGGTCCAAGCGCTCGCGGCGCCGGCGCTGCCGATGGGAGCCGCGACGACAGGGACACCGAACGCCGCGACGGTCGGGGTGGCGGCGGATGCGTCGGGCGTGGCGGCACCTCCGGCTGTCGCGCCCCCGGTCGGTTCGGGACCGGGAACGCCTCACACGGCGAATGCAGCGGCGACCGCCCCGCCGGCGTTACGTTCATTGACCGCAGGGCAGCCGGTGACCGCCGATGGCGGAGGCGCTGCCGGCTTCGTGCCGCGTGACCGCTTGATGCCGGTTGCTTCGACGCCCGAGGCTGGCAGCATCGCCGCCGCGGCCTCAGCGCATATCGCTGTTGGCAACGCCTCCGCGCCCACCGTCTCATCGGCCGCGTCGGCGCCCGGCCCCATGCCGGATGCCGCCGGCGCCAACACGATTGCTGACCAGGTCGCCGGCCAGCTGGCGCGAATGGTCTCGAACGGTTCGGGCGAAATGGTCATGCGGTTGCACCCGCCCGAGCTTGGCGATCTCACTGTGCGGGTCGCGGTCAACGGGCGCGATGTCGCCGCGTGGTTCGCTTCACCGCAACCGCAAGTGCAAAGCGCGATCAGCACGGCGATCGGCCAGCTCCAAACCAATCTCGGCAATGCCGGGTATAACCTCAACGGCGCCTGGGTCGGTGCCGATGCGTCGAGCGCGCGGCAACAACAGAATTCATCCTCGCCGGCATCGCGGGCGCCCCGCGCGCCGCCCGCCGTCGTGACCGCTCTTCCGGCCGCCACCGCCGCCGTCCGCGCGCCCTCCTCAGGGCTGAACGTCTATGTCTGACGTGATCGATCAGGCCACCGAGCCGCCCGTCTTCGATCTCTTTTCCGAGGTCGGCCCGGCGCGCAACCGGCTGTCGCATATCGAGCCGACATTGCAACGCGTCAACGACCGTTTCGTGCGCCATCTGCGCGCAGCGCTGCTGCAGCATTTGCGCCGCGGCGTCACGATAACGGGGACGGGCGTCAAGCTCATCGAGCATCGCGAGTTGATGGAAAAGCTCGGCAGTCCGACGCACCTGACGCTGTTCAATATGAGGCCGTTGCGCGGCATCCTCGTGCTGGTGATCGATGCCCCCCTTGTCGTGTCGTTGGTCGAAAGCCGGTTCGGCGGCAGCGGTCGCTTTCCGATCAATACCGCGAACCGCGATTTCACCGCGTTCGAGTTGAAATCGATGCGGCGGGTCGTGGAAACCGCGCTCGAGCAGTATGCGCTGGCATGGGAAACGCTGGGCCATTTCGAGATCAGCGAGCTACGGCAGGAGACCAATCCGCAATTCGCCAGCTTTGCCCATGCCGAAGAGCAAATTCTCGCCACGACATTCGAGGTATCGATCGATCAGTCGGTCGGCAAGATCGCGATCTACGTCCCCTACGCCGCGATCGAACCGCTGCATGATCAGCTGTTGGCGGGGTTTGTCGCCGATGTCGACGACGACAGCCCGCGTTGGACGGAAACGCTTGAGGAAAATCTTCAGCAGGCGTCGATCACGCTGAATGTCGAGCTCGGCAAGATCGACATTAGCGTCGGCGACCTTGTCAGGCTGCGGCCGGGCAATGTCTTCGAAATGGACCGTCCGGAGAGCCTCGTCGTCGAGGCCAACGGCGTGCCGCTGTTCCGTGGCCGCTGGGGGCGGCATGGCCGCAAGATCGGCGTGCTGGTCGAGGAGCAGCTTGCGGCAGTGGCTGAAGAGCCTGCCCGGCCGGTTCGCCGCCACAAAAGGGAGGACGGGTGATGGCCGATGATCCTCCTGTCGACGAAATCGTCGACAATCCTGATCCGGCGTCCGAGCCGTCGCCGTTCGCGACGCTCCAGCCGGACCCCGAAGGCCCGCGGCCGCCGGCCGTTAGCAACGGCGGCGACACGATGCCGACCGGCCGGCTCGATTTGGTGTTCGATGTCCCGGTCTCCCTTTCGGTCGAATTGGGACGCACCGAGGTGCCGATCCGCGAGGTCGTCAATCTCGGGCGTGGGTCGATCATCGAATTGGATCGTGGCCCCGGCGCGCCGCTCGATGTGCGCGTCAATGGCGTGCTGATCGGCCGTGGCGAGGTCGTCTTGATCAATTCAGAGAAACTCGGTCTGCGGTTTGTCGAGGTGGTCAGCCAGGCCGAACGCGTTAAGCGATTGGGTTAGGGCGGGAGATGGGCGGCGTATCGCAGGCGACCCACGGCGCGCTGCTGACGATCTTCCTCGTCGCGGGTCCTGTGCTTGGCGTCATCCTGGTGATCGGCGTTGTCGCCAGCGTGTTTCTCGCGGTCACCCAGATCAATGAGCCGACGCTGAGCTTCGTGCCGAAGTTCCTTGGCACCGCGGTGGCCCTGCTGCTGCTCGGCCCGTGGCTGCTGCGGCAGCTTGAAGCCTTCGCGGTCGCGGTGTTCACCGGATTGCCGGGGATGTTGTCGTGAGCGTGCCCGCCGCCCCGACGGCCCGCGCCGGCTTCAATTTCGCCGTGCTGCGGCGGAACCTGCCGTCACTGGCCGGTCCCACCGGGTTCGTCCTGATCCTGGCGATGGTCGTGGTGCCGCTGCCGGCGTTTGGCCTCGACATCCTTTTCACCTTCAATATCTGCTTCGGGCTGATGATTCTCTTGGCGTCGCTCTACACGGCGAAGCCGACGGATTTCTCGTCCTTTCCAACACTGCTCTTGATGACGACGCTGCTGCGCCTGTCGCTCAACGTCGCCGCGGCGCGGGTCATCCTTCTCAACGGCTACGAGGGCTCGGACGCCGCCGGACGCGTCATCGAGTTGTTCGGCGCCTTTGTGATCGGCGGCAATTATGCCGTCGGCATCGCCGTCTTTGCCATTCTGGTCATCATCAATTTCGTCGTCATTACCAAGGGTGCGGGCCGCATCGCCGAGGTCGCGGCGCGCTTCGTGCTCGATGGCATGCCGGGCAAGCAGATGGCGATCGACGCCGATCTCAACGCCGGGCTCATCAACCAGGAGCAGGCGACAGACCGGCGTCAGGAAGTCGGCCGCGAAGCCGACTTTTTCGGCGCGATGGACGGCGCCAGCAAGTTCGTGCGGGGCGACGCGATCGCCGCGGTGATGATCCTCTTCATCAACCTCGTCGGCGGCCTCATCATCGGCGTCTGGCAGCACGGGCTGAGCCTCGGTGAGGCGGCGCAGACCTATACGCTGCTTACGATCGGCGACGGGCTCGTCGCGCAAATCCCTGCTCTCGTCATCTCCTCGGCCGCTGGCATCGTCGTCAGTCGCGTGACGACCGGCGCCGATGTCGGCAATCAGATTGTCTCGCAGCTGGCGATCTTTCCGAAAGCCTGGTGGCTCGCCTCGGGCATTGTCGGGCTGTGCGGCCTCGTACCCGGCATGCCGCATATCCCATTCCTGTTTTTTGCTGGATTGATGGGCGGCGCGGCGCGCTGGATCAACCGCGAGCAGGCGCGTGCGGCCGAGGCGCCGCCGCCCCCACCGCCGCCCGCCGAGCCGGCTGAGATCGATATCGGCGTCGTCGAGCTGGTCGAACCGCTAGAGATTCAGGTCGGCTACCGGCTCGTAGGCCTCGTCAGCAAGGAGCGCGAGGGCGGCCTGCTGCGTCGCCTGCGCGCGGTGCGCCGCCAGGTGTCGCGCGATTTCGGCTTCCTGGTGCCGGTCGTCCATGTCCGCGACAATCCCGACCTGAAGTCGACCGGGTACCGCATCCTCGTCTATGGCGTCGAGCGTGCCGCCGGCGAGGTGCAGCCCGATCGTCTGCTGGCCATGCCTTCGGGTAAGGTTCTCGCCGAGGTTCAGGGTCTGCTGACCCGCGATCCGGTGTTTGGCCGCCCGGCGCACTGGATCATGCCGGCGACCGCCGATCAGGCGCGCGCCTCGGGCTACACTGTGTTTGACGCGGCGGTCGTCATGGCGACGCATTTCGAGCGCATCGTGCGCGACCACGTCGAGACGTTGTTCGGCCGCGCCGAGCTCGACGCCGTGCTCGCCTATCTCAATAAACTGGTCCCCAAGCTGGTCGAGGAGCTGACCCCGAAACTGCTACCGCTGACCGCGGTGCATTCGGTGCTCAACAGCCTTCTCGCCGAACAAGTGCCGATCCGCGATCTTCGGACGATCATCGGCGCGCTGATCGACGGCGCGACGACAACCCAGGAGCCGCACGCGCTGCATGAGATGGTTCGCCTCAAGCTCGGCGGGTACATCGTGCAGACCGTATTCGCCGCGGTCGACGAGCTGAAGGTCATGGCGCTCGAGCCCGATCTCGAGCGTTTGCTGCAAGAGGTGCTGCGGCTGTCCGCCGGCACCGGCGCGCTCGCGGTCGAACCGGGACTCGCCGGCGAGCTGCGCGCCGCCGGGGTTGCCGCGGCCGCACGGCTGGAAGTGACCGCCGGGGTCGCCGCGCTCGTCACCCGACCGGAGCTGCGCGAGCTGGCGGCACAGCTGTTGCGCCCGGTGCAGCCGCGGATTTGGGTTTTCTCTTACCCCGAAATACCGCCCGAAAAGCGCATAAAGGTCATCGAGCTCCTGGGTCGCGCGGCGGGGAAGCCGAGCGATGGCGATTGACCCGGAACTCCAGATCATGGAGCGCCCGCATGACACGCCGGCACAGGGGCGGGGGGGCTACGGCGCCGGCCTCGGTTATGCGGCGCAGATCGACGAGGCCGAAATCATCCGTCAGTTCGTTCCGGTCGTTAAGCGGTTGGCGTTGCGCCTTAAGAGCCGTATGCCGGAGACGGTGCAGCTGGACGATCTGATCCAGGGCGGGCTCATCGCGGTGCTGCGGTTGGCGCGCCACGGCGCGTTGGGATCCGCCGGCGACCCCGCGCTGCAACGCTCTATCGTCAACGCCATGATCGACGAGGCGCGGCGTGAGGTTTGGGCGCCGGTGCGCACCGTGCGGCTCGCCAAATCGGCGAGCCGGGCGATGCAGGCTGTCAAGTTCCGCTTAGGGCGCGACGGCACCGACAACGAGGTAGCCGCGGAAATGGGGATCGCGCTCGGCGAATACCACGCAGTGCTGGTCGAGATCGCCGGCATCAGGCTGCTCGACATCGACGAATTCGAGGATAGCGCCGACGATCAGATGCGGGAGGTCGACGAGCGCGACGCCGCGATCGACATGAGCCGCATGACGGCGGCGCTCGCCGAGTCGATCGCCGCACTGCCGGAACGCGAAAAGCTCGTCCTGTCGCTCTACTACGAGCAGGAACTCAACATGGAAGAGGTCGGCGCGGTGCTCGGCCTCGACAAATCGACGGTGTGCCGGGTGCATGGCCGCGCCTTGCTGATGTTGCGCGACGTGTTGGCCGACTGGCGCGCCGGAACCGCGTCGCCGGCGCCAGGATCGGGAGACTAGCCCTTGGATTTCCTATCGATAGGCGGCATCGTCCTGGGATTGGGCGCGATCATCGGCTCGATGACGCTGGACGGCGGCAATTTAATGTCGCTCTTGCAGCTTTCGGCCCTGGTCATCGTCGGTGGTGGAACGATGGCCGCGACGCTGCTGCAGACGCCGCTGCCGATCTTCTTGCGCGGCTTGAAGATGGCGCTTTGGGTGTTCATGCCGCCTAAGGATGACCGCGCTGACCAGCTGCGCCAGATCACCGATTGGTTGCGCATCGCCCGACATCAGTTCGTCCTCGCGCTTGACCCCGTGGCCGAGCAGCAGACCGATCCGTTCATCAAGCAGGCGTTGCGGCTCGTCGTCGATGGCGTCGAGGCCCCGCAAATTCGCGTCGTCCTCGAATCGAACATCCAGACCGCGTCGCACGAGGAAATGCTCGGGGCGGAGATGTACGAGGCCATGGGCGGCTATTCGCCCACCGTCGGCATTCTCGGCGCGGTGATGGGGCTCATCACCGTCATGGCGCATCTCGACGACCCTTCGAAGCTCGGCGAAGGCATCGCCACCGCCTTTGTCGCGACGGTCTACGGCGTCGCCGCCGCGAACCTGCTGTTCCTGCCGATCGCCGGCAAGCTGAAGTTCCTCGTCAAGCGGCGCATCCGCCGACTTGAAATGATCACCGAGGGGATGATCGGCATCGCCGTGCTCGAAAGCCCGCTCCAGCTCGAGATGCGGCTGCGCAGTTTCCTTGAGCATAGCGAAGCCGCCAACGGCGGCGGCGAGCATGCCGACGACGAGGCGGCCCCCGCCGGCGCCAGCCCCGCCGGCGCCAACTGAACCGCGCGATAACGGAGAACCCCGATGAAGGGCCAAGAACCGGAAAAAGCCCCGAACCACGAGCGGTGGGTCATCTCGTACGCCGATTTCGTCACGCTGCTGCTTGCCACCTTTGTGGTCATGTACGCGGTGTCGACGATTAATTCGTCGAAGTTCCAGGAGATGGCTGAATCGTTCTCGACCGCCTTCATAGGCCGCACGACGAACGTCCAGGACACCGGGTTCGGCGCGGCCAACAAAGGCCCGTTCAACTTCATGCCCAACCCGGTGCATCTGCCCATCATCAGCCGCGAGGTGATGGTCAGGGAGGCGCCGCCGGCGCTGCGTCAGGAGGAGACCAAAGGCGACCCGAACCTTAAGAACAACGGGCAATACCTGCCGAAAGGCGGTTCGCCGACCGAGACCCAGGCGCAGCAGCACGCCGACGCAATGCAAAACCAGGTGGCGGAGCGCGTCCAGGGGCTCGACGAAGCCTTCGCGCAACTCTCCAAATCGCTGGCGGCGCTGATCAAAAAGGGAGAGGTCAATGTGTCGTTGCAGCCCCTGGGGGTCGTTATCGACATCAACGAGACCCTGCTCTTCCACAGCGGCAAGGCCGATCTGACGCCCGATGCGCTGCCGCTCATCGACCAGATCGCGAAAATCCTGGCCGACCTGCATTACCAAATTCAGGTCAACGGCTTTACCGACAATGTGCCAATCCACAACGCGCAGTTTGATTCGAACTGGGATTTGTCGGCGACCCGCGCCGTCTCGGTCGTCAAGCGCTTTGTCGCGGCGGGGATCGATCCGACCCTGCTGGTAGGCGCCGGATTTGGCGAATACCACCCGATCGCGACGAACGGCACGCTCGAGGGCAAGGCCGCCAATCGCCGGGTCTCGATCGTCGTCGTCTCGCCGCTCGAAGGGAACGACCCGGCGCGATCGCGGCTGATCGGCAGCGAGCAGCACACCGGCGCCGGCGCGCCGCCATCGCCGACTGCGCCGCCCGCGGCAACCCGCGCGACGGCGCCGCCAGTCGTGTCGCCGGCTCCCGCGCCTACCGCACCGGCACCTGCGACGGCGGCTCCCGCTCGCCCCGCTGCGGGAGCGCCGGCGTCCTTGTTGCCAATGCCGGCTCGCTAAGCGCCGACAGAGACCCGTCGGGCGATGGCCAAATCCGCAGCGAAACGCGCTCCGGCCGCCAAAGCGCCCGCTGCCGCGCGTGGCGGGGCGATAAAGCCGATGCTGCTCGCGGCCGGGCTCGGCCTTTACTGGTTTGTCGAATATCAGGATGCCGGCGGCACGGCAAACGTCCCAATGTGGGCCTACGCGACCATAATAGGCGTGCGTCTGCTGGTTGATTTTGTCGGTGCGCTTGTCATCGTTTCGGCGCTGCGGCTTTTACTTGTGTTCGGCCGCTTCGCCGCTGCTCATCTGCGCGGCTTATGGCTGCAAGCGAGCAACGGATGAGTGCGCGGCTCGACCTCAGCGGTGCCAGCGTCCTGCCGTTCCAGTTTCCAGCACTCGGTAATGAGGCCGCGCCGGGTGAGCCGCCCGCACTGGCCGCACCGGTTGCCCTCACCGAAGACAGGCTCGCAGAGGTCGCCGCGGCAAACGCGGCGGTCGCCGAGGAGGAGACCGCGCGGGTCGCGGTCGAGCTCGCGGCGGCGCGCGACGAGGGTTTTCAGCAGGGCCTCGCGGACGGCCGGCAAAAGGGCTACGAGGCCGGCTTCGCCGAGGGCGCCAAGGCTGGCGAGGCGAAGATGCTGGAAGCCGTCAAGCGCATGGCGGCGATTATCGGCAAGCTTGGCGCGCCGATGTCCGCGCTGGAGCAGCCGGTCGAGGAGGCGGTGGCGGCGTTGGCGCTCGAAGTGGCGCGCTGCGTGATCGGCGACGAGGTTAAGCGCTCGCGAGAATTTCTCGCCAAGCTGGTGCGCGAGGCGGTCGCCAAGGTGCCGCTCGACATGGGCGCGCCACGGGTGCTGCTCAACCCGGCCGATTTAGAGCTGGTTCGCGGCCTGGCGCCGGAGATCGACGCCGGCAGTGCTGTGCTGGTCGCGGACGACGCGATCGAGATCGGCGGCGCTCTCGTCGTCGCCGACGGCGACGAGCGGCAGATCAAGGACCGGCGGTGGAACCCGCGCACCAACGACGGCGTGTCGCAGGTCAATCTCACGCTGTCATCACGCTGGCGGGCGGTGATGCTTACCCTGTTTGACGGCGAGGACGAGGGATGATCGCGATCAGCCCCGACTTCGCCGAGCGTTTGGTGGCGGGGCTTGAACGCTATCACGCCCGGCTGCACAGCTCGGAGCACGGCCCAAAGGTTCACGGCAGTCTGGTGCGCACTGTCGGGCTCGTCATGGAAGCGCGGGGCATTCATGTCGCGATCGGCGAACGCTGCTTTGTCGAAAGCGAGTTGGGCCGGCTGCTTTCGGCCGAGGTTGTCGGTTTCGACGGCGGTCGCGTCCTGCTGATGGCCGAGGGCCATGCTGACGGGCTCGCGCCGGGTGCTCGCGTGATTCCGGCAGGCCGCACGATGGAGGTCGCGGTCGGGCCGGAACTGCTCGGGCGGGTCATCGACGGCAGTGGCCAGCCGATCGACGGCAAGGGACAGATTCGCCATATCGAACGCGTACCGCTGTTCGGGCAAAGCGTAAATCCGATGCGGCGCGCGCTCGTCGACCAACCGCTAGATGTCGGGGTTCGCTCAATAAATGCGCTGTTTTCGATCGGCCGCGGTTGCCGCCTGGGGCTGTTCGCCGGAAGCGGCGTGGGGAAGAGCGTGCTGTTGGGTATGATGGCGCGCTACACCAGTGCCGATGTCGTCGTGGTGGGGTTGATCGGCGAGCGAAGCCGCGAGGTCAAAGAATTTGTTGATCGCATTCTCGGGCCTGGCGGGCTGGCGAAAGCCGTCGTCGTCGCCGCGCCAGCGAATGAATTGGCGTTGGGGCGAGTGCACGGCGCCTACCGGGCGACGGCGATCGCCGAGTATTTCCGCGATCAGGGGCAGGAGGTTCTGCTGCTGATGGATTCACTGACTCGGTTTGCCATGGCCCAGCGCGAGATCGGGCTTGCGGTCGGCGAGATTCCGGCCAGCCGCGGCTATCCGCCGTCGGTGTTCGGGCAGATCTCCTCGCTTTGCGAGCGCGCCGGCAACGGCGCCGAGGGCGCGGGCAGCATTACCGCGTTCTACACGGTGCTGGTCGAGGGCGACGATCCTAACGACCCGGTCGGCGATTTGGCGCGTTCCATCCTCGACGGTCATCTCGTGCTGTCGCGCAAGCTCGCCGATCGTGGGCATTTCCCGGCGCTCGATGTCGGCGCGTCGGTGAGCCGGGTGATGGCGGCCGTTGTGCCGCAACCGCAGATCGTCGCGACCCAGCGCTTCAAGCAGCTCTACAACCGGCTCGAGGAAAGCCGCGATCTGATCGCGATCGGCGGCTACCGGCCCGGCCACGACGCCGAGCTCGACCGAGCCGTCTCGCTGCAGGCGGCGATCAACCAATTCTTATGCCAGAACATGACCGACGCGGTGCGGTTCGAGGAGAGCGTCGCCGCGCTCGAGCAGATCGTGGAGTAGGGGTTAGTATGGCGGGGGAATCATGGCCGCGTTGCACAAGCTGATCAGCGTCACCGGAAAAAAGAGCGACGCGGCCGTTGCGACCTGGCAGCGCCTCAAGGCGCAATGCGATGACGCGCTGCTCAAGCTGTCGCTGCTGAAACAGCATGTCGAACGTTACCGCGAAATGCTCAACGCCGGGCTTGGCGAAGGCATGCCGGCGATATCGACGATGGCCTATCTCGGCTTTATCGGCCAGATCGAGGAGGTCGTGACGCGCCAGGAGGATGAGGTCGGCCGCCTTGAGGCGGCGTGCACGCGGCAATGGGAGGAACTAGTCGAAATCCGGCGCGAAAAGCGCGCCTACGAGATCGTTCACGAGCGCGCGGTGGAGCGCGAGCTCGCCAGCGCCTTGCGCCGCAGCCGGGCAGAGATCGACGAATTGCTGCAACGTGTGAACAAAGCGCCGTAGTGGAGACGTGACGTAAACCGGAATTTTGCGCGATGACCGACATCGACCAGGCAGCAGCGCTCGATCTCGACGAGCCGCGCGGTCGCAGCTCTCTCGTCAAATGGGGGCTGATCGGTGTTGTCGTGCTCGCGCTGATCGGCGGTGGCGGCGCGGTCTGGTACTACCTCCTCGGCGGCAGCGCGCATTTCGGCTCGCAGCAGGCAAAGCCGGTCGAGGCGCCGCTGCCGTATTTCATGGACCTGAAGCCGTTTGTCGTGAGCCTGCCGAGCAGTTCCGGCACACCGCATTTCGTGCAGCTGGGGATCAGCCTGCAGCTTCCGCGCGCCACCGCCGGCGAATTGGTCACCGCTCTGCTGCCCGAGATCCAAGACGCGATGCGGCAGATCCTCCTCGGCTTCAGGAGCGACGACCTGCAGAGCCCGGACGGCGTCAATAAGGTGCGCAAGATTATGAAGGAGCACCTCAACGAGGTGATGGCCCGAGTGCTCGGCCCCGAGCGCATCGCCAAGCTAACCGAAGGCACCGGCAGCCAGGACTTCATACAGAATATTCTGTTCGGCACGCTGATCGTCGAATGACATTGCGCATTCTTACGATTGAGGCCCGACGTGCCGTATGACTCGGATGGCCTCGGCTCGCTGTCGCTCACCCTTGGCATCATCGTGCTGCTGCTGTGGGGCGGCATCTGGGCGATGCGCCGGATGCGACCGGGGGTGGGGCTCGGCAGTGCGCGCGACTGCACGATCCTGCGCTCGCTCGCGCTCGGCCCGCGCGAGCGGCTTCTCGTGGTCGAAGTGGGCGCGAGGCAGCTGGTGATCGGCATCGGCTCGGCGTCGGTGTCGCTGATCTGCGAGCTCGACGAGCAGCTGCCGGTTGCAGCAGGCGACGACCGGTTTGGCGAAGCGATCAAGAAAGCGGTGGGGCGATGGCGCGGCGGCTGATCCTGGGGCTGGCGGCCGCGCTGATGGTCGTCGCGCTGGGCTGCGCCGCGACGCATGCCGCCGGCATCGGCGCGCTCGACATCCAGCCGAACGCCCGCGGCGGACAAACCTACACGGTGCCGGTGCAGCTGTTGCTGCTGATGGCGGGGCTGGTGTTCCTGCCGGCGATCCTCCTGACGATGACGTCGTTCACCCGCATCATCATCGTGTTGTCGCTGCTGCGCCAGGCGCTGGGATTGACGCAGACTCCGCCAAACCAGGTGCTGATCGGCCTGGCGCTGTTTCTGACGATGTTTGTGATGGGGCCGGTCTTTACCAAGGTCGGCAACGACGCGATACAACCGCTGCTCGACAACAAGATCACGACCGAGGATGCGCTCATCAAAGCCGAGGGTCCGTTGCGCGAGTTCATGCTCAAGCAGACGCGTCGCGACGATCTTGGCCTGTTCTTGAAGCTTGCCGGTGGCAAGACCTACGGCAACGCCAATGACGTGCCGTTCTCGGTGCTAGTGCCGGCCTTCGTGACCTCGGAGCTGAAGACCGGATTCCAGATCGGCTTCCTGATTTTTCTCCCGTTCCTGGTGATCGACATCGTTGTCGCTGCGGTGATGATGTCGCTGGGCATGATGCTGCTCTCGCCTACCAGCGTGTCGCTGCCGCTGAAGCTCGCCCTCTTCGTGCTGGTCAACGGTTGGACGTTGGTGATCGGCTCGCTTGCCGAGGGATTCCTGCGTTGAGCACCACAGACATCATCAGCGCCGCGCGCGAGATGATGGGCTTCGTGCTGATCCTGTCGACGCCCTTCCTGCTTGCGGCGGTAGTGGCCAGCTTGGTGATCGGACTGTTCCAGGCGGCCACTCGCATGAACGATCTGACCTTGAGTTTCGTGCCGCGGTTTTTCGCCGTGCTGCTGATCCTTTTCCTTACCGCGTCATGGGCTGGGGCACGCATGACCTCCTATCTCGAACAAGCGGCGATGACGACGGCGCGGTTGCACGAGTGAGCCGGTGCTGAGCTTTACCGATGCCGAGCTCACCTATTGGGTCGGCCAGTTCTTCTGGCCATTTCTGCGCATCCTGGCGCTGTTCAGCGCCGCTCCGGCCTTCAATTCGGTATCGATCCCGATACGGGCGAAGGTGGCGCTTGCCTTTGTCATCGCCGTCGCGGTCGCGGGTTCGGTCAAGCAAACCGCGCCGCTCGATCTGTCCTGGGCGACCGTCGAACTTACTGTCGAGCAGGTGCTGGTCGGCCTCGCGATCGGTTTCGCAATGCAGCTGACGATGACCGCGATGACGCTCGCTGGCGAGTTTGTCGGTATGCAGATGGGCTTCGGCTTCGCCAGCCTCTTCGACTTCCAGAGCGGGTTTCAGGTGCCCGTGATGGGCAATTTCTTCAGCCTGGTGGCGCTCCTGCTGTTCATCGCGCTTAACGGACACCTCGTTCTGCTCGGCGTGCTGGTGAAGAGCTTCACGATCGTGCCCATCGCGGTCGGCAGCGGCATCAGCGCCACCGGGTGGCAGACGCTGGCGCGGGCCGGCGCCATTCTGTTCGAAATGGGGGTCTGGCTCGCGCTGCCGGTCATCGCCGTGTTGCTGGCGACGCATCTCGCCGTCGGCTTCGTGTCGCGCGTCGCGCCGCAATTCAATGTCATGTCGGTGGGTTTTTCGGTCTTTATGTGGGTCGGCGTCGCGGCAGTGATTGCGCTGATCCCGTTCTTCGTGCCGGCGGTTGAGCACATCATCCAGACCGGGCTCGCGCTGATCTCGGCCGTGCTGCGCGGCGCGGGGCCGCCATGAGCGATACATACGACGCCGGCAGCCGCACCGAGCAGGCAACACCGCGGCGCTTGCAGCGTGCGCGTGAGGAAGGCTCGGTGGTCCGCGCCCACGCGGTCGCCGGCGCGGCCGTGCTGGTTGCCGGCGCGGTGATGCTGCTGCTCGCCGGGGCGAAGCTCATCGATTTGCTGGAGTTGTCGCTCCGTCTTGGACTGTCGCTCCAGCCCGAGATGATGCGCGAGCCGTCGCGGCTCGTCGCAGCCGCGGCGCAGGTGGTGTGGCCGGCGGCGATGATTCTCGCGCCGTTTCTGTTGATCCTGGCCGGGGTCGGGTTTGTCGCCGACCTTATCGTCGGCGGCTGGGTCATCTCGACGACGCCGATCACCCCGGACCTCAGTCGCATCGATCCGCTCAAGGGTTTGGGCCGGCTATTCTCGCGCGCGGCTTTGGGCGAGATCGTCAAGGCGCTCGCCAAGTTCATCGTCATCGGCGTGATCGCTGCGTGGCTGGTGAAGAGTTGGATCGCCGATTTCCTGCACATCGCCGCGGAAAGCTGGCCCTACGCGCCGCACCACGTCGCCGCGCTGTCGGGCGAGTTGTTTCTGATCCTCGCCGCCGCGCTGGCGGCGGTGACGGTTCTGGAAGTGCCCTGGCAGATCTGGCAGCACCACGACCAGCTCAAGATGAGCCGGCAGGAGCTGAAGGACGAGCAGAAGGAGCAGGAAGGCAGCCCACAGACCAAACGGCGCATCCGCGGCCTGCGCATCAAGCTCGCACGGGCGCGGATGATGACGGAAGTGCCGAAGGCCGATGTCGTCGTCGTCAATCCGGAACACTTTGCCGCAGCCCTGGCGTATCGCGAGGACCGCATGCGGGCGCCGCGTCTGGTCGCGAAGGGCACCGGCCTTATCGCCCTGCGCATTCGCGCGGTGGCCGAGGAGCATGGCGTCGCGGTGGTCGAGGCGCCACCGCTCGCGCGCTCGATCAACCGTTTTGTCGATCTCGGCGACGAGATCCCGCTAGGGCTTTACCGGGCCGTCGCCGAGGTGCTGGCCTATGTCTACAAGCTGCGTGGGGCGCGCGACGACGGCGTGCCGCTTCCCCCGCTGCCGCAGGATGGCCGTTTCGATCCGCCGGAGGAATTCGATGCGTAGAGGCTGGACCCGGTTCAGGCGACGCCGAGCGCGTGCTGCGACGCGCGGAGTTGCTCGCTTCCATCCGGACTATACGAGCGGTGCGGGTCCTGCCGGCGCAGCCTGTCGATGGCGGCGGTCAGGTGGCGCAGCATCGCGGCGCAGATGATCGCGTTTTCCTGGTTGTATCGCGCCAGCGGCCGCAACAGGTCGGCGGCCGGACGTTTGGTGCCCGGAACCAGGGTCGCCTGATCGATGAGTTCGGCGAGCATGCTCTTCAGCTGAGTGACCGCGCCGATCCTTTCCGGGGTGCCGGAGAGTAGCGCCTGGCGCTCTTCTTCGAGTACAGCGCCCAAGTCGTTGATGAGCTCGGCGAGGCGTTCGGTCGGCGTCATCGTCGCACCCGCCTAAAAATTGATCTCGACGCCGCCGTCGCGCGCCACCGTCGCGCGCAGCGTTTTCTGCGTGTCGGCGTTCTGAACCGTGATCGTGTCGCCGACCCGCCCGTCGTCGAGCGCGGTCGCGGTGGTCTTGATCGTCATCTCGGGGTCGGTCAGCGTCAGCATCACCCGCTGGCCGCGATGCACCGCGATCGGCAGGTCGAGTTGCGGCGACAGGATCGGCGCGCCGGCGGTCAAGCCGACCCGTAGGATCTTCCCCTCGACCTGACGCGGATCGGTGATCAATCCACCGGTGCCGGAAAGAGCATCGGCGCGCCCACGCGTCAGTTGCGATGCGGTCAATGCAGTGTTCGGCGGCAAATTCGTCGCGGCGACAACCGCCTCGATCCACTCATGCACGTGAACCGGCACATAAAGCGTCCAGTTCGGATCAGGGCAAGTAACCTTGGCCGTCATCATTGCAGAATTGGTCGACGGCACATCCACATTGATATTGCTGCACGCCGGCAAACGAAGTCGCGAGTCAATCGTGCCGACCTCGACATCGGCCTGCGCGCCATGCATTGCCGCAAAGCGCGGCTCGATTGTTGCTTCGATTGCCGCACGAATAGACGCTTGATCTTGTATCTGGTTGGCCAATGACCCACTAGTTTTGGCAAAAAGCAAGATAGTCGCGCCTGCAACAGCGACAGCGTTCTGCCTATACTTGCGGGCCATCGCGAATTTCCCTTGCCTTTGAGCAAAAGTTTCCCCATCATACCGAAAAATGGAAATTCGGCAAGTTAGGAAAATGTTCCGCCGGACCTCATGAAAGCGATCGTTACATGTGCGCGGTAATCGAACGGCTGGGTGCAGTGAAGACGCCGGACGTCGGCAAGTCGAGGTGCGGATAATGGCCGCCACGATCGACACAAGCCTCGAATTCTACCGTCAGGTGTTGGCGCTACGCGCCTATCGCCAAGAGATTCTTTCGGCGGATATCGCCAATGCCAGCACGCCGGGCTTCAAGGCGGTCGATCTCGATTTCGCCGAAGCGCTGAACGCAGCGAGCGCCCGCCGCTCCGGCACGGACGCGCCCGCCAATCCAAAACGCATTTGGCTGGTCGACGACGCGCGCCAAATGGGCAGCGCTGCTGTCGGCGAACCCGATACGGTGCAATACGTCAAATACCAGACGGGCAGCGAGGTGACGCTCGACGGCAACAGCGTCGATCTTGACCACGAAAAGGTCACGGCCGCGGATAACGCCGTGCAGTACGAAGCCGCGACCACCTTCGCGTCGCAGACGGTACGCATGATGATGATCGCGATCACCGGCTCCGCGTCGCAGCAGTCGAGCGGGAGCTAACCGATGTCGCTGTTCGCCACCTTGTCGATCGCAGGCTCGGGAATGTCGGCGGAATCGGAGCGCCTTTCCGCCATCGCCAGCAATGTCGCCAACGCCAACAGCGCGGTCGGCAGCGGCGGACAGCCTTACCGGGCGCGCGAAGTCGTGTTTCAGGCGACGTCGATCGCGGGCGACGATGATGGCGGCAACGACACGTCGTCAGTCGGCGTCGATGGGGTCCGGGTCGCTGGCGTGGTCGAAAGCGACGCGCCGACGCACACGGTCTACGACCCAACCAGCACCTATGCCGACGCCAACGGCTACGTGCAGATGCCCAACGTCAACCCGGTGGACGAGATGGTCAACATGATCTCGGCCCAGCAGGACTATCAGGCGAACCTCGAGGCGTTCAACGTCGCCAAGACGCTCGCCCTGCGTACGCTCTCGATCTGACGCCGCGACCAGGGGAAGAGGCCATGACCACCGCAGCGAGCGTGATGTCGGCCCAGGTAACATCCTTGCCGATGGGTACGCAGATTCCGAGCGCAAGCAGCAGCGCCTCCGCTGCGACCAGCGGAACGCTGACCGAGTCCGATTTCCTGACGCTCTTGACCACGCAGCTCGAAAACCAGGACCCGCTCAACCCGCAGAGCCCCAGCGATTTCGCCGCCGAGCTTGCGCAATTCTCGACCGCGAGCGGGGTGCAGACACTCAATTCGACACTCGGCGCCGGTAGCGGCGTGCAAGCCGCCAATCTGGTCGGCAAAAGCGTCGCGGTGTCGGGAAACGCGCTGCTTTTATCGAATGGCTCGGCTCAAGGCGCCTTCAATCTGTCGGCTGCCGCGTCCGACGTCAAAGTCACCGTCACTAATGCCTCCGGCAGTGTCGTCGATGTTGTCGATCTCGGCGCGATGGGGGCGGGCAATCAGAATTTTGCCTGGAACGGTCAGTCGCTGACGGGCGCGGCGCAGTCGTCCGGCACGTATTCCTACGCGGTCAAGGCCACTTCGGCGTCCAGCGCCAATACAGTGACGGCGACGCCCTACGCGGTCGTACCGGTTACCTCCGTCGTCATGGGCGGTACAAACGGTCCGATGCTCGATCTGGGTGGCGGACTGGCGCCGGTGGCGTTGAGTTCGGTTCAGGAAGTGTTTTAGCCCCGTAGAGGAGCGCGACGATGACCTTATCCGTCGAATTGACAGGCTTGCAGGCGGCGCAGACCGATCTCGATACGATCGGCAACAACATCGCCAATGTCAGCACCGTCGGCTTCAAAGGCTCGACGCCGAATTTCAGCGACATATATGGCGCTTCGCTCTTGGGCTCGGCCGGCAGCGGCGTGTCGCCCGGTCAAGGCGTCACGACGAACAGCCTGTCTCAGCTCTTCACCGAGGGCGCGATCAGCCAGACCGGCAATCCGATGGATGTCGCGATCAACGGCAATGGCTTTTTCCAGGTGCAAACCCCCTCCGGCGTCGCGTATACCCGCGATGGGTCGCTGCAACTGAATTCGCAAGGTTTCCTTACCAACGACTCCGGCGCCCTGATCATGGGATACGCGGCGCCGGCGAGCGGTTCCTCGTCCAGCAGTTCCGGCGCGCTTAGCGCCATCCAGGTCAGTGAGGGGAACCTACCGGCGAGCGCGACGACCAGTCTGTCGATGAGCGTGGACTTGCCGTCGACCGACACGCCGATCAATACGACGACTACCCCATTCAGCGTTAGCGATCCGAACAGCTACAACCAAAGCACCTCGACCACCGTTTACGACAGCCTCGGCTCGCCCGACACATTGACGACGTATTTCACCCAAGCGTCGGGGTCCGGATCGCCGGACCACTGGCAGACTCACTGGCAATTGTCCAATTCCAGCGGCTCGATGATCTCCTCTGGTGCCGGCGCGACCTTGATTTTCAACAGCTCGGGAGTGCTGACCTCCGGCAGCGGTACGATCAACGTCGCGAACCCGGGCGATGGCGCCGCAGCGCTGTCCATTGCGCAGAATTTTACTGGCACGACCCTGTCCGATCTAGCCTTCGGGGTCAATTCGGTGAGCGCCAACGGCGATGGCGGCGGGCAGTTCTCAGGTCTCCAAATCAGCAACAACGGCGATGTCGTCGCGCAATACTCCAACGGGTCGACCAGCCCGATCGCCACGATCGCATTGGCGAATTTCACCAATCCGAATGGCTTGTCGCCGATTTCCGGCAATGCTTGGGTGGCGACTCAAGCTTCCGGGCCTGCAACCACCAATACGCCCGGTGCGGCCGGTCTTGGCACGCTGGAATCCAGCGCCCTCGAGTCCTCGAACGTTGACCTGTCGACCTCGCTGGTCAACCTGATCGTCGCCCAGCAGGCGTACCAGGCCAACGTCCAGGGCATCAATGTCGATCAACAGGACGTCCAGAAGCTGCTGCAGCTGCAGTAAGCCAAAACGCGGCAGGATCAGTTCGAGCAGGGGCAGGATGAGCGCACAGACGATTTACCTGGCGATGACCGGGCTGAACGCAACGATGGACCGGATGACGGCGGCGACGAACAACCTCGCCAACGCCAGCACCATCGCGTTCAAGGCGCAGCAGCCGGTGTTTAAAGCCCAGCCTTTCTACGGTCAGGGCCTGCCGGATCGCGTCGACGTCGCGACAGCCGAGGAGGGCGCCGATTTCGCGGCCGGTCCGATGGAGCAGACGGGGCGGCCGCTCGACGTCGCGGTCAACGGCCAGGGCTGGATCGCGGTGCAGGCGGCCGACGGCAGCACCGCGCTTACCCGTAACGGTTCGCTCTCGCTCGCCGCGAGCGGTGTGCTGCAGACCAGCGACGGCAACCCGGTGCTCGGGCGAGGCGGCGCACCGATTACGCTGCCGCCCTTGCAGCATGTCACGATCGGTGAAGACGGCACGATTTCCGGCTCGCTTGTCGGCTCGCCCGCCACTGAGGTCACCACGCTCAATCGGATTTTGCTCACCAAGCCGCCGAACGCGTCGCTGACGCGGCGCAATGATGGCTTGTTCCAGGATCAAACCGGCACGCCGACGCCCGACGCCTCGGTGAAATTGCAGGTCGGCGCGCTCGAGGGTAGCAACGCCAATCCTGTCGGGCTGATGATGAACATGCTCGAGAACACCCGCATGTTCCAAATGCAGACCGAGCTGGTGCACACGATGCTCAGCCAGGGTCAGGGCCAGAGCAGCCCGCTGACCCTCAGCTGATGCCCGATCCGGGTCGCCATCGGGATCGCCGCGGAGGACACACAAGATGATGCAATCGCTGGCCGTGGTCCGTACCGGCCTCGAAGGCGAACAGACCAAGATGGACATCATCTCGAACAACCTGGCGAACATAAATACGACCGGGTTCAAGAAGATGCGTCCGATCTTCCAGGACCTTCTGTACGAGAACCAGACGCAAGCCGGCGGCTTCACCTCGCAGGCAACGAATTATCCCTCGGGTCTTCAGCAAGGCACCGGCGCCAGCGTCATCGCCACCGAGCCGGTGGTGACCCAAGGCAGCCTCGAACAGACCGGCAATTCGCTCGACCTGGCGATCAATGGGGAAGGTTATTTCCAGGTTCTGCTGCCGTCCGGAAGCCTCGCCTACACCCGCGACGGCAGCTTCCAGATCAGCGCCCAGGGCCAGGTCGTCACCGCCCTCGGCGACCAGCTTCAGCCGCCGGTCACCATTCCGCGCGGCGCGCAAAGCATCACTGTCGGGCAGGACGGCACGGTCAGCGTCACGTTGCAGGGGCAGAGCCAGCCCTCGCAAATCGGCACCATCCAACTCGCCAGCTTCATCAACCCAGCCGGGCTGCAGAACACCGGCAACAATCTGGCGATCCAGACCCAGGCCTCCGGCGCTCCGGTGACCGGCCAGCCAACGCAGAACGGGCTCGGCTCAGTGGCTCAGGGCTATCTTGAGGGGTCGAACGTCTCGGTGGTCGACGAGATGATCGACATGATCGCCACGCAGCGCGCCTACGAGCTCAACACCGAGGCCGCCAAGGGCGTCGACCAGATGCTCAATTATCTGACCCAGGCAACTTCGTGACGGCTCGCGCGCGCGTTTCGCCGGCCGCGGTGCTGCTGCTCCTCGGCGGCGGTGTCGCCGGTTGCGCGCACGCGCCGCCGCCGAGCCAGGACAAGCTGCTGGCCGACCTCAACCACCTGCCGGGCGACAAGCCCACGAAAGGGCCGGTCACCAACGGCGCGATCTACCAGGGCAACGTGCAGGGCGGTGGCGGGTTGGAGCTGTTCCGCGATCACCGAGTCTGGCAGGTCGGCGATATCGTCACCGTGCAGATCGCCCAGAACGCCAGCGCCACCAAGAACGTCAGCCAGAACATGGGGCGCAGCGACAGCGTGCAAAGCACGCTCAACAACCTGTTCGGCCTGCCGACCTCGTTCGGCCATTCGAGCTCTACGACCAAGTTCAACCCCAACATCAATTACACCAGCGCCAACACGCTGCAGGGCAGCGGCGCCACCGCCCAGAGCGACACGTTCCAGACCACCGTGTCGACCATGGTGCAGCGCATCCGCCCGAACGGCGATCTGGTCATCGCCGGTAACGACGAGCTGAAACTGGTCGGCGGCAAGGAATACATTCGTATTGCCGGTGTCGTGCGGCCCGAGGATTTATCGGGGAACGTCGTCCAATCGACCCAGATGGCCGAGGCGCATATCGAGTTCAGCGGCGATGGCGAAACCTATCTGGCGCCGAAGATGGGCTTTTTGCAGCGAGTGTTTTTGACGGTGAGTACGATATGGCCGGGCGACTGGTTCAATTAGCTCGATTTGCGCTGCTGCTGGTCACCGCTGGAGCAGTAGCGGCCGTTCCGGCGCAGGCCGACCGGCTGAAGGAGATGGTCCAGGTCGAGGGTGCGCGCGACAACCAGCTGATCGGCTACGGGCTGGTCGGTGGTCTTGCAGGCACCGGCGACCAGACCACGCAAGTGCCGTACACGGTGCAGGCGATCCAGAACATGATGCGGCAGATGGGGTTGAGTCTGAACCCGCAAGCATTTCTCCAGCCGACTGCGGTCGCCGCCGTCATGGTCACCGCAGATTTGCCGGCCTTCGTGCAGGTCGGCCAGAAGATCGACGTCACCGTCTCGGCGATGGGCAATGCCAAGAGCCTGCGCGGCGGCGTGCTGCTGATGACGGAGCTGCGCGGCGCCGACGGGCAGGTCTACGCGATCGCGCAGGGTTCCTTGCTGGTCAGCGGCTTCGAGGCGAGCGGCCAGGCGGCGTCGACCACGGTCAACATCCCGACCGTCGCGCAGATACCAAACGGCGCGATCATCGAGCGCTCCGCCAAGTCGACCTTTAGCGAGAACGGCACGATCCTGCTTGATCTCGATCAGCGCTCGTTCGGCAATGCCGCGCGCATCGCCGATGCAATCAACGGCCGCATGGGCCCAATCGCTCAGGCCACCGGGCCGGCGCAGGTCATGGTGCGGGCACCGCCGTCGGCGCCGGCACAGGTGCGCTTCATCGCCGATCTGCTCGACATCAACCTGTCGCCGGAGGCGCCGGTTGCCGAGGTCGTCATCGATGCGCAAAGCGGCACCGTTGTGTTGGGCGAGGACGTGAAGATTGGGCCCGCAGCGGTGGCCTATGGCAGCCTCGCGGTCACCGTCAACGAGAACTCCGGAAGTGTCGCAGCCGGGGCCGTTCAGCAGCGGCGGCACGACCAAGGTGGTGCCGCGCACATCGGTAAAGGCCGCCGAGAAGACAGCAAAAATTGTCGAGCTGACCAATGCGCCGCGGGTCTCGGATATCGTGCGCAATCTGAACGCGATCGGTGCGACCTCGTCGGACCTGATCGCGATCCTGCAGGCGCTGAAGCAGTCGGGCTCGCTGCACGCACGGATCAAGGTGATCTGAAGTGGATCTCGGTGTTGCCCAGACCCTGGCCGCGACCGGCGGCGCCAACGACCTCAGCGGGCTGAAAAAGACGGCCGTCGAAAACAACCCCTCAGCGATGCGCAAGGTCGCGCAGCAATTCGGCTCGCTGTTGATGCAAAACCTGATGCGCGAGCCCGACGGCACCGCGCTGCCGATGGTTGGCGGCACCGGTGGCGAGGTGGTCAACCAGATGTTTACCGGCACGATCAGCCAGGCGGTGATGTCCCACGACAAGATGGGGCTTACCGATCTCATCCTGCGGTCGCTGCAGAAAAAGCAGGCGCAGGCGAGCGGCGACGCGCCGCCGGCCGCCGCTTCGACCCCTTCCAACGCGGGCCAGAATGCGGGCAACGGCCTGCCGCTCGGCCCGTACTGGGCGGCCAACGGCATGCGTCCATTGGCGGCGGCCATCGCCCGGGGCGGGGTCATGCCCGGCACGGGAATGGCGCTGGCGCTGATGACGCACTTCAACCCGAAGCTCGCTGCGGCGTTCGGCGCCGGCGGCGCCGAGCCGGCCAATACGGGCAGCACCACATTCCTGTCGGGCGCTGCTCACGCCGCCGGCGGCGCCACGGCCAATGATATCGCCGCGTTCGCGCAAAAGCTGATGCCGTTGCTCGAAAAAGCCGGGCAGCAACTCGGCGTGTCGCCGAAAATCTTGCTGGCGCAGGCGGCGATCGAAACCGGTTGGGGCCGCTCGGTCGTCGGCAACAATCTGTTCGGGATCAAAGCCGGGCCGTCATGGTCCGGTGGCAAGGTCGAAGCGGCGACGCACGAATACGAGGACGGCGAAATGGTCGGGATCGTCGACGCGTTCCGCTCCTATCCGAGCGCGGAAGCCTCCGTCGCCGATTTCGTGTCGCTGGTGGCCAACAACCCACGCTACAAGGCCGCGCTCGGCGCCGGTGAGAACGTCGCGGCCTACGCTCATGGCCTGCTGTCGGGCGGTTGGGCAACCGACATCGACTACGCGCACAAGCTGCAGACGGTCGCGACAAGTCCGTCGGTCGCCGCGGCTGCCGGCGCTGCCGCTCCCGCGCCACCTTCCCGCGTGGGGCAGCCGGTATCGCTGATACCGGCGAGCTTTACCGTGCCGAGCCACTAGCGCCATGGCGAGGGCGCGATGATCGACGAGGCGACTGCGCTGATCAGGCAGGAATACCGCATCGCGCGCCGGCTTGCCCGGTTGTTTCGCATCGAGCGTTCGGGTGGCTTTGCGCGCCGCCCGGCCGAGCTCGTGCGCCGTCTGGCGGAGCGCCGCAGAGCGGTGATCGACGAGCTCATGCGGCTCGACGCCATGCGCCGGTCCCTCGCGCCGTGGGCGACGGCCGAGCTCGATATCGCGATGGGCGCGCTGCGGCGGGAAATCGATCGCGCCGAGCAGCGTTGCCGCGAGCTCCTAGCCGAACTCGGCGCCGAGCTCGAGCGGCGGCGTGGCCTTGGCACCGCGACGGGTCTGCGCGACCGCGCCGATGGGCGCCTGCTCGGGAGCGTCTGAGATGACCGGGCTCAGCCAAGTCATCAACGCCGGTTCGAGTGGGCTCGCGGCGGCATCGCAAGCGTTGGAGACCGTCTCCAACAACACCGCGAACATCAACACGCCGGGTTACAACGTCGAATCGGTCCAGCAGGTCGAACTGCCGGGCGTGGATGGTGGACCGGGGTTGGGCGCGCAGGTCACCTCGATCCAGCGCGCCTACGACCAGTTTGTCTTCAGCCAGATGGTCAACGCCAGCTCTGCCAGCCAAGCGGCGCAGGTCGCGCAGAACAACGCGGAGAAGTTGACGGCGATCTTTCCGGTCGCCTCCGGCGGCGCGGGCGGCCTCGGCGCGACGCTCACCAGCTTTTTCTCCGGGATGAACGGTGTCAGCCAGGATCCGACCAGTCTGCCCAATCGCCAGACATTCCTCAGCGATGCTCAGGCGCTAGCCGCCAATTTGAACTCGGTGGGCGGCCAGCTCACCTCTAACCTGTCCTCGCTTAATGAGCAGCTCAGCAACGCCGTCACCCAGATCAACACGCTGACCCAACAGATTGCCAACCTCAACAATCAGATTCAGACGCAGACCGCCACGGGAGGCTCTGGTCAGCCGATCGCGCTGATGGACAGTCGCGACAACCTCGTACAGGAACTCGGCCAGGAGGTGGGCATCTCCGTCGTCGCCGGACCGAACAACACAGAAAACATTTTCACCGCCGGCGGCGCATCGCTCGTTGCCGGAAGCAACTCGTCCAACCTCCTAGCGACCTCCGGCAGCTACGGCGGAAACAGCCTATCCGTCGTCTATCAGCCGACCGGGCAGGACATTACCGCCAGCCTCAGTGGCGGGACGATCGGTGGCATCATCATCTCGCAGGCGCAAGCCATCGCGGCGCAGAACGCGGTCGGCGCCATCGCCACCGCCGTCTCCGCCGCGGTTAATACGCAGCAATCGCTCGGGCTCAACCTCAACGGCGCGCAGGGTGGCGACCTCTTCTCCGTCGGCGGGCCGACCGTGCTTGCCGACCGGTCGAATTCCGGCAGCGGGACGCTTACGGCTTCGATCACTAACAGCAACACCTTCACCCCCGGCAACTTCATCGTCGCCAAGACAGCCAGCGGCTACGAGGCGACCAATATGGCGACCGGACAGATTACCGCGCTCGGCAATGGGCCGACCCTCAGTTTCGACGGGATGACGCTCGCGGTCTCGGGCACGATCAATACCGGCGATTCTTTCGAGGTCGAACCCACCCTGACCGCGGCGCAAACGATAAAGGTTGTCACGACGGATCCGAGCTCGATCGCTGCTTCTTCGCCCTATATCGCCACGCCGGGCAGCAATCTCGGCAACGTCACCGCGAGCGCTTTCAGCACGGCGGCGAGCGGCTCCCTGCCCCCCGGTTCGGTCGTCGTGCCGGCTGCGCAATTCGGGCAGAACCTGACCGTCAAGTTCACCTCGGCAACGACCTTTAACGTGCTCAACGCCAGCAATACCGTGATCGCCTCGGGCGGCTTCAGCGCGGCGAACGGCGCCGAGCTCGCGGTCGCCTATCCGAGCCCGCCGGCGCCCGCCGGCGAGGTCGCCGAGTTCACCTTGTCGCCCGGCACACCGGCGGCGGGCGACAGCTTTTCGCTCACCCCCGGTGGCGTCAACAGCAACGGCAATATTGCAGCGATGGCCAATCTCGCCAGCGAGAACCTGCTCTCGGGGCAGACGCTCAGCAGCGCCTACAGCACGCTTGTCGGGCAGGTCGGCAGCGCCGGCCAGACAGCCAGCTTCAACGCTCAGGCGGCGTCGGGCGTGCTGAGCCAAGTGCAGTCGGTGCAGCAGTCGATTTCCGGCGTGAACCTGGATCAGCAGGCCGCCGATCTCGTACTGTACCAGCAGGCCTACCAGGCTTCGGCACAGGTCATCGCCAGCGCGGAGACCTTGTTCAACAGCCTGCTGACCGCGGTTCAGACGGCCTAGCCATGCAGATCAGCACCAACGAGTTCCTGCTCGGCGCGCTCAGCGAGCTGTCGCAGCAGCAGCAAAACGTCAACACGCTCAACCGCGAGATCGCGACCGGCGAGACCCTGCTGGACGCGAGCAGCGATCCGGGCGGAGCCGGCCAAGTCATCGGCCTCGCCAACCAGATCGGCTCGCTTACCTACGATGCGGCCAATGGCCAGGCCGCAACGCAGTCGCTGCAGGTCGGCGTCAGCACGCTGCAGCAAGTTGCCACCTTGCTCGATCAGCTGGGCCAGACGGCATCAGCGGCGGCCAATGGCACGGCGACGTCAGGAGATCGGCAGTCCGACATCAGCGTCGCGCAATCTCTGCTTCAGCAATTGGTGCAGCTCGCCAATACCCAGGGCGCCAATGGCGGATACCTGTTCGCCGGCAGCAAGTCCAATGCGCCGGCTTTCTCGTTCCTGTCGAATGGGCAGGTCGCGTTCAACGGCGACGCCAGCACGAACCAGGTGGAAATCGCACCGTCGCTCAGCGTCGCCTCGACGATCTCGGGGCAGAACGTGTTCATGAACGTGCCGGCGGGAAACGACGGCGTTGGCGTTACCGCGGACGCTGGCAACACGGGCACTGCCTACGCGGTGGCGCAAGGCGTCACCAATGTTTCGCAGGTGACCGCCGCGAGCCTTGCCGGCACCGAGTACGACATCAGTTTTTCGGGCAGCGGCAGCAGCCTCACTTATCAGGTGACGAGCGGCACCGGCACGCCCGGGAGCGCGGGCTACACCGCCAGTTCAGGTGTCGTCGCGTCGGGCAACTTTACGGCCGGATCGAGCATTTCCTTTGGCGGCACTCAGGTGCAGGTCAACGGCACGCCGGCCGCCGGCGACAGTTTCGCGGTGCAGCCCGGCACGACGACAAGTCTGTTCCAGACCGTGCAGAACCTGATCACGGCAATGGGAATGCCGCAGAATAATGGGTCGCAGTCGGCCCTGGCGCAGCAGGCGCTGCAGAATGTCATCGCCAACATCAAAGGGGCGCAAACCAGCGTGCTGTCGGCTCAGGCGACGCTCGGCAGCAACTTGGCGGAAATCCAGTCGGTCGCGAGCCAGACCACCGCACAGAGCACCAACGCCACCGCTGCTATGTCGAATTTGCAGTCGGCCAACATGCCGCAAGTGCTGGCGAATTACAGCGAAGGGGTGACCGCATTGCAGGCGTCCGAAGAAGCCTTCGCCAAGGTGCAGAAGCTGACGCTGTTCCAGTATCTGCTGCCCTGAGAAAAATGCGCGTCGCGGTGATTGCCTACATGACGAATTTCGGGAATTCGTGATAAAGTCGGAGCCTGCGTAGGAAAGCTCCGGCATGAATGACATAACGCTCGCCGGCACGGCGACGAGCGGGTTTCGGGGGATGCCCCGTAGCGATGGAGGCGTGCTCGCCGGATCGACCGCGCTTTTCGTGCTCGGCATGCATCGCAGCGGCACCTCGGCGCTGACCGGCCTGTTGCACCGTCTCGGCGTTGTCCTCGGCGAGCATCTGCTGCCCGCGAGCGAGGACAATCCGCGCGGCTATTGGGAAAACGCCGATATCGTCGCGGTGCATGAGCGTTTGATGGCGTCGCTCGGATGGACGTGGGACGACATCCGCTCGCTGCCCGCCGGCTTTGAGCGGAGCGAGCCGGCGCGGGAAGCCGCGCGCGACCTCTTGGCTCTCGCCCGCCGCGATTTTGCCGGCGCCGCTCTCTGGGGCCTCAAGGACCCGCGGCTTTGCCGGCTCGCGCCGCTATGGTCGGTGCTGTTGGCGGCCGAAGGCGTGACCGCGCGCTTCGTGCTTGCGGTGCGCCACCCGCTTGACGTCGCCGCCTCGCTCACTGCGCGAGACGGCATCGGTACCGCGCGCGGGCTTCTGCTCTGGCTTGGCCACCTGCTCGACGCCGAGCGGTCGACGCGTGGCGCCCGCCGCGTGATCGTGCATTACGAGGAACTGATCGGCGAGCGCGGCTGGCGCGGCATCGCCGACGAGATCGCCCAGGCGCTCGATGTCGCGTGGCCGCACGTCGATGCGGCTGTGGTCGACGCATTCCTCGCGCCTGAGCTGCGCCGCCGCCGCGCGAGTGACGAGGCGTCGGATGGCCTGCCGGGTTGGATCGCCGCGCTCTACGAGGCGTTGCGTGCCCGCGACCCGCGCCTCGAGACGATATGCGACGGCATCGGGCGCGAGCTGGCGGCGGCTGGCGAGCTGTTCGTGCCAACGCTCGGCGAGGCGCTGCACTCGCTCGGCGAATTGCGCGCCGAAAAGCAGGCGCAGGATCGCGCCGTCGTCGAACTGGCTCAACACCTCAACCGCGCCCACCACGAGGCGAGCGAGTTGCGCGGTCAGTTGCAGCGCGTGTTGACCGAGACCGCTGCCGCCAAGCAGCAGAGCGTCGTGCAATCGGTGGAGGGCAAGCGCCCGACGCAGATGCTCGGCATTGATGAGGCGTTTCCGCGCTGGGTCATGGCGCGCAATTTTACCGCCGTGGCGCGGCCCGATTGGGTGGCCGAGCGGGTGGCGCAGTGGGGTTTCGTCCCGAAGCTCGCTCTCGGCGTAATCCTGCCGCAGGGCGGTGAGGCGCATCTGGCGCTAACCCTGCGCTCGCTTGGCTCGCAGATCCTCGGGCACTGGGAATTGCATATTGTTGCAGAGACCGATCCGCCGGCCGCGCTCGACGCCGAGCCGCGCATCGTCTGGTATCGCGCGACCGGCCGTCCCGCGGCCGAATTGAGCCGCCGGCTCGCCGCCTCGAACGCCGGTTTCGTGGCGCTGATCGATGCCGGCGATCAGTTGGCGCCGCATACCCTGTTCTCGCTCGCCGATGCATTCTTCCGCCACCCCGAATGGCAAGCGCTTTACACCGACGAGGCGCGCATCGACCCGCGAGGCGTGTTGTCGAACCCGCATTTCAAGCCTGACTTCAACATCGACCTGATGCGCGGCCTGCCTTATGTCGGCGCTCTGGTCGCGGTACGCCGCAATCTCTTCATCGCGATGGGCGGGTTCGACCCGGCGTGGGACGGCACCGAAGAATACGATCTCGCGCTGCGTCTCGCGGAACGGCTTGGCCCGGACGGGTTCGGCCATGTCGCCGATGTGCTCTACCACCGGCTGACCACCTCCGGCCGTTCGCGCCGTTCGGCCGCCGAGATTTGCGCCGACATGCCGAAAATCGTCCAGGCGCATCTCGATCGCCTCGGCATCGCCGGGACCGCCGAGCAGAGCGTGCCGGCACATACCTGCCGCGTACGCTATCGGCATGACGGAGCGGACCCGCTGGTTTCAATCATCGTGCCGACCAAGAATCAGCCGGCGATGTTGAAACGCTGCGTCGAAAGCGTGCTGAAACTCACCGCCTACGAGAATTACGAAATCATTATCGTCGACAATGGCAGCGACGAGCCCGAGGCGTGCGCGTACCTGCAAGCGATCGAGGACAAGGTCGCCGAGATCGGCAGCCAAGTCCGGGTGCTGCGCGCTCCGGGGCCGTTCAATTTCTCAAGCCTCAACAACCGCGCTGCGCGCGAGAGCACGAAAGGCGAGTATCTCTGCCTGTTGAACAACGACGCCGCGCCGCTCGATGCCGACTGGCTTGGCGAGATGATAGCGCTGGCGCGGCGCCCGGATGTCGGTGTCGTCGGCGCCAAGCTGACCTATCCCGATGGCCGCCTGCAGCACGCCGGGGTGATCCTCGGCGTCGGCTACGGCGCGCCGGCCGAGCACCCCTATAACGGCGAGCCGGGCAATTCGATGGGGTATTGGGGCCGGCTGCTGGTGCCGCAGGATTTGTCGGCGGTGACCGCGGCGTGCTGCGTGACCCGGCGCGCGCTGTGGGACGAATTCGGGGGTTTCGATGAGGAGAGCTTCGCGGTCTCCTACAACGATGTCGATTACTGTCTGAAGGTACGCGAGGCCGGCTACCTCGTGGTCTGGACGCCGTACGCGCGGCTGCTGCACGACACCAGCGCCAGTCAGAAAGCGAATGTCGAGGGCAAGGCCACAGCCGAGCGCAACGCGCGTTACGCCGCCGAACAGCTCGCGATGTACCGCAAATGGTTGCCGCGGATCGCCTTCGACCCGGCGTACAACCGCAATTTCTCGTCATGCGGCGCCGGTTTCGCGATCGAAACGGAGAGCGCGCCGACCTGGGACCCGGGGTTCCGCCCGCGCGAGCGCGTGCTCGTTTATTCCGCCGACCGCGAAGGGTGCGGTGAGTATCGCGTCATCGCGCCGAGCCGAGCGCTGTTCAAGTCGGGTCTCACGCACGCCTACGAGACGATGCGGCTGATGACGCCGCCGGAAATCGCGCGCATGGCGCCCGATAGCATCGTCTTTCAGCGTCAGCTCGAACTCGTACAGCTCGCTATGATCGAGACGGTCAAGAACACCAGCAAGGCGTTCCGCGTGTTCGAGCTCGACGACCTCATCACCAACCTGCCGCCGAAAAGCGCGCATCGCGCCAACATCGCGCCCGATATCGCCCAACGGCTGAAACGTGCGCTGGCGCTGTGCGACCGGTTCGTCACCAGCACCGAGGCGATGGCGCGCGCCTACGGCAAGATGTGCGACGAAGTCGTGGTCGTGCCAAACCGGCTCGAAAAGGCGCGATGGCTCGGTCTGCGCGGCGGCCAGCGCGACGGCGGCAAGCCGCGCGTCGGCTGGGCCGGGGCGGTCGGCCATCTCGGCGATCTCGGAATCATCGCGCCCGTCGTCGAGGCGACTGCAAAAGAGGTCGACTGGGTCTTCTTCGGCATGTGCCCCGATGCGCTGCGGCCGTTCGTGGCAGAGTTCCATCCGTGGGTTGGGCTGCGCGACTACGCCGCGAAACTGGCTTCGCTCGATCTCGACCTTGCGGTCGCGCCGCTCGAGCCGCACCCGTTCAACGAAACGAAGAGCAATCTGCGGCTGCTCGAATACGGAATTGTCGGCTATCCCGTATTGTGCACCGACATCCTGCCGTATCAGTGCAATCTGCCGGTCGCGCGCAGCGGGAACCGGCACCGCGACTGGCTGCGCCGGTTGCGCGAGTTGGTGGCCGACCGGGACGCGCTGCGCCGTGCCGGCGATACGCTCCGCGAGGCGGTGCTCCGCGACTGGATGCTCGAGGATCACCTCGACGAATGGCGGCGCGCCTGGTTGCCCTAGCCGCCGTCGCGCGGAAGCCGCTGGCGGGGGTCTTGGATTCCCGCAACTTCGCCATTTGCCTAAAATTCGAGAAATTAGTCCGCCAAACGCGTTCAACCGCTGCAACAAATTCCGAAAGCGTCCGTCTCCTTTTGGGTGAACGACCCGCTGCCGACGCCAAGCCATCCCGGTTTGGCCGCAGGTCGCGTGGTCACCCCAATCCGCGCCGGGAAGTGTCCCGGGCCGTCGGCAGTAGGAGGCAAACGATGCTATCCGGCGTTATCAACACCAACGTCAATGCCCTTTACGCATTGAATTCCTTGGCGAACACGACGAACACCACGAGCACCCTCGAGCAGGAACTTTCGAGCGGTCTGTCGATCAACAGCCCGGCCGACAACCCTGCCGGATACATCGCGGCGCAAGGCTTCACGGCCCAGCTCGGCGGCGTCACGCAGGCGACCTCGAACGCAAACCAGTCGATCTCGCTGGTGCAGACCGCTGATGGCGCGATCACCCAGCAGGTCAACATCCTGCAGAACATCCTGTCGATCGCCTCCCAGGCGGCGAATGGTGGCGCGACCTCGGCCCAGCTGGCCGCGCTGCAGCAGGTCGTCTCGTCGCTGGTGACGCAGATCTCGTCGATCTCGAACCAGACCAATTTCAACGGCGTCAGCCTGCTCAACGGCAACTTCCAGGGCATCAACTTTCAGGTTGGCCCGCAGGCCGGCCAGACGATTGGGCTGTCGATCGCGAACACGGCCTCGAACCAGCTCGGCGCGTACCAATCCGCGGTTTCGGGCGCGCTGTATACGACGACGGGGTCGGGCACTGGCGGCGTCGCGGATAATACCGGCAATTCATTCACCATCACCCAGGGCACCACAGCCGCAGCGAACGGCGCCTTCACCGCCGGGAGCGTCGGCGTCTCTGGTTCCGCAGGCAATGCCGCCTTCACAGTCTCGGCGAATTCCGAGTTTGCGCTTGGTATTTCGCAAGCGGTCAATGCCAACACGGCGAAGACAAATGTCAGCTCGGTTGCCGACACCAGCGTTGCGCTCACCGTGACCGCCGGCTCGTTCGACTTCACGCTCGGCAATGGCACCGGCTTCGCGCAGACCAACGGGGCGACGATCACCGGTACCGTGACCAGCGTGTCCCAGTCGGGTCTCGCCGGTTTGGTCAACCAGATCAACGAGAACACCGGCACGACGGGCATCACGGCCACGGTTAACTCGCAAAGTCAGTTGATCCTGACCAACGCAACCGGCGACAATATCTCGCTCAAGAACTTTTCAGGCACCGGCACACTCGCCGCCGGCGGCGTGACGGTCAACTCGACCGCAGCGACGAGCAGCGCCACGATCCAAGGCCTGCTGACCTTGCAGTCGGCGCAGAGCTTTTCGCTCGCGGCAGCGGCCTCGGATGCTGGTCTGGACACGAGCTCGTCGCTCTCGGCCGTCTCGTCGGTCAATGTGAGCACGACAGCCGGCGCCACCGCCGCACTCAGCGTCGTCAACTACGCGCTGCAGCAGCTCGAAAGCGTCGGCAGCCAGCTCGGCGCGACACAGCAGGAGCTGCAAGCGACGGTCAACAACCTGCAGTCCATCAACACCAACCTCACCGCGGCGCAAGGCGTGGTGCAGGACGCCAACATCCCGCAAGTGTCGACCCAGCTGACGCAGGAACAAATCCTGCAACAGGCCGGCGTCTCCGCGCTCTCGTATTCGAGCACGTTGCAGCAGTCATTCCTCAAGCTGCTGCAGAACTTGTAGTCGACGCGCACGGCGTCGGAGGGTTCCCGTCCTCGGCGGCGCCGGGGATGGGAGACCCGCAGCTCTAGGAACGCGGAACTGACCGATGGCCATCACGTCGCAAGTCCAATCCCTCCTGAGTTCCAGTGAGATCCAGTCGCTGATCCAGCAGGCGAGTGCGGCAAACCAGTTGCCGGCCGCAACGCTGCAGAACCAGGAGAAACCGATCAAGTCGCAGATTTCCGCGCTCGGCCAGGTACAGAGCGCGCTCTCCAACCTGCAATCGGCGCTCAGTCAACTCTCCAATATTTCCGCGCTGTCGCAACGCACCGTGTCAAGTTCGGCGAGTGGCGTTGTCACCGCCACCGGCACCAACGCGGTTCCGCTCGGCAATTATGCGCTGACAAACGTCAAGCGCGCCGAGGCTGAATCGCTGGTTTCCTCGGGATCGGCCAGCTCGAGCGGAAGCCTAGGCTCCGGCTCGATCACCATCCAGGTCGGCACCAACACCGCCGTCACCGTCAATGTCGCCAGCGGCTCGTCGAGCTTATCGGCGATCGCCACGGCGATCGACCAGGCGGGTACCGGTGTCAACGCCAGCGTGGTATTCGACGGCTCGTCGTATCATCTCGTGTTGACCGGCGACGCCACGGGCTCCGCCAACGCCTTCACGGTGAGCGGTACCGGCGGGCAGGCCGCGTTCAGCTATCACGCCGGCGCCTCCGGCCTAAGCCTGGCGCAAAAGGCGGCTAATGCCAGCTTTTCGCTGAACAACATTTCGGTCACCAGCGGCTCCAACACAATCACGGGCGTCATCCCCGGTCTGACCTTGACGGTTGCCGGCAGTGGGTCAGCGACGGTCAGCGTCAGCCAGAACGTCCAGACGCTCGACAGCGCGGCACAGGGGTTGGTTCAGGCGCTCAACCAGACGCTGACCACGATCAATCAGGAAACCGCCTACACGGCGGCCAGCGGCGCTGGCCCGTTGCTCGGCGATGTCGGCGTGGAGGAGCTGCGGCAGACCCTGCTCAACTCGCTGACCGCGCAGATCGGCGTCGGTAGCGCGGCGGGAGGTACGTCGTTCAGCTCGCTGAGCTCGGTCGGGTTCCAGATCGCCAGCGGCGGCACTGTCACGCTGGACGATGCGACTTTCCAAAGCGCAGCGCAGACCAATTACGCGACGGTCGCCTCGCTGCTCGGCGCGGTCGGCGTCGCCAGCAATCCGAACGTCGGAGTCAACAGCGTCGGCTCGGCGCCGGCCGGCACCTACGCGGTCGTGGTCACGAGCAACAACAATGGCGCCGTCGGCGGCACGATCAACGGACTAGCGGCGAGCGGCACCGGCGGAGTCCTGCTCGTCAACGGTCAGACCTCGTTATCCGGGCTCGCCTTGCAGATCGACCCCGGGGTCACCGGCAATCTTGGCTCCGTGACCGTAAGCCAGGGGCTTTACGGCAGCCTGTCGAGCGCCGTCAACGCCGCGCTCGCTAGCGAGTCGGGCGGCGTGGTCGGTCAGATCAACAGCCTCAACAGGACGATCTCGTCGATGAACACGCAGATCACCGCGCTGCAAAAGGAAGCAACGCAAGAGACGCAAGAACTCACCAATCAGTTCACCGCCGCCGAATCGACGCTCAATCAGCTGACGACGGTGAGCAACTTTCTCAGCACTTACTTCAACCAAACCTCGGGTTCGGGAGGCTGATCATGATCGGCACGCGGCAACAGTTCGGCGCAGCAAGCGCGTATCGTGCCGTCGAAGGCATCGGCGCGAAGCCCGAGGATTTCATGAAGATGGGGCTCGATGCCACGCGCAATTTGCTGCTGTGCGCCGAGGCCGCGATCGCCGCCGGCGACCGCGTGGCGAAGGCGCAGGCGCTGAGTTCGGCGGGCAGCGTCGTCGAATTCATGCTCGGGCTGTCGGGCACCGCACCGGGCTCGTTGAGCCAATGCCTGGCGAGCGTGTATCAATACGTCCTGGCTGCGATCCTCAGGGGCAATGCCGGGGACGACACCGAGGCGGTCGGCGCGGCGCGCGGCGCGCTCGAGGAGCTGGCCGCCACGTGGCGCAGCATCTTCCCCGACACCATCGGCTGGGAGGAGAACGGCCCCGAACTCGGCGCTGGGCGGGAGACGCGATTATGCCTGATCCGATCCGTGGGGTAAGCACGACCGACCCCGTTACCGCGACCAATTCCGCCGGGCAGGCCGGCTCCGCGCAGTCGGCGGACGCCGCGAACGCCGCCAATGCGACCAACGCGCCGGCGACGAGTGGCGGCGGCGCCGATCTTGCCGATGTCGGGCAGACCGAAGCGCTGCTGCAGTCGATTATCCAGGCGGCGAGCAATACCCCCGGCATCGATCAGAATAAGGTGGCCGAACTTCAGCAGGCCATTGCGTCGGGCGCCTATCAGGCGAATCCGCAATCGATCGCCCAAAAAATTGTCGAGCTGGAAGCCCAGCTTGGCACTGCGGGGCCTCTTCAATGACGCTCTTGCCCTATTTTTCAGGAGGCAAGACGCAAAGCGGCGAAAATCGGATCGGCGGCGGCGCGATCGGCTTCCCGCTTGATCCACTCCTGTACTCTCGCCAGACGCTCGGCGGCCTGATGGATGTCGTCGCGATCCGCGAGGTCGGCGAACGCTTCGAGCAATTGCTCGAGGCATTCGGCGCGGCCGAAGACGGTGGGAGCCGCCGCATTGCCGGACCGGCATCGCGGCGCGAGCGCCGCTGGCCGCATTTTTTGGTATTGACCCACTTGAGCGCCTTCCCCCTCGGCTGTTCGGCGCGAACTCAGAATCCTCCTGTCGCCGGTTAGTCCGGCGCGAAAAATCTCCGAATCACGATGACCGAATCCGACTCCCCCACCGAGAACAGCTTGACGATAACCGGGAAATTTTCAATCTTGCGGTTTGGAGGGAGAGATGCGAGCCAGATCTGAGATCGTCTTTCCTAACAATATCAGGGATTTGCGGCTGCGCCGTCGGATGACCCAGGCGCAAGTCGGCCGCATGATGGATCCGCCGATCGGCGAATCGACAGTCTCGAAAATGGAAAGCGGTGAACGCCGCTTGACGAATTTGCAACTTGCCAGCCTGGCTGCGATTCTGCGCTGCCGGCCGGATGAAATTCCAGTCGTCACCGGCCGCGACCCGGCTGAAGGCGTACGACGCTGGCAGCGCGCGCAGCAGGAGGTGGTCGGCAGCAGCATCGCCAGCGGCGCGGCGGCGGCGGGCTATGTGCTTGCGCAGCTGCGCAAGAAGCACGGCAAGACCATGCAACGGGTCGCCGACGCGATTGGCATGACGCTGTCGGTCTATCACCGGATGGAAATGGCCAGCCGGATGATCCAGGGCGACGAGATCGACAAGGTCGCCGCACTTTACGGTATGAAACCCGAGGAGTTGATTGCGCTGTTCGAGCGGCGCACCGCCGACAATCTCGAGCAGCTGAAGAGCGGGGTGCCAGTCGAGCAGCTCTTGCCGCGCGTGCCGCGCTCGCTGTTGAAGGAAGGGGCCAAGTGGGGCCGCCTCGGCGCGCTCGAGCGCTATGCGCTGCAGCGCAGCATCCGCTACGCCGCGACGCCGAGCGAACCCGCCTCTTTGCCGGTTTGCGGCCGGATGAAAACCGACAATACCGGGGCTCACCGCTTCGCGATCGACCGCGACGCCGCGGTTGACCAGATGCCGCTCGGCGATCTGCTGCGGCCAAGCGAAAGCGGGTTCCTCGTGCGCAATTTCTCGCAGCGCCTCGGCGTGCTGCTACGCCCCGGTGCGCTGGCTTATGTCGATCCGCAAGTCCCGGCGGCGATGGGCGACATCGTCTTTCTCGCCCGCCAGGACGGCACGGCCGACGCCGCGGTGGTAATCGGCGATGGTATCGGCCCGCTAATGCTGAAAATGTACAACCCCGAGGAGCAGGTTCCGATCAGCGATCCGAGCATCACCGCGGTGTTGCGCGTCGGCATCCTGGTGCTGCCATAGGTGTCGTCGGCGGCCTTATTTCCGGCGGCGGCAAACCGTTGTCCCCGGCGATTCGCGCCAAGCGGCAGCCCGTCGCCAGCGAATTTGCCGGGAGGTTCTGCGGGAGCGCTCGGCAAACCATGTCAAATCATTGACATTTTTAGGCAATCCGGCGCGGGCGGGCGATGCCCAAATCGCCGTTTTTTGGGGTTTCGTATAGACTCGCGGTGCACCCTTCAGCCAAGCGCTCCGCCGCGGGGATTGCGACGTGGTCAGCATGCCCGACCCATCGCCTGATCGGCCCCCGGATTTCCCAAGGGGCGGCGACGCCTTCGCGCGCCTGCGCTGGGCCGTCCAACCGCCGCATCTCGTCGCCCTTGCCTTGGTTGCGGCGGGCGTGTTGCCGCCGGTTGGGCTTGCCGCGCTGCCGGGCGGGCTGTCAATGCTCGGCGCGCTCCACACCGGGGTCGTGCTGGTCGCCGCACTGCTGTTCGCGCCGGCGCTGGTGGGCTTTACCGTTGCGCTGAAGGGCTTCGATGCCGTGCTCGCCCGGTTGCGCGCCGAACCGGGCGGCGAATACCGCCAAGTTATCGCGCGGGCGCTGCTTGGCGGGATGATCCTCGCCTTTATTTTCGCTCTGTCGGCCGCGCGCTCTGGTGATCCGGAGGTAGCGCCGTCGCTGCTGGTGGGTTCGCTCAACCTCGCTGCAGGCTGGCTTTTTCTGCTCAACGCGGTGATCGACGCGCGGCGCTCGGCGTTGCGGCGCTGGGCCGCGCTCGTGTCCGATGTGAGCCTGTTGTCGATCTTGCTCGCCGTGGGCGGCTCCCTTACCGCGGCGCTGGCGCTGGTTTATCCCTATATCGCGATCAGCACCGCCGAGCATCACGGGCGGCGGATGTCGGCCGCGGCGACGGGGGTTGAAGTTGTTGCCTTCGCCGCCGTCATCGTAGCGTCGCCGTTCTGGCGCGAACATCTGCTGCTCGCCTGCGGGATGATGCTCGCGATGGTGCTGCTGCCCGCCTATGTCGGGTCGGTGCTGCACCACCTCACCGCCGACAAGGATGCCGCGGAGAGCGCGAATGCGGCAAAAAACCGCTTCCTTGCCGCGCTGAGCGACGATCTGCGTGGTCCGCTGCGCACGATCGCGCGCGCTGGGTCGTCGATCGACCGCGAGACGCTCGATCCCGAGCAATGGGACATGATCGCGCGGATTCGGCTCAGCGCCCGGGTGATGCTGTTGCAGCTCGACGACATGCTCAATTACGTCAAGATTGACGGCGGCACCTTCGCTCCGGAAACCCGCGCGTTCGACCTCTACCGGCTGGCCAATGGCGCGGTTCAGGCACTGCGCGCTCCCGCCGCCGAGCGCGGCATTGCGCTGTCGCTGCGCATCGATCCGCAGCTGCCCTACCAGCTGCGCGGCTGGCCGCATCAGCTGCGGCAGATCTTCATTTGCCTTGTCACCAACGCCATCCGCCATTCCGGCAAGACCAGGGTGCGCATCAATCTCGACCCGATCGAGATCGATGGCGATCGCCTCACCTTGCGCCTCGCGGTGGCAAGCAGCCTCGCTGAGGACCGACTTGAGACCGTCGACGACGATGCGGACGAGATCGGCCAGCCCCTCGGTCTCGCTGTCGCCGACCGGCTGATCGGGCTGATGGGCGGCCGGCTTGCCGTCGAAACGGACCCGCGGCGCAGTCTGGCGATGACCGTCGAGCTGCCTTTCGCGATCGATCAGGCATCGCTCGGTTTGCCGCTCGATCTTGCCCACTTGCCAGTGCTCGTCGTCACCAAAGACACCGAGTTCGTCGGCGATCTGTTCGAGCCGCTCGAGGCGTGGCGCGCCGACCCGCGCTGGATCGGTGCGGGCGATCAGGCGCTCGCCTATCTCGCATCGTTCGATCCGGGGACGCGCCGCGCCGTACTGATCGTCGACGGGCGCGGCGACGTGCTGCAGGCGCTGAGCTGGGCGCACCGCGCCGGCGCGGAGCGCGGCGCCGAATCCGCCTATGTTCTGTTCGTCGCCGACGAGCCGCGCATCGACAGCGTCATCGGCCTTGCCGATGGCGAGCTTGACGGTATTCTCCCCGCGCCATTCACCGCCAGCGCGCTGCGCGGTGCGCTGCATGCGCTGCGGCTCGAACCCGCTGACTGGTTCCTCAACGAGAAGCTGCCAGCCTTCACCGAGGAGCCGCCGCCCGCGCCCAGCCGGCCCGTCGAGGCCCCGCCGCCACCCCGCCGGGCGAGTGAGGAGATCGCGCAGCTGCGTCCCCTCGCTACCGATCCGCCGCCGCGACCCACCCCGGTCGAAGAGCGGGTCGTTTCCGAGCCGCCGCCTTCGCCGCCCGAAGAACCGATCCGCATCGCTTCGGCCCGCCCACCGCCGGCCGAGCCGCCGCGTCGGAAGCGGCAAATTCTCGTCGCCGCCGGGAATCCGGCGAACCGCAAGATACTCGGCTCGGCACTCGGTCGGGCCGGGTATGTCGTGCATTTCGCCGAGGATGTCGATGAGGCGCGGCTCGGGCTGGAGACACGCGAGCTCGACGCGCTGCTGCTCGACCTGACGGGCTACGCCGGCGCCGATTACAGCGCCGCGCGGCAATGCCGGCGGGCGCGGCCGACCTTGCCGATCCTCGCGCTCAGCAGTGACCAGCCGGAAATCGCCGAGCGCCGGGCGCGCGAAACCGGTCTCGACGCGATTCTGCCGAAGCCGGTCGAGCCGCGGAAGTTGCTCGCGGCGCTCGCCACCGCGCTCGATCTGGAGCCGGCCGGAGCGCCCGCCGCTCCGCGCGGTGTCGTCACCGAGCTGGCCGCGCATCCACGTTTCGCTGGCGACGGCGTGGCCGCGGCGGAGGAGCGAGTCGCGGAGGTACCGGTATGGTCGTCGAGCCAGGAGATCGACGCGCTGCAAGCGCTGATTGACACGTTCCGCATCGATTCCGCGCGCATCGTCGGGGATATCGACCGCGCCTGCGGCAGCGGCGACGTCGAAACATTCGAAGCGTCGCTCGCGGCAATGAATGCCTGCACTCAGGTTTTCGGCGTCAACCGCATGCGGGAGATCCTTGGTTCGCTGCCCAACCCGACCCCAGCCAAATTGCGCTTGCAAGGCGCGCAGTTTGTTCACCGCATCCAAAGCGAACTGGCGCGGCTCGACGCGGCGCTGGTCGATTACCTGAAGATCGCTAAATAGCGGCGAGGCGAATTGGGGCGGCCTTCAGCGGCGCGGATGCGGGAGCGGAACCCTTGTGCTCGGCGACCAGCGCGATCGCGCGGTCGCGGTTTTCCCAGCAAACCTCGACATAATAGATCGCGCTCGCGGCGATGAAGACCGACAGCGCGTCGTTGAAGGTCGCGATCGCGGCCTCGAATTGCTCGGTGTTGCTGGCCCGCTCGCCGAGGCGGAGCAGCGCGCCGCCGAGATTGTTCTGGGTCATCGCCCATTGCATCGGCGCGCGCTCGCGGGTGCATTCGGCAAGCGCGTCGCGATAGCAGCCTATCGCCTCCTCGATCCGGTCGACGCCGACATCGCGCTCGCCGATCCGTGCCAGCGCGTTGCCGAGGTTGTTCTGGGTCATCGCCCAGTCGAGCGGCAGCCGTTCGCGCGGGTGTTCCTTCAGCGCCTCGCGATAGGCCGTCACTGCCTCGCGCAGCCAGTTGTTCTCGTTCTCGTGGTCGCCAAGGCTGGACAGCGCGTTGCCGTAATTGCTCAGGGTGCGCGCCCAGTCGAGCGGGTTGCGGTCGCGGCGGTATTCCCGGAGCGCCTCGCGATAGGCCGCAACCGCCTCGCGCAAATGCCGCGTATCGGGCGCGCGCTCGCCGAGCGCCGCCAGCACGTTGCCGAGATTGGCCTGGGTCATCGCCCAGTCGAGCGGCGCCCGCTGGCGCGTCCGTACGCGGAGCGCCTGGCGATAGGCCTCGGCCGCTTCTTCGAGCCGCGCCATGCCGGGCTCGCGCTCGCCAAGGCTGCGCAGCGCCGCGCCGAGATTGTGCTGCGTCATGCCCCAATCGAGCGGCACCCGCTCTGGCCGATATTCCTTGAGCGCCTCGCGATAACAGGCCACCGCTTCCTCGAGCCGCGCCGGGCGTGCCTGGCGGATGCCGAGGTTCCTGAGCGCCGCGCCAAGATTGTTCTGCGTCATCGCCCATTCGAGCGGATGACGCGAGCGGACATAGATGTCGAGCGCTTCGCGATAGGCGGCGATCGCCTCCTCGATGCGCTGCGTGCCGGTTTCGCGCTCGCCGAGCGCCGCCAGCGCGTTGCCGAGGTTGTTCTGCAGCATCGCCCATTCGAGCGGCTGGCGCTCGCGACTGTAGCGGCGTTGCGCGGTGCGCAACGCGCCGACTGCTTCGAGCAGCCGCGCCGGGGTAATGCCGCGCGACCCGCCCGCGCTGAGCGGGGCTTCGTCGATGGTGTTCGTCGGAAAGCGGGCGAGGGCGGCAGCCATGGCGGAAACGATCCGCCTTTTGCCCCATCAAAGCAACGAATCGCCCGGATTCCCGCGGTTTTCCAGGCCCGGACGGGGTTGCGCACGACACGCGCTGGCCCTCAACCCGCGCGATGATTCTCGCCGCGCCATTGCTCGCGGCCCGCCTGGACGCCATGCTGGGGATGAAACGGGGAGACGGGGGATGGCGGCGGGCAGCGGCAAGCGGGTCGGAGTGATCGGCGCCGGGATGGTCGGCGTCTGCGCCGCGAGCTATCTGCAGCGCGAAGGGCACAGCGTCTTCCTCGTCGATCCCAATACGCCCGGCGAAGGCGCCTCGTTCGGCAATGCCGGCGCCTTCAACGCGTCGTCGGTGACGCCGGTCTCTTCGCCCGGGATCGTCAAAAAGGTGCCCGGCTGGCTGCGCGATCCGCTGGGGCCGCTGTCGCTGCGCTGGAGCTATTTGCCGTCGATCCTGCCTTATCTTTGGCGCTTCGTGCGCGCCGGCAGTGAGGAGAAAGTGCACGCCCAGGCGCGCGCGCTGCGTCCGCTGGTGGGCGCGACGCTCTCGGCGCTGCAACCGCTGGTCAGGGATGCCGGCGCCGAGCATCTCGTGCATCGGCGCGGCCATCTCTACGTCTACCGCTCGGCCGAGTCGCTGGCGAAAGATGGGCTCGCCTGGGCGCTGCGGCGCGAGAACGGGGTCGAGGTCGACGAGTTCGACGCCGACGAACTGCGCCAGCTCGAACCGGCCCTGTCGCGCGATTATGTCCGCGGCCTGCTGGTGCGCGAGAACGGCCATACCAGTAACCCGTTCGGCCTGGTCAGCGCGCTCTGCGAGCATTTCGTGCGCAATGGCGGCGCGGTGGTGCGTGCCGAGGCGCAGGCCTTTCGCCTCGACGGCGGCAGGCTGACGGCGATCCGCACCGATGTCGGCGAGCTTGCGGCCGATATGGCGGTGGTCGCAGCCGGCGCCTGGTCGAAGCCGCTCGCCACCTCGCTCGGCGATCGCGTCCCGCTCGAAACCGAGCGCGGCTATCACCTGATGATCCGCGACCCCGAGGTGATGCCGAAAATTCCCACCGCCGACGGTGACGGCAAGTTTGTCGCGACGCCGATGGATACCGGGCTGCGTTTCGCCGGCACCGTCGAGCTCGCCGGCTTGCATGCGCCGCCCGATTGGCGCCGCGCCCGCATCCTGCTGGAGCAGGGCCGCAAGATGCTGCCCGGCCTCGCCGCGCACCACGCCGAGGATCGCCTTTCGGTGTGGATGGGCCACCGCCCGTCGACCCCCGACTCGCTGCCGGTGATCGGCTATTCGCGCAAGACGCGCGATGTGATCTACGCGTTCGGCCATGGCCATGTCGGGATGACTTCGGCGCCGATGACCGGACGCCTCGTCGCCGACCTCGCCGCCGGGCGCAACCCGTCGATCGACATCGCGCCGTTCAGCGCCCGGCGGTTTTGACCAATGCCGGCAATGGATCAGCTGCACGATCTCCTCACCCGCGACATCTTTCGCGGCCTCAACCTCTTGGTCGTGATCGGCTTTATCGCGATGGGCATCGGCCTCAACCAGAGCCGCCAGGGCCGCTCGCGCATTCCCATCGCCTTCGCGCTGATGGGGATCGGCACCGTGCTGGTCTTCGCCGGCCTCTACGTCGCCCACGCACCGAGCTGACCGACATCCGCCGCTTCGTCGTCTTTGATCAGATGGTCCACCATCTGATATCCATCTGTTAGGCGCTGAATTATCAGGAGGTTCACCCTCTGATATCCTGCTGTTATCGACGTTCGTGACAGCAGGAGGTTGGCCTCCTGTTGTGGGGAAACCTCGCGGCGGGCCTGCTATCGACCGGCGGCTCCGGCCGACGAAAAAGCGCCAGATTTTCGACAGCCAACCCAAACTCATTCTCCCTTGCGGGAGTTGATGTGGAACAAAAAGAGTACAAATCAAGGGCCGCTTGCAAAATTTTTTTGGACCGCTTAGCCCGAACGCGGCGAAAACCGGCGCGGCGCTTGCGCGGGAATGACATTCCTCGCTCGTCGCCCTATGCTCGCCGCAGTTTTAAGGGAGGGTGACATGGCCAATGACGTTTCCCCCATCAGCGTGGTTCACGGCATGAAGCCGGTCCATTCCAGCGCCAAGGCGCCGGTGATGACCCCGGGTCGCCGCGATTTCTTCACCTACCGCGATCTTGGCATCGCCGAAGGCAGCGCCGGCCGGATGCGCGGCACGCTGATGAAGGCCAAGAACGGCATGACGGAGCCGACGGGCTGGCACTACCACACTTGCGAGAGCCAGTTCGTCTATTGCCTCAACGGCTGGGTCGAGCTCGAGTTCGAGAACGCGCCGACCGTGCGGATGGAAGCCGGCGACTCGATGTTCATCCCCGGCGGCTGCATCCACAACGAGCTGCGCACCTCGGACGATGTCGAGATCCTCGAAGTCTCGACCCCGGGCGAACTCGGTACCGTGCCGGTCGACGCGCCGAACGGCTGAGGCCGATGATCAGCCTGGATTAATGCAGCCAAAAAATCGTTTCCCCTGCGCAAGCAGGGGCCAGGGCAACCGGCACGTCGCTAGCCCTGGGTCCCCGCTTTCGCGGGGAAAGCGACCGATTTATCCGGTTATGAAACACTTTAGCTTTGGATGCGATGGCCTCAACGAACCGCAACGACTACGTCATTCCCGAGACGATGAAGGCCTGGGTGCTGGGCGGGCCGGATGAGCTGTCGCTGGTCGACAAGAAGGTGCCGGAGCCGGGGCCGGCCGAGGTGCTGGTGCGGATCGACGCGATCGCGGTCTGCGCCACCGATATCGAGGTCTTGAAGCACGGCGTGCCGGCGATGATCGAGGGCGGGCTGCCGTTCAACAAGGGCTTCACCCCCGGCCATGAATACATGGGCACGGTGGTGAAGCTCGGGCCGACGGTGGACGAGTTCGCGGTCGGCGACCGGGTCGCGGTTGAAATCCATGCCGGCTGCGGGCGCTGCCCGCGTTGCCGCGAGGGCATGTACACCTCCTGCCTCAATTACGGCTGGCACTCGAAAGGACACCGCGCCAACGGTTTCACTACCGATGGCGGCTTCGCGCAGTACGCGGTCAACAACATCAACACGATGGTGCACATTCCGGACACGATCAGCGACGCCGAGGCGACGCTGATCGTCACCGCCGGCACCGCGATGTACGGGCTCGACGTGATGGGCGGGATCATCGCCGGCGAGCCGGTGGTGGTGGTCGGGCCGGGGCCGATCGGCCTGATGGGGGTCGGGGTCGCCAAGGCGTTGGGCGCCCAGCCGGTCATCCTCACCGGCACGCGCGACAGCCGGCTCGAGATGGGCAAGAAGCTCGGCGCCGATCACGTGATCAACGTCGGCCGCGAAGACCCGGTCGAGGCGGTGATGCGTTTGACGCACGGCAAGGGCGTCAATTACGTGCTCGAATGCTCGGGCGCGGCCAACGCGCTCAACGAGGCGGGGCGCATGGTCAACCGCGGCGGGCGCATCTGCCTCGCCGCCTTCCCGCACGAGCCGGTGATGGTCGACCTCGCCCATCTGGTGCGCAACAACATCTACGTCTTCGGCATTCGCGGCGAGGGCAAAAGCGCGACCCACCGCGCCGCGGCGCTGATCGCGCAAAAGCGCTTCGAGGCGAAGCTGATCCACACCCACACCTTTCCGCTCTCAGAAGTACCGAAAGCGATCCGCTATGCGCGCGACCGGGTCGAGGATGCGATCAAGGTCGTGGTGGAGAACCAGGAGAGGTAAGCAATCCGGCGGATGTCGCCTGGTGGTTTTGCCAGCTCGCCACCGCGTTTTGCACCGCTAGCTGGCGGTAATTCGCGGCCATATGGAGACCGGCCGCGCGCGACGGAGCGGAAAGCGTCGCTCCCCTCGTACCTGTTGGCTCCAGTCCGTGATGACGGAAGCTGTCAGTGGCTTCTTGGCGCCGTATGTCGTCGCCCGCCAGGTGACTAGGGCTCTTCGCGTACGGAGGGCTCGACGTTCCACTAATCCTCGCGACTCCTGGAACGGCCCACAAATAATGCCGGTAACAATAGGTCCGATCGTCGGTGTCGAGCCGGTTAAAGCCCGCGTTTTCGGAAATGCATTCGCGTAGTGCCGCCTCCTTGGCCGGGTCAGAGGGGTACGCGGCATTATATTCGTCGGCGATCCGGTCTCGGTTTATGTAGCCGATACCGGCTAACGAAAACAGCAGCGGCAACATGATGAATTTCATGACCGACCTCGGCGTGCTTGTAATGGGGGAATTACAAACTCGTACGCCTTACGACACCGCTGTAACCTTCGCTCCTTATCTCGCTCTGAGCTGCTGCTCAGTGTTACTGCCGACGAATTGAACGATAATTTTCAGGACATTGCAAAACTTTTCCGATTGTTCGCAGCGGGCGGAATGGTCAAGCTGCGCACAACCGCTTCGCTAGACGGGTTCCCTCATGCTTCCGCCTCCGGACAAGCTTCGAATTTGCTTCGCGCATGTCGCCTACCGGCTGCAGGAGCGGTTCGCGCTGCAAAACACCGGCATCGCGAGCTTTGAGCTGCGCGACCTCGACACGCTCGCGGCGCGGCTCGGCGAGGCGGATGTGCTGGTGATCTCCGGCCTGTGGCGCAACAGCCTTTTGGAGAATGCCAGCCGGCTCAAGTTCATCCAGTCGATCGGCGCCGGCACCGACCAGTTTTCGCGCGACGAACTCGCGAAGCGCGGCATTCGCCTGGCGAGCGCCGCCGGGGTCAACGCCCGCGCGGTCGCCGAACACGCGATGGCGCTGATCCTGGCATTGGCGCGCCGGCTGCCCGAGGGGCGCGATAACCAGCACAAACGCGTCTGGCGGCAGATGATCGGCGATCTCGCGCTGCGCGAAGACGAGCTCGGCGGCAAGACGCTGCTGCTGGTTGGGCTCGGGCAAATTGGCGGCCGGCTCGCCCAGCTTGCCAAGGCGTTCGACATGCGCGTCGTCGCACTGCGCCAGAACCCCGCCGCCGGCTCCGGCGCGGCCGACGAAGTACACCCGACGTCCGCGTTCAAATCGCTGCTGCCGCAGGCGGATTTCGTCGCGCTGTGCTGCCCGCTGACCCCGGAGACGGAAAGCCTCGTCGACGCCGAGGCGTTGGGGCTGATGAAGCCATCCGCCTATTTGGTCAATGTCGCGCGCGGAAGAGTGGTTGACGAAGCAGCGCTGACGGTGGCGCTCGCTGCGCACAAGATCGCCGGCGCCGGCATCGACGTCACGGTCGAGGAGCCGCTCGCCCCGGCGTCGCCGCTCTGGGCGATGGAGCATGTGCTGGTGACGCCGCACACCGCCGGCGAGACGCGGCGCTACGAGGACAATGTGATCGAAATCCTGCGCGACAATCTCGCTCGGCTGTGGCGCGGCGAGACGCAATTGCGCAACCAGGTAGTGTAGCGGCCCTCCCCCCTCGATGGAGAGGGTTGGGGGGAGAAGGGAGCGTAGCTGGTGGCCGCCGATAGCGGTGATATGGCTTCGCCTCGCCTGCGCCGCCGGCGCGTGCTATTTAAGCGCCACCGAATTCAGGAGGCTTGACCCATGATCCATCATCTGTCGATCGCTGCCCGCGACCCGAAGCATGCCGCCGGCGTGCTCGCCGAAATCATGGGCGGCAAGTCGGTGCCGTTTCCGCCTAATCCGGGCAGCTTTTTCGCGCTGCAGCTCGACGAGCACGGCTCCGGGGTAGAGGTTTATCCGGCCGGCACCGAACTGGAGCCGGGCGGAGAGGTCGGCGGCAGCTTTGTGAAACGCGGGCCAACCGACTTCCAATCGACGCATTTCGCGCTCAGCGTCAAGACCGACGCCGCGACCGTCAAGAAGATCGCCAAGGAGACCGGCTGGGAGTGCTACGACTGCAACCGCGGCCCGTTTCATGTGATCGAGGTATGGGTCGAGAACCACATCATGGTCGAGGTTCTGCCGCCGGAATACGCCGCCGAATATCTCGCCTTTACCGATCGCAACAAGGTGATCGCTGCGATGGAAGCGGCCGGGACGTCGGCGGCGCGCCACGCCCGACGACAGGCTGCCGAATAAGAGGGGCTTTCACTTCGTTGGATTGCGCGCGGGGCTTTAAAGGGCTTTCGCGTTCTCCAACCGCAGCACCAGCGTTGCCAGAGGCGGCAAATCGAGGATGAGGGAGGCCGGCTGACCGTGCCACGGCGTGGGCTCGGCGGTCGCATCATGGCCGTTGCTGTAGCCCGAGCCGCCATAGCAGCTGGCGTCGGTGTTCACCAGGGCGGCCCATTTGCCGGCTTCGGGCACGCCAAACCGGTAGCCGTCGCGCGGCACCGGGGTGAAGTTGCTAACCGACAAGAGCGGCGGGCCGTTTCCGGCGGGCATGCGCAGATAGGCAAACACGCTCTGCTCATGATCGTCGGACATCACCCAGCGGAAACCGCTATCGTCGTAGTCGCGCTCATACAGAGCCGGTTCGGCGGTGTAGAGCCGGTTGAGATCGCGCACCAGGCGCTGCACGCCACGATGCGCCGGGTCGTCGAGCAGCCACCAATCGAGTTGCCCGTCATGGTTCCATTCGTTGTCCTGGCCGAACTCGCCGCCCATGAACAGCATCTTCTTGCCGGGATGCGTCCACATAAAGCCGAGATAGGCGCGCAGATTGGCGAAACGCTGCCAGTGATCGCCCGGCATGCGGCCGATCAGGGAGTGCTTGCCGTAGACCACTTCGTCGTGGCTCAGCGGCAGGATGAACCGCTCGGAAAACGCATAGAGCATGCCGAACGTCATCTCATTGTGGTGGTAGCGGCGGTGGATCGACTCATGCCCGATATAATCGAGCGTGTCGTGCATCCAGCCCATGTTCCATTTGTAATGGAAGCCGAGCCCGCCTTCGTCGGGTGAGCGGGTGACCCCGGGGAATGCCGTGGATTCCTCGGCCACGAGGATCGCGCCGGGGCAGCGGGCGTCGATCGTGCGCCGCAATTCCTGCAGGAAGGCGATCGATTTAAGATTCTCGCGGCCGCCGTAGATATTGGGCACCCACTCCCCTTCCTTGCGGCTGTAGTCGCGGTAAAGCATCGCCGCCACCGCATCGACGCGCAGCCCGTCGGCGTGGAAGCGCTCGAGCCAGTGCAGCGCGCCGGCGATCAGGAAATTGCGCACCTCATTGCGGCCGAGATTGTAGATGAAGGTGTTCCAGTCCTGCTGGTAGCCCTCGCGCGGATCGCCATGCTCGTAGAGCGGGGTGCCGTCGAACCGCGCAAGACCGTGCGCGTCGGTCGGGAAATGCGCCGGAACCCAGTCGAGCAGCACGCCGATGCCGGCCGCGTGGCAGCAGTCGATCAGCAGCGCCAATTCCTCCGGCGTGCCGAGCAGCGCGTTCGGCGCGAACTGGCCGAGCACCTGATAGCCCCACGAGCCAGTGAACGGGTGGTACATGACGGGCATGAACTCGACATGGGTGAAACCCATGCGCGACACGTAATCGACGAGCTTCTCGGCGAGCTCGGACCAGTCGAGCGAACGCCCGTCCGGATGGCGCAACCACGATGCGGCATGCACCTCGTAGATCGACAGCGGCGCATCGAGCCCCTGTCGCTTGGGCCGCTCGGCGCACCACGCTTCGTCCGACCAGCGGAACGGCGCCGGATCGTCGACGATCGAGGCCGTTGAAGGCGGCGGCTCGGCGCGCCAGGCCACCGGGTCAGCCTTTTCCGGCAGCAACGCGCCGTCGGGACCGAGCAGCTCATATTTGTAGAGCGCGCCCGGCGCCAGCCGCGGCACGAAGACCTCCCAGACGCCGGCGCCGTGGCGCAGGCGCATCGGGTGGCGGCGGCCGTCCCAGGAATTAAAGTCGCCGATCACCGAGACACGGCGCGCGTTCGGCGCCCAGACCGCGAAACGCACGCCGGGCACGCCGTCGACCATCATCGCGTGCGCGCCGAGGCATTGCGCGAGGTCGCGATGCTTGCCTTCGCCGAGCAAATAGACATCGAGCTCGCCGAGCAGCGGGCCAAACGAATAGGGATCTTCCGTCTCCTGGACCGGCCCACCCCAATCGATCTCGAGGACGTAGGGTCCCGGTCCCGGGCTCGGGCCGACAAACAGGCCGGTTTGACGCATCGGGCGCAATTCGCTGCGCAGGCTGGGCTCGTCGCGGGCGATCGCGGTGACGGTGAAGGCGCCCGGCAACATCACGCGAATGATTTCGCCGGAGGCGGCGCCGTGCCGACCGAGCAGCGCGAAGGGGTCGAGGCTGCGCCCTTCCACGATGGCTTGCAGCGCCGGTGCGAGGCTCAGATCGTCATCCACCGGCGGCTTCCATGACCGGAGCGGCGATGCGGGCGACGATGCGCGCCAGGCCCTGCAGCGGAATGCCGATCCATGATGGCCGATTGGCGGCCTCGTAACAGATCTCGTAGGCGGCCTTTTCGATCAGGAAGAGGTCGAGCAAGGCGGGTTCGCCTGCCGGAGTGGCCCAGGGCCGCGGGCTCTCGGCGTGCGTCTCGCGGTATGCGGTGAGAAACGCCTCGGAAGCGTTCGCGGCGAACCGATCGAGCACCGTCGCCTTGCGCGGCGCATTTCGCGCCGGGCCGTCGGCGCGGCTCGACGCAGCGGCCACCGCATAGTCGAACGACCGCAGCAGCCCCGCGACGTCGCGCAGCGGGCTCGATTTTGCTCGCCTTTCGCCGAGCGGGCGGGCGGGTTCGCCCTCGAAGTCGATGATGTACGCGTCGCCCGACGAGACCAGCACCTGGCCCAAGTGGAAATCGCCATGCGTGCGCGTCTTCAGATTTCCGGTGGCGGCCTTCGCCAGCCGGCGGATCGCCTTGCCCAGTGCGGTGCGCCGCTCGCTGATCAGCGCCGCGGCTTGCTGCGTGTCTTCGTCGTGCCACTCGGCGACACCGCTCAGCGCACTGACCGCAGCCTCCAATTGGGCGCTCACCGCTTCCGCCCATGCGGCGCCGTCGGCACCCGTGGCTTTCTCCGGCGCGAAGGCAGGATTGTCGGTCGGCGCGGCGAGGATGGCGTGCAATTCGCCCAGACGCTTGCCGATCGCGGCGGCGAAATTGCCGTATCCGGCAAGCGCGTCGGCGATGTCCTCGATCTGCGCGTCCGGATCAATGACGGCGGCGGAATTGAGCACGCGCGACAGGTAATCGAGCGTCCAGCCCCAGCCGTCGCCCTGATTGCGGATAAAGCCCTGGATCAGGACCATCGTGTGCGGCGTCCCGTCCTTGTCGTAGCGCGTCACCTCGCCGAAGAGCGGCGCGGTGTTGGCGAAGCCGCGCTCGGTCAGATAGCGCCCCATCTCCGCCTCGGGGTGGATGCCGGGGAACACGCGACGCACCAGCTTGAACACCGCCTGGTCGCCGATGATCAGCGAACTGTTGGATTGCTCGGCCGACAGCCGCCGGATTTCCGGCTTGCGCGGAATGTCGATCTCGGCCAGCCGTGCGGTGGGAATGAAGCGGATTTCGCCGGTCGCCAGGGGCTGGACGGCGGAAATCCTCAGCGCTCGCAACACGGCGATCGGCAGGGCATCGACCGCGAAAGCATCGGTGAGGTAACCGACGCGCCGGCCGCGCCGCACCCGCGCCAGGGCGAGCTGCTGCGGCAAGGCGTCGGTGAGGCCATCCTCCCAGGCGATCGCCAGCGGCAGCAAATAATGCTCCGCGCGGCGCGACAGGCTGACTTCCAACTCGGCGAGGATGATCTCCAGCGTCGCGCCGCTGATCGGCTCGGCCATCGATAGGCGGATCGAGCCGATCTGCTCGTCCTTCGAGGCGAACCAGCGCCGCCGCGCCAGATAGGCCGGCAGCGCCTCCTCGATGACGCCGCGCCCTTCCGACGCCAGCACATCCTCGATCCCGCTGCGCAGCACCAGGGTCCTGAGCTCGGCCATCGGCTCGGGCGCCGGCAGATGCCAGTCGGGTAGGCTGGCGTCGGTCGAGAGGATGAACCAGTAGAACGCAAAGGGCGGCAGCGTGAGCAGATAGGGTAGCTGACCGACCGGGGGGAAGGTCGAGCCGCCGGTCAAGTCGACCGGGATGCGCCCGACGAAGGCCGACAGGTCGAGTTCGACCGCCTGGATCACCCGCGAGACGTTGCAGACGCAAAGGATCGTCTCGTCTTCGAACTCGCGCAGATAGGCCAGGACCTTGCGGTTGCCGGGGTAGAGGAAACGCAGCGAGCCGCGGCCGAGGGATTTGTGCCGCTTGCGCACCGTCAGCATGCGGCGGGTCCAGTTCAGCAGCGAATACTGGTCGCCCGCCTGCGCCTCGACATTGATGACCTCGAACCCGTAGACCGGGTTCATGATCGACGGCAGCACGAGGTTCTCTGGGGTCGCGCGCGAGAAGCCGCCGTTGCGGTCGGGCGACCATTGCATCGGCGTCCGCACCCCGTCGCGGTCACCGAGGTGGAAATTGTCGCCCATGCCGATCTCGTCGCCGTAATAGATGACGGGCGTTCCCGGCATCGACAGCAGCAGCATGTTCATCAGTTCGATGCGGTTGCGGTCGTGCTCCAAGAGGGGCGCGAGGCGGCGGCGGATGCCGAGATTGAGCCGGGCGCGCCGGTCGGCGGCATAGGTGTTCCACAACAGGTCACGCTCTTTGTCCGTAACCATTTCGAGCGTCAGCTCGTCGTGGTTGCGCAGAAAGATCGCCCACTGGCAGTTCTCGGGGATCGCCGGCGTCTGGCGAATGATGTCGCTGATCGGGAAGCGGTCTTCCTGCGCGATCGCCATGTACATGCGCGGCATCAGCGGGAAATGGAACGACATGTGGCATTCGTCGCCGTCGCCGAAATATTCCTTGGCGTCCTCCGGCCATTGATTGGCCTCGGCGAGCAGCATCCGGCCCGGCGCGTAATCGTCGAGCGCCTTGCGCAGCTTTTTCAGGATCGCATGCGTCTCCGGCAGGTTCTCGTTGATCGTGCCTTCGCGCTCGACCAGATACGGCACCGCGTCGAGGCGCAACCCGTCGACCCCGAGATCGAGCCAGAAGCGCATCACGCTGAGCACTTCCTGCAGGACGCGCGGGTTGTCGAAATTGAGGTCGGGTTGGTGCGAATAGAAACGGTGCCAGTAATAGGCGCCGGCGGCGTCGTCCCAGGTCCAATTCGATTTTTCGGTATCGACAAAGATCACTCGCGTGTCGGCGTAGGCGTCGTCGTGGTCGGACCAGACGTAGTAATTTCGCGCGACCGACCCCGGTTTCGCCGCGCGGGCGCGCTGGAACCAGCCGTGCTGGTCGGAGGTGTGGTTGATCACCAGCTCGGTGATGACGCGGATATCGCGCGCATGCGCGCCGGCGATCACGCGCTTGAAGTCGGCAAGCGTGCCGTAATCGGGATGGACGCCGCGATAGTCGGCGATGTCGTAGCCGTCGTCGCGCCGCGGTGACGGATAGAAGGGCAACAGCCAGATCGCGTTGACGCCGAGGCTCTGGATATAATCGAGCTTCTGCAGCAAACCTGGAAAGTCGCCGACGCCGTCATTGTTCGAGTCGTAGAATGACTTGACATGCAGCTGATAGATGACCGCGTCCTTGTACCAGAGCGGGTCTGCCATCACCGGCAGGTCGCCTTTCTTTTTTGCCATCAGGCGGCTCCATCCACTGGCCGGAGGCGCCAGATCGCAAACGGCAGCACCGCCGGATCGAGGCGGATGTGCTGCATCTTTCCGGTCCAGGTGAATTGACGGTCGGCCATCAGGTCCGCCACCGTGACGGACGCGGCGTCGGACAATCCCCAAAGCCAGAGGGGCACCTCGATGTCGCATTCCTGCGGGAAGCGCGGATCGAGGTTGACGGCGACCAGCACGACGTTCTGCAAGTCGGGAGCCGCCTTCGAGAAATAGAGTATCTGGTCGTTGAAGGCGTTGTGGAAGCTGACCCCGAGATGCGTCTGCAGCGCCGGGTTCGCCCTGCGGATGCGATTGAGCCGGGTGATCTCGGCGATGATGTTGCCGGGCGCCTCCCAGTCCCAGGCGCGGATTTCGTATTTTTCGGACGACGCGTATTCCTCGCGGCCGGCCAGCGCGCGCGCCTCGCACAATTCGAACCCGCTATAGACGCCGAACAGCCCCGACAGCGTCGCCGCCAGCGCCGCGCGGATCAGAAAACCTGGCCGGCCCGAGGTCTGCAGGAACACCGGGTTGATGTCGGGCGTGTTGACAAAGAAATGCGGGCGGAAGAAGTCGCGCGCATCGGTCGACAGCTCGGTGAGGTACTCGGTCAGCTCCGCCTTGGTATTGCGCCAGGTGAAGTAGGTGTAGGACTGGGAAAAGCCGATCTTCGCCAGCCGGTACATCAGCTTCGGGCGGGTGAACGCCTCGGCGAGAAAGACCGCGTCGGGGTACTTGGCGCGCACCTCGCCGATCATCCATTCCCAGAACGGCAGCGGCTTGGTGTGCGGGTTGTCGACGCGGAACAGGCGCACGCCTTCGCCCGCCCACAGCAGCACGATGTCGCGCAGCGCCAGCCACAGCGACGGCACCGCGCTGCCGGCGTAGAAATCGACATTGACGATGTCCTCGTATTTCTTCGGCGGGTTTTCGGCGTAGCGGATCGACCCGTCGGGCCGCCACTCGAACCAGTCCGGATGCTGGCGCAGCCAGGGATGGTCGGGCGCGCATTGCACGGCGAAATCGAGCGCCAGCTCCATGCCGTGCCGGGCGGCGGCATCGCGCAACTGGCGGAAATCGTCGAGCGTGCCGAGCGCCGGGTGGATCGCTTCGTGCCCGCCCTCGTCGCTGCCGATCGCGTAGGGACTGCCCGGCTCGCCCGGCTCGGCATGCGGGGCGTTGTCGCGGCCCTTGCGGTTGACCCGGCCGATCGGGTGGATCGGCGGGAGATACAGCACGTCGAACCCCATCGCGCTGATCGCCGGCAGCCGCGTGATGACGTCGGCGAAGGTGCCGTGCCGGCTCGGGTCGCCCGATTGCGAGCGGGGGAAAAGCTCGTACCAGCTGCCAAAGCCGGCGGCGCGGCGCTCGGCCTCGACGGGGTATTCGGTCGGATGCCGATGCGCGTGCGGCCGCACGCGCGCCGTCGCCATCAGCTCCGCCGTCGACGGGGTAAGCAGCAGGCGGCGGCGTTCGTCCGCGTCTGCCTCTTTCAGCCGCGCGACGAGAGCGGCGAGTTCCGGGGCGACGGCGCGGTCGGCCTGCGCCGCCGCCTCTTCGATCCGCAACCGGCCTTCCTCCAGCTCCAGCGCGACCGGCAGCCCCGCGGCGTGCTTTTTTTCGAGTTCCTCGGCGAAAGTGCCAAAGCGATCCTTCCAGGCAAGGATCGTGAAGAGATAGCGGCCGACGCGCGCCAGCGGGAACCGCCCGACCCAACGGTCGTTGCCGGCGGCGTTCATCGGCGCTTCGCGCCAGACCTCCTCATCCGCCGCCCGCCACAGCAGCGCCGCGGCTAGACGATCATGGCCGTCCGAGATCAGGTCGGCGGAGACCTCGACAAGCTCGCCGACCAGCCGCTTCGCCGGAAAGCGCCCGTCATCGACCGACGGGGCGACGGCCTCGACGGCGACGCGCGGCATGGTCGCCGCCTCGATTGCGTTGCGCACGGCGCGGTCGATCGGCGCGGTCTTGACGAGACGCATCGTCCGCACCTCGGCCGGGCCGATTGTGAGCGCGCCGTCGGGGCCGATGGGCTCCGGATCATCCTCGTCCTCAAGCAGCACGCCATCCAGCCCGCTCGCTGTCAGCAGCGGCGCGAGCGGCACCCGCACCGGATCGTCGAGGCTCGCATTGGCGAGCACGAGCCGGAGGCCGCGGTTCAACGCGCCGTTCGCCCGGCCCGAGACCAACAGCGCCGCGGCCGGTGCTCCAGGTGGCGATAGGCTGCGCATCCCAGATGGTGTTTCCCGATGCGCGGACGCAGATCGCGAGTTGGCCGCGGCAATGTCCGCCGAAAGGTCAAAAGGCGCCTCGGCGACGAGGCGAGTAAAATCCTCCGGCCGGTCGCGCGCCGCATCCATGTCGCGGGCCGCGCCGAATTCGAAACCCATCGGCATCATCCAGCCAACGCCATAGGACGTCGTCAAGGCAAGGGCCCGTCGCGCGGCGCGCTGAGCGCGGCCGGTGTCGCGGAACGCCCGGCCCAACCGGCGATCGAACGGCGCCTCCGGCATCGCGATGACCGGCGCGATATGCGCCAGACGATCGACGATTTCCGGAAAGTCCTGGGCGCGATAATCCCAGCCGCGCGCGCAGGAGGCGACCAGATCGAAGCCACACGCGGCCAGCGCCTCGCTTTCAGCCGCCTCGGCGCCGAGCGTCGCGGCCATGAAGCTGGCGTGCGGGCAATGCCGTCGTACCGCAGCGATTAGATCGCGCCAGAATACCGCCGGCACGCGATGCAGACGAAGGCAGCGGAAATCGGCGATCCCGGCATCGATCCACGCGGCAAGCCGGCCTACCCACCAATCGACAGCGCCGGCTCCATCATTCTCGGTCGCCAGTCGGGCGATGTCCGGCCGCTGTGGCGACTGCCTTGGATCGGGAAGCTCATCGGCGGGATCCGCGCGGTACCAGCTCGAAAGCCCATTGGTCGCGTGCTCGACGGCGACCCGATCGACCACGACATCGAGCATCGGCAGGAGCTGGCGGCTGCGGCTTTCCTCCGCGAAGCGCGCTAGCGCCGCCGTCGCGTCGCCCGCGCCGAGCCGGCCGTCCAGCCGGTCATGGTCGGCGGTCAGGAACAGATCGCGGGCGCGGCCCGTCGCGAAGGGTGGCGCGATCGCCACCGTATCGAACCGCATCGCCGCCGCCCGATCGAGATGCGACGCCCATGCGTCGACCGGTCCGGCGAGCAGCGGCTGAAGATAATAAAGCCGAGTTGCGGGCATCCCTGAGATAGCACGGCAGCCGCCCCGGAAACGGGGCTAACGGCTCATGCGCGTCGTGGTGGCTTCCGTCAATAGACAGTTTGAAGCCACCTTTGTTCCGAAATACAACCCTGGGAAGCCCTTATAGGACTCCTCGCTGATCGTTCGGCGCTGATGAGGTGCGCTCCCGGCGCGGAATTGCGGGGTTATTCGCGCGGCAAAAAGCCGACAAGGTCGGTCAGGTGCCGACGGGATACCCTCCGCCGCCGCAATCAATCGTGCTGTAGTTAGACGGCGGTCGCGAACCTGCTGTCGACAGCGTCGCGCCGGACCGCGGCGAACCTTATTTCACCGGCTGATCAACGGTCGAATCATCGCCGATGTGACGCTAAACTCGCGAGGGTTCGCACCACGCAGGCTCCTAGTCCATCAAGGTATGGGCCAATCCACCGCGTGTCGTCATCAAGCTCGATAGAGTTGATCGCATGGGCATAGCCGACGAGCATCGGATGCAATCGGTCCAAAAAGCCGGGCGATCGAGAATTGGACAGGATGGCCATAGTGGACCACGGATGCTTGTTGGCGCAGCTGAGATGCGAAGCAACCTTGAGCGGCGCGAATTGTCCCGCACGCAGCGCTTGCTGACCGTCCATATGATCGAATAGCGCATGAGGACCGAGCCGCTTAACACACCGGCCGGTGATCGCGTAATTGTTGGTATAGAGGAAGTCGTGAAGCGGGCGCTTCTGCAGCGCAGGCGTTCCGGCCGCTCTACCCGGTGCGTCCTCCGTTCCGGGCACATCGACCAAGAACGAACCCAGGAAAATCGATCCCCAAAGCCAGCCATCCTTCGGCACCGGCCGCGATCTGAGCACATCGAACAGGTGGGGCGCGGTCCAATCGTCGTCGTCCATAAACACGAAGAGATCATCGTCCGCGGGATCGATCAGCTCGGACATTCCGCCAAGCTGGCAATGTCGGGTCGCTGCAATAGAAGCGAGAGTAATCATTTTCATTTCATGGCGCAGTTCCCTGTACGTGATCGCAAAGGTCTGCCGCCAGTGGTCGTCAAATTCGATAATCAGGTCTTCCCGCTGCCCTAATCTCCGACAGAAAGCCCGAGTTTCTTGAATGTCAAAATTTAGCCAGTCAGGACTGGCGCGCATGATAATGAAATTGCTGCTCATGTCCGCGTCGTGAGCCCTCAACACGGTTCGACCGCGTCGGTCAGCGGCCGGCGCCACCATATGCCTGAACGGTCGATGACGTGTATCTGCGCGTCAATTCTTTGGTGGGAGCGATAATCGCGGACCGCCTCGCGGCAAGGTTCGAACACGCCATAATCATCGACGATGAGATACCCGCCGGGCGAGAGCTTCGGGTACAGGTTCTCAAGCGCTACATACGTCGACTCGTAAAGGTCGCCGTCCAGTCTGACGAGAGCAAAGGGCCCGGCGTCGAGGCCGGGCAGCGTATCGCTGAAAAGTCCAGGAACAAATACGACTTGGTCATCCAGCAGGCCGTAGCGGCGAAAGTTCTCTTTCACTGTTTTCAACGGAACCGCCAACTCGGTGTGGAGATCGAACCGATGCCCGCTATCCGCGGGATAAAGCTCCGGCCGTGGCGGCGGAACCCCAGTAAAGGAATCGGCCACATAAACTTTCCGGTCGCGAACCTCGTTTGCCGCCAGAACTCCGCGCATCAAGATGCAGCAGCCGCCGCGCCACACCCCGGTTTCGATAAAGTCGCCGGGCACTTTTTCGTCCAGCGCCCGCTGGGTCAATTGCCGCAGGCTTTGCAACCGGTCGACCCCGACCATCGTATGCGCGACCATCGGGCCGAGAAGGCCCGGCGGCCGAGGTCCACGGTCGAATTTATTGCCAGGCCGCCAGGGCCCCTCCATTGGTTCGCCGTAAATGCCGTCGACCAAGGAGCGGATCAGCAGATCCACATAGAGATTGCGCGCATCATGCAACATCCGTCTTCACTCATGCGCCGAGCCGGACCGCAGCCGGTCTCGATCACTCGTAGTTGATGGTCCGCGGGATTCTCCGAGATCACGCAGCGACAAGGGTGTTCCGATGGGTAAATGATGGCAGCCCATCAGGAAGCTCAGATTATCCTAGTCGACCATCGCGAATAAACTTACGCCATAGCGCAATTATTGCAGCGCCAATCACCGAGGATGAGGCGTGATGGAAGATCGAAATCGCCGGCCCGAGTTGTCGGTGGTTGTCGTCGTTTACAACATGGCGCGCGAAGCGCCGCGTACTCTGTATTCCCTGTCGGCCGCCTACCAGCGCCATATCGCCGCCGACGACTACGAGATCATTGTCGTCGACAATGGCTCAACGCCGCCGCTCGACGCCGAAATGGTTGCCGCGCTCGACGGAAATTTCCGCCTGGTCCGGCTTGATCCGGCCCCCCCATCGCCCGCGCGCGCCGTCAATCGCGGGCTGGCGGAGGCGCGGGGACGGACTATCGGCGTAATGATCGACGGCGCTCGTATCGTCACGCCTGGCTTTCTCCACTTTGCTCGGCACGGCGTCGGACTCTATCCGCGTGCTGTGGTGATCACGCTGGGCTGGTACCTGGGCCGCGATTATCAAAGGTGGTCGATTGAATCCGGTTATAACCAAGATAGCGAGGACCGCCTCCTCGCCTCGATCGCTTGGCCGCAAGATGGTTATCGGCTTTTTGAAATCGGCGCCTTCGATGAATCTTCCGTCGACGGCTGGTTCTCGCGGATCGCGGAATCCAACGGTCTGTTTCTAAGGCGCGAATCTTGGGATTTATTGGGCGGCCTGGACGAGCGCTTCGATCAACCAGGCGGTGGCTTTCTCAATCTTGACACTTTCATGCGGGCCGCGGAGCTTCCGGACAGCGAATTCGTGATCTTGCTCGGCGAGGCCAGCTTTCATCAGCTGCATGGGGGAATCGCAACCAATGCAGACTATCGAACGTTTCGGCCGACTCTCGCGAAATGGCAGGCTCAGTACGAAGCCATTCGGCGGCGACCGTGGGCGGAGCCGTCGCCGCGAAATCGGACTTACCTGGGAACCCTGCCGCCGGCGACATTAGTTCATTTTGCTCGTTCGGTTATCGAGCCCGTGCGCGGGCTTCCGCTGGGCCCGTCATTCGACCAAACACTGTGGTCGCTGACGCCCTCGCCACGCCCCATAAACCCGGTCTGCGCCGCCTTGCTCGATCTTGCCGAGAGTGAATTCCGCGAACGCCGCTTTGCGGCGGCGGCGGCAGTCGCCCGTATGGCGCGGGATGTGTCGCCCCAAGAAGTGGCGCCGCAGCGCCTGCTTACCCATGCCGGGATGTGGCTGCCGCACGGCGACCCGCCGGAGGATCGGCGAGTTGAAGTTCATCTTGCGCGCGGCAAGGCTTACCGCTTGCTCGGGGACACCTCTGCCGCAAATGCCGAATTTCAAGCGCTGCTTGCCATCGACCCAGACCACGAGGCGGCTCGTTCCGAGCTCGCCGTATTTGCTCATGCCCGCCGCACCTGAGGCAGTTTGCTATTGATGATCAGCGTGCTCAGTGCCCGGACTGAAAAAATAGTCGATAAATTCATAGTCGCCCGCATACCATTTCCGGATGTTGTTTACCGCTTGCTCACTAAGCCAAGTCGGGTCGGTCTCGAGCCGGCGATGCGCCATCCTGGGGTCATCGGGGAGCTTACAATCGAGTGGCAGCCCTAAAAGCTGGAGAAGTTCCGCAAAATCCTCCGGTAGCCGCTCGGTGAGCCCAACCCATGGGATATGCGGCCGGCGAGTTCGGACATACTCGACGCTCACCAACCAATCGGCATAGGACGTGTTGACGTGACGAATTTTCCGCATGGCGGAGATAGCTCGCGCTCGCTCCTCATCGTCCGGCGCTGAAAGGGCCTCGGCTAAATCGTTCGGCGTCGCGAAGTCGCCGAATGCAGCAGCTTCCGCCGGATTCCAATCGACGTTATGCACAGGGCGTCCCTGGCGGCGGCGGCTGTTGAAGCCGCTGACAAAGCGGTCGACCGGATCGCGGAGCGCAAAAATCGCTTTTTCCCCGGGCGAGACCTCGGCAAGCGTGGTGTCATGCGGGTGCACGACAATCTCCAGATCAGGAACCGAGGTCAAATACGGGGTCAGCGCATGCCTCATCGCCGTCCCCCCGGTCTTTCCAATATGCAGGAGGTGTACACGTCGCATTTGCGGCTAGCCCTTTGACCGGGTCACGACCTTCATTAGGGCGTCGGCTCTATTTTGCCGACAGACTGTCCGTTCCGTACATCATCGACCTGTTCGGAGAATTCGTGATATTTGCCTTCTTAGACTTCGTGCTGCGCACGGAATGCCTGCCGGGAGCGCCGGATCGTGCCTGCCATTGTGCGAGATTTGTATATTGATCTGCTCATAAAAGTTCTGACCAACACGATCTATGAAGATCCCTCGATAAATCCGATCAACAAAGGCCCCTACCAACCTGAATTGCGTGAAATCGGATACGATTGGCCGGCGCTCGCTCATACCATGGTGGGACTGCGCCGGCTGGAGAACGTGCGCGAACTGACGCAGCGGGTACTCGACGAAAAGATTCCCGGCGACTTTATCGAAACTGGGGTGTGGCGCGGTGGCTGCTGCATCTTGATGCGTGGAATTCTGGCGGCAAACGAGGTTCGCGACCGGAGGGTTTATGTGGCCGATTCCTTTGCCGGGCTGCCGCCCCCGAACCCTCAGATTTACCCGGCCGATCGGGAGATGGACTTGAGCGTTCATCAAGAATTGGCGGTCTCACTGGAAACCGTTAAGGACAACTTTGCTCGCTATGGTTTGCTTGACGAGCAGGTGACTTTTGTAAAAGGCCTTTTTCGCGATACACTCCCGAAGCTGGATGACGGCCCATTTTGCTTGTTGCGCCTTGATGGCGATTACTACGAGTCTACCTACGACTCTCTTAAGTATCTATACCCGAAACTCTCCGCTGGTGGTTTTATTATTATAGACGATTTCAATTATCTTGCCGCCACCCGCGAAGCGGTGGTCGATTATCGATCTCGAATGGAAATAACCACTCCCATGCATCAAGTGGATTGGAGCGCCAGTTGGTGGCGGAAGGAGTGACGCCGGAACGGGAGATCCTCCTTGTTCTCGGTATGGGGCGCTCCGGCACCTCGCTGCTGACTCGCGTTCTTTCCTTGTGTGGCGCCGGCTTGCCGGAAAGATTACTTGGCCCGGATTCCGGCAATCCCGCCGGCTATTGGGAGCCGCTGGCCGCGCTTGAGATCAATGAGGCTTTCCTCGCTCGCTTCGGATCGAGTTGGTACGATCCGACGCTTCAGCTTCAGTACGAAATATCCATCACCGACCAGGACCGACAAGCTTACGTCGATCAAATATATGACTTTCTCACTGCCTATCCTCGGCTGCCCTTGCTTGTTATCAAAGAGCCTCGGATCACCGCGCTATTCAGTTTCTGGTTCGAGGCTATCCAGCGCGCTCACTTCACCCTAAAAATTGTCGTTCCGGTTCGCCACCCGCGGGAAGTCGCCGGCTCCCTTGCGGCGCGGGATGGCGTATCCGCTGAGTTGTCCAACGTGCTGTGGCTCAAATACAATTTGTTGGCGGAATGGCATTCGCGACCGTTTCCACGCGTCTTTGTCGACTATTCCAATTTAGTGAGAGATTGGCGGGGGGAGATTGCAAGAATAACCCGCGTGTTGGCGTTGCCGTTTCACGATTTTGACGAAGCGGTTATCGACCGCTTTGTCACCGCCGACCTGTATCGCCAGCGAACGGTAGAAACACCAAATGATGTCCTCGACCAATCCTTAGAAGGCCAAATTTATGTGGCGCTCTCGGCCGCCGCTCGCGGCCAGCCTCTGGACACCCGAGCGTTGGACGCGATTTTCGACAGCTTCAAAGTGTCCGAACATGCCTTCCGGACCGCGGTGGATGAGTTTCGTGATCGTTTTCGGATATCATGAACCGCAGCCAAGTCGAGTAGCGACACGTACGTCTTCCATGCTTGTTTTGGCGTGCCGCCGTATTCAACTTATAGGCGTCTTCCGGATTACGCAGATATTCGGGTAGAACGCAATTTCGGCCAGGCGATAGCGACTTTCCATGCGGACGACATCGATCGCCATCTCGTCGACCACTTGTTTGAGAAATCCGATCATCCCTTGCTGGTAGCTATTGAGCGATCCGGCTGGAGAGCGGGTGAAGGGTGCGCCGTCGGGCCAACCCGGCAAAAGCGGGGCGGCATAATCCTCGACGAAATACAGACCCGATGGCTTGAGCCCATGAACGAACAAATGCTCAAACGAAGCCTTCGACTTGAGGCCCAGATGAGAGGCGTCATCGATTATCACGTCGAAGAGCGACCCGCCGATGGCGGCGATAGCCCGATCGAGGCATGCCGGCTCGGCCTGGTCACCTTGAACAATATGAACGTTCGGAAGGTCGGGGAGCCGAACGGGTTCGATGTCTATCCCCACGATTGTTGCTCTGGGGAAGTACTCGCGCCAGATTCGCATGGAAGCGCCGTGGTAAACGCCTAACTCCAGCAGGGTTATCGGCTGGTGCTGAAATTCGGCCAGCAATCGTCCGTAGACGCGAAGAAGCCGATCGCCTTTACGCGCGGCGTCGCCTGGCGGGTAATACCGATCTGCCAATGAAATCAGCTGTGCAGTACTCATTGTCGCAGACCTGATCCTTGCTTTAACAAAATGCTCAACGGCACTCCGCGTCACGCCCGTTTCTGACGCGCCCAGGTCACGCCCGCAAAAAGGGGCATACAGCAGACTACATCAAACGGCGATTTCCCACCCCGACCTGACGATCCGGTCTTGCTATCGGGAAGATGGTCTTCGGGGGACTGGCCCGGTCCGCGTTTTGTGCATCGGAGATCTGGCTGACTTGGCTATACCGATAGCGGCGACACGCGAAACCGGCGATCGTTTTGCGACGGCGCCAGCCGCGCGGGGACGGTGATGCAATTTCAATATCAGGCGTTGGAACGCGATGGCCGGCTGGTCAGCGGTCTGATCGAGGCGCCGTCCGAGCGCAGCGCACACCGCGACCTCCTGAAGCGCGGCGTGCGCCCAACCGCGATCGGGCTGGCGCCGGCGCGGAGCGGCACCGCGCGCCGCCGCCGGCGAACCCTTAACCGCCGCGATGCCGCTTCGGTGGTCCGCCAGCTGCACGCGCTGGTCGCCGGGGGCGTGCCGATCCCCGAAGCGGTCGCGGCGCTCGCCGAGACAGCCGACCACTCCGCTCTTGCCATTGCCTACGGGGAGCTGACGGCCGGCTTGCGCCGCGGCGAGCCTTTCCCAACCGTCTTCGCCCGGTGCTTTCCGCAAATCCCGGTCTATGTCCACCGCATCATCGAAGCCGGCGATTTTACCGGCCGGCTGGCGGAGGCGCTCGCCGACGCCGCCGCGGCACTCGACCACGAAGCCAAAACCCGCGCCGAATTGCGCCAGACCCTGGTCTACCCAGCCTTTCTCGTTGTCTTTGGTTTTTTGGCGATCGTCTTCATCTTTCTCGTCGTCGTCCCGCGCTTCGCGGCGATCTTCCGCGGCAAGCTCGATCAACTCCCGTTCCTATCGCACCTCGTGATCGGCACCGGCATGTGGGTCCGCGACAACATCGCGCTGGCGGTGGTTCTGCTCATCGGCACCGCCGCGTTGATCGGGTACGTCTTTGCCAGCCGGCGCGCGCGGAACGGGATGCTCGACGCTGTCGGCCGGATGCCTTTTTTGCGGGAGTGGTTGATCGAGGTGGAAATCGCGCGCTGGGCCGCTGTCCTGGCTCACCTGTTGAAGAACCGCGTGCCGCTGCTGCAAAGCCTCGAACTGGCGCGGACGGCGCTGCGCCAACGCCAGCTCCAAGCGCGCCTTGGCCGGGTCGAAAGCGATTTACGGGCCGGCGCCGATCTCACGGAGGCGCTCGGCGACAGTACATTTCTGGCGCCGACGGCGCTGAGCCTGGTTCGGGTCGGCGAGCGGTCGGGAAGTCTCCCGGAGATGATCGGGCGCATCGCCGAATTTTACGACGAACGGGTGCGCAGCCGCTCGCGTATTGCCCTCGCCATCATCGAGCCCACCGCGATCATCCTGATCGGCGGGGTCGTCGGGCTGGTCGCCATCGCGATCTTTTTGGCGATCACCAGCATCAATCGGATTCCCGGTCTGTAGCCCTCCTAGGGAGTGCTCGCGTGTTGCCGCTGCTGGTCGATCAGGGCGATCGCCGCGCATTCGGCCTCGAGCTTGCCGACCAGTACGGAGGCGATCTCTCGCAACCCTGCCGCCGCGAGGGGCGTGCCGTGGCTTGAGCCGCGCATGGCGGCGAACTCCTCGTAGCCCCGGCGCTTGGCGACGCTGTGCATGGTTGCCAGAACCGCGACGGCGCCGTTTGCCTCGTCCTCCGGGCTGGCCGAAGCGAGGAAGCCGCGAAGCCGCGCGATCTCGGCGCGGTCGCCAAGATAGGTTTTTCGCAGCCTCGGATCGTGAATTTCGACTTCCGGCGGCGCAACGGGGGGTATCGCGGAAGCAATATCGTTTTTTGGGTCGTTTTTTGGCGGATCGCCTCGCAATTCCGCCATGACATGGTCAAGGTAGCCGGCGATAGCGACCGAAATCCCGCCGGTCGGGCGGCCAGCGGCAACCCAGCGCTCGAAATTGCCCGGACCCCAGTTGTAGGCGATCACCGCGTCCGGCCAGCTGCCATAGCGCCTGAACAGCACCGCGAGATAGGAACGCCCGAGCTGGCGGTTTTCATCGAGGTCGAAGCGGTTGCCGCCACCGGCGTCCTGCGCCGCCGCGCGCGATACCTGCATCGGCCCTTGCGGACCGTCGAGATTGGGTCGCCACATTGCCGGGTTGGCGCCGTGGCTCAATTCCATCCCCTCGACCGCGACCGCGACACGGTTGAGGTCGTTGTTGGGGGCTTGAACAGCGCGAAGCGGCGCCGGCAGCGAGGTCGACGCCGCCACCAATTCGATCCCCACGATCACTGCCGCGAGCCAATCGATCACGTCACCATCCCAAGCGGAACCCCTGCTACCAGTGCAGATTGGTATTGGGCACCGGCCAAGCCTTCATCTGATTGCGAAACTGATCGGTGATCGCCGACGCGTCGGCATCGCTCGAGATTACATAGGGGGTGATAAAGACCAAAAGCTCGGTCCGCTGACGCGTCTGCTGCTGGTTGCGAAAGAACAGCCCCACCCCCGGAACATCCTTCAAGTACGGGACACCGCTATCGTCGGTATTGCGATTTTCCGCGATCATCCCGCCGATCATTACGGTCTGCCCGTCGCTGAGCGTCAGATCGGTCGCGATATTGCGGTTCTGGATCAGTGGGGTGGAGATTCCCGGTGTGTTGTTCGGCAAGGCCGCGCTGACCTCCTGGCTGACGTTCAGTTCGATGCGGTTCCCCGAATGGATGACCGGCCGAACACTCAGCAGCACCCCGGTGTTGCGGTAGTCGATTGATTGCAGGATGCCGGTTGTGCCGTTGTTCTGGATCGTGTTTGTCGACGCTTGGCTGGTGACGACCGGAACCTGCGTGCCAACATCGATGCGCGCCTCGCTGCCGCTCTCGGCCAGCACCCGCGGCGTCGACAACACGCTCACATGGTTGTTGTCGGCAAAAGCGTTGAGGATGACCCGGACGTCGCCATCGCCGTTGAGCAGAACGTAGTTGAAACCGCTGGTGCCCAGCGGGATGCCGGCGCTGCCGATCACATTGGGGCCGGTCCCGACACTTTGCACCTTGCCGGCGAACTTGTTGACCTGGGTCCAATCGAGCCCAAGCGCGTTCTGGTCGGTGAGATCCAATTCGGCGACCGTCACCTCGATCAGCGCCTCGCGCGGCGCCCGATCGAGGGTTTCGAGCAATGGCCTTATGCGCTGATAGTCCTGCGCCGTCCCGACGAACACCAGCGCATTGCGGGCTTGGTCGATGACGAGCCGCGGCGCCGGACCGGGGCCGGTGGCGCTGCCGGCGTCGAGACTTTGCCCGCCTAATTGCGGAGTGGTTGTGCCGCTAGGCGACGGGGTGGCTGCGATTCCGCCTGATGCGGAGGCGGGCGTCGCGCCGGCCGGCGGTGCGGCCGTTCCGGAAGCCGTCGTGTTTTGCAGTGTGGAGGCACGGGTGGCTCCAGCCCGTTCGAGCGGCACCTCGGTCGTCGGCTGGCCGGCGCCCACCTGTCCGCCAAGCGCCGCCTGGACGACCTGGCCCAAGCTGGCGGCGGTGGTGTTCTGGACGAGGTAGACGAAAATCCCGCGCAGCGGATCAGCCCGCCCGGCCTGGTCGAGATCGGTGACCCATTGCCGGACATGCCCGAGAATCTTCGGATCGGCGGCAAAAGCGAGCAGCGTATTGTTGGTCTCGACCGGGATCAGCATGACCGTTGCAGTCGCCCCGGGCTGACCCCCAGTGGCGATTCCGACATCATAACCTTCCGCGCGCAGCACATCGGCGAGCTTGGCTGCGAGCGCCTGCGCCGTCCAAAAGACGAGACCAACCCGCAGACTTTGCCGCCCGGCCAACCGCGCCTGGTCGAGGGCGCTGATCGCCTCGACCGCGGCACGGACATTTTCCGGCAGGCCAAATACCATGACCGCGGCGATTTTGGCGGCCGGAAACACCTTGACCTTGGCGCCATAGGCGTCGGTCAACCAGGAAGCCATGTCAGCCGCGGAGACCTGATGCAAATCGACGATCTGAAACACCGGCCGCAGCGCCACCGGCATCTCCGGCAAGGCGCGGCTACGAATGAGATCGGGCAACTCCGCCATCAACGCATCGTCGGGAGCAATATGCAGCACGCTGCCGTCCCAGGTGAGCCCGACGCCGTAGCCGGCGAGAACCTTCTCCGCCATACGGAACAATTCTTCGGATGGCAGCGGGCTCCCCGTGCGCAGGGTCACGACATCGGTGCGGGTCATCACGCGCTGGTCGATCTGTACCGTGAGCTTCAGCGTCTTGGAAAACACCTCATTGATGAAATTAGGCAGCGTCACCTGCTCCAAAGTGAGCGTTTCGACGGTCGACTTGAGCGGGATGCGCGATGAGGATGGAGCAACGCTGGGCGCGGCGACCGAAGCGCCCGGTGGCGTAGGTCCCGCCGCGACGGTTTCCTGGCCGCGCGCCGGCGCGACGACCGTGGGCGATGAAAAGGTCTGCGCGCTGTGCGGGGTATTGGCGTTGAACGTCGGAATCGACTGTAGCGCTGTATCAACCGCGATGGGCCGATCACAGCCGACGGCAAGCAGCGCCACTCCAAGGCTTGCCCCGATCCCCCAGAACCGAAGCAGCGTCATGACGCTACTGCTTCTTGTCGAACAGGCGGTAGACGACGCCTTCCGAGTTTGCATCGGTCCCCTGCACAGTCACGCTGTCGGCATTGATTTTCAGCAGTTTGCCGCCGTCCGGCATCAAGTCGCCGATGGTACGGTATTCGACATGCCCATCCGCTTGCCCCGCGACCGAAATCAATGCGTACCACTCGGTCGCGCGGTCGACAGTACCGACCAACCGCCACGCCACCGCCGCCGCGCGGACAGGGGTCGGCGCCTCGGAACCGTTGAAAGCGACCTGGCCCCCCCAAGGCTTAAGCCGCCGCAGAATATCGGCCTCCTGCTCGGTGTCAGCGACCTTGGAATGCGGCAGCTCCCAAGCCGTAGCCGGGGTCGGAGGGGCGGTCGCGCCAACCGCGCTGCCGCTGCGCCAGCCGGCCATTACCGCGACGGCCAACATCACTAACGCGCCGAGGCCAAGTACAACCACCCGGCGCCGTTGGAAGGGCGACTGGCCGATCATTGCTTCGTATCCGGTTTCGGGGCGCCCACCCTCGAATAACCGATGAGCACGAGCTCGATCAGCGGCCCAGGCTGCTGACGGATGTGCAGCCGTGAAACGACCGTCAGATGCGGCGCCTGGGCGATGCGTTCAAGCAGGGCGACAACGGTCGCCTCGGAGGGCTGGGCGGTGATCGTCGCGGTGATCTGGCGCAAGTTGGGGGCCAGATCCTTGGGCTTGGTCGATTCGACCCGGATATCGAACATCGGCATGCCGATTTCATGCCCGACGCCGCCGATCCAGGCCTGCAGATCGGCCTGGGCGACGCCCTCGCTCTCCGCCGTCCACAGCCGGCTTTCGAGCGTCTGCCGCAGCTGAGCGCTCTGCTCCGCTCGCTGCGGCCACTCGTGTTCCCGTCCGATCGCAACCATGCGCTCGAGCTGCGCATTCTTCTGGGCGTATGCGGCGATCTGGACCGCCGTCGCGCGGTGCAAGGCGGCGAGGCCGGAGACGCCAACCAGCGCGCCGACCACGATCAACCCGATCCCCGCGCGCCAGTTCGTCACCGACTCCGCCCACAAGCCGCGCACGACGCCAACCAGCCCGGAATCTTTCGACAAGGCCGTCGGCGTTATCATTGCGGCACGACGGCGGCACGCAGCCGCAGCGTGTTGTTGTTGCCGGTGCGATCCGCGGCGACGTCGACGAATGAGCCGCTGCCTTCCAACGACCGCACGAGATTGACCACGTCCAGCGGCTGATCGCCGGCGATGACGAGTTCGAGCTGCCCGTTATCGAAGAGCCAATCGTCGAGACGCGCCTCACCCCGCGGCAGCACTTCCGCGACCCGTGCCATCAACGCGAGTTGGCTCGGAAAACGCGACAGGCCGTACAGCGCACGGATGGCCGCTTGATCGTCGAGCGCCGCGCTGCGAGCCGCAAGGATCGGCTCGCTTGCCGCCGTGCGCGCGTCAATCTCGCTCGCGACGGATGCGGCGTTCGCGCGCCAATGCAGGTAGCGGGCGCCCTCGTAGCCATAGGCGAGGGCGAATACCAGCGCGACAGCGGCGGCGGCGGCGCGTAAATCCAACCGCGCCAGCGAGAGCGACCGCGGCCCGCGCATTCGAGTCCAGGGCCGTTCGAGCCAAGGCGGGCGGACCGGCTCCGGTGGACTTACCCCGGCTTCGTCGGGCATCGCCGATGCGCCGCGCGCGAACAAAACCCAGGCGCGGTCGTCGGGAAAACGCGGCCACCAACGGCTGGCGCTGAGACCGCCTCCGCTCCAGTATTGTCCCTCGAACCCATCGAGGCATTCCACAAGGCGGATCCCGTCCTCGGCGGGCGCGTGCAGTGCCGTCTCCGGCAAGACGCGCAGCTTGGAGACTTCGATCCCGATCGCCGCGCCCGCCGCCTCGGCCGCGTGCTGGTCCCATAACCACGCGCCAGCGTAATCGTCGCCCAGATGGATGTGAGAGCCGGTGTGCTGAAAGGGCGACAAGCGTCTGATTTCGAGCTCGACCGAATCGAGCTGGCTGGTGCGCATGGCCTCCCGCAACACCGCGATCCGGAAAAACCGGCAAAGTTCGCGGGAGACGATCCAATAGCGTCGGCCAAGACCGCCCGCCGGCAGCTGAATGCCATCTCGCGTTTGGAAATAGAGCCGGGAAGGCAACGAAACACGCGCCGCTATCGCCCTGATACGTGGCGCTAAGCTCCTCGCGGTTGACCGGTTCGCACTCAATTTGTGGTTTCGGAGGAGGTTCCGGGGGGCACGGCTTCGCGATGGTACCCGAGTTTCGTCACTTCTAAAGGGGCAAAGTTTGCGTTGCCGGGGAAGTCGATGACGATGCGGTAGAGCGCCACAGTGAACTTGCCGGGCTCGCCGGTGGGGTACTCGGTGCTTTGCTGGATCGGACCGATGCGCTCCGCCCGCCAACGAATGCGGTAGGCGCTGAGATCGATCTCCCCCGACGGCGTCGCCATTGGATTGAGCGACGACGCGAGGGCGAGGCCGTTGCGGTCCCGGTCGTACGCGTCCGCGGCATCGCGAACCCGATCGGCGGCGGTCATCGAGGTCGAGAGAAACTGGTAGAACGCGAGAAGCGCCGATGACAGGATCACCAGCGCGACGATGACCTCGATCAGCGTAAACCCCGCTTCCGCGTTATCGCGTTTGCGCGGCATTGTCGTAGAGCGGCCGGCATAGCGGCGGCGTGAGAACGTAACGCAGCGTTACCGGTGGCAGCAGAAACTCGACCTCGCCGCCTTCACAGGCGCCGGAAGCATGATAGTAGATCGGCCGGGGGACCAGGAGGCGCCATGGCTTGGCGACGTCGATCCGCAAAACCTGCCATTCCTCAAGCGGGTCCGATGCTGCTTTTCCCTCGACGGGAAGCGGCGTTCCCTCGGGGAGGTTCTCACCTGAGCGGCTAGTGAGGATGCCACCATGGCCGCTGTCGCGCACGCGCAGCGGCAATTCGAGGAGCTGGCGTTCGAAATCGTCGCGCTCGAACGCGGCGCGTACGCGAGCCATCAACGGCGCCGAATAGGCGTAGGCGATCGCCGTCAGGGCTGAGAGGATGGCGAGGACGACAATCACCTCGATCAAGGTAAACCCGCGCTGAAACTGCCGGCTGCCGGCGGCGCCCGGCATTATCCGGGTGGGCATTATCCGGGCGGATTGATGCCGATCCCCTTGGCCGCGCCGCCCGCGGCGGTATCGCCGGCGCTATAAAGGGCAAACGGGGGATTGCCGGCACCCGAAAAGGCGTAGTGATAGGGATGGCCCCAGGCATCGTTGGGCAGCGCGGAGTTGAGATACGGGCCGTGCCAGCGCTGGCGCAGCTCCGGGTCGGTTGGCGGCTCCGTCAACAGGGCGAGCCCCTCTTGCGTGGTCGGATAGCGGCCGATGTCGAGGCGCAGCGTGTCTAGCGCCGTCTTTAGCATGCGGACCTGCGTCTCGGTCGTCGTCACCTTGGAGCCCTCGAGACGATCGAGCAGCTGCGGGCCAACCAGCGCCGCGAGCAACCCGATAATCACGAGGACAATCAACAATTCGAGCAGCGTGAAGCCGGCGCAACGCCTCGCCGAGCGCTCAGAGGAGGGCTTTGGGAAAGCGATCGAGGGCTGCAATGCGGCAATCCCGGCACACGCGCGTTCGGCGCCGGCGACGGATACGCCGCCGCCATCCCGCGCGTCAAGTTAATGGCTCGCCGTTGGCGCTCGCGTTGACTCGCGGCGACCGGCGGATGAAAACGAGAGTTGCATTTGGCGAGTACAGCGGCCGCATGGTGTCCGACGTCTCGGAGTTGTCAGCAAAGGATCTGAGTCCGGAAGCGCCGGCGGTTCCGTCGGCGCGTCTGCTCGGGCAGATGCTCATTGCCCGGGGCCTTGTCAGCGCAATCGATCTAGAGCGCGGCCTCGCCTTTCAGACGCGCTTCGGTGGACGGCTCGGCGGCATCCTCGTGCGCATCGGTGCGCTATCGGAAAGCGATCTTTTAGCCGTGCTTTCAGAACAACTCGGCTTTCCGATCCTCGCCGGCGGCGATCTCCCGAGCGACCCGGCCCTCATCCTCGAGACGATCGAGCGGTCCGGACATCCTCCGGAATGGTGGCTCGATCAGGAAGCAATCATTTGGGAAGAGCCGGAACAAGGCCGCGTCAATTGCGTCGCGCGCGATCCGCTGCTGCCGGCCCTCGCCGAGACAATCGAGCGCTGTTTTGCCGCCGACTACGCCATCCATTGGTGCGTGACGCTGAACCAGGATCTCGACCGGATACTCGATCTTGTCGAGCGGGCGCAGCACCAGGACCGGCACGATCCGCTCGACGAGGTCATGCATTTGCGCGAGCTCGCCGAGGAGGCGCCGGTCGTCGAGCTGGTCAGCAACACCCTGTCGCAATCCTTGAACGAGCGCGCCTCGGACATCCACATCGAGCCCGAGGAACGGCATTTCCGCATCCGCTACCGCATCGATGGCGTCCTGCACACGCGCCTCACCTTGTCGCGCGACCGCTTCGACGCTGTCGCCTCGCGGGTCAAGCTGCTCTCCGGCATGGACATCGCGGAGCGACGCCTGCCGCAGGATGGCCGCACCAGCCAGCGCATCAACGGCCAGGACGTCGATATCCGTGTCTCGGCGCTGCCCGGCACCTGGGGCGAGTCGCTCGTATTGCGGCTGCTGCCCAAAGAGCGCGAGCATTTCACGCTCGAAAAGCTCGGCATGGAGCCGGATCACCGCGCGATCTTCAGCACTGCGATTACCCAGCCGAACGGCATCGTGCTGGTGACCGGCCCGACCGGCTCGGGCAAGTCGACAACGCTCTACACCGCGCTCGAGGCGATCACCGACGGCACCAAGAAAATCATCACCGTCGAAGATCCTGTCGAATACGACATCCGCGGGGTGAACCAGGTTCAGGTTCATCCCGACATCGGCTACACCTTTGCCCGGGCGCTGCGCTCGCTGCTGCGCCAGGACCCGGACATCGTCATGATCGGCGAGATCCGCGATCTCGAAACCGCGCAGATCGCGGTGCAAGCCTCGCTCACCGGCCACTTGGTGTTCTCGACGCTGCATACCAACGACGCCATCTCGGCATTCACCCGACTAATGGACATGGGCCTGGAACCGTTCCTGGTCGCCTCGGGGCTGCGTGGCGTCCTGGCACAGCGCCTGGTGCGCAAGCTCTGCCCGAGCTGCGCCGCGCCGGCGCCGCCGCCGATTGGCGAGATCGCCGACGAATTCGCGGTCATGCGCCGGCCGGCGCCGCGCGAGGAACCGCGCTGGCGCTCTCACGTCGGCTGCCCGGCCTGTCTTGGCGCCGGGTACAAGGGCCGGCTCGCCATCTATGAGATGATCGAGATGATCGCGCCGCTGCGCGAGGCGATCCTGCAGCGCGCGCCGGCGCACCAGGCGGCGTCAATCGCACGCCAGGCGGGGTTCCGCTCGCTGCGCCAGGACGGCCTGTGCAAGGCGGCAGCCGGAATCACCAGCCTCGACGAGGTCATCCGTGTCACCGGCCTCGATACCGCCGAGCCGGCCGTCTAGGCGGCAACCGGGCGCGCCTGGCGGCTTCACCTTGGTGGAGTTGTTGGTGGTGTTGGTCATCGTCGCGCTGATCAGCGGCGTGCTGCTGACCGCGTTCGACCGCATTCTCGACATCCGGCTGCGGCTGGCGACGTTCCTTGATGGGGTCGAGGCTCCCACCCTGGTGGCGGACTGGTTTCGCTCGACGGTGGGCGGTTTGGTGGCCGATACCCGCACCGGCGCCGGGCATTTCACCGGCGACGCCCATCATCTGACCGGACTTACGCTTGCTCCGCTCGACGCCGCCGCCGGGGTGCCGACGGTGATAACCTGGGAGGTCGTCTTCGACGCGGGCGCCGGCCGCACCCATCTGCGCTACCGCGACCGCAACGACCGCACCATGGATATCGCGTCCTGGCCCGGTGATGTTGGCGGCTTGCGCTATTGCGGGCCGGATTTCGTCTGCCGCGACAAGTGGCCTCCGGACAAAGAGGCAAGCGAGCTGCCGCTGTTGATCCGGCTCGATGCGGTCAAGGGCGACGAGCCCTGGCCGATCCTCGCGGCGCCGCGCGCCGATCGCACCCCGTTGCGGACCAGTGCAAAAGAGCCATGAGGCGCGCCTCGGAAGACGGATTTGCGCTGATCACCACCCTGTGGCTGGTCGCGCTGCTGGCGGTCGTTGCGGTGATCGTCGAGGGCTGGATCACCACCGCGCTCGATCGTGCGGCGGCGCTTCAGGCGCGGGTCGCCAACGAGCAGGCGCTGATCGACGCCACCGACAGCGCCATTCTCGTCATGGTTACCGCCGGCTTTGGTTCGCGGGGCCTCGAACCTCCGTCGCCTCCGGCCGAGCCCGGCGCCGGCCAGACCGACGTCGTGCAGGGTCGGCAAAAGCCGTTCATCGCGCTCGACGGACGAACCTACCGGATCGGCGACGTGGTCATTCGGCTCCAGGATGAAGGCGGGCTCTACGATTTAAGCAATCCGAGCCGCGATTCACTGACGCGGCTGCTCGGCGCCTATGGCGTCTCGACGCCCGACAGCAACACCATGGCCACTGAACTGGGCCAATACCAGACCACACACCCTGACCCGCAAACGACGATGCGCCGCGAGGCGGATTATGACGCCGCCGGCTTGCCGGCGCCGCGCCACTCCCGGCTGGTCAGCCCCTGGGAACCCTATCGCATCCTCGATTGGCCGCATTCCGCGGCGCTATGGCGTGGCGCGCCGGCGTTTGCCGACATGGTGACCGCGGGTCCGGTCGGTGGGCTCAGCATCAACGCCGCGCCGGTCCCGGTTCTTGCCGCATTAGCGGGCATCGACCAGGCGGCGGCAGCCCGGCTGGTCGCGGCCCGGCAAGGGACCCCGATCACCAGTGCCGACTTGCTGAAGAGCGGGTCGAAGATCACGCAATCGGAGGATCACCCGCCGGAAATCATACCGTCCAATATCATTCGGCTGCGGCTGCGGGTCGCCGGCGACCCACGGGCGCGCATCGTGTCGATCCGCCTGACGCCCGGCGAGGCGGCGCCCTACCGGCTCGATTTTTCCGTCGATCGTCCCCTCAGCGCTCTCGACCGGGGCGCTGGTTCAGCAACGGTTCCCGCTCTTCCAATCCTCTCTTCTCGGTGATGGCGAGGATGTCCTCGCCACCGGCAGGGGGACGCGAGCGCGAACTCGGAGACCTGATCGGTTCGCCGCGCCGGACAAATATCTGAGGTAGCGAAACCGTAACGCGCAACAACGCGTAATTTGACGCAAGCCGTCCGCAAGTGCGCGGTGAGCTCGCAGCCTGATCGGTTAACCACGCCTCAATACCCGCCTCACAATATCTGATAGGCGAACTATAAAGCATAGTATAAACCTAAAATACCAGCTTGCCGGAGGAGGAGACGAACATGCATAAGATATTGATAGGATTGATTATTTTTGCCGCTTGCAGCTTTGTCCTTTATCAACCGACGGCTGCCTATGCGCAGGCGACGCGGACCTGGGTCTCCGGGGTCGGCGACGATGCCAACCCGTGCAGCCGCACGGCGCCGTGCAAGACCTTCGCCGGCGCGATATCGAAGACCGCGACGAACGGCGAGATCGACGTGCTCGATCCGGGCGGCTTCGGCGCGATAACCATCACCAAGTCGATCACCATCGACGGCAGCAACGGCAGCACCGCTGGGGTGCTTGTCGCCGGAACCAACGGGATCGTCGTCAGCGTGCCGTCCGGCTCCACGGTTACCTTGCGGAACCTCGATTTCGAGGGGTCTGGGTCGGGCATCAGCGCGATCAGCGTCCTCAGCACAGGCGTCGTCCATGTCCAGCACTCCATCATCAGGCATTTCGCACAGAATGGGATCAACTACGCCCCGAATGCTTCGGGCGGCCAACTCACGGTCGAAGATACCATCATCACCGACAGTGCTCCGACCGTGGGTTTCGCCGGTATTCTGGTGAAGCCGACCAGCAGCGCCAACGCGACCGTGACGGTTACCAACACCCGTATCGCGGACTGCTTTAACGGCATCTTCGCGGACGGCTCCGGCGGCGGCGGTACCGTCCATGTCGACGCGGATCACAACACCATCAGCAATAGCGCCAATATAGGAATGGTGGTTTCGAGCACCGGCGGCGCCTTTACTGGCCTGGTCACGAACAGCCTGATAGATCACAGCGCCAATACGGGTCTCGCGGTGACCGGTTCCGCGGGGACCCTGCGACTCGGTTTGAACATCATTTCGGACAACGTTACCGGCGCTGCGGCCCTAAGCGGCAGCGGTACGTTGCAGTCCTTCAAGAATAATCTGTTCGCCGGCAATGGTACCGACGGTACGCCGATCACCGCGGTTTCTGGCTACAGCGGGACGGGTCAGTAATTGGCTAAGGGCGCCGGAAATAACTGCCGGCGCCCTTGGCTAACTCCTCGTTTCCCATATCCCCGCATCACCGGGGCCCAAGGCTAGTGCGTCTGCGGCGAAGCGCCTGGCTTTTGTTTTTGCCAATAAGCGTAGGCCACGCCGGGCATTGCGATTGAAGACATAAACTGGTTTGGTTGCATCGCCGCACCCTTTGGGGCGGGGGCGAGATCCCGGAAAGTGTCTGTGCGCGTGACCGTATCGTGGGTTCGAAATCTGCTCCCTCCGGCAGCGGGCCATTGCCAACGGCCGCAGTTGGTCCTCGGCCGGCGCGAGAACCACCAATGAACTCGGACGGGCCGGCGGCGGTGGGTGAACCCGCCCCTTTTGCCTCATTGATCCGCGCTCTCGACAAGCTCGTCCGATCGAATGGCGAAATCCGCGATGCGGTCGTCAACCAGTCAGCATTGTTGAACATCAAATTCGGCGAAATAATCGGTGAGCTTCGTAACGAACAGCGCATCATCAATGACAAATTGAATAAGCTCATCAAGAGCAACGACAACTTTGCCGCTGCACAAAGCGGTATCGACAATGGATTATCCGCGATATCCGGGATGGTTGAGAGCATCCCGCTACTCTTGGAGAGTGGGCAGCATGCTATCGAGACCAAGTTTAACGAACTGATTGCCCAGTTGGGCCTGGTCGGTAGGACAATGCACACCGCGCCTCGCGGGGGTGCACAGCGAAACCTGCCGCTGCTGCGGGCGCCAAAAACCTACAATACCGACCACCCCGATTACGACCCCCTGCTCGCCCGCAACTTTCCCGACACGCTGCTCAACGGCGATAAACCAAGCGTCAACCCGGCGCTGCGTGCGGTCCGCACGATCATGCTCGCCGACCAGATAGACGAGCGCGCCTGGACCGAGCAATTGCAGTTGGCCCTAGCCGAAGTTAACGAGGTTCCCGGCGCCGACCAGCTGTTCGAGCGCAAGGCGAAGGCCGAGCGATTCTTCCAGGAGGCCAGCAGTCGCTATCATGCACACTACAATCCCGGCTGGGTGAACCTCGGCGACGGCTTGTTCATCTATTGGCTAGTCCGGAGATTGCGCCCGCGAACGCTGGTGCAAACCGGCATCGCCAACGGTCTCTCGAGCGGTCTGATCCTGCTGGCGCTGGCAAAGAACGGCAATGGGGGGAGGCTCCATGCAATCGGCCACGCCAATATCTTTGATGCCGAAGACCCGTGGCGGCGAGCAGGGACGGTTTTCGACGAGGTCGTCGTCGATCGCGAAAGCCTCGGCTGGATGGTCCCCGACAATTGCCGCGGCGCCCTCGACCTTCACGACGGCGACGCCAAGACGCTGCTCCCGGAGATCGTCTCCAAATTGGATTCGATCGATGTCTTCTTCCACAATTCCGATCACAGCTACGACCAAATGATGTTCGAATTTCAAGAGGCGAAGCGAAAGCTGTCGGCACCGTCGATCGTCGTCGCTGACAAAATCGCCGGGAGCTCGTCGCTCTGGGACTTCGCTGACAATCACGGCGTCCCGGCCTACAATTTCCGCGGGTCGGTGGGCGCGGCGTTCTTCGGCTAAGCGTCCTGCGATGTCCGGGGCGCGGCGAACGAGTGGCTTCGTCCGCGCCGAACGAGGTCGACGATGTTGGCGAACTGGCCAAAGCGCAGCCGTGGGTCGTCGCGTAGCTTCATCCCGGCCCGGGCGATCTCGAAGGCGCGCTCGGGCTGGTTGCAAACAATGTCCAGGCACTTGGCGAGGCTGTCGTCGTCATAGCGGAACAGCAGCGCATTTTCGCCCTGGGCGAAGATTTCGCGATTGGCGGCGTTGTCCTCGGCGATGGCGACGCAGCCGGCATTCACCGCGTTCATCGTCCGGTCGTGGACCATGTCGTTCATCGGCGTCACGCTGAGCACCGCCCGGCATGTGGGCATTCGCTCCAGCGTCTCCGACATCCCGACATCGCTAGCGAATGCCGCCACCCCGCCCTCGGCGAAGGGCGCGGCGGAAGCATCGGACTGTATCAGCGCGGGAAAGTCCCTTGCGATCGAGAAGATGTGCAGCCGGCGGAACGTCTGCACGGCCTCCTCGGCCAGTCGGCAGAGCCTATCGAACGTTGCCGGCGAGGCAACTTCCGCGTCCGCCGTCAATGCCGCAGCCACATGCGGATGCAGCGGGCCGGTAAGGTCGTGCCGCGCGCTCGCGGCGGCGGTGTTGACGATGCCGGCAAGCCCCGGGGGAAGCGTCGCGCATGCAGCGTCGTGCTCTGCGACACTGCGCAGGCGGCGCAGGCCGAGCGGGATCAGGCAAGGCAGCGGCCGACTGACAAATTCCCTCAGGTCCAGGTCGCTGACGCGGGTACGTCGATTCGGGCCCACGCCGCCGGTAACCGCCGTCAATGCCCCCGGCAGGCAATAAGTCGTAAAATAGTGTTGCTGTTGACGAGAGTTCAAAAGGAAGCACGAATTGCTCGCCGTCGAGGCGCTGAACTCGGGCCAGCGGCTGGACGGATGATCGAGGATCCACTGCATGACCGAAAGGCCGCGGCGCTCGGCGACCTCAAGGAAATGACCCGACGCCAACCACGAGCGATCGAGCGTCGCATTGAAGCTCAAAACCCCGGCCCGCGGCTCCTCAAGACAGCGTTGCAACTCTGGCCGCAGACCAGTATCACTCAGCTCGATTACTTCCGATGCGATGCTTTGACTGCTCAGATACTCGACAATGTTCGCGCCGTAGATGCAATCGTGCTCGTGACGAGTATAGCAGACGAAAATTTTGGGTAATATTTCACTCATCTTCGGCAATGATAACGGTCTTTTCCATCACCGGATAGGCCAAGCGCCCCGCCTGACGCGGCCTTTCGCATAGGGCGAGATCACCATCGTTCGCGACAATAAGGCCGAGACGTTCCGGGCGGGCGACCACTGCGAGACCGTGGCGGGGTGCCAACACACCGCACAGGTAGGGCCGGAAGGAGTCGCCTACATTGTCGGCAAGGCTTCTCGGCAGGCCTCCATCTGGCGCAGCGGTCTTGCTGTCGCGAGCACGCGCGAGGCTCGTCCGAAACCTGATTCGTCAAATTTCCTCAATTCCCCAAGCTGAGGCATCCGCCCCCATGGATAAATACTTTGGCGCGGCTTTTTGATCCAACTCGACAATACGAATAACACCAGCCCAGTTTCCATTTTGGGATGAGAGCTGTTGGATGGCCTTCTTCCAAAGAAGGCTCGGGATCGATGACCGTTAACGGCGCTCTTCCGCCGCCGCGCGGAATTCCCACTAACAGGCTTGTCGCGGCCCCGCCAGACACAGGGCCGCATGAAGCCGCTCTGCCGCAAGCAACCGACCTTCGGTTCCGACCCGGGGAATCGGGGCCCACGGCGTGATGGCTCCGTCACCACACCCGTGCCTGAAAAAGCACGTTCGACCAGCCAACAGCGTAACAAAAAGCGACCGGCGTTAAGGAAAAACACAGCAATCACGTCGAATTTACCCTCGCCGCAAGAACGAGGTTCGAACTTGTCACGCTTTAGCGAAGGGCGAGGGACGTCGCGTCCGACCGTCTTGATCGTCGATGACGAGGCGACACAACGGATGACCGCACGAGCCTACCTCGAAGCGGCGGGCTTCGAGGTATTTGAGGTTGCCTGCGGGGAGGATTGTTTGCCCTGTGCCCGCAGGGAACGGCCCGATCTCATCATGTTGGACGTCTTGATGCCAGGCATCGACGGCTTCGATGTTTGCCGTCTGGTCCGGTCCGACCCCGATCTTATGCACACGCCGGTTCTGGTGGTCACCGCGCTGGAGGACGAAGACTCCATCGAGCGCGCATTTGCCGCCGGGGCAACGGATTTCCTGGTCAAACCCATGGCGTGGTCGCTGTTGGCGTATCGCGTCAAATTCACCCTTAGATTGAGTTCGATCGAACAGAACACCCGTGGGGCGCTGCGTTTGGCGGAAACGGCGAGCCAAGCTAAATCGGCCTTTTTGGCGAATATGAGCCATGAATTGCGAACGCCCCTCAACGCGATCATCGGGTTTTCGGATTTTATGCGATCCGGCAAATTGACCCTGTCATCGAGCATGGAATACGCCGAGCATATTCACGAAAGCGGCACCCACTTACTCCAAATCGTGACCGACATTCTCGACCTATCGAGGGTCGAAGCCGGCATGACGGAGCTCAACGAGGAAATTTTTGAAATCGCACCTGTGGTTCGTGCTTCGACCCTCCTGGTGTCGAAGCGTGCCGCCAATTGCAAGATCGAGCTCTCCGTATCGTTTGGCGACGCTATCCCGCAGGTCAGGGCCGACGCGGTCCGCCTCAAGCAGATACTGATCAATCTGCTGTCCAATGCCGTCAAGTTCACGCCGCCTCACGGCGAAATCCACGTGCGCGTCGAACGCAATGCGGAAGGGGGGATGAGCGTCATCGTTCGAGACACGGGCATCGGGATGGCGCCCGAGCAGATCCCGCAAATCCAGCAGCCGTTCGTGCAACTGGAGGATGTCCTGACCAAGCGATACGAGGGAACGGGTCTCGGCGTCCCGCTCGCGCTGGCAATGACAAAGCTGCATGGCGGGTCTCTTGAGTTCGAAAGCCGGCCGGGCGCCGGCACGACCGTGACCTTGACCCTGCCCGCCGAGCGGATGATCACCTGCTGCGAGTTTGAGGACGCCAGCGTCTAGCGCGCCGTGGTCCTCGTCTGCAGATGAAGATATCAACGATATCAAACTCCGTTCGCGGCAGATTAACCGGATGCCACCTGGCTCTTGTCGCGGTGATCTTCGTTATCGGTTGGTCATATTGGACGACTGGCAGCCGTCTCGATCAGCTCGCGTTCGATTTCAAAAACAGAAATGAAACCGCCGTTAGCGAGACGCGCCGGACGGTAGCGGAGCTCGCCCGACCGGACGGCGGCGATTTCTCCCCGCTCGCCGCGGGTGTTCAACGTGAAATGGATGGATTGTTAGGCGACATCGACGCGTCCGTGGCGCCGGCATCGCCCGCAAAGGCGCGAGAAGCGGCCGCAAGAATGCGCGCGGCGGTGGTTGACGCGCAGGCCAGGCTCCTCAAGCTCGCGCAAACGCCAGGAGAAAAACCCGATCCCAGCGGCATCGATCGCGTGCTGGCCGGAATGGCCGAACAGTTCGAACTCGAGCGCTACCGCCTATCGGTCGGCTGCGACCGGATTGACGGAAAACTTTTATGTCGCCTGCGTGATTTTGATCATTGCTGTGGCCTTGGCCGGGTTGGTCCTTTTCACCACAAGTCGATCGATTTTGGCTCGACTGTGGCGGGTCGCGGCGACTGCCACGGCTATTGCCGAGGACAGATTCGACACCACGATCGTGGCAGACGGTTGTGACGAGATATCTCGAGCGCTGCGGGCGCTCTCAGCGGTGCACAAGAAGATTTCGGGCGATAGATCAAAGCTGACGGACACCAACGCAAAACTTCATTTCGCTTTGGTTAAGCTGGAAACGCGGGAACGAGAGCTGGAAAAATACAAGGTCAGCCTCGATAAACTGGTTGCCGAGCGTACGGCCGAGCTGGCCGAAAACAACGAGCAGCTCAAGAACGAGATCGCGCGCCGTCACAAGACCGAGCAGGAACTTGTCGCGGCAAAAGAGCTGGCCGATGCGGCCAACCGCACCAAATCGCAATTCTTGGCCAACATGAGCCACGAGATTCGGACCCCGATGAACGGCGTCATCGGCATGGTCGATCTTCTTCGGCAGACCGGTCTCGCGCCGCGTCAGGAACATTTCGCGACGGTCATCCGGCAGTCCGCACGGGCGCTGTTGACGATCATCAACGATCTGCTCGATTTCTCGAAGATCGAAGCCGGGGAATTGACCCTCGACATCAGCACGATGGATCTTCGGGCTTGCGCGGACGACGTCGCGAACTTGCTGGCGGAGTCGGCTCAGAAGCAGGGAATCGAGCTGACCTATGTCGTCGCCGATTCGGTGCCGCGGCTCGTCCGAGGCGACATCGCGCGGATTCGGCAGGTCTTGGTCAATCTGGTGGGAAACGCGATCAAGTTCACAAACCAGGGCGATGTCGCGCTGCGGATTGAAGCTCTGCCGATGGGCATGAGCAACGAACTCGCCCGCATACGCTTCGATATTCGAGACACCGGGATCGGCATTCCGAAGGAGGCGATCAAGGGGATCTTTGATGCCTTCCGCCAGGTTGACGGCAGTACGAACCGGAGATTTGAGGGCACGGGTCTCGGACTTTCGATCGTCCAGCAGCTCGTCAAAATCATGGGCGGGCGCATCGAGGTCGAAAGCGAAGTCGGCCGTGGGTCGCTGTTTCGGGTAGAGCTTACCTTAGCCGTCGCAAAACCTGCGGAGCGGGCGACGGCGGGTCTTCCGATTTCCTTCGAGGGAAAGCGAGCCCTTGTGGTCGACGATAGCGAGGCAAGCCGCAAGCTGATCCAATACTACCTGTCCAAATTGCGCATCGCCGCCACGAATGCGGAATTGGGCGATGCCGCGTTACAGGCATTGTCGCTTGCCGGGTGGTCGGGGCGCCCGTACGACCTCGCGATCTTCGATGCCGTGACGCCCGGGATGAGCGGTGGCGATCTCGTCAAACGGATCAGAGCGAATCCCGAGACAACAAGCCTGCCGGTGGTGATTCTCACCCAATTGGGGCCAGCTGCCTTTTCTGCGGTCGACGCCGATCTCGAAAACGTCGCAAGCTTGGCGAAGCCCCTGCGCGAAGCTGATTTTCGTGAGCAGGTCGGCAATCTTCTGACGGCAAATCGGCTCGCGCGTGGCGGTGTTACGCGGATATCCCGGTTTGTCGCGGCGGGCGAGGCAACAGCGCCATGGCCCGCGCTTAACCGCCGCGCTCTCCTTGCTGAAGATAGCCCGATCAACCAGGAAATCGCGCGCGAACACCTCATGTCGTTTGGCTGTGTGGTTGACGCCGTGAGCAGCGGCGACGAGGCATTGGTCGCGTTCGATGGGCATGATTACGACGTGATCGTGATGGATTGCCAAATGCCGGGGATGGATGGTTTCGAAGCAGCCCGACAGGTTCGCGAACGAGAAGCCGCAAAGGGCTCCGGCCGGCGCGTTGCAATCATCGCGCTCACCGCTTTAGCCTCGACGACCGATCGCGAGCGTTGCCTGGCCGCCGGAATGGACGATTGCCTGACGAAGCCGTTCGAGCCTGCCGATTTGTACCGGATGATCGAACGCTGGACGATCGGCCGGCCCAATAACGCTTCGGCGCAAGCACGGCAGCCAGCGATCTCGGAAGCGGTGGAGGAGCCGGCCGCGCTCGATTTGAAGGCAATTCAGGCATTGAAGCACGCGCCCGGCGCAAACGGTTCGGGGCTGCTCGATAAGGTGGCCCGCCTTTTCCTTGAAACGGTACCGAAAGACTTGGCCGACTTGGCGCTCGCAATTGAAGGAAACGCTCCAGACAGGATCGCCGGCATCGCTCACAAGCTCAAATCCGCCTCGCGCAATATCGGCGCAACCGAATTGGCGCAGGCGTTCAACGAGCTTGAAGACAATGCATCGGCAGACCGCATTAGCGACGCCCAGACAAGTCTGCGACGCATCCATATCGAGTTCGAGCGCACGGTCCTCGCCCTCCAACGCGAAATGACCGAAGCGGCCTAACGGGACGCGCCGCCCCCCGACCGTGTAGCGCCGGACGGTCGAAGACCAGCACCCATCGACGGCCGGATTTCAACCCGCCGCTCGTTCGCGATCGTCTCGCCGATGCCGGGGAGCTGCCGCAGCCGGTTTTCCGCGATCACCCGCTCCGGCGGTTCCGGTAGGGCCAAAAGGCTGTCGGCGGCGCGCAGATAGGCGCGGGCGCGAAAGTAGTTGTTGCCGGCAAGCGCTGTGCGCCGGCCCAGCTCGACCAGCAACGTCGCCACCGCCTGGGCGTCACGTCCCACCATCTTACACGTGGGCCACGGCCCGGCCCACGTGCCGAGAACCGCGTCGGCGGCACAGGCGTCGCGCCAGGCGGCAGCGTCGGGGAACCCGGTCATGGTCGGTCGATCATCTCCAGAATCACGGTGCTTGGCCTCCCGGTATCACGAGGCGGCGGCCGCATTCCAGGAATACCTCCACGCTCCGACTTGCGTGCAGGTCATGCCGCCCCCCGGTGCATCGCGGGGCGCCTGCGATTGCGGGATCACCGCCGAGAGCGCATGCTATGGGTAGTAAGGTAAGCATACTTTCGGGACGAAACCATGCACGACATCGTCATTCGCGGCGGCACGATCCTCGACGGCACCGGCGCCGAAGCCTTTGCCGGCGATATCGCGATCGACGGCGGCAAGCTGACGGAAGTTGGCGGCAAGGCGGGCGTGGGCGCGCGCGAAATCGATGCGAATGGCCTGCTCGTTACCCCCGGCTGGGTCGATGTTCATACCCATTACGATGGTCAGGCGACCTGGGACCCGGTGCTGGCGCCGTCATCCTGGCATGGCGTCACGACGATCCTCTTCGGCAATTGCGGTGTCGGCTTCGCCCCGGTGCGCAGGGAGCATCGCACCGGCCTCATCGACCTCATGGAAGCGGTCGAAGATATTCCCGGCACGGCGCTGCACGAAGGGCTGAACTGGGAGTGGGAGAGCTTTCCGGACTTTCTCGACGCGCTCGACCGCATGCCGCGTACGATCGATGTCGCCGCACAGATTCCGCATCATCCGCTACGCGTCTATGTGATGGGCGAGCGCGCCATCAACCGCGAAGCCGCCACACCGGATGACATCGCCGAGATGAACCGGCTAACCGAGGCGGCGCTCGCGGCGGGTGCGTTCGGCTTCACCACGTCGCGCACCTATTCGCACAAGACCAAGACCGGTGAGCTCGTCCCCGGCCATTTCGCCGAGGAGGCTGAGCTGTTCGGTATCGGCCGGGCGCTCGGCAGCGTCGGCCGCGGCGCATTTGGCATGAACAGCGATTTCATGGACGAAGCGCGCGAGCTCGCCTGGATGACCAAGCTGTCGAAGGAGACGCGCCGCCCGGTGTGGTTCCTCCTGACCGACCGGCCGACAGACCCGGAGCGCTGGAAGCGGTTGATGACCGGCGTTCACGCCGCCCGCGCCCAAGGCGCCAGCATCACCGCCCAGGTGGCCGGCCGGCCGGTGGGCGTCATCCTCGGCCACAACACCTCGATGAACCCATTCACCTTCCGCCCGGCATATCGCGCGCTCGATACCCTGCCGGCGGCGGAGCGCTGGGCGCGGCTGCGCGACCCCGAGATGCGCGCCGCGATCCTCGCCGAGCCGCCGTCCGAGGCCGAGCTCAATCGGCAGGGCCAGTTCATCCGCTTTGTCGCGACGCGCTGGGACCGCATGTTCGTGATGGCCGGCGCGACCCCGGATTACGAGCCGGCGCCGGAGAAGAGCATCGCCGCCATCGCCGCGCGCGGCAACCTGACGCCGCAGGAAGTCGCCTACGACTACCTGACCGAGGGCGAGGACCATTTCCTCTTCTTCCCGGTCGTCGGCTACGTCCATGGCGATCACGAGCAGATCCGCCAGCTGCTGGTCGATCCCGGCACGCTGCTCGGCCTTGGCGACGGCGGCGCGCATTGCGGCCAGATCGTCGATGCCGGCCTGCCGAGCTACATGCTCAGCCACTGGGCGCGCGATCGCAAGCGCGGCCCCGGCCTACCGCTGCCGCAGCTGGTGAAGATGCAGACCAGCGAGACCGCCGATTTCTTCGGCTTCCACGACCGCGGGCGGCTCAAACCCGGCCTGCGCGCCGACGTCAACGTCATCGACTTCAATCGGCTGCGCCTGCACCAGCCCGAGATCGTCCACGACCTGCCCGCCGGCGGCCGCCGCCTCGTGCAGCGCGTCGACGGCTACCGCGCGACCCTCGTCGCCGGAACCCCGGTTTTCGAGAACAGTGAGGAGACCGGCGCCCGCCCCGGCCGCCTGGTGCGGGCGGGTCGTTAGAAGCAGATGCAAATTGTTTCAATAGGTTGAGTGATGCCACACGATACGATGGTTCATGCGAGTGACGCGCGCAGCGGGACGATCGAGCTCGACGCGCTGGTGATCGGCGCCGGGTTCGCGGGGCTCTATCAGCTCCTTTGCCTGCGCGACCGGCTCGGCTTGTCGGCGGAGGCGCTGGAGGCGGGCGGCGGGGTCGGTGGCACCTGGTATTGGAACCGGTACCCTGGGGCGCGCTGCGACTCCGAAAGCCATGTCTACTGGTACACGTTCTCGCCCGAGCTGATGCGTGAATGGGAATGGTCGGAACGTTATCCGGGCCAGGCCGAGATCCTGCGCTACCTGAATTTCGTCGCCGACCGGTTCGACCTGAAGCGCAGCATCCGGTTCAACACCCGCGTCGTCGCCGCGGCCTATGACGAGGCGGCGAACCGCTGGCAGGTGCGCACCGAGGCCGGCGAGACATACGTCGCCAAGTTCCTGATCACTGCCGTCGGCTGCCTCTCGACCGCGAACGTGCCGAAATTCCCCGGGCTCGAAGATTTCGCCGGCGACTGGTACCACACCGGCCAGTGGCCGCATGACGGGGTCGACTTCACCGGCAAGACGGTCGGCATGATCGGCACCGGCTCGACCGGCATCCAGGCGGCGCCGGTCATCGCCACCTCGGCAAAGCATCTGACCGTGTTCCAGCGCACCGCGAACTATTCGGTGCCGGCCCGCAACGCGCCGCTCAGCGCCGAGTTCAAGCAGTACGTCAAAGACCACGCCGGCGATATCCGCGACATCACGCGCGAAACCATCAATGGCATGGGGTTCCGGATTGAAGACCGGCGCGCGCTCGAGACCCCGGCCGAAGAGCGCGAGAAGATCTACGAGGCGGCGTGGGAGCGCGGCGGGCTGCAATTCCGCGCGGCGTTCTACGACATGATGACCGACAAGAACGCGAACGACACCGCGGCGGATTTCGTCAAGCACAAGATTCGCTCGATCGTGAAAGACCCCAAGACCGCAGCGGTCCTCTCCGACATCGACCATCCCTATGCGGCGAAGCGCCCGCCGATCGATACCAATTACTTCGAGACCTACAACCGGCCGAACGTCACGCTGATCGATCTGCGCGGAGCGCCGATCGAGCGGATCAGCCGCGCCGGGATTTGCACGACCGAGGCCGAATATCCGGTCGACATCATCGTCTTCGCCACCGGTTTCGATGCGATGACCGGGCCGATGCTGCGCATGGATATTCGCGGGCGCGGCGCGGTGGCATTGAAGGACGCGTGGGAGGCGGGACCGATCACTTATCTCGGCCTGCAGGTGGCGGGGTTCCCGAATTTGTTCACGATCACCGGCCCCGGCAGCCCGTCGGTGCTGTGCAACATGCCGGTCGCGATCGAGCAGCACGCGGATTGGATCACCGACTGCATCAAGCACCTGAATGACAGCGGGCTCGAACGCATCGAGGCGCGAGCCGACGCGGTCGACAAATGGGTCACGGAGGTCAACGAAATGGCCCACAAGACCGTGCTGCCGCTCGCCAAGCATTCCTGGTACCTGGGCGCCAACATCCCCGGCAAGCCGCGGGTGTTCATGCCCTATGCCGGTGGCATGGTGCGCTATCGCAAGATCTGCGCGGATGTCGTGGCGCGCGGCTACGAAGGCTTTACGTTGTCGTAGGCGGCTCGGTCACGATGGTTAGCGGATTTATCCACGATAGGCTTTGTAACCTTGTAGCGTACCCTTGCGGGTATTCGGCACAACGACGGCTTTTGCCTCTCCCTCGCGGTCAATCAAGGTCATAACGGCGGTCTTGCGTCCGGCGTCGGCCATACGATTAGCGTGAAGATTGTTGCGTTTTTTGCCACCCACATAAGTTTCGTCGAGTTCAACAATGCCGCCGCCCTGGCCGAGCATTCCAGCCAAGGGCTCTTGCAACATGGCCTCACGCACACGATGAAACATGAGCCGCGCGCTCTTGTAGCTTATGTTTAATTCGCGTTGCAGTTGCTTGACGCTTCAGCGATCTTATCTAAGCTGAACCAAAAGCGCTCCGAAGGTGGATGATGGACACCCGGCAACGGTTCCTGCTTGCGCAGTATTACCCTATTCGTTGCGAGCCTAATGGTCGGCCTTCCCTGGAAGCTGATGTGGGGAATGACGGGCCAGCTCCCACTAATATAAAAGCCAGCACCACCACCAAAGCCACTGGGTCCGAAAATTGTGGGTTTGTAATAAATGATTTGATCCGTGAAATGCGATCTAAAGCGATCGATGTAATGGTTTGCGGCGGCGTCGATGGGGGGGGGGACGCGTGTTCATTTTTTCAGAAAAATACCGCCGATAGGAAGAAAAACAAAGGTCGCAAGTGTAAAGTGCCATAGTATCTGGCTTTGATTTTCATCAATATAAAATATATTCCCATGATTACTCATTTCTATTATTTTGTGATGTCCGGGTACTGATGTTGCGGGGCTCGTTGCCGCGTAATATTCGAACATATAAAGCCATCCAAATCCCGAACTTGCACCGATTAAGATAAACAAATAGGCGAATATCCTTCTCATCGCTTGATACCTAAAATGTAAGCAGTGACTGGCAGTGGCTCTACGAACGGCTCGACGCTGATCCCGCCGGACATGCCTTTGTTTCCGGCGTCACCAATTCACGGGCCGATCGCCGTAGCGTTTGGCTGCGTTCTCTTCAGCCTTGCGGACGCGGGCAGGCCACAACAAACCGCAGAGCCAGCGAGAAACGAATAGTCCTCCGATCCATGATGGCATGAAGCTTAAAAAAGCGGCCCAGTGGAATTCCACTCCGGCAAGCTTAAGTACACTATCAAGTACGCCGAGCAGCCCACTCATAGGAAAAATTGCAACTGCGTACACCGTCATTCTTAGCCAACGCTCTTCTTTTGACCAATCTTTGCCTGGATAGTGATGCATCCACCAAATATACATAATCAGGCTACGGCGCTTGTGCTCCGCCGGTTTCTGATCCGCATCAACAGTGCTCATGCTCTAAGCATGCGGGCGGTCGGTTAACATCTATTCAACGGGCATTTGCGGCGGACCGTGCGGCCCAAGCCGTCGCCAGCTCGCGCGACACATAGCTGTTTATCAGCGTTTTCCTGCTGCACTTGACACAAACTTGACACCGATTTTCGATCCGGCCGGTAAGTCTTTGAAAAAATTGGCGTCCCCTAGGGGATTCGAACCCCTGTTACCGCCGTGAGAGGGCGGTGTCCTGGGCCTCTAGACGAAGGGGACCCGAGGCAGGCGCGTTAGATAGCTTCTGGCGCGCCGTGGATCAAGCGCGGGCGCGCGGCGCGACGTTATTCGCGGAAGTTGAGGTACTGCAGCGGCTGCTCGATCTTGAGCCCGCGCATCACCGTGATCGCCGCCTGAAGGTCGTCGCGCTTCTTGCCGGTGACGCGCAGCTCGCTGCCCTGGATCGCGACCTGCACCTTCAGCTTGCTGTCCTTGATCTCGCGCACCAGGCGGCGGGCGAGCTCGGCGTCGACCCCTTGCCGCAGCATCACCACCTGGCGCAGCGTGTTGCCGCTCGCTTTTTCCGGCGTCTTGAAGTCGAGCGCCGCCGGATCGACCTTGCGCCGCGTCAGGTGCACCTTCAGCAGCTCATGGATCTGCTTTAGCTTCAGGTCGTCGTCGGCGACGAGATTGATCGTGCCCTCGTCGCGCTTCACCGAGCATTTGCTGCCCTTGAAGTCAAAGCGCGTGGCGATCTCGCGGTCGATGCCGGTGACGGCGTTGTCGACCTCGGCAAGGTCGATGCGGGAGACGACATCAAAGCTCGGCATGGGCGGGCGCTCTCAGGCAATCGGGTTCGGGCCTGCGATATAATGCGGGCGCGCCGAAAATTACAGACCGGCGGCGAATGCACGCGCCGTCTCGCGCAGCGCCGCCGCGGCGGGGACGGGCGGCGCCCAGCCAAGCACCGCGCGAGTGGCGCTGTCGTCGACCTGCAATGAGCCGGTCAGCCGAGATAGAAGCGGTCCGATGACCGGCAGCGGGCCGAGCGCCGCGAAGAGCGCTGCGGGGACCGGAAAGAGCCGCGCCCTGCTGCCGAGCCCGTCGGCCAGCGAGCGGATGAGGTCCGGCGTCGAAAAATCCGCGTCGTCGCGCGCCAGGAGGGTCATGCCGGTGGCGGCCTCATGGGTCGCAGCGATTGCCAACAGGTCGACCAGGTTGTCGCGGAAGATGAGACTGCGGCGATTGTCGAGCGCGCCGAAGGGCAGTGGCAGCCCGCTCGCCGCGAGACGGATTAGCGCGGCGAAATTAGCCTTCACGCCGAAACCGTAAACGAGCGGCGGTCGTATCACGACGAATTCGATGCCGCCATCGGCGGCGGCCGCACGCGCCGCTCGCTCCGAAGCGAGCTTGGTGCGGCCATAATAGTCTTCCGGCCGTGGCTCGTCATCGGGGCGGAGCGGGCGGCCGCGGGCGGTCCCCTCGCCCATTGCCTTGATCGAGCTAACCAGAATCAGCCGCCGCACGCCGGCCATGGCCATCGCGCGGGCGAGTGAGGAGACTGTTGCGGGTTCGGCGACAAGCGCTGCTGGATCGGGTCCGGCGTGGGCTCGTTGCGCCAAGTGGATGACGATGTCGACCTCGTCGAGCGCCCGCGCCCAGTCGGTCGTCGGGCCGATGTCGCCGAGGACGAGTGGCTCGGCTCCCTCCACTGACGCGGCGCGGCGCAGTCCGGCAACGACCGCGTGACCGCGTGCGGCGAGCGTCGGGCAGAGGCCCCTGCCGATAAAGCCGCCGGCTCCGGTGACAAGAATGCGCGCCACGATCCTTTTGCCCCTTGGCCGGGCTTGACCCCGCCATCCACGTCTTCTACCCAACATTTAGCAATAAAGACGTAGACCCCCAGGTCAATCCCGGATCAGGTCCGGGGACGGGGGAGGGGGACTTAAGTGGTTTTTCGGCTTGCTCTATCCCTGCCGCCTGCCTGAGCTGCCGAGGTGGCAGAGACGCGCCCACAACCAAAGCTGCTCTTTCTCGTCACCGAGGATTGGTATTTCTGCTCCCATCGCCTGCCGGTGGCGCGGGCGGCGCGCGATGCGGGGTTCGCGGTCGCGGTCGCGACGCGGGTGCGCGAGCATGGCGACCAAATCCGCGCCGAGGGCTTCGCGCTGCATAAGCTGCGCTGGAAGCGGCGCGGCGACGGGATTTTCGGCCATTTGCGCGCGCTGGCCGAGATCGTCGGCCTCTATCGCCGCGAACGGCCCGATATCGTTTACCACGTCGCGCTGAAGCCGGTGCTGTTCGGCGGATTGGCAGCGCGGCTGGCGTTTATCCGAGCTGCCGTGGTGTCCGCGGTGATGGGGTTGGGGATCGAGTTCACCGGCGACGCCGGCGGTGCCGGCTGGAAGAAGCGGCTGCTCGCCTGGGCGCTGCGCCTCGCGGCCGGCAAGGGTCGCATCATCGTGCAGAACCCGGAAAACCGGACCGCCCTCATTGGGTTCGGCATCGATCCCCAATGCATTGCGGTGATCCTCGGTTCGGGGGTGGATATCCAACATTTCTCGGCGCTGCCCCAGCCGGTGGAGATGCCGCTCGCGGCGGCGCTGGTGGGCCGCATGCTACGCAGCAAGGGCGTGCTCGACGCGGTCGCGGCGGTGCGAAAACTGCGCGCCGAGGGGCAGGCCATCAAGCTGATCCTCGCCGGCGCCGCCGACCCGGACAGTCGCGATTCGCTGAGCGACGCCGAGCTTGCCACGCTGGCGCGCGAGCCCGGCATCGAATGGCTCGGCCATGTCGGCGACGTGCGCGCTATTTGGCGGCGGGCGGTGATCGCGCTGCTGCCGTCGAGCTATGGCGAGGGCGTGCCAAAAGCGCTGCTCGAAGCGGCATCCTGCGCCCGGCCTATTGTGGCAAGCGACATGCCGGGTTGCCGGGAGGTCGTGGCGCCGGGCGAGACGGGGCTTCTCGTTCCGCCGCGTGATGTCGCCGCGCTGGCCGAGGCGATCGCGACGCTCGCCGCGGATGCGGCGCTGCGCGCTCGGATGGGCGAAGCCGGCCGGCGGCGCGTCGTCGCCGGCTTCGCGGAAGACACTATCGCGCAGCAGACCGTGGCGATGCTGCGCTCGATGCTCACCGAGGGGGGCGGGGCAGAATGATACGGTTGTGGCTGTTTATCGCCGGTTTCGGGGGAGCGGCGTCGGTCATCGCCGGCGCCGCGGCGGCGCATCTCGGCGACGATCCGGATATCCATACCTTGCTCACCAATGGCGCGCTTTACGGGATGATTCATGCCGCGGCGTTGCTCGCGCTGATCGGCGTCGCGCAAGGCCGCGAGCCGCGGCGCGGCGCTGCCTTTCTTGCCGGCTGGTGCTTTGCCGCGGGGATCGTGCTGTTCAGCCTCGCCCAGTTCGCGCATGCCGCGACCGGCATTCGGCAGTTCGCCTACCTGGTGCCGTTCGGCGGCGCCGCCTTCATTCTCGGCTGGGCCTCCATCGCAATTCTTGCCTTCCGCCGGCGTTGAAACATGTAAGAGTACGGTGGGACGTAGCCCGCGAGTATCGATGACGACCCTGCTCTACAGCCATTCCTCGTGCCTCGAGCACGACCCCGGCCAATACCATCCCGAGACGCCGGCCCGCCTTCGCTCGGTGCTCGATGCGCTGGCGGCGCCCGAATTCGCCGCGCTGCAGCGGCGCGAGGCGCCGGCGGCGACGATCGAGGATCTGACGCGCGTCCATCCGCAGCTTTTTGTCGAGCGGCTGTTGGAGGCGGTGCCGAGCGCGGGGCATGTCGCGATCGACGCCGACACGGTGATGTCGCCGCAGTCAGGCGAGGCGGCGCTGCGTGCCGCCGGCGCGGTGGCGGCCGCGGTCGATGCGGTGATAGCCGGCGAGGCCGACAACGCGTTCTGCGCGGTGCGGCCGCCCGGCCACCATGCCTGCCCAAGTCGGGCGATGGGGTTCTGCCTGTTCAACAATATCGCCGTCGGCGCCCTGCGGGCGCGGCAGGTGCACGGGCTATCGCGCGTCGCGGTCGTCGATTTCGACGTGCATCACGGCAACGGTACGCAGGATTGCTTCTGGGACGATGGCGGCCTGTTCTATGGGTCGACGCATCAATCGCCGTTCTATCCGGGCACCGGATCGGCGAGCGAGACCGGCGCCGCCGGCAATATCGTCAATGTGCCGCTGCCGCCGATGTCGGGATCGCAGGCGTTCCGTTTGGGCATGACGCGGACGCTGCTGCCGGCGCTTGATGCGTTCGCGCCGGAGCTGCTACTGATCTCCGCCGGGTTCGACGCGCATCGCAGCGACCCGCTCGCGCAATTGCTGCTCGACGAGGCGGATTACGCCTGGGTCACCGAGCAGCTTTTGGAGATTGCGCGGCGCCATGCCGCCGGGCGGGTGGTATCGACCCTCGAGGGCGGCTATGATCTCGTTGCGCTCGGCGCGAGTGCCGCCGCCCATGTCCGCGTGCTGATGTCCGTATAATCCGGGATTCGAATGAGCGAAGCGACGACGCTGCCCGACGATATTGCGGCGATGAGTTTCGAGGATGCGCTGGCCGAGCTCGAAGGCATCGTGCGCCGTCTTGAAAGCGGCCAGGTCAAGCTCGACGACGCGATCCAATCCTATGAGCGCGGCGCGCAACTGAAGCGGCATTGCGAGAAAAAGCTCAACGAGGCGCAGCAACGGGTCGACCGCATCGTCATCGCGCCGGACGGCGCGGTGACGGTCGAGCCGGCAAAGCTCGATTGAAAAGGGGGCGAAGCGCATTTTGACCGAGAGCTTGTGGCCCGATACGGCCACCGTCGACGAGGCGGCGGCCGTGACGGTGGGACTGACCGATTCCGTGCTGGATGCACTGTTGAAAGCACCGCCGGGGCTTGAGGCGCGGGTCTACGAGGCAATGCGCTATTCCGCGCTCGCGCCGGGCAAGCGGCTGCGGCCGCTGCTGGTGCTGGCGAGCGCGCGGTTGTTCGGGGTCGCGCGCGCCAGTGCGCTCCAGGTCGCGGCGGCGATCGAGATGGTGCATGCCTATTCGCTGATCCACGACGATCTGCCGGCGATGGACAACAGCGATTTGCGGCGCGGCCGGCCGACCTGCCACAAGGCGTTCGATGAGGCCACCGCGGTGCTCGCTGGCGATGGCCTCCTGACGATGGCGTTCGAGGTGCTGTCGCACCCGGACACGCATGGCAGCCCGTCGGTGCGCTGCGAGCTGGTGGCGGCGCTGGCGGCGGCGGCCGGCTCCGCGGGGATGGTCGGCGGCCAGATGATCGATCTGATCGCCGAGACGACGACGCTCGGTATCGGCGCGATCACCCGGCTGCAGCGGATGAAGACCGGCGCGCTGATCGCGTTTGCCTGCGAAGCGGGGCCGATCCTCGCCAAGGCGCCGCACGAGCTGCGCCTGGCGCTCAGGGGATATGCGCACAACCTCGGCCTTGCATTCCAGATTGCCGATGATCTACTGGACGTAGAAGGCTCCGCGGAGGAAACTGGCAAGCCCGTCGGAGCCGATGCCGCGGCCGGAAAAGCCACGTTTGTCTCGATACTTGGCGTGGAGCGGGCGCGGGCTCAGGCCGAGCTTTTGATCGGCCAGGCCGTGGCCCATCTTGATTTGTTTGAGCAAAGAGCGGAACTTTTACGACAGGTGGCGCGATTTGTCATCGACCGCCGGACGTGAGGAGCGTGCAGCTTGGATCAATCGCAGAGCCCCCGCATTTCCAACCGGACACCGTTGCTCGATAAGATCGACGTTCCGGCGGATTTGCGTCAGTTCCCGGAGTCCGATCTTCGCCAGGTCGCCGACGAACTGCGCAACGAGCTGATCGATGCGGTGTCGATCACCGGCGGGCATTTCGGCGCCGGGCTCGGCGTCGTCGAGCTGACCGTCGCGCTGCACTATGTCTTCAACACGCCCGACGACAAGCTGATCTGGGATGTCGGCCATCAGGCCTATCCGCACAAGATCCTGACCGGACGGCGCGACCGCATCCGCACCATCCGCCAGGGGGGCGGGCTTTCGGGTTTCACCAAGCGCTCGGAAAGCGAATACGACCCGTTCGGCGCGGCGCACAGCTCCACATCGATCTCCGCCGGGCTCGGCATGGCGATCGCGCGCGACTTCAAGGGCGACACGCGCGACGTGATCGCGGTCATCGGCGACGGCGCGATGAGCGCCGGCATGGCCTATGAGGCGATGAACAACGCCGGCTCGATGGACTCGCGCCTGATCGTCATCCTCAACGACAACGATATGTCGATCGCCCCGCCGGTCGGCGCGCTGTCGTTCTATCTGTCGCGGCTCTTGTCGTCGAAATCGTTCCGCTCGCTGCGCCATCTCGCGGGCGAGGTCGGGCGTTTCCTGCCGAAGCGGCTCGAGGTCGCCGCGCGCCGCGCCGAGGAGCTGGCGCGCAGTTTCGTGACCGGCGGCACGTTGTTCGAGGAGATGGGCTTCTACTATGTCGGCCCCATCGACGGGCACAACATGGACCATCTCGTGCCGGTCTTGAAGAATGTGCGCGACGCCAAGGAGACCGGCCCGGTTCTGATCCATGTCGTGACCGAGAAAGGCCACGGCTACAAGCCGGCGGAGAATTCCGACGACAAGTGGCACTCGGTCGCCAAGTTCGAGGTCGTCACCGGCACCCAGGCCAAGTCGGCGTCGAAGGCGCCGTCCTATACCGGCGTCTTCGCCAAGTCGCTGATCAAGGAGGCCGAGGCCGACGAGCGGATCGTCGCGATCACCGCGGCGATGCCGTCGGGCACCGGGCTCAATAGCTTCGGCGACAAATTTCCGAAACGCACCTTCGATGTCGGCATCGCCGAACAGCATGCGGTGACCTTCGCCGCCGGGCTGGCGGCTGAGGGCATGAAGCCGTTCGCGGCGATCTACTCGACCTTCCTCCAGCGCGGCTACGACCAGGTCGTCCACGACGTGGCGATCCAGAAACTGCCGGTGCGCTTCGTTCTCGACCGCGCCGGGCTGGTCGGCAATGACGGGCAGACCCATGCCGGGTCGTTCGATATCGGCTATCTCGGTGCGTTGCCGGGGTTTGTGCTGATGGCGGCGGCCGACGAGGCCGAGCTCGTCCATATGGTCTCGACCCAGGTGGTGATCGATGATTGCCCCTCGGCGCTGCGCTTCCCGCGTGGCGACGGCGTCGGCGTCGAGATGCCCGAGCGCGGCGTGCCGCTCGAGATCGGCCGCGGCCGCATCGTGAGGGAAGGCACCACCATCGCGCTGCTGTCCTACGGTGCGCGGTTGCAGGAATGCTTGAAGGCGGCGCAGGAGCTCGGTACTTACGGGCTGTCGACGACGGTCGCCGATGCGCGCTTCGCAAAGCCGCTTGACACCAAGCTGATCGACCGGCTGGTGCGCGAACACGAGGTTGTCATCACCATTGAGGAAGGCGCGGTCGGCGGGTTCGGCAGCTTTGTGCTGCATTACCTGGCGCGGACCGGTCAGCTCGACCAGGGCCTCAAAATCCGCCAGATGTGCCTGCCGGACGTCTTTATCGACCACGATTCCCAGGCCGCGCAGTACGAGGTCGCCGGGCTTAACGCCAAGCACATCGTTGCCACCGCGCTCGCCGCGCTCGGACGCGAGGTGGTCGAAGCCCCGGTGCGGGCGTAACTCACGCCAACGAAGCACCGCGCCGATCAGCTGCTCGTCGAGCGCGGGCTCGCCGAAAGCCGCGCCAAGGCGCAGGCGCTGATCCTCGCTGGTGTGGTCTATGCCGGCGAGCGGCGCATCGACAAGGCCGGCGAGACGCTGGCGGACAGCGTCGAGATCGAGGTTCGCGGGCGCGACCATCCCTGGGTATCGCGTGGCGGGATCAAGCTGGCGCATGCGCTCGAGCATTTCGCGATCGATGCGATCGGATTGGTCGCGCTCGATATCGGCGCGTCGACCGGCGGCTTTGTCGATGTGCTGCTGACCAAGGGAGCGGCGCGGGTCCATGCGGTGGATGTTGGGCGCGGCCAGCTCGCTTGGAAGCTGCGGCAGGATTCGCGCGTCATCGTGCATGACGGGGTCAATGCCCGCTATCTGACCGCCGAGCGGATCGGCGAGCCGGTCGATCTCGTGACCTGCGACGCGAGCTTTATCGGCCTCGCGACGGTGCTGCCGGCGGCGCTCGCGCTCACGAAGCCGCGCGCGCAACTGGTCGCGCTCGTGAAGCCGCAATTCGAGGCGGGACCCGGCGCCGTCGGCAAAGGCGGCGTGGTGCGCGACCCCGAAATCCACCGCGCCGTGTGCGAGGCCGCGGCCGCTTGGGTCGCGGCGCGGGGTTGGGAGGTGGTCGGGCTGACCGAAAGCCCGATCACTGGGCCGGCCGGGAACAAGGAGTTCCTGCTTTACGCGCGGCGTTTTTAGCCTTCGCCGGGGTGGTTCACTCTACTATCAGTCGTTCGCCTGACGCAGCGCCGCACAGACGGCCGCGGTTACTTGTATCGTCGTCGCCTGGCCGCCGAGGTCGGGCGTGTGCAGCGCCTTGTCGGCCGTCACCCGCTCGATCGCGCGCATCAGCCGCGCGGCCGCCGGTTTCTCGCCGATATGCTCGAGCAGCATCACGCAGGTCCAGAAGGTGCCGATCGGGTTGGCGATGCCCTTGCCGGCAATGTCGAAGGCCGAGCCATGGATCGGCTCGAACATCGACGGCGCGGTGCGCTCGGGGTTGAGGTTGGCGGTCGGCGCGATGCCGATCGACCCGGCGAGTGCCGCCGCTAGGTCGGATAGGATGTCGGCGTGGAGGTTGGTCGCGACGATCGTGTCGATCGATTGCGGGCGCATCACCATGCGCATTGTCATCGCGTCGACCAGCATCTTGTTCCAGGTTACGTCGGGAAATTCGGTCGCGACCTCGGCGGCGATCTCGTCCCACATCACCATCGCGTGGCGTTGCGCATTGGATTTGGTGACGACGGTCAGCAGCTTGCGCGGCCGCGACCGCGCGAGGCCAAACGCAAAGCGCATGATCCGCGCGACGCCGGTGCGGGTCATCATCGACACGTCGGTCGCGGTCTCGATCTCCATGCCCTGATGCACTCGGCCGCCGACCCCGGCGTATTCGCCCTCCGAGTTCTCGCGCACGATCACCCAGTCGAGCTCCGGCCCCGACACCGCGCGCAGCGGGCTGGTGATGCCGGGCAGGATGCGGGTCGGCCGGACATTGGCGTACTGGTCGAGCGGCTGGCAGATCGAGAGCCTGAGGCCCCACAGCGTGATGTGGTCGGGGATGCCGGGTGCGCCGACCGCGCCGAAGAGGATCGCGTCGAACCCGCGCAGCCGGTCGGCGCCGTCCGCCGGCATCATCACCCCGTGCTTTTTGTAATAATCCGAGCCCCAGTCGAAGCGCTCGACAGCGAGCGCGAACCCGCCGTCGCGCTCGGCGCAAACCGCCAGCGCCTCGAGCCCGGCCTCGACCACTTCCGGCCCGATCCCGTCGCCGCCCAACGCAGCGATCTTGTGTGTGCGCATGCAAATCTCCCCTTCACGCAAACAATAACCCTCTCCGCCCATTGGGGGGAGAGGGAGGGGCCCAGCGCGGAGCGCTGGGAGGGTGCGGTGGGAATACGGCGACGGCCTGGAATCCCCACCTCACCTAGCCTCTCCGCCCCTAGGGCGGAGAGGGACTTATGCGTGAGGGTAACTACTCCGCCGCCGCCGGCTGCGGCACTGGGAGCTGCTCGACCATCTCGGCGTCCCACGGACCGGGGAAACGGCCGCGGCCGACCTTGTCGCGCGAGAACACGTGATAATCGACCGGCCATTCCGCGCGGGGCATCTCGTAATAGACCTCGACCCCGTTGCCGTCCGGGTCGCGCAGGTAGATGCCGAGCGAGATGCCGTGATCGGCGATGTGGTCGATCGGCTGATTCTGTTCCTTGATCCGCGCGTAGAAATCCTTGAGGTCGTCGAGGCTCTCGACCCGCCAGGCCATGTGGTTGAGCCCGACTTGCCGGCGCTGCTGCAGCGGCGCGTCGTCGCCGAGCTGCATCACCGCGACTTCGTGTGACTGCTCGGTGTCGGCCGACATGAACGCCGCCCAGCCCGGCCGGTATTCGTAGCAATGCAGGCCGAGCAGGTTCTCGTACCACTCCTTCGACTTCTCGGCGTTGCGTACGTAGATGTTGACGTGCCCCAGATACATCGGTCGCTTGGCCATCGGTTTCTCCTTTCGGGCTGTCTTTATCTCCTCGCCCCCGCGTAGACGGGGCCCCAGGGCGACTGTCGGGTCGCTTACCCTGGGTTCCCGCTTTCGCGGGAAAGACGGGCTAAAACCGCTCACTCAATTCCTATCACGCTTCCTCACTCTTCCCCAAAAAGTCGAGTACCCGTTCCATGACCGGCCCTTTCGGGTAGACCGCCGCCATCGCCCGCGCGCGGGTCAGCGGGTCGCTGGCGAAGAACCGCTCGTAGAGCACCTGGCGGCTGCCGAAGGCGCTGCCCGCGACATCCCACGCCAGGCGGAAGAGCTTCACCCGGTCCTTCGCGGCGATCTTGTCGGTCGCGAGATACTGCTCGATCTGCGGCGCCAGCGGACCCGCCATATCCTTTTCCGACGGCGTCAACAGGAAGCTCGACGACCCCAAGAGCTGCAAGATCTCGATCATCCGCGGATAGGCGGTCATCATCAGATTGCGCGTCGCTTCCGCCGGCAGGATGGCCGGGCACATCACCCCCCAGCGATCGACCTCGGCATCCGCCTCCGCCGCCCGCATGCACGAGCGCATCAGCTCGGTGTAGAGCATCAGTTGCCCGATCCGCTCCTCGGCATGCGGCAGGTGCGCGTTGCCGAGCGCCTCGGTCATCAGCAGCGCCAGGCCCAGCACGAATTCGCATTTGGCGAGGTTCTTCGCCGCGCCCTGGAAGGCCGAATGCGCGGTCGAGTGCGTGACGTGCGGCACGGAGTTCAACCGGTCGACATCGTAAAGCAGAAACACCCGCTCCCACGGCACCAGCACGTTGTCGAAAAAGACGATGCAGTCCATCTCCTCGAAACGCGAGCCGAGCGGCGCGTCGAAATGCGAGCGGCCGAGGTCGAAGCTGTCGCGGCAGAGGAATTTGAGCCCCGGCGTGCCGCAATCGATCGAAAAGCTCATCGCGAAGGGCGAGTGCGTATCGCTGTGGCGTGCGAGCCGGGGCGAATAGACCGCGATCTCGTCCGACAGCGGCCCCAAGGTCGCGAGAATCCGCGCACCGTGCACGATGACCCCGGCCGAGGTCTCCTTCTTGACCTCGAGCGCCGTCCCCTCCTGGAGGTTGAACATGCCCGAGACATTGCGGGCGCGCTGCAGGTTGATCAGCGCATGGGTCAGGCAGACATCGTCCTCGCGCAGATGCTCGACATAGCGCCGCATGTTCTGGCCGAACTCGGGCCGCTTCTCGCCAAAGAAATCCGCCGCCGCGCCCCATGCCGCGAAAGTCACGTTCATGAAATCGGGCGAGCGGCCCATCATGCCGTTGGTGGTGCGCGCCCAGTTGAGCATCATCTGGCTGCGCGCTTCCAATTCCTCGCTTGTCTTGGGGTTGGCGAACGAGCGCCCGACCCGGTCGCCAGTCGTCGGCGACTTGTAGGTCATCACCTTTTTCAGCTTGGGGTCGTGCTGCATGTCGTAGAGCGAGGCGATCGCCTTGACCCCACCCGACAGCCCCTTATGCCGGGTCACATCCCGGACACGCTCGCCGCCAAGCCAGATTTCGCGCTCCTGCGCGCGCAGTCCCTCGATGTACTGCTGACCGGTCCGCGCTGGCATGGGCAGGCTCCTTAAAGGTGCTCGGCGATGCTAGTGCAAACTTCTCCCCATCGTCACCCCCGCGAAGGCGGGGGGCCCAGGGCGAGCGAAGGAACGGTTGTCCTGGGTTCCCGCTTCCGCGGGAATGACGAAAAAAATCAAGCGCTGCGCTGCGAGGTCGGCAGCAGGTGATCGCTGTATTTCGGCCGCAGGATGTCGAGTTTCATCGGCACCGGCGTACCGAGCCACATCGCGTTCTTGCTGTGGTCGTCGTAGCTGCTTTCGCTCAAGGGATGGACCAGCACATCGAGCCCGTCGCGGTTGAACATCAGCCACGGCACGATGTCCTGGAACTGCGGCGTCTCGAAGGTGATGTTGAACTGCGAGATCGGGTGCGGCCCGATCGGCGCGTCGCTGAACGCGCCCGGCTCGCATTTGAACTGAGCCAGCATCGCCTCGCGCAGTTTTGCCGCCTTTGGCTTGGTCTCGGCGTCGTAATAGACATGGGCGTGATAGCCCCGGTTTTCGGTCATCTGCTTTCTCCTGTTGAGCGGGGGCGCGGCTAATCCGCCGCCGCCAACTTGGCCTCGATCTTCTGGGCGATCTCCGCCCGCCATTCCTCGATCGGCTTGAACCCGTCGCGCTCGCGGCAGAACGCCTCGGTCTCGGCGACAATCGTGTCGGCGGGCTTGTCGAGGTCGATCTTGATGCCCAGCGGTTGCGGCACGTACCACGGCGTGTCGCAGAACATCTCGATCTGGTTGCCCTCGGGGTCCTGGAAATAGACCGACCAGGCATTGCCGTGGCAGATCGGCCGAATGCCCTCGCAGCCGGCGTCGCGCACCTTGCGGAACGACTTCTGCACCTGCGGCAAGGTTCCGACATTGAACGACACCTGCTGCACCATCGGCACCTCGTGCTCGGTGGCGCGGCCGCGCACCAGCACCACCTGATGGTGGTCGGAGGGATTGCGCGACAGGAAGGTGATGCGCCCGTCCTCGGCGCCGTCGCTGACCACGAAGCCGAGCACATTGGTGTAGAAATCGATCATCTTCGGCACGTCATGGACGTAAAGCCCGACATGGCTGAGGCGCGGTGCGGTATCCATCGCATGACTCTCCGGAAGTAAATTCGCTTCTTGCATATGAGCGTATCAGCCGTCATCTATCAAATCGATTATTGACATAAAGAGCATTCTCCGCATGGATATCAGGGCCGTCGACCTCAACCTGCTGAAAGCCTTCGACGCGCTCCAGGCCGAGCGCGCGGTAACCCGCGCCGCCAGCCGCATCGGCCTGTCGCAGCCGGCGATGAGCCATGCTCTTTCGCGGCTGCGCGACCTTTTCGCCGACGATCTTTTCGTCCGCACCCCGGGCGGCATGGAGCCGACCGCGCGGGCACGCGAGATCGCGCCGTTGGTATCGTCGGCGATCGAGCAGATCGAGGCGGCGCTCAACCTCGGCGCCGGGTTCGACCCCGCGACCAGCACCGCGACCTTCACCGCCGGCATGGGCGAATACGCCGAGGTGGCGCTGGTCGGCCGGCTCGCCGCTTCGTTTTCGCAGGCGGCGCCGCACGCCACCTTGCGGATCGTGTCGGTGCACGGCGCCGACGCCGCCGAGCAACTCGAACGCGGCGCAATCGACGTCGCCGCCGCGCATCTGCGCAACATGCCGCCGACGATCGAGACGACGCTGCTGTTCCGCGACCCGTTTGTCGTCGTGGCGCGCAAGGGCCACGCGATCATAAAGGCGCCGCTGACGGTCGAGGCCTATGCCGCGCAGAACCATGTGCTGGTGAGCCCGCGCGGCCAGCAGACCGGCGCGCTCGACCGCCTCCTCGTCGATTACGGCCAGCGCCGCCGCGTCGCGCTCCTGGTGGCAACCTATCTCGCCGTCCCCGCCGCGCTCGCCCGCTCCGATCTGATCGCCACCGTGCCGAGCCGTGTCGCGGCCCTCATCGCCGCCCATGCCGAGATCGCCGCGCTCCCGCTCCCGGTCGACCTCCAGGCCACCGTCTCGATGGCCTGGCACCGCCGCAGCGCCAGCGAACCCGCCCAGGCCTGGTTCCGCGGGCTGCTCACGGAGGCGGCGGAGCCTTAGGCGCCTCTGCGCCGCCGCCCTCTCGAAAAATAGGTGGGGCGGCATCTTGAAAATTCGATACGTCTAGAACAGATAGAGAACATCATCTGTGTCAACCGTACCTGATATGAGATTTTTCGATGCGCGCGGATGCGCAGAAATTCAAAGCAGGAGGGCTCGGCGTCCTGATATTCGCGCCGACAACAGATGGAGAACAGGCGATGAGCCCCCGCCTGTTAATTTCGGCGATAACAGGCGGATATCAGGCGGTGAACCGCCTGATAAAGAGAACGCTTCCCGACGAAAGTCGAGGCCCGAAATGTCTCGACGAGCAAGCGTCTTGAAATCGCCACTGCTGCGCCCAATGGCTTGCAACCGGCGAGAACCCCCGTGGACGGCGAGCTCTTTCGAGGTTAATGAACGTAATTGGCAAATAGCTGCACGCGGAGCAGAGCCATGAACTATGCCGGCAAGGGAATACGGGTCGTCGAGGGGATTATCGATTTGGTGATTACCTTCGTTATTTTGTGGATCGTCGCCAGTTTCACGGGGCAAACGACGGAAAACGGCTTCTACCTGACGGGCGCGCCTGCCCTGATCGGCGTCGTGATCTCGATCGTTTATTTCGTCGTCATGGAGGCGCTGTTTGGCGCGACGGTGGGCAAGCTGTTGCTCAAGTTGCGTGTCGTGAAGGACGACGGATCCCCGATCGGGTGGCGCGAAGCGATCGTCCGTAACGTTCTCCGAATCATCGACGGGTTCGCCCTTTATCTCATCGGATTCATCGTCGTTTGCACGACCGCCAAGCAGCAGCGGATCGGCGATCTGGCGGCCGGCAGCGTGGTGGTCAAGGCAGGCTAACGGCGGCCGGCTGCGGCCTCGGCGAAGCTGGTCTTTACCGGCTTCGCGTGCCAGGATGCAGCGGTGTAAAGAAAATGTGAGGGGGGAGAGATGACCCGAAAGCGGCCCGCTTGGTTCCTGGCGGCGGCGTTTGTCTGCGTCTTCGCGGCATCAACCGCGGCGCGCGCGCAAGACAAACAGCCGATCAAGATCGGCTTCGGCATGGCGCTGACCGGCGGTCTCGCCGGCGGCGGCAAGCAGGCTCTCCTGGCGATGGAGATGTGGCGCGACCACATCAACGCCAAAGGCGGGCTGCTCGGACGGCCGGTTCAGCTCGTCTACTACGACGACCAGTCCAACCCGGCGACCGTTCCGGCGCTCTACACCAAGCTGATCGATGTCGACAAGGTCGACTTCATCGTCTCCGGCTACGGCACGGCGCAGATCGCCCCGGCGATGCCGATCGCGATCCAGCACAACATGATGTTCTTCGGCCTGTTCGGTCTCGCGGTGAACGAGGAATTCCACTACGACAAATACTTCTCGATGCTGCCGACCGGGCAGAACGCGGCGCGAAATTTCTGCGAGCCGTTCTTCAAGGTGGCGATGGCGGGGAACCCGAAACCCAAGACCCTGGCGATCCTCGCCGAGGATTCTCAGTTCCCGAAGAACGCGTCCGGCGCGATCCACGACATCGCCAAGGAGGACGGGCTCGAGATCGTCTATGACAAGACCTATCCGCCCGGCACGCCGGACTTCACCCCGATCGTCCACGCGATCCAGGCGACCAACCCCGACATGGTCTTTGTCGCCTCGTACCCGCCGGGCTCGGTCGGCATGCTGCGGGCGGCGACCGAGACGGGCCTCAAGACACGGTTCTTCGGCGGCGGCATGGTCGGGCTGCAGTTCACGCCGATCAAGCTCCAGTTCGGCTCGAAGCTCAACGGCGTCGTCGATTACGACTGGTGGATCCCGGCGCCGACGACGCAGTTCCCCGGCATCCTCGATTTTCTCAAGGAGTATCAGACCAAGGCCGGGGCAGAGGGCATCGATCCGCTCGGCTGGTATCTGGCGCCCTTCGCCTACGCTTACCTGCAAATCCTCGGCGACGCGGTCGAGGGGACGAAGAGCCTCGATCAGGCCAAGGTTTCCGATTACATGCACGCCAATAGCTTCAAGACCATTGTCGGCGACATCGGCTTCGGCAAGGACGGCGAATGGTCGAAGTCCCGCGTGCTGGAGGTGCAGTGGCAGGGCGTCAAGGGTAATACCGTCGACGACTTCAAGGACGCCAAGAACGAGGTGATCCTCGAACCGTCCGACTACAAGACCGGGACGGTCGCCGCGCCCTACGACGGCAGCGCGGTGAAATAAGCGGAAGGCGCTGGCCGCGCAGTAAGCCAGCGCTACGACTTCTTGACGGGCCTTGGGAGTGCGCCGTACCGTCGCCTCCCGAGCACCCGGCACGCCACTTCCCAGGCGGATCGTCCGGCCCGGACAGGAGGCCACGTGAACGCCCATCTCAGCCCGCGAGAGATCAAGTCCTGTCTCGGCCGCCCGGTAATCGACGCCGACGGGCATTGGATCGAGTACGGCCCGGTGTTTCACAAGCAGCTGCGCAAGGTGGGTGGCGACGCGGCGGAATAAGGGCGAAACAACAAGAACCCAGAGAAAGGCGTCCGACTATCGGCTAGTTCACATCCCGGCAGTGGCCGGCATTGAGGAGGGAGGTCAGCATGGCGTCGTGGAAACTGATTTCGGCGGACTCCCATATCGTCGAGCCGCCGGACATGTACACCGAGCGGTTTTCGCCGAAGTTGCGGCAGCGCGCGCCGCACATGGAGCGGCGCAAAACCCCGACGGGGCGCGAATACGACGCCTGGATGCTCGAAGGCCAGCAGGTCGGCACGCTCGGTGCGGTCATCCAGGCCGGGCAGCGCTTCGAGGACCCGTCGGCGATCGATTTCCTCGGCGTCTGGGAAGACGTGCGCAAGGGCGCCTATACCCCCAGCGCGATGATTGAAGAGAACGAGGAAGACGGTATCTGGGGCTCGGTGCTGCAGCCCAGCCAGGGCCTTTTCTGGTATCGCGTGCCGGATACCGAACTGCTCAACGAAATCTGCCGTGTCTACAACGACTGGATCGCCGATTTCTGCAAGGCGAACCCGGCGCGGCTGAAGGGCATCGCGATGCTCAACCTCGACGATCCGGAGGCCGGCGCAGCGGAATTGGAGCGGGTGGTCAAGATGGGTCTCGTCGGCTCCTTCATCCCGGTCTCGCCGCAGCCCGGCAAGCCCTATTCGAGCCCGATCTACGACAAGTTCTGGGCGACCGCGCAGGAGCTCAAACACCCGCTGCTCATGCATATCGGCACGCCGCGCAACGGCGTTCCGGCCAACGAGTTCACGATGGACCTGACAGAACTCACCGGCGCCGGCCGGTCGACGACCGATTATTGGGTCCGGTATTCGCTCGGCTCGATGCTGTTCGCCGGCGTGTTCGACAAGTTCCCCGGGCTCAAGATCGGCTCGGTCGAGCACGAGGCGTCGTGGATCCCGCATTGGCTGAAGCAGATGGATTTCACCTATGTCGAGCGCCCGGTCTTCACCAAGGGTTGGCGCTCGGAACAGGGGCTGATGCCGAGCGACTACTGGAAGAAGAACATGTTCGTCGAGTTCATGGAGGACGATCTCGGCGTCCAGTTGCGCGACCACATCGGTGTCGAGAACATGCTGTGGGGCAGCGACTACCCGCACGCCGAGGCGACCTTCCCGCGCTCGCAGCAGTTCATCCAGCGCATGTTCAAGGGCGTGCCCGACGCGGATCTGCAGAAGATCACCTCGTCCAACGCCGCGAAGATGTTCGGCTTCGAGCTGGCGGCTGCCGCCTGATCGTCATTGCGAGCAAAGCGAAGCAATCTCCTATGAGGGAATGCGTTCCCGCCGAGATTGCTTCGCCGCTCCGCTTCTCGCGGTGACAGGGTAATTCAATGGAGGAAGGTTTTGTCGCGGTCGCCAAGGTGGCTGATATCGCCCTTGGCTCGATGACCTTTGTTGCCGTTGAGCGCGAGCGCATCGTACTGGCGCATGTCGATGGCGGGTTTTACGCGCTGCGCGATGTCTGCGGTCACCGCAACGCGCCGCTGTCGCGCGGCAAGCTTGAGGGCTGTATCGTCGAATGCCCACTGCATTTTGCGCAGTTTGACATCCGCACCGGGAAATATATCGATGGCCCGTATTCGGCCGATATCCCGGCCTACGAATGCCGGGTCGAGGGCGACACGGTTTATTTGAAGCGCTAGCCGATCACCGCAAATTCGCCAGCCGCGCCCGGGCGGCGGCGAGACCGTGCGCTGCCGCCTTTTCGTACCAGTGGCGCGCCGCCGCCGGGTCTGCGCCGATGCCGTGCCCGGAAGCCAAAAGATCGCCGAGCATCATTTGCGCCTCGGGCTGTTGTTGCTCGGCTGCCTTGATGCACCAGGCGAAGGCCTGCTCGTAATCTTGCTCGACGCCATCGCCCTTGGCGAGCATCACCGCCAGATTGTACTGGCCGAGCCGATCGCCCTGCTCGGCAGCACGGCGATACCATTTCGTCGCCTCGGCAAGGTCGACAGAGACACCCTGGCCGGTGCAGTACATGATCGCGATCTGTACCTGTGCCCCGACATGTCCCTGCTCGGCGGCAAGCCGGAACCAGACTGCCGCCATCTCCTCGCTGCGCGGCACCGCTTGGCCGCGCAGGAAAAGCTGCCCGAGAAAGAGCTGCGCCTCGATATAGCCGCCCTCGCCGGCCGCGCGGTAGAGCCTCATCGCCTCGTCGCGCTGGCCCTGCTGCATTCGCAAATGACCGAGCTGAAGCAGCGCCGGAAGATGGTTTCGGTCCACCGCCTTGGTCATCAATGCTTCGGCACGTGGGACGTCGTGCTCCACGCCCTGGCCACGGAGATGAAGCTGAGCGAGCGCGATCATGCCGTCGAGGTCGTCCGCTTCGACCGCACGCTTCAACCAGGACGCGGCCGTCGCGGCATCCGCGGCAACGCCTTCGCCGGCGATGTGGAGCTGCGCCAGTCTCACCTGAGCCCGGGTCATGCCTTGTTCGGCAGCCATTCGGAACCAGTCCGCGGCGCGGACCGGATCGCGCTCGACGCCGGTGCCGTTGAGGCAGAATGTGCCGATATTGAACTGCGCGGTCGGGTGCCCCTGCTTGGCGGCGAGTTCGAACCATCTCGCCGCCTCGCTCAGACGGGGCGCGACGCCTTCGCCGCGGGCATAAAACGTGCCGACCGCGAATTGCGCCTCGGCAACCCCGTTCTCGGCGGCAAGGCGATACCAATTCGCGGCTTCGAATTTATTGGCGGTCGAACCCTGGCCGGCGCCGTACATCTGCGCCAGTGTCATGATCGCCGGCGAATGGCCGTCGCGCGCGGCCCGGCGGAAGCAGGTTTCCGCGGCGACCAGGTTTTGCGGGATGCCGTCGCCGTGCCAATGCATCAGCCCGAGATTGAAGCGCGCCCGGGCGTTGCCGCGCTCACCGGCCTGCTCGAATAGGGCCGCGGCCTTATTCGGGTCGCGCACGACGCCGGTGCCGGACAGATACAAGAGCCCGAGCGCGAGCTGCGCGCCGTCGTGGTTGTCCTCGGCCGCCTTGCGATAGTGCTCGGCCGCCTTGAGCAGCTCGACCTCGACCCCGAAGCCGTTCGCGTACAGCACGCCAAGACCGAATTCGCCCTCCGCGTTGCCGTTTGCCGCGGCGCATTCGTACCAGTAGCGTGCCTCGTCATAATCGATCTCGCAGGCAATCCCGCGCGAATAAAAGATCGCGACATTGGCTTGCGCCGGGGGATATCCCTGCTCGGCGGCGGCGAGTCCCCAGCGGAACGCTTCTGCCTCGTCTGGTTCGACCGCCGTACCATTGGGGAAGAGTATCGCCAGGTTGCGGTCTGCGGCCTCCTTGTCGGTGCCCGCCGCCACGCGATACCATTCGCTCATTGCCCAGGGTCCGTGGTCACTCCGCCCGTATTGATAAAAAAGGCTAAGCTGGTGCTGCGCCTCGGCATGGCCCTGTTCGGCGGCGCGGCGGTACCACACCATGGCATCGGCCGAGTTGGCGATGACGCCCTCGCCATAGGCGTAAAGGCGGCCGAGGCGATATTGCGCCTCACGGTTTCCGGAGCGCGCTGCCTCCGACCAGAGACCGAAGGCGGTGACAAAATCCCTGCGCTCGTATGCCTCGAGCGCGCCGGCGACCGGTGGGTCGGGTTGCGGGCGCATCCCCATGCCATCGAGCGAGCGTCGATGTTGTGGCGTTGCAACGGGCAACTCAGAGGCCGGCTCCGGTACTGGGTCCAGGATGGCCGCGGGCTCGTCTTCGGCCGGGGGCGGTTCGGAAATCGCCGGAAGTGATTCGGTAACGGCTTCCGGCGACGGCGTCACGAGAGCTGAGAAAGGTTTAATCGGCGGATCGGGTGTCGCCTCAGCCCGAACCTCTACCGGATCGAGCAGGTCCGGTGCGTCCGGTTCGATTTCCGGTGCCGGAACCTCCGGCTCAACGAACTCGGGCTCGACGATAGCGGTGGGGAATGAGGCGAGCGTCATCTCCTTGTCGGGCAGCGGTGTCGCCATCTGCGCCTGTAGGGTTGCCGGCGGCGACGGCCCGAGGTCGGAAATCGGCGACACGCGACCGACCTGTTCCGGTAAGCCTAGCCGCGTGTGGTCTCTGCCCATGCGGCGCGGCTTGGTGCGGTCGAGCGAATTAATGCGGCGCGCGATATATGGTGCCGCGTGCGCCAGTGGGTCTGCGTCGCCGCCGACAGCGCCGACAGGGTTTTCCGGTTCGGGCGCGAAATTCGCCGCCGAATGTTGATTGGTGGCTGTCATCAGGGTTCGCGCATTGCTTCGTCGGCGCCGCGCATGACGCCGCTGAACAGATAGGTAAAGAGGGATCGGGTGCCGATGTGGATGTCGCCGGTGAGGGTGATGCCGGGCACGAGCCGGAAATTCTCCGGCACATTGCGCAGCGCGACCCGGCCCAGCGCCACCCGCACTCTGTAGTACGGATCGGTCGGCGCGCCGTTGTCGTCGGTGGTGAAGGCGCCCTCGCTGATCGACTTGACCTTGCCGTCGACCGTGCCATGGTCGATGAAATCATAGGCGCTCAATTTGATCGTCGTGTCGTCGCCGACCCGGATAAAGCCGATGTCGCGCGCGGCGATGTTGATCTCCGCCTGCAGCGGCGATTTCAGGGGCGCCAGGTACAGCAGCGGGTCGGAGGGGTTGAGCACCGATTGCGGCGACAGCTTGGCGATCTTCAACACCATGCTGTCTTCCGGCGCCGCGAGCCGAACCAGCGACTGGTGCTTGGTGGCCTTGGTCAGCTGCTCGGCCGCGGCGTCGCGGTTGCTCTGCGCCGTCACCAGCTCCTGGCTCACCTGGCCGTCCCATTGCTGGATATAGGCATCGCGCGTCGACTTGGCCGCATCAAGCTCGTGCTGCGCCTCGGCGGTGGCGTTCTTGTCGAATTCGAGCGCGCGCTCGATCTCCAGCTTCTGGTCGGTCGCCGCCAAGAGGTTGAGCCGGCTGCCGACCTGGGCGGCGGCCAAGGTCGCCCGCATCTGCTCGATCTCTTGCGATATCTTGGCCCGGTCGCCATAGCGCGCCTGGTCGGTCTGGTATTTGACGATGGTCGCCTGATACTGCGCGATCTGGTCGTTGTAGCTCTGCACCTGGGCGTCAAACTGCGCCTTGCGCTGCAGGTAATACTCGCGCTGCGCGGCGATGAAGCTGTTGGCCACCGGATCGGCCGAGGGCGCCATGTCAAACGGCTTTTGCGCCAGCTCCGCCTGGCAGCGCGCGACCTCGGCGCCGTAGTTGGCGACCTGCGATTTGAGCGCGCCGACATCGGCGGTGGTGAAGGTCGGGTCGAGCGTCGCCAGCAGCTGACCCTTTTTTACCTGCTCGCCCTCCTGCACATCGATCGTCTTGATGATCGACGGGTCGAGCGCCCCCAGCACCGCCGTCGGCTCAACCGTCACGATCTTCCCCGAAACCGACGTCACAACACGGTCAACCCGCATGCAAAAAGTCAACAGGATGAGGCTGGCGAACATCGCCCCCAGCATGATCAGTGTGATGCGAGCCTTAAACGGCTCGGGACCGTCGAGGATTTCGGCGGTTTCGGACTGGAAGACGCGGATCTCGCGACCCGGAGCCGCCGCCAGCTCAAACCCTTCCGGCCGGGCGGAACGAAACAGCTTCATGCACCCCCACCGGAACCAAGAGACGTCAAGGCTCGATACTGCCGCCTATCGCTCAATCGATGTGTCGCAGACAAAACGGTACCCCCGACGGAACTCAGTCTTTATCAAATGTTCCATCGCATCACCAAGCGAACGCAACTTCGTGCGCAGCCGGTTGACCACCACGTCGATTGCCCGGTCGGTAGCGGGCCGATGCTTACCATAAAGTGCCTCGGCGAGAGCGCTGCGCGTCTGGATCTCCCAGGAGTTATTGACGAAATGGGCTAGGAGGAGACTTTCCGCCGTCGTCAGGTGAACCGCCTTGCCCTCCGACCCGATCATCAGGTTCTGGTGCGGCCTAAAGGTGACGCCGGAGAATTCGATCGCCTCGGCTTCGCGCGGAGAAGCCGGAAGGGCTTGTCCGTTGACCCTAACGATCTGCTGCAACACCTCGTTGAACGCGACGACGTCAACCGGGCCGGCAATGCACTCCGCGGCGCCGGCAAATCGGTAGTCTTGTAGGTTGCTGTTGTCTTGACCGCATACGACGAGGATCGGCACGCTGCTCTGCCGGCGGATCTTGAGGATCATGCCGACGCCGGCGCCATTCGCTTGGCGCAGGTCAAGCACCACGACGTCCGGCTTGCTCTCGCGCAATAGATTGAAGAACCGGTTCTCGAGAACGACCGGCTCTGGCGGATTGCTGCCATCGTGCTGCTCTCCTCCGGGGATAGAGAAGTCCTCACGGGCAACGACAATAGTGGTTGCTGCTGGCATCTTCCGGCTCTACCTCTTTCGTACTGGATGACAACAAAAGCTGAAGAAACCCTCTACGTGCTCTCCAGGTTTTGTCGCGTCGCCTTGCTCGGGGGGATAAGGCAAGGCCATCTCAGTAAAAGTAGGCCCCGAAAAATTTGACAAGATTACCGCTAGGCACGCAATGTCTGGACGGTGCCTTCACTCTCATTAGCGCAAAATCTTGCAACAATTTAGTACATTTCGAAACAGTTTTCATAGTTAACACCGGTGTAACATGGTTATCCCTTGGTAATTTTGTTTCAACTGAAAGTGCGGGTGGGCCGAAAGAGCGATACGCAAACGATGCACCAAGTGTTCCGTCAGCCGGCCAAAGCGGCTCGGCCCGCTAATGAAATCGGGTTCTGGCGTCGCCGGCGGATCAACCGCCGCAACAGCGCAACGTAAGCGGGCAGGGATTTTGTCGCAAGATCGAAACGCGCGACGATGGTCTGGCGCGCAGCAGCGCGGATGGTGTCCTGGCGCTCGCGCTGCATGAGTAGCTCGCTGACGCGATTGGCGAGCGCGTCGCTATCGAAAAAGTCGACGAGATGGCCGTTTTCGCCGTCGCGCATCACTTCTTCCACCGGAGGCGTACGCGAGGCGACGACCGCGCAGCCCGCCGACATCGCTTCGAGCAACCCCCAGGATAGAACAAACGGGTACGTCAAATAGACGTGCACCGTGGATATCTGCAGCATCGCCAGATACTGTGGGTAGTTGAGCCGGCCGAGAAAATGGACGCGGCTCAAGTCGAGGCGCCCTTCCAACTCGGCAAGCAGCTTCTGCCGCCAAGTCGGTGCGCCTTCCGGCCGGCGGCCGTAACTGACTTCGTTGCCGCCGACGATGAGCACGCGCGCCGTTGGATGGCGCTCCAAAAGCTTGGGAAGCGTCCGCATGAAAATGTGAAAGCCCCGATAGGGTTCCAGATTGCGCGCGCTGTAGGTAATCAGAAGGTCGTTGCGCGACAGTGACAGGCCGCCGGACAACCATAGGCGGGTGCTCGGCTCGGGGCGCACGACGGTGGTGTCGATTCCCTCGTGAATGACGCTGATCGCGCGTTGGTACTTTTCGGGGTAGAGATCGCGCTGAAATTCGGTCGGCGTCTGGCCCCAATCGGCTGTTTCAAGCCCCAGCAGGTTAATCGAATTGCGCGTGCGCAACCGCATCCCGTCGGCAGGACCGGGCGGAAATTCCGGATCGAAGTCGAGATCGCTGTTGCGCGGCCGATAGAAGAACTCGAAATAGCCGAGCAGCGGAACCGACGGCCAGCAGTCTTTGACATAAAGGATTTCACCCCAGCCGTTGTGTCCGGCGACGAGGTCGGGGGTGAAGCCATTGCGCTTCAGCTCCTCGCAGACGCGGACGACTGCCAGTCCGTTTTCGACAGCAGTGTTGAACTCGGCAACAAACGGGTTGAGGCCGGCGGGCCGGCGGGCCGGCGCGTAGACGATCTTGCGCACCCCGTCGAGCTGGCGCTCGCGCTGCTGGGTGATGAACACGACCTGGTCCCCCGCCGCGGCGAAATGTTGCGCGGCATGCACGTACTGGCCGGGGAAGTTCTGGTGGATGAACAGCCAGTTCACGCTTGGCTCAGGCCCGTCATGTCGCGGTCACGCGGCTGGCTTGTACGCGCGCGCCCACAGGGCGTACCCCTCGCGTTGCAGCGTAACGCCATGGAACCCGGCATCGACGAGCAACGCACGCAACGTGCGCGCCGTGAACCCGGTTTTGTGCGCCATATGGTAATGGCCGCGCGCCAGCGACGGGGTGTGACCATAGATCATGTCGAGCGGCGTGATCGGCCCGCTTGGCGAGCGATATGCCTCGTCCTCGAGGGTATCGCTCGCGACCAGCTCGGCGATTTTCTGCAAATCGGGCAAGGTCAGCAGCACTTGACCGTCCGGCCGCAGCACCCGCAGGAATTCACAGAGAGCCAGCGGCACTTCGTGGCGATGCAGGTGTTCGAGGTTGTGCGACGACCAAATCGCGTCGATCGATCCCGATTCGACCGGCCGCATATCGGTCATCGAGCAGACAATGTCGGCATTTACTGCCGGGTCGATATCGAGCCGGACCTCCCGCCATTCGGGACCTTGAAAGAGGGGGTGGACGCCAGGATGGGCGGAATAGCCGCACCCGACATTGAGGACGATTTTGGGCGGGGCCGACATCGCGCCCGGCAAACTCTCGCTGTCGTTGCCGTAAGCCATGCGAGAAACCATGTGTGGCGGAGGGCGGACTTGCGTGCCGAGCCGTTTCCTAGGGCATATCTCTTAACAAAGCGATGACCGGCTTGCTACCGGCTTGTCATCGGGCGCGGCGTCCCGCTTTTGCTTGACGCCTGCGCACCAATATTACATCTCAGTTTTGACAGCGAGCTGCGGCTTGCGCAAATCGGCTTTCACGGGACGCATGGGCGAGCTGGCTGGCGAGACGAGGTGGCACGGCACGACGATCCTTTGCCTGCGCAAGGGTGACGAGGTTGTCGTCGCCGGCGACGGTCAAGTGACGATGGGGCAAACCATCGTCAAATCGAACGCCAAGAAGCTGCGACGGCTGGGGGGCGGCTCGGTGATCGCCGGCTTCGCCGGGGCCACGGCCGACGCGTTCGCGCTGTTCGAGCGGCTAGAGGCAAAGCTCGAACAGCATTCGGGACAGCTCGTCCGTGCCTGCGTCGAACTCACCAAGGACTGGCGCACCGATCGCTATCTGCGCCGGTTGGAGGCGATGATGGCGGTCGCCGACAAGGATGTCTCGCTGATCCTGTCCGGCACCGGCGACGTGCTTGAACCTGAGGATGGGATCATCGGCATCGGCTCGGGCGGCGGCTACGCTCTCGCCGCGGCGCGCGCGCTTATCGGCGTCGAAGGGATCGACGCCGAGACCGTGGCACGGCGCGCCATGGCCATTGCCGCCGATATCTGCGTTTATACCAATGACAAGATCACATTAGAAAAGTTGACTGCGTAACGTCCTCATGAACGCCTTCAGCCCACGCGAAATCGTCTCTGAACTCGATCGTTTCATTGTCGGCCAGCACGAGGCTAAGCGGGCGGTGGCGATCGCCCTGCGCAACCGTTGGCGGCGTCAGCAACTGACAGCTGATTTGCGTGACGAGGTGCTGCCGAAGAACATCCTGATGATTGGCCCGACCGGCTGCGGCAAGACCGAGATTGCACGTCGCCTCGCGCGCCTTGCGCAGGCGCCATTCCTCAAGGTCGAGGCGACCAAGTTCACCGAAGTCGGCTATGTCGGCCGCGACGTCGAGCAGATCGCCCGCGACCTCGTGGAAATCGCGATCTCGATGACCCGCGAGCGGCTGCGCAAGGAGGTCGCGCCGAAGGCGGAACTCGCGGCTGAAGAGCGCGTGCTCGACGCCCTGGTCGGCGGCAATGCCGGCACCGACACGCGACAGAAATTCCGCAAGATGCTGCGCGAGGGCACGCTCGACGACCGTCAGATCGAGATCACCGTGCAGGAGAGCGCCGCACCACAAATGCCGACCTTCGAAATTCCCGGCATGCCCGGCGCGCAGATGGGCATGCTCAATCTCGGTGATATTTTCGGCAAGGCGTTCGGCCAGCGTGCGGCCCCGCGTAAAGTCACCGTCGCCGACAGCTACCGGGTGCTGCTGGCCGAGGAAAGCGACAAGCTGCTCGACCAGGAGACCGTAACGCGCGAGGCGATCGCCGCGGTCGAGGAAAACGGCATCGTCTTCCTCGACGAGATCGACAAAATCTGCGGGCGCAGCGAGCGCGGCGGCGGGGTCGGCGCCGCCGATGTCAGCCGCGAAGGGGTGCAGCGCGATCTGCTGCCGCTGATCGAGGGCACGACCGTCGCCACCAAGCACGGGCCGGTCAAGACCGATCACATCCTGTTTATCGCCTCAGGCGCGTTTCACCTGTCGAAACCCTCCGACCTACTGCCCGAGTTGCAAGGGAGACTGCCGATCCGCGTCGAGCTGAAAGGGCTCGACCGCAACGATCTGTCCCGCATCCTCACCGAGCCGCAGGCAAGCCTCATCACCCAATACAAGGCGCTGATGGCGACCGAGGGTATCGAACTTGAGTTTCAGCCCGGCGCGATCGAGGAGATCGCCCGGCTCGCCGAGCAGATCAACAGCACGGTCGAGAATATCGGCGCGCGCCGGCTGCACACGATCCTCGAGCGATTGCTCGAAGAGATCAGCTTTACCGCGTCCGACCAGCCCGCCGGCACCGGCCGGGTCATCGATGCGGCTTATGTGCAGGAGCGCGTCGGATCGCTCGCGAAAGACAGCGATCTCTCCCGCTTCATTCTTTAAGGAAGTCGGCTGCATACGCCAGCGGTGCCGGTGATTGCCGGATCGCTGGCGGAACCGATTCCGCACTCGGACAATTCGTACTACGATTGTGTGGTAAATTCCCGAGCCTTCGACATGAACGTTCTGCGCGTCCCCGTCACGCCATTCGCCGGGCAGCGTCCCGGCACCTCGGGCTTGCGCAAGAAGGTCGCCGTGTTTCGCGAGCCGGGCTATGTCGAAGCGTTCGTGCAGTCGCTGTTCGATGCGCTGCCCGAAGTCGCGGGGCAGGGAGTTGCCGGACAGACGTTAGTGCTCGGCGGCGATGGCCGGTTCTTCAATGATCGGGCGATCCAGACCATCATTCGCATCGCGGCGGCGAACGGCGTCGCCCGGCTTCTCGTCGGCCGCGATGGGTTGCTGTCGACACCGGCAACCAGCGCCGTGATCCGCGAGCGAAAAGCGTTCGGCGGTATCGTCCTCTCGGCAAGCCACAATCCGGGCGGCCCTGACGGCGATTTCGGCATCAAATACAACGTAACAAATGGTGGCCCGGCGCCCGAGGGGGTCACCGAGGCGATCTACCGCCGCACGCAGACCATCTCGGAATACCGGACGGTCGATACGCGCGATTTGGCGCTTGACCACGATGGTTCGATAAAAGTCGGCGAAATGGAAGTGAATGTCATCGACCCGGTCACGGAATACGCGGCGTTGATGGAACGCATCTTTGATTTCGACCGGCTGCGCGATTTGCTGCGCGGCGGCTTCCGATTACGCTTCGACGCGATGAACGCCGTCACCGGGCCCTATGCCACGGAGATATTCGAGCACCGCCTCGGCGCACCGCACGGCAGCGCGGTCAATGCCGATCCGAAACCCGATTTCGGCGGGCTTCATCCCGACCCGAACCCGGCACATGCCGCTTCGCTGATCGCGGCGCTTGGCGCGGTGGGCGCGCCCGATTTCGGCGCGGCGTCGGACGGCGACGGCGACCGCAACATGATCGTTACCCGCGCCGGCGCCGTCGGGCCGAGCGATAGCCTCGCAATCCTCGCCGCCAACGCGCACCTCGTGCCGTGGTTCAAGGATGGGCTGCCCGGGGTTGCGCGCTCGATGCCGACCAGCCGCGCGGTCGACCGCGTGGCTCGAAGGCTCGGCATCGAGTGTTTCGAGACGCCGACCGGCTGGAAGTATTTCGGCAACCTGCTTGACGCCGGCAAGATCGCGCTGTGTGGCGAGGAAAGCGCCGGCACCGGCGCCAACCATGTTCGCGAGAAGGACGGGGTGTGGGCGGTGCTGTTCTGGCTCAATATACTGGCCGTGCGGGGCCAATCGGCCGATGCTATCGTTGCCGATCACTGGGCGCGCTTCGGCCGTGATTTCTACATGCGGCACGATTACGAGGAGATCGAAATCGAGCGCGCCAACCGGCTGATTGACGGGTTGCGCCGGCGAATTCCGGAGCTGCCGGGCGGGCGGTTCGGTGAGTTCGAGATCGCATCGGCCGATGATTTCGCCTACACCGACCCGGTCGACGGCTCGACGAGTGCGCATCAAGGCGTACGAATCGGATTTACCGACGGCGCACGGATGGTCTACCGCCTGTCGGGAACCGGCACCGAAGGTGCGACGTTGCGAGTGTATCTGGAACGCTACGAGCCCGATCCCGCCCAGCACGCGCTCGCGACGAGCGCGGCCCTGGCGCCTCTGGCGGCGGTGAGCGTGGCGCTTGCGGATATCAGCGGCATCACCGGGCGGAACACGCCGAGCGTGGTAGTCTGAGCCACGACGGAGGAGAAAGTTTATGCTGTCGGCGGATCGTTCCCAGGAAAGGTTGGCCCGACGCGCCATCGCGCTGGTGCTGGCCGGCGGACGCGGCAGCCGCCTTCACCAGCTGACCGACCGCCGCGCCAAGCCCGCAGTGTTCTTTGGCGGCAAGTTCCGCATCATCGATTTCGCGATGTCGAATTGCGTCAATTCGGGGATCCGCCGGATTGGCGTGTTGAGCCAATACAAGGCGCACAGCCTGCTGCGGCATCTGCAGATGGGGTGGTCGTTCCTCCGCCCGGAGATGAACGAGTTCCTCGACCTTTTGCCGGCGCAGCAGCGCACCGACGAGGCGACCTGGTATCGCGGGACCGCCGATGCGGTATTTCAGAATTTCGATATTTTCCAAGCCGCGCGTCCCGATTATTTCGTCGTGCTGGCGGGTGACCACGTCTACAAAATGGATTATTCGCACATGCTCGCCGAGCACGTTGCGAGCGGCGCTGACTGTACCGTCGCCTGCGTCGAGGTGCCGCTCGCCCAGGCAAGCGAGTTCGGCGTGATGACCGTCAACGATTCCGGCCTCATCACCGCTTTCGAGGAAAAGCCCAAGAGTGCGCAGCCGATGATCGGCAAACCCGACAGCGTACTGGCTAGTATGGGCATTTACGTGTTCACCGCCGCTTTCCTCTACGCCGAGCTCGAACGCGACGCCCGCAGCCCGCAATCGTCGCGTGATTTTGGCAAGGACGTTATTCCGCACCTCGTCAGCCGGGGGCTGGCCGCCGCTCACCAGTTCGAGGAAAGTTGCGTCAAGACCACGCCGGAGGCGGAGTCCTATTGGCGCGACGTGGGTACGATCGACGCCTATTGGGCGGCCAATCTCGATCTCGTTATGCCGGTCCCGCAGCTCGACATTTACGACCCGAACTGGCCGATCTGGACCTATCAGCAGCAATTGCCGCCGGCTAAATTCGTCTTCGACGACGACGATCGGCGCGGCATGGCGGTCGATTCGATGGTGTCGGGAGGGTGCATTATCTCGGGCGCGCATGTCTCGCGCTCGCTGCTGTTCTCGAACTGCCGGGTCAATTCGCACGCCCGCACCCGCGAGGCGGTCGTGCTGCCGGAGGTCGACATCGGTCGCCATGCGCGGCTGAACCGCGTGGTGATCGACCGCGGCTGTCGGATTCCGGAAGGGATGGTGATCGGGGAGGACCCGAAGGTCGATGCCGAGCGGTTCCACGTCAGCGAGGGCGGCGTGACCCTCGTCACGGCCGAGATGCTCGCCGAACTGCCCGGCTAGCGGTCAGAAAATCCGCGACGCTTCCGTACGGTCGCCGAGGAACACTCGTACTTCGCGTCCGGTCTGTTGCGCGTCGCGCGCCGCCTCGACCGCGTCGAGCATCGCTTGTTCTTTGTCGAGGTAGGCGCCGTAAGTAGCGTTGTCGATGCGAACGATCCAACGCATATCGCGACCTTGCTGGCAAACATGGAATTCCATGATGTCCATCGGCGGCGAACCCCCCAAGCCCGTACACAGGCTAGTCACATTAAGCCGAGTATCACCAAAAGCGTCATCCGACTGAAGCAAATTTCGCCGCATTTGATGCAGAATCGGGCAGCAATCGACTGAAGTGACGCTTTGTCGCGCGCACTTTGCGGCATCGGCGGGCAACACGGCGAAAATCCCTTGCCCGCCACCGGCTTAGTGGCGACTCTGTGAGAGCCCATCTCGGCGCTTCTGCGGCAAGCGGATCGAGCCTGTGACCAGCGATATCGACGACCAGAGGAAGCGTGCGGTCGCGCAAGCGGGCGCATTGCTCGCCGCGCGGCTCGAAGGCGGCGAATCGGTCGCCGCGCGGGCCTTCCTCGAAGCGCTCTACGAGCACGCGCCGCCGGCCGATATCGTCGCCCGTTCGCCCGAAGATTTGGCGGGTGGCGCATTGGCGCTGTGGCAGTTCGGCGCGTCGCGCTCGCCCGGTGAGGCGCTGGTTCGGGTTTACAATCCGGCGGCAGCGCGGGACGGTTGGTCGTCGGCCCATACGATCGTCGAGATCGTCAACGACGACATGCCGTTCCTTGTCGATTCGGTGAGCGCGGCGATCAACGACCGCGGCCGCATGGTGCGGCTCGTCATCCACCCGGTGATCGTGGTTTCGCGCGACGAAGCGGGCCGGCATGTCGGTTTTGGCGCGCCGGGCGGGGTGCGCGAATCGTGGATGCAGATCGAGATCGCGCGCGAGCGTAGCGCGGCGGCGCGCGCCGCCTTGGCCGAGGCGCTCATCGGCGTGCTCGCCGATGTCCGCGCGGCGGTGTCGGACTGGCCCCTTATGCGCGCGGCGCTGTTGCGAGTGTCGGACGGCGTCGAGCGGGGTGCGGGCGCGGTTCCACCCGCCGAGCTCGACGAAGACGCGGCATTCCTGCGCTGGCTCGACGACAACCATCTCGTGTTGCTCGGCGTGCGCGAATACGACTTCGCGAATGGTGAGATACAGCCGCCGCTCGGCGTCCTGCGCGAGCCGGCCTATCGCGCCTTCGGCGGTCTGCGCGATCTCGCCGCGCTGTCGCCCGAGGTGCGCGATTTCCTGCGCCGCCGCGAGCTGTTGATCCTTGGCAAGACCGATCAGCGCTCGACGGTCCATCGCCGCGCACCGATGGATGCGATCGGCGTGCGTCGCTTCGATGCGCAAGGCGCGGTCAGCGGTCTCTGCCTGTTTGTCGGGCTCTTCACGTCGACGGCGTATACCGCGGACGTGCGCAGCATTCCCATCGTGCGCCGTAAAGTGGAACGGGTGCTGGCGCGCAGCGGACTGCCGCCGACCGGCTATGACGGCAAGGCGCTGATCCACATCCTCGATACCTTCCCGCGCGATGAGCTGTTCCAGGCCGACGAGGATTGGCTTTACGACACGGTGATCGGCGTCTTGAACCTTCAGGAGCGCCAGCGCATCGCGCTTTTCGTCAGGCGCGACCCGCTCGAGCGCTACACGTCGTGCCTCGTGTATCTGCCGCGCGAGCGCTACGACACGGCCCTGCGCCTGCGCTTCGCGGCGATCCTCGAGGAAGCGTTCGCGGGCACGGTTTCGAGCTATTACACGCATCTCGACGACTCGCTGTTGGCGCGGGTGCATTTCATCATCCGCGCGGAGGGGGCGCCTGGCGCGGCGCAACTGCCCACGGTCGATCTCGCGGCGCTCGAAGCGCGTCTCGCCGAGGCCGGACGGTCGTGGCACGACCGTGTCGAGGCGGCGGCGGAAGAGGCATTTGGCGAGGTCGACGCGCACCGCCGTCTGAGCCGCATCTCGACCTTTCCGACCGACTATCAGGCGCGTACCGAACCCCAACAAGCGGTGGCCGATCTCGCGGCCGTTGAGAAAGTGCTGCCCGGCGGGGCGCTTGAGGCCTCGCTTCATTCGAGGCCCGACTCGGCGACGCCGGGGCTGCGGCTCTATCGCCAAGGCGCGCCGGTCATCCTTTCGGACATTCTGCCCGTCCTTGAGAATCTCGGTCTCCGAATTGTTGCCGAGGACGCTTATCGCCTCGACACGGCGGAGGGCGGCGCCGTCTGGGTGCATGAATTCCTTCTGGCTGAAGGGTGCGTCCCGGACTCGTTGAACGAGGCGCAGCGGCACAATTTCGAGGCGGCATTGGTCGCCGTCGCGACAGGCGCGATCGAGAATGACGGGTTCAACCGGCTGGTGCTTCGCGCTGAGTTGACGGCGCGACAGACGACGATCCTGCGCCTTTATTGCAAGGTTTTGCGGCAGGCGGGCAGCGCGTTCAGCCAGGCCTATATGGAGGATGCGCTGTCGGCGCATGCCGGGATCGCGCGGCGGCTGGTGACGCTGTTCGAATTGCGTTTTAGCCGCACGCCGCCGAAGGGCGGCTCGCTCGATATCGCCGCGGAGCTCCAGGCGGTCGAAGAAGAGCTCAAAGCGGTTGAAAGCCTCGATGAGGATCGCATCCTGCGCGGCTTTCTGAAGCTGATCCTCAAATCGGTGCGGACCAGCTATTTCCAGCCGCAAGCCGACGGCAGCCCGAAGCCCTATCTCGCGGTCAAGCTCGCGTCGAGCGAGATCGACCTTCTGCCGCTGCCGCGTCCGCTGTTTGAAATCTACGTCTATAGCCCGCGCACGGAAGGGGTGCATATGCGCGCCGGCAAGGTGGCGCGCGGCGGCATCCGCTGGTCCGACCGGCGGGAGGATTTCCGTACCGAGATTCTCGGCCTGATGAAAGCGCAGACCGTCAAGAATGCGGTGATCATCCCGGTAGGGTCGAAAGGTGGGTTCGTGCTCAAGCGCCCGCCGAGCGGCCATGCGGCGCTCCGAGCGGAGGGCATCGAGTGCTACAAAATCCTGATGCACGGGCTGTTGGACCTGACCGACAACATCGTTGCCGACAGCGCCGAAGTGCACCACATCGAGCCGCCGCGCGACGTCGTCCGTTATGACCCGGACGATCCGTATCTCGTTGTCGCCGCCGACAAAGGCACCGCGACCTTCTCCGACACCGCCAACGACATCGCGATCGGTTACGGCTTCTGGCTCGGCGATGCGTTCGCCAGCGGCGGTTCGGCCGGCTACGATCACAAGGCGATCGGCATCACCTCGCGCGGCGCCTGGGAGCTCGTGAAGCGGCATTTCCGCGAACTGGGCACCGATATCCAATCGACCGATTTCACCGTCGTCGGCGTCGGCGACATGGGCGGCGACGTCTTCGGCAACGGCATGCTGCAGTCGCGCCACATCCGGCTCGTCGGCGCGTTCAACCATCTGCACATTTTCATCGATCCCGATCCCGACGCGGCAAAAAGCCATGTCGAGCGCAAGCGGCTCTTCGAAAACCCGCGGCTCGGTTGGGGCGATTACGACCGGCGGTTGATCTCGCCCGGCGGCGGCGTCTTCGAGCGCAGCGCCAAATCGATCGGCATCACGCCTGAGATGAAACGCGTCTTCGGTATTGTCGAGGACGAGTTGACCCCGGCCGAGCTGATCCGCCATCTGCTGCGCGCCGAAATCGACCTGTTGTTCTTTGGCGGCATCGGCACCTTCATCAAGGCGCGCGCCGAAGCGCACTTGCAGGTCGGCGACAAGGCCAACGATGCGCTGCGCGTCGATGGCGAGGACATTCGAGCCCGTGTCGTCGGGGAGGGGGCCAATCTCGGCGTCACCGAACGCGGGCGTATCGCTTACGCGCAAAAGGGCGGACGGATCGATACCGACGCCATCGACAATTCGGCCGGCGTGTCGATGTCGGACCATGAGGTCAACATCAAGATACTGCTCGGCCACGCGATCGCCACCGGCGCGCTGGCCGCTCCCGAGCGCGAACCTCTGCTGGCGAGCATGACCGACGATGTCGCCGCCTTGGTGCTGCGCGACAACTACTTGCAGGGCGAAGCATTGTCGGTCGCCGAAGCGCGCGGCCAGCGGGAGCCCTTTGCCGCGCTCGACCGCCAGGCGCGCATGATGCGCGAGCTCGAAATGTCGGGCCGGCTCGATCGCGCTCTCGAATTCCTTCCCGACGATGTCGAGATCGCGGCCCGCGCGGCGGCTCATAAGGGCCTCACCCGGCCGGAGCTGTCGGTGCTGCTCGCTTACGCGAAGATGTCGCTCGACGATGCGCTCGTGCAGTCCGATTTGCCCGACGCGCCCGAGCTCGCGGAGGAATTGCGGCTCTATTTCCCGCTTGCGCTGCGCGACCGTTTCGCGGCGCAGATCGCCGCCCATCCGCTGCGCCGCGAGATCGTCGCGACGGTTGTCGCCAACGATGTCGTCAACCGCGGCGGTCTCACCTTTGTTCACGATCTTGCGGCGCATACTGGCCGCAGCGCCGCCGAGATCGCCCGCGCCTATCGCATCGTGCGTGAGGCATACGGTCTGCCCTCGCTGTGGGCGGCGATCGAGACGCTCGACAACAAGGTGGCCGCGCGGGTGCAGTACGGGATGCTGCTCGACATCGCCGGCATTGTCGAACATGCGGCAACGTGGCTGCTGCGGGTCGAGCGCCTGGGGTTCGACGAAATCGGTCGGTTCGCGCCGGCGGTCGAGCATTTGACTGTCGTGATCGGTGACCTGCTGCCGGCCGACGAACGAGCGCTTTACGATCGACGAGCTGCCGAGCTGGCCGAGGCCGGGGTGCCGCGCGCGGTGGCGGAGCGGGTCGGCGGCATCATCTTCCTGACCACCGCGTTCGAGATCGGCGAACTCGCCGTGCGGTCGGGACAGGCGATCGATCGCGCCGCTGCGGTCTTTTACGGCGTCGGCGCTCGCTTCGCGCTCGACGGATTGCGCGACGCCGCCCGCCGCCTGCCGGCCGAGACGCAATGGCAAAAGGCGGCGATCGACACGCTGATCGACGATTTCTACGCGCTGCAGGCCGAGCTCACCGAGCGCGTGCTGAAAGCTGCGGATAGCGCCGCCGATCCTATCGCCGCCTGGGTCGCGGCCCATACCGCGCAGCTCGCCCCGGCTGACGCGCTCGCCGCCGAACTCGGCGCAGTGCCCAACCCGGATCTGGCCATGCTTGTCGTCGCGGCGCGGCAATTGCGCCAGGCGCTCGGCTGAGGCTTGCCGCTTCGCCGCGATGTCGGCGCCGCGGCGCAGGAAACCGCGGCATCGCGGCAGCAAGGCTCTGACGCAGCTCAGCGCCGGCCGAAAAAACCGCTGAATAACAGCCAGACGGAAAGCGAGGGTTGCGAACATCGGCGGCCTGAGGCGCCTGCTTCTGGTTTCTTTGGCTTATTTGTTCCCTATATGTTCCGGATTCAAGAGGGCTGAAACAAATTTCGCGATGAATCTGGCGCTAGGAATTCTCTGGCCCCCGTCGGCGCGGAGCAGCAGCCGCTATGGAGCGGGCAGGCGTCGTTACCTGGTGAGGAAATTTCCTTCCGACAAGGTCGTGTATTCAGCAAGAACGAAACGATTGTGCGCGCATCGGCTCTCTGACGTTATTGGCTAAAGATATCACTTTTGCGGACTCTGGTTGCTGATTGCTTTCGCTCCGAACCCTCGCGGCGTAATATCCGCGCCATGCATCGGCGCCGGTTTTTGCTGACGACGGTTGGTCTGCTGTGCGCTCCGGGGGCGGCGCTCGCGGCGCCCATGGTCGTACCCGGCGATCGTGTGCGGCTGGTCGATGCGCATAGCGGTGCGGTGCTCGACCGCGTTTACCGCAACGCCAAAGGGCCTGTCGCCCGGGCGATGGAAGAACTCGACCTGTTCCTGCGCGACCGCCGCACCGGCGGGGTGACCGGCATCGATGTCGCCGTGATCGATTTCGTCGCCGCGGTGATGGCGGCGACCGGGCAGAAAAGCGCGACGGTGCTATCGGCCTATCGCTCGCTGCAGACCAACGAGCAGCTGGAGCACACGCAGTTTGGCGTCGCCGACAACAGCCAGCATCTCTATGGCCGCGCGCTCGATGTGTATTTCCCCGAGCGGCTCGAAGATGCGGTCGCGGCGGCGCGAGACATGAAGCGCGGCGGGGTCGGCTGGTATCCCAAGTCGCATTTCATGCACATCGATTCGGGGCCGGTGCGGAACTGGGAGCTCGGCGGCGAAGGCTTGCAGGATACGCTGACGCACTGGCCGAAGCCGACGCCGATCCCACCTAAGGGCAGCGGCACGATGCTGGTCGACGGGCCGGGGAGGATGACGCTAGGCGGCGGCAAGCCGACCGTGGTGTTGCCCGGCCGCGTCACGCGCCTGCCGGACGGGCAGGTCGCCGGCCTGCTCAAGCCGCTCGCCAAGACGCCTTAGCGAGAACCCTTCGCCCGTTTGCCGGCGAAGCTGCGTCCGGCGCGCACGAACCCTCGCCCGTCTCGCGCATTTCGGCGCGATCCAGCCTCTCCCGCTTGCGGGAGAGGGGATTCGGGGCTCAGGCGCTCGCGCGGTTCTGGCGGTTGCCGACGAGGTCGTCGACCACCGTCGGATCGGCGAGGGTCGAGACATCGCCGAGCTGATCAGGTTGGTTCTCGGCGATCTTGCGCAGGATGCGGCGCATGATCTTGCCCGAGCGGGTCTTCGGCAGCGACGGCGCCCATTGCAGGATGTCGGGTGCGGCGATGGCGCTGATCTCCTTGCGCACCCACTGCACCAGCTCGCCGCGCAGCGCCTCGTCCGGCTCCTGGTCGGCGCGCAAGGTGACATAGGCGTAAATGCCGGTGCCCTTGATGTCGTGCGGGTAGCCGACGACCGCCGCCTCGGCGACCTTGGGGTGGGCGACCAGCGCGCTCTCGATCTCGGCGGTGCCGAGCCGGTGACCGGCGACATTGATGACATCGTCGACGCGGCCGGTGATCCAATAGAACCCGTCCGCGTCGCGCTTCGCGCCGTCACCGGTGAAATAGAGCCCCTTGAAGGCCGAGAAATAGGTCTCGACAAAGCGCTTGTGGTCGCCGAACACGGTGCGCATCTGCCCCGGCCATGACCGCGCGAGGCAGAGATTGCCTTCGGTGACACCATCGAGCCGGTTGCCCTCGCCATCGACGATGACCGGCTCTATGCCGAAAAACGGCCGTGTCGCCGAACCGGGCTTCAGCGGCGTAGCGCCGGGGATCGGGGTGATGAGGATGCCGCCGGTCTCGGTCTGCCACCAGGTATCGACGATCGGGCAGCGTTCCTCGCCGACCTGCTCGTAGTACCACATCCAGGCCTCGGGATTGATCGGCTCGCCAACCGAGCCCAGCAGGCGCAGCGACGAGCGCTTCGCCTTCTTCACAAAGCCTTCGCCCTCGCGCATCAGCGCGCGGATCGCGGTCGGCGCGGTGTAGAAGATCGAGACCTTGTGCTTGTCGCAGACCTGCCAGAAGCGCGACGCGTCGGGGTAGTTAGGCACGCCCTCGAACATCAAGGTCGTCGCGCCGTTCGCCAGCGGCCCGTAGACGATGTAGCTGTGCCCGGTGACCCAGCCGACATCGGCGGTGCACCAGTAGATTTCGCCCGGCCGGTAATCGAACACGTATTCGTGCGTCATCGCGGTGTAGACGCAATACCCGCCGGTCGTGTGCAGCACGCCCTTGGGCTTTCCGGTCGAACCCGAGGTGTAGAGGATAAACAGCGGGTCCTCGGCCGACATCTCCGCGGGCGGGCAATCGGCCGACACCGCGGCGCAGGCCTCGTGGTACCAGACGTCGCGGCCCGGGGTCCAATCGATGTCGCCGCCGGTGCGCTTGACGACGATGCAGGTCTCGACTTTGACCGGGCACGAGGCCATCGCCGCGTCGGCGTTCTTTTTCAGCGGCACCTTGCGGCTGCCGCGCAGCCCCTCGTCGGCGGTGATCAGCACGTTCGAGCGGCAGTCCTCGATGCGGCCGGCGAGGCTGTCGGGCGAGAACCCGCCGAACACCACCGAATGCACCGCGCCGATCCGCGCGCAGGCAAGCATCGCGAACGCCGCCTCGGGGATCATCGGCATGTAGATCGTGACCCGGTCGCCTTTCTTGACGCCGCGGCCCTTCAGCACATTGGCGAGCCGGCACACACCCTCGTGCAGCTCCTTGTAGGTGACCTTGCGGTCTTCGTTCGGATCGTCGCCTTCCCAGAGGATCGCAACCTGGTCGCCGCGCTTCGCGAGGTGCCGGTCGATGCAGTTGTAAGAAGCGTTGAGGGTGCCGTCCTCGTACCATTTGATCGACACGTCGCCGTCATACGACGCGTTCATCACCTTGGTGTAGGGCTTGATCCAGTCGAGCCGCTTGCCCTCGCGGCCCCAGAACCCGTTGGGATCGTCGATCGACTCCTTGTAGAGCCGGAAATACTGCTCCTCGGTGATCTTGCCGATCTTCGCGTGCGCGGCGATCTCGATCATGTTGCCGTCCGGCATCTCACTCCTCCCATACGCGACGCAGTTTGGCTCTTGATATGGCGCAGAGCCGGCGCGGGCGCAAATTTTTGTGTCAAACCCCTCGCCCGCTTGCGGCACCCCTGGCGTCATTCCGGGGGCATCGCGAAGCGATAAACCCGGAACCCATGAACGCGGACGGTGCCTGATTGGTAGAGGCCTGTGTTCATGGGTTCCCGCTTTCGCGGGAATGACAAGTAAGGGGATGGCTATGCCTCGATCCCCGCCATCTTGCAGATCGCCGCCCATTCGGCGTCGGTGACCGGGCAGACCGAGAGGCGCGACTGGCGGATCAGCGCCATGTTTTTCAATTCCGGGGTCGTCTTCATCTCGGCGAGCGTCACCGGCGTCTTCACCGCAATCACCGGCGCCACGTCGACCAGTCCGAAATGCGGGCTCGGCTCGTCCGGGTTGGGGTAGAAGGCGCGCACGATCTCGACCACGCCGACGATCTCCTTGCCCTCGTTCGAGTGGTAGAAGAATGCGCGGTCGCCTTCTTTCATCGCCTTCATGTTGTTGGCGGCCTGGAAATTGTGGACGCCGTCCCAATGGGTGCGCCTGTCCTTGACCATCTGCTCCCACGGGTACTTGGCCGGTTCGGATTTCACGAGCCAATGCGCCATTTCTTGCCCCTCATATTTCAAGTGCGCTGGGCCATCCGGCCCAGCTTACGGCACCAGCCCGCCCCCCACCCGGCCACCCAATCAGCATACTCTCGTTGGGTGGCCAGGTGGGGGAGCGGGCCGGTGCCGCGTTCCGCGCAGCGGAACCTTACCCAATCAACTCGTAATCCGCCTGGTCTTCATAAACCGAGCCAGCCTTGGTGGGATAGCTGGCGATCAAGCTGAAGCGCTCGACTTTTAGCGGCGCGGCGCGGAATTGCGCGTGGCTCGCGAGGAAATCGTGGATTTCGCCGCGCCTCGGGTCGCGCAGCCGGGCCAGCGTCACGTGCGGCGTGAATTTGCGCGGCTCGGGCGGCAGCCGGGCGCGGATCAGCGCCTGCTCGACCTTGCCCTGGAGGGCGCTAAGCGCCGGCTCGCGCTCGGTGCCGACCCAGAGCTGCCGCGGCTTGTCGCCGCCGAAGGTGCCAGTCCCCGCGAGCAGCAGGGTGAAAGGCCGCGCCTTCAGCCGCAGCAGCGCCTCGTCGACATCCGCGGCGGTGCCCTCGTCGACCTCGCCGATAAACCGCAAGGTCAGGTGGAAATTGCCCGGATCGACCCATTTCGCCCCGGCGATTCCGCTCTGCAGCAGCGACAGGCGGAGCTTCAATTCGGGGGGAAACTCGATCCCGACAAAGAGGCGGAGCATTGTTCTTCTCGTGTCATTGCGAGGCGCCAAAGGCGCCCCGGCAATCTCCCGCCACAGAGGGCGGAGACGGATGCAGATTGCTGCGTCGCTGCGCTCCTCGCAATGACGGTTTGGGTCACGTAAATAGCGTCAAAATCCCGGTATGGCCGTAGAGCCGGTCGCGCGAGATTTCGCCATTGGCAAAGAACCCAACCAGCGGGAAGTCACCGAGCGTCTCGCGGATCACCGTTGTCTCGATCCCTTCGTCGCCGAACAGCGAGGCGCCGCGCGCGACGCAACTCACATACACCCCGGCCTTGGGCGGGCCGGAGAGGCGTCCGGCGAGCTGCTTGACCATGCGCGTCAAATCCTGCTTGGCGCTTTCGGGGTCGCGCCGGCAGAACACGATCGGGTCGCCGGGCGAGACCTCGGCGCCGAGCACGATCCAGCCCTGGCTCGGGTCGATCGCCATCAGATTGCGCACGAGATAGTCGCCGGTGTCCGAGCCGGTTACCGGCAGCCCGGCGAAGATGACGCCGCCGACCCGGCGCATGTTCTGCGCCAGCTCCGGCCCGATATCCTCGCGGAACACGTCGAGCGCGGGGCGGCCGTCGATCGCCATCACGACATTGTCCCGCGCCTCGTCAATACGGCGCACCGGCCCGATCGGCATGCAGCCCTGGGAAAGCGCCGTCGCCACGCCGACCTCCGGCGCCAGCATCAGCCCCGCCATGCCGCCGGCATCGGTGCCGGGCTGGTTGCTGTTGGGGGTGCGCGCGACGAGGGTGGCGCGGGTGCGGTGCGAGACGAGGCCGCCAACCAGAAACGCCCCGGTCGCCGCGCCGGCGTCGATCGTCGCGCGCAGCAGGTCGGGGCAGCGCGGGTCGGCGTGAACCAGCGCGAGGATCGGCTGAGTCTCCTCGATCCATTTGCCGTGTCGGCGCGGCAGATCGGCGGCGGGGTCGCCGGTCGAGGCGAAGATGCGGAAAGCGCTTTCCGGCACCGCCGCGGTCAGCACCCCGGCGGCGGGCTGGTCGTAGACCTCCTCGCCGGCGGCGCAAACGCCGAGGCCGACGCCGCCCGTCCAATGATCGATGCCGGTGCCGGCCGCCAGCTCGTCGACCAGCTTTGGCAGGACCTCGGCCGCCGGTTCGCTGACATAGAGGATGCCGAGCGTCGCCTCCGCCTCGCGCGGCAGCTGGGCGACGAGCCGCGCGCCGAGCGTCGCCGGGTCGCCCGAGGCGAAGGCCGCGGTAAAGCCGGCGCTCATGACTTGCCCTCCGCCAGCGTTGCGCCGACCAGCTTGGCGACGAGCGGCGCGATATGATCGACCATGATCGCGACACCGCGCTCATTCGGGTGAATGCCATCGGGCTGGTTCAGTGCTTGGTTCATCGCCACGCCCTCCAGAAAGAACGGGTAGAGCGGCACGCCGTGCGCCTTTGCCAGATCGGGGTAGATCGCGTCGAATTCATGCTCGTACTGCTGGCCCCAGTTCGCCGGAGCCAGCATACCGAGCAGCAGGATCTTGGCGCCCGACGCTTGGATCTTGTCGATCATCTTGTCGAGATTGGCGCGCACGATCTGGGGGTCGATGCCGCGCAGCGCATCGTTGGCGCCGAGCGCGAGGATCACGAAATCCGGCTTATCGGCCAGCGCCCAGTCGAGCCGCGCCAGCCCGTCGGTCGTGGTATCGCCCGACACGCCGGCATTGACGATCTTAACGTCGACACCCTCGCTTTTCAGCCGCGCCTGAAGCTTTGCGGGGAACGCCTCGCGCGCGGGCAGACCGAGCCCCGCCGTCAGGCTATCGCCAAAGGCGAGGACTTCTGGCGTCTTGGCGATCACAGGCATGGTGTTGAGCAACAATATCGCGTTGAAAACGGTTCCGGCCACGCCATATCGACGGAGCTTTTGCGCGGCTCTCCGGTTTGACTCGACATGACCGTCTCGCCCCATTCCGAGAGCCCGCTCGTGGTTCTGCAGGATGTTCATCTAACACTGGGGAGCGCGGCCGGCCCCGTCAACATCCTGCGCGGGATTTCGGTGCAGATCGGCGTCGGCGAAACGGTGGCGCTGCTCGGTCCGTCGGGGTCGGGCAAATCGACCCTGATGATGGTGGCAGCCGGGCTCGAGCGGCCGACGAGCGGCCGGGTCGCGGTCGCCGGGTGCGATCTTGGCGCGCTTAACGAGGACGGCCTGGCGCGGCTGCGGCGCGCGCATCTCGGCATCGTGTTTCAGGCCTTTCATCTGATGCCGACGATGACCGCGCTGGAAAACGTCGCAATCCCGCTGGAATTGACCGGCGCGAGCGATGCGTTCGCGCGCGCCGAGGCGGCGCTCGGCCGGGTAGGGCTCGACCATCGCCTGACGCATTACCCGGCGCAGCTTTCGGGCGGCGAGCAGCAGCGCGTCGCGATCGCCCGCGCGTTTGTCGCCGAGCCGCGGCTGATCCTCGCCGACGAGCCGACCGGCAATCTCGACGGCGCCACCGGCGACATCGTCATCGATTGCCTCTTCGCCGAGCACGCGCGCCAGGGCACCAGCCTGATGCTGATCACCCACGACCCCCGGCTCGCCGAACGCTGCGAGCGCCAGCTGCAAATGAGCGACGGGCGCATCGTCGAGGATCGCCGCCCCGCCCCGCTGCGGCGGGCGCTGTGATCCGAACGTTCCGCGCGATCTTTTCTCCCTCTCCGCCCTTGGGGGCGGAGAAGGTCGGGGCGAGGTGGGGGATTCCAGAGGCGTCCGCGCATTCCCACCTCACCCGCCCTCGGCAAAGCCTCGGGCACCCTCTCCCGCCAATGGGCGGAGAGGGATTATGACCGTGCTGCCTTATGCCTTCCGTCTGGCGCTGAGGGAAATGCGCGGCGGGGCGCGCGGGTTTCGCATCTTTCTCGCCTGCCTGGTGCTGGGGGTTGGGGCAATCGCCGGAATCGGCTCGCTCGGCGCCGCGGTCGGCGCGGCGATCCATGACGACGCGCGCGTGCTGTTCGGCGGCGATGCCGCGGCGCGGCTGGTGCACCGCGAGGCAAGCCCCGCCGAGCGGCAATTCCTCGACCGGAGCGGCACGGTTTCGGAAATCGCTCTGTTGCAATCGATGGCGGTGTCGCTCGGGTCAACTTCATCTGGCGGCGCGCGGCATACGCTGATCGAATTGAAGGCGGTCGATGCCGCCTATCCGCTTTACGGCGCGGTGTCGCTGACCCCGCCGCAAGCGCTCGCCGATGCGCTGGCCGCGCGGGGCGGCGAATACGGCGCGGTGGTCGATCCGGCGGTCGTCGAGCGGCTCGGCCTCAAAATTGGCGACAAGTTCAAGATCGGCACGGCGGTGTTCGAGTTGCGCGCGACGATGCGGCGCGCACCCGACGCGGCGCTGTCCGGCCTCGCGTTCGGGCCGGGCGTCATCGTGGCGATGGCGGCGCTGCCGGCGACCGGACTGCTGCAGCCCGGCGCGCTCATTAATTACGACTACCGCGTCAAGCTGCCGCCGGGCGGCGACCCGGCCGGCTGGGTGAGCGAGGCGCGCGACAAATTTCCCGATGCCGGCTGGCAAGTGCGCACCGCGAACGAGGCGAGTCCCGCCTTGCAGCGCTTTATCGACCGCATCGCGCTGTTCCTCGGCCTGGTCGGAATCACCGCGCTGCTGGTCGGCGGGATCGGCATCGCCAGCGCGGTGTCGTATTTTGTCGCCGCCAAGACCGGGGCGATCGCGACGCTGAAATCGCTCGGCGCGTCGAGCCGGCTGGTCTTCGCCGCCTATGCCATACAGATCGGCATCCTCGCGCTGATCGGCATTGCCGCGGGGCTGATGCTCGGCGCGCTGGTGCCGGTCGCGGTCGCGCCGTTTATCGCCAAGCTGCTGCCGGTGCCGTTGCGGGTCGGGGTGCATTTGCTGCCGCTCGCCATCGCCGCGGCCGACGGGATCCTTACCGTCGCGATGTTCGCGCTGCTGCCGCTCGCCGGTGTCGGACGCGTGGCGCCGGGCGCGCTGTTCCGTGACGCGGTCTCGCCGGCACGGCGGGGTCTGCCGTGGGCGCCGCTGGCGGGAACATGCATTGCCGGGCTGTGTCTCGCCGCGCTGTTGACGGCGACCGCGACCAATCGTGGCATCGCCCTCTGGTATGTTGCCGGCGCGATCCTGTCCTTTGCCGTGTTTCGCGTCGCCGGCGCAGCGATCGTCGCGTCGGCGCGCCGCGTCGGCCGGCCGCGCCTTATGGTGCTGCGCCTGGCGCTCGCCAATCTCCATCGTCCCGGCGCGCCGACCGCGCGCGTCGTCCTGTCGCTCGGCATCGGGCTGACGGTGCTGGTCGCGGTCGCCCTGGTGCAGGCGAGCCTCTCCGACGAGATCGAGGATAGCATCGCCGAGGGCGCGCCAGCCTATTTCTTTCTCGACATCCAGCCCGGCCAGCGCGCCGGGTTCGAGGCGATGGTGCGGGCGATCCCCGGTGCGCGCATGGAGGAGGTGCCGATGCTGCGCGGCCGCATCACCAAGCTGAACGGTGTGCCGGTCGAGAACGCGAGCGTCGGGGCCGATGCGCGCTGGGCGCTCAACAGCGATCGCGGGCTCACCTTTGCGGCCGATCCGCCGAAGGGATCGCAGATCGTAGCCGGAAGGTGGTGGCCGGCCGATTACCACGGCCCGCCGCTCGTCTCGTTCGACGCCGGGCTCGCGCGGGGCATGGGCCTCAAGGTCGGAGACACGCTGACGGTCAACGTGCTCGGGCGCGAAATCACCGCGACGATCGCCAGCCTGCGCAGCATCGAGTGGACGCGGCTCGGCATCAATTTCGCGATCGTCTTCGCGCCGGGAACATTGGAGGCCGCGCCGCACACCGTGCTCGCCGCGACCTGGCTGCCGCCGGGGACGGAGGAGCATCTCGTCGGGCAGGTCGTCGACCAGGATCCCAATGTCTCGGCGATTCCGGTGCGCGAGGCGCTCGACGCGGTGGAACGGATCATCGTCGCGATCGGCGCGGCGATCCGTCTCGCGGCGCTGGTGACGCTGGTCGCCGGGGCGCTGGTGCTGGGCGGAGCGATCGCCGCCGACTACCGCCGCCGGGTCTACGAGGCGGTGGTGCTCAAAGTGCTCGGCGCGACGCGGCGCACTATCGCCGCCGCGTTCCTCGTCGAGTACGGGCTGATGGGGCTGGTCGGCGCGGCGATCGCCGCCGGTTTGGGGACGCTGATCGCCTATCTGCTGGTGATCGGGCCGCTGCGCGCCGATTGGAGTTTCGCCCCGTGGCCGCTCGTTGTCGTGCTGGCGGCCGCGGTCGCGCTGACCATGGGGCTCGGCTTCGCCGGGACGTGGAGAGTGCTCGGCGCGCCGGCGGCGGCGGAGTTGCGCCACGAGTAACGGTCAGGTGGATCACCACCTGATGTCCATCTGTTACCCGCTGCAAGAACAGATGGCCTATGCCGCAGGGCGTCAAGAGGCTGTGCGCGGCGGCGTGCTTCCGCGGATCGGGTGATGCCAACGCTGCAAATAACAGCGATTTAACCGTGGCATGATGCGTCTTGATGGGGCGGTCGCTTGTAAACCCTACCAAATATGCCAATATTGGGCGCGCGGGGAGCGGTCCTCGCATCTCTCTCGGAGGCTTCAATGGCCTATGGTTCGCAGCCCCGCTGGACCGACCGGTCGGCGGCAACGCAAGTCGGCATCGATGTCGGCCTGCGCGACTACATGCTGCGCGTTTACAACTACATGGCGTCGGCGCTGGCGCTGACCGGCATCGTCGCCTGGGTCTTTGCCGGATATCTCGAAACCCACCGCGCGATCCTGCATTCGCCGGTGATGTGGCTGATCATCCTGGCTCCGCTGGGCCTGGTGATGTTGCTGTCGTTCGGCATCGGCCGGCTGAGCGCGGCGGCCTCGCAGGGCATTTTCTGGCTCTACGCGGGATTGATGGGGTTGTCGCTGTCGACGATCTTCCTGGCCTATACCGGCGCCAGCATCGCCCGGGTGTTTTTCATCACCGCCGGGACGTTCGCGGCAATGAGCCTCTACGGCTATACGACGCGGCGCGATCTGTCGCAGATGGGCTCGTTCCTGTTCATGGGGCTGATCGGCATCGTCATCGCTTCCCTGGTCAACATTTTCCTTGCCTCGCCGGGTTTGCAGTTCGCGATCTCGGTTATCGGCGTGCTGGTGTTCGTCGGCCTGACCGCCTACGACACGCAGTCGATCAAGGAGATGTATTACGAGGGCGACGGCTACGAGATGGCCAGCAAGAAGTCGATCATGGGCGCGCTGCGCCTCTATCTCGACTTCGTCAACCTCTTCATGTTCCTGCTGCAGTTCATGGGCGTGCGCCGCGACTAAGGCGCGCAGCAGCATCGGTCTTTGAGCAGCCGGGCTCGGGGTCATCCCCGGGCTCGGCTGTTTGTTTCGCGCATAAGCGGTTCTGGTATCTGAATCCGGTAGTTTCTAGTCGGCATCGGTGAGGGCTGCCACCTTGGCCCGTTCAGGGAGGCCAGGCCATGCTCGACCTTTTGGAAAAACAACAAAAACTCACGTTCAACCAATGGAAAGTCGCCGGCGCCGCAACGCTCGGCGACATGCTCGACTTCTTCGATTTTTTCCTCATCAGCTTCGTCCTCGGCTACGTCGTCAAAAACTGGCATCTGACGTTCGGCCAATCGGGCGCGATCCTGCTCGCTTCGGGGATCAGCGCGCCGTTCGGCTCGCTGTTCTATGGCTGGCTGGCCGACAAAAAGGGGCGGCGCACCGCGCTGATCGCGGCGGTGCTCAATGTCTCGCTCGCCACCGGCGCGATGGCCTTCACCCCCGAAGGGGCGTGGCAATATCTCGTCGCCTGCCGCTTCATCGTCGGCTTTGGCGTGACCGGGCTCTATTCGGTCGACATCACGCTGATGCAGGAATTCTCGCCGGCGAGCAAACGCGGCTGGTTTACCGGTGTCACCACGACGCTGCTTCCGGCCGGGTCGCTGCTCGCGGCGCTGCTCGGCTATTTCGTCGCACCCTACATCGGCTGGCGCGGCATGGTCGCGGTCGGGTTGTTGCCGGCGCTGTTGTGCCTCTACATCCGGGTGTTTGTGCCCGAGTCGCCGCATTGGCTGTTGCGCAAGGGCCGCCCGGAAGAGGCGCGCAAATCGCTCGCCTGGGCGCTCGACACCGACCCGGCGACGATCCCCTTGCCGGCGGAACTGCCGCCCGTCGAGAAGACGCGGTGGATCGAACTGTTCCGCTATCCGCGCAACATCGTCGCCGGGTGCTTGACCGGTCTGACACAGACTGGCGGCGTGGCGCTGGCGCTGTGGCTCATCGCGCTCTTCGTGATGGTGCTCAACGTGACGCCGCAGGAGGCCTCGAAACTGGCGATCTTCGTTGCGATCGCGGCGATCCTCGGCCGGGCGTTCTGCTCGTGGATCTCGGACGCGTGGGGCCGCCGGCCGGCGGGCATTTTGTGCTGCATCGTCTCCGCCGGGTTCATGGCGATGGCCGGGCTGCTGCACAACGTCTATGTCGGCACGGTGTCGATGTTCTTCGTGATGATCCTCTGCCAGAGCTTCCTCGGCAGCGGCAACTACACGATCGTCGGGCCGTATATGGGCGAATTGTGGCCGGCGCGGCTGCGCGGCAGCGGCATGGGCCTGGTCTACGGGGTCGGCAATCTCGGCAAGTTCATCGGCCCGGCCGGGCTTGCCTGGATCGCCGGGTCGAGCAATTTCGTGAAGCCGGCCGCGACGATGGCCGCGCTGGTGCCGGGCTTCATGTTCTTCGCCTATTGGTACCTGATCGGCGCCTTCGCGTTCTGGCTGATCGGCGCCGAGACGCGCGGCCGCACGATCGACGAGATCGACCAGGAGATGAACGCCATCGCGCGGCCCGGCAGCGAGGTGGTCTCGGCGGTTTGCGGCATTCTCGGCGCGGTGCTGAGCGTCGCGGTGATGCCGTTCGCGCCGCTGGTGATGCTGATCTCGGTCGGCTTTACCTCAATCATGCCGGCGTTGGGCGGGGTGCTGATGCTGGCCTGTGCCGCCGGCACGCTGTACCTGGCGCTGACCACCGGCGGGGTGGTGGTGGTCGCGCTCGGTCTTGTCACCGTGGCGTTGTCCACTGCGGCCGGGATCGCGTCGCTGATAACCGGCCGCGCGAAGCCGTCGACGGCTGGCGGGCTCGGCGACCACGCGGCGAACGTACCGGCCCAGTAGCACCCTGATTTCGCGGCGCAGCGGCCGGGCTTTTCCCCGGCCGTTTCTTTGGCGCGGCCGGCCGCGCTGTCCTTTACGCTTTCGCCTATCCGATATAACAATGAGGTAAATCTTGACGAAGGTGTCGCCTCCGGCGGTGCCGCTGTCGCTCAAGAAACGAAGAGCGGGAATCCGCCGCGAGAGACGAATGGGAGGTAGCGGTGCTGGATCTTTTGGAACAGCAGAAAAAACTGACGATCAACCAGTGGAAGATCGCCGGCGCGGCGACGCTCGGCGACATGCTCGATTTCTTCGATTTTTTTCTGATCGGCTTCGTCTTGGCGTTCATCGTCAAGGACTGGCACCTGACCTACGGTCAGGCTGGGGCGATCCTGCTGGCTTCTGGCGTCAGCGCGCCGTTCGGCTCGCTGTTCTACGGCTGGCTCGCCGACAAGGTCGGCCGCCGCACCTCGCTGATCGCCGCGATCCTCAACGTCTCGCTCGCTACCGGAGCAATGGCGTTCACCCCGACCGGCGCCTGGATCTACCTGGTGTTCTGCCGTTTTATCGTCGGCTTTGGCGTGACCGGGCTCTACTCGGTCGACATTACGCTGATGCAGGAATTCTCGCCGGCCAGCAAGCGCGGCTGGTTCACCGGCCTCACCACGACGATGCTCCCGGCCGGCTCGCTGCTGGCCGCGCTGCTCGGCGCCTTTGCGGCGCCGTATATCGGCTGGCGCGGGCTTGTCGCCGTTGGCTTGTTGCCGGCGCTCTTATGCCTCTACGTCCGGGCGTTCGTTCCCGAATCGCCGCACTGGCTGCTGCGAAAAGGCCGGGCGGAAGAGGCGCGCAAATCGCTTGCCTGGGCACTGATGGTCGATGCCGCGTCGATAAAGTTGCCCGACGTGCTACCGCCGATCGAGCACACGCGGTGGATCGAGTTGTTCAAATACCCGCGCAGCATCATCGCCGGCTGCCTAACCGGGTTGACCCAGACTGGCGGCGTCGCGCTGTCGCTGTGGATGGTGACGCTGTTCGTCATGGTGCTAAAGATCACTCCGCCGGAGGCGTCCAAGCTGGTGATCTGGTACAGCCTGTCGGCGATCGCCGGGCGGTTCTTCTGCTCATGGATTTCAGACGCGCTGGGGCGTCGCACCTCGGGGATACTCAGTTGTCTGGTCGCGGCGGTGTTCATGGCGCTCGCCGGGTATCTGCACGACGTCTTCATCGGCGGCGTGTCGATGTTCTTCCTGATGATCGTGCTGCAGGGCTTCATGGGCAGCGGCAATTATTCGATCGTCGGGCCCTATATGGGCGAGTTGTGGCCGGCGCGGCTGCGCGGCAGCGGCATGGGCCTGGTCTACGGCGTCGGCAATCTCGGCAAGTTCATCGGCCCGGCCGGCCTCGCGCTGATCGCTGGCTCGTCCAATTACGTCAAACCAGCGGCGACAGCCGACGCCCTGATCCCCGGTTTCCTCTATTTCGCCTCCTGGTACGTGCTGGGCGCGCTGGCGTTCTGGCTGATCGCGGTCGAGACGCGCGGCCGCACGATCGACGAGATCGACGCGCAGATGGTCGGAGCCGCCACCGCGAAAGCGCCGGCGGAATAGAGCGGAGCCCCCTCGGAGAAACGGCCGGGTACAAGCCCGGCCGTTTTCTTAATGCGAGCGCGGCTTAATTCTGTCGTGATTCCGAGGCATTAAACTTAAATGCGTATTGGATCGCCGTAGCCATGCTGCTAGAAGCATGCAGCGGCTCGGCTGCAGGATTTTTACATGTTTGACAGGATTGGCCTCAACCTCGGCCGGCGCTCTCGCCATGCCGCAATGGTGGTGACCGCGGTCGTTTTTGCCGCGATCGGCGCGTATTCGATCCACCCGCGCGAGCTCTATCATCAGATGTATCCGCTTGAGCCGGTCAAGCAGAACGCCTTTCAGATTTGCGACGCATCCGACCCGACCTTTATTCGCGCTGTCGGGGCCGACCGCGAGGCTTGCTACAACAAGATGCCGCACGTCATGGCCGTGGCGATGGGCCGGGTGAAGCCGGAGAGCGCGCTGTCGATGAATGCGCTGATCGATCCCGCGCGGGAGGCGCAGCTGATCTTGGCGCTCGCATCGCTCCCGCCGCAGCAGCCGATCACCGAGCCGCGCCTGTTCTCGAACACGGCCTGGGTCCGCGCGCTGACACCGCCTTGCGACGGCCAGCCGGTCGCGCCGGCGATCGCGTACAGCGCGCCGATGTCGCTGCCGCCATCGCCTGATGGCGGGCGCGCCGTGGCGCTCGACAGCACGATCCGCGGCAACCTGCCGGCGCTGCCGCACCGGGCCGAGCCTGCCGTGGCGGCGCAATCCGATCCGCTGCCGATTATCGCGCTCAAACCCGGTCAGCCGATTGCTTCGCAAGCGGTGGATAAGACCGCGGCCTTTGCTCCGCTGTCGGCGCCCGATATCGGCGACAAGGCGCCGCCGGCGATCGTGCCGCTCGCTCCCGCGGCATCCTGCAGCGGCGTCTGATCGGGCATCCGCCGCTTGTGCCGCCGGCGGCGCGGCATGCTAGGTTGCGCCTGCCGCGCCAACCGATCCCGCCGCCGACCCGATGAACGATGACCTTCCTCGCGACGCCGTAGCGCCCGCACAGGCGCTAGGCGCGGCGTCGCCGATGATGGCGCAGTATCACGAGATCAAGGCGGCCAATCCGGGCTACCTGCTGTTCTACCGGATGGGCGATTTCTACGAGTTGTTCTTCGACGATGCGGTCAAGGCCGCGCCGGCGCTCGACATCGCGCTCACCAAGCGCGGCCGCCATGACGGCGCCGACATCCCGATGTGCGGCGTGCCGGTACATACCGCCGAGGCCTATATGGCGCGCCTCATCCGCGCCGGCTTCAAGGTGGCGATCTGCGAGCAGACCGAAGATCCGGCGGAGGCGCGCCGGCGCGGCAATCGCGGCCCGGTGAAACGCGCCGTCGTGCGGCTTGTCACCGCCGGCACCTTGACCGAGGACGGCCTACTCGACGCGCGCCGGCACAATTATCTCGCCGGTGTCGCCGAGGCTGCCGGCGAGATGGGGCTGGCCTGGCTCGATCTGTCGACCGGCGCGTTCGCCATCTCGTCGACCAGCGAGTCGAGCCTCGCCGGCGACCTCGCGCGCATCGCGCCGGGCGAGATATTGCTTCCCGAGCGGTTGCTGCAGCGTCCGGCCCTCTACGAGCTGTTCGGCGACTGGAAGAGCGCACTGACCCCGCTCGCCAATGCCCGCTTTGACAGTGAGACCGGTCGCCGTCGGCTCGAAAGCTTCTACGGGGTGAAGGCGCTCGACGGGTTCGGCCAGTTCCGCCGTGCCGAGATCGCCGCGGCGGGCGCGCTGGTCGATTATGTGGCGCTGACTCAAACACCGGGGGAGCAACAGGGCGGCGCGCCGCATCTCGGCGTGCCAACTCGCATCGCCGCCGGTTCGGTGATGCAGATCGACGCCGCGACACGGCGCAATCTCGAATTGCTCATGACCCTTTCGGGTGAGCGGCGCGGCTCGCTGCTTTCGGTCATCGACCGCACCGCGACCGGCGCCGGCAGCCGGCTGTTGGCTGATCAGCTTGCGGCGCCATTGACCGAGCCTGCGGCGATCGCCGCGCGGCTCGATGCGGTGCAGTTCTTTGTCGAGCGTAGCGATGTCCGCGGGGATCTGCGCGAGCGGCTGCGCCATTGCCCCGATATCGAGCGCGCGCTGACCCGATTGAGCCTCGGGCGCGGCGGCCCGCGCGACCTCGCCGCGCTGCGCGACGCGCTCGGCGAAACTGCCTCGCTGAGGCTGATGCTGACCGCGCCCGGTCTCGTGCCGCTGCCGGCGCTGCTCGAAGCCGCAGAGCGGCGGCTCGGCGAGCATGGCTTACTGGTCGACCGCTTGCGCCGCGCGCTTACGGCGGAATTGCCGCTGTTCGCGCGCGACGGCGGGTTTATCGCGGCTGCCTATTCGCCCGAGCTCGATGAGTTGCGCGAGCTGCGCGACCAGAGCCGGCGCACCATTGCCGCGCTGCAGGCGCGCTATGCCGAGGAGACCGGTGTCGCCAGCCTGCGCATCCGCCACAACAACGTTATCGGCTATTACATCGAGGTGTCGGCCGCCAATGCCGGCAAGCTCGGCACCGACTACATCCACCGCCAGACCATGGCGGGCGCGATGCGCTTCACCACCACCGAGCTCGCCGAGCTCGAAAGCAAGATCTCGAGCGCCGCAGACCGGGCTTTGGCCTTGGAGCTGCGGCTCTTCGGAGACCTCGTCGGCGATGTCATGGCGCGGCGGCTGGAGATCGCCGAGGCCGCGGCGGCGCTCGCCAGCCTCGATCTCGCGGCGGCGCTCGCCGAGCGCGCGATCGAAAGCCGCTGGGTGCGCCCCGAGCTGACCGATGGCGTCGAGTTCGCGATTCACGGCGGCCGGCATCCGACGGTCGAGGCGGCGCTCGCCGGCTCGGGCGCCTTTGTCGCCAATGATTGCGTGCTGGGCGTAGGGGAGTCAGATGACCGCATCTGGCTCGTCACCGGCCCCAACATGGCCGGCAAGAGCACCTTCCTGCGCCAGAACGCGCTGATCGCCATCCTGGCGCAGATGGGCTCCTACGTACCGGCGGCGTCGGCGACGATCGGCGTCGTCGACCGGCTGTTCAGTCGGGTCGGCGCAGCGGATGACCTGGCGCGCGGCCGCTCGACGTTTATGGTCGAGATGGTCGAGACAGCGGCCATCCTCAACCAGGCAGGGCCGAAGAGCTTTGTGATCCTCGACGAGATCGGCCGCGGCACCGCGACCTTTGACGGACTGTCGATCGCCTGGGCCTGCCTCGAGCATCTGCATGAGGTCAACCAATGCCGCGCGCTGTTCGCGACGCACTATCATGAGCTGACGACGCTGGCGGCGAAGCTGCCCCGGCTCGTCTGCCACACGATGCGCGTCAAGGAATGGAAGGGCGACGTCGTGTTTCTGCACGAAGTCGCGCCGGGCACAGCGGACCGCTCCTACGGCATCCACGTCGCCAAGCTCGCCGGTCTTCCGCAGGGCGTTACCGGGCGCGCCGAGGAGGTGCTGGAGATTCTGGAGAATGGCGACGAGGCGGGCGCGCTGGCGCGGCTCGCCGACGATCTGCCGCTGTTCCGCGCCGTGCAGCACCGCCCGCCGCCTGCGGCTAAGAGGGAATCCGCCGCTGAAGCGATGCTCCATGACATTCATCCGGACGAGCTTACCCCGCGCGAGGCGCTCGATATTCTCTACAAGCTGAAAGCGGCGCTGCCCGAGACCTGACCCTGACGCGCCGCGGCGCCATCCCTCGACTGGTCTGTCGGACTTTCGAATACCGGAAGGGGCGGGGACGACCGGCGGTGTTAAAATGGCCGATGCACTCATGGGATGCGGAGGGATGATGCCGCGGGTGAAAGAAATCGAGGATGCCGGCGACGACCTGGTCCTCAAGGACGTGTTCGAGAAGGAGCGGGCGTTCTTTGGCGACCTGCTCAACCCGACCAAGATCATGGCGCATTGCCCGCCGATCCTGCGGGCGGCGAAGCTGCTCGGCGCGTCGATCGAGCAGTCGGGTCAGCTCCCGAAGGCGCTTTTGTCGCTGGTCAATTTCCGTGTCGCCTCGATCAACGGCTGCCCGTTCTGAATCGACATCAATTCCGTCCGTGTGATGGAAGGTGATGAGGGCGAGGCGAAGTTGCGTGAGGCGGCAAGGTGGCGGGATAGCAAGCTGTTCAGCGAGGATGAGCGGCTGGCGCTCGATTATGCCGAGCGCATGACGACCACCGGCCAGCGGGTCGACGATGCGCTGTTCGCGAAACTGAAGGCGCGGTTTACGGAGGCGCAGATCGTCGAGCTGACCGCGGCGGTCGCGCTCGAAAACTTCCGCAGCAAGTTCAACCCGCCGCTGGGCATCGAGGCGCAAGGTTTCTGCCTGATCCCGGAGCGGTAGGTATCCTTACAGCCCCACCCCGACCCTCCCCCATCGAAGGGGGAGTTTATTTCGACGGGTTGAAATCCTGGTCGGGGAAGGCCGTGCCGCTGACATCCGGTACCTTGATGACGATCATCGGGTGGTCGGCGCTCTGGTGGCAGGCGTCGCAGGAAGCGGTGAGGCCGGCATAGGCCTTGGTGAAGGCGGCCGTGTCCTTGGCCTTGATCGCCTTGTCGACCTCGTCCATCGCCGGCTTGACGGTCGAGGCAATGGCCGGTGCGATGTCGAGCTTGCCGTGCTTGACGATCTGCTTGCCGACGTCGTCGAACGCCTCCTGCAATTCGCCGAGTTCGTAGGCGGCGTAGTCCCAGTTCTGCGCGGCGCCGGCGAGGCCGAGCTTGATGTGCCGCGGCTGGACGAAGGCGGTCATCAGATCGCCAAGTCCAGGGCGAAACGGCACCTTCGAGAACACCTCGTCCATATCCATGCCGGGCATCGACTTAGCCGGCATATTCATTCCAGGCATGTTCATTTTCTGCTGCGCCACGACCGGCACGGTCAGCAGCGCGAACGCGGCGAGGGCGACGAGCGGGGTGCGCATCGATGATGACTCCTATCCGAAGATGGCGGCGACAACCCAGGTAGCGACGGCGCCGGCGATCACGACAAGCCAGGGCGGCACCGCCCATACCGCGAGCGCGAGGAAGGCGACGATGCCGATCGCAAAGTCGCGCGGGGCTCCAATCGCGCTGGTCCAGACCGGGTTATAGAGCGCCGCCAGCAATATGCCGACCACTGCCGCATTGACCCCGCGCAACGCCGACTGCACCGCGGGCATGCGGCGCAGCGTCTCCCAATAGGGCAGGGCAGCGATCAGCAGCAGAAACGACGGCAGGAAGATCGCGACGAGACAGATCATCCCGCCGAGCCAGCCGTGCGGCGCCGGGCCCATCACCGTGCCGAGATAGGCGGAGAAGGTGAAAAGCGGCCCCGGCACCGCCTGCGCCGCGCCGTAGCCGGCGAGGAAAATGTTGTTGCCGACCCAGCCCGGCGGCACGACCTCGGCTTGCAGCAGCGGCAGCACGACGTGGCCGCCGCCAAACACCAGCGCGCCCGAGCGGTAGAACGAGTCGAACTCGGCGAGCGCGTGGCTCGGCAGGCTCGCGTGCAGCAGCGGCAGGCCGAACAGCAGCGCGAAGAAGAGGATTGCCGCCGGGATCGACCAGCTCCGCGGGATGCCGACCGCCAGCGCCGCGCTGCCGCTGCCGACATCGGCGCCTTTGAGGAGCCACCAGCCGATCAGCCCGCCGCCGATGATCGCGCCGATCTGGCCGGCGGCGGTCGGCGTGGCGATCACCGTGACCGCGGCGGCGACCGCGACCGTCGCCCGCAGCGCGTCCGGGCATAGATTGCGCGCCATGCCCCACAGCGCGTTCGCGACCACCGCAACGGCGACGATCTTCAGCCCGTGCAGCCAGGCGGCATGCGTCAGATCGCCGGCCCAGCCGACGCCGTAGCCGAAGGCGATCAACGCCAGCGCCGACGGCATCGTGAAGCCGAGCCAGGCGGCGAGCCCGCCCGGCAAACCGGCGCGCAGGATGCCGATCGAGATGCCGGTCTGGCTGCTCGCCGGGCCGGGGAGGAACTGGCACAGCGCGACGATGTCGGCGAAAGCCGCTTCCTCGAGCCATTTGCGGCGCGCGACGAACTCGGCGCGGAAGTAGCCGAGATGTGCGACCGGCCCGCCGAACGAGGTCAGCCCGAGACGCAGGAAGATGCGGAAGACTTCGAGTGGCGACGAGCGCTGCGCCGGCGCCGCAGTGGCCGCGGCCTCGCTCATGTGTCGAGCGGCAGCGCGCGTCCGTCCATGTCGTCATGATCCATGTGCAGATGGCGCAGCACCGTCGGCGCGATGTCGATCAGCGAAGTCGGCCGGGTTTCGCTGCGGGCGGCGAACCCGCCGCCCTCGGCGATGAGGAACGGGTTCTGCTCGTTGACGCCGAGCCCGCCATGCTGGCCGAAGCCGATCTTGCTCTCGGTGTCCTCGGGGTTGGCGACGATCGCTGCGAAGCCGCCCACGCCGTGCGGGTTGACCCGTGCGTCGGTCGCCATCGCCACCGCGACCCGCAGCGCGGTGTCGGCCGGCAGCCCGACCTGCAGCAGCTCGTCGCCGGCGACGACGCGGCCGGCCCAGTTCTCGCGCTTGAGGAACGCCGCGGTCTCCGGCGCGCGGCCGCGCGCCGCGTCGCTGAAATAGATCGTCGCGGAGGTGCCTTGCGGCGCGACGACGACATCGTGCGATTGGGGCGCTTCCTTGATCCCGGCCGCGACCAGCAGCCCGGTGATGTCGATCGCTTCCGACACGGTTTCCATGCCGTGGTCGGAGCCGGTGAGGAACAGGATGTCGTCGCCCGACGGGTCGAGCCGGCGCACCGTCTCGAACACTTGGCGCACGCAGCAATCGGCGGCGCGGATCGCCTCGCGGTGCTGCGGCGAGCCGAGCGGCGAATGGTGGCCGGTATAGTCGGGCTCCGACAGCCACATCAGCGCCAGCGCCGGCGCGCGGTCTTCGACGATGTCGGCGCAGAACCGGTCGGTCATCGCCCGGTCACCGGCGATGCCCTTCTTGAGCGCGGCGCTGGCGGGATCATCAAGCCCCTTCATGCCCGGCCCATAGCTGCCGGCCGCGTGAAAGACCGTGCCGTGCCCGTCGGGATCCTGAAAATAGGCGGCGCCGGGCGACACGTTGGAGCAGATGATCGACGCCTCGTCGTGCCAGCGCAGCCGCTCGGCGAGCACCGGCACGCGCAAGGTGCGGCCGGTGGCGCGGCGCATGCGGTCGCGGAAATCGGGCGCGCCGACATTGCGGCAGACGAGACCCTCGCCCTCGTCGAGCGCCTGGGTGTTGCCGTAAAGCCCGTGCCGCGCCGGCAGGCAGCCGGTGGCGATCGAGGCGCTCGACGCCCGCGTGGTCGAGGGGAAGACGCTCTTATGCGCGGCGAATCGCGTCCCACGCGCCGACAATTCGACGAGAAACGGCGCGTCGGCCGCGGTGATGAGGTCGCTGCGCAAGCTGTCGCAGATGACAATGACGACGCGTCTATCGCCTTTCATTGGCGCTTCCCAGTCGTTGGATGACGGTCATTGCGTCCTTCGAGACATGCCCTTCGGGCACCCTCAGGATGAGGATTTTTTTCACTGCCATCCAATACTTCCTCATCTTGAAAGAATGACTCGAAATGAATTCAACCAACCAGACAATTATCGTCTCCCCCGCGAACGCGGGGGCGCAGGGGCGACCGTACCGGCGGATCAATAGCTCGGCTTCACTGATGGGTGGAATTTGAACGTCAGTCCCGTCGCTTTCCCTGGGTTCCCGCCTTCGCGGGAAAGACGAAGAAATATAACTCATTGGAAACTTTAATTATTTCAGACCGGCCTCCGGGGGCGAGCGCCGGGCTTTCGGCCGGGCGGGAACCCCGAAGGAGGCACGACGCTTATGCAGCCGCGACCCCGTTGAGCGCGAAGTCGTAGATGTCGAAATTCCTGAGGCGCGCTTTGGCCTTGTCGCGATAGGCGGCGTTGAGCGGCTCCGACAACAGGAACGGCACGCGCTGTTCGCCACGCCCGCCATGCGAGCGCAGACGGTGGCCGGCGAGCTCGGCGAGGTCGTGCTCGGCCTCGCTCGCGCCAAGCACGGTATTGCGGTCGCCGGTGACGACGAGGTCGGCCTCGCGGTCGAAGGGCAGTTCGTATTCCGCGGAGGCCGCCGCGCGGTCGAGCACCTGATCGACGCCGTCGAGCCCGCGCGCCGCGCGCGCCAGCTCGGCGGGTGCAACGCCGGTCTTCGCATAGACCCGGACGAACGAACCGAGCGCGCCGTGATGGCGGACGAACGGGTCGGTGATCGGGCAGATCACCCGCACCGCGCCGGCGCCGAATTGCCGGTTCAGCACGTCTTCGAGGAAAATGACATGCGGCGCGCCATCCGGCAGCGCCTTGTCGTTCATGCCGTGGTCGGCGGTGACGCCGACGACGCAGCCCAGTTCGATCAGCCGGGCGATGCGCCGGTCGAGCGCGCGGTGGAAGTCCAGCGCCTCGGGCTCGTCCGGCGCGTGGCCGTGCTGCACATAATCCGACAGCGACAGATAGAGCAGTTCGGCGCGGCCCTGCTCGACCAGCTTGATGCCGGCGTCGAACACAAACAGCGACAGATCGGCCGAATACATATCCGGCTTCGCGCGGCCGACCAGCGCCTCGACATCCGCGATGCCGTGCTCCTCGACCGTGCATTTGTCGGCGAATTCGGACGAAAAGCAGATGCCGCGCCAGCCATGCCCGAGCATCTTGCGCAGCTTGTCCTTGGCGGTGATCGCGGCGGTCGCGACCCCGGCTTGCGCCATCAGCGCCAGCAGGGTCGGCGTCCGCACCATCGCCGGGTCGGTCATCATCACTTCGGCGCCGGTCTCGCGGTCGAGTGCGAAATTGCCCGAGATGCCGTGTACCGAAGGCGGCACGCCGGTGACGATCGAGACGTTGTTCGGGTTGGTGAAGGTCGGCATCGCCGCGTCGGCGAGCGCGGAGAACCCGGATTGGCGGAAACCGGCTATGGTCGGTAACATGCCCGCAGCAATTCCGGCGTCAAGATAGGCGGGGTCGCAGCCATCGGCGCAGATCACCACGGTCGACCGGCGGGGGCGGCGATAGGTTCGGCCGTTGAGGGCGATGGTTTCCATGGCGGCCCTTTCGCGGCAGGATCGGAGCGGGCGGACTATAACGGCAAACGGCGATTCCAGCGTGACGATTCCCGGGAATATTTCTCTCGCATGGCGTGACTGGGCCGGCCTCTCGACGGACGAGCTTTACCAGCTGCTGGCCTTCCGCCAGGCGATCTTCGTCGTCGAGCAGGCCTCGGCCTATCCCGACCTCGATGGCCGAGACAGCACGGCACGGCACCTGACCTTGCGGCGAGACGAGGCGCTCATCGGCTATCTGCGGCTCACCACGCCGGAGGGCGAGGGAGAAATCCGCTCGCCGGTGCGGCTCGGCCGCGTCGCGGTCGCCGAGGCCGAACGCGGCAAAGGTTACGCCCGGTCAATGGTCGCGGAGGCGCTGCGCCTCGCCGTCGCGCTCCATCCCGGACGCGGCATCGAGATCGGTGCACAGGTTTATCTCGAGCCGTTCTACGCCCGCTTCGGCTTTGTCCGCTCGACCTCGCCCTACGACGATTTCGGCATACCGCATATCGACATGGTGCGGGCGGCGGAGGGTTTAGCTCGTACCCCGTCGAGCCCAAATTGTCATGCCCGCGAAGACGGAAACCCTTAAACCCGGCCACTCAATTTCACAGCGATGACGGAGATTTGCGGCGGCTGTTAAACCGTGATAGGCCTCCTCTTCGCCGCCGACAAAGACGCATCATGCCCGCCTACCAGTACGTCTATGTAATGAAAGGCCTGGGAAAATCGTATCCCGGCGGGCGCGAGGTGTTGCGCGATATCTGGCTGTCGTTTCTGCCGGGCGCCAAGATCGGCGTACTCGGCCTTAACGGCGCCGGCAAATCGACGCTGTTGCGGATCATGGCCGGGCAGGACAAGGAGTTTTCCGGCGAGGGTTGGGCCGCCGAAGGCGCCTCGGTGGGATATTTGCCGCAGGAGCCGGTGCTCGATCCCGATAAGGACGTGTTCGGCAATGTCAGCGAGGGCCTCGCCGAGACCAAGGCGCTCGTCGAACGCTTCGAGGCGGTCAGCGCGCGCTTCGCCGAGGAGCTCTCCGACGACGAGATGAACGACCTCATCGTCGAGCAGGGCGAGTTGCAAGAGCAGATCGACCGGCTCGACGCGTGGGAGCTCGACCGCACGATCGAGATCGCGATGGACGCGCTGCGCTGCCCGCCGGGCGACACGCAAGTCGCCAACCTCTCGGGCGGCGAGCGGCGCCGCGTCGCGCTGTGCCGGCTGCTCCTGCAAAAGCCGGACCTGCTGCTGCTCGACGAGCCGACCAACCACCTCGACGCCGAGTTGGTCTCGTGGCTGCAGCGCTTCTTGAAGGACTATCCGGGCACCGTCGTCACGGTGACCCACGACCGCTATTTCCTCGACGAGGTCGCCGGCTGGATTCTCGAACTCGATCGCGGCCACGGCATCCCCTACGAGGGCAACTACTCGGGCTGGCTCGAACAAAAACAGGCGCGGCTGGCGCAGGAAGGCCGGCAGGAAGAGGCGCGCCAGCGCACGCTCGAACGCGAGCTCGAATGGGTGCGGCAGAGCCCGCGCGCCCGCCAGGCCAAGAGCAAGGCCCGGCTCCAGGCCTATGAGGCGCTGGTCGCCCAGTCGCGCGAAAAGGCGCCCGACAACGCGCAGATCGTGCTGCCGCCGGGGCCGCGGCTCGGCGACCTTGTGGTCGAGGCGACGGGTGTCGCGAAGGCATTCGGCGACCGGCTATTGATCGAAGCACTCGATTTCCGCCTGCCGCCGGGCGGCATCGTCGGCATCATCGGGCCGAACGGCGCGGGCAAGACAACATTGTTCCGCATGATCACCGGCGCCGAAGAGGCCGACACCGGCTCGTTCCGCATCGGCGAAACGGTGAAGCTCGGCTACGTCGACCAGTCGCGCGACAGCCTCAAACCCGACAACACCGTATGGCAGGAGGTCTCGGGCGGGCTCGATGAAATCGATCTCGGCCGCCGCAAGATCGCCAGCCGCGCCTATTGCGCGCTGTTCAACTTCCGCGGCGCCGACCAGCAAAAGAAGGTCGGGCAGCTCTCGGGCGGCGAGCGCAACCGTGTGCACCTCGCCAAGATGCTCAAGGAAGGCGCGAACCTGCTGCTGCTCGACGAGCCGACCAACGACCTCGATGTCGACACGCTTCGCGCGCTCGAGGAAGGGCTGATCGACTATCCCGGCTGCGCGGTCATCATCACCCATGACCGCTGGTTTCTCGACCGCGTCGCGACCCACATCCTCGCCTTCGAGGGCGACAGCCAGACGGTGTGGTTCGAAGGCAATTACGCCGATTACGAGGCCGACCGCAAACGTCGGCTTGGCGCTGCCGCGGAGCAACCGCACCGCATCAAGTACAAGCCGCTGACGCGGAACTGACAGGCCGCCGTTCGCACTTGACGTTGCCGTGACGGTCGGCGACCGTCGAAGCGCCCCGCGAACCGCCGGCAGGCTCAATGAACAGCGCATCGCATCCGCGCGCCGGCACCCAAGGCACGCCCGACATCCCCGCACTGACTGGAGTTCGCGCCATCGCGGCATTCTCGATCGCGGCGGGGCACATCTATCCGCCGGTCGGCGAGCTGACGCTGCTCGGCATGCCCCTGTTTTTCACGCTGAGCGGCTTTATCATCCACTACGTCTACGCCGATACGTTTGCCGGAAGTTGGCGCAAGGCCGCGCTTGCCTTTGCAGGCGCCCGATTTTCCCGCATCTACCCGCTCTACGCGGCGCTCCTGGTGGTCGCCATCCTCACCACGCAAATGGGGCGGGACCTTTATAACGCGGCTGATTTCCGGGCAATGGCCGCCTATGTGTTCGCCTGCTGGACCTGGCTGCCGCTCTGGGTGGATGGGAAAAGCGCGCAAGACTGGTACTACAGCATCTCCTGGTCGATCCCGACGGAGATTTTCTTTTATGTCAGTTACGCGCTGGTCTTTTACCGGGTTGCCGGCATTCGCCGCGCCAAAACCTGTTTCATCGCGCTGATCGCACTCTGTGCCGGCGCCTATGCCTGGTTCTATTTTCTGTTCCTGACGCGCGACATCTGGGAAGGCTTCCTGCTGCAGCACTTCAGCGGCTTCCCGTCGCGAACCGAGAATCTTGCGGATTCGGTCTATCGCTGGTTTCTCTATATCTCGCCTAATAGCCGCATTTTCGAGTTCGTCGGCGGATGCCTCACCTGCCAGCTTTTCCTGCTGCTGCGGCGCGACGGCCAGCTAGACCGGGATTCCCGGCCGCGGCATCTCGGATGGCTCGCGGTAGCCCTGATCGCCGTCATTCTCTTCGCCTTCGATCGCGTTTCACAGCATCAGCCTTGGCTGACGGATCATAGCGCAACGTCATTTTTTATGATCCTGAACATGAATTTTCTGCTGGCGCCGTTTTGCTACGCCCTGCTCTTTTCGCTGGCGGTCGGCGGCTCCGTGCTCGCCCGGTTGCTGTCGTCGAGCCTCATGGTGCTGGCGGGGACGATCAGCTATTCGACCTATCTGGGCCACCCGCTGGCGACTATGTTCATTCGCGATTTGGCGATCGGCAACCTGCACCACACGACTATCCTGAAGATGGTCGCGGCCTACGTTTTCTCGTGGATGTTCTACGTTTCGCTCGAGGTGCCGGCGAAAACGCTGCTGCGGCGTCTTTTTGCGGCGTTGACGTTCAGCCGCCGACCTTCTGCCGCAGCCGGTCTATCAGATACTGCACCTGACCGCCGCCCTGCTGAATGACCGAGGCGAACTCGTCGCGCTCGGTGACCGCCATGCTGACCCCGGCGACAAACGCGTCGGTGATCTTCCAGCCGCCCTGGTTCACGACGTGCCACTCGACGCGGATCTTGCCGCCGTCATTGCGCGTGATCTCGCTGAAGACGACGGTTTCGCCGCCTTGCGGCTGCGCGTTGAGCGCCTGAAACTTCTCGCCGGCGTACTCCGCGAGACGGCCGGCATAGGCTTGCGCGAGATATTCCTGCAACAGGCCCTGGAATTGCTGCTGCTGTTCGGGCGTCGCGACGCGCCAATAGCGGCCGAGCACAAACCGCGCGATTTCGGGCAAGTCGAAATCGGCGGCGAACAGCTGGCGGAAGCGCTGGACGCGCGCGGACGGCGACACGCTCGGCCCGAGCACCTGGATCGCCTGGATCCCGAGCTGATTGATAAAGGCGACAGCGTCGGTTTGCGCGGCGGCGCGCGGCGGCGCGGCCAGCGTACCGGCAGTCAGCATCAGCGCGAAAAGCGCAAACCAGCGACGCGTCATAGCAGAACTAACGCCCGGAAGCCGCCAAAGGAGCCATGGAAGATTTCTGCATGTCGGCGAGCGAGCGACCCGAAGGCTGCGGCGACACCATCTGATAGCGCATGGCCGGACCGGCCGGGTTCGGCAAGGCGGCGACCGATTCGCGCAGCACCGGAGCCGGCAACGCGCTCGCGCCTTGGAGCGGTGCGGCGTTCGGCACGTCCTCCTTCTGATGGCGAATCTGCGCCGCGCGGCGCTGCCGCGCCAGCGAGCGGATCGTCGCATAGTAGTCGAGCGAGGTGCGCTCGATCTCGGCGAGACTTTCGATGTTGCGCGAGCGTTCGTCGATGCCCGACGCGACGCCGCGCGCGAACGCCGCCCACAGCTTGTTGTGGTTGCTGGCGACGATATTGCCGGGATCGCCAAAACCGTCGGCGACGTCGCCGAACGTATCGCGCGGGTTCGACGGCCCGAGGACCGGCAGCATCAGATAGGGCCCTGGCGCCACGCCCCAGGTCGCCAGCGTGATGCCGAGATCGTTGGTGTGATAAGGCACGCCCCATTTGGCCGCGACATCGAACATGCCGCCAAAGCCGATCGTCGTGTTGAGCAGCGCTCGCCCGAAGGTCTCGCCGGCCAGCCCCGGCTGGCCCTGCAGCACGTCATTGGCGAAAATGATCGGCGAGTTCAGATTTTGCAGGAAGTCGTGGATCATGTCCCGAAACGTGCTGGGAATGACCGCGCGATAGGCATTGGCCACCGGCACCAGCACCGTCCGGTCGACGCTCTGGTTGAACCCGAAAATCGCCCTGTTGGTCGATTCATAGGGATCGTTGGTGTCGTCCGTGACGAGGGGCGGCGGAGCCGAAGCGAGGGGCGCGGGCTGCTGGGCAGCGGCAGGACGCGCCCCGACCAGCGCGAAAACGGCCAGCGCCGCTGCTGCGAGCATACCCGAGGAAACGTGCGCAAGTTTACGGCGATGCATCAAGGCCCTCGCTTTTTTGGCTGGCAACGCGCCCGGATAATGAACAATAACGCGCACTCGCGGCAAGCAATCCGTGCGGCTTCATATCGTTATTATGCGTAGAAATCATTAACCATGCGGTTGGGCGCTAACGCAAGGGAGCGTTGCGCGAACCCTCGCGGCCAATGCGCCGTATTGTTGCCTCACGCGGATTCGCCGCGATGCGCGCAGCAGCGCTTGACGATATAAAGATATCTTTATATGTTTGAACGATGGTCGACAGCCCCGGAGATTATGCTTCGGATAGTTCGCCGCTCGGCGATCTCCTCGCCGCGCTGCGGGCGGTGGGGGAGCCGACACGGCTTCGGCTTCTCGTTCTGTGTTCGCGCGGGGAGCTGACGGTCAGCGAATTGGCGCAGATCCTCGGCCAGAGCCAGCCGCGCGTTTCCCGCCATCTCAAATTGTTATGCGAGGCCGGGCTGCTCGATCGCTTCCGCGAAGGCAGCTGGGTCTTTTACCGGGTAAGCAGTGCCGGAACGGCGAGCGCGCTGGCCGGCCACCTCGTCGCCGCGTGTAATGAAAGCGAATTGCCGGTCGCGCTCGACCTGCAACGGCTCGCCGCGATCAAGCGTCAGCGCGCCGCGCGCGCCGCCGCCTATTTCAGCGAGAACGCGCCGCATTGGGACCGTATCCGCTCGCTCTATATCGACGAGCGCGAGGTCGAGACGGCGCTCATGGAGATTGTCGCCGCCACGGCGCCGCGCGACCTCCTCGATATCGGTACCGGCACCGGCCGGATGATCGAGGTGCTGGCGCCGCGCGTTGGCCAGGCGCTCGGCATCGACCAGTCGCGCGAGATGCTCGCCGTCGCGCGAGTCAATCTCGAACGCGCGGGGACGTCGAACGGCATGGTGCGGCTCGGCGATATGTACCAGCTGCCGCTGCCCGACGCGTCGTTCGACGCGGTGGTGATCCACCAGGTGCTGCATTATGCCGACCGGCCGGCGGTGGCGATCGCCGAGGCGGCGCGCGTGCTGCGCCCCGGCGGGGTGCTGGTCGTCGTCGATTTCGCGCCCCATGTCCTCGAATTCCTGCGCGACGAGCATGCCCATCGCCGGCTCGGCTTCGCCGACGGCGAGGTCGCCGAATGGTGCCGCGACGCCGGGCTCATCCCCGCCGCGCCGCGCCATCTCGCGGGTGATCCGCTGACCGTAGCGATCTGGGCCGCCCGCCGCCAGCCCGCCATCGCCGGCGATGTCCGTCCCGAGGGCGCCACCCCCGAACAGGTGTTGCAGCCATGATTGACAGACGCACGATGTCCGATCGACGCCGTGATGGGCCGCGCGGTCTTCTCTCGGCCGATCCGGCGCACGATTTCGACGCCGCGCCGCCGCGCATCTCGTTCGAGTTCTTCCCGCCGAAGACACCGGAGATGGAAGAACGGCTGTGGGAGGTCATCAAGCGAATCGAGCCGCTCGGCCCGCGTTTCGTGTCGGTGACCTACGGCGCCGGCGGTTCGACCCGCGAGCGCACGCATTCGACGGTGCGCCGCATCCGGCAAGAGACGGCGCTGGAGCCGGCCGCCCACCTCACTTGCGTCGCCGCAACACGCGACGAGATCGACACGGTCGCGCATCAGTACTGGGACGCCGGCATTCGCCACATCGTGGCGCTGCGGGGCGACCCGCCCAACAATCCGCTTGGCGGCGGCACGGGGAGCGGCGAGCGCTATGCGCCGCATCCCGGTGGCTATGCCTTCGCCGCCGACCTTGTCGCGGGGTTGAAGCGCGTCGCCGATTTCGAGATCAGCGTGGCCGCCTACCCCGAGACGCACCCCGAGGCGCAGAGCCACGACCACGACCTCGACAATTTGAAGCGCAAGCTCGATGCTGGCGCCAACCGGGCGATCACCCAGTTCTTCTTCGATGTCGACCTGTTCCTCAATTTCCGCGACCGCGCCGTCGCCGCCGGCATCGCGGTGCCGATCGTGCCGGGTATCCTCCCGGTAACCAATTTCGCGCAGCTGAAGCGCATGTCAGGCGCCTGCGGCGCCTCGATCCCGCCCTGGATGGCGGCGCATTTCGACGGGCTCGACGACGACCCCGACACACGCCGCTTGGTCGCCACCTCGCTCGCCGCCGAGCAATGCCGCCGGCTCCAGGCGAGCGGCGTCAACGAGTTCCATTTCTACACGCTCAACCGCGCCGACCTGATCGTCGCGATCTGCCATCTGCTCGGCGTGCGCGCGCCAAAGCCGGTGGCGGTCTGAGGCTCAGGCGATGGCTCATATCCTCGACTACCTCGCCGACCGGGTGCTGCTATGCGATGGCGCGATGGGCACCGAGACCCAGGCGCGCAATCTCGACATCGTCCGTGACTTCCATAATCACGAGAACTGCACCGAGATCCTGACCGAAAGCCGGCCCGATCTGGTGCGCGAGATTCATCGCAATTATCTCGCCGCCGGCTCGGACGCGATCCAGACCAACAGCTTTGGCGGCTCGCCGATCACCCTCAACGAGTTCGGCATCTCCGAGAAGGCGTTCGCGCTCAACAAACTGTCGGCCGAGCTCGCCCGCGAGACGATCGCCGAGTTCGCGCATGACGGCCGCACCCGGTTCGTCTTCGGCTCGCTTGGGCCGGGGACGCGGCTGCCGACCCTCGGCCACGTCGCCTACCAGCCGCTGGAAGATGCGCTGACAAGGCAGTGCGACGGGCTCATCGCGGGCGGGGTTGACGCGATCCTGATCGAGACCTGCCAGGACCCGCTGCAGATCAAGGCCGCGGTCAACGGCGCGAAGCGCGCCCGCGAGACCGCCGGGCGCGACACCCCGATCTTCGTGCAGGTCACGGTCGAGACCACCGGCACGCTGCTGGTCGGCGCCGACATCGCCGCCGCGGCGACGATCATCGACGCGCTCGGCGTCGACTCGCTCGGCCTCAATTGCGCCACCGGCCCGCGCGAGATGGCCGAGCACGTCAAGTGGCTGGGCGAAAACTGGCCGCGCTTGATCTCAGTGCAGCCCAATGCCGGGCTGCCCGAGCTGGTGTCGGGCCGCACGCTATATCCGCTCTCGCCCGACGAGCTGGCGCAATGGCTCGAGCGCTTCGTGCTCGAGGACGGCGCCAACATCATCGGCGGGTGCTGCGGCACCGAGCCTCGGCACATCGCCGCGCTCGATGCGATGCTGAAACGCATCGGCCGCGACCGCCCCCGCCCGGTGCCGAAATCGCGCAAGCCGGTCTGGGCGCCGTCGGTCGCCTCGCTCTACAGCCAGGTCAGCCTGCGCCAGGAAAACGCCTATCTGTCGATCGGTGAGCGCTGCAACGCCAATGGCTCGCGCGCCTTCAAGCGGCTGCAAGACCAGAACGATTGGGACGGCTGCGTCGAGATGGGGCGCGAGCAGGTGAAGGAAGGCTCGCACACGCTCGACCTGTGCACCGCCTTTGTCGGGCGCAACGAAATCGCCGACATGACCGAGATGGTGACGCGCATGCGCGGCGCGGTGAACGCGCCGCTCGTCGTCGATTCAACCGAGTACCCGGTGCTCGAAGCGGCGATGAAGCTCTATGGCGGCAAGCCGATCATCAACTCGATCAATTTCGAGGACGGCGAGGACGCGCCGACCAAGCGCCTCCAGCTGGCGCGCCGCTTCGGCGCCGCGGTCATCGCGCTGACCATCGACGAAAAAGGAATGGCCAAGGAGGTCGACGAGAAGATCGCGGTCGCCAAGCGGCTCTACGAGTTCGCCTGCGTCAAGCACGGCCTGCCGCCGTCGGACCTGCTGTTCGACCCGCTGACCTTCACGATCTGCACCGGCAACGAGGACGACCGTAAGCTCGGCCTGAACACGCTCGACGCCATCGAGCGCATCGCCCAAGAACTGCCCGAGTGCCAGATCATCCTCGGCCTCTCGAACATCTCGTTCGGCCTCAACCCGCCGGCGCGGCAGGTGCTGAACTCGGTCTTCCTCGACCATGCCCTGAAGCGCGGCATGACCGGCGCGATCGTGCATTTCTCGCGCATCCTGCCGCAGCACCGCATCCCGCCCGAGGAATGGCAGGCGGCGGAAGATCTGATCTTCGACCGGCGGCGGGACGGTTACGACCCGCTGCAGGCGTTCATCGCGCTGTTCGAGGACCGCGCGGTCGAAAAGGCCGAGAAGAAGGGCCGGCCGGAGGCGATCGAGGAGCGGCTCGCCTATCGCATCGTCGAGGGCGACCGGCTCGACCTCGAAGCCGATCTCGACCTCGCGATGCAGAGCTATGCCCCGCTCGACATCATCAACGAGCATCTCTTGGGCGGGATGAAGACGGTCGGCGAGCTGTTCGGCGCCGGCAAGATGCAGCTGCCCTTCGTCTTGCAGTCGGCCGAGACGATGAAGACCGCGGTCAAATACCTCGAGCCGCATATGGAGCGGGTCGAGGGACAGGAAAAAGGCACGGTGGTGCTCGCCACGGTGCGCGGCGACGTGCACGACATCGGCAAGAACCTCGTCGACATCATCCTCACCAACAATGGCTACCGGGTCGTCAATCTCGGCATCAAGCAGCCGATCGGCGTGATCCTCGACGCCGCCAAGGAGCACAAGGCGCACGCGATCGGCATGTCGGGCCTCTTGGTCAAATCGACCGTGGTGATGCGCGAGAACCTCGAAGAGATGAGCCGCATGGGGCTCGACGTGCCGGTGATGCTCGGCGGCGCCGCGCTGACCCGGCGCTATGTCGAGGAGGATTGCGTCAACGCCTACGGCAGCGGCCGCGTCGCCTATGCGCGCGACGCGTTCGACGGCCTGGCGCTGATGGACCGCATCGTCAGCCGCAGCAATGACGGCAACGGCTTCGACGCCTACCTCGCCGATGTGCAGGAAAAGAACCGCGGCCGGCCAAAGAACGAGTCACGCAAATTGGGCCGCGCCGCCGACCCGCGGCCGCAGCGGCCGATCGATCTCGAGGAAATCCGTATCCGCCGCGCCGAGCTGACCGCCGGCATCACGGTGCCGACCCCGCCGTTCTGGGGCGCGCGCATCCTCGAACGCGTGCCGGTGAAGACGGTCGCCTCCTACCTCAACGAGCGCATGCTCTATCAATTTCAGTGGGGGTTCCGGAAGGAAGGGCGCAGCCTCGACGAGTACAAGAAATGGGCGCGCAAAGAGCTGCGCCCGGTGCTGTCGCGAGTCATGGACCAGGCGATCCGCGAGAAGATCCTCGAACCGCAAGCCTCTTACGGCTATTGGAAATGCGCTGCGCAGGGCAATGCGGTCGTGCTGTTCGACGAGACCGGCCCCGGAGGGAAAGAGCGCGAGGTGGCGCGCTTTGACTTCCCGCGCCAGAACAAGCGCGACGGGCTCTGCATCGCCGATTTCTTTCACGACATCGACGGTCCCCAGCGCGACGTGATTGGCCTCCAGGTTGTGACCATGGGCCGCCGCGCCTCGGAAGCGGCGCGCGAATGGTTCGCCGCCGACCGCTACCAGGATTACCTCTATCTGCATGGCCTCTCGGTCGAGATGGCGGAGGCCTTCGCCGAATACGTCCACAAGCGCATCCGCGGCGAACTCGGCTTCGCGGCGGAGGAGGCGCGCGACCACGACGAAATGCTGGCGCAAGGCTATCGCGGCAGCCGCTATTCGTTCGGCTACCCGGCCTGCCCCAACCTCGCCGACCAGGCGCAGCTATTGAAGCTGCTCGACGCACAGGCGATCGGCGTCGAACTTACCGACGAGGACCAGCTCGACCCCGAGCAATCGACCTCGGCCATCGTCGTCCACCACCCGCAAGCAAACTATTTTTCGGTGTAATCTCCTTCGTTCGGCCGAAGGGCTGGAAGGAGGGATGATGGACGAGCGGGCACTTGCGGCAGCGTTGACGGAATTCGAGGCGGCGCGGGCGCGCGGCGAATATTTTCCGGCCGCGTGGTTCGACCGGCTGTCGCTCGACGACGCGTATCGCCTGCAACTGGCGCTGATCGACCGGCGCGGCGACAAGCGCATCGGCTGGAAGGTCGGCCTCACCTCGCGCGCCATCCAGCAGCAATTCCAGGTGCACGAGCCGGTGTTCGGCTGCCTTTTGGCGGAGGGCCGGCTCGAACTCAGGCCACGCCTTTCGCGCCGAGGAGTTGATCGCGCCGGGTTTCGAGAACGAGCTGTGCATTGTCATGGGCAGCGACCTCGCGCCGACCGCGACGCCGGCGGATGTCGCCGCCGCGATCGCCCGCGTTCATCCGGCGTTCGAGATCATCGAGACACGCGGCAACCTGACGCGTCAGCTCGCGCTGGCGCTCGCCGACAACGCGCAGCAAAAGGCCTTTGTGCTCGGCCCAGCGGTGGAGCGCGCGGCGCTGCCCGAACTCGACAAGGTGACGGTCAGCGTCCGCATCAACGGCAGCGAGGTCGCCACCGGCGACGGCAGCGCGGTGCTCGGCCATCCCTATAATTCGGTGGCCTGGCTCGCCGCCAAGCTCGCGCAATTCGGCGAGCGGGTGAAAGCCGGCGACACCATCATGAGCGGCTCGTTCACCCGGCAATTCCCGCTCGCCGCCGGCGACCACATCGAAGCCGCCTTTGCCGGCATCGGCGCGGTGACCGCGAGCGTCGCCTAACGCGGCAGCGTCGTTTTTCCCATCAGGAATTCGTCGATCGCGCGGGCGCATTGCCGGCCTTCGCGGATCGCCCAGACGACGAGCGATTGGCCGCGCCGCATGTCACCGGCGGCAAACACCTTGGGCACGCTGGTCTTGTAATCGAGCGTGTTGGCCTGGACATTGCCGCGCGGGTCGAGCGCGACCCCCGACTGATCGAGCATCCCTGGCCGGCGCGGGCCCAAGAACCCCATCGCCAGCAGCACCAGATCGGCCTTCAACTCGAATTCGCTGCCGGCGACTTCCTGCATGGCCCAGCGGCCGTTTTCCTGCGCCCAATCGACCCGGACGCATTCCAGCGCCTCGATCTTGCCGTTGGCCCCTCGGGCGCGCTTGGTGAGTACCGCCCAGTCGCGCTCGCAACCTTCTTCCTGCGACGACGAGGTGCGCAGCTTCAAGGGCCAATCCGGCCAGACCAGCGGTTTGTCCTCGTGGTCGGGCGGCTTGGGCAGGATTTCCAATTGCGTGATCGACGCCGCGCCCTGGCGGGTCGAGGTGCCGATGCAGTCACTGCCCGTGTCGCCGCCGCCGATCACAATGACGTGCTTGCCCGCGGCCGTGATCGTGCCGCCCGGCGCGGCCTTGGGCTCGTCGTCGCCGGCGACGCGCTTGTTCTGCTGCGCCAGGAAATCCATCGCGTAGTGGATGCCGTTGAGGTCGCGGCCCGGCACTTCGAGGTCGCGCGGCCATTCGGCGCCGCCGGTCATCGCCACCGCGTCGAAATCGGCGAGCATCTGCTGCACGCTGACCTGGACGCCGATTTCGGTCGATGGGCGGAACTCGACCCCCTCGGCCGCCATCTGCGCCACGCGGCGGTCGATCAGGTGCTTTTCCATCTTGAAGTCGGGGATGCCGTAGCGCAGCAGCCCGCCGATGCGGTCGCTTTTCTCGAACAGGGTCACCGCGTGCCCGGCGCGCGCCAGCTGCTGCGCGCAAGCCATGCCGGCAGGCCCCGAGCCGACCACCGCGACCTTCTTCCCGGTCTTCCGTGCCGGCGCCAGCGGGACGATCCAACCTTCCTGCCAGCCGCGGTCGACGATCGCGCATTCGATGGTTTTGATGGTAACCGGGTTCTCGTCGATGTTGAGCGTGCACGCCGCCTCGCACGGCGCCGGGCAGATGCGGCCGGTGAATTCCGGGAAATTGTTGGTCGAATGCAGGACGGTCAGCGCGTTCTGCCACTGGTCGCGGTAAACCAGGTTGTTCCAGTCCGGGATGACGTTGTTGACCGGGCAGCCGTCGTGGCAGAACGGGATCCCGCAATCCATGCAGCGCGACGCCTGGGCGCGCAGCGTCGGCTCGGGCAGCGGATGGAGGAACTCCTTCCACGTGCGGACCCGTTCCGCCACCTTGGCGTAGTGGCGATCCTCGCGTTCGACCTCGAGGAACCCGGTCGGCTTGCCCATTTATCGATCCTTGGCCAGCCTCGCGTGAGACTGGTCATAACTACTGACTTATATCAATCATGCCTGAGGCAAACAGAGACATCAACGCCCCTGCTGACGCAAGAGGCCGTCAACCAGTCAAGCCCCCTAGGCTTTCGTCCCGGCTTTCGCCGGGAGGACACAGCAACAGTGCTACTCCGCCGCGGCCATCCGGGTTTCCGCCTCCGCCTTCAACTCGAGGAGCGCACGGCGATAATCCCGCGGCATCACCTTGACGAAGGCGGCGAGCGTGTTGTCCCAGTCTTCGAGGAGCTGGCGGGCGCGCTTGCTGCCGGTCAGGAGGTGATGGCGCTCGATGAGGATGCGCAGCCGCGCCGCATCGTGGCGCATGAGATCGCCCATGCCGTTGTCGTGGACATCGATCGGGCGTTGCCGCGGCCGGCCCTCCTCGCCGCCGTCATCGGCCGCGATGTTTTCGAGGTCGACCCCAGCCTTGTTGCACAGGCTCGCAAACCTGCCCTTCGGGTCCCAGACATAAGCGATGCCGCCCGACATGCCGGCGGCGAAATTGCGCCCGGTCTCGCCGAGCACGACGGCGATGCCGCCGGTCATGTACTCGCAGCCATGATCGCCGGTGCCCTCGACGACGGCGATGGCGCCCGAGTTCCGCACCGCGAAACGCTCGCCGGCAACGCCCTCGAAATAGGCTTCGCCGGCAATCGCGCCGTAGAGCACGGTATTGCCGATGATGATGTTTTCGGTCGGCTCGCGCATCGCTTGCGGCGGGTGGCGGACGATGAGCTTGCCGCCGGAGAGGCCCTTGCCGACATAGTCGTTGGCGTCGCCGATCAGCTCGACCGTCACGCCGTGCGCGAGGAACGCACCGAAGCTCTGTCCGGCGGTGCCGGCGAACTTCGCCCAGATCGTGTCGTCCGGGAGGCCGTCATGGCCGTAGCGCTGCGCGACCTCGCCCGACAGCATCGCGCCAACGGTGCGGTGGACATTGCGGATCGGCTTGTCGATGCGCACCAGTTCGCCTTTGTCGAGCGCGGCCTTGGATTCGGCGATCAGCTCCTGGTCGAGCGCCTTGTCGAGATGGTGGTTCTGGCTTTCGCAGTGATGGATCGCCACCCCCGCCGCCGCCGGCTCCTGATAGAGGACGCGCGACAGGTCGATGCCGCGCGCCTTCCAGTGGTGTACCGCGCGCACCATGTCGAGCCGGTCGAACTCGGCCGACCATGTCGTCCAACTTGCGGAAGCCCAGCTCCGCCATCAGCTCGCGCACTTCCTCGGCGACGAAGAAGAAATAGTTGATGACGTGCTCGGGCTGCCCCGTGAAACGCGCGCGCAGCACCGGGTCTTGCGTCGCGATGCCGACCGGGCAGGTGTTGAGGTGGCACTTGCGCATCATCACGCAGCCGGCGGCGATGAGCGGCGCGGTGGCGAAGCCGAACTCGTCCGCGCCCAACAGCGCGCCGACCACGACGTCGCGCCCGGTGCGCAAGCCGCCGTCGACCTGCACCGCGATGCGGCCGCGCAGCCCGTTGCGCACCAGCGTCTGCTGGGTCTCGGCGAGGCCGATCTCCCAGGGCGAGCCGGCATGGGTCAGCGACGTCAGCGGGCTGGCGCCGGTGCCGCCCTCGTAGCCGGCGATCGTCACATGATCGGCGCGCGCCTTCGAGACGCCGGCCGCGACCGTGCCGACCCCGACCTCCGACACCAGCTTCACCGACACATCGGCTTTGGGGTTGGCGTTCTTCAGGTCGTGGATCAGCTGCGCCAGATCCTCGATCGAGTAGATGTCATGGTGCGGCGGCGGCGAGATGAGGCCGACCCCCGGCGTCGAGTGCCGCACCTTGGCAATGGCTTTGTCGACCTTGTGGCCGGGTAGCTGGCCGCCTTCGCCGGGCTTGGCGCCCTGCGCCATCTTGATCTGCAGCACGTCGGCGTTCACGAGATACTCGGTCGTCACGCCAAACCGGCCCGAGGCGACCTGCTTGATCGCCGAGCGCTTTAAATCGCCGTTGGGCAGCGGCCTGAACCGCTCGGCCTCTTCGCCACCCTCGCCGGTGTTGGACTTGCCGCCGATGCGGTTCATCGCGATGGCCAGCGTGGTATGCGCCTCGCGGCTGATCGAGCCGAAGCTCATCGCCCCGGTCGCGAAGCGCTTGACGATCTCGGAGGCCGGCTCGACCTCGTCGAGCGGCGCCTTCTCCGTCGCCGGTTTGAACTTCATCAGCCCGCGAATGGTAAGCAGCCGCTCCGACTGGTCGTTGATGATGTCGGCGAAGGCCTTGTAGTCGGCGGCCGAGTTGCCGCGCGCCGCGTGTTGCAGCCGGGCGATCGTCTGTGGCGTCCAGGCATGCGCCTCGCCGCGCAGCCGGAAAGCGTAATCGCCGCCGACATCGAGCATTTCGCGATAGAGCGGGTCTTCGCCATAGGCCTGCGCGTGTCGCACCAACGCCTCGTTGGCGATGGCGAACAGGTCGGCGCCTTCGATGGTTGTCGCGGTGCCGGTGAAATATTTGTCGACAAACGAGCTTTCGAGCCCCACCGCGTCGAAGATCTGGGCCCCGCAATAGGATTGGTAGGTCGAGATGCCCATCTTGGACATGACCTTCAAGAGCCCCTTGCCGACCGCCTTCAAATAGTTCTTTTGAACGTCGTAGGCGCTGAGGCCGAGGCCGCTTTCGGTGCGGATCTGCTCGATCGTCGCAAAGGCGAGATAGGGGTTGATCGCCTCGGCGCCGTAGCCGGCGAGCACGCAGAAATCATGCACCTGCACCGCGTCGCCGGTCTCGACGACGATGCCGGTGCGGGTGCGCAGCCCCTCGCGGATCAAATGATGGTGCACCGCCGAAGTGGCGAGCAGCGCCGGGATCGGCGCGCGTTCCGCCGACACCGCGCGGTCCGACAGGATCAGGATGTTGTGCCCGGCGAACACCGCCTCGGTCGCGGCGTGGCACAAGCTTTCGAGCGCCGGCTCGACCCCGGCCGCGCCTTCCGCCGCCGGCCAGGTTATGTCGAGCGTGTCGGTCTTGAACCGGCCGTCGGCGAGCCTTTCGATGTTGCGGATCTTGTCGAGATCGCCGTCGGTCAGCACCGGCTGCGAGACTTCGAGCCGGTGATGCGTGCCGACCTCGTGGCCCAAGAGGTTCGGCCGCGGCCCGATCATCGACACCAGCGACATCACCAGCTCTTCGCGGATCGGGTCGATCGGCGGGTTGGTGACCTGCGCGAAATTCTGCTTGAAGTAGTTGTAGAGCACCTTCGGCTTGTTGGAGAACGCGGCGATTGGCGTGTCGGTACCCATCGAGCCGACCGGGTCGTCGCCATCCTTCGCCATCGGCTCGAGGAAGAACTGCAGGTCCTCCTGCGTGTAGCCGAAGACTTGCTGCAGCGCGAGCCGGGTCGACGGGTCATTGGCGCGCGCCGGAATCGTGGTTTCCGCCGGCTCGGGCAGCTCGGCGACCTTGTATTGGGTCTCCTTGAGCCAGGCTTCATAAGGGTGCTCGGCGGCAAGCTTCGCCTTGATCTCGTCGTCGCCGATGATGCGACCCTCTTCGAGGTCGATGAGCAGCATCTTGCCCGGCTGCAGCCGCCATTTGCGGATGATGCGTTCTTCGGGCACCGGCAGCACACCGGCCTCGGAGGCCATGATCACATGATCGTCGTCGGTGACGATGTAGCGCGCTGGCCGCAGGCCGTTGCGGTCGAGCGTCGCGCCGATCTGTCGCCCGTCGGTGAAGGCGATCGCCGCCGGCCCGTCCCAAGGCTCCATCAGCGCCGCGTGGTATTCGTAAAAGGCGCGCCGCTCCGGGTCCATCAGCGGGTCGGCCCACGCCTCCGGGATCAGCATCATCATCGCGTGCGACAGCGAATAGCCGCCGGCGGTGACGAGCAGTTCCAGCGCGTTGTCGAGGCACGCGGTATCGGACTGGCCGGGCAGGATCAGCGGCACCAGCTTGCCAAGATCGGCGCCCATCAGCGCCGACGACATCGCCTGGCGGCGCGCCTGGATCCAGTTGACGTTGCCGCGCACCGTGTTGATCTCGCCGTTATGGCAGAGGAACCGGTACGGGTGCGCGAGGCGCCAGGACGGGAAGGTGTTGGTCGAGAAGCGCTGATGCACCAGCGCCAGCGCCGATACCGCGAGCGGGTTGCGCAGATCCTCGTAGAACGAGCCGATCTGCGGCGCCAGCAGCAGGCCCTTGTAGACCACGGTGCGGGTCGAGAAGGACGGGATGTAGAAATCGCGCAAACCGGGCAGTCCATGCCGCTCGGCGAGGTTGGTGACGCGGTTCAGCGTCTGCTTGCGGATCGTGAGGATTTTGCGCTCGAACGCGTCCTGATCGGCGATGTCGTCGCCGGCGCAGACGATCGCCTGCGCGATATAGGGCATCGCTTCGATAACGCGCTTGCCGAGTCCGGCAAGGTCGGTCGGCACCTCGCGCCAGGCAAGCAATTCCTGCCCCTCCACACGCACGAAGCGTTCGAGATGCGCGGTGGCGAAGGCGCGCGCCTTTTCTTCCATCGGCAGGAAGCACATCGCGACCGCGTAACGGCCGGGCGGTGGCAGGACGAGACCGCGCTCCTCGCACCAATGGCGTAGCAGCGCGTCGGGCGTCTGGATCAGGCAACCCGAGCCGTCGCCGACCAGCGGGTCGGCGCCGACCGCGCCGCGGTGGTCGAGATTGACGAGAATTTCGAGACCGCGGCGGATGATGTCGTGGGATTTTCGACCCTTGATGTTGACGACAAAGCCAACGCCGCACGAATCATGCTCGTTGCGGGGATCGTAAAGCCCAGGACCTCTCGCTGCTGTCTCCATCCTCGAATGCTCTTCCAAACGGTTCTAATTGCACCGATTCGGCGCACATACCGGCCATTGTGGCATGTGACGCCTGCACCTTTTTCAGTATGCATGACTTGTACCGCAAACGCGAATCGCGGTTTGCCGCGGCTCGGGGTGACAACCTCGCCGAATGTCTGGACATTGTCTGCAACCAGTCCGGGGTGCTTTCGAGATCGTTCGGGCCGGGATGACGCTGCCCGACGACCCCACTTTGCGCTTTGGCCAGTTCGCCAACATCGTCGACCTCGTTCGGCGCCGCTTGTCCGCGGCGCCCAACATCGGAGGAATCCGCCGGTCCCGGAAATCCAATATCACGCAGCTAGATTGCGCCGACGAAACGCCTAATTCGGACTGACATTGGGCCTCGCGGTCACTTCGCAGTGGCGACGAGCACGGGGGTGTCGCGATAGAGGCTGGGGAAGGCCTGCTTCAGCGCCTCGATCTTTGGCAGATCGTTGATCGCGATGTAGGGCTGCGTTGGGTGCAATGCCAGGTAGTTCTGGTGATAGGCCTCGGCTGGGTAGAACGTGCGGCCCGGTTCGATCTTGGTGACGATGGACGCGGCGAACGCGTGCGCATTGTCAAGCTGAGCGATGTAGGCTTCGGCGACGCGTGCCTGCTCGGGGCTGATCGGAAAAACGGCCGAGCGGTATTGCGTCCCGGTGTCCGGCCCCTGGCGATTGAGCTCGGTCGGATCGTGCGCGACAGAGAAGAAGACCTGCAAAATCTGACCGTAGCTGATGCGATGCGGATCGAATGTGACCTGCACAGACTCGGCATGCCCGGTCGAGCCGGTGCTGACCGTCTCGTACTCGGCCGTGTCCTTGCTGCCGCCGGTATAGCCCGACACCGCGCTGGTCACGCCGTTGACATGCTGAAAGACGCCCTGGACGCCCCAGAAACAGCCCCCGGCTACGATGGCGACTTCGGAGGTCGCCGAAGAGGCATGCTCGTCGACGACCGGGGCGGGAACCGCGTGCGGACTTTCCGCCTCGGCGCCCGCGTTCCAGCACACGGCTCCCGCCGCAACCGCGAATAGCGCCGCGGCGACTGTCAGGTAGAGCGATCGCGTCGGGCTTGGCTGTGTCATCATCATCTCCCGCGTCGCGGCAGTCGCGGCCGCTCAGACATAGATGGGGCGAGACGCGCCCCGGTCCATCTCACACTTGCGCGAGCCCTTTTCATCATGGGACGAGCTGCGCGTCTTACCGGATCGACTTGGCCACGGCCACATGGCGTCGCGGCGCGGGCCGCGATCGCTCAACCGGCCCTCCCGCCGGTCCGCTATTCTCATGCCGATCAACGCGAGGTAGGCTCGCCTTTCGATGAGCCCGAAGCCTTGTTCGGCCGATAAGCTTATGCACCGTATCGCCACAAACCGGCTCTTCCAGAACGCTGAATATCATTCCGCGGGAAGAGATCGGCTCGAAAGAGAGCGAGGATTCACCCTCCTCGAACTTCTGGTCGTACTTGCCATTCTTGGCTTATTGATCGGTTTGGTCGCGCCGGCGGTGATGCGGCAATTCGGGGCCGCCAAGGAGAAAATCGCGCAACAATCGGTCGAACGCCTGGCGACCGTGCTCGACATGTACAAGCTCGATGCCGGCAGCTATCCGACGACGGAGCAAGGGCTTCAGGCGTTGATCACGCAACCCCCGGGGGTTGCCCACTGGAGCGGTCCCTACCTCAAAGGGGACAAGCTTCCGGAGGATCCCTGGGGGCATCCCTTTGTCTATCGCAGCCCCAGCGAGCGCCCCGGACACGAATTCGATCTGTATTCGCTTGGGCCCAAGGGGCAGGCGACCGGACCGCAAGACGCCTCCGCGATCGCCAGCCAATGATCGGGGCCGCGACAGGGAACAGTCTCGTATCGTTGCGCTCGGGGTGGCGGCGGCTTGGCGCCGCGGTCGTCCTTTTGGCGATGTCGTTGCCGCCTACCGCGCTCGCCGCGGAGTCCGCATCCTCGCGCCGGCTGGTCTGCCAAACAATCGAGCAAGCAGCGATGTCGAACGGTCTCCCAAGCGGCTTTCTGGCTCGCCTGCTGTGGATCGAAAGCCGCTATCACGAAGCGGCGACAAGCCCGGCGGGAGCGATCGGCATCGCCCAGTTCATCCCGCCGACCGCCGCCGAGCGAGGACTCGCCGATCCGCGCGATCCGCTTAAAGCGATCGCCGAGGCCGCGCGGTTCCTCGCCGAATTGAGGGCGCGCTTCGGCAATCTCGGGCTGGCGGCCGCGGCTTACAACGCAGGCGCCGAGCGGGTCGCCGCCTGGTTGCGGAAAGGGCCGCAGCTTGCTCAGGAGACACGGCTCTACGTGCTGGATATCACCGGGCGGCGGGTCGAGGATTGGGCGCTGCTACCCAGCTCCGCGTCGGGGGCTTACGATTCCGCGCTCTCGGGCTTCGATTGCCTCAACGCCGGTGTCAACGAAGCGGCCAGGAACACCAGGAAAGCGACCGTCCCACCGTGGCAGGCGCGGCTTGCCTTAGGGTTGGCCAGGGCCATCGACCTTTTCAACGCTTCAAATGAGAAGGCAGACGGCGCGGAACCGGGGATTCAGCCGGGCCAGCCTCGTTCCGCAACACGGCGCGAGGCGAACTCGCTATGCGAGACCCTGCGCGCCACCGGCGCCGCTTGCGAGGTCTTCGACCGTTAAGGCATCGAGCCAGCGCCTCACCGCGGCCAGAAAGCCGCCCTCGCGCGGCTTTTTTCTTGGGGTGCCGGCACGCGTCGCGCATGGTTGGGGCCGAGGAGGGTCCCGGCCGTGGATTTCGCGCTTACCCCGGAGCAGACGCGCGTGCAACAGCGGTGCCGCGCGCTGGCGGCGGATTTCGCGACGCGCTCGGCGGCGCATGACCGCGACGCCAGCCACCCGGCCGAGAACTACGAGCAGCTGCGGCAGGAGGGGTTTCTCGCGCTGACCGTCGCCCGCGAATACGGTGGCGGCGGAGCGAGCCTCTTAGACCACACGATCGCCTATGAGGCGCTGGCGCAGGGCTGTCCGTCGACCGCGCTCGCCTTCAACATGCACGCCTCGGTGATCATGCCGGTGCTCGACTATCCCGAGGTCGCGGCCGACGCCAAGCGGCGCATCCTCGATCTCGTGGTCGGCCGGAAGAAGCTGATCGCCGGCAATTTCTCGGAGACGACCACCACGGCGGCGCTCAACGCGCGGCCGCTGAAGACGCGCGCGCGGCGCGTGCCGGGCGGCTACCGCGTCACCGGGCGCAAGATGTTCGCCTCGATGCTCGACGCGGCGGATTTCGTGCTGATGGGCGCCTACCCGGACGACGCGACGGACCCCAGGGCCGGGTTGGTGCTGCTGATCCCGCGCGAGGCCAAGGGACGCCGGGTCGACGCCAACTGGGACGTGCTCGGCATGCGCGCAACGCGCAGCGATTCGCTGATCCTCGAAGACTGCTTCGTGCCCGACCGCGACGTCATCTATCGCACCGACGACATGACCCCGTTCCGCAACACCAACCTGCATTGGTTCTGGGGGTCGTACACCCCGGTCTATCTCGGCGTCGCGCAGGCGGCCTATGACGAGGTGAAACGGGTCGTCGCGGCGCGCCGGCCGGAAGGTTACGCGCAGCCGCTGGCCTACCTGCCCGAAGTGCGCCGCCACGTCGCCGAGATGAGCGCCGAACTCGACGCGGCGCGGCTCGTCACCTACCGCTCGGCCTGGCTCAGCGACACGCAAGGGCCGAGCGAGGAAGCCATCGCCGCGCTCTACCGCGCGAAATACGCGGTCGGCGAGGCGGTGAGCCGCGTCACCCGGATTGCGCTGACGCTCGGCGGCGCGCACGCCATCTTCAAGCCCTCGCGGCTCGAACAATTGTTCCGCGACGGCGCGCTCGGCCCGCTACACCCGCCGCCGTCGGATCTTTGCCTCTACAATATGGGGCTCTACGAGCTGGGCCTCGACCCGGCCGAGGTGCTGCCGCCGCTGAAGCCCGCCTAACTCACCCGCAGCCGCGCCGGATCGAGCGGGCGCAGCCGCCCGGGGTCGAACGGCGCGAGATCGACGGTGCGCGCCGCGCCGTCGGCGATCAGCTCGGCCATCGCCTCGCCGGTCGCCGGCGCGTTGAGGATGCCCCAGACGCTGTGCCCGGTAGCGACATAGGCGCCGGCGACGCCGGGCACCCGGCCGATCAGCGGCAGCCCGTCGCCGGTCACCGGGCGGTAGCAGGCTTGGCGCGCGACGATCGGCGCCGCGGCCAGCACCGGCGACAGCGTCCGGCACATCGCCTCCAGCCGATAGATCGCGCCGTTGTCGGGCGCGACGCGCGCCGGGTCGAGCGGTACGACCTCTTCTCCGGAAATGCCGCAGACATAGGTCGTGCCGTCGGGCCGCGGAAACAGCTCGGGGGTCAAGACCGCGCCGCTCTCTTCCTGGTATTCGAGAAACGCGGCTTCGGCCGGCACCCGGTCGCCGGTGTCGAACACCAGGCTGTGGCCCTTGAGCCCGAACACCGGGGGCAACGGCAGCCAGCGCGCCGCGAGCACCGACCACGGCCCCATCGCGATCACCACGGCGTCGGCTTCGACCGCCTCTGCGCCGCCGCATTCAACGCCGGTGACGCGATCGTCGCCGCGCGCGAGGCCCGATATGCGCGCCTGCCGCAGTTCAGCGCCGTGCGCCTGCGCGGCGCGCATCATCGCCTCGGTATAGCGGGCGGGATGGACCTGCGCCGTTGTCTCGGGCGAGCCGAGCGCCTGGCTCACCGCCACGTCAGGCGCGAACCAATCAAGCGCGTGGACGCTGCGGGATTGTCCGCGCGACATACGGCGGCTGGCGAACCCGCCATACGTGTCCAGCCGGCGATAGCCCCAATCGTCGGCGATTTCCGCCGCCAGTTCGGCGTGAAGGTCGAAGCTGCGGCGGGCGAGCGGATCGAGCGGAGTGCCTGCGCACCAGTCGCGCGCGAGAAACCCGCCCGATTTGCCCGATGCGGCGCAGGCGACGCCGGTGCTCTCGACGACTGTCGCCTTGACCCCGCGCCGCGCGAGGAAGTAGGCGATCGAGCAACCGATCGCTCCGCCGCCGCAGACGACGACATGCATCAGATGATCTTGCGTTCGCGTAGATCGGCGATCTCGGCCGGGCCGTAGCCGAGCCACGCCAGCACCTCGTCATTGTGCTGGCCGAGCTCGGGAGCAACGCCGATCTTCGGTGGAGTCTCCGAAAAATGCCATGGCGAGCCGTGCACCTTGAGGCGTTTGCCGAATTTCGGATAATCGACCTCGGTCACGTAGCCGTTAGCCACCACGTCCGGATCGTTCGATCCTTCGAGAAGTGTATTGATCGGCGCCGAGACGATGTCGGCCTCGCGCAAAGTCTCGACCCATTTGTCGCGCGGACCGGTGGCGAACATCTCGCCGAGCGTTCGCAGCAACGTTTCACGCCGTTCGTCCGAACCGATGATGACTCCGAGCTTGCCAAACCCGGCTTTGTCCAGCGCCCCGTAAAACCCGAGCGCGGTCATCGCATTCTTCCACGGGCCCTCGTTGTTGAGCTGGAAGACGAAGGGTTTGCCGTTGATGTCGTTGAAGCTGGCGCTGATCCCCGGCCGCTCCAATGTGCCCGTGATCCGGGCCTGGCCGGTCACCGGATCGCGGTCGCGCCACATCGCCGTGGTCAGGGTCCATCCCATCAGGCGGATCTGTCCGCCCAGCAGCGAGCAATCGACCTTTTGTCCCACGCCGGTTGCACGGGCATGGGTCAGCGCCGCGAGCGCGCCGCCAAAGGCGAGGATCGCGCAGGTCTCGTCGGCCACCGAGACGATGCCGGTGCGCAGTGGTTGGCCGGGAGTCGAATAGGCTTGGGCGATGCCGCCCATCGCCTGCGCCATCGAGTCGGTGCCGGGAAGGCTCGCATGCGGTCCCTTCGGCCCATAGCCCGAGACCGATACGTAGACGAGGCGCGGATTGACCTTTTTCAGCTCGTCATAGCCGAACCCGTTCTTCTCTGCTGCGCCGGGCCGGAAGTTCTGGCCGAAGATATCGGCCTCGGCCACGAGCTTCTTCAAGATGGCGCGGCCTTCCTGCTCCTTCAAATTCAGCGTGACGCTTTTGACGCCACGATTATTGGTCTCGAAATAGGTGCTCCCCATGCCGGGTAGCACGGTCGAACCGCGCGAATTGTCGCCGATGCCCGGCACTTCGATCTTGATGACCGCGGCGCCGAGGTCGGCCATCAGCATGTAGGGCACCGTCCCCGCCTGCGCTGTAGAGCAGGCGACAACCTTGACGCCCTGCAAGGGCCCGTGTGGCTCGGTCATTCGCGGCCTCGTGTCTGTATGGCCGAAGACTACAGCACGATCGCGCCACGTCGTCATCTCCCTCTCCCCGCCGAGCGGGGAGAGGGATAGTCAGCTCGCCTTCTTGCGGCCGCGGGCGGGTGCCTGGACGGGAGCGGCGGCCGGCGCTTCCTTCTTTTTGCCGCCGCCGGAGACCGGCAGCAGCATCGCGACCTGGCGACGGTCGGGAGATTTGCCGGCCGCCGCCTTCGCCGCGCGCTTCGGCTCTTTCACGGATTTTGCCGTCGCTCCGCCGCCTTCCTGCGCGAGGCTCCGCTTCAGTGCGTCCATCAGATTGACCACCTTCGGCGGCTCCTCGACCGCGCGCGACGGCGTCGCAAGGCCCTTGGTCTTGCTCTCGACCAGCGCGTTCAGCGCATCTTGATAGCGGTCGCGGAAATTCTCCGGGTCGAACGTCGCCGCCTTGCGCTCGATGATGGTCTCGGCGATCGCCACCATGTCGGTATCGATTTCGCCCTTGTGCTTGGCGCTGAACTCGGCCGGACGCACCTCGTCGGCGCTGTGCAGCGTCGACATCAACAGGCCGCCGTCGCGCGGCTCGACCAGCACCAGCCGCTCGCGGCTCGACAGCACGACCTTGCCGATTCCGACCTTGTGCTTGTGCGCCATTGCCTCGCCGATCACGCGGAACGCCTCGTCGGCGAGCTCGCCGTCGGGATAGATGTAATAGGGCGCGTCGAGATAGACCGGGTCGACAACGTCGCGGTCGACGAACTGGTCGAGGTCGATGATTTTCGACGATTCGATCTGCAGGTCCTTCAGTTCCTCGTCGCTAATCGTCACGTAGCGGCCGCGATCGTATTCGTAGCCCTTGACGATCTGGTCGCGCTCGACGACCTCGCCGGTCTCGCTGTCGACCAACTGCTGCTTCAGCCGGTTGCCGGTTTCGGCATTCAGTTGGTTAAGGCGGATGCGCTTCGCCTCGCTGGTCGCGGGCGACAGATAGACCGGGCAGCTCACCAGCGAGAGGCGTAGAAAGCCGGTCCAAGACGCGCGGGGCATGAGAGCCTCCAGTGGAAAATTTCGCCGCAGCAAGCCAGAAGACGGTTAACGAAGCAATAACGCATCGGAAAGCGATAGGTGAATCAATCGCTTGCCGATGACGTTTGGCGACTGACCGCGGCCACGACCGAAGCGAGATCGATGCGTCCGCGCTTCAGATCGTGGCCGGCGCCGTCCACCGGGATCATCTCCGTCAACGCTGGGATCAGCCGGATGGCCTCAGCCAGTTCCGCCGGCGCGCCGAACGGGTCGTTGGCGCCCTGGACAAACACGCAGGGCACACGCAGGCGCGCAAAGTGATCCTTGCGCAGACGGTCGGGCTTGCCCGGCGGGTGAAGCGGGAAGGAAAACAGCAGCAGGCCCGCGACGAGGTTAGGCCTATCCGCCGCCAGCATCGTCGCCTGCCGGCCGCCATAGGACTGACCTCCGAGGACCACCCGCCGCGGGCCGAGACCGCGCATCGCCTCGACCGCGAGGCACAGCCCTTCACGATCCGCCGCCGCGCCCGACGGTGATGGCGGACCAGTCGGACGGCGCTGGCGAAACGGCAGGTCGCAACGCAGCACGTCGAAACCGGCCGCGGCCAACGCGGTCGCGGCGGCGACCAGCAGCGGCATGGCGCAATTGCCGCCGGCGCCGTGGGTCAGCACCAACCCGCGCTCGGCCTTGCCCGCGGCACGGTGAAGGAAACCGCGCACGCCGGCGGCGGCGAACGGTTCTGCCCCAGACATTCTCGCTCCTTTTTTTCACCACCCCGGCGAAAGCCGGGGCCCATCGCTCAGCCGCACGAGCAGCGGAATATGGATCCCGGCCTGCGCCGGGATGGCGTTTATTGGGCTCTTTCAAATACCGATGTGTTTGCGGACCTTTGCCGCAATCGTCTGCCGCATATCGCCGATCTCGGCCCACGGATCGGCCTTGAGCTTCTTGAGGCGGGTGGGGACGGTCGTGACGGCGAGTGATTTCGGGTCGACCCCCTGTTCGACCTCGGCCCAGGAGATCGGCGTCGAGACCGTCGTCCCGGCGCGGTCGCGCGGCGAGTAGGCGCCGACCGCCGTGGCGCCCCGGCTGTTGCGCAAATAGTCGAGATAGATGCGGCCGCGCCGTTCGCGCTTGGCCATATTGGCGGTGAATTGCGCCGGCAACTCATCGTGCATCCGGTCGGCGACCCATTTGCTGAACGTCTTGACCGCGTCCCAATCAAGCTTGGGCGCGAGCGGCACCACGACGTGCAAGCCTTTGCCGCCGGTGGTCTTGACAAAGCTCCGCAGCCCGATCGCGTCGAGCGCGTCGCGCACGTCGATTGCCGCCTCGATCACGCGCTCCCATGGCAGCCCCTCGTCGGGGTCGAGGTCGAAGGTGACGCGGTCGGGCCGCTCGACATTGTCGATCCGTGAGCCCCAGGGATGAATTTCGACCACCCCGACCTGCACCAGCGCGACGAGGCCGGCGGCGTCTTCGATCACCGGAAACGGCTCCGAGCCGTCGGAGCCGGTTATCGTGACCGATTTGATCTCGTCCGGCATGCCGGCGCCGACATGCTTTTGGTAGAACGGGCGCTGACCCTTGGCCCCGGTCGAGCGGATAATGGTGAGCGGCCGGTGCGCCAGATGCGGCAAGGCCCAATCGGCGACGTCGATGTAGTACTGCGCGACTGACTGCTTGGTGAGTCCGGTATCGGCGTAGAGCGCGCGGTCGGGATGCGACAGCCGCACGCCGTGGAACACGATGCTGCCGTCGCGCAGCTTTTCGTTGTGCTGAGGCGGCGCGGCGGGCGAAGGGTCAGCGGGCGGTGTCGCCATGGTGGGCAGCGCCTCTGAATTGTAGACGATCTCCTGGGGCGGCTTGTCCTCGCGCAGCCCCTGAAAGGTCGATTGCCGGATCAATTTGTCGGTGGTCCAGACCGCATATTCGACCTCGGCGACCAGCTCCGGCTTGACCCAGTGAATGTCCTTGCGCCGCTCGGCGGGCGGCAGCGTGACCGGCGCCTTGCGGGTTTCGATTTCGGACAGCCGGCGGTGTAGCTCGGCGAGCCGCGCCGCGGTAAAGCCGCTGCCGACCCGGCCGGCATAGCGCAGCGTGCCCTGCTTGTCGTAATAGCCGAGCAGCAGCGCGCCGAAATTCTCGCGGCTGCCTTCGGGATCGGTAAAGCCGACGACGATGAACTCGTCGCGGTTGCGGCTCTTGATCTTGAGCCACAAGCGGCCGCGGCCCGGCGTATAGGGACCGTCGCGCCGCTTGGCGACGATACCCTCGACGCCGAGCGCGGCGGCCTCTTTCAGGAATTGGCGCCCCTGCCCGGTATGGTGGTCGCTGTAGCGCAGCATGCCCTGGCCGTTGCGGCGGGACCAGCTCGGCGAGCGCCGCCTTGCGGTCTTCGAGCTTGACGCCCGTCAGGTCGTACCCGTCGCGGTACAGCAGGTCGAAGGCGAAATAGGTCAGCCGCTCGGTGCGTTTCGCCGAGATCGCATCCTGCAGATCGGCGAAGCTGGTGATCCCGTCCGGCCGCAGCGCGACCAGCTCGCCGTCGAGGATCGCCGATTTGACCGGCAGTTTCGCGAGCCGGTCGGCAAGCGCGGGAAATTTCTCTGTCCAGTCGAGCCCGCCGCGGGTGACGAGCCGCGCCTTGCCGCCATCGATATAGGCGACGAGGCGATAGCCGTCATACTTGATCTCGTGCAGCCATTCGCCGCCCTCGGGTGCCGCAGTGGAAGCGGTCGCGAGCTGCGGCTTGAAGTTCGCCGGCACGGCCGCCCTCTTCGCACCCTTGATCCGTGACGGCGGCCGCAATGTCGCCGGTGGTTTCTCTTCGCCCGGCTCCTCCGAGCTTTTTGAATGCCAGACCCGGTCGCGGTCGGCGGCGATGTCGTCGATCGTGCGGCGGCTTTCGACGCTCTCGGTCAGCTCGTCGACGACCGCGCTGCCGCTGCCGGGGATCGCGGCTTCGTCGCGCTCCTTGACGAGCAGCCAGTTGTCGGTGCGGTCGCGCGGCCGGCGCTTCAATCGCACCAGCATCCAGTTGCCGTGCAGCTTCTCGCCGTGCAGCGCGAATTTGAGCATGCCCTTTTCGAGCGACTTCTCCGGATCGCGCTCCAGCGGCTCCCAGGTGCCGCGATCCCACAGCAGCACCGTGCCGCCGCCGTATTCGCCCTGCGGGATCACCCCCTCGAACCCGCCGTAGTCGAGCGGATGGTCCTCGACCTCGACCGCCAAGCGTTTTTCGTGCGGGTCGAGGCTCGGGCCTTTCGGGATCGCCCAGCTTTTCAGAACCCCGTCGAGCTCCAGCCGGAAATCGTAGTGCAACCGCCGCGCCGCGTGCTTCTGGATGACGTAGGACAGCCCTTCCTTGACCCGCGATCGACCGCGCGCGGACGCTCCGGACGGCTCCGGCGTCTTCCGGAAATCGCGTTTCTGTCTGTAGAGTTCGAGGACCATGGCCGCCGCAGCTTAGCGCAATTCGCTCACTAAACGTCAGCGGAGCGACGCCAATCCCTAGGAGCGCAAATGGCAGGCGACCCAATGGCCGTCGCTCGTTTGTTTCAGCTCCGGCTTTTCGGTGCTGCACAGCGGGAACTGCGCGATCGGGCAGCGGGTGTGGAAATGGCAGCCCGTGGGCGGATGGATCGGGCTGGGGATGTCGCCTTCGAGGCGCACGCGCTGCTTCCGGACGGTCGGGTCGGGAGTCGGCACCGCCGAGAGCAGCGCCTCCGTGTAGGGATGGCGCGGGTTCTCGTAGAGCTCCTCGGCCGGCGCCAGCTCGACGATGCGGCCGAGATACATCACCGCGACGCGCGATGAGATGTGCTGCACCACCGCGAGATCATGAGCGATGAACAGATAGGAAAGGCGGAACTCGTCCTGCAGATCGGCGAGCAGGTTGATGACCTGCGCCTGCACCGAGACATCGAGCGCCGAGACCGGCTCGTCGCAGACGATGAGCTTCGGCGAGACCGCAAGCGCGCGGGCGATGCCGATCCGTTGGCGCTGGCCGCCGGAAAATTCGTGCGGATAGCGCCGCATATGGTCGGGGTTGAGGCCGACATGGCGCAGCAGCTCGACGATACGGTCCTGAAACTCGGCGCGGGTGGAGGCGAGCTTATGGATGGTCAGCGCCTCGCCGATGATCGCGCCGATCGTCATGCGCGGGTTCAGCGACGCGTACGGGTCCTGGAAGATGATCTGCATGTCGCGCCTGAGCGCGCCCAGCGCCTTGTGGTCGAGCGCGGTGACGTTCTTGGTCCCGAGCCAGACCTCGCCCGAACTCGGCTCGATGAGGCGCAGCACGCAGCGGCCGGTGGTCGACTTGCCGCAGCCCGACTCGCCGACCAGGCCCAGCGTCTCGCCGGCGCCGATCTCGAAGCTGATATCGTCGACCGCGTGCACCATTTCGCCAGTGCCGCCGAGGAAGCCGCCGCGCGCCGGGAAGTTCTTGACGAGATGCCGAACCTGCAGCAGCGGCTCGGTCATGCGCTCGCCACGGGATAGAGGATGCAGGCGACCTTGTGATCTTGGGCAACCGGGCGCAGTTCCGGCACCGCCGCGGTGCAGGCGGGCATCGCAAAGGCGCAGCGCGGCGCAAAACGGCAGCCCGGCGGCGGCCGCAAGAGGCTCGGCACGGTGCCGGAGATCGCCTCCAGCCGCCGCTTCTTCCCGCTCGATTTGTCGAGACGCGGGATGGAGCGGATGAGGCCCTGGGTGTAGGGATGCAGCGGTCGTGCGAACAGTTCCTCGACCGGCGCCTCCTCGACGACGCGGCCGGCATACATCACCGCGACCCGCTGCGCGACCTCGGCGACCACGCCCATCGCGTGGGTGATCAGCATGATCGCCATGCCGAGCTTTTCCTTCATCTCCGCAAGGAGATCGAGGATCTGCGCCTGGATGGTCACGTCGAGCGCGGTCGTCGGCTCGTCGGCGATCAGCAGCTCGGGGTTGCAGGCAAGCGCCATCGCGATCATCACCCGCTGGCGCATGCCGCCCGAGAGCTGGTGCGGGTATTCATGCACCCGCCGCTCGGGCGCCGGGACGTGCACGAGCTTCAGCATCTCGATCGCCCGGTCGATCGCTTCGCGCCGGCCGGCATCCTGGTGCAAGCGGACGACCTCGGCGATTTGGTCGCCGACCGTGTAGACCGGGTTCAGCGAGGTCATCGGCTCCTGGAAGACGATGGCGATTTCCTTGCTGCGGATGTGCTGCATATCGTGGGCGCCGAGCGGGACGAGGTCGCGCCCTTTCCACAGGATGCTGCCGGCGACGATCCGGCCCGGCGGCATGGCGATGAGCTTCAACACGGTCATCGCCGTCACCGTCTTGCCGCAGCCCAACTCGCCGACCACCGAAAGCGTCTCGCCGCGACGGATCGTCAGATCGACGCCGTCGACCGCGCGCACCATGCCGTCATCGGTCTTGAAATGCGTCTTGAGCCCGCGGATTTCCAAGAGCGCTTCGGGCACGGTCACAGCACCCGGCGCGGGTCGAGCGCGTCGCGCAGCCCGTCGCCGATATAGTTGATCGACATCACGACGAGGAAGATCGCGCCGCCCGAGAACAGCGCCCAATGCGGTGCAACGTCGAGATAATCCTTGGCGTCGAAGAGGATGCGCCCCCAGCTCGGAATGTCGGGCGGAAAGCCGAGGCCGAAAAACGACAGGGTCGATTCCGCGATGATCGCGTTCGCCACCTCGATCGTCCCCGCGACGATGACCGGCCCCAGCGCATTGGGCAGGATGTGGCGCATCACTTGCCGGAGGGTCGAGGCGCCGAGCGCGCGCGCCGCCTCGACAAATTCCTTCTCGCGCAGCGAGAAGAACTGGGCGCGCACCAGCCGGGCGATCGACATCCAGCGAAATCCGCCGATCACCGAGACGATCAGCACAAAGGTGCCGACCTCCATTCCCACCACTTTGCGCAGCGCCGCCTGGAACAGGTAGATGATCAACAGCAAGAACGGCAATTGCGGCAGCGACAGGAACAGATCGCACACCCACATCAACGCCATGTCGACGCTGCCGCGCGCGGTGCCGGCAACCGCGCCGACAAACACGCCGACAAACACCGCGACGAGCATCGCCGCGATGCCGACCGAGAGCGAGATGCGCCCGCCATAGATCATCCGGGCGAGCAAATCCTGGCCGAGATCGTCGGTGCCGAGCGGGTGCGCAAGGCTCGGCCCGGTCAGCTGCGCGGCGAAATCGATGTCGTTGATCGCCACCGGCCAGATCAGCGGTCCCAAGACGATCAAGAGAACCATCACCGTCAGAATCCCGGTGCTGATCAGCGCGAGGCGATGCCGCCGGAAGCGCCGCCAGGCATCTCGTCCCAGCGAGTCGTGCCGCGGGCGCGGCGCTGGAGCGGCGGCGATCGCCGTTTCAGCGATAGGAGATGCGGGGGTCGAGCCAGCCATAGAGCAGGTCAGCGATGAGGTTGAAGAGGATCACCAGAATGGCGAAGACAAAGGTCACGCCCATGATGACCGGCGTGTCGTTGGCGAGGATCGCGCTGATGAGCAGCGAGCCGATGCCCGGCACGCGAAAAATCTGCTCGGTGACGATCGCGCCGCCAAAGATGATCGGCATCTGCAGCGCCACCAAGGTCACCACCGGGATCATCGCATTGCGCACGATGTGCTTGAGGATGACGATCCGCTCGGGCAGGCCCTTGGCGCGCGCCGTCGTGACATGGTCGAGGCGCACGACATCGAGCACCGAGGCACGCATGAAACGCGTCCATGCCGCGCCCTGGAACAGGGCCAGCACCATGACCGGCATGATCGCCTGCTTTATGTAGTCCCAGGCGAGCGGAAACCCGCTGCCGCTCATGCCGGTGCGGTAGACCATCGGCAACAGATGCAGATCGACGCTGAAAATGAGGATGAAGACGAGCCCGGTGAAAAAAGTCGGCAGCGAAAAACCGATCAGCGCCAGGCTGCTGGCGACCTGGTCGAAAAACGAATAGGGCCGCACCCCGGCATAAACGCCGACCGGGATCGCGATGACGAGCGCCACGATCTGCGAGGCGCCGATCACGAACAGCGTCGTCGGCAGGCGCTGGAGGATCAATCGGCTGACATCGATGCGGCTGGCGAACGAAAACCCCCAATCGCCGTGCATCATCGCGATGAACCAGTGGAAATAGCGCAGGTAGACCGGGTCATCGAGCCCGAACTTGGCGCGCAACGCGGCCGCCACCGAGGGCGGGATCGACGGATCGCTCGCCAGATCGGAGAACGGGTCGCCCGGCGCCAACGCCAGGATGCAGAACAGAATGACGCTGATGCCGATGATGCTCGGCAGCGCGAGCAACAGCCGCCTGACCAGGTAATTCAGCACGGACGGCGCTTTCGGCGAGGCACAAACGCCCCCACTTCCTCCCCGCCCCCGGACTTGATCCGGGTGCCCACGAGTGGAGGCAACTTATTCGTGGATCGCCGGATCACCCCCGGACTTGATCCGGGGGCCGGCCAAGGCGATGAAAATGTGCTTTTGGACAAAAGATCACCAAACCCTACGCATCGGCGTACCAGTCGTAGTAGTTCCAGAGATAGCTGTCCCAGCCCGAGGGCAGCGCGTGCAGCTTGCTGGAAATCGCCGCCACGGAGGGCCGATAGACATCGGGGATGACCGCCACGTCCTTGATGATCATGTCGTTCATCTGGATGAACAGCGCCGCACGCTTCACCGGATCGGTCTCGGTCTCCGAGGCCGCGTAGACCTTGTCGTAATCCGGATTCTGATAGCGGACGATGTTGCGGCCCTGCCACTTGTTGTCCTTGCGGGCGATTTCAGAGATCAGGAACTGCCGCATGAAGTCGCGCGGATCTGGCTGCGTCATCGTCGTCGTGTACATCTGCAGGTCGGCATAAAACTTCGTGTAAGTGTCGGGGTTGCCGACATCCGACGAGAAAAACACCGAAGCAGGCACGGTCTTCAGTTCGACATCGATGCCCGCCTTCTGGCAGGCTTGTTTGACGATCTCCTGGTTCTTCTGGCGCGGCGCATTGATCGAGGTCTGGTAGACGACCTTGAGCTTGATCCCGTCCTTTTCGCGCACCCCGTCCGAGCCGGCTTTCCAGCCGGCCTTGTCGAGCAAGGCCTTCGCCTTATCGACGTTGAACTCGTAGGAGGTGTTCTTCGAGACGAATTGCTGCGGGTTGTTGATGAAGTTGGCGGTCGCCTTGCCGGTGCGGCCGTAGATGAACTTCTCGACCGAGGCGCGGTCGACCAGCAGGTTGAAGGCCTGCCGCACCGCCGGGTCGGTGAGGAACGGGTGCTTCGTCTTGACGCTCGAGCGCTCGCCGTCGACCTCCTTGTTGGGATCGGTGTAGTTGAGCTGGATGTGCTCGATATTGCCGCTGGCGAAGATGTCGACGCGCCCCTTGCCGCCGTCCTCCAGGCGCTTCAGCAGCTCGTCCTCGACCTGCATGTTCCAGGCGAAATCGTATTCGCCGGTCTGCAGCACCGCGCGCGCGGCCGAGACCGCGTCGCCGCCGCCCTTCATTTCGACCGCGTCGAAATACGGCCGGTTGGGCATGTGGTAGTTGGGGTTGATCTTGCCGCGCACGAGATCGGCTGGCTTGAAGTCGACAAAGAGATAAGGGCCGGTGCCGACCGGTGACAGGTTGCTCGGCGCCTCGCGCGAGTTGGCGCCTTTATACTGCTCGAAGAGGTGCTTGGGGACGATCATCCCGCGGGCGCTGACGAAGGCGTCGGCCCAGAACGGTGTCGCCTCCTTGAACTCGACCTTGACCGTGTGGTCGTCGACCTTGGTGACGGTGATGTCCTTGTAGGTACCAATCGTCGTCGCAGCGGTCGCCGGGTCGGACGCGTATTGCCAGTTGAAGACGCAATCGTCGGCGGTGAAGGGTTGGCCGTCATGCCATTTGACGCCCTGCTTCAGCTTCCAGACGACCCATTTGAGGTCCTTGTCGACCGTGCCGGCCTCGACGCTCGGCACCTCGGAGGCGAGGATCGGCACTAAATTGCCGTCGGGGTCCCAGCCGGCTAGCGGCTCGTAGAAGACACGCGAACCGTCCTGGTCCTTGGTGCCAACCGCGAAATGCGGGTTGAGCAAGGTCGGCCCCTGCCACCACAACAGCTTCAGCGTCCCGCCGCCGCCGGCCTTGGTCGGCGCATATTTGAAATCGGTCGCGGCCATGGCGACGCCGCTATGGGCCAGCATCTGCGTGACGAAAGGAGCGCTCAAACCCAGGGCCAGCATCTCGCGCAGAAACGCGCGTCGCGAGCGTTTGCCGGTTCGCACCTCATCGATTTTTCGACGCAATCGCCGTTCGTTCATCATCGCGATGCTCCCCTGTCTCCCAAAATGCCTATTTCCGCGCCAGCGGCTCCAATTCGTACCCCCTTTTGCGGCTGCGCGGGAGTCCACAGGTTATCGCAGGCAGCAACGCCGATCGTTACCCGGCCAAGACCAGCAATTTCGGTGCCGTGATCGCCGCGGCGATCGTACCGACGCGCCCGCGTGACGTTACGGCGCGGCTTGTGCATGATTGGCGGGGTGACGGGAGGAACGGTCATGGCAAAGACCAAGGCGGAGGTCGCTACGGTGAACTCGGGTTTCGACGTCGTCGTCAGAGGCGGCCAACTCATCGATCCGAAGAACGGCATCGACGCGGTTTGCGACATCGGCGTCAAGAAAGGCCGCATCGCCGCGGTCGAGCCCACCCTCGACCCGGGCAAGGCGAAAATCATCGACGCCAAAGGCCTCGTCGTCACACCCGGCCTCATCGACACGCATGCGCATGTCTACGAGCACGTCTCGGGCGATTTCGGGCTCAACCCCGACCTCGTCGGCATCCGCACCGGGGTCGCGACCGTCGTCGACCAGGGCGGGCCCAGCGCGCTGACCTTTGACGGCTTTCGCAAGTTCATCGTCGAGAAGGCAAAGACCCGCGTGCTCGCGTTTATCTCGGCCTATCTCGCCGGCGGGCTCTTGGGCCACCGCTACGTCGACCTTTATGGCCCGTCGGGTATCAACGTGAAGGCCATCGTCAAGGCGGCGCGCGACAATCCCGATCTGGTGCGCGGCATCAAGGCGCATGCGGAGCCGGGCGGCTATTCGCGCTGGGGCATGAAGTCGATGAAGCTCGCGAAGGAAGCGTCGCGCGAGCTCAAGCTCCCGGTCTACATCCATCTCGGAACGCTGTGGCCCGAGGCGGAAGGAAAGAGAGTCAAGCCGGCGAAGATCATCGACAAGGTGGTGCCGCTGCTCGATCCCGGCGACATCCTCGCGCACCCGTTCACCCGCTTCCCGTCGGGCTTTGTCGCCAAGGACGGCTCGATCCACCCCCTCATCAAGGAAGCGATCGCCAAGGGCGTGCGCATCGATGTCGCCCGCGGCGCGCATTTCAGCTTCAAGAATGCGGAGAAGGTGCTCGCCGCCGGCATCCTGCCATTCACGCTCGGCGCCGATCTGCACGGCTACAACGTGCGCCTGCAGAACGGCGGGCGCGCCTATCGCGGCATGTTCACCGGCGAGGGAGTCGAACTCGATCATCGCCGAAGACCGGGCTTCGCCCTTCGAGCGGCCCTACAGCCTGCACCACGCGATGACCGAGCTGGTCGCGCTCGGCGTGCCGCTCGTCGAGGTGGTGCGCATGGCGACCGAGAACGCCGCGATCATGCTAGGCCTCGAAAGCGAGATGGGCGCGCTTTCCGTAGGCTTGCCGGCGGACATCTCGGCGATGCGCCTCATCGACGGCGACTGGATGCTTATCGACAGCGACAGCGTCACAAAAAAGGCCCGGCAGCTGATCCATCCGGAATTCGTGCTGCGCGCCGGCAAGCTGCACCGCGCCGACTCGCCTCTCCTGCCGAATGTCGCCGCGATGGCCGCTTAAGACATGAAGAAGAGAAGCGACATAGAGAGAACTCCGACGCGGGCTGATTTACTTGTCATGCGCGATCGTCTGATCAAGCAGATTCAAATTGATACGTCGTGCAGACCCGTTATTGGCCCGAGGGCAAGCGCTGGCATCGAAAAAGCCCTACGCGCTCAACTAGCCGAAATTGAGGAGCTACTGAAACTCTCCGGTGCAGATTCAAAATTGAGACGGTAGCCGGCCTAAACTCCGTTCAGCGTGCCGCCCATGTTTCGGCCATGAGCGACACTACCGAACTCCTGATCGCCGGCGGCGGGCTCAACGGCATGCTGCTCGGCATCGCCTGCGCCGATGCCGGGCTCCCGGTCGCGGTGGTCGATCGTCAGGATCCCGCCACCATGCTCGGCGAGGGCTTCGACGGGCGCACCACGGCGATCGCCTACGGCTCGAAGCTGGTGCTCGACGGGGTCGGGCTGTGGCCGATGATCGCGGCCGAGGCCGAGCCGATCCGCGAAATCCGCGTCGCCGACGACAACTCGCCGTTCTTCCTGCATTACGACCACAAGGAGCTCGATCCAGGGAGCTCAAGCGACACGCCGCTCGGCTACATTGTCGAGAACCGGGTGCTGCGCCGCGCGCTGTTCGAGCGCGCCAAGGCGCTGCCGAGTTTCACGCTGCTCGCGCCGCGCCTCGTCGGCACGGTCACCGCCGACGACAGCAGCGCGGTCGCGACGCTGGGCGATGCAACGCGCATCCACGCGCGCCTCGTCGTTGCGGCCGACGGCAAGGACTTGCCGCTGCGCCAGGGCGCCCAAATCCGCACCGTCGAGTGGCGCTACAAGCAGACCGGCATCGTTACGACCGTCGCGCATGAGCGGCCGCATGCCGGCATCGCGGTCGAGCATTTCCTGCCGGCGGGGCCGTTCGCGATCCTGCCGATGACCAAGAACCGGTCGTCGATCGTGTGGACCGAGGACGCCGCGCTCGCGCCGCATGTGGTGAAGCTGCCCGATGCGCAATTCGCCGCCGAGCTGAGCGTCCGGTTCGGCGATTTTCTCGGCGCCATCGAGCCGGTCGGCCCGCGCTGGACCTATCCGCTATTGCTGATGCAGGCCGAGCGCTACACCGCGCGCCGGCTGGCGCTGATCGGCGAGGCGGCGCACGTGATCCACCCGATCGCCGGACAAGGCCTCAATGTCGGCATTCGCGACTGCGCGGCGCTCGCCGAGGCGGTGATCGACGCGCGCCGGCTCGGGCTCGATATCGGCGACGATTCGGTGCTCGAACGCTACCAGCGCTGGCGGCGGCTCGACGCGGTGCTGCTCGCCGGCGTCACCGACGGGCTCAACCGGCTGTTCTCGAACCGCATCGCGCCGCTGAGGTTGGCGCGCGACCTGGGTCTCGCCGCTGTCAACAGGATGCCGCCGCTCAAGCGCCTGTTGATGCAGCATGCCATGGGAACGCTCGGCGACCGCCCGCGCCTGGCACGTGGCGAGTTGCTCTAGGCGGGCGGATCTCAATTTCTTGTCATTCTGCAAGGAACTTGACGTGTGGTAAGTGAGCGCTTACTTAGCTGCCCGTTATGGCCAATACTCGGCTCGATAGCGACGATCGGAGACGGGCGATCGTCGATGCGGCGGTGCCGCTTTTCGCGCGCAAGGGCTTTGCCGGCACGACAACGCGCGAGCTGGCGGCCGCGGCCGGCGTCTCCGAGGCGCTGCTGTTCCGCCACTTTCCGTCGAAGCAGTCGCTTTATCGCGAAATCCTGCGGCTCGGCTGCGAGGGCGACCCGGCGCTCGAAAAGCTCGCAACGCTTCCGGCGTCGACCGAAACGGCGATCGGCATCGTGCGCTTCATGGTGCGGCGCTTCCTGCTTGGCACCGACTGCGAGCGCCGTGAGATGGATCTCAAGATGCGGCTGATGCTGCACAGCATTCTCGAGGACGGCGACTATGCGCGCGAGTTGTTCGCGGTTGTCGCGCCGCGGGTGGTGCCGCTGTTCGCCGCCTCGCTGAAGGCGGCCGAGGAGGCGGGCGAACTCGCGCCGCTGGCGGCAAGCGGCGCCAACCGGTTCTGGTTCGCCAATCATGTCGCGGCGATGATGGCCTTCGCCTTCCTGCCGCCGGAGGGGTTCATCCCCTATGAGGGCGAGCTCGATCGGCTGGTCAAGGAAGCTGGGGATTTCATCCTGCGGGGGATCGGGATGACCGAGGCGGCGATTGCCGCCTCCCGTGCCGCGGCCCCTTTGCAGTCGGCAGCAGACTAGGGCGGGTTATCGGTCATGGATGGTGACATTACACCGGTCGTCAGGCACGTGCACACCCAAGCGGCGCCCGCGCGCGAAGCGCTTCAGCGGCCAAGCCGGGCAAAGCAGATTCGCTGGTTCGTCATCGTCGCGTTGCTGGTCGCGTTGGTGCTGGGCGGGCTTTACGGCTTTAACGCCTACCGCACCAAGATGATCGCCAATTTCTTCGCCCACAACAAACCGCCGCCGGCACAGGTCAGTGCGGTGGAGGCGACGAGCGCGGTCGTGCCGCATTTCGCCACCGGCATCGGCTCGCTCGCGGCGGTGCGCCAGGTCACCGTCAGCCCGGAAGTCGGCGGCCGGATCACCGAGATCGACTTCGAGTTGGGCGCCCACGTCAAGGCCGGCGACAAGATCATCCAGATCAATGACGCGCCCGATCTTGGCGACCTCGCCAATTTCCAGGCGCAGGCGAAGCTTGCAACGGTCACGCTGTGGCGCGCCAAATCCATGGCGGCGAGGCAATATGGGCCGCAGACCGATGTCGACAATGCGCAGGCGCAGCTCGACGAGGCGAATGCGCAAATCCAGAAGACCCAAGCAATCATCGCGCAAAAGACCATCGTCGCGCCTTTCGCCGGCAGGCTCGGCGTCCGCCAGGTCAATCTCGGCCAATACCTCAATGCCGGTTCGCCGATCGTCACCTTGACCGAGCTTAAGACGCTTTACGTCAACTTCACGCTGCCGTCGCAGATGGCGCCGCAAATCGCGGTCGGACAAAAGGTCGACGTCACGGCGGATGCCTTTCCCGGCAAGAAATTCACCGCCACGGTGACCACGATCGAACCGCAAATTTCCGCCAACACGCGCACGCTCAACATCCAGGCGACGATGTCCAACCCCGATGAGTTGCTGCTGCCGGGCATGTTCGTCAACGCAGCGGTGGTGCTACCCGATCAGCCGCCGGCGGTGGTGCTGCCCGAGACCGCGGTCGATTACACGCTCTACGGCGACAGCGTCTATGTGATCCGCCAGGACGGGCAGGACGCCAGCGGCAAGCCGGTGCTCAAGGCGCATCGCGTGGCGGTGAAGACCGGGCTGCGCTGGGACGACAAGGTGGCGGTGCTGGACGGTCTCAAGGCCGGCGACGAGGTCGTCGCCGCCGGGCAGATCAAGGTGCAGGACGGCGCCGCGGTAACCGTTACCGGCAATCCGCCGCCGCAGCCGCCGGCTCATATGACGCCGCAGTGATCAGCGCCGTTAACCCTCACCCGTCTCCGGGCTGCGCCCGGAGCCGCCCTCTCCCGCAAGCGGGAGAGGGATAAGGGAGCAGGGCGTCTTACTTAACCCCTCTGCCGCTTGCGGGAGAGGGAGGGACCCGCGCCGAAGGCGTGGGAGGGTGAGGGTAGCGTGAGATTCACCGATCTCTTTATTCGCCGTCCGGTGCTGGCCACCGTCGTCAGCCTGCTGATCCTGTTGATCGGCGGGCGGGCGATGTATGGCCTCCAGGTTCGGCAATACCCGAAGCTGTCGAACACGACGATCACGGTGACGACGGTCTATCCCGGCGCCTCCCCCGATCTCATCGAGGGCTTTATCACGGTGCCGATCGAACAGGCGGTCGCGACCACCGAGGGCATCGACTACATGACCTCGAACTCGATCCTCGGCACCAGCACGATCACCGCCTACATCAAGCTCAATTACGACCCGAGCAAGGCGCTTTCCGACGTCCTCGCCAAGGTGCAGCAGGTCAAATACCTGCTGCCCACCGGCTCGCAGGACCCGATCATCCTCAAGCAGACCGGGCAGACGACCGATATCATGTATATCGGCTTCGGCAGCGCCACCCTGCCGGCTTCGGCGATCACCGATTATCTGACCCGCGTCGTGCAGCCCTTGATGGCAACCGTCGACGGCGTCTCGCAGGCCGAGATCCTCGGCGGCCAGACCTTCGCGATGCGGCTCTGGCTCGACCCCGATCGCATGGCGGCGCGCGGCATCTCGGCCAATGACGTGCGGCAGGCGATCCTCGCCAATAATTATCAGTCCGCGCCGGGCCAGGCGAAAGGCGCTTTCACCATCACCAATGTCGACGCGCAGACCGGCCTCACCGGCGTCGACCAGTTCAAGAAGATGGTCGTGAAGTCGGCGAACGGCGCGGTCGTCCGCATGGAAGATATCGCCAATGTCGAGCTCGCCGCGCAGAGCTGGACCTCGAGCGTCGCGATGAACGGCCAGCACGCGGTCTTTGTCGGCATTCAGTCGACGCCGGACGGCAATCCGCTGACGATCGTCAAGGGCGTGCGCGGGCTGTTCCCGCAGATCGAGCGGACGCTGCCGGCCGCGGTGAAGATGCAGGTCGCCTACGATTCGACCAAGTTCATCCAGGCTTCGATCGACGAGGTGAAGACGAGCCTCGGCCAAGCGGTGGTTATCGTCGTCGTGGTGATCTTCCTGTTCCTGGGTAGCCTCAGATCGGTGGTGATCCCGATCGTGACGATCCCCCTGTCGCTGATCGGCGCCGGTATGATCATGTCGGGCCTCGGCTTCAGCCTGAATCTCTTGACCCTGCTGGCGATGGTGCTGGCGATCGGACTTGTTGTCGACGACGCGATCGTCGTCGTCGAAAACGTCTATCGCCACCTCGAAGAGGGGAGGAGTCCGCCCCAGGCGGCGCTGATCGGCGCGCGCGAGATCGCCGGTCCGGTCATCACGATGACACTGACCCTCGCGGCGGTTTATGCGCCAATCGGTTTTTTGGGCGGCGTCACCGGCGCGCTGTTCCGCGAATTCGCCTTCACCCTCGCCGGCGCGGTCATCATCTCGGGCATTGTCGCGGTGACGTTGTCGCCGATGATGTGCTCCCTGCTCTTGAGGCACGGCGCGGCGGACAAGGGGTTCGCGGCGCTGCTCGATCGCGGTTTCAACGGCCTCGCGAACTGGTATGGCCGCCGGCTCGAACACTCGCTCGACTACCGTGCGGTGACCGCGCTCTTCGCGGTCGCGGTCTTTGTCGCGCTCGCCTTCATGTACATGAACACCAAGAAGGAGCTGGCGCCCGAGGAAGACCAGGGCGTGCTCTTCGCGCTCACCAAGGCGCCGCAATACGCGAACCTCGATTACCTCGACGCCTACGGCGAGGAAATGGACAAGGCGCTGAGCTCGTTCCCCGAAAGCGATCTGCGCTTTGTGGTGAACGGGCGCAACGGCCCCAACCAGGGCATCGCCGGCATGATCCTCAAGCCGTGGGACGAGCGCACCCGTACCGCGCAGCAGATCAAACCCCTCATGCAGGCCAAGCTCAACGGCATCGAGGGCATGAGAGCCTTCGCCTTCTCGCTGCCGCCGCTGCCCGCCTCGATCGGCGGCCTGCCGGTGCAGATGGTGATTTATTCGACCGGCGATTACGTCTCGATCTTCAACGCGATGAACAAGGTCAAGGACGCCGCGCGCAAAAGCGGCCTGTTCATCGTCGTCGACAGCGATCTCGACTTCAACCAGCCGACGATCCGCATCGATGTCGACCGCTCCAAAGCCAACGAGCTCGGCGTCACGATGCAGTCGATCGGCGACACGCTGGCGCTGCTGGTCGGCGAGAACTACGTCAACCGCTTCAACCTTCAGGGCCGCTCCTACGAGGTGATCCCGCAGGTGCCGCGCGTCGACCGGCTCAACCAGGACACGCTGACGCAGTATTACGTGAAGTCCGCGGCGGGCGATCCGGTGCCGTTGTCGAACCTCGTCAAGGTCTCGACCACCACCGCGCCGAACGCGCTGACCGGGTACAACCAGCTCCATTCGGCGACCTTCCAGGCGGTGCCGATGCCCGGCGTGACGATGGGCCAGGCGGTCGATTTCCTCGAGCAGCAGGCTAAGTCGCTGCCGCAAGGCTTCAACCATGACTACCTGTCGGATTCCCGCCAGTACGTCCAGGAGGGCAACGCGCTCGTCGTCACCTTCGTCTTCGCGCTGATCATCATCTTTTTGGTGCTGGCGGCGCAGTTCGAAAGCCTGCGCGACCCGTTCGTGATCCTTATCAGCGTGCCGATGTCGATGTTCGGCGCGATGCTCCCGCTGTTCATCGGCGTCTCGACGATGAACATCTACAGCCAGGTCGGGCTGGTGACGCTGGTCGGCCTCATCAGCAAGCACGGCATCCTAATGGTCGAGTTCGCCAATCAGCTGCAGATAAACGAAGGGCTCGACCGCCGCCGCGCGATCGAGCGCGCCGCGCGGGTGCGGTTGCGGCCGATCCTGATGACCACGGCGGCGATGGTGGTCGGCCTCTTCCCGCTGGTGACCGCGGCCGGCGCCGGCGCGGCGAGCCGCTTCTCGATCGGCATTGTCGTCGTCTGCGGCATGTCGATCGGCACGCTCTTTACGCTGTTCGTGCTGCCGGCGGTCTACACCGTGCTCGCCAAGGACCATGTCGCCGCGGCGCATTCGGTGCGCGCCCGGGAACTGGCTCAGATCACTTGATGGGTTTGGCGCCACAGCCGCACCGTCAGCAGTGCGGCGACCGTTGCCAGACCGAACACGAAACCCCACCACATGCCGATCGGCCCGAGGCCGAGCGGGAAGGTCAGCGCCCAGCCGCCGGCAAAGCCGATAACCCAATAGCCGAGCGCGGCGAAGAGCATCGGCGCGACCGTGTCTTCGTAGCCGCGCAGCGCTCCGGCCGCGACGACCTGCATCCCGTCGACCACCTGGAACAGCCCGGCGAAGACCAGAAACCGTAACGCCAGCGCCACCAGCGCGCGGTTGGCCGGGTCGCCGGCCGAGACATACACCGCGACGATCGTGTGCGGCGCCGTCCAGATCACGATCGCCGAGGCCGCCATAAAGCCGGTGCCCAGCGCCATGGCGACAAGCGCCACCCGCCGAGCCATTGCCGGTTGTCCGGCGCCGCGCTCGGCGGCGACCCGCACCGTCGCCGCCTGGCCGATCCCCATCGGCACCATGAAGGTGATGCTGGCGTAATTGATCGCGATCTGGTGCGCCGCCAGCGCGTCGGCGCCGAACAGCCCCACCACCGCGGCCCCCGTCACGAACACGCCGATCTCCAGCGCCTGCAATCCCCCGATCGGCGCGCCGAGCCGCAGAATGCGCCGAAAATCGGCCAGCACGTCACGGCCGGGACATGACAGCGGCGGCGCCAGACCGCGCCGGCGCAGCCGCCACATGACCGTCGCGAGACCCAGCATCATCAGCCATTGCACGCTGGCCGAGGCGATTGCGGAGCCGACCAGCCCGAGCGCCGGCATGCCGAGATGGCCGTAGATCAGCACCCAGTTGAACGCGGCGTTGAGCGGCACGCACAGCATCAGCACCAGCATCACGCCACGCGGCCGCTCCAGCGCCGCGAGCAGGCTGCGCATCACGGCAAACAGCAGAAAGCCCGGCGCACCCCAGCACACCGCGTGAAGGAACCGCCCGATCTCGCGCGCCAGCGCCGGGTCGTAGCCGATCAGATCGAGCAGCCGATCGGCGATCGTCATCGCCGCCATCACCAGGACTGAGAACAGCACCGCAAGAAGCAGTCCGCTGCGCGCGATGCGCCCCGCGGCCGGCCTGTCGCCGGCGCCGATCGAATAGGCGGCGAGCGGCGCCACCGCGGTCAGCACGCCGAGGCAGATGACGACGCTGGTGAAATAAAACCCGCCGCCCAGCGCCACCGCCGCCAGCGGCACCGCGCCCAGTTTGCCGACCATGATCGTGTCGATCACCGACATCGCCATTTGCGACAGGTTCGCGGCGGCCAGCGGCGCGGCAAGCGCCAGTGTCGCGCGGGTTTCGGAAAGCAGGGCGGAACGCATGAGCGTCCTTTGAAACGCCTCGGCGGACGCTCGGCACGCGAGCGTCCGGTGAGAGCGATCGGGATGAGGAACGGGTAGCCCACGCCCCCAAGGCGGCTCGCTAGGGCGAGGCCTCGAAGGAACGCTGGGCTGGTTTGCGGGGGCGCCGGCCGGTTTGACGCCTCATCGCAAACGCCATAGGCTTTTTCAAGCAAAATCTCGGACGGAGGACATCGCCATGGCGTATCGGATCACGCCGCTGACCCCGCATACCGGGGCCGAGGTCACCGGGCTCGACCTGTCGCAGCCGATCGATGCCGAGACCAAGGCCGCGCTCAACCGCGCCTGGGCGCAGCATCATGTGCTGGTGATCCGCGACCAGAAATACCAGCCGGCCGATTTCCTCCGCGCCGTCCAGGTGTTCGGCGAGCTGCAGCCGCATGACAAGAAGGACATGCACGTCCCCGGCTTTCCGGAGATGTATTACGTGACCAACACGGAATTTCTCGGCACGCGGCGGATGATCCCGGGCGAGACCTTCCACACCGACCACTCGAACCATCCGGCGCCGCCCAAGGCGACGATCCTCTATCCGGTCGAGCTGCCGACCAGCGGTGGCGACACGCAATACGTCAACATGCACCTCGCCTATGACGAGCTCTCCGACGCAATGAAGAAGAAGATCGACGGGCTCAAGGCGGTGCATGTCTATCTCAGCAAGTACAGCCCGCGCCCCCTAAAGCCATTGAACGATGAAAGCCTCAAGGCGCTGCCGCCGCCGGGCATCCACCCGCTGGTGCGCATCCACCCCGACAATGGCCGCAAGGCGCTGTTCATGAACCCGGTGCGCATCGAGTCAATCGAGGGAATGCCCGATGACGAGGCGCTCGACCTCGTCACCGAACTGATGGCGCACGCGACGCAAAAGAAATACGAGTACCGCCATCAATGGCGCTACGGCGACATGGTGATCTGGGACAATCGCAGCGTGCTGCACAAGGCGAACCCGGATTACGACATGAACCAGCGCCGCTACCTCTATCGCCTGATGCTCAAGGGCGAAGCGCCGATCCCAGCCGCGCAAGCGGCGTAATCAAAACGTACCACCCCGGCCTGCGCCGGGAATTGTATACTTGACTGCACAATGATAATCGGGTAGGTTGATCGGCATAGGAGATAGTTATGCCGACCGACCTGCTCGACCCGATCTTTCACGACGAAGCCGCTGCTGTCGCTCACTTTGAGGCGATGCGCTGGCCCGATGGCCCGTATTGCCCTCTGTGCGGCAGCTTCGATCGCGTCAAGCCGACCACAACCCCGAACAAGGCACACGGTTCTTGGTATCACTGCGGTGCGTGCCGCCGCCGGTTTAGCTCGACGATGGGAACCGTCTGCGAGCGCAGCCACATCCCACTGACGAAGTGGTTGCTGGCGATGCACTTGATGGCCGCGAGCAAGAAGGGCATGTCGGCGCATCAGCTGCACCGGATGCTCGGCGTCACCTACAAGAGCGCGTGGTTCATGGCGATGCGTATTCGCGAGGCGATGCGCCAGCTCGATCCGGACGTGTTCACGCCGATGGGCGGCGAAGGCAAGACGGCGGAAGCCGACGAGACCTATATCGGCGGCAAGGAGCGCAACCGACACAAGAACGCACGTGGGCGCGTTGTCGGTGGCGCGTATGGCAAGGAAACAGTGTTCTCGATCGTCGAGCGCGGCGGCGCGGTGCGCTCGATGCACCTCACCAGCGTTACCGCCGCGACGTTGCGTCCGATCCTCAAGGCGCATCTCGACGAAAAGACGTTCCTCGTCACCGACGATGCGGGCCAGTACCGGCACATGCACCGCGACTTCCGGCACGAAGTTATCAATCACAGCGCCGAGGAATACGTTCGCGGTGAAGCGCACACGAACACGGTTGAAGGCTATTTCTCGATCCTCAAGCGCGGCATTGTCGGCACGTATCACCACGTCAGCCAGCAGCACTTGAAGCGTTACCTGTGCGAATTTGATTTCCGCTACAACGAGCGGTCGGCCCTGGGCGTCGAGGACGCAGAACGCGCCACTAAATATTGCCATTTCAGGCGTCACAAGATCGCCCTTTGCAAATTCATTTATAAGATATGACAGTAAATCACGAGTTCGTGGTATACGTAGGGTTTTATCAGTATTACGAACTATATTCCCAAGTAAGGATTTGTTCTCAATTAAAAACGTTTCCAGAGCTTCGCGCGCATTTGCGAATTTTTTGAAAAATCCATCATCATTATTACGAATAACATCCGAGATCAGCATTATCATCGCAAGAAATAGAAACCTGCTATGTTGCCCTCTCTCATTGTAAAAATACACTGCTGGGTGAAGTCCTAAGCTTCCATCAAAATTTCCAGTTATGCGCTTCACTACTTTCAGCGCCCGATCTAAGACGCGAACGGTGTCTTCCCCATCAGCATCGTCTTGATACTCAGTTATTATTTTGCGACGTCGCGCGCTGCCACATTGCGTTTTGCCGTAACCTCAACTTCCTCGCCCGTTGTTATTTCCAGCATCTCAATCAACACAGACAGGCATGGGCGTTAGGGTTATGGGATAGCGAACAAAGACGAGAACGAATTGGAATTTACTTTTATTGCCAGCGGCGGCTGCTACCCCAACCGGCGCTTGAACAGCTCGGTCACCAGCCCGTAGCAGTGCCACGCAAGCGCCGGGTCGTAACGCGGCCCTTCGTCGCGCATGAAGGCATGCGCCGCGTTGAATTCGTGCCAGGTATAATCGGCGCCCACCTCTTCCAGCGTGTCGCGGATGAGCCGGCGTCCGGCGAGCGGGACATGCGGGTCCTGTCGCCCCCAGACCATCAAGAGCTCGCCCTTGATGTCGCCGGTGCGCTTCAGGCTGTCGTCGCTGCCGCCCTTGCCGAGCTGGTGATCGTGAATATCGGTCGCGTAAAAACAGGCGGTGGCGGCGACGTCGGGGTTCATCCCGGCGCGAAACGCGAGATGCCCGCCAAGACATATTCCCATCGCGCCGAGCTTGCCGCTGCAGGCCGGGTGCGATTTCAGATGGTCGAGCGCGGCGCGGGCGTCGCTGTCGAACGCGGCGACGGGCTTTGCGAATTTGAGGTCGTTGCCGCGGTCGGTGCCCGGCTTGTCGTAAAGCAGCACCGTGCCCGGCGTTTCGTACTCATGGTAGACCTCGGGCGCCGAGACGATAAACCCCTGGCCCGCGAGAAACGCCGCCATGCGGCGCACCGGTCCGGTGATCTGGTAGATCTCGGAATAAAGCACGATCCCCGGATAACGCCCTGGCGCCTGCGGAGCGAACAGATGCACCCGCATCGGCCCCGTCGGGGTCGCGATATCCTCGAACGCATGCTCCTTGATGATCATGACCGCCGCCCCCTTTTAGGAAGCGGCGATCATAGCAATGAGCGCTAAGCCACGCCGTATTTCTTGAACCAAGCCAGCATCATCGCCCAGGCTTCTTTCGCCGCATCGGCGTTGTAGCTCGGCCGGTAATCGGCATTGAAGCCGTGCTCCGCGTTCGGGAAGATTTTGAACTCGCAGGTCTTGCCCGCCGCCTTGCACGCGTCCTCGCGCTTCGGCCCGGTATCGGCAGGAATAAACTGGTCCTTCTCGCCGTAGAACGCCAGCACCGGGCATTTCAGCTCGGCCATAACATCGCCGGGGTTCTGCGGAATCAGTTCGCTGATCTTGCGATCGGGCCCGTACCAGGGGACCGCAGCCTTTAATGCCGGCTGGTGCGCCGCGTACATCCAGGTCGCAAAACCGCCCCAGCAGAATCCGGTGACCGCAAGCTTCGACGTGTCGGCCTTCCCGGTCGATTTCGCGTAGACGACGGTGGCGTCGAGGTCGCTCATGACCTGCTCGGTCGGGACGCTGGCGAGTACCTTGCCGCGCTCCTGCCCATCGGTGATCGTGGCGAGGTAGCCTTGACGCGCGGCGAGCTCCGGCGCGATGGCGTAATACCCGACTTTCGCGAGGCGGCGGCAGATGTCCTTGATGTGCTCATGCACACCCCAGGCCTCATGACAGACCAGCACGGTGGGGAATGGGCCGCCAGTCGCGAGCATGGCGCGATAGGCCGGCATATCGCCGTCCGCGGTCGGCACCTTGATCTCGCCGACTTCGAGCCCGGTCGTGTCGGTGGTAATGGTCTCGGCCGAGACCGGCAGCCAGGCCAGCGCAAACCCGCTCGCCAGCGAGGTCATCACAAAACCGCGCCGCGAGAAGCTCGTGCGCGGCACCATCGTCAGGAGTTCGGGCGCGTGCGTGTCCAGGTATGCCTCCCCTCGGCTTGTTGTGGAGGCGACGATAGGCGACGGACGCGCTTCGGCGAAGGCCCCATCACCCGGTTGTGATTCGTGCTTCTTGAAACTCGAACATATCATGAACACATGAGACAGCAAGCATCATTCGGCCGATATGCCCTACGCCCTGGAAACGACGATAACGGGAAGAAAAGGCTGGCTTCGCTGGCTGCTGGCCGGCGCGCTGCGCCTCCTCGTCGGACACGTTTCGCCGCCTGTTATTCGCGGTGATAACAGGCGGATATCAGGCGGTGGACCGCCTGTTAATTTGCACGAAGCGACAGAGGCCGGAGGAGGTTTAGGCGCGCTTCTCGGCGGCGCCTTCGATGCGGCGTTTCAGCCGGCGGATTTCCGGCGTCAGTTTGCGGTCGGGCGTCGATTTGAGGAATTCGTCGATCCCGCCTTTATGCTCGATCGTGCGGATCGCGTTGGTCGAGAGGCGCAGTCGGATCGAGCCGACCGTGTCCGACAGCAGCGAGATCGTCTGCAGGTTCGGGAGGAAACGCCGCTTGGTCTTGCGGTTGGAATGGCTGACATTGTTGCCGACCTGGACACCCTTGCCGGTAACCGGGCATTTGCGCGCCATGTCGTTCCTCGCTTCCCGCACAATCCTGCTGGTCGTCCCGCTCGTCGCGGGAGCGCGGTTTCTACGGCTTGGCGGCCGTGCGGTCAAGGTCGGCGGCGCTGTTGCGCCCGCGCGAGGCTGTGCCAAGATCGCACGACACTTCGGGAGAACGCCGCCATGACCTCGATGAAGGAGAAGTTCGCCAAGGGCGAATTGGTGCTGTGCATGAATTTGCGGCTGGCCCGCACGGTCGATATCGCGATGGTGGCGAAGGCCGGCGGCTATGACGCCCTCTATGTCGACATGCAGCACGCGCCCTACTCGGCCGAGACGACCTCGACGATCTGCGCCGCTTCGATCGGCCTCGGCATCACCCCGCTGGTGCGGGTCCCGGCACACGACAACGGCCAGTGGATGGCGCGCGTGCTCGACGGCGGCGCCCAGGGCGTCATTGTTCCCGATGTCGGCACCCGCGCGCATGCCGAGGCGGTCGTGAAGGCTTGCCGGTTCCCGCCGCTGGGCGCGCGCTCGGTGATGGGGCTCGGGCCGGCGCTCGGCTACCAGGCGGTGCCGCTCTCCGAGCTGAACCCGCGGCTCAACGCCGAGACCGCGGTCATCGTCATGCTGGAGACCGCCGAGGGGATTGAAAACGCCGAGGCGATCGCCGCGGTCGACGGCATCGATTGCCTGCTGATCGGCTCGGGCGACCTGACGACCGATTACGGCATCCCCGGCCAGATCGATCACCCGAAGCTGCGCGCCGCCTATGAGCGCGTCGCCGCGGCCTGCAAGAAACACGGCCGCATCCTCGGCGTCGGCGGCATCCGCCACAACGTCAAGCTCCAGGGCGAACTCGTGCAACTCGGCGCGCGCTTCGTGATCGCCGGCACCGACACCAATTACGTGCTTGCCGGCGCCAAGGCCGACACCGAGGCGCTCCGGAAAATACCGCTTGGCTAGGGGCGGCGGTTACTGCACGGCCATCGATACGGTGCCGGGCGGCAGGGCTTGCACCGCTGGTGGGGGCGCCGCGATACGAGTGATCGGCAGCCGCGCGACCACCAGCGCGACGCCGCAGCTCAGATCGATGATGAGCAGCATGGCGGCGATCGCCATCAGGAACGGGTTGATCCAGGCCGCCGCCGCGTCGAGCCGGCGGATCAGCGATCCGCTCTGCCGGCCTGCCGGCATCGATTTGCGGCGCATTTTGGCGCTCTCGCCTTTCCGCGTCAGGCCAATTCCGGCAGCGCCTCGGTGAAGGTCTCAAGGTTGCCGAGCGTCTCTCGGCCGAACATCAGCGGGATGCAGGCGCCGACCGCCACGACCACGACCATCGTCCCGAAGAAGATGACCGGTGATCCGGTATGCGGCTCGAGCACGAAGGGCGCCAGCACGCCGGCAAAAATCCGCCCGAACGACTCCCCGAAGAAATGGCCCCGGCCGCGCAGCGCCGTGGGGAACTGCTCGGACAGATAGACCCGGACCGCCGGGAAGCAGGACAGCACGGTGAACCCGGTGATGAGTGTGCCGGCGATAAAGACGCCCCCCGCGGCCGATCCCATCGTATGCGCGGTCATCATCAGCAGCAGGCCGGGGATCGCCAGCACGAACGCGCCGGTGATCGTCCAGCGGCGGCCGATGATCTCCATGATGAAGCCGTTGAACAGCTTGCCCGGAATGCTCGCGGCGAAGACGAGGGTGCTCAGCCCGAAACTGAGGCTGACCGCGGCGCCCTGATCGACCAGCGCCTTGGGCAGCAAGATCGCGATGAGATAGTAAGAGGTCCCGCCGCATATCCCGCACAAGATGCCGACCGTCGTCCAGCGCAGCTGGCCGGGCGCGAACAGCTTCCAGAACGGAGGAAGCTCCTCCACAGGCCGCTCGCTGGCAAAGCCAAGCTCATCGAGGGTCAAGGGCTGCACCCGTCCGCCGCATCGCCGGATCAGCAGGTTTACGGTGTCGACCGCATCCTGCCGCCGGCCGCGCCGCAGCAGCCAGCGCGGGCTCTCGGGGATCAGGAAATAAATCAGCAGCGGCGCGACGAAGAGGGTGATGCCGCCGGGCAGCCCGACCAGCCGGAAGCCGTTCGGATGATTGGCCAGCACATAGCCGACAAACGGCAGCAAGGTAAACGCGCTCGCCAGCATCACCTCGTAGATCGCCGCATAGGTGCGGCGATGCTGCGCCGGCATCAGCTCCGCGGCGATCGGGAACGGGGCCGAAATCGTAAAGCCGAGGCCGATACCGGTGATGAGCCGGAGGATCAGGAGCTGCTCGAAATTCTGCGCCAGGAGGATCAGCAGAGTGCAGGCGGTGCTGACGATCACGCCGGCCTGCATCACCGCGACGCGGCTGATGCGGTCGGACATCGCCGCCGCCGCGAAGCCGCCGAGCACGACGACAAAAGTCGGCCACACCGCCAGGGCGCGCACCTCCTCCGGCGCGAGATGCAAGGGAGCCTTGGCGAGGACGAGCAGCGAGCCGGAAAGCGCCAGATCGTAGCCTTCGATAAAACCAACAAAACCCAGCACGATAATCAGCACCAGGTGGTAGGCGCTGAACGGGATGCTGTCGAGCTTGCGTCCCAGCACATGACTGGGGGGAATGGCCGGGAAACCTGGGGTTGCTGGCATGCGTCACTCCTGTTCAAACCGGTTTTGGTTTTGGGCATGCCCGAGGAAGCGCAGCCCACCCATTGCGTCGCCCCGCGGGCGACGTTTTCCGGCATTATCGCTGGTCGTGACGCAGCGTCTTGAAGCTAGAAGAATCGCCTTAATTCAAAACCCGGCGCATTGCGCTGCGATGTGACGAGGCCGCGATCCTCGATCCGCGCGGCATCAATTGTGCGCGCTGCCCGCCTGCGGCGCGGAGGAGACGACGGCCGCCGGAGCGGTGTAGCTGGCCGCATGCGCAGCAGTCGGCGAATGTTGAGAGACCGACATGCCGAGATAGAAGGTCAGATTCAGGATCAACAGACCGACCGCGAGTATCACCAGAAACGGGTTGAGCTCGTTGGCGGCGCGATTAATCCGTATCGCCAGGGAAGCCTGCTTCTCGCTGGCGTTATTTGGCGATTTGTCCCTTCGCGGCGGCGGGTGCGGCATTGTCATGGCGGGGCGATTGCGATGATCGTTATTTATGTAGCGCTTAGCCAACGCTGCGGCGTCGCGAACGATCCGGTGCCGCAAACGGCGGCGCCGGACTGTTCGGCGGGGCCCCGTTCCGCTCGCGCTACATCGACGGGGCCCCGCCGTATCGCTAGGTCAGGCGCTCTCTTCGGAGATGTCCTGGCCGGTGTAGTCCTTCATCAGCGCCGTCGCGACGATGCTGGCAACGGCCATGACAGCGATGTAGACCGCGATGGCGGTGCTTGAGGCGTAGGCGGCGAACAACGCCGTTGCGATGAGCGGCGCCGGGCCGCCGGCCGACAGCGAGGCCAGTTGGTAGCCGATCGAGGTCCCGCTGTAGCGCAAGCGCGGCGTGAACTGTTCGGAGATCAACGCCGCCTGCGGCCCGTACATGATGTCGTGCGGGATAAACGACACCACGATCGCGATCGCGATGAGCGCCGGTGCAATCGTGTTGAGCAGCCCGAAATAGACAAAGCCGTAAATCCCGGTCAGCAACGAGCCGATGATGTAGACCCTCTTGCGTCCCCATAAATCGGACGCCGCCCCGGCGAGCGGGATCGTGATGAACGAGACCAGGCCCGCGATGATCAGCCATTTCAGCACAAAGTCACGCGACATGTGCATGACCTGATTGTTATAGGCGAAGATGAAGGCCAGATAGATGTATGCCGGCCCCTGCTCGGCGCTGCGAGCGAACATCGCCAGGAAGACCTGTTTCGGCTGGCGTTTCATCACTTCAACCGCGGGAATCCGCTCGACCCGCTCCTCCGCGACGATCTTGCGGAACACGGGCGTCTCGAGGATGCCGAGGCGAATATAAAGGCCGATCCCGACCATGATGATGCTGAGCCAGAACGGGATGCGCCAGCCCCAGGCGAAGAACTGATCGCCGGCGATCGCGCTGCCGATCAGCACCGCCACGTTGGCGAGCAGCAGTCCGGCCGGTCCGCCGAATTGCGGCCACGAGGTGATAAACCCGCGATGCTTGGTGGTGCGGGCCCATTCCATCGAAAACAGCACCGACCCGCCCCACTCGCCGCCGACGCCGATGCCTTGGATCATGCGGATGACGGTCAAGATTACCGCGCCCCAGATGCCGATCGAATCGTAGCCGGGGACAAAGCCGACCGCGAAGGTCGCCAACCCGGTGATCAAGAGGGTTGCGATCAGCGCCGCCTTGCGCCCGATGCGGTCGCCGTAATGGCCAAAGATGAAAGCGCCGATCGGCCGCCCGACAAAGCCGACGAAGTAGATCGAAAACGCCTCCAGCACGCCGATCAGCGGAGCCGAATGCGGGAAGAACAGCTTGCCGAAAACCAGGGGAGTGACGACGCTGTAGAGCAGGAAATCATACCACTCGATCGTCGTGCCGACGGTGCTGGCGATCACCGCCTTACGCAGTTGTGCGCGGTGGTCAGCCTCGGACAACGGAGTCAAAGTCATATCGGCGACGGTCATGCGGATCCCTCCCTGCGAGACCGGCGGTTTCCCATGCCGGCGTTTTGTCGCGGCCAGTGCTTCGGCGAACGCACCGAGCCCGCGAGGGAATTATCCAGGCGGCCGCGCCGTCACGTCTTTAAATCAGCTTAATATCTTGGTTGAACAGCGTGTGCTGTTAAGTAAACCGCGCGCTTATGGCGCCTGCCGAGTGCCTGTGGTGAGGTTCGGCGTTTCGGTCTCGAGCCAGTTTTCGGCGCTGAACTCCGCCATCCGAAAGCGGTTGATGTAGGTTCGCTCGAAATCGGCGAGCGCGGTCAGCGCCTCATAATTGTGGATCGTCACCTGGTGCCGCTCGACGGTAAGGAGATCTTCCTCGCGCAACTGGCGCAGCGTCTGGTTCACGTATTGGACGCTGAGACCAAGCGCGTCGGCGAGCAGCTCCTGGGTCAGCGGCAGGCGGAAGGAATGCTCGTCGGCGAGGCCGATAGCCTGCAGCCGGGTCTGTACCTCCAACAGGAAATGCGCTACCCGCTCGAGCGCCGAACGGCGACCGACGCCGATCAGGTGCTCGGCATACATCGCCGTCTCGCAGGAAAGGCTCCAGAAGATCGCGGCGCCGAGACGGGGAAATGTCTCGAACAACCCAAGGAGGCGGTTGAACGGCACCGGCGAGACGGTGCAGTCGCTGAGCGCGGCGATCGAATAGAGTGCGCTCTCAAAAAAACAGCCGGGAAAGCCAATAAAGTCGCCGGGGAGGATAATGTTGAGGACCTGCCGGCGGCCGTCCTGCAACACCCGGTAGCGCAGCGCGATCCCGTCGATGAGGACCATCAGCCCGTCGTATTTGCGGCCTTCGAGCACGATCTCGCGGCCGCGCGCGACATGTCGCGGGCTGACCTGAAACTCGCGGAGCATGGCGATTTCGGCTGGCGACAAGGCGATCAGCCGCGCCAGCCTCTGCGTCAGCGGAAAGAGCTCGCCGGCGGTCATGTCAGTAGGGCGTCCCGTCGGCCCGTTCGCGTTGCATGGCGCGAGCATACCAGCAGAACTCGTTAAGGAAACGGCCGAGACGGCTTTCAACCCAGGCCTCCAGCGGGCGACCGTCCTGGTCGAGCGCCTGGGTAATGCGCGGGATCGGAAAGATGCTGGGAATGCTGGACATGCCGAGCTCCGCCAAAGTCATGCGCAATTGCATCGCGGCGCGCACCCCGCCGAATTGTCCGGGCGAATAGCAGACAATAGCCGATGGACGCCAGAAATACTCTTCGAGAAAATGATCCAGCAGGTTTTTCAGCGCCGGGGGGATGCCGTTATTGTACTCGGCGCTGACGATCATAAAGCCGTCGGCGCGGCGGTACAGCTCCGCCAGCCGCTCCAGCCCGGCGGGCGCCTGGCCCTTGGGATATTCCTTGTACATTCGATCGAGCAGCGGCAGCTGCTCGACGACCGGATCGACAAGAACCGGCTGATGCCCCCGCGCGGTGAGCGAATTGACGATGAGCCGCGCCGCCCGGATCCCCACCCGGTCCCGTCGCACCGAACCCAGGATGACCGGAATGCTGAGGCCAACGGCAGGCTCGCTCATGAAATCCGCTCCTGCGACATCGGACCACGTCCGATAAAAAGCCTTCGGTCATTCTCGCACCCTGGTTGATCGGCCGAAAGGATCGCCTACCTTAGACTTGTTCTAATTTTGCATAGGAGCGGATCATGGCCCACTACAAAACTGAGAACGACCTCAGCGCCAACGCGAAATCCGCCTCGATCGGCGCTCTCAATGGTCGCCTTGCCGATTCGATCGATCTGGCGCTTCTCACCAAGCAGGCACACTGGAACATCAAGGGACCGCAGTTCATTGCGCTGCACGAAATGATCGACGGGTTCCGCACGGAGATCGACGAGCATGTCGACACCATGGCGGAGCGCGTCGTGCAGCTCGGCGGCACGGCGCTCGGCACCACGCAGACCGTCGCCAAGGCGACGACGCTGGCGCCCTACCCGACCGACATCCACAAATCAAAGGACCACCTCGCCGCGCTGATCGAGCGCTATGGCAAGGTTGCCAACGCCGTGCGCAAGGCGATCGACGAGACCGACAATGCCGGCGACGCGGACACGGCGGACCTTTTTACCGCCTATTCACGCGCACTCGACAAGCAGCTGTGGTTCCTCGAAGCGCACGTGCAGGAAAAGGAATAGCCCATAAGGGCGGGGCCGGCCGCTCCGACGCGATCGGGCCCGCCCTTCGCCGGAGGTAGAGTGATGTCCGATTTGCGACGTCTCAGCTTTGGCGGGCCGGCGGCGTTCGTGACCAGCATGGCGTTGATCGTCGGCCTCGGTGCGCCCACCGCGGGGAAGGCGGCGATCGTCGGCAGCCTGTTGGTCATCGGCCTTGCCGACAACCTCACCGACTCGCTGAGCGTGCATATTTACCAGGAGTCCCGAACGGCTGACGCATCCCCAGGCGCTGAGCACGACCGTCGCCAATTACATCGCGCGGCTGACGTTCACTGTGAGCTTCGTGCTGTTGGTATTGCTGCTGCCAATACGGACCGCCGCGTTTGCCGCCGCCGTTGCCTGGGGCGTCTTCCTGCTGTCAGGGCTGAGCTATCTGCTCGCCAAGGCGCGGCAGGTCAGCGCTACCGGCGAAATCCTCAAGCCTACCGGTGTCGCCCTTGGCGTGATCGTGATGAGCAAAGCTAACGGCCTATTAATCCAGGGAGCCCCAGGGTTGGCCTAGGCCAGGACCCCTTCGGCCGCCGGCACCGTCTTGACCTCGTGCGCCTGCAGCGCGGGCAGCACCTCGCGCGCGAAACGCTCGATCTGGGCCATAAACAGATCGTGCGGCAGCGCTCCGCGGTTCATCGCCAGCTGCACCGTGTTGGCGCCAGCGCTGTCGGCGGCGGCGATGATGCGCTCGATGACCTCGTCGGCCGTGCCCATCGGCATCGTCTCGGCCTGCTCGGCCAATTGCTCCATGGTCAGGTTGCGAAATTCCGAGCGCAGGTTCTGCGCCGCGCGCAAATTCTCCGGCCGCACATAATCGGTCGAGGCTTGCGACGAATAACCAGTCTGCCGCTGCATCTCGGTCTCGGTGAAGTTGCCGTGGCTGAACAGCGTGCGGTTGAAATAGAGGATGTGCGGGCCGTACTCCTTGAGCGCCTGCTCCTTCGAATCCGCGACGTAGGCGGTGATGCCGAGCGACAGGTGGTTCGGCGTGATGCGGTGCCCGGCGGCGTCGAGGCATTTCGCGTAGTAGCGGATGATGTCATCGCGCAGCCCGCGCGCCCGGCCGAGGCCCGGGGTGATCGGGCAATCGTTCTTCGCGGCGAACTCGATCGATTCCTTGCTGCCCACGACCGGTATCCAGATCGGCGGGTGCGGGCGTTGCACCGGGCGCGGCCACAGCGCGACATCCTTGTACGACCAGAATTGCCCCTCGTAGCTGAAAACCTCCTCGGTCCAGGCGCGGGTGATGATGTCGAAGGCTTCCTCGAACCGGCCGCGCAACTCGTTGAGCGGCACGTTGTGCACCTGGTACTCGCGCGGGATGCCGCGCGCGAAGCCCGAGATCAGCCGCCCTTTCGACAGGCAGTCGATCATCGCCAGCTCCTCGGCAAGGCGCAGCGGCTCGTGTATTGGCAGGAGGTTGCCGTAGATCAGCAATTTCAGGTTCTTGGTGCGCTGTGCCGCCGAGGCGGCCATCAGGTTCGGGCTGTTCATCAAGCCGTAGGGGCTGCAGTGGTGCTCGTTGAACCCGACCCCGTTATAGCCGAGCCTGTCGAGCAGCTCCCAGGCCTCGAGATGCTCCTCATAGGTGCGCATCGCCGTGGCGGCGTCGAAATACCGGCCGGGAAGCGGGTAGGGCAGCTCAGGCTCGCCGTTTTTCAAATGGTCGAGGTTGGCGTCATAAGCCAGCAGGTCAAATACGAACACCCTCACGGAATAACCTCCCTTGTCCCGATGCGATAGCTGGGTCTGCCCCGTCCGTGAAAACTACGGCATCGGCCTTGTAGTCGCGAGTCGCTCACGCTTGAACGCATTTCACCCGGATGCCAGCGAATAGCGCGGGTCGGCGGCGAGGCATTGCGCCTCGGGCAGGCCCAGCTCCTTTTTGACCAGATTCGTGCCGAGGACCATCGCCACCATTTTGTATTGCGCGTGGCGGCGGCTCATGCCCTCGCGGCCCATGCCGCAATCGGACGAGATCACCACCCGCTCGGGTGGCAAATGCTGCAGCGCTTCGCGCACGATGTCGGCGACCTGGTCGGGCCGCTCGATCTGGAGCGTGTGATGGTCGATGACGCCGATCACCACCTTCTTGTCGGTGATGACCTTGCCGATTGCCGCGAGATCGCCCGTACCCGACGAACAGGTCTCGAAGGTCAGCGCGTCGGCGTCGACCTCGTTGAGCGCGTCGAGTGTCGGCTGATAGCTCTGTACGTCGCGGAAGATGCGCTGCTGCGCCGGGTTGCCCCAGCAGGTGTGGCACCACACCTCGGTCTTGTCGCGCAGGCCCTTGACTGTGTTGTTGAAAATCTTGACGAGCTCGGGGATTTCCAGCCGGCCGAACGGCTTGCCGCGCGCCGGCACCATATGGATTTGCGGTTCCTCCATCTGGATCACCGGGCAACCCGCGTCGGCGAGTGCGTGGAGTTCCCGGTTGATCGCGTCGCTGAACGCCCAGACCCGCTCGACCGGGTCCTTGTAGTAGTCGTCTTCCACCGCCGCGGCGAGCAGCTCGGGCATGATCGTGCCGAACTTGACGGGGCGCGGCGTCAGGCGCTGCGCGACCTTCCACATCGCCGAATACTGCAAATTGCCTGGTCCCAGCGGTCCGACGATGCGCGGCACGACGCGGGCTTCGAGCTGGTCGTGGAGGATTTGCCCGCGCGGCTGCGCGGCGTTGTTGACCTTGGGCACGGTCAGCGCGACCTCGGGCGAGAACCCGGCCATATGGGTCAGCGGATAGCTCTGCCAGCTCCAGCCGCCGATCTCCTCGTCATAATGCGCGTCGCCATCGGTGCAGATGTCGAGCCCGGCCACTTCCTGGGCGCGCAGATGGGTTGAGACCGCGTCCTCGTATTGCTCGCGCCAGCGGGCGTTGACCATGGCTTCAAGGAACTGGCGCCGGCCAAGCTGCGCGGTGTGCCAGGCCGGACGCGGCAGCGAGCCGATGATCGAAGTCGGCAGAACCTTGTCGGCGGTGGCTTTGTACATGTTGATCTCCCCGCTCTATCCGGTTATTTCACCTTGCCTCGCCGACCTTACACCCGCATGCCAATCGCCGGGGGAAACCGATCTGGCGGAGGTTCAAGCGGCACTTGCTCGTAATGATCAAAATGCATGGTGTACTGCGCCCGGCCCTGCGACATCGAGCGCAACGTATTGACATAGCCGAACATGTTGGCGAGCGGCACCATCGCGTCGACAACACGGGCATTGCCGCGCGAGTCCATGCCGGTGATCTGGCCGCGCCGGCTGTTGAGGTCACCGATCACATCGCCCATGTAGTCTTCCGGAGTCACCACCTCGACCCGCATGATCGGCTCGAGCAGCTTGGGCCCGGCCTTGACCGCGCCGTCCTTGAATGCGGCGCGCGCGGCGATCTCGAAGGCCAGCGCGCTTGAATTGACCTCATGATAGGCGCCGTCGAACAGCTCGGCCTTGAAATCGATCAGCGGGAAGCCCGCGATGATGCCGTTTTCCGCCGCGCTCTTGAGCCCCTTCTCGACCCCCGGCACGAATTCCTTCGGCACGGTGCCGCCGACGACGCTGTTCTCGAACACAAAGCCCGAACCCGGCGGCAGCGGTTCAAAGCGCACCTTCACCCGTGCGAATTGGCCCGACCCGCCGGTCTGCTTGCGGTGGATATAGTCGATCTCGGCGGCGCGGGTGATGGTCTCGCGATAGGCGACCTGCGGCGCGCCGATATTGGCGTCGACCTTGAACTCGCGCTTCATGCGGTCGACGACGAGTTTGAGTTGATGCTCGTCCGCCCCTTTGAGGATAACTTGGCCGGCCTCTCGATCGACAGAAAAGGAAAGCGGGCGATCGTGCTGCACCAGTTGGGATAGCGCCGAGTCCAGTTTTTGCCTGTCTTTCGATGACCGCGGTTCCACGGCGATCTCGAGAAGCGGCTCAGGCGGTCGTTCTGCGGTTCGCATGGGCTACCTTACGTTAAACCGCACCAGCCTTTCGCTTTCCCGTGGCTACGGCCCGTAAGCCGCCAAACGCCAAGGGTTAGCCGCGCCGCTTGAGGAAATCCAACATCGCCTCGGCCGCCTGGTCAGCGTGTGTCGCGGCGACGTGGTACGAGTTGCCCGGGAACACCACGAGCTCCGAGCCGGCGATTTGCTCCTGCCAGGCGCGCATCGCATCAACCGAGCCCAAGCCGCTATCCTCGGTGGTGACGACCAGGGTCGGGCATTTGATCTTCGGGATGTCCGGGCGGATGTCGGCGACCGCGATGGTCGGCATAAAGCCGAGTTGGGTCGAGACCGCGGTGCGCGCCATATACTTGACCCAGAAGTCGAATCCCTCTTTCGGGAACGCGCTGCCGAGCCGGTTCGCCATGTTCTGCCGCGCCCAGTATTCGACGCCGTGATCCTCGAACATTTTGACGGTCGCCGCGACGTTGGCGGCGGCCTCTTCGCGGTACGGCGGCGGCGTGCCGACGACGGTCAGCGTCTTGACCCGCTCCGGCCGGCGCGCCGCGAAGGCGCGGGCGACCGTGCCGCCGATCTTGGCGCCGAGCAGGTGGAACCGGTCGATGCCGAGATGGTCCATCAATAGGCAGAAATCTTCGGTTAGCCGGTCGAGCGTCCACGGGAAGTCGCGCGGCATGGGCGAGGATTGCCCGAAACCGCGCATGTCGGGCCGCACCACCCGGTAATGCTGCGCGATCTTGGGCACCCAGCGCCACCAGGCAAGCCCGCTTTCGGCGTTGCCGTGCAGCATCAGCACGGTCTCGGGCGTTGTCCACGGGTCGGTGAAATCGTCGACCTCGTAATGCATGTCGAGGTCGGGCGAGGGCTTAAAGCTCGGCATTTTTCCCTCCTGGATCGTTTGCTTGTGATCCTAGTCGAGAACCGGCATCGGCTCTGCTATGATTTGAAAAGCGAATGCCAGGAGGTGCACGATGGGCGAAATTCTCGGTGTCGGCGTCACCCATTATCCGGGGCTGATTCAGCCCGACGCGCAGATGGCGGGGCTGTTGAACCGCACGCTCAACAGCGACCAGGTGCCGGAAAAATTGAAGGACCCGAAAACCTGGCCGGCGCAAATGCGCGAAGAGTGGAAAGACCCGGTCGCGTCTGCCAAAGAGCATCGCGCGCGGCTGGTCAATGGCTTCCGCGAGGCCCGCAAGGCGATCGACGAATTCAAACCCGACTTCGTCGTGATCTTCGGCGACGACCAGTATGAGAATTTCCGCGAGGAAGGCGTGCCGTCGTTCTGCGTCTTCCTCCAGGAAGAGACCGAGTCGCACCCGTTCACGCGCTATATGGCCGGCAGCACCAATGTCTGGGGCGAGGGCAAGGACACCGTCGTCAAGACCAAGGGCCACAAGACCGGCGCGTCTTATATCGCGGCTAAGCTGATCGAGGAAGATTACGACGTCAGCTACGCCTACAAGATGCGCTACGAGAACGGGCTGCCGCACGCTTTCATCAACACGGTCATGTACCTCGACTACGACCGCAAGGGCTTCCCCTACCCGGTGGTGCCGTTCCATGTGAACTGCTACGGGTCGAGCGTTATCGCCAAGCGCGGTTCGACCGCGCACCTGACCGGCGAGGCCGACCCGAACCTGGTCGATCCGCCGGGCCCGAACCCGCGCCGCTGTTTCGACATCGGCGCGGCGATCGCGCGCATCGTCCAGGACAGCCCGTACCGGGTGGCGCTGGTCGCGTCGTCCTCATGGTCGCACGCGTTCCTCACACCGAAGAACCATTACCTCTACCCGGACAATGCCGGCGACCGCGCGCGCTTCGACGAGTTGTCGTCGGGCAAGCTCTCCCGCTGGCGCGAACTTTCGACCGCGCAGATCGAGGATGCCGGGCAGCAGGAATTCCTCAACTGGGTGACGCTTGGCGGCGCAATGCACGAATTGAGGCGCGAGCCCGAGATCATCGACTACGTCGAGAGCTATATCTTCAACTCGGACAAATGCTTCGCCGTCTTCCGGCCGTAGCTCCCTCACCCGGCCGTCGCTAACGCGCCGGCCACCCTCTCCCGCAATGCGGGAGAGGGGTTTTATGCGTTGGAGCCACGTCCCTCTCCCGCATGCGGGAAAGGATGCCGCGCGAACGGCGCAAGGCGGGTGAGGGGTTTCGCGAGCAAACAGCATGAACGACACCGCGATCGTCCTGCCGCCACCGCGAACCGACCCATACCGCGGGCCGCCGCCGCACGAGAAAGGCCCGCCGGTCTTTCTCGATTACGACCAGATCGAACTCGACGCAGCCTATGACCAGGCGGTCTATCAGCCCAATATCCTGCAGCTCAACCGACGCTGGGCATCGAACAGCGCGCGCACCCGCGCGCGGATGCGCGAGCCGCTGCGCCGCGCCTACGGCGATAGCGCCATCGAGCAGCTCGACATTTTCCGCACCGACAAGCACAACGCGGCGGTCTTTGTCTTCATTCACGGCGGCGCCTGGATCCGCGGCGACGCCAACTCGTACGCGGCGCCGGCCGAAATGTTCACCCGCGCCGGCGCGCACTACGTGGTGCCGGACTTCATCAATGTCGCGGACGCCGGCGGCAGCCTGTTCCCGATGGCCGAGCAGGTCTGCCGCGCGATCGCTTGGGTTTGGCGCAACGCCGCAAGTTTTGGCGGCGACCCCGACCGGCTCTATATCGGCGGCCAGTCCTCCGGCGCGCATCTCGCCGCGGTGGCGCTGACCACCGACTGGCAGCGCGAGCACGGCCTGCCCGCGAACGTCGTCAAGGGCGGGCTGTGCACCAGCGGCATGTACGAACTGACGCCGGTGCGGCTTTCGGCGCGCGCCAATTACGTCAAGTTCACCGACGAAATGGTCGAGGCGCTGAGCCCGATCCGCCATCTCGACCGGCTCGGCGCGCCGCTCGTCGTCTCCTATGGCACCTACGAAACACCCGAATTCATCCGCCAGGCCAAGGAATTCGCCGCGGCCGTGCGTGACGCCGGGAAGCTCCGCGAGCTGATCGTCGCCGAGAATTACAGCCATCTCGAACTTCCCGAGACGCTGTGCAACCCCTACGGCGTGCTCGGCGACGCGGTGCTGAAAATGATGGGCCTAAGCGAGGGATAGCCGGCGAGGGCTGACGCCTACTCCCGCAAATCCTCGAAGAATTCCTTGACCCGCGCGAAGAAGCCTTCGCTTTCCGGGTTGGTCTTGCCGCCGCCTTCCTTCTCGAACTCGCGCAGCAATTCCTGCTGGCGTTTGGTGAGGTTGACCGGCGTTTCCACCACCGTATGGACATACATGTCGCCGCGGGTCGGCGAGCGCAGCACGGTCATGCCCTTGGCCTTGAGGCGGAAGCGGTGACCCGATTGCGTGCCGGCCGGCACAGTGACGCGGGTGCGGCTGCCCTCGACGGTCGGCACCTCGATCGTGCCGCCAAGCGCCGCCGTCGTGAAGGGCAGTGGCACGCGGCAATAGATATTGGCGCCGTCGCGCTGAAAGATCGCGTGCTGGGCGATGCTGATGAAGATGTAGAGATCGCCCGGCGCGCCGCCCATCATCCCGACCTCGCCCTCGCCGGCGAGCCGGATGCGGGTGCCGTCCTCGACCCCCGGCGGAATATTGACCGACAGCGTCTTCTCGCGGCGCACCCGGCCCTGGCCGCCGCAGGCGCGGCAGGGTTTTTCGATAACCGTGCCGGCGCCCTGGCAGGTCGGGCAGGCGCGCTCGATGGTGAAAAATCCCTGCTGCGCGCGCACCCGGCCATGGCCTTGGCAAGTGCGGCAGGTGGTCGGCGACGAGCCGGGTTCCGCGCCCCGCCCATGGCACGGCTCGCATTGGCCGAACGTGTTGACGCGCACCGTCGTCTGCTTGCCCTTGAAGGCGTCTTCCAGCGAGATTTCGAGGTTGTAGCGCAGATCGCTGCCGCCGCGGTTCGGGCCGGCGTCGCGGCGCGTGCCGCCCATCGCGCCGAACATCTCCTCGAAAATGTCGGCGAAACCGCCGGAGAAACCGCCAAACCCGCCGGCGCCCCCCATGCCGCCATTCTCGAACGCGGCGTGGCCAAAGCGGTCATAGGCGGCGCGCTTCTGATCGTCCTTCAGGACATCGTAGGCTTCGCTAACGTCCTTGAATCTCTGCTCGGCTGTCTTGTCCCCGGCGTTGCGGTCGGGGTGGTACTGCATCGCCATCTTGCGATAGGCGCGCTTCAGATCATCGGCGCTGGCGCCTTTGGCGACGCCGAGGGTTTCGTAATAATCCTGCTTAGCCATGGTCGATCAAGGTTTGCCCAAGTCGCAGAAGTGGCGCCACCCCCGAGCCTTCGCCCGGGGGTGAGCAAATATTACGCCTCGCGGCATGGAAGTCTCGCTTAGCCTTGGCCGCGCTTCTTTTCGTCGACTTCCTCGAAGTCGGCGTCGACGACATTGTCGTCGCGGCCGGGGTGAGGACCCTCATGCGGGCCCTCGCCGGGTCCGCCCTGCGGGCCGGGGCCGGCCTCCTGCTGGGCCTTGTACATCCCTTCGCCGAGCTTCATCGCGACCTGGGCCAAGGCCTCGGTCTTCGCCTTGATCTCGTCGACATTGTCGCCGCCGACCACGTCCTTGAGCGCCTGGATTGCCGCCTCGACCGGCGCCTTCTCGCTCGCCGGCACCTTGTCGCCGGCCTCGCTCAGGGTCTGTTCGGTGGTGTGGATCAAGCCGTCGGCCTGATTCTTCGCCTCGACCATCTCACGCCGCTTCTTGTCCTCCTCGGCATGCGCCTCGGCGTCCTTGACCATCTTCTCGATGTCGGCCTCGCCCAGACCGCCCGAGGCCTGGATGCGGATCTGCTGCTCCTTGCCGGTCGCCTTGTCCTTCGCCGACACCTGGACGATGCCGTTGGCGTCGATGTCGAAGGTCACCTCGATCTGCGGCATGCCGCGGCGCGCCGCCGGGATGCCGACCAGGTCGAATTGGCCGAGGATCTTGTTGTCCGCCGCCATCTCGCGCTCGCCCTGGAAGACGCGGATCGTGACCGCGGTCTGGTTGTCCTCGGCGGTCGAGAAGGTTTGCGACTTCTTGGTCGGGATCGTCGTGTTGCGGTCGATGAGCCGGGTAAACACGCCGCCCAGCGTCTCGATGCCCAAGGACAACGGCGTCACGTCGAGCAGCAGGACGTCCTTGACCTCGCCCTGCAGGACGCCGGCCTGGATCGCCGCGCCAATCGCGACAACCTCGTCCGGGTTGACGCCGCGGTTCGGCTCCTTGCCGAAGAACTGCTTCACGGTCTCGATGACCTTGGGCATGCGGGTCATGCCGCCGACGAGAATCACCTCGTCGATCTCGCTCGCCTTCAGCCCGGCATCCTTCAGCGCGGCGGCACAAGGACCGATTGTGCGCTGGATCAAATCGTCGACCAGCGCCTCGAGCTTCGCGCGCGTCACCTTGATGTTGAGGTGCTTGGGGCCGTTCTGGTCGGCGGTGATGAAGGGCAGGTTGACCTCGGTCTGCACCGACGACGACAGTTCGACCTTGGCCTTCTCGGCCGCCTCCTTGAGGCGCTGCAACGCCAACTTGTCGTTGCGCAGGTCGATGCCCTGCTCCTTTTTGAACTCGTCCGCCAGGTAGTCGATGATCTTCTTGTCGAAGTCCTCGCCGCCGAGGAACGTATCGCCATTGGTCGACTTCACCTCGAACACGCCGTCGCCGATCTCCAGCACCGAGATGTCGAACGTGCCGCCGCCGAGGTCATAGACCGCGATCGTGCCGCTGCCCTTGCGCTCCATACCGTAGGCGAGCGCCGCCGCGGTCGGCTCGTTGATGATGCGCAGCACTTCGAGGCCGGCGATGCGGCCGGCGTCCTTGGTCGCCTGGCGCTGTGAGTCATTGAAATAGGCGGGGACGGTGATGACCGCCTGGGTCACGGTCTCGCCGAGATAGGCCTCGGCGGTTTCCTTCATCTTCTGCAGGATGAAGGCGCTAATCTGCGACGGCGCGTATTTCTTGCCGCGGCTCTCGACCCAGGCGTCGCCGTTCTCGCCGGTGATGATCTTGTAGGGGACGAGATCGATGTCCTTCGCCACCATCGGGTCGGTAAAGCGCCGGCCGATGAGGCGCTTGATCGCGAAGAAAGTGTTTTCGGGGTTGGTCACGGCCTGGCGCTTCGCCGACTGCCCAACCAGGCGCTCGCCCGACTCGGTAAACGCCACCATCGATGGCGTGGTGCGCGCGCCCTCGCTGTTCTCGATGACCTTGGCGCTCTTGCCTTCCATCACGGCGACGCACGAGTTGGTGGTGCCGAGATCGATACCAATCACTTTCGTCATGGAAAACCTCATGTCATAAGCAGGACCGAACGGCCCCTAAGGCACCGCCCCGGCCCCCCGGGAAATCACGTCAGCCATGGATGCCGACAGGAGGTATATAGGAGGCCGGTCGCGCGGAACAACAGGGGACGCGCCGCAGAAAGCGCAACGAATGAGCGAATTGCTTCAGCCTTGATGATCGTTTCGGCAAGCCATCGCAGCGATATCCCGGCGTTTTATGCGCGTCGGGTTGAGATCAAGCTCCAGATGGCCCCAGAGGCCTGCGCGTGACGGCCGACCTGCTCGCGCCCAGCCCGCCATTCGAGGGCATACCCATGCCCGATGGCGATATGTTCTACCTCGCTCGCCTGGCGCTGGCGCAACCCGATACGGAGGTCTTGGAACGGCTCATCGCCGAAATCCCCTGGCGGTGCGAGGAGGTCGTGATGTGGGGGCGGCGCCTGCCGCAGCCACGCCTGACCGCCTGGTACGGCGACGCCGGTGCGAGCTATGCCTATTCCGGCATTCAGCTCCACCCGTTGCCGTGGACGCCGATCCTGCTCGATATCAAGAGCCGCATCGAGGCTGCGGCGGGGGCCACCTTCAACAGCGTCCTGCTCAACTACTACCGCGACCATCAGGACAGCATCGGCTTCCACAGCGACGACGAGCCGGAACTGGGCGAGCAACCGGTCATCGCATCGTTGAGCCTCGGCGCCGAGCGCACCTTCATCCTCAAGCACAAGGTTTTGAAGCGCATCGAGCCCGTGCGCCGACGCCTGGCGTCGGGAAGCCTGCTGCTGATGAAAGGCGATACGCAGCGCTGCTGGCGGCACGGTGTTCCCAAGGAGGGCCGGCCTTGCGGCCCGAGGATCAACCTGACGTTCCGGCAAATCATCCTTTAGCCGGCGTCGCGCCGCCTAACTCGGCGCCCGCCGGTAGTGATAGCGATGCAGCTCGGTCGTCATGCCGATCGAATGGTAGAGCGTGCGGCCGGGCGTGTTATGGGCCTCGACCTGCAGCGTCGCGATCGTGGCGCCTTCCCGCTTTGCCCAGCGGGCGAGCGCCGCCAAGACTCGCCGCGAATACCCCTTGCGCCGATGCTGGGCGTCGGTCACCACCGACTCGAAGCACAGCATGCCGCGATGGATGGTGCCATAGGCAAGGGCCATTACCGCGCCGGCGACCGCCAGCTCCGCGAAGGCGGCCGGCAGCACCACCGAACTAACGATCTCTCGGTAGCCGGCATGGAACTCAGGCCGCTGGCCCTGCAGCCGCGCCATCGCCGCGAACCATCCGTCCGTCGGCCGATCTTCGAGGCTCACCGCGTCGGCGCCGCCGAACGGCGCCGCAGCCGCGATGATCGGATCAAGCGGCCCCTCGATGATGCAGCTTTCGCCCTCCGCGGTGTAACCATGCGCAGCCAAGCCCGCGTCGATCGCCGGATCGAGAAACGAGGGAATGCGAAAGATCGTCGGCTGCCCCTGGGCGCGGTAGAGCGCTTCGGCGATCGCGACCACCTCGCCGAGGTCGCCTTGCGGCTCGTGCAGCGGCGTCACCGAATTGGCGGTGCGCCGCACCCCGCCGCTGAAGCGCAACAGCCAGTCGCCCAGCACGACCTGGCGCAGTGGCGGAAAGCCGTTGATCGCGGCCTCCTCGGCGGGCCAGGTGTGGAACGACGTCATGCCAGCTCGATATCGGTCTGCGCGAAATCGCCACCCTTGCAGAGCATTGGAACGCCGAGGCTGCGAGCGCAAGCATAGGCAAAACAATCGCCCATATTAAGTCGCGCCGGGTGCTTGCCGCGCCCGAAACGAGCGAACGCCTCAATGGCAAGCCGACCAATCTCCGCGCTTATGGGAACGTTTTGAATGCCGGCAGCCGCCAGCAATCGTTCGACCAGGTTCTCCGCGCGGTCGACGGATATTCGTCGCGCACGGCTCACTGCCAGCACAGCCTCGTAAATCGCCATTGGTGAGGTATATCGGACTACTGCCTGTCGTGCGCGCCGAGAAAAATCGGATGCTTCGGCTTCTCGAACAAGAATGGCCACCAAGGCCGAAGCGTCGATGAACATCACGGAATTCCGGTCAGTTCTTCTTCTCCGGACAGCTCGTCATAAAACGTTTTATCCACGGGCAGCCCACCGGGCTGAGAAATTGCGTCCAACTCGTCCTGGAGCGCTTTGATGGCCTCCATAAACGCCTCTTCGCCATATTCCCGCTCGTATTCGTGCTCGGCGGCCTCTCGTATCGTGTCAGTGAGCGTCTTTTTCTTCCGCTTGGCTAGCTTGCGCACTACCGCGTCCGTGGCGTCGTCGCGAACGTGAAAAGCCATGGAGGTTTTCTCATCTAGATGATTGCTCGTTTAGTCTAGATCATAGATTGTCCGTCCACCGCGCGCAACTCACGCCCCGTCGTCCGTGCCGTCGGGTTCGGCGGCCGGCGCGCCTCCTTTGGCGACCCCGACCATCGCGGGGCGCAGTAGCCGATCCTGCAGCACGTAACCGGGTTGCAGCACCTCTACCACCGTGCCCGCGGGCTGGCCGGAGCTTTCGACCTCGAAGACGGCCTGATGGAAATTGTGGTCGAAGCGCTCGCCCTTGGGGTCGATGCGCTTCAGCCCATGCCGCTCAAACACCGCCAACAGCTCGCGCTCGGTGGCCGCAACTCCGGCAAGGAGGCTTCGCGTCCGGTCGTCCTTGGCTTCGCTCTCGGGGAGGCTGTCGAGCGCGCGGCGCAGATTGTCGGCTACCGACAACAGCCCCTCGGCGAAGCGCGAAATCGCGTATTTTTCGGCGTCGATCCGCTCACGTTGCGCGCGCCGCCGCGTATTCTCGGCCTCGGCCAGCGCGCGAAGCGCCCGATCCTGCGATTCCGCCAGCTCCTTTTCGAGCGCCGCGATCCGCTCCTCGGGGGAAAGCGGTGCAGCGTCTGCCTCAGCCTCGGCTTCCCCAGGGCCTATTGAGTCGTTGGCGGGGGCCAAAGGTTCTTTTTCGTCACTCATGCGATCTATCCAATAAGCCGCCCGATCACCTTCGCGGTGTAGTCCACCATGGGGATGATCCGGGCATAGTTGATCCGCGTCGGGCCGATCACGCCGATCGCGCCGACGATTTCCTCCCGGCTGTTCTGGTACGGCGCGATGATCACCGAGCAGCCGGCGAGGCCGAACAGGTGGCTTTGCGCGCCGATATAAATTTGCACCCCGTCGCCGCGCTTGCTGGCGTCCAGCAGGCGCAGCATCGTCTCGCGGGTCTCCAGCATCTCGAACAGCGCGCGCAGCCGCTCGAGGTCGGCGATCGCGGTCACGTCGTCGAGCAGATTGGCCTGGCCGCGCACGATCAGCGAGCGCTCGACATCGCCGCCCGACCAGCTAGCGAGCCCGGTTTCCACCACCCGGCCCGTCAGCTCGTCGAGCTGCGCCTGGTTCGAGGCGATCTCCGTGGCGATTTCAGCGCGTGTTTCTTCGAGCGTGCGGCCGACGAGCCGGGCGCTGAGGAAATTGGTGGCGCTGACCAGCGCCGATGACGGCAGGCCCAGCGGCACCTCAATGACGCGGTTTTCGACAAGCCCGTCCTCGGTGACCAGCACGACCAGCGCCCGGCCGGCGCCGAGCGGCACGAACTCGATATGTTTGAGCGGCCGATCCTGCTTCGGCACGACGACGAGCCCGGCGCAATGTGACAGGCCGGAGAGCGCCAGGGTCGCCTCTTCCAGCGCCTGCGGCAGGCTTTTGCCGCGCGCCGCGCAAAGGCTTTCGATGCTGTTGCGCTCGTCGTCGGCAAGATGGCCGATTTCGAGAAGCCCATCGACGAAGAAACGAAGGCCGGCCTCGGTCGGCAATCGGCCGGCAGAGGTATGCGGCGCATAAAGCAGCCCCGCCTCTTCGAGGTCGGCCATGACATTGCGAATTGTCGCCGGCGACAGGCTGTCGGCAAGCAGGCGCGACAAGGTCCGCGAGCCGATCGGTTCGCCGGTCTGCACATAGCCGTCGACGATCACGCGAAAGATTTCGCGGCTGCGCGCGTTCAATTCGCCGATCCGCGAGGCTTGCGGTTGTTCCAGGCTGCTGCGCACGTGTGTTCTCGCCTAACCGTGGGCGGAAATCTAGGAAGCCGATCCGACAGCGTCAACTCGCCGGCCCGCGAGCGCAGCGAAGCAATCTCATCGACCAAAATCAGAACGATCGTTTGAAAATCGCCTCGTAGGTCTGGCCCTGGGGTGTTGTCCACTTGCCGGCGAGATCGTTGTAGAACGGCTGGAACGCATATTGGCTGCCATCCGAATTCTGAAACAGGAGTGCGCCGTCCTTGACGACGCCGGTGCCGTGCAGCACGCCGCCCGGAATCTTGTTATCGGAACCGAGCGGACCGTAGGCGTAGGTGATCGTCGCGGCGCCGTCATCGCCGACGGTCTCGACGACAAGCGCCGCGCAGAGCTGCGCGTTCCACGCCGCGTCGCTGAAAATGCCGACGAGTTGCCGATAGCGCTCGGGCACCGAGCGCGGGGCGCCGGCTTGCGCCGTGACGTTCTGTCCGCAGAACACACGACCCGCGGGTGCTGGCGGAGCCGCGGGTTGCGGCGATGCGGCTGGCGGCGGAGGCGCGCCTTGATCGGGCGGCGCTGGTGGTGCTTCGGCCGCCGGCGGGTTGGATAGCGTGTTGAACAGCGGCACCGGCTGTTGTTGCGCCAGGGCGGGAACCGCAAGCGCCAGCAACCCGGCCACGACAAGAATACGGTTCGTCATATTTGCCGATTACGCGATCAAAGTGGCTTTTGAAAGACAAGCTCGCCTTTGTCGCTGCGGCCGGTGACGACCCAGCCATCGGCGCGATAGTGGCGTTCGGCGCGCGTCCCGGGCCCGGTCGAAAGCGTCGCGGTCGCGTGTCCGGCGGCTCGCAGCGTATCGCACGTCGCCTTCAGCAGCGCACGGCCGATGCCCTTGCCTTCGTGTCCGGGCGCGACAAAGAGCGCCCACACCCAGCCGTCGCGCGGGTCGCCGGCGGAAAATCCCGCGACCGCGCCGTCCGGCTCCTCCCATACCCAGATCGGCCCGTGTTCGAGAAACCAGGCCATATCGGCCGGGGTGACGCGTGACGGGTCGGACAGGATGTTCTCGCGCACGCTGTCGCGGATTTCGCGAATGCGCGGGACATCCGCCTCTGTCGCGCGCCGCAGCATCAGCCGATCTTCAATTGCCGCAGCTGATTCACGCCGGCCGGCATGCATAGCAGCAGCTCGTTGTTTTTCAGCGTCCGTTTGCCGCGATTCTCGCGGATGGTCGTCGCCATGGCGGACTCCCCTTCCCGAAACCGTCACGGTTTCAAGATTAGCATCACAGCCTTCGCTGCGGGGGACGGCGCACCTATATTATAAGCATGCCAAAGAACCTCAATCCGCAGCCCGTCTCCGGCATGGTCATGCCACGCTTCGGCGAGGTGCCGACCTTCATGCGCCTGCCGGTCGAGCGCGATCCGGAAAAGCTCGACATCGCGCTTGTTGGTGTGCCGTTCGACGGCGGCACGACCAATCGGCCCGGCGCGCGCCACGGCCCGCGCGAAATCCGCAACATGTCGAGCTTCATGCGGCGGGTGCACCATGTCAGCAAGATCGCGCCCTACGAGCTGTGCCGGGTCGGCGACCATGGCGACTGCCCGATCAACCCGATCGACCTCCACGATTCCCTGGCGCGGATCGAGGAGTTCTACACACGCCTGCACGAGGCCGGCGCGGCGCCATTGACCGCCGGCGGCGACCATCTGATATCGCTGCCGATCCTGCGCGCGCTCGCCCGCGAGCGGCCGGTCGGGCTCATCCATTTCGACGCGCATTCCGACACCGGCGATACCTATTTCGGCGGCGAGAAATACACCCACGGCACGCCGTTTCGCCGCGCGGTCGAGGAAGGGCTCATCGACCCCAAGCGGGTGATCCAGATCGGCATTCGCGGCTCGATGTACGAGCGCGACGAAAAGGACTGGGCGCTCTCGGTCGGCATCCGCATCGTGCATATCGAGGAATATTTCGCGCTCGGTCCGGACGCGGTGATTGCCGAGGCGCGTCGCATCGTCGGCGACGCACCGGCCTATGTCAGCTTCGATGTCGACGGGCTCGATCCCGTCTACGCGCCCGGCACCGGCACGCCCGAAATCGGCGGCTACTCGACCGCCGAGGCGCAGCGGATGCTGCGCGCCCTCGCCGGGCTCGATCTCGTCGGCGGCGACGTCGTCGAGGTCGCGCCGCCGTTTGATCCTTCGGGCAACACCGCACTCGTCGGCGCGACGATGATGTTCGAGATCCTGTGCGTGCTAGCGCCGGCGGTGCACCGGCGAATGGCGCGGGCAGAGGCTTCCGAGTCAGTCGCGGCTAAGTAAACGCTCCCCGGCGCAAGCCGGGGCCTGCCGTTCAATGTCTCGGGGGCGGATAGGTGGGGCCCGGCTTTTGCCTTTCGCCCGCAAAGCGATGAAGATAAGGGGAGTCGGAATGCAAGCGGATTACATCATCGTCGGCGGTGGGTCGGCCGGGTGCGTGCTGGCCAATCGGCTCACCGAAGACCCGAGCGTGCGCGTCGTGCTGGTCGAGGCGGGCGGTCGCGACTGGAACCCGCTGATCCACATCCCGGTCGGCTACATGAAGCTGCTCGACCACAAGATGCTGACCTGGGGCTTCAAGGCCGAGGCCGATCCCGGCACCAACGGGCGCGCCATCGCCTATCCGCGCGGTCGGGTGCTGGGCGGCTCGTCGTCGATCAACGGGCTCATCTACATCCGCAGCCAACCCGAGGATTACGACCACTGGGCGCAGCTCGGCAATCGCGGCTGGGGCTGGGACGATGTATTGCCGTTCTTCAAGCGGGCTGAGAGGTGGACCGGCGAAGCGGCTGAAATTCACGGCAATAAGGGGCACCTCACTACCTCGCCGATGACCGAGAGGCCAGCGGCGTGCCAGGCGATCATCGACGCGGCGCAGGAGCTCGGCCTCGAATACCGGCCCGACGTCAACAACCTGCCGCGCGGCACCGGCGACTCAATTGGATGGTGCCAGCAGACTCGTGGCGGACGGCGTCGCGCCAGCGCCGCGGCGACCTATCTGCGCCCGGCCAAGAGGCGATCCAACCTGCAGATCATCACCAGTGCGCTGGTGCATCGCGTCTTGTTCGACGGCGCGCGCGCGGTCGGGATCGAGTTTTCGCGGCAGTCGGGTGTCGAGCGCATCGACGCGGCGCGCGAGGTGATCCTCTCCGGCGGCGCGATCGGCTCGCCGCATTTGTTGCAGCTGTCCGGGGTCGGCGACCCGGAGGTGTTGGCCGCGGCCGGCATCGCCGTGCATCACGCGCTGCCCGGTGTCGGCAAGAATTTCCAGGACCATTACATCGCGCGGATGTCGTGCTATGTGCGCGACCTCGAAACCCTCAACGAGCGCGCCCGCGGCATCGGCTTCGCCAACGAAATCCGCAAATATTTCATGCACGGGCGCGGCATGCTGACCTTTGGCGCGTCGCTCTGCGCCGCCTCGGTCAAGGTGTTGCCGGAATCGGCGACCCCCGACGTGCAATGCGTCTTCGCGCCGGCGAGCTACAAGCCGGGTCTCATCCGCAAACTCGACGACCGGCCGGGCATCACCGGCGGCCCGTGGCAGATGCGCCCCTTGTCGCGCGGCTATGTGCTGGTGCAGTCGCCCGACCCGCGCCAGCAGCCGGCGATCAATCCGCGCTACCTCGCCGACCCGACCGACCAGCGCGCGATGGTCGGCGGGCTCAAATTTTTGCGGCGGCTGTTCGCGGCGCCGGCGATCGCGAAATACATCATTGAGGAGAACGTGCCCGGCCCGTCGGTGCAGAGCGACGACGAGCTGCTCGACTACGCGCGCGGCAACGGCTCGACCGTTTATCACGCGAGCTGCTCGTGCATGATGGGCAATCACGCGATGAGCGTCGTCGACGACGAGCTTCGCGTGCACGGGCTGGAGGGCCTGCGCGTCGTCGACGCCTCGGTGATGCCAGCGGTCAGCTCGACCAACACGAACGCGCCGACGATCATGATCGCCGAGAAGGGCGCGGCGATGATCAAGGGGGCCGCGCGGGAGAGGATGGCGGCTTAGGCTTCCGCGATCTTCTCCGCCACCACCTTGAACCCGGCGAGCGTGTTCGGCCCGAACGTGGTGCTGATCGCGACATCGGCGGCGTCGCGGCCGCGCGCCATCAGCACGCGGCCGATGCGCGGCACATTGTGGCGTGCGTCGAAGGTATGCCAGGCGCCGCCGAGATAGACCTCGAACCAGGCCGAGAAATCCATCGGCGCGGGATCCGCCGGCACGCCGATATCGCCGAGATAGCCGGTGCAATAACGCGCCGGGATGTTCATGCAGCGGCAAAAGGCGACCGCGAGGTGGGCAAAATCGCGGCACACGCCGGTCTGATCGCACCAGCCCTCCCATGCGGTGCGGCTGTTGCGCGCGTGCTCGTAGCCGAATTGGATGTGCTCGTGGACAAAGTCGCAGATCGCTTGAACGCGGCCCCATCCGAGCGGTGTCTGGCCGAACAGCGACCAGGCGATATCGGCTAGCCGCTCGGTCTCGCAATAGCGGCTGCCGAGCAGGAACACGAGGGCATCGTCGGGCAGGTCGGGGATCGTGTGCTGGATCGCGTCGGGCACGACGGGATCGGGCTCGCCGCTGTCGTTGACGATGCCGCCGGCGAAGAGCCGCGTGCACCCTTCCGGCGCCACGATGCGAGTGCACCAATTGCCGAACCCGTCATGATAGCCGTGGACCGGGAGCGGCGGGTCGGTGACCAGCAGGTCCGGCACGATCAAGTCCGCGGCCCGCGAGTGGTGGACGTTGAGCATCAGCGCCATCGGCGTCGGCTGCGGACAATCGTAGACGAGCTCGTAGCCGATCCTGATGTGCATGCCGTTCTGCCTTCGCTGGTCGCCCGCGTGCTTAGGTCAACAGCGCCCCTGCAAGAACCATCCCGCCGCCGCGGTGCCGGTTTCTATGCGGGTCTGTGAGCCGTCGCCCCAACCCGCGCCATACCAGCCACGCCGCGAACCCGCCGGCCATGCCCAAAAGGCCCAGTCCACTGGCGATCGCGGCGTAATGGGGCCAGGTGAATGGCGGGACGATATGCGCCGCGAGGAGCTCCGGCGATGGCGATGTCCAGGGCAGCGCTAGCACGGCGCAGGGCAGGGCGCCGATGGCAAACCCGCCGAGAAGGCCAACCCACCATCGGGTCAGCCGGCACCGTTTCAGGATCAAGAAGGCTGGCAAGCCGAGCGCGGTCGCGTGCGCCAGCGCGACGGCGAAGGCGGGGGTCAGAGCAGCAGGATATGATCCAGCGCTTCACGGCCGATACCCGGATCGGTGGGCGGGAACAGCAGCCCGATCAAATCGGCGGCGACGACAGCGTCGCGCTGGTCGCGGCCGCGGCCAAAAGCGCCGCAATTACCCGGACAATCCTACGTGTCATTCACGCCTTAGGATGCTGCTTAGTTTCAGGGACACCGATGCGCCGACCATCATAATTGCCGAAAAGGACGCGGTGATGATCAAGGACGCCGCGCGGGAAAGCTTGCGGCTTAATTGCGGCGCGCGCCGGGGCGGCAGATATCTCGGGCCAGGGGGGGCCGGCGGCACGACGGCGACGAGGCTTTGTCGTCCGGTTCGACGCGAATCACTGGCGCGAGTGACAGAATCTTCGAATTTATCGACCTCGAAGTTGGGTAGTATCTCAGTTCGGGAGACGCTACCCGAAGTTGACGAGGGGGGGCCAATCGTCTTTGATGCTGTTCAATCACCGGGGGAGAGGGAAGACATGCGGCGGCTGCTCATCGCCTTGTGCTTGCTGTCCGCGATGTCCGGCTGCCAAGCCGTCAACGAGGCTGTATCCAATTCGGTGTCGGCGGGGCAGCCGATCAACCAGAACGATCAAGAAATTGCGCTCTATCAAAGTTTCATTACACCCGACCGCATCCGGGAATGCCTGGGACAGCCCAGGGGAAGCGGCGAGCGGCAGAGTTGCCGCGATCTGATTACCTACGCGCGGCTCAAATATGCCGATTTGAATTATGACCGGTTTCGCCGCAAGCTGTTCGAGACGGTCAACGGCGGCAATACCGCGGCCGACCTGACGATCCTCGGCCTCGGGTCGGCGGGCGCGCTGGTGCCCGGCGCGACGACCAAGGCGATCCTGGCGGCGATTTCCGCCGGGATCAGCGGTGGCAAGGGGATCATCGATCGCGACCTACTCTATAATGCCGGGATTCAAACGCTGATCCAGAAGATGGACGGCGACCGCGGCGTCATTCGCGTGAAGATCACCGCAAGCCTCAAATATGACGAGGCTGCCTATTCCTTCGAGCAGGCCGAGCTCGACAGTGCCGATTATTACCAGGCAGGAACGCTGATCGACGCGCTGATCTCACTGCAGGGACAAGCGGCGAGCCAGGCCAACGAAACCTCGAAGGCTATCAACGGCACGGTACAGCCGTCCGCGGTCGGAAACTCGGCGGCGCCGGTCATCGTGACCCCCGCGCCGGTTGCGCCGCAACCGGCCGCGGCTCCCTCGGCCCCCGCACTTGCACCGTCCCCTGTTGTGTCGATACCAGCCCCGGCGCCACACATCGTGACGCCGACGCCGCCTTCGCCGTCGACCACGCCGCTTGCACCGCCCATTATCCTCCCTGCAGCGCCGCTGCCGGCCACCCCGCCGCCGGCTGTCGCCGCTGCGCCAATGGCACCCATGCCGGCCCCGCCACCGGCCGCATCACCCGCGCCGGCTCCTGGCCCGACGGCAGCGCCCTTCATCCCGCCGTCGCCGGCGCCAAGCTCCGCCAGCATGGCGGCCGCGGATAAGGCCGCGCTGCTGCAGGCTCTCGGCTACGATCCCACGACTCAGCGTTTCAGCAGCTATCGGTACAAGTTGATGAAACAATGCTGGCAGAAGCTCGGCGTCTCGGTACCCGCCAGTCGCATCGGCGATTACACGATCCTGGCGCAGTACCTACCGACATACCGTCCCGTGGCGAACTGCATCAACCAGATGGCCACGAAATAGCCGCGTCGCTTGAGAAGCGCGCTTATCCGGGAGGTCGATGAGCCATGGCGCTGCAGACTTACCGATTTGTCGCCGACAACGATGTCGGGCCGGTGGTCGCGACACTGGCGGCCGAGGGCTTGACGGACGTCCAGCAGGTCCAGGACGGCGCCGGCACCTGGACAGTCAGCGGCTACGACGCGACGCCCGATCCCACTGGGGATGCCGGCAACGTGGCCGCGCAGAAGGCCTATCTCAAGGCGGCGATGGATGCCGACGGGATCACCGACCCGGCCGAACGGGCCGGGCTGGCGGCCATTATCGGCGGCGAAAGCGGCTTCGTGTCGCGCACCGAGATGAGCTATGCAGGCACGTCAAACGACCGTCTCCGGCTAATTTTCGGCACGCGGGTCAGCGGGCTGTCGGACGACGCGCTCACGGCTTTGAAAGCCAATAACGTCAATTTCTTCAATGCCGTCTATGGCGGGGCCTGGGGTGCTCGGAACCTCGGCAACACCCAGCCCGATGATGGCTACACCTATCGCGGCCGCGGGCCGCTGCAATTGACCGGGCGCAGCAATTATCAGCGCTACGCCGGCAAGGTCGGTGCCGACCTGGTCGGCAACCCGGACCTCGCCAACGATCCGCAAACCGGGGCCAAGACCGCGGTCGCCTATATTCTCGACCGCTACCATGGCGGCGGCTTTGCCGCGATGAAGGCGGCGGTCGGTAACTCGATCGGCCCGCCGAATGCGGAGAAGGATCGGCTTTTCGCGCAGTATTCTGCGAGCGGCGAATTCGCCTAGCCACTGCCCTGGCCAGCTACCCGGCGATCACACGGCTGCGAGTATCCGTTTCACCCAATCCGGCACGGTCTCGACGAGCGGGCCGTAGAGGCACTCGTCGAATTCGGCTGAGAGCGGAGTTGCTTCGCGGGCGAATTCGATCTTGCCGGCGCCGGCGCGCTTGGCGGTGTCGAGGAACGAGCGGCCCGGCGCGCCCGCGCCGGCATTGCCGATCGACAGATAGGTCTCGCAGGTAGCCAGCGCCGTGTAGGCGATGTCGAGCCGCAACGGCTCCTCGCCGACCCAGACGATGTGCGGCTGCAAATGCCCGTCATTGCCGCAAATCGGGCAGCGGTCGGTCCCGCCCAGATCGTCGAACCAGTCGCTCACCTTGGTGCAGATCGCGCAGCGCGCCTTCAACAGCTCGCCATGGGTGTGGATCATCGCCTCGCTGCCGGCGCGCTCGTGCAAATCGTCGATGTTGCGGGTGACGATCAGCACCTCGCCGGGCCGGTTAAGGCCGAGCGCGGCGAGGCCCTCATGCGCCAGGTTCGGTTTGGCGGTCTGAAGCCCGCGGCGGCGCAGATTGTAGAAATCGTGGACCCGGACGGGATTGCGCGCGAAGCCGTCGCGGGTGACGACATCCTCGATGCCGACGCCGGGCGGCATCGTTGCCGGGTCGAACGGCGCGAAGCTCGACTCGCGCGACAGGCCCGGCCCGGTAAAGACCACGATCTTGGGCGGCCGCGGGAAGGGTTTCGGCATGCCGCCAGTATAGGGGACGGGCGCCTAGCGCTGTACCACCGGCGGCGGATAGGTCGAGTACGCCGGCGCAGTGCTCGAATAGCTCGAATTTGCCGGGTAGGAAGAGGTCTGCGGCTGGTAGACCGGCGCCGGATAAGCCGCGGCCTGGGGCCCACCGCTGCCGGGCGTCGTCGCGGCGCCGGTAATCGCGCCGATCACGCCGCCGGCGGCGGCGCCAATCCCGGCGCCTTCCCAGCCGCCGATCAGTCCGCCGGTCAGCGCGCCGGTGCCGGCGCCGATCATCGCGCCGCCGATCGCACGCTGACCCGGATCGTTCGAATTGAAGGAATTCCAAGCGGGCATCTGTCCGGTGCAACCGGACAGGACCAACAGCGCCAGCGCCGCCGCGCCAGCGGGCATCACGGATCGTTTCACCATCTTTTCCCCCAACAGGCTCGCCAAAGTGGCGAGCGCCGCATTCCTCCCCCGAGGAAGCCCGCTGGAAAATGTATGGAGCGGCGGCCGCGAAAACAACGCCCGGCGCCGGCGCGGGTGGAATCGTGATCAGGCGGGCTGGTATTCCGGCACCTTGTAATAGACCCAGACGAGGTTGAGGGCGAGAACCGCGCCGGTCATCAAAAACACCCAGGATAGCCCGAGTCCGGCGGCGAGAAAGCCGCCGAGGAGCGGCCCTAGCGAATTGCCCATGAACATCGCCGACGAGGTCATGCCGTAGATCGTGCCGCGATCCGAGCGCGGCACGAGGCGGCCGACAAGGGCGTTGGCGGTCGGCAACAAGCCGCCGACAAACAGCCCGACGGCGAATCTCTCGGCGGTGAACACGAAATAATTATGGGTAAACGCTTGCGGCAGGGTGGTCAGCGTCGCGCCCAGGAGCGCGATCAGCAGCACCCGGCGATAGCCGATCACGTCGCTGCGGTTGCCGAGAAACGGCGCCGAGATCACGTTGGCGACGCCGGTGATCGAGAAGGCGATGCCGGCGAGGGTCGCCACGTTGGGCAGATCGCCGACCATCTCCTTGACGTAGAGCGTCACGATCGGCTGTACCGTCCGCACCCCGAACTGCGCCATCAGCAGTACGAAGAACAGCGCCAGCAGGGTTGGCGAACGCATCAGCGCGATGAGCCCGGCCATCACCGAGCGGCCCGCTTTCCCCGATTGCGGCCGCGTGAACTCCTCATGCACGCCGAACCACACGCACCCCAAGGCGATAAAGATCGTCGCCGAGGTGAGGTAGAACGGGACGCGATAGCTGCCGGTCAAATCGGCGAGCGCGCCGCCGATGATCGGCCCGACCAGCGAGCCGACAAGCTGCCCGGTCGACAGCCACCCTAATGAATAGCCGAGCCGCAACTCCGGCACCTGGCTGGCGACCAGCGCGATCGCCGATGACGAAAACCCGGCGAAAATTCCCATCAGCATGCGCGCCGCGAAGAACTGCCAGACATTGAGCGACAGCCCCATCAGCACGGTGAAGAAGCCGATCGCCAGGCTCGAGCGCAGCAGCATCAGCTTGCGGCCGCGCTGATCGGCGACGCGGCCCCAAATAGGTGAGGCGAATGCCGCGACGAACGAGGTGACGCCCGAGAGGATGCCGGCCCAGATGTCGATCGCCGCGTTCGAGTGAACGCCGAGCTCGGGCAGGAACAGCGGCATGATCGGTGTCAGCATCGAGAACGCCATGGTCATGACGAGCTGAATGCCGACCATCGCCCACAACGTGCTGCGCCAATGCGCGGCGGCGCCGCCCTCGTCGAGGGCTGATGTCTCGCTATCGCCGGCCTGGAGTTCGGCCATGCGTCAGCGCATGCGCGAACCGGGGTCCATGCCGAGATAGACACGCCCGCCGATCGGGTACCATTCGGGCGCGATCGTCACCGTCTGGCCGACCGTGTGCAGATCGCGCCAGCATTCGGCGAGCCGGCTTTCGCGCTTGAACGAGGTGCTGCCGCCGAGCCGGTACATCAGATCCATCGCGTCGCGCGCGCAGTCGGCGGCATAGGTCGAGGCGAGCCGGCAACGCGCGCGCTGCTGCAAGGTGGTCTCGCCGCCGCCGGCGATTGTGTTCCACAGCTCGGCGATCATCGCGCTGCGATAGGCGCGGCCGGCTTCGAGGATCGTGTCGGCGCGGCCGACGGCGTCCTGCACTTGCGGGCTGTCGCACAAGAGGCCGGCGGGGCGGCCGCGCGGCTGCTTGCCGCCGGCCAGCTCGATCAGCGCGTCGATCCCGGCGCGGGCGATGCCGGTGATGACCGCGCTGTGGTGCGGCCCGACCCAGCATTGCGCCGGGAGCTGATAGGTCGTCCCCGGCCAGCGCGACCACTGGTTGTCGAGCGGCGCGCCGAGATGCGGCATGACGCGCCGCTCGGGGAGGAACACGTCGGTGACCGTCCAGTCGAAGCTGCCGGTGCCGCGCAGCCCCGAAACATCCCAGCTACCGGCCACGATCTCCACCTCGGAGCGCGCGAAGACCGCGCGCCAGAACAGCGGGCGTCCCTCGGGGCCGAGGCGCGGCTTGCCGTCCTCGACGATCTGGAAGCTGCCGAGCATCCAGCTCGCTTCCTGGGAGCCGGTGCCGAACTGCCAGCGGCCGGTGACGCGAAAGCCGCCCTTCACGGGCACGCCTTGCCCGCCGCCTTGCACGGCGGTGCCGGCCATCGCCGTGCGATGTCCCTTCGGGTACATCTCCTCGACGCCTTCCTGCGGCATGCCGATCGTCACGAGCTGGCCGATGGCGCAATTGGCGAGGTTCCAGCCGACCGAGCCGCAGCCCTCGGCGAGATATTCGACCGCGCGGGTGTAGCTGATCGGGTCGAGCTGATGTCCGTCGAGGCCGTGCGGCAAGGTCATGCGGTAGAAGCCGGCTTCGTGGAATTCCTCGACCAGCGCCTTTGGCATGCGCTGCTCGCGCTCGATCTCGTCCTTGTAGGCGCGCAGCTTCGGCTGTATCGCCTTGGCCGCCTTTACCACCGGATGGTCTTCGACATCGACCGGCAGTCGCGAAGTATCGAGCATTCCGTCCATCACCCAGTCCCTCCCGCGCGGCCGCGCCGCCCTCTTTCGACGATAGTAAGACAAGATCGCCGGATTTCACTCACTTAGCGACTTGTGTCTTTGCGCCCTCTGGGTTGCCGAAATCGCCGCGCGCACTCTAAGCTCTGCAAGGAGCGGTCCAGCCGGGTTTGCGAGGCGCCATGGCCGAGCGGAAATTTCGCGTTGTCGTCGCCGGCGCGGGTGTCGCCGGCCTCTTCATGGCCGAGACGCTGAAACGCGCCGGCATCGACTTCACCGTCTACGAAAAGGCCGGCGATGTCGGCGGCACGTGGCGCGACAACACCTTTCCCGGCCTTTTTGTCGACGTGCTGTCGCGGCAATACGAATTTCCCTTTCAGCCGAATTACGGCTGGTCCCGCAAATACGCGCCGGCGGACGAAATCCTCGCCTATGTGCGGAAGGTCGCGCGCGACCGCGGCCTGCACAAATACATCCGCTTCAACGAGGCGATCACCGGCGCGCGCTTCACCGACGGGCGGTGGGAAATCGACACCGCGAAGGGCAATGCCGACGCGGCGGATGTGTTGGTCTGCGCCACCGGGTTTCTGCACAAGCCGCTGTTCCCCGACATTACGGGGCGCGAGAGCTTTGCCGGGCCCTCGTTCCATTCGGCGCGCTGGGACCATTCCGTGCCGTACGAGGGGAAGCGCTGGGGCGTGATCGGCAGCGGCGCCAGCGGCGTGCAGATCACCGAGGCGCTGGCCTGGGCGGGCTGCGACGTCACGCAATTCATTCGCCGCGCGCAATGGGTGCATATCCGCGACAACCCGCATTCGACCTGGCGCGAGCGGCTGAAACTGCGCCTGCCCGGCGGCTACGAGCGCGAGCAGAAAAAGCTGTGGCAGATGATCAACGAGGGCGATGCCTGGCGGCTTTACCCGGGGAAGCAGCGCGAGGCGATGGAGGCCGAGTACCGCACCTATCTCGACTACATCAAGGACCCGGAGCTGCGCGAGAAGCTGACCCCCGACTACAATCTCGGCTGCACCCGCATCCCCAAATCCGACCGCAACTATTACGAGGCGGTGCAGCTGCCCAACGCGCATATCGTCAAGGGCCATATCGAACGTATCGAGCCGGACGGCGTGGTGATGGCCGACGGCGCGAAGGTCGAGCTTGACGTGCTGGTCTTCGCGACCGGCTTTGACCCGCATGCCTATATGCGGCCGATGAACGTCACCGGGCTCAACGGCGTGACGATCGACGAGGTGTGGCGGGAGCGGATCTACTCCTATGGCGGCATCGCCATTCCGGGCTTCCCCAACCTCTTCATGCTCTACGGGCCGTTCGCGCCGGTGAACAACGTGCCGGTGCCGCTTGGCCTCGACCAGGAGATCGGCTGCATCATGCGGCTGGTCGGCGAAGCGCGGGCGCGGGGAGCGGCGGTGGCGCCGACCGCGGTGGCGACCGAGAAATTCATCGCCCGGCTCGACGCCGCATTTCCCGGCACGGTTTGGACCGGCGGCTGCAAGAACTGGTACACCAGCACCCAGCCGACGCCGGTGCTGTGGCCGTTTCCGCAGCGCGAGCACCAGGCGTTCTTCGACGAGGTTCCGCTCGAGGATTTCGAATTCACCCCGGCGGCGCAGACCTCATAAAGCGCTCTCGCGGCGCCCAACGCCCAAGTGAACGTCTCTGATGCGCCCAAATTGGACTTTATCACTCCTGAAGCTGACTTGATCGCTCCTGAGTTTAAAACAAGGCAAGCTTTGTGCGCAGCCCGGAGAGTTGCCCGACGGTAAACCCGCCATGCAGACGGTTTCTTAACGGTGGTGGTCCTAGCTTCTGCTAGGACGGCCAGTCCCGCGTGCCCGCCGCGGCCGCGCAGAACGCGGACAGGGATGAGATGAAACGGCGACGCAGGGGGCACGCAACAGCGATTTCGTCAAACCCCAGCAGAACCGTGGCAGCTCGACGGCGCCGACCAGTTGCGGCTGAAATTGAGGCGGCGGCGACGGCCCTTAAGCAAAGCGAGGAACGGTTTCGCGATTTCGCGATGACCTCGTCTGACTGGCTTTGGGAGACCGACGCCGAGCATCGCTTCACGTACCTGTCCGAGAATGTGCAGAAGCTCGGCGCCAACCCTTCGCAGTATCTCGGCAAGACCCGCTTCGAGTGTGCCGGCGACATTGAGACCGATCCCGAGAAGTGGCGCGCGCACTGCGAGGCCCTAACACGCCATGAGCCGTTCCAGAACTTCGTCTATCGCCGCGAAGGGTCGATCGGCGGCGCAAATACCGCGTCGGTGAGCGGCGTCCCGCTGTTCGACGCGAAGGGGCAATTTACCGGCTATCGCGGCACTGCGCGCGACATTACTGCCGAGATGCAGGCTCTCGAAGCTCTACAGCGCGCCAACGTGGAAGCCGAGGCGGCGCGGGCCGAGGCCGATCGCTTGCGGCAGACTGCCGAGGAAACCAATCGGTACCTTCTCGAAGCACAGCGCATAGGCAAGCTTGGCCACTGGGTCTCCGACGAAGTGGCGGGCACGGTCACCTGGTCGCCGCAGATGTTCGAAATCACCGGGCTGCCGCCCCAATCCGTGATGTCGCTCGATCTGTCACGTATCCCGCCTGTACACCCGGAAGACGTGGCTGCTTTCTTTGCCGTTCGCGAACGCGCCCTCGCAAGTGGAAAGCCGGAAACAGTGGAGGTGCGATATGTGCGCCGGCCGAACGACGAAGTTCGCTGGGTACACGTTGAAATGCAAGCATATTATGACGAGGCGGGGCAGGTCGTGCGTCTGTTCGGCACGACCCAGGACATTACGGAACGGAAACAGGCGGAAGACGACCTGAAAGCGGCTCGGACGCAACTTCTCGACGCAATTGAGGCGATGTCGGAGGGGTTTGCGCTGTTCGATCGCGACGACCGCTACGTGATGACCAATTCGAATTATCTTCGCTTCTACCCCGACCGTACCGACCTGTTCGCGCCGGGAACACGGTACGAGGACATGCTGCGTGGCAGCATCGCCCGCGGGCGGGAGCTGAGCGGAGACGATCCCGAAGCGTGGGTCCGTCGGATGGTCGAATGGCACCAAACCTGCGGCGAGCCCCTGGAGCGGCAAGGACCGGACGGACGCTGGATCAGACAGGTCGAGCAGCGCACCAGTGACGGCGGTATCGTCGCGATTCGCACCGACATAACCGCGCAGGTAACGGCCCAGAATGCGTTGCGCGAAGCGCTGCGGGAGGCGCAGGCTGCCAACATCGCCAAATCGCAGTTTCTCGCAAACATGAGCCACGAACTGCGCACCCCGCTCAACGGCATCATCGGCTTTTCGGAGATGATCAAGCTCGCGATCGGAGGGCCGCTGCCGCCGAACTACCAGGAATACGGCGGACTGATCCATCAGAGTGGCGAACACCTGCTTGCCGTCATCAACGACATTCTCGATCTTGCCAAGGCAGATGCCGGCAAGTTCGAGCTACGGCGCGAAGAGGGAGTTGATCCGCGCCGGATTGCCGAAGCCTGCATGAGTCTCGTGCGCACGCACGCCGATATCGGTGGGATCAGGCTGTCGCTGGTGACTGGCGACGACCCGTTGCCGATGCTTGTTGCCGATCCGACCCGGCTCAAACAGATCCTGTTCAACCTGCTGTCAAACGCGATCAAATTCACCAAATCGGGTGGGGGGGTCACGCTTGGCGTGCGTCGCAGCGAGGATGGCGGGGCGGTCTTCGAGGTGCAAGATACCGGGTTCGGGATGACGCCGTCGGAAATCGAGACCGCACTCGAACCCTTCGGCCAGGTCAGAGACAGCTCGCTTCATCCACAAGAGGGTACCGGCCTCGGGCTGCCGCTTGCCCGCCAATTTACCGAACTGCATGGCGGCTCGCTGCGCATCGACAGCGAGAAGGGATGCGGAACGACAGTCACCGTGACGCTCCCGGTACGATCGAGCGAAGACAGCGAGCAGAGCTGCGCGATCGCCCGCACGGCCGGACAGCTCGCCGCGGCGGAACTGGCGGCAACCCGGCCGGCTCGGCTTCCAGCACCCGCGACGGCCAGCGGATGAGCCCTGCTCGCATCATAGTTCTTGTAGTTGTCTTCGGCGCTTTCGCTGGGTTCGTGGCGCTGAGTGTGCTGCGTCCAGCAAACGTCAACGGCCGCCCAGATCGGGTCGCGGTTGGACGGATTGGAGCGGCCCGCGGTGTTAACCCGGCTCTTACAATCAAAGTGACCCACTACCGCCAAGTGCGACGGTACGCTCCGGGGCAAAAAGCGGAAGTTGGGGATTTCCAAGCTGCCCTTGAGCGCGGGCCTCCGCCTTGGGGGGCGATCAAAGCAGCGATCGTTTAATTCTCCAGCAGCTCTTTGACCTGGGCGTCGATGAACCGGGCGTCTTCCGGGTTGAGCGCGGGGTTGCCGGCGCGGTGGCCCCAGATCGATGGGATCGGCCGCAGTTCCGCGTTGGGCATTCGCGCGACCTCGCGGCGATTGTCCTCGACCGTGAAGTAGAGGTCGGTCTCGCACGGCATGACGATCGCCTTGGCCTTGATCGCGCCCAGGGCCTTGCCGAAATCGCCGCCATACAGCTCGTTGGCGCTGATATCGGCGTGCTGCCAGGTCCACAGCATCGCCAAGAGGTCGTTGGGGTCGCGGCGGCGGAAACCCGCCTCCCAACTGCCGACGAGGAAATCCTCGAGCGACGAGAAGCCGAGCTTGCGCCACAGCTCGTCGCGGTAGAACGCCTGGGAGAGACCCCAGCCGGCATAGACCCGGCCGAACGCCCGGAAGCCGCGCACCGGCGTCTCGGCGAACCAGCCGTCCTGCCAGGCCGGGTCGGCGGTGAGCGCCGCCTTCACCCCTTCGAGGAAGACGAAATTGTGCGGTGAAATCCTGGCCGCGCCGCAGATCGGCGCGATGCGCTCGACGCGGTCGGGAAACAACGCGCCCCAGTGGAACGCCTGCATCCCGCCCATCGAGAAGCCGTAGACGAGGTGGATGCGCTCGACGCCGAACACTTCCTGCATGAGTCGCTGTTGTTGGCGCACCATGTCGGTCATCGTCCAATGCGGATAGCGGCCGCGATCGAACGGGGCGGGGGTGTTGCTCGGGCTCGACGACAGGCCGTTGCCGAACTTGTTCATGATGACGATGAAGTATTTGGTCGGGTCGAGCGGCTTCCCCGGCGCGATTTGCCATTCGAGGTCGGGATGCTGCGCGCCGAACGAGGTCGGGTAGACGATCGCGTTCGACTTCGCGGCGTTGAGCGTGCCGTGGGTCTTGTAGGCGAGCTTCGCGCCGCGATAGGTCAGCCCCGATTGCAGCACGACATCGCCCGCCTCGAAGAGGCTGTAATCCGCCATGGATTTCTTAGCTCCAAGGATGTGGCGCCAGGGTAATCCGCCGAAGCGCCGAGCGACAGAGGTGGGTTATGCCGCGCCAACCCGCCCTACGGCGCCTTCGGAAGCAAAATTCGTCATTCCGGGACATTGCGCGCAGCATGAGCCCGAAACCCATGAAAACGGACGCGCTCATTTACCGCCGCCATCAGCGGGTCACTTCGTTAGTTCAATAATACGGCCGCAGGTTGCCACGAATCCGGTCGAGCACCTTCTGCCCCGCGGGCGGCACGGTGAAGGTCTCGCCGGTAATGCGTTCGTAGGCGTCGATATAGACCGCGGCAGTCTCGCCGATCACGAGCGGCGGGATCGGCGGGATGTCGTCGCGATAGGGGTCGCAGCGCGCCGCGACCCAGCGGCGCAGCACATCCTTGTCAAAGGCGTCGGGTGGTTCGCCGGCGGCAAACCGCGCCGGATAGGTCGCGGCGAACCAGTAGCGGCTGCTGTCGGGCGTGTGAATTTCGTCGGCGAGGATGATCCGCCCGTCGCGGTCGAGGCCGAATTCGTACTTGGTGTCGACCAGGATCAGCCCGCGCGACGCAGCGATCCCGCGGCCGCGCGCGAACAGCCCAAGCGCGATCCACGTGACCTCCTGCCATTGCGCCGCGGAAAGCAGCCCGCGCGCGACAATCTCGTCGGGGGTTATCGGCTCGTCGTGCTCGCCATCGTGCGCTTTGGTCGTCGGCGTGAGGATGGTCTGCGGCAGCTTCTGGTTCTCGCGCAGCCCGTCGGGAAAATGATGGCCGTACATCTCGCGCCGGCCGGTCTTGTACATCGACCAGATCGAGGTCCCGGTCGTTCCGGCCATGTAATCGCGCACCACAATCTCGACCGGCATGATGTCGAGCCGGCGGCAGATCAGCACATTGGGGTCGGGGTATTCGATGACGTGGTTCGGGCAGATGTCGCGTGTCTGATCAAACCAGAACCGCGCCGTCTGAGTCAGCACCTGGCCCTTGCAGGGGATCGCCGCGATGTTGCGGTCGAACGCCGACAGCCGGTCGGTGGCGATGATGACGCGTCGGCCGTCGGGCAAGTCATAATTGTCGCGAACCTTGCCGCGATAGTGACGCGGCAGCTCCGGGATCGTCGCGTCGTCGAGCACGAGGTCGGGGCGCGCGGCGAAGAGCGACGGGTCGAGCATAAGGTCTGTATAGCTCGGCGCGCTCGAAACGAAAACCGGCCGATCGACCTTCGCCGACCGGCCGGTTTCGCGAGACCCGCGGAGTCAGGCTTGTTTAGCGACGATGCCCACCACCGCCGTGCCAACCGCCACCGCCATGCCAGCCGCCGCCCCACCCGCCGTGCCAGCCATAGCCCCAGCCGAAGCGGACCGGCCAGCCGTAACCGTAGCCGTAGGGATAGCCGTAATAAGGGTAATAGCCCGAATAGTACGGATAGGCGTAGGACGGATAGTAGCCGTAGCCGTAGGGGTAATAGTAGTAGGCCTGGGCCGGCGCCGCCGTCGCGCCCAGCGTCAGCGCGCCGGTGCCGACGATCGCCAGAGCCATCAGAGCGCGCCGGAACCAGCCTGTCATGGTGGTGTTGCGAAACATGTTACGCTCCGTCTGCTGCAAAACTTACCACGCCGGTATGTAAACGTTGCAGGTCAGTTTTTCTTCCCCCGGCCCGCGCAAAAATCGTCACCCACCCGCGCGTTTCGCGCATAAAAGGCAACCATGACCGATGCGTCCGTTCGCACGACATGCTGCATCGCCGGTGGGGGCCCGGCGGGGGTCATGCTCGGCTTTTTGCTGGCGCGCGCCGGGGTCAGCGTGGTCGTGCTGGAAAAGCACAAGGACTTCTTCCGCGATTTCCGCGGCGACACGATCCACCCCTCGACCTTGCAGGTGATGCACGAGCTCGGGCTGCTCGACCGATTCCTCAAAGTGCCGCATGACGAGGTGCGGCAGCTGCGCGCGGTGGTAGGCGATACCGAGGTGCAGATCGCCGACTTCAGGCATCTCCCGACGGTGTGCAAATTCATCGCGCTGATGCCGCAATGGGATTTCCTCGATTTCCTCGCCGAGCAGGGCAAGCGCTATCCCGGCTTCGATCTGCGCATGGAGACCGACGCCACCGACATCATTGTCGAGGGCGCCCCGGAAAATGAGCGCGTGGTCGGGGTGAAGGCGCAAACCCCTGACGGCCCAATCGAAATCCGCGCCGATCTCGTGGTCGGCGCCGACGGCCGCCATTCGACGGTGCGCGAGCGCGCGGGGCTCTCGGTCGAAAATATCGGTGCGCCGATGGACGTGCTGTGGATGCGGCTGTCGCGGCATGAGAGCGACCCGGAGCAGACCGGCGGCTACATGAATTATGGCCGGATCTTCGTGACGCTCAACCGCCGCGATTACTGGCAATGCGCCTTTGTCATCCGCAAGGGCGGTTATGACGAGGTGCATACTGGCGGACTCGACGGGATGCGTCATGAGATCATCCGCCTCGCGCCATTTCTCGCTGACCGCGTCGCCGAGCTGAAGGACTGGGACGACGTCAAATTGCTGACCGTCGCGGTCGACCGGCTGCGGCAATGGTGGCGGCCGGGCCTGCTCTGCATCGGCGATGCGGCGCATGCGATGTCGCCGATCGGGGGCGTCGGGGTCAATGTCGCGGTGCAGGACGCGATAGCCGCGGCCAATATCCTCGCCGTGCCGCTACGCGAGGGCCGTCTGACGACCGACCACCTCGCGCAAGTGCAGAAGCGCCGCACCTTTCCGATGAAGGTGATCCAGGGCATGCAGGTCGCCGTCCAAAAAAACATCATCGACAAGGTGCTGAGCTCGGATCGGCCGATCACCGCCCCGTGGACGGTGAGACTGTTCAACTGGTTCCCCTTCCTACGGCGCATCCCGGCGCGGGTGGTCGGGATCGGCGTCCGTCCGGAGCATGTGCGCACCCAGCCGCACACTCCCGCACCGGTGACGTAAACCGGCGTCGCCGCGCCGATTTACCCGTTCTTTACGACCGGCTCATCGGCACGGCGTTGGTCGAAGCCTACGGCAGGGACTTCAGCGGCCGCATCGTCGACGAGCTCTTTCCCGACGACCGACTGAACCTCGTACAGGGCATCTATCGTTCGGTCTGTGCGTCGCAAGCGCCGATCTTCTCGCGCAACAAATATCGCACGCCGCGCGACGCCGATCTGTTCTCGATGCGCATCTACATGCCGCTCTCCGAAGACGGCGTGGCGGTGCAGCGCATCCCGGGCGTCATGCGCTTTGAATACGGCGCCGTGTTTGACGAGGGTCTGTGGGCCATGCAGGCCACATGGGACCCCGAATGGCACTACACCGAGGCTGTCAATGTCGACAGCCTTACGGCGGAATTCGCCCTTTAGGCGGCCTCGTCCAGGGTCGAGCCAACATCGAGCGTCGTCGCGCGCCGCAAATCGCGCGGCTGCGCCTCATCGTGCGGGCGGCCGCGATGCATCGTGCAGCGATTGTCCCAGATGACCAGATCGCCGGTCGCCCATTTGTGGCTGTAAACGAACTGGCGCTGCGTCGCATGGGTATTGAGGTCGTGCAGCAGCAGGCGGCCGTCCGCCACCGGCCAGCCGACGATGTGCGAGGCGTGCGCCGACAGGTATAGCGTCTTGCGCCCCGAGCCGGGATGGCGGCGCACCAGCCTTTGCGGCGACGGCGGGTATTTCTCGCGCTCGCCCGGCGGGAACTCGGTAAAGCCGATCTGGCCGCGCGACCAGAAAATGTCGTGCTCGACGATGAGCGGCTCGCACAGCGCCTTCATATCGTCGTCGAGCGCGTCGTAAGCGGCGCGCATATCGGCGAACTCGGTCTCGCCGCCGCCCAACGCCGAGGCCGGAGGCACCGCGACCGCGAACAGCATCCCCAGCACCACCGGCACCGGCATGTACGACGCATCGGTGTGCCACAGCCGGTTGCGGAGGCTATCGAGCCGGCGGCGATCGTCGCGCGCGCGAATATTGTTTTCAGTGTCGAGGTTGGAGATGTCGCCGATCTCGGGGATCGTGAGCCGGCGCTTGCCGCCCTGAAGGGCGCCGCGGCCGATCTCAAGCGGCCCGAACGGTGCCGCGAAGGCCTTCAATTGTGCATCGCTGATCGACTGATGCTTCAGCACCAGCACCGAATGCGCGTCGATCGCCCGCCACAGCGTGGCGAGCGTCTCCTCGTCCACCGGCCGCGATGCATCGACGCCCGCGACCTCGGCGCCGATATGCGGGTGCAGCGGGGTGACTGAAATCGACATCAGCGTGGCCTTCCTTTAGTTCCTCCCAGCGCTTCGCGCCGGGGCCCCTCCCTCTCCCCCAATGGGCGGAGAGGGAAAATTCACAGCGCTTCGGCGACCGCGTTGCGGTACCGCTTCAGCGCCGCGATGTGATCCGAAAGCGTATGCCCCGCGAGGCGATGGTGATGGCGGCGCTCGAAGGTCGTCGTTAGGCAGAGATGCGTCGCGCCGGCCTTCTTCCAGAACGCGGCCTCCTTCGTCCAATCGCTCTCGCTCCCCGAGCCCATCGAGGTCCACGCCTCAATCCCCACCGCTTTGGGGTCGCGGCCCGCCGCCTTGGTCAGCTTGCGCAGCGTCGCCAGAATATCCAGCGCCTCCTGCCCGGGCGGATAGGCGTTGGGCATCCAGCCATCGCCCCATTTGGCGATGCGCGGCAGCGTGCGCTCGTGGTGACCGCCGAACCAGATCGGCACCTTGCCCGAGGCCGGGCGCGGGTTGATCCCGGCATCGTCGATCGTGTGCCATTTGCCCTTGAAGACGACATGGTCCTCGGCCCACAGCCTCTGCATGACCTGCACTTGCTCCTCGGAGCGGCGCCCGCGGTTGTGGAAATTCTCGTTGAGGCCGGTGAACTCGACCTCATTCCACCCCACTCCGATGCCGAGCCGGAACCGGCCACCGCACAGCACGTCGAGAGAGGCCGCCTGCTTGGCGACAAGCGCGGTCTGGCGTTGCGGCAGGATCAAGACACCGGTCGAGAAACCGAGCTTGGTGACGCCCGCGAGAAAGGAGAACAGCGTGAACGGGTCATGGAACAGGCCCGCGCCGGTGCGCTCGCCAACCCTGGCGCCGAGCACATGGTCGGGCGCCTCGATGAAATCGAACCCGGCCGACTCGGCAGCCTGCGCATATTCCTTCAGGACCTCGGGCGATCCGCCGATATCGCCCAACGGCAGCAGCGTGCCGAGTTGCATGGTTCCTCTCCGTGAGTTCAATTGGGAAGCGTACATCAAGCCGTCAGAACTTGTCATTCCGGGCGGTGGACGATGATCAGCAAACCGATTGCAGTGGCATATACCGCACGTTGCGGGGCGGCATGGCTGTCCGCCGTGTATCACCTAATTCGGATGATGTGCTCGCTGAGCCCTGAAGCACCGGATCGTCCGCGGCGATATTACAACCGGGCAAATGCCATCTTCCATCCGGCCGACTTGACCCCGGCGGGTCTGCGCTACCGGAGCCGCGTGATTTTCTCGATCCTCTTAGTTTTTAATGCTGTTGTGGGTGGGCATCATCTTGGCTGCAGTGGGATAGCGTTCAGACCGGTGCCCGCCCGATCACCGCGTACATAGGGTCCTGCTCGTCCTCGATATACGGGCAGAGGCGGCGCGTCTCGATCGCCTCGAACCCGGCCTGGTTCAGGTACGCCTCGACCAGCCTGGCATGGCCGTTGTCGTCAAGGCCGCGCCATACCGCGACCGCCTTGGTCCAGAAACAGCGGTTGGAAAAGCTGATGACGATCGGCGCGCCGGGCCGCAACACCCGCGTCGCCTCGCGCAACACCGCGACCGGCTGTTGCAAATACTGGATCGAAACGCAGATCATCGCCGCATCGACGCTGTTATCGGCGAGGGGCAGGGCGGGATCGCGGTTGAGGTTCTGCACGAACCAGCGCGCGAGCCGCTTGTTGGCGGCCAGCTCCTCGGCGTTCATGCCGTGGCCGATCACCTCGGCATAGTCGATGTCGGGCGGCAAATGGCTGACCCAGCTCGCCATCAGGTCGAGGAGCACGCTGCCCGCCGGCAGCACCTCGCGGTAGAGCCCGGTCAGCACCTGCACCGCATGGTCATCGATGTGATAGACCAGCCGCGCCGGTTCGTAGAACGCCTCGTCATCCTCCTCGTCGATGCGAGCGAACGCACCCGGCGGCAATCCAAGTTCGTCATCCATGCCAAACATCTTGGCGCCCCGCTGCACCGGCTACCAGCGTCCTTCGAGGCTCCGCTGCGCTCCGCACCTCAGGATGAGGATTTTTCTTGATGGCATCCTCCCACCTTCCTCATCCTGAGGTGCTCGACGCAGTCGAGCCTCGAAGGACGCAGGGAAAGCGCCATGGCCCTTACGACAGCAAAATCGTTCACCGCCCCGACCGTCACCTCGCTCTCGGTGCGGCTCGTCGTCGATTCCTATCACGACATCTTCATGCCGAAGGCGGAGCACAAATTCTGCCGGATCGAGCATGTCGGCCGCATGCCCGGCCGCGAGAAGGAAACCTTTGCCTGCGAGTGGGGTCTGTCGCTGCACCTCGAATCCGAAGCGGCGGGGCGACGCCACCAGTATCTGCTGGATTTTGGTTTCACGCCCGAGGTGCTCAACCGCAATTTCGACCTGCTCGGCATCGCGCCCGAGAAGCTCGACGGTTTGATCCTCAGCCATTCGCACCGCGACCATTACGGCGGCATGGTCGGGTTTGTTGAACGCTACCGACCCGGTCTGCGCGACGACCTCAAGCTCTACACCGGCGCCGGCGATTTGACCTATCGTGAGAAGTGGACCGGCGCGCGCGGCGGCGACCCGGTCTCGGTCGGCGCTCTCGATGAAACGGCGCTCGCCACGGCGCATGTCGAGACCGTGTGCTGCGAGCAGGCGCACGCGCTTGAGGGCCCTTTCACCAGCGGCCCGATCGCCTGGCAATCCTTCGAGACGGTGACGCCAACAACGCTGGTCGAGCCGACGCCGCTCGACCACTTCACCGAGACTGAGCGGCGCGGCCGACTCGTCCTCGACAAGCATCCCGACGAGCACGCGACCTGCTATGTCGTGCAGGGGCGCGGGCTGGTGGTGATCTCGTCTTGCGGCCATTGCGGGCTCATCAACACCGTCAAGACCGCGCAGGCGGTCTCCGGCGTCGAGAAGGTGCACGCGGTGATCGGCGGCTTCCATCTCGGCGCCGCGCCCGCCGATTACATCGAGCACACCGTCGCGGAGCTGAAGGCGCTTGCGCCCGACGTCGTCGTGCCGATGCACTGCACCGGGCGGCCGTTTATCGACGCCGCTTTGCGGGCGATGCCGGACCAGGTCGTGCAGTCGAGCACCGGCAGCCGGTTCACGTTCGGGGTTTAGACGAGCGGTATGAGATGCGCCTGTTCTACCAGAGCCTCGGCGCGTCGCGCCGCTCTACCGAGGGCCCTTACGCGCAAAAGCTGGCGGCCATTCTCAGGAACGCCGCGGCGCCGGGGACCACGGTCGAGGTTCACGGCCTCGGCGCCGGCAAGGCCGTCGCCGACCAGTACCGCTATCTCGAATTCCGCGACACCGGCGAGATTCTCGACAACGGTCTCAGGGCGGAGCGCGAAGGCTATGACGCTTTTCTCATCGGCAACATTTTCGAGCCGGGGCTGCATGCGCTGCGCGAGCTGTTGAACATCCCGGTACTGGGTTTGTGCGAGGCGTCGGCGCACCTCGCCTGCTTGATGGGCGCGAGCTTTTCGGTGGTCAACGTCAACGCCAAGTTCGCTCGTCGCGTCGGCGAGAACATCGCCGCCGCCGGCCTCGCCGGCCGGCTCGCCTCGATGGAAGAGATCGAGGTCGAGCGCGCCGGCCAGTTCGACCGCGCGTTCGAGGACGATGCGATCAAGGAAGCGGTGATCGAGCGCTTCCGCGCCGCCGCCCGTCGCGGCCTTGAAAAAGGCGCCGAATGCGTGATCCCGGCCGGCGGCATCGTGATGACGATCCTCGCCGATGCCGGCATCCACGAGGTCGACAAGGCGCCCGTGGTCAACGGCCTCATCGCGCTCGTCAAGATCGCCGAGCTGGCGGTCAGCATGCGTGCGCTGACCGGACATTTCACCAGCAAGCGGCTGACCTACGCACCGCCATCGGGCACGCTGCTCGACGACATCCGCCGCGCTTATGGCGCCGACATCTATCCCGGGGCGCGCTAAACGCTCCCCGGCTGCGGCGAGAGGCCGCACGCCGAAAACGTCACGGTTCGGCGCGGTAATTGACACCCTGGCGGGGTGCCGCTACCAACGGCGCGACAATAAGAATCCTGTCAGCTTAAAGTAAGCATCGCGGGGGAGACGAACTTTTGCCGCCTTTGCTGGAAGTCCGTGACTTGCATACCGAGTTCCGTACCGGCGCCGGTGTGGTGCGCGCGGTCGACGGGGTGTCGTACACGGTCGATCCTGGGGAGACCGTGGCGGTGGTCGGCGAAAGCGGCTCCGGCAAGTCGGTCGGCGCGCTGTCGATCCTGCGCCTCATCCCCGACCCGCCGGGACGGGTAGTCGGCGGCGAGGTGATCTTCGGCGGCCGCGACATCATGAAGATCAGCGATGCCGAGATGCGCCATGTGCGCGGCGGCGAGATCGGCATGGTGTTCCAGGAGCCGATGACCTCATTGAACCCGGTGCTGTCGATCGGCCGGCAGATCACCGAAATGGTCGAACAGCATTGCGGCCCCGACCGCGCCGCCGCCGAGAAGCGCGCCGAGGAGCTGCTCGGCCTTGTCGGCATCGCCGACGCCAAACGGCGCCTCAGGCAGTACCCGCATCAGCTGTCGGGCGGGATGCGGCAGCGGGTGATGATCGCGATCGCGCTCGCCTGCAATCCGAAGCTGATCATCGCCGACGAGCCGACCACCGCGCTCGACGTGACGATCCAGGCGCAGATCCTCGAATTGATGCAGCGGCTGACGCATCAGCTCGGCGTCGCGCTGATCGTCATTACCCATAATCTCGGTATCGTCGCGCGCTATGCGCACCGGGTGAACGTGATGTATGCCGGGCGCATCGTCGAAAGCGGCCCGGCGGCGGCGATCTACCACAACCCGCACCACCCCTACACGATAGCGCTGTTGAAGTCGGTGCCGCGCCTCGACCGGCCGCGCCAGGCCCGGCTCGACCCGATCGAGGGGCAGCCACCCGACCTGACTCGGCTCGACAAGGGTTGCTCGTTCCGGGCGCGTTGCCGCTTCGCGATCGAGGCCTGCGCGTTGTCGGCGCCGCGCCTCGAACCGGTTGGTGCGGCGGGCCAGTTCGCCGCCTGCTTCCGCAGCAGCGAATTGTCGCCGGAATTGCCGACCGGGGCCGGGCGCGCGGCATGAGCGTCGCCGAAGCGAGCAGCGAGGCCGCCCCGCTCGTCGAGGTGCGCGGCCTCAAGATGCATTTCCCGATTACCGAGGGGATCATCGCCCGCCGCAAGATCGGCGAGGTCAAGGCGGTGGACGGGGTGAACCTCGCCATCCGCCGCGGGGAGACGCTTGGCCTTGTCGGCGAGAGCGGCTGCGGCAAGACGACGATGGGCCGCTGCATCCTGCGGCTCGAAACCCCGACCGAAGGCGCGATCCTCTATGACGGCATCGACATCGCCGGTCTCGACCGCAAGTCGCTCGTCGCGCTGCGCCGGCGCATCCAGGTGATCTTTCAGGATCCGTACAGCTCGCTGAACCCGCGGCAGAAGGTCGGCGCGATCATCGGCGAGCCGATGAAAGTGCACGGGCTCGAGCCCGACGCGAAACGCCGCGTCGCGCGGGTGCGCGAGCTGTTGTCGGTATGCGGCCTCGACCCCAATTTCGCCGACCGCTATCCGCACGAGATGTCGGGGGGGCAGCGCCAGCGCGTCGGTATTGCCCGCGCGCTCGCGGTCGACCCGGAATTCATCGTTTGCGACGAGGCGGTGTCGGCGCTCGATGTGTCGATCCAGGCCCAGATCATCAATTTGCTCGAGGATTTGCGCGAGAAGTTCAATCTCACCTACCTCTTCATCGCCCACGACCTCAGCGTTGTGCGGCATCTCTGCCAGCGCGTCGCGGTGATGTATCTGGGGCATGTCGTCGAGCTCGCCGAGTGCGACGAGGTCTTCGACAACCCGCTCCATCCCTATACGAAAGCGCTGCTGGCCGCGGTGCCTGTGCCCGACCCGACGGTCGAGGCCGACCGCACCTTCCAGCCGCTGATGGGCGAGGTGCCGAGCCCGATCAACCCGCCTTCGGGCTGCGTCTTCCATCCGCGCTGCCCGATCGCGGTCGAGACGTGCCGGCAAGCCGTCCCGGGATTAAGAGAGCTGCGGCCGGGCCACTGGGTCGCCTGCAGCCAGGTTATGTAGCACGTCGGTTCAAGAAACTAGTCGCTAGGGGAAGGAATAGGCGAATGAAGACGCATCGATTGTTGGTGGGCACCGGGCTCGGTCTAGCGCTGGCGCTGCCCGCTTACGCCCCAGGGTATGCTGACGAGACGCCGAAAGACGGCGGCACGCTGACCTATATGATCCCGGCGGACGCGCCGCCGAGCTTCGACGGCCACCGCGAGGAAACCTATGCGACGGTGCATTCGACCGCACCGTTCTACAGCGTGCTGATCCGCATCAATCCGGAGAACCCGTCATCGTCGACCGATTTTGTCTGCGATCTGTGCACCGAAATGCCCAAGCCGACCGATGACGGCAAGACCTACACCTTCAAGATCCGTGACGGCGTCAAATTCCAGGATGGCTCACCGCTGTCTGCGGCGGATGTTGCGGCGAGCTGGAACGAGATCACCTTTCCGCCCGACGGCGTACTAAGCGCACGCGGCAGCAATTATCGCGATCTGATCGAGAAAATCGAAGCGCCAGACGACCGCACCGTTGTCTTCCACCTGAAATTCGCTACCAGCGCCTTCCTGCCGGCGATCGCCGACCCGTTCGCCTATATCTACGAGAAGAAAATCCTCGACGACCCGAGCAAGGGGCCGCACTGGTACGAAAAGAACATCATGGGTTCTGGCCCGTTCTATTTCGACAGCTACGATGTCGGCCAAACGATCAAGGGCTCGAAGAACCCGAATTACTACCACAAGGGCCTGCCGCATCTTGACCACATCGTCGGCGTTTTCGCGCCGAAGGAGGCGACGCGGGTCGCGGCGATCCGCTCCGACCAGGCGGCGATCGAATTCCGTGGACTGCCGCCTTCCGCCGCCGACGAGCTGAAGAAAGACCTCGGCGACCAGATCACCGTCCAGGAAAGCCCGTGGAACTGCGGCAGCGACCTGTTCTTCAACGAGAAGAAAAAGCCGTTCGACGACCCGCGCGTCCGCCGCGCGTTGAGCCTGGCGATCGATCGCTGGGGCGGGTCGCAGGCGCTGTCGAAGATCGCGATCGTCAAGAAGGTCGGCGGCATCGTCTTCCCCGGCTCGCCGCTCGCCGCGACCGACGATGAACTCAAGCAGATGGCCGGGTTCTGGCCCGACATCGACAAGTCGCGCGCCGAAGCCAAAAAGCTGCTGCATGAGGCCGGCGCCGACAATCTGAGCTTCGAGCTGCTCAACCGCGATGTCGACCAGCCCTACAAATATGTCGGCATCTGGCTGGTCGATCAGTGGTCGAAGATCGGCGTCAAGGTGACCCAGAAGATCGTGCCGACCGGGCCATGGTTCGCCGACATGCGCTCGGGCGACTTTGCGGTCGTGCACTATCCGATCTGCCACGCGATCGTGAACCCGGTGCTCGACGTGCAGCCTTATCTGCCGGGCAGCCAGGAGAACATGGGCGGCGCGCCCGACCCGAAATCGACCGAGCTTTACGAGAAGGTGCTGCACGAAACCGATCCCGCCAAGCAGCACGCCGAGATGGTCGACTTCGAGAAGTACATCATGGATACCGCGGCCCATGCCACCGAGGTGATCTGGTGGAACCGGATCATCCCCTATCGGTCATATGTGAAGGGCTTCAAGATCAGCCCGAGCCATTACATCAACCAGGATCTGGCGACGATCTGGTTGGATAAGTGATGCAGTAACAACACGCGTCCTTCGAGAAGCGGAGCCTCGAAGGACGCAAAATCGTCGACCCATAGATAATTGACTGAACGGGAGGATGCTAATGCAGTGGTGGAGGTTGCTGCCGGTGGCCGTCGCCGCCGCCCCCATTCTATCGTCGAGCTTGCCCGCTACGGCCGACGAAACCCCGAAGCGCGGCGGCACACTCACCTATGTCATCCCGGCCGACGCGCCGCCCAGCTTCGACGGGCACCGGGAAAGCACCTTCGCGACGGTACATGCCTTCGCGCCGTTCTACAGCCTCCTGGTCCGCATCAACCCCGACAACCCGTCCTCGACCACCGACATCGTCTGCGATCTCTGCACGTCGATGGCGCAGAGCGACGGCGGCAAGACCTGGACTTTCAAAATCCGTCAGGGCGTCAAGTTTCATGACGGCACACCGCTTACCGCCGACGACATCGTCGCCAGCTTCGATGAGATCATCTTCCCGCCGCCGGGCGTGCTGAGCCCCAGAGTCAGCAATTACATGATGGTCGACAAGGTCGAGGCGACCGACCCATCGACGGTCGTCTTCCGCCTCAAATTCGCCACCGGCGCGTTCCTGGCGGCGATCGCCAGCCCGTTCAACTGGGTCTACGAGAAGAAGATCCTCGACAAGGACCCGCACTGGTACGAGTCGAACGTGATGGGCACCGGGCCCTTCAAGTTCGTGCATTACGAGACCGGCCAGTCGGTCACCGGGGTGCGCAACCCTGACTATTACGATCCGAATCTGCCCTATCTCGACGGCTTCACCGGCATCTATGCCGACAAGCAGGCGACCCGCGTCGACGCGATTCGCAGCGACCGCGCCGCGATCGAGTTCCGCGGCATGCCGCCCTCGGCGCGCGACGAACTGAAGAGCGCGCTCGGCGACCAGATCACGGTGCAGGAAGGCGATTGGGATGTCGGCAGCGCGATCACCTGCAACCACCAGAAAAAGCCTTTCGACGACCCGCGCGTGCGGCGCGCGCTGACCCTGGCGGTCGATCGCTGGGGCGAGGCACCGGCGCTCAGCAAGATCGCGATCGTGCAGACGGTGGGCGGCATCGTCTTCCCGGGCTCGCCGCTCGCCGCCACCAAGGAGGAATTGCAGCAGCTCGCCGGCTACTGGCCGGATATCGAGAAGTCGCGCGCCGAAGCGCGGCGGCTGTTAAAGGAGGCTGGCGCCGAGGGAATCTCCTTCGAGCTGCTCAACCGCAATGTCGACCAGCCCTACAAATACGTCGCGACCTGGCTCATCGACCAGTGGAGCAAGATCGGCCTGCACGTGACGCAGAAGGTCGTGCCGACCGGTCCGTGGTTCGACAACATGCGCAACGGCAATTTCGACGTCGTCGTCGAGGCGCCCGGCTACGGCATCGTCAACCCGCTGATGGACATCCAGAAATTCCTGCCGGCCTCGGTCGACGCGGAAAACTACGCGCGCTACGAAGACCCCAAGGCGGTCGCGCTCTACGACACGATGCTGCACGAAGGCGATGCCGCCAAGCAGCGCGCCGAGATGCGCGATTTCGAGAAATACATGCTCGACACCGAGGCGCACGCGATGTGGGTGCTGTGGTGGCACCGCATCGTGCCGTATCGCACCTACCTCAAAGGTTTCAAGATCGCGCCGACGCACTTCATCAACCAGGACTTGGCGAGACTCTGGCTCGACAAATAGGCTCGCCGCAAAACGCGGCCAACGCGGACAGGGAGGATGCAATGGGACGAACCTTGTGGGGAGTAGCAAGCCTGGCGGCGGCCATCGCGACCGCGGCAATCCTACCGGCACGGGCCGACGAAACGCCGAAGCACGGCGGTACGCTGGTCTATATGATCCCCGCCGACGCGCCGCCGAGCTTCGACGCGCAGCGCGAGGAGACCTACGCGACGATTCACGCCGCGGCGCCATACTATTCGACCTTGATCCGTGCCAATCCGATGGACCCCGGCTCGCCCGAGATGGTGTGCGATTTGTGCACCGAGATGCCGCAGCCGACCGACGATGGCAAAACCTACACCTTCAAGCTTCGCCAAAACGTCAAGTTCGCGGACGGCCAGCCGTTGACCTCCGCCGACGTCCTCGCCTCGTGGAAGAAGATCATCTTTCCGCCGCCGGGCACGGTCAGCCCGCGCGCCAGCAACTTCGTCATGGTCGACAGCATCGAGGCGCCCGACCCCTATACGATCGTGTTCCACCTCAAATTCGCCACCGACGCGTTCATCCCGGCGCTCGCCGACCCTTATGCCTGGATTTACAGCAAGGCCAAGCTCGATCAGGACATCCACTGGTACGAAAAGAACATCGACGGCACCGGCCCCTTCAAATTCGTCGACTACGAGACCGGGCAATCGATCACCGGCGTGCGCAACCCGGATTACTTCCGTCCCGGCCTGCCCTATCTCGACGGGATCAAGGGCATCTTCGCGGACAAGCAGGTCACGCGCGTCGAGGCGATCAAGAGCGGCCAGGCGGCGATCGAGTTCCGCGGCTTCCCGCCCACCGTGCGCGACGAGCTTAAGGCGGCGCTCGGCGACCAGCTTGCGGTCCAGACCAGCGACTGGAATTGCGGCGGTCTGGTGACCCCGAACCACAAGAGAAAGCCGTTTGACGATGTCCGCGTTCGGCGGGCGCTGACATTGGCGATCGATCGCTGGGGCTCGGCGGCCGATCTGGCGAAGATCGCGATCGTCCACACTGTCGGCGGGCTCACCTATCCGGATTCGCCGCTGGCGCCGACCAAGGAGCAGCTCCAGACGATCGCCGGCTATTGGCCGGACATCGAGAAGTCGCGCGCCGAGGCGAAGCGGCTCTTGAAGGAGGCCGGCCAGGAGAACCTGACCTTCACGCTGCTGAACCGCTCGACCGACCAGCCCTACAAGTATTATGGCATCTGGCTCGTCGACCAATGGTCCAAGATCGGGGTGCACGTGACGCAGCGGGTGCTGCCGACCGGACCCTGGTTCGCCGCGATGCGGGCCGAGGATTTCGATATGACGGTCGAAGGCAATTGCCAGAACATCGTCAACCCGCTCGCTGATGTCGGCAAGTACCTGCCGCATACGATCTCGGAAGGAAATTACGGCAACTTCGAAGACCAGCACGAAGTCGATCTATACAACTCGATGCTGCGCGAACTCGACAAGACCAAGCAGAAGCAGAAGTTGCTGGAGTTCAACAAATATGTGCTCGACGACCAGGCCCACGGCATTTTCCTGTTGTGGTGGCAGCGCATCGTGCCGTACCGCAGTTATGTGAAGGGCTGGAAGATCGGCCCGAGCCATTACGTGAACCAGGATTTGGGCACGGTGTGGCTCGACAAGTGATGCAGACCGTCATTGCGAGCCGCCCTTAGGCGGCGCGGCAACCTCCTTCCGCAGAGGCCATGACGGCGGGAGATTGCTTCGTCGCCTGCGGCTCCTCGCAACGACGATATAACTCGCTCGCGATGAGTTGATGGCGCGTAGCCGCCGATCGTGCGATACCGCGTCATCGGGGAGGAAATGCCAGGGAAATGCACCGCTATATCGTCAGCCGCATCCTCTTAACGATCCCGACGCTGCTCGGCGCGGCGGCACTGGTCTTTTGCCTGATGCGCCTCATTCCCGGCGACATTTGCCTCGTGCGCCTTGGCTCGGGCGGCACCACGTTCAGCGCGCAAGCGCTCGCCCAGTGCCACGCCGATATCGGCATCGACAAGCCGTGGATCGTGCAGTTCGGCCAGTTCATCTGGGGCCTGATGCACGGCGATTTCGGTATCTCGATGTGGTCGGGCAAGCCGGTCGTCGACGAGATCGCGACCCGCTTCCCGGTGTCGCTCGAAGTCGCGGTGCTGGCGACAATCATTGCCATCTCGATCGCGATCCCGCTCGGCACGATCTCGGCGCTGAAGCAGAACACCTGGATCGACCTCGTGGTGCGGACCTTTTCGATCGCCGGCATCGCCACGCCGTCCTTCTGGCTCGGCATCATGTCGATCCTCCTGGTGCTCGATGTGACCCAGGCGATCAGCGGCCATCCGTGGATGCCGTCGATCGATTACGTGCCGCTGTGGAAGGACCCGATCCGCAACCTATCGATCGTCGCCCTGCCAGCGATCACCGTCGGCTATCGCTATGCCGCGGTGTCGATGCGGATGACCCGCTCGGCGATGCTTGAAGTACTGCGCGAGGACTACATCCGCACCGCGCGGGCAAAAGGTCTCCTCGAAAAGATCATCATCAACCGCCACGCGCTGAAGAACGCGCTGTTGCCAGTGGTCACGGTGATCGGCCTCGAATTCGCCTTCCTGATCGGCGGCCTTGTCGTCACCGAGCAGGTGTTCAACCTCAACGGCATCGGCCGGCTGATGGTGCTGTCGGTGCAAAACCAGGACTACACGCTGACCCAGGCGCTGGTGATGCTGGTGGTGACCATCGCCGTTTTGTGCAACCTCGTGGTCGACCTCATCTACGCCTGGCTCGACCCGCGCATCAGCCTGAGATAGGGCGCCAGGGAATTAGACCCGCATGACCGACCTCGCTCCGATCTCCCAAGCGGCCGCCGCGCTCGCCGACACTACCTACGTTGCGCCGCGCGGCTGGTGGGCCGCAACGATCCGTTTTTTTCGCCGTCAGCCGGTCGGCTCGATCGGCATCGTCATCGTGGCGATTTTCGGGCTGTGCGGCCTCTTCGCCGACTGGATCGCGCCCTACAGCCCGACCGCCAACGACTTCGCGGCGATGACCGAGGCGCCGAGCTGGGCGCATTGGCTCGGCACCGACCAGCTCGGCCGCGACATCCTTTCGCGCATCCTCTTCGGCGCGCGCACCGCATTTATCGTCGGCATCACCTCGGCGGTCGTCGGCGGCTTCAGCGGGCTGATCCTCGGCGTCGGCAGCGCCTATTTCGGCGGCCGGATCGACCTGTTCCTGCAGCGGATCAACGATATCGTCATGTCGTTCCCGCTGATCATCATGGCGCTGGCCGTGGTGTCGATCTTCGGCACCGGCGTGCACAACGTGATCGTGGCGATCACCATCCCGCTGATCCCGCGCTGCCAGCGGGTTGTGCGGTCGAGCGCGCTGGCGATCCGTTCGGTGCCCTATGTCGACGCGGCGCGCGCGCTCGGCTACAGCCACACGCGGATCATCCTCGCGCACATGGCGCCGAATGTCGTGGCGCCTTTCCTCATCATGCTGACGAGCTTTGTCGGCCAGGCGATCCTCGCCGAGGCCGCGCTGTCCTATCTCGGCCTGGGCGTGCAGGAGCCGGTGCCCGCCTGGGGCCTGATGCTGCAAGGCGGCGCCGAGGAATATGCCTCGACCGCGCCATGGATCGCGATCTTCCCCGGCCTCGCGATCATGCTGACCGTGTTCGGCATCAACCTGTTCGGCGACGCGCTGCGCGACGTGCTCGACCCGAAACTGCGCGACCGCTGACCGCTACCGCGACCAGTTCGGCGCGGCTTTGAACGGCGCGTTGGCGGCGGCGTTGGGGTCGCTGTACTGGCCGGCCCCGGGGGCAAGGGGCGGCGCAGCGGGCGCGGCGCGAAGATCCTGCAGATCGTTCACATCTCGGTCAGCGGGAACCTCCGGCGTAACCGCCGCGGCGTCGCTGGATTGCGGCGGCGCATAGACCGGCGCTGGCGCCGGCGTGTACGTATTGCCGACCAGGTCTTGCGGCGCCTGCGGTGCGGCGGCATCGGCGGGCGGCGGCGCAGGCTCCATGCCCGGCGGCGGCTGCAGCGTATTGAAGATTGGCGTCAGCGATGACTGTTCGGCAGCGGGAACCGTATCTGGCGCGGCAGCCGGCGCCGCGTACGCATCCTGGCTCGCCGCCGGATTGCTCGCTACCGGCACACCCGACGCTTTCGCCACCTCGATCGGCAAGCCGGTGCGCTGCAGGCCGGCTTGGTCGACCGAGTTCCAGTCCACCGCCTGCGCGTAGTTGCCCGCGGCGCCGGTGACAATTTGGCGCAGATCCGCCGGCTGATCGGGGGTCATCGCCTGTTCGGTGTCGATCTGGTCGGCCTGATCCTTCGACGGATGCACCTCGACATAGAGCCCATCCTGGATCCACGTCGCGGCGGCAGGCTGATCGATGACCCGCACCGGCGTCCGGACCGCGACCGAGTTGAACAGCTTCTCGATGTCCTCGGGGTAGAGGTGGATGCAGCCATGGCTGACATTGCGGCCAACGCCATCGGGCTTGTTGGTGCCGTGGATCAGGTAGTTCGGCCAGCCGAGCCGCAGGGCAAAATCGCCGAGCGGGTCGTCGGGGCCAGGCCCGATCTGCGCCGGCAGGTCGGGCTGCTCGGCGCGGATCGACGGCGGCGGGATCCACACCGGGTTGGGCTCCTTGCGCACCACGGTGGTGGTGGTGTGCGGCGTGTCGAAGCCGATCGCGCCGATGCCGATCGGATAGGTCTGCATCGCGCCGTCACGTGGGAAGTAATAGAGCCGGCGTTCGCCGAGATCGATGACGATGCCCTGCCGCGGCACATTAGGAAGGATGTAGAGCGAGGGGATGTAGAGCGTCTTGCCGGCCGGCGGGGTCCACGGCTGGACCCCCGGGTTCGCGGCGACCATCTCGGTGTAGCCGATATCGAACTTGCGGGCGATGTCGGCGAAATTGTCGCCCTGCTGCGCGACGTATGTCTGAATCTGGCCGACGGCCTTGGTCTCGGGCGCGACCGGAAAATCCGCCGCTGCGGCCGGCGCCGTCAACAGCGCGACGGCAGCGGCGAGCGCGCAGCCCAACACGCCCCGTGCAGAGGTCATAAAAGCTCCTCACCCAAAATACCGGGCCGCCCCGGCGCGGGCGCACCGCGGCGGGACGGCCCAGGCAACGTATAGACTACTTGTGCAGCGACCGCTGATACATCGTGCTGGCTGCGACCTTTGCCGCCTGGGCATCGCTTTCGGCCTGCTGCGCGAGCGCATAGGCTTCGTTGGCTCGGTTCATCGCCGCGCAAGCATCGCAGGCCGGCGGCGGCGCCGGCGTGGGGGCGCACGCGCCGAGCAGCAATGGAGCGCTCAACACCAGAGCGCCCGACACGATCTTCAACGCAACCGCAGGAATGCTCTTTCTCATCGTCGGCACCTTCTTGCTTGTTGTCGATCTGAAAACGGCAAACAGCGGAAAGGTTCCGCTCTAGTTGCGGCGAAAATGTGTTCTCGCACCGTCCCGCAAGAAAGCTGAGCGTTAATGAAGCGCATTCAAGAGAACGCAGAAAATAGTTCCTCGACCGCATTGATCTGATTGCCCGACGCCGAGGACGGCACGATGACTGGTGTCGAGACGCCTGCTTCGCGCCACGCTTCGACCCCCTCGCGCACCTTGGCGGCCGGGCCAAACAGCGTATTGTCGGCCAGCCAGCGGTCGCTCAACAGGCTGGGGATGTCGGCCTGCCGGCCCTCGGCGATGGCGCTCTCGATCGCCGTCATCTCTTCGGCATAGCCCGCCTCTTTCCAGTAGTTGCGGTAGTTGGGCAGCATCGCGTAGCGCGTCAGGGTGCGACGATTAACCGCTTTCGCCGCCTCGACATCGTCCGAAATGCAGGTCGGGATCATGTTGGCGACGAGGAAATCGGGGTCGGCGCGCTTGTCGGCCGGCAGCGCCGACAGCGAATCGGCCATGTGCGAGCGGCTGGCGTTGGCGAAGATCAGCCCCTCGGCGATCTCGCCGGCCAGCGCTACCATACGCTTCCTAAGCGCGGCGAGGATGATCGGCGGCAGCGCGCCGATGCCCTCGAATACGCGCATCCTTTCGACAAAGGCGCGGATGTCGGCGAGCGGCTTCCCCGGCGTCACGCCCATGCGTACATGGCTCGGCCCGTGCGCGACGCCGATGCCGAACGCGAACCGGGCGCCGGAGACCTCGTGGATGTACGCGGTGGCCTGGGCGAAGTCCTCGGTGACCCGGCCATAGATCGGGGTGATCGCGGTGGCGAACTTGATGCGCTTCGTCGCCACCGCCAGCGCCACGACCTGCGCCATGTTGCTGAAGATCGACGGCACGTAAATGCCGGCAAAGCCGCGCCGCTCGATCTCGCACGCAAGGTCAAGGGTCTGCTGCCGCCGTCCAGGCACCGCGACGAGGGAGATGGCTGGAAGGGGAACGGCCATTACGAAGGTCCACGGAGAAGATTATCTTCGACCATACTGCATCGGCGAAGCCGAGAGACACTATGGCGGCAGAAATTTTTCCTACCATCCAAAGTGGCCTGAATTGGAGAATGCAGGATATATGCGGAACTGGATTTGGTGTCGCGTACGGGACATTTCTTTACGTGCTTTCCTCTGACTGAACTACACCCGCCCTACTCCCCCGACCTCAACCCCATCGAACTCGCCTTCGCCAAGCTCAAAGCGCTGTTGCGCAAGGCCGCAGAGCGCTCAATCGAGGCGCTCTGGAACCGCATCGGCAAACTCCTCGACCACTACAGCCCTCAGGAATGCGCCAACTACTTCCGCCGCGACGGATATCCTGCAAAATGACCGGAATCCACTCTAGGCACGCGATTTGCTTCGTCGCGATACAAACCGGAGTCGGCTAATGCCGGATGGCACCAGCATTGCTCCCTCGTTCGGGATCGGCCACAACCAGGGGCCGCCGCTCGAGCTCGGGATGAGCTGGGCGCATTTCTGCTGGAAGAAGGCGTACGCCAAAGCCTGGAAGACGCCGCCGCGCGAAATCGCGCTGCGGCGCCTTGCACGCGCCGAGACGCTCGGCATAACCTATCGCGAATACACCGCCCACCTGCTCGACACCGGCGAGCATCTGTAAGGCTGGAGAGGTGCCGATGTGCTCTTCGATGCTCCTACCAGTCTGACGCCCGGTAACAATTATCTCTCCCCCGCGAAAGCGGGGGCCCAGGGCGAGCGTACCGGCGGGTCAATGGCTTAGCCTCAGCCGAGGCTAGAACTTGAACCGCTGCCCCGTCGCTCGCCCCTGGGTTCCCGCTTTCGCGGGAAAGACGAAGAAATCCAGCTCATTCGGAAGCTTTGAATTCATTTCAAGTCAGCCTTCGGGATGAGGACGGCCGGAAGATGACATCCTCCAACCTTCCTCATCCTGAGGCGCCTTGCGCAGCAAGGCCTCGAAGGACGCTGCCTGTCCGTGCGGCGAGCTACCCGTGCCGCTCGCGGGCCTTTGCCAGCTTCTCCGCGACGAATTCCCAGTTGATCAAGTGATCGAGGAACGCCTGGACGAAATCGGGACGGCGGTTCTGGTAGTCGAGGTAATAGGCGTGCTCCCAGACATCGCAGGTGAGGAGCGCCGCCTCGCTGCCGGCGACCGGGTTCACCGCGTTCGCGGTCTTGATGACCTTGAGCTTGCCGGCGTCGAACACCAGCCAGGCCCAGCCGCTGCCGAACTGCGTCGTCGCCGCGTCCTTGAATTCTTTGGCGAACTTTTCGTAGCCGCCGAAATCGTGGTCGATCGCCTTCTTGACTTCGCCTTCCGGGTCGCCGCCGCCGCCCTTCGCCATGCAGTGCCAGAAGAAGGTGTGGTTCCACACCTGCGCGGCATTGTTGAAGACCGTGGTCTTCGCATCGTCATGGTGCGTCGCGACGATGATCTCCTCCAGAGATTGCTTCTCCTCCGGCTTGCCCTCAATCAGTCTGTTCAGCGTGTCGACATAGGTCTTGTGATGCTTCCCGTGATGAAAATCGAGCGTTTTCGCCGAGACGTACGGCTCTAGGGCGTTGTTCGGATAAGGTAGCGGCGGCAATTCGAAAGCCATGAGATTAGTCCTACTGCCAAGGGTTTACGGAAGCGCTTCGGGAATGCCGATGCTCGATCGGTCTACTGTAAAAACGGCCCCGCCCGCCCGGCGTTCCAGTGTCGCTGCGTCACTTTCGCCAATTGCGTCAATCGTCCGCAGCCATGATCGCGACCGATTTCAGACGGCGCTATTCGCGCCCGCCGCGAAGCGCGAAGCACTTTTTGCGCTCTACGCCTTCAACTATGAGATCGCCCGCGTGCGCGAAAGCGTGCGCGAGCCGATGCTCGGCCAGATTCGTCTACAATGGTGGCGTGAGGCCATCGACGCTGCCTACGGTGACGCCCAGCCGCGCCGGCACGAGGTGGTCGAGCCGCTGACCGCGGCGATCCGCGCGCATCACCTCGGCCGCGAGCATATCACCCGGCTGATCGATACCCGCGAGCGCGATCTCGACGATGCGCCGCCGCCTAACCTTGCCGCGCTCGAAGACTATGCCGAGGGAACCTCGGCACCGCTGATACGGCTGGCGCTGGAGGTGCTCGGCGCCGCGACGGCATCGACGTTCGCGGCAGCGACCGAGATCGGCATCGCCTACGCGCTCGCCGGACTGATTCGCGCGATGCCCATCCACGCGCAAGTCGGACGCCTGATGATCCCGGACGATATCGCCACCGAAGCTGGGCTCGATCCCGCCGACTATGCGGTCTTGCGCGCGACGCCGGCGTTGCGCCGGGCGGTCGAGACGATGGCACGGGCCGCGGCCGGCCACCTCGACGCGGCGCGGGCGATGCGGCGCGACCTCCCGAAAGCGGCGCTGCCGGCTCTGCTGCCGGCGCGCATCGCGGGGCACGCGCTCAAGCGCCTCGAACGGACCAGGTTCGACCCGTTCTTCGGCGCCGGCGAAAGCGACACGCTGCAGAGCTGGCGGCTCGCCTTCGCCTCGTTGAGAGGAAGGTTCTAGCTCTCTGCGCCTTGCCCGGACTTGATCCGGGCGTCCACGCCTTCCGGACCTGACGCCCGCACTTGAAGACGTGGGCCCCCGGGGTCAAGCCCCGGGGGAGGCGAACGTAAAGCGCGGCCTAGTAGAAGTGCGCCGCGAACACCATGCCATAGAGCATCGGTATCGACAGCATCGTGTTGACGCGCGATGCGAGACCGGCGGTGCGCCGTGCGGCGTTGATCTCGTCCGGCGTCGCCTGGGTCACACCCATCACCTTGTTCTGGTTCGGCATGATGATGAACCACACGTTGAACCACATGATCGTGCCGAGCCACATGCCGATGCCGATTGCGGTGAATTTGTGGTTGTTATCGCCGATGCCGATCTTGATGGCGTCGATCAGGTAGCCGTTCATGTAGGCGAGGATCAGCCCGAAAATGAGCGTGAACATCGCGCCCCAGCGGAACCAGAACAGCGCCTCGGGCAGGATGAAGCGCACGATCGCCGGGCGCAGCTCGGTTGGGATTTTCGGCATCGTCGGCGTCTGGGTGAAGTTGAAGTACCAGAGATGGCCGATCCACATGATGCCGCTGATGATGTGGCCCCAGCGGATGAACTGGGTCCACCAGTCATAGGCTACGAATTCCATGGCGATTTCCCCCTATCGACGAGTTAGTGGATGGCGTGGATCACCAGGATCATGACGATCACCAGCACGAAGCCGGCGATGACCGTCCCACCTAGGGAATTCAGCAGCTTTTCCATCCCGCTCTCCTCTCTTGCTCTCGTCTTGGCCCCGTGGCGCAACAAACCGGTGGTGCGACAAACCGACGGTGCGACAAAACGAATCATACCGACGATGGCTGGAGCCGGCAAATACGCGTTTCTAGTTAATTCTGCATGCGCGGGATGCGCCCTGAGCCTAGTGTCATTCCGGGTAAGGGGAATTTGATCTAAGCTGCGTCATGGCAAGGCTGACGCTGCGCATCGATTTCGACGCCGAACGGCAGGTCGGCCCCGGTAAGATCAGGCTGTTGGAGCTGATCGATTCGACCGGCTCGATCTCGGCGGCCGGGCGGAAGATGGGCATGTCGTACCGGCGTGCGTGGCTGCTCGTCGACAATCTCAACCGCTGCTTCCGCGAACCGCTGGTGGCGGCGCAGGTTGGCGGCGTCAAGGGGGGCGGCGCGGCGCTGACCGTGTTCGGCCGTGGCGTCGTCGAGCATTACCGCGCGATCGAAAAGGCCGCCGCCGTCGCCGGCGCGGATCACGTCGGCGCGCTCATCGCCTCGCTGGCCGAATCTTAGCAGGTGCGCTCGCGCCTCCGCGCGAGCCTGCGGCAGGATGCCACGCCGCTCTTTTAAGAATCAGCGATTTCCGCGTCCGAACTGACCGCGCCCGGCGCGGCGCCGGCGAAGGCATGGTGGTCGAAGGCGATGCTCTTTATGACGGCGTGCACCTTGAGGCCGGGGATGAGGCCCATGGTTTCGACCGAGCGGCGGGTCAGCCGCGCGATCAGCGCTTCGCCGGCGCAATCGAGGCGCATCTGCACGATCGGCCCATCGCCCGCAGCGATCTCGGCGACCGTGCCGGGCAGCACATTGAGCGCGCTGAGATTCTCGGGCGGCGCCAGCGCGATCATCACGTCGCGCGCCCTGATGCGCACGCGCAGTGCCGTGCCGACCGGCAGGTCGAGGCGCGGCACGCGCAACTCGCCGGCGGCGGCGGTGAGGATTGTCAGCCCGAAATGGTCGTGTCCGGCGACCCGGGTGGCAAGGATCGCGCCGGCCTCGGCGCGACCGGTCAGCGGGAACAGGTCGAGCCGGCCCATGATTTCGGCGGTCGGCCCGATCGCCGCGACCTGGCCGTCCGACAGCACGACCAGGGTCGTCGCTAGCCGCGCCACCTCGGGGACCGAGTGGCTGACATAGACGATAGGCACGCGCATCTCGTCGCGCAACCGCTCGATATAGGGAAAGATTTCGTGGCGCCGGCTGTCGTCGAGCGAGGCGAGCGGCTCGTCCATCACCAGCACGCGGGGCCGCGCCAGCAGCGCGCGGCCGATCGCGACGCGCTGCTTCTCACCGCCCGACAGATTCGCCGGGCGCCGCGCCAGCAGGTGCGCGATCCCAAGCAGCCCGACGACCTGGTCGAAGTCGCTGCCGGAGATACCCATCTTCGGCGCGAACCAGCGCCCGTAGGCGAGGTTCTGGCGCACATTGAGGTGTGGGAACAGCCGGCCTTCCTGAAACACGTAGCCGACGCGGCGGCGATGTGCCGGCACGAAGCGGCCGGTCGCGGTATCGGTCAGCACCTCGCCGTCGATCGCGACATGCCCGCGATCCGGCCGGATGAGCCCGGCGATCGCGTTGACCAGCGATGTCTTGCCGGCGCCCGAGCGGCCGAACAGCGCGGTGAGCCCGCCTTCGCTCGCGAACTCGGCGTCGAGCGTAAACGCGCCGAGCCGGTGGGTGATGCTGACGTTCAGCATGGTCGCGGCGCTGCTTGCGGCTGGCCCCTATCCCCACCTTCCCCCGCCAGCGGGGGGAGGTGCGTGTCTGAAGCGCTGGCGCTGACCGACACCCTCCACCGCAAGCGGGGGAGGGTTGGGGTGGGGGCTGACATCCGGAACATCACAGCCCCGCCGCCCGGCGCGACGCGCGCTGCGCGATGGCTTCGGAGGCGAACAGCGCGGCGACCGAGATCGCGACCGAGACCAGCGTCAGGCGGAACGCGCCCGCGTCGCCGCCCGGCACCTGCAGAAAGGTGTAGATCGCGGTCGGCAGGGTCTGCGTCTGGCCGGGGATGTTCGAGACAAAGGTGATCGTCGCGCCAAACTCGCCGAGAGCGCGCGCGAAAGAGAGGATCATCCCGGCGACGATGCCGGGCAGGATCAGCGGCAAGGTCACGGTCAGCCACACCCAGGCGCGGTTGGCGCCGAGTGTCGCCGCGGCGTCTTCGAGCCGCCGGTCGACCGCCTCGATCGACAGCCGCATCGAGCGCACCATCAGCGGGAACCCCATCACCCCCGAGGCCAGCGCCGCGCCGGTCCAGCGGAACGCGAAGACGATGCCGAGATAATCGGCGAGCGGTTCTCCCAGCACGCCGCGCCGGCCGAACAGGATCAACAGGATATAGCCGGTCACCACCGGCGGCATCACCAGCGGCAGGTGGACAAAGACATTGAGAAGCGAGCGGCCCCAGAAGCGGCCGCGCGCCAGCAGCATCGCCACTAGCAGCGCCACCGGCAGGCTCGTCAGCATCGCCCAGAAGCCGACCCGCAACGACAATTTGATCGCGGTGAGTTCCTCGGGTGAAAAGCCGACAAGCATCAGGCGTGCGGCGGCTTGGGTGCCGGCTGCAGCACATCGAAGCCGAAATGATCAAATTGCTTGCTCGCCTCAACGCTGCCGAGATACGCGATGAAGGCGGCGGCGTCTGGGTTCTTCGACCACGCCGTCTGGGCGATCGGATAGATGATTGCCGGGTGGGTATAGGCCGGAAAGATGCCGACGATCTTGACCTTGGGCTCGATCGCCGCGTCGGTCTTGTAGACGATGCCGTAGGGCGCCTCGCCGCGCGCCACCAGCAGCAGACAGGCGCGCACGTTTTCCGCCGCCGCCACCGAGCCGGAGACCGCACCCCACGCGCCGAGTTTGGTCAGCGCGTCCTTGCCGTATTTCCCGGCGGGCACGGAATTGGGGTCGGCCATCGCGAGCTTGCCGCCGTGCAGCAGCTTGGCGAGCGGAAAGCCTTGCTTGATGTCGACATCGCCCGCCTTGCTGTCGGCGGGCGCGATCAGCACCAGGGCGTTGCCCAGCAGGTTGTGCCGGCTGGCGGGCACAATGAGGTTCTTTTTGGCGACGTAATCCATCCAGTCGAGATCGGCGGAGATGAAGACGTCGGCCGGCGCGTCCGCCTCGATCTGTTTGGCGAGAGCCGAGCTGGCGGCATAGGAGATCGTCGCGTGCTTGCCGGTTGCCTTCTGCCAGTCGCTGTTGATCGCGTCGAGCGCGTCCTTGAGGCTCGCGGCGGCGAACACCACCACGTCGTCGGCCCGCGCCGGCTGGGGCGCGGAGACGCTGACCGCCGCTATAAAGATCGCCGCGATAGCGGCCAGAAACCCTCGCCGAACCATGCTGTTCCTTCCCATTGCACAGAATGACGCAGCGGCGCAGCATCACGGCGTGGCGACCATTACATCCGATGCCTTGATGACGGCGATCGCGTTGTCGCCGGCCTTGAGGCCCAGCTCGTCGACCGCCTCGTTGGTGATCGACGCGGTGATGATGACGCCGCCGCCGATATCGATGCGCACATGCGCGGTGGTCTGGCCCTTCCGCACCTCGGCAATCGTGCCGCTGATCTGATTGCGTGCGCTGAGCTTCATGGCGCTCTCCAATCGCTGGTTTCGCTATGTTTATCTGTGCATAGCGTCAACGTCGAGCAGAACCGCCCGTGCCAAACTGGCGCGGTCTCGGCGCTGCCACTATCGTGGCCGAGCAGCGGCGCAAAGGATGACGAGATGAACCTCTTCGATCTCAGCGGCAAAGTCGCGGTCGTGACCGGCGGCAATGGTGGGATCGGGCTCGGCATGGCTCGCGGTCTGGCGCGAGCCGGCGCCGTCGTCGTCGTTGCCGCGCGTAACGCCGAAAAATCGGCCGAGGCGGTCGTCGAACTGGAAGGGTTCGGGGTGAAGAGCGCCTTTGTCGCCCTCGATGTCGCCAACCCCGACTCGTGCCGCGCCCTGGTTACGCAAGTCGTCGAGCGCTTCGGCCGGCTCGATATCCTCGTCAACAATGCCGGCATGTCGATCAGGAAGCCGCCCGAGAGCTACGAGCTCGCCGAATGGCTCAAGGTCATCGACACCAATCTCAACGGCGTCTTTGTGTTGTGCCAGGCGGCCTACGCGCCATTCAAGCGCCAGGGCGGCGGAAAGATCATCAATATCGGGTCGATGATGTCGATCTTCGGCGGCGCCTACGCTGCGCCCTATTCCACCAGCAAGGGCGGCATCGTGCAGCTCACCAAGTCGCTCGGCACCGCCTGGGCCAAGGACAATATCCAGGTCAACGCGGTGCTGCCCGGCTGGATCGACACCGAGCTGACCCGCGACGCCCGCGCCCAGGTCAAGGGGCTGAACGAGCGAGTGCTGGCTCGTACCCCGGCCGGCCGCTGGGGCGTGCCCGACGACCTTTCGGGGGTCGCGGTGTTCCTCGCCGGCGCCGCCTCGGACTTCGTGACCGGCGCGGCGATCCCGGTCGACGGCGGCTACGCATCGGAGTTTTAACCAGCTTTAACCTGCGAGGCTCCGGCGGCATGAATTTTCGCTTCCGGGCGCAAGCGCAAGCCGGTACCCACGCTGATCCGCTTTTCGAAATGTTGGAGGATGGGCCCCGGCTTTCGCTCTCGCCGGGGTGGGATGTGAGACTATGCTCCTGGGCGAGACGCCTTCTTGGGAACCGCCGATGACCTATGCCGCCCCGCTCGCCGATATGCGCTTGGTGCTCGACACGCTCGGCAATTTGCCGGCCGAGGCCGCGGAGGTCGCCGACGCGGTGCTCGAGGAAGCGGCGAAATTCGCCGAGAACGAACTGGCGCCGCTCAACCGGATGGGCGACGAAGTGGGCAGCGCCCTCGAAAACGGCGTGGTGCGCACGCCACCCGGCTTTCGCGAAGCCTATGCCAAATATGTCGAGGGCGGCTGGAACGGGTTCAGTGCGCCCGTCGAGGCCGGCGGCCAGGGCCTGCCGCAAGCGCTCGCCGTGCCGCTCACCGAGATGTGGAACTCGGCCTGTATGGGGTGGGCGCTGTGCCCGCTATTGAACCACGGCGCGGTCGAGATGCTCTCCGCACATGGCTCGCCCGCGCAGAAGGAACGCTATCTCGGCAAGCTCGTGTCAGGCGAATGGACCGGCACGATGAACCTGACCGAGGCGCAGGCCGGCTCCGACCTCGGCGCGCTCAGGACCCGCGCCGTGCCGGCGAACGACTCCCGCTGGGGCGAACACTACCGCATCACCGGGCAGAAGATCTTCATCACCTACGGCGACCACGACTTCACCGACAACACGATCCACATGGTGCTGGCGCGGCTTCCCGACTCGCCGCCGGGCAGCCGCGGCATCAGCCTGTTCCTGGTGCCGAAATTTCTTCTCGACGAGAATGGTCGGCCGGGCGAGCGCAACGACATCCGCACCCTACGGCTCGAAGAAAAGCTCGGCATCCACGCCTCGCCGACCTGCGTCCTCAGCTATGGCGAGGACGGCGGCGCAATCGGCTGGCGCATCGGCGAGGCCCATCGCGGGCTCGAAGCGATGTTCACGATGATGAATAGCGAGCGTCTGCTGGTCGGGGTGCAGGGCGTGGCGATCGCCGAGCGCGCGTACCAGACGGCGCTTGCCTATGCCCGCACCCGCGTCCAAGGTCAGCCGATCGGGATGCCAAGAAACGGCGAGACGCCGCCGATCGTCCATCACCCGGATGTACGCCGCATGCTGCTGTCGATGCGGGCGCAGACCGAAGCGGCGCGCGCCCTCGCCTACTACACAGCGGCGGCGATCGACGCCGCACACCATGACGCGCGAAAGCAGCATCGCGCCGATCTTCTGATCCCCGTGGTCAAATCGTGGTGCAGCGACAAGGGGATCGAGATCGCCTCAACCGGAATCCAGGTGCATGGCGGCATGGGCTACATCGAGGAGGCCGGCGCCGCGCAGTTCTACCGCGACGCCCGCATCGCCGCGATCTATGAGGGCACCAACGGCATCCAGGCCGGCGATCTGGTCGGCCGCAAGCTCGGCCGCGACAAGGGTGAGGGGGCGTTCGAGCTGTTCGCCGAGATGGGCGCGAGCCTGGGCGACCTCGTCGGGGCGTTCGCGCCGCTGCGCCGGCCGATCGCCGATGGCATCGCCGCGGTCGAAGCGGGGACCGAATATTTGGTCGAGGCGGACCCCGCGATCGCCGCGGCCGGCTCGGTGCCGTATCTCAACCTGTTCGGCAGGGTGATGGGCGGGCACCTGATGGCGCGCCTGGCGGTCGGCGCGCGCAAGGCCGGCCACCCCCTTGCCGACGCCAAGCTCGCCACGGCGCGGTTCTACGCCGACCATGTCCTCGCCGCCGCGCCGGGCTTCCTGCCGGCGATCAAGGGCGGCGCGACCGTCATCGGGTTCGACCCCGAGCAGCTTTAGCCGTGCAGTACTTCCTCGTCGCGCCCGCGCAGGCGGGGGCCCAGGGGCAAGCGACCCAGCGACCGCCCTGGGTTCCCGCTTTCGCGGGAAAGACGAAATGAGTGCGCCTGCCGCCGCGCCACTGCGGATCGACAATATCCGGCTCGGCATCCTCTACATGGTCGCGTCGGTGTTCCTGTTCTCGATCCAGAACGCGATCGGCAAGTGGCTGGCGCAGAGCTACCCGATCCCGATGCTGGTGTTCTTTCGCAGCTTTGTCGCGCTGCTGCCGTCCTTCATTCTGGTCTACCGCGCCGGCGGGCTCTCGGTGATGCGCACCAACCGGATGGCCGGCCAGTTCGGCCGCGCAGTGATCTGGGGCGGTTCGAACGTTGCGTCGTTTTTTGCCTATCATTTGCTGCCATTGGCCGACGCGGTGGCGCTGACCTTCGCGGCGCCCTTGTTTCTCACCGCGCTCTCCTACCCGATCATCAAGGAACGGGTGAGCCGCGAGCGCTGGATCGCGGTCAGCATCGGGTTTCTGGGCGTGCTGGTCATGGCGCGGCCGAGCGGCGCCGAGAACGCGATGGGCGTCGCCGGCGCGATCGGCTGCGCCGTGTGCAACGCGATCGGCACGCTCACCGTGCGCGACCTGTGCCGCACCGAGCATTCCGCCTCGATCGTGACCTGGACGGCGGTCTTCATGACCCTGATGGCGCTGCCCGCCCTGCCGTTTTTCTGGAAGACGCCGGCCCTGCCCGATCTCGCCCTCTTCTGCTCGATCGGCCTCATCGGCGGCGTGTCGCAATACTGGACGACGCTCGCGCTCAGCTACGCGCCGGCCGCGGCGGTGTCGCCGTTCAACTACACGGCGCTCATCTGGGGCTCGATCATCGGCCTCGTGGTCTGGGGCGAGTGGCCGACGCCGCCCATCGTCATCGGCGCCGCGATCGTGACGCTGACCGGCATCTATCTGCTACGCGCCGAAAGCCGGCAGCGCCGGCGCCCGGTGCAAAGAGCGGCGGGATAGCGGAATTTTTCCTTGACTTTTGTTCTTGATATGTTCTAAGCGCGGTCGCTTTTTCAATCACCCAAAAATCAGTATGCAACCGAGTTTTCATCGCCTTCACTCTCGCGGCCGAGATAGCCGTGGGCTCGTGGTTGGTCATGAAGGTGCAATGGTCGGCCCCGATTGCGCATTGGTTCGCCGCACCGCGACCGGCTTTCGCTGCGTGGCCGGCAAGAGGCGGACGTCATCCAGCAAATCGCATTCCGTGATCGAAGGAGGTTGGCTATTTGATGTCGGTTGCCGGGTCGCCAGCGCACTAAACGCCGGTAATGTCGCGCTGGCGCAAATTTGCGGCGTTCATGCGGCGTCGCCCATCGACCTGAACGATGAGCAAGTAGTAAAGCTCTCAGAAGCGACGATTGCCAAGGCAGGGTATAATCCCGACGAACCGCGGGATTGGCACGGTCGCTGGACAACGGGGGAAGACGCCGCTGATACTCAGATTGCGGATATGCTAACAGAACGCAAGAACAGATATATCGATCAGTGCTGGGGCATTTTATTGCTTAAGAAACCATATCGATGGAGCGATATAAACCTTGTAGAATTTCAGCGTTGTGTGGATGATTGCATGAAAGGGGCGGAGTGAAACGTGGACAGGGAATTGGCAAGACACGTTCTTGAGGTTGGTTTTAACAGCGGTAGATTATTAGAAGATCTGATTCCTTTAATACAGAACCACTGCCAGAAGAAAGAGAGTGAGCAATACATTAAAGCCATCGCATCGGTTTTGGCTGAAATCGGCTTAGAAATATTTAGTAAAATATATGATCAGCATCCAGATTTAAAAAAAGAAGTCGAAGATAAGGTTCAAAGATACGGAAAATTTTTGTAGCGCGCCTGACCGAATTACATATTTTGATCTGTTGGTTAGTTAGACGGTTTTCGCATGGGTCAACACCGGAGGAAACCATTACTCCGCCGCTTGCGGCATCCGCTTGAGGTCGGTCGAGTATTTGAGATGCACCGGGGCGTCGACCTCGAACGGGCTGTTGAGGCCCAGCTCCTTGCCGATCTCGCGCATCGCCGGCATGACCTCCTGGCCCATGAGCCGGATGCAGGTGCGCGCGTCCGCGTCGCTGACCGTGCCGTCATTGCCCCACAGCGCATAGATGCCCGGCCGGGTCTCTTCGAGCACGCGGCGCAGCTTGGGAATGACCGTCTTCGGCGTGCCGTAGAAGATGCGGCCGTCGGCGACCTGCTGCTCGAAGGTCGGCCGTCCGCGCGGGTTGACCGCGCGTCCCACCGCGAACTCGACGAATTGCCGCCGGTGCTCGGGCGAAAAATAGCCCGACGGGCTCGACCACACCGGGTGCGCGAGGCCGGTGAATTCGCCCTGCATCCAGAGGAACTGGCGGGCGTTCTTCTCGGCCTTTTCCTCGGTGTCGGAGACATGCACCTGCTGGAGGTAGCCGTGGTTTTCCGGGCCGGCGGTGTAGCCGACCTCCTCGGCGGTCGCGTCGTAGAGCTCCCAGATCTTCTTGGTCGCCTCGATCGAGGTGTTGAGCGCGATATAGGGATAGCGCTGCTTCGCCGCCCAGATGATCGTCTCGCGGCTCAAGACGCCCGGGATCCAGACGCGCGGATAGGGTTTCTGCAGCGGCACCGCCCACGGGTTGACGACGCGGTGCTGGTAATGCGTGCCCTCCCAACGGAACGGCCCCTGCCGGCTCCAAGCGGCAACAACGAGGTCGTGCGCTTCCTCGAAACGCTCGCGGTTGAAGGCGGGGTTGACGCCGGTGGCGAGCTGCTCCTGCCCGCCGCCGCGGACAAAGCCGGAGACAAGCCTGCCCTTCGAGATCATGTCGATCATCGCCAGCTCTTCGGCGAGGCGGACCGGGTTCTCCGCCAAGGGCAGCGGGTTGCCGAGGAGGACGATCTTCGCCTTCTTGGTCACCGCGGCGAGGATCGAGGCGAAGACGTTGCACTTCGCCTGCATGCAGAACGGCGCGTTGTGGTGCTCGTTGAGCATAAAGCCTTCGATGCCCTGCTCCTCGGCGTAGATGTAATGCTCGAGGTACTGGTTATAGAGCCGGCTGCCGGCCACCGGATCGAAGTGCTTGTTCGAGAACATCAGCGCCGTGTGGCCGGTCTCCAGCCCGATATCGGCGGGATAGGCGGACATCGGCTGCTCGGTGAAATACATCACATGCATGGCGGTCTCCTGTGATCCGGTACCGGACGGTTGCCTATTCGGCCGCGGCCCGCGCGGGCTGCATACGACCCGGCATATAGTCGACGCTGACCGGCTGGTTGGTTTCGAATGGGCTCTTGAGGTCAAATTCTTTGGCCATCTCGCGCACCGCCGGCAAGACTTCCTCGCCCATCAAGCGAATGCAGGTCTTGGCGTCGTCGTTGGTCACGCTGCCGTCGTTGGCCCACATGCCGAGAATGCCGGGCCGCGTCTCCTCTAGCAGGACGCGCAGCTTGGCGATTACCTGCTTCGGCGTGCCGGCGACGATCATCAGCTCTTTCATCTGGGTTTCGAGGTCCGGGCGGTAGCGCGGGTTTTTCGACACGCCCGAGGCAAACTCGACAAAAGCGCGCCGATTGCCTGGACTGCCATAGCCCGACGGCGTCGACCACACCGGATGCGCTAGACCGGTGAACTCGCCCTGCATCCAGCGAAACTGGGCGGCGTTCTCAATCGCCTTTTCCTCGGTCTCGGCGACATGGATCTGCTTCAGCAGACCGTGATAGGCGGGGCCGCCCTGGAACCCGGCTTCGGCAGCGGTCTTGTCGTAGATACCCCAGATCTGCTTGGTTCGCTCGATCGGCGTGTTCAGCGCGATATAGGGATAGCCGTGCTGCGCCGACCAGATGATGGTTTCCGGGCTGATGACGCCCGGAATCCACACCCGCGGATAGGGCTTCTGCAGCGGCACCGCCCACGGGTTGACGACGCGGTGCTGGTAATGCGCGCCCTCCCAGCGGAAGGGGCCTTCGCGCGTCCAGGCGGCGACGATCAGATCGTGCGCTTCCTCAAAACGCTCGCGGTTGAATGCCGGATTGACGCCGGTTGCAAGCTGCTCTTGGCCGCCGCCGCGCACAAAGCCGGACACCAACCGGCCCTTCGAGATCATGTCGATCATCGCCAATTCCTCGGCGAGCCGCACCGGGTTTTCGGCCAGCGGCAGCGGGTTGCCGAGCATGACGATCTTTACGTTCTTGGTCGCCGCGGCGAGGATCGAGGCAAAAATATTGGCCTTTGCCTGCATGCAGAACGGCGCATTGTGGTGCTCGTTCAGCATGATGCCGTCAAAGCCGAGCTCGTCGACCATGATGTAATGTTCGAGGTATTCGTTGTAGAGCCGGCTGCCGGCCACGGGATCGAAGTACTTGTTCGAGAACATCAGCGCAGTGTAGCCGGTCGACAATCCGATATCCGACGGGTAGGCCGACATCGGCTGCTCGGTGAAGTACATCAGATGCATGGCCATTTCCTTGCCGGCGTCACGCCGAGCCCTGCTGGTTTTGTCCCGACGCTCTTTCTTTCGTCGCCCCCGCGAAGGCGGGGGGCCAAGGCAACCATTCCGTCGCTCGCCCCTGGCTTCCCGCTTTCGCGGGAATGACGCTAAAGCTATTTAGTTCTCCTCGATAAAGCTGGTCACCAGGCGCGCGAGCGCGTCGGGCTGTTCCATGTCGACGCAATGACCGGAATGGGCGACCGTCTCGAAGCGCGCCTGCGGCAGAGACTTGACGTAAACCTCGCCGGCGCTTTTCGGCACGATCTGGTCGTCGTCACCCCACACGACGAGGGCCGGCGCCTTAACCCCGCCCAGCAGATGCGGCAGGCTCGCACTGTACATGTACGGCTTCCAGGCAATGCGGAAGCTCATCTCGCGGCACAGATCCCAGTCGACCAATTGATCGGTCGACACGTCGCCGTAATTCCGTTCGAAGGCCTTCGGGTCGTGGAACCCGGCCTTGGCGTAGTCGATATAGCTGACGATCGCCTGGTCCTTGATGTCGCCTTCGGGCGGTTTCACCCCCATCGCGCCGACCAGCACCAGGCGGTGGAAATCGCGCGGCGCCAGCGCCGCCATTTCCGCCGCGATCCAGCCGCCGAAGCCGAGCCCGACCAGGCTCGCGCGCTCGACACCGATTGCGGCGAGCAGCCACTGGTAGAGCGCGGCGAGATCACGAGGGTGGCGTACCCAATTCGCCCGCTCGGATTTTTCACCAAACCCGGGATGCACCGGCACGATGGTATCGAACCGGGCCGACAGCGCTTCGTAAAACGGCAGCTTGTCGAGCGTGCCGGTATCGTGGTGCAACACCAGCACCGCGCGCCCGCTGCCGCCTCTGCCGACCCGCACCTTCAGCCCATTGAGATCAACTTGCTGGTCGCTCCACCCGGCCATCGCCACTTCCCTCGCTGACTGATGATAAGGTTAGCCATGCTTTTGCCGCGGTCGCAACCGGCGGCGCGCGCAAGGCCGCCTGCGTGAGGCTCAACGCTGATAGCCGCTCACCAGGTCGGCACGGCCAACCATGTAAGGCAGCGCCGCCGAGATGACCGCTTCCGCGTCGGGCGGGGACGCGACCGTGAGAGTCGGCACGCCAAGCGCGATCAGGGTAAAGACGTAACGGTGCCGGCCGCCGAGCGGCGGGCATGGCCCCGCTATAGCCGATTTTGCCAAAAATCGTTGCGCGCCTGGGGAAACGGCGCTAACGCTGCGGCATGAAAGCCGGCGGGTAGGCCGGTCGTCGTCGCGGGGATGTTGTAGGCCGCCCAATGCCGAAAGGCGCCACCCGGCGCATCAGGTTCTTCGACCACGAGCGAAGCTTTGGGTTCCTTGTGGGACATTCGACCAGGCAAGCGGCGGCGAGGTGTCGCTGCCGTCGCAGGTGTATTGCCTCTGGATCTCACCGCCCGGCGGCAGGCCGAAGCTCGTCAGCAATAGCGGCATCAATCCAACCCCTCCGCGGCGTCAATCATCCAGTCAACGAGCCACTGCGCGTAAGAACGTCGTACGAAGATGCGATAACGCGGCGCGTCGTCGAGTTGGTCGAGGATCACCGGCACGCGCCCCAACAACGTCTGCGCGCAGTGGCCCGGCCCGAAGACGCGTGGATGCAGGTCGAGACCACAGCCGGCAGCAAGCAGATCGCGCGCGCCGGGGCCACTCAGCTCGATGATCGCGCGGCTCGACGAGAGATCGGTGACCGCGGCCCACCGACCTGCGACGGCGCGCTCCAGCCGCGGCAAGAGATCGGGTGCATCGCCCTCAGCGACGACGAGCCACTCGTCCGGCCCTAGCCACAACACGCGCAGCCCACCCGCGACGGCCACCCGGTTTGGCGTAAGCGATAGCGGAATACCGGCGAGATAGGCCGGAAGCGGCCGGCGCAGCCTGAGACCAACCTGGCGCGCTGATCCCTCGGCGAGCGTAACAAGCGACGACGGCCGGGCTAGCTCAGCCATCGCGGCGCCGCCGTCCCTCCGGGTCGTAAAACACCGGCGAGCAGATGCGCGCCGGCGTCGCGGCACCCTCATGCCATGCCCAGACAGGCTCACCGTGCAGATCGCGGCCGCCCCCGACCAGGGCCAACGCGAAGCCGCGGCCGATCCGCGCGCCGAAATAGCTCGATGTGACGTGGCCGATCATCGCCGTCGAGCGCGGCTCGGCGACGAGCTGCGCGCCTTCGGCCAATACCGTGTTTGGATCGTCGGGCAGGATGCCGACCAGCTGCTTGCGGTCGGCGCGCGCGGTGTCAGGTCGCGCCAGCGAGCGGCGGCCGAGAAAATCCTCGTGCTTGATGCGGAGGCCGAGATCGAACGGGGTTACCGAGCCGTCGGTCTCCTGGCCGATCATGAAATACCCCTTCTCGGCGCGCAGCACATGCATCGCCTCGGTGCCGTAGGGAACAGCGCACGCCTCGATCAGCCTCTCCCACAGCACCGTGCCAGCCATGGCCGGCACGTTGATCTCGTACGAAAGCTCGCCGGAAAAGCTGACGCGGAAAATGCGGGCCGGAATGCCGGCGACATCGGCTTCGCGCATCGCCAAAAAGGGAACCGTCGCTAGATCAAGCCGCGGCGCCAACATTGCCAGGACTTGGCGAGCCGCCGGCCCGACCAGCGTGGCATTGGCGAATTCCTCAGTCAGCGAAGTGCAGAACAATTCGAGTTGCGGCCATTCGGTCTGCAGCCACTCTTCGAACCAGTCGAGCACCGCGCCGGCATTGCCGGTGGTCGTGGTGAGAAAGAAGCGATCGGGCGCGAGCCGAGTGCCGACGCCGTCGTCGAACACCATGCCATCGTCGCGGCACATCACACCGTACCGGCAGCGCCCGACCGGCAAATTGGCCCAGTGATTGATGTACATCCGATCGAGGAATCGCGCGGCGTCCGGCCCCGACACCTCGATCTTACCGAGCGTGGAAGCGTCGAGCAGCGCCGCGCCGTCGCGCGCCGCGAGGCATTCGCGCCGCACCGCCGCGTCTATGCTTTCGCCGGGGTGCGGATAATAGCGCGGCCGCTTCCACTGACCGACATCCTCGAACACCGCGCCGGCCGCGGCGTGCCAGTCGTGCATCGGCATGCGGCGGATGGGGTCGAAGAATTGGCCGCGCTCGCGGCCGGCGAGCAAGTTGAAGCTCACCGGAACATAAGGCGGGCGAAAGGTCGTGGTACCGGTGTCGGCGATCGCCCGGCCCAGCTGCTGCGACAAGATCGCGAGGCCGGGGATGTTGCCGGTCTTGCCCTGGTCGGTTCCCATGCCGAGCGTCGTCCAGCGCTTCGTGTGCTCGATCGCCGTCATGCCCTCGCGCGCTGCCAGCGCGATGTCGGCGGCGGTGACGTCGTTATGCAGGTCGACAAAGCTCTTGCGGCCGTCGGCGCCGGGGATCAGCCAGAGGGCTTCGAGCGGAGTTGCGACAGCTGGTGAGACTTCGGGCAATGTCAGCGAGCTTACAGTGAAACCGCACGCTGCGGCGGCGCGAATGCCAGCCTCGGCGCCTTCGGCTAGGCAAGCGGCGAGGTCGAAACTTCCGCGCGACGCGCCCACCGGCTCGATCGCTGCATCGGTGCCGCCGGGGACAAAGGCGGCCAGCGCCTCGCTGTAATGCAGCCTGTTGCCGGTGTGAGCGAAAAGGTGCACCGCCGGGTTCCAACCGCCCGACACCGCCAGCAGATCGCAAGCGATCTTCTTTACCGGACCGCCGGCGAGCGGGCGGATCCTCACGCGGCGCAAGCCGCGCCGACCGCTCGTGCCGACGACCGCATATCCGGAGTGGATCGCGGTGCCGTCGACCAGCGACCGCGCCGCCGCGCCCGGCTCCGCGCGCAGATCGACGATGCCAGCGACCGCGACGCCGGCGGTCTTGAGCGCCGCAGCCGCGTGGTAGGCGTCGTCATTATTGGTGAACAGCACCGCTCGCCGCCCCGGCGCGACGGCGTAGCGGTTGACGTAAGTTTCGACCGCGCCGGCCAGCATCACCCCAGGGGGGTCATTGCCAGGGAACACCAGCGGGCGCTCGATCGCCCCGCTCGCCAGCACGACGCGGCGCGCCCGGATATGCCAGAGCCGGTTGCGGGCTCCGCGCCCCGCGGCCATTAGGTAGTTGTCGTCATAGCGGCCGAACACGCTTGTGTCGCTCAGCACTCGAACTTCGGGCAACGCCGCCAGCTCGGCAGCGGATTGCGGCAGCCAGCCGGTCTCCATCTGTCCCGGTCGCCGCAGCAAAGCCCCGCCGAGCTCGCGGTCGGCCTCGGCGAGGATCACCCGCGCGCCGCTGCGTCCCGCTGCCAGCGCCGCCGCAAGGCCCGCCGGCCCGCTGCCGACCACCAGCACGTCACAATACGCGTGGGTCTTATCGCCGCGTGCCGGATCGGGCGAGCGCGGCGCCTCGCCGAGCCCCGCCATACGGCGCAGCAGCGGCTCCCACACCCGCCGCCACAGCGCGGGGGAGCGGAAGAATATCTTGTAGTAGAACCCAGCCGGGAATAGCGGCGCGAGCCAGCCGACCGGCGCGGCGCGATCGATCGCGAGGCTCGGGCTGGCGTGCTGGCTGGTCGCGACCATCCCGTCGGCGAGCAGGATATTAGTGGCGCGACGGTTCGGCTCCCCGCCCACCTGCACCAGCGCCGACGGCTCTTCCATGCCGGCGGTGAAAACACCGCGCGGCCGGTGGAACTTCCAGCTTCGCGCAACGAGCCGCACCCCGTTCGCCAGCAGCGCCGAGGCCAGCGTATCACCGGGATGGCCCTCGTACTCGCGCCCGTCAAACCGAAAGCGGAGCGTGCGGCTACGGTCGATCCGCCCGCCGCTTGGAAGGCGGAAGCGCTGCGTCACGGGTCGCCCCCGTGCGATCCGGCGGGCGGCGTTCCCGGCGACGGTGTCTCACCGATCTTGTAGACCGCGACGATGCGGTGCGAGACCGTATCACGCAACAGGTTGAACCAGCGCCGGCACCCCGCTTGGTGCACCCAACGCTCGGCGAAGACGCCTTTTGGGTTATTGCGCATATAGAGATAATCGGCCCAGGCCTTGTCGTCGGACGATGCCGGGTCGGCGCGCGAGACATGCGCCTCGCCGCCATAGCGGAACTCGGTCTCGTCGCGCTCGCCGCACCACGGGCAGGGGATCAGCAGCATCGACCTACTCCGTCATTGCGAGGAGCCAGAGGCGACGCGGCAATCTCCCCCGGCAGAGGGCCAAGGCGGGGGGAGATTGCTTCGCTGCGCTCGCAATGACGTTCCCCCTAATGCGCCACCGCGGCGGCGCCGTGTTCGTCGACAAGCGCGCCGGTCGTGAAGCGGTCCAGCGCGAACGGCTCGGCGAGAGGATGCGGCGCGTCATGCGCAATTGTATGGGCGAAGACATGGCCGGCGCCGGGGGTCGCCTTGAACCCGCCGGTGCCCCAGCCGCCGTTCAGGTACAGCCCGGCCACCGGCAGCTTGCCGATGATCGGCGACGCGTCGGGGCAGACATCGACGATGCCGGCCCAACTCCGCAGCATCTTAAGCCGCGAAAAGACCGGGAACAACTCGAGCGCCGCCGCCATCTGCGCCTCGATGATGGGGAACGAGCCGCGCTGGGCGTAGGAGTTGAAGGCGTCGATGCCGGCGCCCATCACCAACTCGCCTTTGTCGGACTGGCTGACATAGACGTGCACCGTGTTCGACATCACGACGCAGTCGAGCAGCGGCTTTACCGGCTCCGACACCAGCGCCTGCAGCGGGTGGCTCTGCAGCGGCAGCCGCACCCCGGCCATCGCCGCCAGCACCGAATTGTACCCGGCGGCACAGATCGCGATCTTGTCGGCGAAGGTCGTGCCGCGCGTCGTCTCGATCTCGCCGGCTCGCCCGCCCGAGACACGAATGGCGGTCACCTCGCAATTCTCGACGATGTCGACGCCGCGCGCGTCGGCGGCGCGCGCGAAGCCCCAAGCGACCGCGTCGTGCCTCGCCACGCCGCCGCGCCGCTGCAACGTCGCGCCCAGCACTGGATAGCGCGCCGCACGATCGACGCTGAGCATCGGGCAGAACGCCTTAACCTGCTCAGGCCCCAGCCACTCCGCGTCAATGCCGTTGAGGCGATTGGCGTTGACCCGCCGCACCCCTTCGCGCACATCGGCGAGCGTGTGCGCGAGGTTCAGCACCCCGCGCTGCGACAGCATCAGGTTGAAATTGAGTTCGCGCGACAATCCTTCCCACAGCTTCAGCGAATGCTCGTAAAGCCGCGCGCTTTCGTCCCACAGGTAATTGGAGCGGATGATCGTCGTGTTGCGGCCGGTGTTGCCGAGGCCGATCGCCCCTTTTTCCAGCACCGCGACATCGCGGACGCCGTGCTCCTTGGCGAGGTAATAGGCGGTGGCGAGCCCATGTCCGCCGCCGCCGATGATCACGACACGATAGCGGGGCTTCGGCGACGCCTTGCGCCAGAGCGGTCGCCAGCCGCGATGACCGGTGAAGGCGTGCCGCGCAACCGCCGCGAACGAATAACGCTGCATAGCGCTCAGGGTTTAGGCGGCATCGGCAGATTGAGCAGCCGCGCCGCGTTGCCGCCGAGGATCGCGCGGCGCTCGGTGTCGTCGAGGAACGGCGCGGTCTCGATAAAGCCGACCGGATCGATCTCGCCCATGTCCGCCGGATAGTCGGTGCCGACCAGGATATGATCGACGCCGTATTCCTCGACGAGGAATTGCAGCTGGTGGTGGGTGTAGACCAGCGCGTCAAAATAGAGCCGCTTCAGATAGACCGACGGCATGTGCTTGAGGCAGGTGCAGGTGTCGGGTCGTGCCGAGGCGGAATGGTCGATGCGGCCGGGATAGGCCGGTAGGTAGCCGCCGCCATGCGATGCGACGAGTTTGAGGTTGGGAAAATCCTGCAGCACACCGCCAAAGATCAGGTGATGCAGCGCCACGGTCGTATCGAGCGGATTGCCGATGACATTGGCGAAGTAATGGTCGTGAAAGCGGCGCGCCTCGGTGAAGCCGTCCGAGTGCATGAAGATCAGCATCCCCAGTTCCTCGCAGCGGCGGAAGATCGGCCGGAAGCGCTCGGCCGACAAATCCTCGCCGGCGACATGGGTCATGATCTCGATGCCGCGAAAGCCGTGATCCTTGTGAATGCGGTCGAGCTCCTGCACCGCAAGCTCAGGCGCCTGGAACGGCACGGTGCCGAGCCCGGTGAAGCGGTCGGGGTACTTGCCGCAAATCTCGGCGATGAAATCGTTGGTGACGCGCGACACTGCGAGACCGAGGTCGGCGTCGGCGCCGTAATAGGTCTGGCGGGGCGCCGGCGAGATCGCTTGGACATCGATCCCCATCAGATCCATGTCGGCGATGCGCTGCTCCGGCGACCGGCCCTGCTCGACGGTGCGGACTCCGTTGGCGCGGTTCTGCGCCTGGCTTTGCGGGCTTGCCTGCGTCTCGAGATACCATTTCGAGACCGCCTCGTTGCCCTCGACCATCTCGGCCGCCTTGTCGCTGCGCACGTGGCAGTGGATGTCGATCGTGTGCCATCGGCCGCGCGGATGCGGCGGGCCCGGAAAGCGGCCGGGAATGCGAGCGCCGGGTGGCAGGCAGGTGAACAGCATCTTCGGCTCCCCTATTGTTGGATTTGATCTTAGCCGAGTTCTTTTGCGTTTGACCTCACCTGTCGCCGCTCGTCATGCTTTGCGCAAAGCACGCTTGCACCGGGGAGGAAACCATGTCCATCCGTCTCGTGATCTCGATCAACGCCGCGCCAGGCAAAGGCGGCGAACTCTTGAAAGCGATGCAGGCGCGCTGCGAGTTGTCGCGGAAAGATGCCGGCTGCCTGCAGTTCGAGGTGTTTCAGAGCGCCGACGCCCCCGACCGGCTGTCGCTGCTCGAATTATGGGAGAGCGAGGAAGCGCTCGCCGCGCACGCCAAGCTGCAGGCGCAGCGGCCACCACTGCCCGAGGGGTTGCGGCTGGGCGCTGGCGAGCGCGAGGACTACACGTACAATCGGACGCGATAGGTCAGCCGGCGGAGGCTCACGATGAAAGTGTCGTTCTTCGAAACCGGGCGCTACCAGACGCCGGTGCCGCTGCCGGCGGAGTGGCCGGCGGCGCCGGCGAACTATTCGCCCGAGGCCGGCGACAAGGCCTACCAGGCGATGATCGAGCGGGTCGAATATTGCGAACGGATCGGCTTCGACTGGATCAGTCTGTCCGAGCACCATTATTCGCCGCGCATCCTGACCCCTTCGCCGATCGTGTCGGCCGCCTATGTCGCGGCCAAGGTCAAGAACATCAAGATCGCGCTCTTGGGCCCAATCGTGCCGCAGGCGAACCCGATCCGGATCGCCGAGGAACTGGCGATGGTCGACACCATGTCGCAGGGAAGGCTCGTCGTCGGCCTGCTGCGCGGCACGACCAACGAGTATCTGAGTTTCGATCTCAACCCCGCCGAAGGCCGCGAGCGCACCGACGAGGGCATGGAGCTGATCCTCAAAGCGTGGACCGAGCCTCAGCCTTTCGGCTGGCAGGGCCGCTATTACCAGTATCGCACGGTCTCCGTCTGGCCGCGTCCGCTGCAGCAGCCAATGCCGCCGACCTACGCGCTCGGCACCAGCAAGGAATCGTGCGACTTCGCGGCGCGCAACCGGCTCGGGCTCGGCGTCTCCTACGGACCGTTCGAGGTGATGGCGAAATCGACCAATTACTACCGCCAGCAATGTCGCGAATACGGCTGGGAGCCGGGGCCGGACCACGTCATCTACCGCGCCAACATGCTGCTTGCCGAGACCGACGATGAGGCCGACGAGCGTTTAAAGAAACAGCAGGGCGCGGCCCCCTTCCCGATGCGCCCGGCACTGCGTGAGGCAATGATCGCAGTCGACAAGCGCAACATCGCTGGCGAGACGCGCCAGGCCAATGTCAACGGCGTGCTGCCGGTGACCTTTGTCGGCGGGCCCGATACCGTGGTCGAGCAGATCAGGAAGTGCCGCGAGATGGTCGGCGCCGGCGTCCTCGACTTGTCGCTGACCAGCCCCGGCTCAGGCGATCTCGGCGCGCTGACCGAGGCAGTCGAGCTTTTCGGCAAGACCGTGCTGCCGCGCATCAAGGACATCTAGCCCGATGCAAATCTGGGGCGCCGGCCTGCCGAGCAACGCCTCGCATCGGTAGGTGACGCATTCACGCCCGAGGCGGCGATCGCGCTAGGGCGCCCGCAGGCGCCCTTTTTGCGTTCTCCGAAGCATCGCCGCGTGATTCAGCGCGATATCGGCGCGAGATAGCCCGAGACGAGGACGACGGCGAGCAGTGCCGGGGCGACGACCAAAATTCCGGTGAGCGTGGCGCGCAGAATTTTCAGCATCTCGCCTCCTTTTTCTTATAGGGCGCTCATGCAGCAAACGTGCCGTCAGGGCGATCAGCGTGACGCGCCAAGCTACCCCGCCGGCTTCATCCAGTCCTGAAACCATTCGCGCACGCCGGCTTGCGAGAGCCGGCCACGAAAATAATCGAAGAGGCGCTCTTCGGCGCGCTCGCGGTTGGCGCCAAGGTCGAGGGCGATGCCGTTGGCTTCGAGCAGCGCCACGGCGGCGCGGTAGGCAGTACGCTCATTGCCGGCGGAAAAGGCTTTTGCCCCGGCGATTGCTACGAGTAGCGACATGGCGAGGGTCGCGAAGTCCTGGTCCATAAAATAGACCCAGACGTTCCATGGCCGCTTTACCGCGATGTCGAGCGCGGCGCGGTCGCGCAGCTCTTGCGGCTCGCCGGTCTTCGCGACCTCATCACTATTGAGCGCAACGACCGTCTCGACGGTGATCCAGCGCGGTTCGGCGGCCAAGGATCAGAGCAGCTTCGCCGCCAGCGCCGGCAGCGCGGAGATGTCGACGCCGTTGCGGGCGCCGAGCGCGACCAGCGCGGCCGGATCGTCGCCCTGGCGCATCCGTGTGAGCGCCCAGATCATCGTTGAGCGCGTGCCGCTGCGGCAATGCGCGACCATCGGGTGCGAGCCGCTCATCAGCACCTTCTCGAAAGCGTCGATATGGTCGCGGGTCAAGGTCGCGTTGACGAAGGCGATGTGGTGATAGGCGACGCCGTGCGCCTCGCACAATTTGCGGGCCTCGTCGGCCGAAAGCTGGCCGGGGTCTTCGTTGTCGGGGCGGTTGTTGATGATTGTCTTCACGCCCGAGGCGGCGAGCGCCTCGATATTGTCTGCGCTAAGCGCACCCGCCGCGGTAAGGCCGGGTGCAAGCTGCATGAGGGGCGGCAATGACGGCATGGGATGCTCCTATCAAGGGCGGTCGGGCATCCGCCCGACCTCCGGCGCCGCCCGTGGGCGGCGCATTCCGCGCTAGCGGATCCAAAGCAAAAACGGACTGCAAAATTGCAGCCCGTTTTCGATCCGTCAAATCCGCTGAGGTTAGGCGGCGTATTGTCCAGGGCGCTGAACCAGGTCGCCGGCGCGAATCCAGAAGCGCTCGAGTCGGCGAAGGGTCACCGTGGCGCCCTGCAAATCCTCGTCGCTGATCGCGGTCTGGTTCAGCATCTCGACATGGCGCTGGTGCATGGCCTGCAGGCGGTCGCGCAGCTGCGCTCCCTTATCGGTCAGCCGCACATGGATCGAGCGACGGTCGTGCACCGAGCGCTCCTGCGCGAGATAGCCGTTTTCGACCATCTTCTTGACGTTGTAGGAAACGTTGGAACCCAGGTAGCAGCCGCGCAGTGTCAGCTCGCCGACAGTCATCTCGGCATCGCCGATGTTGAACAGCATGAGGCCCTGAACGTTGTTGATGTCGTGGATCCCAAGCCCATCGAGCTCAAGCTTCACGACCTCGAGAAAGTGTCTGTGAAGTCGCTCGACGAGCGAAATCACTTCGAGATACCCGTTGTTCATCTGCGCCTCGCTAGGCCGTCTCATCGAAAACTTAGCGAGGTTTTCGTTAATTTTTCGTTTTCTTCTTCGATTAACCGGCGTGTCCGTGGCGGCGCACCATCTGCATGATGGCGGAAAAATCGAGCGCTCCTTTGCCGCCATCGACAAACAGTTGATAGAGGTTGGCGGCTGCAGCGCCCATCGGCGTCGCCGATGCTGCCTGCCCGGCGGCCGCCTGGGAAAGCCGCAAATCTTTCAGCATGTTGGCCGCGGTGAACCCAGCCGGATAGCCGCGGTTCGAGGGCGCTGCCGGCACCGGGCCGGGCATCGGGCAATAATTGGTCATCGCCCAGCATTGGCTGGTTGAGGTGCTGCAGATGTCCCACAGCGTCTGGCTCGGCAGCCCTAATTTTTCCGCGAGCGCGAAACCCTCGCATACGCCGATCATCGACACGGCCAGCATCATGTTGTTGCAGATTTTCGCGATCTGGCCGTTCCCCGCAGGGCCGGCATGGACGATCGTGCGGCCCATATTCGCGAGAATTGGCCGGCCTTTTTGGAACGCCGCTTCGGTGCCGCCGACCATGAAGGTCAAGGTGCCGCCTTGCGCGCCCATGACGCCGCCCGAGACGGGCGCGTCGAGCATCTCAAGACCGGCTTTCTTCGCCTCCTCGCTCACCAGTCGCGCGGTCTCGACGTCGATCGTCGAACAGTCGATCAAGAGCGCGCCCTTTTTTGCCTTGGCGATGATGCCGTTGGGGCCGAGATAGACCGCGCGCACCTGTGGCCCGGCCGGCAACATGGTGACGACGATATCGCCCGCCGCCGCGGCCTCGGCCGCATTGGCCGCGCCCTTGCCGCCCTGCAGCTCGATATTGCCGACCGGTCCCGCCACGACGTCGTAGCCGGTGACCTTGTGCTGCGCTTTCAGAAGGTTGGCCGCCATCGGCGCGCCCATATTGCCGAGGCCGATAAAGCCGATCGTCGCCATCTGTCATTCCCTCCCAGTGCTACTCGAACGTCAGTTCACCCGATCCCAGAGACGCGAAATAGCTTTCGGTCGTCGCCTCGTCGACTTCCGCCAGCGTGGCTGGTCGCCAACGCGGCTTTTGGTCCTTGTCGATCAGCACCGCGCGGATGCCCTCGTAGAAATCGTGCGCCGCCATAACGTGCTGCGTCATGCGGTATTCAAGCCGCAGCGCGTCCTCCAGATCCATGCCTTGCCCCACCACCAGTTGGCGCAGCGTTATCCGCAGACTGGTCGGCGATTTCGTCAGGAGTGTGGCGCGAGTTTCCTCGGCCCAGGCGCGATCCTCGGTTTCGGTGGCCAACGCATCGAAGATGGCTTCCATCGTGTCATCGGCAAAGCAGCGGTCGATGATCGTGCGCCGTGCGGCGATCGGCGGCGGGCCGGGGTCGGCGGCGAATTGGTTGAGAAGCGGCTCTACCTGGGCGCGCTCGCAGCCGGCCTCCCACGCCACCAGCGCGAGCGCCTCTTTCAGCGTCGGCACCCGCTCGCGCGGCACGAAATGCGTCGCCAGCCCGCAATAGAGCGCATCCGCCGCGCCGAGCCGCGCCCCCGTAAGACCGAGATAGCGGCCGATATGGCCGGGGCAGAGATTGAGGAACCGCGTCGCGCCGACATCGGGAAAGAGACCGATCCCGGTCTCCGGCATCGCGAACATCGTCTTTTCGGTGGCGACGCGATAGGCGCCGTTGACCGAAACGCCGGCGCCGCCGCCCATCGTGATGCCATCGAGGATCGCGACATACGGCTTCGGAAAGCGGTGCAGGAAGTGGAGCAGCCGATATTCTTCGGCAAAGAAAACGCTGGTGAACTCGTTGTCGCCGCTGATTCCCTTGCCGGCCTCGTAGACCGCGCGCACGTCGCCGCCGGCGCAGAACGCCCGGTCGCCGGCGCCCTCGATCAGCACCGCGTGGATGGCGGGATCGCGTGCCCAAGCCCGCAGCGCCGGGTCGAATTGCCGGTACATGCCAAGCGTGAAGGCGTTGAGCGCCTGCGGCCGGTTGAGCAGCACCGTGCCGACGCCGCCCGAGCGGTCGAAGATGATGTCGTCCGTGTCAGCCATGCGCGGAGCTTATACAGTCTTTCCCCGGCGAGGGAGAGACCGGGAGCGGGATAGACGCTTATGCAACAAGCCGATAGCTGGCTCGGCCGCCACCGCACGGAGTTTGGGCTCGGCTTGCGGATGACGGTGGCCGGGCTGCTGAGCTTCGCGGTCGCGCATCTTTTCCAGCTGGCTCAAGTCTATTGGGCGGTGCTGACCGCCGTCATCGTCACGCAGTCGAGCCTCGGCGGCTCGTTGAAGGCGATGGTGGACCGGTTTGTCAGCACCTTGGCCGGCGCTGGTTGGGGGGCCGCGGTCACCTATACTCTGCCGCACGCGAGCGTCACCTCGACGGGAGTTGCCCTCGCGGTCGCGCTGATTCCGCTGTCGCTGCTGGTGGCGTTCCGGCCGAGTTACCGCGTCGCGCCGGTGACCGCGGTGATCGTGCTGCTCGGGCATACGGCGGCCGGTGGAGTCGTCGATACGGCGCTCGCCCGCGTCTTCGAGATCGGCCTTGGCAGCATCGTCGCTCTCGCGGTCGCGCTGACAGTGACGCCGGTGCGTGCGCACAAGGCGTTTTACGCGGCCGCTGGCTCGGCGCTCGGCCCGATGGCGGAGCAGATCGCGATGCTGCTCGCCGGGCTCAAGTCGCCGCTCGACCCCGCGGCGGTGACCCGGCTGCACGACCGCATCCGCGGCGCAATCGAGGGGGCGACCACGACCGCAACCGAAGCGGCGCGCGAGCGGCGCAGCTATATGAGCGATGCACCCGACCCCAAGCCGCTGGCGCGTACGCTGCGGCGCATCAGCCACGATCTGGTCATCGTCGCGCGGGCGCTGCCGAGCCCGCTGCCCGAGCCGGTGCGCGGCCGGCTCGCGGATGCGGCAGAGGCGCTGGGCGGCGCATTCGCGGAGATGATGCGGGGGCTCGGCGCGGCGCTGACGGCTGGCGCCGCTCCACCGGCGTCCGCCGGGGTCGATGCGGCCTTCGCCGCCTATGCGGAGGCGATGGCCGGTCTGCGCCGGGAGGGGCTGACCCGCGCGCTCGGCGACAACGACATCGAGCGCGTCTTCGGCCTCTATTTCGGGCTCGAGGAACTCCGCCGGAACCTTGACGAGCTGGGCGCGCGGGTGGCCGAGCTGGTTTGAACTCACAACGGAATGGCGATCAGCGTATCGATCTTCTGGCTGTCGAGCACGACAAGGCGTTCGACGAAGCGATAGGGCTCGGCCCTCACATCGATGCAGTCGAGATAGCGCCCGGTCGCGAACAGGCTGGTCTCGCCGTTGTGCATGATGCGCGCGACAAAGAGATTGGCGTGCGATTCGGCGATGCCGCCCTCGACCGTGTTGACGCGCGGCGGCCCGACAATGTGCCGGTAGCGGTGCGCCTCGAACATCAAGACGCGGCGCATCGAGGTGATGCGGTCGATCAGCATGCCTTTCGACGCGCAATAGATGACGCCGTGTTTCAACCCGGCTTCGTGGCTCTGCCGGTCAGTGATCAGATAGCGGCACTGATCGACAAAGAAATCCGGCCATTCCTCGAGCCGGTCGTCGTCGATGCAGTCGGCGTAGGCGGCGTAAAGTTCAGCGACGCCGAGGCGGATTTCTTGGTCGATCATCCTTCCACCTCGTCATCCCCGCGAAAGCGGGAACCCAGGGCTTGCGGCCAGGCAGTTGCCCCTGGGCCCCCGCCTTCGCGGGGGCGACGGAAAAGGAAACCCAGGCATCGAACGATCAGACCCCGGTCAGCGCGCGATATTTCTTCCAGAACCCGCGGATCGCCGCTTCGCTGGCGCGGAAGTTCTGTGATTCGGCGTCGTGGCCGCCCATCATGACGATACCGCTGTCGTCGTCGTTGAACTGCAGCGCGCGCTGCACGAAGCCGCCGACGCAGCCGTCTTCCATCGCGATATAGCCGGCGGCACCGATCAGGTTGCCCTGGCGCAAGCGGCGCTCCTGCATCGTTTCGTCGTCGCTGTCGAAGCCGATATGCACCCATTCGAGCTCGGTCTTGTCGATACCGCGCGGGCGGATCACCCGCACCGCCAGCGTGTTGCGCACCTGCTGCAGCACCATGTTGGGGAAGGCGGTGAGGATCATCACCGAAATCTGGTCGCCGAACTCGTCGACCAATTCGACGACCGAATTGTCGTGCAGCTTGAGGTCGGTGTCGGAGCGCAGATTGGCCGCCTGGTAGTCGGCGTCCTCGGCGGCGTAGTCGAGTTTGGCGTAGCTGAAATGGCTGCCGCCGTCATCGCTGATGTTGATGCCGCCCGGCATCGACAGCCGGTTGATGTGGAACGTCGTCAGGAACGAGTGCAGGATCGAGGCGTGGTAGGTGTCCTTGACGTTCTCGAAATAGAGCTTCCAGTTGTTCGGCAGGATTTGCGTGCTGCGGCCGATGACGCGCACCTGGCGCCCTTCGAGCACGCGTCGGACGCCGCCCACCACCTTGTCGCCGAAATAGGTTTTGAGGTCGGCGACGGTGTCGCTGAATGTTCCGAAGACGAGCCCGCACAGCTCCTCGACGCGCAGGCGCCGGAGGCGGTGGTCTTCCTTGTGGAACTCGGGCGCCATGCCGCCCTGGCGCTGGACGCCGCGCTCGAAGGCGACGCCGGTCAGTTGGCCTTCGAGATCGTAGCTCCAGCCGTGGTAGATGCAGGTGATCTCGCGGCCGTGACCCTTGTTGGTGAGGCACAAGAGGTTGCCGCGATGGGCGCAGCGGTTGACGAAGGCGTTGACGGCGCCGTTCTCGCCGCGCGCGACGATGACCGCGACTTCGCCGACCGTGGTGGCGACCCAATCGCCGGGGTTCGGAATCTCGGCCGCGAGACACAGATAGCTCCACGCCTCGCCCTTGAAGATGCGCTCCTGCTCCAGCGCGTATTGCTCGGGGTCGGTATAAACGCGGAACGGCACCTCGCTCAGCGCGTTCGACGGCCAGTTCACCGCGCCATCGAACCGCACATCCTGAACCGACATCTTCGTCCTCTCGGTCGACGCATTGGTTGGAAGAATTATGCTCCGGCCGACCAATTGCGTCCATCCCGGCAGCTCGCACAACCGAAGGTTCAGCGTCTTCGGGCTATCTGGTTAGTTCGGCTTCCCGTTCACGTGCGGCTTCAACGCCGCGTAGAGCAGATTGCAGGCCGGGGTGGGAATGCTGTGTTTCTGGCCCAACTCGACCACCTTGCCGGCGAACCACGGCAATTCGATGCGGTTGCCGCGCAATAGGTCGTTGCACATCGACGTCATATGGTGCGGCGGCATCGAGCGTATCTGGCCGCAAACCTTGTCGAAGCTGTCCTCCGGCAATACAACGCCTTCGGCGCGGCCGACAGCGATCGTCTCGCGCAGCGCATTTTCGAAAAGGGCCCACAGCTCCGGGTCTTCGCGATAGACCCCCATTGGCGCGCGGGCGAGCGAATTGACGCTCGACGACGGCACGATCAGCAGAAACTTTTCCCATATAGGCACCAGCACGTCGGGCTGGAACTCGCCAGCGAACCCGGCTTCGGCGCAGAGATTGGCGAGCGCCTGGCCGCGCTGGCTCATGCGGCCGTTGATTTCGCCGTAAATCAGCCGCTGATAAGTGCCGGTCTGGCGCACCACGCCGGGCGCGACGATCGAGCCGGTGACCCAGGCGGTGCCGGCCATCACCGCCTCGCGCCCGAGGATCGGGATCAGGCGCTCGTGCGCGTCGACCCCGTTCTGCTGCGGGATAACCGCGGTCTCCGGCCCGACCATCGGCTTGATCGCCGCGCCGGCGCTTTCGACATCCCACAGCTTCACGCAAAAGATCGCGTAGTCGACCATACCAATGCTGGCGGGGTTGTCGGTCGCTTGCACCTTGTCGAGCACCGTCTCGCCGCGATCGCCTTCGATCCTGAGCCCGTTGGCGCGCATCGCCGCGAGATGCGCGCCGCGGGCGATGAAGGTAACTTCCGCCCCGGCCTTCGCCAGAGCCGCGCCATAGATGCAGCCGATCCCCCCAGCCCCGACAATCGCGATGCGCATGACTCCCTCCAACTTCCCCGCGCTACTGTGTGCCCGACCCTATCCTCAACCACGGAGAAAATCATGGCTCAGACGCAGCCTTCACCCGCCCGTGAGGCAATCCGCGGCACCGTGCCCAAGCTCGCCGAGATCGCCGACACGCTGATCTACGGCCAGATCTGGGAAGGCCCGCATCTCTCGAAGCGCGACCGTAGCCTCATCGTCTGCGGCGTGCTGATGGCGATGGGAAGAGACGAGCAACTTCGGGGCCATCTCGCCCGCGCGCTCGATAATGGCTGCACCAAGGACGAGATCGCTGAGATGATCACCCACATCGCCTTTTATTCCGGCTGGCCGACGGCGATGACCGCGGCGCGCCTGGCGAAGGAGGTGTTCGCGGCGCGCGGCGTTTAGCCCGCCTACTTCTCCTGCAGGCGCGGCATCAGCTCGACGAAGTTGCACGGCCGGAAACGATTGTCGAGCTGGTGCACGAGAATGCCATCCCAGGCGTCGCGGCAGGCCGAGGGCGAGCCCGGCAGCGCGAACAGATAGGTGCCGCCGGCAACCCCGGCCGTGGCGCGGCTCTGGATCGTCGAGGTGCCGATCTTCTCGTAGCTCTGCCAGCGGAACAGCTCGCCGAAACCGGCGATCTCCTTTTCGTAGACGCTATGGAACGCCTCCGGGGTCACGTCGCGGCCGGTGACCCCGGTGCCGCCGGTCGCGATCACCACATCGATCGCGGGATCGGCGATCCATGCTTTCAGCTGCGCGACGATGTCGGCTTGTTCGTCGCGCACGATCTTGCGCTCGACGATCTTGTGCCCGGCTTCCTCGGCGCGCTCCTGCAGCGTGTTGCCGGAACGGTCGTCATCGAAGCTGCGCGTGTCCGACACGGTCAACAGCGCGATGTTGACGGCGAGAAACACGCGGTCGTGGTTGAGCGGCATCATGAACTCCCGGATAAAACCCATCTCCATCGTCTTTCCCGCGAAAGCGGGAATCCAGGGAAACCTTTCCGTCGCTCCTCCTCGGTCCCCGCCTTCGCGGGGACGACGACAATTGATGCGCTGAAACCTAACGCAACTCGTTCAGCTTCGCTTTCAACGCCAACAAGTCGCGCCAGGCCTCGCGCTTGCGCTCGGGGGCGCGCAGCAGGAAGGCCGGGTGGAACATCGGCAGGGTCGGCACCGGCGCGTCGAGGCCGGGCACGGCGAGGTCGAACCAGCGGCCGCGCAACCGGGTGATGCCGTCGGTCGTATCGAGCAAGGTCGAGGCCGCGGTGCCGCCCGCCAGTACCAGCACCTTGGGGCGCGACAGCACGATGTGGCGGAACACGAACGGCAGACAGGAGGCGATTTCGGGCGCGGTCGGCTTGCGATTGCCGGGCGGGCGCCAATAGATGACGTTGGTGATCTGGACGCCGGTGCGGTCGAGACCGATCGCCGCCAACATGCGGTCCAAGAGCTGCCCGGCGCGGCCGACAAACGGCCGGCCGATGCGGTCTTCATCGGCGCCCGGCGCCTCGCCGACGATCATCACCGGCGCTTCCGGGTTGCCGTCGGCGAAGACAGTGTTGGTCGCGGTGCGTTTCAACGGGCACGCGTCGAACCCGGCGATGAGCGTCGCAAGCGCGTCGATCGTTTCGGCCTGGGCCGCGAGCCCGCGGGCCGACTGCACCGGCTCCGCCGCCGATTCGATCAGCGCGCGGGGCGGGGCGGCGGCCGTTGAGTTCGCTTGGAATGGCGCGGGGCGGGGCGGGGTTGGTGCGGGTGTCATCCCCACCCTGCCTTCCCCCATCGAGGGCGCGGGGGTTGAGAATGCCTCCCCCATCGTGGGGGAGGTGGCCCGGAGGGCCGCAAGCGGTGCGAGCGGTGCAGCCGCAAGATGATCGATCGCCGCCTCGCCGATCGCCTCGTCAACGCCCATCTCGATCTGCCATTCGAGCAGCGCCAGCGCTTGGTCGATCGCGAGCGTCCGTGGTTCGGGCAAAGCCATGAAGAGAAGTTAGCACCTCGGGGAGTAACACCGCATCGGCAAGTTGCATCCTTCGAGGCCTTGCTGCGCAGGCGCCCCAGGATGAGGAAGGTTTTGACGATGGCATCAGGAAAGCTCCTCATCCTGGGGCGCCTGCGCAGCAAGGCCTCGAAGGACGCAGCGAACTTCGTCCAAGTCTCCCGTTTTCACCGCCATCGTATATAACCGCAGCAAAACAAGGCTGGAGTAACGCGGTGGCCGAGAGTGAGCAGATCGAACGCGAGCGGATGGAATACGACGTGGTCATTGTCGGCGCCGGGCCGGCGGGCCTCGCCGCCTCGATCCGTCTAAAGCAGCTGGCCGTCGAGGCGGAGAGCGAAATTTCCGTCTGCGTCATTGAGAAGGGCTCGGAGGTTGGCGCGCACATCCTCTCCGGCGCGGTGTTCGAGCCGCGTGCGCTTAACGAGTTGATCCCCGACTGGAAGGACAAGGGCGCACCGCTCCACACCTCGGCGCGCGAAGACCGCCTCCTGCTGCTCTCGGAGCGCAAGGCGTGGCGACTGCCGACCCCACCGCAGATGCGCAATCACGGCAACTATATCATCAGCCTCGGCAATCTGTGCCGCTGGCTGGCGACGCAGGCAGAGGAACTAGGCGTCGAGATCTACCCCGGCTTCGCGGCCGCCGAGGTGCTGTATGACGGCACCGGCCGCGTCGTCGGCGTCGCCACCGGCGACATGGGGATTGGCAAGGACGGGCAGCCGACCGCAAGCCACACGCCGGGCGTCGAATTGCGCGGCCGCGAGACGCTGTTCGCCGAAGGTGCGCGTGGCTCGCTGACCAAAAAGCTGGTCGAGCGCTTCCATTTGCGCGACCGCTGCGACCCGCAGACCTATGCGATCGGCATCAAGGAATTGTGGGAAATCGACCCCGAAAAGCACCAGCCTGGGCTGATCGTCCACACTGTCGGCTGGCCGCTCGACAACCGCACTTATGGCGGCTCGTTCCTCTATCACCTCGAAGGCAACCAGGTTTCGGTCGGCTTCGTAATCGGACTCGATTACGACAACCCCTACCTGTCGCCGTTCGAGGAGTTCCAGCGCTTCAAGACGCATCCGGCGATCCGCCATTTCTTCGAGGGCGGGCGTCGCGTCGCCTACGGCGCGCGGGCGCTGAACGAAGGCGGGTTCCAGTCGATCCCGCGCATGGATTTCCCCGGCGGGGCGCTGACGGGCTGCGCCGCCGGCTTTGTCAACGTGCCGAAGATCAAGGGCAGCCATACCGCGATGAAATCGGGCATGGTCGCGGCCGAGGCGGTATTCGCGCGCCTCAACGGCGACGAAAACGCCAGCGTCCGCGCCGGGCTCGAGCGCAGCTGGGTGTGGGAGGAGCTTTACCGGGTGCGCAACATCCGCCCGAGCTTCCGGCTCGGCATGTGGGCGGGGCTCGCCTATTCGGCGCTCGACACCTACCTGTTCCGCGGCCGCGCGCCGTGGACCTTCCATAACCACGCCGACTACGACCAGCTCGCCCGCAAGGACGCGGTGAAGCCGATCCGCTACCCGCGGCCTGACGGCAAGATCAGCTTCGATCGGCTGACCTCGGTGTCCTTTTCGTTCACCAATCACGAGGAGGGCCAGCCCGCGCATCTCAAATTACGCGATCCAGACAAGGCTATTTCAATTAATTACCGCCTCTACGACTCGCCCGAACAGCGCTATTGTCCGGCCGGGGTTTACGAGATCGTCGATGACGGGCCCAAAGCCAAGCGGTTGCAGATCAACGCGCAGAATTGCGTGCACTGCAAAACCTGCGACATCAAAGACCCCGAGCAGAACATTGATTGGGTCGTGCCGGAGGGCGGCGGCGGTCCCAATTACCCGAACATGTAGCGCGAAGCGGCCTGGTTTTTGCTGAATGCGGGCGATGACGATGACGAAATGGACGAGGGGATCATCGATCGGGCGGGGCACGCTCGTGCTGGCGCTGGCGGCGGGCGGCGTCTGGGCGCTGCCGGCCATCGCCGCGCCGACGCCGGCCGCCAGCGAAAGCAAGCCCCCGACGGCGGCGTCAGCGGCGGCCGCAGATCTTTATGGGGACTATCTCGCGGGCCGGCACGCCGAGCAGATGCGCGACTATCCGGCCGCCGCATCGTGGTTCGAAAAAGCGATCGCCTCCGACCCCAAGTCCCCCGAGCTCATCAGCCGCACCTTCCTGATGGCGGTCGGCGCCGGCAATTTCGACCGGGCGAAGCCGCTCGCCGCCGAAGATCTGAAGATCGATTCGACCGATGCGCTGGCCGGGCTGGTAATGCTCGTCGACCGCCTTAAGGCCGGCGACACTGCGGGCGCGCTCAAATATGCCGCCGCGCTGCCGTCGGATGGGGTGCATCGCTTTATCGGTCCGCTGGCGCTCGCCTGGACGCGGATGGCGGCGGGCGATCTGCAAGGCGCCGACGCGGCGCTGCAGCAGCTCGACAAGTTCAACGGCTTCAAGCCGCTGAAGGATTTCCAGCTGGGCCTGCTCTACGATTTCGCGGGCCAGACCGAGAAGGCCGAATCCTATTACACCAAGACCCTAGCCGATAACGATCAGCTCAACTGGCGCCTGACCGACGCGATCGCCAATTTCTATGAGCGCCACGGCAAGGCGGATAAGGCCAAGGCGCTCTATCAGAAATTCATGGACCAGAATGTCGGTAGCGAGATTGCCCAGACGGTGCTCGCCGCGCGCCCGCCAGGCGCCCCGAAGGCGATGATCGACTCGGCCACGGACGGCCTCGCCGAGGCGATGTTCGACCTGGCGAGCGTCCTGAACCAGACCGAGACGATCGACCTCGCACTGATTTACGACCGCTACGCACTGTGGCTGCAGCCCGATTTCCGGCTGGCCCAGTTGCTGCTCGCCGATGTGCTATCGACGCAGAACGAGCCAGCGCAAAGCCTTGCCGTACTGCAGAGGATTCCCAAGAACTCGCCCTATTCGTGGTCGGCGCGCCTGCGGGCCGCCGCCGATCTCGACGACCTCGACCGCTCCGACGAGGCGATCGCGCAGCTGAAGGCGATGGCCGCCGAACAACCGAAAACGATTGGCGCCGACGTGCAGCTCGGCGACATCCTACGCAACAAGAAACGCTACCCCGAGGCCGCCGCCGCCTACAACGAGGCGATCGAGCGCGCCAAGGCCAACCGCATGCCTGACCGCTGGGCGCTGTTCTACGATCGCGGCGTGTCCTATGAGCGCGCCGGCGACTGGCCAAAGGCCGAAGCCGATCTCGATCACGCACTGGCCCTGAAGCCCGATCAGCCGCTGATCCTCAATTATCTCGGTTATTCCTGGATCGACCGCGGCGAGAAGCTCGATCAGGGCCTCAAGATGATCGAGAAGGCGGTCGAGCTGCGGCCCGAGGACGGCTATATCGTCGACAGTCTCGGTTGGGCGCATTACCGGATGGGTGACTACGCCGGGGCGGTCGAATATCTCGAACGCGCGGTTGAGCTGGTGCCTTCCGATTCGACGATCAACAACCACCTGGGCGATGCCTATTGGCGCACCGGCCGGCTGACCGAAGCGCGCTATCAGTGGCGGCGGGCGCTGCAATTCGGGCCGGACAAGGACGATGTGCAGCCGCTCGAATCGAAGCTCGAAAAGGGCCTCGGGCCGCCCTCGACCCCGGCTTCGGCGACCCCCGCCGCACCTTCTCCCGGTACACCGGCGCCGGCAGCGCCGAACCAGCCGGCGGAGCGTGGCGGCTGAGCGAAACCCTGTCCGGCGCGGCTGTCACCGTCTTCGCCCCCGCCAAGGTCAATCTCTACCTGCACGTCGTCGGCCGCCGCGCCGACGGCCTGCACTTGCTCGACAGCCTCGTCGCCTTTGCCGATATCGGCGACGAGGTGACCGCAGCGCCGGCTGAGGTGCTGTCGCTGGCCGTCTGCGGTCCCGAGGCGGTGGCGCTCGCGGGCCTCGGCGACGGCAATCTTGTGCTGCGCGCGGCCCGCGCGCTCGCGGCGCATCATGGCGTCGCCAAGGGAGCGGCGCTACGCCTCGACAAGCAGCTGCCGGTCGCCTCGGGGATCGGCGGCGGGTCGAGCGACGCCGCGGCGGCGCTGCGCGCGCTCGCCGCGTGGTGGGACGTGCCGCTCGACGCCGGCGCGATGTCGATCGCCGCATCGCTCGGCGCCGACGTCCCGGCTTGCCTCGACGGAAGGCCGGTCTGGGTCAGCGGCATCGGCGAGCGGCTTGACCCGCTGCCGGCGCTGCCATCGCTCGGTATCGTGCTTGCCAATCCGCGCCGCGAATTGCCGACCGCCGCGGTGTTCGGCGCCCGGCAGGGCGCGTTCACCACCGACCAGTTTGTGCGCGCCACGCCGCGCAACGCCGTCGGCCTGTTCGGCCTGCTGCGGCAATGCGGCAACGATTTGACCGACGCCGCGCTCCGCTTGGTGCCGGAAATCGCGACGGTGCTTGCCTGCCTTGCTGCGCTGCCCGAGGCCTATCTGTCGCGAATGAGCGGCAGCGGCGCCACGTGCTTCGCGCTGTTCGCCGATCGTGAAGCGGCCGCTCGCGCCGGTGCGGCGTTGGCGGTGGCCGAGCCGGGCTGGTGGGTGCGGGCAGGAGCATTGTTGTCCGAGCCGCTGCCGGTCAGGCGGGCGGCGCCTGCGGCTTGACCGAATCGAGCGCCGCGCCAATCGTCGCGGCTAGACCTTCGGCGCGCGCCTTGTCGCGGTCGTTGAACTGCTGGAACAACTCGCCGGCGCGCGCTTTCGCGGCGTCCTCGCCGCGCTCGCCGGCCGCGTTGTACCAGGCATAGGCGTCGACCGGCGATCGGTCGACCCCATTCCCGGCCTCGTAGAGGATCGCCAAATTGACCATCGCAGGCGCCAATCCCTGCGCCGCCGCTTTCTGATACCAGCGCGCCGCCGCCGCGAAATCCTGCGAGGTGCCGCTGCCGGTCGCATACGCAAGCGCCAGGTTGAACTCCGCCGCCGGATGATCCTGCGCGGAAGCGCTGTGATACCAGTTGATTGCCTCGGTTTGGTTCGCCGCGACGCCGAGCCCTTGTGCGTAGAGCACCCCGAGATCGTACTCGGCGGCGACATTGCCCTGCGCCGCCGCGGCGCGGAACCAGGTGGCGGCGCTGGCGTAATCCTGCACCAGGCCCAGGCCCTGCGCGTAAAGCACACCGACATTGTACTGCGCCGCCGCATCACCCATTTTGGCGCGCGCGATATAGAACGCGGCGCGCGCCGCCGGGTCGCTCGGCGGCTCGTTCGCCGAAGCCTCGTCGGAGGTAGCCGCGGGCGCGCCGGGATGCGAGGCCTTGTCGACGATTGTCGGCTGCTTGGCGACGGCGTTGGATGGCGGCGCGTTTGCCGCGGCGGGTGACGGTGAGCCATTCGGCTCCGCTACATGCACGATCAGCGCGCCGCCGACATAGGCGCCCACCGCGGCCAGCAAGATGACAAGAGCGGCCGCGCACGACACACGCAGGCGGGATTTGTGTGCCGCGACGAAACGCGAAACCCGGTCGACCGTGTCAAAAATAGCGTGCCGGACTACCGGTTTCGCGGCCGACACGTCGGCCTGGCTCGGTTCTTGGCGTGTCCGCCGCGGCACTGCGGCACGAACGCGGGCGAGGCTGGTTCTCGCCGCTCCCCGGGCGAATGCCGAGGCGCAGTGTCCGGCGGCGCCGGTCGCGGCAATTCCGGCGGCGACCACCGGACGCCAGCCGCGCCGCTTGGATATACCGGGTGCGGGTGCGGCGGAGACCGGGGTCGAGATCGATGCCGGGAAGGGAGGTCCGTGATCCGTCCGCGTGGGCTCGACCTGAGGCGTCGCGCCAGCAAATGGCGCGGTGGGCGGTCGCAACCTGATCGGGCCCGGGCCCTGCGGCAGGTGGGACGTGCTCGGGATCCGTCGCGGCACCGGCAGCCGCGTGAAGCGCGTCGCCAAGCCGGGAATCGCCGCTGTTGTTTTCGTCAAGGAGATCGCGGGCGCTGCGGCGGCGAAGCGGTACAATGGGTTGCCGAGCGGCGGCGTCACCTCCGTTACTTTCACCGGTTCTACTATCGTTATGGTCGGCGCGAGGTGCGATTCGGCGTGCGGGGCGGTCGGTCGGCTGCCGTCGGGCTCGTCGCTGAAGTCGACCCACTGAATGTCGCGCCAGCGCGGCTCAGTGCGTTCCCCCCGTGCGACCCCGCCATTGGCCCTGCCGTTGACGCGCGCGCTACCAGCCACCGCGGTTTCGCCCGGCGATATGCGGCGCGGCGCGCCGGTCCCCAGCTCGTTCGTTGACTCGTTCAAATCGCGCAACACGCGACGGCCGGGGGAAGTCGTCGTATCAGGCATGACGGTCGCATCCGTCTGAGCGCGGCGGTATTCAAGTCCTTGCGCGGATTGGATGCAAGCCGCTCGGCGGCAGGCCGCACGTGGCAGGAACGAAGTCCGTCCGCCAAGTCTAAAATTCCGGCTTCTTGCTAATACATCCGAAACGATCTTCGACAATAACGAAAGGGGACGCCGAGGTTGAGACTGGCGACGAGTGCTTGATGTGGAGGCTTCGATGCGCCTGGGGGACTTACTGGTCGGCCAGGGTCTCATCTCCGCCGAGGATATGGAGGCCGCGCTCCAGCGCCAGAAGCAGCTGGGCGGGCGGCTCGGCACGCATCTCGTGGCGATGGGCTTGTTGACCATCGACAAGCTGCTGGTCGCGCTTCGCGGCCAGCAGGAGGTGGGAGCGACGTTGACCATGTGCGCGCGCACCCTCCAACGCTGGCAGACGATGCACGGCCCGGATCATCCCAACACGCAGCGCGCGCGCTATAGCTATGCCCGTGCGCTGCTTGCCGCTGGTCACGCCGGCGAGTCGCTGAAGCATGCCGAAGCGGCGCTCGCCAGCATCAGGAAATCTCTCGGCGAGAACCATGCCTGGACCGACGACGCGTTGCAGCTCGTCGCCGATGCGCGCCACGCGGCGCGTGCCACCGAAACGCAACCCGCAAGCGCCTCCGCCGCCTGATCCCTATTCAGCGGTGCTCAGCCAAGGCGCGGTTTGACCTCGTCCATAAAGCACTCCATCGAACGGAGCAGCTGGTCGGCGTCGCGGTTGCCGTGAAAGTTTATCTGGAACGCGTCCAACCCGGCCGCCTCCCGGTAGCGCAGCAGATCGCCGGCGATTTCGGCCGGCGTGCCGTGCCCGGCCGACCGCTCCTTGCCGGCGGCTGGCGCGTTGCCGGTGATCGTGCTGAACTCGACGCGAAAGCTCATCCGCGTCGGGATCGGCGCGCGCCCGGCCTCCTCGCAGGCCTTCCGCAGCGCTGCTTGCCGCTCCACAAGCTGTGAGATTGGCAATGGCGTCGGTTGCCAGACCGAAGCGAACCGCGCGGCGCGGCGCAGCGCGGCGTCACTGGTTCCGCCGACCCAGATCGGCGGTTGCGGCTGCCGCACCGGCTTCGGGTTGACGTGCATCTCGGCGAACGAGAAGAACTTTCCGACAAATGACACCTTGCCCGGCGCCCAGCAAGCCTGCCACAGCCGCAGATATTCGTTGGTCCGCGCGCCGCGCTCGCCAAACGGCACGCCGAGCGCGGCCGACTCGGCCTCGTTCCAGCCGGCGCCGACGCCGACCGTCACGCGCCCGCCCGACATGCGATCGAGCGTCGCCAGCGCCTTCGCGGTCGCGATCGGGTTGCGATAGGGCATGATGAGCACCGAGACGCCGACCCCGATGCGGCTCGTGTGCGCGGCGATGAACGACATCGCGACGAACGGGTCGTAGACATTGGTCCACGACGCCGAGCGTGCGTCGTCGCCGACGATGATGTGGTCGTTGACGAAGATCGCGTCGAAGCCGACCGCCTCGGCCTTTTGCGCGGCCGCGACGATCGCTTCCGGCGAAGCCTCGAAGCCGAGGTAATCGGAATTGGGAGCGCGGGTCGAGAAGCGGAGTGTCATGGTACCTCTGGCGGAAGCGGGCCGAGAAGTCGCATGCTACTCGACGCCGGCTCGCTCCGGTCAAGGGCGCTGTCGCGTCTGCTTATAGTTGTCTGCCGGTCGCCGATCGGCCAGGCCGCGTCGGTTATTGCCCTTTCGGCGCCGCTCGCGCGCTCAACGGCGGCGGCGGCGGTAGTACCGGCGGTACCGGGATCGGCCGCGGCGGGTCCTTCTTCTCGGGCGCCTGCTCGCGGTCGTCGGGTTCCGACGGCGGGTTGCCGGGCGGCTTCGGCTTGCCTGGTTGTCCTGCCATTGGCGGCTCCATCTGCTGTCAGGACAAACGAGCGCGGGGCGCGGCTGGCTCCATCGCTTATTCGCATGCCGCCGAGACCATGCGGCAAAGACGCCGGGCGCGCTCGACGCGGCTCTAGTGGATAGAGTAAACATTCGGTGCAAAGGGCGTCATGGGCAACTTGGTGGGCATCCGGTACTGCCCGAGTGGGCAACATCATCCAACTCATTGAAATACTGGGGCGTAGCCAAGTGGTAAGGCACCGGATTTTGATTCCGGCATACGGAGGTTCGAATCCTCCCGCCCCAGCCAGCTAGGTTTTCTTGACGAGCGCAGTGAGTTTAGAAAACCTGCTGCCCCGGCGCAGGTGTTTAGTCCCGGAAGATTGGCATGACAGCGCTCGTTTGGTGCAAGCTGTGAGCTTCTTGAAGGAGCGCCTTGCATTGAGATGAAGCTCCACGCCAACGCAACAACACACCGCGCACGCGCGCCTACATCCAACAGAGCACGGCCTCGACCGCCAGTTTGGCGCGCGAGCTGGGGATCAGCGAACGCACGGTCGCCCGCTGGAGGCGCCGCGACGGCGGCGCCGGCTGAACCTGCCGCTCGACGACATCGTCGAAGCGATGCGGCGCTGCCTTAATCCTAAGCTCTCGCGCAGCGCCGTTCACCGCTGCCTCATGCGCCACGGCATCTCGGCCCGCCGCAGCCCCGAGAAGCGCCCGTCCTCGCCTTCCAAACCGACAGCCCGGCCGGGTTCATCCATATCGATGTCAGATACCTGCTGCCGCTGGCCGCCGGCGCAGCTACGCCTACGTCGCAATCGATCGCGCCACCCGCTTCGTCTACCTCGAAATCCTGCCCGATCGCCGCGGCCAAACCGCCGCCGCCTTCCTCGAGCGCTTTCTGAGCAGCTTCCGCGTGCCGGCCCACACCATCCTTACCGACAACGGATCCGAGTTCACCGACGGCGTCGCTGTCGACAAGCCCGGCAAACCCCACGACAAGCCCTCCGGAAACCACCCCTTCGACACCCTCTGCCGCAAGCGCGGCATCGCCCACCGCCTCACCCAACCCTTCCACCCGCGAACCAACGGCATGGCCGGGCGCTTCAACCGCCGCATCGGCGAACACCTCAACCGGATGCCGCAAAACCGCGCCGCCGACCATCGCCGCTTCCGCGACCACGCCGAACGAGACGCCTACCTCATCACCTTCGTCGCCGACTACAATCAAACCCGACTGCGATGCCTCAACTACCAGGCGCCCGCCCAAGTCCTGGCTAATCTCACGGGACACGACACCTGCGCCGGGGACCATGCTTCAGACGCACGAGCAGCGGATCAACGGGTCCGGCTTTCGCCGGGATGACAAAAAAAGAAAGCTCCCCGCCCAAGGGACGGGGAGCTTCTTTGTCGCTCGTCATGGCCGTGCTACCGGCCGTGGCGGGGTGTTTCCGGGTCACGCCCGGAAGAGCAAGATCCCGGATCAAGTCCGGGATGACCGCCACGCGGTCAATTGGGATGGAAGACCAGCGTGCGCAGCTCGATGCTTTCGCGCGGGAAGGCGTCGGCCGGCGTCGTCGGATCGGTGAACGAGGTGTGCGGCATGAACCGCGCCCGCCCATCGTCCTTCGAGTCCATGATCTTCAACAGCAGCGCTTCGTCACGCCGCAGCTCCGGCGCGTAGTACCATTTGTGCGCCGGGTTGTAGGTCACGGAGTAGGTCTCGCCGACCCGGGCCTTGTAGACGAGGTCGGACGGCACGAGGTCGTGCTCGTCCACCGTGCGCGCGTCGCACAGCGCGAGCGGCGCGTCCTGCAGCGGACCCTTGATCGGCCGCCACAGGTTGATCACCTGCACTCGGCCCTTGAGCAGTTCGTCGGCCTCGTCCGGCAGCAGGTCGCGCACCCGTTGTGGCCCCGAACGGGCCGTGTGATCGACATGGACGCGGGTCGCCGGCTGGCGCGGGCCGCTGCGCGAGTAGTCGCGCAGCCCGGCGATCCGGCGGCGTTGCAGATGGTCGAAGATGAACACGCGGCTCGCGCCGGTGTGCTCCTTGAGGAACGCCTCGGCCTCCGGGTAGTAGACGCGGCGAACCTCGTCATCGTCCCAGAAGTCGTTGACCGCGGTGCGGTGCTCGACCAGGCCGAAGCCCTCGCGGTCGAGGTCCAGCTCGTGCTGGATCGGCCGCATGTCGTAAATCGGCATCGTGTGCGGGTCATAGGTCATGTTGGAGCGCTCTTCGCCGGGTTCCGGGTCGTAAGCTAGGTAGCGCGGGCGCTCGGGCATCGGGGCCATGTAGTTGAGCTGGCCCGCGACGTGGGGAAGCTGGGCACGATCTGTCATCGGGTTTCTCCGGTGAAGGGTTGCGGTGCGCGCCTTTAAAACGGCGGGAAGATCGGGTAGTCGCTCCATGTCCGGCCGGTACGACGTCGGTCGTCAGAGGGTACCATCCCGGCGAGCAATTTGCCGAGCGCTTGCGTGGTGCGGGTCCACAGCCCCGTCGGGGCGGTCGTGCGATCCCTGGTCATGATCGTTACTCCTTCCAGAACGGCTTGTTGGCGAGATAGATGGCTTCGGCGCGACTGACGCCGATATCGTGCAGCGTCGCCTCGTTGAGGCCGGCGAGCTCCCGCCGCTCATGCGACCGGCGGCGCCATTCGCGCAGCGTCGCGAGCGGATGGAAATGCATAGCTGCCATGTGAGAACTCCTAATCCCTCGTTACTCATGAAGGAGCGATCCACAGCTCCTTGCACGTTAAAATGAGCGATCTCATATCAATCGACAAACGAGAGTTTCTCAGCGTTCGGATTAGAAAAACTCATGCGTGCGAATGGCCATCTGCCGCCGCTCAGCGCGTTGCGGGCGTTTGAGGCCGCGGCGCGGCTGCAAAGCTTTTCGAAGGCCGCCGACGAGCTCAATGTGACCCCGGCCGCGATCAGCCATCAGATCGCCGCGCTCGAGGCCGATCTCGGCGTCAGCCTGTTCAACCGGCGCAACCGGGCGGTCGAGCTGACCGCATCGGCGCGGGTGCTGCTGCCGGGGCTGAGCGAGGGCTTCTCCGGCATCCTGGACTCGGTGCGGCGCCTGCGCTCGCACAACGACACCGGCACGCTGACTGTCACCGTCTCGCCATCCTTCGCCGGCAAGTGGCTGGTGCAGCGCCTGCACCGCTTCCAGGAGCAGTACCCGGCGATCGACGTCCGCATTTCGGCGACCGACGCGCTCGTCGACTTGACGCGCGGCGATTTCGACATCGCGATCCGCTACGGCACCGGGCGCTATCCGGGGTTGGCGGTCGAGCTGTTGATGAAGAACGAGGTGTTCCCGGCCTGCAGCCCAGCGCTGTTGCGCGACGGGCCGCCGCTGGAAACGCCGGCCGATCTGCGCAACCATGTGCTGCTGCACGACCAGCAGACCGACCGCGACCCGCTGGCGCCGAGCTGGCCGATGTGGCTCAAGGCGGCCGGCGTCAACGACGCGCAGGCCTCGCACGGGCTGAGTTTCAGCGCCAACGTCCTGGCGCTCGAAGCGGCAATCGCCGGGCATGGCGTGACGCTTGCCTACAGCACGACCGCCGCCGCCGATATCGCCGCCGGGCGGCTGGTGCGCCTGTTCTCGTTGTCGCTGCCCGACACGTTCGCCTACTACATCGCCGCCGAGGCCAGCGCGCTCGAGCGCCCGAAGGTCAAGGCGTTCCGGGATTGGCTACGGCAGGAGGCGGACGAATAGGCGCGATGGTCGCTGCGGTGCCCTAGCGATCCTCGTTGTGCGAGCGACTGCCCGATAAGCCCGCGCAAACGCGCCCACTTGCTCTGCGCGCGGTGAAGCGCGAAAAACGCTGAGGCGCAACAGGTCGGTGAACGCGCCTTAGAAGACGAAAATCGCCGCCTTGCTGCTCAACAGCAGCAGCGCGAAGCTGGCGAGGGTTACCACCCACGACACCCAGTCGCGCGCCGCGTAGACGATAGGATCGTGGTGCATCTCGCCGCGCAGCGTCACGAACCAGATGCGGCACTGCCAGAACAGGATCAGCGGCACGATGCCCCAGGCGAGCGTCGGGCGATGGTCGCCCGCCGGCATCATTTCGCTCTGTACGTAGAGCGCCAGCACCAGCGACGTCGCAAAGCTCGACGCCACCCCCACCAGCTCGAGGAAATGAAGGTCGCCGGTCAGATAGCCACGGCCGGCGATCTTACTCGCCTCGCCCGGCGTGCCGCCTTCCAGCCGCGCCAAACCGCGCCGCTCGCGCTTCGCCATGGCTTGCAGCTCGGCGACCCGCTTGACGATCGCCAGGCTGAGAAACAGGAAGCTCGAAAATGCCAGCAGCCACAGCGACACGGTATAGCCGGTGGCGATACCGCCGCCGATCAGCCGGATCGTGTAGAGCGCGGCGAGCACGAAGATGTCGACCAGCGGCTGCGCCTTCAGAAAGAACGAGTAGCCGAGCGATAGGCCCGCGTAGAGCGCCAGCACCGGCCATGTCCCGGAGGCCGCGCCGAGCGCCCCGCCGGCGATCACCAAGAGGGGCGCGACGATCAGCCCGATCTGCGGCGGCAGGACGCCGCTGGCGAACGGCCGGGCGCATTTCTGCGGATGCTGACGGTCGGCGGCGAGATCGCAAAGGTCGTTGATCAAATAGATCCCCGACGCGGTCAGGCTGAATGCCCAGAACGTCAGAAAGGCCTCCGTCCAGCCGCCGATATCGCCGACCGCCCGGGCGGTGACGAGCGGTACGAAAACCAGCAGGTTCTTGACCCATTGATGCGGCCGCATCGCCCGCAGGATCGCGAGGTTGCGCGCCGGATCGCGCGGAAAGGAGCGTTCGATCGGCGCCACCCGCGCCGCCGCCCGCTCAAGCCGCGGCGAAGCGTCGACGGTGATCGCGCTCGCCGCGTCGCGCCATACCGCGAGGTCGCGGTTTTCATTGCCGACATACGAGAAAGCGCGCCGCCCGAGCGCTTCCTCGATCGCCGCGAGCTTGGCGGCGCCGGCGAGGTTGACGACGCCGTCGGAGGACAGCACCGCATCGAACAAATCGAGATGCTGAGCGACGGCGAGCGCGATGCGGCGATCCGCGGCGGTGGCGAGAACGAGCGGCCGGCCGCGCTTCTGCTCCTCGCGCAGAAACGCCAGAAGCTCGCGATTATAGGGAAGCAGCGTCGGGTCGAGGGCGGCGATCTCGGCCAGCGCCGCCTTGAACGCAGCCCGGCCGCGGTGCAGCGCCCATAGCGCTCGCGCCAGCTTCACGGGGTGCGAGAGCGCCGCAACACCGCATTCGATCAGGGTATCGGTACGAACGAGGCTGCCGTCGAGGTCGACGACCAGCGGCTGTCCGCCGCTCGCCGCGGTCTGTCGCTCCGTCGTGACAATCGACGTAACCACTCGCAGCCTCGTCTTCCCGCGCCGCGCCGGGGTTCTGGCGGCCAGAAGACGGTCGCCGATTAGTCTTAAAAAACGATGGAGAAAGGCAGCAAGGCCGGGCTTACCGCGCGTAATCCGCGAGCGACGAAGTACCGAACCGCCGCCTCGGAAAGGCCACGTTCTTGGCAAAGCTCGGTCTCGATCGGGCGGTGATGGCCGTTGACCTGCGTCCAGCCGGTAATGCCGGACTTGACACGGTGGCGCAGCGCGGTGTCGGGGATGATGTCTTCGTTGCGGCGCTGCTTGACGCGCATGCTGGCCTCAGGGTTTCCCGAGGGTCAGCGGCTTGCCGTAAACATCGAGCAACGGCAGTCCGCCAAACGCCTCATACCCCGCAGCCGGCACATGGAAACCGACCATATCCGGCGCGAGGCTGATCTCGACCGCCATCTGGTGCAGCTTGCGCAGGATTTCGAGGAGGCGCTTCTCCGCTGAATGCGGCAGCGCCACGACGATCCGGTCGATCTTCATCAGCCGCGACATTTCCACCAGATCGGCGGTCGTGCCGTGCGGCAACGCGCGCAGCCCGTTGCCGATGATCCCGCGCCCGGCGCGGTCGTCAAAGACGCCGACGATATCGAGGTCGGGGCAGCCACGCAGTCGTTCCACGAGACGCTCGGCGAGGTCGCCGGTACCGTAGACCGCCACAAGCTGCTTCAGCCGGCCGGCGCTTTGCCAGCGCGTTTGGAGAAACGACAGCATCCCGCGTGCAGCGACGATTCCCGCCATCGCCATGGCCGCCCAGCCGAGCAGCCAGGCGATGAGCGGCGCGCGCGCGGCGTCCTCGGGTTGGAACACCGCGACGGCGGCGACAAGCGCGAAGCCGAACGCCGCGAGCATGTGCGAGACGCCGTCGCCGAGCAGCTTCGACAGGCTCTGCCGGGTCAAGTCCTGGTGTTGCGCCTCGCCGAGACCGCGCATCATCAGCGCCAGCACCAGCGCCGCGGTGGCCGCCGGAAGGAAAGGCGGCGGCCACGCGATCGCCGATTGCATCGCGAAGCTCGCGAGGCCGGCGATCAGCACGATCGCGAGATCGGTAAAATGGATCACCGAGGCGACCGTCGCGGGCTGCACGCGCGGCGGGCGCTTGCCGTCGATTGTCACGCGGCGCAGCGGCGGCCCGCGATCGTCGCGCCCCCTCGGCGCGAACCGGGTTGCGCGGCCCGCGGAAATGCCGGCAAAACGTCCCGCCGACGGACGCGCGACGGCGTCGATCATGCCGGGCACGCGCGGCCCGCAGGAGGAATGTGTGAGACCAGCGATGACCCCGATACCGGCGGCGCGATCAGACGGCATGGCTGAGAGTTCCCTTTCCTCGGCGAATACCTGGGTACATCGCGGTCGATGTCGCCCAAATCCACACGAAGCGCGAACAATCTAGTCGGCCGTTGAATAAAATTCATTTCAATTGATGCTTAACTGTTTTCTAAAGATTTTGGTTAAGTGATTATTACTTTCGATGCCAGCAAAACGCGAACAGTCGATATGAAGAGACGGAAAGACCGTTGCGCGATCTTTTATCGATAGCGAAAATCTCGCAGATCGCCGCGGTTTTCGCGCTCGCGACGTTGGCGCTTGCCAACCGGACGGTCGCAGCCGAGACGACGGCCCAAGGCAGGAACGGTATGGTCGTCGCGGCGCAGCGCGAGGCGAGCGCGGCGGGTCTCGCGATCCTCAAGGCCGGCGGCAATGCGGTCGACGCGGCGGTCGCGCTCGGCTACGCGCTGGCGGTGGTCGATCCGTGCTGCGGCAATATCGGCGGCGGCGGGTTTATGCTGATTCACCTTGCCGGCGCCGCCGGGCATGAGAGCAGCGACACATTCGTCAATTTCCGCGAGACCGCGCCTGAAGCCGCGACGCCCGGCATGTATCTCGACGGCGCCGGCAACCCGATCCGCGACGCCAGCCGTGACGGCTATCGCGCTGTCGCGGTGCCGGGCACGGTGCGTGGGCTCGACTGGGCGCTGACGCGCTACGGCAAGCTCAACCGCGATGCGGTGATGGCGCCGGCGATCGCTCTGGCGCGGGACGGCTATGTGCTCGGGCCGGGCGATGCGATAATCTTTGCCCACGATGCCAAGCGTCTCGCCGCCGACGCCGAGACCGCGCGGATTTTTCTTCACCCTGACGGCAGGCCCTACGGCGTCGGCGAGCGGCTGGTACAGCCCGACCTCGCCGCGACGCTCGAACGGATTTCCGCCGGCGGACCAGGCGGGTTCTACTACGGCGCCGTACCGGCCGCGGTCGCTCAGGCGTCGGCCGTGCACGGGGGCATTCTCAGCGAGACCGATTTCGCCGACTACACCGCAACCGAGCTGACGCCGCTTGCCTGCGACTATCGCGGCTACCACATCGTCTCCGCGCCGCCGCCGAGCAGCGGCGGCACGACTTTATGCGAGATTCTCGACATTCTCTCGGGCTGGGACATGGGCGCGGCCGGCTTCCACTCGCCGCGCGCGGTCCATCTCGCGGTCGAGACGATGCGCCGCGCCTTCTTCGACCGGAACAGCGTGCTGGGCGACCCCGATTTCGTAACCAACCCGGTTGCGCATCTTTTGTCGGCCAATTACGCCGCGACGCTGCGCGACTATATCGAAGCCGACAAGGCCACCCCGTCGCGCGAGATCGACGAGGTCCCGACCGCGAGCGAAAAGCCGCAGACGACGCATTATTCGGTGGTCGACGGTGAGGGCAACGTGGTCGCGGTGACCTATACGCTCAACGGCGGCTTTGGCGCCGGTGTCGTCGCGCCCGGCACCGGCTTTCTGCTTAACGACGAGATGGACGATTTCGCCGTGAAACCGGGCACCGCCAACATGTTCGGTCTCGTCCAGGGTGACGCCAATGCGATCGCGCCCAAGAAACGGCCGCTCTCGTCGATGGCGCCGACCATCGTCGAGCCCCTTGGCATCGAAAAAAGCGGGCGGCCGGTTTTCGTGCTCGGCAGCCCCGGCGGCCCGCGCATCATCACCGCGGTGCTCGAGACGCTGATGAACCTCGTCGATTTCGGCATGTCGCCCGACAATGCGGTCGCCGCCTCGCGTTTTCACCAGCAATATCTGCCGGACACCGTGTTCTATGAGACGAATGGCCTCCCGCCGGCGACCCTCACCGCGCTGACCGATATGGGCTACAGCCTCACGGCGCAAGCACCGTGGGGTGCGGTCGAGCTGATCGCGATCGGCCCGGACGGCGCGCTGACCGGGGTCAACGACCCGCGCCGTCCGGCCGGCGCGGCGCTGGGGTACTGACCTCTACCGATCCTCCCGTTCCGCCAGCCAGCCGGCGATGACCGGCTCGGGGATCGCGAAGCCTTCGTCGAGCACCTCGGCGCGGCCCACCCGGTCGGTGCGGAAGTGGCGAATGTCGTTGCGCAGCTCGCACCAGGCGCAGACCAGCGTCGCCTCGACATAATAGGCGACGGCAAATGGCTGGATCACCCGCAGCGTCTCGCGGCCCTCTTCGTCGCGGTAGGCGATGCGCATCTTGCGGCCGCCGCGGATCGCGTGGCGGATCGTCGTCGGCAGGTCGCGCTGCGCCGGCACCGGCGCGCCGCTCTTCGAGACGTAAACGGGCGCCGCGCCGAGGAAGTCGCGCAGCGGGTCGGGCACCACCAGCGTCACCTTGGACAGCACGCTTTCGGCAGCCTTCTGCAGGCCGGGATCTCCGGTGCGCGCCAGCATGCGCACGCCGACCGCGATCGCCTCCGCCTCATCCTCGGTGAACATCAATGGCGGCAGGTCGAAACCGCGCCGCAGCACGTAACCGATGCCCGCCGCGCCTTCGATCGGGATGCGCCGCGCCTGCAAGGCCGCGATGTCGCGGTAGACCGTGCGGACAGTGACCTCCAATTCGTCGGCGATCGAAGCGGCGGTAACGGGCTGCTTCGCGGCGCGTAGAACCTGCAGGATATCGAACAGCCGATCGGCGCGGCGCAGTGGCATCGTTCTCTCCTGACAGAACGCTGGGTAGTGCTAGGTTTTGAATTTAGCGGCTATTGCCGCGCCGAATCGCTGGGGGCCGAAAAACTTTGGCTCGAAGGACGGCAACTCAAGCCACGGTTTTGGCTTAAGAAATTTTTCAGCCCAATCAATGACCCTAGCCGTTACGGACGGCGCAAACCCATTTTTTGCTTGACAGACCCCAAATTTGGAATCACTCAAAAGGGTCTTCAAAATTTTGAAGACCCTTTTGCCGATCCCTATATAACGATGTACCATATGGAGCGAGCTATGCTCGCGACAGGGAGAATGCGTTTGCCGCGTGGACCGCAAGGCCAGAAACGACCCGCAGACGTGATCGGGGCGGCAATTATGGTCGCCCGGATTGCGACAGGAGAAATCAACGAAGAGGTGAAACGACCGTCTGGAAAAGTGCGTAGTGGGATTGCTGGCGCAAAAGCGCGAGCTGAGAGCTTGACCGGCGCAGAGCGCCACGAGATTGCAAAACGAGCCGCAGCAGCGAGATGGAAATGAATACGCGTACGGGCCAGGCGGCCCCGCGAGTCCGCCTAAAGCCTAATGTCCAAAAGGTTGTCGCCGCAATTACCTACGTGATTGCGCGTGCGGACGCTCGGAGTATGTTCGTATCACAATACGATATTCTGAAAACAATTTTCATTGCCGATAAAACTCATTTGAATAAGTTCGGGCGACCGATAACTTTTGATAATTATTATGCGATGCGGGCAGGCCCTGTGCCGAGCCTCACGTATGATTTTCTTAAAGAGAAATCGACTGCGCTTTCTAGCGCTCACTTGCACACGCTTCCTTGGGACAGGCAGGACGGTGGGGGTGGTCGTTTCTTGTATATGAATGCCGACCCTGCGCGGATAGATGATCATCTTTCCGAAAGCGACAAATTCGCGCTGGCGGATGCGTTCACCACAGTCAAGTCGCTAACCTTTGGGCAGATAATTGCGCTCACTCACGATGATCCAGCCTACAAAGAAGCTTGGCAAGGCGGCGAGAGCGAACAGAAGGCATTTTTGATGAGTTTAGGAATGTTGTTCGACGCTCCTGATTTTGATGAGGCGGAGGCATTGCAATTCCAGTCAAGGCATTCATAACACCTGCTATTGGCGATATACTCCTATTTCAGTCGGCACAAGCAGGTAAACGCAAGTATCACTTATGCATAGGGGAAACAACCCCTACGCAGTCTGGGCATTTTTTGTTTATTAACTCAAAAACTGGATATGAAGGCGATCTAGCGATGGCCGACACGGAATTGCCGTGCATGCCAGCGTCGCCTACCGGACAAAGCGTCATCAGTTGCTCGATGATCGTCCGCGCCAGCCAAAGACAGCTCAGGTTGTTCGATGCCGAGCACGTCGGCTCTATTCCTATTGAAGCTGTCCGTAAGCTTCACGCATTCGTGGAGACGCCGGTAACAACTCTCACGAGACCCGAAAGGGAGCTAGTGCTGGCGGGCCTTTCAATTTTAATACCGAAATAATGCTTGCTACAGTGATTTAGCAAGTTATAATAGGGGCATGAACAAACTGCCCATTACCAAACGCGCCCAAATCCTCTCAATGCTCTGTGAGGGATCGTCGATGCGGTCGATCAGCCGCGTGCTCGATGTCTCCTACGACGCAATCGACAAGATGCTGAGGGATGCGGGCACCGCCTGCGCCGACTTCCACGATGAGATGGTGCGAGATCTACAGAGCGAGCGCGTCCAGTGCGATGAGGTCTGGTCGTTTTGCTACGCTAAGGCGCGGAACGCGCGGACAGCCAAGGCCGCCCCGGCAGGCGCCGGCGATGTGTGGACGTGGACAGCAATCGACGCCGACAGCAAGCTGATTGTGTCCTGGTACGTCGGCAACCGCGACACTCAGTCGGGTTTGGAATTCATGGACGATCTTCGCGGGCGTCTAGCGAACCGCGTCCAACTCACCAAATAGCACTACCGAACGCTGTCAGGAGGACGAGCCTACACTCGCCGCCGCGAGTGACAAGGAGGACGAGATGCCCAGCACGCGAACCCATCCGGATGATGTTTTTTGGACCCCGGCGACCGAATTGTTCGGCGACGGCGCGTTCTACCAGGGCAAGCCGGTGCTCGAAGTGAAGACGCTGAGCGACCGCCGCGCCGAAGGCGGCGGGGTCGCGCATCTCCTGCGCGCCAGTCCCCCGACCGGCAAGCTCATCAAGATCGTCGCGGTCGCGCTCTCCGACGAGCACGTCTTCAACCTGAGCGGTGGCGGCCGGGCCAACAAGTCGGGCAAACCGGTCACCAAACCCGGCGGCTACACGCTCAACCCCGAAGGCCAACCGCACAGCGCGATGATCGCCGAGGAAAACATCAGCCTGGTGATCTATCGCGGCGCGCCCGACGAGGTGAGCTCGGTCGAGATCGTCGATATCGCCCCCGCTCTCGGCGACACGGCATGACCGGCGAACCCATCGTCACCCTCACCACCGAGCGGGACCCGCTCGCGGAGCCTCTCGGGACAAACCGGACATGGTGGAGCATATCCAGGGTTGGGGAACTGGCGCGGCACCCCGTCGACATTGCCGAACTTGTCGATAGAGCCACGAAATTGTTAGCCGGCTGAATCTTCAGCCGGGACGTATTCTTGGCGGGTCGGTGCGCCGATCCGAAATGGCATCGCCATCGATCCTTCTTCGAGAGGAGCGGGGCATTCCCGGGCGTCACCAATCCGTCGGCGCAACGCAATTTCGCGACAAGCGTTGGACGGATGAAGCCGAGAATCCAGGTGCCGCCATGAACGACGTTCCCGAGCCGCCTCTTCCCAAACCGCAGCAGCCGATCCCTGGCCATCCCGCGCGGATGAATTGTCGGCCCGATCATGGCGCCATCGGTCATGCGGTCGCGATCGCTTTTGCCCGCGTCACCGGCGGAAAGCCGATCCTGTAGGAGACGAGCAATGGCGACTGAGATCGATACCCGCACCACCAACCCGGCGCCCCGCCGCGGGCGCGCCATACACTACAATTCGCCGTCCGGGGGCTGGGGCTCAGTGAAATCGCTTGCCCGCGCGCTCACTCGAGAGCGGGTGGTGGCAAGCGCGCCGCCGGCCCTGCTGCGACAGAACAAGCCTGACGGATTTGCCTGCGTGAGCTGTGCCTGGGCCAAGCCGGCCGATCCGCATGTATTCGAGTTCTGCGAGAACGGCGCGAAGGCGACGACCTGGGAGATCACCTCCCGCCGCGCCGACGACGCATTCTTTGCCGGCCATACGCTGCGAGAGCTAGAGACCTGGGTCGATCACGACCTCGAGGAACTGGGCCGGCTGACCCGCCCGATGCGCTGGGAACCTGAGACCGACCGCTATGTCCCGGTGGAATGGGACGAGGCGTTTCAGGCGATCGGCCGCGAGTTGAAGGCGCTCGACCCGAAATCGGTCGTCTTCTACGCCTCGGGGCGGGCCTCGCTCGAAACGTCCTATATGTATGCGCTGCTGGCGCGGCTTTACGGCACCAACAACCTGCCCGACAGCTCGAATATGTGCCACGAGAGCACCTCGGTGGCGCTGCCCGAGAGCATCGGCGTGCCGGTCGGCACGGTGACGTTGGACGACTTCAAGGAAACCGATTGCATCTTCTTCTTCGGACAGAATGTCGGCAGCAACAGCCCGCGTATGCTGCACGACCTGCAAGAGGCGGTGCGCCGCGGCGTGCCGATCGTCACCTTCAATCCGCTGCGGGAGCGCGGCCTCGTCGAGTTCACCAATCCGCAGGCGCCGGGCGAAATGCTTACCGGCGCCGCGACGCCGATCAGCTCGCAATATCATCAGGTCAAAGCCGGCGGCGACATCGCCGCGCTTTACGGGTTGTGCAAGGCGCTGATCGACACTGACGACCGGGGCAAAGCGAATGGCGGAGACCGGGTGCTGGACCAGGCCTTCATCGCCGAGCATACGCATGGGTTCGAGGAATTCGCCGAGACGGCCCGCGCGATGGACTGGGCCGATCTGGAGAAGCGCTCCGGCTTGACGCGCGGCGCAATGGAGGCCGCAGCGGCGGTCTATATGCATGCCGACCGGGTCATCGGCATATACGGCATGGGCCTGACGCAGCACCGCAAGGGCGTCGAGACCGTACAGATGCTCGTCAACCTGCTGCTGCTGCGCGGCAATATCGGCAAGCAAGGCGCCGGCATCTGCCCGGTACGCGGCCACTCGAATGTGCAAGGACAGCGAACGGTCGGCATCACCGAAAAGCCCGAGCTGCTGCCGCTCGACAAGCTGGAGCAACAGTTCGCTTTCGAGGCGCCGCGCGACAAGGGGCTGAACACGGTCGAGGCTTGCGAGAAGATCCTCTCGGGCGAGGTGCGCGCGTTCTTCGGCCTCGGCGGCAATTTCGTCCGCGCCATCCCGGAACGCGGCCGCATGGAACCGGCCTGGCGCAAGTTGCGGCTCACCGTCCAGGTCGCGACAAAGCTAAACCGCAGCCACCTGATCCACGGCGAGGTCGCCTATCTGCTGCCCTGCCTTGGCCGTATCGAACTCGACCAGCAGGCGACTGGCCCGCAGTCGGTGACGGTGGAAGACAGCACAAGCTGCGTCCACGGCTCGCTCGGCATGCAGCCGCCCGCGAGCGCGCGTCTTCTCTCAGAACCGGCGATCGTCGCCGGGATCGCCAAGGAGACATTGCCGCCCAACCCGAAACTCGACTGGGACGCCTGGGTCGGCGATTACGGCAAGGTTCGCGACGCGATCGCCGAGACGTATCCCGAGGATTTCCACGACCTCAACGCGCGCATGTGGCAGCCGGGCGGCTTCCATCGGCCCAACGCAGCGCGGCATCGCGAATGGAAGACCAAAACCGGCAGGGCGAACTTCATCGTGCCGCAGGGTTTGGAAACCGATCCCGACGCGATGCCGGCCGGCCGCGACGTGCTGCGGCTGATGACGCTGCGCAGCAACGACCAGTTCAACACCACCATCTACGGCTACAATGACCGCTTCCGCGGCATCCATGGCACCCGGATGGTGGTGCTGATGCATCGCAACGATATCGACCGGCTGGAACTTAAGGAAGGCGACCAAGTCAGCCTGGTCACCGCGGTGGATGACGGCGTCGACCGGCGGCTCGGCGGATTGATTGTCGTCGCCTACGACATCCCCGAAGGCTGCTGCGGCGGTTACTACCCGGAATGCAACGTGCTGGTGCCGCTCTGGCACCACGCCGAGCGGGCCAAGGTGCCAGCGGCCAAGTCGGTACCGGTGCGCATCGTCAGAGACGCGATTCCCCACGACGAGGCGACGGCGGCGTCGGACATGATGTCCGGTCATCCGCTGGCCGATACCGGGCGCGACGTGACACGGCTCGGCGGCCTCGCGCTGAACGCGGCGAGGGCGCAGCCGGTCAAGACCGCCGCGATCGCGCTGGCCGCGGGTCTCGTCGTCGGGATCGCCGCACATGGGCGCCGCGGGAAGCTTCGATGAGTGTCGTCACCGCAGAGCTCCCACAGCCTGTTTTCCACGACGCGCAACGGTGCGTGTGGCGGCTCGGATTGGACGAAGATTTGCCGCCCAGCCGCAGGGTGCCCGAGGAAACTCCGGTTGCCTTCGCCTATCAAGGCGCGAGTTACGCGGTGATGATGGCGACCCCGGCCGACCTCGCCGATTTCGCGGTCGGTTTCAGCCTCAACGAGCGGATCGTCGGCGCGGCCGAGGAAATCGAAGCCGTCGATATCGCTGCGACCGAAGACGGCATCCTCTTGCGCATCGCGCTCGTCGATGGGCGGGCCGATGCGTTTTGGGAACGGCGGCGCTATCTCGCCGGACCGAGCGGCTGTGGTCTCTGCGGTCTCGAAAGCCTATCCCAGGCGGCACGGCGGCCACGCCGCGTCACAGGCGATATCCGCGTGTCGGGCGACGCGATCCATCGCGCCATGGCGATGCTGCCGGAGCGCCAAACGATGAACCGTCTAACCGGCGCTCTGCATGCCGCCGCTTTCTGGACTCCGGCCGACGGCATCGTCGCGGTGCGCGAAGATGTCGGCCGCCACAACGCGCTCGACAAGCTGACCGGCGCGGTGCTCTCCGCGAAACTCTCCGCCGCAGCCGGCGCCGTGTTGCTGACCAGCCGCGTCTCGGTCGAAATGGTGCAAAAGGCGGCGTCCCTGGGTGTCTCGATCCTGGTCGCGGTTTCGGCGCCGACTGCCCTGGCATTGCGCGCCGCGGACGCCGCCGGCATCACTCTGATCGCTGTGGCCCGACACGATGGCTTCGAGACCTTCACGCATCCCCATCGTGTCGTTTAGTGACCGGCCTCTATCCTCCGCCGGGACGCCAAAGCAACCTGGCCTACGACAGAGGATCCGCAACGCGACGCTGATCTGGGCCCAATCAACCGATTCGCCTGAAAGAATTGGCGTCCCCGACAGGACTCGAACCTGTGACCCCCGGTTTAGGAAACCGATGCTCTATCCGGCTGAGCTACGGGGACTTTTCAATCCTTTACCAAGACCGGCCGTTCGTTTCGTGGCCGAACCCGGCCCGCTTATACCACGAATGTGTCAGCGGAGTTCACTCTCGGTCTTGCGCTTCACCGGCCCAACACCCGATCTGGCGGCCGCCCCTGGCGCACCGCGTCGGGCGAAATCTTCATCGCGTCCTGATCGAAGGCCGCCGTTCCTTAGAACCGCAGACGCGTCGCTTCGTACCGGCCTTACGACAAAGCCGCGCGGACGGTGGCGCCCAAGGCGGCAACCGAGATCATCATTCCCAGCGACTTCGCCACGAAACAGATCCTCGGGATCGCGGGTTCGATGACCGCAAGCGCCGGCTCCGAACGCGCTACCGCCCGGTCCGCGTAAAAGGCGCCGAAGAACAGGATCAGCCCCAGGCTCATCAAAACGAGATAGTTGGTCATTGTCGCTTCGTTGCAATTAAAACTGATCCACGAACGTTCGGGTTTCTTTTTGGTTTCGTGCCCTACTGCTTTGCTGTAAGGGCGCATCTCATTGAGAGATATGGCTTTAAGCCCTAAATTATCGCCTTCTATTACAATTCCTCACAAAATGATACGCGGCAATCATCGGTGAATTACTGGTCGCTGGCAGTCGCCCCAGTTCGGTCGTCAAGGTGCATCACCCGATAGCAGACATCGCGGTCGTGCTCGGAGAAACGCGAGAAGTCGTGGTCCATGTCGGCGCAGTGGTGCAGCGCATCGCTCTTCGCCTCGTCGGAGGGATAGGCGGCGCGGATCGAGCCCAGCAAATTTCCGTGCATCAGCGGTCCGATGACGGCGCCCAACGCCAACAGGATCAGCATGCACCACATCGTGAAGTAACTCTGCGGCATGCCGGACCCTCGGGCGGCGGGGACTTCGCCGATTACGCACTAACAGGGTTAAGAGTCAATGAATTGGCATGCGCTCGCGCAGACGGGGCTTGCTCCCGCACGGCTTGACCGCATGATACACGCATAGTAGGTGCTCGCCTGACGTTCGCCCGTCTTGCGTTATTCGCAGACGAGGTCGAATGCGATCGGGGTCAGGGGAGGGAGTGCAATGACGGATGTGGCGGTCGATCGGCTGACGGGGTGGCGGGCGATTACGCCCTACCAATGGCTGGTCTTCGCAGTAGTTTGGGCGGGGTGGACGCTCGACGCGGCGGATTTCGGGCTTTTCTCCCTGGTATTGAAACCGGCCCTGACCGAGTTGCTCGGCTTCCCGACGACCGGCGCGCTCGACAAGGGGCAGCTCGCCGAGATCGGCAAATACGGCGGGCTGCTGGCGATGACCGGGCTGCTCGGCTGGGCAGCCGGCGGGTTCATTTTCGGTGTTATCGCCGATTATATCGGCCGCGTCCGGGCGCTGTTTTTCAGCATCATCATCTTCAGCATCTTCACCGCGCTGCAAGGACTGGCGCAGCATTTGTGGGATTTCGCGATCTACCGCTTTATCGCCGGGATCGGCACCGGGGCGGAGCTGATGATCGGCATCCCGCTTTTGGCCGAGACGCTGGGCGAGACGCACCGCGCCAAGATTTCCGGGGTGATGATGACCGGCGGCGCGATCGGCACGTTCCTGGGGGCCTGGGCGTACGGCATGGTTGGCGGGTTTGGCTGGCGAATGGTGTTCTTTGTCGGCGTGGTGCCGGCGATCCTGCTGGCGATCGTCCGCGGCCGGATGAACGAGCCGCCGCATTTCGCCGCGGTGCAGGAGCGGCGCGACAAGGTGAGCACCGGGCAAAACGTCGGCCAGGACGACCAGGCGTTCATGCGCTTTGTGCCGCTGCAGTTGTTCACCCGCGAGAACCGCTTCAACACCTTCGTCGGTTTGCTGTTCGGCCTCGGGTCGCTGCTGGCGATCTGGACGACGAATATCTGGCTACCGACCATCCTGTCGCTAATGGTGCAGAAGGGCGGTATCAGCGGCGCCAACGCGGTGCCGTTTGTCAGCCACGGCATCATGGTGTGGAGCTTTGGCGGGATTTTCGGCTACGCCGCTTTCGGCTTCATCGCCGATTGGGTCGGGCGCCGCCCGACGATCGCGTTCTACAGCATCGGCTCGATCGTCTTCGGTTTGATCCTGTATCTGGCGCTGCCGGCTTACGAGCCGTGGTATCCGGTGGTGCTGCCGGTCTTCGGCTTCTTCATTTTCGGGGTGTTCTCGGGACACGCGGTGTATTTCCCCGAACTCTTCCCGACGCATATCCGTTCGACCGGCGTCGCGTTCTGCAATGGCACCGGGCGGATCATCACCAGCTTCGGCCCCCTCGTGGCCGGGCTGCTGGTGGGCGCGTTCGGCGGCAATTTCAACAATGTGACCGCGTTCATGAGCTGCTTCGCAATCCTCAGCGTGATCGCGATGCTGCTCGGCCGCGAAACCAAGAACGACGAACTGCCGACGTAACCCGACCGCCCATCGCCGTCATTGCGAGCGTGGCGAAGCAATCTCCTTCCGATCATCCGATGGGGCAGGAGATTGCTTCGTCGCCCGTGGCTCCTCGCTATTACGAGGACCACTACGGGTTTATCAGCGTCTCGCCGCGGCTGATGATGAACGCCTCGTGGCGTTCGAGAAAATCGGCCACGACCTCGCAGAACGCTTCCGGCCGGTCGGTGCCGATGGCATGGGCCGCGTCGTAGACCAGCACGAGGTTGCAGTTGGGCAGCGCCGCCTTGTAGTGGCGCCCCAATTCGGGCGGCGTCACGCGGTCGAGCGTTCCGAACAGCACCAAAGTCGGGGTCGCGAGGTCGGGGAAGCAGGCCTCAAGATCGGGGTCGCGCTCGGGACCGCGCAGCCGGGCGACGAGCCGCCCGGTTTGCGCGACGACCGCCGCGTCTTGCGGCGGCAGCGGCGGGACCCGCTCGGGATGGGCGAACAGCGCCCGTGCGATCTCTTCCGGCGTGCCCGAGGGCGGCCGCCCGCCCGGTAGCCGGATCGCCGCGGGCGACTCCAGCACCAGCGCGGACAAAAGCTCGGGCGCCTGCGCCGCCAGCCACAGCGCCGTCTTGCCGCCGAACGAGGTGCCCCACAGGTTGAAACGGTCGAGACCCAGCGCGTCGGCGGCCGCTTCCATCGTCCGCGCCAACTCCGCCTGGTTCCGGGTGCGGGTGTTCTCGACCGAGGCGCCGAAGCCCGGCATCTCGAACGCGATCACCCGGTATTTACGCGCGAGCAGCTCGTGCGCCGGGCTGATCCGCATGCCGCCCGCGCCGTGCAGATGCACCAGCGGCGGCCCGTCCCCCGCCTCCATATAGCGGATGCGGAACCCGTCCGCTTCGACAAAGGCTTCGCGAAACTCGGCCACGGTGCCTCCCGCAATCGTTGCGCCCGTTCTACACGGATGCGCCTGTCGCCGCCAGACATGCAGCCGGCACATGCGGCACGCCGGGCGGTACGGGTTTACGCACAGGGCAAAGCGGGACTACGCTTTCGCGAGCCGTGCAGGGAGGATGACGATGCTGCTGAACCGGGCCGAGATCAGCACCGACAAGAGCTTCAATCTGCTGACCGAATTGATCCTCGAGCGCGACCAGGCGAAGACCACGGACACCTTCTTCAAGATGGTGCAGAGCGGCCAGTCGATCGGCGACGCGCTGTCGGTCGTCGCCGCGGCCGAGGCGCCGTTCGTCAACGTGCCGTGCCACATCAATATCAAGGACGGCAACATCGCGCTCACCAACAACGACCACACGCTGCTGGGGCTGCGGGCGTCGACTTACCTGATGCCGTATCTGCCTGAGAAATATAAGCTTCTGCCGCTGCTGCAGAGCGTCTGGTACATCGGCGCGGGCTTGGATATCTGGAACCAGCTGCTCTACAAATATCCCGGCCGCTACGCGACGATGAAGGGCGTCACCGTGCCGCCGCCGTCATACGGGCCGACCGTCTGGCTCGAAGACGCCGCGCCGATCGTCGAGGCCGGCACGCTCGAAGAGCGGGTGCATTCCTACATGGTCGCGACGATGACCGGCGACTCGAAGCGCGCGCATGGGCTGTTCCTCGGCATCGCGCAAGACCCCGAAGCCCGCCGCGAGCTGCAGGAGACCATCGAATTCCTTGGCCTCATCGACATCCAGGAGACGGTGATCGGCCGCAAGGCGCGCAACACCGGGCACAAGGCGATCCGCGCCCGCGCCGTGACCGATCTCGCCAATTACATCGGCTGGGAGAAGTCGCACGGCGTCTTCTACATGGGCGTGCCGGACATGGCGATCGGGCCGCTCTATTACTCGCTTTACGACGCCGCCTCGGTGCTGATCACCGCCGAGTTCGAAGACGCCGGCAAGGGCCTCGAAGCGCGCAACAAGACGCCGCTCACTCCGGCCGAGGTCGAGGACATGATTCAGCAGATGATGCTGGCGAGCGGCGAGGAGGTGTGGGCGCTCATCACCGCGCATCTCAAGAACGGCAAGTCGATCCAGAGCCTCGGCGACACGATCCAGCTCGGCGCCGCCGAGTTGATCCTGCGCACCACGGTGGCGCGCCAGTTCACCAATGGCCAGCACCCGTTCGACTATTGCAACGTCGCCAACAACTGGCTGCGCAACGCCAAGAGCCCCTACAAGGCGCGCATCCTCTATCTGATGGCGAACTTCATCAACGATGTGGCGCACGAGAACAAGCTGCAGCAGACGGTCATCGACGACGAGATCGGCGCCTATGACGGCGCCGGCAAGCCGGCGCAGACCCTGCTCGGCGAGCTGGACGAGGCGATCATGGCACTCGACGCGCCGCGCGCCACCGCGGTGGCGCATGCCTACCTCAAATCGGGGGCTGATCGCCGGCCCTATATGGAGACCGTGTCGCTCTGCGCCTCGCGCTTCCAGGACGATCCGCACAACCAGAAGATCACCGTCTCGACCTTCGAGGAATACGGGCTCAACACCACCCACTTGAAGGACCGCATGCTGCTGGCGACCCCGCGTCTGCTCGCCGGTTGGGTCAAGATGCCGGGCGAGCGTGAGTGCTACGCCCGCTTCGAGAAGGAGTG
>CAVQJJ010000006.1:0-522496 GCA_963712835.1 uncultured Alphaproteobacteria bacterium | reverse complement strand
CGGGTCCTTCTTCATGGTGGTCAGCGCGGCGTGGGTCTGGGCGTAGGAGGTGGCCGTGTGCTCGGCCTGCCAGCGGGCGCGCCGGGCGGCCAGGGTCCGGTTCCACACCACGCGGACGCAGCCGAAGGTGCGGTTCAGCACCTGCTGCTGCTCCGCGCCGGGGTATGCCCGGCACCGGTAAGCCGTCCTCACCCTCATAGTATCGAACAAACGGTCGTAAGACTGCAGGAGGCGCGCCGCGCGTGCTGCCCGCTGGTCCCGCTGCCCCGCCTCGCGGAGCACCGGATTCCTCCCCGGCCTGAAGGCCGGGGCATCCTCCGGAAGTCATGGTGACACAGGCAGCGACTAGGCCGCCTGATCCGGCGCTATACACCGGTGGTGCCGTCGATGCGCTCCCGGAGCAGGTCCGCGTGGCCGTTGTGGCGGGCGTACTCCTCGATCATGTGGACGTAGATCCAGCGGAGGTTGACGTCCTGTTCCATGAAGCGGCCAGTGCCGGCTAGGCATGGCGGCGCAGTGCTCGCGGGCACGGTGATCTCCGCGCGCCAGGTGGCGAGGGCGTCGTGCAGGGTGGCGCCCTCAGCCAGCTCGAAGCCGCCGTCGGGGCCACGCGGGTCGGCTTGCGGGTCGTAGATCGGCGGGGCCTGTTCTCCGGCGAGCACCCGGCGGAACCAGTTCCGCTCCACCTCCGCCATGTGCTGGACGAGGCCGGTCAGCGTGAAGCCGGACGGCGGCACGGACGCGGCAGCGGCCTGCTCATCGTCCAGGCCCTCGCACTTCATGGCGAGAGTGGCGCGGTGAAAGTCAAGCCAGCTTTCGAGCGTGGTGCGCTCGTCGGCGTTCAGGGGCGGCATAGGACGTTCGATGGTGCTCACCGGTCGATTATCGCAGCGGCCGAAGCCATTGACAGCGAGGCTTCACAACAGGGCGAACGTTACCTGATGCGGTTAGCTGCGGTAGTACTCGGCGACGGCGGTGAAGGCGGCCTTGGGCTCCCAGGCCATGTTGGGGTAGGTATCTCCTCTGCGGCCCTTCAGCATTTGACGATGCCCAGGCTGGCCAAATCCAGGTCGAGACGGGGATCGCCATCGGGGCGGGGCGGAAAGCTGTCGAGCGCGAAGAGGAACACGAAGGTGCCGTCGACGCCCTCCGCATCGAAGATCTCCAGCGACTCGGCCAGGTACGCGGCCTGGCCAGCCTCGTCGCGGACGTACTCCCGTTCAGCCGGACCGGGGTGAAGGCGCCCTCGTCGTACTCGAGGATCTCCATAACGCGACCGCCTCTGCCACCCGCACCGCGGTAGGCAGCAGTGCCGAAGCCGGTGATCGCTACCGGCTTTCCTCCCGCGACGAGGCTGCGGATACCCTCCCTGAACTGGCCAGCGACCTCGGCGGAGCGGATGAGCTCGACTGACATGATGTCGAAGGGCGTCCAGTCGACCCGCTCGACCGGTATGGCAGCGTAGGTAACCCGCCCCCGGAAACGCGCGCGGACCACCGCCACAGCCTTGCTGAGGAAGTCATTGACACGGGCGCTGGCCTCAGCGAGCCGCTCACTGGCGATCAGGGTCGTTCAGCAGCAGGCCGAGCCGCTCATCAACGCTGTCACCAGGCATGTTTCCCCAGAGTTCAGGTGAACTGAAGGGTCTTAACGATGAACCATGACCTTCAAGCTCTATGGATGATTCGGGCCCTTGGGTTCAGTGGAACTGGAGGGTGGATGGGGTGGCCGCCGGGCCCAGAAGAGGGCGTGGCCGCTGTAGCCCTCGGGAACGAACTGCTGGACGGTGACCTCCAAGCCGGCCTGCTGGAGCCATGACCGGTAGGTGGCCGCATCGGCGTGGCTCCACCACATCGTGGCGGGGCCGCCGAGCCAGTTGTCCTGAGTGCCGGTCCAGGCGTCCTGCCCGGTGGTGGCAAGCAGCCATCCGCCGGGGCGAAGCCACTCGGCGATGCTGCGCAGCAGGCGGGGTTGCTGGTCGAGCGGCATGTGGATGAGGGTGTATAGGCAGACGATGGCGTCGAAGGAACCGGGTGGGAAGTGCAGCTGGGCGGCATCTGCCCGGATGAAGGTGGTGTCCGGGACGAGCCTGCGGGCTCGCTCGATTTGAACGTCGCTGATGTCTACGCCGGTTACCCGGTGACCGGCGGCTGCGAGCCACCGGGCGACCGGAAGGCCGCAGCCGCACCCGATATCGAGGACGTCCCCGCGATCGGGAAGATGAGTCTGCAGGTCAGCCAGCCACAGGCCGTACTCCTCCGCTGAATCGTCGTCGCCGCGGTAGTGATGCGAGAGGGCGTCGTAGCCTGCCCGGACCAGATCTTCCCCGCCGCTGGTGTCCATGCCAGGCAGGCTATGCGGTGTGCGGGCTGATGGCCGGGCTGTTTCCGCCGACGTGGCGCGGGCGGCTTGCTGCTCAGCTGTAGTCTCCAGGAGCAGCCGGGCGTTCGAGGCTATGCCCCTCCCCTGTTGCGTGACGCCGGTGTCTGCCGAGCTACTTTGCGATACCCCCGCTTCTTGCTGTTATCAGGTGAGGCTGATCTGGGCCACCCAGGTGCCCGTGCGCACGGGCACTTTGGGCCAGCCTGGCCGGGCCGTTCGTCATAGTCGGCATCGGTACCGCGTTCGCCTTCATCCCGGTCTCCATCGCCGCCCTGGCCGGGGTCGCCGAGCGCGAGGCCTGCCCGGCCTCCGGGCTCCTCAACACCTCCCAGCAGCCGGGCCGCCCCCAGCTGGTGTCTGATCAAGCCTCGGCGCGGTGATGGTTCAAATTTTTTCCGGCTTCGCGCCGCGGGAGTGTCCTCTCCGGGCGGGCCCGTCCGTCCTTCCCACGGGTGGCGCTCGCCACCACGCGGAGAGAAACGAGGAGACCGATGACCAGCACGACCACCGCGGCAGGGTCCGGCACCGGCCGGCAGGCCGTTCTCGAACCGCTCGCGGCGCTGTACAGGGCGTGGGAAGCCGGCGACGCCGAGACGTTCGTGGCCGATTACACCGAGGACGCCAGCGTGATCCAGCCCGGCGTCTACAAGAAGGACCGCGAGGAGATCCGCGCCACGATGGCCGCGGGGTTCGCGGGCCCGCTCAACGGGTCGCGGGTGGCCGCCCGCCCGGTGGACGTCCGCTTTCTTACCGGCGACACGGCCATCGTGGTCAGCGAGGACGGGATCATCTTCCCCGGGCAGGACGCTGTCGCGGGCGAGCGGCTGGTGCGCGCGACCTGGGTGCTGGTCCGGCGCGACGGCGGCTGGCGCATCGCCTCCTACCACAACAGCCCCGCCAGCTAAGGCGCCGTCTTCCGGGTACGGGGCGCTCCCTTCCGGGGAGCCGCCCTGCACCCGGATCCGAGCGTTCCGGGTCCGCACAGCGTTGCCACGGTCGTGATCGCCAGAGTAAAACGGTGTGGACCTGGTCCGCCGAACGGAAGGAGCCTTGACGATGGCGCTGTACGTGGCCTTGTGCTACTACGACCGGGACCAGCCCTGGGACGAAGTGCCGGACACGGAGTCCACCCCCGAGTACACCGAGTTCGCCCGCCGGGCCACCCAGGCCGGGGTCATGCGCGGCGGCGAAGCTCTGCACCCGGTGACCATGTCGACGGCCATCACCGTCTCGGGCGGCAAGGGCGGCGACGTCCTGCTGGCCGACGGCCCTTACGCCGAGGCGAAGGAGGTCCTGGCCGGGTACTTCCTGCTGGAGGCGGCCGACCTGGACGAGGCCATCGCGTGGGCGGCGCAGATCCCGGCTGCCTGGCGGGGGAAGATCGAGCTTCGCCCGGTAGCGCCGGCCACGCCTAGGCACCCTGGCATGGATGCCGCCGGCACTCTGGCCGAGGTGCTGAAGGGCGAAGGTCCCAGGGTGCTGGCCACGCTGGCCAGGACCATCGGCGACCTGGCCGTCGCCGAGGACGCGCTCTCCGAGGCCACGATCACCGCCCTGGATGCCTGGCCCAAAACGGGGATCCCTGACAACCCGCGGGCCTGGCTGGCCGTGGTCGCCCGCCGCAAGGCGCTTGACCTGCTGCGACGCGAGTCAGCCCGGGCCGCCAAGGAGACCGCCGCGTTCCGGTGGGGAACCAGGACCGCACCCGCTGGAACCGCGCCGCGATCGCCGCGGGTTCGGCGTGGCTGTCCGAGGCGGTGGCCCGGTCCGGCGGGGTCGCCGGGCCCTATCAGATCCAGGCTCACCTCGCCGCGGCCCACTCGACCGCTCCCAGCTGGCAGGAGACGGACTGGGACCGGATCGTCGGCCTCTACGACCTGCTCGGGTCGATCACGGCCAACCCGGTGGTGGCGCTCAACCGGGCGGTCGCGGTTACCGAGCGCGACGGCCCCGAGGCGGGGCTGGCTGCCCTGAAGACCATCGCCGGCCTGGAGTACTCCCATCTATGGCACGCGGCCCTGGCGGACAACCTGCGCCGGCTCGGCCACACGAGCGAGGCGGCCGGAGAACTTCACACCGCGGTGACCCTGGCGCCCAGCGAAGTCGAACAGCGCCTCCTGCAGGGCCGTCTGCGCACCGTGCGGTCCGAGCTCGGCTGACCGCCTTTCTGGTTTTCTCGCTTTCCCGACTTTCCCGACTTTCCCGACTTTCTGAGGCTGAGCATGTCCGGGAAGTTCTCGCCCGCTTGCCCAGACCCCTGATCGCGGCCGGAGAGGCGGGATCTGGAAATATCGGGGTGTGGAGTATCGGGAGGCGACAGCGAACGATGCCGAAGCCATCGCTGAGCTGCATGCTGAAAGCTGGAGGCGCCACTATCGGGGCGCGTTCCTGGATTCGTTTCTTGATGGTGACGTCGTCGCTGACCGGATGGCCGAGTGGACCCGCCGGCTCTCCCGGCCTGCGCCGGACCGGTATACCGTTGTCGCTGATCTGGACGGTGCCGTCGTGGGCTTTGCTCATACGATCCTCGACGCTGACCCGACCTGGGGCGCCTACCTTGACAACCTTCATGTGCGGCACGACCTGAAGCGCCATGGAATCGGCGCCCGGCTCATGGCCGAAACGGTGCGAGCGGTCGCCCGCCGCCGACCATCGACAGGGCTCTACTTGTGGGTGCTTGAGCAGAACACCGCGGCTCAGGCGTTCTACGGAGCGCAAGGTGGCAGCTGCGTCCAGCGCGAACTAGCCGGGCCCTTTCCCGGCGGCGGATATGCATTCTCGTTCCGGTATGCGTGGCCGGATTTCTCCAAGCTGGCTAAGCACGACTGACCGCGCAGCCCGCAACCGGATGTCGTCCTCACCGACCATGCCAACCACAACACCCAGGCTCTTTCCGGCGGATGCGCCTCTCGGCACGAGGGCTTGACAAGTGCAGAGAAATTCCTGGCCTCAGCTATCGGCTGGTGCCCGTATCTGCTGGCGCTTTCCCGTGAGGATGGCCTCCATGAACTCCGCGTTCGGATGCAGCCGGGCTCGGAGATCACGGGCCACGGCATCGGCGTCAAAGGGCACGACCCGGTGCCCGGCCGTAAGCCCGCACTGCCACGGCGAGGTCTCCGCGGCCAACACCCACAGCGCGCCGGGCCCGGGAGCCCGCCCCGCACCCGCCGCCGCGCACCCGTAAGGGCAGCGACGCCGTCGGCACCCCAGACGACACGTTAGCTGTCACGGGACAGCCTCACCACGCCGAGATGCTGAAACGGAGGGCAGGGCTGCGAACGCGCGTATGCCTGATACGAAGATCAGGCCGCCGGCGACGATGAATATCAGGCTGACCGAGTTGAGGGTGATGCCGGCGAACGAGGCGCGGAAGCTCCGCAGGACGGTGCTCGTCAGCCAGCTGGAGACGACCACCGCGAGTATGGACGCGAACTGGTTGACCGGACTGAACACCGCCATCACCCGGCCCAGGTATTCGCGCGGTGCCGCATCCAGGAGCAGCGGCGCCACCGCTGTGTTCAGCATGGCGATCGGCATGGCATAGATCGCCAGCATGACCAGGCCAGCGGGGAAGCTGCGCTGCAGCGCGTAGCCAGTTGCCAGGACACCGGTTGCCAGCAGGCCCGACCAGGTGAGCGCGCGTGCACCGATCCACCGCACCATGCGGCCGGCCACTAGCGCGCCAACGATGAAGCCAGCCCCCATCGCCGTCTCCGCAACGCCGAACAGCCGGGAGGACGCGTGCAGATCGCGGGTCACGAAGAACACGTTCAGCGTGTTGATCGCACCGGTACCGCACTGGCAGATCATCGTGACCGTCAGGAGCGTCACCAGGAACCGGTTGCGCGCGAAGAGCCGCAGGCCGACGGAGAACTCAGCGTGCAGGCTGGTCTCGCCCGTACCGGCAGGGGCTGGCGGGTGAGGGTCGGGCGTCAGCCGCAGGAAGCGGATGGCCAGATAGGACACGACATAAGAGGCGACGTTGACGGCCAGCGCCCACCGGAGGCCGAACACGAACAGCAACGGGGCCGCGATTGGCGGGCCGATGATCCAGGCCGCCGAGGTGGTGGCCTCGGCGAGGCCGACCGCTCGTGCCCGGTCCTCCTCGCCATGCACTACGTCGCCTGTCGTCGCGAACCTGGCGGGGTTGAAGAATTGGCCGGCCGCGTTCAGGACGAACACGACCAGGTACACGGCGGCGAGCCACAGCCCGACGGGGAGGTCACGGACCGGGACGAACGACAGCCCCATGAGGCCCGCGACCATCGCCGCACGGATCACCTCGGTCCGCATCATCGTCGACTTCCGGTTCCAACGGTCCACGAAAACCCCGGCGAAAGGCCCGACCAGGGCAAACGCGACGCCCGCGACGACCAGGATCCCGCCGACCGCGACGGGAGCCCAGGACTGGCCACTCCCGAGAACCTGCGACACCCACAGCACCAGCGTCGTGCCGAACACGCTGTCCCCAACCGCAGACGCGGCCTGGCCGTACCACAGCTTCGCGTAATTCCGATTAATCAGCGCGCGCTGCAGCGACGGCACGTTCACCTTGTGATTCTTGTTAATGCAGTGCTTAACGCGGTTTTCACGTGGAGGTACCATTGTTATTACACGTGCTACTTGGGCTGCTGATCTCTTGGTAGTTGCCGGTCCGGCCGGCCGGATCTCGGAGCCTCGTGACATCCTGCGCTCATGAACACCACGGCTGCACGCCACACACCGGCTCGTCAGGAAGCCGGAGCTCGCCGGCCTGACGTCGTGCCATCATTTTTTAGCTCTTTCGGAAAACTAGAAATTTCGGTTATGGCGAACAGGCCGTAACCATAACAAGTTGCTCCTTCTGTAGCTCGAGACAAAGGCCGCCCGTCGAGTCACATAGGCATCATCTGTCAGTTTGGCGGGCGGTCGCCAAGTATGCCGTTACCGTCACGTTATTTGCGGAGTAGCCAGCAAATCTCGCGTTTCCCGAAATTGCAGGGCAAAGGAGAACGGCCCGTGGCCGCCGCCGCACTTCCGAGCCGACCCTCCCCGAGGATCTTCACCCCGATGGTGCTCGCAGACACCAGCGCTAAGCTGTCGAAGTCCCCTGATCCGCGCGGCACAATGCCGCGGCCGACCGGCGCCGCCCGTGGATGTTCGGCGTCACTGCCTGGCAAGATCATGCCGATGACTATGTTGATGCCCTGGTCTGGTCGGCGCTACCTGTAGAAACGGTCGAATTCCCCGTTTCGTACGCCTCCGAGAAAAGCATGCCACTCGTTCGGCGTGAACCGAAGGACCGGCCCTCCGGAGTCCCTGCTGTTACGAACGCCGATCTCGCCACCGGGCAGGCTCGCCACCTCGACGCAGTTGCCGTTGGCGTAACTCAGAGAGCTCTTAATCCAGTAAAAACCTGAACTCGGCCGTTCGTACGGACTCCTGAGCGTGGTGCGTCTCACGTTACCCCCTTCACTGGTTGGTGTCTTTCCCAAGATGTGCAGCTCGTGGGGACGGCGAGGCAGACGGGTCCACGGCTCACAGTCTCCATGTCTCCCCTGCGGCCGCGCGTTCGCTGCCCGAAGGCAGATCGGCCTGGAACGCGAGCGTGAAGTACACGACCTTGCCCGCAGGGGTCAGGAAAGAGCCCCATTCGGTCGACAGGGCGGCGACCAGTACCAGCCCGGGTCCGGTCTTCGTAACGGCTGGTTCGTTCACCGCCATCGGCAGGGAACGCGACGCGTCGTAGACGTCAATGCGCAGATGACCGAAGGAGCACCTGATGGCAAGCGTGATGGTCTTACCATCCCCATGCACGATGGAATTGGTCACCATGTCGCTCGTGAGCAGGACCGCGATGTCGGGATCGACAGGGATCTTCCAGGCACAGATGATCGCGCGAACCTGGCTGCGAGCTTCGGCCGCCGCAGCTGGTTCCCTGGTCAGCCGGACGCGACGCTGGTGTAGTTCGGTCGGACGGGTCGGTGTCATCATGTCTATCCGGCTCCTCGGCTGACCTGCTCAATGCTCGTTGCATCGAAAATGCTGCTGCAACTTGCAGTGCAAGACATCGGTCAGCTGACGGATATTGAACCGCGGCGCGTACGGCAGGCGCTCTCCAGCTCCGCCTAGGCCCGTCCGGAGCAGCTCCATGCGCTCTGGCAGGACGCCGTGGCCCGCTCCCGCGCCCTGGTCACCAAGGCGCTGGCCGGCGGCGGCCTGGAGCGACCGCCAGCCCGCCAGCACGTCAACGTTCATGGCTGGAGGTCGCGCTGGTACCAGGTGCCTGACTTACCGCCGAGATCAGCCGGGTGGCCGGGCCAACCGGGACGAACCCGGCCTTGGCCAGCACCTTCTGGGACGCGGCGTTGCCGTGGGAGGTGGCCGCCCGCAGTGTGCGCAGCCCGTGCCGCGCCGCCGCAATCCGGCACAGCTCCCGGACCGACCTGGTCGCCACGCCGCGGCCGGCGACCTGCTGCGCGACCCGGTAGCCGAGTACGGCAGTGCCGTCTTCGACGTCGTACAGGTTGAACCGGCCCAGAACCGAGCCGTCATCAGCGACCAGTACGTAGAAGGCGCAGATGCCGGCCTCCTGCTCAGCCAGCAAGGCGCTGTGCCGGTCGGGGAACTGGTCGAAGAACTCATCGCCCCGGTCAGAGACCGAAGCAGCGAAGTAGGCGCGGTTCACCAGCTCGAAGGCCAGGACCGCCGGGGCATGGCCAGCACGCAGTTGCTCCAGCTCGGGCACCGCCCAACTCTACCCAGATGGTGCGCTGAGGCCACCTATGATTCCGCCGCCGCAGCCAGCCCCAAAACAGGGCACATAACGATCTACGGCTGGAGTACTAGCAGGTCATTTCCTCAGTGCCATTCCTCTGTGCCATTTCCTCGGGCGTGAGCCGCAGCGCGCCCGCGGCCACGTTGGCCTCCAGGTGCTCCGGGTTCCCGGGATGGCCACCTAGCCGCGAGCGCGGTCCGCGAGCGCCGCCAGCGCAGCCCCGAACGCGGCGCGGATTCCGGGTCCGCGATGATGCCGTCGGGCCCGGCCGCTCACGCGGGACGGGCACGCGTACACAGGCCCGCTCGACGGCGACCGCGCCGACGTAACGCAACACCATGGCGAGATGCTCCTCGGCGCCCGTGCCCCGGCCGCCCATAGCGACGTTGATCCAGCCGACGGGCTTGCCGTAGATCTCGCCGCCGCCGACCGTCCAGTCGAGCAGGTTCTTCAGGCTGCCGGGCAGCGTGCCCGCATATTCCGGCGTGCAGAACAGCAGCGCGTCGGCCGCGGCGATCCGCTCCCTGGATCCGCCGCGGCCCCGGCGGACGCTCATCCTCGTCCGGGCTGAAGGCAGGCAGCAACGCGAGTCCGGGATACATTTCCGCCGTGATCCCCTCCGGCGCCATCGCCTGCACCGTCCGCAGCGCCGCCGTGTTACCTGCCCGCGCCTGGTGCTGCCGGAGATGAGCAGGATCCGCACGTGTGCCGCCATCCGCACAACCTACCTGGCCCGGGCCGCTCCCCGGCTGGCCCGAACCGTCTCATTTTTCGAATATAAATTCAAAATAATATGATACCGAACGGGCTGGGTGGCACGCTGGCCGTCTCGACGATCTTCTCCACCTCGGCACTCGCCTTCCTGTTGGCCAGCGCGGCCGGACGGGCCGGGGCCGTCGTGTTCTAACGTGCCCGCATCGAACACGCCAGCTGCCCTGGTCACGCTGGCCGATCTGGAGGCCGATCCGCATCCGGCGCTGGCCCGGCTGCGGGCCGCCGCGCCGGTCAGCTGGGTGCCCGCGTCCTCGGCGCCTGGCTCGTCACCGGGTACGACCTGGCCGTGGAGGTCCTGCGTGATGCGCGGACGTTCACGGTCGATGACCCTCGTTTCTCCACGGCCAAGGTGGTCGGGCCCAGCATGCTCTCGCTGGACGGCGCGCAGCACGCGCGCCACCGGGGTCCGTTCAACCGCGCCTTCCGGCGCGACGAGGTTCACGCGCGGCTCGCCTCGTTCACCTGGGCCGAGACCGGCCGCCTGGTGTCGGCCATCGAGCCGCGCGGTGCGGCCGAACTGCGCCGGACCGTGGCCGGGCCGCTGGCCGTCGCGGTCATGGCGGAGGCGCTCGGGCTTGGCCCGGCCGATCCAGGCCGGGTCCTGGCCTGGTACGACGGAATCGTGGCCGCGGTGCAGGCCGAAGCCGCGACGGCCCAGGCCGGCGACCCGGGTCCGGCCGGGACAGCGGCGTTCGCCGAGCTCGCCGCCAGCCTGCGTGAAGTGATCGCGGCGCCGGAGTCTGCCTCCCTGCTGTCGCAGGCCGGACCGCTGACCGAGGCGGAGGCCATCTCGAATGCGGCGGTCATGATGTTCGGCGGGATCGAGACCACCGAAGGCATGATCGCCAACGCCCTGCTGCACCTGCTCTCCTCCCCGCCCAGCTTGAGCTGGTGCTCGCCGACCCCGGCCTGGTGCCGGCGGCGGTCGAGGAGTCGCTGCGGCTCGAGCCGGCCGCGGCGGTCGTCGACCGGTACGCGACCAGGGACGCCCGGCTCGGCGGCGCCGGCATCCGGGCCGGTGACCAGGTCACGGTGTCCATCGCCGGAGCGAACCGCGACCCGGCGGTCTTCGCCGAGCCCGACCTGTTCGACGTCCGCCGTCCCAACGCTGGACGCCATCTGGCCTTCGCGCACGGCCCGCATTTCTGCCTCGGCGCCCACCTGGCCCGGCTGGAGGCGCAGGTCGCCATCGAAACCCTGCTCGCCCGGCTCCCCCGGCTGCGCCTGGATCCCCGGTACCCCAGCGCGCCGCGCGGCCTGGTCTTCCGCAAGCCGCCCGACCTGCGCGCGCGCTGGAACCGATCGGCGTTACCCGCGGTGCCGCTGCCCGCGTGTCCTCAGCCGTGCCATCGCCACGCCGGCCTGCGGCGGCGCGGTGCCACGGCCGCTGGCCGGGCCCGCGCTCTTCAGCAAGGCGACGAGGATGGCGGCCAGGCCCAGAAGGCCGACAGCGCCCCGGGCCGGGCCGGTGAACAGGGAGTGGCCCAGGATCTCAAGCAGCACACCAGACAGTCCCAGGCTGGTCCGCCAGTGCGCGCGGGCGATCTGTGCTAGCCGCATCACGCCGATCACCGTGAGCAGCGCACTGGTGCGAATGAACGGGAACCGCCTGCGACGGACGAGCCGCGCCGCCGGGCGGACACCCGATGACGCGAGGGGACGCGTGCTCGGCCGTACCAGCTTCCGGCGGCGGGATCGGCGACGTCTCATGGCGTGCGCCAGCAGCGAAGCCGCCACCCGAATCAGTCCGGGCTTACTCCCACCGTAGGCTCGCGGAGGATTTTGTTCAAACTTATCGGGGCAGAATGAACAAGGCCCCCTCCATGTATGAGATGGAGGGGGCCTTGCCCGGCCTCGCCACGCTCAGTGGGCCAGTTGCCCGGCTTGCCTGGCGTCGCGTGCCGCCCGCCGGGGCCAGTCACCCGCGCGAAGGCCAGTTTCCTGACTCTTCTCACGTCCCGGGGTTGCCCCGGATGGTGCCCGTTTCCAGCGGTGAGAGCATTTCTACTGCCTTCCCCAGTGTCGCGCAAGAGTCTGCGGCGGTTCATTTTAAGTTTTTTCCTTATCCACACAATGTCCACAGAACGTCGGCGGTTATCCGCGCGTGGCGGCGGTTATCCACCGGGTTATGCACAACTCATCCACAGGCTACTTAACGTAATTCAGACGAATACTAATATAGCCGTCGCTCACCGGGGTCATGCGACAACATGGTCGCGGCTAGGACCTCGAAGTCCACTACCCACGAGGGAGGTGGCAGGTGGGCCGTGGCGGGGTAACTTAGACCACACCGCCAATACCGCAGGAGGCGCGATGTCAGAGCAAGACGACTTCGCTGAGCGGTTCCACCGGGACCGCCGCGAGCACGCAGGCGCGTCCCAGCGCCTCGACGACGACCAGCTCGCCCGCCTCACCGAGGAAGAGCGGGTCGCCGCCGGACTCGACGCCTACGACCCTGACGAGGTGCCGCCGGCCACGGACACCCCGCCGCAGCCCGAGGACATCACCCTGAACGAGGACTGGCAGGAAGAGCGAGCCGAGTTCCGGCGCCAGGACGACAAGGGCGAGCTAGGGCCCGTCGACGAGCGCCACCCGTTCCCGCCCACCCGGTACGAGTGACCGCTGGGCGCGGCGAGGTTCAGGGCTAGCCGCGGGCGGCGCCCAGGGCCACGCTGGCTTCGGCGGTGTAGACCAGGAAGGTCAGGGATTCCTGGAAGTACAGCTGGACGGTGTCGGCGTCGTGGGAGAGGTAGCCGATCGACAGGTCCTGGCCGAGGCGCAGCTCGAAGTCTCCGCCGCGGGCGGAGAGCAGGAACGCGCCGTCGATGGCGGGCGCCCAGATGATCTCGCCGTCGATGACGCGGGCCAGGTGCTCGCGGATCGGGTAGCCGTGGTCGGAGGTCTCGCTCACCATCGTGTAGGCGTCGGCGGACAGCAGCAGCGAGAACGGGCCGCCCACCCCGGCCAGCCGCAGTGAGCTCACCGCCTGGCTGACCGCGTTCGGGTAGTCGCGGGCCTCGGCGGGCAGGGTGAGCGCCGGGTTGGAGGAGCTCTTCCTGACCCCGGCGATCCCGGCGGCCGGGTAGCCCTCGAACACGGCGCGGTCTTCGGCGAAGCCGATCTTCTTGGCCGCGTCCTTGACCGGCTGCCAGTCGGAGTCCTGCGCGCCGCGCTCCACGTCGTCCACGTCCTGCCTGCCCACCGTGAACGGGACGCGGAGCTGGACGAGCGGCTGCGCGGTGCGCAGCCGGGCGATGACCCCGTCCGCGGGCGCCTCGATGTCGCTCAGGTGGCCGGTGCCCACGCTGGCCAGTTCCTGGCCCTCGGGCCCGGTCAGGTCCACCACCCGGCGGGCGGCCACATGCTGCTCGAAGGTCCGGCGCGCCTCCTCCTCGATGCTCGCCCAGGCGGCATCGGAAATCGGGGGCGAGCTCGCGATGCAGGTTGTTCATGGCTGAGTGCTCCTCTTCAAGCTGCCGATGCCCAGGGAACCGTTATCCGCCGACCCGGCCGACCGCTTCGGAACCAGCCGGGCCTGGCGGATCGGGGAGGTCGTCAAGGAAGTCCGCCGACGGCGCGAAGAACAGGCCGCCGGTGATCGCCGTGGAGAAATCAAGGATGCGGTCGTAGTTGCCTGGCGGGTCGCCGATAAACATGTTGACCAGCATCTGCTCGGTCACGCTCGGGGTGGCCGCGTAACCGGCGTAGTAGGTGCCGAACTCCCCCCGCCCCACCTCGCCGAACGGCATGTTGGCCCGCAGGATCTGCCGCTCCGTGCCGTCGGGATCTTCGATGGTGTTCAGGGCGACGTGCGAGTTGGCCGGCTTGACGTCGTCCGGCATCTCGATGTCGGACAGTTTCGTGCGCCCGATCACCTTCTCCTGGTCCTCGGTGGTCAGGGCGTTCCAGGCCGCCATGTCGTGCACGTACTTCTGCACGATGAGGTAGCTGCCGCCAGCGAACCCGGGATCGACATCGCCGACCAGCGCCGCCGTCCCGGCCGCGGCGCCGACCGGGTTCTCGGTGCCGTCGACGAAGCCGAGCAGGTCGCGCTCGTCGAAGTACCGGAATCCGTGCACCTCGTCCACCACGGTGGCCGCCCCGGCCAGCTGCGCCATGGCCTGGGCGCGAACTCGAAGCACAGGTCCATCCGCTCGTGCCGGACGTGGAACAGCAGGTCGCCCGGCGTGGAGGGGGCGTGGTGCACCGTCCCGGTGAGCTCGCGGAACGGGTGCAGTTCGGCCGGGCGCGGGCCGGAGAACAGCCGGTCCCAGGCGCTCGACCCGATGCCGGCGACGCAGGCCAGCGGAGGGCCCGGGGCGCGGAAGCCGACCGCCCGCTGCAGGCCGGCCCAGTCGCCGAGCAGGTCCCTGACGGCCGCCTCCCCGCCGGGCTCGATCGTCAGCACCAGGAAGATCGCGGCGCGGTGAGCGGCGCCAGCACCGGCTGCGGCTCGGGCTCAGGCAACGGCCGCGCGACAGCGGGAACCTGTGACCACTCCGTCACGAAACCGCCCTTCTGCAGCAGGCACCAAGCTTCACAGGAAAGGCTATCGGTGCGGATTCGCCCCGCCCGCAGGGGGGACCGCTGGCGGCAAGGCACGCACCACGGCCCGTTCGGCCATAAAGGTCTTAAGATCTGCGGCCCTTGCCCATCCAGCCCCGGCGGCGGAACAGCGTGACCAGGGCGACGACCGCCAGGACTTCGGTGCCGATGCCCAGGCCGAGGAAGGCGCCCAGGGAACCCATCCGCGTCACCAGCCAGGCGAAGTTCTGGCCGAAGAACCCGGTCAGGAACGACAGCGGCAGGAACACGGTGGCGATGATCGTCAGCTGCTTCATCACGTCGTTGAGCCGGTTGGACACCATCGACATGTAGGCGTCGAGCGAGCCGCTGAGCAGGTCGCGGTAGCTGTCCACCATGTCGCTGATCCGGATCAGGTGGTCGTACAGGTCCCGGACGTACCGTTCGGTCTCCGCGGTCATGCCGGGGATCGGGACCACCCCGGCCAGCATCGAGGACACCATGTCCCGCTGCGGGGTGACCAGCTTGCGCATGTCCACGAGCTGGCGCTTGAGCACGAACAGCGCGGCCAGCTGCTCTTCCTTCGGGCTTTCGAAGATCTGGTCCTGCAGGTCGTCGATGCGGTCGTCCATCGCGGCCAGGAACGGGAACATCGCTGTCCACCAGGGCGTCGAGCAGTCGGTACAGCGCCACCAGCCGCCGGTCGGTGGGCAGCCGGGTCAGCGTATGGCAGGCGTCGTCGATGGCGGGCACCTCGTCGCGGTGCACGCTGACCAGGAAATGCTCGGCGTAGAAGCAGTGCACCTCGGCCAGCGGCTCGTCCAGGCCGCGCGCGCCGTAGGCGACCAGGGAGACGAAGTCGTCGTAGTCCTCGACCTTCGGCCGCTGGTGGAACTCCTTGGCGTCCTCGATCGCGAGCGGGTGGAGCTTGAACACCTCGCGCAGCAGCGTCAGCGTCTCGTCGTCGGTGTCCTGCAGGTCCAGCCAGAGCAGCTTGTCCTCTTTCAGGGCCAGCTCGATGTTCGGGCGGGTGACCTCGTCCTGGAGGCAGTTCGTGAGCAGCAGATGTCCTCGCACGGCTCTATGGTGCCAGGGCCGCCCGCCGGCTCGTCGTTAGACTGGGCCTTCATGAGCATCGAGCCGCCTGAGGCCAAGCAGATCCCCAGCCCGCGCACCTTCCACGGCGACACCGTGATCGATGAGTACGCCTGGCTCGCGGACAAAGACGACCCGGACACGATCGACTACCTGCGGGCCGAGAACGCCTACACCGAGGCGGCCACGGCCCACCTGGCCCCGCTGCGGGAGCAGATCTTCACCGAGATCAAGGCGCGCACCCAGGAGAGCGACCTGTCCGTCCCGGTGCGCAAGGGCGGCTGGTGGCACTACTCCAGGACGGTCGAGGGCAAGCAGTACGCGGTGCACTGCCGCCGCGCGGTCCGGCCCGGCGAGGTCATCCCGCCGATCCCCGCGGACGGCAAGCCGCTCGACGGGGAGGAAGAGCTGCTCGACGGCAACGAGCTCGCCGTCGGCCACGACTTCTTCAGCCTCGGCACGTTCCGGACCAGCCCTGACCAGCGCTGGCTGGCCTACTCCACCGACTTCGCGGGCAACGAGCGGTTCACGCTCCGGATCAAGGACCTGGCCACCGGAGCCACGCTGCCGGACGAGATCCCGGACACCTACGCCGGCTGCGCGTGGTCCCTGGACGGCTCCACCGTGTTCTACACGACTGTGGACGACGCCTGGCGGCCGTACCGGGTCTGGCGACACCGGATCGGCACGCCAGCGGGGGCGGACACCATGGTGTTCGAGGAGCCGGACGAGCGCTTCCACGTCTACGTGAGCCTGACCCGCAGCGAGAGCTACCTGATGATCAAGTCGGCCAGCGTGCTGACCAGCGAGGTGTGGCTGCTGGACGCGGCCACGCCTGACGGCTGAGTTCCGCGTGGTGGCGCCGCGCCGCCAGGGCGTGGACTACGACGTGGAGCACGCCGGGGACCATCTGCTCATCCTGCACAACGACGGCGCGGAGAACTTCGAGATCGCCACGGCCGCGCTGGCCGATCCGGCCACCTGGACCCCGCTGGTCCCGCACCGGGCCGATACCCGGCTGCTCGGCGTGGACGCGTTCGCGGACTACACCGTGGTGTACTTCCGCCGCGACGGCCTGACCGGCCTGCGGATCCTGCGGAAGGACGGCGAGCACGAGGTCGCCTTCGCCGAACCGGTCTACCGGGTCGGGCCGGGAAACAACCCCGAGTTCCAGGCCAGCCGGTTCCGGCTGTCTTATACCTCGCTGGTGACCCCGGGCTCGGTCTACGACTGCGACATGGCCACCGGTGAGCTCACCCTGCTCAAGCGCCAGCCGGTACTCCCCGCGCCGGACGGCACCGAGTACCGGCCGGACGACTACGAGCAGCACCGGGAGTGGGCGGTCGCCGCCGACGGCACCCGGGTGCCGATCTCGCTGGTGTGCCGCAAGGGCACGCCGCGGGACGGCACGCGCGCCGTGCCTGCTGTACGGCTACGGCAGTTACGAGATCTCCCGGGACCCGGCCTTCTCCATCCCGGTGCTGTCGCTGCTCGACCGGGGTTTCGTCTACGCGATCGCGCACATCAGGGGCGGCGGCGAGATGGGCCGGTCCTGGTACACCGACGGCAAGCTGCTGCATAAGAAGAACACGTTCACCGACTTCATCGCGTGCGCCCGGCACCTGGCCGCCCACGGCTGGACCTCGGCGGGCCGGCTGGTCGCCCGGGGCGGTTCGGCGGGCGGGCTGCTGATGGGCGCGGTGGCCAACATGGCGCCCGAGGCGTTCGCCGGGATCGTGGCGCAGGTGCCGTTCGTCGACGCGCTGACCACGATCCTGGACCCGACGCTGCCGCTGACCGTACCGAATGGGAGGAGTGGGGCGACCCGCTGCACGACCCCGAGGTCTATGCGTACATGAAGTCGTACACGCCGTACGAGAACGTCACCGGCCAGGCCTACCCGCCGATCTTCGCGCTGACCGGCCTGAACGACACGCGGGTAACCTACCACGAGCCCGCCAAGTGGATGGCCAGGCTGCGCGCGACGGCCGAGGGCGGCCCGTTCCTGCTCAAGACCGAGATGGAGGCCGGTCACGGCGGCCGCAGCGGCCGCTACGACGCGTGGCTGGAGGAAGCCCTCGTGCTGGCCTGGATCATCGAGACAGCCAGCGGCCGACCTCGCAGTGATACGGATCAGTGAGTCGAATAGCGAGCTGACCGACTCGCCGTTGTGGATCCGGCTGATGGCCTCGGCCAGCGCCGGGGCCACCGACAGGACGGTCAGCTTGGCGTGCTCCGCCGTCGCGCCGAGACCGGCACCGTGTTGGTGCAGACGATCTCGGTCACGTCGGCTGGCGGCCAGCTCGTCCAGCGCGTTGTCGGCGAACAGGCCGTGCGTGCAGGCCACGGCGACCGACGCGCGCCCGGCTCGCGCAGCCGGTCGAGCAGCTCGAACACGGTGGTGCCGCGCGAGATCTCGTCGTCGAGCACGATCACGTCCCGGCCGGCCACGTCGCCGATGATGGCGGTGATCGCGCACCTCCGTGTCGCTGATCCGCTCCTTGGCGCCCGCCGCGACCGGCACGCCGAGCCTGCGGGCGAACGCCGCGGCGCTCTTGGCGTTGCCCAGGTCGGGCGAGACCACCACGGCGTTGGACAGGTCCCGGCCGCGGAAGTGCGCGGCGAGCTCGCGCAGCGCGTGCAGGTGATCGACCGGCACCGAGAAGAAGCCGTGCACCTGCGGCGAGTGCAGGGTCAGCGTGAGCACCCGGTCGACCCCGGCGGTGACCAGCAGGTCGGCGACCAGGCGGCCGCCGATGGAGATCCGCGGCGCGTCCTTCTTGTCCGACCGGGCGTACGCGTAGTGCGGCATCACCGCCGTCACCCGCGCCGCCGACGCCCCCGGGCCGCGTCCGCCATCAGCAGCAGCTCGACCAGGTGCTCCTGGACCGGCTGCACCAGCGGCTGGATCAGGAACACGTCCCGTTCCCGGCAGTTGGACTGCAGCTGGACCTCCAGGCAGTCGTTCGCGAACCGCTTGAGCAGCACCGGGCGCTGCGGCACGGTGAGGTGCGCGCAGATCTCGGCGGTCAGCGCCGGGTGCGCGGAGCCGCCGAAGACGGCGATCTCACGCACCGGCGGATCCCCGGCGGGCGGCATGCTCCCCTCGCCCTGGTTTGGCGGCAGCCCGAGGCACTTCCTGATCTGCTCCTGGACCACCTCGGGTGCCGACCGCGCGTCCACCATGAAGACGTACTCCTTGCGCCGGAACAGGTCGAGCACCGGGTTGGTCTTCTCGTGGTAGTCCCGCAGCCTGACCGCCAGCGCCTCCTCGGTGTCGTCTTCCCTGGTGACCAGCTCTCCCCCGCACGAGTCGCAGCGGCCGGGGACCTTCGGGCTGCTGTCGATCAGGTTGTAGTTGATGCCGCAGTCAGCGCAGAGCCTGCGGTTGAGCACGCGGCGGCGGACGTCGGAATCGGGCAGGTCGAGCACGATGACGCCGTCGATGTCGTAGCTTTCCAGGAAGAACTCGGCCTGCCGCCGGTTCCGCGGGAACCCGTCGATGATGAAGCCGTAGTTCCAGTCGTGCTGGGTGAGCCGATCCTGGACCACCGACTCCACCAGGTCGTCCCCGACCAGCTCCCCCGCCGCCATGGTGCGCCGGACCAGCGCGCCCATCTTGGTGTGGTTCTGCACGTTCCAGCGGAAGATGTCACCCACGCTGATGTGCACGAGGTCAAGGTCGGACGCCAGCAGCTGGCTCTGGGTGCCCTTGCCGCTGCCCTGCACGCCCATGATCACGTATTTGCGCATGTCATCAGCCTGGCATACGCAGCGGGGTGTCGGTATCCTGCGGCGATCCGGCGGGATTATCGGGCGTGGCGGGTTCCCGGTGGGCGGGCCGCCTCGGCCGTCCCGGCCCCTGGCCGCGGCGCGCCCGCGGCCCGGACCACAGCGCAGGCGGCAGGTCGAGGTGGGCGGCAATGCCGTGCGCGGCCGTCTCGTAGTTCACCCGCCAGCCGCGGAAGTGCATCCAGGCCTCCTCAGGCGCCCGCTCGAACGTCCAGCCCGCCTCGGCCAGGTGCTGGATCGCCTCGTCGAAATCGGCCTGGGTCAGCACCAGCGGATCATCGGGGTGCGGGTCGTCGCTCACCTCGATGCCCAGGCTGCCCGCGATCGCGCGCATGGTGATGTATCCCACCCGCAGCAGCGGCCTGATCTCCGCGGGCGCCGACTCCGGGTTCAGCGACAGGTGCAGCGCGGCGGCGTCGAGCACCGCCAGCAGGGCGAGCGGCCAGGCCTGTTCGGGGTACCGGGACCTGAAGTAGATCAGCGTGCGGTAGGTGGTGTGGCTCTCGGAGATATCGGCGCCCACTCGGTCCACCGCTCGTATAGCCGCGGCAGGTAGGAGGTGTTCCTGATCAGCTGCTGCCGGGCCAGCAGCTCGGGGCCCCACGGCGGCTTGCCGGACAGCGCCTCCAGCATGATGACCAGCGTCTCCCGCCGGTTGTAGGCCGCGTACAGGGTCGGCATGTAGCCGATCATCAGGGCGATCACGCCGAGGCCGCTGATGGCGGCGGCGAACACGATGCCGTACGGCTCCGCACCGGCAGGCGTGGCGAACCCCAAGGTGAACAGCGACGAGCCGGACAGCCGCAGCGCCCGGTCCACGCTGTCGTCGGTAAACGGCAGCAGCAGCAGCGCGTAGGCAAAGTACAGGCAGACAATCCAGCAGACCAGCAGCACGAACAGGTAGGTCGGGGCGGTGCTGGCCATGATCCGCTCGCGCCGGTACACGTCGTCGATTTTCTTGGTCACGAGCCGGTATACCGCCCGCACCGAACGCGAGACCGCGGTGCCGATGGCCGAACTGCAGATTGCGCGGGATCAGCAGGGTCTTGATGACACTGGATCCGGTGAGCAGCAACAGCGTCATACCGACGGCGAAACCGAGCCACGCCAAGGCCTGCATCCAGCTCCCCTGGGATTTCCTGGACTATCGCCTATGCAGCTTTACGGAGCCTGCAGCTTATTACGGAGCGCTGGGCGGGCGCAGGCCGAGCTTGCGCTCGCAGGCCCGCCGCATCCTGTTGCTGACCAGCGGGCTCAGCTGCGGCCAGTCCTCGCACAGCCGCTGCGCGTTGAGGAAGCGGGCCACGTCGTTCCGGCGCCCCTGACTGATCACGATGCTGTACAGCAGGAGCCTGGGCTTCTGTTTGGCGACATCGAACTCCCGGAGCTGATGCCAGGTCAGGTGCACCGGCAGCACGACGGTTCCCTGCCAGGGGCCGTGCAGGTCGTCGAGCCGGTCAGGCAGCCGCTTGGCGTATGCGGTGAAGCCCGTGCGCAGACCCATGCAGGAATTATCTACCGTCAGCGCTACCCTCGTGGCATGGAAAACGCGGGCCCGGCGGATATCTCCCGCCCCAGCGGACGCCTCGGCTACGGGGGTGCCGCCGCCATGGGGGATGCCGCCGCCCCGGAGGTGCCGGCTGAGGCCTGCTCGGGTCCCGTGTGGCACTTCCTCATCAAGCCCCGCTGGCTGGGCTGGCACGTGCTCATGGTGGTCTGCTTCTGGGGCATGCTCTGGCTGGGCGACTGGCAGTTTCACCGTGCGCTGGCCGGCAACGGGCTGAGCTGGGCGTACACGTTCGAGTGGCCGCTGTTCGCGGTCTTCGCCGTGGTCTTCTGGGTCAAGACGATCAGGGATGAGTTCCGGATCAGGCGGGGCGAGATGCCCGATCCCAGGGCGGCCGCCGCCGAGGGGAGCCTGCCCGCCGGGGTCGCCAGCGCGGTCCAGGCGGTCGGGGCCGTCCAGGCCGCCGGGCGCCGCACCCGGTGAGAATGAGGACGAGGAGCTCAGCGCGTACAACGCTTACCTGGCGCGGCTCAACGCAGAGGTCAAGCACCACGGCCGGTGGCACGGCCTGCGATAACTCTGCGATAGGAGATGACAGGCGTGAAAGCAGCGGTGCTTCGGTACCGGGTAATGGCCTACGTGACCGGCGTGGTGCTGGTGGTCTTGTGCTTCGTCGGTATCCCGCTGCAGGTGGCGGGCCATCCAGCCGTGGCCAACGACGTCGGCGTGGTGCACGGCATCCTGTACATCATCTACCTGGTCGTTGCCTGGATGCTGTCCCGCAGGCTCCAGCTGGCGACCAAGCCGACCGTGATCATGCTGCTGGCCGGCACCATCCCGATCATGACGTTCATCGTCGAGCGGTGGGTCACCCGCCGGTTCATCAACCCCGCGCTCGACCGGCCAGGCCCAGCCGACCGTGCCGGTGCGCTGAGCGTTCTGCCGCCTTGACTGAGCACTACTTCTCGCCCGCCCTCGGGCCCCGCACCGCCCCGGCCAGGTACGGGTGATCCTGCCCGACGTCTACCTGGAGCTCGCCACCGACGCCGGGGTGTTCTCCCCCGGCCGGCTCGACCCGGGCACCCGCCTGCTGCTCGAAGAGTCCCCGCCGCCGCCAGCCTCCGGCGACCTGCTCGACCTGGGCTGCGGCTACGGCCCGATCGCCTGCGTGCTGGCCAAGCGGTCGCCCGGCGCCACGGTGTGGGCGGTCGACGTCAACGAGCGCGCCCTCGAGCTGTGCGCGCGGAACGCGCGTGCCGCCGGCCTGGAGAACGTGCGCTGCGTCACCCCCAGCGATGCGTCGCTGCCGCCGCGGTTCGCCGCGATCTGGTCCAACCCGCCGGTCCGGATCGGCAAGGACGCGCTGCACGCGCTGCTCGGCCAGTGGCTCGCCCGGCTCGCTCCCGGCCGCCCCGCCGCCTCCGCCTACCTGGTCGTCGGGCGTAACCTCGGCGCCGACTCGCTGCACCGCTGGCTGGCCGGCCAGGGCTGGCCCGTGACGCGGCTCGCCGCACGGAGCGGTTACCGCCTGCTCCAAGTAGATTTTCCGGCCGAACGGGCCCAGGTGACCCGCCCGTGAACCCGCTCATGCCCTCCGGCGCCGGCGCGCCCCGGCAACTGCGCCCCACCGAGGTCAAGCGGCTCAACCGCGAGTGGCGCCGGGCCAGCCACGCGCGGCTGACCCTGCTGCTCGACTCGGTGGCCCAGCCGTTCAACGTGGGCTCGATCGTCCGCTCGGCCGCCGCGTTCGGCGCCGAGCACCTGTGGCTGTGCGGCAACACGGCCCCGCTCGGCCATCCGCGGCGTGGCCAAGACCGCGCTCGGCACGCAGCGGCTGGTCGAGGCCACGCTGGAGCCCAACCCGGTCACCGCGGCCAAGGCGGCGGCGGCCGCGGGCCTGCGGGTGGTCGTGGTCGAACTGGCCACCGGCGCGGTCCCGCTGCACGAGGCGCCGCTGGACGGCGACGTCTGCCTGGCCATCGGCAACGAGGACCACGGCTGCACAGCGGCGCTGCTGGCCGTCGCCGACGCGGTCACCTATATCCCGCAGTCCGGCCGGGTCGGGTCGCTGAACGTCGCGGTGGCGGCAGCCGTCGCGATGGCCGAGGCCCGCCGCCGGGGGTGGGCTCCCGGCTAGACCGCCACCGGCCGGACATCCCCAGTTCACCAGGTCACCGCCGGGAACGGGCATACTAGCGATCGTGCCGGTACCGTTCCTCGATTACCCGCGCCCGCACGCGTTCGCGCACCGTGGCGGCGCGGCGCACGCGCCGGAGAACTCCTGGACGGCGTTCGAGCACGCCGTCAAGCTCGGCTACGCCTACCTGGAGACCGACGCCCGCGCGACCTCGGACGGGAAGCTCATGGCGTTCCACGACCGCACCCTCGATCGGGTGACCGACGGGTCGGGGCCGATCGGCTCGCGGACCTACCGCGAGGTCAGCGCGCTGCGGGTGGCGGGCTCGGAGCCGATACCGCTGATCGAGGACCTGCTCGGCGCCTGGCCTGACGCGCGCTTCAACATCGACCTCAAGGACGAGCCGGGCATCGCGCTGCTGGCCGAGGTGCTGCGCCGCACCGGGGCCTGGGACCGGGTGTGCGTGACCTCGTTCTCCGGCAGCAGGCTGCGGGCCGCGCGCGGGCTGCTCGACCGGCCGGTGTGCATGGCGACCTCGCCGGCCGTGATCGCCGCCGTCCCTGCACGACCGGCGCCGCACGCGCGAGCGGCGGCAGCCGGGCCTGCTCGCCCGCAGGCTGGCGCACTGGCAGGTGCGCTGCGCCCAGGTACCGGCGAGGGTAGCCTCCGCGTCGTTCGTGCGCCGCGCCCACGCCCTCGGCCTGGATGTGCACGTATGGACCATCAACGACCGGGCCGAGATGAGCCGTCTGCTGGATCTGGGCGCCGACGGGATCATGACCGACGACATCGAGACGCTCCGCGAGGTCCTCATCGAGCGAGGTCAGTGGCACCCCCGCGGGCCGTAGCAGCGGACCTCCGGAGCAGGTAACCGCGATCTTTCTGCCGAAATACGATTGGGTAACGCTCTCAAGGGGAATCTTGTCCGGGTATTCAGCGTTGCTCAATAAGACCGCTGACCGCCTGGGAGGCAGCAAGCATGGCCGAACGCGCACTTCGCGGCACCCGGCTCGGTGCGACGAGCTACGAAAATGACAGGAATACCGACCTGGCGCCCCGTCAGGACGTCGCTTTTGACTGCCCTAACGGGCACCATTTTAGCGTGCCTTTCGCCGCCGAGGCGGAACTTCCCCCGACGTGGGAGTGCCGTGTCTGCGGCGCGATCGCGATCGCGGCCACCGGGGAATCCCCGTCACCGAAGAAGGCCAAGCCGCCGCGCAGCCACTGGGACATGCTCATGGAGCGCCGCACGGTCGAGGATCTTGAGGCTGTGCTCGCCGAGCGCCTCGAGGTCATCAGGGAGCGCCGGAGCACCGACCGCGACCAGGACACCAGCCGCCCGCACCGCCGTAGCGCTTAGCGGCCAGGTCACTGCCTAGCCTTACCTGTCTCGCCTGGTTGCTCTTAGCGTCGCGGGGACGACGGAGCTGACGGAGCCGCTGGGCTACGCCCCACTGCGCGACCCGCCAGAACGCTTCCATGATGATGCTGTTGCTCATCTTGGAAGCGCCGTGCTCGCGTTCCACGAACGTGATCGGCACCTCGACGATCTTCAGGCCCGCCTGGGCGACCCGGATCGTCAGGTCGATCTGGAAGCAGTACCCGGTCGATTCCACCTGGCTCAGGCTGATCGTTCGCAGCGTGGCGGCCCGGTAGGCGCGGAATCCCGCGGTCGCGTCGCGGACGCGCAAGGCCGAGCATGAGCCGGGTGTAGATGTTGGCCGCCGCGGGACAGCGCCTCGCGGGACTTCGGCCAGTTGACCACCTTGCCGCCGGGCACCCACCGCGACCCGATGGACAGGTCCGCGTGATCAGCGCGCCGACCAGGCTGGGCAGGTGCTCGGGCTGGTGCGAGCCGTCGGCGTCCATCTCCACGATCACGTCGTAACCGCGCTCGAGCGCCCAGCCGAACCCCGCGATGTAGGCCTTGCCCAGTCCCGCCTTCTCGGTCCGGTGCATGACCTGCACGTGCGGGTCGGCCTCGGCCAGCTTGTCCGCGATGTCCCCGGTCCCGTCCGGGCTGTTGTCGTCCACGACCAGCAGGTCCGCCGCCGGCAGCGCCGTTCGCACCCGGCCCGCGATGGACTCCAGGTTCTGCCGCTCGTTGTACGTCGGCATCACGATGACGATCCGGCCCGCCGACGGCATGGCGGATGGAGCCGACGGCTGAGCGGACGGGTTTGGCTCAGTCACGACCCCTGCCTATCGCTGTGTTGGTTAACAGCCGGTGCTTAGTCACGGACAGTGCAGGCCATGATATCCGCGCGCTGGCCTCCACCGGCTGACGCGATTTCCCCGGATGCTGCCGCCGCCCGCTACTTGCCTCCAGCAGAACATTGGTTTTCAGCAAATAACGAACCTACCCTCAGATTCGTGCCTGAGCTGCCCCGTGCGCGTCTGGGCTTCCCCGCTTCTCCGCGAAGAAAAGGACCCGGGCAGCGCCTTCGGACCGGAGGCCGTCCCGTTGGCCACGGGCTTAGTCCCCGTTGTCTACTGGGTGCCCGGGCCCTTTCCAGGCCCAACCCCCCGTCCAGCCGGATGAGCGCAGCAGGCCCTTCCTGCCCGTTCTGGCGCCACGCCCGGCCCAGGGGCGGCTGGCTGCGGGCGCCCCCGCCATGACGTAGCCCGAACCTGATGAGCTTGCCGGTCCGGCTAGCGAGCCCGGTGCTGGACTGATCAGCAACTTACCCCTGATCCCGGCAATGTCAACCATGAACCTGCCCCCTACACTACCGAAAGATCAAATGTAACTACGCTAAGTAACAGCTAGGGAATGGTCGGTGTTCAGGCGAGGCGCGCCTAAGCCAACGGCCCTCAGTCGTGACCGTTTGTCGGGCCAGTTTGCCCGAGGGTCTATACCTTTCGCCCGCGGCGAGGAAAAATAAGCAGCGACTGCCCTCTTGCGCACGGTGCTTTCGGGGTATGGATCCCCCCACTTGGCGTCTCCCGATGTCTGCCGGCCGCCCCTGGTTGGCCGACCCCCGCAGCTTCCCCTGGAGGTGATTGGATGGATAGCAGCGCCGACCGATTCCTCGACCTGATGCACCAGCTCGAGGATTTCACTCACTCGGTATCCCCTGAGCAGGCGCACACCCAGTTTGACGAGACGACCCTCCAGCTGTTCTGGATGCGGTGGCCGCAGCTGTCCGGGTGGGCGGGTTCGCTGTGGCGGCTGCTGTCCGAAGAGCTCGCCGGGCCGTCCTCTCCGCACGACGAGTCTGAGCTGTTCGAAATCGGCGAAAGTGGCTGAGCACCGCCGCCGGCCGTTCACGGTCGGCGACCTGATGCACGCGCGGATGGTATCGACCAGCCCGGACAGTCCGGTAGCCGAGGCCGCCGCCGCGATGGTGCGCGAGAAAGTAGGCTCGGCCCTGGTCATGCAGGGCCCCTTCCTGTCCGGCATCCTCACCGAGCGCGACGTGCTCAAGGCCGCGGCATCAGGGTCAGACCTCACCACGATGCCGGTGTCGGCCTGGATGACCAAGGACCCCCAGTCAGCGGGCCCGGACACGCCGGTCGAGGACGCCGCCCAGATCATGCTCCTGAACGGCTTCCGCCACCTGCCCATCGTGGAAGGGCGGCGCGTCCACGGCGTGGTCAGCCTCCGTGACCTGTTCGCCGCCAGGATCAGCCGACCGCCCCAGCAGCGCAGCGCAGCGAGTTAACGGGGTTTGCCGGCGGTCCTACTGCGGCTGAAACGTGTCGACCTTGGGCTCATGCAGGGCTCGCCCAGCAGGTCACCGCGCTGCGACCGGAGCTGACCTAGCTGAGCAGCTTGTCCAGCCGGATGGGCAAGTCGCGGACCCGCCTTCCGGTGGCTTGGTACACCGCATTGGCGATCGCGGCGGCGGTGCCCACGATGCCGACCTCGCCGATCCCCTTGGCACCGATCGGCCCGAGTTCCGGCTCGTCCTCGTCGATCCACACCGCCTCGATGTCTTGCACATCGGCGTGCGCCGCGATGTGGTATCCGGCCAGGTCGTGATTGGGGTAGTCGCCGAACTCCGGGTCCATCGCGCTCTCTTCGTGCAGCGCCATGGACAGGCCCATGATCATCCCGCCGATGAACTGGGACCGGGCCTGATCCGGGCTGACGATGCGCCCGGCCGCGAACACGCCGAGCAGGCGCGGGACCCGGACCTCGCCGGTGTCGGCGTCGACACGCACCTCGGCGAACTGGGCGCCAAAGGAGTACCTGGCGTGGTCGGGCAGCGCATCGATGTCCGCGGCGATGCCAGCCTGCGCGGTGAGCCCGCCCGGCGGCACGGCCCCGTCGCGGGCCCGGACCTGCTCGCGCAGCGACCGGCAGGCCTTTACCACAGCCCAGCTCCACGACGCTGTACCCATCGAGCCGCCGGCGATCATCGCGGGCGGCAGCGCGCTGTCGCCGATAGACAGGTCGATAGCCGCCTCGGGCACGCCGAGGGCCTCGGCCGCGACCGCCAGCAGGGCGGTGCGCGCCCCGGTCCCGATGTCCACCGCCGCGATCGATACCTGGTACCGGCCGAAACGAGATACGCTCACGCGCGCCTGTGAGGCCATCGCCCGGGCCGGGTAGGTCGAGGCCGCCACGCCCGTCCCGGTGAGCCATCGGGATCCGGCTCCGTGGCGCCGTACGCCGGGCGCCGGATCACGGCCAGCCCAGCCGAACCGCGCGGCGCCCTCGCGCAAGCAGGACACCAGGTTGCGGCTGGAGAACGGCCGGCCGGTCTCGGGATGCACGGCGGGCTCATTCAGTATCCGCAAGTCCACCGGGTCGATGCCGCAGGCCTCGGCCAGCTCGTCCATGGCCGATTCCAGAGCGAACATCCCCGGGCACTCACCTGGCGCTCGCATCCAGGACGGAGTGGGCACGTCAAGCCGGACCACACGGTGGGTGGTGCGCCGGTGCGGCGCGGCGTACATGTGCCTGGTGGCCACCGCCGACTGCTCGGTGAACTCCTTGAGCGTGGAGGTCTGATCGAAGACGTCATGGCACAGCGCCACGAGCCTGCCGTCCGGGCCGGCGCCCAGCCGCACCCGCTGGATCGACGGGGCCCGGTGGCCGGTCACCGCGAACATCTGCGGCCTGGTAACCGCACACTTGACCGGCCGCCCGATCACCCGCGCGGCCATCGCCGCGAGGACCACGTTGGCCCGCGGCATGCCCTTGGCCCCGAACCCGCCGCCGACGTGCTCGGCGATCACCCGCACGCCGCTGGGCTCGAGCCCGAACACGGCGGCGATCTGGCCGGCCGCCCGTGAGGGACCTTGGGTCGCGTCGTACAAGGTCAGTGTGTCCCCCTGCCACGCCGCGATGCTGGCGTGCGGCTCCATCGGGTTGTTGTGCTCGGCGGGAGTTCGGTAGGTCGCGTCGACGCGGACTGCGGCGGCAGCGAACGCGCCGTCGAAGTCGCCAACCGCGGTATCGGTCTCGGAGCGCGGGTTGACGTAGTCCGGCTTGTACAGTCCCGGGTGGCTTTGGGTAAGCGTCACGTCGTGTGCCGCCTGCTGGTACTCGATTCTGACCTGGCCGGCCGCCTCCCTCGCCGTCTCGAGCGTGTCCGCCACCACCGCGGCCACGAACTGCCCGCGGTAAGCGACAGCCCGGGACTGGAACAGGGCGAGCTCCGGATCGCCGCTTCCGGGTAGTCGCGGCGCGTTGTCCGGGGTAATCACGGCGAGCACGCCCGGCAACGCCAAGGCGGCCGACGCGTCGACCGAGCGAATCAGCCCCTTAGCGATGACCGAGGACACGGCCCACACGTAGGCGGCCCCGTCCACCGGGTGCTCGAAGGCGTACCTGGCCCGGCCCGTGACCTTGTCCGGCCCGTCCACCCGCCCCTTCATGTGGTGTCTCCCGCTGAGACCCCGGCCAGCACGCAGAGCATCCGGACCATGATGTTGCGCGCCAGCGTGACCTTGAAAGCGTTGTCCCGCAGCGGCGCTGCCGCGGCCAGTTCGGCGTCGGCGGCCCGGCCGAACCACTCCGCCGTGGCCGGCCGGCCCGCCAGGACCTGTTCGGCCAGACGCGCGCGCCACGGCACGGGAGCCACCGCGCCGAGTGCCAGCCGCGCGTCCTGGACCACGCCGTCGGCGACATCGAGCGCAGCCGCGACCGACGCCACGCCGAACGCGTATGACGCCCGGTCCCGCACCTTCCGGTATTTCGAGTTCCCGGCGTACCCGAGGGCCGGAACCTCCACGGCCGTGATCAGGTCGCCGCGCTCCATGGTGGTCTCGCGGTCCGGCTCGTCGCCCGGCAGCCGGTAAAACCCGCTGAGGGGTATGGCCCGCGGACCCGCGGCGCCCTCGACGTGCACCACCGCGTCAAGCACCGCCAGCGCCACCGCCATGTCGGAGGGATGGGTGGCCACGCAGTGCGGCGACCCGCCCAGGATGGCCAGGTTGCGGTGATCGCCGACCCGCGCCGGGCAACCCGAACCCGGCGTCCGCTTGTTGCACGGCTTGGTCACGTCCTGGAAGTACAGGCAGCGGGTGCGCTGCAGCAGGTTGCCGCCGACGGTGGCCATGTTCCGCAGCTGGCCGGATGCCCCGGCCAGCACCGCCTGGGCCAGCACCGGGAACTCGGCGCGCACCTGCGGGTCGGCGGCCAGGTCGCTGTTGCGCACCCCCGCGCCGATTCGCAGGCCTCCCTCGGGCTGCCGCTCGATCCGGTCGGACAGCAGCTCGGTGACGTCGACGAGCATGTCGGGCGCGACGACCCCGAGCTTCATCAGGTCGACCAGGTTGGTCCCGCCGCCGAGGAAAGCCGCGCCGGGACGCATGGTCACGATGGCGACCGCGGCCGCCGGGTCGGGCGCCACGACATAGCCGAACGGCTTCACCGGGCCGCCCGCTGGTACCCGTCCCGGACCGGTCGCGCCGTCCCCCGCCACGTCCAGTATCGCGGCGACGATGTTGACGTAGGCGCCGCACCGGCACAGGTTCCCGCTCATCCGCTCGCGGGTCTCGGCCGAGTCCAGCGTGACCGGCCCGGTCAGGCTGGCGCTGGCCGCGCTCGGCCAGCCCGCTGTGACCTCGCCGAGCATGGCCGCCGCCGAGCAGATCTGGCCGGGCGTGCAGTATCCGCACTGCAGCGCGTCGCGCTCGACGAAAGCGGCTTGCAGCGGGTGCAGCTCCCCGTCGGGTCCGGCCAGGCCCTCGATCGTGGTGATCTCGGCGCCCTGGGCCGTCACGGCTAGCAGCAAGCAACTGTTGACCCGCCGACCGTCCACCAGGACGGTGCAGGCCCCGCACTGACCGTGGTCGCAGCCCTTTTTAGTTCCGGTCAACTTGAGATGCTCGCGCAGCGCGTCGAGAACGGTTGTCCGGTGGTCTAGGCGGAGCCGGTGCACGGCCCCGTTGACCCGCAGGGTCATCATGCTGGAGGTCTGGTCCGCTATCGTCACGCAGGCCATCATGCCACGTCCGTAAACTAGTATTCTGGTCACGTTTTTACTAGTAAATTCAGTACCATGATCCCGAACGGACCGGATGGCTCAGATTCCCGGAGCCGAGTGGCTAGCTCCAGGCCGCCAGCTTCGCGCAACGACCTCGCCGACCTGCTCCGGACCCGGCGCGATCGCCTGACCCCAGCCGACGTGGGCCTGCCCGCAGGCAGCCGTCGACGCACCACCGGGCTGCGGCGCGAAGAGGTGGCCCAGCTGGCTGGCGTGTCCACGACCTATTACACGTTCCTCGAGCAGGGCCGCGACGTCCGGCCGTCCCGGCAGGTGGTGGCCGCCCTGGCCGGGGCCCTGCGGCTGAGTTCGGCCGAGCGCGCCCACCTATTTCAGCTGGCCGGGATCACCCCCGCGGCCGATGACCAGGCGCAGGCCGAGACGGTGGTGCCAGTAGTCGGTGTGATGGTCGACCGGCTCGACCCCTTCCCGGCATACCTAAAAGGCAGGCGGTGGGATGTGCTGGCGGCGAACCGGGCCGCCCGGGCGTTGTTCGCCGACTGGCCCGCCCGTGCACCCGGTGACCGCAACATGGTCTGGTGGATGTTCACCGACCCGGCGGCGCGGAAGGTCTACGTGGACTGGGAGCAGGAGGCGTCCGACATGCTAGCCCGGTTCCGCGCGGCCGCGGCCCGGAGGCTAGACGACCCGGACTTCACCGACCTGATCGAGCGGTTGCACCAGGCCAGCCCGGAGGTCCGCAGCTGGTGGCCGCGGTACGAGGTGGCACCGGTCGGCGGCGGGACCAAGCACCTGCACCACCCGGCCCTCGGCGATGTGGCCTTCCAGCACGCGGTACTGCAGGTGGCCGACCACCCCGAGCAGATGCTGGTCTACTTCACCACCGCCGACGTCCCGGAGAGCAAGTTGGCCGGCCTGGCCGCCGAGATCCGCTAGATCGCCCACCCGGTCGCGCCTGGACTTCACCGCTACCATCCGCGAGCTCGTCGCGGTGATGATCGCCGGGCTGCTGGCACGGTCGTCCCGCTAGGGCCGTCATTCCTGGCGGGCTGAGCACCCCGCATAAGGCTCGTGGGCCTCGATCCAGGTGCTCGCTCGGTGGACGCGTTCGGTAAGCGTGTAGACGCCGAGCGCGGCGCGCTCGGGGTAGGGCAGCCAGTCGATGGCCAGGCGGCGGGCGATGTAGTCGACCGCGGACCGCACCCTGGGGATCTCCGGGTCGTCGGTGTGCCCGTTGGGCACGAAGATCAGGTCAAGCCCGGGGCGGATGAGGTCGACAGCGGCACCTGGTGTTGCAAGCCCAGGGACAGGGCCACCGCATAGCTGCCAGTCAGGCCGGCGGCGCTGGTGCCGTGCTTGCCCCAGTGGATGAAGACCTCGCCGAGGCATGCCGTCGTCACGCTGGTTGGCGGTGAGGTAGAACCGCTCGGCGCCGATGGTGACGGTGGTGGTGTGTCCACTGCGACGCCTGGGCATACGCCGACGAACGCCAACCACCATGGCCTTGCCTCCCGAACTGGTATATGAAATGCCCGATTATGGAGCTACGACGCAGAGCTATGGTAGCCCTTGAGCCTATCCGCGGGCCATGGGGTGAACGAACTACCTGACGATGATCGTCAGGCGGAAGCGACGGCGGCCCGTGGTGACCGGGTCGGTAGTCTGGCCAACGTGGATCACGTCCTGACCACGGAACGCCTGGTTCTGCGCCCGGTGACGGCGCACGACCATGCCGTGCTGCTGACCCACTGGGCCCTCCCGGATGTGCGGCGGTTCCTGTTCGACGGCGCGGCGCTGTCCGCGGCCGAGGTCGCCGAAACCATCGAGGACAGCACCCGGGATTTCGCCGCGGCCGGATACGGCATCTGGCTGATTCGGGAGGAACACGGGACCGCGCTAGTCGGCACGGCCGGGCTGCGGCCGCTGGAGGACTCCGGCCTGGAGATCTTCTACAGCCTGGCACCCGGCTCGTGGGGCAAGGGGTATGCCACCGAGGCCGCCCGCGCGGTGGTGGAGCATGCCCTCGGCCCGCTCGGCCTGCCCGAGGTGCTGGCCGAGGTCGACGAGGGTAACGCCGCCTCGGTCGCGGTCGTCGAGCGGCTCGGCATGGCCCCTTCGCCGTGGTGCCCGGCGTGCTCGGTCCGATGACCCGCTACCGCCGAGGAACAGCCGAGCCGATAACCGGGCGCCGCTGCCCCCTCCGCCCGAGGCGCTGCTGGGGGTCGGGCCGCCCCGGCGGAGACTGCGGCCCTGGTGAGGGAGATCGAACAGGGCATCCAGGTCGATGCGTACCGTCAGCGGGCTCGGTGTCCATCGCCGGCTGACCGCGCGTAGCGCACGAGCGGCGCGCGAGGTTGGCCTCGGCCAGGAGCCGCTGCCCCGGCTCGCCGCGGGGCGTCGTCGTCGCGGATGTGCACCGTACGAGCTTCACGAGCCGAACCACCGGAGCCGCTAACGGAATTGACCCCGGACGCACAGGTTCGCTGCGATGTTCCAGACCCAGTCGGCGGTGCCCGCGCTCGGCCTCGCCAAGGAAGAGTATCTGCCAATTACCCAGGCCCATGTCGCACACCGGTGTGCAACGCGGGCTGCCCGGTACGCCGCCCGGTCGTCTCCAGCAGGGCGTCGCCGGGCGGCGAGTCCAGGTACCACGCAGCAGGACGATCGGGTTGACCACGCGCTTATCGAGCAGGTAGATGATGCGATCCTTGCGGCGTACTGACCCGGCCATGTCAGGGCCTGTGCCTTTTCCGGGTCACCGGGCGATCTCCGGGTGGTGACCGCAGGCACGACCCATCTCGTGCAGATAATCTACCGCGCCGCGTCCGGTCGAGACGGCCTGCTGGTAGCCCCTGCGCCAGGGGTAGGTTGATGTCATGCCGGGCCGGATCGTGCTATACGGGGCCACGGGCTATATGGGTGCGCTGACCGCGCGGCGATGGTCGCCAGCGGGGTGCACCCGGTCCTGGCGGGCCGTGACCAAAGCCAGGCTGAGCGCGCTCGCCGCCCGGCTGAGGACCGCAGTATTCCTTGGGCTCCCGGCCTGCTACGGGCTGATCGCTCGAACTGAACGCGAGGTTCGGTTCCCCGGGGCGGAGCGCGGCGCCGTCGATCGGCCGCTCGGCTCCGAGGGGATGAACGACCAGTCACACCTGCGAAGGGATCGTCGGCCGCGTCCCGGCGGCGTCGCGCAGCGCCTCCGCGACGACGCACCCCGGCGCGCTTTCAGCGCGTTCGATCCGCAGCTTCGACTGTGGGTCGCCGCGTGATCGCCATCATCAGCGATCGAACCGTTACAAGATCCCGCTCTCGGAAACCTGAAGGATAAAGACGACGAGTCACGAACCACCCCGCCCGACTAATCGCTCCCAGCCAGAGAAGCTGAAATTGGCTGCCGATTTCAAGGTAATCGGCAACGTCGTCACCGACGACCCGCAGCGTGACCATGATCTGGGGGCTTCCGGCCCGGAACGGCCCGTCATCCTCTCCGTCGACCAGGGCGCTGAAGACCTGACTGCGGTGGGTCTCGCTGTTCACGGCGCGCAGCACCATCCGATGCGACCCGGAGCTGAGCTTCGCGCGGGCGTCGCCGTCGTCGTCCGCGTTGGGCGTCACCAGGGCCTGGAATTTGTACCGCTGCATGATCGCCACCACCTTCTGAGCATAAATATCGTAACGTGATATTCGTGTTCGCTGAAGGGCTGGCATCGCCGCCTATTTGGCAGCCGGTGCTATCCGGCTGACGGGGGCACCACCACGGTCCCGGTGGCGGTGACGACGACGATCGGCTCGCCGAGCACCGAGGCGGCCGACTCGCCGCGCGCCGGGTCGGCCCGGCAGACCACCCGCGCCTCGAAGGCGAGCTGCCTGCTGCGCCGCCCGACCGCGGTGACCGTGGCCGTCGCCTCGATGATGTCACCGGCCAGCACCGGCGCGCGGAACTGCACGTCGGAGTAGGACGCGAACAGCCCCTCGTCGCCGTCCGTCCGGATGCACACCTCGGTCGCCACGTCGCCGAACAGCCCCAGCACGTACGCGCCGTCCACCAGGTTCCCGCCGTAGTGGGCGTCCCCGTACGTCACGTACCGGCGCTGCGTCACGGTCAGGCCGACGTGAGCCGCTCATGCCGCGCTCCGCCTTCCGGGACGCTCCCGGTCCCGCGGGGCCAGCGCGTGCACCAGGTAGCTGGCCACCTCGCTCGGCGTGGTGCCGCGGCCGAAGATCTTGTCCACGCCGAGGTCGTGCGGCCGCGCTCGGGTCGAACCGCGGGCCGCCCACCACCAGCAGCGGCGCGCTGCCGGGCCGAACGCCGGCGTGGAACGCCGCCGACATCTCCCGGGTGTTGCGACAGGTGCGCGTCGCGCTGGGTGACGACCTGGCTGACCAGCACCGCGTCGGCGTGCTCGGCCGCGGCCCGGGCCACCAGGTCCGCCACCGCCGACCTGGGAGCCCATGTTCACCACCCGGATCTCCCGGTAGTACTCCAGGCCCTTCTCCCCCGCGTGCCCCTTGACGTTGAGGATCGCGTCGATGCCGACCGTGTGCGCGTCGGTGCCGATGCACGCGCCCACCACGACCAGCTTGCGGCCCAGCGCCGAACGGATCCGCAGGTTCACCTCGGCGGCCGGCAGCACCGGGAACTCCCGCTCGGCCACGGTCACCGCCGACAGGTCGACCAGGTGGCTGACCCGCCCGTAGACGATGAAGAACGTGAAGTCGGGCCCCATCCCCTTGGCGTGCACGACCATCGCCGGGTCCAGGCCCATCTTGGCCGCGAGCTGCAGCGCGGCGCCCTCGGCCCGGGCCCGCTCCGCCTCGTCGCCGAACGGCACGGGCAGCGTGAACGACACCTGCACCCGCCCGTCCCCGGTGGTGTCGCCGTACGGCCGCACGATCATCCCGCTCAGGCTCATCTGGTGTCGCCTCCAGCATCTCGAGACGCCGGGTTGTAGTAGCCGTCGGCCGCGCTCCACCACTCCGTCCAGGCCGCGGCCGCCGTCGGCCGGCCGCCTGGTCACCCCGAACGTCCCCTCGGCGATCGCGGTCAGCAGCCCCTGCGCGCCGATCTTGCGCAGCAGGTCGACGGACTCGCCGAGCACCTGCCGGGCCCGCCGGGCGACGAACCCGTCCGGCTCGGGCCGGAACGAGGCGCCGAGCCGCCCGGCGGCGTGCCGCACGTACCGGACGTTCTCCAGGGCCAGGTCGCGGTCGGACAGGAACGGGGTGTGGATGCCCTCGGTCATCATGCCGATGAGCAGGATCGACTGGTCGGTCATCACCCCGCACAGGTTGAAGAACGCGTCCAGCAGGTAGCCGGCGAACACGTTGCCGGTCATGTGCTTGGTCGGCGGCATGTACTTCAGCGGCGCATCGGGGAACAGCTCCCTGATCAGCTGGGCGTGCGCCAGCTCGAGCAGGAACGAGTCGGGCACCTCGGGGTTGATCTCGAACGCGTGGCCCAGCCCGAGCTGGGCGTCGGCCAGCCCGGCCTCGCGGCCGAAGTACTCGTTCAGCAGCTGCGAGACCACCACCGTGTGCGCCGCGTCCACCGCGTCCGCGGTGGTCAGGTAGTTGTCCTCGCCGGTGTTGATGACGATGCCCGCCCGGGCGTGCACCTGCCGGGAGAACCGCTGGTCGATGAACGTCCGCACCGGGTTGATGTCGCGGAAGATGATGCCGTACATGCAGTCGTTCAGCATCATGTCCAGCCGCTCGAGCCCGGCCAGCGCGGCGATCTCCGGCATGCACAGCCCGGAGGCGTAGTTGGTCAGCCGGACGTAGCGCCCGAGCTCGCGCGATACGTCGTCCAGCGCGGCCCGCATCAGCCGGAAGTTCTCCTGGGTGGCGTACGTGCCCGGCGTACCCTTCCCTGGTCGCGCCCTCGGGCACGTAGTCCAGCAGCGACTGCCCGGTGGACCGGATCACCGCGATGATGTCCGCGCCCTCCCGCGCCGCCGCCTGCGCCTGCGGGATGTCCTCGTAGATGTCCCCGGTGGCGACGATCAGGTAGATCCACGGCATCGGCGGGTCGGAGGTAGCGGCAAGCATCCGGTCCCGCTCCGCGCCGCTGGGCGTCGATCCGGGAAATGCCATTTTTGACCGAACGAGCCGCGGCATCCCGGGCCGCCTCCGCCTCGTGCCCCGCGGGGAGACGGAACTTGACCAGGCCCGCGGCCGCGTCGATCGGCCAGCGTGCGCAGGTCCGGGTAGCCGCCGGTCAGCATCGCGTCCCAGACCGGCAGCGCGACCCCGTGCTCGAGCCCGGCCGACTCGCGGACCGCGTCGGCGAGCCGGTTCACCCACGGCATCCCGTCGGAGTCCGCGCCGTCCAGCCCGGCCAGCCGCAGCACGGCCCGCTCCACCGAGACCGTGGTGTGCGTCCGGGCCAGCTCGATGACCGGCTGCCCGGCGAGCCGGGCCAGCTCGCGGGCCTGCGCCACCAGCGCCGGATCCAGGTTCAGCTTGCCCGTCATGGCCTGCGACGCCTCCGCTCGAACAGCGCGCCGCACCGCGGGCGTGGTCCGGATCAGGTCCGAGCGCCAGGTCGGCGTGACCGGGCACGTACCCGTTGCCCACCAGCATCGTCACGTCGGCGGCCAGGCCTTCCGCGCCGAGCGCCGCGGCGCTGAAGGATGTCGCCATCGAGAAGAAGATCACCGTGCCGCCCTGGGCGGTGGACAGGATCGCCCCGCCCTCGCAGCCCGGCACGTCCACGCACACGACGGTCACGTCCGCCGGGCCTCCGGCGGCCTCCACCTTGTTCCGCGCAGGCCCACCGGATCCCTGGCGTCCGCGATCACGATCTCGTCGACCAGCGGTCCTGCCGTCACGCGCGCGGGGTCGCGCAGCAGGGCGGCCTCGGCCTCGTCGGGACGACGCCGATGACCTTGCTTGGCGCCTGCCCGGCGGGCGGCCACCGCGGACAGCGAGCCGCTCTTGCCGGCGGCGCCGATGATCACGCACCACCGCGCCCTCGCTTCACCACCCGGCTGGTCAGGGCGGGCGCGCCGCACACGTCCAGGACCGCCGAGCGCCAGGGGCACGGGGAGGTCGTCGGGCAGGACGGCGGCGATGGAACGGGCGAACAGGATGGCGTGGCCCTCGCAGGGAACCTGCTCCGACTGGCCGTCCCAGCGGTACAGGGCGTCGGTGATGACCAGCGGGGTCAGGGTCAGCGAGACCAGGGTGGCGATGCGCTGGCCGGGCTTCAGGCCGAGCGGGGAATCGGGGCCGACCGCTTCGACCGTGCCGGTCAGCATGCCGCCCGAGCCGGTGACCGGGTTCTGCATCTTGCCCCGGGTCGCGATGATGTCCAGCGACAGCGGCGCGGATCTTGTCCGGGTCGCCGGCGTAGGTCTCGCGGAGCTGGCGGTAGGAGGCGGCGTCCAGGTTCAGCCGGTCGACCCGGACGCGGACCTCGTCCGGGGCGATCTCGGGGCTGGCGTCCAGGCGCCAGGCGGCCTGCGGGAGGACGCCGGGCGGATCAATCACGCGGTGTAGCCCGAGCGGCGAGGAGGGCGGAGGTGACGTGGTCATGCGCTTATCCTTCCCGCAGGTCGGCGGCTTCTGCCGGCCGCGTCGGCCCGCTGCGCGGGACGTAACACACCGTTCGTTCAGTAAAAAATTCTGTCCAGATACTCTGTAACAGTAGTATCTATTGTAGACTAGCCGATAATGTGCAGGATCGCGAGCTGGATCGTGTCGTAGGCAAGGTAAAGCGCGGCAGCGGTCTCGCCGAGCCGGGTTCCGGCCCGGTGGTAGAGCAGCGCGCCGAGATTGAGCACCACCGAGCAGCCGACGACGATCAGCGCCGGCAGCAGCGGCAGCCGGAACCCAAAAAGGAAATGCACGGTCAGCAGCGTCAGCGCCTGGCCGCTCACCGCGACCGAGCGGATCAGCACGAGCCGACGCAGGCTGATGCGGTCGAAGGCGGTGCGCGGCTCGGCCGGCGCGGTCGTTCTGGTGGCCCTCACCGGGTGCTTCCTTTGTCGATGGGCCTCATCCTATGCTGGCCCATTCCACGAAAATTCGCCATATGCAGCCGATGACCGAGCCCGTCATCGCCGTCGACAATCTCGTCAAACGCTACGGGCAAACGCTCGCGGTGGGCGGCATCAGCTTTGCCGTCGAACGCGGCGCGACCGCCGCCCTGCTCGGCGGCAACGGCGCGGGCAAGACAACGACGCTGTCGATCCTCCTCGGTCTCTTGCTGCCGAGCGGTGGCAGCGTGCGCGTGCTCGGCGAAAATATGCTGCGTCACCGCCATCGGGTCCTGCCGCGGATCAACTTCTCCTCGCCCTATGCCGACCTGCCGCATCGCCTGACGGTGCGCCAGAACCTGTCGGTCTATGCCCGGCTCTACGGGTTGCCGCGGCACCGCGAGCGCGTCGAACTTTTGGCGCACGACCTGCAGATCACCGCGTTCCTCGATCGGCCGGCCGGGAAATTGTCGTCGGGACAAAAGACCCGCGTCGCGCTCGCCAAGGCGCTGCTCAACGAGCCGGAATTGCTGCTGCTCGACGAGCCGACCGCTTCACTCGACCCCGACACCGGCGATTGGGTGCGCTCCTATCTCGAGGATTATCGCGCCCGCACCGGCGCGACCCTGCTCCTCGCCTCGCACAATATGAACGAGGTGGAGCGCTTGTGCTCGCATGTCATGATGATGAAGGCGGGGCTCATCGTCGACCGCGGCAGCCCCAGCGGGCTGATCGATCGCTACGGGCGTGCCAACCTCGAAGAGGTCTTCCTGCATCTTGCCCGCCGCGCCGACGCCGAGCCGGAGCCGGTGTCGTGAGCGACGCCGCGCTGTTCTCGCCGGGCCGCATCTGGGCGATGCTGCTGCGCTATCTCTACATCCTGCGCAGCTCGTGGCCACGCACGCTGGAGCTGATCTACTGGCCGACGCTGCAAGTCCTCGTCTGGGGCTTCATGAGCCAGTTCTTCATGCAGAACAGCTCTTACATCGCGCGCGCCTTCGGGGTGCTGCTGGGGGCGGTGATGCTGTGGGATCTGATGTTCCGCAGCCAGCTCGGCCTGTCGATCTCGTTTCTCGAGGAGATGTGGTCGCGCAACCTCAGCAACCTGTTCGTCACGCCGCTGCGCGCCTATGAGTGGGTGGTATCGCTGCTGGCGATGAGCGCGATCCGCACCGGGATCGGCATGGTTCCCGCCGCCCTCATCGCGATCCCGCTCTACCACTACTCGATCTTCGACATGGGATGGGCGCTCGTCGCCTTTGTCGTGGTGCTGATGGCGATGGGTTGGGCGATGGGCCTCGCCGTCGCCGGCCTGATCCTGCGCCACGGGATGGGTGCGGAGAGCCTTGCCTGGACGGTGTTCTTCGCGCTCGCGCCGGTCAGCTGCGTGTACTACCCCGCGACGATCCTGCCACACTGGTTGCAGCCGGTCGCCTGGAGCCTGCCGCAAACCTACATCTTCGAGGGGATGCGCGCGGTCTTGTTGAACCACGCGTTCCGCACCGATTACTTGCTGATCGCGCTGGCGCTCGACGGCGTGTACATGGCGATCGGCGTCGCCATTTTCTGCTATTCGTTCAGGAATGCCCGCCACCGGGGCGCGCTGATCCAGATGGGGGAATGAGGGCTCGTTGTCGTACCCGCCTGGTGGACGAGACGATGTGATGCCGGGCCGGATTACGGTAGGATAAAGCCCAATGTCGAAGATCGTTCAGCACTCGCAGGCGAGCTGGTCATACCTGATCCACCGCCTCGACCGCGCGGCGAAATGGCAGGAATTGCCGGCCAATCCGCGGGCGGACGATCTCTATCTCGTCGAATTCCCGAAATCCGGGGTCACCTGGCTGAGCTTTCTGATCGGCAACGCCAATTTGCTGCTGAGCGGGGAAGAGGACCGCGCCGTCACGTTTTTCAACCTCAACGATTTCGTCGCCGACATCGAGGTCAATCGGCATCTCAACCCGGCTCCCCAACCGCCTCTGGGCTTTCGGCTTATCAAGAGCCACGCGGCGTTCAACCGGTTTTACACCAAGGCGATCTACCTGGTGCGCGACCCGCGCAACGTCATCGCATCGTACTGGCATTTCCTGACCCAACTCGGGTTTTACAAGGGATCGCTGTCGGTGATGATCGACGACCGGCGCTTCGGGATCGAGAGCTGGCGCCGGCACGTGGCGTCATGGCTGGACGAGGCCGAGCCGAGCCAAAGCGTCATGGTGCTGAAATACGAGGACCTGCTGCGGGATGCCGCGGGCGAGCTGAAAAGGGTGTACCGGATGCTTGGTCGCGATTTGCCGGACGAGGTCGCCCGGCTCGCGGTCGAACGGTCGAGCATCGAGCGGATGCGGGAGGACGAGACGATGTTCAACGCCTCGCATCCGGCGCTCAGTGGCTTCGACTTTGTTCGCAAGGACGCCATCGCCGGCCCGCGGCAGCCTCTGTCGCCCGGTGATGTCGAGCGGATCACCCGGGTCGCGCTGCCGCTGATGACGCGGCTCGGTTACGTCTAGGCGGCTTCTTCGGGGCTCTCGGGATAGCCGAATATGGCGCTGAAATCCCTGATCCTGACCCCGCTAACCCACAGCACGGCGAAATAGACGACGACGCCGGCGGCGATCGATGCGGCTAGCGTCACCGGGTTTTGCGCGGTGAAGACGCCGGGCCGATAGCCCAGCTGATACAGCAGGAGGATCATCGCTGCGGCCGCGACGGCGCAACGCAACGCGCCCGGCCTATCGATGCGGAACCGCCAATAGCGCCGCAAGGCCGCGGCCGTCAGCGCCAAGCCGACGGCATAGCCGATCAGCGTCGTCACCGCCGGCAGCAGGATGCTAGCGAACACCGGCAGGAGCAGGAGATTGAGGATGACGTTGATCGCGCCGCCCGACGCGTTCGCCACGGCGATCGCGCGCGTCCGGCGCAGCGCGAACGCGACCTGGCCAGCGATCAGCATCGCGCCGTAGCAGATCGCGGCGCAGGCGACGACCGGCGTCACCCAACGCGATGCCGAGGCGATCTCCGCATTGGTCAGCACACGCAGCAGGGTTGGCGCGATAAAGAAGCTGGCGGCGGCGAAGGGCAGCGCGATCAGCAACAGCAGGTTCAGCATGACCTGGATCAGGCTTTCGGCCTCGGCGATTTTTCCGCGATCGATCAGCCGGTTGAGGTTGGGGAGCATGATCGCGTCAAAGACCCGCGGCAGGAAGATCACCAGCATCCCCAGCGTATAGGCCGGCTGATAAGAGCCGACAGCGGCGAGCGACAGAAACGCGGCGATCAGCAGGCGGTCGCTGCTGGCGAGCAGGAAATCGATGACCAGCTCCAGGGTCAGCGGCGCGCCCTGCTTGAAATCGGCAACGATTGTGCGCCAGCGCAGCGTCGGGCGCGGCAGGCCGATTTCCCGCAGCATTTTGCCCAGCGGCAGCAGCGCGGGGAGCGCGAAGCTCGCCGCCTGCATGACGATCAAGTGATCGACCGACAGCGCGCCGCGCGCGAAAACGACGGACACGACGAAGACCAGAAACAGATATGGCGGAACCCCGGTCAGGAAATTGAAAATGCCCATGCGCAGCGTGTAGCGGAAGTAATCCGCCACAAGGCGGTAAAAGGTGTTCGCGACGATCCACGCGATGAGCGGCAAGGCTCGCGATATCGCGGAACTGCCCGTGTTCGACGTGCACGTCCAGACGACGATCGCGGCGGAGACGACAGCGACGCAAACCAGCTGAAAGGCGAATTGCGGGCCGAACAGGGCGCGTCTCTCGCCGGGGGTTTGCGTGGAAACCAGTTCGCGCCGGTAGCGATACGGGACGCCGGATGCGTATAATCCAAACAGCAAATAGAGGAGCGTCAGCTGAACGACGAAATCGCCGTAGGTCGTGGCGCCGGCGTGGCGGATGACGATCGGAAACAGCACCAGGCTCTGGATGTAAACAGCCGCCTGGACGGCGACGCCGACGAGAAGCTGACGTCCCATCCTGGCTCGATCTCTCCCGCGATCTTGGCTAGGGCCGGCGCGGCGCGTCTCGTGTACCACGGGCGCCGCGGCGCAAACAGCTTTCGCCGCGCGCGCCCGCGTGTTAAGACGCCCTCAATGCTTGCAGCGTCGCCGTTCCCGTAAAATACTATGCGCAATGACAATACGCTAAGACTATAGATGGCCCATTACTGTACCTATTTCGATAGCCGCTATTTATCGCGCGGTCTCACTCTCTACCATTCGCTGCGACGGGTTTCGCCGGATTGCCAAATCTGGGTATTGTGCCTCGATGATGCCTGTTATGAGGCGCTGCGTGCTTGTCGCCTCGCTGGCGTTTCACCACTGAAGTTGTCTGAAGTCGAGAGCGCCGACGCTGAATTTTTTGCGACAAAACCCAGCCGATCGATGCTGGAGTATTATTTTACTTGTACGCCCGTATTGATCTCGTTTTTATTAAATAAAAACCCTGTCATCGATACAATAACTTATATCGATGCGGATGTTTGTTTCTATAGAGACCCAAATATTCTGTTCGACAATTTCCGCGAATTTTCGGTGCAAATCGTTCCGCATCGCTATTCCGAACGCAATCGCGCGCTGGAGAAATGGGGCCTCTACAATGTCGGCTGGGTAACCTTCCGGCGCGACGAGGCGGGGCTTGCCTGTCTTTCGTGGTGGCGCGAATCCTGTATCGAGTGGTGCTACGACCGGCTCGAAGGCGGCCGCTTCGCCGACCAGAAATATCTCGACCAGTTCCCACGTAAATTTTCGCGGGTGCAGGTCGTCGAGCATCCCGGGGTCAATGTCGCCCCGTGGAACCTCGATACCGGCGCGCTCACCCGCTCGGCGGGCGAGTTGTCGTTCCGTGGCGAGAAACTGATCTTCTTTCATTTCCACAAATTGCGGCAGGCCGCGCCAAGCCTGTGGCAGACCCGGCTCGGCGATTACGGCGCGAGGCTCGACCGGACAACGCGCGACTGGCTCTATGTCCCCTATATCCGGCAGTTGGCGGCGGCGGAGCGGGAAATGCGCACGCTGCGGCGCGACGAGCAGCGCGCACAGCCGCTGCTGCGCGGCGGGACAAGGCCGGTACGCGCGCTCGGCAACGGGATCAGGGCGGTTGCCACCGGCCTGCGGCGCGATAGCATTTTCTGCATCGCCTGAGTCCCGGCCGCTCAGCGGCGAAACAGGAACCCCTCGTGCTCCGCGATTTCCGGGGCGCCCTGTGCGTTAATCGCGCCCCCGGCGAGGAACTCACGAAGCAGGGTCAACCCGAGTTCCTCGAACGATTTTAAGAGCTTATCTCGATTGAATACCCATGAGATGTATTCGGTCGCGAGACCATAGGCATAAGGACGCTGGACGATGACGAAGTCCTCGCTCCGCGTGACAACTGGAACGCAGGTGACAAACAGCCATTGCCGCGCGGCCTCGGCTAGGCGGCGGATGAGGGGTTTCCAGTCGGGCGCGTATTGGATCGAATTGCTGGCGAAGACGAGATCATAGGAGCGCGAGAACGCGGCCTCGTCGGTTGTCGCGGTGTGTATTTCCGGCAGCAGCGTTTCGATCGTCGCGCAAATTTCCGGCAGGTCGCGGATCGTGTAGTCGAAGGCGATGTCGGGGAAGAGGCGCCGGGCCGCCAGCGCATAATGGCCGATCGAGCCGCCCCAATCGAGCACCGACAGCGATGTCCGGCCCTCGCTGGCGCGGGCGACGACATAGCCGAAGGTCATCATCAGATTGTGCGCGAGCTCATCCCGCGCCCGCGGCGCCAAGGGCCACAGCCCGAGCGCCGCGGTGCCGTCGAGCACCTTCGCGTAGGCGGGCCAGTGCTCGGCAAGGGAGGCGGCGACCGAGGGGTGTGCCCAACCCGCGGCACGCGCGTCGCATTCGGGCCAACGGTCGGCGACATATTCCCACGGGGTCGGCGGCAGCCCGAGGCGACGCCTAGCCCAAGCCTGCATTCCCGGCGGCAGGCGATGGCCGAGCGCCGACAGCAGACGCATCGCTCAAACCGGCCCGCTGACGCCGGCGTCGGCGAAAGTGGCCATGCCGTTATGGCAGGCGAGCGCGGCTTTTAGGATGCCGATCGCCAAGGTCGCGCCCGACGCCTCGCCCAAGCGCATGCCGAGATCGAACAGCGCGCGTTTGCCGATCGTGTCGAGCAGCCGGCGGTGTCCCGGCTCGGCCGAGACGTGCGCGACGATGCAATGGTCGAGCGCGCGCGGATCGGCGGTGTAGAGCACCGCCGCGGCGGCCGTCGCGGTGAAGCCGTCGAGCACCACCGGCACGCGGCCCATGCGTGCCGCCAGCACCGCGCCGGCGATCGCCGCCAGCTCGTTGCCGCCGAGCCGGCGCAGCAGCTCAAGCGGGTCGCCCGCGGCGGCGCGGTGGCGGTCGGCCGCGGCGGCGACGATTTCGCGCTTCTGGTCGAGCGCGGCGCCGACGACGCCTGTGCCAGGCCCGGTCCAGTCCTCAGCGCTGCCGCCGAACAGCGCCAGGCATAGCGCAGCCGCGGAGGTGGTGTTGGCGATACCCATCTCGCCGAGCGCCAGGAGGTCGATCCCCGGCTCGACCGCCATCATCCCGTAGGCGAGCGCGCGGGCACAGTCCGCTTTGCTCATCGCCGGGCCATCGACGAAATCGGCGGTCGGCTGCTCGAGATTCATCTCGTAGACGCGGAGATCGGCGTCGACGACGCGGCAGAGCTGGTTCACCGCCGCGCCGCCGGCAATGAAATTCTGCACCATCTGCGCCGTCACCGCGGCGGGATAGGCCGAGACGCCACGCGCGGCGACGCCGTGATTGCCGGCGAAGACGCAGGTGCGGGGATGGTCGATGCGCGGGGGATGGCGGCCCTGCCAGGTGGCGAGCCAATGCGACAATTCCTCCAGCCGGCCGAGCGCGCCGGCGGGCTTGGTGAGCTGGCGCTCGTGCAGCGCCGCCGCTGTGCCGGATTCGAGATCGGGGCCGGGCAAATGTGCGAACAGCGCCCGGATTTCGTCCAAATTCGCCGGTATGTCCGGCATCGCACTCTCCCTTTAAGCGTTCACTACAACTATCAGCAAAACCCGTTAAGGTCGCGGCGAAGGCGAGACGGATGGGCATCTTCGGACAATTCCTGTTGGCGACGGCGGTATTGACGCGGCTGCCGGTAGCCTCACGCGACGCCGATACAGTCGAAGCGGACATCGCCGGCGAGGGTGCGGTCGCCGCGGCAAGCTGGGCGTTTCCCGCGGTCGGCGCGGGGATCGGCATGATCGCCGCCCTGGTGCTGTTCGTTGCGGCAGCGCTAGGGCTGGGCGAGGCGCCGGCGGCGCTGCTGGCGCTGGTCGCCGCCGGGCTGGTCACCGGCGCGCTGCACGAAGACGGGCTCGCCGACACCGCCGACGGGTTCGGCGGCGGGCGCACGCGCGAGGACAAGCTGGCGATCATGCGCGACAGCCGGCAGGGCACTTACGGCATCATCGCGCTGATCCTCAGCATCGGGCTGCGGACGGTGGCACTTTCGTCGATTCCGGGGCCGATCGAGGGCGGGTTGGCGCTGATCGCGGCGCATGCCGCATCGCGCGGGTTTCTCGCCCCGGCGATGCGGTGGCTCGCGCCGGCGCGCGAGGACGGGCTTGGCGCCATGGCCGGAAGACCGAGCCTGGCGGCGGCGCTGATCGCGCCGGCGATCGGCGTGTTCGTCGCGATCGGTATGCTGGGGCCGCTGCGTGGCGTGGCCGCAATTCTCTTCGCGGGTGCAGCGGTGGCGGCGACGGCGGCGCTTGCGCGGCGCCAGATCGGCGGCTACACCGGCGATGTCCTCGGCGCCTTCCAGCAAATCGGAGAGATCGTCATGCTGCTCGTCGCGGCGGCCCGATGAGTGGTCCGCAAAACCAGAATTCGCCGTTCAACCCCGGCCAGGTCGGCGCGGGAGACGTCGGCGCCGAGGCGGTGACGACATCGTTCTGGTGGGTGCGCCACGCGCCGGTCGCGCACGAAGGGCGCATCTACGGCCAGGAAGACAAGCCGTGCGACTGCAGCGACGCGGCGGTTTTTGCCGGGCTGGCGCGCCAGCTTCCGAAAAAGGCGGTGTGGGTGACGAGCAATTTGCGCCGCACGCACGAGACGGCGCGGGCGATCGTCGCCGCCGGGCTGCCCGGCCCGGCTGAAATCCCCGGCCCGCAAACCGAGGCGATCCCCGACCTCGCCGAGCAGAATTTCGGCGACTGGCAGGGCATGACGTACGAGGAGCTGCGCCATCACCGCGGCGGCGCGTTTCACCGCTTCTGGCACGCGCCGGCGCATCAGCGCGTGCCGGGCGGCGAAAGCTTTGCCGACATGATGGCGCGGGTGTCGTGGACGATCCTGCAGCTCATCGAAAAACATCGCGGCCGCGACATCATCGCCGTCGCGCATGGCGGCACGATCCGCTGCGCGCTAGGCTTGGCGCTCGGGCTCGAACCCGAGCACTGCCTCGCGTTCACGATGGAAAACTGCTCGCTGACCCGCATCGACCACATCGAGGGGCCGGGCATGGGTCACAACTGGCGGGTGATCACCGTCAACCGGCCGCCGAAGTAGCTTCCCCCGCCGCTGCATGGTAGCGTGGCTCCGCGATGCGACAGGGAAGTCCGGTGCGAGGCCGGCGCTGCCCCCGCAACTGTAAGGGCGAGTTCCGCGGCAACCGCCACTGATCTTCCGGGATCGGGAAGGCGCCGCGGGCGACGACCCCGAGCCAGGAGACCTCCGCATCGCCGTCGTAACGGCCTAATTCCTCGGGCGGAGGAGGAGCCTTTGTCATCGAGCCCCGCGGGCGGCCTGCCCGCCGTTACTCTCGTTCTTGGCGGCGCGCGCTCGGGCAAGAGCCGCCATGCCGAGACGCTCGTCATGGGCGCCGCTGACGCCGGCACCTACATCGCCACCGCCGAAGCGCGAGATGCCGAGATGACGGCCCGCATCACCGACCATCAGAGGCGGCGCGACGATTTCTGGCTGACGGTCGAGGCGCCGCTCGACCTCGCCGGCGCGATCCGGGCTTATGCCGAGCCGCGGCGGCCGATCCTCGTCGATTGCCTGACATTGTGGCTGTCGAACCTGCTGCTCGCCGACCGGGTCATCGAGCATGAGAGCGAAACCCTCTGCGCGGCGTTGCGCGAGGCGCGCGGGCCGGTCGTGCTCGTCGCCAACGAGGTCGGCATGGGACTCGTGCCGGAAACGCCGCTCGGCCGGAAATTTCGCGACGCCGCCGGCCGGCTCAACCAGCAGATCGCAGCGCTCGCCGACCGCGTTGTCTTTGTCGCCGCCGGGTTGCCGCTGGTGCTGAAGGGAGTCGCCTAATGCGCCGCATTCCGGCGACGATCGTTACCGGGTTTCTCGGCGCCGGCAAGACGAGCCTGGTGCGCCATTTGATCGGCGCGGCGACCGGCCATCGCCTGGCGATCATCGTCAACGAGTTCGGCGAATTGGGCATCGACCGCGAGCTGATGCTCGGCTGCGGCGACGAGAATTGCCGTGACGACGATATCGTCGAGCTGGCGAATGGGTGCCTCTGCTGCACCGTCGCCGACGATTTCCTGCCGACGCTGACGAAGCTCATCGACCGCCCCAAGCCGCCCGACCACATCCTGATCGAGACTTCGGGCCTGGCGCTGCCGAAGCCGCTGGTGCAGGCCTTTGCCTGGCCGGAAATCCGCACCGCGACGACGGTCGATGGGGTACTGACGGTAATCGACGCGGCCGCGCTCGCCGCCGGCCGGTTTGCCGACGACCCCACGGCCGTCGCCGCGCGCGGGCCTTCGGCCCACGGGCTTGTCCCGTGGGGCGCGGCCGACCCGACCATCGAACACGACAACCCGCTGGAAGAGGTGTTCGGCGACCAGCTCGCCTGCGCCGACCTCGTCATTCTCAACAAGACCGACCTCGTGCCGCCGGACGAGCTGGCGCGGCTCACGCAAGAGATCGCGGCGCGGTTGCGGCCGGGGGTGCGCATCGTCACGGCGCGCGACGGAGTGGTGTCGCCGGGCGTGGCGCTCGGCCTCGACGCCGCCGCGGAGGACGACCTCGCCGCGCGGCCCTCGGTGCACGAGCTCGAAGGCGAGCACGACCACGACGATTTCGACAGCTTTGTCGTGACCCTCGGCGCGGCGGACGACGCGCTGCTCGCGCGGCTGCGCACGACGATTCGGACGCACGACATATTGCGGATCAAAGGCTTTGTCGCGCTGCCGGGGCGCGACCGGCGACAGATCGTCCAGGCGGTCGGCGACCGCGTGCAGCATTATTTCGACCGCGAATGGGAACCCGGCGAAGCGCGGGCGACGCGGCTTGTGGTGATCGGCAAGAAGGGCCTCGACCGGGCGGCGGTTGTCGCCGCGCTTGGAGGCTAGATGCACCTCCTCGCCACCGAACCCGGCACCATTGCCGACGGGGCGGCGGCGGTCGATCTCGCTCAGACGCCCGGCGACATCGTCGTGCTGGCGAGCGCCGACACCGAGATCGCGTTGCTCGCGGCCGCGCAAGCGCGCCGCCGCGCGGGCGAGCCGAGCGCGCCGAGCCTGCGGCTCGCGCCGGTCATGCGGCTCGGCCACAATTTGTCGGTCGATCTCTACATGGAGACCGCGGCCAAGGCGAAGCTGGTGGTCGCCCGACTGCTCGGCGGCCGGGCGTATTTCCCCTATGGCGTCGAGCGCCTGGTCGAGACCTGCCGCGCCCACGACATCCCGCTGGCGCTGCTGCCCGGCGACGACAAGCCGGACACGGAGCTCGCCGAGATGTCGACGGTGACGGCCGAGGCCGGCCGGCGGTTGTGGCGCTATCTCGCCGAAGGCGGGCCGGCGAATGCGGAGAATTTCCTGATATACGCCGCGACGCTGATCACCCCCACCCCGACACTCCCCCATCAAGGGGGGAGGGAGAGCGCCGACGCGGCCGGTGGCGAATGGGCCGAGCCGGCGCCACTGCTGCGCGCCGGCTTGTACTGGCCGGGGTTGAACACGCCTTCCCTCGGCGACATCGCTGGCCAGTGGAAGGGCGATCTGGGGATCGCGCCGATCGTGTTCTACCGAGCGCTGGTGCAGTCCGGGAACACCGCGCCGGTCGATGCGCTGGTCGCGGCGCTGGCCGCGCGGCGCCTCAACCCCCTGCCAATCTACGTGCAAAGCCTCAAGGACGGCGAGGCCACCGCGCTGATCGGCGAAGCCTTCGCCGCGCACCAGCCGGTGGTGATCCTCAACGCCACGGGGTTCTCCGTGGCGGTGTCAGGCGGCGAGGACCCGCTGCGGGCCGGTTGCCCGATCATGCAGGTGGTGTTCTCCGGCGGCGACGAAGAAAGCTGGCGCGGCGGAACACAGGGGTTGGGGCCGCGCGACCTGGCGATGAATGTGGTTTTGCCGGAGATCGACGGCCGCATCCTGAGCCGCGCCGTGTCGTTCAAGGCGCCGCTGGGGCGCGACCCGGAGACCAAGGCCGATCTCGTCGGCTACAAGCCGGTCGCCGACCGCGTCGGCTTTGTCGCCGACCTCGCGCGCAACTGGGCGCGGCTGAGCGCCAAGCCGGCGGAAGAGCGGCGGGTGGCGATCGTGCTTGCCAACTATCCGAACAAGGACGGAAGGATCGGCAACGGCGTCGGGCTCGACACGCCGGCTTCGGCGGTGGCGATCCTCAGGGCGCTGGCCGCCGCCGGATATCGCTTAGCCGACATCCCCACGGACGGCGCGGCGCTGATGACCCGCCTGCTCGCCGGGCCGACCAACCAGCACCCGCAGGCGGAAGCCGAGGAGCGGCTGCAGTTCAACGCCTATTCCGCCGTGCTGGCGACCCTGCCGATGACGGCGCAAAAGGCCATCGCGGCGCAATGGGGCGCGGGCGAGCGCGACCCGTTCTTTCACCCGAGCCGGCTCGATTGCGGACATTTCGGCATTCCCGGCTTTCGCTGCGGCAATGTCGCAGTGCTGATCCAGCCGGCGCGCGGCTACAACCGCGACCCCAAGGCGACCTATCACGACCCGGCGCTGGCGCCGCCGCACGCCTATCTCGCGGCCTATGCGTGGATCGCCGACGAATTCCGCGCCGATGCGGTGATCGACCTCGGCAAGCACGGCACCCTCGAATGGCTGCCGGGAAAGGCTCTGGCGCTGTCGGCGGCATGCTTCCCGGAGGCGATGCTGGGTCCGCTGCCGCACCTCTACCCGTTCATCGTCAACGACCCCGGCGAAGGCACCCAGGCCAAGCGACGCGCCCAGGCGGTGATCATCGACCATCTGACCCCGCCGCTGACCCGTGCCGGCAGCTATGGCGAGGCGGCGGAGCTGGAGCGGCTGATCGACGAATATTACGACGCGGCGCGCGGCGACCCGCGCCGTATCGCGCCGCTGGCCGCGGAGATATTGGAGCGGGCGCGGGCATCGGGTATTGACCGCGATTGCGGCATCGCGCCCGGTGACGACGGTATCGAAGCGCTGAAGAAACTCGACGGGTTTCTCTGCGAGCTTAAGGAATTGCAGATCCGCGATGGGCTGCATGTCTTCGGTTCCAGCCCCGCCGGCGAACTGCTCGACCCGCTGCTGCTGGCGATCGCCCGCGCGCGCCGGGGGTCGCAGCCGGAAGCCGAGTCGATCCTGCGCGCGCTCGCCGCCGATCTCGAATTGGGCTGCGATCCGCTGACGATGGATTTGGCGGAGACCTGGACAGGGCCGCGTCCTGACGCACTCAAACCCCCACCCCAACCCTCCCCCGCTTGCGGGGGAGGGAATAACACTTGCCGCGACACCAGCGCGCGCCCTCCCCCGCAAGCGGGGGAGGGTCGGAGTCGGGGCTGGCGTACGGCGGGCGATACCGTCGAACGGCTGGAAGACTTGGCTTTGCGGCTGATCGCGGGTGAGGCCGCGCCGGAAGCGGGCTGGACGAAAACCCAATCCGTCCTCCGCTGGACCGACGACGCACTGCGCCCCGCTGTCACCGCTTGCGGCGCAGCGGAGATCGCCGGCCTGCTCGCCGGGCTCGACGGCCGCTTCGTCGAACCGGGACCGTCGGGTGCGCCGAGCCGCGGGCGGCCCGAGGTGCTGCCGACCGGACGTAATTTCTTTTCGCTCGACACCCGCGCGGTGCCGACCCCGGCAGCGTGGCAGCTCGGCTGGCATTCGGCTGGGCTCATCGTCGAGCGCTACGCGCAGGAGCACGGCAATCATCCGGCGCGGGTCGCGCTGTCGGCCTGGGGCACCGCGAACATGCGCACCGGCGGCGACGACATCGCGCAGGCGCTGGCGCTGATCGGCGCTCGCCCGGTCTGGGAACCGGCGAGCGGCCGGGTCACCGGGTTCGAGATTTTGCCGGCGAGCGTGCTCGACCGGCCGCGGGTCGACGTGACCTTGCGCATCTCGGGCTTTTTCCGCGACGCGTTCCCCGGCCTCATCGACCTGTTCGACAGCGCGGTGCGGGCGGTCGCAGCCCTCGACGAACCGGTCGACGTCAACCCGCTCGCCGCGCGCTACGCGGCCGACCGCGCCGCGCTGGAAGCGAACGGCGCCTCGGCCGAGGACGCCGCGCGCCGCGCCGGCTATCGCATCTTCGGCGCGAAGCCGGGCGCGTATGGCGCCGGGCTGCAGGTGCTGATCGACGAGCGCGCCTGGGACGGCGATGGCGATCTTGCCGACGCGTGGCTGGAATGGGGTCAATACGCCTATGCCGCCGGCGGTGAAGGGCGCGCCGAGCGCAAGCTCGCGGAAACCCGGCTGGGCGCGGTCGAGGCGGTGCTGCACAACCAGGACAACCGCGAGCACGATCTCTTGGACAGCGACGACTACTACCAGTTCGAGGGGGGGTTGGCGCTGGTGGTGCGGCATCTGTCGGGGAAGGCGCCGGCAGTCTATCACAACGATCATTCCGTCCCCGACCGACCGCGTATCCGCACCTTGCGCGAGGAGCTGGGCCGGGTCGTGCGCGGGCGCGCCGCCAATCCGCGCTGGATCGCCGGGGTGATGCGCCACGGCTACAAGGGCGCGGCGGAAATCGCGGCGACGGTCGATTACCTCTTCGCCTTCGCCGCCACCGCGCGGGCGGTCGACGATTCGCATTTCGACGCGCTTTACGACGCCTATCTCGGCGACGAGACGGCGCGCCGGTTTATCGAGGACGCCAATCCCGCCGCGCTCGCGGAAATCCGCGCGCGCTTTCGCCGAGGCGATCGAGCGTGGATTGTGGCGACCGAAGCGCAACTCGACGCGCGAGGAGCTGGCGCGATGACACCCGGCCCAGTTTTGCGCGGCGTGTTCCGCCTTCCGGTTTATGTTTACCGCTGGCATTTGGGCTGCCTGCTCGGGCATCGCTTTCTGCTGCTGATCCATACCGGGCGGCGAACAGGCCGCCGCCACGAAACGGTTCTCGAGGTGATGGAATATCGAAAAGCCGTCCGCGAGGCAGTCGTGATGAGCGGCTTTGGCCGCGACGCCAACTGGCTGCGAAACGTCACGGCGGCGCCGCGCGCCGAGCTCATGATCGGTCGGGAGCGATTCGTCGCTGCGCATCGTCTGTTGGAAGCCAACGAGGCGGTACGCGTCGTCGACACCTATGAGCGACGCCACCGGCTTCTCGTCCCGCTGATCCGCCTGGTGCTGAGCCGGCTTCTCGGCTGGCGCTATCACGGATTCGACGAGGAGCGGCGGCGCCTGGTCGACCAGCTGCCGCTTGTCGCTTTTTGACCCGCCGGATGACCGACATCGACATCAACGAAGCGCACCGCGAGAAGATGGCGCGGCGCAAGGCGGCGCGCGCCAGGATGCTCGCCACCAAGACCGAGGAGCGCGGGCTTGTCATCGTCCACACCGGGACAGGCAAGGGCAAATCGACCGCGGCGTTCGGCATGGTGCTGCGCTGTATCGGGCACGGCATGCGGGTCGGGATCGTGCAGTTCGTCAAGGGCGCGTGGGGCACCGGCGAGCGTGATGTGCTCGCAAAATTTCCCGAGCTGGTAACTTGCCGCGCGATGGGCGAAGGCTTCACCTGGGACACCCAGGACCGCGAGCGCGACATCGCCGCCGCCCGCGCCGCGTGGGACATGGCGAAGGCGATGATCGTCGACCCCAGCTACAGCATGGTGCTGCTCGACGAACTCAATATCGTGCTGCGCTACGATTATCTGCCGCTGGACGAGGTGCTCAACGTACTGAGGAGGAAGCCGCGCGACCTGCACGTCGTCGTCACCGGCCGCAACGCCAAGCCCGAGATGATCGAGCTGGCCGATCTCGTGACCGAGATGACGCTGGTCAAGCACCCGTTTCGCGCCGGGGTGAAGGCGCAAAAGGGGATCGAGTTTTAGATGACGGCGTCATCGCGAGCTCAGCGAAACAACCTCCCGCCAAGAGCGCACCCGGCAGGAGATTGCCGCGTCGCGCGGCGCGCTCCTCGCAATGACGAGGCACTTCCATGACCCGCGTCCTGATGATCCAGGGCACCGGGTCGGATGTCGGCAAGTCGCTGATCGTCGCCGGGCTGTGCCGCGCGTTCATCCGGCGCGGGCTCACGGTGCGGCCGTTCAAGCCGCAGAACATGTCGAACAACGCGGCGGCGACCGCGGAAGGCGGCGAGATCGGCCGCGCCCAGGCGCTACAGGCGCGCGCCTGCGGGATCGCGCCGGCCAACGATATGAACCCCGTGCTGCTAAAGCCGCAGGCCGGGCATACCGCGCAGGTCGTGGTCCGCGGCAAGGTGCTGCGCGCGGTGTCGGCGCGGGAATACCGTGCGCTCGCGCCGTCGCTGCTGCCGGCTGTGCTGGGCGCATTCGAGCGGATCGCGGCTGGCGCCGATCTGGTGCTGGTCGAGGGCGCCGGCAGCCCGGCCGAGATCAATCTGCGCGCCGGCGACGTCGCCAATATGGGTTTCGCGGAGGCAGCCGACGTGCCGGTGGCGCTGGTCGGCGATATCGACCGCGGCGGGGTGATCGCCCAACTGGTCGGGACACATGCGCTGCTGTCGCCGGGCGAGCGGGCGCGGCTCGTCGGCTACATCATCAACAAGTTCCGCGGCGATGGGCGCCTGTTCGACAGCGGGATCGCGGCGATCGGCGAGCGCACGGGATGGCCGTGTTTTGGCGTCGTACCGTGGTTTGCCGGGGCGCATCTGTTGCCAGCGGAAGATTCCATGGCGCTGGCTGCCCCTCACCCGCCCTCCGCTTCGCGTCGGGCACCCTCTCCCGCAAGCGGGCGAGGGGAAAATCAAGCCCCTCTCCCGCTTGCGGGAGAGAGTGGCTCCGGGCGCGGCCGGGAGACGGGTAAGGGTCCGCAGCGCATCAAGATCGTCGTCCCGCTTCTGCCGCATATCGCCAATTTCGACGATCTCGACCCGCTGCGCGCCGAGCCAGGGGTCGAGTTGGTGTTCGTGCGCGCCGGGCAGCCGCTGCCGGGCGACGCGGCGCTCGTCATCCTGTCAGGGTCGAAGGCGACGCTTGCCGATCTCGCCGCGTTGCGCCGCGAGGGGTGGGACATCGACATCCTGGCGCACCACAGGCGCGGCGGGCGGATATTGGGGATTTGCGGCGGATACCAGATGCTGGGGCGCGGCATCGCCGACCCCGAGGGGCACGAAGGGCCGCCTGGTGAAGCCGAGGGGCTGGGACTGCTCGACATCGATAGCGTACTCGGCGAGCGCAAGCGGCTTGGTCTCATCGGCGGCGTGGACATCGCCAGCGGCGCGCTGGTCAGCGGCTATGAGATGCATTTGGGGGCGACGTCGGGCGCCGAATTAGAGCGGCCGATGCTGCGGCTGGGCGACCGCCCGGACGGCGCGGTCAGCGGAGACCGCCGCGTCGCCGGATGCTATCTGCACGGCCTGTTCGCCAGCGACGATTTCCGCCGTGCATTTCTGGTCGGGCTGGGAGGCGTGGCGAGCGATTTTGCCTATGAAGCCACTGTCGAGAATACCCTCGACGCTCTTGCCCAACACCTCGCGGCGCATATCGATCTCGATGCGATCTTGGCCGCCGCGCGGCCGCCGCGCTTTACCAAGGCTGCGTGAAATGCCGCGCCGCCCACGCCCCGAGCACCAGCCCGCTCAACAACAGGCACGCACGGAAATAAAGCCGCAGCGCGCGGTTGATGTCGGTCACGGTCGCGACCGGCGTGCCGTCGCCGAGGAACGGGTCGGCGACGACGCCCTCGTGATAGTGCCGCGGCCCGGCCAGCATCACCCCGAGCGCGCCGGCCATCGCCGCCTCGGGCCAGCCGGCGTTGGGCGAATGGTGCTTGCGTCCGTCGCGCAACATGATCCACGCCGAACGCCATGCCGAGCGCGGCTGCTCGAACAGCGCCGCCACAGCGATCAACAGGCCGGAAATCGGCGCCGGGATCAGGTTCAGCCCGTCGTCGAGCCGTGCCGCCGCCCAGCCGAACGCGCGGTATCGCTCGCTCTTGTGGCCGATCATGCTGTCGAGCGTGTTCGCCATCTTGTAGGCCAAGAGGCCCGGCAGCCCGAGCAGCAGATACCAGAAGGCGGGCGCCACGACGCCGTCGGAAAAATTCTCGGCGAGGCTCTCGATCGCCGCGCGTGCCACGCCCGGTCCGTCGAGTTGGTAGGGGTCGCGCCCAACGATATGCGCGACCGCCGCGCGGCCGCCCGCCAGCCCCTGATGCAGCAGCCCGGACGCCACCGCGGCGACATGCTCGAAAAGGCTGCGCTGCGCCACCAGCACCGCGACGATAAACGCCTCCACCGCGGCGCCCAGCGCAGTCGGGCGGCACAGCGCCTGTATCGCCCAGCCGATCCCGGCCGACGCGCCGATCAACACGATGACCGTCAGCACGCCACGGAAGCGACGAGCGCCGGCGCTGCGCTGCACCCGGTTGAGGCGCCGTTCGAACCACGATATCGCGCGGCCGGCCAAGACGATCGGGTGCGGCACGGCGCGGAACAGCGGTTTCATGTCGCCGAACAGCGCATCGACGATGAGGCCGGCGTAGAGCAGCAACAGCGGGTCGTGGAGGCCGGGCAACGTCATCGCCCGGCACCATAGCGGATCGAGGGGAGACGAGAGAGATATGACCGAGACCGGGGTATTGATCTGCGGGCACGGCAGCCGCGACGAGGAAGCAGTGAAGGAATTCGAACTGCTGGCGGCGGCGCTGCGGCCGCGCTTTCCGGGTTATGATTTCGCCACCGGCTATCTCGAATTCGCCCGGCCCAACATAAGCGACGGGCTGGCGGCGCTTGTGGAACGCGGCGCCAAGCGCATCCACGCGGTGCCGGGGATGCTGTTCGCCGCGAGCCATGTGAAGAACGACCTGCCCTGGGAGATGAACTCGTTTATGGCCGCCCACCCCGGCGTCGACGTGCGGCTCGGGCGTGACCTGGCGATCGATGTGAAGCTGATCAACGCCGCCGCCGACCGCATCGCCGCTGTCGCATTGGGCGACCGCTCCGACACCGTCCTCGTCGTCGTCGGGCGGGGCACCAACGACCCCGACGCCAACTCGAACATTGCCAAGATCGCGCGGATGCTGTGGGAGGGAATGGGTTTCGGCTGGGCCGAGGTGGCGTTCAGCGGGGTCGCGCATCCGCGCGTCGACGCCGCGCTCGACCGCGCCGCGCGGCTGGGGTTCCGCCGCATCGTCGTGTTTCCCTATTTCCTCTTCACCGGGATTCTGGTGAAGCGCATCTACGCCGCGGCCGAGGAAGCCGCAGCGCGCCACCCCGAGATCGAATTCGTCAAGGCCGGCTATCTGCGCGATCATCCGCTGCTGCTCGACGCCTTTGTCGAGCGGGTCGAGGAAATCGCGCACGGCAACCCGGCGATGAACTGCCAACTCTGCAAATACCGCGCGCAGATCGTCGGCTACGAGCGCGACACGGGCGCGCCGCAGGCGGCGCACCACCACCACGTCCGCGGCGCGGATGGACACGACCACCATGACCATCACGACGGGCACGACCATCGCTGATGAAGCTGTTCGACACGTACATCCTCGTCGACTGGAGCGCCGCGAAGACGCCGAAGATCGGACGCGACAGCATCTGGATCTGCCGGCGCGCGCCGGACGGTGAGACGGTCGCCAACCCGCCGACCCGGCACGCGGCGCGGTTGCTGCTCGCCGACATGCTGCAAGCAGCGATGGAGAAGGACGAGCGGGTGGTCGCCGGGTTCGACTTCCCGTTCGGCTACCCGGCCGGGTTCGCGCGACGGCTGGGCCTCGACGGCACGCCGGGCCGCGCCCCATGGCGCTTGGTGTGGGACGAGATCGCGGCGCTGCTCGACGACCGCGACGACAACCACAACAACCGCTTCGAGGTCGCCGTAGCGCTCAACCGGCGCATCTCCAACAGCGTATTCCCGTTCTGGGGACGCCCGGTGCGCATGGAAAGCGACTTCCTCGGCGCCAAGCACCACAAGCGCCATGTCGAGGACGGGCTCCTGGAAAAGCGGCTGATTGATACGTGGATGGTCGGCGCGCAGCCGTGCTGGAAGCTGATCGGCGCCGGGTCGGTCGGCGGCCAGGTGCTGACCGGGCTGCCGGTGGTGCGCGCGCTGCGCGACGACGAGCGCTGGGCGGCGCACGCACGCATCTGGCCGTTCGAGACGGGTCTCGGCCTGCCCGACGGCGCGCGCATCGTTTTCGCCGAGGTCTGGCCGTCATGGTGGAAAGCTTGCGCCAAGCTCGGGCCGCCGAACGACAAAGCGCAGGTACGGACGGTGGCGCGAATTTTTGCGGCGGCCGATCACGCGGGAACGCTGGCGGGCTGGTTCAGCCCGGATATCGGCGACGCCGATCCGCGGCAGATTGTCGAGGAGGAGGCGTGGACGCTGGGGGTGACCGCGCCGCGAGTGCGCCGCAGCAGTACTCCTTCTCCACCAGCGCCTGAGCAAGCCCACCTCACCCGACCGCCCCCGCGCGGCGGCCACCCTCTCCCCCCGCCATGGTCCGTTGGGGGCGGAGAGGGAAAATGAGACCTCGTTACGACTACCTTCGCGATCCGGCGGCGATCTACGAGCGCTCATTCGCGCTGATCGAGGCGGAAGCCGATCTCGCGCGGTTTACGCCGGGGATGCGGAAGCTGGCGTTGCGGCTGGCGCATGCGGTGGGCGACGTGGCGATCCTCGAGGACCTTGTGTGGTCGGAGAATGCGATGACCGTCGGGAAGCAAGCGCTCGGCGACGGCGCGCCGATCCTGGTGGACAGCCGCATGGTTGCCGTCGGGATCATCGGCGGTCGGCTGCCGGGAAAATCGGACATCGTCTGCACCCTCGGCGACCCAAGGGTGGAAGATCTCGCACGGCGATTGGAAACCACTCGTTCCGCGGCGGCGGTCGAGCTGTGGCGGCCGCATCTCGCCGGCGCGGTAGTGGCGATCGGCAACGCACCGACCGCGCTGTTCCACCTGCTGGGAATGATCGCTGACGGTGCGCCCAAGCCGGCGCTGGTGCTCGGCTTTCCGGTCGGCTTTGTCGGCGCGGCCGACGCCAAGGCGGCGCTTGCCCAGTTCGGCGACGGGCTCGACTTCATCGCGTTGCGCGGCCGGCGCGGCGGCAGCGCACTCGCCGCGGCTGCAATCAATGCCCTGGCAGGCGACCCGTGAAGCCGTGGCTGACCATTGTCGGCATCGGCGATGACGGTCTCGTCGGCCTCGCGCCGGCGACGTGCGCCATTGTAGAGACGGCGGAAGTAATCGTGGGCGGTGCGCGGCATTTGGCGATGACGTCGCAATCGCCGGCGGAGCGCCTCGAATGGCGGCAGCCCTTTGCCGCTTCGATCGCGGCGATCGAAGCGCGGCACGGCCGGCGCGTGGTGGTGCTGGCGAGCGGCGATCCGATGTGGTTCGGCGCCGGCGCGATGCTATGCCGGCATTTTCCGCGCGAGGAAATGCTGGTGCTGCCGCATCCCGGCGCGTTCAGCCTCGCCGCCGCCCGGCTCGGCTGGCCCTTGGCGGGTTGCCTGACCTTGAGCGTGCACGGCCGGCCGCTCGACGCGCTGCGCCTGCACCTCGCCGAGGGGCGACGGCTGCTGATCCTGTCGGAGAACGGCGCGACCCCGGCCGGGGTCGCGCGATTGCTCTCGGATTGCGGCTGGGGGCCGAGCCGGGTCACCGTGCTCGAACATCTCGGCGGCGCCGCCGAAGTCCGGCACAGCGCCACGGCGGCGGAATGGGGCGAGCACGGAGCCGCCGGCCTCAACACGATCGCGCTCGAATGCCACGCCGCGCCGGGAGTGCGCGGCCTGTCGCGGCTCGCCGGACTGCCGGACGATGCATTCGAGCATGACGGGCAGCTCACCAAGCGCGAAATCCGCGCCGCGACTTTGGCGGCGCTGGCGCCGCTGCCCGGCGAGCTTTTGTGGGATGTCGGCGCGGGTTGCGGTTCGATCGCCATCGAATGGCTGCGCGCCGACGAGCTGACATCGGCGATCGCCATCGAACGCGACCCGGCGCGCGCGGCGGTGATCGGGCGCAACGCGGCTCAGCTCGGCGTGCCGCTTCTTGAAATCGTGCTCGGCGCCGCGCCAGCCGCGCTGTCCGGCCTCGCGCCGCCCGCCGCGATTTTTGTCGGCGGCGGGCTTGCCGACCCGGCGCTGCTGCCGAGTTTGTGGGGAGCGTTAAAGCCTGGCGGACGGCTCGTCGCCAACGCCATCAGCACCGAGGGCGAACGGGCGCTCTACGACTGGCAGGCGCAGCATGGCGGCGCGCTGACACGGCTCGCCGTCAGCCGCGCCGAGAAGCTGGGTTCGCATCTCGGCTGGCGCGCGCTGGCGCCGGTGACCCAACTCGCCAGCGTCAAGCCCGGTTGAAATGAACAATTCCTGGTTCGCCGGCTGGCGGCCTTACGCGCTGCTCGGGCTGTTGTGCCTCTGCCTCTATCTGCCGGGGATGGCGGCGATCCCGGTCACCGACCGCGACGAAGCGCGTTTCGCGCAGGCGACGCGGCAAATGCTGGAGAGTGGCGATTTCCTGCATATCCGCTTTCAGGACGAAGCGCGCAACAACAAGCCGGCGGGGATTTATTGGCTGCAAGCCGCCGCGGTCGACGCGCTGAGCACGCCACAATCGACCGCGATCTGGCCCTATCGCGTCCCGTCGCTGGTCGGGGCGACGCTAGCGGTGTTGTTCACCTTCGGCTTTGGCCGCGCGCTATTCGGGGAGCCGCGACGAGCATTGATCGGCGCCGTGCTGCTTGCCGTCGCGCTTGGCACGATCGCCGAGGCGCATCTCGCCAAGACCGACGCGGCTCTGCTCGGCGCGATCGCCGCCGGACAAGGCGCACTGGGGCTTGCGTATTCGCGGGCGCGTTCTGGCGTTATAGTTCGGCCAGGGATTGCCGCCGCCTTCTGGCTCGCCGAGATCGCGGCGATCTATCTCAAAGGCCCGGTCGGTCCCGGGCTCGCCGTCATCACCGCCGCGACCCTGACAATCGCCGATCGTGATTTGAGCTGGCTGCGCGGCTTGCGGCCACTGCTCGGGATTGTCGTCGCCGTGATCGCAGTCGCACCTTGGTTATGGGCCATCGAAAGCGCGACCCAGGGCCAATTCCTCGACCAGTCGGTCGGACATGATTTGCTGTCCAAGGTGCTCGGCGCGCAGGAAGGACATGGCGCGCCGCCGCTTTACTATCTGGGACTGGCGTTTCTTACCTTCTGGCCCGGATCGCTGCTGATCGCCCCGGCGGTAATCGGCGGCTGGCGGCGTCGCTCCGAGCCGGCCGCGCGGTTCCTGATGGCTTGGCTCGTGCCGGCCTGGGTGATGCTTGAGCTGGTGCCGACCAAGCTGCCGCATTACGCGCTGCCGCTTTACCCGGCGCTGGCGCTGCTTGCCGCGAGCGTGCTGATCGATGCGCGACCGACCCCGGGCTGGGCGCGTTGGGTCTCGGTCGCCAATGTGGTGATTTGGCTGCTGGTGACGCTGCTGCTCGCGGCAGCGCTGGTCGAACTACCCTATCGTTTCGGCGGTGAGACAGTGTTTCCCGGCATCGCAGCGGCATGCGGGCTGGTTGCGTTGGCGGTCGTGCTGCTGTGGCGGCGGTCGGATGCGACGAAGACAGGCACGTTGTTGGCAGTCATGAGCCTCGTCTTTGCCGTTCCCGCCGCGCATTTCGTGGTCCCGAGCCTCGACCGCCTTTGGCTCAGCCGCAGCGCGGCAGCGCTGGTCGCGCGGCACGAGCCGCTCGCCGGCACAACGCTCGCGGTGATCGGCTACAATGAGCCGAGCCTCGTGTTCTTGCTCAACGACAGTTTCAAGTCCGGCATGGCCGACGCGCCGGTGAGCGCGGGCGACGAGGCCCTGGTCGCCGGCACGATGGACTCGGATTTTCAGGGTAATCTGGTGCAGCACGGGCTGACGGCGGAGCCGATCGGCAGCGTCGGCGGCGCCGATTATTCAAACGGGAAGCAGATGACGCTCACCCTCTACAAGATCGCGGCGAAATGACCGGGCAACTTTTCGGCCTAGGGCTCGGGCCGGGTGACCCGGAGCTGGTGACCTTGAAGGCGCTGCGTCTGCTGCGCGGCGCGGCGGTCGTCGCCTATCCCGCGCCGGAAAGCGGCGAAAGCTTCGCGCGCTCGATCGTCGCCGAGTGGATCGCGCCGGCGCAGCGCGAGATCGCCATCGCCTTTCCGATGCGTCCCGGCCCGCCGCCCGCGAAGATTTACGACAGCGCCGCCGAGGCGATTGCGGCCGAGCTCGATCGCGGACATAACGTCGCGTTCCTGTGCCAGGGCGATCCGTTCTTCTACGGCAGCTTCGCACCGATCTTCGCCCGGCTCGCGCCGCGCTACCGGGTGGGGATCGTGCCCGGCGTCTCGTCGCTGGTCGCTTGCGCGGCCGCGGCGGCAACGCCGCTCGTCCAACGCGACGAGACGGTGACGGTCATCCCGGCGACATTGCCGGAGGAGGAAATCGTCCGCCGTCTGGCCGGGTGCGACAGCGCGGCGATCATCAAGCTCGGCCGCCATGCGGAGAAATTGCGGCGAGTGCTCGACAGAGTGGGGCTGCTCGGCGAGACGATCTATGTCGAGCGCGCAAGCCAGGCGCGCGAGCGCGTCGCGCGCTTCGCGGAAATCGACCCGGCGAGCGTTCCCTACTTCGCGATGGCGCTGGTGCGCCCCACTCGTGAATGATTGGCGTGAATGATTGCGCAAGGATGGAGCGATGACCATGAACGCCGTTGAACTCGCCAGCCGGTTCCGCATCGCCGGAGCGCTGGATTTCGTTGAAGCCGGCGATGGCTTGGTCAAGGCCGTGATGTCGCGCAGCGGCATGACCGGCGAACTCGTCCTGCAAGGCGCGCAGGTCACGGCATGGCAGCCAATTGGGGCGCGTCCGGTCATCTTTGTCGGCAGCCGCGCCGTTCTCGCGCCTGACAAGGCGATCCGCGGCGGTATCCCGGTTATTTTCCCGTGGTTCGGGCCGCATCCGACCGACCCGAAGGCGCCGCAGCACGGTTTCGTGCGCACCGCGCCGTGGCAGCTCGATAGCGCCGCGGAAACGGCCGATGGCGTCACCCTCGAATTGTCGCTGGCAGCAGAGGGGTTTGGCCTTACCTACCGCGCCGTGTTCGGCGATGAGCTGCGGCTTCATCTCGAAGTTCGAAATACCTCGCCGCATCCGGCAATGTTCGAGGAAGCGCTGCACAGCTATTTCGCCGTGTCCGACGTCGAGCGCATCTCGGTTTCGGGGCTGGAGAACCGGGGCTTTATCGATAAGACGGATAATATGCGGCGCTGCCCGGCCGCCGGCGCGCCGCTGCGGCTGACGAAGGAAACCGACCGCGTCTATCTCGACGTGCCCGACCGGCTGGCGATCAGCGACCCCGGCTGGAACCGGCGGATCGTGATCGAGAAAAGCGGCGGCGCCTCGACCATCGTGTGGAACCCATGGCCTGAGAAAGCGGCGGCGATGAGCGATCTCGGCGCCGACAATTGGCGCGGCTTCGTGTGCGTCGAGACCGGCAATGTCGCCGACAACCGGATCACGCTGGCGGCGGGGGCCGCGCATGAGATGGCGACGCGGATCCGGCTCGATGCCCAATAGCCCTTTGGCTGAGCGTGCCGCGATCGTGGTGCTTGGCCCGAGCGGCGCGGCGCTCGGGCGCCGGGCGCGCGATCTGCTGCCGGGCGCCACGCTGCACGGGCCGCGCGCGGTGCCCGGCGAATGGAACGAGACATACGACCGCGTGACGCCGCATCTGCGCGAGCTGTTCGCCGCCGGGCGGCCGATTGTCGGGCTGTGCGCCAGCGGCATTCTGATCCGCGCGCTGGCGCCGCTGATCGACGACAAGCGCGCCGAGCCGCCGGTCGTCGCTTTGGCCGAGGATGGCTCGGTGGCGGTGCCGCTGCTCGGCGGTCATCACGGCGCCAACCGGATCGCCCTCGCGCTGGCCGACGCGCTGGGCGGCGTCGCTGCAATTACCACCGCAGGTGATCTTCGACTGGGGCTGGCGCTCGACGAGCCGCCGGAGGGCTGGACGATCGCCAATCCAGAGCGCGTGAAACCGGTTGCCGCGGCGCTGATCGCCGGGAAGCCGGTCGCGCTGCGGGATGAAATCGGTTGCGCCGACTGGCTGCGCGCCGGCAGCATTGCCTGGGCCGACGACGCCGAGCACGCGGTGCGGGTGACTGATCGCCGGGCCGCCAGTGACGAAATAGCGCTGGTCTTTCACCCGCCGGTGTTGGCGCTGGGCATTGGGTGCGAGCGCTTCTGCCCGGCGGATGAAATCGCCGCGCTCACCGATGAAAGCCTGGCGGCAGCGGAGCTGGCTCCGGAAGCGGTCGCCTCCGTTGTCTCCATCGAACTGAAACTCGATGAGCCCGGGATACACGCCCTGGCCGAGCGGCTCGGTGTCCCCGCCCAATTTTTTTCCTCCGCCCGGCTGCTCGAGGAGACGCCGCGCCTCACCGAGCGCTCCGAAGCGGCGTTTCACGCCTCCGGCTGCTGGGGGGTTGCCGAGGGGGCGGCGCTCGCCGCGGCGGGCGGGGGAGGGACGCTGGTCGTCACCAAACGCAAGTCGCGCGGCGCGACCTGCGCGATCGCTCGCGCCGCATTGCCGATCGATGCGAGCGCGATCGGTCGGGGACGCGGCCGGCTGGCGGTCGTCGGCATCGGACCCGGCGACGCGGCTTGGCGGACACCCGAGGCGAGCGCGCTGATCGCGCGGGCGAGCGATCTTGTCGGCTACAGCCTCTATCTCGATCTGCTCGACGGCGCGGCGCACGGCAAAACCCTGCATACGAGTCCCATCGGCGCCGAGGCGGAGCGCGCCCGACTGGCGCTCGACCTCGCCGCCGCCGGCAAGAACGTGGCACTGGTCTCGTCGGGCGATGCGGGAATTTATGGGCTGGCCGCGCTGGTTTTCGAGCTGCTGGATGGAAGCGAGCGGCGCGACTGGGGCGCGGTTGAGGTCATCGTGTCGCCGGGAGTGAGTGCGATGCAAGCCGCCGCCGCCCGCGCCGGCGCGCCGCTCGGCCATGATTTCTGCGCGATCTCCTTGTCCGACCTGATGACGCCGTGGCCCGTGATCCGCGCGCGGATCGAGGCGGCCGCGGCGGGAGATTTCGTCGTCGCACTCTACAATCCGCGCTCGGCACGGCGCCAGGAAGGGTTGGCCGAAGCAGCGGCGATCTTGTCAGCGCACCGGGCGGCGGCGACCCCGGTGCTGATCGCGCGCAATCTCGGCCGGAGCGGCGAAACCTGTTGCGTGACGACGCTCGGCGCACTCGCCGAAGCGGAGATCGATATGCTGACCATCGTCATTATTGGCAGCAGCACGACCCGGGTCGCCGCCGGCGGCAGCCCGCGCCTTTACACGCCGCGCGGATATTCGACGCAGTGACGGTTCACTTCATCGGCGCCGGGCCGGGCGCCGCCGACCTCATCACCGTGCGGGGATCGCGCCTTATCGAAAAATGCCCGGTCTGCCTTTATGCCGGTTCGCTGGTGCCGGCGGAAATCGTCGCCGCCGCACCGCCGGACGCTCGTGTCGTCGACACCGCGTCGCTGACGCTCGACGAAATCATCGCGGAGATGACCGCCGCGCACGCCAAGGGCCTCGATGTCGCGCGGGTGCATTCCGGCGACCCGTCGCTCTACGGCGCGATCGCCGAGCAAATGCGCCGCCTCGATCGGCTCGATATCCCCTACGACGTGACGCCGGGTGTGCCGGCCTTTGCCGCGGCGGCGGCGGCGTTGCGCGCCGAGCTGACGCTGCCCGATGTCGCGCAAACCGTGATCCTGACGCGCACCGCGACGCGCTCTTCGGCGATGCCCAAGGGAGAGGTGTTGGAGCGCCTCGCCGCCACCGGCGCGACGCTGGCGATCCATCTGTCGATCGCCAATCTGGCGCGGGTCGTCCGCGCGCTCGCGCCGCACTATGGCGCTGAGTGCCCCGCGGTGGTCGCCTATCGTGTGACTTGGCCCGACGAATTGCTGATCCGCGGCACGCTGGCGACGATCCGCGGCGCGGCGAAGACAGCTGGTATTACCCGCACGGCGCTGATCCTGGTCGGCCCGGCGCTTGCCGGCGAGGGCAGCGACAGCCGGCTTTACGCCGCCGACCACCACCACGTACTGCGGCCGCGCCGTCCTTGACGAAAGCCGTCAATGCTTGGCCTGGGCGCTCCTCAGCGCCTGGACGACCAGCGGGCGATGCGATTCCTGCGCCCAGCCTACCGCATCGCGGCCGGTGTAGTCGCTCATGGTCGGATTAGCGCCCGCCTCCAGCATGGCCCGAACCATTTCGATATCGCCGATCTTGGCGGCGAACATCAGCGCGGTCATGCCGTTCTTGTCCTGGTCGTTCACGCGCGCCTTCATTTCGAGGAGCAGCTTCGCGGCCTGGAGCTGGTCGTGCTCGGCCGCGAGGTCGAGCGGCGAATCGCCGACCGCATCTCGCGCATTTATATCGGCGCCGGCCTTATAGAGGATCGCCATAATCTGCAGATTGCCGCTCGCCGCGGAAACGTGCATGCCCGTGGTGGCCCCGTCCTCGTCGGTCTGATTGGGGCTGGCGCCGTCGCCGAGCAGCTGGCGGACCTTCCCAACGTCGTTCGCCTTCGCCGCCCGCGGGATGTTCTTGTAGTAGGCCCCAAACGGGTTGAGGTCGAGCTGCGCCCGCGCGCCCGGCGCCAGCGCGACGACCACCGCCGCGGCGAAAATCCCCCCGAACCGCCTCTTCATGACATCCTCCGCGCCCCCGGTCGCTCTTCGAGCCCGGCAAGCCAATCGAGCGCGGCATCGACCGTATCGACCGAGAGACCGCGCTCCATCGGCGGACGCCGCACCATGATCACAGGCAAACTCAAATCGCGCGCCGCCGCCAGCTTCGCCTCGGTCGCCGCGCCGCCGCTTGCCTTGCACACCAGCACGTCGACCGCATGCCGCTGTAAGAGATGGCGCTCGTCGTTCAGCGTGAACGGTCCGCGACCCAGCACCACCTCATGAAAGCGCAGCGGCAATCGCTCGCGCGGCGGGTCGATCATGCGCACCACGAAGCGCACGCCATTGGCCGTCGCGAAAGCCCCGACATCGCTGGCGCCGACCGTCAAAAACGCCCGGCGGCCGACCCGGCCGACGATCTGCGCCGCGGCTTCGATGCTGTCGACCTCAATCCAACGGTCGAGCGGATGACGGCGCCACGCCGGGCGCAGCAGCAGGAGGCGTGGCACACGCGTCTGGTCGCAGGCGAGACGCGCGGCGCTGGAGATTTCCGCGGCGAAGGGATGCGTCGCATCGATCACCCGCTCGATGCGCTGCGCGGCGAGATAATCGGCGAGCCCGGCCGCGCCGCCGAAGCCGCCGATCCTCACCATCCCCGGGATCGGACCGGGATGACGGGTGCGCCCGGCGAGCGCCGTCGTCATCTCGATCGCGTCACCGAAGCGGGCGAGCACGCCACGCGCCAACGCCGCCGCCTCGCCGGTGCCGCCGAGGATCAGCAGCCGCGTGCTCATGAGAGTCCCTCGGCGCCCGCCCGCGCCAGGAATCCGCCGCCACGGTCGACGATCGCGACCTCGACAGCGGTGGCGCCGGAGAGCGTCGCCAGCGCCACTTCGCGCGCGCGCCGCGCAATGCCGTCGGCAAGAGCCGGCGCCCAGGGGCCGGCGGCAACGAGCACAGCCCCGGCGCTTTCGCTCTTCCGCGCCGCAGTCAGGGTCGAGTGGCCAGCGCCCGTCGCCGCCAGCATCTTCGACAGCATCGCCGGATCGACCGCGCTCTTCGACGAATGCAAGTCGAGATGGCCGCTCGCGAACTTCGCCATTTTGGCGAAACCACCGGCCAGGGTCAGACGCGGCAGCGGATGGCTGCGTAGGTACTTCAGCGTGCCGCCGACAAAATCGCCCATGTCGATCAGCGCGTGGTCGGGCAGCGCGTAAAGTCGCTGCACCGCGCGCTCCGAAGTGGCGCCGGTCGCGGCGGCGATATGGTCGAGCCCGGCGGCGCGCGCCACATCGATGCCGCGATGGATCGAGTGCACCCAGGACGCGCAGGAATAGGGCACGACGATCCCGGTCGTGCCGAGGACCGACAAGCCGCCGACGATGCCGAGCCGCGCGTTCATCGTCTTTTCCGCGAAGCGCTCGCCGCCCGGGATCGCGATCGTCACGGTGACGTCGGGTGGCGGCGCGCCGTTGGCCTCGGCCAGTTCGTCAAGCGCCTCCCGGATCATCGCGCGCGGCGCCGGGTTGATCGCCGGCTCGCCCACGCCAAGCTGCAGGCCCGGCCGGGTCACCGTGCCGACGCCGTCGCCGGCGGCGAAGGTGACGCCGGAGCCGGGCTCGGCCCATGCCACCTCGGCGACGATCGTCGCGCCGTGCGTGACATCGGGGTCGTCGCCAGCATCCTTGACGACGCCCGCGCGGGCGCGACCCTCGGCCATTTGTGACAACGCCAGCGGAAAACTCGGCTTCTGCCCGCGCGGCAAGCGGATGGTCACGGGATCGGGAAAGTCGCCGGTCAACAGCGCGGCGAACGCGGCGCGCGCGGCGGCCGCGGCGCAAGCGCCGGTCGTCCATCCGCGGCGCAGCGGTCTGGGTTCCTGCCGTGCCATAGAATGATCTTAGCAAAACCCGCGCTCCTGACTACCTTGCGACACATGAGCGACCTTTCGCGCCTCGCGCTTCCCGAGTTGAAGCCCGGTCATGTCTGGCTGGTCGGCGCCGGACCGGGTGACCCCGGCCTCTTATCGGTGCTGGCGCTGCACGCGCTCGACGGCGCCGACGCCATCGTCTGCGACGCGCTGGTCGACCCGCGCATTCTCCACCTGGCGCGGCCGGGCACAGCGATCGAGGACGCCGGCAAGCGCGGCGGCCGGCCGTCGCCGCGCCAACCCGACATCTCGGCCCGGCTGATCGCGCTCGCCCGAGATGGTAAGCGCGTGCTCCGGCTCAAGGGCGGCGACCCTTGCGTCTTCGGACGCGGCGGCGAGGAGGCGCTGGCGTTGGCCGAAGCCGGGATCCCGTTCCGCATCGTGCCCGGCATCACCGCGGCGATCGGCGGGCTCGCCTATGCCGGCATCCCGTTGACGCATCGCGGCATCAACTCCGCCGTGACGCTCATCACCGGGCATAACAGCGACGGCGCGGTACCAGGCGAAGAGCACAGCGCGCCCAATTGGGCGGCGATCGCCAAGGGATCTCCGGTCATCGTGCTCTACATGGCGCTGACCCACCTCGAGGATATCGCCGCGCGGCTGATCGCGGCCGGCCGCGCGCCGGACGAGCCCGTGGCGATCATCAGCAAAGCGACGACAGCCGCGCAGCGCGTGGTGACGACGACGCTCGCCGAAGCTCGGCGTGCCGCGCCCGGCGTCGAGAGCCCGGCGATCATCGCCGTCGGCGAGGTCGTGCGGCTGCACGAGATGCTGGCTTGGTACGGTAAAGGATGACCGACGACGGCATCATTTTCGCCGCGCCCAAATCGGGCAGCGGCAAGACGCTGATCGTCGCCGGCCTGCTGCGCTATTTGCGCGACCGCGGCATCCGCATCGCGGCCGCGAAATGTGGGCCCGACTACATCGACTCCACTTTCCATGCGCTGGCCAGCGGACGGCCGTGCCTCAATCTCGACCCATGGGCGATGCGCCCGGCCACCCTCACCGGCCTTGTCGCAGAAATCAAAGACGGCTCCGACCTCGTCCTCTGCGAAGGCGTCATGGGCTTGTTCGACGGCGCCGGCCCGGATGGCGAAGCCGGATCGACAGCGGAACTGGCCCGGATCACCGGGTGGCCGGTCGTGCTGGTCGTTGACGCCAGCGGCCAGGGTGCTTCGGTGGCGGCGCTGATCGCCGGCTTCGCGCGCCATGATTCGCAAGTCCCGCTCGCCGGGGTGATCCTCAACCGTGTCGCCAGCCCACGTCATGCGGCGCTGCTCAGCGAAGCGATCGCACGCCGTGTGCCGGAAATTGCGGTGCTCGGGGCCGTACCCAGCGACGAAAAAATGGTGCTCGCGTCGCGCCATTTGGGCTTGGTGCCCGCGGCCGAGGTAGCCGATATCGATCGACTGCTGGATCGTGCGGCGGCGCAAGTTGCCGAATGCTGCGACATCGGCCGGCTTGTCTCGCTCGCGAGGCCGTCACGCTGCAAAGTTTTGCTCGGCTCGCCGGGCCTGTCGCCGATCGGCCAGCGCATCGCGGTGGCGCGCGACGATGCGTTTCTCTTCGCCTACGAAGCAACGCTAATCGGCTGGCGGCGGCAGGGCGCGGAGATTTCCTTCTTCTCGCCGCTCGCAGACGAGCCTCCCGCTCCGGACGCCGACGCAGTCTACCTACCGGGCGGCTATCCCGAGCTCCACGCGGCAAAGCTGAGCGCGGCGAATTGTTTTCTCGGCGGCCTTCGCGACGGCGACAGGACGATCTACGGCGAGTGCGGCGGCTATATGGTGCTAGGGAGGGCGCTCATCGATGCAAGCGGAAAAGCGCATCGCATGGCCGGGCTATTACCGCTAACAACAAGTTTTGCCGAACGGCGGCGGCATCTCGGCTACCGATCAGCTCGGCTGCTTGCGCCGGGACCCCTGGGCGGCGAGGGCGCGGTGTTTCGCGGTCACGAATTTCATTATGCGACGATTATCGAAGAATATGGCGAGCCCCTATTCGCCATCGCTGATGCGCCGGGCAACGATCTCGGGCGTACCGGGTTGCGGCACGGCAAGGTTTGCGGCTCGTTCATTCACCTGATCGACCGAGAAGATTAAATCCGCGCGCCGCTGACCCGATCAAACAGATGCACATGCTCGGGGCGCACCGCGAAGCGCAGCACCTCGCCCAGTGACGGGTTGATCGTGCCGGCGGCGCGGGCGGTGATGACCGTCGTACTGCCGGCGAGCTTGCCGTGCACGATCGTGTCGGCGCCGAGCCGTTCCAACAGTTCGACGGTCAGCGGCAAAGGCCCCTCACCCGCCAACTCCAGATGCTCGGGCCGCACCCCGACCATGACGCCGCGCCCGGCCTCGCCGGCCGGCCGCTCGCACGCCAGTACGCAATTGCCGATGACAGCGCCCGACGCGTCGAGCCGGCCTTCGAGGAGATTCATCGCCGGCGAGCCGATAAACCCGGCAACAAAGGCGGTCGTCGGCCGCTCGTACAGGTCGAGCGGCGGGCCGATCTGGTCGGCATTGCCGGCATTCATGACGATGAGGCGGTCGGCTAAGGTCATCGCCTCGACCTGGTCATGGGTCACATAGAGCGAGGTCGTGCCGAGCTCCTGCTGCAGGCGCTTGATCTCGACCCGCATCTGCACGCGCAGCTTGGCGTCGAGGTTGGAAAGCGGCTCGTCGAACAGGAAGACCTTGGGGTCGCGGACGATGGCGCGGCCCATCGCCACGCGTTGACGCTGGCCGCCCGAGAGCTGACGCGGCTTGCGCTCCAAAAGCCCGTCGAGCTGCAAGATCGCGGCGGCCTTGTCGACGCGCAGCTTGATCGCGTCCTTCCCCATGCCGCGCATCCGCAGGCCATAGGCCATGTTGTCGAAGCAGCTCATGTGCGGGTAGAGCGCGTAGTTCTGGAAGACCATCGCGATGTCGCGGTCCTTGGGCTCGATGTGGTTGACCATGCGGCCGTCGATCGACACCACGCCCGAGGACACCGTCTCCAACCCGGCGACCATGCGCAGCAGCGTCGATTTCCCGCAGCCCGAAGGCCCGACCACGACCACCAGCTCGCCATCGGCGACGGCGCAGCTGACGCCGTGCACAACCTCGCGATCGCCATAGGATTTCTTCACATCGTCGAGGGTCAGCGTCGCCATCTGTGCTCCCTCACGGTTCGCGTCGGAAACGGCGTTCGCCGGCGCGCGTCTCGGCCTCGTTAAAGCCGCTGCGCTCGAGCAGCTCGGCGAGGCCGCTGCGATTCGCGTCGCGGACACTCGCGGTGATCGGCACCTTGCGCTCCAGCACCTTGTCCAGCAGCGCGTCGAGGCCTTCACCAGCGGCATAGCAAAGGTCGAGCGCTTCGTTTTCGCCCCAATGCCGGCCGGTCTGCACGTTGTCGACCACGATGCAGCCGACGATCTGCCCGCCCGCTTCCGCCACCCAGGATTTGCCCCAGCCGAGCGTCTTGCGCAGCTGCGCGTAAAGCGCCTCTTCCTGCTCCAGCGTCTCGACCGCGAGCGGGATCTCGTCCGCGAGCCGCAGCAGCAGCGTGTGGATATCGGCGGCGTCGCCGACCACCGCCGGGCGCAGCGTCGGCTCGCTCATTTCTCGGTGTCCACCAAGCCTTTGATAAACCAGCGCTGCATCAGGAGCACCACCGCGATCGGCGGGAGGATCGCCAACAGCGCGGTCGCCATGACGATCTGCCACTCGGTCTGCGCGTCGCCATTGCCGATCATCTGGCGCATGCCGATGATGATCGTCGTCATCGACGACGAATTGGTGATGAGCAGCGGCCAGAGATACTGGTTCCAGCCATAGATGAAGAGGATCACGAAGAGAGCGGCGATATTGGTTTTCGACAGCGGGATCACGGTATCGACAAAAAACCGCAGCGGCCCGGCGCCGTCGATTTTAGCGGCCTCGACGAGCTCGTCAGGGATGGTCAGGAAGAACTGCCGGAACAGCAGCGTCGCCGTCGCCGAGGCGATGAGCGGCAGTGACAGCCCGGCATAACGGTCGACAAGCCCCATATCGCTGACGATCTGGTAGGTCGGGATGATACGCACCTCGACGGGCAGCATCAGCGTCACGAAAATCGCCCAGAAGCACACCTTGCGGAACGGAAAGCGGAAGAACACCACGGCGTAGGCCGAGGGCAGCGAGATCGCGATCTTCCCGATCGCGATGATGAGCGCCATCACCAGGCTGTTGAACATCATGCGGCCGACGCTGACGCCGCTGGTCTTGGCGGTGCCGGCGGTCATCGCGTCGGTGAAGTTGCGGACGATGTGGCTGCCGGGAACCAAGGTCATCGGCATGTTGAGGATCGTCGCCAAGTCGTGCGTCGAAGCGACGAGCGCGACGTAGATCGGGAACAGCACGACGAGCAGCCCGGCGATCAGGATCGCATGCGGGACCCAGGCGCTCTGGCGGGCGGTTACCATCTCCGCCGGGCCTGACTTCTTTTCGTCGCCCCCGGGCAGGCGTGGGCCAAGGGGCTACCATCAGGTCGCTTGCCCTGGATTCCCGCTTTCGCGAGAAAGACGAGGGAGTATGTCGTCATGCGTAGTGCACTCGCCGCTCGATAAAACGGAACTGGATCGCCGTCAGGCCGATGACGATCGCCATCAGCACCACCGACTGCGCCGCCGAACCGCCGAGATCGAGCCCGACAATGCCGTCATACCAGACCTTGTAGACGAGGATCTCGGTCGCCTGGTCCGGCCCGCCCTGCGTCACGTTGTGGATGACGCCGAACGTGTCGAAAAAGGCGTAGACCATGTTGACGATGACGAGAAAGAACGTCGTTGGCGCCAGCAGCGGGAAGACGATCGTCCAGAACCGCCGGCGCGGCGTCGCGCCGTCGATCGCCGAGGCTTCGAGGAGCGCGGCGGGGATGGCCTGCAGCCCGGCGAGGAAGAAGAGGAAATTGTACGCGATCTGTCGCCATGCCGCGGCGAGGATGACCAGCCCCATCGCCTGCTTGCCATTGAGAAAGTAATTCCAATCGACGCCGGCGCGGCTGAGCCAATAGGCGACGACGCCAATGCTCGGATTGAAGAGGAACATCCACAACACGCCCGCCACCGCCGGCGCGATCGCATAGGGCATCAGCAGCACGGTCTTGTAGATCGTCGCGCCGCGCACCACCCGATCGGCCATCACCGCGAAGAGGAGGCCCGGCGCCAGAGCCAGGATCGCCACCGCAACGCTGAAGATCGCCGTCACCGTGAAGGAGTAGATGTAGTTGGGATTGGCGAACAGGGTGTGGAAATTGTCCCAGCCGACAAAGCGGGTGGAGAGACCGAACGCGTCGCCGCCCTGCATCGACTGCACGATCGCCTGCCCCGCCGGCCAGAAGAAGAAGATCAGGGTCACCGCGAGCTGCGGCAACAGTAACGCCAGCGGGAGCAGCCAGCCGGAGAAGACGACGCGGCGATCCATGCTACGCGCCCGGTCATTGCGAGGAGCGCGCCGCGCGACGAAGCAATCCCCTTCCGCTTCGGCAACGTGGCGGGAGATTGCTTCGCTGCGCTCGCAATGACAAGGCGAGCCCTACTGCGTGTTCTTCTGGAATTGGCGCAGGATCGCGTTGCCGCGGCTGACCGCGTCGTCAAGCGCCGCTTTCGCGGTCGACTTGCCGGAGAACGCGGCTTCGAGGTCCTCGGCGATGACGTCGCGGATCTGCACCATGTTGCCGAAACGCAGGCCCTTCGAGTTATCGGTCGGCGGCTTGGCGGTCATCTGCAGGATCGCGACCTCGGTGCCCGGGTTCCTGTCGTAGAAGCCGTCGGCCTTGGTCTTTTCATAAGCGGCCTTGGTGATCGGCAGATAGCCGGTGTCCTCGTGCCATTTCTCCTGCACCGGCGTGCCCGAGAGATAGGTGAAGAACTTGGCGATGCCCTTGTAATGGTCGGCCGGCTTACCGGCCATTACCCACAAACTCGCGCCGCCGATGATTGAGTTCTGCGGTGCGCCGGGAACGTCGGGGTAGTAGGGCAGCTGGGCGACGCCCCAGCCGAACTTGGCGCCAGCCTTGAACATACCGTAGGCGGCCGAGGAGTCCTGGATCATGCCGCAATCGCCGCTGATGAACTTGGGCTCGGGCTCGGTGGTGCGGCCGCTATAGTCGAAGCTCTTGTCCTTTTCGGCCTCCGCCAGATTGGTGATGTGGCGAGTGACGGTCGGGTTGTTGAACACCAATTCGGTGTCCGTGCCGCCGAGACCGTTATCCTTGGTGCCGATCGGCAAATTGTGCCAGGCGCTGAAATTCTCGATCTGCACCCAGCTGGCCCAGGCCGTGGTGAAGCCGCACGGCACGCCGGCGGCGCGCAGCTTCTTGGCCGCCTCGAAGGTCTCCGGCCAGGTCTTGGGCGGCTTGTCGGGGTCGAGCCCCGCCTTCTTGAACTCGTCCTTGTTCCAGTAGACGACGGGAGTCGAGCTGTTGAACGGCAGCGACAGCATCTTGCCGTCGGGGGTGCTGTAATAGCCGGTCACCGCCGGGAGATAGCTGTCCGGACTGAAGGGTTCGTCGGCATCCTTCATCAGCTGGTAGACCGGCTTGATCGCGCCCTTGGCGGCCATCATCGTCGCCGTGCCGACCTCGAACACCTGAACGATGTCGGGCGGGTTGCCGGCGCGATAGGCGGCGACCGCCCCGGTCATGGTCTCGGCGTAGGAACCCTTGAACACGGGGACGACCTTGTAGTCCGATTGCGAGGCGTTGAAGTCGGCGGCGATCTTGTTGATTCGGTCGGCGTTGACCGAGGTCATCGCATGCCACCATTGCAGCTCGATCGGATCGGCGTGCGCGGCAGCGACACTGCCGGCCATGAGCGCGAGCGAGAGCGCCAGCTTTTTCATAAATTCCGTCCCCCCTGTACAATCCCGGCTTATCTGGCGGGCCTACCTTGCCAAATCGTGACAGCACTCGGAAGCTTTTGTGACATGCCGGCACCGGATAGTCCAACCGCCAAGGTCGAGTTCAACATCCGCCAGCTCGCGCTCGGCGTGCCCGTGGCGATCCGCGTCAGCCCGCGTGCTCGGCGCCTGTCGCTACGGGTTGATGCGGGCGCGCGCGGGATCGAGCTGGTGCTGCCGCCACGATTTTCCGCAGAGACGGCGATCGGCTTCGTCGCGCGCCACCGCGGCTGGATCGCGGCGCGGATCGCGGCGATGCCGCCGCCGCTGCGCCTCGGCGACGGAGCCGTCGTGCCGGTGTTCGGCGTGCCGCACCGCATTCGACGGATCACCGAGCCGGCAGCCGCGCCTGTAACGATCGCCGGCGGCGAGATTCTGGTGCGCGGCGACCCGGCGCATTTGCCGCGCCGGGTCATCGACCATCTGAAGGCGCTCGCCCGGCGCGATTTCGCCGGCCGCGCCCGCGCGCTTGCCACCCAGCTCGGCAAAAGCGTGACGCGGGTCGGGGTGCGCGACCCGAAAAGCCGCTGGGGAAGCTGCTCGTCAAAAGGGGCGCTGTCGTTCAGTTGGCGGCTGGTCTTGGCGCCCGAGCCGGTGATCGAGTATGTCGTCGCGCACGAGGTCGCGCATCTGGTCGAGATGAACCACAGCCCGCGTTTCTGGAAGGTCGTGGCGAACCTCGTCCCGGACAGCGCCGGGCCGCGTACCTGGCTGCGCCGGCACCGCGCGGAGCTGCTGTCCTACAATTAGGCCGCTCCCGGCCCAGCGCGGCGGTGCAGCCAGTCCTCGACCAGTCGGCGGGCGATCAAGTCGAGGCGCGGCAGACGGAAGCTGTTGTCATCGGCATGGGCGAGGAGCCAATCGCGCTCGAACCATTTGGCGTCCTCGAGCTCGCCGTAATCGACCGCGATTTCGCTCGTCGTCGCCTCGGCATGGAAGCCAAGCATGATGTTGGCCGGGAACGGCCAGGGCTGCGACGAGTGGTAGGCGACGTTGCTCACCTCGATCCCGGTCTCCTCGAGCACCTCGCGGGCGACCGCATCCTCCAGCGCCTCGCCCGGTTCGACAAAGCCGGCGAGTGTCGAATACATGCCCGGCGGGAAATTCTTGTTGCGGCCGAGCAGGGCGCGCTCGCCATCGCTGACCAGCATGATCACCGCCGGGTCGGTGCGCGGGAAATGCATCGTCTTGCAGTCGGGATTGGTGCAGCGGCGCATGTGCCCGGCTTCTTCGCTCAAGGTCGGGCTGCCACAAAGACCGCAGAAACGGTGGCGCTGATGCCAAAACACCATGGCGCGGGCGAGCGCAAGCAAGGCCCCTTCATTGTGCGCGAGCCGGCCGGCGAGCTGGCGCAAATCGGCAAAGCGCGCGTCCTCGGCGGGAATCCCGCTCGCCGCCAATGCTGGTGAAGCGAGCATGTCGAGCGGCGCCTCGACATGCGTCAGATCGAGCGCGAAATGCGGCCGCTCGTCGACGACGCCGAGGAACACGATGAGGCCGCGCGCCAGATGCGTCGCATGGTCGTCCCCTCCGAGCAGCAAACGCGCGTGATCGCCGGCGAGTACGATCGCGCGCGGCTCGGCGTCGGCGATCTCGATGACAAGGTTCTGACTGCGCCAGACCGGCACGAATTGCGCGGCGGCATCGGTGATGGCCGCCTTGATCCAAGCTTCGTCGCGGCGGCGGAGACCGGCGCGCTCGAAACCCGGCGCCGCATAATAATTGGGTAATCGCATCAGGCGAGACTGGCACAGCCACCCGCGCCGCGGCAAGCTGAGCCGCGGCCCGCATCATGATGATCAGAGCCAACACATGCAGATCACCGAAACCGCGCTGCCCGGGGTCAAGCTGATCCAGCCCGTCCGGCACGGCGACGCGCGCGGCTATTTCTCGGAAACCTACCGCGAGGAAGCGCTGCTGAAGGCCGGCGTCGGTGTTCATTTCGTGCAGGAAAACCAGTCGCTATCGGCGCCGGCCGGTGTCGTGCGCGGGCTGCATTTCCAGCTTGCGCCGATGGCGCAGGCGAAGCTGGTGCGCGCCGTCGCCGGCGCGATCCTCGATGTCGCGGTCGACATCCGCAAAGGCTCGCCGCATTACGGCAAGCATGTCGCGGTGGCGCTGACCGCCGCCGAAGGCAACCAGCTTTTCGTGCCGGAAGGCTTCGCGCACGGTTTCTGCACGCTCGAGCCGAACACGCTGGTGATCTACAAGGTCAACCGCTACTGGTCGCCCGAGCACGAGCGTGGCCTGTTATGGAACGACCCGGCGCTCGGCATCGACTGGCGGTTCGGCGAAAACGCGCCGACCCTGTCGGAGAAAGACAAGCACTATCCGGCGCTCGCCGATTTGCCGCATTATTTCGACTACGCCTAGCCGTCTCCGGCCTGATCGGCGGGGCGGCGTCAATCGAGGGAGGATGTCATGGCCTATGTCGATCCCCGCCTGCAGGGCAAGCCGGCACCGGCTGTTTCGGTCGCCGAGATGGAGCGGAACAACGTCGCCCGGCTCGATGCGATGGAGGGCTCCGACCTCGCCTTTCTCGACCAGCGCATCCCCGGCTACCAGCGCGAGATCATCAACATCATCGGCATGGGGGTGGTCGAGAATATGAAGGACCCGCGCCTCACGCCGAAGATCAAGGCCGGCGCGCATGGCTTCGCGGTAACCTATGTGCGCAACACGCCGAAGGGCCACGGCGCGGCGCTGCACCGCCACCCGACCGAGGAAGTGTTCATCGCGGTCAAGGGGCCATGGGAGGTGTTCTGGCTCGAAGGCGACGCGGAGCGCGTCGTCACCTTGCAGCCGGGCGACATCGTCAACGTGCCGATCGGCATCTATCGCGGCTTCCGCAGCGCCGGCGACGACCCCGAGGCGACGCTGATCGCGGTGGTCGGCGGTCCCGATCCGGGCAAGGTCGACTGGCACCCCTCGGTCATCGACGCGGCACGCAAGACGGGTCTCGCCGTCGACGATGACGGCCATTTGCTGGTCGACCAGGCGGCGGAGTAGTAGCTAAGCCTCTTCGCTCGCCGCGTGGCGCAGGCGGCTGGGCAGCAGTTCCCCGATGCGGTCGAGCACCGTGTCGGCGGCAGCGGTCAGGTGGCCGTTGATGCGCTTCAGATCGCGCAGCACGTCGAGATGCAGCGCGCTGGTCTCGACGCTTTCGATGCGCCCGGCGCGGATGCGCGCGAAATGCGTCTCGGTCGCCCGCGCCTCAAGATCGCGGAACACCGCCTCCTCAGCGAGCAGCCGGCGCGCGGCGCGCGGGTCTTCGGTCATGAACACCGCCGCCGCGGAGCTCACATTGCCGGCGAGCCGCTCCAGCATCGCGCGGATTTCCGCCTGGCCCTCGGCCGAGAACGCCAGGCCGCGTTTCAGCCGCTTGGCGGCGATCGCGACAAGCCCTTTCACCACGATGTCGCCGGCGTGCTCCAGGTTGGTCACAAAGCTCAGGATTTCAGACAGGCGACGGTTATCGGATTCATCGAGCGAATCAGGTTCAAGCGCGGTCAGATAGATCTTGATCTCGCGGCACAGCCGGTCGAGCACGTCATCGAGGCCTTTGGCCACAGCGACTTGCTTGCGGTCACCGCCCAGCGCGTCGAGCGCGTCGCGCAGCATCGTCTCCAGCACATCCGCCATGCGCAGCGCCTCACGCGACGCACCGGCCAGCGCGATGGCCGGAACCTCGCGCGCATTCTCGTCGAGATAGAGCGGCTTGGCCGGGTCGGTCGGCGCGGCGCGCGCCGGCAACAGCCATTTCAGCAGGCGACCAAAGGGACCGAGAAACGGCAGGAACAGTACCGCCGTCGCCAGGTTGAACGCGGTATGAAAATCCGCCGCGGAACGCGCCGTATTCGGCTCAAACACGACCATCCACGGCCCGATCCACCGCATCGCCACCAGCGCGATCATTGCGCCCACCAACCGGTTCAGCAGGTTCCCCATCGGCAGGCGTTTCGAGACCGGGTCGCCGCCGATGCCGCCCTCGATCAGCGGGTTGAGCGCCGAGCCGATATTGGCGCCGAGCACCAGCGCGAAGGCGCAATCCGGCGGCACCACCTGGTTCGCGGCGAGCGAGACGATGAGCAGAACGGTCGCCACGCTCGAATGCGCGAGCCAAGTCAACCCCGCGGCGAGGATCACGTCGAGCACCGGCTGCGTCGCCAGCGAGCCCATCAGGAGGCGCAGGCTTGGCACGTCCTCGTAGGGCGTCATCAGCGCCAGGAGACCGTTCAAGGCGATCAGCATCAGCCCGAGGCCGATCGCCACGCGCCCTAGATCGCGCGGTCGCGACTGACCGCCGCGGCGGAACAGCACCACGCCAATCAGGATGAAGGCCGGCGCCACCCGGCTGATGTCGAACGACAGCACCTGCACGATCAGCGTCGTGCCGATATTGGCGCCGAGCATCACCGCCAATGCCGGCACCAGGTCGACCAGACCGCCCGCCGCAAAGCTCGCGGCCATCAGCCCCGTTGCGGTGCTGCTCTGCAAGACGGCGGTGATGCCAAGCCCGGCCAGCAGCGCGCGGAAGCGGTCGCCCAGCGCGCGGCCGAGCACGCGTCGCAAATTGGGGCCGAAGGCGCGCTGGATGCCGGTTTGCACCATGTGCACGCCCCACAACAGCAGGGCGATCGTGCCGGCCAGATCGACGAGAGTGAGGGTCGCGTTCATCGCCGCTCCTCCCTGCTTGATCCGTGCGCTGCGCGCCGAATTATCGAACCGGCCCCATATCGTGCATCGGCCACCGATTACAAGAAAAAACGATGACCGGTCAGGTCATCATCTTTTCCAGATTCTCCAGCGTGTCGGCCTCGGCGAAGGGCTTGTCCCAGCGGATGCGATGGACGCGAGGGAAACGCATCGCTACCCCGGATTTGTGGCGCGTCGAGCGGTGGACGCTGTCGAAGGCGATCTCCAGCACCAGGCCGGGCGCGACCTCGCGCACCGGGCCGTAGCGCCGCACGGTATTGTCGCGCACCCATTTGTCCAGGAGACGCAGCTCGTCATCGGTGAATCCGGAATACGCCTTGCCAACGGGCACCAGCGCGTCGTCGCGCCAGGCGCCAAACGTGTAATCGGAATAGAACGACGAGCGCTTGCCGTGGCCGCGCTGGGCGTACATCAGCACCGCATCGATGGTCAGCGCGCCGCGCTTCCACTTGAACCATGGTCCTTTCGGACGGCCGGAGAGATAGGGCGAGTCGCGCCGCTTCAGCATCAGCCCCTCGATGCCGTTGGCGCGGGCGTCGTCGCGCAGCGTCTTAAGATCGTTCCAGGTCTCGAACGGCACCAGCGGCGACAGGTCGAGCCGCTGCCGAGGCGCATCGCCGTACCAGGCGACGAGGCGATCCCGTCGTTCGGTAAGCGGCAGCGGACGCAAATCATCGTTTCCGAGGCGCATGATGTCGTAGAGCCGCACCGCGACCGGGAAATCGGTGAGCATTTTCGGGGTCGGGGTTTTGCGGTTGAGGCGCTGCTGCAAATCGTTGAACGGGGCGACCTCGCCGTCGCGGATCACCAGAAGCTCGCCGTCGAGCGCGACGTCGTCGGGCGTCGCTGCGAGAATGTCGGGGAACGCCGGGCCGATATCGTCGCCGGAACGCGAGTAGAGCCGGCGCTCCCCGCGCCGCGAGACGAGCTGCACACGGATGCCGTCCCATTTCCACTCGGCGAAATAGGCGGTGGGATCGAGCGCGGCGAGGCCATCCTCCTCCAGCGGCTGAGACAGCATCAGCGGCGTGAAATTCGGCAGGTCGCCGATCGCGGGCCGCTCTGCCTTGCCGTCGAGCCAGGCGAAGAGCGGCCCGTAAGGCGGCGCCAAACCGTGCCAGATTTCCTCGATCTCTTCGATCTTGACCCCCGCCCCTTCGGCGAGCGCAGTCTTGGCGAGGCGAGCAGAGACGCCGATCCGCAGCGCGCCGGTGACGAGCTTCAACAGCGCCCAGCGCCCGGTCGCATCGAGCCGGTCGAGCCAGCCGGCTAGATGCGCGCCGACCTCGGCGCGGCTCGCGAGGCGCAGGGTGTCGACGATTTCGGAGAGGGAAAGCGGTTGACCCTCACCCGGCTCGCCGCGTTGCGTCTCGCCACCCTCTCCCGCAGTGCGGGAGAGGGGATTTCGCAGAGGCGCCTTTGTCCCCTCGCCCGCATCGCGGGAGAGGGAGGAGCCCATCGCGCCAGCGATGGGAGGGTGAGGGTCGGGCCAGATCAGCGATACGGTCTCGGCAAGGTCGCCGACAAAATCGAGCGACCAGGCGAAGAGCTCGGGGTCGACCCGCGCCATCGCCAGCGCCCGCACTTGGCCGGGCTTGGCCTCGGCGAAGACCAGCTCGCCGGTCAGTGCCGCCAACGCCCAGCCGCGCTCGGGATCGGGCTGAGTCGCGAAATATTCCCGCATCAGCCGCAATTTGCCGTTGCGCGACGGGGTGAAGAGCAGCGCGTCGAGCAACTCGGCGAATCGGTTCATGGCGCCCTCGACGCCGTCGCTTAGATCGCAGCCGAAGTTTTGGTTCACCGAAGCAGTCATCTACCAAAGTATAACACCGCAAGAACCGGGCATTACCTGCCGGGTCGTTGCCCTAACGTCCGCGTCGTACGACAAATTCCTTGATGACCGACAACGCCGTGTCCCGCAAAACCCCGTCTCGGTTGCCGTTTTTCTATGGCTGGCTGCTGGTGGCCGTCGCGTTTTTGACGATGGCGGTCGGGGTCAACGGGCGCACCGCCTTCTCACTCCTCTACCCGCCGATCCTCAAGGATTTCGGGTGGGATCGTGGGCTTACCGCCGGCATCTTCTCGTTCGGCTTTCTGCTGTCGGCGCTGATCACGCCGTTTGCCGGCCGGCTGATCGACCGGCGTGGGCCGCGCGCCATCGTCGAGGCGGGTATCGTCACAATGGGCGCGGGGCTGCTGCTCGCGACCTTGGCGCGCGAGCCGTGGCAGCTCTACCTGACCTTGGGCGCGATGTGCGGCGCCGGGGTCAACTGCTTCACGTACACGACGCAGTCGATCTATCTGCCGCACTGGTTCGTACGTCGGCGCGGTTTGGCGATCAGCATCGCCTTTTCCGGCGTCGGGGTCGGCTCGATCATCATCTTGCCGTGGCTGCAGTACATGATCGGCACCGGCGGCTGGCGCAGCGGGTGCTGGATGCTCGGCATCCTGGTGCTGGCGCTGCTCGGTCCGCTGAACCTGCTATTGCGGCACCGGCCGGAGGATATCGGCCTCGAACCCGACGGCGAACACGTCGCGCGGGTGAGCAGCACTGGAAGCAGCAACATCGTCGACCCCGCCTGGGCGGCAATCGAGTGGACACTCGGGCGCGCGATCAAGACACGGCGCTTCTGGTGGTTGGCGCTCGGCTATTTCGGCAGCCTCTTCGCGTGGTACGCGGTGCAGGTACACCAGACCAAATACCTGACCGAGATCGGCTTTTCGGCGACCGACGCGGCCTGGGCGCTGGGCCTGGTGAGCCTCGTCGCGGTGCCGGGCCAGATCGCCCTCGGCCATCTCTCCGACCGCATCGGCCGCGAATGGATCTGGGCGATCGGCAATGGCGGGTTCGTGCTGTGCTGCCTGGCGCTGATCTCGCTCAAAAGCCATCCGACGATGGCGCTGCTGTGGGCGATGGTTGTCGCGCAGGGGACGCTCGGCTACAGCCTCACCTCGGTCATGGGGCCGATCCCGGCGGAGATTTTCGCCGGCAAGCACCAGGGCAGCATTTTCAGCGTGGTGATGCTGTCGGGGATTGTCGGCGGCGCGGCGGGGCCGTGGGTCGCCGGCACGCTGCGCGATCTTGTCGGCAGCTACGCGCCGACCTTCTGGATGTGCATCGGGCTCAATATCGTGTCGGCCGCCGCGATCTGGCGCGCCGCGCCGCGCAAGGTGCGCGCGGTCGCCGGACGCATCCACCTGATCCCGGTTCACTCCTCGTCTTCGTAGCCGAGCAGCGCCAGCGCCTTCGCCTTGCGACCCTTGCCGGTCGCGTAATAGACAAGCGCTTCTTCGTTGCCGTGGGTGACCCAGATTTCCGGCGCGCCGACATCGTCGAGGGTTTGGGTCAGCTCATCCCAGTCGGCGTGGTCGGAGATGACGAGCGGCAGCTCGACGCCGCTCGCCTTGGCGCGCTGCTTGACGCACATCCAGCCCGAGGCCATCGCCGCCACCGGATCGGGCAGGCGACGCGACCAGCGATCGGCAATGGCGCCGGGCGGCGCCAGCACAATCTGGCCGGCGAGCTCGGCCTTCGACGCGCCGGTCGCCGGCGGCAGCGGGCCGAGAGCGACCCCGAGCCGCTCGTAGAGTTCGCAGAGGCCGATCAGCGCACCGTGCAGGTAGATCGGCGCGTCGTATCCGGCCTCGCGCAGCAAGGCGATGACCCGCTGGCATTTGCCGAGAGCGTAGACGCCGACCAGATGACAGCGCTCGGGAAACAGCGATACCGAGTGGAGCAGCCGGCCGATCTCGTCCCGGTCCGGCGGATGGCGAAAGACCGGGAGGCCGAAGGTCGCCTCGGTGATGAAGACATCGCAGGGCTGCGGCTCGAACGGCGGGCAGGTCGGGTCGCGCCGGCGTTTGTAGTCGCCCGAGACGACGACCCGGCTCCCTTTGTACTCAAGCACGATCTGCGCGCTGCCAAGCACATGGCCGGCGGGGATCAGCCTCACATTAACGCCGCCCATCGCCACCGTTTCGCCGTAGCGAGCTTCTTGCCGTGAGAAGCCGGCATCGTCGCCGTAGCGCTGACGCATGATCGCGAGGGTTTCCGGTGTCACCAGCGTATGGCGGTGGCCCGGCCGGGCGTGGTCGCTGTGGCCGTGCGTGATGACTGCCCAGCCGACCGGCTGCACCGGATCGATGAAGAAATCGCCCGGCTCGCAATAAAGTCCGCTCGGAGTGACGCGTAGCCAGGTTTCGGGATGCGGGGCCATCATCGTCGCAGATATAGGCTAACTCCTCGTACCGGCGAAGGCAGGGCTAACGCGCGGAGATCGGCCGGGCGACCTCTTCGAGCGATTGGCGCTCGGCCTTGATGCCGATCAGCAGCTCGACGACCGCCGCGCCGACCATCAACGCGGCGCCGAACAGATAGCCGAGAAAGACGTTGCCGCGCTCGCCGGAACCGATCAGCGCCGCGAAGAGGTAGGGCGCCACGGCGCCGCCGCAGGCGGTCCCGACGGCGTAAAAGAACGCGATCGCCAGGGCGCGCGCCTCCAGCGGGAAGCTCTCGCTGACCGTCAGATAGGCGGCGCTTGCCGCCGCTGAAGCAAAGAAGAAGATGCCGGTCCAGCACGCGGTAAGCGCCGCCGCACCGACGAGGTTTTCGCGGAACAGATAGCCGACGATCGCCAGCAGCACGCCCGAGATCGCGTAGGTGAAGGCGATCATCGGCTTGCGCCCGATCGTGTCGAACAGCGGTCCCAAAACCAGCGGGCCGATGAAGTTGCCGAGCGCGAAAGGCAGGATGTACCAGCCGATCGACCCCGACGGGACATTGAAGAAGCGGGTCAGCACCAGCGCATAGGAAAAGAAGATCGCGTTGTAGAAGAAGGCCTGCGTTCCCATCAGGACGAGACCGAGCACCGCGCGGCTCGGGTATCGCCGCGCCACGGCAAGCATGATGTCGATCGTCCCGTGACGGGCGGAGACGGCGAGGCGGATTTTGTTTTTCGGGGGCGGCAAACGGTGGCCCTCGACGCGCTTCTCGATCTCGCCGACCACTCTTTCCGCTTCCTTCAAGCGATTGTGCAGCATCAGCCAGCGGGGGCTTTCCGGCACCCAGCGGCGCAGCAGCAGGATCGCGAGGCCGAGCACCGAGCCGATGCCGAAGGCGGCGCGCCAGCCCCAATCGGGCGGCAGCACGCCCGGCTTGAGAAATACCACCGCGCCCACCGCGCCCAGCGCCGCGCCGACCCAGAAGCTGCCGTTGATCGCGAGGTCGGTGCGGCCGCGAAACCGCGCCGGCACCAGCTCCTGGATCGCCGAGTTGATCGCGGCGTATTCGCCGCCGATCCCCGCCCCGGTCAGCAGCCGGAACAGCGCGAAACTGGCGAAATTCCATGACAAGGCCGTGGCGGCGGTCGCCGCCAAGTAAAGGCCCAGCGTCACCATAAAGAGTTTCTTGCGGCCGAAGCGGTCAGTCGCGTAGCCGAACAGGAATGCGCCCACTACGGCGCCCATTAGATAGGCGGTGCTGACCAGCCCGACCTCGACTTCCGAGAAGTGCAGCACCGGACTCTGCTGGAGCGCGCCGGAGAGCGAACCGGCGAGCGTCACCTCGAGACCGTCGAGGATCCAGGTGATGCCGAGCGCGACGACGACCAGCGTGTGAAAGCGCGACCACGGCAGCCGATCGAGGCGGGCTGGGATATCTGTCTCAATTTCGGCGTTCATAGAAGGCATAACGCGAGAACGTCCGGTGCGGGGATGCATCGCCGGGGTTCGAAGGAGAAATTCGATCGCGCTGCAAATCAAGGGGTTATGACCGGCGCGGCTCGACGCGCCGGCGATGATTTCACCCGTTTTTCCGTAGATGACTCGGGTTTCCCGAATGATGAAATCGCTATTCTGCCTGGCGCTTTTTGTGCTGATCGCGGGTCATGCCGCGGATGTTCGCGCGCAAACCGCGCCGGCGGTAAGCCCGGCGCCCGCGAGCGCGCCGGCGCTCACCGCGGCGGAGGCGCGACAAGCGCTCGATGTGCTGCAGGACCCGCAAAAACGCGGCGAGCTGATCACGACGCTGCGCGCGATCGCCGAGACCGCTCCCGCTACGCCCGCCGGCACTACGGCGCCACCGCCAGAGGCGAACCCTGCTCCGGCCGCGTCGAAGCCCGCGACCGCGGTGACGCTGCAACCCAACAGCCTCGGCGCACAGCTGCTTGTCGCGGCCTCGCGCTGGAGTGTGCGATTGGCCGGCGACGCGGCCGCGACACTGCAGACGATGAACAACCTGCCGGCGCTGGCGCGTTGGGTTATCGACCTCGAACACGACCCGCAGGCGGCGATTAGCCTCGCGGTCGCGGCGGGGTGGCTGGCGCTGATTTTCGGCGTCGCGCTGCTCCTCGAATTCTTCGCCGCATTCGCGCTGCGCCCGCCGCGGGACACGCTGACCCGGCATTTGCCCCACAACGGCGACGGCGACAGCGTGCGCCTGTTGCGGCTGTTGCCGTACGCGCTGATCCGGCTGCTGCTCGATCTGGTGCCGGTCGCGGTATTCACGGCCATCGGCAATCTGCTGGTCGGCGTGCTGCCGGGCATCGATGGAAAGACGCGGCTCGTGGTGATCGCGGTCGTCAACGCCTATGCCGCCTGCCGCGCCGCGATGTGCGTCGTCCGCCTGCTGGTATCTCCAAGCGATCGGCGCCTGAGGCTGTGGCGGCTCGATGACGCGGACGCGCGGTTCGTCATCGCGTGGGTGCGGCGGCTGGTCGCCGTCGCGATTTTCGGCGATGCGCTGGTCGAGGTCGCCCTGCTGCTCGGCCTCGATCAGAGCGCGCATGATGGCTTCGACCGGCTGATCTCGCTCATTCTGGCGGTGATGCTGGTCGTCGTGGTGATCCGCTCGCGGCACGCGGTCGGCGCCTATATCCGCGGCATGAGCCGCGACGCGGCGCGCGGGCGCATCTGGCTCGCCGAGGCATGGCCTTACCTCGCGGTGGTGACGATCGTCAGCTGCTGGGTCGGCTTGGCGACCGGGACGCGTGGCGGCCTTTCCGGGCTTTATTTTCCCGGCGTGACCCTGGCGGCGATCATCGCCGCGCGTCTGCTGACGATCGTCGTCCTCGGCACGATCGAGCGCCTCCTGCGTCTTAACCCGGACGAGCACGACCAGCTTCCGGGGCTCAACCAGCGCGTCGCGCGTTACCGGCGGCCGCTGGAAATCCTCACGACGACCATCATCACCGTGCTGTGCGGCGTGGTGATATTGCAGTTGTGGGGCGCGCCCGCTTTCGCTTGGCTCGTCGCCGGCGGGATCGGCACACGCCTCATCTCGGCGCTGGCGACGGTGACCGTCGCGGTCGTCGCGGCGACCGCGATCTGGGAAGCCAGCCACGCCGTCTTGGAGCGCCAGCTCGCGCAGACGGGCCCCGGCGGACAGGTGCGTTCGGTGCGGCTGTTGACGCTGATGCCGCTGCTCCGGACGACGCTTCTGGTGACGATCGTGGCCATTGTCGGGCTGACCGCGCTCTCCGAAATCGGCATCAACATCGCTCCGCTGCTCGCCGGCGCCGGGGTTGCGGGGATCGCCATCGGCTTTGGTGCCCAGCACCTGGTGCAGGACGTCATCACCGGGATGTTCGTGCTGTTCGAGAACGCCATCCAGATCGGCGACGGGGTGACCGCCGCCGGGCTGTCGGGTTCGGTCGAGCAATTGTCGGTGCGCACGATGCGCCTGCGCGCCAGCGACGGATCGGTGCACATCATCCCGTTCAGCTCGGTCACGACGATCACCAACAACAATCGCGGGCTCGGCAATGCCGCGGTCTCGGTCACCGTCGCCTTTACCGAGGATGTCGACCGGGTGATGGAAGTGCTGAGCGAAATCGGCGCGGCGATGCGCCAGGACGAGGAGTTCGGCCCGAAGATTTTGGGCGAGCTGCAGATTTTCGGGGTCGATCAGGTGCGGCCGTGGGGCGTGACGATTACCGGGCAGATCGTCTGCACCGATGGCGGACGCTGGCCGGTGCAGCGCGAGTTCAACCGGCGCCTGAAAAAGCGGTTCGAGGAAGAGCAGATCGTTCTCGGCGGACCACCGGCGGCGCAGGCCTAGTTCGCGACCGGCAGGCTCAGCGGCGTGATGTCCTCGGCCTTGCGGCGCAGGTAGTCGCGCTGCGGCGCGGCGGCTTCCATGCGCTCCTGCGCCGCCGCAAGGCGCTGCGCGGCGCCGGCCTGGTCCATCGTCAGCACGCGACGATCCGCGACCACCTGCACGCCGTCGACAAACACATCGCGCACCGCGCGATCGGCGGCGTGGTAGACGAAACTGCGCAGCGGATCGCGCGGCGGCTGCATCTGCGGGCAGGCGAGGTCGACCAGCACCAGATCGGCCTTCTTGCCGGGAGCCAGCCGGCCGATATCGTCGCGCAGCAGCGCAGTGGCACCGCCCACAGTCGCGGCATGGAGGAAATCGGCGACGTCGACCGCGTGGATGTCGCGCGCGGCGATGCGCGCCAGCACCGAAGCCTTACGCATCTCCTCGACGAGATTGTGCGGGCTGCAATCGGTACCCATGCCCATCACCGCACCGGCGCGCAGATAATCGCCGAAGCTCTCCATGACATGGCCGTAACGGGCGAAGGGCGTCGGGCAATGCGCGACCGCCGTGCCGCTGTCACCGAGCAGGCGCAGATCGTCCTTGGTGTGCCAGCGCACCCAGGAATGCGTGTCCAGATAGAGCGCGTGGCCGAGGATCGTGCCGGGGCCGAGCAGGCCGAGTTCTGGAAGCCCACTGGATCGGCGTCACGCCGTGCCGGCGGATCATCTCGCGCACTTCGTTGACGCTCTGCGAGCAATGCGTCGTAAACGAGAGACCGCGCTCCGTCGCGGCGGCGCGGCTGTCGCGCAGCAGCTCTTCGCTGCAGGTGTCGATCTGCATGGGCGAGACGACGCCGGAAAGACGGCCGCAAGGATGCGAAAGCGCGGCATCAATGATCTTAAGCGCCATCTCGAAGCCGACGCGGCCGCGCGGCTCGTTCCAGTCATAGCTGGGACCGAGATCGTTTTGGAGAAACCAGCGCGCCGAGGCGTAGCCGGGCGCCAGGAATCCGCGCAGGCCGCTTTTGGCAAAGAGCTCGATCCAGCCGTCGAACGGCGCCGAGATGTCGACCAGCGAGGTGACCCCGGAGAGCAGCAGCTCGCAATAGGCGAACTCCGCGCTGGCGGCGCGGCCCTCGTCGTCGGGCGCCGAGAACGCCTGGCCGCGCTCGTAGAGCCCGGTCATGTGCATGTTGGCGACGCCATGCTCCTCACGGATGCCGCGATAGAGCGGCTCGTGATGCGGGTGCGAGTGGATGTCGATCAGACCGGGCATCACCATCAGCCCGCCGCCGTCGATGACCCGGTCGGCGGTGCCCGAATAGCCGGCGCCGATTAAATCGATGCGGTCGCCGGTAAAGACGAGATCGACACCTCGGCGATAGACCTGGCGCTGCCGCGCCTCGTCCCAGGCGATGACCCAATCGACGTTCCTGATCAGCGTCGTCGGCATCGATAGTCTCCCCTGCTACCATCATCCCCTCGGCCGGACTTGATCCGACCGTCCACGAATAGGTTGAAGCTATTCGTGGACCTCCGGGTCAAGCCCGGAGGAGGCGAAATTGCAAAGTCGGAGCGTTTATGGCAACTGCTGGCCCGCGCGATCTCATCACCGACGTGCCGGGCATCCTTGTCGGCCAGGCCGAGGATCACGACGCGATCACCGGAACGACGGTGGTGCTCACCAAGGCGCCGGCCATCGCCGCGGTCGATGTGCGCGGCGGCGCGCCGGGAAGCCGCGAAACCGAGCTGCTGCGGCCGGGGAACCTGGTCGAGCGGGTTGATGCCATCGTGTTGTCGGGTGGCTCGGGTTTCGGACTCGATGCCGGCTCCGGGGTTATGGATTGGTTGGCCGCGCAAGGTCGTGGGTTTGCCGTCGGTAAAGCGCGCGTGCCGATCGTGCCGGCGGCGATCCTCTTCGATCTCAACTTCCCTGGCCGTAAGCATTGGTCGGGCGAGCCACCGCATCGCCGGCTCGGGCGAGAGGCGGCTGCGCGAGCCGGAAGCGACTTCGCGCTTGGCAATGCGGGAGCCGGGCTGGGCGCCAAAGCCGGCCGCTTGAAGGGAGGGCTCGGCAGCGCCTCGTTGCGGCTCGACGACGGCATCACGATCGGGGCGATCGTCGCGGTGAATTGCTGCGGTTCGACGGTGCGTCCGGATTGCGGCCGGTTCTGGGCCGCCGAACTGGCGCTGCCGGGCGGAATCCCGGCCCAACCGGCAATCCCCGACGCGCCTCTCGACCTGGACGACTTTTCGGCGTGCGGCGATGGGCTGGTCGGCGCCAATACCACCATCGCGGTCGTCGCGACGGACGCGCCTCTCGACAAAAGCGCCTGCCTGCGCTTCGCGATGATGGCGCAAGACGGGCTGGCGCGGGCGATCCGGCCCGCACACACGCCGTTCGACGGCGATACCGTGTTCGCGCTGTCAACCGGTAGCGGCACGACCGTCACGCCGGAGCGGCTGACACGTCTCGGCAACGCCGCTGCGGATTGCCTGTCGCGCGCGATCATGCGCGCCATCGCCGCGGCGGACCCTCTCGGGGGCTTCCCGAGCTGGCGGCAGAAATGGGGCGGCGCTTAGGCTAGGCCACGCTTAGCGGTTCCTTGATCAGACACGGGGCGAGCACGCGCTCGGGCGGGAAGATCACCGTGACTTGGGTGCCGACGCCAAGTTCGCTTTTCAATTCGAGTTGGCCCCCATGCATTTCCATGATCGCCTTGACCAGCGGCAGACCGAGACCGGTGCCCTGGTGTTGGCGGGTGAACGACGAATTGACCTGCTCGAACGGCTTCAGCACGCGTTCGAGATCATCTTGCGGAATGCCGATGCCGGTATCGGCGACGGTTACCGCGAGGCCTTCGGCCAAATCCCAGCGCGCGGTGATCGTGATTGAGCCCCCGGCCGACGTGAACTTGACCGCGTTGGTAATGAGGTTGAGCAGCACCTGTTTGGTTTTCCGCTCATCGCCGGAGATCGGCGGCAGATCGTCGGACAGATCGACCGTTTGGGTCAGGTCGGCGGCCTGGACGCGCGCCGCGGTCAACTGACCGACCGAACGCATGATGTCACGCAGATCGAACACATCCTCGGCCAGGTCGATCTTGCCGGCCTCGGCTTTCGACAAGTCGAGAATGTCGTTGATGATCTGCAAGAGATGCGTGCCGCTGGCGTGAATATCGCCGACATAGGCGCGGTACTGCTCGTTCCCGACCGGGCCAAGCACCTCCTGCTTCATCATTTCGGAAAAGCCGATGATCGCGTTGAGCGGCGTGCGCAGCTCGTGGCTCATCGTGGCAAGGAACCCCGACTTCGCCTGGTTCGCCGCCTCGGCCTCGTCTTTCGCGAGGCGCAGCTCTTCATACGCGGCTTCGCGGTCGCGCAACAGGTCAACGCGGTCGAAACAACGGTCGAGCACTGCGAACAGCGATTGCGGATCGACCGACTTGTCGAAGTAATCATAGGCGCCGCGGCGCAACGCCGAGACCGCGGTATGGGTGTCGAGCTCGGCGGTCATCAACACGCCGATCAGCTCCGGCCGCTCGCCGCGCAGCCGCTCCAGAAGGTCGATGCCCGACGTGGTGCCGAGACGCAGATCGATCAGCGCCACTGGCGGTGAATTGTTGTCCGGCAACGGTGATATGATCGCGATCGCCGCTTCGGGCGAGCCGGCGACGATCGGCTTGAAGCCGCGCGGCACCAGCATATCAGCGAGCGACTCGGCGAAATCCCCGTCGTCCTCGACGATCAAGACGCTGCGTGCGGCGTCGCCGGAAATCATGCCGCGACTTTCATGACCTGCTCGATCGGCAGGCGGATCATGACCCGCGTGCCCGCGCCGAGCTCGCTGTCGATGTCGATCGTGCCGCCATGCTGGACGACGATCTGCTTGACCGCCGAGAGACCGAGACCGGCGCCGAAGCTTTTCGTGCTGAATAGCGGCTCAAAGATGCGCGCCATGTTTTCCGGCCGAATACCCGGCCCGGTATCGGCGACGGAAAGCTCAAGCGCGCCATCGGCCACGGCGCTCTTGACCGCGATGCGCAACGGACCGCCGCTCGGCGGCATTTCGCCCAAGGCCTGTGCGGCGTTGTCGATCAGGTTGATGACCACGTGGCGGATACGGTCGGCGTCGATCCGCGCGATCGCGTCCGGCGCTCCGTACTCCTCGACCAGCGTCACCGCGGGCGGCAGGCCGTGCTCGACCAGCACATCGCGCAGCCACTCGTCGAAATTGACCGAGATGCGGCTGAGCTCGGGGTTGCGGATGTATTCGAGCAGATCGCCGATGATGCGGTCGCAACGCGCGATGCTCCGCTGAATGCGCGCGATGGGGCGATCGAGCTGCAGGCCGCTCGATTGCGCGATTTCGCGCATCGTGAAAAGCGTGTTGCGGATCGCGGACAGCGGGTTGCGCAATTCGTTGGCCACCGTCGCGGTGAACTGGCCGAGGACCGACAGCCTTTCCTTCTTGAGCAGCTCGGCTTCGGCGACGAGGCGGGCGTGTTCGACCTCGATCTTTTCGGCGCGCATTGTCACGAGCGCGTTGTGCGTGCGGATCTGACGGCCGATCAGAACCACCATCAGCCCGATCGCGACGCCGCCGCACACGGCGAAGGCGGCGAACATCGCCGCCTCGCGCGGCCAGCCGACCAATGCATGGGCGCCACTGCAGCTGACAACCACCGCGACCGGATAGTCGGCGAGCGGCTGCACGGCGTCTATAAACCACCGGCCCCGACTGCCGCGGTCGTCTTCGATTATGCCTTGGACACCGTCCGCGAGCGCCGCCAACAGCGTGGCGCTGGGCGGCTGGTTACCGACATCGGGCTGGCGGGGAAACTGCGCGAGGACCGTGCCGTCGCGGCGCATCAGTGAGATCGCGCCGTCGTCGCCTAGTGGGACGGCGCGATAGAGCGTCTCGAAATCGCTCACCGGGAGCGTTGCGACCGCGAGTCCGGCAAAGCCGCCATTGGTCGCCCGCAGCTTATGCGCGACCGGGATGACTCTGACCCCGCCATTTTCGAGTGCTATCGGCACGCCGATCGATGATTCTAGCTCCGAATGATCGGCCAGTTCGAGAAAGTAGTCGCGGGCCGCAACATTGCTTTCACCCGATGGCCAACCGCCGGTATGGCTGATGACCGCCCCGTCGGCGCCGACAAGCGCGATCCCGACGATTTGCGGGGTTGCCTCGACGTGCTGATCGAGATGCGCGCCGACCGCCGCCTCACCGATGTCACGGGCAATGGCGTCGGGCTGCGGCACGTCGGCCAGGCGAACGTGGCTGGCAATATCGCTGAGCACCGCTTCGACCGTCAGAAGCGACCGGTTGCCTGCCTCGACGAGCACCGCATCGACACGCGACAGCCCCGCTTCGCTCAACTCCAGCGTCTGCTGCCGCAAATACCCGGTCACCAGGCTGGTCACGACCAACAGCGCGACCGCAAAAAGGACGCCGCAGGCGATCAGCAGGGTCAACGGCCGCGGGTATGCGGAGGACCGCTTGATTTCGCTCCCTGGCGAATGTTCCAAATGGGCCAACTGAAACGCTCACGGACACGTCTCACCAACGCACAAGTAAGCCCCCCTTCCGATTGAAGAAGCATTAACGCGGCGACGGTTTTTGACCGGTATGTCTTTGACGCCGCGCCTAAAATCGACTCAGCAGCGAGCCGAAGCCGGCGATGCGATCGGCGATGCCGTTAGAGCGCAGGGCCCACCAATAGGTCGCCGTATTGATCGCGATTACGGGCTTCGCCAGCCACGCTTCAGCGACACCGGCGAGCCGCGCCATCGCAAGGTTGGTGCCGACCTGGACGATCGCGTCGACGTCCGGCCCATCGACCCGCTTTATCGCACCGCGCAATTCGTCTTCCTGAACATGCGCGTAGAGCACCGGGCTCGCGCCTTTAAGGCCGAGGAGATTGACGATCTCGTAGCCGCAATCGGTGAAGAAGCGCCGCACCTGCTGGTCGGCGACCGGCATATACGGCGTGACCACCGCAATGCGCTTCGCGCCGTGCCGGTCGAGCGCCTGACGCGCGGCATCGGAGCCCATCGTCACCTTGACCCCGGCGCGCGCCTCGACCCGCTCGCGCAGCTTCTCACTGCCGTCGAGCCCATCCCAGAAAGTCTCGGACGACATGCCCATGATCAGGTGATCGGGCTCGCAGGTCATCACCCGATCGATCGCCGCCATGATCTCGCGGCGCACGGTTTCGATGAGGCGGGTGAAGTCGTCGTCGTTGCGCAGCGGGTCGTTGGGGATGTGGATGCGGCCGAAATGGTTGGTGACGCCCTCCGGCCGCATCGCGTCGAATTCCGGCTGGACGATGGTGTTGGTCGACGGCGCGATGACGCCGAATTTCATCCGCCAGCCGAGCGCGTCGGGCATTGCCCGCTATCCCGCCACCACCCGCCCGCGGCACTCGCCGAAGCCGATCGACACGTAGTCGTCGCGGCGGGCCTGGGCGCGGAAGATTGCCTCGTCGCCATCTTCGAGGAAGGTGCGGGTCTCGCCCGAGGACAGCATGTTCGACTGCTGCCCGTCGCGCGACAGCTCGCTGAGGCTGCCCCAGCCTTCGGCCGTCGGCCCGGAGATCGTGCCGGTGCCGAACAAATCGCCCGGCTCGATGTTGCAGCCGTTAGCAGGTCTGGTGGGCAACCATCTGGGCGACCGTCCAGTAGATGTCGAGCGTGTTGCTGTGCGACATGCGATGCGGCGCCTGGCCGGCGGCGCGCATCTTTTCGGTCAGGATGAAGGCTTCGAGCTCGATCGCGAAGGCGCCCGCCTGCTGGTCGGCCTCGTCCCAGAGATAAGGGAGCGGCCGCGGGTCGCCTTCCGGGCGCGCCGGTTGGGCGACGCGGAACGGCGCCAAAGCCTCCATCGTCACGATCCATGGCGATACCGTCGAACCGAAGCTCTTGCCGAGGAACGGCCCGAGCGGCGCGGACTCCCATTGCTGGATATCGCGCGCCGACCAGTCATTGACGAATCCCAAGCCGATAATGTGGTCGGCAGCCTCGGCGATCGAGATCGGCTCGCCCTGCTTGTTGCCGGGGCCGAGCCAGATCGCGATTTCGAGCTCGTAATCGAGCTTGCGGCACGGGCCGTAGCTGGGCGCGTTCTCCTCGGGCAGCTTGCGCTGTCCGCTCGGCCGGCGGATCGTCTGGCCGGAGGGCTGCAGCGACGAGGCGCGGCTGTGATAGGCCACCGGCACATATTTGTAGTTTGGGCCGAGCGGATCGTTCGGATTGCGCCGGCGCCCGCCATTCGTCGCGTGGTGGATGCTGGCGAAGAAGTCGGTAAAGCTCATCGCCTTCGCCGGCACGTGCATCGCGCAGGCATTGGCGTCATGCAGGATGCTCTTGGCGAGGTCGCGCGCCTTGGCGACGCCCTTGCCGTCGGTCGCCAGCAGATCGAAGACCTGACGGCGCAGCGCGACGCGCGGGCCGGCGCCCAGCGCCATCAGCGGGTTGAGCGACCCATGCGACGCGGCCTTGGCCGCGGTCGCGGCCTCGCCCGAGAACAGGCCGGCGGCAAGCGCCGCTTTGATGTCGAAAATCTTGTCGCCGATCGCCATGCCGCCGCGCGCCTTGGCGTCGGGCACATAATTACCCGGCGGGCTGAACACGCCGAAAGGCAGGTTCTGCAGCGGGAAATCCGCGTGTCCGTTGGCGGATTCGACCCAGCTCTGGCGCTTTGGATCATGGGTTTCGTCGATCGCGCTGATGGCCATTGTTCCGTCCTCCCCGAACCTGATCTTTTGTAGCGTAGCGGATCGGAGATGCGAAAGGCATGACGCCATGTCAGACGAATTTACCGGCAAGACAGTGGTCATCACCGGCGCAGCCGGGATTTACGGCGCGCAGCTGGCGGCGGATTTCGCGGCCGCCGGCGCCCGGCTGTTTCTGACCGATCGCGATGCGACCGGGCTGGCGGCAGTTTGTGCCCGGCACGACGGCAATGTGGTTTCTGGGACCGCCGATCTGAGCGACCCGGAATCGATCGCCGGGCTGTGCCGACAGATCCTCGACCGGGGTGTGCCCGATGTCGTCGTCAACAACGCTGGAATCTATCCGTTTGGCGGGCTGTTCGACACGCCGGTCGAGACGTGGGACCGGATCATGCACGTCAATCTGCGCGCGCCGTTTCTCATCACCCGTACGCTCGCCGCGGCGATGATCGCGGCCGGACGCGAGGGCGCGTTCATTTTTATCGGCTCGGGCGCCGGGCAAATGCTGCGCACCAACGGGCTTGCCTATTGCACCTCGAAGCGCGGGCTGGAATGGCTGATGAAGGGCATCGCGCTGGAGCTGGCGCCGCACGGCATTCGCGCCAATCTGGTGGCGCCGGGGCTGGCGCTCGGCAGCGCCGGCACCGTGTTCCCCGAAGGCTATGCCGAGGCGATGGCGAAGCGGGTGCCGCTCGGCCGCGCGATCGCGCCGGGCGAACTCGGCGCGGCGGTGATGTTCCTCGCCTCCGAGCAGGCCGCTTATATTACCGGGACAAGTCTTTCGGTCGACGGCGGCGGCGCAATCCCGCGGCGCGCGTTGGATTAATCCGCGGCGGCGGCGGTAAGCGCCCGGCTTGCCGGCAGACGCACCGCCAGGGCGCCGAGCGCCATCGCGACGATCTGCGTGGTAACCACGACAGTGACCATCGCCGACGGCCCCTGATGCGGCAGCATCGCCACCGCCAACGTGCCCAGCGCCGACGCCGCCATCTGCAGGAAGCCGATAAAACCCGAAGCGGTTCCGGCGATCTTCGGGAAGACGCTGAGGCCCGAGGCCATCGCGCTCGGCTGGCTCAGCCCGTTGCCCAGCGAACTCGCCGCCATCGGCACGAACAGCGTCCAGACGCCGAGACCGGGATAGACGCACCACGCCGCCATCGCCAGCCCGGCGACCAGCGATACGCCGACCCCGAGCAGGATCATCGCGTTCGACCCCACCCGCCGCGCAAAGCGCGCCGCGGCAGCATTGCCGAGAATGTAGGCCGCCATCGGTAAGATGATCATGACGCCATAGGTGCTCGGTGGCTGATGCAGCGTCTCCGACAAGAGGTACGGTGCGCTGGCGATGAAGGTGAACCAGGACGCGCTGGTAAAGGCGGTGCAAAGCGCGAAGCACAATACCGCCGGCGATCCCAGCAAGGTGCGATAGGATCGGCCGATTTCCGGCAGGTTTAGCGGGATGATTTCGGTACGAGTCTCGGCAAGCCGCCGTTGTGTCCAGACGAGCACGCCCACGCCAAAGACGGCATGGAGCGCGAACATCGCCCGCCAGCCGAACCATTCCGAGACATAGGCGCCGATCGCCGGGCTGATCGCCGGCACCAGCGTCATCGCCATCATCACGATCGCGATGCCGCGCGCCGAGGCGTCGCGATCGTAGACGTCGCGGATGATCGCGCGGCCGAGCACGAGCCCCGCGCAGGCGCCGACGGCCTGCGCGACGCGGCCGCCGATCAACACCGGCAGCGACGGGGCAAAACCGCACAAAGCGGTGCCGCCGAGGAACAGCCAGAGCCCGGCGAGCAGCACCGGCCGGCGGCCGAAGCGGTCGGAAATCGGGCCGTAAAAGAGCTGTCCGGTGGCGATGCCGAGGAAATACAGCGTGAGGACTAGCTGCACCTCGGCCGGGCCGCGATCGAACACGCGCGCCAGAATCGGCAAGGTCGGCACGACCATATGCAGCGCGCAGAAGCCGATCGCGGTCGCGGCGGCGATCAGCGCGAGAGGCGGTGGGCGGAGCACGACCGCCGGGCCGCCGGTCTCCGATCGATCGGCGGCGAAAGTATTGATATTGCCGGAAACCACTTAAGTCCCGTCCAGGAGCCGCGATTGCCTCATCGGCCGGCTGACATTACCATGCGGCGATCGATCGCGGCGATCCCGTCGCCGCGTGTTGAGGCCACCGCCCCCAGGAGCCGATGACCTTCCAGCCCGAGAATGCCAATGACGGCGAAATCTCGCGCGCCGACCTTCTGCCGTTCCTGACGTCGTTCGGCGAACTGCGCCGCAGCACACTCGTGTGGCCGGGCGCGACGGTGGCCGCGTTCACCGCGGCGCTGCTAATCCTCGCCGCGATGAACAACGAGACGGGTTTTTTCTGGACACTCGCCGGGCTTATCTCGCTCGGCAATCTGTTCCTGATTTACCTGTGGTGCGGCAAGAAGATGCCGTTCCTTTACATGCTGGCGATCGCCGTGTTCGCTTTTGTCCTCGATGCGGTGCTGAGCCCGCTGGTCATCGCCGCGGAATTGGCGATGCCGTCGGTCATTGCGCCCGGCATCATCGAGGAAACGGTGAAAATCCTGCCGGTCATCATCGTGCTTGCAGCCGGGATGCTGCTGTCGCATCCGCTGCAACGTGAATACGGGCTGCGCGAGCCGCTCGACGGCATCATCCTCGCCGCGGCCTCGGCGACCGGCTTTGCGTTCCTCGAGACGATGTTCATCTACGTGCCGAAATACGGCGCGCTGATCTCGACCCCGCGGCTGCTGGTCAACATCTTCAGCCACATCGCCTATGCCGGCTCGTTCGGCTATTTCATCGGGCTGGCGGCGTTGCGCCACCGCCGCGCGATCCCGGCGGCGATCGCGGTGGCGATCGGCTTCGCGCTCGCCAATGTGCTGCACGATCTGTGGGATGCGATGCGTTTCTACGGCTCGGGCCTGGCGATCATGAGCCCGATCCACGAAGTCATTATCGCGACCATCTGCTTTGTGGTGCTGGGCTCGCTGATCATGAAGGCGCGCGAGATGTCGCCCGAGCGCGAGTTCCTGTGGCCGTTCGGCGCGCTGATGCCGTATCGCGCCCCCGAGGTCGCGCCGCTGCCGCCGATGCCGGTGCTGCCCGGCGACATCTGGCTGATGATTTCCGGCCGGCAACTGAGCCTCACCGAGACGACGCACCTCACGGTGCGCGACATCCCCTGCCTTACCGCGCCCGCCGCCGACGGCATCGTCGCCGAGGTGCGCGAGCACCCGGACAACCCGTCGCTGCTGGTGCTGCGCAATCTGTCGAAAAAGACCTGGGAGGCGGTGCTGCCCGACCATGCGGTGCGTAAGGTCGAGCCCGCCGGCACCGTGCGGCTCCTGGCCGGGACGCGGATCGTGTTCGGCGCACAGACCGGAGTGGTGATCGTCACCTCGACCGAGATCGGCGCCGACCCGCGCGCCAAGGCGGAAGAGGAATGGTGCTGAAGCCTCGTCGCGGCGCCTGTTATCAGGTGGCTCTCCTCCTGATATCCATCTGTTACCGGGTTCATCAACAGAAGGCGGTCCGCCGTTCGGCCGCGGTTTCAGCAGACATCGAAGCCAGCGGAAGGCGGATGCGGCGAGCTTGATCATATGAGGAACATATAGAGAACATCGCGCCAAGATCAAGGCTGTTCGATAAAAAAAGCAGAAACGGTTCAGTCTAAGAGCGAAAGCTCGCCAGGCTTCGCTTTTGCCGGCCCTCGGCATCGAAATTGCCGGGGTCGAGCCAGCGCTCGAACGCCTGTTTGAGGCGCGGCCACTCGCGGTCGACGATCGAGAAATACAGCGTGTCGCGGTTGCGCCCGCGGACCACGATAGCCTGGCGGAACAGCCCCTCATAGGTGAACCCGAGCCGTGCCGCCGCGGCGCGGCTCGGCAGGTTCCAGCTGTCGCATTTCCACTCATAGCGGCGATAGCCGATCTCGTCGAAGGCGCGGCGCATCATCAAGAACATCGCCTCGGTCGCCGCCAGTTTGCGCTGCAGGCGCGGGCTGAAATTGAGCCCGGCGACCTCGATCACCCCCATCGCCGGGGTGATGTTGGCGTAGGCGGCGACGCCGACCGCCTGCCCCGCCGCCTTGTCGATGATGGCGTGAAACAGGCGGCTCGGGTCGGCCGATTGGCTGTCGATCCAGGCGCGCTGCTCCGCGACGGTGGCGAACGGGCCGTAGGCGTAGTAGGTAAAATTGCTGCCGTCGCCTTCGGCATTGGCGGCGAAGAGATCGGCGGCATGGCGCGCGGCGTCGAGCGGCTCGACGATGGCGAACCGACCTTCCATAGGCGTCAGCGGCGGGCGCAGCGCCGGCTTCCAACCGGGAACGATCTGCCACCCGATCCACTGGCCGAACTCATTGCGCCGCGGCCGAAGGTCGTCGTTTCGGGAGGTGCCGGCATAGCGAGCCGTGACCGGGCGATAGAGCGCTGCCTTCCCGCCGACCGCGCGACGCGCCGTCGCGACATCGGGGAAGATCGCAAGGCCACGATGCGGTGTGGTGCGATCGAGCCCGGCCGAGGTGAGCCAGGTCATGCCTTCGGTGGATTCCGGCGCGGGTCGATCCGCGACGGCCAGCACGCCGCCCTCGGGAATTGCTGGCGCGACATCGAGCCCGTCGAACAGATTGCGGCGGTGTTGCGTCTCGTCGACTAGGCCCACCCACGGCCCCATGCCGCGCACGCGCAGATAGGTTTCGTTCTGGAATACGGCAGGCGACGTCACCGTGTACATCGCCAGCGAGGCCGGCACCTCGCGGTCGAGCGCCGCGAAGCGCTGCGCCGACAAGACACCGGGAACCGATGCCATCGCCGCCAGATGGCCCTTGTACCATTCGTCCCATTCGGGGCGGCGGCTCGGCTCGATCAGAGCGCTTTCGGAGAAAAAGATCATCGGGACAGCCAACACACGCCGACAAGGATCGTCAACACCGTCAGTGGCGCGCCAACCCGGAAATAGGCCCAGAAGCCGATCGTCACGCCGTGCTGTCGCGCGCCCTGGACGACGATCAGGTTCGCGACCGAGCCGAGAATGGTGAGATTGCCGGCAAGGGTCGAGGCCATCGCCACGGTCAGCCAGGCGCGCTGCGGATCGGCGAGCGCGTTGACGAACGGCTTCAGCACCAGCACCGCGGGCACGTTGCTGACGATGTTCGCCAGGCCTGCCGCGACGACGCTCAGCACCGGGACGCTGTCGAGATGCAGGCCGCCGACGCGCGCGACGGTCTCCGGCGTCAACAGCGCCTTCTCGAACCCGGCGACGACGACGAACAGCCCGGCGAACATCAACAGCAGCGGCCAGTCAATCTCGTGGTAGATGCGTTCGCTCGGCAGATTGCGGGTCAGCAGCATCGCGCCGCCGGCAACGAGCGCCGCTTCCGCCGGTGCAACTCCGGCAAAAAACGCCACGACCATCGCCACCGTCACGGTCAGCGATTTGACCATATGCGCCTGGTCCGCGGCGGCCGGGAGCGGCTCGGCGGCGAAGCCGCCATCGCGGCGGAACTCGGCGCGATGCGTCAGCCAGACCACGAGAAAGGTGAGCACCAACCCAACCGCCGCGACCGGCGACAGCGCCGCCGCGAAGCGGCCGTAGGACAGGCCGGAAAAGCTGCCGATCAGGATGTTCTGCGGGTTGCCGGTGATCGTCGCGGTGCTGCCGACATTCGAGGCCATCGCGACGCCGAGCAGATAGGGCACTGGATCGCGGCGCAGCCGCCGGGCGATGTCGGCGACAAGCGGGGTCATGACCAGGCAAATCGCGTCGTTGAGCAGAAACGCGGAGAATACGCCGGCGCTGAAAATCACCGCCGCCAGCAATTGCAACGGATGCCGGGCGCGCGTCACGATCCAGGTATTGACCAGGCCGAAAAACCCCGAGAGACGCAGATGGCCGACGACGATCATCAGGCCGAGGAGCAGCGCCAGAGTCGGGAAATCGATCGCCTGCGCCAAATCGGAAAGTCGCACGCCGCCCACGGCGAGCATCAGGCTGCCGCCGACCATCGCCGCGCCGGCGCGGTCGATGCGAAACCCCGGCAGCCGCCCGATCGCGATCACGGTGTAGGTCGACAGGAAGATCGCCGCCGTCGCGGCGGTCTCGAGATGGTTCACTCGGCGGCATGCTCCGCTATCGGGTGCCGCCGCGCGCCGGCGCGCTCGTTGATATTTCGGGTTTCAGGCATTGCCAGCCAGAATAGCATCAGATCCGTTGCCGCGATCGCCGCAAGCGGGACGACGTTCTAAACGGTACGAAAGCCTCAGGCGAGTTCGGGGGCCGTCTCGGTAACCAGTTCGAGCTGACCGATGGTCTCGCGGCCGAGCAGCAGCGGAACGAACGCGCCGGTGGCGACGATCACCGCGATCGTCCCGAAAAACACCGTCGGCGAGCCGGTGAAGGGCGCCATCAGGAACGGCGCGGCGACGCCGGAGAATACCCGGCCCGCGGCCTCGCCAAAGATGTGGCCTCGCCCGCGCAGCCCTGTCGGGAACTGCTCCGAGAGATAGACGCGTGAGGCGGTCGCCGCCGACAGCACCGTGAAGCCGGTGATCACCGCGCCGACGACCATCAGCGTCCGCGCATAATCCGGCACCTGATGCGCCATCATCATCAGCGCGAGGCCCGGCAGCGAGCCGACCATCGCGTAGGTGATCGTCCAGCGCCGGCCGATGATCTCCATCAGGAAGCCGGTGAAGGCCTTGCCGGGAATGCTCGCGGCAAAGGCAAGCGAGGCGACGCCCATGCTCAGCGCCACTGCGCCGCCCTGGTCGACCAGCGCCTTGGGCAGGAGCACCGAGGTTAGGAAGAACGCACAGCTGGCAAAGACATAGCTGGAGATGCCGATCACCGTCCAGCGCAGCTGGCCGGGGCGGAACAGCGCGCGATAAGGCGGCAGTTGTTCGCGCGTCGTTGGCGCGGTGTCGCCGAGCGCGGCGACGGTCAGCGGCGCCACGCGGCTCCCGGCATGGCGGATGATCCGATTGACGATGGCGACCGCCGTCTCCGCTTGGCCGCGGCGCAAATGCCAGCGCGGGCTTTCGGGAATGAGGAAATAGACGAGCGCCGGGATGACGAGGAACGCCAGCCCGCCGGGCAGCGCCATCCAGCGGAAGGAGTTGGGGTTTCCGGCGAGCAGCGAGCCGACCAGCGGCAGCACCGTGAAGGCGGCGGCAAGCGAGACCTCGTAGACCGCGCTGAAGGTGCGCCGATGTTGCGCCGGCATCAACTCGGCGGCGATCGGGAACGCCGCCGACACCGCGAAGCCCCCGCCGAACCCGGTCAGCAGGCGAAGGATGATCAATTGCTCGGCGTTCTGCACCAGCGGGATCAGCAGGGTAAAGAAGGTCGTCGCGGCGACGCCGATCACCATGATCGTCTTGCGGCTGAAATGATCGGAGATCGCCGATGCGGCAAAGCCGCCGACGCAGATCATCGAGGTCGACGAGATCGCCAGATAGCGGATCTGCGGTTCGGTCATGTGCAGCGGGGCTTTGGCCAGCAGCAGCAGCGAACCGGTCATCACCAGGTCGTAGCCGTCGACAAAGCCGACCAACCCGAGCACGGCTATGATCATCAGGTGGTAGCGGCTGAACGGAATGCTGTCGAGCTTGCCGCCGAGCATACGGCTGGCCATGCTGCTCGAACCGCCGGCAAACGCTGCGCTCATCGCGGCCCCCGGGTTCATGCCGGGGACGGGCGATGCCGACCCCGTGCGTTATGAACGCCGAACCTAGCCCAGCTGCGTCAAACGGTCACATGAATTCAGCGGTGGCCCCGGCTTGTCGCTGGGGTGACGACGCATACGGTGCGCCGTCACTTGCGCAGCAGGAACTCGCGGCCGGCCTTGACCATCGGCTTGCCGTCAAACGCGATGATGTCGGCGGTGGCGTAGGTCTCGCGCCAGACCTCCGGCAGATACGAGCCGGTGCCGATCGCGTCGATCGGCGCGTTGGCCACCGCCATCATCCGGCATTTCTGCGGGCCGAACCCCGAGCTGGCGACGATGCGCGCATCGGGAAAGCCGGCCTCGTCGAGCACCAGCCGCATCTTCCACAGCGCCGCCGCCGAAACCCCGCTGCCGACCAGGTCGCGCAGCTCGTCCTCGGTGCGGTAGCCGCGGATCGATTGCGGGGCTTGCGCCTCGAGGACCCCGTATGACGAGGCGAGGTCGAGCCCCTCGCAATAGCGCCCGCCCGGCGTGTCCATGCGGAAGGCGAGGTTGCCGCTCGCCGCCAAATCCGGGAAGCGCCGGCACACCGCGACGGCGTCGCTGGTCTCGCGGCCGAAATAATCGACAAGCACGGTGAGCGGCTCGTCGGGGAACGTGGCGCGGAACATCTCGGCGGCGCGCACCGTCGAGCCGGCATAGCCGATCAGCGCGTGCGGCATCGTGCCGATGCCCTTCTCCTTGGCGAAATAGGGGGCGGTCGCATCCGCGGCGCAGCCGATAAAGCCGATCGCGCCGGCGACCTTTTTGGCATGGGCCGAGCCGACCGCGGCGGCATAGGCCATCATCTCGGCCATCTCGGCGCCGGCGCAATGCCGCGCATCCATCGCCAAAAACGCGACCTTGGGCAGCTCCGCGCACATCGCCGAGGCGTTGTAGGCCGCAACGCAGGCCGGCCCGAGCTTTTGCAGCATCACGGTTTCGAGATCGACTAGGTGATAGAGCGGCCCGGTAACGTAGAGGATCACCTCACCGGCCCCGACCATCTCGCCTTCCGCCTGGTTCAGCTCGATGTCGAACGTGACGCCGCGCGCGGCGGCCATGGTTTCGAGAAAATCGATCGCCAGGCGCGGCGTCGAGATCACCGGCCGGCGCATGAACACCGCATAGGTGGCGCGGCGATCGCCGAATTGCTCGACAATCGCCTTGGTCTTTAGGAAATAGCTGTCGGTGTGCGCGGCGAGGTTGCGTTCTCGCTCGCTCGCCGCGCCGCCGGCCAGATCGTTCGCCACCGCGACCGGCTTACTTGGCCGCCATCAGGCGGTTGAGGCCGAAGCCCTTGTTGTTTTGCCGCGCGTGCTTCAGCGCCTCGGCGATCTCGAAGGCCAGCTCCAGCGCTTGGGTGGCGTTGAGCCGCGGGTCGCAATGCGTCAGATAGTTGGCGCTGAGCCCCTCCTCGCTGATCTCCTGCGCGCCGCCGAGGCATTCGGTGACGTTTTGGCCGGTCAGCTCGAAATGCACCCCGCCGGCATGGGTGCCCTCCGCGGCGTGAACCTGGAAGGCGGCATGCAGCTCGGCGAGGATGCGGTCGAAGCGCCGCGTCTTGAGCCCGCCCGAGGCGGTAATCGTGTTGCCGTGCATCGGGTCGATGCACCACACGACCTTCTTGCCCTCGCGCTCGACGGCGCGGATCAGCGGCGGCAGCTTTTCCGCTACCTTGTCGGCGCCGACGCGGGTGATGAGCGTCAGGCGGCCCGCGAGGTTCTTCGGGTTGAGCCGGTCGATGATCCGCAACAGGTCATCCGGTTCGAGCGACGGCCCGCATTTCATGCCGATCGGGTTCTTGATGCCGCGCATGAACTCGACATGCGCGCCGTCGAACTGGCGGGTGCGGTCGCCGATCCACACCAGATGCGCCGAGCAGTCGTACCACTGGTCGGTGGTTGAATCGACGCGGGTCAGCGCCTCCTCGTAGGAGAGAAACAGGCCCTCATGCGCGGTGTAGAACTCGGTCTCGCGGATTTGCGGCGTCGTCTCCGAGGTAATGCCGCACGCCTCCATGAAGCCTAGCGTCTCGGTCAACCGGTCGGCGAGCTCGCGGTATCGCTCGCCCTGCGGCGAATCCGCGACAAAATCCTGGTTCCAGGCATGGACGCGGTGCAGGTCGGCATAGCCGCCCTGGGCGAAGGCGCGCAACAGGTTCAAGGTCGCCGCCGACTGGCTGTAGGCCTGGACCATGCGCGCCGGGTCGGGCACCCGCGCCGCCGGATCGAATTCGATCCCGTTGATGATGTCGCCGCGATAGGACGGCAGCGTCACGCCGTTTTGTGTCTCGCTGTCGGACGAGCGGGGCTTGGCGAACTGCCCGGCCATGCGCCCGACCTTGACCACCGGCATGCCGGCGCCGAAGGTCAGCACCACCGCCATCTGCAACAGCACCTTGAACATGTCGCGGATGTTGTTGGGGTGGAACTCGGCGAAGCTTTCGGCGCAATCGCCGCCCAGCAGCAGGAACGCCTGGCCGTTGGCGACCGCAGCGAGCCGATCCTGCAGTCGCCGCGCCTCACCGGCGAAGACCAGCGGCGGGTAATTGCGCAGCGTCGTCTCGACGCGCTTCAGCGCGGTTTCGTCGGCATAGCCCGGGACCTGCCGAATCGGCAGGCCGCGCCAGCTCTCGGGCGACCATTTCTTGCTCATCGCAACCTACCTTGGCGCAAGGCCGCGAGAGTGTCGAGACTCGGGTTACGCATGGAGCACCTCCGGGTTGGAAGCTGCTCCACCTGGGCGGTGCGGGGATCAGGGTGAAGGAGATTGGGCCCTGAAACACGAAAGCCGCCTCGGTGGGCGGCTTCGGGGAAAACGCAAACGCGATCCTAGGCCGCCGAACTGTACCGGCGGTAATAAAATCGCGCGACGAGAAGCGACATTTGCCTCATGGGCGCGGAACCTACGCGCGGGCGCTGGACGATGCAAGGAGTTTGCTCAGGAGCGCTCGACGACGAAGGGACAGAGCCGGGCGGCGAGGTATTCCTCTGTAGGCGATGCTCGATCAGGCCGATGACCTCCTCGGCCCAAAGTCGCGTATCTTCGATCGTGACGTCAAAGCCGTTCTCCATCAGGAACTGCACCATCGCCACAAAGCCTGTGCGTTTGTTGCCCTGTTCAAAGGAATGGGACTGCACGACGCCCGCCATGCCTGACGGCCAGGACAACTATATCCTCCTCGCTGTAGGCGAATGCATTCAGCGGCGCCCGACGGCGCCTTCGAGCGATTCCAAATCGTGTAAGAAGTGGTGCTCGCCGGCGATAGCAGCCAGCCGTCGATTTATTTCAATGACCGCCTCGACCGACAGCCATCTCGGCTCATTCGGCAAGGACTTTCAGGATGTTCGGAAAGCGCGAGATGATCTTATCGGTCAGCGCGGCGTGATTGACCTCGCCCTTCGCCGGCTTGGCGCGCAGCACCTTGGCCTTGCCGCGCGGTTTGGCGACGGGTTTACTCGAGATGTTCTCGCGGTCGATCGTATCCATGGCCGTGATGTGAGACGGCGCTGCCAATTTGTCCATCCCGGCGAAGGCCGGGACCCATGCTTCAGCAGCTCGAAACGCGGCAACATGGGCCCCGGCCGTCGCCGGGGTGGAGCACGTACCGGCTACTCCGCCGCCGCCTTTTCCGGCGGCCTCACATATTTGTCGCGCATCGTGACGAATTCCTCGGCCGCGCTCGGGTGGATGCCGACCGTGGCGTCGAACTGCTTCTTGGTGGCGCCGCATTTCACCGCGATCGCGATGCCCTGGATGATCTCCGGAGCGTCGGGGCCGAGCATGTGGCAGCCGACGACACGGTCGCTCTTGGCGTCGACGACGAGCTTCATGAAGGTGCGCTCGTCGCGGCCGGAGAGCGTGTTCTTCATCGGCTTGAAGCGCGACTGGTAGATGTCGACCTCGCCGTATTGCTTGCGTGCCTGCTCCTCGGCGAGGCCGACCGTGCCGATCGGCGGCTGCGAGAACACGGCCGACGGGACGTCATGGTGATCCATGCGGATCGGGTTGTTGTTGTAGAGCGTTTCGGCGATGGCGCGGCTCTCGGCGATCGCCACCGGGGTGAGGTTGATGCGGTCGGTCACGTCACCTACCGCGTAGATATTCTTGACGCTGGTGCGCTGCCACTCGTCGACCTTGACCGCGCCGTTGTCCTTCATCTCGACGCCGATGTCGGCGAGGCCGAGCCCCTTGGTATTGGGCGCGCGGCCGGTCGCGTACATCACGCAATCGGTCTCGATCTTGGTCCCGGCGGTGGTGGTCACGATGTAGCCGGAGCTAGTTTTGTCGATGCGCTCGACCCGGGTGTTGCCGCGGATGTCGACGCCGCGGGTCCGCATTTCGCCGCCGAGATGAACCCGCAGATCCTCGTCGAACCCGCGCAGCAGTTCCGGCTGGCGGATGATCTCGACGACCTCGCTGCCGAAGCCGGCGAAGATGCCGGCGAACTCCACCGCGATATAACCGCCGCCGACGATGACGATGCGCTTTGGCCGCTGCTTCAAATCGAGCGCTTCATTCGACGAGATGACATGCTCGATGCCGGGGGCTTTCGGCGTCTCGGGCCAGCCGCCGGTGGCGACGAGGATGTTCTCGGCGGTGTAGCTTTTGCCGTTGACCTCGATTGTGTGCGGATCGACGACGACACCACGCCCGTCGATGATCTGCACCTTCGCGTTGTTCAGCATGTTGACGTAGATGCCGTGAAGGCGGTCGAGCTCCTTGTCCTTGGCCGCGATCAGCGCGCCCCAATCGTGCGTCGCCGGCGGCACGCTCCAGCCAAAGCCGGGCGCGTCGGCGAAGGCGCTGGCGAATTCCGAGCCGTAAACCAGCAGTTTTTTCGGCACGCAGCCGCGCAGAACGCAGGTGCCGCCCACCCGCAGCTCCTCGCAAATCGCGGTGCGCGCGCCATAAGCGCCGGCGCGGCGCGTGCCGGCGACGCCGCCCGAACCGGCGCCGATCGTGAACAAGTCGAAATCATAGCGAGGCATCGCAGAACTCCATGGCCTTCGGTGCTTTCAGATGGTTCTGGTTGTCATAACGCCGAGCGCGCCGCAAGCGAAAGGCCATGCTTAAGCGCCGATCAATGCGATTAGTTTGGCGCGAACCTCTTCGAGCGTGACGGTGCTAACTCGGCTGCCGGCAAAGGCGATCGGCCGGGCCAGCGTATCGATGCTGCGGACCTGACCGGTGAGAATCTCACCCGAAACCGGCAAACCTGAGGGCAGCACGACGCTGAGGCGGAACGGCCGAACGCGCGACGTTATCGGGCACACGACAGCGAACCGGCTCGCGTGCCAGAATTCGCCCGGGGAAACGACCAAAGCGGGGCGCCGGCCGCTTTGCTCACGGCCGATGCGAGGATCGAAGTCGGTCCAGATGAGGTCACCAGCTTCAGGCTCGTAATCCATGCTTATTCGACGATCTCACGGCCCACGTCCGGCCCCCAGTCAAACGCCTCATGCATCGCCTCGGGCGTCATGTCCGCGACAAGATCGGCGAGCACATATTTGGGTCGCGCCGGAGAAACAACGACACGGCCGTCCTCGGCCACGACTTCCGCACGCGATCCGGCTTTCAAGCCAGCCTGCTCGGCGACGTCCTTCGGGATGCGCAGCCCCAGGCTATTACCCCATCGGGCGATGCTCACTTGCATTGATCTTCTCCCATATCGGATATTCTATGTATATCCGATATGGGTTCGATCCAGCTATTTCCCGACCCAGGCGGTGATATCGAAGAAGATCGGCACCTTGGTCTTGTCGGGCTTGATCATGCCGAGCACGTCGTAATCGTGATCGTTCTGCTTGAACCGTGCCTGGTACTCGATGTGCCAAGTCGGGAAATGGTCGGCGATAAAGCTGTGCTCGGCGGTGACGCCGTGAAACTCGTCGGCGACGCCGGGCAGCACGACCGCGGTCGCGATCGTCGTGCCCGGGGTGCCCATCTGGGCGGCGGGTTGGGCGTGGGCCGTTGCATTGCCAGCAAGAGGGCCATTGACCCGGCGATCATGCGGCGGCCGCCCCATCACCCGCCGATCCTCGACGCAAGAGTTAGTACTCAGGCCAAGCCCGGTAACAACGGGTTTGCTAGAACTTCAGGACCATCCCCCGGCTTGCTCTCCGCGACCTCAGCTTTTGCTGAGCTTTGGCGGTCCTCAATCAGGCGCTTGCAGAGCGTATCGGCGATGAGCTGGATCTGAACATCCATGCTCCCCGCAGGGTCGTAAGCCATGCCGCCGTACTTCGCATCCTCGGTGAAGTATCCTGGGGTCACCGTCGTGTATCGGATGGGGATCACCGCGCCTGCACCAAACCGCTCGCGAAAATTATCGCTCTCGAATTTCGTCCACACGCGCGTCGGATACTCCGGAGACTGCAAGACGATCACATAACTGGCTTCCGACCGATAGATCGGGCGAGATAGTCCTCATATTCTCGGCAATGATCCGGTGTTGTTCGCTCTCGTCGTAGAAGCAAGCCACTTCTCGTTGCTCAAGAACCTCATGGAGAGCTTTTGCACATCGCGGTTGTCCCAGCAAACGAGAGGCGAAGTCGTAACGCCCCCTAAAGTAGTTCGCCTTGTAGCCAACCTGCGCGGTGAACACCCGCCAAATCACGTTCTTAAGGTAGAAGATCAGCTTTGGCCCCTCTCCCCGCCGCCGGGCTTTGCCCGCCGGCACCCTCTCCCCGCGAGCGGGGAGAGGCGGTGCTTCGCGTGCGCTCAGCGGTCGATGCCGCCCATGCACAGATATTTGATCTCGAGATAATCCTCGATGCCGTATTTCGAGCCTTCGCGGCCGATGCCCGATTCCTTCATGCCGCCGAACGGCGCGATCTCGGTCGAGATGATGCCCTCGTTGACGCCGACAATGCCGTATCGTCGGTGTTGGGCTAACGGCACATAACTCGACATAACGATCCTCCTCACCCAAGCTATTGATAAACATAAAGTTCTTGCTCTCGTTTGGGCGCGAGACTATCTCTACTCCACGGGCCATAACGCCCATGCGGCGTTACCCCGACGTTACCCCGGAATGCCCAGAGATACACTATGGCAACTGTGCTCACCGCTGCCGCCGTCGCCCGGCTCCGACCCGGCAACAGCAGGCGAGAAGTTCCAGATGCGGGTGCGCGCGGCCTCTACCTCGTGATCCAGCCGACCGGGCACAAGAGCTGGGCAGTGCGCTACCACAAGCGCGGCACCGCCTCTACGGTTAAGCTGACGCTCGGCACGGTGGACGTGAGCGGTGAGGAAACGACTGCCGAGCCGGTGATCGGCGGCCACCTCACCCTGTCCGGTGCTCGCCAGCTCGCCGCCGAGGTCGCGAGAGCGCGGGCGCTGGGCCGCGACCCAGTGGCCGAGCGCCGAGCGCGGGCGCGAGCCACGACCTTCCCCGACGCCGCCCGCGCCTTCATGAACGAGCACGCCAAGCCCAAGACCCGTCGCTGGCCGGAGACGGCCCGCACGCTGGGCCTGGAGCCGGAATCACTGGATCCAATCCCCGGGGGGCTGGCTGAGCGGTGGCGGTCGCGGCCGGTGGCGGAGGTCAATGCCGACGACATATTCGCGCTTGTGGACGAGGCGCGGAAGCGTGGGATACCCGGTCGCGGCCGGCGGACCACCGGCCCATCCGAGGCGCGGGCGCGGGCGATGGCGGCGGCACTGTCGTCGTGCTTCACTTGGCTCAAGTCGCACCGATGGGTGCCCGCCGACCCGACCGAGGGGATGGCCCGGCCGGAAGTCGCGGTGCCGAGGGAGCGGCTGCTGGGGGACGATGAGCTGCGATGGTTCTGGCTCGCGACCGGCGAGATGGGCGAGCCATGGAGCGCGCTTATGCGGTTCCTGCTGCTGACCGGCGCGCGGCGCGAGGAGGCGGCGCAGATGCCGAGGAGCGAGCTTGCGGGATGCGTATGGACCCTGCCCGCCGCCCGGTCAAAGAACCGCCGCAGCCACACGTTGGCGCTCCCGGCGCTGGCCGTCGCGGAACTGGAGACATTGACCTACAGCGGCGACTTCGTGTTCTCGGTGACCGGCGGCGCGACCCCGGCCAATGGCTTTTCCAAGGCCAAGCGCCGGCTCGACGCGGCGATGCTGGCCTTGGCGCGCGAGGAGTTGGGCGAGGAGGCGGCCATTGAGCCGTGGGTGACGCACGACCTGCGCAGAACAGCGGCGAGCGGGATGCAGCGGGCCGGCATTGACCTCCACATCATTGAGCGGGTGCTCAACCACACCTCCGGCTCCTACGGCGGCATCGTGGGGACGTACCAGCGGCACAAGTTTGAGATGCAAGTAGCCGAGGCTCTGGAAGCGTGGTCGAAGCTCGTCGTCGGCATCGTTGACCCGGCCCGCAACCTCCTGACGCTGAGGATGGCGTGATGTTCGACAAGGAGGAGGCGAGGGTATTTGCCGCTGGCTTCCTTGACGACAACCTCCGTGCGACCATGATGAAGGCAAACAAATCCGGGGTCACTAGGAAGTACTTTGAGGAGCTGCGAACACCTGAGTTTGCGGTCTCCGCCTTCTTGGGGCATGACGACCGGAAGCCCCTCGCCAACCTCCTGCGCGCCATCGATCCGCCTCCACTGGAGCCGAAAGCGTGGGCGCTTGTCATCGACCTCGTGGCGGGCACGCCCCCAAGGCGTCGTCCTGGAAGGAGGAAGGGCCGCCGCACGCCGGTCAGGTTCGCGGCACGCGACTTCCGTGCGCTGTTCGCCGCGCTCCAAGAGCGCTACCCCGGGGTGAAGGCAAATCAACTCCGCGCAGTCGCCTTGGAGCTTGTGGTTGAGTGGTATCACGAATTGAACCAGCCTGTTGGATACGAAGCGCTGCTGGCGGAGGTCGAGCACAAGCGAGACATTGAGCCGTGATCCTTGGCGGGCTGTTGATGCTGCTGGCGGTGTGGATGCTTCGCCGTGAAATCGGCCTCCTTCTCCTGGTCGCAGCAATCGCACACGTGTTCCACTGCCGCTAAACAGGCCCCTCGCCCAACTTGCCGTAGCCTACCCCGCTCGCCGGCCGCGAGTTGGACGAGATCAGTGGCCTGCAGCAGTAACGCCGCGACGCCGACTGAAATTACTGGCAATTATAGTCGGTACTTCGCACTCGTCTCGCCGCGTCGCGCCGATATAGTCCGGTTACTGTATCTTTAACCACCGGACACCTGAGCAAATGGAACACCCCGTCGCCGAACTCACTGAGGGTGAGCGCGCCGAGCGTGCCGCGTCGCTCCGGCGAGTTCTCCTGCCCCAGCCGCTGGTCGAGGAGCGTTACCACCTGTCAGCGATGTCGCTCTGGCGCTGGGTTCAGGATGAGGCGCTCGGCTTCCCCATGCCTCTGGTCATCCGCAACCGCAACTACTTCTGGCTGGACGAGCTTGAGGCCTGGGAGCGCCGAATGGCGACCGAGAGTGCCGGCAAGCGAGCGCAGACACCGCCGGCTGCCGGCCGGGGGCGCAAGACAGCCTGAGCAGTGACCGGCCCGCCGCGTAGCGAGTGCGGCCGGCCGGGTCGGTAGGCGCGAGAACAAGAGAACGGTCCTCCGTCTACTCCGATCTTTGGCCGACCTCAACCGCCGCATGCCGCTGGTGCGGAGTAACGAACGGAGTGTGACTGGTGCTGGTTGGACTTGTGGTCGCCGCAGGCAAGAGCGCGCCAGAGGCTCGGTGATGACCGACATCCCGCGCGAGCTGTGCCGATTACCGCGCTGGTTATTGTGGCGGAACGAGGAGCGCCGCGAGGGCGGCGGCACCGGAAAGGTTCCGTACAGCCCGATAAAGCTCGCATCTGGCCGGCCGGCGCGAGCCGATGTCACCGACCCGACGGCATGGGGCACGCTTGAGCAGGCGCAGTCGCTCTCCCGGGAGTTTGATGGGCTCGGCATCGCGCTCGGCGACATCGGCGACCGGCTGGTGTTGTCGGGGATAGACCTCGACACCTGCGTCACCGAGGGCAACGTTGAGCCTTGGGCGCAGGAGGTCGTGGACCGGTTCGCATCGTACACAGAGGTGTCGCCAAGCCAGACCGGCCTGAAGGTGTTCTTCCTGACGACGCGCGACGACCACGACCACCTCCGGAGCCGCACCGGCAGCAAGTGGTCGCGGCACACCAGCACAAACCACCCGCCCGCCATCGAGCTGATGCTCACCGACCACTACTTCACGGTGACGGAGCAACAGCTCGGCGAAATCAGCGTCCTGCGCGTCGTGCCCGCCGACGACATCATGTGGGTGAATAACATCGCCGGCCCCGCGCTCCGGCGAACCGGCTCGCCGGCCGGTGCTGACGATACCGCCAGTGGCGAAGACCAGTCGCGCTCCGCCGTCGCCTTCCGGCGCGGCATGGAGCTGGTGCGGGGTGGCGCGAATTTCGAGGAGATGTGCGAGACGTTGGCGACCGAGCCGGCGACCGCCGAGTGGGTCCGCCAGAAGGGCACCGAGGCGGGCGGGCGGCAGCTCCGCCGCATCTGGGATAAGGCGCAGCAGAGCCAGAGGATGGGCGAGCGGCCCGTGGTGCGGGTCATCGGCGGCCAACTGCCTGTGGTCGTGGACGATGCCGAGGAGGCGCTGCTCGCCGGTAGCGACCTCTACCAGCGCGGCGACTTCATCGTGCGCGCCGCGATGGAGCCGATCCTGGTGAGTGACGAGCGCCGGGTCAGCGGGCTGCGGCTGGTCCGCGTCGGGGTGCCGAACATGCGCGAGCACATGTGCCGCGCCGCCGACTTCCAGAATTATGACGGTCGCCAAAAGAAGTGGGTCCAAACCAACCCTCCCACTGAGATCGCCGCCGCGTACCTCGCCCGCATTGGCGAGTGGCGCCTGCCGGTGCTGACCGGGATCGTCGGTGCTCCGACATTGCGCCGCGACGGCTCGGTGCTCGACATGCCCGGCTATGACGCGCTGACGGGCATCCTCTATGACCCCGGGGGTATTGCGTTCCCGCCGGTGCCGGCTGAGCCGACGCGCGCCGACGCCGAGGCGGCGTTGGCGAGGATCGGCGAGCTTCTGGACGAGTACCCATTCACCAATGAGGCCGCGCGGTCGGTGGCGGTGTCGGCGATCTTGACCGGCTTGGTGCGGCGCGCGGTTGACCATGCTCCGATGCACGCCTTCACGGCACCGACTGCCGGTAGTGGCAAGAGCAACTTGGTCGATGTTGCGGCGGTGTTCGCCACCGGCCATGAGGCACCGGTCATCGCCGCTAGCCGGAGCGACGAGGAGCTGGAGAAGCGTCTCGGTTCGCTGCTTCTGGCCGGCGACGTGATGGTGAGCTTCGACAACTGCGACCATCCGCTGCGCGGCTCGCTGCTGAACCAGGTCTTGACGCAGTCGATGGTGAAGGTCCGCATCCTCGGCAAGAGCGAGACGCACACCGTCATCAGCAACGCGCTGGTCTGCGCGACTGGCAACAACCTCGTGGTCGAGGGCGACCTCACGCGGCGCACCGTCCTGTGCGGCCTCGACCCCGCGGTTGAGCGGCCGGAGCTTCGCCGGTTCCGGTCTGCCGACCCGGTGCTGAGGGTGAAGGCCCGGCGAGCCGAATATGTCGTGGCCGGCCTGACCGTGCTCCGCGCCCACGTCGTCGCCGGCTCGCCGGACTTGGGGCTGGTGCCGATCAACGGCTTCGGCGATTGGTCGCAGCTCGTGCGCGGCGCGCTGGTCTGGTTGGGCATGGACGACCCGGTGACAACGCAGGAGTTGCTGCGCGACGATGACCCGGAGCTTGAGAACATCTCGGCGGTGTTCCGCGCATGGGAGGCTGCCGAAGGCCTGCACAAGCCGACCACCGCGACGAAGCTGATCGCGCTCGCGAACGAGCGGCAGGGCGACTGGGACCAGTGGGCGCACCCGCTGCTCCGTGATGCGCTGCACGCCGTCGCCGGTCGCGGCCACGCCATCGATGCGCGGGCGCTCGGTATCTGGTTGAACCGGGTCAAGGACCGGATTGTCGGTGGCCTATGTGCCCGGCGAGATGGGGTGACGGACGGAACGTCGCGGTGGCGATTGGAAACGGCGCGCTCGGCGCGGCGGCAATCCGATGCCCCGGGGTGACCAGATCGTGAAGGGGACCCAGGGGACGAAGGGGACACTTTTGCTTCGCTCGTGCCGGATTGAGCAGAACGAAACAAGAAAGTCAATTTGTCGCGCGTAGGGAGAAAACCTCCCCTTAGTCCCCTAGGTCCCCTTCACAAGAGGCACGACGGTTACGGGGCGTTTCGTATCGTTCGGGATGACCCAGCGATGCCGACGCGCGATCCCCCCGGGAACAGCGTCGCTTACCACCCACACCACAGGCCTGTGTGGGTGTCGGCGGCAGATCGAGATGAACCAGCGACCAGCTTGTTTCGAGCGTCTCCAGTACCGACAGGTCAAGAGGGTCGTTTCCACACGACCACAGCACACCTTCAGGTTCTTCAAGCATCACCGCAGAACGAGGGGCGAGCGGAGGCACACCCCGAGCCCTGGGATGCAACTGACGAAAATCACCAATCACTTGTCCGTGCCAGCTACGGCCATGCAGCGTGCACCGCGCGGCTCGCGGCTACCGTAGTGTGGGGGACGGTCGAAACCATTGCCCTGCACCACGCCGTGCTGGCTCAAGACGTGTCCGCACGGCCTCGCGACCTCGGATCGCGCCGCCGGGGCGAAAATCGGTGACCAAGACACATTCCGCACCGCCGAGTGGCATCGCGGACCTCGCCGAGGTCGCCGACAAGCTCCTCCATGCCAAGGATGACAACCTGCGGCGGCTCGGCGACGCTATCAGGTCATACTTGGATTGCAACGGCTCGCTCGATGAAGCCATACAGGTTGAGTTTGGCATCCGTGACAACAATGAGCGGTTCGCGGTCGCACGTTCCAAGCGCAACCATGCCCTGGCAGTCGCAGCGGCGTTGCTCCCCCCCGGCTCCCATCGTGACCATGCACGGCTCCTCATCAACATGGCCAATGGCACCATCCCATCCAACGCCGGTGCGGGTGTCACCACCGCCATCCATGTCTTGAGGGCGCGGCCACTGTCACTGAACCAGTTGGAGGACATCCTCAAGCGAGCGTCCGGTTTGTGACGCAGTGACCGGACGGTGACCAACGTAAGATCGCTTGCGGACCGGAGAACACCATGCTGACAGATAAAGAGCTTGAGGCCATGGGCAAGCGGTACATGGAGATGCAGGCACGGTATGCCGAGCAGTCGGCAATCGTCATCGACCTCAGCAACCCGACCACCCGGGCAAACTTCATCGCGATGCGAGCCGAGCTTGACCCATGGGCAGGCACCGTCGCTCGGCTCAACGCCACCGTACCGAACGGGGTTGCACCAAGATGAGAGGAATCAGGAACTTGCTGACACAGGCCAACAGCACTGACATGGCGCTCGCCACGACGGCGGGTCCGCCGCGCAACAACTCCAGCGGCACTGACCCGCTGCACCACCTGCCTGAGGCCGCACGGCTCAAGCTTAGGTCGATGCTCGACGCTGACGAGGAGCTACACGCCTCGCTCAGCGACCTCAGCGAGCGGATCGCCGAGGCTCGCGAGGCCGTTGGCCGTGCGCAGCGCCGGCTCCGTGAGCTGACGGTCGCACCGATTGGGGGCAGCGCCCTCAACATCGTCGCACTGGACCACCCGAGCGCGGTACAGGCCCAGGCCCAGTTGGACAGCGCCCAGGCCCAGGTGCAGCGGCTCGTGGACCGCCAAGCGCTGCTGCGGTCGCGCCAGTCAAAGGCCGCTGGGAATTGCCTGCGCTACGCCGAGCGGCTGCCACATGCACCCGCCAAGGAACCCACTGGCCGCTTTGTCGATGGGCGCGAGATCAGCGAGTTCCTCACCACCGAGGTCGCAGAGCACACCGAGCCGGTGCGGGTGCCGAAGGGCTGGACACTGGACCGGGCACGCGAGCGGATCGAGGAGCTGCGCGAGGAAGCCGAGGCACTTGAGGACCGGCCCAAGCACAGCCACGTCATCCGCGACATGTTGGAGAAGCAGGTCCGCACGATGGCGGCTCGCGGCGAGCCGGACGTGCTGCGGTCGATGGAGCTGGGCACGCCGCTCAGGTTCCCCACGTCCACGGTCAGGAACACGCTCCACGGCCACACCCAGCTCCCCAATGGCACGCACCCGGTGATGGTGGCGCTGGTCCAGGAGGTCCCTGACCTGCTCCCACTCTGGCTGTTCTTTGAGCAGGACCGTGTGGTCCAGTGGATCAACGAGCGCATCGAGCACTTCGCCGACGACAGCCGTGCGCTGACCGACGCCGAGCGCACCGCCGAGCTTGTGCGTGTCGCCACCGAGCGGCTGGCGGTGGAGCGGATCGAGGAGGAGCTTGTCATGTTGGCTGGCGCAGCGCGGCGCGACCGTGCGGACGCACGCGCCGTCCTGTCACTCTCAAGTGAACTCCCAGCGCCGGGCTGACGATGCCGAGCGGCAGGGTCAAGTTCGTCCACGCCGATGGGTACGGCTTCATTGTGCCTGACGATGGCGGACAGGACATCTTCTTCCACACCAGCTATCTGCCCGGTGGGATACCTAACCGCCACGACGCGGTCACGTTCACCCTCAACAGGGACCGCCGTGGCCGCCCGATTGCCCTGGACGTCAAGGTCACCCAACCGGAAGGGGTTGAGCAAACAAGAATGGCGGAGGTCAAAGCGGGGCCGCGCATCCGCAGGGTTGTGCCAGTAGGGCAAGGGCCATGAACACGCAGCCCATCCAGGGCGTGAGGCCAGCCCCGCAGACCTCCGCCAGAAGGGTGGCAGGCGAGTGTCATGCCTTGCCCTGCCACCGCGTGGGGGAGCCGTGCTGTCACCCCTGCGGTGCGGCTCCCTCGCGATCTTACCGTGGACTGCCAGTGACGCCAACATGATGACGCAAACGCTCTATGCCCGCCGCAGGGGTTGTGACGTCACGACCGTCCGCGCCGCGATCCGTGATGGGCGGATCGCCGAGGCGGTCGCGCCGGACGGCATGTCCATTGCTGACCCGGACCTCGCTGACCGGCTGTGGGCTGAGCGCACGAGCCGAAAGGGCAAGCCGGGTCCGCGACCTACGACACGACCGGCCTTCAACCTGGAGACCAGCCGGACGGCGGCGATGGCCGAGAAGATGCTGGCCGCCCAGGCGCAGGTTGACGAGCTGGAGGCCACGACCGTCACGCGTGACATCGCATGGCCCTTGATGGCCCGCATCTACCACGAGGTCGTTGCACCATCCCTGCGAGACTTCCCCCGGCTCGCCATGGAGCGGCTTGAGGGCATGGACCGCCGCGAGGCGTCGGACATCTTCCACACCCTCATCAATGAGCTGGCCTTTGGACCGATGATGGAGCGCATCACCAACCTTCCCGCGCACCCAGCCGAGGTCGCGCCGCCGCCAGCGCCAGCGAACCGGAATGAGATGGAGGCGCGGCTCAGGATGCTCCAGGCCGAGCGGATGCGGCTTGAGCGTGGGCTGCGTGAGGGCAGCCTGGTGCTGGTATCCGTGATACAGGCTGATGTGGACGACCGGAACGCACGGCTCAAGTCGGCTCTGGTGGAGCTGCGGTACAAGGTCCTGGACGACAACACCGAGGTCGCCGACATCCTGGAGCGTGAGGTGGCGGCGGTGCTTGACAGCTATGCGGCCGGCGAGAGTGGGCCGGACCTGCGCCAGGCCAACTACGGCTCGCCTGTCCAAGCAGACCTCCATGAACACCCAGTTGTTGACGACCGCGAGGCCGCTCCACCGACACGCTCGCCGGACCTCGGCATGTTCCAGGTCAACTCGGGTCTCAGCAAGCTGCTCAAGGCGCGTGGGTTCAAGAGGATCGCGAGCGACCATGACAGCGCGACCTACAAGCGCGGCAGGACCACCGTGACGGCTCGGCTCCGCGCCGAGTGGACGCTGTCCGCCGGTGGACATGTCACGACCGGCAAGGGCGCGCCATCCCTGGCAGCCGCGTTGGCGCCCTAGACCTACATGTGGGCGGGAGGGTAGACCGGATGGCGAGAGAAGTGGCGAAGCTCCTCCACATCCTTCCCGCGCAGCGCCGTCTCTATGACCGGAGCCCACGCTGGGAGGTGGAGCTGAACGTGGGAACACTCCTCCGGGTCATGCCGCGCGACCTCCGCAGTCCCTTCCAGGTACAGCGGCTCTGCCTGCGCGACCTGAACTGCTTGCCCATCTTCCCAGGGCGCGAGGAGTGGTGCCGGATGGTCGATGTCGCGCTGACGCGGAGTGAGCAAGTTGAGCTGTTGCGGCGGCTGATCGATGAGGCGTGCAGGCGTGCGTTCCGCCCGGTGGAGCCGGGCGAGATGGAGCAGTACCCATTAGGCTACCAGCTGCCACCGCCACTCCGCACTGGCCTTCGCTACGGCGCTGTGATCCGGCAGACCGGCGAGCTGAACGGTGTGCCGCGCGACATCTTCCGGCGCTCGCCGCGCCGCGAGCCTGTCGGGGTGTAGAATTATCAGCACGCCGTGGTGCGGTCCCCCATGGAAGCCGGGTAGTCCTGGACAACGGTATGGCCGAGGGCGGCGGGTGCATCTAGCCTTGCCCTAGGCGCTCGCCGCCACGATCCCCGCCTTACCCCGGAGGGCCGCTACCACTGCGGTCTTACCCCGGGAGGACTGACCGTTTGCGTCACGCCTCTTCCGTGCCATCACCGGTTAAGCGTGGATAATGCCGGCGATACCAAGTGGACAATTCGTTACGCTCGATGTGATTGATGCCATAGATTTCCGCTACCACCAAGTCGAGTTCCGCGAGCTTGGGGCGATAATCGAATGACGGGTTTGCCTTCTGCGCCGCCGTTATTTCGTCAACAATCGTCGCGATTGTCGAGCTCTCATCTGCTTTGGGCAGAACTATTGGGAGATCACTTGGCTGAGCAACAACACTATGATTTATAAATGCCTTTGCGAAATAACGTAACAATGTCGAGCACAAAATTCCCAAGAGCACCCGTTGATCGAGAACATCACAAAATATGTTGGAGCCCTTTTGATCAAAAACACCTCCGTGACCTAGACGGTATGTTGGACTGTAAATCCCGGTGTCGGAAAAACTGATGCCGCGCCGAAAATAATATTGAGGATTTCGAAACACAGCCCCCTTGTGTTTCTTCATTGCCGTAACGGCCTGTTGTGACCAGTCAATATAAAACTCGATTGGTCGCCAGAACATCGAGAGCAAACCCCCCTCGATGTCCGCTTCCGCCGGCTTGTCTAATGGGACGTAAAACTGGTCATTTGTTGGATCATCGACCTCAAAACCCTCCGCTCGTCCAATCGCGCTCATTGTCGCAAGCTTGTCGCTTGGGACGATCTGGCTGGGCGGGACCTCCTTGTAGCCGCCCCTCGTGGCGCCTCCCCTTACGCCAGCGGCCACGCGGTAGAAGCGGCCATTGTCCCCGGATTGTAGCCCGATCTTTACCTCTGCGATGTTCTTGAGCTTCACGACCTGGCGACCGCGCACATTCAGAACCCTAACCTCTACTTTTGATCCGTCGCTGCGCTTCAACTCAGCTGTATCGGCCGTTGGCGCAACGTCGGTCATAAACTCATAGAGCGAGGCGAGACCTTCAAAGATGGGGCGCTTTGAGTACCGATCCAGAATGCCTTGTCGTACCGTGTAGCGCTTTGCTAGGACATCCTCGAATGACCACTTCTTTTGGGCAGCCAAGTCAGCAAGAATTACCGCATACGCAGCTTTAAGTTGCGCCTTGTGGTCGACAGGATGAAGACGCCAAAAGTCATAGAACTGATAAATGTTAGCCGAGCGCTGGGCGGCGTCCGAGCAACGCTCAAGCTCGACAATGGTTGGAAAGATGTCGATGCCGGGGAAAGTGGCCCGATGTAACTTCACGATCCGTACGATCTTGCAGGTCGAAAGGATCAAGTCACGCAGAGGCTTATGGCTTTCTATGGTAAGGAATGACGAACTGACGATGTAAATCAGCCGCTTCCCCTCTGGAAGTCGCCTTATCGCGTTAGCAATGAAATAGCCGTACGAGTCTCGACTCGCGAGTTGATAGACATCGTCATAGTGAGCGCCCTTCACCACTCTGACGCCGTAGGGCGGATTGCCAATCATTAAGTCCGGTGCTGCCGCACGCTGGCAACTCGCTCGGCGACTTCGAGCCACTGCAAGGTCCGCCGTCTTCTCAATGTCGAAATACAGTACTGGGTCTATTGTGATCGGGTCGAGGGAGTTCTGAGTATCTATCGACCTATCAGCCAGCCAGCGGTGACGAACCTTTGCCGACCCCTCGCCCGGCCTGACATTATCCTTCAATTGTTCAAGGAAAGTAGAGAGAAGCGTGAGCTGGACAGCGAATGGGTCGATGTCGCGGCCGTAGATATGCGCAAGTGCTTCGGTATGGGCCGCTGTTGCGTCAAACAACATCCCGGCCTTCTGATGTTGGGCTTTTACGTCCCCTATGTAGCGGCGGTAAATCTCCCTGTAGAAATGCCCGGACCCGCACGCTGGCTCTACGATTTTTCGGGCACGAAATAACCGAGATTCGATTGCGCCAGATCCACCATGAAGCGCATGGTCTCGTCTGGCGTGTAAACTGCGCCTAAGCTTGAGCGCAACTCATCATCGATCAGCTTCTCATAGAGATCGCCAATCACGTTAGTTCGATCAATGGCCGATCCATAAATAATGGCGGTGCGTATATCTATCTGGATGAGCTCCTGTCGTATCGCTAGGAGTGTCGTGTCGGATGGTAAAAAGCGGTCATAGTGCCGGGCGCTAAATAACTGCCCATAACGCTCCATGTGGACATTAAATCCGTAGCGAAAGATGTCTTGCCATGACACGCGAGCGAGGTCTTGCCCTAGCTGATCATAGTAAGCCCGTGAACGGACAAAGAGCCGCAGTGCCTTCTTACGATCGCCGCTTCCCAAGGCATTGAGCACCTTGAAACCAAACAGTCCACCAATTTGGTCATAGTCACGATTTGGAAACAGCGTATGAATAATCCGCGGCGTTTCCGGGCCGCGGGCGAGGTCTTCAATCAGTTTGATGAAGAGGATTTTTACGGTGAAGTGTAGCGCGACCGCTTGAATAGCAAGGCGTATCGCAGCATCGCCTTTGGCGGTGATGCCAATATAGTTTTTTCGATCCTCCACTATCTGTTCGAGAACGGTTCCCAAGACATGGGAGCTAAGGTCGAATTTTCCCGTGGCGGGATCGATGAAAAGGTTCGCAATATCATCGAAGGTACGCTGCTTGAATGTTCGCAGATAGAACAACAACTGAGCATGACTTAGAAGCTGTTTTACCTCTCCGGGGCTCTCAAGGATGATCTTGCCCCAATCCATTGCCGGGATTGGGGCGTAAATGGGCCTTTGGTCAGCGGGATGGATCGTCGTCGTATGGCGGTAAAATTCATGCTGGCGGCCATTGGACACGACGATGAATGGCACCGGCTTATCGAAGAATTCGGACGTCGCATATAGACGCGCCTGCTGAAAATCAGCAGCGTCAAGGTCGTGCATATGCCGCTTTGCCTCAAGCACGACGTAGGGATAGCCGCCCGACAGATAGAGGCCGTCATAGCGGCCGGTCTTACCGACTTCCGTCGCTAGCGTGTGCTGGGCTTGGTAGTCGAGGCCGTCTGGTGTTGGGAACCCGTGCGTCTTTGTTAGGTACGGGAGTATCAATTTGTCAGCGGTGTCCTGCTCTGAATAGCTGTCGAAAAGTGGCGCTATTTTGGAAGTCTTCATTACCAGCAGCCTCTAGAATTCATCGATGGCGCGGATTGAGTGGCATTCAACCCCCAGGATATGTCGATTTCGGCCGGATCGTAACCCGATCAAGGGACGCGGCGGGCGACCGCCAGGAAATAACCTTAGGGGGCGGGGGTGCGGGACAAACGAAGGCCGCCGACCCCATACCGGACTAAGACCCGGCCCGCCGGTGCACGAGCGGCCGGGAGACCCGCCGTAAGAACGGACCACAATTCCCCGGGTAATTCTGGTCAGCAGACTGTGCTTTGAGAAGACAGTATCTGTGCGTAACGCTGCGGTGCCAGCTAGAGGCACACAGTCAAGGAAGCGGTCATGGGAAAGAGAAGGAGAGGGTTATTAGTTGTGGAGGAGCCGAGGCTCTATACCGTCATTTTTCGCGGTGTACCCGAGGATAGGCTCACCACCTGCACCGGTCCTATGAAAGCATTGTCTCGTGCCCGACGGGTGATTGTCCGCCCGATCACCCGGCGCGAACACGCAGCATACGTGCATTAGGAGGAGATGATGGCGAAGCAATACGACACGGACGGCTTCTGGGTAATGACGTCCGGCTCGGACTTCTACCCGACCGGGGAAGCCGAGATAACGGCCGACGGTGAATTGTTGGTGCCCGTCATGCTCCGCTTCTCGCACTTTGACGATGACGGCGGCGACAGCGGCTCGATCACGTCAGTTGTCGAGCGGCAGTTGGGACTGGATGTCATGCTTGTGATCCCCGGCGAATCAGTTGCAGCGAAGGAGCTGCGGGCGCGGGGCCTCGTCCATGAGCCAGATATAGAAGAAGCTGTGCGGTAAAATCTGCCTGCATACCACCGATATGCACCAAGAAAGCCCGCCGTGATTCCGGCGGGCTTTCCCTCTTTCAGGCCGGTGGACCACCCCGGTCCAGGTGTCCCGACCATGCGGCACTGCTCATCCAGACAGAAAGCCTTCTAGTTCATGATAGAGCTAAAACGATCTTACAAGACTGTTGACGCATAATAAGGATCGATGTAGATAAAAGGCCCAACCAAGCATGAGAGGACCTCGATGACGCCCAACCTCCCAATTCCGCTCGAATGGCTGCCCCGTTTCTCGGCACCGACCCGCAACGAAATTCTCGCGGCGGTTGCGACCAACGGCCAGACGTTCGGGGCCACGGCGAGGGCAATCCCCCAAGCCCGAGCTGTCGGGGGCGGGAACGCCGCCGGATCAACCGAACTACCATCAAGCGATGCGAATGAGCCGTGGTCGTACCCACTGAATGTCCGTCAGGCTGCAAAGCTCGTCAGCGGCATAGACGCCGGCACCGGCAACGTGCTGAAGCGCATCGCGGAAAACTACCAGCCCGAAAAGGGGCAAGGGGCCATCGGGTGGCTTGAGGCGAAGGCCCTCACCGGTGCGGCCGACTACAGCCACTTTGCGCGTGGCCATCGCTCGGGGCTTACACGCCGGCTGCGCAAGATCACCGGCGACGCCGACGCCGTGCTGTTGGTGGAAAATGAAGATTGGGACGACCGGCTCGATGGTGCCGACTATACGACCGGCACCTTTTTCATAGACGGCCCTGCGATCCTCGCGCTCCGTACCCACTTCGGCTTGTAGGGCAAGTAGCTGCTCCAGGGACTCAGACGAGGGCGGCAATGCCGCCCTCGCTTTTTATGCCCTGCTTTGCCCTTTTCGGGTGGTCCTGCCCACCCTCGATCCGTTACCCCGGGCGTTACCCCGGCGCTCGCCGAGCGGCTACCGGTCGATGCCTCCCATGCAGAGATATTTGATCTCCAGGTAATCCTCTATCCCATATTTTGAGCCCTCTCGGCCGATTCCGCTCTCCTTCATCCCGCCAAAGGGAGCTATCTCGGTCGAGATGATCCCCTCGTTGATCCCGACGATGCCGTATTCGAGCGCCTCCGAGACGCGCCAGATGCGGCCGATGTCGCGGCTGTAGAAATACGACGCAAGACCGAACTCGGTGTCGTTCGCCATCTTGATCGCCTCTTCCTCGGTCTTGAAGCGATAGAGCGGCGCGACCGGGCCAAAGGTTTCCTCGCGGGTGATGATCATGTCGGTGGTGACGCCGGTCAGCACGGTCGGCTCGAAAAAGCTGCCGCCCTGCGCGGCGCGCTTGCCGCCGATCACCACCTTGGCGCCCTTCTTGACCGCGTCGGCGATGTGGCTCTCGACCTTCTCGACCGCCTTCATGTCGATCAGCGGCCCGATCACGACGCCGGTTTCGGCGCCGTTGCCGACCTTCATCTCGCTTGCGACCTCCGCGAGGCGCTTCGAGAACGCGTCGTAGACGCCGTCCTGCACCAGGATGCGGTTGGCGCAGACGCAGGTCTGCCCGGCGTTGCGGTATTTCGAGGCGATCGCGCCCTTGACCGCCATCTCGATATCGGCGTCGTCAAAGACGATGAAGGGCGCATTGCCGCCCAGTTCCATCGAGGTCTTCTTCACCGTCGCGGCGCACTGCTCCATCAGCAATTTGCCGATCTCGGTCGAACCGGTGAAGGTGAGCTTGCGCACGATGGGGTTCGAAGTCATCTCGCCGCCGATCTCGCCGGCGCTGCCGGTGACGCAGGAGAAGACCCCGGCCGGCACCCCAGCGCGCTCGGCGAGCTCGCACAAGGCCAGCGCCGAGAACGGCGTCTGCGACGCCGGCTTCAGCACCATCGTGCAGCCGGCGGCCAAGGCCGGGCCGCATTTGCGGGTGATCATCGCGGCGGGGAAGTTCCACGGCGTGATCGCGGCACAGACGCCGATCGGCTCCTTCAAGACGACGATGCGCTTGTCGACGCCGTGCGACGGGATGGTGTCGCCGTAAAGCCGCTTGCCCTCCTCGCCGAACCACTCGATGAAGGCCGCGGCATAGGCGATCTCGCCTTTCGATTCGGCGAGCGGCTTGCCTTGCTCGGCGGTCATCAGCTGGGCGAGGTCGTCCTGGTTCGCCATCATCAGGTCGAACCACTTGCGCAGGATCTGCGCACGTTCCTTGGCGGTCTTGGCGCGCCACGCGGGGAGCGCCTTGTCGGCGGCCTCGATCGCCTGGCGGGTCTCCTCGGCGCCCATGCGGGGCACCGTGCCGAGCGTCTCGCCGGTCGCCGGGTTGGTGACGGAGAGCGTGCCGCGGTTGAGCGCGTCGATCCACTTGCCGTCGACATAGGCTTGCTGGCGGAAGAGCTTCTGATCCTGGAGCTGCATGGGGGAGCCTCCCTCGGTATCGACCCGTTTTGCTTTAGGTACGAGCGGCCATGCGCTTTGGCAAGGCGAGGGCGCCGCCGGCTTCGCGCACCGCGCCGATTTTGCCGAATTTACGGGCGATCAGTTTGGGTGTTCGCAGAGGAAACGGGCGTTGTCCCCCGAGAGGTACGATTTCGGGCTGGTGGGGGCGGAGGGATCGGGCGCTTCGTAGATGCCCGAGTCGCTGCGGTGGACGACGCCGTCGAGCATCGCATCGCGCGTGATGAAGTAGGCTTTTTCGGCGAGAGGATCGTCGATGGTGATGGGACGGCCTCTTTCCATCTCCCTCGCGCTGTCGAGTTTGGCGTAATTCTGGCGGTCAAAATTGCCGAGCACGGCGATCGCCTCCGCCAGCCGATGGCGATTTTTGGCGCTGCAAGGAAAGCCCTCGACCTGCTCCGCGGCGTCGACGACTTCCTGATACATCGCGTGCTCGTTGGGCGCGGAGGGGATCGAGTGATCGCCAATCGCCGCTTCCTTTCGTTGCTGTTCCTCGTGATCGGCCCTCGCCTGATCGAGGGTCCAATTGAAGGTGGGATGGGCCGTGACGTCAGAGCCGGTAGACGTCGGCACCGCCGGCTTGTCCGGGGATGTCGGAGCGCCCGGTGTCTGCACCGGCGCCGCCTTTTCGCCAGGGATCGGGATCTGCGTCGCGATGCCGATAACCAAAAGGAAGAGGGCGGCAATGCCCAGGCGGCGCAGAATCATTGGTGGCCGCGCTCAGTTCGGGTCGTCGCAGAAGAGCTTGGCTCCCTCTCCGACGCCAGGCGGCGTTACGGTCACGGGAGCGTCCGGTTCAGGCACCGTCATATGGCCGTCATGCGTCCGACCGATGACGCCCGCAGACAACGCACCCCACATGATATCGCTGGCTTTTCCAGCCAGGTTGTCGACGGCGATGGGATGACCGTTGACCATCATGTTCGCGGTCATCGGCTCACCGACATGATCGCGGTTGAAATTTCCCATCGTCGCGACCGCCTCGGCCAAGCGATGGCGATTTTTGGCGCTGCACGGGAACGCTTCGACCTGCTGCGCTGCATCAAGTACTTCCTGATACATCGCATGCCGCTTCGGGTCTCCTTCCGGGAGGGCGTTGTACTTTTCCGCAAGTTCGATTTCCTTACGGTCGGCCATGACCTGCTGAAATGTGCGCTGGCCGCTGACGACGGTGCCGGGCGGCGCTGGACCGATCAACTCGTTTTGCGATGCCGGCACCCCGGGCAAGGTCTTGAGGGGCACCATCTTCATGCCGGGGATCGGGATTTGCGTCGCGATGCCGATGACCAGGAGAAACAGGACGACATAGCCGAGATGGCGAATGCGCATGGGGGCTCCGGTTCGGCCGACGCGACGAACCGGAGAGAGCATCGCCGCCGCTCCCTTAAGCAAAGCTTACACCTCTCTTTATTTCGGGAGCTGATAGCCGTCCGTCAGGGTTTTGAGAAAGGCGATGATGTCCTGTTCGTCCTGGGCGGTCATCGCGGGCGCGAACCAGGTCGCGCACCGCCTCGTGCACCGCGTCCGGCACCCACACCCCGGTCAACTCACCGGCGCGGTGCAGCCGCGCCAGCGTCGCCGCATCGCGACGGTTGGTCTTGACCCGCTCGCCAGGCCGTCTCGGGATCAATGCCGGCGCGACCACGAGACAATCGTGCCCAAGCACGGTGATCTGCCGATACAGCCCGTACCCGGTCGGCCCCGCCTCGTAGCAGAAATGCAGCTTGCCATAACGAGCGGCCAGCTTGCCGATCAGCCGCTCCACCGCCGCCGGCGAACTGGCGATCGCGCCAACAAACCGTACCTCGCCGCCGCGTCCCCCGTCGGCAATCACCACCGCATGCTTGGTCTTTGCCACGTCAAAAGCGACAAACGCTTCGCTATACTCCCCCATGGTCCGCCCTCCGTGCATGAGGCTCGGCTCGGCCACCCCGAGCAACCCTCGCTTCTCTTTTGCACAAAAGGGCGGGCCGCCAGCCTCAGCCCGGGGACATAACGTCTCTTAATTGTCCCCGCTTCATTTCACTTAAAGATTATCACCCGAACCGCGCGAACGTCCGCTCCCCGGGAAAACCGGGAACGATGCTCCACGGATTTTCCACGTCTTCCACCGTTCTTCCGCGTTCGTTCGCTGCCTCAGTGGGTCGCACGAGGCCCTATGCGAGATGCACCTCGTGGCACAACTTCTTGATTTTCCTTGCCGCCGGTGGTGGGCGCAGTAGGGATTGAACCTACGACCCCACCCGCGTGAAGGGCGCGTTCAGTCGTCAAGCAACCTTCCGGCCAAGCTTGAGTTTTACGATCCGGCGCGGCTGCATGTCCACGCCAATTCCACGATCGGCGCCGCGTAGCGCAGCACAGCGATCAACGGAGTGAGGAAATTGCGCTCAGTCGTGCCAGGCTTGCATTGGAGGGTCGCTGGTCGCCGCCGGCACGACTTCCACCTGGTAAAGCGTTGGAGCCCACGCGACCGGCTGTACGATCTCGGCCGGCTGCTGTTCGCCCTCGCCGGGCTGACCGAGGTCAGGATGTGATAGCAGCTAAGAGCCTAACCCAAGAGGCTACGATGCTAATCAACAGTAGCCACGGCCGCTCGAATCCGACAGCGGCCGCTCCGGCTCGGCGGCGGGAACGGGTCTTGATGCCCCTTTTGCGACATTCGAGACCCGTCGAAGGGGGAGGCGGGATGGCATGCGGCCGTTCCCAAGTTTCAGGGTTTTCGCTGGTAGACGGGACGACACCGGTCTGTCGTTGTCGATGAGGGCGCGACGCCTCTCCTAGATCGATCCGGGAGAGGCGTGCCAAAATGGTACGGGTCGCTGCGAACTTAGTAGTCCATGCCTCCCATACCGCCGGGCATTGCCGGCGCGCTCTTTTCAGGCTTGTCGGCGACCATCACTTCGGTGGTGACGAGCAGGCCTGCGATCGAAGCCGCGCCCTGTAGCGCGAGGCGCACGACCTTGGTTGGATCGATGATGCCGGCCTTCACCATGTCGACATAAGTGCCGCTCCGGGCGTCGAAGCCCTGATTGGCATCGCCCTTCTCCAGCAACTTCCCGACGATGATCGACGCATCTTCTCCGGCATTTTCGAAGATCTGCCGTGCCGGGCTCTGTAAGGCGCGGCGCACGATGTCGATGCCGACCTTCTGATCATCGTTCTCGGGATTGAGCCGGCCGAGCCCCTTACCGGCATAAAGGAGCGTAACGCCGCCACCGGCAACGACACCTTCCTCGACCGCGGCGCGGGTCGCATGCATCGCGTCATCGACGCGATCCTTGCGCTCCTTGACCTCGATTTCGGTGGCGCCGCCGACGCGGATGATGGCCACGCCGCCCGCCAGTTTCGCCAGGCGTTCCTGCAATTTCTCCTTGTCGTAATCCGAGGTCGTTTCCTCGATCTGCGCGCGCAGCTGCGTGCAGCGGCCCTGGATGTCCTTCTTCTTGCCGGCGCCGTCGATGATGGTCGTGTTCTCCTTCTCGATGCGCACCTTCTTGGCCCTGCCGAGCATATCGAGCGTGACGTTCTCGAACTTGACGCCAAGATCCTCGCTGATGACCTGACCGCCGGTCAGGATGGCTATGTCCTCCAGCATGGACTTGCGCCGATCGCCGAAGCCAGGGGCCTTTACCGCTGCGACTTTGAGCCCGCCGCGCAGTCTGTTGACGACGAGCGTGGCGAGCGCCTCACCTTCGATGTCCTCGGCGATGATCAGCAGCGGCTTGCCGCTCTGTACGACCGCTTCGAGCAATGGGAGAATTGCCTGCACGCCCGGTAGTTTCTTCTCGTGCAAGAGGATGTAGGGATCCTCAAGCTCGGCGAACATCTTCTCGGCGTTGGTGACGAAGTAGGGTGAGATGTAGCCGCGGTCGAACTGCATGCCTTCGACGATGTCGAGCTCGGTCTCCAAGGATTTCGCCTCCTCGACCGTAATGACGCCTTCGTTGCCGACCTTCTGCATCGCCTTCGCGATCATCTCGCCGATCTCGCGGTCGTCATTGGCCGAGATGGTCCCGATCTGGGCGATTTCCGCGTTGGTCGAAACCTTTTTCGAGCCCCTCTTGATGTGATCGACAACCGATACGACGGCCATGTCGATGCCGCGCTTCAGATCCATCGGATTCATGCCGGCGGCGACCGCCTTGGCGCCCTCGCGCACGATCGCCTGGGCCAGCACCGTCGCGGTGGTCGTCCCGTCCCCGGCCTGATCGCTGGTTCGCGTCGCGACCTCCTTGACCATCTGGGCGCCCATGTTCTCGAACTTGTCGGAAAGCTCGATTTCCTTGGCGACTGTCACGCCGTCCTTGGTGATGCGCGGAGCGCCGAACGACTTATCGAGAATGACGTTGCGGCCCTTGGGGCCGAGGGTCACCTTGACCGCGTCCGCTAGAATATTGATGCCGCGCAGCATGCGGTCGCGCGCGTCTCCGTTAAATCTGACTTCCTTGGCGGCCATGTTTACTCTCCCTTGGCTAAGCGGCTCTCTTATTCGCGACGTCAACCACGCCCATGATGTCCGCTTCCTTCATGATCATGAGATCCTCGCCATCGATCTTGACTTCGGTGCCCGACCACTTTCCGAACAGCACGCGGTCGCCGCTCTTGACGTCGAGCGGGCGCACTTTTCCTGCCTCGTCACGCGCGCCGGGCCCGACAGAGACAACTTCGCCTTCCATCGGCTTTTCCTGAGCCGTGTCGGGAATAAAGATGCCGCCAGCGGTCTTTGCCTCAGGCTCGACACAGCGGATCAAAACGCGGTCCTGCAATGGGCGCAGTTTCATAGATGGTCTCCTCGGGCCAGAATTTTACAAGGGGTTGGCACGGTCGAACGGAGAGTGACAGCGCGCGTATCTTCCCACATGGGACGGGGAGCCGTTCAATACAACCAAAAATAAACTATGAGTTGCACAAATATCGTATAATAATAAACTATCCTAAGCGATCGTAACCATTTAAGCCGTCAAAAATATTTCTTGCGGCCGCCTGTCCGGCACGTGGCTCCGCTCAGGCCGCGTTGTTGTCAGCAAAGAAACTGTCCGGCGGGTCGACCTCGAGCGGCGTCAATTGGGATCGAAGCGGTACCGCGTCCCCTACTAGGGGCAAGAACCGTGTTCGCTGCGCCCATTGTGATGGCGGAGGGCTCTGGACAGCCTGCCGCCCGGTTAGAGGTCGGCGCGGCCGCGGCGTGCAGTGTGGGCTGAGCGGCGTGGATAGTGTGCGCCCCTGCGGGATCGTGCGCCCGGTCCTCTAAATCAAGAGCCATCGCCTCGAACTCGGCAACGGACCTGGGATCATCCGTCGGTTGGGCTGAGCGCCGGCACTTGTCCGCGTATAGACGCAAGAATCGGGGGCTAAGTATCTTTCCTTCCGTCGCGTTCGTGCAGGAGACGAATATCGCTCAGGCCAATCCGCGTGCGCCAAGCAGCCTCGGAAAGGCTCGGAATATACCCATAGTGCGAGCGCCATCCCTCAAGGCAGGTTGGAAATGGTAAGGACGGGCGCCACAAACAGGCGCAGCATGAGGCGGGGTTGTTTTAGCTCGGGGCCTGCGGAGTGGGCACATACTCCTGCATCACTGACTCGCCACAGCCTCGTAGGCATGCCTCGGGCGACAACCGCAGCCACCGCGCTCGCGCGATCGAAGCCGCGAGCCCATACCCGCCAGAGTTGGTGCCGGCGGGCGCGCGGCTCGACCGTCCCTACTACGGCAACCGCAAGTTCTCTACGAGCCAGGTGTCCGATCTGTGCGCGCATGCTCCCGCGCGCGGATGGCCCGAAGAAGGTCCGTTTTCGGCGCGAAGTCGACGCTGGATCACGACACCCGAATTCGTCCAATCGGTGCTGGTGCAGATAGAACTGTCGACGATCTCGGTGGTGCTGCAGGTGGTGGTAGGGCTCGGCGTGGCGCTGCTGCTCGACAAGCCCTCTAGGCTGCTGCAAACCCTGCGCACCGGGTTTCTCGTCCCGATGGTGCTGCCGCCGATCGTCGTCGCGATCATCTGGAAAATCATCTACATCCCGGCGGTCAGTCCGCTGAACCGGGTGGCGGTGACGCTCGGGTTGCCGTTCCATTCGCTGCTGACCAACCCCCACACCGCGATCTGGGCCATCGCCGCGGCGCAAACCTGGGAATGGTTTCCGTTCACGATGCTGATGACGCTTGCGGCGCTGCAGATGGTGCCGAAGGACCAGCAGGAGGCGGCGCAACTCGATGGCGCCGGTCCGGTGCAGTTGTTGTGGCATGTCAGGCTGCCCTACATTCGCGGCACGTTGGTGGTCGTGGTGCTGTTCCGCCTGATCGACAGCATCAAGGCGTTTCCGCTGATCTACCTGTTGACCGATGGGGGGCCCGGCGGGGCGACCGAGGTCACCAATTATTACGGGTTTGTGCAGACCTTCAACTTCGCCTACTGGGGCTACGGCAGCGCGATCGCAGTTCTCCTGATCGCCGGCGTTTTCCTCCTCAGTCTGCTGATCAATCGCACTGGCGGTGGAATGGCGTTCGATGAATAGGCGCAGGCTCGGGTCCTGGACGCGTAACGCGCTCGCGCTGTGCCTCCTCGCCCTGGTGCTTTCGCCAGCCTTGTGGCTAGTCCTGATGTCGTTCCGGCACGAAAGCGACATCCTGTCGACGAGCCTGATCTTCCGGCCGACCCTGCAAAACTATGTCAAGGCCTGGACGGAGGAGTTCACCGGCTCGTTCGGCCACAGCGTCGCGGCGAGCGCCAGCTCAACCGTGTTCTCGCTGCTGATCGGGGTGCCGGCGGCCTATGTGATGGCGCGCTGGCGGTTCCGTGGGCGGCATCAAATGGCGATGTGGATCCTGGTCACCCGCATGGCGCCGCCGATCGCCTTCACGATCCCGTTCTTCCTCGCGTACACCTGGGCCGGCCTGATGGACACGGTGACCGGGCTCGCGCTCATCTACGTCACCTTCAATCTCGCCCTGGTGATCTGGATGATGAAGGGCTTCTTCGACGCGGTGCCGCGCAGCCTGGAAGAGGCGGCCTGGATCGACGGTGCCGGGCTGTGGAGCGCCTTCCTACGCGTCACCTTGCCGCTTGCCGTGCCGGGGCTGGGGGCAATTGCGATCCTGTGCTTCGTCCTGTCGTGGAACGACTTCTTCTTCGCCCTGATCCTAACCCGTACCCAGGCGATGACGGCGCCGGTAGCGATCGTCAACTTCATGCAGTATGCCGGGTTCGAATGGGGCAAGATCGCTGCCGGCGGTGTCTCGGTGATGATGCCGGTGCTGCTGTTCACCGCGCTGATGCGCCGCTATCTGGTGAGCGGGCTGACCGCGGGCGGGGTCAAGGACTGACCGCTTCTCCACGCCTCCACCGCATTGCCGCAGCGAGGTCAAGCTGGGCCAGCGGCTCACTCGTCGAGCAGTCGTTTCGCCGCCAGCAAGTCATCCGCAGCAAACTCTTCAGTGAACCAATGCAGCGGTGATCGTCCTTTAGGAAAGATCCTATAGTCGCTTGTCGATTCAGCAGCGGCGCTCTGAGTGTTTGTCGGAGTAGATGGCTTGCGATGGGCCTTCTATGCCTAAAACCATCGACCGGGGGATGGTCTGGCTAGCGGCAGATAACCTTAATCAGCGCATCGGGCGACAGATCGATCAGGGCGATCCGCACCGGGCGCATTTGATAAAAATAGGCGTGTCGTTTGTCGCTCGAAAAAACGATGACCTTGGCGCTCGGGAAGCGTTTCAGCAAGGCGGGGCCGAAATCACGATCGAGCTCCTCACAGTGCAAGGAGACGAGAATCAGTTCTGGAGTTACCCGTTGTTGGCGCTGTGTCGCTATCGCAATTGCACAGCTTTCGACCTCGTCGACGATGTCGAGCGTGACGCGCCGTGCGACAGCCTGCCGAACGATGTCACCAAATATCGGGGATATGCCGACGAGGAGCGTGCGGACGACGGGTACGGACGGCCTCCCTCTCAGTTCGGTCCAATTGGCTTGGTCGCTGCCGATTTGCGTTCCCATCGAAATCCCGGGGAAAGAGTGCGGTGTCTTGAGCAGTTCTCAATACAGGTTGGCGGCATTATCGCGTCGCCAGAACGCCACCTGGCCACGGCGTTGCAAATTCAATTTCGCCAAAAGGTTATGAACATGCGATTTGGTGGTGGAAACCTCGATGTTCAGGTGACGAGCGATTTCCTTGTTACTCATGCCGGCGCTGACGAGGCGGACGATCTCCTGTTCCCGAACTGTGAGCATCGGCGCCATTCTCATGTCGGTCAATTCGCCGCCGGAATTGATCGCGCGGCCGACCCGCCGCAGCAGTGCAGAGGCAACGCGCCGCGAACAGATCTGCTCGCCCTCCAAAATGGCCAGAAGCAGCCGAATGAGGTCGCGCAGGGCGGCCGAGCGAGGAATATAGCCGGCCGCACCAGCCTCCGCCCAGGCGATGATGTTCTCTTCGGACTCGGTTACAGCAAATACCACAACCTTGGTGTCCGGCGCCGCGGAGCGCAGACGTCGGACGGCGCCAGTCCCCCTGGGGACCGCTGCGTCGACCAGGACGATGCTGGGCTCGAGATCGCCCGACAGCTCCACGGCGTCGTCGAGATCGGCGCAAAGCCCGGAGATCGACACCTGAGGGTCGTCCTTAAGCGCTTCGGCCAAACCCTCTCGCAGGAACCGGATTTCCGACAGGATCAAAACTGAGATCGCGCCCGGTGCAGAGGCCGGGACTGTGCTCCGCTCGTTTATTAACCGCCCGTTCCTCATACTAGCCTCCCCGAGACGAGGGGTCCTAGGGGCCGGCCGGGTCTTGCGCGAACGCAGCGCCGGAGGGCCAACGTGACAGCACGCGCGTTACGTCCGGTCGGTTGTAAGATCGATAGGTGCCCGATGCAGGGCATGGAGAAGGCTTACAAGGCGAGGGCTATACCGGACGCATGGGGCGATCTTGAGTCAATCATTCCGCGGTTTGCAAGCCAACTTGGGATATAATTCTTTCGATTTAGACTAATCGATATCCCCTCCATCCCAGTTGCATCCTCCGGCGTCTAGCTGTCGCCGCAAGGTCCATTTTAACTGCACTCGGAGCAAACGCGCCGCGGCGTCCGGCGGCCGTGCTCGGCACGAATGCCCGTGCCAACGCGCACTGAGAGGGGCGGACATGTTGCAGACCCAGCCGAGCCGATACTCCCCGCGCTATCAGGATCACCCGGTCGTCGAAACGCCTTTCATGGAAGCGGCGACGTACGAGGGCGAGATAGCGCCGATGTACGAAGCCAGCCTCGGCGAGACCAATGCGGCGACGTGGCACTCGGAGACGCCGTTTCTGCACACCGAGACCTTCGAGTCCGGCGCCGTACCGACCGCGACCGCGGCCGCGCTGGCCGAGATCACCCAGGAACTGAAGGACGGGGCGTTTCGCGAGACGCTCGAACAGCTTGTCGACGAGGCGGTGGAAGCGCACGCCGAACAGCTGGCGGGCGAATACGGCGATCGCGAAAGCCACGACCTCGCGGCGCACCGCCTGCTGCACGCGCATTTCCAGCCGCTCGCCGCGCGCACCGACGCGACGCTCGATCGTTTTTTCAACCGGCTCGAAACCTACGAGGCGGAAGCGCTGACCGACGGCGAGATCGCCCGCCTCGCCGACGAGGTCATGCAGTCCGCGCAACCGGCTTCGCCCGTCGCCGACCAGTTTCTCGGCGGCCTGCTTCATAAGGTCGGGAAGCTCGTGTCTAAGGTGGCCAAGGCGCCGCTCAACCTGGCCGCCAAGGGTCTCGCCCTCGCCGGCAAGCTCGCGCTCGGCCCGCTGCTCGGCCCGCTCAAGAAGCTTGCCCGCTTCCTGCTCAGCCATGTCGTCAGCCGCGCTCTGAACCAGATGCCGGCGAGCTTGAAGCCGTGGGCACAGCAGCTCTCCGCCCGGCTGTTTCACGAGATCGCCGACACGCACGAGTATGAAGACGAGCACGACGAAGCCGAGGCCATACCAGCGGCCCCCGACGTGGCGCGGATGGAGGCCGAGTTTGATCTCCACGCAGCGCAGCTCCTGTTCATCCCCGATGAAGCGGAAGCCGACGATCTGGTTTCCAGTTACGGTGAAAGCCCGGCGCCCGGCTACGAAGCGCCGCTGTCGATGCTCGATCAGGCTCGCGGGGAGCTGGCTGACGGGCTGTCCCGTCTCGCGCCCGGCGAGAGCGCCGAGCCGGTCATCGAGCATTTCCTGCCCGCCCTCGCGGCGGTATGGCCGGCGGTGAAGGCCGGGATCGCGGTGATCGGGCGCCCGCGCTTCGTGAAGTTCGTCGGCGGCCTCCTCGCCAATCTGATCAAACCGATCCTGGGCGCCGACCCGGCCAGCAAGCTGGCGCCCTATATCGCCGATACCGGGCTGCACCTTGTCGGCCTCGAAGCGCCGAAGGAGGACCCGCGGGCCATCGCCAACGAGGCGCTCAGCGCGACGATCGAGGAGACCCTGACCAGCCTCGGCGAATTGCCGGCCCATGTGTTCGAAAACGAAACGCTGCTCGAATCCGCCGTGCGCGAAGCGTTCGAGGACGCTGCGGCGACCTATTTCCCCGGCACGCTGATCCGGCCGGAATTGCGCGAGACCACCGAGGCGCACGGCACCTGGATGCGGCTGCCGCGTCATTCGCACCGCAAGCGCTACGCGAAATACAGCCAGAGACTGCCGGTCGAGATCACCCCGCGCACCGCCGAGCTCGTGCACAGCTTTGGGGGCAGCACGCTGAAGGATCACCTGCGCGACCGCATGGACATTCCGCATGACCGAACCCTCAAGACCCATGTCAGGCTGTACCATGCGCTGCCGGGCACCCAGGCGGCCGCTATCGCGCGCGCCGAACACATCCGACCGCATGATCTGCACCCGTTGACGCCGCATGCCGCCGCCGTCCTGCTCGGGCCAAATGCAGGTCTCGGTTCCCGGCATACGCCGGCGGCCTACCTCGCGGGCCCTCACAAGCTGCACCTGCGCCAGCGGCTCTATTACGTCGAGCCGCCCAACGCGCGGCATCACCTGCATCACCGGCAGCATGCGCGGCGCGCGCACTCCGAGCTCATGATCAATCTGCAAAAGGGCGAAATGCGCGTCTGGCTCTATCTCAGCGAGCGGCTGTGCCAGCACATCGCCGCGGAGTTCGCCAAGAGCCGCAATGCGGCAACCGCCTTTCGGCTCGTCAAGCCGCTGATCGATCGAACCGCTCACATGCTCAAGGCGTCGATCGTCGAGAGTCACCTGCCACCGACGCTACGGGTGGTCGGCGGCGTCCCCAACCTCGATAGCCGGGTGCCCGCTTGGCTGGTGCAAAGCGGCCGCCTCCTCAGCGCCAAGATCGACGAATGGCTGTCGCAGCAGGTCGCGCAATATCTCCGCAACAATACGGAGGAACTCCGCCGCATTGCGGCCAGCGAACACGACGGCCTGACCTTGACGATCACGATGAGCAACATTCCCGGTATCGAGGCGTTGAGGTCCGCTGCCCAGGGTCACCCGTTGCCGCCCGGGAATGCCTGGCTGACCGGCACGCCGGGTTTCGCGGTCATCGCGCATCCGGGCCACGTGATCCGATGAACGACTTCCGCACCGAACTGAACAACCATGCAATCCGGGGATTGCGGCGCGATGTGTTGCGTCAGCTCGACCATTGGGAAGGCGCGGCGGAACGGCTCGACGATTTCGAAGCCAATGCCACGCCAGCGGCCTGGGCCGCTCTGGAGCACTATGTCGGGTTGACGTTGCGGGGTGAGCTCAAGGAGGCGCGCGACCAGTTGAAGCGGGAGGCAATGGCGGTCCGTGCCGCCTATGCCGCGGCACGCACCCGCCCCGAGCTCGAGCAGGTCGCCGATCAGGTGGCGCGGCTCCGCGACCGCTACCTACAGACCGAGCTGCTGGTCGATTTCTACGTCGACGCCGTGCGGTCGCGCGCGAACCCCGAGGTAGGAGCCCAGCTTCGCGCCTGCGACGTGATGGCCGAGCGGGCCATTGTCGCCGCGCTCGAGCCGCTGCGGCGACAAACCCCGCCCATCCTGACCTATTTCAAGCCGGGGATCGGCGCCTCGATCCTGCGGATCGGCACACCGTTATGGGATGGCTCGATGAGCCGCGTCGCCGCGATCAAGATCACCTGGCACAACCGGTTCCGCCCGACCGCGCTGGTCCATGAAAGCGGGCATCAGGTTGCCGGTCTGACCGGCTGGAACGACATCTTCGCCGGCCTCCTGCGGGCGCAGCTCGAAAGTGCCGGAGCCGAAACGGCCGCTCTGGTGGCGAGCTGGTCGAGCGAGATGGCGGCCGACGCCTTCGCATTCGCGCATACGGGGTTTGCTGCGGTCGCCGCTCTGTCGGATGTGGTCTCTGGCCACGGCGCGCAGGTTTTCCGGCTCTATCCCAACGACGTGCATCCGATCGCTTATTTGCGGGTGCTGCTCGGTGTCGAGATGTGCCGTCGGTTTTACGGCATCGGTCCGTGGGACGAGCTGGCCGAGGCGTGGGAGGAACTGCATCCGATCGGCAGAGCGCCGCCTCTCGTAGCCTCGCTGGTCGCGGCGATCCGCCCGCTGCTGCCGCGCATCGTCGACCTGGCGCTGCTGACCCCGCTCGTCTGTTTCGAGCGACATCGGCTTGCCGATCTGGTTGATCCGCAGCGCGTTTCCCCGGGCGCCTTGCGCTTGATGGAACGTGACGCCGGCGCCGCCGCATTCAACTCCAGTCACTGGATCTGGACCGAATGTCTGCGCCTGACGGCGCTCTCGGGGCTGCGTTACGCGACCGAGCCCGAAGCCGGTCGCCAGATCCTGCAGCAACAGGAAGACTGGATGATCCGGCTCGGGCAGATGACCGCGCGGCAAGCCGCATGACACGGACGAGACCACCAGCCAAGCGCAGGAGAACGTCGATGGCGCAAACGAGTCACCCGCCGCACTCCAGCCGTGAGAGGGATGCCAACAGGCCGCCATCGGACGAAGAGGCCGCCGCGGAACTTGCCGTGGAGATCGTGCGCGAGGTCATCCAAGCCGGCGATCTGGCGCCGGGAACGGGAATGGCAGCGCCGGCGCAACCGGCGCCGCCGAGCTGGGCTTCGCAGATCCCGGGTATCGTCGCCAGCCAGGTGAACCAGCTTGCCTCGCTCGGCGCTCAGCAACAGGGCGTGCTGGCGAACCTGCTGCGGCTGCATCTCAGCCTCCAGGGGCCGCAAGTCCAACTCGAGTTGGGCAGCAATTTCAGCCGGCCGCTTTATCCGTCACCGGTAGCCACTTCGAGCTAACGCACCGGCGCACCGAGGAGACCGACAATGTTCCTTCAACTGGTTATGGCCCCTACGCCCGCGCAGGTACGCAGCAACGCGGACAGTCTGTTTCTGTACCACCCGCTGCAGATATCGGCGCTCGCCGAGACGTTTTGGCGCAATCGGTACAACGCTTGGAGCCAGGCGAACGGCGCCAATACACCGTTCGTCGCCTGGCCCGCGAATGCTACCGACGCATTGCTCAACGATCCGAGCTATATCCTCGGTTACGATCCGATCACGCAGCTCCCCAACACGAACGGAGGGTCGTCCACCGGCTCGCTGTTCCTACCCTCGGGTGAGGCATTCCAGCTTCCCGCCGCGCAGCCCGGCATCGTCACGCCAGGGACCGCGAATTTTGACCATCTGATATACGCATATCTAGTTGAAAACACGAAAATATTCGACGTCTTCAGCAAGGTCCTCGAGACCTACATATTCACCGAGCAGTTGCCCTCACCCAGTTTCGCCGCCCAACAATTCCTGCGTAACACGGAATATCTGTTGTTCAGCGACGGTCTGCCGACAATGGTCTGGACGACGTCGAGCCGGCAACGGCACGACGAGATCGCCAACCGCATGACGTTGTACTACTGGATGTTCGGAATCGACTTGTCGCACGCCGGGGAGCTAGCGCCCCACCATCCCTATGTGCGGCCCGATGCCGCGAACCGCGATTTCATTCCGACGTTCGAGGCGTTGGCCAGCGAAGTCTGGAAAGGCATCGAAAACGCAAAGAACATCAGCGGCGTCAACGGCACCGACAACGAGGCGATCGCAACCGCGGCACGCCGCCTCTTCGACATGATGGCAACCCGGCAACTCAACGGGAACCTGACGCGCGAGGCCTTTCGCGCGGTGTCGGTGATGTCCTGGCTGCATCTCGCGGTCATGTACGATTCGGCGATCGTGCTGGCGCTCAACGCCAGCGCGTCGAGCCCCGAACAACGGTTGCAGAAGATCGCGGAGCGCGTCGGCATGTCGATCCACCCGAAGGCCAAGCCGCTGTTCGACCTGGCGAGCCCGTTCTCGTCGCTGATGCAGCAGATCGAGACGGGCCTGCTCAACGACGCAGGCAATGTCGCGCCCCTCTACACGCCACCCTCGACGATCGCGACCAATGCCGAGACCGTCATCGACCAGTATTCGCTGGCGACCGGACGCGATCTCAAGGCGCCGTCGGTGACGCTGACGCAGCGCGCCGGCACGATGCGCCTGCCGGCCCCTTCCCATCCGGCGCATTCCGCCCATCTGGCCCACGCCCACCCGGCTGCGGCGCATCTGCCCGCACCGAGCCCCCACGGCCCCGCCGGCGCGCCGCATCACATGAACGGCCACGCGCCCTGATCCGCGCGGTGCGCATTTGCGGAAAACTGATGTGAGGCGCTATTGCGGAGGACCGCGTGTCTCAGATGATCGATGACTTTCGCCGGTTCGAGGATCACGACGCCGTCTTCGGCGAGACCGAGACGCTCTACGGACAGGATGAGGCAGACGAGGCCGCCGCGGGAGGACCGTTCCTGTTGCCGCAGACCGGTCGCGCCGTCGCCGTGCCACCCACGGATGAGACATCGATCCTGCCGTCCGCACCCGTGTCCGAGTCCTCGGCGGCCGCGAGCCCGCCCGTCGCAGCCTCTCTGGGCACGTCGACGGTGGTGGCGCTTGACCCCTACGCCGCGATCCGCCCCGCGCTCTCGGCCCCTCATGCGCATCTGACGGCCGAGGAGATCCCGGCCAGTCTCGGCCGCCTGCCGGCCATCTTCGCGCTGCACCAGGCGCTGTCCTCGTGGGAACCGAAGCATGCCGTGCTTGCCGTGCTGCTCGGCCGCGCGGGCCGGAGATTCATGCCCTTCAATGGGACGGCTGTTCCGATCCCGACCTATTTGCGGATGCTGTCCGGCCTGTTTCGGGAAGCGGCCGATCATGGCGAGCAGGCCGAAACCTCGGCGGAGGCAGCGCTTGCTGTTCGCGCAAGCACCGTGCAGCAACCGAGCTTGTTCTCGGAAGAGCACGGTCACCCGGCCGTGCCGGCACCGCCGCCGCTTATGGGGCCTCCCGCATCGGTCGCCCACTGGCCGCTCGGCGTCGATCTGGACGCGTCGACGACCGGGATCAACGATACCGCCTTCGCCAATCTGAAACGGCTCGGCAAGTACTTCGCGATCCTAAAATCGTCGCAGGGCCGGCAGGACTATGCCGCATGGTTTGCGGCATCGTACCGATCGGCGCGCAATCATGGATTGATCCGCGGCTCGTACCATTTTTTCGCCAACAAGACCGGGGCGGGGCACGATCATCCGTGGCGTCGCGGAACCGTCGCCGAGCAGGCCGACCTGGTGATCGCTCAGGTTCCGGCGTTGCTGCCGGGCGACCTCGCGCCGGCGCTCGATCTCGAAGACGAGCCGATCGACCCACATACCGACCATCCCCCACCGGACCACGACCACACGGCAGTCCAGCGTTCCCGCTATCCGCTCGACGAGGGGCTCCTGCCCGATCAGCAGGGATATCATTATCGCGCGAGATGGCCCGAACACGGGCGGCAGGCGGTCCTGGCCGACGTCGAGGATTTCCTGAACCGCATCGAGACGGCCTTTGGCCGGACGCCGCTCATCTACACCAGCCGCATGTGGGCGGACACGGACGACATGAACAATCCGCCCGATCCCGACCCGTCACACCCGATGGCCAATTACCCGCTATGGACCGTCTACCACCCCACGGGGGCGAGAAGCGACGTCGGCGACATGGCGGTGGGCAATTGGGCGCATGGCTGGAAGTTCATCCAGTACGGCGAGAAGGGCTCGCAGCGGGATCCGAAGAGCTACTGGTTCAGCAACGTCCACTATCCCGATTACCAGGAACCCGGCATCGCCTATGACGGCATCGATTTCGACGCGTTCCAAGGCTCGGTATCCGAGCTGCGCGGTCTTGCCGATATCGGCCGCTGCGGCATCGCGTATGCCGGCCGATCGCCCTATGTCGCCTATGCCGGGCTCGACGATCATCTGCACCTGCTCGACCAGTCCACCGGCGCCGATCAGGATTTGCAGGCCACGCTCGGCGGGGATGCGGGAGACCCCACGCTGTTGGCCAGCGCGACGGCCCTGTTCATCTATGTCAGGAGCGGCGACCACCTGGTCGAGCTGATCGCCACCGTGGCCGCGCCCACGCAGTGGCTTGTGTCGAATATCGAGGACATGGCCGCCGGCGGGGTGCCGATCAAGCCGCTGCAAGATCCTCGTGCGGTGCTGTCCGACGGACGTTGTCACGTCACCTATGTCGGTGACGATGACGATTGGCATCTGTTGATCAAATCGGGCAGCACATGGCAGCGGCTGGGCGGTGCTTTGACCAATGCCGGCCTACGATCCGCCCCGCATACCGGCATCGCTACCGGTCCTGCTTCGGTGTATGTCAGTGGCGCGGTCACGCATATCGTCGGGCGTGTCGATCACGACGGACATCTGGTCGACGTCGCGTGGGACGGCGCGCAATGGCGGCATGACGATCTGACTACGCTCGGGCGGAATCTCGCTCCCGACATGCCCGCCGCGACCTATTCTCCGTGCGTCTACGAGACGTCCGCGGGCGTCGGCGTCGTGTTCCGGGCTGTGCGCGGCGATCTTTGGGTCATCGCCCTTCATGACGGGGCGCCGACCAATCTGATGACCGCGACGCAGACATCGACCACTCGAGCCAAAGCCTGTGCCGGGCATCCGACTTGCTTCGCCCTCCACGACCAGCCGCACGTCGTCTATCGCAGCACCGACAGCATGATCTACGAATTCTGGCTGGAGGGCGGCCGATGGCACCACCAACCCGTCTGCGCCGATCCGGCGCACCAGGCCGCCGCCGATCCCGTCGCCACGACCAATGGCGCCGAGGCAGTCATTGCGTTTCGCGGCGCCGACGACCGCATCCACATCGAGCGGTTTGACGGCAATAGCTGGATTTGCGATGGCGTCGCTGCGCCTGCCGCCCGGGCTCACGAGGTCGAGCCGCCGTCGGAAAACGGCGGCCGGAGCGAGGTCCTGCGAGCGCACGAGATACCGTCCACGGCAATGCCGCGGGCGCCGGTCGTCGATCCATTCCCCAATGTGACGACCGACCCACTGCCGTTGGACACGACGGACGGGGCGCTCAATAGCCTGATGTCGGCCGTCGCAAGCGACCACACGCTGTCAGGACTGTGCGCCGGGCTGATCGACCTGACCGACAATCCGGCGGTACCGCCTTATGCCGGCTTCAACGATCAGGAGATGCTCTTTGTCGGCAGCTTACAGAAAATCTCGGCGGCCTACGCGGCCTTTGAGCTGCGCTCGCGGGTCCAAGGGCAGGTCACCGCGGCCGTCCATGCCGGTCTGTCGACGGCGTCGGCAGGGTGGGAGAAGCCAGTCATCGCGGCGCTGGAAGCCGCGTGGGCCCCCAAACTGAACGCCGCCTTTCCCAAACTGCCCAGCGGCTTTCCTAAAATTGCGGAGATTTTCACCTTCTCCTCCACCGGTGGCGTCGATTTCGCGGCGGCCTCGCCGGCCGTGGGCGATGAACGGATCGACGCGGTTGGCGAACTAGGCCGGCCCATCGGCAAGTTCCGTGATTGGATGCGTCTCATGCTGCGCTGGTCCAACGACGATGCAGCGGGGCTGTGCATCCGGGCGCTGAGCTTTCCGTACATCAATGGCGTCCTTGCGGGCGCCGGGCTGTTCGATGCGACGCAGCACAATGGGCTCTGGCTGTCGGCAGATTACGCGAACCACGATTGGCTGCCGAACCCGCCCGCGGCACCGCAGGCAAATCGCGCCGGCCAATCGCTGAGCCCGCGTTGGCAGCGCGCCCAGGGCCGGAAAACGAGCAACATCACCGGGACGGCCCGTCAGGTCGCGCGGCTCATGTCCCGCCTCGCGACCGGCAAGCTGGTCGACACTGCGGCGGACCCGGAGATGGTTCGGCTGATGACCGGCGCTTCCGGCATCGGCAGCTACATCCGTGCCGCTCTCGCGAACGACGGCCGGGCGCCCGGCACGGTTATTTCCAAGATCGGTTTCGGGGACGATTCGCGCAGCCACGACTGTGCGATCGTCGAGCGCGTGGCGGGCGGCAAGCCGCTGCGTTATGTCGTCGTCGGGCTCGGCTCGACGCCCCGCAGCCGCGTCGATCTCAACAGCCTTTTTCTACGGCTCGATGACATCATCGTGGCCCTCCATCCGTAACGGGCAAGTAGCAACATTCACTACTCCGCATCGAAATGTGACCCCAGTTCGACCTACCCAAGTTGACACTGGGTCGAGTGTCGCAAAAGGGGCAAAAGCGGGTCTCTGGCAGCGTCGCTTACGGCTTCGGCTGATACCCATCCGTCAGCGTCTTTAAAAAGGCGATGATATCGGCTTCGTCCTGGGCGGTCATCGCGGGTTGGTCGCCGAGGTGGCGGTCGAAGGGCGGGTCGGCGACATCGACGTTGGCGCGGTATTTCAGGGGGATGTCGTCGTATTTGAGCACCGTGCCGTCGGCGGCGCGCGGGTAGATTTTGTCCGGCGCGACGTCGCGGAAATCGTAAAAATCGAGCACCTGTTCGAGCGTCTTGTAGACGCCGTTGTGCATGAACACCTGGCGGGTCGCGACATTGCGCAGGGTGGGCGTGCCGAACATTGCGCAATATTGCGTCTGGCCGCTCATGTCGGTGCGATAGGGGCCGCAAATGCCGAGGTCGACATAGGCCGGGTCGGCATTGGCGGCGAGCGCCTTGTTGCGCGGCACGCCCAGCGCTTCGAACTGGTGGTCGGTGAAGAGCGGCGGCAGGCCGTCGGGGGTCGGGTCGTCGAGGTGGCAGCCGCCGCAATTGGCCTTTTTCGGGTCGTTGAACAGCGCGAAGCCGCGCAGCTCCTGCGCGCTCAACCGGGCGCGGCCTTCGAGCCAGTAATCGAACTTGCTGGTGTAGGGGTGAAAGCTCGGCTCCTCTATCTCGTAGCGGCTGATCGCGGAAAGCGCCTCGGCGACGGCAAACTGCGGGTCGTCGAAGATTCGCGGGCCGAAAAGCTGGATGAAACGGGCGGCGTAAGGCTCGCGGCGCAGTTTGCCGGTGACTTCGGCGACGCTGCTGGCGGCCATCTCGATCGGGCTGGTGAGCGGGGCCAATGCCTGCTGCTGCAGCGTGTCGGCGCGGCCGTCCCAGAAAAGGCCGCCCTGGGGGACGAAATTGGCGCCGGCGGCGGCGGTGTCGGTCGCGACCTTCCGCGCGCGCGCCGCGTCCTGGCCGAGCAGCGCGAGCTGCGCGAGGTTGACGTTCTCGTTCTCCTCGTTGTCGACGCCGATGCTGAAATTGGGCTGGCGCTCCAGGTACATCAGCGAGGGGACGGCGCGCACGCCCTCGTCCTTGAGGGCGGGGCCACCCATTACCGCGGGCTTGCCGGTCGCCGGGCCATAGGCGTGGTCGGGGCTGTGGCACGACGCGCAGGAGAGCCTGCCGGAGAACGACAGGCTGGTGTCGTAAAACAACAGCTTGCCGAGCTGCGCCATCGCCGAGAGCGGCTTTGACTCCGAGCGGACGAGACGCACGGGGTGCGGGTTCATGCCGGGGTCGGCGATGGGCGGATCATCCGCCGCGGTCGCGGCGACGCAGAGGCTGAGTGCGGCGACTGCGAAACCACGAGCTCGTCTCTCCCGCGAAAGCGGAGGCCCAGGGCCACTACGCGAACTATTCAAAGCCCTCACACACGAACCGCATTGATACGTCGCTCGCTCCTGGGTTCTCGCTTGCGCGGGAAAGGCGATGAAGGGGGCGCGTTACTGCCCGGTGGGCGGCGCGGCAAGCGGCGTGCCCTGCTTGGGGTCGAGATAGATCGCCGTCGTCTTGCCGCCGCCGGCGAACTCGAACATGTCGAGGATGGGGCCGGCGGCCGCATCGAACGAGCCGCCCCCGAGGCGGGCGCCCTTGAGCCAATTATCCTCGATAAAACGCACCACCGAGGCGGTGGAAATCTGCCGATGGCTGACGAAATTGGCGCGGGCGAAGGGCGAGATCACCAGAAACGGGATCCGCGCGCCCGGCCCGCAGCGGCCGTTGACCGGCTTGCCGCCGACGCCGGGCTTGGCCGTGCCGGCGCCGCATTTGCCGGGGCCGTTGAGCTGGTCGGCCTCGTCGAACGACGCGCTCGCCGTCTTGGCGAAGGCGTGGTCGTACCAGCCGTCGGAATCGTCATAGGTGACGATGACCGTGGTGTCCTTCCACGCCGGCTGCTGCTCGATGAAATTGACGAGCGCGGCCACCCCCGCCTGCTCGTCGAGCGGGTCGGAATAGCCGGCATGGCCGTCCTGGTAGGCCGGCATTTTGATGTACGAGACGGACGGGAAATCGCCGACGTTCACGGCGTCGTAGAAGTCGTGCAGGTCGTATTCGTGGTTCGCCGGGTCGCGGGTCGTGCCGTCGTGCTCAAGGCTGTAGCCTATCGCGGCGGGCGAGCTCGGCCGCTCGTGCTTGGGGTTGGCGGTCGTCTGGTAATACTGGAACCAGTTGTGGTGCGGCAGATAATCGACCATGTCGTTGCCGACTGTCGGGGAATGGGTGCTGCGCCGACAGCCGGTGGTGCCGTTGGCGTTCTTGATGCCAAGATCGAACCCGCCCATGAACCCGCCCCAGGAGACGCCGCCGGCATTGAGCAGGTCGCCGATGTTCTTTCCGGTCATCATCGCCTGGTCGCTCGGCTTCGAGCAGGCATCGTAACCGGGCTGCACGTCGTTGATCATCGTGAAGCCGCCCTGCCCGTCCTTGATGTAGTACGAGCCGTTGGCGACGGTTGAAGGATGCTTGGTGGTGGCGACGATCTTCATGCCGTTGGTCTGGCCGGAGACGACGGTGAGCGCGCCGGGGGTCGAGGGACCGTAAGTGTCGTTGAAGGCGTTGTCGCTCATCGCGAAATGCTGGGCGTATTGCCAGAACGCGCCGACGGTGTTGCCGTCGTAATAGCCCATCACCAGGCCCTTGGTGCCGAACGCGCCGGCGCCGCCCGGCGTGCCCTTGCCGGTGTATTTCGGGAAGAGATCGGCCTTGCCGCCATTATAGGCCTGCTGCTCGGCGGTATAAGCGTGATTCTGGTCGGCGGTGGCCGCTTGGGTGCGGTCGAGGCGGAACGGCTCAGCGGCGTCGGCGCCGTTTTCCTTGTTGGTGAAATTGGGGTTGTTGGTCAACACGTTGGCGGTGGCGAGGTTGTTGACCCGCGGGGTGTTGGGGGCGGCGGTGAATTCCGGCTCGCCCGGCGGGTTCGTGGCCTTGGGGTAGGTCGCGAAATAATGGTCGAACGAGACATTCTCCTGGAAGATCACCACCAAGTGCTTGATCGGGGTCGCGGTTTTCGCGGCCTCAGGCTGGTCGGCGGAGGGGCTCGCCGGCGCGACGGCGCCTTGCGATTGCGCCAGCGCCGAGGGCGGCGCGGCAAGCGGGGCGAAAAGGGCGATGGCGGCGGCGGATAGCAGAAGCTGGCGCGAGCTCATGGATAACCTCAGGTACTGGGGCGCGGGCCTCATCTACCGTAGGTAACGTGACAACAGTGTGACAAGCGAGGCGCCGGTCTGTTGACTTTGTCCGAACCGTCTTCCACCGTTCGCGAGGTGTTTTCCGCTTTGGACCCACATGCGTCATGAGCTTGCCGGACGCCGCGTGGCGACAATTGATCTCGGCGCTGCACGCGTCCGGCCGCAAAGCGACGCTGGCGATCACCGGCGGCGGCAGCGGGGCGATCGGCGAGCTGTTGCGCATTCCCGGCGGCTCGCGGCTGCTGATCGAGGCGCAAGTACCCTACGACGAGCACGCGCTCGCGGCGTTCCTCGGCTTTGCGCCGGCGCAGGCCAGCAGCGCCGATACCGCCATCGCCATGGCCCAAGTCGCGCGGACGCGCGCCGCCAAGTTCACGCCGGCGGGCACCGATCTGGTGGGTCTCGGCGCGACAGCGGCGTTGGTGAGCGATCGCCCGCGCCGGGGCGAGCATCGCTTTCACATCGCCTGCGCCAATGCCGCCGGCATCGCGCACTGCACCGGCGTCCTGGCCAAGGGTCGACGCGACCGCGCGGTCGAAGAAGATCTCGTCGCGCGCGCGATCGTGCTGTGGCTGGCCCGTGCCTGCGGAGTAGCCGCGCCGTCGCCGCAGTGCCTCCTCGATGCCGACGAACATTATGCGGAGACGGATGTCGCGACCGGCGATTTGATCGATCGGCTCCTGGCGGGCGAGGTCAACCGTGTGACCGTCCAGCCCGACGGGCAGATGATGCTGTCGGCGCCACTGCCGGCGGTGCTGCTCCCCGGTTCGTTCAACCCGGTGCATGAGGGTCATACATTGCTGGCGCAGGTCGCCGAAGAATTCCGGAAGCAGCCGGTGGCCTTCGAAATCTCCGTCACCAATGTCGACAAGCCGCCGCTAACGGCCGAGACGGTGCGGCGCCGGCTGGCGCAATTCGCCGGGAAGGCGCCGGTCGAGCTGACGCGAGCGCCGACCTTCGTCGAGAAGGCGCGGCTGTTTCCGGGGACGATTTTCGTGGTCGGCGTCGATACGGCGGAGCGGTTGTTCGGGGTGAAATATTACGGCGGTGACGAGGCTCGCATGCACGCCGCCCTCGACGAGATCGCCGATGCCGGGGGCGGCTTTCTGGTGGCGGTTCGCCTCGACGCGGCAGGGCGCGTGCGGGCGCTGAAGGACATCCCGGTGCCGAAGCGCTACGCCGACCTCTTCACCGAAATCCCCGAGCACCGTTTCCGCGTCGACACTTCCTCGTCGGAGATCCGGGCACGCAGAGGTGCGGGCGGCGACCCGTAGCCTCCCGCGGCGGGCCGCCAGTGCGCTGAACACCAAGCTCATTCAGGCCCGGACATATCGGTGTTGGCTTTGGCGTGAGACCACATCGCTTGGGCGGTGACGACAAAATCAACCCTCCCTTCCTCCAAGGCGCGGCGGCAATCCTCGGCGCGATTGACGATCGGCTCCTCGTGGACGTTGAAGCTGGTGTTGACCAGCGCCTTCAACCCGGTGCGCGCCTCGAATGCCGCAAGGATGTCGAAATAAAGCGGGTTTTCGGCCCGACCGATGATCTGCGGGCGAGCACTGCCGTCGATATGGACGACGGCGGGGATGCGGTCGCGCCATTCGCGCCGGACATCGCAGGCGATGGTCATGAAATGGGCCGCATAGCGATTGACGCCGCCGATATCGAACAGCTCCGCCGCATCGCCTTCGGCGACGACCGGGGCGAATGGCATGAACTCGCTGCGCTTCAACCGGTCGTTCAGCGTACGATTGACGCCAGCGTCGGCGGGGCTCGCCAGAATTGAGCGCGCCCCGAGTGCCCGTGGGCCATACTCCATCCGGCCGTGGTAGATCGCGCCGATCTTCCCCGCGGCCAGCCATTCGGCGGTCAGCGAAGCCGGGCTTCCGGCGATGCGCGTGATGCCCGCCGCGCCGTCGAGCTGCGCGGCAATATGTCCGTCATGCGCGCCGCCCCAATAGACGTTGCCGAGCCGGCGCCGCTGCGCGAGCCAGTGAGCAAGGCCGTCGCGCTCCAACAGGAATTGCAGCGCGCCACCGATCACCAGCCCGTCGTCGCCCATCGGCGGCACGATGAATAATTCGTCGACCGGCAGGGTCTCCGCCAGCAGGCGGTTGAGCCGGACATTGGCGAACACCCCGCCGCTGAGGCCGAGGCGGCGCACCGAATGCCTCTCGACCAGACGGCGAACCGACTCGCCGATGCAATCTTCCAGCAGAGCCTGAACCGACGCCGCGGCGTTCTCGCGGCTTTCGCGGCGAGCCAGCGCGTGAAAGCACTCGCGCAGCGCCTCGTGGTCGGAAAAATCCATCTCGATCCGCGCATCGTCGGTGACGCGGAAGTGACGCCGCATCTCGGGCAGCAGCGTAGGCTCGCCGTGGGCGGCGAGACCCGTCAGCTTGCCCTCGTGCCGCATCATCTTCCAGCCCAGCGCCTCGGTCACGAAGCCGTAGGCAAAGCCGAGGCTGCCTGCGCTGCTCGCGCGTCCGAGCCAGCGGTCATCGCCGTAGAGATTGGTCAGCACGCCGCCGTGCAGCAGATTGTGGCTGTACGCCACCTGGTCGCCGACGCCGTCCGCGGTATAGATCAGCGCGTCGTCCCAATCGGTGAAAAAGAGCGCCGGCAGCGCGTGGCTGAAATGGTGGTTCGAGAAGAACACGCGGGTGCCCGGACGCAAACCGAGATCGGCGACGAAGCCGGCGCTGTCGAACACATCGAGCGCGCTTCGGCTCGGGTCCTTGCCGAGCACCACGCTCATCTCGCGTATCTTCTCGCGTCCGGCGAGGCGGCGCACGTTTTCGCGCAGCCTTTCGCGCGGCTTCCAGTGGGTGAAATAGCGGCGCAAGAAATAGGTGCGGGTGCAGACGACCGCGTCGATGTCGCGCCGCTCGACGCCGGCGATGCGCAGCACTTCGGCCAAGGATTGTTCGGGGAACCCACCCGAGCACTTGACCCGGTTCATCCGCTCTTCGGCCACCGCGGCGAGCACGACGTAGTCGTCGAACAATGCGGCGGCAGAGTCGTGAGGGCCATGATGGAGGCTGAGGATCAACATGTCCGGAAAGTGCTGATCGGGTCGCACCGCATAGTCCGGACTTCAACTCAAAGTGCAACAACCTTTTGCCAAGTGGCCACCGCCACCGCCGCCGCGGCGACATCCAAGGCCCTTTGTGGGGGCCTGAGCCGAAGGTCCCGCACCCGACGCGAGGCAGCTTCGGCTTTGAAAAGGGGAATTCAAGCGCGGCACTGCTGCCGGATCGCCCAGGGTGCCGAGGATGTGGGCGGAGGGCTATTCCACCGTGACGCTTTTCGCCAGGTTGCGCGGCTGGTCGACGTCGGTGCCCCTGAGCACGGCGGTGTGGTAGGCGAGGAGCTGCACGGGAATCGCGTAGAGCAGCGGCGCGACGAAGGCCGAGCAATGCGGGATTTCGATGCCGAAGGCGAGCCGGTCCTGGAGACGGGCGACGCCGGCGGCGTCGGAGATCATCACCACGCGGCCGCCGCGCGCCATGACCTCCTCGACATTGCTGAGCGTCTTTTCGAAGAGGTCGTCGGGCGGCGCCAGCACGATGACCGGGACGTTGCCGTCAATGAGCGCGATAGGGCCGTGCTTCATCTCGCCGGCGGCATAGCCTTCGGCATGGATGTAGCTGATCTCCTTGAGCTTCAGCGCGCCTTCGAGGGCCAGCGGATAGGCGCTGCCGCGGCCGAGATAGAGCACATCGCGCGCCTTGGCGATCTCCTTGGCGATCTCGCGGATGCGCTCGTCGTGGTTAAGGATTTCGGCGGCGCGGGAGGGGATTTCGGCGAGCTGATGGGCGAGCGCGGCTTCCTGCGCCTCGTCGATCGCGCCGCGCGCCCGCGCCAGCGCCACGGTCAGCGCGGCGAGCACGGCGAGCTGGGTGGTGAACGCCTTGGTCGAGGCGACGCCGATCTCCGGGCCGGCGAGCGTCGGCAGCACGACATCGGCCTCGCGGGCGATCGAGCTTTCCGGCTGGTTGACGACCGCAATGATCTTCTGGCCCTGCTCGCGGCAATATCTGAGCGCGGCCAGCGTGTCGGCGGTCTCGCCCGATTGCGAGATGACGATCGCCACACCGCCCTCCGGCATGTCCGGCGCACGATAGCGGAACTCGGAGGCGATATCGACCTCGACCGGCACGCGAGCAATGCGCTCGAACCAGTATTTGGTGATGAGTCCGGCGTGGAATGCGGTGCCGCAGGCGACGATCGTCGCCTTGGGTATCTCGCCGAGCGCGAAGGGCAATTCGGGCAGATGCACCGTGCCGGTGGTCGGGTGGATCAGCGCGTGCAGCGTGTCGCCGATCACCGCCGGCTGCTCAAAAATCTCTTTCTGCATGAAATGCGCGAAGTTGCCCTTGCCGATCAGCGCGCCGGAGACCGCGGTATCGTAGATGCGGCGCTCAACGTCGGCATTGGTATGATCGAAGATGCGCACCTCATGCGAGGTGATGACCGCCCAGTCGCCGTCCTCCAGATAGGCGATGCGGCGTGTCAGCGGCGCCAAGGCCAGCGCGTCCGAGCCGACGAACATCTCGCCGTCGCCATAGCCGATCGCCAATGGCGGGCCGCGGCGAGCGCAGATCAACATGTCGTGCTCGCCGGTGAACAGGAAGACGAGCGCGAAGGCGCCTTCGAGCCGCGGCAGCGTCTTCGCCACCGCCCATACCGGGGTCGCGCCCTCGGCGAGGTAGCGCGTCGCCATGATGGCGACCGCCTCGGTGTCGGTGTCGGTGCGGAACTCGTAGCCGAGCGCGCCGAGCTCGTGGCGCAACGCCTGGTAGTTCTCGATGATGCCGTTATGGACGACGGCGACCTTGTCGGTGGCGATCGGGTGCGCGTTCTTTTCGATCGGCAGGCCGTGCGTCGCCCAGCGCGTGTGGGCGATGCCGATCGTGCCGGGCACCGGCTCGCTCTGGAGCCGGACGGCGAGGTTGTCGAGCTTGCCTTCGGCGCGGCGGCGCTCGATATGGCCGTTGACCAAGGTCGCGATGCCGGCCGAGTTGTAGCCGCGGTATTCGAGTCGCCGCAGCCCTTCGATCAGCTCGCCGGCGACGGGATTCTTCGAGATAATTCCAACGATGCCACACATCAGTCTTGCTTTCCGCGAAGCCGAGCCCGGAGTTCCCTGGCGCGCCCCGGCTTGTCGACCTGGCGGGCGCGAGCGATGGTCAACGCGTCGGCCGGAACATCGGCGGTGACGACGCTGCCGGTCGCGATATAGGCGCTGTCGCCGACCGTCACCGGCGCGACCAGCGCAGTGTGCGAGCCGATAAAGACGTTGTCGCCGATCACCGTGCGCTGCTTATTGAAGCCGTCGTAATTGCAGATAACGGTGCCGGCGCCGATATTGGTGCCGCCGCCGATCTCGCTATCGCCGAGATAGGAGAGATGGTTGGCCTTGACGCCGACGCCGAGCCGGCTCGCCTTGACTTCGACGAAATTGCCGACATGAACATCGCGTTCGAGAACCGCGCCGGGCCGCAGCCTTGCGTAAGGGCCGACGATGGCGCCCTGGTCGACGCTGGCGCCGTCGAGATGCGAGAACGAGCGGATGCGGGCATTGTCGGCGATGGTGACGCCGGCGCCGAACACGACATTGGGCTCGACGACGACATCGCGGCCGAGCCGCGTGTCGGCGGAGAAGAAAACGGTTTCGGGGGCGATCAAGGTGGCACCCTCTTCCATCGCGCGGCGGCGCAGTCGGTCCTGCATCAGCGCCTCGGCCTCGGCCAGCTCGGCGCGAGTATTGACGCCGAGCACCTCCTCGGCCGGGAGCTCGACATAGGTCGTCGCGAGGTCGCGGCCGCGGGCGATGCCGACAATGTCGGTGAGGTAGAATTCGCGCTTGGCGTTGATGTTATCGAGGCGGTCGACCAGATCGAAGAGATGCTCGGCGGCGACCGCCGTCAGCCCGCCATTGCACAGCGTGATCGCGGATTCCTCGGGGCTGGCGTCTTTCGCCTCGACGATGCGCTCGACGGTGCTGCCGTCGGCGCTTAGCACGAGGCGGCCATAAGGCGTGTGGTCGGCCGGCCGCATGCCGGCGACGGCGATTGCCGCGTTCGATCGGCGACGAGCATCGAGCAGACGGGCGATCGTCTCCGTCTGCAACAGCGGCGCATCGCCGTAAAGGACGAGGACCGTGTCGAGAGCGGCGAGCGCGCCTTCGAGCGCCGCCCGCGCGGCGCGCGCCGCATCGCCGGTGCCACGCGGCGGGTGCTGGACGACGGTCAGCGCCGGGGCGACGGCTTTCGCCACGGCGTCCTGCCCCTTTCCGATCACGACGATTGTCGTCTCCGGCTCCAGCATTTTGAGCGCGGCGAGGACATGGCCGATCATCGGCCGGCCGGCAACCTCGTGCAGTACTTTCGGCGTCGACGAGCGCATGCGGGTTCCCTCGCCGGCGGCGAGAACAATCGCGGCAAAACGAGACGGCTTAGCTTTCATCAGCGGCTCGCGGCTCCCCCGTGCAAGCGCCAATCAACGTGGCACGCACGGCACCTTCTTCCAAAACACAGATTGTTGCCGAATGTGACGCCACCCGCGCTAACATCCAGGAAATGTCAAAATTCATCCTGCTATTCGACCTCGACGGCACGCTGGTCGACACCCTGCCAGACTTGACCAACGCGCTTAACGAAGTCTTGCGCGAGCAAGGCTACGCGGCGCTCGCGCCGGCCGAGGTCAAGCCGATGATCGGCGACGGCATGCCGATGCTGTTGCAACGAGGCTTTGCCGCACGCGGCGCCGATATCGCCGAGGCCAAGGCGATGCAGCCCCGCTTCATCGAGTTTTACGAGGCGAATTCGGCCAATTTGAGCCGTCCCTATCCCGGCGTGCCGGAGACGCTGGCGGCGTTGCGAAGGCGGGGCTACGCGACGGCGGTCGCCACTAACAAACCGCATCACGCGACCGGCGAGGTGCTGGGCGCGCTCGGACTCGCCGAATTTTTCGACGGCTATGCCGGCGGCGACCGCTTCGCGGTGAAAAAGCCCGATCCGGGTCATCTGCTGGGACTGCTTGATTTATTGGGCGGCAGCGCGCGGCGCGCGGCGATGATCGGCGACAGCGAGAACGACGCGCTGTCGGCGCGCGCCGCGGCGATGGCGCTGATCCTGATGCGCTACGGCTATGCACGAATTGACCCGGCGCAGCTCGGCGCGGACCGGGTGCTCGACCGCTTCGACGAATTGCCCGCAGCGCTCGAAGCCCTCGGGCTTGCACCCGATTGACGCAGCAAGCTCGTACGTCCTTCGAGGCCTCGCCGCGCAGGCGCCTCAGAGTCGGACTCAAAATGAAATCACCAAGTCAAACAATTATCGTCTCCGCCGCGAAAGCGGGGCCCAGGCAACCGTACCGGCGGGTCAATGGCTTAACCTCAGCCGACGCTGGAACTTGAACCTCTGCCTGGTCGCTCGCCCCTGGGTTCCCGCTTTCGCGGGAAAGACGAAGAAATCCAGCTCATTGGAAACGTTGAATTCATTTTGAGTCAAACTTGGAGGTGCTCGACGAAGGCGAGCCTCGGGGGACGCAAATGCGGCAGCGCCGTCTCAATCCATAAGCTTCAGATCGACACCGCGGCCGTGCAGCTTCGACAGAAACAGCGCGACATCGCCGATCTCGGTCTGCATCGTCATGCGCACCGGCACGGCGATGTCGCCCGGCATCAGCTGCTTCGCGTACCAGATCGTACCCGAACTGGCGCCTTCCTCGTGGTTCTTATCGAGATAAAAGCCGCCGATCTCATGCCGCACCATACGGCAGGCCTGGGTTTCGCCCTTGAAGTTCTGTCCCTCGGCCGGCGACAGTACGTGCTCGCCGTCATTGCTGAACAGCAGGTCATAACGATGGCGGCCGTCGAACACCGGCACCCGCAAATCGCAGCCGCCGCCCCGCGCGACCTGACGCTCGAGCATCAGATAGGCGGTCAGATTATCGACCGCGCCGGGGAGCTGGCTGTAGTTGACCGGCGTCACCGGCTCCTTGGGTGGCGGGGTGACGCTGCCGTCGGGCACGCCGCCGGCGCGAAACTTGACGCTCAAATGCTGCACCGCGCCGTTGCGGTCGGTCTCGCTGTCGAAGGTGACGGGATGCGGCACATCGCCGACCTCGCGCCCCTTGGCGAGCGAGCGATTGGCGACGTTGGCGAACACCGCGCCGAGCCCGGCGGTCTCGAAATCGCCCCGGATGACGTAGGCGGCCGGCGCTTCCTCGATCACCGTGTGCGTCGTCAGCACACGCAGACCCGCGGGGCCGAACCCCTGGAACTCCATGGTGACGACGTCTTCCGCCGCGGCCGGGAGCGGCACCGCCGTAAGGAGCAAGACGCCGGCCCAGATCGCCAGCTGCGGGTGAAAATTCAACCTCATGATGTGATACTGCGATATGCAATCATTTGATGTGCAGTGCAAAAAAGGAAACGCTACAGCGCAAAATTCGTGCCGCCCGTCCCGCGTGATCGAGCGCGGTGGGGGAGCCGGCGGCCGCCTTGACAGCCCAAGGACACGCCGCCTAAATGCCTCACCCGGCCGAAAATCCGCTGGTCATGGGCGCATAGCTCAGCGGGAGAGCACACCCTTCACACGGGTGGGGTCGTAGGTTCAATCCCTACTGCGCCCACCACGCCTCCAGTCGAGGCTGACCGAAATCTGCCAGGATAGGCCGCCGGCCGACCAGCGGCGGCTGCCGGCCGAGCAGCGGCTATTGATTGCCGCTTTTCTGCGCGTGCGCTTCGGCCCCGGCGCGGAAGACCTGATCCGCAGTCTTCTTCTGCTCGGGCGACATCGCGTCGTAGAGCGCCTGGAAGGCCGGGATCAGCTTCTGCAGATGCTGAACATGGTCTTCCGCGAGCTTCTCGTAAGACTGCATGTTATCGACCGCTGTCATCGTCGGAAATTGCTGCGCACGCTGCTCGGCGGCCTCATCCATGTCGCGGGCGTTGTCACGCATGGTCTCAGCGAACTGGTTCCACTGGCTGTCTTGCGCCGAGGTGATGTGAAGCTGCGCGTGCAGCTGCTTGATCCGTGCATCGACGTGTTGCTCCGCCGACGTGCTGGGCTGAGCCGGAGCGGCGGGCTGTGCGGCAGCGCCGGGTGTTGCCGGAGCGGCTTGCTGCGCACTGGGCGGCGCCGCCGCAGAGGGCGGTGAGGCCGCGGATTGGGCCATCGCCGCCCCCGGCAGCGACATCAGCGCAATTGCCGCAATCACGGCCGTTTGGTTAGAAAGCTTCGTCATCGGCAGAGCTCCAACCTCAGGGTGAGCGGTCGCGCGGCCTTAGTAGCCGTAATAGACGGCCGGCGGCGGCGGTGTGTAATAGCTCGGCGGCGGCCCGTAATAAGCCGGCGGCGGGGCGTAGCCCCCACCCGAGGCTATTGCGGCGCCGACGCCGAGCCCGATCAGCCCGGCGGCGATGGCCGCACCGGCCCCGCCGCCACCACGATGATGATAATCGCCGCGGCCATGCCAATCGCGTGCTTGAGCCGGCGCAATGGCAAGGAGTCCGGCAAGCGACAGGGCCGTAACCAGACGAATCATGACTGCCATTTTGGCTTCCCCACCGAGATATTCTCGCAAGCCCTAATGTCAACGACGCGTCGCCGACTGAGGTTCCGCAAGGCGCGCCCGACCCAGGTTCTTTTGATATCGCGCGCGAACGAGGCTGCATCCCCGCCTGTTCCGAGATAAGCTCGGTCTAAATCTCGCCGAGGAGGAAACCCCCATGCGCCGTGCCGTCATCGTCTCCACCGCGCGCACCCCGATCGGCCGGGCCTATCGCGGCGCGTTCAACGACACCCAGGCGCAGACCCTCGCGGGCCATGCGATCGCCGAGGCGGTGAAGCGCGCCAAGGTCGATCCGGCCGAGATCGACGACGTCATCATCGGCGCGGCGCTGCAACAGGGAAGCCAGGGTTCCAATGTGGCACGCCAGGCAGCGTTGCGCGCCGGGCTGCCCGACACGGTCGCGGCGATGTCGCTCGACCGGCAATGCTCGTCGGGGATGATGGCGATCGCGACAGCCGCCAAGGAGATCATGCATGACGGCATGCAGGTCGCCATTGGCGGCGGAGTCGAATCGATCTCGCTGGTGCAGAACGAGCACATGAACCGCTACCGCGCGCAGGACGAGGAACTCGTCGCGCTGGCGCCGGCGATCTACATGACGATGATCGAGACCGCCGAGACGGTAGCCGAGCGTTACGGCGTCAGCCGCGAGGCGCAGGACGAATACGCGTTGCGCTCGCAACAGCGCACCGCCGCGGCGCAGCAGGCCGGCCGCTTCGACGACGAGATCGTCGCGCTGCCGTCGACGATGCTGGTGACCGACCGCAACACGGGCGAGGTGTCGCCCAAGACCATGACGCTCGCCAAGGACGAGGGCAATCGGCCCGACACCAACCTCGATGGCCTCGCGGCGCTGAAGCCGGTGTTCAAGGACGGGCTGACGATCGCGCAGGGGAAGTACATCACTGCCGGCAACGCCTCGCAGCTGTCGGACGGCGCCTCGGCGGCGGTGCTGATGGAGGAAAGCGAGGCCGAGCGTCGTGGGCTTCAACCGCTCGGCATCTATCGCGGCATCGCGGTCGCCGGCTGCGGCCCGGATGAGATGGGGATCGGCCCGGTCTTCGCGGTGCCGAAGCTCTTGGCCCAGCACGGGCTCAAGATCGACGACATCGATCTTTGGGAGCTGAACGAGGCGTTCGCGGTGCAGGTCATCTATTGCCGCGACAAGCTCGGCATCCCGCCCGACAGGCTCAACGTCAATGGCGGAGCGATCTCGATCGGCCACCCCTACGGCATGTCGGGCGCGCGCATGGTCGGCCACGCGCTGATCGAAGGAAAGCGCCGCGGCGCGAAGCTCGTCGTCTGCACGATGTGCGTCGGCGGCGGAATGGGCGCCGCCGGGCTGTTCGAGGTCGCCTGACGGTGTTTGGCCGCCTCGTCTGTACCGGGCTGACGCTACTGCTCGCCGCCGCGAATTTCTTCGGCGGCGTGTTGTTGCCGCCCGGCCCGCTCAACCCGTTCGGGCTCGTCTGCCTCGCGATTTCCGGCGCGTTCTGGTTCGGCTGGGAGACGATCGAGGACGCCTACGCCTATCAGGAAGAGCGCCGCCGCGAGGGTAGGAAAATCCCCAACCCGCTCTTCGTTCGCTTCGCGCCGGCGCTGCCGAGCGGCCTGACGAAGTTGCCATCGCGGCCAAAAGGCCGGACAATGGCCGGCGAGGCGCGAGGGGGCTGATGATCGCCAGAATTCTCTGCACGGGGGCGGCGCTGGGGTTGTCCGGGTTCGGGTTTTTCGGCAACCCGGTGCTCGTCAATCCGCTGAGCCCGTTCGGGATGCTGCTTCTCGGCGTCTCGGGCGTCGTCTGGTTCGGCTGGAACGCGATCTGCGACGCTTATGCCTATCGCGAGGAAGTGTGCCCCAATAACGGCCGCGCCTTTCTGCAAACGGTCCGCCTCGGGCCGGTGCTGGTGAATGGGCTGATCCGCAAAGGCGAGTAAAGGGTCACGGCCGGCGCGGATTAAAGTGCCGGAACCCCGCGACGACAAGATCGAGCACCGCCGAGCCGAGAAAGGCGAGCGCGAATGCGCCGGTGATCGCAGCGCCAAAGGGCAGCGCCCGCATTTCTTTCAGGGCGCCGCCCAGTTCGTGCGCCTGGCGCGGATCGCCGTGGATGCCCGAGACGATCAGGTAGGCGGCGACCAGCGCGATCGCCGCGCCGCGCCCGCCGGTGCCGTAGCGTCCGATCGGCAGCATCAGCTGCTTCTCGATCGGTGGCAGTTCCAGCGGCCCTTCGATGTCGCCAATCGCGCCCCAACCGATCAGCCATATCCCGCAGACGCCAACCACGAGGCCGACAACCGCGACCAGAACCGCGCCGAAGCGGCTCGCGATGATCCAGCCGATCCAGGACTGAAGCTCGTTGTCGCCGCCGGCATGCGCGCCGAACACCATGCCGAGAACGCTCGCCATGAACGCGATGTACACAACCGCATCGCCGAGCGTGCCGGCGACCAGCACGATATGCGCATGTCCCGGGTGGTCGCGGCGATAGATCGCGGCAGCGGTCAGCCAACCGGCGAAACAGGCCATGCTCGCGGCGAGCAGGACCAGCACCGCGCCGCCGGCCCAGCCATGCTGAAGAAGCTTTAGCGACGCGGTGAAACCGCCCGGCTTGTGGCTGGGATCGATCGTGGTCAGAGCCGCCGATAGCCCGACCATTGCATAGATGCCGCCGCGGGCCGCGTAGCCGATCCGCCCCATCCACCGGGCAGCCTCGCCGACGAGCCAGGGCTGCCGCTTTCGCTTGGCGCTTCTCGCCGGCTTTTTCTTGCGCGAAACTCCGCTCGCGGGCCGGGCGCCGTGTAACGGCTTGCGTTGTGCGTGCGGGGAGGAAGCCGACATGACCCTCATTGAACAAATCGCCGAGAAGATCGTCGCGATCCGCGCCGACGCGCTGCCGCCCGAGGCAACGATTTGGGCCAAGGCGGCGATCCTCGACACCGTCGGCGTGACCTTGGCGGGCGCCAGCGAGGATTGCGCGCGGATCGTCGCCGCGACGATGGGCGCTGCGCCGGGCGAATGCCTGATCTTCGGCGGCGACCGGCGCACCGGCGCGCTTGACGCCGCTCTGGTCAACGGCACGGCGGCGCACGCGCTCGATTTCGACGATGTCAGCAATTCGCTCGGCGGTCATCCCTCGGCGCCGATCCTGCCGGCGCTGTTCGCGCTGGCCGATACGCGGGATTGCAGCGGCGCCGGTTTCATCGCAGCCTATGTCGCCGGGTTCGAGACCGAGACGCGGATCGGCCGCGGCGTGCACTATCACCATTACGAGAAAGGCTGGCACCCGACCGCGACCCTGGGCGTATTCGGCGCCGCGGCGGCGTGCTGTCATCTGATGCGGCTCGACGCGGCGAAGACGGCGCAGGCGCTCGCCATCGCCGCCTCGCTGGCAAGCGGCATCAAGGCCAATTTCGGCACGATGACCAAGCCGCTGCATGTCGGCCACACCGCGCGCAACGGTCTCTTCGCAGCGATGCTGGCGAAGGGTGGGTTCACCGCCAACAACGCCGCGCTTGAGCACAAACAAGGGTTCCTGATGGTCTATAACGGCGAGGGGAATTTCGCCGCCGGCGCCATCCTGAAGGATTGGGGCAACCCCTATGACGTCACCCGGCCAGGCCCCGGCTTCAAACAATACCCGTGCTGCGGCAGCACCCATCCGCCGCTCGACGCGCTCCTGGCGCTGCGCCGCGAACATGCGATGCCGGCCGACAAGATCGTACGCATCAACTCGTGGACGCATCCGCGCCGACTGGCGCATACCAACCGACCCGACCCGAAAACCGGGCTCGACGCGAAGTTCAGCGTGCAATATTGCCTCGCCCGCGCGGCGTTGCAGGGGCAAATCCGGCTCGAGGATTTCGAGGGCGATGCACATGACGACCCGACGGTGCGCGCGCTGATGAGCCGCATTCACGCCGACGCGCGCAGCGATGAGGCGCTTGGCGCCGAGGTGCGGGTGACGCTGGACAGCGGCGCGGTGCTGTCGAAGAAGGTCGGGGCCGCGCTCGGGCGGGGGCCGGACAACCCGCTGCCGCAAGGCGCGCTAGCGCTGAAGTTCGTCAACTGCGCGCGTCGCGCGCTACCCGCGGCGTCGGTCGCGCGGCTGCAAGGGATGCTGGAAACGCTGGAGACGCAGAAGAGCGTCAAAGCGGTGGTGGCGGCGATCGAAGTGCCGCGCAAACTCGCGGCGGAGTAGCGAAGATTTCCCCTTTCCCGCAAGCGGGAGAGGGGCGCCGGGTGAGGGTTGCGCGCACTGACCCTCAGCCTCCCATCGCTAACGCGATGGGCCCCTCCCCCTCCCGCAAGCGGGCGAGGGGTTTATGATGGCGCCGCACGGAGCGATGAGCATGCAAATCCGCCAAATCCACCCGCTCTTTATCGGTGAGGTCACCGGCGTCGATATCCGCCGCGCGCCGGATGCCGAAACCGTCGCGGCGATCGACCGGGCGATGGACCAGTACGCGGTGCTGGTGTTTCGCGGCCAGACGATGAGCGAGGACGAGCAGATCCAATGGTCGACCGCGTTCGGCTCGCTCGATACCGGGCTCACCAAGCTCAGCAAGGTGCAGGGCCGCTTCAAATACCAGACGCTGATGGACATCTCGAACGTCACCCGCGACGGCGCCATCGCGCCGCGCGGCGACAAGCGGCTCGCCGGTGCGCTCGCCAACCAGCTGTGGCACAGCGACAGCTCGTTCCAATACGTGCCGGGCAAGTATTCGATGCTGTCGGCGGTGATCCTGCCGGGGCCGAGCGTCGTGGGCGCCGGCGACACCGAGTTCGCCGACATGCGCGCCGCCTATGACGCGCTGCCGCCGGCGATGCAGCAGAAGATCGAGCCGCTGGTCGCCGAGCACTACGCGCTTTATTCGCGCATCTGGCTCGGCGATGACGATTGGACACAAGAGCAGAAAGCCGGGCTGCCGCCGGTGCGCTGGCGGGTCGTGCGCACCCAGCCTTACGGGCGCAAGTCGCTGTTTATCGGCGCGCACGCCAACCATATCGTCGGCTGGCCGGTGCCCGAGGGCCGCATGTTCCTGCTCGACCTGTTGGAGCACGCGACGCAGCGGCAATTCGTCTATCGCCACGAATGGCAGGTCGGCGACCTGGTGATCTGGGACAACCGGGCGACCCTGCACCGCGGCCGGCCCTACGACATGACCCAGCGCCGCGAGCTCCGCCGCACGACGACCGAGGACCTGGCGGCGCAGCCGGAGCCGATGGCGGCGGAGTAGGCGTTTTGCGCGTCCCTTGCTCTTTTGACAGACTAACCCCACGATAAACGCATGAGCGATCAGCGTGGCGATCTTGTCCTCGAATTGCTGCGGGCCATCCGCGGCGACCTCGCCGAGGTGAAGGCTGATCTCGTCGAGCTCAAGCAGCGCGTGGGCCTGCTGGAGGTGCAGTACGCCAGCCTGTCCGGTCGGGTCGATCGAATTGGCGGCGATGTGGTGCTGATCAAACGTCGTCTCGATCTGGTTGAGGCGTAAGCTACCCGTTGCCTACAGTGTCTTCTCCAGAAACACGCTGACCCCGTCGTCGGGGTAGCCGCCGAACGGGCCGCGGTCGTGAAAGCCGCAGCCGCGGTAGAGGCGCAGCGCGGCGATGTTGCGGATGCCGGTTTCAAGCTGGATCAGCCGCAGTCTGTCCTGCCGCGCGGCGGCCTCGGCGGCGCTCAGCAGCGCGAAGCCGACGCCCTGGCCGCGCGCTTCCTGTGTCACGAAGCAGCGCTTCAACTCGGCCCTGTCGGGAGCGGTGCGCACCAGCGCCATGCAACCCAGCGCCTGCCCAGCGCGGCGAGCGACAAAAAACCGCGTGTCCTTCGCCGACAAGACGGCCGCATCGACCTTGAGGCGGTACTCGGGCGGGTAGAGCGCCACGACGTAGGCATCGAACTCCCGCGCCAACTCCGCCGCTTCGGGCGTGTCGGTCCCCTCCTCCTTGACGGACAATGCGGCTTCGCTCACTCCGCCGCCTGTTGCAAGGGTCGTACCGACGCCGCCATTTGCCGTTCATAGGCGTCGCGCCAGGAGAGCCCCGCCTCGCTCACGAAGTCGCCGCTGCGCACCGGGTACATGATCTCCGGGTTGTCGAGGCCCGGCGGCGCCTTGCCGGTCTTGGCGAAGGCGCGCGCCACCGCGAGCAGCCGGCGGCGGGTGCGCATGATCATCATGTCTGATGGGCCCAGATGCTCGGACAGGTGGTCGGTGATCGGCCCCATGCTTTCGGTGACCGCCTGATCCTGCGCGTGGATGCCGTTGATGCCGGTGTAGTTGCCGCCGCGCGCCTGCGCCTCACGATCGACCAGCCAGTCATTGCCTTCGTTGCGGGTAAGCCGCCAGCGGCCGTACCAGTCGGTGGTGTTGGGCTGGTATTCGAAGACCCGGCTGAAGCCCGGCATCTGGTTGCCGCTCTTGTCCGGCCCGAGCGAAGGCGGGTGCCGCTTCCAGGTGAGGCTGACGAACATCGTGTGGTTGTCGTCCATCGGGACCCAGGCGCGGTTGTGCAGGTGCTCGGTGAACTTGCCCTGCGGCGTCTGGGTCCAGAACGGCAGCATGAAATTGGCGAAGCGCCAGTAGGTCTCGCCCGGATTGCCGTCGCGAAAGGCGGTGTACATCGTGCCGGTCGGGGTGTCGCTGACCTCGTAATCCGGCGCGCGATTGGTCACGGTGTATTTGAAGAGGCTGTCGTCGGGAACGATCTCAGGGTCGATCGCGCCGGCGTGCAGAAAGCCGAAATGGCAGGTGTCGATGTCGCCTTCGAGCGCCTGCAGCCAGTTGCACTCGCGCTGCACGAGATTGATCGTGACCTCGCTTTCGGGGAGCAAGGTCGCCTCGATCTGCGGCAGCGGCGGCGCGGTCTTGCGCTCGCCCATATAGACCCAGACGAGGCCGTTGCGCTCGACCGCTTTGTAAGCCTTGGCCTTGACGAGATGCTTGAAGTCGCGCGCCGGCGGGACGCTGGGCATGTCGACGCAATTGCCGTCAGCGTCGAATTTCCAGCCGTGATAGACGCAGCGCAGGCCGTTTTCCTCGTTGCGGCCGAGAAACAGCGAGGCGCAGCGATGCGGGCATTTCTGATCCATGACGCCGATGCGGCCCGAGCTGTCGCGAAACGCGATCAGCTTTTCGCCGAGCAGCAACAGGCGCATCGGCTCGCCGTCGGGCTTCAATTCCGACGACATCGCCGCCGGCAGCCAGTATTGCCGCATCAATTTGCCCATCGTCGTGCCGGGGCCGACGCGAACCAGATCGTCGCTGTCTTTTTGGCGCATGATGTTCTCCCAGCGGCTATTCGATCAAAGTAATCGTCATTCCCGCGAAGGCAGGAATCCAGGGCAACCGCTCCGTCGCACGCCCCTGGGCCCCCGCTTTCGCGGGGGAGACGATAAAAGCGTGGTCGCAGGATCGGCCGTCATGACCAGAAGGCGAAGCCGAGGCCGGTGCCGGTGCCGGCCGGGGTGCGGTAGCCCGGCTCATAATGCGACCACTCAAGCGACAAATGCTCGACCGCGCCCCCGACGCAAATCCAATTGCGGATTTCCGAGCTGCCGGAATTGAGCAGCTTGCGCGGCAGGTTCTGGATCGCCTCGGCGTCCTTGTTCTTCAGCATGTCGAGAAAGCCGCGGTCGAGCGCTTCGTCGACGACGAAATGCGACAACCCGCCCGAGCCGATGATCCCCACGCGCTTGTCGCTTGGATGGCCTTCGACCGCCTCGCGGATCGCCCGGCCGAGCTTGTAGCAGCGGCGCGGGGTCGGCTGGTTCGGCGGATAATACGTGTTGATGCAGATCGGCACGATCGGCACCACCTCCTTCATGATCCGCCGGTGGACGAAACCGATCGCGTGGCCCTCGCCTTCGCCCTCGGGGCAGGAATCCGAGGCGGCGATGTCGAACTCGCCATCGATCAGCCGGTCGATCAGATGGCGGGCGAGGGCGCTGTCGACCGGGTAGTCGCGCGGCGCCGATTCTTCGTGCCAGCGAGCGCTGGCGCGCCAACCCCAGGTCGGGTTGGCGACGGGCGCCATCGGCATGTTGCGGATCGTCTCGCCGTAATAGACGAGGATGCCGGGCATGTTGCCGGCATGGAACAGCTCCTCCTGGTCGTCGCCGACGATGATCAGCGTGTCGAGCTGCGCCTCCTTGAGGTAATCGCCGAGCCGGGACATCGCGCCCTCGACCGTCGCATGGCGGGTCGCCATGCGCTCGGGCGAAATCTGCGCGGCGATGTCGGCGGGAGCGCGCTTCAGTTGCGTCTCGTAAGTCGTCAGGTTGCCGTCGGTGTCGAGCAGATTGGCGCGCTGCGTGTCGCGCTCGATAAAGCGCGGCCAATCGGTCGGCGGCGCATTCAGCATCGGCGTGTGCGAGGTGCCTATCCCCAGGACTAGTTTTGCCATGGCGCTCCTCCTCGGAACGCCATTGTAGCGCAAAATCGCGAGCCGGCTACTTCGCGAGCAACGCCCAGACGCCGTTCCACGCGTCGCCGGGCGGCACGCTGCGGAACTGGGCGATGCGGTCGAGGAAGACCTTGGTCGGCGGATCGTCGGAACGGATCGACAGGCAGTCGCGGAAGCCCTTCATCGCCTTGTCCCAGCGCTGCTCGCGATAATCGGCGAGCGCGGCGACAAAAGTGTCGCGCAGCTCGAGGCGATCGATCGGAACCTCGCCTCTGCGGCCGAGCAACTCGAAAACGCGCTCCGGCTCGGTTTTGCCGACGACCAGCACCGAGTCGATCTCGCGCACCTCGACCGTGTCGCCGGCAAGCTCGCGGGTGCGCTCGCCGATCAGGACATGCGTGCCATAGGCCTTGTTCGCCCCTTCAAAGCGCGAGGCGACATTCACCGTGTCGCCGATCACGGTGTAGTTGCGGGTCTGCTCCGAGCCGATATTGCCGACCACGACATCGCCGGTGGCGACGCCGACGCGGATGCGGATCTGCGGGAAGCCGCGCCGCACGCCGGTCAGTTCGGGCAACTCCGCCTGGAACGCCGGCAGCGCGGCGAGCATCTCGATCGCGGCGACGCAGGCTAGCCGCGCCTGTTCCTCCGCCGCCGCGAAGGGCGGGCCCCAGAACGCCATGACCGCGTCGCCGATATATTTGTCGATGATGCCGCTGTTGCGGCGAACCGGGTCGGACAGCACGGTCAGGTAACGGTTCATCACGTTGACGAGGCCGACCGGGGTCATTCCTTCGCTGAAGCTGGTGAAGCCCTGCATGTCGCAGAAGAGGATCGTCATCTCGCGCCGCGCGCCCTTGGGATCGGTCAGCTCGGGCCGGTCGATCAGCCCGGCGACGATGCGCGGGTCGACATATTTGCCGAACATCTCGCGGATCTGCTGCTTGGTCCGAAGCTCGCCGACCATCTCGTTGAAGGCTTGGGTGAGGAGCCCGATCTCGTCGCTCGACGTCACCGGCACAATCGTGTCGAGCGCGCCGCCATGGACCGCCGCGGTGCCCGACAGCAGCCGGCTCACCGGCCGCACGAGGCCGCGGGTGATCGCGGCAGCGACGGCAATGCCTAGCAGCGCCGCAAGCAGCAACAGCGTGAGGCTGATGTCGATGACGCGCGATTGGTAGGCGCGGGTGCCGTCGATCGCGCCATGCGCCAGATCGCCCATATCCGCCCGGTCGGCGTCGATCCGTCGATCGAAACGGTCGCGCAGCCGGTCGAGGTCCTCGAGCTCGTCGCGCACGCCCGCCGCGTCCGCGGCGTTTTGATCCGAGAGCAGCTTGGCGTAGACCTCCTCATAGTGCTTCCGGTCGGTCTGCAGGAACTCGATCTTGGTGTCGAGCCGGGCGAGCGCGACATTGTCGTTGAAATCGAGCGGATCGGCGATCTGCTCGTTGATGTGGTGGCGCGCCGCGACGAGGTCGTCGTCGCTCGCCTTGCCGGCCGCGGCGACGCGTTGGCGCAGATCGGCGACCTTGGCGGCGTCGCTCGGCGTCTCGTCGAGCGCGACGACGAGGCGGCGGATCAGCGCCGCTTCCGCCATCGAATGGATGTTGGCGTGCGCCATTGAGACATAGGCGGGGTAGTAGTTCCCGCCGAGGATGCGCAGCTGGTCGTCGACCGTGTGCGTCATGCGCAGGCTCAACAGCGCCGCCGCTCCCATGAGGAGCAGCAGGCCGACCGCGATGGTGAAAATCTTGAGCCCGATCCTGACGCGCATGTGCAACTCCCAACAAGGGATGCGCTACCGGAAAATGGTTAGGAAAGGGTCAAGGCCGGTCCTCGACCGTGCTGCGCCGCATGTCGCGGCGCTGCGCGAGGTCGTAGCGCCGACCGCGATGCAGCACGGCGCGGTTGTCCCACATCACCAGATCGCCCGGCCGCCATTCGTGGCGGTAGACGAACCGACGCTGCGTCGCGTGCTCCAGGAGATCGGCGAGCAGCACTCGCCCCTCGGGCAGCGACAGGCCGACGACATGCGTCGCGTGCGAGCCGATATAGAGCAGCTTGCGGCCCGAGCCGGCATGAATGCGCACCAGCGGCCAGGCGACCGGCGGCAGCGCGCCGGCGATCTCTTCCTCGCTCGGCGCGAAGCCGAGCGTGGCGCGCGAATGGTGCACGTAATGCTCGGCCTCGCGGCCCTCCGCTTCGGCGCGCAGCCGATCGGGCAGCGCATCATAGGCCGCTCGCATGTCGGCGAACTCGGTCTCGCCGCCCCAAGCGGGAATCGCGCTGCAATAGAGCAGCGAGAATTTCGCCGCCGGCTTCTTGTAGGAGCTGTCGGTGTGCCAGAGGCGCGTCGCCATGTTGGAGAGGATGCGGCGATGGTTGCGGTCGGCGACTCGGCCCTCTTCGTCGAGGTTGGAGACGTCGGCGAATTCCGGGCGCACCCGGCGATGCTGGCGCACCGCGAGGTGGCGGCCCGGATCCATCGGGCCGAGCCGCGCGGTAAAGGCGAGCTGCTCGTCCTCGCTGAGCTGCTGATCGCGGAACACAAGCACGGCATAGCGATCCATCGCCGCCTCGATCTCGCGGATCGTCGCGGCGTCGAGCGCCGCGCGCAAATCGATGCCGTCGGCGCGGGCGGCGAACAGCGGATGCAGCGGCGAGAAGGTGAGCGCCATCGGCTTAGCTTATGCCGGCGGCGGGCGGCGTGATAGCCTCAGGCAGCCGGAAAGGAGAGGGACATGCTGAGGAGCTATGAAGGCGGCTGCCATTGCGGCCGGGTACGGTTTCGCATCGAAGTCGATCTCGACGAGACGCCGATCGGCGAGTGCGACTGCTCGATCTGCACCAAGAAAGGCATCCTCCATCTGCCGATCGCCCGAGAGCGGCTGACGATCCTCAGCGGCGCCGACGCGCTGACCACCTATACCTTCAATACTGGCGTTGCGAAGCATACGTTCTGCCGGCATTGCGGCATGCACCCGTTCTACCAGCCGCGTTCCGACCCGGAGAACTACAGCGTCAACGCGCGCTGCCTCGACGAATACGATCCGGAGACGATGAAATCGCAGCGCCTGTTCGAGGGCAGCAACTGGGAAGAGGCGTTCGCGCGGCGCGGCGCGGAGTGGGCCTCGACACATTAGAGTGGCAGACGCTTTCACCTGCGGCGGGTTTGACCGCGGGTCCACGTCTTCCGATGCGACCGGCGCAGATTGAAGACGTGGATGGCCGGGTCAAGCCTGGCCAAGGGAGAAAGGTCAGGCGCCGCCTTGGATGCTAAAGAGCGCGCACCATTACATGACGCTTGCGGCCGGCGCTGAGCTTCGCCTGGCCGGCAGGATCGAGATCGCCGAGCGAGACCGCCTGCGTCTCGCTGGCGATCACCGCGTCGTTGAGCCGCGCGCCGCCGCCTTTGATGAGGCGGCGCGCCTCGCCATTCGAGGTCGCCAGGCCGGCGCGCACGAACAGCTCGAAGGCCGGCACCCCGCGCGCCAGCGCATCGCGTTCGACCACGACCTGCGGCAGGCTTTCGCCGACGCCGCCCTCGGTGAACACCGCATCGGCTGTCTTCGCCGCCTCCTCGGCGGCGGAGCGGCCGTGACACAGCGCGGTCGCCTCGGTCGCCAGCACCTTTTTCGCCTCGTTGATCTCGCTGTCGCGCAACCTTTCGAGCCGGGTAATGTCGCCGAGCGGCAATTCGGTGAACAGCTTGAGGAAACGGCCGACATCGGCGTCCTCGGTGTTGCGCCAGTATTGCCAGTACTCATAGGGGCTGAGCCGATCGGCGTTGAGCCACACCGCGCCGCCGAGGCTCTTGCCCATCTTCGCGCCCGACGCGGTCGTCATCAGCGGCGTCGTCAGCCCGAACAGCGTCCTGCCGACCACCCGCCGGCCGAGCTCGACCCCGGCGACGATATTGCCCCACTGGTCCGAGCCGCCGAGCTGCAGCACGCAGCCGAACCGCCGGCTCAGCTCGACGAAGTCGTAGGCCTGGAGGATCGGGTAGTTGAATTCGAGAAAGGTCAGCGGCTGCTCGCGGTCGAGCCGCAGCTTGACGCTATCCTGCGTCAGCATGCGGTTGACCGAAAAATGCCGGCCGATGTCGCGCAGCAGCGGGATGTATTTGAGCTCGTCGAGCCAATCCGCGTTGTTGACCATGATCGCGTCGGTCGGTCCGTCGCCAAAGGCGAGGAATTTGGCGAAGGTCTGGCGGATGCCGGCCATATTTTGCGCGATCTGCTCGTCGCTGAGCAGCGGCCGCGCCTCGTCGCGAAACGACGGGTCGCCGATCCGCGTCGTGCCGCCGCCCATCAGTGCGATCGGCTTATGCCCCGATTGCTGGTAAAGCCGCAGCAGCATGATCCCGACAAGATGGCCGATATGCAGGCTGTCGGCGGTACAATCGTAGCCGAGATAGGCGGTCACCGGCCCGGCGAGCAGCAGCGCGTCGAGCGCCGCCTCGTCGGTGCATTGATGGATGAAACCGCGCTCATGGGCGGCGATGAGGAAGGGCGATTTGCCAGAGGAGTTGTTCTGCGGCATGGCGCGCTCATCTAGCACAAAAACGCCAGGGAAGGTGATCTCCACGAAGGTGATCTCCGCGCTCGGACTGATGAGCGGCACCTCGCTCGACGGCATCGACGTGGCGGCGATCGACAGCGATGGCGCGTCATATGTCGCGACCGGCCCGGCGCTGACCCTTCCCTACCCCGATGATTTCCGCGAGCGCTTGCGCGGCGTGCTGGGCGGGGTCGGCCCGGTGGCGGAGGTGGAGGCAGAACTGAGCCGCCGGCATGCCGCCGCGGTCGCTTCATTCCGCGCGCGCCATACCGATATCCGCTGCGAGCTGATCGGGTTTCACGGCCACACGATCCTGCATCAGCCGGAAAACCGTCGGACCTGGCAGATCGGCGACGGCGCGCTGCTGGCGCGGCTGACCGGCTGCGATGTGGTCGCCGATTTCCGCGGCGCCGATGTCGCCGCCGGCGGCGAGGGCGCGCCGCTGGCGCCGCTCTACCACGCCGCGCTCGCCGCGCCGCTCGCAAAACCGCTCGCCGTACTCAACCTCGGCGGGGTCGGCAATGTGACGTGGATCGGGGAAGAGAGCGGCGAGATCCTCGCCTTCGACACGGGGCCGGGCAATGCGATGCTCGACGATTGGGTGCGCCGGCATACCGGCCGGCCGGCCGACATCGGCGGCGCGCTAGCGCGCGGCGGTCAGGTGTCGGCGGCGCATGTCGCGCGGTTCCTGGCCGCGCCCTATTTCGCGAAAAAACCGCCAAAATCGCTCGACCGCGACGATTTCGCTGCCTTCATGCCGGAAGGCCACGACGCGGCCGCCGGCGCCGCGACCTTGACCGAGATGACCGCCGCCGCGGCCGCCGCCGCGCGCACCCATTTCCCCGCGCCGGCTCGCGAATTCCTGGTAACCGGCGGCGGCCGCCACAATCCGGCGATCATGGCGGCGCTGGCCCGGTTGCTCGGCGTGCCGGTGCGCCCGGTCGAGGCGGTCGGCTGGGATGGCGATGCGCTCGAGGCGCAGGCCTTCGCCTATCTCGCGATCCGCTCGGCTCGCGGCCTGCCGCTCAGCCTGCCCGCCACCACCGGCGCACCGCGGCCGATGACGGGCGGGAGATTGTTCAAGCCCTAGTCGTCGTTGCGAGGCGCGCAGAGCGAGCCGCGGCAATCTCCCTCCACGGAGGGCCAAGACGGAAGGAGATTGCTTCGCGGAGTTTATCCTCGGGACGGCCGGAGGCCGGACCCGGGGGCTCGCAATGAGGGGTGTCACTTGACGACGATCGTCCCCGCCATATGCGGGTGGATCGAGCAGAAATATTTGTAGGTGCCCGGCTTGTCGAAGGTGAACGAGAATTTGTCGCCGGTATCGAGCGCCGGCGATTTGAAGGTCAATCCGCCGTCGGCGCTCGTCACCGTATGCGGCTCCTCGTCCTTGTTGATCCATGTCACTTTCGTGCCGGGCGCGACGATGGTCAGCACCGGACCGAAGGCAAAATTGTCGATGGTGACCGCGGCGGCCCGCACCGCCGCGATCTGCGGCGGCGCGTCGGCGTCGGCGGCGTCGGCGGGGCGGCCAAAGGCGAACAGCCCCTGGGCGAGCATCGCCGCCGCGGCGAGCGACAGTGCCCGCTGGCTCGAAAACATCGTCATTCTTTCCTCCAATTGAGCGCACTCTCTCGTCACCCCCGCGCAGGCGGGGGTCCAGGGGCGAGGGACGGAGCGGTTGCCCTGGATTCCAGCTTTCGCGGGAACGACGATTGAAGTTGAGCTAAGCGAGCGTCTGGTCGGTCAGCTTCGGCGCGGCCGCCGGGGCGAAGGCGACCTCGCGGATGCCGAGCACTGATTTCAGCTGCTCCGCCGGCACCTTCATCGGGCCGGGGCTGGGTGCCGCGCCCGCGGCCGGCTGCGGGAAGGCGGTCGACATCGCGGTCTGGAACGTCACCTTGCCCTCGACCTTCTGCACGACCTGGTGGATGTGGCCGTTAAGCACGGTCACCGAGCCGAACGGCTTCAGATAGGCGAGCGCCTGGTCGCCGTCGGAGGTCGTCCAGCCCCATTGCGGATAGATCGACCACAGCGGGATGTGCGCCATGACGACGATCGGCGTGGAGGGGGTCTTGCCCTTCAAATCCTTCTCGAGCCATTCGAGCTGGTCCTTGCCGAGCGTGCCGCCGGTCGCCGGGCCGAAGCCGATGACATTGACCAGCGCGACGAAATGCACCCCGCCCTGGTCGAAGCTGTACCAGCCGCCCGGCGCCGCGCCCTTCCCGCCGAAGCGTTCGAAGAACATCTTGCCGTCGTCGCCGATCACGTCGTGCTCGCCCGGCACGTAGTGCACATCGAGGCGGGCGGCCTTGATGAGCTGGTCGGCGGTGTCGAACTGCTCCGGCTTCGACAGGTGCGTCACGTCGCCGGTATGGATCATCATCGCCGGCTTCAGCGCCGTCGCCTTGTCGAGCGCCGCCTGCAAGGTCGCGTTGGGGTCGGGGTTGGCGTCGGCCTTGAACCCGATATGCGAGTCGCTGATCTGCACAAACGTGAGGCTGCCCTCCGCCGCCAGCGCCGCGCCGCCGAGCCCCATGCCGAACGGCACCGCCTTCGGTACGCCGCCGACAACCGTCCAGGCAACGCCGCTGCCAGCCCAGGCCAGGCACTTCATAAAATCGCGTCGTGAGTCCATGTCGCCGCTCCCGTGAATGACCCGTGGATTGGGTTTCGGCGAGGGAGACCGGGGCGCGTCGCGATTTATTCGGGCGCCTCCGGAAAAATTTCTGCGCGAAATCTTCCGACGGGCGAGAATAAAGCCGGCCGCGGCGCGATCATACGGCACTGGCAGCATCTGCCTGCTCGCGGTTCGAGCTCGTGAGGAGAATGCCCCCTTCATCGCGTGACGACACGTTCGAGCGGGTAGTGCTGCCGCATCTCGACGCCGCCTACAACCTCGCGCGCTGGCTGATGCGCGATCCCGAGGCGGCGGAGGATGTGCTGCAGGAGGCGATGGTGCGCGCGCTCACCTATTTCGCGAGCTTCAAGGGCGTCAACCCGCGCGCCTGGCTGTTGCAGATCGTGCGCAACACCGCCTATGGCTCGATGGCCTTGAACCGCGGGGTCGAAACTGTGCCGATCGCCTCGGAAAGCGATGAGCCGATCGCCGCCGAGCTCGTCTCCGGCGATGACGACCCCGAAATCGCGTTGCTGCGCTCGCGCGAAAGCCGCCGGGTGCGCGCGCTCATCGCGGCGTTGCCGGTGGAGTTGCGCGAGACGCTGGTGCTGCGCGAATTCGAGGAATTCTCGTACAAGGAGATCGCCGAGGCGACGCAAACCCCGATCGGTACGGTGATGTCGCGGCTGTGGCGCGCCCGGCAATTGCTGGTGCAGGCGGCGGTTGCGGAGGGCCTGCCATGAGCGAGAGCCGGACTCCCCCGGTGCCCGATTGCGAGAAAGTGCTGCTGGTCCAGGCCGAGCTGGACGGCGAGCTCGATGCCGTCCAGGCCGCCGCGCTGGAGGCGCATCGCGCGGACTGCCCGGTCTGCCGGGCGGCGCAGGAAGAATTGCTGCGCACGCGGGCGCTGCTGCGCGCCGAGCCCTACGAGGTAACGCCTGACGATGTCCGTGCGCGGGTCATGGCGCGGCTGCGCCAGGCCGCCCCGCAAGTCGCGCCTGCGCCCGCGCCGCGCCCGGCGCGCTCATGGTGGGGCTGGCTCGGCGGCCCGAGCCTCGGCTTCGGCCTCGGCGCCGCCTGCGCCGCGGCAATTTCCGTTCTCGTGCTGCTGCCGCAGCGCAACGACCTGGTCGAGCAGGTGGTCGCCGACCATATCCGCGCACTGCAGCCCGGCCATCTCGAAGACGTGGTCTCGACCGACCAGCACACGGTCAAGCCGTGGTTCGACGGCCGCATCGATTTCGCACCACCGGTCAAGGATTTCGCCACCGACGGTTTTCCGCTGAAAGGCGGGCGGCTCGACTATCTCGACAACCGGCCGGTCGCGGCGCTGGTCTACCAGCGCGACAAGCACATCATCGACCTCTATGTCTGGCCGGCGAGCGGCGCGCCGGCGCATCCGACGAACGATGCCGCCATCCAAGGCTACAACGTCGAGCACTGGACGGCGGACGGCATGAACTTCTGGGCCGTCTCCGATGTCGAGCGCGCCCAGCTCGACGATTTCGTCGCCCTCTGGCGCAAGGCACCGTAGGGCGAGACATATCCACCACCTTCCCAACCCTCCCCCATCATGGGGGAGGGAGCCTTACCGAGCCCTCTTTATCCCTCCCTCTCGATGGGGGAGGGCAGGGTGGGTGATGGCACGTCAGTAGATGATCGGGTCGTGCTTGCCCGCCGCCAACTTCACCGCATCGCGGATCGGTTGATGGGGCTCATTGTTTTGTTAACCATCAATCCTGCATCCTGCGGTTTAGCGAATTAAGCGGAGCCACCCATGCAACGAAACTTGGCGACTCTTTCCGGCCTGGCGCTCGCGCTCGCCGCCCTGACGGGATGCGTGCAAGCCCCGCCCCCGGCGCTATGTCCGGCCTTCACCGCGCCACCGCCGGCCCCGCCTGCTGCTCCGCCTTCCGCGGCCGTTATCGTGCCGCCTACACCGGTATGGACGCCGCCCCGGCACCATGTCGCGGCCGTGGCGCATCATCGGGTTCACCACGTCGTCATCGTCCATCGTCACTGGGTCCACAGATACGTCGCGCGCGTCGGACTGACCCCGTATTGCGGCAGTGTCACTCATCCTTGCGACGTCAAGCACTTGGTCGTACCGGAGCAGTAGGCCTCGCAATTTTTTTCGGCGATCCCCTCTGGCGGCCATCTGTTAAAACAGCTCGTTCAGCATTCCCGTGAGCGTCGCCTCGGCGACCTGGGTCGCCGGATGGTTGCGGCCGCGGGTTCGCCGCAGCGCGTCGGCGACGCGCTCCTGCAGCTCGACCGCCTCGTCGCGTTCTCCGGCCTGCCACAGCAGCGCGGCGAGATTGCCCCGCGAGGTCAGCGTATCGACATCCTCCTCGCCGAACACCCGCACCAGCGTCGCGATCGTTTCGCGCAGCATCGCATGCGCCGCCTCGACATCGCCCAGGGCCGCGACGGTGCCGGCGAGGTTGTTGACCGCGCGCAGCGTGTCGCGCGCCTCGGCGCCGTGGGACGCGCGCATGCCGGAAGCGACCTCTTCCTGCAGCCGGCGCGCTTCGGTGAGATCGCCTTGCTGGCCGATCGACACCGCGAGCTTGCCGAGCGCCTTCAGGGTATCGGGGTGTGCCGCGCCGTACAGCGCCCGGCGGCCCGCGACGACCGCCTCCTCCAGTAGCCGCGCCGTCTTGAGCCGCCCCTCGCCCCACAGCGCCTCGGCAAGGTCGAGCATCGCGGTCAGCGTGTCGGCATGCGCCTCGCCAAGGGTTTGCCGGCGCTCGGCGACGAGGGCTTCGAGTTCGGGAATGGTTGGCGTCGCGGCCATTTACAATCTCGTCGCCCCCGCGAAGGCGGGGGCCCAGGAGCGAGCGATGGCGCGGTTGCCCTGGGTTCCCGCTTGCGCGGGAAAGACGACAAGAAAAGGCATGGCGATATTCTAAGCCAGCGGCACGTCGCCCCAGACGATGTAGCGCCGGCGCGGCCGTAGCTCCTCGCCCTCGGCGGCTGCCCGCTCGTTCTGCGCCATGATCACATCGGCGAGCGGGTCGCTGGCGACTGCGGCGAGCCCTTTCGCGCGGAACAAAGCTTCGATCTCTTCCCGCGCTTTGCCCATCAGGAACGGCAGCTGGTCGCCGATCGGCGCGTATTCCGTGCTGCGCCGCGCGCTCGCCGCCTGCTCCTCGCCGGGCGCGACCAGCGACTGCCCGTCGATCACCGCGAGCCGTCCGCCCGGCCGCAGCACACGGATCCATTCGCTGATCGCCGCCTCGGGATGCGGCAAGGTCCACAGCACATGGCGGGTGATGACCAGATCGAAGCTCGCCGGGCTAAAGGGCAGGTTCTCTGCGTCGGCATGTTCGAAGCGGATTTGCACGCCGGCGGCCGCCGCTTTCGCTTTCGCCCGCGCCAGCATCTCGGGCGCGAAATCGATGCCGCTGACGTGGTGCCCGCGCGCCGCCAGCTCGAGGCTCAAGAACCCGGTGCCGCAGCCGACATCGAGCGCCTCGACCGCGCTGTTACCGCCCACCGCCAGCCCGATCACTCGGTCCCAGGCCGCGCGCTCCGGCGCGGTGGCGATGCTGTGCCCGAAATCCTGGTCGAAATGCGCCGCCCGCTTTCCCCAATGCGCCGCGACGTTCTGCTTGACGATATCGGCTTGAGGCATGGCGACCTCCTATTTCAATCCGACAACCTCGGCCTGCGCATCAACCTGCTCGACATAGTTCGACACGGGGTTGAGCATCAGATGGTTGGCGCCCATCGCCGCAACTTCCTCCAGGCGCTCGCGCACCTGTTCCGGCGTGCCGTGAATCCCCGAAAAATCGGTGCCCGGCGGGTTGTGATAGACCTCGGTGAACCAGCGGTCGAGCAGGCGCCGCGCGGTCGCCGCGTTGTCGTCGACCATCATGAAGATGCGCTTCGAGATCGGGAAATTTTCCGGGTCGCGGCCGCGCGCGGCCAGTGCGTCCTTGAGGATCGGCACCGAGCGCCCGAACTCGGCGATGCTCGATCCGCCCGAACCCATCCAGCCATCGGCCAGCTCGGCGGTGCGCTTGACCGCGTTCGGGTGCCCGACCCCCATCCACAGCGGCATCGGCTTTTGCACCGGGCGCGGCGACATCACCTCGTTCTCGATGTTGTAGAATTTGCCGCGGAACGTGACCCGCTCCTCGTTCCACAACGCGCGGATCAGCGCGACCTCCTCGCGGAAGCGCGCGACCTTGCCCTCCTCCGGAACCTCGAACTGCCGGTAATGGTGCCCGCGCCCAAGGCCGACGCCGAGGATCGCGCGCCCACCGCTGACGTAATCGAGCGTCGCCCATTGATGCGCGACCATCGCCGGGTGGTGCACCGCCAGCACCACCACCGAGGCGCCGACGCGGATTTTTGTCGTCACCGAGGCGGCGTAGGTCAGCACCACCACGGGGTCGAAGCACATCGACTCTTCGTTGAGGGTGTTCTCGGTAACCCACAGGTCGCGAAAGCCGAGCGCCTCGGCGCGCTGCGCGACCGTCTTCACCGCCGCCATATCGATCGGGTCGGGCGAGCGGTGCGGCAGCGACATGCCAAACGCGATCTTGTCCTTAAGGGCCATGGGCCGCACCTTCGCGCAAGACTGACGGGGCAAGGTGGTTGGGTCGTGGCATCGGAATCACCGACGGCGCCAACGCAGCGGGCCGGTCAGCGCGGCATAGACCAGGCGGCGGCTCAGATAGCGGTAGGCGAGCCGCATGTCGGGCGCCTGCAGCATCAGCACGACGACCATCTGCTCTTGCGGGTCGATCCAGAAATAGGTGCCGGTCGCGCCGCCCCAGAAGAATTCGCCGACCGAGCCCGGCGCCGGCGACAGGCCCTGCGCCTTGCGCACCGCGAAGCCGAGGCCGAAGCCGTAGCCCATCTCCGGCACCGGCGCGAGCGCGCCGAACCTCGCGCGCGCGGTCTCGCCGTATTGCACATCGGGCGGCAGGTGGTCGGACGCCATATGCGCGACCGTTTTCGGCGAGACGATGCGCACGCCGTCGAGTTCGCCGCCATTCAGCAGCATCTGGCAGAAGCGCAGATAGTCGGTGGCGGTCGATGTCAGGCCGCCACCGCCCGACTGCCAGAGATTGCCGCGCGTCACATTGCGCATCGGCGGCTTCTTGCCGGTCGCCTTGTCGACGAGCGGCTCGGCAACCCGCGCCGCCTTGTCGCCGGTCGCGGAGAAGCCGGTATCGACCATGCCGAGCGGTCCGGTGATGCGCTCGGCCAGCACCTCGCCGAGGCTTTTCCCGGCAACCACCTCGACAACCCGGCCCAGCACATCGGTCGACATCGAGTATTCCCAGGTCGTGCCCGGCTCGAACAGCAGCGGCAGCTTGCCGAGCTTTTCGACCAGCTCCTCATTGGTCTGGTCTTCGGCCTGGAGGTTGGCGTCGCGCCAGATCATCTGGACCGGACTGTCGCCGAACAGCGCGTAGGTGAGGCCGGAGGTGTGGCGCAGCAAATCCTGCACGGTCATCGCGCGCTTGGCTCGTGTGCGCTCGGCGCCGACCGTCATCTCGTTGATGACCGGAATGTATTGCGCGACCGGGGCGCCGATATCGAGCCGGCCCTCCTCGGCCAATTGCATCGCCGCGACCGAGACCATCGGCTTGGTCATCGAGGCGATGCGGAAGATCGTGTCGAGCCGCATCGTCGCATTCGCGTCCTTGTCGCGATAGCCGATCGCCTCGGCATAGGCGACCCGTCCGCCGCGGGCGATCGCCAGCACCGCACCGGGGATCGCGCCGCGCTCGACATCGGCGGTGACCGTGGCGGTAATCCGGCCGAGCCGCTCCGACGACAATCCGATCTGTTCCGGGCTCTCGGCACACGGCAGTCCCAATGCAGCCATTCGTCTCTCCTCGGCAAGTCCCCGAAACTATCGGGCAAGAGCGCGGACGCCGCAATGGCGCCCGAGGGATGCCAATCACCATCGCCAAGCACCATCCCGGCGAAGGCCGGAATCCATGCTCGCAGGCGCACGAGCGAATGGGCGATGGGCTCCGGCCGAACTTTATCCTCGGGCCGCGCAGAGCGCGGACCCGGGGGCCGGGTGTCAAAAAGCGGCGGCTTTATCGCGCCGCCGCAGGTACGGTCGGCGGCGGTTCCCAGCCGAAGACGCTGCGGCCGCCATGGGTGTGCGAGTTTTCGCGCCCGTCGGCAATGAAATCGGCGAGCGAGGGACCGTTCGCCTGCCCTTCGAGCCGGCGCGCTTGGAGAACCCGCTTGGCCAAAATGAGCATTGCATTGCAGTCCGATCTGTTCGCCGAACCGCACCTTCCCGGCTTGGCGGTGGCTGAAAATATCGTCACGCCCGACGAGGAGCGGGCGTTGATCGCGGCGATCGATGCGAGCGGACTGACGCCGTTTCGCTCTCATGGCTGGGAGGGCAAGCGGCTGACCGCGTCGTTCGGCTGGCGCTACGATTTCGACGATGCGAGTTTTAGCCCGACCGACGCTATACCCGATTGGCTGCTGCCGGTGCGCGACCGGGCCGCCGAATTCATCGGTCTCACGCCCGACGAGTTGGTTCAGGCGCTGGTGATCCGCTACGACCCCGGCGCCGGGATCGGCTGGCACCGCGACCGGCCGGTATTCGAGCATGTCGTCGGCGTCTCGCTCGGCGCGCCGGCGACGATGCGGTTCCGCCGACGCAAGGCGGGCGGTTTCGCGCGGGCCTCGGCGCTGCTGGCGCAGCGGTCGATTTATCACCTCTTCGGCGACGCGCGACACGCATGGGAGCACAGCCTCGCGCCGCTCCCCGCCACGCGCTGGTCGATCACCTTTCGCAGCCTCTCCGAGAAGGGCCGGCGGCAGGCCGCCTCAGCACGAGCGGAGTGATTCCCCCCCCGCAAGCGGGCGAGGGGTTAAATCGCGCCCTCCGCCTTCAGCGCCGCGATCTCGTCGGCGCTGAGGCCGAGCCAGCCACCGTAAATTTCGGAATTGTGCTGGCCGACCGTCGGGCTCGGGATCAGCGGCGCCTTGGGCAGGCCGTGCAGCCGCAGGGGATTGGTCGGCACCACGATCGGCCCCAGCTCCGGGTGCTCGACGCGCGCCAGCATGCCGCGCTCGTGCATGTGCGGGTCGTTCATCACCTCGGGCGCGGTGCGCACCGGCGCACAGGGCACGCGGCCCGCTTTGAGCCGGGCGAACACCTCCATCTTGGGCAGCGTGCGCGTCCATTCGCTGACCGCGGCGTCGGTCTCGTCCATATGCGCGACGCGATCGGCATTGGTCTTGAAGCGCGGGTCCTCGCCCAGCTCCTCGCGGCCCATCGCCTTGATCAAGTTCTGCCAATGCCCTTCGGTGACGACATGGATCGCGGCATGCCCGTCGCCGCACGGGTAGACATTATAGGGTGTCGACGACAGCCCGGCCTGGCGGTTGCCGGTGCGCGGCGGCGGGTCGCCGGTGCGGTGGAAGTATTCGAAGCTGGCGGCGAGGCTTGAGTAGACGGTTTCCTGCATCGCCACCTCGACCAGCCGGCCTTCGCCCGATTTTTCGCGGTCGTAGAGCGCGGTCATGATCGCGCCGTAGAGGTGGATGCCGCCCATGAAGTCGACGAGGGTCGGCCCCGCCTTCATCGGCGGCCCGTCGGGCGCGCCGGTGACGCTCATGATCCCCGAGGCGGCCTGGATCGTCAGGTCCATCGCCAGATTGTCGCGATCGGGGCCGCTGATGCCGAACCCGGTGCCGGTGGCGTAGATGAGGCGCGGGTTGATCTCCCTGAGCACCGCGTAGCCGACGCCGAGATCGTCGAGCGTACCGGGCGAGAAATTCTCCAACAGCACGTCGGCACGGCGCACCATTTCGAACAACAGCTCGCGACCCTTCGCGTGCTTGAGGTTGAGGGTCACCGCGCGCTTGTTCTGGTTGAGCATCGCGAAGGGCAGCGTGGCGCTCTTGCCGGGCGCGGCACGGCGGCGCAGCGGCTCGCCGTGCGGCGGCTCGATCTTGATGACATTCGCGCCCGATTTCGCCAGCAGCAGCGTCGCGTAGGGGCCTTGAAAGATCTGGCCGAAATCGATGACGGTGATGCCGGCGAGCGGCAGGAGGCGGCTGCGATTCGCCGTGTCGCTCAATGCCGTAGCCATGCTCTCTCCCTCAACCATAGACGCACCGCAAGCGTGTCCGCGCGCCGGCACGATTTGTCCGCCGGTTTACACGAACTTTATCCCTGCGACGCTACAACCATGGCACAAACCTTTCGATGGAACTTTCGGCGATGTCAAACGTAAGGGCGGGTCTCCGGGTTCTGGCGCTCGGCGCCATTCTCGCCGGCTGCGCGCTAGGGCCGACCGCGCTCCGGTCGAGCCAGGCAACCGGTGCGACGCAGATCAGCTTTGCGCCGAGTGGTTTTGGACGGCTCGCCGGCTGGTCGGGCGACAATGTCGCGCAAGCGCTTCCGGCATTCGACAAATCATGCGCCCGGATCAAGGCGCAGTCCGGCGCCACGCCGCTCGACCCGACCGCGACCGACGGCAATTTCGGCGCGGTCCGCGATTGGCAGCCGCTATGCCGGCAGGCGATGGCGCTAAGGCCGGGCGACACCAACGCGGCGCGGCATTTTTTCGAGAGCAATTTCGTGCCGGTGCTGATCGCCAGCAAGGGCAACAGCAAGGGGCTCTTCACCGGCTATTGGGAGGCCGAATTCGACGGTTCGAAGACCCAGGGCGGCCCGTACCAGTACCCGGTCTATCGCGCGCCGTCCGACCTTGTCGCCGGCAAGCCCTATCTCGACCGCGCCGCGATCGAGGATGGCGCGCTCAAGGGCAAGGGCCTGGAAATCGTGTGGCTGAAGAGCGCCGATGATGTCTTCGTGCTGCAGATGCAGGGCTCGGGCCGCATCCGCCTGCCCGACGGCAGCTTCGAGCGGCTGGTCTATCAGGCGAACAACAACCGACCCCTCGTCGACATCTACCAGATGGTGCTGAACCAGGGCCTCATTCCAAAGGCGCAGTTCTCGGAGCGCACGGTGCGCGCCTGGATGCGCGACAACCCCGCAGCGGCCAGGGAATTGCGCCGCAAGGACCCGCTCTACGTGTTCTTCCAGGAGCTGAAAGGCGACGGGCCGGTCGGCTACCAGGGCGCGGTGCTGACCGCCGAGCGCAGCCTCGCGGTGGACCATCGCTACATCCCGCTCGGGGTGCCGCTCTGGCTCGACGCGCACGACAAATACCGGCCGGTCGCGGTGCAGCGGCTCGTCGTCGCGCAGGACATCGGCGACGGCATTGTCGGTCCGCTGCGCGGCGATTTCTATTGGGGCAGCGGTCGCGAAGCGCAGGCGCGCGGGAGCGATTTCTACGCCGAAGGCCAATACTGGGCGTTGCTGCCGCGCAGCATCGCGTCGCGCGCGGTGGCGTCGCTGAATTAAATGTTCTGTCTTCCCAATGTCCCTCAGAGCGCTTCAGATCGCCATCAGCTGCTCGCGCAGATCCTTGTTGTCGCGCAGCTCGGCCGCCGGGCCGGAATGGCGCACCGCGCCTTTTTCGAGCACATAGACGCGGTCGGCGAGTGCCAGCGAAAACTCGACCCCTTGCTCGGCGAGCAGGATCGTCAAGCCCTGGTCGCGCAGCTCGCCGATCTTCTCGCGCAGCATGTCGACGACGAGCGGCGCCAGTCCCTCGGACGGCTCGTCGAGCAGCAGCAGCTCGGGGTTGCCCATCAGCGTGCGGGCGATCGTCAGCATCTGCTGCTCGCCGCCCGATAGAAATCCGCCCTGGCGGTTGCGCAGCTCTTCCAGCTTGGGGAACAGTCCGTAGACCGTGTCGATCGTCCAGTGGCCGCGCCGGCCGCCGGCGCGCGCCGCGACGTCGAGGTTCTCCCAGACCGTCAGCTCGGGGAAAATCCGCCGGTCCTCGGGGACAAAGCCGATGCCGGCGCGCGCCACATGATGCGGCGCGCGGCCGGTAATCTCGCGGCCCTTCCACACTACGCGCCCGCTCGCCGGCGGGGTCAGCCCCATCACCGAGCGCATCGTCGTCGTCTTGCCGACGCCGTTGCGGCCCAACAGGCAGACGCACTCGCCGGCTTTGACCTCAAGCGAGATGCCGAACAGCACGCGGCTCAGCCCATAGGCAGTGTGAATGTCTTCGACGGTGAGCAGAGACTCCGACATCGCTTAATGCTCACCCAGATAGACGCGGCGCACTTCGGGGTCGGCGCGTACCTCTTCGGGTGCGCCGTCGGCGATCACATGGCCCTGGTGCAGCACCGCGATCTTCTGCGCGATCTGGAACACGACATCCATGTCGTGCTCGGTGAAGAGCAGGGTCAGCGACCTTTCGCCGGCGATGCGCTCGATGAGGCGGATCGTGTCGTGCGTCTCGGTCGCCGACATGCCGGCAGTCGGCTCGTCGAGCAGCAGGAGTGCCGGGTCGCTCGCCAGCGCCAGGCCCAGTTCGAGTTGCTTCTGGTTGCCGTAGCTCAATGTCCCGGCGACCGTATCGCGGTGCTGGACGAGACCGATCGACGAAAGCAGCGCGGTGGTCTCGTCGCGATAAAGCGCCGAGGCTTTCGACCAGAAGTCGCGGCCGCGGCCGTTATGCACGAGGAACGCAGCCTGCAGGTTCTCGAACACGGTCAGTTTGGCAAAGATGTTGGTGCGCTGGAACGAACGGCCGACCCCCATGCGCACGATCTTGTGCGGCGCGGCTCCGGTGATATCGCGGCCGTCAAGGTGGACGCTGCCGGTATCGGGCCGCAGATGCCCGGTGATCAGGTTGAACAGGGTCGACTTGCCCGCGCCGTTCGGCCCGATCACCGCGGCGATCTGGCCGGTCTCGACGCTGAGATCGACGTCAGAGACCGCGTGAAAGCCGGAGAATGATTTGTTGAGCCCGCGCACCTCAAGCACGTCGGGTTCTCCGCAAGCGCCGCCACAGACTGTCGATGCCGCCGAGAATACCGCCGGGGAAGCCGAACAGCAGCACCAGCAGGATCACGCCGAGGAAGAACGGCCAATACTGCGTATAGTCGGTGATTTCCTGGTTGAGCCAGACGATCGCGAAGGCGCCGATCGGCGGACCCCAGAAATAATCCATGCCGCCGAGGATCGTCATGATCATCACCTCGGCGGATTTCGACCAGAACACGTAATCGGCGAAGACGCCTCGGCTGAAAATGCCGTAGAGCGCGCCCGCAAACCCGGCGAAGGCTCCAGCGACCACAAAAGCGGAAAGCTGGTACATCTTGACGTTGACGCCGATGAACGCGGCGCGCTCGGGATTGTCGCGGATCGTCGTCAGCACCCGCCCGAACGGCGAGCGCACGATGCGGTGAATGGCCGCCAGCGACACCGCGATCAGCAGCACCGTGAGCAGGTAGAACTGGTCGCTGGTCTTCAAGTCGCCGAGCCACGGGACATGGTTCAGCCAGTCGAAATTGGGGAACGGGATTTCCGGCAGTCCCTGGTCGCCGCCGGTGACGTCGTTCCATTTATAGGCGATGGCCCAGACGATCTGCGAGAACGCCAGCGTCAGCATCGCGAAATAAAGCTTGATGAGGCGAACGCAGAAATAACCCGAGACGAGCGCGAACAACGCCGCTCCCAGACCCGCCGCCGGGAAGGCGAGGATGAACGGCACGCTGTACGTCTTCATCAAGATGCCGCAGACATAGGCGCCGACGCCGAAATAAGCGACATGCCCGAACGAGACGAGCCCGGTCGTGCCGAGCAGCAGGTTGAGGCTCACCGCGAACAGCGCGTCGATCGCGATCTGCTCGGCGAGGAAGGTGTTGTAGCGCCCGCCGACCCAGGGCACCGCGCAGGCCAGCACGAAGACGATCAGCGTCCATGGAATACGGCTCAACAGGCTTGAACCGCTGCCGATGACCCGTCCGGCGGGTGCCGCCGGGCTGGCCGCCACGGCTGGCGTGGTCGTGGTGGTTTCGGTCGTCATATCGGCCGCCCGAACAAGCCCCACGGGCGCACGATCAGGATCACCGCCATCAGCGCGAACACCGAGAACAGCGAGAAGCCGGGAAAGATGAGAATGCCGAAGGACAGCACTTCGCCATAAATCACCGAACCCCAGAACGTGCCCCAGAACGACCCCATGCCGCCGATCACCACGACGATGAACGCCTGTACGATGATCAACACGTCCATGCCCGGAACGATGCTCTGGATCGGTGTCACCAACGCGCCCGACAACCCGGCGAGAAACGAGCTGAACACGAACATGCCCGTGTAGATCGTGCCGACATTGGCGCCCAGCGCATCGAGCATCTCACGGTCCATCTGCGCGGCGCGAACCAGGCGCCCAACCCCGCTGCGGTTCAGCACCAGCCACCCACCGAACGCAATCAGCGGGCCAATTGTCATCATGAAGAGGTTGTAGAGCGGCTCAGTGGTGCCAAAAATCTGCACGCTCCCCGCGAGCACCGGCGGGGTCGACACCGAGAGCTGGTCAGTGCCCCAGATATACTTGGCGACGTCGCCGAGGATCAGCACCAGCGCATAGGTGAAAAGCAGCTGATAGAGCTCGTCGCGTCCGTAGAGCCGGCGGAAGAACAATCGTTCGACGATCGCGCCGAAAATGCCGACGACGCAGGCCGCGAACAGCGAGGCCGCCCAAAACCCGGCGCCGGTCGGGTGGAACCACTGCACGCCCTGCCAGGCGAGATAGGCCCCGAGCATGTAGAACGAGCCATGCGCGAAATTGATGACGCGCATGATGCCGAACACCAGCGACAGTCCTGATGCGATCAGGAACAGGAACATCGCGGTGGTCAGGCCGCCCATGAATTGACTGAACAGAAACGAGGGCGCCACCGCTTATCGATCTCCCAATGTGCGTGCGTCGTCCGCGATTATACCCTGCTCGCGGACGACGCCAATTCGTACTCAGCCGTTGCTAGTTGCTCGGATGAAAATCGGTCGGCATCGGTGTCGGGTCCTTGATGACCGCGAACGGATAGGCCGGATCCTTAACCATCACGCCGGTGTATTCAGGCGCGAAGGTCTCGTGCGACTTCTCGCTGAAGCTGCGCTTCCCGACCGGCGTATCGAAGCTCATCCCGGCCATCGCCTTCGAGACGTCGTCCGACTTGATGCTGTTCGCCTTCTTGATCCCCTGAGCGAGCGCCTCGACCATCACATAGCCCTGGATCGACCACCCCGAGGCGTACTTCGCGTTGGTGAACTTCTTCAAATCCTCGATGAATTTCTTGTGCTCCGGCGGTTCGGTCCCGCCGCTCCAGATGACCGGATCATAGGCATTGGCGATGATGCCATAGGGATAATCGGCGCCCAGGGCCTGTGCCTCGTCGGGGGTGCCGACCTCGCCGCCGTCGATCAGCCGGTTGTCGACCGCCTTGAACAAGCCAAGCGGAGTCGCCTGCTTGACGAAGGTGACAAAATCGCCGGCAAACAGCGAGCAGTAAACCGCATCCGGCTTCTTGCTCATCATCGCGTTGATAAACGCGGTGAAGTCGGGCTCACCCAGTTTCGGCCACTGTGAATCGACGACCTGCATGTTCGGCGCCTTTTCCTTCAGCGCTTTGATGAACGCGGCGATCGAGTCACGCCCATAAGCATAGTCGGGCGCGATCGTCACGATCGTCTTCACGTTCGTGAATTTGGCCATATCCTCCGCACCGGCCAGGCCCTCGACGTCTGTGTTTGAGGCGAGACGGAAAATGTAGGGGTGGATGTGCTGCGCGTCGGTGAGGATGGTGCTCTTCGACGACGGTGTCATGAAGACGATCTTGTTTTCCTTGGCTACCGTCGAGACTGCCGGCGCCTCGGCCGAGGTCAGAGTGCCGAGCAGGAAGTCGACATTGTCCTTGATGATCAGCTCGCGCGACAGGCGCACCGCCTCGTCGGCGTTCGCCTTGCTGTCTCGCGGCAGCAACTCGAGTTTCTTGCCCAACACGCCGCCAGCAGCGTTGATCTCCTGGACCGCCATCTGCGCGCCCTTGAGGATCGGCTCGCCGTAAACCGCTGTCGGGCCCGACAGCGGAATCGGAAACCCGATCTTGATCGTATCCTCGGCGTGGGCCGCCAGCGGCCCGCTCACCGCGACGGCGAGGGCCAAGCCCAGACAATATTGCAAGCGCATGAATTTCCTCCCCTACAAGCGCCGCCGCGGAGCGTGGCTAAGCACTCTTATCCGTTTGAAGCGCGTGACAATGGTTCGCACCGGCGAGCCGTGTCAAGAACACGACCCTGCCGCGCGAATTTACCGCAGGCGCACTCATCACCCGCTCGCCCGAGCGCGGCGGTTGCGTTCGTCCCGTGATGGTTTCGGCACCGCCCGGCCAATGACTTGGCGCGGGCGATGCCTGCCCTGGCGTCAGTTCGTCACGGTTGAGGCGGGCAGCAGTTGCGGATCCTTGATGATGGCGAACGGGTAGTTCGCCTCCTTGGTCATCACGCCCCAATATTCGGGGGCGAAGGTCTCGTGCGACTTGACGCTGAAGCTACGCTTGCCGACCGGCGTGTCGAAGGTCAGTCCCTCCAGCGCCTTCGACACGTCGTCGGACTTGGTGTCGCCGGCCTTCTTGATCCCGTCCGCCAGCGCATAGATCGACTGGTAGCCGATAACTGACCAGCTCGACGCGAAGTCCTCATGAGTGAAGTTCTTCAGATCGGCGATGAACTTCTTGTGCTCGGGCGGCTCGTTGCCGCCGCCCCAAATCACCGGGTCGTAGGCATTGCCGATGATCCCGTAGGGATAATCTTTGCCGAGCGCCTTCGCCTCGTCGGTGCTGCCGACGACGGCGCCGTCGACCACGCGGTTGGCGACCGCCTTAAAATAGCCGAGTGCCGCTGCCTCCTTGGAGAAGGTGACGAAATCGCCGGCAAACAGCGAGCAATGGATCGCATCCGGCTTCTTGCTCATCTGCGCGGTGATGAAGGCGGTGAAGTCGGGCTCGCCGAGCTTCGGCCATTGCTGGTCGACAATCGTGATGTCGGGCCGCAGCTTCTTGAGTTCCTTGATGAACGCCGCCTCGACGTCGTGGCCATAGGCGTAATCCGGCGAGATCGTCGCAACGGTTTTCACGTTCTTCCACTTCGCCATCTCCGTGGCGCCGGCCGACCCTTCCACGTCGGTATTGGTGGCGATGCGGAAGATGTACGGATGGATATGCTGCGGATCGGTCAGCATCGTGGTTTCCGCGGCCGGCGCGATGAAGACGATCTTGTTCTCCTTGGCGACGGTGGACACCGCCGGGGCCTCGGCCGAGGTCAGGGTGCCGACGAGGAAATCCACATTGTCCTTGATGATGAGCTCGCGCGAGAGGCGCACCGCTTCGTCGGCGTTGGCCTTGCTGTCGCGCTCCAGCAGCTCGAGCTTGCGGCCGAGCACGCCGCCCTTGGCGTTGATCTCGGCGACCGCCATCTCGGCGCCCTTCGAGATCGGCACGCCATAGACCGCGGCAAAGCCCGACATCGGGATCGGAAAGCCGATCTTGATCGAATTGGCCGCCGAGGCAGCCAACGGCACGCTCGCCGCGGCGGCGGCGAGCATTCCCAGATAGTGACGCAGACGCATCAGAGCCTCCCTGTTCACGGCCCTCGCATCGCGCTTCGTGCACCTGCGAGGACTCGATTATCAATTTGCCGGCAGAAATTTTCGAACGCTTAGGCCTTGTCATTCAACTATCCGTGGTTCTCGCATTTTTTGCCACGGCAAAAATCGCTCGCGCCGCGGCGGTTGCGCGTCAAAGCGGCAGGGCGATAGCATCAGGGCGAACAGGGGAGGATCTGAACATGCCCACTGCACGACCAATGGCTGAATCGGACCTCAAAGAGGCGCAGCGCATCATGCGGCACGCCTTCGGCACATTCATGGGCGCTCCGGACCTCGATAATTTCTGGACCGATTTCGACTATATCTATGGGCGACATGGCGCCGAGCATGTCAGATCCTTCGCGATCGACCATGATGGCCAGCTCGCCGGGTCTAACTTCGCGACGCGCTGGGGCAGCGTCGGGTTTTTCGGGCCGCTGTCGATCCGCCCGGATTTCTGGGACCGCGGATTCGCGCAGCCGCTTGTTGCCGCGGTGTCCGATGTGTTCGGGGAATGGGGGCTGAGCCATGCCGGGCTCTGCACCTTCCCGCAGAGCACAAAGCACATTCATCTCTATCAGAAATTCGGCTTTCACCCGCGCTTTTTGACCCCGCTTATGACGGCGCCGGCAACGCCCGGTACCTTGCCTGAAAATTCGCGCTATTCGGCGCTCGCCCCCGACGGGCGGGAGGCTGCCGAGGCGGCGAGCTATGTCCTTACCGATGAGATTTACCCAGGCCTGGACCTGCGCGCCGAGATGCGTAGCAACGCACAGCGCGGCCACGGCGATTCACTACTGCTGTGGGATGGCCCGAGCCGGCTCGCCAGCTTTGCTGTCTGTCATTGGGGGCCGGCAAGCGAGGCTGGCGCCGACACCCTGTTCATCAAGTTCGGCGCGGCGCGTTCAGGCCACGGCGCGGGCGACCGCTTCGCCGCGCTGCTCGATGCCGCGAGCGCGCTCGCCACATCGGTCGGGATGGGCAAGGTGCTCGGCGGCGTCAATGCGGGACGTGCCGACGCCTATAGCGGGATGGCGCGGCGCGGCTTTCGCGCCTTCCACAATGTCGTGACCATGCACCGCCCGAACGAACCCGGCTACAGTCGCCCGGACGTCTACGCGCTGGATGATTGGAGATAACCGGATGAAAGCGGTTGTCTGCGAGGCGTTTGGCGGGCCCGAGGTGCTGGCGCTGCGCGAGCTGCCCGACCCGCCGCCACCGGGGCCGGGCGAAGTGCAGGTGCGGATCGCGGCGCGCGGCGTCCAATATGTCGACGTGCTGATGCTCGCCGGCAAATATCAGTTCCGTCCCGAACCGCCCTTCATCCCCGGCAACGAGGCGGCGGGCGAGGTGGTCGCGGTCGGGCCTGGGGTCGCGCGCTTCAAGCGCGGTGACCCGGTGATGAACCGGATGCGCCTCGGCGCCTTCAGCACGCTCGCCAATTCCAAGGAAGAGGATTGCGACCCGATCCCCGCCGGCATGAGCGTCGAGGAGGCGGCGGTGTTTCGCGGCGCCCACCACACCGCCTATCACGCGCTCGTTCAGCGCGGCCGGCTCCAGGCCGGTGATTGGGTGCTGATCCACGGCGCCGCTGGCGGCATCGGCATCGCCGCGATCCAGGTCGCCAAGCTTTTTGGCGCCAAGGTCATCGCCACCGCCTCGACCGAGGAAAAGCGCCAAGCCTGCCTCGAGGAAGGCGCCGATTACGCGATCGACTACCGCGAGGGCTTCCGCGACCGGGTCAAGGAGATCACCGGCGCGCATGACGGGGTCGATATCTGCTACGACCCGATCGGCGCGCATGTGTTCGACGAATTGCTGCGCTGCCTGGCGTTCGGCGGGCGCATCCTGGTGCTCGGCTTTCTCGGCGGCGGGCCGTCGACGCCGCGCACCAACTACCTGCTCATCAAATGCCTCGAAGTGATCGGCGTGCGGCTCGGCGGCGCGACCGAACACAAGCCCGAAATCGGCCGCGCCAATACCAAGCTGCTGGTCGAGCTTGCCGGGCAGGGCAAGCTCAGGCCGCGCATCTCGCACCGCTTCCCGCTGGAGCGCGCGGCCGACGCGGTCCAGGCGGTAATCGACCGCAAAGTCATCGGCAAAGCGGTGCTCGTCGGTTAACTCCTGAAACCTTTGGTCGCGGACGGCGTTGTGTACACGTCCGCAACCAGGGAGCTGCGCCATGGCGGCATCGATGGAAACCGACTTTACGGCCCTGCAGGCCGACCTTCAGCAGCTGCGCGCCGATTTCGCCAAGATGACGACGGACGTGCGCAACCTCGCCAGCAACGGCTATGCACAAGCGAGCGACAAGGCGCAGAACTCCGCCGAGAAGATGTGGGGCGAGGTGCGGCGCCAGGCGCAGAACGTGACCCAGGAGATCGAGGAGCGACCGTTTGCCTCGGCGCTCGCGTCGTTCGCCACGGGGTTGCTGCTCGGCATGCTGCTCAACGCGCGCCGCGGCTAGCCCGTGGTGACTCGCATTGCCATAGCCGTCGCGGCGGGTGTCGTCGCGCTCATCGCGCTCGCCGTGACGATGTGGTTTCTCGGCGACGCGTTGAGGCTGTGGATTGAGTCGGAAAATATCCCGCCCGCCGGCGCGGCCGGACTGACCGGCCTTGCCGGGCTGGTGCTGGTCGGACTGCTCGGGCTGACCGCCCGCGGGGCGCTGCACCCCCGCCGCCGGCCGGCGATCCCGGCGACGACCGCGTCGACGCGCGTCAACGGCGTCACCAACGGGATAGCCGCCGATCTCGGCGCGCTGGCGGCACAGCAGATCGTCAACACCACCCGCGAACACCCCTACGGCACGATGGGTGCGGCGCTCGCCGCCGGCCTCGCGGTCGGCGCCGTGCCTGAGCTGCGCAAAACGGTCATGGGCCTCTTCAAGCACTAAATTATGTCGGCGCGGCCCGGCACACGGCGGCCGCGCGCCGAGAGGCGCGCAGTGAGAGCGAAGCGAAGCCCGCGGGCTTGGCGGGGGCGAGGCGGACGGATGTCCGCCGCCCGGCGTCCGAGGGCTAAAAATATCAGCGTATCGGCGCCTCGCCGCAGCGATTGTTGAGCCGCCCGCCATCGGCGATGACCATCGCCACCATGATCTCGTGCGGCCGCGGCGAATTGGCGATGGTCACGGTCACCGTGTCGAAATGGGCAAACGACCAGGAATCGTCCTTGTGTCCAAGCGGGATGTCGATGCTGGCGCCGGGCGGGGCGACCTTGACGTTTGACGAGATTACCGCCTTGCCGCCGCCGATCGCGGCGCGCATCGGCCGGCCGAGCATCGGGTGGACGCAGGCGCCGCCATGCTCCATCTCGCCCTGAACGCCGACGATCGCGCCCTTGCCGTAGCTGACCGCCGGCCCGCCGAGCATCTTCACCAGCTCGGGCATCAGCCGCTCGCCGAGCTCAGCGCCCGCTTCGAACAGCGGCCGCAAATCCTCGGCATACTTGCCGGCGAACGGGTTGTGGAACACCGCCAGCCCGATCGCCCGCACCACCGGCTTTGGCGGCGCATGACCGAGCTCGGAGAAGGTCACCTCGCGGATCGTGACGATCTTGCGGATGTCGAGCATGTAAGCCTCTCAATCGTAGACCATGCCGATCGTCTCGGAGACCAGCACCGGGCGCGAGCCGCCCTCGATCTCCATCAGGCCTTCGTTGGTGACGCGCACGCCGCCCTCGACCTTCTCGACGTCCTTGATCGTCAGGCGCAGGCGGATGCGCGATCCGGCCGGCACCGGGCCGGTGAAGCGCACCCGGTTGGCGCCGTAATTGATCCCGCGCGAGCGGTGCTTGACCCGGTAGATCGTCGAGGCGAGGCGCGGCACCAGCGACAAGGTCAGCCAGCCATGCGCGATCGTCTTGCCGCCCGGCATCTCCTTTTTGCAGCGCTCGACATCGACATGGATCCATTGATGGTCGCCGGTCGCGTCGGCGAATTTGTTGATCTGGTCCTGGGTAACCTCGTACCAGTCGCTGACGCCGACCTCCTTGCCCTTATAGCCCACGAGATCGGCCCCGCGTTCGACTTCCAGCATCGGTTTCTCCCTTAGCGTCATTGCGAGCGGAGCGAAGCAATCTCGATCCGCCTTGGCCCTCTACCGCACAAGATTGCTTCGTCGCGGCGCTCCTCGCAATGACGGCCGATCACGGCCGCATGCAGAACTTGCTTTCGCCCGGCTCGAGCACCCGCGCCGCGAGGCGTGCGAAGTCGACCGCGAGGCGGCGCGTGTCGCGCGGGTCGATGATCTCCTCGACCCAGAATGTCTCGGCGGTGCGGAACGGCGAGCGCAGCTTTTGCAGCCGCTCATCGATCTCGGCGATCTTGGCGTCGCGGTCGGGCGCGGCGTCGATCTCGGCGCGATAGGCAGCCTCGATCCCGCCCTCCAGCGGCAGCGACCCCCAGCGCGCCGACAGCCACGCATAGCGGATCGAGAACCGCCCCGCCGGCTGGTTGACCGCGCCGGCGACGCCGAACACGTTGCGCACCAGGAAGGTGCACCATGGTACGGTGGTCTGGTTGACCGCCGCCATCGCCCGCACGCCCTTGCGGATGGTCTGCGCCTTCTCGGCCTCGAGCCCGATTTGAAAGCCGGGGCAGTCGCAGAGATAGAGCACCGGCAGGTGAAAGGTCTCGGCGAGGTCGACGAAGCGGATGATCTTGTCGCAGACATCGGCGGTCCACGCGCCGCCGTAGAAGAACGGGTCCGACGCCATCACCGCGACCGGCACGCCGTCGAGCCGCGCCAGCCCGGTGATCATGCCGCGGCCGAACATGCGGCCCATCTCGAAGAAGCTGCCTTTATCGACCACCGCTTCGACGATCGGCCGCATCTTGTAGACCTTGCGGGTGTCGCGCGGGATCGCGCCGAACAGGAATTCGTCGCGCCGCTCGGGGTCGTCGGTCGGCGGGGTTTTCGGCGGCAGCTCGTAGACCGAGGACGGCAAATAGGAGAGGAACCGCCGCGTCGCGTCGAACGCCTCTTCCTCGGTGTCGACCGCGTGGTCGATCGCGCCGCAGCGCGTCTGGATTTCCCAGCCGCCAAGCTCGAACCGGTCGAGCTGCTCACGGCCGAGCGCGTTCACCACCGGCGGCCCGGCGACGAACATCGCCGAAGTCTCCTTGGTCATCACCGAGTAGTGTGACGACGCCAAACGCGCCGAGCCAAGCCCCGCGACCGACCCCAGCCCCAGCGCCACCACCGGCACGCGGCCGAGGTTGGTGGTCGTGAAGTAATAAGGCAACGCCGAGTTGACCCGGCCGGGCAGGTTGGCGCGGCCGGTCGTCTCGATCGTCTTGACCGAGCCGCCGCCGCCCGACCCTTCGATAATACGGATGATCGGCAGCCGCAAATCATGCGCCATCTGCTCGGCCATCAGTGGCTTTTCGCGGATCGTCGCGTCGGCCGAGCCGCCGCGCACCGTGAAATCGTCACCGACCACGACCACCGTCCGCCCGTCGATCCGCGCCCGGCCGAACACGCAATTGGCCGGCACCAGCTCCTTCAGATTGTTTTGCGCGTCATACTCGGCCTTGCCGGCGATCGCGCCGATCTCGTGAAAGCTGCCGCCGTCGACCAACCCATCGATGCGCTCGCGCACGGTGAGCTTGCCCGCGTCATGCTGGCGCTTCACCTTGTCGGCGCCGCCCAGCTCGCGCGCCAGAAGCTCGCGCTCGCGCAGCTCGTCGAGTTCCGGCTGCCAGCTCATGGTTGCCCCTCTTCTCGGCGCACGCGGATGCGCGCATCTTCGACCAACACGATAGCGCCTTCCTCCGGCGCTTCGCCCGCTTCGGCGATGGCGACGCTGAGGCGGTCCCATAAATATGACCGACCCGCTCGTTTTAGGCGGAACAAAATGACCCCCGCTCGTCGCTGATGAGCGTTTTGAGCGATTTCGCCAAAATCAAGATCAAAGGTGACAACGATACGGCGCTCCCTGGCAGCGCGCAAAAATCTTGCGATCCGATGCCTTACCTGTCCCGCATCCAGCGCGTGAACGACATCGTGATCTTCTGCCCGCAATCGGCTAGCGGAATGGAGAGTCAGCCGACCGGTGCAGGCGGTTCGCGGCCCTGTTGATGGCGGCGATAGTAGGTGGATATCAGGAGGTGGAGCCTCCCGATAATAAGATGATCTCTGGACAGCCCGCCGGGCCCCCGGCAATGCTGCCGCCAGCCAGCACAGGAGACCACATCACATGGCCATCGAACTCCACGCCTGGGGCACCCCCAACGGCCGCAAGATCTCGGTCGCGCTCGAGGAAATGGGCCTGCCTTACACGGTTCACCCGGTCAATATCTCGAAGGGCGAGCAGTTCAATCCGGCCTTCCTCAAGATCAGCCCCAACAACCGCATTCCCGCCATCGTCGACCCTGACGGGCCGGGCGGCCAGCCGATCAGCATTTTCGAGTCGGGGGCGATCCTCATCTATCTCGGCGAGAAGACCGGCAAGTTCTGGCCCAAGGGCGACATGCGCAAGCAGGTGCCGGTACTCGAATGGCTGATGTGGCAGATGGGCGGATTTGGCCCGATGCCCGGCCAGGTGCACCATTTTCTGGCGGTCAAGGACGAGACCGACCGCAAATACGGACTCGAGCGCTACATGAAGGAGACGCACCGGCTTTACGGCGTCTTCGACAAGCGGCTCGGCGAAGCCAAATACGCCGCCGGCAGCGAGGTTTCGATCGCCGATTTCGCGATCCTCGGCTGGGCCTGGCGACACGAGCGGCACCAGGTCGATCTGAAGGACTACCCCAACGTCAAGCGCTGGTACGACGAGCTGATGGCCCGCCCAGCGACCAAGCGCGGGATGGAGATTTCGCTGGGGAACTGAGCCCCGCAGTAAACCCCTCTCCCGCATGCGGGAGAGGGGCTCATACAGGAAGGCGCACCATGCCCCTCCGCTCTTTTCTCTTCGCTCCCGGCAACCATCCGCGCCGGGTCGAGAAGGCGCTGATCCTCGACGCCGACGCGGTGATCCTCGACCTCGAGGACGCGGTCGCCATCGCCGAGAAGCCGGCGACCCGCCAGACGGTCGTCGCCGCGTACGGCCAGCCGCGAACGGGGCTGCTTTACGTGCGGGTCAACGCTGCCGACACTGAGTTCTGCCACGGCGATTTCACGGCGATCGTCCGCGCCGGGCTCGACGGCATCATCCTGCCCAAGGTCGAGAGCGCGGCGACTTTGCAGACCATCGACTGGCTGCTCGCCAATCTCGAACGCGAGCGCGGCCTTGCTCCGGGCGGCATCGATTTGATACCGATCGTCGAGACCGCCAAGGGCCTCACCAACATCGAGGCCATCCTCGGCGCGAGCACGCGTGTCAAGCATTGCGCGTTCGGCGCCGGCGATTTCACGCTCGACGTCAACATGCGCTGGACGCGCGAGGAAGGCGAACTCGCCCATGCCCGCGCCCGCGTCGTCACCGCCAGCCGCGCCGCCGGGATCGAGGCGCCGCTCGACACGGTGTGGGTCGATCTGCACGACGAGGAGGGGCTCGAAGCCTCGACCCGCCTGGCGCTGACGCTCGGCTTCCAGGGCAAGATGTGCATCCACCCCAACCAGATCGCGGTGGTCAACCGCGTCTTCACCCCGACCAACGCCGAGATCGATTTCGCCGAGCGCGTGGTCGCCGCCTTCGCCCAGGCCGAGAAGGAAGGCAGCGCCGCGATCCAGCTCGACGGCAAGTTCATCGACTACCCGATCGTCTACCGCGCGCAGCGTACGCTCGACGCGATGGCGGCGATCCGCGCCCGGAGCACGAAATGACCGACGCAATTCCCGGCCCGCTCACCGGCATCACCGTCCTCGATCTGTGCAGCTATCTCGCCGGCCCCTATGGCTGCACGCTGCTGGCCGATCTCGGCGCGACCGTGATCAAGGTCGAAGCGCCCCAGGGCGACCAGCTCCGCCAGTTCCCGTCGAGCCTGCCCGGCGCCGACAGCCGGTTCTTTATCGGCGCCAATCGCGGCAAGCTGGGCCTCTGCCTCGACCTCAAGCAAAAGGAAGGGCTGGCGGCGCTGAATCGCATGGTCGAGCAGGCCGATGTGTTCGTCGAGAATTTCCGTCCCTCCGTGCCGGCGCGGCTCGGCATCGACTATCCGCGGCTGAGGAAAATCAACCCGCGCCTCGTCTATGCCGGCGTCACCGGCTACGGTGACAGCGGGCCGCTGAGCGACAAAGGCGGGTTCGACCAGGTGCTGCAATGCCTCACCGGCATGACCGTGTTTCAAGGCGGCGGCATCGACAAGCCGCAGCTCGTGCTGGGGTCGGTCGTCGATTATTTCACCTCGGCGCTGCTCGCTTTTGGCGTCGCTGCGGCGCTGTTTCACCGCGAGCGCAGCGGCAAGGGGCAGTACCTTGCGCTGTCGCTGCTGCGCAGCGCACTGACCATCCAGGCCGGGCGCTTTGTCTGGGCCGACAGCGAGGGTCGCGACGCAGTGCGCGATTCCGGCACCGGCGGCCTCACCGGCATTCACCCGACGAAACAGGGCATGCTCTACATCTCGGTGCACTCGAACCATTTCTTCCAGGCGATGTGCGAACTGGTCGGCCGCGGCGAACTGGCCGACGATCCGCGCTACAATTCGATGCGCAAGCGCGCGGCGGAAACGCCTGTTCTCGTGCCGCAGGTGCGCGCGGCGCTCGCGGCCAAGACCGCGCTCGAATGGGAAGAGCTGTTCGGCGAGCGCGTGCCCTGCGCCGCGGTGCGCCCGATCGAGGACATGTTCGACCACCCGCAGGTGCTGGCACAGGATTTGGTCGCCTCGGTCGACCACCCGGCGATCGGTCGCTACCGCACGATGACCAAGCCGATCGCCTTCGCCGACACGCCCGGTCCGGCGCCCGCCGCGCCGCCGCTCAAGGGCCAGCATTCGGACGCCGTGCTCGCACGCTTCGGCTTCGCCCCCGGCGAGATTGTCCAGCTGCGCGACAAGGGCGCGGTGAGCTGATGCGGATTTACCTCGCCGGGCCTCTCTTCACGCTCGCCCAGCGAAATTTCAATATTGCCCTCGCCGCCCTGCTCGAAGGCGAGCCCTACCATCATAATGTTTGGCTGCCGCAGACTGACGAGCAAGACCCGAACGAGGAAAAAGCGAGCTTTGACCGGGATGTCGAAGGCATCGAATGGTCGGATGTCATAATCGCTAACATGGACGGCGCCGATCCGGATTCTGGTACTTGCTGGGAATGCGGCTACGCCTATGCGCGCAAGATCGGCGTGGTGATCTTTCGCACCGATTGGCGCGCCGCCGGCAAGGCGGGTGCCGATAGCTACAACCTGATGATGACCCAATCCGCCGATGAGCGATTGCCGGGCGATCGCGACCGCGATCTCGCTACCCTTGCAGCGATGCTCCACGACGCGGCCGAGCGTGCCCGCGAAAAGCGGCCTAGATCCGCAAGGCCCGAATTAGGTAGCCAAAATCGATGAATAGGAACAGCACGTAGATCGCCGCTAGGATTTGCACCGTCTTGAGTGGTGACGCGGCGTAGTCAGGCACGTACCGCGTCAGTATAAGCTGCAGCCCGTCGAACAACACCCACGGGAGCCAGAACGGTTTGGTCGGCCATTCCTCCCATTTGCCTTTGTACCAGTAGAACCAGCGCAGGATCGGGTCGGTCACTGACCAGACTAGCCCCGCCCCCAGAAACCATTCCGCATGCCGCAGGAACGGAGCCACCTCAAAGGGGTGCTGAGGATTGGATACACGCTCCTCCCAGGAATGCGTCATCGTCACCGCGAGCGCGCCGAACAGCACCAAAAAAGCGGCATCCTTGAAGAACAGAGGCACGGATTGCGACTGCGGCGGACCGGTCGTGTCATTTGCCTGTTTGGAATTGCCGTAGGTGTATTTAAGGTGGATCGCGCTGCCGACGATGTAGCGTAGCAGCAGCGTGATGAACATGACGAAAAGCGGCCCGAACAGTTTGCCTTCGATTGGCGCTTTGGTTCGATCAAAGAAATCGGTGATCGAGACACCGACCAGCACCGCGAAAGTCGCGATCAACGCGTTAAGGCTCGCTTCGAAATCGGGCGGTCGGCCACGGCGCCGCCACGGCGGCCACAAATTGGTCAGATAGCCGACGAAGTACGTCTTGACATTCTGACTATGGGCCGGCCACCAAGTTCGGGTTCGGCTTACCCAACTCATTGCCCCTCCAGCGAGCGCCGCGCCGTCCGCTTACGCGTCGCCCGGCGGCGGTTCGTGCAGCCAACGCGACAGCAGTCCGGCCATCACCGCCCCGATGATCGGCGCGACCCAGAACAGCCAGAGCTGGCCGATATAGTCACCGCCGGCGAACAGCGCCGGCCCGGTGCTGCGGGCCGGGTTGACCGACGTGTTGGTCACCGGGATGGACACGAGGTGGATGAGGGTCAGCGCCAGCCCGATCGGAATGCCGGCGAACCCCACCGCAGCGCCCCTCGACGTCGTGCCGATGATGATGAAGAGAAAGAAGAAACTCATCACCACTTCGCACACGAAGCAGCTCGCGAGGCTGTATTTGCCCGGGCTCAGATCACCGTAGCCATTGGACGCGAACCCGCCCGGAACCCAGCCGGCATGTCCCGAGGCGATGACCCACAGCACCGCCGCCGCCGCGATCGCGGCGATCACCTGCGCGACGATGTAGGGGATGACGTGATAATTGGCGCAGCGCCCGGCCGCCCACAGACCGATCGTCACCGCCGGGTTGAAATGTCCGCCCGACACGTGGCCGACCGCATAGGCCATCGTCAGCACGGTCAGCCCGAAAGCAAAGGCCACGCCGAGAAAACCAATGCCCAACGCCGGAAAGCCCGCCGCCAGCACCGCCGCACCACAGCCGCCAAAGACCAACCAGAACGTCCCGAAGAACTCGGCAGCGACCCGCCGTCCCGTATCGGCGCCCATGGCTTCCTCCTTCGCGTCCGATGTCCAGCACCGGTTGCAATCGCCCCAGCAATTTAACGCAAGCAGGGCGCACCGGACAGCGGGGAAGCAGCGGTTTTGAGAAATCGCCTGCCGCGGGGTTCAATATTCCTTGTAGCTGAGGAACTTGCCGCTCATCGTTACCTTGACGCGATCGCCTTTCTGGTCGGGTTGGCGTTCGATCGCCATGTCGAAATCGATGGCGCTCATGATGCCGTCGCCGAATTCCTCCTGGATCAACTCCTTCCAGGTCGTGCCGTAGACATTGACCAACTCGTAGAAGCGGTAGATCAGCGGGTCGGAGGGCGGCAGCGCCGGCAGCGAGCCGCGATACGGCACCTCCTGCAGCAGCAGCGTCTCTTCCTCGCCCAAGCCGAAAATCTTGGCGGCCTTTGCGGCCTGCTCCGGGCGCAGCTTCATCTGGCCCATCAGCGCCGCGGTGACGTAAGTCGCCGTTCCGCCGCCGATCTCGGCGCAGATGCTTTTCCAGCTGAGCCCCTTCAGCCGCTTGGCGGAGAGGATCTTCTCGGTGACGTCGGCGCGCTTCATGGAAACCTCCCTGTGGGAATGGCCGCGAAATCCTCCGCAACGGTCATGCCAAACGGGGTAATCTCCGGCCATGCTGAGCTTGAGCGTGCTCGACCAATCGCCGGTGCGGCAGGGGATGACCCCGCGCGACGCGCTCTTGGAGACGATCGAGCTTGCCAAGCATTGCGAGGCGCTTGGCTACCGCCGCTATTGGCTCGCCGAGCACCATGCGACCCCGGCGCTTGCCGGCAGCGCGCCCGAGATCATGATTGCCCGCATCGCCGCCGAAACGACCCGCATCCGCGTCGGCTCGGGCGGGGTGATGCTGTCGCATTACAGCTCGCTGAAGGTCGCCGAGCAGTTCCGCATGCTGGAGACGCTCTATCCCGGCCGCATCGACCTCGGCATCGGCCGCGCGCCGGGCAGCGACCAGCTGACCGCGGCGGCGCTGGCGCATGGGCCGGGCGCGCTCGGCATCGAATATTTCAGCGCGCCGGGCAGCGACCAGCTGACCGCGGCGGCGCTGGCGCACGGGCCGGGCGCGCTCGGCATCGAATATTTCCCCAATCAGATCGCCGACCTGATCGGCTATCTGGAGCACACCATTCCCGGCGAGCACCCCTTCTCGCGCATCCATCTGATGCCCGACGGCGAGAGCCTGCCGGAAATATGGGTCCTCGGGTCGAGCGACCAGAGCGCGATTCTCGCCGCCTATTTCGGTCGCGCCTTCTCGTTCGCGTATTTCATCACCGACGAGGGCGGGCCGCAGATCATGGCCGCCTACAAGGCGCAGTTCCGGCCATCGGAAAAGCTGTCGGCGCCGCAGGCGAGCGTCGGCGTCTTCGTGATCTGCGCCGAAAGCGAAAAGTGCGCCGAATATCTCGCCGCCAGCCGCGACCTGTCGCGGCTGCGCCAGCGCACCGGCCATCCGATGCCGTTCCCGCCGCCCGAGGAAGCGCTAGCCTACCCCTATACCGAGATCGAGCGCCGCTTTGTCGAGCACAGCCGACGCCGGCAGATCGTCGGCACGCCCGACACCGTGAAGCCCCAGCTCGAAGCGCTCGCCGGGACCTACGGCGTCGACGAGATCGTCGTGCTGACCATCACCCACGATTTCGCGGCCCGCAAACGCTCCTATGCTCTGCTCGCCGAGGCGTTCGGGCTGAAGCCGTCTCCATAGATGCTCACCAAACTCCTGGTCGTGTTGGTGGCGGTGGCGGCGCTGGGGCTGGCGGTGCGGTTCTATATGGGGCGAGCCGCCGAAGACACGCTCCGATCGAGTGAGCGTGTCGCTATCCCGGGGCTGCGCGACCCGCTTCCCGGCAATTCATTTCTCGCCTGTCCGCGGAATTACTGCGCGGCGACGGCGGCGCCAAGCCCGATCTTCGCGCTTCGGGCGGATCGGCTCGAACAGGTCTGGCGGCGGATGCTCGCCGGCGAACCAGGCATCGTCATCGTCGCCGACGAGCCAACACGATCCCGTCTCGTGGTTATCCAGCACACGCAAGTGCTGCGTTTTCCCGACATCGTGACGGCCGAGTTTGTCTCGCTTGACGGCGACCGGTCGAGTATCGCCGTCTATAGCAAGTCCCGTTACGGGAGCGGCGACTTCGGCACAAACCGCCGGCGGGTCGTGGCTTGGCTCGATCGGCTACGACAGCTTGCCGGTCAGTAAAGCCCGCCGGTGCCGGACAGGATCCGCGGCGAGGGCACGACGGTGCCGGCCGGGATCGCGCCGGGGACGCGCGCATTGACCGGCATCATCGGAGCGCCGCCCATCTGCGCGTTCGGCACGCCGCCCGCCCCGCCGTAAGGCATCGCCGCCATCTGTCCGTCCGGCGCCTGGCCCTCCGGCGCGGCGCCGTCGATCGCATCCGCTGCTTCCTGCTGCGATGGCGCGCCCGGCATGCCGGCGATTGCGGGATTGGCGTTGTAATGGCGCTCGCTGGGCGCCGTGCCGGGCCGGTACGCCATCAGCACGGCGTTCGGGTCGCCGGCGACGGTCGATTGCCCGCTATACGAATTGATCATCACCATCTCGCCGCCCTGGTCCTCGGGGAACGGCACCGCCGGCTGATCCTTCAGGGCCGCGGTCATGAAATCGCGGAAGATGGGCGCGGAGGTGTTGCCGCCGACCTCGCCGTCGCCGAGCGTGCGCGGCGTGTCGAAACCCATATAGGCGCCGGCGACGAGATCGGGCGAGAAGCCGACAAACCAGCCGTCGAACCAATCGCTGGTCGTGCCGGTCTTGCCGGCGAGCGGCTTGCCGACCGCGGCGACCTTGATCCCGGTGCCGTGCTGGACGACGCCCTGCATCATCGTGACGATCTGCTCATCGGCTACCGGGTCGACGAGCGGGTCGGGTTTGGTCGGCCGGTGGAAAATCGGGTTGGCGGCGTAGCTCGCGCCCCTGAGCCAGATCAGCGACGGATCGGCGGCGCCGGCGGCGGTGTAGGCGGGGTCGTTATCCGGCTGGGCGCGCAAGCCGGCGGTGATGTAGCAGGCCGCGCATTTGGTGGTGCCCTTCTGGTAAACGATCCGGCCGTCGCGGTCTTGCACGAGGTCGATCAGCGAAGCGTTGAGCCAATGCCCGCCATTGTCGAGCATCCCGTAAGCGGCGACCATGCGGAACAGCGACGTGTCGCCGGCGCCAAGCGCCATCGAATAATAGAGCGGCATCCTGTCCATGATGCCGAATTGCTGGACCGTCTTGGCGATCGCCGGCATCCCGATCATCGAAGCGAGGCGCGCCGTCACCAGATTCTTCGAGTGCACCAGCGCTTCGTAGAGTGTGCTGGGGCCGGATGAAGTGCCCTCGTAGTTGACCGGGCTCCACATCGGCATGCCCGGCCCCTGCGGCAGCGAGATCGGCGCATCATCGACAATGCTCGACGGGGTGTAGTCGCCGTCGAGTGCGGTGACGTAGACAAACGGCTTGATCGACGAGCCGGGCTGACGCATCGCCTGCATCGCACGATCGAATTGGCTCTCGCGGTAGTCCCAGCCGCCGATCAGCGCGAACACCCGTCCGGTCTTCGGGTCCATCGCCATGAAGCCGCCGCTGACGTCGGGCTCCTGCCGCAGTCCGTAGACCAGGCTGGCGCCGCCCTTGGAATTCCCGGCGCCCGGCGTCGCGGCGCCAAGCGGCTCCGCCAAGATGACGTCGCCTGGGCTCAACACCTGTTGAGCGCGCGAGACATACGCACCGAGGCGCTGATCGGGCGCGGTCTTGCGCGCCCAGCGCAACTCGTCGAGCGGGATGTGGCCGATCGCGCCGCCCTTGAGCGCGATGGTCGCGCCGGTGTTGTCGACGCTCATCACCGCGGCGAGTTTCCAGCTCGGCATCGCCGCCGGGTCGTTGATGCTGTAGAGCGCCTGCTGGGCCGCCGCCGGCGTCGCCAGATGCTCGATCGGACCGCGCCAGCCATGGCGGCGATCATAGTCGACAAGACCGTCGTGGAACGCTTTCTCGCCCATCGCCTGGTAGACCGGCACGTAGCTCGTGCGCACGGTGAGGCCGCCCTCGTAGACGGTCTTTTCACCGAAGCGGTCGATCAGCTGGCGGCGAACCTCTTCGACGAAATACTCGCTGCCCCGCGGCGGCTCGGGAAGCGGCCGCGGGGAGGCCGCGAGCGGCTGGCTCTTCGCCGCCTGAGCCTGCTCCGCGGTGAGCCAGCCCTCGTCGGCCATGCCGTCGAGCACCCAGTTGCGGCGGGCCAGCGCGGCGTCGGCATGGTGCACCGGGTTGTAGTTGTTGGGCGCCTTCGGCAGAGCGGCGAGGAACGCCGCTTCGGCGGGTGTCAGCGCATCGAGCTGCTTGCCGAAATAGGTATCCGCCGCGGCCGCGACGCCATAGGCGCCGGCGCCGAGATAGATCTCGTTGAGATAGATTTCGAGGATGCGGTCTTTGCTGAGCTGGTTCTCGATGCGATAGGCGAGCAGCGCTTCCTTGATCTTGCGCGAGACCGAGACCTCGTTGGTCAGCAGGAAATGGCGGACGAGCTGCTGGGTGATCGTCGAGGCGCCCAAAGGTCGCTGGCCGCGCCCATAGCGCATCACGTCGGCCAGCCCGGCGCGCAAGATCGACATCGGGTTGACGCCGTTATGACTGTAGAAGTCGCGGTCCTCGGCGGCGAGGAAGGCATGCACGACGAGCGGCGGAATGTCCTTGAACGGGGTGAGCACGCGATGCTCGGTGGCGAACTCCACCAAGAGCGCGCCATCGCCGCCGTATATCTTGGTGCCGGTCGCCGGCTGGTAGCTCAGCAATTGCTGCTGATTGGGCAGGTCGCGGCTGAAATGGGCGATCGCCAGCGCCACCGCGCCGGCGGCAGAAATCGCGCCGATGAGCACCACGACAAAGACGAGCTGCGCCAATCCCCGCAGGAAATTGGCTGTCGCCGTGAACACGGCCGAGCCGCTTGGGCGCCGAAATAGTCTTAGCATCGCGCGAAAACTGCCATGGAGACCCCTGGCGCCGCCATAGAACAAATTCACGCGGGGCGCGCGCTCCGACAAACACCCAAATTTGGGGATTCATTCCCGGCGCCCGTTCAACCGATTGTTAACGTTCTTGCTGCACACAGATGGAGGGGAAGAAGCGTTCTGTTCACGGGAGTTTGGTCATAGGCGACACCGCTTTGCTGCATAGTCCGGTCGGGAGCGAAGCCATGCGCCAAACGCCTTTCACCGATCCTCGGCTGGAGCAGGCCTATCTTTATTGGCGCGACAAGGCGGCCGGACGACCGATGCCCGGCCGTGCCGATATCGACCCGATCGAAATACCGAAGCTGCTGCCGGATGTGATGCTGGTCGAGCGTCTCGACGACGGCCGCTACCGCTATCGGCTGATCGGTACCGAGAATGCTCGCGCGCATGGCATCAATGCGACCGGCCGGTTCCTCGACGAAGTGCTGCCAGGTCCCGATTACTGCGCGCATGTGCTGGCGCTCTACGACGAATGCGTCGAGACCGGGCGCGCGCTCTATTCGGAATGCCTGTTCTTTTCGCCGGCGCGGCGCGATCCGGAGCGCCACACCAAGGTGCTGTTCATGCCGCTCTCCTCCGACGGCGAGACGGTCAACATGATCTTCGTGATCCAGGTGTTCCGCTATATCGAGCGAGCGACGCGCGAGCGACACTTCGTCGATCACCGCCCGTACAAGGAAATTACCCACATCCTGCTTTAGCCGGCGGCCTCAGCCCTGGCCTTATTTCCGCGTCAACCCCACGGACCGCGGCGGCGAAAGCGCGACGGCCCGCTGTCCGGCACGCTGCCGTGAAACGTATGGCGGCCGACGAATTGACGCGGCGGCGCGGCGACGAACCGCGCCGTGCGCGGCGGGTGCAGCAAGCGGAGGCTTCCCGGCCGCATCAGCACCAGCAAGACGATGCCGGTCACGAACCCGCTGACATGCGCCCAGAAGGCGACGCCCGCCCCGCCGCCGCTGAAGAGACCGCTCACCAGCTGCGCGCCGAACCAGAGGCCGAGCATGATCCACGCCGGCACGGTGATGATGCGCAGGATGATGATGATCAGCACCAGCACGTGCACGTTGGCGTTGGGATAAATCAAGAGATAGGCTCCGAGTACCCCGGCGATCGCGCCGCTCGCCCCGATCATCGGCACGGTGGAGGACGGGTCCGACCAGGCTTGTCCCATGGCCGCCGCGACGCCGCTCAGCAGATAGAGCAGCAGATAGCGAAAGTGGCCGAGCACGTCCTCGACATTGTTCCCGAAAATCCACAGGAACAGCATGTTGCCGCCGATATGCAGCCAACCGCCGTGGATGAACATGCTGGTAAAGATCGTCGCCCAGGGCGGCAGCGTGGCGAGGCTCCGTGGCAACCCGGCAGAGCCGAACAACACCGCCGGGATCATCCCGTAGCTATAGGCGACGTGCTGGGCATTCTGGCCGAGCTGCCACAGGAAAGCGGTGACGCAGAGCCCGATCAGGAGATAAGTGACGATAGGTGTCCGTGTGGTCGGGTTGTCGTCGTATAGCGGGAGGAAAAAAAACACGGGGTATCACATGTCATTGCGAGCGGAGCGAAGCAATCTCCTGCCGCCTTGGTTCTCTTCGGAAGGCGATTGCCGCGTCGCGCTAACGCGCTCCTCGCAATGGTGAGCGGCGTTACGTCCCGACGAGCCCCAATTGCGGGCTCGACGGCTCGGCCATGTTGCGCTTGGGGATGCGGCCGGCGAGGCGGGCGAGCCTTCCGGCCTCGACCGCGCCCCTCATCGCCCCGGCCATGCGGACGGGATCGTGCGACTTGGCGATCGCGGTGTCGACCATGACCGCGTGGCAGCCCAGTTCCATCGCCAGCGCCGCGTCGGACGCGGTGCCGATCCCGGCATCGAGCACCACGGGCACAGGGCTGCGCGCGCAGATGAGCTCGATCCCGCCGGGGTTCGCCACGCCTCGTCCCGAGCCGATCAGCGAGCCCAGCGGCATCACCGCCGAGCAGCCGACATCGGCGAGCTTGCGGCAGCTGACAGGGTCGTCGTTGCAATACGGCAGCACGACAAACCCCTTGCGCACCAGCTCGTCGGCAGCGTGCACGAGCTGCTCGACATCCGGGTAGAGCAGCTCGCGGTCGCCGATCAGCTCGAGCTTGATCCAGTTGGTGTTGAGCGCCTCGCGCGCCAGTTCGGCGGTCAGCACGGCGTCGCGGGCGGTGACGCAGCCGGCGGTGTTCGGCAGGATCGGATAGCGGTCGCCCAGCAGATCGACCAGGCTCTCGGCATAGCCTTCGAGGCTGATCCGGCGGATTGACATCGTCACCATGCACGGGTTCGCCGTCGCCATGGCGTCGAGCATCACCTGCTGGTTCGGATAGCGCGCGCTGCCGACGAACAGGCGCGAGGCCATCGTCGTGCCGGCGATGATGAACGGGTCGCTCGTGCTCATAGATTTTATCCTAATGCCTCTCACCCACCCTGCAACGGACGGACGATCTCAACCGTGTCGCCGGTGTTGAGCGCGGCTTCGTCCCAAATCGCCCGCCGCACCACCGCGCCGTTGATCGCGACGGCGAGAAACCGCGCCGCCGGGTCGATGCCGCGCGCCGCGAGCAGCTGCGCGACGGTCGCAGCCGAGACCTCCTCGTCGATGCCATTGACCGTGAGCCTTGTCATTGCGCCGCCTCGACGAGCGGTGTCGAGCGCGGCTTCGCAAAGCGCTGCGGGTCGAACGGCCGCGCCATCTCGGGAAGGTGCCCCGACAGAATGTACTGGCTGATCACGGCCGCGCTGACTGGGGTCAGCAGGATGCCGTTGCGATGATGCCCGGTGGCGATGACGAGGCCGTCGATGCCGCTCGGCCCGAGCATCGGCGCATCGTCGCGTGAGCCAGGCCGGAACCCGACCCAGGTCTCGGCGATCGGCAACTCCTCGATCGTCGGCACCGCGCGCCACGCCGCCTCGATTAAGGTGAATAAGCCGCCAGCGGTGATCGTATTGTCAAAGCCGCGTTCCTCGACCGTACCGCCGACGATCAGCCGTCCGTCATTACGCGGCACCAGATAACCGCCATTCGGCAGCCAGACAACATGACGCAGCAGCGGCGCGGCTATGTCCATCTGCAGCGCCAGCATCTGGCCCTTGATCGGCCGCACCGGCGGGCGTAACGCGGCGGGGATGCCGCCCACCTCGCGCGACCAGGCGCCCGCGGCCAGCACCACGACATCGGCGGCCTTGCCGCCCGCCGCGGTCTCGACCCCGCAGGCCCGCCCGCCTGCCATCGTCACTTCGGCGACGGCGCAATGCTCATGGATTTGCACGCCGGCGCCGCGGCAGGCGGCGATCAGCGCGAGCGCGAGCGCCCGGTTTTCGACCTGGTGGTCGTTGCGGCTGAGCACCGCCGCGGCGATGCCCGGCCGCAGATGCGGCTCCAGCCGGCGCGCCTCGGCGGCGTTGAGCCATTCGAGGTCGAGCCCGAGGCCGCGTTGAAAATCATAGGAATGGCGCAGGCTTTCGGCATCGTCGCGGTTGAGCGCGACGACCAGCGTTCCTTCGTCGCGATACTCGCAGGAAATGCCGGTCGCCTCCGCCAGCTCGCGCGCGAAACCCGGCCACAGAAGCTGGCTTTCGAGGGTCAGCGGCAGCAGCCTCTCTTCGCCTGGCTCGGCCTCGGCCGCGGCGGCGAGCATCCCGGCCGCCGCCCAGCTCGCGCCTCGCCCGGCCTCGCCCTTGTCGTAGACATCGACCTCGCAGCCGGCCCGCGCCAGCCGCCAGGCAATGCCGAGCCCGATCACGCCGGCGCCAATGACGACGGTTTTCGGCCGAAGCGAATTTGTTAAATCTTGCGAGGTGATGACGGACTCCCTCCACCGGGACCAAGCCCGGCCAGGTTCAGTGGGTCTGCTCTCAGCCGCCTCACAGCTCGCGGACGCCCCGCGCGCCGGGCAGCACCCCAGCCTCATGACAATTTTTGGTCTGCGCCCCCGGCGATGCAAGGGTTTTCTTCCACCGTGGCGGCCGCCGTTCGTCGTGACGAGCGTCTCATCCGGCTCTGTGGGACGCCTAAGAGTGAAAATGCGACGGACAAATCAGAAGGTTCGATGATTAATCTTTTAGTTATCCTTGCGCGGCATCCTGGGGTTCGACGTGCATCTCTCGGTGCGCGCTGCCCGCATGGGCATCCTCCCCTCAGCCTTGAGGCCGCCGGTGGCGGCCTCTTTTTTACTGCGCCGCGCTATGAACAAGGCGCCGCCAAACTACCCATTGCCGAAATCGCGTCACACCTGTCACTCTCGCGCCCCGTGATCGGAGCCTAGTGTGTGGGGAGCCACAGCCGCACCCATGGAGGCCACGATGTCCAAAACCGTCAGAGATCAACTTGCAGCGCCCACGATCGTCGATCGCGGCGCCTTCCAGGCGGAGCTCGACGCTCTGCGGGTCCGCGAAAAGGCCCACAGCCGCGAAGGCGACGCCATCGCCGCCGCCCGCCGGCGGCTTCCCATGGTCGAGGTCGACGGCGCGACGCCGCTCATCGGCGACCGCGGCGCCGTAACGCTCCTCGATGTGTTCGAAGAACGCCGGATGCTCGTCGCCTACTATTTCATGTGGCACGCTGGCCACCCGGCGGCGGAGCAGTGCGAGGGCTGCAGCCTCTATACGTCGCAGGTCCGCGAGCTGTCGTTCCTGCATTCCCGCGATGTCACCTACGCCACGTTCTGCCAAGGTCCGTGGGAAGAGGGCGCCCGCTATCGCGACTTCATGGGGTGGGAGATGCCGTGGTACTCGGCCCCGCGGGAATCGCTCGAGACCCTCCTCGTCGGCCGTCGGGTGGGCATGATGCACATCGTCTGCTACTTGCGGCAGGGCTCCCGGGTCTTTGAGACCTACTGGACGACGCGGCGCGGCGTCGAGGTCATGGGCAACAGCTACCCGCTGCTCGACCTGACGGTCTACGGGCGTCAGGAGGCGTGGGAGGACTCGCCCGCCGGGTGGCCGCAACGGGAGAAAGGCCAGCACAATTACCGCATCGATGGCCGGCCCATCGTCCAATGGCCTCGCGTGAAGGCCGGGTATTCCGACGATCTGGGAAGCGGCGAGCACTGAAGCGCCCGCCGCTTCCGCCACCATGGCAAAGCGGCTAGGCTGCACGAAAGCCAACTCGGCACACGGCGCCGCCTGTTCCACCACCTGTTATCCGCGGCAAACCGAGGAATTCCAATAGCTTGGGTCCTGTTCTTTTTTGTGTCGCACCGGCGCGCGTGAAGCCGAGCGGGACGTTGCGGCAGCCGCCGATTAGGCGCAGGCTAACTCCAATCGCATTTCGGGAGGGACGGACATGGCGGACAACACCCAGGATTTCGATTTCCTCAAGGGCGTCAAGGTCGTCGATTTCACCCAGTTCGAGGCGGGCACGACCTGCACCGAGGTGTTGGCGTGGTTTGGCGCCGAGGTGGTCAAGATCGAGAACCCCGGCCGGGGCGATCCCGGCCGCCGGCTGCGTCCCGGCAAGCCCGATGACGACCCGTGGTATTTCTATCAGTTCAACGTCAACAAGAAGTCGATCGCGATCAATCTCAAGTCGCCGAAGGGCCTTGAGATCGTCAAGAACATGATCCGCCAGGCCGATATCGTCGCCGAGAACATGGCGCCGGGCACGATCGAGCGGCTCGGTCTCTCCTATGGCGAGGTCAAGAAGATCAACCCGCGCATCATCTATTGCCAGGTCAAGGGTTTCGCGAGCGGCAGCCCGTTCGAGAAGGGGTTGGCTTTCGACATGATCGCCCAGGCCGCGGGCGGCCCGATTAGCGTCACCGGCTGGCCCGACCAGCCGCCGGTCAAGCCGGGCCTCAGCTTTGGCGACACCGGCACCGGCATGCTGATGGCGGCGACGATCCTTGGCGCGCTGCACGAGCGCAACCGCACTGGAGTCGGTCGGCGGCTGGAGGTCGCGATGCAGGACGCGATGATCCATTACATGCGGACCTGCTTCGCGACGATGGCCCGCACCGGCAAGCCCGCGCAGCGCCGCGGCGCCAAGCCGAGCGCCGGGAACAACGCGCCGGCCGGCCTTTTCCCATGCAAGGGCGGCGGCCCGAACGATTACCTCTACATCACTACCAGCCGCGCCAATCCCGAGCACTACGCGCGGCTGATGAAGCTGGTGGGCCGCGAAGACCTGATCGAGGACCCGCGCTTCGCGACCGGCGATGCGCGCGTCAAGAATTCGGTCGAGCTCGAAAACATCATCGGCGAGTGGACCAGCCAGCACGACAAGCGCGAGGTCATGGAAAAGCTGATCGCGGTCGGCGTCCCCGCCGGGGCCGTCTTCGACACGATGGAATTGCAGAACGAGCCGAACTTCGAGGCGCGCGGCTTTATGCAGACCGTCAAGCACCATAACGGCGAATACAAGATGGCGTCCTGGCCGGTGCGGGTCGACGGCAAGTCGGTGCGCGTCAAGGGCTCGCCGGCGCTCGGCGGCGACACCGCCGAGGTGCTGCAGAACTGGCTCGACATCGACGCCGGTGGGCTTGCCGCGCTCAAGAGCGAAGGTGTTCTCTCGTAGGGAACGTTCTCCGCGAATTGCTGTTTTGCGTCGTGGAGGCCGGTATGCCGGTCTCTGCCAGCGCGCGGCGCGGTGGGACCTGAGCCCCGCTCCGCCCGCGCGGCGAGGCGCCGTCCCGCCGTATGAGCGAGTTGATTTTTTACACAGGAACCTGCTTCGCTGTGGCCTCTCCGCCAGCGCACGGAAACCCCGGCTCCCAACAACAGGGAAGAACCCGATGCGGTCGCTCGTTTCGCTTTATCTCGTCATTGGCCTGTTGCTGCTGGGCTTCGGCTATTTCGCCACCGGACCGTGCCCGAACAAGAACACCGACGTGATCAACGATGTCGTCTTCGTGATCACCTGGCCGGTCGAGCTTTACGGCTATGTGATCAAGGGATCGCTGTCGCCCGACGAGTGGCTACACAAGCAGGCCTGTGAGGGCGGGCTCGGCGAGCATGGCGGCGAGCTGCCGAAGGCTACGCCGCAATGATTCCCGCTCTCCCCGCAGGCGGCGCATGCGGGGAGAGAGAGGATGCCTTCAACCCAACCCGAATTCCGGCCCCGCGTCGCGGCGCAAGCGCTCGCCGGCTTCGCGGCCCAGCGCTTCGGCGTCGTCCTTGGCGCCGACTTCCTCCGCGCGGCGCTCGGCGCTGCCGTCCTCGGCGAGCAGCAGCGCCCGGAGGCGCAATGTATCGCCGGCAAGCTCGGCGAGGCCGGCGATCGGCGTCCGGCACGAACCGTCGAGCGCCGCCAGCATCGCTCGCTCGGCGGTGACGCAGGCCGCGCTCGCCGTGTCGTGCAGCGGCGACAGCAACTCACCGAGTTCGGCGTCGTCGGCGCGCGCTTCGATCGCCAGCGCGCCTTGACCAACCGCAGGCAGCATCACGTCCACCGAGAGGATTTCGCTCGCGGCGTCGGCCTTGCCGAGCCGTTCCAGCCCGCTCAACGCCAGCAGCAACCCGTCCGCCTCGTCCGCCGCCAGCTTGGCGATGCGCGTATCGACATTGCCGCGGATCGGCGCCACGACGAGATCGGGGCGCCGGCGCAGCAGCTGCGCCTTGCGCCGCAGCGAGGCGGTGCCGATCCGCGCGCCCTTCGGCAGCGCGGCCAGACCCGCGCCGTCGCGCGTCACCAATGCGTCACGCGGATCGTCGCGCAGCAGCACGCAGGCGATGGCGAGCCCCGCCGGCAGAAACGTCTCCATGTCCTTCAGCGAATGCACCGCGAGGTCGATGCGCCGATCGATCAGCGCCTGCTCGATCTCCTTGGTGAAAAGGCCCTTGCCGCCGATCTCGGCGAGCAACCGGTTCTGCACCCGGTCGCCGGTGGTGCGGATCACCTCAAGCGCGATCATTCCCGTCTCGGCAAAACCCGGATGCGCCGCGACCAGCCGCTCGCGCACCAGGTTGGCCTGGTAGAGCGCCATCGCGCTGCCGCGCGTGCCGATGCGCAAGGGACGAAGCGCCACGTTGGGTCCTTGAAGCGAGAAGCGGCGGGGGTTGTAACAGGCGCCGTGCGCCGCCGCTACTGATCCACTGGAACCGATGTCGGCAGCAGCGAGAGCGTGTGGGTCGCCCACAGCCAGAAAATCGCGAAAGCGAGGGATATCACCGCGATCGGCACTCCGGCCCTGGCATAATCGCGAAACGTCAGTGGCGTGCCCATGCGCTCCGCACGCTCGGCGATCAACACGTTGGTGAGGCTGCCCGACAGCAGCAGATTGCCGGCCAGCGTCGATAGCAGAGCCAGCCCGTAAAGCACGTGCGCCGGCGGCAGCGGCCAGATCTGCAGCAACAGCATCGCCGCCGGCAGGCTGCCGATCGCGTTGCTCGTCACGACGCTGAAGATCGTCAACGGCACAAGCCCGTTCGGAAGCAGATTGTGCGCGCCGAAAAACGCCATCAGGTGGGCGGCGACGCCGCTTTGATTGAGCTCGCCGGTGACGGCGAAAAGGCAGGCGGTGAGGAGCAGCAGCGGCCAGTCGACCGCGGCGATCATCGTACGGCTGGTAATCTTGCGGTTGGCGAGCAGCAGGGCGGCGATCATCAGTGCGCCCAGTTCGCGCGGCAGGGAAGTGAGGAACAGCAGCAGCAGCGCCAACAGCGCGACGCCGCCTTTGACCGCCTGGTTGCGATCGAACGGGTGCGAGGTGACAACAGGCAGCTGAGCCGGATCGCCGTCAGCGTCCAGGCGGCCGCGCCATTGCAGCCAAACAACGACAAAGACGGTGACGAGGGCAAACATCGCCGGGACAAAACAGATCAGGGTGAATTTCGTAAAACCGAGACGTCCCACCGAACCCAGCAGCATGTTTTGCGGGTTGCCGATCAGTGTCGCCGCCGATCCGGCATTGGTCGCCGCGGCGAGCGCGATCGCGAAAGGCCGCGGGTCGAGGCCGCGCGCCCGCGCCCCAACAAAAAGCAGCGGTGCTATGGTGATGATCAGGATGTCGTTGGCGAGCACCGCCGCGAGCCCGCCGGCGACCGCCACGGTCAGCGCCAGCAGTACGGTATCACCGTGGCCGCGGCTGGTGAATTCACGCGCGCAGAAATCGATAAAGCCGGATTCGGCGAACTGCGCCGAGATGATCATCATCGCGAACAGTAGCGCCAAGGTCGGCATGTCGACATTGCTGCCGAAATCGTCGAGCGTCATCTGCCCGGTCACCAGGAGGGCGATGACCGCGAGCAGCGCGATTCCCGTCCGATCGACCTGCAGCCGCGGGATGCGCCCGGCGACCATCCCGGCATAGGTCAGAATCAGGACGAGCAGAACGATCGCGGCGTGCATCGAGCGCCTTGGGCAAAAATGCGCCGCGCATCATGGCGAGAGGCCCCCGGCATCGCCAGAAGCTAATTGATTCGGCACCATTTTCCCGCGCGGCGTGGCGGAGCCGCAACGGTGCCCCGCGGTCGGGCTGCGCCGCGCCGAACTCGTTGCTATATGATGCAGCGATGTCCGAGCTTCACGAATATCCCGCGCAGGCGGACGCCGCGCCGCCCTATTTCGCATTGCTGAACGAAGCGCAAGCGAAGGCCGTCGCCGCAGTCGACGGACCGGTGCTGGTGCTGGCGGGGGCCGGCACCGGCAAGACCCGTGTGCTGACGATGCGGCTCGCGCATATCCTCGCGACCCGCCGTGCTTATCCCGGCGAGATGCTGGCGGTCACCTTCACCAACAAGGCCGCACGCGAGATGCGCGAACGGCTGCACGCGATGATAGGCCAGGTCGCCGAGGGGGTATGGCTCGGCACGTTCCACGCGCTCGCCGCACGCATCCTGCGCCGCCATGCCGAGGCGGTGGGGCTCAAATCGAGCTTTACGATCCTCGATTCCGACGATCAGGTGCGTCTCATCAAGCAGATCCTCGCCGCCGCCAATATCGACGAGCGGCGCTGGCCGGCCCGGGTGCTGCACGTCGTCATCGAGCGCTGGAAGGATCGCGGCCTCACCCCCGACAAGGTGTCGCCGGCCGAGATCGGCGATTTCGCCGACGGCAAGGCGATCGACCTCTACCGGCTCTACCAGGAACGCCTCGCGACCGTGAATGCGGTCGATTTCGGCGACCTCTTGCTCCACAACCTCACGTTGTTTCAGCAGAACCCGGAAATCCTCGAAACCTATCAGCGCCGTTTCCGCTATGTGCTGGTCGACGAATACCAGGACACCAATGTCGCGCAGTACCTCTGGCTGCGGCTCCTGGCCCAACAGCACAAGAACATCTGCTGCGTCGGCGACGACGACCAGTCGATCTATTCCTGGCGCGGCGCGCAGATCGAAAACATCCTCAAATTCGAGAACGACTTCCCCGGCGCGCTGATCGTGCGGCTGGAGGAAAACTACCGCTCGACGCCGGAGATCTTGTCCGCCGCGGCCGGGGTCATCGGCCATAATCGCGGCCGGCTCGGCAAGACGCTGTGGACCCGCGTCGAGGGCGGCGACAAGGTCACCGTGCGCGGTCTGTGGGACGCCGAGCAGGAGGCGCGCTGGGCCGGCGACGAGATCGAGGCTTTGCAGCGCAAGGGCCACAAGCTCTCCGAGATCGCGATCCTGGTGCGTGCCGGGTTCCAGACCCGCGAGTTCGAGGAGCGCTTTATCGCGCTCGCTTTACCCTATCGCGTCATCGGCGGCCCGCGCTTCTATGAGCGCCAGGAAATCCGCGACGCGATGGCCTATCTGCGGCTCGTTAACCAGCCGGCCGACGACCTCGCTTTCGAGCGCATCGTCAACACGCCGCGTCGCGGAATCGGCACCGCGACCCTGCAGCTTTTGCATGCCGAGGCGCGCGCCGAGCAATCGTCGCTGGTCGAGGCGACGCGGCGCCTGATCGCCGGCGACGCGCTGCCGCGCGGCGCGCGTAGTGCGCTCGCCAATTTCCTCGCCATGCTCGACCGCTGGCGCGACGAAGCCTTCCGCGACAGCCATGTCGAGCTGGTGCAGCGCGTGCTCGACGAGTTCGGCTATACCGGCATGTGGCAGGCCGACAATTCGCCCGAGGCGCCGGGCCGGCTCGAAAACCTCAAGGAGCTCGTCGTCGCGATGGCCGAGTTCGAGAACCTCGGCGGGTTTCTCGAACATGTCAGCCTGGTGATGGACAATGCCGCCGACAATGCGGGCGACATGGTCAATCTGATGACCCTGCACAGCGCCAAGGGGCTCGAATTCGACACCGTGTTTCTGCCCGGCTGGGAAGAAGGCGTGTTCCCGTCGCAGCGCGCGATCGAGGAAGGCGGCTTGCCGGCGCTCGAAGAGGAGCGGCGGCTCGCCTATGTCGGGCTGACCCGCGCGCGGTACCGCGCGCTCGTGTCGTTCGCCGCCAACCGCCGCATTCACGGTCAGTGGCAGGCCTCGGCGCGCTCGCGCTTTGTCGACGAGCTGCCGAAGGACCAGGTCGAGGTCGAGACCGAGATGGGGCTTGGGCCCGGCGCCGGCTGGGCCGCGACGCCCGCCGCCAACGCCGCCTGGGGCACCGGCTGGAGCGAGGGCTACCGTGATACCTATCGCAAGAGCCTGCCGCGCCCGCCGCTGGTTATCGACGACACCAGCCGCCCGCCGACGCGCGGCCAGGAGGTCAGGAAAATCGGCGGTTTCGCGGTCGGCGACCGGGTGTTTCACCAGAAATTCGGCTACGGCGTGATCCGCGTCGTCGAGGACAATAAGCTTGAGATCAATTTCGAGCATGCCGGCGACAAGAAGGTGATGGACGCCTTCGTCGAGCGCGCGTGACTCCCCTATTTCTCAAAAGCGTGACCACCCCGAAGGCCGGGATGGTGCTTGCGGGCGGTCGCTGATGCCCCTTTATCACACCGCCATCCGCGTCGACGGCGCCGAGGCCGCCGCGGCGGTCGCCGATATGCTCGACGCGCTAACGGGCAGCGTCTCGGCCTTCGAGACCCGCGAGGGCGAGCGGTCGGAATGGCTGGTCGAGACCTATGGCGCCGCGCGCTTCGTTGATGCCGAGCTCGACGTTGGCCTCAGGCTCGCGGCGACCGCCGCGGGCGGGAAAATCCTCGATCTGATCGAGATGCCCGTCGCCGAACGCGATTGGCTCGCCGAGAACCGCCGCGCCTTTCCGCCGCAGCGCATCGGCCACTTTTTCATCCACGGCTCGCACTGGCGCGAGAGGCCGCCGCACGGCGCGATCGCGGTCGAGATCGACGCCGCGACCGCGTTTGGCACTGGCGAGCATCCGACGACGCGCGGCTGCCTGTTGGCGTTCGACCGGCTCGCGCGTCGTCGCCGCTTTCGTCGCCCGCGCGACATCGGCACCGGCAGCGGTATCCTCGCGATCGCCGCCGCCAAGGCGTTGCAGCGCGCGGTGCTGGCGAGCGATGTCGATCCCGGCTCGGTGAGCGTCGCGCGGCATCACGCGCGGCGCAACGGCGTGGCCGATCGAGTGCGCATCGTCTGCGCCGCCGGCGCGGGACGCAGCCGCGGTCACGACCTTGTCTTCGCCAATATCCTCGCTCGCCCGCTGATGCAGATGGCGCGCGACTTGGCGCGTGCCATCGCGCCGGGCGGCTTTGTGATCCTGTCGGGGCTGTTGCGGCGCCAGGAAGCGGGCGTGCTCGCCGCCTATCGCGTGCAGTATCTACGGCTCGCTGCTCGTATCTGCATCGATGACTGGTCGACCCTGGTCCTGCGCAAATGAAAAGGCCCGCTCCCTGGTGGGAACGGGCCCTTCGAGAATTTACCGTTTGTGCGGCTTAGAGCGGCGGAAACCAGGGAAACCAGGTGTGGCCGCCGGCGAGCCGGTGCGGAGTGAAGGCCGGTAGGAACTCGCGCTCGCGCTTTTCGCGCGGGGTGCGGTGGCCCTCGACGATCGCCGGGATCTCGGAGCGGTGGATGCCGATATCGGCGAGCGACCGGTCGTCAAGCGCCATCAGCTCGGTATAGGCCTGCTGCCGGCGACGCCATTCCGCGAAGGCGTTGCGTGCAGCGGCGAAGAGACTGACGAAGAACATGGTGCGTACCTCTCACCTCGATGGTGCAATGCACAAATGGGATCTTGCTGGAAAAGGATCAACTTCATCAGCGCAACACAGCCATGCACAAGTCAATTATACTGACATATTTTTGCCGCTTAATTCTGCATCGCAATATGCGCAGCTGGTGGATTGCCGCGAGCGCGCGGCCGGGCGAAAATGCTCTACACTCTGAGGGTGCGATGAGCGGGAGCGAGCGATGGATGGCGCAACGGCCGAGCAGGGCCGGCTCAAAGAATTGCTGACGCGGGCGCGCTCGCCGCTCGATGTCGACGCGGTCGATGCGCTGATCGCCGGGGTGCTCGCCGCGCCGCCGGAGATCGGCGACGGCTGGCACGCGCTCGTCGTCGAGCCGACCCCGCCGGAGTTGGCGGCGGCGCTCGATGCGCGCAAAACGGCGCTCGCCGCATCGCACCATGACGGGGTCGGCGCCGAGGCTTTCGTTCACCTGCCGCGCGCCCGGCGGCTAAAGCTGCTGCGTGAGAAATTGGCCGCCGACGGGCTCGACGGGTTTATCGTGCCACGCGCCGACGAGCATCAGGGCGAATACGTGCCGATGTGCGGCCAGCGCCTCGCCTGGCTGACCGGGTTCACCGGCTCGGCCGGGATGGCGGTTGTGCTCAAGGAGCGCGCCGCGGTTTTTGTCGACGGCCGCTATACGCTGCAGGCCGGCGCCCAGGTCGATACCAAGGCCTATGAAATCCGCCATCTGATCGAGGAGCCGGCGGCGACCTGGCTTACGACCGCAGCCAAGAAAGGCGAGACCATCGGGTATGACCCGTGGCTGCACACGCCGCAAGAGGTCGAGCGGCTTCGGGCCGGGGTCGAGCGCGCCGGCGCGCTCCTACGTGCGGTCGACAAAAACCCGCTCGACGCGGTGTGGGCCGGCCGGCCGGCCTCGCCGCTCGCGCCGGTCTTCGCCCAGACCGATGCTTTCGCCGGCGAAAGCGCTGACGACAAGCGCGCGCGGGTCGGCAAGGCGCTCGCCGAAAACGGCGCGGCCGCGACCGTCCTGACCATGCCCGAGTTGATCGCCTGGCTGCTCAATATCCGCGGCGGCGACGTGCCGCACACACCGTTGCCGCTCAGCTTCGCGATCCTCAAGGCGGACGGCGCGGTCACGCTGTTCATCGATCGCCGCAAGCTCACCTCCGGCCTCGAACGCCATCTCGGCAACGGCGTGACGATCGAATCGCCGGCCCTGCTTGGCGCCGCGCTCGACGCGCTCGCGCGGCAAGGGCCGGTACAGGTCGATCCGGCGAGCGCCGCGTCGTGGGTCTTCGACCGGCTCGCCGCATCGGGCGCGCAGATTGTCCGCGCCGCCGACCCCTGTATGCTGCCCAAGGCTTGCAAGAACCCGGTCGAGCTCGCCGGCACACGCGCGGCGCACCGCCGCGACGGCGCGGCGGTGACGCGGTTCCTCGCATGGCTCGCGCGCACCGCGCCGTTCGGCGACCTTGCCGAGATCGTCGCCAGCGACCGGCTCGAAGCCTTTCGCAAGGAAGGCGAATATTTCCGCGACCTCAGCTTCCCGACAATCTCGGGTGCCGGGTCTAACGGCGCCATCGTCCACTACCGCGCGAGCCCGGAGACCGAGAAGGTGCTCGAGGCAGGCACGCTCTACCTTCTCGATTCCGGCGCGCAATACCTCGACGGCACGACCGACGTCACCCGCACGATCGCGATCGGCAAGCCCAGCGACGAGATGCGCGAGAATTTCACCCGCGTTCTCAGGGGCCATATCGCGCTGGCCCGCGCGCGCTTCCCGAAGGGCACCACCGGCTCGCAGCTCGACGGCTTCGCGCGCCGCGCGCTGTGGGAGGCCGGGCTCGATTATGATCATGGCACCGGTCATGGCGTCGGCAGCTACCTCTCGGTGCATGAGGGGCCGCAGCGCATCTCCAAGGCCGCCAACACCCAACCGCTGTTGCCGGGGATGATCGTCTCGAACGAACCGGGCTACTACAAGACCGGCGCCTACGGCATTCGCATCGAGAACCTGATCGTGGTTCAGCCGGAAGAGGCGCTCTCGAAAGAGACGGGGCGCGAGATGCTGAGCTTTGAGACCATCACGCTCGCGCCGATCGACCGTAATCTCGTCGCCGCCGAGCGGCTCGATTATTACGAGAAGCTCTGGTTCAACGACTACCACGCGCGGGTGCGCGAAACGATCGGCCCGCTGGTCGACGCCGAGACCGCGCGCTGGCTGGAACAGGCGACCGCACCGATCACATAGGGAGGGAGCGATGCTCGAAACGCAGGTGTTTCAGCCCGGCAATTACCGCTTCATCACTCATGCCTTTCAGTACTCGGGCGGGATCGAGGCGATGGACGGCTACGCGGTGGAGCGGGTGCGTTTCGCCAGGCCCCTGCCGCTCGCCGAGGGGTTCGCCGCGGCCGAGGCGCACATGGCGCGGATCGGCCGGCCGCCCACCGCGTTCTGCGCCTGCGAGCTGCGCTCGCCCGGCCAGTTCACCGACCAGGGCTTTATCGATTTCAACCGCCATTACGTGCAGCAACTGGCGGCCTGGGGCATCTTCCACGACGAGGTCAATCCGGTCGCCCGCTCGAATGTCTGCCCGGAGATCGACCCGCCGAAGGGGCCGAGCTTCTACGCCTTCTCATACACGGTGCCGGGCGCCGGCGGATTTGTCGTGGCGGGTAGCGGCGAGGCGGGCGGCGCCGAGGGCCCCTACGGTCCGCGCATCATCCGCCTCGGCGACCAGTCGCCCGCCGGCATGCGCGAGAAGGCGCGCTTCGTACTGGGCGCGATGGAGCAGCGCATGGGCGCGCTCGACAAAGGCTGGGCTGAAGTGACGGAGACCCAGCTCTACACGATCTTCGACATCCACCCGCATTTTGCCGACGAGTTCATCCGCCGCGGCGCCGCACCGGGCGGCCTCACCTGGCATTATTGCCGGCCGCCGGTGCAGGGCCTCGATTACGAGATCGACGTGCGCGGCGTCGGCAAGGAAATGGTGATCTAGGTCCTACTCCGGCGCGCGGTCGAGGATTGCCTGCAGTGTCAGGGCGCCGGCCCGGCCGGCCATCGTGTCGGGCGGCGGAAGGCTTTCTTCGGCGAGGCGCTTTGCCTGCGCTTCCTCCCAGTTCCGTCCGCCGAAAAAGCGCGACGGCTTGAGGCTCGGGCCGTCGATCCCATCGAGGCATCGCGCGTTGACGCTGATCCGGTGCGGCTGCGAGCGCGGGATGTAGAACGGGTGCATCCCGCAATTCTTGCAGAAGGTGTGCTGCGCCAGCCCGGTTTCGAACGTGTAGGCGGTCAGCGCGTGCTTGCCTTTCAACAGCTCGAAATCAGCCGGGTCGATCGGCAGATGCAAAATTCCCTTTTTCGTGCAAATCGAGCAGTTGCATTGCGATAGCCGGTCGAGATCGACGCGTGCGCGAAAGCGCACTCGGCCGCAATGACACCCGCCTTCGCGTATTTCGAGCATCGTGTGTCTCTCCCTTGCCTAAAAATTTTGCCTCGGCCGGTCAAGCCCGCGGGAGGGCGATAAAATAGGTTTACTCAGTGTCCGCCGTCGCGTTCCGGAGTCGGCGTCCCCGCGGGAGGCGGCGGCGCCTCCGGCTGGTCGAGATCGCTGAACGGGTCGAACAGGTGACGCAGCAGGCCGGGAGTCAACGCCGAGAGCGGGTTCACCGTTACCGTCGGATTGTCGTTGGAGCCGCCGAGGTGGAAGCGGGCAGCGAACAGGCCCTGGCCTTCGCCGCCCATCAGCAGCGAGCCGAGCACCGGGAAATTGCTTAGCACGGAATTGAGCGCATAGGCCGGCGCCAAGGTGCCGTCGATATCGATCTGGTCTTCGCCGGGGTTGAGCCAGCCTTTGGCGCTGATCCCCAGCGCGCCGCCATAGGCGAATACCCGCCTCAGCGTGATGACCCCGCGGGTAAAGCCGACATCGCCGCGCAGATTGGTGAACGGGATGCCCGAACCCGACATCATCGCGGCGATGCCGTCGAGCGATGTCATCGATAGAAGCTGCGCTAACGCGGGTGCGCGCGCCAGCCGGTAGTCGGCGCCGTCGATATGCGCCCGCAGCACCTGGTGCCCGTCCTGCTCGCCCGTCGTGCCGTCCACGGTGAGTTTGCCGCCGACCACATTGTCGGCGATGCCGAACAGCGCAAAGCTCGCCCCGAGATCGTCCGACGCGACATGCAATTTGCCGCCGCCGAGCGTCAGTATGATGCCGCGGCCATTGGCGAGGCGGCCGTCGATGTCAATGGCTTGCCAGCTGCCGCGATCGCGCAGCAGCGTCGCCGACACGCTGCGCGCTTCGCGGTGCGGCCCCAACACCAGCTCCGCCACATGTGCGTTGATCGCCAACGGCGTCATGCTCGTGGGCTTGTCGCTTTCGAGCGCGCGCTTCGCGGCCTGGTGTATGTCGAGCCGCGCGCCGTGGATGTCCGCCTGCCAGCCGCCGCCGGGGCGCCGGCTGACCGTGCCGCTGAAATCGTCGTCGGCCACGACCAGGCGGCGGATATCGACGCGCTCGAGGCTGCGGTCCTCGCGGTTCAAGGCCACCGCGAACCTGCCGTCGAGACCCGGCGCCTTGATACCGATATTAGGGATGCGGGTGACAAGATCGTCGTCGAGCGCGACGACGAGTTTGGCGTTTCCCGGCACCTGCGGAGGCTTCTTCCACCCGGCTTCGTCGAGCGCGAGGCTCGCATCGGCGAGGTCGAGGCTGGCGTCGACCTCCGACCGCGTGCCGCTGTTCGGCACGATGTAGTTGAGATCGAGCGCCACCGGGCCCGACACCCGTCCCTCGACAAAATCCCAGCCGAGGCGCTTTCGCGCCGCATCGTCGAGCGTGAGACCGATGCGATAGTCGATGCGCGGCCCGGTCTTCGGATGGAAATACAGATTGCCGTCGATCGTCGCCGGCGCGCCGTCGAACTTGCCGCTGCCTTTGGCGTGGATGCCGTCATGGCCGAGCTCAAGCGCGAAATTGCCGTCGGTCAGTGGACGGTCGAACGCGACTTTCTGGTAGGAGACGCCGTCCAGCGTGGCCTTGGCGCCGTAATCCACATCGGCGAGCTTCAACCCCGCCAGCAGCGGCAGCTTGAAATGCAGCTGGGCATCGAGCTTGCCACCGATCCGCCCCGGATCGACGCCGACATCATGCACATAGCGCAGAGGCTTGGCGTCGAGAACATCGAGCGCGTCCTGCAAAGCCCCGGAAAGCCCGACATCGACGGTCAGGGTTTCGACCGGCGCGCCGATATCGGTGATGCGGACCGTGCCGCCGGTCGCCTTGAGCGACTTCAGCGCGCCGCCGGCGACGGCGAAGTCGAGCCGGCGACCGTCAAGCGTCGCCGTGCCGCTGACCTTCTTCACCGGCGGTAGGCCGTTGAAATAATCGACCGTCAGGTCGTGGTAGCGCATCGTGCCGTGCGAATCGAAGAAATCGGCGGCAAGCGTCGCCGGATCGATCTTGAGGCCGAACTGCACCGCCATTTCGTCGAGCATGCCGTCGGGCAGATTGGCCGCGACCCATTTGCGCCCGCCGGGGCTGACGCCGGCGGGCCACAAGGCGGGAATTCGCCCGGCCGGGACATGGGTAAGGATGACCCCGAGGGTCCCGGCAAGGCTCGACGGCCACGGCGCGCCGGTGCCGACGAGCTGCGGCGCCAGCCCGTCGAGCTTGCCGGTGACGACGAGCGTCGTGCCGTCATGCAGATCGAGCGCCAGGCGTTCGAGCCGCAGCTCGGCGGTGTCGGGCGCGTAATCGGCGTGCAGCTCGCCTTGCGCCACCGGCAGCCGGCCGCCGACCAGCAGATCGGTGGCGATCTGGCCCGCACCGAAGCCGAGGTCGAGGCGTCCGCCCTCGGCCATGCCGGTGGCCGCGTCGAGCCGGATATCGGCGCTGCCGGAGACCGGAAACCGCACTTTCGCGAGCGGCGCGAAGGCGGGCGACAGAGGCGCCAGCGCGGCGGGGTCGAGACCCGCGACCGACAGCCCGACATCAAGCTGATGCGCCGGCGCGGCGTAGCGATAGGTGGCGTGCAGCTCGGTGGTATTGCTGCCGAGAGCAACCGCGAACGACACGTCGCCGGCGGCCCCCTCGGCGCTGCGCTGCAGCGTCGCCGCGGCGCGGTCGGCGTGCCACACTTTCCCGCTCGCCTTGTCGTCGACGAGGATTGTCGCGTCGCGGATCGTGATCTGGCGCAGCTGGCTCCACGGCGTGTCCGGCCGCAAGGGCGCAAAGAGCGCCAGCGCATTCCGCAGCCCGGCCGCCGCTGCGGCCGGGTCGGGATTGCCGACGCGCAGGCTCAGCGCGCCGTCGGCGTCGCGGCTCAGCGCCAGCACCGGGTGCTCGACAACGAGGCGGGTGGGTTCGAGGCGGCCCTTGAGCATGGCGCCGAGGCTGAAGCTCGTCGCCATCTCGGGAAAACTGGCGAGCTTTTCGCCGCTCGGCAGCGACAACTGGACGTTTTGGGCGCGCAGGTCCAGTTGATGTGTATGGGGATCGATGCCGATGCTGACTCCGGTCACCGCGACGCCGAGCCCGGCGCCCGAGCGCTGCAGCGCCTGCTCAACAAACGGCACCAGCCGGTCGAGTTCGACCGGCCCCTCGAGCAGCCGCCAGAACCCGGCCGCCGCGATCAGGATCAACACCGCCGCGAGGCTGCCGAGCCACACGAGCAGACGGTGACCGTGATGTACGACATGCTGCGCCGGCGTACGCCGCACGCGGCCCCGCGCCGGAGCGTGGCCGCGCCGCAGCGCGCGGGCGTGGGCTTGACCCGAACCGAGGGGCGGGCCAGTGTCGCCTTCATCGCCGGAACCCTGCGGTGAAGCTGTTATCGCACCTCTCCCCTAAAAGCGCCCGCGACGGCGGCACGCTGCCCCTGCCGGCCGACGCGCGCCTCCATGCGCTCGGCCAAAGCGCCTGGGACGAGGCGCTGGCCGAGGCCGGCGACGCTGCCGCGGCCGCCCGCACCTGGAGCACGACCCCGGCGGGCCACGACCTGCTCGCCGCGATCTTCGGCAACAGCCCGTTCCTCACCGGGGTCGCCGCCCGCGAATGGGCGTTTCTCACGAGCCTCGTCGAAAACGGCGCCGACGCCGCCTTCAACGCCGTCATTGCCGACACAAAGCGGCCGATCGATGGCGACAATCAGGCGGCGCTGATGCACCGGCTGCGCGTCGCGCGTCGTCGTATCGCGCTGGCCGCGGCGCTCGCCGAGTTGGCCGGCGTATGGACCCTCGAACAGCAGATGGCGGCGTTGACCCGCTTCGCCGAGACCGCAATCGACGCGGCGCTCGCCTATCTGCTGCGGGCGACGCCGGGCGCGCCCCAGCCGCCCGCGCCACCCGAGGAAAGCGGCCTTATCGTCCTCGGCATGGGCAAGCTCGGCGGCGGCGAGCTCAACTACTCCAGCGATATCGACCTCATTCTGCTTTACGACGCAACGCGAGCCGCGCCGCTGGCGCAGGATGTCTTGCACGGTTTCTTCAACCGTCTTGCTCGGGAACTGGTGCGCATTCTCGACGAGCGCACCGGCGATGGCTACGTTTTTCGCACCGATCTCAGACTGCGTCCCGATCCACGCTCGACGCCGCTCGTCATGTCGGTCGACGCGGCGCTCAATTATTACGAGAGCGCCGGCCAGAATTGGGAACGCGCGGCGCTGATCAAGGCGCGGCCGGTGGCCGGCGACCGCGTCGCCGGAGAGCGTTACCTCGCCGAGCTGCAACCCTATATCTGGCGCAAACACCTCGATTTTGCGGCGATCGCCGACATTCATTCGATCAAGCGCCAGATCCAGGCGCATCGCGGCGGCGGGCGCATCGCAGTGCTCGGCCACGACATCAAGATCGGCCGCGGCGGCATCCGCGAGATCGAGTTTTTCGCCCAGACGCAGCAGTTGATCTGGGGTGGGCGGCACCGCGATCTGCGGGTCGGGACGACCCGCGAGGCGCTCGCCCGGCTCGCCGCCGCTGGACGAATCGGCGAGGCCGACCGTGCCGCACTGACCGAAGATTACCGCTTCCTGCGCCGCATCGAGCACCGGCTGCAGATGGTCGACGACCGGCAGACCCACCGGTTGCCGAGCGATGCCGAAGGCCTCGCCCGGCTCGCCGTGTTTGTCGGCTATCCCGGCGCCGAAGCGTTTACCGGCGACCTGCTGCGCCACCTCGGTTCCGTCGAGAGACACTACGCTGAGCTGTTCGAGGAGGCGCCGAGCCTCGCCGGCCCGGGCAACCTCGTCTTTACCGGCGCCGACGACGACCCCGGCACGCTCGAAACGCTGGTGGCGATGGGTTTCGCGAAGCCGGAGGCCGTGGCGGCGATGGTGCGCGACTGGCATCGCGGCCGCATACGCGCGACCCGCAGCCAGCGGGCGCGCGAGATCCTCACCGAGCTGGTCCCCGCGCTGCTGCGCATCTTCAGCGAAACTGCGGCACCCGACGCGGCGCTCGACCGGTTCGATGCGTTCCTCTCGCGTCTGCCCGCGGGGGTGCAGCTGTTCTCGTTGTTCCACGCCAATCCCGGCCTCTTGCGCCTCGTCGCCGACGTGATGGCGGAAGCGCCGCTCCTCGCCGAGATGCTGGCGCACCGGCCGGCGCTGCTCGACGCAGTGCTGAGCGAAGATTTTCTGGCGCCGCTGCCGCCGCGCACGGCGCTCGCCGCCGAGCTTGGGGAGATGGTCGGTACAGCCCGCGACTTCGAGGAGACGCTCGACCTGCTGCGGCGTTGGGCCAATGAGCGGCGCTTTCAGATCGGCGTGCAGCTGCTGCACCGGAACCTCGACCCGACCGCTTCCGGCGGCGCCTATGCCGACATCGTCGAAGTGGTACTCGGCGCGCTGCTGCCCGTCGTGGCACGCGAGTTCGCCCACCTGCACGGCCAGGTGCCGGGCGGCGAGGTCGCGATCCTGGCGATGGGCCGGCTCGGTAGTCGCGAGATGACCGGCGCCTCCGATCTCGACCTGATCCTCATCTACGACGCGCCGGCGGCGAGCGAGGCATCGGACGGGCCGCGGCCGCTGGCAGTCTCGACCTATTACGGGCGACTCTGCCAGCGGCTGATCGGCGCCATCACCGCACCGACCGCGGAAGGCCGGCTCTACGAAGTCGATATGCGGCTGCGGCCGTCCGGCGCCTCCGGGCCGATCGCCACGAGCCTCAGCCATTTCGCGCAGTACCAGCGGGAAGAGGCCTGGACCTGGGAGCACATGGCGCTGACCCGCGCGCGCCCGGTGGCGGGCGACACGCGGCTTTGCCGCCGGATCGCGGCGGCGGTGGTGGCGGCGCTGCGCCAGAAGCGCGATCCCTTGAAGCTCGTCATCGATGTCGCCGACATGCGGCGGCGCATCGCCGACGAGCATCCGCACCCGGCGGCGTTCGATTTGCGCAATCGCCAGGGCGGGATCGTCGATCTCGAATTCATCGCGCAATACCTGATGCTGCGCGAGGCGGCGCGCGCACCTCAGGTGCTGTGCCGCGACATCGCCAGCGCCGTCGGCGCCCTCGGCGAAGCCGGCGTATTGGAGCCAGGGGCGGTGCAGAGCCTCGGCGACGCGCTCGCTTTGCTGCGCGCGGTGCGGGTGTTCCTGACCTTGCTGTTTGACGGCACGCCCGATGAAGAAAAGCTGAAGAGATCGGTCGGCACGACGCTCGCGCGCTGCGTCGGCGCGGTTGACTTCGCCCGGCTCGACGCGGATATCACGACGGCCTGCGACGCCGTGCGCGAATGCTATGATAGGCTGATCGCCGAGCCCGCCCAACGGGCATCGCAATCGCAGGCGGAACGCGACAAAGGAGAAGAGGGAGACATGGCGAGATGAGCGTCAAAATCGGCGACAAGGCCCCCGATTTCACCCTGCCCACCGATGGCGGCGGCTCGGTGACGCTGTCGAAGCTGCAAGGCGAGCCGGTCATCGTCTATTTCTATCCGAAGGACGACACCACGGGTTGCACCGCGGAGGCTTGCGGGTTCCGCGACTCGTTCCCGGATTACGGCAAGACCGGTGCGACGGTGGTCGGCATCTCCAAGGATTCGGTCGCCTCGCACGACAAATTCAAGGCGAAATACCAGCTGCCGTTCACGCTCGGCGCCGACACCGACGGCAAAGTCGTCGAGAGCTACGGCGTGTGGGTCGAGAAGAGTATGTATGGCCGCAAGTACATGGGCATCGATCGCTCCACCTTCCTGATCGACAAAGGCGGCGTGGTGCGCGGCGTTTGGCACAAGGTCAAGGTGACCGGCCACGTCGCCGAGGTGCTGAAGGCGGCGCAGGCGCTCTGAGCGAGGACCTGCCCCTGACCCCGACCCTCTCCCCGCACGCGGGGAGAGGAGGTCTATCGCGCGTCGGCGCCGACAAAACCCCTCGCCTCGCTTACGGGGAGAGGGAGGGACCCATCGCACAGCGATGGGAGGGTGAGGGGCTGCCACCTTGTCTTGCGGCCGGTGCCGTGGCGGTCCTCGCAGCTGCCGAGCCGACACAGAAGGTCGCGCTGGGCCGCGAGATGGCGGCGCGCTGGCGGCGCGGCGGAATGGCGATCGGCGTCGCACATCCGCCGGCGCGGCCCGCTCGCCCGGAACGGCCGCCGCTGTTGCCGCCGCGAGATATGAAACGGCGGCGCAACCTCGGCTCGCCGGCGGGGCGGATCGCGCTGATCCATGCGCTCGCGCATATCGAACTCAACGCGATCGATCTCGGCTGGGACATCGTCGCACGGTTTTCCGGCGAAAATTTGCCGCGAGCGTTTTTCGGCGACTGGGTCGGCGTCGCCGCCGAGGAAGCCGAGCATTTCGCGCTGCTGGATGCTCGGCTTGCCGCTCTCGGCGCGGCCTATGGCGACCTGCCGGCGCATGACGGGCTGTGGGAAGCCGCGGCCAACACCGCGCACGACCTGCTCGCGCGGCTCGCAACCGTGCCGCTGGTGCTTGAGGCGCGCGGCCTCGACGTGACGCCCGAGATGATGCACCGCCTGGAACGCGCCGGCGACCCGGAGAGCGCCGCGATTCTCGACCGCATCTATCGCGACGAGATCGGCCATGTCGCGGTCGGCGCCCACTGGTTCGCGAGCCTTTGTCGGGAACGGGGCCTCGACCCGGCCGCGACTTTCCGCGACCTCGTCTCCCGTTACTTCACCGGCACGCTCAAACCGCCGTTCAACCATGCGGCCCGCGCCGCGGCGGACCTCCCGCGCGAATTCTATGAACCCGTTGCAGCCGGAGCCTGACATGCGCCAGGGTCGCCTCCTCCGGCTGCGTCCGACGCTGATGACGGCGATCATCGGGCTGGTGCTGCTGACCGCGGCGGCGATCGGCAGCGGAGCCGCGGTGCTGACGATTTCGGTGACGCGCGCCTTGATCGACCAGGCGCGCGTTGCCGCGGTCAATTCGGCGCGCGAGGAGACACGGCAGCTTTTCGCGGCAGCTCCGCGCATCGCCACCGAATACACCGCGATGGTACGGCGCGGCGCCATCACCATCGACGATCGGGACCGCCTCGCGGTGCAGTTCGCCGAGCGGCTGCGCGCTTTTCCGTTCTTCTACATGATAGGTTATGGCGATGTCGCCGGCTGGTACGTCGGCGCGTCGCGCGACTCGCACGACCACATCGTCGAGTATTTTGCCGACCCGAACGTCAATGGCGGCCATCCCACGCAATACATCGTGGACGCGGACGGCCGGCGGTCGCCGGCGGATGAACCCGAAACAGCGCCCTATTTCGTCACGGCGCGCCCATGGTTCAAACGGGGCATCGCGGTCGAGGGCGTGTCCTGGTCCGATTTTTACACCTTCGTCACCGGGGTGACCGGGATCACCGCGATGTCGCGCCTCACCCCTATCGGCGCGACCGAGCCGCGCGGTGTCTTCCAACTCGACCTGAAAGTCTCTCGTTTGGCGCAGTTTCTCGGCGCCTTGTCCGTCGGTAAGCATGGCCTGGTCTTTCTCGTCGACCGCGACGGGAAACCGGTGGTCGACCCCGCCGACCATGACGTCACCGCGGCGAGCCAAGCGGTCGCCGCCGCCGCACCCGGCCACGCGGCGGCAACGCTCGCCGACCCGGCGCTGGTCTGGGTGCATGGCCGCCGTTACGAAGTCGTGTTCGAACCGGTGCCAACCGTGGGCAATATCGGCCTTTCCATTGCCGTGGTCGTCGATTTGCGCGACGTGAGCGCCGGCGCCTACCGCCATGCCGCGATCGCGACGGGCATCGCCCTCTTCACTGTGCTGCTGGCGGTGTTGCTGGCGCGCCGGCTGTCGTCTCGCGTCGCCGACCCGATCGCCGCGATCGCGCGCGACCTCGCGCAGGTCGGCCGGTTCAACATCTCGCACGATCCGGCGCCGCAATCCTTTATCCGTGAGGTCAGCGAGCTCGGTTCGTCGGTCGACGGCATGAAGGCGAGCCTGCGCTCCTTCGCCCACTACGTGCCGACCGATCTGGTGCGCCGGCTACTGGCCGACGGCAGGGAAGCGGAACTCGGCGGCGAAATCCGCCGGCTGACGATTCATTTCTCGGATGTCGCCAACTTTACCGGGATGTCGGAGGGGGTCGATCCGGACCGCCTTGTCGAGGCGATAGGGCGCTATTTCGAGCTGATGACCGGCACACTTACCCGCCACGGCGGCACGGTCGACAAGTTCATGGGCGACGGCATCATGGCGTTCTTCAATGCACCGGAGGAATTGCCCGACCACCCGCGCAAGGCCTGTCTCGCAGCGCTCGAAGCGCAACGCCTGCTGGCGCGGATGGCAGTCGGAAGTACGCCGGACGAGCCGGTGTTCCACGCGCGGATCGGGCTCGGCACCGGCGAGGTGCTGGTCGGCAATATCGGCACACCCGAGCGTTTCGCCTACACGCTGCTCGGCGACGAGGTGAACCTCGCGAGCCGGCTCGAAGGGCTCAACAAGGTCTACGGCACACAGATTATCGCCTCGGCGGCGGTGCGGGACGAGGCGGGCGACGGTCTCGAGTGGCGCACGCTCGACAAGGTCGCGGTCAAAGGACGCACGCAGGGGACGCTGGTCTGCGAGCTGCTCGGGCAGAAGGGCGAGGTTTCCGGCGAGACGCTGGCCGCGCGCGATGCGTACGAGCGTGCGCTCGACGCCTATTTCGCCGCGCAATTCGAGCGTGCCGCCGAGTTCTTCGAAGAGGCGGCGCGGCTGTACCCCAGCGACCGCGCCGCGCCGATGATGCGCGAACGCGCTCACGTACTCGCGGACGAACCGCCGCTCAACTGGACCGGCATCCATGTGATGGAGGAGAAATGACTTGAGCGCGTCATTGCGAGGAGCGCGGCGACGAAGCAATCTCCATCCGTAAGGGCCACGACGGACGGGGATTGCCTCGCTCCGCTCGCAATGACGAAAGAGATGTCATGAACGAAACTGCCACCCAAGACTGGGCCAAGATCACCGCCGACCTCGAACGCCTGTTGAAGCTGCGCTCGTTCGTCTTCGCGATGAAATTGTTCGAGAAGCGCGAGGAGATGGAGGCGATCCCGCGCATCCGCCGGCCGCAATCGATCCACACCTTCGATCAGGTAGTCGGCCAGGCGTCGCGACTCGGCTGGACGGTCGGGATTACCGCCGATAACCTCGTCGGCGCGCAGTGCCGCGCGGTGATCGGCCTCGGCAACGCCAAGGACCCGGAGTGGCGATCCGGCAAGCACATGGTCGGCGTCTGGTACTCGACGATCGAGGACGCGACCGCGCACCAGGCGGCGATGAATTGCGTCGTCGACGGGCAATACGAGGCGATGGCGGTGGCGCCGCTCGCCAGCGGCCGGCTCGACCCGCCCGACATCGCGCTGTTCTACGCGACCCCCGGCGCGATGATGTACTTCATCAACGGGCTGCAATGGGCCGGCTACAAGAAATTCGACTGGGGCATTGTCGGCGAAAGCGCCTGCGCCGACAGCTGGGGCCGCGCGCTCAAGACCCGCGAGCCGAGCCTGTCGATTCCGTGCTTCGCCGAGCGCCGTTATGGCGGGGTGCTCGACGACGAGATGCTGATGGCGCTGCCGCCGGAGTACCTGCCGAAAGCGATCGCCGGCATGGAGGCGTTGTCGAAAAACGGCCTGCGCTACCCGTTCCCGCAATACGGCATTCAGCAGGACGTGCGCGCCGGCATGGCGGTCAGCTATCCGGGGCGGGGCGCGTGACCATACGCGCGCTCGCTGGCGCGATTGCGCTGTTGGCGGCAACCGGCGTCGCCCATGCCGACGAGGTACGCACCGTGCCGGCGCCGGGCATCAAGCTGACCTATCGACTGGTCAGCACGATCGAGACGCCAACCAAAACCATCTCGACGGGGCAGGTCTACACCTACATTGTCGCTAAATCCGACGGAACGACCGCGGAGGGCGTCATCAAGCCCAACGCGATCATCATTCCGTGCGAAGGCGAAAGCGATCTTGTCAGGGCGCATCTGGTGGGGCACAACCCGGCCTCCCGGACCACCAGCGAAAACACCGTCGAGCTGATCAGCGTCTCGCAGTGACCTCGCCAATCCGAGCGCCCGGCGCCATCCTCGACATCGCGGCGGAAGACGGCGCGCCGATCCGCGTGCGCCGGCACGGCAATCCAAACGGCAAGCGGCTGATCGTCAGCCACGGCAATGGCTTCGCGATCGATGGGTATCTCGCGTTCTGGGAGCGGTTTCTCGGCGATTTCGAAGTCATCGCGTTCGACGCGCGCAATCACGGCTGGAATGAGCCATTTGATCCACCAGGCCACGATTACGCGCATATGGCGCGCGATCTCGACCGGGTGCGGGAGGCGGCCGAGGCCGAATTCGGCAGAAAACCGACCGCCGGGCTGTTCCACTCGATGTCGGCGCAGGCGGCGATGATCGCAGCGCTCGAACTGGGCTGGCGGTTCGACGCGTTGGTGCTGTTCGACCCGCCGAACAACCCTCCGGAGGGTCACGCGGCACGGCCGGCGATGGTCAAGTATCTCGACAGGCTCGTTGCCTGGTCGGCGGGACGGCGAGAGCGGTTCGCCGACCCCGGCGAACTGGCGGGCGACTATGCCGCGGCGCGCGCCGGGCGGCATTGGGCCGACGGCGCGCAACTGGCGATGGCCGAGGCGGTGCTGCGAAGGGTGGAAAACGGGGGCTGGCGCCTGCGCTGCCCGCCGGCGCTCGAATTGTCGATGTACGCGCGGGGCATCACGCTCGACCTGTGGCCGAAGGCAAGCACCTTCCCCGGCCCGGTCAAGCTGATCGCCGGAGATCCCGATCGCGAGCGTCCCGACGCAACAGCGCTGTCAAACCAGGCGCTGGCGCAAGAAGGCGGTTACGACTACCTGGCGATGCCCGATACCGGCCACCTGCTGCAGCTCGAAAAGTCGGCTGCTTGCGCCGACGCCGTGCGCGAGTTCCTCGCCGGGGTGGGGTTTGCTAACGCATTTCTAGTCTGGTGCCCCGTCTCCGCTCCGTCTGCGCCGGACGCTATTCACGGAGGGCAGCGGCTGAAGGATTGGTTCGTGCCGCCGATCGTCATTCCCGTGGTTCTGGTTGCTGCGTCCGCCGCGTACGCCCTGTTCCGGGCCTTATCGTAAGGCAGGCATTAGGACGGAGCGCCGGATGTATGCCCGCACGCCGAGACCATGTGATGGCACGCTCTGGTCACGTTGGTGTTTCAGAGCACGATACTTGTCGTGACCGTCTCTCCTACAATCCCGCGAGTTGATCCTCGCGGACCACTCTCTCCCGACCGTCGATCTTTGCTTTGACGCGATATTGCGGCGTGGCGCCCAGTGGTGGCAGCGGTCTGACAACGGTATAAGACCCGCGCGCGGTGCTGTCCTGCTCGCGGTCCGGCGAGAACGCGACGCTCTGTCCGGCGGCAAATCTGTGGGTCATTCTTGCTCCTTTAAACCGGGGGCGCGATTCCGCCAGTCGATCCGCAATTTCTTCGTCTGGGCCGCGCCGCTTAGTAACCTTCCCGCTCCATCCGTTTGCGCAGCATCTTGCGATAACGGCGAACCGCCTCGGCCTGCTCCCGGACACGGCGTTCCGAGGGTTTCTCGTAAGATCGACGCCGCTTCATCTCGCGAAAGGTGCCCTCGCGCTGCATTTTTCTTTTGAGCACGCGCAAAGCAGAGTTGATGTCGTTGTCACGGACGAAAACCTGCACCTTGGAATGCCTCGCGTGGTTTACGGCCGTCGCAAAAAAAGCCGCATGGAATGATGTGGCCGCCTATGGCGTCCTCGGCTCACGATTCAGAGTCCATAAGCCGGCCAGCATGACTAGAAGGCCAGCGTTCAAGGAGAGCTAGGCGACGGTCACGTGGATCACCAAGCTGCTGCTCTCGCTAATTTCATCGGGAATACGATCGTCGCAGGAAGCGGGCCGGGTAGCGCCACCGGCGTCGCACCCCCGGGCGGCATATTGTCATTTCCAGCAGCGGAGCCTCTTGGCGGCATCAGAAATATAATGGTTTTCATCGATTCGCAATTTTCCAATAAAATGGTTGTTCTTTTTAAATGGCCCTCGCCTTTAAGTTTGCAAGGCCGGTCATAAAAATCATTCTGATCTCTACAGACATGATTTGTTTTGAATTTTTTTTGTACGTTGCATTCTATTCCGATAATTCTTCATTTTTCTGTATCCTCTGGTCGCGGGCCCTGAACATCGCGAGCCGGCCAAACATACTCGGGAACCGGTCTTGCGGCGTCTTCGCGCCCTTTGCGCAATCCGTACATCGCAATCGTAAGCATATGGTCCGTCTCGAAAAGCGGCTGTCGCATGCGAAGCCATGACGCGGCGTCGCGCTGCTGCAATGCGGGAAGCGACATCTCGCCGCCATTGACGCGCCACAATTAGCGCGCCATTTCCCTGCCAGATCAACGCGGTGGAGGAATTGCGGGCATGAACTGGTTCTGGCAGATGTGCTGCGCGTCGGTCGCGACGGTCTTGCTCCTCGCCGGCTCGCCGCAACAGGCGTTCGCCGCGCCGCCGGCGGCCGTCGTGCTCGCTCCCCAGGATACGGCCGAGCTGCAAAAGATCGCCGCCTATCTCGACGGCATCCACACGATGACCGCGCGCTTCGCGCAGGCGACCGCCAGTGGCGGCGCGGCGACCGGTGAGGTCTGGCTAGCGCGGCCGGGCAAGATGCGCTTCCAGTACGATCCGCCCAACCAGCTGCTGCTGCTCGCCGACGCCTTCTACCTTTATTCCTGGGATCCCGACCTGAAGCAGATGAGCAAGGTCGGGCTCAAATCCACCCCGGCCTGGTTCTTGCTGCGCGAGCCGATCAGTTTCACCGACGGCGTGACGGTTACGCGTTTTGAGCATAGCGGGAATACCGTGCGGGTTACGGTCGTTGAGACCGCCGAGCCGGACGCGGGGAGCCTGACTATGGTATTTACGGAAAATCCACTGGCTCTGCGGCAATGGACCGTGGTCGATCAGCAGGGAAAGGTGACCAACGTGTCGCTAGCGGATGAGCAATACGGTATGGCGCTCGACCCCAAGCTGTTCCAGTATCATGATCCGTATTAGGTGCCGAAGAAATGACCGCACGAACAATAGCTTGAGCCGACTCTGATGTCTCTCCGCGCGCCGCTGGTGGCGATTCCGACCTGTTACCGCGAACATAATGAGCGACTGATGTACACCGCCGTGGTGCGCTATCCGCACGCGGTGGTCGACGCGGCCGGCTGCATGCCGATTCTCGTACCCTCGATCGGCGACAAGCTGTGCTGCGACACGTTGCTCGACGCGATCCACGGGCTGCTGCTGACCGGCAGCCCCTCCAATGTCGAGCCGCATCATTACAAAGGCCCGCCGAGCCGCGAGGGCACGCTGCACGACCCCGACCGCGATGCCACCACGCTGCCGCTGATTCGCGAGGCGGTGGCCCGCGACCTGCCGGTGCTGGCCATCTGCCGGGGTATCCAGGAATTGAACGTGGCGCTGGGCGGTACGCTGCACCAGCGGATTGGCGAGCGGCCGGGCGGCGAGGTGCATCGCCGCGGCCGCGACGTCAAGCGGATCATGGAAATGACCATGGACGAGCGCTACGGCCCCTGCCATCCGGTCGCGCTGGCGCCGGACGGGTTTTTCGCCAAGCTTGCCGGCACCACGGAGATCATGGTCAACTCGCTGCACGGGCAAGGTGTCGATCAGCCCGCCCCGGGGCTCGTGGTCGAGGCCGTCGCGCCCGATGGCCTCATCGAGGCGGTGAGCCTGCCGGGTGCGCGATTTGTCGTCGGCGTGCAGTGGCACCCGGAATACAAGCCGCTCGACAACCCGGTGTCGCGCGCCTTGTTCGCCGCATTCGGCGATGCGTGCCGCCAAGTGGCGGCTTCGGGAAATTCGCAAAAACGGCGCGCTGCCTAGCACACATCCTCAAACGTATTTGGTTCCCTCGTTCCGCATGCGTTTTCCGCTGCGGACACATGCACGAATTGCATTTCGCCCCGACCCCAACGATCCCCACTTGGGAGTCCAGAAGCGGAGAGGACACCAAGTCCTCTTAATTCCGGCCCCGTTTCCCCTGCGGGTCCGGATCTCCCCCAAGCGCTTCTGACAAGCTGGCGCCCGGTCTCCCCCCCAGACCGGGCGCTATTTGTTTGAGTCTCAATAATCTTTTATCGGCTCGGCGGGCATCGCCCGCTGGGACGGTCTTCACCCCAATCGTGCGGCCTTCAAGCCGATAAAGCCGCCCCCGCATCTGGGGAGGGATCACCGGACTTGTCCGATGGGGACCGTCTCCAAGGACGCACCTCCCCTCGATGGCGCGATTGCAAGCGGCAGATATCGCATGGTCTATTCGCCGCAATTTTCCCCGCCCTTGGGTTGATCGGATCGTTAACGCGATGACGCTGCGCCTCATCACCTGGAACATCAATTCGGTGCGGCTCAGGGCCGACAATGTATGCCGCCTCTTGACCGAGGCGCGGCCCGACGTTCTTTGCCTCCAGGAGACCAAGACTCCGGATGAGCTCTTCCCCCGCGAGCCTTTCGCCGAGCTCGGCTACGAGCACATCCACATGCATGGAATGAAGGGCTATAACGGCGTCGCGATCCTCGCCAAGGCGCCGTTCCCCAGCGTCGCGACCCGCGCCTGGTGCGAGCGCAGCGATTGCCGGCATGCCATCGTCGAGCTGCCCGGCGGGATCGAGCTGCACAACATCTACATCCCGGCCGGCGGCGACGAACCCGACCCCGCGGTCAACCCGAAATTCGCCCACAAGCTCCAGTTCCTCGACGAGCTGACCGCGTGGTTCGCGACGCACGACCGCGCCCGCAAGGCGATCGCCGTCGGCGACCTCAACATCGCCCCTCTGGAACAAGACGTGTGGTCGCACAAGCAGCTCTTGAGCGTGGTCAGCCACACCCCGATCGAGGTCGCAAAGCTCGGCAAGCTCCAGGCGGCCGGCGGCTTTGTCGACGCGGTCCGGCATTTCGTGCCGTCCGACCAGAAGCTCTACACCTGGTGGAGCTACCGCAACCGCGACTGGGCCGCTTCCGACCGCGGCCGCCGGCTGGACCATATCTGGGTGACGCCGGCGTTAGTGGGTTCACTCAAGAGCCACCGCATCTTCCGCGAGACCCGCGACTGGACGCAAACCTCCGACCACGTCCCGGTGATGGTGGAATTGGATATTTGATTGCGAGCCTACCACCCCGGCTTCACGAGCAGCGGAGATATGGGTCCCGGCTTTCGCCGGGATGGTGATTTAGGTTCGCCGATACAAATAATACCGCCCCGCCGGCACACCGTCGGGCAATTCCAATGCCGCCAGCTCCGGCCCGTCCATCGCCTGCTGCGTCGCGAGCACCGCGCCGGCACGCAGCAGCGGCAGGATCAGCGGGCGGAGCCCCGCCGCCAACCGCAAATTGCCCGCCACGTCGCCCGTCCCGGCATCGAAATGGGCGAGCGCCGCCCGGCCGCCGAGCTTGCCGCGCGCCGCCGGCAGGGTCTCGAACATATCGCCGAGCAACAGCAGGTGGTCGGGCGGGATGCAGTCGGGATGCGCCGCGACCCGGCGCTCGCAGACATAGATGTCGCGTTGTGGAAAAAGCTCGCGCAGATGATCGTAGGTGCGGCCGTTGCCGAGGCCCAGCTCGAGGATCGGCCCGTCGAGCCCGGCAATCAGTTCGGCGGCATGGTTGAGCACGGCGCGCTGCGCTTCGAGCCGGCGGATGAAACTGTCGAGCCGACTTACGCGCCCCCGCTCATTGCCGCCGCTTCACCCACCCGGCATCAGGCCGCGTTGGCGGGCGTCTTGGCGCGCAGCTGGCTGAGCTCGCTGCGCGCCGCGCGCAGCTGGTTGTTGGTGTCGTTCACCCGGTGCGCCAGCTCCTGCATGACCGACACCGCCATCGAGGGAAACTCGCGCACCATGCGCATGAACGGGTCCTTGCCAATGCGCAGCGCGACCAGCCGTCCCTTGGCGCGCACCGTGGCGTTGCGCGGCTCGCTGGTGAGGATGGACATCTCACCGACCAGCTCGTTGGCGTGCAGCGTCGCGACGGTGACCGGACCCGCCACCGGGTCCTCCAGCACGATGTCGGCTTCGCCCTCGATGATCAGATAGGCCGCGTCGCCGGGATCGCCCTGGCGGAAGAGGATCTTGTTGTCGTCGAACCCGACCCGCTCGCTGACATAGGCGAGCGCCTTCAGCTTGGGCGGCTCGATCTCGGCGAAGAACGGCACTCGCCGGAGCACCTCGAATTCCTGCTGCACCGTCACTGCATCCCTCCCGTTCCGCTCGGCTTTTTGTTCATTCCGCCGCCATCAGCATGGTGGTCAGCGAATCCTTGTGGTCGAGCTCGGCGAACCGGCCCTGCTCCTGGAGCTTGCCGGCGCTCATCACCAGCACCCGGTCGAAGTTGCGCGCGAGGCTGGCGCGGTGCAAGACCCAGACCAGGCAGCGCCCCTCGAATTCCTGGAAGAGCCCTTCCATGACCTTGGCCTGCGCCGGGCCGTCGAGCGCGGTCGTGGCCTCGTTGAGGATCATCATGTCCGGCCGCTTCAGCACGGCTCGCGCAATCGCGGCGCGCTGCCGCTGGCCGAGCGACAACCGCGATCCCGCGGTGCCAACATTGTAGTCGAGCCCGACATCGATGATCGCCGGGCGCAGCGACATGTCGTCGAGCACCTCGCCGAGCACCGCCGGCACGCGCTGTGTCGCGTCGGCTTCCCCCTGGGCGATCTTGCCGAACAGGATGTTGTCCTGCAACGAGGCGGCGGCGTTGTATGCGGCGGGATCGAAGAACGCGATCTGGTCGCGCGACTCCGCCGGCAGCTCGTCGCGGAACACCCGCCGCGCTTCGAGCAGCTGTTGCTGCATGCGCTCGTCGATGACGTCGAGACGATGCTTGGCGACGACTAGCCTGAGCGGCAGCGACAACAGCTTGCCGCGCTGCTCCTCGGTCATGTCCTTGACGTCGTGCCCATCGACGGCGGTGAGGATCGCCTTGAACTCGGACAGATCGTCGGTGCCGATGAGGCTGTATTCCTCGAACAGGTCCGGCGGCAGCTCGGTGACGAACTCGAAGGTTCGCGCGGCGATCTCGCGCCCCGCCGTCACGAGGTCGTCGGTCAGTCCAGCCTTGTCGAGCACGCGGCGTACGTAGCTGTTGTCGGCGAGCGCGTCGAAATCGAAAACCGGACCGATCGGCGTCCCGAACAACAGGTTCTCGGCCACCGTGGCGTTGGTGTTGTAGCGCTCGGGATCGTAGGTCTCGACGTAGCTGGTGATGCCGTCGCGCACGAGGCGCTCCGAAAGCGCCTTGCGCGCCTCCAGCAATCGCGCCGCCAGTTCGGGGTTGACCGCGGGGTCGACCCGGCCACGCAGACCGATGCCGTAAACGCCCTCCTCGAAGCCGAGCAGCCGCAGCACTTCAACGATACGTAGCGTCAGCTCCTGCCCGTCGGCGACGCCGGCGCCGGCGTAGTCGATCCAATCGGCACCGATGTCGAAATCGATATTGCCGGCGCGGCTCGCCTCGGCCAGCTCCTTGGCGCGCTGCTTGGCGAGTTCCTCGCCGTAAGTGCCCGGCCGCACCGGGTAATGACGCAGGCCGAGCAGCAGATTGTCGCGCAGCGTCCCGGTGAACAGATACGGCGTCCCGCTGACATAGCCGATGCGCCGGCCCACGACGGCGAGCGGCTGCTTGGCGAGATCGACCCCACCGACCTCGATCCGCCCGGTGCTGGGCTGCGTCAGCCGGGCCAGCAGCACCGCCAGATCTTCCTTGCCGCCGCCGGCCTGGCCGATCACCGCGACATGCTCGTCGAGCGCGAGGGTGAAATTGACCGCATCGACGGTGCGCCGCTTGTCGTCGCCGGCGAGCGACAGATTGGTGACGGCCAGCTCGCCGCTGAGGTGCGGGATCGTTTCCGGTTCGGCCAGCAGCACCTCGGGATCGACCATGTTGGTCGGCGCGAACTGCTCGACGATCTGGTCGTAGGTGATCCGCGAGTTCTGGTTGTTCTGGTAGAAATCCAGCAACTCCTTCCACGGTGACGCCAAATCCTTGTAGGCGGCGAGCACCGCGACCAACGCGCCGAACGACAGCGGCCCCGTGATCACCAGATAGCCGCCGATCGCATAGAAGAAGAACGGCGTCAGCTGCCCGATGAAGTTATTGAGAAACTTGACGAAAAACTTGCGCCGGTAGATTTCGAAACGGATGTCGTAGATTGAGCCGAGCAGGTGCGCGAAGCTGCTGAGATTCAGCTTCACGGTGTCGTTGGCCTGGATTTCGGATATGCCGGCGGCCGATTCCTGAACCCGGTCGGCGACCACGCGCACCTGGCGGATGCGGCGCTTGCCGAGCTGGTTCACGATGCGCTGCAGCTTGGGGATGATGTAGCCCTGGAGTGGGTAGAGCGCGACCGCGGCCGACCCGAGGATCGGGTCCTGCATGAACATGAAGAAGATGAGCGTCAGCAGCGTTCCGCCCTGAAACGCCGGCAGCACGAACGCGTCGCCGATAAAGCCGCCGAGTTGCTCGCACTCGGTGGTGATCATCGGGATGATTTGCGCCGACGAGGTCTTCTGGAAATAGGACGGCGGGAAGCGCAGGAGCCGCAGGTAAAGCGCATAGCGAAAGCGGCGCAGCATGCGCTCGCCGAGCTGCCCCTTGAACGTGTTGATGTAATACTTGAATGCGCCGTTGATGAAGACCAGCGCCAGGAACACCCCGCACAGCGTCATCAGATAGGGGATCTGGTCGAACTGCATCCCAAGGAAGGGTTGCGGGAAGTGCTTGCCGCCGATCGCCCGGTTGACAATCGTCTTCGGCAGCTCGAGCGAGTAGTAAAGAAACGGAAACGACGCCAGCGTAAGGATCAGCAGCATGATCTGCTGCCTGAGGCTGTGACGCACGATGAAGCGGTAGACCGAGGGCTCGATACTGTCCTCGATCGCCGGCGCCGGCTTGATCGGCGGTTCCGTCGACGCCATTTCAGCGTCGGGAACGCGCCGCTGTTCGCTTGCGTCGGTTGCCGGAGCGGCCACGGTCATCGCCGCTTCTCGCCATAAAAGAGCATTTCGCACGTCCAGCACGCCCGTGTAATAGTGCGCGCGGTCGACAGCAAAGGAGGCGCCGCATGCCCCAACGGCGCGACCACAAGCGTGTTCTGATCTACAGCCACGACAGTTTTGGTCTTGGTCATCTGCGGCGTTGCCGTGCGATTGCCCATTCGCTTGTCGAAGCTCATGCTTCAGTATCGGTGCTGATCCTATCGGGATCGCCGATCATCGGCAGCTTCGATTTTCGGTCGCGGGTGGATTTTGTGCGTATTCCCGGCGTAATCAAGCTGCGCAACGGCGAATACGTGTCACTCTCCTTGCATATCGACATCGAAGAGACGTTGGCGATGCGCTCTTCGATCATCCATCACACGGCCGATATTTTCGATCCCGACCTTTTCATCGTCGACAAGGAGCCGCTCGGGCTGCGCGGCGAGGTGCGGCCGACGCTCGATCTGTTGCGCGAGCGCGGCACCCCCTTGATCCTCGGCCTGCGCGACGTGATGGACGATCCGCTGGCGCTCGAAACCGAATGGGAGCGCAAGAACGTCGCGCCGGCGCTCGCCGAATATTACGACGAACTCTGGGTGTATGGCCTGCCGCAGATTTGCGATCCGCTCGAGGGCATCGACCTGCCGCGCAGCGTGCGGCACCGCATGGTCTATACCGGTTATCTGCGCCGCCGGGTCGGTGAGGCTGCCGCCGCCAATGTCGATATTCGCGGCCTGCCCGACGGCGATTTTCTGCTGGTGACCGCGGGCGGCGGCGGCGACGGCGACGACATGGTCGATTACGTGCTCGCCGCCTACGAGCACGACCCCGGTCCGCTGCCGCCGGCGCTGATCGTCTACGGCCCGTTCATGCTGCCCGAGCGCCAGACCGCCTACGATGCCCGCACCGCGCGCCTGTCGAAAGTGCGGGCGATCACCTTCGACGCCCGGCTCGAAGCCTTGATGGCGCGCGCCAAGGGCGTCGTCGCGATGGGCGGCTACAACACGTTCTGCGAGATCTTGTCGTTCGACAAACCGGCGCTGATCCTGCCGCGCACCGAGCCGCGCCTCGAACAGTACATCCGCGCCCGCCGGGCCGCCGAACTGGGTCTTGTCGCGATGCTGTCCGACGACAGCGCGCGCGATCCCGCCCGCATGGCTGCCGCGCTGCTGCAGTTGACCCAGCAGGCGCCGCCCTCCTCGGTGGTCGTGCCGGGCTTGCTCGACGGCATGCCCAACGTCAACAAGCTGGCGGGCAAGTGGCTCGACCGCGGCCGCCACACACGCTTTCCGGCCGAGCTGCGGCGCAACGCATGAGGGGGAACCGTCGGCGGCTGCGCCGTGTCGCCCCAGGGGGGCGTGTGGCCCCAGGGGGACGTGTGGCCCCAGGGGGACGTGTAGCCCCAGGGGGACGTGTAGCCCCAGGGGGACGTGTGGCCTTTGTCCTCAAGGGCTATCCGCGCCTGTCGGAGACCTTTATTGCCGAGGAAATCCGTGGTCTCGAACGGCGCGGCCTGAAGATACTGATCGTCTCCCTGCGTCACCCGACCGACAAGACGACGCATCCGGTGCATGCCGAGATCGCGGCCGAGCGGCTTTATTTGCCGGAATACCTCTATCAGGAGCCGCTGCGCGTCTGGCGCGGCTGGCGTGCCGCGAGACGCCTGCCCGGCTACAAGGCGGCGCGGCACACCTGGCTCGCCGATCTCTTGCGCGACAAGACGCCCAACCGCGTGCGCCGCTTTGGCCAGGCGCTGGTGCTCGCGGCCGAGCTGCCGCCGGACATCGATTGGCTGCACGCGCATTTCCTCCACACCCCGGCCTCGGTGACGCGCTACGCGGCGATGATGGCCGGCCGCGAATGGAGCGTTTCGGCGCACGCCAAGGACATCTGGACCACGCCCGAATGGGAGAAGCGGGAAAAGCTGGCGGACGCCGCTTGGGCCGTAACCTGCACTGCCCTGGCTCATGCGCACCTCGCGGCGCTTGCTCCGGAGCCTGGTGCGGTGCGCCTGTGCTACCACGGTCTGGCGCTCGATCGCTTTTCGCCGGCGGTGCGTCGAGCCTTGAATGCCGACGGCCGTAACCCAGCCCAACTTGTGGTGATCTTGTCGGTCGGTCGCGCCGTGGCGAAAAAGGGTTATGACGATCTGCTCGCGGCCTTGGCTCTGCTGCCGCGCAACCTCTATTGGCGCTTTGTGCATATCGGTGGCGGCCCTCTCGCCGGCGAGCTGAAAGCGCGGGCAGCCCGGCTCGGCCTCGCCGAACGCATCGAGTGGCACGGCGCACGCTCGCAGCCCGAGGTGCTGGCCGCCTATCGCGACGCCGACATCTTCGTGCTGGCGGCCAAGGTGGCGCCCGACGGCGACCGCGACGGCTTGCCCAATGTGCTGATAGAGGCCCAAAGCCAGGGCCTTGCCTGCGTCGCGACACGGCTCTCCGGCATTCCCGAGCTGATCGAGCATGCTAAGACGGGACTTCTCGCCCCGCCCGGCGATCCGCCGGCGCTGGCCGCGGCGCTGGAGCGGCTGATCTCCGACCCGCGGCTGCGCCGCCAGCTCGGCCAGGATGGCGAGCGGCTTGTCCGCGCCGCGTTCGACGCCGATCGCTCCGCCGACGAGCTTGCGGAATGGTTCGGGCTGGAACTGCCGGCAATGGTTCGCGCGGCGGAATGACCGACAGGGTCTTGTATTGTAAGCCATGCGCATCGCGTTTTACGCGCCGTTGAAGCCGCCCGACCATGAGACGCCGTCGGGAGACCGCCGGGTCGCCCGTCTGCTGATCGAGGCGCTGCGCCTCGCGGGGCACGAACCGGTGCTGGCCTCGCACCTGCGCAGCTTCGACCCGATCGGCCGCGCGTTCCGCCAGAAAAAGCTTGCCGCGCATGGCCGCCAGGCCGCCGAGCGGCTGATCGATCGCTGGCGCGCCCGGCCCGACGCCGCGCCCGGCCTGTGGCTCACCTACCACCTCCATTACAAGGCGCCCGACTGGATCGGTCCGGCGGTGTCGACGGCGCTCGCCATCCCCTATGTTGTCGCCGAGGCGTCGTTCGCCGCGAAGCGCGCCGGTGGCCCGTGGGATATCGGCCACCGCGCGGTCGAGGCGGCGCTGCGCCGCGCCGACCGTGTGCTCGGCCTCAACACCGCCGACCGCGAGGGCGTGCTGCCGCTGCTGGCCGCTCCTGACCGCTTTGTCTTGCTCGCCCCGTTCCTCGATGCCAGTGCCTACAGAACCTCCTCCCCCCTTGGGATGGGGTGGGGGGGCCCGCCGCGCCTCATCACCGTCGCGATGATGCGGCCGGGCGACAAGCTGGCCTCCTATTGCGTGCTCGGCGCGGCGCTGGCGCGAGTTCTCGACCGCGACTGGACCCTTGAGGTGATCGGTGACGGCCCGGCGCGTGCCGAGGTGCACGCCGCGCTGGCGCCGCTCGGCGACCGCGTCGTCTATGCCGGCGCGCTCGACGAAGCCGCGATCGTCGCGCGCCTCGCGGCGGCCGATGTTTTCGTCTGGCCGGCGATCAACGAGGCGTTCGGCATGGCCCTGCTCGAAGCCCAGGCGAGCGGCCTGCCGGCCGTCGCCGGCGCCAGCGGCGGGGTCGGTGACATCGTCGCTAACGGCGTCACCGGCCTGCTCGCCCCGCCCGGCGATGACGCGGCCTTCGCCGCTTCGCTGCGCGCCCTCATCGCCGACCCCGCGCGCTGTGCCACGATGGGTAAAGCGGCGCGCGACAAGGTGCGCCGCGAGCACGATCTGCCGGCCGCCGCGGCGCGGCTCGGCGACATCATCGCGGCGCTGACGAGAGCGCACGCGGCGTGACCACCCTCGCGCTTATCCGCCACATGCCGACGGTGTGGAACCGCGACGGCAGGTTGCAGGGGCGGCGCGACACGCCGCTCGACCGCGATGCGATCCCCGATTGGCGCTTGCCGCCCGAACTCGCCGGCTATCGTTTCCTGTCGAGCCCGCTCGGCCGGGCGCGGGAAACCGCCGCTCTCTTGGGCATCGAGCCGCACCTCGATGATCGCCTGACCGAAATGACCTGGGGCGAGTGGGAGGGGCACACGCTGCGCGAGCTGCGCTCGACCTTCGCCGATATCGACGAGCTGGAGGCGCAGGGTTTCGATTTCCGCGCCCCCGGCGGCGAAACCCCGCGTGAGGTGCAGGCGCGGGTCGCGCCGCTACTCGCCGAGATCGCCGCTTCAGGCGCGCCGACCGCCGCGGTCACCCACAAGGGCGTCATCCGCGCCGTCTTCGCGCGCGCCACCGGCTGGGACATGCTTGGCAAGCCGCCTTTTCGCCTTGACTGGTCGTCGGCGCATTTGTTCCGCCTCGACGCCGCCGGCCGGCCGAGCGTCGACCGCCTCAACATTTCGTTGAACGGCTAATGCCAAGCGTCCTCTTCCACGTTCAGTACCTGCTCGGCATTGGCCATCTGCAGCGCTCGTTGCGCATTGCCGAGGCGCTGGCCGACGCCGGCCTCGCCGTGACCCTCGTGCAAGGCGGGCCTCCGCTGCCCGAAATCACCTGCGGCGGCGGCATCGACATTGTCCAACTGCCGGCGATCCGCTCGCGCGACGCGAGTTTCGCGCTGGTCGACGCGGCGGGCGAGCTCGTCACCGACGCGCTGCGCGAGCAGCGCCGCACCGCGCTGCTCTGCGCGTTCAACACCGCGCGGCCCGACGCGGTGGTCATCGAGGGCTTCCCGTTCGCGCGCCGCGCCTTCCGCTTCGAGCTCGACCCGCTCATCGCCGCCGCCCGCGGCGCGGGCGCGAAGATCATCTGCTCGGTGCGCGACATTCCTACCGTACGGGCCGATCCGGAACGCCTTGCCGCCATCGTCGCCCGTGTGCGGGGTGATTTCGACGCCGTGCTGGTGCATGGCGATCCCGGCTTCATCCCGTTCGACGCGGCCTTTCCGGCGGCGCCCGAAATCGCCGACCGACTGCACTATACCGGTTACGTCGCTACCGTTTCCCTCTCCACCCCCGGGGGTGGAGAGGGCCGGGGTGAGGCAGGGGATTCCGGAAGCGCCGGAGCATTCCCACGTCACCCGCCCTCGGCAAAGCTTCGGGCACCCTCTCCCCCCAATGGGCGGAGAGGGAATGAAGACGACGACATCCTGATCTCCGTTGGCGGTGGCGGCGCGGCTGGCCGCGCCTTGATGCAGGCCGCGATCGAAGCCCGCAGGCGAGGGTGCCTGCCGACCAAAACCTGGCGCATTCTCACCGGCACCGCGCTTTCCGATGCCGATCTCGCCGAGATTCGCGCCGCCGCGCCGCCCGGCCTCATCGTCGAGCGTTTCCGCCGCGACTTCGCGTCGCTGCTGCGCGCCTGTCATGTCTCGGTCAGCCAAGCCGGCTACAACACGGTGCTGGACATTCTAGCCGCGAAAGCGAGGGCCGTGCTGGTGCCGTTCGCCGCCGAACGCGAGACCGAGCAGCTCATCCGCGCCGAGCATCTGGCGGCGCGCGGCGCGGCGGTGCTGCTGCGCGAAAGGGAGCTCGACGCGGCCTCGCTCGCCGCCGCGATCGAGCGCGCCGCGTCGTCCGAACCCGCCTCGATCGCGCTCGATACCGACGGCGCGCGCCGTTCGACGGCGCTGATCGTCGGGCTGCTCGCAAAATGATCCGCTTCCGAGGCTTTTTAGCTGGCGCTTTGGGCGGTATCATCGGCCGATGACTTATCTGCCGCGCGTCGCAGCGGCGAAAAGCGCCGAATGGGTCGATCTGGTCGATGAGCTGGATCGTTGGGAGGAAGCCGGGTTGGTCGCGCAGCTTTGGTGGCGTGACGACGACGCCGTCGCCCCGACCCCTCAGCTCGACCGGCTGCTGGCGCTTGCCGGCCCCGCGCCGCTGGCGCTGGCGGTGATCCCGGCGGATGCGAAGCGCGAGCTTGCCGCCGCGCTTGACGGCTATCCGCAGGTGACGGTGCTGCATCACGGCTGGTGCCACGCCAACCACGCCGCAGAAAACTCCCATGGAGGCAAGAAGAGCGAATACCCGCCGGAACGGCACCCGGTCGAGGTCGCCGATGAGCTCGACGAGGGCCGCAAGCAGCTTCGCGCGCTGTTCGGCCAGCGGGCGCTCAGGGTGTTCGTGCCGCCGTGGAACCGCTTCGCCGACCGCTTCGTACCCCTCCTTGGGGAGGCGGAATTCGTCGCGATCTCGCAGATCGCGCCGCGCAAAACGATGCCGACCCAGGGGACCATGGGGGGGATCGCCGCCATCGATGTTCATCTCGACGTCGTCGACTGGCGGCACGGTTGCGGCTTTGTCGGCGACGCGCTGGCGCTGGGCCGCCTAGCCGGCGTGCTGCGTGAGGAACGCGTGGGGAAGCGCGGCGCGGTGGGGCTGCTGACACATCATTTGGTGATGGACCGCGCGACCGAGGCGTTTCTCGGCCGCCTCGGCGAGATCGTTGCGACGCACCCGGCGGCGCTCTGGGTCGATATTCGCGAGCTCGCGCCATGACCCAGCTCGACGCCGCCGGCGCCCTGCCGGAAAACGCCGCCCACTTCGCCTATCCCGCCTCGGCGATGGTTGGCGATTACCTGCGCGGCGCGGCTGGGCTCGCGCCTACCCTGTTCATCCTCGCCACCGTGTCGCTGGGCGATGTCGCGACGGTGGTCCTCGCCGGCTTCGCGGCGATCTTCGGCGCCTTCGCGATCCGCACCGCGCTGCGCCACGGCACCGGGATCGACATGGACGATGCCGCGCTGCGCGCCAGCGGCTTGCGGCGTGCGGTCATCCCGTGGGCCGAGCTCGACCGCGTGAAGCTCGCCTATTACTCGACCCGGCGCGACCGCAAGAGCGGCTGGATGCAGCTGGAGCTGCGCGCCGGCTCCGCCCGCCTCAGCCTCGACAGCCGCATTGACGGCTTCGAGCAGCTGGCGCGCCGGGCGGCGCATGCCGCCGCCGAGCGCGGCCTCGAATTGAGCGACGCCACCGCCGCCAACCTCCAGGCGCTCGGCGTCAGGGTGCCGGCGCGATGAGTAACTTGCTTCAGGTCCGCGACCTCTCGGTGCGCTTCACGACCCCGGGCGGGCATATCGACGCCGTCAAGAACCTGTCGTTCCGCATCGGGCAGGGCTCGACCGTCGCGATCGTCGGCGAGTCGGGTTCGGGCAAGTCCACCGTCAGCCAAGCGATCCTGCGCATCCTCCCGCGCAACGGCCATATCGCCGGCGGACAGATCCTGTTCGACGACCCGCGCGACGCGCAGGGCCCGGTCGACCTTGCCGTGCTCGCTGCCGACGGCGCGGAGATGCGCGCGCTGCGCGGCGGCAGCATCTCGATCGTCTTTCAGGAGCCGATGAGTTCGCTGTCGCCGCTGCACACGGTCGGCAACCAGGTCGGCGAGGCGCTCGCGCTGCATCGCGGCTGCACCGGCGCCGAGCTGCAGGAGATGGGCGTCGACATGCTGCGCCTTGTCGGTTTCCCCGACCCGGCGCGCGCCTGGCGCAGCTATCCGTTCGAGCTGTCGGGCGGCTTGCGCCAGCGGGCAATGATCGCGATGGCGCTGGTCTGCCGCCCGGCGCTCTTGATCCTCGACGAGCCGACGACCGCGCTCGACGTGACGATCCAGGCGCAGATCCTGAAGCTCGTCGTCGAGCTGCAGCACGAATTGAACATGGCGGTGCTGCTCATCACCCACGATCTTGGCGTCGTCGCCAACATCGCCGAGGAGATCGTCGTGATGTACCACGGCGAGGTCATGGAAGCAGGCTCGCTCGACGACATCTTTCGCCACGCCGAGCATCCTTACCTCAAGGCGCTGCTGCGCGCGGTGCCGCGTTTCGACATGAAGCCCGGCGAGCGCCTGGTGCCGATCCGCGAGATCCCGGCCGGCGACGCACCTTACTTGATGGCCGACCAGGAGGCCCGGCCCAAGAGTGGCGGCGCGCCGCTGCTCGAATGCGCCGGCCTCAAAAAGAGCTATGGCCTGCGCCGCTCGGGCATTTTCGGCGGGGCCAGTTCGACCCGCATCGTCGCGGTCGATGGCGTCAGCCTCAAGATCGCGCGCGGCGAATGCCTGGGGCTCGTCGGCGAAAGCGGCTGCGGCAAGACCACGCTGTCGAAGATGCTGCTGCGCGCGGTGACGCCCGACAGCGGCAGCGTCGTCTTCAACGACCGCGACAAGAGCTGGGACGTGCTCGCGCTCGACGGCGACGACCTGAAACAGTTCCGCCGCAAGGTGCAGTTCATCTTCCAAGACCCGTTCGGCTCGCTGAACCCGCGTATGACCGTCGCCGACATCATCGGCGAGCCGCTCGTCATCCACGGCATCGGCACCGCGACGTCGCGGCGCGAGATCGTCGGCGAGCTGGCCAATCTCGTCGGGCTCGACCCGCGCCATCTGCGCCGCTATCCGCACAGCTTTTCGGGCGGCCAGCGCCAGCGCATCGGCATCGCCCGCGCCCTGGCGCTGCGTCCCGATCTGGTGATCTGCGACGAGCCGGTCTCGGCGCTCGATGTGTCGATCCAGGCGCAAGTGCTCAACCTCCTGATCGACCTCAAGGAAAAGCTCGGCCTCACCTATCTCTTCATTTCGCACAATCTGGCGGTGGTCGATTACATCGCCGACCGGGTCGCGGTGATGTGCGCCGGGCGGATCGTCGAGATTGCCGGGCGCGGCGTCCTGTTCCGCGATCCCGTCCACCCCTACACCCAGACGCTGCTCGCCGCGGTGCCGGCGCCCGACCTCGCGCACCGGCTCGATTTCGAGCGGCTGATGGAGGACAAGGCGTCCGACCCGACGGCCTGGCCGGAGCCGTTCCGCCGTGACCCGAGCAACCCGCCGCGGCTCATCGAGGTCGGGCCCCAACATTTCGTCGAAGCGACCGCCAAGCCGGTCATGGCCGAGCGCGAAATGAAGCTGGCGGCGGGCAAATGAGGCGGTTACTCGCCTGCGCGCTCGGTGCGCTCCTGCTCTTCGCGACCGGCGGCGCCGAGGCGGCCCTGCAGGAGACGCCCTATTTCCAGAAGGAGGTGGCGGCCGGCAAGCTGCCGCCGGTGACGCAGCGCATCCCGAGCGAGCCGGCGCTCGCCGAGCTCGAAACGCTCGGCAAGCCGGGCGGCGATTTGCGCATGCTGATGGCGAGCCCCAAGGACACCAGGATGATGGTCGTCTACGGCTACGCCAGGCTTGTCGACTACACGCCGGGGCTCGCCATCGTCCCCGACATCCTGCTCGGCGTCGATGTCCAGGAGGGGCGCAGTTTCACGATGCACCTGCGGCCAGGCCACAAATGGTCGGATGGTCAGCCCTTCACCACCGAGGACTTCCGCTACTGGTTTGAGGACATCGCCAACAATTCGCAGTTGTCGCCTTCCGGGCTGCCGTTGCAGATGCTGGTCGATGGGCAGCCGCCGAAATTCGAGGTCATCGACCCGGCGACGGTGCGCTACACCTGGGACAAGCCCAACCCGCTGTTCCTGCCGGCGCTGGCTGGGCCCGACCCGATGTTCATCTATGCGCCGGCGCACTACCTGAAACAGTTCAACAGCAAGTACGCCGACCCGACGAAGCTCGCGGAGCTGGTCAAGGATGCCGGGGTACGCGATTGGGCGGCGCTCCACACCAAGCTTTACAATCCCTATCACAACGAAAATCCCAAGCTGCCGACGCTCGACCCCTGGGTGCTCAAGACCAAGCTTCCCGCCGACCGCATCATCTTCGAGCGCAACCCGTATTATTACCGGGTAGACGGCGCCGGCCACCAGCTGCCCTATATCGACCGGGTGATCTTCACCATCGCCGCCTCACAGATCATTCCGGCCAAGACCGGCGCCGGCGAGAGCGACCTGCAGGCGCGCTATCTGAGCTTCAACGACTATACCTTCCTCAAGGCCGGCGAGGCGGCGGGCGGATACCACGTGCGGCTGTGGCGCACCGGGCCGGGCAGCCAGCTCGCCCTCTATCCCAATCTCAATGTCGCCGACCCGGAATGGCAAAAGCTGATGCGCGACGTGCGCTTTCGCCGCGCGCTGTCGCTGGCGATCGATCGGCACGAGATCAACCAGGCGCTCTATTTCGGGCTGGCGATCGAGGGCCAGAATACGGTGCTGCCGCAAAGCCCGCTGTTCCGCGCTGAATACCGCGACTGGTCGAATTACAATCTCGACCAGGCCAATTCGCTGCTCGACCAGATCGGCCTCACCACCAAGGATTCCGACGGCATGCGCATGCTGCCGGATGGCCGGCCTTGCGCGATTACCGTCGAGGATTCGGGCGAATCGACCGAGAAATCGGACATGCTCGAGCTGATCCGCGATTCCTGGCGTCATATCGGCGTGCAGCTCTACTCGAAACCGGCGCAGCTGACGCTGTTCCGCCGCCGCGTGTTCTCCGGCGAGGCGCAGATGTCGTTCGACAAGGGCATCGAGAACGGCCTCGCCACCGCGGCGATGGCGCCCAACGAGTTCGCGCCGACCAGCCAGGAACAGCTCGAATGGCCGAAATGGGGCGAATACGCCGAGACCAAGGGTAAGTCGGGCGAGCCGCCCGCACTGCCCGCGGCGAAGCAGCTCCTCCAGCTTTACCACGATTGGCTCGCCACTACCGACGCGGACGATCAGGCGAAGATTTGGCACCAGATGCTGTCGATCTGGTCGGATCAGGTGTTCACGATGGGCACCGTCGCGGGCGTGCTGCAGCCGGTCGTGGTCAACGACCGGCTGCGCAACGTGCCGACCGACGGCATCTACAACTGGGATCCCGGCGCGCAGTTCGGCATCTATAAACCCGACGGGTTCTGGTTCGCCGAGCCGGGCGGCGGCTCGACCGCCGAGGTGACTGGCAGCGAAAAATGAAGATGGCGGTATTCGCTACCGTACCACCCCGGCGAAGGCCGGGGCCTATGGGGGCCAAGAGGCTGACTTGAAATGAATTCAACGTTTCCGATGGGCTGGGTTCTTCGTCTTTCCCGCGAAAGCGGGAACCTAGGGGCGAGCGACGTGGCAGAGGTTCAAGTTTCAGCGTCAGCTGAGGCTAAGCCATTGACCCGCCGGTATGGTCGCCCTGGGCCTCCGCTTTCGCGGGGGAGACGATAATTGTTTGACGGGGTCGATTTCATTTTGAGTCCGACTCTGAGGAGCCCGCGCAGCGGGCGTCTCGAAGGACGCAGGAGCGGCTGATGCTCGGCTACATCGTCCACCGCATCCTGATCATGATCCCGACCCTGATCCTCATCAGCATCGCGATCTTCACCATCATTCACCTTCCGCCGGGCGACTACTTCTCGACCTATATCGCCGAGCTGCAGAGCTCCGGCGAGCATGCCAATATGGCCAAGATCGCCTATCTCAAGGCCGAATACGGCTTCGATTTGCCGATCTGGAAGCAATACCTCTATTGGGTCGGCAATATGTTGCGCGGCGACATGGGGTATTCGTTTCTCTACGACATGCCGGTCAACAAGGTGGTCGGCGACCGCCTGCTGCTGACCTTCATCGTCTCGTTCATCACGATCCTCTTCACCTATATCGTCGCCTTCCCGATCGGCGTCTATTCGGCGACCCACCAGTACAGCCTCGGCGATTACCTGCTCACCTTCCTTGGTTTTCTCGGCCTAGCGACCCCGAGTTTCCTCCTAGCCCTGGTACTGGTCTATCTCGCCCATGTCTGGTTCGGCATCTCGGTCGGCGGGCTGATGGATCCGAATTACCTGAACCGACCGATGAGCATGGGCAAGCTGGGCTCGGTGCTGGCGCATATCTGGATACCGGTGATCGTGATCGGCACCGCCGGCACCGCCGCCATGATCCGCCGGCTGCGCGCCAACCTGCTCGATGAGCTGCAGAAACAATACGTCGTGACCGCTCGCGCCAAGGGCCTTCACCCGCTCAAGGTGCTGCTGAAATACCCGCTGCGCATGGCGCTCAACCCGTTCATCAGCGATATCGGCTCGTTGCTGCCGCAGGTGATCTCGGGCGCGATCATCGTCTCGGTGGTGATGTCGCTGCCGACGACCGGGCCCATGCTGCTCGACGCGCTGCGCAGCCAGGACATGTACCTTGCCGGCTCGTTCCTGATGTTCCTGAGCTTCCTGACGGTGATCGGCGTCTTCATCTCCGATCTGGCGCTGGCGACGCTCGACCCGCGCATCCGCCTGCAATCGGGGCGCCGGCAATGACCGACATCACCCTCGATCCCGCCGACCGCCGGCCCACCCCAGGCGAGACCGCCGAGCCACTGCCGCATTACGTGTCGACCGCGCCGTTCGACCCGATGTCGGTCGAGGCGATGTCGCTCGGTCAGGCGCGTTTCTACCAGGCGTCGCAATGGCGCCTCATGTGGTGGCGGCTGCTGCGCCACCGCGTCGCCGTCGCGTGCGGGTTTCTGCTGTTGGCGCTCTACGCGACGACGCTTGTCAGCGAAATGCTCGCGCCCTATGCGCTCGACACCCGCAACACCGACTTCATCTATGCGCCGCCGCAGACGGTGCACATTTTCGACAACGGCCGCCTCGTCGCTCCCTATGTCGAGGGCTACGACTACCGGCTCGACATGGACCATCTGAAGCGCGTCTACACCCCGAACCCGGCAAAGCACGAGACGCTGCGTTTCCTGTGCCGGGGCGACAAGTACCTCTACTGGGGCTACATCCCGATGCGCTTCCACCTGGTCTGTCCGGCGGAGGGCGGGCAGCTCTTCCTGCTCGGCACCGACCGGCTCGGCCGCGACCTCTTATCACGCATCATCTACGGTGCGCGGATTTCGCTGACGGTTGGGCTGATCGGCGTCTCGGTCAGCTTCACGCTCGGCATCCTGATCGGCGGCATCGCCGGCTATTACGGGGGCTGGACCGATATCCTGATCCAGCGCGGCATCGAGGTGGTGCAGTCCTTCCCGCATCTGCCGCTGTGGATGGCGCTGGGCGCGATCCTGCCGGTGACATGGAGTCCGCTGCTCGTCTATTTCGGCATCACCCTGATCCTCGGCATGATCGAGTGGACGCACCTCGCGCGCGCGGTGCGCTCGAAGCTGCTGTCGCTGCGCGAAGAGGATTTCTGCACCGCCGCGGTGCTGATGGGCGCGACCCCGGCGCGCATCATCGGCCGGCACTTGTTGCCGAGCTTTATGAGCCATCTGATCGCCTCGGCGACGCTGGTCATCCCCAGCATGATCCTCGGCGAGACCGCGCTTTCCTTCCTCGGCCTCGGTCTGCGCCCGCCGATCACCAGCTGGGGCGTGCTGTTGAACGAAGCGCAGAACATCAGCGTCGTCGCGCTCTATCCGTGGCTGATGCTGCCGGTGGTGCCGGTGATTGTGACCGTGCTTGCCTTCAACTTCTTCGGCGACGGCCTGCGCGACGCCGCCGACCCGTATCATTGATAGGAACCGCAGGCGTCTCGCCTGCACGCGGGTAGGACGCCCGCGTTGCCTCAAGGCTGCAGAATCAGCCCTTCATGCGCGACGATAGTGCCGGGCTTCGCTCTCGCGGCGTGGGCGGCGATCTGGTCCAGCATTGCGTCGGTGTGGCTGGGATCGTGGTGAAAGATCACCAGCTGCTTGCATTTAGCTTCAGTGGCGAGCCGCGCGCCCTCTTCCCAGGTTGAGTGGCCCCAGTGCCGGTGGCGCGTGTATTCCTCGTCGGTATAGGTCGAATTGTAGATCGCGATGTCGGCGCCGCGCATCAGCGTCAGCACGTTGGGATCGCTCGTCCCGGCGTGGTGCTCGGTGTCGGTGATATAGGCGACGACCTTGCCGGCGAATTCGACGCGATAGCCGGTGGCCCCGTCGGGATGGTTGAGCGGCGCGGTGACGAGCTTGATCCCGGCATACGGCGTCAACGTTTCGCCGGCGGCGAAATCGCGGAAGTCGAGCCGCGCCGTCAGCACGTCGATCGGGATGGGGAACAGCGGCGCCGACATCATCTGCTCCAGCACCGATCTGATGTCCGAGCCCGCCGGCTTCAGGTGTCCCGCCCAAAAGCGGACGCGGCATCCCGCTGAATAGGCGGGCGCGAAAAACGGCAGCCCGACGATATGGTCGAGATGGGTGTGGCTATAGAACAGGTCGATGTCGACCGGCCGCCCGCCCGCGACCAGCGCGTTGCCGAGGGGGCGCAGTCCGGAGCCGCCGTCGAACACCAGAAGATGGCGGCCGCAGCGTATCTCGACGCATGAGGTGTTGCCGCCGTAGCGGATCGTTTCGGAGCCGGGGCACGGAATGCTTCCGCGAACCCCCCAGAAGCGAATGGTGAGATCGGATTGGGCCAAGCCCCGTCCCTCTTGTGCGCCGGCGCAACTATAATGTCGCAAATACGCAAAAAGCCATATCGCCGCTCCCTTCCGGCGAGCGTAAAAAAATTTTTGCGAACGTTTTGCTCTAACGCGTTGTTAACCGGTTGGGTTGTAACCAATGCGCGGCCATTAAGGTTAAGCGAACCGGGAGACCCCCCATGTCTCAGAACGAACAGGACGTATTGATCGCGGAATTCATGCGCAAGAAGGGCATCACCCGTTGCCCGACGGCTTGCGCGGTGCCCACCCACGCCGCGGTTTCCGAGGCCGACCGCGCCGCGTTGCGCGATTACAACGCCGCCCGCGAAGCCGCCCGCATCGAGCGCTCCAAGACCTTCCAGCTCTTCGCCGCCTGATTTTTTTCGACCAACTCAACGCTACCGTCCGCGGTAGCGCGGCCGCCGTCTCTCCCTGAACGCGGCGACCCCTTCCTTCGCGTCCTCGCTGTCGCGCACCGCCCCGAGTTGCGATCCATAGATCGCCGCCAGCTCGGCCGGACCCTTGGGCAGCACCCCGTTATTGACGAATCGCTTCATCGCCGCCAGCGCCAGCGGCGCCAAGTCGACGATCTTCGCCGCCATCGCCGCCGCCTCGTCGATCTCGCCACCCGCCGGCACGACGCGGTTCGCCAGCCCCACCGCGTAAGCGCGCTGGGCGTCGATCGGCTCGCCCAACAGCATCATCTCCATCGCCACCTTGTGCGGGATGCGCGCCGCGAGGCCGGCGATCATCCCGCCGGTGATCCCGACCTTGCCCTCGGGGTAGGAAAACTTCGCGTTGTCGGCCGCGACCAGGAGGTCGCACATCATCGCCATGACCAGCCCGCCGCCGATGCACCACCCAGCGACCGCGGCGATGATCGGCTTCTCGGTCTTGATCCCCACCGTCGGCACGCAACGCCATAATTCCGGCAGGTCGGTCACGTCAGCGCCGGCCGAGAACGCCTTGCCGCCGGCGCCGGCGAGGATCGCCACCCGCTGCTCGGAGGCGTCGAACGCGGCGAAGGCCTGCTGCAGCTCGACCGCGACCGCTTTGTTGATGGCGTTGAGCTTTTCCGGCCGGTTGATCGCGATGACCGAAACCGGCCCGCGCTGGTCGACGGTGACGACGGACATTTTTGGGCTCCTTTGCATCAAACTTTTGGGGGCGCTCAAGACACCTAATGTATCGATGAGACGATAAGCCCCGCGGATACTTCGGCGAGCGACAACACGATTGAGCGGATCGGCAAGACAAACCTACGCGACGGAAGTTAAGTTTAGGAACTTCGGGCTAGCACCAATTTTTTCTGCGTAAACCCGCAGGCTGTCTTTTTTTACGAAAATACGATTGATCTACAAAATATTGCCAAGGATTTGCAGACATATTCTGTACTTTGTACCACGATTTTATAGAAAGCTCTATTTCCCCACGCTCTACCGCTTCCAGAATTGCATTTCTCCACTGCATAGCTTGTGCATTGGGCACAGGATTTTTGGGTGCCACATCGCACCAAAGACAAGCAGCTTCGTAAATTCTAAACTCGTCCCGCAATCGCGCCGCTTCATAATCGGGAGCGTCATATGCATTGAGTTTTCATTTACTTCATCAAATATCTTTTTTTGCTCATTGACAAAAACGCCGCCAAACAATAATGCTGTTGCTAACGTGATAAATAATGCTGACCACAACATTCTGATTATTTTTGCATTTATACCGGGATCTGCCGCAAACCAAGCGGCCACCAAAGCGGCGATAAGTAATGCGACTGTCCCCACTGTCCGCCGGTTCCAACCGAACAGAACGACTGTCGAGGCTGCGGATCGGGCTAATGCGGTAGTCCAGTAGCCTTTCATACCGCAACCATAGCCGGTTGCTCGCGTTCCAACCGAATCCGAATTTTAGCTCCAAATGCATCGTCACAGGTGCGATAAGCCCTCCGCTTTTTGGGCCAACCCCCTCGACGCTAAAATTGCCAAAATTGCCTGGTAGCGTCGTCGCATGATGACCAACCATCCTTATCCTGAGGTGCTTCGCGTAGCGAAGCATCGGAGTCTGCACCGGCGAAAGCCGGGAGACGCACACCGCCTGTTATCGGCGTCGATAACAGGCGGATAACAGGCGGTGAACCGCCTGTTAAAAGGGGCGTGTCGGGGTATAGTCGCGGCGTTGCGAAGGTGAGAGGCGGACGATGAACCTGTTCAAAGAACAAGGCGTCAAGGATTACGCCGCCGCGGCGGCGCAAATCCCGGTTATCGATTACGGCCCGTATTTCGCCGGCGAGCCTGGCGCGCTCGACCGCCTCGTGCCGCTTGTGCGTCATGCCTGCGAGAATGTCGGCTTCTTCTACATCGCCGGCCACGGCGTGCCCGACCAAATCGTCGATGCCGCCTTCGCCGCCTCGCGGCGTTTTCATGCCCTGCCGATGGACGAAAAGCTCCCGCTCAGCCTCAACGACTGGAATATCGGCTATCTGCCGATGAACGCCTCCGTTCAGGGCGCCTCGACCGTGCACAAGGCGACCCGGCCGAACCAGAACGAGAGCTTCTTCATCAGCCACGACCGCGCCTTCGACCACCCGGAGGTCGCGGCCCGGGTGCCGCTGCGCGGCTGCAACCAGTGGCCGCCTTCGCTGCCCGACATCCGCCGGCCGATGGTGACCTATTTCAAGACGCTGGGCGCGATGTGCGACCGCATGCTGCCCGCTTTTGCGGCGGCGCTCGACATGCCGCCCGATACCTTCGCGCCGCTCTTCGCCGGCGACGGCCACCACAATCTCCGCTTCCTGCACTACCCGCCGCAGGACCCGGACGAAGACAACCTGTTCGGCCAGGCGCCGCATACCGACAATTCCTTCATGACCGCGCTGGCGCGCACCGACGTGCCCGGCCTCGCCGTCCGCTTACCCTCCGGCGAGTGGTTCCCGCCGCCGATCATCGACGGCACGTTCCTCATCAATCTCGGCAACATGATGCGGCGCTTCTCGAACGACCGCTTTCTGTCGACCCCGCACGGCGTGCTCAACGAAAGCGGCGCCGACCGCTATTCGATCGCCTATTTCCACTCGCCCAACCCGAATTCGACGATCCAGTGCCTGCCGAGTTGCGTTTCGGCCGACAACCCCGCCAAATACGCGCCGACCGTCTATCGCGAGCTGGTGCTCGAATTCTACCGGGCCAACTATTTCCACCAGAAAGGCCATCAGTCCTCAGCCGCCGAGATGGTTGAGGCGGCGGAATAGACATGACGCCTTTGCCGATATTCATCTCCCTCTCCGCCCTCGGGGGCGGAGAGGGCCCGGGTGAGGTGGGGGATTCCAGAAGCGTTAGCGCTTTCCCACCTCGCCCTCCCATTGCTCTGCAATGGGCCCCTCCCTCTTCCCCCAATGGGCGGAGAGGGATTTGCACCGCCCGATCGGGATCACGATGACCATCAAACTCTTCGCCTTCACCTGCGGCGCCGTCACCGGCGAGTTCGGCCGGCTCATGGAAGGCGGCGAGGGCGACATCACCGTGCCGGTTCCGGTCTTCCTCATCGAGCACTCCAAGGGCCGCGCGCTGTTCGACACCGGGCTGCACCCCGATTGCCGGCACGACCCGGCCGGCCGGCTCGGCGAGCGCCTGACCAACCTCTTCCGCATCGGCCTCGCGCCCGGCGAGGAGGTCGGCGCCCGGCTCGCGGCGATCGACCGCGATCCGGCCAAGATCGATCTCCTCATCAACTCGCATTTCCATTTCGACCATTGCGGCGGCAACGCGCTCGTGCCCAACGCGACGCTGCTGGTGCAGCGCCGCGAATGGGATGCCGGTATGGACCCGGACGCCGCCGAGAAGCGCGGCTTCAACCCGCGCGATTTCGACCTCGGCCACAAGCTCCGCCTCGTCGACGGCGAACACGACGTGTTCGGCGATGGCTCGGTCGTCTGCCTGCCGACGCACGGCCACACGCCCGGCCACCAGTCGCTGAAGGTGCGGCTCGACAGCGGCGACATCGTGCTCGCCGCCGACAGCTGCTATTTCTGCCAAACGCTGCGCGAGCGCCGCCTGCCGCGTTTTGCCTACGACAAGGGGCAGATGCTCGCCTCGCTTGACCGCCTCGAAGCGCTCGAGCGCGCCGGCGCGCGCATCGTTTTCGGCCACGACCCCGAATTCTGGCGAACCGTGCCGCAGGCGCCCGCACCGATCGCATGACCAAGCTGCCGACCGCGATCCTGTTCGACCTCGACGACACGCTCTTGGTCGCGTTTGGCCCGTCGCCGTCGCAATGGCGGCGCACCATCGCCGCTTTCGCCGATTGGCTTGGGCCATTGGAGGCCGAGATCGTCGGAGCGGCGATCCAGGCGGCCACCACCGAATTATGGGCCGAACCGGCGCGCCACAAGCACTGGCGCCACCGCATCGACGAGGCGCGCCGCAAGATCGTCGCCGATGCTTTTGGGGCGCTGACCGCCGCCGGTCACCCGGTGCCGGCGCAGGCGATTGGCGACGCGATGGCCGACGCCTACAACGCGCTGCACGACGAGGAGCTGGAGATGTTCCCCGACGCGCATGCGACGCTCGACCGCCTCAAGGAACTGGGCGTGAAGCTGGCGCTCATCACCAACGGCGCCGCCGCGCCGCAGCGCGCCAAGGTCGTGCGTTTCGCGCTCGAACACCGCTTCGATCATATTCAAATAGAAGGCGAACACGGCTTCGGCAAACCCGAGGAACGCGCCTACACTCATGCGATGGAGGTGCTCGGCGTCGGCCCGCGTGAGACCTGGATGGTCGGCGACAATCTCGAATGGGAGGTCGCCGGCCCGCAGCGCCTTGGCATTCACGCGATCTGGCATGACGGCTATGGCAACGGCCTGCCGCCCGGCACGCCGATCGTCCCCGACCGGATCATCAGGAGGCTGAGCGAGTTGCTGGAGTGACCGCCGTTACGGCGCCTTTTTCAGCCCCAGTTCCGCGAAGCAGGCGTCGGTGATCCCGCCCTTGGCTTCGCAGGTCGCGGTCAGCGCGGTGAACTCGGCCTGGGTCGGCGATTTGCCCGAGGCGAGGCGCCAGCCGCTCATGTCGGGCATCGGCGCAGGTGCGCTACTCTCGGTTTCGGGCGTCTGGCACGCGGCAAGCAAGAGAAGCGCCGGAAACGCCAGGATAAACAAGGTTCTGCCGATCATCGCCCGCGGATAATGCCGACGACATGCTGTCAAGTCCACCCTGGCGGCACAACCTTAGGCTGGGTCGAACTCGCGGTCTTTGGAGGGAATCAGATCATAGGGGAGCGCAAAACCCGGCATCGCCTTGATGCGGTTGGCCCAGGCGTCGAGATGCGGCCAGTTCGAGATCTCGAACCCGCCTTCGGCCATGAACACCATGCGGCCCCAGCAGCCGATATCGGCGATCGTCATGTAGTCGCCGACGAGGAAGGGCTGGTTCGCGACGGTCTTGTCGACGAAGGACAGCGCCGCCTCGGCGCGCGGCCGGAACTCGGCGATGACCTCGTCGTGCATCTTGCGGAAGCGCGCCGAGTGGCGCACCCGCGCCACCGCGGTGATGTGGTCCGCCTCCCACGACAGCCACGACCGCGCGTCCCATTTCGCCGCCTCGGTGCGCCCCTCGAAAATCCCGGTTTCGCGCGCCAGGTAGTCGAGGATCACGTTCGATTGCAGGATCGTGAGGCCCTTGTGCTTGAGGCTCGGCACCACGCCCCAGCGGTTGACCGCGAGGTATTCGGCCTCCTTCTGCACCCCGATCTTGAGGTTGACCGTGCGGAACGAGAACGCCACCCGCGCCAGCGCCAAATACAGCATCGGCTTGTAGCTGGAACTCGAGGTGAAGCTGCCGTAGAGGGTGAGCCTGTCGGCGCTGACGGGTTGCCCGATCATCTTGATTTCCTCACTCGACATCTCCCATGCCGAGTTGGTCGACGAGCTTGTATTCCTCGGCCAGCATCTTGAGCCTGGTCCAGGTCGCGTCCTCGACCTCGACGCCATTCTTGCGCCGGTCCTGTTCCTTGATGTGCTCGATCTCGCCGGGATAAAGCACGCCGCTGGAGCCCTCGGCCGGCGGCGTCGCCTTGAGGTAGCGGACGAACTCGCCGACCTCCTGCTTGAACTCGGCCAGAGGCCGAAACGCCTCGACCTTGAAGCAGGCCATGAAGCAGCCGTCATTGTGCCGGCCGGTCGGCTCGACACCGAAACCCAGCCCGGTCAAGAGGCCACACAAAATCTCGACCATGAAGGCAAGACCATAGCCCTTGTAGCCGCCGTCCGGGCCGCCCATCGGCAGCAGCGCACCGCCCTGGCGCAGCTGGCGCGGGTCGTTGGTCGGCTTGCCGTCCTTGCCGATAACCCATCCGTCCGGCACCGATTCGCCGCGCGCCACCGCGACGCCGATCTTCCCCGCCGCCGCGGCCGAAGTCGCCATATCGAGATAGACCGGCCCGTCGAGATCGGACGGCACGGCGATCGTGATCGGGTTGGTGCCGAGCCGCGCCTCGCGGCCGCCGAACGGCGCGACGGCCTTGGGCGAGCGCCCGCTATCGGCGGTGACGAGGCCGATCATCCCGGCTCTCGCCGCCATCTGCGAATAGCTCGACAGCCGGCCGATATGGCCCTGGCGGAACACCGTCGCCGCCGCGACGCTGCCCTTCTCGGCCTTCTCGATGGTGAGGCGCATCGCCTTCTCGTTGGCGACGTAGCCGAACGCCCAGTGCCCGTCGATGACGGTGTGGTTGGCCGATTCCTTGACGATCGTCCACGGCGCGCCGGGCACGATGTGACCGACCTTGATGCGCTCGATATAGGTCGGCACCTGGATGATGCCGTGCGAATCATGGCCGACGAGGTTAGCGCCGACGATGTGGCGCATGACGAGCTCGGCCTCGTCCTTCGGCGTGCCGGCGGCGATGAACAAGGCCCGGCCGATCTCCTCGAGCCGGTCCGCCTGGATTTTCGGCATGGATTTCCTCCGTCAAGACTGGTCGGTCAGGCCGGCTCTTTGATGTGCGTGGCGCGCATCAGCCGCAACGCTTCGGGATCGTTGCGCATCGAGGTGGCCGCACCCGAAATGAAGTCCTCGTATTCCTGCTTCATGTCGGGCGGCGCGACCTCGATCATCAGGCGGTTTTCCAGCCAGAATTCGATGACGTGGAAGAACGGCTTGTGGCCTTGCATGCCGCGGCCGAAGGTCCTGGCGCGCCAGCCCTCGCGTGTGCCGATGGCCTCGACCGCCTCGCGGTCGAGCGGCACCGACAGCAGCACGTGAAACGGCCAGGTCTGCGGCGGCGCGGCGTTCTCGCCGAACACGACCTGGTCGTCATTGGCCGGGATGTCGAGCGTCGCCTTGTCCGGATAAACCTCGATCATCGAGCCGTCGCTGCCGGTCGCCATAAAGGCGCCTTCGAGCGGCCCGAACGGCATGCATTTGCCGCCCATCACCTCCGCCAGCACGCCGGCGACGTGCTTGGGGTTGCGGGCGGGGATCGAGACGTGATGAATCATTGCGGCCTCCTTGTCGGACGTGCCGCCGAGCATACGGGGCGGCGGTTCACTCCGCCAGAGCGCGAGCGACCGCGACAAGCGTTGCGTCGGTTCCCGGTCCGCCGATGATCGACAGCCCGATCGGCAAACCGTCGACGGTGCAGCCGGGGATCACCACCTGCGGCACGCCGGTGAGCCCGCCATGGCAGGCGAGGCGCGTGATGCGCTCGCGCAGCGGGTCGAGCGTGCTGAGCCGCTGTCCGCAAAGCGGCGCCGGAAAAGGCGTCGTCGGCTGGCAGAGGATCGTGCCCGGCGGCAGCAGCTTGCGCATCCGGGCGCGCGCCGCCTCTCGCACCGATTGGGCGCGGGCGCGCTCGGCATCGGTGATCGCGGCAGCCGCGGCGAGGTTGCGCGCGACGCTGAACTGCATGCGCGGGTTTACCCGATCGACCCACTCCCTGAAGGTCCGCCACGCTTCCGACGGCTGGATCGTGCGCTGCGCATTGGCCCACGCCACCAGACCCGGCGGCGCCATCCCCTCCTCGGCGACCTCTCCAATCACCCGGCCGAGTCGCTCGACAAGCGGCTGCAGCGCCGTCGCGGTGTTGGGATCGGCGACCGCGAACGCATCGGTCGCGACGATCATCCGGCGCGGCAATTCGGCCGGGATGTCCTCGCCGAGCATCACCGCCGAGACGCGGGCAAAGGTCTGGGCGTCACGGCCGAACCAGCCGGTCGTGTCCGAGGTCGGCGCTTGGCTCATCATGCCGGCGATGTCGAGCCGGCCGTGTGTCGGGCGGATGCCGTAAAGCCCGCAAAAGCTCGCCGGCACGCGCACGGAGCCGCCGGTGTCGGTGCCGAGCGCGGTGTCGCACAGACCGGCGGCGACCGCGACCGCGGAGCCCGAGGACGAGCCGCCCGGCACCCGGCCCGGCGCGCGCGGGTTTTTGGCCGTGCCGTCGAACGGGTTCTCGCCAAGGATGCCGAGCGACACCTCGTCGGTGATCGTCTTGCCGATCAGCGTCGCGCCGGCGTCGAGCAGCCGCTGCACGGCCCAGGCATGGCGCGTCGGCACCGGATTGACGCGCGCCCAATCCGGGTTGCCACCGCCCGTCACGTGCCCGGCGACGTCGAACAGATCCTTGGCCGCGAAGGTCAGCCCGGCAAGGGGCCCGCTGGATGCGCCTTCGATGCGAAATCGCTCGCCGGGTACAAAGGCGCCGAAGTCGTCAGTCACGCCCGGCTCAGCCTTCGAGCAGTTCGCCGACCGCCTTGGCGACGATCGCGTTCGACAGGATGACCGGCAGTCCGAGCGGCGACAGCATCGCCCGGTGGCGCTCGGTAAAGCCGATGCAGTCGAGCAGCACGGCTTCCACGCCCTTCGACACCAGCTCCCTGCCGGCCGCGAGAGCCGCATCTTCGCCGTCGTCCCCATAGGGGCTGGCGGCGGCGAACAGCGGCGGGCGGTGCAGCGGGCTCCATTTGCCGGCTTCGGACGCGATCTGCCCGGCAATAGGCACTAGAATCCCGAGTTGGCGCCGCTCGACCAAGCCGGCGACCATTCCCGGGATGATGTGATCGGGCTCGATCAGCCAGGCGCGTCGGCACTCCAGGCCGATAAACGTGCCGGTGCAGAGCAGCAGGATGACGTCACAGCCGTCGCTTTCGAGATCGCCGAGGACGCGCTGCACCTGGCCTTGCATCCGGCGGCGCGATAGCTGGATCGACGAGCCGTCCTGCAGCCAGGTGATGAGCGCCGCCTCGTCCGGCTCCGGGGTGAACCGGTCGGCGATCGCGGCGCGCGTCAGCCCATCGAGCGCGCCGCGATGCACCAGCCGGGTTCCATTCGGCACGTGGCGCTCGATGATCGGTACGACATCCGTGCGTGGCGCCTGGCCGATGGTCAGCGTGCCGAGGACGCGGCGGCTCATCGCCAGTGTCCCGCGCCGCCCTGGCTCAGCCCGAAAACGCGACGAGCCGATTGTTCTGCTCGCCGAGGCCTTCGATCGCGACGCGCATGCGGTCGCCGGCGCGCAGGAATTTCGGCGGCTTGAAGCCCATCGCCACGCCTTGCGGCGTGCCGGTCGGGATCACGTCGCCGGGGTAGAGCGTCATGAATTGGCTGACATAGCTGACGATCTGCTCGATGCCGAAGATCAGGTCGGCGGTGTTGCTGTCCTGCCGCCGCTCGTCATTGACATCGGTCGTCACCTGCAGCTTGCTGGCGTCGGGCATCTCATCGGCGGTCACCACATAGGGGCCCATCGGACAGAACGTGTCGCAGCTCTTGCCTTTCGTCCACTGGCCGAGCCGCTCGAGCTGGTACTCGCGCTCCGACACATCGTTCACGACGCAGTAGCCGGCGATGTATTTTTTCGCGTCGGCTGCCGAGACATAGCTCGCCTTGGTGCCGATGACGATCGCCAGCTCGACCTCGTAATCGGTCTTCTCCGAGCCGCGCGGGATGACGACGTCGTCGTTCGGACCGGAGATGCTGCTCGTCGCCTTGAGGAAGAAGATCGGCTCCGACGGGATCGGCATGCCGGCCTCCTCGGCATGCTTGCGATAGTTGAGGCCGATCGCCAGCACCTTGCCGACATTGCCGACGCAGGCGCCGATGCGCGGCGAGCCGGAGACCAGCGGCAAGGTCGAAAGGTCGAGCCGCTTGAGCCGGTCGAGCGAGGCCGGCGACAGCGTCTCGCCGTTGATGTCCTTCACCGTGCCGGAGAGGTCGCGGATATGGCCGTCCCTGTCGATGATGCCGGGCTTTTCATGGCCCGCCGGGCCGTAGCGCAAAAGCTTCATGGGGTTCCTCCTATGGGGTTAAAGGCTCCAGCCGCCGTCGATCACATGGGTCGCGCCGGTGGTGAATTGCGCTTCGTCCGAGGCGAGGTAGACCGCGAGCGCGGCGATCTCCTCCGCCGCGCCGAGCCGGCCCAAAGGCTGGCGGTCGATAAAGGCCTGCCGGGCGGCGGCAACGCCGCCGGGCGTTTGCGCCCCTGCTGCGGCGATGCGCTCGTCGAGCGACGGCGTCTGCACGGTGCCGGGGCAGATCGCGTTGCAGCGTATCCCGGCGGTGACGAAATCGGCGGCCACCGATTTGGTGAGCCCGATCACCGCCGCCTTGGTCGCGCCGTAGGCGCAGCGATTGGGCACGCCTTTGATCGACGACGCGCCCGACGACATGTTGATGATCGACCCGCCGCCCGCCTGGATCATCTTCGGCAGAAACGCCCGGATCATCAGGAACATCGAGCGCACGTTGAGGGTGAACGAAAAGTCCCAGTCCTCGGGCGTCGTCGTCAAGACCGTACCATGATGCACAAAGCCGGCGCAGTTGAAGAGGATGTCGAGCGCCGGCAGTTCGTCGGCCAGAGCCGTGATGGCCGCGTCGTCGCGCGCATCGAGCCCCCGCGTGGCGATCAGTCTGTCGGGCAGGTCGGCGAGCTTTTCTGGGGCGATGTCGGTCGCCAGCACGCTGGCGCCCTCGGCGGCGAAGGCGAGGGCGGTGGCGCGGCCGATTCCTTGACCCGCGGCCGTCACCAAAGCACGCTTGCCGTCGAGCCGTCCCGCCATCCTGCCTCCTCGGCCTCAGCCGGCGGTCAAATTGCCATGCCCTGGGCTGCTCTGTAAATTGCCGCCTCGGCTTTCGAGGAACCCCGCCATGCCGCCTCTGACCATTCGCCTCAACCCCGCCGACAATGTCGTCGTCGCCCGCGCCGACCTCTTGCCCGGCACCGAAATCCCCGGCGAAGGGGTGCGCGCCGTCGCTCACGTTCCGGTCGGTCACAAGATCGCGACCGCGCCCATCGCCGCCGGCGAGGCGGTGCGCAAATACGGCCAGATCCTCGGCTTCGCGATCGAGGCGATCGCGCCCGGCGACCACGTCCACACGCACAACATGGCGATGGGCGATTTCGCCCGTGACTACGCGTTCGGCGTGGACGCGCATGCGACCGCTGCGCCAGATCGGCCGGCGACGTTTCAGGGCATCGTGCGCGCCGATGGGCGGGTCGCGACGCGCAACTATCTCGGCGTATTGACCACGGTCAATTGCTCGGCCAGCGCCGCGCGCTTCATCGCCGAGCAGTTCCGCGGTGGCGCGCTTGCTGAGTTCCCCAATGTCGACGGCGTCGTCGCACTCGGCCATGGCACCGGCTGCGGCATGGGGGTTGAGGGCGAGCCGATGGCCCTCTTGCGCCGCACGATCGCCGGCTATGCGCGGCACCCGAATTTCGCCGGGGTGTTGGTGCTCGGCCTCGGCTGCGAATTGAACCAGATCGCCGGGCTGATGCGCGCCGAGGGACTCGAGGAAGGCCCGCTGCTGACGACGATGACCATCCAGGACACTGGCGGTACCACCAAGACCGTCAGGGAAGGCGTCGCGCGCCTCACGGCGATGCTGCCCGCCGCCAACGACGTGCGGCGCGAGACGGTGCCGGCGAGTCACCTGACCCTGGCGCTGCAATGCGGCGGCTCGGACGGGTATTCCGGCATCACCGCTAACCCCGCGCTCGGCGCCTGCGTCGATCTGCTCGTGCGTCACGGCGGCACGGCGGTGTTGTCGGAGACGCCGGAAATCTACGGCGCCGAGCACCTGCTGACCCGCCGCGCGCAGAGCCGCGAAGTCGGCGAAAAGCTCGTCGAGCGTATCCGCTGGTGGGAGGATTACACCGCCCGTACCGGCGGCGAGATGAACAACAACCCCTCGCCGGGCAACAAGGCCGGCGGGCTCACCACCATCCTCGAAAAATCGTTGGGCGCAGTCGCCAAGGGCGGCAGCACCAATCTCGTCGACGTCTACCGCTACGCCGAGCCGATCACCAAGAAGGGCTTCGTGTTCATGGACACGCCGGGCTACGACCCGGTTTCGGCGACGGGGCAGGTGGCGGGCGGCGCCAACATCATCTGCTTCACCACCGGACGCGGCTCGGTGTTCGGCTGCAAGCCCGCGCCGTCATTGAAGCTGGCCACCAACACGCCGCTTTTCCGCCGCATGGAAGACGACATGGACATCGATTGCGGCCCGATCGCCGACGGCGAGGCGAGTGTCGCCGAGATGGGCGAGCGCATCTTCAAGCTGGTGCTCGACACCGCTTCCGGCAAACAGACCAAGAGCGAAATCCTCGGCTTCGGCGAGGACGAGTTCACGCCCTGGGTGCTTGGGGCCGTGATGTAGTGGGCATCTGCGTTGCCGCCGCGCCGAAAATCCGGCCGTCCGGCGCCTGCACGAGCACCGCGAGGCCTTCGCCATCGGCCGGCGGCTCGATCGGGTAGCTCGCCGCCTTCCCATCCCAATGGCCGAGCGTCGTCAGCGCGGTGACGCCATTGACATCGGTTGTCGTGCGCCCGGCATTCTCGCCGCCCTTGACCTGCGTCGAGCGGCTCAGCGCGTAGCGCACGAGCAGCACATTGGCTTCCATCGGGGCGCCGCTCGGCGCCGCGCCGGCGCCGATCGTGACGGACTTGTAGTTGGCGGCAAAAGCGACGGGGGCCAGTGCAGTGGGGTGCGTCTTGGCGAGCGCGGCGAGCACCTCGCCCTTGTCGGAGCCGATCGCGTCCGCGGTGCCGTCGATCACCATTTGCGGCGTGTAGACCTGACCGCCGGTGAGCCGCTTGTCATAGGCGATCTGCCGGTCGGTCGCGGCGCTCAGCGACAGCGGGTCGCGCCATTGCGCGCCGTCCCAATAGGTGATGTGGAAGCCGAGCGCCACCACGTCGGTGCGCTTGGCAAGTTCGCCGAGAAACGCGTCGGCCGGCGGGCACGACGAGCAGCCCTGTGAGGTGAACAGCTCGACCACCACCGGCCGGGTCTCGGCCGCCAATGCAGCCCAAGGTACGATCAGCGCGAGAATGACGAAAATCGCTTTCATCGGCGTCCGCCTGTGGCTTAACTGCGCGGCCAAATTATACCGGACTCCTGCCGCCGGGATGTCACAGGTTCGGCATTGGGGAAATAGGGGAGGGAAGTCATGGACCGTCGCTCGTTTACCGCCACCGTGCTCGGCGTCGCCGCGAGCCCGCTTGTGCCGCGCATCGCCCGGTCGGCCGACCCGCTGCGCATCGGGCTTGGCATGGCGCAGACCGGCCCGCTCGCCGCAAACGGCAAGTCGGCGCTGATCGCGATGGACATCTGGCGCGAGGAGGTCAACGGCAAGGGCGGCGTGCTCGGCCGCCCGGTCGAGTTCGTCATCTACGACGACCAGTCGAACCCGTCGACCGTGCCCGGCATCTATACGAAGCTGCTCGACGTCGACAAGGTCGACCTCGTCGTCTCCGGCTACGGCACCAACGTGATCGCCCCGGCGATGCCGGTCGTCATCCAGCACAACCGCACCTTCCTGTCGCTGTTCGGGCTGGCGGTGAACGAGCAGTTCCACTATCCGCGCTACTTCACGATCACCCCGACCGGGCCCGATCCGACGGTGTCGTCGACGGTCGGCTTCTTCGAGGTCGGCGCGGCGCAGAACCCGGCGCCAAAGACGCTGGCGATCGTCGCCGCCGACGCCGAATACCCGCGCGCCTCGGCCGAGGGCGTGCGCAAGAACGCCAAGAAATTCAATTGGGACATTGTCTACGACAAGAACTACCCGCCCAACACGACCGATTACAGCCCGATCATCCGCGCCGTGCAGGCGACCAACCCGGACGCGGTGTTTGTTGCCTCCTATCCGCTCGACAGCGTCGGCATCGTCCACGCCGCGAACGAGGTCGGGCTCAAGACCAAGCTGTTCGGCGGCGGCATGGTGGGGTTGCAGACCACCTCGGTCAAAGAGCAGCTCGGTCCGCTGATGAACGGCATCGTCAATTACGATTTCTGGATCCCGGCGAAGACGATGCAGTTCCCCGGGGTGATGGACTTCCTCAAGAAATACCAGGACAAGGCGGCCAATTCGGGGGTCGACCCGCTCGGTTACTACTTGGCGCCGTGGGCCTATACCTACATGCAGGTTCTCGCCGACTCGGTCGAGGGCGCCAAGGGCCTCGACCAGGACAAGATCGCCGATTGGATGCGCAGCCACACCTTCAAGACCGTGATGGGCGACATCGCCTTTGGCGAAGACGGCGAACTCAGCGTCTCGCATTCGATGATGGTGCAGTTCCAGCACGTCACCGGGAACGGCATCGACCAGTTCAACACCGGCGCCCAGCCGGTTATCCTGTGGCCGGCAAAGTACAAGGACGGCGACGCGCTCTATCCCTACGATTCCGCCAGGACGTAAGTGGCTAGAGCTTCGTCACCAGCGGCGTCACGGCGCAATTGCCGAAGAAGACGCCGCCCAGATTAGGCCGCTGGGTAAAGGTGCCGTCGACGCGGTTGAGGTGATAGGCGACCTTGTAGCCTTCGTATTTCACCTCGAACGACAGCTCGAGCGGCGTCAGCGACAGGATGCGCGCCGGAGAGCCGCCATCGGTCGGTTGCACGGCCGGCAAATTCCACCATACGGCGAAATGCAGCTCCATCGGCCGCGCGACCATGAAGCCGTTCGCGAACTGGGCGAAATCGCCATGGCAGGTGAGCTGCGACGGCCATCCCGGCTGCAGTTCCGCCTGCCATTGCTGCACATAGGCGCAGCCGGTCGGTATCAGCGCCAACGCCGCCACCATGAGGCGCAGAATGCCTCTTCTTCCGTCCGGAATTCTTGTCCCCCTCACAAGCGTGAGTATCGGCCCGACACGGGTTCGCCGCAACGCCGCGATGATACCGCGCTGCATCAGGATCAGGCGATTAAGCCCATTGCGCTGATCATAGTTTAAGCTCACAGTTGAACGGAAAAACGGCCTTACGGCCAAAAAAACGGCCTTACGGCCAAAGCGTGCGCCCAACGCGGCGGACGGTGCGTAGTGCAGCAGGAACAGGGGAGGTTACGCAAATGCCCGATATGCCAGCTATTTCCGTTCTGGGACGCAAGCTCGACAGCATCCCGTTCAGCCCGTATCACGTCGCCGTCATTCTGGTCCTCGGGCTCGTCGGCTTCACCGACGGCTACGACCTGGCGCTGACCGGGGCGCTGCTCGTTTTGGCAAAAGGTCCGCTGCACATCACACCGGATCAGATTCGCTGGCTGACCGTCGCCGCGACAATGTTCGTCGTCGTCGGTGGCTTCATCTCGGCGGCGATCTCTGACCATGTCAGCCGCAAGACGATCATTCAGATCGGCGTGGTCGGCATGACCTTCTTTACATTGATGATCCCGTTTGTGCAGACCGCCGAGCAGTTGATCGTCGTCCGCCTGTTGACCGGCGTCGGGCTTGGCTTCGCGATCACCGCGCCGTTCCCGGTGGCGGCCGAGCTGATGCCGGCGCAGCATCGGCGAACCTATGGCGCGATCTACGAAATCTGCCTGGCGAGCGCCTTCGCGCTGTTGCCGCTCGTCGCTGGCTTCCTTGCCGGCAGCGACAACGGTTTCCGCTGGATCGCGCTGCCCGGCGGATTGGCGCTCTTTATCGTGCCGATCCTCGTGCATCTGGTGATTCCGCAAAGCGCCCGGTGGCAGCTACGCCATGGGCGCATTCAGGAAGCGGTCGACACGGTGAACCAGTACATCCGCCGCTGCGGCGACAGGGTGCCGCATCTGACTGTTCAAGAACTTGGTTCGAACCTCGAGGACCAGCGCGCCCACCTGCCGCCGTTCAGCGCTTTGTTCGCGCGCGGCCAGATGCGTTGGACAACGGTCGGCATCCTCACCGCGATGTCGGCCGGCACCGCGTATTATCTGACCGCGATCTTGTTGCCGAAGGCGCTTATCGAGCAGGGCTCGGGGGTGTCGACCGGCTTTGCTATTACGACTATCGTGTTTCTGTCGACGATCCCCGGTAAGGCGTTTAACGCGCTGCTCATGGAGCGCTGGGGCCGCCGCTGGGCGATCGCCTACTCGCTGTCCGGCGCGTTCCCCGGTCTTATCCTGATGTCGACCGCGCATCTTGGCGGCGAGTACGCCGGGCTGATGATGACCGCCGGCGCGGTGGTGCTCGGCTTTACCGCGCTGTCGTCGTTCACCGTGGTGCGGGTCTATCTGTCGGAGCAGTTCCCGACGGCGCTGCGTGGCCGCGGCAACGTGTTCGGCGAGGCCTTCGGCCGCATCTTCGCGGGCGTACTGGCGCCCTTCCTGATCGAGCCGCACGTCGGCAGCCCATTCGCCTTCTTCGGCACGATCACGATCGTGCTGCTGTGCGGCGCCTTCATCCCGGTACTGTTCGGCAAGGAGACCGTCGGCCAGCTTGAAACCGTGTCTGGCGAACCCGGCATGGCGGTGGCCGCCGAGTAGACTATCCGGCCAGCGCCTTCTGCATCGCGAGGTCGTCCTCGATAAAGAACCGGACGGCCTCGTCGATGCCGGCATCGGGCTCAAAGCCGAGCGCTTCGGCGCGCGGCGCGTTGAGTTCGCGCGGCCAACTCCCAATAATCGCCTGGATTGTCGCGTCGGGCTGCCAGGCGATGCGCTTGTAGGCGCTCTCGCCGGCGGCGCGGCGCAGCGCCTCGGCCATCTCGCCGACCGACACCGAGTAACCCGGCAGCTGCAAGGTACGGTGCTGGCCGATCGCTTCGCTCGGAATATCGAGCGCATGGGCGAGCGACGCGACAACCCGGCGCGGTGAGGCCAGCGCCATGACCGTATCGGGCGACACCGGGCAGATCGCGTCCTTGCCGCAGAGCGGCTCGCGGATGATCGATGAGGCGAAGGTCGAGGCGGCGCGGTTGGGCAGCCCGGGCCGCACCACGACGGTCGGCAGCCGCAGCGCGCGGCCGTCGACAAACCCCTTGCGGCTGTAATCGTTGACCAGCAGCTCGCCGATCGCCTTTTGCGTGCCGTAGGAGCTTTGCGGGGTCAGCGCCGTGTCGTCGCCGACCGCCGGCGGCAGCGCGCCGCCATAAACCGCGAGCGAGCTGGCGAAGATCAGTTTGGGGCTTGAGCCAAGCGCGCGGCACGCATCGAGCACCGCCCGCGTGCCGTCGAGATTGACCCGGTAGCCGAGATCGGTGTCGGCCTCGGCTTGGCCGCTGACGATCGCCGCGAGGTGGAAGACCGCGTCCGTGTGGGATTTTGATCCGTTGGGCGCGATAAGCTGCTTGACCGTGTCGCGATCGGCGATGTCGCCGGTGACGACCGAAACACGCTTGTCATCGGGCAGCGGCAACGCCGATTGCGCGTTGTCGAACAGCACCAGCTCGCCGACCGGCCCCTGCGCCGTGCCCTTCTCAAGCAGCAGCAGCGCCAGCCGCCGCCCGAGAAACCCGCACCCTCCGGTGATGACGATGCGCATGGATCAGCCCTTCACCGCGATATCGGCCACCGTCGCCGGCGCGCTGCGCAGCGTCTGCAGTACGACGCAATAGCGCTCGGTGAGGCGCAGCAGGTTCGCCCGCTTGTCTTCCGGCTCGTCGGTGTCGAGCGTGAAATGCAGGCGGATGTCGCGGAAGCCGACCGGCGCCGCGCGGTCGACCCCGAGCGTGCCGCGGAAGTCGAGGTCGCCCTCGGCGCTCACCGTGCCGCCGCGCAGCTTGAAGTCGATCGCCGTCGCCACCGCCTTCAAGGTCACGCCGGCGCAGGCGACGAGCGCTTCGAGCAGCATGTCGCCCGAGCACGCCTCCAAGCCGCTGCCGCCGGTCGCCGGATGCAGCCCGGCCTCGATCAGCGCCCGGCCGGTCTCGACCTTGCAGGCGATCGCGCCGTCCGCGAGGTCGCCATGCGCCCTCAGCGTGACCACCGCCGCATCGGGGTCGTCGCGGTATTTCTCCTTGAGCGGCGCCTGCATTTCGCGCAACGCGGCACTATCCATGACGACCTCGACAACAAATCCGTGGCGCGGGACGATAACCACAACGGGGCGCTTGCGGTAGAGTGGAGCGCCGTCACTAGGCTTCGATGGGAAGAGGACAGGACATGGGACCGCTCGAAGGGGTGAAGATCGTCGAGCTGGCCGGTATTGGACCGGCGCCGTTTTGCGCGATGCTGCTCGCCGACATGGGCGCCGAGGTCGTGCGCATCGACCGCGCCGCCAATGTCGGTTCCGACACCGATCGTGACGGCAACGACGCGCGCTTCAACCTGTTGCTGCGCGGCCGGCGCAACATCGCTGTCGACCTCAAGAACAAGGCCGGGCAGGACGCGGTGCTGCGCCTCGTCGACCAGGCCGACGCGTTGATCGAGGGGTTCCGGCCGGGGGTCATGGAGCGGCTCGGACTCGGCCCGGATATCTGTCTGGGGCGCAACAAGCGCCTCGTCTACGGCCGGATGACCGGCTGGGGCCAGGACGGCCCGATCGCCCATATCGCCGGACACGATATCAACTACATCGCGCTCTCCGGTGCGCTCGCGGCGATCGGCTCGACCGGCGGGCCGCCGGTGCCGCCGCTCAATCTGATCGGCGATTTCGGCGGCGGCGCGCTGTACCTGGCGATGGGGGTGCTGGCCGGCATATTGGGTGCGCGGGCGACCGGCAAGGGCCAGGTCATCGATTGTTCGATGGTCGAGGGCGCCGCCTCGCTGATGATGATGATGTACGGGTCGCTCGCCTCGGGCGCCTGGGTCGAGAAGCGCGGCCATAACCGCACCGACGGCGGCTCGCATTTCTACCATGTCTACGAGACCAAGGACGGCGAGTTCATCTCGGTCGGCTCGATCGAGCCGCAATTCTATAGGCTCTTGCTGACCCACACCGGGCTCGAAGGCGCCGATCTGCCGGCGCAGGGCGACCGCGCGCAATGGCCGGCGATGCAGGAGCGTTTCGCGAAGATCTTCAAGCAGAAAACGCGCGCCGAATGGGTCGCGATCATGCAGCAGACCGACATCTGCTTCGCGCCCGTGCTGACCATGTCCGAGGCGATCCAGCACGAGCACAACACGCATCGCGGCAGCTTCGTCGACATCGACGGCGTTGCCCAGCCCGGCCCGGCGCCGCGCTTTCTCGGCACGCCGGCGCAAGTTCAGTCGCGTCCCGCCTATTGCGGCGAGCACACCGACGCGGTGCTGCGCGACTGGGGCTTCTCGGCTGCGGAGATCGCCGCGCTCCATGCCGGCGGCGCGGTGAAGTCGGCGCCCTAACCCTTCTTTTACCGCTATGGGTAAAGCTCGCCGCATACCAGGTGGTGAGGGCGGCCCATGCGTAAATTCCTATACGTTTTCGGCGCGATGGCGCTGGGATTGCTGGTCCTTCTTGTCTCCGGCATTGGCTTCCTGATGTCGAAGGGCAATGGGCTCGATGCGGAGAGCAAGGCCTATGTCGATGCCGCCGTCCCGGCAATCACGGCGCACTGGGACCGCACCGCGTTGCTGGATCGCGCCGCAGCCGAATTGCGCTCGGCGTCGACGCCGGATCAGATCGCCAACCTCTTCGACAACTTCTCGCGGCTCGGCCCCCTCGTCCGCTACGAGGGAGCGACCGGGCACGCCAACATGACCTATTTCACCGGCACCGGTGGCCAAGTCACCGCGATTTACGTCGCGAAGGCCGTCTATCAGAACGGGGAGGCCACTCTCCGGTTGAACCTGCGCAAGCGTGACGGCGCATGGAGAATTGTCGGCTTCCATGTCGACGGCCGGCCCGGCGTTCGCACCAGCCAGTCCATGTAGTCCCGCCGGTAGCGGACTGACCCAGATCAATCAGGTCGACAGCCTCGAGCGCGCCGCCCGGCGGGATGCCCACCGCCTTGCGGGGCTGCCCGTTCCTCTCCATTGCGGCGCGGGCGGCCGGGACATAAGCTCGCCCCAGCGCAAGGGAGGACACCGATGGACACACTCGAAGTCACACCGCGCGAAGCCAAGTCCGGTGGAGCGAAGTTGCTCGACGAGTTGCCGCTACGCCTGCACCACAATGCCTACGTCGTAAAAGACCACGAGGCGAACCGCCGCTTTCTCGAAGACCTGCTCGGCATCCCGCTGGTCGCCACCTGGTGCGAGCGCACTTATCGCGCCGATCTCGGCCGCGAGGTCGATTTCTGCCACACCTTCTTCGGGCTGAAGGACGGCGGCGCGCTGGCGTTCTTCCAGTTCGCCGACCCGGAAATGTACGCGCTGACCCAGGCCAAGGAGCCGCCGAAAGTCGGCAGCCATTACCACATCGCGCTGAAGGCCAGCGACGAGACCTATGAGGAGCTGAAGGCGCGCCTCAACGCCGCCGGCGAGCCCTTCGGCGAGACCGATCACGGCTATTGCAAGTCGATCTATACGCAGTCGCCCGACGGGATGATCCTCGAATTCACCTGCGATCCACCCGACGTCGCCGAGATCGACGCGCTGCGCAAGGCCGACGCACATAGCGAATTGCAGCGCTGGCTCGGTGGCGACCGTCGGGTCAACAACCAGCTGCGGCACCGCGAGTAGCTGTCATCCCATCGTCATGGCCGGACTTGTTCCGGCCATCCACGTCTTTCAACCAAACGATCCCGTGGATGCCCGGGACAAGTCCGGGCATGACGGAGAGGAATGAGTGGAGGAAGAACAATGAAGGTCGGTTTCATCGGGCTCGGCATGATGGGCAAGGGCATGGCGGCCAATCTGCAAAAGGCCGGGCATCAGCTCATCGTGCATGACCTCCGCCGGGCGGCGGCCGAGCCTTATCTGGCCAACGGCGCGACCTGGGCCGACAGTCCGAAGGCGGTCGGCGAGCAGAGCGAGGTCGTGTTCACCTCGCTCCCGGTGCCGGCCGATGTCGAGGCGGTGGCGATCGGCCCCAATGGGCTCATCGAAGGTATGAAACCCGACACCGCGTTCTTTGACATGTCGACCAACTCCCTGTCGGTCGTCAAAAAGATCAACGCGGCGCTGGCCGAAAAAAACATCTATATGCTCGATTCGCCGGTGAGCGGCGGGCCGGGCGGCGCGGCCTCGGGCAAGATGGCGATCTGGGTCGGCGGCGATGAGCAGCAGTTCAATCGCCATGCCGCGGTGCTCGGTGCGATGGGCGACCAGGCGAAATATATCGGCCCGATCGGCGCCGGCACGATCGTCAAGCTGGTGCACAACTGCACCAGCGCGATGATGGGGGTCGCGCTGGGCGAAGTCTTTACCATGGGCATCAAGGCCGGCGTCGACCCGTTCGAGATGTGGGAGGCGGTGCGCCAGGGCGCGACCGGCCGCGCCCGCACCTTCGACCGGCTCGGCAAGTTCCTTGCCGGCCAGTACGACCCGGCCGATTTCGCGCTGCGCCTCCTTCACAAGGACGTGTCGCTGGCGGTCGCGCTCGGCAAGGAGGTCGGCGTGCCGATGCGCCTCGCGAACCTAACGCTGGAAGAACTGACCGAGGCGATGGGCCGTGGCTGGCAGCAGCGCGACAGCCGCGTGCCGATGGTCCTGCAGGTCGAGCGCTCGGGCATCGAGCAGCCGCGCGTGCCGATCGAGAAGACCAACGCGGTCATCGCCGACAAGTCAAAGTGAGGACGCGATGACCGCCGCGCTCAGTTATTCGGTCGAGGCCTTCAATACCGCCAAGGCCTCCGAAAACAAGATTCACGATGACGAAATCGCCAAGAAATTCGGCTTTGGCGGCGGCTTGGTGCCCGGCGCGATCGTCTACGCCTATATGACGCATCTGCCGATCGAGCGCTGGGGCCGGGCATGGCTCGAGCGCGGCGCCGCCGAGTGCCGGTTTTCCAAACCGGTCTATGACGGTGACCGGGTCACCGTCACCGCGGTGGAGCGCGACGGCATTCTCGATATCAGCCTCGAATGCCGCGGGGTCGTGTGTGCGACCGGCACGGCGGCGCTGCCAGACGTGGCGCCCCCGCCCGCGCTCGCCGATTTTCGCGATGTACCGCAATGGTCGAGCCGTCCGCCGGCGGATCAAACCTCGCTCGCGGTCGGCACCTGGCTCGGGATCGACCCGCTCGCCGTCACGTCCGAGCTGGTCGCGCAATATGCCGGCGACGTGCGCGAAGCTTCACCGCTTTACGCGCGGGAAGGCCTGCTTCATCCCGTGCTGGTGCCGCATATCGGCAATTTCGCGCTCAATCGAAACGTGACGCTCGGGCCGTGGATGCATGTCGGCAGCAAGATCCAGCATTTCGCCCCGGCGCGGCTTGGCGATTCTCTGACCGTGCGGGCACGCGTCGTCGCCAATTACGAGCACAAAGGCCACTTGTTCGTCGATCTGGATGCGCTGATCGTGGCGAACAACAGCGCCCCCATCGCGCGCACCGGTCACATCTCGATCTACCGTCCGCGCCAACTCGCCGCTGCCTAGAGTGATTGATCGAGTTTCCTTTCTATCCGACGTAGATAGGTTTTTCGGGAACACGAAACGGGATCGGTGCGTTTGCCTCGCATCAGGTTGTTCGTAACAAGAAAAGGTGAGGCAATGAAAGCGATTCTCGGCGCCCTGGCGGTGGTTGCGCTGCTCGGCGCGGCTACGGCTCCGGCCCAAGCGGCCTGTTGGCGAACCCCCTGGGGCATGCACTGCTCCCATCCGTGGTTCCATCACCATTGGGGCTACTGGCATCACGATTGGTAGTCCGGGAGTGAACATCCGCGAGCGGCGGCGTAGGCTTTCTGCGCCGCCGTTTTTGTTGGGAAAATTTTTGCCGATCTCGGGAACTACGCAACGGCTCCGGTGCGTATCATAGGGTATCAGTGATTTGGGAAACCGAAAGGTGACGCCATGAAACTGCTGCTCAGCACCCTTGCCGCGATCGTCCTCGTCGGCGCCTTTACGGTGCATCCGGCCGATGCGGCCTGCTGGTGGAACGGGTGGAGCTGGCAATGCTGGCATCCGTATTGGCATCCTTACTGGCACGCCTATTGGGGCCATCCGTGGGGCTGGCACCACCATTATTGGCACCGCTGGTAGGCCCGTTTCGGGTTGGCGACTGAGGGTGAAACAACTTCTCGCCGCCGCGCCGCTCGCCTCTAGGAGGATTTGAACCAGCGCTCCCAGAACGGGCCGTCGTCGGGCGCCTGGGTCGCGGGTAGTTTGGGCGCTGAGGTCGGCGAACCCGGCAGCAGAGCGTGCGGGTCGGGTTCGGGTCCCGGCTGCGAGGGCGGCGTGTTCCACCACCCGCTCCCGAGCGCGACGAGAAGTTGCGCGGTATCGGCGAGCCGCTGTGTCTTTGCGCGCACGAGGCCGAGCACCGCCTGCTCGCGTTGCCGTTCGGGGTCGAGCAGCTGCAGCAGGGTCGAATTGCCGGCCTGGTAGCTGAGCCGGGCGAGCCGCAACGCGTCATTGGCGGAAGCCAGCGCGGCGAGCTGGGTCTTTACCGCCTCGTCGTCATGCGCCAGCGCCTGCAGCTGGTCGGCGACCTGGCCGAACGCCTGGATCACGGTCTGCCGGTACGCCGCCCAGGTCGCGTCGAGCGCATCTTTCGCCGCGCGTTGCTGCGCGGTCAGCGTGCCGCCGTGGAAGATCGGCGCCGCCATGTTGGCGAAGGCGCTCCAGGCGGAAAAACCGCCGGCGAAATTGGTGGCATCGGTGGTGGTCTGCGCAAATCCCGCGGTCAGGGTGAATTTCGGATAGAGGTTGGCGGTGGCGACGCCGACTTGTGCCGCGGCGACATGCAGCTGCGCCTCCGCGGCAAGGATGTCGGGCCGCTGGCGCACCAGCTCCGATGGCAGGCTCACCGGCACGACCGGCGGCAGGATCAGCGCATTGAGGTCGAAATCGGGCGGCGACCAGTCCGCCGGCGTCTTGCCGACATAGACGGTCACCGCATCGCGCGCCACGCTTAGCTGCTGGCGCAACGGCGGGAGCAGCGTGCGGTCGTTGTTGAGTTGGGTCTGCGCCGTGGTCACGTCGACCATCGTCGCGGTGCCGCCGGTCTGCGCGGTCTTGACGAGGTCGAGGTTCTTCTGGTCGTCGGCGAGGATGTCGTTGACGGTTTTGATCTGCGCGCGCAGACCGGCGATGGTGATCGCCTGCGTCGTGATGTTGCCGCTCAGCGCGAGATAGGTCGCCGCGAGCTGGAAGTCGCTGACATCGGCCTGCGCCGATTGCGCTTCGACATTGCGCTGCAGCGCACCGAACACGTCGAGCGCGTAGCTGACCGTCGGTCCGACGCCAAGGATGGGGACCGAAACCGGCGGACGGTTGACGCCGCTGATCCGCACGTTCACCGCCTGGCCGCCGGCTTGGGCGTTGAGGTCGACCTGCGGCAGCAACCCACCCGCGGCGGCGACGGTCAGCTCGCGCGCCTGGGCGAGCGTCGAGGTTGCCTGCTGGATGGTCGGGCTGCCGGCCAGCGCCTCGCGCATCACGCCGTCAAGCGGCTGCGAGTGGAACAGCGTCCACCAATCGTCCTTGACCTTGGCGCCGATCGCGACGCGCTGAGCCGCGCGACTCTTGACGCCTGGAACGTCTGGCGGCGGCACCGCCGCGCCGGGCGCGGTGTAGCCCTTTTCCTCAGGCGGTCGGGGTGAAAATAAATTCGGGCCCTGCTTGCACGCGGCAAGCAGCAATGCCGCTCCCGCGAGTGTCGCGAGCGACCTCGCCGTTCCCCCCCTGATCGGCATTATTTTGTCTCAGCCGCCCGTGCCGTTCCGAACAAGCGATCATAGCCCCGCTGCAGCCAGGCGAGCCAGGGGCGGCGGTAATGGGTATCGACCTCGACGGTCGCGCTGAGCCCGGCGTGAAGCGGGGGCATATCGGAATTGGTGTTTTCGAGCGCGAGCCGAACCGGCAGGCGTTGCACCACCTTGACCCAGTTGCCGGTGGCGTTTTCCGGGGGCAGCAACGAGAAGGTGAGACCGGTGCCGGGGCTGAGGCTTTCGACTTTCGCGTGGAGTTCGGCATCGGGATAGGTATCGACCTCCACGGTCGCATCCTGGCCCGGGCGCATATGGGTGAGTTCGGTTTCTTTGAAGTTAGCCTCGACCCACAACCGGTCCGACATCAGCGAGAAGACCGGAGTGGCCGCGGTCATATAGTCGCCAACCTGCAGCTGCTCGACCTTGGTGACCGTGCCGTTTTCCGGCGCGCGCACCACCGTGTCGTCGACATCGATCTGCTTCTGGTCGACGACGGCCTGGGCGCGCTGCACCATCGGATGCTCGTTGACCGGGATGTCCGGGTTGCCGCCCAACTGCGCCAGCGTGTTCTCGATATCCTGCTGGGTCGAGGCCACGCGCTGGCGGGCAACTTCGAGCGCGTTCGACGCCTGGTCGAATTGCGCCTGCGACGCCACGCCGGACCCGAGCAGCTTCTTTTGCCGGTCGTATTCGCGCTGGCTGTAATCCAGGGTTTCCTGCGCCGATTTGTTTTCGGCGAGCTTTTGCTGATAGGTCGCCTTCAGCGCCGCGACTTGCAGCCGGGCAATGCCGAGCTGGGCCTTTGCGTCTTTGAGCGCGGCCTGCAGATAGGCCGGGTCGATGCGATAGAGCACCTGGCCTTTGGTGACGCGCTGGTTGTCGTGCACCTCGATGCTGAGGATGCGGCCCGATACGTCGGCGCTGATGACCGTGCGCGCTGCCTGGATATAGGCGTCATCGGTTTCGATGTAGCGGCCGCTGGTCAGGTACCACCACAGTGCGCCGATCGCCACGACAGCCGGGCCAGCCACCATCAGCGGCATGCGCAGACGCTGGCGCAGCGGGCGGGTCGGCGCGCCGACACGACCCGTCCGGTCGCCGAAGACCCGGCGCTGCAAAGGTGCTGGCGATTGCCCCTCAGTCGAAGTCGTCATCGCGTGCCCTCGACGACGGGTGCGGCGATCGCCGGCGATTTGGACATCAGCGGCCGGATCGTCGCGTGCAGCGACCGGGCCCCGGTGCGTTCGGTAAGCGCGGTGTGCACCCGGCGCATCAGCTCGATCAGCTGCTCGGCCTGGTCAGGCGACAGCGCGGCCAGCACCTGGTCCTGCGTCTCGGTCGCGACGTCCCAGATGCGCCCCAGCACCGGGCGCGCCTTGTCGGTCAGGAACAAGCGGCGCGCGCGCCGATCGGTCGGGTCGGGACGGCGCTCGATCCAGCCCGCCTCCTGCATCCGGTCGATCTGGCGCACCAGCGTCATCGGGCGGATTTCCAACAGGTCGGCGAGACCCGCCTGGTTGATGCCCTCGTTGCGCGCGAGATAGCCGAGCGTGCGGCACTGCGCGCGCGTCAGCCCAAGCCGCCTGCCGTTGCGGTCGAAGCGCCGGCCGTAAAGCCGCGCGACGTCATGCGCCAGAAAACCGAAGCTGCGATCTGGATCCACGTTATGCCCCAAAAAAAATACCATCGCAGTGTGATGATAAGGGAATAGTACGATTTTTCCCGTGCGCCTAGAGCGAGTTGCGGCGGGGCAGGGTTTCGCGAATGTGATAGCTGTGCCGACCGAGGGCGCGTTCTTCCCGGCGAATGCGGCGGGCCAGCAACGCAACATTGCACGCCGAAAATCCCACGGCAATTGCAACCGCCGCAAACGCCAGCGGCAAAATCGCCACCTCACCGAGGACGATCAGGTAATTCGGATGGCTGACCCAGCGATAGGGCCCGTGCGTCACCAGCGGCGCGCCGGGGAGCACGATCAGCCGCGTCGTCCACCGCCGGCCCAGGCTGGCAATGACCCATATCCGCCCTGCTTGCAGCGCGCAAAACAGCGCCAGCAGCGGCAAATTGGGCGGCGTTGCGGCGGGGACAAATACCAGCAACGCGGCCAGCCATGCCGCGTGGAGCAGAACAAACCACTTGTAGTCCGCGCGATCGATTTCGACCGCACCCTGCCGGAGCAGGCGCCGCGTGTTGGTCGCGGCGAGAACCAGCTCGCATCCGCGCTGCAACGCGACAAAGGCGAGCACCGCGTGAAATACCGTCACGCCGCCTCGAGCACGACGAACCCGGCGCTGAAACCGGGGCCGAGGGCGGTCACCAAGACGCGCCCGGGCGATTCGCCGTCATCGCGCATCTCGGCGAGCGCGTCTTCCAATACGAACAACACCGAGGCGGCGGACATATTGCCCAACCGCGCCAGCGACCGGCGGGCCGCGGCGACGCCACTGAAGCCCGCGCCCAGTATCGTCTCGTAGGCGTCGATCACTTTCGGGCCGCCGGGATGACAGACAAAGCGGTCGATGTCGTCGAGGGTAAGCCGGTGCCGGGCGAGGAAACCGTCCAGGACCGGCCCGAGCTCGCTGGTCACGAGACGCGGGATGTCGCGCGAGAAGACCGCCTTCAGCCCGTCCTCGGCGATGTCCCAACCCATGATGTCGAGGCTTCGCGGCCAGGTGTGTTCGCCCCAGGCGGCGATCGCCGGTTCGGAAGCGCGCGGGGCGGCGCGCAGCACCGCGGCCGCGGCGCCGTCGCCGAACAGTGCGGTCGCGACGATGTTGCTGCGCGAGAGGTCGTCGCGGCGAAACTGCAAGGTGCAGAGCTCGACGACGATCAGCAGGACCGGCTTGTCGGGCATCGCCGCAGCCAGCGCCGCCGCCCGCGCGAGACCCAGCGCGCCGCCCGCGCAGCCGAGGCCGAAGATCGGCAGCCGCTCGACATGGCGCGGCAATGCCATGCGTTCCATGAGCTGCGCATCGAGGCTCGGCGTGGCGATGCCGGTGGTCGACACGGTGACGATCGCGCCGATCTCGTCGGGCGAGAGGTCGGCGCGATCGAGCGCCCGGCGCGCCGCGGTTTCGATCAGGTCGAGCGCGCCCGCGAGGTAGGCGGCGTTGCGGTCGGGCCAGGAATGGGCCGCGTCAAACCACTCGAACGGCATCACCGAATAGCGGCATTCGATGCCGCTATTGGCGTAGACCTGGATCAGCCGCTCGAAATCCGGCGAGCGCCCGAACAGCTGCTCGACGCGCGCGACGACATTGCTCTGGTCGAGGCGATGCGGCGGAACGGCAGTCGCCAAAGAGACGAGACGCGGAAGCGATCGCATTTTTTTCCCGAGGCAAAAACGCCACGATATCGGGCATTAAAACGTCAGCCGGAATCACGTCTTCGCGAGTACACCAACACCATTGCTGGCCCAAAGATATTTTTAGGGATCCGGTCCCCGGCTTTCGCGAAAGCTTTCGCCGGGGCTGACGCCTTAAATCACTCCGTCCGTGCCTTGCCGTAGGGGTAGATCAGATCGCCGGTCTTGTATTTGTCGGGCAGGAGGATCGTCACCGTCTTCGGCTCGCGGAACTGGTCGAGACCGTTGCCCTTGACGTCGTGGTACTGCACCCAGATCGGCCGGCCTTCGGTCCACTCGCCGTCGGGGCCGAACGCGATGTCCCCCTCGATCGTGTGGAAAGTCGTCTTGTGCATGTAGTCGGCGAGCTTTTCCTCGTCCAACGACTTCGTCGCCTCGACCGCATCACCCAATATCTGCAGCTCGGAATAGGCGAAAGGCGGCAGGAAATAGCCCAGCGGGTCGACCCCGGCCTCGCCGGCCTTGGCCTGGTATTGTTTGATGAAATCCATGACGCCGGGGAATTCCATGCTCTTCACCGGCTCCCACAGCTCGACATTGACCGTGCCGTTCATCAGCGGGCCGAGCTGGGTTTTGAGCGCCGCGGCGGGGAGCCCGACCAGCGCGCCGCCGAGCATGTTGGTCTTGAGCCCGATCTCACCGACCGCGTGCAGGATGCCGACCGTATCCGGCGGGTAGGACGCGACATAGACGATATCGGGGTTCGCCGCCTGCACCGCGCGCACGATCGGCGTGTAATCGACCGTCGTCGGCGGGTAGGACTTGTCGTAGACAATGTCGAGCCCGGCGGCCTTGGCGTTTTCGCGCGCGCCGTCCGAGGCGTTGCGCGAGAATTCGGCGTCGGCGGCGACGATGGCAATGGTCTTCGGCTTCGGGTTCTGCGCCATCGCCAGATCGAAAAAGCCCTGGCTGAAGCTTTTGGTCGGGTTCGGCCCGAAGGTCAGCATCGAGAAGTATTTCGGGTAGTTGAACTGCTTGTTCGCGGCGAGCGCGAAGAGGCCGAAGAACAGCCGGTTGTGCTGGATCGCCACCGGCATCGCCGGCACCACGAGGTTGGTGCCGTAGGACGAGATCAAGAGATCGACCTTGTCGACGCTGACCAGCTTTTCATAGATCCCCGGCACGTTCGACGGGTTCGACTGGTCGTCGTAATAGACGAGCTTGACCTGCCGGCCGAGCAGCCCGCCCTTTTTGTTGATGTCCTCGGCCCAGATCTGGAAGGCCAGGAGCCCGGTCTTGCCAACCGCCGCCAGCGGCCCGGTCAGCTCCATCGAAAAGCCGATGGTGATCGGCGGCTTGTCGTCCGCCCGCGCGGCGGGACAAGTCAGCGCGAGCAGCGCCGCGGCCAGCAACACATGGCCTTTTCCCCTAAGCATCCGCCCCTCCCGAATCTTGTTGAGGAAGGTTAGGGCTTATCGCTCAACTGCGAAAGCCTACGGCGGTGGCCTAATCGCGCAATTCGGCGACCTGGGCCGGGGTCAGGAAGCGAGTCTTGGCGCCACGCAGCATCAGATAGAGCTTGGCGGTCTCTTCCAGTTCCTCGACCGCGTTGACCGCCGCGTCGAGGCTCGATCCGGCCACCACCGGGCCGTGATTGGCCAGCAGCACCGCGTGGTGCTTCGACGCGAACCCGCGCACCGCTTCGGCGAGCGCCATGTCGCCCGGCTTGTAATAGGGCACCAGCGGCAGCCGGCCGACACGCATCACGTAATACGCAGTGATCGGCGGCAGCACGTTGTGCGGATCGATCTCCGCCAGGCACGACACTGCGACCGAATGCGTCGAATGCAGGTGGACCACCGCGCCGGTGCCAAGGCGCTCCTCGTACATCACGCGATGCAGAAAGCTTTCCTTCGTCGGCGCGTCACCGCCGACGAGCTTCCCGGCATCGTCGAGCTTGGACAGGCGCGCCGGGTCGAGCCGGCCGAGCGAGGCATTGGTCGGCGTCATCAGCCAGCCGCCCTCGACGCGCACGCTGATATTGCCCGACGAGCCGGCGGTCAGGCCGCGCTCGAAGATCGAGGCGCCCAGGGTGCAAATCGCCTCGCGTGCCTTGGCGTCGCTCATACCCTCACCCTCCCATCACAAACCGACGCCAGCCATCAGATACAAGGTTGCCTGAGGGCAACGCCCGAAGGCGGATGAGGGTCATCGCGCTGCCTCTTGCAAAGCCGCGAAGGCGCGGAGAAAAAAGTCCGGCGCACCGAAATTGCCCGATTTCAGCGCCAGTGCCAGCGCCGGCTCGCCCGGGGTCACTGGAAGGCTGACGGTCCATGGCACGCCGGGGTCGATCTGCCGCCCGATCCTGAGACCGGTTACGCCAAGCGCCTGCACCACGGCGCCCGCCGTTTCGCCGCCGGCGACGACCAGCCGGCGCACGCCACGCGCGACGATCCCTTGAGCGATCTCCGCCATGATGCCTTCGATCAGCGTGCCGGCGGCCTCGCGGCCGAGCTTGGCCTGCACTGCCGCGACCTGATCGGGCGGCGCGCTGGCGGCGAAAAGAATCGGCTCGTCGCCCAGCCGATCGCCGGCCCAGGCGAGCGCCTCGTCGGCGACCTTGCGGCCGTCCGCGGCGGCAAGCGGGTCGATTGTGAAGACCGGCGCGCGCGCCTTCATATAGGCGAGCTGCGCCAACGTCGCCTGGCTGCACGAGCCGGACAACACCGCCGCCTTGCCGCCGATCTTCGGCAGCCTGTCGGCGCCGCCGCCATCGCCGATAAGCCCGGCGCGGCGGAAATTCTCCGGCAGACCGAGCGCGATCCCCGAGCCGCCGGTAATCAGCGCGAAATCGGCCGCCGCCTCGCCGATCGCTTCCAGATCGTGGTCGGCGACGGCATCGACGATCGCGTGGCGGAAGCCGTCGCGCTTCAGCGCGGCGAAGGCTGCCGCGATCGCCGCCGGTCCCTGGGCCACGGTGGCCTGCTGCACCAGGCCGACCTTGCCCTTGGTCTGCCGTTGCAGCACGCGCACCAGCGATGGGTCGCGCATCGGGGTCAGCGGATGATCCTTCATCCCCAACTCCGACAGCAGCATGTCGCCGACAAACAGGTACCCCTTGAAGATCGAGCGAGCGAGCGTCGGGAAGGCCGGGCAATAAAGGGTGAAGCCTGCTCCGTGCCCCGACACCGCGCTCAGCGCGTCGAGCAGCGCTTCGGCGACCGGGCCGATATTGCCTTCGTCCGTGGAATCGAAGGTCGAGCAGTACTTGAACAGGATTTGCCGCGCGCCGGCTTGCCGCAGCCAGGCCAGCGCCTTGAGGCTCTGCGCGATCGCCTCACCGGCTGGAATGGTGCGGCTCTTCAGGGCGATCACCACCGCCTCGGCATCAGGAATGGGAGCGTTTCCGCTGGGCACGTCGATCAACTGCACGGTCTTCATGCCGCGCCGCACCAGCGTGTTGCAGAGATCGGTGGCGCCGGTGAAATCGTCGGCGATCGCTCCCAGCACCACGCTCATGCCGCTCTCCCAAGGCTCGCTACCGGAGAGTAGCCGCGCGCCGCCCTCGCCTCAATGAACACCGGTGAAGGTCACCTTCGCCTGGCAGAACCCGGGCATCGCCGCCAATGGCGTCTCGGCATGCGCAGCGACCTGTCCGTCGTAATAATAGGGCCGGACGCCGGCGGGGAGTCTGCACCCCGGGAAGGCGTAATAGAGTACCGCCGGTTCGCGCCGTATGGCGCTCGTCGCAATATAGCCGATCAGCGCGCGCTCGGCGGTGTGGAAGCCGTTCTTCCATAGATGCACCTTAGGCAGGCGCGGCGTGAAATCGGGCAGGGCCACTTCGTCCCAGACCTCGCCATAGCGCGGGTCGACCATGTGCTTGAGCCAGAAATCGTTGGTCTTCGGGATGTAAGCCAACAAATCGGGCTTGGCGATCCCGAAGGTCAACGCGGCCTGGTCAAGCTCGGCTGCCATCCACCAGCTGCTGGTGCGGTTGAGGTTGCCAGGCGCGGCGGCACAGGTCGGCTGGGTCGCCCATGAACCTGTCGCCGGCAAAAACGCGTGCGAGAGTATGCCCGGCGCTTTGCCGGCGGCGAATTTGACCAACGCGTCGTCATTAAGCACACGGCCAATAAAATAGAGCATCCAATAGGTCTTGATCGTGTGCCCGAAATCGGTGTCGTCGCGCCGGAACACGCAGTCGCCGGGCTTGGCTTTCGGGTCGAGCAGCCCAAGGAACATCGTCGAACCCGGGTCGTAAAACCGGCCGCGCATGATCTGGGCGATCTGCGCCAGCTCGCCACGCCAGCTTTTCTGCTCCGCCGCCGGCAAAAGCGGTGTCAGCAGCAGCATATAGGCGTTGGCCTGGTCGAGCTGCGACACCAATTCGGTCCGGTCGGCTTCCCAGCCCTTCAGCGCCTGACGGTACAATCCCAGCTTCGGGTCGAAATAACGCTGCCGGATAAAGCTTTCGATCCGCAGCATTGGCGGCAGCAGATCCGGGTCGCGGGTCAGGTAGTAATAGAACGATAAGCCGACCAGCGAGTAGGCGAGGTCCTGGCTGGTCTGATCGTCGGCATCGACGACCGGTTTGCCATCCGCCCAGTAGGTCACGACGTCGCCGGTCGTCCTGTTCACCGCGTTGTCGAGGATGTAGCGAACCCCGGCGCGCGCCCATAACAGGTATTTCGGGTCGCCGGTCAGGTGATAGGCGACGCCATAAAGATAGATCTGCCGCGAAATCATGCGGACGTATTGCCGGCCGATTGCGGTGCGGATCCAATCGGGGGCGGCGTTGAATTCGGCGCATGGTGCTTGTGGGTTGGTGACCGTGCCGTCATTGCAGCGAAACGTCGGGAAACTCCCCACCGGATTGCCCAGCGCCGCCGGCGTCTCCCAGAACGGCAGGATGTCGCGCTTCAGTTCCTGCACCCAATCTGCCGGGGTGGGCAGGTCGGCAACCGCGGCCGACTTGTCCTGGGCGAATGCGGGATTAGCGAGGACGATCGACGCCAGAAGAAGACACCTTGCCAGGCGCTTTATCGACATTGGCCCCCTCGCGCCGTGACGCAGGCGGTACACTAGCCGTCCGTCCTGCACCCGGCAAACACGGGTGGAACCCGATTAACGGCCCGAACTATGGAACGCGGCCACGGCTTCCGCCGAGTAGCAAAGACCGGACGCAACCGGGTCGTCATGGTGGGCTTGCGTAAAACGCATGACTGAGCGCGCCCAAGCGGCGCAAGCTCACGGTCTGTGCTTCTCGCCGGCGGCGCCACGTTAAGAAGCGCGCGCAAAAGGCCGGCCTCGTGGAAAGCTTGTCCTGTCCATCCAGCGGAGGAACTCATGAGCGGCCACGGCCACCAAACCCCATCGGAAATTCGCGCCAAGCTTAAGCACCCGATCATCGACGGCGACGGGCATTGGGTCGAGTACGATCCCGTCTTCGCGGAGCAGATGCGCAAGGTCGGCGGCGATTTGGCGGCCGATGGTTTCTTGGCCGCGATGGCGGTGACGCGTGATTCATTGCTGTTGAGCGTCGAAGAGCGGCGCCGGCGGCGGGTGTCGATGCCGGGGTTCTGGACGCGCCAGACCGGCAACACCTATGACCGCGCGACGGCGATGCTGCCGCATCTGCTTTACGAACGGCTCGATGAGATCGGCTCCGATTTCGCCATCATCTATCCGACCGCCGGCCTGCGCCTGCCGCGCATCAAGGACGATGCGACGCGGCGCGCGGTGATCCGCGCCTACAACATCGTGTCGGCCGGTTACTTCAAGGACCTTAAGGACCGGATGACACCGGCGGCGATCATCCCGATGCATACGCCGGACGAGGCGATCGACGAGTTGGAATTCGTCACCTCGCAGCTCGGCTCCAAGGTCGGCATGTTCGGCAGCGCGATGCCGCGCCAGACCGACTCGATCAAGAAGGGCGACAACCCCGATACCGACCGGCTCGCGGTTTGGTACGAGGTGTTCGGCATCGACAGCCTCTACGACTACGACCCGGTCTGGCAGAAATGCCTCGACGTCAAGATCGCGCCGACCTTCCATTCGGCCGGCAGCAACCAGGCGCTGCGCAATTCGCCGACCAACTTCACCTACAACCATATCGGCCACTTCGCCGATGCCGGGCACGCGGCGGCCAAGGGCATCTTCCTCGGCGGCGTCACGCGGCGTTTCCCCGATCTGCGCTTCGCCTTCCTCGAAGGCGGTGTCGGCTGGGGGTCGCAACTCTGGGGCGACCTGATGGAGCATTGGGAACGCCGCAACGCCAGGGCGCTCGAAAACATGAAGCCCGACAAACTCGACCGCAAGCTCCTTATGGAGATGGTCGAGAAGTACGGCTACAAGGAGCACGCGGCGGCGCTCAAGGCGCGCGACGGCTGGCCCGACCCCGAGCTCCACATGACCGGCGGGATCGACGACCTCGACGATTTCTCGGCGTGCAAGATCACCAGGAAGCAGGATTGGATCGACCTCTACGCGACGCCGTACTATTTCGGCTGCGAGGCGGACGACCGGATGAACGCCACCGCGTTCTGGAAGGCCAATCCCTTCGGCACCCAGCTCAATGCGATCTACTCGTCCGATATCGGGCATTTCGATGTGATCGACATGCGCGAGCCGCTCGCCGAGGCGTATGAGCTGGTCGAGGACGGGATCATCACGGACGACAATTTCCGCGACTTCACCTTCACCAACGCGGTGACCTTGTGGGGCCACCAGAACCCCGATTTCTTCAAGGGCACGCGGGTCGAGAAGGAAGCCGCGGCGGTGCTCAACGCGCGCCGTCAACCGGTGCTGGCCGACGCGGCAAAGTGACGCGAAGCGTCACCTCGGCGCAAGCCGGGGTCTCGCTTCGAGAGATCGAGTGTGAGGGCGGGCTTTGGCCCGCCCTTCTTCATGGCGCCGAGTGCGGCACGCGCTCCCAAAAGGACAGCGTCAGGTCCGGCGTCAGCTGGTCCTCACGCGCGCATTGCATTCCCGCGCTGAGCAGAACTTCTTCGGGCATATGCGCCGGAACTGCGCGAAAGATCGGGCGGCCGCCCGGCAGGCGACCGCGCAGCGAGCGCGACAGGAAGAAGGCGTCGTAGCCGAGCGCGAGGAACAGGTCGAACACGTCCGTGCCGCCGACCACCGCGACGATGCCTTCGTCGATGCCGAGGCGGGCGAGCGCGTCGGCGAAGGGCAGCGCGTTCGGGTTCCATAGCCAAGCGAGCGGGTTCGGCCCTGGCGCGAGGGACGCGATGCGGGTGGTGGCGATGAGGCGCGGGCGGCTGGCTGTGTCGGCGCCGGGCTCGGCCGAGTGGCGGCCGTGCACCACAAGCCGCGCCCCGGCCAGCGAGGCGTGGTAGAATTCTTGGTCGGCGTCGATGATGAGGATCTCGGTCATCCGGCCGCTCGCATCGGCGATCATCCCGTCGAGCGAGACGATCGCGTAGCCGAAAACCCGTACCGCCATGACGCTCCGCTCCCTTGCCGCGTTCCGGTTGCGGTGGCCTTAGAAGACAACGCGGGCAGGCTTGTATTCGGCGTATGACGGGAAAAAGTGGGGCCACGGCCGAAGGAGCCCGCGATGTCGGGATTCGACGCTAACCTCGGCATAATGTTTGAGGGAATCGATTTGCTCGATCGCTTTTGACGCGGCCACGTCGCGATCAGGCGAGTTCGTTGTGCGGCAATGGTGCTGTTGTCGCTTGCCCGGCAGGCCAGGCGGCTCGGCCCGCACGCCGCCGCTGTTTTCGCTCGTACATCGCGTGGTCGGCGGCGGCGAGCAGCGCCGCGACGCTGGTCGCGTCCTTTGGGTAGGACGCCGCGCCGATACTTGCCGACACCGCGCCATCTTCCAGTTCGGGGAGCGGCGCGCCATCGAGTGAGGTTTCGAGGCGTTCGATCAGCGTATCGACACTCTGCGGCTCTCCCGTGTCGGGCAGCGCGGCGACAAACTCGTCGCCGCCGATACGGGCGACAAAATCCGAGCCGCGCAAGGTGCTGCGCAGTCGCCCGGCCGTCACCTGCAAGACGTGATCGCCCGCCTCATGGCCGAGCGCATCGTTGACCGCCTTGAAGCCGTCGAGGTCGAAATAGAGCAGGTGCAGCTCGCGTCCGGCACGCTGTGCGCCGGCAAGCGCAGTTGTCAGCCATTCCGTCAGGTAGCGGCGGTTGGGCAACCCCGTCAGCTGATCGTGCATGGCATTGTACTCTTCCGCCTTCTGCGCATCGTTGAGCCGGGCGATCGATACCGAAAGCGTGCGGACAGCGACGGCGACAAGCACGAGGATCAAGACGCCGACCGCGGCGGCGAGCAGATACAGGACGCGCAGGGTCCGTTGCGCCTGCTGAAGGTACCCGGTTCTGACCGCGCGTTGCTGGGCGACGACGGAAAGTAGCCTGCCGTCAAGTTGCTCCATAATCGCCTTGCCGCTATTGCCGCGAACCAATTGCAACGCGGCATCGAGTTGCCCCTTGCGCGCAAGGTCCACGGTCTGGGCCAGTTCGTTTTGTTTTTCACGCGTGAGGTCGCGGATCTCGGCAACGGTCGCACTGGAGTCGCCGTCGTCCCGATAGAGCCTCTCAAATGTCGCGATGATGCCGTCCAACTCGCCGCTGTCATGCAAATAGGGCTCAAGATAGGACGTGTCTCCGGTCAGCAGGAAACCGCGCTGACTGCTTTCCATGCCGAGCAGCGTTTCGTAGACTTGACGGACACCGTAAAGCTTATCGCCGACATATTCTTGCCGGATTGCCAAGTCATTGATCCGTTGGACGCCGAAAACCACCGCCGCACCGGCCAGAAAAAGCAATACCGCGCATATCGCGACGGCCACCAGGCCGTGCCGGATACTTTTCATCGCCGCTCCCACCCGATACATTGTTGGCGAGGGCCGATCATTTTAGTGAGAGTACCTCTGTCTATAAACTGCGGTAATTCCTGTTTTGTTCATTATCTGAGATAAATTTCTTTAAATCTTGCGATGCCGGCAGGCCTTGTGTTCGGCGGCATCACGGGAAAAAGTAGGGCCGCCGCCAAAGGAGCCCGCGATGCCGAAATTCGCCGCCAATCTCAGCATGATGTTCAACGAGGTCGATTTCCTCGACCGGTTCGATGCCGCCGCCAAGGCCGGGTTCAAGGGCGTCGAGTTCCTCTTCCCCTACGACTACCCGCCCGAGGTCATCGCCGAGAAGCTGGAGAAGAACAAGCTGACTCTGGCGCTGTTCAACCTGCCGCCCGGCGACTGGGCCAAGGGCGAGCGCGGCTTTGCCGCGCTCCCCGGCCGCAGCCAGGCCTTCATGGCCGCGGTCGAGACTGCGATCCCCTACGCCAAGGCGACGAAGTGCAAGCTGATCCACGCGATGGCCGGGCTGTGGCCCGAGGGCCGCGACAAGCTCGAGGCGCTGCCGACCTATGTCGACAATCTGCGCTGGGCGGCCGACCGGCTGGCGCGCGAGGGCGTCACCGCCATTGTCGAGCCGATCAACACGCGCGACATCCCAGGCTACTACCTTAACACCACGGCGCAGGCGATGCCGATTATCGAGGCGGTCGACCGGCCCAATCTGCGGCTGCAGCTCGACCTCTACCACGTGCAGATTATGCGCGGCGACCTGGCGCCGACGATCCGCGAGCTCGCCGGCCTCTACCCGCACATCCAGATCGCCGGCACGCCCGGCCGCCACGAGCCGGATGTCGGCGAGATCAACTACCCCTACCTCTTCGATCTGCTTGACGAGATCGGCTATGACGGCTGGATCGGCTGCGAGTACCGGCCCAAGGGCGACACCGTCGCCGGGCTCGGCTGGGCGAGGAAATACGGGATCGGGTGACAGTGCGGCGTCACATCGCCGTCGTCACGCCCTCGGTCGGATAGACGATCGTGCGCAGCATGACACGCCGCTCGGTGGGCTCATAGTCGCCGGCGCCACGGTGCATCGTCGCGCGCTCGTCCCACATCACCACGTCGCCGACCCGCCAGCTGTGGTAGTAGATGAACCGCTCTTGCGTCGAGTGGCGCGCCAGCTCCTCGATCAGCTCCCACGAATCGTCCTTCGCCATGCCGACGAACCCGTGCACGTGCATCGGGTTGACAAAGAGGATCGGCTTGCCGGTCACCGGATGCGCGGTGATCGCCGGCCACGGCTTTTCCTCGTAGGCCTTGTCGGCGGTCTTCGCCGCCTCGTTGTTCTTGTACAATTCGCCGCCGGCCGGGCCCGAGGTGTGGCCGTGCAGCCCGGTCATGGTCGCGAGCCGGTCCTTCATCGCCGGCGATAGCGCTTCGTAGGCCGCGACCATGTCGGCGAACACCGTGCCGCCGCGCTGCGAAGGCACCTCGAGCGCATGGAGGATCGCCAACAGCGGCAGTTCCGGCTCATAGGTCGAATCCGTGTGCCAGGCGGTGGCGCGCTTGACGCCGAACCAGTCGATCTTGCCGTCGTCATGGACATTGCGCAGCCACGAGACATCGGGCTGTCCGGGATAGCGGTAGTTGATCAGCGAATGCGGCCTTGGCTTGCCAAAGCGCGCGCCGAACGCCGCCAGGTCCGCGGCATCGAGCTTCTGCTCGCGGAACACCAGCACCGGATGCTCGGCGAAGGCCTTTTGGATCCAAGCAAAGGTCGCGTCGTCGAGATGCGCGAGGTCGATGCCCAGCGCCTCGGTGCCGAGCGCCTGGCCTAGCGGGCGGAGTTCGACCGCGTGGAGTTTGGGTTGGGCGGTCATCGGCGTAGCTCCCTTGCTGTGTGCCGGAAAGGCTAGGCCCGGGTTTGGCTTGCGTCCAATTCCAAAGCCGCATGGCCGAGGGCCGATTGGTGCAAAATGGGCCTGTCCGAAATGAGTTCGCCTGGCGACGGCCGGAGCCCATAATCCGTCGCGCGGGGACTACCGCCCAAACCAAAACCCGGCCGCGAACGCGCCCATCTTCATTCCCTCGTGGCCGATGCCCGGCACCACCACCAGCCGCCAATTGCATATCACCCCCAGCTTTGCCGCCTCCGCTCGCCCTCGTTCCAGGAAGAAATGCGCCCGCGCGAAGCGGTGCGGCCCCTGGACCATCGCCGATGCGTGTTTGGGGAAGTTCTCGGTCGTGCCGTCGATGTCCCGGTCGCCGGCGAAGACGACGAGCGGGTAGGCGAGCAGCCGCTTGATATCGTCGCGCTCGAGGCCGATCCCGCCATAGCCGTCCGGATAGGGCAGGTCCAGGGTCGGCAGCGTGTACCAGCCGGGGTTGGCCGCGCCGACCGCCGCCAGCATCTCGTGCGATTGCGTCGCGAGCAGCCGATGGACGAACTGTCCGCCGGCCGAGTGCCCCCACAAATAAAAGCTCGGGCGCCGCGTGACCCCGGCCTCGCGCAGCAGCGCGAATATGCGGCCGGGGATTGCCTGCGACCACTGCTCGCGCGGGCGCACCGCGCCGTCGGCGTCGAGCACGTGCCCGTTATTGTAGGTCAGCGCGTCCGGCCAGCCTTCCTTCGGGAAGGTGATCGCCACGACCAGCAGCCCGGCCGTGTCGGCGACCGGGATCCACGCGTCGCAATATTCGCGGCCGTTGCGGCTCTGGCCGTGCTGCACGATGACCACCGGACTGTCGGCCGTGTGGCTCGCCGGCCGGTAGCATTCCAGCGCCAGCGGCCGCTCGTGGTTGAAGGGGTCGCGATAAGGAATGCTGATCCGGCCAGTGGCTGTCAAAGGGGCCGACAAGGCGCCGCCCAGGTCCTTTGGTGTCACGATTGGCCTCCGGTGGTTATTTCGCCGAGCGGCGCTATGATGCGGCGATGCATGTCTTCCTGACAGTCCTTCTCGTCCTGGCGATGCTCGGCGTGCTGGTCGCGCTGGGGGTCGGCGTCGCCACGATGCTCAAGGGCGGCAACCCGCGCCGCTCCAACAAGCTGATGCAGCTGCGCGTCATCATGCAGGCGGTGGCGCTCCTCGTGCTGGCGATCCTGATGATGATGGCGTCCAACCGCTAGGGGAACTCGGCCTTGGTGAAGCTTACCCGCATCTATACGCGCGGCGGCGACAAGGGGAAGACCTCGCTCGGCGACGGCACGCGCGTGCCCAAGCAATCGCTGCGCGTCGAGGCCTACGGCACGGTCGATGAGGCCAACGCCGCGATCGGCCTCGCGCGGCTGCACACGACGGGCGACGAGGATGCGATGCTGGCGCGCATCCAGAACGATCTCTTCGATCTCGGCGCCGATCTCTGCACCCCCGAGGGTGGCAGCCGCGGTGCGGGAGCGCTGCGCATCGTCGCCGCCCAGGTGAAGCGGCTCGAAACCGAGATCGACCGCCTGAACGCCGAACTTGCGCCGCTCAATTCCTTCGTGCTGCCCGGCGGCTCCTCGGCTTCGGCCTATCTGCACGTCGCGCGCACCGTGACCCGCCGCGCCGAGCGCCTCGCCTGCGCGCTCGCCGTCGCCGAGCCGGTCAACCCCGAGGCGATCAAGTATCTCAACCGGCTGTCCGACCACCTCTTCGTGCTCGGCCGCCGGCTCAACGACAACGGCGCCCAGGATGTGCTGTGGCGCCCCGGCCTTACCCGCAACGACCAGAAGAGCGCATGAAATGGTGACCCTGGAACTGATGAAAGCGATTTCCGCCGCGTTCAACAGTCGCGACGTCGACCGCATCGTGTCGTTCTTCGCCGAGGATGGCGTCTTCTGCCTGTCCCGCGGGCCGGAGCCGGTCGGCCGCACCCTGAAGGGCAAGGCGGTGATCAAGAAGGCGCTCGCCGACCGATTCGTGCAAATCCCCGACATGCGCTGGGAGAACGAGGAATACATCCTCGCGCCGGGGGCCGATGGCTCGGCCAACCGCGCCATCTCGGTCTGGACCGTGCGCGGCAAGGGCGGCGACGGCGAAGACCTCAACTACCAGGGCTGCGACATCTATACCTTCGATCGCAACAATAAGATTGCCCACAAAAACACCTTCTGGAAGATCGTCCAGGCTCGCGAATTGCTGTGACTGCTACCCAGCTTGCACCGGCGAGCGGTGCTTGCCACCCTCTCCCGCGTTCTGGCCATGTCGCAACCTAAGGTCGACTTGACCGGCTCACTATGTTTGAATCGTGGACGGCAATTGCCTGCGACAAAGCCCAAACAGAACGCCGGAATAAAATCCGGATCCTTGGGCGGGGTGTCGAAATTCTGAAAAAGGGTCGCTGGGACGTTCGGTGGCGCGGGCACAGGGCTCCAACATGCCTTTAGCTGAGATACTAGTATTCATTGCGGTTTTCGGAAGCATTGCCGCCATTCTGTTTATTGTCATCGTTCTTCGAAAACGCACCGCCGTAATCAGAGTAATCGAGCGTGAGCTTTTCGAAACGCGGACGCGGCTCGATCAGCTGGTGCGCCTTGACGAGGTCCGCGCCGCGGACATGAGCGCCGCCGGCGACCACATCGTTCAGCTGCGGCGGCAGATCGGCGAGCTAGCCGCGTCTTGCGACCGGCTCCCCAGTCAGGTTGCCGATCAGGGCGCACGGGTCGAGCGGCTGGAACGGCACGACGAGATCCGCGCCGCGGACGTAAGCGCCGCCGGCGACCACATCGTTCAGCTGCGGCAGCAGATCGCCGAATTGGTCGCGTATTGCGACCGTCTTCCCAGTCAGGTTGCCGATCAGGGGGCACGGGTCGAGCGGCTGGAACGGCACGACGAGATCCGCGCCGCGGACGTGAGCGCCGCCGGCGATCACATCGATCAGCTGCGCCAGCAGATCGCCGAATTGGTCGCGTATTGCGACCGTCTCCCCATCGCTCGCTTTGCCGATCAGGAGTCACGGGTCGAGCGGCTGGAGCAGCACGATGAAGTCCGCGCCGTGGATGTGCGCACCGCCGGCGACCACATCGCTCAGCTGCGCCAGGAGCTCGCCGAATTGGTCGCATATTGCGACCGTCTCTCCCGCGGTCAGCTTGCCGATCAGGGGGCGCGGGTCGAGCGGCTGGAGCGGCACGACGAGATCCGCGCCGCGGACGTGAGCGCCGCCGGCGACCACATCGTTCAGCTGCGCCAGCAATTTACCCATCAGGAGGCACGGGTCGAGCGGCTGGAGCAACACAATCGCGATCAAGCTTCTATCGCGGGCAGGCCCGACACTGTGCTCGATGGTAAGCTCAGCGAGCTGATCGTGCAGCTAATCAGGCGCTTACAACGGCTCGATCAGCCTTCGGATGTTGCCTGGTTGCTGGAGTTGCGATTCCCCCCTTTCGGCGATGCCGCGCAATTGCAAGAACTCGCTACCAGAATATTAGACATTCGGGACAGGCAGGGTCATCGCGCCGCCAATCAAGCGTTGATAGATGCGACTGGCGTGATCGTCTCCAATATCAACGAACACTATTGCCAGCTAGCGCTCGACTACCACCTCGGTTTGGTCTTCGCGAACGCAAAGAACGCGGAGAGAGCGGCCTATCATTTCGAGCGGTCGGAGACCCTCGCCGGGACTGGCGGCAACAAGATATATTCAGACCACGTTGCTGAATCGCTGGAAATCCGCCGACGACAGCAAATCGGCATAGGCCGGTTGCTACCGCCGATCGTGATTGCGTCCATGCCCCGGTCCGGCAGCGCTTCGCTCGCCCATACGCTCGCCGAGCGGCTTGACCTTCCGATTGTGCGCGCGAGTTGCGGAGAGTACCCCAACTATTCTCTGGTGCCGCGTTGGCTGAATGTGGCCGCAGCGGGCGGAACGGTTTTTCACGACCATTTCAACGCGTCGGATTTCAATCTGCGAGCGCTGGCGAACGCCGGCATCCACGACGTGTTCATCCGTGTTCGCGACCCGCGTGCGGCGGCATATTCGATATATCGTCTGGGGCTATCGGTTTGGGGCGAGGACGGAGTATCCCTCGACGAGGGTGTAACCGTGATATATCGCAACGGTTATATCCCTTGGCTTACCGACTGGATCGCTGCCGCCCAAGACGATTTCCGCGGTCTGCGCATCCACTGGTCTCACTTTCGCCCCGGTGCTGCGGCCCTCAGTGAGGCGGTGCGCGATATTCTGACTTGCTTGGTCGCCGATCATTCAGCAGTGGCGCCCTATCTCGATGGCGACATTCCGGTCGTCGAAGCAAATTTTGTGGACGGTGACGACGACAAATGGCGGCAAGCGCTCAGCCCAAGCTGCCAAACGCTTCTATGGGAAATGACGCCTGATCCAGTGCGCGAGTTATTCGGTATTATGACGTAAAGCATCAAAGAGTTAGCGGCTGCGCTTCGTCCAGTTCATAACCGCGTAGAGCGCGATAAGCGCATTGGTAGCGCCCTATCGTTCCAGGTGTGCGCGTCGGGACCGCGCAGGGACAGGATCGCTAACGTGCCGAACAGAAGCCCAGCCAGCACGCAAATGTCCACCCATCGGAAACGGAGGAAATAAGCAGCGCATTGGTGCTGCATCGATTTCAACCGAAGACCTCGACGGGAATTTCCAGCCGTGAATCCCACCTTCCTACGCGGAATTCAGCGCTATATCGCGCGGTCGGTTTCAATTCTACATACGAGCCGTGGATTGTGCAGTGATGGAATAGCAGCACATCGCCAACATCCATCTTCGGTGTCCACAACCAGCCGTCATTTCGATTGAGATAGCCGTCGATGTCGAGTGGCAACTCAAATATTTCTGTCGTGTATGGGAAGGCAAGGGACAGCCCAACGCAATTGTTGTCGATCTTAGTTAGCGGTAGCCAGACGTTCATCGGATACGATTGGGGGATGAGATTGTGGTCTTGGTGGAAGCCGTGCTTCCAACCTTCAGCGGCCGCCAACGGCGCAAAGCGCGCATCGCGGCAACGAAAAAGAAAGTGGTCCGTTGCGACCGCCAGAGCGTGAGCGCCCAAATAACGCCGGGCGCAATCGGCAACGATGCTTTTCCCGGCAGCGGCCAAGATCAATCGTTGTTCTTTTTCGAGATTGGGGCCGGTCAAGCCGTTGGCCAAAGCCCACTTTCTGTGCTTGCCGGCCGCGCCCGCGTCGGCCTCGTCCGGTGAACCGTAGTAGGTGACCAAAGGCGGGAGAACTTCGCTCAGAGATTCAGCCGGGATGGCGTCCCTTATTAGGGCGACGCCGTGCCGGTGGATTGTCGCGATCACGTCGCCAACGTCAGCCGTGGCTGGAAATGTCAAGGCGTCAGGTAGGGCGACCATTCGCGGAAGTTAGCAGGATCAAGTTTTGTGTTCAACGGATGGTCGGTGTTTGAACGCCGTTCGCGAGCATCCGGCCCGGACGGCGCGGCCTTCCCAGTCGTCGCGCTCCATAAGTTCGCCAGCCCGGCGCGCCGCTTGGTTTTTCGGGCTGGTCTCGCTTGCCAGTCGCCAACGAACGCCTTGGCCGCTGCCGATCCGCTCGATAGCGCCTTTGGTCCATCTGATCGGGCGGACGAGGAACCGGGCAACAAATGTCGTGCGCTGGTCTGATCCTCGATACCCTTGTGGCGAGGGCGACGTCAGCGACCTCGGCTGCCGTAACGGTCTTCCGCGTCCGCAGCGCATCGTAGATGCTTAGGGATAGCTCGCCACTGACGGAAGTAGCCCCTGTTGCGCAGCGCAGTTTGCGGGCCGGGGTAAGCACGGGATCGGCGATGCGAACGGTGAGGGTAACTGGATTGCAGCCTTCCAACTTGCCTTCATCGGGCGCGCGTGCACAATTCGCGCCCCAATCCGTTAGCGGCTCCTAGAGGCTAAACAAGGGACTAAAACCAGATGAAGGCGCTGGTCGCGGTAAAGCGGGTGGTCGACTACAACGTCAAGGTTCGCGTCAAGGCGGACCACACCGGGGTCGAGACCGCCAATGTGAAGATGTCGATGAACCCGTTCGATGAGATCGCGGTCGAGGAGGCATTGCGCCTGCGTGAGGCCGGCACCGTCGAGGAGGTCATCGCGGTCTCCTGCGGCGTGCAGCAATGCCAGGAGACGATCCGCACCGCGCTGGCGATGGGCGCCGATCGCGGCGTCCTGGTCCTCACCGATGTCGAGCTGCAGCCGCTGGCCGTCGCCAAGCTGTTGAAGGCCGTCGTCGAAAAGGAAGGCCCCGAGATCGTCATCATCGGCAAGCAGGCGATCGACGACGACTGCAACCAGACAGGCCAGATGCTCGCCGCGCTTTTGGGCTGGCCGCAAGCGACCTTCGCCTCGAAGCTCACGGTCTCCGACGGCAGCGCCGAGGTCACCCGAGAGGTCGATGGCGGGCTCGAGACCGTGAAGTTGAAGATGCCGGCAGTTGTCACCACCGATCTTCGACTTAACGAGCCACGATATGCGTCGCTGCCGAACATCATGAAAGCCAAGAAAAAGCCGATCGACACATTCAGCCCGGAAGATCTCGGGGTCGACGTCACGCCGCGCCTCGTCACCTTGAAGGTCGAGGAGCCGGCGAAGCGCCAGGGCGGCGTCAAGGTGGGCTCGGTCGAGGAGCTGGTCACCAAATTGAAGACCGAGGCGAGGGTCATCTGATGAGCGTTCTCGTCGTCGCCGAGCACGACAACAAGTCGCTGAAGCCCGCGACCCTCAACGCCGTTGCCGCCGCCGCGGAAATCTCCAAGGCCGGCGCGGGCGACATCCACATCCTCGTCGCCGGGCAGGATTGCCGGCCCGCCGCCGAGGCCGCCGCCAAGATCGCCGGCGCCGCCAAGGTGCTTGTCGCCGACGACGCGGCCTATGGCCACGGCCTCGCCGAGAATGTCGCGCCGCTGCTGGTCGGCCTCGCCCCGGCCTATTCGCATTTGCTGGCGCCGGCCACCACCCAGGGCAAGAACCTGATGCCGCGCGTCGCCGCGCTGCTCGATGTGATGCAGATCTCCGACATCTCAGGCGTCGTCTCGCAGGACACCTTCGTGCGGCCGATCTATGCCGGCAACGCGCTCGCCACGGTGCAGTCGAAAGACGGGGTCAAGGTCATCACCGTCCGCGGCACCGCCTTCCCGCCGGTCGAGGGCGAGGACGGCTCGGCGGCGATCGAGGCGATCGGCGGCCCCGGTTCGGCGGGCTTGAGCGAGTTCGTCAAGGCCGAGCTGTCGAAATCCGAGCGCCCCGAATTGACCTCCGCGCGGGTCATCATCTCGGGCGGGCGCGGCATGCAGTCGGGCGACAATTTCCACCTGCTGGAAGCGGTCGCCGACAAGCTCGGTGCGGCCGTCGGCGCCTCGCGCGCCGCGGTCGATGCCGGCTTCGTCCCCAACGACTACCAGGTCGGCCAGACCGGCAAGATTGTTGCACCGGAGCTTTACATCGCGGTCGGCATCTCCGGCGCCATCCAGCACTTGGCCGGCATGAAGGACTCGAAGGTCATCGTCGCCATCAACAAGGACGAGGAGGCGCCGATCTTTCAGATCGCCGATTACGGCCTCGTCGCTGATTTGTTCAAGGTCCTCCCCGAGCTCGACGCCGAGCTCGCCAAGCGCCAGCAGTGACCGAGCTCATCCGCATCGGCGTCGTCGGCGCCGGGCAGATGGGGCGCGGCATCAGCCATGTCTGCGCGCTGGCGGGGCTCGATGTGGTGCTCGCCGATGTCAGCCCCGAGGTGCTGGCGCGCTCGCTGGAGACGATCGACGCCAATCTCGGCCGCCAGGTCGCGCGCGGCCGCATCAAGGAGGACGAAAAGGCCGCCGCGCTCAAGCACATCCGCACCACCACCGACTTCGCCGCCTTTGGCGACCGCGACATGGTCATCGAGGCCGCGACCGAGAAGGAGGAGGTCAAGCGCGAGGTCTACAAGCAGCTCGTGCCCAAGCTGAACCCGGACACGCTGATCGCCACCAACACCTCGTCGATCTCGATCACCCGGCTCGCCTCGGCGACCGACCGGCCCGGCAAGTTCATCGGCATGCATTTCATGAACCCGGCGCCGGCGATGAGCCTTATCGAGCTGATCCGCGGCATCGCCACCGACGAGGCGACCTTCGCCGCGACCCGCGACCTCGTCGTCAAGCTCGGCAAGACCCCGGTCGCCGCCGAGGACTATCCGGCCTTTATCGTCAACCGCATTCTGTTGCCGATGATCAACGAGGCGGTCTACACGCTCTACGAGGGCGTCGGCACCGTCGAGGCGATCGATACGGCGATGAAATTGGGCGCGAATCACCCGATGGGGCCGCTCGAATTGGCCGATTTCATCGGCCTCGACACCGCGCTCTCGGTGATGCAGGTGCTCTACGAGGGTCTCGCGGATTCGAAATACCGGCCATGTCCGCTGCTCGTCAAATACGTCGAGGCCGGCTGGTTCGGCCGCAAGGCCGGCCGCGGCTTTTATGACTACCGCGGCGAAAAGCCGGTTCCGACGCGCTGATCGGGCTGCATCAACGCTGTTGCTTGGTTCGAGACGCCCGCTGCGCGGGCTCCTCGCCATGACGGAGTTCGCTTTATCATGCTGAGGAGCGCCGTCAGGCGCGTCTCGAAGGACGCTATGTCATCCCCTCTCCCGCATGCGGGAGAGGGTGGCGAGACGCAAAGCGGCGAGACGGGTGAAGGGTTTATAGGCCCCGACCCTCACCCTCCCATTGCTGGCGCAATGGGCCCCTCCCTCTCCCGCAAGCGGGCGAGGGGCAATGGTCCGCCCCGCGAAAACTTGCCGCCCCGGCCTTGATCCTGCTAACAATCCGTCACAATCCCATGATATCTGACCAAGGGATTTAAGACCGCCGCCGGCCTATTCGTGGTGAGTTGATGCTCGACAGCTGCCCGGCCCTGGTGCTCAACGCGGATTTCCGCCCGCTCTCATATTTCCCGCTGTCGCTGTGGTCGTGGCAGGACGCGGTGAAGGCGGTCTTCCTCGAGCGGGTCTTTATCGTCGACCATTACGACACCTATGTGCGCTCGCCCTCGCTGGAGATGCGGCTGCCGAGCGTCATCGCCTTGAAGGAATACGTCCAGGCGGCGCGCAATCCGGCCTTCACCCGGTTCAACGTGTTCCTGCGCGACCGGTTCTCCTGCCAGTACTGCGGCGACCCTTTTCCCTCGCACGACCTGACCTTCGACCATGTCGTGCCGCGCTCCAGGGGCGGCCGGACGATCTGGGCCAATGTCGTGACCGCCTGCTCGTCGTGCAACCTCTTGAAAGGCAACCGCCTGCCCGAGCAGAGCGGCATGTACCCGCGCCACCGGCCGATCCAGCCATCGAGCTTCCTGCTCCAGGAAAACGGCCGCGCCTTCCCGCCCAACTACCTGCACGATTCCTGGCGCGATTATCTCTATTGGGATACCGAGCTCGACGCGAGCTGACACGGCGGCCTGCTCGCCCGGCTTGCGCCGGGAAGCGTATGTAATTATGCCGCCAGCCGCTGTTTTGCCGCGGCCAGGATCGCCGCCGCGCCCTTCTCGGCGATCATGATGGTGGGCGCGTTGGTGTTGGTCGAAGTCACCGTCGGCATCACCGACGCGTCGATCACCCGCAGCCCCTCGATCCCGTGCACGCGTAGCTGGTCGTCGACCACCGCCATCGCATCCTGGCCCATCTTGCAGGTGCAGGTGGCGTGGAACACGGTCGAGCCGGTCTGTCGCAGGTAATGCAGCAGCTCGTCGTCGCTCTGCACGTCCGCGCCGGGCAGCATCTCGGCCACCAGATACGGCTTCAGCGCCGGCGCGGCGAACAGCCGCCGCACCGCGCGCAAGCCGCCGATCGCGCAGCGCCGGTCGACTTCGTCCGACAGGTAGCGCGGGTTGATCGCCGGCGCGTCCATCGGGTTCGCGGTCTTGGCCTCGACATAGCCGCGCGACAGCGGGCGCATCTGCCACATGCCGCCGGTCATGCCGGGCTTGGAATTGAGCTTGCGGATCGGCCCCGGCGCAAAGCTGGCATTGGCGAAAAGGATCTGCACGTCGGGGGTCGCCGACTCTTCCAGCACCTTGACCGAAGCGCAGACCAGCGACGCCGCATAGGTCAACAGCCCCTGCCCGGCGAGCACATAACGCGCCAGCTCGCCCAGAAACGGCAGCCCGCGCGACTTCTCGTTGGCGGTCGGCGCGCCCCTGATCTCGGCGGTGCAGCGGGCGAGGAAATGATCCTGCAGGTTCTTGCCGACCCCCGGCAGCGCATGCACCACCGGCACGCCGATGCGGCCGAGATGGTCGGGGTCGCCGACCCCCGACAATTGCAGAATATGCGGCGAGCCGATCGCCCCGCCCGACAGGATCACCTCGCGCGCCGCGCTGGCGGTCTCCACCTGACCGCCGCGCGAGAACTCGACCCCGGTCGCACGCTTGCCGTCAAAGATCACGCGCCGCACCATCGCGTTGGTCACGACCTGAAGGTTCGGCCGCTTCAGCGCTGCGCGCAGATAGGTGCGCGCCGCGCTTTGCCGCCGCCGGCCGCGCCGCGTCTGCTGCACCCAGCCGATATTGTCGGCGGCGCCGGGCGGCAAATGGTTCACGTCCTCATGGTATTCGAGGCCGATCTGCGTCCCGGCCTCGATGATCTTGCCGCAGAGGAACGGCTTGTCGGCCGTGCTGGAGGTGAGGAGGGGCCCGTCTTTGCCGTGGAATTCATCCTCACCCCGCTCCCAGCTCTCAGCCTGCTTGAAGTAGGGCAGCACGCCCTCCCAGTCCCAGCCGCGATTGCCGAGCTGCCCCCAATGGTCGAAATCCTCGGGCTGGCCGCGGACATAGATCATGCCGTTGATCGACGACGAGCCGCCCAGCACCTTGCCGCGCGGGTAGAGGATCGAGCGGTTGTTCACCCCCTCGTCCGCCTCGGCGTAGTACATCCACGTCCATTTCTTGTGGTCGAGCAGCTTGATGTAGCCGGCCGGGATGTGGATCAGCGGGCTGGTATCCTTACCGCCCGCTTCCAAGAGGATCACCTTGACCGAAGGATCGGCGGTCAATCGATTGGCGAGCACGCACCCCGCCGACCCGGCGCCGACAATCACGTAATCTGCTTGCATCTGTTCCCTCCCCGTCATTGCGAGCGAAGCGAAGCAATCTCCGGCCGTCTTGGCCTCATGCGGGGGGAGATTGCCGCGTCGCGCTACGCGCTCCTCGCAATGACAAATAGCGCTACGCCGCCAACTTCTCCCGTTGCGCCGCCTTGATCATCGCCGCGCCCTTTTCGGCGATCATGATGGTCGGCGCGTTGGTGTTGGTGCTGCTCACCGCCGGCATGATCGACGCGTCGATGACGCGCAGGCCCTCGATCCCGTAGACCTTGAGCTCGTCGTCGACGACGCACATCGCGTGGCGGCCCATCATGCAGGTGCAGGTCGCGTGGTAGACCGTGTTACCGTATTGCCGTGCGTAATCGAGGATCTCGTCGTCGCTCTGGATGTGCGAGCCGGGCAGGCTCTCCTCGCGCACGTATTGCTGCAGCGCCGGCGCCTCGAACAGTTTCCGGATATAGCGGACGCCCCCCAGCACCGCGCGGCGGTCGGTGTCGTCCGACAGGTAGCGCGGGTTGATCGCCGGCGCGTCGCCCGGCCGGTTGGTCTTGGCCATCACATAGCCGCGCGACTGCGGCCGCATCTGCCACATCCCGGCGGTGAGGCCCGGCTCGCGCTCCAATTGCCCGACCGTGCCGTTGACAAAGCTGCCCGGCGCGAACGAGCACTGGATGTCGGGGGTCGCCGATTCCTCGAGCACCTTGACCGACGCCGCCGCGAGCGAGGCGCTGTAGGTCAGCATGCCTTTGCCGGTGACGACGTATTTCAGCACCTCGCCGGCCAGGCCCAGGCCGCGCGCCCGCTCGTTGGCGGTCGGCACGCCTTCGACGCGGCGGGTGACGCGGACGACGTAATGGTCCTGCATGTTCTTGCCGACGCCGAGCAGCTCGTGCACCACCGGCACGCCGATCTTGCCGAGATGCTCGGGGTCGCCGACGCCCGAGAGCTGCAGGATATGCGGCGAGTTGACCGCGCCGGCCGACAGGATCACCTCGCGCCCGGCGTCGGCGCGCTCGATCTGGCCGCCGCGCGAAAACTCGACGCCGACCGCGCGCTTGCCCTCGAAGACGACGCGGTGAACCATCGCGTGCGTCACCAGCTGGAGGTTGCCGCGCTTCAGCGCCGGGCGCAGATAGGTGCGCGCCGTGCTGGCCCGGAACCGGCCGCCGCGCGTCTGCTGGCACCAGCCGATGCAGTCCTTGTGCAGGCGCGTCAAGTCGTTGACGTCCTCGCGGTATTCAAGGCCCATCTGCACGCCGGCCTCGATCGCCGCCTCGACGATCGCCGGGCGGTTCATCTTCGAGGTGAAGAGCGGCCCTTCCTTGCCGCGCACCTCGCTGCCCTCGCCTTCCCAGCGCTCGGCCTTCTTGAAGTAGGGCAGCACGTCGTCCCAGCCCCAGCCGCGATTGCCGAGCTGCTGCCAGTGGTCGTAATCCTCGGGTTGCCCGCGAATGTAGATGAGCCCGTTAATCGACGATGAGCCGCCGATCACCCGGCCGCGCGGGTAGAGGATCGCCCGCCCGTTGGTGCCGGGGTCGCTCTCGGCGTAAAAGCCCCAGGTCAGCGTCTTGTGGTCGAGCATCTTCATGAAGCCGGCCGGGATGTGGATCAGCGGGTTCCAGTCCTTGCCGCCCGCCTCGATCAGCACGACCCGCACGCTCGGGTCCTCGGTCAGCCGGTTGGCCAGCACGCAGCCCGCCGACCCGGCGCCGACGATCACATAATCCGCCTTCATGGTCCTGTCTCCCAATGTCCCCGTGATTGCGACCCCGGACTTGATCCGGGGGAAGCAATCTCCTTCCGACTTGGCACGAGATTGCCGTCTCGCGCTTGGCGCTTCTCGCAATGACAATGAGATACTAGCGCAGCGATGTGGGATGAAAATCCGCTTCTTGCGGCTTACACTTATGCAATCCCAAAAGGCCACGCCAAAGGGAGCGACATGACCGCCGCGATCAGTCAGCTGTACCGCTATCCCATCAAGGGGCTTTCCGCCGAGAGGCTGGAGCGCGCTGCGCTCGCGGTGGGGCAGTGCCTGCCGCAGGATCGGCGGTTCGCGATCGCGCTCGGCTCGACGGCGTTCGATGCCGCCCAACCGACATGGCTGGCGAAGACGCATTTCATCATGCTGATGCGCGACGAGGCGCTGGCGCGGCTCGGCACCAGTTTCGATCCGCAAAGTTCGGTGCTGACCATCACCGAAGCGGGCCGCGTGCGGCTCGCCGCGTCGCTGACTGATCCAGCGGGCTGCCGCCGCATCGCCCGCTTCTTCGAGGACTTCCTCGGGCCGGACGTGGCGCGGCCGCTGCACGTCGTCGAAGCGCAGGGCCACGCCTTCGCCGATGCGCGTCCGAAGCCCAATGCCGCGACCGACAAATATGTCTCGCTGATCAACCTCGCGAGCATCCGCGACCTCGAAGGCAAGATCGGCAAACCCGTCGACCCGATCCGCTTCCGCGCCAATGTCTATTTCGATGGGCTGCCGGCTTGGCAGGAGCAGGAATGGGTGAAGCCCGAACTCCCGCTGAGCATCGGCGGCGCGCGGCTGCGCGTCATCGCGCCGATCACCCGCTGTGCCGCGACCGAGGTCAACCCCGACACCGCCGAGCGCGACATCCCGATGGTCAAGGAATTGATGCGCCATTATGGGCACAATTTGATGGGCATTTACGCCGAGGTGGTGGGCGCCGGCGACATCGCTGTCGGCGACCGGCTGGCGATTTCCTGACGGTCTTCTCGTCCAACGTTTCGCCCATGGCCGAAGCGTCGCGATTATCGCTGTTCCGGGCTTGTTCGTCGCCGGCGCGACGCCATTTATCGTGTGTCCCAGCGGACAGAATCAGCGAAAAAAAAGCCATGGACGACATCCGCGAATTCCCCCTTCGTGACCGCGACATACGGACGGCGAGAGTGACCGAGGAAGCCGAAGCCCTGTTCGCCGTTCTCAAGCAGTCGGCGAGCCCGGCCGTGGTGCCGGCGATCGAGACGCTGGTGCGCGACGCGCCCGACCGCGCGCTGTGTCGGATCAACGTGCTCAAATTCGCCCGCGACCGCGGGCTCGACGAGGAGGAGGCGATCGCCGCCTTTCTGCGCGCGGCGCGGCTCGGCATTTTCGAGCTGTCGTGGAATGTCGTGTGTCCCGGCTGCGGCGGGGTGCTCGGCCACGGCGAGACGATGAAGACGATCGGCCATGACGACTACGTCTGCGCGCTCTGCGCCAGCGGCTACGAGGCCGAGCTCGACCAGATGGTCGAGGTCACGTTCACCGTGAGCCGGCGCGTGCGCCGCGTGGCCGCGCACGACCCGCACGAGCTGCCGTTTCACGAATACTTTCGGCAGGTTTTCTGGGCTTCGGCGATGGATCTGCCCGAGGACATCGAGCACAAGATCGCCGGCCTCACCCTCGACACGCTGGAACTGCCGGCGCACGAGAAGGCGCAATTGTCGCTGCAGTTGCCGGCCGAGTTTCTGATCGTCTTCGAGCCGGTCACGCACGCCGCGCAATTCATCGAGGTCAAGGGCGAGCCGACCCGCGAGCGGCAGAACCTGTCGATCGTGTTCACCGGACTGCGCGCGCCAACAACGACGATCGAAATGCGCCCCGGCCCGCTGCGCCTCAGCTTCGAGAACCGCACCGGCGAGCGCATCCTGCCCGCCTTGTGGGTGGCCGGCGACGATCTTCACCGTCTGCTGGACCTGCGCAATCCGTTCCTTTCGGGAAAGCGGCTCCTGACCAACCAGGTGTTCCGCGACTTGTACGGCACCGACACGCTCGACGCCGAGCAGCGGCTGAAGATCACCAGCATGTCGTTCCTCTTCACCGACCTCAAGGGCTCGACCTCGCTCTATGAGCGGGTCGGCGACCTCGCGGCCTTCGACCTGGTGCGCCAGCATTTCCGCGTGCTGCACGAGATCGTCGCGTCCGAGACCGGGGCGATCGTCAAGACGATCGGCGACGCGGTGATGGCGACTTTCCCCTCGCCCGACCGCGCGGTGGCGGCGGCGCTGCGCATGCGCGAAGCGATGACGCGGCTCAACACCGAGCGCGGCGGCGAGGACCTGGTGTTGAAGATCGGCATCCACGAAGGCCCGTGCCTCGCGGTGGTGCTCAACGAGCGGCAGGATTTTTTCGGTCACACCGTCAATATCGCCGCGCGTGTGCAGAGCCTCGCCAACTCGCAGGCGATCTTCGCCACCGGCGCCGTGGTCGAAAACCAGCTCACCACCAACCTGCTCGCCGCCAAAGGCCTTGTCCCGGTCGCCGAGCAGCGCGAGCTGCGCGGCCTGGCCGATGAGTACGCGGTGTACGAAATACCCTGATCAGGCAGCTTTCGCTTCCGCGTCGAGCCCGATCGCAGCGAGTTCGGACGGTCTTCGGCAGCAAATGCTCGCCGGCTTCGTAATAGCGCCACATTCGGGGGCTGACGCCCAGCGCCTTCGCCGCTCGCGCTTGCGTCAGGCGATGCGCCTGGCGCCACGAGCATAGCCAATGCGATCCTTGCTCCAGCGCCAAGCGCCACAACGTGTCGGAGGAGATTTCCATCTCGTCCGACCAGCCGATCGACCAGCCCCACTCCCCGACGCTGACTTTGGCGAAGAGGTCGTCATCGGATCGAAATGGCTTAAAGATCACGAAGCGCCCGATATGTCCTGCCAAATCGATGAGGCTCTCGCCGCCTCCCCGCCAGGTCACAACGACACAGCGTTTGCCGGCGCTCTTGACCTCGCGAACATTGGGAGCGTCACTAACCATTGCTATCCATTCCGATCGAGCCGTCGCCACGCGGCTTGCAGCAGATCGATGTTCTCGCGCGCCCATGCCGTCGCATCGGCGGCGCGGCGGACGTCGCCGACGCGCACGCCCAATGGTTTCGATCTCGACGATGGCGCGAAAACCGCGTCCTTCGATATAAAAATTCGGCGGCGCATGGTCATCGGCGTAAATTGCGATCTTGCACGCGGCGAAGCGCCGGATGGTGGGCATGACGGATCAACAGTATAGGCAATCATTGCCTATTCTCAAGCGCTCCGAGCAACCCGCCTCGGCGGCCAAAATCGCGGCGCTTGCCTTTTGACCGGCGGCGCTGGCAATGTTTAGCCTATTAACATTGCGCCGGAGACGGTGATGCTCAGACTTGCCCTGTTCTTTTTTGTCGTATCGCTGGTCGCCGCGCTGTTCGGCTTCACCGGCATCTCGGCCGCCACCGCCGGGATCGCGAAGATATTGTTCTTCCTGTGCATCGTCGGCTTCCTCATTTTCCTCTTTATCGGCCTGATGATCGGCTCGGCGCTGTGGTGACGCGGGCCCACGTCTCCCCGAGCGGCGTATAATGAAGCGGTCTCATGGGAGGAGACGATGCGCTTCTGGAATACGCTTCGCGGGTATGTGACGGCCGTTCTGGCGGTTTGGGCGGCGATCTTTGTCGTCGGATGCATCGTCCACGGGCCGACGCCAGGCCGTCCGATGCTGCATGTCTTCGGCGGCTTCATGCCGGGCATGCTGGCGATGTACATCGCGACGCGCGTCTATCAACAAATCTGAGGCCGCCGCTTTCTTCGCGCCCGGCGGGGCGGTACAATCGCCGCCACACGCAGTCGCGAGGCCCGTCATGGCACAGAGCAATTCCGCCGCACCCGAGCGCGCGGTAACCCCGATCGGGGTCAATCACCTCGTCCTCAATGTCCGCGACATCGAGGAATCGCACAAATTCTGGACGGAGATCGTCGGCATGCAGGAGGTCGGCCGCCTCAAACCCGGCACACCGGAGCGGCCGCGCCCGACCATGCGCTTCTACAGCGCCGATCACGACGGCAGGATGAACCATCACGACATCGCCCTTGTCGAAAACAAGGAGCTGCCGCCGCGGCCCAAGGACTGGTCGATGTTCGGCATGCCGCTCGCGGTCAACCACATCGCGATCGCGCTGCCCGGCCGCGAGGCGTGGCTCGCGCAGCTCAAATTCATGCAGAGCCGCGGCGTCAAGTTCGAGCGCCGGGTCAATCACGGGATGACGCGCAGCGTCTATATCAGCGATCCCAACGGCTACGGCGTCGAATTGCTCTACGAGCTGCCGCGCGAGATGTGGGAAAAGGACATCGACACCGCATTGAACTGGGCCGAGAACCTGCCGACCGAGGGCGAGGCAGCGCTGGTCGACGAGATCGACAAGGCGCCGAGTTTCGGCCCGAGGGAAAGAGCTCCGGCGGCGGAATAAGCAACTTTAAGAAGGGAGGCGGAAATGGCATCACCGGTCGGCATCAACCATGTCGTGCTCAATGTCCGCGACATGGACGCATCGCACAAATTCTGGACCGAGATCGTCGGGCTGAAACAGGTCGGCGAACTCCACCCGCGCGCCGAGATGGGCAAGACGCCGAAGATGCAGTTCTACAGCGGCGACCATGACGGCAAGTTCACCCACCACGACGTGGCGCTGGTCGAGAACCCGAACCTGCCGCCGCCGTCGGAATGGGGCCTCTTCGACAAGCCGGTGGCGATTAACCACATCGCGATCGCCATGCCGAGCCGCGAGGCCTTTGTCGAAAAACTCGCCGACCTGCAGCAGAAGGGCGTCAAGTTCAACATGCGGGTCAATCACGGCGTGACCCACAGCGTCTATATCAGCGACCCCAACGGCTATGGCGTCGAACTGCTCTACGAGCTGCCGCGCGAGATGTGGGAAAAGGACATCGACGCCGGCATCAACTACTTCGAGCCGCTGCCCACCGAAGGCGCGGCGGCGCTGGTCGACGACCTCGAAAACGCCCCGAGCTTTGGCAAAGCCGCGGAGTAGGCCGGCACGCCAAGCGTAGTAAGCCCGTGTTGATCCCTCTCCGCCCCCCAATGGACCAAGGCGGGCGGAGCGGGAGGAGTCTGGCGAATGACGGCGGGTACTAGATGCGCTTTTCGCCGCTGACCGAGCGTATCGCGGGCCGCGGGGTCGGCACCTGGGACACCCATGTCCGCGCGCGCCAGCTGATCGATGGCGGCGCCGACGTCATCCTGTTGACCGTCGGCAATCCAGACCAGACCCCGGCCGCCGCCATGGTCGACGCGACGGTCGCCGCGCTGCGCGGCGGCCGCACGCTCTACGCCCCGACCATCGGCTACCCGGCGCTGCGCGCCGCGATTGCCGAGCGCAGCGCGCGCCGCGCCGGCCGGCCCTGCACCGCCGACAATATCGCGGTCGTTCCCGGCGCGCAGGGCGGGCTTTACGCGGCGGTGATGTGCCTCGCCGGCGCGGGCGACGAGATAATTCTGCCGGAGCCAATCTACGCGACCTATGAGGGCATTGTCGGCGCCAGCGGCGCCCGCCTGGTGACGGTGCCGCTCGATCCCGATCGCGGCTTCCACCCCGACCTCGACGCCATCGCCGCGGCGATCACCCCAAGGACGCGCATCATCTGGATCAACACGCCGCACAACCCCACCGGCGCGGTGTTCACCGCCGAGGAGATGGCGGCGATCGCCGCGCTCTGCCGCCGGCATGATCTGTGGCTGTTGTCGGACGAGGTCTATGAGGACCTCGCCTTCGCCCGGCCGCATGTCGGCGCCTGGTCGCTGCCCGACATGGCCGAGCGCACCGCGGTGGTGTCGAGCCTCTCCAAATCGCACGCGGCGCCGGCCTTTCGGCTCGGCTGGGTCGTCGCCCCGCCCGAGCTCATCCGCCACATGAGCAACCTCTTCCTCAGCGTCACCTATGGCAGCCCCGCCTTTATCCAGGACGGCGCCTTGGCGGCGCTCAAAGCCGAGCTGCCCGAGGTCGCCCAGCTGCACGACGACTACAAAAGCCGCGCCCGGCTGATCTGCGGCATCCTCGAAAGCGCGCCGCGCTGCCGCGTCGTCGCGCCCGAGGGCGGCATGTTCGTGCTCTTGGACATTCGCGGCACCGGGCGTGACGCGCAGAGCTTCGCCGACGGCCTCCTCGACAGCGAGCGCGTCGCGGTGCTGCCCTGCGACGGGTTCGGCGCCAGCGCCGAGGGCCATCTGCGCATCTCGCTGGGCGCGCCGACCCCGCGCATCGAAGAGGCCGGACACCGCATCGTCCGCTTCGCCCAGCGCTTCGCGCAGCGCCCGCCGGATTGAACATTCCCTCTCCGCCCACTGGGGGGAAGGGGGGGCCCAGCGCGGAGCGCTGGGAGGGTGAGGTGGGGACGCGGTGATGCCTCCGAAATCCCCCACCCCACCTGACCCTCCGCCCACTGGGGGGAGAGGAAGTGGTTAAGGCGCCGCGCATGCCGAGCGGGGCTATATTCTGCAAAACGGCGGTCAGTACGGAGAAACACACAATGCCCCGCATCGGATATTTGCTGCCGACCCGCGAGCGGGTCATGGAAGGCCGCCCCGAGGCGGCGCCGCTGCTGGCGCTTGCCGAGCGCGCGGAAAATCTCGGCTTCGACTCGATCTGGGTCGGCGACTCGCTGTTGGCGCGCCCGCGCCACGACCCGCTGACCCTGTTGGGCGCGGTCGCCGCGCGCACCAAGAAGGTCGAGCTCGGCACCGCGGTGCTGCTGCCGGCGCTGCGCAACCCCGTCGTGCTGGCGCAGCAGATCGCCACCCTCGACCAGATCAGCCAGGGCCGCACCATCCTCGGCGTCGGCATCGCCTCGGACAATCCGCCGATCCGCGCCGAGTTCGTCGCCGCCGGCGTGCCGTTCGAAAAGCGCGTCGGCCGGATGATGGAAGGGCTTCGCCTAAGCCGCGAATTGTGGACCGGCGAGCCCGTCAACTGGAACGGCCGCTGGGTCATGGAGAATGCCGTGCTCGGCCCGACGCCGCACCGGCCGGGCGGCCCGCCGATCTGGATCGGCGGCATGGTGCGCGCCGCGCGCGAGCGCGTCGGCCGGCTGTATGACGGCTGGTTCCCCAACGCCCCCGACGCCAAAGGCTGGGGCCAGCAGTTCCGCGAGATCCAGGACATCGCGCGCGACGCCGGCCGCAAGGCCGAAGACGTGGCCGGCGCGATCTACCTGACCCTGACCATCGACGAGGATGCCGGCGCCGCCGACCGCCGCATCGACGGCTTTTTCGAGCATTATTACGGCCAGCCGCCGGCGGTGATGCGCGGCCGCCAGGCGAACTACGCCGGCCCCGCCGCCGGCGCCGGCGAATGGCTCAAATCCTATGTCGACGAAGGCGCCAGCCACCTCGTGCTGCGCTTCGCCGGCGACCCGGAGCGCCAGATGGACACCATCGCCCGCCTGCGCCAAGAGCTGCGTTGGTAATCCTTCCCCTCTCTAAAAGAACGGGCTTGCCATACCGCCACCATCACTACCCACACCGCACCGTTGTGACATCACATCATAACAGCGATGCCAAAATCGCATAATTTCTGGCATAGCAAACAAGAACGAAATGCGTACATAGCGCATGTGAGCCACGCACTAACGATATCGCCGCCAGCCGTTCAGAGTTGGATCGCCGCCGTAAAATCGGCGCTGATCCGCGGCGCCTATCGCGTGCTCGTGCCGGTGCTGCTGCGGCTGTTCCTCGCCGCCACCGAAAACCGCCGCGACAACCGGCTCGGTCGAGGCTACGCCGCCGCGATCCTCTACCTAGCTCGCCAGCGGGTGCGGCTTGGGGTTGGAGCCGTCGGTGAAGCGGGTGAGCCGGAACGGCGTCGGGTCGACGATCGTCGGCCCGCCCGCGACCATGTCGGCCACCAGGCGCCCCGCCCCCGGCCCGATGCCGAACCCGTGGCCCGAGAACCCGGTCGCGATAAAGAACCCCGGCACCGCGTCCACCGCGGAGATCACCGGGATCGCGTCGGGCATCACGTCGATCATCCCGCCCCAGCTCTGCTCGATCTTGACCCCGCGAAACGCCGGGAAGGAATCGGCGATTGCCGCGCGGGCGCGGTCGAGCACATAGGGGTCGCCTTCGGGGTCGAGCGTGCGCACCGCCTCGAACGGCGTCTCCTCGTCGAGCGCCCATTTGCGCTTGGTGCGCCACTCCTCCATGAAGCGGTTGCCGAGCCGGAAACGCAGCTTCTTCCAGTGCAGCTTCACCGCCGGCATGTAATCCATCATCAGGCGGAAATTGTCGGGCACCAGGTCGATCGTCCGCACCCCGAGCGTCGCGACCGTGTAGCCGCCATCCATCCGCTTGCGGTAGCCGAACAGCCCGCCCGAGGCGGAAATCTCCGGCCCGCCGTCGATCTTCTCGGTGCGCATCACCGAGCCCAGCACCTTGAGCTGCGGCAGCTCGACCCCGAGATTGCCGCAGAACAGGCGCGACCACGCGCCGCCCGCCAGCACCACCGACTGGCATTCGATCCGCCCCTTTTCGGTCACGACGCCGCTGATCCGCCCGCCCGACGTCTCGATCCCGCGCACCGCGCAGTGCTGGTGCACGCTCGCGCCCAGCCGCCGCGCGGCCGCGGCGATCGCCGGCGCGGCCATTTGCGGCTCGCCCTTGCCGTCGCTCGGGGTATAGAGCGCGCCGGCCCATTTGCCGGGCGTCATCCCGGTCAGCCGCTCCGCGACCTCGGCCCCGCCGATGATATGCGAATCGAGCTGGTACTCCCGCGCGTGCTCGAGCCAAGCCTCGTACTTCGCCACATCCGCCTCGGTCTGGCCGAGATACATGATCCCGCAGGTGCGAAACCCGGTCTCGGCCCCGACTGTCTCGTTCATCCGCTCCCAGATGCGCAGGCTCTCGATGACCAGCGGAATTTCGCGCGGGTCGCGCGCCTGCTTGCGGCACCAGCCCCAGTTGCGGCTCGACTGCTCGCCGGCGACATGCCCCTTCTCGCACAGCGCGACCGAGATGCCCTTCTGCGCGAGGAACAAGGTCGCGCTGGTGCCGATGATGCCGCCGCCGATGACCACGACATCGGCGCGCGGCGGCAGGGTTTCGTCGGATGCGACCGGATCGACCCGCGGCGCGACCATTCCCTATCTCCCTGGATCTCTCTCCACCAACCAGCCGCGATAATGGATGAGTTGGCCGATCAACGGAAACTTCACGTCGATATCGAAGACGAACCGGTCGCCGTCGCCGCTCTCGAAGCAGATTGTCGGCGGCATCAGCCAGCGCGGCAACGGCAGCCACAGCAGCCGCCAGCCCACGAGGTTCCAGCGCAACCCCTCCGGGCTTGGCGTCAGCCGGTGAAAGAACACGAACGGGAAGAACCGCTCGATGAGCAGCCCGGTCTGGCGGCCTGCGCCGGCGGCGAAACCGCTCTGATAGCGCCGCCCAGCAAAGCGCCGCCGCCAGAATTCGCCGCCCTGTCCATCGACATGAAACGCCACCGTGACCGGCACGTCGCGCCCCGGCGCCGGCAGGCCGCTCAGCTTGCAGACCAGCCACGGGATGAGGCCGGTCGCGGCGACGATGTCGGCACGGCCCTCGGTCGCGGCGTCGGCCGTCAGCCCGTGCAGCCGGCGCACCGGCTCCGGCAGGATGGCGAAGTCAGCGCCGAGCAGCTGCTGAAATGGGGAGGGCGGCACGGTCTTGGCTGGCCTCAAACTGCGTCGAGATCCGGTATGGCGCGAATTCGCGAGCGATCGCGTCGAGGTTTAGCACGCCGGCGCACGCCCTGGCGCCCGGTTGCGACAGGCTGCCGTCGGCCAGCGCACGGATCGCCGCAAGCGCCGGCAGCGTCGGCACCGCCGGCCCGTCTCCCGCCTCGGCGACGAGCGACCACACCGCGCGCGCCGCGACGCCCGCCGCATCGATGCCGCGCACCTCGACCACCATTCCGCCGCGATCGCTGCCAAGCCCTTTCATTCGCTCGGCCATCCATCGGAGGGGCTTGGCGAACGGCACGAGCGACGGCACCAATCGGGCTCTCACCAGAAGGCCGCCCAGATAAAGTCCGAGATGCATCGCCGACAATTCGAGCCCGGCGCGAAACACCGCCGCCTGTCGCGGCGCGAAGCGCTCGGGCACAAGATCGAGGTCGGGGGTCTCGCACAGAGACAGCCACCTTTTGCCGAGCCCCGGCATCTCGCGGCGCACCGGCCGTCCCCAGCCGGGGCGCTCGGTCCAACCGCCGCCGTCGAACACCCGAATCGGCTTTCCCGCGTAGGACAGGATCGCGCGGATGACCGACAGACCGCGCGGCGAGTTGCGGTTGCCGGGCGAGATCGCGATCTCGACCGTATCGATGCGGCGCCATCCTTCGGTCAGCCGGTCGAGCACGGCGTGGGACAGCGCCGGCGTCGAACTGGCCCCGGTGAGGGCGACGACGCCCGCCGCCCGCGCCAACTCGTCGAGCGCGCCAAACCCGGCGACAAAGTCTCGGCCATCGGCGAGGTCGATATAATGCAGGCCGGCATTGATCGCGGCGCGCGCCAATCGGGTGCTCGCCCCCTGAAACGGCCCGGCGGCATCGACAAGGACAAAGGCGTCACTGGCGCGCAGCTCGTCGGCCTCCACCGTCGCGGCATCGAGACGCAGCGCTCGCGCCCGCGGCCCGAGCGCCGCGGCGGCGGCTGTCGCCCGATCGATGTCGCGTCCGGCGATGACGACATCGAAATCGGTCGTTTCGTACAGCCCGGCAACCAGCCGGCCGCCAAACGCGCCGGTTCCGCCCACCACCAGCACGGCGCGCGGCATGGTTCAGCCGGCGCCGGAATCATGGCCGAGAAAGTGCCGCGCCAGCTCCGGCGTCGGCACCAGGCACCGGTCGAACCGCCCGAACCAGCGATAGCGGTTGCGCGCGATCAGGTCGTATGCCGCATGGCGCAGCGCGCGCGGCACCAGCCGGAACACGCGAACCCACGCCCAGCCGGGCAATCGCGCCAGTACCTCGATCGCCGCGTCGGATTTGAAATAGGCGCAGCCGCCGAGGATCGCCGCATTGGTTTCCGGCGCGTCGACGGCGATGCCCAATCGCCGGGCAAGCTCGGTGCCGACCGGCTCCTGTATCGCCACCAGTCTGAACGTCGCCCGCGGGTCCCGCGCGATCACGAAGCGCGCACCGCGCGAACACAAGACGCACACCCCGTCGAACAGAATCACCCTGTCGGGAACGCCGTCGATCTTTCGGGGCCGCCATGCCGTCACCCGGAGATCGTAGGCAAAACGCCGCAGCTTGGCGAGGCGCGGACGTCGCCATCAAACTCGCTATCGAAATCTCCGTCCCGCCGGGATACGAGAGCCCCATGCTGAGACGCCTCTACGACCGGATGATCGCGACCGCCTCCGGCCCCTATGCGATCTGGGTGCTGATCGCGATCGCCTTCGCGGAAAGCTCGTTCTTTCCGCTGCCGCCCGACATTCTGTTGATCCCGATGATGCTGGCGCGGCCGCGCGACGCCTGGCGGCTCGCCGCGATCTGCACGGTCGCCTCGGTCGTCGGCGGGCTGCTCGGTTATGCGATCGGCTATTGGGGTTTCGCCCTGGTCGGCCGGCCGATCCTCGAATTCTACCATGCGATGGACAAATACGACGCGCTCAAGGCCGGGTTCGACCGCTGGGGCGTGTGGATCATCATCGTCAAGGGGATGACCCCCATCCCCTACAAGCTGGTGACGATCGCCAGCGGGGTCGCGCATTTCGACCTGCTGGCGTTTATCGGCGCGTCGATCGTCTCGCGCAGTATCCGCTTTTTCCTGCTGGCGGCATTGTTGTGGTGGTTCGGTCCGGCGGTGCGCGACTTTATCGAGAAGCGGCTGATGCTGGTGACGACCGCATTCGCTGTCTGCCTCGTTGGCGGCTTCCTGGTCATTCGCTATCTATAGGCCATGATCTTGACCACCAGGCTCTTCGCCGGCGCGGTGCTGGTCGTCAGCATCGGCGTGCTCGGCGCGGCGCTCGTCTCGCAATATTGGGGCGGGCTCGACCCGTGCGAGCTGTGCCTCTTGGAGCGCTGGCCATGGTGGGCGGCGATCGCGATCTCCGCGGCGACATGGCTCGGCGGCGCGCGGCTGCCGCTCGTCGCGCCGGCCCTCGTGCTGGCGGCGGTCTTCATCGCCAGCGCCGGGCTCGGCCTCTACCATGCCGGGGTCGAGTTGCACTGGTTCCCCGGCCCGTCGGCCTGCACCGCGAGCGGCCCCGCCGCGACCAGCATCGACGCGCTGCGCGCGCAGCTGATGGGCAAGCAGGCGGTGATGTGCGACCAGGTGCAATGGGCGCTGTTCGGCATCTCGCTCGCTGGCTGGAATTTCCTCGTGTCGCTGGCGATGGCCGGGTTCTGCGCGATGACCGCGCGCGGCTGCAACGTCCGCTGGGCGACATGACGCGGCCGCCCTACCTCCCTGGCGATCGGCCCGTCGCCGCCGACACGGCGCGGATGATCCGCGTCGACCAGGCCGGCGAATACGGCGCGACGCGCATCTACCAGGGCCAGCTCGCGGTGCTTCGCCGCGGCCGCGGCACCTTGGCGATCCGCGAGATGGCCGAGCAGGAGCAGCGCCACCTCGCGCAATTCAACCGCCTCACCGCCGAGCGGCGGGTGCGCCCGACCGCGCTGTCGCCGCTATGGCATGTCGCCGGCTATGCGCTCGGCGCGGCGACGGCGCTGCTTGGCGAGCGCGCGGCGATGGCCTGCACGGTCGCGGTCGAAGAGGTCATCGACGGCCACTACGCGTGCCAGGAAGAGGCGCTCAACGGCAGCGATGCGGAGCTTGCCGAGACGATCCGCTCGGCGCGGGCCGACGAGCTGACGCACCGCGACACCGCGCTCGCTCATGAGGCAAAGGAGGCGCCGGCCTACGAGCTGATCGGCGCCGCAATCAAGACCGGCGCGCGCCTCGCGATCTGGCTGTCGGAGCGGATTTGACCCCTCGTGCGTTGACAGGGAACGCAACGAGGAGGTTCCCATGGCCGCACAGGTCGTCGTCGGACTGTTCGAATTGGAAGGGATCGCGCGCGACGCGCGAAATCGTCTGCACACCGAAGGCATCTCGCTCGCCGACATGTCGATCGTCGTGCTGCACGACATCGCCAAGCCACCGCCCGCATCCGTCAGGTCGGAGCTGGCGGCGCTGTCGGTCGACCCGCTGATCCTTGGCGATGTTGAAGAGACATTCGCCGAGTACATCAAGAACGGCGAGACCGCGGTGATCGTCGAGGCTCCGACCTTGGCCGACGCGCAATTCGCGATCGAAACCATGACGCTCTACGACCCGCTTGCGATCGAGGCCCTCGATAAGCGGCGGGCGACGGTCACCTGACGGGGTCAGATGACGTTGATGGCGCGCAACCGGGCGATGTCGTCGGCGCTGTAGCCGAGTTCGGATAGCACCGCGTCAGTGTCGGCGCCGATTTCCGGCGCCGGCCGGCGCAACCGGCATGGCGCGTCGGCGAATTTGATCGGAAAACCCAGCATCTTTACATCGCCATGGCCGGGATGGTGCTGGGTCACGACCATTTCCTGCGCGATGACCTGCGGGTCGGCGAACACCTCGGCAAGACCCATGATGCGCCCGCACGGCACGCCGGCGGCATTCAACAGCTCGATCCAGTGCTCGGTCGTGCCGGACGCAAGGCGCGTCTCGATCGCCGCGTTCATCGCCGCACGGTTCCGGACACGCAGATCATTGCTCGCGAACCGTGGGTCTTGCCGCAGCTCGGGCATCTCCAGCGCATCGACAAGGCGCTGGTACGATTGCTCCTGGCTCGGCGCCAGCGCCACCTCGCCGTCGGCGGTGCGGAACATGCCGTAGGGCGAGACGATTGCGTGGTCGTTGCCGGTGCGCACCGGCTCCTCGCCGGTCGCGAAATGGTTGGCGGCGAGGAAGCCCAACAGGCTGATCATGCCGTTGTTGAGGCTGGCGCCGACCCGGTCGCCCGCGCCGGTGCGGCCCTTGCGCACCAGCGAGGCGCAGATGCCGATCGCGCCGTAAAGCCCGGCGACGAGATCGGCGATCGGCGGGCCGGCGCGCAGCGGCGGACCGTCGGCCGCGCCGGTGACGCTCATGAACCCGCTCATTGCCTGGGCGATGAAATCGAAGGACGGCCGGTCGCGATAGGTGCCGCTGTCGCCAAAGCCCGACAGGCTGCACACGACAAGGCCGGGGTTAAGCGCCTGGAGGCGCGCCTCGTCGAACCCCATCGCCGCCAACACGCCGGGCCGGTAGTTCTCGACCAGCACATCCGATTTCTCGATAAGGCGGGCGAGCGCGGCGCGGCCTTCCTCGGCGCGCAGGTTGAGGGTCAGCGATTTCTTGTTGCGGTTGAACGCGGCGAAATACCAGGAAAGCCCGTCGCGGATCACGCCCTGGCCGCGAAGCGGATCGCCCTGCCCCGGCGTCTCGATCTTGACGATTTCGGCGCCCATGTCGGCCAGCATCATCGTGCAGAACGGCCCGGCCAGAATGCGCGTCAGGTCGACGACCCGAATTCCCGATAACGGCACGCTTACCCCCAATCAGACGGCACAGCCCCAAAGCATAATGCGGTGAGCGCGCGATTCGTCAGAAACCAGTCGGCGATAACCGATCGTCCCCGGCTTTCCCATTGGCACAATTGGCGAAAACTGCGCGGCGTCGCCTCTCGTCCGGCACGACATAAAAAGGATCGCATGCGGTCATGGGAGGGCTGAGTGCCTCGGTCCCAACGGATATCGGACGACGGGACGTCCCGGTATCGCTTCGCGAGATCGGATGTTTTCGCCGTGCTGCTGCTCATCGGATGGTGCGCGCTGGGCATGGTGAAAATCTCCCACGATGTCAGGGAATATCGCGCGCAGCAGGCGGCCATCGCGGCGTTGGCGACACGCTATCCGGCAGCGACCTTGCACCTTTTCTCCGAGCCCGGCGCGCCCATTGCCAAGATTCCTTATGATCCCGCCTCCGAGCGATGGCTGGTTGGCGAGGTGGTCGGGTACCTGCTGACCTTGGTGGTTGTGGCGGCGGGCTGCGAGCGCACCCGCCGGCGCCGGGTAAGCGTAGAGGTGAAATGGGTTCACGCGCCCAGCCGTGGTGCAGCGACGCCGCACCGGGCAAAGACGCTGCCACCGCCCCACGTCGCTCCGGGAAACGTGGCCGCCGCCCGCCTGTCGGCCATCGTTTGGAGCGATCGCGTTGTCCGTCGAGAAAAAGAACTAGCCTGACGCCGCCGCTGGAGTTGCCAGCACGCCGCCACCGACGCAAGCTGCGCCGCCAGTATTGCGGCAGGCGGCAATCGCCGCGTTTTAGGAGCGGAGGCAGGCGGTGCAGTCGAGCGTGATCGGCGGGGCGATGCTGCCGCATGCGCCGCAATTCTTTACGATGCCCGAGACCGAGGACCGCGCCACGGTGGAGCGGGTGCGCGCGGTGGCGAAGGAGATCGGCGACAGGCTCAAGGCGCTGAAGCCCGATCTGTGGATCATCTTCGCCAACGACCACGCCGAGCAGTTCTTCCACCAGGTCGCACCGGCCTTCACCGTGCATGTCGGCGGTGAGGCGAAGGGGCGTTTCGCCGGCCGCGATTTCCACTGGCGCGTGCCGGGCGAGATCGGCCTGGAAATCGTCAAGGCCTTGTATCGCCAGGGGTTCGATCCGGCTTTCACCAGTACGATGAAGATCGACTACGCGATGGGCATTCCCCTGACCCATCTCGGCATCGACGAGCCTGTGCTGCCGATCTCGGTCAACGCCTACCTGCCGCCGCAGCCGACGATCGAGCGCTGCTATGCGTTCGGCGAAGCGGTGGCGCGAGTGGTGACGGCGCTTGGCCTCTCCACCGTGGCGCTGGCGAGCGGCGGCATGTCGCATTATCCCGGCACCGAGCGCTACGCCGAGCCCGACCTCGCTTGGGATGAGACCGCGCTGGCGCGGATCGCCACCGGCAACCTCAAATCGCTGATCGGCTACAGCGACGAGGAGCTCGACCGCGCCGGCAATATCGAGCTGCGCTGCTGGGCCGCGGCCGCCGGCATGCTTGGCGAGCGGAAGCCCGACATCGTCTCGCTCGATCCGAGCTGGCACCACAATTACGCCTCGCTCGGCTGGTGGGGTGGGCCGACGGCGTCGGCAGCGCTGCACTACCCATCGATTAAACCCGAGCTGGTCGGCCTGATCGAGGCGCTGCACGGCATCGCGCACGAGGGCGGGCGGCGCGCCGACTACCTCGCCGACCGCGCCGCCTATGCCGAGCGGTTCGCGTTGACCCCGGCGCAGCGCGCGGCGCTGGTGGCACTCGATCACAAGGCGATCGTCGCGATGGGGACGCACCCGCTGCTGCCGTTCCTCGCGCGCATGCAGGTCGAGCGGGCGGGGAGATGAGTGACATCACCCTCGACGACATCGAGTCGCTGGCGGTCGGCGCCTGGATCCTCGGCACCGGCGGGGGTGGCAGCCCCTATCTCGGGCTCCTCAACATGCGGCGGCTCTATGGCGAGGGGCACCGCGTCAAGCTGATGTCGCCCTTCGACCTTGCCGACGACGATTGGGTCGCGGTGGTCTCCAACATGGGGGCGCCGCTGGTGGGACAGGAGCGGCTCGCGGACAGCCGCAACATCGCCCGCGCGGTCGAGATGCAGGAAACCCATCACGGCTGGAAATTCCGCGCGGTGATGAGCCTCGAGATCGGTGGCAACAACTCGATCCAGCCGCTGATGGCGGCGGCGCATCTGGGGCTGCCGGTGGTCGATGCCGATACGATGGGCCGCGCCTATCCCGAGGCGCAGATGACCAGCGTCGCGGTCGGCGATCTGCGCCCCTACCCCTGCGCGCTCTACGACCCGCGCGGCATCGAGGCGATGGTGACGCAGGTGCCGAATTGGAAATGGATGGAGCGGGCCAGCCGCAAAATCTGCACCGAGATGGGGTCGATCGCCTCGACCTGCAAAGCGCCGCGCACCGGCGCCGAGGTCAAGGAGTGGGGGATTCACTTCACCACCTCGAAGGCGATCGGCATCGGCCGCCGGGTGCGCGAGGCGCAGCGCCGCCACGAAGACCCGATCGCCGCGGTGCTCGACGAGGGCAAGGGGAAATTGCTGTTCCGCGGCAAGGTGGTCGATGTCGCGCGGCGGACGACCGAGGGCTTCCTGCGCGGCCAGGCGGTCATCGACGGGCTCGACGAGGATCGCGGCAGCCGGCTCGAACTGGCGTTCCAGAACGAATGGGTCGTCGCTTGGCGCGTCGAGGGCGACCGGCGCACGCCGATCGCGATGTCGCCCGACCTGATTTGCGTCCTCGACAGCGTGTCGGGGAATGCCTTCGGAACCGAAACGATCCGCTACGGCATGCGGGCCAGCGTGGTCGCGCTGCCGGCGCCGCCGGTGTTCCTGACGCCGAAGGGGCTGCAGCATGTCGGGCCGCGGGCGTTCGGGTACGACATCGATTTCCGCTCGGTGTTCGAATGAAGAAAGGAAAACACCTCAACGCAGAGATCGCGGAGGTTACGCAGAGAACGCGAAGGCATCTTGCCGCGCGAAGCGCAACAAAATCCGTTGCAACGAATTTGTTGGGCGCTGACGTGCCCGGACAGCTCTGCGACCTCCGCGCGTCCTTTGCGTCCTCCGCGTCAAAGCGTTGGTTTTTTCGATGAGACGCATCGGCATCGATGTCGGCGGCACCAACACCGATGCGGTGCTGCTCGAAGAGGGCCGCGTCGTACACGCGGTCAAGACGCCGACCACCGAGGACGTAACCGGCGGCATCGTCGGCGCGCTTGCCCTGCTGCGGCAAAAGCCCGAGGTCGCGCGTGGCCGGATTGAGGGCGTCATCATCGGCACGACGCATTTCATCAACGCGGTCGTGCAGCGCCGGCATTTGGCGAAGATCGCGGCAGTGCGGATCGGCATGCCGGCCGCGGCCTCGCTGCCGCCGTTCTGCGACTGGCCCGAAGACCTCGCGGCGCTGTGCCGCGGCGAGGTTCTGATGCTGGAAGGCGGCCACGATTACGACGGCCGCGAGATCATGTCCTTCGCCGAGACCGAGATGCGCGCGGCCGCGCGGCGCATCCGCGAGCAAGGCATCGGCGCGGTCGGCGTGTCGGCGATCTTCTCGCCGCTCGACCCGTCGCACGAGGAGCGCGCGGCGCAAATCCTCGCCGAGGAATGCCCCGGCATCGCGGTGACCCTGTCGCACCGGCTGGGGCGCATCGGCCTCCTGGAGCGCGAGAACGCGGCGCTGCTCAACGCGGCGCTGGGCGCCCTCGCGCGGGTGACGATCGCCGGGTTCCGCGCGGCGATCGGCAAAAGCGGCATCGACGCGCCGCTCTTCATCACCCAGAACGACGGCACGGTGATGGCGGCCGAAGCCGCGATGGCGCTGCCGGTGATGAGCTTCGCGTCGGGCGCGACCAACTCGATGCGCGGCGCGGCTTTCCTCTCCAGGCTCAAGGACGCGATGGTCGTCGATGTCGGCGGCACGTCGAGCGATGTCGGGCAGCTGCGCAACGGCTTCCCGCGCGAGGCCAACTCGGTGGTCGAGGTCGGCGGGGTGCGCACCCTCTTCCGCATGCCCGACCTCTATTCGATCGGGCTCGGCGGCGGCAGCATCGTGCGCCAAGGGACTGATGGGGAGCCTTTGAGCGTCGGCCCGGAGAGCGTCGGCTATCGGCTGACGCAAGAGGCATTGGTGTTCGGCGGCATGACCGCGACCGCGACCGACGCGGCGGTCAAGGCCGGGATGGTTCAGATCGGCGATGCCGGGCGGCTCGGCGGGTTGGGACGCGATGTGGCCGGTGGTGTGATGGCGCTCGCCAAGGAAAAGCTCGAAGACGCGATCGACCGGATGAAGACCGAAGCTGGCGACGTGACCCTGATCGCGGTCGGCGGCGGCGCGTTCCTCGTGCCCGACCGGATGGCCGGGATCGGCGAGGTGATCCGCGTGCCGCACGGCGATTGCGCCAACGCGGTCGGCGCGGCGGTCGCGCAAATCAGCGGCGAGACCGACCAGATCTACCGCGACATGACCCGCACGCAAGCGATCGCCGCGGCCGAGGCGCAGGCCGTCGAGCGGGCGCGGGTCGCGGGCGCCGACCCGGCAACGATCCAGACGATCGAGATCGAGGACATGCCGCTCGCCTACCTGCCGGGCAATGCGCTCCGGGTGCGGGTGCGGGTGGCGGGGGAGATGGCGGGGGTTTAAGTCCGCCAACGTTTTGGCGCTTCGCATCGGCAAATCAGGAAGATCAGGAGCTTACACCCATGACCATCCTCGTCGAAAAGCGCGCCGGTTACCGGCAGGTCACGCTGAACCGGCCGGATCGGCTCAACGCGTTGACCGCCGCGATGGGCGGTGCGCTGCTGGCCGCGCTGAACGAGGCCGAAGCCGATCCCGAGTGTCGAGCGATCCTGTTGACCGGCGCCGGCCGCGGGTTCTGCGCCGGGCAAGACCTTGTTGAGGTCGGAGCCGACATCAAGGGACTGCTCGATGGTTACAACGCGGTGATCCGCAAGCTGCGGGCGCTGGAAATGCCGGTGGTGTGCGCTGTAAATGGCGTCGCTGCTGGCGCTGGAGCCAATCTGGCGTTTGCCTGCGACATCGTGCTGGCGGCGAAATCGGCGAGCTTTGTGCAGGCGTTCGCGAGGATCGGCCTGATCCCCGATGTCGGCGGCACCTGGTTTCTGCCGCGGCTGGTCGGCGCGGCCAGGGCCCGCGCTCTGGCGCTGCTCGCCGAGCCGCTGCCGGCCGAGCGCGCTGAGCAATGGGGCCTCATCTGGCAGGCGGTCGACGACGACAGACTGATGGAGGCCGCAGAGGCGCTGGCCGCGCGGCTGGCGCAGGGGCCGACGGTCGGCCTCGCGCTCGCCAAGCGCGCGCTCGACGCCGCCGAGAGCAATACGCTCGACCGGCAGCTCGACCTCGAGCGCGACCTGCAAGGCGAGGCCGCGTGCACGCCGGATTACGCGGAAGGCGTGCATGCCTTTCTCGAAAAGCGCTCGCCGGTCTTCACCGGAAAACGCTGATCTCGCCGCGCCGACGCATGCCGGCCCAGCAAAATCGCAGAACATCGCGGTAGGACATCGCGGAAAACCTGCGATACAGTGGCAAAAGCTGTCGGTTGCTTATCATCCGCCGCCACTATCGATCCGCCGTAGGGAGTTCGAGCAGATGCAGTACAAGCGAATTTCGGCCGATTGCCATCTCGACATGCTTTGGTTACCCCCGGACCTGTTCACCTCGAACGCGTCGAGCAAGCTGCGGGACAAGATGCCGTTTGTCGCCAAGCAGGCGGACGGCACGGAAGTCTGGACCGACAAGAACGGCGCCAATTACGGCATGCCGGGCGGAGTCGGGGCCACGGGTACGCCGCACGTCCCCGGCAAGCAGCTTCGCGCCGATAAGATGGCCGAAGCCGGTCTCTATCGAGACTATTTCGAAAAGGGTCTGCGCCGGCCGGGCGACCCGCATCTGCGCGTCAAGGAGCTTGACCGCGACGGTGTGGACGCCGAGGTCATCTACGGCATTCTCGCCGCCTGCGCCAAGATGTCGGACCCGGAAGCGGCCGACGAGATGCTGAGCATCTACAACGACTTCATGCACAATTTCACCAGCTATTATCCGGACCGGATGATCGGGCTGGCCTGCCTGCCCTACAACAATATCGAGGGCGCGGCGCGCGAAGTCCGGCGCGTCGCAAAGATGGGGATGAAGGGCGTCGAGCTTTCCTGCTCGTGGCATATGACGGGGATGTGGCACCCGATGTGGGACCCGCTGTGGGAGGCGGTCAACGAGACGCAGCTGCCGCTGCATTTCCACACCTTCCCGGCGACCGATCCCGAGCTACGCAAAACGCTCGAGCCGGAGATTTCCCGCCGCATGACCTATAGCGGGCTCGTGCGTTTCCAGATGACGCTGGCGACGATCCTGACCGATCTGATGGGCGCGGCGGTGTTCGAGCGTTTCCCGAACATCCGCGTCGTCTTCGGCGAAAGCGGTATCGGCTGGATTCCTTACGTCATCGACCGCATGGACTTCGAGTACAAGGACCAATACCAGGACCTGAAGCTGAAGAAGATGCCGAGCGAATACTGGCGCAACCAGTGCAGGGCAACGTTCCAGTACGACCGCATCGGCACCAAGCTGATCGAGGAGATGGGCGTCGAGACCCTGATGTGGGGCTCCGACTTCCCGCATCCCGATGGCGTCTGGCCGGAATCGGTGAAGTATATCGACGACCAGTTCAGCCACTTGCCGGCGGACGTCAAGTTCGCCATGACGTGCGGCAACGCCGCTAAGTTCTATGGGCTGACAAACTGACGCGAAGCGTCATCCGGGCGAAGCCGGGATTTAGTAGGCGATGAAACGCGCTCCCTTCGGGGAGCGCGCTTTTTTTGCACTGCTGATTTTATTTAGAAGCGGCGCTGATCTTGCATCTGGTTTGCCGACTGCCGCGTATCCACTCGCGTGTCGGATCGATACGACAAACCGGAGGAAAGTCATGAGCATCGCATCGCTGCATCATCTTCGGCGAACTGCGAGCATCGCCTATTCGCGTCATCCTTTGGCCCGGCTGCGCCGTGGCTGGCGGCATTTCACCATCGAGTCCGAGGACGAACCGGGAAAGGCGGCCGGTAATGTGCTGCTGCTGCCGCTTGCATTGCTGGCGATCACGCTGCTGCTTATAGCGACGGTGCCAGGGGTCAGCGACGCCATCGCGGCTTCGTGCGATACGATCAGCCTGCCGTAGCCGCCGATTGTTCGCGCCCGTCCGCGCGGGTAAGCTTCCCGGATGGAAAACGCGCCTAATCCGCGCATCGCGCATGGCGGCAAGGGGTTGTACGGCTCGCGGGTCGGCATTCTGATGCTCGAGACCAAATTTCCGCGCATTCCCGGCGACATGGGCAACGGCCTTACTTGGCCGTTCCCGGTGCTCTACAAGGTGGTGCCCGGCGCGACCCCAGACCGGGTCGTGCGCCACAAATCGCAAGGCCTCATCAACGCGTTCCTCGACGCGGCGGCCGAGCTGGTGCATCTCGGCGCCGACGGCATCACCACGACCTGCGGGTTCCTGTCGCTCTACCAGAAGGAGCTGGCCGAGCACGTCCGCGTCCCGGTCGCGGCCTCCAGCCTGATGCAGATCCCACTCGTCGAGCGCATCCTGCCGCCGGGCAAGCGCGTGGGCGTGCTGACCGTCAGCGCCGCGAGCCTGACGCGCGAGCATTTCATCGCCGCCGGCGCTAATCCGGCGACGCCCGTCGTCGGCACCGACAACGGGCGTGAGTTCACCAAGGTGATGCTCGACGAGAAGCACACGCTGGACGCCGCGCTTGCCGAGCAGGACATCGTCGACGCGGGCGACGCCCTCCTCGCCGCGCACCCCGATGTCGGCGCGATCGTGCTCGAATGCACCAATATGACGCCCTATGCGCGGGCGCTGGCCGACCATCTGCTGCTGCCGGTCTACAGCATCTACAGTTTCGTGACCTGGTTCCATGCGGGCCTCGCCCCGCGCGATTTCGGGCCGCCTGCCAGTGGCCCTCGTCAATGGCGCGAGCGGTGACCATTACTATCCGCCCGGCGATGGCGGACGATTGCGGACTGATCCTCGATTTCATCCGCGAGTTGGCGCTGTACGAGAAGGCGCCCGAAGCCGTCGTCGCCACCGAGGCGCAACTACGCGAGCACGGCTTCGGCCCGAACCCGGCGTTCGAAGCGATCATCGCCGAGCTTGACGGCGAGCCGGCGGGGATGGCGCTGTTCCATACCCGCTTCTCGACCTGGCTCGGCGCGCCGACCTTGTTCCTCGAAGACATCGTCGTGCGCCAGGCGGCGCGCAGCCGCGGCGTTGGGCGCCGGCTGATGGCGCGGCTCGCGTCGATCGCCCTGGAGCGCGGCTGGGGCCGCATCGACTTCCATGTGCTCGACTGGAACCCGGCGCGCGGCTTCTACGGGAAGCTGGGCTTCGAGCACCACCAGGAATGGCTGCGCTATGGCGCCGCCAAAGGCTGGCTCGAACGCCTCGCCGAGTGGGACGAATCCGGCCTGAGTTAAATTAGAGCACTGTCGGCCGCAGCCACTTTGCAGATTGCCGACGTTTTTTGCCTCGATCGGCTGGCTCTCGCCGCGCCTATCGCACGCAAGGTCGCCGGGATGACGTTCTGACGTTGCGTCAGAACGTCACTTCGCCGCGTCGGCGACTTTCGGGGCCTGGCTCTTCCAGGAATGCAGCACCGGCAGGATTTCCTTGGCGTAGAGCCGCAGCGACTGCTCGGCGAGCGGGTACGGCGTGCCGCCGAAGCGGAACGACGTGCACAGCTCGAACTCGCCGACCGCGTCGCGCCGCTCTTCGAGCGCGCGCAGGATGCGGTCGGGCGTGCCGTAGACCGCGGCCTTGAGAAACGCCTCGACAATGCCATCGCGCCCGGCTTCCTTCGCCAGCTCGGCCTTCTTGGCATAAGCGTCGTAGCCTTTGATCCGGCTAAAATGGCCGGTCAGCAGCTCGTAATGTTCGAGGTTGCTATCGACGAACGAGCCCATGTGCCGGCGCGCCAAATCCTCGACGCCGTCCATGGTCGGGGTGCAGATGCAGAAATCGGCGATCAGGAAGGGCGCCGCCTCGGCGCCGTGGAATTTGCGGAACAACTCGCGATGGCGCTCGATCTGCGGCAGGCGCATCGGCCACGGCCGGTCGGCGAACATCACCATGCGCGCTTTCAATCGCGCCGCCGCCTCGACCGAGTCCTCGCTCGAGGCGACCGCGTAGGTACGGCCCTCGAAGCTCTTTTCCGGCTTCGGGCGGATCGGCGTTTTCGGCTGCTTGTAAAACTTGCCGTCGCCTTCCATGAAGCCGGTCTTCAGCGCCTCTAGGATCATCGGCGCGGCTTCGTCGAAGCGCTCGCGCGACTCGTCCATCGAAATGGGGCCTCGAAAATGGCCGAACTCACGGCGCGACAGCCCGCGCCCGATCCCCAAGCGGAAACGGCCGCCGCTGACCTGGTCGAGGATCGCGACCTGCTCGGCGACCCGGAGCGGGTCGTGCCAGGGGAGAATCACCGCCGCAGTGCCGAGATCGGCATGGCTGGTGACCCCCGCCAGATAGCTCATCAGCTGCAGATTATCCGGGCAGAACGAGTAGTCGTAGAAGTGGTGCTCGACCGACCAGAGGGCGTCGTAGCCGAGTTCGTCGGCGAGCCGCGCCAGTCGGATTTCCTCGTCCCACACTTGGGCGTCGCTGATGTCGTTCCAGCCGTAGCCGGCGAAAACCATCTGAATGCCGACATCCATGGCTCATCTCCTTGTCATTGCCAGGAGCGCGAAGCGGCAATCTCCCACAGGAACGGGCCAAGGCGGAAGGAGATTGCCACGCCTCCTGTCGGCGGCTCGCAATGACGAATCAGTGCGCCGGCGGCGCCGCGGCGACCGCGGCGCATTCGTGCGGCAGTTGGCTCATGCGCAGCGGCGGCGAAGGCGGGCCGGGCTTGGGGTGGCGCGCTTCCGCGGTGAACCACCAGTCGAGCTCCTTGCCGCAGCCGTCGCCCGGCGGCACCGGCGCCTGGTTCTCGCATTCGGTCTGGCCGGGCGGGCAGGTGAGCCGCATGTGGAAATGGTCGTCATGGCCCCACCACGGCCGCACCTTGGCGAGCCAGTCGCGGTCGCTGCCGGCTTCCCGGCACAGTTCGCGCTTGATCGCCGGATTGGCGAATATCCGCGCCAGCTCGGGGATGCGCGCGACCGTCTCGTAGAGCTTTGGATAAGACGAATTCCACAGGGTGCGGTCGACGTTGTTGCCGTCGGCGGTCACCAGGCTCTCCGCCGGAAGATTGTCGCGCTCCTCGACGCTCAACCGCCGGTCGGGCATCGGCATCAGCCAGATATCGGCGTCGAGGCCGATTTGATGCGAGGCGTGGCCGGTCACCATCGGCCCGCCGCGTGGCTGGCCGATGTCGCCGATGAGGAGGCCCGGCCAGCCATTGACCTTTGGCAGGCTTTCGGCGAGGCGCTCGATGGTCGCGATCAAGAGCGGGCTGCCCCAGGCGCGGTTGCGCGCCGGGCGCATCACCTGCCAGTTCGGGCCATCGGCGGGGAGCTGCACCGCGCCGGCGATGCAGCCTTTGGCGTATTCGCCGATCGAGCGCCACGGGCCGGCGCCGGGCTCGGCGACACTGCCGAACACGCGTTTCGCGGCGTCGGCGGGCAGCGCCGCCATCAGCTGGGTGCGCTTGGCCGCCTCCGTCGTGGCGAGATCGCCGGCGTGGCACGCGACAGGCGCAAAAAAACCCAGCAACAGGGCAAATAGTGCGATCGCTCTGCCCATGATGTAGCCCTCGCCGCCACGAATGGGTAAAATCGATGGCTTTTTAGCGGATTAACTATCAAATTACGGCGAATTCCTACTGGCCGGCGGTATTCTGCCTCACGGCCCGGTGGTCCCCCCACGAGATATGTGAAGCTCGATCGATGCTGGGAGCAGCAGATCAATCGCACCCCGCAGCCACGCGTATATTGGTCGTCGAGGATAACGAGCTGAATAAGAAACTGCTCAACGACGTCCTCGAGGCGCACGGCTATCAGGTGATGTCGACCGGACGCGGCGCCGAAGCGGTCGAATGGGCGCGGCAATATTTGCCCGACCTGATCCTGATGGATTTGCAGCTGCCCGACCTGTCCGGGCTTGATGCGACGCGCCAGCTCAAGGCCGATCCCGAAACCCGCCATATTCCGGTCATCGCGGTCACCGCCTTCGCCATGGCCGGGGACGAAAAAAAGGCGCTCAACCACGGTTGCGATGCTTACGTCGCGAAGCCTATTATCCTTAAAGACTTTCTCAATCTGATTGCCAGCTATATCGGCCTGCCGGGGGGGCCGCAACCGGCTTAATGCGACGAATCGCCGCTTGTCGCTCACGGCTCGACTATGTACGGCGGGGGCATTGGGGGTAGAAATGGGGCGGACCATGAAGCGCGTGGCGTTGACGCTCGTCGTGATCGGCGCCGGCGCGTACGCGGCGATGAACCCCGGCGTGGTCAACGCCTTCTACCACGGCGTCTATCCCGACGATCCGGCAAAGCAGCAGGCGCTCGAGCTGTGCTTCATGCAGGATCATACGTTCAACCGGCTCGACGCCAGTGCGCGGGATGCCTGCTACAGCCGTATGTTGCAGCCGCTAGGCGAGGTGACCGCGAGCGGGCGGCCTAACGTCAACATGGTCGATCTGCAGCGCGCCGCCGCGCAGGGCAGCATGCCGCGCAACGATATCATCCGCCTGCAGGAAAGCCGCAACGCCTCGCATCCGCCGCATTGAGCGGGCAATTCCGGCGACCGCGCCGGACTTTGTGATCCCACCACCCGACCCCATAGGATCGGCATCCTTTCCGTCGCCGCGGCGGCGGAGTAACGTCGCGCCGTCACTAAAGCCGGGTCGTCGAGCCGCTTTCGCATGAAACTGTTCGGATATTTTCGTTCGTCCGCCGCTTTTCGCGTAAGGATCGCGCTGAGCCTCAAGGGCCTCGCCCATGAGGACGCGTTCGTTCATTTGCGCCGTGGCGACCAGCGCGAAGACGCCTACCGCGCGGTCAACCCGCAAGGCCTGGTGCCGGCGTTGGAGATCGACGGTCACACGCTGATCCAGTCGCTGGCGATTATTGAATATCTCGACGAGACCCATCCGGAGCCACCGTTCCTGCCGCCTGATCCGGTGGGGCGGGCTAGGGTGCGGGCGCTGGCCGACATTGTCGCCTGCGACATTCATCCGATTAACAATCTGCGCGTGCTGCGCTATCTCTCGCGGCCCCTCGGCCATGACCAGACGGCGATCGAAACCTGGTACAACCATTGGATCGCCGCCGGTTTCGAAGCGTTGGAGCGATTGCTGGTCACAAACTCGCGCACCGGCGATTTCTGCGACGGCAACCGGCCGGGCCTCGCCGACATCGCGTTGGCGCCGCAGGTCTTCAATTCGGAACGTTACCGGCTCGACTTGTCGCCCTATCCCACCATCGCCCGGATCTACGCCAATTGCATGAAGCTCGACGCCTTTGCCCGTGCGCATCCCAACAACCAGCCCGACCGCGATGACTAGGCGGCTGCTGTCCCGGACGATGTCGTACGCCGCGGCGATGGCCGTGGCGCTGCTGGTCAACGGGTGCCAGCCGGTCGCCGCCGACGATACCGGCACGGCCGGCGTCAGCCAGGGCGACATCGCGCTCATCGAACGCACGATGAAGGAGGTCGAGAAAAGCTATGTCGAGCCGGTCAAGCCCGACGACCTGACGACCAACGCACTCAAGGGCATGCTGACACGGCTCGATCCGCATTCGGACTACATGGACGAGCGCGAGTTCCACGAGCTGATGGCGACGACCAGCGGCCAGTTCGGCGGCGTCGGCATCGAGATTTCGGTCGATGACGGCGTGCCGCAGGTGATCGCGGCGATCGAAGGCACGCCGGCCGCCTCGGCCGGCCTCGAACCCGGCGACCGTATCATCAAGGCAGACGGCTCGCCGCTGGTCGGCATGGACATCGAGGAGGTCGTGCGCAAGCTGCGCGGCGCACCAGGCACGCCGGTGATCCTAACGATCGCGCGCAGCGGCCGGCCGGCGTTCGACGTCAAGGTCACCCGCGCGATCATCAAGGTCAACTCGGTGAAGTCGCATCTCGAACCGGGCCGCATCGGCTATGTGCGGATCAGCACGTTCGACGAAAACACCGCGACCGAGCTGCGCGCAGCGATCGCCAAGATGAAGCAGGAGGCCGGCGGCAACTACGCCGGGTTCATCCTCGACCTGCGCAACGATGCCGGCGGGCTATTGGACGCAGCAGTCGAGACAGCCGCGGATTTCCTCGATTCGGGCACGGTGGTGACGACCAAAGGCCGTGACCCGGACGAGAACCGGGTTTACGAGGCTTCGCCCAATGGCGACCTCATCCGCGGCGTCCCCATGGTGGTGCTGGTCAATGGTGCGTCTGCGTCTGCGTCGGAGATCGTCGCCGGGGCGCTGCAGGACGACCATCGCGCCACGGCGCTCGGCACCCGCAGTTTCGGCAAGGGCTCGGTGCAGAGCATCATCCCGATCGAGGATCACGGCGCTCTGCGGCTGACGACCGCGCTCTACTACACGCCGTCCGGCCGCTCAATTCAGGGCCAGGGGATCACTCCCGACGATGTCGTGCCGCTGCCGAAGGACGAGCAGGTCGCCAACGCGCTGGTGACCTATGAGAGCGACCTTTACGGCTCGCTGAAGCCGACCGGCGCGCTGGCGCCAATCAATCAGGGACCGACCCCGCCGCCGCGACCGCAAGCTACGCAGTCCAACGACCATCCGATCAATCCGACGATCATCGGGACGCCGCAGGACGCCCAGCTCCAGGCCGCGATCGAGTATCTGAAGAAACATCCGCGCAGCAGCGCGTCGGCGAAGTAATCCACCGCTGTCATTGCGAGCGCGGCGAAGCAATCTCCTGCCGTCTGGTTCTCAAACGGCGGGGGATTGCGGCGTCGTGCTATGCGCTCCTCGCAATGACGAGGGCTAATTCGGCAGCGGCAGCCGCGTCGGGAAGCTGCGACGCAGCCCGCTCGCGAGCCAGCGGACAAAGGCGCCGGGCCGGCGCATGTGGCCGTAATCGTCGAGCTGGAACAGGATGAAAAGGCCATAGACCTTGCGCGGGTCGAGTTTCCGCAGCAGGCGGATGCGCACGAACATGGTGATGCCGAGATCGGTCGGGTGGTCGTTGGCAAGCGCCTCGCGCAGGGTCAGCGGCGGCACGGCGATGACGAAATCGCCGTAATCGCCGGCCGCGGCGAGCCGCACCCGGCCGCGCCGCGGGTCGTAGACCAGCGCCGTGTCGCCCGCCTCGAACGCAAAGCCGCGCGGAAACAGCGGCCACAACACAAAGCGCCATAAATTCAGCTTGCGCTGCAGCGCGGCGGCGTCGGTTTCGGTCATCGCAGTGGCGCGTTCGGCGGCGAGGCGTTCCGCGGTGCGCGCAGTGAGCGTCTCCGGTGATGCGGTGCGATATTGCTCGGGCGCGGTCGAGCTGTGCGTCAGCGCGTCGAGATCGAGCGTCGTGTAGGGCGGCAGAAGGCGTGTCGCGCCGGCCCAGAAGCGTTCGAGATCGGCGTAAGTCGTGCGCAGCGAGTTCGCCCACAGGCTGTCGGCGCGCTCATAGCTCGCCTGGCTGGCGAAGGGCAGATAAATATCGGCGCCGAGCCGCTCGCACAGCGTGCAGAGATAGCCGACATAATCCGCCGGCGATTTCAGCATCACCGGGCCGGTCGCATCGCTGAAGCTGTTGATGACGCTGGCCGGCGAATAGCTCGCGAGCAGCACGCGCGGCTTTCCGATGCGGTCGGCGAGGCGGCGCACCGCCTTGACCACCGGCGGCACCGGCTTGGCGTCGTTGAAATTGAGGATCAGCGCGCCCGGCGTGTCGATCAGCAGCAGGGAATCGTCGTTCCACAGCGGCAGCGACAGGATCGCCACGCCATCGCCGATCGACACCCAGCGTCCCGGCGGGACGATCCCGGTGCGAAAGTCGCGTTCGGCCATGTAACCGAGGAAGCCGCGCTCGGCGAATGCCGGAAACAGGTAATCCGGCCCAGCGCCCAGCCGGCGGATCGACGGCATGTGGAAATGATCCGGGTGCTCGTGCGTGACATAGACATGAGCCGAGGCGGCCAGCCAATCGAGCGTCGCCGCGTCCGGATAGTTCTGCAGCCACCAGCTGCGCCAATAGACCGAACCGACAAGCCACGGGTCGGTCAGCAGCAGCGGCGCCTCGCCGTCGCGGTAGACGGCGATCGAGGCGTGGCCAAGGGTCTGGAGCTTTAATCCTGTCATTGCGAGGAGACATCAGGCGACGAAGCAATCTCCCGCAATAGGAGGCCAAGGCGAAAGGAGATTGCTTCCCCGCGGATCAAGTCCGCGGGTCGCAACGACGATCAAGCAACTCCCGCCACCAGCGGCGCCATGAACTCGCGCAGCGCGCCCGACCATTTGGCGTGCTCCGGGCCGGCCGAGCTGTGGCCGAGATCGCTGTCAAGCTCGAAATAGCGCGCATCGACCCCTGCCGCCTTCAAAGCATCCATCACGCCGGGCGCGATCTTTGGCGGAAACAGATTGTCGCTGCGGCACAGCATATAGAACACCTTGGCCTTGATTCGGCCGAACTCGGGTCGCGTGTCGAAGCCCAGTAGCGCGCGGCGCAGAATGATCAGCGAATGCGCGTCCCATTTCTGCGCCCATTCGGCGGCGACGCGGCGGATTTCCGCCTCGCGCGCCGCCGGCTCCGGGAAGCGCGGCTTCAGATTGTCGTCGGCGCCGTAGCGCTTCAGCGTCTCGACGCGGATATCGGTGAGCGCGGTCAGCGGCGCGCCTTTGCCGTGGTAGCGGCCGCCGCGCCATTCGGGGTCGCTCGCCAGCTTGGCGGTGACCTCGGCAAGCTGCTTGTCGGTATTGGCCGAGGCCCAGGGCGCGGTGTTGACCGCGACGACGCCGTCCATGAAATCGGGATAGGCGACCGCCCACTGGAACCCCTGATAGCCGCCGTAGGACGGGCCGGCGACCGCGACCAGGTGTTTCACGCCCAGCGAGTCGAGCAGCGCCTTTTGCGCCGCGACGATGTCGCGGATCGCCAGATTGGGGAAATCGGGGCCATAAGCCTCGCCGGTCTTCGGGTTGCGGCTTGCGGCGTTGGTCGAGCCGAACGATGAGCCGAGCATGTTCGAAGCGACGACAAAGAGCTTGTCGGTGTCGATCGGCTTGCCCGGCCCGACCAGCGCATCCCACGAGCCCGGCTGATCGCCGTTGGCGGGATTGCGGCCGGCAAAATGGTGGCTGCCGGTAAAACCGTGGGTCAGCAGCACGGCATTGCGGCCATCGGAGGCAAGCGTGCCGTAGGTCTCATAGGCGATCACCGCTTCGGGCAGGCTTTCGCCATGGGTGAGGCGGACGTCGCGCAGGGTGAGGAATTTGTCCTCGACCGTGCCGATATCGCGGGTCGTGACGGGGGCTCCATCCATGTCGGCGTCTCCTTTGGCTCGTTGTGCGGATTGTGCCACGCCGCTTTCACCGCTGTCACGGAACGGCATCAGCTTTTTCTTCTCGCCGCCCGCGGTTCGCGCTACACCGCAGCGATGGAGCTTCGAGGGCTGCGATGCGCCGTATCTGGATGATCCTACCATGCCTCGCGGTACTGGCCGCCTGCGCCGACGCACCGCCGCCCGCGACGGCGCCGCCACCGGGCGTGACCGCGAGCTTTCCGCCGGGTGCGCTGGTCAACGTGATCCAGGTGAAGGCACTCGACCCGCTGCCGCTGCGCACGGCGGAACTGGTCGCGCCCGACGGTAGCACCACGCCGGCGAGTTCGATCGATGTCGATGCCAATCCGACGATGCTCGCCGGGCAGAAGGCGTTCAGCGACCCGTGGCGCACCAGCTCGCTCGGCGCCAATGGCCTCAATCCAATGCCGGATGCCACAAGCGACCCGACCGTCTATTCACAGCACCAGCTGCTGATGACGGTGTCGACCGCGCAAATCCCGACCCCCGATCCGGTCGCGTACGGCCGCGACTGGCAGAGTTACAAGATCAGGCTGGGCTTCGCGGGATCGGGGCACCAGCTCGAGATGCGCGAAATTCCCGCGCCGGAGCCGCCGCCGGAGCCAAAAAGCTGATCTAGACGTGTCTTCCGTCGCCGGCGGGGGTGCCGATCATCGCCAGCACCTCGCGCCGCGTCGTGGCGTCGCTGCGGAACACGCCGAGCATCCGGCTCGTCACCATGCTGACCCCTGGCTTGTGGACGCCGCGCGTCGTCATGCATTGGTGCGCCGCCTCGATGACCACGGCGACGCCCTTGGGGCGCAGCACCTGGTCGATGGTGTTGGCGATCTCGGCGGTCATCTTTTCCTGAATCTGCAGCCGCTTGGCATAGACCTCAACGAGCCGCGCGAGCTTCGAGATGCCGACGACGCGATCGTCCGGCAGGTAGGCGACGTGCGCCTTGCCGATGATCGGCGCCAGGTGGTGCTCGCAATGCGATTCGAAGCGGATGTCCTTCAACAGGACGATCTCGTCATAACCCGAGATTTCCTCGAAGGTGCGGTGCAACAGCTGCACCGGGTCCTCGCCGTAACCGCTGAAGAATTCCTGATAGGCGCGCACCACCCGGTCGGGGGTGCCGAGCAGGCCCTCGCGGGCCGGGTCGTCGCCCGCCCAGCGGAGGAGGGTGCGCACCGCCTCCATCGCCTGGTCGCGCGTCGGACGCGAGGCGGCGGACTTCGAGGCGGGCGGTTTGGCGATGTCGTTCATGATGGTCTCTTTCTCGCCGGTCCGCGGATGCGCCGGCGGATCTTGTGTTCTAGTTGAGACGCCGCGGGTGTTGCGGGCTATCGGCCGTGATCGGAATATGGGCCGGCCGATCGAGGGAGAAGGCGGGGACGCGGATCAGGAATTTTTCGCCGGCCGGGGTCTCCATCTCGTAATCGCCGACCATGAAACCCGAGGGCGTCGTCAGCGGGCAGGAGCTGGTGTATTCGAAACTCTGGCCCGGCTGCAGCACCGGCTGCTCGCCGACGACGCCGGGGCCGCGCACTTCTTGCAGTCGGCCGTTCTCGTCGGTGATCCGCCAATGGCGGTTGCGCAGCTGCACCGTCTCGCCGCCCTCGTTATGGATGATCACGTGATAGGCCCACACATAGTGGCCGTTGACCGGATCCGAGTGCTGTTCGAGATAGAACGGACGGACCGTCACTTTGATCGAGCGGGTGGTTTCCGAGTACATGCGGCGACTTATCCCAACTATCCGGGGGACGTTTCCCTGTAACCGGGAACAATGTCGGGCGGGCCACCGGTCCCGTCAAGCTCGCGAACTCAGCCTGGCGCGAGCAGAGCCAACACTTTCTCGTCAGGCTTGCGTGAGCCGTCGGGGGCGATCGCCTGGATGCAGATATGGTCGGCGCCGGCGTCCCAATGCTGCTGCAGTCGACGGCGGATCTTGTCCTCGTCGCCCCAGGCGACGTTTTCGTCGATGAAGCGATCGGAGCCGCCGCCGGCGAAATCGACGTCGCTGAAGCCGAGCCGCCGCCAATTGTTGAGGTAGTTGTCGAGCCGCAGGTAGTTGGCGAGCGCCTGGCGGCCGGCGGTGCGCGCCTTCGCCGCGTCGGTTTCGAGCAGCACCCAGACCTCGGGGCAGAGCAGCTTGCCGGGGCCCATGATCCGCCGCGCCTCATCCGTGTGCTCGGGGGTCACGTTGTAGGGATGCGCGCCGTCGGCGTCGCTCGCCGACAGCGTCAGCATGCGCGGCCCGAGCGCGGCGAGGATGGTGAGCGGCTTTTCGGCCGGCTCGGGTGCGCCGTAGGGCGCCGCCTTCATCGCGTCGAGATAGGAGCGCATCGTGGCGATCGGCTTGCCGTAGACATGCCCGCGCACGCCTTCGACCGAGGGGATGTGCGACACACCGAGACCGAGGAGGAACCGTCCGCCGGACTGCTCGGCGAGCGCCCGCTGGCCGTTGGCCATCGCCATCGCGTCGCGCGCGTATATGTTGGCGATGCCGGGCGCGACGATTAGCCTCGTGGTGTTGGCGAGCAGCCACGACGAATGCACCATCACGTCACGGCCGCGGCTTTCCGGCATCCACAGCGCCGCATAGCCCCAGTCCTCGACTTTTTTCGCGAAGGCCGCGCCGTCCGCCGCGGTCATCGTGTCCATCGCCGCCCATATGCCGAGCCTGCCCAGCTTCATTTTCGGGTTCCTCCAAATCCTTGCGACGATCTTAGGGCCATCGGAACAAGCCGAGGCACCAAAAAGTGAACCACCCGGCGCAGGCCGGGGCCCATGCTTCAACCGCGCGGGATGCGGATAAATGGGTCCCGGCCTTCGCCGGGATGGGGTGGGAGAGGCAATCTGCCCCTTGTTCTGGTGAAGCGCGGCGCGATATCACCTTGGCTCGCGATGCCTGTCCTTTTTCTCATTGTCCTCATCGACCTGATCGGATTCGGTCTGGTCATCCCGCTTCTGCCGTTTTACGGCGAGCGCTTCAGCGCCTCGCCGCAAGAGGTGACGGTGCTGATGGCGACCTATTCGCTGGCGCAGATGCTGACCGCGCCGGTCTGGGGGCGGCTCAGCGACCGGGTCGGCCGCCGCCCGGTGCTGATGATCAGCATGGCCGCAGCGGCGCTGGCCTATCTTTGGCTCGGGCTCGCCGATGCGATGTGGATGCTGTTCGCGGCGCGCGCGCTGGGCGGCGCCTGCGCCGGCAACATTGCAGCCGCCAACGCCTATATCGCCGACGTCACCACGCCCGAGAACCGGGCGCGCGGCATGGGGATGATCGGCGCGGCGTTCGGGCTCGGCTTTATCATCGGGCCGGCGCTGGGCGGGGTGGTCGCCGGCAACAATCTGGCGACCGCCGATCTGCGCAGCCCCGGCCTCATCGCCTGCGGACTGTCGCTGGTCGCGTTTCTCGGCGTGCTGTTCGTACTGAAAGAAAGCCTCGCGCAAGGCCGCGCGCCGCGGCCGCGCAAGGGGCGCATCGCGGCGCTGCGCGACGCGCTTGCCCGCAAGACGCTGGCGCGTCTGCTGCTGATCTTCTTCCTGGCGATCCTCGCTTTTGGCGGCATGGAGGCGGTGTTCGCGCTATGGGCGATGGCGCAGTTCGGCTGGGGGCCGGAGCAGATCGGCTACATCTTTTCCTATGTCGGCGTGCTGTCGGCGTTGATGCAGGGCGGGCTGATCGGCCGGCTGACAACCCGCTTCGGCGAGGAGAAGCTGCTGGTTTCCGGTTTGAGCCTTATCGCTCTCGGCCTTGTGGCGATCCCGCTGGCGCATGATCTGGCGATGGTCATCGTCGCGGCCAGTTTCCTCGCGCTCGGCATGGGAGCGATGCAGCCCTCGCTCAACAGCCTGATTTCGCGCCGCTCCGGCGCCGAGGAACAGGGCGAGGTGATGGGCGTCGCGCAATCGATCGCCAGCCTGTCGCGCGTGCTCGGGCCGCTGCTGGCCGGCGCGTTGTTTGCCGGGCTGGGTCGCGACGCCCCGTTTCTCGCCGGCATGGCGCTGGTCGTCGCGGCTGCCGGGCTCGGCTGGGGCATTCCGCCGGCCGAAGCGGCGCAGCCGAGGCCCGCCGAATGAGCCCGCCGCCATGAGTCCGGTTCGATGAGTTCGCGGGGCCGCATGCCGCCGCCGCTCGCCGCCGACGGCCCGAAGGGGACGCTGGCGGAGGGGCTGCGCGCGCTGCGCGGTCTCCTGCCTTATCTCTGGCCGCGCGATTCGATCGAGCTGCGGCTGCGCGTCGTCATCGCGCTGGCGCTGCTTGCCGGTGCGAAGGTCGTCAATATCGGCGTGCCGTTTCTCTATAAGCAAGCGGTTGACACGCTGGGCGGCAAATACGGGCTTGTCGTCGTGCCGGTGATGCTGATCGTCGCCTATGGCGCGGCGCGGGTCTGCTCGCAGGGTTTCAACGAGCTGCGCGACGCGGTCTTCGCCAAGGTTGAGCAGCGAGCGATCCGTCGCCTCGCGCTCAGCACCTTCCGCCACCTGCATTCGCTGTCGCTGCGCTTCCATCTCGACCGGCGCACCGGCGGGCTGGCGCGCGCGGTGAGCCGCGGCACCCAGGCGATCGATTTTCTGCTCACCTTCATCCTCTTCAACATCGTCCCGACGGTGATCGAGATCGTCATCGTCTGCGGCATCCTGTGGCGGCTGTACAATTGGGAATTCGCCGCGGTCACCTTCGCAACGATTACGGTCTACATCGCCTTCACCTTCGCGGTGACGGATTGGCGGGTGCGCTTTCGCCAGGAGATGAACGCGCGCGACAGCGAGGCCAACAACAGCGCGATCGACAGCTTGTTGAACTTCGAGACGGTCAAGTATTTTGCCAACGAGGAGCACGAGGCGGGGCGCTACGACCGCTCGCTGCAGGCTTACGAGAAGGCGGCGGTCAGGAGCGAGACGACGCTGGCGATGCTCAATGTCGGGCAGGGAATCATCATCGCTTGCGGCCTCATCGGAGTGATGCTGCTCGCCGCCGAAGGCGTCGCGGACAAGCGCATGACGGTCGGTGATTTCGTGCTGGTCAATGCCTATCTGATCCAGCTCTACATGCCGCTCAACTTCCTCGGCATGGTCTACCGCAACATCAAGCAGTCGCTGGTCGATCTCGAACAGATGCTGGCGCTGTTGACGGTGACGCCGGAAGTGGTCGACCGCAAGCACGCGCCGCCGCTGATCGTCGACAAGGGCGCGGTTGCGTTCCGCAATGTCGATTTCCGCTACGACGCGCGCCGGCCGATCCTCGAAGACATCGATTTTACCGTGCCGCCGGGCCATACGGTGGCGATCGTCGGGCCGTCCGGCGCCGGCAAGTCGACCATCGCCCGGCTGCTGTTCCGCTTCTACGACGCCGATATCGGCGCGATCGAGATCGATGGACAGGATGTCCGCGACGTGACGCAAGACAGCCTGCGCCGCGCGATCGGCGTCGTGCCGCAGGACACCGTGCTGTTCAACGACACGATCCTCTACAACATTGCCTATGGCCGCCCCGGCGCGAGCCGGGCTGAGATCGAGGACGCGGCCCGCTTCGCGCGGATCCACGACTTCATCAGCGGCCTGCCCGACGGCTACGAAACAGCGGTCGGCGAGCGCGGCCTCAAGCTGTCGGGAGGCGAGAAGCAGCGTGTCGCGATCGCCCGGGTGATCTTGAAGGCGCCCGACATTCTCATCTTCGACGAGGCGACCAGCGCGCTCGACACCAAGACCGAGCGCGAAATCCAGGCCAGTCTCGCCGAGGTCGCCGCCGGCCGCACCACGCTGATCATTGCCCACCGGCTTTCGACCATCGTCGACGCCAACCAGATCCTCGTGCTCGATCAGGGCCGCATCGTCGAGCGCGGCCACCACCGCGAGCTTCTGGCGCAGGGCGGCGTCTACGCGACGATGTGGCTACGCCAGCAGGAAGCCGCCCGCCGCGAGGAAGCGGCGGCGATGGAAGAGGCGGAGTGAGCTTCTATTTCTCGTCATCCCAGGGCGGCCTCGCGTTGATAGACTGGGAGCGTCAGCGGCAGGTCTACAGCGCGTCGAAAAACGTCAAAACGCTAATGCCGGCGTCACGGTCGCTGACTTGCAACGCTGCCGGCCCATGTGTTCGGTGAAGAACTAGCGCCTTCCGTCGCTGCCGGGTATCGGAGAAGACATGACCCCCGGCGTGCCGCTCAAATACCGCGCGTTTCTGTCCTATAGCCACCGCGACAGCGCGGCGGCGAAGCGGGTGCATTCGCGGCTCGAAGGATTTCGCGTCGACAAAGACCTCGTCGGCCGGGACACGGCGATGGGGCCGGTGCCAAGGCAGCTGCGTCCGATCTTCCGCGATCGACATGATTTCGACGCCGGCGGCGAACTGGCCACGCAGACGGTCGCGGCGCTCGACCAGGCGGCGGCGCTGATCCTTCTTGCCTCTCCGGCCTCGGCCGCCAGCAAGCCGGTGAACGAGGAAGTCCGTCTCTTTCGCGAGCGTCACCCGGATCGCCCGCTGATCCCGCTGCTGCTTGACGGTGAGCCGGGGAGCGCGACGCGCGAGTGCTTTCCGCCCACCCTGCGCGAAGCAGGCGATGTGCTCGCCGCCGACCTGCGCGAGATGGGCGACGGCCTGGATTTGGCGCTCGCCAAGGTCGTGGCGCGCCTCCTCGGCCTGCCGCCCGACGATGTGTTTCGCCGGGCGGAGCGCGATCGCCGGCGCCGCGCGCGCGTCCGCCACGCGATCATGGGCATCCTCGCCGCGCTGGCCGCCGCCGCGACCGGCAGTGCGCTCTACGCTTGGCACGAGCTGAAGACCAACGAGGCCTTCCTTGATGCCACGCTGCAAACGGCAAGCGGCATCGTCGACACCGCAGTGGCTCAGGCCGAGCAATACAACGTCCCGCACGGCGCGACGCTTGCGCTGTTGAACCAGGCTGAGGGCCTTTTCGACGACATGGCCAAATACGGCCGCCCGACGCCCGAGTTGCGTTACCGCAAGGCCCAGATGCTGATTCAGTTCGCGCGCAACTACAAAATCCTCGGCGACGCCGAAAAGGAAGAAGCCCGCGCGCTCGAAGCCTGGCACCTGATGTCCGGGTTGACCCAGGAGAAAAAGAATGACGGAACCTACCAGAACGCGCTGGCCGCGACGGATGTCGAGGTCGGCGATGTGCTGGTCGCCAAGGGCCACCTCGCCGAGGCGCTCGCCGCCTATCGCGACAGCGCGACGATTTTCGATCGGTTGGCCAAGAGCGAACCGCGCAACACGCCATGGCGATACAATCTCGGCATCAGCCATGAGCGCGTCGGCGATGTCCAGATGGCGCAGGGCGATCTCGCCGCCGCGCTTCTCTCGTACCAGGCAAAGCGCGACATCGATGCGGTTCTGACGGCGGCAGAGCCGGACAACGATCTCTGGCGCCGCGACCTCGCCGTTGCGCTGAACAAGATCGGCGACGTGCTTGTCGCGCAGGGCAATCTGCCGGGGGCGCTCAAATCGTACAATGACGGCAAGGCGCTCGCGGCCCGTCTCGCCGAGGCTCAGACAGGCCGGACCGGAGCACAACAGGACCTGGCGATTTTCGACGAGCGGATCGGCGATGTGCTGGTGTCGAAGGGCGACCTGGACGGCGCGCTGAACGCATATCGCGGCGCGCTGGCGATCGAGGAGCAACTGGTCAAATCGGATCCCGGGGCCGCGGATTGGCAACACAACCTATCCGCCTACCAGGAACGGGTCGGCGATGTGCTGCTTGCCCAAGGCCGATTGACCGATGCGCTCGCTTCGTACCAGGCGAGCTACGATTTGCGCGCGCGGCTCGCCAACGCCGATCCGAACAACGTGGCCTGGCAGCGCGAACTTTCGGTCGCGGAGGGAAAGATTGGCGGGGCGATGGTCGCTAAGGGCAACCCCGATGAGGCGTTGCGATCGTTTCGTGCGGGGCTCGCGATATCCGCAAAGCTCGCCGACGCCGACCCTGGCAACACCGATTGGCAGCGCGATCTGTCGGTCGCCGACGTACAGGTCGGCGATGTCCTGCTGGCGCAGCATGACGAGGCGGCGGCCCTCAAAGTCTATCGCGACGCCTGGGCGATCTTTGACCGTCTCACCCGTTCGGACCCGGGCAATGCCGGCTGGCAGCACGATTACGCGGTGTCCTACGAAAAGGTCGGCGACGCGCTGGCCGCGCAAGGCAGCCGCGCGGATGCGCTGAACGCCTATCAGGCGAAGTCTCGCCATCCGCGATCGGCTCACGAAGGCCTCGCCCGACAATGCCGACTGGTTGCGCGACCTTTCGGTCTCCTACAGCAAAATCGGCAATGTCGAGGCCGATCAGGGCGATCTCGTCGCGGCTCTGCAATTTTATCGAAACGATTGCGCGATTGCCGAGCGGTTGGCCAAGGCTGAACCAGACGATTTGCGCACTCAGCGCGATCTGGCGGGGTCGTATGTGAAACTCGGTTCAACGCTCGAAAAGGCGGGCCAACGCGATGAGGCGCGCCAACGGCTGGCCGCGGGCCGAACGATCCTCGCAGCCATGGTCGAGCAACACCCCGAGCGGACGCAATGGAAGGACGATCTCGCCGCACTCGATCGCGACATCGCCACGCTCGATCGCGCGGACACATCCGGCCCGAATCCCTGATTGCCGCCAGTCAGGCTAAATCCGACGCGCTGGATGACGCGTCGGTCTCACTCCCAGATGGCGGTTGTCTCGTCGATCATACGTTCGACCCCGAAACGGTCGGCGACGAATTTGGGTCCCCAGGCTTTTGCGCGCCGCTGCCACAATGGATCACTCAAGACAGCCAGCACGGCCGCAGCGAGCGCCTCGGCCGAACGGACGCGGACGACCGCGCCGGTAACCTTGTCGAGCATCGTTTCCCCAATACCACCTATGGCCGGAGCGATGACGGGGACGCCACAGGCCTGGGCCTCCAGCAAGGCATTGGGCGTCGCATCAGTTCGTGATGTCAGCAGAAAAGCCGTCAGCGCGTTGTAAACCGACCCGACCTCAGTGACCGCCGCGGGCATATGCAGGCGATTCTCCAGCCCCAGTTCGTCGCTCAAGGCGCGCAGCTGTGTCGCAACATCGCCATGGCCATACCCGTTGAGGATGAAGTGCACATCGGGCCGCGCCGCGCCAATAATCGCAGCAGTCCGCACCCAAAGAACCGGGTCCTTTTCCGGCGCGAACCGCATCACCGTGCCGACAACAGGGGCGTCGCCAATTCCCAATTGTCGGCGGAACTCCGTTCCCTTCCAGTTGTCGTGCATGCCCGTCGGATCAACTCCGTTGCGGATCACTTTGATCGTTTGACCGGTTCCGAGCCATTTCGAGTACGCGTCCGCACTGGCCGTGCTGATGTTGACCATAACCATGTTGGGTTCGCGCAAAAGGCTCCTGTACGCCTGCCTGTAGAGGTCGGCAATGGCGACTCCGCCCCAAAAAGGAGGTGGGAACGTGCGTTGTCCCAAAATTATTCGGGGAACGTGCTTTTGAGTTCCGATCGCACCGCCAATGAGGTTCGCGGAGTTTGACCAGCAATAAATGACCGTTGGGTCGAACTCCCGCATCACGGTCTTCAGACCCGCGCAAATGCGCTCAAGCGGTCGCGGCAAAATTTCGGAATATTCATATAAACTCATGACCGCCGGGCCAGGGCGCTCGTCCTGTTCCGAGCGCGAAAAGTCGATCGCGCGTAACGGCGCGATGCCATGGGCGGAAAATTCATCGATGAAGTCCGCTTGCCCCGGCACGGTGCTAACGAGTTCCACCACGCCAACCGCGTAATCTCGATCGAGCAAGCCCCGCGTGAGAGCGAGCATCTGCCGTTCGGCGCCCCCGCGCGCCAGGGCTTCGGTCACCATAAGCACTCGGCCGCGGGTTCGCCTCGAACGTTGGACAACCAAGTCAAGCGCAACCAATCGGCGTCTCCCTCTTATGATCGAACGCTTTCAGCTATGCCACGGGGGATAATAGAAAAACAGTCGTGCCCAGGTTCGCAGGAAAACCGCCAGTCTTCAAGAAGCAGACAACGAGTATTCGGTTGTTGATGAGCGAATCAGATGACCGCCGGCGGTGCGATCTAGCCATCCAGTCCTAGTCCGGGTCTTCGAGTGAAGTTGCCGTCGCCACCATAAGCGCGGTACTAAAAATGCCATTCGGAACGCCTTAAACCGCGGCGCGGGCGTAAAACCGTAGGGCGTCGTCCCAAAGCAACTTGCGCTTGCGGGTTTCCGGCATATCCCAGCCAGTCGCGATGCCGGCGGACTCCGGGAAGTGGCTTCGGCCGTGGGGATCACCGGAGGCGTACCTCAGTAGGTCATCGCCGACCAGATCGGCGACGGCATTGGTCAGCCGCGTGCCCTCGGGGATTTCGATGCTCTGAAAATAACGGCCGCCGCAGACATACTCGCTCGGTTTTCCCGAAAGCGGCGGCAGCGGTGCATCGCTTCGACGATGTCGTCGAGCGGCAGGTTCAGCCGGCACCGCAGCTCGACACACAGCGCTTCTTCCCAATCGTTCTCCATGCAAGGCGCTCCTTCAAGAAGCTCACAGTTGCACCAAACGAGCGCTGTCATGCCAATCTTCCGGGACTAAACACCTGCGCCGGGGTGGTGAGCGGAATTGGTTGCCTTCGCCTCCTCGGCGCGTCTTTTGCATCATTCGCGGTAAAGCGTCCTTTTGTATAAGCTCGCGACAGGACGCAGGCGGAGGACGCGAATGAAGGCGGTGTTGCTGACGGGACATGGCGGGATCGACAAGCTCGTCTATGGCGATGCGCCGGACCCGGTCGCCGGGCCGGGCGATGTCGTCGTCGATATTCGCGCCGCCAGCATCAATGCGGCGGACTACAAAATGCGGCTCGGCGGCAGCCATTACGCCGCCGGCAATCTCAAATTCCCGCACATCCTCGGCCGCGATTTCTCTGGCGTGGTGAGCGCGGTCGGGCCCGGTGCCGACCTCAATATCGGCGACGAGGTGGTCGGCGTGACCATTCCCGGCACCGAGGGGGCCTATGCCGAGAAGATCGCGATCAAGGCGGCGATCATCGCCAAGAAGCCGGCGAAATTGAGCCCCGCCGAGGCGGCGGCGATGGCGCTCACCAGCCTGACGGCACTGTGGGCGCTCGAAGACACCGCGAAGCTCAAGAAGGGCGAAACGGTGCTGATCCAGGGCGGCGCCGGCGGGGTGGCCGGCTTCGCGATCCAGCTCGCCAAGCATATCGGCGCGCACGTCATTACCACCGCCAGCGCCAGGAATCACGATTACGTCAAGAAGCTCGGGGCTGACCGGATCATCGATTACCAGAAGGAAGACTTCACCACGCTCGGCCGCGTCTGCGACGTGGTGTTCGACACGGTCGGCGGCGAGGTGCAGGTGCGCTCCCACGACGTGCTGAAGCCCGGCGGGCGCCTCGTGTGGATTGCCGCCGCGCCCGCTGGGTTCAAGCCGAGCCGCGACGACGTGCAGGTGCTGCGGCCCAAAGTCGACCGCGACCGCGCGCATCTCGACCGCATGGCCGAGCTACTCGCGGCGGGCGCGGTCTGGCCGCCGGCGATCACCCGCTATAAGCTCAGCCAGGCGGCCGAGGCGCACCGCGTCAGCGAAGGACGCCACCTACAAGGCAAGCTGGTGCTGGAAGTACCATAGGCCTACGAAATCGCAAGGAGAGACACATGGCAGGCAACGGACAGATGATCATCGACCTCGACCGCAAGCGGATGACCGCGATGGCCGAGAAGGACATCCGGACACTCAACGAGATCATCTCCGACGACCTCGTCTACACCCATTCCTCGGCCCGGCTCGACACCAAGCAGAGCCTGATCGGCAATATGGAATCGGGGTCGACCGTCTACACCTCGGTGGCGCCGTCGAACGTCAAGGCGCAGGACCTCGGCGACACGGTGGTGCTGACCGGCGAGTGCAAGATCAGCGTCAATTCCGGCGGCCGGCCCAACAGCTTCGGCGTCCGCTTCACCGATGTTTACGCCAACAAAGGCGGCAAATGGCAGATGGTCGCCTGGCAATCCACCCGCACGCCGGACTAGCTTTTATCGTTTTCCCTGCGCAAGCAGGGGCCCAGGGGCGGGCGGCAATCCGCTTGCCCTGGGCTCCCGCTTTCGTGGGAAAGACGAAAGCTACATCCCCCGCGCCATGCGCGCCGCGCGGCGGTCTTTCAGCGCCTGTGCCCGCGCATGGGTGAATTCCGGCACCGGCAAACGCGGGTTGCCGACCCGCGTGTGCCAGTTCCACTCGTCGCCGTCCATCGCGTAGCTTTGCTGCGACTGCATCGGGTTGCGGTTGACCAGCGGCCGCGCGTAGAGCGGGTGCGTCATGCTGCGCACCTCGTGCTCGATCTCGAACAGCGTTTTGTTGGTGTCGATATCGACGATGTGCTCGAAGCGGTACTGGTAGGCGTTGGATTCCTCGGTCAGCACCTCGCGCTTCATCAGCTCCCGGTACGGCCCGGAGAAGTTCTGCACATAGACCTGAATGTGGTGGCCGTCATAGTCGGCGGGCTCGCCCTTTCGCTGGCGGAAGCGCAGTTCCTGATTGTGGCCGACGCAGACCCGCGCGACGCGCTCCGCGCCCTTGCCCTCGACGCAAGTCCTGGCGTCGAAAATCTTCTTGTAGAACTTGGCGATGCCTTTCGCGGTGCCCATCGGCACGTCGAATTCGAGATAGGGCATGCCGAGGCTGACCGCGCCGAAGCGACTCTCGTCCGGCGAATGCATGTTGAAGCGGTTGCCCCAGGGGCAGGTCACCGCGACGCAATCATTGGTCTCGCGCACCTCGAACTGCGTGCCGGCCAGCATTTTCCCGACATTGTCGAGCCGCCGCAGCAGTGCCGCGCGGTCGGGCGTCACCAGGCCGATCGCGCCGCGCAGCACCCATGGCTCGCCGGTCGGCAGGTGAAATTGGCTCTTGCCGACATTGACCCACATGTTCGCGAGCCCCGTATTCATGTAGGGGTCGCGCGTCAGGCCGAGCCCCATGATGTAGAACGCGGTGGCCCGCTGCTGGTCGGGCACCTGCAAATTGACGTGTTCGAGGCCGACGATATTGCCGAGGTCTTCGGCTTCGCGGTCATAACCGAGTGCGGCGTCTGCCATGGGTCCCTCCGGCGAGTTTTGCCCAATCTAGCGCCGATCCGCCGCCGCGGTCGAGATTCGCCGCGCGGTCGTGCCATTGCACGCCGCGTTGCGATACCCTAGACCGACGCGCTTTGGTGAGGAGCCGGCGGCATGGATGGTCTGGGTCAAGAGCGCATCGATTGGGTGGCGCGGGCGCGCACTCTCGGGCCGACGATCGCGGCCGCGGGCGACGAGGTCGAGCGGCTGCGCGAGCTGCCGCGCTCGCTGACCCTGGCGCTCGCCGAGGCCGGGCTGTTCCGCTTGCTGCAGCCGCGCGAATTGGGCGGCGGCGAAGTGACCCCAATGGAATTCGCCGAGACCATGGGCGAGATCGCCTATTTCGACGCCAGCACCGCGTGGTGCGTCGGTCAGGGCAATGGCTGCGGCGCCGCTGCGGCGTTTCTCGATCCCGTCGTGGCGCGCGAAATCTTTGGCCCGGATGACGGCATTGTTGCCTGGGGGCCGCCCAGCGGCGATGCCGTGGTCAAGAAGGTGCCCGGTGGCTGGCGACTCACCGGCAGCTGGGCCTTCGCCAGCGGCAGCCACAACGCGAGCTGGTTCGGCGCGCATATTTTCGAGCCGAGCGCCGACGGCAAACCGATCCGCCGAGCCGACGGCGGCACGGTGCTGCGCACGCTGTTGTTCCCGAAAGAGCAGGCGCAGATGACCGATATCTGGCGAGTGCTGGGCCTGCGCGGCACCGGCAGCGACCAATACAGCGTCGCCGACCTCTTCGTCGCCGACGACCACACCGTGCTGCACGACCGCCAGCTTGCGCCGGCGAAGCAGGGCGGGCTGCTCTACCGCTTCAGCTTCAGCAACCTCTACGCCTCGGGCTTCGCCGGCCTGGCGCTCGGCGTCGCGCGCGGCTTCTACGACAGTTTTGTCGCGCTCGCCGCCGACAAGACCCCGCGCGGCGCCAAATCGACGCTGCGCCACAACAACGTCATCCAGTCGCAGGTCGCGCAGGCCAGCGCCCGGCTGCGCTCGGCGCGCGCCTTCCTGCTGACCGCGCTCGATGACATCTGGAACGAGGTCGCGGCGACCGGCGAGGTCACCCTCGACCACAATGCGACGATCCGCCTCGCCTCGACCTGGGCGATCAAACAGGCGCGCGAAGTAGTCGATGAGCTTTACCACGCGGCCGGCGCCACGGCGATCTTCAACGAAGCGCCGTTCGAGCGCCGGTTCCGCGACGTTCATACCATCGCCCAGCAAATGCAGGGGGCGCAGCGGCATTTCGAGACCGTCGGCGGGATTCTCCTTGGCCTCGAACCCGACGCGACGATGTTCACATTCTAGAAATCGCAAAAATTTTTCGCAATTGCCCTCTTGCATATGAGAACAAAATGCGTACATGGAGCGCATGTTCTCGCAGCTCCTGCATTTTGTCTCGCTCCGCTGCACGGCTCTAGCGCGCCGCTGGCGTGGGGGAATGACAGAAGGTAGCGGCACTTCTGTTTGTCCTCTCCCCCCGCGACCGCTAAACTCTCTTCCAGACTGTTTGATCGATCGAGGAGATACCGCCGTGAACGATGTTGCGCCGTCTCGTTATAAATTCGTGGGAACCCGGCCGATCCGTCCGGATGGCGTGCCGAAGGTTACCGGCAAGGCAATGTACGCGGCCGACCTGGCGATGCCTGGTGCGCTTTACGGCAAGATCGTCCGCTCGCCGCACGCCCACGCGCGCATCAAGTCGATCAACACCGAAAAGGCCAAGGCGCTGCCTGGGGTCAAGGCGGTGATCACCGGCGCCGATTTCCCGGAACACAAGTTCGAGTACATCGGCCCCGAACGCGTCGCGGTCAATTTCTGGCATGTGTCGCGCAATGTGATGGCCAAGGAAAAAGCGCTCTATGACGGCCATGCGGTCGCCGCGATCGCCGCGATCTCCAAGGAGGTTGCCGAGGAGGCCGAAGCGCTGCTCGAGATCGATTACGAGGTGCTGCCGCACGCGATCGATGTCGACGAGGCAATGAAGGAAGACGCGCCGCTGCTCTTCGAGGACATGATCACCCGCGGTGTCGAACCCGCGCCGACCAAACCGTCGAACGTCTCGAAGCGGCTTGAATTCGCCATCGGCGATATGGCGAAAGGCTTTGCCGAGGCCGACGTCGTGATCGAGAAGGACTTCAAGACCGCGGCGGTGCATCAGGGCTATATCGAGCCGCACGCCTGCAGCGTTCGGATAGACGCCGACGGCCAGGGCGAGATCTGGTCGTCGAGCCAAGGGCATTTCGTCGTCCGCGCATTGACCGCCAAGCTGCTCGACATGCCGATCGGCAATCTGCGGGCGATGCCGGCCGAGATCGGCGGCGGCTTCGGTGGCAAGACCGTCGTCTACGTCGAGCCGGTCGCTGCGCTGCTGTCGAAGAAGACCGGGCGCGCGGTCAAGATCACGATGAGCCGCGATGAGGTGTTCAAAGCCACCGGACCGACCTCGGGCGCCTCGATGACCGTTAAGATCGGCGTCAAGAAAGACGGCACGATCACCGCCGGCCAGGGCATCTTCAGGTACCAGGCCGGCGCTTTCCCCGGCTCGCCGGTGATGAACGGCTGCCTCTGCGCCTTTGCGCCGTACGAGATCGAGAACCAGCACACGGTCGGCTACGACGTGGTGTGCAACCGGCCGAAATCGGCCGCGTATCGCGCGCCCGGCTCACCGATCTCGGCCTTCGCGGTCGAAAGCGTGCTCGATATGTGCGCCAAGAAGATCGGCATGGACCCGGTCGAGCTGCGCCTCAAGAACGCCGCGAAGCCCGGAACGCCGATGATCTACGGGCCGAAGCTGGGCCATGGCGGTTATATCGAGACGCTGGAAGCGGTAAAGAACCACCCGGCCTATCAGACGAAGCTCGGCCCGAACCAGGGCCGCGGCGTCGCCTCGGGCTATTGGTTCAATGGCGGCGGCGAATCGAGCGCGACCGTGCAGCTCAACGCCGACGGCACCGTGCTCGTCGCCACCGGCAGCGTCGATGTCGGCGGCTCGCGCGCGTCGATGGCGCTGATGGCGGCGGAGACCTTCGGGGTGCCGTATGAGAACGTCCGCGCGATCGTCGCCGATACCGCCTCGGTCGGCTACACCCATGTCACCGGCGGCAGCCGCGTCACCTTCGCCACCGGAATGGCGGTGATCGAGGCGACCAAGAAGGCGATCGACGAGCTGCGCAAGCGCGCCGCGATGATCTGGGACGTCGATGTCGACGGCGTCGTCTGGGACGAGGGCAGTGCCAAGCCTTCATCGAGCAATGTCGGTGATTTCAAGCCGATGTCGCTGAAGGAGCTGGCCGGCAAGGCGGCGGTGACCGGCGGGCCGATCACGGCCGCGGCCTCGGTCAATGCCGGCGGTCAGGCGCCCGGCTTCGCGACGCAGTTCTGCGATGTCGAGGTCGATCCCGAAACCGGCAAGGTCACGATCTTGCGTTTTGTCGCGGCCCAGGATGTCGGTACCGCGATCCACCCCTCCTATGTCGAAGGGCAGATCCAGGGCGGCGTTGTTCAGGGCATCGGCTGGGCGCTCAACGAAGAGTACATCTACAACCAGAGGGGCCAACTCGATAACGCCGGCTTCCTCGACTATCGCTGCCCGGTCATGAGCGACCTGCCGATGATCGACGCGCTGCTGGTCGAGGTGCCCAACCCGGCGCACCCCTACGGCGCGAAGGGCGTCGGCGAGGTCAATATCTGCCCGCCGATGGCGGCGGTCGCCAACGCGATCGCCAACGCGATCGGCCGCCGGATGACCGAGCTGCCGATGTCGCCGCCGAAAATCCTCGCCGCGCTCGACCACGCGGCGGACTAAGCGCTGAAGCCTTTGCCGGCCCCTCGCTTGCTTTGGCGGGTGAGGGGCCGGTATCGTTTCGGTCTCGGAAGGTGCGGAACCCAAGATGCCGACGACGACGGTTTCCCTGACCAGCGGATTCAGCCGCCGCTACACCGGCGGCAGGCGTGAGTTCGAGATCGAGGCGCGCACCCTGCGTGACGTCATCCGCGCGCTCGACAAGATGTATCCCGGGCTCGGCGAGCACCTCGAAGAAGAAACCACGGTCGCGATTGACGGCGCAATCCACGACGCGCCGGGCTATTTCCAGCAGCTGCACGACGGCAGCGAGGTATTCTTCATCCCCAAGCTCGAAGGCGGCTGAGCCTCCGCCGTGGCACAGTTCGACAAAGCGACCTTTGCGGCATCGCTGCGCGCCAATGGGATCACACCGCCTCCCTTTGGGCATGGCCAGTGCGCGAAATTCGTGCGCGAGGCGCTTGAGTCCGCCGGCGCCGACACCACCGGGCATCCCGTCGACGCCAAGGACTGGGGCCCGACATTGCTCCATATCGGCTTCGCCGCCATCACCACCACGCCGTATACGCCCGACCTGGGGGATGTCGTCGTGATCCAGCCGCCAAAGGCGGACCCGGTCCAGGCCGGCCACATTGCCGGGTGGGATGGCAAAAACTGGATTTCCGATTTTATTCAGGCAGCGATGTGGCCCGGTCCCGCCTACAGGAACGAACAGCCGGCTCACGTCTTTTATCGCTATCCCGATCAGACGGTGGCGACAGGTTGAAGCAATGGCCGACGTGCCGTCCGGCAAGGGCCGGGTTACGACGCCGCGCCAGCCCGGCAGCCCGTTGAGCGGCGCCGCCATGGCGGCGGCCCGGCTCATCGAAGAATTCGATGCCAAGCAGCGTCTGCGGCACCCAGTCCCAATCGTTGTTGACGACGAAGGCCGCCCCCTTGCTGCCGGCGATCCGCTATCCTGCCGTCGCGGAGCCCGGTCATAAGCCCGGCGTTTGCGATGACCGAGCGGCAGGCCGGCCGCACCCTATCTCGCTGCCAATCAACAAGGTTCTCAGCGAAGACGACCAGGCCCACGTCCCGGAAAAAATCCGGGCGTTTCTGGGTTGATTAGAGGGCTTCGTCAAAGCAAATTGCAATGCAGAGAGGGCGAGCAGTTTACCGGCGATTGCGGCTCGCGTGGAGGTCATCGTGATCTATATGGTTGAGATGGACTTGGATGACCCGGACCGCGAAGCCGACTGGCACGAGTGGTATCGCGATCACATTCAGACACTGCTGACGGTGCCCGGAATCCGTGCATCGCAAAGGCTTAAATCGATCGTGCCCTCCAGCGTACCTTTTCTGGCATTGCATCAGGTTGATAATTTTGCGGTTCTCGATACGCCCGAGTTCCGCTCTTGCGGCGAGCCGGTTTCAGGCGGCGAATGGGCGGCGCGGCAGGTCAATTGTCGAGGCAGCCGCCTTGAAGGCCTTGGTTCCACACCCGATGTGCCGGCGCACTGCCACCTCTTGGTGCTGGACGGAGCCCGCGATGTGAGGGTCCCGGCGGGGATTTCGGTTGGTTGGTTGAGCAATGCGGACCCCGATCGGATCGATCAGCTTTGCGGCATGGCGGTTGTCAGAATCGTGCCGCTTCCGCTTGTCGAACTCGCCAAAATCGACTCTCGCGTCCGCGTTTACCGTCCAATTACTGAAAAGATATGGGCGAGCGCGTGACGGGTTTGGCGTGCTGTAATCCTGTAATCACGCTGGCTTCGTCATGGTTTAATGTTCAATGCCGCAGCCTTGGTTAATCGAAGCAGTGCAGACAGCTGCCGAGACGCAAGCCTGCGATGCTGCTCTTCCTCGCATCGATCGACAGAAAGCGACTGAGGTGGTCATGTCGATCCTGCCTCACTATCATCATCTCCCGCCGCCCGGTCAACGAGTGGACCGGATAAGTGACGGATGGAAAATTTTTGGATTGATTCCGAGATCGGCGAGCAAGCGAAAGGGTGAACGGCGAAGATGAATGATCTGTCCAGGTTTTCGGATGTCTTTTCGGGAATTCAGCCTTGGTCGGGAACTGTCCCCGCCGGGTTTACGGTGGACTTCCTTGGAACTCTGACCGCAAAGGACTTTTTGATCTGGGGGTATCACCCAGCCTATGTCGATGGCGTCGAATTGTCTCTGCCACTGCCGACGCTCGGCAATGACGAGAACGGAGAGTTTTGGTTCGAGGCCGTCGACTGGGTTTTGGCGGTGCGCGAAGCCCGCGACAAATTCGTCATGGCCACGCTCGGCGCTCTTTATGGCTACCAGGTGGTCGGCGGCTACCGGGCGCTGCAAGCGCTGAACCCGATGCCGTACAAACTCGTGGCGGTCGAGCCCATTCCCGAGAACGTCGCCTGGGTCAAGCGCCACATGCGCGACAACGGCATCGACCCGGACGAGCAGTGGATCATCCAAGCCGTGCTTAGCGACAAGGGCGACCCGGTGTTCTTCCCGGTCGGCGCGCCGGGGCTTGGCGCGCAAAACTGCATCTCGACCAACGAGGCGATCGCGCGTCAGCAGTATTTCGAGAGCATCGTCGCGGCCGGGAAGGCGACCGAGGCGCTGGAAAGCATCCTGCGTACCAACAGCACCGGGCTGCAGAAGGACATCATCGAAGGGCAGGGGCTCTTCGGCGAGATCACCCTAGTGAGCGCGATCACGCTGCACAATCTTCTGGCGCCGCTTGATCGGGTCGATTTGCTCGAAGCGGATATCCAGGAATCGGAAAAGGTCGTGTTTCCGCCGGCACGCGAGATTCTGAAGAAGAAAGTACGGCGAATTCATCTGGGCACGCACGGCCTTCCGGTCCACCAGATGCTTCACCAGATGTTTGTCGACGATGGCTGGGAGATCGTCTTCAGCTTCGAGCCCGAACAGGTCCACCAAACCGCGCTGGGTAGCTTCGCGACCAATGACGGCATTTTGAGTGTCGTGAACCCGAACCTCTGACCTTTCAGTCATGAAGCAGGATTATGAACGGCGCGTGGTCGAGGCGGTGAACCCATGAATGATGTTGCACCCTTGACCGACATCCCATTCGCGAAAGTCGATTTGGCCGGTATCGATAACCCGGTCCCGGCAATCGTCGAGTCGCCGATCTTCGTCGAGACGCGACGATATTTTGCGGAAGCTCCCTCCGCCCAACGCTCGCTGCTTACCGATTTTGCCCAGGGTCTGCTGTACACCGTTATCCGGAACCAGCAGCCCGAACACGTGGTTGAGATTGGCACCTACAAAGGCGGGACTTCGGAAACTTTGGGGCGAGCACTTGTCGCCAACGGTCGAGGTTCGCTGCATACGCTCAGCCCGTTCGATGCCGAGCGTTTTAGTGCGATTAGCCCTCGGTGGCCCCAGAAGTTGCGGGAGGCAATCACATACTATCCGATCAATTCGATGGAATTCTTCATCAAGGCTGACGCGCAGAAGCTGTCGTTAGACCTGGTATTGGTCGATGGCAACCACGACTACGAGTTTGCAAACTTCGATATCCAAGCCGCAGCGCGGCGGATGACGCCGGGCGGTTTCATCTTCGTGGACAATGTGGCGCAGGCCGGACCGTTCTTCGCAGCTACGGAGTTTGTCGCGGCGAACCCAGACTGGATTGACTGCGGCCTATATCCGCTGAGCACGGCATACGAGCGCGCCTTCGACGGCAACCGCACGAACATACCGGGGACCGATTTTTTCATATTCCGTGCTCCCCCGGGCTATTCGATCGGCGCCCGGCCCCGCGCCTTTGGCAATCTTCATTGGCTGGGCGGGCCGGTGCGTGGGATACGCCTCTCGCTCAGCGAACGGCGTTCGGCCGGTCTACTGCGTCTGCAGAGCATTTTGCGCGGGTTCAGCGAAGCAAATATCGTCGAAATTTCGGGGGAGGCGGTTTGCGCCATTGATCAGCAGGGAGCGGCGGTCGACCTCGAGTTTAATCCGCCGCTCGCCGCCGATGGCGAGTTCGACTTATATTTGGTCGAGACTTGGTTGACATGGACGGGTTCCGGCCCGTTGCGCTTGACGCAGGCGCCAAGTCCGTTTTAGGGCTGAGCTCGCGGGAGAGCGGCTTGAACAGGGCCGCTGAACAGTTTCCCTCTCGGCGGAAGACCAAACCAAATCAAGTGGTTATGCAGCCGCTGGCTGCCGAGATTCGGCAGGCAATGGTAGCCGACAAGCGTTAGCGCCAGAAGCGGGCCACCACCGTGCCGGAGGCGTCAAGGACGCGATAACCCTGCGGCGGATTATCGGGATGTTGCCGCTTGGCCTCGGCGAGCAGCGTTTTCGCGCGATGTTCGGCGTCGTATAGAAGGTGACGCAGCGACTCCACCCGCTCAAAGACCTGGACATCGTCGGAACCGCGGCGGGTCAGAAGTTCGATTGTAAACATAGGTTGAGCTGTCCTCTGGCGGTTTGGCGGTCTTTCGACGCGACAGAGCTGTACTGCGCCGCCACGGCGTGGCATTGACGATTTTCGACCGACTAAGTCTCACACGCAAGGCGTAGCAAAACGTCGCACTCGGCGATGCGCCGAAGGCCCGTTTTTCGATGGTATCGCCGCTGATTCGTATGCTACAGGTCGTGGCTCTGGGGACTCGAAACGCAAGCTTTCCGTAACAGCTCTTTCCAATGCAGGAACATCGCTCTTGTAGCGATCAGGCTAATGCTGAAAACAGAGAGGGGGCGGTGTGGGCGGCTCACCAGAGCTCTTTTCAAATCTCACATTCATTTCCTTCCCATTCCTCTTATTTTTTCTTCCTGCGGTCTACCTCGGTTATCGCATATTAATCAATACGCCGTTTGTAAACTACTGGCTGTGCGCGGCGAGCCTGTTTTTCTACGGAAGTTCCGGCGTCTGGTACCTTGTGCCGCTGCTGTTTACCTGCATTTTCGACTATGTTGTCGGGCAGATGATCGATCCCCAACGACATTTTTATTATCGGCGCGGATTGTTCATCATTAGTGTAGCTATTCAAATCGGTCTTTTGTCGTTTTTTAAGTATTACGGCTGGTTTGCCACCAATTTAAATACGTTTGCTCGCGATTTCAATTTCGGTCTTCTGTTACCGGTTTCCGCCTTCTTTTTGCCGCCGGGAATATCTTTTTATACGTTTCATACGATCAGCTACACTGCGGACATTTATCGTGGGCGTTTTAGGCCGCACAATAAGCTGATCGACTACATCACCTTCGTCGCCTTTTTTCCCCAGCTGGTGGCCGGACCCATCGCGCGCGCGGCCGATCTGCTGCCGCAGATCGCGGCGAAACGGCCGCCCATCACGGCCCAGCAGTGGGAGGCCGCGCTATGGCTGATCGCCTGGGGCTTGTTCAAAAAGGTGGTGCTGGCGGACAATTTCGCCCATCTAGTCGGCTTCGCCGAGGCTGGCATCAAGCCTGGCCATGTGGTGCCTGGCGCCGGCCTGCTTTTTGCCTATGCCTTTGCCGGCCAGATCTATTGCGACTTTTCCGCCTATACCGATATCGCACGCGGCATCGCCAAGCTTTTCAACGTCGAGCTGACGCGGAATTTCCGCACGCCGTATTTCTCGATGTCGCCTTCCGAGTTCTGGAGCCGGTGGCATATATCGCTGTCAACGTGGCTGCGCGACTACCTCTATATCCCCCTCGGGGGCAGCCGGGAGGGACGGCTGAAGACCATGCGCAACCTCACCATCACGATGTTCTTGGGGGGGCTGTGGCACGGCGCGGGAGTGGGGTTTATTGTCTGGGGTCTCTACCACGGGCTGCTTCTCGTCATCTACCACACGACGCGGCTGGAGGAGCGGCTTCTCTCGGGCCTCGGCGCGCGTTTCGGGAAGGCGGTGGCGATCTTCCTGATGTTCCACCTGGTTTGTGCGGGCTGGATTTTTTTCCGAGCGAGCAACGAAGAGCTGCTTTCGGCCTTCCAGTCGATCGGCATGCTGTTGTTCACGGCGCCGGATTGGCAGATGGTCAAGGACGTCGGGTGGGGCCTCGTCCTGTTCGGCGCTCCCGTCGCCGTCACCGAATATTTCGGCTGGCGGCGCGATCTCGAGTTCGTCGACCTTTACCACAACTGGTCATGGATACCGCGCAGCGTCGCCTATGTGGCGATCTTTTATGGCATCGTGTTTTTCGGTGCGAGAATTCAAAATGAATTCATCTATTTCCAGTTTTAGACCGCTGATCGCGGCCGTTGTCACGATCCTCCTTTTAGAGGCAGTCGTTTATAGCCTGGTGCGGCCGAATTTTGCTGAGCGGTCAAATTACCTTGGCTATAACTACCTCATGCCGGAGAAGTTCTTCAAGATATTGATATTCGAAAAGCTGAGAGTGTTTGGAAATTCGTCTCCTGACGTTGTCCAGGTCGGCGACAGCACCGGGCTGCACAACATCATCCCGGAAGTCGTCGAGCGTTATCTCGGCGGCCTTAAATACATCGATATGAGCTGTTGCGCGCCCACCGGGTTCGATGGCTACTACACGATCGCCAAGGCGGTCCTGGACCGTGATCCCCATGCAAAGGCGCTCGTGCTGTACATGTCGCTGAACGACCTGCCGGGGATCGGGCATGATTTTGGCGATCAGGTTGGCGGAGCCACCAACCTGTACGACACGTTCGGCGCGCCGTGGTCCTTCGCTTGGCCGCCGACAATGGCGCTGAGATCGAAAGCAACGGCGGCGGTTTTTTCGCTGGGCGGGCTGCTGCGTCCTAACATCAGTGAACTCGATCAGAACGGGAATGGCCTGGTTGCGCGGCAATGGCTGGACGCCCATGCCGGCTGGTGGCCTGAACTCGACGCCCGCTTCACGCCGGGCAATCCGAAATCCATCTTGTCCAACCTGTGCGGCACATCGGACATGTATGGGCTAGACCTCAGCCCGGGCGTTCCGAACAGCCGGTTCTATACGCACGGCATCTTCGGAGGGTCGCGGTTCGTTCCCACCGCGGTGTTCGAGCGGTTTGCCGAGCTCGCGGCGGCGCACGGGGCAAAGCTGGTGCTCGCCTTCCAGCCGCATCCCTGCGCCCAGCTTTACGCACCGAGTTCTAAAAATCCTCGAAGCATCGCTGTCACAGGTCGCGCGGACGCATCCCGGTGTTTTCGTGATGCCGGACCCGGCTTTCGAGCACTGGCCGGCCAGCGAGTTCGTCACGCAGGATCATCTGCGCGCGGGCTATGAAGTCGCCGATTCCGAGCGGCTGGGGCGTTTCCTGATGCGGGCGCTAGGGGCGCCGCAGCGCGATGTCGCGCCGGACCACGACTACGCGCCCGATGCCGACGCGGCCACCCCGGCGGTCTGGAAATTCGAAGCCGACGTGCCGCCCAATTATATGACCGGGCTTACGATGACGCCGGCCCCAGGAATACCCGCGGCGGTCGAGGTCGAACCCCGCGTTCCCTCGCCGCGCTATTATTTTGAGACAGCGATTCCAGATATTGAGCCGGGGAAACCGTACATCGTCTCCATGGAGGTGAAGCCCGATGGCGTCGGCGCCGTGGCCTTGGGATTGCGGGACGCCACGCTGCCCGGCCAGCTCGGGCAGGCGACGTGCGACTTCAAGGCGGGCTCAGCCCACCGCTTGATGAATTCATTCGACAACGGCATTGAGGCGCTGCCGGATGGGTGGTGGCGTTGCTGGACGTCCGTATTGATCTGCCAGCGACGGGCGATCATCGGCGTTGACATTACGGATATTCAGCCGGGAAAGCGGGAAGGGGTATTGATCCGGGGCTTTGAGGTGCAGCCCGGCTGGCGTTTGCGCCCTGAGGTTTCGCCCGCTCTTCCTCCCATCGTCCCCTTCGGACAGCGCTGCTCCTAATGCCGGAGGTTCGTCTGCGGACCGGCGGGTTCGAGCGCGGAGAGAGCTTGCCAAGGGCTCGCGTTGCCCGCGTTGGACTTCTTGTCGTGCTCGCGCTGGTATCCTTCTTGATCGTATCGTCTGTCGCGCGCTTCGGCATTTGGAAAGAAAGCCGCCTCAGCGAGGGCGATCCTTATACGCAGAAGATTTCCCTTGCTAGAAGCCAGTCAACCCCGATCGACATCCTCTTTACTGGCGCAAGCTATATCGATGTCGGTATTGATCCGAAGACTTTCGATAGAAAGCTCATGTCGTTAGGCTATAAAACCCGGTCATTCAATCTTGGAATCGGCGGAATGGGATTGATTGAGATGAAAGATGTAATAAAGTTGGTGATTGGGCGACCAAATTGTTGCAAATACGTGGTATTTTCGCCGGCCTTTTCCTTGTGGGTTATTGCTATGTCAAATGATAATATTAGAGATATTAAATACCTTGACTTTTTACACGCGATGAATGAAATGCTTTATATGCTTTCAACTCCACATGAACCTAATGATGGGATGCATCGCTACCAGTATATTTTAAATGTTCTGGCTTCTACCTTCCGGCATTACACCAACCTCGGTCTCGGCGCTGATCTCATCGGCATTGCCCGATTTACTCATCCGCCACCGAATTGGAGGACGCACCCGTCATGGGACGACCGAGGATTTACCAATATTGGAGACAGGCGAAACGAAGTCACGGGAGGAATATGTCCGTACTTTGAACTTCATGCTCGCGCATCGACCTGGTTATCTGGAACGGGCTGAGACGGATCACCAGCCCGATGATGAGAAACGGATCGCCCCATGGATGGTCGATGAGATCGTTAGGCTCGGGCGCGAGATCGAGGTGACAGGCGCTATTCCGATCGTGCTGATTCCGCCGAAAGTCACCTACTGGGATTGGGACACGGATTTCCTCGCCAAATTTACTGAGCGGTGCGGGACAAGCCATATGCTCTATTTCGGTGACCCAACGGCTATTCCGCAGGTTTACGACCCTGACGCACGTTATGACGGCGGACACTTAGACGAAAAGGGTGCCGAGCTCTGGAGCGCCCTATTGGCGGAAAGCATGGCCAAAGTCCTTCAGCAGGGCAAAGCCATTGGCAGCTTCTGCGGGCCCTCGTCGTAATTACCGTGTCCCTATTTGAGCGCCTGATATGATATTCACAGACTGGAAGTTCTTCGTATTTTTCGCTATAGCATTCTCCATATACTGGAGTATCAGAAATAATTTGGGGCAAAAATTGTGGCTGCTTGCCTGTAGCGTGGTTTTCTACGCGGCCTGGGACTGGCGATTTCTTGGGTTGGTCTTGATCGTTATCGCTAATTCGTACGCCGTAACCTTGTCGCTGACAAAAGCCGAAGCCGAACCTGCGCGCAGAACCATCTTGGCTCTTGGAATCACGATTAGCTTGTCGGTTCTTGGGGTATTCAAATATTATGATTTTTTCGTTGACAGCTTGAAAGATATTTTTCCCATACATCCTGTTGTTGCTCATTTGATTTTGCCAATCGGTATAAGTTTTTATACCTTCCATTCATTGAGTTATATGATGGATACTTATCGTCGGAGGATCACGCCGACACGTAGTTTTGTCGATGTGGCTCTATACATCTTGTTTTTTCCGCAGTTGGTAGCCGGACCGATTGTTCGCGCGACCGATCTGTTGCCTCAGATGCGGGTGACGCGGTCATTGGCAACGGTCGATTTCAAATATCTTCTGGTACTCTTTCTCGTTGGCTATTTTAAGAAGGCCGTCGTCTCAGACAATATAGCCCCAGTTGTCGACGCATTCTATGCCAACCCAGGCAGCTTCGGCTGCATTGACGCAGTGATTGCGACAACATTTTATGCGGTTCAAATTTATTGTGATTTTTCCGGCTACACGGATATGGCGATTGCTATAGCGGGGATGCTGGGCTTTCAACTCAGGATCAATTTCGACCATCCGTACCTCGCGAGCAATCTTACCGATTTTTGGCGCCGATGGCATATCAGCCTGTCCTCTTGGCTACGCGACTATTTGTACATCCCGCTCGGCGGCAATCGCGGAAGCGGGCTGTTCGAGACGCGAAATATCATGGTAACCATGTTGTTGGGCGGCTTGTGGCACGGCGCGAACTGGACATTCGTGGTTTGGGGCGGCCTGCATGGGCTTGGATTGGTGGTAAATCGTTTCTGGCGCAAGGCTAGAGGCGTGACAGCCGGAGCGCCAATCCGTTACGGCCTCTTCGGCAACGTTCTGACCTTCGCGTTCGTGTGGTTCGCCTGGATCTTCTTCCGGGCACCGAGTTTTTCCGTCGCCACCGCGGTTATCCAGCGGTTTGGCGTTTGGGCTCCACCAACATTAATGCCGGCAACTTATTTTGCGGTGGTAATGGGATTTTTGACGATCGCGCACATCGTCTTTCGCAACCTTGATCTCAGGGCTCTCGCATCTCGAGTCAGCGAGGTCGCTTTCGCGTGTGGGTACGGAGCGGCGGTGGCGGTTGTCCTGCCTTTTGTCAGTGTGACAGTCCAACCATTTATCTATTTCCAGTTTTGAGACGTCCCGATCCGCCCACGCCTAGCGCCGTAGACTAAGACGCGGGGGAGAGCTCTATGCCGCCGAAGTCCAATTGGGTATGGCCATCGCCGACGTAATCGAGCGCGTCCTTGCAACCGAACAGCGAAATGTAGAGAAAGTCCGCATCATCGGTGAATGGCATGTCGACCGAAACCTTCGTCCAGCCATTTGAAGCCGGCGACACGACAGGGTTGGTACAGTCCCCTTGGCGATCCGTCACCGTGTTCTCCGGCAGCGCGACAGTGGCCTTGCAGGTGTGAGCCGACGGGCCGTCGCGCATGTCCAGGAGAAACTTGATCGGGCCGGGCGCCGTTATCCAGATTGAGGTGCGGGAAACCTTGCCGGGCGCCGCGCCGTGGATACGGATGCCGACGCGATGCCTGCCCGGAACCGCAGCGACCGTAAATGCCAAGGGCTGCTGCTTCGTCGGCGCGCGCGAAGCATCCGATTTTTGCGCCGTGAGGCCTTGAATGCCGTCCCAGGCGGGCCGGTAGCTGCCGGCATCGGGAAAATCAGGCAAAGCCTGAAGCGCTGTCGTTTGCTCGGCGGCGCGGGACATCGCGACGGGCGCCACATCGAAGGCCCGCAAGATCGCAAACGTGAGCACCGCGGCGCCGACGATCGCCACTCGGCGTCGCTTCTTCGCAATCATGGATCAGGCTCCCCTTTTCTTAGGAGATCGAATCGCGCAGCATCGGCGCGCTCGCCGTCAGGATCGCGGGTCAACGCCGAAACGAACTAGGCGGCTTTGGGAAGCTTGCCGTTCAGATGGAGGCTGATAGGCCGCAGATGCGCTCCGGCCATTCCCGTCCCTGGATAGACGTGCCGGCCGGTCCCGTCGAGCAGCGTCACGTCGAGCACGGCCATGGACGTGCGCGGAACGAATGTCAGCTGGCAACAGACCCATTCGTCGTCATAAGCGCCGGCAACCGCGCCCTCGTCGAGTGCGTCGAGGATGCAGGCACGTTCAAGATCGTATCTGCCCCGAGTATAGGCGCCTTCGATTTGGTCGCGCAGTTCGATCATCAGCCCGCTGCAGCCGGCCGCCCGCGCGACGACCTCGACGGTGCACGGCTCGCCGGCCACCACCGGTATGTTGGCCTGCTCGATCCGATGGACTGTTTCGCTGTCGTCTTCCTGGAGGTAGACGGCCCCGGGCTCGAAATTCAAAGGCGTGATCGTGACCGCGTCGCGGCGGCCCCAGTCGATGGGGGTGCCGTCGCGCAGGGGCTGCGGTTTCTTCCTTAGGACAGCGAAGCCTGACGCATAGATGTCCATGGCGATCCGCCCGCCGGACAGCCGGTCGAGAACGGTATTGACCCTATCGAGGCCGTGCTCGCTTTCCCAGACCGCGCCGCCGCCCTCGGCCCAATACACTGACATCGAGCGGCTCTTAGCCTCGTACACCATGTCGGCGACGCCTTCGACGATCGAATCGGTCAGAGAGCCGCTGATGCCCGCCATAAAGGGATTGCAGTCAAGATCGAAGCTTACGCGGCGAACGCCGAGGGCGTGGGCCCTGCGTACGAAATCGCCCGTTTCGTGGCAGTTCTCCGGGAGCACGATGTATTTGAGCTCGAGGAGGTCCGGGCCGATCTGCGCATAGCGCGCGATGTTGTCCCACACGCGCTGCCCGACATCGAGCCCCTTGATAACCTTGTAGGTCGCGGTCGACGCCGAATCGATGCTGATCACGAGGCGATTGTCCGAGCGTCCATCACGCAGCATGCGTTCGATCGCCGGCGAGTATCTGACACCGCTGGTGTTCATCCAGAAGCGGCGCTTCATGTCGATGAAGTAGTTAACGAGCTCCTCGAACTCGGGGATGATCGTCGGTTCCCCGCCGCCGAAGCGGATGATCGCGTTCGGATCGATGGTGTCGAGTTCGATCATTTGCTTCAAGGTGGGAAGCAGGCGGGGCGCATTGCGCGCCGCCACCGCCATGCGAGCGCTGTTCGAATTGCTGCGGCAATAATAGCAATCGGTATTGCAGGCCGTGAAATGGCCCAGCTGGACGTCATTGAACAAATACGGTGTCTCGGGCCACTCGTTGAGCTTCCACGACGGGCAGTCAACGCAGGCCTCGGGGGTCTCTCCGCGCCGGACCGCGGCGAGATGCTCCCTTTTCGCCTCAATCAGCTCCTCAAGATTTATTCTCCCGTCGGCGCCATAGTTGCCCATATGCGGCGACGCACCGGTCTTTAAATTCGCACAACACCCTTTGATGGAGTCGTAGTTGAAATAGATCATCCGTTCTTGGCCACAAGTCCAAAACTTGCGGTTTTGTTGCTCAGCCATGAGGTTGGTCTCTGGGACAGATCGAGAACAAGCACCTCTTGATACCCTAGTTGGTGGCGCCATCGGGTGTCAAGGCTCGGCGCGAAACGGCAAGTATCGATGCTGGTCCGCGTCAAGTCGTCGCAATATTGGAATGGCTTCGTCAATGTGGGTGGGTTGAAGGCTCTGCTATCAAATCTCGTACCCACGGTTGGCTCATAAGGCAACTCGGCAGTCGAGGGGAACGAGAAGCTGACACGCTGGCACGCGTGCGCCAGAACCTCACGACCCGGCGCCTTCGACCTCATAGACGACGAGGATTCGCTCGGGAGCGATTGCGTATCGAGCGGGACCAGCGTCGCTTAGCGGCAGCAATTGCCAATTTCGGCAGGGAGAAAATTGGATCGAACCCGCCCAAACTTCTTTTTGCTGCCAGAGAATGGCATTTGGTTTGCCAGGGCGATGACGCGAAGCGCCGGATTACCCAAGCCGTTAGATCGAACTCCAACCCTCACGCAGGTCGGTTGAGATAGCCCTGAGACATAGACTTTCGAAATGAGCTATGACCAGTTGATTTGCCGGGTTAGCACAGTGGCAGTGCAGCGGTTTTGTAAACCGAAGGTCGGGGGTTCGAATCCCTCACCCGGCACCAGCCTTCCGCCGATTTTGGCCCCCCGGCTCCGTCTGCAGTTGGCCGTTTCCCGCTGGCTCAAAAGGGCAGGCCCGGACTGCTGAACGCATCCGGGCGGATAACCACACCAAAACGGCGAGTAGCAACAACATGAGAAGCAAGCTGCCACGGCCTGCCACCCCGCAATATCTGCAATGGCGGTTCGGGATCATCACGCGGTAGAGTTCCGTCGAACATCTTGTCTCTCCAGACTTGTCCGTGTGCCGGCGGCGCGGCCCTTACGCCCCGGCGGCTTCTCGCAATCTGAGATCCGTTTCCATGAGCTTGTGGCGGGTGTCGTTCCCGACACCATTCTCCACCGTTCTGCGCATGTCCAGGTCGCGCGCGCACAACCGATTGAGCGCCTCGGTGCGAATTAGGAAATACCGAGACAGTTGCCGCAAGGACACTGTTGCATTCGCTGGGCTACCGTCAAAGCAACTCATTTCACCGATAAAACTACCCGCGGTGCACTGAGCAATGGGCCGCCCGCGCAGGGTGACTTCGGCTTCACCGCTTGCCAGATAGATCAGGCCGCCCAGGCGTTCCCCTTCCGTCACGAGGAGCGTGCCGGCCTTGGCGTCGTACCAGTTGCCTGCGTTCAGGAGCTTGCGTGCCATTGAACGGCTCATGGTCGGAAACTTCGCGGCCATAAAGGCGCGCTCTTCCTCATTCAGGCGCGCCCTGCGTTCCAGCACCGCCATGCGGATCAGCCCAAAGACACTGAGGGCGATCCACACGATCTGACTGGTTGCCGCGGAAAGGTTGAAGTCGCTGGTCAGAGACAAGAGAACCAGCGAGGCGGCGGCCAGGTTTGCTGCTGCATACGTGTACCCGTTGCTGCGCAGCAAACCGGATTGAAGCGCGGCATAGGCCCCGACGTACAGGATGACACCGAGCAATCCGGCGGCTTCAGGAAGATTGGCGGTCGATATGCCGAGCATCTCACCCTCTCGGGCCGATCGTGGACGGCGTCTCAACACTCTCGGCGAATGCGGGCGCCGACGATCGAGCGTATTGTGCCTCTACGGTTCGCGCAACGTCAGATAGCTTGACGGTAACGAGCGAGCCGGCGAGGTCAGCGAAGGGCAGGAGGACCAGTCCCCACCGTCGAGGTCAGGCGTCCGCTGGCGCTTAGCGGATGAACCCACGATCAAATTGGCGAATTGCCGCTTTAAGGTCACCGCCTGTAGTGGAGAGCGTCCGGCGGGCCGCCTTCCTGTCGATGCCGGTCAGCTGCATTAGAATATCCTCGCTGCGCCGGGCCAACTTGGCATTGATGCCGTGTATCTCGACCATCAGCCCGCGATAGACACGCCCCAGCCGTATCATGACGAGGCTCGACAGGACCGTCAGCGCGACGCGCTGCGCGGTGCCGGCTTTCATGCGCGTCGAGCCGGCGATCGGCTCAGCGCCGGTATCGAGCAGCACCGGATATTCGGCTTCGATGAGCAGCGGCGTATCGCGATTATTGGCGATGCCGATCGTCGCTGCACCTGCTCGCCGGGCCTCGCGCAGGACCCCGACAGTGAAAGGCGTCGTGCCGCTAGCCGCCACCGCGATCAGCACGTCTTGCGACTCGAGCTTGTGCTCGCGCACGAGCCGCGCGGCAAACTCGGCATCGTCTTCCGCGCCCTCGACCGCGCGCAGCAGCGCATCGTCGCCGCCGGCCAACAGCACGAGCAGCCGCTCGGCCGGCCATCCGAAGGTCGGCAGAAGCTCGGCGCCATCCTGCACCGCAAGCCGTCCCGAGGTGCCGGCGCCGGCATAAACCAGACGGCCGCCACTCCTGAGCCGGGCTTCAATCGCCAAGGCCGCAGTCTCCAGAAAGGCACGCGCGGCATGCACTGCGGCCACCGCGGCGAGCTGACCCTCGATCATGGCATCGAGCGCCTCGCCGGGCTCCCACAGGTCGATGGTGGAATAGCGAGGACTGGCGCGTTCGGTGTTCATTGGGCTCCGTTCGCAAATACCAACGCGGCCGAGGCTTTTTCAGTTCTGTGGTGTTCACCAATCGATGATGACGAGCGGCGACTTATTCCTGGGCGTGGATGGCGGCGGAACCCGCTGCCGCGCCCGGCTCGCGCTTGGTTCCGGCGCGGTGCTTGGCGAAGGTGAAGCGGGACCCGCCAATCTGCACCTCGGCTTTCTCGAAGCCTTCGCCGCGGTTCTCGACGGAACCCGCCAGTGCCTCAGGGGTGCGAGCCTCCCGCTGGCGGCGTTGGAACGCACAACCGCATGCCTTGCGCTCGCCGGCGCGAGCGAGCCGGCGGAACGGGCGCGGGCCAGCCGACACCCGTTGCCCTTCCACCGCACCATCATTGCCACCGACGCCGAGGCCGCCTGCATCGGCGCCCATCCTGATGGCGACGGCGGCGTTATCGTCATCGGGACGGGCAGCATCGGCTGGGCGATTGTCGATGGCCTAGCCTATCGCATCGGCGGTTGGGGCCTGCAGTTGTCCGACGAAGGAAGCGGCGCATGGCTCGGCCGCGAAGTGCTGCGCCGGGTGCTATGGGCGCATGACGCGCGGCTCGCATGGAGCCCCTTGCTGACCGAAATCTTCGCGCGCTTCGGCCACGATCCGCATGCGATCATCCGCTGGACGGCAACCGCGAAGCCGGCCGACTACGGCAGCTTGGCGCCGCTCGTCGTCGCGCTGGCAGAGCACGGGGATGAAGTCGGCGGTGAGCTGATGCGGATTGCCGCGGGGTATATCGACGCCCTCGCGGCGCGTCTCGTCGCGATTGGTGCGACGCGCATCGCGCTCACTGGCGGCTTGGCGGCGGCGATCGAGCCGCATCTCGCTGCGGTGACACGCCGCCACCTAGTGGCTCCGCGAGGCGATGCGCTGACCGGCGCGCTGCAAATTGCCGCCGGCGCAGCCTCATACCGCGCGCTGCCGGCATGAGCCTTGTCGAGACCGACTTGAACGAGGCCCCGGAAGCAGTCGCGCGACAGAAATCGGCGCTGGCCGCACCGCTCAAAGAACTGGCCGGCCGGCTCGCCGGCTCGCCGCCGTCGGTCGTTGTCACCTGCGCACGCGGTAGTTCAGCGCATGCGGCGGCCTTCGCCAAGCATCTCATCGAGCGCCGCTTGGGGATTCCCGTCGTCGCGGCGGCACCGGTCATCTTCACCGCCTATCGCCGTGATCTGAGCCTTAACGGCCAGTTCTTTCTCGCGATCTCCCAATCGGGACGTAGCGACGATTTGATCGAAGCGGCCAATTCGGCGCGACGCTCGGGCGCGCTTACCGCCGCGCTGGTCAATGACGTGGAAAGCCCGCTCGCCAACTCTTGCGATATCGTGCTGCCGATTGGCGCCGGCTCGGAGCGCGCCGTGGCCGCGACCAAGAGCTTTATCGCGAGCCTGGCGGCGCTACTCCGGCTGGTCGCCCGATGGACGGAAGATGCAGCCTTGCACGCCACGATAGAGCGGTTGCCGATGCGGCTGGCCGAAGCCGCGCGGCTCGATTGGGGCGAAGCCATCCCCGCCTTCGCTGCAGCCAGCAGCCTGGTCGCCATCGGCCGCGGTCCGACCCTGGCGATCGCCCGCGAAGCCGCGCTCAAGTTGAAGGAGTTGGCCGATCTGCCCGCCGAAGCCTTTAGCGGCGCCGAATTCCTGCACGGTCCGGTCGCGCTGGTCGACGCTAGTTATCCGCTGCTGATGTTCGTGCCGCCGGACGAGACCGCGCCGGGATTGCGGCGGCTTGCGGCCGAATTGCGCGGTCGAGGCGCGAATTTGTTCTGCGCCGACCCCGCCGGTGAAAGCGCCGCGTCGCTCGCGGCCCTGCCTGCCGATCATCCTGACGCAGATGCGCTCTGCTTGATCCAGAGCTTCTACAAGATGGCCGCAAGGCTCGCCGTCGCGCGGTGTGTCGACCCGGATCGGCCGCGCCACTTGCAAAAAATCACGCGCACCCGATGAACGAATTCGCGCTTGTCGCCGACACGGTCTTCGATGGCACCGCGCTTCACCGTCACGCGGCGGTCGTCATTGGCGGCGACGCGATCCGCGAGGTGACCGCGGCGAGTGTTCTGCCGCGCGATATCCCGACGATCTCGCTGCCGGAAAGGGCATGGCTCGCGCCCGGATTTATCGACCTGCAAGTCAATGGCGGCGGCGACGTATTATTCAACGACACACCGACCCCGGCCGGGATCGCTGGGATCGCCGCGACGCATCGGCGGTTCGGCACGACGGGGCTTCTTCCCACCCTGATTACCGACACGCGGGAAACGATGCACGCCGCCCGCAAGGCCGTCGCCACGGTGATGACGAGCGAACCGGGCGTGCTGGGGATTCATTTCGAAGGCCCGTTCTTGTCTCCGGAACGCACCGGAGTGCACGATCCCGCGCTGATACGCGCGCCCAACACCGACGATTTCAGCTTCCTCACGTCTGCGTTCGCCGGCGCGACGCTGGTGACCGCGGCCCCGGAAATCATGCCGCATGGATGGATCGCGGCCTTGACCAGAGCCGGGATCCACCTCGCGCTCGGTCACTCGGCGGCAACCTACGAACAGACCCGCGCCGCGCTCGCTCAGGGGCTGAAGGGGTTCACTCATCTGTTCAACGCAATGCCGCCTCTTGGCGCGCGCGAACCCGGCCCCATCGCTGCGGCGCTCGACTCGCCGGATGCCTGGTATGGGCTTATCGTCGACGGCACGCACGTCGCGCCGGCGATGCTGCGGCTTGCGCTCCGCGGGCTCGGACGGCCGATCCTGGTAACGGATGCGATGCCGCCCGTCGGCGGCCGAAGCGGTGACTTCCTGCTGCAGGGCAGACCGATCCAGGTTCGCGACGGGAAGCTTGTGGATGAGCAAGGCCGGCTCGCGGGCTCGCTGCTCGACATGGCGAGCGCGGTGCGCAATTGCGTGAACATGCTGGAGATACCGCTATCCGAGGCGCTGCGCATGGCGTCGACGGCGCCGGCCGAGGCGATCGGTCTCGGCAACCGGCTGGGCAAGATCCTGCCCGGTTATCGCGCTGATGTGATCGCCATCGATCCCGCTGTCGTGCGGGTGCTCGGGAGCTGGGTGGCGGGCAACGGCGGGCTGCACTGATGAGGGCCAGCTCATCCGAAACGGCCAGTTTGGAACACGGCTGGCGGACGCTACGGCAGAAACAGGAGATCGAAGTCAGGAGGCAACCAAGCACACCGCGCTTCCATCGCTTATCGGGGGTTGGCGAAAGCCACGTGGAACAAGAGCCGACCGATTCTGATTGATCGAGGAGGCGCTCCGCCTAGAATTACAGAAGGTGCCGAGCTGTTGCTGGGAAGCCCGACACCACACCAATATGCCGAAATTCCTTCGGTTTCGTCACGGTGCTGAGGCTTTGTAAACCGAAGGTCGGCGATTGGGGAAACCCTCACCCGGCACCAGATTGCATGGCGCGTGGAGCAAAAAGGGATGAGCAGGTTCGGGCGGTCGGTGGTCGTGAAGCTTGCTGCGGCGCTGCTTTGCTGGGTCGCTGGCGCGACCGTCGGTTCCGCGCAGTCGGGCCGGACTGAAAACCAGTACAACGAGCAATTGCTGCATATGTCGCCGCAGGAGCAGGCGTCGAAACTCGCCGACCATCTCGGCGTCTGGTGCATCGGCACAAAGCCGTTTTACATGGGCATGACCAAGACCGGCGCCTCCAAGGGCTATGCCTATTGGAACGTCACCTGCGCCGGCGGGCAGGGCTACATGATCCAGATCACCCCGGCAGGCCAGGGCGCGGCGGTGGATTGCAAGACGTTGAAGGAGCAAGGCGAAGGCCGCGAGTGCTACAAGACATTCTGACCGCCGCACCGCACGCTATTGCGGTGCTGGAACTCGCTGTTGCCCAGTGCGTTTGCTGAACAGTCCTCCCGCAATCGCCAGGGTTGCGGGAAATCGAGCGAACGAGGCTGGACATGCTTTACTGGGCATTGGTCTTCTTCATCATCGCGGTTGTCGCCGGCGTGTTTGGCTTCGGCGGCATCTCCGCCGCGGCGGCGGGGATCGCGCAACTTCTGTTCTATATTTTCGTCGTGATCTTCCTGATCGCGCTGATCGCCGGCTTGCTCGGCGGTAGGCGCGCCGGACCGCCGCCGATCTAAGGCGCGGGCGTATCACGCAAGAAAAGGCCGGCTCGGGGCAACCGGGCCGGCCTTTTTGTCGTCTGCGGGGACTATCTCCCGGCGCGCACCAAACGGCCGGGGCGGCTGCCGGTCTCGTCGCCATTCTCGAACACCGACGTGCCGGCGACGAGGGTCGCGCGATAGCCGTCGACCCGCTGCACGAGGCGCCGGCCGCCGGCCGGCAGATCATGCACGACCTCGGGCTGGTGCAGCCGGAGTCCGTCGAAATCGATCACGTTGACATCGGCGCGCAGCCCCGACTTCAACCGGCCGCGATCCGTGAAGCCAAAGAAATCGGCGGTCTCGCTGGTCTGCATCTTGACCAGCAGCGGCAGCGGCAGCCCCGGCCCGCGGCTGCGGTCGCGGCCCCAATGCGTCAGCATGAAGGACGGCATGCTGGCGTCGACGATCGCGCCGCAATGCGCGCCGCCGTCGCTCAAACCCAGCAGTGTGCCGGGGTCGGTCAGCATCTCGCGCACCATCTCATGGTCGCCCTGCGCATAGTTGACGACCGGGAGGAACAAGAGATTGTCGAGGCTTTCGGTGAGGTAGTCGTAGGCGACTTCCTGTGGGCTGCGATTGCCCTTGGCGGCGATCGCGGCGATGCTCTTCTCGGGCGACGGCTCGTAATCGGGGGTATCGCCGCTGATCACGAACAATTTGTCCCACCGGCCGATCATCGCCTGCCGCGCCTGCGACAAGCGGGCGAGCTGGCGCTCGGTCGGTTCCTCGGCGAGCAGCTGGCGGCGCAACTCGGGATCGCGCATGCGCTCGATGCGCTCTTTCGGCGAGAGCGGCTCGAGCGGAAGGTAGCTCGGGCGGATCGAGAAGGGGTTGTAGGAACCAGCGATTCCCTGGATGACGCCGACCGGCCGCCCGGCGACCTGCGCGGTGATGCTCGCGCCCTCGGCGCGCGCCTTGTGCACGCCCTGCATGAGTTGTTTCCAGCGCGCCGGATCCTTGGTGCGGTCGGTCAACAGGAACCAGATCGGCCGGCCGGTCTCCTTCGACAGCCGGGTCATCCAGGCGAACTCGGCCGCCTCGTCGACAAAATCGCTATTCATGCCGAACGCGCCGCCGCCGACCGCGGCCATCGCCTGGCCGATGCCGTAAAGCTCCTGCTCCTCAGCGAAATGTCCGGGGACGAGCTCACCGTCATTGGTCTTGTGCGAATAGGTGCGCGAGGTGGTGAAGCCGAACGCGCCGGCGCGCAGCGCATCTTCCGTAAGCCGGCGCATCTCGGCGATGTCATCCGCCGTCGCGGCCTCGCGGTTCATGCCGCGCTCCCCCATCACAAAAACGCGCAGCGGGTGGTGCGGGATCTGCGCGGCGATATCGATCGTGCGCGGCATGCGGTCGAGCGCGTCGAGATATTCGGGAAAGCTCTCCCAGTCCCATTTGAGGCCCTCGGCGAGCGCGGTGCCGGGGATGTCCTCGATCGCCTCCATCAGGTCGATGAGGCCTTCGCGGTGCTCTTTGCGCACCGGCGCGAAGCCGACACCGCAATTGCCGAAGAGGATCGTCGTGACGCCATGCCAGGATGACGGCGCCAGCACCGGGTCCCAGGTCGCCTGACCGTCGTAATGGGTATGAACATCGACCCAGCCGGGGGTGACCAAGAGGCCGTTCGCTTCGATCTCGCGTTTGCCGGGGCCTGCCTTGCCGCCGACGCCGCTGATCTTGTCGCCGTCGATCGCGACATCGCCGGTGAACGCGTCGCTGCCGGTGCCGTCGAGAATGCTGCCGCCGCGAATGACGATATCGTGCATGCCGTCTCTCCCGAAATCTCTCGGCGCAGCATGAGCTTCGCCAGCAAGCGGCGCAATTGCCCGGCATGCATGGGGCTATGCACACTCCTTGTCATTGCGAGGAGCGAAGCGACGAAGCAATCTCCATCCGCAGAGGGCCAAGGCGGCGAGAGATTGCCAGGCGGCCCAACGGTGGTTTCGCAATGACGCAGGAGGAAACCATGAGCGAACAGCAACGCGTGGCGCTGGTGACCGGCGCGGCGGGCGGGATCGGCCGAGCGCTGGTCGGCGGGCTGTTGGGGCAGGGGTTGGCGGTGGCGGCGGTGGATCGCAGCGCCGAGGGGCTGGCGGCGCTGGCGGAAAGCGCGGCCGAGCGGCAACAGGGCGCCAATCTGCTGGTCACCGAGGCCGACCTCGCCGACGACGCGTCGATCCCCCGGGTCATCGCCGATGCGCGCGCCCGCTTCGGCACGATCGATATCCTCGTCAACAATGCCGGGGTCGGCCAGGCGACCTTGCGCAGCGACAACCGCGAGCGCCCGATCAAGTTCTGGGAGGTGACACCCGAGCAATGGAAGCTTTTCGTCGCCGTCCACAACAACGCGCCGATGGCGCTGTCGCGCGCGCTGGTGCACGACATGATGCGGCAGAAATGGGGCCGCATCGTCAACGTCACGACCAGCCTCGGCACGATGCTTCGCGACGGCTCGCCGACCTACGGACCGTCGAAGGCGGCGCTCGAGGCGTTTTCGGCGATCATGGCCAAGGATCTTGCCGGCACCGGCGTCACGGTCAACGTGCTGGTGCCGGGCGGCATGACCAATACCGGGATGATCCCGATGGAGGCCGGCTATGCCCGCGACGACATGATCCAGCCGGCGGTGATGGTCGCGCCGCTCAACTGGCTGGTCTCCGACGCGGCCACCGCGGTCACCGGGCGACGTTTCCTTGGGGTGCACTGGGACCCCAAGCTGGCCCCGGAAGAGGCCGCGCAACAGGCCGGCGCGCCGGTCGCCTGGACTGACATCGCGACGATGCCGATCGAGCCGCCGCGACGGGAGTAATACAAGCTAACCTTCCGCGGCGCGGACGGCGTTCTCACGCCGGCGGGCGGCCGCGACGCGGTCGATCTCGGCCTTGGCGTCAGGGTACTCGCGCAAAAAGCGCTGCAGCTCGGCGGCACTCAGCACCAGCACGCGGCAATAGCCGAGCGTGACAACGTCGGCCTGGCGACGCCGCTCGCCGAGCAGCGCCATTTCGCCGAAGAACTCGCCGCTGCCGAGCCGCACCCGGCGATCGGGCAGGACAACCTCGACCGCGCCGGAGGAGATCAGGAACATCTCGGTGCCACGGTCGCCCTTGCGGATCACAGTTTCGTCCGGCATAAGCAGGCGCGGCCTGAACCGGCGTGCCAGGGCCTTGATCTCCGCCGCACCTAACCCCGAGAACATCTCGAAATCGCCGATCAGCGTCTCGGTGTCGAGGCCGAGATCGAGAGGCGGGTGGTCGACCGCCAGCAGATTACCGCCAGCATGCTCGCGCTGGAGATCGTCGAACAGCTCGCGGCCGATCAGCCCCTCTTCGTAAAGGTCGTTATATCGCGAGACCAGCAACTGCAGACCTGATTGCTGCAGGAACCGGCGTTCGAGGGCCTCGGCGTGCTCCGGATATTGCAGGCGCAGCGCATCGAGCGCGCGGCTCGTTGCCTCGGCGCGCGCCGCCAAAATCGTCCCGAGCGTCTCGCAAACGTCCGCGCCGAGCAGCGCATGCAGCTGACTGCCGGTGAACCGCGCCAGCTCCTCCAGCGTCAGCCGGCGCACCAGCATCGTTTCGAAGCGGATCGAGATCTGCCGGCGCAAGGGTCCATCGATATGCAGCGCGCGGTGCAGAAAATTGGCGATGCGAAAACCGCGTGGGAATTGGAGCACCTCCTCGGCGGCGTGCTTGTAACCGGCCTCGCCCTCGGCTTTAGCGGCGTCAAGGATGCGGTTGGTGTTGCGCAAGAGCCGTTCGATCGCCGAGCCCGAAACGGTGTGCCGGGTGTGATGGTCGAGGACGATCCGCCGCTCCTGGTTGGTGGCGGCGACCAGCCCGATCGTCATACGGTCGCGATCGGAGATAGCGGTTTCGAGCTTGGCTTCGTCGGCGTCCAGCGCGTCGATCACCTCGTCATAACTACCGGTCGCGGCCGCGGTGGCCGGCGGGCTGATTGAATATTCTCGCGCTGTTTCGCTAACCGCGTCACGCACCTGGGTCAGCAACAGCACCTTCACCTTGTCGCGCAGCGCCTGATCGAGCGGCGACAGCTGGTCGAGCCGCAAAGCGCGCATCAGCGGACGCAGGGTCAGCCCGTTGACGAGTAGCGTGAACAGCACGAACCCAGTCGCCAGCACCGCGACGAGGTCGCGCACCGCCGGCGCGATGTTCTGGTTCTCGGTGACCGACAGCGCCAGCGCCAGCGTCACCGCGCCGCGCAACCCGCCCCAGGTGATCGCGATGTTGTATGCGGCGCTGACCTTCTGGCTGAGCCCGAGGCCCGACAACAGCGGGAACAGCCCGAAGAGCACCGCGCTACGCGACAACAACGCGGCAGCGAGCGCGATCAGCAGCAGCCACAAGTCTCCAAGGCTCAGCCCGCCGAGCAGTCGCGGCACATCGGCCGACGCGGTAATGAAGATCAGCGAGCTTGCCCAGAAGCCCATTTGCTCCCAGACTCGTTCGAGATATTCCCAATTCTCGGGTGGCAATCGGACGCGCGCGACACTGCCCGCGGCCAGGCCGCTGGCCGCCACGGCGACGACGCCCGAAACGTGCACCTGCTCGCCGAGCAGGTACACGATATAAGGCAGCGCCAGCGCCAGGGTCATTTCTGCCGTCCGCGCGCCGCCAAGCACCGGCAGAAGCACGCCGTAAAGCCGCCCGCCGACAAAGCCCAGCGCGATCCCACCGATGAAGTGGATCACGAAATGCTCGATCCCCTCGGCGACGCCTTCCTCGGCATGGCCGGTCAGCATTCCGACAAGCAGCGTGAAGAGCACGATGGCGGCCGCGTCGTTGAGCAGGCTCTCGCCTTCGAGCAGCCGCGCGAGGCGCGGTGGCGCGCCAACCTCGTGCAGGATCGCTACCACTGCCGCCGGATCGGTCGTGGCGACAATCGAGCCGAGCAGCAGCGCTGCCAGCAGCGGCACCCCGGCGATCAAGTTGAGGCCATAACCGATCGCCCCCGCCGCGGCAAAGACCGCGACGATGGCAAGGATCAAGATCGGCGCGGCATCGTCGGCGATTTCACGCACGTCGATCATCAGCGCCGCGTGAAATAGCAGGACCGGAAGAAACACGACCAGAAAGACGGAGGCGCTGAACGGCAGATTGACGATTGGGGCGACGACATTGTCGAACAGCGTGATCGACGGCGAGTAAAGCAAGAAGCTCGAAACACCGCCGACCGCGACGCCAACCACCGCGAGCAGCACCGCATAGGGCAGCCGCAGACGTTCCGCCGCCGGCTGCACCAAACTGACAAGGGCTAGGAAGCCGGCGATGACGAGTGTCGTGGTCGCGACGCTGGGCAAGGTACCGAACACTCCGACCCCGAAGCGAGGGGGTTTCAGAATACAGTGTTTTCGCCGCTGCGGTATTCCGCGCTAGAGGCGCGTGGCCTGGAATGATCTGCCGCCGCGGTTGTTGAACCGCTAGCTGCGCCCGCGCCGGTCGATACGACGCTCCGCCGGGCGCGCCAAGGAGGCAAAGATGATCAAATTCGTTTTTCCCGCCGCGGTGGCGGCCATCGCTCTGGCCGCGCCGTTTGCCGCGCAAGCGCAGATGATGCAGCCGATGCAGCAGCCGTCGCCCTACACCACCAACGCCAGCGTCATCACCACCGGGCAGCCCATGCAGCCCGACACGACCACCACCATCAACGCAACGATCACGGGCCAGCCCGGTTACGCCTACCCCGGTACGCCCGGTTACGGCATGGCCTCGCCGCCCGGCTACGCCGAAGAGCAAATGCAGCCGATATCGCCGCGCACAACCTGGATACCCAGCCATTACAACTGGGATCCGAACACCTCGAACTACGTTTGGGTGTCGGGCCAGTACATCGAGGCGCCGACGACCACTGCGCAGTGGATTCCCGGCCACTGGGAGCAGACCCCGACCGCGTGGATCTGGATCAACGGCGGCTGGCGCTGAGTTTACCGTTTGATCGGCGAACCCCGCCGGCCCGGCTGACGGCCGGCGGGGCGAGTCGGGCGCACCTCATCAGGATACTGACCCAAGGGAACTAAAATGTCGGAGTATGAAGACCGCTATCCCGACGCTTATGGGCGGCAGGAGGAAGCGGAACCGAAACCGCGCCGCCGCCATTTCCTCGGCTTCGGCTTGCCCCGCCAAGTGCGCGAATCCGAGTCGCCACTAGCCGAGCAACGGCACGATGCGCCGCCGGTGGCGAACCTCCAGGAGGCCAGTCGCCCGCCGTTGACGCAAGGCGCGCCGCAGCCGCGGCATGTCGAGCGGCCCCGTCGCCCGCTGGTCGAGCGCAGCCCGCAGGAGATTTGCGGCGACGTCACCGAGCAGCTCGCGGGCAGCCCGTTCATCGACGCTTCCGGCATCTCGGTGACCGTCGACGGCTCCGAGGTCACGCTCGACGGCACGATCAACAGCCTGATCGGGATCTCACTGGCAAGGGCGCTGGCGAGCAACGTGCCGGGGGTGGGCCGGGTTCAGGTGCAATTGCGGGTGCTGCCGGCAGTGCGCAGCTACGAGACCGCGAGCGGGCCGGTTCGGAGGAGCGAGGAGTGAGAACTATACCGCCGGGCGGCTTCGCACCTCGTCGGCGACTTTGCGGCTGAGGTGCTGGCCGTCGCCGAGCGCGCCTAGCAGCTTGCCTCCCTCCACGACGACCTTGCCGCGCAGCATGGTCATCGACGGCCAGCAGGCGAGATCGCGGTCTTCCCACGGCGAATAGTCCGCCTCGTGCATCTCCGCGGCCTTGACCTGATGCCGCTGGCGCGTGTCGAGCAGCACGATGTCGGCATCGGAGCCGACCGCCAGCGCGCCCTTCTTCGGGTAAAGCCCCAAGATCTTCGCCGCGTTGGTCGAGATCAGGTTGACGAATTGCGTCAGGTCATAGCCGCGTTTCTCGACCGTCTCGGTATAGATCAGCGATACGCGCGGCTCGACCCCGGCATTGCCGCCAGTGGTGTCGTCGATCCGCGCGCCCTGCAGCTTGTACTTTAGCGGGCAGCAGATTTCGTCGGTGGCGACGGTTTGGATCGCGCCGTGGTTGGTGCCCGCCCACAGCGCGGCATGATCCTCGGCGAATTTGAGCGACGGGTAGGTGTGATAGATTTGCCCGTTCGGCCGTTTGTAGTCCTCAGCCGAATACATCAAGTACTGGTGCAGCGTCTCGCCATAGACCGGTGTGCCTTGCGCGCGCGCCGCGGCAATCGCCCTAACGCCGGTCGCCGCCGACGTGTGCAGCATGTAAAGCGCAGCGCCTGGGATATTGGCGGCAAGCCGGATCACCCGGTTGAACGCGAGGTCTTCGCTCAACGTCGTATGCACCTCGGCCATGTTGTGGAAGCTGGTGCGGCCTTCGCGCGTCAGCTTCTCGTACATGTGCATGACGAGGTCGTTATCCTCGGCATGGATCGCGGCGAGCCCGCCCGCCTTGGCGAGTGCGGTCAGCACCTCCATGACGCTGCCGAACGGCACCATGCGGCCCTTGCGCGACGGGGTGATGTCAGTGGTGAACATCTTCACCGTCGCGTGGCCGGCTTGCACCGCCTCGACGATCTGGTCGGGCACCGACCAGTCGAGCTTTCCTTGCACCATGACGTGGAACCCGTAATCGCAATGGCAGTCGCCGGCCCATTCCTTCTGCCGCCGTTCGATCGCCTGCTGCACGGTGTTGTCGCCGTCGACGAGCGCGAAATCGAGCATCGTCGTGGTGCCGCCAAAGAGCGCCGCTTGGCTCACCCGGTCCGGCCCGTCGGTCAGGTTCGGTTGGCTCTGGCCGGGGACGGGCATCGGCCAGCGGCAATGGACATGCGGGTCGATCCCACCCGGGATGACGATCTGGCCGCCCGCGTCGATCGTGCGCTTGGACCCCAGCGCCGCGAGGCTACCCTTCGCGCCGATCGCCGCGATCTTGCCGCCTTCGATGCCGATATCGACATCGCTCGCGCCGGTCGGCAGCACGGCGGTTCCCCCGGTGATGACGATGTCGAGCATGGGTTCCCTCTCTTCAGGCGTGGGCGTGTTGGTGAGCCGGGCGTGCGCCGATGATGGTTGGCGCGGCGAAGCCGAAACGCGCGAGGATTTCGTCGCGCGGGATGTCGCGGACAACAAAGACCAGGCGGCTGCGTCGGTCTTCATCGGGCCAACCGGCGAGCCATTCCGGCGCGAACATCGTGTGCTGCGCCGCCTGGACGAGCGCCGGCTGGCCGTCGCGGTCGGCGAAGGCGACGATGCCTTTGACGCGCAACAGATCGCTGCCGCATGCGCCCGCCAGCGCGCCCAGCGCCTTGGCGAAATCGAGCCGCATCACCGGCTCGCGCAGGATCATCGTGAAGCTGTCGATGCCATGGGTGTGGATAGCTTCTTTCGAAAACCCCCGCCCCGACCCTCCCCCGCTTGCGGGGGAGGGGGATGACAGGCGCCGGCGCTCTCCTTCCCCCGCCAGCGGGGGAAGGTTGGGATGGGGGTGAAATAGCACCGACCCCGGATCGCTCACCTCCCGGCCAAGAAGCCGCTCGGCATTGGAATTGAGCGCCGCGAGCGCCGCGTCGAGTTCATCGGAAACCGGCGCCAGATCGGTCTTCGAAATGACGATCGCGTCGGCCAGCGCCGCCTGTCGCGCCGCCTCGGCGAAGCGGGCAAGCGTCGCGGCGCCGGTCTCGGCGTCGACCACCGTCACCACACGACCGAGCGACAGCCGCGCGTCGAGCATCGCGTCGGCGCCCAGCGTGTAGAGGATCGGCGCTGGGTCGGCGAGCCCGCTGGTCTCGATGACGATGCGGTGGAACGGGCGCAATTCGCCGGCGTCGCGGCGGTCGATCAGGTCGCGCAGGGTGCGGGCCACATCCTCGCGCACCGCGCAGCACAGGCAGCCGCCGGGCAACTCCAGCACCGCGCCTTCGACAAAGTCGACGAGGTAATGGTCGATCGCCACCGCCCCGATCTCATTGACGATGACCGCGGTATCGGTGAAGCGCGGATCGGCGAGCGCGCGGCGCAGCAAGGTCGTCTTACCGCTGCCGAGAAATCCGGTCAGCACGGTCGTCGGCAGGATATCGTTGGGGGGCCCGCTATCCATCGCGCGCGCATCGTTCCACGACGCTCGCGCGACAGCAAGCCACCCTGCGTCATTCCCGGACACGATGAAATCGAAAACCCGAAACCACGAACACGGGCGGTTGCTCGGTGGCACTGATTGTGCGCTGGCCTTAAGCTTCCGTCTTCATGGGTTCCGAGTCTGCTCCTCTGGAGCGTCCCGGAATGACAAATGGAGTGAGTGCAATGCCTCTCCCCCGCATCGCTGTCATCGGCACCGGCGGCACGATCTCGTCGCTCGGCAATGGCAGCCTCGACGTGCTCGACTACCCGGATTTCGGGCAGAAGCTGACGAGCGAGGCGCTCCTCGACAAATTCGCCGAGACAAAGCTCGTCGCCGAGTCGGTGCCGATGACCTACCGTCAGGTGGGCAGCACCGCGCTCGGGCCGGAAGACTGGCTCGAAATCAGGCGCATGATCCACCGGATCGCCAAGGACGATCCGTCGATCGCCGGTTTTGTCATCCCGCACGGCACCGCGACCCTGGAGGAGACCGGGTTTTTTCTCAACCTCACGCTCGGTGTCGCGCAGCCGGTGGTGATGGTCGGCGCGCAGCGTCCGGCGAGCGCGCTCGGCACCGATGCCGGCACCAACCTCGTCAACGCGCTGCAGGTCGCCGGCTCGCCCGAGGCGCGCGGCAAGGGCGTGCTCGTCGTGCTCAACAACGAGATCCATCCGGCGCGTGACGTGGTGAAGACCTCGACCTATCGTGTACAGACCTTCCGCAGCTTTGATTTCGGCGCGCTCGGCCATGTCGACGGCGATGGCGTGCAGTTCTACCGCGCGCCGCTGCGGGCGCACATGCCTGACACCGAGTTCGCCGGGCGCGAGATCACTGGCCTGCCGCGCGTCGATATCGTGCTGTCTTATGCCGGTGCCGATGCGGCGCTGGTCGAGGCGGCGATCGCCGCCGGGGCCAAGGGCATCGTCTCGGCCGGCTTCGCGCCCGGCAGCCCGACGCCGGCGCAGCAGGAGGCGCTGGTCGCTGCGGCGAAGTCGGGCATCGTTGTCGTGCAATGCAGCCGCGCGGCGAGCGGCCGGGTCGCACCGCGCCGTCGTCTCAAGGAGACCGGTATTGTCGCCGGCGAGGATTTTTCGCCGCAAAAGGCGCGCATCCTCCTTTCGCTGATGCTGATGACGACGGGCGACATCGGCGCGATCCAGACCGCTTTCGCGCGATACTAGGAGCGCCCGGCCGATGCTCCGCCGCCTCGCGCTCGCCGGTTTCATCCTCGCCGCGCTCGCGCGTTCCGCGGCCGCTGCGGATGATGGTGCGGTCGTTCGCTTCATCCCGCACGCCGATCTGGCGATCATCGACCCGTATTTCTCGGGCGTCTACATCACCCGCAATTACGGCTACCTGGTCTACGACACGCTGTACGCGCTCGACCACGAATTCCACCCGCACCCGGAGATGGTCGACAGCTGGACATCGAGCGATGACGGGCTGACCTGGAAAATCACCCTGCGCGACAAGCTCGCTTTCCACGATGGGCAGAAGGTGCGCGCCGCCGATGTCGTCGCCTCGCTAAAGCGCTGGGGCCAGCGCAACGACAGCTATGGCCAGGCGCTGCTCGCGGACGTCGCCTCGATCGACGCACTCGACGACAAAAGCTTCCGTATCGTGCTTAAGCAGCCCTTTCCGGTGATCGACGCGCTCGCGACGATGACCTCGCCGACGCCGTTCATCCTGCCGGAGCGGGTGGCGCAGACCGACGCCTTCACCCAGACCAAGGACGCGACCGGCTCCGGTCCGTTCAAGATGGTGATGAGCGAGTGGCAGCCGGGCCACAAAGTGGTCTTCGTGAGAAATCCGGACTACGTGCCGCGCGCCGGACCTCCCGACGGGGTCTCCGGCGGCAAGGTGGTCAAGATCGACCGTGTCGAATGGGACTACATCCCCGATGGGGTGACCGCGCTCCAGGCGCTGAAGGACGGCGAGGTCGACGGCTGGGAAAATGCCGCGAACGACTATGTGCCCGGCCTCGCCGCCGATCCCGACATCAAGCTGATGAGCCGGTCGCAGTTCATCGGGACGATGCGCTTCAACTGGCTGCAGCCGCCCTTCGACAACATCAAGATGCGCCAGGCCGTGCTACAGGTCGTCAACCAGTCCGACTACATGGCGGCGATGGCGGGCGACCCGGGTAACTGGCGCACCTGCTATTCGGTCTTCGCCTGCTTCGATCATGTCGAGACGCGCGGTTCCGAAGCGCTCGCCGGGCCCCGCGATTACGACAAGGCCAAAAAGCTGGTCGCCGAGGCCGGATACAAGGGCGAGCCCGTCGTGCTGCTCGATCCGGCCGACATTCCGCAGCTCCATGCCGAGGCGCTGGTCACTGCCGACATGCTGAAGCGGCTTGGCCTCAATGTCGATGTACAGACCACCGAGTGGGGCACCGTCATCAAGCGTATCTACTCGAAAGACCCGGTCGACAAAGGCGGCTGGATCGTGTTCGTCACGGCCTACGCCGCGTCCGACATGCTCAACCCGGCGACCAACCGTTCGCTGCGCGCCCCCGGCGCCGGCGGCGTGCTGCCCGGATGGGCCGACGACCCTACGCTCGAGGCGCTGCGCGTCCAGTGGTTTGCGGCGCGCGACGACGCGACCCGCACCGAGATCGCCGCGCAAATGCAGGTGCGCGCATTCGAAACCGTGCCGTTCGTCCCGCTCGGCCAATACCGCGCCTACAGCGCCTATCGCGGCGATCTCACCGGCATCGTCGATACCCCGATCCCGGTGTTCTGGAATATCCAGAAGCAGAAGTAACAAGTCCAAAGGGCGACGCGGCAATCTCCCTCCGTTAGGGGTCGGGGCAGCGGGAGATTGCTTCGCTATGTCGCAATGAAAGAAAACTAAAGCGAGGGCGGGTCGTCTGTTACCGCCGCCTCGGCGAGCGAATTGTCGACCGCGACCTCATACGGCGTGCCTTTGACAAAGCCACCCGACACCATGCCGTCCTTGAGCCGGTCGTAACCGTCCCGCGGCAGGATCGGCGTCCGGCCCCAGACGCCGAGCGCCTTATAGCGGCCCAGCGCCGCGACCAGACGGGTCGCCGGTACATTCGGGAAATAAGTCTGTACGACGGCGGCGACCGCCTCGGCCGGCTGCGCGTGCAGCCATTTCTGCGTGCGGTAGAGGCCGCGCACCAGACGGCGGAATTCGTCGGGCTTGGCCGCCAGCACCACGCGCCGTGCATAGAACGTCGTGTAGGAGCACGCCCCGCGGCTCGCCGCCGCATACCACAAATGCCCCGAACCCTCCTCGATCAGCTCGGAGGCCAGCGGCTCGAACAACTGCACGACATCGGCCGCGCCCGTGCGCAGCGCCGCCATGTTCTCGCCCATCGTGCGGTTCGCCACGCGATCCAGGCTCGCCGGGTCGATCCCGGCGAGCCGCAGATCATGCTGCAGGCAAAGCCACGGGGTCGGCACCTCGCTGACCGTCGCGAGGCGGATGTCCGCCAGGTCGCTTATGGCGAAGTTCGGTCGCGGCGTACGACCGACGAGGAAAAAGGGGTCGCGCGTCACCGCCTCGCCAAAGCATGCGAGGTCGCAATCCGCGCGCTGCTCGTAAAACTGGTTGACCCGCATCGGCCCGCCCCAGGCGGCGTCGGTCGTGCCGTTGAACAGCGCATCGGGCGCGGCGCCGAAATCGGACGCCGCGACGAACCGCACCTCGACACCTTCCTGCACATAGGCGCCCAGCGCCAGCGCCGCGTAATACGGCGCGTAGAACAGCCCGCGCAGCGATTCTTGGAGGACGATCGCCATCGTCTCACCCCCCCTTAAGGATCGCCGCGGCGGCGTCGGCGAAGACCTGTGCGCCGAGGACAATGTCGTCTTCCTTGGTGTCTTCCGACCAGTGATGGCTGATGCCCTTGAGGCTCGGGATAAACATCATCCCGGCGCGCATTTTGTGTGAGACGACCTGAGCATCGTGGCCGGCGCCGCTCGGCATCCGCATATGGCCGCCGGGCACATAGCGCTCGGCGGTCGCCTCGATCGCATCCTCGAACGCCTTGTCCATCAGCCGCGGTTCGGTCTGCGACAATTCCTCGACCGTGATGCGGCACGGGCCGTCGCGGTCGGCCGCCGCGACCAGCTCCATCAGCACATCGCGATAGCGTGCGAGGATCGCCTCGTCGATATCGCGCGCCTGCACCTGCATCTCTGCGCGGCCGGGGACAACCGAGGGCGCGTTCGGGTCGATCAGCATGCGGCCGATCGTCCACACCGTGCGTGGCCCGGCGATCTGCGCAAAGCGGTCATGGATTTGCGTCGCGAGGCGCACCATCGCCACCCCGGCATCCTTGCGACGTGACATCTGCGTCGTGCCGGCATGGTTCTGCTGCCCCGTCAGCACGACGCGCCAGTTCCAGATGCCGACAATGCCTTCGACGATGCCGATCCGAAAGCCGGTAGAATCGAGCGTGTCGCCCTGCTCGATGTGGGCTTCGAGATAGCCGAGATAGCGCGCGGGATCGACCTCGATGCGCGGCTTCCCGGCAAGCCCGGCGCGGGTCAGCGCGTCGCGCAGCCCGTCGCCCTCGCGGTTTTCGTAGCCGTCGATTTCCGCTTCGCTGAGCCGCCCGGTAAACGAGCGGCTGCCGAGCATGTTGCCGTAATGGCCCTCCTCGTCCGCCCAGGCGACGGTCTCAATGCCGAGACCCTTGAGGTCCGGATCGGCGGCGAAGGCGCGCGCCAATTCGAGCCCGTAGATCACCCCGAGCGCGCCGTCGAGCCAGCCGCCGCGCGGCTGGGTCTCGCTGTGTGAGCCGACCAGCAAGCGGCGGGTCGCGCCCTCGGCGCGGCCGAACACGTTGCCGATGCCGTCGATGACCGGCGTCAGCCCGGCTTCGGCGTATTTCTCGGCCAGCCAATGGCGCGAGGCGATGTCGACCTCGGAATAGGTCGGCCGATCAACTCCGGTCTCGTAACGGCCGAACTCGGCGAGACGCTTGAGGTCAGCAAGAATGCGGGCTCCATCGACTTTCGGCATACGCGATCACCTTTCAGCGAATTAATGGCCGGCGCGGGGAGCCGGAAACGGGCGCCTGCATATTTTATGCACAATTGCCTCGTTCGGGGATTTGCCGGCGATGCCGGCGGCGTTGGGCCACCCGCGAGCGCTTGGAAGACGCAGGAGAGCAATATGAAGAGGTCGATGATCGCGGGTGCGGCGATGGTCGCCGCCGCGGCCATGGCGGTCCCGGTGGTCGGCTGGTCGCAAAGCCCGCCGCCCCCAGCACCCGCGGGTGCGCCTGGGCCCGGTGGACCAGGCGGGGATCACATGGGCGGGTCCGGGCACGAGGGCATGATGCATCGCGGCTGGGGAAGCTGGGCCAACAAATCGCCGCAGCAGGCCTGCGTCGATCGACTTGCCCGCCGCGCCGGCTTCATGGCTTCGATCGGCTTCAAGCTCAATCTGACCGCTGAGCAGAAGCCGCTATGGGACAAGGTCATGTCGGTGACGCAGAGCAGCGAGGACGCCCAGCGCAAACTGTGCGATGCGCTACCCGCTAACGCGCAGGATCGTGACAAGCTGACCGTGATCGACCGTCTCCACCACCGCGAGCAGGTGATGCAGGCGCGGTTGCAGGCGATGCAGCAGGCCGACCCGGCGGTGCAGGCGCTTTACGACAAGCTGACGCCGCAGCAGAAGCAGGTCCTAGATCACCCGTTCAAGCGGGGTTGATCTTTTTTTTGTCTTTCTTGCGAAACGGGAACCCAGGGCAACCGCTCCGTCGCTTGCCCTGGACCCCCGCTTGCGCGGGGGCGACGAGAAAAATAAGACGCCTGAACCTCTGCCGCGACTGATCTAGGATAGGGCGCAGGATCACAACCCTGCGCCCTTCCCATGTCCAAGACCAATCCGCGCATCGCCATTTGCGGCTTCTCGATCGAGTGCAACCGCTTCGCGCCGGTCGCGACGCGAGCGCATTTCGCTTATTTCGCCGGCGAGGAGATCGCCGCCGAGGCGCGGCTGCCGGCGCCGCGCATGCTCGGCGAGATCCCCGGCTTTGTCGCCGACATGGACGCAGCCGGGTTTTGGACGCCGGTCGGTATCGCCTTCGCCGCCGCCGAGCCCAACGGCCCGACTGACCATCAATTCTTCACCGAGCTGCTCGCCGATATCGAAACGCGGCTCACCGCCGCGCTGCCGGTCGACGCCGTCTATATCTGCGAGCACGGCGCCGGCATCACCACCGAGGATGACGACCCGGACGGCGAGCTCTTCGCCGCCATTCGGCGCATCGTCGGTCCGGATGTGCCGGTCGTCGCGACGCTTGACCTGCACGCCAATATCTCCGATCGCATGGTGTCGACGATCGACGCGTTTATCGGCTATCGCACCAACCCGCATATGGACATGCGAGAGCGCGGCATCGAGGCGGCGCAGACGATCCGAGAGATGTTGGGCGGCACCAAGACGGAGATCGCCTTCGTTCGCCTGCCAATCGTGCCGCCGACCGTGACGATGCTGACCGCCGCCGGCCCCTATGCTGACATGATCAATTTCGGTCAGACCAAAATCGGTCCGGAAATCATGAATGTGTCGGTGATGGGCGGGTTCGCTTTCTCCGACACGGCGAAGAATGGGCTGACGGCCGTCGTCACGGCCCGCCGTGCCAGTTCTTCGATTAGGGGGCGCAACTCGCGCGTGGCCGAGACGGTGGCGCGCGAGATTGCGCAGTTCGGCTGGGACAACCGCGCCCGCTTCTATCCAAAGCTCACCCCGCTCGACGCCGCGGTCGCCAAGGCGATCGCGGCGTCGAATGATCCGGCGTTGCCCGCGGTGTGCTTCGCCGATGTCGCCGATAATCCGGGCGGCGGCGGACGCGGCAACACGATGTATCTGCTGAAGGCGCTTTGGGACGCCAAGGTCAACGGCGCGCTGGTCGGCATCATCTACGATCCGCAGCTGGCCGCCGAAGCGCATCAATATGGGCTGCACTACAATTTCGAGGCGCGCTTCAATCGCGACGAGGAAAGCGAATTCTCCCAACCGTGGACGGCGCCGGCGCGGGTCGTCGCGCTCAGCGACGGCGAGTGCGTCGGCCGACGGGGCATCTATGCCGGGATGAGCCTCGGCATGGGGAAATGTGCCGCGCTGCGCGTCGGCGGCGTCACTGTCGTCGTGGTCTCGAAGCGACGGCAATGCGCCGATCCGATCTTCTTCGAGATGCTCGGGATCGACATCGCCAAGGCGCGCATCGTCGTCGTCAAGTCGCGCGGCCACTTCCGCGGCGGGTTCGACGAGTTCTTCAAGCACGAGCAGATCGTCGAGGTCGACCTGCCCGGTCTCACCTCGCCGATGCTGAAGAATTTCACCTGGTCGCGCCTGCCCCGCCCGGTAATCCCGCTCGACGATAGTGTCGACTGGCAGCCGCCGGACTGACGGCGCAAGCCCAAAGCAAAGGTGGCGCGGCGGCTCTTGCCGATGCTGATGGTCTGCTACTTCGCTGCCTATCTCGGCTTCGCCGGATTGACGATGAACAAGGATCTCGGCTTCTCGTCGGCGGTCTTTGGCTTCGGCGGCGGCGTCTTTTTCGGCTATTTTCCTCTTCGAGGTCAGCCATCCAGCTCGCCTCGGCGGTGATCATCCTTTACCGGCCCGGTAGGGCCGATAATCGCAGCGGCGCATAAATTGCGATACCGGCGCGGCATTGGTGCGGGCGCGCGATGCCGGGTAGAATGAGCGGCTTCAATTCGGGGAGGGCGCCATGCGAGTTCCGACAGACGAGATGATCAGCGGGCTGCTGCCGGCGGAGACGTCGTCATTCCCCTCGCCGGTGCCGACGCAGATCGTGTCGAGCGACGAGTACCTGCCGTTCCCGCAGACCGCGCAGCAGAAAGAGGTCGAGGCGCGGCTCATTGAGATGAGCGACCGGCTGGCGAAGCATCAAGGGGTGTCGCGCCGCCGCTTCTTCCAGACCGCCGCCGGGATGGCTGCGTCCTTCGTCGCGATGAACTCGGTGTTCGGGCGCTATTTCGCGGTGAGCGAGGCCGAGGCCGCGACCCCCGAGCTGGCGAACCAACTCGCCGAGGCGCAATCCGGGCAGATGATCATCGACGGTCATACCCATTTCCTGCGCGATGACACGCGCCTCACCGGCTTTGTGAAGGGCCGCGAGGCGGTCGGGCAATGGGGTTGGAACAAGGAGCTGTCGGGCAGGGAGCAGACCCTCGACGACCTCAAATTTCCCAATTACGTCAAAGAGGTCTATATGGACAGCGATACCAAGGTCTCGCTGTTGTCAAACTCGCCCTCCGACGTGCCGGAGGACTGGTTCATCCCGCAGGACCAGGTGTTCAAGACCCGCGCAGCGGTCAACGAAAAGGCCGGCACGCGCCGCATGATGGCGCATTTCACCTTCACCCCAGGCCAGGACGGCTGGCTCGACAAGGTCGACGAGGCAGTCGAAAAGTACAAACCGGATTCGTGGAAGGGCTACACGGTCGGCGACAACACCCACAAGGAGCTGGCGCACTGGCCCTGGCACGCCGACGACGAAAAGCTGATGTACCCGTTCTACGAAAAGATCGCCAAGACCAACATCAAGAACGTGTGCATCCACAAGGGGTTGTTCGCGCCGGCGATCGCCGAGAAATTCCCGCGGCTGTTGCCCTATGCCGATGTCAGCGATATCGGCAAGGCGGCGAAGGACTGGCCGCAGCTGAATTTCCTCGTCTACCACTCGGCCTATCGCTGGGTCGGCGCCAACCCGCAAGACGCGATGGACGAGTTCGACAAGACCGGCCGCTCGTCCTGGACCAGCGACCTCGCCGAAATCCCCGAGAAATACGGCGTCCACAACGTCTACGGCGATTTGGGGCAGATTTTCGCCTGGACGGCGGTAGCACAGCCGCGCCTCGCGGCCGCATTGATGGGGACGCTGGTCAAGGGGCTCGGGCAAGACCGCATCGTCTGGGGCACCGACGCGGTGTGGACCGGCGCGCCGCAATGGCAGATCGAAGGGCTGCGGCGGCTCGAAATCACCGACGACATGCAAAAGAAATACGGGTTCAAGCCGCTGGGCCCGGCCGACGGGCCGCTCAAGACCGCGATCTTCGGCGGCAACTCGGCGCGGCTCTACGGCATCAACGAGCAGCATGCCGAGGCGGTCAAGGGCGACCGCTTCGCGCAGATGAAGGCGGACTATGTCGCCCGAGGCGGCGGCCGCAGCAACCTGCGCTACGGTTACGTGGCGCGGCCGGCTTAATTTACTTCGCTTCCAGCGGCCGATGCCGGCCCCTCCCAGCCCTCCCCGTGACCAGGGGGGAGGGAGAGCTGCTGCGCCAGTAGCAGGTGGGTGGGGCAGGCACGAACCGCTTCAAGCCGCTGTGTGGGTGGATTCTGCCCCCGACTTGATCCGGAGATCACGCGGGAATGACAGACTTAGACGGCCCGACGTGCTCTCTGTCGGATCACGCTAAGGATGGAAAGCAGGACGGCCACCGCCTCCGACCCGGCGACAACCTCCCACACGATGAAATCGGGGTCGCGGTGATCGACGGGGTTGTCGTAGCGGTAGTAGCCGGAGATCAGCTGAAGCCACAGGATCGCCGACGCGAACACCGATAACAGCGCCAAGACGGTGGCGACCTTGCTGGCCGTAAAGGCGCGGAGCCGGTTGCGGGCGCAAAAGCTGTAGATCAGGAAGGGAATGCAGCCCACGACCAGCAAAAAGCCCAAGGCCGGACCCAGGACGGCGAGAATGAGGTACCAATCCGCGGTCACTCTCGCATGTTCCCCGGAACGGTGAGCCGAGTTTGCGGATGGACACTAGGGGATTGAGCGCGCCGGTCACAAGATGGCGCCGTCGGCTCACGCGACGCACCATGCTGGCCTTGGGGCTGTGGGTGACGGCCGCACCGAGCGAGGCCGACGAGCCGGCGGCGAACCCCAATAAGATTTCGCAAGCCGCCGCCGAGTATCAGCCGATGCCGAAAGGCATGTTCAGCTGCGCGGTCTGCACGTTTTTCATCAAGCCGAAGAGCTGCAAGGTCGTGGACGGCGAGGTCAGCCTCACGGGCTGGTGTAAGCTGTTTGATATGGTGGATTGAAGGGATAGCCCGCCAAATCACATCGCATGGTCGTTAACCGGCGAGGACAGCCCGATTTTAATATGAGATAACGACCGCGGATCGGGGTTGCGGCATCCTCTGACCCTCCTCCAGAGCTTCCCGTCCCCCTGACACTCGGGCTGCGGCGAGGTTCGACGCAGTCCGTTTCTTGGCGACCGCGCGGAGGCCTTCTAACTCTGGTCGAGGCGCAGGGCGACGAAGCGCAGGTCGCCCTGGCGCTGGACGAGCAAGAGGATGGACTTGCGGCCGGATTTTTTGGCGTCGGCGACCTTGGCGGCGACCTGGCTCGGCGATTTCACCTCTTCCTGCGAAGCCTCCATGATCACGTCGCCGGCGCGCAGGCCTTTCTCGTCGCTCGGGCTGTCCTTGGCGACGTCGACCACGACGACGCCCTTGGCGTCGTCGCCGAGCGAGTATTTCTCCTTCAGTTCCGGGGTCACGTCGGACAGGGTCATGCCGAGCGCCTTGGCGGTGTCGACCGGGAGGGCTTTCGGCGCGGGGGATTTGTCGCCGGGTTCGGCGCTCGCGGTCTCGGTCTCCTGCAGGCGGCCGACCTTGACCTTGAGCTGGGTCTGGGCGCGCTTGCGCCAGACGGTCACCGGCACGGTCTTGTCGACCGGGGTCTCGGCGACGAGACGCGGCAGGTTGCGCATCGCCGTAACGTTTTTGCCGTCAAAGGTGAGGATCACATCGCCCGGCTGAATGCCCGCCGCCTGGGCCGGGCCGTTGTCGGTGACGCTGGCGACCAGCGCGCCCTCCGCTTTGCTGAGCCCCAGACTGTCGGCGATCTCGTCGGTGACCTCCTGGATGCGCACGCCGAGCCAGCCGCGATGTACGGTGTGGTCGCTTTCGGTGATGAGCTCGTGCACGACCTCCTGGGCGAGCGACGATGGTATCGCGAAGCCGATGCCGATCGAGCCGCCCGAAGGCGAATAGATCGCCGTGTTGATGCCGATCACCTGGCCGTCCATGTTGAACATCGGTCCGCCCGAATTGCCGCGGTTGATCGAGGCGTCGGTCTGCAGGAAGTCGTCATAGGGGCCGGAATTGATGTCGCGCTGGCGCGCCGAGAGGATACCGGCGGTCACCGTGCCGCCGAGGCCGAACGGGTTGCCGATCGCCAGCACCCAATCCCCGACCCGCGACTTGTCGCTGTCGCCCCATGGCACGGCGACAAGCGGATGATCGGTCTTGACCTTGAGGACGGCGATGTCGGTCTTGGTGTCGCGGCCGACGACCTCGGCCTTCAAATTCGTGTTGTCGTGCAGGATGACGGTGATCTCATCCGCGTCGTTGATGACGTGATTGTTGGTCACGACATATCCCGACGGGTCGATGATGAAGCCCGAACCGAGCGAGGTGGCCTTGCGGGTCTCGGCCTGCGGCTGACCCTGGCTCTGACCCTGGCCCTGTCCCGGGTGCTGGTGCTTGAAGAAGTCCTTGAAGAATTGCTCGAATGGCGAGCCGGGTGGGAATTGCGGCATGTCGGGCGTGTCGGGGTTGTCCTTGTCGCCCTTGTCGGCGGAGGCCTTGACGGTCTGCGTCGTCGAGATGTTGACGACCGACGGCAGCAGCTTATCCGCCAGGTCGGCGAAGCCGTCGGGCGCCGGATGCGCCGCCGCGCGGCTGACTTCCAGGCCCGCGGAACCGCCAGAGAGGCCGCCGCCTTGGATGCCAACCGGCGCGGCGATCAGCCCGAGCGCCAGCAGCGCCACGGCCGCATGCCGAAGTGTCGCTCTCGATAGCACCGTCAACAACTCCCCTTTAAGGACAGGCGAGGGCGCGCATGCAACGGGTGCGCCGCCGGTCTCGCGACGCGCAAGATACGAGAGAAGCCGGCGGCAAACCAGAAGTCTATGCATGACGTGAGGTGGGAGACAGGAACGCAGGCGTTCCGCCCGTCTGCGGCCGAGACGGCCGCGGTCCAACTTGCCCACCTCGCCCGCCCTCCCTTCAATGGGCGGAGAGAGCATGGCTGGCACTAGCGCCGCAGCAGCCAGACGATGACGACCCCGAGAAAAGCCGCGATCAGCCCGCCGATGCGCAACGCCTGCGCTGGAGTGCGCGTCGTCCGCGTCGCGAGGCGCCGCATCAATTCGGGAAACAGCGCGTAGACGATCCCCTCGATCACCAGGATCAGCGCAAGCGCGGTCAGAAAATCGCGCATCCGGGCGCGCTTATCGCAACTTGTTCATCGCCGGGTTGGCGCCATCAGCGCGAGGCGGCGGGAGACGGGGGTGTGGCCGCCGCGCCGGAGCCGCTCGGGGCGGGGTTGTTGAAGAACTGGAAGAAGTTGCTGTCGGGGCTCATCACGAAGGTCGTGTTGTGCCCGGCGAGCGCGGCGCGGTAGGCCTCGAGCGAGCGGTAGAATGCGAAGAAGTTCTTATCCTGGTCATACGCCTTGGCGTAGATCGCGGTCGCCGCGGCGTCGCCTTCGCCACGCAGCTTCTGGGCGTCGCGCTGCGCGTCGGCGATGATCACGGTAACCTCGCGGTCGGCGTTGGCGCGTACGGTTTGCGCCGCCTGGGCGCCTTCGCCGCGATAGAGCGCGGCTTGCTGCTGCCGCTCGGAATTCATCCGCGCATAGATCGCCTCACTGTTCTGCGTCGGCAGATCGGCGCGGCGAATGCGGGTATCGACGACATCGATGCCGAACGACTTGGCGGCGCTGTGCACGTCGTCGCGGATCAGGTGCATGATGTCGGCGCGTTGGGCCGAGAGCAGCGCCGAGAGCGGCACCTTGCCGACCACTTCGCGCAGGCTGCTGCTGACCATCGCCGTGAGACGCGCGCGCACCGAGTCCTCGGTGCCGACGGTCTGGTAGAACAGCAGCGGGTTGACGATGCGGTAACGCGTATAGGTGTCGACCACTAGCCGCTTCTGGTCGGAGGCGATGACCTCCTCGGGCGGCGGCTCGACATCGAGCAGGCGCTTGTCGAAATAGACGACGTTCTGGACGAACGGGATCTTGAACTCGAGCCCCGGCTCGTTGACCGGTCGCACCGGCTTGCCGAACTGCAGCAGCAGCGCCAACTCGGTCTGGTCGACGATGAACAGCGAGCTGTCGAGCAGGATGCCGATGGCGATCAATACGATGGCGATTGCGATGCCGAGCTGACGGCTCATGGCTTGCCTCCCGTGCTGGGAGGCGTCGATTGCTGGGCCGCGGCGGGGGGCGCCGGGAAGCCCGGCAGGCTCGGCAGCGGCAGATAGGGCAGCACGCCGTTCGGCCCGGCCGCGCCGCGGTCGAGGATGACCTTGTTGGCGTCTTCGAGGATCTGCTCCATGGTCACGATGTAAAGCCGCTCGCGCGTCACGTCTTCGGCGACCTTGAAGGCTTGGTAGACCGAATCGAAACGCGCCGCGTCGCCGGTCGCTTGGGCGATTACCTGTTGCTTGTAAGCCTCTGCGCCTTGGTCGATTTTCGAGGCGTCGCCCTTTGCCTTCGGGACGACGCCGTTGCGGTAGGACTCGGCCTCGTTCTTGAGCCTTGCCTGGTCGGCGAGCGCCGCCTGGACGTCGCGGAAGGCGGCGATGACCGGACCCGGTGGGTCGACGCGCTGCAGCGTCACCTGGGTGACCTCGACCCCGGCGTGATAGCTGTCGAGCAGCTGCTGCGACAGTTTCTGGGTCTCGCTCTCGATTTGCTGGCGCCCCTCGGACAGCTCCATCGCCAGCGGGTGCTCGCCGATGACCTCGCGTAGCGCGCTTTCCGCCGCGGATTTCACGGTCTTCTCCGGCGCGCGAATGTTGAAGAGATAGGCCTTCGCGTCCTTGATGACCCAGAAGACGGTGCAGTTGATATCGACGATGTTCTCGTCGCCGGTCAGCATCAACGATTCTTCCGGAACCTGTGTGCTGGCGGTCGGCCGGCCTTCCAAATCCTCATTGCGGAAGCCGATCTCGGTGCGGTTGACGCGCGTCACCTTCGGGGTCCGCACGCTCTCGATCGGCCGCGGCATATGATAGTTGAGGCCCGGATAGGTCGTCCGGTTGTAGGCGCCGAAGCGCAGCACCACGCCGACCTCGTCCGGCTCGACGCGGTAGAAGCCGCTCGCCAGCCACAAGCCGATGACGACCGCGACGATGATGCCGATGAGGCTGCCCGAGCCGCGCCCGCTCGGCAGCAGGCGGCGGAAACGATCCTGGCCGCGGCGCAGCATCTCCTCAAAATCGGGCGGCCGGATATTGGGGCCGCGCGGCGGCGGACGCGGATCGTCGTCATCGCCGCCACCGCCACGGCCGCCGCCCCATGGGCCGCCCGGACCGCCGCCGCCATCACCGCCGGCACCACCGCTGCCGCCCCTGCCGCCCCTGCCGCCGGCACGAGGCCCGGTGCCCCAGGGGCCACCGCGATCGCTCATCTAATTCCCCGCCGGCAGATTATTGCGCCCGTTCATTGCGCCCGCGCCTTTCGGGACGTGCCCGCTCGATGGCCGGCGATAGAGGGCGCGCGCGTATATATTGTCAAGTGCAACCGGGCGGCCTATCTCGAGGTTAGCAGATGCGAGGCTGCATCCGCAGCGCCTTTGGCGCCAGCCGTAAGGTCGGGCAAGATGGCCCGGCCGCACTTGATAACCCACCGGAGCACCGCATGGCCGCCGTAACCGAGCGACACATCCTCGACGCGCTGCGAGGGGTGCGTGACCCCGACAGAGGCGGCGATATCGTGTCGCTGAACATGGTGTCGGGGATCGTGATCCGCGACGGCAATGTTGGCTTCGCGATCGAGGTCGAGCCGGAGCGCGGCCCGCGCCTCGAACCGCTGCGCAAGGCCGCCGAGGCGGCGGTCGAACTGCTGCCGGGGGTGGTGTCGGTGACCGCGGTGCTGACCGCCGAGTCGCGCCCCGGTCATCAAACCATGGCCGGTCGCCCGGCGCCGCAAGGCCACGCGCCCGGGCACGCGCATGCCGCCCCGCAGGCCCAGCGCGGCGCGGTGCCAGGGGTCGGCGCCATCGTCGCGGTCGCCTCCGGCAAAGGCGGGGTCGGCAAGTCCACCGTCGCCGCCAATCTCGCGCTGGGCCTCGCGGCGAACGGGCTCAAGGTCGGCGTGCTCGACGCCGACATTTACGGGCCGTCGATGCCGCGCATGCTGGGGATTTCCGGCAAGCCGACGATGATCGACGCCAAGACGATCCGTCCGATGGAGAATTACGGGCTCAAATGCATGTCGATCGGGTTTCTCGTGGCCGAGGACACCGCGATGATCTGGCGCGGGCCGATGGTGATGAGCGCCTTGAACCAGATGCTGCGCGATGTCGCCTGGGGCGAACTCGACATCATGGTCGTCGACCTGCCGCCCGGCACCGGCGACGCGCAGCTGACAATGGCGCAGCAAGTGCCGCTCGCCGGCGCGGTCATCGTCTCGACCCCGCAGGACATCGCGCTGATCGACGCGCGCCGCGGCCTGAGCATGTTCCAGAAGGTCGATGTGCCGGTGCTCGGCATCATCGAGAACATGAGCTATTTCCTCTGCCCGCATTGCGGCGAGCGCAGCGACATCTTTTCTCATGGCGGCGCGCGGCGCGAGGCCGAGCGGCTCGGCTGCGATTTCCTCGGCGAGGTGCCGCTCGATCTGGCGATCCGCGAAACTTCGGACGAGGGTCGGCCGGTGACCGTGTCCGACCCCGGCTCGCCGCACGCGCAGCTGTTCCGTGAGATCGCCGCCACCGTATGGGCGAAAGTGTCGAGCGAAGGCGCGCGCCGCGCGCCGCCGCGCATCGTCGTAGAATAGGTGCGCTGCCTGGTCCTCGCGCTCGGCGCCTTGCTGGCGCTTAGCGGCGCAGCGCGGGCCGCCGATCCCGATGCGCTGTGGAAGATCGTCAGCGAGAAATGCGTGCCCGACCAGCGCGACCATGGCCAACCCGCGCCGTGCGCGGCGGTCGACCTCGACAAGGAATACGTGGTGCTGAAAGATCGGGTCGGCGACACGCAATATCTGTTGATGCCGACCGCCAAGATCACCGGCATCGAGGATCCGCAAGTGCTGGCGCCCGGCGCCGGGAATTATTTCGCCGACGCCTGGTCCGAGCGGCATTTCACCGTGACCGCGGCGAAACGCGAGCTGCCGCGCGACGATCTCGGCCTGGCGATCAACTCGGTCTACGGCCGCACCCAGAACCAGCTGCACATCCACATCGACTGCATCGCTCCGGCGGTGCGCAATGCGGTCGCCAAAAATATTGCGTCGGTCAGGGACGCCTGGGCGCCGTTTCCCGAAAAGCTCGCCGGCCACGGCTACCGGGCGATGCGGGTCACCGGCGACGCGCTCGCGGTCAACCCGTTCGAGCTGCTCGCCATCGGCATCCAGCCGGACTCGATGGGGCCCGAGACCTTGGTCGTGGTCGGCGTCACGCTGCCGGGCGGCGCGCCCGGCTTTGTGCTGCTCGAAGACCGCGCCGATCCCGCCGCCGGCGACCGCGGCTCCGGCGAGGAACTGCAAGACCATTCCTGCGCGCTGGCGAAGGAATAGGCGTGCTATCCTCCCCGCAAACGCGAGGAGGAATGCCATGCTGCCGGCGCCGGGGTTTCATCACCTGCATCTCAATTCGGTCGACCCCGACGCGGCGATCGACTGGTACACGCGGCAGTTCCCCAGCACCGCACGGGACGAGTGGGGCGGCCACAAGGCGCTCAAATGCGACAACAACGTCCTGATCCTGTTCGACAAGGCTGACACGCCGCCGACCAGCGAGCCGCAAAGCGCGATCTGGCATTTCGGCTGGCATGTCGTCGAACTCGCGGCGCACGGTCGAGGAATGGAAGAGCCGGCCGGAGGTCAAATCGGCGCCGCTCTACCGCGAGGCAGACGGCGACGGGGTGGCGATTTCGAGCGATACCTGGCCCAGCATCGGCAATACGCTCGGCCTCACCGCGGCGCAGATCGCCGAGGCCAAGACCAAGCACATCGAGCCGACGCGGGTCGGCGGCTTCGCCTATTTCACCGGCCCCGACGACGCCCTCTTCGAGATCGCCGGCAATCATGGCCAGGAGCGCTTCAACCACGTGCATATGTGGCAGGACGACGTGTTCTGCGCCCTCATCTGGTATCAGAAGCATCTCAACGCGAAGCTGCGCCCCGGCTATGACGGCACCGACCTCACCGAAGAGAACTGCACGGTGCCGCGGCACCCCGACCGCACCTGGCCGGCGCTTAAGCCGGAAGGCATGTTCCGCACGCCGCGCGCCGGGGTCGAGTTCGGCGACGTGTCGATGATGTGGTACGCCAACCAGGGCGCCAAACCACTGGCGAGCCCGCTCGGCCAGCTGCAGGACCATATCGGGCTCGGCGTCGGCGACCTCGACGCGTGGGTCGACAAGCTGAAAGGCGAGGGCGTCAAATTCCTCGACGGCCCGTACCGGCTCGGCGACACCCGTGCGGTGATGATCGAAGGCCCGAGCAAGGAGGCGATCGAACTGGTCGAGCTCAAATAACAGGAGGCTCGCCTCCTGTTATTTTGGTGTCAAAGCGCCTTCTGGAGAGCGCGAACGAATTCGACCGTCCCCTCGATACGGGCGATTTGCCGCTCGATCTCTACGACCCGTTCGGCCGTGACGTCACGGACATTGTCCACGGCACGGCCTTCCCACAGGCGCATCACGCCGCGCGGCTCATAGGAAAAAAGCTCCTGACGCAACCGATCCTGCTCTTCGCGGTAATCAGTCACGAACTGATCAAAAATATCGTCGCGCATCGATTCCTACTCGACCTGTCACCGGTGTGGTGAGGACGCGAAACTAGGCGACGTACCCGCCGCGTCAAGAGCGGTGTCACCAGCTTCCGTCAGATCGCCGCGACGGCTTCGATCTCGATGAGGAAATCGGGATCGGCCAGCGCGGTCACCGCGACCATCGTCGACGCCGGCGCCTTCGGCCCGAAGAACTCGCTGCGCAGCTTGGCGTATTCGGGGCGGTAGCGCATGTCGGTGACATAGGTGTTGATCTTGACGATCGACGCCATGGTGCCGCCGCCGGCCTCGACCTGGGCTTTCAGCGCGGTGAGCACGCCGCGCGTCTGCGCCGCGAAATCGCCGGGATGCGCGCACTTGCCCTCCGCGTCGTAATCGACCTGGCCGGCGATGTAGAGCAGCGTCTGCGCGCCCTCGATCTTGACGCCCTGCGAATAAGCCGGCGGATCAAACACGCTCTTCGCGGCATAGGATGAGATTTTCGGCATGGTACTTACTCCTGAAATTTCACCGGAATGATCGACCGGCCCGCCCGTGCGGGCAAGGCCGCCCTTACCCGCCTTGGGCTTTGCCCTTCGGCACCCTCTCCCGCGGGTGAGGGAATTTGCAACGATCAGCGGCCCAGTATCGCCATCAGTTCGCGCCATTCGCGGGGGGAGAGGCCGCTGTCTTTTTGCTCGACCGATTCGCCGGAAAGCAGGCGGCGGATGACCTGGAGCCCGGTGGCGGAGATGGTCGCGCCGTTCATGCGGTATTCGAGAAAGGCGGCGTGGGCCAGCGGGCACCAGCGCTGGAGCGTGCCGATCATTGCGTCGGCATAGGCGCGGATTTCGTATTGCGCGTGCGGGTCGGCGCGCAGCGCGAGGAAGTGCATCAAATTGTGCAGATCGGTTTTCCAGTACCACTGCGTATAGAAATTCAAAGACAGGTTCATCCGCGCCAGCTCGCGCGCGAGGCCCGGCCAGGCGGGGTCGCGTGGCTGGCCGGCGTCGTCCTCGTTGAGCATCTCGACATAGCCGGCATAGGCGCGGTCGCTGTCCTCGCGCAGCAGGTCGAGGACGTGGCGCGCGGCGGTGCCTTCGAGCACATCGCCGCGGCCCTGGCGGTTGGTGGTGGCCTGGGCGGCGAGGTGCTCGGGCGCGGGGATGTAGAACTCGTTGTCGAGGATCGAATAGCGCGCGCTGTACTCGTTCACGTTGGCGGTGCGGTGGCGAATCCACTGCCGCGCGACAAAGATCGGCAGCTTGACGTGGTACTTGATCTCGCACATCTCGAACGGCGTCGTGTGCCGGTGGCGCATCAGGTACTGGATGAGGCCGCGATCTTCGGAGACGCGGCGGGTGCCCTTGCCGTAGGAGACGCGCGCCGCCTGCACGATCGCGCCGTCATCGCCCATGTAGTCGATGACGCGCACAAAGCCGTGGTCGAGCACGGGGATCGCCTCGTAGAGGATGTCTTCCAGAGCCGGCACGGTGGCGCGGCGGGTCGGCCGGGTCTCGGCCCGCTCTGCTTCGATGTCCTGTCGCTGCTCGTCGGTGAGCGGCATGCGGTCTCACCCTCTCTTGATTTCCCCGCGAAAGCGGGGACCCAGGGCAAATGTCCGTCGCCCGCCCCCCCCCGAGGCCCCCTCTCGCGCGGGGGAGACGAGGATGGGGCGATTGCCTTCAGCCCTCGCGCATCCTATATCTCGATTGTCGGGCAACCGACTATGGCGATAAACGGCTTATGGAATAAGCGTTGCGGACCCGGGGGCGGTACCCGGCGCCTCCACCAATTTCCGCCGGCGAATTCAGCTCCCTCGGGGGAATCGCCGGCGCCTTGCGGGGGCGAAACAGGTTCGACGCGCGTGGTAAAGATAAGTACCGTCGCCCGGCATGATACCACCGTTATCGGGTCATATCTCAGATGCGAACGATAACTTCGCACATGAGGCGCTCGCGGCCTAACCCTTCACAGGGTAAAAGCCTAGAGTAACTCGCGGTTCGGGGGGCACCGGGCAACAGAAGCCCCCCACTTCTCCGCCGGCCCATACCGACGGCCCACTGGGAGCGCCATGCCGCAGGATCTGTTCCACTACGACAAGATGGTCGAGCGGGCGCTGCGCGGCGTGATTCGCGATGTGCTTGCCCGCGTGGCGCAGGAGGGACTGCGCAGCAACCACCATTTCTATATCGGCTTCGCCACCACGGCGCCGGGGGTGGTGATCCCGCCGCGCCTGTTGGAGCGGTTTCCGAGCGAGATCACGATCGTGCTGCAGCACCAGTTCTGGGACCTCGATGTCGGCGACGAGACGTTTTCGGTGTCGCTCAGCTTCGACAAGCAGGTTGAGCGCCTTAGCGTGCCCTTCGTCGCGGTGAAGAGCTTTGCCGATCCGTCGGTCGAGTTCGCGCTGGCCTTCGCCGAGCCGCCCGCCGCGGCAAGCAACGAGCCGGCGCTGCCGGCGGTCGTCAAGCCGGATGCCAAGCCCGGGGCCAAGCCCAAGGCGGAGCGCGGAAAGCCGCCGGCGGGCGAGACCGGCCAGGTGGTGACGCTCGACAGCTTTAGAAAGCGTTAGGGCCGGTCGGCGCCGGCGATTGGCTCGGCGTAGTAATGCTGGAGCGCGGTCTTGATGACGACCGCGGCCGGCACGGCGAGCAGAAGCCCGATCGCGCCGAACAGCATCGCTCCGCACGCGAACGCGAAGATCACCACCACCGGATGCACCCGCGCCGCCTGGCCCAGCACCAGCGGCCCGACGAGATTGTCGATGCTGAGGCGCAGCGCGGTGATGAAGGCGATCGCCCCGGCGAACCAGGGAATGCCACCGCCCTGCGAAAACGCGGCAATTCCGGCGAGCGTCGCGGCGATGACCGGGCCGATCACCGGGATTACTTCAAGCAGGCCGACGACTAGCGCCAAAAGCGGCGCGTGCGGCAGCCGGAATATGAGGCCGAAGCCGAGCCATCCTACGACCGCCGTATACGCGACGACGCCGCAAATCCCGACGAGGTAGCGCCGCAATACGGGGATGATCCGCGGCAGAAGCCTCTCCACCGCGGGACGCCGCTCGGGTGGGATCAGCCAAATCGCGCCGGCGGTCAAGGTCGGCCCCGAAATCATGATGTAAATGGTCAGGACGAGCAGCAGGAATAGGCCGAAAATCGCCGCGGCGCCGATCCCGGCCATGCGAGCAACGACGCCGAAGCCGAGCGCGTCGCGCAGCGCCGTCTCAGCGCCGGCGACGATTTGCTGCGGCGTATGGGCCTGGCCGAGCAGCGTGATGCCGGCGGGGCCGAGGACGCGCGACAACAGCTCGGTCGCGACCTGCTCGCCCTGGCGCGCGAATGCGGTCGCGTCCGACGCCACGATCAGGATGATGCCGGCGACGATGCCCACCAGAGTGGCGGCGACGACGAGATAGACCAGCAGCGCCGCAACCCAACGCGGAAGAGAAAGGCGGCGCTGCAAGCCGACGACCAGCGGCTCGACGACAAAGGCGGCCGCGATCGCAAAGACGAACGGCAAGAGCGCATAGCGGATGATGTAGAGCAGCACCGCCGCGGCCGCGACGACCGCCGCGATCGCCCAGCCGCCGACCGGCGCGCGCCTTATCCGCGCATCCCCGTTCGGCGCGGGCAGCGTCGGCCGCCGGCGGCGGGCGTCAGACCGGGGGCGGCGCGGCGTTCCGTTCGATTTCGTAGGTTCGGCCCTTCCATTGGACGCGGCCCAATCGACGCTGCGCCAGGCTCGACCAGGCCAGGGCCGCGACGGCGCCGTACGCTAGCGGGAACAGCAGCACGTAGCCGGCCGGCACGCGGTTATGCCGGACGGCGCCGAACTGCGCCGCGACGAGCGCCAGCGAGCCGACCAGGCATAGCCCCAGCGCGGCGTGGGTCAAGACCGATCCCTCGGCGGCGGCGCGGAACGCCAGCACTAGCGGCAGCAACAGAGCGGCCCAGGCGACGAGCGCGCCGCTGGTCGCCACCCCGACGCTGGCGACTTCGCTGCCGAGCATCTCCGCGGCATTCTTCCCCAGCCCCTGCCATAGCGACGGCAGGTCGCGGTAGAGGCGCGCCCGCGCGAGATGCTCGCCGGCGAGCAGGCGGAAGCGCAGGCCGCGGCGCTTGCACCGCCGGGCGAGCGCCTTGTCCTCGCAGATCTCGGCCCGCACCGCCTGATGCCCGCCCACGGCGCGATAGGCCTCGCGACGGAACAACAGGAATTGGCCGTTGGCGGTGACGTCCGGTGCGGTCTCGTCGTTGACGCGCCGCAAATCCATCGCGCAGCCGATCAGCAGCAATCCGGCGGGGACAATCAGCCGCTCCCAGAAGCTACCGAGATCCTGAAACGGCGATACCGACAGCATATCGATGCCTCGCGCCTTGACCGTGGCGATCGCGGTCGCCACGAGATGTGACGCGGCGCGCAGATCGGCATCGACAAAGCACAGCCACTGTGCGTCGGTCCCCGCCGCGCCTTGCCAGCACGCATGCGGCTTTCCCATCCAGCCGAACGGCAAGGGGCCGGCGCGCACGAGGCGCAGCCGCGCGCTGCACGCCGCGAGACGGGCGACGCGCTCGGGAGTGCCGTCGGTCGAGCCGTCATCGACGACGACGATCTCGAATTCGTCGGCCAATCCGCGCTGCGCCAAGAGACCGCGCAGGCAGGCGTCGATATTGGCGATCTCGTCGCGCACCGGAACGATGACCGTGACGCTCCCGGCCACTGGCACGCGCCGACGCGGCGGGAGCGAAGCCGCGCCGTAGGCCTGCCCCTGACGCGCCAGCCGGCTCAGCACGTAGCCGACGAGCAGCAGCCAGGCGAGCGCGGTTACGAGCGCGGGCATGGTGCGCGCTCGCCTGCGGTTCGCATCGCCCGAGCGCCGGCACCGGCGTCGCCGACCCGTCCGTGCCGCGCGACCAGGGCCGCGCGGCTAATCCACAGATCGTGATAGGGGCGAAAGAAGCGCTGATGGGCGAGCGCCGCCGGGTTATAGGCACGTGCCAGTCCCCAGGCGTTGAAGCACTCGCCCAGCTCGTGCAAATGGCGCAGCCAGGTTGCTGGTTCGTCGAGGCATTCGAAACCGAAACGGCGCGTCACCCGTTGCAATTGCTTGTCGCCGATGCGGCTCGACAGCGCCGCCTCGGCACGAAACGCGGCGACGTGGCGCCAGGCGGGATCGGTCTCGACAAACCGCGCCAGCGCACGCAGCGAATAGGCGATACGGTGGTGCATGGTCACCGCCCAACGCATATCCGGGCCCGACAGGGAAAACGGCGGAAGCTGCTCGTTCCAGAAATGCAGTGTGCCGATGATCTCGCCGGCGCCGATCGCCGTGCCGTCGGCAAAAAGCAGGTCGCGGCGCGCCTCACCCTGCCCGATACGGAACACGCAGCACGGATCGTCGGTGAACGGCGCCACCGAGTAGCAGGAGCGCAGCACTCCATCCAACGCACCTACCAAGATGGCCCAGACTTCATCGCGCCAACCTTGCGGCGACGGTTCGGCCGCGCTCGAGCGGATATCCGCCGGAGGCGGGGCGGCAAAAGCTTCCTGGGTCATGGCTCGGAACCCGGGTGCCGCCAGGCGGCACCCGCCGACGCGTATGTCGGACCGATGAGCGGGCGAAAATCTTCAACGATGTCGAATGGATTTTTATTGGCCATCGGTTCGGCTCACGTTTTCTTCCCGCAGCAAAACAACAGCCGAACGCGACGTCCGATCCATTATTTAACCTATGCTTAGCACCGCTATCGAGGCTCGCAGGGAGGCAAGAAACCACCGGGGAGTTGCTGGCGTTCGCGGGGTTAGACGACGCGGAGTTTGCGATGTCGCTGCGGCGGCGCTTTCTCGAACATCTCAAGTCCCGGCTCGGCGCGGCGGCGTCGCTGCGCGTCCGTTTTTGGGTGGCGATTATTTCGACTTCGCCCCGGCACCGACGGTCATACGGCGCCCCTCGCCCCGGGGCCGTACCGGGCGGGACTGATCCGGCTGGTTCCGCCGAGCCATCGTCCTCGCGCGCACCAGATCCTCGACGAGGCCGCCACGGCGCTGTGGTACTGGGTGCTCGGCCGCCTGTCAGCGATGCTGGTGCTGGGTTGTCTGAGCGGCCTGGGCTTGTGGGCGCTGGGGTCTGACGCCGATCGCCCTCGCCTCGATCGCCGGTCTGTTCACTTGTTTCCGTATGTCGGCGCTTTCGCCTCGGCGCTCCCCGGCTTGCTGCTGAGCCTCGCGGTCAGCCGGATGATGGCTGTCTATGTCGCCGGCCTGTATTTGCTCCTGCACGCGGTCGAGGGATGATCCCGCTGGTGCAGCAGCGGGCAACGCATCTGCCGCCCGCACTGATCCTGGTGTTCCAGGTCATCCATGGCACCCTGGCCGGATTTCTCTGCCTCTTGGTGGCGACCGGCGTTCGCCGCGCTGATCGTGTTGGTGCGGATGCTCTACGTCGAGGACATGCTCGGCGGCCGTGGGTAAGCACCGGCCGGTGGCGGCGGTGGCGGCGCGCGCAATTCTTGACGCCGCGCCCGAAACCGTGATCCTGCGCCAAGCGTAGCCTTTCGAGCGTGCAGGGGCGGGCATGAGCGACACCGAGTTCCACGAGCTGTTTCCGCTGGGCAACGACGACACCTCGTACAACAAGCTGACCGGCGACTACGTCGGCACAGCGAATTTCGACGGCGAGCGGGTGGTCAAGGTGGCGCCCGAGGCGCTCACCCTGCTGTCGCGGCAGGCGTTTATCGACTGCGCGCACCTCTTGCGGCCGGCGCATCTCAAATCGCTCTCGGCGATCCTCGACGACCCCGAGGCGTCGGCGAACGACCGGTTCGTCGCCTACGACCTGCTGAAGAACGCCAATATCGCGGCCGGCAAGGTGCTGCCGATGTGTCAGGACACCGGCACCGCGATCGTCATGGGCAAGAAGGGCCAACGGGTGTGGACCGGGTATGACGACGCGGCGGCGATCTCCGAAGGCATCCGCCGCACCTATACCGAGACCAATCTGCGCTACAGCCAGGTCGCGCCGCTGTCGATGTACGAGGAGGTCAATACCGGCGACAATCTGCCGGCACAGATCGAGCTCTATGCCGAGCCGGGCGACGCCTACAAGTTCCTGTTCGTCGCCAAGGGCGGCGGATCGGCGAACAAAAGCTTTCTTTATCAGCAGACCCGCGCGGTGCTGAACCCGAAGGCGCTGACAACCTTCCTCGACAAGCAGCTGAAGAGCCTCGGCACCGCCGCCTGCCCGCCCTACCACCTGTCGATCGTGATCGGCGGCACATCGGCCGAGCTGAACCTGAAGACGGTGAAACTGGCGAGTTGCCGCTATCTCGACAGCCTGCCGGCGCAGGGCAACAAATACGGCCAGGCCTACCGCGACCGCGATTTCGAGCAGGAAGTGCTGGCGCTGACCCGCGGTTTCGGCATCGGTGCGCAGTTCGGCGGCAAGTATTTCTGCCACGACGTGCGAGTGATCCGCCTGCCACGGCACGGCGCTAGCCTGCCGATCGGCATCGGCGTGTCGTGCTCGGCCGACCGACAGATCCTCGGCAAAATCACCGCCGATGGCGTGTTCCTCGAGGAGCTGGAGACCGATCCGGCGAAATACCTGCCGGAGATCGACGAGAAGGCGTTCAGCAGCGAGGTGGTGGCGGTCGATCTCGGCCGGCCGATGAGCGAAATCCGCCAGCAATTGTCGCGCTATCCGGTGAAGACGCGGCTCAGCCTCAGCGGCACCCTGATCGTCGCGCGCGACATCGCGCACGCGAAACTGAAGGAGCGGCTCGATCGCGGCGAGGGATTGCCGCAATACGTCAAGGACCATCCGATCTACTACGCCGGCCCGGCCAAAACGCCAGAGGGGTACGCGTCGGGGTCGTTCGGCCCGACCACGGCCGGGCGCATGGATTCCTATCTCGACCCGTTCATGGCGGCGGGCGGCAGCTTCATCAGCCTTGCCAAGGGCAATCGCGGCATGGAGGTGCGCGAGGCCTGCAAGAAATACGGCGGGTTCTATCTCGGCTCGATCGGCGGCCCGGCGGCGCGGCTGGCGCAGGACTGCATCAAAAAGGTCGAGCTTCTGGAATATCCCGAGCTGGGCATGGAGGCGATTTGGCGCATCGAAGTGGTGAACTTCCCAGCCTTTATCGTCGTCGACGACAAGGGCAACGACTTCTTCGCGGGACTCTCGTGAGCCGGGCGCTCTCACGAAGACCGCGATGACGGCGCAGCCGCTGAACCGCGAATTCAGAGAGCGCAGATTGGATCGAGCTGATCCGCTCGCCGAGCTGCTGGCGGGCGACAGGCGGTCGTGGGACCGGTTCGTGCGCCGCTACGCGGCGCTGATCGTCGCCGCGGTGCGCGGGGTCGCGTCGTCGTCGGGCGATATCGAGGATTTGACGCAGGAAGTCTTCGTCCGCCTGTGTAAGGATAATTTCCGCCTGCTGCGCACTTACGACGCGAGCCGCGCCGCGCTTTCCACCTGGATCACTATCGTCGCACGCAGCACCGCGCGCGACGCGCTGCGCCGCCGTCGGCCGGAATCGGTGCCGATCGACGTCGTGCCGGAAATGTACCTCAAGGTCGACGCGGTCGAGCCGGTGCCCAAATTGAAGCTGCCCGAGGCGCTCTTGTCGCCGCGACAGCGCGAGATTTTGGGCATGCTCTATGACAAGGAAATGGATGTCGCCGAGATCGCCACGGCGCTCGGCATCGACCCGCAAACGGTGCGCAGCGCGCATCACAAAGCAATGCTAAAGCTTCGCGTGCATTTCAAGAGTGATAGCCAATGAATCCGAGAACCAATAAGTTGCGGGGATGGCCCCAGCAAGTTCCGCATAAAACCGTCGGAAGAGGAGAGTGCCGTTATGCGGGCTAAAGGGACTAGAGGCGCGCGCCCGCCCGGTCCGACTGACCGGGAAGTCTGGCGCCGCAGTCGGGAGATCGAGGCGACGGCCGACGAGGCCGAGCGGCTGCTCGACCTCGCCGCCTTTGCCGACAACCGGCTCGACGACGACGAAGCCGCGCGCGTCGCGGCGCTGCTGGCGAGCGATCCCGACGCGGCCGACGACGTGGCCGCCGCGCGTCTCTTGGCCGACGCGACGATGGAAGCCGCTGAACCCGGCATCGTCGCCCGTGCCGCGGCGCTGGCGGACGGCCAGCGGGTCGAGGCCGACGTCATCGCCTTTCCCCCCTCCGGCCCGAGGTGCGGCCATGGTTCAGCGCCGCGAGTTGGAGCGGGCTCGCCGCGGCGGTGGTCCTTGCCGGCTGGCTCGGCTTCAACCTCGGCAGCGGACTGCCGGGAGTCGCACCTTCGGTCCATGCGACGGATGAGGCTTCGACGGGCGAGCTGTTCGATCCGACCTCGACCCTGATTCTGCGCGACTTCACCGAGAATTCGCAGATATGAGCGTCACCGCCGCCGGCATGAGTCATCGGCGCGGCCGGCCGCTGCGGCGGCTGCTGACCGCGATCCTCGCCGTTTCCGTGGCGCTCAACATCTGCGTCATCGCCGGCGCGGTATGGAGCCGGCTGCATCCGCCACCGGCGCCGCCGACCTTCACCGAACGCTTTCACCGGCTTGAGGACAGTCTCGCTCTCACCGCCGACCAGCGCGCCGGTTTCGATCGCTATGTCGCGGATATGAGCGCGCGGGGCGAACAGATGCGACGCACGATCGAGCCGATGATGGACGCCGCCTGGGCCGAGCTCGCCAAACCCGACGCCGATCAAGGACGGGTGCTGCAACTGCTCGACGACGCTACCAACCAGCGCCGAAGCTTCCAGCAGCAGGCAGTGACGGCGACCCTGTCGCTGCTGGCGACGCTGACCCCCGAGCAGCGCGCCAAGTTCATCGCCAACGAGCGCGAATTCCACGCCGCGCAGCGCCGGCGCCACGCCGAGGAGGCGCGCTGACGCGTAATGTCTGGCGGCGTTAACCACGATTCCGGTCGCGCGCCCGGCTAACGGGCTTATCTCTAAGGCGTTGGTCGTGATGGAGGCCCGCCATGCAGAGCTGGATCGTTCTACTCGTCATCCTCGTTGTCGCGGAGATCGTTGTCCTTCCGCGGATACCGGCGGCGCTCGTCGGCGGCGCGGTGCCGCTCAACCCGCTCGGCTGGTTCGGCTATGGCGAACTGCAGCAGGTTTCGGTCGACCGAGAGAACGCGCCGGCGGCGTATTGGTTGATCGTGCTGACGATGATCGCGTTCGCGGCGTTCCTCGCCCTGCTCATCTGGGCGGTCGCGTTCCGCGGGGTATCGTAGGATCGGGCCGAGGGACTAATTCCGGGGGGTTAATCCATCGCCACGGCGGGGCCGTCGGCCGCGCGGCGCGGGCGGCGCAGCAACAACAGGAACGGCGACGCCACCAGCATGATGATGACCATCAGGTGGAAATCGTCGATATAGGCGATCATCTGCGCCTGCCGGGTGATCTCGTGGTTTAACGCCGCGATCCCGCTGACATTGGTGAGGCTGTAGGGCGCCGCGAGAAGTGGCGCCTGGGCGAGCGGGTTGTCGGGCCGGACATGCTCCGACAGCGCGGCGTGCACGATCTGCGTGTTCTGAACGAGCAGCGCCTCGACGATCGAGATGCCGACGCTGCCGCCGATATTGCGCATCAGGCTGAACATCGCGCTGCCCTGGGTCAGCACGCTGCGCGGCAGCGTCGAAAACGTCGCGACGCTGAGCTGGGTGAAGACGAACCCGAGTCCAAACCCCTGCAAGATGCCGGTAGTGATCAACGGCCCCATGCCCATCTGCAGCGAAAAGCCGGTCATCTGCCACAGCGACACCGCGCTGATCGCCATGCCAACGAAGATGATGATGCGGACGTCGATCCGGCCGACAAGCCGGGTCACGATGATCATCCCCAGCATCGTGCCGATGCCGCGCGGCGCGGTTACGAAGCCGGCGGTGATAACCGGATAGTTCATCAGCGACTGCATCATCGTCGGCAGCAGCGTCATCGTGCCGTAGAGCGGAATGCCAATGAGAAACATCAACAGCGTACCGGCGACGCAGTTGGAGTCCCGCATCAGCGCGCGGTTGAGGAACGAGCGCTCGCCCGCGGTCGCGGTGTGGACGATGAAGAGATAGAGGGCGAGCGCGGCGATAATCGCCTCGATCCAGATCTCCATCGAGCCGAACCAATCCTTGAGCTCGCCCCGGTCGAGCATCATCTGGAGTGCGCCGATCGCGAAGCTCAAGCTCGCGAAGCCGAACCAGTCGAAGCCCTCTTTCTGCGCCGGGCGATTGTCGTGGATGAAGATCGCGATCCCGATTGCGGCGAGAATGCCGGCCGGCAGGTTGATGTAAAACACCCAGCGCCAACTGTAATCGTCGGTCAGCCAGCCGCCGAGCGCGGGGCCGATGATCGGCCCGAGGATCACCCCCATGCCCCACGCCGCCATCGCCTTGGCGTGACGCTCGGGCGGGTTGATGTGGAGGAGCGTCGCCTGCGACAGCGGCACCAGCGCCGCGCCGCAAACCCCTTGCAGCAAGCGGTAGGCGACGATCTGCGTAAGGCTGGTCGCCGAGCCGCACAGCGCCGAGGCGATCGTGAAACCGATCACCGAGACGAGAAAGACGCGCTTGATGCCGAGCCGCCCGGCAAGCCAGCCGGTGAGCGGCGTGGTGATCGCCGCCGCGACGATGTACGACGTCACCGCCCAAGCGATCTGATCCTGCGAGCAGGAAAAGCTGCCCTGCATATGCGGCAGCGCGACATTGGCGATCGTCGTGTCGACGCCCTGCATGAAAGTCGCGAGCATGATCGACGCGGTGATCGCACCGCGATTGGCGACTGGCGCCGAGGATTCGCCGACCGTCCGCATGCCCCATCCTGTGCAAGAGACGCGCCGGGCGCAAACGCGGAGTTTTCGGGGCCGCGAAGCCTAATCAATCGCGACGGCGGGGCCTTTGGCGATGCTGCTCGGCCGGCGCAGCAGCAGAAGCAGCGGGAGGGTCAGCAGGATCATGACCCCCATGAAATAGAAGTCATTGATATAGGCGATCATCTGCGCCTGGCGCGTAACCTCGGCGTTGAGCGCGGCGACGCCGTGCACTTCGGTCAGGCTGTACGGCGCCGACAGCCCGCGGGCGAGCGGGTTGTCCGGCCGGATGCGCTGGATCAGCGAGGAATGGATGACCTGCGTGTTCTCGACGAACAGCGCCTCGACGATCGACACGCCGACGCTGCCGCCGATATTGCGCATCAGGCTGAAGATCGCGGTGCCCTGGGTCAGGTGCTGGCGCGACAGGGTCGAGAACGCCGCGACCGACAGCGGGGTGAACACGAAGCCAAGGCCGATCCCCTGCAGGGTTCCGGAGATCAGCAGCAAATCCATATCCATGTTGAGCGAGAAGCCGGTCATCTGCCACAGCGAGGCGGCCGTGAGCGCGAGGCCGCAGAAGATGATGATGCGGGTGTCGATCTTGCCGATGATGCGGGCGACAAGGATCATCGAAATGAGCGTGCCGACGCCGCGCGGCGCCATCACGAACCCGGCGGTGACCACGGGATAGTTCATCAGCACCTGCATCATCGTCGGCAGCAACACCATCGTGCCGTTGAGGATGATGCCGACAAAGAACATCAGGATGATGCCGGCGGTGAAATTCGCGTCCTTGAGCATCGAGCGGTTGAGGAACGAACTCGCATTCGTCGTCGCGGTGTGGACGACGAAGAGGTAGAAACACAACGCCGCGACCGTCCCCTCGACCCAGATTTCGGTCGAGCCGAACCAGTCCTTCAACTCGCCGCGGTCGAGCATCATCTGCACCGCGCCGACCGCGACTGACAGGGTGCCGAACCCGAAGAAATCGAAGCGGTCGCGGTGGCCGTGCCGATCGTCGTGGATGAAGACAAAGATGCCGAGCGCGCACAGCACCCCGACCGGCAGGTTGATGAGGAACACCCAGCGCCAGGTAAAATTGTCGGTGAGCCAGCCGCCGAGCACCGGGCCGACGATCGGCCCGAGCATCGTGCCGATGCCCCAGATCGCCATCGCGCGTCCGTGCCGCTCGGGCGGGTTGCTGCGCAAGAGCACCGATTGCGATAGCGGCACCAGCGCCGCGCCGCACATGCCCTGCAGCACGCGGTAAAGCACAAGTTGGGTGAGCGTCGTCGCTGCGCCGCACAGCGCCGAGGCGATCGTGAAGCCGATGACCGAGCTGAAGAACACCCATTTGATGCCGAGCCGTCCGGCGAGCCAGCCGGTCAGCGGCGTCATGATCGCCGCGGCGACGATATAGGACGTCACCACCCAGGCGATCTGATCCTGCGAGCACGAAAAGCTGCCCTGGATGTGCGGCAGCGCGACATTGGCGATCGTGGTGTCGACGCCCTGCATGATCGTCGCGCAGGTGATCGACGCGGTGATCGCGACGCGGCTGGCCCGCGGCCCCGGCGCATCCTCCCCGAACGACGCGGCAGACTCGACCGCTGTACCTGCGCTGCGCATCATCCCCAATGTCGGCGAGAGCGTTGCCGCTGGCAACCGATGCCGGTGTGCCTGCTGATATGCCGGGAAAGCGTGGTGCCGGCGCGCGCCTTGCCTTAGAGAAGCCGCAATGCGCTACAGCGGATGGGCTCTACTTCTTTTCGGCGCCGGCGGATTGCTGGGGCTCGGGCTCGTGTCGACAAACCTCGCGGAGATCGGCTGGACGGCAAGCGGCGCCATGGCCGCGGGGTTGGCGCTGCTGCCGGTCGCGCTCGTCGCCGATTGGTGGTCGCACCGACCATGGCGCAAGCCTGCGAAGCCTCCACGGAAACGCCGCGCGCCCGCGCGGAAGCGATCTCAGCCACGCAAGCGGCGTTAGGCTTCGTCTATTCCCCCATCGTGTCGGGTCGTACTAGGATCGCGGGCGAACCCTTTCGGAGGAAGCGCTATGGCGAAGAAGAAGATCGCGGTCGTCTGCACCGGCGCGGTCGGCGGTTATGCCGGAGCCCATATGGTCAAGGCCGGGGAGGACGTGACCTTCATCGATTTCTGGCCCGAGCATGTCGAGCACATGAAGAAGAACGGGCTGACGATCACCCACCTGAGGGACGTCGAGCCGTTCACCGTGCCGGTGCGCGCGCTGCACGTCACCGAAATCCAGCAGCTGTCGAAGGAACAGCCGTTCGACATCGCCTTCATCTGCACCAAGAGCTACGACACCGCCTGGGCGGCGACGATGTTCAGGCAGTATCTGGCGGGCGACGGCTACATGGTGTCGCTGCAGAACTGCATGAACGAGGAGACGATCGCCGGCGTCGTCGGCTGGGGCAAGACGCTCGGCTCGATCGCCAGCTCGATCACCGTCGCGCTGCACGCGCCCGGCCAGATCGCCCGCGCCGCCGGCAAGTCCGGCGACAAGCATACCGTGTTCCGCGCCGGCGAGGTGCATGGCCGCGTCACCGACCGCGCCAAGGAAGTCCGCGACTTGCTCGCCAATGCCGACAGCGCGATGGTCACCGAGAACCTCTGGGGCGAGCGCTGGTCGAAGCTGGTCACCAACGTCATGGGCAACGGGCTCTCGGCCTGCACCGGTATGATCACCCGCGACATGGTCAAGAACGACGCGATCCGGCATTTCTCGAACCGACTCGGCAGCGAGGCGATCCGCGTCGGCCAGGCGCTCGGCTACACCTTCGACGAGGTGAGCCACATGGATCCGGAGCTAATCGCCCGCTCCGGCGAGGGCGATGCCGAGGCGCAGCGGCAGATCGACGAGCACCGCCTCGCCGAGGCCAACAAGGCGGGCGGCGGCGAGCACCGCCCATCGATGGGCCAGGACATGGTCAAGGGCCGCCGGACGGAGATCAATTTCCTCAACGGCTTTGTCGTGCAGAAGGGCAAGGAAGTCGGCATCGACGCGCCGACCAACGCGATCCTCACCGACATCGTCACCCGCGTGGAACGCGGCGAGCTGAAGCCCGATCCAAAACACATCACCGATCTCAGACTGAACTAGGCGCCGGCATTGCGAGGAGCCGCGAAGCGACGAAGCAATCCTCCTCGGTAGAGGGCCAGGGCGGAGGGAGATTGCTTCGCTTCGCTCGCAGTGACGAAGGAGAGGCAAATGCTCGCTGTCGTCAACACACCGGGTGGGGCGTCGCCCGTCGCGATCCGCGAGGTGGCGGAGCCTTCGCCCAAACCCGACGAGGCCATCGTCGCGGTGCGCGCGTTCTCGCTCAATCGCGGCGAGACGCGGCTCTTCCAGGTGCGGCACGCCGGCTGGCGGCCGGGGCAGGACATCGCCGGTGTGGTGATCAGCGCGGCGGAAGACGGCAGCGGCCCGCCGGCCGGAACGCGGGTCGTCTGCCTGACCGATTGGGAAGGCTGGGCCCAGCGGGCCGCGGTGCCGAGCCACCGCATGGCCGTGCTGCCAGACAACGTCTCATTCGCCGAGGCGGCGGCGCTGCCGGTCGCCGGACTGACCGCGCTGCGCACCCTGCGCCATGGCACGCCGGTCTTGGGCAAGCGGGTGCTGATCACCGGCGCGGCGGGCGGGGTGGGCAATCTGGCGGTGCAGATCGCGGCGAATGCCGGGGCGCATGTGACGGCGGTGGTGGGCAGCGCCGAACGGGCCAAGGTGCTCGACGGGCTCGGCGTCACGGAGATCGTCACCAATATCGAGGACGCGGAAGGCCACTTCGCGTTGATCCTCGAAGCCGCCGGCGGGGCGTCGCTGACCGCGGCGATCGCGCGGGTCGCGGCGGGGGGCATTGTCGTCATCTACGGCAACTCGTCGGGCGAATCGACGCCGCTCAATTTCCGCGACTTCGCCGAGCACCAGAACGCGCGGCTGCAGGGCTTCCACTATTTCACCTCGGAGCCCGAGGAGAAATTCGGTTCCGACCTGGCGCTATTGGTGTCGCTGGTCGCCGACGGCTCGCTGAAGCCCCGCATCGTCGAGCACGACTGGCACGACATCCCGGCGGTCGGCGCGCAGCTTCTGGCGCGCGGCGTCGCCGGCAAGGCGGTCTTCCACATTCCGCACAGCTAGGAGGGGATCATGACGATCAAGGTGGGCGATAAGGTGCCGAGCGTGACGCTGCGTCACCTCAACGCCGACGGCAGCGTTAATGCCGTCTCGTCGGACGATTACTTCAAGGGCAAGACGGTCGCGGTGTTCGGGCTGCCGGGCGCCTATACCCGCACCTGCTCGTCACGCCACCTGCCCGGCTATGTCGGCAATGCCCAGGCGCTGAAGGCCAAGGGCATCGAAGAGATCGCCTGCGTCTCGGTCAACGATGCGTTCGTGATGGGCGCCTGGGGCAAGGAGCACAATGCCGGCGGCAAGGTGACGATGCTCGGCGACGGCTCCTGCGAGCTGACCGAGGCGCTGGGCCTCACGGTCGACCGCATCGCGGCCGGCATGGGCATGCGCTCGCAGCGCTATTCGATGGTGGTGACCGACGGCACCGTGACCGAGCTCAATGTCGAGCCGTCGGGGGAATACGGCGTTTCCAGCGCCGAGGCGATGCTGGAAAGGCGTTAGCCGAGCGCTCTTTAGCGAAAGAAAAAGCCCTCCGCAAAATTGCGGAGGGCTTTGCTTTGTGAGGGCTACTTCGCTGACACGGGCGCCAGGGCGAAGCCGAATTGCGGTCGTTCGGGGGCCTTGAAGCCCTGCTGGCGGTCTTCCTCGACGATCGCGCCGTCGAGCGCCAGGCGGCCGTCCTTGACGGTCAGCGACATGATGCGCTTCTCGCCGCCATCCTCGGGTTCGTCGAGCAGCAGCTCCGAGATCGGGTCTTCGACCAGGCCCTGGATTGTCCGCTTCAGCGGCCGCGCGCCAAAGGCCGGGTCCCAACCCAGCTCCGCCAAGCGGCGATGCGCCGCCTCGTCGGCGACGAGGGTGATGCCGCGCTCCGCCAGCCGCTCATTGACCCGGGTGAACTGGATGTCGACGATTTTCGCCATGTCGTCGCGGCCCAACCGCCCGAAGATCAGCACGTCGTCGAGCCGGTTGAGGAATTCCGGCCGGAAAGCCTTCCTGACGGCATCCATCACCTCGTCGCGGGCGCGGCTGACATCCTCGTTCTCGCCGAGAGCCAGCAAGGCCTCGGCGCCGAGGTTCGAGGTCATGATCAGGATCGCGTGGCGGAAATCCGCGGTGCGGCCCTGGCCGTCGGTGAGGCGGCCGTCCTCCATCGCCTGCAGCAGCACGTTGAGCACGTCGGGATGCGCCTTCTCGACCTCGTCGAGCAGCACGACCTGGTAGGGTTTGCGGCGGATGCGCTCGGCGAGGGTGCCGCCGTCGTCGTAGCCGACATAGCCCGGCGGCGAACCGATCATCCGCGACACGGTGTGCCGCTCCATGTATTCCGACATGTCGAGGCGAGTGACCGCGTTTTCGTCATCGAACAGGAACTCGGCCAAGGCCTTTGCCAGCTCGGTCTTGCCGACGCCGGTCGGGCCGAGGAACAGGAACGAGCCGGTCGGCCGCGCCGGGTCCTTGAGGCCGGCGCGGGCGCGGCGCACCGCTTTGGCGACCGCGCGCACCGCTTCCTTCTGGCCGACCACCCGCTTCGCGAGGTTGTCTTCCATGTCCTTGAGGCGCTGGCGCTCGGCTTCGAGCATGCGTTCGACCGGGATGCCGGTCCATTTGGTGACCACAGCGGCGACATCGCGCGCGGTGACCTCCTCGCGCTCGGTCGAGGCGCGGGTCTCCGCGTCGGCGAGCCGGCGTTCGAGATCGGGGATGATCGAGTAGGTCAGCTCGCCGGCCTTGGACCAGTCGCCGTCGCGCTGGGCGCGGTCGAGGCTGGTCCGGGTCTGGTCGAGCTCTTCTTTGAGCCGGCGATCCTCATGACGACGCGACTGCGAAGTCTGCCACTCTTCGATCGCCGACGCCTCGGCCTTCTCGGCGTCTTCCAGCTCGGTTTCGAGCTTGGCTAGCCGCTCCTGCGAGGCGCGGTCGGGCTCGGCCTTCAGCGCCTCGCGCTCGATCTTGAGCTGCATGACCTTGCGGCTGACGGCGTCCAAAGCCTCCGGCTTCGAGTTCGATCGCGATGCGCACGCGTGAAGCGGCCTCGTCAATCAGGTCGATCGCCTTATCGGGCAAGCGCCGGTCGCCGATATAGCGCGCCGAAAGCTGCACCGCCGCGACGATCGCCGCGTCGGTAATGCGCACGCCGTGGTGCACCTCGTAGCGCTCCTTGAGCCCGCGCAGGATCGACACCGCGTCGTCCGGCGACGGCTCGTCGATCGACACCGGCTGGAAGCGCCGCGCCAGCGCCGCATCCTTCTCGATGTAGCGGCGGTACTCGTCGGGCGTGGTCGCGCCGATGCAGCGCAACTCGCCGCGCGCCAGCGCCGGCTTCAGCATGTTCGAGGCGTCGATCGCGCCGTCGATGCGGCCGGCGCCGACCAGCATGTGCAATTCGTCGATAAAGACGATGATCTGCCCGGCGGCGGCCTGGATTTCGGCGAGCACGGCCTTCAGCCGCTCCTCGAACTCGCCGCGGAACTTGGCCCCAGCGACCAGCTGTGTCAGGTCAAGCGCGAGCACCCGGCGGTTCTTCAAACCTTCCGGCACATCACCAGCGGCGAGGCGCTGGGCCAAGCCCTCGACGACGGCGGTCTTACCGACCCCAGGCTCGCCGATCAGCACCGGATTGTTTTTGGTGCGGCGCGCCAGCACCTGGATGGTGCGGCGGATTTCGTCGTCGCGGCCGATGACGGGATCGAGCTTGCCGTTCTTCGCGTCCTCGGTGAGGTCGCGCGAATATTTGGCGAGCGCCTCCCAGTTCTGCTCGGCCTGCGCCTCGTTGGCCTTGCGGCCCTGACGCCACTGCTCGGTCGCCTCGGTCAAGGCTTTCGGGTCGATACCAGCGCGGGTGAAGATCGCGCGCAAGGCGCTCTGCCGCGCGACGCTTTCCAAGAGGCGCTCGGCGGTGACGAACTTGTCGCCGGCAGTGCGCGCCGCCTCGACGGCGTGTTGCAGCACCGCAGCGAGCTCCGAAGTCATATAGACCGGGAACGGGCCGTTGCCGGGCACCGTCTCAAGCCGCGACAGGCGCTCCTCGGCCGCGGTCTTCAACAGGTCGGGATCGCCGCCCGCGTCGCGCACGATGCGCGCCGCCAGCCCCTCGCCGTCGTCGAGCAAGGCTTTCAGCAGATGTTCGGGGATACAGGTTTGATGGCGGGCGGCCAGCGCCTCCATCTGCGCGGCTTGCAGGATACTGCGCGCGCGCTCGGTGAAATTTGCGAAGTCCATCTAGGGCACCTCGTTATGTCCGCCCTCCAGGAGGCGCGGCTGACGCCGACCGGCCCGCCCCATGCGCGACCGTCAACGCCATGGGAAAAAGATGGTTGCCGGTTTTGCGGAGTCAAGCTGTGGAGGGTTGGAATTCGGACTGGATCAGTCTGAATTGTCGGATGCCCCAAACGCACGACCCCGGCGAAGGCCGGGGTCCATGTTTCAGCCACTCGAAAGGCGGATCGATGGGCCCCGGCCTTCGCCGGAGTGGGCGTTTAAGGCGCCTCGGCTCCCCGCTAGTTCGCGGCGGCGGCGAGCGGGCTGGGGCCGGCGGGCAGGAACTTGTCGAGCAGCATGCCGGGGCCTTTGGCGTGCGTCGCATAGTCCTTGCCGTCATGGACGCGCACGCCATTGACGAAGACGCCGTGCACCCCGACCGGGTCGCGCAGCGTGCGCGTGCCGCCGCCGGGCAGATCGTTGGCCCGCCGGGCGGGCGACACCGCGACCGTCGCCGGGTCGAACAGCATCAAGTCCGCATGCGCGCCGACCGCGATCTTGCCGCGATCGGGGATGCCATAGAGCCCGGCCTGGTGGCTGGTCAGCCGGCGCACGCCCTCGACGATGTCGAACGCACCGCGCTCGCGCACCCAATGTCCGAGGAAATAGAGGCCGAACCCGGCGTCGCACAAATAGACGAGATGCGCGCCGGCGTCGGACAGCGCGATGACCCCGGCGTTGTGCTTGACCAGCGGCTCGACGCCAGCATCGACGGCGTTGAGGAACCGGCCGACAAACCCGGTATCGAGGTCTTCTTCGAGCCCAAGATCAAGGAACGTATCGAGCGGGTCGCGGTTGCCGCCGGCGATGATTTCGGCGATCGAGCGATTGGCGAGCCCGGCATTCTCCTTCTTCACCGGCGCGGCGACAATGACGCGGTCCCAATTGCCCTGGAAGATCGTACCCGGCCGCGGGTTGCGCAGATTGTCGCGGAACTGGTCGCGGAAGCTCGGGTCGCGGAACACCGCTTTTAGCTGCTCGCGGTCATAGGCCTTGATCGGGTCGAAGGCCGGATGGCTATAGAACGGATAGGCGGCGGCGAGGGTGAAATCGAACGACAGCGGCTGACAGGTGAATTGGAGATAGACCTCCTGCCCGCGCTGTTGCGCGGCGGCGGCGGCCTCGAACATGCCGAGCCCGCGCTCGGGGAACTGCTCGTTGTAGAACGACAGGCCGGTGGTCATGAAGATGCGGCGGCCGTGGCGGCCGGCGATCTCGCCGATCTTCTCGACCGGCACGGTGCCCGAGGCGATTTCGACGACGCCCCTGCCCGGCCCGCCCATCGCCTCGACCAGCGCCTCGAACTCTGAGATGTCGCTGATCGTCGACGGCATCGGGATGCCGCCCCAGCCGGAATGGTTCGGCGAGTAGGACGCACCGAGGCCGACAGCGCCCAAATCCATCGCGTCGCGTACGAGGCGTTTCATCTCGGCGAGCTCGGCGGCGGTCGGCTCCTTGCGGGTGCCGGATTCCTCGCCCATCACCGCGGTGCGCACCGCCGAATGTCCGACGAGAACCGCGAGGTTCATATAGGGGCCGCGCCGGCGCACCATGTCCTGGTACTCGGCGAAGGACTGGAACTGCCAGTCGATGCCCTGGCGCAGCGCGTCGAGGTCCATACCCTCGACCACCGCGAGGTTGCGCATGATGAGGTCGCGCAGCGGCGGCGGCGACGGGACGATCCCGAAGCCGCAATTGCCGATCACCGCGGTCGTCACGCCCAGCGAGGGCGACGGTGACAGCGTGCGGTCCCAGGTGACCTGCGCGTCGTAATGCGTGTGGATGTCGATGATGCCCGGCATCAGCGCGAGGCCGCCGGCGTCGACCGTCTCGCGCGCCTCGCCGGTGACATTGCCGATCGCGGCGATCTTGCCGGCATCGACCGCGACATCGGCGCGGATCGGATCGTGGCCCAGCCCGTCGACTACCGTGGCGCCGCGGATCACCAGATCGTGCATGTGCTTCCTCCCGAATGAGGGGAGAAACTTAGCCTAGCTTACGATCTGGAGGCCCGCAGAAATCGCAACCCGCCCCCACACCGCCCGCGCATTCCGCGGGAGGGTTTATCGGGAGCTCGCTGCGCGGCCGCCGGATTTCCGGCCGCGCTTGTTCTGCCACCAAGGCGCCCGTGACGGCCGTCCGCCATCGGCGTCCCGGCGCAGAAAGGCGGGCAGACCGCCGGCTTCGCCAGCAGGCGCGCGCTGGCCATCCGCGGATGCGGGGCGCTGGCCGTTTGCCCGAGCCGGACGTGGCCCGCTCGCCGGGGCGGGACGCGGGCTCAACGAGGCGGGGCGGCTGCTCCTGTTATCGTTGCGGGCGTTATCGGGCCGGCGCGGCGCGGCGGTGAACTGCCGCTTTTCGGGGCGTTCCGAGTCCGTGGAGGAGCCGGCCGCCGGCAGGTTCGCGGGCAACGGCGCGACCCGCAATTTGAGCCGGGTCAGCTTTTCGATGTCGCGCAGATAGGGACGCTCGTCATCGCCGCAGAATGAGATGGCGGTTCCCGCCGCGCCGGCGCGGGCGGTCCGGCCGATGCGATGCACGTAGTCTTCCGGCACATTCGGTAGCTCGAAATTGATCACATGCGATACCGAATTGACATCGATCCCGCGCGCGGCGATGTCGGTCGCGACCAGTACCCGAATTTGGCCGCCGCGAAACCCGGCGAGCGCGCGCTCGCGTTGCGGCTGAGATTTGTTGCCGTGGATCGCCAGCGCCTCGACATCGTGATCCGTCAGATGCCGCACCACACGGTCGGCGCCGTGTTTGGTGCGGGTGAACACCAGAACCCGCTCCAAGGCCGGGTCCGCGAGCAGGCTTGTTAACAGAACCCGCTTTTGCGCCATCGGCACGAAAACGACCTCCTGCTCGACCCGTTCGGCCGTGGTGGCTACCGGCGTCACCGCGACCCTGACGGGCTCGGTCAGGTAATCCTCGGCGAGGGAGGCGATAGCACGCGGCATTGTCGCCGAAAACAGCAGCGTCTGCCGCTGACGCGGCAACAGCTTGACGATCCGCCGTAGCGCATGGATGAAGCCGAGATCGAGCATGCGGTCCGCCTCGTCGAGGACGAGAACCTGCACGTGTTCAAGGCTGAGATTGCGCCGGTCGATCAGATCGAGCAGACGGCCCGGCGTGGCGACGAGAATATCGACCCCCGGCGCCAGCAGCCGCTGCTGCCCGCCGATCGCCACGCCGCCGAAAACCACGGCGGTCGACAATCGCGACCCGCGGCCATAAGTGCGAAAGCTGTCGGCGATCTGGCTCGCCAATTCACGCGTCGGGCTGAGCACCAGGGCCCGGCAGCCCCGCGGCACGCGGCGGCTGGGGGCGGCGGAGAAACGCTGCAGGATCGGCAGCGCGAACGCCGCGGTCTTCCCCGTGCCGGTCTGCGCGATCCCGCACAGGTCGCGGCCGGCGAGAACAAGCGGTATGGCCTGGGTCTGGATCGGTGTGGGGGTTGCGTAACCTTCGGCGACAAGTGCCTCAAGAATTGGCGAGGCAAGTCCAAAATCGGCAAAATTAGTCAAATGACGGCCCTTTCAAGGTCGTGAGCCCGCCAGGCACACCTGTCGGTCAGGCGCCTCTCGGGTCGAAAGACGACCCGCGCGATAAGGGCTGTCCAAATGTTGCAGGGGATAAAGACCGAACCCAACTGCCGCCAACACGAGGGGCATGCTCACGCGGTTCGGTCACGTTACTCGGAAGAGAGCACGAACGCTGCTGCCGGTTACATAGAGAAGCCGACGCCGCAAATCAAGCAAAGATCCGCCGCCCCCCTTGGGTGTCCGAGTTTGGTGTTCGGCGCCGACCGAAAAATTCAAGCGTCGCCGGGAGGTGCCTGTTCGTTGTTTTCGGGCGCGGCATCGCCGTCAGTCGACGCCGAACTCTCCTGCCGGCGCTTCAGCTTTTCCTCTTTTTTCGCCTGCTTCTTGCGCTCGCGTTCGATGCGTTCGAAGCGGTAGTTCGGTTTGAAAGGCATTCGCGCGTCCTACTTGCTGGAGTATCCGGACATATCGTCATTCAGACGCGGTTAGCAACCGATTCGCGGATACCCGGCCCGTCAGCCGCCTAATTCGCGCACGGCTCTCGTCACCGCATCGGGTGCTTCGCGCGGCAGGAAATGCCCGGCGACCGGGATGACCTCGCGTCGGTAGGAGCCGGTGAAGCAGCGCGCGTGACCCTCGGACTGCGCGGCTGGGCCAACGCCGTCGGCTCCGCCGTGCAGGACCACTGTGGGCACCGAGATTTGCGGCCGTGCGGCGAGCCGCGCCTCGACATCGGCGTAGCGCGGGTCGCCCGGGGCATTGCCGTAACGGTGCCGGTAGGATTGGATCACCACCGCGACGAAATCCGGGTTGTCGAAGGATGCGGCGGTCTTGGCGTAATCTGCGTCCGTGAAGCGATAATTCGGCGACCACAGTTCCCACAGCAGCCGGCACAAGGGGCCGCGGTTTTGCGTGAGGCCGGCGACGCCGCGCTCGGTGTGGAAATACCACTGATACCAGTAGCGATACTCGGCCGCGGCCGATTGCGGCTGGTTGGCGGTCGCAATGTTCTGGATGTTGTAGCCGGTGATCGAGACCAACCCGCCGACCCGCTCCGGCCAGAGCGCGGAGACGACGCACGCGGCGCGCCCGCCCCAATCGTAGCCGGCGAGGATCGGGCTTTTGAGGTCGAGCGCGTCGATCAGGTCGAGCAAATCGTGACCCAGTGCGGCCTGCTCGCCCGAGCGCGGCGTCGCGGCATCGAGAAACCGCGTCGGTCCGTAGCCGCGCAGATAGGGCACGATGACGCGATACCCGCCGGCGGCGAGCGGCGGCGCGACGCCGTCATAGGCATGGATATCGTCCGGAAAGCCATGCATCAGCACCACCGGCCGGCCATCGGCCGGGCCGCTTTCCGCGTAGGCGATCTCCAAGCCAGGCGTGCGGACGGTCTTGATCATGCCGCGCCGACGCGGAAGCCCGAAAGCCCGTCCTTGGCGATTTCGCCGGGAAGGTCGAGCTCCCATTGCAGATAGTTCTGCATCGCCCGCCGCGAACTCTCGGAATTGTCGTGGCGGTCGTGGTTCCAAAAGATGAAATCGATGCGCTCACTGTCGGGCGGGTCGTCCGGGGTCTCAACCACCGAGTACCCGGCATTGCGCCACGCCGCGACGCCGCCGTCGACGATCGCGACCTGCGCGTCGCTGAGTTCGGCGAGGTCGGCCATCGCCAGCTTGGCGACCGCGGCATCGTCGCTGAAAATAACGATACGGCGTTTATCGAAGATTCGCGACGGCAGGCGCGGCAGGCGTGGGCGGATCGTCCATACCGCGCCCGGCGGGTGGCCGGCGCGGAAGGCGGCGCTGGAACCCAGCACGATCGCTGACGCGCCTTCGCCCAACAAGGCCGCCGCCTCCGTCACGGAGACGACCGCCGCGGCCGGCAGGGTCGGCATCGGCACCTCGCCCGGCCCCTGCTCAAGACCGCCACCATCCAGCGCGCGGTCGAGCACGACCACCTCCCACCCCATCTGCTTCAGCCAATGCGCGGTCATCACCGCGCGCACGCCGTGGTCGTCGACCAGCACCACCCGGGCGCTGCGCGTGCCGACCCAGCGGTCGATCGCCTGCACCAGCTGGCCGCCCTGTGCCGAGACCGAGCCGGGGAGGTGACCGGCGGCAAATTCCTCGGGCGTGCGCACGTCGAGCAGATAGGTCGTGCGCCGCGCGTCGCGCCGCCATTCCATCAGCGTCAGGCGATCGATCCTGGTCACGCCGAAACGCGTGGCGACGGACACGGCGCGCGGCTCGGCGGCGGCGGCCGCGGCACTGCTCGCCGGGGCCAGTGCCTGCCTTGTGTTCCGCTCGAGCTCGAGCCCGGCGAGCCGCCAACCCTGGGTTCCGCCCTGCAGCGAGACGACCTTGTTGGGCACGCCGGCATTGATCAGCGATTGCGCGCCGATGATGCTGCGTGTCCGGCCGGCGCAGGAGACGACGACCAGCGTATCGTCATCCGGCACGAAATCGCTGAAGCGATAGACCAGCTCGGCGCCGGGACAGGTCTGCGCGCCGGGGACGTGGAACCGGTTGAATTCCTCGATCGTGCGGCTGTCGAGCACGACATGCTTGGTGCCGGCGCGGCGCAGTTCGTCGAGCTCGGTCGCGGTGATGTGCGGGGTGTGGCTGTCGATCTCGACGATCTCGGCGAAGGCCTTGCTCGGCACGTTGTTGCTGGGAAAGAGCGGGTAGCCCGCCATCGACCATGCGGCGACGCCGCCGGTCAGATAGCTGACGTCGCTGTAGCCGAGATGAGAAAGCCGCTGTGCGCCCCGCTGCGCGACCCCATCATTGCCGTCGACGAGGACGATGCGCGTCGTCTTGCGTGGCACCAGCCGCAGCGCATCCGGCTCCAGCCGGCTATAAGGTGCGTTGACCGCAAGCAGCGGGTGGCCCTCGGCGTGAGGCCCCTCCTCGCGCAGGTCGAGAAAGGCGATTTCCTCGCCGTCCGCGAGCCATTTGCGCAATGTCGCGACGTTGATCGCTTGTGCTTCGCCAGCCATCGTGCCCTCCCATCGCCCTTCGCGCCAACTATGTCGCGACAATCGCCAACGCACCACCCCGACGAAAGTCGGGGCCCATTTTTCAACGGCACGAGGGGCGGACGGATGGGGGCCCGGCTTTCGCCGGGATGGTGCGATGTCAGGGGGTCGCGCCCATGCGGGTTTCGTCGACAAAGCGCTCGGTTGCGGCGTCGATCGCCCGGCCGGCGCGACCGCGCGGTGAATGCACATAGAGCGAGCGGCCGGTCGCGGCAGGCTGCTCCTCGTGGGTGGGTTTCACCGGTATTTGATACGCGACCGGCTTCGCATGGTCGGCGAGCAGCAGGTCGGTGCGGTAGACGCTGTTCATCTTGAGCATGCTCTTGACGAAATTGGTCTGGCCGCGCAGCAGCAGGCCCCCGGCGAGGCTCGCCGCGTCCCACAGCGTGCGCCAGCCGATATGCTTCGAATAGATCGCGCGCTGCGTCGCCACCAGCTCGGCGTAGAACTCCTCGAGCGGCAACCTGGTCGGCAGCACCGAATGCTGGATATCGAACAGCCGATAGTCGCGGGTTTCGAGCCGGCGCTCCTCGGTCAGCCAGCTCTCGGTGCCGGGATAGGGCGTGTTGACGCTGATATTGACGATCTCCGGCTGCTCGACGCACCACTCGCGGACGATGCGGAAACGCTCGTGATCCCAGTCGGGGTCGGCGATCAGGTTGATCGCGATGTGGACGCCGAGCGAGCGGGCGTATTCGAGCGCTTCGAAATTGCGTCCGAGCGGCACGCGCTTGCGATATTTCTTGAGACCGTCCTCGTCGAGCGCCTCCAGCCCCAAAAAAATGTAGGAGACGCCCAATTTGCTCCAGAACTTGAAGACCTTCTTGTTGCGCAGCAGCACGTCGCCGCGGGTTTCGAGGTAGTAGCGCTTCTTGATCCCGGCCGAGGCGATCGCCTCGCCCAATTCCATGCCCTGCCGCTCCTGGATGAACGCCACGTCGTCGACGATGAACACGCCCGGCTCGCGGATCGCGCGCAGGTCTTCGAGGATGCGCTCGTGGCGCATCACCCGATAGGAGCGGCCGTAAAACGTCCAGGCGCTGCAGAACGAGCAGTCCCACGGGCAGCCGCGCGAGAACTCGATCGAGGCGCAGGGATCGAGCACGCCGAGGAAATACTTGCGGCGATGGCGTAACAAATCGCGCGCCGGCAACAGGTCGTCGAGCGAGTGCACGAAGCCCGGCGCCGGCCCTTGGCCCGAAGCGGTCACCGCGCCCGGCACCGCGGCAAGATCGCCGCCGGCAGCGATCGCCGTAAGCAGCGGCGGCACCGCCGCCTCACCCTCGCCGCGGATCACGCAATCGATCGCGCCCTGGCCATGGTCGATGAGCGCGGCCGCGACGAACGAGGCGCTGTGCCCGCCGACGCAGAACACCGAGCGCGGCAGCTTCGCCTTCGCGCCTTTGGCAAGGTCGACGATCTCGGGGACGTTCGCCAGGTAGTTGCAGGAAAACAGGATAACGTCGGGCCGCCAGCGCGTGACCCAGCCGAAGAAATCGCGATGCGTCTCGACCTGCAGGTCGATCAGCGCCACCTCATGCCCAGCTTGACGCACGGAAGCGGCGACCAGCTCGAGGCCCAAGGGTTCGAGCCGCAGGAAAATCCGCGAGTACATCAGCGGGCCGGGGTGTACGCACAGGACTCGCATCGCCCACTCCTATTCGCCCGTCCTCCCGCAAGAGTTCTTCGATTTTGGCTCAGTTCACAATTTCAGCAGCCGTTTGGCGTTGCCGTTGAGGACCTTTTCCTTGTCGGTTGCGGAAAGCGGCAGGCGCTCGGCCCAGGACGTGCCCGGCGGGTTGTCGACGAAGGGGTAGTCGATCGAGAACAGCACGCGATCGATGCCGATCTCCTGGATGCAGTGCAAGAGCGCCGGATCGGAGAAGAACCCGCTGGTGGTGACCCAGAAATGCTCGCTGAACGCGTCGCGGAACCAGGTGGCGCCGCGCCCGTCGCGCGCGAAGCCCATATTGATCCGCCACAAATAAAGCGGCAGTCCCTCGCCGAGATGACCGAGGATGATCTTGAGACCGGGGTATTTCTCGAACACGCCGCTCAGCACGAGGCGCACGCCCTGGGTCGCGGTCTCGACCGTGAAGCCCCAGGCGGCGCGCAGGATCGTCGGAAATTTCTCGACATAGTCCTTGTAGTAGACCTCGATGACCCGCGGGTCGGGGGTCGAGGGGTGCATGTAGAGCGGCACGTCGAGCGCGGCGGCGCGCTCGAAGATCGGCCAGAAGCGCGGATCGTCGATAAAGAGGCCGTTGGTCAGGCCGTGGATCATCGCCCCCTTGAAGCCGAGCCTCGTCACGGCGCGCTCCAACTCGTCGGCGGCGGCCTTCGGGTCGGCGGTCGGCAGCGCGGCAAAGGCAGCGAAGCGATCGGGATGGGTGTCGACGGTTGCCTTGAGACGGTCGTTGACGCCCTTGGCGAGGCGAGCACCGGTCTCGGCGTCAACCTTCTGTAAGGACGGCGCGGCGTGCGACAGCACCTGAAAATCGACGCCGGCCTCGTCCATCTCCTTGAGGCGGAGCATGCCGAGATCATAAAGCCGCTCCGGCACTTTAGGCATGTTGGCCGCGCCGTGCGGCGGCACCTTGTCGAGGCCGGTGAAGTGCGTCGCCAGCTCGGGGTCGAGGTAATGCTCTTCGAGGGCGATGACCTGGGGTTTTGCCCGGGGGTTTGTCGGCATCGGCGTCCTCCCTTGGAACGGTCCCGGCTATATATTCACGAGGCCGGGGCGTTGTCGCGCGCGATCATGGCTCTCAGCGCCGCGTGCACCGGCGTGCCCGGCGCCAACCGCTGCGTTGCCTCGTCGTGGATGACCCGCGCCAGCTCCGGCTGCCGGCTCAACAGCTCGAAAAAATCGACGATGTCGAGCGCCAGCAGGGTACACGGCCGCACGGCGACGATCGTCGCGTTGCGCGGCGCACCGGTGAGCAGCGCCAGCTCGCCGAAAAAATACTCGGCGCCGAACCGCAACGGATGCGGATCGAGCAGCACCTCAACCTCGCCCTGAACGACGAAATACATGCAGTCGCCGGGCTCGCCGCGGCGGACGATGACGGCGCCCCCCGGGTAATCGCGCACGCGCAGCAGCCGCGCCACCTCGGCGATCAGCGTCGCGCCGAGATTGTGGAAGAACGGCACCTTGGCGACCATCTCCCAGGTACGCAGAAACTCGCTGCGGCGCATTTCCTCGGCGTAGCCGGTGGCGAGAATGCCGGCGAGCAGCGCGAACACCATGATCCCGCACACCATCACGACGCCCGCGAGCATCCGACCGGCGATCGTGTGCGGCACGATATCGCCGTAGCCCGTGGTCGTCAGCGTGACGATCGCCCACCACAGCGCCGCCGGGATCGAGCTGAACGCCGGATCGGTGCTGCGCTCGAGCAGATAGGCGAGGCTCGCGGCGGCCAAGAGCACGATCGCCAGGCCCAGCAGCACCGACAGCAATGCCTGTCGGGCATTGGTGATGACCCGCTCTAAAATCGACAGGCCTGAGGAGTAGCGGACGTATTTGAAGACCCAGATAAAGCCGATCAGCGTCGCGTCCCGCGTGTCGGGCAGCGCGATGATGCCAGGGATCGCCGCCACCAGATCGAACACGCCGGCGAGCGAGGTGAGCCACGACCAGCGGGAGCGCCAGGCGCCGCGATGCTCGCCGCCGGGCGCGCCGGGCGCGGCGTAAAACCGCAGCGCGAAGTCGAGCACGAAGAACAGCGCGACGACATCGAAGGCATCGGCCAAGGAATCGCCGTAGAGCCCACGCCAGTCGGGCACGGTGAGGGCCAGCATCAGACCGATGCCGATCGCGACCATCGCGTGATGAATGAGGCGCCAGAGCACCGCCCCCGCCTCAGGGTTTCCCGGTCGCAGCAGGCGGTAGAGGTGCTGGCGGTTCATCAGGCCATTGTAATCGCTCGGGTGTTGGCTAACCAACCCAAACCCTGAGCGGGTTGCGAGAAGGCGCGTCGCAGCCGTAGCCACGGTTTGCCGCTCGCCACGGATTTTGCTGTAGGATGCGCCGCTTGCCCGGGGCCTCTGGCGTGTGATCTTGCCGCTGCTACCCAACTCCCGCCGCGCGCTGCTCGCGTTCCTGCACGATGTCGTCATGGCGGCGGCATCGTTCGCGGTCGCGTTCTACCTGCGGCTCGGCAGCGACGCGCTCTATTACGAGCCGCGGATGACGCTGACCTACGGCGCGCTGTTCACCGCGGTCGCGGCGACCGTCTTTCTGTTCACCGGGCTCTACCGCGGCATCTGGCGCTATGCCTCGCTGCCCGACCTGTTCAGCATCACCAAGGCCGCGACCTTGACTGTGCTGATCTCGCTGCCGGTGATGTTCGTCTTCGCCCGACTCGAAACGTTCCCGCGCTCGACACTGCTGATCGCCTGGCTGGTGCTGATCGCGTTTCTCGGCGGGCCGAGGCTTGGCTATCGACTGTTCAAGGATCGCGGTCTCGACCACGTCCTGGAACGCTCGACGGGGCCGCAGATCGTGCCGGTGTTGCTGATCAGCGCGCGCGACGGCGCCGACACCTTCATCCGCGAGACCTTGCGTGACCGCCATGGGGTGTATCGGGTCGTCGGGGTGCTGTCGGATACGCGCTCGCGGGTGGGGCGCGAGATCTACGGCGTGCCGGTTCTCGGTGTCATCGACGATCTGGAAACCGTTGTCGCGCGGCTCGGCCGGCGCGGCAACCGCCCGCAAAAGCTGATCGTCACCGCGCAGGGCCTCGACGGCACGGCGATGCGCGATCTGCTCGAACGCGCCGATGCGCTGGCGATCCCGCTCGCCCGGCTGCCGCGCGCCACCGAGTTGCGTCAGGGGCTAGACGAGCCGGACGCGGTCGAACCGATCGCCATCGAAGACCTGCTCGGCCGGCCGCAAGCGGTGCTCGACCGCGAGGCGATGGCCCGGCTGGTAGAGGGGCGGCGCATCCTCGTCACCGGTGCCGGCGGCACAATCGGCTCGGAGCTGTCGCGCCAGCTGGCGGCGCTGACGCCGGCACGAACTCGTGCTCTTCGACAACAGCGAATACCTGCTCTATTCGATCGACATTGAGCTGCGCGAGCGGTTCCCCGGCCTCGCGGTGCAACCGTTGCTCGGCGATGTGCGCGCCCGCACGCGGGTCGACGAGGTGCTCGCCGCCGAGCGTCCCGAAGTCGTGTTCCACGCCGCCGCGCTGAAGCATGTGCCGATGGTCGAGCTGAACCCGGTCGAGGGCGTGCTGACCAATATCGTCGGCAGCCGTAACGTCGCCGAGGCGGCGCGCGCTCACGGCGCCCGGCTGGTGGTGCAGATCTCGACCGACAAGGCGGTCAACCCGACCAGCGTCATGGGCGCGACGAAACGGCTCGCCGAGGCGGCGTGCCAGGCGCTCGACCTCGACGAGGCGGAGCGGCAGCGACGCAACAAATCGGGCGCGCCCGGCACGCGCTTCGTGACCGTGCGCTTCGGCAACGTGCTGGGCTCGACCGGGTCGGTGGTGCCGCTGTTCACCCGCCAGCTCGCCGCCGGCGGGCCGCTCACCGTCACCGACCCCGATGTCACGCGTTTTTTCATGACCGTGCGCGAGGCGGTCGAGCTGGTGCTCGAGGCTTCGGCCACGGTCGCCGCCGGCGACGAGGGCGATATCGGCGCGTCGCGCGGCAAGATTTTCGTGCTCGACATGGGCGAGCCGGTGCGGATCGTCGACCTGGCGCAGCAGATGATCCGCCTCGCCGGGCGCGTGCCGGGGCACGATATTCAGATCGCGTTCACCGGCCTGAGGCCCGGCGAGAAGCTCCACGAAGAGCTGTTTCACGACGCCGAGGCGGCGATGCCGACGGCGAACCCGGCGCTGCGGCTCGCCGCGCCGCGCACCGCCGACTACGCCATCCTTGTCCGCTCGATCGACGAGCTGGAGGCCGAGGCGCGCGCCGCCAACGAGGGCCGGGTGCTCGACCTGCTGCAGCGCCTGGTGCCGGAATACCGCCGCGAGCCGGCCCCAGCCGAGCCGGCGAAGCTGACCCGCCCGACCCGGGCGCTATAGCTGGTTCTTGGCGATCTGGCAGAGGAAGACGCGGCCGATCACGTCGAGTTCGAGGGTCGCCCGGTTGAGCACAAAGGTGTTGCTGCCGGCTTCCCACTCGACCATCGCGGGGGTCACCTTGAGCGGGAGCGCACCGTCGCCGAAGAGGATCGTGCCGCCGATGCCGGACGAATCGATGAGCCGCCTGCGAGCCAGGTTGAACACCAAGGTCGCGCCGACGCGCGGGTCCTCGCGGTCGCGGCAGACGAGGGTCGTCAATGGGTCGGGAGCGGGTTCGTCAGCCGCCGCTTGGGCGAGCGGCAACGAGAGAAGCAGCGGGACGGCTAGGAGAGAAAGTTTCACCCCAACTCCGCCATCCGCGGCAGCACTTCCTTCGAGAACAGCGTCAAATTGTCGACCGTGTCCTCGTGGCTGATATGGCCGCCCTGGCCCATCATCAATAGATGGCCGAAGCCGCCGACATGGTCGTAGAACGCCTTGAGTTGATCCCACACGTCGTCCGGCGTGCCGGCGAACACCAGACCGGCATTGATCGCGTCCTCGACATTGACGGTGCGCGGGTTGATCGGCTTGCCGTCGCGGGTCTGCAGGCGCGTCGCGCGCGCAGTGGTGGCGCTGCCCTTGATCGCGGTTGCCGCCATTTTCGGCGTGACATAGCCCGGCGGGTTGGCGAATTGCGGCGCGACGATGCCCGAGGTGCGGCTGTAATCGAGAATCTGGTCGGCGCGGCGCCAGCCTTCCTCGCGCGTCCGGCCGACGCCGATCAGCGCCATATAGGCGAGGTGGTGCGGCGTCGCCTCGCGGCCGCATTTGGCCGCGGTCTCGCGATAGGCGCAGAAAATGCCGGGGGTCGCGGTCCAGCCGGTGTTGAGCACGCCGATGGTGATGCCTCGCGCCGCCGCCTCGCTGGCGCTGCCCTGGCTGCCGACCGGCATCCACACCGGCGGGTGCGGCTGCTGGTAGGGGCGGGGCCAGATGTTGACGCTGCGATAGTGGAAATGCGTGCCCTCCCAGGAGAACGGCCCGTCATGCGAGGTCATCGCCTTGAGGATCAGGTCGTGCGCCTCCCAGAAGCGCTCCATCAGGTCGGCGGGGTTGGAATTGGCCGGCGAAATCTCGAACGGCACGCCCTTCACAAAGCCCATCTCGATGCGCCCGCGCGAGATCACGTCGAGCATCGAATATTCCTCGGCGACGCGGATCGGGTTCTCGCGGTTGGCGATCGGCATGCCGAGCGCCAGGAGGCGCACCTTCTTGGTCTCGCGCGCGAGGATCGCCATCGGGATCGTGCACACCGAGTTGGCGCAAGTCGCCGTCGCATGATGCTCGTTGGTCATGATGTTGATGCCGAGCTCGTCGCACAGCGCCCACTCGTCGAGATAGCGGTGGTAGAGATCGGCGCCGATCTTCGGGTCGTAGAGCCGCGACGGGATGATCACCCGGTAGGATTCGTTCAGCTGCGCCCAGGCCGGGTGATAGGCCATCTCGCTGAAATGCCAGGTGTGCATCATCGGTGAAGTCCTCCGATGTTCGATTTCATGGCAAGGCACCATGTCCACCGCCGCGGTGAAGGCGCCGCGCGGGTGGATGAATTGGACCACGTCAGATTTCCTTGGCGAAGGTCTCGATCGCTTTTACGACAGCGTCCGGCTGCTCGATCTGCGGATAATGGCCGGCCGCGGCGATCGGATGGAAGGTCGCGTTCTGCAGCCGCTGCGTCAGATGGGCGCCGTAGGCGGGTTTCACGACCCGGTCTTTTTCTCCCCAGACCACCAGGCTCGGCACATTGGCCCGGTGCAGCCAGTGCACGAGGCTCGGGTTGTGCATGAAGGGCCGCCAGCCATAGAGCACGGCCGCCTCGCGGTCGCGCGCCACATCTTCCAGCGCCGCGTCGTCGATCGTCCCATAGTCGGGCGCCTTCGCCGGATCGGCGAAATTGTGCTTCACCATGTCCTCGGCGGAAAGCGCGAAAATATCGGTGATCTCGGCCTCGTCGCGTCCACCGAATTTGAGGCCGAGCGCGTCGATCAACACGAGGCCGCCGAGCCGCGCGGTCGAGCGCACCGCCATCTCCAGCGCCACCCAGCCGCCGAACGACGAGCCGACGAGAATGGCGTCGTCGAGCGCCAACCGGTCGATGAGGTCGAGATAGAGATAGGCGATGTCGCCGACCGTGCGCATCCATGCGGGCCGCCGCGTCGCGCCAAAGCCGGGATGGCGCGGCGCGACGAGCCGGAACCCCTGCGCCAGCCGGTCGAGGAACGGACGCTGCTGGGCGAAATAATCGATCCCGTGCAGAAACACGAGCGGCCGGCCCTGGCCGGCGATCAGCGCCTCGATCGAGATGCCGTCGATGTCGATGCGCTCCATCCCCCACTCCTCAAAGCCCCTCGCCCGCATCGCGGGAGAGGGAGGGGCCCATCGCGCAGCGATGGGAGGGTGAGGGAATCATCGCCAATACCCTCACCCCCTCGCTTCGCTCGGCACCCTCTCCCGCTTGCGGGAGAGGGGTTTACCGCTGCCGGAGTGTACCAACCGGCCACGCGACGCTTACAATGTTCGATCGAGCTTACGGAGATCATGCCCCGATGGCTACTGCCGCCGCCGCATTGCTGATCCTGACGGCAAGCGCCGATCCGTCGGTGGCGCTGCAATGCCCCGCGCCGGTAAGCGACGCGCTCGTCTACATCGACGTTTACGACGGGCCGCCGGCGAACAACGCCGATCTGGTGCCCGACCAGCATCAGGACAAGGCGAACAAGATCGCGTGGAACACCTGGGAATTGTACCAGAACCCGGAGCGCATCTATGTCAAATGCGGTTACGGGAAGCGCCTCGAGGGCCCCTACAGCCGCACCGAGTTCATCATGCTTCCGGAAACCGCGAAAAGCTGCCGGGCCGATTTCAAGATCGGTCCCAAACCGACCGACCTGACATTGCAGAAATTTTCCTGCCGCTGACGGCGGGACTACGGAGACGAAAAAAATGGGTGAATTCGGCATCGGCCAGCCGGTGAAGCGGTTCGAGGATCGGCGGCTGCTGAGCGGGCAGGGCCGGTTTCAGAACGACAACAACCTGCTGGGCCAGCTCCATGCCTATGTGCTGCGCTCGCCGCATGCCCATGCCCGCATCCGCGCGCTCGATTTGAGCGCGGCGAAGGCCGCGCCGGGCGTGCAGCTCATCATGACCGCCGACGACCTCGTCGAAGCGAGGCTCGGCATCATGGGCGTGCCGTTCCAGCGCAAGCGGCCGGACGGATCGCCGATGTTCGCGCGCGCCCATCTCGGCCTCGCGCAAGGCGCGGTGCGCTATGTCGGCGAGCCGGTCGCCTTTGTCGTCGCCGACACGCTGGCCCAAGCAAAAGACGCCGCCGAGCTGATCGACATCGATTACGAGATGCTGCCCTCGGTCACCGACACCGCGCAGGCCGCCGAAGGCAAGATCGCGGTGTGGCCGGATTGCCCCGACAACGTCTCAAACCTGTTCGAGGCCGGCAACAAGGCCGCCGCCGACGCGGCGCTCGCCGGCGCCGCGCATGTCGTCAAGCGGCGCTATGTGATCAGCCGCGTCTACGCGCATTTCATGGAGCCGCGCGGCGCGATCGGGGTGTGGGATCCGGGCGAAGAGCGCTTCACGCTCTATGCCGACGTGCAGTACCCGCACCGCGTCCGCCAGGCACTGGCGACCCGCATCTTCAAGATTCCGGAGAGCCACATCCGCGTCATCGCCGGCGATGTCGGCGGCGGGTTCGGCACCAAAGGCTGGCAATATCCCGAGCACCGGCTGGTGCTGCTCGCCGCCAGGAAGCTGCGCCGGCCGGTCAAATGGACCTGCGAGCGCAGCGAATGCATCCAGGCTGACGAGCACGCCCGCGACAACGTCACCGACGCCGAGCTGGCGCTCGACAAGGACGGCAGGTTCCTCGGACTGTGCGTCAAGACGCTCGCCAATGTCGGCGCCTATATCTCGTCCGAGCGCAATCTGCTCGCGACCTTCGGCAATGTCGGCACGCTGGTGGGCACTTACGACATCCCGGCCGCCTATGTCGGCGTCTATGCCATCATGGCCAACACCAATGGTACCGCACCCTATCGCGGCGCCGGGCGGCCGGAGGCGACCTATGTCATCGAGCGGCTGATCGACGATGCGGCGCGCGAACTAGGCTTCGACCGCGTCGAGCTGCGCGCCAAAAACCTGATCCCGCCCGACAAGCTGCCGGTCAAGACAGCGCTCGGCCTCAATTACGATTGCGGCGATTTCCCCGCCAACCAGAAACATGCCTTGGCGGAGGCCGGTTGGGCCGGTTTCCCCGACCGGCTCGCCGAAGCGAAGGCGCGCGGCAAGCTGCGCGGCATCGGCATCGCCAACCCGATTGAGAAGGCCGCTGGACCGGGTCAGGAATTCGCCGAAATCCGCTTTCACCCGAGCGGCAACGCTACCCTGCTAATGGGCTCGAAAAACCAGGGCCAGGGCCACGAGACCACCTTCAAGCAAGTGCTCAACGAAAAGCTCGGGCTCGATCCCAATGTCGTCCAATACATCGACGGCGACACCGACAGGGTCGCTTTCGGCATCGGCACCAACGGCTCGCGCTCGACGGTGATCGGCGGCTCGGCGCTGTGGATCGCGGCCGACAAGATTATCGCCAAAGGCAAGAAGATCGCGGCGCATCTGTTGGAGGCGGCGGAAGCCGATATCGAATTTTCAGAAGGCAACTTCGCGGTCGCCGGCACCGACCGGCGCATCACCATCACCGATGTCGCCAAGGCCTCATTCCAGGCCGCACGGCTGCCACGAGAGCTCGAAGGCGGGCTCTACGAGACCGGCACCTTCGCGCCCGAGGACAACACTTACCCCAATGGCTGTCATGTCTGCGAGGTCGAGATCGACCCCGATACCGGCGCGCTCGATATCGTGCGCTATGTGGTGATCGACGATGTCGGCACGGTGGTGAACCCGATCGGCCTCAAGGGGCAGATCCATGGCGGCGTCGCACAGGGGCTTGGCCAGGCGCTCATGGAACAGGTCGTCTACGACCGCGAGTCGGGGCAGAACCTCACCGGCAGCTTCATGGACTATGCGATGCCGCGCGCCGATGTGATGCCCTACATGGAGATCCACTCGAACCCGGTGCCGACCAAGCGCAACCCGCTCGGGGCCAAGGGCGCCGGCGAGGCCGGCACCGTCGGCGCGCTGCCGGCGATCGTCAACGCGGTGATCGACGCGCTGACGCCGCTCGGGGTCAAGAGCCTGGAAATGCCGGCGACCCCGGCGCGCATCTGGCAGGCGATACAGGACGCACGCGCCTAATCGGCGCGCGAAGCCTTCACCAGGCAAGCGACGCCGTAGCCGACCGCCGCGGCGATCAGCAGCGAGCCCCAGACGTTTTCGCGCGTGAAGCTCTCGACCACGTCGAGCACATCGCCGCCGGTGCTATAGGCGGTTTGCGCCGCGGCGCTCGCTTGGCGGCCGGCCGCGCTCGCGTACTCGCCGGCGCGAGCGCCCACATCGGCGGCCTTGGCGCCTAGATCGGCGGCGGTGTCCTTCACCGTCTGCGCCGTCTCGGAAATTGTGCTCCGAGCCTCTTCCGCCGTCTCGTTGATACCATTCCGCTGGCTCTGCATGTTCTCGCTCTCCAAACCAAAAAGGGCCGCCGCGTTCCACAAACGTGCGGCTTTCGCCGTCGTTCCGGGCGTCCGCGGCTCAGGACATGCCTCGGGACATGGCGGCGTGCAGTTACGGCATAGGCAAAATCGGCCGCGAGGGGTTACAGTTTGCACAACCGTTCGCGTTCCGAAGGAAACGACCATGCAATACAAGCGCATCTCCGCCGATTGCCATCTCGATATGCCGTGCATGCCGCCGGAGCTGTTCGTCGAGAACGCCCGCCGCGACCTCAAGGAAAAGATGCCGCATGTCGTCGATGGGCCGGACGGGCCGCATTGGGTCGCCTCGAACGGCGCCGATTTCGGCTTGGTCAACGGCGTCGGCCCGGGTGGTGCGAAATATGTCCCCGGCCAGAACTACCGGGTCGACAAGATGAACGAGGCCGGCCTCTACGACGACGCCAAGAAGGGCAGGTACCGCGCCCGCGATCCCGATCTGCGGCTCAAGGACATGATGGATGACGGGGTCGACGCCGAGATCATCTTCGGCGTGCTCGGCTCGGCCTCGAAGCTCGACGACAAGGACGCCTCGAACGAGCTGCTGCGCATCTACAATGACTGGCTCAAGGCGGTGTGGACCAAGCACTCCGAGCGCCAGCTGCCGCTCGCCTGCCTGCCCTATGGCGACATCGATGAGGCGGTGAAGGAAATCCACCGCGTCGCCAAGCTCGGCCTGCGCGGCCTCGAGCTGTCATGCTCGTGGGACATGGTGCCGATGTGGCACCCCGATTGGGAGAAATTGTGGAAGGCGGTCGCCGATGTCGACCTGCCCCTGCATTTCCACACCTTCCCGACCACCAACCCGAAAGCCCGCTCCGAGGCCAGCGCGCATGTCCGCCGCGCGGCGATGTTTACCGGCGTCTCGGCCTTCCAGATGGGGCTTATCAACATCATCGCCGCGATGATCGGCGCCGGCGTGTTCGACCGCCATCCGACGCTGCGCATCGGCTTCGGGGAAAGCGGCGCGGGCTGGCTCGCCTATGCGCTCGACCGCATGGATTTCGAGTTCGAGGACCGTTTCCGCGATCTGATGAAGCTGAAGCCGAGCGAATACTGGCGCCGCAACTGCAAGTGCACCTTCCAGTTCGACCGCATCGGCGCCAAGCTGATCGACGATATCGGCCTCGAGACGATGATGTGGGGCTCCGACTACCCGCATACCGACGGCGTCTGGCCGGAATCGGACCGCTTTATCGAGGAGCAGTTCGCCGAGCTGACCCCCGACCAGATCCACAAGATCACCTGCGAGAACGCGGCCAAGTTCTACCGCTTCACGAACTGACGGCGCAGCCGCCATCCCGGCGCAAGCCGGGTCATACACGAACCCCGCGGCCAGTCGGTCGCGGGGTTTCCATATCTATTGATGGCGCACCGATGCTGGCAGCTTCGCTGCGGGGTCTTGGATCAAACCCGGGAGAAACCGGTCATCTCCGGCGCTTCGGCCTTTGAGGACGGCGTGGCGGTCAAAGCGAGCGCCGCCTGCCGTCCCGGAAAGATCATCGTCACAAGGTTACCAAACTAGAGGCGTCACCAACCATTCGGGCGTATCCCAATAACGGCGGCGCCTACGCGAATGGTGCCGCCAGTCTCGTGGCGAATCCGGTCATAAAGGGATCGATGGCGCGTCGAGCAGCTTTTCGAGCCGGATCGGCAGCTCGCGCACGCGCACGCCGGTGGCGTGGTAGACCGCGTTGGCGACCGCGGCGTTGGTGCCGACATTGCCGAGCTCGCCGAGGCCCTTGATACCGAGCTCGTTGACCAGGTGATCCTCCTCCGGGATCAGCATCACCTCGACCCGGTCGACATCGGCGTTGACCGGTATCAGGTATTCGGCGAGGTCGGTGTTGGTGTAGCGCGCGGCGCGGCGATCGATCTCGGTCGCCTCGTGCAGCGCTGACGAGACGCCCCAGATGAGGCCGCCCATCAGCTGGCTCTTGGCCGTCGTTGGGTCGACGATCTGGCCGGCGGCGAAGGCGCCCACGACCCGTGGCGCGCGGATTTCGCGGGTGCGGGCGTGCACTCGCACCTCGACGAATTCCGCGCCGAAGGCGAACTGGATGCGATCTTTCATCTTGGCGCCGCCCGCCAGCATCGCGTGGCCCTGGTAGAGCTTGGCGAGGCCCTCGGGCGGCACGCCGTGCGGGACGTTTTCGGCGTATTCCTCGATCGCGCCGTTCGAGACGCGGCGCACCGCGTCCTCCAGCTTCTCGCTGGTTCCGTCGGGACCTTGCAACTTGCCGTCGGCAAGGGTGAGGCTGACCGGATCCTTGCCGGCAAAGGCGCCGCCGGCGGCGACCGCGGCCTGCGCGATCCGCGACCGGATCTGCTCGCAAGCCTTGGCGACGACATTGCAGACGCTGGCGGTGGTGTTGGAGCCGCCCGCGACCGGCGCCGGCGGCAGGTCGGAATCGCCAAGCTCGACGAGGATTTTGTCGGGCGCGACGCCGAGCCGGTCCGATGCGGTCAGGGCGATCACGGTGTAGGCGCCGTTGCCGATATCGTGAGCAGCGGTCTGCACCTTCGCCGCACCTTGCGGCGTGATCGTCACGCGCGCGGTGGCGGGGCCCATCTGGGTCGGGTACAGCGTCGTGGCGCAGCCCCAGCCGACGATCCAGTCGCCGTCGCGCATCGAGCCGGGCTTCGGGTTGCGCTTGTCCCAGCCGAAGGATTTTGCCGCGGCATCGAAGCACGCCATCAGCGAGCGGCTGGTATAGGGCAGGTTTTTGATCGGCTCGTGGTCGGTGTCGTTGCGCCGGCGCAGCTCGACCGGGTCCATGTTGAGCGCCACCGCGAGCTCGTCCATCGCCGATTCAAGCGCGAAAATGTATGGCACCTCGGGCGGCGAGCGCATAAAGCCGGGCGTGTTGCGGTCGGCGTGCACCATCGAGACTTTGGAGGCGATGTTGGGGCAGGCATAGAGCCGGGTCGACGCATCGGTGCCCGCGACCTTGTAGTTGTCGGGCCGGCTGGTGACCTCCTCGCCCTCATGCACCAGCGCCACCAGTTTGCCGTCGCGATCGGCGCCAAGCTTGACATGGTGCCGCGTCTCGGCGCGGTAGCTGGCGATGGTAAACCCCTGGTCGCGGGTCGCGACCAGCTTGATCGGCCGATTCAGCCGGCGCGCCGCGACGGCGATCAGCGCAGTGCGTTGCGTCAGCGAGCCGCGCGAGCCGAAGGCGCCGCCGATATAGGGCGAGACGACATGGATCTGCGACGGGTCGATACCGAGCTGCTGCGCCAATCCGTTCTTCAAGCCGGTGACGTTCTGGCTGGCTTCCCACACGGTCAGCTTTCCGTCGGCCCAGGCGCAGCTCGTGGTGAACAGCTCAATCGGATTGTGGTGCTGGGTCGGGGTCGCATAGTGCTGGTCGACCGTCACCGCCGCCGAGCCGAAGGCGGCGTCGGCGTCGCCGACTTTGGGGTCCTCGAAGCTCGACGAGGCGTCCTTCGCGGCGATCGTCGTGGCGCCGGGGCTGCCGAAGCCTGCCGAAGGCGGTTCCTCGTCATAGGTAATCTCGAGCCGGTGCGCCGCCTCGCGCGCTGCCTCGAACGTCTCGGCGAGCACCACGGCGACGATCTGGCCGCCATGCTGAATTTGATCGGAGCCGAGCGGCATGATCGTCGATCCGACATAGCCGCCGTCGCTGAACAGCTTTACCGGCTTTACCGCGTTGCCGATGTTCTGATGCGTCAGGATGTCGAGTACGCCGGGCACGGCGCGGGCGTCGCCATCGCCGATGTGGGAGATGCGTCCGCGCGCGATCGCGCTGGTCGCGAGAAAGGCATAGGCCGGGTCGGCGAGCGGCGTGTCCGAGGCATAGCGCGCCTCGCCCGTCACCTTGAGCCGCCCATCGACGCGCGGCGCGGCCATGCCGATCTTCAGCGGCTGTCCAAGAGCTCCGTCCATCTGTCCACCCGTCAGATAAAAACTCGGGTCAGGTCGTGATCTGTCGCGGCTTGCAGCAGCGCGCGCACCAGCGTCCGCTTGCCGAGCCCGACCTTGTAGGCGTTGCCGCCGCGCGGACGGGCGGTCGCGAACGCCGCGTCGGCGGCGCGGTTCGCCAAGGCTTCGTCGAGCGCGTTGCCGTTCAACACGGCTTCGGCTTCGCGCGACCGCCACGGCCGGGTCGCGACCCCGCCGAGCGCGATCCGCGCCGCGTTGATCTTGCCGCCGGCCAGATCGAGCGCGATTGCCGCGGAAGCGAGCGCGAATTCATAGGATTCGCGGTCGCGGATTTTCAGGTACAGCGAACGCCGGGTCCACGCCGCGACAGGCACGCGGTACCCGACGATGACCTCGCCCGGCAGCAGCGTCGTCTCGATATGCGGCGCGTCTCCCGGCTCGCGATGCAGTTGTTCAACCGGAACGACGCGGCCGCCGCCCGGCCCGGCAATCTCCGCCTGGGCGTCGAGCGCCACCAGCGCCTGCGCGAAATCGCCCGGATAGGCGGCGATGCACCTGTCGCTGACGCCGAGCACGGCGTGTTTGCGGTTGACGCCGTCGAGCGCGGCGCAACCGCTGCCCGGCTCACGCTTGTTGCACGCGCTCCACGACAGGTCGCGGAAATAGGTGCAGCGCGTCCGCTGCAGCAAATTGCCGCCAAGCGTCGCCATGTTGCGCAGTTGCGGGCTCGCCGCCAGCACCAGCGATTGGGCGATGACCGGATAGTTGCGCTTGATCTCCGGATGGTCGGCGGCCTCGGCCATCGTCACCAGTCCGCCGAGATAGAGCGAGTCGCCGCGATTTTCGATGTGCCGGCTCACCGGCGCCGCCTCGTTGATATCGACCAGCACCTCCGGCCGCATGACGTCGAGCTTCATGAGGTCGAGTATCGTCGTGCCGCCGGCGAGAAACTGCACCGGCGCTGATGTCGGCGGGAGGCCGCTCGGGCTCTGGCTCGCCGCGCCGACGGCGTCGGCGAGATCGCCGGCGCGCTGATAGACAAAGGGGCGCATCGTCAGCTCCGCATGTCGTTCTTCGCTTGATTGATCGCGGCCACGATGTGCGGGTAGGCCGCGCAGCGGCAGAGATTGCCGCTCATATGCTCGCGGATGTCCGCATCGTTGCCGGCATGGCCTTCGTTGACGCAGCCGATCGCCGACATGATCTGCCCCGGCGTGCAATAGCCGCACTGGAAGGCGTCCTGATCGATAAAGGCCTGCTGCATGGGATGGAGGTGTCCGTCGGCCTGGGCGAGGCCCTCGATCGTCGTCACCTCGCCGCGTACCGCGACCGCGAGCGTCAGGCAGCTGAGCACACGCTTGCCATCGATCAGCACGGTGCAGGCGCCGCATTGTCCGTGATCGCAACCTTTTTTGGAGCCGGCCAGGCCGAGATGCTCGCGCAGCGCGTCGAGTAGCGTAGTACGTGGGTCGACCGCCAATTGGCGCTGCTGGTTGTTGATCGTGAGCGCGAAAATCGCCGCGAGGCGCGGGTCGGCGGTCGGCGCCGAGGGTCCGAGGCTTTGTCCTTGGCCGAGCGCCAGCGCCGGCATCAAGGCCGCCGCGGAGGTCGACGCGCCCAATAAAAGGCGTCGGCTGAGACCGGGGCGATGCGGTGCCGGGCCGCCTTCGCGAACGACCTGTGTCGTCATTTGGTCACCCTTAAAAATCGGGGCGGCCACGTTGTGCCGCCGTGCTGCCTCCCAATAAATCGCCGGCCGTGAGGAAGGTTCCCAGCCTTGCGCGGTGTGCACGCAATCGGGACCCGATGAAATCGGGCCGCCGAACATCCGGCAGCCCGAGGAGGCGGTTATCGATTGTTGTCGTTGGTCAAATGGTAGGTTTGGGCCGACTGCAGCTGCGACTTGGTCTGGGCTAGCGTCAGCCGGTCGTTGGTCGTCTTCAGGTCATTGAGGGCGACGGCGACTTTCTTCCCGCCAACCCCGAGGAACGCGCCGATATCGATCACCACCGCGGAAACCTTGCCGTCGCGATCGAGGACGATGTCCTTGACGCTGCCGATGTTCTGGTTCTGCACGTCGTACACGGTACTGCCGATCAGCTGACTGGCGCGCAGCTCGCCTCTATCGGTAGTGAACGAACTGTGCGTCGTGCGGCTGGTGCTCGGTGGGCTCTGCGGGGCCATAGTCTGCGCATAAGCCGCCGGGGCGGCGGCCGCGATCATCAGCGCCAACGCGCTGGTTATGGTTTTGCTTGTCAATTTCTCCTCCGTTGCAACTTTAGGATTTGGCAAACAAAAAATAATCGATTTTGTTCCGGTATGTTCGTTGCCGAACGATGATTTCAATCTACATGTGAGAATGGCTGTATTACATGCCGTATATCAGAGATTTTTATTTGACATTGGAACCCCGAAGCACGGCATCGGTTTTTAAAAGTAAATTGGTCATTCATAGGAGATGTATAAATGGCTGCGAATGCTTCGGTGCAAGAAACCGCACGACTAATCTCAAGCGACAAGGTCGAGGGAACATCGGTGCGCCGCACCGACGGGGACAAGGTCGGCACAATCGAGCATCTGATGATCGACAAACGCACCGGCAGGGTCGCCTACGCGGCGATGAGCTTTGGCGGGTTCCTCGGGATGGGCTCGGAATACCGGGCGCTGCCGTGGAACGCGTTGCGCTACAATGAGGTGCTCGATGCCTACGAGCTCAACGTCACCGACGACCAGCTGAGAAACGCGCCGCTGGCGACGACCGACTTTTTCGAGACGGGTACGGCCGACCGACAGTGGGAGGACGACATTCACCGGCACTATCGGGCGACGCCTTATTGGTAAGCCCGACAAACTTCCGGGAGCGGCTTCGGCCGCTCCTTTTCTCTCGGAGGAGCCGCAGATGAAGTCGAAACTTGTCGCCGAAGGCGCCGGCGAACGCACCTTTGTGCTGATCCTCGATCCGGGCGAGGAGGCCTTCGCCACGATCACCAAGTTCACGGTGGAACAAGAATTGAGCGCCGCGTCGCTGACCGCGATCGGCGCCTTCTCGGGCGCGACCGTGGGTTGGTTCGACCTCGCCGCCAAAACCTATCGGAAAATCCCGGTCAATGAACAATGCGAGGTGCTGAGCGGGATCGGCGACATCGCGCTCAACGACGAGGGCAAACCGAGCCTGCACATGCATGTCGTGCTTGGGTTGGGCGATGGCTCGACGCGCGGCGGACACCTGCTGGCGGGCGATGTCCAGCCGACGCTCGAAGTGACGCTGGTCGAGGCGCCGGCGCACCTGCGACGCAAGCAACGCCCGGAGCTTGGTCTCGCGCTTATCGATCTCGACGCGTAGTGCTGATGACGACCTAGCTGCCGGCCGCCGGCGCGAAATTGTAGCGGGTCAGGTAGTCCGCGGCGGTCAACGCAAAGAGGATCGCCAGCCAGAAAAATCCGGCGCCGGCGAAAACCCAGAACAACGAGGCGCCGCGATCCAATTCCATGAAGACCAGCAACACCAGCGCCGCCATGGCGACGGCGATGACGACATGGACCGCCGGTGCGGCGATCCCGAGCCCGGCATAGGCGAGCGCGATATTTCCTCCCAGGAAGAGGAGGAGGATGAGCCAGACGATCGCGATCCGGCGCGGCGGCATCGGCAGTCTCATGCGCCTCGTCCCGGCAGATAGATCAGCACGAACACAAAAATCCACACGATGTCGACAAAGTGCCAATAAAGGCTCACCACCCGCACCGGGCTGTGATAGGCGGCGGAAAACTCCCCCCGCAGCGCCCGACGGCCGATGACGCAGACGGCGCCAATCCCCACCATCAGATGCAGCGCGTGGATGCCCGTCAGCAGCCAGTAGATGAAATAAAAGACCTCGGCTTCCCTGGGTTCCGCCACGTCCAGCGAAAAATGCTGACCCGGCCACAGATGCTCGCCGATCTCCTGGCCGTATTCGAGGCCCTTGAGGGCGATGAACACGATCCCGAGCCCCGCCGCGATCAGCATCAGCCAGCCCAGCAGCCGGCTTTTTCCCTCGCGGGCGGCGAGCGACGCCCATGACATGAAAAAGCTCGAGGTCAGCAACACGCCGGTATTGACGCTGCCGATGACGATCTTGGTATGCCGCGCCGCCTCGACGACCGCTTCCGGCTGCAGATAACGAAAGAAGCTGTAGGCCGCGAAGAGCCCGCCGAGAAACAGCACTTCGGTGGCGATAAAGCCCCAAATCCCCAGCTCCGCGGTCTCGCTTTGATGCGCGAGATCGACGAACTGCTTTTCGAGCACGCTCTCCGACATCATGACTCCCGTGGGTTATGCCGCCGGTTTGGGGTAGTCATAGGGCCGCCGCGTGACACGTGGCGTTTGCCGGAAATTGTCGGTCGGTGGCGGCGACGCGGTCTGCCATTCGAGCCCGGTCGCGCCCCACGGGTTGTTGGGCGCCCGCTCGCCGCGAAACAGCGACCAGCCCAAATAAAGCAGCGGCAGCACATAGGCGATGGCGAGGATCGACGCGCCGGCGGAGCTGAACACGTTCCACACCTGGAATTCCGGCGGGTAGGTCGCGTAACGCCGCGGCATGCCGAGATAGCCGAGGATGAATTGCGGGAAGAAGGTGAGATTGAAGCCGAAGAAAATGAGGATCGCGGCAAACCGCGCCCAGCTCTCCGGGTAGAGGCGGCCGGTCACCTTGGGCCACCAGAAATGCAGCGCCGCGAAATAGGCGCTCACCATGCCGCCGACCATGATGTAGTGGAAATGCGCGACGACGAAATAGGTCGCCGTGACATGCTCGTCGAAGGCGAGGGTCGCGAGGAACAGCCCGGTGAGGCCGCCGATCGTGAACAGCAGGATGAAACCGAGCGCGTAAAGCATCGGCGCCTCGAACGAGATCGAACCTTTGTGCAAGGTCGCGAGCCAGTTGAACACCTTGATCGCCGACGGCACGGCAACGATGAAGCTTAAGAACGAGAACACCAGCGCGGCGTAGATGCTCTCGCCGGAGACGAACATGTGGTGGCCCCAGACGAGAAACCCGATCACCGCGATCGCCACCGACGACCAGGCGATGAAGTGGTAGCCGAAGATCTGCTTGCGGGCGAAGCAGGGAATGATCTCGCTGACCACCCCCATCCCCGGCAGGATCATGATGTAGACCGCCGGGTGCGAATAGAACCAGAACATGTGCTGGAACAGCAGCGGGTCGCCGCCGAAATTGGGATCGAAGACGCCGACATGCCAGAGATGCTCGGCGGCCACGAGGAGCAATGTCACCGCGAGGACCGGCGTCGCCAGCATCAGGATCACCGAGGTCGAATAGGTCGACCAGCAGAAGATCGGCAGGCGGTACCAGGTGAGGCCCGGCGCGCGCAGCCGGTGGATTGTGACGACGAAATTGAGCCCGGTCAGGATCGACGAGAAGCCGTTGACGAAAATCCCGAACACCACGACGACGAGCGCACCCGACGAATAGCCGCTCGACAAGGGCTCGTAAAATGTCCAGCCGGTATCGACGCTGCCGCCGATCAGCCCGCCCAGCACGATGAGGCCCGACAGCACGAAAAGATACCAGCTCAACAGGTTGATGCGGGGAAAGGCCAAATCCTTGGCGCCGAGCATCAGTGGCAGCATGAAATTGCCGAATGTCGTCGGGATCGACGGCACCAGAAACAGCCACACCATCACGACGCCATGCAGCGTAAAGGTGCGGTTGTAGGTCTCGGCGTCGAGCAGCAGCCCTTGCGGACTGAGGAGGTTGAGGCGGATCAGCGCGGCCGCCGCGCCGCCGACAAAGAAGAACACGGTGATCGACAGGCAATAGAGGATCGCGATGCGCTTGTGGTCATGCGTCAGCAGCCACGATGAAATCGTCGTACCGTCGGTGAGGTAGCTGTCGCCGTGGCGCTGCGGCAATTCGGCGACTGTCGTGGCGGTCATCGCGGCGCGCTCCCCAAGGATTTGATGTAGGCGACGAGCGCGACGACCTGCTCCTCGTCGAGCTGGCCGGCGAAGGACGGCATCATCGGCGCATAGCCCGCGGCCGCGTGTTCCGCCGGTTCCAGAATCGCGCCCCGGATGAAGCCCTCGTCGGCGAGCGCGGTCCCGCCGCCGCGCAGCGCCACCGGGCGCCCATAAATCCCAGCGAGGTTCGGCGCCGACACCGTCGCCCCCGCGCCGTGGCAGCCCGCGCAGCCGAATTTGTGGAACAGCGCCGCTCCATCGCCGGAGAGGGTGGCGTCGGAGGCGTTGGCGGCGAGCCATTTCTGGAAATCGCCCGGCGCCATGACCGTCACCGCGCCACCCATCTCGGCATGCTCGGTGCCGCAAAATTGCGAGCAATAAAGCCGGTAGCGGCCCGGCTGGTCGGGGTCGAACCACAAGGTCACGTAGCGGCCGGGCAGGACGTCCTGCTTTAGCCGGAAGGCCGGCACGAAGAACCCATGGATCACGTCCTGCGACGTCATCACCAGCCGCACCGGGCGGTTCAGCGCGACGTGCAGCGCGTTAATCTCGCGCTGGCCGCCCGGATGCTCGACCTTCCACATCCATTGCTTGCCGACGACATAGACGTCTTGCGCATCGGCCGGCGGATGATGCTCGCGCAGATAAATGTCGGCGCCCCAGGCGTAGAGGCCGAGAAAGACGACAAACGACGCAGCCGTCCAGCCGACCTCCCAGTGCCAGGATTTCTCGATCTGGTGGCCGCGATCGGCCGCCTCGTTGTTGCGCCGGTAATGCGCGCAGAAGCGGAACATCAACAGCACGACGAGACCCAGCACCGCGCTGGCAATCGCCAGAAGCGCGGCGAACAGGATGTTGAATTCGCCGGCGACCGAGCTGGCGCTCGCCGGCAAAAAGGGCAGGCCGGGGTTCATGTCGCGGCGTTTCCATTCGGGCGGCGTCGCGCGGCGGCCCAGACGAGGCCGGCAATCGCCAGCAGCGTCGCAGCGCCGACGATATCGAGCAGCCGCCCGATCGCGAGGTCATAGCGTCCGGTCTGCGGGTCGTAGCAATAGCAGAACAGCAGTACCGCCTGTGCGGGTGCGGCGATTGTCGCCTTCCCCGCTTCGGTCAGCGCCAGGCGCAGATCGAATGGCCGCCAATCGAAGCCGAGCAGATAGCGCGAGACGGCCCCGCTCGGCGTCGCGACGAGGAGCCCGGCCGGGTGCGCGTATTGCCCCGTCGCCGGGTCGCGCCGATACGGGAAACCGGCGGCTTCGGCGAGCCGGCGAATCGCGGCCTCATCGCCGGTCAGAACCGTCATGCCGGCCCCGGCAGCTCCGTGCGCCTTGGCGAAGTCCGCGGCTTGTTGTGGGGTCGTGTCGGGGTCGATGTCGACCGCGATGAGGTGGTAGTCGCCCCCGGCCTTGAGCGGCAGCGACCGCAGCGCCGTGGTGATTTGGTCGAGCATCACGCCGCACAGGGTCGTGCAGCGGTCGTACTCGAAATCGAGCAGCACCGGCTTGCCGTCGAACAGGCTGCCGAGCTTCACGGGTTTGCCGCCGCCGCTGCGCAACGTGACGTTGAGCGGCAGCTGCGCGCCGGGATGCTGGTCGAAGGCGAAAGACGCGAAGTCGGCAGCGGGAATGCCCGATGGCGCCGCCCTGGCCGGCGTCGCCAGCAGCATCGCCAGGAGGACGAGCGCGAGACGCGTCATTGGGCGTTCTCCGGCCAATCCTTGATGCCGTAGGTCGCGACATCCTGCATCGCCCGGCCGATCGGGATGTGCACCACCCCCGCCTGCCGGTCGACCCAGCCAAAGCTGGTCAGCGCACGCTGCTCGGCGACGCGATGCGCTTTGAGGTCGGCGGGCGCGTTGATCTGCAGCGCCGGCTTTGCGCTTTCGCCATGCGGCGCGTCGCTCGGCCCCGAGACCGAACTGGGGTAGATGAAGCGCAGCGCGACCACGGAAACGATGAGAAACGCCGCCAATCCACCCGCGAGAGCGGCATACAACCACAGCGGGGCGTCGGTTTTCTCGACCGCGCCGCCCGAATTCTCCGAATCTTCTCTCCGAACTGAGGCGGAACTAAAATCCCGCGCACTCACCAATCGGAAAGCGCCGACAATTCCGACGACCGCGAGCCCCGCCGCCAGCACCCGGCAGAGCCACGGCCGCGCGTGGCTGTGCTCGCCCGCGGCGCCGGGGTTGCGCGGGCTCCTACTGGCCGGCACCGCGTGGCCTCGGCTCAAGCGGCAGACGGAAGTCGAAGTCACGCCCGCCGACAAACAGGAACGCGGCGCCGATTGCGATGAACGCCAGCGCGTCGGCCCAGCCAAAACCGCGGGTGAAATCGGGCATCGTCAGCCACCAGATTTCCGCCACGTGACCCGCGAGAACCGTCAGCGCCACGGCCAGCACCGCTTGCCGCGACCGGCGCAACGGCCGCCAGATCAGGGTAAAAAAGGGGACGACGAACTCGCACGCCGCGATGCCCAACGCCACGAATTGCCAGCCATCGGCGGAGCGCCGCAGATACCAGGGGATCTCGTGCGCTAGATCGGACTCCCAGATGACGATCAGCTGGACGACCGACAGGTAGGCCCACAGATAGATCAGCGCCAACAGGATGCGCGCCGCGGCGTCGAGCGCTTCTTCCGCGAAGGGCGCCGCGAACCCGGCGGCGAGAGCGAGCGCCGCAGCAAGCGCGCTGATCGTCCAGCCCGTGGTCACCATGAGGCCGTAGATCGTCGAGGTCCAGTGCGGCTCGAGCGTCATGATCCAGTCGAACGCCGCCAGCGTCGTGCTGGCGAAGAGCAGGATCAGCGCCGGCCATGCAAATCCCGACGGCAGCCAGCCGTCAGGCCGCATCCGCCGCATCGCGCTCAGTGCGATGGCGTTCCACAGCACGACATAGACCACCGCCCGCCCGACAAAAAACGGTAGCGCGAGCCAGCCGTGTTCCCGTGCCATTGCCCAGGGGTAGATGTGCCTGGCGCCGAACAGGGCCGGGATCAGCAGCAGCGCCAAAAGCGGCATCGCGCGCAGCATCGCCAACAGCGCCGGGCGCAGGGTCAACCCCCATTCGCCGCCCGTCAGCCCGTGTGTCAGCACCAGGAACAGCGCGCCGATCGGCAGTCCGGCCCAGAACAGATACGCCGCGAGCCAGGCCTGCGCGGCCGCGTCGGTATGGCGCACGGCGATCAGCACCACCAGCGCAGCGGCGATGAGCGCCGCCACCAGCACAAGGTCGAAGCGTATCAGGCGCCTCATTGCAGTGCCGCTTTCTGGTCCGCCGGCACGTCGGCGACAGTCGCGCCGCGCGCCCGCTGCAAGGCGCGGATATAGGCGGCGACAGCCCAGCGGTCGCCGGGCGCGACGCGTTCGGCGAACGAATACATGATGCCGCTGCCATTGGTGATGACGTCGACATAGTGCTGCGTCGATTCTGCGACGATGCGCTTGTCGTCGAGCGGCGGCGGTTTGGGGAAGCCCCGCTCGACGATCATCCCGTCGCCGTCGCCGGTCGCGGCATGGCAGGGTGCGCAATCGACCTCGTAGCGCGCTTGGCCGCGCTGCAGCAGCGTGAGCGACAATTTCGGCGGCGGCGCCGGTGCGTCGCGGGCCACCATGCCGTCGGGCGGGGTCAGCGGCCATTGCAGGCCGTTCGGCAGCGCCTGCGCGGCGTGCCAGGTCTTGTCCTTGTCCTGCTTCGCCATCTGCTTGTCGCACCCCGCCAGCGCAAGCGCGGCCGCGATCAAGCCGAGGCTCACGGCCGCCACTGCACGACGCGGCATGGAAATTCTCCGAGGATGGCGGCGACGTCCGCTTCCGCGAAACGCGGGTCGGCCTCGTCGACGACCAGAAAGAAGCGGTCTTGCGAGGCACGGTCGAAATTGGGCAGCGCGGCGATCGGCTGATACGGCTTCGGCAGGCGTGCGGCGGCGAAAAATCCGAAAAAACCGGCCGAGACCGCGCACAATACGGCGATCTCGAAGGCGATCGGGATAAAGGCCGGCCAGCTTGCCGGCGGCCGCCCGCCAATGTCGAGCGGGTAGGACACGGCGGCGCCATACCATTGCAAGATAAAACCGCCGGCCAGGCCTAAAATCCCCGCCGCGAAGACCAGAACCGGCAGGAAATTCGACGGTCGCGGCAGGAGTTCGTTGAGTGCCTCGACCGGGTAGGGCGTATAGGCCTCAACCCGCCGCACGCCTGCCACGTGCAGCCGCTCCGCGGCGCAGACCAACGGTGCCTCGGCGGCGAATTCGGCGGCAAGCCCGCTCATCCGCGGCGCTTCCCGTGACGGCTTGCCGGCGGAAGGATTTCCTTCATCTCGAAGGCCGACACCACCGGCAGATAGCGCAGGAACAGGAAAAACCCCGCAGCCGCCATCCCCGCCGAGCCGAACAGGGTCAGCCAATCCCACAGCGTCGGCACGAAATGGCCCCAGGCGGAGGGCAGAAAATCCTCATAGAGCGAGGACGCCACCAGCATCACCCGCTCGAACCACATGCCGACGACGACGCCGAATGCGATCAGGCAAATCAGCCAGTCCCGGCGCAGCCGCCGGAACCACAGGATTTGCGGGATGACGACATTGAGGCTCCAGGCGCCCCAATATGACCAGGCCCACTCGCCGGTGAAGCGGTGCAGCTGCGTCGCGCGCTCGAATTTGTCGTTGCCGTAGAACGGCAGCAGCGTGTCGACGAAATAGGAATAGGCGAGCAGCAGGCTGCAGAGCAGCAGGAAGATGATCAGCAGATCGACATGCCGCTCGGTAATGTAGGCTTCGAGCCGATAGAGACGGCGCAGCGGCACCACCATCAGCAACACCATCGCGAAGCCCGACAGCACCGCGCCAAACACGAAGAACGGCGAAAACTGTGTCGAATGCCAGCCGGGTAGAAGTCCGCCGGAAAAATCGAGGCCGACGATCGAGTGCACCGAAACGACCAGCGGCGCCATCAGCGAGGCGAGCAGGCCGTAAGCGGTTTTGAGCAGCCGCCATTGCCGGTGCGAGCCGGTCCAGCCCATCGCGAGAATGCCGTAAACCAGCCGGCTGCGCCGCGTCGTCGCCCGGTCGCGCACCATTGCCAGATCGGGCAGCAGACCCAAAAACCAGAACAGGATCGATGCGGTGACGTAGGAGAGGATCGCGAAGAAATCCCACAACAGCGGGCTCTTGAACTGCGGCCACAACCCCATCGTGTTGGGAATTGGGAACAGCCAGTAAAAAAAGCTCGGACGGCCGAGATGGAGGATCGGCATGACCCCGGCGGCGGCGGCCGCGAACAACGTCATGCTCTCGGCGATGCGGTTGACCGCCGAGCGCCACTGCGACTGCGTCAGGTAGAACAGTGCGGAGATGATCGTGCCGCCGCTGGCGATGCCGATCCACCACACATAGTTGGCGATGGCGAAGCCCCAGGCGACCGGGATGTCGATGCCCCAGATGCCGACGCCGGCGATAAAAAGATATTCGACGGCGAGGATGAAGACGGCGGTAAACGCGACGGCGATGGTGAACCCGCCCCACCACCAGATACGCGGCCCGAGCCGTTCGCGGGGTCGCAGCACCGCATCGCCGACGGCGTCGTCGATCGTCGCGAGATCCTGACCGGGCAGCATCACCGGCGCGGGGTCGATTGTCGCCATCAGCCCTCCGCGATCTCGGGATTGCGATTGACGACGCGCGCCGCGTAGGTGGTGCGCGGACGGGTGTTGAGCTCTTCGAGCAGCGCGTAGTCGAGCGGGCTCGCCTTGCGCTTCCGGACCTCGCTTTGCGCATCCTTGAGGTCGCCAAAGACGATGGCCTCGGTCGGGCAGGCTTGTTGGCAGGCGGTCTTGACCTCACCGTCGGCGATCGCCCGGTTGTCGCGGTCGGCGGCGATCTTGGCTTCGCGGATGCGCTGGATGCAGTAGGTGCATTTCTCCATGACGCCGCGGGAACGCACCGTGACGTCGGGGTTCCACGAGACGGCCGGCCGCGGGTCGCGGCCCGAATAGGCGAAGAAATTGAAGCGCCGGACCTTGTAGGGGCAGTTGTTCGAGCAGAACCGCGTACCGACGCAGCGGTTGTAGACCATGACGTTGAGCCCGGAAGTGTCGTGCACGGTCGCCTCGACCGGGCAGACGACCTCGCACGGCGCGTCCTCGCAATGCATGCACGGCACCGGCTGGAACAGGATGCCAGGCTTCGCGGCGTTTTCGTCCCAATAGCGATCGACCCGGATCCAATGCATCGACCGCTCCGCCATCACCTGATCGCGGCCGACAACCGGAATGTTGTTCTCGGCCTGGCACGCCGCCGTGCAGGCGCCGCAGCCGATGCACGAGCCGAGGCTGATTGCCATCCCCCAGGCATTGTCGCCCTCGGGATAGGGCGAATAGAGCGACGCGTGCTCGGGCGGCGGGGCGGCTTTCGGCAGGCCGTCAACGGCGATGGTGCGGACGATGTCGCGGCCATCCATCGTCTGGTGCCCTTGCGTCGTCGCCAAACGCTCTCGGCCACCAGTCGCGCGAAGGGTTGCGCCCTCCGCCTGCCATAATGTCCTCGTGGTGCGCAGCGGCCCCGCATCGCTGCCGATGCTTTCGCCGACCGCGCCAATCGCCTTGCGGCCATAGCCAAGCGATACGGTGACGCAGTCTTCCGCTTGGCCCGGCACCAGAAGGGTGGGGATCCGCATCTTGCCGCCACCCGCGGCGATCTCGACGACGTCGCCGTCACGGGCCTCCAGCCGCTGGGCTGTTGCCGGCGCGATCAGCGCGGCGTTGTCCCAGGTCAGCCGAGTGAGCGGCCGCGGCAATTCCTGCAACCAGCCGTTATTGGCCTGCGCGCCGTCGCGCAGGAACGGGTCGGGACGCAGCAATACCGTCAGACCCGCTGCGGCTTGGGCTGGCTTTGGTAGCGTCGTCGCGAAATCGGGGCGGATCGCGACCGCGGTGTCCGGCGCGGCGCTATTGTCGACGACGCCCTTGCGCAGCCACCCCGTCCAAGCTGCCTCAAAATCGCCCATCGCTCGCGGTCGCCAATAATCCTGCACGAGCCCGCGCGTGGTGAAATTTTCCGTCCCGGCGAATAGCGCGAGCATCTCCGCGGCGGAATGGCCGGGCACGAGTGGCTGGATCTGCGGTTGGAGGATCGTCGCGGTGCCGTCGAACGCGCGTGCGTCCGCCCAATCCTCGAACATATGCAGCGCCGGCACATGAAAGGTCGCGGCCAGCGCGGTCTCATCGACATGCGTCGCCAACTCGATCGACAGCGCCACCCGTTTGAGTGCCTCCGCGAAGCCGAGATCGGCTGGCGCGTCGTAGACCGGGTTCGCGCCGAGGATCAGCAGGGTCTCGACCTTGCCGCCGTGCATGTCGGCCGCCAGTTCGGGCAGGCCGCCGGTGTTTGCGGCAACCGGATCGATAAGGCGGACCGGCGCGGCAAGCGCGGCGTTGATCGCGTGCGCCAGTGCATGGATCGTCGGCGATTGCTCCGGCCCGGCGTGAACCAGCGCCGCGCCGCGATGCGCGGCGAGGTCGCGCGCGACGGCATCGGCCCAGCCGGGCCGCTCGCCGCTGCGCCACTCCGCCGCCCCGGCATTGACCGCAGCCGCGATTGCCCGCAGCGCAATCTCGATCTCGGCCGGTTTCAGTGCGAAGCGGTGATCCGCCGCGGCGCCGAAGAGGGTCGGGGTCGCCTCGATCGCGTAGACCCGGCTCATTTTGCCGTCGCCGGTTTCCGCCGCGCGGCGCCTAGCGGCAAACGCGCGAGCGAAAGCGAGGTGGCCCGGTGCGGCCGAAATCGCATCGCTCTCGATGCCGAGCACGACGTCGGCCTTGTCAAACACCGGCAGCGTATCGACCGGCTTGCCGAAGGCCAGCGTCGCCCCCGCCGCGACATTGTCGCGTGACAGCGGTTCCCACTGGTGCCAGCGCGCCGCCGGATACTGCTTCAGCAGTGCGGCCAGCTGCGCCGCGAGGCTGGGCGAAGTGATGCGGCCAGTCAGGATGCACAGCCCTCCGCCGTCATCCTTCGACCATTGTCGGCGCTTTTGTGCAAGCGTCAGGGTCAGCTTGTTCCAGTCGGCGATCCGCCCAGCGCTCAGCACCGCGGCTGAGCGGCCCGGGTCGTAAAGATCGAGCACGGTCGCCTGCATCGGCGCGTCGGCGGCGCCAAGGCTCGCCGGGTGATCGGGGTTGCCTTCAAGCTTCACCGGACGGGCCATGCGGTGCTGCAGGATCGCGCCGGTCGCGTATCCCTCCTGCACCACCGCGGTCGCGACATAGCTCGCGTCGCCGGCGACCTCTCCCGGCGCCTGGTCGACGCGCGGCGTCATGTGCTCCGGCGTCTCCGACGGCCCGCATCCCGACAGCCCGGTCAGCGCGGCGGAGGCCGCAACCAGCTGCAACAGGCGTCGCCGGTCGAGCGCGCTCATCGGTGGCATACCGAGCAGCTGGTCAGTTCGGCCGGACCGTGGATGTGGTACTGCGCGAACAACTCGTCGCCCGATGGCGTGTCCTTGGTGCGCTGCCAGCCCATGTCGAACACCGCGTCATGCGGCCGCAGATAGGGCCGCGGATTGCGGTGGCAATCGACGCACCATCCCATCCGGAGGCTCGCGCCCTTTTCGGTCAGCGGCATCTGGTCGATCCGGCCGTGACAGGTGACACAGCCGACGCCCTTGGCGACATGGATCGAGTGGTTGAAATAGACGTAGTCGGGCAACTGGTTGACCCGTACCCAGCGGATCGGCTTGCCGCTCGCGAGGCTTGCGCGCACCGGCGCCAGCACCGCGGCGTTGGTCCATAGCTGGGAATGGCAGGTCATGCAGGTATAGGTTGGCGGTATGCCGGCGGTGGCCGATGTCTCGACCGTCGTGTGGCAAAAGCGGCAATCGAGCCCCAGCCCGCCGACATGATGCTGGTGGCTGAACGGCACCGGCTGGTTGACGTGAAATCCGACTCGCGTGGCCCATCCGGTCGACGGGCCGACCCAGCCGATGAAGAACACCACGACAAGGCAGCCTCCGGCCGCGAGGAGGACAAGCTTGGCAACCAGGTTGGCTCCTGGACCGAAAATCGGCGCCAATCTCGTCTCCGGGATGTGCGTTACAGGACGGAAACAGCGTTCAGATTGGGCGGTTCCGGCGGGAACGGGTCGGACAATTCGTCATGGAGCAGTTTGGCCGACCGCAATGGACGCCACGGTCGCGGCGCTGGACACGAAATGGAGCGGAGGACTATCCGCCGCCCCGCTGCAGAACGGGGCCGCACAGGCCGAGCGCGGTGTTGATCAACCCGAGGTGACTGAGCGCCTGGGGAAAATTGCCCAGCATTCGGCTGGCGCGCGTATCCCACTCTTCCGCCAGCAGACCGACATCGTTGGCGAGGCCGATGACCCGCTCGAGATAGGCTCGCGCCTCGCGATCCCGCCCTTGCATACCGAGGCAGTCGGCAAGCCAGCAGGTGCAGGGGATGAAAGCGCCTTCGTCGGGGCCGTCCTCCCGCTTCCAGCGGCGGACCAGCCCGTCCTCCACCAGCTCCGCCTCGACCACGCTGATCGTGCCGGCGATGCGCGGGTCGTCGATCGGCAGAAACCCGACCAGCGGCAGCATCAGCAGGGTGGCGTCGAGCACTCGCGGTTTGTCGAACGTCTGCATGAAGCTGTTGCGCCCGCCGTCAAACCCGTCGCGGCAAATCGTGGCGTGCATCCGCTCGCGCAGGCCTTCGAGCTCGCGCCGGCGGGGCGCGTCGATATCCTTGAGCTTGAGATGGCGGTCGACGCCGACCCAGGCCATCACCTTCGAATGCGTGTAATGCCGGGCGGGGCCGCGCGACTCCCAGATCCCCTGATCCGGCTTTTCCCAGACCTTTTCGAGATGCGAGACCAGCTCGGTCTCGATCGCGATGTCCCAGGGGCGGTCGTGCAGCCCGGCCTGCTCGCAAAGGTGCAGCGAGTCGAGCACCTCGCCGTAAATGTCGAGCTGGAACTGATCGGCCGCCGGGTTGCCGACATGCACCGGCCGGCTGCCCTCCCAGCCCGGCAGCCGGTCGACATCGTAGGGTATGGTATGGCGGCTGCCGTCACCGCGATACATCGTGCGCAGCCGCCCGGGCACGCCGGCCGCGGTGCGCAGCAGCCAGTCGCGCCAGCCGACCGCCTCTTCCCGGTAACCGGCGTTGAGGAACGCGGTCAGCGCGAAGGTCGAATCGCGCAACCAGGTATAGCGGTAGTCCCAATTGCAGTGGCCGCCCGGAACCTCCGGCAGCGAGGTGGTTGGCGCGGCGATGATGCCGCCGGTTTCGGCCTCGGTAAGCGCTTGCAGCGTGATCAGCGAACGCTTGACCGCATCGGGCCAATCGGTTGGCGCGCGAAACCGGCTTATCCACTCGCGCCAGTATCTGTCGGTCGCGGCGATCGCCGCCGCGGCGTCGAGCGGCTCCGGCTCGGGCTGGTGCGCGACGCCGTATTGCAGCGTGAAGGTGACGGTCTCGCCGCGCTTGGCGGTGAACTCGGCGACGATGCGGTCGCGCCGGCGATGCACATCGACCGGCGCGCGCAGCACGACGAGGTCCGGTCCCACGACCCCACAAACCGTCCGAGCCTCCGCCCGCAGCCAGGGTGGGATGCTGCCATAGTCGAAGCGCAGCGCTAGGTCGCACGCCATCGCGACCTCGCCGCTCTCGCCCGTCACCTGGCGAATGACGGCGCGATGCTTCGTACCGATCGGCATCAGGTCGGTGATGCAAACGACGCCGGTCGAAGTTTCGTGGCGGGTTTCGAGGATCAGCGTGTCGCCGCGATAACGCCGCGATATTTTGTCCCTGGCTTTCTTGGCGGATCCCTTGGTCGGCGCGATGCGCCAGCTGCCGTGGCTTTCGTCGCCCAGCAGCGCGGCAAAGCACGCATCGCTGTCGAAATTCGGCCAGCACAGCCAATCAATCGAACCGTCGCGCGCCACCAGGGCGGCGCTCCGGCGGTCGCCGATCAAAGCGTAATCCTCGATCCGTTTGCTCACCGTCTGTAGCTCCAAGACGCAGGAACCGCGCTGCTCGACGCAACGTTGAACGGGGCAGCCAGGCCGAAGGTTTCCTTTGACCTTTCCGAGAAAACCTTTGCGATAAGGTCTAATTGCATGGCCAAGACCGTCGAAGATTTTTTTGTCGAGCGCCTTTACCAGTGGGGCGTCAGGCGCATCTACGGTTACCCAGGCGATGGCGTCTTCGGCGCCGCGCGCCAAGTGCTGGCGTCGGTGCTGCCGGGCAAGGGCAAGTGATGCGCCCGAAAGGGTTCGCCGACGACGCGTCGATCGGTCGGGTGACGGCTTTGGCCTACACGATCCCGACCGACGCACCCGAGGCCGACGGCACCCTCGCCTGGGACAGCACCACGCTGATTGTCGTGGAGCTTGAAGCCGGCGGCGAGAAGGGGATCGGCTACACTTACAGCGATGCCTCGATCGTCGCGCTGATCGAGAAGAAGCTCGCCGAAACGGTCGCCGGCCGCTCGGCGCTCGACATCGCCGGCGCGAACGTCGCGATGTGGCGGGCGATCCGCAATCTCGGGCGCTCCGGGCTCGCCGCCACCGCCATTTCCGCGGTCGACGCGGCGTTGTGGGACGCGAAGGCAAAGCTCTTCGGCGTGGCCGTCGCGACGCTGGTCGGCCGCTGCCGCGACAGCGTCGAAGTCTACGGAAGCGGCGGTTTCACCAGCTATTCCGACGAACAGCTTCGCGATCAGCTCGCCGGCTGGGTCGAGCGCGACGGCTGCCGGGCGGTCAAGATGAAGATCGGGACGGAACCCGGGCGCGACCCCCACCGGGTGCAGACAGCGCGTCGCGCGATCGGCGACGCCGGCCTCTTTGTCGACGCCAACGGCGCGTTCGCCGCGAAGCAGGCGCTGGGTCTCGCCGAGCGCATCGCCGACCATGGCGTCTCCTGGTTCGAGGAGCCGGTCACCTCCGACGATGTCCTCGGCCTGGCGCTGATGCGATCCGCGGCGCCGAAGGGCATGGACATCGCCGCCGGCGAATACGGCTACAATCTGGACGATTTCCACCGCCTGCTGCCGGTCGTCGATGTGCTGCAGGCCGATGTGACGCGCTGCGGCGGCGTCACCGGCTTTCTGCAGGTCGCCGCGCTCTGCGAAGCGCATCACGTCGATCTGTCCGGCCATTGCGCGCCGGCCTTGCATCTTCATGCCGCTTGCGCCGCGCCGCGCCTGCGGCATCTCGAATGGTTTCACGACCACGTGCGCATCGAGCGCATGCTGTTCGACGGCGCACCGGCGCCGCGCGACGGCCGCATCGCGCCGGATTTGTCGCGTCCCGGCTTTGGCCTCGCGTTGAAGGCGCGCGACGCCGAGCGCTATCGGGTGCGCTGATGCGGGTGCAATCGACCGCCGGCCTGGACCGCATCAAGGACTTGGCGGCAAATGGCGAGCGCTGACAAAAGCCCCGCTAGGTCTGATGCGGGTATGGGCCCTGTTCTTTGAGGTGAGCGTGCTTTTCGAACGAAGCGGCCAGATCGGTGAAGAGCTTTGCCCGGTTCGGATCGGCCTGCCGCTCGGCAATTCCCCGGAAGTGAGCGGCTCGGCTGCGAAGATAGGCGGGGCCGAGGTCTAGCGGCACGTCGGTTGCGGGTTCCGACGCGGCGGTGTCGTCCTGCACCTGCTTGAGAAGCTGTGCAATGTGTAGAGTATCCGCCTCGGCCCTCATCGGTCGGCGGTAGGCGGCGGTGCGTCGCCGCAGACGTTCGCCATCTTCATCCATACGAAGTATCGTAGCGTCCGCCGAAAGCAGCCGCGCTAACCCACGTTAAATTGTTGCGGAATTAAATCGGGAGAAACCACATCCTTGCCGCGGTGTTTGACCAATCGAGCATCCTGCGCTTGAAAACCGCGGCGAACCACTTCCTCCTGCTACCGGAGGCCGACGATCGAACGGGACGAGGTTCTGCCAAAGCTGGGACCGATTTACGCGCCGGCGCTGTCCGAGGATCTTCTGACGGGAGCGCGGCTGCTGCGCCGCGCGTTTCTAGAGGCCCCGGCACTTTCGGCTGACCGCGACACGGTCGTCATCCCGGCCGGCGCATCGGCTCCGCCGGCCATGCTCATCCATCGCGGCGTTGCCTATCAGTCCACCGCGCTACCCGATGGCCGGCGGTCGATCGCTGACATTTTGCTGCCGGGGGACATTATCGGCGCGGGCAATGCCGTGTTGGGGCGATGCGACCACGAGATCGTCGCGGCCAGCATGCTCGGCTACCGGCTCTTGAAGGCCGACAGGATGCACGAGCTGGCGCGCGACCCGCGTATTTGCCTGCGCATCCTGGCGCTGGCGGCGGAAGAGCGGTGGCGGATCGACCGTCACCTGACGGCCATCACCCGGTTCGACTCGCGCGGCCGCCTCGCCTCGATGATCCTTGACGTTTACGACCGATTGCGGCGGCGTGAACTGATCTCCCGCCCGGCCTTCAATTTGCCGCTGACCCAGGAGCAGATCGCCGATCATCTCGGCATCACTATGGTCCATGTCAGCCGCACGCTGCGCCTCATGCGCGAGCAGCGGCTGGTCCTCCTTGACCGTCAGGTCGTGATTATTCTCGACCTCGACGAACTGCGCCGCACCGCGGCCGGAATCCCGACGCTCGATTTCGTCGAGTCTGCGAAAGCCGCCCAAGGCGCGAGGCCAGTGCCGACCAGCGGATAGCGCGACGCCTATTCGGCGGGTATCGCCCCATCGCTTGCGAGCGGCGGAGAAATGCTCGGATCGACGCCGGGCGCGAGAAATTGAATGCCCGCTCGATGAGCATGCCGCTCCAGGCGACGTGCACCGGCATTGTCGTGCAGCAGGCAAGGATTTCCGGCAGCGCACTGGCTCGACCCTCGGCCATGTGCATGACGACGATAAAGGAAAGGCCGCAACCAGGGAAATCGCGCCAGCGAGACTATCTACGGACTTCGTGCTCCGGGATGACGATTCCGGACCTGTACCGGCAAATTCCGGCACTGGAAGGTGCAAAACCCACAATTGATCGATGCCGGCTTAATGAAATAACAAAAAACATAGCAGCATATTAGGCAACCTATTCTAAACATGGACAAATCCTGCGCGGCGGCCCAACAGTCACGTTGCCTGCGCCGCGGCATGGCCCTGCGGCATTATCGTGCGACAAGGGCGGGCATATATGTCGGGAACCACCCCTGGTTCACTCCGTTGCTAGAGAAAACCAGGGAGGTGAAATGGCGCGGCCGAGACGGCGGGACGTGCTGGGCGCGATGGCGCTGGCACTGGGCGGTGTTCCCTTGCGGGGGCATGCGGCGATCATCAACGGCGCGCTGCCGTGGATGCCGGACAAGACCTCGCCGCCGGCGAAAATCACCGAGAGCGGCTGGCGGTACTTCAGCAATGACGAAGCGGCGACGGTCGAGGCGCTGGTCGACCGGCTGATCCCGCCCGACCCCGAAACGCCGGGCGGCAAGGATGCCGGCTGCGCCGTCTTCATCGACCGTCAGCTTTCCGGACCTTATGGCCGCTCGGAGGGGCTCTACACCAGCGGGCCGTTTCACGACGGCACCAAGGAGCAAGGGCCGCAATCGCCGGTCGATCCCGCCGACCATTACCGCAAGGCGCTGGCCGCGCTCGACGACCATTGCCGCAAGACGATGGGCGGCAAGCGCTTCACTGAACTGGGTGACGACGACAAGGACAAGATCATCGCCGGACTGGAGGACGGCTCCATCGACCTCGGCGACGAGAAGGGCAGCTTCTTCAAGCAGCTTTTGAAGGACACCCAGCAGGGGTTTTTCGCCGACCCGCTCTATGGCGGCAACAAGGACATGGCTGCGTGGAAGATGATCGGCTTCCCCGGCGCGCGCTACGACTACCGCGACTGGGTCGACCGCCATAACGAGAAATTTCCGCTGCCGCCGATCGGCATCTCCGACCACCCCGGATGGAAGGAGGGCTGAGGCGATGGCGAAGAAACTGCCGGCCAAGGATGTCGCGATCATCGGTCTTGGTTGGACCGGCTCGATCCTAGCCTATGAGCTGGCGGACGAGGGCCTCGATGTCGTCGCGGTCGAGCGCGGGCCTTGGCGCGACACGGCGACCGATTTTCCGCCCTCCTATGCGCCTGACGAGTTGCGCTACCGCATCCGCCACGAGCTGTTCCTTCGTCCCGCGCAAGTCTCGCTGACCTTCCGCAACAATGCCAGCCAGACCGCGCTGCCGGTACGTGACTGGGGCGCGTTCATGCTCGGCAACGGGGCCGGCGGCGCCGGCGTGCATTGGAACGCCGAGACCTGGCGGTTTCTGCCGACCGACTTCACCGTAAAATCGCACCTGACTCAGCGCTACGGCGCCAGTTTTCTGCCGCCCAACATCACCATCCAGGATTGGGGCGTCACCTATGATGAGCTCGAACCGTATTACGACCGGTTCGAGTATCTCTGCGGCACGTCGGGCACCGCCGGCAATCTCAAGGGCGCGATCCAGGCTGGCGGCAACCCATTCGAGGGGCCCCGCTCGCGTCCCTACCCGACACCGGCGCAAAAGCAGCCGTTCAGCCATACGCTCTTCGCCAAGGCCGCCGCCGAGCTTGGTTACAAGCCGTTTCCGCAGCCTTCGGGAAACCTGTCACAGGCCTATACCAACCCGCTCGGGGTCGAGATGGGGCCGTGCACCTATTGCGGCTTTTGCGAGTGGTTCGGCTGCGCCAATTATTCGAAGGCGAGCCCGCAGACGACGATCCTGCCAACGCTCCTCCGCAAGCCCAATTTCACCGCGCGCACCGACTGCGAGGTGACGAAAATCAACCTCGACGCCTCGGGCAAGCACGCCACCGGCATCACCTTTGTCGACAGCTCCGGCGAGGAATGGGAACAGCCCGCCGAGCTGGTGATCCTCTGCGGCTTCCAGCTGTGGAACGTGCAGCTCTTGATGCTCTCGGGGATCGGCAAGATCTACGATCCCGACACCGGCGACGGACAGATCGGCCGCAATTTCACGCACCAGACGGTCTCGACCGCGCTCGGCTTCTTCGACAAATCCAAGTTCAATTTCAACCCGTTCATCGCGTCGGGCGCGATCGGCATGTGCATCGACGAATTCAACGGCGACAATTTCGACCACGGCCCGCACGGCTTTGTCGGCGGCGGCTATGTGGGCCAGGTGCAATCGAACGGCCGGCCGATCGAATTCATCGACGCGGTGCCGGACGGCACTCCCGCCTGGGGCGCCAAATGGAAGCAGGCGATGCGGGACAATTATCTTAGCACCGTCTACGCCGGCACCGGGGTGCACGGCTCCTGCTACAGCTACCGCCAGAACCATCTCGATCTCGACCCGACCTACAAGGATCGGTTCGGCCGGCCGCTTGTCCGGCTGACGATGGATTTCCCCGACAACGAGCTGAAGATGAATGCGTTTCTGACCGGCCGCTACGCCGAGATCATCAAGGCGATGGGCGCCAATCGGGTCGATAAGCGGCCGCGCAAGGGCCCCTACGACGTCACCAAGTACCAGACCTCGCATCTTTGCGGCGGCGCGATCATGGGTAGCAACCCCAAGGAGAGCGCGCTCAACAAATACCTGCAGAGCTGGGACGTGCCGAACCTCTTCGTCCAGGGCGCGACGGCCTTTCCGCAGAACGCCGGTTACAATCCGACCGGCACGGTCGGCGCGCTCGCCTACTGGTCGGCGAAGGCGATCCGCGAACGCTACCTGAAAAACCCCGGACCGCTGGTCGATGCGTAAACTTCTCGCTGTTTTCGCGGCCGCGGCCGCCGCGACCGTCGCCGGCGCCGCCCTTGCCGGCAATACCGGACAGGATTTCTCGCAGATTGAGCGCGGTCGCTATCTTGCGGCGGCCGGCGATTGCGCGGGGTGCCATACCAAGCCCGGTGGCAAGGACTTCGCCGGCGGTCTGCCGGTCGAGACGCCGTTCGGCCTCGTCATCTCGCCCAACATCACGCCCGACAACGAAACCGGCATCGGCCTATGGACCGACGACGATTTCGTTCGCGCCATGACGCAAGGGATACGCCGCGACGGCGCGCATCTCTTCCCGGCGATGCCCTATGTCTACTACACCAAGGTGAGCCGCGACGACGTGCTGGCGATCCGCGCCTATCTTGCGACCGTCCCCGCGGTCGCCAATGGCGTCAAGGCCGATCAATTGCCGTTTCCGCTCAGCGTCCGCACCGACATGGCGGCGTGGAACAAGCTCTATTTCACGCCGGGGGCCTTCCAGCCCGACCCGAACAAGAACGCCGAGTGGAACCGAGGTGCCTACCTGGTCGAGGGGTTGATGCATTGCGGCGCCTGCCACACGCCGAAGAATATCGCCGGCGGGGATGAGAATAGCGAGCGGTTGCAGGGTTACGCGCTGCAGGGCTGGTTCGCGCCCGACCTCACCACCGATCAGCGCCGGGGGATCGGCTCGTGGTCGGCGGACGATCTCGTCGCCTACCTCAAGACCGGGCACAATCGCTTCACGGCGGCGACCGGCCCGATGGCGGATGTGGTGACGCATTCCGGCAGCAAGATGACCGACGCCGACCTGCATGCGGTCGCCGCCTATCTCAAAGACCAGCCCGCGCCGAACGAGAAATCGCCGCCGCCGGTCGCGACCTCCGACCCGGCGATGAAGGCCGGCGCGGCGATCTACGCCGACGAATGCTCGGCCTGCCACGCGGCCGCCGGCAAGGGCATCGCCAAATTGTTCCCGGCCTTGGCGGGTTCCGCTTCGGTGCAGTCCACCGATCCGACATCGCTGATCCGCGTCGTACTCGCTGGGACGCAGAGCGTCGCCACCAGCGGCGCGCCGACCGCGCCGTCGATGCCGGCCTTCGGCCAGACGCTCGACAACCGCGAAGCCGCCGCCGTGCTCACCTATATCCGTAATGCCTGGGGCAACGCCGCGACGGCCGTCAGCGCCGACGACGTCGGCAAGCATCGCGACAGCCTCGCCAAGGGCGGCGAGTGAGCTAAACGCTCAACCGACAAGCGCCGCGGCGGCCCGCAGGTCGCCGACAAAGCGGCCGTATTCGGCGTGCTTCTCCGCCTCGGTTCGCAGGCAGCGACGGGTGGATGGTCGCCCGCGTCAGGCCGCTTGTGCAGCCGGCGCTTGCCGCGCAACTCGTATTTGAAATGCTTGACGGCGTTGGTGACGAAGGCGTCGGCACGGCGAATGCCGGCATCGGCCAGCGCCTGGTCGAGAACGCGTCCGGCCGGCCCGACAAACGGCTGGCCGGCGCGGTCTTCGCGATCGCCGGGCTGCTCGCCGACCAGCATCAGCGCCGCGTGCGCCTCGCCTTCGCCGGGTACGACCTGGGTCGCGCCGCGATAAAGGTCGCAGCGCCGGCATTGCGCCTCCTCGCGGCGCAGCGCCGCGAGCGAGGCGATCGGCGACGCGAGAAGGTCATTCAATGCGCTACGCCGACCCGCGGGCGGACGGCGAGCTCGGGCAGCACATAGTTGCCGTAGAACTCGATGACCTTCTGCTGATCGGCCTGTCCCGAATGGATGTTGACGATGGTCGCGCCGCTGTCGAACAGCTCGTTGATCGCGGCGACATGCTCCTCCGGACTGGGGCTGACCGTCCAATCGGCGATCACCTTGTCGATCGGCAACTCGGCGTTGGCGCGCTTCTGGATCGCCGCCGGGTCGGTGATTTCGTAGTAGCTCTTGAACGCCCTCGGCAGAAAGCGCCACAGCTGAGCTGGCGCGCGAGCATCGAACTCATCGCCGACGACGACGAATTGCTCGACCAGCACCGGCATTTCGGCGGGGTTTTTGCCGGCCTCTCGGGCGCCGGCCTCCCACTCGCTTTTGTGTTGGCGCCAGGTCAGCGGATCGGTGATCAGCCCATCGCCGTGCTTTCCGGCGAGCCGCATCGATTTCTTGCCGTTCGCCGCGGTGAGGATCGGGATGGGTTGCGCCGGCGGGTCGTAAAGCCGGCCGTTGACCGTGTAGTGCTTGCCGCGATGCGCCACCGGATCACCCGACCACAAGCCGCGAATGATCGTCAGCGCCTCGCTCAGCCGCTCCCAGCGCTCTTGCCAGACCGGCCAGTCACCGGTGGCGGCGTTCTCGTTGAGCGCCTCGCCCGAGCCGACGCCGAGAAAGACCCGGCCGGGGTGAAGCTGGCTCAACGTCGCAAAGGCTTCGGCGACGATCGAAGGGTGATAGCGCAGGATCGGGCAGGTCACCGTCGTGCCCATCCACGCTTCTTCGATGCGTCCGGCCATCGCGCCCATCGTCACCCAGGCCTCGCCGCTATGTCCCTCATTCGCCTGCCAAGGCTGAAAATGGTCGCTCGTCGCCAGCAGGCCGAAGCCGGACCGCGCCGCCGCCTCGGCAAGCTTGACCAGCTCCGGCACCACAAACTGTTCGTGCGCCAGCATGAAGCCGACGAGCCGGTCGCCGACGAGAGACCGGCCCTTCGTCGCGAAGACCGGCTCCGTCGGAGTGGGGGTGACCAGTTGGGCCATGTTCGTCTCCCTAACGGAATCGCGATTATCTTCGGAGCGCGGCCACCCTATTTGGCATCACTCTATGAGCCGCCGCGCGCCTCTCCAGTAAAGCGCCGTTCCGACGGAAGGTTCCGAGGGTCAAAAACGTCGACTGTTTTCGTGTGGTGTCCGCCAAAGATTATAAAAAGTATTTGGCGAACGATACGCTTGGTTTGGCTGTGTCCCGGGATTTCACCTGTTAATTCCGGAAAGCGGCACTTAATGAGCGTTTGAATTTTTGGTCTCACCCTTCCATTACATTTCATTACTGTTATCAAAGCGGAACGCGAAGCCATGGAGTTTGTTATATTTTACAGGTTGGTATTGGAGGAAGATGTGCGTATCGCGATTAAATCTGCCGCGCTTGGGGTGTTGATGTCGACCGTGGGGATTGCCGGCGCCCTGGCGCAAACGGTCTATCCGCCGCCCTACCGAGCGCCGGCGGAAGTCACGACCCTCCCCGACATCGTCGTTCCGGGTCGCGCCGTCACCGCTCCTCACTACCGGGTGCCCGCGGGCTATGATGCCGATGTCGCGCTGCATCCCTATACCAGCGGCCTCGGCCCCTGCACTGAAGGGGCGGTCCCGTCACAAGGCTGTCACCATCCGACCGGTCACCCGATCCCGCCGTCGCATTACAACCGCCCGCCATTCACCCGCTAACGCAAACGACGACCACGCCCCTTGTCCGACCGGATGAAGGGCGTGGCTCGAAATCCCTAAACGCCCAGGAAGGAGACGAGTCAAAATTTTGAGTCGCGGCGCTTGACAATCCGGATTTAGTTCCTATTTCGTTCCCACCTGGGAAATGGACATCCATCCCGCAGACAGGAAAAAGAACCCGGACAGGGTCGGTTTGTGATGCTCGCCGCGCAGTTTATGGGACAATTGAAGCGCCTGGGTTCAATCCTCCTGCGCCTCGAGCAGTTTGCGCAGCTCGGTCTTCAGCACCTTGCCGTAATTGTTCTTCGGCAGCGCGTCGACAAAACGGTAGGCGCGCGGCCGCTTGAAACGGGCGACGTGGTCGAGACACAGCCGGTCGAGTTCGCTTGCAGCGACCTCGGCGCCGGGCCGCGCCACCAGGAACGCCACCACCTCCTCGCCCCAGTCGGGGTGCGGCCGGCCGACCACCGAGGCCTCGACCAGGCCGGGATGGCGCAACAGCACTTCTTCGATCTCGCGCGGATAGATATTGCTGCCGCCCGAGATGATCATGTCCTTGGAACGGTCGCGCAGCGTCAGGAGGCCGTCCTCGTCCATGCTGCCGAGATCGCCGGTATGCAGCCAGCCGCCGCGCAAGGTCTCGGCGTTGGCCTCGGGGTTCTGCCAGTAGCCGTCCATCACGCAGTCGCTGCGCGTGATGACCTCGCCGATCTCGCCGGGCGGCACGTCGCGATCACCTTCGTCGACCACCCGCACCAGCACCCCGTTGCGCGGATAGCCGCAGGAGGCGAGCCGTTCCCGCCAGCGCGGATGCGCGCTGTCGGCATGCAGGCGCTGGTCGAGCCCGGTGATCGTCATCGGCGACTCGCCCTGGCCGTAGAGCTGGTAGAGGCGCGGGCCAAAAATTTCCAGCGCACGCTCCAGGTCGGCGACGTACATCGGCCCGCCGCCGTAATAGATCGTGCGCAGATGGGCGAGGTCGGCGGCGGCGACCTCCGGGGCCTGCACCAGGCGGGTCAGCATGGTCGGCGCCGCGAACAGCGACACGCGCTCGTGCCGCCTCATCACGTCGAGGATGCCGCCGATGTCGAAATGCGGCAGCACGATCTGGTGCCCGCCCTTAAGGATCGACGGCAGCGCGTAGAGCCCGGCGCCGTGCGACACCGGCGCCGCCAGGAGATGCGTGTCGCGTTCGTCGAGCAGGTCGATATCGGCGTAATAGCATTGGCTCATGAACAGCAGGTTGCGGTGGGTCAGCACCGCGCCTTTCGGCCGCCCTGTCGTCCCCGAGGTGTAGAACAGCCAGGCGCGATCGGTCGGCGAACCCGGCTCGGGCGTTATCGCTCCGCCCTTCAGCAGCGCGGCATAATCGGAGCTTTTGGTAACGATGACCCGGTCGAGAGAAGCGCTCGTGCCTTCGAGCGGCGTCAAATCTTCTGCCAGGCCTGGAGTGGTGACCAGCAGCCGGGCGCCGGAATTCTCGGCGATGTACGCGACCTCGCGCGGGTGCAGCCTGGCGTTGGCCGGCACCGCGCACAGCCCGGCCGCCCAGCAACCGAACAGCAGCTCGAAAAACTCGCCGCAATTCTCGAGGCTCAGCAGCACCCGGTCGCCCGAAGCGAGGCCCATGCCGCGCAACCCGCCGGCGACACGCGCCACCCGTTCGGCCAGCTCGCGATAATTCCACGCCTGCTGGTCATCGCTGACCGCCGGCCGCTCGGGCTGCCGCCGCGCGACATCGAACAGCAGCGCCGCGAGGTTCATCTAATACCCCGCGTCCCAGTCGATGACGTTCTTCAACGGCCGCCCATCCAAATAAGCCCGCAAATTCTCGCAAAACAAATCGATCGCGCCGTGCCGGTCGTCGGCGTCGCTGATGCTCGATGTGTGCGGGGTGATCAGCACCTTGGGGTTCGCCCACAGCCGCGCCGGCGGCGGGCGCTCGAACTCGCCGACATAGACGTCGAGCGCCGCGCCGCGCAGGTGCCCGCTTTCGATCGCGTCGGCGAGCGCCTCCTCGTCGACGATTTCGCCGCGCGCGACATTGACGACGATGCCGCCGGGCTTGATCGCCGCGAAGCGCCGCGCATCGAACAGCTTGGTCGTCTCCGGCGTCCACTGGCAGCAGATCGCGACGATGTCGCTCTCCGGCAGCAGCCGGTCCAGATCGCCGGCGCCGGCGATCTCACTGAAGCCGGGCGGCAAGTCGCCGCCGGAGTTGCGCCGCGTGCCGACAACCCGCATGCCAAGCGCCGCGCACAACCGGCCGACCTCGCGCCCGATCCCGCCGGTGCCCACGACGCACACGGTCTTGCCCTCGACGAGGATCGACCGATAGCCGCGATGGTCGAAGGCGCCCTCCGCACGATCGACCGCGGCACGGTTGAGGCCCTTGGCGAAATAGAGGATCGCGGCGATCGCGTACTCGGCGATCGGCAGCGCGTTCGCCGCGCCGCGCGAGGTGGTGGCAATGACGTCGCTGCCCCACAGATCGCCGATCAGCAAATTGCTCGCGCCGGCCGGCCGCTGGTGAAACCACCGAAGCTTGGGCGAACGCGCGCGCAGATCGAGCGGAAACGGAAACCCGGCGAGGATGATCTCGGCCTCGCCGAGCAGCCTGTCGCGATCCTCGCGCGTCCCCTCGCCGTTGGCGTTGCGGCCGATATAGCGCTGCGTCGTGAACGCCGGCCAGGTCTCGCGGATTTCGCCGTCGAACCAGCCGCCGGCTTCGACCAGCCGCACCTTGGGATCGACCGCCTCGATCCTGGCCTTGTCGGCGTCGCCGATGCGCTGGATCGCGAGGATATTGACCATACCGCGCTAACGCCGGCTCGCGCCGATATGCGCGATGGTGTCGATCTCGACCCTGGTCTCGGGCGTGGCGAGCGCGGCGATCTGCACCAGCGTCGAGACCGGGAAATCGCCGGTGAAGAATTCGCGTCGCGCCCGCCACACCTGCTCGCGGTTTTTGATGTCGGTGACGAAGATCGTCACCTTGACGATATCGGCCATGCTGCCGCCGGCGGCTTCGACAAGATGCTTGATCTTGGTGAGGATGCCCTTGGCCTGGGCGTATTCGTCCGGTCCGGCGCCGGGGGCGGTCGCGCCGGCGAAATAGGCGACGCCGTCCACCACCAGGCAGTTCGACCAGGTCTCCGGCGGCGGGTCGGGCACATGAGGGCTGCTGATCTTATGGATGGTCATGCGATTTGGCTCCTCGGGTTCAGGAGATTGTCACGCCGCTGTCGACCGGCAGCACCTGGCCGGTGACCATGCGGCTTTCGTCGCTCGCGAGATAGAGCGCCATGCCGGCGATGTCTTCCGGCTCGATGAGTCCCAGCAGATGCGAGTCGGCGAGCTTGGTCAGCGCCGCGTTGCCGGCCACCAGACGGCGCACCCGCGCGGTCATCGTCGCCGACGGCGCGATCGCGTTGACCCGTACCTTCTGTGCCGCATAGGCGACCGCGAGCGAGCGGGTAATCGCGGCGATCCCGCCTTTCGCGGCGGTGTAGCAGTCGCGGCCCGGCACACCCATCAGCGCGACGTTGGAACTCATGTTGATGACCGACCCGCCGCCCGCTTTGATCAGTTCGGGAATGCCGAGCCGGCAGCCAAGGAACGTACCGTACAGGTCGAGCTTGATCGCCCGCCAGAACTCGTCGAGCGGCGCCTCCACCGCAGTGTTGTCCGCCGCGGTCGAGCCGCCGGCATTGTTGTGCAGCACGTCGAGCCGGCCGAATTTCGCGGCGGCCGCGCCGATCGCAGCCTTGAGGCTTTCCTCATCGGTCACGTCGGTGCGGATCGCGATCGCGCCACCTCCGGCGAGATGCGCGCTTTCCTCGCCGGCGGCGGCATCGATATCGGCGATGACGACCCGCGCGCCTTCACGCGCGAAGAGGATCGCCGTCGCGCGTCCGATCCCGGTGCCCGCGCCGGTGATGAACGCGACCTTACCGTCGAGCCGTGCCATCGCGCTTCCTTTCGTGGCCGTCTTCTCGCACGATAACGTGTTTTTTGCCGAGCGGCACCGGCCCGAAGGTCGGGCGGATGCCCGACCGCACTTGATCGAGAGAAACACCATGACCGAGGCGCGCTCGGCCGGGCAGAGGCGAACTGGTCTTCTCAACAAGATGAGGCTGGCCGTGTCGAGCTTCCCGGCCGGCGGCTAGGTTGGAAAATGACCACGATCCTGCAAATCCTGACAAGCCCGCGCCCCGCTTCGTTCAGCCGACGTATCGCCCGCGACGTGACCGCACGCCTCACGGCGCTCCATCCGCGCGCCGAGATCATCGACCGCGACCTCGCCGCCGACCCGCCGCCGCACCCCGACCTCGACCTCTACGAGGCGATCCTGACCCCGTCGGTCGATGGCGCCGACCCGCGCTTCGCGCTGTCGGAGCGCTTTATCGGCGAACTCGAAGCCGCCGATTTTGTCGTGATCGGCACGCCCATGAACAATTTCTCGGTGCCCTCGACCCTGAAATCGTGGATCGATCATATCGTCCGCATCCGCCGCACCTTCATCTCGACCCCAGAGGGCAAGATCGGGCAACTTCGCGACCGGCCGACATTTATCGTTACCTCGCATGGCGGCTACATGAGCGGCGGCTACCAGCCGGATTTCCTTACCGATTACCTGCGCGCGATCTTCGAGACGATCGGCATCCGCCAGGTGCATTTTCTCTGCGCCGACGGCTTGTCGCGCGGGCCGGAGTCGGTTGAGCGCGTGCTCGCCCACGCAAAGGCCTGGATCGACCAACATCTGCCGCTCTAGTTTGCGGCGGCAACGACGAAAGGAACCGCCATGCAGCCGCACGCCGCCGCGTTGAAGGCGCTTCTCGACGAGCCTCGGCTTCAAGTTATGCCCGGCTGCGGCGACGGTCTCGGCGCGCATTTGATCGGCGAGGCCGGGTTCAAGACCGGCTTTGTCTCCGGCTCCAGCATCTCGGCAATGCGCCTCGCCATGCCCGACCAGGATATGGTGACCTTCGCCGAGATGGCCGACGCGGTCGAGACCTGCATCGCCGCCGCGCCGGGCGTGCTGTGGCTCGCCGACGGCGACACCGGCCACGGCAACGCGCTCGCCGTGCAGAAGACGATCCGCGCCTATGCTCGTCGCGGCGCCGCCGCGGTGCTGATCGAGGACAAGATCTGGCCGCGCCCGCTCGGCCATGGCGGCGCCAAGCTCGTCGTCGAGCGCGAGGCGGCGATCCTCCGCTGCCGCGCCGCGGTCGAGGCCTGCCGCGAGGAGGGCATTCTGCTGCTCGCCCGCACCGACGCGCGCACCTCGCGCGGCTTTGACGAAGCGCTGGCTCGCATCAAGGCCTTCACCGCCGAGGGCGCCGACATCCTCTTCCTCGACTCGCCGCAATCCGAAGACGAGATGCGCGCCGGCATTGACGCCGCCGGCGGCAAACCGTCGCTCGCCGTCACCTCGCCGGCCGGCAAGCACTTCATGCCCGGCGATGCCGAGCTGGAACGAATTGGGATTAAGATTGTCGTCTACCCGCAGGACATCCTCGCCGCGAGCGTCCACGCGGTGCGCGCCGCGCTCACCGGGCTGAAGGGCGGCGCCAAGCCGCCGATGGCCTCGCCGGCCGAGCTGGCGACCGCGATCCGCATGGCCGATTATGTCGCCCGCGACACCCGCTGGCCCGACCCGAAATAGGGCAGCAGGACAGGCTATCGACAAATAGGACCCACCAACTGTCGCTGCCCTCTCCGCACTCTAGAGCGAAGATACCCGTATGGTCCCGATCTCGATCCTCGACCTGTCGCCGATCGTCGAAGGCGGCGATGCCGGGCAGGCGCTGGCCAATTCGCTCGACCTCGCACGCCATGTCGAGGCGCTCGGCTATCGCCGCTATTGGATGGCGGAGCATCACAACCTGCCGGGCATCGCCTGCGCGGCGACCGCGGTGGCGCTGGCGCATATCGCGGCCGGCACCAAGAGCATCACGATCGGCGCCGGCGGGATCATGCTGCCCAACCATGCGCCGATCATGGTCGCCGAGCAGTTCGGCACGCTGGCGGCGCTGCATCCCGGCCGGGTCGAGCTGGGGCTCGGCCGCGCCCCCGGCTCGGATCAGCTCACGCTGCGCGCGATGCGCCGCAACCTGCTTGCCGGCGACGACCAGTTCCCGCGCGATGTCGTGGAACTGATGCGTTACTTCGAGCCGCCCGAGCCCGGGCAGCGGCTGCACGCGGTGCCCGGTGAGGGTCTCAAGGTGCCGATCTGGATTTTGGGGTCGAGCCTCTTCGGCGCGCAGCTCGCGGCCTATCTCGGGCTGCCCTTCGCCTTCGCCTCGCATTTCGCGCCGGCCGCGATGATGGAGGCGATCGCGATCTATCGCGAGCGCTTCGATCCGACGCACGGGCTGCCCCAGCCCCGCCTCATGCTCGGCATCACCTGCGTCGCGGCCGATACCGACGACGAGGCGCGGTTCCTGTTCTCGTCGCTGCAGCAATCGACGCTCAACAACCGCACTGGCACGCCAAGCCGAGTGCCGCCGCCGGTTGTTGATTTCGAGGCCTCGCTCGACCCTTACCAGCGCGCGGTCGTCGATGACGCGCTCGGTTCCGCGGTGGTCGGCAGCCCCGAGACGGTGCGGCGCGGGCTCGAGGATTTCGTCCAGCGCACCGGCGCCGACGAGTTGATGGTCACCGCCAATATCTACGACCACGACAAGCGCAAGCGCTCGTTCGAGATCGTCGCCGAAGTCGGCGGAGTGAAGCCGAGTTAACCCGGCGCCCGCGTACCCTTCCAGCGGAAGAGCAGCGCCGAGCCGCCCCAGGCGAGCGCGAAGATCGCGATCACCGCAAAGCCGAAGCTGCTCATATTGTCGTTGAGGCTGGCCACGGCCGACCAGAACCGACCATCCAGGGCAAGCCGGTCGGCGATAAGCCCGAGCGCCTCGACCCCGCCGATCAGCAGCGCCACCGCCACCGACGCGCCGGTGATCGCGAGGTTGTACCAGAGCTTGCGCAGCGGCTCGACAAACGCCCAGCCATAGGCGCCGACCATCAGCACGCTGTCGCTGGTGTCGATCAGGGCCATCCCGGCGGTGAACAGCGCGGGGAATACCATGGTCTGCCATGGCGACAGACCCTGCGCCGACTGCGTCGCGGCGATGCCGAGCAGGCCGATCTCGGTCGCCGTGTCGAAGCCGAGCCCGAACAGAAACCCCACCGGGTAGAGGTGCCAGCTTCGCCTGACCATGCGGAACAGCGGCCGGAACAGCCGGGTCAGGAGCCCACGCCCGGCGAGCATCTCGTCCAGCGCCGCCGCGTCGAGCGCGGCGCCGGCGGAAACGCGGCGGAAGCTGCGCCAGGCCTCACGAAAGATCGCCAGATTGACGAGCGCGATCAGCAGCAGGAACGCCGCCGAGATCGCGGTGCCGACCGTGCCGCCGATCAGCTTCAGCGAGTCGAGCCAGGGATGCAGCAAGCCGGCCCCCGCGGCAATCGCCGCCGCCGCCAGCACCACCACCGTCGAATGACCGAGCGAGAAGAAGAACCCGACCGACAGCGCCGGTTTTCCGTCCCGCATCAGCTTGCGCACGGTGTTGTCGATCGCCGCGATGTGGTCGGCGTCGACCGCGTGACGCAAGCCGAACACCCAGGCGAGAAATGCCGTGCCGAGCAGCGCCGGCCGGTTGGCGAACAGCGTCCATGCCCAGGCCCAGGCGGCGACATTGGCAAGACCGAGCGCGGCGTAGAGGCCGCACAGCGGCGCTGTGCGGCTTCTCTGCGGCGCGGCGGCGCGACTTGATGAATCCAACATACGGAAAAGCTTAACGCGATCCGGTCGTACTGGCCGCATCGAAATGCCGGCCGTCGGCGAACCCGCGGAGGGCGAATAAGGAACGGCAACGGTTCGCATTTGTTCGCCCAATGCCATGGGCACTGGGGACGAACTGCGCATGCTTGACGATGGGTCGCGCCGAGCCGCCGCGATCGCGGATCGGGGCGGCGGCAAGGTTGCCGCTTGAGCCGCGACCAGATCTTCACCCTCATCATTCTGGGTTGTCTGGTGGTGCTGTTCCTGTGGGACCGGCTCCGCTACGACGTGGTCGCGTTGCTGGCGCTGCTGGGCGCCGTCGCCGCCGGCATCGTGCCCACGGACAAGGCGTTCAACGGCTTTGCCAACCCGGTGCTGCCGCTGATCGGCGCGGCGCTGATCGTCAGCGTCGCGATCGGCCAGTCGGGCGCGGTCGAGGTGCTGTTGCGCCGGCTTGGCCCGACCATGCGAACACGGGATTCGCAGGTCGGCGTGCTGGTGGCCTGCGTCGCCGTGCTGTCGGCGTTCGTCAAGAATGTCGGCGCGTTGGCGATCTTCGTCTCGGCGGCGGTCCAGGTCGCGCGGCGCAACAAGCGCCCGCCGTCGGAATTTCTGATGCCACTGTCCTTTGCCTCGCTGCTCGGCGGCTCGATGACGTTGATCGGCACCTCGCCGAACCTCTTGGCATCGGCGGTGCGCCAGCAGATCAGCGGCAAGCCGTTCCAGATGTTCGATTTCACCCCGATCGGCGCCGGCCTCGCGATCGTCGGGGTGCTGTTCCTCGCTTTCGGCTGGCGCCTCTTGCCGCATCGACGCGGGGCGGCGAGCGGCATGAACTTCACAATCGAGGATTACACCGGCGAGCTGCGGATCACCGCGAAATCGCCTTTTATCGGCCGCACGGTTGGCGACGTCGAGAAGCTCAACGGCGGCGCGCTCGGCGTTGTCGGGCTGATCCGCGCGCACGGTCGGCGGCAAATCCCGACCCGACGGTGGAAGCTCTATGAAGACGATGTGCTGGTCGTCGAGGCCGACCCGCAAACGCTCGAACAATTCGCCCGCGACGGCAATCTCGAGCTGGTCGGCACCGAGGAACCGCCGGAGCAAGCGTCCGAGAAAGTGTTGGCGGTGGCCGCGCGCAATCCGCAAGTTCATGAAGGCAAACGCAAGCTTTCGGCGCAACAGCCGCCCGAGCGGCCACCGCCCGACGACCGCCCGCTGAGCACGATCGAGGCGGTCATCGCCCCCGGTTCCGACCTGATCGGCCGCTCCGCCGCGTCGCTGCATCTGCGTGAGCGTTACGGGGTCAATGTGCTGGCGATTGGCCGGCGCGGCACTTTGCGCCGCACGCGGCTGCGGAACGCGCGCTTCAAGGCCGGCGACACGATCGTGCTGCAGGGCCATACCGGCCAACTGCCCGACATTCTCACCGCGCTCGGCTGCCTGCCGCTCGCCGAGCGGACGCTCAACCTCGGCCGCAAGCGACGGATTGTCGTGCCGCTGGCCATCCTCGCCGTTACCGTCATCGTCACCGGCTTTGAATGGGTGCCGGCGCAAATCGCCTTTGTCGGCGCCGCGCTGGCGCTGGTGTTGCTTGGCTTCGTCACTCTAAAGGAGGCGTACACGGCGGCGGAGTGGCCGATCCTCGTGCTGATCGGCGCGCTGATCCCGATCGGCGAAGCGGTGCAGCAGAACGGCACCGCCAAGCTGATCGCCACGGCGCTTGCGACGCATGTCGCGCATCTGCCGAGTTTCGCGGTGCTCGCCGCGCTTATGGCCGCGACCATGCTGGTGACGCCGATCCTCCACCACGCGGCGGCGGTGCTGGTCATGGGGCCGATCGCCGCCAGCCTCGCGCAGCAGATCGGCTGCCAGATCGACCCGTTCCTGATGGCGGTGGCGTTCGGCGCCGGCTCCGACTTCCTGTCGCCGATCGGCCACCAGTCGAACACGCTGGTGATGGGCCTCGGCGGCTATCGCTTTGGTGATTACTGGAAGCTCGGCCTGCCGCTCTCGGTCATGGTGGTGGCGCTCGGCGTGCCGCTCATCATGTTGTTTTGGCCGTTGCACTGACATGGCCACGAGCAAGACCGCGGCAAAGACAGCCGGTGCCGGGCGCCGCCCCGCCGTTAAGCGCGCCCGACGCCGCATGCCCGCGGCGACGGGGCCGGCGACGACCGCGCCCGGCCTCTCGCCCGGCAAGTTCGCCGCCACGGGCCTCTACGGCTATATCTGGGCGACCAGCAAGCATTCGCAAATCCTGCTGGCGCTGCTGTCGGTCTTCATCTTTCTGCTCGACCTGGCGCCGCTCGAATTGCAACGGCGCATCGTCAACGACGCGATCACCCAGAAAGCGTTTGGGCTATTGGCTTGGCTGTGCGGCACCTATGCCGTGACCGCACTGGTGCAGGGACTGGCGAAACTCGCCTGGAACGTCTACCGCAACTCGGTGGGCGAGGCGACAAGCCGGCGCCTGCGGCTCGAAACCTTCACCGCGGCGCTGCGCCATCCCGAGCCCGACGCCACCGCCAAGGAGAGCGTCGGCATTTCGATCATTTTGAGCGAGGCCGACCCGGTCGGCCTCTTCGTCGCGACCAGCTTCTCGGAGCCGGTGCTGCATGGCGGCGTGCTGATCAGCGTCTTCGCCTATCTGATCTACCTGCAGCCGTGGATGGCGCTCGTCGCGCTGGCGCTGTTCGTGCCGCAATGCGCCATCGTGCCGCTGGTGCAGAGCGCGATCAACCGGCGCACCGCCGCGCGCATTCAGGTGATGCGGCGGCTTTCCGCCGACATCGTCGCCGAGACCGCTGAGGGCGTTCTTGAGCGCGAAGGGCGCTCCTACAAGCAGCGCGTGCGCAGCGTCTACGCGCTGAACATCCAGATCTACTGGCGCAAATACGCGATGAATTTCCTCATCAACCTGCTCTACCACTTCGGCACGGTCGGTATCCTGTTCGTCGGCGGCTGGTTCGTGATGGAAGGGAAAACCGAAATCGGCACCGTCGTCGCCTTCGTCTCGGGCCTCACCAAGGTCAACGACCCGTGGAACGACCTCGTGACGTTCTTCCGCGACATGACCAATGCCCGTGTCAAATACCGGCTGATCGCTCGGGTGCTCGACGACGGAGACCCCGGCGAGGCGGCCGAGGGCAAGGCGCCCTGAGGGAACCATCTCCGGAACCATCGGGCCGCCGGGGAGTTGAGGTCTCGGGTAAGAGCATTTGGAGAAGGTGTTGTCATGCCGCGAGGCGACAAGTCGAAATACACCGACAAGCAGGAGCGCAAGGCCGACCATATCGCCGAAGGCTACGAGAAGCGTGGCGTGTCCGACAAGGAAGCCGAACGGCGCGCTTGGGCGACCGTCAACAAGGAAAGCGGGGGCGGCAAAAAGTCCGGCTCCGGCCGCGGCCACGAGGAAAGCCATGCCTCCTCGCGTAAGGGCGGGCGGATCGGCGGCGCGGCGTCTGCCTCGCGTTCCGCGGCGGCGCGCTCCGCCTCGGCCAAGAAGGCCGCCGCCACGCGCAAGCGCAACGCCGCCCGCGCTCATGCCTAGCGCGCCCCGGCGTTGCTAGATGCCGCTGACCCTCGACTGGTCAGAGGTCGGCGTCCGGCTGTTTTTCACCATCCTCGCCGGCGCGCTTATCGGCTGGAACCGCGGCGAGACGGGACATCCTGCCGGGCTGCGCACGACGCTGCTCGTCTGTCTCGCCGCCTCGGTGGCGATGATCGAGTCGAACCTGCTGCTCGATACGCGCGGCAAGGCATGGGATTCTTTTGCGGTCCTGGACCTTGCGCGATATCCGCTCGGCATTCTGACGGGGATCGGCTTTATCGGCGCGGGCGCCATTCTCCATCGCGGCAGCCTTATCGAAGGCGTCACTACCGCAGCGACCCTGTGGTTCGTCACGGTCGTGGGATTGTGCTTCGGTGGCGGTCAGCTGGCGCTCGGCATCGCCGCGACAATTATCGGCTTTCTCGTCCTCACGCTGCTGAAGCGCGCGGAGGACTATCTGCCGGTCGACCGCCGGGCGACGATCGACCTCATTGTCGAGGGCGACAGCCCGAGGTTCCAAAGTCTGACGACCGACGGTCTAACGGGCGACGGTCTAACGGGCGACGGTCTGGCGGGCGACGTGGCGAAACGCGGCTATCGACTCGTCGAGCGGGGCTCGACGGTTCAGACGAACCCGGCGCGGCGGCAGATACTCTACGAGCTGCACTGGCGCGCGCCGGCGGGAGGACCGGCGCCGAAGGATTGGCTCGATGGCCTCGCCGCCCGGCCGGGCGTCGTGCAACTGGCGTGGCGCATGGGGCCGCGGGCCGACCGCAACGTTTCCCGGCCGCCGATTTTGTGAGCGGGCAGCGATGTGATAACACCCCGGGGGATGGTTAGGTGCGTGGATCAGGATACGGTATGAGCGCCGATTGGCTGCTCGACATCGAACGTTTCGGAGAAGCGGGGGAGCGGATGCGCCGGACGGATTGGCGCGCCACGCCGCTCGGCGATGCGGGCGGTTGGCCCGACGCGCTGAAACAAAGCGTCGGCATGATCCTCGCCTCCGGCTTTCCGATGGCGATCCGCTGGGGCCCCGAGCTGATCCACATCTACAACGACGCCTATCGCGACATCCTCGCCGACAAACATCCGGCTGCGTGGGGCAAGCCGCTCGCCGAGGTCTGGCCGGAAGTGCTGGACGAAGTCCTTCCTGTCTCCGCGGCGATCCTGCGCGGCGAGCAGCCGGGCTATTTTGCCCAGGATCACCTGTGGCGCCTGCGGCGTCGCAGCGGCCGTCTGGAGGATTGCTGGTTCACGATCAGCTGCAGCCCAATCCCGGACGTCACCGCGCCGAACAGGATCGGCGGCGTGCTGGTCAACGCGATGGAGACGACCGGGCAGCACCGCACCCAAGCGGCGCTGCGCTCGCGCAACCGCACGCTCTCGTCGGCGGTCAACCAGCGCACCCAGGAGCGTGACCAGATCTGGCAGGTGTCGGAGGATTTGCTCGGCGTCTCGACGTTCGAGGGCTATTTCCTCAGCGTCAACCCGGCCTGGACCGAGCTGCTCGGCTGGGGCGAGGACGAGATCATGCGGATGCATGTCAGCGAGCTGCGCCATCCGGACGATGCCCCGCACTCCGAGGCCGGGCGCGCGCGGCTCGCCGCCGGCGCTCCGACGGTGCGGATGGAGAACCGGTTTCGCCACAAAAATGGCTTGTGGCGCTGGATTTCCTGGACGATGTCGCGGGACGACAACGGCTTCATCTACGTCATCGGGCGCGACGTCAACGCTCAGCGGGAAACGGCGGAGGCGGCGCGCCAGCGCGAGCTGCATTTCGGTCTGCTGGTCGATGCCGTCGTCGACTACGCGATCTACATGCTCGATCCGGACGGGATCGTGTCGAGCTGGAACAGCGGCGCCGAGCGCATCAAGGGCTACCGGGCCGAGGAAATTATCGGCCGGCACTTTTCACAGTTCTATACGCCGGAGGACCGCGAGGCCGGCGTCCCCTGGCGCGCTTTGGCCCAGGCCGCCGCGGGCACGCCCTACGAAGCGGAAGGCTGGCGCGTGCGCAGGGACGGCTCGCGGTTCTGGGCCATGGTCGCGTTGAGCGCAATCCGCGACGAGAAGGGGGCGCTTATCGGCTTTGCCAAGGTGACGCGCGACATCGCCGAGCGGCGGCAGGCGCAGGAGAGCCTGCGGCGCGCCCAGGATCGCCTCGCGCAGTCGCAAAAGCTCGAAACGCTCGGCCAGTTGACCGGCGCGATCGCGCACGATTTCAACAATCTGCTGATGGTGGTCGGCGCGAATACCCAGCTCGTCAAGCGCCGGCTGGTCGATCCGCCGTCATTGCGCGCGGTCGAGGCCATCGAGCACGCCTCTTCGCGCGGCGAGACCTTGACGCGTCGCCTCCTCACCTTCTCCCGCCGGCAGACGCTCAACCCGATCGTCATCGACCTGCGGGAGCGGCTCGCCGCCTCGCGCGATGTGCTGACGAGTTCCGCCGGCAAGAATATCGAGCTGGTGTTCGAGCTGCCCGAGCGGATCTGGCCGGTGCTCGTCGATGTGCCCGAGCTCGAGCTCGCCCTCGTCAATGTCGTCGTCAACGCGCGCGATGCGATGCCGGACGGCGGCACGGTCCGTATTGCCGGCAGCAATGCGCACCTGTCGCCCGACGACTTGCTCGACGACCTCACCGGCGATTTCGTCGCCTTGCGGATCAGTGATACCGGCACCGGGATCGACCCCGAGGTGCTGCCGCGAGTATTCGAGCCGTTTTTCACCACCAAGGCGCCGGACAAGGGAACCGGGCTCGGCCTGTCGCAGGTCTATGGCTTCGCGCGGCAGTCGAACGGCACGGTGCGGGTGACCAGCAGCCCGGCGAACGACTCGCCGGGAGGCACGACCGTCACGATCTATCTGCCGCGGGCGATCGGCAAGATCGCCGCCGCCGAGCCGCAGCGCGACGAAGAGCGCCAGGGGGGCAACGAGCGCATCCTCTTGGTCGAGGACAATCGCGAGGTCCAGGAGGTCACCGCCGCCTATCTCGAGGAGCTCGGCTACGATGTCGTGCTGGCGGAAAACGCCGATACGGCGCTCGAACGGTTGGCCGCGGAAGACGACATTCGTCTTGTGTTCAGCGACATCGTGATGCCCGGCACGATGAACGGCATAGGACTGGCGCGCCGCGTGCGCAGCGTCTATCCGCATGTCGCGGTGCTGCTGACCACCGGCTACGCACCGCAGCAGGAGTTGGTCGACGACACGCTGTCGGTGTTGCGCAAACCGTATCGCCTGGCGGCGCTCTCAACCGCGCTGCGCGAGGCGCTCGACCGCGCTCACGCCGCGCACGGAGCCCAAATCGCCGCCTGCTGAGGGATCGATCGCCTATAAGAGCCTGTTCGCACAAGGGATGAACCCAGAACAGGCGCCCCATGCCCGATAACATCGTCGAATCCCCTAATCAGGCCCGTTCCGCCTCGAAGGAGGGGGTGGGCCGTTACGTGCTGGTCATCTCCACCGCCCTCGTCATCGTCCTTTTCGCGATCGGCTGGGTCGTCGCCCGCTACGTCATCTGACGGACCGGGCTGCCCGCGGCGGCAAAGACGCCGCGCCATCGCCGAAACGGCCCTGATCGGTTGGGTTGCCGCTACCGCCGCTCCGGCTCACCGCGCACGTGGGCCGGTTGCTGGGTGCCCCGTCTTGCGTCGCGCTGCGCCGTCTTCTTGCTTCGGGCGAAGCTGCCGATCCAATCGCCGAACCGGTCCATGTAGATGTAGGGGACCGGGACGGTATAAAGCGTCAACGCCGGCGACACGATGAGCCCGCCCACCACCGCGACTCCGAGTGGCTGGCGCAGCTCGGCGCCGGAACCGATCGCCAGCGCGATCGGCATCGTGCCGAGGATCGCCGACATCGACCTGACGGCGCCCGGCGCGCGCGTCGATCGGCGAGCGGATCGAGGTGTGTCGAGATTGACCCTGGCCTGCTCGACCTGCGCCTTGTCGCTGTCGACCGTCGCCTGGTCGGCGGCGACGGTGGTCTTGTCGTTGTCGTATTGCTGCTGCGTAACGGCCAGGTTGCTCTTTACGATCGCCGCGTCGCGGGCGAGGTTGAGACCGCGCCGAGCATCGCCCAGAGCTTGCGCGAAGGCCGCCCGTGAGACGTCCCTGATAGCCAACCGAAATAACGCCGGGTTGGCGGGTTCGTCCCCGCAGGGCCCCTTCCGTTTTTTGTCGGGGATGCCGCCGAATGGGGCGGCGAAAGACTATCCCCTCAGAGCAGCACGGCCGGCCGGTCGCGGCGGGCCAGCGTCGCTTCGACCATGCTGACCAGCTGGTCGGTGCGGAACGGCTTGATAAGATGCGGCGTCGCGAGATCGCGGCCGCGCCGGTCGGAGGCGAGCGTGCCGCTCATCGTGATCACCGGGCATTGCTTCATTTTCGCCAGCTGTACGACGATGTCGCTCGACACCGGCCCGGCGAACAGCAGGTCGATGATCGCCAGGTCGAGCGGCCCGCGTTCGAGCACGCCGAGCGCATCGGCGCCGTTATAGGCCTTGAAGATTTGCGCTCCCGTCGAGCCGAGCATATCGGCCACGGTTTCGCAGACATCGGGATTGTCGTCGACGACGAGAAACTTGCGCGGCACGGCTGTCAGCCTTTCTGTCCAGCGGGGGGGGGCATCGTCAGCGATCGATAACGCGGATTCCCAATGGTCTATTCCGGACAGCTATACGACTTCAAACACGATAAGCCGCCAGCACAAAGGACGGAAAGCGCCTAGCTCGGGCAATGTTGCCCGCCGGCATCGCTGTGCAGGCTTTCGCCGTTCAACTCCGCCCCCGCCAGCACGATGTAGGCGCTGGCATAGAGCCACACCAGCAGGATCGCGACGGCGCCCAGCGAGCCATAAGTCCGGTCGTAGGACCCGAAATGCGCGGCATAGAACGAAAAGGCGATCGACCCGGCGAGCCATAAGAGGCTCGCCGAGATCGTGCCGGGCCGCCAGAAGTCCCACGCCGGCCGCTTGCGGTATGGCGCGAGGCGATAGAGCGCCCCGAGGCCGAGAAACGCCAGCACCGCCAGCATCGGAAAGCGAATCGACGACAGGATGTCCTGCCACACCGGCGGCAGCGGAAAATGGTTTACCGCGGCCGGAACGCCGGCGATCAGCACCAGCGCGAAGAGGACGAAAACGACGCCGCCGATCGTCAGGGCGATCGACAGAGCGTAGAAATGCAGCAACCCGCGCTCTTCGTTGCCTTCGTAGGCGATGGTCAGCGCGTTCATCATGGCGCTCGTCCCGCTTGTCGCGCTCCACACCGCGATCAGCACGCTGACGATGAGGCCGATGCCGAGCTTCTCCGCTGGTGCGCTGATCAGCACATTGAGCTGGTCGGAGAGCAGCTTGAGCGCTTCGTTCGGCAGCACGCCGGTCAGCGCGCTGACGTGATGCGCGATGGTCAGCGGGTCGGCGACGAGTCCGTAGGTCAGCACCAACGCGGACATGCCGGGAAAGATTGAGAGCATCGCGTAATACGCGATGCCGGCCGCCATGATCGAAATGTTGTGGCGTCCCAGCGCGCCCCATACGCGTGCCAGGCGTTCGCCCGGGCCCGCGCGCGCCGTGCCGGGCTGCGCCTTACCCGCGCGGACCGCGCCGGGTTGCGCCTCACCCGCGCGGGCCGGCACGGTAAGGCGCAACGGCGTATTGGACATGCGATAGTAACGCCTCCAGCTTCGCGAGCGTTCCTCCGCACGCCTCCGGCTTGGCATCCGTTCCTCGGCGCGGAACGAATCGTTTTGCGCGGCGTTGCTTAGCGTTGATCAACCCGACCGCGAAAGCGCGTCGTGCGTCACATGAGAAGCCGACGAAGGAGACGGTCAATGTTCAAGCCTGCACATGTACTCGGCGCCGCCGCTGTCATCGGGCTCCTGGCCTGTGGCCCGGCCCATGCACAGATGGCGTTTCATTATAACGGCCCGGTCGAAACACCGGAACAGAACGTCATCCACAGCGCGCATTACGATCGGCTGTTGGAAATCAGCCCCGGCTTCCGCGCCTATCGCGAGCGGAAGGAATGCGGCCCTATCCGCTTCGAGCAAGGGCTTCGCCAGGACTGCTTCCAGTCGTTCGACCAGTACGAGCCGGTCGCGGTCCGCTAGACGCGGCTGTTGTCGACGCGAATGTGGGCGGCTTTGGCCGCCCACATTTGTCGGCCGGCGTTTTCCGGCGGCCATTAACCACGTTCGCGCAAGGTCGGGACATCGGCGCTGCCGGGCCACCCCGCTTCGATGCGCGGCAGCACGCCTTGATCTAGGCGCGCGCGGCCAGCACCCGCGCGACGAAATCCGCGAGGTTTCCGCCCGGGAAAAGGTGGCCGGCGATGCCCGCCGCCTCGGCCGCCTCGATGTCGCGCGGCTGGTCGCCGATCAGCAAGCTCCGCGCATGATCGACCGGCCAGCAGCGCATCAGGTCGAGGATCATACCGGGCTTCGGCTTGCGGCACTCGCAAGCCTGCCGGTATTCGGTAAGCCGCGCCTCGGCATGATGCGGGCAATAGCGGATATCGTCGATCCGCGCGCCCGCCGCGGCGAGCTCGGCCCGCATATGCGCATGCAACGCATCGACTTGCGCCTCGGTGAAAAAGCCGCGCGCCACCCCCGACTGGTTGGTCACGACAAACACGTAGAAACCGGCGTCGTTGAGCGCCTTCACCGCCGCGCCCACACCATCGATCAGGCAAAAATCCTCTAGCCGGCCGACAAAGCGGCGATCCTCGTTGATGACCCCGTCACGGTCGAGAAACGCGGCCGGGCGCAGCTTTTTGGTCTGATCCGTCATCCGAGCAGGTCAATCGATAAACAGCGTTGCCGGCCGCTCGAGATAGCTTTTCACCTTGGCGATGAACGACGCCGCCTCCCAGCCGTCGACAATGCGGTGATCGAACGAAGACGACAGGTTCATCATCTTACGCACAACGACTTGGCCGCCGAGGACGACGGGCCGCTCGTCGATGCGGTTGACGCCGACGATCGCGACTTCGGGGTGGTTGATGACCGGCGTCGCCACGAGGCCGCCGAGCGCTCCGAGGCTGGTGATGGTGATCGTCGAGCCGCTCAGCTCCTCGCGCTTCGCCTTCGCGGCGCGTGCCGCCTCGGCGAGCCGCGCGATTTCGGCGGCCGCCTGCCACAGATCGAGCGTCTCGGCATGGCGCACGACCGGTACGGTCAGTCCGGCCGGGGTCTGCGTCGCGACGCCGATATGAACGGCGTGGTAGCGGTGCAGCACGCCCGCCTCGTCATCGAAGCGCGCGTTGACCTGTGGGTGCTCGGCGACCGCCTTGACGATCGCCCGCATCAGGAACGGCAGCAAGGTCAGGTGGCCGCGCGCCTTTCGCGTCTCGTTGAGATGCGCCCGCAACTCCTCGACCGCGGTGACATCGACCGCCTCGACATAAGCGAAATGCGGGATGCGCCGCCACGCCTCTTGCAGATGCTTGGCTATCGCCCGGCGTAGCCCGGCCAACGGCACGTCTTCAATTTCATCGCTGGCCCCCTTTGCCGAAGCCGGCGCCGCGTCGCGCTGCTCGGCGTAGGTGAGCACGTCGGAATGGGTGATCCGCCCTTCGGGGCCGGTGCCGCGCACGAGCCGCAAATCGATGCCGAGATCGCGCGCCCGGTTGCGCACAGCCGGTGCGGCGAGCGGCTTTGCCGCTGGCTGCCCCTCACCCCCCCACGCCTTCGGCGCGGGTCCCTCCCTCTCCCCGTAAACGGGGCGAGGGGGGTCAGCGCGCTCCCTCTCCCCGCCTGCGGGGAGAGGGCTGGGGTGAGGGGCAGCCACCGCTGCGGCCTCGGTCTCCGTCTCCAGCACCACCAGGTCGGAGCCGACCGCCAACTTCTCGCCGATCTTGCCGCCCAGCGCGACGACGGTGCCGGCGACGGGGGAGGGGATTTCCACCGTCGCCTTGTCGGTCATCACCTCGGCGAGCGGGTCTTCTTCCTCGATCGCATCGCCCACCTTGACCAGCCAGCCGACGATCTCCGCCTCGGTGGTGCCTTCGCCGATATCGGGCAGCTTGACGACGCGCCGCACCGACTACGCCTCCAACACCCGTCGGATGCCCGCGGCTACCCGCTGCGGGCCGGGGAAATATTCCCATTCGAGCGCGTGTGGGTAGGGGGTGTCGTAGCCGGTCACCCGCTCGATCGGCGCTTCGAGGTGATAGAAGCATTCCTCCTGCACCAGCGCCGACAGCTCGGCGCCATAGCCGCAAGTGCGCGTCGCCTCGTGTGCGATCACGCAGCGCCCGGTCTTCTTCACCGAGGCGACGATGGTGTCGAGATCGAGCGGCAACAGCGTGCGCAAATCGATGACCTCGGCATCGGCGCCGGCCTCCTCGGCGGCGGCGAGCGCGACATGCACCATCGTGCCGTAGGCGAGCACGGTCACCGCGCCGCCCGGCCGCACGACCGCCGCCTGGCCGAGCGGCACCGAGTAATACCCCTCCGGCACTTCGGCTTGGGGATGGCTCGCCCAGGGCCGCGCCGGCCGGTCGGGATGGCCGTCGAACGGGCCGTTGTAAAGCCGCTTCGGTTCGAAGAACACGACCGGGTCGTCATCCTCGATCGCCGCGATCAAAAGGCCCTTGGCGTCGTACGGGTTCGACGGCATCACCGTCTTGAGCCCGCAGACATGGGCGAAGATCGCCTCGACGCTCTGCGAATGCGTTTGTCCGCCGAAAATCCCGCCGCCGCACGGCGCGCGCACGGTGATCGGCGCGGCGAACTCGCCGGCCGAGCGGTAGCGAATACGCGCCGCCTCGGAGATCAGCTGGTCGGTCGCCGGGTAGATGTAGTCGGCGAACTGGATTTCGACGATCGGCCTGAGGCCATAGGCGCCCATCCCCACCGCCGCGCCGAGCATCGCGCCCTCGGCGATCGGCGCATCGAACACCCGGCGCTCGCCGTGTTTTTTTTGCAGCCCCTCGGTGACCCGGAATACGCCGCCGTAAAAGCCGACATCCTCGCCGAAGATCAGCACCTTGGGGTCGCGCCCCAGCATCACATCCATCGCCGAGTTGAGCGCCTGCACCATCGACATCGCCGGCATCGTCAGCCCTCCAGCTCCTTGAGCTGACGCCGCAAATTCCACGGCATCTCCTTGTAGACATCCTCGAACATGGTGCGCACCGGGAAGCGCTCGCCGTCGCCCAGCGTGCCGAATTTCTGTGCCTCGCGGTCGGTGTCGCGCACCGACTGGATCAGCTCCTTTTCCTGCGCCGCGTGGCGGTCTTCCGACCATTCGCCGAGCCGGACCAGATGCCGCTTCAGGCGCTCGACGGGATCGCCCAGCGGCCAGTTCTGCGGGTCGTCTCGCGGCCGGTAGCGGGTCGGGTCGTCGCTTGTCGAGTGCGAGCCGGCGCGATAGGTGAACAGCTCGATCAGCGTCGCGCCGTGATTGCCGCGCGCCCGATCGGCGGCCCATTTCGTCGCCGCGTAGACCGCGAGGAAATCGTTTCCGTCGACGCGCAGGCACGCGAGCCCAAAGCCGATCGCCCGCGCCGCGAAGGTCGCCTCGTCGCCGCCCGCCACTTCTTGGTGCGAGGAGATCGCCCATTGGTTGTTGACGACGTTCAGCATGACCGGCGCGCGGTACACCGCGGCGAAGGTCAGCGCGTGGTGGAAATCGGCCTCCGCGGTCGCGCCCTCGCCGATCCAGCCGGCGGCGATACGCGTGTCGCCCGAATAGGCCGAGGCCATCGCCCAGCCCACCGCCTGCGGCAGCTGCGTGCCGAGATTGCCCGACAGCGTGTAGTAGGAATACGCGCGCGACGAATAGAGCACCGGCAATTGCCGGCCCTTCAGCGGGTCGTGCGAATTGGAATAGACCTGGCACATCAGATCGAGGATCGGGTAGCCGCGCGCGATCAACAGCCCTTGCTGGCGATAGGTCGCGAACAACATGTCGTCGGGCCGCAGCGCCATCGCCTGCGCCACCGACACCGCCTCCTCGCCCGTCGAGGTCATGTAGAATGAGGTCCGCCCGGCCCGCTGAGCGCGGTACATGCGCGCATCGTAGGCGCGGGTCAGCATCATCGCCTTGAGGCCTTGGCGCAGCGTCTCGGGGTCGAGACGCGGGTCCCACTCGCCGACCGCCTTCCCCTCGTCGTCGAGCACCCGCACGAGCTTCGTCGCCAGGGGATGCGTCTTGACCGACGGCGCGTCTATCGCCGGCCGTTTGACCGCGCCCGCCGCGCTCTCGTGCATATAGCTGAAATCGGCGTGCCCGCCCGGCTGCGGCCGGTGCGGCGGAATGTGCAGCCGCAGCTTTTCGGCCTTGGCGGATTTGGGCGAAGGCTTGGCGGAAGATTTGGCGACGGGGATGTCGTTCATCGGCCGGGCACCGCGCTGGCTTCGGGAGGCCTCAATTCACGCGCGATCTTAGACGATTTGCGCGGACAATAGTTCCGCTACATCGACCCTCTCAGTCGGGCCATTCCGCCGAGCCAGCGGTCGTAGTCGTCGGCCTTGCGGCGGAAATAGGTCGCGACTTCCGGGTGCGGCAAAATCAAAAATTGCTCGGCGTCGAGGCCGGCGACGACCGCGTCGGCGACCGCTTCCGCGGTCAGCACGCCGTCACCATCGGGCACGCCGCGGTCGATGCCGGCGAGCATCGCGGTGTCGACCCCTTGCGGGCACAGCACCGACACCTTGACGCCGCGGTCGCGGCCGGCGATCGCCAAATTCTCGGCAAAGCCGAGCGCGGCGTGCTTGGTCGCCGAATAGGGGCCGCTGCCGATCTGCGACAAGAGGCCCGCCGCCGACACGGTGTGGAGGAAATACCCGCCGCCGCGCGCGGTCATGCGCGGCACGAGGTGGCGCGCCGCCCAGACATGCGCCATCACATTGACCACCCAGCTGCGCGCCCAGCCTTCGTCGGGTGCGCTCGCCGGGTTATCCCAATCGGGGTCGAGCACCGCGATCCCGGCGTTCGAACAGAACAGGTCGATCGGCCCGATCCGGCTCTCGGTGTCGTCGATCAGACGAGCGATGTCGTCTTCGCGGCTCACGTCACACGGGACGATCCCGGCGCCAGGCTTGATATCCGCGGCGACGACCGTTTCGGCGCCCTCCTGCGCGAAGCGTGCGGCGAGCGCCGCGCCGATCCCCTGCGCCGCGCCGGTGACGACGACGATTTTTCCCGCAACCTTCACTTCCGCCAGCCGCGCGCGTTGCGGCCGCCGACAAACCCGGCCTTGACCCGCTGCTGCAGGAGCGCCGGCGGGCGGAAGCGCTCGCCATAGGCGCCGTGGAGGATTTCCGACACTTGCAGACAGAGTTTGGAGCTGGTCGCGTCCATCAGCTCGAACGGCCCCATCGGATGGCCGAGGCCGAGCTTGCACGCGGTGTCGATATCCTCCGGCGTCGCCACGCCCTCCTCGACCAGCCGCACCGCCTCGTTGAGGAAGATGAGAAACATGCGGTTGACGGCGAACCCGGCGACATCCTTGATCTTGACCGCGACCTTGTCGTTCTGGTTCATCAGGCGCATCGCGGTGTCGAGCGTCGCCTCCGAGGTCTCGAAAGCCGGGATCACCTCGACCAGCTTCATGCGCGAAGCGGGCGAGAAATAATGCGTACCGATAAAATTCGGCCGGCGCGCCTCGCTCACATAGGAGGCGAGGGTCGAGATCGGGATCGTCGAGGTGTTGCTGGCGAGGATGCAGCCGGGTTTGCACAGCGCGTCGAGCTTGCGATAGGTCTCGGCCTTGACGCTCTCGTCCTCGAATACCGCCTCGGTGACGAAATCGCACTCGGCGAACGGGTCGAGCGGCACGGTCGTGGTGATGCGCGACAAGGCGAGCGGTTTGTCCTCGTCCTTGTACCAGCCGCGCTGGATGCCGCGGTCGAGCGTGCGGTGGAGCCGGCCCAGCGCCGCCGTTAGCTGCGCCTCGCCTGTATCGCTCAGCAGCACCTCATGCCCCGCGAGCGCGAAGACCAGCCCGATCTCCGCCCCCATCAGCCCGGCGCCGACCACGCCGATTTTCTCCAGTGCCATTCTTTCGTCTCCCGAAAAAGGATCACCACCCCGGCGCAGGCCGGGGCCTATTCTTCCGCAGTTCGAGCGGTTGACGAATGGGTCCCGGCCTGCGCCGGGATGGAAAAGTTGTTGATGCCATCGCTAACCGAGCGACCGCGCCAGCGCCCAGGCCTGCTCGCCGAACGGGCGCGCGAGGCTGCCGATCGCCACCGCCTCGGCGCCGGCGGCGGTGCCGTCGATCGCCCGCTTGGCGATGCCCTGGCAGATCGCCGCGAAACGGAACAGGCTGTAGGCCATGTAGAATTCCCAGTTCGCGACCGCCGCGCGGCCGGTGTGCTGGCAATAGGCGGCGACGTATTCCGCCTCGTCGGGGATGCCGAGCGCGGCGACATCGACGCCGCCGAGCCCGTTATACAGCCCCGGATCGATCCGCCAGCTCATCGTGTGATAGGCGAAGTCGGCGAGCGGGTCGCCGATCGTCGACAATTCCCAGTCGAGCACGCCGATCACGCGCGGCTCAGTCTTGTGGAAGACGAGATTGTCCATGCGGTAGTCGCCATGGACGATCGCCGCCGCGCCTTCCGGCGGCAGATGCGCCGGCAGCCAGTCGATCAGCGCGTCCATCGCCGGCTTTTTGTCTGTCTCGGAGGCGCGGTATTGTCGGCTCCAGCGCGCGATCTGGCGGCCCATGTAGTTGCCCGGCCGGCCGAAATCCTCGAGCCCCAACGCGGCGTAATCGACCGAATGCAGATCGGCGATGACCCGGTTCATCGACAGGAACATCGCGCGCCGCTCGTCGGGCGCGATGCCGGGCAGCCGCTGATCCCACAGGATGCGGCCGTCGAGATGCTCCATCACGTAGAACGCGCTGCCGGTGACGCCGTCGTCCTCGCACAGCGCGTAGACCTGCGGCACCGGTACCGGCGTCGTGGCGAGCGCGCGCATCACCCGAAACTCGCGGTCGACCGCGTGCGCGCTCGGCAGCAGCGGCCCCGGCGGCTTGCGGCGCAGCACATAGTCGCCCGATTGGGCGCGCAGCCGGTAGGTCGGGTTGGACTGGCCGCCGGCGAAGCGCTCGGCGGCGAGCGGGCCGCGAAACCCGGCGACATGCTCGGCCATGAATTGCTCGACGCGGTCGAGCGCGAGTTCGTCCACACCCTGCATCCTGCTATGATAAGGCGCGAACTCTCGGACGGCTACGCGGGAGGCTTTATGAAGATCGGGCGCGCGGCCCTATGGGTATTGTCTCTCGCCGCCGCGGCGTTCAGCCTCGCCGCGGTCGAGCCGACGCCGCTTTCGCCCGCGCCGGAAAGCGCCGCGCCCGCCAATCCGCCGCCCGGCAATCTGCTGATTGCTTCGGCGCAGATCCAGGACCCGCGCTTCTACCATGCGGTGGTGCTGATCCTGCAGCACACCAAGGACGGCGCGTTCGGCATCATCGTCAATCACCCGCTCGCGAGCGAAAAGATCGCCGCGTTGCTCGCCGCCGCGGGCGACGACGACAAGAGCGTCGAGGGCTCGATCCCAGTGTTATCGGGCGGACCGGTGCAGCCCGACCTGGGCTTTGTCGTGCATAGCGCCGACTACCGCACCGCCGATACGATGCCGGTCGACGGCAAGGTGGCGATGACCGCGAGCAAAGAGGCGCTCAAGGATATCGGCCACGGGAAGGGGCCGAAAAAATGCTTCTTCGCCTTTGGCTATGCCGGCTGGGGCGCCGGCCAGCTCGAAGACGAGATCGCGCGCAACGACTGGTTCACCGCCAGCGAGGATAGCGCCTTGGTCTTCGATGACGACCGCGACACGGTGTGGGACAAGGCGCTCGCCCGCCGCGGCCAGGATTTGTAGTTATCCCCTCTCCCCGCGAGCGGGGAGAGGGTGCCGAAGGGCGGAGCCCTGGGGGCAGACGGTCTACAAAGCCTTCAGCATCGTGTCGGCGTCGGATACCTCGAACTTGCCCGCCGCCTCGACGTGCAGCGCCTTGACCACGCCGTTATCGACCAGCATCGAATAGCGCTGCGAGCGCTTGCCGAGCCCGTTGCGCGTCGCGTCGAGCTCGAGCCCCATCGCGCGGGTGAAGTCGCCGCTGCCGTCGGCCAGCATCATCACCTTGTCTTCGGTCTTCTGGTCCTTGCCCCAGGCGCCCATCACGAATGCGTCATTGACCGAGACGCAGGCGATGGTGTCGACGCCCTTCGCCTTGAGCTGCGCCGCCTTGTCGACATAACCCGGCAGGTGGCGCTGCGAGCAGGTCGGAGTGAACGCGCCGGGCACCGCGAACAATGCGACCTTCTTGCCGCTGAACAGTTCGTCGCTGGTGACTTCCTTGGGGCCCTCGGGGGTAAGCACTCGAAGATTTACCGCCGGAACCTTGTTGCCAACCTGGATCGCCATCGATCGCTCCTTTGATGAGGGTCACGAAACCTGATCTGTCCGGCCGCGGAGAGGGAGGACGCCGGATCGAGATTGAGGTTCTGAGCGATAGCATAGGGCGAGCCGCCCCGTAAACCGCACCCTCCGTTGTGCTCGCGCTGGGTGTCGTCTGCCGGCTTTGCAATCGCCGCTGGCGAGCTATATGAGAGGACAAGTGGGTCGGAGGCCTATTGTGAGTTCGTTGAGCGGTCAGCTTCTTGTCGCGATGCCGCAGATGCAGGATCCGCGCTTCGCCCGTTCCGTCGTCTATCTGTGTGCGCATAGTGCGGATGCGGGCGCCATGGGAATCGTCGTCAACAAGACGATAGAGGCGCTGACCATCGAAGAGCTTTACACACATCTCAAGATCGAGCCGGCGGTGCAGACGAACCGGCCGCAGCCGGTTCATTTCGGCGGCCCGGTCGATCCCGGCCGCGGTTTCGTGCTGCACAGCGCCGATTATCGCGAGGAAGGGACGCTCGAAGTCGGCGGCGAGTTCGCGATGACCACGACGCTCGACATCTTGCGCGCGATGGGCAAGGGCGAGGGGCCGCGCCGATGCCTGTTGGCGCTCGGCTACGCCGGCTGGGCGCCGGGCCAGCTCGATGCGGAGATTCAGGCCAATGGCTGGCTGTCGGTCACCGCCGACGCCGACCTTGTCTTCGACCCGGACGACGACGGCAAATGGTCGCGCGCGCTCGCCAAGCTCGGCGTCAGCCCGGAAATGCTATCCGGCGAGGCCGGGCACGCCTAACCCAGCAACTTGAACTGGGATCGCTTATTTCGCGCTAAGCAGCGATCTAATTACCTGTTCAGCGTTACCCGTTCGGGTCACGACTGAAGCAAACAAATCACTTATGCCCTGGATGTCAGGGAACACAAAAATGGCGTTTCCCCGATCGTCAAGGATTTCTAATTTGTATTGCGCCGGCGTATGTGGGGAGCGTGGGTGATTATATACACGGCGCGCGCGCTGGTTGATGTACTCGGTGATCTGAATGGTCGAACCTTCATAGGGCGCACAGTAAGAACTAACAGCAAATCGCTCGTCCTCACCTCCACCGGTTTCGACGGGTGACCACGTGATCAGGTTCCGGCGAGTAAGGTCATTTAGCTTCGCCACAGCCGATACGAGTTCAGTACTGCTGATGGTCATAGTCCCGTGATCCTCAACTCTTCGATCCGGTTTACTAGCTCCTGGATCACCTGCTGCAAGTCATCATATATGGCCTGGGCCTCGTCGAGGCCGTTATGTCGTCGGTAATGGGTGATCGATCGTAGGAGCCTCGCACAAAACCGCGCGCGATAAAACCCGAAGCGCCGTCGAATGGCTCTCGCTTCCGCATCACATAGACCAACGATTTCGTTTAATCCAGTAGCTGCCTCTGGATACTCAAGGAGCGAGGCGTTCATCCGCTGCGAGCAGTCTTTCAGCCGAAAAAGCAAGGGCTCCAGCGTGACGTTCAGGACGATGCGTCGCTTCACCGAGAAAATAAGAAGGGCATTGATTGCGGAGACGAGAAGGGCAGCGATCGAAGCCCAATCGGCGACTTCGCTGAGTGAGATCACCCCCGCCAATCCTCGCGGAGGATGGCGAACAGCAAATGGTCCTGCCACTTGCCGTCGATCAGCAAATAGCGCCTGGCGTAGCCTTCTTCGGTGAAGCCGGTGCGCAGCAGAAGCGCGCGGCTCGGCACGTTGGTCGGCAGGCACGCCGCCTCGACCCGGTGTAGGCGCAGCCGATCGAAGGAAAAATCGAGCACCAGCGGCAGCGCCGCGGTCATGTAGCCACGCCGTGCGTACGGCTCGCCGGCCCAGTACCCGAGGCTTGCCGTTTCGGCGACGCCGCGCCGCAAATTCGACAGCCCTATCCCGCCGACCAGTGTCTCGTCGGGCCGGAAGATAAAGAAATTGTATCCTTGGTCACCGCGCCAATCCTCGGAATAGCGGGCGATGCGGGCGCGGAAGCTGCCGCGCGTTAGTGCGTCCGCCGGCCAGGTCGGCTCCCACGGCGTGAGGAATCCGCGCGATTTGGCCCGCAGACTGGCCCAGGCATCGTAATCGCCGCGCTCGGGCGGGCGAATGAACACCTTGTCGCCGATCAGCCGCAGCGGGTCGGCGCGAGTCGCGAACAGGCGGGGGAAGGTTTTGCGCTGCGGCGCCATCGCCTGCCGGGCTCAGCCGTTGAGCCGCGCTTCGAGCTGCGCGAAATCGTCGAGCTCGCCGCCCGGGCCCAGCGCCACCAACGTCGGCGGCGCGCTGCGCCAACCGGCGACGAGCCGCCCGATCGCCGCGTCGTCGACCGCGTCGATGCGGCGCACCAGATCGTCCGGGTCGAACGGCGTCCCGTGGATCAGCATGTGCTGCGCCATCTGCTCGCAGCGCGCCGAGGTGCTTTCGAGCGACATCAACAGCCCGGCCTTGATCTGCGCCTTGGCGCGCGCCAGCTCGACCTCGCTGAACCCGTCCTCCAGCTTGCGCGTCTCGTCGCACAGTACCGGCAGCAATTCGGCCGCCTCGTCCTCGCCGGTGCCGGCGTAGACGCCGAACAGCCCGCCGTCGCGATAGCTATGCGCGAACGAGCTGATCGCGTAGACGAGACCGCGCTTCTCGCGCACCTCCTGGAACAGCCGCGACGACATTCCGCCGCCGAACGCTGTCGACAGCACCGCCCCGGCGTAATAATCCGGGTCGCAAAGCGGCACACCCGGGAACCCCAGCACCAAATGCAGCTGTTCGAGGTCGCGTTCCTGGCGTAGATCGCCGCCGACATAGCGCGCCGGCTCGGTCGATACCGCGCGCTCGGCCGGCATGCCGCCGAGCAGCCGATCGGCCATGTCGACGATCTGCCCGTGGTTGAGATTGCCCGCCGCCGACAGCACCATGCGCGATGCGCCGTAATGATCCTTGAGGTACGAGACGACCGATTGGCGCGACAGGCCCTTGATGATCTCCGGGCTGCCCAGCACCGGCCGCCCCATCGCCTGGTCGGGATAGGCGCGCTCCTGGAAATAGTCGAAGATGATGTCGTCGGGCGTGTCGTGCGCTTGGCCGATCTCCTGCAGGATCACCGTGCGCTCGCGTTCGAGCTCGTTCGGCTCGAAGGTCGAGTGCTGCAGAATGTCGGCGAGGATATCGAGCGCGAGCCCGACATCCTCCTTCAGCACCTTGGCGTAATACGCGGTGCATTCGCGCGAGGTATAGGCGTTGAGGTGGCCTCCGACCGCCTCGATCTCCTCGGCGATGGCGAGCGCGGTGCGCCGCTTGGTGCCCTTGAACGCCATGTGTTCCAGAAAATGAGCGACGCCGTTGATCGCCGCCGGCTCGTGCCGCGTGCCGACATCGACCCACAGCCCGAGCGATACGGTTGCCACCGTATCGATCTTGTCGGTGACGATGCGCAGACCATTCGACAGCGTCGCAAGGCCGACATTGTTGATACCGCGCATCAGGCCGCCCTCGCCCTGAGGCGAGCCCGCTCGCGGATGAAGCGCGCGACCGAGGCGACATCGGGGGGCAGCACTGCGACCTCTTCGCGCTTTTCCATAATTTCTGCCAGCGCGGCCGGGAGTGGCGGGCGAATCCCCGTCGCGCGCTCGACGGCGACGGCGAATTTCGCCGGGTGCGCCGTCGCCAGCGCGACCATCGGCCCCTCATTCCGCTGCGCTCGCGCCGCCGCGACCGCGACCGCGGTGTGCGGGTCGATCAGCATGCCGGTGCGCTTGTAGGTGTCGCCGATCTCGGCCAGCGTATCGTCGTCGTCGACCCGGTGGCCGGCGAAGTATTTGGTGGCGGCCTGCCAGGCCTGGTCGTCCGGCGGCAGCGCGCCGTCGCGGCGGAACGCGCCGATCGCCTCGCGTACCGCGGCGCCGTTGCGGCCCTTCAGCTCGAACAGCAGCCGCTCGAAATTGCTCGCGACCTGGATATCCATGCTCGGGCTGAGGCTCGGTGTCACGCCGGCGATCGACATGTCGCCGGTCGCCAGGTAGCGCGCCAGGATGTCGTTGGCGTTGGTCGCCAGCACCAGGCGCTCGACTGGCAGCCCCATCGCGCGCGCCAGATGTGCCGCGTAGACATTGCCGAAATTGCCGGTCGGAACGGCGAAGGAGACCGCACGGCCCGGCGCGCCCAGCGCCAAACCCGCAGCGACGTAATAAACAATCTGCGCGGCGATGCGCGCGAAGTTGATCGAGTTCATCGCCGACAGGCTGAGGTCACGGCGCAACGCGGTATCGGCGAACAGTGCCTTCACGATGTCCTGGCAGTCGTCGAACGTACCCTCGATGGCGATCGCGTGGCAGTTCGCCGCATCGACCGTCGTCATCTGCCGCCGTTGCACCTCGGAGATGCGGCCATGTGGAAAGAGGAAAAAGATGTCGATCGCCGCCCGGTCGCGGCACGCTTCCAGCGCGGCCGAGCCCGTATCGCCCGAGGTCGCGCCGACGATCGTCACCCGCTCGCCGCGCCGCGCGAGCGCCGCATCGAATAGCTGCCCCAAGAGTTGCAGTGCCAGATCCTTGAATGCCAAGGTCGGCCCGTGGAATAGCTCTAGGAGCCACAGCCGCTCGTCGAGCTGCACGAGCGGAGCCACCGCCGCATGACGGAACCCGGCATAGGCGGTCTCGGTCAGCCGGCGCAGCTCGCCCTTGGCGAAATTGTCATTGGCGAACAGGCCGACGATTCGCGCCGCAAGATCGGCGTAGGGCAGCCCGCCAAGCGCCGCCAGATCGAGCTTCGGCGGCGTCTCGGGCACATAAAGTCCGCCATCCTCGGCGAGGCCGGCCAACAGCACGTCCTCGAAGGAATAAGTGGCCGGCCGGGGCCGGGCGTCACGGGTCGACAGAAAGCGCATGCGTGAAGTGTAACCTATCGTCTTGATAAAGCGTATCCCCGCTCCGAAGCGGCGTTATCATTCATGTGGCCGGGTATCGCATCGGTTGCGGCCTGTCACGCCCAGGGGCAGCTATCGGGCGGCTTTGGCCTCTGCCGCCAATCTAGGATAGCTTGGCGGCAGTCGATAGGAGATTGCCGGCATGTTCGAGGGTTTTACCACCACCGACATCGACACCGCGTCCTTCGAGGGCGCGCGCATTCATCTGCGCCATGGCGGCGACGGCCCGCCTTTGCTGCTGTTGCACGGCAACCCGCTGACGCATGTGTCGTGGAACAAGATCGCGCCGCGGCTCGCCAAAGACTTCCACGTCGTCTGCCCCGATCTGCGCGGCTATGGCGACAGCGTCGGCCCCGACGATGCCGGCGCCAACAACATCAACTACTCGTTCCGCGCCATGGCGCAGGACCAAGTCGAAATCATGGAGAAGCTTGGCTACAAGGAGTTCTTCGTCGCCGGCCACGACCGCGGCGCGCGCACCACCGCGCGCATGTGCCTCGACCATCCCGACCGGGTGAAGAAGGCGGGGCTGGTCGACATCCTGCCCAACCATCACATCTGGACGCACGGCTCAAAGGACTGGGCGATGCGCTCGTGGCATTGGGTATTCATGGCCCAGCCTTACGACTTCCCGGAAAAGATGATGGCCGGCGTCGATGCGCGCTGGTTCATGGAGCACAAATTGTCGAAGCCGGGGATCGGGCTCGGTTTCTTCGGCGAGGCGTTCGACGAGTACGTCCGCTGCTTCAACTGGAAGACGATCAAGGGCTCGTGCGCCGATTACCGCGCCTGCGTCACCTGCGACCTCGAAATGGACACCGCCGATTTCGCGGCGGGGCACAAGATCACCGTGCCGCTGCTGGTGATCTGGGGCCAGCGCAGCCACACCGAAGGCGTGCATGGCGACGTGCTGTCGATCTGGAAAAAGAATTACGCGACCGACGCCTGGGGCGGCGCGCTACCCTGCGGCCATTACGTCCCCGAGGAAGCGCCCGACGAGACCTACGCCAAGTTCATCGAGCACTTTAAGGGCTAGGAGCGGCGGCAACCCCCACCCGGCTCGCTGACGCGAGCCACCCTCCCCCGCTTGCAGGGGAGGGTAATTACGCGCACAAACGCGCTTCCTCCCCCGCAAGCGGGGAGGGTTGGGGTGGGGCAGCTAAACTCAGGTCCGGAAACCCGGGTCGAGCTTGTCGCACAGCCGCAGCAGCGCCGGCCATTCGCGCTGGCCGCCGAGCCGCACGTTGTCGCCGGCATTGGCGAATTGCGCCGCCTGCTTCTCGGATGTTTCTTCCGGCGGGAACACCAGCTTGGCGCCCGCCGCGCAGGCGGCCTGGGCCTTCAGCTGCGCCTCGGCCGAGCGCTCGAAGTGATAGGTGAAGGAGAATGCCTCGGCCACATTCCGCCCGGTCGCCAAAAGCCCATGGTTGCGCAGCACCAGCACCGGGTGGTTGCCGATCGAGCGCTGCAGCCGTTCGCGCTCGTCCATGTCGAGCGAGACGCCTTCGTAATCGTGGTAGCCGAGCCGGTTGTGAAAGCGCATCGCCCACTGGCTGAGCGGCAGCAGCCCTTCTTCCTGCACGCCGACCGCGATGTCGGCTTCGGTATGGGTATGGATGACGCATTCGACATCCGACCGCCCGAGATAGATCGCGCCGTGGATCACCACGCCGGCATAGATCGGCTCGTATTCCGATTCGCCGATGACGTTGCCGTCGAAATCGACCTTGAGGATGTTCGACGCGGTCACCTCGTCGAACATCAGCCCCATCGGGTTGATCAGCATATGCTCGGGTTCGCCCGGCACCCGCGCCGAATTATGCGTGAGGATCAAATCGTCCCAGCCGAAATGCCGGACCAGGCGATAGCACGCGGCGAGATCGACCCGCACCGCCCATTCCTCCGGGCTGATATGGCGCGGCCGTGATGCCTGAATGTTGAGCGCGTCCATGTCTTCTCCTATTCAGCCGTCATTGCGAGCGCAGCGAAGCAATCTCGCGCCGACTGTATTTCTCTTGCCAGAGATTGCTTCGTCGCTGCGCTTTTCGCAATGACGATGCCGCTCAAACCGGCGCGAAGCACGGCACCGGCGGGCCGCCTTCGCTCGGCTTGAACACCAGTTTGACCTTCTGCCCGATCTTGATCCCGTCGAGGTCGCAATCGACGATGTTGGTCATCATCGTCGGCCCTTCGGCGAGCGTCACATAGGCGATTGCGTAAGGCACCGGGGCGCCGCGCCGCATCACGCTGTAGGTGTAGATCGTCGCGTCGCCCGCGGCCTGCTGCCAGGCCGTATCGGCACTGAAGCAGAACGGGCAATGCGCGCGCGGATAGAAATGCACCTCGCCGCAAGCATTGCATTTCTTGATCAGCAGCTTGCCCTCGGCGCAGGCATCCCAAAAGGGCTGCGTTTCGAGATTGGGCTGCGGCGCGGGGATTTTGCGGGTCTGTTGCTGTCCTTCGGCCATCGCCGTTACTCCCGTTCCATGATCACGGTGGCGGCGCCGTGGCGGGTGCCGAGCGAGCCGCCGGTGCCGTGCGCCAGCGCGATGTCGCAATTCCTCACCTGCACCGCCGGGTGAGCCTCGCCGCGCAGCTGGCGCACCGCCTCGACGACCTTGGTCAGACCGCCGCGGTTCGACGGATGGTTGTTGCACAGGCCTCCGCCATCGGTGTTGAACGGCAGCTTGCCGGTGCCGGAGATTAGGTTGCCGTCGCTGACGAACCTGCCGCCCTGGCCTTTCTCGCAAAAGCCCAGATCCTCGATCTGCATCACCACGGTGATCGTGAAGCTGTCGTAGATCGAGGCGTATTTGATGTCGGCGGGCTTCACCCCCGCCTCGGCGAAGGCGATCGGACCGGAAACGACCGCGCCCGAATAGGTCAAATCGAGCTTGCCGCCATATTGGTTCTTCGGCCCCTCGCCGACCCCGATCACGCTGACCTTGGGCCGCTTGAGGCTCCGGGCGATCTCCGGCTTCGCGAGGATGATCGCGCCGCCGCCGTCGCTGATGACGCAGCAATCGAGCCGGTGCAGCGGGTCGGCGATCATCGGCGAGTTGACCACGTCCTCGACCGTCACGACGTCGCGCAGCATCGCGTGCTCGTTGTACTGCGCGTGGTGCGATGCCGCGACCTTGACCCAGGCGAGCTGCTCGCTGGTCGTGCCGAACTGGTGCATATGGCGCATCGCGCACATCGCGTACATGTTCGCGGTGGCCGGGCCATAGGGGAACTCGAAGCCCGATTCCGGCATCGGGTTTGCCGGCGCGCGCGGCGCTGTGCCGGTCTGCATGTTTTCGGCGCGCGGCCGGCCGGCCAAGGTGATCAGCGCGATGTTGCATTTGCCGGCGGCGATCGCCTCGGCCGCGTGGCCGACCTGCAGCAGGTAGGAGGAGCCGCCGGTATCGGTCGAATCCCAGTGCTTCAGCTTGAGGCCGAGATAATCGATCATCGACAGCGCGCCCAGCCCGGACATGTCGCCGGCGGCGCAGAAATAGCCGTCGATGTCGTCCTTGCTGATCCCCGCGTCCTCGATCGCGCCGCGGGCGCTTTCGGCATGGAGCTGTGGAATGGTCTTGTCGGTGGCGAGCCGTGTCGGGTGCTCAAAGGCGCCGATAATGTAGGATTTTCCCTTGATGCTCATCGTTTCTCGACCCTCCCTGGGCGTCGGCAACGATGGGATACCGTTCGGTGCGGCGGGTCAATCCCGGATCGCGCCGCGCCGGCATTCCGCGAAAGCGCCGCCGGGCTTATGCTTGTCGGCAACAACAGCAGGACGGGGAGGTGGCCATGCGCGCGCAACAAAGCGTCCTTGCCGCCGCCGTCGCCACCGCGCTGCTTGCCCACGCCGGCGCGGGACAGGCGAAAAGCGACAACTATGGCGCCCTGAGCTGCGGCGATTTTCTCGCCGCGGGCAAATCCAGCATGGCCGTGATCATCTGGTGGCTGCGCGGCTACCATGCCGGCAAGAGCGGAACCACGACCTTCGACCCTGCTTCCGACGGTTATGCCGGGAGGCTTGGCTTTTACTGTGGCAACCACCGCGGGGCGAACCTGATCGATACCTCCGAGCGCATCCTCACCGAGATCGACCGCGGAATCTGATCATCGGGTGATGTCCGCGATCTCCTCGGCGCCATAGCCCAGATCGCCGAGGATTTCCGCGGTATGCTCGCCGAGCCGCGCGGCCGGCAGGTTCCGGTCGAGCCGCGTCTCGGAAAACCACACCGGAAACGGCATGGTGGTCAGCCGGCCTTCGCTCGGGTGGTCGATCTCCTGAAAGAACCCGACCTCGTTGAGATACGGGTCGCGCGTCACGCCGATCAGGTCGTTGACCCCGCCATTCGGCACGTCGGCTGCGTCGAGCCGCGCCTTCCACTCGGCGGTCGAGCGCGTCTGCATCACCCCGGCGAGCCAGGTGTAGAGTTCGTTGATGTTTTGGGTGCGGTGTTCGATCGTGTCGAAACGCTTGTCGTCCGCCAGCTCGGGATAGCCCAGCGCGCCGAATAGGTTGCGCCATTGCCGGTCGGTCGTCGCCAACAGGCAAAGATGCCCGTCGGTCGTCGCGTACGGCCTCCGGTGCGGGGTCAGCATGCGCGGGTAGCCGAGCCCCTTTTCCGGCTCGCCGAAGACGCCGTGCCACAGATGGTCGACGAGGTTGAACGCCGCCATCGTGTCGAACATCGGTATGTGGACCTCCTGGCCGCGGCCGGTCTTCTCGCGCGCGTAGAGCGCCATGCCGACCATCGAGGCCAGCACATAGCCGCTGATCTTGTCGCAGATCACCATCGGCGCGTAGCGCGGGTTCCCGTCCCCGTCCTTGTTGAGCGCGGCAAACCCGCTCTCGCCCTGGATCACATCGTCGAACGCGGCGCGGTCGCGGCTCGTACTGTCCGGACGGTAGCCGCTCGCCCAGGCATAGACGATGCGCGGGTTGGCCCTCGCGACCGCCTCATAGGCGATGCCGCAGCGCGCGGCCGCGCCGGGCCGCATGTTGTGCACCAGCACGTCGGCGGTCTCCGCCAGCCGCAACAGCGCCGCCTGCGCCGAGGGTTTTTTCAAGTCGAGCACGACGCTTTTCTTGTTGCGGTTGATATTGAGAAAATAGGCCGCCATGCCGGGGGATCGCATCGGCCCGATCTGGCGCATCATTTCGCCGGCCGGCTCTTCGATCTTGACCACCTCGGCGCCGAGATCGCCGAGAATCTGCGTCGCCACCGGCCCCAGCACCGCAGCCGTCAGGTCGATCACCCGCACCCCTTGCAGCGGCCCCGCCATAATTCCTCCTCCCAGAGGTCACAACTCCAGACACCTTGGGCGACCATCCTTTGTCGCCGCGAACCGCGCAAGGCGCCGCTGCGTACCACGCATGGTAAAGCCGCACCGCGCGCCGTTGTCCCGCGCCGGCTCGGCTCGTATAACGGCGGCGATCCGCAGGGGAAATTTGATGCACATGATAAAGATGACGAAGGCGCGGTTTGGCGTGGTGCTGGTTGCCGGCTTCTGGCTGGCGTTGAGCGTTTCGGTCCCGGCGCGGGCCGACGGGCTCGACCGCTTCAAGAAGGTGATCGAGCCGCAAATCCCGGCCGGCACTTTCACTTACAAGAGTGCTAAAGGGTTGGGCGACGACGGCTTTGTCTTGGAGGACGCCGTCTTTACCCCGCCGCCGAGCGATGCCGATAAGGACAAGAAGCCCGAGCCGATCAACATCAAGACCCTGACGGTCGAGCATTTCGACTTCGACTCGGCCGAAAAGCAGCAGCCGCCGCTTTACGCCAAGGTCAAGTTCGACGGCGTAACCTCGGCCGGCAAGGCCGGCGGCTTCGACCTCAAGCAGATGGCCGGCATCGACAATATCGCCGCCGATTTCGGCTTTGACTATAAGCTCGACCCCGACAAGCGCACCTTCACGCTGAAGCGGCTGGAGCTCAATCTCAACGGCCTCGGCAAGCTGGAAACATCGTTCGTGGTGGACGGGCTCAGCGCCGACGCGGTGGCCAAGCCCGACGATGCGATGAAGAACGCCTCGCTGAAATCGGCGGACGTCACTTACGACGACCACTCGCTCCTGGCGAAGGCGTTGCCGATTGCCGCCGCGATGCAGGGAATGGACCCCAAGGCGATGACCGCCTTGGCCATCGCCTTCCTCGACGGCGCTCGCACCGACCAGGGTGCGGCGGCGCAGAAGGCGATCGATTCGCTCGTCGCCTATGTCGAGGACTATCAGAAGCCCAAGGGGCCGCTCAAGATCACCCTCAGCCCGCCGGGTGACGTGTCGAACGCCGATCTCAGCAACGCCAAGACCGCCGACGACGTCGTCAAGCTGCTTGGCATCCAGGTCAGCTACGCCGGCACGCGCGCCTCGAAACCCGGCGAGACCGCCGCCGCAGCAGCGCCCAGCGCCAAGGACGTTCCGGCGAAGGACGAGGACGAAGACAAGCCGGCGCCGCTCGACAAGAAGAAGGACTGAGCGGCCGACGCTGCCCTCCCCCGCTAGCGGGGGAGGGTCTGGACGGGGCTAGTAGCGGTTATAGTTATTATCGTACCCGCGATCCCGATCCCGCTCGCGCATGGCGGCGCGGTGGTGGCCGACGGCGCAACCGATGCCCGCACCGATCAGCCCGTGATGCCCGACGAAATGTCCGGCGACGCCGCCAACCGCGGCGCCGCTGAGGCACCCGGCTTGCGCCGGCTGAATGGCGGCGACGCCAAGCACCGCGACCGCGCCGGCAACCAATATCATGATGTTTTTCACAAGCTGAATCCTTCCAACTCAAGGCGCGGATGCGCCGGTGGTTGGATAACGAGGGCCGGGCGGGCGAGGTTCAGCGCATCCGGATCGCGTATAAAGGGAACGGCGAGTTCCGAATGTCTCCCTCCCCCGCAGGCGGGGAGGGTGGGGGTGGGGGCTGGCGCTGGCGCGCCGGCCCGCCTCTTAACTATTCCGGCCGACCTGTTTGCCGGCGGTGGTGCCGGCGATCTTGCCGAACACCGAGCCCGACACGAGGCCCGTGCCGCCCGGATAGTTGAAATAGAACAGGCCGCCGACCAGTTCGCCGGCCGCGTAAAGCCCGTTGATCGGCTTTTCCGCCGTGTCGAGCACGCGCCCGTCCGTGTCGATCCGGACGCCGCCAAAGGTGAAGGTCACGCCGCAGGTCGTGCAGTACGCCTCGTAAGGCGGCTTCTCCAGCGGCATCGCCCAGTTGGTCTTGTCGATCGCGAGACCGCGCGTCGTGCGCCCGTCCTTGACCGTCGGGTTGTAGGGGATGCCGCGCTGCACGGCCGCGTTGTAATCGGTGATCGTCTTCAAAAACACCGCCTTGTTCACCGCGGCGCCGGTCTCGGCCATCTTGTCGGCCAATTCATCGAACGTATTGGCGGTGACCTTGGTCACCCGGCGGATGCGGTATTCGTCGCGCTGCAGGTGGACGACCTGCTGGTCGAAAATCTGCCAGGCGAACTGGTGCGGCTGGTTCAGGATCTCGCGGCCGTATTTCGCGTAGGTGTAGTTGCGGAAATCGGCGCCCTCGTCGCAAAACCGCTCGCCCTCGGCGTTGACCATGATGGCGAACGGGTAGGAGTGTTTCTGGAAATTGTCGCCGACCGACAAATCGCCGAATTCCGGCGCGCCGTAATCCCAGCCGACCGCGTGACAGCCCGACCAGTTGCCATAGGGCATCGCGCCGATCTCCAGCGCCATCTTGATGCCGCCGCCGGTGTTGTATTTGGTGCCGCGCACCTTCGCCAAATCCCAGCCCGGCCCGAGATAGCGCGTGCGCATCTCGGCATTGGCCTCGAACCCGCCGCACGCCAGCACCACCGCCTTGCAGCGGATTTCCGTGGTCTTGCCCTCGACATTGGCGACGACGCCGTGGACGCCGTCATCGTCGGCGATAAGCCTTTCGCCGCGCGCCTCATAGGCGACCGCGATGCCGTATTTCTCGGCGGAATTGAACAGACCCTCGACCAGACCCGGGCCGCCGCCCCACGCTTCGAGCGCCAGCCCGCCCCAAAACACGAACTTGCCGTCGTGCTTGAAGGCCTGGCGCGAATACATCGGCGCGAAGCGGATGCCCTTGCCGCGCATCCATAAGAGCGTCTCCTGGCTCTTGGTGATCAACAGTTCGGCCATGTCGGGGTTCGAGCGGTAATCGGTCAGCCGCCCGAGGTCGTCGTAATACTTGTCCTGGGTGTAGGTGCCGAAATCGCTGGTCGCAACCTCGGTTTCCGACAGGTCGCAGAGCTTCAAGAGGTCGTCGACGCCGTTGTAGACAAAGCGCAGCGCGCCCGCCGTGTAGCGGCTGTTGCCGCCGCGCTCGTCGAACGGCGCCGCCTCCAGCACCAGCACCCGCGCGCCGTTCTCCTGCGCCGCCAGCGCCGCGCACATCCCGGCATTCCCCGCGCCGACCACGACGACATCGTATTCGCCCGAAATCATCCCGCTTCCTCCATCCGGCCCGGGCCCAGCCCGGCCTTAACCCACCAGCCGATTCGCTGAAGCGAGGAGTAGCGCGCGGACGGGTCGCGGGGCAAGGGGGCGCAGCTTCGATTACGTCAGCGCAAATGCAGCAGCGAATGATATGATACTCTGTAGTCGCCGCCTCTGTAGATCAATAGGATTGGTTATAAAACCTCAACGCGGCTGACGTCACTTCTCCCCGTGGTAGCGCGCTCAAGAGCGCTATTGATTTGTTCTAACGTGAGGCGCGCCCCGTGCAACTCATCTCTGTACACCGAGTATGTTTTAATATGTGCCTCTATCTCTTCGTTAAGTTCATCTCGTAGGCATGAGACAGCCCGAATTCTTCGAGCATAGGAAATCTGGTCTGTCTGTCTTTCAGTCAGTAAACAATTTGCAATCTGCTCCGCGCGTTTTCGATCGCGAAAGGGAACCATCGTCAGAATACCGTAAAGATATTCCATTCTCTCAGAGAGAACGCGCGAATGCATAAAGCCGGACGCGTGTATTTTAATCGAGTGATGTTCGGATAATTTTTTCACCCGGAGCTGATCGGCGACAACCAAACCTCGATTGAGCATAATCTCCATGCAGCTTGCAGCATCCGTACGATCGAAGCCAAGATTCTCCAAGAAAGCTTGCAAATGTTCAACTGTGAAATATCCCTGGAGTCCTATCTCACCCTCTACTTTTCTATTATCTATCAGATAATTCAAAAGCTCCAATCCGAGCAAAATTGTGGGTCTGTTCCAATCGCTATCAGTCACAAACACATTTGATAATGCGCCACTTTCGTCGCTAAAAAATTGATACTTGGTTCTCATCAATATCCTTAAAAGATTATACTCTCTAATCGCCGTTCTTGCCCCACCTCGCACAGCGCTAGTGATTCGAGTAGCGGAAAGATGTCCAGAAGTTACGATCTGGGTAAACATCTCCAACGATCTGCGAGTATCGCGGCCGGCTAGTGACTCCACGATACGGGCAGAATTTCGATTTGCCTGAAATATCTCATGGTACAATCGGCGCAAAAATTGTGCAAGGTCAGGTCTCTCATAGGTGATCGTCTTACCATCTTCTGTTTGATATGAAATCTTTGGAGGAAGGTTTTTTATAATATATTCCTCTGCGACTGCAACTCGCTTCTTGATAACGTCTACAAACCGTGGTGCTCTGATATAAAATCGAATCGCTGTGCGGTAGGTATCGAGCGGCTTTTCGTCTTTGTAAGATTTCGTAAGTTTCGTCGCGCATCTGCAAGATACAAAATGCGCGGGTCATGTCTTTAAACCATTGGGCGATTGAAAATATTCTTATTTGTTCATCTTTTCCGAGTTGATCGACATTATCGAATACGGCAGATACTACACCTCCGCAGTCCGCAGCAAAATACCTGCAAATGTGCTGAACGAGAAGCCGTTGATCATCCGACCACATTCGGAGATCACGACTGCGCTCAATCTCGAACTCTTGAGGAGCAGTTACCCGCAACCGCGCGTATACGGATTTCTCTCTTCTAGCCAAAAGAGGTGCGAAAACTCTTTCGAGGTTTTCAAACTCCCAGACGTCAAAGTCGGAATTCTGTTCGGCAAAGCTCTCCAAAAATCGTTCGCAGACCCAGTCCTCCATCTTTTCAGGATCCTGTGGCGCGGAATTAAAGTTTATGAAAACCCACTTAATTCGAGATTGAAGAGGGACTGGAACGAGATGGCGACGATACCTGCGGATAAAGATTGATTTCCCTGACCCGACGCCTCCGATGATGAGCTGCAAATGCCCCTGAGTTTGGTGGCTGTCAAAGGCTGACAATTGCTGCGAGAGATTCGGTTCCGTACGCTGAGTGGGAACTAGAGCTACACCCCATGAATCGCGACAGTGCTCCAAGCTATCTCGAAGAAATGTCTCGAGTACCGCGTCATATTTAGTCGTGTCCTCACTGGATACATAGCCTTTCGTTAAAATATCGTCGTTATCGAGCGACTCAGATGAGAAGTATCGACTGAGGACATTCGCCAAGCCGAGAGCGAATGCGTTTAATGGTATTGCTCTTCTAAGTATCGCCTGCCCGCCAGCAAGGTTGTATGGTCTAGTGAAGCTCGTTTTCCTAAGTTTTGGTACTAGCTGAGCGGACAAATCATCTAAGGCCGACCATCCGCAAAATTTATATAATTCTTCGGGTATGCCTGCATCTTGGACCAAATCTTTAAAATCAAATATCAAGTGAGCGGGGGAATCCCAATTTCCAACCAACACTTCCAAGCCATTGGTTCCAATTACGAATGACGCCGGATTGATGCCAGTCGCGAATCTGGAATTCAATGCATGAGCGTATAGTTGAGCTTCCTCATAGGCGTCGGTTACAGAAATACGCGGAGATTTAGCCTCTACTATTAACGTTGGCAACGATCGGGCCCATACCACATAATCAGGGACGAACGCGGGGCGTTTTCTAGCTCCTTTCCCAATATCGTAGGGTCTGTTAAACTGTTTTGTTCTTATAAAACGAGACGGGATTCCGAGTCCTAATCTAGCAGTGAGCAATGGGAATACCAATTTTTGCTCAACGTCGCTCTCAGTATCGGTTCGTGCAATTAGAAGATCCGGTTCCATAGCGTTGTCCGAACGGGAAGCTATTCTTAGGTTAGCACAAAATAAGATTTTCTGTAGTAGTAGCGCGCAGAGCGAAACCTCACCGCACAGGGTAAGTGGCCCGGCCCGAAAGCTCGCGCATATATTGCCATTTTAATGTCATAATGTTCTTGTTATGTTCGGAGGGTGAGGCCGGCATCGTCCATCTCTGGGGTTAGGCTGCTGCGCGAACAGGAGCGCCCCACCGCCTGTTATCGTCCCCAATAACAGGCGGATATCAGGCGGTGGACCGCCTGATAAAGGCGGCGAATAACCAGAGGTGCGGCGTAGCGCGGGTTGAACCGTGCCGTTGAGGGGCTATGGTGCCGGCAGGCGTGGCACCAGTGCGAGGCGATTGTGGCCGAGACAATATCCGATCCTTCCGTGAACCCGGCGGCGGGCGGAGCCGCGCCGCTGCCGGTGGCGGTTGCCGCGCCGGAGAAGCCGGCGCGTCGACTTCCGCCCGGGTGGGAGGTCGGGGTTGCGCCGTTCGGGCTTATCGCGATGACGCTGCTGGCGGTCGTCGTCGGCACGATCACCGGGATCGGCGCCTGGGCGTTTCGTGAGCTGATCGGCCTCGTGCACAACCTCTTCTTCCTGAAGACGTTTCAGTTCGCCTACGATTCCTCGGTCTTCACCCCGTTCAATCCCTGGGGGCCGTGGGTGATCCTGGTGCCGGTCGTTGGCGCCATCGGAGTCACCTTCATCATCCGCAATTTCGCACCCGAGGCGAAAGGCCATGGCGTCCCCGAGGTGATGGACGCGATCTACTACAATGGCGGGCGCATCAGGCCGATCGTCGCGGTCGCCAAGTCGCTGGCTTCGGCGCTGGCGATCGGCAGCGGCGCCGCCATCGGCCGCGAAGGGCCGATCATCCAGATCGGCTCGGCGCTCGGCTCGACCTTGGGCCAGATCATCCGCATGCCGCAGGGACAGCGCATCACGCTGGTCGCAGCCGGCGCCGGTGCAGGGATCGCGGCGACCTTCAACACGCCGATCGGCGGCGTCATGTTCGCGATCGAGCTGATGCTGCCCGAGGTCAGCGTCAACACCTTCCTGCCCGTTGCCGCCGCGACCAGCATGGCGACCTTTATCGGCCGGCTGGTGTTCGGGCCGCAGCCGGCGTTCAGCGTGCCGGCGATCGACGCGTTGCCGCTCGCCCGCCCCGAATTGGCCGTGGTGACGCTCCTTCTTTACGTCGGGCTCGGTGTGCTGTGCGGCGTCGCCGCGACGATGTTCATCCGCAGCCTGCATTGGGCCGAAGATCTCTTCGAGCACATCCCGGGCGCCTACACGCGGCACATCATCGGCATGGCGCTGGTCGGCTGCCTGATCTATGCGCTGCACGAGAAATTCGGCCATTACTTCGTCGAGGGCGTGGGCTACGCGACGATCCAGGCGATCCTCAACCATTGGCAGGCCGCGGCCTGGCTCCTTGGCCTGCTCTTTATCTGCAAGCTGATCGCGGTCTCGCTCAGCCTCGGTTCGGGCTCGTCGGGCGGCATCTTCTCGCCCTCCCTATTCATGGGCTCGACGCTGGGCGCGGCGTTCGCCGCCATGGCGGCGGTATTGCTGCCGGGTCTGCCGATCGCCGTGCCGGCCTTCGCCATGGTCGGCATGGGGGCAGTGGTCGGCGCTGCCACCGGCGCGGCGATGACCGCGGTGACGATGATCTTCGAGATGACGCTCGATTATCACATCGTGCTGCCGATGATCCTCGCAGTCGCGGCGGGGCTCGGGGTCAGGCGGGCGCTATCGCGCGAGAACATCTACACCGCCAAGCTGGTCGGCCGCGGCCACGTCATACCCAAGGCGCTGCACGCCAACATGTTCCTGGTGCGTGCGGCCAGGGATGTCATGGAAAAGAACTTCGTCCTCGTTCCCGCCGAGCTGCGCCTCGAGGAATTTCTGCGTCAGCCCGAGCATCGCGACGGCATGCGCCATGTGATCATCAGCCACGGCGACAGGATCATGGGCGTGGTGCGGATCAACACCGGCTTGCGCAGCACGGTGGCCGAACTCGAGACCGGTGTCACTTTCGGTGATGTCGCGCGACGGGACTTCACGATCGTGCGCGAGAGCGATGTCGCATTCGACGTGATCGTCCGGCTGTGGCGGCGCAGCGGGGTGATGGCTGTCGTAGTGCGCAGCGACCGGCCGCGCTTCCATGTCCCACGTCCGGCCGATGTGATCGGGGTCATCACCAAGGAGCATGTCGCCGACGCGGTCGCCGCCGGCATCCAGGCCTATCCCCGCTGACGGTCTACTGTTGCTGAAATATCACGAAGGAACTTTTTTTCAACACCGTCAAGTTGCGAGACGTTGAAACCCCGCCGTCACAGGAACACTGGGGCGCGGTCGCGCCGGGGCACCGAATGGGCCGGCGGGGGCGTGAAAAGCTGCGAGGCGGGCGACGGCTTCAGATAGCGGTGCTCGAAATCGGTGAGACCGGCGAGCGCCTCGACATCGGCGATGATGACCTTGTGATTCCTAATGAGAACAAGGCCTTCGCTGGCCAGCGCGCGCAGCTCGCGATTGACGTAGGCGAGGCTGAGGCCGAGCGCGTCGCACACCACGTCCTGGCTGAATGGCATATTGTACGAGTTCTCGTCCGCAAAGCCGATCGCCTGCAGCCGCACCAGGAGTTCGAGAAAGAAATGCGCGATCCGCTCTCGCGCCGACCGCCGGCCGACGACGACGACATGCTCGGTGCTAATCGCCGCATCGCATGAAAAGAGCCAGAACAACTTCGCGGCGAAGCGCGGTTGTGTATCCAGAAGACCGAATAATGCGTCGAGCGACAGCGGCGCCACGATGGCGTTCGTCAGCGTTCTGGCGGAATAAAGCGCGCTGTCGAAAAAGCAGCTCGGCGCCCCGACGATGTCGCCCGGAACCACGACATTCACGACCTGCCGCTGGCCGCTACGCAATATCCGGTAGCGGATGAGCAGCCCGTCGAGCACCAGGTGAACTGCCCGGCTCCGCCTTCCCTCGACTATGATGTCCTGACGCCGACGGACCGGCTTCGCGGTCGCAAGTATCTCATCGAGAACGGGCAGTTCGTGCGGCATCAGCATCAGGTGTCTTGCGAATTTTTGGACAAAGCCGACCGGCGCCCAGGGCTGGACGTGAGAAGTCCCGCGCATGTTCTCTCCCCGTTCAAGGTGCGTACGTTTATTGATCGCAATCTACCGCTGCTTTCAGAAAGCCCATAGGAAAATCTGTTATGGATGTCAATGTTTTTCGGTAACTTGAGTTGAGCCAAAGAAAACCCAAGGTCATTTACTTAGATTAATGTGCTTTCAGATATTTTTTATTATCGCCACATGATAGCTCTCCCCAAATTGGCAATGCAACGCGTGCCAACAGTGCGCGTAACGGGAGGGGGACCAATGATGACTCGGCGTAAGATCGGCACCATCGCGGCGCTGAGCGGCAGCACGGCGGCGCTGGCGATGCTGACCGGGTTGTGCGGCGCCCGCGCCGACGATCTGCAGATCAACCAGCAACTCCTCGATACGCGGATCGACCAGCTTGCCGCCGTCGGCCAAAACCCTGGGAGCGGCGGCGCCGTCTTCTCGGTCGACCAGAACCCGGCGGCGGGCGCGGCGGTCACCGCCGGCAGCTTCCCGCGCTCGATCCTGATCCCCGGCACCGACACCTCGATCAAGATCTACGGCCAGATCACCGAGATCATGGATTACTGGATGTCGGGCGGCAATCCGAATACCAGCCCGCAATCGACCACCGTCGGCGACAACGGCCAGGTGCAGGCGATCCCGCTGCGCGGCTCGGTCGGATCGAGCCGCGGCAACGGCATCTTTTGGGAGACGCCCAAGGAATTGAAGATCGGCTTCGAGACGCGCACCCCGACTCCGTTCGGCGAGGCGCGCACCGTGTTCGAGTTCGACTGGGCCGGTTCGACGAGCTTTGATCCGGGCGGCAGCGACCCGACCTCGGTTTCCGACAACCTCCACCCGCGCTTGCGTTATGCTTACGGCACGTTGGGCGGGCTGCTCGCGGGCCAGGCGACCTCGAACTTCTCCGATCCGGACGCCAACGCCGAAACCCTCGACTTCGGCGGCAATGTCGGCGAGCCGGGCCGCGTCCGCGTCCCGCAGGTACGCTGGACGATGCCGGCCTGGTGGGGCGCCTCGTTCTCGGTGTCGGCGGAAACCCCCGAGACAATTCTCGCTACGCCCGATGGGGTTGAGGCCTCGGATGCCGGCGTGGTGCCGACCGTGACGACGAGCTGCCCGGCGGGAGCGACGGCCACGGTCAGCACGCCGACGGCCTCGACCTGCAGCACGTCATTGCTGACCAGCGGGGTTACCCCGCTCAACATTACCAAGGGAACCGCGCCCGACCTGACCGCGGCGTGGTACTTCCCGCAACCCTGGGGCCATTTTGACATTTCCGGCGTGCTTGAGCCTGGGCTCGACGTGACCGACGGCCGCTTCTTCGACCATCAGTTCATCGGCTATGGCGGTCATATCGGCGCGAGCTACCGCCCAGGTTGGTTCGGCTGGGTTAAGGACACATTTTCGGCACACTTCACCGCCGGCGACACTCTCGGCCCATACCTCAACAGCAGCGGCAACGTCGCCCTGGTAACCAATTACGGCTTGCCCTCGACCTCGAGTTCGGCGGGCACCTATGGCGGCTTGAACGTGCCGGCCACGGCGGCCAACGCGGCGCTCATTCGCTTTAAGACGGTCCAGTCGCTCGGTGCCGAACTCGGCTATCAGCATTGGTGGCTCGCCAATCTGCGCAGCAACATCAGTGGCGGCTTCAATGCCCAGAACGGCATCCCGATCGCGCTTGTCGGCGCGGCCCAGTCGGCTTCCATCAACAAGGAGCTGATCACCGCGCACGCCAACCTGATCTGGAACCCGGTGTCGTTCGTCGATGTCGGCCTCGAATACATGTGGGGCCAGCGCACCGTGCTGAACAATTCCACGGCTACCGAGAACGTGCTGATCAGCAAGCTGGCGTTCCGTTTTTAAGAACCTGGAAGTTGGCGGCGGCCGCCGACAGGCCGTCTCGCCAACCTACCCGACGCTTACCATGCCGGCTTCGCGCCCCAGGCGAGGAAGCCGGCATTTTTCAGGTCGGGCTTGCCGTAGCTGAGGCGTTTGCCGTCGAGGTCGAGCACGCATCCGCCGGCTGCTTCCAGGATTGCCTGGCCGGCCGCCGTGTCCCATTCCATGGTCTTGCCGAAGCGCGGGTAGAAATCCGCCTCGCCCGCCGCGAGGATGCCGAATTTCAGCGCGCTGCCGCAAATGTCTCGGCCCAGGATCGGTACGGGCTTGCCCTGGAAATACTCGGCGAGCCGCCGGCTGTTCTCGTGGCTGCGGCTGTGAATAACAACAATCCCATCGGCCGGCGGCGTGCGCGCCGCGATCCTCTGCGGCGCACCGCCATTGGCGATGCGGACCGCGCTGCCGGACCCGCCAGCGGCGTAAGTGACATTGCGCGCCGGCCCGTGCACCACGCCCATCACCGGCACGCCGTCTTCGACGAGGCCGATGCAGACGCAGAATTCGCCGTTCTTGGCGACGAACTCCTTGGTGCCGTCGAGCGGATCGACCACCCAGAAGCGTGAAGCGGGGGGCTTGAACCCGTCTTCCGGCGCGGTCTCCTCCGAGACGATCGGGATATCGGGAAAGGCCTCCGTCAGCATTCCGACGATGACCCGCTCGGAGGCGAGATCGGCCTCGGTGAGTGGGGTATTGTCGCCCTTCTGGATGACGTCGAACGGCCCCGCGTAGACGCGCATAATCTCGTCGCCGGCGGCGAGCGCGGCCTTGATGGCGATATCGAGCAAGGCACTGGTCATGCGGCTTTGGCCGGGCTGGCGGTGCGGCCGGTGGCCTTTTGAATCGCGCGCCATACCACTTCGGGCGTTGCCGGCATGTCGATACGGTCGATGCCGAGCTGGCCGAGCGCATCGACGATCGCGTTGATGAGCGCCGGCGGTGAGCCGATCGCCCCGGCCTCGCCAGCGCCTTTGACGCCGAGCGGGTTGGTGCGGCAGGGCACGATATTGTAGGCGAACTCCAGCGCCGGGAGGTCGTCGGCGCGAGGGAGCGCGTAATCCTGCAGCGTGCCGCTCAGCAGTTGGCCGCTGTCGAGATCGAACACGGTGCGTTCGAGCATCGCCTGGCCGATCCCTTGCGCGATGCCGCCATTGACCTGGCCGGCGAGCAGCAGCGGGTTGATGACCACGCCGAAATCATCGACCACCAGATAGCGCTCGATGCGCACGATGCCGGTTTCCGGATCGATCTCGACCTCGCAGACATGGACGCCGTTGGGGAAGGTCGGCGCCGGTGGGGTGAAATGCCCGCTCTCCGCAAAACCCGGCTCGACTTCGGGCGGGAGCTGCGCCGGGTTGAACGCCGCGCGCGCCACGGCGTCGAGCGTCACCTTGCGGTCGGTGCCGGCGATGGCGAACTCGCCGTCGGCAAAGGCGATGTCGGCCTCGGCCGCCTCCAGCAGATGCGCAGCGATGCGTTTACCTTTGGCGATCAGCTTGTCGGCCGCGTGCATCAGCGCGCCGCCACCCACCGGGATCGAGCGCGAGCCGCCGGTGCCGCGGCCAAAGGCGATCGCCGCGCTGTCGCCCTGCAGCACGCGGATTTTGTCGAGCGGCAGGCCGAGCTTTTCCGAAGCAAGCTGGGCATAGGCCGTTTGATGCCCCTGCCCCGAGGATTGCGAGCCCATCAGCAGGGTCAAGGTGCCGCTGGGATCAAACCGCGCCTCGGCGAACTCGTCGGGCGGGAAGCCGGACTGCTCGATATAGACCGCCTGGCCGAGCCCGCGGTAATGCCCGCGCGCCTGGGCCGCCGCGCGACGCGCCGGGAAGCCGGAGATATCGGCCGAACCCAGCGCCTGATCGAGATTGCGGACAAAATCGCCGCTGTCATAGATAAGGCCTAGGGGCGTCGCATAGGGCATCGCCGCTGCCTGCACGAGGTTGCGGCGGCGCAGCTCGGCCGGCGCGACGCCGAACTTTCTCGCGGCGAACTCGATTAGCCTCTCCAATGCATAGGCCGCTTCCGGGCGCCCGGCGCCGCGATAGGCGTCGACCGGCACGGTGTTGGTGAAGACGCCCTTGACCGCGACATGGATCGCCGGGATCGCATAGACGCCGCTATGCATCACCGCGCCGGAGAAGGTCGGAATTTCCGGCGCGAAATTCGACAGATAGGCGCCCATATTGGCGGTCAGCTCGACCGCGAGGCCGAGGAATTTGAGGTTCTCGTCAAGCGCGAGGTCGAGCTTGGTGACGTTGTCGCGGCCCTGCGTGTCGGTCATGAAGGAGTCGGCACGGTCGGGCACCCATTTGACCGCCCGGCCGACGCGCTTTGCGGCCCACAGCACCAGCACGTGCTCGGGATAAAGGAAGAGCTTCATCCCGAACCCGCCGCCGACATCGGGGGTCACGACGCGGATGTGGTTTTCGGGGATGTGAAGGACGTGCTCGGCCAGCAGGTTGCGCACGAAATGCGAGCCCTGCGTCGAGCTCCACAGCGTATAGGCTTCCTCGCCCGCGTCGTATTCGCCGATCGCGCCGCGCGGCTCCATCGACGTGACGACGACGCGGTTGTTGATGATGGTCAGCGTCACCTTGTGCTCGGCGGCAGCGGCGGCCTTGGCGACCGCCGCGCCGTCGCCGACCTCCCACGCAAAGCTGAGATTGTTCTTCGCTTCGTCCCAGACGAGCGGCTGACCGGGGTCGGCCGCGTGCGCCGTGTCAATCGCGACCGGCAGCGGCTCGTAATCGACCGCGATCAGATCGGCCGCATCGCGCGCCGCGGCGACGCTTTCGGCGATCACCATCGCCACCGTGTCGCCGACATGGCGGACGCGGTCGGCGACCATCGCCGGGCGCGGCGGCAGCACCGCACCGGCGACGCCGCTGACGCACGGCACGGAGCCGAGCCCATCGGCGGCAAGGTCGGCGCCGGTCAGCACCGCGACGACCCCCAGCGCTTCCCGCGCGACGCTCGCGTCGAGCGCGCGGATCACGGCATGGGCGTGCGGCGAGCGCAGGAACACGGCATGCGCCTGGTGTGGCCGGGAAATGTCGTCGAGATAGCGGCCGCGCCCGGTAATAAACCGGCGGTCCTCGACCCGGCGCACCGGCTGACCGATGCCGAACTGCGTCATGCCCGCTCCTTTGCCCTCGCTGCGAAGATAGGGCGGCGCACGCCACCCGTCCACGCCCCCAGGGATCGGTGTTGCGGCTAACCAATCACGCCGGCGAGCCAATCGGCAACGAGGCCGGCGATCTCGGCGCTGTTCTTTTCCAACATCAGCATATGGCCGTTGCCGTGAATGCCACGCTCTTCGAGCCGGATGAAATCGACCTCAACCCCGCCGTCGCGCAAATACTTCACAGTGCAATGATCGTAGGTCGCGTGATACGACGCCTCGCCGGTCACCAGCACGACCGGGATGTGCGCCAGATTCGCGAGACGGCGTGCCGGCGCCTTCTGCCGCCAGCAGCGCACAACATCTGGGAGGTCGGGCTCCGCCTCTAGCTCGATCGCCAGCTCTTCGGGCGATCCGGCCGGCGGCTCGTGAGCGAGCGGCAGATCGACAAGCCCCCATGCGCGCGCCTTTCCCTCGGCGATGACCGCGTTCTCGAAAGGCGGTCCGGCGGGCTCCAGCGCGACGATCGCCTTGACCAGATTCGGCCGCGCATCGCCGAGCAGCCAGCCAAAGGTGCCGGCTTGCGAATGGGTCATCAGCACCGCTGGGCCGATCCGGTCGAGCAGCGCGGCGCCGGCGGCGAGCATCAGCCGCTGCGTCTCGACCCGGTCGGCGAGATACGGCACCTGCGTGGCATAGAACGCATCGAACGCCGGGTCGCCACGTTTGCCGCTGCCCGGCCATTGCGTGTGCTTCGCGGCTTGCGGCCAGCGTGGGTCGGCGGCCGAAGCGGTGAACAGCCATTCCTGGAACGAGGCGGCGAAGCTCGTCAGCTCGCCGTCGATCTTCGGCTGCCAGGCCGAGCGGCCGCGCGCCGGCTGGTCGACCAGGTAGATATCGTAACCTTCCGCCGCGAACAGCTCGGCCCAGCCGGGGCGGCCATCCGGGGTGCCGAGCCAGTTTGTCGCGGTCTGCGCCATGCCGTGGAACATCACGAGCGGGTACGGGTGCCGGTTGTCGCGTGCGGTTAGCTTCTCGACATACATCTGGCCGTGCATGACCTCCTGGCCGGACGGTCCGACATACTCGCCGCCGGCATAGAAGAACTCGCGGCGGGCGACGGCGCTGTGATCCATGGTCGAGTTCATCCTGTCGTTGACTTGGTAATTGACTTGCGCGGCGTTCGGGTGCACCGATCCATCCATCTACGGCGTGCCGCTCGGAGGAAGTGTCATGGCGTCACCGAAAAAGCTTTCGCATCTCGTGCTGCAGACCAACCGCCGCCAGGAAATGATCGACTGGTACTGCAAGGTGCTCGGCGCCGAGGTGCTGTTCCAGAACAAGTTTATCGCCTTCATCAGCTATGACGACGAGCATCATCGGGTCGCGTTTCTCGATCCGGGCCCGCTCAACGATAAGGTCGCCGCCGAGGGCAAGACCGCCCGCGCCGGCGGCGAGGTGGGCCTCCACCACGTAGCCTTCACCTTCGACCCGCTCGACCTCGCCGACCACTACGACGGGCTGAAGGCGCAGGGCATCAGCCGCATCGCTGCGTCAATCACGGCATGACCACATCGATGTATTACTACGACCCCGACCGCAACCAGGTCGAGTTGCTGTTCGACAATTTCTACACCGCGCGCGAAGGGCGCGAGTGGATGATGAACCGGTCGGAAAGCGACAAGAACCCAGTCGGCATCGATTTCGACCCGGACGAGATGGTTGCGCGCATCCGCAAGGGTGTCGACCTCACCGAGCTCGCCAATATCGACGCTTAAGCCGCGACGCGGCGCCTCGGCGACGGTCGGGGCGCCGAACCCTATCGGCAGCGCGAACCGCGGGGGGACGGGCGCGCGGTGCTGTTCAACAGCTACGGGTTTTTGTTCCTGTTCCTGCCGGTGACGCTCGCCGGTTTTTTTGCCTTGGGCCGGCACTCGCACGCGCTGGCGATGGGCTGGCTGGTCGCCGCCTCACTGTTCTTTTACGGCTGGTGGTATCCGCCCTACCTGGCGCTGCTGCTCAGCTCCGCCGTCTTCAATTTCGGCAGCGGGCTGGCGATCTCGCGCAGCCGCGCGCCGGTGCAGCGGCACCGGCTGCTGGTGCTGGCGGTGATCGGTAATCTCGCGCTGCTAGGCTATTTCAAATATGCCGGCTTTCTGGTCGGCGTGATGGGGTCCTCGGCCGTGCTTGGCCGATCCCGGTCGCCGGGCTGCCGCTGGGCATCTCGTTCTTTAGCTGACCCAGATCGCCTTTCTCGTCGACACCGCGCGCGGCGCGGCGCGTGACTACAAATTCCTGCATTACCTTCTGTTCGTCTGCTATCTCCCTCATTGGATCGCCGGGCCGATCCTGCATCACCGGGAGCTGATGCCGCAGCTCGACCGCACCGACATCGTGCGGTTCCGCGCGCGGCGGCTGGCGCTGGGTTTTTCCTATTTCTCGATCGGCTTGTTCAAGAAGACGGTCATCGCCGACGCGCTGTCGCCTTATGTCGGGCGTATCTTCGACGGCGCGGCGCAAGGCATCGCGCCGAGCGCCGCCGGGCCTCGGGTGCGGTGCTCGCCTATGCGCTGCAGCTCTATTTCGACTTTTCCGGCTATAGCGACATGGCGATGGCCTGGCGCGGATGATCGGCGTGTGGCTGCCGCTCAATTTCCACTCGCCCTACAAAGCAACCAGCATCATCGATTTCTGGCGGCGCTGGCACATGACCCTCGCGCGGTTTCTGCGCGACTATCTCTACATCCCGCTCGGCGGCAGCCGCCGCGGCCGGCCGCGCCGGTATCCACCTGATGGCGACCATGCTGATCGGCGGGCTGTGGCACGGCGCGGGGTGGAATTTCGTGCTGTGGGGCGGGCTGCACGGGTTGTTTCTCTGCCTCAACCATGGCTGGCGCGCGCTGACCGGCAATCGACTGCGGACGCCCTCAGCGCTGCGCATGGTGGCGGCCGGCGCGCTGACCTTTCTCTGCGTCGTCGTCGCCTGGGTGCCGTTTCGCGCCGCCAGCTTCGCGGCGACCGAGACGATCTTGGCGAGCATGGCGGGGTGGCATGGCTGGCTGCCGCGAGCGCCGATGTCGCCGTGCTGTTCGGCGAGGCGGCGCCGCGCTGGACCGGCGCATGGCGGTGGATCGCGGTGTTGTGGCCCGCGGTCTGGCTGCTGCCCAACACACAGGAGTTCTTCTCGCGCTACGGCACCTTGGTGATGCCGCGTCGCGAGCCCACCGGCTGCCGCTGCGCGTCCTCGGCTTCCGCTGGCGGATGTCGAGCGTCTGGGCTTATGCGACCGCGATCGTCGCCGTCATCGCGGTGCTTTACTGCAGCCGTGCCAGCGAATTCATCTACT
>CAVQJJ010000005.1:0-597365 GCA_963712835.1 uncultured Alphaproteobacteria bacterium | reverse complement strand
CTCGCCCTCCAGCTCACCTTATTCGGATGGCTTCCCGCTACGATCTGGGCCGGAATAAGCGTGCAAAACTATTGGCAAGACAAGCGCACCGACCGCATCGTCAGCGCCGTAGAGAGACAGAGAGCCTAACACGCGCATACTGTTCTCTCACCGCGATGAGGGGCAGTGGAATCGCCGCCACCTCATCGACTTTGAAGTACAGGTGTCCGAAGAAGAGCGCCGCATCGTTGAGATGCGCGGGCTTCAGAAGACTGCGCTCGATCTCTCGCCGGCGTATCTCGCCGCGTCGGTGCCGACCTATCCATCTTGGTTGCCGAACGTCCTTTTCATCCTGTTTCCGGTCCTATTCCTGGGAGGTTGCGCGGGAGCGTGCGTCGCGTCCTTCAGTCATGGAAACGAGGGCGTGTGGGGGATTTGGGCGTTCCTAGCAATCCCCATGCTCGCGCTCGCGTACTACATGCGCTTCCGCTGGCGGCATGTGGCGCAGGCGATAACCGTCCGAGAACTCTTTGAAAGTTCTCACTTTTCGGTGTTGGTCGAAGACCCGCTCTATGCAAAACCCGCCGAGCAAAATATCGTAAAGCGTCTCGCCGCACTCAAAGCCATGATCGACGAGAACACCGACACGCCCCAGCAGGTAATTGAACTGTGAACATCAAGCGAGAAGACCTCCCTGCGATATTCAGCCTCGGAGCAGTCGGACTTGTCATCGCCATCCCCGTCATCATTCTCATGGGGCTTTTCGTCCTCTTTCCGCTTGCGATAATTTTCGTCGCGATAGCGTTTATTAAGTGGCAGAAACGCCAACCCGTCCCCACTGCCGCCCTTCACGAACAAATTTCACCCGTTTTTCCCGATGAAGAGACATTCGTGTCCCAGCTCATCGACCGCATCCTGACGTTTCCACGCTACCCCTGTTTTCCCTTGTTCGAGGCTTTGGTCCAGGCAGGAGCTGCGCTGTATCGCGCTGAAGAGATGCTTGTGAAGCCGATGCGCCTCTATCCTAAGGGCAGCGCAGAGGAAGCCCGATACCGAGACACGCTCATTGCGTATCAACGGAAAGCTGCGGAGCCGGGCGTCACACTTGAGGTGTTTCTTAGAACTCTCTGTGTCGCGTTCGAGACGCTGATCGCGCTCTTGCCCGACCTTGCCACTACCGACCGATTGGAAACAGCCAACACATCACTGTTCCACGCCGAACTCGAACCGCTGCTAGCGTCGAAAGCCGATGCAGTCAAAGCATTGTCCGAACCGTTCTTCGACGCGCTCGCGCTTGAGATACCGGTCTTCGCAAACCTACGCAAACAGCTCCGAGAGAATGAGATAGAAGCATCCCTCAATTCCAGAACCGTCGTCGCTCCTGAGAACTACAAAGGAAACGATATCGTCGGAGCCTATCTCGGCGGGACGCCGTTGGAGGCCGTTCTTCGACAATCTATTCCGTGGGAGTTACCCGAAGAAACCCGGTTCAGCGGACATTGGATAATCGCTCCGCAAGGAAAGGGTAAAACGACGCTTCTGACTGCGATGCTGGACGCCGACTTTAAGCGCGACGCATCGGTAATCATCTTCGACGGCAAGGGGGATTTGATCGAGGAGGTTGGACGACTAGCATTCTTGAAGGACCGCTACGTCGTTATAGACCCGCGCTCGACCGGGATAAACCCGCTTGCGGTTGACGCCTCGAATATCCCACAAGCGGCAGAACGGCTCGAATACGTTTTCAGTGCGCTTCTCGAAGCCAAGATAACCCCCCTTCAGACGGTTCTCTTTAGGAATGTCTTTCGTGCGCTTGTTACGGCATTCCCAAACCCTACCCTAGAGACGTTTCAAGACCTTCTTCTCAACGGCTTTGAAGCGTATCGGGCGTATATCGACACTCTCCGCTCCGATCTCAAAGAATTTTTCTACAAGCAATACAACCGTGATGCGTATGTGGGGAGGCGCAATGAAGTCCTCTCGCGCGTGGACTTATTGTTGAGCAATGACCACATCCGCAACATGCTTCTTCAGTCTACACAGCCATTCCGTATTGCCGAGGCGATGGACGCGGGCAAAGTCATTATCATCAACAACTCGGTCAATCTTTTGGGCGAGCAGGGCTCGGAGTTTGTGGGAAGATATTTTCTCTCTGAGATATGGGCCGCTGCTACCGCTCGTTCAGGTCAACAGTTCAAAAAGCCCTGCTACGTTTATATTGACGAGGCGCATCGCGTAATTCATCGCGACGAGAAGGTGGGTCAGATCATCGACGAATGCCGGTCGCAGAAGATCGCGCTCATCATGGCGCACCAGCGTATCGATCAGATCACACTGCCATCCGTTTTAACCGCGCTGGGAAACTGTGCCATCCGATATGCCAACTCCGACGAGGAGGCTCGTATCCTCGCGCAGCGTATGCGTGTTACTCCCGACTATCTTCAGTCTCTCAAAGTTGGCGAATTTGCCGCGTTTGTCCGCGACGTTTCCAAAACCGTGACGATCTCAGTTACGCCCGCCGACTTCAAAAGCCTCCCGAAGCTACAACCCAAACCGCCTCAACCAATAGAGACGCCTCCTGTCCACACGGACGTTTCGGAAGAAACGGATAGCTGGGATAAACTGTAAGGCACTATGGGAAATATGACTCTTTGCGGGGTCAGCCCATGATTGCCGTATGGCGTTTCATGACCGTTGGAATGACGACGATGTTTTAGATAAGGATGGGCAGTCCGTCCTTCTGAGCGACGCTGATATTGCCGGCGTTCGGCGGGAGGTGCTTGAAGTTCTTTCGCGCTACCGCGCACTTGATGTTCCCTACATCGCAGCGCTGTTAGGGCGCGATCCCCTCCACGTTTACGCCTGTGTCAAAGAGCTCCGCAGCCGCAGCAACCGCTACATCCAGCTCGTATGGGCGCAGCGGGAGCGCATGCGCTCGTTCCCGATCAACTCCTCCATGTTCTTTGAGCTGAGCCCTAAAGGAATCGCGTTTCTTCGCTCTCAAGACATCGCCGTCCGAACACGCGAAGATTTCCGCAATACGACGCACAAGATGATGGAACAGCACATCATGGCGTCGTTTGAGATCGCCGCCAAAAATCATCAGCATATCCGGCTATGGACGCGCGAGGAGATCATCGCCGATCCGCGCTCAAACGGTATGAGGAACCCGGAAACCGTCGAGTTAACAAAAGATCACACCATCCGCTTCGATGGCTCGGCATTCGCGCTTGAGCAACCCGGTAAAGTCCGTTGGTTCTTTCCGGGTATTGAAGCTGAAACTGGCGACCACAGCATTGAAGCTGTCGCGCTCAAGTTCCGCGACAACATTTCGCTCTTTCAAAAGGGTATCCACGAAACTCGCTACAATGCGAAAAACTCGCTCCGTATCCCGTACTTCACGCCTTCCACCGAACATCTCAAAAACATGATGAAGCGGTGGGAGCGCGAGACGCAGAAGTATCGCGAGCTACGTCCGCGCCTGTGGTTCAAAACTCATCCGACATTTCTCAGCAAAGAGAAGCCTCGACCAACGGCACATATGTTCGAGGAGCCCTTTCTCTATATCAACACCGACGGGCAAACGCAGCAACTTCACTTGTTACAATGACACAGGAAAGAAAAGGAGGTGTCCATTGAACCTTGAAAGTCAAATCGAATTCGCGCAATCGCTGTTTGCCAACGGCGAGCGTGTACAGAAACTCCTTGCCGATCGTGAGAAGGCTCGCGCCGCTCTCGCGAAGATCGACGAGGAGCTGGCGGAGCTGCTTCCTGCGGCTCCGGCGCCCCCAACGTCCGGCCGAGCTGCACAGCGCTGTTCAGCGTGCGGCGAAACCGGACATACAAAACGCACTTGCACGAAAGGAGGCCAGTAATGGCTAAGGGTAACAAGCCTGCCTACGTCGTTCGGGCCAAGACCGGCCGACAGGACGCCGACCAGAAGGACATCTTCGTCACGGTCGGCGCAGCGTGGCACTGGGAGCGCGGCAACGGCTTCAACGTGAAGATCGACACGTTGCCGGTCGCCTTCGACGGCTACCTCTTGCTCGCCGAGCCAAAGGATGACGACCGGTAATCATCTCAGCTTGATCGCGGCGAAGGAGCAGAGAATAAGCTCCCGCCGCCTCCGCTCGACAAACTCACTCCCTCAAAACCATGAGGGAGTTTTTCTTTTGGAGGTGAACATGGCACGCGGCGTTCTTATGAAAGATGGGAGTTACGGTGTGTTCGATTGGTTCGCTTGTTCCTGCGGGCTCATGTTTGTCGCCTATGACGAGCGTGGGGTGCTCGACAAGTTGTTGAACATGTACGAAGGGTCGTTGGCGCATTGCCCCGATTGCGGAGAGGAGTGCATTTCAAACTCGACCGTCACCTACGGTAATCCGCCGTCGGAGTGGGAGCCGGGCGAAGGGTAGTAGTATAATGGATTTGTGTACCTCACCTTTAAAGAAAAGTGCGCGCTCGTCCGAGGCGCTATTAGATGCCGCCAGTATAGCCTTGCTGCCAAACGGGTTTTGGCGATCGGTATTCTCTTTCTGTTTCAGATCATAGGCTACAATTAATTGCAGAACGCTCTTTCACAAGGAGTTCTGCAATGGGAAAGTTTTTGGACTTCCAACAGCTCAAAGAGGCCTTCGACTTCGACGACGCGATTGAGTTTCTCGGTTTGAAGCTCAACGCGGAAAACAATCAGCTTCGCGGAAAATGCCCTGCTTGCAATAGCGGCGGCGCGCGTGGATTGGTGATCACGCCAGGCCGCGGGTTTTATTGCTTCGGCTCGAAGAAAGGCGGCGACCAGATCGCGCTCGTGGCGCACGTGAAGGGGATCGGGATGCGCGAAGCTGCGGAACTTGTACAAGCTGGTACAAGTACCAGTACAGTTCCAGATAAGCGGCCCGAACGAACTGACAACGCGACAAAAGGACTCAGCCCCTTGGACTACCTCGACCCCACCCATGAGGACGTCGAAGCGCTCGGGCTCACCGCCGAAGATGCGGAGAAGCTCGGCGCAGGGTACGCGAACAAGGGCGTGCTTCGCGGACTCATAGCCCTGCCGATGCGCGACGAACACGGTACATTGCTCGGTTATTTTGGGGCCGCTGAAGGACGGATGGGAAAGCTGAATTTCCCCAATGTCGTCCCGTTCAAGAAACGGGCGTAACTCCAGCTCCGCTTCGGCGGAGCTTTCTTTATCCCAATCTCCCGACGTTTGTTGGGGCATCAAACGGAAACGTCCCAATATTTGGTACAATCAACCGTGGCCCTTGCTCTTTGAAAGGATCACGGTAATGACTCTGATGCTGCATGTTAACGCGAACACCGTTGAATACGGTGCGCTTCGCGAACTCGAAACCCCGCCGGCTACGCAGAGCCACGTTCCCATCCCGCATTTCCGCGTGGTGGATTTGGTCAAAACCGCCGTAGGTATGTACGGCCACGAAGTCACGGCCGAACACCACGGCATCACCGAGGACGGCGCCCGCTATTTCGGGCTCCTGTCGCTTCGCAGCACCTACACTGGCTACGAAGACACGGTCGGCTTGCGCAACAGCCACGACAAGAGCTTTCCGGTCGGCATCGGCTTCGGCAGCCGCGTCTTCGTTTGTGACAATCTCTCCTTCCTCGCGGAGACGGTCATCAAGCGCCGCCACACCGCGAACCTGAAACGGGACTTGCCGGGCATTATCGGCGAGATGATCGAACCCCTGGCCCTCCAACGCGAACAGCAGGCCAGGAAGTTCGAGCTCTACCGGCACGCGATGCTCACTGACGAGAGCGCCGATCACGCCATCATGCAGATGTACCGCGAGGGCATCATCAACGTGCAGCGTATCGCGGATGTGGCGAAGGAGTGGGATGAGCCCTCTTTCGAGGACTTCAACGAACGGAACGCCTGGCGGCTTTTCAATGCCGCAACGTTCGCGCTCAACGGACGTATCGCTGAAAACCCAGGCGCCACCGCGCGTTTGCACCAAGTGATCGACGGCGTTTGCCAGCATATAAACTAACTCGGCAGTTAGTGGATATGTACGCCGCAATATCAACTATCTTTCATGCGTGGTATGATTACTGTTCCTCCCTGACTTGTGGTTCTTTTCCACAGCGGCTCATTCGTTTGAGCCGCTTCCTTTATGCTTCAATTAAGGAGGTGTGAAGTCTAGCGAGGAGTTCTTCGACATGGACCATTGTTATTGCCACCTGAAAGACCCGCGCGTCGGTGGAATGGTTGACCCTGAAACCGCCAACCACATGCGCTCGGGCATCCCGATCTGCTCGACCCAGTGTGCGGCTCGCTACGACCGCGAGCATGAACAGCGTCGCCCCGTCACTCGCGGCCGCGTCGGTGGCGAATACATCGGCCGAGGCCCTGTCTTCGATGTGGTGATCTGATGCCCAAAGGCGTTTACAATCGCGCCAAGCGCACCAAGCACGTCGAACGGCGTCCCAGGCGGATGCTCATCGACATCCTCTCGGAGAAGCCCCAAAAGCCGGCGCGGATCGAGCTGTACCGCGTCCGTCTCGCAAGCGGGTTCATTCTCAGAGGAAAATGACTATCCACGGAGCCCTTAATTGGGCTCCCTCTTTTGGATGTATAATAATCAAAGTGTTTCATCCCCCCATATAAAAGATGGGGGTTCCTCCCTAACCCCTGACTATTTTTTGTCGGGGGATGGAACGCAAAAAGAACAATGATATGAGATACCATGGTATAAAGGAAAATTCTGGAAAGTTTTCGCTGCTTCAACGTTCAACGCGATAAGAAAAAATTTGGCGGCAGGTGCGTCGCTTGTGGACGCATACGGATATTACAAGCTGGACACTTTGCACCGGCTTCTAATTGCCGACTGCTACACGTGTCCGCTCAAAGACCTCATCGCCAACGGATACAAGGCCGATGCGGGACACTATAAGCCTGTTGCGCTCGTTGGGTCTAACAATCAACTGTCATGGGACGAACACTTCATTCACCTTCAGTGTTCAAGATGCAACGGTAGCGGGCAAGGGATGGCTGTTGAATATCGCGCCCACCTTGTACGAGACTATGGCGAAGACCTTGTTGCAAAGTTTGATGCGACCTGGCGGCAAGTCAACCCGGTCAAAAACTGGAAGGCGATAATCGAAGCGCCGCCTGTGCCTTTCAACTCCCATGTGGCTCCTTGAACTCATCGAAGGCTGCATAGCATTCCTCATCTCAGGCTTCTTCGTCATCGGCGTGATGTGCGAGTTCTACCTTCTTTGCATCATTGTGCGCCGCATCGCCCGCGCGCTTGACAGATAGTTTATAATTCAGTGGTGGGCGACGAAGAACAAAAAGAACTTCCGAGAATAATAGACCCGTTGGGGATTTTGCCTTTTGAGTGCTGGCTGGAGCCAGAAGACGAGAACGTCGAAAAGCTTCCGAAGACGTATCAAGGAACAGATCAGGCTGTGTACGGTGGGGATAGTTACATTTGAGCGTGATATGCTTCCAATCACGTATGACCTTCACTGACGACGAACAAAAACTCCATCGCGACCTTTTCATCGAAGAATGCCGTCAAAAAGCATGGGGGGCCGCCTGCAACGCAGACTGGATCGGCAAGCAGATGGACGAGCTCATGGCGCAGTATCAGAAGCTCAAGGATGAAGATGCCGCCCTAGATGCCGAAATCAAGGCGCTCGAAACCGCTCTCGACGGCCACACCAAAGACAATCGGGATAAGCGCAAGGCGCTACAGGAGCGTCGCGACAACCTCGCTCGCACCATGCAGGTTCTCGGTCAGAACGCGGCAGAGGGTCAAAAGGCCATGAAGAACCTCTACGCGAGCGTCGAGACCAACTTGGCGCTGGCGAAGCATGCGGAGGAGTGGGAGTGGAAGGAAGTGGCGGCCAGCAAATGACCGCCTCGTCCTGCTACCTTTTTGTTAATTGAAGCGCGTAGGTGCAATATGCACTTCCCACCTGGCCAGTGAAGTTAGTCCCTTGGATCTGACCGCTTAACTTTGCGCCACCGGCGCCGGTATTGGCAGCGGCGGTAACGGCGCCGTTGGGACTTACGGTACCCTTAAGATCAGGATATTGCGTATTGTACCTGAAAGTCACCGCCCCATTTCTGATAAACAGATGTCTCGTATTATCTGAGGTGAGGCACGCTGATGAACGTCCGGGCGCGTTATTTTGTGTCATTGTGAATGACCCGAAATAATCTCCATCGAACGTTGGGGCGCCCTGTGCTAGAGCGGGGTGATAATTTAGCATACCTATTACTGCCCACGTGCTGAACGCAATCGACTGAAACGTGCGACGAGGCGGTATGTTCTTCACGTGCTCCTCCATCATCTGAGGGCTGAAAGTCGCCTTTCGATGGTTCAATAGCTTATAATTGAACCATGCGCATACTACCAGCGGTCGAGGAAGAAATCCGCCGCGTAATCCGCGACGAGCGCGCCAAAGACCCGCTCATCACGGTCGGTCGGCTAGAGAAAGCGCTTGAGGCGCATTTCAACCGCGGGTTCGCCTACAACTATGTAGCCAAGGTCGCTGACAAGGTAGCCCGTGAAGGGCTCGTCGAGATCGACCGCACGCGCATCGAGGACCGCATCAACTTCACCCGCGAGAACTATCGCATGATGCGCGGGGAGTTGCTCAAGATCGTCTACTGGAAAGCCGGCGACGACGGCCCGAAACCGTTGGCCCGAGACAAGATCGAGGCGGCGAAGAACGTCGTCATGATGGACCTGGCCCTCCTACAGGCCGAAGCAGCAGCCGGGCTATACAAGAAGCCCATCGAGATGATTGCCAAGGAATTCCAATACGAGCCGCTGCCGCCAGACGTGCGCATGGTCATCATCGCGGCGTGGAAGCGGGGAGGGATGTTGCCGGCGGCGGTGGTTGAGGAGATGGTGCCGGAAGCGTGGCACAGTCATGGCAAAGTCGCTGCCTGCTGCCGCAGGAACTTGATCGCATCCCGGAGCAAAAACACCAGGTTCCGCGTCTCCAGTTGATCTGGCTTATCTCCAAGATCTAAAGCCCAAGACAGCTGCAATGCACTTTATCCGCTTTGGATCTTTTGTTTATCAAGATTGCGTGAACGTGTTTGAAATGGTGAGTAATCATATCGACTGCGGCATAATTCGCGTGATCTGTTCGCGCCATCGTTGACGGTAGTGTTCTAGCGTCTCATTCTGACATTATCCTGGCCGCGCGATCTACACAGTGATAGCGGCGACGCACGCCAAATAATCCGTGTCGCACGGAGCTAGGATTTCCACCTTGAAGTCTTCGAACGTAGGCTGAACGATCACGTTCCATATATTCCTCAACCGCACATTCACTGCTGCCGCCCTCCGTCAACCGCGTGCTATAATATAGGCATATCAGCTAGCCCGTTCGAGTGTGCGCCTTAGAAGATTATGCTTTTATACGAGCTTGCAAAGCAGCTGAAGGAACTTAGCTTCGCTTGTAAACGGGATGCTGCGGTTTACGAGGACGTACAACGTAACTGTCCGTGAATGGTTACCTGATCCCACACTTACTGAACTCATACAAGCATGCGGCGAGCACTTCTATTCGTTGGAGCACGCTTAGCTCAACCGGATGGCGCGCCCAGTCTTTCGCCTCATGCGATGAACGGCATGATGATCGTACGCGCTTGATTGGCGCATGCGCGCAGGGAATTTTGCGCCGAAGCTGCTGTAGCTCGCCTTTGGCTGACTCTTTACGGAGACGCTTCAGCTTGAGCGTCTCGTAGACGACGTAGAAATCCGCCGCGCGGCGGCCAAGACCCTCAAGGGTTTTTGTCTCACCTACCTACCGCACCACTTCCCTGCCGACCTCTCCGACTTCTTCGACGAGATGGCCGGCGCGCTGCAAGACCACGACAACCGGCGCCTTGAGATCATCGGCTTCCGCGGTTGTGCAAAGAGCACGATGGCGTCGCTTGCGCTTGTGTTGTGGGCAGCGCTTGAGCATCCCGATAAATACCCCTTCATCATCATGCTCGCCGATACGCGCGGGCAGGCGAGCATCAACGCCGCCAGCGTGCAGCACGAGCTGCGCAACAACGAGCTTATCCTCCGCGATTACGGCCACCTGAAATATCGGAAGATCGACGATCCGCGCCCCGAGCCCACGTTGGAGAGCGACGAGGATTGGCAGGCGATGAATGCCGTCCTCGACAACGGCGTGCGCATCATGTCGCGCTCCCGCGGGCAGAAGGTCCGTGGAGTAAAGCACCGCCAGCACCGTCCGTCGCTCATCGTTGCAGACGACGTGGAAGACCTCGATTGGGTTAGGACGCAGGAGAACCGCGACAAGTCAGACCGATGGTTCCGCGGCAACGTCCTGCCGTCAGTGGACGAGCAGACCGGCCGCGTCGTCCTCATCGGCAACTGGCTGCATACCGATGGCTTGATGGCCCGCCTGAAGAACACCGGCATCTTTAAAGTGCTCGAGTTTTCGCTTTTGCGGGAGGGTGATGGCACGGAAATCGAGCGCTGCACGTGGAAGGCGAAATACCCGACCCAAGCCGCGATCGACGCCAAGCGCAACGAGCTCGGCGACATCGGCTTCCGCCGCGAGATGCTTCTGCAGGTCGTACCGGAGGAGGGCCAGGATGTTTTGCCCGAGGACATTCACTACTACGATGACCCGCCCTTCGATGACGGGAATTATCTCGCGCACGGCGTTGACCTGGCGATCAGCACCAAGGAAAGCGCTGATTACACCGCTGCCGTCCCCGGCGAAGTCACATGGCCGAACGGCAAGCTCGAAATCTACGTCCAGCCGCACCCGTTGAACCGGCGCATGAGTTTCCACGACAGCATGGAAACCTTCGACAACATGCGTCACAGCACGCCGATGAGCACGGAGTGGTTCGTCGAGGCCGTGCAGTATCAGCTCGCTGCCGTTCAGGAAATGGAGCGTCGTGGGTTTGCTGTTACGCCCATGCACCCGATCAAAGACAAGCGCGCGCGTTTACGCGTTGCGGCGCGCTACATCAAGAACGGCACGGTCAAATTCCCGCGACACGGCTGCGAGCAGCTCATCACGCAGCTATTGGGCTTCGGTGGTGAGAAGCACGACGACTTAGTTGACGCGCTTGTGTGGCTTATTCTTGGCGTGGCCGGCGAGGGAGTCGAGGAGCCGAAGGTGCACTACGTTTAGGACCGTTAGAAAGGCCAGCAACCGCCAAGGAGCGGCTGGTCTGTGGCGATTGCGGGAATAGATTTCTTGCAATGATGTACAAGAGACCGATGAATTGTATCGGCGTTTCGACGATCAGCGACGTAATTGCGACGTCGCTTATGCCCCACTTCTGAGTGCTATTAAATATGATTATGGCGTAGGAGAACAATGTGAAAAAAATGGTCGCGCATAAAAAAGCGACGCCAAACTTCTTTTTCAAGGTCCGATCGAGCTCATTTGAGAGCATTAAATCGAATAGATGAGGGTCGATTTTTGCTTGCGAGAGAGTTTGTAGAAGCTTCAATTGAGTTTCTCGTGCATCGACCCTCTCGGTCTCGTCCGCTTCGGACTTAAAGGGCGAAAGACTGGGAGCGGCGTGTACCGTGAGATTTGCTAGTGCCTTGATCCAAGAGCTAGACGCTGTATTCGCAGCGGGGAACAACAGCGCATATTCCGCCCGAAGCTCATCTAACGTTTTCTCTTTTTCCGCCACGTTCCACCTCGACCAAATATCCCCACGCGCGCGCAAAACAACAAGGACGCTGGTGCTACACTTAAAGCATCTCTATGCCCCGCATCTTTCGCGCGATCGGCGACGAATTCAAGAGCAGACTCACTCAAAAGAACGCAACGTCGGGCAACGAATATCTAGGCTTCCAGCCCAACGGCGCTGTCGTCCTGCGCGACCGCCGCGGCACGGTCAAAGCCGAAATCCCCGACATCGACAGCAAGGGTTATTCAGGCGGCGACGACCCGCTTGCGATCTACAAGCCGGCCGGCGCCAAGCACATCAACCCCGCGAAGGCGATGGGCAACAACACCGGCTGGACCTACGCCGTTGTTAACGCCATCGCGCGCGAAGTCGCCACCATCCAGTTCCGGCTCTACCAGCTCAACGGCGACGACCAGGAGGAAGTAGAGCCCGACCACCCGCTCCTGACGCTCCTTGATGGCGTCAACGAGCATATGACCGGGCCGGAACTCAAGTACGTCACCATGGCGCACCTGGAGCTCACCGGCAATTTCTACTGGCTCCTCGACGGCGTGAAGAGCGACACCGACCAGCCGCGCGCTATCTACCCGCTCAATCCCGGCCGCGTGCGCGTGAAGCTCAACAAGACCGTCTTTCCATACAAGATCGACCACTACGAATTCACCGTAGACAACAAAATCTTCCGCTTCGATCCATATCAGATCCTCCACGGCAAATATCCCGACCCCAATGACCCGTATGTCGGCATCGGCTTTGTGCAGTCCATCCCGACGTGGATAGACAGCGACAACTATCTGATGGAGTACAACCGCAAATACTTCATCAACGGCGCGCAGATCGGGCTTTATGTCCAGACCGACACCAACGTCGAAGGCAACATCGAGCGCATCAAGCGCGGCATGCGGAATGAGTACGCGGGCAATGAGAACGCGCACAAAATCCCGGTCATGCCCAAAGGCGTGAAGCTCGAACACACGGGCGTCACTCACAAGGACATGGATTTCTCAACGCTCGCCGATGTTACGCGCGACCGTATCCTGGCCGCCGGCGGCGTCAGCAAAACCATCCTTGGCACCGCAGAGTCAGATACCAACCGCGCGACCGCAGAGACGGCCGACTACGTCTTCAGCAAGCGCACCATCAAACCGAAAGTCGAGATGTTGCTCTCGTTCCTCAACGAGTTCCTCGTCCCGCGCTACGGCGATGACCTGTACATGACGTTCATTGACCCCGTTCCCGAGGACAAAGCGTTCCGCACCCAGGAAATGCAGGCGGCTGTCGCCAGCATGCCCCTCCTCACTCAGAACGAAGCACGCGATCAGTTTCTCGGTATGGGTCCGGTTCCTGGCGGCGAGCAGCTAATGCGCCCCGCAGCAATGGTGCCGGCAGGCGAGACTGCGGCGCCTGAAGGCGACGAAATGGGGCCGGAAGGCGCGCCCTCAGGCGGCAAGACCCCGCCAGCAGACGGAGGTGCCGGTAAGCGCTTCGGCAAAGCCAAAACAGTTGAGGGATGGACGACTAGCAAGATGCGCGTCCGCACCGGCGGCAAGAGTGCGCACAGCGCCGCCGCGCAGATGCGCCGCGCACTCACCGAAGCCTTCAAGAAGCAGCTCGACCAGACACCAGCGTTCCAGGTCAAAAGCATCAAGAATCTAACCCATGCCGAGTACATGGAGCACTGGAAGCGCTTTGCCGACCGCACCGAGCGCGCGGTTGCCGAACTGCGCACGGTCTTCAAGGGCATCAACAAGAAACAGCGCGAAGACGTGCTGGAAAATCTGCCGGAAGCGACCGGCGTCAAAAAGGCGCTCGGCGAGCTGTTCGACACGAAAGAATGGATCGGCATCACCATCGACCTCGTGACCCCTATTCTCGCATCGCTCACTAGGGACGAAGCGAGCGCGGCGCTCGCGATGATCGGCGCCGACCACCACGACATCCTCGCAGACGACGCGAGACGCGAAGCGCTGGATCGCGGCATCTCAAATATGGCCCGCAGCTACAACGAAACGACGCTCGAGCAGCTCAAGAACGTACTGAGCGAGAAGCTGAATCAGCCCGAGGGCACAAGCCTCGCCGAGCTCACTGACGCGGTCGATGGCGTCTACAGCTTCGCGGACGAACGGCGCGCCGGCCTCATCGCCAAGACCGAGAGCTTCCGTGCCGCGAACCTTGCGAATAAGGACGCCTGGCGCTTGAGCGGCGTTGTTAAGTCAGTGAAGTGGTACACATCAGAGCTGCCAAACGTCTGTCAGTTTTGCCAAGCGCTTGATGGTAAAGAAATCCCCATTGACGACAATTTCTTCAATCTAGGTGATACGGTTAAGGGTGTGAATGGCGGCTTTATGACCCTGGACTATAGCGATGTTGAAGCTCCCCCAATTCATCCCGACTGCGCTTGTTTTATTCGTCCCGAACAGATTGATATATGAGCGCCCTCGACAGCGTTGCCAACTTCATAGAAGTCCAAGCTTCCACCGGCTACAACTCATCGGCTACCGCAATCACGCTGCAATCGGGGCAGGGCTCAAAACTACCGGCCGCGCCCTTCAACATGATCTGGTGGAACTCGACCGACTATCCCAATCCCGCCAACGACCCCAATGTCGAGATCGTCCGCGTAACGAACGTCAGCACCGACACACTGACCATAACGCGCGCGCAGGAAAGCACGACCGCGAGCAACAAGAATACCGCCGCTAAGACCTACAACCTCGTGCTCGGCATCACGGCGAAAATGGTTACGGACCTCGCCGCGCAGACTGGCAACGGCGTGCCGGTTGAGAATGAAGTCGTCAGCGGCTCAGGAACCTCTTGGACGCTCGCCAACACGCCGGTATCCGGCTCCGTAAAACTTTGGGGAAGCGGCGTGCGATTAACCCCAGGCGCGGGAAACGATTACACGATATCCTCTGCTACAATTACGACAGCGAACAGCTATTCGTCAGGTTCGCTAATAGTGGATTACCGCAAATGATGTATGAAAAGATTTCTCGATTGGGCTACCTCATCTTTCCAAGATGACTTTACTGGTACGCTTTCGGCGCTCATCGCGGCACTGATCGCAATTATCTTTTTTTGTCTTTCCTTCTCAGTTGCAAATGCCAGCACAACCACCATTCAAGTCGTCAACGGCGGTACCGGAACTTCAACAACACCGTCTTACGGCCAGCTCCTCATTGGCGGCCACAACAGCGAATACGAATTCATCAGCACCTCGACGCTTAACCTCACCACATCGGCCTTTGCCTCGCCGAACATCTCCCAATGGACGAATAATGCCGGCTATCTCATCTCAGAGAGCGACCCTCTCTCTTTGCATTTGACGACGTGGTACGCGACCACCAGCGCGCCGCAGCTGACGACGCTCGGCAACCTCTCCACCGTCGGCACCATCACTTCGGGAACGTGGCACGGTACGGCTATAGCAGACAGCTACATCTCATCCTCAGGAAATTGGAACACCGCCTATAGCGACCGTATCGCTAGTGCAAATTATCCCCTTTCCATCTCATCGAACGCTCTGTCGATCGTTGCGACCTCGTCGGAGAATTGCACCGTATCGTGTTTCGCTTCTGCCAACATCTCGCAGTGGACGAACAATTCCGGCTATCTCACTTCAACTGGCATTGAGAGCACGTCTACCAATCCCCTCATGGCGACGTATTTTGTGGCAACAGGGACCGTCGCGTCGAACCTCCCGTATGCTTCCACGACCGCATGGAGCATTACGTCAACGTCCACAGGAAGCTTCGGAATCAATCTCTCGGGAGGGTGCTTTGCCATCTCAGGGACGTGCATTGGGGGGGGGCTGGCGGGGCGTCTCCTCCGTTTCAGGAACGTGGCCGATCGTCTCTTCAGGAGGGACCACTCCGGCGATCTCTTGGGGCGGCATTTCGACTTCGACCAACCTGACCGCTCCCGATCTCCTCTACGCGACGGGAGCCAAGACCATAGGCCAAGTCGCTACGTCGTCAGCAGCGTGCTCAGGCTTCATCACCTGTTCGGGCTTTACCGTCGTCGGGTCCGTTTCTCCGACCATCACGACGACCGGCACGCTCTCACTTTCAAGCGGTGGCACCGCCGCGTCGCTTTCGGGGGCGAGCAGCATCGTTGCGATGAATTCTGGAAACACGGCGCTCTCGATCCCCTCGACGAGCTACACACTTAGCTCATCGCTTCTGACGGCTCCGAATGCCTCAACAACCGACCTCACGTACTCAACCTACTTTGCGGACGGGAGCGGGCACTTGGAAACTGCGCAACGCTACATCTCGTTCATACTCGGAACTTCAACTACCTGGACTGCTACTTCCAGCACGTCCTCTGTTTACGGAGACACGGCGCAGATAACAATGCCATTCAATGGATCACTCAATTCATTTACCTGTCCGACGAACGCCGGAACTCTTGAAATAGAAATAACGGTCAATTCGACTAATTTCTACTACCCGGCTTCAACCACGGCAGGGTTCTATTCGCCCTCAAGCACTTTCACAAAGGGCCAATCTATGACCATCGTCGGAGGTAATCCCGCTTCATCGCCGTCGAAGGCAGCGTGCACGATCGGCGCGTATCAAACATCATGATAAAACGACTTCTTCATAGACTTCTATATGGCTCCCCCAAAATCTGTCGTGCGCATTGGCATATGGTCTTTCCCGATGGAAACCCGTGCCAACGGTGCGGCACCTACGTAAGAATATGAGAAAACTCGCCGCACTTTTTTTACTTGCACTTCTCCTTCCGTCCCTCACGTTCGCGGCGATCGCACGAGATAGCGATGGCTTCGGAACACTCTGCGGTAGCGGGACCACTTGCACCGAATCCTTCGACAATGTGGCCGGTAATCTGATGATCGGTTATTGCATTTATGTGAGCGGGACGCACGGGACGGCGACCTACAACGGCGTTTCCATGACATACGTCGGGACTTCTCTGCGATCCGACAGCGGTGATAAATGGGATGTTTTTTATCTCGTTAATCCTGCCACGGGCACAAATACATTTTCGTGCACCGCTTCCGCCACGCAAGGAAATATGCAACTCGCTGCGGAGTCCTTCAGCGGAGCCGGAAGCGTACAACCCGATAACAGCAATTTCGCCACATGCACGAGTGGCACCTCTTGTTCGAGCACGATAACAATCAATACAACGGGAGCGTGGCTCGCTGCATTTGCCACGGCTGACAACGGATGCACCTCTCTAATCGGTTCCGGGCTCCTCACAAATACAGTCACACACAATACGTCATTCTGTTTTGCGATGTTGGATTCGAACGGTCCCGTGAACGCAGGCGCATCTCAAACCTACGGTTTTACAGGAGGAGGTTCGAGTAGTGATACCGGCCTTTCCGGAATTTCCATTGCTCCGATCGCTTCCGCGGCATCTCCAACGACATCGACGTTTATGACCTCGTGGTGGTGATATGTCCGAAACGACTCTCGAGCTCGCCCAATATCAAACAGACCACGACATTCTGATAGAATTGCGCACCGAAATGCGTCTTTTGAGGGAAACACTCAAAGAAGCTGGCGATGGTACGAAGGAAAGTCTGACAGATCACGAAAAACGTCTTCGGTTTATTGAACGATGGATGTGGCTGGCAATTGGCGCCATCGCGCTTACCCAATTCGTCCTCACGATTATAAGCACAATCTTCCGCGCATGAACCTCGACGAACGCTTTACCGACTTCACCGATGCCATCACCGAGAAGATGGGAAACTGGCGGACCACATTTGTTATGTGTTTATTGCGTGTTATTATTGAGTTCTATGGTAGCTCATACCGCGGAGCGAAAGCTCAACATCAGCCGCGCCCGATTACGCAATACGGTCCCTACAAAAGAGTTGGAGATTATTCTGCGCGATTCAACAATCAAATGGTGCCGCTCATGCCATTCGCTGAAGCCGACTGTCGATTTCTATGCGAGCCAAATGTCGATAGAAAAACTCACGGGAGTATGCAAGCTCTGTCTCGCAGAACGGGCGCACAACTTTTGGCTCGCACACTCTGCCGATCCAGAGTGGAGACGGCGATGGAATATCAGAGCACAACGGACACGAGACAAGCTACGCAAGGAAAATCCTCAAAAGGCGAAAGATCAGCACAAGTTATATTCACTCCGGGAACTTTATGGCATCAACTTAAACCAATTCAACATCATGTTCGAGCGGCAAAATGGGTGTTGCGCGATTTGTCAAAAGCCATTTCCTACACGCTCGACAGCTCATGTAGATCACGACCATTCTTCATATACAGTGCGAGGGTTGCTTTGTAATAATTGTAATAATGGCCTCGGAAGATTCTATGACGATCCCGAAATTCTTAGGTCCGGAGCCCGGTACATCGACGAGCACAATCGAAGAACTGTTCATTAATATAGCCGATCGGGTCAGTTCCTTCATGGGAACGCCTCTCAATATCCTTATCTGGATTTTTTTAGTGGCATCGTGGATAGCGCTATTCGCCCTTCACGTCCTTACTTCGGATAGCGACATATTGCCCAGTTGGTTTACCTCTAACGCCTTCAATTTTCCTTTAAATACGGTTACGACTTTAGCTGAACTTTATATTGGATTTTTGATTGCGGCCGCTGCGAACCGTGTGGAGAAACGCAATTCGGAGCTTCATCGAAACATGCAACAGATGCTTGCTCACATTGAAACCCTTCTGGAGCGCGAAGATTTGGAGCTTCAGAGCATCGAAAAGGATATCCACACCTCCCGTCCTGAGAGCAGTTGACGGAGCCAGCTATAATTCATGTAACAACTATGAACCCCGCCGCTCTCAAGCTTACCGACGAGATCGCAGCAGTCATCAAGGCCAGGGTAAAAACCCTCGACTTCAAGACCGTTGAAAAGCTCCGGAAGGCGAAGGACGAAAACGGCGCTTTCGACGTTATCATCTCCACCGAGGATACCGACCGCTCGGGCGAGATCGTCAAACAGAGCGGTTGGGAGCTGAACAACTACAAGAACAACCCGATCGTTCTGTGGGGCCACGACTACTACTCATTGCCGGTTGGGGTGTGCACGGAGACGTACCTCACCGAGAAGAACGGCGTCCCCGCACTCGGCGCGCGCGGGGTCTTCCTTTCCGCCGAGATCAATCCGTTCGCCCAGCAAGTTCGCAAGCTCTACGAGTTCGGCCTCAGCAAAGGCGAAGGCGTTGGCTGCACCACCTCCGTCGGCTTCATTCCCAAGGAGTTTGATGAGAACGCTCGCAACACGATCATCAAAGCCGAGTTGCTCGAATTCTCGTTCGTTCCAATCCCCGCCAACCAGGGTGTTGGCCCGGCGCGCGGTCGCGCGCTCACTTTCGAGGAGGCCACCGAGCTGGGGCTCGACGTGGGCGCCATGCGCGTCAAAGGGCTCGAATTCATGGAGACCCTCGGCTACGTCCCGAAAAATGTCAGCGAGGAAAAGGCCTCGGCCGGCACGTCCTGGAGCAAGCCTGCGCTCAAAGACTTCACCGACAAGGAGTGGGATGACCTCTCCGATACCGAGAAGCGCCATATCGCCGGACATTTCGCCTGGGCGAAGGAAAATCCGGCGGCCAGCTTTGGCGATTTGAAACTGCCCCACCATGAGGCCAAAAACGGCGCTGCCGTCTGGAATGGCGTCAAAGCTGCCATGGGCGCCCTGATGGGCGCGCGCGGCGGCGTGGATGTGGAAGGCGACCGCAAGGCCGTCTACGAGCACCTGGCAGCTCATTACCGCCAGTTCGAGAAAGAGGCGCCCGAATTCAAGTCGCTGAAAGCGGCCGAAGCCGGTGACAGTTGCCAGATGGACGACGGCACCCCTGGCATCCTCACGAGCGACCCGAAAGACCCGGATGGCCCGCTCGTCTGCCTCCCGCAGGACCAGGACAAATCAGCCATGACGGCCGCGCCTCAGAAAAGGACCTCACCAAAGCCATCAAGGCCGAACACGAGCGTCATGCGAACGAGGTCGAGAACGCGTTCGATGACTTCCGCACCAAAGCGCCGGCTCCGACGGCAAGAAAGCGAAGACAAGAAGCCGGCGCAAATGCGCGAAGCGCTCAAAGACCTCCGCGATGCGCTGCGCGACGAGCATGACATGCACCGCGCCAAGACCATCGCCGCCTTCCGCGCGTTCAGCCCGGCCGAAGATAAGGCCTTCGACAAGAAGGAGCACCTTTCCGCGCTCCGCGACGAGCACGATACCTATGAAGGCAAAAACAACAAGGCGCTCGATCAATTTGAAGAGAAGTGCATGAAGTCCGTCCAAGGCGAACCCGGCTCGGTCAATGACCAAACCGACTGGATCACCGGCCTCATGGACAACCAACCATACAACTCACAAGAGGGCCGTCACCCGCATCGCCAAGAAGATGTGCAAAGAGGCGTTCGGTGAAGAAGACCAGGCCGATGAGAAGACGCTCGAGATTTTGAAAGAGCACCTCGGCGCCTTCGTTCCCGAACAGATGCAAACCGCCGTCTTTCAGAAACTCGGCGCGCGTATCTCCGCCGCCTCGAAAGAAAAACTCGCCGAGGCTCACCAACACCTGAAAGCTGCATCCGCCATCGTCAAGGCACTCCACGGAGGCCTTGGGGATGACGACGGGGAGGAAGGCCGCAGCAACGGCGACGAGAAGTCGGAACCGGCCCCCAGAAAGCAAAGGTCGAGGCCTACAGAATCTCCCCGCACGAAGACACTCAATGAGTTTCTTACCGGCCGCGAGATTGTGCGGGAAATCACTACCGTAGCACAGCGAGGCCTCGCAGAACTTAACAAGAGGGCCAAGCATTAAAGCGCTCCGCGTAGATAGCTTTCAGTCTATCTATGTCAACCAACACAAATCAAAGAGATAAACAAAGCATAGGCTACGTCGAAGCATTACACGCTTCAATATGAAGAATAAGCTACAGAAAGTCACCTGTAAAAAGAAGAACGTAAACACGTCGATGCTTTCAGAAGATGGCCTAAAAAAAAAAAAAAAAAAAAAAAAAAAAAAAAAAAAAAAAAAAAAAAAAAAAAAAAAAAAAAAAAAAAAAAAAAAAAAAAAAAAAAAAAAAAAAAAAAAAAAAAAAAAAAAAAAAAAAAAAAAAAAAAAAAAAAAAAAAAAAAAAAAAAAAAAACTTCCGCAGTTTCGAGCCGACCGAAGACAAGGCCTTCGACAAGAAGGAGCACTTGAAGACCCTTCGTGATGAACACGATTCCTATGAAACCAAGTGCGAAAAAGCCACCGACGATTTTGACGAGAAGTGCATGAAAGCCGTGCAAGAACGGTGAATCGACTGAAGGTCACACCGACAACTTTTCGGACGCGCTCGATCGCAACCACCTCAACCACAAGAAGGCCGTCACCCGCATCGCGAACAAGATGTGCAAAGACGCCTTCGGTGAAGAAGATCGAGCCGACGAGAAAACGCTGGAGATTTTGAAGGAACACCTTTCCGCATACGTCCCGGAGGAAATGCAGGCCGCCGTCTTCCAAAAGACCGGCGCGCGCATCTCCGCCGCCACGAAAGAAAAGCTGGGCGAGGCCCACGAACATTTGAAAGCTGCATCCGCCATCGTCAAGGCACTCCACGGAGGCCTTGGGGATGACGACGGGGAGGAAGGCCGCAGCGACGGCGACGAGAAATCGTCACCGGCGGCTCCCGAAAAGAAAAGGTCGAGGCCAACAAAATCTCTCATGGACAAGGATCTCGAAGACCACTTGCTTTCCAAAGAGATTGTGCGGGAAATCACTACCATAGCACAACGTGGTCTCACCATTCTTAACAAGCGAGGCCATCAATAAAGCGCCGTGGCAGATAGATAAAAACTATCTATGACACCAGAACAAATCAAAGCGCTTCACAAAGAAGCGGCTCTCGAAGCGTTCGACGCAGCGATGAAGGAAAAGCTCATGCCCGTCATTGGGCAAGAGGTTGCCATGTCCGTTCAAAAGACGGTAGACGCCCTTCGTCTCGAACGCCAGAAGTTCGGCATTGACCGCACTGGCCTCTCTTCCAAACAGAAGAAGGACTTTGCGACCGCTGCCGGTGCAATCCTCAACAAGAGTTTCCAGAACCTTGACCTCAAGGCGAACGAAGCTCTCATCGAGGAACAGGACAATCGCGGCGGCTATCTCGTCTCACGAGAAATTGCCGCCGCCATCGTTCGCATCGCGGCATCCGTCGGTACGATCATGAGCCAAGCGGCGAAGTGGGACTATGTCCACTGACGAGCTTGCTGTCCCGAATTTCACCGGAACCTTCCTGGAAGGCGACTACCTCGGCGTAGACGCTCCGGGCAAAGTCACCGGCATTACCTTCGGACAGGGTCAGCTCATCATCAAGAAGTGGCAACTCGCCTTCGTGGTCGGCAACGACCTCCTGGCGGATGCCAACGTCAACGTCGCGGACTGGCTGCTCGCCCTCGGCGGGGAAGCCATGGCGAACAAGATCGACAACCATGGGCTTTATCGGCGGCTCCAACGCGGGCGACCCGTTCCTCGGCATCCTCAACATCCCCTCGACCACTACGGTGGACGAGACAGGTTACCAAGACGACGAGCTACGTGCTCCCGTCAGGTTCGACCACCTTTGCCAAGTTTGCGACCATGGACGACTCACTTGCCATGATCGCGGACATGGAGGAATCCGTCCTCGACGGCGCGGCGTTCTACATGCACCGCACCGTTTGGGCGAAGGTTCGTGGCCAGAAAGACGGAGCAGGAAACTACATCCTGCCGTTCGCTGGCTTGGCCAAGCCTGAGCCTGCGATGGAGGACCACCCAGGAGGCGGCCCGATCAAGCCTGCCGGTGAACTCATCGGTTACCATGTCTACACCAACCGCTGGCTCCCAGCGGTCGGCGACATCAGCCGTCAACGGCTTCTCGGATACCGTCAGCACCCCGTTCGTTATCTTCGGCAACATGCAGGCGACTGCATTCGGAGACAAGGGCGAGATGCGCGTCGCGCAGTTCGAGAGTCGGCAGTTTCGGCGGCAAGGAGATCGCGTTGGCAGACCAGCGCGGCCTCATCTACCGTCACCGTCATGCCTTCACCGTCACGCTTCCTCGTGCGTTCGTTGTGGGTAAAACCGCAGCCTCGTAATCCGGCTAGCTGACCGGGGCACCGCGTAATCCTCGCGCGGTGCCAATCAGCCTTACTCAGTAACATCTTTCGCTTATGTCTGATGACCAAAACATCGACGCTGGCAGCGAAACCTCCGGCGAAACGGCCGCACCCGCGCAAGCGGAGACGACCGACACCGCATCCGAGACGGCGCAAGCCGGCGCGGCAACGGCAAGCGCGGGAGATGCTGCCGAGCAAAAGGAAAGCAGCGAAACCTCCGGCGAAGTAGTCCCCGATGCCAACGAAAGCCGCACCGGCTACGCGGACAAGGGACTAAAAGCCGGTGATCCGTGCACGTGCCCCGACGGGCGCACAGGCACCGTTCACCGCTTCGACGCAGGGCTCATCTGCCTTCCGAACCAGGGTTAATAGCGCCACGCGGTAAACCCGCCGCAGCCGCCGGATCGACGAGCGGCAGAGTGGCAAAACCACACCTATCGTATGAGACAAAATCCTTACGATGATACTCTGCACCAGAGCATCACGACGAGCTCGGTGGCGATCCAATCGTTTACCGGCTCATCGGCAGTGGACAGCGATTCCGTGGACACCGCACAGGTGTTCATCGCCGAATCCCTCATGGTCCACGTGCGCGCGGAGATCGCCTCGGGCTCTCCGAGCGCGGCTACGCTCGCCTGGGCGCTCCAAGAGTCGAGCGACAACTCGACTTGGGTTGCGGCGAACGACAACACCGGCACCGCGATCGGCGCCACGTTGAACGTCCACACCACGGCGCAGGACAGCTACGCTCGTATCGAAGGCATCAACCTTCAGAACACGAGCTTGTCCGCGGCGCCGTACGGCGGCCGCAGGCGCTACCTCCGCGTGGTGTTCACGCCGGCCTTCACGAGCGGCAGCTCACCCGCGATCCTCGCGTACGCCGAATTCATCGGCGCGCCGGGTTCCGGCCAGTCGTTGCCTGTGCGCACGGCGGTCAGCAACACCTAGTTGCACCCTCGCTTTGCTCCTCTCGCGCACGCAGGGGAGCAGCGACGAGGGTCATTCCTCGCCAAATATGCAAATCGTCGGTGAAATCGTCTACGGATCAGGAACCAGCTTCACGCTGGCGCATCCGCCCGTTGCCAACACGCTCGCACTCTACGGCGGCGGCGTACGCCTCGATGAAGGTTCAGGCGACGATTACGTCCTCAGCGGCTCGATCATCACAACGGCGGTCAGCTACACCGCGGGCCAAGTCACCGCCGACTACACCACCAACGACAATCCGGCGTACGGAACGCAAGTCGGCAGCGACATCCTTTCGCCGTTTGCCCTCACCACATTGCAGCGCGTCAAAGACCTTCTGTTCGACCCGAACGTAACCTTCCAGCTCACCGGGGCGACGCTCACCAACGGCTCGGAAACCGTCACCGCCTATACCGTGCCCACGGGAAAAACTCCCCGAGCCGGCCAGCAAATATCGGGCCTCGGCATTCTCGACGGGACGACCATCGCGTCGATCTCAGGCTCGACGCTGACGCTCTCACGGAACGCCGTCATATCCAATACCGGGCAGTCGCTCACCGTGATCGACCAGACCCCGCAGTACGACGCCGTGCTGATCCGCATGATCAATTACGCGACCAACTACATCAACAACGAGTGCGGCCGATTTTCCTTCGTGCAGCAGACCTACGTCAACGACACTTATTCGATCAGCGGCCCAGACCAAGCATTTTTGGTGCTGCGCAATGCGCCTGTTTTTCCGGCTTCCGACGGCGTGCACATCACGAGCCTCCAATGGAGAGCAGGAACCCCGAGCAACCCAAGCTGGACGGATTTCATCCCCGATCAATATGAACTTGTCGATCCGCGCACCGACCCCGTGAGTGGTCTTATTTGGTATCCCTCGGGCATGATCCGCATCTATGGCGTGCTGCCGAGCATGTAGAACAACATGATCCGCGCGAGCTATACCGGGGGATATCCGGTCAACTGGTCAAACCCCGAAGACCACAATACGCACTGGCTGCCGGGCGACCTCACCAGCGTATGCGAGAACCTCGTCGTGCGCCGCTTCAAGCGCCGGATGCTCGCGGGACAGTCGTCGATGACCGTTGAGGGTGTAACGGTTAGCGGCTGGCGCGACAAGCTCGACGCCGAAGACCTCGCTGTTATCGGGCAGTATCAGCAGCTCAATTTCTGATATGCCCACCACGTTTCAAGTGACGATTACCGGGCTCCCACAGCTCATCACCGCGCTTGAGGAAGCCCCGTCGATCGCCGGGCCGATCTTGCAGCGCGCACTCCTGGCATCTCAGGCCATCCTCGCGAAATACACCACCAGAGCCACCGTGCCGTGGCGCACCGGCTTCCTCGTGCAGAGCTTTCGAGCGGAATTGACGCCGGGAATTCTCCGGTGGTTTCCGACCGCGAGCTATGCGCCGTACGTCGAGTTCGGCACCAAGCCGCATGTTATCGAGCCCAAGGACAAAAAAGCGCTCTATTGGCCCGGTGCTGAGCATCCGGTACGGCGGGTCAACCATCCCGGCACGAAGGCCAACGATTTCATGGGCCGTATCGTCCGAACCGCTCAAGAGGACATAAACGAGCAATTCGCCACGGCTTTGCAGCAGATCGTCAGAGAAATCGCCAGCTCATCGCAGGTATGACCCTCGCCCAGCTCATCAAACAGCAGATCATCGTCAACCTCGAAACGCTTGTCGCCAACGGCGTCATCAATTCCTTCGTTGGGATCGACAAGGGCAAAGACCCTATCTCCACAACTCCGCCCTCCGGCTATCCCTTTGCGCTTGTCGGGATGCCGCGCGTCGCGAACGACATGGAGGACAATGTTACGAACATTCGCACCTACCGCTTCGATATCCTGTTCGTGGTCAACTACGAAAACATCCCCGATACGACCTACGCCATCGAGGGGATGATCGACCAAGTGCTCAACCAGTTCGATACGAACTTCAGCCTCGAAGGCAGCGCAATTGCCGCCCAGGTTCCGCCGGCGCAGGTGCAGACTTTCCCGGTATCCACACCGACCCAGGACCTCGCCTGTTTTGTCGTCACAATCGAGGCGCGCGCGCTATACACACTCGGCACGTAGCGCGCGTTTGACCTGCTATAATTACCTCATGAGCTTAGACGCACCAATAAACAACAAAATGGTACAAACGCCCCCGGCTAAGAAGGGCTACCACTTTGCCGGGGACGGGAAGCATTTTGCAGAATTTATAGAGGCCGAGACTATCGAGGAAGCGACGGCTGTCTATCACAAGACGAAGCGCCTGTTGTTCCCGAGCGCGGAAGCGGTCCCCGCTCCCATCGAGCAATCCACAGCTCCCGCAGAAACAGCGGCGGAGGTGAACGGGTAAAATAGTGTTATGAGCAGCAAAGGTATCGGGCGTTTAGTACAAGTTGGGCTCGGAAAGGAAAGCGCGCGCGGCACCGCCGTCGCTGCGTCCTACTGGACGCCGTGGAACGACCTTACCATCGACGAAAAGAAAGAATTCGCGGTCGATGACCAGAGCTACGGGATCATCGAAGACAGCACCAATCTCACACAGACGAAGAAATGGGCGCAGGGCTCGATCCAAGGCAACGTGCTCGACCAGAGCTTCGGCCTCATCCTGTATGGCATGTTTGGCACGCTGACCTCGCACAGTGCGCACAGCGGCGAAACTATCGTCTATGACAACGTCTTCAACATCGGCGAGAGCGCCCAGCACCAAAGCCTGACGTTCAGCCTCCACGATCCCCTTTCCGCGCAGGACTATCAATACGCCAACGGCGTTGTCGAAAAGTTGGAGCTTTCCATGGAGCTGAAGAAATTCATCAGCTACAACGCCAGCATCAAAGCGCTCTCCGGCGCCACTCACTCTGCCTTTAGCCCTTCGACGACGACTGAGAACCGCTTCGTGCCGCAGTACCTCACCGCCAAGTTTGCGAGCGCGTACTCGACCATCACGGGCGGCGGCGGTACCTCTGTTTCCCTCAAGAGCGCCAAGGTGACTTTCAACGCAAACGTGGAAGATCAGGATGTATTGGGCAGCGTCGCGCCTGCCGACTTCCTCAATAAAGAATTTAGCGTGGAAGGCACGCTGGAAGCCATCTGGCAGAATGAGAGCGACTTCAAGACCGCCTTCATGGGGCCGACGGCGCAAGCCATGCGCCTCGACATCAAGAACTCGGATGTAACGATCGGCTCGGCGAGCAGCCCCGAGCTGACCTTAGATTTTCCGAAGGTGACGTTTAAAGAACTTGGTCGCCCATTCAAGGTTAAAGATTTGGTTTACCAGTCGATTTCGTGGAAGGCAGTATATTCCATCGCCGATACGCTTATGGCGAAAGCGACCTTGACGAACATCGTCAACGGTTACTAGTTATACCTTCCGCTTCCTTGACAACGAGTCCTGCCGGAGCTTAACTGCGGTATATGATAGCTTTTATACTCTTGTTCGCTCTTGGGGCATTATTCATCGGTACGGTATACGGCATGATCGCGGGTCTGGCATATCTCGTTACTCGTTTCATCCGCCGCCGCGAGTTGCGTGCCCAGGGCATCGCTTGGTGGAAATAGTTCTATGCGTGAAACAAAAGAATGCACGACGCCGGGCGGCCATACTGTCGTTATCAATGCGTATCTGACGGGCCGCGAAAAATCAGCGCTCGATGGCGCGATCACGGCGGCGCTCAAGATGACCCCGCCCTCCGATCCGACCGAGCGCACCAAAATGAGCGAGGTCTCGGGCGCCTTCTATACCGAAGTCGAACAGAAGACGATGGCCTACATGATCGTATCGCTCGACGGCGACCCGGACAAAGCGCTCGACCGATTGCTTGACCTTCCGGCGGCCGAATACGATTTCGTAAAAAAGGAAGTCGATACCATCGTAAACCCTACGACGCCGGCGAAATAAGGGCCGCCTGGATCAGGTATTTCAGAACCGGCGGCGTTGAGTGGCCCGTACAACTTGTCGCAGTGCTCTGCCGAGAAATGCACTGGACCTATGAGAATTTTCTCGACCAGCCGAACTGGTTTGTTGTGCTGCTTCTTGAACTCTTGAGGGCCGAAGCGCAGCACGCCAACAGCAAGGTATAATACGGCTATATGCCCGGCGCGAGTGCCACGCTTTCCATCGTTCTCAAACTCGTTGACGACGCGACTTCCGCGCTAACCAGCACCGCCGACAAGTGGAAAAGCGCGGGGGAGACGATGACGAGCATAGGAAGCTCGCTCACCGCCGAAGTGACGCTGCCCATCGTCGGTATCGGATACGCGGCGGTCAATGCTGCTTCGCAATTTCAGGCGTCGATGACCCAGCTCGTCACCCAGGCGGGCTTGCCGGCCGACCAGCTGCAAAATCTCACGAACCAAGTCCTTGCCTTCGCAAATAGCGGCGCGCAGCAGACGCCAGAGGTGCTGGCGCAAGGCCTCTACCACATCGTCTCGCTCGGCGTACCGGCTGCCAATGCGATGAGCGTCCTCAAACTCGCGAGCGAAGGCGCGGCGGTCGGCGGGGCAAACCTTGAGGACGTTGCCAATGCGCTCGGCGCAGCCGTGGCTTCGAATATCAAAGGCTCAGACAACTACGAACAGAGCATGGCGATCCTCAACGCCACCGTCGGCGCCGGCAACATGCGCATGCAGGACCTTGCCACTTCTCTCGGCAACGTGCTGCCACAGGCAACAACCGCGGGCCTCTCGCTCAAAGACGTTGGCGCGGCTATGGCGACGATGACCGACAACGGCATGCCCGCGGCCGATGCGGCGACGCGATTGCATATGGCGATCTCGCTCATGGAAGCACCCACCGGCAAAGCGCAGAAGGCACTGGAAAGCATCGGGGTGACGCAGTTCCAGCTCGCTGACGACATGCGCAACAAAGGACTACTGCCTGCGCTCCAAGATTTGCATGACCATCTTATCGATTCCGGCAAGACCGCTGATCAACAGGCGGCCATCATCACCGCGGCCTTCGGCGGCGGCAGGAGCGCCGGCGCCATCGAATTGCTCCTCAACAACCTCGACCGCCTCGGGCAGAAGTACCAGCTCATCGACCAGGGCGTGAACAAGTTCGGCGCCGACGTTTCGCAGCAATCGCAGACCAGTGCGGCGCTGTTTGCTGAAGGAACCTCAAAAATGCAGGCTGCATCGATTGAGCTCGGCGATGCGCTCAAGGGGCCGGTTGGCGCGGCTTTCATCGTTATCGCTGATGCCATAAGCAAGCTGGCGGAAGGCTTCTCTGCGCTTCCCCAACCCATTCAGTACGGGATCATCGCCGTGCTTGGCCTTGCGGCCGTTATCGGGCCGCTGTTGGTCATCTTCGGCACCCTCATCGCTACGATCGGAACCATCGCGGTCGCACTTGGCATCGGAGCGCTCGCGCTCTTCGGCTGGATCGCTCTCATTGCAATAGTCATCGCCGCAGCGGTGGCGCTCGCCGTCGCCATTTATGAAAATTGGGACAAGATAAAATCTTTCATCACTCAACACTGGGACGCGATTGTAAACCTCCTCGTTCCAGGGCTCGGCTCGCTCGTAAAACTATTTGTCGATAATTGGCAACAAATCGCCGACTTCATTGCTCACATCTGGCAGACGATCGTCTCCGATACTGAAGCTGCGATCAGCAAGGTGCAAAGCCTCGTCAACAGCCTCATGGCACCCATCAACGACGCTCGAAACGCAATAAACAGCGTCGGTTCAATACTGAGCGGTGGCGCGTCTTCAGTGCTTTCTTCGGTCCCGCACTTCGCACAGGGGGGTATCGTAACTGGACCGACCTATGCCCTCATTGGGGAAGCAGGACCCGAGGCTGTCATCCCGCTCTCGTCATTTGCCGGAGGCTCGAGCCTTCGCGGCACCGGCGGCGGTGCAGCGGGCAGCATCGTCGTCAACATCATGGGCGGAAACTATCTCGATAGCAGCGGCGCCACGATGATCGCCAACGCGATCGGCAAGCAGGTCTTGCAACAGCTTAAATTGCGCAACTACTCCTAGGAGATATGAGCATTGTTATCAAGAACGGCACGACGGACATATCGAGCGGCGTGGACTGGACTTCCGTCGATTGCGTTTCCGTCCTGACGAAAGAAAAAGGAAGCCTGAAGTTCGACCTCCTCAACGCCAACAGCCCGCATATCCCGAACGTCGGCGATACCATCTACCTCTACTACAACAGCGCGCTCATTTTCGGCGGCACCTGCACCGAGCTTGAATACGTCGTGGATGGCGGGATTTTGCAGCGCGTGCACGTGACGTGCATGGACTGGGGCTACAAGTTCGACAGCATGGTCGTGCACAAGACGTATCAGAACATGGACCCGCAGGACATCGTCAACGATATCGTAGCGAATTTCACCGACGGCACGTTCACCACCGTCAACGTGCAGAAGGGCAATTTCCTCGTAGCAAGCATGAAATTCAACTACGAGCAGGCGACGCGCTGCCTTGAGTCGCTCGCAAAGCAGATCGGATGGGATTGGTACATCGACCCGAGCAAAGACGTGCATTTCTTCTTCGCGACAACGGGCACCGGCTCCACCGAGAACAACCCCGCGCCATTTGACATCGAAGACGGTACCGGCAATATCCAGTTTCCCTCGCTCGACATCGACGTGTCGATTGCGAACCTCAAAAACAGCATTTACGTCATCGGCGGCACGATGTTCCGCGCACGCACCTCCGGCGACACGCCCGATACCTATACAACCGTGGCGGGGCAGACGGTCTATTCCATCAAGACGCCGTATGACACCACGACGCTTACCGGCGTCGGAGCGACGATCCGCGTAGACCTCGACGGCGTGGCTCAAAGTGTCGGGATCGACGGCCAGACCGACCCGGGTACCGTGAACGTCCTCTACAACAACGGCTCCGGTGGCGGGGCGCAAGGCGGCTCGCCGCACATTCAGCTCACGAGCGACCCTGGCGCCGGCCATACGCTCAAGATTTATGGAAACGCGTCGCTGCCGATCGTCGCGCACCTTTCATCGCCGTCATCGATCAATGATTACGGAGAGCAGCAGGACACGATCATCGATAAGCAGATCAAGAGCGTGCAGGAGGCTCAGGCGCGCGCGGACGCCGAGCTTATTCAATTCGACCATCCCGTCTTCGACGTGAAATTCAACACCCTCACCCCCGGCCTCGCGATCGGACAAACCATCAAGCTCAAGAGCGCGCTCTTTGGCTTTGCAAGCAATCCCTACCAGCTCCTCATCCGGCGCATCGAGGCGATCGGCTACAGCCCGACGCAGCTTCTCTTCCAGGTCGAAGCGCTGGGGTCGGACAACGTGACCTTCAACGACATGATGATGACGCTCCTGCAATCGAGCCTGGCCGAGAACGTGACGCCCGATAACACTATTCAGCAGGAAGTCATTCCGATTGCGGAAAGTATCACCATCACCGATACCGTCTCGGCTGCAAGTACGACCTTTCCCTATAAATACGGCCCGACCTCTCCACAACCCCGCTACAATTTCGCCCGATACTCGTAGTTGCGCGTGGTATCATTTTCTGTATGACGCTTCAGTCGCGTGACAGCCTTCGCATCTCCGGCAAAATCAAGATCAATACCTACCGCGCCGGCATGGTGGAGATTGCGCGGCCACTCCTCAACCAAATCAAACGGCTCAAGAGGCTGCCGGAAAGCGACTATCGCGAGCTGTCATTGGGCGAAGCTACCCGCGTGCTCAACGAGCTGCGGCGGGCCTATTTCCTCGAATGCGCGGTTCAGTGCCCGAACCTGATCATGGACAGCCCCGGCTACGGGCTCGACCTTATTATTCAGCGCCTCGTAGGCAACAACACCTACTCGCTCAACATCGGCTGGATCGAAATCGGCACCGGCACCACGACGCCTACCGTCAACGACACAGCCCTCACAACACCGGCGCTGCGCTCAGCGGTTTCCTACCAGGAAGACTACGGCGCGACCGATGCCATCGTTCAGACCTATATCACCGACGCTGACCTTCCCAACGGGACCTATACCGAAGTCGGGAGTTTCATAGACGGAACCTCAGCAATCGGCAGCGGCCAGATTTTCAACCATGCACTCTTATCACCGACATACAGCAAAGTTTCCGGCGAAGACACGACCATCGAGATCGATCTATCAATCGCCAATTCATAGTGTATGCGGAGCTTTCAAGTCGTTTCAGGAGAGAATATCCAGGCACAGCACATCACCAATCTTCGACAAGACGCCAAGGGCAGCGGCAACCTTTTGGTCCATCAGCAGCTCGGCGCGCTCGCGCTCCCGACCAACCCAAGCAACGGCCAGACTCTCACGCTGACCATCAATGGCACCGCAATTGTCATCACCTTCGTCAGCTTGATCGGCACGACAGCGGGAAACGTCCTCATCGGCGCGACCGCCGCAGCGACCCTTGCCAACCTTATCGCGCTCCTCAACCAGCCGCAGACCACAACCGCAACCGGCGTTGCGCTCTCAATCGCTAACCAACCGCTTGTGGGGTACCTGGCCCGGTCGCTCTCCGGGACGACCATCACGCCATCGAGCAACAACACCTCGCTGTACGCGCCGCTGACCTCGTTCACTGCCTCGACCACAGTGACCGGCGGAAGCTGGACGGCGCAGACGATGCAGCTCTACGTCGAGCCTGGCATCGTCTACGTCAACGGGACGCGGATCGTGTTCACAGGGAACTCCAGCCCGACCGTCACGGCTCCCTCCTCGCATCCCCGCATTGACGTGCTGACGATCGACAACACCGGCACGCTCGCCTGGACAACGGGCACCGAGGCATCGTCGCCGAGCGCCCCGACGTATCCGGCCGACAAGGTGGCGCTTTGCGAGCTGTACAACGTCGTCGGCGAAACGGCGCTCTATGACTTTGAAAACCAGCAGAGCGGCCAAGGCTACATTTCTCAGGATGTCCGGCCGTTCCTCGGCGAGCGCATGAACTGGACCGCGTTCGCGAGCGATTTCATCCCCGACGCCGATGGCGATCACAACCTCGGAAGCTCATCGAAAGAATGGAACAATATCTACGCAAAGACCGGGATTTATGTAAATAACATCGGTGTCGCGATTGCGAAATTCGGCGGCACGGGCGCTGACGGTGCGCTCACTGTTACCAGCGGCACAACGACGATCAGCGCTAGCAATGCCGCAGTCGTCACGAAAAATTACACCAGCTTCTCAATCACCGGAACGGCCTATGTCCAATTCACCACACCCAACACGAACGGCACCGTTTGCATCGTCAAATCCCAGGGGGGGTAACACTTACATCCTCTGCAACACCGATGCTGGACGCTTCTGGAATGGGAGCCGCTGGCGGGGCATCCGTATCGCCGTCGTCGGGTTGGTCAAACGGCAACGGAGGCAACAACGGCATCGTCATCTGGAATGCCATCGGAGGCGGCAGCGGAGCCCTACAATCATCAGGCGCATCCGGCGGCACGCTTTCGGTAACACCCACTTATACCGCCCCAACCGCTCCTCAGATATTCCGATACGCCTCTGTTGCGGCCGTGGGCGCAGGCGGCGGCTCGGGAGGCGGCACCGGAAGCGGAGGCACTTCCGGTGCCGGCGGCAACGGAGGGGGTTGCTTGATAATCGAGTGCGCTGGCGCTTTCAACTTTACAACATCGGGCGGCATCTCAGTGGCCGGAGCCAATGGCAGCAATGCGACAGACTCAGGAAGCACCATCGGAAGCGGTGGCGGCGGCGGCGGCGGCGGGTTATGCCTCATCTTGTATTTAACGCTCACGGCGAACTCCGGAACGATAACTGTTAGCGGCGGCAACGGAGGAAATAATGGGGCGAGTGCCGGAACCATATACGGCGGCGGCGGCGGCGCAGGTACTGCGGCGAACGGCTCTATTAGCACCAGCGTGGGTGCCAGTTCAAAAAGCGGCGGCAACGGCGGAAATGGAACATCTCTCGTCGCGATTAACACCGAATTCTCTTGACATATATGCCACTCATCATCGACCCACAAACCAACGAGCGCGTCTACGAACTCCGCTGCCATTGCGGCGCGAGGGGCGGCGAAATCCGCTTTCCGGAGACGCATGGCCGCGAAAGTGACGAGGCTCTCGAAAAAGAATTGGACGCCATTTACACGCACCGGTGCGCCGAACACGCCACTGTATGAACCCCACCTACAAACTCACCATCGTCGCCAACAACGAAGCCGGCACTTGGGGCTCCTGGGCCGCCAAAATCGCCGCGATAAAGGCGTTCTATGCCCCAGTCTGCACTTTGGACATCACTCTCATCCCAACCCATCTCACGCCCAAATTTACGCCCTACGAGCCCGCGTCAGGCTCGACCTACAACTACATCGTCGATGAAGGCTGGTACGAGGAGAACGTCCTCCCATACGCCGAGGGGGCCGACATCGTTATGTTCATCGTGCCCCCCACCGACCACACCGTCGTCACGATGATGGGCCTCGCCTTCTACAACGGACCGCTTAAAGAAACGACCGTCTTTTCAGACGAGACCAGCCACACCTACGTAACGGTCAACGGTCAAAGCGTGGATCAGGGCGAAACTCTTGTCGTCTACGCAGAGCACGAGCTTTCCCACATCTTCTACGACATGCTCGCAAAGACGGATAACACGCACCTCTACTTCTACGCCGGCGCGCCCCAAAAGGTCTTGCCGGAGTTCGACTTCAACGAGCAGCTCCTCACTTGGTATCAGAAGGTCATTCCCGAACTTCAAGCATGGCTTGCCGCGCTCAAGGCCCGCCAGGCAACTTCTACACCATGACCCCCGAACAACAATCCACACTCCTTGCTTCTCTCAAGGCCCAGCTTCTTCAGGCATGGGCTATACTAAAGAGACTGGCATCCAGCCAAACATCTATGGAGAACACCACATTAAGCTTCCCGCCTATGATCCTGAAGTGGATCGCAGCCATAAAGAAGCGGGAGGGCGCGAACCCAGCATTGCATAATGGGGGCAATCTCAAGTTCACAACGCTCACGAAGTCTCTGGGGCGCGACACGGGGGTCGGCGGCATCGGACGGTGGATACCTCTGCCAATTCGCCACCGAGGAGATGGGCGACACTGCGCTCGGCAACTTTCTCACGCTCGGCTGCGAAGATGAGCTTGTCGCCTTCCATGCGCCCGCTGCGCGCACGCTCGCCGGCTTCACCGTCATCTACGCCGGCAACCCGCCGCAGGGCTACATCACCGGCATCGAAGAGATGCTCGGCGTCCCCGGCACTACTCAGATCAGCACTTTCCTGTCGTAAAAGGTCGAGCCTTACAAACCAAACATCAAATCCATGTCTACCGTAACATCAGCCAACATTGTCGCCTTCCTCGGGGCTCTTTTTGCCCTCTTGGGAGCCACTGGCATCACGCCCACGGACATCGCCGGATTCGTCAACGTCGTCGGGGCGATCGTCGCCATGGGCGCCGTCATCGTTTCCCACATTGCTCACAAGAGCGAGATGGCATCGTAATGATATAGTTTTCAAAGTCGCGTGTGCGACAAGGAGGAAGCGCCGCAACCCGGCGCTTTTTCTTTTCCCCCACAACCGCCCCTACCTCGATGATGATGCGAGGCGAAAGAAAAAACTATGTGGCAGACATACCGTGAAGCCGAGCCTTTCTCGTAGGAGGGCCGTGAGTGCTTCTTGAAAGCGCTGAGATATAGATCAGAGGTGCCGAGACGGGCGGTCGGTCTTTTTCGGCACTTTCGCATCTATACCCCAACGCTTCTTTGATGATTGGCTTATGGGGACACCCGCAGCTTTACGGTAGGGTCGATTACCCGTGCGCACAGGCTCTTGCGGACCGCCCCCATCAACCAACCACCCTTTTAGTTTAGCAGAGGAAGTTTATCCTGCATCCCCTGAGAGCAGTTTTGTATGTCTGTGACAGAGAACAACGAAAAAACTCCCGCAATTAAGCGAGAGCTTTTCCGGCAGTCTTGATGCTATGTACGCGCGTGCTTTCGACTGTGATGCCGAAAAAACCTTTCGGTTCACACGCGCAAATAGCATCATACATCAAGACTTGCATTTCACAATAATACCAGTTCCATGAACCGCAGATGAAGCGCACCTGTGGAAAACTCAATGACCGTACTTTGCTAAAGATCGGGCAACTCGCGCCTCTAACCTAGCGGCCCATGCTGCGCCGATTTCCGGATGGGCATTGCGGTAATTCAGTTCCCTGAGCAACTTTTCAGAGCGGCGCTTTTTTGAAGTAAGCGATCTCCAAACTACGTCAAATAGGATCATCACCAGCATCACTAGAAATCGAAGCGGCGGCCAAAAGCACGCCAGGTCGTACTCGCGCCTCACCCACCAACCTTCCATAAAATAATCTGTCCACTGATCTTTATCCCATTCACTGCGGGGACGGAGCTTGAAGCCGTCGAATTCGATCATCTCAGTAACAGGTCAGTTCGTTGTTCACGTGATCCACCATTCCGCCGTGCTGGCACACGAGCGGCCTCAGCGCCTCCAGGTCGTTCGGTCCCACCATTCCCTTCCAGGGTGCGGCAGTACAGAACGCCTGATAGCTCTGGTAGTCGTAGCTCGCGCGACTTCGATCTCCGGAAACCGGCGGTCGCATCGCCAGCTCCCTCGTGATCGTGTCGCAGTCGTTACGGGCCGGATAACCTTGCTGACCGTGCGCTGGCGCCGCACACAGAACAGCCAGGAGCGCGAGAACCGCTCTCTTCATGGTGGTATCCTCCCTTCCAACTACCCTACTCTCTGTTTCCATACCTGGCTACCATCCGCGCAGCTCCGCGCGCCGCACAATCCCTAGCAATTCCGTCAATTCGCGCGTGGCTTCCAGCCCCGACTTCTCCTGCTTCTGGTTGGTTATCTATCCCTTCCATCACGACAAGCGTGCTGATACCTGCGGTGCTGACAGAGAACGGACATCCCAAAGATATAAAGGACATCCGCTTCGCTCCTATCCTTTATCCTTTGTGCTGATCCGTTCTCTGTCCTTGAAGTTTGTCCGTGAGACAAACATGTTCCCGTGGGGGAACACTTCCAACACATAACCAGGAGAAGTCGGGGCTATCGCCCACAACGCTCATTGACGGGCTTATCCACAGTTCCTTCAATTGCACTTACGGCACCGTGCCGTACAATAGATACATTATCAATTATCAAATCATTATGGACGAACAAACAAAGATGGTTTTGCTGCGAGTGGTGCACTACCTCGCGACTGAGGAGGCTCGTGACTGGGAAGAGCAGGGAAAACCTGCGAATCACATCCACCACGACATCGAGCGATTACAAGACTGGATAGCGGAACAATAGCCGCAGAGCGTATGCCTCGGTGCATCAACTGCGGAGAAGCGGGAGAAGCACATCAGTGGGAGGTGGCTCGCTTCCGCGGGCGCTGCCCGATCGGAGGAATGAAGTACCATCCGCAGACGGATGCGCCGAGGCCGATCAATAAGTTTATTGGGAAGCTCAATTACAAGCCTAAAGGACATTAAACCCAGCCTAAAGTACAAAGACTATCGTACACCTTCGCTTTGCTCGGCGTCCGATAGCTTCGTCCTTTAGGCTCACAAATTGACTATGAAGAAATCGAAGCGGCAGGGTTATGATGGCGACTCATGGAAGAACCTTGAGAAGATCATAGGAACAGGGCGCTCACGAGGCCAAGTCTTCGAGGATTGGCTAGACCTCATGCTATCGGCAAATCTCGCACTCACCGATAACACTGTGCGTGGCAACATTAAAGAGGGTGGCAAATTCGACGGACCGTATGAAGACCGATACCTAAGGATCGTCGGCCGCTACGCCTCTAATCAAGAGATTGGCAGACGCCCGGTGGATTACTTCGCCGCCGCATATGGCGCGTTGCTGCTTGAGATAGAGAGCAGTAGCGGCGACCCGCTTGGCGACATCTACATACGCGAAATCACTTACGGCGAGCACGGGCAGTTTTTTACCCCGCAGCCAATTGCCGACATGATGGCCGCAATCATCCACACGCCGAGCAAAAGCGAGCCAGGGCGTGAAGTGGTGTGCGACCCTTGTTGTGGCTCTGGTGTGATGCTCTTAGCGGCGGCGAAACAGAATCCTGATGTGTTTCTATCCGGCATAGACCTCGACCGAAGGTGCGCCATGATGACAACCCTCAATATGAGTATGCGCGGGCTCGAAGCCGATATCTACCACGGCGACGCGCTCTCCCAGGAGATGCACACAGTTTGGATGGTACGACACGGCGGATTTATCCAAGAGAAAGAGAAGCCCGAAACTCCCGACCGTATTAAGAAATTAGCAGAGGAAAAACAAGCATCACTATTCTAATCCAAGTATGAGACACAAAATCACGGTCTGGCTCGATGACAAACAATACAAGGCGCTCAAAAGCCGCAGCGGCGGCCTGAAGCCTCCGATGTCCGTCCTTATCAGGCAGGCGATAGCAGCTCTGTTACGAAGGAAGGTATGAACCCCAGGTCCGTCGCAAGGTATCTCAAACTTTCAAACGAAATGGGACAGTACGAAGCAGCCGCGGCGCTTCGCCAAAAACTCATTGTTGAAGCAAAAGATGGAGGTGTGTCTTTCGCGGAAATAGCAGCCGCTATCGGACATTCGAGAGCTTACGTACATCAGATTTACCGGTACCGCGATCAGAGGATTACGAGCAGCGAGCGCAGAGCGATAAAGGAGCGAGATGGCGGAAAATGCCGACGGTGTCCGCGCACCACAGACCTACATGTGCATCACCTCGGAAGCGGTCGAGATAAGCGACCCCGAAATCTCATCCTCCTCTGTGCTCGCTGCCACAAGGCCGCGCACAGGATGAAGCGGCGGAGCGAAATAGCCCGAATGGGCGGAAAGGCGGGAGGGGGAAACCGCCATAAGAACCAACAGAAAAAATTCGTGGCCGAATGAGCGGCAGGATACAGAGAGCGATAACCACAGTTACGGCTCGCTCATGATGGCAATAGTGATCAAAAATGAGGCACTTTTGCTATTGTTACAATTCTGTCGTTGTACGGTATGGAACAGGGTGCCGTCTTGTCCTGTTCTAAAAATTAAATGCCCCGACTGGGAGGATGCGATGATGACCCAGGAGGAATCCGCGCTGCTCACGGAAGTATCAGACCGTCTGCTCGATCTCTACGTCAAACGCGACGAGGCCTGCAAAGACGGGAATTGGCAGGACGCGCTTATGCTCCAGAAAGCCATCGAAGAGGTGAGCGAAGAGCGGCGTCAGGTCATTGAGGCTGCCAAGCCGAAATAGTCCCTGGGAGGACGCCATGACAGATTCGATCAGGCGGATGATGAAACGGCACATCCGCGAGACGGCTGTTGTCTCCGATGCAGCGAAGGGCGTGCAGACGATACCTGGCGACAATCAGGTGAAGAGCTCGAGGACCGATACGGGCCTGCCCGTGCAGGACCAGGTCCGAAAGCAGTGGAACCCGAAGAAGGGCGGCCTCCCGATCTTCTCCAGGTGAATGAGCTGCTACCGCGTCTCTGCAAACGCGGCTGCGCGGTCGTCAGCCGATTCAGCGAATCGCTCACGGCGCCAGAAGAACTCGCAGCGAAAGCAGCAGAAGGCGTGCGCCTCACCGCCCCATTCGAGATGCCGGCTAAGTCCATGACCATGCACATCTTCGCTGCACCACGAGCACCCTATCGCCTCCGACATGCGTATCCCCCTTATTGCTGCCTCGCGTTGCCCTTGAACCGGAATTTCAAGTGTAACGCGCGGCCGTCGAGGAATACGCCCTCGGCGAAATGATAGTTCCTTTGTTCGGTCAAAAGCGCCGTTCCTCTGTCCCGGCCATCACCCAACTTGCGCGGGAGCGAGGTGCGGGTCAAGGATCGCGGAGCGACCGAAGGCTTGTCCTTGAGTCGCACCTCGTGGCGCGCCAACATGTTACGAGCCGGTGCTTCATTCCGTGGATACGCGCAAATTATCTACAGGCTCTCACCGATGTTCCTGTGGCCGATTTCACACTGTTCGCTGCCGGACGAATACCTCATTGGTGTTAGTCTTTGCGAAACTCTGTGGAAAGCTGCTCAGCGGAGATATTGAAAAAGCAATACCTTACAAAAATGTGCCTAGAAAACGGGCATTCGCTTGTGTCTTTGGAGTAACAAGCACTTCCGAGTTTCCTTCCACCGACTTTTCCACAGGTTTTGTGGGGCGTATACAGTGTCGGGCGCTAAGACGCTGCTGGCTCTGGTACGGTGTATGCACGACTGAGCCGGAGGCTATCACGGTGGCGAAGATGTACACGCCCGAATATTGCCGTAAGCGCGCACGAGCGTGCGACTTGCTCGCGCGAGAGACAGTGCAGGAAGAAGCCCGCAACAGGCTCCGCGAGCTCGCGGCGCAGTGGCGCGCATTAGCTGACGATGGAGAGCAGGCGCCGGCGGTCGGTTGCGAGCAATTAGAAGAGGATATGCACATCGACGTCACGGCGTAGGTCGCGCCATAGCGCTCCGTATCGTGTCGTTGTAGTCGTTCGTCCCGCGCCCGAACGCGGCCTCGAATTTCGCAAACAGCTCCGCGTCGTCATAGATCGCGCCGCTCGCTTCTTTGTCCTCGATCAGCATCACTGCTTGCCGAAGTTTCGGCGGTAACTCGTTGAGAAAATTGACTCCCGCGATCAGCCGCTTTTGCCGTATCAGGCTCACATGCGCATCACGGCCATAAAACCCGAAATCCGGCACGACGACCTGGCCCTTGAATTGAGAGATCAGCAGGAGCCCGAGCACGAGCGCGTCGAAATCCCCCAGCTCCGCGCGATCTATCCGCGCCATGTTCACGGAGTTGGGCTTGAACGTGAAGTTCGTCGGGTTGCAGAGCACGCGCCTCAGGACTGGCGAGCGCATCAGGCGCCGTATCATGCGCTGGGCGCTCACGTAGCTGGGATCGGCCGACTTATCCTCCAGGAGCGTATCCAGCCGCGTTGGACCCGCCAGCAGGGCCTCCAGCAGCACATCCGGCACGCCTTCCTTCGTCAGCGTCCCCTGGCCCGCCGGAAAGACGGCCTCGAACACGGCGACCAGGTCGCACGCCTTCCTGTAGTCGATATCTTTCAGCGGATTGAAACAGTGCTCCAAAGGGTCGAACACCCGCGGACGCCGCCATTCTTTTACGTCGCGGACCTCATCATCTATCAAAAGGCAGCCGCCCTTCGGCAGCTCAACCGTCTTTTCACGTCCGACGTATAACTTGTTTGACATGGGCGAATGGCGCGACGAGTAGAACCATCTGCCGTGGCTGGGGCGCTCGCAGGCCACTCGCCGCGAAAGAAAGAGCTACCCGCTTCATTTTACCGTACCAATTTTGGCTTCGTTCCGGCAGTCCTATTGTCAGATCGACTCCGGCCTGTAAGGCTACCGCCTCTCGACATTGAAGTTGCCGTGGTTGGTGGTGTACACGCCGGTTTGCATACACCGGTCAAGTCGCACCTTGACCTGAAACAAGCATTCGTCCAAAAGACCAGCGCTTGAATAGGTCCTTTCGCACCATTGTCTGCCCCCTTGGTCATGAGCGGTGCATGTCGGTGTCATCTGAGCACCTTGAGCGGCAGTGGCAAGGGCGCTTCCGTCATAGGAGACCCGGCCGATCAACCGCCCTTGCTTGCAGATTTCCTTGCCGGCGTCAACGCCTCCGTCCTGCAGGAAGCAGAAGGCTCCATCTGTTGTCCTGATGGACCACGAGCAACGCCAGCGCTGAGTGCCGTCAACAGTGATGTCACAGCTGTGATCCGCATGGTAGACAACATCCATCTGATGATTGCCAGCCTCGTTCAAGGAGAGAATGTGCCGCTCAAGCGGGGGTGTTGGCGCTACGGTTTGTTGTTGGCCATAGGCCGCAGTAGCTAACAATACCATGCCCGACACGACCGCAGGCCATATCCTCATACTCATCCCTCCCCGAATTTGGCAGTTCTCCGCGCCTCACGAGCCGCGACCGCCCTCTTCGCATTTTCGTGCAACCACCGCCTTCCGTATTTTTTATTTCGTGACCGCACCATCGCTTGCGCATGCTTGTTTTTCACGTTCCTAGTATAGCATACGCAGCTTACGCAAGATGTCCACACCCCCCCTATTTGCATCTTGCGCATGATCATTTATACTTCACTCAGATAGAAGCAAACGCACCGGCACGCTGGTATACATCCTACGAGATGGGCGCTGGACGCCATCGACAGCTTAGCTTCTTCTGATTTTTGACATTGTGGTGGGTTTGGAGGGGGAGGCCCATAAACTGTTTCGGAGGGTGAAAGAGAAGACCGAAGCCCCTCCCTCCCAGCTCATCACTACATAAGACAGACACGAAATTACCAACATAGGAGCATTTGGAGGGGAAATTCGAGGACTCAGGGATCGGATGAAATTGACTGCCGAACACCCAGCCACCAGTTTTTCCCTCCCAATGCTTCTACAGCAATCACAAAAAACCATGTATAACGACAACAATTATTCAATCTCATACGAAGTAACCCGCGACTACCGTTCGACCTTCTCGCGCCTCCGCCGCGAAGATGCGATAGAGACGCTACGCAACATCATTCTAGGAATGGTCGCCGGAGCACTCATCGTGCTGACGATCTACCTCGGCCTCTCGTTCATCGACGCCTTACTCAAGGTGGAAGCGCAGCACATCGCAAAAGAGCAGCTTACGCAAAGCGAAACCCACTACTCACTTACCAACTAAACTCATTACACGCTCCGAAGCTCCCGCTGTTCGCCTTCGCTCTACTTGTAATGAGGGAGTTCGACGGCACGACCTTACAGTGGGAGCCTCAGAGCGACCAATCAACGTATGAAAAAAATCATCAGAGAAACCGACGAGAAACGCGGCATCGTTCAGATCACTGTCGCGGACGAACGTTGGTACACCAAACCGGGTAAAGACCCGGAGACCGATATCCCCGTTTACACCGCCGTTCCATCCGTAACCTGGATATCCGGGTTTTGGCCGAAAGGCATAGGCTTCTACAAGTGGCTCGCCGACCGAGGATGGGATGAGGCCGAGGCCGCCAAGCAAGCCGCAGGCGATAAGGGCTCGCGCGTTCACCTCGCGATCGAGAAAATTCTCAACGGCGAGGAATTCCGCATCGACACGAAGGTCGCGGACAAGAACCGCAGCACCGAGCAGGATGCCGCGTTCTCCGAGCTGACCTATGAAGAGCTGCTCTGCGTCAAGTCCTTCATCGACTGGCGCAACGAGGCAAAACCCGAAGTCATCGCCACCGAGACGACGATCTTCTCCGAGCGCGGCGGCTACGCGGGCACGGTCGATTGCGTCTGCCGCATCGACGGCAAGCTCTACGTCATCGACTTCAAGACCTCGAAGCAGGTTTGGAAGGAGCACGAGCTACAGATCAGCGCCTACCGCGTCGCCCTGGAGAACGGGGAGAACCCGCTCTATGAGCGGAACGCAAACGGCACGGACAGCAACAAGCTGGTCGATGTCTCCAATCTCAAGACCGCCGTCCTTCAGGTTGGCTACGAGCGCAATCGCGCCGGCTACAAGTTCACCGAGATCGACGACGCCTTCCCACTCTTCAAGGTCGCGCAGCAGATTTGGAAGGCAGAAATCGGAGACAACACGCCGGGCTTCAGCAAGCGCGACTTCCCGGTAGTTCTCTCCGCGGCGAACGAGCACGAGGTTTCTGTTGAGGAGGCGATGGCCGACACACCCGCTGAGGAGCCTAAGAAAAAGATTTAAAAGCACAAGGTAACTTATATGCAGACATCAAAGGAAATCGTCTTGAAGTCGGGGTTGCTCCCAAAACTCCAACTTGGCATCAAGACTGGCGGTGGCGTCAAACCCACGGGCAAACACATCGTCAAAGTCATAGACGACAAAATCATACGAAAGCCGCCGCGCGAGGAGGGCGATGACGGATATTATGTGCGCTACACCTTCGAGGAGAACGGCGAGCGCAAGCAGTACGATACTCGGATGCGTCAAAAGGGCGGCGGTGATCCCAGCTACTTCGTGCAGGCTATGGCGAGCGTCGAGCCGGGCGAGGTGATTACCCTCGAAATGAAGAAAGCAGGCGTCAAAAACTACATCGAGATCGTGCGCACTTCCGTCGGCCAGGTCGAACAGGCGGACAGCGATGAGGACGACGATGACGTTGTGGGCGGTTTAAAGGAGATCGCCGCCGAGTAGCGCATGGAATTCCAATGTCGGGGCACGCCCTACGGAACGCTCGACTTCGGCCCGTACAACCACGCCAAACTTGTACAGTTCCTCAAAGAACACCCCGGCATCCGTCTTAAGCTCACCGCCGAGCTGCCGGAGAGCGGGAAGCTCCGACGCTTCTATGAGGGAGCCGTGGTGCCCCTCATAGTGTTCTACCAGGATGCCCTTGACCACCGGAGCGGCGAAGATCGCCGGAAGGCGCGCGAGTGGCTCAAGCAGGAATTCAACGGAGAGCTTGTGGAGATCGGCGGGAGGGTTCAGCGCGTCGGCAAAACCACGAAGGGGCGCCCTGTCCTCAATCTCTTTGTTGAGCGCGTGATCGACTGGCTCACAGAAAATTACGCGCCGCCGCAGGAAGCGCTTGATCCCGAAAAATACAAGAACTGGCGGGACACGATTTTTCCGTTCGGCGGCCCGGCAAATTATATCGACTACCTCGTAGAAATCCGCGTCCTCAAAGCTTATGGAGAAATTATCTGACCTGTTCGCTCAACGCGGCAAGCCATCGAAGCGAACGCGGCACACCGAGCGCGGCGACCTCTACGACAGCATCCTCTCGCGCCTCAATCCCTCGCGCGCCCGAGGCGGCTACAAGCCCCTCACCCACGGTCGCCTCGCATACTTATTAACCGGCATCCCGACCAAAGACCTCTACGCGCTCATCAGCAAATGCGATGACGCGGAGCGGCGCGGCTTTCCGTGGAGCGCGATCTTTTGGAAGGAGATCAGACCTACTGATAAACGCGAGAAGGCGGGGAGCAATTGACGCTCCCCGCCTCCGTAGGACTAGTTCGTTTTCACGCCGTTGTAATAGGCACGACCGCCGGTGCCGCTCGAATGCGGATCAGTGGTTGGCGCGCTCTGCCATCCATACGGCGGCGCCGCAGCCTCCGGGGGTGGCACGTATTGACCATAGGCAGGTGCGGGCGGGTACGAGGAGGCTGCATTGTAGCCCTGAGCGAGCGCCAGGCCGGTTGTCCCGAGAAGAACGCTCAGCGCGACGCCAGTCGTCAGAAGACGGTTCATGATACACCGTTGATTGATAAGACCATCGGGAGTGGATGGCCGCCGGTGATATGGGTCTCGATTATTAATCTGCGATACGCTCTTGCCAATATGTCGCACGCGCACGCTCATTGCTTCGGAAGAATTGTCGTGTTGCGCGAGGCCTTGCTGTTCTTAGGCTCTGATATTATTCAGTTACCATCTAACCTATGAAACGTACCCAACACGAAATGTTGATCATGTTCCTCGCGGACCAGCGCGGCACATGGGTTCCCGCGCACGAGCTATCGAAGCTCTCCACCCCCTACGGCTACGTCGGCAGCGCCGGGGATGTCCGCGCACGCGAACTCGCCCGCAACGAGTGTCCGGACAAGCTCAAGGGGAAGGTGGAGAGGGCGGAGGGGAGGGACATGGGGCTCGATCCGCGGTTCGCGTATTATCGTTATAAACAAGCTGCGCCGAAGCAGCTCACATTGGTATGAAAACGATATTAGTTTTGGAATGTGCTTGTGGCGAAGATGTGTACGAAAATGATTACGGTGACAATCCGAAAGACGGCTATCTGTGGTGTATCAATTGCGGCCGTCATTATGAGAAGAATCAAATTGAAGAGCGAGGCTTACCAGAAACTAAAGAGATGCTATGAAACACAAGAATGTTGTGCTAGGTCGAGCGGTCCCACCATGTGAAGAAATTCCATACTATCCCCCTAGCATTCGGATTCCAAAGGAAGATATCTACAAATACGGCCTTGATAGCGTATATCGCTACATGATCGCTCGCGGCCGTGGCGCATCATGCAAAGACTTCACTTGGAACGGTAAAGAGCACACTTGTTGTCATTGCCTCTACCCATGGCGGCACTTCGCAACATGTAGACACGCTCGTCCGAATTGGCCTGACGATCTAAGCGATCTTGTCTGACGTAAAACAATATATACTGGCTGTCCTACGCGGAGTTCCGTACGAAGGAAAAATTCATTGACAGTCCAGCCGCCACCGACCCCAGAAGAAATCCGTGCTGCGGAGCGGCAGCACGATCTGACAAATGATCTGGGCAAGCGCCTCATCGACGGCGCGATGCGCGATGCTCAGGAGACTATGAAAGCGCTTCTCCTCATCAACAGTGGTGGCGCTGTGGCGATCTTAGTGTTTATCGAGACTGTCATATCCAAAAGTGCCACACCTCTTAAAGACTTAGCGCCCGTAACGCTGACTATTTCGTGGTTTCTGGCAGGAGCTGTTCTCGCGGTATTGACCGCTGCTCTGGCTTATATCACAAACACATTATATTCGCGTGCGCATTTTCAGATGCTCAAAACATGGAAGCATCCTTATCAGCAACCTACAAGAAAATCCGAACGTGCAGAATTCTGGGCTATCTTGCTTAATTGGATTGCGGTAATAAGCGCCGCTCTCTCACTTGTCATGTTTGTATGTGGGATTATCTTCTCTAGTATCGCGATCCTTAGATTTGGGTCGACCGGCCATCTGAGCAACGCATCGCCGTTTCTGCGGTGGCTATGCCCATCGAACTGATACATCCACCTTCCCCCGCTCATCGCACTCGCGGCACCGCATCTTCGGCACCAGGTCGAGGACGTGGAGGAGAGGCGGCAGTTTCATACCTTGTATGAACCCAAGCCCCGGCAGCAGCTCCTCATGCCCGCAGACACACCGCACCTGGACGTAATCGCCAGGACCGAGGTCTTCGAGGCGAGCAGCGTAGAGCGGGCGCATGGGAACGAAGAGTGAACACGAAGAATGCTTGCGCCGTCAAGATGTTAGAACCACGCGTAGCTAATCCGTAGCTAAGCAGGGCTATCGCATTGAAAAGGCATTGACTTGCTCCTGGTCGATTGCCAGCAGATAGCCGTCCGCGCCCATTCCCGCGATCCTTCCCGAAGCCTTATTGCCACAGAATAGCCCAGGGGCGGGCGGTGAATTGTTCCTGGCGTCGCGAGGTCGATGGGCTATGATGCCGGCCCTGAATTTTGTTCGATCGAGCCGTGGCCGCACCCCCGACTTCCGCCGCGCCGCAAGACCACGACCGCAGGCCGTCGACGGCGCTTCCAGCGGTGTTCCGCCGTCTCGGCGGCAAGACGCTGGCCTCGGCGACTGCCCGCGTGGCGCCGCAGTTGCTCGGCTTTGCAGAACTCGTCGCCGAGGTGCCGCCGGTCGAGGATTTCCTGTCGGCCGATGAAAAAGTCGCAACGCTCGGCGCCGAGGAACCGATAGAGAGCGCGGTGGTGGCCGGGGCTCCGCTGCAGGTGGAGCCCGAGCCGGCGCCTCCGATAGACACGCGGCCGCGCGAAGCACCGCCTAACCCGTCGCCTCCCGCTCGGCCGCAGAACCCGGTCGGCCGGCTCGACCGACGTCCGGGCGATGCGCCGGCTTCTCCGACTATGCCCACGTCCGAAGCCGGCGTGACGTCCGCGCCGGCGGCCCGCGCGTCGCCGACACCCACGGCACGTCGCCATCCGGTCGAGCCGCCGCCAGCGCCGTTTCAGAGCGATCGCGCTGCCCATCCGTCGATGTCGCGTAACCGCCGCGCCTATCGCCGCGCCAGAGTGCCGGCGGAAATCGAAATCGGCGGCATCCCCTGCACGCTGATCGACGTGTCGATCGGCGGGTTCGCGGCGAGCGGCGTGCCGCCGATCGAACCCAATACGATGGTCTCGGTGACCATCCGTCTGGTGATCGACGGCATCGAGGTCGGCACGCAGCTCAGCGCGCGCATTGTCTATGTCACGCACGGCCGGTCGGCCGGCCGCTTTATCGATCTATCGCCAAGCCAGATGGCATTTCTGCGCTATATCGTGACGTGGCGCGGCGAATCGGTCGGGGCGGTCGGCACTGCGGCCCTGCTCGACGCGATTGCCGGCGCCGCCGACCGCGGCATCATGTCGGGCGCGGGGCACCGCTTCGAGCCTGAGGGGAAGTCGCACTGGTGGACCGGGCTCATCGGCAGAAAGGCCAACCCGCCGCGCTAATGGTCCCTCTCCCGCATGCGCGAGACGGGTGAGGGCTTGCGCGCTCCGCCCCTCACACTCCAGCCCTGGGGGCTGGGCCGCTCCCTCTCCCGCGTACGGGAGAGAGCGACCGGCTAATACACCACCACGCTGCGGATCGACTTGCCTTCGTGCATCAGTTCGAAACCGTGGTTGATCTGGTCGAGCGGCATCGTGTGGGTGATCAGATCGTCGATATTGATCTTGCCGTCCATGTACCAGTCGACGATGCGCGGCACATCGGAGCGGCCGCGCGCGCCGCCGAACGCGGTGCCCTTCCAGATGCGCCCGGTGACGAGCTGGAATGGCCGGGTCGAAATCTCTTGGCCCGCGCCGGCGACGCCGATGATGACGCTGACCCCCCAGCCGCGGTGGCAGCATTCCAGGGCCTGACGCATCGTCGTGACATTGCCGATGCATTCGAAGCTGTAATCGGCGCCGCCTTTGGTGAGGTCTACGAGATACGGCACGAGGTCGCCCTGAACCTCTTTCGGGTTGACGAAGTGCGTCATGCCGAATTTCGCGGCGAGTTCGCGGCGGGCGGGGTTGAGATCGACGCCGACGATCATCTCCGCGCCCACCATGCGCGCGCCTTGCACGACGTTGAGCCCGATGCCGCCAAGTCCGAACACGACGACCTTGGCGCCGGCCTCGACCTTGGCGGTGTTGATCACCGCGCCGATTCCCGTGGTGACGCCGCAACCGATATAGCAGACCTTGTCGAACGGCGCGTCCTCCCGGATTTTTGCGACCGCGATCTCGGGCAATACGGTGAAGTTCGAAAAGGTCGAGGTGCCCATGTAGTGGTGGATCTTCCGCCCGCCCAAAGAGAACCGGCTGGTGCCGTCGGGCATCACGCCCTGGCCCTGGGTCGCGCGGATGGCGGTGCACAGATTGGTCTTGCGGCTGAGGCAGCTCTCGCATTGCCGGCATTCCGGTGTGTAGAGCGGGATTACGTGATCGCCCTTTTTGACGCTTGTCACTCCCGGCCCGATATCGACGACGATGCCTGCGCCCTCGTGGCCGAGGATCGCCGGGAACAGCCCCTCCGGGTCGCCACCCGACAAGGTGAATGCATCGGTATGGCAGATGCCGGTGGCTTTGACCTCGACCAGCACCTCGCCTGCCTTCGGCCCGTCGAGCGTAACGGTCTCGATGGTGAGCGGCTTTCCCGCCTCCCGAGCCACCGCCGCGCGCGTTTCCATGCTGATCCCTCCGTTCAGAATGCGAGTGTCTCGCTGTCCTGGTGGCCCTATAAAGCTGTCCACGGATTGATGACCGTCAACCCGCAGCCGTTGAATCCGCGGACATCACGGGTAGCGATGTCGGCGCCAAAAACCATCGCGGTTGCGGCTATTTGCGCATCGAATGCGTCAATGGGCCGACCGGCGCGCCGCCTTGACACGACGATGTTGGCATATTCGGCTGCGGCCGTGGCGTCAAAGGGAAGAACACGATCATGAAGCTCTTCCGAAAACATCGTCTCAGCCAGCTCAAGGAGGATCGATCTGCGCCGTCCAGCGGGTAAGGTCCTAATACCATAAAGGATTTCGGCTTTGTTGATGCTGGTTGTGCATAACATTTCGCGAGGTTGAGCGGCAGCCCAGCTAGCGACACCGTAATCGGGTTGTGCCCGCATTAGCTCCGAGAGGACGTTCGTGTCGAGCACAATCATCGATCGAAGCTCGGCGGCGGGCCGACCGGAACCGGTGGATGAGGTTCCAGGTCATCCACGCCGCCCACCGCCGCAAATCGGCGACGAATAGCCTCGGCGAGATTCGGCTCATCCGATTTCTCGGCTTTGCTCAGCACTTCGGAAAGGATATCCAGTGCTTCGTCTTCTGGAGCTCGGCGGTTGCGAGCGGCTCGGGCCTTCAGCCGGGCGTTCAGCGCTGGACCGATCGCTAGCGTCAATGCAAAATTTTCCGGTTCCTTGAACGTGCGCGGACGATACCGCGTGGCCTTTGTGAAAAGCGGATCGTAGGGCGTCTCGACATTGCCCATCTCGACGACATAGTCCGCCGTCTCCATGACGCTCCGGGCCAATTTACCGAAGGTTTTGCGTGCGTCCTTCCCGCGCACCCAGTCGCCCAGCGCCAGCAATCGGGTGCTTGTGGCCACGACAGCGGGACGCCTGGCTGTGCTGAGACGCTTCATTTCGGCGATAGTCGCGTCGTCGCGGAAAATTTCCCAAACTGCTTCCGGATCTCGCAAGCGGTTCATCGCGGCGCGAAGGTGGGGCGAGACAACGTGACGGTAATCGCGATCCAACATTGCGTGTCCTTTTTCATTGGTGGTTCATTAGTGGTTCATTAGTATCTGGGCGTGTCAAGAATTTTTTTACCGTTCAACAGCGGCGCCGGTATGGGCGAGTTGTCGGCGGTTCTGTGCGCGCATCGCTAGCTGGGCTATTGTCGTTGCACGCTTTGAGCGAATGTGTTCGTAATATCGATGGCCGGACATTCCGGTCGACGTTCTAAGGGCGGGGTGAAAGTCCCCACCGGCGGTGATGGCGGTTTTGCCGCCTAGCCCGCGAGCGCCCGCTTCGCGCGAGGCGGGGTCAGCAGATTCGGTGCGATTCCGAAGCCGACGGTTACAGTCCGGATGGAAGAGAACGGGACGCTTTGGCGGTGCGCGTCGCGTGTCGTCCTTTGATGCCCGTACGCCCTGATTCTGGTCTCTACCGAGAGGAGCCACCATGAATCAGAGCCAATCCCAACCTGCTATCGACTTTGACGGCGCAAGGCGCGTGGCTTTCGTGCAGGCGTGCTGGCATAAGGAGATCGTCGATCGCTGCCGCACCTCGTTCACGGCGGAAATCGCCAAATACGGCTATGGCGGGGATGACATCGATTTCTACGAGGTCCCGGGTTCGTTCGAGATTCCCTTGCACGCGCAATTATTGGCGAATAGCGGACGCTACGCGGCGATCGTCGCCGCGGGCTTTGTCGTCGATGGTGGCATCTACCGTCATGAATTCGTCGCCGAGGCGGTCATCGGCGGGCTGATGCGTGTGCAGCTGGAGACGGGTGTGCCGGTGATTTCCGCGGTGCTGACCCCGCAACACTTCCACGAACACGAGGATCACCGGAAATTTTTCCACGACCACTTCGTGATCAAGGGCAGCGAAGCGGCGGCGGCCTGCGCGGCGACCATCGACAAGGTCAGGCGGCTGCGCTCGCAAGCGGCGGCGCCGAATTACGGAAAGCCTGACAACGCGCGTGTTGACAGCGGGCTGCCGCAATCGTAGGCCTATGCTTAAGCATATGCCTGAGGTAATGGTGGCCAGCGAAAGACACGTCAAATTGTTCCGCAACGGCCGCAACCAGGCGATCCGCATTCCGCGCGAATTCGAGCTGCCGGGCGACGAGGCGATTTTGCGCAAGGAGGGCGACAGGCTGGTGATCGAGCCGTGCCGTCGTAAATCGTTGCTTGAGGTCTTGAAAACACTGAAGCCAATTGAGGATGAGTTTCCCCCCATCGAAGAACTCCCGTACGAGGAAGTTGAGATTTGAACGACCGGTATCTGCTCGACACCAACATAGTGTCGGATCTGATCAGAAACCCCGGCGGTCGGGTCGCCGCTTGGATCGAGAAAGTCGGCCAGCAGTCCGTTTTTACGAGCATTATCGTTGCGGCTGAGATTCGTTATGGGATCGTAAAAAGCCGTTCCACCCGTTTGGCCTCTCAACTTCTACCGATTTTTGAGACCCTGGAAATCCTACCTTTCGAGGCCCCCGCCGACATGCACTATGGCGAGTTGCGGGCATCGCTTGAGCGCACGGGCAATCTCATTGACCCGAATGACTTACTGATAGCGTCGCAGGCGATCGCGCTGGGGTTGGCGGTCGTGACGGACAATGAGCGGGAGTTCTTGCGCGTGCCGGGACTGAAAGTCGAGAACTGGCTGCGGCCGCTCCCCAACTGAGGTTACGCGAATGCCACGCATCGCGGTCGGCGGGTTCCAGCATGAGACCAACACCTTCGCGCCGCAGCGCGCGACCTGGGAGGATTTCGCGCGCGCCGACGCGTGGCCGGGTTACGTGCGGGGGCCCGAGCTGTTTGCCGCGGTCACCGGGGTCAACATCCCGATCGCCGGCGCGATCGAGACCTTGCAGCGACTTAGCCATGATTTGGTGCCGCTGTCGTGGTGCTCGGCGCCGCCCTCGTCCTATGTCGACGAGGACGCGTATGAGCGCGTCGCCGCCGGGATGCTGGAAGACTTGGCCACCGCCGGCGCGCTCGACGGCATCTATCTCGACCTGCACGGCGCGATGGTCGCGGCGCATCACGAGGACGGCGAGGGTGAATTGCTGCGCCGCATCCGCGCGCTGGTCGGCGACGCGCTGCCGATCGTCGCCAGCCTCGATTTTCATACCAACATGACCGAGGCCATGGTGCGGCATGCCTCGGCGATGGTCGGCTATCGCACCTACCCGCATGTCGACATGGCGGCGACCGGCAGCCGCGCCGCCGAGCTGCTCGACAGACTGATCCGCGAGAAGCGGCCGCTCGCGAGGGCATTCCGCCGGACAAATTTTCTCATCCCGCTGGTCTGGCAATGCACGATGGCCGAGCCGACCAGAGGAGTCTTCGACCTGCTCGACGAGATCGAGCGAGGCTCCGCCTCCCATAACCAGGGCATCGTCAGCATCACTCATACGCCGGGCTTCCCGCCCGCCGACATCAGGGAATGCGGCCCGGCCCTGGTGGTCTACGGCTACGACCAGGAGGCGGCCGACGCGGCAGCCGACCGGCTGATGGCGGCGCTCAATGCCAAGGAGGCCGAGTTCGCCGGACAGCTCTATTCTCCCGAAGAAGCGGCCCAGGAGGGGATCCGCCTGGCGAAAGGCGCGACGAGGCCCATCGTGCTGGCGGACATCCAGGACAATCCCGGCGCCGGCGGCACGTCGGACACGGTGGGGCTGCTGCGCGCACTGATCGCGCACAAGGCCATGGGCGCGGTGCTCGGGATGATCGTTGATCCCGAGGCCGCGGCGGCCGCGCACGAGGTCGGCGAGGGCGCACTGCTTCCCTGCGGCGTCGGCGCCAAGGTGGGATACGCGGCGGAAACGCCCGTCGAGGCGAAGTGGCGCGTGATGCGCCTGGGAACCGGCGAGTTCACTGGCACCGGCCCGATGATGAAGGGCGCCCGGTTCCAGGTCGGGCCGACCGCGCTCATCACCGACGAGGACAGCGGCGTCTCGGTGGTGCTTGCCTGCTCGCGCATCCAGGCCTGCGACCAGGAGCAGTTCCGCGATGTCGGCGTCGAGCCTTCGCAGGTGCCGATCCTCGCGCTCAAATCGACCGTGCATTTCCGCGCCGACTTTCAGCCGATCGCCGAGACGGTGCTATGCGTGGTCTCGCCGGGCGCGCATGTCAGCGACCCGGTGGAAATGCCATACAAGCATTTGCGGGCGGATGTGCGCCTGCGCCCGCTCGGCCCCGCCCACGGAAGGTGAGAGAATTTTGGCCATGCTGATCGACCGACACGATTTGCCTTTGTCGACCGCCTCGGCCGCCGCGCGCGCCGCCTATGTCGAGGGATGCGAGGCCAAACTGACGATGTATCCGGGCGCACTCGACGCGTACCACCGCGCGATCGAAGCCGATCCCGGCTTTGCGCTGGCGCATGCCGCCAGGGCGCAGGCGCTGTCGGAGCGTGGCGAGACAGGGGCCGCCCGCGCCGCGATGGCGACAGCCGCTTCGCTCACCGATGGCCTCGCCGCATGGGAAAAGAGCCATGTCGCCTATTTCGGCCTGCTCGTCGCCGGCGATAGCGAGGCCGCGCTTTCGGCCCTGCCGCCGCATCTCAATGCCTGGCCGCGCGATGTGATGGTGCTCGCCACCGCCGCCTTCACCAACGGGCTGATCGGCAGCTCCGGCCATCACGATCAGAAGCGGCGGCTATTGGCGCTGCTCGACGGCCTCGCGCCGGTCTATGGCGACGACGACTGGTGGTTCACCGCTCATCACGGCATGGCGCTGTCGGAGAACGGCGACCGCGCCGCCGCCCGCCCGATCATCGAACGAGCCTTCGGGCAGAACCCGAAGAACCCCTGGGCGGCGCACGCCCGAGCGCATCTCTGCTACGAGGAGGGCGATGCCGACACGGCCCGAGCCTTTCTCGCGTCCTGGCTTTCTGGCTATCCGCGCGACGGCACGCTTTATAGCCATTTGAACTGGCATCGCGCGCTGGGCGAGCTCGAGGCGGGCGACGCGGAAACCGCGTCCCGCCTGTTCCGCGAGGCAATCGTGCCCGAGGTCCACAGCAATCCGCCGCGCGGGGCGCTCAATGACGGCGTCGCCTTTCTGTGGCGCTGGGAGCTTGCCGGCCATCCGCGCAATGCCGATGCCTGGCGCACGGTCTATGAGTTGGTAGCCGGCAATTTTCCACGCGCCGGCGCCGCTTTCACCGATCTCCACGTCGCGGTGGCCGAGGCGGTCGCGGGCAATGACGCAGCGCTTGCCGCGCGTACCGCCCAAGCGGAAGAGCTGGCGCGTCAGGGACGCTACCCCTCGGGCCCTCTCATCCCCGCCGTGTCGCGCGGCTTCGTTGCGTTCGAGCGCGGTGACTATGCGGCGGCGATCGCCGCGTTCGAGCCGGTGGCCACCGAGCTGCAACGGGTCGGCGGTAGCCGTGCCCAGCTCGACCTTATCGAGTTCACGCTGTTGAAGGCCTATCTCGCCGCCGGGCGCGTGGACGATGCGCGGCGGATGGTCGGCGCGCGGGGTCGCGGCTCGTCGCGCCTGCCGGTCGCCGGGTTGGCGGCGCTGCACTGATCGGCGCCGCGCGCTATTGTCCGTCCGTGATGTTTTCCTTTGCGGGGAGGGTTCCATGCCTGATGGCGGCTACGTTCATCCCGAATACCTGGTCGAGACCGATTGGCTTGGGGCGCATCTCGGCGATCCAAACCTCGTCATCCTCGACGGCACGGTGCACCTGATACCCGACCCGAAGATCACCTACGTCGCGAAGCCAGGCCGCGAAGATTTCGAAAAGGGCCATATCCCCGGCGCGCAGTTCGTCGACCTGCAAGCCGATCTGTCGGACAATGACCGACTGCCGTTGCGCTTCATGCTGCCGAAGCCGGCCGAGTTCGCCGCCGCGATGCGCCGTTTTGGCATCTCGGACGACAGCAAGGTCGTCACCTACAGCACCGCCAACCCGCAATGGGCGACGCGGCTGTGGTGGGTGCTGCGCTGCTACGGCTTCGACAATTGCGCGGTGCTCAACGGCGGCTTTCAGAAATGGGCGAAGGAAGGCCGGGCGGTCGAGACCGGCACGGCGAAACCCCGCGCTGCCGGCTCGTTCACCGAGCGCGCCGCCAAACCGCTGATGGCCGACAAAAACGATGTGCTGGCAGTGATCGGCGACGGGGCGGTGTGCACGATCAACGCGCTGCAGGCGCCGCAACACGCTGGCACCGGCGGCAACACTTATGGAAGGCCGGGGCGCATCAAGGGTAGCGTCAACGTGCCCACGGCCGGGCTGGTCGACCCGGCGACCAACGCTTTCCTGCCGCCCGACCAGCTGCGCGCCAAGTTCGATGTGGTGCACGCCTTCGACCGCAAGGTGATCACCTATTGCGGCGGCGGCATCGCCGCGAGCGCGACCGCACATGCGCTGGTCATGCTCGGCCACCCCGATGTTCGGCTTTACGACGCCTCGATGTCCGAATGGGCGATCGACGAGACCTTACCGATGGAGGTGGGGTGATCGAAGCGCACGCCTCTGCCTAATAACATACCACCCCGGCCTTCGCTGGGGTGGGGTTAGATGGTCTGTCGCGCCGAAAACCCCTGACTGCCCTCGTCCTCGGCGGCGGCAATGACGATATTCTCGACCGCCGCCGCTCGCGGGCCTCGGCGGCAGGCTTCGATCAGCGATGCGATCGCGTCGTCATCGCCGGTCGCCAGCAGCTCGACACTGCCATCGGCGCGGTTGCGCACCCAGCCGCGAATGCCGAGCGCCGTCGCGGCGCGCTCGGCCCACATCCGATAGCCGACGCCTTGCACCTTTCCGCTGATTACAAGGCGGGCGGTCCTCACGCGAATTCCAGGATCACCTGATCGACCGCCAGGCTGTCGCCGGCTTTGGCGCACAGCTTGGCGATGGTGCCGTCGTGTTCGGCGCGCAGCACGTTCTCCATCTTCATCGCCTCGACGACGGCGAGCGCCTCGCCGGCCTTGACCTCCTGTCCTTCCTCGACCACCAGCGCCGATAGCAGCCCCGGCATCGGCGACAGCACCTGGCGCGACGTGTCAGCTACCGCTTTGGGCGGCATCATCTGCAACAGTTCGGCGGCGCGCGGCGACAAGACCTGCGCGCGGCGCGTGACGCCGGCATGGCTGAGGCGAAACGCGCGACCGGGCAGGCGGTCGATCTGCACCGTCGCGACATGGCCTTCGAGGCTGAGGCGCAGCAGCTTGTCGCCTGGTTGCCATGGGGTGTCGGCGATGTGGGTTTGGCCCCCGAGTGCGACCGCGTAATCCTCGCGCTCTGGCCGCACGGCAACCTCGTACGGCGCGCCGTCCAGCAAGACGCACCGCGCCGCCGGTTCGGTGCCGCCTTCGGTCTCGGCGAGCCGGCGATCGGCCAGCGCCGCGGCGATGAGGATCGCGCGGTCGGCGTCGACAAACTCCGCCGGCGGCGCGAACCCGTCGGGGAATTCCTCGGCGATAAAATTGGTCGACAGCCTGCCTTCGGCAAAGCGCGGCTTGCGGATGATCGCGTTGAGAAAGGCGATGTTGTGGCGCAACCCGGCGACGTAGAACCCGTCAAGCGCGGCGCCCAGCCGCGCGGTCGCCTCTTTCCGGTCGGCGCCATAGGCGCACAGCTTGGCGATCATCGGGTCATAGAAGATCGAGATCTCGGCGCCTTCGCCCACCCCGGTGTCGTTCCGGATGCCGTCCCCTTCCGGCGGGATGTAGCGCACCAGCCGGCCGATCGACGGCAGGAAGTTGCGCTCCGGGTCTTCGGCATAGACGCGCGCCTCGATCGCCCAGCCGGTCTGCGTCACGTCGCTTTGGGCAAAGGGCAGCTTCTCGCCCGCCGCGACGCGGATCATCAGCTCGACGAGATCGAGCCCGGTCACCATTTCGGTGACGGGGTGCTCGACCTGGAGCCGCGTATTCATTTCAAGGAAATAGAAGTTCTTGTTGCGATCGACGATGAACTCGACCGTGCCGGCCGAGCGGTAATCGACCGCCTTGGCCAGCGCCACCGCCTCGGTGCCCATCGCGGCGCGCGTCGCGGCGTCGAGGAACGGGCTCGGGCATTCCTCGATGACCTTCTGGTGCCGGCGCTGGATCGAGCATTCGCGCTCGCCGAGATGCACGACATTGCCGTGCGCGTCGCCCAGCACCTGGATTTCGATGTGGCGCGGCTCCTCGACGTATTTTTCAAGGAACACGCGGTCGTCGCCAAAGCTCGCTTTCGCCTCGTGCTGGGCGGAGGAAAACCCCGCGCGCAATTCGGCGTCATTATGGGCGATGCGCATGCCCTTGCCGCCGCCGCCGGCCGAGGCCTTGATCATCACCGGGTAGCCGATCTGGTGTGCGATCTTTGCGGCCTCGTCGGTATTTTCGATGATCCCCAGATGGCCGGGGACGGTCGTCACACCTGCCGCCGCGGCCAGTTTCTTGGACTCGATCTTGTCGCCCATCGCGGCGATGGCCTCTGGAGTCGGGCCGATAAAGGCGATGCCCTCCTTAGCCAAAGCCTCCGCGAAAGCCGGACGCTCGGAGAGGAAGCCGTAACCCGGATGCACCGCCTCCGCGCCGGTCGCTTTGCACGCCGCGACGATGCGGTCGATCTTGAGATAGCTCTCGGCCGCCGGCGGTGGGCCGATCGCCACCGCCTCGTCGGCCATGCGCACATGCAGCGCCTCGGCGTCGGCCTCGGAATAGACCGCGACGGTAGCGATCCCCATCCGCCGCGCCGTGCGGATCACCCGGCAGGCGATCTCGCCACGATTGGCGATGAGGATTTTCTGGAACATTGTCAGACCCCTCTCCCGCAGTGCGGGAGAGGGTGGCTCCGGGCAACGCCCGGAGACGGGTGAGGGTGTCGCCGCGCCAAACCCTCACCCTCCCATCGCTCCGCGATGGGCCCCTCCCGCACCCGCACTGCGGGAGGAGAGAGGCTATGCGGTCGTGCCGGCCGAATCATCACAGCGGGATGTTATCGTGCTTCTTCCACGGGTTCTCCAGCCGCTTGTCGCGCAGCATGTAGAGCGCGCGGCAGAGGCGGCGGCGCGTCGTCGAGGGCTGGATCACGTCGTCGATAAAGCCGCGGCTGGCGGCGACGAACGGGTTGGCGAATTTCTCGCGGTATTCTTGCGCGCGCGTCTCGATCTTATCCGGGTCGCCGAGATCGGCGCGAAAGATGATCTCGACCGCGCCTTTCGGCCCCATCACCGCGATTTCCGCCGACGGCCAGGCGAAATTGACGTCGCCGCGCAGGTGCTTCGACGACATCACGTCATAGGCGCCGCCATAGGCCTTGCGGGTGATGAGCGTCACCTTGGGCACCGTCGCTTCGGCGAAGGCGTAAAGCAGCTTGGCGCCGTGCTTGATGATCGCGCCGTGTTCCTGCGCGGTGCCGGGCAGGAACCCTGGCACATCGACAAAGGTGACGATGGGCACGTTGAAACAGTCACAGAAGCGCACGAAGCGCGCCGCCTTGCGCGCGCTGTCGATGTCGAGACAGCCGGCCAGCACCATCGGCTGATTGGCGACGATGCCGATCGTCGCACCTTCCATGCGAGCGAAGCCGACGATAATGTTGCCGGCGTAACCCGGTTGCAGTTCGAAGAAATCGCCGCCGTCGACGACCTTGGAGATCAACTCCTTGATATCGTAGGGCCTGTTGGGGTTGGCCGGGATCAGCGTGTCGAGTGAGGGCTCGTCACGCTCGCGCGGGTCAGTAAACGGGCGGGGCGGCTTCGGGGCCCGGTTCGAGGCCGGGAGAAAATCGACAAACCGGCGCAATTCGATCAGCGCCTCGATATCGTTCTCGAAGGCGAGATCGGCGACCCCCGAACGCGTCGTATGGGTGACGGCGCCGCCCAACTCCTCTTGTGTCACCGTCTCGTGCGTCACCGTCTTTACCACTTCCGGTCCGGTGACGAACATGTAAGACGAATCCTTCACCATGAAGATGAAGTCGGTCATCGCCGGCGAGTACACCGCGCCGCCGGCGCACGGCCCCATGATCAGCGACACTTGCGGCACCACGCCCGAGGCCAGCACGTTGCGCTCGAACACCTCGGCATAGCCGGCCAATGAGGCGACACCTTCCTGGATGCGTGCGCCGCCGGAATCGTTGAGGCCGATGACCGGCGCGCCGACCCGCATTGCCTGGTCCATGATCTTGCAGATCTTCTCGGCGTGCGCCTCGGAGAGCGAGCCGCCGAACACGGTGAAATCCTGGCTGAAGACAAACACCAGGCTGCCATTGATCTCGCCATAGCCGGTAACGACGCCATCGCCCGGCACCTTCTCGCGGTCGATGCCGAAATCGTGGCTGCGGTGCTCGACGAACATGTCCCACTCTTCGAACGAGCCAGGGTCGAGCAGGATTTCGAGCCTTTCGCGTGCGGTGAGCTTGCCCTTGGCGTGCTGCGCCTCGATGCGCCGCTTGCCGCCGCCGAGCCGCGCCGCCGCGCGTTTTTCGTCGAGGCGTTTGAGGATATCGCTCATCCGTGCGGGATAGCATCAACCCGAACGGATGGCGAGTCGGGCGCTTGCTATCGGATTGCGGGTTCAAGCGTGCATGCGCGAAAGGTCGAGAAGCACGTTGGCTTCCAGCTCCTTCTCGTCGAGGCGGTGTTTGACCAGATCGCCGATGCTGACGATGCCCTTGAGCTCCTCGCCGTCGATCACCGGCAGATGGCGGATGCGCGCGTGAGTCATCGTCGTCAGCGCGGCGTCGACGCGCTCGGTCGAGCGGCAGCTCATGATCGGCGTCGTCATTAAGTGTCGGACTTCATGGCGGAGCACCTCCGATCCCTCGCGCGCGGTCGCCCTGATGAAGTCCCGTTCCGAGAAGATGCCGATCGGCTTCATCCACTGGTCTTCCACGATCACGGCGCCGATCCGATGCTCCGCCAGCTTGCGAACCGCGAACTCGACGCTGTCGGTCGGGTGTACCCGCACGACGTTGCGGCCTTTGACGCCCAGAACGTCGGAAATAAACATGGACTGCCTCCTTTGCTGCGGGGCGCCGCCCCCGGAAGCCATCGTCGCCGCCGGCTGATGCGAGCGGCCCGCTACTTTTCCAGATGGGGTCCGCAAACCCTCCGGCCAAGCAATATCGCCGCGACCGGACCGCTATGCCGCAGGGGGCGAAACACGCCGCTCGTGCTTGTTCGCCCGCCGCCAGCCGGGCAAGATCGCGGCAGCGAAACCGGAGGACGCAATGGCGAAGAGCGAGCTCTATGAAAAAGGCATGAGCATGCGGCGCAAGCTGATGGGCGATGCTGCGGTCGAGACGGCGTCGAAGGGCGTCTATGCCGACCCGGTCATGCAGAAATTTCTCGATGTCGCGGTCGAGAATGTGTTCGGCAATCTGTGGACACGGCCGGGGCTCGATATCAAGACGCGAGCGCTGATCTGCGTCGTCTCCGACACCTGCATGGGGCGCGAGCCCGAGCTGGCGTTGCATCTGAGGATGGCGCTGCGCCAGGGCTGGACCGAGGAAGAGCTGACCGAGGTGTTCCTGCATCTCTCGGGCTATATCGGCGTGCCGATCATCCGCGAGTGCATGCAGATCGCCTCGAAGGTTTTTAAGGAGCCGCACGAGTAGGGCCCGGCCCCCCCGTCCAAGGGCCGGGACTAAGGATGGTCGCCGAGAACGCGCTTCGGGTCGGTTATGCCCTTCTCGGCGAGCAGCCGCTTGACGCTCGCCAGGCGCTTCGCGCAGGGCAAATCTTTCGAGAAATCCGCACTCGCGTCGCACCCTTCGATCGCCAGGCGGACATTCGTGCCGTGATGGATCGCCTCAACGGCTTTCTTGAACGCGCGGATGCTGAGCGGCGTCAGCCCGAATACCTGGTCGTCGAAGCGCAGGGTCACGGTTTGCGCCGCATCCGGCGTGGGCTTCGCTGCCGCTGGGGCGGTCGGTGGCGGCTTCGCGGTGCTGGTCTCCGGCGCGGCGGCGGGCGGCGCCGCGGCCGTAGTCGACTCGGTCGCCGGCGAGCAGGGCGGCAACCCCTGAAGTTGCGCCACCAGCCCGTCGGTTGCCGCGATGTCGTTGCGCAGCATGTCCATTTCCTGGCTCGCCAGCTTCGCCTCGCGCGCCAGCGCCGAGTTGCCCTGCGGCGGGTTGCCGGCGAGGACCAGCAGGTTCTCGTCGCGTCCGACGATGCGGTTGAGGAACTCGATTTCCCCGGCGACGTCCGGCGTCTGACAGGCCGATTGGTAGACCGGGTGGCGCGCGATCCAATCCGCGCGGCGGTCGGCGAGCCACCCGGGCGGCGGCAGGTCGCGCAGCAGAGCGGGATTGGCCACCAGGTTCTGCGCCGGCGCAGGGGCCGCGAACTGGGCAAGCGCGAGCGGAACGGCCAGGGCCAGCGCGGCGAGTCTCAAGCGGGCTATCCGTCAAGCAACGCAAGGAACCTTGCCGCCGCCTCGATGTCCGCCGCAAGGGCGGCGCGGCGCTTTGTCGCCTCCGCGTCCTCACCCCAGCGCTCGATCTGGAACGTCTCGTCGAGCTGCGAAGCGGCGAACGCCGCCTCCGCATCGAGCCGCCTTTCGTAAAGCGCCAGCGCGATGACCAGCGAGCCGCAGGCGCCCGTCGCGGCGTGCAGCGCGGTCAGCCGGAAATCGTCGAGCGCCGCGACCGCCCCGGCATAAGCCTTGAGAGCAGCCGGCGATTGCGCCTTGGGCACGATGCCGGCGGTCACCGCGAGCCCGGCGTCGTAGCGCGAGGCGGCCCAGTCGAGCAGCGGCTGCCATGCTGCCTCCTGCCGCGTGACCAGCGCGGGTGGATGCTCGGCGCGATAGCAAAGGAGATCGGTACCGGCGTAGCCCGCGACCTCGGCGACGACCTTGCCGCGCTCCGCGGCGGTGCGGTCGATCGCGGTCGCGGCAAGGCGGGTGAGGGGCATCGTCTCCGGGCGGATGTCGGGCGCCTGCGCCTCCCATTCCGCGGCGATCGCCGCGGCGAGCGCTTCACTCGGCATGGACAAATCGCGCTTCGCCGGTGTGCGCAACGGCCGCCCGTCGAGCGTCACGCCCCAGCCACCGTCAACCGCGCGGATCGCGACCGATTTGTAGACGCGCTTCATGATGCAAGATGCAGATCGCGAAAGGGGTCGGGAGCGTCCCCGGCAAAGCCGAGGAACTCCCACATCCGTTTCATATGCGGCGGCAAGGGCGCGGTGACCTTCAGCGTGAACCCGGCGGGGTGCGGGATTTCCAGCGATCTCGCGTGCAGATGCAGCCGATGCGCCGCGGCGCCGCCCAGCGCGTGCGCCGCCGCACCGCCATATTTGCCGTCGCCGAGGATGGGGGCGCCGATCGCCGCGCAATGCGCGCGCAGCTGGTGCGTGCGCCCGGTCAGCGGCAGCAACGCCAGCCAGCTCGCGCGATCTCCCGCGCTGTCGATGACGGTGTAGTAAGTGACGGCGTCCTTGCCGTCTTCGTCAGCCTGCACGCGCTCACGGCCCTTGAGCGCTCCCTTGGTAAGGGAGAGGTCGATCTTTCCCTGGCGCAGCTTCGGCAGCCCGGCGACGATGGCCCAATAGGTCTTGCGTGTCGTCTTGTCGCGAAACGCGCGGGTGAAGAACGCCGCAGCCGCCGCGGTGCGGGCGATCAGCAGCACGCCGCTCGTGTCCTTGTCGAGCCGGTGCACCAGGCGCGGCCGCTCCTCATTGTCGAAGCGCAGCCCGTCGAGCATGCCGTCGACATGCCGCGTCGTGTTGCTGCCGCCCTGCACCGCGAGCCCGGCCGGCTTGTTGAGGACGATCGCATGCTCGTCGCGGTGGATTACGAGATCGCGCAGCAGCGCCTCGTCTTGCGGCCGGGCTCGAGGAGGCGCCGCGGAGGAGGTCTCGGCCGAAGGTGTCCCGAGCGGCGGCACACGGATCGCCATGCCGGGCGACACCCGGTCGCCCGACTTCGCGCGTCTGCCGTCGACCCGCACCTGTCCGGTGCGCAGCAGCTTTTCGAGACCGCCGTGGCCGAGAGCCGGGTAATGCCGCCGGAACCAGCGGTCGAGCCGGCTTTCGCCATCCTGGTCGGTGACTGTCACAGTTTCAGGCATGGGTTCCGTCAGTGCATCCTTCGACGCTCCACTCCGTGGAGCACCTCAAACAATTATCGTCTCCCCCGCGAAAGCGGGGGCCCCAGGGCGAGCGTACCGGCGGGTCGATGGCTTAGCCTCGGCCGAGGCTGGAACTTGAACCTCTGCCTCGTCGCTCGCCCCTGGGTTCCCGCTTGCGCGGGAAAGACGAAGAATCCAGCTCATGGGAAACGTTGAATCCATTTCAAGTCAGCCTCTCAGGATGAGGCTTTTTCTCAATGCCATCCAGCGACTGGGCCTCACCCTGAGGTGCGGCCGCCGCGCGACGGCCCGGTGGGAGCCTCGAAGGGCATCGCCTCCGCGGCGCGCCGGCGCAGCCGATCCCAGTATTCGAGGCGCTTCTTGACCTCGCGTTCGAAGCCGCGCTCGGTCGGGCGGTAGAACGCGCGACGCGCGACGCCGTCCGGGAAATAGTTCTGTCCGGAAAAGGCTTCCTCTGTGCCGTGGTCGTACACATAACCTTGGCCGTAGCCGAGGTCGCGCATCAGCCGTGTCGGCGCGTTAAGGATGTGCTTCGGCGGCATCAGCGACCCGGTCTCGCGCGCCATGCCCTGTGCCTGGCCGAACGCGGTGTAGGCGGCGTTGGATTTTGGGGCGGTCGCGAGATAGATCACCAGCTGCGCGACGGCCAGTTCGCCCTCCGGCGAGCCCAGCCGGTCATACGCGTCCCACGCCGAGAGCGCTTGCACCAAAGCCTGCGGGTCGGCAAGGCCGATATCCTCGACCGCGGCGCGGGTCAGCCGGCGCAGCACGTAGATCGGGTCTTCGCCGCCGGCCAGCATGCGCGCCAGCCAATAGAGCGCCGCGTCGGTGTCCGAGCCGCGCAGCGATTTGTGCAACGCGCTGATGAGGTTGTAGTGGCCCTCCTGCGCCTTGTCGTAGAGCGGCGCCCGGCGCTGAACAAGCTCTGCCAGTTCGGCCGCGCCAAGCTTTTCGTCCGGCGGCAGCCGGGCGATTTCCTCGATGAGGTTCAGGAGGAACCTGCCGTCGCCGTCGGCCATCGCCCGCAGCGCGGCGCTTCCGTCGTCGGTGAGCGGCAGCCTCTTGCCGAGATTGGCTTCGGCGCGCTCGACGAGGGTTTCCAGCTCGGTGTCGCCGAGTCGACGCAGCACAAAGACCTGGGCGCGTGACAGCAAGGCGCCGTTCAATTCAAAGGACGGGTTTTCGGTTGTCGCGCCGACGAGGATCACCGTGCCGTCCTCGACATAGGGCAGGAATGCGTCCTGCTGCGCGCGGTTGAAGCGATGGATTTCGTCGACGAAGAGCAGCGTGCCTTGGCCCATCTCGCGGCGCTTTTTCGCGGCGTCGAAGATCTTGCGCAGATCGGCGACCCCGGAGAACACCGCGGAGAGCGGCTCAAAAGCAAGGTCGGTGCCTTCGGCCAGAAGCCGGGCGATCGTCGTCTTGCCGCAACCCGGCGGTCCCCAAAGGATCATCGACGCCAGCCGCTTGGAGCCGACCATGCGGCCGATCGGCCCCTCCGGCCCCAGCAGATGATCTTGGCCGACAATATCGCCAAGCTTTTGCGGCCGCAGCCGGTCGGCGAGCGGGTGCGGCGCCTGATTTGCAAAAAGGCTGGTCATCGAGCGCTAGATATGGGTCATCGGCGCCGGCCGTGCAAAGCCCTCTCGACGGCAGGACGCGCTAATGCTGCGGCAGCGTCGGGGCGATTTCGTCGATGGAATGGAGAATGTAATTATCCCAAAGGCGTGTGCCGCTTGCCGTCAAGTGAACACCGTCGATTGTCGGCCATTCGCCAGGATGCGACGCCATTAGCGAATTCACATAATGACAAGGCGCGACAATTTGCGACAGGTAATCGGACAGATCCTTGACCCGCGCGAACGTTTTTTTATAGGCGCCGCCTTCGGCGCCCCACGGCGGACCAATCCATACGCAGCTGAGCTTATCCGCCTTGATCGGCTGCAACAAATCGCCGACCTGCTTGGCAATGAAGGGCTTCGGCAATTCGCCCGCGGTGCCGTATCCGGCAAGCGTGTCGCCCATTTCGATCACCACGAGGTTCGGCTTGTAGCGAGCAATCAGTGCCGGCAGCAGCCACCCCTGCGCCACACCGCTTTTGCTCAGTTGCGCCGGGCCGTCCTCGTGCCGTTCTCCCCGGCCGCAGGGGCTCTCGCTCGGGCCGAGCCAGTCGTCGGGCAGCGAACTGCAAAGACCAAATGTGTTAACCACTGCGCCTTGGCCGACCAAACCCTCATGCAGCAGATTGTTGAATTGGCCCACCCCGGCGATGTGGCTGTCGCCGATTACCAGAATGGCCAATCCCGCAAGTGCGCCGTTCATCCCCCCTCCTTGCTCTGCGACCCCACGCGCCGGATAATTAGTTGCGGCTTATTACCTTATTTGGCGGCGGCGGCCACGGCGAGGCCCTCATCACGGCAAGGCACTGTCCCGCGTCAGGTTCGGCACACCGGTGCGCTCTGGAACACGTCGTCGAACGTATCGCGCAATGCGCCGTCGATATCTTCCATGGTCGCGATGACGCCGAGCGCGGCGAGCGAGGTCACGCCGTGGCCCGAGATGCCGCACGGCACGATGCCGGCATAGCTGGCCAGATCCGGGTCCACATTGAGCGCGAGGCCGTGATAGGTCACCCAATGGCGCACGCGCACACCGATGGCGCCGATCTTGTCTTCCCGGCTTCCGCGCGCGACCCAGACCCCGACGCGGCCTGCGCGCCGCTCCGCCGTGACGCCGAAGCGCGCGCACACCCGGATCATCCATTCCTCGAGCCGCCACACGTGGCAGCCGACATCGCGCCCGCGCTTCGTCAGGTCGAGCATCACATAGGCCACGCGCTGGCCCGGCCCGTGATAGGTGTACTGTCCGCCGCGCCCGGTCTTGAACACCGGCAGCCGGCCCGGCTCCAGCAGGTCGGCGTCGACCGCGCTGGTGCCGGCGGTGTAAAGCGGCGGATGTTCGACGAGCCAGACCAGCTCGGTCGCCGTCCGGGCGTGGATCGCCGCCACGCGCGCCTCCATCGCCGCGACCGCCTCGTCGTAGGGGGTGAGGCCACCCCTTACGCGCCACTCGATTTCGCTCACGGTCATGCCTATCTCTCGGTCCATCTCGCTTGATATGGTACCGCGCGTTTGCTAAGCACGCGCGCCATTCACGACGTGCGGTCGTGGCGGAATTGGTAGACGCGCAGCGTTGAGGTCGCTGTGGGGGAAACTCCGTGGAAGTTCGAGTCTTCTCGACCGCACCATTCCCATTTTCGCAATCTTCGACGTGCCTACCAGGTCGATGGGGGAGAGCGTTCATGCGTATCTTGATCGGCGCGGCGCTGCTGACGGCGTCCTTTGCGATGTCGGCCTCGGCACAGACCGTCGGCGGGAAATACGACGTTCACGGCACGAATTTTGACGGCTCGTCTTATGACGGGACCGCGGTCATCACGCGCAGCAGCAACACGACCTGCCGCATCCATTGGGAGACCGGGTCGACCTCGGACGGGTTCTGCATGCTCGCCGGCAAGAGTTTCGCGGCCGCCTACGCCATGGGCAAGACGGTTGGCCTCGTCGTCTACGAGCTGCAGCCGGACGGCGTGCTGAAGGGCGTCTGGACGATCGCCGACGAATCCGGGGCCGGCACCGAGGTCCTGACCCCGGCGCACTGAGCGGATCTGACCGAGCCCGCCGCATTAATCATTTGTTGGGGCTGATCCGGCAGGATCGGCAGCATGGGCGAGTACCCTTCCAACCCGGTGCGGGCGCCGTTGCGGCTGGAGTTGATCAATGGCCTGCGCGGCGCGGCGATCCTGTCGGTCATCTATTTCCATGTGATCTGCGGCATGTGGCCGGCCCCTGTGGTGCCGGTCTGGCTGTCGCCGCTGGTGACCAACGGTTGGACCGGGGTCAACCTGTTCTTCATCCTGTCGGGCTTGGTGCTGTTCCTGCCCTATGCCGCGGGCGAGCGCCGGATGATTTCACCGGCCGACCGGGCGGCGTTTTATCAGCACCGATTTCTACGGTTGATGCCGCTGTTCTACGTAGCCGTGGTAAGCGAATGGCTGTTGGCGGTATGGCAGGGCCACGGCAATGTCGGCGAGTTGGCATGGGTCGCGAGCCTGGGTTTTACCGTTAACGCACAGGAATTCGCCCCACCGTTCAATCCGGCGTTATGGTCGATCGGCGTCGAAATCGCGTTCAGTGCGCTGTTCCCGTCACTTATCGCGGCCGCGCAGCGCTTTGGCCTCGCGCGTGTGCTTGCCGGAGCGCTGGTAATGTCGCTGGCGTTCCGCGTGTTCGGTATCCTGCGGTTTCCGGCGCTGCAAGGCGCGACCTTCAACAGCGACATGCTGTTGTGCCGGATCGACGAATTCGTGATCGGCATGATGCTGGCGCGGCTTTACGTTTCAGGCCGGTTGCCGTGGCGCCCCGCCCTTTGCTTGGTGGCCGGCGCGTTGCTCGTGGCGATCGCGTGGATCGGCTTCGATCAGGTGTTGCGCGGCGGGCTGCCGCCGATCGCTCGGGCGGCGCTCAACGACGTGCTCGACGCCGGCTTATTTCTGGTCGTCCGCGCCGCGCTGGCGGCGGAGACACGGTTCGCCGCGGCGCTGTGTTGGCGTCCGCTGCAGGTGCTCGGGATGATGTGCTACAGCGTCTACATCTGGCACGAGCCGTTGCTCGAACTGATGATGCCGGGCCGCGCCGCGTTGCCGGCGCCGGCTTTCGCTCTGTCGCTGCTGCTGTTCGCGGCGGCACTGCTGGCGGTGGCGGCGCTGAGCTACCGCTTCATCGAGTTCGGCCGGGTGGCCGATTGGCGCCGGCTGTTCCTGCTCGATCGGTCGCAACCCGCGCCCGTTTGACCCGAGCCTCGCCGGAAGGCTCGCTCTGTGTCATAAATGGCGCATGCAGAACGCGCGGTTTGCCACGCTCGACCACGATCTCGGCCCCGAGATCGACATGCTGCGCAATACGGTGCGCGACTTCGCCGACGACAAGATCGCGCCGATCGCCGCCGAGATCGACCGCGACGACCGCTTCCCGATCGAGCTGTGGCCGCGGATGGGCGCGCTCGGCCTGCACGGCATCACGGTCGAGGAGGAACTCGGCGGCAGCGGTATGGGCTATCTCGCCCACTGCGTCGCGATGGAGGAGGTGAGCCGCGGCTCGGCCTCGGTGGGCTTGAGCTACGGTGCGCACTCGAACCTTTGCGTCAACCAGATCCGCCGCAACGGCAACGACGCGCAGCGCAAGAAATACCTGCCGAAACTGATGTCCGGCGAGCATGTCGGCGCGCTGGCGATGAGCGAGCCGGGCGCCGGCTCGGATGTCGTTTCAATGCGGCTGCGGGCCGACAAAAAGGGCGACCGCTACATCCTCAACGGCAGCAAGCTCTGGATCACCAACGGCCACTATGCCGACACCCTGGTGGTCTACGCCAAGACCCGGCCCGACGCCGGCCCGCGCGGCATCACCGCCTTTCTGATCGAGAAGGGGATGAAGGGGTTCCGCCCGGCGCAAAAGCTCGACAAGCTGGGCATGCGCGGCTCGCCGACCTCGGAGTTGGTGTTCGAGGATTGCGAGGTGCCGGCGGAAAACGTGCTCGGCGCGGTCGACGAGGGCGTGCGCGTCTTGATGAGCGGCCTCGATTACGAGCGCGTGGTGCTGGCGGCGGGGCCGCTCGGCATCATGCAGGGGTGCCTTGACGTGGTGATCCCCTACATCCACAACCGCAAGCAGTTCGGCCAGCCGATCGGCGAGTTCCAGCTGATCCAGGGCAAGGTCGCGGATATGTACACTGCGGCGAACGCCTGCCGCGCCTATGTCTACGCCGTCGCGCGCGCCTGCGACCGTGGCGAGACCACCCGCAAGGACGCCGCCGGCGCGATCCTCTACGCCGCCGAGACCGCCACCAAGATCGCGCTCGACGCGCTGCAGATCCTGGGCGGCAATGGTTATATCAACGACTACCCGACCGGACGCCTGCTGCGCGACGCCAAGCTTTACGAGATTGGCGCCGGCACCTCGGAAATCCGACGCATGCTGATCGGCCGCGAGATTTTCAACGAGAGCGCTTAATTGACACGCGGCAACTGCGGGGCCAATTTTCGGACAAATACGGCAATGGTTTCGCAGCATGCGCAGCACCTAAGCGGAAGTTGCGGCGTGGGTAAGGCTGATGGGCACCGGATGAGGCTGACCGAGGAACAAATTCTGCTGCGCGACACGGCGCGCGAAGTCGCTCAGAACCTGCTTGCGCCGGGCGCGGCTGAGCGGGATCGCGAGGCGCGGTTCCCCACCGCGGAAATGGCCGAGCTCGGCACACTTGGGTTCATGGGCGTGTTGGTGCCGGAGGAATGGGGCGGGGCGGGCGTCGACCATGTCGGCTATGCGCTGGCGATCGAGGAGATCGCGGCCGGCGACGGCGCGGTCTCGACCATTGTTTCGGTCCATAATTCAGTAGGTTGCGTACCGATTCTTAACTTCGGCTCGCAGGAGCAGAAGGAGCGGTTCCTGAAGCCGATGGCCGCGGGCGAGATGCTGTCCTGCTTCTGCCTGACCGAGCCCGGCGCCGGCTCGGACGCGGCGGCCATCAAGACCCGCGCGGTGCGGCACGGAAATCGCTGGGTGCTCAATGGCGCCAAGCAGTTCATCACCTCGGGGTCGACCGCGCGGGTGGCGATCGTCTTCGCGGTTACCGACCCGGCCGCCGGGCGCAAGGGGATCAGCGCCTTTATCGTGCCGACGGAGACCGCCGGGTATCGCGTCGCGCGGCTGGAACACAAGCTTGGCCAGCGCGCCTCCGACACGGCGCAGCTGGTGTTCGAGGACGTGGAACTCACCCCGGATTTGATGCTCGGCGCGGAAGGCGAGGGATATCGCATCGCGCTCTCCAACCTCGAAGGCGGGCGCATCGGCATCGCCGCGCAAGCGCTCGGCATGGCGCGCGCAGCCTACGAGGCGGCGCTTGCCTATGCCCGGGAGCGCGAGAGCTTCGGACACAAGATTATCGACCATCAGGCGGTCGCGTTTCGGCTCGCCGACATGGCGACGCAGCTCGCCGCCGCCCGCGGCCTGATCCTCGACGCCGCGCAGCGCCGCGACGACGGCGAGCCATGCCTGCAGCAAGCCGCGATGGCGAAGCTCTTCGCCTCCGAAGTGGCCGAGCGGGTCTGCTCCGACGCAATCCAGATCCACGGCGGCTACGGCTATCTCGCCGACTTCCCGGTCGAGCGCATTTACCGCGACGTTCGCGTTTGCCAAATCTATGAGGGCACCAGCGACATCCAGCGGCTCGTCATCGCCCGCGAGCTCGCGAAGGGCTGAATTTTCAGGTGCGCTCGCGCCTCCGCGCGAGCTCGGTTCATCGGCTCGCAATCCGCGAAAGAGCGGAACTTCGCCCAGCCCCGCTTGTAAATCTACCTAGAGATGCGTGGTGCGCGGCGGTGAGCCGGCGCCGCGTTTTACTGTCGAAAGGACCCCCGCTGTGTCCAGCGAGACGCTGCACGAAGACCCTAAGGCGATCGGCCCCGAGACCGTCGACAAGCACCGCGCGATCACCTCGCTGATGGAAGAGCTCGAAGCCGTCGACTGGTACGACCAGCGCGTCGCGGCGACGACCGATGACGAGCTGAAAGCGGTCCTCGCGCATAACCGCGACGAGGAGAAGGAACACGCGTCGATGGTGCTCGAATGGCTGCGCCGGCATGACGCGAAGCTCGATGCCAATCTGCGCAAATACCTTTTCACCGAAGCGCCTATGTCAGTGCAGATCGCCGCGGAAAAAGCCCAGCCTCCGGCGCCGGTGGCGCCCGACGGGCATCTCGGCATCGGGGACCTGCGCGGCGCCAATTCCAACGAACCGGCCGCGCCCGCCAAAGGCCGCGCGGCGAACGAAAGGTAGGCCGATGAACCATCTGCTTCGCGAGCTGGCGCCGATCTCCACCGCCGGCTGGCAGGAGATCGAGAAGGAGGCGGCGCGCACCCTAAAGACGACCTTGGCGGCGCGCCGGATCGTCGATTTTGTCGGGCCACAGGGCTGGGGCGCGTCGGCGGTCGGGCTCGGCCGCAGCGAGGGCATCGCGTCGCCAAGCGAAAAGGGCGGCGTCCGCGCCCGCCTGCGCAAGGCGCTGCCGCTGGTCGAGCTGCGCGTGCCGTTCGAGATAAGCCTCGCCGAGCTCGAAGACGCCGAGCGCGGCGCCAAGGATGTCGATACCGACCCGGTCATCGCCGCGGCGCGGGCGATCGCCATCGCGGAGGACCGCGCGGTGTTTCACGGCTTCGCCGCCGCGGGCATCCGCGGCATCTGCGAGGTGCAAGCGGAAGCGGGCCTGCCGATCGGCGACGATTACGAGCTGTTTCCCGGGGTGGTGACCACGGCGCTCAACCGGCTGCGCGACGAAGGCGTCGACGGCCCCTACGCGATCGCGCTCGGCGAGGAATGCTACAAGGGCCTGACCGAGACGACGCATGGCGGCTACCCGGTGCTCGATCACGTAAGGCACCTGGTCGACGGTCCGCTGGTCTGGGCGCCGGGGCTCGACGGGTCGGTCGTGCTGTCGATGCGCGGTGACGATTTCCAGCTGACGGTCGGCGAGGATTTCTCGATCGGCTATCTTGGCCACGACAACGACAAGGTGCGGCTCTATATCGAGGAGACTTTCACCTTCTGGCTCTTGTCGCCGCAGGCGGCGATCCCGCTGGTCCACCGCGCTACCGCGACCGCCGCCCAGCCTCGTCAGGCGGCGGCGGAATAGCTATTCGGCGCCGGCCAGTATTTCCGCGAAGAGCGGGCGGTCGATATTGCCGCCTGACTGGATGACCGCGACCTTCTTGCCACGGAGCCGGTCGCGCTCCTGAAGCGCGGCGGCGAGGGGCGCGGCGCCGGCGCCCTCGGCGACGTTGTGCGTGTCGCTGAAGATGATGCGCATCGCCGCCTTCATCTCGTCTTCCGTCACTCGAACGATTCGCGCGGCATGCCGGCGCATGACGTCAAGCGCGGCCTCGTCGGGCACGCGCACCGCGAGCCCACCGGCGAAGGTATCGGCGCTGTTGGTGCCGACCGGCTTCCCGGCGGCGAAGGACAGCGCGTAGGTCGGAGCGTTGGCGCTGACCACCCCGACAATTTCGGCTTTGCAGCGAAGCGCTTCGCGCGCCGCGATGACGCCGCAAATCCCGCTGCCGAGTCCGATCGGCACGTAGACTACATCGAGATCGGGCACCGCGCGGAACAGCTCCAGGCCATAGCTCGCGACGCCGCGCACCAGCAGCCGGTGGAACGAGCGCACCGGATGGAGGTTCTCGCGCTCGGCCATCGCCATCGCGTGCTCGTAGGCGGCTTGGAAGTCGTGACCGTGCTCGACCAGCGTCGCGCCGAACCCGACCATTGCCCGGTTCTTCTCCGGGCTGTTGCCGTGCGGCACGATGATCACCGCCTTCAACCCGAGCCGCGTCGCGGCAAAGGCGATGCTCTGCCCGTGATTGCCGGTCGTGGCGCTGATGACGCCGGAGATGCCGGGCTGCGTCCGCTTCAGGTTGTCGAGATAGACCAGGCCGCCGCGCAGCTTGAACGCCCCGGTCTGGGTGTGGTTCTCGTGCTTGACCCACAGCTCGGCGCCCACCCGCGCCGACAGCAGCGGCCAGCAATGCTGCGGCGTCGGCGGGATGATCGAATGGACAAAGGCCGTGGCGGCTTCGAGTTCGGCGAAGGTCGGGAGGTCCATCATGCCACCGGCGCGTGCTTCACTTCTTTGAGGCGCGGCAGCACTTCCTTGGCGAACATGCGGATGCCCTTCTCGGCTTCCTCATGCGTCATGAAGCCCGAGCGGCCCATCAGGATCAGGTGCTCGAAGCCGCCGACTTTGTCGTAGAACTCCATGATCTGGCGGTAGACGGTGTCGGGGTTGCCGGCGAACATGACGCCGCGCTGCACCGCCTGCTCGGCGGTGACGTTGCGGAACGCCGCGGCGGGGCGGCCGACCGCCGGCACGCCGCCGGCCAATGCGGTCGAAGTTGCTGGGGGCGGCGCGGTGCGATAGAGCAGCGGCGCCTGCGCCGCCGGGGTCGCGCCCGGCAGCATCCGCGAATACTGCGCCGCCGAGCGCGCACCGACCCGCAGAAACCACAGCGACTTGTCCCCGATTGTCGTGCCTTCCTCGTTGCTGTCGCCGACATAGGTAAAGCCCATATAGGCGAAGCGGTCCGGCCCGGCCGGCGGCATACCCGCGTCCTTGCGCGCCTGGCGATAGGCGTCCCACGATTTTTTGGTGCCGTCGGGTCCGCGCACGAAAGTGGCGTTGATGATATCGCGCCGCGCCAGCTCGACCGAGGTTTCCGGGTCACCGGTCGCGGCCCACAGCGGCGGGTGTGGCCGCTGATAGGGACCGGGCCAGATGTTGATGTGGCGGTGGGTGAAGTATTTCCCCTCCCAGCTCACCGGCCCGTCATGCGAGGTGAGCGCTTTCTTGATGAGGTCGATCGATTCCCAGAAGCGCTCGAGATTGCCGATCGGGTTGGAATTGGCCGAGGCCATCTCCGACCCGCCCGATTTGACAAAGCCGATATCGAGCCGGCCCTTCGAGATTACGTCGGCGGTGGCGTATTCTTCGGCGATCCGGACGGGGTCGGGGCGCGCAGTCACCAGCGTGCCCAATGAGAGGATGCGGACGTTCTTGGTCTCGCGTGCCAGGATGCCGAGGATCAGCGGGCTGGCGCCATAGAGGCAGTTGATGCCGGCGTGATGCTCGTTGGAGATGATGTTGAGCCCGACCTCGTCGCAGAGGCGGTATTCGTCGAGGCATTCCTCGTAGAGCCGCGCCGCGATTTGGGGATCGCAATATTTGTTCGGCAGGCTGCCACGCACCGAATCGACGCTGTCGAGCACCTCCTGCGGCACGAAGGGGTAGGGGTTCTCGCAGAGATACCAGGCTTGCATGCCTAATCCCCCAGGAACCCCGTCACCGCCTGCACGAACGCCTCGGGCTGTTCCTCCTCGGGGTGGTGGCCGGCGGCATGGATGAGTTTGAACTCGGCGCCGCGGATCAACCCCGTGTAGGCGCGGCCGTAATCGGGAGTGACAACGCCGTCCTGATCGCCCCACAGCACCAGGGTCGGTACGGAAATCCGCCCGAGCCACTGCTTGAGTTGCGGGTTGTACATGTACGGGTGCCAGGCATAGAGGCACAGCGCCTCCCAGTTCTTGGCGTGGATGACCAGCTCCTCATCGGTCATCGCGTCGTAATTTGGCGCCTTGGCCGGATCGGCCCAGCTCTTGCGCTTCACCTCGGCGGGGTTGACGTTGAACACGTCGAGGATGTCGCGCTCCTCGCGCGCACCGATCTTGATGCCGACCGGATCGACCAGGATCAGGTTCGCGATTCTGTGGCACGACGCGACCGCGACCTCGGCGGCGAGCCAGCCGCCGAACGACAGCCCCATCAACGTCACCTTCTCGTATGGCAGCTGATCGAGCAGCGCGAGATAGAGGTGGGTCAGGTCGTAAACCGTGTCGAAATCCTGCGGCCGCGGCGAATTGCCGAACCCGGGGGCCGATGGCGCGATGACCTCGACGTGCCGGCCAAGCAGGTCGAGAAACGGCGCCTTGGGGCTCAGCGAATCCATGCCGTGCAGCAGCACCACCGGCGTGCCCTGGCCGCGGCGCAGCACTTCGAGATCGATCCCGTTGACATTCATCCGCTCGGCATTTCCCGACATGATCCTGCGTCTCACTTGTTTTCCGCGTGTGGTCGGGCGCCTTTATGCCATGAAGTCTCGCTTTGCCACCATTGCCGGATGGAGCGGGCCGGCCCTGCTATGCGGCGCATTGTCACGCGAGGGCAATGCTTGCGGGAGGGGCACTACAGGCTGTAGAATACAGCCCTCGTCGCCACAACAGAAAGGAGGTGATCCTGTGTCTCACCATCAACCGCGGTCCACCGCAGCCGTGACCAGGATCCCCGCTCTTGCTGAGATCCTTGCCTAGCTAAGGCAACGGCGCGGCCGCGATGGCCGCTGGTTATTCGGTGGAAAAGGCCGTCACCTTCGGGAGGCGGCCTTTTCTTTGCCTATTACCGCGACGATCGCGTGTTCCGCTCGCCCGGCCTCGAATTGCGCCCGTCTTACCCGGAAGGCCGGGTTCTGGAGCAAGGCGACTGGTCGTTGCTCGACGCGGTGCGCGGCCGCCTGCGCATGTGGCGCGATGTCGACGGCGGCGCGGGGCGCTGACATGAGCGCGGAAGCAAATCGCCCTTGATGGTCTCCGCCGCGGCGGCGAGGTTGACCCGGTCGACAAACAGGATGACGTGCATGGCGCAGAGAATGAGCAGGAAATTCCGCGTCGCTCGCCCCTTATTCGCCAAGCCCGGCAGCATGAACATCACCGCCCGCCCCGCTCTTCTGCTGGGACGAGCATCACAGAATGTCGCAGGCAGCGTCTATCTCAGCTTTGGACGCTTCCTCTCCCCGCATGCCACATGCGGGAAGAGGATTATTTGCTACGCCGCGGCGAATGCCCCCGCTTCGCGCAGCCCCGCGATCTCGGCCTGGTTGTAGCCGAGTTCGCGCAGGATCTCGTCATTGTGCTGGCCGTTATCGGGCGTCGGGAGGCGCATCCGCGCCGGCTCGGGCGTCTTCATCATGTTGATCGCCTGGCCGACCACCTTGAGCTCGCCGAGCCGCGGGTGGTCCATCGGCCGCGCCATCTCGAGGTGCCGCACCTGCGGGTCGTCGAAGGTCTGGTCGATCGTGTAAAGCGGGCCGCACGGCACGCCGACCTCGTTCAGCAACTCGATCCAATAGGCGCTCGGCTTCTTCTTGGTGACCTCGCTGAGGATCTCGTTAAGCTTCTTGCGGTTCTTCGACCGCGCCGGCCCGGTCGCGTAATCCGGGTCGGTCAACAGATGCGGCACCTCGGCGGCCTCGCAAAAGCGCTTGTAGAGATTGTCGCCCGAGGCGGCGATGTTGATCTGCCCGTCGGCGGTCGGGAACAGCCCGGTCGGGATGCCGGTCGGATGGTCGTTGCCGGCCTGCTTCGCGACCTCGCCCGCCTGCAGCCAGCGCGAGCCCTGGAAGTCGAGCATGAAGATCTGCGCTTCGAGCAGCGAGGTGTGCACCCATTGCCCCTCGCCGGTCTTCTCGCGCTCGATCAGCGCCATCATCATCGCCTGCGCCAGCAGCAGCCCGGCGCAGAGATCGTCGATCGGGATGCCGACGCGCACCGGCCCTTGGCCGGGGAAGCCGGTAATCGACATCAGACCGCCCATGCCCTGGGCGATCTGGTCGACGCCCGGCCGCTTGGCATAGGGCCCGGTCTGGCCGAAGCCCGAGATGCTGCCATAGACGATGCGCGGGTTGATCTTCTTTACCGATTCGTAGTCGACGCCGAGCCGGTGCTTAACCGTCGAGCGGAAATTCTCGACGATGACGTCGGCCTTCGCCGCCAGCTTCATGAAGATCGCGAGACCTTCCTTGGTCTTCAAGTTGATCGCCAGGCTGCGCTTGTTGCGGTGCAGGTTCTGGAAATCGAACCCCTCGCGGCGCGAGCCGGTGATATCGGTGCCTGGGCCGCCGGGCGGCTCGATCTTGATGACATTGGCGCCCCAATCGGCGAACTGGCGCACCGCGGTCGGCCCGGCGCGGGCATGTGTCAAGTCGAGCACGGTGTAACCGGATAGCGGCAGGGCTCCGACGCTCACGATGGGTTTCCTCCACGAACGAAAAGACAAAATCTCACCGGCAACTGTCGCCCGCCATTCGGCCTGAGGTCAAGGATCGCGGGCGCTTTGTCGCTAGTCGCCGGTGGCGGGGCTCGCGCTTGACGGGTGCGAACGCCGTCGCGCAGGCTGCGCCCTCGCGCCAGACGCCGGGTGCCGGATAATCCGATGGGCCTAAGCCGGGGTAATCGTCCGCTCGCGCTTTGCGCGATCATCCTCGCTCTCGCTTTCGCGCTCGTAGCGACATCGCGGCCGGCTTCGACGGCGGACTCGAGCGCCGATGATTTGATGCTCCCTCTCATGTCAGCGGACAATGTTCCGGGCACGGCGCTGGCGCTGATCAAAGGCGGCCAGCTCGTGCTGGCAAAGGGATACGGTTTTCGCGACCTGGACACTCACGCTCCCGTCACCACCGCAACCCTTTTCAACATCGGCTCGATCTCGAAATCATTCACCGCTCTCGGCATCGCTCAGTTGGTCGACGCGCATCGGGTCGATCTCGACGCACCGATCACAAGATACATCCCGGCTCTGCGGCTGAGTGACCCGGCGGCGACGAAAGTCATGACGTTGCGGCAATTGCTCTCCCATACCAGCGGCCTTCCCGCTGACGGGCAATGGCCTCCGCAGGTGCCGCCGACGCGAGAGGGGATCGTCGAAGAGTTCGCCAACATGCCGGTCACGGCGCCACCGGGGACGCGCTTTCAATACTGCAGCCGATGCGTCGTGCTCGCTGCCTCTATCCTCGAACGGATCACCGGCCAATCCTGGGAATCATACACGCGGACGCAAATCTTCGAGCCGCTCGGGATGACCACCGCCGCCTTCGGGCGCCGCGGACTGGAGCAGGCGCCCGACAGCGCCCAACCGTATCGGCATGACGCTGGCTTGGGCGATGTTGCGGTGTCTTGGAGCCGCCTGCGCTACTTGGAGGCCTTGGGGCCTGGCGGTGGTATCGATGCGAACATCGATGACATGGCCCGCTACGCGCTGCTGCAACTTGGCGACGGCGCAAGCTCCGGGCATCGCCTGGTCTCCGCGCAAATGCTGGCGGAATTGCACCGTCCGGAGATCGCGGTCGAGGATGACTGGAGCCCGAGCGCTCGCAGCGACAACCTGCACTACGCGCTTGGCTGGTTCACCGCCGATATTCGCGGCGCGCACCTCGTTTATCACAACGGCGCGAATCCTGGGTTTCGCGCGGCGATCTTTCTTGTTCCATCCGTCGAGGCGGGTGTGGTCATCCTGACAAACGGGGAATCGGACCGCTTTGTCGAGACCGCCGTGCGCAGCCTTCTCACGCAACTGCTCCGGTAGTCATCGCGCCGCGCAATCAGTCCGCAGCCGGTTCGCTCGCCACCGCCGGTTCGCGTGCCGCTGCACCGCGCCTTGTAACCCGCGCGACCGGCGCACAGAGCAGCGCCAGAAAGACGCCGAGGATCACAAAGCTTGCCGTCGTGCCCCAGCCATCGGCGAGGAACCCCATCACCGGCGGGATGATGATCGCGGCGAGGCGGTTCATCGTCTGCCGGAGCCCCACCACCGCGCCTTGGCGATAGGGCCCGACCGCCTTTGCCTGCACCGAAAACATCATCGGCTGCACCACCCCTTGCAGCCAGCCGCGCACGACCTGAGCCGCCATCAGCAGCGCGTAAATCCCACCGAGAAACGGCGTCACGCAGATCACCGCGATCGAGATGACCGTGCCCGAGAGCATCGTCTTCTGCGGATCGCCGAGACGCATCGCCCGACCGGCGAACAAATGGCCAAGCCCGCTGAAAATCTCCACCGTCGCGAAGAGGAAGCCGATCGTCGTGCCGACCAGCCCGATCCCGTGCAGATAGACCACATAAAGCGACGACTGCACGCCCTGCGTCGAGGTGCGCAGAAAGATAATCGCCATTGTCGTCGCCACCGCGGGGATCGCCATCAGCGCGAAGCATTCCACGTAATCGCCGCTCTTCGGGAACAGATCGCGCAGGCGCAATCGCCCGCCCGCCGGTGCGGAGCGTTCCTTGGCCTCGGGCGCGCAGATCAGCGCCACGGTCAGCACCATGCCCCACAGCCCGCCGATCAGATAGGCCGGCCAGGCGCCGCCTAGATCCCACGCCACCCCGGCAAGGATCGGCGCCGCGGTCGTGCCGATCCGTGCGAAGAAGCTGAACCGGCCGATATATTCGGCCTCGCCTTCGGAGAGCTGCGCGATCAGCGTCTGCGCCCCCGACCACGCGAAGCTCAGCGCGCCGCCATTGACGATCTGCAACAGCAGCAGCGCCCAGAACCACGGCACCAGCGGAAACACCGGCGCCAACGCGATCGCCGACCAGACAAAGAACAAGGTTACGCGGCGCGTGCCGAAGCGATCCATCAACACGCCGATATGGATCGACAGAAACACCGCGAGCAGCGAGCGCCCGCCGACGAGCAGGCCGATCTCGCTCGCGTTCATGCCGAGGGACAGGCCATAAAGCGGAATGAGAAAAATGTAGAAGTCGGTGTAGCCCATGCCGAAAAGCCCAACGACGTAGATCGGCGCCGGTCGGCTCAGCCCGGCTGGTCGGTTGCCCGACGGACTCTCGCTCGGGGACCGGGCGGGCGTTTCGCTCCTCATTGCCGGCATAGTCCGGCCTTTCCGGCCGCGTCCCAAGAGCTTACTCCGCAACCGTGGGATGCGGCAGTTGCGGCAAGCGGGTGTCGGGTTATTCCACCCCGGTCGCGCGGCGGAATCGCGTCTTCAGATACACCCCATCACGTGACGGCAGCACGCGCGGCGGCTCATCGGCAAGGATCGCGATGCGGGCGAACAGCGTCCGCTCCTTCGCCTGCACGCGCCGGGCGAAATCGGCGAGAGCCGCCTCGTCGCCGATGTCGAACGCCGCCGCGATCCCGCAGGCGCGGGCCACGCCGACCAGATCGACGGCGCTGTCGGTATGGCTGCGCTGCATCCCCGTCTCGGCATAGCGGCCGTTGTCGAACACCGCGATCGCCAGATTGGCCGGCGCCTCCACGCCGATCGTCGCCAGCGCGCCCAACCCCATCAGCGTGTCGCCATCGCCGGTCACCACCAGCACGGGGCGATCCGGCCGCGCGATCGCGAGGCCCAGCCCGACCATCGCCGCGCCGCCCATCGCGCCCCACAAATAGAAATTGCGCTCGTCGTCAGCGACCGAGGCGGCGTCATAAGTCGTCGAGCCAAGCCCGGTGACCACCAGCAGGTCGCCTCGATCCGCCAGCAAGGCCCGAATGGCGATCCGCCGGTCAAGCCGCTTTTCGTTGCTCCCCGCCGCCATCACTTCACCCATTTCTTGGCGCCGATGAGGCGCTGCGACAGCAGCACGGCGGTCGCAAGGCCGCCGTTGAATGCGATATCGAGCGCCGCCGCCACTGTCTCGCCGGCATTCGTCGCCGCCTCGACCCGGTACACCAGCACGTCCATTAGTTCGAGCGCCGCCTGGGTCTTCGACCCCATCGCCACCTGCCAGGGGTTGAACTCGGCCCATTCGCCGCGCATCGTCACCAACAGCGTCAACGGAAACCGGCAGGATTTCGCCAGCGACAGCATGTTGATGCAGTTGCCGACACCGCTCGACTGCATCAGCAGCGCACAGCGCTGCCCGCCGAGCCAGGACCCCGCCGCGAGCGCGATCCCCTCCTCCTCGGTGGTCAGCGACACCGCGCGGATATAGGGGTCGGCCTGGCATCGCTCGATGAGCCGCGCATGCCCGGCATCGGGCACGTACCCGACTTGGCGGATCTCCGCCGCCTTGAGCGCGGCGAAGATATCGTCGCGCCAATCGTTTCCGCCAGTCATCCGCAATGTCCCCGCAACACGCCCGCGCCGTTAACTGTGCCGCTGGACGCGACATGCTTCAATCCTTCGTCGCCGTCGGGCAGGTCGCGCGGCGCGCCGACGCCCGCGGCTCCTCGGCCCATGTGGCCGGTTTTTCATTCCCCATCGGAATGCATTCGGCCAGTTGCTGGGGATCGAAAAACTCGAGCCGCGCCTTCTCGTGCGGCGGAAAGATGAAGTCGTACGCCCCGAGATATTCCCAGTCGTCACCGCTGCCCGTCTTGATCGGCGTCATCGCGAATGGCTGTATCGTGATTTCCTCGTCGTAACCCTGCGCGCTCAGCACCGCGAGGTGGTTGTCGTCTATGCGGTAGAGGCTTGTCCGCGCACGGTGCGGCCAATCCCAGCCGGGGATCATCACCGTGTAGTACCCGGTGCCGTGGATGACGCTGAAGTAGCGCCCGGAATTGTTTGCCTCGTTATTGGTGAGAAACAGGTCGAGGCGGACGTTGAAGCCGTATTTCTCGAAGTCCTGCACCGCCGAATAGCGCGGCACCATGATATACCAGGCGGTGTACAACGTGACCGCGACCGCCGGCATGGCCGCGACCCCGCATATGATCGCGATTACCATCAGGCATCGGCCGACAAGACGCTTGGACACGGCGAAAGCTCAGATTCTGCGCGCTCTGCTCGGCAAGGGGGGCGATGCCGTCGCCAATGTAGCGGGCGCGCGAACGAATGAGCACGCCAGTTTCGTATTGCTCCCTTGCGCGGGCGAGCCATCATATTGGAAACGCTTCGCGGATTGCCGCAGCGGCGGAACTTTGAGCGGCTCACCGTCGATTGCTTTTAGGCAAGGATGTTGACGCGATGATCCTTCATTGCCCGACCAGCGGCGGAAGATCGGCACCTGCAACCGGTTCTTCCGGGGCCGGAACTGGCGGCGGCCAGTTGCGCCCCCTCATCTATGGCAAGGACTGGTCCAAAACGCCGATCGGAGCGATCGAGCAATGGTCGCCGACACTCAAGACGATCGTCGACTTCCTGCTGGCGAACCGCTTTCCGCATCTGCTGTGGTGGGGACCCGAATATATCTCGATCTACAACGACGCTTATCGGCCGATCCTCGGAACGAAATACCCCTGGGCCCTCGGTCTGCCGTTCCGCGAGGTTTGGCCGGAAATCCAGGCCGTTTTGACGCCGCTCATCGATGCACCGTTTAACGGCGGCCCAGCGACCTGGATGGAGGACATCCCGCTCGAAATCAATCGCTATGGCTTCCCTGAAGAAACGCATTTCACGATCGCTTACAGCCCCGTGCCCGACGATACGGCGCCGCGCGGCATCGGCGGCGTGCTGGCGACGGTGCACGAGATCACCGAGAAGATCGTCGGCGAGCGCCGCATCGCCGCGTTGCGCGACCTCGGCGTCGATGTGGGACGGACGGCGGAGGAAGCCTGCACGCTCGCCGCGCGGGCACTGCAAAGCCATGACAAGGACATTCCGTTCGCGCTGATTTACCTGCTCGACGGTGGGGAGATGCGCCTGGTAGCCACGATGGGGGTTCCCGGCAACGAAGCGGCTGAGACGATCCGGCCGGTCGACGGCGCAGGTGGTTGGCCGTTCGCCGAAGTGCTCTCGCGCGGCGCCGCGATAACGATCGAGAAACTAACGACGGTGATGGCATCGCCGCCGCCGGGCCCCTGGTCCGATCCGCCGCAAAGCGCCGTGGTGCTGCCGCTCCGGTCGAGCGCGAACCAGCCGCTCGCTGGGTTTCTCATCGCCGGCGTCAGCCCACGGCTGCGGCTCGACGACCAGTATCGCGATTTCCTCAACCTCGTCGCGGCGCAGGTTTCGGCTGCCATCGCCAACGCGCGCGCTTATCAGGAGGAACGCAAGCGCGCCGAGGCGCTCGCCGAGATCGACCGCGCCAAGACGCTGTTTTTCTCCAATGTCAGTCACGAGTTCCGCACCCCGCTCAGCCTCATTATCGGACCGATCACCGATGCGCTCGATAACGCCAAGGGGCTGGCCGGGACACAGCTCGAACTGGCTCACCGCAATTCGTTACGCCTGTTGAAGCTCGTCAACTCGCTGCTCGATTTTTCGCGCATCGAGGCCGGGCGCGCGGAAGCGGCTTATGTCGCGACCGACCTGTCCCATCTGACCGCCGAGCTTGCCAGCAATTTTCGCTCGGCTTGCGAGCGCGCCGGTTTGCGCCTCTCGGTCGATTGTCCGCCACTCTCCGGACCGGTGCATGTCGACCGCGACATGTGGGAGAAGATCGTCCTCAACCTCGTCTCCAACGCGTTCAAATTCACCTTCGATGGCGGCATCGAGGTCGCAGTGGGCGAGGCCGGCGGCTTCGCCGAGCTTGTCGTGCGCGATACCGGAGTCGGCATCCCAAGGCCCGAGATCGGACGCCTGTTCGAGCGCTTCTATCGGATCGAGGGACAGCGCGGCCGCACTCATGAAGGTAGCGGCATTGGGCTCGCTCTGGTGCAGGAACTGGTGAAGCTGCATGGCGGCACAATCGAGGTCGACAGCGCGGTCGGGCGCGGAACGGTCTTCACCGTCCGCGTTCCCCTGGGCACGGCTCATCTGCCCTCCAATGCCGCCGGTGCGCAGCCTCGTCTGGTGTCGACTTCAGTCAGGGCGGATGCGTTCGTGCACGAGGCGCTGCGCTGGCTGCCAGGTGAGCCGGACGCGGGATTCGGCGCCCTCGACGAGGCCGAGGAGACCGAGGTGTCCGCGGAGCTGCGCGGCGGCGGCCGTGTCCTGCTCGCCGACGACAACGCCGACATGCGTGAATATATCCGCCGTTTGCTCGGGGCTCGCTGCGAGGTCCGCACGGTCGCCGACGGCCGCGCGGCGCTGCACGACATTCGTGAACATCGGCCGAACCTCGTCCTTGCCGACATCATGATGCCCGACATGGATGGCTTCGAGCTTCTCCGCGAAATCCGCGGCGATGCCGCACTGCAAGACATCCCGGTCATCCTGCTGTCTGCGCGTGCTGGCGAGGAAAGCCGAGTCCAGGGGCTGGCCGCCGGTGCCAACGATTACCTCGTCAAGCCGTTCGCCGCCCGCGAGCTGATCGCCCGGGTGAGCGCCAACCTCGAATTGGCGCGGGTGCGCTCGGAGGCTACCGCGGCATTGCGCGAACTCAATGAAAGTCTCGCGCGGCGAGTTGACGCCGAGGTCGGCGAACGAATGAAGGTCGAGGAAACGCTACGTCAAGCGCAGAAAATGGAGGCGATTGGCCACTTGACCGGCGGAATCGCGCACGACTTCAACAATCTGCTGCAAGTGGTGCTCGGCAATCTCGACGGCTTGAAGCGCCGCATCGACGCCTCGGACATGCCGTCGCGTAGCGACATCATCCGCGCGGTCGAAGGCGCCATGCGCGGCGCCGAGCGCGCGGCAAGCTTGACCCAGCGGCTACTGGCGTTCTCGCGGAGGCAACCGCTCGAGCCGCGACCGCTGGACGTCAACCGGCTCGTCACCGGCATGTCGGAGCTGCTGCGCCGTACGCTTGGCGAGAGCATCGCGATCGAGACCATGATGGGCGACGGCCTGTGGCGCGTCTTCGCCGATCCCAGCCAGCTTGAAAACGCGACCCTTAACCTCGCCGTCAACGCGCGCGACGCGATGCCGGAGGGCGGCAAGCTGACCATCGAAAGCGCCAACGCCCATCTTGACGAAGCCTACACCACGGAACAGCAGGAACTGGAGCCCGGGCAATACGTGATGCTGGCGATCAGCGACACCGGCATAGGCATGACCAAAGACGTCGTCGTCTCGGCGTTCGACCCATTCTTCACAACAAAGGAGGTGGGCCACGGCACCGGACTGGGGCTCAGCCAGGTCTATGGTTTCGTCAAACAATCCAATGGCCATGTAAGGATTTACAGCGAGCCTGGCGAAGGGACGACCGTGCGCATTTACCTGCCGCGATTGCTGGACGAGAGCGCTGTCGATGAAGACACCGCCTCGGGCGCCATGCCGTCTGGCGACGGCACCGAGATCGTCCTTCTGGTCGAGGACGATGACGCGGTGCGCGATCTCAACGGCGGCATGCTGCGCGAGCTCAACTACGCCGTCATCGAGGCAAACGATGGCGTCAGTGCTCTGCAAATTCTGGAAATCGTTCCAAATATCCGGGTGCTGTTCACCGATGTCGGATTGCCGGGCGGCATGAATGGCCGCCAACTGGCCGAGGCGGCGCTGCGCCTGCGGCCCCATCTTCGCGTGCTCTTCACAACCGGATACGCGCGCAACGCTCTCGTTCATCACGGGCGGCTCGACCCCGGCATCGAGCTCATCAGTAAGCCGTTTCCCGCCGCCGCGCTTGCCGTCAAGCTTAGGGAATTGCTCGACAGGGCTTAGTGCGGCCCTCTATCGCAATCGTCGCCCGGTGTAGCGGGCGCGCGGGCGGATCAGGACGCCGCTGTCGTATTGCTCGCTGGCATGCGCGACCCAGCCGACCGAGCGGGCGACGAGGAAAATCGCCAGCGCCGAGCCCGGCCCGAGGCCGAGCGCGGTCGTCGCCGCGCCGAGCGCGAAATCGACATTGGGCGCTTGCCCGGTCAGCTCCATCGCGGCAACCGCGGCCTTCGCGACGCGCGCGCCGGCCTCAGGCCGCGCCGTTATCAGCGCGTCGATGATCGCCAGCGCGCGCGGGTCGCCTTGTGGGTAGAGCGGCTGGCCGAGCCCCGGCAGCGCCTCGCCTCGTGCCAACCGCGCCGCCATGATCGGCAATTGCGCGGCGGTCTTGCCTAGTTCGCGGAAGAGCGCCTCCACCCGCGACGACGCGCCGCCGTGCCGCCACCCCGACAGCGCCCCGAGCGCGCCCGACACCGCGGCGTACGGCGTCGCGCCGGTCGAGGCGATGCAACGCGCGACAAAGGTCGAGGCGTTGAGCTCATGGTCGGCGAGCAACACCAAGGCGCGGCGCACCAAGTCGGCGCCCGCCCGGTCGAGCCGCCACGCCGTCGCGAGTTGTTCGTGAACCGGCAGCGGCGATGGTTCCGACCCCACCACGCACGCCGCCAGCTCGCCGAGGATCGCTCGCCCGGTGCGCACCACCCCTGCCTTCGTCAGATCGAGCGCCGCATGATCGGCCGCCGCCAACTCCGCGAGACGAACCTGACAGCGTTCGATGATGCCCCCCGCGGTGCTGACGCGCTCCCTCCCCCTCTGATGGGGGAGGGTTGGGGTGGGGGTGGAGACCGCCCTCGCCTCGTCCTCCCACAGAATGCCGGCAGCCTCCTCCAGCGTCGCCGTCTCGGCCAACGCCAGCGCATCCCGCCCACGATAATAGAGCCGATGGTCCTCGATCAGACAGATCGCCGAGCCGATCACCGGGATCAAATCCTCGGCCGGTGGACGGGCGCGCGTCGTGCCGCGACCGGCGCGGAAGCTCTCGATCTCGTCAGCGTCATAATGGCGCTGGCGGCTGCCGACCACCTCCATTGACCGTAGCAAACCGCGGCTTACATATGCGTAGAGCGTATCGATCTTGACGCCGAGGCGGTCGGCGGCCTCCCGCGCAGGCAAGAGCATAAAAACCTTCCTGGAGTCGTTATCGCAAACTTGATCCAATCTTGATCCAGCGAATCAAGATTGACTATGACCGACTGACGACGCAAGGCTTTCTCATCCGACCCGAGGAGGCCGCCATGGCGAAACGCATCGACCCAGCGACACTGTCGGTGATCACCGGCACCACCTACCCCGCGCCCTATGACGAGCCGTGCCGCAAACGCCACCGCATCCGCCTCGGCGATGTCGCCGGCCTGACCCAGTATGGCGTGAACCTGCTGCGCCTCGAACCGGGCGCCTGGTCGAGCCAGCGCCATTGGCACACCGGCGGCGACGAGTTCATCTATGTCGTGTCGGGTGAAGTGGTGCTGGTGACCGATGCCGGCGAGGAGACGCTGCGCGCCGGGGACTGCGCCGGCTTCAAGGCCGGCGACCCCGACGGCCACCATCTGCAGAACCGCTCCGGCGCGGAGACGACAATCCTCGAAATCGGCACCCGCGTTCCCGGCGAGGCGGCCTACTACCCCGGCATCGACCTGGTCGCACAGGCTTCTTCAGGTGGCGCCTACACCCATGTCGACGGCACGCCCTACGCGCCGGCCGAGCGGCGCTGAGCGGCTGCTTCTACCACCCCAGCGCGTAGGCGGCGCGGCGCGGGTCGGCGCCGGCTTCGAGCGTACCCTTCTTCGGATCGACGAGGATTGCGCACACCGCGCCCGCGAGCCATTCGAAGTCCTTCCAGCGCTCGATCTTGTGGCCGCGCGCCGCGAGGTCGCTCGCCACCGCCTCCGGGAAGCGGGCTTCGAGGTTGAGCCGGCCGGGGTAATAGTCATAGGGCGCGAAGGATGACGGATAGGAGTAGCTCGCGAAGCGCGGCGCCTCGATCGCGTCCTGCACCGGCATGCCGTGCGCGAAGACGTTGAGCAGCACCTGGAGCATCGCCTGGGTCTGCACGTCGCCGCCGGGCGTCCCGAACGGCAGGAACTGCGCGCCGCGGCCGCGGATCGCCAGCGCCGGGTTGGGGGTCAGACGCGGCCGCTTGCCGGGCGCGACGCCGGCCGGATGCTTCGGGTCAGGGCGCGATTGCGAGCCGCGGTTCGACGGGATCAACCCGGTGCCCGGCACGATCGGCGAGCCATAGGAGCCGTCGCTTGGCGTCGCCGAGAACAGATTGCCCCAGCGATCGGCGGCGCAGACATAGGAGGTGTCGGGCTCGGGGAACGGGTTGCCGGCGCTGGCCGACAGCACCTGGCCCTTGGCGCCGAGTTCGCCCGGCGGCGGCATCTCCGGCCAGGCCTTCTTCGGGTCGATCAGCTTGCGCCGCTCGGCCGCGTATTCCTCGGAAATGAGGGTCGGCAGCGGCACACTGCCCATCGCCGGGTCGGTGTAATAGGCCTCGCGGTCGGCAAAGGCGAGTTTCAGCGCCTCGGTCAAATGGTGCACGTAATCGGCGCTGTTATGGCCGAATTTGGTGACGTCGGCTCCTTCGAGCAGGGCCAAGGTCTGCAACAGTACCGGCCCTTGGCACCACGCGCCGCAGGTGAAGACTTCGAGGTCGCCAAACCGCCGCCGCTCGGCCGGGCCGACCGGTGAGTGGTAGTTCGCCAAGTCTTCGGCCGACAGCAGCCCGCCCTCCGCCTTGTTGAAAGCGACGAATTTGCGGGCGATGTCGCCGCGATAGAAGGCGTCGCGCGCCGCTTCGAGCCCGGCATCGCGGCCGCTTCCCGACGCGACCTTTTCCTGGTCGGCCATATATTGCAGCGAGGCGCCGAGCTCCTTCTGGAAGAACACCTCGCCGGTTTCCGGCGCGCGGCCGTTCGGCAGGTACACCGCGGCGCTCGACGGCCATTGCGCATGGCGCTCGGCATGACGCTTGAGGCTGTCGGCCATCAGCGGATACATCGGGAAGCCGTCGCGCGCGAGCCGGATCGCCGCTTTCGCGACGTCGCCGAAGCTCATCGAGCCATAGCGGCGCAGCGCGGTGATCCACGCGTCGGGCGCCGCCGGCACCACGGTGCGCAGCACGCCCACCGGGATCTTGCCGCCGTGTTCGCGCATGAAAAGCTCGGGGTCGAGCGCCTTGGGCCAGGTGCCGAGCCCGGCGATGGTCACGACCTCTTGGCGCTCGGCGAGGTAGATCAGGATCGGCGCGACGCCGGCGCAATTGACGAGGTCGCTTTGCAGCACGCCCAGCGCGATCCCCGCCGCGACCCCGGCGTCGACCGCATTGCCGCCGGCCTGGAGAATGTCAAACCCGGCCGTTGTCGCCAGGTAATGTCCCGCCGCGATCGCATGCTGGGTCACCGCTATGGTCGGACGATGCGCCGTCACCGTCATGACATGCCTCCATGGCTCCTGGTCGCTTCAGAGTAACGCGCAGGCCGTCCGCTGTCTAAGAAAGCGATTCTTGCTGTGGAACCGCATAAATCGTCGCGCCGTACGTTCTCGGGTCGCCCATAAATCACCAATCGGGAGAACCTCGTCGTGCAACCAAAGCTCAAGCTGACCGCCGCCGCGCTCGCTATCGGCCTCGTGTCGTTCACCGCCGGCACCATGGCGCAGGGCCGCTACGGATTCATCAATCAGGCCGAGGGAGCGTTGAACAACGCGCTCGGCATTTTGCACGGCGAAGCCCGCGACGTGTTTGGCGGCCACAAGGTCGCGGCGGAAAACCTGATCCGCCAGGCGCTCGGCGAACTGCAGGAAGGCAAGGCCTTCGCCGCCTCGCACGGGATGTAAACCATTTCGTCATTGCGAGCGTAGCGAAGGCAATCTCCTTCTCCTTCGGCCATTTTGGCGGGAGATTGCTTCGTCGCCTGCGGCTCCTCGAATGACGATGGATCAGTTCGCGCCCACCTTCGCGCGCTTAGCCGGCGCCGCGTAGGTGTGCTCCGGCGCCGGGAAGCGGCCGGTACGGACATCGTCGGCGTATTCGCGCGCCGCGGCGCGCATGTCGTCGCCGAGACGGCGATAGCGCTTGACGAATTTCGGCGTGAACTCGGCGAAGACACCGAGCATGTCATCGGTCACTAAGATCTGGCCGTCGCAGGCCGCCGAGGCGCCGATGCCAATCGTCGGCACCGCGACGGCGGCTGTCAGTTCGCGCGCCAGCCCCTCGTTGACCCCCTCGACGACCAGCGAGAACGCCCCGGCATCGCAGATAGCGACCCCGTCGGCGAGGATTTTGCGCCGTTCCGCGGCGTCATGGCCGCGCGAGCGATAGCCGCCCAGTTCGTTGACCGCCTGCGGCGTGAGGCCGACATGGCCCATCACCGGTATGCCGCGCTTCACCAGAAACGCAACCGTTTCAGCCATTTCCACGCCGCCTTCGAGCTTCACCGCGTTGCATTGGGTCTCGGCCATGACCCGCGCGGCGGCGCGGAACGCATCCGCGGGCGAAGCCTGGTACGAGCCGAAGGGTAGATCAACGACGATCGTCGCGTGATGCGTCGCGCGCACGACCGCGCCGCCATGCGCGATCATCATGTCGAGCGTCACCGGCAGCGTGCTGTCGAAGCCATACACCACCATCGCCAGGCTGTCGCCGACCAGCAGCAGGTCGACCTCCTCGTCGAGCTGCCGCGCGACCGAAGCCGTATAGGCGGTGAGGCACACCAGCTTGTCGCCGCCCTTGCGGCTCTTGATGCGGGTGATCGACAGGCGCTGCGGCCGGGTTTCGATGCTCATGCCAACCTAACGACGCGACATTCCGGGGGTTGCGATCATAGGTTCGCTTGGCGCACCGCGTGCTAATGTCGGGCGGGCAGCAGCCATACGGGATACGCAACTCATGGCCGATTACGACCTCGTCATCCGCAACGGCACCGTCGCGACGGCGGCCGACACGATGGAATGCGACATCGGCGTCAAGGATGGGGTCGTGGCGACGCTCGGCCGCGGGCTGGCCACCGGCGCGCGCGAGATCGACGCGAGGGCCAAGCTGGTGCTGCCCGGCGCGATCGACAGCCATTGCCATATCGAGCAGCCCTCCTCCGCCGGAGTAATGACCGCCGACGATTTCTACAGCGGCACGGTTGCCGCCGCGTTCGGCGGCACGACGACGGTGATCCCCTTTGCCGCGCAACACCGCGGGCAGTCGCTGCGCGAGGTGGTCGAGGCGTACCATGCCGCCGCCAAGCCCAAGGCGGTGATCGACTATGCGTTTCACCTGATCATCTCCGATCCGAGCGAGCAGGTGCTGGGGCAGGAGCTGCCGGCGCTGATCCAGGACGGCTACACCAGCTTCAAGGTCTACATGACCTACGACCTGCTGAAGCTCAACGACCGGCAGATGCTCGACATCATGGCGCTCGCCCGGCGCGAGGGCGCGATGATGATGATCCACGCCGAGAACCACGACATGATCCAGTGGCTCGCCGACCGGCTCCTGGCCAACGGCATGAGCCAGCCGCGCTACCACGCGGTGTCGCATGCCGGAATTGCCGAGGGCGAGGCGACCCACCGCGCGGTGGCGCTGTCGCAGCTGTTGGATGTGCCGATCCTGATCGTCCATGTGTCGGCCTCCGACGCGATCGACGTGATCCGCGGCGCGCAGACCAAGGGGCTCAAAATCTTTGGCGAGACCTGCCCGCAATACCTGTTCCTCACCGCCGACGACATCGGCATGGATTTGGAAGGCACGAAATTCTGCTGCTCGCCGCCGCCGCGCGACGCGGCGAACCAGGAGGCGGTGTGGCGCGGCCTCCAGAACGGCACGTTCCAGGTGTTCTCGTCCGACCACGCGCCCTACAAGTACGACGAGACCGGCAAGCTCCTGAAGGGCGACAAGACGACGTTCAAGGACACCGCCAACGGCGTACCGGGCATCGAGCTGCGCGTGCCGCTGCTGTTCTCGGAGGGTGTCGGGAAAGGCCGCATCGATCTCAACCGCTTTGTCGCGCTGACCGCGACCAACCACGCGCGGCTTTATGGGCTTTATCCGAAAAAGGGCACGATCGCGGTCGGCTCGGATGCGGATATCGCGATCTGGGACCCCGACAAGCATGTGCATGTGACGGCCGGGATGCTGCACGACCAGACCGGCTACACGCCCTATGAGGGCCGCCATATTACCGGCTGGCCGGTGACGGTGATTTCGCGCGGGCGGATCGTGGTCGAGGATGGGGCGCTCAAGGTCGAGCGCGGCAGCGGCAATTTCCTCCCCTGCGCGCTGAGCGAGATGGCGAAACCACTCGGCCGCGCCACGCCGGAACTCGCCTTCGCCGCCGAGCGCGGCGGCGCGCTGGTTTGAACTAACAGGCGGTTCTCCGCCTGTTACCCGCCTGTTATCGGGTTCATTAACAGGCGGCGCAGCGCTCCCGAAGAGGCGGCGGCGCATGCCGAGCAGCAAGCGGCTGAACCAGCCTGTTGCTCCTTTTCCTGTCTGTCGCTGCGCGTGCCGCATGTCGATTTGCTTCGATGCTACCGGCTATATGTTCATGAAATGTTCTACTTCAAGAGTGCCGCGGAAAATTTTCAACTCGGTCGCCAAGCTTGCCCGTGGACATGGCGCGCACTGATCTCATTATGGTCAGATCAAGGCAGAGCGCAGCGGGGGGAACCTCATGCCCTGCGCGCTTTCCGAAACGGCCAACCCGCGCGGCGTATGAACTCGCGTTTGTTGCCGAGCGGGGATGCGTGGCGTGACGAGCATTAGAGATTTTATAAACGATGACCGACCAGCAAACTGATCCAGATTTCGAACTGAAATTAAAAAGCATCGACCATTCTTGGGATTGGTTTAAGTCCCACGCGGATCAACGACTCACCATCACGAGGTTCGCGATTCTCGTTCTTGGCGCGACCGGCGCAGGAATTGGGTTTCTAGAAAAAGATCAGCAATACTTCTTCTGCATGCTTTTAAGTTTCTTCGGCGCCATTTCAGCATATTGTTTTCTAAGACTGGACGAACGAACGTCCGGTTTGATAAAAATCGGCGAGGCGGCATTGGTCGAACAACAGCGTTTCTTGGCGCTACGGACTGGGTTTTCCAACCTAGAAATGAACAAAAAAGCCGACGAAGAGTCGGATACCGCAAAGCAAAAACATCCGCTGTTGCCACATAGCTATAAGCAAGTATTCAATTTAATGTTTAAATCGATTGTCATAATATATCTGATCAGTGCCTTGTATTGTTTCGTTAAATTAATATAGACCCTAAAGGAGCACCATCGAAATGTCCCGTCATCTTCGCGCCGCCGCCGCCCAGTTGGGGCCGATCCATCTCGCGGATGATCGCAAATCCGTCGTCAAACGGCTGATCGCCCTCTTGCGCGAAGCGCATGCCGGCGGCGCCGAGTTTGTGGTGTTTCCCGAGCTGGCGCTGACCACCTTCTTCCCGCGCTGGTGGATGACCGACCAGGCGGAGATCGACCGGTTCTTTGAAAGCCAGATGCCGAGCCCCGAGACGCAGCCGCTGTTCGAGCTGGCGCGCGACCTCAAGATGGGCTTTTACCTCGGCTATGCCGAGCTGACCGAGGAGGAAGGCCAGACCCGGCGCTACAACACCGCGATCCTCGTCGAGCGCGACGGGCGGATCGTCGGCCGGTATCGCAAGGTGCATCTGCCCGGCCATTCCGAGCATCTGCCGAACGCGCCGTTCCAGCATCTCGAAAAGCGCTATTTCGACGTCGGCAACGAGGGGTTCAAGGTGTGGCGCGCCTATGACGCCGTGGTCGGCATGTGCATCTGCAACGACCGGCGCTGGCCGGAGACGTATCGCGTCATGGGGCTGCAGGGGGTCGAGATCGTCGCGCTCGGCTACAACACGCCGATCGCGAACATCCATCACCGCGAGCCGGAGCATCTGCGGATGTTCCACCATTTGCTGTCATTGCAGGCCGGCGCCTACCAGAACGCGGCCTGGGTACTGGCGGCGGCGAAATGCGGCGCCGAAGACGGGTTCGGCATGATCGGCGGCTCGGCGATCGTCGCGCCGACCGGCGAGATCGCCGCCCTCGCGCAGACCGAGGACGACGAGGTGGTTTCGGTGAACATGGACCTCGAACTCGGCGCGTATCTGCGGCGCACGGTCTTCGCCTTCGAGAAGCACCGCCGGGTCGAACATTACGGGCTCATTACCGAGCGCACCGGGGCGAAGACGGAAGTTTGATTTCGTTTCTCATCCCGGCAAAGGCCGGGACCCATGCATCAATTTCTCAGACGACGGATAAATGGGTCCCGGCTTTCGCCGGGATGAGAAATCAGTAATCCGACAGCTCGATATCGGGCGAGTAGTCGACGCCCTCGACGTCCTTGGTGATCGCCTGGCCGCAAATGACGCGCTTGCGGTCGGGGTCGTAGGTCAAGGTCGGCTGGCCATAGAGCTGCCAGCCGCGGTTGAGCGCCGCCGAGATGCGGTGGCAGAAATTCTTGTCGTCGACGCCGGTCAGATAGCGGTACAGCTTCATTTGTCGGCCACGCGCCCGTAGCTGTCTTCGAAGCGGACGATATCGTCCTCGCCGAGATAGGCACCCGACTGCACCTCTATCAGATGCAGCGGGATCTTGCCCGGATTTTCCAGCCGGTGGGCGGTGCCGAGCGGGATGTAGGTCGACTGGTCCTCGGTCAGCATCAGCTCCTCGTTGCCGCGGACGATCTTGGCCGTGCCTTGCACGACCACCCAGTGCTCGGCGCGGTGGTGATGCATCTGCAGGCTGAGCTTGCCGCCCGGCTTGACCAGGATATGCTTGACCTGGACGCGGTGCCCGGCATGCAGCGTCTCGTAGCTACCCCACGGGCGGTGGACGCGCGGCAGCGCGTCGGCCTCGCTGCGGTTCTCCTTGACGAGCCGCGCCACCAGCCGGCGCACGTCCTGCGCGCGGTTTTTCGGCGCGAGCATGACCGCATCGTCGGTCGCGACGACGACGAGGTCCTCGACCCCGAGCACGGCGACCAGCCCGGCCTCGGAGCGCAGGTAGCAGTTCTTTGCGTCCTCGGCGATGACGTTGCCGGTGAGTACATTGCCGGCCATATCCTTTTCGGCCAGTTCCCACAGCGCGTCCCACGAGCCGAGATCGCTCCAGCCCATCGAGACCGGCACCACCGCGGCCTTAGCCGTGTGTTCCATGACCGCATAGTCGATCGAGTCCGCCGGGCAGGCGGCGAACGCCTCCTTGTCGAGGCGGATGAAATCGTCGTCGCGCCGCGCGGCCTTGAGCGCCGCGCGGCAGGCGGCCAGCATCTCAGGACGCAGCCGTTCCAGCTCGCTCAAGAAAAGCGCGACCGGGAACAAAAAGATGCCGCTGTTCCAGAAGAACTCGCCGGATTTGAGATAGCGTTCGGCGGTTGCCGCGTCGGGCTTCTCGACAAAGCGCGCGACGATAAAGGCTCCCTCGGACCCCGCCAATGAGGCACCGCGCTCGATATAGCCATAGCCGGTCTCGGCGCGTTCGGGATGGATGCCGAAAGTTACGAGATGTCCGGCACGTGCCGCCGCTGCCGCCTTCTCGATGGCCGTGAGAAACGCGGCCGGATCGTCGATCGTATGATCCGACGGCATCAGCAGCATCAGCGCGCCGGGATCGGCGTCGGCGAGCGATAGCGCCGCGATACAGGCCGCCGGCGCGGTGTTGCGGCCGATCGGCTCGAGCACGATGCCTTGCGCTGCGACCTCGATCTCGCGCAGTTGCTCGGCGATGATAAAGCGGTGCTCTTCGTTGGCGATGACCAGCGGCGCCGCGAAACCGGGCGCATTCGCGATGCGCCGCGCGGCCTGCTGCAGCAATGTCCCGTTGCCCACCAAGGGCAGCAACTGTTTCGGATAGAGCGTACGCGACATCGGCCACAGCCGCGTCCCCGACCCGCCCGAGAGGATCACCGGGTGAATCGTCCCTGCGCCAAGTTTGCTCTTACCGCTCATGACGCACCGTCTGCCGCAACACGATTAAGATAACGCTAGCGGCCTTGCGGTGTCGCGGGATTTGGCAGCCCTAGGCGTTGCCGCGCGCCTCGCGCCACAGCCCGAGCTTTTCCTGCACGACGCGGTCGGAAAAGCTGAACAGCACCGCTTCCGCCGCCGCGTGATGCGTGTGCGGCGCCCAACTCGGTACGACGAAGATGTCGTTCTTTTCCCACGGCAGCACCGTGCCACCGACCCGCGTCTCGCCCGCGCCCTCGACGCAGACGAACACGGTGCCGTCGGTCGCGCGGTAAGGCAGCGACGCGAACCCGCCGGGCAAAAGCTGCACGAAGGTCGCGATCGTCGGCATGGCGGATTCGCCGGAGGCCGGGTTCACATAGCGCAATTTGTGGCCGTGATACGGATCGGCTGCGCCGTTTTTCGCCAGCGCCGCCAGCGCCTCGCGGGTGCGGGCGTAGGGGTAATTGAACACCGGCGAGGTCTTGACCTCGGGTTTCCAATCGATTGGCAGCAGATTGTTGCCGTAACGCGCGAGGCTGTCGCCTTCGGCGCGCGATACCGGCTGCGTGTCTTCGGGATAACCCTCGGCAAAGCTCGCGTTCAACAGGTTGACGATCTGAATGTCGAGGCCGTCGAGCCAGACCACCGGCTCGTCAGTGTCGTTGCCGTGGTCGTGCCAGGTCCAGGACGGGGTGATGATGAAATCGCCCGGCTCCATGGTCGTGCGCTCGCCATCGACCGCTGTATAGGCGCCGCGCCCCTCGATCACGAAGCGCAGCGCCGATTGGGTGTGGCGATGCGCCGGCGCCACCTCGCCCGGCATGATGAGCTGCAAGCCGGCAAACAGCGAGCCCGTGATCGAGGCCTGGCCGCCGAGGCCTGGGTTCATCAGCATCAGCACCCGTCGCGTCGCCTCCTGCGCGGAGATCAGGTGCCCCGACTGCATCAGGAATGGCCGCACGTCGCGGTAGCGCCACACGGTCGGGAGGCATCGCGGCACCGGCGCCGGCGTCACCAGGCTGTGCAGCTGCTCCCACAGGGGCGCGAGGTTGCCCGGCGCGATCCGGTCGTAAAACGCCTGTCGTTCCGGCGTACGGGCGGGGGCGTGCTCGGCGGCCATTCACCACTCCTCCCTCGTCATTCCCGCGAAAGCGGGAACCCAGGGGCGACCGACGAAAAGGTGGCCCTGGGCCCCCGCTTGCGCGGGGGAGACGGAAGAAATTACTCCGCCGCCTCGCGCCGGCGTTCGCCGAGGCTGTAGCCGATCTTTGCGAGGTCGGTGAGCAGCGCCTTCGACTGCGCGTCGCTGAGCCGCTCCATCGGCGGGCGCACCGCGGCCCAGTCGGGGTCGTTGTGGAAGTGCGCGACGATGCGCTTCAGCGCCGGCACCATCGGGTAGGCCTGGATGGTCTTGCGCACGAGCGTGATGTCGGCCTGGAGCTGGTCGGCCTGCGGCGTCTTCCAGTTCTCGTAGACCTTGCGGATGCCCGGCACGTTGACATTGCCCGAAGCGGTGATGCAGCCGACGCCGCCGGCGCGCAGGCCGTCGAGCAGGAACACTTCCGAGCCGGGGAAGATCGCGAAACCGTCCTTCGCATAGGCGTCGCACAGCGCCTTGGTGTTGCTCCAGTCGCCCGAGCTGTCCTTGAGGCCGACGACGGTCCGCGGATAGGCCTTGATCAGCCGGCCGACCAGCTCGACCCCGAACGGGATCATGGTCTGCGGCGGGATGTGATAGAGGTACATCTTGAGCGCGGGCGAGGCGACCTTGTCGATCACCGCGGCGATGAAATCGTAGACACCCTGATCGGTCATGCCCTTGTAGTAGAAGGGCGGCAGCATCAGCACGCCACCACAGCCATGGCCGACCGCGTGCTTTATCAGCATCGCCGCCTCGGTGATCGAGCAGGCGCCGGCGCCGGGCATGAGCCGCGAGGCCGGGACACCGGCGGCGACCAGCCGGTCGAGCAGCGCCATGCGCTCGCCGGCGGACATCGAATTGGCCTCGCTGGTGGTGCCGAAGATCGCCAGTCCGTCGGCGCCCTCGTCCAAGAGCCAGCGGCAGAATGACACGAAACGGCCAGCATCGGGCTCGCCCGCCGGGGTGAACGGGGTCAGAACCGGGACCAGCACCCCGGCAAAGGCTTGCGGCATGTGATTATTTCTCCTTTCGGTTCGTCTTTCCCGCGAAAGCGGGAACCCAGAGCGGACGTCTCGTCCCTCGCCCCTGGGCCCCGCTTTCGCGGGGGTGACGAAGGGGTGGCTACACGGTCTGCAGGATCTTGTCCTTGGTGATGTCGGGCGCCAGGATCGCGTGCCAGTCGGCGTCTCGCGGCAACACCTCCTCGCCGGCTCTTATGTAGTAGTAGCTGGTGCCGGTGCCGGCCGGATCGCCACCGGCCTGGACGGTCCTCACTGCCTGGCCCAACATGCGCCGCAACTGGCCGATCGCCTTGTCGCCGGGGCCGAGATGCTCCTTCGAGCGGTCGACGATGGGACCCATGCTCTCCTGCAGGGCACGGTCCTGCTGGTTGATCCCGTCGATGCCGCTATAGGTCTCGGTGCGCTGCACCTCGCGGTTCAGCCCGTAATTGTTGGTGCGGTTCTGGAACGACCGGAACGTCTTCTGGTCGACAAAATCAGGCCCGTTGCCGATGCCGCGCTCGGCCCGGTCTTCCTCGGTCAGCGGCGCACCGTCGGTCGAATACATCCAGTTGTAGACCATGCAGTTGTGGTCATCCATCGGCACCCAGATATGCCCGGCGTCGAGCGGCAGTCCGCTTTCCGAGCGCGACGGCCGGATCTGATGGAACGGCAGGATGAAGTGGTAGCTGCGGATGTGGACTTCCGAGTCGCCGAGCGGCCGGATGCCGGCGTAGAGATAGCCGTAATCGGTAACGTCGACGACCAGCTTCGGCGCCTTGCCGCGGACAAACGGGTTTGACGGCTTGATCCCGCCGCGCGGCGAGTTGTCGGTCAACAGGCGATGGAGGATCGGCGCGTGCGACGTGTCGACACCGCCTTCGAGCGCCTGCAGGTAGTTGCATTCCTCGATGACCTTGGAGACATGGCGGCGCTCTTCCGGCACTTGCGTCCAGGCGAATTTCGGCGCGGGCGGCATTTTTTCGGCCGGGCCCATATAGGTCCAGACGATGCCGCCGAGCTCCACCGTCGGATAGGCGGTCAGGTGGATGTGCTGCTTGAACTGGTTCTCCGGCGGCTCGTTGAGCTGATCGACGCAGTTGCCTTCGACGTCGAATTTCCAGCCGTGATAGACGCATCTGAGACCGCATTCCTCGTTGCGCCCGAAATAGAGCGAAACGCGACGGTGCGGACAGAATTCCTCGACCAGCCCGATGCGGCCGTCGGTGTCGCGGAACGCGACAAGGTCCTCGCCGAGCAGCCGCACGCGCACCGGCGCGCCGTCCGCGTCGGCGATCTCCGACGATAGAAGCGCGGGCATCCAATACCGCCGCATCGTGTCGCCCATCGGCGTGCCAGGGCCGACGCGGGTGATCAGTTCATTTTCTTTCGGGGGCAACATGGTTCCAGCTCTCCTTGTCTGCTCTTCCAGACCCGCGAGCCGGGGCCCGCGGCGCGTCGTGCCCGAGAATAGCTTATTTCATGCCAAACGGGAGGAGTTTCCCACGGCCGGAAACACTTCGCTCGCCATCGTAATGACGACAGAGCCATGGCGCCCCGCCCGCGCCTTGGGCATAAGACGCGTATGCGACAGGCGGGCGAGCGCGGGCCGCGCGAATGGTGACGACTGCGGTTCTCGGCCTGCCGATGGCGGAGATTGCCCTGCTCGTCGCCGTCTTCGTGTTCGGCGGCGTCGTCAAAGGGGTGACCGGGGTCGGTCTGCCGTTAGTTCTGGTGCCGCTGACCGCGCAATTTCTGCCGGTGCCCGTGGCGGTGGCGATGCTGACCGTGCCGATGGTCGTGACCAACATCACCCAGGCGATGGAGGGCGGCCACACCCTGCCGGCGATCCGAGGACTGTTGCCGATCCTCGTGTGCGTGGTGATCGGCCTCCTCATCGGCGTACACTTGTTGCTGACTATCGACCGGCGCCTCTTGAGCCTCATCCTCGGAGTCAGCTTTCTCGGACTGGCGGGACTGCTGGCGGCGATGCCGCACGTCCATATCCGGGAGGAAACGGCGCGCTGGTCGGGGCCGCTCGTCGGTTTCGCCGCCGGCGTGCTCGGCGGCATGTCGGCGATGTTCGGGCCGCCGATGATCGCCTTTCTCGTCGGCCGCCGCACGGACCCCGACAGCTTTGTGAAGCAGATGGCGATCTTTGCCTTTACCGCGAGCCTGACGATGCTCGTGGCGCTCAACCGCAGCGGATCGATGTCGGTGGAGGACATGGGCGTGTCGGCGGTGGCGATCTTGCCGATCCTGGCGGGCATGCCGCTCGGCCGTTGGCTGCGCCGCCGCACCAAGCCCGCCTGGTTCCGCGCCGCGGTGCTGATCGTCCTCGCCGCCGGCGGAATTGATATGCTGCGGCGAGCGCTGTTTTAAGGGCGGCGAAAGAGAGGCGGAGATGACAAAGGCCTACACCGACGAGCTTACCGCCCGCTTCGGCTACGATCTCGACCTCCACGGCGAGACCGAGGACAATGAGTGGATCAGGCAGGTGCTGCTGCGTCGCACCCAGCGGCGCTACAGCGACCGGCCGGTGCCGGAAGGGGTGGTGCGGCTGGTCCTCGCCGCGGCGTTCTCGGCCTCGTCGAAATCGGATTACCAGCAGGCGACGGTGATCCGCGTCGAGGATCGCGCGCAACGCGACCGGCTCGCGGCGCTGATCCCCGACATGCCGTGGGTCGGCAACGCGCCGGTCTTCCTAGTCTTTCTCGGCGATGCGCGGCGGCTTGAGCGGATCGCGAAGCATCCGGTGCAGAACGGCACGCTCGAAGGCTTTTTCAACGCGACCGTCGACGCGGCGCTCGCGCTACAGACCGCGACGCTGGCGGCGGAGACGCTGGGGCTCGGCGCCTGCCCAATCAGCGTGCTGCGCAACCATATCGAGGCGGTGAGCGAGATCCTGGCGCTGCCCGACAAAGTCTTTCCGATCGCCGGGCTGTGCCTCGGCTATCCGGCGCAGCAGGGCTTTATCAGCATGCGCCTGCCGCCGGACGTCACGGTGCACCGCGACCGCTACGACGACGCCGCGGTCGCCGCGGTCGATGCCTATGACCGGCGGCGCGACGCACGGCACTCGCTCAAGGATCGGCAGAAATCGCCCGAACTGTTCGGCGCGGCGGAATTCTATGGCTGGTCGGAGGACAAAGCGCGCCAGGCGATGTCGCCGGAGGGCGCCGGCTTCGCCGCGTGGCTCGCGGCGCACGGGTTCGATCTGACGAAATGAGCACTGCAGCACGGCGCGCCCGAGTACGGTGACGGTCGGGCCTTCGCGGCCGAGCAGCGCTACCGCCACGCCTCGGTCTCCGCGTCACCGAGAGCGGCGAAATCGCCGCCGGCGCCCTTGTCGCGGCCGAGCGAGCGGACAATGTCGGCGACGATCGCCTCGTCATCCGCGCCCGGCACGCCGTACTCGGCACTAGCCGGCACCATAAAGCCGGCGAGGCGACGAAAATCCCGCAATTCGGCCGCCGTCAGCTCGGCTCCGGGATTGTCGATCGCGCTCATGGACACAATTACCACAACGGGCGGGCGCGCGCAGGCCTCCGCCCAGTCACGCCGATTGCGCAGGTGCGCGCGACTTGCATAGCATGAACATCGGTGGCGACGGTCGAGGAGGTTGATATGGAAGACCGAGAAATTCGAGCGGCGGTGGATCGCCACTGGGCCGCCTCCGATGCAAACGATTTCGAGGCGGAGCACGATATTTATCGAGAAGATGCGGTGCTCGAATACCCGCAATCGGGCGAGCGCATCCGCGGCCGGCGTCACATCTTGTCGTCTCGCGCCGCGCAGCCGAACCGGAAACACTTCACGGTGCGCCGGATCATCGGCAGGGGCGACCTTTGGGTCACCGAATTTGTCCTGAGCTATGACGGGCGGCCGTCTTACACTGTGAGCATCATGGAGCTCCTCGACGGGAAGGTAGCCCGCGAAACCCAATATTTCAGCGATCCGTTCGAGCCGGGCCCTTCACGCGCGCAATGGGTCGAGCAAATGCCCTGAAGCTTAGCCGCCATAGGGTGGTCATCCGCCGCTCGTACGCATCAGAATCTACACGGCAAGCGGACGGCTCCGTCCAGCCACGCGGATTGCGCAAGTGCGCTCCTCGGCGCGATCTGCCACACTGCGCGAGACATACGCGACACAGAAGCGGAGAGCGAACCACCATGCTCGACCAGCCCCTCGTCTCATCCAAGATGATCTTTGAGAAGGACGGCGCCATAGGCCGGATCATCTTCAACAACCCGGCACGCCACAACGCGGTCTCGCTCGATATGTGGCAGGCGGTCGGCCAGATTATGGAAGATTTCGAAGCCGATCCCGCAATCCGGGTGATCGTGCTGTCGGGCGCGGGCGGCAAGGCGTTCGTGTCGGGCGCCGATATCTCCGAATTCAAGGAACGGCGCGCCACGGCCGAGGCGGCGGAGCATTACGCCAAGGTCTCGGAAAGCGCCCGGCTGGCGCTGCAGGAGACGCTAAAGCCGACCATCGCGATGATCCGCGGCTATTGCATCGGCGGCGGCATGGCGACTGCACTCGCTTGCGACATCCGCGTCGCCGCCGAGGGGTCGAAGTTCGGCATCCCGGCCGCGAAGCTCGGCCTCGGTTATGCCTATGACGGCATCAAGAAGCTGATCGATATCGTCGGCCCGGCCTATGCGCGCGAGATTTTCTATACCGGGCGCCAGTTCACCACCGACGAGGCGCAGCGCATGGGCCTCGTCAACCAGGTGGTGACAGATGGCGAGCTGGAGACCACGGTCAACAACATGGCGATGACGATCGCCGGCAATGCGCCGCTCACCGTGCGCGCCGTGAAGCAGATCGTGCGCGAGGCGCTGAAAGACCCCGAGAGGCGCGACATGGAGTTGTGCAAGCGCGTCGTCGCCGAATGCTTCGCCAGCGAGGACTACACCGAAGGCCGCACCGCCTTCATGGAAAAGCGCCGCCCGGTGTTCAAGGGGCGGTAGTTTTTGCGGCTCTTCCGGCTGTTGCTCGCCGGCGTCCTGGTGGCGTTTGCGCTGTCGCCGGCGTGGGGGCAGGAGCTGTCAGGCGGCCGCAGCGTCCATGATCTTTACCAGGACTGCGCCGGCTCCCCGCAATCGCAGCTGAGCTGCATCCGGTTTCTGGGCGGCGTCGCATCGACGATGATGCTGCTCGGCGACATGGCGGATGCGCGCGGTGTCGCGCCCGACGCCAAGGCGGCGCTGGCGGCGATGGGCGCCTGCCCGCGTGCGTCGGGCATTTCCGGTGGCGACATGCGCGACGCGTTTGTCCGCTGGGCCGACAGCCATCCCGACGCATCGATGCAGCCCGAGGAGCTTGGCGCGATGCGCGCGCTGCTGGCCGGCTGGCCCTGCCGGTGAGGGGAGGGTTGAAAGATCAACAGCGCCGCCCACGCGAACCGATACTGCGGCATCAACCGAGCGGAACCGAAGATGCCTCCGATATTCGCTAGAACCTTTGCTGGGTTTATTATTGGGATGACGCTTTGCCTCGGCGCTGCGAGAGCCGCCGAGCCGGTCGGTGCTGTGGTTGCCATCGCCGGCAACTGCTTTGTGGAGGCCGAGGGCAAGCGGACACCGCTCAAGATGAGCGACGCGGTACATGTTGCCGATACGATCGACGTCCCGGCCAACGCGAAGCTGAAACTGCGCATGAACGACGGCTCGATCGTGTCCGTCGCCGCCAGCAGCCAAATGACCATTGCCGCCTACACGATCGATGCTGACGGCAAACGTCACGATGCCGAGTTATCGCTTGCGGAAGGGTTGCTGCGAACAGTCGTCTCGCCGGTGGATCGGCCATCGACATTCGAGGTCAAGACGGCGGTCGGCACCTCAGGTGCGCGTTCGACCGACTGGTTTGTCGAACTGCAGCCGGGGCAGATGGTTGTGGGCGTAGTGACGGGAGCCGTCGTCCTGAGGAGCGCGGGCACCGGAGCTGAGGTGACGATCCCGGCGGGGTCGGGCGCCAACGCCACAATCGGACAGGATCCGAGCCCGCCGCGCGTGTGGCGCAAGACCGAATTCAACGCACTGATCGAGCGCACCGAATTCCCGCAGGCGACGGCCCCGAAACCATTGCCGCGCCGCTCGGCACCGCATTCCGACGAGCCGGCGGACATCCCCTCCGCCAATCCCCCGCCCAACGCACCATCGGGCGGCTACAACCCCTACGGAGGTGGTGGCTATTCCCCTCCTGGCGGAGGCTATCAACCGCCATCTTACGGGAGCCAGCCGCCGCCTTATGGAGGCAATGCGCCTCCCAGCGGTTATGGCGAAAGGCCGAGCGGCGGCTACCAGTCCCCCTCGGGCGGCCGGTCGTACTGAACGATTTCCATGCCATGCCGTCGCACAGTATCGACGTGTGCCGGTTTTGCGCTCTAATCGCTGCTTTGCGGCGCAAGAGCGACGTCATCGGAGACTTGTGACATGATAATCCCCCGTCACGGCCGCTACGACTATGTGGCGATCCACAAACGCCCGGTCTATGACTGGCCCGAGGGCAAGCGGCTCGCGGTGTTCTTTTGCAACAACATCGAGTTCTTTGCGTTTCGCGCCGGGCTCGGCAGCGACTCGACCGGCGCGCCCTCCGACCAGAACCAGCGCAACTATGCCTGGCGCGATTACGGCAACCGCGTCGGGCTTTGGTATTATTTCGACCTGCTCGACGAGTTCGGCCTGCCCGGCGCGCACAACGTCAACTCGGCGGTGCTCGAAGAATGCCCGGCGATTGTCGAACGCATGAACGCGCGCGGCGACGAATATGTCGGCCACGGCCGCACCAATTCCGAGCGCCAGGATGTGCTGTGGGAAGAAGACGAGGCGCGGCTCATCGCCGAATGTACCGAGGTCGTGACGCGGCTTTCCGGCAAGCCGCCGACTGGCTGGCTCGGGCCCTACCTGGCGCAGACCGGGGTGACGCTCGACCTGTTGAAGGAGGCTGGTTACCGCTATTGCATGGACTGGGCGCTCGACGACCAGCCGATCTGGATGACAACACGCTCCGGGCCGATCCTTTCGGTGCCGTACCCGATCGAGCTCAACGACTCGCCGAGCCTGGTGTTTCGCCGCCACACCGGCCGGATGTTCGAGGAGATGCTGATCGACCAGTTCGACGAGATGCTCGAACAGTCACGGAAATACCCGCTGGTCTATTCGGTGGCGCTGCACCCGTTCATCATCGGCCAGCCGTTCCGCTTGCGCGCGCTGCGCCGGGTGCTGCGGCACATCATGGAACACAAGGACGCGCTGTGGATCACCACGCCCGGCGAGATCGCCCGCTATTGCGAGGGCTTGCCGAAGGGTTTGGTGCCGGGGTCGTGAAAATTATCCTTCACCCCGCGAGAAGGAGAGGGGATAAGGTCAACGCCTCGCCGGCAGCCAGTTGTTGCGGCGGGCGACCTCGCCGACGACGCGGGCGATCTCGGCGCCGACAGCGGTGGCATCGGCATCGACCCCAGTCTCGCGCCGCGCCGCGCCGTTTTCGTCAGGCACCTTGGGCGCGGTGTGCGAGTCGACGGTAAAGCTCTGCACCGGCTGCACGCCGCCGCTGGGAAGCTCAGCCTTGATCGTGACATCGGCGATAACCGCGCTGTGCGCTTGCAGCGGGTGGCGACGTTCACCCTCATCGATGGTGCGGAACGTGCCGCTGACGATCAGCGCGCGATGGACCGAGCCTGCCGGGTTCGGGTTGGTCGTGCTGGTCGCGTCGTAGCCGAGCGCACGCAGCCGGTCGGCAATCGTGTCGGTGACGAGAAACGCTACCGCCCGCCCGATCGACGCGGCGCGCCGCTCCGCCGGCACGCCCGGCTCGCCGCGATAAAGCGAGAAGCCGAACGAGGGATCGAGACGCACGACGCCTTGCGGCAGCGCGAAATCGCTGATGACGATGAAATCCGACGGATTTGACGACCCCAGCGAGGCGTTCTGGGCGCATCCGGCCAGCGTCGATAACGACAAAGCGACAACACAACGGCGCAAAAGCGACGACAACGGCAAACCCACCCGCTCAACCTCCGCCGATCGCGGCATAGACGCCCCGTTCGAATGCCCCATAGACGCCGAGCGTCGGTGTGTCGGCGAAGGGCAATATCTGGGTCATGATGACCCCGGCGGCGCGCTTCACCGGATCGAGCCAGTAATAGGTGTTGAAAATGCCGGCCCAGTTGACGCTGCCGGCGCTGCGGCCATTGGGGCCGGGTTCGGGGGTCAGCATAAAGCCGAGCCCCCAGCGCACCGTCTGGCCGGGGAAGAGGTCGACATCGTTGGTGAGCGGCTTGTTGTTGGTTTTGAGCACACCCACAGCCAACTCGCCGATATGGTTTTTGCGCATTAGCGCCACGGTTTCGGGCTTGAGGATGCGGCGTCCATTGAGCGTGCCTTCATGCAGCAGCATCTGAAGAAAGGTCAGGTAATCGCCTGCGGTGGAATACAAACCGCCGCCGCCGGCGAGGAATTCGCGCTCGATCGGCTGCTCCGAGGGCTGCGGTTCGAGGCGGCCGTCGGGGTGGCGCTGGTGCACGCTCGCCTGTCGCGCGCGCTGCTCGGCCGACGGTGCGAAACAGGTATTATTCATGTTGAGCGGGCCGGTGACGTGCTCGGCGAAATAGGCATCGAGCCGCTGCCCGCTGATCTCCTCAACGAGCCGGCCGACCCAGTCGGTGTTGATGCCGTATTCCCAGCGCTCTCCGGGGTCGAACATCAGCGGCATGCGCATGGCGGCGAGCTTGCCGCTCGCCATCTGCGGCATGCCGAGCGCGGCGACACAGCGTTCGAGGTCCGGGTTCCACTGCTCGTAGCAGAACCCGGCGGTATGGGTCAGCAGATGCCGCAGGGTGATTGGCCGTGCGGCCGTGCGGAGCTGGGGTTTGCCGGTGGTGTCGAACCCGGTCAGCACCTTCGGCGCAGCGAGACCCGGATCGATTGCCGGAACCGGATCATTGAGTGAAAGCTTGCCCTGCTCGACGAGCTGCATCGCGGCGACCGAGGTGATCGCCTTGGTCATCGAGGCGATGCGGAACACGGTGTCGCGCGTCATCGGCTGCGCGTCGCCGAGACGGCGTACGCCGAACGCGCCCTCATAGACCGGCCCGTCGGTCGTCGCCGCCATCGCGACGACGCCGGGAAGGGTGCCGTCGTCGACCGCCTGTTTCAGAACGCTGTCGGTGCTCATTTGGCAAGCCCATTGATTTTACCCTCTCCCGCAAGCGAGAGAGGGGCTAAGCGTCGCCGATGCAAGCGCATCACGAGCGGCGCACATTGCCGCTTTGCGCGGGGATGCCGGTCTGCTCGTAACAGACGCGGGCGAGCGCGGCGACGCCTTCGCGGATTTCCGCTTTCGAGGTCAGTGCAAAACAGAGCCGCAGCCGCGATTTCGAATCGGAGCCGTCGACCGCCCATTCAGGGCCTGGGTTGAGTGCGATGCCGGCCGCCGCCGCCGGCTGCACCAGCTTCATGATGTCGACCTCGTCGGGAAGCTTCATCCACAGGAAGATGCCGCCCTTCGGCGTCCACGGCTCGACGGCGGTGCCGAACTCGCGCTCCAGCGCCTCGACCATCGTGTCGAGCTTTCCCTTCAAGGTCTCAGACAGCTCGTCGACATGCTCGCCGAAATTCTGCGAGAAGTACTCGGCGACCACCATCTGCTCCAAGGCGCCGCAGCCGCTGTCGCTGCGGCTGGCGATCATTCGGCTCATGAAATTCCAATCGGCGATGCAATAACCGAGGCGCAGCGCCGGCGACAGCGTCTTCGAGAACGAGCCGAGATGGATCACGTGGTCGCGATCGAGCGAATAGATCGCCGGCGGCGCCTTGGTGCCGCCCCAGATCAGGTCGGCGTAGCATTCATCCTCGAAGATCGGCACACCGTACTCTATCGCGACCTTCAATAACTGCTGCCGCCGTTCGAGCGGCATGATGCTGCCGGTCGGGTTCTGAATGGTCGGGATCGTGTAGATGTATTTCGGGGTGACGCCCTTGCCCTTCAAATCCTTGAGGATGTTGGCGAGCGCGTCGATCTTGATGCCGTCCTCGTCGAGCGGCGCGCCGACGATCTTCTGGCCCTCGCGCTTCAGCTTGGTGATCGCGCCGCCGTAGGAGAATTCCTCGAGGATCACCGTGTCGCCCGGCTCCAGCAGCACGGCGTTGATCAGGTCGATGCCCTGACCCGAGCCGGCGAGGATCAGGATGTCGTCGGCCGAGCAGTCGATGCCGCGCAGCTTCGCCTTCTGCTTGACGAACTGCCGCAAGCCCAGATGGCCCTGATTGCCCTGCGCCGCGGTGTACATCGCGAGGTTCGGGCCTTCCTTGCGCAGCGCGCTTGCTGTGGCCTCGATCAGCCCCTCGACCGGAATCAGGGTCGGGTCGTTGTGGCCGCCGATGAAATTGTATTTGGGATAGCCGGCGAAGCGCACCGCCGGGGCGGGCACCTTCTTCGCGAACAGGTTTTCGTAGGCAAAGCTCATGTTCGTGCCCTTCCAAGCCTCTTGTAGATGTTCATCCCTCGGCGGCCGCGGGTGCCGAACCGAGGCGCGCGCCGGAATAGCGGCCGTACCAGATCGGCTCCCACCACCAGCGATTGTCGAGATACCAGCGCACGGTCTTTCGGAGGCCGGTGTCGAAAGTCTCCTGCGGCGTCCAGCCGAGGTCGCCGCGCAATTTCGCCGCGTCCATCGCATAGCGCCGGTCGTGCGCCGGGCGGTCGGCGACAAAATTGATGAGCTTCCTGTGCGGGCGATGCGGCGAGGCGGGCAGCATTTCGTCGAGCAGCGCGCAGATCCGCGTCACCACGTCGATATTCTTCTGCTCGCCGTCGCAGCCGATATTGTAGCTCGCGCCCGGCTTCGCCTTGGTGAGGATCGTGTAGAGCGCGCGGGCGTGGTCTTCGACATAGAGCCAGTCGCGCACGTTGTCGCCCTTGCCGTAGACCGGGATCGGCTCGCCGTGCATCGCCTTCAAGATGCACAGCGGGACCAGCTTTTCCGGGAAATGGAACGGCCCGTAATTGTTCGAGCAATTGCTGATCACCGCCGTCAGGCCGTAGGTCTCGTGCCAGGCGCGCACCAGATGGTCGGACGCCGCCTTTGAGGCCGAATAGGGCGAATTGGGCTTGTAGCGCGTGGTCTCGGTGAACTTGCCGCGGGCGCCCAATGAGCCGAACACCTCGTCGGTCGAGACGTGGTGGAAACGGAAGGCCTTGGCGCGCGCCGGCGGCAGGCCGCGCCAGTAATCGAGCGCCGCTTCCAGCATCGAATAAGTGCCGTCGATATTGGTGCGGATGAACTCGCCCGGCCCATCGATCGAGCGGTCGACATGCGACTCCGCCGCGAGATGCAGCACCGCATCGGGCGAAAATTCGGCTACCAGCCGCGCGATCACCGGCCGGTCGCAGATATCGGCTTTTTCGAAGCGGTAGTTGGGGTGGTTCTCGATCGGCCGCAGCGAGGCAGGATTGGCGGCATAGGTCAGCTTGTCGACGTTGAGCACGGTGACGCCCAGCTCGGCGACGAACAGCCGGCATACGGCCGAGCCGATAAATCCGGCGCCCCCCGTCACCAGCACCTTCATCGCGCTCGCCGCCCTTCGGTCGCTACGTCGTCGATGCAAGTTAGGCGGAGCGCGCGGCCCGTGGCAACCGTGGACGCGGGTTTCGGGCCGCCGGCAACCTAAGCGCGATTTTATTGGACAAGCGCGAAGCCTGGCGTCGAGACTGGTCGAAATTCTGGCGGGGCGCATAGGGGAGGCGCGGCCGGTGAACCGAGAGATCGCGGTCTGTGTCGGCATGTCGTGGTGGAAGCGGCGGCGGATCGCCGAGTTTTTCGCGACGCCGAGCGGCCGCCCGGTTTTTCGCCGCGACGTCGCTGCGGCTGTCGATGAGGCGGCCGCGCGCGGCGGAGCCATCGCGGTGTGGGCGACGCGCGAGCCCGCCGGGCTTGCCGAGGCGGCCCAAACGCGCGGGGTGCCGCTCGTTCGCGTCGAGGACGGGTTCCTGCGCTCCATCGGGCTTGGCTCGGATTTTCTGCCGGGCGTATCGATCGTGCTCGACGAAGGCGGCATCTATTTCGATCCCGACAGCGGCAGCGACCTCGAACGCTTGCTGCGCGATGGCGATTTCGACGAGGCGCTGCTCGCGCGGGCGCACCGGTTGGTCGATCGCATCGTCGCGAGCGGCATCACCAAGTACAATCTCGCGGGAAGTTGCATGCGCATTCCATGGCCGCCGGGAAGGCGGCGCATCCTGGTGCCCGGCCAGGTCGAGGACGATCTGTCGGTGCGGCTGGGCGGCGGTGTGGTGCATGGCAATCTCGATCTGCTGGCGCGGGTGCGCGCCGCCAATCCCGACGCCTTTATCGTCTACAAGCCGCACCCCGATGTCGTTGCCGGCCACCGCAAGGGCGCCGTCGGCGCCGCGGCGCTGCGCCAGTATGCCGATTGGATCGTGCGTGGTGGATCGATCGCGGCGCTCTGCGGCGAGATCGATGAGCTGCATACGCTGACCTCGCTCAGCGGCTTCGAGGCGTTGCTGCGGCGGGTGCCGGTGACGGTCTATGGCCGGCCATTCTATGCCGGCTGGGGTCTCACCCGTGACGTCATGCCCTGGGATCGCGGGCGGCTGCTGTCACTGGAGGAGCTGGCGGCCGGAGCGCTGATCCTCTATCCGCGGTATCTCGATCCAATCACCCGTCAGCTCTGCACGCCGGAGAAGATCATCGATCGCCTGGCGCAGCGCGAGCTGTGGCGCTCCGACCTACTGGTGGCCGCACGCCGGCTACAGGGCAGGCTGCTGGCGGTGTTGCGGCCGTCCCTGCCGCTTTTCTCGCGATGGTGATCCGCTCGGCGGTCATTACCGGCGCATCGAGCGGGCTCGGCGCCGCGTTGGCGCGCGCTTACGCCGCGCCGGGCGTGACAATGGGGTTGATTGGGCGCGATCCTGCGCGTCTTTTGGCGGTGGCCGCGTCGTGCCGCGCGGCAGGCGCGATGGTCGAAGAGGCGACGATCAACGTCGCCGAGCGTGGCCCGCTCGAAGCATGGCTCACGGCGTTCGACGCGGCGCATCTGGTCGACCTCGTCATCGCCAATGCCGGCATATCAGCAGGGCCGGAGCAGGACGCCTCAGGTGAAGACATCGACGCGACCACGCGGCAGGTCGCGGTGAATTTGCTGGGGGCGGTGCACACGGTGGCGCCGCTGCTGCCGGCAATGACGGCGCGCGGACGCGGGCGGGTGGCGTTGATTTCCTCGATTGCCGCCTATCGCGGGCTGCCCTATTCGCCCGGCTATTGCGCCAGCAAGGCCGGGTTGCGCGCCTATGGCGAGGCGTTGCGTGCGCTCGCCGAGCCACACGGGATACGAGTGACGGTGGCGTGCCCCGGCTTTTTCGCCTCGCGCATGACCGACCGCTGGGAGGGGCCGACGCCGTTCCTCATCGACACCGAGCGCGCGGCGCGGATCGTGAAACGCGGCATCGAACGGGGCCGTCGGCGGGTCGATTTTCCCTGGACGCTGGCGCTCGGGATGCGGTTCGCCGACGCGCTGCCGGCGGCGATCGGCGACCGCATCGTGCGCGGCTTTCGCTTTCGGATCCGTCCGGCGTGAGCGGAACGCTGCATGTCGCGGTCGGTGTGGGGTTGGGGATCGCGGGATGGCTCGCGCCGCGCTGGGTGGCGGGCGCGCGCAGGGTGTCTGTCGCGACGCTGCTCGACGCGGCGCCGCTGGGTTTTGTCTTCGGTGTGCTGTTGCTGGCCACGGGCAAGCCGATCTTCGCCGGCGTCGTGGTGTTCGCGTTGGGCGCCGGTTTTGCGTTCGCTGACCGCACGCTGCGTGACGTGCTGCGCGAGCCGTTGGTGTTTACCGCTTTGTCCGAGCTGCCGCAGGTCTTCACCCACCCGCATCTTTACCTGCCGTTTGCCGGCACGGGGCTGGTGATCGGCGGCGCCACGATGGCGGTGCTGGCCGGTTTGGCGTTGCCGATGGTCGAACCGACCGCAATGGCGCCGCATCCATTCGTGGCGGCAATTTTTGCCGGATGTGTCGTGGCGCTGCTGTGGCGCATCGGGCACGAACCTTGGCTCGGTGCGGCGGCGCGGGCGCTCCGAAGGCTGGGACCCAGCGGCAAGCCGTTCGCCGACGCGGCGCGGCTCGGGCCGGCGGCGATGCTCATCGTGCATGGCATCATCGCCCGCGCCGAGCGTCCGGCGCGCCGTGCCCGGCTCGGGGCGCCGGTGGTGATTGGCGATCTGGCGCCGGCGCGGCCGATTGTGCTCGTGCAGTGCGAATCGTTCTTCGACGCGCGCCGCGCTTTTTCCGACTTGCCGCGCGATGGTCTCAGCGGCTACGACGCAGCGTGCGCCGGCGGAAGCCATGGGCGGCTCACCGTGCCGGCCTGGGGCGCCAATACGACGCGCGCTGAGTTCGCGGTGCTGACCGGGTTTGACGATGCCGCGCTCGGCTATGACCGCTTCAACCCGTACCATGCGCTGGCGCGCGGCCGCATCGCTTCGCAGGTGTGGCAGCTGCGCGCGGCAGGCTACCGGACGATCTGCCTGCACCCGTTCGACCGGCGGTTCTTTCGCCGCGACCTGGCGATGCCGGCTCTGGGGTTCGAGACGTTCCTCGGGCGCGACACCCTCGGCGGCGGCCGCACACCGCCCCACATGAGCGACCCCGAACTGGCGGAGCACTTGCTGCGCGTCCTCGACGCGGCGCGACCGAGCGCCTTCGTTTTCGCGATCACCATGGGCAATCACGGGCCCTGGCCCGGCGCCACCGGTGAGTTGGAGGGCTATCTTGCCGGGTTGCGACAATCCGACGAGATGATCCAAATCCTGCTCGACGGGCTGGCGCGGCGTGGCGACGGAGCGGTGCTCGGCTTCTACGGCGACCATCTGCCGAGCCTGCCGCGCGAATTCGCGCGGCGCGGCTTTGACGACTGGCGCAGCGACTATGCGATCTGGTCAGCGGATGGCGTTTCGCGGCGTCGCGACCTCGCCGCGCATGAACTTGGCCGCGCGTTGATCCAGGCGACGACGTCGGTAGAAGCCCAACTCCGCGACGCCGTTGTCGCGACGGCCGACCGCGCCTAGCATCCTCGGCCGGTCGTGGGAGGTTAGGCGCATGGATGAAATGAAGGGTCGAGCTGTCATCGTCACCGGCGGCGCGTCGGGGATTGGCAGGGCGACGGCGCTGCTGCTGGCGCGCGAGGGCGCGCATGTCTTTATCGGCGATATCGATGAAGCCGGTGGCGAGGCGACCGCGGCGGCGGCGAAGGGGGCAGCCGAGTTCCTGAAGCTCGACCTCGCCGACACCGGGTCGATCGAAGCCTTCGCCGCGGCGGTGCACGGCAAGGTCGGGCGGGTCGACGGGCTGGTCAACGGCGCCGGCTGGGACCGCATCCAGCCCTTTATCGAAAACCCGCCCGAGATGTGGGATTCGCTGATCGCGATCAACCTGATGGGCGCGATCCGGCTGACCCGCGCGGTGCTGCCGCCGATGATCGAGGCGCAGGCGGGGAAGATCGTCAACATCTCGAGCGATGCCGGGCGCGTCGGCAGCATGGGCGAAACCGTCTACGCCGCGGCTAAAGGCGGGCTTATCGCCTTCACCAAATCGCTGGCGCGCGAGATGGCCCGGTACAAGCTCAACGTCAACTGCGTTTGTCCCGGCCCGACCGACACGCCGCTCTTCCAACGCCAGCCCGAGCGCATGCGCGAGGCGTTGACCCGGGCGATCCCGTTTCGCCGCATCGCGCGACCCGAGGATATCGCCGAGGCGACGATGTTTTTCCTGGGGGCCCGGTCGGATTACATCACCGGCCAGGTCTTGAGCGTCAGTGGCGGATTGACGATGGTCGGCTGAGCCACGATCTTTGGGAAAGCGTCGCGAGTTGGCGCATGGAAAAAGGGGAGCGGCGATGGCGAGGGGTTTTGCATCGACTGTATTTGCTCTGGCGCTGATCGGCAGCGCGGGCATGGCGCTGGCGCAAAGCCAGCCGGCGGCTCCGCCTGCGTCGGCACAGGCGGTCGGAGAGACGCCGCAGCAGAATGTAAGGGCCAGCCAGCAATACCAGCAGCTGACATGCTCCAACCCGAAATTCCGCGCCACCCGCATCGCGAAGGAATGCGGGCCGCTGCAAGGCTCGCAGTTCTATGATTCGTGCGTTGCGTCGTTCAACTGCGACAAGCAGCCGAGCGACGCCAACTGGAACAAGGCGCCGCCTTCCGAAACCATCAAGTAGCTGTCATCACTCAACGAGGAGACCTGAGATGGCGAACCCCGCGCCCGGTTGGGCCAATAAGCCCGAGCACCGCGTCGACCTGCACCCCGACACGAAGCACGTCAAGGTCATGTTCGGCGGCAAGGTCATCGCCGACAGCACCTCAGCGCTGCGCGTCGAGGAAACGGGTCACGGCCCGGTCTACTACATCCCGGCCAAAGATATGGTGCTCGGTCTGATGAAAAAGACCGAGCACACGACCTATTGCCCGTTCAAGGGCACGGCGTCGTACTGGACGATCGAGGCGGGCGACAAGCGCGCCGAGAACGCGATCTGGGGCTACGAGACGCCCTATGACGAGACCGCGAAACTCGCCGGGCACTACGCGTTCTATACGAACCGGATCAATTCGATCGAGATTAGCTGATGGGCGAAATCACCTGACGGAATTCCCTGACATGGATGCGCTGACCCAGAACTGGATCGTCCGCAAGCCGCCGGTCGCGACCAAGAACGGCATCGTCGCCTCGCAGAACGGCGTTGCCGCCAAGATCGGCGCGGACATCCTCGCCGCGGGCGGCACCGCGGTCGACGCGGTCGTCGCCACTGCCTTCACGCTGTCGGTGCGCGAGCCTTGGAACAGCGGGCTCGGCGGGATCGGCTTTATGGTCGTGCATCCGGCGGGCGGCGCGCGCGCCGAGGTGGTGGATTTCGGTCCGGTTGCGCCGGCGGGGCTCGATCCCGCGGCGTTCCCGCTGACCGACGAAACGCACACCGACCTGTTCACCTGGGCCCGCGTCGTCGATGACCGCAACGTCCATGGGCCGCTGTCGTTCATGATCCCAAGCGCGGTGCGTGGCTACGCACGCGCAGTCGAGCGGTTCGGCCGGTTGCCGTGGCGCGACCTCGTCGCGCCGGCCGTGGCGCTGGCCAAGGAAGGGCTGCCGGTCGATTGGTACGTAACGCTGCGCATTGCCAATTTCGCGAGCGACCTGCGGCGCTATGACGAGAGCCGCCGGATTTATCTGCCCGATGGTCTGCCGCCGGTGGTGCCGGCGAATGGTGCGGGGCCGGTGCTGGCGATGGGCCGGCTGGCCGACACGCTGGCGCGGCTTGCGGAGGAGGGGCCGGAAGACCTCTACACCGGCGATATCGCCGCGGCGATCGTCGCCGACACCAAGGCGGCGGGCGGCGTGCTCGCGGCCGAGGATCTGGCGAATTGCCGGCCGCGCATCGTGCCGTCGCTCGACATCCCCTATCGCGGCTACACCTTCCAGGCGGCGCGCGGGCTTTCGGCCGCGCCGACGCTTGCCGACGTGCTCGACCGGCTGAGCGGCAAGAGCTTCGCGAAGCGGCCGGACGCGAACTATTTCGAGGCGGTGGTCGAGGCGCTGCAACAGGCCTACGACGTGCGGCTCGAACGGCTGGGCGATATCGAGCCGCCTGGCGAAAACTGCACCACGCACATCACCGCGATCGACCGCGAAGGCGGCATCGCCGCGCTGACGACGACGCTGCTCTCGACCTTCGGCAGCCGCTACGTGCTGCCGCAGACCGGCATTTTGATGAATAACGGCGTCATGTGGTTCGACCCGGCGCCCGGCACGCCCAACTCGATCGGGCCGGGCAAGCAGGCGCTCACCAATATGTGCCCGGTCATCGTCGCGCGCGACGGCCGGCCGCGCTTTGGGATCGGCGCTTCGGGCGGCCGGCGCATCTTGGCGTCGGTGCTGCAGCTGGCGAGCTTCATCGTCGATTTCGGCATGAGCGCGGAAGAAGCGGCGCATCATCCACGGATCGATGTCAGCGGACCGGAAGGCGTCGCGATCGACCGAAGGCTGCCCGAAATGGTGATCGACCAGCTGACCGGCGGCAAGCGAGGCGCGCGGATCGTCGAACACACGGTCTGGCCGGCGAATTTCGCCTGCCCCAATTTGGTTCTGCGCGGCAGCGATGGCACCAATCACGGCATCTCCGACGTGATGTCGCCATGGTCGGCGGCAGAGGCGGAGCCGGGCTAATTTTTTGTGATGGGTAGCGCTCGTCATTTCCGCGAAGGCGGAAATCCAGGGCGACCGTGATATCGCTTGCCCTTGGGCCCCGTCTGCGTGGGGCGACGAAAGAGAATAGATGACCGACGTCCTCGATCCCGTCACGACGAAACCGACGCCGGTGCGGGCGCGGGACGCGGCGTCGCTGATCTTGTTGCGCGGCGAAGGGCGCGATCTTGAGCTGCTCGCAGGGCGACGGCCGATGACGGTGCGTTTCATGCCGGGGGTCTACGTGTTTCCCGGCGGCGCCGTGGATGCCGAGGATCGACTGCCGTGGCAAAGCGAGGTCGATGCCGATGGCTTGCCGCCGCGTCTCATGCGCTGTGCCCGCGCCGCGCTGCGCGAGACCTGGGAGGAGGCGGGTGTGTTTTTCGGACGGCGCGCCGCGATCGGGGAGGGCCTCAGCTCCGGCGCGCCGGTGGCCGAGGCCTATGCCGAGGCGGGGGTAGTGCCTGGGTTCGACCGGCTGCGCTACGTCGGCCGCGCGATCACCCCGGCGCGCGTCTTCCGCCGTTTCAACACGCGGTTCTTTCTCGGCGATGGCGCGGAGGTGGTCGGCGCGCCGGCCGCGACCGACGAGCTCGAAGACGTGCGCTGGCATCCGATCGGCCGGCAGGAGCTGGAACCGTTTCGCGACGTCAGCCAGTTCATGCTGGCGCGCGCGATCGCGATGCGCGGCGGCGACCACGCCGTGCCGCCGCTGTTCTACACTGTCGCCGGCAAGCGGCGGATCGGCGTCTGCCGGGAAGGGTCGTAGCGTTCGTCTGCCTATATTGCCTTAAAGCTGGCCCGCCAACAGATTGATGCACAAGGCCAGGATCACCGTGTTGAACAGAAACGACATCACTCCGTGCCCGAGAACCAGGCGGCGCCAGAACCGCGTCGCCACCTGCACGTCGGAGACTTGGCCGGTCATTCCGACGACGAACGAGAAATAGAGAAAATCCCAATAATCGGGCTCGCTGTTGCCGCCGGGAAACAGCAATCCCGCGGGCCGTTTGGCCGCGAGATCGGCATAGAAGTCATGGGCGTAGTGAATCGCAAAGGCGGTATGCGCGAAGAGCCACGACAACAAGAGCGTCGCCCCGGCCAGCAGCGTCAGCTCCGCCGACAGATGACCGCTGGCGGCGTGCGCTTCGTGCAGCACGCCGAGCAAGGCGAACATGCTGAACCAGGCGGCGCCTGCCATCAGCACCAGAAACAGCCATCGGGTGAGATCCTCAGCGGCGGCTCTGCGGTGCATCGCCTGTGGCGTGGCGCGCGCCGCCATCAGCAGGATGAGCGCCAGATAGACGATGATGCCGATATCCCAGCCGATCGTGGCGCGCAGCGTCACCCGGGTCGGAGCCGGCACCAGCAGCGCCGCCGCGATGCCCGCGCCAATCGCGACGAACAGGCGCGGGCGCAGCCGCGCCAACCAGCGCAGCGCGCTATGTCGTGATGCGGTGGACTTAGCGCGGGCCAATTCCGAGCCGGGGGATTTCGATCGCCGGGCAGCGGTTCATCACCACCTTGATGCCGTGCGCCTCGGCGCGCGCGGCGGCCGCGTTGTCGCGGACATCGAGCTGCATCCACACCGATTGGGCGCCGATCGCGATCGCCTCTTCGACCGCGACCCCGGCCAGCTCGCTGCGCCGGAAGATGTCGATCATGTCGACCGGCCCAACCACGTCCCTTGGGATGTCGGCAAGCCGGGCATAGACCCGCTCGCCAAGGATGTCGCTGCCCACCGCGAAGGGGTTGACCGGGAGGCAGCGATAACCGCAGCGCTGCAGAAAGCGCATCACCCGGTGGCTCGGCCGGTTGGGACGGGGGCTCGCGCCCACCACGGCGATGGTCCTCGCGCTAGTCAGGATGTCGCGCAGATAGGCGTCGGGATAATCATCGTCGTGGTTCATGGCGGTCTCAGGCAAAGGCGCGGCGGATACGGCCCCAATCCTCGATCGCGTGCTCCTGGCCGGGCACGATCTGGATCGCGACCTCGCTGTAGCCGGCTTCGGCAAAGCCGGTGAGAGTCTGTTTGATCTCGGCTTCGCTGCCAGTGATCGTCGTACTGCGGATGAGGTCGGCGGTGACGAAGCGGCGCTCCTCGGGCTTGACGAACATCAGGTGCCCGCGATGGTTTTCGAGGTAATGCGCGCCTTGCGGCCGGAAGCCGCGTGCGGTCTCGACATAGGCGGCGATCGTCTCGGCGAGGGCGGGCGGCATCGACGCCATCGGCGGAAAGCCGCCGAGCGCCTGGTCGGCGGCGCGGTGCAGCAGCATCGCCGCGCGCGGGCCGGCTTGGGCGACGACGCGGTCGGAATCATATGCCTCGCCGTCGCGCAGCACCGCGCCGCCGGTGAGGGCGACGCTGTTGAGCGCCTCGCGCTTGTGGCCGGCATCGCGCCACAGCCCCTCCATTTCGCGCATCCCCGCGGCCGCGCCGGCGATATCGCCTGCGGTATTGATCCAGCCGGCGCCGAGCTTGGCGGTGAGCTTGCGGGCGCGCGGGCCGGTCGCGGCGACGTAGAGCGGCACGGAGTCGCGTGTGTTGATGAGGCCGAGTTCCGGGTTCAACAAGCGGATGAGCCGCTGCTTGCCCTCGATCTCGGCCTCGACCGTCTCGTCGCGCAGCAGCGCCTGCACGACGCGGATATATTCCTCCATGTCGGCGAGCCTGACCGCGCCGAGCCCCATCGCGCGCCGCCCGGTAAACCCGGTGCCGACGCCGAAATCGATCCGCCCCGGCGCCAGCTTGTTCAACGAGGCGAAGGCGTTGGCGGCGACCGCGGCGAGCCGGTTCGACGGGATCAGCACACCGGTGCCAAGGCGGATCGTCGTGGTTTTGAGCGCCGCCGCTGCCATCGCGACGAATGGATCAGCCGAGAGCATCTGCGTGTCGTAGAACCAGGCGCGGTGAAACCCCAGCTCCTCGGCCCGGCGCACGACGCGCCACGAAGTCGCATCGGTCGGCAGAGCAATGGCGAAACGCATGGGCGGCCCTCCCGGCTGCTGGCGGCGCAAAGCGCCGACAAAATCTTAGCGCAAAGAACGCAAAGGAAGACGAAGAACGCGAAGCCGTTCATGGCCCTTCGCGTCCTTTGCGTAACCTTCGCGACCTTTGCGCTGAAGTGTTCTTTGGCGCAGTGCGCCGCGATTACCGCTTCGAGAACTGGAAGCTGCGGCGGGCTTTGGCTTTGCCGTATTTCTTGCGCTCGACGACGCGGCTGTCGCGGGTGAGGAACCCGCCTTGCTTCAACACTGGGCGCAGGCCCGGCTCGTAGAAGGTCAGCGCCTTCGAGATGCCGTGGCGCACCGCGCCGGCCTGGCCGGAAAGCCCGCCGCCCGTGACCGTGCACCACACGTCGAACTGGCCGAGCCGGTCGCAGCTCACAAATGGCTGGTTGATCAGCATGCGCAGCACGGGGCGCGCGAAATAGACCGGGCCGTCCCGGCCGTTGACCTCGATCTTGCCGTTGCCGGGGCGGATCCAGACGCGGGCGATCGCGTTCTTGCGCTTGCCGGTCGCGTAGGACCGGCCCTGCTCATCGATTTTGGGCTGGACATCGGTCGGCACGCTGACCGGGATGACCGGCGCGGTGGGTGCCGTAGCCTGCCGCTGCGCCGCGCCGATTGCCTGGCGCAGGCTGCCAAGACCCTGAAAGGTCTGCGACGCGCGCGGCGTGCGTGACCCTTCCGCAGCCGGCTGTTCCGGGGTCTGGTTTTGGTCTTCGGTTTCGTCGTTATCGGCCATGCGCTAGGCCCTCACATTCTTGCGGTTCATGCCGGCGATATCGAGCGTTTCGGGCGTTTGGGCGGCGTGCGGGTGCTCGGGGCCGGCATAGACCCGGAGGTTGCCCATGACTTTGCGGCCGAGCGGCCCGCGCGGCACCATGCGCTCGACCGCCTTCTCGACGACGCGCTCGGGATGCTTGCCGTCGAGGATCGCGCCCTTGCTGCGCCCCTTGATGCCGCCGGCATAGCCGGTGTGCCAATAGAACATGCTTTGCGCGCGCTTGTTGCCGGTGAGCTGCACCTTCTCGGCGTTGACGACGACGATATTGTCGCCGCAATCCATGTGGGGGGTGTAGGAGGGTTTATGCTTGCCGCGCAGGCGCATCGCGATGATCGAGGCGAGCCGGCCGAGCACCAGCCCCTCGGCATCGATCAGCACCCATTTTTTGTCGATATCGGAGGGTTTGGCGGAAAAGGTTTTCATCGCAAGTCGGCCTGTCTGCGCGCGGCGACCAGCACCGCGGAGGCGTTCGTTTAAGCCAATCCGGGTTGCAAAACAATAGAGTTTCGGCTGAGGTAAAATGATACCGCGCCGTTGCGGGCGCGCGAGGAGGTGCTACATGGCGCGCGGCATGGTATGATCCAACCGGTGCGACGAGCCAGGTCTCGGCATGAAGCCTTATATCATCGCGGCGTTATTGTTCTTGACCGGGTTCCTGGTTCTCGGCGTGCTGACGGCCAATCTGATGGCGCCGCCAAAACCCAAGCCGCAGGCGCACGCGGTACCGCAGCATAAGCCGGTTGGCGGGTATGCGCCGAGCGGGCCGCAGGAGCCGTCATACCCGGCCGCAATGCCATCGACGCATTCCGCCGGAACGCGGCCGACGGGGCCGGGAATGGCCTCGACGATGCCCGGAATGCCGAGCACGGGCATTTCGCCTGGTTCCGGCTCAATGCCCGGCACGTCGGCTCCGATCGGTGTCTCCACCACCGTCGCGCCGCCAAAGCCGCAGCCGATCGAGCCGACAAACCCGGTGCCGATCATCCAGCCGACCGATCTCGGCAACGCACCAACCCCCACCGCCGGTAAACAGCACCAATAGGGGGCCCTGAGGACCGACCAATGAGCCTTGCCGAAAAGATCGACGAAACCCTGCTGCTCGAAGAACGCGACACGCAAGGCGTGCTGCGCCTCACGATGAACCGGCCGGCGGCACGCAACGCGCTGTCGATGGCGCTGATGGCCGAGATCACCGCGGCGCTGGAGCGTGCCGAGGCAGACAGGGAAACGCGCGTCGTGGTGATCGCCGGCGCCGGGGTCGGGTTCTGCCCCGGTCACGATCTGCGCGAAATGCGCCAGGACCCGAGCCGCGAAGCCTATGCCCGCATCTTCGAGCGCTGCAGCGAGATGATGCAGAAGATCGTCCGTTTGCCAAAGCCGGTCATCGCCGAGGTGCACGGCATCGCCACCGCCGCCGGCTGCCAGCTGGCGGCGAGCTGCGACCTCGCGGTGGCGAGCGAGGATGCGACCTTCGCGACCTCGGGGATCAATGTCGGACTGTTCTGCTCGACGCCGATGGTGGCGCTCTCCCGGGCGATTGGGCGCAAGGCGGCGATGGAGATGCTGCTGACCGGCGATTTCATCGACGCGCCGACGGCGAAGGCGCTCGGGCTGGTGAACCAGGTCGTGCCGATCGCGGGCCTGCGACAGGCGACCGACGCGCTGGCGCACAGGATCGCCGCCAAATCGATGGCGGCGATCGCACTCGGCAAGACTGCATTCTACCGCCAGATCGAGATGGATCTCTCCGCCGCCTACACCTACACGAGCGAGGTGATGACCCGGAACATGCTCGCCTATGACGCCGAGGAAGGCATCGACGCCTTTATCGCTAAGCGCAAGCCGGTGTGGCGGGATGAGTAACAGCTGACACTCTCCCGATGGAGTTCCCGCCGCTGCTGAATCCGGCGCAACAGGCTGATATCAAGGCGCGGTTCGCCGCCGCCGTTCGGCATTACGAAGCTGGACGCGGGCGAGAGGCGTTTGAGCTTTGTCAGCAGGTCCTCGCTCTCGAACCGAGCCATAGCGATGCGCTGCAGCTGACCGGGATCGTGGCGCTGCAGGCCGGGAATATTCCTGTCGCGATCGAGGCGCTTCGCCGGGCGCTCGCGCGCAACAGCAACGTTCCCGACCTGCACAACACGCTGGGTGAAGCGCTGCGCCTGGCGGGTCGCCTCGACGAGGCGATCGTGCATTACCGGCGCGCGATCGCCCTCGCGCCGAATTTTGCCGAGGCGTACGGCAATCTCGCCAATGCGCTCGGTCAGCAGAACAAGCGCGCGGAGGCGATCGCCGCCGCGCGCCGCGCGGTCGAACTGATGCCGAACGCGCCGCTGCTCCACTACAATCTCGCCAATTTCCTGGTACGGCAGGGCCGAGTGGAGGAGGCGATGGCGTCGTTCCGGCGCGCCTTGGCACTCGCGCCGCAATTCGCCGAGGCCCACAACAATCTCGGCTCGGTGCATCAGGGGCGAGAAGAATTGCCCGAGGCCGAGGCGTGCTATCGCCGCGCCGTCGCGCTGCGCCCGGATTTTGCAGCGGCGCATCGCAATCTCGGCCTGCTGCTGCGCGAGGCGTGGGCGTTCGGACCCGCCGTGGAGTCGCTGCGGCGCGCGGTTGCGCTCGCGCCGCAAAGCGCGGCGATCCACAGCGACCTTGGCTCGGCATTGCGCGCGGCCGGCCGGTTGCCGGAAGCGATCGCGGCCTATGACAATGCGCTCAAGCTCGATCCCGATTTCCCGGAGGGCCTGGCAAACCGCGGCGAAGCGCTGCGTTTCATAGGGCGATACGAAGACGCGACGGCCGACTTCGCGCGTCTGCTGGCGGTGGCGCCGGACTATGCCTATGCGCGCGGCGCCTGGCTGCACTCGAAGCTCGTGTGCTGCCAGTGGGGCGATTATGCGCCTAGTTGCGAGAAGATCGCCGCCGCTGTCGCCGGCGGGAAACTTGCCATTGAGCCGTTCGCTTTTCTGCTGATCTCGGATTCGCCGGAACAGCAGCAAAAATGCGCCGAAACATTCGCCGGCTATCAGATCGGCGAAGCGCGAGGCACGATGCCGTCCGCCGCATCCCCCCATCATGATCGCATGCGGCACCACCGTATCAGGATTGCCTACGTCTCCTCCGATTTTCGCAATCACCCGGTCGCGCATTTGCTGGCGGGCGTGTTCGAGGCGCATGACAAATCGCGCTTCGAGACGATTGCGGTATCGCTCGGCTTTGCCGCGGAAGACGAGATGCGGACGCGGCTCAGATCGGCGTTCGACCGCTTTATCGAGGTGCAGGCAAAAAGCGACCGCGATGTCGTGCAGCTGATGCGTGAACTGGAAATCGACATCGCGATCGACCTCAACGGCTACACCCAAGGCGCGCGGCCGGGAATCTTCGCGCGCCGTCCAGCGCCGGTATTGGTGAATTATCTCGGGTTTTGCGCGACGCTCGGCGCGGGACACGCCGATTACATTCTGGCCGACAGAACCGTCATCCCACTTGAACAGCGGCCGTTTTATGCCGAGCGGATCGTCTATTTGCCGGATTGCTTCCTACCGCATGATGCCGGGCGGCAGATCGCCGACGCCACGCCAAGCCGCCGGGAGGCGGGACTGCCCGAGAGTGGGTTCGTGTTCTGCTCGTTCAACAACAATCTGAAGATCAACCCACCGGTCTTTGACGTCTGGATGCGCCTTCTCGCCCGTATCGAGGGCAGCGTGTTGTGGCTGCGGCAGGACAGCGACGCTGCCGTCGGCAATTTACGCCGCGAGGCTCAGGCGCGCGGCGTCGATCCGGATCGCATCGTCTTCGCGCCGCGCGTGCCGAGCATGGCCGATCACCTGGCGCGACATCGCCTGGCCGGGCTGTTCCTCGACACGCTGCCCTTCAACGCGCACACCACGGCAAGCGACGCGCTATGGGCGGGATTGCCGGTGTTGACTTGTCGCGGGACGAGCTTCGCCAGCCGCGTTGCGGTGAGCTTGCTCGTCGGGCTGGGGCTGCCCGAACTGATCACCGACACGCTTGATGATTACGAGGCGCTGGCATTGCACCTGGCGCGGGACGAGGCCAAGCTCGCCGCGATGCGCGAAAAGCTGGCGCAAAGCCGGGCGACGAGCCCGGTCTTCGACACCGGCCGCATCTGCCGCCATCTCGAAAGCGCCTACGAGACGATGTGGGCGCGCCACGAACGCGGCGAGCGGCCCGAAAGCTTCGCGGTCGCGCCGATCGGCCGCTAGATCGGCATGCCCACTTCCGACTGCGCGAGTCGGCCGTCGGGCAGCACGTGGCGGTACTTATCGAGATTCATCGTCATGCGTTTCATCAGCCGGCGCGCGCCGGGGTCGAACGGCGTGCGGCGGTGCATCGTGAAGCCGTTGTCCCACACCACGAGGTCGCCGACCTGCCATTGATGCGCGTAGACGAACTCGTCGCGCGTTGCCGCCGCGTAGACCTCGTCGAGCAGCGCCATGCCCGACGAGATGTCCATGTAGTCGATGCCGATCGTCGTCGTGGAATTGAGATACAGCGAGCGGTCGCCGGTCTCCGGATGGGAGCGCACCAGCGCATGGGTCACGGGCGGGGTCAGCCGGCGCGCTTCCTCGGAAATCTGCTGGTCGCTGTCGCGGCCATAGCCGGCAAGCCGCTTGGCGTAATCGAAGACCCCGCGCTTGCCGCTGATCTGCGCGCGCAGCGGGCGCGGCAGCTTGGCATAAGCGGCGCGCAGATCGACCCAGAAAGTCTCGCCGCCTTCGGGCGGCAGCTCGAGCGCATAGAGCGCCGCGCCGGTCGCCGGGGTCTCCATATAGGATTGGTCGGAATGCCATTGCAGCTCGCCGTCGCCAAGCCCGCCGATATTGCGCCCGAGCCCGTCCTTAAGGTTGGAGAGCACCGTCACCTCGGGCACGCCGGGCGAGGCCCAATCGCCGCGCACGGTACGCTCCAATGGTCCGAAGAGCGCGCAGAAATCCGCCAGCTCGCGCTCGCTCAATGCCTGCCGTCGGAACACCACTACGCCGTAGCGCGCATAAAGGTCGCGCAGCGCCGCGACCGTTGCATTGTCGAGCGCCTCCCACAACCGGAGGCCGACGACCTCCACGGCCAAGGTCGGGTGCAGCGCGCGGGTTTCGAGCGTCATTCGCTATGTCCTCAAACGGTCGGTTCGATGATCCACGTCCCGCCGTCCGAGGCAAGAGCCAAGCCCCGGCCCGGCGTCAGGCTACGTTCATTACCGGTGGGTTCGTACCAACGGCGCGTCGACCATCGTGCTGCGGTGGCTCAGTGATGGGCACGGCCGAGAAATAGCCGCGAAGTTCCAAAACATTGGCCGGCTTGCCGATAGCCTCGGCTTTGTATTAAACACCGGGAGTTGAATGTTTCTCGGCCGGCGATCTCCAGTCGCCGGCTTGGCCAGTGTGTGATGCCGCGAATAACGATCTCGTATCGGCGCGACGATTCGGGGGTGATCACCGGTCGAATATTTGACCGGCTGGCGGCGCATTACGGCCGCGATGCGGTGTTCCGCGATATCGACAACATCCCGCCTGGCGTCGATTTCCGCCAGCACATCGCCAAGGTGCTCGACGAAAGCGATATCCTGCTCGCCATTGTCGGGCCGCGCTGGCTCGGCGCGCGCGGCGGACAGAACCGGCTCGACGACGACGCCGACCCCGTCCGCCTCGAAATCGAAACCGGGCTGCGCAAGCAGATGCCGGTGATCCCGGTGCTGGTGCTGCGCGCGGCGATGCCGCGAGTCGGGCTGCTTCCGGACACGGTGAAGGATTTCGCCTACCGGCACGCGGTGCAGGTCGATGCCGGCCAGGATTTCGACATCCATTCCGCGCGCCTCATCCGCGCGATGGACCGCATCCTGCGGCAACAGCAGGGATTGCCAGCGCCTCCGGGCGGCGATGTCGCCGCGTCTACAGCGCTGGCTGATCTTGCTCCGCCGCCCGACGAAGACGACGAACCGCTCGACGATGCGCCGTATGCGGCAACCGTCGTCGAGGCGCCGCCGCGGCCGATACCGTTGCCGGCCGCCGAGCGAGTGGAGCCGGCGGCCGTTATTGTCCCACCGGCGGCCACGCTCGAGATTGCCGCTCCGGGCCCGCCGCCGCGGGGCCGGGGCGGGATGGCGCTCGGCGCGGTCGTGGGACTGGCGCTCGGCGCGGCGATCGCTGCGGGTGCGGTCGTCACCTTGCGCCCCTCCGCGCCGCCCGACGTGGTGGCGCTGGCGACGGCCAAGGAGGCCGCCGACGCCAAGGCGCTGACCTTTCAGGCCGAGCTCACCGCGGCGCAGAAAAAGCTCGACGCGTCGCAAAGCAATCTCGACGCCGCGCAAAAAGAGGCGAGCGCCGCCGACAAGCATGCGCAGGACCTGCGGACAGCCGCCGACCAGGCACAGAAATTGCTCGCCGCGCAGCAGGACGCCGCGACCAAGGCCAAGGCGGAAATCGACAAGCTCACCGCGCAGGTGAAGTCGCTCGGCGACCAGCAAGCCAATCAGCAAGCCAGGGCCGACCAGGACGAGAAAAACTTCGCTGCCCAGAAATCGGCGGCGGCCGATGCCGCTGGCCAGCTCGCGAAGGCGCAAGACCAGATCAAGTCGCTCGGCGATCAGCTGGCGACGGCGCAAGGCCAGGTCAAATCGCTCGGCGATCAGCTGGCGGCGGAGCAGAAGGCGCACCAAAACGCCAGTGACCAGGTAAAGACGCTGCAGGGGCAGCTCTCCGCCACGCCGGCACAGCCCGCCCAGCCGGCCGCCGCGACGCAAGCCGCCACGACGCAAGCCGCGACCCCGCCGCCGGACGACTCGAGCTGGAGCGCCGACCAGCGAAAGCAGGCGCAGACCGATCTGGTGACGGTGGGCTATCTCCAGGGCACGCCGGACGGCAATTTCGGGCCGGCGACGCGCACCGCGATCAAGCTGCTACAGTCGCTGACCGGCGAGCCCGAAACCGGGGTGATGACCGAACCCGAAGCCAGTGCGTTGCACGACATGGCGCAGCGCCTGTCGGCATTGCTCGGTCGCGGCGCGACATCGCCGGACGGTGTGCCGTCGGCGGCGGTCAAGGGCGCGTCGGCGCTCTATCAGCGCGCCTGGGTCGCTGAGAAGGGCAGCAACGGGACGGCCGACCCCGCCGAGGCGGTCTATTGGTACGGGCTCGCCGCCGCCGAGGGCGACGGCAAGGCGCTGACCAATCTCGGCACCTTGCTGATCCGCGGCCAGGGCACCGCGAAACCCGACCCCGATGGCGCGACGGTGCTGTGGGAGGCGGCGGCGGCGCGCGGCGAGGTGACGGCGATGTTCAATCTCGGCGCGATGTATGAGCACGGCGTCGGCGTCCAGGTCGATCTCGGCAGAGCCAAAGCCTGGTACGGTGTCGCCGCGGCGCGCGGCGATACAGGCGCCCGAGCGGCGCTGAAGCGTCTCGGCGCGTAGGCATGCGTCGGGCTGTAATCGCACTTTTTCTGATGCTCGTCGCCATGCCAGCTGCGGCGCAGGAGTTGGACCCGTTTCGGTCAGCGTCACCGCCCGCTTCTCGGAATCCGGACCAAGACCCGTTCCACATGGCGCCGGCGGATCCTGCTCCGAAGCCTGTGCTGCGGCCGCGCCCGGCGCCCGAACCGGAGCCGACGATGGCGATGCCGCCTCCGCCACCATCCGCACCGCCTCCGCTGCCTTTTGACGGAATCTGGGTCGGCACCTTTTCCTGCGAGGCGACCGGCGGCAAAGCGAACCTCAACTATTCCCTCATCTTTGAGATCAAAAACGGCAACTGGTCGCGCCTAAACACATTGATGGCCACGCCCGGCCAACCCGGCTACGACCATTATGGTGGCACGATCGGCGCCGACGGCCACGTGCTGCTCACGCGCAACGGCGTCGGCGATGGGCGCGCTCCGGGCGGGGCGAGTTTGGGTGAGCCGATTTCGATGAAGTTCGCTGGAGCCTTTCAAGGCGATACATTTGCCGCAGCCGCCATCGGAAGCCGGCGGCCCTGCCGCATCCAGCTGACGAGACGCCGCTAAATCTGTTATCTGGCACGCTGCGGAGCAGGCGGAACCCATGAATACCGACGGGCCGAGCCGGCACGGGTCGGTGCCCCCCGGGTTCCCCCTCGCGTGGGGATGGCGATGAAAATGCGGTTGTCGTCCTTGCTAGCCAGTTCTCGCGTCGAATAGTCCGAAAACTGCGCCCGTGCCGGCGCGGGTACTATTCGGCGGCGATTTTTGGCGTCGCCATTCGCCGACTGACGTTAAGGACCTCGATGCCGATGACGTTGCCCTTATCGTCGAAGTCGAGCATCACGCCGGGAGCCACTTCCTTTGTCTCGGCCGATTTGACGCCCTCAGGGGCGAACCAGACGAACATCGCGTCGGCTTCGGGATCGTAGCTGGTCCGCATCATGGCTTGGCATCGCGATCAAAATGGACCGTCGCCTCTGCGATAGCCCTGAACGATCGAGTGAGCGACGGGTCATTTGGATCGGCCCGCTGAAAATCCGGAGCCGCGATCGTGCGCTCAATCCAGCTCGAGGCGAGATTACGCTCTTCCAGAGCCTCTTGAGCATGTATCGACAGACGGATCATTGCTGGGCGGCATCGGCGGCCGAGGCCACTCTTTCCCTTTTGCTTGGCGCAAAGATTACGTCGAATAGTCGGAGAACTGTACCGTGCCGGCGCGGGCGCGGTAGTCGGTCTTGACGTTGACCAGCGCCACCATGCCTTCGTCGACCTTCTTCTGCGCGCGCTCCAGCGCCGGGCGGATGTCTTCGGGGTTTTCGACGTATTCGCCGTAGCAGCCGAGGCCCTCGGCCATCTTGTCATAGCGCGTGTAGCCGAGGTCGCGGCCGGGCTTGTTGCGGTCCGGATCGGCGGTCCAGCCGCCGTTGAGGCTGATGACGACGAGGATCGGCAGCTTGTGCCGCACCGCCGTGTCGAGCTCCATGGCGTTGAGGCCGAACGAGCCGTCGCCGTGGCAGCAGATGACCTGCTTGTCGGGCTTGGCGGCCTTGGCGCCGACCGCGAACGGCAGGCCCACGCCCATTGTGCCGAACGGCCCCGAATTGAGCCGGTGCGCCGGCTCGAAGGTCGGCATCGTCTGACGCCCGAAATTGAGCGTCTCCTGCCCGTCGACAACCAGGATCGCGTCGCGCTGGGCGAAGTTCTTCACTTCTTCCAGAAGCCGGATGGGGTGGATGTCGCCATCGGTCGGGTAGTTGCCGCCGGGGCCGCTGCGCTTGGCGGCCTCGCCGTCATGCAAGGTCTTGCGCCAGCCGGCGAAGCGCTCGGCGGTCTTGGCCGGAAGCGCATCGATCAGCTGTTGCAGCACGCTTTTGCAGTCGCCGACCACCGGGATGTCGACATTGCGCGCCGAGCGGCCCATCTCCTCGGCGTCGATCTCGATGCGGGCGATCTTGGCGTTGGCGCCAAAGCGCGGCGGCGCGGCATGGCCGATGATGTAGTTCATCCGCGTGCCGAGCACGATGATGAGGTCGGCGTCGCGGAATGCGGTCGAGCGCATCGTCAGGTAAGAGAGGGGGTGGTCGTCGGGCACGACGCCGCGGCCTTGCGGCGTGGTGTAGAACGGGATGCCCGCCTTCTCGACGAATGTGCGCATCTCGTTCCACGCCTGCGACCAGATCACCCCGCTGCCCGAGGCGACGATCGGCCGCTCGGCCGAGTTGATCGCATCGACCAGGGCGTTGATCGCACGGGGCTCCGCATAGGGCCGTGCGCGGACGATCGGCCGCCCGGCATAGCTCCAGTCAATCTGAGACTCGTCGATCTTCTGGTAGAGGATGTCGCCCGGCCAATCGAGATAGACCGGGCCCGGCTTGCCGCTCAGCGCGGTCTGGAAGGCGAAATTGATCTGCTGCGGGATGCGTTTGATGTTGTGGATACGGTCGGCGTATTTGACGCAGCCGCGCATGATCGCCATCTGGTCGATTTCCTGAAAGACCTGACGGCCGAACTGGCCGATCGGGCTCGACCCGCCAAAGCCGATCACCGGGCAGCAATCGATGAGGGCATTGGCGAGACCGGTCGACAGGTTGATCGCCGCCGGGCCCGAGGCCGCCATGCAGATGCCGGGCTTTTGCAGCAGGCGGCTATAGGCCTGCGCCGAGAACGCCGCCGCCTGCTCGTGGCGGACATCGATCATCCGGATGCCCTCGTTGATCATCGACGACTCGGCCAACAGCATCGGCCCGCCCATGATGTAGAAACAGTCGTCGACGCCTTCGGCCTTGAGGCACTTCGCCAGGATTTCCGAGCCGGTCAGTTCCGCCATGGGGGTTTCCTCCGTTTCCTTGTCATTACGAGGCGCCAAAGGCGCCGCGGCAATCGCCTTCCATTGGTGGCTTGTTGGATGGAGATTGCTTCGTCGCCGGCGCTCCTCGCATGACATGGGGGTAAAAAGAAGCGGCCCGCTTTCGCGGGCCGCTGGGTCGTCGTTGGTTCCTAGTTGGCGTTGCCAATAACCTTTTGTTCGTGCAGCGCCTGGATCTGATCCTTGCTGAGGCTGAGCCAGCTGTTGAACACCTCCTCGGTGTGCTGGCCGAGCTTGGGCGAGGGCTTGAGCTCGGGCGGCTTGCCGTCAAAGCGCACCGGCCAGGTCTCGCATTTCCAGTCGCCGTCCGGATGGTGCATCACCTGCATGATGCCGCGCTTCTCGAAGCTCTTGTCGTTGTAAAGCTCGAGCGTGTCGTGCACCGCGCCGGCCGGCACCCCGGCGGCGCCGATGAGCTGCATCGCCTCTTCCTTGGTGTGGTGCTTGGTCCACTCGGCGATGATCTCGTTGATGAAGCCTTCGTGCTTGTTGCGCTCCTCGTTGGTGGCGAAGCGCGGATCTTCGATCAGCTCCTCGCGGCCGATAACCTTGAGCAGGCGGGTCCAGTGCTCGGGGTTGGCGCGGCTGCAGAAGACATAGACGTAGTCGTTGTAGCCGAACGGCTTGCACGGGTAGATGCCGCAGGGGGCAGGGGCGCCCGAAGTCGACTGCGCGCCCATGCGCGGCGCGGCGCTCTTATCGCCCTGCTGCGACATCACCGCGAACGACGTGCGGATGTAGTGCATTACCGAATCCTGCATCGCCAGCTGCAGGCGGCGGCCCTTGCCGGTCGATTTCTTCTCGTAGAGCGCGCCGAGGACGCTGATCGCCATCAGCATGCCGGTGCCGGTGTCGCCGATCGTGCAACCAGGCTTGACTGGCGGTTGGCCGGGCTCGCCGGTGACGCTCATGGTGCCGCCAGCGGCTTGCGCGATCATGTCGAAGGCGAGGCTCTTCTCGTACGGGCTGCCTTCGCCGAAGCCCTTGACTTGGCAGTAGATGATGCCGGGATTGATTTCCTTCAGCACGTCATAGCCGAGGCCGAGGCGCTCGATCGTGCCGGGAGCGAGGTTCTCGGCGAACACGTCGGCCTTCTTGACCAACTCCTTGACGAGCTCGACGCCCTTTGGCGACTTGAGGTCGACCGTCGCCGACTTCTTGTTGGCATTCAAAATCTTGAAATAGAAGGAATCGTGCGCCTTGCCGCTGGCGGCGGCGATGCGCCGGCCGGGATCGCCCGATTTCGGGTTCTCGATCTTGACGACCTCGGCGCCGAGCCACGCCAGGGCCTCGGTGCAGGTCGGCCCCGCCTCGAACTGGGTCAGATCGACCACCCGAACGCCTTTCAGGCATTGCAGAGCCGCAAAGTTTCCGCTCATCGTTTCCCGCTCCCTCTATGGTCTCGTGACGGCCGCGTGCAGCAGAATTGTTTGACCGAACGATAGCGCAGAATGTCACGCAACGGAAACCGCTCATTCCCGCGAAAATCGCATGTTGCCATCCCCAAACGCGGGACACAGGTGTAAGCCTATGCCATGACCGGCCCGCTGATCCTGCCCTACCGCAACATCGTGCCGCGCATCCATCCGAGCGCGTTCATTGCACCCAACGCGACGAGATCGGCGCGCACGCGAACATCTGGTTCAACGTCGTGATCCGCGGCGACGACGCGCCGATCCGCATCGCGGGCGCGCTGTTCGCGCGCGCTCAAACCCGAAGAGATCGAATATATGCGCCGGGTGCCGGGCATTGCCGCCGGCTGGCGGAGGAATACTCGGTCACGGATAGGTAGGGGTAGGGACGATTGGAGCAATCGAGAATTGTGACTTTAGGCTAAAGATGATTTGATGCTTGCGTCAATTCCAAAGTTCGGGCGGGGGCAATCGTGACTGAGAACGACACATCGCTCGGACAGCCGACGGCTCTGCCCAACGGCGTAAACGTCTCGACTGAAACGTCGGACTATTCTGAGTGGCGGGCCCTCCTACATGACGTCCTTGTTGGTTCAGACAACCCGACATTGCTCGGTGTATGTACCGCGACGACGTCGGGGTCGCCATATTCGGCAGCGCCGTCGTCGGATTCGCTCGTGCTCGGTACATCGGAACAAGCATCCACGATGTCGTTCTCGCCGAGCGGGGCTGGGACAACGTCGTCAACTCCGATAATCGGGTTCAGCGCCCCATCCCAGTTAGGCGTTGACGCTGGGCCGCCGGTAGGCTTCACGTCCGCGGTGTTGTTTGGGGGTGATGCCGGAGCCGTCGCTTCGGGCGGTATAGGTGCGCTCGACGGTCAAGCTCCATCCGGCGGCAGCACGACGTTCACGGTGACCGTGCCGGGCAGCGGGATGGTGTTCAACAACACCATCACCTCAAGCGCCGACGCGTCGTTGCAAACCGCAATTACCAACGCCGAGGATGCGATCGGCAAAAACTGGATGAATACAATCACACTTAACCTCAGCTTCTCCGCGGTAAACGAAGGTAGCACGGGTTTCCTCGCCACCAATAGCTGGCCAGCGTTTGTCTCCGTCACTTATAGCCAATTGAAGAGTGCCCTGGCGGCGCACGATTCCGGCGATGTCTATGCGCAAGACTTTGTTGCTTCTCTGCCGGCCACCAGCCCCATCGGCAGCACCAAGTGGGCACTTCCGGAAGCCTATGCCAAAATGCTGGGGCTGAGTTCGACTAACTACGCAACGGACGATTCAGTCACGCTGAACACCTTTTATCTCAATGGCAGCGGCCAAGACGTAGTCAACGCGCTCGCCCATGAGATCAGCGAGGGTGGAATGGGCCGCGTCGCCGGGGACGGCGATCAGAATGGCGTCTACAGTACGGTCGATCTGTTTCGTTACACAGCAAGCGGCCAACTCGATTTGACCGATGGCCGCGACGGCCGGACTACGTATTTCTCATACAACGGGGGCGCGACAACTTCGCAATCAGTCGGTATTTCATTCAATAACGAGTATTCCGGCACGACAAAGGTTAATTCCGGCGACGTCGGTGATTTCACCCAGCTCGATGTCTTTGGGGTCGGCGAGTTGGGGGAAACTTTCGGACTCTCGCAGACCGATATAGAGTTGATGGACGCGCTCGGATGGGAACCTCTGCTAGTCGCGCCGACGGTCAATTTGCAGAATGTCTCTCCTGCCGAGAACACCGCCATTTCCGCATCCTCTTTGATCTCCTCGGTGTCGAATCCAAGCGGTGACACCATTACGGAGTACATCTTTGATGATCAGGGAAGGAACGGACACTTCACGTTCAATGGAACGATAGCGCCGGATGGGACATCGTTTGCTGTCCCTGTCGGCAGCTTGAGTGCTGTTAAGTATATCGCTGGTGCATTGCCTGGCGCCGATACGATCGTGATTAGCCTCGGCTACGAACCCCCGGGGTCGACGACCACCCTCGTTTCTAGTTTGAGTTCCCTGACGGCGACGACCTCGGTCTCCAGTGACTTCAACGGTGACGGCAAATCGGACGTCCTCTGGGAGAACCTGGCGAGTGGCGAGGTTGGCTGGAACGATGGGCCGTTGACCGCATGGCATGATCTCGGCGTCGTGCAGACGACGTACGACGTGGTTGCGACCGCCGATTTCACCGGCGGTGGCCGGACCGACCTGTTGTGGAGCAATCCGACGACTGGCGACATTGGTTGGAATGACGGGCCGAAAACCACGTGGCATGACCTCGGTACCGCACCCACCAGCTATCGGGTGGTTGGGACTGGAGACTTCAACAGCGACGGCGTCCGCGACATTCTGTGGGCGGATCCGGCCACCGGCGGCGTCGGCTGGAATGACGGACCGAACACCGCGTGGCACGATCTGGGAGCCGCGCCGACAAGCTACGGCGTCATCGGCGTCGCGGATTTCAATAACGACGGCTCTTCCGACCTGATCTGGTACGATCCCGGTGCCGGCGACATCGGCTGGAACGACGGGCCGCAGACGAGTTGGCATGATCTCGGCGTGGCGCCCACGACATACCAAGTGGTGGGAATCGCCGACTTCAATAATGACGGTCAACCCGACCTGGTATGGAGCGATCCGGCGACCGGCGACATCGGCTGGAACGATGGGCCCAATACCACGTGGCATGACCTTGGCGTCGCGCCGCCAGGCTACGCTGTCGTCGGGACTGGCGATTACAATGGCGACGGCAGGTCGGACTTGCTTTGGAGCAATGCGGCGACGGGCGACATTGGCTGGAACGACGGGCCGAACACGACCTGGCACGATCTCGGCGTCGCGCCGACCAGCTATAGCGTCATCCACTTCGTCTGAGCTTCCGCGAGGTACGGCGGAACCCCTGGCCCCGAATAACGCGGAACGTCGCGCGACGGAAATCGCCCATCCCCGCGAAAATCGCATGTTGCCATCCCCAAACGCGGGGCGCAGGTGTAAGCCTATGCCATGACCGGCCCGCTGATCCTGCCCTACCGCAACATCGTGCCGCGCATCCATCCGAGCGCGTTCATTGCACCCAATGCGGTGGTGATCGGCGACGTTGAGATCGGCGCGCACGCGAACATCTGGTTCAACGTCGTGATCCGCGGCGATGACGCGCCGATCCGCATCGCGGCGGGAGCCAATATCCAAGACGGGACGGTGATGCATGTGACGCACGACGTACCCTCCGGCGGCGAGCACATCCCGACGGTCATCGGCGACGATGTCGCGATCGGCCACATGGCGCTGCTGCACGGCTGCACGCTGGAGCCGGGCGCCTTTGTCGGGATGAAGGCGTGCGTGATGGACAAGGCGGTCGTCCAGTCGGGCGCGATGGTCGCCGCCGGCGCGGTCGTGACCCCGCGCAAAGTGGTGAAGGCCGGCCAATTATGGGCCGGGACCCCGGCGCGCTACTTCCGCGCCCTTAAGCCGGAGGAGATCGAGTACATGCGCTGGGTGCCGAAGCATTACCGCCGGCTGGCGGAAGAGTATAAAAACGCACCTAGCAACCTTGCGAATTCTAATTTGACCTCAGGCCAATGAGCCACGCTGCTCCTTGTGTCGAGCCCCCGAAAGATAGGATGTCGACAAAAATGTCATCGATTTTTGCAAAGTGAACAATTGTTCCCGCCTTCATATTCATACAAGCCGGATAGCTCATGTTTAGCCGGCTTCCTTCTTTAGATTCTATGACAAGCCCGGAAATACATAGAGAATTATCTGAAATAGAAATTACTTTTATGTCAGAAGGGTCAAATCTAATTCCAAAATCCCTGAGTTTTCCATAATGAAGCGTCTTACTGCCGTCAGAGTAAAATAGTGCAAATCCTAGTGGGTATTTTTCTTCTAAATTATTGGCATTAATGACCCTACTCAAGTCATTTTTGTTCTGATTTTCAAGAGCGTTTTTGATCTCTTGAAGGGTCGACGAGGTCTCACTTTCAAATTTGGTCGGTGGCGCGAGCCGTCCCCAGACGAAGCTGACTGCTATAGGAACAGCCGTGGCTCCAAGGACGGTGATTGCGCAATAGACGGGCCATCTGTGGTGGCGAAGACAGAGCCACCGTTGTCCGGCTTCGTTGCTGCACCGCCAATGCGACAAGTGAGGCGCAAAAGCAATACAGCGTCCCACGTTTAATCCTCCGCTCGGACCTTCACGTAGCTCCCCGGCGCGTCTTCGATCGGTGTGAGTTTGCCGTCGCCCGGTTTGCGCGCCGGAACCTCGCCGCCGGAATATTGCGCGACCCATTCCTCCCAGATCGGCCACCAGGAGGATCCGTGCTTGGTCGCGGTGGCGAGCCAGTCGTCGGGCGAGGGCGGGTTCTTGTCGTTGGTCCAGTGGCCATATTTGCTGCCCGGCGGATTGACCACGCCGGCGATATGGCCCGAAGCCGACAACACGAACTTGACCGGCCCGGAATAGAGCTGCGTCGCCGCATAGGTCGAGCGCCACGGCGCGATATGATCCTCGCGGGTCGACAGGATAAAGGCGGGCGTCTTGATCTTGCGCAGGTCGATCTTGACCCCGTCCAGCGTGATGCCGCCGGGCTGTGAGAGCAAATTCTCCTGGTACATGCGCCGCAGATAAAAGCTGTGCATCGCCGCCGGCATGCGTGTCGAATCGGCGTTCCAATAGAGCAGGTCGAAGGGCAAAGGCTGTTTTCCGAGCAGGTAGTTGTTGACCACGAATGACCAGATGAGGTCGTTGGCGCGCAGCATATTGAAGGTCTGGTGCATCTCGCGGGCCTCGAGATAGCCCTTTTTCGACATGCGTTCCTCGAGCGAGGTGAGCTGCTCCTCGTCGATAAAGACCGAGAGGTCGCCGGCCTCCGCGAAATCGACCATGGTCACAAAAAAAGTCGCGCTCTTGATGCGCCGGTCGCGTTTCGCGGTCATGTAGGCGAGCGTCGCCGACAGCAGCGTGCCGCCCAGGCAATAACCGATGACGTTGGCGTCCTTCTCGCCGGTCGCCGCTTCCATCGCGTCGAGCGCGGCGAGTGGGCCTTCCTTCATGTAGTCTTCGAAGCTCTTGGCGCTAAGCCGCTCGTCCGGATTGACCCACGAGATCACGAACACCGTGTGGCCCTGGCTCACCGCCCAGCGGATGAACGAGTTTTGTGGCCGCAGGTCGAGCACGTAGAACTTGTTGATCCAGGGCGGGATGATGAGCAGCGATCGGCGATGCACGGTGTCGGTCGCCGGCGCGTACTGGATCAGCTGAATAAGGCCGTTTTGATAGACGACCTTGCCCGGCGTCGCGGCGACGTTTTGGCCGAGCTTGAAAGCGGCCAGGTCGGTCATGCTGATCGCCAGCCGGCCCTTGCCGCGCTCGAGGTCGTCGAGCAGGTTTTGCAGCCCGTTGACCAGGTTCTCGCCGCCGGATTCGCCGATCGCGCGCAGTACCTCGGGGTTGGTCAGCACGTAGTTCGACGGCGCCATCGCGTCGACGAATTGCCGTGTGTAGAAATCGACCTTGCGCCCAGTATGGTCGTCGAGCCCGCCGACCTCCTTGACCGCCCCCTGGATGAAGCGCGCGGTCAACAGGTAGCTCTGCTTGATATAGTCGAAGATCGCGTTGTCGCTCCACGCGCGGTCGCGGAAGCGGCGGTCGTCGACCGCTGCCTCGACCACCGGCTCGACCGCCTGGCCCATCAGCCGCTCGGCGGTGCGCTGCCACAGCGCCAGGTAGTCGTTCCACAGCGCCATCTGCGCCTCGATGAGGCGCGCCGGCTCGGCCATCATTCGCGTAGTCAGCTCGAAAAAAGCCGAGCCGATCGCCATCGGGTCGGCCATGCCGGCCGCGCCTTCATTCGACTGACGGCTGAGAAAGTCGCTGACAAGATGCTGGCTGCGCTCGGCGATCGCGGCCAGGCGGCGCGACAGCTCCGCCGGGTCCGGCGTGGTGCCGGGAGCCGCCTGGCTCGGTTGGCCGATTCCTTGGCTTGCGGCGTCGTTCATGGCGTTTCCTCGTCGTTACGGCGTCGTGGCGCCGTCTTCCCCGTCATCCCAACGGGGACGATGTGCGGATCAAATGTAGTGACGCGCGCGCCGCGATCTAATACACCAGCGGATCGAATGTGAAGCCGCCCCCGCGCTCGCTGTCGTGCCGCGGCGGGCGATGTCGCGGCCGCTGGGTTGGGGTCTCGCTGATGACAGTGCGGAGAACCCGCCGTCGCACCGGCGGGGCGGCCGTGTGGCTGGGTGGGCTGGCGCTGCTGCTCGGGCTGAGCGGCTGCAACGGGGTGATCGAGACGTACCGGTCGGTAAGCGGGATGAACAAGAACGATCCCGATCCCGCCACCGCGCCTTTCGAGAGCAATCTCAACAAGGCCGAGACCGGCGGCTACCCGAACCTCGCCAGCGTGCCGGAGCCACCCGAGATCGCCACGACGACGGCCGAGCGGCAGGCCTTGACCGCCAGCCTTACCGGCACGCGCACCGCGACCGAGGCGAATGGCGGGACGCCGTCCTCCGGCCCGGTGCCGCCACCGCCGGCAATCCCGCCTGGGTTCCAGGCTCCCGAGACGTCGACTTCGGCGCGGCCTCTGCCGCCGCCGTCGACGGCGCCGCCGCCGTCGCGGCCAATGAACGAGCCGCCGCCGGCGCTGCCGCAAAACACGGCGATGCAGGTGCCGTCGCTCGCCAACCCGCCGGGATTTGCCGCCTCGCATCCCGCGCCGGCGCAAGTCCCGCCCTCGGCGATGCCGCGGCCCGCGCCCTCGGAACTGGCGCCGGCCGCTGTCGCATCGGGCAATCCGCAGCCAACACCGCCGCCGGCCAGCCTGCCGCCGGCGAAGCCGTCGCCCGAGGTGGCGGCGCTGCCGCCGCCCAAGCTGCCACCGGTGCCAGTGACGGTCGCCTCGCTCGACCTTGCGCCGGGCTTGGCCGCGGTGCCGGCTGACGCGCGACCGCACCTCGCGGATGTCGTCAAGCAGTACCAGCAGCGGCCGCGCACGGTTCGCGTCGTGTCCTATGTCGCGCCGGCGAGCGGCGGCGCCGAGCAGCTCAACGCCTTTCGCAGCGCGCTCGACCGTGCGCAGCTCGTCGCCAGCGAGCTGACCGGGCTGGGCCTTCCCGCCAACAAGATACAGACCGAGGCGTCGCCCTCGAGTCCCGCGGAACCGCCCGGCCGGATCGAAGTGCAGCTGATGCCATGATTGCCGCAGGATGGGTTTGCCGGAGATGAGAGTTTGCCGGAGATAAAAATTTGACTGGGCCACTCAACATCGCGGTCGCCGGTCTCGGCACGGTCGGCGCCGGCGCCCTGCAACTGCTGCAGCGGCAGGCCGAGCATCTGACGATCCGGGCCGGCCGCCGGCTCGTCGTCGCCGCGGTTTCGGCGCGCGACCGGTCGCGCGACCGCGGCGCCGATCTGTCCGGCGCGCGCTGGTATGACGATGCCGCGGCGATGGCGGCTGACCCGGCGGTCGATGTCGTCGTCGAGCTGATCGGCGGCGCCGAAGGCATCGGACGCCGCGTCGTCGAGACGGCGCTGGCGCACAAGAAGCACGTGGTCACCGCCAACAAAGCGCTGATGGCCGAACACGGGACGGCGCTCGCCGAGACCGCCGAGGCGGCCGGCGTGGCGCTCGCTTTCGAGGCGGCGGTCGCCGGCGGCATCCCCATCATCAAGACGCTGCGCGAGGGGCTGGTCGGCAACCGCCTTTCCCGCGTCTACGGCATCCTCAACGGCACCACCAACTACATCCTGACGACGATGCGCGAGAGCGGCCGCGACTTTGCCGAGGTGCTCGCCGAAGCGCAGCAGCTGGGCTATGCCGAGGCCGATCCGAGCTTCGATATCGACGGCGTCGACGCCTCGCACAAGCTGGCGATCCTCGCCAGCGTCGCGTTCCGCCGGCCAGTCGACCTCGCCGCGGTCTATTGCCAGGGCATCCGCCATATCTCGCGGCTCGACATCGAATTTGCCGAGGAGCTCGGTTATCGTATCAAGCTCCTGGGCATCGCGCGGCTGACCGATCACGGCCTCGAACAGCGCGTCCACCCGTGCATGGTGCGGCGCGAGACGCCGATCGCGGCGGTCGAGGGCGTCTTCAACGGCATCGTCGCGGAGGGCGACTTTGTCGGCCAGCTGATGCTCGAAGGGCGCGGCGCCGGCGCTGGGCCGACGGCATCGGCGGTCGTCGCCGATATCGTCGACATTGCCGCCGGGCGCCAAATCGCGCCGTTCGGCGTGCCGACGGCGTCGCTCGAACGCCTATCCGGGGCGCCGATGGAACGGCACGAGGGCGCGTATTACATCCGGCTGATGGTCAAGGATCAGCCGGGCGTCATCGCCGACGTCGCCGCGGCGCTGCGCGACCAGCAGGTCTCGCTCGAATCGATGATCCAGCGCGGCCGCTCGCCGAGCGAGGCGGTGCCGGTGGTGCTGACGACGCACGTAACGGTGGAGGCGGCGATGCAGCGGGCGCTCGCGGCCATTGGCAAGTTCGACAGCGTGCTCGAACCACCGCAGATCATCCGCATCGAGGATTTCTGATCAAAGAAAAGTAGGGAGGAGACTGTGGTCGACGAAGCTCCGCATATGGATCGCAACCTCGCGCTCGAAGCCGTGCGCGTCACCGAGGTCGCGGCGCTCAGCGCCTCGCGGCTGATGGGGCGCGGCGATGAAAAGGCGGCCGACCAGGCGGCGGTCGACGCGATGCGCCAGGCGCTCAACGGCCTCACGATCGACGGCACCGTCGTCATTGGCGAGGGCGAGCGCGACGAGGCGCCGATGCTCTATATCGGTGAGAAGGTCGGTACCGGGAGCGGTCCGGCGATTGACATCGCCCTCGACCCGCTGGAAGGCACGACAATCACCGCCAAGGGCGGCGCCAATGCGCTGGCGACACTGGCGATGGCCGATTCCGGCGGGTTCCTCAATGCCCCCGACGTCTACATGGAGAAAATTGCGGTCGGCGGCGGGCTGCCCGATGATTTGATCGATATCGAGGCCGAGCCGCAGGCGAACCTGAAAAACCTCGCACAGGCCAAAAAGACGGAGATCTCGGACCTCGTCGTCTGCATCCTCGACCGGCCGCGCCATGCGGATCTCATCGCCAAGGTGCGCGCGGCGGGAGCGCGGATCATGCTGATCGGCGACGGCGACGTCAGCGGCGTCATCGCCACCTCCGACCCGGAGACCGGGATCGACATCTATATGGGCTCGGGCGGCGCGCCCGAAGGTGTGCTGGCTGCCGCGGCGCTGCGCTGCATCGGCGGCCAGATGCAGGGCAAGCTCCTGTTCCGCAACGATGACGAGCGTGGGCGCGCGCACCGGCTCGGCATCACCGACCTCGATCGGGTTTACAGCCTCCTCGACCTGGCGCATGGCGACGTGATGTTCGCCGCGACGGGCGTCACCAACGGCACGATGCTGAAGGGTGTGCGGCGCTTTCCGGGTGGGGCGATGACGCATTCGGTGGTGATGCGCTCGCGCACCGGCACCGTTCGCTATATCGAGGCCAAGCACGATCTCTCTCGCAAGGAGAGCTTCGCGCGGTTTTCGCGGTAAGGTGCATCCGCCGGGTGGGGGCCCGGCGCTCAAACTGAAAGGCCGAAGGTTGGGGGACCAGGCGGCGTTTCTCGGGGTCGAGCGATCGGCGAGCGGCCGTCGCTGGCGGCTGCGCGGGGTGGCCGATGACGGCGCGGCGGCGGCGATCGCGGCGCAGCTGGCGGTGTCGGATATTCTGGCACGGCTCTTGACCCAGCGTGGTGTGAGGCTGGAGGAGGCGGCGCGGTTCCTGGCCCCGCGCCTGCGCGATCAGCTTCCCGATCCGGCACATCTGAAGGACATGGATCGAGCGGTCGAACGACTGGTGCGCGCGATCTGCGACGGCGAGAAGATCGTCGTTTATGGCGACTACGATGTCGACGGCGCGACCTCGGCGGCGCTGCTGCTGCGCTTTTTCGCGGCGGTGGGCGCCACGGGCGGGCTTTACGTGCCCGACCGCATGCGCGAGGGTTACGGCCCCAACGCGCCGGCGCTCCTGAAGCTCAAAGCCGAGGGCGCCGGCCTCGTCGTCACCGTCGATTGCGGTACCACCGCGCATGACGCGCTGGAAGCCGCGAAGATCGCAGGCCTCGACCTCATCGTCATCGATCACCACGTTGCCGAGCCGCTGCTGCCCAGCGCGGTTGCGGTGGTGAACCCGAACCGGCTCGACGAGGCGAGCGCGCACGGCCATCTCGCTGCGGTGGGCGTGGCGTTTCTGCTTGCGGTTGCCGCGAACCGGGCGTTGCGCGAGGCCGGCTGGTATCGCACGCGGCCCGAGCCCGACCTCCTGCAGTGGCTCGACCTCGTCGCGCTCGGCACGGTCTGCGATGTCGTGCCGCTGACCGGGCTCAACCGCGCGCTGGTCGCGCAGGGGCTCAAGGTTGCCGCGCGCGGCGCCAATCCCGGCATGGCGGCGCTGGCGGCGGTCGCGCAGACCAACGGCCGTGCCGCCGCGGTCGACGCCTATCAGCTTGGCTTTGTGCTGGGACCGCGGGTCAATGCCGGCGGGCGGGTTGGCGTCGCGGATTTGGGCGCACGCTTGCTGTCGACCGACGACCCGGCGCGCGCTGCCGAATGGGCGCAGCACCTCGACGCCTACAACAAGGAGCGCCGCGAGATCGAGGCGCAGACGCTGGCGGCGGCGATCGAGCTGGTCGATCGGCAGAACGCGGAGTTGCCGGTGCTGGTGTTCGCCGCGGCGGAGGGCTGGCATCCCGGAGTCATCGGCATCGTCGCCTCGCGACTTAAGGAGCGCTATGGAAGACCGGCGATCGTTATCGCGCTGGCCGACGGGATCGGCAAAGGCTCGGGCCGCTCGGTGCCGGGGCTGGCGCTCGGCTCGGCGGTGATCGCGGCGCGCCAGGCGGGGCTGCTCATCAACGGCGGCGGGCATGCGATGGCGGCGGGGTTCAGCGTCGCCGCCGACCGGCTCATCGAACTGCAGGAATTCCTCGCCGAGCGGCTCAATGACGGGCTCGACCATGCGCTGCTTGTGCCCGAGTTGGCGATCGACGCGGCGCTCTCGGCCGAGGCGGCGCAGGGCGGGCTCATCGCCCAACTCGACGCATTGGCGCCGTTCGGCTCGGCCAATCCCGAGCCGCGTTTCGCCTTCCCGACCGTGCGCGCGCAGTACGTCGAGGCGGTCGGCAGCGGTCATTTGAAGCTGCGCGTCGCCGACGCGCTGGGCGGCGGGACGCTGAGCGCGATCGCCTTCCGCGCCGCCGAGACGCCGGTCGGCAGGCTGATCGCCGAGGCCAAGGGGCGGGCCATCCATATTGCCGGGCATCTGCGGCGCGACACGTATCGCGGGGGCGACGCGGTGCAGCTTGTCGTCGACGACGCAGCCGAGGCTGCCTGAGACGACACGCTGTCGCTTGCCGTCCGCCGCACGGCCATCGTACAGACAGCGCCATGGTAGAGACCAGCGAAGCGCCCGAGCCGGTGCACGAGCACGTGCACCATGCACATCATGCCGATGGCGACGGGTTTCGTCGGCTGGCGGCGATCTATGTCGGCGTGGTCGCGATGCTGCTGGCGATCGCCTCGCTCGGCGGCGGCCACGTTACCAAGGAAATGCTCAACGCCAATATCAAGGCGTCCGATGCCTATGCCTTCGCGCAGGCAAAGTATCTGCGCGAGACGGTCTATCAGCTGGCCGCTGACCAGTCGGAGTTTGAGCTGAACCAGCTGCCGGGGTTGTCCGATGCCGGCAAGGCCACCGCGACTGAGCATATCCAGCGCTATCGCAGCAACGCTGCGCGTTACGAGAGCGACCCGGCGAGCGGGGAAGGGCGCCAGGAGCTGCTGGCGAAAGCGAAGGAGTTGGAACGCGAGCGCGACCACGCCGCCGAACAGGACCCGAATTTCGAGTTCGCGGCGGCGCTGTTCCAGATCGCGATCGTGCTCGGATCGGTGGCGATTGTCGCGGCGTCTCGCGCGCTGCTGGGGTTGAGCGCGACGATTGCCGTGGTCGCAGTCGCGCTGACGGTCAATGGCTACTTGCTGGTCGTCCCCTTGCCGCTACCGGGATGACCCGGGCGCGGAAGCGTTCGCCCGCGGCAGCGCCACGGTCCGAACTGATCGAACTTGTTGCCGAAAGCCTTGGCGCGCAGGGCGACGGGATCGCGCATTGGGACGGCGAGACGATCTTCCTGCCCTTTACCGCGCCGGGTGACCGGGTACGGGTCGAGCTCGGCGTGCGGCGCGGACCGGGCCGCGAAGGCCGCGTTATCGAACTCATCGAAGAAGGGCCGCACCGCGCCGCGCCTCTTTGCCGCCATTTCGGGCGCTGCGGTGGCTGCGCCTTACAGCATCTCGCGCCCGCGGATTATCGCGCCGTCAAGCTTGGCGCGCTGAGCGCGGCACTGCGCCGGGTCGGCATCGAGCCCGGCGTCGTCGCGCCGCTCGTGACCGTGCCGCCGCATCGCCGCCGCGCGCGAATTGGCCTCGCGCGGACGCACGCTTCGAGCGCGCCGGTCATCGTCGGCTTTCGCGAGCGTTTCCGCCACGCGCTGCTCGATGTCGAGGAATGCGCGGTGCTCGAGCCGGCGCTGTTCGCGCTGATCGACCCGTTGCGGCGCGCCGCAGCCGCGATCCTGCCGCCGGGCGGCGCGGCGGAGGCGACGCTGACGCGCTGCGACGGCGGCGTGGATATCCTGATCGAGACCAAAGAGAAGCCGGGGCTCGCCGCGCTCGAAGCATTGGCCGCTCTCGCCGAGACGCACGATCTGGTGCGCGTCGTTTGGCGGCACGGACAGGAAGATGTGCCGGTCGTCGAGCGGCGGCCGGTGCGCGTCGTGTTTTCCGGCGTCGCGGTGCCGTTTCCGCCAGGCGCTTTTCTGCAGGCGAGCGCGGCGGCGGAGGCAACGCTGGTCGCCGAGGTCGTTGCGGCGGTCGACAAAAACCGTCCGGCGCTCGATCTCTACGCCGGGCTCGGCACGTTCAGCTTTGCGCTAGCGCAGAACGGCATGGTGCACGCGGTCGAAGGAGACGCGACCGCTGCCAGGGCGCTCGCGGAGGCCGCCGCGCGCATGCCGCGGGTCACGGCGGAACGCCGCGACCTCGATCGTGAGCCGCTATCGCCCGCGGAGCTAACGTCCTACGCCGCCGTCGTGTTCGATCCGCCGCGCGCCGGTGCGCGGCGCCAGGCCGAAGCGCTGGCCGCCTCGACGATCGAAACCGTCATCGCCGTCTCATGCAATCCCGCGACGTTCGCGCGCGACGCCGCGCTGCTCGTCGCCGGCGGCTACCGGCTGGAAAAGGTGATGCCGCTCGACCAGTTCGTCTGGACGCCGCACCTCGAGCTGGTCGCCGTGTTCCGGCGATAGTCTTAGTTGCCGGGTGCGGCGGCCATGCTGTCGAGCTCGGCGAGGCTGCGTCCGCGCGTCTCCGGCAGCATCAGCAGCATCAGGATCATGACCCCGAATGCCACCGAGCTGAAGATCGCGATGACCACGCCCAGCGGCATGCCTTCGCTGACAAAGCCCACCATGGTCGGGAAGAACGAGCCGATCGCTCGTCCGGCATTATAGCAGAACCCCTGGCCCGTGCCGCGGATCGCGGTCGGGTAGAGCTCGGTCATGAACGGCCCCATCGGCGGGAATTTGATCAGCAGGAAAATGTTGAGCGGGATGCCGAGCCAGAAAATGCCCGCGTCGCTGAGCGGCGCGAACATGAACAGCAGCACCATCACTAAGGAACCGATCGCCGAGAGGAGAAACGTCCACTTTCTGCCGATGGCGTCGCTGAGATAGGTGCCGATCAGGAAGCCGATCAGCGCGCCGAGGATCTGCACGATGAGGAAGCCGCCCGTCGTCGTCGCGGACAGGTGCCGGACGGTGCGCAGATAAGCCGGCATCCAGATGCCGATCGCATAGCCGCCGCCCTGCGCGCCGCTGACCATCAGCGCCACCTTGATCGTTGTCCACAGATATGGCCCGCGAAATGCCGAAAAGAGATGGCTCAGACCGAGCGAAGGCTCCGCCTGACGCCGCGCCTGATGGATTTCCGGCTCGTCGATGTGGCGGCGCACCCAGAACACGAAGACCGCCGGTACCAGCCCGATCGCGAACAGAACGCGCCAGGCGAGGGTCTCGGGAAACAGCCAGTAGACCACGGTATAGGCGATTGCCGAGGCGCCCCAGCCGATTGCCCAGCCCGTCTGCACGATGCCGACGCCGCGGCCGCGATATTTGTCGCGGATCACCTCGCCCATCAGCACCGCGCCGGCGGCCCACTCGCCGCCGAAGCCGAAACCGTGCATCGCACGCAGGATGAAGAGCTGCTCGAAGTTCTGTGCGAAGGCGCAAAAGAACGTGAAGACCGAGTACCAAAGGATGGTGATCTGCAGCATCTTCACCCGGCCGAAGCGGTCGGCGAGCGCGCCTGAAAACCAGCCGCCGAGGGATGAGATGAGCAGGGTCACCGTGCCGATCAGTCCCGCCTCGCCCTTTGACATCGCCCAAACGGTGATGATCGTCGGCAGGATAAAGCTGTACATCTGAACGTCGAATGCATCGAGCGACCAGCCGCCGAAGCAGGCCCACATCGTGCTGCGCTCTTTTGCATTCAGGTCGCGGTACCAGGCGAGCATCGCTTCCCCCCAATGTTGTCTTTGCCGGCAAGTGAAGCCGATAATCGCCCGCGCTGTCACCGTGGGGAAACCGAAGGCCGCCATGCAAGGATCAACCGAGCGGGATGTGCTCCTCGTCGTCGATGTCCAAAACGATTTCTGCCCCGGCGGCGCGCTCGCGGTGCCGGAGGGCGATGAGATCGTGCCGATCGTCAACCGGCTCGCCCGCGACTTCACCCATGTCGTGCTGACCCAGGATTGGCACACGCCGGGCCATTCGTCCTTCGCCAGCGCCCATCCCGGCGGCCAGCCGTTCGCGACGATGAAGATGCCATATGGCGAGCAGATTTTGTGGCCGGATCATTGCGTGCAGGGGACGTCGGGCGCGGCTTTTCATGTCGGGCTCGATGTCCCGCATGCCGAGCTGGTGCTGCGCAAGGGCTACCACCCGCAGATCGATTCGTACTCGGCGTTCAGGGAGAACGACCGCAAGACCGCGACCGGCCTTGCCGCTTATCTCCGGGAGCGTAGCTTCACCCGCGTCACGCTGTGCGGGCTCGCGACCGATTTCTGCGTGCTCTATTCGGCGCTCGACGCCGTCGCGGCGGGGTTTGAGGCAAGAGTTGTGGTCGACGCCTGCCGCGGTATCGATATCGAAGGCTCGCTTGCCCGCGCGCTTGAGGAAATGCGCCAGGCAGGATTGGTGTTGGTCTAGCCGCTAAGGCGTCGGCCGACGGATGAGGGGGCGCAACGGGCGGCGCTCGACCTGGAAATTGGGCTGCGGGCGCGCGACCGCGGTGAAGCCCGGCTCGCCCTCGCGCGGGGTGATGCGCGGCGCGACCCGGAGCGGTGGTCGCTTGGCTGGCCCCACGCCGGGACCCTTGGCGGCGCCTGGCGCCTTTTTCGCCGGCTTCTCGCTCATCTGGACCGACAGCTTCGAGCCGTCGACCGGCGTGCCGTTGAGCCCGGCGATCGCCGCCTTGGCGGCCTTTTCGGTGGCAATGTCGACAAACCCGTAGCGCAGCCGCGCGCCGGTATTCGGGTCGCGCGCGATCGCCGCGGAGAGCACCATGCCGAATGGGTCGAAAGTCTCGGCCAATCGCTCGTCGGTGAAGCCGGGCGGCAGGTTGCCGACAAACACATTGCCCTTGTGATTACGCGTACGCATCGGCCCCCGGCCCCTTACGGTATTCCCGAACTGTTGCGCCTAACTTGTGGTTGGCATGGCGCGTCGTCAACGCCGTCGGCCGCGTCTAGGGCGCATTGCCGCAATGCAGCATCGCGTGGCCGCCGCCGCCGGCTATTGAGGGCTAACGCGGCTCGTGGCCGGTTGTTGCGTCGCTGGGATTGCATCGCGGCGGCGATCGCGCAAGCATCCAGCGGCAGTCGGGGAGGAGCCAAACCGTGATCCCGCGTGAGCGCGTGCCATATTCGGCGATCGTCGACCGGCCGCCCTTGAAGCTGCCGGGAGGCGCGCGTGTCGTCGTCTGGCCGATCGTCAATCTCGAAGTCTGGGACATCTCTCGGCCGATGGCGCGCCAGGTGCTGCCGGCGCCGACCGGCCAGGTGCTGCTGCCCGATGTGCCGAACTGGTCGTGGCATGAGTACGGGATGCGAGTCGGGGTGTGGCGCTTCTTCGAGTTGTTCAAGCGGCTCGATATCCGTCCGACCGTGTCGATCAATGCCCGCGTTTGCGAGGATTATCCGCGCGTCGCCCAGGCCTGCCACGATGCCGGCTGGGAGTTCATGGGCCATGCCTACGAGCAAGGGCCGGTGCACCTGATCGACGACCAGAAGGCAATGATCGACCGAGCGATCGGGGTGATCGAAAAGTTCACCGGCGCGAAGCCGGTCGGCTGGCTCGGGCCGGGGCTGACGCAGACTTACGAGACACCGGAGCTGCTGGCGGCCGCCGGGATCAAATATATCGGCGACTGGGTCTATGACGACGAGCCGACGACAATCGCCACCGCCAACGGGCCGCTGGTGACGCTGCCCTATACGGTCGAGCTCAACGACATCCCGATGATGATCGTGCAGCACCATGAGTCGGAATACTTCACCCAACGCTGCATCGACACGTTCGACCGGCTGTACCAGGAGGGCGCGAGCCGAGCCAAGGTGATGGCGATCGCCATACACCCGTACATCTCGGGCCAGCCGCACCGCATCAAATACCTCGAAGCCGTCTACGACCATATCGCCAAGCACGACGGCGTGCTGCACTGGAACGGGGTGGAGATACTGGAGTGGTACGACCTGGCGAAGGCGGGATGACGGCTGTGCGTCCTTCGAGACGCCCACTTCGTGGGGCTCCTCAGGATGACGGCTTTTTCTTGATGCCATCCAATAACTTCCGTCATCCTGAGGAGGCTGCGGAGCCGCCGTCTCGAAGGACGCAATGACGGAATCGCAGCGATAGGAAACCCATGCTCCCCACGGAACGTCTCGACTACTCGCCGATTTCCCAGCGCAAGAAGCTGATGCTGCCTGGCGGCGCGCGGCTGGCGCTTTGGGTCATCGTCAATGTCGAGGAGTGGGACATCAACGAGACCATGCCGCGCACCGTGCTGACCCCGCCGGCCGGTGGCTCGCCGATGCCGGATATCCCGAACTGGGCGTGGCACGAATACGGCAACCGCGTCGGCTTCTGGCGGATGCTGGAGGTGTTCGACGATCTGCGCGTGCCGGCGGTACTGGCGATCAACGGCTCGGCGATCCACCGCTACACCGCGATCGTCGACGCGGCCAAGGAGCGAAGCTGGGAATTCATCGGCCACGGCTTCAGCCAGAAGAATATGCAGAAGGTCGCCGACGAGAAGGCCGACATCGAAAAAACCTCGGCGGCGATCCGCGCGGTCACCGGCAAGAATCCGCGCGGCTGGCTCGGCCCTGGCCTCACCGAGACCTGGGAAACGCCCGACCTACTCGCCGAGGCGGGTTACGACTATGTCTGCGATTGGGTGCTCGACGACCAGCCGGTGCGGCTCAAGACGCGCGGCGGCAAGAGCATCGTTAATCTGCCCTACACGCAGGAATGCAACGACGTCGCCATGATGCTGATCCAACATCACAAGGCGTCGGAATATTTCGACCGGGCGATCGACCAGTTCGAGCAGCTTTACCGGGATGCGCGCGAACTCGGTGCGGGTCATGGCGCTGGTCGTTCACCCCTACATCATGGGCGCGCCGCACCGGCTCAAATATTTCCGCAACGCGCTCGCGCATATAAGCGGCCAGGCGGACGTCGTGTGCTGGACCGGCGAGCAGATACTGGACTGGTATCTCGGTCAGTGACCGGCGGCCTTACCCGGCGCGACTTCGCGCTCGGGCAACCGCGTTCGGCATGATGGGGACAACAGGGGCCATGGCAGAGACGATCGGCGTCGAGAACGCGAGCCTATCTGACGTGCGGCAGGCCCTGCTCGACGGGCACACTACCTCGACCGCGCTGACCCAGGCTTATCTCTCCCGCATTGAGGCGTACGACCGCGCCGGGCCGCAGCTCAACGCGGTGCGCGAGGTAAACCCCGATGCGTTCGCCATCGCCGACTTGCGCGACAAGGACAAGCCGTCGAAGCAATACCCGCTCGCCGGCGTGCCGATCCTCGTCAAGGACAATTGCGCGACCGGCGATCGTCAGCACACGACCGCCGGGTCGCTCGCGCTCGAAGGCGCGCGTGCCAAGCAGGATTCGACGGTCGTCGAGCGGTTGCGCGCGGCGGGCGCTGTGATCCTCGGCAAGGCCAACCTCACAGAGTTCGCCAATTTCATCGCGATCGGCATGCCGGCGGGCTACAGCTCGCTCGGCGGCCAGGTGAAAAACCCCTATGCGCCGGAACTCGACGACAAGTTCGTGCCGATCGTCTCGCCCGGCGGGTCGTCATCGGGCTCGGCGGTCGCGGTCGCAGCCGGGCTATGCGCCGCCGCAATCGGCACCGAGACCTCGGGTTCACTGTTGAACCCGGCGTCGCAGAACGGGCTCGTCACCGTCAAGCCGACTGTCGGCCTTATCAGCCGGGCCGGGATCATTCCGATCGCCCACAGCCAGGATACCGCCGGCCCCCTGACTCGCACCGTGCGTGATGCGGCGACCCTCCTCAACGTGCTGGCGGCGCGCGATCCGGCCGACCCCGCGACCCGCGCCTTGAAGCGCCCGGCCGACTACACCGCCTTCCTCGACAAGGACGGACTCAAGGGCGCGCGGATCGGTCTGCCGAGCGACCCTGATGACCCGGCCAACGATGTCTATTACGGCAAGCTCACACCGCGCTCGGCGGCGGTCATGAAACAAGTCGTCGAAACGCTGCAAGCGGCTGGAGCCGAGATTGTCCGCGCCAATATTTCCGCGCTGGGCTGGGTGGGTGGGCCGGGGACGCTGATGGCGGTGCTCAACACCAACCCCGAAAGCAAGACCAAATACGACCTGGGCTACCTCCCCGTCGTTTTCGTCTACGAGATGAAGCACGATCTCAACCTCTATTTGCGCGATTGGGCCGCGGGCACCGCAATTCGCGACATGACCGACGTGATCGACTTTAACCAGGCGCATGCCGACAAGGCGCTGCGCTTCAGCCAGGATCTGTTCCTCGCTGCCGACGCGACGAAGGGCGATCTCTCGGAGCTCGAATACAGATCGGCCCGGGCGATGGACATACGCGCCGCCGCGACGCTGGGGCTCGATGCCTATATGGAGGCGCACAAGCTCGACGCGGTGCTTTTCCCCGGCGCGGCGGGGGCGGCGATCGCCGCCAAGGCCGGCTATCCGAGCGTCCAGGTGCCGGCCGGGTTCACCGCTGGGATCGATGGAAAGGACACGCCCGATTTTCCCCTGGGCGCAACCTTTACCGGCCGCGCCTGGACCGAGCCGACATTGCTGCGCATCGCCTATGCCTATGAGCAGGCATCACAGATGCGCCGCGCGCCGGCGGGCACGGGGGCTTTGTAGCTGCGAACCGACGCATACCTCTGAGTCACCAGGCGCGCGACCGTAGCGGCCGGCGGTGAACCGCCGCACCCGTTACCGCAAGACTGCTTTTTATTGGCGCGCCCGCCCGGCAACATCACGACCGCGCTCAATAAATTGGTTGAGTTTCCCGAATTTGCGTCGGTTATCGACACGGCCGATCTCGGTAACGATCTCGACGCGGCCGTCGTGACGCTCGGCGAATTGTGCGCCCGCATCTATCTCGCCAACGCGACCGACACCCGCACCTTTATCGTCTTCGTCCATGCGGTGACCGCGGTGCACGCGCTGGGCAATCTCCTGCCGCATGTCAGCGCGGCGACCGGCGGTTTGCTGGCCCGCTACGCCTGGCAAGCGGGTTGTGGCCTCTATGCCGCGTTCGGCGGCGCGGCGCCGGTCGATGCCGTTGGTGCGGGGGATGACGACCCGCGCATCCTCGTAGATCAAGCCGTCGCCAATGGCGACGAGCACGTCATCAAATTCACCGAGGCGTCCATTGCTCGCCACAAAATCGCCCCATCGCCGGTTTACTCAGCGGCGATCCACCATGCGCTTGGTGTGGTGCGGCGGTGACGAAGACGGTCGGTTGCCCAAATCTCGGGAATATCAACTTGGTCAGGCGGCTGCTCTCCGGTAATAGCAGTCGGACGAGGTCGCGCGAGGGGGTAAGGCGGCGATGGGGATAATCCTCGGCATGTTCAGAGAGCTCGCCCGGCTCGGCGTAAGCCGGGCCGCCGCGTTCTTCTATGCGGTCGCGGTTGGCGTGGTGGCGAATGTCGTCATCGCGCATCTCTCGCCGCACGATACGGCCGCGCCGTCTCCGTCGACGAGTTGGCCGGACGCCGCCAAGCCAAAGACGCCGGTCGCGACCGCGATCATTGCGCCGCGTTCCTCCGAAACAAAACCCGCCGAAACGAAACCGGTGGACACGCCGCATCCGATCCAGGCAAGCGCGCCGGCGACTTCGCTGCCGCCCGTTCCGACTCAGGGCCTCTTGCCGTCCGGCCTACAGACCCCATCGGCGCACGACGCGGCCACGATATTGCCGGCCCCGGCGGCGATGACCACGCCACCGCTGCAGCCGGCTGCTTTACCAAGCGCCGCGCCCGCGAGCGTGCCGCCGCCAAGCGTCGCCTCGGCGAGCGCGGCTCCGGCGTCGCCGCCTGCCGCCACTGCCGCGGCCAGTATGGCGTCGCCGAGCGCGCCGACCACGGCAGATGCCAAACCGAAACCCGATCAGCCCGCGAACAATGTCGAGGCGTCGGCAAGCTCGCCGGCCGCCGCGCCAATCTCGCTGCTGCCGACGGACGCCGATCAGCCGGCGCCCGACCAACCGGCGCCGCCCAAGCCTGCCAAGCCCGGCCCCGGCAGCGGCGGGTTATATTAGGGGCTGCTATCCCGGCTTCGTCCCGATGCAGCAATGCAGCGCGTGGCTGCACAGCAGCGTGCCTTCCGCCGCGGCCTTGTCGCGCGCCGCATGCCACACTGGCAGCTCGTCGACCGAGAGCAGCGACAGCACGTGGTCTTCGCGGTAGCGCCAGATCGGCCCGTCGGGCCGGTCGAGCGTGATCATCGCCGGGTATGAGACAAGGTCGGTGAGCCCGGCGCGGCGCATTCGCCGGTAGAGGCTGGCATCGGCGACCCCGCCGGGCCCTACCGAGCGTGGTGTCGGCACCACCTTGCGCAGGATCGCCTCGGGCAGGTCGAGGTTCCACCATTGCGGCAGGTCGGTCGCCCGCACCGCGATGGCTATCTTGCCTCCGGGCCTGGTGACGCGGATTGCCTCGGCGAGCGCCTTGTCGGCGTCGCATTCCTCGAACACCGTCACCGAGAAGACGCAGCCGAACGTCGCATCGGGGAAGGAGAGGGCCTCGGCGTTGCCGGGGCGGAACTCGATGCGGTCGCCGAGCCGCTCGGAGGCGGCGAGCGCCGCCGCCTCGGTCTGGAGAAAGATATTCGGGTCGATCGCGACGATCTTGTTGGGCACGAGGTGCGCCAGCTGGCGGTCGAGCGATCCGGCGCCACAGCCGATATCGAGGATCAGGTCGCCCGGCTGCGGCGCCATCGCGTCGACCAGGCCGCGGAACATCGCGCGATAGCTCGGCGCCGCCGCGCGGTCTTCGAGCATCGCCATGCCGCCGATATGCCGCCCGCCCACGGTGATGGTCGTGAAGTGCTTCGCCAGCTCCGGTCGCGCCGGCGCCCATTGCGAGGCCGCGAGAAAGAACGGCATCAAGATCAGCGCCGGGCCACTGCCGTCGATATTGTACGTGATCCCGGCGTGCTCGCCCGCGCCGACGGCTTTCGGCGCGTCCGCCGCGTGGCCAGCCAGGAAGACCTCCATCGCCTCGACGAGCTCGTGGGGGCGATCGGCCGCGGTGTCGGCCCAGCCCTGCGCCTCATAGCCGTCGAGGAAGAAATGCTGCGCGCCGGGCAGCCGCGCGATGGCGCGGGTCGTCACCTCGAACGTCGGCCCATATTCGCCGGCGATCAGCAGCATCCGCCCGGCGACCGCAGCGAAAGGCGCTGGGTCGAGACGGATCGGCGTCACACAGACGATGCCGCCGAGCCGCTCGGGATGCGCCGCCGCAAGGCCCGCCATGTCGCCCGGGATCTGGCTCGCGATATGCGCGCGCCCGATCCCGAGATGATCGAGGAGCGCGACAAGGCGATCAGCAACGGACAGCGCGGCCGTCATGCCACCACCCCCGCTTTGCGTAATTCGGCGATTTCGGCGTCGCCGTAGCCGTATTGGCGCAGCACCTCGTCGCTGTGCTGGCCGGGGGTGCGCGGCGCGCTGCGCGGCGGCACTTTCTCCTGGCCGGCGAGGAAGAACGGGCTGTCGAGCGTCATGAGGTCGGGATCGTCAACATAGGGTTTGAGGAACCCGGCGGCGAGCGCCTGCTCGTCGTGACGGATGTCCTCGACCCGGCCGACAATGCCGAAGATGATGCCGGCCTCGTCCAGAATCTTGCGCCAATGCGCGAGATCGTGCTCGGCAAACAGTTGATCGAGAATGGCGACCAGCTCACGGGCATTTTTGTTGCGTGAAATGTCGGCCGCGAAGCGCGGGTCGTCGAGCATCGTCGTGTCGAAACAAGTCTTGAACTTGTCCCAACGCCATTCGTCGGCGGCGATCGACAACAGGAGCCAGCGCCCATCCTTGCACTGGTAATGCACGCGCAGCGCGGACAGCGCCTCTTCGCGCGGCGGCTGCGGGCGGACCTCATCGCCGCACAGCGCCGCCTGCACCGAGCAGGCATTGGCCCACAATCCATTGGCTAACAGGGAAGACCCGACATAATTGCCCTTGCCGGTCTTCTCGCGCTGATAGAGCGCGGTGACGATCGCGCCGTAGGTGCCCATCGCCGAGGGGTGGTCGCCCATGCCGGGCAGCGAGCGCGCCGGGGTGGTGTGCTCGCCGGCGCGCACCAGATCCATCAGGCCGGTGCGCGCCCACCATGCGGTCGCGTCGAAGCCGGGCTTGCTGGCCTCGGGGCCGGTCTCGCCGTAGCCGGTGAATGAGGCGTAAATCAGCCGCTCGTTAAGGTGCTCGAGGTCGGCATAGGCGATCTTCAGCCGCTCGCGCACCGGCGGCGGATAGTTGGTGATAAACACGTCGGCGCTCACAACCATACGGTAGAGGATGTTGCGCCCCGCCTCCCGGCGCAGATCGAGCGCCAGGCTCTTCTTGTTGCGTGCGTCGAAAAAGAAGCCGGGGTTGAGCGGCGGTCGGCTCGGCGCCGGGTTGCCGCGCCGGCGATAGGGGTCGCCCATGCCGGGCGGCTCGATCTTGACGACCTCGGCGCCGAAATCGCTCATCACCGTCGCCGCCGCCGGCCCGGCGATAAAGCTCGCGCAGTCGATAACCTTGAGCCCGTCGAAAATGCGTTCGCTCACCTGGCTTCCCCTTGTTATTCACAACGAGACGATGAGGCAGTGAGAAGAAAAACCATTACCTCACCGCTGAGATCGCAAAGTACTTGCAGAGGTTGCGGAGAAAAGGGGCCCGCACTTTGCGCGCAAGAAAGATCCTCTGTGTCTCTCCGCGCTTCCTCAGCGTGCTCCGCGGTGAAAATGTTCTTCTCACGGCCTCACCGTCTCATTGTGATCTTCAAACATCCATCCGGTACGCGTCGCCGTCCTTGACGATGCGGCCGGCGGTGGCGCCGGCGAAATGCGTGCCGATCACCAGCACCGGCCGGCTCGAAAGTTCGGCGAGCATGCGGTCGCGGGTGCGATGCGCCATGTCGGGGTCGCTGTCGGCGGCGGACGACCATTCGGGGTGCGCGATCTGGCAGGGGTGGTGCATGAAATCGCCGGTGATCAGCGCCTCCTCGCCGCGCGACTTGATGACGACGCTGACATGGCCAGGGGTGTGGCCGACGGTCGGGATCAGGCTGATCTCGTTGGTGATGCGGTGGTCGGTCTCGACGAGGTCGACGAGGCCGGCATCGTGTACCGGCTTCACTGAGTCGGCGAAGACCGCCTCCATATCTGGGCGCTCATGATTCGCACGCCAATGCGCAAACTCGACCCGGCCCATCAGATATCGCGCCTTCGGAAACGTCGGCACCCATTTGCCGTCGACCAGCATCGTGTTCCAGCCGACATGATCGACATGGAGGTGCGTGCACAGCACGGTGTCGATGGATTCGCGCGCGAAACCGGCGCTCTGCAAATCCTTGAGGAACGGTAGGTTGAGGTTGTTCCATGTCGGGATGCGGCGCCCTTCCTTGTCGTTGCCGAGGCAGGTGTCGACGACGATGCGCTGCCCGTCCGTGCCGCCGCCCGGCGCCTCGATGACCAGCGCGTGGATGCTCATCTTGAGCCGGCCGCGCTCGTCGGCGAAATGCGGCTGCAGCCAGGTGATCGGCAGGATTTCCTCATAGGTCGCCTGCGGCAGGATGAACCGGCTGCCGCCGGTTACCTCCATCTCGACGATCTTGGTGATTGTCACGTCGCCGACCCGCCATTTCATGGTTCGCGTTTTCCCACCCCGTCCTGCGCTCGGCGAAGCTTAGCGAAGCCTGGCGCGACCGCGCTAGACCGCTTATCGGTGGCCTTTCATTCAATCATTGCGTTGAGTATACTTGTATGGGTTTAACGGGCGGGGATGGACAGTATGGCAGAGGAAGCGGAGACCCTCGACCTGGTGTTTGGCGCGCTCGCCGATCCGGTACGGCGCGCGATCCTCACCCGGCTCGACGGCGAGGATTTGCTGGTGACCGAGCTAGCCGAGCCGTTCGCCATCTCGCTCCAGGCGGTGTCGCGCCACATTCAGGTGCTGGTACGCGCCGGCTTGGTGCGGCAGGAGCGTTCCGGGAGGATCAGCCGCTGCCACCTCGATACGGGGTCGATGCTGCGGGCCTCGTTGTGGCTAAACCGCTACAGCCGCTATTGGCAAGCACATTCAGACACGCTGGCAATGTGGCTCGACGCGATGTCGCCACCGCTGCCGAAGCCGGCGCGCAGCCGGGGCGATTGACGTCGACTTCGCCGAAGGGGGTCGGGCGGGATGCCGACCGCACTTGATAAGACCGCCATCGAAGCGATTGGACACCGCTCGGGAACCCCGGGTGATACAATCGGCCGCATGATTAGTGGAGCAATGATTGCCGAGATCGCCGCCCTCGCGGGCGATCCGGCGCGCGCGAATATCCTGACCGCGCTGTTGGACGGCCGGGCCATGACCGCGACCGAGCTGGCTTACGCCGCGCGCGTCACGCCGCAGACGACGAGCGCGCACCTCGCCAAATTGACCGAGGCCGGGCTCATCACCGCCACCCCGTCGGGGCGGCACCGCTATTTCCGGCTCGCCTCGCCCAAGGTGGCGCAGATGCTCGAAAGCATCGTTGCGGTCGCCGGCGACAACCGGCCGCGCTTCCGGCCGCCGTCGCGCCAGGCGGCCGAACTGCGCGACGCGCGGATGTGCTACGACCACCTCGCCGGGGTGCTCGGCGTGCGGATCGCCGACGCGATGACCCGGCGCAGCTTCCTGGTGATCGAGGACGATGTCGCCCGCTTCACCGAGGCCGGCGCTCGCTATCTGTGGGAGCTCGGCATCGATACCCGCGCCGCCGGCAAGGGCCGGCGGCATTTGTGCCGCGCCTGCCTCGACTGGACCGAGAGGCGGCCGCATATCGGCGGCGCGATCGGCGCCGCGCTGGCCGAGCGCTGGCTGGCTCTCGGCTGGATCAAGCGCGCCAAGGACACGCGCGCCATCACCGTGACGGCGGAAGGCGAACGCGGCTTCCGCGACACGCTCGGCATGAGCCTCGCCGACGACGAGAAGGCGGTGGCATAGCCGCCGCCCCGGCGAAAGCCGGGGCCTGTCGACACCACATTCATCCAATTTCCGAGCCGACCAGCTGACCCCGATCGGGGCAGGAGGAGACATGCGTCCCTATTACTTCGATTTCGAGCAGGCCCAAGCCCGCCGCGCCAAGGCGATTGCCTTCACGCATCCGCTCGCCTGGCACCGCCTGCTGCCGCCCTCGCCGCCGCGCAAGGCGCCGTTAGAGTTGTGGGGAGCGGCCGTCGCGCTCTGCCGGACATGGCGCAATCGCATCCGCGAGCGGCGCGAACTCGCGGCGCTGGATGCCCTGATGCAGCGGGACATCGGCGTCACCCCGAGCGAGGTGGCGGGCGAAATCAACAAGCCGTTCTGGCGGGCGTGAGGTTCGCGGATTGGCTCAGACGGCAGGTCGGTCTTCGCTCTGCGCCGGCTCGGTGGCGCGGGGCGTGTGACGCCGCGCGGCCTCGGACGGCTCGCGATGGCGCGGCAGGTAGATTTTGACCGTCGTGCCTCGACCCGGCTCGCTGTCGATGGCGCAAGCGCCGCCGGATCGGGTGGCGAAGGCGTTGACCAGCGCCAGCCCGAGTCCCGTGCCCTTGCCGGGCTCCTTGGTCGTAAAGAACGGGTCGAGCGCCTGCCCGCGCACCTCTTCCGACATGCCGTGCCCGGTATCCGCGAGGAAAATACCGACATAGTTGCCGGGCGCAAGGCCCACGCGGTTGACCCCGTCGAGCGAGAGGTTGGCGGTTTCGATCGTCAGCGTGCCGCCGCCTGGCATCGCGTCACGCGCGTTAAAGGCGAGGTTGAGCAGCGCCGTCGCCAGTTGATCGGGATCGACGCTCGCCGGCCACAACTCCTCGTGCAACCGGAACTGGCGGGCGATGCGCTCGCCCGATTTCCACGGCAGCTCGAGCGTGTTGACGATGACCTCGTTGATGTCGGTGGGGCGCGGCGTGACCGGCTCCTGGCGCGACAGGCCGAGCAGCCGCTTGGTGAGAGATCCGGCGCGGGCGCAGGCCTCCTTCGCCGCCGCGGCGATTTTCTGTCGCCGCGTATCGTCTTCGTCGATGCTCGCTTCGAGGCGCTCGACATTGCCCGCGACGATCGTCAGCAGATTGTTGAAATCGTGCGAGATGCCGGCGGTCAGCAAGCCGACCGCCTCGAGCCGCTGCGCGCGGCTCAGCTCCAGTTCCAGCGCCGAACGTTGCGCCATCGCCGCGTTCGCCTGCGCCAACGCCGATCGCTCACGGCGCGTGCGGTGCAGCGCCAGCAGCGTGAGCCCCACCAGCGCGATCTCCGCCGGCACCCCCATCAGGAGGTAGCCGGTTATCGAGTGTAGCCAATTTTCCAAGACAGACGCCTTGGTGCGCTCGATCGTGACGTAGACGGGGTAGGAGCCGACGCGGTTGATCGCGACCAGCCGGCCGCCGTTGAACGGCGTCCCGTTTTCGTCGATTTCGCTGTGCAACTCGTTGGCGATGGCCTTGGCGAGCAACGGGTCGGGACGTGGCGAGGCGGCAGCTCCGGTAGGCTCGGGATATTGCGCGAGCACCGTACCGTCGTCGCGCAGGACGCTCGCCGTATAATGTTCCGACCCACCGAGCAGCGAATTGTAGAAAGAGCCGAAATAGGAACCGAAGACGGCGACCACGACGACGCCGTTGAACTGGCCGTCAGGCCCGGTGCGGCGCAGGCTGACGGTGAAATAAGGCTGGTAATCGCCGGTATCGAGGCTGCGCGCCCGCAGCATCCATACATAGGCTTGCGTGTCGGTATTGCGGAAGGCGTTGAAATCCTCGCGACTCGAATGATCGATGTCGCGGTTCACCGGGTAGACCCGCGCGCTCACCAACTCGTGACCCTGCGCATCGATCACCCACGCCGCCGCGACCTCGGGCGAGCCGGCGATCTGCTGGCTGATGCGGTCGTGCAGCGTCTGTTCGTCGGCGCGGATTTGCTCGTCGGTCATCGAGCCGAGCAAGTCGTTGATGCGCGCCGCGACGAGAAGATGGGTGTCGAGAACCTTGGTCGTGTTCTCGCTCGCGACCGCGACGGCCTGCGAAGCGGATGAGGTGGCGTGCGCGTAGTCGTTGAGGTAGGAAAGATACGCCGCGACCGAGCCGAGGCTCAGCGGCACGAGGATCGTCGCGAACAGCAGCAACCGCAGCATGCCGACGGCATCGGGTATGCCTTGCGGACGGCGCGTCGCCTTATCGCCCGATCTCGCTGCTTTGTCGGAAGCGTGTGGGGGCATTGCCATGGGTCGAAGCCGGTCTGTTGCCGTTGCTCGCAGAGCCGCATTCTCGGAAGCGGCGGATTGTCACCACATCCAACGCCGCCCGGTCAACAATAGGGCCGATTGTCGCCGTACGGTAGGTGGGGATGGTTGACGCCCGATTTCATCAGGCAAGGATATCGCAAATTGGCGGGCGGCGCGGCGCCGTCTCGCTTGTCGCCAAATGGCTTTGCGCGGCGGCGATCGCACTGGGTGGTGCCGGCCTGGCGGGCTGCGCGGCGCCGCCGCCGTTACCGGCGCCGGTTTATTACTCCTCGCAGCCGATACCCAACCCGCCGAAGCGCGCGCCGCGCCCGACGGCCGCAACCCCAGCCGCGGCTACCATCGGTGGGGCGCCCTCCGAGGCGATGCCGGAGGCGCCGCCAGCCCCAGCGCCCGAGACCCAGCTTTCCCCGGCCGCCGAGTCTCCCGCGGCCGTGCCGCCGCCGGGCGGATTGCCGCACGACTCCTCGGAGTACATCGAGCCGCCCTCGCGCTAGCCGTAAGGTCAGGCGAGACGCCTGCCATTCATGCGATGACCGATCCTCTCGGCTGCGATAGCATCCCCGCTCGCGAGAGGAGATGCCGAAGGAGCCGCCATGAAAGCCGCCGTCCTGCACGAGCCGCATCAGCCGCTGACGATCGAGGACGTCACCCTCGAAAAGCCCAAGGCGCGCGAGGTGCTGCTGCGCACGGCCTTTGCCGGGCTGTGCCACAGCGACCTGCATTTCATCGAAGGGCTCTACCCGCATCCGACACCCTGCGTGCTAGGTCATGAATCAGCAGCGGTGGTCGAGGCGGTCGGCGAGGGCGTCACCTATGTGAAACCCGGAGACCACGTCATCACCTGCCTCTCGGTATTTTGCGGCACTTGCCCGCAATGCGTCACCGGCCATCCCAATCTCTGCGAGGACACCAGCGTCAAGATGCTGCCTGGCGTTGCCCAGCGCATGAGCTGGAAGGGCGGCCAGCACATGAACCAGTTCCTCAACCTGTCGTCGTTCGGCGAGCAGATGCTGGTGCACGAGAATTCGATGGTGAAGATCGATCCCGACATTCCCCTCGACGTTGCGGCGCTGGTCGGCTGCGGGGTGATGACCGGGGTCGGGGCGGTGTTCAACGCGGCCAAGATCGAGCCCGGCTCGACCGTCGCGGTGATCGGCTGCGGTGGCGTCGGGCTGTCGGCGGTCAACGGCGCTGCGCTGGCCGGCGCCGAGCGGATCATCGCGATCGACACCCAGCCGTCAAAACTCGAAATCGCCAAGCAATTGGGCGCGACCGATACCCTCAACGTCAGCAACATCGACGATCCGGTGAAGGCGATCCGCGAGTTGACCGGCGGCGGCGTCAATTATTCGTTCGAGGCGCTCGGCAGCAAGACGACCGCCGAGCAGGCCTTTGGCATGCTGCGCGCCGGCGGCACCGCGACGATCATCGGCATGGTGCCGTTCGGCGTGAAGATCGAGCTGCACGGCTATGATTTCCTGCGCGACCGCAAGATCCAGGGCACCTCGATGGGCGGCAATCGTTTCCGGGTCGACATGCCGCGGCTGCTGTCGCTGTGGAAGCAGGGGCGGCTGAAGCTCGACCACCTGATCTCGGGCCGCATCAAGCTTGCCGAGATCAACGACGGTTTCGCCCAGCTCAAATCGGGCGCGCCGGTACGTCAGGTGATCAGTTTCGCGGCTTGAACCGCGCCGCGCCGCATGGCGTTGAGCGCGATCGTCGCGGCGACGATGAGCGACACCGGCGCCAGCCAGGCCGTCTCCATGAGGTCGCGGAGAACGCCGTAGCTGAAGGGCGCGGCGAACACCACGAGCGCCGGGCTCAACATTAAAGCGAGACCGAGGCCGGTCCAGCGGGCGCAGCTGCAAAATCGTTTCACGAGAACACGCGGACCCGAACGTTCACGATGGCGCAAGTGTGGGGCGATGCGTTTTAAGATCGGGTAAAGCCGGCTTTGAAGGAGCGGGGCCGCCATTGGCGGCCCCATGTTAGTGGCTCCCGGCCGGTATCGGCGACAGGTCAATATCCGACCGCGGCGGCGAAGGCGGCCGCTGGTACTGGCCATTGATCACCGCGGTGCCCCAGGGATAGCTCTTGGGGTAGATGAAGCGATCGCCGCAGTTCCAGTGATTGCCGGCCCAATAGCATTCGGCGCGCGCCACCCCGGCGAGCCCGACCAGCGCCACCATGGAAAACGCGGCGGCGGTGAAAACCTTGTTCATGTGAAGCCTCCGATCGACGAATGCGGGATGATGCTGCGTTACGTTGCGTGGGACCGATCCCGCATCATTGCGGGCGCGGGCCTGCGAGCAGCGGCTTTTCGTTGGAAGAAACGGTCGGAACCGGTTTGATGATCATGGCTGGCCCGACAGCCTCGGAGACGTGCCGCTCGACGATATTGCCGTTACCGCACGCCCAGTCGACACCAGTCCACTGACACACGTTCGCCGGCTGCGCGGCATGCGCCGTCGCCGCGAAACCAGCGAGGGCCGTCGCCGCGAGCGCGCCGATCAATATCCTGGTCATGGCTAAACCTCCGATCGACATCTTGTCGCGCTAACGCGGCAGTGCCCATTTCGATCCGCGATCGGAGGTTGGACAAAAAAAGCGCCGCCGCGGCCGGAGCCGACGGCGGCGCCTTGAACGAGGCGGGGCGGCCTAGTAGGCGCGCGGACCCGGATACGAGCTGTCGGGATGACCGACGCCGCTGGCGAGATTCGGCGCCGCCGCGGTGTAGGCGCACGAAGCAAGCATCAGGGCAGCAATCAGCCCGAGCGCGAGCTTAAACATGGTATGCTCCAATGATATTGTTTTGGAGCAATAAGGATGCACTTCTGACCTATTTTCAGCTATAGGCTCGGCGCGGGGGCTGCCCTGCGTAATCGGCGGGGAGAGAGACGCAATCGTCGCCGCTGGCGAAGCGCTGCCGTACAAAAACGGATGCGCTCCTAAAACCACCGCGCCTTGTCGACGACGTTCCGCAGCGGTCGGCCGGCGGCGAAGCGCCTGGCGTTGTCGACGAGCACCTCCAGCCGGCGCTCATCGAGATAGGGGCCATGCCCGGCGGTGTGCGGCGTCAGCAGCACGTTTGGCATCGTCCACAGCGGGTGCGTCGCGGGCAGCGGTTCGATCTCGTAGACATCGAGCGCGGCGCCGGCGATCTCGCCGGCATTCAGCGCGGCCACCAGATCGTCGAGCCTCGTCGTCATGCCGCGTCCGATATTGATGAAGAACGCGCTCTTCTTCATGCGCTGGAACCGCGCGCGATGGAAGAAGCCTTCGGTTTCGGGCGTATGCGGCACGGTGAGGATCACGAAATCGGCGCGCGGCAAGAGCGTGTCGAGCGCGGCGGCGCGGTGCATCTCGGCGACCCCGTCCGGCTTGTCGGGGCGACGCTCGTCGATGCCGATGACCTTCATCCCGAACGAGGCGGCAAGCCGCGCCGCCTCGGCGCCGATCCCGCCGACGCCGACGATCAGCGCGGTCGCCTCGGGGAGGTGGACGATGGTGTCGTCTTCGCGCGGCGCCGGCTTCCATTCGCGCTTGAGCTGTTGCGGTAGGTAGACGTGCAGGCCGCGCGCAAAGGCCAGCACAAAGGCCATGATGTGCGCCGCGATGTGGTCGTTATAGATCTCGCGAAAATTGCTGATCTGCACGGGGTGGGCGATCAGCTCGGGGTAGTAATAGCCGGCCGGCGGGGCGGCCTGCGGCGCCTGCAGCCAGCGCAAATGCCCGGCGCGCGGCAGCAGCTCCTTGGGGATCGTGCCATAAGCGCCCTCGGCTAGAGCGATCGCCTGCTCCGCGCCCTCGCGCGTCTCCGGCACGATGACCTCAAGCTCGGGGCACGCCTCGGCGACGGCCTTCGCCCATTCGCGCGTCTTGTCGGATTGCGGCGGCAGGAACAGCATCGGGATCGGCATATTTTCCTCCTGTCATTGCGAGGAGCGCGGAGCGCGACGAAGCAATCTCGTTCCGCTTGGGGCTGGTTGCCCGAGATTGCTTCGCTGCGCTCGCAATGACAACAGGGGCGCTATATCGCCAGAAACATCTCGTGCGGAGCAGATTGAGGCGATAGCGTGCGGCGATCCGACGACAGGAGGAACGCGTGCCGCAGCTCGAAGGGAAAGTCGCCTGGGTCACCGGCGCCGGCTCTGGCATCGGCGAGGCCGTGGCGCTGATGCTCGCCGAAGAGGGGGCATCCGTCGTGCTCACCGGCCGCCGTCGCGAGCCGCTCGAAGGCGTCGCGGCGCGCATCCACCAGAAAGGCGGCGCGAATGCGCCAAGGGGCTATGTGCAGCCCGGTGATCTCACCGTGCCCGACGATGTGCGCCGCATCGGCGATTACATCGCCCGCGAAATCGGCCGGCTCGACATCCTCGTCAACAATGCCGGTGTCAATATCAACGACCGGCATTGGGATAAGCTTACCCCGGACAGCGCCAAGTTGATGGTCGACGGCAACCTCGCGGCCGCGGCGCAGTGCGTCACCGTGGCGCTGCCGTTGATGCGGCTGAACAGAGACGGGCTCATCATTCACACCGCCTCGATGGCCGGACGGTTTATCGGCGGGTTTCCGGGACCGCTCTACACCGCCGCCAAGCACGGCGTCGTCGCGATGAGCCACTCGATCAACATGCAGGAATGCGTCAACGGGATCAGGTCGTGCGTCTTCCTGCCCGGCGAGGTCGCGACGCCGATCCTCGACCAGCGCCCCAACCCAGTCGGTCCCGAAGTGCGCGCCCGGATGGTGCAGCCCGAGGACTGCGCCGACCTCATCCGCTATATCTGCCTGCTGCCGGCGCGGCTTTGCATGAACGAGGTGATGCTCAGCCCGACCCACAACCGCCGCTACGTCGCCGAGATCGAGCGGCTGTCGTCTTTGTGAAGCACTCGGGACCGGCGCCGCGGGAGCTTTGCCGCGGCGAATATCCCGCCGGTGTCGAATGTCCGTTCGTGCCCTCGGAAGCTGCTCTTCTGCGATCAGCCGACTAATGGCCGACTGCTCGAACGGCCTCTATTCGTTGTATATTATAGAGAATACTAATTATAAGTTGTAAATTTCTTTATATTGGCGATCTAATTCAGCCCTCGTGATGTCAAAAAAATAAAATCCGCGGGAGCGTTCGATGCTCGATAATCTACTAAGCAACCGCTTGCTTATCGTCGATGACGACCCCGTCCTGGGCCGGCAGATAAAGACCGCTGCCGAGAGCGCAGGCTTCGAGGTATATGTCACGAAAAGCCCCATCGCTTTCACTGAAAAAGCGCGGGTTTGGTGTCCGACAGTTCTCATGCTCGATCTGGGGATGCCGGGCACCGACGGTATTGAGCTCCTCCGTGACCTTGCCGCAGACCAATGCGCTGGGCACGTAATCCTGATGAGCGGCGCCGACAGCAAGATCGTGGAAGCCGCGATCAACATTGGGCGCGCCCGCGGCTTGAAAATGAGCGAGGTTCTTCACAAACCGTTGCAATTGGAGGCGCTACGCAAGTTTCTGGCACAATTTCAGGTGGCGAAGGCCCTTTTATCAACCGATCTTGCCGGCGCGGTGGCGACTGACCAGCTCTTTCTCGAATATCAGCTGAAACTCGATTGCCGCGCTGCACGGATGACGGGCGCCGAGGCGCTGGTGCGCTGGCGTCATCCGACGCTCGGCATCATTCCCCCCGACCAATTCATTCCGCTCGCCGAAGAAACCGATCTCATCCACAAACTGACCGACTGGGTGGTGATGACGGCGGCCAAACAGATGGCCGCCTGGCATATCCACAATCCTGCCCTTGAGATCGCGGTCAATATATCGGCCAAGGATGTACAGGATCTGAGCCTGCCCGATCGGCTTCACAAACACTGTCGGCTCGCCGGCGTCGATTGCGCCTTGGTCACGCTGGAACTCACCGAGACCGGGGCCATGCGCGAGGCACTGCAAATGATGGACGTGCTGACGCGGCTTCGGCTCAAGGGCTTCAAGCTGTCGATCGACGACTTTGGGACGGGGTTTTCCTCGCTCGTTCAATTGCAGAATATGCCGTTTTCCGAGGTCAAGATTGACCGGTCCTTTGTCATGCAGATGAGGGAAAACGAGGGCTGCAAAGCCATTGTCGAGATTGTGGTCGATCTGGCGCACAAGCTCGGATTGCGCTGTGTCGCCGAGGGGGTCGAGGACGAGACGACATTGCACAGCCTGATGACCTTGGGCTGCGACGCGGCGCAGGGGTATCATTTGAGCCGCCCGGTCGCGGCCGATCGCATACCCGCCTATATCTCCGAATATCAGATGATCCGGGGCGTTTATAAAGCTCCGAAACCGCCGCTTCCGTCGCCCTTCACGAATGCTCGGGCGTGGCGGCGCCGGAAGGCAACACCGCGCCAATCTTCGGAATCCCCAATATTCGCACCCCTAATGTCAGCTGGAGTTTCATAATGCGTATCCTGTTAATCGAAGACAACGCGACCCACCACCGCGACAATCGAGCGGGTCCTGCAAAAGGAAAATTTCGTCGTTGACACCACCGATCTTGGCGAAGACGGGCTGGAAACCGGCAATCTCGGATATCGACGGCCACGAGGTGTTGCGCCCGCCGCGCCTTTGGCGCCGCGATGGCCGCGACAGCGCTGCCGCTCGCCATGCCGCATTATCTGCCGCGCCGGCGCCGCCGAGCCGCCTCGACCTTGGGCAGGAGATCGTGGAAGGCGGTGTTGCGCGGGTGCGACGGCACGGTATCGAGCGAGACGCGCAGAACATCCTGCTCCTCATCATAGGCTGCTTCCTTGAGGTGGTGGTCGGCGCGCTGCTGCTGGTGATGCCGATCCTCGCGCCGGTGTTGGCGCCGCTGGGCGTCGATGCGGTGCATCTCGGCATTATCTTCACGCACAATATGGAGGTCGGGCTGGTGCACCCGCCGGTCGGCCTCAACCTTTATGTGTTGTCGACGATCTCCGACGCGCCGATCGGCGAGGTGATCCGTGGCATCCTGCCGTTCCTCGTCATCCTCTTGCTGGTGCTCGGCCTCATCACCTACTGGCCGGCGCCGACCTTTTGGCTACCTAATCTGGTGTTCGGCCCATAAGCGTCGTTGCGAGGAGCGGAGCAACGCGGCAATCTCGTCGTCCGCGCAAACACCGCAAGAGATTGCTTCGGCTGCGCTCGCAATGACGTTTGAGGGGAGATCGCCCAGTGGCCCAGTCCGCCAATCCGAACCGCAAGAAAATCATGGCGCCGACGACCATGTCGAAGGCCGGCTGGGCGCTGATCGAACAGCGCGACGACCTCGAAGGCGTCGAATTTCAGCCCGGTATTCCCAAGCCCGAGTTTCACAAGCTGCTTGAAGACGTGCGCGGCATCTGCCTGGGTGTGCAGCCGTTTTCCGATCCCGAGCTCGATGCCGGGCCGCAGCTTCAAGTCGTCTCGCGCATCGGCGTCGGCTACGACGCGGTCGATGTCCCGGCGCTGACAAGGCGCAAGGTGCCGCTGATGATCGGCGGCACGGCCAACTCCGTCTCGGTCGCCGAGGCGGGCGTGTTCCTCACCATGAGCCTCGCGCGCAAGGGCGCGGCGATGGATGCGCTGGTCAAGGAGGGCCGCTGGAACGACCGCTACAAGGACATGCCGGTCGATCTCTACGGCAAGACGGTGCTGATCATTGGCTTCGGCAAGATCGGCACGCGCTCGGCGCGTCGCTTCGCGGCGATGGAGACCAATGTCATGATCTACGACCCGTACATGTATTCCGAGACGATCCGCGGCAACGGCTACGAGCCGGTGGAGGATCTCGACGCCGCGGTCGCCAAGGCCGACTTCATCACCATCCACTGCCCGAAGACACCCGAGACCGTCGGCCTGTTCAACGCCGCGCGGATCGGCAAGATGAAACGCTCCGCCTTCCTGGTGAATACCGCGCGCGGCGGTATCGTCGACGAGAAGGCGCTTTACGACGCGCTGAAAGAGCGCCGCATCGCCGGCGCCGCGCTCGACGTCTTCGTCGAGGAGCCGACCCCGCAGGACAACCCCCTCCTGACCCTGCCCAATTTCCTCGCCGCCCCCCATGTCGCCGGCGTCACCCGTGAGGCGGTCGACCGCATGGGTCTCGTCGCGGTGCAGAACATCCTCTCGATCCTCGACGGCAAGCCGATCAAGGACAATGTCATCAACCGGGAAGTGCTGGGGTAGACCAAATTGTGGGGCGGGCGTCTCCATGCCGGGGAGCCGCATACAAGACGCTTCATCCAGCGGGTCACGCCGCTGATCGATCACCCGCTCGACGTTCAACGCACGAGCCTCTTTCCCTGACATGGCTGCCCTGCCCGGCGGCGAACCAAACCCCTACGCTTGTTGAGGAACCTTCGCGGAATCGCATTGTTCTGCCTGTGCGTGCCGTCTCGGGGGCGGCGGCGCAGGAGAACCATCGGAAAAGCAACCATCAAGTAGAACTTTCGACCATGAGTACGAAAGATTTGTTGTCGCGGGCGTCCACGGGGGTAACGGGGCTCGACCATGTCCTTTGCGGCGGCCTGGCCCGCAATCGCCTGCATCTTCTCGAAGGCAGCCCGGGCGCCGGCAGGTCCACGGTGGCGCTGCAATCTCTGCGCGCCGGCGGCCGTTCCCCGCTGGTAGGGGCACAGGCTTGAGCGAGGCTCCGGTAGACGCGCTCGATCGGACCCTGATACTGGCCCCGCGCGGGCGCGATGCGGCGGTGGCGCGCGAAATCCTCGCCGACGCCTATCTCGGCAGTGACATCTGCGCCGACGTGGACGAGTTGATCGGCGAGATCGTCCGAGGCGCCGATGTTGCCATCATCACCGAGGAGGCGATCCGCACCGCCGACTCGCGCGCTCTCGAAGAGTGGGTCGCGGCGCAGCCGCCATGGTCCGACTTCCCGTTCGTGATACTCACCGGGCATGGCGGCGGACTTGAGCGCAATCCTGCCGCGGTGGCGCTGATGCGCAGCCTCGGTAATGTGACCTTTCTCGAGCGTCCGTTTCATCCGACGACGCTGATCAGCGTCGTCCAGACGGGTTTGCGCGGGCGGCAGCGCCAGTACGAATGCCGCCGGCTCAACGAGCAGCTGGAATCGCGCGTCAGCGAGCGCACCGCCGAGCTCGGCGCGGCCAATCGGCAATTGCTCGCCCAGATCGAGGAACGCGAGAAGATCGAATCCACCCTGCGCCAGATGCAGCGGCTCGAAGCGGTCGGTCAGCTCACCTCGGGCGTCGCACACGATTTCAACAATCTGCTGACCGTGGTGCTCGGTAACCTCACTTTTCTCGAGCGCGGCCTTGCCGCCGCCGGCATTGACGGCAAGCTGATGCGCCGGCTCGACTACATGCGCAGCGCGACCGAGCGGGGCGCGAAGCTGACCGATCAGCTCCTTGCATTTTCGCGGCGTCAGCGGCTGGAGCCGAAATCGCTCGACCTCAACGAGATCGTCTCCAGCATGGGCGACCTGCTGCAAAGTACGATGGGCGGCCGGGTCGGCATCAATACGCGGCTGCAGCAGGGCCTGCAGCCGGCGCTGGTCGATCCGACGCAGCTCGAGCTGGCGGTGCTCAACCTTGCGATCAACGCGCGCGACGCGATGGAGGCCGGCGGCAACCTGATGGTCGAGACCGCGAACGTCACGATCCGCCGCCCCTTCTACCCGGAGGAGCCGCCGGCCGGCGATTACGTGTCGATCTGTGTCCGTGATACCGGCACGGGCATGACCGAGGAGGTTCGCCAAAGGGCTTTCGAGCCATTCTTTACCACCAAGGAGGTCGGCAGGGGCTCGGGGCTGGGGCTGAGCCAGGTGCTCGGCTTTGCCAAGCAATCCGGCGGCGGAGTGCGCATCGAGTCTCGTCTCGACAGGGGTACCGCCGTGTTTATCTATCTGCCGCGCACCCAGGCCCGTATCGAAGATCGCGCACCGCCTCCGCACGCCTTCGCGATGGGCGCGCCCGGTCACGCCTCGATCCTGGTTGTCGATGACGACGACGGGGTGCGCGAGATCACCGCGGCGATGCTGCGTGAACTGGGCTACAGGGTGTACGAAGCCGGCAGCGGCGGCGCGGCGCTCGAACTCCTTGAACACCAGCCCAAGATCGACCTGATGCTGGTCGATTACGCGATGCCGGGCATGAGCGGCGCCGACATCGCCCGCCATGTGCAGGCGACGAAGCCGCTGCTGCCGACCCTCTTCATCACCGGCTTCGCCGACCTGACCGCGCTCGCCGGGGTGAGCGAAAGCCACGTCATCGGCAAGCCCTTTCACCAGCACGAGCTGGCGGTGAAGGTGCGCGTCGCCCTCGCCGAGGCCGAAGCCGGCCACGTCGCCGGCCTGAGCCGATAGGGGCAGCGCCTCCGGCACTCCGCCTGCAATTTCGCCAAATTCGCGGTGTAGCGTTCCGGAAATAGCCCGTCACGACGGGCTGAGATTTGCTGCAGGCTCGCTGCAGGAACAGCAAATAAATGCCGTCGGCCGACCCGCGCTTGACTCGCCGGCGTCAAGCTGGCGGGATCGCCCTCCGACCTAATCGAACATGAGGAGGAACCCATGGCGCGCCCCAACGGAGTGCGGGAATTGTGGGCGGCGGGCAAGCCCGTCATCAACAGCTGGCTCGGCATCCCGTCGAGCTTCTCGGCCGAGGTGATGGCGCATGCCGGCTGGGATTCGCTGGTCGTCGACATGCAGCACGGCATGATCGACTACCAGATGATGGTGCATATGCTGCAAGGCATCTCGACCACCAACACGACGCCGCTGGTGCGCGTGCCGTGGAACGACCCGGCCTACATTCAGAAGGCGCTCGACGCCGGCGCCTACGGCATCATCTGCCCGATGATCAACAATCGTGCCGAGGCCGAGAAATTCGTCTCGTCGATGCGCTACGCGCCGGTCGGCAGCCGCTCCTCGGGGCCGATCCGCGCTGCGCTCTATGGCGGCCCGGATTACCATGCCAAGGCCAACGATATCGTCGTTGCGCTCGGCATGATCGAAACGCAGGAGGCGATCGCCAATCTCGACGAGATTTGCTCGGTCAAGGGCCTCGACGCGGTCTATATCGGCCCGAGCGACCTGTCGATCTCGCACGGTTATCCGCCCGGCGGCGACAAGCCCGACGAGTGGATGATGGTCCTGCTCAACAAAGTGCTCGACGCCTGTAAGCGGCACAACATCGTCCCCGGCCTGCATTGCGCCTCTCCGGCCTATGCGCTGAAGGGGATCGGGATGGGCTTCAAATTCGTCACGGTCGGCGGCGATACGCGTTTCGTGACGATGGGCGCCGCCGCCGCGGTGCAGGAGATGCGTACCGGCGTCGCGGCCAAGCCCGGCGCGGGCGGCAGCAGCTCCAGCCCGTACTGACCCTTACCCGGCTCGCGCCGGCGATGCCGTCGCTCGCCACCCTCTCCCGCATGCGGGAGAGGGAAGGGGCCCGCGCCCGCAGGGCCTAGGAAGGGTGAGGGTATGACTGCGATCTACATCGATGCAGATGCCTGCCCGGTGCGCGAGGAGGTGTACCGCGTCGCCGGCCGGCTGGGTGTCGGCGTCTATGTCGTGTCCAACGGGTCGCGGCCGATCCGGCCGCCGGGGCTGCCGTTTGTCGAGATGGTGATGGTCGGCGAGGCGATGGACGCCGCCGACGATTGGATCGCCGAGCGCATTACTTCGGCCGACATCTGCGTTACCGGCGATATTCCGCTCGCCGCGCGTTGCCTGACGAAAGGCGCGCGCGTCGTGCCGCCCAATGGCCGGCCGTTCACCGAGGCCAACATTTCCGGCGCTCTCGCCGGCCGCGAGGTCGCGCGTCATCTGCGCGAATTGGGCGAGACCGGTCGCGGGCCGCCGCCTTTCGCGAAGTCGGATCGCTCGCGTTTTCTGTCAGCGCTCGATACCGCCGTGCAGGCCGCGCTGCGCGGAGCGCGCTAGCCGCCCAACACTCCCTGCGCCTCGACATAACAGGTGTAGATCGATTGTGACGCCGCCATGAACAGGCGATTGCGCTTGCGGCCGCCGAAACAGACATTGGCGCAGCGTTCTGGCAGCAGGATGCGGCCGATCAGCGTGCCGTCGGGCGCGTGCACGGCGACCCCGTCCTGGCCCTCGCCGCCCGAGAACCCGCTCCACACATTGCCGTTGGTGTCGACGCGAAGGCCGTCGCCATAACCCGGCATCTCGTTGAAGAAGACCCGGCCGTTGGCGAGTCGCGTGCCGTCATCGCTGACATCGTAGACATAGGTCGTCTTGTCGCCGCCCGGGGTGTCGACGACATAGAGCCGCGTCTCGTCGGGTGAGAAGGCGAGTCCGTTCGGCCGCGCCTGCTGCGCCTGGTCGACGACGACCGTTATCTTGCTGGTATGCGGATCGATGCGGTAGACCCGGAACGGTAATTCCTGCGGCGCCGTGTGGCCAAGATAGTTGCCGCGCGTCCCGGCGCCATTGTCCGAGAACCAGATCGACCCGTCCGACTTCACGACGACATCGTTGGGCGCGGTCAGCTTTTTCCCTTCGAAGCTGTCGGCCAGCACGGTGATCGACCCGTCGTATTCGGTGCGGGTCAGCCGTTGGGCATCCATCTCGCAGGTGACGAGCCGCCCATGGCGGTCGCGCGTGTTGCCGTTGGCGTAGCCCGAGGGCCGCCGGAACACGCTGACCGCGCCGGTCTCCTCATCCCAGCGCATGATCCGGTCGTTGGGGATGTCGCTCCACAACAGGCAGTGCAGATCGCCGAAATACACCGGCCCCTCGGTGAAGAGGCAGTCGCCGGCGATGCGCTGCACCGGCGTATTCGCCAGCACCAGTCCCGCGAACCGTGGGTCGAGGATCTGGAACGCGGGGTCGGGATAGCGGATCGGGTCGGTCATGGAGCGCTCTCCATCTCGCTGTCATTGCGAGGAGCGAAGGCGACGCGGCAATCCCCTTCACAGGAGCATTGCTGCGGGGATTGCTTTCCCCGGTTTTTGCCGGAGTCGCAACGACGGGGTAAGTTACGAGTTCGGCCCGCGCTCCATCGAGACCGGCTGCCAGCGCTTGAGGTCGCTTTTCATTAGCACGGTCGGGTTGACGCACGACATCGGCCAGCGGCCGGTCAGCGCCAGCGACAATTCGAGCCCGACGCGGCGCCGCCGGAACGGGTCGAAGCGCGAGGTCGCCGAGGCGACATGGGCCGTCAGGATCACATTGTCCATGCGCAGCAGCGGGTTGTTGCCGCCCGGCGGCTCGGTTTCGAGCACATCGAGCCCGGCCGCGGCGATCTTCTTTTCGTCGAGCGCCTTGATCAGCGCGGTCTCGTCGGTGGTCGGGCCGCGCCCCGTCGAGATGTAGATCGCGGTCGGTTTCATCTGGGCGAAATGCTCTTCGCGGATCATCCGTTGCGCGCTGGCGGTCGCTGGCGAATGCATCGAGATGATGTCGGCGCGCGCCAAGAGCTCGGGCAGGCTGACCGGCTCCACGCCACGCTCGGTCATCACCATCTCCTCAATGAACGGGTCATAGGCGCAGATATGCAGCCCGAACGGTTTCGCCCGCTCGGCGACCGCGCGCGCGACATGGCCGAACGCGACGAGGCCCAACGTCAACCCGCGCAGTCGCGGAATCTTCAACAGCGCCGGCCGGCCTTCCGACCAACGGCCCTCGCGCACCATGCGGTCTTGCTCGACGAGGCGGCCATGCGTGGCGAGGATGAGCCGCATCGCGTGGTCGGCAACCTCCTCGATAAAAGTGTCGGGACAGTTGGTGACGGGGATGCCTTTGGCGGTCGCGGCCTCGACATCGACCGTGTCGACGCCGACCGAGCCCAGCGAGATGATTTTGCAGCGCTGCAGCCCGTCGATCATCTTCTTGGTGATCGGCCGCCCCTTGGCGTAGAGCGCGTCGCAGTCCTTGGCCGCGGTGACGAAATCGTCCTCGCTGCCGGCCGGAATCTCGTAGATTTCGGCATCGATCGGGGTGAGCGCTTCCATCTCGTAGCCGTAGCCGCCGCCGGCAACCGTGAAACTCGCGCCCGCAGGGGTCGCTACGCGAAATTTGGCCAAGGGTTTCCTCCCGCTGAAATAGAATTCGACGGCCGCGATCAGAGCCGCCGGGCGCCGGGCTTGTCAATCGCCGCCGGCGGCGAAAGAGTGCGTAACAATACCGCTGAGAGGATCCGCCATGACCCTCACCATGTACGAGCGCATCGGCCATCAGGGCCGGCGGCCGAGCCCTTATTCCTGGCGCGTCCGTTATGCGCTGGCGCACAAAGGCGTCACGCCCGAGTTCCGTCATGTCCGCTTCGCCGATGTCGAGACCATCCGCTCGCTCAGCGGACAACATTTCGTGCCAATCGTCACCGACGGCGATACGGTCGTGCACGACTCCTGGCATATCGCCGGCTATCTCGAGGACCGCTTCCCGGATGCACCGAGCCTCTTTCCCGGCGGTGGGCGGGCGGCGACGCGGCTCGTCAACCACTGGGCGGACCAGACGCTCGGCGCCGCGATCCGCCGGCTGATTGCGGCCGACTTCCTGGTCTGCCTCGATGCCGGCGACCGCGCCTATTACCGCAGTTCGCGCGAGGCGGCTTTCGGCTGCACGCTGGAGGAATATTGCGCCGACCGGCCGCGCTGGTTCGCCGAATTCGCCGCGATCACCGAGCCGCTGGAGCGCACTCTGGCCGAGCAGCCTTATGTCGCCGGCGCCGCGCCGGGCTATGTCGACTACATCGTGTTCTCGATGTTCCAATATGCGCGGCTGGGCTGTCGCGATGAATTTCTCGCTGAGGGCACCGCCCTCCGGCGCTGGCGCGACACCCTTGTCGGGATGTTCGATCGCCTCGGCGATCGCTACCCCGCGTACCCGGCATGACCCAAAGCTAGGCTGCCGCGCTGGCAGCGCCGCTCAACATATTCGTCAGAAACGCCTCGATTTCGGCGATGACGCGCGCGCTGTCGCCGGTATGCGGCAGATGATCCTCGCCGGGCAGTTCGATATAGTGCGCCGCCGGCATTCGCGCGGCGAGTTCTCTGCCGTATTCCACGCCGATGCGCTGGTCGCCGGCGCGGTGCATCACCAGCGTCGGCACCCGCACGGCGGGCAGGACACCGCTGACGTCCACATTATGATCCATGCGCAGGAGCGCCCCGGCGATCGCGGAGCTGGCGCTTTCGCGCTCGAAACGCACCCAGAGGCGGCGGAAATTCTCGTCGCGCGCCCGGCTCGGCGCCATCGTCGGCGGCAACAGGCCGGTGCCCCAGGCGCGCTCGATCAGGTTGAAGCGCGACGCCACCTGCGACGGCGGCCATTCCTGTGTCGGGCTGCGCGCGAAGGCGCCGTAAAGCGCGAGCGCTCGGACGCGGCCCGGATGACTGGCGGCGAGGGTGAGGGCCATCTTGCCGCCTTCGGAGATGCCGAGGACAGCGGCCCGCGTCGACCTGGCCGCATCCATCACCGCCAGCGTATCGGCGATGCGGGTGTCCATCGCCGGGATCGCCGCGGCGCGGTCGGATAGCCCGGTGCCGCGCTTGTCGTAGAGGATCAGCCGGGCGAAAGCCGCCAGGCGCTCGTAGAATTGCGCCTGGTCGGGATCGTCCCAGATCAGCCCGAGATGGGACACCAGTCCTGGAACGACCACCAGATCGCACGGACCATCGCCGAGCACCTGATAGGCGATACGAACGTTGCGACTGCGCGCGAAGCGGGTCTGGGGAACGACCATCGCGCCAGTCTGCCCGCATTGTGTTAAAAAATCAGCCACTATCGCTGATGTGAATGCCCTTCTTCTTGACGCAGCCCAGCGGCCATATCGGCGATTTGCCGATCGAGTCGCTTTTCCCGCATTTCGTCAAGCCCGCGGCATCGGCGATAATCGCTTAAATGCAGAGGGTTAGGACATTCTTAGCACAATAGGTTGAGGCCTCTCCCCTCAAGAGCCACAATCCCTTTGCCGTCGACCCGGCAGCGAGGCGTGGGGTTCGATGACCGCCTTGGGGGAGGCCGTCATCATCGGTAGCGCCTTTGGGGGAAGGCTCTCCACCCCCGCCTCGCACGGTCGGCCTTTTGAGGGGCTGGTATCCGTTTCCCAAAAATTCACCACAAAGTGACCTCAGGGCCTCTCCGGTAAGCATCGCTTTCGCCGAATTTATCGGCTTCACCGTCAATTCGGCTCGTGTAGGCTCGCTCCGCTAATTTCGGAGCAGCCATGACGCATCTCATCCTTACCGGCGGGCGCATCATCGACCCCGCCAACGGGCGCGACGAGATCGCCGACATCGCCTTCAAGGACGGCAAGGTCGCCGAAATCGGCCGTAACCTCACGTATGCCGGCGCCAAGACCGTCAATGTTGCCGGCAAGATCGTCACTCCTGGGCTGATCGACTTGCATACCCACGTCTATTGGGGCGGCACGTCGCTGGGGGTCGATGCGGCGGACATCGCCAAAAAGAGCGGCACCACCACCTTTGTCGATGCCGGCAGCTCGGGCCCCGGCAATTTCCACGGCTTCCGCCGGCACGTGATCGAGCCGTCGCCGGTGCGCATCCTGCCGATCCTCAACGTGTCGCATGCCGGCATCTTCGCCTTCTCGACGACGGTGATGGTCGGCGAGTGCGCCGATCTGCGCCTGCTCGAGCCGCGCGATTGCGTGCGTGTCGTCAATGCCAATCGCGACCTCATCGTCGGCGTCAAGGTGCGGGTCGGACGAACCGCCGGCGGCAATTCGGGGATCGCCCCGCTCGACATCGCGATCGAGGTGGCAGAGGAGGTGGGGCTGCCGGTCATGGCGCATCTCGACCATCCGCCGCCGTCGCGGCTCGAAGTCGTCTCGCGCCTGCGGCCGGGCGACATCCTTACCCATTGCTTCCGGCCGTTTCCCAACGCGCCGGTTGCGCCTGACGGCGGGGTGCGCGAGGAGATCGCGGCGGCGCGCGAGCGCGGCGTCGTGTTCGATATCGGGCATGGCGGCGGCTCGTTCGGCTTCCGCACCGCGGAGGGCATGCTCGCTGCCGGGTTCCTGCCCGACGTCATCTCCAGCGATGTCCACGCGCTGTCGATCAACGGCCCGGCCTTCGACCAGATCACGACGATGTCGAAGCTGCTGTCGCTTGGCATGTCGCTCGCCGATGTGATCCGCGCCTCGACCGAGGCGCCCGCGAAGGCGATCGGCCGCGACGATATCGGCCATTTCACGGTCGGCGCCGTGGGCGACGCCAGCATCCTCGACCTCGCCGAAGGGGCGTTCGACTACCGCGACGTGCTCGGCGAGACCCGGCAGGGCCGCCAGCTTCTTTCCGCCAGCGGCCTTGTCGTCGCCGGTGAGCTGTTCGGATGACGGCAAACCTCACGCGTTATCAGCGCATCGCGCCGTTCTACGATTTCCTCGACCGTCCGTTTGAGCGGAAACGCTACGCCGGGCTGCGGCCCTTACTATTCGACAGCCTCGGCGGCCGGCTGCTCGATGCCGGGGTCGGCACCGGTCGCAACTGCGCCTATTACCCGCCGGACGCGAATGTTTCGGGGATCGACACGAGCCCTGCGATGCTCGCCCGCGCGCGGGTTCGCTGCCCGACCTTGGCGGCGACCGGTCAGCTTTATCAAATGGATGTGACCGACTTGCAGTTTCCCGCCGGGTCGTTCGACGCGGCGGTCGCGAGCTTTCTGTTTTGCGTGCTGCCCGACGAATTGCAGGTGCCGGCTCTACGCGAGCTTGGCCGCGTCGTCAAACCCGGCGGGCTTATTCGCCTGCTCGAATATGTCCGCCCAAAAGGCTGGTTGCGTCGCTTTATAACCCGGCTTTGGCAGCCGTGGATCGCTTGGGCCTATGGCGCAAGCTTCGATCGGCAGACTGAACGCCATGTCCCGGCTGCTGGCCTGGAGCTCGTCGCCAGCCGTTTTGTCGTCGACGATCTGCTGAAGCTGGTGACGTTGCGCGCGCCGGGTTAGCGCGCCGCCGCCAAAAATGATAAGGCCGGGGCCGGCCCGGCCTTATCCGACGAACTACTTCGCGGCGCGCAGCGCGTCGGTGTCGCGATAGATCTGCAGTCGGGTGACGCGCAGTCCGGGGACGCCGTAGCGGTCGATCGAACGCTGCCAGGCGAGGAACTCCTCGACCGACAAATTGTAGCGCCGGCAGGCTTCCTGCAGGCTGAGCGCGCCGCTGCGCACCGCGGCGACGACAACCGCCTTGCGCCGCACTACCCAACGCTTGGTATTGGGCGACGGCAGTTCGACGGAGGTGGCGGGGGGAAACGCCGAGACGTCGATAGGATCGATATTGGCCATGTCCTTGAGCGCGGAGTTGCTTTCCATGTGCGAGAAAATAGCGTTCGCGCCTTAATTAAATACTAAACGGCGAAGCCAATTACTTATGGTTAAATTCCGGGAATTATAGATAAAATCCTGGTAAAAATTTTCGATAACAGTTAATTATTGCCGAATTGAAATCAACAGCCGGCATTTGGCGAGGTTAATCGCGTCCTTTAGTTTAAAGATGCTGGGTCGTCGCTCTGTAGTCAGCCGCGGCGGATGACGTTGGTAATGTGAATCGTCAGCCGAATCAACAAGCTTTTTCCTGTGCCCGAACATAGCTGTATGTGATTCACGCAGGTTGATCCGCTGAGGGTCGGTTTATATACTCCGCCGCCGTTGCTAACGGGGTTTCGGGGCTGAGATGCGTCCGACTTTGCCGGAAACTTACCGTCCATCCGAAGACGAAGAGTTCATGAACCCGTTACAGACGGAGTACTTCCGACAAAAACTGCTCCGCTGGCGCTCCGAACTTCTCGCCGATTCCGCCGAGACCTTGCGCTCTCTTCAAGAAGAAAGTTTGCTGAAGCCTGATCTGACGGATCGGGCTTCACTCGAAACCGAGCGTTCGATCGAGTTGCGCACCCGCGACCGCGAGCGCAAGCTCATCTCCAAGATCGACTCCGCGCTCGCCCGCCTTGATTCTGGAACTTACGGCTATTGCGAGGAGACCGACGAGCCGATCGGAATTCGCCGGCTCGAAGCGCGGCCGATCGCGACGCTATCGATCGAAGCGCAGGAACGTCACGAGCGCATGGAGCGCACCCACCGCGACGACTGACCTGCGGCCCGATTCGCCTTTTGCATCGGTCAGCCGTCCACTCTTCCTGCAGTAACGATGTGCGGCAGGCCCCGGCCGCGTTACTTTCGCTGGTGCCGTCGTTGGCGCATGGCTTTTATGACACTATTGTTTCGTGCCCGAACCTCAAGGGCCAAGGCGAAAGCGTATCAGTAGGTAGGGCGTATCGATGGCTCAAATTATCGAGCTGGCGGAAGTTCGCCGGTCGCGGAAAAAGGCGGCGAAGCGCCAGTCGCAGCGCCCCGGCAAACCGAAGAAGCGTTATCCGGGGGATAAGGTCCAGCCTTGGGAATCCTTCAAGGACGCGCTTTTGACGATGCCGCTCGCGGCGGAGATGATGTCGGCGCAGCAGGCCGCCCCGCCGATGCCGCAGGCGCGGCCGACGACCCTGGAGTCGGGCGTGCTGGCCTTTCGCCGTGAAGGCAACGGCGATCCCCGCGTCCTGCTGATAACCCGCCGGCGGTCGAAGAAATGGGGTATCCCGAAAGGCCGGGTCGTTCCGCATCTCAGCTTTCGCGAGAACGCGGTGAAGGAGGCCTTCGAGGAGGCGGGCGTGGTCGGTCACGTTTCGCCGTTTTCGGTCGGCGTGTTTCGCGCCGAAAAGCGACGGACGAATTCGCCGCTGCCGGAGGTGATCGAGGTGTGGATTTACCTGCTCGAGGTCGCCGAGACGCTTTCCGACTGGCCGGAAAAAGAAAAGCGCGCGACCCGCTGGGTTACCTGCGAGGCGGCGGCGCGCCGGCTGCGCGAACCCGTCCTCGCCCATCTTTGTCACCGGCTGGCGCAGAACTAGGGAAGCGCATCGCGCTTCCGGCTTGCCCCTCCGGGCCGGGTAGGGGACCGCGCGAATTATTGCCGGTCGTAAATCTTCGTTAACCTTCCGTTAGCGCAAGCCTCCGCACAATGCGTTATCCTTGTGGAGGGTGTAACGGGTGAGGCTGTGACGGAGATGGTCGCCTACAGCGCAGCGTCCCGTCGCCTAGCGCAATGGCGGGCTGAGCGCAGCCGTCCCGCATGGGTTGGCGTGCTGGCCCAGGCAGCGGTGATCCTCGCCGCGATCGGTATCGGCGTCTTTATTCTCTATACCGCCGAGGTGATTTCCGGCGTGCGGGTGGTCGCGGTTGTGGTCGGCATCGCCGCGCTGGCGGCGGTGATCGGGGTCGCCGCGATCGCCGCGCATTGGGTGCATGGCGGGCTCGACCGTCATGTCGACATTCTGAGCCAGGCGCTCGAGGCCTCGCCAGACGCGCAGATGATCGTCGGCCCGGACAGCCGTATCGCCTATGCAAACTCCGCCTTCGTCAGCTTCTTCGCGCCCGATGGCGGCGCGCCGCTCGACCGCATGGCGGCGGCGGTCGCCGATCTCGAGGCCGGCATCGACTTCCAGCGTCTGCGCAGTCAGGCGATGGCCGGCGCACGCGCCATCGCCGCCGTGCCTTTGAAGGACGCGCGTGGGGCCGCGGCGGGGTGGTTCAATGTCGCGGTCAACCCGATCCCCGGTCGGCCGGGCTACAGTTTCTGGCACATCCAGGACATCACCGCGCGCCACGAGATGGAGCGGGTGATTCGCGACGAGCGCAATCGTCTCGTCGATTTCCTCGACGAGGCGCCGATCGGCTTCTACTCGGTCGATGCCGACGGCCGCTTCCAGTTCGTCAATCCGACCTTGGCGCGCTGGCTCGGCGCGACCCCGGCCGAACTTGTCGGCGGCGACGCGCGGCTCGGCGAGTTTCTCGCCGCGCCGCCGGCTGCGGGCGCGCTGCCCTCCGACCCGTTCGGCGGCCGCGCCGGCGACGCGCAGCGCGGCGAGGTGGTGTTGAAGAGCCGCGACGGCCGGGTGATTCATGCCTGGATCGGCCAGAGCGTCCTTGGCTCGGACGACGAGTTGCGCACCCATTCGATCGTCCGCGACCTGACGCCGGAGCGCGAATGGGAGGCGGCTCTGCGCCTGTCGCGTGAGCGCTTCCAGCGCTTCTTCGCCAATGCGCCGATCGGCATCGCCCTGATCGACCGATACGGCCGTCTCGAAGAGGCGAACCGCCAGCTCGCCGAGCTGTTCGGTGCCGCGCCGAGCGACCTGATCGGCGAGCCGCTGATCGGCTTCGTGCACGAGGACGACCGCCGGGATCTCGCGGTAAAGCTGGCCGGCGCTGCGGAGGGCGGCATCCTGCCCGGCCCAATCGAGCTTCGCATCCGCGGCCCGCAGCACAAGACCTGCGTTCTCTTCCTCAGCCGGCTCGACGGGGTCGACGGCGGCGATGGCGCGCTGATGCTGCATTTCATCGACGTCAGCGAGCAGAAGAACCTCGAGGCGCAATTCGCCCAGTCGCAGAAAATGCAGGCGGTCGGTCAGCTTGCGGGCGGCGTCGCGCACGATTTCAACAATCTGCTGACCGCGATGATCGGCTTCTGCGACCTCTTGCTGATGCGCTTCAAGCCCGGCGATCCCTCGTTCGCCGACATCATGCAGATCAAGCAGAACGCCAACCGCGCCGCCAATCTGGTGCGTCAGCTCTTGGCCTTCTCGCGCCAGCAGACCTTGCAGCCGCGCATCCTCGACATCACCGACGTGTTGGTCGAGCTGTCGCATCTGCTGCGCCGCCTGATCGGCGAGAATATCGAGCTGAAGGTCGTGCACGGCCGCGATCTCGGCCTCGCCAAGGTCGACCAGGGCCAGCTCGAGCAGGTCATCATCAACCTCGCGGTCAACGCGCGCGACGCGATGCCGGGCGGTGGCACGCTGACCATCCGCACCGCCAACCACACGCAAGGCGGCCCGATGCGCCGTGGCGCCGAGACCTTGCCGGCCGGCGACTATGTGGTGATCGAGGTCGTCGACACCGGTATCGGCATCCCCAAGGAAAACCTCGAGCGCATCTTCGAGCCGTTCTTCTCGACCAAGGAGATCGGCTCCGGCACCGGGCTCGGTCTTTCGACCGTCTACGGCATCGTCAAGCAGACCGGCGGCTTTATCTTTGTCGACAGTCAGAAGGGCAAGGGCGCGACCTTCCAGATTTATTTGCCGCGCTATCAGCAGAGCGATATCGCCGCCGCCGCGCGCAGCGACCCGGCCGATGCGCCGCCGGTGCAGGACACCACCGGCACCGGCACCGTGATGCTGGTCGAGGACGAGGACCCGGTGCGCATCTTTGGCGCCCGCGCGCTGCGCAACAAAGGCTACAACGTCATTGAGGCGCGCAGCGGCGAGGCGGCGCTCGAACTGATGGGCGAGACGGCGGAAAAGATCGACCTGCTCATCACCGACGTGGTGATGCCCAAGATGGACGGCCCCGGCCTCGTGCGCGAGGTACGCGAAACCCATCCGGACATGAAGGTCATCTTCATTTCCGGCTACACCGAGGACAGCTTCCGCCAACGCCTCGACAGCGACAGCAACATCCACTTTCTGCCCAAGCCGTTCTCGCTCAAGCAGCTTGCCAGCAAGGTCAAGGAAGTCATCGACGGCGAGCCGTCTTAAGGATTCCTTCCTCTTCGCCTTGCCCCGGCTTGACCCGGGCATCCACGTCTCCCGGCGCACAGCAGCGACATCGAAAAGACAACGCTTCAACACTGAGGACGCGAAGGGTCCGCGAAGAACGCGAGGTCCCATCGCGGCGAAGCCGCAATAAATTGACCTGTGCGATAAGGTAAACTCGCGCTTCGCGCCCTCTGCGCATCCTCGGCGTTCTCCGTGTCGAGGCGTTTTCTTTTTCTTCGTGCCCTTCGCGGCTTCGTGGTGAATCCTGTCCCCAAATCACTGGGGGAGGCTGCCATGACGCCGGACGAGCTGGTTGCGCTGTGGGAAGAGCATATCCGCCACGAATTCGACACCAAGAACACCGACGAGACGCTCGCGACGATGGTGTTCGACGCCTATGTCGATCATGTCCCGGTGCTGACCGGTGGGCGCGGTCATGACGAGCTGCGTCGGTTCTATTCGACGCATTTCATCCCGAAGATGCCGCCCGACATGGCGATGACCCCGGTCTCGCGCACGATCGGCGCCGACCAGCTCGTCGACGAGATGGTCATCAGCTTCACCCACACGATCGAGATGGATTGGATGCTTCCCGGCATCGCGCCGACCGGCCGCCGCGTCGAGGTCGCGCTTGTCGTCATCGTCCGCTTCCGCGACGGCAAGCTCGCGCACGAGCACATCTATTGGGACCAGGCCTCGGTGCTGGCCCAGCTCGGCCTCATCGATGCTGGCAAGCTCCCTGTCGCCGCCGCCGACAGCGCCCGCAAGGTGCTCGACCCGACCCTCGCAGCCAACGCGCTCATTCGGCGCGTAAGGCGCTAAAGCGCCCGCTCCCCGTCGTCCCGGCGAAAGCCGGGACCCACGGTGCAGTTGCTCCCGATTCGCCATGGCCGGCCTCGACCTGCGCATCCACGGCGCGAAGTGCTGAAACAAACCGACGCGAAGGTGCTGGCATAGCGATCCCGTCACACGGGAAATCTCGGTGCCCTCCGTGGTAAAATCCTCAGCAAAAGTTCCCCTTGCGTTCTAAGAACAAAAAGCGTACATACAACACCTGATCGCGTTGCGCCGCCGCTGCGGCCGTGGGATAAGGAGGGGAGAGATGAACCAACCGGTCTTGCGTCTCTTGGACAAGGACACGATGGACAAGCAGCGGGCATTGGACGCGGCGCTCGGCCAGATCGAGCGCGCCTTCGGCAAGGGCTCGATCATGAAACTGGGCTCGCGCGAGGCGGCGATGGAGGTCGATGTCGTTTCCACCGGCTCGCTCGGCCTCGATATCGCGCTCGGCATTGGCGGCCTGCCGCGCGGCCGTGTGGTCGAGATTTACGGGCCGGAAAGCTCGGGCAAGACCACCCTCGCGCTCCATGTCATCGCCGAGGCGCAAAAGGGCGGCGGCACTTGCGCCTTTGTCGACGCCGAGCATGCGCTCGACCCTTCCTACGCCAAGAAGCTCGGGGTCGACATCGACAACCTCTTGATTTCCCAGCCCGACGCCGGCGAGCAGGCGCTGGAGATCGCCGACACGCTGGTGCGCTCCGGGGCGATCGACGTGCTCGTGGTCGATTCGGTCGCCGCACTGGTGCCGCGCGCCGAGCTCGAAGGCGAGATGGGCGACAGCCATATGGGCCTGCATGCGCGGCTGATGAGCCAGGCGTTGCGCAAGCTCACCGGCTCGATCTCGCGCTCGCGCTGCATGGTCATCTTCATCAATCAGATCCGCATGAAGATCGGCGTCATGTTCGGCAATCCCGAGACGACGACCGGCGGTCAGGCGCTCAAATTCTACGCCTCGGTGCGGCTCGACATCCGCCGCATCGGCGCGATCAAAAATCAGGACCAGGTGATCGGCAACCAGACCCGGGTCAAGGTCGTCAAGAACAAGATGGCGCCGCCGTTCAAGGTCGTCGATTTCGACATCATGTATGGCGAGGGCGTCTCCAAGACCGGCGAGCTGATCGATCTCGGGGTGCAGGCTGGGGTGGTCGAGAAATCGGGCTCCTGGTTCTCCTACGAGGGCCAGCGCATCGGCCAGGGCCGCGAGAACGCCAAGCAATATCTCAAGGAGCACGACGACGTCGCCGACCAGGTCGAGCACGAAATCCGCTCCAACGCGGGCCTTGTCGCGGATGCGATGATGGCCGCGCCGGGCGAGGCCGCGGTGGGCGAGGAATAGTCATGCCGTAACTCCCTCTCCCCGCAGGCGGGGAGAGGGTCGGGGTGAGGGGCAGCCGCTTGCTCCTCCTCCTGTTATCGTTCGCGATAACAGGAGGGTATCAGGAGGCTGGCCTCCTGATACTTGGAGCGGATGCGCGGTGCGGGGCCGGCCGCCTGTTCCTGGATGCGATAACAGGCGGATATCAGGCGGTGAACCGCCTGATAATGGAGAGACATCGCGGGGCGGTTCATTAACCCGATCTTCGCGATATTGACCGGGTCTTAACCAAGCCGGGTGATGCTCTTGCGGTGAGCGAAGAAACCAGTCAGCGCCCTCTTGCGATCCCCGGTAGCTTCCTCGCCGGGTGGCACCGACTCTTGCCGTCCTGGCCATGGATCGTCGGCCTCCTGGCGATGCTTCGCGCCCTGGCCTCACCGCTGGCGCTGTTGCACGATCCCGACACCTATATGCACATCGCCGCCGGGCGCTGGATGCTGGCGCATCGCGCGCTGCCGAGCGGCGATCCGTTCTCCTACACGATGGCCGGCACGCATTGGGCGCCGGGCGAGTGGCTGGGTGAAATCGTTCTGGCTGCGGTCTACGCCGTATCGGGCTGGGGCGGGGTGGTCGTTCTCACCGCGGTTTGCTTTGGCGCCGCGATCGGCCTGTTGAGCTGGTTTCTCCTGCGCCGGTTCGAGCCGTTGCCGGCGGTGATCACAGCGCTTGCCGGGGCGGTGCTCGTGCTGCCGCATTTGCTGGCGCGCTCGCATGTCCTGGCGCTGCCGCTGATGGTGTGGTGGTGCGGCGCGCTGATCGCCGCTCGCGACGACGAGCGCGGGCCGCCCTGGCTGCTGCCGCCGGTCATCGTGTTATGGGCCAACCTACACGCCAGCTTTCTGTTCGGCATCGCGCTCGCCGGCTACCTGGGCGGCGAGGCAGCGCTCTATCCCGCTGTCGGGGCTTCGCGGGCCGGCGAAATCCGCCGCTGGGCATTGTTCGTGGTTGCCGCTGTGGCTGCGTCGCTCGTCAACCCGAATGGCCTCATCGCGCTGCTCCAGCCGCTCGGGCTGATGGCGATGCCGGCGCTGCAGTCGGGCTTTGGCGAATGGCAGCCGGTCGACTTCTTCCAGTTTCCCGCACTCGGCGCCTGGCTGCTGGGCGCGGCGGCACTGCTCGCGTTTGGTTGGCGTGATGTGCGTTGGACCCGCCTCGCCTTGCTGCTGCTGCTCGGCTACATGGCTTGCGCGCATGTCCGCCACGCCGATCTGCTCGGCCTTGTCAGCCCCCTTGCCGTTGCCGCCGGTCTCGGTCCGCGCCTCGCCGCGCTGACCCGTCCGGCCGCCGGCTCGCCGTTGCTGCGCGCCGCTGCCGGGCTTGCCCGGCCGATGCAACTACCTGGGTTAGCGCTGGTGCTCGCGCTTGGGGTCGCGGTCAGCCTTCTGGCTCTGCTCCGCCCGATCGACCGGAGCGCCGACGCGGTAACACCGCAGGCCGCGCTCACCGCCGCGCAACGTCTTGATCTCACTGGGCCTGTCTTCAACAGCGAGGCGTTTGGCGGCTACCTGATCTTCTCCGGCGTGCCGGTCTTCATCGATGGCCGCGTCGAGCTTTACGGCAACGATTTCCTCGCCGCCTACCTCGCCGCGGAGCGCGGCAATGCAATAGCGCTCGGCCGGCTCATCGACCGCTATCACCCGGCCTGGGCCTTGTTGCAGGCGCAGTCTCCGCTCGTCGCCGCGTTTGACGCGCAGCCCGGCTGGCGGCGAGCCTATGCCGACGCCCAGGCGGTCATCGACGTGCGGAACCAGCCGTAAGTCCGCACCTACTTGATAAATCCGGCGGAAGACCCGTAATTGGGTTTATGCAGACGACCAACGACATCCGCGCCGCTTTTCTCGATTACTTCGCCGCCAACGGTCACGAGATCGTGCCGTCGAGCCCATTGGTGCCGCGTAACGATCCGACGCTGCTTTTCACCAATGCCGGGATGGTGCAGTTCAAGAACGTCTTCACCGGCATCGAGAAGCGGCCCTACCAGCGCGCCACCACCTCGCAGAAATGCGTGCGCGCCGGCGGCAAGCACAACGACCTCGAAAATGTCGGCTATACGGCGCGGCATCACACGTTCTTCGAGATGCTTGGAAATTTTTCGTTCGGCGATTACTTCAAGGACCGGGCGATCGAGCTGGCCTGGAATCTTATTACTAAGGAATACGACCTGCCGAAGGAGCGGCTGCTCGTCACCGTCTATTCCGAAGATGACGACGCGGCGCGGCTCTGGGCGAAGATCGCCGGCCTGCCCGAAGAGAAGATCATCCGCATCCCGACCAGCGATAATTTCTGGGCGATGGGCGAGACCGGCCCGTGCGGCCCGTGCTCGGAGATTTTCTACGACCACGGCCCCGAGATTCCCGGCGGGCCGCCCGGTAGCCCCGACCAGGATGGTGACCGTTTTATCGAGATCTGGAACCTCGTCTTCATGCAGTTCGAGCAGACGGTGACCGGGCGTCATCCGCTGCCGCGGCCGTCGATCGACACCGGCATGGGTCTCGAGCGCATCGCCGCGGTGCTGCAGGGCAAGCACGACAATTACGACATCGACCTGTTCCGTGCGCTGATCCAGGCCTCGGCCGATGTGTCAGGCGTCGCCGCGGACGGGCCGCATGCCGTGTCGCACCGGGTCATCGCCGACCATCTGCGCGCCTCGGCGTTCCTCATCGCCGACGGGGTGCTGCCGTCAAAGGAGGGGCGCGGCTATGTGCTACGCCGAATCATGCGGCGGGCGATGCGCCACGCGCACATCATCGGCGCCAGGGAGCCGCTGATGTGGCGGCTGGTGCCGGCGCTGACGACGCAGATGGGCGCGGCCTTTCCGGAGCTGATCCGCGCCCAGGCGCTCATCACCGAGACGCTGCGTTTCGAGGAGACCAACTTCAAGCAGACGCTGGAGCGCGGCCTGCGGTTGCTCGACGAGGAGGAGGGGCGGTTGTCGCCCAGCCAGGAGTTCCCCGGTGAGGTCGCCTTTCGGCTCTACGACACTTACGGCTTCCCGCTCGACCTGACCGAGGACGTGCTGCGCGGCCGCGGTCGCAAGGTCGCGATCGCCGGCTTCGACGCGGCAATGGAGCGCCAGCGCGAAGAAGCGCGGCGCAGCTGGGTCGGCTCGGGCGAGGCCGCGACCGGCGCGCAATGGTTTTCCTTGCGCGAGGAACTCGGCGCGACCGAATTTCTCGGCTATGAGACCGAAAATGCCGAAGGCGTCGTGCTCGCGATCCTCAAAGGCGCGGAGCGTGTCCAGGCAGCCGAGGCCGGTGACGAGGTCGTGGTCGTCGTCAACCAGACGCCGTTTTACGGTGAGTCGGGCGGGCAGGTCGGCGATATCGGGGCGATGTTCTCTGCCGCCGGCGGCGAGGTCGCGGTGCGCGACGCGACCCGCGAGGCGGGTGACCTCTTCGTCCATCACGGCACGGTCGCGCACGGCACGCTCAAGGTCGGCGATGCCGTCGAACTGCGGGTCGATCACGAGCGCCGGCGGCGGCTGCGCGCCAACCATTCGGTGACGCATCTGCTGCATCAGGCGTTGCGACATCGGCTCGGCGAGCATGTCACGCAAAAAGGTTCGCTGGTCGCGCCTGACCGGTTGCGCTTCGATTTTAGCCACCCGCGTCCGGTGAGCCATGAAGACCTCGCGGCGATCGAGGCCGAGGTCAATGACCGCATCCGTGACAACGGCGAGGTGACGACTCGCCTCCTCAGCCCGGAAAAGGCGATCGAAGAGGGCGCAATGGCGCTCTTCGGCGAGAAATATGGCGACGAGGTGCGCGTCGTCGCGATGGGCACCGGCGACGGGGTGGTCGAGAAAGAACAGCGGCCCTATTCAGTCGAGCTATGCGGCGGTACGCATGTCCGGCGCACCGGCGATATTGGCCTGTTCAAGACGGTCGGCGAAAGTTCGGTGGCATCGGGCGTGCGGCGGATCGAGGCGCTGACCGGCGCCGCCGCCGAGGCCTATCTGGCCGAGGAAGAGGATTTGCTGCAGCAGGCGGCCGGCGTGCTGCGCACCAGTCCGGCCGAACTGCCGGCGCGTGTCGCCAGCCTTGTCGAAGAACGCCGCCGGCTGGAGCGAGAGTTGGCCGAAGCGCGTCGCGCTCTGGCAAGCGGTGGTGGTGGCCAGGCCGCCGCCCCCGCCGCCGCGAAGATCGGCGATGTGGCATTTGACGGCCGAGTGGTGGATGACGTGCCGGGCCGCGAGTTGCGCTCGCTGGCCGACGACTTGAAGCGCCGGATCGGCTCGGGCATCGTTGCCGTCATATCCCGCGACGATGGCAAGGCGGCGATTGTCGTTGCCGTCACCGACGACCTGACCGCGCGTTTCGACGCGGTCGGCTTGGTTCGCGCCGGCGCCGAGATGCTGGGTGGCAAGGGTGGGGGCGGCCGCCCGGATATGGCGCAAGCCGGCGGCCCCGATGCGACGCGCGCTGAGGAGGCGCTTGACGCGGTGCGGCGGGCGCTCGCGGCTCAGACGGGCGCCTGACGATCGGACCTTTGCCTCCGATTCGCCTGCGGCGCCGACGCAAACCGCGCCGGCTTTGTGCAGGATGACGCTAAATCATTGCGATAACGGCGATTTTTTCCACCCATCGACGACATGACCGAGCCGACCCATAGTCCGTTGAGGACGATCGGGTTGCGGCTATGGGGCCAATGAGGGAACAAGCAGGCGAGGGATGACGCGTTTAGACAGCGTGGCCGTCGCCCTATCCCTAGCTCTAAGCATGGTCGGCTTGACGGCGTGCGAGGACAAGTCGTCCTTGCATCTTGACCCGCTCGCCACCGACGGGCGCACGGGCAGTGCTCCCGACCTCGGCTACCCGTCGGTGATGCACATTGCTGCGGCGTCGCGCAGCGCCGGTGATTTCGCCAATGCCGTCAGCCTCTACCGCCATGCCGGGACGATGGAGCCCAGCAACCCGGACCCGCTTACGGCGCTCGGCGAAACCTTGCTCGAAATGGGCAAGCCGGACGACGCGATCAACAACTACAACGCCGCGCTGAAGCTCAACCCACGCGACCCGTCAGCGCTCCGCGGCCTTGCCAGGGCCTATCTGAAAACCGGGCGGGCCGATCTTGCCGCCAGCCCGCTGGCGGTGGCCTACAAGGACAATCCCAACGATCCCAAGTTGCTGCTGCTGATCGGCGTTTCCGACGATTTCATCGGCCAGCACGCCAATGCGGAGGCCCGCTACCAGCAGGGTCTGCGAATCGCTCCGGCCGACCGGTCGCTGATCCTCAATCTCTCGTTGTCGCTCGCGTTGACCGAAAAATTCGACCAGGCGATCGCGACGCTGCATCCGCTGGCGTTCTCGCCGGGCGCTACGCCGCAGGAGCGGCAGACCTTGGCGTTGATTTACGGCCTCAAGGGCGATCGGCAATCGGCGATGCAGTTGGCGCGCATGGACCTCGACGCGGCCGCGGCTCAGCACAATCTCGCCTTTTACGAGACGCTGCGGCGGCTGCCACCCGATGCTCGCAGCCGCGCAATCCTCTCGGCGACCGCTGCCGCCCGGTCTCAATACTGATCGCTCGCGCTATTTGGTCGCCGGAGTCGGCGTCGTTGACGCACCGGAGGTTGGTGGGGTGACCATCATCGGCATCCGCGCCGAGACGACATAATCACTGCCGCCATGCGGGATCGAATAGAGCCGCAGCTCGCTCGGGCCCGGCGTGCGCGCGACAAGCTCTACCTGCATCTGCGTGGCGGCGACCGCCTTGGCATCGACAAAGAAGGTCTTCGGGTCGGCGACGCTGTCCGGTGTGTCCTTGGGCACGATAATGACGCGCAGGTCGGAACTGGCGGCCAGCGCACGGGCGTCGACGCCGACCGCGACCGGCTGCCCGGCGGCGACGATCTGATCCGCCGGCTCGACGGTCGCCTGCTCAGGCGTTTCCGCGGCGCCAGTGGTCTTCTGGCCTTCGGAGCCCGACTTGCCGTCGTCGGCATGGACCTCGGTGACGTCGGGCTGCTGGGGTTGGAGCCCCTCATCGCTGCCCGAATCGTCATGGGTGACGACGGTGACGTGCTTCGGCCCGCCGCTCGAGCGGTTGAAGGTGTCGATTATGTTCAGCGCCGCCGGTCCCATTAGCACGATGAACAGGGTCGGGAGGATGAACAGGATCATCGGCACGGTCATCAGCGCCGGCAGACGGGCGGCTTTCTCTTCGGCCTTGAACATGCGCGCGTCGCGATACTCGGTCGCCAGCACGCGCAGCGACTGCGCCAGCGGCGTGCCGAACTTCGCGGTCTGCATCAGCGTGTTGACGACCCCGCGAATCGAGCCCATGTCGGTGCGGGCATTGAGGTTGTCGAATGCCTGACGTCGGTCGGGCAGGAAGGTGAGCTCAGCCGAGGTGATCGCCAGTTCCTCAGCGAGTTCGGGGCATGCGGCCGCCAACTCGCGCGACACGCGCACCAATGTCGAATCGAGACTCAGTCCCGCCTCGGCACAAATGATCATCAGATCGAGCGTGTCCGGCAGGCCCATCTGCATGCGCTTCTGACGTTTGGCGATCCGGTTCTTGATGTAGATGCCGGGCCCGAAAAAACCGAACAGCGCAGCCGCGGCAGCGGCAAGCAGCCGCAAATTCGGCGGCACCGGCAACAGGTGCAGCGTGTAGCCGTCTATCACTTCGGCGAGGCCGAAAACAAACGGCAGGGTCAGCCGCGCGAACAAATAACGGATCATCGCGTCGCGTGACCGCATACCGGCACGCGCCAGCATCATGCGGGCCTCAGTGGCGTGATGCGAGCGCAACAGATTGAGCCGCGTCACCAGCTCACGAATGAGGCTTGCCGGGGTCAGCTGGACGCGTTGCCGGCGGGTCGCCAGCGCCGCGAGCCGCATTGCCTCCTTCTTGTCGGCGATCGTCGCCAGCCGGCGCTCGAACGAGGTGTTGGCACGCAGCGCCTGCCAAACGGCGAAGAAAGTCGCCAGTACCGCAAGCCCCGCCATCAGGGCGATGATGTCATTCAGGTGCAGCCCGAACGGAAGGTAGTCATCGAAGGTCATATCTCAAACTTCGCCATCTTGATCATGATGCCGATGCCGGTCGCCAGCATGCCGATGGCCAGCCCGATCAGCATGACGCCGCGGGGGTCGGTAAACAGCGCTTTGATGTAGGTCGGCGAGGTCAGAAGCAGGAGCCCCGTCACGACGAAGGGCAGCGAGCCGAGGATCATCGTGCTGGCCCGCGCCTCGCTGGACATGGCGCGAACTTTTTGCGCCATCATGCGCCGGCGGCGCAGCAAATCGGACAGGTTGGCGAGGGTCTCGGCGAGATTGCCGCCGGTTTCGCGCTGCACGCCCAAGGCGATGATGAAAAAGCGCATCTCAGGGGCGTCGATGCGCTTGGCGATTTCCCACAGCAAGCTGTCGAGATCGCGGCCCATCCTCATGCCGCCCTCGACCGTGCTGAACTCGGCGCCGACGGGATCGCCGATCTCCTGCGAGGCGCCAACGATCGCCTCGCTGATCGGCAGGCCCGAGCGCAGCGCGCGTACCATCAGGTCGATCGCGTCGGGGAAGAGATTGAGAAAGGCGCGGATGCGGCGCTTGCCCATCGAGCCGATCACGATATGCGGGAGGCCGACCCCGACGGCGAGACCCACCAGCACGCTCGTGAGCACCATCAGGCCGAGCAAAAGCTTCGCGGCGACGATCATCACGACCGTCGTGACGACCATCGCCATGGTGTAATGCCCGACCGTGATCGCGCGGCCCGTACGTTTGAGGCGCGCGTCGAGCAGCTCGCGGTGTGGCAGGAAGCGCTTGACGAACCGGTCCATCACCGGCGTGGCGCTTTCGCGGCGCGACAAGGAGCGCGTTTCCGGCGTCGCCGTGGCGGAGTCGGTGGTGGCCTTCTTGCCGCTCGCGATCATCGCCAGCCGCCGGCGATAGCGCCGGCTGTTCGCACCGCCCAGGACCCCCGCGGCCAGCACGACGGCCAGCGCGGCCATGATGCCGAGCCCGAGCGCCATGATGGTGGCAGGGTCGAGCCGCATGGTCAGACCGCTTCGAGCAGCGCGCGGTCGAGGCCGAAATACTCGGCGCGCGGGAGAAAAGCGGGACGAATGCCGGATGACTGGAATGTGCCGCGCAACCGGCCTTCGCCGGTCTCGCCCTGGAATTGGTACGTGAACAGCTCTTGCGTGGTGATGATGTCGCCTTCCATGCCCACGACCTCGACGATGTGGGTGACGCGGCGCGCGCCGTCACGCATGCGGCTCACCTGGCAGATGAGGTGGATCGCCGAGGCGATCTGCGTGCGCATCGCCTTGGAAGGCAGGTTGATCGCGCCCATGCTGATCATGTTTTCGAGACGGGTGAGAGCCTCGCGCGGGTTGTTGGCGTGGATCGTCGACATCGAGCCGTCATGGCCGGTGTTCATGGCCTGCAGCATGTCGAGTGCTTCCTCGCCGCGGCACTCACCGATGATGATGCGGTCGGGTCGCATACGCAGCGCGTTCTTGAGCAGATCGCGCATGGTGATCTCACCGCTGCCTTCGAGGTTGGGGGGGCGGGTTTCCAGACGCACAACATGCGGCTGTTGGAGCTGCAATTCGGCGGCGTCTTCGATCGTCACCGTGCGCTCGGCCGCGTCGATCATGCGCGACATCGCGTTGAGTAGCGTCGTCTTGCCGGAGCCGGTGCCGCCCGATATCAGGATGTTGAGGCGACAGCGAGAGGCGATCTTCAGCACGGTCGCCATGTCGGCGGAAATGCTGCCGTTCTGCGCCATGATGTCGAGCGTGATGGTCTTCTTGGAGAATTTGCGGATCGAGATCGATGGTCCATCGAGCGCCAGCGGTGGGATGATGATGTTGACGCGGCTGCCGTCCTCAAGGCGGGCATCGACCAGGGGCTTCGCCTCGTCGATGCGTCGGCCGATGCGCGAGACGATCTTTGTCGCGATGTTCATCACGTGATGATCGTCGCGGAACTGCACGTCGGCGAGCTCGAGCTTGCCGCGCCGTTCGACGTAAACCTGCCGCGCCCCGTTGACCATGATGTCGGTGATCGTCTCATCGGCCATCAGCGGCTCGAGCGGCCCGAGACCCAGCATGTCGGCGATCAGCGACTCGACCAGTTCACGCTGTTCGGCGAAGTTTAGCTGGATCTTGGTTTCGGCCAGCAACTCCTTGACCCAACCGGTGAGCTGAGCTTCGAACGCCGCCCGTGGCATCTCGGCAGCCGCGGCGACGTCCATATGCTCCAGCACCATCGGCTGGATTTGCGCTTTCGCTGCGTCCACCAGTGCGCGGTGCGGCATGCGGCGATGACCGAGCGCTTCAGGATCTGGCGCGACCGGGTTCAGCAGGTCCTGCAGGATCGTCGTGACCAGATCGCGCCGCGCCAGCGGGTCGGCATTGATTGAATTGCGTACGAAATGCGCTTGCACCGCGGCATCGACCAGCTTGGCGAGCTCGCCGCGGCTGAGCAGGCTGCGGCGCTCGGGGCGAATTTCGCTGGAAAGTCGAGCGATCAACTGGGCTTTGGCGCCTTCGAGCTTGTCCTCCAGCGAGTTGCCGCCGCCCGCCGGCGCGGTCTTGGGAGCGTCAGCTTGGCGCGGCGCCGTCGGAGCGGGCCGTGACGGAAGCGGCGTCTCGGGCTGGACGGCAAAAGACGAGACGGCAGGCGTTTCGGCGCGGTGTGTCGCCGCGTCGCCAAGCTGCACCACAACCGGCGCCAGGGTCGGTGGGCTCGTGGAGAAAGGCGCCGGCTCTTTCTGCATCGCCGGTTCGTCCGTCTCCGGTTCGTGCGACACCGGCATGGCAGCCTCGCGCAGCGTCGGGAAGCGAACCGCGGCCGGCGGTGCCTCGGCGCGCGACGCATCGGCGTGGGCCGCCGCCGCGCGCAGGGCCGCCATGGACCGAGGCGGTTCCGCCGGGGCGGAGGGAGCCGTGGGCTCGTCGAGCTTCGTCTCGCTCGGTTCGGCGGGCTGGCCGAGGCCGCGTCTCCGCGCCAGGCCGGCGATGCGGCCGTCGAGATCCGGCTCCGGGGCCGGTTTGCGGAAGAGGCTTACCATGGCAGGGCGAAACGGCGCTTTTTGGCTTCAGCCGCGGGGGCGCCGGCAAAGTTAAGGACGAGCTGGTTAATTTCCTTGGCATAGGCGCTGCGCGGTGCGGCAAGCGTGACCGGCTGTCCGGCATTCGCCGCGGCGCCGGCCGCCTTCGTGTCGTACGACAGCGTCGCGTCGAACGACTTGCCGACGGCCTTTTCGAACTCACTCTTGCCGACGGTCGCGCGGTCGCCATGCGCACCGCTGTCGACCAGGAAAAGCCGGGTTTGCGGGGCCTGGTCGCGCAGCAGGGCCTGCAGCCTGATCGTGTCGCGCAAGCCCGCGAGGCTCCGTTCGCACGTGAGGATCGCGCGGCTGGCCGCGCTCAGCACCACACGATGGATGGGCGTTACGAAGCGCGGCAGGTCGACGATGACCCAGGCGAATTTGCGGCGCAGCTCGTAGAGCAGCACGTCGATCGCTCCGGTATCGATGACCTGCGGTTCGGCGACCGCGGCCTCCGCCGCCAGGATGCGCAGGTTCTCGCCGACCTTGATCATTGCCCGCTCGATGAACAGGCTGTCGATGCGCGAGGGCTGCTCCAGCGCTTCGCAGAGTCCGTTGCCCGGGTCGCTGTCGAGCTTTAGCGCTACCGTGCCATAATGCAGATCGAGGTCGACCAGCGCGGTCCGCTCCTTGCGATCCTCGGCGAAGACCCAAGCACAGGACACGGCGGCCGTCGTCGTTCCGACGCCTCCGCGGCTGCCGAGGAAGGCGATTACCTGGCCGAGGCCGCCGGCGCCGCCGCCACCGCCGCCGTTCTTTTCAAGGATGGCGTTGAGCTGCTCGCGGCCGGGCGGCTTGACGAGGTAGTCGGTCGCGCCGGCGGCGATCATGTCGCGGTACAGCCCGACATCGTTGACCGTGCCGAGCGCTAGTATCTTCAGATCGGCGCCGCCGACCGCCCGCGCCGCGCTCAACTCGGAAATCGGCGCCGGCGACTCGCTCAGGTCGATGACGAGGACGCGCGGCTTGGCCCCTTCATGGATGCGCCGCAGCGCCGCGTCGAGCGTCGCCTCGAAATTCAGCTCGTCGTCGAGCTGAAGTTCGCGGATGACGCCCTGGATGCGATCGAGCGTTGCTTGGTCGTGGACAATAGCCACCACGCCAACCCGATCGGGTTTGCGCGCGGCGGCGGTCGATCGTTCAACAGCTGCAGCCATTACTGACTCCCACTTGTGCCTGCACCTGCACCGGCACCAGAACCTTGGTTCGAACCTTGGCTCGAGCTCTGCGCCGCGACCGGCAACGCCGTGTTCGCGGTGGGCAGCTCGACCTTGTCATTCAGATAGCGGTTGACCGCTGCCGCGGCCGGCTGGCCGGCCGTCGGGCCGAGCGGCAACCCGCTCGCCAGATCCGTCGGATTGGCGACCATCATCCCGAGATCGGTTTCGGTGGCGCAGCCGAAGTTGCTGCTCGGCTGGTTGTCGAAATCGGAGTTGGGGCGTTTGCTCCAATTCGGACAGGGCGGCAGCGTCACCAGCGTGCGCTGGACCGCGACGATCGCATGATTGGGCGGCGCATCCTGTGCACCGGCGACCGGGACGATTCCATAATGCAGCAGCAGCGCCGAGACCGAGGCGAAGCGCTGCTTGGCGAGATAGGGCGCGCCGGCGACACCGACGGTGACCCGGTCGCTCGGGTTGATTGCACCGGTCGCGGCGGCGCGCCGCAGACGGGACGCATCAATGGCGGCGAGCGACGCCGAACCCGGCGCGAAGCGCAGGTCGAGCTGGGTCGTCGCGGTGTCGAGCTTGAGGCGCGTCGGCGCTTCGGCGTCAGTATAGGAGGTGACCGGCGCGCAGGCGCCGACGAGGAGTGCCAGGCCCACGGTCAAAAGAGTGCGGTTGGTGTTCATTGCCTGGCCCCCCTTAATCGAGCTTGAAGCCGACAGGGCCGATCAAGCCCTGCTCGCCGCCCGCCGGCTGGGGGCCTTTCGCCGGGGCGGGCAAAGTCTGTTTGTAGGTCGCCGCCGTCGCGAGGCTCTGCGCGTCATGCGGCAGGATGAAGCCGTCGGTCGGCGCCGCCAGACGGGTGGACGAGGGCCTCACCAGGTACGGCGTCACGATGATGACGAGCTCGGTCTCGTTATGCTGAAAGAGCTGCGAGCGGAACAGCTGGCCGAGAATGGGCACATCGCCCAGCCAAGGAACCTTGGCGATGTCCTGCTCGGTCGTGTTCTGCAGCAGACCGGCGAGCGCGAAGCTTTGGCCGCTGGCGAGCTCGACCGTGGTTTCGGCGCGGCGCACGGTGAGCGCCGGGATCTGCACCGTCGCGGTCGCGCTGATTGGCACCGAGACGGCGCCGGTGCTGGTCAGCTGGCTGACCTCGGGCCGCACCTTGAGGCTCAGATGCGTCGCATCGACAATCGTCGGTGTGAAGTCGAGCTCGACGCCGAAGGTCTTGAAATCGACGGTGATCGTAGGCGCCCCGGTGGTCGCCGACGAGGCGGCCACCGGCACCGGGAATTCGCCGCCGGCAAGGAAGCTCGCCGTCTGACCCGAGGTCGCGGTGAGGTTCGGCTCGGCCAAGGTCGTGATTAGATGCTCCTGGCCGAGTGCGTCGAGCTCTGTCTGTAACTTGCCGGCGCCGGTCAAGCCAAACCCGTATTGGAACAGGTTCGCAGCGGAGATGGCCTGGTTCGTGAAGGAGTTTTCCGTGGCAAAATTGAATGTCGAGTTGCCGAGATTTTGGCCGGACCAATTGAAGCCGAGCGCTTTCAGCGCGGTGCGGTTCACCTCGGCGATGCGAACGCGCAGATTGACCTGGTTCGGGGTGTCGACGGCGAGCTGATTGACCACGACCGCGTCCTTGACGTCGGTGGAGCGGGCGATCGAGGCGGCAAGCGAGCGCGCCTTTTCGGCGCGCCCCGCGGTCGAGACATCGCCGCTTAGCACGACCGAGTTATCGACCGAGCTGACGTTGATGTTTTCGCCGGGCATCAACTGGCGCATCGAATTGCGCATCCGCGACAGGTCGTGATCGACCCGCACCGGCGAGTGCAGCAAGACATTGCTCGATGCATCGACCGCATAAACCACGGTTTCGCCCGGCGCCTTGGCGTTGATGTAGACGAGCTCGGGCGATTTGACCTGCACGTCGGCGATGTCTGGATTGGCGACGAACACCGTCGCCGCCGGCGCGCTCAGGCGAAGCAGCGTGCCTTTGCCTGACTCAAGCACGATAGGCGCGCCAGTCGCGGGTATCTGGCTCATCGCGGCCGGCACGTTGCTCGGCGTCGCGGCGACCGGCCGCGTGGCGGCCGGCGGCGGCGATGCAGGCGCCGGAGACGACAGCGTCGGGCCTTCGGCGGCGCTCACCGACACGAATTGAACCAGCGCCGATGTCGCGAATAGACAGGTAAGCCAACGAGACATCACAACCCCCCAATGTTTATTGCTGCTGTACGATTGACGTCGCCGTGCTCGCGCCGCCCCGCAGGATGGTGACTCGGTCGTCTCCGATGCTCCCTCGCCCGCCATGGGCGCGGTCGGGAGAATGCAGAAGCGGACTGATGTCACTATCCACGGTGTAGGTCTCAGAGTTGGGGGTACCCGGAGGATCGGACGCTACTGACGATGACGTTAATGAAGACGGTGACGGTGAAGACTGGTCGGCGGCCTCCTGTTTGTCGGCGACTTCCTGCTTGAGCTCATCGGTGCCGGGCACGAGGCTTCGCAGGCTCAATGAGAGTTTGCCCATCTCGCTGGCGAGGGCGATGATCTCGCTCTGCTTCGGGGTGACCTCGAACGTCGCGGTCTTCGCGACCACTGCTTCGCCCGGCTTGGCCTCGAGCTTCTGGTCGATGGCGATGACCCGAACGTCGCTCAGCACGGTCTCGGAAATCTTGTGATCGAGCAGCGGCCCGGCATTCTGCTGGCCGGGGACCGGACGATCCTGCACCGAGTAGGTGACGATCAGGTCGACCATGTCGCCGGGAAACACAAAGCCGGAAATCCCCGAGGTCACGCTTACCGGCACCGACACCGCGCGCATGCCGGGGCGCAGCACCGCCGCGAGGAAGCCGCGATTGCCGGGGGCGACGATCTTGGACTCGGTCAGCGGCTCGCCGGCGGCGATCGGCTGCTTCGCCACCCAGCCGGAATAGGTTTCGGGCGTGCGCGTGCCGAGCAGGATGTAATTCTTGTCCAAACCGCCCTCGGGCCACTGCTCCCAGGCCAAGTCGCTGGGCTTCAGGATCTGCCCGCGCTCGATCGGCTTGCGGGCGATCAATACCGATTTCGCCGGTGTCGGCACGGCGATGGGCGCCGCTTCCGTTTTCACCGCGCGCTGCGAGGTCAGCCATACGCGGGCCATCATTGTGGTGCCGCCCGCCAGGATGAGGGCGACGACAAGCAGGATCACTGTGCGGGCACGCATGGCGCTCTCACCGGAAGTGCGGCACGAAAATCACGATCATCGCCGCGGCCGCGATCGCGATGCCGTAAGGGACAGGGGTCGCCAGATCGTTCTTGATCGACGCGTCGCCGGGACCGAGCTTGGCGCGCGCCAGCGTCGCCAGATGCGCGCCGGGGGGGATCAACAGGAACAGCGCCAGCATGCCGCCGAGCACTCCGGTCACGAGGAGGAGCGGCACGGCCTTGCCGGGGCCGGCCCACAGCACGGCCACGGCCAGCAGCTTGACGTCGCCGCCGCCCATAAAACCGCGCGAGAAGAGCAATGCGCCGACGAGGAAGACCAAAAGCGCGCAGGCGAGCGAGCCGAGGATGTCAAACAGCGTCGGCGTCCCGAGCACGTAAAGCGGCCACAGGATACACAGCGACAAGGTCAGCACGTTGGGTATGACCAGCCGCCGCAAATCCTCGAGCGCGGCGAGCAGCATCAGCGCAGCGAACGCCAACAGTGCGGCGAATTGCAACTGCACCGCCATAAACATCTCCCGCCGCCTCACATGGCTCGAACGCGGGACGACGTGTCCGGCGTTCAGTCGCCGATATCCTCGCCAACAGTGGTTAACGAAGGCATAATTGCCGGCGCTTCCCGCAATCCCGCGATATTATGAGGCAAATCCGGACGATTTGCGCCGCCGCGTCCGCCGCTTCACTTCAAGCGCGGCGAACTAACCGGTTGATGCTCGATCACATTCGCGAGCATCCGGGCGGTCGACCACGGTTTCCAATGCCTTGCCGTTCACTCGACGCCCTTGAGCTGAACTATCGAGACAAAGCATCCTCCGCGTTACGATCCACACCGCGCTACGGAAAATCGAGAAGCGGCGGCGCTTTTTGAGCGAATCGCGTCTGAAGCGGGATTTGCGTTGTCCCACCGCGCGTTGGATCGTGCCGTCGGATTTTGGGGCCCAATGCCCCCTGAACCGATCTGCTTTTGGCGATTGTCGCGCCCTCGGGATTTGCTGCAAAACCGCGACCTCGGCCGAAACTTGCCGTAACGTTTTCTTAAATGCGACCGGCTAGCGTCTGCCGCCGCCACAAGCGGGCGGTGCGTCTTCGTGCGCCATGAAATCCTCAGGGCCATGAGTGTCCGGGAGGCAGGTCGGTGAGGCTGTTTGGCCGGTTGAAGCGGTGGTTGGCGGCGCTCGATGCAAGCGGCGCGGCGGCTATCGAATTCGCCATCGTCGGCTCGATCTTCATGATGATGCTGCTGGCCTGCTTCGAGTTCGGCTTCATGCTGTTCGTGCAGTCGACGCTCGACAACGCGGCGCGCGACGCCGCCCGGCTGATACGCACCGGCCAGGCGCAGACATCGTCCAACCCGACAAACACGTTCCAGACGCTGCTGTGCAACGAGGTCGGTTCGCTGATCGGTTGCAGCAACATCATCTACCAAGCCCAGGTCTTCAACGACTGGTCGTCGGCCCAGACCTCTATCGAAACCCCGCCGACAACCAACGCCCAGGGTCAGTACGTAAGTGCCGGGTTCAGCCCAGGCACGCAGAGTCAGATCATGGTCGTCACGGTGACCTACGCTTATCCGTTCTTCACCCCGTGGATCGCCAAGTTGCTCGGCGGCGGCAGCAATACGGCGCTGCTGATGTCGACCGTCGTCTTCCAGAACGAGCCCTATTGATGCGAGCGCTGCAACACGCACGTGTTTTCTGGAGCCGCGTTCGGCGCAGTGCCGCCCGGTTGCGGCGCGATACCCGTGCCACCGTAGTCATCGAGTTCGCCTTCGCGCTGCCCTTGATGCTGATAATGACTCTCGGTCTTTACGAGGTCTCCGAAGGGGTCATCTGCTACATGAAGGTGGTCGACGTCGCGAACACCGTCGTCGACCTGGTCAGCCAAGCTCCCAGCACGGGGATCGGCAACACCGAATTCGACAATTACTACATCGCCGGCCAGATGGTGATGTACCCGAGCACCGGGAGCAATCTTGGTTTCGCCGTCGCCAGCGTCTATTTCAACTCGACCGGTGCGGCCCCCACCGTGGCTTGGCAGATCCAGCGCGGCGGCGCGGCAGCAATCACCAACGCGACCAGTTTCGTCAATGGCCTCGGCAGCGATTACGGCAGCACGGTCATCGTGAAGGCCAGCTACACGTACACCTCGCTGCTCAACTATTTTATCACCTCGCCGATCGTCATCACCTACGAAGTCGCCGAGTCGCCGCGGTACGCGCTGTATCCCTCCAATCCCGATGGCATCCCGTGCCCCCCGACGAGCGGATCGGAGACCTGCAACTGAGTCATGGCAAGTAATTGCCAGGCGGTTACTTGGAACGGTGGCGACGTCCAAGTCTTAACTGTTTTTTAAAGCGAGTTGGGGCTCAATACACTCCCCAATCATCTTGCTCGATCGGTGTCCGTGGTGATCAAGCTACCGAAACCCCGCACGCGTCACCTGCCCAGTCAGTCGGCCGAGGCGCCCGACGCGACGACGAAACGGCGATTTGTTGCCAGCCTCATCCGCGACAAGAGCGGCTCGCTGTTCATCTTCATGGCGGTCAGCATGCTGGCGCTGGCCGCCGCGACCGGAGTCGGCATCGATTTCGCGCGCGGCCTCAATTTCAAAAGCGACCTGCAAGGAGCGGCGGATGCAGCCGCGATCTCCGGCGCCAGCGTCTACTTCAACGCCGGTTACTCAAGCGAGGCGACCACTGCCGCGACCAACTACATGAACAAGGCCATCGCCAGCTTGCCGACGAACAACGGCGTCAGCTCGAGCGTCACGCTAAGCCAGACAGCGCCGTGGACGGTGACGGTCACCGCCAGCGCGACGATCAACTCGACCTTTAACGGGGTGCTCGAAAGCACGCTCCCGGTTTCGGTGTCGGCTACCGCGAACGGCCCGAGCAACCCGAACATCAATTTCTATATGCTGCTCGACGATTCGCCGTCGATGGCGATCGCCGCGACGCAGTCGGGCATCAACACCATGGTCGCCAATACCTCGTCGCAAGGCGGGTGCGCGTTCGGCTGCCATGAAACGAATCCGTCGGCGGACAACCTCGGCAATCCCGGCGGTGAGGACAATTACGCGCTGGCGCAAAGTCTCGGTGTGACTTTGCGGATGGATAATCTGCAGAGCGCGACCACCAGCCTGATGTCGACGGCGAAGACGACCGCCACATCGAATAGCGCCATCTATGGCGCGGCGATCTACACGTTCGATTATGGCTTCAATACGATCCAGACGCTGACGACGAACATGACCACGGCGAAAAAGGGGTCCAAAAACATCGCGCTGCTCCAAGTCTATGACAACAACTGCCTGACGCAGGCCTGCACCTCGGGCGATACCGACACCAACTACGACAACGCGTTCAGCAGCATCAATTCGATCATGCCGAACCCCGGCAATGGCACCAACGCCAAAGGCGATACGCCACAGGAAGTGCTGTTCCTGGTCACCGACGGTGTCGAGGACGAGCTGGTGAACGGCAGCCGCGTCCAGTCGCTGATGAGCACCTCGATGTGCAACACCATCAAGAACCGTGGCATCCGCATCGCCGTGCTCTACACGACCTATTACCCGCTGCCGACAAACTCCTGGTACAACACCTATATCTCGCCGTTCCAGTCCAACATCTCGCCGACGATGCAGAGTTGCGCGTCGCCGGGGTTGTTCTTCGAGGTCCAGACCGGTGGCGATATCACGGCGGCGATGGCGGCGCTGTTCCAGTCCGCGGTGCAGTCGGCCTACATCTCGAAATAAGCCGGCGAGACGGGTCTCAGTCCGATCCTCACCCGCCGGCACCCTTGCGGTGCGCGGCGGGTGAGGGCTCACGTTAAACCCCGTTCCGCGTTCCCGTCCAAGCTCCGGTTTCGGACTTCAATCAGCGAGCCACTTGCGTGGCGGCGCACGGCGATGACACCGGGCGTCGATGCTGATATAGAACATAACACGAACATTTCAAGGGCAACTCGCAGACAACTTATTCGTCGTTCCCGCGAACACGGGAAGCCGGAAGCGAGCGTCGCCGGTTGCCCCGGACCCCCGCCCACGCGGGGGCGCCGAGGGATTTGCTTCCGCGAATAAATCGCGTCGCTCGGAAGTCTCCCCCCAGGCAATCGAGCGGGAGGGGCGGATGCGGGTCGGAGCGGGTCTCATCGCGGCGGCGGTTATGGCATGGGCGGTGATGGCTCAGGCCGCCGGGACGGACGACGCCCAGGCGGCGTTCGACCACCGCGCCGACACCATGAAGCGCATGGGGCACGCGCTCTATGTGACGATCGGCAAGGTGGCGCGAGGCAAGGCCGAGCTGGGGCCGGACACGGTCGCGGCGGCCGAGACGATCGTCACCCTGTCGGCGAGCATCCCGACGCTGTTTCCGGCCGGGTCGAATGTCGGCGACAGCCGCATGAAGCCGGAAATCTCCGCCGCCGGACCGCGGGTGCGGGAGTTGGCGGCCGGGGTGCAGCAGGCGGCCGCCGTGCTCTCGGCGGCGGCGAAGAGCGGCGATGTGGCGGCGCTTGCCGTCGCCGCGAAGGCGCAGGACGTGGCCTGCGAAGCCTGCCACCGCGACTTCCGCAAGCCCGAGCCATGAGCGCGCGGCGGGCGGCACTGTTCGGGCTGGCCGCGCTGGTCGCGGCTGGCGGCGCGGCACGCGCGGCGGACGACGACGTCGCGCGCGGCGAATATCTGGTGCATGCCGGCGGCTGCGTCTCCTGCCATACCGTGCCGGGCGGGACGAAATTCGCCGGCGGGCGGGCGCTGGCGACGCCGTTCGGCACGTTCTACAGCCCCAACATCACGCCCGACCGCGAGACCGGCATCGGCGCGTGGAGCGACGCCGATTTCCGGCGCGCGCTGCGCCAGGGCATCGGGCCGGACGGCCAGCACTACTTCCCGGTTTTCCCCTATCCGAGCTTCACCGGAATCACCGACGACGACGCCCGGGCGATCAGGGCCTATCTGTTTTCATTGCCGCCGGCGCATGCGCCGGACCGCGCGCACGACGTATGGTTCCCGGTGTCCTGGCGGTTCTTGCAGGTCGGGTGGCGGCTGCTGTTTTTCGACGAGGGGCCGTTCCAGCCCGACAAACGGGCGAGCGGCGCCTATAACCGCGGCGCCTATCTGGCGACGGCGTTGGCGCATTGCGGCGAATGCCACACGCCGCGCAATTTTCTCGGCGCGGTCGACAGCGACCAGGCGCTGTCGGGCAACCCCGACGGGCCTGATGGGCAGGCCGTGCCCAACATCACCCCCGACCCGAAAACCGGGATCGGCGATTGGGACAAGGACGATATCGCGACGCTGCTGAAGACCGGCGAGACGCCCGAGCATGCCCAGGTCAAAGGCGCGATGCGCGAGGCGATCGAGGACGGGCTCAAATACCTGAGCGACGACGACCGCCAGGCGATCGCGACCTATCTGCTGGCGCAGAAGCCGGTGGTGAATGAGGTGAAGCGAAGAGAGTAATCATCATTCCGGGGAGCCATAGGCGGCGGAGCAATCTCCCGCCAAGTAGCCAGCCCGAAGGAGATTGCTTCGCTTCGCTCGCAATGACGGCTATGTCGGTTGCCTGTACCCGATCAGCCCGCCGGCGGATTTGGGCGGGTGGGCGCGGATTGCCTCCTCGACCGGCTCGCAGCCCCAGCCGGGGCGGTCGGGCACCGCGAGATTGCCGTTCTCAAAGACCGGCTCGTGGGTGAAGAGGTCCTTGTCCCAGTCGAGCCGATCGACATCGATCTCCATGATCCGCAAATTCGGCACCGCGGCCGCGAAATGCAAATTCATGAACGAGGCGAGATGCCCGTAGAAATTATGCGGCGCGATGTTGACCTCGAAAGCCTCGGCCGCGGCGGCGATCTTCATCGACTGCCACACCCCGTTCCACACCGCGTCGATGATCGCGACATCCATAGACTGCGCGCGGAAATAGGGCAGGAACTCGCGGATGCCGAGAAGGGTCTCGCAGGACGAGATCGGGTGCGGGCTGTGATCCCGAATGTAAGCCAGCGCCTCGGCGTTGTAGCTGTCGATTTCGACCCAGAACATGTCGAGTGAGGCGATCGCGCGCAGGATTTTGAGGTAGCCCTCGGTCTTGGCGTTGAAGTTGAGGTCCAAGAGCAGGTCGACATCCGGCCCGGCGCCGTCGCGGATCGCCTCGAGATGCGTCACGAGATTGCGCAGCACGCGCTTCTCGACATTGAGCTCGGGATAGAACGGCACGCCGAAGCCCGGCCGCCAGCCGTGCAGCGGTTTGGCGTCGTGCATGAAGATGTTGGTCTTCATGCCGGTGAAGCCGCGCTCCCTGACCTCGGCGCCGATCTTTTTGACGCCGTCGAGATCTGTGATCGCCGGCTTGAAGAGACGCGGGTGGTTGATCCGCCAGGTGGCGCAATGCGACCAGTAGACGCGAACCTTGTCGCGCACCTTGCCGCCGAGCAGCACGTAGCACGGCACGCCCAGCGCCTTGGCCTTGGCGTCGAGCAGCGCGTTCTCGATCGCGCCGATGCCCTCGGCGACCACGCCACCCGCCGCCGGCCGCGTCGCCGCGTAGAGTTCGGCGTAGATGCGCTCGTGATGCATCGCATCTTGGCCGATGACTTTGGGGCTAAGGCGCTCGATGACCGCGGAGATGCCGGGCGAGCCAAACCCCTCGTCGAACTCGCTCCAGCCGGTGACGCCGTCATCGGTGGTGAGCTTCAGGAAATAATAATTGCGCCAGCCCGCATCGGCGCGCAGCACCTCGAGGCCCGTGACCTTCATGGCTGTTCCCCGCTCAAATTCCATTGGCCAACAGCTTAAGGGCAAGTCATCCAGAAGCACCACCCCGGCGGAGGCCGGGGCCCATGCTTTCATAGCCCGAGAAGCGTATCATTGGGTCCCGGCCATCGCCGGGATGGAACAAGGGGGGCAGGCCCGGCCAAGGCGAGGCTTTGGTTGCGTCTCCATCTTGCCGCCAGCAAACTGGCGGCAACGGGTGCGGGGAGGGACGGCGATGCGCGGCACATTCGCGAACCGCTGGTGGGTCGTGGTGGCGACGGTGCTGGGGCTCATCGTCGGCGCCGGGCCGATCAACGTGTTCTGCTTCGGCGTGTTCCTGAAGCCGATCACCGCCGATCTCGGCATCGGACGAGGCCTCTTGTCGTCGGCGCTGACGTTGCACGCGACCGTCGCGGCGCTGATGTGCCCGGTCTTCGGCTGGCTGATCGACCGCTGGGGCGTGCGGCGGGTGATGATCCCGGCGCTGGTATTCTACGCGCTCGGCATCGCGGCCTACACGCTGATCCGGGCCGACCCGTTCGCGATCACCTATTTGATTTTCGCGGTCACCGGGCTGACCGGCACGGTCGCCGGGCCGATCCCCTACTCGACCGTGATCTCGCAATGGTTCGACCGGCAGCGCGGGCTGGCGCTGGGGATCGGCATGGCCGGGGTCGGCTTGGGCGTCGCGCTGATGCCGCAACTGGCGGAGTTGCTGATCGCCGCGTTCGGCTGGCGGCTCGCCTATATCGGGATGGCGGTCGCGGTGGTGATCTTCGCCTTTGTGCCGGTCGCGCTGTTCGTGCGCGAGCCGCCCGATTTCCAGATGCGGCCCGCGCGCGGCCAGTCGCGCGGCGCGGCGCTCAACCTGCCCGGCACGGGTGTCGGCGAGGCGCTGCGGTCGAGCCTCTTCTGGGGGCTCGGCATTGCTTTCTTCTTTGACGTGATCGCCATCAACGGCACGCTGACGCACATCGTCGCGCTGTTGACCGATCGCGGCATCGCGCGCGAGGTCGCGGTGACCGCGCTGTCGGGGACGGGGATCGCGCTCCTAGCCGGGCGCATCCTCTCGGGATGGTTTCTCGACCGGTTCTGGGGGCCCTATGTGGCGATCGGCTTTTTTGTGACGCCGATGATCGGCCTCGCGCTGTTGATGAGCCACGCTACCGGCGCGGCGCCGTTTTTCGGCGCGATCTGCCTCGGGATCGGCATCGGCGCCGAGATCGACCTGATGGCGTTTTTCGCCAGCCGCTATTTCGGCCTCAGGAACTACGCGAAAATCTACGGCACGATGTTCGGGATGTTCGGCCTGGGGGTCGGGTTCGGGCCGGCGCTGAGCGGGTTCAGCTTCGACCGGTTTCATTCCTACACGCCGATCTTTGTCGTTTATGAGATCATGCTGCTCGTTACCTGCGTGATCTTCCTGCGGCTGGGGCCGTACCCCTATCCGGCGGGCGAGCATGCCGACTCGAGCGCGGCGATAAAGGCGACGGCATAAAACAGATGGGAGGGCGAGAGATGAACGACGTCACGCCGATCACCGCGGATCGCGGCCGCAACGACTGGCAGGCGGCGGAGCTGCACCGCACCGGCCCCGGCACACCGGGCGGCAGGTTCATGCGCCGGTTCTGGATGCCGGTCTACCGCAGCGAGGATCTGGCGAAGGGTCAGGCCAAACCGATCCGGGTGATGAGCGAGGATTTCGCGCTCTACCGCGGCGAAAGCGGGGCGGCGCAGGTCATCGATTACCGCTGCCCGCATCGCGGCGCGATGATGCATCTCGGCTGGGTCGAGAAGGACGACATACGCTGCGTCTATCACGGCTGGAAATTCGACTGCTCGGGCCAGTGCATCGAGCAGCCGGCCGAGGAAGCCGGGTTCGCGCGCAAGGTGCAGATCGGGAGCTATCCGACCCGCGAATATATGGGACTCATCTTCGCCTATTTCGGCGAAGGAGAGGCGCCGGCCTTCCCGCCCTATCCGATGCCCTTGGCCGAGGGGATCGTCGAAAACCAGGCGCCGCCGGTTGTGCCGTGCAATTACCTGCAATGCTTCGAGAACAGCCTGGACGAGGTGCATGTCGCCTTCGTCCACAGGATCGGCGGCTCGCATTCCGGCATTTACGACCTGCCCGAGATCGCCGCCGAGGAGACTGATTGGGGGATGATTCGCTACGGGCGGCGCGGCAATGAAGAGCGCATCAGCCTGCACTACATGCCGAATTGCACGCGAGTGATCGTGCCGCCGATGGCGGGGCTCGACGGCGCCGGCGGCTGGCGCGAGCTCTATCTCGCGTTCACCCCGGTCGATGACGAGACCAATATGTGGTTCATCACCAACCTTGTCGGCGTGACGGGCGAGCAGGTCGCGCCCTACCAGGCGGCGCGGCAGCGCTACCTGGAGCGGCAGAAGGCGGCGGGGTCGTCGCTCGATCTGGCGCAGGACGTGATGGACGGGCGCGTGCGGTTTGCCGATATCGACCACCCCGACCGGGTGCGGGTGCAGGATTTCGCGGTGCAAGCCGGGCAAGGCCGCATCGCCGACCGCGCCAACGAGCGGCTCGGCAAGTCCGACACCGCGATCATCCTGTGGCGCAAAATCATGGAGCGCGAGTTCCGCGCGATCGAGGAGGGACGGCCGGTGAAGCAATGGACGCCCGCCCCGGCCGACATGGTGCCGACACTGGGGTTCTAAAGTCGGTGCGTCCTTCGAGACAGCCGCTTCGCGGCTTCCTCAGGATGAGGACGGTCTGAGATGCCGGATTCTAAATCGCCTCATGGTGAGGAGGCGCCCGGCGCCGTCTCGAACCACGCTTTTCCGCAGTGCAGCGGAGTGGGGAAATGACAAAACTCGGCCTGATCGTCGTCGATCCGGGGCATTTCCACGCCGCGCTGGCGCAGAAGGAGATGTATCCGAATGTGGCCGAGACGGTGCATGTCTACGCGCCGGTCGGGCCGGATATCGTCGATTATTTGACCCGGATCGCGCGCTTCAACACGCGCGCCGAGATGCCGACGCGATGGCAGCTCGAAGTGCATGCGGGCGGCGATTTCCTCGACCGGCTGGCCAGCGAAAGGCCGGGCGACGCGGCGATCTTCGCCGGCCGCAACCACGAGAAGATCGCCATGATCGCGCGGGCGGTCGAGGCTGGGCTGCACGTGCTCGCCGACAAGCCGATGATCGTGCGCCGCGACCAGCTCTCGGCGCTGTCGGATGTGCTCGACCGCGCGGCGGCCAAAGGCTTCGTCGTGCAGGACATGATGGGCGGACGGCAGGAGATCACCCGCTCGCTGACCCGCCTGTTGCACGCCGATCAGGAGATTTTCGGCGAACAGGTCGCCGGCTCGGCGACCGAGCCGGGGGTCGCGATGACCAGCGTGCATCATTTGATGAAGATGGTCGCGGGTCTGCCGAACCCGCGGCCGCCGTGGTATTTCGACGTGCGCCAGCAGGGCGACGCGTTGGCCGATATCGGCACGCATCTCGTCGACCGGGTGCACGGCACGCTGTTTCCTGATCTCACGCTCAATGCCGCCCGCGACATCCGCGTCGAGGCGGTACGGCGCTGGCCGATCATGCTCGACTTCGGGCAATTCCGCCAGGTGACCGGCGTCGCCGACTGGCCGGATTATCTCGGCGACGCGGTCGCCGGCGGCACGCTCGCCTATCAGTGCAACGCGCATCTCGATTACGCGGTGCGCGGCATCCATGTCGGGCTGGGTATGCTTTGGGAATGGCTGGAGCCGCCGGGCGGTGGCGACACGCACACCGAAACCTGGCGCGGCACCCGGGCGCGCATCGAGCTGCGCCACGGGCCGGCGGAAGGCTGGAAACCGCAGCTTTATGTCGTGCCTGGTGATAATACCGGGGCCGAAATCGGCGCGGCGCTGGAACGCCGTATCGCCGCGCTGGCCGAGACGCATGCGGGACTGGATCTCGAGCGCCAAGGCGAGGCATGGAAGATCGTCATTCCGGACGCGCTGCGCATCGGCCACGACGCGCATTTTCACGAGCTGACGAAGGGGTTCCTCGCCCGCGTCGAGCGCCGCGAGGCGCTGAGCAAGGCAGAGATTGCGAACCTGATCGCCAAGTATTTCGTCACGACCGCGGCCGAGGCTGCGGCGCATTAAGGAGGTCGCGATGGCCCATACCCGCACCCACATCAAGCGCGAGCGCGCGGAGTCTCGCGCCTATTCGCAGGCGGTGATCACCGAGGGCGGGCGCATCGTCTGGCTCGCCGGGCAAGTGGCGATCACCGACGCCGCGGGGAAATCGCTCGCGGGCGATTTCGACGGTCAGGTGCGCGAGGTCTTCCGCCTGCTCGGCGTGACCCTTGGCGAAGCCGGCGGCACGCTCGCCAACATGGTGACGATGACCGTGTTCATCACCGACGGCCGCTACGGCGACCGCTTCACCGGGTTGCGCAAGGAGATTTTCGGCGGCGATTTTCCGGCAAGCGCGCTCATCACCTGCCGTGCGCTGGCGCGCCCGGAACTGCTGGTCGAGGTGCAGGGGGTCGCGGTGGTGGGCTAAAGCCCCGCCGCCTTGCGCAAGGCCGCGTTGACCCGAGATACAAAAACCTCGCGATCAAGCGCCGTTTAGTGCTTGAACCCGAACAGCTTCTGCGCGTTGCGGTGCAGCACCTTGTCGGTCACCGATTTGGGCAGGCCGAGGCGTTCGATATAGGCAAAGGTCTCGGTGTAGCTCTCGAAATCCTGCAGCACCGGGTAGTCGCTGCCGGTGACGAGATGGTCTTCCCCGAAGGCTTCGAGCGCGCAGCAGAACGCCGCTTTCGAGCCGTAGCACACCGTGTCGTACCAGAATTTCTTGGCGGTGACGGAGGGCGCCTCAGCGAGGTCCGGGTGGTGCCGGGGGCTTTGGCCTTGCGCGTCGAGCCGGTTCAAGAGCATCGGGATCGGGCCGCCGAGATGCGGCACGATGAATTTGATGTTGGGATAGCGGGAGGGGATCTGCTTAGCGATCATGTGCAGCACAAAGCTTGCGTCTTCGAGCGAGGTGCCGACCGGCGCGGTGAATTTGTAGTCGTTGATAAACGGCGAGCAGATGCCGTTGGTCGACGGATGCACGAAGAGGATCGCGCCGCGGCGGTTCAATTCGGCGTAGATCGGCTCGAACTCGGTCTCGGCGACCGAGCGGTCGAAGCATGAGATGTGCATGTTGACCCCAACGCAGCCCAATTGGTCGAGCCCACGCTCCATCTCCTTGAGGCTCGCGTCGATATGCGGCAGCGGCAGCATCACGTAGGACGAGATGCGTTCGGGGTGCTTGTGCGCCAGCTCGGCATAGCCGTCATTGAGCAGGTGGATCGCCTCGACGCCCTCCTTCTCGTCGGGCAGGTAAGGCGGGCGGTGCGGCGACAGCACCTGTTTCTCGACCCCCGCGGCATCCATCAATTCGAGCCGGCCGACGATGTCGGCGATCGAGTTGGAGACGGGGTGCTTGGCGATGCCCTCCTTGACCTTGACCGCGGGCCCGACGCGTGGTCCCCAGCGGTCGCCCATGAAGTCGCCGAATTTTTGCGGGATGTAATGGGCGTGGACATCGCAGATCATGTTTTCCTCCCGGTTGCCTGACGGGCCATCATCCATCGAGGAAAGACACGCGGCAATGACAGTGGCGGAAGACCGGGCGGCGGCGTGGCTCAAGGCGTGGGACGGGCAGGGCATGCATCGCACCGGCACGGCGGGCGACGCGGCCGGCGCCGAATGGCTGGCGGCGGAAGCGCGCGCGCTCGGCGCCGAGGTCAGGAGCGAGGAATTCGCGCTCGACCGGCTCGACCCGGTCGAATGCTTTCTGGAGATCGGCGGCGAGAGGGTTGAAAGAATGGGGGGCGTGCCGGTGTTCGACGCGCCGGCGACCGATGCGCACGGGATCGCCGGGCGGCTCGGCGATGGGATCGCGGTCGCCGAGCTGACGCCGCGGGCGGTCTATAGCGGCGCGTTCCAACGCCTGCGCTGCGCCGGCGGGCATAAGGCGCTGGTCGTGGTCTGCCAGGGCGAGGCGCCGGGGCTCGGGCTCATCAACGCCGAGGATTTCCGGACCCCTTACGGCGCGCCCGCGATGCATGTGCCGAGCGAGGCGCGCGACATGGTTTTAGCGGCCGCGCGGGCGCAAGCGCCGGCGCGGGTCGTGTCGTATAGCCGACGCAAAAAGGCGCCGGCGGTAAACATTGTCGTGACGCTGGCCGGGACGGATCGCGCGGAGCCGCCGTTGGTGGTGATGACGCCGCGCAGCTCGTGGTGGCAATCGACCGCCGAGCGTGGCGGCGGGCTCGTCTGCTGGCTCGAAAGCCTGCGCGCGCTGCTCGCCGAGCCACCCGGTTGCGATGTGGTCTTCACCGCGAATAGCGGCCACGAACTCGGCCATCTCGGACTCGACGATTTTGTCGCGCGGCGGCCGGAATGGGACGGGTCGGCAGGCGCGGCCTGGCTGCATTACGGCGCCAATCTCGGCGCGTTCGGCAGCTGGCTGTCGCTGGTGTCGAACGAGGAGGCGCTGCGCCGGCTCGGCCTCGCGGCGCTGGCGGACGCTGGGCAGCCGCCGGACGACATACCCTGGCCGGTCTCCCCGCCGAGCGGCGAGACGCGCGACATCCACAGAGCGGGCGGGCGCTATCTGACCCTGGTCGGCACGAACCGGCTATTCCACTTGCCGCAAGACCGCTGGCCGGATGCGGTCGATGTGCCGGCGGTTGCGCGGATCGCGGCGGCGAGCGCGCAGATGGCGCTCGCGCTTAGCCGATAAGGTTTAGCAGCCCAATTGCGTCGCCAAATCCTCGAAGCTCTCGGCGACATAGGTGAAATCATGCTCGGCCTTGAAGTCGCGGCTCTGCTTCGTGCCGTGCTCGTAGGGGCGGTTGACGTAGGCGGTCTTCATGCCGTGCTTCGACGCCGCGACGAGGTCGTTGTTGTGCGCCGCGGTCATCATCACCGCGCCGGGGTCGCCGCTACCCAGGAACTCGATCGCCGACTGGTACATCGCCGCGTCGGGCTTGTAGGCCTTCACCAGGTCGGAGCCGAGCACGGTGTCCCACGGCAGGCCGCAATGCTTCGCCATGTCGGTGAGGAGCCGCACCGTGCCGTTCGACAAGGTGGCGATGATGAACTTCTTTTTGATGCGGGTGAGGCCCGGCACCGAATCGGGCCATGGCTTGAGCCGGTGCCAGGTCATGTTGAACCAGGCTTTATCCTCTTCGCTCAGCCCTTTGATATCAAACTTCTCAAGTAACGCATCAAGCGCCATGCGGTGCAGCGCGTCGAGATTGGTCCACGGCAATTCGCCGGTGCGCACCTTGTTCATCGACGGTGCGTACAACCCGCGCCACTGATCGGCGAAGTCCTGCCAGTCGACGCCAGTGATGCCGTTTTTGCGGCCGATTTCCTCGCCGTCGGCGGTCACCGCCCCACGCCAATCGACGACGGTGCCGAACACGTCATGCACCAGGGCCTTGATCTCGCTCATTCGCCGCCTCCGATACTTGAGTCCTGACGATGCCTCGCACCCGGCCGGACGGCAACCCACCAATAAATTGTCGTACCGATTGCACCGCCGATGATGAGCGCCGAGGCGAGTCCTGTTTTGCTGATTTCAGAAGTTCCAAACGAGTTGCCGGCGTCGGGGATGTCCATCAAATCGATAAGGCCGAATATGGCAAGCCCGGCAATCGCGCCAAAAACGCTATAGAAGTAGAAAGCAGTGATTTCCCACCGCTGTGCGATTGCTCGCATCAATAAAATGGGATTATCGTAGTCAAAATCCAAAGATAACGCCAAATGGGAGAAAAATTAAGACGGCAAATATGATGTCGTTTGTCGAGTATTGCGGCTCGGAGCCGCCGCTAACCCAAAAGAAAGCCCAAGGCGAAATGAGGATTGTCGACAATAGGGACATGACGCCAACAATGACGCCTGCGACGTAGCCCGTGAGATGGCGATCGTTGCCGCAGCGTGCATGGCGTACGTCGCTCATCCGGCACCTCGCTCGGAGAATTTTCGTCGCAGCACCGGGCGGCTCGCAAGAGCCGGTAAAGCATCACGCTCGCAAATTGGGGGCATCGCCCGTACAATCCGCGCTCCGCAACTCCAGCTTTGAAGTGCCATGCCCGAGGAATTCTATCGCATCAAGCGCCTGCCCCCTTACGTCTTCGCGGAAGTCAACGCGCTGAAGGCCCAGGGGCGAGCCGCCGGGCAGGATGTGATCGACCTCGGCATGGGCAACCCGGACGGCGCGACGCCGCCGCATATCGTGGCCAAACTGATCGAGGCGGTGCAGAACCCGAAGGCGCACGGCTATTCGGCCTCGAAGGGCATTCCCGGTCTGCGCCGCGCCTATGCCGCCTATTATGCGCGCCGCTTCAATGTCGAGCTCGATCCCGAGCGCGAGATCGTCGTGACCCTCGGCTCGAAGGAGGGGTTCGCCAATCTCGCCCAGGCGATCACCGCGCCGGGCGACACGGTGATCGTGCCGAATCCGAGCTATCCCATTCATTCCTTCGGCTTCATCATGGCGGGCGCCGCGGTACGCCATGTGCCGATCGGACACGGGGTCGATTTCCTCGACGAGCTGAAAAAGGCGGTGAAGCATTCGATCCCGGCGCCGCTGGCGATCGTGCTCAATTTTCCGGCCAACCCGACCGCGATGACCGTCGACCTCGATTTCTACGGCGAGATCGTCGATTTCTGCCGGCATCACGGCATCTGGGTGCTGAGCGACCTCGCCTATGCCGAAATCTATTTTGACGGCCGGCCGCCGCCCTCGATTTTCGAGGTGCCGGGCGCCAAGGACATCGCGGTCGAGTTCACCTCGCTGTCGAAGACCTATTCGATGGCCGGCTGGCGGATCGGCTTCGCGGTCGGCAACCAACGGCTGATCGCGGCGCTGACGCGAGTGAAGTCGTATCTAGATTATGGCGCGTTCACGCCGATCCAGGTCGCGGCGACCGCCGCGCTCAACGGCCCGCAGGACTGTATCGCCGAAATCCGCGAGCGCTATAAGGCCAGGCGGGATGTGCTGGTCGATGGCCTCAAGCAAGCGGGCTGGGAGGTTCCTTCTCCCAACGCCTCGATGTTCGCCTGGGCCCCGATCCCCGAGGAATACAAAGCCCTCGGCACCCTCGCTTTCTCGAAGCTGCTGCTGGAGCGCGCCAATGTCGCGGTGTCGCCGGGGGTCGGCTTTGGCGAATACGGCGAGGGCTACGTCCGCATCGCGCTCGTCGAAAACCGCCAGCGGCTGCGTCAGGCAACGCGCAACATCAAGGCGTTCCTCGCCGGCCGCAACGACACCGCCGACCTCCGCCGCACGCAGAGGCTGCAGGCGGCGAAGTAAGAAACCGGCGGGGCCTCGGCCGCAATATCTTGGTACACGACATTAGGATTCCCCTGATTCTCAATGCGTGACTGATCGATCCCAAGGTCGACGGTGACGGCGGTTCCGGTCTCCGCCTCGTGCGGCTCGCCGATCGTACCGATGACTTTCATAGTCGTGCCCTGTTTGAGCCGGGTATGGGCAGGAATATCCCAGAAGGCTTTGGTGGTCTAACATAGGGGAAAATTCCCGTTTCTAGAGGTCCCCGGCATGGACGCCTGGTTTCACTGCGAAAACCCGTATCCCTTTGTCCCCGACGAGGTGCTGCAGCAAAGCGATTCGGTGCGCGCCAGCCTGCCCAATCGCTATTGCGACCCCGAGGTCGCGGCGCGGCTCTTCGAGGAGACGCTCGACGAGTACCTGCTGTGCGATGAGCTGGGCCTCAACATCACCTCGAGCGAGCACCATGCCGGGATCAACTGCCTTTACGGCGCGAGCCCGGTGGTGCTCGGCATCGTCGCGCGACAGACCAAGAACATCCGGCTCCTGTCGATGGGGACGCTGATCACGGTGCGCGACGACCCCGTCCGCGCCGCCGAAGAGTACGCGACCGCCGATGTCATCTCGAAGGGACGGCTGGAGATCGGTTTCGTTAAATCGGGCGGTACCGAGATGGCGTCGGGCAACGCCAACCCGATCGGCATCCGCGAGCGGTTCTGGGAGGCGATCGACCTGATCGGCAAGACGCTGACCCACCAGGACGGGCCGTTTTCGTGGGAGGGGAAGCATTTCACCCATCGCCACATCAATATCTGGCCGCGGCCCTATCAGCAGCCGCACCCGCCGATGTGGGCGGCGACCAGCGATCCGATCGACACCGCGGAGCTCGGTCGCCGCGGCATGGTCAACATCATGGTGATGCGCGGGGTCGACGTGACGAAAAGGGCCTGGGGCGCTTATCGCGAGGCGCGCAAGGAGGCGGGACTATCGGCGCCGTCGACCGATCGATTCGGCTATTCGGCCTTTGTCTATGTCGGCGACACCGACGAGGAGGGCGTACGGGTCGGCAGCAAGCTGTTATGGTTCGTCAACACCAGCATGAAATCGGCGCCGCAGTACAACAAGTATCTGCCCGGCACGACCCCGCCCGATCTCGCGCCGCAGCTTTACCGCGACCCCAATTCGGGCGGCAGCCTCGGCCGGCCGGGGCGTAACTCACCGCTCAACCGCGCCGGCGTCACGGCGGAGATGGCGATGGCCGGCGGCCGCATGTATGCCGGAAATCCGGACACGGTCTACCGGCAGATCGTCGATTTCTACGAGAAGGTCGGCGGGTTCGGGCAGCTGATCATGGTCGGAAAGACCGGCTTCATCACGCATGACGAAGCCGTCAAGAACATCACCTTGTTCTCGAAGGAGGTGCTGCCGCGGCTGCGGGAGATCAAACCCGTCACTGTCGAATGAGACGGGTGGGCCGCCGCCGCCGGAATTACTTCTGCGGCGCCGGGATGGCCGGGGTGACGTGGGCGACGGGAGCGGCGTCGTCGGCGAGCCGAGTCACCTGCGGCAGCCGGTCGACCACCTTCTGTGTGACGATGAACGTGAGATCGAGCGTCGCCAGGCCGACAGCGAACACCAGCAGCACGACATTGAGGTCGCCGGCGATGCGGTCGACCCGCTGGAAGAACTGGCTCGGCAGGCGCATTTTCTTGAACGCAGCACGCATCTTGTTATCGACCCGGTCCGCCATCGGCGAACCCGCAATCGCCCCAGGCTAAGTTGACACTTCCGACGGCGCTCTCAGACATCAGAGCCTTTTGGGCCCCTGAGCCGCACCATCGCCCTGTTATGTAGCGTCCGATATTGCACTGCACCAACGCCAGTCCAACAGGTCAGCCATGCATACCTTTAACCCGAACCATCGCGGCTCTTTCACAATCCGCCGCGAAGATTCGGGTGTGCCGGTATGCACGCCGTTCGCAAGGCCAAGACTAGGGTTAATCGGTTAACGATTCGCTGTCGCGATACGCTTGCAGAACATAGCCGGGGTGCGCGGCGCTGGAATTGAAGCCGTTTCCGCTATGCGAGTGTTTGCGGTGCTGGGACGAGATAATCTTGCGCAACGGCCGGGGGGCGATCGAATGAAAATAAGGAATTGCGCGAATAACGATCAATCAAAGTAGCCAGAAATTGATTGAGCGCGAAAGTCGACCCGTCCAGCGACCTTTGGATTTGCGCGCCGGGCGGTACAGGTTGTAGATAGCCCGGTGGGGGAAGGGGTTTCATCAACGCGGGGTACCGACACAGGATGATGGGCTTTAGAGCGGAACGACGGCCGATACGGCCGGCGAGCCAATGGCTGTGGTCGTTGGCAATAGCGGGAGTGCTGCTCGTTGGGGTGTGGGGCAGCCCGGCTCGGGCGGTGGCTGAGTCGCCGCGCGAGCTTGTCTACAACGTCAAGCACTCGGTCTTTGGGAACATCGGCACCTACAGCAACCTGATCGAGAAATCAGGTGCAAGCACCACGATCAAGACCACGGCGCACTTCCTGGTGACGGCGCTGGGGGTCGGCCTGCACCGCGAGGACGCTCAGCGCGTCGAGCAGTTTCAGGGCGATCGGCTGACGTTTTTTCACGGCGTCACCGTCAAGAACGGCGAAAAGACTGAGATCAAGGGCCAGGCCAACGGCAATAATTTTGTGATCGACGGGCCGTCGGGTGAGGTCACCGTGCCGGGGTCGGTCAAGCCTGCCAATCCGTGGTCGACAGCGAGCATCGAAGCGAACGAAATGATGCGGGTCGACAGCGGAAAGGTCGAAAAGGTTACCGTCAGCGGCGGCGGCCAGACGAATGTGAACATCGACGGCGCCAGCACCCCGGTACGTGAATACGACATCACCGGAGCGACGAAATATAAAGTCTATTTCGACAATCACGACACTCCCGTGATGTTCATAGTTGACGACGACAGCGGGCAAGTTACTTTCACGCTGAAAAAATAGGCCGGTAGCACCTTTGGCGTGCCTTGCTTGCACGGAAGCCCTTGGCGATGAGCAGCGTTTCAATGGACACGATTGCTACCGCCGCCCCCTCGCAGGCGCGCTGGTCGCTCGACAGCATCGAGTGGTCGGCGCTGCGCCGCGAGGCCGTCGTCGATAACGAGGCGATGTTCTACTTGATCGCCGCCGCATCCTTCGTCGAGGCGACGACCGATCTTTACACCCAGAACCTGCTCGACTATTTCGCCGAGGACGACGAGATCACCGAGTGGCTGCGTGTCCACTGGCTGCCCGAAGAGCTGCAACACGGCGGCGCGCTGCGCCATTATGTTCAACTCGCCTGGCCCGATTTCGACTGGGACGGCGTCTACGACAGATTTCTGCCGGAGTTCACCGCGCAATGCGCCGATGACGGCGTCGAGCCGACGCGCTCCCGCGAAATGGCCTCGCGATGCTGCGTCGAGATGGGCACGGCGAGCTATTACCGCACACTGTCGCGGATGACCGACGACCCGGTGTTGTCGGCGCTGACCCGCCACATCAGCGACGACGAGGTCAGCCACTACAAGCACTTCTATCGCTATTTGAAGAAATACCAGGCGCGCGAAGGGCAGCACCGCGTCGGCATCGCCCGCGCCCTGTGGAACCGCGTGCGCATGATCGACGGCGCCGACAGCCGCATCGCGATGAGCCATATCTATCGCGAGCGGCATCCCGGCCGGCCGTTCGACGAACATCTATACCGCGATTTGCGGCGCGGCTGGCGGGCAATGATCCAGCGCCATTTCCCGCACCGCATGTGCGTGCAGATGCTGCTGAAGCCGCTCAGCCTTGGCCGGCGGGCGCACAACGTCGTTCTGCCGGTGGTCGAGGCGATCACGCGGCGGGTGGTGCCTTAACTCGGCGAGCGTCCCGACTGGAGTAGCGGGCGAACTGCCCGCGTTCCGCTAAAACCGATCGACCCGCGCGGCGTAACAGCCGGGCGCGGCGAAATAGATGTGCAGATAGGCGGCGCGGGGGTCGCCGAAGCGCCGATCGATCGCCGCTTCAAGGTCGCACCCTTCGATCAGCTCCCATCCGACCATCATCGCCTTGTCGTCGAAGGCGCGGACCGCCAGCGTGCGGCAGCGCAGCTGCGCCGGCACCTCGTCGATCGCGTCGAATTGCTTCTCGCCGCGGCGGACATAGACCGCGAAGCGCATGCGATAGGGCGAGGCCACCGGATGGTGCTCGTAATTGACGAGGATCAGCTCGTCGCCCGGCTGCGAGTCAGTAAGGCTGATGCGACAGGGGTAGCCGGGCTCGCGGGCGTCGGCGATCTGTCGCACCGCGCCACGCTCGGCAAGCTCGGCATCGGACAGGCCGAACAGCGGCGCGAACTTCTCGGCCGGCAGGCCGGTGATACGGAAACTCATGGCTAGGCTCCTCAGGTTGCTTGTAGCAAACATGAGGACGATGAGACCGGTTATCTTCCCGGCGATTGCTGCCTAATGCGCGGCCTAATGCGCGGCGTCCCAGGTGCGCGCCCAGCCGGTATCGACGATGAGCGGCACCGACAATTCACAGCGCGGCGCGCAGGCGCCTTCCATCACTTCCTTGACGAGTGAGGCGGTTGCCTGGACCTCGTCCTCCGGCGTCTCGAACAGCAACTCGTCATGCACCTGGAGCAGCATCCGCGCCTTGAGCCCGGCCGCCAGCAGCGCGGCCGGGATGCGTCCCATGGCGCGCTTGATGATGTCCGCGGCGGAACCCTGCAGCGGCGCGTTGATCGCCTGCCGCTCGGCGCCCATGCGGCGCGCCGGGTTGGCGTCGCGGATGCCGGGAATGAAGCATTTGCGGCCGAAGATCGTCTCGACGTAGCCGGCGACGCGGCACTCGGCCTTGATCCGCTCCATATAGGAGCGGATGCCGGGGAAACGCTCGAAATAGAGGTCGATATAGGCCTTGGCTTCGGCTTGCGGCACGCCGATCTGGTTGCCGAGCCCGAACGCGCTGATGCCGTAGAGGATACCGAAATTGATCGCCTTGGCACGCCGGCGGATCAGCGGCGTCATTTCGTCGAGCGGTACGTTGAAAACCTCGCTCGCGGTTGCCGCATGGATGTCGTGGCCGGCGAGAAAGGCTTCCTTCAGCGCCGGGATGTCGGCGACATGCGCTGCGAGGCGCAGCTCGATCTGGCTGTAATCCGCCGAGAGCAGCACGTGACCGGGCTCGGCGATGAAGGCCTGGCGGATCTTGCGCCCTTCCTCGGTGCGCACCGGGATGTTCTGCAGGTTCGGATCGTTCGACGAAAATCGGCCGGTCGCGGCGACGGTCAGCGCATAAGTGGTGTGGACGCGCTGGTCTTCGGGGTCGATCTCGCCGACCAGCGCATCGGCGTAGGTCGATTTGAGCTTGGTCAGCTGCCGCCATTCGAGAACCCGCCCCGCCACGGGATGCAGCGGTTGGAGCTGCTCGAGGATCGAGGCGTCGGTGCCGTAGGCGCCGGTCTTGCCCTTCTTGCCGCCCGGCAGGTTGAGCTTGTCGAACAGCACATCGCCCAGTTGCTTGGGCGAGCCGATATTGAACTCGCTGCCGACATCGCGATAGATCGCGGTCTCGATCTCGCCAATGCGCTTGGCGAAGTCGGTCGAGAGCTCGGCAAGCGCGCCCCGATCGACCTTGATGCCGAGATGCTCCATCGCCGCCACCGTCGGCACCAGCGGGCGTTCGATGGTCTCGTAGAACGCGGTCATATGCTCGGCGACGAGCCGCGCCTTGAGATGTGCGTGCAGGCGCAGCGTTGCGTCGGCGCGCTCGGCGACAAAATCGCGCGCCGCTTCCGGCGCGACCTCGGCAAACGAGATGAGGCTCTTGCCGGTGCCGACGAGCTCCTTGTGGGCCTTCAACCGGTGTCCGGCCGTGCGCTCCAGCAGGTCTTCGACCTCATGGTGAAACTGGCCGCCGTCGAGTACATAGGCCATCAGCATCGTGCAGTCATAGGGCGCGACGCGGATGCCATGGCGCAGCAGCAGCCGCGCCGCGCCCTTCATGTCGTGGCCGATCTTCAGCACGCCGCGGTCTTCGAAGAGCGGCTTGAGGCGCGCCAGCACTTCATGCGCCGGCAGCGTATTGGAACCCGGCCCGGCGAGATCGAGGCTCGCCTGGCCGCCCGACGCCTGGTGTGCCAGTGGCACGTAGGCGGCAAGGCCCGGCCCCAACGCCAGGGCGATCCCCGCCAGACCCGGCGCCGGGTGGATCGCGACCATGCCGGCGTCGATGGCGGCGTCGATCCAATGATCGAGCCCGTCGAGCGTGTCGATGAGCGCGTATTTGCGCTCATCGACAAAGGGAGCGACTTCGGGAATGACCGGCTCGCTCGTGGTGGCCGCTTCTTCGACCGAGGCCGGGGCGGCGCCGGCGAGGCGCTGCGCCATCCGCGTGCCGAGCGTGCGGAACTCCATCTTCTGGAGCCACGGCAGCAGCACATTGGGGTCGATCGGCTGCACCGCGAGCTCGCTGAGCGGGCAGGGTAGGGGCGCGCGGTCGTCGAGCTTGACCAGCTCGCGCGACAGGCGCGCCTTGGCGGCGTGCTCGATCAGCGATTCGCGGCGCTTTGGCTGCTTGATCTCGGTGGCGTGTTCAAGGAGATTTTCGAGATCGCCATAGGTGTTGATGAGCTCGGCCGCGGTCTTGACGCCGATCCCCGGCACCCCCGGCACATTGTCGACGCTGTCGCCGCACAGCGCCTGCACCTCGATGACCTTGTCGGGGCCGACGCCGAACCGCTCGCGCACCTCGGCGTCGCCGATGGGACGGTTCTTGATCGGGTCGAGCATGGTCACCCGCTCGCGCACGAGCTGCATCATGTCCTTGTCGGACGAGACGATGGTGACGATCGCGCCGGCTTCCTCGGCCTCGCGGGAATAGGTCGCGATGAGGTCGTCGGCCTCGAAATTCGGCACGTCGATCTTGCACACGCCGAACGCGTCGGTGGCGTCGCGCACCAGCTTGAATTGCGGCTTCAGATCGTCCGGCGGCTCGGTGCGGTTGGCCTTGTACAAATCGTAAATCTGGTTGCGGAACGAGCTGCCCGAATGGTCGAAGACGACCGCAATGTGGTCGGCGTCGGTCTCGGACAGCAGCTTTGCCAGCATGTTGCAGAAACCGAGCACGGCGCTGGTCGGCGTACCGTCGGAGCGGGTCAGCGGCGGCAGCGCGTGATAGGCGCGAAAGATGAAGCCCGAACCGTCGATCAGATAGACATGGCGCGGCGCGGCGGTCGTGCCGTCGCGGCCGAGCGCGGGACGGTGTTCGGTGCTGGAGGGAGAGGCCATATCGTTCATGCAGCAGCCCTCAGGGCTGGCGCGGCGGCGGCCGCTCGTCGTCGCGCGCCGCGTCGACGGTGCTTCCGGCGACCCCGACGCCGGGCGTCGCCACGCTCGAATAGCCGGCTTCGCCGGCGCCGGGCTGGGCGACGCGGCGATTGATGAACAGCCGCGAGCAATACGGGCATTCGACCCGGCCCGACGGCGCCAGGTTCAAGAACACGCGCGGGTGGCCGAGCGCGCCTCCGCCGCCGTTGCAGGCGGTGAGCATCTCGTCGATCTCAATGGTTTCAAACGGGACCATGCTCATCCGATTGCTGGGCCGAATTGCGGCGCGAAGGACGTGGCGACGGGTGCAGGTTGACCGTTCGCCGAGGCGGATGATACGCGTTGCGCCGGGAGTTTCAAATATGGGGACTCGGGTTTTCGGCGTACAGATGAAAGCGCCGTCGCGGTGTCGCCGGCCGGGTTTCGGCATGGTCTGCGTCTTGTTGGCGGCGATTGTCGCGGCGTGTGCGCCGAGGGGTCCCGACGCGCCCGGCCCGCAAGTCGCGGCGATCCAGCCGGTGCCGCTGCGTTTCCCCCACCCGGCGCTCACCAATGCGGTTTTCACCACCACCGACGACGAGCTCCTGCCGCTGCGGCGCTGGCTTCCCGACGGCCCGCCGCGCGCGGTGATCCTCGCGCTGCACGGCTTCAACGACTACAGCAAGGCCTTCGTCGCGCCGGCCAAGGAATGGGCGAAGGACGGCATCGCCACCTATGCCTACGACCAGCGCGGCTTCGGCGCCGCGCCGGGGCGCACGCTGTGGCCGGGAAGCGCGGCGCTGGCGACCGACGCGGTGACGGCCGCGACCTTGCTGCGCGCGAAGTATCCGCACGTCCCGCTTTACCTGCTCGGCGAAAGCATGGGCGGGGCGGTGGCGATCCTCGCCGCGAGCGGCGCCACGGGCGTGCGCCCCGCCGCGGTCGACGGGGTGATCCTCTCCGCGCCGGCGGTGTGGACGCGCGAGTCGATGCAGTTCCTGCCGCGTTTCGCGCTGTGGGCCGGGGTGCGCCTGTTCCCCGGCTGGGTGCTGACCGGCGAAAGCCTGCACATCCTCGCCTCCGACAACATTCCGATGCTGATCGCGCTCGGCAAGGACCCGATGGTCATCAAGGGCGCGCGCATCGACACGATCTACGGTCTTGTAGACCTGATGGACCGGACGATCGAGGCGGCCCCGCACCTGACCGCTCCGCTGCTGATGATGTACGGCGCGCACGACGCGCTGATTCCGGCCGATCCGGTGCGCGCCTTCGTCGCCGCGCTGCCGCCGCGCGACGTCGCGCGCGACCGCTTCGCCTATTACCGCGACGGCTATCACATGCTGCTGCGCGACCTCGAAGGAAAGAAGGTCGCCGCCGACGTCGCGAGCTGGATATTCGACCGCCCGGCGACGCTGCCCTCCCGCGCCGACGCGATCGAGACGGCGCGCCCGTGGCCGCCGATCGCGGCGGGCGGCTAGCTCATACAATCTGCGAAAGGCGGCTCGGATCCAGGAAGGCATTTTCATTATGACAATTACGATATACGAAAAATAGATGTTTTGATCCGGATTGCAAGAGGAGCGCATAAAAAAGTTGCCGCTCTTGCACGAGACCCCGCTACGCGCTAATTCCTGCAACGGCGCGGACCCGTAGCTCAGCTGGATAGAGCGCTGCCCTCCGAAGGCAGAGGTCGTACGTTCGAAATCGTATCGGGTCCGCCAGACTTTTCAGACCGTTAATGCGGGTACCGTCAGGACAAACTTCTTCCCAGCAATCATATAGCAACCGACTACGCTAGGATCCCCACATCTCGGTCGCGCGCATGGCCAGAGGATTAATAGCCGGACAACTTGGGAACCGCCACCAAGGACGAGCGCGCCCAGCTGCCGCCTTCCGCGAGGGTCTGGCCGACGCGCGAAGCCATGAGGCAAGAGGCTTCGAGTTGACGCTCGCCCTGCCCCTCGCCCGGCTCTAGGCAGAGGCCGGCCGCCGCGACGCCGCCCGCGACCTCCTCGCGCTCTGCGCCTGGTTCACCGAAGGGCTCGACGCGCCTCATTTGGTCGAGCCGAAGGCGCTACTCGACGAATTAGGCTGAGCCACTGCGTTCCGGCCGGATAACCTAGTCTTTCGCGCGCTCGCTCACGGCAGCAGCATCGGAGATGACTGCAAATGGGGCATGAGCGGAAGACCGGCATCGCCGGTGACGTCGGCCGCTCAGCGCCAATTCCAGCCGTTTGGTGTTGACCACTACTCGGCGAGATTGTCAGTCGTGCCCGAAGCCAATATTATTTCCGCGGGGTTGAAGCAGGCACCCCATCAGACTTTCGTCCAAGCTCTGCGCCACTCGTAAGACGAGGAGCGCGCGTGTGGACGCCAAAACCGCTAATAAACCCTCCAAGATCGCGATTGTTTGGCGCGGCGACCGCGGCGACCGGCGCGCCGCGACCCCGCGGAATAATCGCTTCCACCGCGTCTTCGAGGAGCTCGCGGCGCTCGGCATCGATGCCGAGCCTGCCGTCTTCGACGAGGATTTCGCCGGCGAGGTACGCGATCAGCTGCTGGCAGCCGACGGCGTGCTCGTCTGGGTCAATCCGCTGCAGGACGGGAAGAAGACCCGCGCCGTGCTCGATCCATTGCTCCGCGACGTGGCTACGCGCGGCACGTGGGTCAGTGCCCATCCCGACGTGGCCCTCAAGATGGGCACGAAAGAGGTACTGTTCCGCACCCGCCATCTCGGCTGGGGCGCCGACACGTACCTCTATCGCACGGCAACGGAGTTTCGCGACACCTTCCCGGCACGCCTTCGCTCAGCTGGCCCCCGCGTCCTCAAGCAGAACCGAGGCAATGACGGTCAGGGTGTCTGGAAGGTCGAACTGGTATCCGGCCGCGCCGGCGAGCCGGCGATGGTGCGGGTTCTTCAGGCGCTGCGCGGCAGCGTGCCCGAGGCATTGCCACTGCGCGAGTTCATCTCGCGTTGCAAAGCCTATTTTGCCGCCGACGGGTGCATTGTCGATCAGCCATTTCAGCCGCGCCTACCTGACGGGATGATCCGCTGCTACATGGCGGGCGACAGGGTCGCCGGCTTTGGCCACCAGTATATCAAGGCGCTGATCCCGCCGCCTCCCGAGGGGCCGAATTCGCCGGCCGCGCAACCCGGTCCGCGGATTATGCACGGCCCGGACGCGGCACCGTTTCAGACGCTTCGGGCGAAGATGGAAGCCGAGTGGACGCCGCAAATGCTGCGAGTGCTGGGTATCGATGCGGCGTCGCTGCCGATCATCTGGGACGCCGATTTTCTTTACGGGCCACGTACTGTTTCCGGCGAGGACAGTTACGTCCTGTGCGAGATCAACGTCAGCTCGGTGTTCGCGATCCCGGATGAGGCGCCGGGCGCGATCGCGCGGCTGGCACTGAGCAAATTGCGACGTACACAAAGAATATGATGGCTTTGGCTTCTCTCCATCCAACCCGGTGGGTTCTACAACCGTGAGAGCCGTTCAAGGGGCTCAAGGCCAGTTCCCGCCGCCGAGCCGGAGCGGCCGCTGTCGGATTCAAAAGCGGCCGTGGCCACTGATGATTAGCATCATAGCCTCTTGGGTTAGGCCCTTAGCTGCTATCACATCCTGACCTCGGTCAGCCCGGCGAGGTCGAACAGCAGCCGGCCGAGATCGTACAGCCGGTCGCGTGGGCTCCACGGCCTTTCCATACGGCGATTGCCGTAGGTCTCGCGGCTACCCTTGTCAGCCCGAACGGCCTGCTCATGGTGGCGACGGGAATAGTGCTCATCATCATGACGCTCCGGCGCAGGGAGCGGGAAGGCCGCTCGTAAGGTTTGGCCGAAGGAGTCTGTCACACGCAGTCGCACACCGGCGCGTCGACCGCAGCAATCAACCCCCTAGGGGAACCGACGATCAACTAGTACGTTTGCTCGGTGGTCCATTCCCCTGAACCTGGCGCCGATTGGTCTCCCCATCAATGGCGCCACATTTTTGCCTACGAAGAGGCGGCCCGCATGGCGGAGAAGCGTTCAACGCAGCGTTGTGGGAAACCAGTTTAAATGCGATCGTTGCGGTGGCGCGAGAGGACGGGGTGTCCCCCCGTCTAGCGCCCTCGCGCTCTTCCTCCGACAGGGAAGTGAGCCCGGAGCGCACCCCCGCGCCGGGCTCTTCCTCTGGCGCGTTTCCTTATCGCCGCGCTCGCCGGCCGCCACGGTGCCGTGCTGGCGCTTCCGGCGGTGGGACGCGCTCCGGCAGCGCCTTCGGTACCGATGCGGGATCGACCAGCTTGCCAGCGCTGAGTTCAAGGGCGCTTAGGCAGCTTTCCCAACCGGCGTACAGATCATGTGTTGGGAGTGGTAGTCGCAATGGACAGCGGGGCAACTCCCCTCGGCCACCATCTGCCAGCCGTAACCCCAGCCAAGGCCGAACAGCAGAAAACAGACCATGATAATTGCGGTGGTGCGTTTGCTAAAGTTTTCCATGACCGTCGCCCCAAGGGCTGCTCTGACCCCGAGAACATAGCGCCGCCGCCACAGGGGCAATGTGACGCCGCTCACGCAGTGAACTCTTTTTTGTGTCAGCGGCGCCCGGGCGTCCGGCCGGGTGCTTGCGTCAGAATTTGATGGGGTTGGGCGGTGCACTTGGGGCGCACCAGGAGCAGCCGACGGTGGCGGCATGGCCTTCCTAACTGGTCTGGGCTGCGGGAAAGCTGCAGGCGGTGGCTCAATCGGAGCTGCTGCTTCCGCAGCCGGTCGCGGAGTGCGCTGCGATTTTGATCGACGTGCTCTCGCCCCTATCGCGGGCCGGATCGTTGCCATACTTCGCGACGAACGACGCACGATCCCGCTCAAACGCCTCCGACCACTGCCGGCATTTGCCGGCCCTGACGACCACTTGGTGCTCACAACGCCAATAGAACATCGCGTCACCAAGCACTTTGACCTTGGCGTCCTCGCGGGCTTGGGCGGCTGGATCGGGGCAGGCTGCAACGGCTGGTAAGAGGATCGGTGACAGCCTCACCGGCGCTTCGTCCAGCTTATCACTGCGAAGAGTACGAGAAGCGCACGGGTAGCATTGTATCCTGCCAGACGTGCGAGCCGGGATCGCGCAGCGATAGCATCGCCAATGTGGCGAACAACCCAGCCAGCACGCAAACGTCCATCCACCGGAAGCGAGGAAAGTAGCGGCTCATTTGATTATAGGTGATCTAGTGGACCAACTCTAACGCCTGTTTCCCGCGCCGGACTTTTTCGATGATGGCGTTGGGATCGGCAGTCCAGGTGAAGGGCTTTGGGTTGTCGTTGGTCTCGGCGAGGTATCGGTTGATGGCCGCCTGGAGATCGACGATGCCCTTGAAGGCGCCGCGCTTGAGCGGCTGTTTGGTCAATTTGGCAAAGAACCCCTCGACCGCGTTGAGCCAGGAGGCCGAGGTCGGGGTGAAGTGGAAGTGGAACCGGGGATGGCGTTCGAGCCAGGCGGTCACCTTGGGATGCTTGTGCGTCGCATAATTGTCGACGATCAGGTGCAACTCCGGTACGGCCGACGTCTCGCGGTTGATCTTGTTGAGGAAGCGGATGAACTCCTGATGCCGGTGACGCGCCATGCACTGTCCGATCACCCGGCCGTCGAGCACGTCGAGGGCGGCGAACAGCGTCGTCGTGCCGTGGCGTTTGTAGTCGTGCGTCAGCGTCCCGCAGCGGCCCTTCTCCATCGGCAGTCCCGGTTGGGTGCGGTCGAGGGCTTGGATTTGCGACTTCTCGTCGACCGAGAGCACCAGCGCGTGCTCGGGCGGATCGACATAGAGGCCGACGACATCCTGAACCTTGGCGGCGAACTTCGGGTCGTTCGACAGCTTAAAGGTCTTGACCCGATGCGGCTTGAGGCCATGCGCCGCCCAAATCCGCTGCACGCTGCGATGGCTGACCCCGGCGGCTTGCGCCATTGCCCGGCCGGTCCAGTGCGTCGTCTCGCCAGGCGACTCGGCCAGCGTCATCTCGACCACGCGTTCGACCGCCGCCGGCGTCAGCGGCGGCTTGCCACCGGGGCGCGTCGCGTCGTGGAGCAACCCGTCGACGCCTTCGGCCATAAAGCGTGCCTGCCAGCGCCAGATCGTCGGCTTGCCTTTGCCGGTCAGCCGCTGGATCGCCATCGTGCCCACCCCATCGGCGCTCAGCAGCACAATCCGAGCCCGCCAAACGTGCTTCTGTGGGCTGTTCCCCGATCCGATCACAGCTTCCAGCCGCTCGCGCTCGCCCGGACCCAGCCGAACCTCAATGCCTTTCCTCATCCAGCCAGACTCGCACATCCGCAAGCCGGCTGGAATCATTCGTCAGCGTCGATCCACTAGCTGGTTGCAGAGCGGGCACCGTCACTTATTTCGCCTTCATGGCCGCCTTCCGTGTTGACCAACTCCGCTAGAATGACCTTTGGTGTACGCCAGACCTTGCGCTGCCACCGGGTATTGTGCCAGCCGTCTTATTCTGATCGGCGTTGTCAGACATTTGTTTCCCCGAAAACAATGCTTCGTTTTGGCGTAACACGCTGGCGTCGCGCTCGCCATCGCCGCCAGACGCAAGGGACGGCGCAAATGAGCGGTAGCCGCTTCTACCTGACCGGCAATGTCGCAACAGCCTGTGCGGTCCTGCACCCTCGCCCTGACACCCGGCTGATCACGGTCCGCCCGCCGGCGAGTTTTCATATTAGGCGGTTATGCGATCCCGGCAGCGGCGGGCAGCGCCCTGGAGAGAGTTTGAGCCCGCAATCGAGTATAAGCGGGCGCGTCAGGTAGATTCATTTGAAAGCACCCAAAATATTACCTGAATATTTTAAAACACTTTCCAGAATGGCCCTTATACGGCAGATCAGAGCCGGTAATTGCGCACTGTTACACAAGATGTAGGGCCGCCCATCCGGTCGGGTATGTGTTATTCTGCATAAATTGAGCCCGTCGCGCGTTTTGGGAGTTTTGACCGGTGCATTTTTCGTATTTGCCGCCCATAAAACGTGCCACCCTGATAGCATCATTCTCGTTTGCCGCGGGGTTTTTATTTCATAAATACGTCTCGCTCAACGCTATTGTCAGCTATGTGTCCCTCTACCTATCCGCAGGGATACTCGGCGGTGCGGCGGAACGTCCAGTGCATGTGTTTGATGCAGCAAGGCCTGCTTCTTCCTACAGTAGGCCAGCCTATCCATTGAAAGTAAGTGTCAACAGAAGATATTTGGTTGATCAGAATAATCGACCGTTCTTAATGATGGGCGACTCACCTCAAACGGTCGTTGGAAAAATGACCGAGGCTGATGCAGAGTACTATTTTGCAAATCGTGCGCAATATGGTATCAATGCGTTGTGGGTGCACGTTATGTGTAGAGACAATGAAACATGCAACCGCGATGCCACAACCCCCGATGGGACTGCACCTTTTCTTACCGAAGGAGATATTACTACGCCAAATCCCGCCTACTTTCATCGTTTAGATGACATTATTAAAATAGCTGCCAAACACGGAATTGTGTTGTTGTTAACCCCGGCGGAAACGTCAGGCTGGCTCGATACCTTAAGACACAACGGACCGGCGAAGGCATACATGTATGGTGAATATCTGGGGAGGCGATATAGGACCTTTCCAAATATCATTTGGATGCACGGAAATGATTTTCAAACATGGAAAAACCTGGAAGACGACGAGGCCGTATTAGCGGTGGCGCGGGGCATTCATTCGACTGACCCGGATCATCTCCAGACGATCGAACTAAATTACCTAAATAGCGCGTCTCTCGATGATCCCGCGTGGCATTCGATCGTTCAGCTCGACGGTGTTTATACTTATTACCCCACGTACGCTAAGATACTTGAGGAATATAACAGGGAAAACTTTCGGCCGGTTTTTATGGTGGAAGCAAGCTATGAATTTGAACATCTAACGAATACGGCCGGTGGATCGCCTCCCAATTTAAGACGGCAGGAATACTGGGCAGCTTTATCGGGGAGTACAGGACAATTATATGGAAGTAAGGTGACCTGGACATTGCCTTTTGCCTGGAAGTCAATGCTCGATACAAAAGGAATTCACCAGTTCTCCCTCATGAGGGAATTTTTTACGGGGTGTAACTGGCAAGACCTCGTCCCCGATCAGGAGCACAAGATTGTAATCGATGGATATGGCGACGCCGCGCGCGTCGGAACGGGTTCTGTTACGGCAAATACCTATGCGACTACTGCGGCCACACCCGATAAGACCCTTGTGATTACATATATACCCACCTCCCGTACGATCACCGTGGACAATAACCAACTCCCAAAGAGAGCCGCCGCCCACTGGTATGATCCGACTGATGGTACTTTTAGGTCTGCTCAGGGTATTGAACTGAGATCGGAGGGGTTAATCACATTTACCACGCCAGGCAAAAATCACAGCGGCGACGAAGATTGGGTCCTTCAGTTTGAAGCTCGCTAATCCGGGGCGCGCCGGGGTTCGCTTTAACGGGGCTGATTTTCCAGAAAGCCGGTTTCGCTATATCGGAGGCCCGACCCATGGCAGGTTGTGCAGAAATCAAGAATTCTGCTCACGGAGGTTGCCTTTAGCGACCCGACGGGCGCGTCATTGGCCGAGGAGGATAACCTCTACTTCACCGGATGCCAAACTTGAAACATCCGGATCGATACCCAATATTGGATTATCTCCGAGCAACTCCGCGCTTGACAGGGCCGAACGAATCGGTCGGAGATAAGCCATGCCTAGCCGCTCAAGCACGCGCCCTCGCGACGCGAACCAGCTTGCCAAGCTTATCGTGGATATTGCCACGGGCGAAGCGGACGCAGAACACAAACCGCCTGTTCGGAAAAATCCGGCTGCCGTCGCACTCGGCAAGCTTGGCGGAAAAAAGGGGGGAAGAGCACGAGCATCCAAATTGTCGCCAGCGCGGCGACGGGAGATTGCCCAACGAGCTGCTGCGGCCCGTTGGAACAATGACCGCTGAAATCGCGATCCTGAACCGACGTGCGGCGGCGCTGTCAGCTGACAGCGCCGTGACTATTACGCAGACGGGCAAGATATATAATTCAGCCGATAAGATTTTTGAATTAACAACCAGTGATCCTATTGGACTGATGGTGTATAATAGTCTCGATTACATGGGAATTCCCCTGGATGTTATTATAAAAACGTTTCGTGAGAGCCCGAGATGTGCTCCACATTTTCATAATATATTTGATGCTGCATCCGCTTTTTTTGATTTTCTCCGGAATGATTTTGAAATTTCCGAGGAGGCGCAAAACTTCCACATAGAAGATTTGCTGTTCGAGCACGTGCGAACCATAGCCGGTTTAGTTTTAGAGCGGACGGCTCGCCGTATGGCCGAAGGAATGTCCCCGCCAGGAAGACGCGCCCGTTCCGTTACCATAAGCTTTCATGAAATATTTGAAACTATCATTGACACCGAAATAGCGAAGTTGCGAAGACTTCCGATCAATGAATGTTTTTATGATGTGAGCAAAGACGATCTAATTGATCGGTATGGCTCCGTGATTGATTCTCTTCCGAGAGAAGTAAGTCCATTTCTGCGGGAAATGCCTCCAGAGATGCTAGAAAAATTTGGCGCTTAGTTACTTAACAAACCTAGAGGGCTTCGCGTCTATTAGTTGATTGCTTTAATCTGCGCGCCATGGCGCAAGCTCGGCCATCACTTCTGGAAGATGGCGACGACCTTCAGCATGAAGGCGGCGGTATCATCTTGGAGTTTGGCGACCTCGACGTTGAGCAATCGCGCATCCTCTACATTGAAGCGATGGTACTTAGTCGCGTAATTCCCGGCATGGACGCCAATCGCCAGAGACTCGAACGCGCCTTCATGTGTCTGCCACGCAGCACCATGAATAAAGTCGTTGCGACGCACGCTGAGCTTTCCAAAGCGTTCCGCCAGCGCCGAACCCTCCTTTTGCAGGGGTTCCAAGGCGGCAACGGTTCGCAATACGGCTCTGAAGCATTTGAGGCGACGTTTGAGTGATAGCGGGGCTTCCGAATGACCCTCGATAGGGCCGGCATGTTCGTTGATGATTCCGAGGGTCATGGCGAGGGTATTTTCCGACCACGCCCATGTAATGGTCAGAAGGCCGACCATGGTGCAAAGGTCTTGGAACGGAATGCCAGAGGGACGCCCGATCATGGCGGAGGCCAACGTTCGGCATGAAACTCAGTCGTGCAAACCGGACATTTCAGAGTTATTTGCGAGGTTCCATAGAGCGACCTCGTAAATTGGAGAACAGACTTCTCCCCATTTTCGTAACATTTGGTACATATACAATAAAACGGATCGTCCCCTTGACAGTCAGGCTTAATAGCATAAGCGTAAGTGGGGGCGTTTACGGCCAACTGTCGCATTTTGTAGCGTTTTTTCTCGGTATTCCATGCTTTCATTTTGGCAATTTGCTGTTTAAGATTACCTACTTCCTCCAGCATCGCCATTTGGTCAGTTTGGGCCGTTATTGCGTTAGCCAGGGCGGAACTGATCTCTCCCTGCATTTCGCTAACCTTGGCTCGTATCAAGGCGGCATCGCGGAGACCAAGCGCCACCTTAGAGATGTCAAAGGCGCTCTTCAGTGCGCTAGCGGCACTTGCGATGGCGGCCATGTCGACCATTGATTTTCGCTCCTGGTTTGGTTGGCACCTATCAGGATAAGCGAGCGGCGGGGGCCGGTGCGAACCGGCTCCCGCCGTGCTAGGATTTCCTGCATGAAAAGTGAGAAGCCCCTTACGCCGGACGATATCGAGCTTGTCCCCGATTTCGTGGGAGCGCTTCAAAGAAGCGGTCAAAGTGGTGGCGAAACATCCGCCCATTGACCATCCGACCGGGCACGGCAAGCAACAGAGCAAGCCCAAGAAACGGCCAGCTACTCGGCGTCGGTAAACGATAGGCGCAACTGGCGCGGTGGCTCTGCCTTTGGCGGCAAGAGCCTGGGTTTCTCGCGCTTAGAACGGGATTTCTTGCTCGGTTTCTTCGGCCCCACCAGTCCGCCGATAGGTGAGGCGCTTGCCGACGATGCCCTTTGCGGCTTTCGCCATGCGCTCGCCGTCATTGACACCAAGGCCCGAGCGCGTGTTGTGACGAAAATCGAACTCCGCAAGGTAGCGGTGCAAGTGAGCCTCGCTCACATGATGGAACGTGCCGGTGATCCCGCGCTTCAAAATGCTGAAATAGTTCTCAACCGTGTTGGTGTGCCAGAACTGGGCGCGGACGTATTCCTCGGCGCTGTGGTTGACCGTGCCGTGGCCGGCAAAATCCTTGGTGACGGCGGGATAGACCAGAGCATCGTCGGTCATGATGTAGCTGGCCTTGTTTATCTCCTTGGCGATCACCGGGCCAATCGTCTTGGCATTGATGTTCGCGACATGCTGCGAGCGCACCATCCCATCGCGTTCGATCAGCGATAGAACTGGAGCCTTGTTCGCCCCGCCCTGACTGCCCGGCGTGCGCTTCCAGGCGTGCTTGTTGGCTTCCTTGCCGCCGACATAGGTTTCATCAATCTCGACGACCTTGTTCTCGCCGCCGAGCGGGCCGAGGCGACCGTCGCGCATCGCTTCGCGGATGCGATGGCAAGCGAACCATGCCGATTTGTAGGTCAGCCCGAGCATCCTGTGGATTTGGTGGGCCGAGACGCCTTTCTTGCTGCAAACCATCAAATGCAGGATCAACAACCATTTGTTGAGCGGGATATGCGAGCGCTCAAACACCGTGCCGACTGTGACGGTGAATTGCTTCTCGCACCCCTTGCACTTGTAGACGCCCGCGCGGTGCTTTGTGCCTTTGGCTCCACCGGTGCCGTGTAGTTGCTTTGCACACCCGACCAAACCGCAATGAGGGCAGATCGGCGCATCGCCCCACAACAGGCTTTCCAGAAACTCGCGGGCCGCTTCGGCATCTTGGAAAACGGGATTGTCGGCGATGTTCATGGCGGCGCTCCTTAACTGAGCGTCATACTACCAGTATTCGCCGGTTTGTAAAAGGGATAATTGCCGATTTTGTCCAGACTGAAGATGCAGCAACGCGACCGAGTTGAAATAGACAACAATAGTGAAAGGGCCAGGATAATACCGTTTGCGCAACGGGAAATGGTTGATCGATTTCTTTATGGTATCGATCCCGACCATGAACGCGCAATTTTGCGCAGCGTGCAGCAAACACTTTCGGAAGTCTCTGCTGGCGCTCAGCCACTAATGCGTGGATTGCGGCGTCAGCGCCGTGATTCGCTTCGAAAGTATCTTGATGATGCCCGCCACGCGGTCGTCAGAGGACTTCACGACCGCACTATCCGGCAGTTACGCGACGGATCGGAGCTAGACAGCCTCGATGCCGTATCGGTCATGACCAAGCCGGACTTAGCAAATTTCGCAGAGGCGCTCGTAAACATAACATCTGTAAAGCGAAGGGCCTCTCTTGAGACAGAAACCGTCGGTGGCCCTATAGATGTCGCGGTAATCTCTCGGGACGATGGTTTCATTTGGGTTAAAAGGAAGCATTATTTTGATAAGGAGTTGAATCCGCGGTTCTTTCACCGCAAATATACACAATCGTCGACCCCAAGCGAGGAGGACAGCAAATGAGGCGGCGTAGGCAACAACCGAGCGAGAGCCAGCGGATCGTGACGATAGAGCACGCGTTCCCGCGTAGCCTGCGGGCGCGTCCTACGGCAGACGAAATTGCTCAGCGGACTGCGGCAGAAATTGGCGAGGAAATCCGGTCTATTTCCTTGGCATACCAGCGCGAAATAACGCCAATTTCAAATTGAAAAATGCTTGAGAAGATGGACATGCGCGGGTATAATCCCGCGCATGAACAAGCTCCCTGTCGCCAAGCGCGCCCAAATCCTCTCGATGCTATGCGAGGGATCGTCCATGCGGGCGATCACGCGCATTACGGGCGTCTCGCTCAACACGGTCACGAAGCTATTGATCGATGCTGGTAAAGCGTGCTGGGCGTATCACGATGAGCATGTCCGGAACGTTCAAGCGACCCGCATCCAGTGCGATGAGATTTGGGCGTTTTGCTACTCAAAGGCCAAGAACGTAGCGAAAGCCAAAGCGGCCCCCGATGGCGCGGGCGATGTTTGGACTTGGACCGGCTTAGAAGCCTCAAACAAGATGATCGTCAGTTTCATGGTCGGCGGTCGCGACGGCGAATACGCGCTGGCGTTCATGGACGATCTGCGGAGCCGCTTAGCGAACCGTGTCCAGCTTACGACGGACGGGCATAACGCCTATCTGCGCGCCGTTGAGGAAGCATTTGACGACGTGGACTACGCCCAGCTCGTCAAAATCTATGGCGAGGCTCCGGAGAGCGCGAAGGGTCGCTATAGCCCAGCGGAATGCACTGGCGCGAAAAAGGTACGTGTTCTCGGCAATCCGGATTGGGATCACGTCAGCACTTCCTATGTCGAGCGCAGCAACCTTTCGATCCGCATGCACCAGCGTCGGTTCACGCGGCTCACGAATGCGCATAGCAAGAAGTTTGAAAACCACGCCTGGGCGGTCGCGCTCCACGTCACGTTTTACAATTTCACCCGCATTCATTCGTCGCTGCGCGTCTCACCTGCGATGGCGGCGGGCGTCTCGGATCGGCTTTGGGATATGTCGGATATCGTGGCGATAATCGATGCGCGCGAGGAAGCGCCGAAGCGTCCCGCTACTTATCGGAAGCGGGAAGCAGCGTAATCAAATGGCGCGGCGTTTTTGGCTCAAACGGCGGCCAATGGTGCGTCGCTGGTTTGGCGATCAAATTCGCGCTGACCCGGCGCGGCATTGGGGGATGACGTTTCACGAATGGTATCAGATGAAGTTCGAGAGCAAGAAACGCCGCAACCCCTTTATCAAGAGGCCATGGCTGCCGCGAAATATCGATCGCCACGGAAGGCCGCAAAATCATCCGCTCTATCAGCGGCCAATTTCAAACTGAGGCAGTACCGAACCGTCTACCAGTATTCCAAAGACAGCGTGCTACGGAAAATAATGAACGGCTTGCAGTTCTCCAACGTGTGCGGCTATTTGCTACGCGTGATCTCAAGGCACGCAATCGGGTCAACCATCGTGCCACCCGCGAACTCTCGCGGGACAACGCCAAGACACGGCGATTTCACAAGATCTCGAATTCAGAAAACGACCGTGAGAATTGGCCAAATCGATCGATTCGATATCACGCGCCAGAAGGTCATCACGACTGAATTTTGCACGTTCTGAGGAAGATCAATCGGCCATTAAGTATATTTTTAAGTGCATTTAATAAAAATTCGCGCCAAACCTATCGATATGAAAACGATCTCCCTCATACTCAGTTCGCCGCTGGTCAGGAGTGGTCTGCGCCAATTCTTGGCTGATATCGGCTATTCGATAATCGGCGAGGCATCCGACACGGCGAGTGCAATTGTTCCCGGCGAACGACACGCAGATTTGGTCATCGTCGACGCCGACCTTTGCACCGAAAATATCGGCGTCTTGACCTCACTTCGTCAATGCACGGGTGACAGGGTCGTCGTTTTAGGCAACAGGGATCAGCTCCGTTGTCTCCCTCCCGCGCTGATCATGGCTGCCGACGGTGTCTTATCGCTCGATGACAGCTGCGAGGCACTGCACCGATCGCTGGCGTGCGTTGAAATGGGAGATCGGGTTGCGCCCCGGTGGCTGATGCAGACCGTCAGGATGCCGGATATGCCGACCCTGGCGGAGAGCAGGGGCGGGGCCGCGCCCTCCCGTCGCCAAGTGGAGATGCTGTGTTTCCTGGCCAAGGGCCTTAGCAACAAGTTGATCGCGCGCCACCTCGGCATCGCCGAGGCGACGGTCAAGGTTCACCTGAAGTACCTATTCCAGAAGCTGCGCTTTACAAACCGCACGCAAGCCGCCCTCTGGGCCCAGCAAAATCTCAAAGGCCAGGAACAGCCGCACCTTCAAACCTCAGGCGGTGGCGCCCATCCCAGCTCTGCGGTTCACGCAAGCCCTAGTCCCGCGCGCGATCAATCCACCGCAGAAAAGCCGACGGGCGACGTGGCGGTCTCGACTGTGCCTGATTACGGCCGGTCGAGAATGGTCCCGGCGCGCGATCGGGTATCGGTGCCGTGACCCGAACAAGCGCTTTTGGCGGAACACCCTGTGACGCGCCTGTTCGGGTCTCGGGCTTTCCTCGAGTTTAGAGAACGGGCGTCGGACGACGTCGGCCACAGAGGGTCGCGGCTCTAACTGACCGTTAATCCTCAACCCTACCGTGATATGCTGCGGGCAAATAAGAACGGGGAGTGCATGGCCTCGAAGAACTGGAGAGCGGTTCGCGCCGTCGCTAGATCGGCACCAACAAGGTGATCGGGTGATATCGCGCCGCGACCTTATCACCATGCTCGGCGGCGCGGCGGTCGCGTGGCCGCTCAGCGCCCGCGCGCAGCAGCAGACGACGCCCGTCATCGGCTTCCTGCACAGTCAGTCGCCCGACGCGTTCGCGCCAATGGTCGCCGCTTTTCGCCGTGGCCTCGGCGAAGCGGGCTACGTCGAGGGCCGCAACGTCGCGATTGAATACCGCTGGGCGGAAAATCACATCGACCGGCTGCCCGCGCTCGCCGCCGAGCTGGTTCAGAAAAAGGTCGCGGTAATCGCCACCCTGGGCGGCCCGGCCACCGCGCTGGCCGCCAAGGCGGCGACGACGACGATCCCGATCGTCTTCAACAGCGGCACCGATCCGATCGCCGGCGGCCTCGTGCAGAGCCTGAACCATCCGGACGGCAATCTGACCGGCGTGACCTTCTTTGTCGCCGAACTGCTGGGCAAGCGGGTCGAGTTCATGCGCGAGATCATGCCCGGCGCCCCGATCGCGGTGGCGATCAACCCGCGAGGCGCCGACGCCCCCGGCGCGCTGCGCGAGATCGAGGCGATCGAGGCAGGAGGGCAGAAGCTGCTCGTGCTGCGCGCCTCTACCGATGCCGAACTCACCGCGGCCTTCACCGCGGCCGGCGCACGCGGCGCCGCGCTGATCATGGCGGGCGATCCGTTTTTCGCGGCCAGAGCAGCGCAACTGTCCGAACTCGCCGAGCAGCATCGCGTCCCCCTCTCGATGGCGGTTGCCAGTGGCGGGGATTTACTGAGCTACGGCATCTCTCTGAGCGCGGCATACCGGCAGGTCGGCGAGATGGTCGGCAAGATCCTCAAGGGCGCGAAACCCGCGGACCTGCCGGTCCAGCGGGTCGATAAGTTCGAACTGGTCATCAACCTGAAGGTGGCCAAATCGCTCGGGCTGACGGTCCCGCCGACGCTCGTTGCGCGTGCCGACGAGGTCATCGAATGAGGCGACGGGAGCTGATCGCGGGGCTGCTCGGCGCCGGGCTGGCGGGGCGCGCCTTTGCCCAGGCGGCCAAAGTGCCGCATATCGATGTTTTCTGGCCCGGCGCGGCGGGCACCGGCGGCGACACCTTCAAGGGCTTACAGGCGGGGTTGCGCGATTTTGGTCTCGAGGACGGGCGCAACATTTCGATCGCGTACTACTATTCCCTTGGCAGCGAGGCGCGGCTCGCCGACCTCGCCGCAGCGGCAATCGCCGCTGGGCCGGATGTCATCGTGGCATTCGCGACGACTGTCCCGACCGTCGCAAAACAGACCCGGACCATCCCGATCGTCGCGATGACCGGGCCCCCCGTCAGCATGGGACTTGCCCAAAGCCTCGCGCATCCGGGTGGCGACGTCACCGGCCCGACCGTCTATATAGGATTCGAAATCTTCGGCAAATGGCTCGAGCTGCTTCTCCAGATCGTGCCCCGCGCGCGCCGTATCGCGTTTCTGCGCAATGCCGCCACCTTGAGTAGTGTGAGCGGCGCCGAGGTACTGCGCCAGGCGGCCGATCGGCTCGGCCATGGGATCACGGTCGACGACTTCACGATCCATGGGCCGGCCGACCTCATCCCGACCCTCGACGCGATCCGTGCCGGGAAATTCGACGCGCTGGTGGTAGATAACGAGCCATTTCTGCTGTCCAAAGCGACAGAAGTCACCGCGTTGGGACTGCCAGGGGTGAGCGGCAATCGCGAATTCGTCGACGCCCGGCTGCTGCTCAGCTATGGCTGCAGCATTCTCGATGTTGCCCGCCACATCGGGAGTTATGTCGACCGTATCTTGAAGGGCGCCAAGCCGGGCGACCTGCCGATCGAGCAGCCGACGAAGTTCGAGTTGGTCATCAACGCGAAGACCGCCAAGGCGCTCGGTCTATCGATCCCGCCGCCGCTGCTGGCCCAGGCCGACGAGGTGATTGAATGACGCTTTTGGGGCATGAAGACCAGTCCCCGCGGCGGAGGATGAGTGCCCGCTACTGGTTGGGAAAGGCGACCATCGTCTGAACGCGCGCCAACGGACGAGAGGCGCCGACAACAGCCACCGGGCGCCGAGTAAGGTCGACCTGCACGGTCGTTCGGGGTGCCCCGGACCGATTTTTCGCCGCGATCGGCTCGAACAAAGTGCGCCTCGCGCTGCCGAATAGCTGGCAGATTCCGAAATCGGTCAGCGTTTGGACAAATCGGCGAGCCGGCGACATGAAATCGGCAAGACCTGCTGGACCGCGCGGCCCAGGGTTGGCAGCAAGATCACCGGAGTCAGGGAGAGCGGCTTTGCTCGCAAAATCGCCAAGGCAATTGTGGTTCCCGGCCGCCCTTGCGTTTATCGCCGCTTCCGCGCCGCAGGGTCGGAGTTTCGCCCAAGTAGATATACCTGAACCGACCTTTGTCGATACGCCGTGTGCGCTGTCGAATGTGACGCCGGAAATCCTGCCTCGCCTGCGCTGCGGCACTGTCAGTGTCCCCCGGAACTACGACAACCCGGGCGGAGGCCGGTTCAAGCTGGCGGTTGTCGTCGTCAGGAGCGCACCCCAGCCGGCACTTCGTGATCCTGTCGTTTATATCAACGGCGGCCCAGGCAGCCCCCTCACCATCTACGCCGACCATCAGGCCCGGACCCCTTACGCCGCGGGCCGTGATCTCATCCTGGTCGATCAACGGGGAACCGGCCGATCGGAGCCGAGCTTGTGCCCGGACCTCGACGACGCGTTCCTTGATTCGACCCTCGCCATCGCAACCGACGCGACGGAGGATGCCTTGGCCAAGCGTCGCACCGTCTATGCGGCGTGCCGCGCGGAGGCGACCGCGCGCGGTTTCGATCTGAAGGATTTCGGCACCAGCGTCACCGTCGCCGATTTTGAGTGGGTGCGGCGGGCGCTCGGCATCGCGCGTTGGAACGTCTACGGCGAATCCTATGGCACGACCGTCGCCATGACTTTGCTCGCGTTGCATCCCGAGACCGTGCGCGCCGCCGTGCTCGACTCGCTCTATCCGCCGGACCCGAAGCCGATGCAATCGGTCAGCGTTGCCGACGCGCTCGATGCGTTCTTCCGATATTGCGCCGGCGATCAAGCGTGCGCCGCCATTTATCCCGACCTCGCGGCGACCTACCGGGAGACGCTGTCTGGGCTCGCGGCGCCGCTGCTCGTTACCGTGCCGCCGGAGATGCATCGTCCCGATGATCGGGTGAGCCTCACGTCGACCCTCTTCGAGGCTCTCGTCAGCCGCCTCATCTACTATCCCTCGGCCTATCCGAGCCTGCCGCGCCTGATCGCGACCGTGCACGACCGTGACAGCCAAGGGCTCGGAAAGGTTCTTGCCTCCGCGTACGCGGCCATGGCGGCGGCGGTGAACCCCTCGACGAACCTTGCCGTCGAATGCCGCGATCGTCCGCATTATCGGACCTCGCTTCCGGCCGATGCGAGCGTGCTCGACCGCTTACAGCCCTACGGTCTCTGCGACGATTGGTCGGAAATCGGACCCGTGCCGCTCGTGCCGAACGGCACCGCCGTGCCGACGCTGGTGCTGGCGGGCGAATTCGATCCCGTCACCCGGCCGTCCCTGAGCCGGCAGGTGGCGGCCCTGATCGGTTCCAAGGCGCGCTGGGTCGAGTTTCCCCGTATCGGCCACAACGTCAGGGGGTTCAGTCCGTGCGGCGCCAGAATCGCCGCAGACTTCATCGACAATCCCGCGCAGCAACCCGACACATCGTGCGCCGATCGCGCCGCGCCGATCCGTTTTCTCCCGAGATAGGAGGCCCCGAGAATGGCGAGCCTCTCTCGCCGTTCCGTGCTGGCACGGGCCACCTGCGCGAGCTTGGTGGCGTCCGTGCCGGCGGCGGTCAGCGCCGACTCCGGCTCAGGCACGGGCTTCCAGATCAGCTACGTCGCCGGCGGGCGGGACGCGGCCGGGCGCTTTATGGGTGGCACCGAGATGCGCGCGCTCGCCGCGCACCTGGGCAAACTGTTCGCCGGCAACGGCTATTGGGAGGATCGAGCGGGTGAGGAAGGCCCGCCGGGCGCGCAAATTCTGGTTCTGGACCGGCCGGACGGCGCCTGGGCGGTGGACCACGATTTCGATGAGCGCCTGCCCGACGGGCGCCGTCGCCACCTCGCGGTGTCCGCCCTGCGGAATGTTGCGTTTCGCACGTCCGCGACAGGTACCGCGCTCAAGCAATCCGTCCCGATGCTGCTCGCCTCAACGTGGGACCTGACCGGCACGCGCACGGTTTTCACACGCGATGCGGCAACCGGCCAGTGGTCGGATAGCGCGATCGCCTGGAGCGTGCCGACGAAGGATTTTCTGCCGCATATCCGATGCTTCGGTCAGCACCGCGATACCGTGACCGGTGCCGATCTGGTCTTCGCCGGCGATCCCAGCGGCGTATTCCGCGGCGCCTTCGACCTGGCCCGGGGCTCCCTTCGCTGGGATCTAACTCCGGAACTCGCGTTCGCCGAACTGAATATCCCGGCTGCGCCCGGCATCGGCGACCGGCTGCGGGTCGGCGCCTTCGCCGAGGCGAACGGCGTTCTGTATGTCTCCGTCGGCCAGCAAATCTATCAACGTGGCGACGGCCGCACACCGTCCTGGCGGCTGCTCTATACCAATCCGCAACAGCATGTGACCGAGACCGGTTTGCGAGGCATGACCGCGGTCGCCACCCCGACCGGGCGCGAGATGCTGCTTGCCGTCGCCGAAGGTTACCAGTCGCGGATCGTCCGTATCGATCCCGCCGACGGCAGCGAAGCGACCGAGCTCGACCTGGATGCGTTCCTGAACCGCGCCTGGGGCACAAGGGTCAGCTTCGTCATCGCTGCCTACAACGACATGGCGCCGATCGGCGGCGCGTTGTTGCTGGGGCTGGAGGCATTCATTCCGCCCCGCTCCCCCAGGCCGCCCGGGCACACGGTGCTCGACGCGGTGCATGGATTGGAGGCCGGGGCCTGGTACCTGATCCGCGACAAAGCGGGCCAGTACCGCTTGCGCCAGATCGAGGTTGATTTTCCTCGTATCGGACGCTCGCTGGTGTCGGTACGGGCAATTCTGGCCTCGCCGTTTCCCGGCGATAGCGCGGTTTATTTCGCTGGCTATGACGCGAACTACACTCCGATACATGACTCTGCCTGGATCGCCCGAGCCACAACCTCTGTCGCGCTATCAAAATAGTGGCATGCTTCTTCCATAAGCCCGCAGCCGGAGGATATGTGTCAGCGAGCGGTGCCGTAGCAAATAAGGTAAGACCGTCCCAAACCACAGCCGGCCGGGTGACACGTCGCCGCTGGTCGAATGGCCAAGGTCCGAAATGGGGCGAGGCCGTGGAAAAACGCGGCATATGAAGCGGGCGCCGCGCTGTGTTTGGCAGGCGTCGGGGAGACGCCGGTAGACGGACTGGCGCGTGCGGCTTGATAGCGGCGATCAGGCTCTGATCGCCGCCATCATCGGTCCCACCCCGAAGATCCTGATCATTCGCTTCAGGTTGTAGGCCAGAACGTGGAGGCTCATCTCGGTTCGGACCTTGTCGAGGGTCCGGGTCAGGAAATGGGTGGCGCCCATCCAGGCCTTGAGGGTCCCAAACGGGCATGGCGGTCACCCGGTCCTCAGCAGTTAGCCGGCAGCTGAGCGCCGGAAACGGGACCGTCACCGGAACAGGCGGAACGGGCGAGACGCGCCGAACGCAGCCATCCGCGCTGGGTATATTCGCCATTTCTGTGGTCACGTTATGGGATATGCTCCCTGCATGTAGGGCTTAAAAAAAGCAAGGGGAGGAACATGGCCATCCGCTGGCTGCCGACAGCTCTATTGCGCGTCGTTGTCTTGCCCCTTCTCCTCGTCGCCGCCGCGGCGCGTGCCCAGCAGCCGGCAGATTCTAAGTCGGCCGATCCGACCGCCGCCATGATTGACGACAAGTCAATCGGCGGGGTCGTCACCAGCCGGTTTGGCGCCGAGGCCGGCGCCTGGGTCATCGCCGAAACCAAGGATCTCGGCACCCGCTTCGCCAAGATCGTCGTCACCGACGAACGCGGCCGATATGTCATTCCCGACCTGCCCAAAGCAGGTTACCGGGTCTGGGTGCGCGGCTATGGCCTTATCGACTCAGAGAAGGTTCCGGCGGAACTGGGCAAGACCCTCAACCTCACCGCGGTCGTCGCGCCGAGCCTTGCCGCGGCAGCGCAATATTACCCGGCGATCTATTGGGCCTCGATGATCCGCATACCGGACAAGAGCCGCTTCCCGGGGACCGGGGACAAAGGCAACGGCATCCCGGAAAGCTTCAAGAGCCAGGACCAGTGGCTGAACTTCGTCAAGACCAACGGCTGCGGCAATTGCCATCAGATCGGCAACTACGCGACGCGCAACATCCCGGCGGCGCTTGGGCATTTCGACTCGTCACGCGATGCCTGGTCCGACCGGCTTTCGGTCGGTCCGGCCGGACATGACATGGTCAATTTCATAACACAGGTGATGACCCCGGATGGTGGGCATCTGGCGGCGCTCGCCGATTGGACCGACCGCATCAAGGCGGGAGAGCTGCCGAGCCGCAGCCCGCCACGGCCGGTCGGCATCGAGCGCAACATCGTCGTCACCGTGCGCGATTGGCTCGACCCGAAGCACTACCTGCACGATCTGTCTTCGACCGATCGGCGTAACCCGACGGTCAATGCCTACGGCCTCATCTACGGCGATACCGAACTCAGCACTAGCCTGCAGCCGGTGCTCGACCCCGTGCACAACACCAAGGCCACGATCCAGCCGCCGGTACGCGACGGCACGCCGAGTTCGGCGCTGGCCAACGAGGTAGTCGTGGCGTCGGCCTATTGGGGCTTGGAGCAGACCTGGGACAGCAAGGTCAACGCACATACGTCGGTGATGGACCAGGACGGCCGCGTCTATTGGGCGGCGCAGAACCGGTCACCTAAGGACATCCCGGATTACTGCAAGAAAGGCTCGTCGCTGCGCTCGGCGCAGCTTTATCCTCTCGACTTCCCGCATGACGGGTTCTTCCAGAACTCGCGACAAGTCACGGTTTATGATCCCAAGACCAAGGAGTTCACGACCATCGACACCTGCTTCGGCACCCACCATCTGAACTTCGCTGAAGACGCCGACAACACGCTGTGGCTCAGCAACAACACCGGGTACGGCGGCGCGCCGGTGCCCGAGGCGGCGGTCGTTGGCTGGATCAACACCAAGCTGTTCTGGCAGACGCATGACGCGGCGAAATCGCAGGGCTGGACGCCGTTCATCGTCGATACCGTCGGCAACGGCAAACGCACCGCGGAATGGAACGAGCCGGGCCAGCCGATCGATCCGACCAAGGACACGCGCATCGGTTACGGGATGTACGCGATCTCCTATTCGCCGGCCGACGGCTCGATCTGGGGGTCGAGCCTCGCCCATCCGGGCTATATCCTGCACGTCATACCGGGGCCGAACCCGGCCGAGACGGCGCTGACCGAGGTCTACAAGATCCCACTGCCCGGCTTTGGCATCCGTGGCATGGATGTCGACCGCAACGGCGTCGCCTGGTTGCCGCTCGACAGCGGTCATCTTGCCAGCTTCGACAGGCGCAAGTGCAAGGCCCCGCTCAACGGCCCAGGCGCCGAGAAGGGCGAAAAATGCCCCGAGGGCTTTTCGTTCTACGCGCTGCCGGGACCGGGGTTCCAGGGCGACCCGGGTGCCGAGGAGAACCCATATTTCGTCTGGGTCGATCAGCACAACATCCTGGGGCTCGGCGCCAACGTGCCGTTCGAGACCGGCAACCAGTCGGATTCACTGCACGCGCTGGTCGGCGGGCAGATCGTCGAGCTGCGGGTGCCCTATCCGATGGGCTTTTTCGCCAAGGGTCTGGAGGGCCGCATCGACGACCCCAAAGCGGGGTGGAAGGGCCGCGAATTGTGGGTGACCTCGGGTAACCGCACCCCGTTCCACATCGAAGGCATCGACGCGCCGGCGCCCGGCGCGCCGGGCGCCACGCCGGAGACGCGCTCAAGTCCGCTCGTTGTCGAGTTCCAGCTGCGCCCCGACCCGCTCGCCGATTAAGTTGGGGGCCGGCGAAGTTCCTCGGCAAAGGTCCGGTGGGGCATCTTGAGGCGCGCCCGCCACGCCGGCTGAACGTCTGGGGTCGGTTCACTTAGCTGACGTGACCGGCACGCTCGGCAACGGGGCAGATGCGCCGAGGGCAGACCTTCGCGTCATAGCCCTGCGGTTCGGCCGTCCGTCGCGGCGTGGCGGTTGCCATTCCGCCGCGCGCTGGCTAGCGTGCCGGAGCGGCAAGCGCAAGTCGCTGATCGGACTGCAGGCTTGGGCTGACACATCCGAGAAATGGGGCGCCCTGTTCAATGTCGACCGATCCGCGCGCGCCGCGAATAGTTTCCATCGGCGTGTTGCTGCTGTTGGGACTCGCCTGTCTTCTCTACCTCGCCCTGATGCACGATATCGTTCCGTCGCCCGCCCGCGAGTTCATCCAGCGCGGCGAGCCGGCAAGCAACGCGATCGAGAGAGGGCTTACCGAACTGATCGCATTCGTCTTGATCTTCTTGTTGTGGATCGTGCTGGCGATCCTGCTGTTCCTCGGCCGCAAAGGTCAGAAGATGCCACTGCAGGCGCTGGTGGCCGCTGCAATCCTGCTTCCGCTCTCCGGTGTCGCGGCGATCTATGCTTCCGACCTATACGCGAGCTACGCCGGCTGGGCGATCGTGGTGCCGGCGTTGTTGCCGCCGTTGATCGCCCTTTATGCGATGTGGATGCACCTGCCGGCCCTGCGGGCGGCGCTTGCTGAAAGGGGTGATGCTACCCGGCAACAGATGAGGCAATGCCCTTCGCTTCGGCGGTGGGGCTGTTCCATGGAACCAAGGCAGCAAACCCGGGCGCGACCAGCGGCCTTCACAAATACCGTCGCATTGCCCTAAATTACCCTCGCTATGGCTAAAAAACTCACCGAGAAACAGGCGAAATTCCTCAAAGCATACCTCGCCAATGGGCGAAATGGGGCAGACGCGTACAAAATCGCCTACGACACTACAATGTCGCCGCAGAATTGTTCCGTGGAGGCAAAGAAGCTTCTCCGAAACCCCAAGATAGCCCCCTATGTCCAAAAAGCCGAGGAACGGATCGAGGCAGCTGTAGAACGCGCAATCGAAACCTACGCCGTCTCCCGCGAACGCAATGTCGCCGAGCTTGCTCGCATGGCTTATGCGAACGTTGCCGATTACACCCGCCTCGATGGTTCTGATCGCATCACCGATTTGTCGGAGGCGACGAGAGATCAACTCGCAGCGGTTCAAGAGATTACGGTCGAGTATCTGACCGACGGGCGCCGCCGTATTCGGGTCAAGCTCCACGATAAGAAAGCCGCCATTGCCGAGCTGAACCACATGAATGGCTGGGTCATCGATCGCCAGGAGGTTGGCAAGCCCGGCGACTTCGCCCACCTCTCCGACGAGGAACTCGACGCCCAGATGACCCAGCACCTCAAGGCCCGTGGCCTTAACGACAGGCAGATCAGGAATTTCCTTCTGGTGCCCCACTCGGAACCGGCTAATTAGGACGAGAAGGACGGCGCGTGAGCCGCCATGTAAAGGATACCGGCAGGCGCAATTCGTCCTCCGTCTTGCCGACTGAGTGCCGCAGGACACAGCTCCAAGACAGCGACGGTATCGGTCATTGGCCGGCGGCGGCCAGAATCTGTTCATCCGTGTTGCCGCCCCAAAAATCGATTTTCGGCCGCCGTGCGATTTTGCCCTGATCGACTGGGGCGGCGGCATGCTCCCGACAGAATATCCCATCGGCGCAAACCGGCCGGCAGCACTGTGTGTAGCCGCCGCTGCCGTCGGGCAGGTAAAGCAGACAGCCGGGCCTGTCAGCTGGGACAGCTGTGGGTGTCTCACGAAGCGTAGGTGTCTCAGGCAGAGAAGGAACAGCCTCAGGCGTCCCGCCCCCTACAGCCTCGCTCCTACCAGCGGCGGGCGCGGCCGCGGCGGCGGGTGTATTTTCTTTCTTACTTACGGCGTCAGCCGGTGAGACACCTGGTTGGTGAGACACCTCAAGAGGCGGCACTTCGGCGTGAGATGCCTGGAGCAGCCCCATAAGCGTAGCGCGGTGTTTCAGCCGTAGAATTTTGGATTTGTCGAGGCCGAGCGCCTGGCCCGCCTTGCGGATCGATAGCCCGGAGTTCAGTGCGTCGACGACGCGCATCAAATCGGCGTCCGCTGGTGGAGCGGCATTCGACACGACGAGCTGTGGCGACATTGGACGATCTCCATTTCCGAAGCGAAAGAGATTTGCGTCGCCCTTCCAGCGACCGCCCCTGTGGACGATGACCAGCAGGCCGAGTTGCAACAGCACGACCAGCGCGCGGTGATAGCGCCGGTCGGATGCGCCCCACTCGGGAATGACGCGAGCCTCCGCCATCGGCCTGGGCGCAACCGGGAAGGGTGCACCCTTCTTGTCGAGGGCACCGAATGCGTGCCTCACGACACGCAGCAGCAAACCCGCGTCGGGATACGCAGCTGGGGCGGCATCGAGCGCGGCAGAGGGCGGCCGTCTGCCACGCCGCCGGCCGATCCAATTCTCGCCGCGGACCTCATAGCCCCAGGCCGAACGCACCAGCTTCGCGACCTCGGCGCGGTCGAGCGGAGCCTTGATAAGGGTGCCGTTGATCTCGAGCGCGAGCGCGAGCAACTCGCTTTCCGCGCGATAGTCCGAGGCGTGCCACATGCAGGCGCGCCAGAGCGTGTTGTTGCGGTAGCCGCTGCCGACGGCGCGCAGCGGTACGGCCGCCGGTGGGATCTTTTCGTTGCGGCGTGGCGCGCCGCGCTCGCGTGTCTCAAGAGCGCCCGGCTTTATCCGCGGAAGCCGGGCTAGGTCATCCCATGACCCAACATGGAACTTGTAGGCCTTGCCAGCGTGCTTGCCGGTAAGTCTCACGCTCGGGGGTGCCGCAACCAGGCCCCCGGTTCCCTTGATGTCAACCGGCAGCTCGGGCCGCAGATTGTGGTTCCGCTCGCCGTTCGAGCGGTAATACAGGTGCATCCCGCCCGAAGGTGTCCTAATCTTGAGCGGTGTGTCACCGAAGCGCTTGATCGCCATAGCCCAAACAGTCGGGTCAGTACTGTCTATGTCGACAACGAGCAGACCTGACACGGCGCCGGTGACGATGCCGATGGCAGCCTCCGGCCAACGCTCGCCCCACTTTTCGAAGGTGACGCGCGATGGCTTGAGCATCTTCGTAAAACGGGTGATCAGCGGCTGCTTGCCGTCCTCGCCACCCAGAGGGATCGGGAACAATCCTCGCCGGCGCAGGTCAAGGGCGGCGGTGGCGAAAGGACGAGTATCCGGGCTTGGCGCCGGCCGCACGCTCTCGACGGCGCCGCCGGCGGTCATCGTAGCGGCCTGGCTCGCCGGCGACGCTGCGCCACTTGGCACCCTCCCGGCTGCCAGGCAGCACATCGAACACCAGGGCGTCGATGCGCTGCGCGAGCGCGCGTCCGATATCGCCAGCGCTGATCGGCGGCGTCATCGCAGCGCCTCGGACAGCGGATCGTCACCGTCGTGGGCATTGCCGCCATTGGCGCGCCGCGGCGCCAAACAGGTGCCCGCACCTGGGACGTGCGAGTGCCGCGGCGAGGAGGCATGCTCATCGAGCCGAACTAGCTCGATCGAGGGCGGGTAGCCGGTCACGACCGCACCTTTGGGTGAGCTTGCGCTGGGGGCCGGTTCGGCTATCCGGAGGGTTGTAGCTGGCGTCGTCGATCATCGGCCCGCCGCCCTGGCGAGGCGCGCCGGGCCGCGCCCGGGCGGCGGCCCCCAAGAAGGCATCATCCGCCCGTATGCTCTGCTGCGGACGTGCGCCGTGCGGTATCCAGCTCGGCCGTCGAGCGGACCGGTGGACTCATACGCGACCGTGCCCAGGCGACCAGATCGCCCCAGCGATACACGACTCGCGAGCTATAGAGTCGGTAGACGGGGCCGCCGCCGACGCTGGCCTTGCGAGCCAGGGTGGCCGGCGCGGTTGGATAGCCGGCCGCAGTTAGGGCTGCGGCGGCCTGGCGGCGGGTCAAGAGAGTGTCGGGATCGGGGTTCGCTGCGGTCGCCAGCGCGACGGCAGATGTCGAGGTCCGGGTCGGGATCGTATCGGGTGCCATCGCATCCTCGCTCGTGATTGCGAGGGCGCCAGTGTGATGATGTTTGCCCGATATCTCGGCCGATTAGGCCTATTGGATGGGTCAATGGTCGTCCAATGCCCCATTGACCCGTTACGCCGACACTACGTCCCAAGTTTGTTGCGTTGACGCTCGATGCACCCCCGGACGTGCCGCCGGACCGTTGAGGGGGCAGCTTCCCATCCGCGTTTATTGAGGATTTCTTCAATCGTGAAGCGTTCGAGCTTTGCCTGATTACCGTCCCGGTCCGCTGGGCAGCCGTTCCCGTCGAGCCACTTCATAATTTCCGCTTCCGCCTCGGGCCAAAATGCCTTGAGCCGCGAGGGTGGCAGCGTGCGCTTGTCACTGAAAAGCATTGCTTCATCAGATACGGCACGGCTTGCCGACGTGGGATCGAACACTCCTGGCCAGGCTATTCCGCGGCGCTCGAACCAACTCCGTGCCAACGCGCGCGGTACAAAGCAGCGTGGCAACATTTGCTCGATCAGCAGGTCAGTGCCGGCATAATACCGGACCCTCTGCTCAAGGCATTCTTGCGCCAGCCGGAGATGACCCCGTTTACGCTCGGCATCCGGGTGCGGCGACAGATAGAGGACAAGGCTCACGCCCTGTCGATCGAATTCACCATGCCGCATCGCGTCGAGCAGATCGCGATAGCCCTGCTGTCGCAATTGTTCGTCGCGCCGCTCGGTCCTTCCGCGCTCGCAAGCAATCCAATCGGCAATGTCCCACAGGCCGATCCAGGCTCGGCGTCGCTGCTGACAATGCCGAAACCGGAGAATTTGTTTCGTGCGAATGGCGCGTGGTAAAGGCTGCCCTACATGCACGCGGCGCTGCGCCGAGGCTTCGGCTCGAAGGGGAACGCCGACTTCCGTCGTTGCCACTGGCGGCAGCTGCGTGTCTCGGCCGGGTCGGCGTGGCATCGGCGCCTCCGCAGGAGGCCCGCAAGGTGATCGCGGCGGCAGGCGAGTGCGGTGCCCGCCATTCGGCCCGTCGGTCTAGCCGCCGCGATCGGATGCTATCGCGCCGCGCGTAGCGGTACCACGTCCGCGGCGGGCTTCGCATCGCCCATGCGGCGCGCGGTTTCGTCCGCCACCGCGTCGGCGGCCGCCAGCAAGGTCGCGTCGGCATGATGCGTGTATCGCGTCGTGACGCTGCCGCCCCGGTGGCCGATCAGCGCCGCGATGGTCAATTCGGAATACCCAAGGTCCGCGGCGATCGACGCAAAAGAGTGCCGCAGCACGTGCGGCGTGACATCGGCCGGCAGCTTGCCGAGCTTGGCGATACGCGCCCAAAGCTTTGAGAAACCGAGCATCACGCCGGTGCCCCGCGTCGCCGGGAAGACCAGCTGCCCCCCGTCGATACTGACCGTGCGGCGAAGCACGTCGCACGCCGCCTGCGACATCGGCCGGATCGACAGCCCCGTCTTCGTGTCCGAGAGCCGCGCGGTGCGCCGGGCGAGGTCGATGTCGGAGCGTCTCAGCTCTAGCACTTCGCCGCTTCGCCAGCCGGTGAGCGCGAGGAACCGGGTAGCGTCGATCGCCGCCGGCCAAATTGCCTCGTGCGCCTCAGCATCCCGAAGCGCCTGGCCGAGCGCGGCGTACTCGTCATCGTTCAGCCGCCGCTCACGCCGGCCGTCTGCGAAGCGCAGGACGCCGTGAACCGGGTTGTCTGCACGCACGCGGCGCCTGATGGCGTAGGTGAAGATCGCGCCCAGCAGCCCGACGGTGCGGCTCGCCGTACCCTTGCCCCCGCGAACCCGCGCGACGCCACGCTTTCGCGTTTTCAACGTTGCCGCGGTCTCGCCTTCGGCCACAGCATGCATGAACCGTTCGACATCGCCGCGGTCTACTGCGGCAGCGGCCATGTGGCCGAGCAGCGGTTTGATATGGCGTTCGATCCGACCGCGATCGGTCGCGAGCGTGCTGGGTTTTTTGGCGACTTTGCGCCGCGTGAGCAGCCGGCCTGCTTCCGCATCGGCAAGGTAAAGGTCGCAGAGGTCGGCGACAGTCTTCGCTTGCCGCGCTTCCTGCTTTGCGGCGGCGGGATCGGCACCCTTCACGACCTCTCCGAGAATTTCTTTCGCCTTTGTCCGTGCCTCATCGGGCGTGAGGACGCCATGCCGGGCGATGACCTGCCAACGCTGGCGGCCATTTGCAGTGCGGTACTTGACGATGTACGTGACGGCTGGGCCGGTCTGCCGACGCGCGCCGAACCCGGCGACGGCGCCCGGGCCGCGATCCCAAACGATTTGACCGGGACCCAGCGCCTTTACCTCGCGCACCCCGATCTTCCCGCCGTCCCTCGTCATGCCGACCTCGCCCAAGGTTTGGCTTGGTTGCTAATCTGGTTGCCAGCAACCGCATAGCAACCACGCCGACGCAAATTATAGCAATCACAGAAAAATGTGAGCAAATTAAATGTCTCGATTTCGGGGCATAATCTGAGCTCGACGCCAACCGTCGCAACCGCACGCAAATTATCGGAACTGCCCTCCGAAGGCAGAGGTCGTACGTTCGAATTGTATCGGGTCCGCCAGCTTTTCGGTATTATGGAGCGGACGCCACCAAAACGGCTTTGGCGGCGTCCGCTCCATAATTCCGCAGCTTTTCGGTATTATGTATCAGCGGCCCGTATCGCCGCATGCTCAGCCACCAAGTTTGGACGGCGATCGACGCGCGACAGCGGACCATTCACCAGATTCTCGTTCACGGGGCTCGATGGCTAGCGTTTATGCGCTCTCGCGCAGCCCGATATCGCTCGAATGGCTGGCGTAGTCCGTGCGCTGAGGCCACGGGTGCCGCAACCAATCGACGAAGCCCCGCTCGGTCGATCTTAAGTTGGCACGCAGTGGCCGTTCCGGTGCCGAACCGGATGCGGCGAGGGCGACTCTATCGGGTCGCCGTCGCTTTTATAGGAACTGGCCTGGCGAGTGCTGCGTCAAGTTCATCGATCGTGCGCCCGCGTGTCTCAATCCCGACGAACAAGAAGGCGACTATGGCAAGACCGTACCAGGCTGCAAAGTAGACGAAGGCCGGCACCATCGCGTCGAGCGTCGCCTTCGGCGCGACGAAGTTCGAGGCGCCGGCGATGATCGCCAGCCCGGCCGGGCCGATGAATTTTGCGACGTTCGAGCAGCCGTAAACGAGGCCAAAGCCGCTGGCGCGCAAATTCGCCGGCCACAGCTCGGCCATGTACGGAAAGACCACCGAGAAGCTGGCGTTCGAGAAAAAGCTCGCCACCATCAACATGAGCAGGAACACGGACGTGGTACCGATAAGAACATCGTGCAGATATCCGGCGAGCACCGTCGCGAGACCCGCCCCGATAGAGAGCAGGACCCCAGCCATGCGGCGGCCCATCGCATCAGACAGCCAGGCGCCGAGGGCTCGCCCAGGGATCCCAACCAGTGCGATCCATATTGACAAGTATGCGGCCTCGGCGGGCGCCACCTTCAGCACCAGCACCAGCAAGGTAGCCCCCCACAGCGCCACGCCGACCGCGCCTGTGGAACTCAGCCCGGTCATGATCCCCGCGGCGATGCTGCGCGGGTATTTGAACAATTCCAGCCACGACATGCGCCGCTGCTCGGGCAGCGATGCCGGCAGTTGGATCGCGCCGGGGTCTACTTTCAGCGCCCAGGCGAGCGAGCGGCGGGCCTCCTCGAACCGTCCCCTTCCGTACAGCCAGCGTGGCGATTCCGGGACCCAGAGGCGGATTACGAAGGCAAACGCCGCCGGCACCAGTCCGATGGCGAACAGGCCGCGCCAGCCGACGATCCCGCCGAGCGACGCAGCAAACAACGCGGCCAGCAGCGGCCCCAAAGGCAGCAAGCCGATCGACAAGCCGCTGACCCAGCCGCGTTTCGAGGCCGGCACAAATTCCTGCAGCAGCGGCAGATCGACGGCGCCCAAACCGCCCACTCCGAGACCGACGATAAACCGCATCGACGCAATGAAAATCCATCCGTTCTCCGGCGCCAGCGCCATCACGCCGGTGCCGAGCGAGAGGGTCAGGATCATCATCATAAAGACCTTACGGCGGCCAATCCTGTCGCCGAGCCAGCCGAAGAAAATCGCACCCGGTATCGCCGCTATCCCCGAGGCGAACAGGATCGCGCCCGATTGGCCGAATGTCAGGTGCCAGTCTTTAACAAAGAACGCCAGAACAAAACCGATCAGGGCGAAATCAAAGAAATCTATGACGATAGAAAACAGACAAGCGGTGAAGATTTTCCATTGGTTGATGGTCAGCGATTTCTGCTGTTCAAGAAGGTCCAGCATGACACCCCTCCAGAGGTTAGTTCTGCTGAGCGGTATGGAACTTCTCGAGGAGCTACGCGCAAACCGTAGCGCCTTGTAGGGCAAACGTCGGAAGAGGCAGTGGTCCTCCGTGAAACGCCAATGGCGGTTCGGACATGGAAGCCTCCCTGTTCGTACTTCGGGCTTGGTTCCGCGCGGGCGGCCAGCCCAATCGTTTTATAGGGGACACCATACGCCAAACGCATAGCTGACACCACAACGTCATTGCGGCAAGCCTCCAGTCTCCACGGGCTTCCGCAATTCCTGACGAGGCGGAAACCGCGGTTAGATCAAGACAGAATGATGACCGCTTCCGGGGCCGAGCTGCCGATCGCCCCAACGAGCGACGGTGGCCTGGTTCATACCCCTTAGCCGACAGGCTACCGTGCTGGGTGGAGAGTGGCCCTTCGCTTCAAGTGTCCGGCATGTCACTTCGAGAGCAGCCCGCGCCAGACGGCAACGTCCGCTATGTCCTTTGGGCGAACGGGGCGACCGTTGCGAATTGCGTCTTCATCGCCAACATCCCCTCAATGCCCATTTCCGCCATTGGCGGATGGCCGCCGGGCCGCCTCCGTCGAGTGCTGAGCCGTCATTTGGTGTACAGTTTCCCGGCGGCGCCACCTGTCCGCGTCGAGCGTCGCGCTACGAGAAAGCCGGCCCGACGGCAGGGGGCGCAGCGCGCCGCCGCGGGCGTGGCTGGCGATTAGCCGAGGGTGCAGCCAGCACGCGACGATCTAGCCGATCCGTGCGGCCGCCCGCTCCTTGAGCGCGGTGGAAGAGTTTGCCGGTCTCGGTGACCGGCCCGATCGCGATCCCGCGAATGGCCGGAATCGGCGCATGGGCGTCCTGCCTACAGACCCCAAGGAAGGTCTGAGACCGTGGTGAAAGTAGCCACTCAATCCGAACGGAGAGCGCTGCCGCTCGTGCCCCGAAGCAGCCGTTGCCAAAGATCCGCCTATCGCGAGCGCGAGGATACCGCCAGCGTGACGGGAGACGGGTGCGGTCGTTGCAATATCAAGAGACGTTACGCCCCTGTTACATCGTTGTGACGCGATTGATAGCCCCAGACTATAGCGTGATGGCAACTCGGGTGTGCGTGTCGCTCCCAAATCTCTTGGCGAGAGGCTGCTGCAATGAAACTTGTCATCCCGCAGACCGCCATGCGGTCGCTGGCGGTTTTAACATCGGCTTCACCTTTTGCTCTTCCGATACGGTTTAGCGTCTCGGCATCAAATCGAAATCCGGAACGGGCGTGGCCGTGCCGGCTGTTTGGCTGATTACGCTCGGGCTGGCATCCGGTGCCCTTGCCGGGCTATTGGCTGGCCTGATCGGTATTGGCGGCGGGGTCGTTGTTGTTCCCGTCGTCTTTTACGGATTGACGCTAACAGGCGTTTCGGCAGATCAAGCGGCACATGTCGCCATCGCTACGTCGCTGGCAGCAATTCTGCCGACGGCCATTGTTTCGTTTCTCGGACATTGGCGTGCGGGGAACACTGACCTTCGGTTCCTGCGCGAATGGGGGCCGGGCATCGCGGTTGGCGTTATCGCCGCGCAGCTCACCGCGCCACATCTGAGCGGGGGATTGCTCACAGGGGTGTTCGCCCTGCTGAGTCTTACGTTCGCCGTCCGGTTCGGGCTACCAGAATATTTCCGCCCCGTCTTTGCCGCGCCGCCGGACGGCGCCTTTCGTAGCGCGGCGGCTACCGGCATCGGTTTTTTTTCGGGCCTAGCGGGCGTTGGGGGCGGCATTCTGACCAACATCGTGATGACGGTGTCGGGCATGCCGATGCACAAAAGCATTGGCCGCGCTGCGGCGGCGGGCATCGTCGTCAGCCTACCGGCGACTGTGGTCGCAGCCCTAGGGCCCGGTCCCCAAGGACCGACCTACCTGGGCGGCATCAACATTGCCATCTTAGCGTGCATTACACCGTCGCAGGCGGCAGGAGCCTGGCTTGGAGTACGAGCGGCGCAGCAACTGCCCGCCAATCACCTAAGTCGCATCATGGCGCTTTCGCTCTTCGCCACGGGCTCGACCATGTTGTACTCCAGCTTCGCCGGCGGGTGAGATGGCGCCGCTGCTGAGCCTCGATGCGCGCCAACAACTCGCAGGCGTTCGAGCAGAGCCGCCACAGACTGCTGGCAGGCCGCAGCCGTGATGCTCAACGAGTTTCTCGGCTGGACGGCATCTATCTTGGTCTTGCGGCTTTTTGCGCGCGCGACATGGTGCCGTTGCGACTTGCCTACGGATATGGCGACCGGCTGTGGCCGATCGTGATCCTGCATGCGGCCATGCTACCAATGAACGTCGTCCGTCTGGTACAGCTGATCGACGGCCGCAGAAAGGCGTCAAGGGTTCAGCCCGGAAAACAGTCGGCGAGGCGAAACTTTCGACGACGTCCGGTTGCACGAAGACCTCGGAGGTTCAAAGAACTTGTCCACCTGCTAACGGGTTTGCCGCTCTCTGGGCCAATCGTCGGCATGGTCCTGTTGCTCTGGCCCTGCCGATCTTCGCCAATCTCGGTCACCTGCGCCGTGCTGCTCAGGCCATTATCGCGGCGGTTTGCGTCGGAGGCACGGTGGCGTCCGGCAGTGACATCCTGATCGCTTGGCTACTGGGCGCGCCTCGAGACCTGCTGTTGTCGCTCGCCCCAAAGTCCGTCACGACACCGATTGCGATCGGCATCAGCGAACAGATCAACGGGTATCCGGCGCTTACCGCGGTTCTCGTCATCGCCAGCGGGATCATTGGGGCGATGCTCTCCGGCCGCCTTTACGACTGGATTGGGATACGCGATTGGGAAGCGCGCGGTCTAGCGACCGGTATCGCAGCGCATGGCATCGGAACGGCGCAATTGCTTACCGTCAACGAAACAGCCGGCGCGTTCGCCGGTCTTGCGATCGGGCTCAACGGCCTCTTCACCGCTGTGGCCCTGCCGCTTGTCATGCGCTTTCTATATCCGACATTCCTAGGTTAAATGGTGATTGGCGCGGAGTTGTTACGCGTGGCCTTCGCTCGGCTCGATCCTTTGGGCAAGCTAACCTCGATAGAGTGAAGGACATTATCGGACAGATGAAGCGACCCCTCGCCTTGATCGCCGCGCCGGAAGCAGGATTGCGTGCCGTCGTGGCTCAGCTTGTCCGCCGGATCTCTTACGATGCAGAGCTGGCGGACACCCCACGCCGCGCGCTCGAAATCCTCAAAGCGCACAAGGTCGATTTGGCCATCATTGCTCCGGGCCAATTCGGTATGGATGGCCGCACATTGCTGGAGCACTTGAGCGGCGCACCGCCTCACCTAGCGCTCCTATTTCGCCAGCAGGACAATCCCGGAGAATTGGCGCGGCTGGCGCCCCATGCCTATGTCGCGACCTACGATCCGCTCGACGAGCAAGCGCTTTTGGAGTGGCTGGCCAAGGTTAAGGCGAACGGGAATGTGCCGACGCCAATCGTGCCGGAACCCGATCTCCTGGAGTTGGGCGGCGTCGAGTTCGATCGTGACGGCCAGCTGCTTCGCCATCCCGAAGGCAATGAGATAGCGTTGTCGCGCGCTGAATTCGGCGCTTTGATGGCCTTTGTCGCAAGTCCTCTGCGTGTGTTGTCACGCGACCAGCTACGCCGCGCCGTGTTCGGCGAGCAAAGCGAAGCATACGATCGCAGCATCGACATGCTGCTCTCCCGGCTACGTCGCAAAATTGAAGTCGATCCGCGGAAGCCGCGGCTAATCGTGACGGTACCCGGTTCGGGATACCGAATGACCGTGCGACCTCGGAAGATGACCGCGACCGTAGCGGCCGTCCCGGTCGTCACTCCAGCGTCGGGGCTCGCAGCTGATGCCGAGCGCCGCCAACTGACAATTTTGGTGGCCGGCTTCAGCGATGTGGCGGGATTGTCGCGGCAGCTCGATCCAGATGATCTCGCGGCGGCGGTTGCCCAGTTGGCGGAACTTTCTGGCAATGTCGTCGAGCGCTGGGGTGGCAGGCTCGTTTCGTTCACTGGTCATAACCTTGTCGCTCATTTTGGCTACCCGACGGCACACGAGGACGATCCAGAACGCGCAATCCGAACCGGGACCGAGCTGATTGACACGGTTGTGCGGATGGAAATATTTGGCAACCGGCTGAGGGTTCGGGCCGGGATCGCCACCGGCTTGGTGGTCGTCGGCCGCTTTGGCGCCGGAGACACCGGGCCCTTGGTGCCGACTGCCCTAGGGGAGGCGCCGAGCATCGCTGCCCGACTCGAAGGAGCGGCAGAGCCTGGAACCCTCCTTGTCGATAATATCACTCGCCGTCGTGCGGGTCGCGCCTTCGTGTACCAGGCGTTCCTCCCGATGCGCGTCGAGGGCGTAAAACAACCCGTTCGAACTTGGCGTCCTCGATACAATCGGCGGCAGGTCGGACGTTTCGCCGCGCGACTTGAGGGAGGTCAGACGCGTTTCGTCGGTCGCCGCGAGGAAATGGCGCTGCTCGAACATCGCTGGCGCCTCGCTTGCGCGGGCGCCGGCCAGGTCGTCGTCATGCTAGGCGAGCCCGGAATCGGTAAATCGCGACTCGCGGCTGAGTTTGGCAGTTCGCTCAGGTCGACAAGGCACATGCAACTCCGATGCTTCGCGTCGCCGCATCATACGGCAACTCCACTGTTTCCGATCTCACGACAGATCGAGCGAGCGGCCGGATTGGTCGCCGGTGACAACCCTTCTCAAAAGCTGGAGAAGGTCCGGACTTTGCTTGCGACGCTCGATCTGGAGTCGGAGGAAGCGCTCGCGGTCCTGGCACAGCTGTTATCTATACCGCACCCGGACGAGGCAAGGCTGCTCCACTTCGGGGTACAGCAGCAACGGCGGATGACGATTGCCTTGCTGCAACTTCTTGTCGAACGTTTCGGGTTCGGCCGACCGCTGTTGATGCTGTGGGAGGATGCGCAATGGCTCGATGGCCTAACGCTGGAGCTCTTGGCTTCAGAAGTCGAGCGGACAATCCGGCAGAAGATGCTTATCGTCGTTACGGCGCGGCCGGGCTTCAAGCCTCCATGGGCGGACCACCCGTACATCCGCCAATTCATGCTGTCGCGTCTTGACAGTGTTGATGCCGAAGAACTTGTCGACCACCTCGCCGGCAGCGCGGCGCTTCCATACGCACGGCGCAACGACATCCTCGAACGTGCGGACGGCATCCCGCTTTTCCTGGAAGAGCTAACCAAAGAGGAGCTGCGGCGACCGGGGCGGAGCACAAGCATGCCCGACGCGAGAAAAATACCCGACACATTGCATGGATTGCTGCTGGCTCGTATCGACGGATCGGGAGCTGCGGGTAAGAAGGTTGCCCAAATCGGGTCGGCGATCGGCCGGAGTTTTCCCTACGAGCTTCTCCGCCTCATCGAACCGGGCTTACAGGTCGATGAGGCACTCGCGCAGCTAATACAATCCGAGCTCGTGTTTTGCCGCGGAGAGCCTCCACAGGCAAATTATGTATTCCGGCACGCCCTCGTCCAGGATGCGGCATACGCCTCGCTATCCCGCCAACGGCGGCGGGACTTGCACGCACGCATTGCCGAGGCGCTCGAACAACATTTCCCCGACATTGTGCGATCCCAGCCGGAACTGCTAGCTCAGCATCACCGGCAAGCCGGAAACTCGGCCGCAGCGATCGATTATTGGCTCGCCGGGGCCGAAGGGGCCTTGCTACGGTCGGCGACGGCCGAGGCACAAAAGCAATTGGATGAGAGCCTCAAACTTCTCCGGACGTTGCCCGACAATGAAACGCGGCACCGTCGAGAGCTGACCGGCCAGCTGATCCAGCATCGCATCAGCGTCACCATGAGCGGCCGCACATCGGACCCCGCCTGGCGGGCTCTGCGGCGCGCTCTGCGGCTCTGCAAAAAGCTGCAGGACGATCAGCGACTGCCACCGGTCATTTACGGACATTGGTACGCCGCGTGGAGTAGCGCTCGGTTCGGTCAGGCCCGCCGGCACGCGGAGGCCCTCCTGCAGTGGGCGGTTAGCCACGCAAACCCGGCCGCCGAAACACATGCCGAGTACGGACTTGGCCTGTGTAGCCTAAATGACGGATTGCTCGAAGAGGCCGTGCGGCATTTGCAGCGGGCCCGGACGCTCAACCAATTTGATTCGCTGCCCGGTGCTCCCCTGGCAGGTTATTGGGCAGCTGGCGTCGTTCGCGTGGCTGCGGAGCTGCAGCTCCAATTTTGTTTGACGGTTCTCGGCCGGATTGCGGATGCCAAGGCATTAGCGTGCGGCGTGCCGTCCGCGAATGGGCTTGCGTCCCAGCCTCTTGCTCAGGCCATTGCACGACTCTGCGCATCACGTCTTCATGCGCTGCTCCGAGATCCACAAAAGCTGATGGAGACCACTGCCGGATTGGCCGACGCGAGTTATCCCGACTTCTCCAGTCATGGGATGGTTTACCGCGGCTGGGCTCTGTCGATGCTTGGTGAACCAACCGAAGGACTTCGGCTTGTCCGCGAAGGGATCGAGCGCGCCGCCGCCATAGGCTACCGGACTTGGCACTCGCATACAGCGGTGCTTCTTGCAGAATGCGAATGGCGCTCAGGTGACCTGGCGAAGGCTTTCAGCACCCTCGAGCTTGGAAAAGTAGAGATTGCCAGGACCGGTGAGCGCTTTCTCCTCGCCGATCTTTACCGTTTGCAAGCTGAGCTCCATATCGCAACGGACGGTATCGGCTTAGCGACCGGCCTATTTCAAAAGGCCATTAGGATTGCTCAGCAAAAAAAGGCGCGGCTGCTCGAACTGCGCGCAGCCACGGGTCTTGCACGCCTCTGGGCCCAAGCGGGTCGGACGCCGGAAGCTCGCGCCCTTCTTGTCCCGATTATCGATGGCTTCGAAGGAAGCCCAGATTTTGCAGATCTAAGCGCGGCGCGCTCGGTAACGCAGCCTCTGTCGAAATGCGACTTTTCGTCTGTGTGATCCGATCGTGCTTCTAAGGCCAGTTCACGCAGCTTTGTTTGTCCTGGGTTTATCCTTCCAGAGCATTTTTCGGCGGAAACCGAACCCGAACTTGTAAGCAGCCCAGTCGATCTTCAGTTGATTTGCGCCCAGAGACACCGGATCACCGTCACCAATATAAAACCGAACGGTCATTTGCTGATCAGCGGGTGTAAGTTCAGCCGTCACACTCCATACGGTGCGGGTGTTGCGCTCGCGGCGAATTCCAGCCTTGTCGTTGGACTGGAAAGCGCACCCGACAACATCCATCAGGGCCGTGGCGTCCTCGCATGAATATTTGCCCTTACGCGCTGCGACGGCATCCTCCAGCCTCTTCATTCTGACAAAGGTATCATAGGCAAAATCCCAATGGAAAACCGAGCAAGGACCGTTGGGGTTACCGCCGAAGCAGTTCGGATATGTACACGCCTTATCTGCATCTGTTTTGATGTATTCGCAGTGGGATTTTCGAATTTGATGAGCCGCCGCCAAGGCATCGCGTAGTCCAGACGGGTCTACTGGGTGATTCGTAACAAGAAACGGCCGGTCAGGAGGAGCATCGTAAAACACGACGCAGCGATTCCGGTCGATCCGTAGCAAGGTTGCCTCGCCGTGCGGGTCGGCAATCAGCCAGTGCAGGCCAATGTCTTTCCTGACAACAAGCGAGCGGGCGACCTCCTTAACCTCTTTCACACTGGCGCAGCTCTCTGCCAGCAGCAGTAACAGCTGCCTACTGCCGAGGCCAACATTGCGGCCCCCCGCCATTGTCATCTCCCAATCGAGCGGTACAGCGTCATCGGCAAGGCTGGTGATGTATAGGCCCGCGTCGTTCATAGCGTCCTGGAACGGGCACAGCAGATCATGCCCGCCGAGGGCTATGATTTTTTTCCGTCGTCGCGGCCGAAGTTCCAGGACAAACGGCCGGGCATAGAGTTGGCCTCGCGCGCCGGGATCGTCGGGCGGAGATGTGAATGCCCCGCTCGCCTTCATCCGCCAGGCATCGTAGTTGCGCACAACAATGGGGCGTCCGCTCGTCGTGCATGCCCTTGGGATGTACGCCGCCGAACAACCGGGCATGACCGGAGAGGAACCAGCCCGGCCCGCGGGAGAGCCAGGCCGACGTGGTTTCCCGGTCGGCGGCACGTCATAAATGAGCGCGGAAAAATCAAAAAGCTCGGCATGCGGCTCTTGCTCGGCGGCGAAATGTGACCGATATGTTTGCTCCACGCCTTTCATTCGATCGGCCATCGCAGGCCAATTTCTCTTGAAATAGCTCTGCCGCATGGGCCCGTATTCAGCGTTGTCATAACGCCCAAGCACATCGGCGCCGTAAGTGGTCCTAGCGTATTCGGCCAATGTGCGACCGATAAACTCATTAGTGCCGGACACGCATAGATGCCGAAGATCGGTGAAATAGCTGCTGTCACCCCGATTTAAAAGCCGCTTCTCTTTTATCTCTTTGGTCATGGCCCCTCCGCTCGCGATCGATTATCGCTCCGCTTATTAAATCACTCGCGGTAGTTTCCCTAACCAGCAATGCGCGCTCTAGAAGAGCTGGCTTGTTGGAGGCATTGCTCTCGCATGTCGTGGGCAAACCCCCGTCCGTGCACAAGCGCCGGAACGCAAAGGGTGGTTTCGCCCTAGGCCGTTACATTTGCGTTACATCAGCGTGATGCGACTGATACGGCGAGGCTATAGACGTCGCCGTGTGTCTATTCCTTTCTGAAAGTCTTCCCAACGCTTCGGACTGCCTTCTAATGCAGGAATGATGAAGTCATGGACTACCGCCCAAACGCGTGCCGGCAATTTCACCGCGTCGCTGAACGCGTACGCCGTGTCCAGGCAGTCTGCAGGTGGCACCGGGCGTTGGGTTGCGGTTCGGGTCGGCAGCTGTTTCGGGCTTGGCAGGATTACCGCAGCCTGTCGAGGGCCGTTGCGGCGCGCTCCCACGATGCGGACACCGGAATTAAAGCCGGGGCGGCCATAGCAATAAAGCCTAGTGGAGCGGTTGTCATTCGACCGCCAACTAAATTTGCAATCATGCCGGTCGCGGCATGGGCGGAGGCACAGCGATGAAGTTTGTTCTTCAATGGGCAGGTCGCAACGGCGCTGCCGTGGTCATAGCGGGCGTGGTCCTGGGTCTTTGCATCCCGCAACTGGCCGATTTAGCAAGGCCGTATCTGGCCGTGGCGATCTTCATTTTCACCTTCGGCTCGTTCCTCAAGTTCGACGGCAACTCGTTGTCGAGCGAGATCGCCCAAGGAAAGCGAACCATGCTGATGGTGGCGTGGACGACCTTCGGCGTCCCGCTGGTCATCATGCTGCTTATCAAGATCACGCAGCCGGGTCCCGAATTGACCCAAGGGCTGCTGTTCTGGGCACTGGTGCCCGCAAGCCCCGCCTGCGTAGCGTTTGCCGCAATCCTGCGGCTGAACATAACGATTACGCTGCTGGCGACGGTCATCGGCACCGCAGCATCACCGTTTTATATTCCCGCCTTGGCTGCGATGTTCGGTGGCTACCGGCTCGATGTTGATCCGCTCGCGACGTGCCAATACCTTGTGCTTCTTATCGGCGGAGCCTTCCTCGCAGGAATAGCCGCAAAGCGGCTGGCAGCTTCGTTCATTCGCAAAAATCCCGATGCGATGACCGGCATTGCCGTCTTCGCGATGTTCCTGGCCGGCATGGGATCGATGCGCGGTATGCAGGCGCACTTGCTCGCGCAGCCGGCGCAGAGCATCGAGTTCGTGGTGCTGGCCTATGCCCTGCTATTCGGTGCCGAGCTGCTGGGCACAATGCTATTCTGGCGTTACGGCCGGACGGCGGCTCTCACCGCCGGCCTGATCAGCGGCACGCGGACCATCACGCTCGCTTGGGTCATACTCGGCAACCATATTCTACCGCTCGCCGACTTGTTTCTCGCGACCAGTATGGTCGCGAAATACACCGCGCCCGGCCTAACAAAATGGTTGCTGGCACGTATCATCGCGCCGGAGGTCGCGGCGACCATCGACGTGGGAGCCTCCCAACCTGCTCCAGGGACAAGGGGCATCGGTTAGTTCGTCGGATGACCGCGATCGAGTGATGCACCGAATGTTGCTTGGATGACCGATCCCGGCGCTCTTCCACCGCTGTAGCGACAGTCTGCTCACGGGCTTGTTGCGGCCCCGTCAGGGACAGGGCCGCGTCATGCTGACAATCAGAGTTCGACCTGCTCAGAGATAGCAAGGGCATCGTCGACCTCGATGCCGAGATAGCGGACGGTGCTTTCGAGCTTCGTATGCCCGAGCAGCGGCTGCACGGCTCTCAAGTTGCCAGTTTTCTTGTAAATCTGTGCCACTTTGGTGCGGCGCATCGAATGGGTTCCGTAGGCCGAGCCATCAAGACCGGCGCGCTCAACCCAGCGATGGACGATCCGGGCGTATTGCCGGGTCGAGATGTGCGACTGGTCGTGAAGGCGGCTCGGGAACAGGTATTTCCCGCTCCCCAGGGCAACGCTGGCAAGCCAGTCGTGAATTGCCGCTCGGGTTTGTTCGGTGATCTCGAACTGGACCGGCCTTCCGGTTTTCCGCGGGATCACTGTCGCGCGGTCCTGCACTCGACCGCCGACACACACGTCGTTGACGCGAAGCCGCACCAGGTCGCAGCCTCTCAGCTTGCTATCGATCGCAAGGTTAAAGAGCGCCAAGTCGCGTCTGCGCCGCTCAAGCTGGAGGCGGACGCGAATCGCCCAGACCTCCTTCGGAGGTATGCATGTCGGCCACCAAAATCAACCTAATTCGCACGATACGAGTATTTGCTACTATATATTGATTAGAACAGGCCCCCGAGCGGTCAGGGCTCGCGGCCCGCTACCTTGCTGATCGATCATCCGGTTTCTGAGCCGATAGCGCGGCGTAACGTATCTATGAACGTCGCAACTTGCTGTTCCGGATCGAGATCGGGCCGCCTCGAATGATCGAGCGCGGCTTCGGACAATTCGGTATAGCGCGTTCCTCCCGCCCATAATTCCGCCAGCGTGTCCGCCCAATCACGGGTCGGCGCGTCGTGGGGCAAGACAATGCCGCCCGGGCCTACCGCCTCCGGAAGCCCCCCGCGGTCGCTCGCGACCACCGGGATGCCACTGAATTGCGCCTCGCTCACCACCCGACCCCAAGTCTCGTCTTCCCATTGGCTGGGAACGAGCAAGATTCGCGTGTCCCGGTAAACGGTGCGCATGTCCGTCGTCCGATCACGAAGCTCGACGTTGGGAAGGCCGGCGACCTCGCGTCCCAGGCGCGTCCGCTCGCGCAGGCTGAGCGGCCAACCGAGGACAAAAGCAAAAGGAATCCGCGGGCAGAGGGACGCGATCTGCAGCGCGAGATCGACACCCTTCACCGCGACGGGATTGATAAACGTGACCTTGGAGCCGGTCGCCATCGTCGCGTAATCATCACAGCGGAAGAGCGGCGGCAGCACGATCGGCTCCAGCCCAAAGCGGCGGCGAAACCGCTCGGCGGTAAATCGTGAATTGGCGATATAGCCGCGAAACGGCAGATCACCGGGCTGAGCGGGCCAGTTTTCGAAGCCGAGACCGTGAAGATAGGCGACCGCTGGCACCGCGGCACGGGCGAAACCGGCCGCCAGGTCGAGCATCTGCCCATTCTGAACAACGGCAACCATCGGTCGCGGTAGTGCGCTCGTGTGCGCCGCCGGCCGGCGGCTGCGGAACACCGGATAACCGAGGTCGCGGTCGACCCAGAACGAGCCGCCCGAGGCGGCGAGCCGCGCCGCGCGCCACAGCCCGAAACGGTTACGCAGCGACAGCTTCGCCAGAACGCACACCGTATTGCCGCGGCGTACCAGTTCGCGAGCCAGCGCGTGCGTATTGATCTCGACGCCGCCCGTTACCTGCGGCATGTGTGGGTTGCCGGACACAAACGCGATGTCCATCGGCGTGGTCACGCGACAGACAAGGTCTGGTGAGCCTCCGCTGCGCGGACGTTTGCCTTGGCGGTCAGCAGCAGCCAGCGTTGCCGGCCGGTCCGGCGCTCGTTCATCAGCTCGACCGCGAGGCTTGGAAGCCAGCGCCGCAGGCGCGGCAGGAAATCGGGTGGGAAATCGTTGAGCACGCGCGGGCGCGCCGCATAGCGGGTGATGTCGTGCGTCTCGTGGAAGCGGCGAATAAGGGTCGCGGTCGCTTTGGCGACGAAGGCGTCGTGCGTCTCGACGAGGATGTCGGCTCCCGCCAGTTCCGGCACCGCGTCGGGATCGAGAAGGTCGACTTCACCGCCTTCGATGTCCATCAGCACGAGGGTCGGGCGCGCGGCGGCGTCGAGTCGTGCGCTTAGCAGCCCGGCGGTGCAAGCGCCCTGGATCGCGATGCGGTTGGCAACGCCGTTCGCCGCCGCTGTCCGCGCGATTACGGGGTGAAGCTCGGGCAGCGCCTCGAATGCCTCGACCCGCGCTTGCGGCGAGCGCAGCGCCAAGCCGATGGCGTAATAGCCATCGGCCGCACCGACATTGAGGATCGTGCGATAGCCTCGTTCGACGATGGCGTCGATCGCCGGGCGCAGCTCGAGCTCCTGCGAGCCGAGGATGTAACCGAGCAGATGCCGGCTCGACAGCGGCGACAGCTCGAGGCGCATCCCGCGAAAAGGGCCGGCGACCGCCCGCTGCCGCGCCGCGTGGCGGACGAGGAATGCGGCGAGCTGCCAGCGCGGCATGAACAGCGCGCGCAATGGCCGTCGCACGCTGTCAGGCAGCAGGTGATAGCGGCGATAGACGCCGTTCCAGAACGGCGACGCTTCGATTTTCAGCCAGGTGGCGTGACGCATCGGCCGAGCTCCCAATCGTTGCAGGAAGGATGTTCGTCGTCGGCGAGGTTGCGCGCGAACCCCCAGACGACGACCGGGAAGTCCGGCTCGTTTGCCAAGGAGTCGAAGGGGCGGCGCTTGCGCCAGGCGAGAAAATTGGCTTTGACGCAGGCGCGGTTGCCCCACGCATCGACCGTGATCCCTGCGGCGGGGAACCCACATTCCTGCAGGAAGTAGGAAAGCCCGTCCGCGGTCCAACGGGTGCAGTCGATCGGCGAGGCGTGCACGCGCACCAGAAATGGCACCGTGATCAGGAACACGCCGCCCGGCCGCAGCATTGCCCGCACATTGCGGCCGGCGCGATAGGGCCAGCGCAAATGCTCGAACAGCTGGTCGGCGATGATCAGGTCGAACCGTGCGGGCAGCGTTTGGGCACAGATGTCGAAACCCGGATACTGCGTCGGCGTATACGAGCGGAAGCGGAATTCGCGCGCCCATTGCGGCCCGGCGGAGATCTCCAGCGCATCCAATCGCTCGGGTCCCAGGCTCCGCACGAACTCGAAACATCGGCGGTACATGACGATCCGCATCCAATCGGCGGTGTCGTAGCCGAAGCGGTTGAGCCACTGACGCAGCCGCGACTTCAGGGCCGGCCGCGAGCGCACCAGCGAGGTCAGCGCACCGTCACTCATGACAACCTCCGCCCGGCGCCGCGCCGGCCGAGGGCGGCGCGAAGACGTGCACGTAATCGACCTTCATGACCGAGGGGTTTGGCGTCTTGTCGATCGGCCAGCCCGAGCCAAGGGCGAGGTCGACCAGCACCATCAGCGGGTCTTGCAGCTCCGGTGGCGTGGCGACGCGCCAGGTCTCGCGCCGGTCGAGGTAGAAGGTGATCCAGTCGGGCTCGACATCGACGCCGTAGGTGTGAAATCCGCTGGTCAGCGAACCCGACGGCACGTGGGTGATGTGGTCTTCGATCGTGCTCTTCTTGGGGTCGTCCTTGTTCCAGATGTGCACCGACGAGTGATAGCCGTCGGTGAACTGGCCGTAATATTCGATCACGTCGATCTCGACGCCGGGGCTGAGGTCGCTTTTCGGTTGGTTGGCGTTGAGCCAAAAGCCCGGCCAGGTGCCTGGCCCCGGCGGCAGCTCGGCGCGCATCTCGAAATACCCGTAACTCTGCGCGAAGCCGGAATTGTTCGGCGCCGCCGACGCCAGCAGGCCGGAGCGCCATTTGCCGTCGCTGCCCTTGCGCGCCTCGATGTCGAGCACGCCGTTCTCTATCCGGAATGGGAAATCCGCGCGGGGGTCGGTAAAAGCGGCGTCACCGAAATCACCGCCCCAAGGAGTGTGCGCAATCCAGCGGCTGCCGTTTTCGCCATGCGCTGAAACGCTCAGCGAGTTGAAATCCTCGGTGAAGGTTGGACGCAGCCGGCACGGGTCGATTTGCGGCACGGCCGCATGGGCGCTGGTGGCGAGCAAAAGCGCGCTGGCAAATGCCGTCGTCAGGCAATGAAACGCCAGCCCCGCGTCGGGCGTCGCCCCGCCTTCTGCCGCCGGGAGCGGCGCTGAATCGTACAGCAATTCACGGGACAACTCGGCATGGCGCCGCGCGAAATCGCGCGATGTCAGGCCGGCTTCGGACATCCGCTGCTGGGCGCGGTCGACCATGCGGCAGCGCTCGGCGTCGTCGCCGGCGAGGTCCGCAATCGCTTCACTCAGGGCTGCCGGCTGCCCGACCGGCACGTAACGTACTTCGCCCTCGGCGAAATAGGCTGCGAGCCCACCCGTGTCCGTGCACACCACCGGGAGGCCGAAAACCGTCGCTTCTTCGACAACGGTAATCCCCGAGGCATGCAGGTTGGGCGTCAAGGCCAGCGCGACCAGATCGGCCCAGTCGTAGAGCGCGGCCAAATCCTCATTGGTCTTGGGATGGACGTGGGTCACGTTCGTGGCGCGGGTCAGCGCGGGAGACAGTCGCGGTGTGACGATCCGCAGCTCGCAATCGGGCGAATCTTCGACGGCGGCTACCAAGGTTTGCCAGTCGCGATGCCGGTCGCTGCCGAGCGACAGCACGCGCAGCGGACGATGGGCCGCACGCTCGCCGCGATGCGTCATGGCGTCCGCTCGCACACCGAACGGCACCATTCGCGTGCGACAATGCGGAAAAAGCGCGCGGGCGACCCGCAGGTTTTCCGGCGAGTGGACGGTGAGGATTTCGGCCTTAGCGAGCAGCCAGGTGTAAACGCGGCGCTTTATCGGCGAGAGACGGGGCCACTCATCGAACAGCCAGACGCTTTGTGCGATGACCTTCGGACGATGCGCGCGCCGCGCGAAGCAGCGCAGGAGCAGCACGGCGAGGTGTTGCGACTCGGTATGGGTCCAGACGACTTCCATGCCCAAAATGCCCCGACGGTTGCGCCAGGCATGGACGAAGTCGAAACCGAGCAGGACGCGAACGCCGAGGCGGAGCAACAGCCCGGGAAGGCGTTCAGGCCGATCTTCCGAGTACGCAATCGAGCAGCCCAATTCTTCGGCATGGAAATAGCCGTAAGGCAGGCGGTCGTTGAGCCCGATGATCTCGCCGCGATCCCATTTGCTCCGCCACTGGGCGGCGCCGAATCCTCGCGCGAGATGCACGAAAACGCGGATAGGCCGATTGGCGGTGTCCGCTATCATGAACCCTCCGAAACAATGACAACTGCGTTTGATGCAAGGGGGATAGGGCTGAGGGCACGGGCGCGTTCCGGCCGGGCGCAGGCCAGTCCGGCGAAGATAAAGAACGGCAGGCCCAGGTCGATAAAGCTGCCGGCGACGGACGCGCCGACAAGCTGTGCCAGACACGCCCAGCGTGCTGCGTTCTGACACGACGCCGGAACCGGATGCTGCCAGCGACGCGTTCGCCCCAGCAGCACCTGCAGCAGGAAGATGCCGTAGGTCAGCGCACCGAAGACGCCGATATTGGCGAGCACGGCGATCGGGAAACTCGACGCGCGAACGCTGCCGGTGCCTGCGCCGAAGCCATGAGTATCGGTGAAATTGATCAGCGCCTGGTCATTCCACTTCGCCCTCTCGACCCCCGAACTCGAGCTCATCTTGTCGAAGATCGTGGCGTCGACGACGTCGTTGACCGTCCGCCACAGCGGCGGATCGAGTTGCAACGCGGTGAGAGCCCCGCCGACCATCAGCGGTAGGATCGCCACCGCCATCAACATCGCCCGGCGGACGGGACCGCTGAGTGCGCGGGCCAGGCTCGCGATGAAAAACAGGGCCAGAAAACCGCTGGTCGCCGCGTATCCTGTGCTCGATGTCGAAAACACCAACGCCACCAGCGACAACGCCGCTAGTGGCCCGGTCAGTCGCGGCCGGATGCCGTCGAGCCCGAGCGAGGTGCAAAACGCGAAGAAACCGACGGTGAAATAGGCGAAAGTCGACGCCTCGGGAAATGAGCCGACGATGCGTTTGAACCCAAGCACCGTCGCATCGTCGAGCATCCGATAACTGCCGTTGCGGATGACCGCCAGCACATCGCCGAGCCCGGCCCCATAGCTGCCGATATCGATCGCCGCAAAGCAGAGATTGACGGCCGCAGCAGCAATCACGGCCTTGGTCACGGTTATCAGCCCATTGGCCCGGCTTGCTGCTTCGTAAAAGACGAGGAAGCAGACCACGTCGCCGAGGAAATAGACCGACTGGGTGATGTTCCCCGAGGTCGGCTCGAGCGGCATCGAAACGATACCGGGGCCCAGCACAGTGCGCGCGATGGCGAACACGTAAGTCCAGCCGGCGAGGATGCGCGGTAGGAAAACGGCCGAAAGCGTCGCATAAGCCGCCGTCAGCAGCAGCCAGAAGCCGGGGCTGGGAAAAACCAGCGCGGCGCCGGCGCGCTGCAGCGCGTCGCGCGAGGCGAAGAACGCAAGCGCGGCAAAGCCAAGCAGCACGTATGCCGGCTGAATATTGGCGCCGCCGAGGCTCGTCAGGATCAACGCCGCCGATGCGGCCAACAGGGTCGAGATCACCAGCACTGGCAGCGCGAAGCGCTGGCCAGCGAACCAGCCGATCAGGCCCAAGACGATGGTGATTATGCCGATGGCTTCAATCTGCATCGCCGGTGCTCCGACGCGCGGATGTGCCCATTAAGGCGGCGGCCGAAATTGGTCTCGGGACGAGGAGGCCAATCACCCGATCGGCGAGGACGCCAACCCGCGGAGGAAAGACCCCGCACAGCGTCCGCAGGCGGTCGGCATCCCTCGGACGAAGCGCGCCGAGCGCGCGCACGGCGGCGGCGTAGCTCACCACGCCGACACCGATGGCGAGAGGCAGCCACCTGCTGCCGGGCATCAGCAACAGGCAGGCGCGTGCCGCGACGCCGCAGATCGCGGCGGCCAACGCCAGTTTGGCAAGGTCGGTCAGCGGGAGTGGAAAGCGCAGCCGCCACACCACGAACCCGCAGCCCAGCAGCACCGCGACCACTTGAATCGTGGCTCGCGACCAGGCCGCGCCCATCAACCCAAAAGCCGGGATCACAGTGAAGCCAGCGATGACCGCGAGAAGCGCCGAAACGAGGCCGCTCGCGAACACGAAATCGCTGCGGTCCATCGCCATGACCAGCGTCGTCCCGACGGACGCCGTCGCCGCGATCCCCGCGGCCAGCACCAGCACCGTTGCCGCCGGCACCGCATCGGCGAAATCGTGGCCGTAGATGAGCGGCAGCAACTCCGGCAGCAGCGCGACCATACCGAAGCAGGCGGGCAGGGCGAGAAAGGCAAGCACGCGGGTCGCTGTGGCGTAGCCTTCGTGCAGTTCGCGGGTCGCGCCCTTGCCAAAATTCTCGGCAAAATACGGCAGCAGCCCGGCGGTCAGCAGCATCGGGCCTTGCGAGGCCAAATTGGCGAGCGTCACGGCGACGGTGAAAAGTCCGATCGCGGCGCTGCCGGTCGAGCGTTCGAGAAAGAACAGCTCGGCGCGCGACCATACGATGGTCCCCGACAGGGCGCCTGCCCAGGCGTAGAGCGCGTAGCGGCGAACCCGCGCGGCGAGCTCCGGCGGGCAGGCGACGCCGCGCGTCATCGCGAAACGCAGGCTGAGCGCGGCCGGCACGGCGCTTCCGGCGCAATAGCCGCCAATCGCGCCCGTCGCGCCGAAAGAGATCGAGCCCAGCGCCACGCTGGCGAGCTGGCACGCCAGATAGACGCCCGTCAGCACCGCCAATCGGTCGAAACGCTGCATGCCGCGCAGATACCCGAAGGTGAACCCGGTCAACGCCTGCAGCGCGCAGGCGAGACCGACCAGCCCCCACTTCACCGCGGCGGCATCGGATTCGTCGCCGCAATGCCACCGCCAAGCAGTCCATCCGACAAACCCAACCAGCGCGACGAGGCACGCACACGCCAGCCACCGCCACAACATCGCCGCCAGTCCGCGCGCGGCGTTGCTATTCCCCGCCGCGATCAACTCCGGCAGATAGCGTGCGAGGCTCGCCTGGACGCCGAGATCGACAATCGCCGCCGACACCATCGCGACCCACATCGCGAAGGCGACGACGCCGGTCATCGCCACCCCGAGCACATGCGCCACGATGACGCTGGCGAAGACGCTCGACAGCGCGGTCAGCAGACCGGCCAGCGAGCCGAACGCCGAGTTTCGGCTAAATTGGCGCGCTCCCGGCGAGGAGACGGCGCCTTCTATCGCGCTGTCAAACGCCATCGGCCGGCCTCGCGATGGAACGGCAAGCCAGCCCGGGGGTTCGCCTCGGCGAACCGAAACTGGCGACGCAGGGGATCAAGCCGCCATGAGGGTTGCCATCGTCCATTACTGGCTCGTCGGCATGCGCGGCGGCGAAAAGGTGATCGAAGCGCTCTGCGAAATGTTCCCGCAGGCCGACATTTTCACGCATGTCTATGTGCCGGGCGCGGTCTCTGAGACCATTCGCGCGCGCCGCGTCACGACCAGCTTTATCAATCGATTGCCGCGAGCCCCGCGGCTCTACAAGCGCTATCTGCCGCTGATGCCGCTTGCCTTGGAGCAGCTCGACCTCAGCGGCTACGACCTGGTGATCAGCAGCGAGTCCGGCCCGGCCAAGGGCGTCATTCCGCCGCCGGCGACGCGGCATCTCTGCTATTGCCACTCGCCGATGCGTTACCTGTGGAACATGTTCCACGACTACCGCCGGCAATCGGGTCTCCTGACGCGCTTGGCGATGCCGCCGCTGGCGCATTACCTGCGGCTCTGGGACACGGTATCGGCCGGAAGGGTCGACAGCTTCGTCGCCAATTCCAACGCCGTGGCGGGTCGCATCCACCGCTATTACGGTCGCGACGCCGAGGTGGTGTGGCCGCCGGTCGATGTCGATGCGTTTCAGCCGGTCGCCGCCGAGGAACGCGGCGATTACATGCTGATGGTCGGCGAGCTTGTCGCCTACAAGCGGCCGGAGCTCGCGGTCGAGGCGTTCAACCGCATGGGCCGCAAGCTGGTGGTGATCGGCGGTGGCGAAATGCTCAAGAGCATTCGCCGCCTCGCCGGTCCCACGGTGACGGTTCTCGGGCCGGCGCCGTTCGCCGAGCTGCGCCATCACTACGCGCGCTGCCAAGCGCTGATCTTTCCCGGCGAGGAGGATTTCGGGATCGTTCCGGTCGAGGCGATGGCGAGCGGCCGTCCGGTAATCGCTTACGGCCGCGGCGGCGCGACCGAGACCGTGCGGCCGGGCGTTTCTGGCATGCTGTTCGACGAGCAGACGGTCGAGGCGGTGATCGCCGCGGTCGAATCTTTTCGCGACGGCGATTTCGATCCGGCGGCGATTGTTCACCACGCGCGCGGTTTCTCGCGCGAGGTGTTTATCGCCGGCATGCGCGCGCAGATCGACGCGCTGATGGGCTGAGCGCCGGGCGGCGATCATCATTCGGCCGCTCCCCGCCGGCGCTCGTGTATCGAGCGTGCCTGCCGCCGGACAAAATCGGTGTAATCGAAGTCCCGCAACCGGTTGAAATGCACGCCGAACAGCGCCGGGATGTCTTCGGATACGTCGGCCAGAACAACACCGAACAGGCTGACATTGTCGGCTCGCAACAGCTCGACCGCGTCCTCCAGCGCGCGCAACGACGTTCGTCCGTGAGTGGCAACGAGAATGCAGCCATCCAGTAGCGGCGCTACCGCGCGGGCATCGCTGGCGCTTCGCAGCGGCGGCGGAGCGACAAGTACAGTCGCGAACCGTTCCTTGAGCTTCGAGAGGAGGGCCGGCCACGCCGGGGAGTTCGAGCAGATCCGCCGGGTTCGCCACGGGCGACCGGCTGCCGATGGGCAGGATATGCGCGCTGGTCTTCGGGTCGGCGAGCAGCGTGTCGGCTATATCGCCATCGCGCAGCGCCTCGGCGAGGCCGATCCGCGGCTGCGGCATCAGGCGGCGCGTCAGCCGGCGCTCGCGAAAGTCGGCGTCGACAAGCACTGTCCTAGTCCTTGACGCAGCGAACAGCGCGGCGAGATTGATGGCGACGGTGAACGTCGCCTCCTCGGGTTCCAGCGACAGAATGCCGAGGCTGCAGCCCGACTGGCTGCCGCAGGCGCGCTCCACTGACAGTTTGACGTTGCGCATCGCTTCGCTGAACGCCGAGAGCGGCGCGTCCACGACCTCGACCCGATCCGGGGGCAGCCCCTCCACCGTTTGCTCTGCGCGGTGCTTTGGCAACGACCCCAGCACCGCGAGACCGAGAACCTCCCGCAATTGCTTGGCGCTGCGCACGCTGCCGTCGAGCATGACGCGCGCCGAGGCCGCGGCGATGCCGATAACCAGTCCGATCAAGATGGCGAGCGACAGAATCAGCTTGGTCTTCGGATAGGTCTTGGCAAGCGGCCGCGACGCCGAGGTGATGACCCGGGCATTGGAGACGGGGTAGGAGGCCTGTTGCTTGTCTTGGGTGAAACGTTCGAGCAGGCCCTCATAAACCTTCCGGTAGGCCTCGGCCTTGGCCTCGAGCGCGGTCAGCTTGTCGATCAGTTGCGGCTGACCGCTGTTGTTGCCGGTCTCTGTGATGCCGTGCGAAACGCGGAACTCCTGCGCAGCCGCCGCTGCATCGTTGAGCAGCACGCCAAGCTGGGCGATCTGGGCTTCCATCCATTGGCTTGCCTGGTTGGCGACGTCCTGCTTCGCCTGTTGCTGGTCGCGCAGATAGGCGTCGGTGACCGCGTTGGTTATCTGCGCGGCTTTTTCCGGATCCCGCGAGCGGAACGACACTTCGATGACGTAAGATTGGCCGACCCGGCGGGCGCTGAGCGAATTCTCGAAATGCCCGAGGACGGCCCGCCGGCGTTCGTAGTCCGAACCGGGGGTGCGGAACTCTGGGTCGTTGATAAGCCCGAGCTTATCGATGACGTCATTGGCGATGCGCTCCGACAGCAACACTTCGACTTGGCTCTCGACCTGGGCATTGTCGATCGTCAGGTCGACCACGCCATTGTCCTGCCAAAATGCCCGCTGCTTCCCTGGCTCGATCAGCAGCTCCGCCCGTCCGACATAGGTGGCCGGGGTAAGCAGCACGTAGAGGATCGCCAACGCCAGCATGACCGCCACGACGCCGGCGATCAGCCAGAACTGCTGCCGCAGAAAAACCATCGCGTCGGCGAGCGTCATGGTCTGCGCCGGTTGCTGCGGCGCCGCCCAGGCGGTTTCGGCGGAGGTAACGGGCGTGTCGAGCATCAGCCCTCACCCCCGAAGCCGACTTCAGCCACGACCTCATCTCCACCGTGACCGAGGCGTTCGCCGTAAAGCGCCAGGAGCTGGTCGCACCACTGCGCTGGAGTCGGTGCCATTTGTCGCGCCTCGTCGAAGGCCTTGCGGCTCATGCGGCGTACCAGCAGATCGTCGCGCATCAGCGTTGCGATCGCGCCCGCCAGGGCGGCCTCGTCGTGCGGATCGCAAGAAAGGCCTAGCTGGTGGGCAACGATCTCGCCGGCGAACGGCGTATGAGGCGAGACGATGACGGGAATGCCGCTCATCAGCGCCTCGAGCGCGACGAGACCAAAGGTCTCGCGGCTGACCGTCGGCGAGACGACGAGGCGCGCCTCGGCGACCAGCTCGGCGATTTCGTCGCGGCTGCGCCAGCCGAGCAGCTCAGCCTGCGGGCATTCCCGCACGATCGCGGTAGCGAGTGGGCCGTCGCCGATCAGTCGCAACCGAGCGCCCGCGCGCTTCGCGGCGCGGGCCAGCAGATCGACGCCTTTGTCGCCATCCAACCGGCCGACATAGAAGACATCGCGGTTGTTCTCGGCTGGAACCCGCGTCGTTCGCCATGGCGTCGTCGGGTTGCGCAGCACCCGAATGCAGCTGGGATCGATTGCGCCGCGCGTCAGCAGCGGCACCATCGTCTCGTGAACGACGGCGACCAGAGCGGGCGAACGCGTCAGATCAAAAAGGCGGTGGCGCACGGCATGCCGGGCAGAGCGCCATAATTTGTGACCGTAATTGCGCCGGTCGCAGGCCGTCAGCAAGCAGGCGGCGCTGTTCGGCGTCAGCCGGCATTCGCGCTGCCGCGGGTAATGGAAATAGGCCCCGTTGGGGCAGGCGAGAAAAAAATCATGCGTCGACATGACCAGCCGGGGCGCGACGCGGCGCAGTGCCGCAAAGACCGATGGCGACAGCACCTTGTGCCAATTGTGCAGGTGATAGACGGTTCCGGGCGTATCGTTCACCGCGATCCAGTCTTCCAACGCGACCTTGGTCGCGGGATCGAACAATCCACGGGTCAGCGCCGAAACGGCCCTTTGATCGAGCAGATGCCGGCCGCCCAGGGTCGCGACCGAGACGCCGCACGCGGCGAGCGCGGGGTCGGCAGGCGCGGTTCCCGACAGAAAACTCACCGAGACGCCGCGTGCCCGCAGCAGCTTCGCCGAGGCGAGGGCGATCGCCGCCGCGCCGCCTCGCTCCACCGCGTCGTCGTTGATCACGACCACGCGCTCGGGCTTCGCCGATCCGATCATTGTTCGGCCTCGCCACGGGGCTCAGTAGCAACCGCGGGCGGTGACGACGACGCGGGCCGTCTTGGCGATGATCACGAGATCGCGCCGGAAACTCCACGACTCGACATAGGCTCGGTCGAGTGCGACGCGGGTCGTATAATCGACGTCATTGCGGCCGCTGACTTGCCACGGGCCCGTCAGGCCCGGCCGGGCACGCACGTAATGATCGATGCAAGCGCCGTATTTCGGCACCTCTGCCGTCACGATCGGCCGCGGACCGACAAAGCTCATCTCGCCTTTGAGGATGTTCAGCAGTTGCGGCAGCTCGTCGATGCTGGTTTTCCGCAAACTCGATCCGAGCGGCGTGATGCGGGGATCGCGCTTCAGCTTCTGGTTTTCTTCCCATTCGCGCGCCGCCTCGCTGTTTGCGGCGAGGTGGCGCGACAGCACAGTGTCGGCGTCGACCACCATGCTGCGGAACTTCAGGCAGTTGAAATCCGCGCCGTTGAGACCGACACGTCGATGCCGATAGAAGACGGGCCCTTTGTCCCACAGCTTGATCGCCAGCGCGATCAGCGCGAACAGCGGGAGAAGCATCAGCAGCGCGCCCAGCGCCCCGATCACGTCGAACGCGCGCTTGAGCGCGCCACCGACGATGGCGGCGGGCCCGCGCGACGAAACGATATTCTCAATAGCATCATAGTCTTCGCCCAACCGATCCTGGGCGCCTTGATTGGGGGAGGCGGCAGGATAGGTGGAAGTCGTTCGCCACGTTTTGCCGGAAGGGGACCGCTCGCGCCGCCGCGGCGCCAGCGCTGATATGCCGTTAGCCATGAAACTCTCCACCAACAGAACCCTGCAATAGAACCCATTCGCGATCCGGTATTTCCTCCAATTTTGCGAGTTTATTTTGGCTTTTGGTTCAATTGTCTTTGACTGTTTTAAACACGCGTTTAGCGGTTCTTCCGGTATTTCTGATACCGAAAGAAGCGTTGCCCCCGATTATTTATTCAATTCCCCGTATTGCGGGGTTCGTGCCAACACTATGTTCGGTAGCGTCTAGATGGCTTCGATAACCGCGCCGTCCCGGCGCAATTCCCCGCGAGATCAAAGCTGCAAACCACACACGGCCGTGTTGGTTGCGCGGCCAGATGATCCCGAGACTAAATATCGTTGTCAATTAGAAATCACCGGACCCGATTCGTTTTTTTGTAAATCAAAGGTAACAACGCTTGCCATGCTTCAAACAAAATCACCTTTAGCAACGCATTGTGGCGCGATTATTAACTTATTATGATATTACGGCGTTTCATTGGAACTATTATTATGTTCCGATTTCGTTCAATTGCCCAAATGGCGTGCATGTGTCAGGCGGCGGGTGAGATCGGTTCGCGTGCGGCGCCACTATCTCTTTGCGTTGCCTCAGCTTATATTAAAGAGAAACATTAAGGGCGTTCGGCGCGCTGCGCCGAACGGTGCGTCAACTCATGGCGGCAGTTACTTCGGAAGGCCGCGCCGGGAATGACGAAATGTACTGGCTGATGGCGTGTCTGCTGGTGGTCGGCGCGGTTTGCGGCGCGACGGTTAGGCTAATGGCCTTTATCGTGGTGCTGGCCGGCGCGGCGACGGTCGCCGTGGTCGCCAGTTTCGCGCACGGCTGGGGCAGCGCCGTGCTGAACGCCGTCATCGCCGTCATTGCTCTGCAGATCGGCTACGCGGGCGGTTTCGTGCTGCGCGCGGCATTGCGGGCTCGTCAGGCCGGGCGGCCGTCGCCGGGAAAGCATGAACCGCCGATCCCGGCTCCGCTCGGCGAGAAGCGTCGGTAGATTGCGGCGCGAACATTACAACTCCAGAATACGCTGCGGATCGAGCCGGCCGATCACGAGGTCGCGCATCGCCGTCAAATTCCCGACCACGCGGCCGGCGCGATCGACATAGGGCTCTGGACGGAGCGAGCGCGCGAGGTTCATTGCGACATTGCGGCTCATGATGTACAGCGCTTGGCGCCACGGGCAGGTGCCTTTGCGCGACAGGTAGATGGGATTGGCGATCTGCGAATACCCCAGCCGAACACCCGACTGGCGGCCCTGTTTGATGCCTAGGTGGACCCCACGCGCCGCGGCGAGCCTGACGATACGTCCGACGCCTGCAAGTTGCCGGCTGAAATCCACATCCTCGAGCCAGCCGTAAAGCGGCAGGCGTTCGTCGAAACGTCCCTTCACCTCGCGCACCGCCAAAAGCCGCACCGCCATGTTGCAGCCGTAGCCGTTCGCCACCGATTCGACCGAGCCCACGCCGGGAGCGGCGTCAGCCAGAAGGCGTCTCGCCTCGTCGATGTCCAATCCCGGCCCGATGATGCCATCGGCGACCACGTCACCTGTGGCCATCACGATATCAGGCCACACCGCGAAGCCGTCTTCGATTGCGGCAAGATAAGTCGCAGCCGGGATGAAATCGTCGTCAAAGAATTGCAGGACATCGCAATCGTCGACGCGTTCCAGGATCGCGTTGCGCTGGCGGGTCAAGCCGCGCGGGCCCACAACGACCTCTATCGGGAAGTTCGGCGGAATTTCCGGGATGTCATTGCGGGTCGGCGCGCACACAACGATGCGATCGGGTCGCCGCGTCTGCCGCACCAATTCATCGACGACGGCCGCCAGCAGATGCGGTCGACCCACCGTCGCGATGCCCACAGCGAGACGCAAGCAGCAGCCTTTTTTCACGCTGATCCCGGCTATGAACGTCCGCTTGCCCATCCCGTTCCACACAGCGCCCGTATGCGGCAATCCGCCACGGGGGGGCGATCGGTCTCGCCGGAAAGCGTTTGCCGCCGACGATAAAGGGGATTGTTGCATGCGAAAGCTGCTTTTCGTCGTCGCGATGCTGGCCATCCTACCTGCCGGTGTTTCGCGCGCCGAGCCGCAGGCCGATGTCACCGGTTACCGGCTCGATGTCGGCGACGAGTTGCGCATCAAGGTGTTCGAGTGGCGCAGCTCCGTGGGCGACGTTCACGAATGGACGGCGTTTAACGGCGATTACGACGTCGGCGCCGACGGAGCGGTCGCGATGCCGCTGCTCGGCGCGCTCAAGGCGGCCGGCCAGACGACCGATCAACTGGCCGAAACCATCTCGACCCAGCTGCAAAGCCGCTTCGGGCTGAGCATCCGGCCACAGACCTCGATCGAGATCGTCAAGTACCGGCCATTCTACATTCTCGGCGATGTCAACAAGCCCGGCGCATACCCTTATCAGCCCGGTTTGACCGTGCTGCAGGCGATCAGCGTCGCCGGCGGCCGCTACCGGGTAAATGACCCGGCGCTGCTGCTGACCACCGCCGGTGATTTGCGGGTCTATCGCTTGCAATACACGCAGCTTCTCGCCCGCCGCGCCCGGCTCCAGGCCGAGCGCGACAACGCCAACGCGATCACCTTTCCGCAAGAGCTGCTAAGTCAGCAGAACGATCCTAAGGTGGCTCAGGTGATCCAACGCGAGCAGTCGATGTTCGCCGCTCAGCGCGACGCGGTGACGACCGAGGCCAATGCACTCAACCAGCTGAAATCGCTGATCAACGGCGAGGTGTCGTCGCTCCAGGACAAGATGAAGAACGTCGATCAGGAGCTGACCCTGATGAAAGGGGAACTCAACAACACGACCAACCTCGTTCAACAGGGGCTGGCGATCGCACCGCGCGAATATTCGCTGCGTGAGACCGAGCTCGAAACCGAAGGCCGTCGCCTCGATCTCGACACCGCGTCGCTGCGCGCCAAGGAGGACATCGGCAAGGCCGACCAGTCTCTCGTCGAGCTGCGCAACAAGACCCGCGAGCAAATCCAAACCGAGCTATCGGATACCGAACAGAAACTCTCCGAGACGGCGGCGCGCATCGCGACCGGCGCGACGATCATCGGAAGCGAACGTGGTTTGGCACAAGCGAGCAGCACGGCGGCGGCGGACATGCCGGCGATCTGCATCATCCTCCGCACGAAGGACGGGAAACCGACACAAATCCAAGGCGACGAGACCACCAAAATTGAGCCGGGCGACACGATAAAGATAACCCCCGCCGGCCTTGGGGAATCTGCACTCGACATCGACGGTGAGACCCTCGCCGATCCACCGCCGGCATCGACGGCGCAAGCGCCTTCAACTGTGACGCAACGTCATGAAGACAATCTGGCGCGCGGCGGCCGCAGCTACATCAAGTAAATACGATGCGGCTCTCGTGCGGCGAGCCGGCCGCGCGTAGTAGACTGATGCCTCGCCTCACCTCATGAACCGCTTTCGGCGCATGTTGCCCGTTGCCACGCGCCTCGGCGGAGGTCTCTCGCTTGACTGACAGCGAGCATTCAGGCGTCGCTGGGGGAACCGTCGTTCGTGCCCCAAGGCGACCTCCACGAAGCCTCGGAAATTGGCTCCTCGGGTCGCTATTGCCGAGCTTGGTGGTGTCGCGGCGCCCGGTCTCCGTGATCCATGCAACAAAAGGGAAAGCCGAGAGGAGGCGCCGATTCGACCTAATAATGGCTAGCGGGCCCCGTTTTTCCCGGCTATGGGCCGGGGTGCTCGATGCAGCCGTTCAGTGCCGAGTGGGAAAATGAACGTCTGCAAGGCGCCATTCCGTCATTCAGCGGCGCCTGCCAGAGGTCGCAAAGTGCCCCTTCTGCCGACATGCGACCGACGTTGTTTTCCGGCGCCGTCAAAAACTCCTGCGCATTGCCATCCGAGGGTACGATGCCTCGAAAGAGAGCATCGGGACAGCGCGATGGACAAGAACTTGGCTACGGGCTCGGTCTTGAATTCTGGCAACGATCGTCGGGCATCGGTCGGTAGGCTCTGCCCCAAGCGCTCTGCTTCAGCCATTGATGCGGGAATATCGGCCGATTGGCAGCCCTGTTCGTAAAACGTAGGCCCGCCAACCCGGGCCATTTTTTTCAGGGGGTGGTATGGATTTCTGGACAGAGCCACAGATGGCGTCGATCCACAAAATGCTCAACCCGCGCTCAATCGCGATTGTGGGTGCGACGCCGCGGATGCAGTACGGCGGGCGGTTTCTGGCTGCCGCGCTCAAGGCCAAAGACCGGGTGCGGGTTTACGCCGTCAACCCGCGTTACGACGAGATCATGGGGGAGAAGTCCTACCCGAGCGTGACGGACCTGCCGGAGGCGCCCGATGTGGTCGCCGTCGTCGTGCCCTACGACCAGGTGCTCGATGTCCTGCAGGAGAGCCACCGCAAGGGGGCGGGGTCGGCGATCGTGATCTCGGCGGGCTTTGCCGAGCGCGGCGTCGACGACCGGCGCGATTTGCAGGGGGAGCTGGGTGAGTTTGCCCGCGCCTCGGGCATGCGCATCAGCGGCCCCAATTGCCTGGGGCTCGCGAATGTCAAAGACGACATCTGGGCCACCGCGTCCTCGCGCGGAGCGTCGGGTGTGACCGGGCCCATCGGCTTGGTGTGCCAAAGCGGCGCGACGGCGTTCGGGCCGTTTCTGGTGCGGGCGGTCGAGAACGGCATCGGCTTCAGCTACATTATCTCAACCGGGAACGAGGCCGACCTCGACTTTACCGATTTCGCCCGCTACCTGTTGGACGACCCGGATACCCGCGTCATCGCCGGCTTTGTCGAAGGCTTCAAGCGGGCCGACAAATTCCTCGAAGTGGCAAAGCTCGCGGCGGGTCGCGGCAAGCCGATCGTCCTGATCAAGATCGGCCGTTCGGAGCTCGGCGCGCGGGCGGCGCAGTCGCATACCGCGGCGCTGACCGGCGAAGACGCCCGATACGATGCGATCTTTGCCCAATACGGGGTGATCCGGGTCCAGGATTACGACGAGCTCATCGAGGTCGCGCACCTCCTCGCCCACACTCCTAAGCCCGCCATGCCCGGCATCGCGGTGGTCTCCCACTCGGGCGGCATCAGCTCGCTCACCGCCGACATGTGCGGCCAGGCCGGCCTCGATCTGCCGACGCTGGGCGAGGCAGCGGGTGACGGCATCAACGGCATCCTTAAGGGCTTCGGGTGGGCGGCAAACCCCGCCGATGTGACAGGCTTTGCCAACAGCGAATCCTTCCCGCAAATCATGGAGCATATGATCGCCGATCCCCGGATGGGGACGCTCGTAGTGGCGAGCGCCGGGGCGGACTCCCAGGCGCAACAGGTCATCAGCCAGCGCGATCGAACCGACAAGGGCGTGGTGTTCCTGTGGACGGGAAGCCGGGACGCCAAGGGCGGCCTGCCCCAACTCAAGAGCGCCCGGATACCGATCTTCTACACGCCGGACAAACTGGCCCGAGGCCTACAGAGCCGCCTCGCGTATCACACCTGGCGCGAGCGCCGCCTGGCCGACGGCTTCGCCGTGGCCCCGCCGCGCACGGCGCCGGAGGATGCGGCCATCGCCCAGGCGCTTGGCTTGGGGCGTCCGACGCTCTCCGAGTCCGAGAGCAAGCAGCTGTTGGCCGCCTGGGGCGTGGGGAGTGCGCGCGAGCGCCTGGCAAATTCAAAGGAAGCCGCCGTCGAGGCGGCAGAACAGCTCGGGTTTCCGGTGGCTCTCAAGGTCAACTCGCCGGATATTTTGCACAAGACCGAGGCCGGGGTCGTTCGGCTGAACCTCGGCGATGCGGCACAAGTGCGAACCGCCTACGCCGACATCCTGACCAGCGCCAAGGCCTATGCGCCGCAGGCCCACATCACCGGCGTGTCGGTGCAGGAGATGGTGCGAGACGGCGTCGAAGTCATCGTCGGCGTGTCTTGCGACCCGCAATTGGGCCCGGTGCTGCTGTTCGGCAGCGGCGGCGTGATGGTCGAGGTCTACAACGACGTAGCCTTGCGCCGCTGCCCGATCACGCGCTCGGAAGCCCAGGCGATGATCACGCAAGTCAAAGGCGCCCGCTTGCTCCAGGGCTTTCGCGGCCGGCCGGCTGCAGACATCGAGGCGCTCGCGGATACCCTGGTGCGCGTCTCGCACCTCGCCATGCACCTCGAAGGACACCTGGCGGAGCTGGACATCAACCCGCTGATGGTGCTGCCGTCAGGCCAGGGCGTAAAGGCGGTCGACGCCCTCGTCGTGCTTCGCGGGGATAGCAGCCAAGCTTGAGGCTTGGCACTCGGCGGCTACGGCTGAAGTCCGACCCAAAGCAGACGCTCAGCCGGCCAAGGCCGCCTTTGTTGCCCCAAACCGGACTTCTGCTCGACATGGCCTCTGCATGGGGCCCGAGACGAAGTCCTTTTCACCTCGTTATTCGGGTACGCCTGCCTTGTTCATTGCGGCGATGAATCTTTGTCGATCGGCTTTCCGGCGGAACGGATAGTACCCGCATAACCTGCTGATGCCGACTTCCGGATCGATGCCTCGATAGACGTTGAGCGCCCGCTTCACCTCTTCGGCCTCGCCCCGCATGGCGTTGGACGCAATCGTCATGCGAAGAGCGGGCAGCCAGTTCGGCTTGACGCGCAGAGCCATCGCCGCCGAGCGTGCGGATTCGTCATCGCGTCCGGCGATGAAATGAGCGAACGCCATGGCGCTTTGTGTGAGGAAAACACGAGGGTCGAGCGGATTGAGGCGAAGCGCCTTGCTCAGGCTTTCGATCGCACCTTCGGGATCGCCGGCATAGCCACGGACCCAGCCGCTGCGCTGCCAGGCGACGGCCAGGTTCACGTCCAGATCGAGGGCTCGATCGATGAGCAGCAACGCACGGTCGAGATCGCGAAAGAAGTAGGCTTGCACGTGTCCTGCCCAACACAGCGCGACCGCGTCGTCGGAGCCGATGTCGGCAGCGCGTTCGACCAGACGGGAGATCTCCTTTTCGTCAAAGCTCGTAGCCCAGCCATTCGCTTTGGCGAAATGATGACACGAGGCAGCCAGCCCGTAGGGCGTCGAAAACTCGGGATCTTTCGCTATTGCCGCGTTGAACAGCTGCAGCGCTTTGGCATTTTCATCCCGCGTCCATCGGTTCCAGCTGGCAAGCCCGCGAAGGTAGAAATCGTAAGCCGCCAGATCTCCGGTCATGTCCCGCCTGGCCCGGTCGATCTCCGCTTTCTCGAGTTGCGGCGCGATCGCCCCGACGACACTGGTCACGAGCTGATCTTGAAGATCGAAGATGTCGATCACGTCACCGTCGAACCGATCGGCCCACAAATGGCGGCCCGATTCGGCCTCGATGAATTGCCCCGTCACGCGCACCCGGGCGCCTGACTTGCGCACACTGCCTTCCAGCACATAACGAACGCCGAGCTCGCGAGCGATCTGCTTGGTGTCGACCGATATTCCCCTGTAGGTGAACGACGAGTTGCGGGCGATGACGAAGAAGGCGCGGTTGCGCGACAAGGCCGTGATGATGTCCTCGACAACCCCGTCGATGAAATAATCTTGTTCCGGATCGCCGCTAAGGTTGAGGAAAGGCAGAACCGCGATCGACGGCTTGCCGGCAATTCCCAGCGAAGACTCATGCGGCCCGACCTCAAGAAGGCTTGATGCCTCCTCTCGAACAGCGCCGACAAACCTCAGCCCCCTGCGGGGCAGCGTCTTGATCAGCCCTTGCCGTTCGCCGCTGTCGCCGATTGCGCTCCGGGAGGCGTTGATGCGGTTAAACAATGCCGATTCGGAAATGGCCCGGCCGTGCCAGACCGACGCCAGAAGGTCGTCCTTGCTGACCACGCGGTCACGGTGCCGGATCAGGTAAGCGAGAAGATCGAACACCTGCGGCTCGATGGCCACGAGATTCGCTCCCCGCCGTAGCTCGCGGCGATCCGTGTCGAGCTCACATTCCGTGAACAGATAGCGCAAGTTTTCTTCCCGCTCTCAGGCTGCGCTCAGCGACTTTAGCACAGGCCCCCCAAAGGAAAAATGAAGGGAGCGCTAAGCCAAAATGAAGGAGTCCTGAAAGACCCGACGCGTCATCCATGGCATCAGACCGCAGCTGAATAGCATCGGGAGAAGGGCATGAAGCGGCTGCCATCTACTGTCCGGCTTGCGATCTGCGTTATAGGACTGTTACTGCCGGCATCCACTCGGGCGGCGGACGTGAAATACGTCGTCAAGCCGGTCGCCGAGATGAAGGTCAAGCAACTTCCGAAAGGCCCGCTGTACTGGCGGGTCGAGAATTTTTCGACCCTGGATCAGGCCAAGGCCGCTGTCGGCGAGTACCGTTGGAACCCCGACACGGTGACCTATGACGGCTCGCCGTCATTGACGGCCGAAGTCGCCGGCAAAGTATGGCTGTTCACGCTTGGGTCGCAAGGCGGGGCGACGCCCGGCGGCACAAAGGTGGCCGAAATTGGACCCGTCCCGCCCTTGTCGGCGCCCGAATACCTCCTCCGGGTCAACTACGGCAACGGACCGCCGGGGGCCAAGACTCCGATACATTCGCATTTTGGCTCCGAGGCCTTTTACGTCATCAACGGGAAATTGGGCCAAAGGACGCCGAACGGCATCAGCTACGTCGAGACTGGTCACACCATGAACGGACATACGGCCGGTATGACGATGGAGGTCTTTAACGCCGGCACGACCGATCTGAGCGCCCTTATCATGTTCGTGGTGGATGCCACCAAACCATTCTCGGCGCCCGCCAAGTTCGAGTAGGGCGGTAAGATTTAGTACAAGATGAATTTTGAGCCCCGAGTCGCAGGCGTCAGCTCGGGTGCTTCCCAAACATGCTTCAGCTGCCGCTGCTCGGCGTCGTGAAGGCCGCCGCCGCCGTCTCCGCCCGCACCTTGACCTGCCGCGGGCCGGTGGCGCCGCGGAGTTGTTCGATGCTGTCGGTGTACATGGCGGCGGAGCGGCTGGTGCCGAGGTTGCCGCTGCCCGATCCCCCCGCGGAAGCCGAGGCGATGATCGCCGAAGTCACAGGCTCCCGCAAAGGCGGTAGACACCCTCGTTGTGTTTTTCGCGGCGTATAGCCCCGAAGGTGGCGGCTATGGGTGGAATCCGATAGGAGCCGAATCAATCGTCGACATGCCCGATGACTTCAAGGATATGAACCAGATGACCCGGCGCGGTTCCGGATGGGGCAACTTCGTCAAGGGCCGCCCGCAAAGCACGATCCAGCACGCCGATGCCGGGCGCAACTGCGTCGCCTTCGAATGGCTGGGGCCGCCGTGGCACGGCGGCTATGTCTGGGTTGTGCATGCGAGCATCTGCCCCGCCGCCGGCGGTGCGGTGCAGTTCGCCGACATCGACGCGGTGTTCACGACGCTGCAGCTGCGCACCTAGACGCGCCGGGCAATCTGCGCGCACCGCCAACGCAATAGCGCGGGCCGAAAGTCAGCGCCTCGGCGGAATATCGGCCATCCTTAGGGATGGCCGATCCGATCGTCCGTTAAGGCCGTTCGAGCGCGCCCTACCAGCGGCGTCCTTGGTAGTATCCGCCGCGATCGTTGTAACCGCGGTTATCATCGAGCGCGCCAGCCAGGGCGCTTCCGACGACGGCAGCGCCGACGAGGGCCGCCGCGGGATCCACGGCCACCGGCTGGGCATATCCGTACGGCGCAGGCTGCTGATAATAAGCGGGATTCGGTGCGGCTGCGGCGCCGGAGAGACAGCGCGCGCTGTAATCAGTGGCCATTTGATTGTACTGCGGCGAATTCGGCCCCATCGTCTGATAGGCCCCCATCACCTGATTATAATAATTGGCGCAACCACTCTGCTGTGCCGAGGCGGTCGCAGCCCCGCCGCAAACACACAGAGCAGTCGCGGCTATTGCCATCATGGGCTTTCCTAAAAACATGAGAACCTCCATTATTTTAAACTTCGGGTTACACATGGGGACGATTAGTTTTTTTCCCAGACAATTTATTTACGAATTTATACGTCTAATGTATTTCACCAGAAAATCCGCTCTTCAACGGCGAGGCAAAACTGATCGCGTGTTTGCCCGGGAAGCGCTCTCTCCCCCATCCGGCGGACGATCAAACGGCCGTACAAACGCGTCGACATCGCTCTCTTAAAAGATCGCCCAGCCCCCGCCAATTCTTCTATACCGGCTGGGCGACCCAGGTTGAGATAGCCGGAACCGGCGCAGCTGAGAGCGGTGATTATCGGAGGCTCGCCTTCGCGCGGTGCGCCAGGCGCGGAGCCTGATTTCAGTCGCACCAGCTTGGTGTTCTTCGGCAGAGACGGCCGCGGATTCTACCAGCGGCCGCCCCACCGGCCGCGCCAGCTCCAGCCATTGCCCCAGCCGCCGCCCCAGCCGCGATTGCCGGCGATGACCCGGATAATCACCAGCAGAACGATCGCGCCGATCGTGGCATTGAGGATCGCCGACAGGATTCCGGTGCCGAGATGGATACCGAGACGCGGCAGCAGCCAGTCGCCGATGAAGGCGCCGATGATACCCACCGCCAGATCGCCGATCAGCCCGAACCCGCCGCCATCGACGATCTTGCCGGCGAGCCAGCCGGCAATGATGCCGACAAACAGAATGACGAGCAGGCTTTCATTCGAGAAATACATGGCTTCGTCCTCGCGCCGGCCTTGCGTGTTTCGCCACCGGCTTTTCGTTAACGCGAGGGGCCGAGGTTGGTTCTGCCCAGGCCGCGGTGACTATTCAGAACATCACGACGCTGCGGATCGCCTCGCCGGCCTTCAAGGCGGCGAAGCCGGCGTTGATCTCGTCGAGCGCAATGCGGCGGGTGATCAGTTCGTCGAGATAAAGCCTGCCATCGAGATAGGCGCGCGCCAGCATCGGGAAGTCGCGCGCCGGCCGCGCCCCGCCATAGCTCGACCGCCGGATGCGCTTCTCGCCCATCAGCGCGCCCCAGCGGAACGCGACCTCGGCGGCGACATCGGTCTTGCCGAGCCAGATCACCTCGCCGCCCGGCCGCACCGCCTCGACGCTGAGCCCAAAACCGGCCGGGCTGCCGGCGGCCTCCAACACCGTGTCGACGCCGCGTCCGCCGGTCTTGGCCTTGGCGACAGCCATGACATCGTCGCGGCGCGCGTTGACGAGGGTCGTGGCGCCCATCTTCGCGGCGAGGTCGAGCTTCGCGTCGTCGAGGTCGACCGCGACGATCTCGCCGGCGCCGGCGAGCCGCGCGCCCTGCACCGCCGACAAGCCGACCGCGCCGCAGCCGATCACCATTGCGACGCTGCCGTATTCGATCGACGCGACATTGAGCGCGCCGCCCACGCCCGTCATCACCCCGCAGCCGATCAGGCAGGCACGGTCGAACGGCAGCTCCTTGGGTACGACGACCGCCTGCTCCGCCGGGACGATGCAGTATTCGCCGAACGCGCCCAAAAACATCAGCTGCTTGAGGTCCCGGCCATCGGCAAGGCTGACCCGGCTTTCGCCGTCAAAGGCCACCGCCTCGGGTCCGTGCGCGAGATAGGTCTCGCAGAGGATCGGCAGATCGCGGTCGCAATAGAAGCAATGCCCGCAATGCGGGTTCCACGACAAGATCACATGATCGCCGACCGAAACGCCCGTTACCGCCGAACCGGCTTCCTCGACGATGCCCGCCGCTTCATGGCCCAGCACGATCGGCATCGGATAGCGCAGCGAGCCCTCGATGACCTCGAGGTCGGTGTGGCACAGCCCGGCGGCCTTGATGCGCACCCGCACGTCGCCGGGTTTGAGCGCGCCGGTGGTGATGGTCTCGATCTTCAGCGGGGTCTTCGGCGCGTGCAGGACGGCGGCGCGAAAGGAGAGGGTCATTTCCATTTCTCGCCGGCGACTCAGGAGCAACCCTAAACCGGCCGCTCGCCCCCGATCGTCACACGGTGCATGACCCGGCGCTGGCCGTTGTAGTCGTTGATCGCGTTGTGCTGGACGCAGCGATTGTCCCAGAACGCGATCGATCCCTTCTCCCAGCGGAAGCGGCAGGTAAATTCGGGGCGCACCGCGTGCTGGTAGAGATAGTTGAGCAGCGGCGCGCTCTCCTCCTCGGTCATGTCCTCGAAGCGGGTGGTAAAGCCGCCATGCACGTAAAGGCATTTGCGGCCGCTCTCGACATGGGTGCGCACCACCGGATGGTCGACCTCGCCATGCGCCTCGTCGGTGAAGCGGATGTCCATCGATCGCTTGCCCTTGTCGGCGGCGCGCACCGAATAGAGCCCGTAGGACTTGCGCGCGCTGTGCATTGCCCGCATCCGGCCGAGCATGTCCTTCAGGCCGTCCGACAGGGTTTCATAGGCAAGGTATTGATTGGCAAACATTGTGTCGCCGCCATAGGCGGGCACTTCGCGGGCATAGAGTACCGAGCCCAGCGCCGGCTTTTCGAGATAGCTCACATCGCTGTGCCAGCCTCCGCCGAAATTTCTCATCTCGTCGGCTTCCTTGCGGACTTCGAGGATCTGCTCGTTGTCCTCCATGCCCCCGACGAAATCGTGGATTTGCAATTCGCCAAACCGCCGGCCGAACGCGAGATGCTGGTCCGGGGTCAGGTTCTGGTCGCGGAAGAAAATGACGCAATTCTCAACGAGCGCCTGGCGGATTTCGCCAATCACCTCATCATCGAGATTGCTGCGCGCCAGATCGACGCCGGAGATTTCCGCGCCGAGCGCGCCGGCGATCTTGTTTACGGAGATCGTGTGGTAGGTCATGACATGCCTCTAGGATCGGACGATGCGCTTTTCCAAGGATGACAGCAGATGATCGACGCGGCAATCGTCGGGCTCGGCCGCTGGGGCAAGACCCTGGTCGAAGCGGTGCAGGGCAAGAGCGACAAGATCCGCTTCACCCGCGCGGTCAGCCGCGACCCGTCGCAGCACCGCGAGTTCCTCGAAACCCACCATTTGCTCGCCGGCAACAGCCTCGCCGAGGCGCTGGCCGACCGGTCGATCAAGGCCGTGGTGCTGGCGACGCCGCACACCCGGCATGTCGACCAGGTCGTGGCCGTGGCCGGCGCCGGCAAGCATGTGTTCTGCGAAAAGCCGCTGGCGCTGACGCGCGAGGGCTGCGCGCGCGCCGTCGCCGCCTGTCGCGAGGCCGGGGTGGTGCTCGGCATCGGCACCGACAAACGCTATTTCCCGGCGATCGCCGAGGTGATCCGGCTCGCGGAGAGCGGCGAATTGGGGCCGCTCATCCATGTCGAGGGCAATTTCTCGAACGAGGTCGCGGCCGGGTTCACCGCATGGCGCGAGAGCTTCGATGAGACGCCGGCCGGCGGGATGACCGGCACCGGCATCCATGTGCTCGACACGCTCGTCCGCATTGCCGGGCCGGTGCGGCGGACGCACACGCAATTCCTCTCGCTGAAGCCCGGCCCCGACCCGTGGGACAGCCTGTCGGTGCTGCTCGAATTCGCCTCGGGCGTCGGCGGCACGCTGGCGGCGGTGCGCTCCACCCCGATGTTCTTTCGGGTGCAGGCATTCGGGCGCAACGGCTCGGCGGAGGCGGTCAGCCGGACCGACATCATCATCCGCAAGAGCCGCGCCGAGGCGATCCGCCTCAAATATCCGGAGATCGAACTCGGTGCGGACCAATCTCGAGCATTTCGCCGATGCGATCGACGGAAGCGCACCCTACCCAGTGACGCCGGAGACAATTCTCAATGTCACCAACAGCTTTGTCGCGATCGCCGACGCGATCCGTACCGGGGTGGCGACGCAGGAGGTGTAGTGATGCCCGAAACCCTCCCCTATGGCGCGTGGAAGTCGCCGATCACCTCGGATCTGATCGTCGCCGAGACGATCGGGCTTGGCGGGGTCATTGTCGACGGCGCCGACATCTACTGGACCGAAAGCCGGCCCGGCGAAGGCGGGCGCAATGTGCTGGTGCACCGCACCAACGAGGGCGGCCGCGAGGATGTGACCCCCGCGCCGTACAATGTCCGCACCCGCGTCCACGAATATGGCGGCGGCGCGGTGACGGTGCATCGCGGCGTCGCCTATTTCAGCAATTTCGCCGACCAGCGGCTCTATCGCCTTGCGCCGGGCGGCACTGCCGAGCCGCTGACACCCGCGCCCGGCGACGGCGTCCGCTACCGTTACGCCGATGGCGTGATCGACGAAGCGCGCCAGCGCTGGATCGGGGTGCGCGAGGCGCATGAGCCGAGCGGACAGGTCGACAACACGATCGTCGCGGTGAATTTCGGCGCGATCGGCGCCGGGCGCGTGCTGGTCGAGGGCAGCGATTTTTACGGCGCGCCGCGGCTGTCGCCTGACGGCAAGCGCCTCGCCTGGCTGTCGTGGAACCATCCGAACATGCCGTGGGTCGGCACCGAATTGTGGGTCGCCGAGATCGCCGACGATGGCGGCCTGGCGCGGCGGCGCAAGATCGCCGGCGGCGACAGCGAGTCGATCGCCCAGCCGTTGTGGTCGCCCGACGGCGCGCTCCATTTCATCTCCGACCGCAGCGGCTGGTGGAACCTTTACCGCGTCGGCGACAACGGCACGGCGCACCCGCTCTGCCCGCGCGAGGCGGATTTCTGCCCGGCGCAATGGGTGTTCGGCCAGGCGAGCTATGCGTTCCTTTCCGCGGCGCAGATCGTCTGCACCTATGGCGAGGCGGAACATACCGTGCTGGCACGACTCGACATCGCCGCCGGCAAGCTGACGCCGCTGGCGCTGCCCTACAGCGAGTTCGGCTCCGTCAAAACCTGCAGCGGCAAGATCGTCTGCGGCGCCGGCTCGCCCACCGGCCCCGGCGCGATCGTCGTCATCGACTCGGAGACCGGCGCCACCGAATTGCTGCGGCAATCCTCCGCCGCGGCCGCCGACCCCGATCTGCAACGCTTCTTCTCCGCCGGGCGGCAGATCGAATTCCCGACCCAGCATGGCCTCACCGCCTTCGCCAATTACTACGCGCCGCTCAACCCGGATTTCGCCGCGCCAGCCGGCGAGAAACCGCCGCTTGTCGTCAAATGCCATGGCGGGCCGACCTCGTCGGCCTCGTCGAGCCTCAGCCTCGGCATCCAATATTGGACGAGCCGCGGCATCGCGGTGATCGATGTCGATTACGGCGGCAGCACCGGTTACGGCCGCGCCTATCGCGAGCGGCTGAAGGGGCAATGGGGCGTCGTCGATGTCAATGATTGTGTCAACGCCGCGAAGCATGTCTGCGCCGAGGGGCTGGCGGATGCCCAGCGCGCCGTGATCACCGGCGGCAGCGCCGGCGGCTACACAGTGCTGGCGGCGCTGGCGCAACGCGATTTCTTCAAGGGCGGCGCGAGCCATTACGGGGTCAGCGACGTCGCCGCGCTCGCCCGCGACACGCACAAATTCGAGAGCCGCTATCTCGACTGGCTGATCGGCCCCTACCCGCAGGAGGAAGCGCTCTACCGCGAGCGCTCGCCGATCAGCCATGTCGATGGGCTTTCGGCGCCGGTCATCTTTTTCCAAGGCAGCGAAGACCGTGTGGTGCCGCCGAACCAGACCGAGATGATGGTCGACGCGCTGCGCCGGCGCGGCATTCCGTGCGGCTTCCTGTTGTTCGCCGGCGAGCAGCACGGCTTCCGCCGCGCCGAGAACATCAAGCGCGCGCTCGACGCCGAGCTCTATTTCTATGCCGAGCTGGTGTTTAAGACGCGGCTGAGTTTTTGAGGCGGAAAATCAGCGTTGTGCGTCGTTCGAGACGGCGCTTCGCACCTCGTGAGAGGCTGACTTGAAATGAATTCAACGTTTCCGAATGAGCTGGATTTCTTCGTCTTTCCCACGAAAGCGGGAATCCAGGGGCACAATTATCGTCTCCCCCGCGAAAGCGGGGGCCCAGGGCCACCGTACCGGCGGGTCAATGGCTTAAGCCTCAGCCGAGGGTGGAACTTGAACCTCCGCCTCGTCGCTCGTTGACCGGGTTGATTTCATTTTGAGTCCGACTTGGAGGCGCGACCGAAGGGACCCTCGACCGACGCGGGACCGCAATGCAGCGACTTTCGCTGACAACTGGGCGATCGCTTCGTAAACTTCCGACACCGCTTCAGGGAGCCGCGCTATGACCGTCGCCATCCGCCAGATCGGCCCATGCTTTGCCGGCGAGGTGTCCGGCATCGACATGCGCCGCCGGCTCAGTACGGAACAGGTCGCGGCGATCCATGCCGGCATGGACAAATACGCGGTGCTGGTGTTCCACGAGCAGGACATCGACGACGAGCAGCAGCTCGACTTCACCCGCAGCCTCGGCGAGATCGAGCTGACCCTCAACACCGGCCTGCGCGCCGAGAACGAGTATCGCCTGCCGCCGACCTTCGCCGATGTCTCCAACCTCGACCAGAACCACAAGCCGATGGCGCGCGACGATCGCCGGCGCCTTTTCAGCCTCGGCAATCGCCTCTGGCATTCCGACAGCTCATTCAAGGCGACGCCCGCGAAATACTCGCTGTTGCACGCGCGCAAGATCCCGTCGAAGGGCGGCAACACCGAGTTCGCCGACATGCGCGCCGCCTGGGACGCGCTCGACCCGGAAATCCAGGCGCAATGCGAGGGCCTCGTCTGCGAGCACAGCCAGATCTATTCGCGCCAGCAGATCGGCTTTTTCGACATCACCGACGAGGAGCGCGAGCGCTTCAAGCCGGTGCGCCAGGTGCTGGTGCGCACCCACCCGGTGACTGGCCGCAAATCGCTATACCTGGCCTCGCATGCCGGCGCGATCGTCGGCTGGCCGATCCCCGAGGCGCGCGCTTTCCTGCGCGACCTCATCGAGCACGCGACGCAGCGCGAGTTCGTCTATTCGCACAAATGGGCGGTGGGCGATCTGGTGATGTGGGACAACCGCCAGACCATGCACCGCGGCCGCCCGTTCCCGCCCGAGGAAGCGCGCGACGTCCGCCGCACCACGCTCGCCGGCGACGCGCCGACGGTGGCACAGGCCGCGGCGGCGTAGAGGTTAGTCAGTCTCGGGTAACTGGGCTTTTCTCAGCCCATCGAGCATGTGATCTATCATCCGCCCATCGCGGTACAGGTGGCGTACCGCATCGCGAATGCTGCTGATCGAAGGTGATGGTGACCGCCTTAATGTCTCGATCAAATCCGCAGCCTCAACGATGAGCCCGAGTTGTCCTAGGCTGGCGGCTGTAAAGCGCTGGGCTATTGGGTTTTCTGCTATCAAAAGCAGGGCTTCCCGACCGACCTCCGCCGCTTTCTCATAATTTTCTTGGAAATAGTACGCTTGCGACTGGCCTGCGAGCCATAACCCTAGCCGCGGATCATAAGGGCTTAGCCGGAGTGCCCATTCCACCGACTTGAGCGCCTCCTGCGGCTGTTCAACGTAGCAAAGTAAGTGGCACATGATTGCGTGTGCGCCCGCATGGCTGGGGTTGATTTTGACGGTTTCGCGCATTTCATGAAGCGCCTGATCGATCCGTCCCAAAAACATCGAGGTGGCACCGTAAGCAAAATGCGCGAACGGAGCTCGTGGATCTAAAGCAATGGCGTTCTTCGCATGCTGATCTGCAACGACATAATTATGCCGTTCGTCTCTCCGCCAACCAAGTTGCACCGCATGTATGATAGCGTGTGCCAACAGCGCGTACGCCTGAGCATTCCCTGAATCTGCTTCTATGGCTTTATTCAAATGGTTCTGCGCGATTGCATTATCGGTTCGCGTATACCGATAATGCGCCTCTTGCCCACGCAAAAAATATTCGTACGAACTTGGTTTCAGAGTGGTTTTTTGATTTACCCTTAGGCGTTCAGCCCTGGCTAATTCTGGGGCTAATGATCCTACTATCATTTCCGTTATCTCATCTTGAATCTCGACGAATCTTTCAAATGCCTGGTCAAATCTCTCTGAAACCATCTGAATGCCGGTCGTGGCATCAACGAGACGAACTGAGATACGAACGCGTTCCTGCGTTCGATTGAAACTACCTTCCATGACGTAATGCGCACCGAGCCGCCGCCCTATCTCGGTAATCGCCAGGGCTTTATCTTTAAAGGCGAAGCTGGAATTGCGTGCAATTACCGGAAACATCCGGCAACTTGCCAGTTCGTCGATTATATTTTCAACAATACCGTCGGTTATATGGTTCTGGTCTGGCAGTGGGCTCAAATTGTTAAAAGGCAGCACCGCAATGGCAGGCCGATTGCTGAAGCGCGATTGAGATGTACTTGTTTTGGTCGGTGGTTCAAATTTTTCCGGTGCAATCTCGCCCTCTACAACGGACCATAGCGTAAATGCTTTTTGGCTCAAACCGCGCAATCGCATGCGCGGATGCCGAAGCCAGGTCAAATTCCTTTGATGGGTCGCACCCAAGGCGTCGATGTCGGCCTTCGCGCGGTCCGTCAACCAAATTTCAGGACCCTTGATCTTGCTTAAAAGCCGAGCCGCCGTGTGTACTTCAATGCCAGTGACGTCGACCTCGCCAACATCTACCGCACCCACATGAATACCGACGCGGACCTTAAGGATCGTGCTTTCGGCGTCCTTTAGAAGCTCTCGGGCAAAATCGAGAGCGTGCCCCGCCGTCCGGAATACGGCCAGAACACCATCGCCGGTCGTCTTAACGAGAAAGCCGTTGTGCTCGGATATTAAATTTCTAATTTTTGTGAAGTGAGAGCTGAACAGCTCCCCCATATGCTCGTCTTTATACGTCTCGCGAAGCGCAGTCGAGGCGATGACATCCGTAAACACCACCGCGAGCGTGGCCCTGCCAACTCCAACCCATCCTCTCAGGTCGCTGTTGGATACGCGCATTTGTTCCCGAGCCGGCACAAAACTGAGCGTTGGCTGAACTTAAAGGATTGCCGCACCGCTGGGTAGCCGTTCGCGCGTCAACGAGAAATTTGATTGCGCCACCGAATTTAAGCGCGATATTTTAGTCCGAGATCAGGGAGGGACTCATGAAGCAACTGGCCCTTCTTTGTGTCGCGCTAGCATTTGCGGTTGGCGGTACTACGGCGACAGCAAGCGCGCAACAACCAGACTATTCTAAGTTGGCGGACGCAATAAAGAACAGCTTTTTCACCAACGAAGGCGCGAATGCCGGGAATGACTGGTGCTATGCAATTGAGGCTGATCCTAATGAAACTGTCTGGAGTTTCGCAGCAAGCGATGGGTGGTCCTATCCGCATGTCATTGATTATGCTGCTCGAATAAGATTGGTTTTCCCGGCGGTAAACGCTGACTATTCTCCGATAAATGATGCTGCCGGCAACCGGGTGACGAATACTGCATCACTCTTCATGGGTTTCGACCTGATGAAGAATTCGACTTACAATAATCTCGATATAAAAATTTTAGAACAAGCGAAAATCTTGGAACAAGAGAAAAAGCGACATGCGCCGCCGCCTACAATAAATCCCGCAGGAAAGGTCAATATCCCTGAGACACCGCCAAGCACTTGCCCCAAATTATCAGCGATGTTGGGATCGATATTCTTGCGATACATGAGTGCAGATTGGACACCGCAAGGCGATCCAAGTTGTGACGACTTGGCTGGGCAGTGCACATTTGTCAACCTTGCGAACCCGGCGACCGGTGCTGGAACTCCCTACATCTCACGCCAAACCAGTGTGGATAATATAGGGACATTTTCCACCTGGACGTTCAATGGCGTAACTCACAAAATACCACGGGCCATAAGATTCCTGGTAGAATATAAAGGATCGGCGGCTTACTTCACCATAGGGTTTGGGGGAAGTGGAGGCGCCGGATGAATAGTATTTTAACGGCGATATTATTTTTGTAATTGCGACCTATCGTCCGCTGATGGCTTGATGCGCGGAGGGTTTTTCTTGCGCGAGTTTGCCCATTCGTACAGATGGGCGGTGGGCGATCTGGTGACGTGGGACAACCGCCAGACGATGCATCGCGGCCGCCCGTTACCGCCCGAGAAAGCGCGCGATGTCCGCCGCACGACAATCGCCGGCGACGCGCCGATGGTGGCGCAAGCGGAGGCGGCCTAGCACCAGACGCGCGTGAATCGTTAGAAAATCTCATCGATGCGGTGAGAAATTATCATGGTAACAGCAGTGCGATGAGGTCGCACGGCCGTTCATTCTGATTATATTTTGCTCTACTGTCACCATCAACGCACAGCACCTCGCTTTGGAGGACATCATGGACGGGTCGGCCATTCCTAATCTCAAGGGCATTCAAGCGCCGGTCAATTTCACCGCGCCGATGGACGAAAAGCCCTATTCCTACAATTACGACCCCGGCCCCGGTATCGCGCTGCGCAACACCACGGAAGAAGAGCGTGCGATCGCCGTCCATGACGGGCGCGGCCTCAGCCTGTCGCTCGACCGCGAGGGCTTCGCGCTCGTCGAGCACCAGACCTCCGCCGCCGACCTCTACGACGAGGAGATCATCCGCACCGTCTACTACCCCGAATGCGAAGCGCTGATGAAACAGGCGACCGGGGCGAAGAAGGTCGTCGCCTTCGACCATATCGTGCGCAACGCCGCCAAATCCGGCCCCGGCAGCACGGTCAAGATGCCGGCCGGCCGTGTCCACAACGACTATACCGCGTGGTCGGCCCCGCAGCGTGTGCGCGACCTGATGGGCGACGAGGCGACCGAGCTGTTGAAGCACCGCTTCGCGATCAACAATGTCTGGCGGCCGATTGCCGGCCCGCTGCTGCGCTCGCCGCTGGTGCTCTGCAACTCGCAGACCCTCGACTACGACAACCTGCTGCCGTCCGACCTGCGCTATCCCGACCGCACCGGCGAGACTTATGCGGTCACCTACAATCCCAATCAGCGCTGGTACTATTTCCCCAAGATGCAGCCGGACGAGGCGATCCTCATCAGCTGCTATGACTCGTCGCGTCAGCGCGCCGCGCGCTTCTCGGCGCATGGCGCGTTCGACGACCCCAGCACGCCGGAAAACGCCCCGCCGCGCGAGAGCATCGAAGTCCGCACCCTGGTGTTCTTCGACTAGCGGCACCACTCCGGCGAAGGCCGGCGTCCATTTATCCATCGCTCCTGCGACCGAAGGGTGGGTACCGGCTTTCGCCGGTATGGGGCAGAATGGCGGGATGCGGCGCTACGACGCGATCGTGATCGGCGGCGGGCTGGTCGGCTCGGCCATCGCCTATGGCTTGGCGCGCGCGAGTCTCGAGACCGCGCTGGTCGACGAGGGCGATGTCGCTTTTCGCGCCTCGCGCGGCAATTTCGGCCTGGTCTGGGTGCAGTCGAAGGGCCTTGGCGCGCCGCATTACCAGCGCTGGACCCGGCTGTCCTCGGAGGAATGGCCGAAGCTAGCCGCCGAGTTGCGTGAGCGTACCGGCATCGATGTCGGCCATGAGCGCCCGGGTGGCGTGCATCTCTGCCTCTCGGACGGGGAATTCGAGGAGCGCCGCGCCCGTATGGAGCAGATGCGCGTCGAGGTCGGGAATTTTGGCTTCGAGTACAAAATGCTCGGCCCCGACGAGCTGCGCGGCTATGTTGCCAAGTATCGGCCCGGCGGTGGTCGGCGCGTCGTGGACGCGTTATGACGGCCACGCCAATTCGCTCTTCCTGCTGCATGCGCTGCACAAGGGGTTTGTCGCGCGCGGCGGGGTCTATCTTCCCAACCGCACGGTCGATTACGCCGCCGCCCAGCCCAACGATTTCCGTCTCGGCAGCGGCGCCGACGAGATCGCCGCGCCCAAGATCGTGCTCGCCGCGGGCCTTGGCAACGCCGCGCTCGCGCCGCTCTTTGGCCTCTCGGCGCCGGTGCGGCCGCAGCGCGGCCAGATCCTCGTCACCGAGCGCGCCGGCCGCGTGTTCGAGATGCCGACCACCACCGTCCGCCAGACGCTCGAAGGCGGCATCATGATCGGCGACAGCATGGAGGATGTCGGCTTCGACACCTCGCAGCGTCCCGATGTGATGGCGATGATGGCCGGGCGCGCGGTGCGTTCCTTCCCGTGGCTCGCCGAGTTGCAGGTGGTCCGCGCTTGGGCCGCGCTGCGCGTGATGCCGCCCGACGGCACGCCGATCTACGATGAGAGCGTGAAATTCCCCGGCGCCTTCACCGCCAATTGCCACAGCGGCGTGACGCTCGCCGGCGCGCACGCCAACGCTTTCGCGCCGATGGTTGCGGCCGGCGCGCTCGACCCGATGATGCTGCCGTTTTCCGCCAAGCGCTTCGATGTTCCGGCGGCGGCCTGAGTCCGGTTCGTCCGGCCCCGCCGCGACGGTGACAGTCACGGTCGAGGGGCGCGACATCCGCGTGCCGGAGGGGGTGTCCGCCGCGGCCGCGGTCTTGCTTGCCGGTCTGCCGTCGATCCGCGAAACGCCCGTCACTGGCGCGCCGCGAGCGCCCTATTGCCTGATGGGGATCTGTTTCGACTGCCTCGCCGAGATTGACGGCACCCCTAACCGCCAGAGCTGCATGGTTCCCGTCACGCCGGGCATGGCGATCCGCCGCCAGCACGGGCGCCGGAACGCAGGCGTCTCACCCGCGGGCGGGCCGGAAGCAAGCGGTCCATCCGCATGACGACTGACCGCATCGACTTCCTCGTCATCGGCGCCGGGCCGGCCGGGATGGCCGCTGCCGCGCTCGCGACCGAGTTCGGCCTCGACACCCTCATCGTCGACGAGCAGGACGCCCCCGGCGGCCAGATTTATCGCGGTATCGAGCGCGCCGAGCCGGGCAACGGCCTCGGCGCTGAGTACTTCGCCGGCATCCCGCTCGCCACAGCGCTGCGCCGCAGCGCCGCCGCCTTTCTGCCGGGCGCTGCGGTCTGGCATATCGATCCCGACGGCACCGTATCCCTGATCTCCGCCGGGGTGAGCCGCACCGTTCGCGCCCGCCGCATCCTTGTGGCGACCGGCGCGATCGAACGCCCGGTGCCGATCCCCGGTTGGGCGCTGCCCGGCGTGATGACCGCCGGCGCGGCTCAAATCATGCTCAAGACCGCCGGGCTGGTGCCGTCCGGCCGCGCGGTGCTGGCGGGGCAGGGACCGCTGCTGTGGCTCGTTGCCGCGCAGCTCGCCCGCGCCGGCGCGCCGCCGTCGCTGATCCTCGAGACCACACCGCACGCCAACCACCATGCCGCCGCGCGCCTGTTGCCCCGCGCGCTATGGCCAGGCCGCCGCGCGCTCGCCAAGGGCCTCGGCCTGATCCGCGAGGTGAGGCGCGCCGACATCCCGATCGTTCGCCGCGTCACCGGCCTTTCGGCGCTCGGCCGCGACAAGGTCGAGCGCGTCGCCTGGAACGGCGGCGAAGCGCCAACCGATCTTCTGTTGCTGCATGAAGGCGTTATACCCAACACGCAGATATCTCTAGCTTTGCAACTCGATCATCATTGGGATGCGGCGCAGCTCTGCTGGCGTCCGGTCATCGACGAGTGGGGCGCGACGGCGCTGCAGGCGGTCTCGATCGCCGGCGATGGCGGCGGCATCGCCGGGGCCCAGGCGGCGGCGCTCTCCGGCCGCCTCGCGGCGCTCGACGCCGCCTCGTTCCTCGACAAGATCGACCCCGCCGAGCGCGACCGCCGCGCCCGTCCGCTGCGCCGCGCGCTGAAGCGCGAATTGGCGCTCCGCCCGTTCCTCGACGCGCTTTACCGCCCGGCGCGCTCCGTGCTGTTGCCCGCCGACGGCGTCATCGCCTGCCGCTGCGAGGAGGTGACCGCCGGTCAGGTCCGCCGCGCTGCGCGGCTCGGCGCGCAGGGGCCGAACCAGGCCAAGGCCTTCACCCGCTGCGGCATGGGCCCGTGCCAGGGCCGCATCTGCGGCCCGATCGTCAGCCAGGTGATGGCCGACGCGCTCGACAAGCCCGTCGCCGAGATCGGCGCCTACCGCCCGCGCGCGCCCTACAAGCCCGTCACCCTCGGCGCGCTGGCAGCGCTTGCCGACGGCTCGGCCCAGGATTGACGCTGCGGCGTCGCACTGTTCTGCTCACGGCCCGATAACGGGGAGAGGGCGATGCGATACGCGTTGGCGCTGGCGCCATTTCTTCTGGCCGCTTTGGCGATGGTGTCGGCGTATGCCGAGCCCGACAACGCGATGCCGGTTAAGGTCAGTGAGAAGATCATCGGCGAGCTCGCCAAGGCCGATCTCGACGCGGTATCAGCGGACGCGGCGAAGTACATGGGTACCAATGCTGGCAATGATATCAAGAACAGCTTTGCTTCGATCAAGAATCTCGGCCAGTCGCAATATACCGATCTCGTCTATACGCGTGACTATGGTCAGACCACGAAAGACATGATCTACAAGATCGATTTCGACAAAGCCTTCGCCTTTGTGCGATTTTTGTGGGAAATAGATAACGGCAACTGGCACTTGGTGCATCTGCAATACAAGACAGATAACGACCTGCCGTTCCCCGCCGGTTGGGAGCACATCTACCCGAAATAGCCCGCGCGTCATGCACGGCAAGCGCTTGCGCCGACGCGGATTTGCCCAAAGGATGCGCACTCCGTTTTGGCGACACCCATGTGGCCCCGATGACCGATTTGCACCCCCTCGCACCTTTGCTGGCTCCGCGTTCGGTGGCGATTTTTGGCGCCTCGAACGACCCGACCCGGATCAGCGGCCGCTCGCTGCGCTATTTCCGCGAGGCCGGCTATCAGGGCGGGCTCTACCCGATCAACCCGACGCGCGACACGGTGCAGGGCCTCACCGCCTATCCCGACCTTGCCTCGGTGCCGGGCGAGGTCGATTTCGGCCTCATCGCGGTGCCGGCCAATCTCGCGGTCGAGGCGATGGAGGCCTGCGTCCAAAAGGGCGTGCGCGGCGTCGTGATGTTCACCGCAGGGTTTGCCGAGATCGGCGCCGAGGGCCGCGCGCTGCAGGCGCGCATCACCAAGATCGCGCTCGATAGCGGCATAAGGCTATGCGGCCCGAATTGTCTCGGCCTCTTCAACATGCGCATCGGCCACACGCCGACCTTCTCGTCTTTCCTCGAAGAGGGGCCGCCGCAATCGGGGCCGCTCGGCATGGTCACCCAGTCGGGCGCGTTCGGCACCCATCTGCTGGCGCTGACCGCGCGCCGCGGTATCTCGGTCGGCGTCTGGATGTCGACCGGCAACGAGGCCGAGGTGCAGGTTGCCGACGGCATCTCCTTCCTCGCCGACGACCCCGAGACCACGGCGATCGCCTGCTACATGGAGGCGATCCAGGACGGCGAGCGTTTCGCTGCCGCCGTCAAGCGCGCCCGCGAAAACGGCAAGCCGGTTATCGCGATGAAGGTCGGCGGCTCGGAGATCGGCGCCGCCGCCGCGGCCTCGCACACCGCCTCGCTCGCCGGCGCGGACGCGATCTACGACGCGGCCCTGCGCCAGCTCGGCGTCGAGCGCGCCAAGACGCCGGAAGACCTGGTCGAGATCGCCTATGCCTGCACCCGCGGCCGGCTGCCGCGCTCGCGCAAGCTGGCGGTGATGACGATGTCCGGCGGCGCCGGCGTCTTGATGGCCGATGCCGCCGAGGAGCAGGGCCTCGACCTCGCCCCGCTCGCCGCCGACTCGCAGAAGGAGGTACTGTCCTGGGTGCCGTTCGCCGCGCCGCGCAACCCGGTGGATGTAACAGCTCAGGCCCTCAATGATCCAACCATCCTCGACAAGAGTTTCGACCTGCTGCTCGGCAAGGAGAAATTCCCGTCGATGGTCGGCTTCTTCACGACCTGGGCGTCGTCGCCGCAAATGGCCGAGCCGCTCTATAAGTCGCTGAGCGGCGCGGCGGAGCGCTACCCCGACAGCTATATCGCGCTCTCCGCGATCGCCGCGCCTGAGATGCAGCGCCGCTACGAGGCGGCCGGCATCGGCGTCTACGAGGACCCATGGCGCGCGGTCGAGTCCATCGCCGCCGCGACGCGCTGCGCCGAGCGCATCGCCACGCCGCCGCACCCCGTGCCGGCGGTGCCGGCCGGCCTCGCGCCGCTGCCCAAACATGCGCTCGGCGAGCATGAGGCCAAGGCGATCCTCGCCGCCGCCGGCATCCCGATCCTCGAGGAGCGGCTCGTCACCAGCGCCGCCGAGGCCGAAGCCGCTGGCAGCCTCGGCGACAAGCTGGTGCTGAAGATCGTCTCGCCCGAGATCACCCACAAGACAGAAGTCGGCGGCGTGATGCTCAACGTGCCCGCCGCCGACGTGGCCGGCGCCTATACCGACCTCATGACCCGCGTCGCCGCTCGCGCGCCGCACGCGCATCTCGACGGCGTGCTGATCTCGCCGATGCTGACCGACGGGGTCGAGATGATCCTCGGCGTCCAGGACGACCCGGTGTTCGGCCCGGTGGTGCTGCTCGGCCTCGGCGGCATCTTTGTCGAGGTGCTGCGCGACGTGACCTTCCGCATCGCGCCGTTCGGCCTTGAAGAGGCGCGGTCGATGATCGGCGAATTGCGCGGCGTGGCGATGCTGCAAGGCGCGCGCGGCAAGCCGCCGGGCGACCTCGACGCGCTCGCCCAGACCCTGTCGAAACTCTCGCTCTTCGCCGCCGCGCAAAAGGGACAGTTTTCGAGCATCGACATCAACCCGCTGCTCGTCCGCCCCCAGGGCAAAGGCGTCGTCGCACTCGACGCGCTCATCGTCACCGAAGCGATCCCGGCCGGGCATTAGGATTTTCAGGAACATGACAAAGCCATCGCCTGAACTCGTCCCCTAAGCGCCAAGGTCCCGACGACCGCTCGCCAAGTGTTGAGCGCCCAAGGGTCTTGCCCCGGGTCAGCACCGCGACGGGCGGGCTGATGGCGGGGATTGATCTCAACGATTTGGTGAGCCTGCAAGAAATGGACGACTCGGAGACCGCTCGGCGGCTCGGAATAATCCGCTGAGGTCATGACCACCTACACCGTCGGCGTCGATATCGGCGGCACCTTCACCGACATCGTCTGCGCCGGGTCGGACGGCTCGTTCCGCCTCATGAAACGGCCGACGACCAAGGGCGACCCGGCCGCCGCCGTACGCGACGCCATCGCCGCGATGCGGGCCGATTGGGGCATCGACCCGGCGGCGATCGCCCGTTTCGTGCACGGCTCGACGGTCGCGACCAACGCCGTCATCGAACACAAGGGCGCGAAGGCTGGCATTATCACCACCGCCGGCTTCAAGGACGTGCTCGAGATCGGCCGGCAGATGCGGCATCGCATGTACGACCTGATCCTCAAGCCCGAGACGCCGGTGTTTCTCGCGCCCGGCCGCCGCCGCAAGGAGGTTCGGGAGCGCATCGCCGCTGATGGCGAGGTCGTCATCCCGCTCGACGAGGACGACGTGCGGCGCGCCGCCGCCGAGTTGGTCGCGGACGGGGTCGAGGCGATCGCAATCGTCTTTCTATTTTCGTTCGTCAACCCCGCGCACGAGGGGCGCGCGGCCGAGATCGTCGCCGCCGCCCACCCGCACCTCGCGATTTCGCTGTCGTCCGAGGTCGATCCCGCTTTCCGCGAGTACGAGCGCACGGCGGTCACCGCCTTCGACGCCTATCTGAAGCCCGTCGTCGCCGATTACATCACGCGCATGGGCCAAGATCTCGCGCAAGCCGGGGTGCCGGCGCCGCTGCAGATCATGCAGTCGCGCGGCGGGATCAGCGCCGCCGCCAACGCCGCCCGGCGCCCGGTGCGGCTGTTCCTGTCGGGACCGGCGGCCGGGGTGGTCGGCGGGCTCACCGTCGGCAAATCCGCCGGCGCCCAGGACCTCATCACCGTCGATATCGGCGGCACCAGTTGCGATATCGCGCTGGTCAGCGGCGGCGAACCGCTGGTGCGCGCCGAGGGCGTCATCGACGGCTACACCGTGCGCGTGCCGATGGTCGACGTCACTGCGATCGGCTCGGGCGGCGGCAGCATCGCGATGCTCGACGAGGCAGGCGCGTTGCGCGTCGGCCCGCAATCGGCCGGGTCGGAGCCGGGCCCCGCCTGCTACGGCCGTGGCGGCGCCGAACCAACTGTGACCGACGCCTCGCTCGTGCTGGGCTATCTCGACCCCGATTACTTCGCCGGCGGCACGTTGCGCCTCGACCCCGACCGCGCGCGTCGGGCGATCGCGCCGCTCGCCGCGCGGATGGGCGCCAGCGTCGAGATCGCCGCGCTCGGCATCCACCGCGTCGTCAACGCGCAAATGGCCGAGGCGATGCGGCTCGTGTCGATCGGTCGCGGCATCGACCCGCGCGGCTACGCGCTGCTGCCGCTCGGCGGCGCCGGGCCGATCCACGCCGCCGCGCTCGCCGCCGAGCTCGGCATCTCGCGCATCGTCGTGCCGCCGCATCCAGGCGTGCTGTCGGCGGCGGGGCTGCTCTGCGCGCCGATCGAGCACGAGCTGTCCGCCGCGTTTCCGCGCCCGCTCGCCGGCGCCGATTGGGCCGATATCGAGGCCGCGCTCGCCGTGCTCGACCAGGGCTGCCGCCGCCTCATGGCGGGCGAGGGCGTACCGTTGAGCGGCGTGGCGACCCGCCATTTCGCCGATGTCTGCTATATCGGCCAGGGCTACCACCTGGAAATCCCGCTCGGACCAAAAGGATCTGACCCGGACCCGCTCGCCGCGCTGTATCGCGATTTTCTCGCCGCCCACGACCGCGTCTACGGCCACGCCACCGAGGCGCCGGCCCGCATCGTCAATTTACGCGCCGTGCATCGCGTGACGATGGCGCCGCCGGCGCTGGTTGCGCCCGCCGCCCGTTGGGCCAAAAAGCGGCGTGGCCGCCGCGTGCTGATCGACGCCGCGCTCGGCTTCGAGACCGCCGCTATCGTCGACCGCGCCAGCCTCGCGCCGGGCGCCGAAATCGCCGGACCGGCGATCGTCGAACAGCCTGACACCACGACCCTCGTCCCGACCGGCTGGCGCTGCCGGGCGGCAAGCGCCGGCAACCTTCTGCTGGAACCGGCGAAAACTTAACCATCTCTCCCGGCCGCGCTGCCCGGCAACATAACGGAATATTAAGCGCGATGGCCGAGCATCGCCTCATGGGAGGCACCTTGACCCGCGCGTCCCACTCGGGACGTTGTGCATGTTCATCGGCGCTGTCGCAAGGAATTGCACGGCGATGAAGCGCGCGCCCGAATGGCTCGTCAGCCTCGTGCGGCTGGTCCGCCTGCAGAATGCGATGATGGTGCTGTGCGCGGTGCTGGTGAGCGCCTACGGCGCCAGCATGTACGCCTCGATCCATCACACCTACCGGCAGACCATGGACGACGCCACCGCGACGCTCGAAAGCATCGCGCGCTCCTCCGAGGTCGGCACCAACCGCTCAATCTTCGCCATCGATGCCGCGCTGGTCGGCGTCGAGCGCATGCTCGAGACGACGCTCCCGCAGACCTCGCTCGACGATCCTGCGGTAAAGCTGCTGCTCGATCAGTTCGACAACCAGACGCTGGTTGTTCGCGACATCCTGATCCTCGACAATAAGGGTCACCTGCTCAACAAGGCGGACTCGTCGGGGTCGGACCAGGATTATTCCCGCCGCGCGTTCTTCACCGCCCACGAGACGGGCTCCCCGTCGCTCTATATCGGCCGGCCCGAGCGCGGCCAGGGCGGCGCCTGGTCGGTGATGATGAGCCGACCGATCTGGCGCCACGACGAGGTGGTCGGGGTCATCGCCGCCGAGGTGCCGATCACCGTCTTCACCGATTTCTACAACTCGGTCGCCGCCAATAGCGGGGTTAGCGTAAACCTGCTGTTCGATGACGGCACGCTGCTCGCCGCCGAGCCGTTGGAAGAGGACGCGATTGGCCGCAAGCTGCCGGGAGCGTCGGCGGTGCTCGCAGCCGCAGGCACCGCGCCGGCGGGCGTGCTCGGCAACGCGCCCGAGGCGACCCAGCCCGATGTCGTCAGCTTCACTCATGTAGCCGGCCGCCCGTTTATTCTCACGGCCTCGCGCCGCCGTGTCGATATTCTCGGCCAGTGGCGTAGCGAATGCGCCAATTCGGTGGTGGCGTTCGTGCTCTTCACGGTGATGGCGGCGTGCCTCACCGGCGTGTTGGTGCATGCCGTCGACCGCCAGCAGAAGGCGGCGGCAAAGCTGGCCGCCAGCGAGGAACGCCTGCTGCGGCAGAGCGACCTGTTGCAATCGACGCTGGAGAATATGGGCGAGGGGCTCAGCGTCTTCGACGCCGATGGCCGGCTGGTAGCCTGGAACGAAAAATTTGTCGAATTGCTCGATCTGTCATTGGATTTGACCACCGAAACGAATTTGCGCGAGGTGTTGGCGCTGCAGGCCGAGCGCGGCGATTTCGGACCGGTCGAACCATCGATCGACATCGCCCAGCGTTTCGCGCGTTTTTACCGTGACGTCCCGATGGTGCGCGAGCGGCTGACCACCTCCGGCCGGGGGCTGCAGATCCGCCGGCGCGCGATGCCGGGCGGCGCCGTCGTCTCGCTCTATTCCGACATTACCGAACGCAAGGCGGCCGAGGCCAAGATGGCGCAGGCCTGGGCCCAGGCGGAGCTCGCCAACCGCGCAAAATCCGATTTTCTCGCCAATATGAGCCACGAGCTGCGCACGCCATTGAACGCCATCATCGGCTTCTCCGAGATTCTGAGCGGCGAGCATCTCGGCCCGCTGAAGAACCTGCGCTACCTCGAATACGCCAGCGATATCCACACCAGTGGCCAGCACCTCTTGTCGATCATCAACGATGTCCTCGACATGTCGAAGATCGAGGCCGGCAAGCTCGAAATTCACGAAGAGGAAATCCCCGTCGGCGACCTGCTCGCCAGCAGCGCGCGCATGGTGCGCGAGCGGGCGCGCCAGCAGTCGGTCGAGCTTGTCACCAATATCGCCGATCCCGATCACCTGATCGTCGCCGATGAACGGGCGATGAAGCAATGCCTGCTCAATCTCTTGTCCAATGCGATCAAGTTCTCGGAGCCGGGCGGCGTGATCGTGGTCGAGGCATCGGTCGCCGGTAACGGCGGCAGCGTCGTATCCATTACCGATCACGGCATTGGCATGAGCGAGGATGAGCTGCGTCGCGCCATGCAACCGTTTGGACAGGCGCAGACATCGACCACGCGCGCCTATGGCGGCACCGGGCTCGGCCTGCCGATCACCCAGGGGCTCGTCGAGGCGCATGGTGGCGTGATGTCGGTCGTCAGCGCGCCCGGGCAGGGGACCTGCGTCACCATCACCCTGCCGCCGGAGCGCACGCGCGCCGTCGCCGCCGGCCGGTTCGCGCTGCGCGCCTAACGCGCCGTGCCGTGCATGCATGGCGGCGTCCCGCTTTGACCGTACAGGCTTAAGCGAATGTTTACAGGGGCGGCCAACAATGTGCGGCATCGGGCGTTAGTTGTTCAGGCATCGCGCCCGGCGTCGCGGAGGCCGCGTTGCAACAGTTGACGATGCTGGTTACCGCCGAGGGGAGATGGGTGCTCCCCGACAGCGAGGAATTTCTCGCCGCGCTCGGCGATCCCGAACCCGATTACGACGCAGTCGGCTTTGCCGTCTGCAATCTCGGCTTTGTGAAGTTCCAGGTGCTCGACCGCCTGGTGACCGAGATTGAGCTGTGCCCGCGCAACGTCGACCTGCGCGCGCTGCTGGCGGTAGAGCGGTTGCTCCGCGAGGCCAGCACCAACCTGTACCGCATCAAGTATCGCGACAACGAATGGCATTCCGAGATCTCGGCCTCGGCCGAGCATACGCTGGCGCGGCTGCGCGAGTTGTGCGCTCCAGTGTTCGAACCGGTGATGAGCGAGCGCTTCCATGTCGAGGCGCGCGATCCCGCTCGCATTTTCGACGGCGGAGCGCGTGCCGAAGACAGTCTCGGCGCGATGGCCAGGAAGTGGCGCGTCGCTTTCGGGAATTTCGACTTGGGTGTGATGGATGTGGCGGAGCGCGCGGGTCTTTTACCGCTGATGGCAATCATGAGCTGCGACAGCAATGGATCCACGCCGGTTTGGCGGTATCTGGGCAGCGGACATCGCTGGGCGGGCCGCCAGTACCAGCTCGCCGGCATTGGCGATAAGGTCGAGAACATGCCCGACAAGGAATACGGGCACTGGGTCTCGGAATTTCATCGCGCTGTCGCAAGTTCAGCGCAACCGCGCTACGACTTTGTCAAGGCGATGACTCACGTCACCGGCGAAGGCCCCCCACAGCTCCTGCGCTACGAGCGCTTGCTACTTCCTTGGAGAACGCCGTCCGGTGCCGTGCTGATCACCTCTTGTGCAAGAAAGGTTTCACCAGATCTCGGCGCGAACTTGCCGCCCGAGGAATCGGAGAGCTCCGTCGTCAAATAATTATCGAGGTCTTCATAGGCCTCGTCTTGACTCGGTATAGCACAACACCAACTCGGGCAGATGGTGCTCGGGATAGACGACGCTGCCGCTGAAATGCCGGGCGCCATAGCCGAAGGCATAGCCGGTCCTGTAATGCTTCATTGTCACGAACGCGATGATCCAATCGATTGGCCAGCGTGACAGCCCGTATGCCCGACCGATCCGCGGCAGCAGGTGCGACAAGCCGCGGCTGCGGTAGTCTGGGCGCACCCAGGTTGCCCCCATGCTTTGCACCACGCCGCTAATCGACTTGAGCGCATCGGTCGTGATGATCACGGGCTGGCCCTCATCGCGGCCGTACATCATCGCGACCGCTTGCTCTTCGAGATTGGTGTCGGGCCAGTAGTAGATACGTCCGGCATTGGTCGAGACGATCTCGCCCTGCTCGTTCTCGCCGGAAATCCAGAACGCGTTGCGCGGCGACACGTCAGAGCGCCGCGGATCGAGCATTTCGATCAGCGGATACCAGTTGCCGCGCGCCACCTCTTCGTCGTTGAGCTCCGCCAGGCGGTCGAAATCATGGCGGATGCGGAGATAGATGCCGGCAGCGCGCGCCGTCTTGTCGGCTTCGATGATGAAGCGACCCAGCAGCGCCGCCGGCCCGTGCCGCACGGTCACGGCATCAGGCAGCCTCAGATTATTTTCGGGCACGATATTGGGAAAATCGAGCGCCATGGAAAACCTCCGGGGGAAAGAGGCGGGCACAACATGGATCTTGCGAAACCCTGGCGCGAGTTTTTCGGGGGAACGGCCCGACGCCGCGATTTCTGGATCAAGTCTTAAACTTGTCTCGAATCTCGGTCAATTGCGCCGCATTGCCATAAGTGGTTAAAACCGCGGCCCACGCGCGGTTAAACCTGGTCTCTACCGCCATGGCTCGATATGGATCGACGTACCTACGCCCATAACGCGGTAGGTCGCGTCGCCGTCCTGCGTGCCAGCTGGGGTCGTGCCGCCCGTCTACCGCACATGCCGCCCCGCCGCGCGCGCATGGCGGCCCATCCGTATTGGTACCGTAAGCTTAAGCAGTTGTTTAGGAGAGCGGCCAAGAATGTGCGGTGTCGGGCGTACTGGTTCAGGCATCGCGCGCCCGGCGTCGCGGAGGCCGCGTTGCAACAATTGATGATGCTGGTTACCGCCGAGGGGAAATGGGTGCTCCCCGACAGCGAGGGGTTTCTCGCCGCGCTCGGCGATCCCGAACCCGATTATGATGCGGTCGGCTTTGCCGTCCGCAATCTTGGCTTTGTGAAATTCCAGACGCTCGATCGCTTGGTGACCGAGATCGAGCTGTGTCCCCGCAATGTCGACCTGCGCGCGCTGCTGGCGGTAGAGCGGCTGCTCTGCGAGGTCGGCACCAATTTGTTTCGTATCCGCTGGCTGTCTGACCAGTGGAATTCCGAGATCTCTGCTTCGGCGAAGCACACGATAGCGCGCCTGCGCGAGCTGTGCGCCCCGGCCTTCAAGCCGGCGATGAGCGAGCGCTTCCGCGTTGAACAGCGCGAGTTTTCGTCGATTTTTCGCGGCGAGGCGACCCCGCTGCGGGCGATGGCGCAGAAATGGCGGGTATCGTTCGGAAATTTTGATCCGAACGTTCTAAACATCGCGATGCAGAACCAGCTTCTCTCGCGCATGATGATCATCGGGATCAAGCCGCGGGACAAAGAGCCCGAGTGGCGCTTTATCGGCGACGAGCACCACTGGCTGGACAGCTCATACCGGTTCTCCGGCGTTGGCCAAAAGGTCGGCGAGATGCCCGACAAGGAGTACGGCGGCTGGGTGCGTGAGTTCTACAAAGCTGTCGCCGACTCCGATCAGCCGCGCTACGACACGGTGACCGCGGAAATGCAGTACACCGCCGATCCCGGCCAGCCGCGTCGGCTCGTCCGTTACGACCGGCTGTTGCTGCCCTGGAAAACGCCGTCCGACGAGCTGTTCGTCACGTCCTGCGTAAAGCTCAGCGACGCGAACTCTTCCTCGACCCCGACGCCCTCGCCGAAGAGCTCGCGCCCCAAGTAATCCGCGAGGTCTTCGTATACGTCGGCGATCGAGGTGTAGACGACCGCCACTTCGCCCCAGGCCGAACCCGGGAAAACCACGCTGCGGCTGAGGTTCTTCTGCCCGTAGCTGTTGGCCAGCCCCTTCGCCACGTTGTTGAGCCCGATAAAGCCGACGGCCCAGTCGAGCGGCCAGTGTGAACTCGCATAGGCCTTGCCGATGCGCGGCATCAAATGCGACAGGTGCTTGCCGCGGACATCGGGCCGCACCCACGAGGCGCCGGAGCAGGCGCAGATGCCGGTGATCCTGCTGGCGGCTTCCGCCGTGACGATGCACGGCTGCCCCGTGTCCCGGCCGTACCAGGCCGTGCGCATCCGATCGGCCATCGTCGTGCCGGTCCAGTCGTGGATGCGCGACGCCCAGGTCACGACGATCTCCCCTCGGTCGTTTTCGCCGGCGACCCAGAACGCGTTAGTCTCGTCGACAACGGCGATTTCCGGATTGTAGGCGTCCGGCACCGGCAGCCAATTCCCAGCGGCGACCTGCTGCCGGTTGAGGTGGATCAGCGCGTCGAAATCGGTGCGGATGCGCAAGGTCAGCCCGATGTCGCGCAGCGCTCGGTCACCGGCGAGGATGAAGCGGGCCAGCAGCGGCGCCGGCCCGTGCCGCACCGTCAACGCGTCGAGCAGCCGCGGATGCATCGTCGGAGCCATTGTGGGCAGGGGTTGCGCCATGAATTTCCTCCGAGCGAAGAGCAGCCTATGCCCGATACCTGGGCGTTCGCCGGCAAGTCCTTCGCGGGAACGACTCGGGACAGCAAAATCTTTAATAAAAACTAAACCTGATTTTAGCGATCGGTCAATGTTGCTTACGGCGATTTAACCAACAAAGCCGCAGAGCCACAGCACGACATAGACGACGACCCCGAAAAACGTCGCACCGTAGACGACCAACGCCACGACCCGCGCCTGGCGGCGCCAGCGCAACCCCGGCGCCACCGCCATCAGGAACAGCGCCGTCGCCGCCAGCACCAGCGCCGAAATCGTCCGGTTGGGATCAAACGTCATTGCGAGGAGCCGCAGGCGACGCGGCAATCTCCTTCAGAACTTAGCCCCCATGAGATTGCTTTGCTTCGCTCGCAATGACGAGGTTGTTATCATCGTCGCATCGACACAGGGGACAGAGCGATGGCGACCAAGCCCACATGGACTAAAGACGAACTGAAGGCGCAGGTGTGCGAGGCGATCGACCGCGCCGGCAACGAGATCGTCGCGATCGGCGAGGAGATCCTCCACCACCCCGAGACCGGCTTCAACGAGAAGAAGACCGCCGCGCTCGTCGCCGACCACATGCGCGCCCTCGATCTCGCGCCGCAAACCGGCCTCGCGCTCACCGGCGTCAAGGGCCGCCTCACGGCTAAGTCCGCCGGCCCGCGCGTCGCCATCGTCTCCGAGCTCGAACTCGCTACGCACCTCCGACCACCCGCTCGCAGACCCGCACACCGGCGCCGCGCATAGCTGCGGCCACAACGCGCAGATCGCCGGCATGCTCGGCGCCGCGATCGGCCTTTCGGCGATCGGCGCGCAAAACCACCTCGCCGGCGAGGTGGTGTTCTTCTCGGTCCCGGCCGAGGAGTTCATCGATGTCGAGGAGCGGCTCGGCCGCAAGGCAAGGGGCGAGCTCGAATTCCTCCTCGGCAAGCCCGAACTGCTCGCGCGCGGCCATTGGGACGACATCGACATGGCGATGATGATCCATGCCGGCTCGCACGATCAGATGGCGAAGCGCTCCTTCATCGCCGACAGCTCGAACGGCGCCCTCGTCAAGCAGATCAGGTTCATGGGCCGCGCCAGCCACGCCGGCGGCGCGCCGCAGCTCGGCATCAACGCGCTCAGCGCGGCGCAGATCGCCCTCAACGCGATCCACTGCCAGCGCGAGACCTTTTACGAGCGCGATACGATCCGCATCCACCCGATCATCACCAAGGGCGGCGACGCGGTCAGCGTCATCCCGGCCGAGGTGACGATGGAGACCTTTGTGCGCGGCGGCAGCCTCGACGCCATCACCGACGCCAACATGAAGGTGGATCGGTGCCTCAGGGCGGGCGCGATGGCGATGGGCGCCGAGGTCGAGATTTCGACCATCCCCGGCTACCTGCCGCAGCGCAACGACCGGCGTTACGGCGAGCTTTTCGGCGCCAATGTCGAAAGCCTCTTCGGCCCCGGCCAGTTCGACATCGGCGGCCACCGCACCGGCTCGACCGACATGGGCGACATCGCCCATTTGATGCCGGTGATCCACCCCTATGTCGCCAGCGCCAAGGGCAAGACCCACGGCGCCGACTTCCACATCCACGAGCCGCAGCACGCCTACCTTACGCCCGCCAAGCTCCTGGCGATGACCGCGATCGACCTCCTCTACGACGAGGCCGCTGAGGCCCGCCAGATCATCGACGAGTTCAAGCCGGCCATGTCAAAGGCCGACTATCTTTCGTTCGCCCGCGGCCTGTTCAAGAAGGAGCGCTATTCGCCTGCGGCGGCGTCGTGAGGATCGCCGTCGATCGCGCCCGGTTCGGCCGGCGCGGGACCCGTCTCGCGGGCATTCCGGTCGATCGCGGGTGAGGCTTCCACCGGCTCGCGGCCGGCATTGCTCACGCGGTAATAGTGCTCCGCGTGCTGGTAGAAGCCTTCCGCGGCAATTCGATCTTCGCTGCGCGCCGCGTCCTGCGCCAGCACCAGATAGCGCTGGTACAGCTGGGGAGGGTTGCCGCGAATGCGGTCGCCGGAGCCATAGCTGCCGCTGGGGCCATTGCTGCTGAAGTTCTGCGAGTTCTGCTGCGACCCCTGCCGCGGCTGGGAGGGGCGGTTGGCGTAGGGGCGGCCGCGCGGCCGCTGATCGCCTCCCGACCTCATGACGCGAGTGGCGTCGGTTGCCGGGAGGTTGGTTGGCCGGACGCGGGTTGGCGGGGTCGGCGCGCTCGGCTTTTCGGCGGCGCCGCTTCGGCCGCGAGACGGGCGGCCTCGCGCTCAGCTTCTTCCTTGGCCAGACGAAGCCCGCGCAGGCGCGCCACCTTGGCGGCTTCGGCTTGCTTTGCGTCTGCGTCGGGTGGGCTCGCCTTTACATGCATATGTTTTCTCATCAGGAGCGAATCCTTAGGCGGCGGTTATTGTCCGGCGCGCCTGTGGGTTTATGACCGGCGACAAAGGATGATCCGGCGGCTGCGCGCCTGCGCGCTCCGTCCAACCGGCCAAGCCTCGGATAAGATCCACGAGGGTCAGGCGGGTATATGGGGCTTCGCACCCCGATTTGCATCGGCCGCCGTGATGCGTCGATTGGGACGGAGCGGCAAGTCGAAATTATGGAGCAGTAGGCCCATGCTACGCCGCGAACCCAACACGCCTATTTGACCCCGGCAAGCTCCTGGCGATGACCGCGATCGATCTGCTTTATGACGAGGCCGCCCGGGCCAACGCCTTGGCTTCGACGATGCGGCTCGCGCCGATGCAATCCTGCGCGGCGCGAAGGGCAAGCGGTTCACCTACGAAGCAACTCGTTGAGAACGGCGCTAATAAGCGGCCCCCTTTGGGGAAACGTCGTTGCATAACCCCTACGGGTAGGAGGGATCCAGTTTAGGCCCGCTCCGTTCTTTCCCGTTTCTAAAATCGCCTGCCAATGCTCCCTAGTGCGCTCAAACGCGCTACCAGCCTCGATTTCCGTGGTTGCCACGACGCCGATTTTTAACGGGTCAGCAGCACTGGAAATGGCAAGCCAGCCGCCGCATTTTCCGTGAATGATTCGTGGACTCAGGCCATCGCTAAGCATTGCGTTTCCTCCAATCGTTCAGCGTTACACAGCCTATCCACACGAATATATAATATTTTTCAATATAATATATGACATGGCAAAAATAACTTGTGTACCGGTAACTTCAGAACGGTTGACAGATTTGCATTCTCGCGCCATATAACGCGCACGAAAAACGGTTACAGGAGTTTCCGGTCATGCCGGTTACACCAAATGCGCCCGCACCATATGCGCCTGCGTCGGCGATCATTGATTTGATTCGTCGGCATCGGAGCCGGGGATTGCCGACGCCCGTTAACTCCGATGTGCTTATACGCGCGGGAGTCTCTGGAAGTTTGGTTCCGCGCACGCTGCAGGCACTACAAGCGCTTGATCTAATTGATGAGGGCGGCGCTCCGAGCGCCGTCCTAGAAGGTATCCGCCTAGCTCCGGAAGCAGAATATCAACAACGCGTCGGCGACTGGCTACGCGCTGCTTATGCTGACGCATTGCAATTTGTCGATCCGGCCACGGCAACGGACAGCGAGATAAGGGACGCATTCCGAAACTATAACCCGATTGGACAGCAAGACCGCATGGTTACGCTGTTCGCCGGGCTGTTCAGAGAGGCGGGTATCGGCCCAGAGCGGCAGCGCGCGAGTAACGCGAGCGTCAAACCAACCGCCAACCGCCCGTTCAAGGTCAAGCCGAGGCCAACGCCCAAAGTAAATCCGACTCGCGTTCAACCGCCACCCGCAAACGAAGGTGGCGGGACGCTTCCCCAGCCTATCGCCGGTCTGCTTACCAGCCTTCCGAGAAACGGCGCAGGCTGGTCGCAGGTAACGAGAGATCGGTTTATGACGACCTTCGGTGCTGTTCTCGATTTTTGCATTCCAATCGTTGAGGAAACGGCCGACGCAGAGGCGGCGGATACCGAAGAGGTATCCGCCGCTTAGCAGTTTCGAGCGACCGCGCGACGAAGTTTGCCGACCTAGCGTGCGGTCGAAACCCTAGGAGAAAGGAGATCGCATGGTTTGGCACACCATCCGGACATTACCGGTAGCCTGCTAACGCGGGCTAACGACCTGCCCCTTCCAGAAGGGCAAGGAGCAATGGCGTGCGTGGCGCCCATAGCTGCGCGCGCCGTTGTGCGTATGTATGGTAGCATACGCGAGATTCGCTAAGGAAGGCTCAGCGGAGACAGATGAGAAAGCCGTCGCCCAAGCCCGACAACCCGGAGCAGTACAAGCGGTTCCTAAAGACGGCGCGCGAAGTCGGGGCCGATGAACCTGGCGAAACCGTTGACCGTCTGTTCGATCAGGTCGCGCGGTCTAAGCCAGCCGAGAAGCCAAAGCGCAGCCAAAAGGGATGAACTGGCGGCGCGGGTTTCTGCGTTGCTGGGTAGTTTTATCGGTTTTGTGGGTTTGCCTTATTGGCGGCGTGGTCTATGTGCGTGGAATACCTGCGACGTACACTTCCCACGCGCCATCAACGGAGGAAATCGCAGCCTGCAATGCTAAGCTGCCATCGACCACTGACGCTGAAACATACATAGCCCACAGCCGCTGCACGACGCAAATGGTGCCAGTCAGAGTCGTCGATTATGAGGTGGTCGCGATAATCATTGGCATAGCAATAGCGTCTCCACTCCTGCTTCTTTTTTTCGGTATCGTCGTCTGCTGGGTGCTCTTAGGCTTCAGGCCGTCGCACAATCCCTAGCGCTATCTATGTCAGGTGTAACACTTCCGGTCATTCGACGAAGCAAGGTCTGGCGCGCCGGATGTCCTGAACGAAGATGTCGTCCGTTAGGTCGAGTCCTGGGACACAAAGCACGGGTCACCCCAGCCGCAGCCGAAGAAAGCCTAAACCGAGATGGATATCGTCTGGCGCCGCAAGGCGCTCGACGACCTGGAGGCCGCGCGCCGCTACATCGCCGAGCATAAATCCGCGGGCCGCGTCTCATGGTGAATTATTCGTAAATTAGGCCGATTTTCTAATAGTTTGTATCATTTGCTCGATGGCAAACCTGCAACCCCGGCGAGGAGACGCGCGTATGGGGACGCGGCGGGATCGTCATGCCGCCCTGTGCAGGAGACCGATCATGGCACTACAGCAGCTTCCCGGTAAATTCGCCCTCGAGACGTTTCTCAAGGAGACGTTTGTCACCGCGGTCGGCGGCGGCGGCCGGACCTCCGGCGCGATCCACACCAACGCGACGACACCCAGCCTCTGGGAGACGTTCCAGCTCTGGTACGACCCCGAGCAGCGCCTCAACACGCCGGAAAACCCCGAGGGGTTCTTTCCCTACGCGATTCAAACTCAATCGGGGAACTACCTGACCGCGGTCAGCGGCGGCGGCCGCTCCTCGGATGTGATGCACACCGACGCGACGGTGCCGCAGGCCTGGGAAACCTTCGGGCTCATCCCCCAGGTGCCGCCGTTCTCGATCTACCCGGAGTACTACGATTTGCGGCAGGACGCACCGTGGTACTACGCGATCGCCACCGACAAGGGCAATTACGTGACGGCGCTCGGCGGCGGCGGGCAGACGGCGGACCCGGCGGTGCATACCGACGCGACCAAGGTCAACACCTGGGAGCTGTTCCGGCTCATCTGCAAGGGACCGCTGATGTCCGGGCGGCAATACGCGTTCCGCCCGGTCGCCGGCTATACGCTCGCGGCGGTCAAGGGGGGCGGCCAGATCCATAACGGGCTGTTCATGTCCGCCCTCGACAACATCGACTTCAAGCCGCTCACCAAGTTCACCCTGCTGCAGCAGCGCGATGGCACCTATGCGCTGCAGACGCTGAGCGGGAACTACGTGACCGCGGTGGCGGGCGGCGGCATCCCGCCGTTCATCGCGAACACCGGCGGCGAGCAGTCCGACGTGTTCCACACCGATGCCACGAAAATCAGCACGTGGGAGAAATTCCACATCCTCGACCAGGGTGACTTCACCTATGTGCTGCAGACCGATTTCGGCTGGTATGTCGGGCTGGTCTCACCGCAGCCGGGTGGACAGCCGTTCTTCCGGACCGATCTGACCGACATCAAGGACGCGGCGCGCTGGCGGCTTTCCCCGCTGCTCAGCGAAAACTAAGCGCCGGCCGGGGACAGGGACGGGGAGGAGCATTCCTCCCCGTTTCCTGCGTTCCTTCGTGGCGGCGATCACTGGCAACCCCGCCAGACGCGGCCGCAGCCGAAGAGAGTTTCAAAATTGTGATACGGGTATTGAATTTTACGCAATAACCCTTATCTCATGATAGAACAAAACAAGCTAACGATGGGGTAAGCATGGCAATGCCGGCACGAGATTGGCAGAAATCAGCGGGAACAGGAGGGAAGTTACCGCCTGTTATCGAGGGCGATAACAGGCGGATATCAGGCGGTGCACCGCCTGATAATAGTAGGATAATCGCACGTGACGGGCGCGGCCGTTTTGTTTCGGGTACGCCGGCGGGCGGCGCGACGCGGTTCAAGAAGGGCCGGTCGGGAAATCCGGCGGGACGGCCGAAAGGCAGTTTCCGCGCCGGGGCGCGTGCCGCGCTGGCGTTGGCCGACGCCGCCTCTCCGGCGCTGATGCAAAACCAAATCGCGCTCGGCCGGGGCGGCGACGGTGTCTCGGGGCGCTTCGTGCTCGCTCGCACCGTCGGTCTGCGGCGCGGCCAGCCGGTCGAGCTCGACCTGCCGGCGATCACCGCGCCCGGCGATCTCGGCCGCGCGGTCGGGGCGATCACCGAAGCGGTTGGCGACGGCGCCATCACCCCCGAGGAGGCGGCGCATCTCGCGCACATGCTTGATGGCTTCCCGCGAATCCTCGCCGCGGTGCCGCCGCCGGCCTCGCCCGACGACGACCCGCGCGAACGCCTCATCGCCAAGCTCGACCGCCTCGCCGCGAGAATCCCCAAGGAGAAGCGGCGCGCCAATCTCATCGCCGAGCTGGCGGCGCTCGACGCCGAGGAAGGCGCGTAATAATAGTGCGCTCGCCCATCCGGGCTCGCTACGGCAGGCGGGGCGGATGCCCCGCCGCATTTCATAAATCCGCTAGAAGTTCCCGTAGCCGAAGATCAGGAACAGGACGAGGACGACCAGCAACAACCCGCCGATGCCGAACCCGCCGCCATAGCCGTAGCGCGAATAGCCCCAACCGCCGCCGCCGAACAGCAGCAGCAGGATCACGATAAGGATGATAAGGCCCATCAACTTGCCTCCGTCTCTCGCCCGCGCGCGCAGCGCGTCTTACAGAGAACAAGCGGCCAGGTTGCCCGTTCCGCGGCGCCATGAACGCCGCTGGCCTCACGCCGCGCTGATGAGGGTATAAATGAGGTAAACGAACAGCGCGCCGCCGAGCAGCAGCAGCATCCCCACCATGGTGAAGTCGATGCGCTCGCCGGGGCCGCGGCGCACTACCTGGGCGTCGATGTCCTGCGCCGTCTTGTGGTAGCGCAGCGCCGCCAGCGCCATCAGCGCCGTGCCGAGCGCGAACAGCAGCACCCCCGCGAGGTCGCCGATGAACGGGTGGCCGCCAAGCGGCACCGTCTTTGCCGCCGCCTCGGCGCCAGCGACACGCAGGAACAGGTCGAACTTCGCGACGACGAAGCCGAACGCCATGATCGCGATCGCGGTGCGCACCCAGGCGAGAAAGGTGCGCTCGTTGGCGGCATGGTCGCTGTATCGCTCGATCATCGTTCGCTGGCATCGCTCACTGAACGGGCTGGCAAAACCGCGCGTTTCGCGTCGAAGCGTATATAATCGCCCGGCTCGAAGCCAGTTTCCGGGGTGAGCGCGATGCCCGACACGATTATTACCGCCCCTGGTGTTACGGCCCCTGGCGTCGCCGCCGCGCCGACATGGCAGAAGATCTCCGGCCCTTCCGCCTGGGTCGGCGCCGATATGCGCCGCCGCGAGGCGGAATGGACCTATCGCTTCTCGGCCTCGGACATCGCCGAGATCGAGGCGGCGGCCGAGGCGGTGCTGGCGCGCGGCCTCGACCTTGCCGCGATCACCCGCGCCGATTTTCCGCTGCCGACGCTGGGGCCGGTGCTCGACCGCCTGCGCCATGACGTCGTCGAGGGGCGCGGCTTCGTCCTGCTGCGCGGCCTGCCGGTCGAAGGCCGGCCGATCGAGGCGAGCGCGACCGCCTATTGGGGGCTCGGCAGCTATTTCGGCAGCGCGCGCTCACAGAACTCGAAGGGGCATCTGCTCGGCCATGTCTACGATCTTGGCCAGGGCCTCAGCGAGACCAACCCGTTCTTGCGCAGCTACCAGACTGCCGAGCGCCAGCGTTTCCATATCGACCGGGCCGATCTGGTCGCGCTCCTTTGCCTCAAGCGCGCGAAATCGGGCGGCGCGTCGGCGATCGTCAGCTCGATGACCCTGCACAATGTCATCGCCGAGCGGCGCCCCGACCTCCTGGAGCGCCTCTACCGGCCGTTTCCGACCGACCGTCGCGGCGAGGTGCCGGAGGGCAAGGGGCCGTTTTACGAGGCGCCGGTGTTCAGCGCGCATGACGGACCCAAAGGCCAGCGCTATGTATCGGTGCTCTATTCGCGGCTGCATATCGGCTCATCGCAGCGCTTTCCCGAGGCGCGCCGCTTGGCGCCTGAGGATTACGAGGCGCTCGATCTTTTCGGCGAGCTTGCCGGCGATCCGGAGCTGCGTCTCGACATGGATTTCATGCCCGGCGACATCCAGATCCTGCACAACCACACGATCCTGCACGCCCGCTCGGCCTACGAGGACTGGTCGGAGGTCGAGCGCAAGCGGCACCTGTTGCGGCTATGGTTGTGCCCGCCCGACGCGCGGCCGCTGCCGCCGGTCTTCGAGGAGGTTTATGGCCGGCTCACCATCGGCGACCGCGGCGGCATTATCTGCCCGGGGACGACGCTGCACGCCCCGCTGGTGCCGGCGTAAGGCGGCCGCGTTAGCGCCAACTCAGGAGCCGCGACATCGGACTGAAATTCATCGCGATATGGCCGTTCGGCTCCGGCTGGCCGGGGCAGCTGAAGACGGCATGCGGAACGAAGGAATAATATTTTCCGGTGTTGCACGCCGCCTGGCATGCGTCGACAGTAGAGGTGCAGCTGCGATGGATCATCGTCTTGTCGTAGGGCGGCAGGTTCGGGTCGTGGTTGATGAGACACTCGCACAACCCGCCCGTGTCGCCGGGGCCGATCAGTGCGCTCGGCGCCGGCTGGTCCGGGGTCGGCCCCGGCTGGAAATTGCTCGGTTGCGGCCCTGGCTGTGCGCTTTCGGGCTGTGGCCCCGGCTGATATCCGCTGGGCTGCGTTGCGGGCGGAGAGAGCGGCCCCCCCGGCGGCGGGATGAGGCGCGGCTGCTGCATCAGGGCCGGGTTCTGCGTGCCGGGCGGCATCGTCGCGGCGCCGGGCGATTGCGCGAAAGCCGGCTGCAGCGTCAGCGCAAGCGCTGCCGACAAAACAAGAGTGACTACCTGGCGCATGCGCCAAACCTCCCCGCGAACAAGCGGGCGCTACAATGCCACGTCGCGGCGCGGGGTGCACCAGTTGATCGTGCTTGATGCGCGCGGCTGCCTGGCGGCTCAGGCGTGGTATAAATAGCGGGGTTTCGCGGGAGTTGCCGAAATGCCGAAATCGCTGACCGAAGATCAGATCGCCGCGTATCACCGCGATGGCTACCTCGCGCCCGTGCCGGTGATGAGCCAGTCCGAGGCGCGGGCGCTTCGTGGCACGCTCGAAACCATCGAGGCCCGCACGGGCGGCCCGTTGCGCGGCGACCTGCGTCACAAGGCGCATCTCCTGTTTCCGTTTCTTGCCGAACTGATCCGACACGAGGCGATCCTCGACGCGGTCGAGGATGTGCTGGGGCCGGACATTTTGTGCTGGAACACCAATTTCTTCATCAAGGAGGCTGAAACGCCGTCTTTTGTCTCCTGGCATCAGGATTCGACCTATTGGGGCCTGTCCTCGCCCGATGTCTGCACCGCCTGGGTCGCGCTGACCCCGAGCAACCTCGACAATGGCGCCATGGCGGTGATCCCCAAAAGCCACACACGGGACCAGATCCCGCATCGCGACACGTTCGACCGCCACAACCTGTTGACCCGCGGGCAGGAGATCGCGGTCGAGGTCGATGAGCGCGAAGCGGTGCCGCTGGTTCTCCAGCCCGGTGAGATGTCGCTGCATCACGTGCGTCTGGTGCACGGCTCGCCGCCCAACCCGTCGCCCGACCGGCGCATCGGCTTTGCGATCCGCTACATCCCGACCTCGCTCTATCAGCTCGAAGGCACCGATAGCGCGACCCTGGTGCGCGGCGAGGATCGCTTCGGCCATTTCGAGCTTGAGCCGTGCCCCGAGCGCGACATGCAGGACGACATGCTGGAGCTGCACAGGCGGCTCACCGAGCGCGCGGCGCAGATCCTCTACCGCGGCACCGGGGTCGACAATTTCAACGATCCGCGCGCGGTGCGAGGGTAGGGGATGAAAACCTATATCGGCGGCCGCAGCCTCTCCGGCGCGCAGGTCACGGTGGATGGCAAGCCGCTCGACCCGCGGTTCGACCTGAAGCGTTTGTCGCCGACCGGGTTCGAGTGGACCTATGAGGGCAACGGCCCGGCGCAGCTTGCGTTGGCGCTGCTCGCCGACCATCTCGGCGACGACGGCAAGGCACTGCGGCTTTACGAGCCTTTCATGCGCGCCGTCGTCGCCGATCTCGACAATTCCTGGGAGCTGACCACCGCCGATATCGACGCGGCGCTCGCCGGATTGGGTTAGGCGGGAACCTTTACCCGCTTTTTGGCGGCGAGGAATTTCTTGTTCATCGCGATCCGGTCGTCGTCGGAAAAATTGTTCTCGACATCGGACCAGATGGCCTTTTCCTCTTCCTCGACGTGGTGCTCGACCAGTTCCTTCAGCACCTTGGCGCCAGCCGAGAACTCCGGTGACATCGGGTCCTTCATCTTGCCGAGCTGGGCGAGCGTCTTGTCGCCGAGGGCGTGCTCCATGTAGCCCTCTTCGCCGTGCGTCTTCTGCTCCTTGCCGCGCAGCGCCAGGACCGGGTCGTAGACCACCTTCTCCTCTGCGCGCAGATGCGGCACCAGCGCGTTCTTGATCGAGCTCAGCAGCTTGCGGCGTTCCGCTGCGCCGGTGCTTTCGACCAGTCGATCCAGCATCTCCGCGACGTCGCGATGATCCTGCTTCAGCGTAGCGAGAATGTCCGTGTCGGCTTCCTCCGGCTCGGTCCCCGCCATCTTGCTCTTCAACGTCTCCATGACACCCATGACGAACTCTCCAGATCAATGTGTTCCTAGAACACGCGCCGCCGAGCCGGGTTCCAACATGCGAGCCGAACGGGTTTTCGCCCGGCCGTCCGTGGCTTATATTTGAAATCAATTCGCCTTTCCGGGAGGAGCCCGCCCGATGATGACCCCGCGCCAGGAAGCCTTTCGCGCCGATTACCGCGAGCGTATTTCGCCGTGGTATTCGGGGCTCGCGCATGTGCTGGTGATCGCCTTTATCGGCGTGCTGACGATCTGGTATGCCGCGATTCACGTCCACAATCCGACCTGGGCCGAATGGCTGGTGGTGCCGGCGGTTTTTTTCGGCTGCAACGTCTTCGAGTGGGCGATGCACCGTTTCCTGCTGCATCGCCCGGTGCCGGGCTTCATGGGCATCTACAAGCGGCACACCCTGGCGCATCATCAGTTCTTCACCGACCACGAGGTCAGCTTCGACGACGCGCGCGACTTCCGCATCACCTTCTTTCCGCCTTATGCCTTTACGACCTTCATCTGCATGTCGGCGGCTGGCGCCTATGTGCTGAGCCTCATCTGGTCGGCGAATGCCGGGTGGCTCTTGGTGTGCACAACCGCCGGCGTCTACCTCAACTACGAATTCTTCCACTGGGGCTGCCATGTGAAGGACGACCGCATCGTCCGGCACATCCCGTTCATGAACACGATCCGCCGCCATCACATCGCCCATCACAACCAGGCGATCATGATGGGCACCAACATGAGCCTGACCTACCCGATCGCCGACTGGCTGTTCGGCACCAGCGATCTCGACCGCGGGCTGATCGGCCATGTTTTCAACGGGTATGACAGCCGTTTCGTGAAGAAGAACCTCAAGAAGGCGCGCGGGACCGCCGCCGACTCCCGGCTCGGTCAGGCAGCGCAAAAGGCGGCCTGAGCGATGGCCCTCAGCCTGCCGGAGCAGCATCTCAAGCGCTCGATGCCGTCGCTGATCGGCGGCATCTTTTCGGGCATCGTCATCTTTGTGCTGTGGCTGCTGCTGTTCGGCACCGGCAGCATCGGGATGATTGTGCTCGGCCTGGTGATCGCGGCGGCGCTCGGGACGTGGATCAGGCTGGCCGATTTGTGAAACATCCCGTCCGCCGAACCGCGAAAAGACGGCGGCGGACCAACGCGATAACAACCGCAAGACTGCGGCGGGGAAAGGCAAGCGGGGAGCCGCTTGCCTTCCGGGATAAATCCAAAATGCCGCGATTCCGGTCATGCGCTCCATATGGGAGCGGCTTCGAGCCCGTCAAGAACATAACAGGAACATTTTTGGCATCCGCAAGGACGCCTTCGCTGTTGCCCTAACCGCCGATATCGCGGACGCTAGGGAAAAGTGCCGAAAATCTTCCGAGGATAGCCATGAAAATCACCACGATCCGCACCGGCATCGTCAATCTGCCGGCCAACGAGCCGCTGGCCGATGCCGCGGCCAACCCCGACGGCAAGCGCCCGATCGCCTGGGTGCGCGTCGGCACCGATGGCGGCGCGGAGGGCATCGGCGTCGCCTATTTCGGCGGCGCGCTGACCGGCACGCTGCGCCATGCGATCGGTGAGCTAGGCGCGCTCCTCGTCGGCGACGACCCGCAGCTCACTGAGGCGATCCATTTAAAGCTCAAGAACGCGGCGGGCGGCTCGGCCGGACCGGGCGGCATCTATCACCTCGCGCTGTCGGCGCTCGACATCGCGATCTGGGACATCAAGGCCAAGGCAGCGAACATGCCGCTGTGGCGCCTGCTCGGCGCCGGGCGCGACAAGGTGCCGACCTATGCCTCGGGCGCGCTGATGCGCGAGCTTTCGCTCGATCGCGTCGTCAAAGCCGCCGCCACGCTAAAGGACAAGGGCTGGAAGGAGATGAAGACCCAGCTTGCGCTCCCCGGCACCACGACGCCGGCGATCGAGGTCGAGCGCATGGTCAAGATCCGCGAGGCGATCGGCCCCGATATCAAGCTGATGTGCGACATCAACCAGCGCTGGCGCCCCGAACAGGCAGTCGATATTGGCAAGCGCGTCGAGGATGCCGGGGTCGGCCTCTTCTGGCTCGAGGACGTGACCACGGCTGACGATTACCCCGGTCTCGCGCGGATTTCCGATGCTTTGAGCACGCCGGTCGCCGGCGGCGAATATGTCTGGGGCATCGTGCCGTTCCGCCACATGATGGAAGCGCGCTCGGTCGATGTGCCGATGATCGACCTGGTGCGGGTCGGCGGCATCACCCAGTGGCTCAAGGTCGCGGGCATGGCCGAGGCGTTCAACCTGCCGGTCGTCAGCCATCTGATCCCCGAGGTGCACGTGCATCTGATCGCCGCCGCGCCGAACGGGCTGACGGTCGAGTACATGCCGTGGCTCGGCATGATGTTCAAGGAAGTGCCGGTGCAACAGGGCGGCATGCTGGCGATGCCGACCAAGCCGGGCCTCGGCATCGAATTCGACGAGGCGACGCTCGAGAAATACAAGGCGTAGCTTGGAGGCGTCCTTCGAGGCGCGCTGCGCGCACCTGAGAGGCTGACTTGAGATGAATTCAAAATCTCCAATGAGCTGGATTTCTTCGTCTTTCCCGCGCAAGCGGGAACCCAGGGGCGAGCGACGAGGCAGAGGCTCAAGTTCCAGCCTCGGCTGAGACCCCCCAGTGCGGTCCCCTGGGCCCCCGTTTTCGCGGGGGAGACGATAATTGTTTGACTGGGTTGATTTCATTTTGAGTCCGACTTTCAGGATGAGGAGAGGCAGGGGATGCCACCAAGAAAAGTCCTCATGCCGAGGAGGGCGCGCAGCGCCTGTCTCGAAGCACGCGTCATCGCCCTTGCAGCTCTCCTGCTGCTCGCCGGCTGCCATGGCGGCACGCTCGACGCCATCTATCCCGGCACGCTCGGTCATGATCCGCCACCCGCGGTCAATCTGCCGCCGCAGGATGCCGGAATGGGCATGACCGTGCGGCAGGAGCCGCAACCGCAACGCTAGGAGACCGGCGCATGAAGATCGCCTCGCTGCAGACCGATATCGTCCTGCTGCCCAATGACGAGCCGCTCGCCGGGTTTTCCGAGAACCCCAATGCCAAGAACCCGATCGTCACGCTGCGCCTGCGCACCGATGACGGCATCGAGGGGCTCGGCGTCTGCTATTTCGGCGGCGCGATCACCAAAACGCTGCGTCACGCGGTCGACGAACTGGGCGCGCTGATCGTCGGCGACGATCCGCTGAGCGTCGAGGGCATCGCCGCGAAGTTGCGCGCCGCCGCCGGCTCGGCCGGACCCGCCGGCATCCTGACCATGGCGATGTCGGCGATCGATGTCGCGCTGTGGGACATCAAGGGCAAGGCGCTGAACCTGCCGCTGTGGAAGCTGCTCGGCGGGGGGCGCGACAAGATCGCGACTTATGCCAGCGGTGCGCTGCGCCGCGGCCTCAAGCTCGACGAGGCGGTGACCGCCGCCGGCCGGCTGCGCGAGAAAGGCCACCGCCAGACCAAGATGCAGCTCGGGCTGCCGGGCGCTACGAGTCCCAAGCGCGAGGTCGAGCAGGCGGTGCTGATCCGCGAGGCGTGCGGCCCCGACATGGATTTGATGTGCGATATCAACCAGCGCTGGCGGCCCGAGCAGGCGATCGATATCGGGCGGCGGGTCGAGGATGCCGGGGTCGGCCTGTTCTGGCTCGAAGACGTAACGACCCATGACGACTACGCCGGGCTCGCGCGCGTCGCCGACGCGCTCTCCACGCCCGTCGCCGGCGGCGAGTACCTCTACGGCATCGTGCCGTTCCGCCACATGCTGGAGCACCGCTCGGTCGATATCGTGATGATCGACCAGGTGCGCTCGGGCGGCATCACGCCATGGCTCAAGATCGCCGGCATGGCGGAGGCGTTCAACCTGCCGGTCGTCAGCCACGGCGTACCGGAAATCCACGTGCACCTGGTCGGCGCGGTGCCGAACGGGCTGACCGTCGAGTACATGCCGCGCCTCTTCCACCTATGGGATTCGGTGCCCGAGCCGAAGAACGGCCTCTTGGATATGCCGTCCGCGCCCGGCCTCGGCCTCAAGTTCGACGAGGCGGCATTCGCCAAGTACCGGGCGTGACCCTCACCCGTCTCGCACCGCAGGCGGTGCTCGCCACCCTCTCTCGCATTGCGGGAGAGGGAAGGGCCCACGCCGCCAGGCGTGGGAAGGGTGAGGGGCGGTAAATGCCCGATGCGTCATGGTCTGAGCTTTTGTCGCTCCTCCTCGCGGTGATCGCCGCGGGTGTCGTCACCGGGCTACTCGCCGGTGTCTTCGGCATCGGCGGCGGTGCGGTGATCGTGCCGGTGCTTTTCGAGCTGTTCCGCCTGTTCGGCGTGCCCGATGCGGTACGCATGCAGCTTTGCGTCGGCACATCGCTGGCAATCATCATCCCGACCGCCTGGCGCTCCTACCGGGCGCATAGGGCGCGCGGCCTGGTGATCCCCGAGGTGCTGCGGATTTGGACCCTTCCGGTCATTGTCGGCGTGCTGTTCGGCGCGGCGATCGCCGCCGTCGCACCGGCCTGGATTTTCAAAATCGCCTTTGTCGTGATCGGCGGCATGATCGCCGGCAAGCTGCTGGTCGGCAGCGATTCCTGGCGGCTCGGCGACGAGCTGCCAAGCCGGCCGAAGATGGCCGGCTACGGCGTCGCGATCGGGCTCGGCTCGTCGCTGATGGGGATCAGCGGCGGGTCGCTCGCGACCATGGTGCTGACGCTCTACGGCAAGCCGATCCACAACGCGGTCGCGACCTCGGCGGGGATCGGCGTGCCGATCTCGATCGCCGGCGCGCTCGGCTTTGTCGTCGCGGGGCTGCCGCACCAGGCATTGCTGCCGCCGCTGTCGCTGGGCTTCGTGTCGGCGATCGGCGTCGTGGCGATCGCGCCGATCTCGAGCTGGGTCGCGCCATTAGGCGCGCGACTGGCGCACGCGCTGCCCAAGCGCTGGCTCGAAATCTCCTTCGGCTTGTTCGTATTGCTCGCCGCCGCGCGGTTTCTCGCGAGTTCTTATCTGAACATCCGCCCTTCCGGCGGCAGGCCCATCAGCATCTGGCCGACCGTCTCGAAATGGATGGGCCGGCCCTGGCCCTGCTGGGTGCCGGCGTGGATGTCGCGCATGCGGCGCTCCAGCGGGTTGTTCTCGAAAATCGCCCCCGCGCCGGCCGCGTGATAGACCGTCGCCACCACGTCGCGCGCCTGGTGGATCGCCCAGGTCGCCGACAGGCGCAGCTGCGCATTATGCTCGGCGCCGATGGTGCCGTTGCGCTGCGCGTCGTCCCACATTTCCGAAATGACCCCGCGCAGATAGGCGCGGGCCGAGCGCAGCTTCGCCTCGCATTGCGAAACCTGGCTCTGGATCACGTTGTTGCTGCGCAGCGTGCCCTTGGCGCCGCGCGGCACCTTGTCCCGGGCAATCTCGATGAACGCGTCATAGGCGCCGCGGGCGATGCCGAGCGACACATGGCTGAAGCTCATCGCGTAGATCATGCCGCTGGTGAACTGGTAGAGCGGCCCTTTCTCGCGGCGTTCGGCATCGTTGTCGCGGATCGCGGTGCGCGCGTCCGGCACGAAATGGTCCTTCAATTCGTAGGAGTCGCTGCCGGTGCCGCGCAGCCCTAGCACGTGCCAGTTGTCGATGACCGTCGCTTCGGATTTCGGCACGATCATCGTGCGGGTGATCTGCCGCCCGTTCGTTCCCATGCGCGGGCTGCCATCGGCCTCGAAGACCGGGCAGTGCGCGCCGATCCAGCTCGCGTGCCGGCTGCCGGTCGCGAAGCCCCAGCGCCCGGTGGCACGATAGCCGCCCTCGGTGGCGACGCATTTGCCGGCGCCGGGCAGCTCCGGCCCCCAGGCGAGGATGCCGCGCGGTCCGCCGAATACCTCGACCGCCATCTCGTGCGATAGATAGGGCGCGGTCATCGAGCAGCCGGAGTTCTGGCCGAGGCACCAGGCCGGGCTGCCGTCGCCTTGCGCGAGGATTTCGAGGACGGCGGTGTAGGTGAGCGGGTCGAGCTCGCCGCCGCCGATCGATTTCGGCAGCAGCATCTTGAAGATGCCGCGCTCGATCATCGCGTCGACGCAGCGTTCGGTGACCTGGCGATGCTTTTCGCATTCGTCGGCGTCCGCTTCGAGCATTGGCTTCAGCTCGCGGGCGCGCTCGATGTAATCCTGTTTTAGCGCCGCATCGGTCACGCTGCTGCCGTCCATAACAATTTCCTCCGCCGAACCGCCTAGGTTCTGAGGGGCATCATGCCGGCATCGCGGCGCGATGTGAAATGCCGAGCACGCATGAGGCGCCATACGCGCGGGCGATTGCGACCAGCCGGCGGCGGCGTGATGTTTATCAGGAAATTCGCCTCCTGATATCCACCTGTTATCGGCCCCGGTGACAGAGGGACGTCGCTTCCTGTTATTTGCCGCATGGCCTGCGCAGGAAAGCTTTGCATCGCTTCGATCATCTCTATCGTTGCTGCGGTGCCGCGTTTCGCGTTCAGATCGCGAGATAGCCGCCGTCGACGGTGACCTGGCGGTGCCTTTCGCGCTCGTCCGCGTCTTCCCGCAGCATCGTCTTCAGCTCGCGGGCGCGCTCGATGTAATCCTGTTTCTGCGCCGCATCGGTCACGCTGCTGCCGTGAATGCCGAGCACGCATGAGGCGCCATACACGCGGCCATTGTGCCAGCAATAGCCGCTCGACGCGCTCTCGACACCGGCGCCGCGGTCTATGACGCTCACTGTCGGCGGCGATAAATCATCTTGCTTATTCCCATGGCATTCAGCAGGTTCCGTGCAGACCCGGATCCAGCGGCTTCGACGCGGGTGTTGCGGCGTCGTCTCGCGTTCACGTTGGGATTTCGACTCTGTGGTTGAAAGCGCTGCCAGCCAGAGCGCCACTCCAAGCGACCGAACTATGAGTGAGCCGCCCGAAGCGACCGCCGGGAAAGCGGAAGGTCGCGTGTCACTCTTGGCGGGAGGCAAATTCACGATCCACACGATTTCGACGGTTTTTCTGTTTCTCGTTGCGTGCCTCGTCGTGCTGCCGTTGGTGAAGACCGTGTTTCCGAAATTGGCGTTAGTTCCCCGGCTCGAGGAGCGGCGGCAGCTCAGCGCGTTTCCTGACCCCGCATTGTTGCTCAAGACTGACGGCGGTTTCGCCGGTGGTCTCAATGCCTGGTTCGATGATCGCGTCGGCTTCCGCGACCTGTTTATTCGGACCAAGAACCAGATCGACTACAGCCTGTTTCATACGTCGCGGAAGGTTTATGTCGGCAAGCACGGGTGGCTTTTTGATCGCGGGGCGCAGGATTCGTTAAACACACTTGACGCCTCCCAGCTCGCGGCATTCGAGCAAAGGTTTACCACCCTCGCCGGGATGCTGAACGACCGCGGTATTCGGCTGGTCGTCATCGGCTATCCCACGAAATCCCGCATCTACCCGGAAATGGTCCCTCCGGACATGCCGCAAATCGCGCCGGGCGGCAACGACGGCAGGCTGAGGCAATTCCTGGCCCACCAGCCCACGCTAACCTACATCGATGCGCAGACGATTTTCGAGCGAGAAAAGGTTGAGAGCCGCGAACATATCTACGCGCAGACGGACATGCATGCGACCGAGTTCGGGCAGTTGCCCGTTGTTAAGGAGATCATTGCCCGTATAGCTCACCTCGAGGGCCGTCCGGAAATCCGCTGGAACGAAAACCTGACACTCACCCACCACGACTATACCGGAGGAGAAGCGCGATTTCTGGCGCCCCTGGTTCCGATCGTCGAGAAGAATTTTCCCTGGTATCAGGGCAGCTACACGATTGGCGGCGCCGAGCCGGATGGTAGCTGGTATTTGCCCGATCCGCACGTTCTTGAACGCGCCGACGACGGCATCGGCCGACCATTCGACTGGGAATTCAAATCTTCGCCGGAACTGTGTCCACAGCGTCTTCCCGGCATGGTGCTGTTTGGCAACTCGTTTAGCGATTTATACTGGGCGCTGGGACTACATCGGTATTTCTGCTTTATTCGCCGGGCGCGTAATCCAATCAGTCGTTTTAAACTCTTCTACGAAACGATTCCGGAAGGCACAAAATATTTCATATTCGAATTTATCTTTCCGTGGCTGCCCACTGATGGCCCGCCAATTGAGCAAATAAAATCTCTGGGAAAGTAGAATGGTTTTCAGTTCCCAAATATTTCTATACGTATTTATGCCAGGTTTTTTTCTCTGTTATTATTGTGCGAGAGATCGTTATAAAAATTGGCTAATTCTTTTGGCCAGCTTAACGTTTTATGCAATCGGCGCCGGCATTACGGTTCTCATACTGATCATATCGATCTGGCTTAACCAGTTTCTTGCTGTCCGCATCGCGCCGGCTGCTCCGGTTGGACGGCGCGCGCTGCTGACGGTCGGTATTATTCTCAATCTGTTAGGCTTGGCCTATTACAAATACGGGAGCTTTTCCTGGGGTTTAGCCGGCGATGCCGCGACCTTGCTTGGGATGCATTCATTTCCTGCCGCGCCGCGGATTCCACTGCCGATTGGAATCTCGTTCTTCACGTTTCAGGCGATCTCTTATCTCATCGATGTTTACCGCCGGGAAATTTCGCCTGCTGGAAGCTATGGCGAGTTTGCGACATATCATTCGTTGTTTCCGCAGCTCGTTGCCGGCCCGATCGTTCGCTATCGCGAAATCAAGCCGGAGATGTCGAATCGACGCATCGATCGCGCCGCTCTTACCGAAGGCGGTTATCGTTTCTGCCTCGGGTTCGGGAAAAAAATAGCAATCGCTGATAATCTTGGCGTTGTTGCCGACGCTATGTTCAAGCTGCCGCAAGAACAGCTGGGAATGGCGCATGCATGGTTGGGGATTTTATGTTATTCGTTGCAGATATATTTTGATTTTTCTGGTTACTCGGATATGGCGATTGGCCTCGGCCGATTGCTGGGCTTCCATTTCCCTGAGAATTTCAACCAGCCCTATCGTTCAGCTTCGATCACCGAGTTCTGGCGACGCTGGCATATGACGCTGTCGCGTTGGTTTCGCGACTATCTTTACATCCCGCTGGGCGGCAATCGCCGTGGTCCGTTGCGCACTTACGCCAATCTGTGGATCGTGTTTTTCCTGTGTGGGCTGTGGCACGGCGCGGGGCTGACATTTGTCGTCTGGGGCCTTTACCATGGATTGCTGTTGGTTTTGGAGCGCATTGCCGACGGACAGTTTAAATGGCACCCGAGCGGCCCGCTTGGGATCTTGATGAGCTTCGTGCTGGTCACGATCGGTTGGGTGTTCTTCCGCGCGCCAACCTTGGCCGCTGCAGTCCATTATCTAGGCGCCATGTTCTATTTCGGCGCTGGGAACGACGCTGCGCCGCTCGCGATCTATCTGACATCCGATGTCGAGTTTTATCTTGTCGTCGCGCTGTTCTTTGCCTTTGTTCCACTTGACCGCCTTTCGCCGCTGCGGACCGATCGTCCGCTGCTGATGATCCAGCAACTTGGATTTTCTGCGATAAGTCTAAGCTATTCGTCGCTTTTGCTGGCGGCTAACAGCTTCAACCCGTTTATTTACTTCCGCTTTTAAAAACGTCCGTCGAGTGTGCCGTCGCCAAGCTGCAGCAGCGCGTAGCGGGCCATCTTGTCAATAGTTGCATCGAACCCCCGCCGCGCGCCAGCGGCTCCAGGTATCGGAGGGCAACTCCAAGGCACCGGCACCTGTCCCAAAGGCATTGGCGTCCGCACTGCCGTCCGCCGATGCGGCTTGCGTCTTGGCTACGAGCGCGACAGCGATTCCGAAGGCGCCGAACGTGAGCAGGCGAACGAGCCAGCCCCGGATCATCGGATTCGACGTTCAGATCGCCAGGTAGCCGCCGTCGACGGTGACCGTGCTGCCGGTGACCCAGCGCAACTCGTCGGAGGCAAGGAACAGCACCGCGCCGGCGAGATCATCGGGCTGGCCGAGCCGGCCGAGCGGGATCATCGCTTCGGTCGCGCGCCGCGCCTCGGGATCGGTGTAGTTGGCGCGGGTGAGCCCGGTTAGGGTCGGGCCGGGTGCGATCGCATTGACGCGGATGCTGTGCGGCGCGAGGTCGACCGCCATCGCATGGGTCAGCGAGCGCGCGCCGCCCTTCGAGGCGACATAGGCGGCGCGCTCCGGCCGTGCCACCTCGGCGAGTTGCGAGGTCACGTTGATGATGCTGCCGCCACCGCCCTGCTGGACCATCTGCCGCGCCGCCGCCTGGCCGATGTGAAACATGCCGGTCAGGTTGACCGCAATGACGCGATCCCAGGTCGCCGCATCGACATCGAGGAAATCGAGCCGATGAGCGATCCCGGCCGACTCCAGCACGATATCGAGCCGGCCAAATTCGCGCACGACGGCGGCGATCACGGCATCCACCGCCGCGCGGTCGCGCACGTCGAGCGCCGACGCGGCCGCGCGCCCGCCGGCGGAGCGAATGCGCGCGGCGGTCGCCTCGGCCGCCGCGCCGTCGCTGTCGACGCAGAATACCGACGCGCCCTCGCGCGCCAGCGCCTCAGCCCCGGCGCCGCCAATGCCGCCGCCTGCTCCAACAACCAGCGCCATTTTGCCCGCGACGCGCGCCATGCCACCCTCCCGTTAGTACCCTCTTTGTCATTCCGGGGCGGCCTGAAAGGCCGAACCCGGCACCCATGAACACAGGCCATGCCAAGCCGGGCGAGGTCCGCGTTCATGGGTTCCCGCTTGCGCGGGAATGACAAACCAGGTGAGCCCGTTCGCGCGGCGCCGGCTCGCCGCGCGTGGTCAGAGTTCATATTCACCGCCTACTTCACGGTTTGTCGGGTGGCTTTTGAGCGGCGCGCCGGTGAGTGGAAATTTCGAGGCTATTGTTATGATTGTTGTGCCCCGCTAGCACGTGTTTTTGTTGCCCTTGCTGCGCAGACCGTTCCGCGTTCCCGTCCAAGCTCCGGTTTCGGACTTACGATCAACGAGCCTGGAAGTTGGGAAGGCTGTCCAAGGAACATAATATGCTTTTTAGCATTGCTGTTATGATAATAATCATACATGTGAATCCCTGCTCGCACTTCGGTGCTGAACGAAGCGATTGAAGCAGACATTAAGCGTCTGCGCTACCATATTCACGGCTCATCTTTAAAACGTCCTTCACCTGAAGGAGAAGCGTGATGCTGACGTTGTGCATCCTCTATAAATTCAAGCCTGACAAGATTGCCGGCATCAAAGAATATTTCGAAAACGAGCAGCGCGTTATCAAACGCAGCGGCGGCAAGATTGTCGGATACTTTCTACCAACCGATTTTGCCGGTCCGACCGACGAGGCGATCGGGCTGATCGATGTGCCGTCGATGGCGGTTTATGAAGAATACCGCAGGGTTCTCGCCGACGATCCCGAGCACAAGGAGAACATTGCGCGGTTGCTGCAAAGCGGCGCCGATGTGGCGATGAACCGCTATTTCATCCAACGGGTGCCAGTGTGATGAGCGCAGCTCTTCTCGATGCTCCGAGGCTCGATGCGCGCGAGAAACATTTCCGTGTTCCGAGCCCACGTGCCGGCCTGTCGCTGTTCCTGCGCTATCTGCCGCCACGCGATGACGCCGCGGCTGCTAAGGACCGGACGGTGTTGTACGTCCACGGCGGCACGTTTCCATCGGCGCTGTCGATCGCGCATCGATTTGACGGCCGGTCGTGGCGTGACGCGCTGTGCGATGCGGGGTTCCATGTCTGGGGGCTCGATTTTCACGGCTTTGGTGCGTCGGACCCGTACCCGGAGTTCGCGGAGCCGGCCGAGGCGCATCCGCCGCTCGGCCGCGCCGGCGAGTGCTCGCGCCAGCTCGAAGCGGCGGTGCGCTTCATCTGCCGGGAGCAAGGTGTGGCGCGCGTATCGCTCGTCGCACATTCCTGGGGCAGCATCGTCTGCGGCGAGTTCGCGGGGCGCTGCCCTGAGCTGGTCGATCGGATGGTGTTCTTCGGGCCGATCGCTCGGCGCGATCCGCAGGGTGAGCGAACACGTCTTCCCGGCTGGCGGCTGATCTCATTGAAAGACCAGTGGGATCGCTTCGTCGGCGATGTGCCGGCGGGCGAGGCGCCGGTGCTATCGCAAAGTCATTTTGATGAATGGGGCGAGCTGTACCTCGACAGCGAGGCCGAAAGCCGCACCCGCAACCCGGCTTCGGTCAAGGTACCGGGCGGCGCGTTCCAGGACATCTACGATGCCTTCGCCGGCCAACTCGCCTATGACCCGGCGCTTGTCCGCGTACCGGTCGGCATCATCCGCGGCGAGTGGGACAGCCTGTGCACCGATGCCGACGCGCGCTGGCTGTTCGATCGGCTCGGCTCAGCGGAGAAGCGCGACATCAAGATCGCCCGCGCTACGCACCTGATGCACCTCGAGGAGACCCGCGGGGCGCTGTACCGGGAGACGGAGTGCTTCCTGAACTCTAAACGTCATCCCGGCAAAGGCCGGGACCCTTACCCGCTTTTCGAGCGGCCGAAGAGTGGGGCCCCTTCCTTCGCCGGGTGACGGCTGGGTTATGCGTCCAACTTAAAAAACTTCACCGCGTTCCCGGCCCAGATCTTGTCGCGCTCGCCCGCGGGAATGTCCTTGTAGATGTCGTCGATGATCGGGCGCGAGTTGGGCCATTCGTTCTCGATATGCGGGAAGTCGGTGGCGAACATGATGTGGTCGACGCCGACATGGTGGCGCTGCTCGATCGCCACCCGCTCGTACTGGACGCTGAAATAGATGTTCTCGCGCACATAGGTCGCGGGCAATTCCTTCAGGGGCTTGAAGCCGAGATATTCCTCGGCCCAGCCGAGATGGCGCTGGTACCAGACGTCCATGTGCTCGAGCCAGAAAGGCACCCAGCCGAGCCGGGTCTCGGCGAAGAATACCTTTAGCTTCGGGAACCGCTCAAACACGCCGGAGAGCACCAGCTGCGCCATGCCAATCGACGGCGGCAGGCCGAAATTGACCAGCCATTCGAGGAACGGCCGGCGCAGCCGCTGCATGATGACCGGGTCTTCCTTCGGGTATTTCATCGTCGGCTGGTTGGCGCGCGCGCCGGTGCGGTAGAGCTGGACGTGCACCGTCACCGCCATGTCGAGGTCGAGCGCCGCGGCCCAGAACTTGTCGTCTTCCGGGGTCGGATAGCCCTTGCCGTTGGGCAACCCGCCGAGGAGGACGCCCCTGAGCCCGAGCTTCTTGCAATGCTTCATCTCGGCGATCGCGTCGTCGACATTGGTGATCGGGATGACCCCCATGCCGATCAGCCGGTCCGGAGCGACCGCGCAATATTCCTCGCCGAGCCAGTCGTTGTAGCCGCGGATAACGGCCTTGTAGACCTCGTCATGCGCGATGTTGCGCCAGAACACCGGCCCCGCGACCATCGCCGCGAACAGGACCTCGGCGTCCATCCCGTCCTGGTCCTGTTCCTTGACCCGCTGCTCGGGGCTGCCGGTGCCGGCGGCGTCGGCGACCTTGAGGCCGAACGGCTGCCACGTGCCGGCCGCGCGTCCCGCGCGCAGGTCGAGAAAGTTTGCTTCGAGCAGTGGCTGTCCCTCGATCATCAGCGCGTCGCCGCCGTCGGGCAGATGCACCGTGTGCGGGGCGCGGTCGCGGTATTTCTCCGGCACGCGATGAATCCAGCGCTCGGGCGGAACCTCGAGATGCCCGTCCGACGACATCAGTTTGTATTGCCGCGCCATCGCCGCCTCCCTTGTTCGTCCACGAACGCTAGCATCCTTGCCAGCCGCGATCCATCGCCCGGTCAGTCGTATCGCTGCAAGAACTGTTTGATCTTGGCGCGGGCGATCTGATTCGCGAAGCCGCCCCAGTTGAGATCGAAAGCATGGTCGGTCGCGGGCAGCAGAATGGTCTCGTGGGGCACCCTGGCTCGGGCAAGAGCGGTGTCGAGCAGGAGAGCCTGGTCGGTGGTGATGATGCGGTCGCTCTCGCCGAGCAGGGTGAGGGTGGGCGGCGTGTCGGAGACGATATGGCTGATCGGCGAGGCCTCCCGGTAGCGCTGCGGATACTCGACCGGTGTGCCGCCGACATAGCGCCGCAGCGCGTCCTGCGCGTAGGCGAGGCTGCCGCTCTCGTCGTAGCCCCGGACGAGGTCCGTCGGGCCATAGAGATTGACGACGAGTTTGACCCGCACCTGAGGGCCGTCGCAGGACGGCGGCAGTCGCGGGTCGGCGGCGCTGTAGGCGGCGAGCATCGCCAACTGGCCGCCGGCGGAATATCCCATCGTGCCAATGCGCGCGGGGTCGATGCCATACTCGGCGGCGTGGGCGGCGACCCAGCCGAGCGCGCATTTGACGTCGCCGACCTGGTCGCGCCAGCGCTCGGGCGGGTCGAGCCGGTACTCGACATCGAACACGGCATAGCCGAGCTCGCTGAGCCAGCGATCCCACGCGCCAAGCTCGCCGCGCCGGCCCTGTGTCCAGCCGCCGCCATGCAGCCGCAGGAAAGCGGGGCTCGGGCGGCCGGCGGCGGCGTTGGCGGCGCGCCACACGTCGAGCGCCAGCCGCGTGCCGTCCGGCGCCGTGAAGTAGACCACGCTTCGCGCGGTGTCGGGCGCGCCCCAATTGGGGCGCCAGGCGTTGGCCAGATAGGAGCCCAGCGACAGCGCGACATCGACGTCCCGGGCACGCTGCCACAGCGCAACACAAGGCCACAGCGCCATGATCGCGGTCATGGCAGCGGCGAGGCCGAACATCGCCGTGCCCAACCGCGCCCCGCAGCGCCACGTCAGGGCGCCGAGCGCGGCGGCCGCCAGCGTCACCGCAAGCAGGTGCAGCGGGAAGGTCAGGCCGATAAAGCCGAGGAGGCCGAGGCCGGTGAAATCGACCGGGACCAGCATGTAGTACGCGACCACGGCCATCGTCGCGGCGAGCGAGAACGCCGCGAATGTCAGCGCCCCCCTAACGATCATCGCAATAGGCGCCCTGATCTTCCCGGTCACGCCGCATATTGCACGAGCGCGCCTGGGGGCGTTGCAATAAACGCGGCATTCGTTGCAGCCGGTGCCTTTCGCCGGGGTCGCCGGCTCTTGCCCATCTGCCCTGCGGTGCCTTTCCCGGAAGGTCGCCAGGTCCACGTTCGCGCATCTTCGCTCAGAGGTGCAAACGCCTTCACCCCTTGGTTCGAGGGGGCATTCCGATGTAGATACGCCTTCCGCGGCGCGCGTCGCCGGGTCAGGGAGTGCAGAACCATGGATCTTCGCTTCAGCGCCGACGAGCAGGCGTTCCGCGACGAGCTGCGTGCCTTCATCCGCGACAAGCTGCCGACCGACATCCGCGACCAGATGCGGCTCGGCTACGGCGCGGAAAAGGAAGACACCACCCGCTGGCAGCGCATCCTTAACGAGCGGCACTGGGCCGCCTATATGTGGCCCAAGGAATGGGGCGGGCCGGGCTGGTCGCCGATCCAGCGCATGATTTTCCTCGAGGAAAATCAGCTCGCCAACGCACCCGACATGCAGGTGTTCAACATCACGATGATCGGGCCGGTGCTGATCCAGTTCGGCACCGACGAGCAGAAAAAGCGCTTCCTGCCGCGCGCCGCCAATCTCGACGATTGGTGGTGCCAAGGTTTCTCGGAGCCGGGCGCTGGGTCCGACCTCGCGGCGCTCAAAACGGCCGCGAGGCGCGTCGGCGACGAGTACGTCGTCAACGGCCAGAAAATCTGGACGTCGACCGCGCATATGGCCGATTGGTGCTTCTGCCTGGTGCGCACCGATCCCAATGCGCCGAAACGGCAGATGGGCATCACCTTCCTCTTGATCGACATGAAGACGCCCGGGATCACCGTGCGCCCGATCATCTCGATCGACGGCACCCATCACTTGAACGAAGTCTTTTTCGACGACGTCAAGGTGCCGGTAGCGATGCGCGTCGGCGAGGAGAACAAGGGCTGGGATGTCGCCAAATATCTGCTCGGCAACGAGCGCACCGGGATCGCCCGGATCGGCAAGTCGAAGGAGCGGGTGCGCACCGCGATCGAGAAAGCGCACGAGGTCATGCAGAACGGCAGGCCGCTGATCGAAGACCCGACCTTCCGCCAGCGCGTTGCGCAGTTCGAGGTCGATATCAAGGCGCTCGACATCACCAACCTGCGGGTCATCTCGGCGCACGACAAGAACAAGGACAGCGGCAAGCCGGACCCGCTCACCTCGGTTCTGAAGATCAAGGGCACCGAGCTGCTGCAATCGACGACCGAGATGGTGATGGATGTCGGCGGACCGTTGTCGATGCCGGACTGGGCGGCGGAATTGCAGGCGCTGTCGAACGAGCCGGAGCTCGGTCCCGCCTGGCCGGGCGAGACCACCCGCGGCTATCTGATGCTGCGCGCCGCTTCGATCTATGGCGGCACCAACGAGATCATGAAGAACATCGTCGCCAAGGCTGTGTTGGGGTTCTAACGCACTTTCCTCGTCTTCCCCGCGAAGGCGGGGACCCAGAGCGAGTGACGGATCAGTTGCCCCTGGGCCCCTGCTTTCGCGGGGGAAACGAAACAACTTTCTTGCAGGAATTTTTCCTATGGATTTCGAATTTACCGAAGAGCAGCGGTTGTTGCGCGAGAGCCTCGACCGGCTGCTCGGCGACAGCTACGAGTTCGCTCAGCGCAAGGCCTATATGGCCGAGCCCGAAGGCTTCAGCCGGGCGATGTGGGCGCAATACGCCGCGCTCGGCCTCCTTGGGCTGCCCTTCGCCGAGGAATATGGCGGGTTCGGCGGCGGCGGCATCGAGACGATGGTGGTCATGGAGGCGCTCGGCCGGGTGATCGCGCTCGAGCCGTATTTGGCGACCGTCGTGCTCGCCGGCACCGCGCTGAAGCTCGCCGGCAGCGCGTCGCAGCTAGAAACGCTGATCCCCCAAGTCGCCGACGGCAGCCTGCGTCTTGCCTTGGCGCATGGCGAGCGCCAAGCGCGCTACGACCTCACCGACGTGGTGACGACGGCGACCAAGACCGGGTCGGGTTGGCGGCTCGATGGCGCGAAATCGGTGGTCATGCACGGCGACAGCGCCGCCAGGCTGATTGTCAGCGCGCGCGTCTCGGGTGAGCGGCACGACCCCGACGGCCTTGGTCTGTTTCTGGTCGACCCGAATTCGAGCGGTGTCGCGCGGCGCGGCTATCCGATGCGCGACGGCACGCATGCCGCGGATATTGCATTGTCAGGGGTTGAGGCGGATGCGCTCGGCGAGCCGGGGCACGGGCTCGCCGTCATCGAACGCGTCTACCAGGCTGGCATCGCCGCGACCAGCGCCGAAGCGGTCGGCGCTATGGAAACGATGCTCAATATGACGGTTGAGTATCTCAAGACGCGGGTGCAATTCGGCCGCCCCATCGGTGATAACCAAGCGCTGCAGCATCGCGCGACCGAGATGATGATCGCCATGGAGCAAGGCCGCTCACTGGCGATGCTTGCGGCTGTGATGATCGATGACGAAAACGCCGCGCAACGCGATCATGACCTTTCGACGGCAAAGGTCGGCGTCGGCCAGGCGGCGCGCTTCGTGTCGCAAAACGCGGTGCAACTGCACGGCGGCATCGGCATGACCGACGAATACGCGGTCGGGCACTACTTCCGCCGCTGCATGGTCATCGAGCACAGCTTCGGCGACAACGGCTATCATTTATCAAAACTCGCGGCTTCGATCGCCTGACGACACCTGCCGGTCCGGGAGCAGCGGCCACCGCGGTCAGGCGGTGGCCGCATCACTCTAGTTGGATTTCTGAGCGCCCCCGTACGAATAAGCGCGCGCGGCGCCGCCACCGCTATGGGTGCCGTCCCAGTTGGGCTGCGCATAAACCGCCGACGGCGGAGCATAGACAGCCGATGGCGGTGGCGCGGGTTCGGCATAGCCCGGATAATACGCAGCATTGGGTCCATAGGCCGGCTGCGCGACCGCCAAACTGGCCGTGCCGAGCAAGACTGCCGCGCTGGTTGCAAAAACAAAGATCCGCCTCATGAAAACTCCTATCCAAAAAAAACGGTTCGACTTCCAACATAACCGATCACAAAACGATCCAATTTCTCTTATACTTGCCGATTTCCGCGATATACCTTGATGAAACAAACGCTTCTGGATTTTTTGAGATCGGGAACGACGATTTATTTCTTAATCGCGGGTGCAGGTGGGTCACGCCAACCCGCATGGCCCCATCGCCTTTGGCCTGCTGCTTCTGTTCGCTAAGTGGATTTGGCCGACCGACCCGGTGCGTGCCTGAACGAGAGGTTCGGCGTCTCGCCGCTCTGGCTCCTGGGCGGCATTTCTGGCATTCAGATTGCCGATGATCGACGACGACAAGACTGGACCGGCCTGGGAAACGCCGCAGCAATGGCTCGCCGAGGTGCGCCGTTGCGAGCGTGAGGGCGAGCTGTTCCGCGCCTTTGATTTGGCGCGCCAAGCCCTGGTGCAATTTCCCTACGATGTGCCGCTCGGTTACCGCGGGGTGTTGTGCCTCGCTTCGACCGGAGCGACTCCGCAAGCCTTCGACCTGCTCGATCGGTTGCGCCTCGACCATCGCATAGAGGCTTCGATCATGAAGCCGATGGGCCTCGACATCGCTGCCTTGCGGCCGCGGCTGATGAAAGATGCCGCTCTCGCCGCGTCGGGCACGCGTCGCGCGGGGCTGCTGAAGGCGGCCGCGGAGGCCTATGCCGCCGTCTACCGGCGCGCGCAGCATGCGGGGCATCCGGAAGCCTATTATCCCGGCATCAACGGCGCGACATTGCTGCTCTTGGCGGGCGACGAGCGGGGCGCCATGGTGCTTGCCGGCGAGGTTCTCGACCAGCTCGCAATCCATGCGCCCGAGCGGAAAAACTACTATGAGGTCGCGACCGAGGTCGAAGCCCGGCTGATCCTTGGCGACGTCGCGCAGGCTCGCGAGGCGGCCCAGGGGCTGCGCGCGCAGATGCGTCGCGAGGCGCAGGCGGATTATCGCGGCATGGCGGCGACGGTACGGCAGCTCCGCCTGGTGGTCGACGCCAAGGGAGTTGCGGAAGCGTGGCGGGACGCGCTGGCCCCGCCGCGGGTCGTCCATTATGGCGGGCATATCATCGCTGCGCCAGGCGCGCCGGGTCGCTTCCCGGCCGACCAGGAGGAGATGGTCAAGGAGGCCATTCAAAAGCTGCTCGCTGACGAGGATGTCGGGTTCGGTTACGGCTCGCTCGCCGCCGGCGCCGATATCCTGTTCGCCGAAGCACTGCTGGCGCGCGGCGCTGGGCTGCACCTGGTGCTGCCGTTCGACCGCGACGAATTCGTCGAGGTTTCGGTGCGGCCGGCGGGTCCCGGATGGATCGAGCGGTTCGAGAAATGCTACGGCGCAGCGTTGGCGAACGGAGCGGTGCACTTCGCGACGGAGGACCGCTATCTCGGCGACGACCATTTGTTCGGCTACTGCAGTCAATTGGCGATGGGGCTGGCGCTGCTGCGCGCGCGCCACCTCTCGGCGTCGGCCGAGCAGATGGTGGTTTGGGACGGCGCGCAATCCGCCGGGCCCGCCGGCACCGCTGCCGATATGGCGATATGGGATAATGCGGGCTTGCCGCGCAAGGTGATCACGGTCGGCAATGGCTATCGGCCGTCGGCCGGGCAAGCCTCGGCGCGCCGTGGCATCGAACGGCGGCCGCGCGCCATGCTGTTTGGCGACGTGCACGGCTTCAGTGGGCTGCGCGACGACCAGCTACCGCGTTTTATCGAGCTGGTGCTCGGCTGCTTCGCGCGGGTCATCGCGGCGCGCGGGTCCGATATCCTCCTGGCCAATACCTGGGGCGACGGGCTTTTTTTGGTGTTCGACGATGCCGGCAAGGCAGCAGCCTGCGCGCTGGAGCTACAGGAGGCGGTGGCTCGGTTTGATCTCGCTTCCGAAAGGCTGCCGGCCGATATGGGATTGCGCATCGGCCTCCACCTCGGGCCCGCTTACAGCGCGCGCGATCCGGTGCTCGACAAGGAGAATTTCTTCGGCGTGCATGTCAGCCGCGCCGCCCGCATCGAGCCGGTGACGCCGGAGGGCAGCGTCTATGTCACCGAGACGATGGCGGCGGTGCTGGCGCTCTACAATGCCCGCGATTTTGTCTGCGAATATGTCGGCAATACCGAGGCGGCCAAGCATTACGGCGCGCTGCGCATGTTCCTGCTGCGCCGCGGGTCGGCCGCGCCGGCCGGGTGATCACTCTTCCGGGATCGGCAGCGCGGCGAAAGGTTTGACCTGTTCGAGGATGATGCTCGATCGGGTGGTCGAGACACCAGGCATCGGCACGATCGAATGCATCAGCAGGTCGGAGAACTCGCGCAGATCGCGTGCGACGATGCGTAGCTGGTAGTCGCTGTCGCCGGTTACCGACAGACACTCGACGATCGCCGGCCGCGCGGCAATTTCGCGCTGCAAGTCCTGAATGTTGCTCTTCGCGTGCTTTTCGAGGCTGAGGCTGACCACGCCGGCGATGCCGAGACCGAGCGCGGCCGGGTCGAGCACCGCTCGATAAGAGCGAATGACGCCCATTTCTTCCAGACGCTGTACGCGGCGGGCGCATTGCGACGGTGACAGATGAACGATTTCGGCCAACGCCACGCTGGTCATGCGGCCGTCTCGCTGCAAGGCGGTGAGGATGCGGCGGTCGAAAATGTCGAGGTCGGCCATGCGTGAAATCCGCGTGAAATTTCAGATAGATGCTTTTATACCGCAAAAAGATGTCCGAAAGCCTGTATTATGCGCGGAAATAGCGCGGTGCGCGCACCACCTTGAGGCTGAAGGCGTTATCGCTTCAGGAGGCGGCGGATGGCGGCAGAACGGCGCGACCTGTGGAATAATCCGATGGGGACGGATGGGTTCGAGTTTGTCGAATACACCGCGCCGGATCCGGCGGCACTCGGTGCCGTTTTCCAGCGAATGGGCTTCAGCGCCGTGGCGCGGCATCGCTCAAAGCGAGTGACGCTCTATCGCCAGGGTGACATCAACTTCATCGTCAATGCCGAGCCGGAAAGTTTCGCGCAAAGCTTCGCGCGGCTGCACGGCCCCAGCATTTGCGCGATCGCGTTTCGCGTGACTGATGCCGCGGCGGCGCACCGCCGTGCGATCGAGCTCGGCGCCAGGCCGGTCGAGGGCCGCGTCGGACCGATGGAATTGAACATCCCGGCGATCGAGGGGATTGGCGGCAGCCTGATCTACCTCGTCGACCGCTATGGGGCGGGCGGCACGATCTACGACGTCGATTTCGTGCCGTTGCCGGGCGTCGAGCAAAGCCCCCAAGGGGTCGGGCTCACCGCGATCGATCACTTGACGCATAACGTCCACCAGGGCCGCATGGATGTGTGGGCCGGGTTTTACGAGCGGCTCTTCAACTTCCGCCAAATCCGCTATTTCGACATCGAGGGCAAGCTCACCGGCATCAAGAGCCGGGCGATGACCAGCCCCGATGGCAAAATCCGCATCCCAATCAACGAATTGGGCGGCCACCCCGGCAGGATCGATCAGATAGAGGAATACCTTCAGGCGTATCACGGCGAGGGCATCCAGCACATCGCGCTGGCGGCAAACGATATCTACCGGACTGTGGAGGCACTGCGAGCCAAAGGCGTCGCCTTCCTCGACACGCCCGATACCTATTACGAGCTGGTCGACAAGCGATTACCGGGCCACGGCGAGGATGCGGCGCGACTCAAGCGCGACAAAATCCTGATCGACGGCGGCGAAGAGGGACTGCTGTTGCAAATTTTCACCGAAACGGTGATTGGCCCGGTCTTCTACGAGATCATCAAACGCAAGGGCGACGAAGGTTTTGGCGAAGGCAATTTCAAGGCCCTGTTCGAGTCGATCGAGCTCGAACAGATGCAGCGTGGCGTATTGCGGGCATGAGGGCGGCGATGCCGGACGGTGACTTTACCAAGCACGGTTTGTTGGCCGGTGACGCGGCGCCGCCGCATCGTGCCGACTGGACGATCGATCAGAACTGGGAGAACTACACCCAAGCCGAGCATGCGACTTGGCGGACGCTGCACGAACGCCAGGCAAAGCTGCTGCCGGGCCGGGCATGCGACGAGTATCTCGCCGGGATGGAGGCGCTGCCGATCGGCGCCGACACGATCCCCGATTTCCGCAGGCTTTCGGACGTGCTGATGCGGCGCACCGGCTGGCAGGTGGTCGCGGTGCCGGGGCTGGTGCCGCCCGAGGTGTTTTTCGACCATCTCGCCAACCGGCGGTTCCCGGCCGGGCAATTCATCCGCCGGCCGGATCAGCTCGACTACATCGAGGAGCCTGACGTTTTTCACGACGTGTTCGGCCATGTCCCGATGCTGATGCATCCGGTGCTCGCCGATTTCCTGCAGGCCTATGGCGTGGGCGGGCTTCGCGCGCAGCGGCTCGGCGCCATCGAACAATTGTCGCGGGTCTACTGGTTTACCGTCGAATTCGGTCTCCTAACGCAGCATGAGGATTTACGCATCTACGGCGCGGGGATCGTTTCCTCCTTCGCCGAAACTCAGTTCGCGCTCGAAGACAGGTCGCCTAATCGATTGAAATTTAAACTTGCTCGGGTGATGCGCACGCGCTACCGGATTGACGATTTCCAGGAGACCTATTTCGTCCTCGACTCGCTGAACGATCTGCTGCACCTCGCCGAGATCGATTTTGCGCCGCTTTACGACGCGGCGAAAGCCCGGGCGGAAATCGGGCCGGGCGAGGTGATGCCGGACGACCAGGTGATCTCGCGCGGGACAGGGGCTTACCACGCCGAGAGGCAAGGGAGAGCAACGCCATGATCGACCCGCCGCTCGCCTACCTCTCCGGTTTCGGCAACGAGCATGCGACCGAGGCCGTGGCAGGCGCGCTGCCCAAAGGCCAAAATTCGCCGCAGCGCCCGCCGCTTGGCCTCTATGCCGAGCAGCTTTCGGGCACTCCGTTCACCGCGCCACGCCATGCCAACCGGCGCTCCTGGCTCTACCGCATTCTGCCGTCGGCGATGCACGCGCCGTTCCGCCGCATCGATAACGGGCTGTGGCGCAGCGCGCCGTTTGCAGAGGCCGAGCCATCGCCGAACCGGCTGCGCTGGGATCCGCTGCCCCTGCCGACCGCGCCCGTCGATTTCATCGACGGCATTGCGACAATGGGCGGCAACGGCGACGTTGCGTCACGCACCGGCATCGCGATCCACATCTACCGCGCCACGAGGTCGATGACCGACCGGGTGTTCAGCGACGCCGATGGAGAATTGCTGATCGTGCCGCAGCAGGGGAGATTGCTGTTGCGCACGGAACTCGGCGTTATCGACGCCGCTCCCGGTGAAATAGCGGTCGTCCCGCGCGGTATTCGCTTCCGCGTAGAACTGCCGGATGGGGCGGCGCGAGGTTATGTTTGCGAGAATTACGGCGCGCTCTTCACGCTGCCTGAACTGGGGCCTATCGGCGCCAACGGACTTGCGAACCCGCGCGATTTCCTGACGCCGGCCGCCTGGTACGAGGAGCGCCGCAGCGAGATCGAGAGCGTTGTCAAATTCGCCGGAAACTTGTGGGCGATGACGCTCGACCATTCGCCGCTCGACGTGGTCGCCTGGCACGGCAATTACGCGCCGTATAAATACGATCTCGGCCGGTTCATGACCTTGGGTACGGCGAGCTTCGATCACCCCGACCCGTCGATCTACACCGTGCTGACCGCCCCGACCGACGCGCCCGGCACCGCCAATTGCGACTTTGTTGTCTTCCCGCCGCGCTGGATGGTCGCAGAGGACACGTTTCGCCCGCCGTGGTTCCACCGCAATCTGATGAGCGAGTTCATGGGCCTGATCCACGGCGTCTACGACGCCAAGGCCCAGGGGTTCCTGCCCGGCGGAGCGTCGCTGCACAATTCGTTCGCCGCGCACGGCCCGGACCGCGCGACGTTCGAGCGAGCCACGACTGCGGAGCTTCAGCCGCAAAAAATCGCCGACACGCTGGCCTTCATGTTCGAGACGCGGCTGGTGATTCAACCCGCCGAATTCGCACTCACCACCCCCGCGCTGCAACGCGATTATGACCAATGCTGGGCAGGTTTCGAAAATCAGTACCGCGGCTAGCTGGCCAGGCGGACTGGGTCGCGCGTCTGGCCGCCGCGTATTCCCCGCGAGCGCGTCGAGAAGCGCGACATCGCCTTATTGACGCGCCTTCTCGGCTCCCCACATCTTGCGCGACGCTCCGCGACCGGCAGCGCCAACGGGCTTTGCGAGAAAGCCCCCGAGCCAACGGGCAGAACCCATGGAACCCCAAGAACGCGAACTGATCACCACCTTGCTTACCCGTCTGCAAAGCGCGGCCGGGCAGCCCAAGGACGCCGAGGCTGACACGATGATCCGCCAGGCGATGACCCAGATGCCGGACGCGCCCTACTACCTGGTGCAAACCGTGCTGATCCAGGACCTGTCGTTGCACAACGCGCAAAACCGCATCGCCGAGCTTGAAAAACAGGTGGCGAGCCTGCCGGCGCCGCAGCAGCAGCCGACAAGTTTCCTCGGCGGCTTGTTCGGCCGCAGCCAACAGCCGGCGCCCGGGCCCAGCGTCCCGCCCAGCGGTGGTCCGTGGACGCGGGTGCAGTCGGCGGCGCCTCCGCCGCCTCCGCAATACGCCCAGCCCGGCTACGCGCAGCCGCAGCCTGGCTATGCTCAGCCCCAGACGGCGGGAGGCATGTTCGGCGGCGGCGCCGGCGGTGGTGGCAACAGCTTCCTGCGTTCGGCCGCGACAACCGCGGCCGGCGTCGCGGGCGGCGCCTTGCTGTTCGAAGGCATCTCCTCGCTGTTCGGGCATGGGTTCGCGGGCGGCCTTGGCGGCGGCATGGGCATGGGCGGCATGCAGGGCGGGCTCGGCGAGACTGTGGTCAACAATTACTACGGCGACAACCAAGGCGCCGCGGGGGATTACGGCGGCGGCGGCGACTATGGCGGTGGCGGCGATAACAGTGGGGGCGGCGATTACGGCGGCGGCGGAGACTTCAGCGGCGGCGGCGACAGCGGCGACTATGGTGGCGGTGGAGATTCTGGTGGTGGCGACGACTTTGGCGGGGGTGGCGACAGTTCCTCGTGCTGACATGCTCGTTGCGACGCGAAAGGGCCGGGATTTTCCGGCCCTTTTGCTCTTGGCGCAGCAGCTTAGCGGACGGGGTCCGGGCCGTGGCGGTTGGGGCCGACGGTGCCGCGCAGGCAGCCGAACTCGATAAAGAACCATATGAAGATGACGAGGCCTATAAGACCAAAAATTCCCGAAGCGACACCGCTCGAGACCATCGATGCTATTCGGGGAATCAAGCAGAAGAAAACCATCCAGCCTGGTTTGTCTCGATCATGCATACGTTTAGCCAGAACAATACAGTCGGTCCATACGGTAACCAGAAAGAATGTAATCGCATAAACCGTGATTATATCTCTGAAATGCTCTTCCAAATCAGAGCGATTTTGCAAATCTGAAGAAGAAGGCCCCCACGATATAATGGCAACGATGAAAGTAATTAGAAACAGAATGATTCCGATAACAGTGACCGGTAATACCCACCTCAACCAAAATTGAGATCGAGAAAGCCTGCCTGTTGGTGAGAAATAGAAGCGCCAGAAACCGGGTGGGACGTATTCCGGCGCGATCAGATAGATGTCGAGGGCGCGGCCGCCCTGCGCCTGGAAGTCGACGATGTCGCCATGCCGCGGTTGGCTGCGTCCGCGCCAGTCCTGGGTAACGAAATCATAGCGGTTGCCGTCATGCCCGCTGATCGCGCCGGTATTGGTATCGGGGTCGAACCCGATGACATTGCCTCGCATGACGGCCCCTCAATTGTCCCGAGGGGAGTGTACAATTTGCCGCGCCCAAGCGGTAGTTGCTCGGGTCCAATGCTGGTGAGCGCAAACCGCGAGCTTCCTACCAAAGCCAGCTGGCCGGATACGCATAGGGCTTGCCCGACGAGATCGCCTGCATCCCCTTGACGCAGCGCACGATCCACCAGATCAGAACGAAGACCAGCCAGAAAACGGCGATGACGAGGATGAAGGTCAGCAGGCCGATCAGGCCGTATAGCATGCCGATCCAGAACGTGCGGATCTGGAAGCGGTAATGGGTCTGCAGTGCTTCCGGCGCGTCGCCGTGATTCACGTAGGCCATGATGACGCCGATGAGCGGCGTGAGCGGCACCATTAGGCCGAAGATAGAGGATATAGATGGTATTGGCGGTCGAGCCTTCCTGCGGGTCGAATTGCTGGCCCAGCGGGTAAATCTGCGTCGCCCGCCCGCCCTCGGCGATAAAATCCACCGTGAGCCCGCGAGACGGCCGGCCCGCGCCGCGCCATTCCAGGCGCACAAAATCGTAGCGCTGGCCGTCATGCCCGCTAATGGCACCGCTGTTGCTGTCGGGATCGAAGCCGAGGACGTTGCCCTTCATCGTCCCGACGATAGCCTCAGGCGGCCTTCTTGCGGTTCGCTTCCAGCCGTGTGTCGACTTGCTTCACGGTCGCGTCGACGATCGGATTGCTCATGCCGAGCTGCGCGCCGAGGAGTTGCACGAGCCGGTCGGTGCGCTCGATGAACTGCGCGCCGTTATTGATCGCGCGCGCCGCCGAGGACGGCCGCACCAGCCCGTGCGCCGCACTGGCGTATTTCTCGAACGGCACGAGGTCGTTCCGGTCGGCGCCGAGCTTGACGCATACTTCCATGACCCAGTTGTAGATCGAGCGCGACTTCTCCGGATCGGCATGCACCGCGTCCTTGATGTCGATCGCGCCGTCTGCGGTGATGCAGCGATAGTTGCCCGTGAGCAGCATCGACCATTTAGCGAGCGGGACGAAGATCGAGTCATGCACCTTGAGCTTGACCGGCAGGTCGATCTGCTCACCGTCGCCCGGGTCGTACTTGATGGCGTCCACATCGGCCTGGAGGTTTTTGAGGATCTGCGTGTCGGCATCGCTCTCGAAGCGGGCGGATTTGAAATTGGTTGGCAGCGTGACCAACAGGAAATTGATCTTCTCGCCGGGCGGACGGATCGCTTGCGGGTCGGGGCTGCACAGTGTGACTTTGCCCGGAGTGAAGTTGTCCCATACCGTGGCGTCGGTAAAACAAGACCTTAGCGCATCGGTGTTGAGACCCGAGATGCGCGCCAGATAGGGCAGCGGGGGAAAGTTCATGATCGACATGCACGGCACCTGGGCCCGCGCCAGCCCGTCGAGCAGCTCGCGCACGCCGGGCAGGCGGTATTGCGGCTCCTGCATTGCCAGCACGGCGAGGTCGTAATCCTTGGGATTGACGTCGCCGGTGCCGGCGGCCCGCAGGCTTCCCGGCAGCTTGCGCGAGTCGAGGTCGACCGGTGTTGCGCGGCCGCGCACCGGCATCCGCACATGCGCGCCGTCGCTGTTGAACGCCGCGACCTCGTTCGGCAGGCAGACCATGGTGATTTTGTGGCCGCCGAACAGCAGCTTGGTCGCCAGCAGCGAGCCGTAAGAGGCCCCCATCATCAGGATATTGTACGTCGGCATGGTAGTCCTCCCTCGGGTCGCGCGCGTTGCGCCGACGATGCCGGACGGCGGCCGTTGAGGCAAGCGTTAGCCGCCTGCGGCTAAAACGGCCGCCAATCCCTCACGATAGCTCGGATAGGCAAGGACCACACCGAGCTCTCGCTTGATCAAGGCGTTGGAGACGCGCTTGTTGTCGGCCCAGAAGCTGCGCGCCATCGGCGACAGCTCGGCTTCGGCCAGCGGCACCAATGGCGGCGCCGCCATGCTGAGCAACGACGCGGCATGAGCGACAACCGCTTCCTGCGCCGCCGGTTCACCGTCGCAGACATTGTAGATTGCGCCGGGTCGCGGTCGGGCGATCGAGGCCAGCAGCACCGTGGCGATATCGTCGACATGGATGCGCGAGAAGACCTGGCCGCCGGCATCGGTGCGCTTCGCCCCGCCGGCGCGCAGCGTATCGAAGACGCTGCGGCCGGGGCCGTAAATGCCGGCGAGCCGGAAGACATGCGCTCCAAGCTTCAGCCATCCTTGCTCCGCCGCCGCACGGCGTTCGGCGCGCGCACTGGTGGGACGAAGTTCGGAGCCTTCATCGACCCAACCGCCGTCGCGCGTGCCGTAGACGCCGGTTGTCGACAGATAGCCGAGCCACTGAAGCCCCTTAAGCGCGGCGATATCGGCGCCGTGAGCGTCGAGCGTTGGGTCGCCCGCTTCATCAGGTGGCACCGACACGAGGAGGTGCGTGACGCCGTCAAACGCGGCGGCTGGCAGCCTGTGTTCGCGGTCGAAGCGGAAGGAGCCGGCGTCGCCAATGCGCGATGTGCCGGTGACGGTCCACGCCGGCTCGAGCCGCCGCACGAACGCCTTCGCCGTGTAGCCGAGGCCGAAGACGAGGAGCCTCAAGCGCCGCGCTCCGCGACGGCCTCGTCTTCCGGCAGAGCATCTTCGAGCGAAGCGACGATCGCTTTTTTGCGGTTGAGGGTCAGCGCCCAGCAGCCGCACGATGTCACCGCGCCGATCGCCAGCGGCAGACGCAGCCCGAGATGCTCGCTGGCGGTGCCCATGATCACCGCGCCGAGCGCCGGGCCGGCGCGAAAGATCATGCCGTAAAGCGCCATGACCCGGCCCGCCATGCTGCGGTCGGTCGAGGCCTGGATCAGCGTCTGCGCGCCGATGCCGGTGATCACCATCGCGGTCCCGGCGATGAATACGCAGGGCAGCGCCATCACGAACACGTCGGTCGCGGTGAAGGCGACGATCGCCAGCGACATGATCAGCGTGTTGGCCAGCACGATCGTCGTCAGCCCGCTGATCTGCGAGCGGATCAGCATCCATGCGCCGCCAAAGATCGCGCCGAGGCCGACGGTCGATGTCAGCATCGCCAGGCCTTGCGGCCCGCGGTGGAACACGCTGTCGGCAAAGCCCGGGAACAGCTCGATAAAGCCGCGCGTGCCGATCGTCGTCACCGCGAAGAGCAGCAGCATCGGCGCGATGCCGGGATGGCGGCTGGCGTAAGAATAGGCTTCGAGCGAGGCCCTCACGGCATTTTGCGCGGCGCGCATCGGCAGCTTGGGGATGTCGCGCAGATTGGCCAGCGAAATCTGGAAGGCGATATAGGTGCACGCATTGGCGGCAAAGGCGGACCCGATCCCGATCCGCGCGATCAGCACGCCGGCGATCGCCGGCCCAATAAACCGCGCGGCGTTGAACACGATCGAGTTGATCGCCAACGCCGAGGGCAGCGCCTCGCGGTCGACCAGCGTTGGGATCAGCGCGAGGCGCGCGGGCTGGGCGATGCCCTGGTTGATGCCGAGCAGCATCACCAGCGCGAACAGCAGATGGATCGAGATGAGGTTGGTGAAGACGAGCGTCGCCAACAGGATCGCCTGGCCGCAGCCGATCAGCTGGGTGATGCGGATGATCGTCACCCGATCGCGCCGATCGGCCATGACCCCGGCGAGCGGCGCCAAGAACAGCACTGGCAGGAACTCCGCCAACGACATCATGCCGAGCCACGCGCCGGAATGGGTCAGCGTCCAGGCCAGCCAACCGCCGGAGACGCGCTGCATCCAAGTGCCGATCAGCTGGATCGCGTTGCCGCTGATATAGACGCGGTAGTTGCGGTGGGAGAGGGCGAGGCCAACATTACCGAAGCCGCCGGCCGCCTGGCGTAAACGCGCGAATGCCAATGGATAGCCGCCCTTCCTCCCGCTGCTGCATCGTAGCGCCACGCGGTTTCGCGCCGCAACGACGGCGGTTCGATGAGTGGCGCGAGTGTGCTATCGATGCGTCCGAAATGCGGCTGAGGGCGGCGGCACGATGAGGCAGGCGGCGGCGATTATCTTTGTGACGGCCTGGATCGCGGTGCTCTCGCCGGTGGCCACGCACGCCGCGGGAGCTGCCGACCAGATGGGGCCGCCGATGTCGGCCGCGCCGGCGCCCAAGCCGGCACCTCCTCGCTATGTCCCGCCTCAGCGCACCGCACCCGGCGGGTCGCCGCACAACGCCGCGGGTGACGAGGCGACCTATGAGCATTGTCTGAGCCTCGCTAAGACCGATCCGGCCGCTGCCCGCGACTTGGCCGAGCACTGGCAGTCGCGCGGCGGGGGGCATCCGGCCGACCATTGCTATGCCGTCGCTCTCGTCGGGTTGAAGCAATACAAGGACGGCGCCGCGCATCTCGAAGAGCTCGCCAAGGCAATGGATCATGCGCCCGATTCGCTGCGCGCCGACGTGCTCGATCAGGCGGCGCAGGCCTGGCTGTTGCAGGGCGATCCGGCGCGTGCCTTCGCCGACGACACGGCGGCCCTCAACCTGTTGCCCAGCGATGCCGACCTGCTGGTCGATCGCGCGGAGGCCGCGGGCAGCGAAGGCTGGTTCGACAAGGCGGTCGCCGATCTCGACAAGGTACTGACGAGCGACCCGAACCGGCTCGACGCGCTCGTCTACCGCGCCTCGGCCAATCGTGAACTCGGTAAGCTCGATGCCGCATTGATCGACATCGACAAGGCGGTAACGCTCGCGCCGAACTCGGTGTCGGCGCTGCTCGAACGCGGCGATATCCTGCGGCTGAAGGGCGATCTCAACGGCGCGCGCCGCGATTGGGTCCGCGTCTCCGAGCTTGCCCCCGGCACCGCGGCGTCGGAAGCCGCCAGAACCAATATCGAGCGGCTCGAATTGGGGGAAAATACCGCCGCGCCCGCCAGCGCGAAGCAATAGGGGAAGACACCCTAACAGGGGGACGCCGATGCCGCGCATCACGGTTCCGAACCTGCCCGAGGCGCTGAGCTATTCGGTGCTCGCCGCGCTTGCCGTCGAGGCGTTGCTGGCGATCGTCCTGGCGGCGCGTGGCGAGTGGCTCGGCGTACTGCTGGTGCTGGCGCTGCTCGCGATCCTCTATTGGTTTGTTTGCCGACAGCTCGTCGCGGTGGTCAGTGCACGCTTCGCGATTGCCGCGAGCGGCATCGTGACGTTTGTCGCGGCGCTGATGGATCTCGTCTCGGCTCATCCCTACAGCGGCCTGTTGTTCATGCTGGCGGCGATCGTACTCGGCGTCGCGTTTGTGCTGCTGCAGCAGGGTGGGGTCCCGGTCGAGCTGCGTGTCGGCAGGGTGACGGCGATCGGCGTGCCTGGTCGGGCCGCGTATTTGCGCATGCTCATCGAGTTGCGCGACGCGGGCCTCCTGACCGAGGACGAGTTCATCGCCAAGCGCACGCTGCTGGCGCTGTAGCGGAGCCACGCTAGCCTCGCATGGCGCTTTATCTTCCCGGTCTCATCAATCTCCTCGCCGTCGTTATCACTTGGGGAATCGCCGCAATCCTGCTGCTGATCGGGACGACGGTCGGCGGCAGAAGCGCCGCCGCCGAGTTCCGCATCGGCGCGGGCTGGGGCGCGCTGTGCTTGGTGCTGACCCTGTGGGGCGTGTTTCTGCCGCTGAGCCTGCGCATCCCGGTGATCGCCGTCGTGGTCGTGGTGTTGGTGGCGCAGCTTGCGCCGGCCTGGCGAACGCAGCGAAGCGATTGGGTCGCACTCGGCCGGCTGCTGCTGGTGACCTTGCCGCTCTGGGCGGTGATGGCGGCGGTGCGGCCGTCGCAGGTCGATACCTTCCTCAACCTGCTGCCGAACGCCGATTACCTCGTCGATTACGCGCGCCTGCCGAACGCCGCCTCGCCGCCGAGCTATTCGATGTTCCCGGCGGCGCCGTACGACACGCAGTTTCTCGCCTTTCTCGGTTCGCTCGTGTGGCGCGACTACGCCGCGGCCGGGATGTCGCTGGTCAACATCATGCTGCGGCTTGTGGCCGGGCTGGCGATCGCCCGCGCGCTGGAACGCCCGGGGGGCGCGCCGTCATGGCGCATGACCGCGCTCGGCATGCTGCTGGTGACGCTGCTCGATCCCGGCTTCGTGCCGCGTTTTCACTTCTCGGCCTATGGCGAGACGGCGCTGGCGGTGACGGCGCTGCTCGCCGCCTGCCTTTATGTCGAGGCGCAAGAGGGCCGCCCGCGCGGTCTCGAACTGTCGCTGATCCTCGCGGCGATGATCAACACCAAGCAGTCGGGGATCGGGTTGGTGCTGGCGGTGTTTGGCGCGGCGGTCGTTCTCGCGTTGATCGAGCCTGGCGCGCCGCGGCGGAAACTCGTCGGCGGCGCCGTGCTGGCGTTGATTCCGGCGGCGCTGATCTACGCGGTGTGGCGGTTTTACGCCGCCCACGCCGGTGTTGCCGAGCTTGAGCCGTTGCCGCTCAGCCAATGGAACTGGGCGCTGCTGCCCGAGACGCTTCGCGGCATCGCTGACGCCACGGCGGCAAAGCCGATCTATTTTGCCGGCGAGCTGGTCTCTTTCGGCTGCCTGGCGGTAATGCTGCGCCGTCGCGGCTGGTCGCGGGCGACGCGGTTCCTCGCGTTCAACGCGGCCACCTTCTTCCTCTACAACGGCTTTCTGGTGGTGACCTATGTCGCCCATTTCTCGGCCGAGATGGCGACCGAGGCGCATTCCTATTTCCGCTACAACACGCATCTGTCGTTGATCCTGGTGCTATCGCTGGCGCTGGCGGTACGCGAGTTTCTTGCCGGCGGGGAGGCAAAGGCCCGGATCCGCCGCTACGGCGGCGCGGCGGCGCTGGTCATTGCGCTGCTCGCCCCGGTCGCGTTTGCCGAGCGGCTGCGCTTCGACATCGAGATGCCGCAGCCGCTGGTCTGGGATCTGGCGAGCGAGCTGAAGCCGTTTTTGCACGACGGCGACCGAGTGGCGCTGCTGCTGCCGCGCGACGACGGCGAGGTCGGCGATTTGCTCGGCAGTTATCTCGCGAGCGTGCCGCCGCGCCGCCGCGGCCTCGACCTCAAGCGCTATACGACGGCGGACATGGCGACGCTCGATCAGGCGACCGCCGCAGGTTACCCCCTCGCGGTCATCTCCTGCGTGCCGCAAGGGCTGGACGGGCTGCCGGCGGGCCAAGCGGTACTGCTCAAGCACGATTCCGGCGGATGGCATGAGCTTGGCGCCTGGCCGTATTCCGCCGGCATCGCGCTGTCGCGCTGGCAGCACGAGCAGCATTGGCCGGCGCTCTGCCGGTGATCAGCAGGCCGCGTCCGACCGCAGCCTGAACAGGCGGAAGTGCGGCGGCGACGGTGTCGGGACGAGGCAGGCATTCGCCGGCACGGTAAAGGGGTCGCGGGCGGCGAACACGACGAAATCATAATCCTTCAGTACCGCGGCCGATGCGGCGCGCTCGGTCGCGGTGCCCTCGACAAACCCGCCCCAGATCCAATTCGGCGAGGTCGCGCCGGCCAGCGCGTCGTACGGCGGACGCAAAGCGATCGGCTGCTGCGAGGCATAGGCGAAGAGCGTCGGCACGAAAGCCTCGCGGCGCATCGCGGCCAGCGTCGCGACGTGCAGCTCGGGGATGCCGCCGGCGTTGGTCTCACGGTCGGGGTAGGCGACAGCCAGCTTGGCGCTTCCGGGCAGCGTGTCGATCGCGGCGATGTCGGCGGCGTAGGCGCGGCTCGCGTCCAGCCACACCTTCTCGATAACCGCCATCCTCGCGATGAAGATGGCGGCCACGGCGATGCCGATCGTGAGGGCGGCGCGGCGCGGCAATCGGTGCGGCGCGGTTGCCGCGATCAGCAACAGGAAAAGGGCGAGCGGCAGCCGGCGATCGACCCCCGAGCCTGACAGCATCTGGCTCGGCAGCAGCAGATAGGCGACAAGCACCACGGCGACGCCAAGACCAAGCCGCGAGTTCGAGCCGCAGCCGGCGACGCCAGGCGAGCACCCCGAACAGCGCGACGAACAACGCGAAACAGGCGACGTCGAAGGGTCGGTTGTAATTATCGAAAACGCTGAACAAGAGGTCGGGCTTGCGCCACGGCGCGGTGAAGTTGAGCGCGCCATGCGGCGAAGCCGGCTGGCAGAACAGAAAGAGGATTGCCGGCACGATGAACTGGACGCCGAAGGTTGCCGCCTGCACCGCGAGGCCGCTTGCGCCGCCGGCGCGCCGCCGCCGCAGCGCCGGCGGCAGCTCGATCCCGGCGAGAACCAACGCATAGACGCCGAGCGCGGCGATGTGGCTGAAGAAGCAGGCGAACGCGACGAGGGACGACGCCACGATCCGCCAGCGCGGTGCGGCCTCGAGCGCGAGCCACAGCGCGATCCCGCAGAGCGCGAGCCCGAGCCCGAACAGGTAGTTCAGGAAGCCCCATAACAGAATGCGGTCGTAAAGCAGCAAAAAGCCGAGCAGCCCCCACCAGCGCCAGCATCCGGTCGCGACCCGGTTGAGCCACAGCGTCCCGCCGGCGAGGAGTGCGAAGGTGATCACCAGAAACAGCTTTCCGGCAATCTCCAGCGGCACGAGATGGGCCAGCGCTGGAATGACGAGGTCGGCCGCGAGGTCGGGCAGCGGCGCCCAGCGGATGGCATAGAACTGGTTGCCGCCCTCGAGGATGAGGTGCATCCGCGCGAGATGGTTCGGATAGTCGAGCAGCGGCGGCAATACGGTCGAGAATACCGGCACGCTGACGATCGCCAGCAACGCCAAAAATGCCGCCAGGATGGCCCGCGCGTCATTGCGTCCTTCGAGACGCATCCCTATGGACCGCTCCTCAGGATGACGGGGTTCATGGCCTGGCATGAAGAAGGATCGTCATCCTGAGGAGCCCGCGAAGCGGGCGTCTCGAAGGACGCGGTGACTGTGGAGGTTGTCAAAAATCGAGGTCGGCGTAGTGCTGGGGCGGCGAGAGGCCGGGCACGTGGTCGGCGAGGATCGCGCGGAAGCTCGGTCGCGACTTGATGCGCGCATACCATTCGCGGGCCAGATCGTTCTGTTCCCACGGCACGTCGCCGAGATAGTCGAGCGTCGAGAGATGCGCCGCGGCGGTAATGTCGGCGATCGAGAAGTACTCGCCGGCGAGCCAGCGCCGCCGGTCGACCAGATAGCCGATATAGTCGAGGTGATGCGGCAGGTTGGCGTGGCCGGCGCGAATGGCCTGCGAGTTGGGCTGCCCCTCGCCGAGCGCGCGCTTCATGATCTTTTCGCCGACGAGGTTTTCGGTGACCTCGCGGTTCATCTTCTCGTCGAACCAGGCGACCAGCCGGCGCACCTCGGCGCGGTCGAGCGGGTTGATGCCGATCAGGATCTTCTCGCGGTAGACCTCGTCGAGGTACTCGACGATCGCCTCGGTGCCAGCCAGCACGTCGTCATTGTCGATCAGCACCGGCACCTGGCCCGCGGGGTTGAGCGCGAGAAATTCCGGCCGCCGCTCCCACGGCTTTTCGGCCTTCATCGTGAAGTCGAGATTCTTCTCGGCGAGCACGACGCGCACCTTGCGCGAGGCGGCCGAGAGCAGCGAATGGTAGAGGACCCGCATGGGCGGATTTTGACTCAGCTTTCGGCCGCGGACGAGTTGTCCGGTGGGAATGGTCGGGCCGCGTCGTCGCCGGCCCCCTTGCGCGGGCCCATGAACGAGGTGACGACCCCGTGCAAAGTGCGCAGTTCCTGCTCGGTCGGGTAGGCGCGCTGGAAAAAGTTGCGCAGGTTGCGGAAGAGGCTCGGCCGCTTGTCGGGGTGGCGGATAAACCCGCTGTCGACCAGCGCTTCCTCGAAGTGATCGAAGAATCGGACGAGCTCTTCCTTGGTCGCGGGGCGGCTGTGGCCGGTGTGGAGCGTCTCGGCCGGCGGCTCCTCGCGGGCGATGAACCATTCGTAGCCGATGATCAGCACCGCCTGCGCCAGGTTGAGCGATGAGAAGCCGGGGTTCATCGGCACGCTCAGCACCGTGTCGGCGAGGGTGATGTCGGCATTGACGAGGCCGGTGCGCTCCGGGCCGAAGACGACGCCGCAAGGCTCGTTGGCGGCGAGATGGGCGCGGATTTCGCCCGCCGCGAGGCGCGGCGTTACCGCGCGCTTCACCATGTAGCGGTCGCGCGCGGTCGAGGCGTAGACATGCCGCAGATCGGCGACCGCGTCTCTGAGGGTCGGGTAGAGTCGGGCAGCGTCGAGCACGGTGTCGGCGCCGGAGGCGGCAGCCACCGCCTTGGGGTTGGGCCAGCCATCGCGTGGCTTGACGAGCCGCAGGTCGCTAAGCCCGCAATTGAGCATGGCCCGCGCCGCGGTGCCGATATTCTCGCCCAGCTGCGGCTCGACCAGGACGATCGCCGGCCCGCCCGACAGCAGCTGCTTTTTATGATCAGTGCCGGCCATGTTGATTGGTGCGTGTATTGAGACTCAAGGCGTTACCATCACGATCTTCGTCTTTAACAGATGGTCATCCATCTGTTCTCCATCTGTTATGGCGCAAATAACAGACGGAGACGCGCGAATTATCAGGCGGCTCACCGCCTGTTCCCCGCCTGTTATCGGCCGAATTAACAGGCGGGCGAAAGGGCCTTACCAAGAGGCGGATTGTCAACCGCATGAAGCAAACCGTCTCGTTACGGAGATGAGAACATATCGTGAATATGAAGCTGCGTTTCAAGATCCGATGGCCCAAAAAAGAATTGTCGTTCCGGCGAAAGCCGGAACCCACCCGTCAACCGCCTCGGGCGCTGGAAAGTAGGTCCCGGCTTTCGCCGGGACGAAAAATGAACGGACGGACCATAATCAGGCTCGGCGCCAGGTCGTGCCGCCCGGCCCATCTTCGAGGATGATGCCGTCGGCGGCCAATTCGTCGCGGATTCGGTCGGCGTCGGCGAAACGCCGCTCCTTACGGGCGAACATGCGTGCCGCGATGCGCTCTTCGACAATCCCGGTATCGTCACGGCTGCCGCGCATCCACTCTTCTGGCGATTTCGCCAGTAATCCAAGGAGTTGGCCGCCGGCACTTAAGGCGGTCTGAAGGCGCTTGCGCTCGACGCCGCTGACGGCAAAAGCGGTGTTGGCAAGAGCATGGAGGTGTGCGATCGCGAGCGGTGAATTCAAGTCGTCGCCAAGGATGTGTTCCATCGTGGCGTCGACGCTCCGGCTCCGCTCCGGTCCGTCATCCAGTTCCAGAGCCCGATACCATCGATCCAGCGTCTGCCTCGCCTCCCGAAGCCGCTGTTCCGTCCAGTCGAGCGGGTCGCGGTAGTGCGAGGAAAGCAGCGCGAGGCGGACGACCTCGCCGGGCCATTCTTTCAGCACCTCGTGCGCGGTGACGAAATTGCCCAAGGATTTCGACATCTTGGTGCTGTCGACCGAGAGAAAGCCGTTGTGCACCCAGAAATTGACGAAAGGCTCGCCGGCATGGGCGCAGACGCTTTGCGCGACCTCGTTTTCGTGGTGCGGGAAGACCAGGTCGACGCCGCCGCCGTGGATGTCGAAATGCCTGCCGAGATGGGCTTCGCTCATTGCCGAGCATTCGATGTGCCAGCCCGGCCGGCCGCGGCCCCAGGGGCTGTCCCAGCCCGGCTGGTCGGCGGCTGACGGCTTCCACAGCACGAAATCGCCGGGGTCTTCCTTGTAGGGCGCGACCTCGACGCGCGCCCCGGCGACCATTTCCTTGCGGCTGCGGCGCGAGAGCTTGCCGTAATCCTGGTACGAGGCGACGCGGAAGAGGGCGTGGCCCTGCGCGGCGTAGGCGTGGCCGCCCGCGATGAGCTTCTCGATCATCGCGATCATCTGCGGGATGTGCTCGGTGGCGCGCGGCTGCACATCCGGCCGCAGATTGCCGAGCGCGTCCATGTCCTCCTGGAAAATCCGCTCGGTGCGGCGGGTGAGCGCCTCGATCGGCTCGCCGTTGGCGCGCGCCGCGTCGATGATCTTGTCCTCGACATCGGTGATGTTGCGCACGTACTTGACGTGCGCCTCGCCGTATTCGTGGCGCAGCACGCGGTAGAGCAGGTCGAACACCACGACCGCGCGCGCATTGCCGATATGGGCGTAGTCGTAGACCGTCGGGCCGCAGACATACATCCGGACATTCCGCGAATTGATCGGCTGGAACGGCTGTTTGCCGTGGGTGAGGGAATTGTAGAGAGCGAGCGGCATGGCGACGACGAGGGGTAGCAGATTGCGGCTTCAAGCTGCAATGACGGCGCTACTGCCGAAACGCAGCGTTATGAGCAGCGAGCCGTCACCAGCAGGAAGGTGGCCGGAAAACGCAGACCCTCGGCGGTCTGGTAGGGAGCGAAGGCGGCGGCGATGTCCTTGACGATCGCGGCGCGGGTCGCCTCGTCGGCGCCCTTTTCGTCCGTCAGGCGCTGCACCGCGCCCATTTGCCCGGCGTGCTCGGCAGCGCTCTCGGCGTCGTCGCCGCCATTGACGATGAACGTCCGGGGCTCGATCGCGACATCGGCAAAGCCCGCGCCGCCGAGGATGCCGCGCAGATAGTCGCGGTCGCCATAGGCATTGGGGCCGGGCGTATGCGGCGGTTGCGGCGCGGGCGGGCCGAGATGGCGGATCGCGATCTCGAGCGGCAGGCTTTGATGCGTGCTTTCCGCGACCGTCGCCCACACCGCCATGCACAGCCGCCCGCCAGGGCTCAGCGCCTTGTGAAGGTTGTGGAACGCGGCCACGGGATCCGCGAAGAACATCACCCCGAGCCGCGAGGTGACCAGGTCGAACGCGGCGGCGGGAAACTCGTGAACCTGTGCGTCGGCCAGCATCAGGGTGACGTTGCCGAGGCCGCTCGCCGCGATGCGCTGCCGCGCGGCGTCGAGCATCGGCTTCGAGATGTCCGCCGCGGTTACGTGACCGCGCGGGCCGACGGCGCGGGCGAAGGGCTCGGTGGTGACGCCGGTGCCGCAGCCGATATCGAGCACCCGCTCGCCGGGCGCCGCCTTCGCTGCCGCCAGGAGCTGTTCCAGCATCTCGACATTGCGCGCTTCCTGGATCGCCTGACGCTGCACCCAGCGCGGGCCGGCGACCTCATTCCAGTACCGGCCCATCGCGGCATTGTCGGGCATGGCGTCTTCCTCGCAATATTTCCGCGCCGAAGGCGTGGGAGGGTGAGGGTGGTTAAGCCACGCCTTCCTGCTGCATGGCGCGCTGCACGGCCGGGCGCGCTTTCATGCGCTGGTAGTGCGCCGCGACGTTGGGCGGCAGCTGCATGTTGAGCCGGGCGGCGGCCCAGAACTCGACATAGAACACCGCGGCATCGGCCGTCGACAGGCTGTCGCCGCCGAGATAGTTCTTGCCGGCGAGCGCCTTGTCGAGGATCTGGAAGCCCTTCTCGACCATCTCGCGGCCGCGCGCCTTGACCGCGTCTTCCTGGTCGGCGGGGCCGTAATTGCCCGGCCGGAAGATGCGGCCAAAGCCCTGGCCGTGCATCGTGCCGACGGCGTATTCCATCGCCTCGTAGGCGCGCACTTCGGTCTCCAGATCGCCCGGAATGAGCTTCGCCTGCGGGTTGCTCTTGGCGAGGTATGTCGCGATCGCCGGAAATTCGGTGAGGATCGATCCGTCGTCGCGCTCCAACGCCGGCACTTTCGACTTCGGGCTGACCTGGGTGAATTCGGGCTTGTACTGCGCGCCCTCGCGCAGATTGACCACCTGCAGATCATACGGCTTGCCGATCTCCTCGAGCAGAACATGGATGCCGATCGAGCAGACGCCGGGGGCGTAATAGAGCTTCATATGGAGACTCCTATTTGGGGGTTACTTGCCGAGCACGCCGTCGGCCTTGAGCCCGTCGATCTCGCCGGCGCTCATGCCGAGCCAGCCCTGCAGCACCTCGCCGGTGTGCTGGCCGAGCAGCGGCGACGGCTTGACCTTGGCCGGCGCGCCGTCGAAGCGCACCGGCCAGGCCGGCATCTTGACCCTGCCGGTGGTCGGGTGCTCGAAGGTCTGCATGATGCCGCGCTCAGCGAGTGAGGGATCGGCCATCAACTCGGCCGTGTCGAACACGGCGCCGGCCGGCACGCCCGCCTCGCCGATCAGCTTCATCGCCACGTCCTTTGTGTGCTCGCGGGTCCAGGCGGAGATGATTTCGTCGACCTCGGCGGCGCGCTGGCTGCGCGCGTTCTGGGTGTCGTAGCGCTCGTCGCCCGACAGGTCCTCGCGGCCAATGACGCGCAGCAGGCGCTGCCAGTGCTCGGGGTTGGCGCGGCTGCAGAAGACGTAGACGTAGTCGTTCGGCCCGCCCGGCTTGCATGGGTAGAGCGCCGAGGGCACGAGCCCGCCGGGTTGCGAGCGGGCGCTGCCGCCGCGCGCCGGCGCTTTACCTGACGCCTGGGTGCGCGAGAACGGCACGCGCATATAGTGGATCATCGCGTCCTGCATCGCGACCTGGAGGCGGCGACCCTGCCCGGTCTTTGCCCGCTTGTAGAGTGCGCCGAGGATGCTGATCGCCATCAGCATGCCGGTGCCGGTATCGCCGAATGACGGGCCGGGTTTTACCGGCGCCTGGCCGGCCTCGCCGGTGACGCTGGTCGGGCCGCCGGCAGCCTGGGCGATCATGTCGAAGGCGAGGTTCTTCTCGTATGGGCTGCCGGTGCCGAAACCCTTGACCTGGCAATAGATGATGCCGGGGTTGATCTTCTTGACCTCGTCATAGCCGAGGCCGAGCCGCTCGATCGTGCCGGGCGCCATGTTCTCGATCGTGACGTCGGCCTTGGCGAGCAGCGCCTTGACGATCTCCAGCCCGCGCGGCGACTTGAGGTTCACCGTCAGCGATTTCTTGTTGGCGTTGAACTGGTGGAAGTACCACGGGTCGTTGTCGGGCGCGCCCGGCTTGGCCAGACGGCGGCCGGGGTCGCCGGTCAGCGGGTTCTCGATCTTGACCACCTCGGCGCCGAGCCAGGCCAAGGATTCGGTGCAGGACGGCCCCGCCTCGAATTGGGTGAAGTCGACGATTTTGATGCCTTCGAGGCAATCGAGCTCAACGCCGAGATTCGCCATGGTTCGCTCCCTGGAAAGATTGTGTGAGACGATAGCGCATCCAGGGGCGGGCCGGAAACCGCCTCTAGCCGGTCAGCCGGTCTAACCGCTTTTCGACCAGGCGCACAAAGAGGCTGGCGCCATAGGGCAGGGCGCGGTCGTTGAAGTCGTAGCCCGGGTTGTGCACCTCGCAGGCGCCTTCGCCGTCGCCATTGCCGATCTGGATATAGGCGCCGGGTACTTGGCGCAGCATCCAGGCAAAATCCTCGGACGCCATGGTCGGTGTCATGGCGCGGTTGACGTTCTCCTCGCCGACGACTTCGGCGGCGCAGTCGAGGATGAATTGCGCCTCGTCGCCATGGTTCATCAGCACCGGAAACAGCAGGCGGAAATCGACCTCTGCCGTGGCGCCGAAACCGGCGGCGATGCTTTCCACGATGCGGCGCATCCGTTCTTCGATGAGTTTCATCACCGCGTCGCTGAAGCAGCGCACCGTGCCGCCGAGCAACGCCTTGTCGGGAATGACGTTGTAGGCCTGGCCGGCATGAAACCGGGTAACGCTGACCACCGCGGTCTCGACCGGCCGCACGTTGCGCGACACGACGGTCTGCAGCGCCGTCGCGATCTGCGAGCCGACGACGACCGGGTCGACCCCCGATTCCGGGCGCGCGCCGTGCGAGCCGACGCCGTGGATGGTGATGTCGAAATAGGCGCCGCTCGCCATCATCGCGCCGGGCTTGGTCTGGAACTTGCCGATCGCCAGCCCCGGCCGGTTGTGCATGCCGAAGATGGCATCGCACGGAAAGCGCTCGAAAAGCCCGTCGTCGAGCATCGCCGAGGCGCCGCCGAGACCCTCCTCCGCGGGCTGGAAGATGAAATGCACCGTGCCGTCGAAATTGCGCGTCTGCGCCAGATAGCGCGCCGCGCCGAGGAGCATCGTCGTATGCCCGTCATGGCCGCAGGCGTGCATCTTGCCGGGATCCGTCGAGCGATGGCCGAACGTATTGGTCTCGATGATCGGCAGGCAGTCCATATCGGCCCGCAGGCCGATCGAGCGCGGCGAATTGCCGACGCGCAGCCGCCCCACCAGCCCGGTCCTGCCGATGCCGCGCGTCACTTCGATGCCGAAATTCTCGAGCTTCGCGGCGACGAGATCGGAAGTTCGGGTTTCTTCGAAACCCAATTCGGGATGCGCGTGGATGTCGCGCCGCAAGGCGGTCAGATCGTCGTGATAGGCGGTGATGGCGTCGAGCGGCGGCATGGCTTCTCCTTGAATTTTGCTTATTTTAGCGCGGCATGCGCGGCAACGGCGAGGGTATAGAGCCCGGCCGCGCCGAGCACGCTCAGCGCCAACGCCGCCGCCGCCGCCTCGCCCAGCCGGTCGCCGGCGCGCAGCCCGATCCGGCCTCCGGCCCAAACCAACGGCAACAGGCTCGCGGCGATGAGCCAATCGCGGCCCGGCATGCCGGCGAAGACCGCGTTCGCGGTCAGCGTCACCGCGTAGATCACCGCGAAGAAGGCGATCAGGGTCGCGCGCATCGTCGTCATCGGCGCGCGGGCCAGCATCAGATAGATCAGCACGGGCGGCCCGGCCATGCCGACAAGCCCGGTGGCAATCCCGGCGACCGCGCCGGCGGCGAGATCGCGGCTCGGTCGGAGCGCGAGGGCTCTCGCCTGTCCGTGCCAGCGAAGCCAGCTCAACATCAGCGCGAAGCCGGTGACGATCGTTCCGGCGACCGCGCCGACGACGACCCGGTCGGAATGGGCGGCGGCAAAAAGGCCCAAGGGCAGCGCGATCAGGCTGCCGATCGTCACCCGGCGCAGCAGCCCGAAATCGACCCAGCGGTAAAGCCGCGGCATCACGAAGATCGATACCGCGAAGCTGATCATGACGATGATCGGCACCGCTTCGCCGGGCGGCGCCAGGATCAGGAAGAACGGCACCGCCAGCACCGCGAAGCCGAACCCGTTGGTCGCCTGCAGCAGAGAAGCGATAAAGCACGTCGCCGCCATTCCGGCCCAGTCGGCGGCGCTCATCCCCCGTCCCGCGTCACGAATTCCTCCGCGCCCCTGTGCAGGGCGGCGGCATAATGCACGCGTTACGGCGTCTTATGCACAAGCACCGCGCACGGCGGCGATGCCTCTCGGCGCAGCGAGAACGCGCCCGCGGCGTCGCGATTGACCTCGATCGGCCGATAGCCGCAGCAAAAGCGATTGACGAAGGCCTGGGCTAGGGCCGTGTCGTCGAAATAGAAGGCAACCGCATCGTTGACGATGCCGGCCAACCCGGCCGGCGCCGACGTCCAGCCGGCCTTGCCGCATAATTCGTCGAGCCAAGCGTACATGTCGCCGAGCTGTCGGCCGAGCCCATTTTGCGGCACGGCGATGCGCACCCGGACAGGAAAACGCCGTTCGGCGTCTCGGTAAGCTTTGCGGGGGTTGCCGGGCATGATTAAGTTCCGTATTTGTTCTTTACACATCATAGCCGCGCAGCAGCGTTTGTCGAGTCCGTCAAGCCGAAAATTCAGCTCTGCCGAAGATGCGGCTGCAGCAGCCAAGCGAGCGGCAGGGTCAACAGCACGACGCTCGCGACCAGCATCATCATCGTCGGCACGCTCAGCATGTCGCTGACCATGCCGTAGAGCACCGGCGCCAGCGCTCCGGCGCCGACCCCGCCGGTGTAGAAAATGCTGAAGGCGCGCTGCCGGCGCTCGGGCGGCACCAGTTCGGGCACCGTGCCGTACAGCACCGACGAGGTGCCGTTGAGCGCGACGCCGATCAGCGGCAGCACCGCGAACGCCGCGAACAGGGGCAGCGGCAGCAGCGCCAGGATGCCGAGCGCGGTCGCGCCCTCGGTGACCCAGGTCGCGCGCATCACGCCCAGCCGTTGCCCGAGCCAGCCGCAGGCGAGCTTGCCGCAGGCGCCGCCGGTGAAAATCAGCGTGAGCGCGATGCCGATCTCGGGCAGTCCCGCGCCCTTCAGCTTCAACAGGAAGGGCAGAAAGGTGAGGAACCCCATCCGTGTCGCGCTGTCGATCATCGCGATCGACAGCAGCAGCGGAAAGCCGCGGCCGCTGCCCGCTCCCTCGTCCGGCGCGGCCGCGGTCTCGCGCTCGGGGCCGCGGCCGGGAAGCCCGCGCGCCGCCAGGATCGCCACCGCGGCGACAAGGCCGACCGCGCCGATCACCGTCGTCGCCGCGCGCCAGTGCATCATTGTCAAGAGCCAGGCGGTCGCGGCGGGAAACGCCATCTTCCCGAGATCGCCCGAGAAATTGTAGGCCGCGAGCGCCTGGCGGGCGCGCGAGCCGGGAAACGCCCGCGCCACGAGATGCGCGTTGATCGGGTGTTGCACCGAAGAGCCGAGCCCACCGAGGATCAGCGCGCCCATCAGCATCGGAAAGCCGACGCTCGCCCCGGCCGTCAGATAGCCGATCCCGGCCAGCGCCGTGCCGAGCCCCAGCACCAGCGGCCCGCCGATCCGCTCGGCGATCATGCCGGCGGGCAGCTGGGCGCTCGCCATCGCCCCGACATAAAGCGCGCGCAGCAGGCCGACCGCCGCGTAGTCGAGCCCGAATTGTGCCTGCCACAGCGGCAGCAGCACGTAGAGCAGGTCAGTGTAGCCGTCGTGCAGCACATGCGTGCCGCATGCGACCGCCATGATCCGCCGCTCGGGAGTCTTGATCCGTTCCAGGGTCGTTGCAATCAGCGACATCGCCTTGCCCGCCACCTCGCGCCGGCCCTGCGCCGATTTGGCGTCCGACCGCATGGGTTCCGTTCCATCCGCGCGTTTAGAGTAGGGCGGTCGTGCTGATGTCACAATTGTGCAATATTCCCGGGCGATGAGAGAAAAAGTCACCCGTGACCCAATCGCGATTGCCTCCGCTCAACGCAATCCGGGCTTTTGAAGCCGCGGCGCGGTATGGAAATTTCGCCGCCGCCGCGGCCGATCTGCACGTCACCCACTGGGCGATCGGCAAGCAGATAAAGTTGCTGGAGGACTGGCTTGGCGTCCCCTTGTTCGAGCGGCGCGCGCGGGGCGTCGCGCTGACCGACGAAGGCGCCGAGTTGCTCGGCGATGCCAGCGAGGCGTTTGCCCGCCTCGGGGCCGCGGTAGCCAAGCTGCGCCGGCCGGAGGCCTCGCGCCGCGTTTCCGGGATGGTCCGCGTCAATGTTCCGACCAGCGTCGCGTTGCGCTGGCTGATCCCGCGATTGGCGGAATTTTACCGGTCGTTCCCGAATATAGACGTGCGGATTTCCGTGACCTCGCGCCGGTTGCGCTATATCGGCAGCGCCGCCGATATCGGCGTGCGCCTGAACTGGCCGCCCACGCAGGGCTTCCGCTCGCAAGTGCTGATGAAGGATTGGCAGTTGCCGGCGTGCAGCCCGGATTTGCTGCGTCATCGCCCGGTGAATTCGGTCGAGGATTTGCGACGGCACGCGCTGCTGCATTCGGCCACCACGCGCTCGGCCTGGCCGCAATGGCTGGCGGCAGCGGGGCATGCCGATCTGCCGCCGCTGCGCCATGTCGAGTTCGAGCATGTTCACCTGCAATTGCAGGCGGCGGTCGACGGGCTGGGCATCGCCATCGCCTCAAAGCCGCTGATCGAGAGGGACATCGCCGCCGGCCGTCTCGTCTGCCCGATCGCCAAGCCGGAATGGGACGCCGGCGATTACATGCTGGTCAGCGAGGACCGCCCCGAGACCGCGGCGACCGCGGCGTTTCGCCAATGGATCACGGCGTCTGCCGGAGGCGGGCAGCCGTAATTCTTTCCCGCATGCGGGAAAGGGTGGCTCCGGGCACAGCCTGGAGACGGGTGAGGGTAAGCCGTTGCCAGGCTGCGCCAGCGGTAGCAAGCTCCTGCCCAATGCGAACGGGAGGAGCGGCCATGGCCATCGAGCGGATGCTGAAGGAAGAAACGCCGTCGCGGGTGCTGGTGGCGCGGGTTCTGGCCGAGGCGGGCATCGAATACGTCTTCGGCATTTCCGGCGGGCATACCGGCCGCATCATCTCCGGCCTCGCGCAGGTGCAGAACCAGGTGCGCATGGTCACGGTGCGCGAAGAATTGCTCGCCGGGGTCATGGCCGAGGTGTATGGCCGGCTGACGCGGCGGCCGGGGGTAATGATCGGGCAGGGGCCGTGGGTGCTCGGCAACGGGTTGATCGGCACGCTCGAAGCGTATTTGTCGTCGTCGCCGATGGTGCTGCTGACCGATTTCTCCGACGCGCCGCATTTCCATCTCCACGCGCCCTATCAGCAGGCGACCGGCGATTACGGCAGCTGGGACGCGCGGCGCGCGTTTGGCGGCGTCACCAAGCAGGTGATGCAGGCGCATGAGCCGCTCGAAGCGGTGCAGGCGACGCAGCTCGCCATCAAGCACGCGCTCAGCGGGCAGATGGGGCCGGTGGCGATCCTCTTCAGCCACGACTCGCTGGCCGGCGCGATCACCCCCGAGCAGCAACCGCCGCTCTACCCGACGCGCTTCTATCTGCCGCCCGATCCCTCGCCGGTCGAGCAGGCGCAGGTCGACCAGGCCGCCGAGCGCATCCTCGCCGCGCGCAAGCCCATTATCATCGCCGGCAATGGCGTACGGATCAGCCAGGCCTATGAGGAATTGCAGAAGGTCGCCGAGACCGCCGGGCTGCCGGTCGGCACGACGGCGGCGGGCAAAGGCGTGTTCCCCGAAACTCATCCTTTGGCGCTCGGCGTGTTCGGCACGTTCGGCACGCTCGCGGCCAATGCCTGCATCGGTGAGGCCGATCTGGTGCTGGTGCTCGGCTCGAAGCTCAGCCCAAGCGACACCGCCTGGGCCAACGGCAAGCTGCTCGACCCCACACGGCAATCCTTCATCCAGGTCGACATCGAGCCGCGCAACGCGTCGTGGACCATCCCCGCCGAGCAGGTCGTGCTCGGCGATGTCAAGATGTTCCTCGGCCAGCTCTTCGAGGCGGTGCGCACCAAGGCCGGACATCGCCGCGCCGAGGCCGAGAAGCGCGTCGCCGCGCATCGCGAGGCGCAGGGCTATTTCAACGTCCCGGAATACGAGTTGGACGACAAGCCGATCCTGCCGCAACGCGTCATCGGCGAGTTGATGAAGAACCTGCCCGACAACGCGATCGTCACCTGCGATGCCGGCGAAAACCGCATCCTGATGACGCATTTCTACCAGACCAAGATGGCCGGCGGCTTCCTGCAGGCGGCCGGGTCGGGGCCGATGGGGTTCGGCATTCCGGCGGCGCTCGCGGCGAAGCTGGTGCATCCCGACCGGCCGGTCGTCGCGGTGTGCGGCGACGGCGGCTTCGCGATGACGATGAACGGCATGATGACCGCGATCGAGCACGACATCCCGATCACCACGGTCGTCTTCAATAACAACGCATTGGGCTGGGTGCTGCATGGCGGCGGGCCGTTCGCCGCCGAGTTCAACGATTTCGACCACGCCGCGATCGCCCGCGCGATGGGCTGCAATGGTCAACGCATCGAGGACGCCAACGACCTCGGCCCGGCCTTGAAGGAGGCGATCGCCGCGCGCAAGCCGACCGTGCTCGACGTGCGCACGTCATTGAAGACGTCGTTCGCCGACGTCACCTCGGCGCTGGCGAACGAGGCGTCGCCGCGGCGGCGCTAGTCAGCAGCTCCCCCCGCCAAAACCGCGGCGCAGCGCGGTATAGGCGGCGGGTTCGCTGGTCGCGTTCCAGAAGCACGAAAATTTGGGGTCGTCGCGCAGCTCGTGATCGGCGAAGGCCAGTTGCGTGTCGAGTTGGGGGCAGCCGGGATAACCCGCGAAATGCTGCAGCTGTTCCAGCCGGGTGCTGCTCCACTGGAAGAGGTAGTGGTACCCGCCGGGTCCGACGATGCAGGCGTTGAACCCGCTTTCGCTGCGGGCATGCTCGACCAGCGCCTGGATCTGGAAATCCTGATAGCCGTGCGCGTGCAGCCAGTTGACGATCTCGGCATGCGCCTCTTCGGGGGCCGGCGGAGTGGCCGCCTGCGGTGCCGGTTGGGTCGAGAAAAACGGGGCCGGTTGCGGCGGCATCGGCCCCGAGACCGCCGATTCCGGCACCGGCAGCTTCAGCCCCTCGAAGACCGAACACGCCGACATCGACAATAGGAGGAATAGCCACGCGGCAATCGCGGCGCAGTCTCGGACCCGGCGCATGGGGCCGGGAGGGTAGATCAGCCGCGCTCGATCTGCAACCCGTTGGCTTTCCAGTGGCTCGGTCGAGATGGTCTCACAGGTTACGATTGACGCCATCGTAAGCCTTGCTAACTTTTGCCGCGGATTTAGCCCGCGCGCGTTGTCGAGGAGCGAGCCATGAAGCTGATGTGGTTCCACCTGATGCCCTATACCGAGCTTCCCGACGATTTCCGCGAAAAGAACCCCTCGGTGTGGGTCGACATCCACTCCTCGCTATTCGATCCGCGGCGCGCGCATCACATGTACAACGACTTCATGGACGAGCTCGAATACGCCGCGGAATGCGGCTTCGACGCGATCTGCGTCAACGAGCACCACTCGAACGGCTATGGGCTGATGCCGTCGCCGAATCTGGTTGCAAGCTCGCTTGCCCGGCGCACCACCGATACGGCGCTGTGCATCCTCGGCAACTCGCTCGCGCTCTACAACCCGCCGACGCGGGTCGCCGAAGAATTCGCGATGATCGACTGCATCTCGGGCGGCCGGTTGATCGCCGGCTTCCCGGTCGGGTCGCCGATGGACACCTGCTACGCCTACGGCCAGAACCCTTCGATGCTGCGCGAGCGTTATCTCGAAGCGCACGACCTCGTCGTGAAGGCGTGGCAGGAGAAGGACACCTTCGCCTTCAACGGCCGCTTCAACCAGCAGCGCTACGTCAACATCTGGCCGCGGCCGATCCAACGGCCGCATCCGCCGATCTGGATTCCCGGCGGCGGCTCGGTCGAGACCTGGCAGTGGTGCGCCGAGATGGACTACGTCTACTGCTACCTGTCGTATTACGGATACAAGGCCGGGCAGGCGACGATGACCGGGTTCTGGGACGAGATGAAAAAGCTCGGCAAGGACATGAACCCGTACCGCGCCGGCTTCCTGCAATTCGTCGGGGTCGCCGAGAGCCGCGAGCAGGCGATGGAGCTCTATGCCGAGCCGGCGGAGTATTTCTATGGCCGCTGCCTGCACATCGACCCGCGCTTCGCCGGCCCGCCGGGCTACGCGACCGAGGAGACGCAACGCCGCGGCATCAAGGGCATGGTCTCGCAGGCGGCCGACAACAGCACCCGCGACTCGCAGCGTTACGAGACCAAGTTCCAGTCGCTGTCGCGCGAAATGGATGCGATCGTCGACAAGGGCTATGTGATCGTCGGCTCGCCCGACGAGGTCGTCGAGCAGCTCACCGAGGTCGCGACCAACCTCAATGTCGGCCATCTGATGATGCTCTTGCAGTTCGGCAACATGTCGAAGGAGCTGGCGAAGTACAACACGCGGCTCTTTGCCGAGAAGGTCATGCCGCGCCTCAAGCACGTGCATTCGCAGTGGGAAGACCGCTGGTGGCCGCAGCCGATGCAAAAAGCCGAGCGCGCCGCCCCGGCCTCGTTCGCGCCGGTCGCGCAAGCGGCGGCGGAATGATGATTGGCTCGAACAGCCCCCACCCCAACCCTCTCCCGCTGGCGGGGGAGGGAGTTGCAAGAGTTCCGGCGCGCCCCTTCCCCCGCTGGCGGGGGAAGGTTGGGATGGGGGTGTAGATGCCGCAACCCAAGACCACCACCATCGAAATCAACGGCTATTCCTGCCGGGTGTGGACCGCCGGGTCGGGGCCGAAGCTCGGTTTCCTCGCCGGCTTTGGCGGCTTGCCGCATTGGGTGCCGTTTCTCGACGCGCTGGCCAAGGAACGCACGGTGATCGTGCCGTCGCTGCCCGGCTTCCCAGGCGGCGAGCGCGGCCATGTCGTGCTCGACAGCCATCTCGACTGGCTGATCGCGACGCGGCAACTGCTGGACGGAGCAGGGCTGGCGGGCGCCGATCTTGCCGGCAGCTCGGTCGGCGGCTCGCTCGCCGCCGAGATCGCCGCGCTCTGGCCGGCGATGGTCAAGCGGCTGGCGCTGATCGCGCCGTTCGGCCTGTTTGACGAGAAAGATCCGCCGACCGACCCCTGGGCGCAGCGCCCCGGCGACGTCGCCGGCCTGTTCTGCGCCGATCCGGCGAAATGGGAAGCGCTCAAGGCCGAGCCCGAAGGCCACAACGACCCGGAATGGCCGATCGAGCAGGTTCGCGCCAGCGAGGCCGCGGCCCGCATCTTCTGGCCGCTCGGCAACACCAAGCTGGAAAAGCGCCTGCCGCTGATCATGGCGCCGACGCTGCTCGTCTGGGGCAGCGAGGACAAGATCATGCCGCAAAGCTACGCTCAGCGGTTTGCGAAGGGGATCAAGGGCAAGACCGAGATCAAGGTGATTCCCGGCGCCGGCCACCTGGCCGAGCTCGACAAGCCGGACGAAACCGCGACGGCGATTTTGGGCTGGTTGAAATAGCGCGCCAAACCCCTCTGCCGCCCCGGCAATCTGCGGAAATCGGACAAGATAGGCGTCTGATGATCGACCACGTTGTCTTCTGGGTCACCGACATGGCGCGTTCGCGCGCGTTTTACGACCGCGCGCTGGCGCCGCTCGGCCTCAAGCGCATTACCGGCGACGACCACGAATTCGCCGGCTATGGCATCCCCGGTAAGGGTTGGTTCTGGATCGGCCCTGCGAAGGAAAAGCCGACCGGCACTCACCTCGCCTTTGCCGCGCCCGACCGGGCCACCGTCCATGCCTTCTACGAGACAGCGCTCGCCGCTGGCGGGCGCGACAACGGCGCGCCCGGCCTGCGGCCGCAATATCAAGCCCATTACTTCGGCGCCTTCGTGCTCGACCCCGACGGCCACAACATCGAGGCCGTGTGCTACGCGGCTGAATAGCGATGCCGAACTGGCTCACCAATTTCGTCCTGCCGAAAATCCGCGCGGCGGTCGGCCGCAAGGAGGTCCCGGACAATCTGTGGACGCAATGTCCGGGCTGCGAGCAGACGCTGTTTCAGCGCGACCTCCTCGCCGACTTGATGGTGTGCCGGCATTGCGGCCATCATTTCCGCATCGGCAGCGGCGAGCGCTTCAAGATGCTGTTCGACGACGCGGCGTTCGAGGCGATGGAGCTGCCGCGCACGGCGGCGGATCCGCTCAAGTTTCGCGACCGCAAGCGCTACACGGAGCGGCTGCGCGAGAGCCAGGCGGCGCACGGCGCCGGAAGCGAGGCGATCGCGGTCGCGCATGGCCGGATCGGCGGCGTCGCTTCGGTCATCGCCGCGTTTGATTTCGCCTTCATGGGCGGGTCGATGGGGGTCGCGGTGGGCGAGGCGCTGGTCGCCGCCTCGCGGCTCGCGGTCGAGCGCCAGGCGGCGCTGATCGTCATCCCGTCCTCCGGCGGCGCGCGCATGCAGGAAGGTATCCTCTCGCTGATGCAGATGCCGCGCAGTATTATCGCCGCCGACATGGTCAAGGAGGCGCGGCTGCCCTACATCGTCGTTCTGACCGACCCGACCACGGGCGGCGTCGCGGCGTCGTTCGCGGCGATCGGCGACATCGCGATCGCCGAGCCCGGCGCGATCGTCGGCTTCGCCGGCGCGCGGGTCATTCAGGAAACGATCCGCGAGACGCTGCCCGAAGGCTTTCAGCGTGCCGAATACCTCCTCGAGCACGGCATGGTCGACATGGTCGTGAAGCGCGGCGAGCTTACGGCGACGCTTGCCGGCATCCTCAAATTGCTGCGCGAGCCGGTGAGCCTCCCGGCCACCGCGGTGGGTGGCGGCGCATGAGCGGGCCCGGCACCGCCCTCGATCGCGTGCTTGCCCGATTGGGCGGGCTGCACCCGAAACGGATCGACACCGTCAACAGCCGCACGCTCTCGCTCGACCGCATCGAGCGGCTGCTCGCCGATCTCGGCCGCCCGCAAGACAAGCTGCCGCCGGTGATCCATGTCGCCGGCACCAACGGCAAAGGCTCGACCGTCGCCACGCTGCGTGCCTGCCTCGAAGCGTCCGGCTACCAGCGTGCATGCCTACACCTCACCGCATCTGGTGCGCTTCAACGAGCGCATCCGGGTGGCCGGGAAACTGATCGACGACGCCTTCTTCGCCTCGCTGCTCGGCGATTGCGAGCGCGTCAATGCCGGCGGCGAAATCACCTTTTTCGAGGTCACGACGGCGGCGGCGTTCATGGCCTTTTCGCTGATGCCGGCGGATTTCACGCTGCTCGAGGTCGGGCTCGGCGGCCGTCTCGACACGACCAATGTCGTCCGGCACCCGGCGGTGACCGCGATCACCCCGGTATCGCTCGACCATCAGGCGTTTCTCGGCCCGACCATCCGCGATATCGCGCGCGAGAAGGCGGGCATCCTCAAACGAGGCGCGCCGGGCGTGATCGGGCCTCAGGTCGCGGAGGCCGAGGAGGTCATCGAGGGGGTCGCCGGCTACGTCGGGGCACCGCTTTTCCGCTGCGGTCACGAGTGGCGCTGCGAGCCCTCGGGCGGCGGCATGCGCTACGAAGGGCAGCGGTGGAAACTCGACCTGCCGCTGCCCTCGCTGGCGGGCGCGCACCAGATCGTCAATGCCGGCACCGCGATCGCCTGCCTCGAACGCCTGCCCGGCGCGGTGGTCTCGCCCGCCGCGCTCGCGGCGGGCTTGCGCCGGATCGAATGGCCGGCGCGGCTGCAACGCCTCACGCGCGGTCCGCTTGTCGAGGCGATGCCGGGGTGGGAATTATGGCTCGATGGCGGGCACAACCCGTCAGCGGGCGAGGCGCTGGCCGCTGCCGCTGAAAAGTGGCGCGACTGCCCGCTGCATCTCGTGGTGGGGATGCTCAACACCAAGGATTCCGCCGGTTTCCTCGCGCCGCTCGCGTCCGTTGCGCAAAGCCTCCAGGCGGTGACGATCCCCGATGAGGAAAACCCGCTCCCCGCCGCAGCGATTGTCGCCGCGGCACGATCGGTCGGCATAGCCGCCCAGGAAGCGGTGTCGATCGAGGCGGCGCTGCAAGCGATCAAGGCCGGGGGCGAACTGGGGCGGGTGTTGATCTGCGGCTCGCTGCATTTCGCCGGCGTGGTGCTGCGCGGCAATTCCTGACATTTGGGTCATGAACCAAATCCCGTCCGCGGCGTTTAGCCGTGCATGGGACACATGATGTCAATCGTTGCCCTCGCCGCTGCGGGGGTTATCGGCGCCTCCGCCGCGATCGCGGCGCAGGTCGACCGCTTGCCGCGCGCTTTCCAGGAAGCGGCGCTCATCGGCCCCGCTCCTAATCTCGGCGCCGCCAATGGCCCGCGCGACGTGATCGAGCCGCCCTCGAGCGTCGATCCGGGCATGGCGATCGATCCGCCGCAGACCGGCGCGAAAATGCCGGTCATCCACCCGCAGCCCTTGCCGGGTGGCGTGATCGTACCGCGCTAGGCTGGCGAACGAGACCTTGGGCGAAAACGAAATGGCCGGTGCGAACCAGCGGCTTTCTTATGCGTGATTGCCTAGGCTACAAAGCGGACTCGACCCACTCGTAGAGCTTGCTCTTCGGCATCGCGCCGACCTTGGTCGACGCAACCTGCCCGTCCTTGAAAAGGATCATCGTCGGGATGCCGCGTACGCCGTATTTGCGCGGGGTTTGCGGGTTTTCGTCGATATTGACCTTGGCGACGGTGAGGCGGCCGGTCATCTCTTCCGCCAGCTCGTCGAGGAACGGCGCGACCATCTTGCACGGCCCGCACCACTCGGCCCAGAAATCGACGAGGACAGGCTCCTTGGCGCCGAGCACCAGGCTGTCGAAAGTGCCGTCGCTTACCGGGGTCGGCTTCATGGGTGCATCCTCTTGCGTGACCTGCCCCTGAGATTAGGGGAGCCGCAAAAGCAACGTCAAGGCAGGTGCCGTTCGAGCAGAGCGGGGCTGATCGGCATCAGGCGCGGTGCTTCGGTCCACAAAATCGCGCAGTCGACCGGCCGGTCCGGATAGATCCTTTCGAGCGCCGCGCGGTAGCTCGCGAGCTGCTGCAGATAGACCGACGCGACCGCGTCCTCGCTCTCCGGCGGCGGGCGGACCGTCTTGTAATCGACGATCAGCACCCGCTCGTCGGTGACGACGATGCGGTCGATCTGGCCGGACAGCGCGCGTCCGCCGATGAGGCCGACGACCGGTACTTCGGCTTGTGCCCGGGGTCCCCAAAGCGGCGCGAATTCAGGCGTTCCGAGCACCGCCAGCGTCTCGCGGCAGATTTCGTCCTGCTCGTCGGAAGCTGAGCGCGTGCACCGGCAGTCCCAGGAAACGCGCCGCCGCCTCGGCGCGATCTTCCGGCGGCAACTCCGGCAAGGTCTGCAGCAGGCGGTGCACCAGGAGGCCGCGCTTGAAGCGGTCGCGCCCGCCGGCGGCGAGCGGCGACAAGGTCGCCGGTTCGCTGCCGCTCGGCTGCGACGGCAAGAGCGGCTTTGGCGGGTCGGGCTCGTCGGGCGCCGGACGGTCGAGCCAGGCCGGCACGGCGGCCAGAAGCGGCGGTGCGACGCCCGCCGAATCGCGGGTCGGCGCGACGGTCTGCGGCGCGCTGAGGCGCAGCCCGATGCCGCCCCAGCCATCGATCTCGCCGATCAGCGGCGACGCGTCGAAATCGAACGGCTCGGCGATCTCGCGCAAGCCCGCGGCGCAGAGCGTGTGCCAGCTCGCCGCTTCCTTGCTGCCGCTGCGGGTCTGCCAGCCGCAGATGTAAAGCCGGTCCTGCGCGCGGGTCAGCGCCACGTAGAGCAGCCGGCGGTACTCCTGCAAATCGCGTCGGCGCAGCGCCAAGCGCGCCGCGTTGTGATGCTCGGTCGAGAAATCGCCGTGCGGCCGCCACAACGGCAGCGCTTCAGGCTCGTTCCACAGCACGCCGCCGCGCTGCAGCGGCAGCTGCATCGTGTCGGGTACGAAGACCACCGGCGCTTCGAGGCCCTTGGCGCCATGCACGGTCATGATCCGCACCTCGTCGCGCTGCTGCGCCGCGAAATCGCGCTTCACCTCGATATCACCGACAACGAGCCAGTGCAGGAAACCTTGCAGCGACGGCACGTGCTCGCGCTCATAGGTGAGGGCGAGGGCAAGGAATTCCTCGATCGGGTCCTCGGCCTCGGGGCCGAGCCGTTCGAGCATCGCCCGCCGCCCGCCCTCGGCGCCGAGAATGCCGGCGAAGAGCTCGTAGGGCGGGACGAAATCGGCGCGCGCCAAAAGGCGGGTCAGCGTCTCGAGCGCAGGCCGCAGCAGCATTTCATCGCCGCCGCGCGCCTGCAGCCGAGACCATAGCGAACGGCCCCCGCGATCATAGGCAAGGTCGTAGAGCTGCTCCTCCGAAATGCCGAACAGCGGGCCTTTAAGCACCGCGGCCACGGTAAGGTCGTCATCGGGCAACAGCAGGAACTGGCCGAGCGCGACGAGGTCCTTGACCGCGAGCTGTTCCGAGAGCGTGAGCCGGTCCGCCCCGGCGACCGGCACGCGGCGCTGCTTCAGCTCGCGCAGCAGCTCGTCGACAAAAGCGTTGCGCCGGCGCACCAGCACCATGATGTCGCCGGCGCGCAGGAGACGGTCATGCGAGGCGAGCATCTCGCCGTTTTTCAGCCAGTTCTCGATCGTCGCGGCGATCGCGCGCGCGAGTCGGGTGTATGCTTCCCCGGCGCGGCGCGGCGCGGCTGTTTCGGGTTCATCGTCTTCCTCGGGCGGGGGCGGCGCTCCCGGCCACAGCTCGACCATCCCCGCGTGGCCGATGCGCGCCGCGACATGGCGGATCGCCGCACCGTCGAGCGCGACGCCGTCCTGCGCTTCCGTCCCGCCGAACACCGCATCGACGGCGCGCAGCAGCGGGGCGGCGGCGCGAAAGGAGACGTCGAGCGCCACCGGCCGCCAATGTTGCTTGGCATCGACGACCCGCGCCTGGAAATGATCCCGCATCTCGACAAAGGCGGTGGGGTCGGCGCGCTGAAAGCTGTAGATCGACTGCTTGGCGTCGCCGACCGCGAACACCGTGCGGACACGGCCCATCGGGTCGTCGCCGGCGAAGAATTCTTCGGCGAGAAGCGAAACGATGGCCCATTGCTCGGGATTGGTATCCTGCGCCTCGTCGATCAGGATGTGATCGAGTCCGCCGTCGAGCTTGAACAAGACCCACGGCGCGATACCGGGCCGGCCCAGCAATTCGAGTGCGTTCAGCACCAGATCGTCGTAGTCCAGCTCGGCATGCAGCCGCTTGCGCGCCTGGTAAGCCTTCGCGACCGCGTCGCCGAGCCGCACCAGAGCCCGTGTCGCCTCGATCGTCACCACGCCGTTTCGTGCATCGAGATAGCGTTTGGCGCGCTCGGCCTCGGCCGACAGGACCGCGCCGAGATCGATGCCGGCTTTCTTGGCCGCCGCCTGAGTGAACAAATTCGCGCGGATCGCATCTTTCTGCGTAAGGAAGACGGCGAGGTATTCATCGATCATTGCCAACCGCCCGGCCTCTGCCTCGCACCAGCGAGCGATAACGCGGCTGCGTGGCTGATCGCTTGGACCGCCTTCGGTGAGCGCCGCGCACGCGAGGTGCAGCGCCGGAAGATCGCCGCCGGCGCAGAACGCGGCTGCCAGGCTCTCTTCGGTCGCGCCCAGCGGCACGCCAGCCGCCGCGGCCAGCCGCGCGACCAGCGCGTCCTCGCCGTCCGCCAGCGCCGCGCCGAGCCGGCCGCGCTCCTTGGCAAGCGCCGCCATCAATTGCGCGAAACGGTCGTCGACCAGGTAGCGCGCGACGATGCCGAGCGCTTCGGCGAGCTCGGGACGCGCACCCACCCGCGCCGCGGCGATAACCTGCGCGATCGCGTCGTCGAGCGCCTCGCCGGCGCTGCGCTCGTCGATCACGGCGAATTCCGGCGGCACCCGCGCTTCCAGCGGGAAGCGCTGCAGCAACAATTGGCAGAAGGCGTGAATGGTCTCGATCTTGGCCCCGCCCGGTGTGTCGAGCACCCGGCTGAACAGGCGCCGCGCGGTACGGATGTCGTCTTCGTTGGGATAGCGCCCGGTCAGCGCCACCAGCTCTTCCGACAGCGCGCCCGACGGCATTGTTGTCCACCGCGCGAGCCGGTCGTTGACCCGGTTCGCCATCTCCGCTGCGGCGGCGCGGGTGAAGGTGAGACATAAGATACGCGACGGCTCGGTGCCGCCGAGCATCAGGGTCAATAGCCGCTCGGTCAGCACCTTGGTTTTGCCGGTGCCGGCCGAGGCCGAGACCCACACCGACACGGCCGGGTCGAGCGCTTTGCGCTGCGCGATGTCGGCATCACTGTGACCGTGCGTCACCACTCGTCCTCGCTTTCGGTGAGGCGTTCGAGATGCGCGTAGTCGGAATAGCGCGGCCGCCATTTCGCGACGGGCACCGGGCGATAGGGCATCGCCGGATCGTCGTAGCGCGCGATATGCGCGCGGATCGCGGACAGCACCTGCGCGATCAGCGCCGCCGGCTCGTCGCTCGCCGGATCGATCAGGCCCACGGGGTTGCCGCCGCCGAGCTTCCAGTGCTCCAGCGCCGCGACCGGCGCGCCGGCAATGCCGCCAAAGCCGCCCGCAGAGGCGATCGCGCCTTCCAGCGGCAATTGCACCGCGATCGCCGCCGCGATGTCCTGTTTGCGCGGCACCGACCCGGTCTTGTAGTCGATCACCGCCAGCGCGCCCGAGGCCAGGCGATCGACGCGGTCGGCGCGCGCGATGATCGTGAATGTGCCGCCCGGCGCGTCGAGCTCGATCTTGCCTTCGACCTCGCTGCGGCTCTCGGCGATGCCGGTGCGCCGCGCTTGCTCCTCGGCGACGAACCAGCGGGCGATGCGCTCGAAGCGCGGCCACCAGAAGGCCCAGGCGCTCGGCCGCGACAGCAACGGGCCGAATTTCCATTCGCCGATTTCGAGCAGCTCGCGCTCGGCATGTGCCGGCAGGCCATGCGGGTGACGATGGACGAACTCGGCGAGCGCGTTGTGGATCGCGATGCCGAGATCGGCGCGATCGGGGTCGGCGTCGAGCTCGTCGAGCGCCCGTAGTTTGAGGATATGCTTCGCATAGACCGCGTAGGGGTCGCGCCGCCAGGTCTCGATCTCGGTGACCGGCAGCTGGCGCGGGCGGGACGCGAGCGGCGGGCGCGGCTCGGGACGCGGCAAGGGCCGCAACTCGCGCGGCTGGTCGCTCAGTGCGGTCGCCGCGGCGATCTCCGGGTCGGGTCCGAGCCGGCCTTCGAGCCCGACCGCGCGCAGCACCGCCTCGAGCCGCAACAGCCAGCGCGACGGCACTGTCGGCGCGCCTTCCTGGCGCGCGGCGCGGATCAGCGCCACTTCCGGTGCGCCCAGCGCCTGCACGAAATCGTGCGCCGCCATGCCGATCGCCCGCTCGGGCAGCGCGATGCCAAACTCGGCGCGCATCTGCCGCGACATCCACGGGTCGGCCGGAACGGAACCGGGCCAAGTGCCCTCGTTGAGCCCGCCGAGCACCACCAAATCCGCCTGCTGCAGCCGCGCCTCGACGAGGCCCCAAATCGCCAGCCGTGGATGCCGGCCATAGGTCGGGCGCACCACCCGCCCGGCTGACAGCGCCTCGAACAGCGCCGGGTAGTCCCGGCCGCGCAACTCGGGGAAATCGCGCGCCGCGTCGAGCAGATCGTGGCAGAACGTGGCGGCAACCTCGCCCGCCGCCTCGCGCCACAGCCGTGCCGGGCCGCTCTCATCGCGACTTGCCGCGAGCCGTTCGGCCGCCGTGATATGCGCGCTCACCAGCGCGCCGACGCTCGCTTCCTTGGCCGCCAGCAGCGCAGGCAATTCGCCGAGACAGAATTCGAGCCGGTCGATAAACCGGCGCAGCTCGTGATCGTCATCCCGAAGCGCGGCGCGCAGCCCGCCGAGGCCGGCCGCGGGGCGCGGCCCGCGAATTTCCTTTTCGAGCTTCCGGGCGAGGTTGCGAAATTCCTCCGGCGCGAGCCCGCCCGCCGCCAGCGGATGCTTGAGCGCCGCCAACAGCGGCACCGGCGCCAGTTCACTCGCCGCCATGTCGAGCACCAGGCGCAGGAACGCGCCGGGCGGGGTGCGCGGCAGCGGCAGGCCGGCGGAATCGTCGATATCGATCCTCCAGCGGCGCAACTCGGCGGCGACGCGGCGCGCCAGCTCGCGGTCCGGCGTCACCAGCGCCGCCGTCGCGCCCGGCTTTTCGAGCTTGCGGCGCAGCAGCAGCGCGATGGTCACCGCCTCTTGCTGCGGGCTCGCGCAGTCGTAGCGGCTGAGCCCGGCGAGCGCGCTTGCCGGCTCCGGATGCAGGTTGCGCCAGGCATCTGTAAGGTTTGCCGGACGCAACGCCTCCGACACGAGCCGCAGCCGAGCGACACGCTCGCTCATCGCCTCCGGCCGCCACTCGCGCACATCGCCAAGCGTAAGCCCCAGCCGGTTGAGCAGCCGCGCCGGCAGGTATTGCGGATGCGCCCGGTCGTCGGCGATCGCCTCCCACAGCGCCGGCGCCGCGCCGCAGTCGAGCCCTGGCAGGATCACCATGCCATGCTCCAACCTGGCAACCACCCCGGCCAGCTCTTCGAGCGCCGGAATACCGCCGACCAGTCCCGCGGCAATCACGGGGTCGCGCGGCGGCGTCCTGCGCCATGCTTCGGCCTGGCGCGCGAGCAGCCGGTTGCGGCGTTCGGCCGGGTCGAGCGCGCCCTCCGCCGCGAGGACCGCCGGCCACCGGCTCGGCAGCAAGTCGAGAAAGCGCAGCACGACCTGCCAGTGTTCGGCGAGGCCGAGCGGCGCCAGTTTCGCGAGCTCGGCAAAGCTCGCGCCATCGGTGGCCGCTGCGTCGATCAGCCGGGCCAACGCCGCGGCGAGCCCCGCCGCCTGGCCGGGCAGAAGGTCCTGCTCACCCTCGCTCCATTCCAGCACCAGCCGGGTCAGCAGCAGGCGTCGCCGCAATTCCGGGATCGCCGGCGGCACCGCCAGCGTCTCGTCGTCGGCGAACTCGAACTCGTCGACGTCGAGATCGCCGATCGGCCGCATGCGCGGCAAGAGCAAGGGTGCCCCGGGGTCGCTGCCCTCGCCGGTCAGGCGCAGGAACGCTTCGCGCAGGCTGCGCGCCGCGCGCCGCGTCGGCAGCAGTACCGTCATCCGCGGCAGGCGCAGCGGGTCGCCGCCGGCGAGCGACACGAGGCCCTTGGCCAGGGTCGCGAGAAACGGCCGGTCGGCGGCGATGGTGTAAATTTGCGGGCGCACCGTCCGGCCCCGCGTCAGCGCGCGGTCCGCAACTCGGCGAGACGGGCGCGGGTGCGGTCGAGGCCGTCGGGCGTGCCGACGTGGAACCACTCGCCGTCATGGACGATCGCCGCGAGCCGGCCGGCATCCTCGGCGCGGTCGTAAAGCCGCTTCAGCGAAAACACCGTGTCGTCGATGCCGTCAAACAGCCGCCGGTGCAGGATCTGGATGCCGGCGAAGATATAGGGCGCGATCTCACGCTCGCCGCGCCGGCGCGGCGTGCCGGCGGGGTCGAGGAAATAGTCGCCCCGCCCTTCATAGCCGATCGCCGTGACCGTGCGCTGCAGCAGCAGTACCGCGTCCATCTTCTTCGGGTTGAAGGCGCCGGCGAGCCGCGCCAGCGCGCCGATAATGCCGTTAAGCCACATGATGTCGCCGTTGACGACAAAGAAGCTGTCGCCGAGCAAGGGCAAAGCTTGCTTCACGCCGCCGCCGGTTTCGAGCGGCGTCTCCTCCCGCGACAACTCGATGCGCGGTCCGCTGCGGCGGGCGAGCTGGGCGGCGATCATCTCGCCCTTGTAGTGCAGATTGACGACGACGCGCTCGACCCCAGACGCTGCCAGCCGGTCGATCGCCCGGTCGAGCAAGGTCTGGCCGGCGATCTCGATCAACGGTTTGGGCAGATGGTCGGTCACCGGGCGCAGCCTGGTGCCGAATCCGGCCGCCAGCACCATCGCCGTCTTCGGAGTTGTGCTCATGCAGCCTTCCGCGCATCGGGGACACGGCGCGTGCCGGGCGGCAGATGGCGATCGAGCCAGCGTGCGAGCTTACCCAATGCGGGCTCTTGCAGATCGGCTTCGAGCAGTCGCCAGACGCGCGGGACATGGCTGAGATATTGCGGCTTGCCGTCGCGCCGCCAGAGGCGCGTGAAGATGCCGATGATCTTGGCGTTGCGCTGCGCCGCGAGGACAGCCGCCGCGCGGTTGAACCCAGCGCGATCGATCGTCGGAAACGCGGCAAGATAGCGCTCGGTCATCGCCTCGCGCAGCGCCGGAGACACGTCGCGGCGCGCGTCCTTGAGCAGTGACACGAGGTCGTAGCCCGCCGGGCCGGCGAGCGCGTCCTGGAAGTCCAACAGGCCGCAGCCCTGTATCCCGCTGCGCCCTTCGAGCAGCATCAAATTGTCGACGTGGTAGTCGCGCAGCACCAGTGTCGGCTCTCCAGCTTCCACCAGCGGCGTCAGCTCGCGCCACAGCGCCAGATATTCCTCATGCAACTCGCTCGACAACCTCGCGCCGAGCACCGCCGGCGCATACCATTCGACCAACAGCTCGGCCTCGCGCAGCAGCGCCTCCTCGTCATAGGGCGGCAGCGCCGGCGGCATGGTCACGGCGCCCTGCAGCGCGATCAGCGTATCGATCGCCAGCGCATAGAGCCGCCGCTCGTCGGCGCCGCGCGCCAGCAGCCTCGTATAGGTGTCGTCGCCGAAATCCTCGATCAGCAGCATGCCGAGCTCGGCATCTTCGGCATAGATTACCGGCGCGCTGAGCCCGTGACCGCGCAGTATTTCGGCGACCGCGACGTAAGGCCGGACATCCTCGTGCGGCGGCGGCGCGTCCATCAGCACCGCGCGGCGCTCGCCGTCAACGAGCCGGAAATAGCGGCGGAACGAGGCATCGGCGGCGAGCGGCGCCGGCGCGACGTCGCGCCAGCCGGCATCGGCGAGAAACCCGGCAATCGCCGCGTGGCGCTCCATCACACCCCCTGCCATCATACCGTTGCCGCCAGTGCGGCGAGGCGCGGCGCCCAGTCGCCCATGCCCGACAAGGTCGCCCGGCGCGCCCCTGGACTGGCGCCGAAATCAAGTTCCACGAGCAGGCGCCGCGCCGGCAGCAATATCCCCAGCCGCTCGGGCCATTCGATCAGCGCGATGCCCTCCGCGAACGCCTCCTCGATCCCGAGCTCCCAGGCTTCCTCGGCGGCGCGCAGCCGATAGAGGTCGAAATGCCAGACCGCGCCGCCGGGCAGATCGTAGGTCTGCACCAGCGTGAAGGTCGGGCTCGGCACGTCCGCATCGCCGCCACGCGCGCGGATGAAGGCGCGCGCGAAGCTGGTCTTGCCCGCGCCCAGCTCGCCCTTGAGCGCGATCACGTCGCCCGGCCGCGCCACCGCGGCGAGCCGCGCCGCGAGCGCGGCGGTCGCGTTTTCGTCCGGCAGGTCGATCGTCGCCATACCCGCTTGTATGCCCGGCAGCGGCGCGGCGGGCAACAGCCGGTTGCGTGTCGCCGCCTTGTGTCTAAAGTCGCCGCATGGACGTAAATGCACAGGCGACCGACGTGGCGATCATCGGCGCCGGGCCGGTCGGACTTTTCGCGGTGTTCGAGTGCGGCATGCTCGACATGAAGTGCCATGTGTTCGACGCGCTCGACATGCCGGGCGGGCAATGCGCGGCGCTCTATCCCGAGAAGCCGATCTACGACATTCCCGGCTATCCGCGAATTGATGCCGCTTTGCTGGTCGAGCGGCTCCTGGAACAGGCCGCGCCGTTCGCTCCGGCCTACCATCTCGGCCATCCCGTGACCGGGCTCGACCGGGCGGGTGACGGCTTTGTCGTCACCACCGCCGGCGGCGTCAGGGTCGCGGCGCGCGCGGTGGTGATCGCCGCCGGTGGCGGCGCGTTCGGGCCCAATCGCCCGCCGCTCGACGGCATCGAGGCGTTGGAGGGCAAGAGCGTCTTTTACCTGGTGCGCCGGCGCGAGGACTTTCGCGGCAAGCGCGTCGTCATCGCGGGCGGTGGCGATTCCGCGGTCGATTGGGCGTTGTCGCTCGCTGAGCTGGCCGAGCGGGTCATGGTGGTGCATCGCCGCGCCAAGTTCCGCGCCGCGCCGGAATCGCTCAACCGCTTGCAGCAACTGGCGGAAGCCGGGCGTGTCGAGCTGGTGACCCCGTATCAGCTCGCCGGCCTCGACGGCGTCGACGGGCGGCTGCGCGCGGTCGTCGTCGCCGATCTCGCCGGCAACGAGCGGCGGCTTGAGGCCGATTGCCTGCTGCCGTTTTTTGGCTTGGCAACGCAGCTCGGGCCACTCGCCGAATGGGGCCTCGACTTCGACGACAGCCGCATCGCGGTCGATCCGGCGACCTGCGCGACCTCGCGCGCCGGCATCTTCGCGATCGGCGACATCGCCACCTATCCCGGCAAGCTCAAGCTGATCCTTTCGGGATTCTCCGAGGCGGCGATGGCGGCGCATGCCATCCATCCGCTGGTCCACCCGGGCGAGGCGCTGCATTTCGAGTATTCGACGACGAAAGGCGTGCCGGGGGCCGATTAAATCCCTCTCCCGCAAGCGGGAAGGGGGTAATTCCGCTAATGAACCGCCGCTTCGCGTGGCGCTTCGGCGGACGGCGCAGGCGTGTGATTCGTCGGCAGGCGGCAGGAAACCGTGGTGCCCTGCTCCGGGACCGACTGCATCGTCACCGTGCCGCCGTGCAATTCGACAAGACTCTTGACCAGCGACAGGCCGAGCCCGGCGCCGGTCTGTGCCAGCGACGGGTCGCCGCGCTCGAATTTTTCGAAGATGCGGGCCTGGTCGGCGGTCGGAATGCCGACCCCGCTATCGGCGACCGACAGCACCAGCTCGTCATCCGACCGCTCGGCCTGGATGCGGATCGAGCCGCCGGGCGGGGTGAACTTGATCGCGTTCGACACGAGGTTGAAGAGCGCTTGCTTGAGACGCCGCTCGTCAGCCTCGACCGTGCCGATATCGGCGGGGCATTGGACCTCCAGTGCGAGGTTCTGGTTGCGCGCGCGTTCGCGCGTGAGGGTCAGCACCGCATCGAGCATGTCGGAGATATCGATGCGCCCGGTTTCGAGCACCATGTATCCGGCCTCGATCGTCGCCAGGTCGAGGATGTCGTTGATCAGCGACAGGAGGCGCTGCGAGCTGTCGAGGATGCCGCGGCTGTAATCGAGCTGGCGCGGGGTCAACGCGCCGAAATACTCGTTCGCCAGGATCTCCGCGAAGCCGATGATCGCGTTGAGGGGCGTGCGCAGCTCGTAGGAGACGTTGGCGATAAACTCGCTCTTCAGCCGGCCGGCGGTCTCCAGTGCCTCGTTACGCTCGCGCAGCGCGCGCTCGACGCGCTGAGTGTCGCTGATGTCGAGATAAGACAGCAGCATGTTGCCGTCCGGCAACGGCACGGTCGCGACCTGCAACACCGTGCCGTCGGCGCGGTCGAGCAGGTCCCGCTCCAGCGTGCCGCCCGAGAGGCGGGCGATGATCCGCGCCTTGAGGATCGCCCAGTTGCCGCCGTCATCGTAGAAGCGCCGCGTCTTCTCGACGATTTCGCTGATATGCGGCTCTCCGGCGAGGTCGGCTTCGCTCAGTCCCCAGATCTTGCGGTAGGCGGGGTTGTGCAGCTTCAGCCGTCCGTCGCTGCCGATGACGGCGATGCTTTCGAACAGATTGTCGAGCGACTCGCGCTGCACTTCGATGAGGGTGTTGTACGAGCGTTCGAGCGCCAACCGGTCGGTCACGTCCTCATAGACGAAGACCAGCCCGCCGAACGGGTGCGGCGACATCGTGAGGCTCAGCGTCCGGTCGTCCGGCAGGTGCAGCAATTCCTGCTGCGGCTCGATCAGCGAGGTGAACATCGCCAGCTGCTGGCGCTTGAAGGCGCGGAAGTCGGCGAATTCGGGAATGCGCCGCCGCTCGCGCAGCCGTTCCAGCAGCTCGTCGAGCGACGGGCCGGTCGCCAGCCAGTCCGTCTCGACCCCCCACAGCGTCGCGAACGCCGAATTGCAGAATCTGAGCCGCTTGTCCGCGCCGTAGATCGCGACCGCGGCGTGAATGTTTTCCAGCACCCCGCCATGCGCGCTGATGTGGCGTTGCAGCTCGGCCTCGGCGGCTTCGCGGTCGGTGCGGTCGATCGCGAAGCCGATCGTGCCGCCTTCGCGGTCGGGAGTCTCGGTGATCTCGACCAGATGCCGTGCGCCGCCGATCACCACGTGTTGCTCTTCGCTGCTGGGCGTGCCGGCGGCGGCGGCGCGGGCCAATTCCAGTGCCTTGCCGCGGCCGCTTTCCGGCGCCAGCTCGCGGCCTGAGGCCAGTGCCGCCTCGCGCGTCATGTCGAGCGCGGCGGCATAGGCGCTGTTGCAGTCGACGAGGGTGAGGTTGCGGTCGCGCCGCCAGACCGGCATCGGCACCGCCTCGAACATCGCCCTGAGCGCCGCGGCCGCGCCGAGCGACGCGGCATGGGCCGCCTCGATCGCCCGCGTCCGGCTGATATCGGCGGCCCATACGACCGCATCGCCGCGCTCGGTGCGCTTGCCGTTGAGCGCATAGGCCGTGCCGTCGGTCAGCGTCGCGGTGTCGGCGAATGGCGTGCCGTTGGCGCGCAGCGCGGCGGTGGACGCAAACAGGCGCGCGGCGCTGTCGGCATCGAGCCGGGCGAGAAAATCGGCGAAGGTTGCGGCGGCGGTCTGGCCCGGCAGCGCGCCAAGCGCGGCTTCGCTATCGTCGGCGCGCCACAGAAAACCGGCGAGCGGCGCCGTGCCGACGATCGCGGCCAGGCGCTCCTCTCTCGCCTCGGCGGCGTTGCGGCGCGTCTCAGCCTCGCTGAGCCGCGCGCGCTCGCGCAGCGTCAATCCGCCCAACGCGATCAACACGGCCAGAACAATAACGGCAGCGACGAGGATCAAGACGTGCCGTCCACCGCTTCCACGGTCTTTTCAATCAGGCGATAATGATCCAAGTTTTCTCAACAAAAGCAAGGCTACATCGGTTAAAATTGCTAGTAGCGGTAGTGCTCTGGCTTGTAGGGCCCCGCCTCCTTCAATCCGAGATATTGCGCCTGCTCCGCGGAAAGCTTGGTCAATCTAGCGCCAAGCTTGTCAAGATGCAGCGCGGCGACCTTCTCGTCGAGATGCTTGGGCAGCACGTAGACCTTGTTCTCGTACTTGCCATGGCTGGTGAAGAGCTCGATCTGCGCAAGCACCTGATTCGTGAACGACGCGCTCATCACGAAACTCGGATGGCCGGTGGCGCAGCCGAGATTGACCAGGCGTCCCTTGGCCAGGACGAGCAGTCGCTTGCCGTCCGGAAAGATCACCTCGTCGACCTGCGGCTTCACCTCTTCCCAGACGTAGTTGCGCAGCGCGCCGACCTGGATCTCGCTGTCGAAATGGCCGATGTTGCAGACGATCGCCCGGTCGTGCATCTGCCGCATGTGGTCGAGCGTGATGACGCCGATATTGCCGGTCGCGGTGACGAAGATGTCGCCGATCGGCGCCGCCTCTTCCATGGTCACGACCTGATACCCTTCCATCGCCGCCTGCAGCGCGCAGATCGGGTCGATCTCGGTGACCATGACGCGCGCGCCTTGGCTGCGCAGGCTCGCGGCGGAGCCTTTGCCGACATCGCCGAACCCGGCGACGACGGCGATCTTGCCCGCCAGCATCACGTCGGTGGCGCGCTTGATGCCGTCGACGAGGCTCTCGCGCACCCCGTAAAGATTGTCGAATTTCGACTTGGTGACGCTGTCGTTGACGTTGAACGCCGGCACCTTGAGCGCGCCCGAGCGCATCATCTCGTAGAGCCGGTGAACCCCGGTCGTCGTCTCCTCGGAGATGCCGCGAATGTCCCTGAGCAGTTCGGGGCGCGAATCATGGATGATCTTGGTCGCGTCGCCGCCGTCGTCGAGCACCATGTTCGGCTTCCAGCCATCAGGGCCGGTCAGCGTCTGTTCGATGCACCACTCGTATTCCTCCTCGGTCTCGCCCTTCCAGGCAAAAACCGGGATGCCGCGCGCCGCGATCGCCGATGCGGCGTGATCCTGGGTCGAGAAGATGTTGCACGAGCTCCAGCGCACCGTAGCGCCGAGATGCACCAGCGTCTCGATCAGCACCGCGGTCTGGATCGTCATGTGCAGACAGCCGACGATGCGTGCGCCCTTCAGCGGCTGCGATTTGCCGAACTCGTCGCGCAGCGCCATCAGCCCGGGCATCTCGGTCTCGGCGATCGCGATCTCGCGCCGTCCCCAATCGGCGAGGGCGATATCGGCGACCTTATAATCGGTAAATTCGGGCATGCAGCTATCTCCTGTGGCGCGATCTGGCGGATGACTTGAACATATAAAGATATCTTTAAGTCGTCAACGGCAGCGGCTCGACAATTCTGTTTGGGCTTCCGCATCTGTAGACGAACCCGGCCGTGCCGTATTGCCGAAAAATCGGGCACTTGGAAAACCTCGGCGCTCTGCGGCATCTTCCATTGGATGACATTGTCGGTTTCAGTGGTGCTCGGGAGCGCGCGTCTTCGATGAGGGGTTGGAGCACCAAGGCCGAAATCATTCTCGCGCTGCTGGTCGGCGCGGTCCCGCTCGTTATCGTCGCCGCCGTCGTCGCCCTCCAGCTTGCGCGAAACCTGCCCGAGGCGCAGCAGGCGCGGGCAGACACGCTGCGCGATTTCGCGACGATCCGCGCGGTAACCAAGGTTGACGAGGCCATTCAGGGCGCCGAGCGCGGTCAGCGCGGCTTTCTGATCACCGGTCGCGATGACTACCTCGCCCCCTACGACCGGGGGAAACAGCGCCTGCCGAAGCTGATGCAAGACCTGCAGGCGGCCACGGCAGGGGATACCGAGCAGCAGCAGCGCGTCCTCAGGCTGCAGGCCAAGATCACCACCAAGATGATCGAGCTGGCCTCGACCATCGCGGCGATGCGCGCATCGGGCTACGCGGCCGCGAAAACGATTGTCGAAACCGATCTCGGCCGGGTGGCGATGGAGGCGATCAGCAGCGATCTGGCGGCGATCGGCGACGCGGAAAATGCGCGCCTCGACGCTCGGCTGCAAAGCGCCACCGCCGCGGACGACCGGCTGACGAACACATTCCTTGTCGGCAGCATCGTCTCCGCGACCGGTTTGCTGGTGGGAGCGGCGCTGCTGGTCAGCACCGTGCGCCGGGCGACGCGCTCTGAGCGGACGCTCAAAGCGACGATGGACAGTGTCCGCGAAGGCGTCGCCGCCTTCGATCGGCGCGGCCGGCTGCGCGCGTCGAACGCGCCGTTCGCTGCGGCGGCTGGGCTTTCAGGCGGCGCGAACGTCGGCGCTCCGTTACCGGCCAGCCGGCTCGGAGACGCCGAACTCGCCGAGCGGCTGCGTGCGCTCGCCGCGTCCGCGCGCGCCGAACGCCGTCCCGCGCTGAGCGAATACGCCACGCCGGATGGCCGGCATATCGAGATTTTCCACAATCCGGCGGAAGACGGCGGCTACGTGGTCACCCTGCTCGACGTCACCGAACGCCACCGGACAGAGGCGGCGCTGCGTCAGGCGCAGGCCCTCGAGACCGTCGGCCGCATGACCGGCGGCGTGGCGCACGACTTCAACAATCTGCTGACCGTTATCATCGGCGGTCTCGGCTTGCTGCGTAATGCGGTTGGGCGCGACGAGCGGGCGCATCAGCGGGTCGACATGATGATGACCGCAGCCGACCGCGCTTCGCGTCTCATCCGTCAGCTTCTGGCGTTTGCCCGCCGCCAGCCGCTGCGGCCGCAGACCGTCAATCTCGCGCCGGTGATTCAGGAGGCGTTGCCGCTGCTGCGCCGGGCGGTCGGCGAAGTTGTCACGGTCGAGTGCGCGGTCGGCGCCGGGCTGTGGAACACGACGGTCGATCCGGCCGAGTTCCAGGCGGCGGTGCTCAACCTCGCGATCAACAGCCGGGACGCGATGCCCGACGGCGGAAAGCTGACCATCGAGCTGGCGAACGCGACGCTCGACGAGGCCTATGCGTCCCAGCACGCCGAGGTCCACGCCGGCCAATACGTGTTGTTCGCGATCACCGACACCGGCTCTGGCATGGATTCCGCGACAATGGCGCAGGCGCTCGATCCGTTCTTCACGACCAAGCCGCCGGGCGAGGGCACGGGTCTTGGCCTGCCGCAGGTCTACGGGCTGGTGAAGCAGCTCGGCGGCCATCTCAAAATCTACAGCGAGCCCGGCCAGGGGACGACCGTGAAAGTGTACCTGCCGCGCAGCCTCGCGCAGGAGACCATCCTGTCGCGGCCGTCGCCACGCATGACCGTAACCGGCCGCGAGACCGTGCTGCTGGTCGATGACGACGACCTCGTCCGCACCACGGTCGGGGAAATGCTCGAGGAGCTCGGTTACGCGGTCGTCGAAGCGCAGGGCGGCGAGCAAGCCCTCGCCCTGTTGCAGCGCGGCGACAAGATCGACCTGCTGTTCACCGACGTGGTGATGCCAGGCCCGCTGAGCGGCCGCAAGCTCGCGGACGAGGCCAAAAAGTTCGATCCCACGCTTCGGCTGCTGTTCACTTCGGGCTATACCGAGAACGCGATCGTCCATCACGGCCAGCTCGATCCCGGCGTCGAATTGTTGAGCAAGCCGTATACCCGCGAGGAGCTCGGCGCCAGGCTGCGCCGCGTGCTCGACGGCAAGCCCGAGGCGCCGCCCGCCTCCGCCGCCGGGGCCTGAAGTCAGCCGATTTCGGCCATCGCGTTGAAATCGTCGAGCAGCGCGGTGATGCGCCCGGAATCCGACTGGTCCATGATCGCCTCGGCGCGTCGTGTCGCGGCGATCATGTCGAGGTTGCGGATGCGTTGCTTCAACCGCGGCAGGCTGCCCGGCGACATCGACAGTTGCCTGAGACCCAACCCCAGGAGCAGCGCGGTGTAGCGTGGCTCGCCCGCCATCTCGCCGCAAATGCCGACCGGGATGCCGCGCCGCCCGCCGGCCTCGACCGCGAGCTGAATGAGCCGCAGCACCCCTGGGTGCAGCGGGTTGTAGAGATGCGCGACCTGCTCGTCGCTGCGGTCGATCGCCAGCGTGTATTGGATGAGGTCGTTGGTGCCGATCGCGAAGAAATCGGCTTCGCTCGCCAGCGCGTCGGCGGCGAGCGCCGCGCCCGGCACTTCGATCATCACGCCGAGCGGCGGCGGCGTCTCCGGGATGACGACGCCGCGACGGCGCAGCCGGCGCGAGACCTGTTCGATCGCCTCGCGCGTGCGGCGGATTTCGCCGGCGGTCGAAATCATCGGCAGCAGGATGCGCAGCGGCCCTTCGCGCGACGCGCGCAGCATCGCGGCAAGCTGCGCATCGAACAGCCGCCGCTCCTTGAGCGACAGGCGGATCCCGCGCAGGCCGAGCGCCTCGTCGGATTCGAGCGCCCCGGTGCCGGCGAGCGCCTCGGGCAGCTTGTCGCCGCCGGCATCGAGCGTGCGCAAGGTCACCGGCCTGCCGCCCATGCCGCGCACCAGTCCGGCATAGAATTCGTACTGCTCGTCCTCGTCGGGCAGGTCTTCGCGGTTGAGGAACAAGAACTCGGTGCGCACCAGCCCCAATCCCACCGCGCCATTGGCGAGCGCCTGATCGAGCTCGATGGGCAATTCGAGATTGGCTTCAAGGCGGATTTCGACACCGTCGCGCGTCACCGCCGGGAGGCGGCGCAGCCGCGCCAGGCGGCGGCGCTCGTGCGTGTGCGTTTCCTGGCGCTGGCGATAGGCGTCGAGCGTCGCCGGCGCGGGGTCGAGGATCACCGCGCCTTCCGAGCCGTCGATGATCACCGTCGCGTCGGGTCGGGCGCGCGCGATGAGGCTCGTCACCCCCATCACCGCCGGCAGGCCAAGCGCCCGCGCCATGATCGCCGCGTGGCTTTCCGGGCCGCCGAACACCGCTGCAAAGCCGCCGATGCGCCGCGGGTCCATCAGCGCCGTGTCGGCCGGGGTCACGTCCTCGGCGAGGATGATCGCACCGTCGCCGAGCGTCGCGTAGGGCAGATACGGCTTCTTCATGAGGTTGCGGATGAGCCGCGAGCCGACGACGCGAATATCCTCGATCCGCGCCGCGAGGTAGCTGTCCTTCATCGCCGCGAAGCTTTTGGCGATCGTCTCGATCTCGAGCTCGACCGCCCGCTCGGCGTTGATCCGCGCATTGGCGATGCGCTGGTGGACGCCGCGCACCAGCCGCGAATTGGCCAGCATCGCGAGATGCGCATCGAGCAGGTAGCCGATCTCTTCGGAGGCGGAGCCCGGTAGCCCGCCGGCATGCGCCTTCAGCTTGCGCAGCTGCTTCTGGGCATTGGTGACGGCGTTGCCGAAACGCGCCCGCTCCGCCGCCACCGCATTTTCGGGGATGGCGGTTTCGTTGACCACGATCGGGCCGCGGTCGCCGATATAGGCGGCGCCGATCGCGATCCCGGGCGAGACGCCGATACCGGTCAGTTTTTGCTCGTCGCGCGTCGTCGGGAGGGCGTTCGCGTCCGAGCTCTCTTCAGCAACCCTCATCGAACTTGCATTCGACCAGGCGCGCCAGCGTGTCCACCGCTAAGTCGGCTTCCGGACCGGCGGCGGAGATTTGTAGCGCGACGCCCGATGCCGCCGCCAGCATCATCAGCCCCATGATCGACCGACCCGAAACGATCGTGCCGTTCTTGCGCACCCAGATCTCGGCGTCGAACTCGTGCGCGGCCTTGACGAACCGCGCCGCGGCGCGGGCGTGCAGGCCCTTCTGGTTGCAGATCGTGACCACGCGTCGGGCGGTTGCAGCCGCTTCTGCCTCGGCTTCCGTCAAGTTGCCGGGCAGATCGGCGCTCATCGTTGGGCGTCCGCCAGAAGCTGCGAGGCGACGTTGATGTATTTGCGTCCCGCCTCCTGCGCGCCGACGACGGCGCGGCCGAGGGTCTCGGTCTGGCGCAGGCTCGCGAGCTTGATCAGCATCGGCAGGTTGATGCCGGCGATGACCTCGATCTTGGCGCGGTCCATCACCGAGATCGCCAGGTTCGACGGCGTGCCGCCGAACATGTCGGTCAGCAGCACCGCGCCCTCGCCGGTGTCGACCTGGTCGATCGAGCCGAGAATTTCCAGGCGGCGCTGCTCCATGTCGTCCTCGGGGCCGATGCAGACCGCGGCGATCTGCGTCTGCGGGCCGACAACGTGCTCCAGCGCGGCGACGAACTCGGCCGCCAGCCGGCCGTGCGTGACGAGGACGATGCCGATCACCGGCAATACCTCGCATCGACGCGGTGGCCCGGCGCGGCCGTCGGTCGGCGGAAGAGGGATGAGGGCGCGAGTTCCCGGCAACAGGGGCTCGACATTTGTTAGTGTCGCGTCAGGGGTTTTGTGTCGATCACACTCTAGGCGGTCGCTTGGGGGGTAGAGACCACGCGGTGTTCGATCCACATGCCGCTCAAGGCCACGACGGCCCGCGGGTGAGGACAAGCTGCCCATATAGCGCTGTCCGGCGGCTTCGTCATCAGGCTTGATGCAATGGCAGTCATGCCGCCATGTGCGGTCGCCTGCGGCGCGCGTCTCCCGGCGGCCGATTTACGGCATTCTGACCGGGCCGGTTCCGCCGCCGGTCAGGGCGGCGAGCGCGAAGCGCAGCTTGGCCGGCGCCGACGCTTCGAACGGCGCGATCTCAACCACCGGTATGGAAAGCCCGAAAATCGTTTCGCTGCGCGGCTCTGGCAGGCGTTCTACATGTTGCGGTGCAACCAAGTCGGCGATCAGCCCCACCGGCGCCGCGGTCAGCGTTTCGACCCTCAGAATTCCTATGCCACGCACCTCGAGAAGCCCTGAAATCGGCTCCGGCGCCCGCACCAGAATGGCATCGGTTTCGCGCCGCAACTGGCTGTAATCGTCAGAGATCAGGCAGGCTCCGGCGTCGATTAGTCGCAGGGCGAGATCGGATTTGCCGCTGCCGGAGGGCCCGCGCAACAGCACCGCCCGCCCGCCGATCGCCACCGCGGTCGCATGGACGATGGCGCTATCGGCGCTCACGCCTGCGGCAGCCGGATCAGGAAGCGCGCACCGCACACCGCGCCCGCGGCGTCGGGACGGTTCTCGGCCCAGATGCGGCCGCGATGCGCCTCGACGATCTGCTTCGAGATCGACAGGCCGAGCCCCGAATGGGTGCCGAATTTTTCCGCCGCCGGGCGCTCGGTATAGAAGCGGTCGAAGATCGTCGTCAGCTTTTCCTGCGGGATGCCGGGGCCGTCATCCTCGATCGTGACCAGCACCGCGCGGCCGTCTTCGCGCACCCCGACCCGGATGCCGGCGCCCGGCGGGCTGAACGATACCGCGTTGCTGATGAGGTTGAGGAAGACCTGCGACAGCCGGCTTTCGATGCCTTGCACGATCAGCCCGCGCCGCCGCTCGGGGAGGGTCAGGACGACATGCGCCGCGCCTTGCGGGCGGGTTGTCTCGTGGATGTCGACGAGGGTGCGCAGCATTGCCGCGAGATCGATCGGCTCCATGACGTCGCGGCTCAGCTCGGCGTCGATGCGCGAGGCGTCGGAGATATCGGTGATGAGCCGCGACAGGCGCTCGATATCGTCGAGGATGATCGCCAACAGGCGCTGCTGCTTTACCGGATCGTCGATGCGCACCGCGGTCTCGACCGCGCTGCGCAGCGAGGAAAGCGGGTTCTTGATCTCGTGCGCGACATCCGATGCGAAACTCTCGATCGCGCTCATGCGCAGCCACAGCGCGTTGGTCATCTGCCGCAACGAACGCGACAGATCGCCGATCTCGTCGCCGCGCTGGGTCAGATCGGGGATTTCGGCGCGGGCGCCGCGTCCCTGAGCGCGCTCGGCCGCCTCGGCGAGCTGATGGATCGGGCGGCCGATCGTCGTCGCGAGATAGACCGACAGCAGCACCGTGACCAGCAGCGCGACCCCGAAGATGCGCAAGAGCTCGAAGCGGACATTGCGCAGCTCGGCCTCGATATCGCCGTTGACGCTGGACAGCATCACCGCGCCGAGCACCTCCTTGTAGCGCTGCACCGGCACCGCGACGCTGATCACCAGCGTCTTGTCGGCCGGGTCGCGGCGCACCGCCGAGGCGCTTTCGCCATGCAGCGCCCGCACGACCTCAGAGAAATCATCGGCCGACTGGCCGGCATGATAGGGCGGATAGATGCGGCGCTGCGGCAGCAGTCGCGCCACCCAGTCATAGGTCGCATCGACCGCGCGAATGACGAACCCCTTGCTCTCCGGGGGCGGCAGCTCGGTGACCTCGATCGCATCGCCGGGTTCGGCCAACAGCCTGCTGTCCGCGATCAGCTTGCCATCGCGGTCGAAGAGTCGCGCCGGGGTGTGGGTCGGCGCCACCAGCTTGCGCATCGTATCGCGCGCAAGATCGGGGAGCAGTATCTCGCCGTAATCCGGCGATTCAAGCACGTCGCTCTCGCCGAGCGCGGCCGCGAAAATCTCGCCCTGGGTACGCAACGCCTCGACCTGCTGGTCGATGAGGCTCGCCTCGAACTTGCCGAGATAAAGAAAGCCGATCGCCAGCAAAACCAGCGGCAGCACATTGACCGCGACGATCCGGCGGGTGAGCGGCGACAGGCGCGGCCACGCCCAGCGGCGGCGCCGGCGCGGCGGCGCCGCGCTTTCGGCGATCGGGGTTGCCGGGCGCGATGGCGCAGCGTTTGCCGGCGCGGAGTCGGCGACGGTCGCCGCCGGCGCCGCCGTCTCAGTGCTCGCGATATCGATAACCGACGCCATAGAGCGTTTCGATCTGGGCGAACTCGCCGTCGACGGTCTTGAATTTCTTGCGGAGCCGTTTGATGTGGCTGTCGATCGTGCGGTCATCGACGTAGATGTGTTCGCCATAGGCCGCGTCCATCAGCTGGTCGCGGTTTTTGACATGTCCCGGCCGCTGGGCCAACGACTTCAGGATCAGGAATTCGGTGACGGTCAGTTCGACCTGGTCGCCCTGCCAGGTGCACAGATGCCGGCCGGGATCGAGCGTCAGCTGGCCGCGAACGATCGCCGGCTCGCCGTCATGCGCGGGCTCCGGCTCGCGCGCCAACTCGCCGCGCCGTAGCAGCGCCTGCACCCGGGCGATCAGCAGGCGCTGCGAGAACGGCTTCTTGATGTAGTCGTCGGCCCCCATCGACAACCCGATCAGTTCGTCGACCTCGTCGTCCTTCGAGGTCAGAAAGATCACCGGGACATCGTTCTTCTGGCGGCGCAGCTGCTTCAGCAGCTCCATTCCGTCCATGCGCGGCATCTTGATGTCGAGCACCGCGACATCGACCGGCTGGACGGCAAGTCCCTTCAGCGCCTCGGCGCCGTCGGCATAACAGCGTACCGCGAAGCCCTCGGCTTCGAGTGCCATCGAGACCGAAGTCAGGATGTTCCGGTCGTCATCGACAAGAGCGATCGTGTTCGCCAAGGATGTCCCCCCAAGGGCGGTTGGTCGGCGCGGGTCGCTAATGATACGACTCCGTCGCATAAACCGTTCCCTATGAAATATGGCTGTTCGGCGGCGAACAAAAAGGGCAGGGCATGGACGAAACGATTGATCGCGCCCGATTGTGCCGGCGGCTGATGCGTGCCCAGGCGTATGCGGTGCTGGCGACGAGCCTCGCCGATGGTGCTTCGGCGCGCCCTTATGCCTCGCTTGTCGCGGTCGCCTGCGACATGGATGCGGGCCCGCTTCTGTTGATTTCCGACCTCGCCCAGCACAGCCGCAACATCGCCGCCGACCGCCGCGTCTCGCTGCTGTTCGACGCCGGCACCCCTCCGGCGGAGACCGATCCGCTCGCGAAGCCGCGTGTCACCCTCTTGGGCGAAGCGGCGCGCTGCGACGATCAGCGCAGCCTCGCGCGCTTTGTCGCGCGTCATCCCGGCGCCGCGCAATATGCCGGGTTCGCCGACTTCCACCTGTATCGCGTCGCCATCGGGCGCGGCCATCTCGTGGCGGGGTTCGGCCGCATCGCCTGGGTCGAGGCCGACGATTTGCGCTTTGCCGGCGATACGCGGCGTCTCGCGGAAGCCGAACCCGACATCGTCGCGCACATGAACACTGACCATGCCGACGCGGTGGCGCTTTACGCGGCGCGTCTCCTGCGTCGCCCGGAAGGGGCGTGGCGCATGACCGGTATCGACCCCGAGGGCATCGACTTGCGCAGCGACGACGAAATCGCGCGCCTCGACTTCGCGGACCATGGCTTTGTGCCGGTATTCGACCCCGCCAGCGCGCGACAGGCGCTGGTCGCGCTTGTCGCGGCGGCGCGCGCCATGCCGGCCGGTTGAGGATTTACAGCGCTGGCCCGAAAGTTGCTCCTGGCTGGGCTTGCTTGCCTGTGGAATTCTGCTATCTAGCCCATGGGAATTTACCCCCGACCGAGGTTGCGGTAAGCAGCCTCGGCCTTGAAGGAGGAACGCGTGGATAAGACGGACAACCCGGTGACGGGCCCGAAGCCGTCCCTTGACCTCGAAGCGCAGGGGATGCGGCACCTCGGCCCGGTGCACTGGAACCTGCAAATGCCCTTCCTCTACGAGCACGCGGTACGCCGGCGCGAAGGCGAGATCGGCCTCGGCGGCTCTTTTGTCGTCAATACCGGCAAGCACACCGGCCGCAGCCCGCGCGACAAATACATCGTCGACGAGCCGGGAACCCACGACACGGTCGATTGGGGCAGCGTCAACCAGAAGATCACGCCCGAGCAGTTCGCCAGCCTGCATCAGCGCGTGCTCGCCTACCTCCAGGGCCACGAGCTTTTCGTCCAGGACCTTTATTGCGGCGCCGATCCGGAATACCGCCTGCCGGTGCGCGTGGTCAGCCCGAGCGCGTGGCACAGCCTTTTCGCGCGCAATATGTTCATCCGGCCGCCCTCGGCCGAGCTGCACGGCTTTCAGCCCTCCTTCACGATCCTTCACGCGCCCGAGTTCCATTCGATCCCGGAGCTCGACGGCATTCGCTCGGAGACCTTCATCTTTGTCAATTTCGCCGAGCGCCTGGTGCTGATCGGCGGCACGCGCTATGCCGGCGAGATCAAGAAATGCGTCTTCGGCTATCTCAATTTCGTGCTGCCGACGCGCGACGTGCTGCCGATGCACTGCTCGGCGAATGTCGGGTCGAACGGCGACAGCGCGATCTTCTTCGGCCTCTCCGGCACCGGCAAGACGACGCTCTCGGCCGACGCCAGTCGCACCCTCATCGGCGACGACGAGCACGGCTGGAGCCCGCGCGGCATCTATAATTTCGAGGGCGGCTGCTACGCCAAGGTGATCAATTTGTCGCCCAAGGCCGAGCCCGAGATTTACGCGACGATCACCCGCTTCGGCACGGTGCTCGAGAACGTGGTGCTCAATCCGCGCACCCGCATGCCGGATGTCGACGACAGCAGCCTGACCGAGAACACCCGCGCCTGCTATCCGCTCGACTATATCCCCAACGCGTCGGAGACCAGTCTCGCGCCGCATCCCAAGAACGTCATCATGCTGACCTGCGATGCGTTCGGGGTGATGCCGCCGATCGCCCAGCTCAACGCCGAGCAGGCGATGTACCATTTCCTCTCCGGCTATACCGCGCGCGTCGCCGGCACCGAGGTGGGGCTCGGCAGCGAGCCGCAGGCGACCTTCTCGACCTGCTTTGGCGCGCCCTTCATGCCGCGCCGGCCGACCGAATACGCCAAGATGCTCGGCGAGCGCATCCAGCGCTACGGCGCCAAATGCTGGCTCGTCAACACCGGCTGGTCGGGCGGCGCCTACGGCACCGGCTCGCGGATGGCGATCGGCCATACCCGCGGTCTGCTGCGCGCGGTGCTCGACGGCCGTCTCGCCAACGCGCCGATGCGCAAGGACGCGAATTTCGGCTTCCTGGTGCCCGAAAGCGCCGCCGACGTGCCGGCCGACGTGCTCGACCCGCGCGCCTCTTGGACCAACAAGAAGGCCTATGACGAAACCGCCAAGGGTCTCACGCGCGACTTCGAGCAGAATTTCGGCAAGTACGAGCCGAACGTCGGCGCCGACATCAAGAAGGTGGCGATCAGGGCGGCCGCGTAACTCCGCCGATCGCCCATCCTCGTCATGGCCGGGCTTGTCCCGGCCATCCACGATTTAAGCCGCTGCCGGCGTGACCTCGGCGGCGATTTTGTCGGCGAGCGCGGCCTCAGCTTGCGCGAGATCGTAGGATGCTTGCAGCCGTAGCCACAACGCCGCCGACCCGCCGAAATAACGAGCAAGGCGAAGGGCGGTCTCCGGGCTGATGCCGCGGTGACCGCGAACAATCTGACTGATCCGCGACGCCGGCAGCCGCAGCGCAATCGACAGCGCATGTGGGGTCAGGCCGCGTGCTTCGAGTTCGTCTTTCAGGAACTCGCCGGGATGCGGAACGGGTCCGGCGAGGGGGCGAGTACGTTCTATGCTCATGCTTTTCCCAACCTAATGATAGTCCACGATTTCGACATTCCACGCGTGGCCGTCTCGAAACTCGAAGGTAATTCGCCATGGCCCGCCGGCCGAGATCGCCCATTGATGGCGCCGCGAGCCCCGCAGGCGGTGCAGTCCGACGGATGCGAGACCGGTCAGGTCGTCGAGGCGCTCGGCCTCATCGAGTAAACGCAGTCGTCGGCGAGCAAGGGCTTCATCAAGGCCGGAGAAGCGCTCTTTGCCCTCTTCAGCAAAGCGCTGTGTGGCCCGATTGGCCCACGACTTGATCACGCGTGCGATGTAAGCCGTCAAGTATTCAACGTCAAGCGATTAACGTTAAACGAGCAACGATCGAGGGCCTATCTCGTGGATCAGCTAGGCTGCGCCTGCCGCTTAACCCGGCGCGTCCGGGAAGACCACGCCGCCAAGCACGATGTTGACGCTCTCGCCATCGGCCGAGAGCGGCAGGAAGCACGCCTCGTAATCGCGATGGCTTTTCGCCGCGAGCCAATGCGCCTTGCCGGCGCGGAATTTCGGCGCGCGCCCGGTGCGCACCGCGTCGAGGATCATCGTGATTGTCTCCGCCGAGCGCGGCGGCATGATCGTGCCGGCCGGGCTGCCGGTGGCGTTGCGGCCGACAAAGTTCACGACCTCTTCGCCGACGAGGCGGATCGTGTAGCCGCCGTCGGAACCCACGCTGTACATGAACACATGGGGTAGCAGGCGCGGGATCGACGTCGGGTCGATATCGGCGCGCGCCGGCATTTTGCGTTCGCCGCGCACCCGGTTCCAGTAGGCGAAAAGCGCTCTTATCCGCGAATCGCGCGGCGCATCGATAAAGCTCGCTTCGCTGATGGCCCCGCTCGCGCCCGGCATGTTCGCTCGACTTTTGGCGATCCAACCCGCGCGTCCGACGACGCGCGGCGAATAGTTTACGCTTCGGGTGCGTTTCACGCACTTCCGGTCGGGAAAAGTTCGCTCCGTCGCCACGGCGGTGTAGTTTCTCGCTATGACCACCCTCACCACCGCTCTTGACCCTCGCTCGGAAGCATTCCGCGCCAATGCAGCGGCGATGCGCACGCAAGTCGACGACCTCAGGGCCAAGACCGAGACCATCGCGCTCGGCGGTGACGAGGCAGCGCGGCAACGGCATATCTCGCGGGGCAAACTCCTGGTGCGCGAGCGCGTGCGCACGCTGATCGACCCCGGCTCGCCGTTTCTCGAATTCTCCGCCTTCGCCGCGCATGGCATGTATGACGGCGAGGTGCCGGCGGCGGGGATCGTCACCGGGATCGGGCGCATCGCCGATCAGGAATGTGTCATCGTCGCCAACGACGCGACGGTCAAGGGCGGCACCTATTTCCCGCTGACCGTCAAAAAGCACCTGCGCGCCCAGGAGATCGCCCGCGAGAACCGGCTGCCCTGTCTCTACCTCGTCGATTCAGGCGGCGCGTTCCTGCCGGCGCAAGACGAGGTGTTCCCCGATCGCGACCATTTCGGCCGCATCTTCTACAACCAGGCGCAAATGTCGGCCGCCGGCATCCCGCAGGTCGCGATCGTCATGGGCTCGTGCACCGCGGGCGGCGCCTATGTGCCGGCGATGTCGGACGAAAGCATCATCGTTGCCGGCAAAGATGGGGGCCAGGGGACGATCTTCCTCGGCGGCCCGCCGCTGGTGAAGGCGGCGACCGGCGAGGTGGTCTCGGCCGAGGAACTCGGCGGCGCGGACGTCCACAGCCGCATCTCAGGGGTCACCGACCATTACGCGCTTGACGATCGCCATGCGCTCGGCATCGCTCGCCGGATCGTCGGCAACCTCAATCGCGTCAAGGCGGAACGGCTGGATGTTCGGGCGCCGCGTGAACCTTTGTATCCGATGGAAGATCTATACGGCGTGATCCCGGCCGATACGCGACGACCTTATGATGTCCATGAGGTCATCGCCCGGCTCGTCGACGGCAGCGAATTCGACGAGTTCAAGCAGCTCTACGGCCAGACCTTGGTCTGCGGCTTTGCGCGGCTGATGGGGTTTCCCGTCGGCATCCTTGCCAATAACGGCATCCTCTTTTCCGAAAGCGCGCTCAAGGGCACGCATTTCATCGAGTTGTGCGCGCAGCGCGGCATCCCGCTGGTCTTTCTGCAGAACATCACCGGCTTCATGGTCGGGCGCAAATACGAGGCCGGCGGCATCGCCAAGGACGGCGCCAAAATGGTCACGGCCGTGGCGACCGCCGCGGTGCCGAAATTCACCATCATCATCGGCGGCAGCTTCGGCGCCGGGAATTACGGCATGTGCGGCCGCGCCTACGGCCCGCGTTTCCTGTGGATGTGGCCCAATGCGCGCATTTCGGTGATGGGCGGCGAGCAGGCGGCCTCGGTGCTCGCGACCGTGCGGCGCGACGGCCTGGCCGCGCGCGGCCAGGACTGGCCGGACGAAGCGGAAGAGGCGTTCAAGTCGCCGATCCGCGCGCAATACGAAACCCAGGGCCACCCGTATTACGCCAGCGCGCGGCTGTGGGACGACGGCATCATCGACCCCGCCGAGACGCGCACCGTGCTCGGCCTGTCGATCTCCGCCGCGCTCAACGCGCCGATCGAGAAGACCCGGTTCGGCGTGTTTCGGATGTGAGAAAAGACGAGGACACAGAGGGTTACGCGGAGGACGCGAAGGCGCTGTGCCGCGGCGAAGCCGCAAAAATCCACAGTGAGACAGTGAGGCAGTGAGATTCCGAGCAACGGCAGCCTCACCGTCTCACCGCTCATTGTTTATAATCGGCGCTGCGCGGCAAAATCGCTCTGCGGCCTCCGCGTAACCCTCTGTGTCCTCCGCGTCGAAGCGTTTCTCTTTTCCTCCGTGCCTGCGAGCCTCTGTGGTGAGAATTGTTCTCTAAAATCCTGATCGCCAATCGCGGCGAGATCGCCTGCCGGGTGATGCGCACCGCGCGGCGGATGGGTATCGCCACGGTCGCGGTCTACTCGGAGGCGGATGCCGGAGCGCTGCATGTGGCGATGGCGGACGAGGCGCGGCTGATCGGCCCGCCGCCGGCGCGGCAGAGCTATTTGAATGCCGCCGCGATCCTCGCCGCCGCAAAAGACACGGGCGCCGAGGCGATCCATCCCGGCTATGGCTTCCTCTCCGAGAATGCCGAATTCGCCGAGGCCTGCGCCGCCGCGGGCATCGTCTTTATCGGCCCGCCGCCGGCGGCAATGCGCGCGATGGGGTCGAAGGCGGCCGCCAAGGCCTTGATGCAACAGGCCGGCGTGCCGGTGGTGCCGGGCTATCATGGTGACGATCAGGATGCGGCGCGTCTCCAGGCCGAAGCCGAAAAGATCGGTTTTCCGGTGCTGATCAAGGCGTCGGGCGGCGGCGGCGGGCGCGGCATGCGGATCGTCAATGAATCGGTTGAATTTTCTCGTCAGCTCGACGGCGCGAAGCGCGAGGCGCTCGCCTCGTTTGGCGACGACCGGCTACTGATCGAGAAATACCTCGCCCGGCCGCGCCATATCGAGATGCAAATCTTCGCCGACTGCCACGGCAACGTCCTGCACCTGCACGAACGCGACTGCTCGATCCAGCGGCGCTACCAGAAAGTGGTCGAGGAGGCGCCGGCGCCGGGCCTCAAGCCGAAAATGCGCCAGGCAATGGGTGAGGCGGCGGTCGCTGCCGCGAAAGCGGTTGGCTATGTCGGCGCCGGCACCGTCGAGTTCATCGTCGAGAAAGACCGGCTCTATTTCATGGAGATGAACACCCGGCTGCAGGTCGAGCACCCGGTGACCGAGGCGATAACCGGCGCCGACCTCGTCGAGTGGCAGCTGCGCGTCGCCACCGGCGAGAAATTCACCCGCGCGCAGCGGGACATCGCCTGCCGCGGCCATGCGATCGAGGTGCGGCTCTATGCCGAAAACCCGGATCGCGGCTTCCTCCCGGCGACCGGCATGTTGCACCGCCTGCGCCTGCCGACGACAAGCGCGCGGGTCGAAACCGGGGTGCGCGAGGGCGACGCGGTGACGCCGTTCTACGACCCGATGATCGCCAAGATCGTCGCCTGGGGACCGGACCGCGAAGCGGCGCGCACCCGGCTCGGCCACGCGCTGGCCGAGACCGGCGTGCTCGGCGTTACGACCAATCTCGGTTTCCTCGCGCGGATCATCGGCGACAAGGATTTCGCCACCGCAAAGCTCGATACCGGGTTTATCGAGAGGCGGCGCGCCGCGTTGCTGTCCCCGGCATCGCCGGCCCCGGACGAGGCGCTGGCCGCCGCGGCGCTGCTCTGCCTCGGCACGCCGGCCGCGAAGATGAGCGATCCCTGGGCGCGGCGCGACGGCTGGCGGCTCAACGCGCCGCCCGCGACACAGGCCCTGGTCTTCCGCGACGGCGAGGCGACCCGCACGGTCGAGGCGGCCGCCTCCGACGCCGCTTGGGAGCTGCAGATCGGCGACCGCCGCATGACCGCCAGCGCGTGCTTCGCGCCCGACGGCGCCGCGACCCTGACCCTCGACGGTGCGCAAAGCCGCGCCGTCGTGCTCGACCATGGCGACGACATCGCCGTATTCCTCGACGGCGCCGGATGGCGGCTCGCGCGCGTCGATCCGCTGGCGCCGCCCGCCGGGGCCGATGCCCATGCCGGTCGGCTCAGCGCGCCGATGCCAGGCCGTGTCGTGCAGTTGCTCGTTGCCGCCGGCGATACCGTCAGCCAGGGTCAGCCGCTGATCGTCGTCGAGGCGATGAAGATGGAGCACACCATCGCCGCGCCGCGCGACGGCACGGTCGAGGCGGTGCGCTACGCGGTCGGCGACCTCGTCGAGGAAGGCGCCGAGCTGATCGCGCTAGTCGAGGCCTCATAATGCCGAAAGGCGATGACTTTCCGGTCGCCGGCCCGTTGCATCTCGTCAAGATGGCGGTTGGCGCCTTGGACGTCGACGATCTGCGTCAGGCTCGCGCACAGCGCCGGGCCGAGCGCGGCGAAAGCTGGGTCTATACCCGCAACCATCCGCGCCGCGCCGAGGCGGTGCTTGACGGAGGCTCGATCTATTGGGTCGTCAAGGGCCAGGTCCGCGCGCGCGAGCGCGTCATCGGCTTCCGCGCCAAGCGCGACGACAATGGCCGTAACTATTGCCTGATCCTCACCGACGGCGAGTTCGTCGTAACCCTGCCGCGCGCCTTCCGCCCGTTCCAGGGCTGGCGCTATTTGCTGCCGTCCGACGTGCCGAAAGACGCGCCCAACGGTCTTTTGAATCAAGGCCCGGGAGGCGATTTCTCGATGATGCCCGACCACCTGCTCCTCGAATTGCGCGAGCTGGGGCTGATTTGATTGGTGTCGTCCCGGCTTTCGCCGGGACGACAACAGGCTCATAATCGACAAGCTAGCGGTTCCGAAAGCAAAACCATGATCGACCACCGGATCGAAGGCCCCAGCGCCTGGAAGCGCGCCGATATCCGCGCCGAGGATTACCGGGTGCGGCTCGACGGCCCCTGCCTCGACGAAATTCGCCGCGTCGTCGACGACATTCGCGCCCACCCGCTGCCGACCATCCTGCGCACCCCGGCCGATTTCGACATGACCAATTGCCACGCGGCGATGGCCGAGGTGCGCCGCATCCTCAAGGAAGGCGTGCGCTTCGCGGTGGTCGACCGGCTGCCGGTCGAGGAGCTGTCGAAGACCGAGGCCGAGACGATCTACTGGCTCCTGTCGTCGATGGTCTGCCGTCCGGTCGCGCAAAAGCTCGACGGCACGATGATCTACAACGTGTGGGACACCGGGAAGGAGGCATTGCCCGGCTCGGGCGTGCGGCCGGATTCCACCAACATCGAAATCCGCTTCCACATCGACAACGCCTACAACACGACCCCGCCCGAATATGTCGGCCTGTTGTGCCTGCAGACCGCGAAATCCGGCGGCGTCAGCCGCGTGCTCTCATTCCACACCGTGCACAACGCGCTGCTGGCGCGGCACAAGGAACTGCTGCCGCGGCTCTATCAGCCGTTCTGGTTCGATCGACAGCGCGAGTTCTTCCCCGGCCAGCCCGACACGTTCCGCGCGCCGGTTTTCACGGTCGGCGAGGAATTGCAGGCCCGCTTCAGCGTGCACCAGATCAATTCGGGCTACGCGATGAAGGGCGAGCCGGTCGACAATGAGGGCGCCGCCGCGCTCGCCGCGACCTTGGACATTTTCGAGGACTCGGAAGTCTGGATCGATTTCGAGTTCCAGCCCGGCGAAATCCAGTTTGTCGACAACCGCACCCTCGGCCACAGCCGCACCGAATTCGAGGACTGGCCCGAGCCCGACCGCCGCCGTCACCTCGTCCGCCTCTGGCTGCGCGACGATGGCCGGCGGGCGTATACGGGTTAGCTCACTCTCGCGCATTTTGGTGACGTCCCTTCCTGGCTCACCCTACCGCTTCCGGCCGCTGACGCCTGCCGACCTTCCGATGATCGCGCTCTGGCTGCGCACGCCCGAGGTGTTGCGATGGTGGGGCGAATCGGAAGAACAGTTAGCGCTTGTCGCCGGCGATCTCGGCGAGCCGCGCATGCGGCAGTGGATCGTCGAGCATCGCGGCCGGGCGTTCGCTTACGCCCAGGCCTATCCGATCAACGCTTGGCCGCAACCGCATCTCGTCGACCTCCATGCGGGCACGGTCGCTGTTGATACCTTTATCGGGGTACCGGAGATGATCGGCCGCGGCCATGGCGGCGCGTTCTTGCGCATGCTCGCCGAATTGCTGATCGCCGAGGGGGCGACAGCGGTCGCGGTCGACCCCGATGTCGCGAACGGGCGCGCCCGGGACGCCTATGCGCGGGCTGGGTTTGTCGCACAGGGGGAAAGGAAGACCGCGGGGGGCCTGGTGGTCGTGATGCTGTTCCGGCGGGACGCGTCGCAAGGCGGAGTGCTAAAAGAGGCCGCGAAAGGAGTTCGCATGCCCGACGCCCACCCAGCCAATATCGACATCGACGCCGCGCTCCACGAAGCCGAGGAGCGGTATGCCACAGGCAACCCGAAGAGCCTCGCGCAATACGAGGCGGCGTGCGCCGCGCTGCCCGGCGGCAACACCCGCTCGGCGATCTATGCCGAGCCGTTCCCGCTGACGATGGTGAAAGGCGAGGGCGCGCATCTGTGGGATGCCGACGGCCACGAATACGCTGATTTCCTCAGCGAATTCACCGCCGGGCTTTACGGCCACTCGCACCCGGCGATCCGCAAGGCGATCGACGCCGCGCTTGACGGCGGCATCAATTTCGGCGCGCACGGCATGGCCGAGGCGAAGTTCGCCGCGGCCATCTGCGACCGCTTCCCGTCGGTCGAGCTGGTGCGCTTCACCAATTCCGGCACCGAAGCGAATTTGATGGCGGTCTCGGCCGCGATCGGCATCACCGGCAAGAAGAAGATCCTGGTGTTCCACGGCGGCTATCACGGCGGCGTCTTCTATTTCCGCGGCAAGGGCAGCCCGATCAACGCGCCGTTCGACTACCTGATGGGCACCTACAATGACATCGAGGCGGTGCGCGCGCTGGTCGCGCCGCATCGGGGCGATCTCGCGGCGATCCTCATCGAGCCGATGCTCGGCGGCAGCGGCTGCATCCCGGCGACGCGCGAGTTCCTCGCCGATCTGCGCGCGCTGGCGAGCGAGACCGGGGCGATCCTGATCTTCGACGAGGTCATGACCTCGCGTCTCGCGCCCGGCGGCTTGCAGGAGTTGCACGGCATCCGGCCTGACATGACGACGCTCGGCAAATATGTCGGCGGCGGCATGAGTTTTGGCGCGTTCGGCGGCCGCTCCGATTTGATGGAGTGGTTCGACCCGCGCAACAAGCAGGGCTTTCAGCACGCCGGCACGTTCAACAACAACGTGCTGACGATGAATGCCGGCCTCGCCGGGCTGACAGAGGTTTACACCCCGGCGGCGGCGAAAAAGCTCAACGATTGGGGCGACAGGCTGCGCGAGCGCCTGAATGCGGTCGCGCGCGAGAAGGGCCTTGCGATGCAGTTCACCGGCATCGGCTCGATGATCGCCGTGCACATGCGCGGCGGCGCGATCGAGAACGCTGCCGACGCCGCGAAGGGGCATGCCGGGCTCTTGGAGCTGTTCTATTTCGACCTGACCGCGCGCGGCATCTGGTTCGCCAAGCGCGGGATGATGGCGCTGTCGATCGTGCTTGACGACAACGATGCCGACCAGCTGGTCGGCGCGGTCGAGGAATTCGCCGAGACCCGTTTCCCGCTGTTCGCTGGGATTTAAAATCGCCTCTTTGTCGAATTTGAAGTGTTAGTCATGCCCTTGACACGATAGGTAAGCGTACCTATTTCGTTCTACCATTAAGCGCAATTTTAAAGGCCAACCGATGGCTAAGAACTCAATTCCCAGGAGCGGCGGTACCTCGAAAGTCCGGATCGTTGTCATCGACGCCGAACTTCAAGAGGGTGAGATTGGTCAACTCGCGCATGCAATCCAAGGAGCGTTCGGCGATCACCGCAACTCCGCAAGAACCAACGGCGCTGCGGTTAGATCGTTATCTGCTCCGCAACTCGCGGAGTTGCCGGCTGAAGAGAACGACGGTGAAGTTGTCGACCACGTCGAACCTGAAGTGGCGACACCCGCATCGCCAAGGACAAGGGCGCCGAGGAAGATGCGCTCGCCGAAGCTCGATCTGGAGCTACACCCAGAGGTTGAGCCGTCGCTCAAGGCTTACGCCGAGGCAAGAAACGTGACGGCCTCCGCCAGCGTGCTGATGAAGTTTTTGGCTATTGCTGCGTGGTTGCACGAGGAGCGTGCCGAGATGAAAATCAACGCCAATCGCGCTTTCACGTGCTTTCGCTTTATGGAGTGGCCGTTCGACATCAACTTCTATCAGCCGCTGGCCGACCTCCGGAGCAAACGAGACTTCCTCGACTTAAAGTCTGAGGATCGGGCGAACGGAGACTACACAATTACGCATCTGGGTCTGGCTCGAGCGGCCAAGATGAAGACGACGTCATAAGACGATGGATCTAGAGGAATTTGCGGCGATTGTGCCGGGATTTGACGGGATGGCGGACCGTGAAAGGGTCCGCCATTTTGCTTGGTATCTTCATTCTCAACGGGAGCAGCAGACTTTTGTAACTGGTGATGTGCGCAAGTGTTTCGAAGATTTGTACCTTTCGCCACCTAACGTCAGCCTACATCTTATCCGCATGGCTGATGCAAAGTCGCCAAGTATTATTCGGTCGAAAAACGCATGGAAGTTACACCGTAGAGATATGACAGAACTGGGAGGGCTCTATGGTGCGCATCCGGCTACTGTTGCCGCCTCGAAGCTGCTGAATGAGTTGCCTACGCAAGTGCCAGACTTGGCCCAGCGAGCCTTTCTTGAAGAAGCAATCAACTGTTATAAAGTGAGGGCGTTCCGCGCCGCTATCGTCATGACCTGGAATCTGGCGTATGATCATCTTGTACGCTGGATATTCGCTGATCCCACAAGACTCGTGACACTCAATTCCGGCTTCGCGAAGCGTTTTCCCAGGGAAGCTATCACCGTTTCCGCATCCCAGGACCTTGAGGAAATCAAGGAATCCAAGGTGATTGAGGCGTGCGGCAGTGCAGGCTTGGTTTCTTCCAATATGCTCAGAATACTCCGGGAGAAGCTGACGAGGCGCAACATGGCCGCTCACCCATCGGCCGTGGTGGTCGCCGAACCGCAGGCCAACGACGTCATCACCGACTTGGTGAATAACGTCGTTCTTCTGCTCAAATAGCTCGACCTGACGAGGCGACCGCCAATGAGCGACACCCGCAGCAATCACCGCGTCGCCTATTTCAACGGCGAGATCATGCCGGAGCGCGACGTGCGCGTGCCGTTCCGCGACCGCGGCTTCAAATACGGCGACGCCGCGTTCGACATGACCCGGACGTTTCACGGCCAGCCGTTCAAGTTGAAGGAGCATGTCGGCCGCTTCTATCGTTCGCTCAAATATTTGCGCATCGACCCCGGCCTCACCCCGCAGGAGATGGTCGGGATCAGCGAGGAAGTGCTGGCGCGGAACGCGCATTTCCTTACCCAAGACAGCGATTTCTGGCTGGCGCAGCGCGTGTCGCGCGGTGTCGACGCGGTCGGCGACGAGGGCTGGGAGGAAACCGGCCCGACGGTGATCGTCGAATGCATCCCGCTGCCGCTCGCCAAGCGCGCCCGGCTCTTCCGTGACGGCATCGACATCGTCGTCCCGCCGATCCGCCGCACCGCGCCCGAGGCGCTCTCGCCGCGCGCGAAAACACATAATTATCTCAATCTCATACAGGCAGATCTTCAAGCAAAAGCACAAGATCCGGAGGCATGGTCGGTGCTGCTCGACCATAACGGGCATCTCTCCGAGGGGATCGGCAGCAACATCTTCCTGGTCAAGGAAGGCGAGGTGCTGACCCCGCGCGGCGAGTTCGTGCTGCCCGGCATCAGCCGCGAAACCGTCATCGAGCTGTGCGCAGAGCTCGGCATTTCCTGCCGCGAAGCCGATCTCGATCTTTACGACGCCGGCATTGCCGACGAAATCTTCATGACCTCGACCAGCCTCTGCATCTGCCCGGTGCGCAGCCTCGGCGGGCGCGTGCTGCCGGCGCCGCTGCCCGGCCCGATCACCAAAAAGATCAGCGACGCTTATGTCCGCTTTGTCGATTGCGACTTCGTCGCGCAATACCTGAGGCACCTGGCTTGATTTTTAAGATCCGGCGCGGCCCGATTGCCAGGTTTCATCGAACAGTCTAGCCTCACCAATAAGTAGAAATTGGTGGGAGATAAGGCGATGCCGCGGTTTCGTTTTGCCGGTCTCGTCTTGGCGATTGTTCTGGTCAATATCGCCGCTGGTATTGTCAGCACAGCCGAATGGTTTGGCGGACCGCTTCCCAAGGGCCCCTGCGCGCTGGCCGCCTGGTTCATCACCATCGTCCTGTTGATGGGCTGCTTTGTCGTCGTCGGCAGAATTCCGCCGGTGGTCGATTGGCGCGGCGTGCTGATCGACCAGCGCAACCGCATCAGCCTGTCGCGCACCCAGCTTGTGCTGTGGACGCTGCTGGTGGTCTCGGCAATCATCACCGAAGGGACGCTGAACGCGATATGGGTCGAGGCCAACCCGCTCGATCTCCAAATCCCCAGCCAGCTCTGGATATTGCTAGGCATGTCGTCGGGATCGGCGGTCGCGGCGCCGGTGGTGCTCGGCATAAAGGCGGACGCGAACACGCTGAGCACCAATGCGCTCGACCAGCATGCCTGGCGCGACATGTTTTACGGCGACGATACCGGCAACGACGACCAGGTCGATTTCAGCAAGGTGCAGCAGTTCTTTTTCACTGGCGTGCTGGTGATGGTCTATGGCGTCCAGCTGGCGATGATCATGTTGGGGCAGCCCAAGCTGTTCTTCCCGACGCTGGATAATGGATTCATCGGCCTGATGGCGGTGAGCCAGGTCGCCTACATCGCCTACAAGGCGCTGCCGCAGAACAAGACCAACGCTGCCGGCCCTTAGGCTTTGCGGAGCTTCCACACCGCCTTGGCATAGAGTTCCGGCGTAAAGTCGGGCGACACCTCGCCGGTCATGCGTCGCTCGTGGTGCGCGAAATCGGCGAGGAACAGGTCGCGACTGATCTGCGCGGTGACCGTCGGATGGCCGCGCTTCATACTCGGCACATCGCCGATCGGCACGCCGAAGCTGACGAACCCGGCCGGGTTGAAGCAGTGGATGTCCTTGAGATACGGCACGGCGCCGTGCGTCTTTTCAATGAACTCGTTGCCCGGCCCGAGATAGGGATGCGCGCCGAGAAACGGGTCTTCCTCGTCCGGCGGCGGCGTGTAGCGGTCGCGCCACAACAGGATATGGCGGGCGAAATCGGCAAATTCCGGCCGCAGATTGGGGTCGGCCGCATAGCCGGTGCCGGCGATCGCGAAATCGAAACGGTATTTGCCGTCCGCGGTTTCGGCGGCGATCGCACCGGCTTCCTCGAACGCCGACACCCACGGCGCGGCGAGGTGCAGGTGGAAATTGTCGTGCCTCAAGACGCGCTCGATCGCGTCCTGCGGCGCGGTCGAGCCGGCGCGGCGGTAACGGATCGCCTGGTGCCAGCGCACCGCGTCGGGCAGCGCGTAGTAATTGTCGTAAGCCCCAAGATAACCGCGGCTCCGGTTGATCGGCGTCGCCGCGAGCGTCGGCCGGCGGGCGAACAGGTGCACCGATTTGGCGCCGCTTTCGAGCGCCACCGCGGCGGCGTCGAACGCCGAAGCGGCGCCGCCGATGACCGCGACGTCCTTGCCCCCGAGCGCGGCGAAATCGATGTCGTCACCGGTATGGGCGCAAAGCCGCCGCGGCAGCGCCGCGAGGAACTCCGGCACGGCGAGACCGCCCGACCCCTCGAAACCAGTGGCGACGATGATCTTGCGGCAGGTTTCGACGCCGGTGTTGAGATGCAGCCGGAAGCACCCTCCCGCCGGCTCGATGCGCAGGAGCCGCGTGCGATAGCGCACTGGAATGCCGAGGAAGTCGCGATACCAGGCGAGGTAATCGACCCAGTCCTGTTTCGGGATGCGCTCAAAGGCACGGTAAGCCTCGGCGCCCTGCCGCGCCTCGTACCAGGCCTGGAAGGACAATGCGGTGATGCCGTATTCCGGGCCGGCCAGGGTCTTCGGCGTGCGCAGCACGTTCATCCGCGCGGTGGTTTGCCAAATCCCCGCCGTCCCTCCGTCGACCGCGGCATCGATGACCGACACCTTGCCGATCCCGGCGCGCCGCAGCGCAAAGGCAAACGCACAGCCGGTCTGCCCGCCGCCGACGATCACGACGTTGTGGTCGACGCCTTTGCGATCCGGCACCCAGTTGGCCGGATCGGGGCCGATCAGCCGCAGCGCCTCGCGAGCGCCGGCGTCGGGATCGGTCATATATTCCTCGATTTTCCCGCGAAAGCGGGAACCCAGGGCGATTGTCTCGCCGCTTGCTCCTGGGCCCCCGCTTGCGCGGGGGATGCGAGAAGCAAGAAGGTCACGCCGCGAGCCGTCCCTTCAGCACCTGGCCGCCTGTATTCCCGGTCGCCTGGCCGTTCTCGATCGCCACGACGCCGTTGACCACCGTCGCCGCGATACCGTCGGCCTTTTGCACGAGGCGGCGCGCGCCGCCGGGCAGGTCGGTCTCGACCGTCGGCAATTGCGGCTTCACGCCTGCCTCGTCGAACACCACGAGATCGGCGGCATAACCGGTACGGATAAGCCCGCGCCCCTCCAGCTCCCAGGCCGAGGCGTTGTCGAAGGTCAGCATCCGCACCGCCTCTTCCAGGGTGAATTGCTGCTTGTTGCGCACCCAGTAGGAGAGCAGATGCGTCTGCAAGGACGACCCCATCTCCTGACAGACATGCGCGCCCGAATCCGAGAAGGTTGCAAGCGTGCGCGGGTGCTTAAGCAAATTGAGCACGTCGGCCGGGCGCTCGTTGACGATCGGCTGGACGAACATGCGGTTGTCGTTGTCGAGCGCGAGGTCGATGATCACCTCAACCGGGTGCTTGTTGTGCCGCCGCGACAGGTCGCCGATGCTCGGATCGTCCCAATCGACCGACAGCATCGGGAAGAGGTTGTCGTAATCGGGCTTGCGCGGGTCGGTGGTTGCCGCGCCGCCGCCTTGCAGCGTGCGCTCGCGCGGCTTCATCGCCGCCTCGGCGGCGACGAGGCGGGCGCGGGTCTCGGGGTCGCGCAGCCGCGCCTTCTGCTCGGCCAGCGGCAGGGCGCGGACTTCCTTCCAACCCGGCAATACGTCGAACGGCAAGTACGATCTCAGCGAGAACACCGCGTTGATCGAGCGCGTCGTGGCCTGGCCGTACATGCGGCCGCCGAGCGCCACGGTCTCGTCCATGAACCGGGTCTGGAAGTCCCACGGGTTGGGGTCGATGCCCTGCTTGGTGGCGAGCATGCCGAACATGATCGGCCTTCCCGTATCGATCGCGATCTGGCGCAGCTTTTCCAAACAGGCCTTTTGCGCCTCGCCGCCCGAGATATCGGGGCCGATCTGGAAAATGCCGCTGTCGAGCGCGCCCATCGCGCCGACCAGGCGTTCGATCTCGCGCCACTCGGCGATGCGGCTGGCGACCGGGGTTTCGTCCGGTGTCACATGCGTCGTCGCCCGCGAGGTCGAGAAGCCGAGCGCGCCGGCTTTCAAGGCTTCGGCGACCGCGTGCTCCATGCGGCGGAGGTCGTCTTCGCTGGCCTTTTCCTCGAGCCCGCGCTTGGCGCCCATCGCGTACATGCGCAGTGCCGAGTGGCCGATATACGTGCCGTAATTGAGGCCCTTCGGCAGGCGCTCGACGGTCGCGAGGTATTCGGGGAAGGTCTCCCAGGTCCAGTCGATGCCCTCCATCATCGCCTCGGTCGGGATGTCCTCGACCGCGGTCAGGCAACGCGCGAACCACTCGCGGTCGGCCGGCTTGCATGGCGCCAGCGCAAAGCCGCAATTGCCCATCACCACGCTCGTCACGCCGTGCCAGCACGAGCAGCTGCCGAGCGGATCCCAATTGACCTGCGCGTCCATATGCGTATGGCCGTCGATAAAGCCGGGCGCAACGATCATGCCCCCGGCGTCGACGACCCGCTCGGCCGGCGCGCGGATGCGGCCGATCTCGACGATGCGGCCGCCCTTGACCCCGACATCGGCGCGATAGCGCGGCATCCCCGAGCCGTCGATCACCGTGCCGTCCTTGACCAGCAAATCGAGCGTCATCGCCACATCTCCCAAAAATCTCGCCGCGAGCTTAGCAGAATCTTAGGCATGGTTGGCTATGAGGGTCCGGCGCATAGCGAGGGTGTGCGATGAGCATTTCTCTGCAATATCCCGGTACCGGCCAGGTCAGGGTCTTCGACGAAGGGTGGAGCTGGTCGTGCTTTTTCGGCGCGACCGTGCTTGGCATCCCGTTGTTTCAGCGCGGGTTGGTGGTTTGGGGCGCGGCCATGCTGGTGCTCGACGTCTCGACCCTGATCGTCGATTGGATCGATACCGCCGCCGCCGCGAGCCTCTACGGCTGGCTCGGCCTCATCGGTTTGGGGGCGAGCGTGTTCTTCGGGTTTCGCGGCAATGCGATGGCCGCCGAACATGCCCTGGCCCGCGGCTGGCAACATGCCGACACACGGCGCAAATGGTTCGACTGACCGTATCGTTCTGATCGCGGCCGCGCTCCGCCGCCTGTATTCTCGGAGCCATGATCCGCACGATCGCGATCGGCTGCGCCGCCGCCCTGGCGCTTCTGGCGCTGGCCGCTAATGCCGCCGATCTCGACAGGCTTGCCGGGCTTTACGTCAACCGCTTGACCAACGGCGATATCAGCGGCCGCCATTTCCCCGGCGCGGACGTTTTGGGGCTAGCCCAACGACCAATCGATCTATCGCGGCTAATCGGCGTCGCGCTTCTGGTCGATGGCGTGATCCTCATTCGACATTGACGCTATGCTCGAACAGGCAACAGGAGTTGGTAATGGCGAAATTCGCGAAGCGGCAAGTGGGCCGCACCAAGCTGCAGGTGACGGAACTGGGGCTCGGCTGCGCGACGCTCGGCGGCAGCCGGATCGAGGTCGCGCGCCAGGCGGCCGAGGAGATCGCCGCCGCCGCCTGGGAGGCCGGCGTGCGCTATGTCGACACCGCGCCGTTTTACGGCGTCGGTCAGGCCGAGCGCGCGGTCGGCGACGCGACGCGCGACCACCCGCGCGGCGAATGGGTGCTGTCCACCAAGGTCGGCCGGTTGTTGAAGCCCAACCCGACCGGCGTGTTCAGCGACGGCCGCACCCACCCGCTGCCGTTCGACCCGGTCTACGACTACTCCTATGACGGCATCATGCGCTCGTTCGAGGACAGTTTTCAGCGCCTCGGCCTCGCCAAGATCGACATCGTCTACGTCCACGACATCGGCCGCTATCAGCACGGCGACGCGCATCCCGGCCACATGAAAATCCTGCGCGAGAGTGGCTATCGCGCCTTGCGCGAGCTGCGCGCGGCCGGTGCGGTGTCGGCGATCGGCATTGGCGTCAACGAGCGCGAGGTGCTTTTGGAAGCGATGGAGTGGGGCGAGTGGGACGCATTCCTCTTGGCCGGCCGCTACACGCTCCTGGAGCAGGCGCCGCTCGACGACCTGCTGCCGAAATGCCTTGCCGCCGGCACCTCGATCGTTGTCGGCGGGCCGCTCAATTCCGGCATCCTCGCCGGCCGCGACACCTGGAATTACGACACCGCGCCGCCCGAGATCGTCGCGCGTGTCAAGCAGATCGCCGCGATCTGCGACAGCCACAAGGTGCCGCTGCCGGCGGCGGCGCTGCAATTCCCGCTGGCGCACAAGGCGGTCGCGGCGATCATCCCCGGCCCGCGCAACGCCGCCGAGTTCCGCCAGAACCTCGATCTTCTCGCGCATCCGATCCCGGCCGCGTTATGGTCGGATCTCAAAGCGGCCAAATTGCTGCATCCCGACGCGCCGACACCCGCCTAGTTAGGAGATCTGCTCATGACCCCACCAGACGGCTCGATCCAGGACGGGCTGATCGACACCGCGAAGCGGGTGCTGCCCGGCGGGACGTTCGGCAACATGGCCGGCGACGTGGTGATCCGCGAGGGCCGCGGCGCCCGGGTGTGGGACGAGAACGGCAAGGAGTACGTCGATTTCCTGATCGGCTCGGGGCCGATGCTGGTCGGCCACGCGCATCCCGAGGTCACCGCGGCGGCGCAGGCGCGGATCGCCCAGGGCACGACCTTTTTCGCCAACAACCGCTGGGGCATCGAGCTCGCCGAGGCGATCGTCGACGCGGTGCCGTGCGCCGAGCAGGTGCGCTTCGTGTCGACCGGCTCCGAGGCCGATCTCTACGCCATGCGCGCCGCCCGCGCCTTCACCCGGCGCGACAAGGTACTCAAGTTCGAGGGCGGCTATCACGGGATGAGCGATTATTCGCTGATGAGCCTGGCGCCCAGGCGCTCGGCCAATTTCCCGGCGGCGGTGCCCGACTCGGCCGGCATTCCGCGCAGTCTGCGCGATGAGATACTGATCGCCCCGTTCAACAATATCGAGGCGGTCGCCGGCATCGTCCGCGAGCACAAGGACGAGATCGCCGCGGTGATTCTCGAGCCGTTCCAGCGCATCATCCCGCCGGCGCCGGGCTTTCTCGCGGCGCTCCGCAAGCTCACAGCCGAAAACGACATCCCGCTGATTTTCGACGAGGTGGTCACCGGCTTTCGCCTCGCCTATGGCGGCGCGCAGGAATATTACGAGGTGACCCCCGACCTCTGCACGCTCGGCAAGGTGATCGGCGGCGGCTTTCCGCTCGCGGCGATCAGCGGGCGCGCCGACATCATGGCGCATTTCGACAAGGCCAAGGTCGGCGACGACGCGTTCCTGATGCAGATCGGTACGCTGTCGGGTAACCCCGTCGCCGCCGCGGCGGGCCTCGCGACGCTCGAGATCCTGCGCCGGCCGGGCGCCTACGAGCAGATCCACGCCACCGGACGCGAGTTGATGAGTACGCTGGGGCAACTGCTGCGCGACGCCTGCATCGCCGCTCAGGTGATGGGCGAGCCGCCGCTGTTCGAGGTCGTGTTCACCGCCGATACCAGTCCGATCCGCGACTATCAGGGCACCGCGCGCGGCGACATGGACATGGCGCGCCGGTTCAACGCGCTGCTGCGCGAGCGCGGCATCCTCAAGGGCGAACAGAAATACTACGTGTCGCTCGCGCACACCGCCGACGACGTCCGCCACACGCGCGAGGCCTGGGCCTCGGCGATCAAGGTGCTGGTGCAGTAAGCGGCGTCCGCCGTCGTAGCCACCTAGGAACGACGGGTCTACGCGTCGACGATTTTTGCCGCCATATCCGTTAACATCGTCATTCTCTTAAGTTGATCGTATGTAACTGGCCCCATTTCTTGGCAGATTTTTGCGATTTGCGTGAATATATCCGTCGCCGCGGCCCCGTGCTGTGCCATTATGTCGACAATTTTTACTGCTGCTGTCTCTATTTGTTTTGAATTCAAGGGGTGGTTCTCTTTTCCGGCTATAATCATGCGCGAAAGTGGTAGCATATGCCATTTGAATCGTTTTAAGTTCTGCGGAATAACGCTATTCGATAACAACAAGTTTAATCGATATAGTGTTAGGCACGCAGCATAAAAAATTATTTCTTTGGTGCTGTCAGAAAAAATCATGTCAGCTAGGTCGGTGTACATCGTCTTTGGGTAGCGAGAGGCCAAATCTGGCCGATTGCAATACATTGCGGTGACACACTTCATCGCGTTATGTAGCGAAAATATGCGAACCGCTGGTATGTCTTGCCCAACATACTGCCGGTCGCGTCTCTCAAAATAAAGCCTGCCTTCATCGTCGTAGGTATTGAAGTATTGTTCTACTCTTTTATTAATTGGGCGAAGCGACAGGAATTGTGCGCCAACGATCTGGCTTTGGCTGTTTGTCGCCCTCACCAATTCAGAAAAGACATCTTCATTTTGAGTCTCGATAACCTTAATATTAACCATCACGTCGTTAAGTTGATCGCGATTCTCGAAAAGCACATTCGAGGTCTGGCACCCATTCACGATCTGATAGTTAGTGAGATGAAGTGTGTTACCTTGTAATTTAACATCGGGGCTGACAATCGTTATGCCGTTATTGAGAACCGGAAAACGACTTGCCGACGTTCCAGATCGGAGCGTTTCCGATATCGATTGATTGACAGGATTATCCAGCCCAAGAAATGATCTGACGTTTTCCTCAAATACTTGGGTTCGCAGATTCCCATCGGGTGACATGAGCAAGTTGTTTACAAAGTCGTGCGCCCGTACGACCGCTAGGTACGCTTCGTCGATCCCCGCGATGGCCGGGAGCGGCGCGTTGCTAAATAACTCCAAGCTTGCGTTTGTCCCGGAGTACGTCCCTACCCACAGGGCCGTAAGCTGATCTCTTCCAATGAACTCGATATCAATATCAGAAAATAAGCCGAGCTCCACCAACTGGCCTTTGAAGTCTTTGGCAGCTGTTTCTAAGGCGTCTGGTTGCTTATAAACCCCGGTGGTAACGTACCTCGCAGTCAGGGATGGCTTGCCGTTGCGGATCTTAGGCACCTCCGCCAGCACTACATCAAATATCTGCCTAGCGTTTTGCTGCGTCTCATCGGCGCACGAGTAGGGCGTTTGCGAAACAAATCGAAGAATGGCTTCCTTAAATTTAAGAAAATCTCCTAAATCAAACGAATCTGATCTTTTTGCTTGGATGAAGATAACGTCAACGTCGTGATTCCTTTTGCTCGTAGAAAAAACTTTTTCAGCATCCTCTAAGGAAACGCAAACTTCTTCATCTATGACTATCGCAATTCCGTCAATTCCGTCGTCGCCGTCACCGGTGGTAACATCGTCAAGTTCGTAGGAGGCGGAGAAACGGGACGAGATAACCGCGTAAGTAACGAATTTCTCAAATTGACCAACCTGATCTTCGGCTTCCAGACCCCAACTCTTTACAAAACTATCAAGATGAGCTTTTACTATGCGATGCATTGCTACATCTGGCATTGTTTCTCCTTAGCGATTGGCGCTAAGCGTGCCATGTGGCCGTTTCGACAAGGTGTGGATCAGGAACACCCACAAGCGTACCACATCGCCACTCGGCGGTGTAGGACTGTCTATGGTATGAGCAGCAGCGCTGCTGCCAGCAGGCTGGCGATGAGTCGGCCCGGCGCATGGTCGGCCTCAGCGAACCAGCCGGCATCCGAGCAGATGTTCATCGTGCCGAGCGAACGGGCGCGAAAGCGCACCGGCACGTTCATGATCGCGCCGATGCCGAGGCTGAAGATCAGCTCGTAATCGGCGAACGCGGCGCGCACCGCGTCCGGCGAGTTGGCCACAAAAATCTTGCCGCGGTCGAGCACTTGCGCGCCCCACGGCGTGCCTTGCTTGGGTTTGCGGCCGCTCACCGGATAGGCCTCGGGCAGGCTCGAATAAAGCCGCTCCACCTCCTGTGTCGCGGCGTGCAGCCGCATCACCGTGAACAGCCGGAAACCGATCGCCTGCCGCGCCAAATCCTCGGCCATGCGGAACACCGCATCGGGTTGGGGCGCGCTCGCCGCGATCTCCGCGGCCGCTTCGATATCGGCGAGGGTGAGGGCTCTTCGGGTCATCGGCTCACGGCGGATCGTGCTAGGCTTGGCGCGACAATTAAAGGATATCGCCCGTCATGAAGGTCGGCCTGTTCATCAACACGCAATTCCCCGAAGGCGTCAATGTCGCGCAGCAAGTCCCGGCGATCATCGAGCAGGTGCGCGCCGCGCGCGACGCCGGCTTCGCGTCGCTGTGGTTCCCGCATCACTGGCTGACGCACCCGATGCAGATGCTGCAGCTGATGCCGGTGATGGGCTATGTCGCGGCGCATGCCGGGGACATGACGATCGGCCCCAACATCCTGATCCTGCCGCCCCTGAACCCGATGCATGTCGCCGAGGAAGCCGCGACGCTCGACGTGCTGACCGGCGGCAAGTTCATCCTCGGTGTCGGCCTTGGCTATCGCCAGCCGGAGTTCGACGCGTTCGGCGTGCCCTTGAGCGAGCGCGCGCCGCGCTTCAACGAAGCGATCCCCTTGATGCGCCGGCTGTGGACGGAAGACCGCGTCAACCACCAAGGCCGCTTCTACACGGTCAACGACGCCGGGATCAGCGTCAAGCCGGTGCGCCCCGGCGGGCCGCCGGTCTACATCGCCGCACAGGCCGAAACTCCGGTGAAACGCGCGGCGCGGATCGGCGACGCCTGGCTCATCGTCAATATTCGCGGCATCCAGAACCTCATCCCGCTGATGCAGACCTACCGTGCGGCGCTGAAGGAATACGGCCGCACCCCGATCGAATACCCGATCACGGTCGAATGCTATGTCGGCGCGCGCCACGCGACGGCCCACGAGGAATGCCGCGGGCCGCTGGAGTTCAAATACAGCGCCTACGCCGCCTGGGGCATGGAGCACAGCAGCTCGGGCTCGTTCGAGGATTTCGCGCGCGACCGCTTCATCATCGGCGACAAGGCGTCGGTCAAGGAGGAGATCGCGCGCTATCGCGAGCTCCTCGGGGTCGACCATTTCATCATGCGTTGCGGCTGGCCCGGCCTGCCGCAGGAGCAGACGCTGGCCTCGATCCAGCGCCTCGGCGATATTTTTGCCGGCTAGCGCGAATACTGCAGCGTTTCCGTGCCCGAGCCGTAGACGCGGATCGAGGTATTGGTGCCGGGGATGCGCCAGGAGCGTGGGAAGCTGCCTTTGTCCGCATCGACGGCGGGTGGCGCATCGGAAGCGTCTGACCCGTGGTCGAGCAGGTCGAGCTTTTGCTGGAGCGTCGCCTCGGGGTGGTTCTGGTTGGACAACGGGTCGGCCTGGGCGCTGGCGGCTCCGACCAGCAGCCCGGCCAGCGCCATCGCACCGCCAAGCACCAAGATCCCGGCAAATATCACCCTGCGCATCGCGCGTGCTTACACCCCGGCCGCGCCCGGCTCAAGCGGGTGCTGGCTCACTCGATCGCCCATCTACTCAACTGAAACGACCTTGCGGTAGAGGTGCCATGTCGCGTGCCCGAGCACCGGCATCACGACGATGAGGCCGAGAAAGATCGGGATCGAGCCGAGCACCAGGCCCGCCGCCACGACAAAACCCCACAGCGCCATCCCCGCCGGGTTCGCCAGGACCGCCCTGACCGAGGTCTTGACCGCGGTTGACAGCCGCGCCTCGCGGTCGAGCAGCAGCGGGAACGACACGACGCTGATCGACAAGGCCAGCACGGCGAAGAGAAACCCGACCCCGATGCCGATCACGATCATCGCCCAGCCCCGCGCGGTGGTCATCACGTCGCGCACGAAGCCGAGGATCGACGTCGGCGGCTCGGGGCCGAGCGTCATCGCGTAAATCCCCCAGGCGGCGCCCAGCCACAGCAGAAACAGCGCCAACAGCAACAGACCGAGGCCGAGGATCGCGCCGATCGCCGGCGAATGGACGATGCCGAATCCGTCCGCCCACGACGCCTCCAGCCCGTGCTCGCGGCGCCGGCTCATCTCGTACAGCACCACCGCCGCGAACGGGCCGACCAGGGCAAATCCCGAGGCCAACGGGAACAGCAGCGGCAGCAGCGCATAGCCGAACGCCAGCCGCGCCAGGATCAGCCCGACAAAGGGATAGATCACGCAGATCAGCGCCACGTCGTCGCGAAACGCGGCGAAATCGTCGAGGCCCTTGGCGAGCGCGTCGCGGATGTCGGCGGCGCCGATGCGGCGGATCGCCGGCGGCGCGGCCAGGTCTTCCCGGCCGCCCGCCACCAGAAATTCGAGTGTCGTGCCGGCGGATTTGAGCTGGTCGAGGCTCCACTCGACGGGATTGCGGATGTACATCGTCGCCTCCTCCCGAACCCTGGGTTCCGGAAGCCGCGTCCCCGCGACGGTGCAACGCCTATACGTCCGGCATTGGCCACGCCGCTCAGCCGCGACCCCCGCCTGCGACATATTGTACCATTTTGTCGCAGGTGCGTCGCCGCCGGATTAGATCGATTTGTCGCCGCGCTTATTCGCGCCGCTTCCCAACCCTCCCCGTCGATGGGGAGGGCAGGGTGGAGGTGAGGCCAAACCCGGCAGCCTTACCGCACCGGCCAATAGCTCGGCTGACCATAGGTCGGCGGCATCATGGCCGAACAGGGCTGATTGTCGCCCGGCCGCTTTTGCGGGCACGCCGTCTGGCCGCTGGTATAGGGATCGTAGCTCCACGACGGCGGCAAAGCCTGCGCCGGCGAGATCGCCGGAGCCGGAGCGTAGCCGTAAGGCGCCGGATATCCAGGCGCCGGCATCTGCGCGGCGGCGCCAAGCGTCGTGGAGGCGAGGAACAGCGCGGCGAGAAGGGTCGATTTCATGGGGCACCTCTTCTTCTTGTCGTTATCTGGGCGGCGCCGGTTCCTCACGCAACCTGGGCAGTCCACCGCCACGTGCGGAACAGCGTTGCCGATTTCGTCTATCAGCCACCGGGCCAGTGCAAGACGATGCCAACAAAGGCCCCGACAAACAGCAAGGCGCACGCGGCGACTTGAATGAGGAAGCCCGGGAGACGCTTCTCGACCGCCTGGCTGTAGCCGATAAAGTACAAAACCCGCCCGCCGATCCACACCAGCCCGAGCACCGCGGCGGCGACGTCATTCAGATAGATCGCGCAAAGCCATAGCGGCACGAGGAAGGTCGGCATCCATTCGAGCGTGTTCTGGTGCACGCGAAAGACGCGTTCGAAATCGGGATGGCCGGTCGTCGCCGGAAGCTGCACGTTGAACCTGCCGCGCGCCGCCGCGACACGCGTCGCCAGGAAGAAATAGAACGCCACGGCGAGCAATGTGACGATCGCGGTATAGCGCGGCATGGCGGCGTCCCTCCCCGAACCGGGCCCGTACCACTCTCGCCGACTGCTCAGCCGCCGAACAGCGCGGCGTAGCGTTCCGGCCTGAAGCCGATCTCAAGTTTGCCGTCGGCGTCGAGGACCGGCCGCTTGATCATCGACGGCTGGCCAACCATCAGGGCGACCGCCTTGTCCTGCGTCAGCGCCAGCTTGTCCGCGTCATCGAGCTTGCGAAACGTGGTGCCGGCCCGATTGAGCACCGTCTGCCAACCCGCGTTGTCGCACCAGCGCGCAAGCTGAGCCGTCGTCACCCCGGCCTTCTTGTAGTCGTGGAAGTCGTACGCGACCCCGCGCGCGTCGAGCCATTTGAACGCCTTCTGCATCGTGTCGCAATTCTTGATGCCGTAGATGGTGACGGTCATTTCGTGATTTTCACTCCACGCGTTGATTTACGGGCACAAATTTCTTGCGCATCCTGAAGCACTGTATCCCCGATCCGTCAGAAATTTGTGGTTTTGAATTTAAAGGGAAATCTGGGCGATTCGGAATTTGCTCGGTTTCGACGACTATCGGCATAAATCGTTCGATTTTGCTCTGGCGGCCGCCGACCGAGGGGCTCAGGCATTTCCCAAAAAAGACCGTCACAAGGCTGTCTACGACAGGGTCGCGAGATTGACATCGGATCAACGAGTTGGTCGGCACCAAGCCGACGGCCCCCATCGGATTCTAAGCCATCGCTAGGTAAAACCAACCCAAGGTCAACCCGGCGGCGAAGTCGGACCTATCTCGCTGTCGGCAAGCGGTCTAGTGAGTGGCATGATCATGGTCCAAGCCGTACTTGCGGTGCATATCGCGGTTATCCTGTTTAACGTCTTCGGCCTCGTCGCCGTACCGGCCGGAGCGGTCTGCGGATGGCGCTTCGTACACATCCGCTGGTGGCGGGTCCTGCATCTGCTGTCGCTGGCGGCAGTCGCCGCTCAGGCGCTCGCCGGGCGCGCCTGCTTTCTGACGATCTGGCAAAGCCGCCTCGCCGGCTCAATACAGCCGGCTACGCCGCTGATCGTTCGCTGGATCGAGCGAATGGTCTATTGGCCGTTGCCGATCTGGGTCTTCGCAGCGCTCTACGTTCTCATCTTTGCCTATGCGCTGGTGTTGCTCTGGTTGGTTCCGCCGCGACGCCCGGTGAAGCTCGGGTGATAGCTGGAAGCAGCTTGCGGGCGAAGTAACGTCAGGCGATTTTGCGAGACGCCCAGCGCGGGTTCAGGTCGATATTCATCAACCATTCACCGATTGCGGCGATGGTGACGCCATCGACGACCCGGCTTGATCCCCCCAATGCTCCATCTCGACTGGCGCTTCCTCCCAGTTTTCGACTCGCTCGACCCCGCCACGCGATATGTCGGGGTCTACAACCCGATCCTGGTGGCCACATCGGTCGTCATCGCGATCCTCGCCGCGTATGTCGCGCTGTCGATCTCGGGCCGCATCGCCGCCGCCCAGTCGGGGCGCGCCAAATGGGCCTGGAATAGCGCGGGCGCCGTGGTCATGGGCGGCGGCATCTGGGCCATGCACTTCATCGGCATGCTCGCCTTCTCGCTGCCCTGCGGCGAGGGCTACAGCCCGCTCGGCACGCTGGCATCGGTCTTGCCCGGTATTCTCGCGAGCGGCGTGGCCTTGTCGGTGATCAGCCGGCGGCGCGAACCGAGCCTTATGCAATTGCTGATCGGCGCGGTGTTGATGGGCGCCGGCATCGGCGCGATGCATTATTCCGGCATGGCGGCGATGGAGCCCGAGGCGCTCCTACGCTACGATCCGACCTGGACGGCGATTTCCGTCGTCGTCGCGGTAGCCCTGGCGTTCCTGTCGCTCAGCATCCGCTTCCGCTTCGCTCGCGGGCAAACCTCGAGCGCGCCCGCGACGTTGGCGGCTGCTGCGGTGATGGGCTGCGGCGTCGCCTGCATGCATTACACGGCGATGCGGGCTTCGGTGTTCTACGCCCAGGCCGACGCGACCAATGCGGTCATGAACCTGCCGCCGACGACACTGGCGATCGTCATCACCGTCGTCACCGTGCTGATCGCCAGCATCACCCTGGTCGCCAGTTTTGCCGGCCGGCAAGTCGAGCTGGCGCTCAGCCTGCGCGCCGAAATCGCCGAGCGGGAGCGCGGCGAGGCCGAACTCATCAAGGCGCGCTATCAGGCGGAAGAGGCGAACGTCGCCAAGTCGCAATTCCTCGCGACGATGAGCCACGAGATCCGCACGCCGCTCAACGGCGTCATCGGCATCGCCAATCTGCTGGCCTCGACGCCGCTTACCGAGCGCCAGGCGCGGCTGGTCGACAACCTGGCCCGGTCGGGCCGCACGCTGCTCGCGCTGATCAACGACATCCTCGATTTCTCGCGGATCGAGGCGCAAGAGCTGGAGTTGTTCGAGGCGCCGTTCGAGACGCACGAGTTTATCGCCGAGGTCGCCGATCTGTTCGCCGAGCAGTCCGGATCGAAGAACCTTGACCTTATCTATACCGTGGCGGACGACGTCCCGCTGCAGTTGTTGGGCGACTCCGTCAGGCTGCGGCAGATCTTGATCAATCTCGTCGGCAACGCGCTTAAGTTCACCGAGCGCGGCGAGATCGTCATCGACGTTTCGGTCGCGAAAGCCGCGGGCAGCAACCTGGTCCTCGCCTTTTCGGTCTCCGATACCGGCATCGGCATCGCGCGCGAAAAGCTCGATCAGGTGTTCGAGCCGTTCCGTCAGGCCGACGCGTCGATGACCAGGGCGCGCGGCGGCTCCGGGCTGGGGCTGGCGATCACCAAGCGCCTCGTCGAGCTGATGGGCGGCGAGATCACCGTCGACAGCGTGCCGGGCGAGGGCTCGCGCTTCTCGTTCACCGCCCGGTTCCGCCGGGTTGCCAGCGCCGCCGGCGCGGCGTTCGCGGAGCGGCGCGTCGAACGACCGCTGCGGACGCTGCTGGTCGATACCAATGCGGTCAGCGCCCGGGTCGTCACCCGTTATCTAAACAGCTGGAAGATCAATCCGGTTGTCGTCGCGACGGCGGCGGACGCGATGGCGGCGTGGCGCTGCGCGGTCGAGGCCGGAGAAGCGTTCGACGTCGCGATTATCGACCTCAAGGGGTTGGGCGCCGAAGGGGTCGAGCTGGCGCGGACGATCCGCCCCGAGGGCCAGGCCGGTGGCACGGAAATCATCCTCTTGGTCGGCATGAACACGCTGGTGGACACCGACGATATCGAGACGATCGGCGCCGCCGCCACCTTCACCAAGCCGGCTCGAGCGTCGGCGCTGTTCGATTGCTTCTCGTCGATCGCGTCGGGCACCGGCCGCAAAGGGATCGCGCCGCTGATGCCGTGGCGCGCCAGCCGCGCCGCGCCGTGCTTCAACGCGAAGGTGCTGGTGGTCGAGGACAATCCGGTCAACCAGGAAGTCGTGACCGGGCTGCTCGGCAACATGGATTGCCGCGTCGCCACCGCGGTCAACGGCAAATGCGCGGTGGAGCTGTTCGCCGAGCAGGAATTCGACCTTGTGCTGATGGATTGCGAGATGCCGGTGATGGACGGGTTCGAGGCTGCCCGGCGCATCCGCGAGGTCGAGGCCCAACGCTCGTCCAGCGAGGGCAATCCCGCTCGCACCCCGATTGTCGCGCTGACGGCGCACGCTTTGGCGGAGATCCGCGAACGGTGCCTGCGCTCCGGAATGGACGACTTTCTGGTCAAGCCGTTCGACGAGCTGCAAATCGCGGAAATGCTGCGACAATGGATTCCTGCCTGTGAGCGGGCGCCGCGCGAGAAACTCGTCTGCGCCAAAGCCCAGGACACGGGAGCTGTCGCGAACGCCAGTGCCGGCGGTCAGGTCATCGATGCGGAGGCGATCGCGCGCATCCGCGCCATCCCCGGCAACGGCGGCGCTTCCCTGTTCGAGCGGGTCGTGGCGCAGTTCACCGATACCGCGCCGGCGCTGGCCGCGACGATCCGCGCGCAATGCGAAGCCGATGACAGCGATGCGCTGTGGCGGACCGCGCACAGCCTGAAGTCGAGCGCCGCCGCGCTCGGCGCCGGCCGCCTGTCGCAGCGTTGCGCCGAGATCGAGGCGGTGGCAAAGGGCCGCGGGGCGGGGCCGGTCCGCGATCTTCTCGACGCGCTCGATGCCGATTTGGCGGCCGCCCAAAACGGTCTGCGCGAGCTTGTGGGGGCGGAACATGTCTGATGTCGTCGCAAGCGCCTCGCCGATCCTCATCGTCGACGACGATCCGATCGCGCGCGCGCTGATGCGGGCGACGCTGGAGGTCGACGGCTACGAGATCATCGAGGCGGAAGACGGCGAGGCGGCCTGCGCACTTTACCAAGGGCGCCGTCCGGAGCTGCTGATCGCCGATGTCGTCATGCCGCGCATGGACGGCTTCGCGCTGTGCCGCGAGCTGCGCAGCCGCCCGGAATCGGCATACGTGCCGATCCTGATGGCGACCGGGCTCGACGACGTGCCGTCCATCACCAAAGCGTATGAGGTCGGCGCCACCGATTTCATCGCGAAGCCGATCAACTGGGTCGTTCTCGGTCATCGCGTGCGCTACATGCTGCGCGCCAGCCGCGCTTTCGACGAGCTGCGGCATAACCGCGACGGCCTGATCGCGGCAAAGAACGAGGCCGAGGCGGCCAGCCGCGCCAAGACGGAATTCCTCGCCAACATGGGGCACGAGCTGCGCACGCCGCTCAACGCGATCATCGGCTTTTCGACCATCATGCGCGACGCAACCTATGGCCCGATCGCCGAAAAATATGTCGAGTATGCGGGGGCCATCGCCGAGAGCGGCCAGCATCTGCTCGCGGTCATCAACGGCATTCTCGACATGGCGCGCGCCGAAGCCAACCGCCTCGTCCTGGTCGAGGAAGAGGTCGAGATCGCCCGCGCGGTGGCGTTCAGCCTCGGCACGATCGAGGAGATGGCGCGCCGCGCCGACATCGATTGCCAGGCCGAAATTCCCGATGACTTGCCGCGCTTCCTGGGCGATGCCGCCAAGCTGCGCCAAATCCTCATCAACCTGTTGTCGAACGCGGTCAAATTCACGCCGCCGGGCGGGTCGGTGCGAGTGTCGGTCGAGACCCCGGCGGATGACGGGCTGGTGTTCCGCATCGCGGATACCGGGATCGGCATCGCTCCGGAAAAGCTGCCGGTGGCGCTGGCGCCGTTCGGCCAGATCGAAAGCGGCCTCGACCGTCGGTACGAGGGCGTGGGCCTAGGCCTGCCGCTGGCCAAAAAGCTGGTCGAGCTGCACGGCGGCACGATGGAAATCGACAGTGAGCTGGACAAGGGTACGTCGATTACGGCCCGGTTTCCCAGGGAGCGCATCGGCGAAGCCGCCGACTAGCTTTAATACTCCCGCGCCAGGTCGATCCGCTGCAGCAGGCCGCCGCCGGCCTCGACGCTCTTGATGTTGCGGGCGATCTCGGTGACGAGCTGGGCGACGGTCGGCCGGCGCGCGACATGGGGCATTACCGTGACCCGCGGATGCGTCCACAGCGGGCTCTCCTGCGGCAGCGGTTCGGGCTTCAACGCGTCGAGCGCGGCATAGGCGATCTGGCCGGAATTGAGCGCGGCGATGAGGTCCTTTTCGACCACATGCCCGCCGCGGCCGATGTTGATGACCATCGCGCCCCTGGGCATCATCGCCAAGGTGCGGGCGCAGAAGATGCCGTCGGTCTCCTTGGTCAGCGGCAACAGGCAGACCGCGATATCGGTCTGGCGCATGAAGGCCTCAAACTGGTCGCTGCCGCAAAACATCTTGATGCCCTCGGGTCCCTGGCGCGGCGAGCGCACCCAGGCGGAGACCGGGAAGCCCAATTGCTTGAGGATCAGCGCCGGCGCGGTGGCCATCAGCCCGAGCCCGAGAAAGCCGACGCGCCGCTCCTCGGGCCGCACGATGCGGGTGCGCAGCCACTCCTTGTTGGCCTGCGCCTCCTGATATTTCGGCATTTCGCGGTGGAAGCGCAGCACGTGCATGACCGTGTACTCGGTCATCATCGGGTCGCCGCCCGACGGCTCGATCTTGCCGAGCGGGACTTTCGGCAGCTTGGGGTGATCGATGAAAGCCTCGACCCCGGCCGAGCGGCTGAACATGACCTTGAGGTTGGGCAGCGCCGGGATGACGTCGAAATCCGGCCGCATGAAGGCGAGGTACTCGACCTCGGCCGGGTCGCCGTTATCGGGCCAGATGCGGATGTCGAGCTCGGGGAGCTGCCGGGCGAACTCGTCGCGCCAGGCTTGCGCGTTACCGATCATCCGGTCGAGATTGACCATCAACAGAGCCATGTCACCCCCTGGAATTTGTGGGGCGACAGTGAGGCAAGGCGGCGACGGTGCCAAGGGTCGTCATTGCGAGCGGAGCGAAGCAATCCCGCTCCGTCTAGGCCCTTTACCGAAGGAGATTGCCGCGGCGCCTAGTGGCGCCTCGCAATGACGCGACGCGTGTCAGCTGACGCTGGCGAGGGCGATGCCGATCGTGATGTAGGCCAGGGTGCCGAGCAGCACCGCGCTGACGGCGATCACGATCCCTTTCATTGCTCTGCCCTTTTCGATCTGCTTTGGGGTCGAACCGCTTGGGGGAGTACCCGGCTGTAAATACGCTCCACCTGACAAAGACGTTCCGTTTGTGGACTTGTTGCATGGCCGCCGCGACTTTTTGTGCAGCCGCAGTCATGCACCATAAGCCGGGCTGATGATCAGCCCATGCGTGGAGCGCGGGTAGGCAGGGGGCACCCGCGTGCTACACTCGGATCAGCGATAATTGCGGCGCGACATTCGGGAGGATAGGCGATGGCATACGATCTGTTGGTGAAGAACGGGCTTATCGTCGATGGGTCGGGCATGCCAGCGTTCCGCGGCGATGTCGGGGTCAAGGACGGCAAGATCGCCGAGATCGGCAAGCTCACGAGCCCGGCCGAGAAGACGGTCGACGCCGACGGCCGCGCCGTTTCCCCCGGCTTTATCGACAATCATTGCCATTACGACGCGCAAGTCACCTGGGACCCGCTGTGCACCTTCTCGCCCGAGCACGGCGCGACGACGGTGATCTTCGGCAATTGCTCGCTGTCCTTGGCGCCGGTGCGCAAGGGCACGGAAGAGCGGCTCGCCGAGTTCCTCTCCTATGTCGAAGCGATCCCGATGTCGGTGTTGAAGACGGTCGATTTCGACTGGGAGACGATCCCGCAATACATGGACAAGCTCGACAAGCGGCTCGGCATCAATATCGGCAATCTGATCGGCCACACCGCGGTGCGCCACTACGTGATGGGCGACGACTGCCAGAAGGCGGGCGCCAGCGACGCGCAGATCAAGCAGATGCAGGACGTGGTGCGCAGCGGCATGGAAGCCGGCGCGCTCGGCCTGTCGGTGTCGCGCGAGAAGGGGCATTTCGACCCGCAAGGCGTGCCGATCCCGGCGCTGTGGGCCGACGAGAAGGAGATTTTCGCGCTCGCCGATGTGCTCAAGGAGCTGGGCACCGGCACGATCCAGGCCGGCGGCGGGCAGTATGTCGAGCTGAAGGACGGCATGATGCGCCGCCTCGCCGAGTCATCGGGGCGCATGGTCGTCTACAACTCGCTGTCGCAGACCATGCGTCGGCCGGAGGAGTGGAAAATCCACATGGCGCGCGTCGAGGAGACCGCGGCGATGGGCATCCGCGCCTACCCGATGTGCTCGCCCAACCGCGTCACCCAAGACTTCACGATGAAGAACAGCCAGGTGTTCCGCGGCCTGCCGACCTGGCACCCGATCCTCTTGATGGCGGACGACGAGAAGCTGCGGCTCTACGCCGACCCGGACATCCGCGCCAAGCTGCATGAGGAAGCGGTGGTCAACAAGCCGGACAGCGCGGTCGGCATCTCCAAGACCTGGTGGAATTACATCTGGGTCAACGAGCCGGCGCTGCCGAAGAACCAGTGGATGCAGTTCAAGTCGATCGGCGAGATCGCCGAGAAGCAGGGCAAGCGCGTGATCGACGCGTTCCTCGACCTGGTCGTCGAGGAGAAGCTCGAAACCCGCTTCCTGCAGGCCGAGAACAATATCGACGACGAGGCGCTCAAAAAGATCCTGACCCATCCCAACGCGGTGATCGGCCTCGGCGACGGCGGCGCGCACGTGCAGTTCCACGGCGGCTACGGCTACCTGACGAAGCTGCTCGGCGAATGGGTGCGCGAGAAGCAGGCGATGACCCTCGAACAGGCGGTGCGCCGGCTGACCTTCGACAGCGCGTCGACCTTCGGCATTTACGATCGCGGCCTGCTGCGGCCCGGCATGGCGGCCGACATCACGATGTTCGACCCCGCGACCGTCAAATGCGGCAAGGAAACCGTGGTGCACGACTTCCCGGCCGGCGGCTGGCGCATCAAGGAATCGGCCGAGGGCATTTTCGGCACGGTGGTCAACGGCCAGGTGCTCTATGAGGACGGCAAGCACACCGGCGCGCTGCCGGGCCGCGTGCTGCGCAATTCCTATTACGAGCAGAACCGGCGCAGCAACGCCTGACCCTCACCCGGTTTGCGTCGGCTTGCCGCCGCAAACCACCCTCTCCCGCACTGCGGGAGAGGGGACAAAAAAGGGCTGCCGCGGCGGCCCTTTTTTAATCGCTGCCGCAGGGCGCGGGGCCGGGATCGGGCAGTGTTTTGGTCGTACGGTCGGCGAGCATTTGCGCGGCGGTTTCACCGGTTTGGTACTGGATCGCGCCGCCGGGCTCGCCAAACCAAGGCGCTGCCGTCCCCGAATTGACGGCGAGCGGTCGGTCGACCCGGTAGACCGTATAGGCCTGGTCTTCGCAGGCATACGGCAGGGCGCGGGCGTCGTACGGCGCGGCTTGCGGGCTGAAATAGGTGCCGCCGGGCGAGCCGAAACGGTCGAGCAGCATGCCGGACGGCAAAACGACCGGGACGGGTGCGCGGGCGAACCCGCCATTTGGCGGCCAGATCAGATTGCCGCTCGCGTCGTACCATTGCGGCGCGATCGCGTGTCGCGCTTCCGGCCGCAGGTTTTGCGATGCCAAGAGAGGCGCCGGTGGTGGAGGCGCCACCGGAGTCGGCAGCTGGTAGCACGCCGACAGCGCGAGCAGCGCGGCGAACGAGGCCATAAATTTTCTCATGTTCTTAGTCTTCAAGTGTCATTGCGAGCGCGCGAAGCAATCTCGCACCAAGCGCGCATTCCCATTCGAGATTGCTTCGTCGTCTTCGGCTCCTCGCAATGACGGCGTCGTCAATTCGGCAGCCACGTTACCGCGCGGATTTCGGTGAATTCGCGCGGCAGCTTCGACCAGCTGTCGCCGGCGTTCTCGGTGGCGAAAAGCTCGCCGTAATGGCTGCAGGCGACGATGCGCTCCGGGTCGGCCGGGTGCGTCGCGAACGACCAGATCGGCGAATTCGGCTCGACCGGGAGCTTGAGCATCTCCCATTTGTTGCCGCCATCGGTTGAGCGGTGGATGCCGCCGGCGCAGCCGACCGCGCCGTCGCCGCTGGCGACGAAGAGGGTTTTCGGGTCGTCGATCTTCTGCGTCAGCGCGCGGCAATAGGGCAGTTTGAAGCGGCCGTTGACGCCCATCGGGATCCAGTGCTCACCGGCGTCTGTCGTGGCGAAAATCTCGCGCGGGGTGGTGGTCAGCACCTTGTTCGAGCCGTTGAGGTTTATCGTCACGTCGTGGATGTCGGGGTCGGGCACGCCCTCGCTGATGCGCGCCCAGGTGTCGCCGCCGTCGAGGCTGCGGCGCACGCCGTCGACCTCGACCCCGGCCCATATTGTCTTCGGGTTCGACGGGTCGACGACCAGTGCGGTGACCCGCGGGATGCGGACATTAGGGCATTCCTCGGCCATGTCCACGGCAAGCTTTTGCCAGTTTTTGCCGCCGTCCTTGGAGCGGAACAGCGCCGCCGGCCGGGTGCCGGCGAAGATGATGTCGGGGTTCGACGGATCGATCGCGATCTTCCACACATCCATCTTGTTCATCGGCGAGTCGAGCCGGATAAAGGTCGCGCCGCCGTCGGTGCTCTTGTGGATGCCGTCATCGGCGCCGGCGAAAAGGGTGCGCGGCTCCTTGGGGTGGACGGTGAGGCCGTAGACGCGGCTCTCGCTCCACAACCCGCCTTCGTTCTGCGAGCGCTTCCAGCTGTCTCCGCAATCCGCGCTGCGCCACAGCCCGCTGCCGATCGTGCCGATGCAAATCGAATAGGACATGTGATCCTCCCTGTGTCCGTAAATCCCTCGCCCCGCGTGCGGGGAGAGGGAGAATTGCTCAGTGCGTGCCTTCCCAGCCGGTATGCGAGATGTCGATCACCACGCCATCGGGCCCCGACCATTTCATTTCGAAATTGGCGTGGCCGGCGCGGACTTCGGCATAGGCCGCCGCCTCGTCACCGGTCTTCGCGGTGAGGCGCTCGGCCTCGACCTTTTCGAGCTTTTCGCAGGCGTCGCTCAGGTCGTCGACCTCGAAGCCGAAATGGTGGATGCCGGTAAAGTTGGGGCCGTGCGCGCCCATATCGGCCGACCGCTCATCCTTTAAGTTCAACACCGCGACATGGATGTGGCCGTCGGTGAGAAACACCGCGCCGTTGGCGTTGCGGCGCAATTCCTTGAGGCCGAACGCCTCCTTGTAGAACGCGGCGGTTTTCGCCGGGTCGGCGGTGGTGAGCGCGATGTGCTTGAGGCGCGCCATCTCTCAATAGCCCTCCCAGCCGGTGTGCGAGATGTCGATCACCACGCCGTCCGGGCCGGACCATTTCATCTCGAAATTGGCGTGACCGCCGGCGGCCATCGTGTTGTCGACATGCTCCCTGCCGGTGAGCTGCTCGGCATTGGCGATCTGGAGCTGGCTGACCGCCTCATCGAGGCTTTCGACCTCGAAGCCGAAATGGTGGATGCCGGTGAAGTTCTCGCCATGCGCGCCGACATCGGCCGAGCGGTTGTCCTTGAGATTGAGCACCGCGAGGTTGATGTGGCCGTCGGTGAGGAACACGGCACCGTTCGGGCTGCGGCGAACCTCCTTGAGGCCGAAGGCCTCCTTGTAGAAAGCGGCGGTCTTCGCCGGGTTCTCGGTGGTCAAGGCGATATGGCGGATGCGGGCCATGATGAACCTCCCGATGGCGGGTCGCGGATGTTCCGCGACATTCCGTCAAGATTAAATCCGCTGACCGTCTCTTGTCACTCGCCGCGAGGGATAAGCGGCAGTAGAGTTTTCGCCACGCAACCTGGGAGGAGCGACATGGCACGCGACGGCTATCTAATCCTCGACAGCGATCTGCACATGATGGAGCCGGGCGACCTCTGGGCGCGCTGGCTCGATGCCCCCTACAGCCAGAACCCGCCGAATTTCTTCGGCGGCCAGCGCGAGCAGCTGAAAGAGTTGAACGAAGACAAGGCCAACACCGACTCGATCATGGGCATGGAGGTGCAGGGCCTGGCGATCCCGGCGCACAACATGCAGCAGGGCGCGACGGTCTCCAGCCGCGAGCTGCGGCGGCGCAGCCGGGCGCGGCACCCGCATTTCAACATCGCCCGCGCCAACGCCTATGACGCGCCGTCGACGCTGACGGCGATGGACATTGAGGGCATCGACGTCGCGGTGATGTACGGGACGCGCGGCCGGCAAATCCTCTGCCATGACGATCTCGCGCCCGATTATGCGGCGGCGCTGGCGCGCGCCTACAACAACTGGGCTGCCGATTACTGCAAGACCGACCCGACCCGGCTCAAATTTGCCGCGCAAGTGGCGATGCACGATGTCGGGCTCGCGGTCACGGAGGCGAGACGATCAGTCAACGAGCTGGGCGCGGTGGCGATTGTCGGCACGCCGAACCCGGTCAACGGCCAGCATTTGCACGACGACGCGGTCGAGCCGTTATGGAGCGCGCTCGAAGAGCTGAACGTGCCGATCGGGTTCCACCCGACCGGCAACACCGCGCTCAAGGACGATGCCGGGCGGCGCTATGTCGGCCACGCCAATTTCCACCCGATCGCGCACGCGATCCGCAACCCCGTGGAACTGATGGGGGCGATCGCCTCGCTGACGACGGGCGGGGTGCTCGAACGGCATCCGAAGCTGCGGGCGGCGTTCCTCGAAGGCACGGCCGGCTGGCTGCCGTGGTGGCTGTGGCGCTTGGACGACCAGTGGGAGAAATTCGGTCCCGGTTGCGAGCGGCAGCTCAGCATGGCGCCGAGCGAATACTTCAAGCGGCAATGCTACATCGCGCTCGATGTCGACGAGGAGCCGGCGGTGCACGCGGTCAACGATCTAGGCGCCGAGTATTTCGTGGTGTCGAGCGATTACCCGCATTCCGACGGCGCGTTCCCCGAGGCGATGGAGCAATTCCTCGGCCTGCCGCTCGACAACGAACAGCGCCGCAAAATCCTGTGGGACAATTGCGCCCGGCTTTACGGGATCCCACAGCCGGCGGGTGCGTTGAGCCGCGAGGTCAGGCAGGAGGGCGCGGCGGCGGAGTAAACCCTCACCCTCCCACGGCTGCGTCGTGGGTCCCCCCTCTCCCGCACTGCGGGAGAGGGGTTAAAGGCGCCGGTGTGAAATTCCCCTCTCCCGCTTGCGGGAGAGGGTGGCCATCGCGCAGCGATGGCCGGGTGAGGGTTAAGCCGGGAAGCTGAGGAAGCACTTATCCGAGGCCAGGATGTACGTCTCCATGTAGTCCTGGATGACCGGCTTCGGCTTGTCGAGCGCTTCCATCGCGCCGATGAGGCACATCCAGTTCAGCATCTCATGCTGGCCGGAGAACTCCATCTCGTCGAGCGAACGCTTGCGCCACGTGGCGTAATCGGCGCGGCTGACCGCGTCGAAGAGGATGCGGTCGCCTTCGTGGTCGGGCCAGAGATAGCCGTTCTTCGGCGACAGGAAGCAGTGCGACCACGAGGACGAGGCGATCAGCGCCACGCGATAGGGCGATTGCGCCAGCACCTCGCCGATCGCCGCGCCGACATCCATGCAGCGCCAGGGTTGCGGCGAGGGCGGGTCGCCCGACTCGCTCTCGGGCCGCGGCGGCGCGAACAAATGGCCGAGCCCGCCCTTGGCGTGGATCAGGTTGCGGCCGTAGCAATTCACCGCGAACGGCACGACGGGGTAGGGGAAGCCCTTCCGGTCCCAATCGAGATAGAGGAAGGTATTGGTGAAGGCGTGCGCCATCGGGTGGTGCAGCGGCTTGTACGCGTAGGCGAGGTCGATGCCGCGCTCGATGAGGCCACCCGCAAGATGCTTCGCCGCCTCGCGATGACCCTTCAGCGGCAGGCGCCAATCGCCCGGCTCGTCCCAGCGGTTCGGTTTGCCGACGCCGTTCGAGCCGTTGCTGTGCTGCCAGGGCTGCAGGTCGAACTGGTCGTCGTAGCCGAGCACGCAGAACGGCGGGATGATGTCTTCCTTGAAGTTCTCGTACTGGTCGTCGCCCCAGACGAGCACGAAATCCGGGTTGAAATCGTCGAGGATCTTGCGGATCGCGCGGAAATCGTTGCCGAAGCGCTCGCCGCAGCGATTGGCGGCGCCAAGCCCCTCATCATTGCCGAGCTCTGCTAAAAGTTCCTTCGGCCAGTTCGCCGGGTCCTTGTAGGACGGGTCGACATTGGGCGCTTCGAGCACGCGCTTGAAGACGCCGGTCAGGGTTTCGTTGTGGCCGCACAGCGTCGGCCAATGAGTGACGCCCAATCCGAGAATTTCCGCCATTTCCCTGCTCCTCGCTATCCGGGCTGCGCTTCGTGGATGTCGTCGCCCGCCGGTAAGGTAATCCAAGCCTGCTTGCTGCGCGTGAAGAAATGCGCGGTCGGCCGCAGCCATGACCGGTCGTCGAGCGTCCCGGCGCGGACGCGGCGCACCAGCTCACCCTCAGTGCCGGGCCGGCCGATGCCGGAAATCCAGCAGCCGCAATCGGGGCACAGCAAGCGGACGTTGACCCGGCCGCTGTCGGCGATGCGCTCGACCGGGCGCGGCTCGCCCTTCGTCAGGTGGAAGCTGCTCTCGGGCACGATGATCGCCAGCGAGAAGGCGGTGCCGGTGATGCGCTGGCAGTCGATGCAATGGCAGGTGTAGGTGAGGATCGGCGCGGCCGAGATCTCGTAGCGCAGCGCGCCGCAATGGCAGCCGCCGGTGAGGGGAAGTTGCATCGCCGCCTCCCTCAACCCGCCCGCTTAGCGAAGCGGGGATGTTCGCCGGTCACCTGCACAAAGGCGAACTGATCGTCGCGAAAAATCTCGCGCGCCGGCGTCACCCCCGACGCATCGTCGAACGTACCCGCGAAAAGGATCGCCATGCCCGGCCGCGTGCCCGGCTCCTCGGCGATCGACGAGCCGCATTCGGCACAGAAATGGCGCAGTACCGGCAAGCCGCTGCCGCCGATGCCGGTATGGGTCTTAACCGGGCCGGTGATGGCGAACCCCGTCTTCGACACCATGACCAGCGCCGCGAAGGCGCTGCCGGTGAATTTCTGGCAGTCGCGGCAATGACAGACCGTCGCCGAGCCGGGATCGCCTTCGGCCGTATAGCGCACCGCGCCGCAGAGGCAGCCGCCTTGTATTTGAGCCACTTGCCGCTCCGTTCTTAATATTGTCCCTTCGGCTCGAGGCCGAAGGCGTGCTGGCCGTACATCGTGCCCACCGCGTCCCAGTTGAGGCTGACATGCCGGGCGACGGCGTTGGCGTCGCGCCAGGCGCGCTGCACCGGGTTCGACAAGAGCAACCCGTAGCCGCCGGTCGAGGCATTGAGCGCCTCGACCGCCTGCACCGAGAGGCGGGTGACATAGGCCTGGTTGCGGCGGCAGCGGATGCGGTCGGCGATCGTGATCTCCTCACCGTCATGGAGCTTCTGGGTCATCTCGCGCATGTCGGTGAGGAGGATCAGCTCGGCCGCCTCGACATGGGCGGCGGCCTCGGCGTAGCGCAGCTGGATCGTCGCGAACTCGACCATCGGCAATTGTCCGCCGGCGAGCGCGCCGCGTGTCTTGCGACCGCCGGTCATCTCCAGATAGGCGTCGAGCGCGCCACGCGCGGCCCCCACCGCGGTCGAGGCCAGCATCGACGCGCCGTTGATCAGGAGCGGCATCTTGTAGATCGGGTTCTTGTGGTACTGGCCGCCGGGCGTGGTGCCGGCGCGTGCATCGGCAAACATCAGCACGCGGTGCGCCGGCACGAAGACATCGTCGGTCGCGATGTCCTTGCTGCCGGTGCCGGCGAGGCCGTTGACGAACCAGGTATCGATGATCTCGACATCGCCGATCGGCAGCAGGAAGAACGCGCCTTCATAAGGCGGCGCTTGGCCTTCGGGCGTGAGGAAGCCGCCGAGATAAATCCACGACGCATGGTCGCAGCCGCTGGCGAACGACCAGCGTCCGGTCAGCCGGTAGCCGCCATCGACCGGCACTGCCCTGCCAGTCGGCGCGAAGGCGGCGCAGGCGAAGGGGTCGACATCGCTCGACCACACCTCGCGCTGCGCCTCGATCGGGAAATGGGCGATCGAGCGGCCGTTCGACACCGCGCCGTTGACCGACCAGCCGGTCGAGGCGCAGGCGGCAGAGATCGTCATCGCGATCCGCAGCGCGGTCACGCCGTCATGCTCGAACCCGCCAAATTCCTTGGGCCGGCAGGTGCGCAGCAACTCGGCGTCGCGGATTTTCTCGATGATGTGCGGGAAGACGTCGCGATTCTTCTCGGTCGCCTCGGCCAGCTCGCGGATCTCCGGCGCCATCGCCCGTGCGCGTTCGACCAGCTCGTCGGGCGAGGGAATGCTGAGGCGGCGGACCACCATGCGGTCCCACTGGGCGGCCGTCATTTCCTTGTCTGTCCTCTCTGGCGCGCGCTTTTTGACCGAGGCAGAATGCGCCTCGGGGCCAGGCGGAGACAATTGAAAACCGCCGCTTCGGGGGAGCACGGCATGGCATCGCGCTGGGGTTGCTGCATCGGGATTGTGGCTGGAATCGGGATCGGCGTCGCGGCATGGGCGCCGGCCTGGGCCGAGGACGACGCGCTTAAGCCGATCCCGGCGGCGGAGTGCCAGAAATTCGCCAGCCAGATGCAGGACGCGACGGGCATTCCGATGAAAGCAAGCGAGGACGATTTCAGCGACATCAATAACGGCGACGACGGCCGCTCCTGTCATATCGCGGGGTCCGCCTCGGACAAGACCTTCGCCAACCCCGACGAGGTGATCGAGAAGATCGACAAGATTTTCGCCGGTTGGCACGAAGACCCCGAGCGCGCCGACAGCGGGCCGGACGGCGCGGACGACGGCTACACCAAGGACAATCGGCTCGCGGTGCTCGGCGTGAGCTGGGAGCCGGGGCCCGGCATCACCTGCTCCGACAAGGAGCCGCTCTCGGCCTGCAAGATCACGCCGCAGCAAAAATTATGGACGGCGACGGCGGATATCGTCGTCGTCGCGAAGGCGAGGAAGTAGGTGAGTGGATTGCGACTGACGAAGAAACCAAAACAGTCTTCTGAGGGCGAACGCAAGGAAGCGGCGGATACCCCCGATGTTCGGCAACCTCCCAAGCGCAAAGGCACGTTGGTGGAATTCTTTGCTCGCTCGCCGCTGTGGGTTCGGGCTTGAAATCGAGCGGATTCGCGGTCGCCCTTGCAAGATCGACCTCGATTAAGCCCGCGCTTCCCTGATCGCGCGCCAGACGATCTCCGGCGTCGCCGGCATCGCGATCTGCGTAACCCCGAGCGGCTTCAGCGCATCGATCAGCGCGTTGCCGACCGCCGGCATCGCGCCGACCGCGCCGGCCTCGCCCGCGCCCTTGACGCCCAAGGGATTGGTCGCGGTCAGCACCGGATTGCTCTCGCAGTGGATGGCGCAGAAATTGTCGGCGCGCGGCATCGCGTAATCCATGAACGAGCCGGAGATCAGCTGGCCGGAATCGGGGTCGAAACGGATGTCTTCAAGCAGCAGCTGGCCGACGCCCTGGGCGATGCCGCCGACGATCTGGCCTTCGAGCAGCAGCGGGTTCATCACAAAGCCGACATCGTCGACGACATTGTAGCGGCACAGCTCGACAATGCCGGTTTCGGGGTCGATTTCCAGTTCGCAGATGTGGCAGCCATTGGGGAAGCACTGGTCGCCGGCGGCATAGGAGGCCTGCGAGATGAGCCCCGGCTCCATGCCCTCGGGTAGGCTCTTCGGCTCCCAGGCCGCGGCGGCGATATCGGCGAGGGGCAGGGTGCGGTCGGTGCCGGTGATTTTGAAGACCCCGGCGTCGAACTCGACATCGGGCTCCGCCGCTTCGAGCATGTGAGCGGCGATGCTGCGCGCCTTGGCGACGATCTTCTCGGTCGCCAGCATCACCGCCGAGCCGCCGAGCGCCGCCGAGCGCGAACCGCCGGTGCCCTCGCCGATCGCCACCTTGTCGGTGTCGCCCTGGATGTAGGTGACCTGGTCGGGGTGCATGCCGAGCCGGTCGCAGAGCAGCTGCTTGTACACGGTCTCGTGGCCCATACCCTGGGTGATCGAGCCGGAGAGCAGGGTCGCGGTGCCGCCCTTGTCGAAACGCACCTCGGCCGCCTCGAACCCGCCGGCGGCGGCGCGTTCGATGGTGTTGGACATGCCGATGCCGCGCAACCGGCCGCGCGCCTTGGCCTCGGCGCGGCGCGCCTCGAACCCGGCAAAATCGGCGCGCCGCAACGCCAGATCGAGGTTTTTTCCGAACTCGCCGCAATCGTATTTGAAGGTGAGGCCGGACTGGAACGGCATTGCCTCGGGCGGGATCATGTTGCGGCGCCTGAGTTCGACGCCGCTGATGCCGAGCTCGGCCGCCGCCTCGTCAACCATGCGCTCGATGACGTAAGCGAATTCCGGCCGCCCGTTGCCGCGATAGGGCCGCATCGGGTTGGTGTTGCTGAACAGGGCGGTGACCTCGGCGTAGATCGCCGGCGTGCGGTAAACCCCGGCGAGCGTGCCGAGGTTCATGATGAAGACGTTCGAGCCGACCTGCGCATAGGCGCCGACCGCGGCGGTAACCTTGACCCGCAGGCCGAGGAAGTGGCCCTGGGCATCGAGCGCCAGCTCGGCTTCGGTGACGTGGTCGCGCGCCTGCGCGTCGGAGAGGAACGCCTCGGCGCGGGTGCTCGTCCATTTCACCGGGCGGGCGAGCATCTTCGCGGCGAGCGTCACCAACGCCACCTCGTTGTAGACCGCCGACTTCATCCCAAAGCTGCCGCCGATATCGCCGGCGACGACGCGTATCTTGCTCTCCGGCACCTTCATGATCTGCGCCAGCTCGGCGCGGTAGCCGTGCGCGCGCTGCAGCACGGTGTAGACCGTGTAGCGATCCTCAGCCTTGTTGTAGTCGGCGACCGCGCCGCGCGGCTCCATCGCCGCGGCGGTGACGCGATTGATGACGAAACGGCGCTTGACGATGCGGTCGGCCTTGGCGAGCGCGGCCTCGGTGGCGGCGCGGTTCCCCTCGGGATAGATGAAACAGATATTGTCGGGCCGGTCGTCCCATACGAGCGGCGCGCCGGGCTCGAGCGCGGCGAGGCTGGAGGCGACCGCTGGCAACGGTTCGTAATCGACCTCGATCAGCTCGGCGGCGTCCTCGGCTTGATGCCGGGTTTCGGCAACGACAAACGCCACGTAGTCACCGACCCAGCGCACCTTGTCCTGGGTCAAGGCCGGAAAGCGGATCTTGCCGGCGGTCCGGCCGCCTTCGCGTTTCAGCCCGCCGGGGGTGGGCAGATCGTTCCATCCCGACGCCGCCCAGTCCGCGCCGGTCAGCACCAGCAGCACGCCGGGCGCCGCCTTCGCCGCGCTGGTGTCGATCGAACGGATCCGCGCATGCGCATGCGGCGAGCGCAGCACATAGCCATAGGCCATGTTCGGCAGGCGGAGATCGTCGACATATCGGCCGCCGCCGCGGATGAGCCGTGGGTCCTCAAAACGCGGCACCGGCTGACCCAACGCGAATTCACCCATTTCTTCTTCCCCGAACCGCTTGCTGTCGGACGCTATAAGTTAGAGCACTATCACGTCACATTGAATCGTCTTTCCCGCGAAAGGGGAACCCAGAGCGAGCGGCGATGCGGTTGCCCCCCGGATCAAGTCCGGGGCAGGCTCTGGCCCCCCGCTTCCGCGGGGGAGACGATGACGGGACAGGGGGCGGCCGAATGCCATCAAAATCCTACGACTACGTCATCGTCGGCGCCGGGTCGGCCGGGTGCACGCTGGCGCGGCGGCTGACCGAGGATGCCGGCACGCGCGTCCTGCTGCTCGAAGCGGGCGGCTGGGACCGCGACCCGTGGATCAAAATCCCGATCGGCTGGGGCCGCATCCTCGAAAAGCGGCTGCACGACTGGATGTATTTCACCGAGCCCGAGCCGGCGCTCGACAACCGGCGCATCGAATGCGCCCGCGGCAAGGTGATCGGCGGCTCGTCGTCGATCAACGCGATGGCCTATGTGCGCGGCAACCGCGGCGATTACAACCGCTGGGCGCGGAATGGCTGCGCCGGCTGGTCCCATGACGAGGTACTGCCCTATTTCCGCCGCCAGGAATCGTGGGAAGGCGGCGCGGGCGAGTATCGCGGCGGCGACGGGCCGCTCACCGTGCAGACCACGACGTTCCGCGACGAGCTGATCGATGCCTGTCTCGCCGCCGGCGCGGCGCTGCAAATGCCGGCGACGCCCGACTACAACGGCGCGCAGCAGGAGGGCCTCGGCCGCATGCAGCAGACGATCCGCGACGGCCGCCGCTGCAGCGCCGCCGAGGCCTATTTGCGCCCGGCGCTTGGCCGCGCCGACCTGACGGTCGAGACCGGCGCGGCGGTCGATCACGTGGTGCTCGACAACGGTCGCGCGGCCGGGGTCGAATACCACCGGGAAGGCAACGTGCGTATCGCCTGGGCCGAGCGCGAGGTGATCTTGTGCGGCGGGGTTATCAACTCGCCGCAGCTGTTGATGCTGTCGGGGATCGGCGATCCCGACCGGCTTGCCGAACACGGCATCCGGGCGGCCGTCGCGCTGCCGGGGGTCGGCCGGAATTTGCAGGACCATCTGTCGGTGCTCGCCGATTTCGCGCGGGTGGGGCAGGGGCCGTTTGTCGCGACCCTGCGGCTCGACCGGGTCATCGCGGCGCTGGCGCGCTGCTACTGGTTCGGCAGCGGCCCGGCGGCGGAGACGCCCTCCGGCTGGACGGGCTTCGTAAAGAGCCGGCCGGACGCGGAATTGCCCGACATCCAGTTTCTGTTTCGCGCGGTGGCGACCGGCGCCGCGCCCTATCTGCCGCCGTTCAAGCCGGCCTTCGCCGACGGGTTCTCGCTGCGCGCGGTGATGCTGCGCCCGGAAAGCCGCGGCGAGATTTTACTGTCCTCGGCCGACCCGCGCGCGCCGCTGCGCATAAGGCAGAATTTCCTGTCGACCGAAAACGACCGGCGGACGATCCGCGATGGGCTGAAGCTGGTGCGGCGCATGGGGCAGACACCGCCGCTCAAGGATTTCGTCGCGCGCGAGCTGAAGCCGGGGTCCGGGGTCGAGAGCGACGCCGAGCTCGACGCCTATATCCGCGCCACCGCGGCGACCGCGCACCACCCGCTCGGCACCTGCAAGATGGGGCCGGACGGCGATGCGCTGGCGGTGGTCGACCCCGAGCTGCGGGTGCGTGGTGTTACAGGGCTGCGGGTGGTCGATGCCTCGGTGATGCCCGATCTCGTTGGCGGGAACATCAATGCGCCGACGATCATGATCGCCGAGAAGGCGGCGGATATGATTCGGGGGCGGGCAGCGCTTTAGACGCCGGCGTTTGAGGATCACTCCCCCCATGATGGGGGAGGCCGGGAGGGGGTGATGGCGGCGGCGGTGAGGATCATCGCACCGATAGCATCCGGAGCGAACCGTTCACCCCCACCCATACCCCCCCCCCGAGGGGGAGGGATCGCGGGCATCAATGCAACCGCTTAGGCCTGCGCGATGCGCTCCAGGTCGGCGGCGGCGAATTCGTAGCGCGTGTTGCAGAATTCACAGGTGACGGTGGTGACCGGCTCCTTTTTCATCTCGTCGATCTCGTCCACCGGGAAGGCCTTGAGGATGCCGGCGATGCGCTCGCGCGAGCAGCGGCAGCGCGCCTCGACCGCGTGCGTCTGGTAGACCCGCACCTCCTCCTCGTGGAACAGCCGCCACAACAGGCGGCGCGGTGGCAGGTCGGGCGCGACCAGCTCGGCCGAGGTCGCCGAGCTCATCAGCACCATGACCCGGCGCCAGGCGTCCTCGACATCGTCGGCGATGCGCGCGCGCCCGCCCTCGGGCGGCACGCGCTGCAGCATCAGCCCGCCGGCGCGCCACGCGCCTTCCTCGCCGGCGCGCGCCACGGCGAGCTTGAACCCGGCCTGGAGCTGCTCCGACTGGCGGAAATAATGCTGTGCGCATTCGGCGAGGGTCGCCCCGGTGATCGAGACGATGCCCTGGTAACGCTCGGTGTCGTCGCCCTGGTCGACGGTGAAGGCGATGTAGCCGGCGCCCAAGAGCTGCGGCACCGAGGGGCTTTCGCCGCTTTCGGGCACGATCTCGCCGAGGCGCTTCGCGTCGTATTGCGCGTAGCCGCGCACCGCGCCGTCGGTCTTGACGTCGGCGACCAAGAGGCGCACCGGGCCGTCCCCCTTGGTCTGCAAGGTGAAGACGCCGTCATATTTGAGCGCGCCCGCGAGCATCACCGCGAGGGTGATCGCCTCGCCAAGCAGCGCGGCGATCGGCTCGGGATAATCGTGCTGGGCGAGGATGCGGTCGACGGTCGGCCCGAGGCGCACCAGCCGGCCGCGCAGCGCGAACGGGTCGAGCTGAAACGGTTGGACGACGTCGTCGGTTCTGGGTGTCAGATCGTCAGGCAAGGTCACACTCCGCCAGTGCGGTCCTGGTTCGTTATACGCTTTATACATCGTCATTCCCCCGAAAGCGGGAACCCAGGGCACCCGTTCAGGCACTTGCCCTGGACCCCCGCTTTCGCGGGGGCGACGAGACAGTATTTGATTACGGAGCCGGAAACCTCAACCCAGGCACCAGGCGAGGATGCCCTTCTGCACGTGCAGCCGGTTCTCGGCCTCGTCCCAGACCACGGATTGCGGCCCGTCGATGACGGCGGCGGTGACCTCCTCGCCGCGATGCACCGGCAGGCAGTGCATGAAGATCGCGTCGGGCTTGGCCTCGCGCATCAAATGCTCGTTGACCTGATAGGGCTGGAGCAAATTGTGGCGGTTGACGGTCGCTTCGGCGCCCATCGACACCCAGGTGTCGGTGACGACGCAATCGGCGCCGGCGACAGCCTTCTCGGGGCTGGTGGTGAAGCTGACCCGGCCGCCCTCGCGGCGGGCCCAGTCGATGAGGCGCGGCTCGGGCGCCAGCTCTTCGGGGCAGGCGAGCCGCAGCTCGAAGCCGAAACGCACCGCGCCGTGGATCCAGCTCGCGGCGACATTGTTGCCGTCGCCGCTCCACGCCACGACTGCGTTGGCGATCGGCCCCTTCTTTTCCTGCAGGGTCATGACGTCGGCCATGATCTGGCAGGGGTGCGACTTGTCGGTAAGGCCGTTGATCACCGGCACCGTGGCGTGCTGGGCCAGCTCGTCGAGCTTTTGCTGGTGGTTGGTGCGGATCATGATCGCGTCGACATAGCGCGACAGCACGCGCGCGGTGTCGGCCACCGTCTCGCCGCGATTGAGCTGGCTGTCCTGCATGCCGAGGATGATCGTGTCGCCGCCCAATTGGCGCATCGCCACCTCGAACGACACGCGGGTGCGGGTCGACGGCTTCTCGAAGATCATCGCCAGCGTCTTGCCGGCGAGCGGCCGGTCGCTGCGGCCGTTCTTGTAGGCGAAGCCGAGGTCGAGGATGCCCTTCAATTCGGGCGTCTCGAACTGGTCGAGGTCGAGGAAGTGGCGCGGCGGCTGGGTTTCGTCCCGGCCGCCGACCAGTGTCGGACCCCCAACTCCCCTTGGACCGGGCGCCACGGCTCTCATGACGCGGGCCATTCGCTCGCGACCTGCGTCAGGATGCCGACCGCCTCGTCGATCTCGGCCTTGCCGGCGACGAGCGGGGCCAGGATGCGCAGCACGTTGTCGCCCGCGGTCAGCACCAACAGGCCCTTGTCGCGCGCCTTGGCGACGACGTCGCCGGCGGTGACGACGCACTTGACGCCGAGCAGCATGCCGTTGCCGCGCACGCTCTCGAACAGCTTCGGGTATTGCCCGACCAGTGTTTCGAGCTTCGACCAGAGATATTTGGCGGTGTCGTTGACCTGGTCGAAGAAGCCCGGCGCCAGCATCACGTCGAGAACGGCATTACCGGCCGCGACCGACATCGGGTTGCCGCCGAAGGTCGAGCCGTGCGAGCCGGCGGTCATGCCCACGGCGGCCTTCTCGGTCGCCAGGCACGCGCCGATCGGCAGCCCGTTCCCCAGCGCCTTGGCGACCGCCATGATGTCCGGCGGCACGTCCGCCCATTGGTGCGCGAAGAGCTTGCCGGTGCGGCCCATGCCGCACTGCACCTCGTCATAGATCAGCACCAGGCCGAATTCGTCGCAGATCGCGCGTAAACCCTTCAGGTAGTCGGTCGAGGGCGCGCGCACGCCGCCTTCGCCCTGCACCGGCTCGACGATGATCCCGGCGGTCTCCGGCGTAATCGCCGCGCGCATCTCGTTGAGATTGTTGAACGCGACGTGGTCGAACCCGTCCATCACCGGGCCGAAGCCCTTGAGGTAGGCCTCGGCGCCCGCGGCGGCGAGCGTCGCGAAGCTGCGACCGTGGAACGAGCCGTTGCAGCCGATGATCCGGTACTTCTCGGGGTGGCCGACCGTGCTCTGGTACTTGCGCGCCACCTTCAGCGCCAATTCGCAGGCTTCGGCGCCCGAATTGTTGAAGAACACGGTGTCGGCGAAGCTGTTCTCGACCAGCCGCTGCGCCAGCTTTTCCTGCCCCGGGATGCGAAACAGGTTCGACGAGTGCCACAGCGCGCCCGCCTGCTTGGTGACCGCCTCGATCACATGCGGGTGGCAATGCCCCAACGAGGTAACGGCGATGCCGCTGGTGAAATCGAGGAACTTGCGGCCGTCGGTCGACCACAGATAGCAGCCCTCGCCATGATCAACGGCGACATCCCACCGACCGTAGGTCGGCATCACGGGTGTAATCACGGAAATTCTCCTGTGCGATGGATTGGCGGAAAGAGTGACGACGAAACAGCCGTTATCGTCGTCGTCGCCCGTCCGCAGTGGTCGATCCCACTGGCGCGATCCATCGCACCGTCAGTCTGCAATCCGGATCGCGCGTCATCGCCGCTCTCCTCGCAAAGGCGACATCGATCCGCCGCCGAGCAGGAAAGCGGCGGAGTATGATGACGGTGGATAAGTCTGTCAATTCGCCCTGACGCGCCGGTAGGGTCTCGAGACACTACCGATGCGCCCCTCGCCCCGCGGTCGTTTCGGCCGGGCGCGGGCGGAACGGCCGGTGTGACGCAGCCGTTTTGTAAATGAGGCAGCAGAGGCCAACGACATGATCATCAACGTGGCGCGTCGCGACGGCGACGCCATCGTCATGGAGCGGATCGAGGCTCCGGCGGATTTCGAGGGCAGCGGCGCGCAGGAAGGCGTGCTCGTCATCTTCCCGCTTGAGGGCAACGAGGTCACCGGGCGGATCATCCGGGTCATCCCCGCGGCCGACGAACCCGATGCTGAGCCGGAGATCGATGTCGAGCTGGTGGATCGCGCGGCGCTCGATGTCGAATCCGAAATCGCGCTGGCGCAATTGGCGCCGAAGGACGATTTCACCACCGATATCTGACGCACCGCGCTACGGAGCGATGTTGCCGCCCGTCGGCCGTGGCACCAGAAACCAGGTTTCGAGCGGCCCCAGGCCTTTGATCTCGGTCGGGCCGCGGCTTTCGAAATCAAACCGCTCCGCCGACATCGCCGCGCGCGCGTCGGCCGACACCTGGATGCGTTCCGCCTGCCCGGTCGACTCCAGCCGCGAGGCGAGGTTCACCGCGTCGCCCCACACGTCGTAGGAGAATTTGCGGGTGCCGATGATGCCGGCCATGACCGGCCCCGAGGCGATGCCGATCCGCATGTGGATCGTCACGCCGAAATGCGCCGCGACCTCGTCCTTCACGGCAAGCATCTGGAGACCCATCTGCGCCAAACGGTCGGCATGGTCTGGCGCTGGCCGCGGCAGCCCGGCGACCGCCATGTAGGCGTCGCCGATCGTCTTGATCTTTTCCACGCCGAATTTGTCGGCCAGCGCGTCGAAGCGGCGCATCATTTCGTTAAGCAGCGCCACGGTCCGGTCCGCGCCCAGCGACTTCGACAACGAGACAAAGCCCTGAATATCGGAAAACAGGATCGAGGCGTGGTCAAACGCGTCGGCGATCGATTGCTCCGGGTGCTCGCGCAGCCGCTCGATAATCGGGCCCGGCAGGATGTTGGTGAGCAGCGCCTCGGTCTCCGCCTCGGCGCGTTCGGCGAGACGGAAGGAGAAATAGGTGAGCGCGCCGGTCAACGCGAACACATTGACCGCCGAGCCGATATAGAGCTGCGCGACGAAATCGCTGTCGATCGGCACCATGCCGGCGGGAAATAACATCCAGGCGGCGACATGCGCGGCAAAACACGCGATCACCGTCACCACGCCGAGCACTGGACGGGTGGCGCCGAAGACGAAAAACGCCGCAGCGGCGCCGACGATCAGATTGAGCTGGATCCCCGAGCCTCTGCCGAGGATCGCGACAAGCCCGAACAGGGCAGGGATCTCCGTGACGATGATCATCAGCCCGCCCAGCAGATCATTGACGCGATGGGCGAGGGGAACCGTCAGCCCCATGATGAGCAGCGCGACATTGATTGCGATGATCCAGCGATAGGTATGCGCGTCACGGAGTGCGTAGGAAGCGCCGTAGGACGCGGAGGAGATGACGATCAGGGCCGCCATCGCGTTGAGCACGTTGAGCCGCCGCCGCTGATTGTGCGTGTAGCCCGCCGTGCCGAGATCCAGCAGCCAGCGCAGCTTGTGCTGCCGTTGGTGCGCGATCACCGGGATCACGATCCGGCGCCCTCCCGCGCCTTGCCGTTTGTCTCGGCCAAGGCGCGCGAGGCGTGGCCGCTGACCTCGGCGCCGTCCTGCGCCGTCAGGCGCAGGAAGCCGATGCCGGAGACCAGCGGGAGCAGCGCGACAAGCAGGAAGACGAGATGGAAATCGCCGACCGTCACCCGCTCGGAGCCGGCGACGATCGAGAGCAGCGCCGCGCCGAGCGCGACCCCAAAGCCGCGCGCCAATTGCTGGATGACGCCGCTGAAACTGGTGCTGCGGCTCAATTGCGCCGAGGGTACGTCGGCAAAGCTGACCGTGTTGAGCGCGACATACTGAATGCTGCGCACGCAGCCCGAAATGAGCACGCAGAGCATCAGCAGCCATTTCGGCGTGTCGGCGCTCAACAGCGCGAAAATCGCGATGACCGCGGTCGAGCAAAGCGTGCCGACGCACAGCACCGCGCGAAACCCCATCGCGCGCAGCAGCGCCTTCGATCCCGTGCGCACGCACATCGCGCCGAGGCTCGACCAGAAACTCAGGAAGCCGGACTCGACCGGCGTCATGCCAAAGCCGACCTGAAAGAGCAGCGGGATCAGCAGCGGCATCGAATCGAGCCCCATGCGGCAGACGCCGCCGGTCATCGTGCCGATGCTGAACGTCCGGATGCGCAAGAGGCTCAAGTCGAGCACCGGCGCCCGGCTGAGCCGCGCGTGGCGCACATAAAGGACGAGCATCGCCGCGGCGAGCGGGAAAAAGGCGTAGCCGATCGCCGGGGGCAGCATCGGTCGGCCGAGATTCTCGATCCCCAGTTCGAGCATGAACAGGCCAACCCCGGCGATGAGGAACCCGTTGACATCGAACCGGGTCGGCGCCGGCGCGCGGAAATTGTCGAACAGCCACAGCGAAAGCCCGGCGCCGAGCAGCCCGATCGGAATGTTGAGATAGAAGATCGCGCGCCACGACACATAGGATGTGAGAAACCCGCCGACGATCGGCCCCACGGTCGGGCCGACCATCGCGGGGATCGTCATCCAGTTCATTGCCGAAACCAGGCCCGAGCGTGGGAAGGCGCGCAGCAGGATGAGCCGGCCAACCGGCGTCATCATCGCGCCGCCGAACCCCTGAAACGCCCGCATCGCGATCAGCATCGGCAGGTTCACCGCGACCCCGCACAGCGCCGACGCGGCGGTGAAGATCAGCACCGCCGCGCAAAACACCGAGCGCGTGCCGAAGCGGTCGGCGATCCAGCCGCTGACCGGGATGAACACCGCGAGGCTCAACAGATACGCGGTGATCGCCAGATTGAGGCGGAGCGGCTGCACCCCGAAGGTCTTCGCCATCGCCGGGATCGACACCGCGAGCACGGTCGAATCGAGACCCTCCATGAAAAACGCGCAGCCCACCACCAGCGGGATCACAATGCGCATCCGCGGCGCCAATTCGGGGCTGTCTAGGCTCGCGTTACCCACCGCGCATCTCGGAGATTTGAGAGAGATTTCCCTGTGGCGGATCGTAGAGGACAATACGGGGTCATGGGCGAAGAAACGCGGGCAGCTGCCATCGACGCCGCGCAGATCGAACGCTGGGCGCTCGCCTATCTCGGCCGGTTCGCCAGCTCGGCCGAGAATCTGCGCCGCGTGCTGCTGCGCCGCGTGCGGCGTCGGTTGACGGATGACCGCGAGGCGGCGGCGCGCGCGGCGGCGGTGATCGACGCGCTGGTCGCGCGGTATCGCGCCTCCGGGTTGGTGGACGATGCCGCTTATGCCGCCGGGCGGGCGCGGGCGCGGCTGCGGCGCGGCCAATCCCTCAAGACGATCCGTGCCGGGCTCGCCGCCAAGGGCGTCGCCGCCGAGGACGCCGCGGCGGCGATCGACGCGTTGCGCGAGGAGGGCGGTGACCCGGAAATCGCGGCGGCGGTCGCCTTTGCCCGTCGCCGTCGGCTCGGCCCGTTCCGCCGCGCGCCGGCCGAGGGCAACGACGAGCTGCGCCTCAAGGAACTCGGCGGCTTCGCCCGCGCCGGCTTCTCACGCGCCGCCGCCGAGGCGGTGATCGCTTCCGCTACGCCGGAGGAAGCGGAGGCGTTGACGAGCCGGGATGGACCCTAGGCTTGTCGTCCCGGCGAAAACCGGAACCCGCTTTTCGGCGCCCTTGAGAAGAACGGCGGCGCGTCGATCGTTGACAATATCGCGCGCGGCGATATCTGCGTCACCGCCGTCGAAGACGCCGTTGTCCGCGCCCGAACCATGTGATCGGCGCGATCCAGGGCGTTCCCAGTCTCTCTGCCGGGGCCGCGAGCCGCACGATCACTTCCGCCCGTTGCAGGATGCCCATTGACTCCCTAGAACCACCCTTTCCACCCGGGGGGAAGTTCGATGAGGATTCGGGGGGTTGCGGTTCTGCTGTTGCTTGCGACGACGCTGCCGCCGATGGTGGCCGTGGCCGCACCGGCCAAGATTGCGCTCATGGCGCCGTCGCCGCCCATTTTGGCTGAGCTCAGCAAAACGATCGGGGCGGAACTCGAAAAACGGGGCTTTGCCGCCGACCGCGATTTTACCTTCGACGTGCTTTCGGCGGCCGGCGATGTCAACCGTCTGCCAGCGCTGGCGCAACAGGCGGTCAAGGACGGCGCTGCGGTGATCGTCACGAGCAGCTACCCGGCGGCGCGGTCGGTCAAGGCGGCGACCTCGACGATCCCGATCGTGGTCTTCCAGGCCGGCGAGCCGGAAGAGACCGGGCTGGTGACGAGCCTCGCGCATCCGGGCGGCAACCTCACCGGACTGTCCGACATGTCGGCGGAGCTGTCGGCAAAACGATTGCAACTCTTGAAGGAGGCCGTGCCGAGCCTCAAGCGGGCGGCAATGCTCTACAATGCCGACGACGCCGGCATGGTCACCCGGTACAAGGCGGCTTCGGCCGTGGCTCCGAAACTCGGGGTCACACTGGAGTCCTTAGGGGTGCGCGAGCCCGACGATTTCGGTAACGCCTTCGACAAAATGGTCGCCGATCCGCCCGATGGAATCCTAATGGTCACTGACGTCCTGACCATCCTGAACCGCAAGCGGGTCATCGATTTCGCCGCAGCACACAAGATTCCGGCGATCTACGAGCTTGCCCTATTCGCCAAGGACGGCGGGCTGATGTCCTATGGGCCAAACCAGAAGGAAATGATGAACCGCGTGGCCGATCTGGTCGCGCGCATCCTGAAGGGGGCAAAGCCCGGCGATTTGCCGTTCGAGCAGCCGACCCTGTTCGAGTTTGCGATCAACCGGAAAACCGCCGATGCCATGGGGCTCAAGCTCCCGCCTGAGCTGGTGGCAGGGGCGGACGACATTATCGAGTAGGGCCTCGACGCAGATCAAATGCGTCTGGGTCGATGTCTTCGCGGATCAGCGAGCAGGGCGCGCCGGTAGCGGCGCTCGCGAAATTGTCGCCTGCTGACAGCCGAACTTCAAGCTGACGTGAGAAAAGATCGCGGCGCTACTGACCGGAAATCCCGAACCTTACCGTGATATGCTGCGGGCAAATAAGGACGGGGAGCCCATGGCCTGGAAGAACTGGAAAGCGGTTCGCGCTGGCGGCCTCGTTCGATGAAACGGCGGGAATTTGGCACGGCGTTCGCGGCGGCATTCTTATGCGCAGCACGCCTTGCCAGGGCGCAAAAGCGCGTGCCGCATATCGTTGTGCTGCAGATTGGGGTTGTCGGCAGCGATAGCGAATTGCTTAAGGGGATCGCGGCCGGGCTCAAGGGAGCATGGCTATCGCGAGGGCGACAACATCATCGTCGACAATCGCTATGCCGGCGGCGACCCGGCGCGGCTGGCGAGCCTTGCCGCCGCCGCAGTCGCCGAACACCCGGACGTGCTCATGGCGGCCGGTCCCGTTGTCATCCATGCCGTCGCCCAATTGACCAAGACGATCCCGATCGTCGGGGTGACCGGCGATCCGGTCGCCCGGGGTTTTGCCGCCAGCCTCGCCCATCCGGGCGGCAACATCACCGGGCTGGCGATCCAGACGGGCCCTGAACTCGCCGAAAAATGGCTGCAGGTCCTGCTCGAGATCGTTCCTCGGGCGCGCCGCATTGGCTTGCTGTACCAAGTGTACCAAGTCGGCTCGATATCGAACGCTGAAATTGCCCACATACGCGATGCGGCATCGCGGGTGGCTACCGATTTCGTGTTTGACGAGCACCGTGTTCGCGACGTGAACGAAATTCCGGCCGCCCTCGAGGCGATCAAGCGGGGCAAGCCGGATGGGCTGATCGTCGGCAACGATCCGCTGTTCCTCGGCCGGCCGGCCAACGAGATGGCCGCCCTCGGCGTGCCGGCGATCAGCGGCAGCCGCGAGTTCGCTGAGGCAGGCTTTCTCGCCACCTACGGTGCCAGCATCTCCGACGTGTTCCGCCGCGCGCTCGGCTATGCTGACCGTATCCTCAAGGGCGCCAATCCGGCTGGCCTGCCGATCGAGCAGCCGACTAAATTCGAACTTATCATCAACCTTAAGACCGCCAAATCGCTCGGCCTGACAATCCCGCCGACACTGCTGGCCCAAGCCGACGACGTTATCGAATGAGACGCAGACCATCGCGCAATGCCCGGTTAGAATACGGCGTATAACGCGAGCGAGGGAGGCAGGGGAGATCGCATGAGTGGTGCCGACGCGGTTTCCGACGCAGACATGCCGCCCGGGGTCGCCCCGACGGCTACCGCGTCTGACCTGCGTCCGCGCCGCGGCCTGTTCCGCAAATACATTGTGGCGCTGGTCGTCCTTGTTGCCGCTGCGCTGTGCGTCAATGCCGGCGTCGAATTCTGGTTCGGCTTCCGTGAAAGCAAGGCGGCGCTCCTGGCGCTGCAGCAGGAGAAGGCCGACGCCGCGGCGCAACGCATCGGCGAGTTCGTCACCGGCGTTGAGCGGCAGATCGGCTGGACCACGCTCCCGTTGTGGGGCGCCGCGCCGCTCGACCAGCGCCGTTTCGATTTCGTGCGGCTGCTGCGCCAGGTGCCGGCGATCACCGACTTGACCGAGCTCGATGGCGACGGCAAGGAGCAGCTGAAGGTCTCGCGGCTGGCGATGGACGTAGTCGGCAGCGGCGCCGACTATTCGCACGCGCCGGAGTTCGTCGAGGCGCGGGCGAACGGCTCCTGGTTCAGCCCGGTCTCCTTCCGCAAGGAGTCCGAGCCGTACATGACGCTGGCCTTGGCCGATGCTGGACGAAATTCCGGGGTCACCGTCGCCTCGATCAACCTGAAACTGATATGGGACGTCATCACCGCCTTGAAGATCGGCGAGGGTGGCTATGCCTATGTCGTCGACGGCCGCGGCAAACTGATCGCCGATCCCGACATCAGCCTAGTGCTGCGCGATACCGATTTCTCGAAACTACCTCAGGTCGCAGCCGTGCTCGCCTCCAAGTCCGCCGACGGCGAACCGGCGCAAACGCCGACCGCCACTGCCGCCGATGATTATTACGGCCGTCCGGTGCTGAGCGCGCACGCCCGAATCAAACCCGTGGGCTGGCGGGTGTTTGTCGAGGTGCCACTCAAGGAAGCCTACGCGCCGCTCTATGCGCTGGCGCTGCGCAACGTGCTGTGGCTGGTGCTGGCGCTAGCCGGCGCCGCACTCGCCGCCTTTCTGCTGGCGCGCCGCATGATCAGCCCCATCCACGCCTTGCAGACGGGTGCGGCACAGATCGGTGCCGGCGATCTCGACCGCCGCATCGACATCCACACCGGTGACGAATTGGAGGCACTGGCGCAGCAGTTCAACCACATGGCTGCCGACCTTCAGACCTCGTACGCCGAGCTGGAGCACAAGGTCGAGGAGCGGACCGCCGAACTCTCGGAATCGCTCGAATACCAGACCGCGACGAGCGACGTGCTCAAGGTCATCAGTCGCTCGACCTTCGACCTACAGCCGGTGTTGGACACACTGGTCGAGACAGCCGCACAGCTCTGTTCCGCCGATCTGGGAATGATCTCGCATCGCGAAAACGATGGTTTTCGGGTTGCCGCCACGCATGCGACATCGCCCGAATACGAAGCCTTCATCCGCGGTCACCTGCTGCCGCTCGGACAGGGTAGCGTTGCCGGGCGAGCGGCGGCCGGGGGTCGGGTCGTACAGGTCACCGATCTTGCCGCCGATCCGGATTTCGTCGTCGCCGAAACCGTGACGATCGGGAAGATTCGAACCGCGATCGGTGTGCCGTTGATGCGCGAAGGAGTGGTGATCGGCATCATCAGCCTCGGTCGAGCGCGAGTTCGAGCCTTTCACCGATCGGCAGATTGAGCTTGTTCGTACCTTCGCCGATCAGGCGGTCATTGCGATCGAGAACGCGCGCCTGATCGCCGAAACCCAAGAAGCGCTCGATCAGCAGACCGCCACTGCCGAGGTGCTGGGCGTCATCAACGCCTCGCCCGGCGACCTCAAGCCGGTGTTCGACGCGATCCTGGAAAAGGCGCAGCGACTGTGCGGCGTCGCCTTCGGAACCTTGGAGCTGTTCGACGGGCAAAACTTCCGCGCCGTCGCGACGCTCGGCATCTCCGACGCCTTTGCCGCGTTGCTCGCGAAAGGCCACCCGGTGGGCGAGGGCGGACGGCCGTTGCTCGAAGGGGCTCGCTACAACCACATCCTCGACCAGGCCGCACTTCCCGATTCATTCAATCGGGCTGCGGTCGAGCTGGATAACCACCGAACGGTTCTGCTTGTCCCGTTGCGCCGGGAAGGGCGGCTGCTTGGGATGATCGTTTCCGCACGCAAGGAGGTGAGGGCGTTTACGGAGAAAGAGATCGCTCTCCTGGAAAGCTTCGCGGGCCAGGCGGTCATCGCGATGGAAAACGCGCGGCTGCTGACCGAGACGCGCGAGGCGCTAGAACAACAGACCGCCACCGCCGAAGTCCTGCAGGTCATCAATTCCTCGCCCGGCGACCTCGCTCCGGTGTTCGAGGCGATGGTAGAGCGGGCGGTGCGCCTATGCGGCGCCGATGAGGCGTTGGTGCGCACCTTCGATGGCGAAAAGCTCCACCTCGCCGCCGCTCACGGCCCGCCCGGCGAGGCTGAAACGCTGCGGCAACTCGGTCCGGCGCTGCTCTCGGGCATGTATGAATTCCTCGCACGCGGCCAGAGCGTGTCGCATGTCGCGGACGTACGGGAAACGGCCGCCTACCAGCTCCCGCTTGGGCGGGCGCGGCTTGACGCGCGGCATATCCGTTCCTGGCTCGGCGTGGCGTTGCGCAAGGACGGCGCCCTGCTCGGCGTCATCAACGTTCACCGCCGCGAAGTCCGGCCGTTCTCCGAAAAGCAGATCGAACTGCTGCAAAACTTCGCCGCGCAGGCGGTGATCGCGATCGAGAACGCACGGCTGCTCGGGGAAATCCGCCAGCGCCAGGCCGAATTGCGCGTCACCTTCGACAATATGGGCGACGGCGTCGTGATGTTCGACGGGGACCTGCGCCTCACGGCCTGGAACAAGAATTTCCAGGAATTGCTCGACCTGCCCAACGCAGTCCTTGAGAAGCGCAAGACCTATACGGAATACCTGCACATCCTTGCTGAGCGCGGCGAATTCGGGTCGGGCGATGTCGAGGAGGAGCTCAGCCGTCGGCTCGCGCACGCCGATGAGGAATTGCGCTTCGAACGCACGCGGCCCGACGGGCGCGTGCTAGAGGTACGGCGCAACCCGGTCGCGGGCGGCGGGTTCGTGCTGATCTATTCCGACATCACCGAACGCAAGCGTTCGGAAGAGGAGATTCGCACGGCGCGAGACGCGGCGGAGGCGGCGCTGCGTGACTTGCAGACGGCGCAACGCCGATTGATCCAGGCGGAGAAGATGGCCTCATTGGGTCAGCTGACCGCGGGTATCGCGCATGAGATCAAGAACCCGCTCAACTTCGTCAACAATTTCGCCTCGCTGTCGAACGAGCTGCTGTCCGAGTTGAAGGAGGTGGCGGAGCCGGCCATCGCAAAGCTCGATCCTGACAAACGCGAGGAGCTCGACGAGACCATGGAAATGCTGTCCGGCAATCTTGAAAAGATCGCCGAGCACGGCCGGCGCGCCGACAACATCGTCAAGTCGATGCTGGAGCATTCGCGAGGGGTCTCGGGCGAGCGGCGGGCGGTCGATTTGAATGCACTCGTCGAAGAGAGCCTCAACCTCGCCTATCACGGAGCCCGCGCCCAGGATCAGACATTCAACATCACCTTGGAGCGCGAGTTCGACCAGAAGCTGCGGCCGATCGAGCTGGTGCCGCAAGACATGACGCGGGTGTTCCTGAACCTGATCGGCAACGGGTTCTATGCCGCCAACAAGCGGGCGCAGAAGTCAGGCAACGGGTTCCGCCCGGTGCTGCGGGTGGCAACGCACGAGGCGGGGGACGCGGTCGAGGTCAAGGTGCGCGACAACGGCACAGGCATCCCGGCGGACATCCGCGACAAGCTGTTCCAGCCGTTCTTCACCACCAAGCCGACCGGCGAGGGGACGGGTTTGGGCCTGTCGATCAGCTACGACATCGTGACGCAACAGCATGGCGGGACGATCGCGGTCGACAGCGCGGAAGATGAATTCACCGAGTTCACGATCCGTCTGCCGCGGCAAACACCAGGAAGCGGAGCGTCCGCATGACCGTCAGCATTCTGGTTGTCGACGACGAGCCTGACGTCGCGGAGTTGTTCCGTCAGCGCTTTCGCCGCGAGGCGCGGCAGGGGACTTATGTGCTGCACTTCGCGGCCTCGGGCGAGGAGGCGCTCGACCAGCTTTCGGGGGAGATCCGGCCGGAGCTGATCGTGATCCTGTCCGACATCAACATGCCGGGGATGGACGGACTCGATCTGTTGCGCGCGGTGAAGGCGAAATGGCCTGAGTTGCCGGTGATGATGGTGACCGCGTATGGTGACGACGAGCGGCGGCAGCGGGCGGCGGAATTCGGCGCTCTTGAGTTCGTCACCAAGCCGGTCGATTTCGACCGGCTCAAGGAGCAGATCAGGCAACTGCCCGAAGCCGCCAACTAGCGATGACGCCGGCCAAGATCCTCGCGGTCGACGACGAGCCCGATTTCGAGCTGCTGATCACCCAGCGCTTTCGTCGGCAGATCCGCGAGAAGGAGTTCGAGTTCCGCTTTGCCCACCACGGCGAAGAGGCGCTGGAAAGGCTCGCCGCCGAGCCCGACATCGATTTGATGCTGCTCGACATCAACATGCCGGTGATGGACGGGCTGACCCTGCTCACCCGGCTGCGCGAGCAGCGCTCCGAGGTGCGCACGATCATGGTTTCGGCCTATGGCGACATGGTCAATCTGCGCACCGCGATGAACCGCGGCGCGTTCGATTTTGTCACCAAGCCGGTCGATTTCAGCGACCTCGAGATCACCGTGCGCAAGACGCTCGACGACATCTCGCGCCTGCGCGACATCGACCGGCGACGAGAGGCAGCGGAGCGCGCGCGGGGGAACCTGGCGCGCTATTTCTCACCGCATTTCGCGGCGATGCTGGCCGAGCGCGACGAGCCCCTCGGTGCGGTGCGGCGGCAGAACGTGGCGGTGCTGTTTGCCGACATCGTTGGCTTCACCCGCATGGCCGAAGCGATGCCACCCGAAGCCGTCGTGACGCTGCTGCGCCGGTTCCACGACCGGATGACGGTGCAGATTTTCGCTTGTGGCGGCTCGGTCGAGAAATATATCGGCGACGAGATTTTCGCCGTGTTCGGGGTGCCTGAGCCGGCGGGCGATGATGCCGCGAACGCCCTTCGTTGCGGCTGCTTGATGCTCGAGGCGCTCGATGCGTGGAACCGCGAACGGGAAGCGGCGGGCGAGCCGCGCTTGGCGATCGGCATCGGGCTCAATTTCGGTCCCGCCGTGCTCGGCGACGTCGGCAGCGAGCAGTCCCTGTCGTTCACCGTGATCGGCGACACGGTCAACACCGCGAGCCGGCTGCAAGGGTTGACCCGCACGCTCGAAACGCCGCTCGTTGCCGCCGATTCGGTGATCCGGGCCATCGCGGAGTCACCGGAAGCCCACGGCGCCGAGCTATTGACGCGGCTCACCGACCGCGGCGAACAGACGGTGCGCGGCCGCAGCCAGGCCGTGCGCATCTGGATATGGGAAGTGCAGCCGCATTAGGGGTCCCGTCCCCGAAGGGCGGTTGTGGGGCATGAAGAGTAGCCGCATCGTTAGGCCCGAGCGTCGCCTATCGGTCCAATAAGCCGCCGCCCGCCGGCACGCTTGCCAACGGGGCAGATGCGCCGTTAGCGGATTTGTCGAGCTTGGCCGATGCCGTTTTCAGAATTAGCCGCGGTGGCGGGTCGGGCAGGATGCCGCAGCGCCTACACCTCCGGCCCACCAAACGCCTCGCAGACGACCGCTTCAGCCGCGATGTGCTCGCCGCGAGCCAAGCCCACGGATTCATGGGTTGTCCGCCCCTGCCAAACCTGCCCCCTAGTAAAAATAAAACTCGACGTGCGTGCGCAGGCCGAACACCGAGACCGGCCCGCGCCGCCGGTTGTAGGCCGGGTTTTTGATCAGCTGATAGTCGGCCGTGACATGCGCGAAGCTGAACACCGGCAGGCTGTAGTATGTCTCGACGATCTGTTCCGGCCCGGCATCGGGCAGTTGGCCGTCGCCGATGATCCCGCCGAGGCCGCCGGCGGCGAGATAGAGCTTTCCCTGGTGCGAGATGCGGTTGATGACGCCGGCCAGCCCGACCGTGTCGTCCGGCCGGCCCCAGCGAGCACCCTGTAGCGACAGGCCGGCCGAGAGCGTCTGGTCGATATCGGTGAAGGCATCCTCCTCGACATTGCCTTGCGTGATGCCGGCGCGGGCGAACGCGCCGAGATCGCTGGTCAGCTGCTGTTCGAGATTGAGCCCGGCGCCGGATTTGGTGCGGAAGCTGCGCGCTAAAGCAGTCGAGGGCGTTGTGCCGGTGGCCTGCGCCAGCCCGAGCGCCTCGGGATAGGTCCCGAGGTCGCCCCACATCAGCCAATAGAGGAATTTGAGCTTGCCCGGCTGGTCCCAAAGATGGTGCCGCTCTTCCAACTCCTCGACCCATTGCGCCTGGCGGAAGAAGCCGGTGGAAAGGTTGGCGGCGTTCGGGTTGACCGGCAGGTAGAACAAGCCGCTGCGGATCGTCCACCAATCCTGGTACCACTCCGCCGAAGCGCCGTAGGTGTAACCCCAGGAATTCGCCGCGTAGTCGAACGCGCCGTTGTCGATAACCGACGGCCCCGAAGCGGTCAAAGCGAACGGAAGAGACCGATGCGATGCGCCGAAAACGCGGTTGCGCCACCTGCCTCTCGTCGGCACACCCCGTCCGACGCGCCCGCGTTTGACCACGGCGATGGCAGGTCTCCTGGCTCGCGGATCGTTGCCTTGCGCCGCCTTCCCAGGGGTTCGGCGAACCTCCAGTGGCATCGATGGCGCGCGGCTCGTCGCTTACAGTTGCGGGGGCAGCCACGGTTTCAACCTTTACGGCCTCACCGTGTTCCCTTTTGATCCCCGAGGGGAACCATCAACCCAAGATAGGCAGAGCCTGTTCCCAAAGTCTATCCCCGGCGGCGGTAAAAGCGTCAAGGCGTAAGGCGTTCGGCATCGCCGACGGACACATAGCTGCGGTACACGACGCATTTGCGACAGAGTGGCCGCCGGAAGACCAGCTGCATTCCAAGGGCCGCCGCGAACCTCCGATTTTTGGCCATTATCGCAAGTTGACCCAACTCGGCGTTGGTTCTAATAAAATTGTCTCAAGCAATTTTCGGGATTTTCGGCAAGCGAACCATGGCTTCTCGGGTCGGCCATTACTGGGAAAGTGCGCGCCGGCCATATTGTTTTTTGGTGATATCTGCCGAGGCCCTGCGCAACCGCCGAGTAGCCGCAATATTTCCGTTGGATTAAGGACGGCCGGAGATAATACGTCGCTTCCGCGATATTTTTTGCGGCCCGAGGCGTGAGCGACCGAGAACCGAGTACCTTCTGCGCGACGGCTATCGGAATGGTCGACCAACCTTACTGAGGCCGTCACGTGACTGCATAACCCAGAACGGCGTCGATGGTGCGCTGATCGAACGAAAATGGAAGTGGAGTAATTGAATGAGTGCGGCGCTCGCGGGACTTGCCATTCTCGTCATCGGCGACAGCCAGCTGATGGGCATGCTGCCGGTCCTCCATAACCAACTGGAGGATGCCGGCGCGACGGTCTACTCCTACGCGGTCTGCGGCTCGACGGCGCAGGACTGGATCATACCGACGACCGCGTCATGCGGTATGCTGCACCGAGACGACAAGGCGGCCGCTGTGCTCGACATGAAGCCCAGCCCGACCTGGAACATCACCAATCTGATCGCCCAGCATCATCCGAACCTGATCGTCGTCGAGCTCGGCGACACGATGGCCGGATATGGCGGTCATATGGAGCTCGGCTGGGTGCACGAGCAGATCAGCGGCCTCACCGCGAAGATCGCCGCGAGCCGTATCTCCTGCGTGTGGGTTGGGCCGCCCTGGGGCGAGGATACCGGCCCCTATCACAAGACCACCGCACAGGTGCAGGCGATATCGCAATTGCTGTCGCAATCGGTCGCGCCGTGCCAGTACATCGACTCGACGACCTTCTCGCGGCCCGGCGAGTGGCACACGCGCGACGGCGGCCATCTCGAACCCGACGGGTATCGCAAATGGGCGGCGGCGATCACCGCCTCGATCGAGAAGCTGAAAGGGCAGCTCGCGCAGCACTGAGCGTTTGGGAAGGTGATCGCGATGGACGATGTCGCGCGAAAAGCCCCGATCGAAGCCAAAAAGGCGTGGCGCGAGCATCTTGCGCGCGCCGACCGGTCGGCGTCGGCGTTGCGCATCGGGATCGCGGCGAGCTTTACCGCCGACCCGCTGGCGCCGTTTGTCGGCGCGGCGCTTCTCGCCGAGAGCACCGAGGCGGAGTTCACGGTCGGCCCCTACAACCAGCTCTTCCAGACCTGCCTCGACCCGCAATCGAGTTTCCAGGGTCCGGTCGATGTGGCGGTGCTGCTGTGGCGCCTCGAGGATTTGATGCTTGACGAGATGTCGGACTTTCTCGGCGGCGACGCTGAGACGCTAAAACGCGCGAGCGACAAGCTCGGAGCCCTGACCGGCGCGATCCGCCAGCTCCGCGCCAATTTCAAGGGTATGATCATCGTCGGCGTGCCGCCTTATCCGACCGGCGTCGCCGGCGACGCGCTGGCGCTTGACAATCCCGGTGGGCTCGGCGGCTTCCACCGTGCGCTCGCCGGACAGTTCGTCGACGAGGTTGGCCGGATCGAAGGCGTACGCATCGTCGATCTCGACGCCGTGCAGCGCCAGGTCGGCATCGCCACGTCTTACGATCCGCGGCACGCGTACCTCTATCGTCAGCCGTTCAGCGACGCGTTTCTGTACGTCGCCGGCCGGCAGTTGGCTCGCATCGTCATGGCCTCGCGCCGCGCCGCGAAGAAATGCGTCGTGCTCGACGCCGACAATACGCTATGGGGCGGCATTGTCGGCGAGGACGGCATCGACGGCATTCAGATCGGCGACGAGTTCCCCGGCTCGGCCTTCCGCGATTTGCAAAAGCTGCTGCTCGGCTGGCGCCAACAGGGCATCTTCCTCGCCGTCGCCAGCAAGAACAACGAGGCCGATGTCTTCGAGGTCTTCGACAAGCACAGCGGCATGGTGCTGAAGCGCGAGCATCTGTCGGCCTGGCAGGTCAATTGGCTGCCCAAGGCAGAGAACATCCCGCTGATCGCCAAGTCGCTCAACATCGGCACCGACAGCCTGGTCTTCATCGACGATAACCCGATGGAGATCGCCTATATGCGCGACGCGCGGCCCGAGGTGACGAGCATCCTCGTGCCGTCGGATCCGGCGGACATCGTCGCGGCGATGCAGCAGCTGACGCTTTTCGACCAGCTCGACGTGACCGACGAGGATCGCCAACGCGCCGACATGATGCGCGCCGAGCGTGACCGCGAGGTTCTTGGCGCGCAGATCAGCCATAGCGACTTCCTCAAGGCGCTCGACCTCCAGGTCGATCTGTTCCGCGCCAAGACCGAGGATTTGGGCCGCGTCACTCAGCTCATCAACAAGACCAACCAGTATAATCTGACCACCATCCGCCGCACGCTCGACGAGGTGCGCGCGCTCGCCGCGTCGGCCGACTGGCGGCTTTACGCCTTTCGCGTCGCCGACAAGTTCGGCGAATACGGGTTGACCGGCGTGATCATCGCCGAGGTGTCGCCCGACCGGCGGCGCTGGACGCTTGACTCGGTGCTGATGAGCTGCCGCGTGCTCGGCCGCGGGGTCGAGGCGGCCCTGATCGGCGCCCTTGCCGACGATGCGCGCGCCGAGGGCGCGGTCGAGTTTGTCGGCTCCTACATTCCCACGCCGAAAAACGCGATCTGCGCCAAGTTCCTGCCCGACCAGGGGTTCACCCAGGTCGACGAGCAGACATGGCGCCTCGATCTGGCCGACGCGCCGGCCATTCCGGCGCATATCGTGCGCGCCGGGGCGGAGCCCGCAATGCCGCTACCCGTGCGCCTGAGCGCCTGACGGAGCCGGAACGATGGGAGGCGCGGACGGCAGCGATCTTTATATCGGACTCCTCAAGCGGGTTCTGACCAACACGCTGTTCGCGGAGGAGCCCGATACCGACCAGAAGGACGAGTTCGAGTTCGTCCACAAGTTCATCCGCCATTACATGAAGGGACCGGCGATCTCGATGCTGCCGCTGGCCCGGATGGATAACCTGCACGCCTGTATCGAGGACGTCATAACGCGTGGCGTGCCGGGAGACCTGATCGAGACCGGGGTGTGGCGCGGCGGCGCGACCATCTTGATGCGCGCCGTGCTGCGCGCACACGGCATCGCCGACCGCACGGTGTGGGTTGCCAACTCGTTCGAGGGGATGCCGACCCCCGACCCGGAGAAATACCCGGTCGAGGCCAGGGCGCATAACGGCCCGGTCATGAAACGGAATTTCAACAACTTCGCGGCTAGTCTCGACGAGGTCCGCAGCAATTTCGCCGCGTTCAGGCTGCTCGACGGACAGGTGACGTTTCTGAAAGGCTGGTTCAAGGACACCCTGCCGACCGCACCGATCAAACGGCTCGCGGTCATGCGGCTCGACGGCGACTATTACGAATCGACGATGGATGCGCTGACCAATCTGTATGACAAGCTGTCGCCGGGCGGGTATGCGATCATCGACGATTACGGCGAGGATACGTGGACGTATTGCCGCCGCGCCGTGGACGAATTCCGCCGCGAGCGCGGCATCTCCGAGCCGATGATCCGCGTCAACTCCAAATGCTACTACTGGCGGCGCACCGCGCGAGGGTATTGCTCATGTTGACGAGGCCGTGATGACTGACCGGGTTTCCAAGGTCTTTGCCGAAGTGCTCGGCCTTTCCGCCGAACAGATCACCGACGACACCTCGCCGGACAACACGCCGCAATGGGACAGCATGGCGGCGATGAGCCTGGTCGTCGCGATCGAGGATGAATTCGACGTCCGGCTCAGCACCGCCGAGATCGTGTCGATGCGCAATGTCGCGATCGTCAAGAAAGTGCTGGCGTCGAAGGGAACCGTCGACGTCTGAGCGAGGCCGATGGCGGCATGGCTGTAACCTCCGTCTGAACGGTCCGCGATGTCGCTGAGCGATCCGGTCTTTCTCGGCTTTTTCGCCGTCGTCTTCGTGCTGTTCTACGTGCTGCCGGGTGGAGCGGCGCGACTGGTGCTGCTGTTGGCCGCGAGCCTCGGCTTTTATTTCAAGCTGGTTGGCGGCTATACCGCCGTGCTGCTGTATGTCGCCGCCATTGCCTATTGCGGCGGCGTTGTGCTGCAGCGCATGCCGGCCGGCCGAGCGCGCCAGGCCGCCTTCATCGCCGTGTTGGTTGTAATTCTCGCGCCGCTCGTCTTCTTCAAATATCTCGGCTTCCTTGCCGGCGCGGTGGGCGTCGCGCTGCCCGACCGGCTTGCCGACCTGGCGCTGCCGGTGGGGCTTTCCTTCTTCACCTTCGCCGCGACCGGCTACCTGATCGACGTGTACCTCGGTCTGCTGGAGGCCGAGCGCAACCCGCTGCGTCTGGCGCTGTTCGTCACCTTTTTTCCGCTGGTGACGGCAGGGCCGATCGAGCGCGGCGGCCGCATCCTGCCGCAGCTCGACCTCAAGCAGCCGATGTCGGCCGAGCGCGCCTTCGAAGGGCTGCGAACTCATCTTTATCGGCCTCGTGCTCAAGGTGTTGTTCGCCAACACGCTGTCGGCGCCGGTCGCCGACGTGTTCGGCGACCCGGAAAGCTCGCTGCCGCTCGATAAGCTCGTCGCGGTCATCTTCTTCGCCTTCGACCTCTACGCCGATTTCGCCGGTTATTCGCTGATCGCGATCGGCTGCGCCAAGATGCTCGGCATCGAGGTGCAGCCCAATTTCCGCCAGCCGTTCTTGAGCCCATCGATCCCCGAGTTCTGGCGCACTTGGCACATCTCGCTGTCGTTCTGGGTGCGCGACTATCTGTTCATGCCGATGCGTGCGAAGTGGCGGCGTTCGGGCCATAGGGGGATGGTCGCTGCGACCGTGATCTCGTTCACGATCCTTGGTATTTGGCACGGCGCCGGCTGGCAGTTCGTGCTCTACGGTTTCGCGTTTGGCGTGCTCGCGGTGGGTTCGCTCTACACGACCAAGTACCGCGACGCCGCCTATGCCTGGCTCGGCGTGCCGCTTCCGGTGGTGCGGGTGATCCGCGCGATCATTACCTTTTTCCTCGTCGCCTTGCTGCTGGTGCTGTTCCGGGTGAGCTACCTGTCCGATGCCTGGCTTTTTTATCGCGACATCTTCTCTCTCGATCTCTTCGCCAATCTGCGGGACGGGGCCCGTTACTTGCTGTTCCACCAGGGCGAGCCGCCCAATCTGCCGCTGGTGACCGGGTACTGGGCCGACTGGTTCATCATCGCCGCGATCGTCTTGGGCGATATCCTGGCGCGCAATGGCATGACCTTGACGCGTTTCGCGGCGCCGATCCAGGCCGCGGCCTACAATTTCGGGGTCGCGGTGATCGTCTATCTGTGGATGTCGAGCAGCGTCGCGCCGCCCTTCCTCTATTATAAATTCTGACGGATGTTCTCGTGGTCGAGATGACGGCAACCGACGAGACCGTGGAGGAGCAGCAACAGGCCGAGGCGGCGCCCCTGCGCGAGTGGCGGCGGCTGATCGGCGCGCTGCTGTTGCTGTTCTCGCCGCTGCTGTTGCTGGGCGTGCTGCTCGAAAGCCTTGCCTGGCGGATCGGCGAGACGATGCCGGCGGCCATGGTCTCGGCCTGGCAGGATGGCGGGGCCGACCGCATCTGGCGCGGCGGCGACGGGCATTCCTATCTTGTCTACAAGCTCGCCCGCGTCGCCGATCTGAAGCCGGCGGTCATCGCGCTCGGGCCGGGGCGCGCCAACGCGTTCCGCGCCCGTCCGTTCGCGCCTTACGGCTTCTACAATGCCGGACAGATCGCTTGGACCTTCGACCAGTACCGCCGCTTTTTGGAGCTGGTGACCAAGGATGGCTATGCGCCGCGGGCGCTGGTCTTCGATCTCGATTACTGGATGTTCGCCTCCGGCTTCGACCACTACTGGGCCGACCGTTTTGACGAGCATCCCGAGACGCATGTCGCCAATCTGCTGCGCGTCGCCGGGCGGCTCGCCGAGGCGCCGGCCGACTTGTTGCGCCGCCTGCCGGACACGGCGCGAGAGCGCGGCCTCTTCGCGCTGCTGACCGGCGACGGCTTCAACCCGGACGGCTCGCGTCCGGTGGGCCCGGCCACGCAAGACCCGCAGCGCCTCGCCGACGATTCGAACGGAGTCGGCGTCCCGCCCGTCGTGCTGGCCGACCACATTGCCGCCGAGCAGGTCGCCGAGTTCGACCAGTTCGTCGCCTTCGCCAAGTCGAAGCACATCGCGCTGATCGGCGTGCAGCTGCCGTTCTATGCGAAAATCCTCGACGGGCTCAAAGACAACCCGGACGCCGGCATCTGGCGCGAGTTCGAGAGCGCCGCATGGCAGCAACAGCATCTCGCGGCTTCCGGCGTCGCCTTCTTCGACTTCGCCGACATGGCGGAATACCGCGACAAGCCGGGCTATTTCAGCGACTCGCTCGATCCCGATGCGCGCGTCGTCACCGATATCACGCGGCGTATGCTGGCCGACCCGAGCGTGCGCGCCGTCTTGCCCGATGCCAAGTGACGCAGCAAGCGACATGAACCCCTTCGGGCTGACGTTCCACCATCTCGGGCTGGCGGTGCGCCGGCCGCGCGACGCCGGGCAATTCCTCAGCGGCCTCGGCTACGAACTGGCCGAGCCGGTCTTCGACCCCGAGCAGAACGTCAACCTCGTCATGTGCACGCATGCCGGATCGATGCCGGCTGTCGAGATCATCTACCCGGCGGCGGGTAAGTCGCCGGTCGATGCGCTAATCGCCGGCCGGCCCGAGGGCATCGTCTACCACATGTGCTACGTGACGGCAGATTTGTCCGCGACGCTGGCGGCGCTCGACGCGGCCGGCATCCGCGCGATCTGCAAGGTCCCGCCCGTCCCGGCGACGCTCTTCGCCGGACGCCGCGCGTCGTTCTACGACATCGTCGGCATGGGACTTTGCGAGATCATCGAAGACCCCGGCCGCACGCTGGGTTAGGCGTGCGTCGGCGCTGCCGTCATCTCCCGAGGATATCCGCCGAGGATATCCGCCGCCGCCGCGACCAGCCGTCTCGTGTCGTTCTCAGTCCCGACGGTGATGCGCAGATAGGACGCCGTGCGCGGCTTGTTGAAATGCCGCACCAGCACCGCGCGCTCGCGCAGCGCCGCCGCGAATTCCGCCCCGTCCCGCGCGGGATGCCGGGCAAAGACGAAATTCGCGCTGGACGGCAGAACGGCGAAGCCGAGCCCGATCAGCTCCCGCGTCATCGCCTCGCGTCCGGCGACGATCCGCGCGCAGCTCTCCCGGAAATAGGCGTCGTCGCGCACCGAAGCCGTCGCGCCCGCCTGGGCGACGCGGCCTAGCGGATAGGAATTGAAGCTGTCTTTCACACGGCGCAGCGCGTCGATCAGCCCCGCGTCGCCGAGCGCATAGCCAACGCGCAGGCCGGCCAGGGCGCGCGACTTCGACATCGTCTGCACGATCAGCAGGTTCGCATGATCGGCGATCAGCGGAACCGCGCTTTCGCCGCCGAAATCGACATACGCCTCGTCGATCAGCACCGGGATATCGGGATGCTCGTCGAGCAGTCGGGAGACCGCGGCGCGCGGCAGCGCGACTCCGGTCGGCGCATTGGGATTGGCGATCACGACCGATCCCGCCTCGCGGCGGTAATCCTCGACCCTGACGCACATATCGCCGTCCAGCGGCACAGTCTTATGCGCGACATCGAACAGTTGCGCCCATACCGGATAGAAGCTGTAGGTGACATCGGGAAACAGCAGCGGCTGCGGCTGTTTCAACAGCGCGACGAAAGCATGCGCGAGCACTTCGTCCGAACCGTTGCCGACAAAAACCTGCTCGGGCCTCACGCCGTGATGCGCGGCGAGCGCCTCGCGCAATTCGGTCGCCTCGGGATCGGGATAGAGCCGCATTGTATCGGCCACCGCGGCCCGCATCGCTTCCACCGCGAGCGGCGATGGGCCGAACGGGCTTTCGTTGGTATTGAGCTTCACCAGATCGGCGGCGCGCGGCTGCTCGCCGGGCACATAAGGCGAAAGCTCGCGCGCGATCCGGCTCCAGAACGGGTTCATCGGGGCGTCCGCGTTGAGGTCGAGTGGCGGCTTATGCCATCGAGAGACCGGCTTCGCCAGCCGCCTGTACTGTAACCGGTGCGCGGCATAAAATGCCGGTGCGGCGATGCGCGCTCGCCGTCACCGGGAGGAAATCGCCATGCAGCTCACCCAAGAGCAGCTCCGGCAGTTCGACGAAGAGGGCTGGCTGTTCCTGCCCGGCTGTTTCGCCGAAGCGGAGGTCGCGACGCTGCGCGACGAGGCGGAGGCGATCTACAAGACCGATCGCCAGGAGGTCTGGCGCGAAAAGACCGGGGCGCCGCGCACCGCCTTTGCCGCGCACACCTATAACGAGGCGTTTCGCCTGTTGGGTTCGCACCCGCGGCTCATCCGCCCGGTCGAGCAGGTGTTCGGCGAACAGCTCTACATGCACCAGTATAAGATCAACGCCAAGGCGGCGTTCGAGGGCGATGTCTGGCAGTGGCACCAGGATTACGGCACCTGGGCGCGCGATGACGGCATGCCCGAGCCGCGGGCGATGAACATCGCCGTCTTTATGGACGAGGTAATGCCGATCAACGGCCCGCTGATGCTGGTGCCAAAGAGCCACAAGCACGGCGTGCTCTCGGCCGGGCACGATCTGGCGACGACCTCGTACCCGCTGTGGACGCTCGACCAGGAGACCGTGACCCGGCTCGTCGAAGAGGGCGGCATTGTCGCGCCGACCGGCAAGCCCGGCTCGGTGCTGATGTTCCACGGCAATCTGGTGCACGCCTCGGCGCCCAACATCACGCCGTACCCGCGACGCATCGTTTATCTGACGCTGTGCGCGGTCTCCAATTACATCCGCAAGCCGACCCGGCCGGAATGGATCGCGCACCAGGATTTCCGCCCGATCGAACCGGTCGCCGACAGCGCGCTCATCGATTACGCGCGCTCGCACAAGATGGCGGCGGAGTAGGATAGTGAACCTCTATTGCCTCGCGCGGGAGCGCGCCGCCGCTGGCCGCCCCGTAAAGGTCGGCCTGATCGGCGCCGGCAAGTTCGGGTCGATGTTCTTGAACCAGATCCCGACCATGCCCGGCGTCGAGATCGCGGTCATCGCCGATCTCGACCCCGAGCGCGCCCGCGCCGCCTGCCGTAATGTCGGCTGGGATGTGGCGCGTATCGCCCGCACGCGCTTTGTCTCCTCCGGCGCCGAGGCCTGCGCCGACGCGCAAGTCGAGGTCGTGGTCGAGGCGACCGGCAGCCCGCCCGCCGGCATCGCCCATGCCCGCGCCGCGATTGCCGCCGGCAAACACATCGTCATGGTCAATGTCGAGGCCGACGTGCTCGCCGGCCCGCTCTTGGCCGAGGAAGCGCGGGTCAAGGGCGTCGTCTATTCGCTCGCCTATGGCGACCAGCCGGCGCTGACCTGCGAGATCGTCGATTGGGCGCGCGCCTGCGGTTTCGAGGTCGTCGCCGCCGGCAAGGGCACCAAATACCTGCCGGCCTACCACGCCGTCACGCCCGACGATGTCTGGGCGCATTACGGGCTGACACCGGAAGAGGCGAAGCGCGGCGGGATGAACCCGCAAATGTTCAACTCCTTTCTCGACGGCACCAAATCGGCGATCGAGATGGCGGCGATCGCGAATGCGACCGGGCTCGGTGTCCCACGCGACGGCCTCTTGTTCCCGCCCTGCGGCGTGGACGATCTGCCCGAGGTGCTGCGCGGCGGCCGCTCGCTGGAGCGCGACGGGATGGTCGAGGTCGTCTCCTGCCTGGAGCGCGACGGGCGGCCGGTGTTCCGCGACCTGCGCTGGGGCGTCTATGTCGTCTTGAAGGCGCCCAACGACTACGCTCGAATTTGCTTCAAGGAATACGGCCTCAAGACCGATTCCAGCGGCTGGTACGCCGCGATGTACAAGCCGTATCACCTGATCGGCCTCGAGCTCGGCATGTCGGTGCTGTCGGCGGCGCTGCGCGGCGAGCCGACCGGCCAGCCGCAGGGCTGGCGCGGCGATGCCGTCGCGGTCGCCAAGCGGCCGCTCAAAGCCGGCGAGATGCTCGATGGCGAGGGTGGTTATACGGTCTGGGGCAAGCTCGTCCCCGCTGAGCGCAGCCTCGCCGAGGGAGCGCTGCCGATCGGCCTCGCGCACAAGGTTCCGCTGGTGCGCGACGTCGTCGCCGGTTCGATCGTGCGCTGGGCCGATGTCGCGGTCCCCGACAGCGAGGCCGCCCGCGTTCGGCGCGACATGGAGCGCCGCTTCGCCCCATCCGGCGTAAAATCGGCCGCCGCGATCGCCGCGCAATAGGAGGCGAGGCCATGCCAAAGGTCACCTACATCGAGCACAACGGCAGCGAGCACACGGTCGATGTCCCGCTTGGTCTGTCGGTGATGCGTGGCGCGGTCGACAACAACATCCCCGGCATTGACGCCGATTGCGGCGGCGAATGCGCCTGCGCCACCTGCCACGTCTATGTCCAGGAGCCGTGGCTCGCTCAGCTCGGCCCGCCGGAGCCCGGCTCGCAGGAAGCCAGCATGCTGAGCTTCGCCGCGGTCGCCCAGCCCAACTCGCGCCTCTCGTGCCAGCTCAAGATGAGCGAGGCGCTCGACGGCCTCATCGTGCGTCTGCCCGAGGGCCAGCACTAGGAAACCGGCGGCGAGGCGGGCTCCGCGCGCACCGATTCCGGGATTGGCAACGCTCTATGGATCGTTGCTTTCGGCCTTTATCGTGACCTCGTCGAGCCGATTCGATGGGGCGGCAAGACCGGCGACCGTGATTCCGCGGCTAAAATACGCCAATGACCAATGCTCTAAGGTAGGCCATTGCCTTGGCACCGCGCGCTCCAGCACGATGCGGCGATCAGTAAGAATGCTCCCTTAAAAACAGCGTCACTTTCTTTGCCGCGAGCGGGAGGAAAAGATGAAGCTAGCGGTCATTGCCGTTGCTGCGATGGGATTTACCGGAGCGGTCAGCGCGGCGCCGCACGAGGCACTCCGTCTCCTTGAAGCGTCGTATCCCAGCGATTTTGTCAAGCGTCAGGTACTTAACGCATGTATCGCCTACAACCTGGCCTTCGACCGGTTCAACCCGGCCAGTCGCGACGAATGCTATCGGGCGCTGCCCAAGGACGTCCCCGAGCGGGAGCACGCCCAGGTCGGCTTGGCGGCCAATCAAATCGATTTGCGTCGGTCGGCGCGTCTTGCCGGTGCACCGGGTAACGATATCGGTCTCATGGAGGCGACCGAAGCGGTTCGCGGTGGGGTGACCCGTTAGCTGAATAGCTGGATCGCGCGCCTACCAGATCGAGACGCCGTGCTCGCGAGCCTGCCGGCTCGCCTCGATGGTCGGCAGCCATTGGCTGTAGCAGTCGCTTCGTGCTTTGGCGCTCATCCGATTAAACTGCCGGTCATGGTCGTAACAAACGTGCAGGGCGGTTCGCTGCGCCGGGTCGTCGGGATACATAGCGCGCCACGCGTCGACGGCGTTGTCGATGTTGATCGAGCCGAAACCGACCAAAATCAGTATTGCCGCAATAAAAATCCGCACAATCAAGCGATGACCCCCACGCATCCGCGCGCCTTGTTCAACCCGTCCATCGATACAGAGTTCCTTGCCGGACGCGGCTCGGCGGCGGCCGGCAGCATGAACGCGTCACCGTTGGACATAGCCTAGTAATAGGCCGCGACCGCAATGACTCCGAGCAATACAGCACCCGCGATGCAGGCGCCGATGACGGCGCGCTCCCACCGAACTTGCGGCATGAAGCGGCGCCTTCCGGGCAAATTGCACTCGGAGGGGCTGTTGATAAAGGCCCGCATCCGCCGCAGGTTGGGTCTAACGACTAACATGATGACGTCGTCCACCGTGATGTGCCGCCTACCGCGCGCCAACGGCCTATCTCGGCGCGGGTTCCGGCGATCGCGGCTATTTGCGCGCTTGGCGTCGAACCGACATTTGCGGGCGGCCCCTGGATGCAAGGGTCGGTCGGGTGCATGGCGAGCGCACATTGAGCCAATTCCCCACCGCTATGACTGAGCCGTTGGACTCTACCGATAGGGCTCCGCCTTCGCGAACCGTCCGCACGGCACGAGCGCCGACGCGCCTCTTCGCCGCCGTCAATTCGATCAACCCTTTGGCGATTGCGGGCCGTCCGCTGATGTGGCTTTCTGGTGCCCTTGCCCGCTCTCCGGAGTTTCCACCAATGCCTCATCCCAGCTGGAACGGCTTTCTTCGCCTGTCGCTCGTGTCCTGTCCGATTTACCTCTCACTCGCGGCCGATGCGAACGAGCTGACCGAGAAGGATCTGACGGCGTTCCAGGCCATGAGTTCCAATATCATCGACCTCGTCCGGTTCGTCGATCGCGCCGAAATCGATCCGCTGTGCCTGAACAATTCGTATTACGTCTATCCCGACGGGGAGTTGGCGACCGAGCCGTTTCGCGTGATCGCGGAGAAGATGGCGGCGAAGGCACTGGTCGGAATCGCCCGGGCGACGCTGCACAACACCAAGCGCTTGCTGATGTTTGAGCCGCGCGGCGCCGGGATGGTCATGTACACGCTGCGGAGCCCCGGTGAAATGCGCGCTCCCGAGTTCGATACCAAGCGTCAGGAGAACATCGAGCCCGAAATGCTCGACATCACCGAGACCGTCGTCGAGCGGCGCAGAGGCGCATTCGATCCAGCCAGCTTGCTCTCTGGCGAGGACTGAATGTCCCGTTGCCGGTGTTGCGGATCGCTAGCGGTACAAATCGGCGGTCAAGATGAACTGATCGTGCGGCACGCCGGCCAGCTTGGTTTTGAGTAGGGAATCGCACCACCTGTTAAAATCGCCGATAACAGGAGGTGAACAGAAGGCTCGCCTCCTGTTAAAGTCGCGGGAACGAGAAGGCCGACCGGCCCCGGAATATTCAGAACGGGAGGTGAATCGATGAGTCCGCTCGACGACGCCGTTCATTCCGCCGACCGTACCGCGCTCGACCGCATCGACGTCAGCGACCCGCAAATCTACCAGGACGACACCTGGTATCCGTACTTCACCCGGCTGCGCCGCGACGATCCCGTGCATTACTGCCCGGATAGTCGCTACGGCCCCTATTGGGCGGTGACGAAGTACAAGGACATCATGACCGTGGAGGTCAACCACCAGGTCTACTCGTCCTCCAACGAGCTGGGCGGCATCCAGATCGAGGACCAGCCCAAGGACATGGACCGGCCGAGCTTTATCCGCATGGACCCGCCCAAACACGACGGTCAGCGCAAGGTGGTGAGCCCCGTCGTCGCGCCCGATAATCTGCGCAACATGGAAGGCCTCATCCGCGAGCGCACGATCCGCCTCCTCGATAGCCTGCCGCGCGGCGAGGTGTTCGACTGGGTCGACCGCGTCTCGATTGAGCTGACGACGATGATGCTGGCGACCCTGTTCGACTATCCGTGGGACGATCGCCGACAGCTGACCTATTGGTCGGATGTCGTCATCGCCAACGTCAATTCGCCCGAGGCGCCAGTGCATTCCGAGGAGGAGCGCTTTGCTGAGTTGACCAAGATGGCCCAGGCGCTCGGTGTGCTTTACCAGCAGCGCGCGCAAATGCCGCCGCGGTTTGATCTGTTGTCGATGCTCGCGCATGGCGAAGCGACGCGGAACATGCCGTTCCGCGAATTCATGGGCACGCTCGGCCTGTTGATCGTCGGCGGCAACGACACGACGCGCAACTCGATGACCGGCGGGCTGTGGGCGCTGAGCGAACACCCGCGCGAATACCAGAAGTTGCGCGACGATCCCTCGCTGATCCCCGGCATGGTGTCGGAGATCATCCGCTACGTGACGCCGGTCATCCACATGCGCCGCACCGCCAAGGAAGACGTCGAACTCGGCGGCAAGACCATCAAGAAGGGCGACAAGGTGGTGATCTGGTACGTCTCGGGCAATCGCGACCCCGAGGCGATCGAGAACCCCGACACTTTCATCATCGACCGCGCCCGGCCGCGCCAGCATCTTTCCTTCGGCTTCGGCGTCCATCGATGCGTCGGCAACCGCCTCGCCGAGCTGCAATTGCGCATCCTGTGGGAGGAGCTGCTGCCGCGCTACCCGGTGATCGAGGTGTTGGCCGCGCCGCGCCGGGTCTATTCGAACTTCATCCACGGCATCCGTTCGATGCCGGTGCGGATACCGGCGTAAAAACACCATCCCGGCGAAGGCCGGGACCATGCTTCAGTCGCACGAGCGGCGGGGAAATGGGCCTCGGCTTCCTGCCGGGGTGGGCGCCTCATTGTTGCGCCAGTTCCTCCTTGAGCCCCGGCTTGTGGATTTTCCCCGTCGCGGTGTGTGGGAACTCAGCCGCCGTCTTGAAGACGAGCCGGGCCGGCGCCTTGTAGCTCGCCAGCCGCTCGCGGCAGAACGCGACGATCGCGGCGGGATCGGCGGCTGCACCCGGCCGCAACTCGATGGCCGCCGCGACGATCTCGCCCTTCGCCGCATCGGGTACGCCGACAACAAAAGCCTGCACGACATCGGGATGCTGCAGCAGCACCTCTTCCACCTCGAGCGGCGCGACATTGATCCCGCCGGTCTTGATCATCTCCTTGAGCCGGCCGCGGAAATGCACCCGTCCGTTCTCGATCGCGCCGAGATCGCCGGTGAGGAAATAGCCCTCCGCGTCGAACGCTTCGGCATCGAGCCCCGGCGCGCGGAAATACCCTGGCGTCACATAGCCGGCCACCGCCAACTCGCCAGTCTCGCCGTCGGACAATGGCCGCCGCGTTACGGGATCGACCGCGCGGATCGCCATGCCGGGCAGTGGCCGGCCCTGCGTCGAGAGGCGCAGCGGCAGTGGGTCGTGCGCGTCGCATACCGCGCAATTGCCGTAAGTCTCGGTCGAGCCATAGACATTGCACAGCTCTGCGGTCCCGAGCGCCTCGATGGTCAATGCGACGTCTTCGGGTGGGCCGATCGTCAGGCCGGTGCGCATCGCGCCGAGCCGGCGGCCGGGATGGTCGGGGTGCTCCTTCAAGGCCCGCGCCATATTGGCCATGCCGTAGTAGACGCTGCAGCGCTCGCGTTCGATCAGCGCCATCGCCTCACCGGGCTCGAAGCTCTCCTGCAGCACCGCACAGCCGCCATGCGAGAGGATCGCCGGCAGCGCATTGGCCGAGCCGAACGACCAGAACAGCGGCACCGCAAGCCACACCCGGTCGGCGGCGGTGAGGTGCATGCGCTCGCCGATATCGAAGCCGTTGGCGATGACATTGCCGTGCGCCAAGGTCACACCCTTCGGCGCCGCGGTCGAGCCCGAGGTGTAGAGGATGTAGCAGATATCGTTCGGCGTGACCTGACGCTGCGCTGCGGCCAATGCCGCCGCATCGACCGAGGCCCCGTGCGCCAGAAATTCCGCCAATGGTGTGACGTCGGGGCGAGGAGGGCCATCGATCGCGACGATCGTTTGAAGCTCGGGCAATGTGGCTCGATCGAGCCCGTCGAGGTAGCTGCGCCCGCGAAACGCTTCGAGTGTCACCAGCACTGTCGCGCCCGAATGCTCAAGCGCCCAAACCAGTTCGCGCGCTGTCGAGAAGGTGCTGATCGCCGCGACGATCGCACCGATTTTGGCCGCGCCGAACGCGGTGATGATCCATTCCGGCCGGTTGGTGATGAGCACTGCGACCCGATCGCCGCGCCCGATATTGGCGGCGAGCAGCGCCCCGGCGAACGCATCGACCCGCGCCTTGAGCCCGGCGTAAGGGAGGCGCTCGTCGCGAAACACGACGGCCTCGGCCGCAGGCGTCGCCTCCGCCATCTCATCGACCAGATCGCCGAGCGTATGACTGCAAGGCCGTCCGATCATCGACCCTCATCCCAACCTTCCCCCGCTTGCGGGGGAAGGGGCGCGCAGGAGCGCTCGCCACCGTTTCTCCCTCCTCCGCTGGCGGGGGAGGGTCGGGGCGGAGGCCAACCACGCCACGCCAAGAACAGCGGCTCACTCATAATTCGGCCGCCGTTTCTCGCGGAACGCGGCAACGCCCTCGGCGAAATCGGCGCTGGCCCGGACGCGATCTCCCAATTCCTGCTCCAGCGCCTCGCGGCGCCGCACGTGTTCGGCGGTGGTCGCGCTGATCTGGCGCTTCACGGCCTGCACCGCCGCCGGGCTGTTGGCGGCGATCGTCTCGGCCGTCTCGATCGCCCAGCCCATCAGCTCGTCCGCCGGCACGACCCGGTTCACCAAGCCCAGCGCTGCCGCTGCCTCGGCGTTGATCAGCCGCCCAGTCAACAGCAAATCCATCGCATGCACGTAACCGATCTGCTGGACCAGCTTGGTGGTCGAGCCGCCGAAGGGGTAGATCGACCATTTGACCTCGGTGAGGCCGAACCGCGCGTTCGGCACGGCGGCGCGGATGTCGCTCGCCAGCATCAGTTCGAGCCCGCCGCCGACGCAGTCGCCATTGACCGCGGCGATGATCGGCTTCGAATAGGCGTCGGTCTTCAACAGCGCGTGGTTGACCATCTGCGCGGTCTCTTCGCCGGCCGACAAATCGCCGCTGATGTCGGCGCCGACGGTGAAGGCGCGCGTGCCCGCGCCGGTGAGGATGATGCAGCGGCACGCATCGCGCTCCAGCGCGTCCCACAGGCGGCCAAGCTCGGCCAGCATCGCTCGCGTCATGGCGTTGAGTTGCGACTGGTTGTCGATCGTGACGATCGCGACATGATCGCCGTGGCGGTCAAGACGGACTTCCATCAGCCGGGCTCCAACTCGACGACGATCTTGCCGAAGGCCCGTCGGTCGGTCAGCAGGCGCAGCGCCTCGACGCTCCGCTCCAACGGGAAGCAGTGCGTGATGCAGGGCTTGAGCTTGCCTTCGCTATGCCACCGCAGCAATTCCTCAACCGAGCGCTTGAGCTTGCCGGGGGCGTACCAGCGGAAATAGCGCAGTGACGAGCCGAGCGCTGCGCGGTGCTTGACCAGGAGCCGGTTTGCCGGGATTTGCGGAATGCCGCCGACAAACCCAACCAAGACAATGCGCCCGCCCCAACCGAGCGACGACAGCGCTGAGTCAAACAAGCTTCCCCCGACGGGGTCGAAGCAGACATCGACGCCCTTATCGGCGGTCAACGCCATGACGCGCTCGGTCAACTTGTCTGTTGAATAATTAATTATACCGTCGGCGCCGTGCTCGACCGCTACCGCGAGCTTCTCGGCGGTGCTAGCCGCGGCGATAACCCGCGCGCCCATGGCCTTGCCGATCTCGACGGCGGTCAGGCCGACGCCGCCCGCCGCGCCCAGCACCAGCATCGTCTCGCCGGCTTCCAGCCGCCCCTGCCAGCGGATCGCCACATGGCTGGAAATATAGGCGATCGCGAAGGCGCCGGCCTCGACCCAGCCCATGCCGTCGGGTATGCGGAACGTCTCGGCCGCCGGCGCCACGGCGTATTCCGCCAGCCCACCATAAGCGAGGATCGCCATCACCCGGTCGCCCGGCTTGAACCCCGTCACGTCCGCGCCGCAGGCCTCGATCACGCCCGCGGTCTCGAGACCCGGACTGAAGGGCAGGGCGGGCTTCGTCTGGTATTTCCCGGCGACCATGATCGCGTCGGCGTAATTGACCGCGGTCGCCTTGACCCGGATCAACACCTCATCGGCCGCCGGCTGCGGTACCGGCATCTCGCCGACGGTCAGCCCTTCGATGCCGCCCCATTCGCGGCAGATCAAGGCGCGCATGTCACGCCGCTCCAAAGGGCGCGATCAGCCCCTCTTTTTCGAGATAGGGATAGAGGCCGTCGTTGCGCATCAGGTCGAGCAGCATGTCCGGCACCGGCTGCGCCTTGAGCACGATATTGCTGTCGCGGTTGCGCACGGTGAAATCATCGAGATCGATTTCGAGCACCTGGCCCTCGGCGAAGGCCGCATGCACGCCGGGGCACTCCAACGCCAGCAGGCCGAAATTGACCGCGTTCCGGAAGAACAGCCCGTTGATCAACTCGGCGACGAGCGCAGCCACCCCGCAATTGCGCAGGGAGCGCGCCGCCGGCCGGCTCGACCCCATGCCGTAATTGAGCCCGCCGACAATGATGTCTCCCGGCCGAACCTCATCGACCCAACCCGGCCGATTGGCCTGGAACACCGCCTTTTTCTGCTCGGCTTCCGGCGCGAGCAGCAGGTTTCCCGGCAGCATCAAATCGGTGTTGATGTTGTCGCCGAATTTCCAGACCTTGCCGGCGATCATATTTCAGCTCCCGTGATGTGTCCGGCGAGCGCCGAGGCGGCGACTGTCGCGGGCGAGGCCATGAAGATGCGCGCCGAGGGGTCGCCCATGCGGCCCTTGAAGTTGCGCGTGCTGGCGGTGATGCAGGTCTCGCCCGGTCCGAGCACGCCCATATGCCCGCCAAAGCACGCGCCGCAGGTGGCCGAGGTCACGACCGCGCCGGCCTCGACCAGCGTCTCGATATAACCGGCCTTGAGTGCCGCGGCATAGGTCGCCTGCGTCGCCGGCGTCACCAGCAGTCGCACGGTGGGCGCCACCTTACGTCCCTTGACGACACTCGCCGCCTCGGCGAGGTCTTCCAGCGTGCCGTTGGCGCAGGAGCCGATATAGGCTTGGTCGATCTTTTCGCCGGCGACGTTCTCGACCGGCACCGAATTCTTGATCACCGCGTCGGGCAATGCCACCAGCGGCCGCAGCGCGCCGAGATCGACGGTACGACGCTCGGCATAGTCGGCGTCGGGGTCGGGCGCCTGCGGCGTAAAGGATGCCCTGTTACGCGCTTTCACATACTCGATCAGCCGATCGTCGCATTCGAATGTCGCGAACTCGGCGGAAAGCTCGGCGCCCATCGCGGCGACCGTGCGGCGCTGGTCGATGCTGAGCGCCGCGAGGCCCGGGCCGCCGAACTCGACATTCTGGTTGGTGTGGTGGCCCCAGGTGCCGGCGAGGTGCAGGAACAGATCCTTGGCCGACACGCCCGGCTGCAAGCTGCCGTGGAAATCGTAGCGGATCGTGCTGCCGACCCGGTACCAGGTCTTGCCGGTCGTCACCGCGGCGAGCAGATCGGGCGCGCCGATGCCGCGCGCGGCGCAGTTGAACGCGCCCGACGCGCAGGTATGCGAGTCGCTGCACACCAGCACGCTGCCCGGCAGCGCATAGGCGCGGTCGGCGACGACCGCGTGCGAGATGCCTTGGTCGGGGCCGACATCATGCAGGCGTTTGATGCCGAACTTGCGGACGAATTCGCGGCCGGCGCCGTGCGCCTCGGCGGTGTCCTTGTCAGGCGCCGGAACCATGTGGTCGTAGACGACCACGACCTTGTCGGGGTCGTGCACCTTGAGGATGTTGCGCCGCGCGGTCTTGTGAAAGCTCATGTCGAGCATCACCGCGCAATCGACATCGACGACCACCAAGTCGCCGGCCGCGACGCGGCCTTGTCCGCTGGCGCGGGCAAAGATCTTCTCGACGATCGTCATGCCCATGGATGGCGTCCTCCCGGCTGCGCACAGGGTGGCCAACAATCGCCCCGCCAGGCAAGCTCTTCCGCTAAAGGTGGCTCAGCGCCCGCTTCGCGCGGGCGAGCACCTCCGCCGCCGCCCCGGCGGCATCGATCCGTTTCCAATCGAGTGCGCCGGGATCGACTTCCAGCTGGCGCTTGACGATCTCGGCGGTCGCGTCGGAAGCATCGTGGCGGCGCGCGGTGACCCGCTCGGCTATCGTCTCCTCGGGCGCTTCGAGCCACAGCCCGGCGAACGGCGCCCCGGCCTTTTTTGCTACCATGGCGAAGGCCTGACGCTCTTCCGGGCGCAGCGCGACCGCATCGAGGATCGCGCAATACCCGGCGCGCAACGCGTCGGCGGCCCGGTTGCGCATTGCCGCGTAAACGCGCCTCGTCGCCTCGGCCGTGTAGGCGCTTTGGGGCAGCCGCGCTTCCGGGTCGAGGCCGAGCAGCCGCTTGCGGATGACGTCGCTGCGCAGCAACCGCGCGCCGGGCGTCGGTCCGAGCCCGGGCCCCAGCGCCGCCGCCAGCGTCGACTTGCCGGTGCCGCTGAGTCCGCCGACCGCGATCAGCCGTGCTGCCGCCGGTTCGAGGGCCGCGCAGGCATGGCCGAGATAGGCTCGCGCCTCCTCGGGCGCGCCGCCGGCGCTTGCCGTCACATGGGCGCGGATCGCCGCGCGCAGCGAGATGAAGAGCGGCATCGCGGCCAGACCGTCCGCCTCTTCGGTCAGGTCGAGATAGCGGTTCAGCACCAGATTGGCGCTGGCGCGATGGCCCTGATGGTCGAGGTCCATCAGCAGAAAGGCGAGGTCGTAGAGCACGTCGATGCTGGCGAAGGCGTCGGAGAACTCGATGCAGTCGAACAGCACCGGCTTGCCGTCGATGACGCAGATGTTGCGCAGATGCAGATCGCCATGGCAGCGCCGTACCTTGCCTGCGGCGCGGCGCCGGTCGATCAGCGGGCCGACGCGGTCGAGCGCCGCCCGCGACCGCTCGCGCAACTCATCGATGCGCCTGCGCCGGGAAGGCGACGGCGCTGTCGCGCAGACATTCGTCATTCTCCGCGATGACGGCGGCCAGGGCCGCCGCGCCCCCGCTGTCGGGCCGGCGCTCGGCCGTCGCGTGGAACGCGGCGATATGCGCGGCCAGCGCGGTGAGCAGACGCGGCTCAAGCCCGCCTGTCTTGGCCATCGCGTCGAGCCGCTGATCCTGCCCAAAGCGACGCATGACGACGACCCAGTCCACGATATCGCCGTCGACGTCCCAGCCGAGGCGTCCGTCGGCGCCCCGCGCAACCGCCCGTGTCTTCAGATAGAGTCCTGGTGCGGTTCGCCGGTTGAGCGCCAGTTCCGCGGCGCAGGCTTTGCGGCGCTGCTCGACGGTCGAGAAATCGAGATAGGGAAACTGTACCGCGCGCTTCAGCTTGTACGCACGCTCCCCGGCGAAGAAGACGAGCGAGATATGCGTCTCGCGCCGCTCGACATCGCCCGCCGCTTCATAGGAAGACGGGTCGCTGAGAAAGGCGATGGTCTCGCGCTGGTCGTCGGCCATGCGTCAGGATAGCGTGGGCTGGTTGCTGCGCGCGATGCCGCCTTTAGGGATCGCCGGGCGCCAGCACGATCGCCGTGCGCCCGGGAAAGCGCCACGCGCCGTCGGCGATGGGGTCGGGCGAACCGCCGCCGCCATAGGCCGGGTGTTCGCTCGACCAGCGAACGCGCCAGCCGCGCCCCTCGATCGGCGCGAGCAGCGGCTCGGTGACGGTGTCGAATTTCAGGTCGCCTCCGAGATTGGCGATCAGCACCCGGTCGTCGCTCGCGCCGCCGAAATAGCGCAGCACCCAAGCTTCGTCGCCGAGCGCCGCGCCGTCTATGCGCGGCGCTCCTTCTCCGAAAATCTCGCGACGCAGCGCCAGCAGGTCGCGGTGCAACGCCACGGCATCACGGTTGCGTTCGCGCTCGCTCTGGTCGAGCACGCAGCGACGGAAAGTTTGCGGGTCGCCGGGGTCGTCGAGCCGCGCCTGCATCTCCGGTGACGCCAGGCTGGCGAACTGGGCGAGGAATTCGGCGCGTCCCTTCTTTACCATTTGACCCAGTTCGCCCGGATGATCGGCGAAATAAAGGAACGGGGCGGAGGCCATGAACTCCTGGCCCTGGAACAACAATGGAATGCTCGGCGACAGCAGCAGGTACGCCGTCATCGCCCTCCAGCATCCGGGGCTCGTCAAAAGATGCCCGCGCAGCCCGGCGCCGGAATGGGCGATCTGGTCGTGGTTCTGCAAATAGGTGACATAGCGCGAGGACGGAAGGTCGAAGGCAATGGTGCCGCGCGGCTCGCCGGACCAGGCCGAGTGCTGCCCCTGAAACAGGAAACCATGTCTCGCGAGCGCGACGAACTCGCCGGCGCTGCCCTTGTAGTCGCTGTAATAGCCTTCGCGCCGGCCGGTCAGCGCGACCAGCGCGGCGTGGTGGAAATCATCGTTCCACAGCGCGTCGAGGCCGTATCCGCCGTGCTCGGTCGGTCGCACGCGGTGGGCGATCTGCGCGTCGTCCTCGGCGGCGATGAAGGTGTGTCGACCAGGAGCGGCGGCCCGCACCGCGCGTCCGATCGCCGCCAGGATGTGGTCGGCGGAGTTGTCGAAGATGCGATGCGTCGCGTCGAGCCGCAGCCCGTCGAAATGGTACTCGTCGATCCAGTAGCCGGCATTGGCGGTGAAGAATTCGCGCACCGGTCCAGAGCCCGGCCCGTCGAAATTGAGCGCCTCGCCCCATTCCGTGGCGTGCGAGCCGCCCATATAGGCGTGCGAATAGCCGCCGAGGTAGTTCCCGTCCGGTCCAAGGTGGTTGTAGACGACGTCGATCAGGACCGCGAGGCCGAGCCCATGCGCGCGGTCGACAAACCGGCGCAAATCATCGGGCCGACCGTAAAGCCGAGTTGGCGCGAACAGATCGACCCCGTCATAGCCCCAGCCGAAACGGCCGGCAAAATCCGCCAGCGGCAGGAGCTCGACGCAGGTGATGCCGAGCTCGGCCAGCGCCGGCAGGTGCTGCGCCGCAGCTTCGTAAGTGCCTTCCGGAGTGAAAGTGCCGACATGCAGCTCATAGATGACGAGCCGTTCCTGCGGCGCACCCTGCCAGCCGCCATCGCTCCACGCAAAGCCCGTCGGGTCGATCACTTCCGACGGGCCGTGCGGTCCTTCGGGCTGGAACCGTGAGGCCGGGTCGGGCAGCGCCGGGTCGCGCTCGTCGAGCCGGAAGCGATAGCGCGCGCCGACGCCGATGTCCTCGACGAGCGTGGAGACATAGCCACCGTGCTCCGGTGACAGCGCGCGCGGCGGACGCCCTTCGATTTCGACGGCTACATCACGCGCATCGGGCGCCCAGACGCGGAAATGCACACCGCCTTGCGGCTGGATTTCCGCGCCGATCGGCAAACGTCGAGCGAGCGCGGTGCTAGCGGAGCGTGGTGCGGGGGCCGTATCCATGTTTGCCGAAACTCATTCACCCGAAGACAGCAACACGGCAACGGGGAATGCGGCGAAAAGTTCGGTCGCCGCGACGCGATTGCGCTTTTCGTAGGACCGGCCGGCCAGTACATCGCGCCACCGCCCGTCATGCGGCAGCGGCAGCGCCGTCGCGCCCCAGCCGGCATCGCCATTGTGATGCAGCCGGTAGGTGAGGCGCGGCGCGGCGACCACCAGCGCCGTTCCTTCATGCCCGCGGACAAAGGCGCAGAGCCGATCGTCGGCGCGCCCGCCTTCGCCGTAGAGCGGCGTGTAGTCACCCTTCTCGAACAACAGCGGCCGTTCCCGCCGCAGCCGCAGCAGCCGGCTCGCGAGGAACAGCTTCTCGCGGCCGTCCTGCCAGTCCGCCGCGAGCGCCTCGGGATCGGCATTATCGATCGCGGCGAGCAGCTTTTGCCGCTTGTCCCAATCGACCGGCCGGCGGTTGTCCGGATCGACCAGGCTGAAATCCCATAGCTCGCCGCCCTGGTAGATGTCGGGCATGCCGGGCGCGGTCAGCTTGATCGTGAGCTGTGCCAGCGAGGTGATTGCCGCCGGCCGCGCCAGCTCGTCGATAAAGCCGCGGAAATCGGCGAGGAACGCACTCGGCCGCGAAGCGTCGAGCACGCCCTTCACGAAGCGTTCAAGCGCCACTTCGTAATCGGCTTGCGGATTGCTCCAACTCGACTCTTCCTTTCCTTCGCGCACCGCCTTCACCATGTAGGCGGCGACCCGCTCTGCCAGCGCCTTCACCCCCTCAACGTCGTCCGGCGCGAGATCGGGCGGCCAGCAGCCGACCAGCGTCTGGTAGAACAGGTATTCGACATTGCGATCGGGCACCGTCTCGCCGTCGATTTCGGAGCGGCGCGAGCGGTTGAAGCGTAGCCAACGCCGCACGCATTGTCCCCACAGCCGCGGCATTTCGGACAGCATCGCGATGCGCAGCCGCGCATCTTCGCCGCGTTTGGTGTCATGCGTCGCCGTAGTCACCATCGCGCGCGGCCAGTCGCGCGTCCGCTCGCGCATCACATGATGGAATCCCGACGGCGACAGCCCGAAGCGGCGCGGGTCGCCGCCGACCTCGTTGAGCGCCAGCAGCCGGAAGTAGCGGTAGAACGCCGTGTCCTCCGCGGCTTTCGCCATCACCGGACCGGTGACTTGCTGGAACTGCATCGCCACGCGCAGCACATCGCGCGGCCGTGGGTGGCCGGGGAGCTTGCCGGTTAGCACACGGTGCAAAAAGTCATAGATGCTGGTATCGGCCGTGCGCAGCTGCTTCTTGGCCTGGGCGATTGCCCAGTCGATGTAGCGCCGGTCGTCGCTGCCGGCTCCGCGTGGCGAGACATAGGTACGGTACACCGGAAAGGCCGCGATCACCCGCTGCAGCGCCGCGAGGAGGGCGTTATAGGTGAAGTCGCGGGTACGCCATTGCCCGAGCGATAGGCGGTGGAAGCGCGCCGCCAGCACGTTCATCTCGCTCGCGAGGTTGACTTCCATGATCCGCCGCTTGGTCGCCAGCAGCACGGCGTCGAAATCCTCGCCACGCCCGGTTAGCCGCTCGTAGAGCCGGGTCATCGCCCCTTCGCCGTCGGGATCGACAAAGAGGCCGAGCAGCTGGTTGATGAAATCGTACCCTGTCGTGCCCTCGATCGGCCAATCGGGCAACGCTTCGTAGCGCGCCAGGATTTTCTCCACGACAAGGTAAAACGGTTCCGGGAACCGCTTGCGTAGCGCGTCCGCGTAGGCGGCGGGGTCGAACAGCCCATCGATATGGTCGACGCGCAGCCCGTCAATATCGCCGCGCTCGGCGAGATCGAAGACCAGCCGGTGCGTCTCGGCAAACAGCTCCGGTAGCTCAATCCGCAGCCCAGCCAGGTCGTTGATGTTGAAGAAGCGGCGGTAGTTGATTTCGTCGGCTGCGACCCGCCAATAGGCAAGCCGGTAGGCTTGGCGGTCGAGCAGCCGGTTGAGCCGGCGAAAACTCATGGCGTTGCCCGGCTCGCCGGCGAGAGCCGCCAGCGCGGACTTGATCGCCAAACCGATCGCCTCGTCTTCCGCCGCTTCGGCGAGCTCGCGCTTCAGCGCCTCCGCAGCGGCCCGTCGGCCCCGCGGTCGCGCCCGTCTCAGCGCCGCGAAATTGTTCGCCAGCGGACCGAGCGGCGCGCCGGCTGCGGCGAGGATCGTCGAATAGCAGAGCGGCGACACCGGAAACCGGTGCTCGTAGTACCAAAGGCTGAACGAACCGGCGTCCGCGTCGAATTTCAGCGTGATTTCGCCCTGTTCGAGGATCGCACCGTACTGGTCACCGAGCACCGGCAGCAATACCCGGCCCTTGAGGTCGGTGCGCGGCGCATCCCAGTTGATGTCGAAATAGCGGGCATAGGGTGATGCTTCACCCCATTCGAGCACGTCCAGCCACCACGCATTGTCAGGGCCGATGCCCATGTGGTTCGGCACGATGTCGAGCACGAGCCCCATGCCGTGCTCATGCAGCGCCGCGACCAGCGCCTGAAATTCTTCTTCGGTGCCGATCTCGGGGTTGAGCCGGTTGTGGTTGACGATGTCGTAGCCGTGCGTCGAGCCGGGCCGCGCCTCGGTCAGAGGCGAGGCGTAGATATGGCTGACCCCCAGCTCCGCCAAATAAGGCACCAGCGCGGCCGCATCGCGAAACGTGAAGTCCTTGTGAAATTGCAGGCGGTAGGTCGCGCGCGGCGGCGCCATTGCGGCAAAGCTCCCGGGGGCAGGTGCGGGCTGCCGGCGGCGCCCTCGCACGACTTGCGAACACGCCCACGCCAAGATCGCTCCGCGCGATCAGCCGCAGGAAATAGCAACGTCCTCGGTTTGAGGTGGCGCCATTTGGCATCCCGTATTGAGTTCGCATCGCTGCGGGGTTGCGGAATAGCGGTCAGCGACGGCACCATCGCCTACCCATCGGCGAGGTAAAATTTTGGCTCACGATCCGGAGATCAATCTGCCCGATGTTCTGGCCGAGGTGACCGCGGCCTTCATGCGCTACGAGGAAGCGCTCAACGCTAATGACGTGGCGGCGCTTAACGAGCTGTTCCGCAATGCGCCCTATACGCTGCGTTATGGCCTCGCCGAGGAGCTCTACGGTCATGCGCAGATCGCGGCGTTCCGCGGCGCTCGCATCCCGCCCGCGCGGCGCACCATCGGCAACACTGTCGTCACCACGTTCGGGCACGATTTCGCGACCGCGTCGACCGAATTTCGCCGGCCCGGTCAGGCGCGACGCGGGCGCCAGCAGCAGAGCTGGGTGCGCTTTTCGGAAGGTTGGCGTATCGTCGCCGCGCATGTCAGCTATTCGGCCGCCGGCGACGAAAATTAATTCGTTTGGAGGCTCCGCGGACGCCGGAACCGGGCCCTCGGTTCAGCGTTCCAATGATGCAACTCCATCATAGGAACGTGAGTTCAATGGACCAGGCACAGAAGCTGCGCGATCTCGCGAGCTGGTATCGCGAATTTGCCGAACGGGCCGAGAACCCCGCGATCTGGGATGCGCGGTTGCGCACCGCCGAGGACCTGGAGCGCGAAGCCGGCAACCTGGAGAACCAGCGGGAGCGCCGCCTGGCACGGGCGTCGTAGCCGAAGCATCAGCGGCCCGATAATCCGACCGGGCCGCGCACGAAAAACCCCGACCGTCCGGCTTTCGCCGGCCAGCCGGGGTTTTCTTTGCGTTTGGCGGCGCTATTCGGCGGCGGCGCGCGCCGGCTCGACGAATTGCGACAGGTAGCTGCCGCGCTTCTGCAGATTGGCGCGGTACATCGCCTCGAACTCGGCCTCCGGGAAGGAATGCGTCGACGGCCGCGCCATCAGCGCCTTCGCCCAGGCATGCAGCCGCGGGTATTTCTCGATCTCGCCGATCTTCTTGATATTGTCGAGGAAGAAGTAGCGCTGCAGGAACGGCGCATAGGCGGCATCGACGAGCGAATAATCCTTGCCGTTGAAGAACGGGCCCTGCGGGTCGAGCGCCTTTTCGAGCCGACCGAACGCCTCGGGGATTTTGGCGATCGCCGCCTCGTAGGCTTCCTTGGTCGCAGCATAGGCGCAGCCCGTCACGCTGGACGAAAAGGTCGGCACATAATCGGTCCAGGCCCGGTTGACGGCGCGCTTCAGCGGGTCCGCCGGGTGCAGCCGCGGCTCGACGGTCTCATCGAGGTACTCGTTGATCGCGTTCGACTCGAACAGCGAATCCTTGTCGTCGATGCGGATCACCGGAACCTTCTTGTGCGGCGAGATCGCGAGAAACCAGTCGGGCCGGTTGTCGGGCTCGATGTGACGGAACTCGAAAGGCGTATTCTTTTCGCGGAGGATGATGGCCGAGCGCTGCACCCAGGGGCAGGTCTTGAAGCTGACCAGCATGTATTTCGCCATGATTCCCTCCCGGAACGGTGTTGAATACCCGAGCATCGCATGCTCTGTTCCTGGCAACAAAGCGGATTTAACATCGCCTTGAATCGCCAATGCGAAGGAGGGAAGCCATGAAGGTCGTCACGCTGAAGAACATCCCGGACCTGCCCGTCGAGGGCGCGGACCGGATCGAAGGCTGGACCGGGCCGGTTCAGCGCACCCGCCAGACGATCATCGAGGCCGGCGACTCGCCCAATTACAATTGCAGCGTCGTCAATTTCAGCCAGGGCTGCACCACCGGCTGGCACACCCATACCTGCGACCAGATCCTGGTGGTGACCTCGGGCGAGGGCATGGTCGCGGTCGACGGCGGCACGCCGCAGGAGATCAAGGTCGGCGATGTCGTGCACATCAAGGCCGGCGAACGGCACTGGCACGGTTCCAAGGCCAACACGACGATGGGTCACATCACCATCACCGCCGTCGGCGGCCAGGCGAAGTGGGGCTAAGCTGAACTAGGCGGTTGCCCGGGCGGCTTCCTTGGCGTCATGGGTGTCCGGCGTCACCGCGACATCGACCGTCATTTCGATAAAGTCGGAGGGGAAACCGGTCCAGGTGCCGGAAACGGGCACTGCCTGGCGCGGGTCGCGCACCACCGCGACGCGGATCAAGTCCTCGTTGCCGACGAGTCCGTTGGTCGGGTCGTATTCGATCCAGCCCGCGCCGGGCAGGTAGATTTCGCACCAGGCATGCGTCGATTCACCGCCAAGCCGCTTGTGGTCGACCCGGCCCGACGGCACCAGGTAGCCCGAGACGAACCGCGCCGCGAGGCCAAGCGAACGCACTGCTTCCATCATCAAGAGCGCGAAATCGCGGCAGCTGCCGCTGCCGATACGCAGCGTGGTGATCGGGTCTTGCGTCCCGGCTTCGCTGCGCGCGGCGTAGGTGAAGCGCTGGTGGATCGCGTGGGTCATCGTCGCCAGCAGCTCGCGGGTGCCGGTCGGCCCCTGCTTGCGTAGGAATTGCCGCGCCCACCGATCGACCTCGCGTTCGCGATCGAGATAGTGTCGTTCGATGGTGCGCGACAGGTCGGGCGATTCCTCCGCGCTGTAGGAAAACGGGTAGTCGAGCGCGGAATCTTCGAGCTGGAATTCGAGCGCATTGTTCCGCTCGTGGTCGAGCCGGATCACGCTGTCGAAGGTAAGTTCGGCGGCGCGGCCGGAAAACCGCGCGATCGCTACGCAATTGCCGAACGGGTCATGCATCCAGTTGAGCTCGGACGGTTCCGGGTCGATCCGCAACCGCGCTTCGATCAGCCGCTGGTCGTAGCTGTCGCGCGGGCGCAGCATCATGCGGTGCTCGCCGAACGAGACCGGCTGCTTGTAGCGATAAAGGGTGACGTGACGAACCGTCAGGACTTTCATGGGCGTTGGGTGACCAGGAATACCAGCGGCCTAAATGTTTAGGCTTGCGATTGCATTTGCAAGCCGTCCGCGGCCGACGGGGTAAAGGGCGGCCACAGATCGGCATCCTGCCAGGCGGCCTTCTCGACCGGCGGATGGCCGAAAAACGCGGCGCCGAGCCGGTCGGTGATGGCGATCATGTAGCGCTGGATGAAGTCGATGAACTCGTGCAGCCCGCTCTCCAGCACCTCCTCGATTGAACGCGTGCCGAGAATCGCGCGTAGTTGGTCCAGCCCCTCGGCGATATCGGAGCCGGCGCGCAGATTGTAGCGCGAGCGCAGTCCGGTCACCGCGGCGTCGACCTCGCGCACGCAGAGGAAGACCGAGCGCGGGAAACTGGGGTTGAACAGCAGGAACGAGGCGATGCGCCATGGCGTCAGGTCGCTTTGATGCAGCAGGCGGAACGCGTGGTATCCGGATGCCGCGCGCAGCAGAGCGAGCCACTGCCCGGTATTGACCATATTGGCGACATCGGTGTCGCGCAGCAGCACGTAATATTTGCTGTCGAGCAGCCGGGTGGTTTGGTCGGCGCGCTCCAGGTAGCGGCCGAGGCGGTAAAAGTACCAGGCTTGATCGCGATAGAACGTGCCCTCAGTGATGCCGGTAAAGGTTTGGCACGCCTGTTTGATATCGTTGAGCAGCGGCGACAGCGCGCCGGGTGTCAATTCGCCGTCGTCGATCCGATTGAGCCGGTTGTAGAACACGTTCAGTTGCACCCACATCTCGGTCGAGATCAACGGCCGCAAGGTGCGGCCGTTCTCGCGGGCGCTCTTCACCGTGTTCAAGATCGAGGTCGGGTTTTCGCGGTCGTTCAGGTAGAAGCGGATGACGTTACGGGCGCTCGCTGTCGAATGCTTCTCGGCGAAGGTCTCTTCGTCGGCATTGAGCTGAACGATCGAGTACCAGTCGCGCGCGCCGGTCTTATCGCGCGCGTAGGTTTCGTGTACTTCGAGGATACGCGCCAGGTTCTCGGCGCGCTCGACAAAGCGCGAGAGCCAGAAGATGCACTCGGCGTAGCGCGCCAGCAGCGGGTTACTCAAGCACCCACGTGTCTTTCGACCCGCCTCCCTGCGAGGAATTGACCACCAACGAACCGCGCCGCAGCGCAACGCGGGTGAGCCCGCCCGGCAGCACCCAGGTGTCCCGGCCGGTGATCGCGAACGGCCGCAGATCGACATGGCGCGGCTCGACCGCGCCGTCGATCAGCGTCGGCGACACCGACAGCGAGATGCAGGGCTGCGAGATGTAATTGGCCGGGTCGGCAAGCAGCTTGGCACGGCACTCGTCAAGCTCAGCACGTGTGGCGCGCGGGCCGATCGTGATGCCGTAGCCACCGGCTTCGCCAACCGGTTTCACCACCAGCTCGGCCAGATGATCGAGCGTGTAGCGCAGTGCCGGCCCCTCGCGGCAGATGTTGGTCTCGACATTGTCGAGGATCGCGTCCTCGTCGAGGTAATAGCGGATGATGCGCGGCATGTAGGCGTACACCGCCTTGTCGTCGGCGATGCCGGTGCCGATGGCGTTGGCGAGGGCAACATTGCCTGCGAAATAGGCACGCATCAGCCCCTTGACGCCGAGCATGCTGTCCGGGCGAAACGCCTCGGGGTCGAGGAAATCATCGTTGATCCGGCGATAGATGACATCGACCCGCGCCAGCCCGGCGGTGGTGCGCATCCAAACCTTGTCGTCCTCGACAACGAGATCGCGCCCCTCCACCAGCGGCACTCCCATCTCGCGCGCCAGGAACACATGCTCGAAATAGGCCGAGTTGTAGGTGCCCGGCGACAAGAGCACGATTTCCGCGTCTTGCCGGCCCGCGGGCGCGATGTCGCGCATCGCGCCAACCAGATGCATACCGTAATCCTCGACCGAGCGCAGGCCGATCTCGTCGACCAGGTCGGGAAACGAGCGCAGCATCATGTGCCGGTTCTCGATGACATAGCTCACCCCGGACGGGGTGCGGGCATTGTCTTCGAGGACGCGGAACGCGCCCTTCTCGTCGCGAATGATGTCGGTGCCGCAAATGTTGACGTAGGCGTTGTGCGGAATTTTGACCCCTTGCATCTGTGGCCGCCAATTGGCGTTACCGAGGATAAGATCCGCCGGGACGACCCTATCCTTTAGGATGTGCTGGCCGTTATAGAGGTCGGCGAGCAGTAGATTGATCGCGGTGACGCGCTGCTTGACGCCACGCTCGATCCTGTCCCATTCGTCGGCCGGCAGCACGCGCGGGATCGCGTCAAACGGTAGGATGCGGTCGATCGCCTGGCTGTCGGAATAGACCGTGAAGGTGATGCCGAGGCGGTAAAGGGCTTCCTCGGCGCCTGCGGCGCGGCGCTTGAACTCGGCGATCGGTATGTGGCCGAGGCGATCGCGGATTTCCGCCGTGGCTGCGCAGCTCAGCATCTCGCAATAGAAAGCGCCGGAATTGTAGGAATTGAGGACGAACTCGCCCATCTGGCGTCGCTTCCCCTGTGCTGAGGTTCTTAAACATGCACAGGGCGCGCCAAGATGGATCCTAGAACCAGTGGCGCAGCTCGATCCGGTAGCCGTTCGGGTCTTCGATCTCGGCGCGGGCATAGTCGTCACGGAAGATCGGGCCCCAGGCCGCCTTGACGCCCCTCGTTTCGAGATAGGCGAGCGCGTCCTTCATGTTCTCGACTTCGAGCGCCATCATCCGGTAGCCGAGATGCTCGCGCGCCGGATCGGGCCCCAGCGGCACGCCTGTATACGTAATGAGCTCGATCGTCGTGCCGCCGAGCCCGAGATAGGCGACATCGAGCACGACGCCGGGAGTTGGCTGTGGAAGGCGGTCGCGCCGCCCGACCGTGAAGCCGAGAACCTCGGTGTAGAAGGCGATCGTCGGTTCGAGTTTGTCGGTGACGATCTCGATATGGTCGATGCGCTTGAACATGGGTCAGCCTCCGGCAAGCCGCGTGGGGCGGAAGGTGTGCGCCGGCTCCTCGGCGTAGCCGCGGCTGCGCGGAATGCGCCGCACCATATCCTCGTATTGCGGCCAGGCGGCGATGAATTGCTGCACCAGTTCTTCCGGCAGATCGAGATCGGCGCGTTTGAGGAGCGCGCGAATGTCGTCCGGTGCCGCGGGCGGCAAGTGACTCAGCGTATCGGGCATGGGCTTGCTCCTAGGCGAGGTGCGGATGGCGACGATGCCAGTCGGTCGCTTGCTGATAAGCATGGGCGATCTTGAGCGCCATCGCTTCTTGGAACGGCGCGGCGGCGATTTGCAGCGACAGCGGCATCCTCTCAGAACGGCTGAAGCCGCACGGGATCGTCAGCGCCGGCACGCCGCTGACGCTGAACGGCATGGTGATGCTAGGCGCGGTGACGAGCCGGTCGGGCGCGTTCGGATCGGCGACATCGGCGATGGTGCGCGCCCCGGCGGTAATCAGCGCGTCGAACTTGGCGAACGCCGCGCGCTGCTCGTTCGCCAGCGCAGTACGCCAGCGCAGCGCCGCCACGTAATCCTCGCCGCGGATCAGCGCGCCGGGCAGCACGCGGTTGCGCAGAATGCGGCCGAAATCTAGCGGGCGCGTGCGCAGATCGTGCTCGTGGATCGAATACAGCTCGACGCTCGAAATCGTCGTCTTGCAGTCGGTGTAGTCGCGCAGGCTCGATAACTTCACCGTCTCGACTGTCGCCCCGAGGGTTTTCAGCACATCGACCGCGCCGGCGATTGCCGGCCCGAGATCGGGATGGGCGCCGGAGCCTTCGTGCCAGCCCTCGACCAGTCCGAGCCGCAGGCCTTTGATATTACCGACAAGCTCGCCGCGGTAATCCGGCACCGGTAAGTCCTCGCTTCCCGGATCGGCGGGGTCAAACCCGGCGATGACCTGCAGCATCAACGCGATGTCCTCGGCGCTGCGGGTGAGGGGGCCGATATGGTCCATCGTGAAGGTGTTGGGGAACACGCCGCGCCGGCTCACCCGGCCATAGGTCGGCTTCAGCCCGGCGATGCCGCAGAACGCCGCCGGGCCGCGGATCGAGCCGCCGGTGTCCGTGCCGATCGCCGCCGTCACAAAGCCTGCCGCGACCGCCGCGCCGGGGCCGCTCGACGAGCCGCCTGGCAGGCGATCGGTGTCCCATGGATTGCGCGCCGGCGGCCACGGCAGGTCGAAGCTCGGCCCGCCATTGGCGAACTCCCAGGTCGCCAGCTTGCCGAGCAAAATCCCGCCGCCCGCCTTGAGGCGGCGCACGACCTCGGCGTCCTCTTTCGGCACATGGTCCTGGCGCAGCTTGGAGTGGCCGGTCGTCGGGATTCCAGCGGTTTCGACGATGTCCTTGAGGCCGTATGGGATGCCGTGCATCGGGCCCCGGCGCTGGCCCGCCATCAATTCCAATTCCGCCGTTTTGGCCTCAGCGAGCGCGACGTCCTCGGTGAGGCGAAGAAAGCTGCGGTGCTTGCCGTCATGCGCGGCGACGCGGTCGAGCAACGCGCGCGTCACCTCGACCGGTGACAACTCGCGCTGCTGGTAGGCTCGCCCAAGCTCCGCGATAGTCAGGAACGGGATGTCCATCGGCGTGCCTCGATATCGGCGGCAACGCCGCCGGTGGCAGTCGCCGGTTACTCTAGCCCAGTATCCCGCGCGCGCGCAGCGCTTCGATCAGCGTCTCGGCCAGCGCATCGGCGGTTTGCCACACCGTGGAGAGCCGCAGCTCGGGTTCTTCCGGCGGCTCGTAGGGCGAGTTGAGCCCGGTGAAGTTGGGGATTGCGCCCGCTTTTGCCTTGGCATAGAGGCCCTTCGGGTCGCGCCTGATGCATTCGTCTAGCGGCGTATCGACAAACACCTCGACGAACGGGTGGGGCGCGACGATCTCGCGCGCCATCTGGCGGTCGGCGCGGAACGGCGAGATGAAGGCGGTGATCACGATGAGGCCTGCATCGGCCATCAGCTTGGCGACCTCGCCGAGCCGGCGGATGTTCTCGACCCGGTCGGTATCGGTGAAGCCGAGATCGCGGTTGAGTCCGTGCCGGACATTGTCGCCATCGAGCAGCATCGAATGCGCGCCCATCGACAACAGCCGCGCTTCGAGCGCGTTGGCGATCGTCGATTTTCCCGCGCCCGACAACCCGGTCAGCCACACCACGGCGGCGTGCTGCGCCTTGAGCGCGGCCCGGTCCTCGGCGCTCACGGTCAGGGCCTGCACGTGAACGTTACTCGCGCGGTGTAACCCGAAGGCGATCATCCCGGCGGCGGCGGTCTCGTTGGTAAAGCGGTCGATCAAGATGAACCCGCCGGTGTCGCGGTTCTCGGCATAGGGGTCGAAGGCGACCGGCTGCGCTGTCGCGAAATTGCAGAACCCGATTTCATTGAGCGAGAGCGTGCGGGCCGCGATATGCGCGCCGCTATCAATGTCGATCCGGTGCTTCAGCGCAGTCACCGACGCGGGCACGGTGCGGGTGCCGATTTTGAGCCAATAGGAGCGGCCCGGCACGAGCTGCTCTTCCTTCATCCAGATCAGATGGGCGGCGAACTGATCGGCGAACTGGGCGCCAGAGCGGGGGCTGGTAAGCAGATCGCCGCGGGTCACGTCGATTTCTTGCGCGAAGGTCAGCGTGACGACGTCGCCTTTATCGGCGCGGTCGACCGGCCCGCCGAATGTGACGATTTCCTTGATCGTCGTCTCCACCCCGGAACCCGCTACGACAACCGGGTCGCCGGGCGCTATCGACCCTGCGGCGACCGTACCGGCGATCCCGCGGAAATCGCCGTGCGGCCGGCTGATCCACTGCACGGGAAAGCGAAACCCGGTGGCGTCGCCGCTCTCGGCGACGTCGACCGTTTCGAGATAGGCGAGAAGGTTCGGGCCGCGATACCACGGCGTTCGGGACGAAGGCGAACTTACGTTGTCGCCGTAACGCGCTGAGATTGGGATCGCCTCCAGCGAGGCGAAATGAAAATCGGCCGCATAGCGGCGGAATTCATCGACGATCGCGTCGAAAACGCTGCGGTCGAACTCGACCAGATCGAGCTTGTTGACCACGAACACGACATGCCGGATGCCGAGCAGCGAGCAGATCAGCGCATGCCGCCGGGTTTGCGCGACGACGCCCTTTCGCGCATCGACCAGCAGCAGCGCGAGGTCGGCGGTTGAGGCGCCGGTCGCCATGTTGCGCGTGTACTGTTCGTGGCCGGGCGAGTCGGCGACGATGAACGAGCGCCGTGGGGTCGCGAAGAAGCGGTAAGCGACGTCGATCGTGATGCGCTGCTGGCGCTCGTCTTCGAGGCCGTCGAGCAGCAGCGAGAAGTCGATATCGTCGCCCGTTGTGCCAAAGCGTCGCGAGTTGCGTTCGAGCGAAGCCAGCTGGTCGCTGAGGATCGCTTCGGACTCGTAGAGCAGACGGCCGATCAGCGTGGATTTTCCATCGTCGACCGAACCGCACGTCAAAAAGCGCAACAATGCTTTGTCGGCGATCTCGGGAGCGATCTCTCCGGAGAACGCCGGATCGGCGACCATCAAAAATACCCTTCGCGCTTTTTGCGCTCCATCGAGGCATCCTCGTCGGCGTCAATCAGCCGACCCTGCCGCTCCGATTGTCGCGCGCCGCGCAATTCGGCGACAATATCGGCGACGGTCGCGGCATCCGACTCGATCGCCCCGGTGAGCGGATAGCAGCCCAATGTGCGGAAACGCACGCGGCGCCACCCCGGCGTCTCGCCCGGCTCCAGCGGCAGCCGGTCGTCATCGACGACGATCAGCGTGTCGCCACGCCGCACGACCGGCCGTTCCTTGGCGAAATAGAGCGGCACGACCTCGATGCCGTCGGCCGCGATGTAACGCCAGACATCGAATTCCGTCCAATTCGATAGCGGGAAGACCCGCATCGATTTGCCGGGCCGCAGCCTGGTGTTGAAGAGGTGCCACAATTCCGGCCGTTGGTGGCGCGGATCCCAAGCGTGCCCGCCGGCGCGAAACGAGAAGATGCGTTCCTTGGCGCGGCTTTTCTCCTCGTCGCGCCGCGCGCCGCCGATCGCCGCGTCGAAGCCGAACTTGTCGAGCGCCTGCTTCAGCGCCTCGGTCTTCATCACCTGCGTGTGCAGCGCCGAACCCGATGCAATCGGGTTGATGCCGCGCTCCAAGCCTTCCTGGTTGGTGTGCACGATCAGCTCGACGCCCAGCCGCGTCGCCGTTGCATCGCGGAACGCGATCATCTCGCGGAATTTCCAGGTGGTATCGATGTGCATCAGCGGAAAAGGCGGCTTCGCCGGGTAGAACGCCTTCAATGCGAGATGCAACAGGACGCTAGAATCCTTACCGATCGAGTATAGCAGAACGGGATTGCGGAACTCGGCCGCGACCTCGCGCAAGATGCCGATCGCTTCGGCCTCGAGCTGTTTCAGATCGGCCGGCAAGGCACCGCCGCGCGCCGCGACCGATGGCGTTCGGAGCGCTGCGGGAATCGGCGGCGCTGCAGGCGGCGTCGCCGCAGCCGCGTGCCAGGAGCGATGCCGAACCGCCGCCGCGACGGCGATGCTTATCGCGGCGAAGGCGATAAAGGCGAGGAAATCGGGGAGTTCGCCTTGTTCGACGCCAAAACTGTCGAACGGCGGCACCCAGAAATATTCCGCGGTCAGCGTCGCCAGCACGGCGGTCAGCAAACCGGGGCCAAGGCCGCCAAACCAGGTCGCCGCGACGATCGCCGCGTAATAGGCATAGAGTAAGGGATGCGCGGGGCGAAACTCGGCGAAGACCGCCGTCGCGCCGTTCGCCAACAGCACGAGCGCGATGGCCACGCCGTAGCGCATTGCGACCTCGCGGTCGCCGGACCCTTCCGACGCCCGATCCGCGGCCGCCCGCAAGAAGTTCGTCCCCGCGGTCCCGCTGCGCTGAAGATTTGTCGTCAACGACCGCTCTTTTGTGCCACGTGTTCCGCTTTGGAGAGCGTCAGCTTTTCGGGGTGGACAATGGTTTTGTTCACCGCATTTCTGGCGGCGCCGAGACTGGGGAACTCGCTGTCGACGCCGTCGCGTTGCAGCACATAGCTTTGCGACATCGGCTTGCGGCTGATCTGGTCGGCGACGGTGCGCTTGACGATCGTCCAGTGAACGCGGCGCGTGCCGGCCTCTTCCTCGACATCCTCGAAGCCACGATCGACGATCGAATCGTAGGTATAGAGCTTGCGCTCGATTTTTTTCGGGCCGTCGCCGCGGCCCCGGCCACGTCCGTCACGACCGTTGCGTCCGTCTCGGCGACCGTGCGGGCCATCACGCCGATCGTCGCGCCGGCCGCCTTGTCCGTCTCGTCGGCGATCGTTGCCCGGGTCGTTGCCCGCTTCCCGCCGACCTCGCGCCGGCTGACCCTCGCGCGCCGGGCCAGCGCCCGGTTCTGCGGCTGGTCTTTCGCCCGGCCTATCTTCCCTCGGATGCCGGTAGCGGCGTCGCGGCGGGCGTCGATTTTGATCGGCCGGGGCCGCGGCGGCGGCATCGGCGTTGGCCTCGACTTCCGCGGCATTGTCACCGGCGCCGCCGAATTGCGGGGACCGGCGTCGTCGCCGGCGACGACGCAAGGGTTGCCCGTCGGGGCCGAGGCGCGGCGGGCGCGGTTGTCCGGGCGTTGCATTCGCTGCCGGGGCACTCGCGTCGCGGGTCGCTTCCGCCTCACCGGCGGGCGCCGCATCGGCCGGCGGGACCACGGGTGGACGACGCCGGCGGCGCGGCGATCGCGTCCGTAGCCTCAGCGTGTTGTCGCCAAGTGCGCGTGTCTCGGCGTTTTCTACCGTTACGGTGTGGCCGCCTTCGGCCGGTTCGGATGAGGTCGCGGTCGCCTCGCCGGTCGCGGCGCCAGTGCCCTCGGCGCTGGCTGGCGGTCGCGGACCGCGGCGCCGGCGGCGTCGCCGACGAGGGCGCGGCGGCGCATCGGACGTCGCCGCGTCGCCCGCCGCATCCGCGTTGCGCGGTTTCGCGTCTTCCGCCGCGGCCGCCGGGCCTGCCGAGCTTTCGTCGCTGGTATCGTTGTCAGTCAGGACCGGGCCCCTTAACTGCGTGGCCGCGAACCGGCCGCCGTTCACATCGCTTACAGGCGATTTTACCGCTCGCCATGAATCAAGGGAAGTGGCGCGCCGGAGTTATTGGCTTAGCGGCGACTGCCGGCGGCGTGCTGGCGATTATGGCGGCGACGTTGCCGCAGCGATTTCTGCTGCAAGCCGGACAACCCGTTGCGATCGAAATCGGCTTGCCAGGTAGCAAGCTCCTCTTCGGACAACAGGTAGCGGGCACGGACCTCGCTCTCGGTGATGATGCCGTTACGCACGGCGCGAATGACCGCGACTTTCTGCCAGGCAGTCCACCTCGTCGCGTCCGGTGGCGGCAAATCCATGGCCCGTTCCGGTCGTTGGCAATGCCGATGCGGGGCACGCCGGCCGGTCGGATGGGTCAGCCCAAACCGCACGGAAACCGTCTCACCGGAACCGTTGCGGGTGCCACTTGCATTAGATTGAACAAATTATCTTTTGCTGTGTTCCGCCCAGCGGCTCGTTCGCGCTTCTGGTGGAGCGCTCGCGCAGGGTGAGCTAACCGCGCGTGACATGCGCGGACACCGCGAGCCACGTCCCGTTCTGGCGCGCCCAGACATCGGTATAGCGGCCTGATTTGACCGCCCCCTCGGCCGTCTTGTACGCCGTCCGCGCGTGGATGATGGCGACGTCGCCGAACAGCCGAATGATCACGTCTTTTGGTTCGATCCCGGAAATCGTCACCGGGCGCGCGGTCTGCTCCAGGAATGCGCGGCGATCGACCAGCGAGCCGTCTGGGTTCGAGCAATAGAACTCGGGCGCCAGTATCTCGTCGAACCGGCGCACATCCGAATGCTGCACCGACGCGACATAGTCGCGGTTCAGCTGTTCGAGGATTTCCCTGTCGCTCGCCATAGCGCCTCTCCAGTCCCACCGCACGCGACCTTAGACTAGCATCCTGCGGCACGCGCATGACGGCATTCGCTTCGGTCGCGCTCGAAATGGGAGACCGCCTGCTATAGTGGCCGCAACACAGCGACAAGACGGAAAGGGAGCGCGCGATGGAAGAGATCGTCGGCCAGGGCAAATACCGCTATCGCGTCCACTGGGATTGGCAGCGCGCGCCCGAGCATGTCGAGGTGCGCGCCTGCGCCGTCGCGGTCGACGCCGCGGATCGCGTCTATTGCTTCAACCGCAACAAGGACCATCCGGTCACCATCTTCAATCCGGATGGCAGCTTTGCCGGCTCGTGGGGCGCCGGCCTCTTCCAGTTCCCGCACGCGATCCGCTTCGACGCCGCCGACAATGTCTGGCTGACCGACGAGCATTACGGGCAGTTTTTCAAATTCACCAAGGACGGCAAACTGCTGCAGACGATCGGCGAGCGCGACGCGCGCTCCGACACCGGCGTGCCCAACGACGATTACAGCTCGACCGCGTGGAAGAAGGTCACCCATGGCGGCGGCCCGTTCAACCTGCCGACCGACATCATCCAGGCGCCGGACGGCTCGTATTTCATGTCGGACGGCTACGGCAATGCCCGCGTCCACAAATTCTCGAAAGACCTGAAGCTCGTCAAATCCTGGGGTGAGCCGGGCAACGGGCCCGGCCAGTTCAACCTGCCGCACGGGCTGTGGATCGACCGGCGCGGCCGGCTCCTCGTCGCCGATCGCGAGAACGACCGGGTCCAGGTCTTCGACCAGGACGGCAACCTGTTGTCGATCTGGCCGGTGGAGCTGATCGGGGTGGCGTTCTTCTATGTCGACGATGAAGACATCGTCTACATCCCCGAGCACAACGCGGGGATGATCAGCATCGTCACGCTCGACGGCGAGCGTCTCGCGCGCTGGGGCAACGAAATCCACAAATCGACGCACGGCATCTGGTGTGATTCCCAGAAGAACATCTACGCCGTGCAGCCGGGTGAATGGGGCCGCATCCGCCGCATCGTGAAATACGAGCGGCTATAGCAGCCTCAGTTCTGCCAATTCCGACCGCAGCGCCTGCGGCCCTTGGAAGTGAATGCCATGCATGCCGAAGGCGCGCGCCGCCTCGGCATTGGCGGCGACGTCGTCGATAAAGACGGCGCGGGTCGGGTCGATCGCGCAGCGCTCGATGAGCAGGCGGTAGATCGCCGGGTCGGGCTTGATGACCCCGTGCTCGCCCGAGACGATTCCGCCGGCGAACCATGACAAAAACTCGAACCGCCCGAGGGCCAGCGGATAGGTCTCGGCGGAATAGTTGCTGAGGAAATAGAGCTTCGTGCCGCGCTGACGCAGATCGGCAAGGATCGCCACCGTGCCCTCGATCGGCCCGGCGATCATGTCGAGATGCCGCGCGTAATAGGCTTCGATGAGATCGGTCTTATCCGGATGCACGGCCTTGAGCAGCGCGCAGGCTTCGGCGACGGTCCGGCCGGCGTCCTGCCGACGGTTCCACTCGCTGTTGCAGATATGGGCGAGGAAATGCTCCATCGCCGCCTCGTCGCCGGCAAAGAGCCCGCGATAGAGGTGCCGCGGGTTCCAGTCGAGCAGCACCCCGCCGAGGTCAAAGATCACGGTATCGCGATCGGGCAAGCGTTTGTTCCTTATCGCTGCAGAAGCGCCGTGCGTCCTTCGAGACGCGCCTAACGGCGCCCCTCAGACTCTGACCCGAAATGAAATCAACCCAGTCAAACAATTATCGTCTCCCCCGCGAAAACGGGGGGCCCAGGGCGAGCGTACCGGCGGGTCAATGGCTTAGCCTCGGCCGAGGCTAGAACTTGAACCTCTGCCTCGTCGCTCGCCCCTGGGTTCCCGCTTTCGCGGGGGAGACGAAGAATCCAGCTCATTGGAAACGTCGAATTCATTTCAAGTCAGCCTCTCAGGATGAGGTAGATTTTGTAATAGCATTAAGAAAAATTCTCATCCTGACGAAGCGCGAAGCGCTGTCTCGAAGGACGCAGGATGCCCGTCCAGCTTTAAGGAGCCCGTCATGCCGCAAACCATCCGCGCCGTCGTCGTCGATCCCGCGGCACCAGGGCGGCTGGCGATCAAGCCGCTCGAGTTGCGCGATCCCGATCGCGACGAGGTTGCGGTCAAGGTCACCGCGATCTCATTGAACCGCGGCGAGACGCGGCGCGCCGTGCAGCAGGCCGATCCCGGCTGGCGGCCGGGCTGGGATTTCGCTGGCGTTGTCGAGACCGGAGCCGCGGACGGCAGCGGCCCCAAGGCGGGCGCGCGAGTCGTCGGCATCCTGCCTTCGGGCGCCTGGGCGGAGCGGGTCAATTGTCGCGGCCACGCGGTCGCCGCGCTGCCGGACGCGGTCAGCGACGCGCAGGCCTCGACCCTGCCTGTCGCGGGGCTCACGGCGCTGCACGCGCTGCGCCAGGGAGGGTTGCTGCTCGGCCGCAAGGTGCTGGTCGACGGCGCGTCGGGCGGGGTCGGGCATCTCGCCTGTCAGCTCGCGCTGGCGGCGGGCGCGGTCGTCTGGGGCCATGTGCGGCGCGAGGAGCGGCGTGCGCAGGTCGCCGAATGGTGCGGCGGCCGGGTCATTGTCGGCCGCGACCTCGGCGCCGCGAAAGGCGAGGGGCCCTATTGGCTGATCCTCGACTCGCTCGGCGGCGCGGCGCTGGCGGCGGCGATGGGGATGCTCGCGCCCAACGGCACCTGCGTCACCTTCGGCATTTCCGACGCGACCGCGGCCACGGTCGAGAGTCGCATTTTTTTCGGCACCGGCGGCGCGCGGCTTTACGGCCTCACCTTGTTCCATGAACTGATGAGCGTCGAGCGCGGCGGCATCGGCCTGGCGCTCCTCGCGTCAGAAATCGCCGCCGGCCGGCTCAAGCCGCAGATCGCGGTCGAAGCCGGCTGGAACGAAATCGGCGCCATCGCCCAGCGCCTCATCGACCGCGACTTCACCGGTAAGGCGGTGCTGCACATCCGGTAACGAGCTCGGCCGTCTCGAAGTTGATAGCCCCCATCCCAACCTTCCGCCGCTTGCGGGGAAAGGGCGCGCCGTTGCTGCGAATACCCTCCCTTGCTAGCGGGGAGGGTGGCCGCGAAGCGGCCGGGTGGGGGGCTGGCTTCGCGCGAGCGTCGGCTCCTAAGCGGCCCCCTGGCAGACGTGGATTTCGCGGTTGGCGAGCAGATCCTTGGTCTTCGCGCCATAGGCGGCCATGTGCGGCGAGGCGGCGTGCGCCTTCAAATGGTCGAGGCTCGCCCATTTCTCGACGACGACAAACGTATCGGCGCCGAACTTCGCGCCAAATCCGCCCTCGGCGTCGATCACCGGCCCGTATTCGACGCAGCCGTCCTCGGCGTGCACCGCCGGCATATTGGCGCGGAACAGCCCCAGCACCTCGTCGCGCTTGCCGGGTTTGGTGGTGATGATCGCCAGCACATGGATCATTGGGTTTCCTCCTCGTCGCAAAGCCGCCACCATAGGCGGCGGGTGCGCGCCCGGCCACCGATTTGCGGCGATGGAGGGGATGCAGAGCTACCGGCGCGTTTCCGCCGTTTTGCCCGCGCGCCGCGACCGACCCTGCAGCCAGACGGTGATGGCCCAAATGACCACGACGAGGATGGCGATCAGCATCGCGCCCGTTCGGGTGTAGTCGCCGATCCTGGATAGCGAGCGATCCCGAAGCGACGCGTCCGCCGGACCGGTATTGCTGGGCGTCGGCTTGGCTGGTGTCGTGGCGGGCGGGATGGTTGCGGTCGCCGACTGATGTGTCTCGTTGTTCTGCGGCGCGATGGGAGCCGCCGTCGCGGCCGCGGGCGTTGCAGGAGCCTTCGGCGGAGGCGCGGCGGCGGCAGGCGATGGGGTTCCAGCGGGGCCATTAGTGCCGGTCGGCGACGGCGTCGCCGAGGCCGGGCTTGTCGGAGTAGGGTTCGTCGGCGCGGGAGAAGTGGTCGGGGAGGTCGTGGCCGGCGTTGCGGCGGTCTGCGGTTTCGCCTGCCCGTAATCCTTTAGATATTGCAGCCGCGCTTGCCCTGCCTTTGCCAGGCAGTCCCGCAGCGACGGGTCGAGCGGCAGGGACGGCTGCACATCGGCATTGAGGCCGCAGGCTGTCGGATAGGACAGGGCCCACTCGTTCTGGTCGTCGATCAGCGTCTTCTGCTGATCCGGGGTCAGCCGCGATTTGGCGTCGTCGAACGCGTGCAGGCGCTCAAGCGCCAACGCGCGCAGTTGGTCGTCGCCGCAGATGGCTGTCAGCAGCGCGGTGGTCGATCCCTTGCACCATTCATCCAGCGCATCGCCCCGGACAAAGGACGACCGGCCGGGGAAGGTCGGTTGGTGGTTTTGCGTCGATCCTGTCTCCTGCGGCTGCTCGGCGTTCCCGGCGACGGCGTCCTGAGCCAACGTGTTCCGCGCCGGAGGGGTGGTAAGAGGCTGCGCGTCAGCCGTTTGCTGCGGCGACGGGCACGCCCTAGCCGATGGGTAATCGGCATGCGGCGGCTCGCACCAATACGAGGACGCCTCGGCGTTTGCTCCGCCCCACAGCAAGGCGAGCGTAAAAAGAACAAACCACACAGGTCTCATCGCGAACCATCCTTCGGCGCGGTCGCGACCGCGGTCAGCAGCGCTTCGGGACGCATCGGCTTGGCGAGCACCCGATATTTTGCGCCGTCGATGCCGAACGTATCTCCGGTCACCACCAGAACTGGGATGCCGCGTTCGCCCGCCAGCGCCGAGCCCGTCCCTCCGTCAAACCTTCCATCGGTGATCAGCAGGTCGAAGGGATGGCCGGAGTTGAGCATGGCTTCCCTCGCCGCAAACGAATGGGCGGTGTCCACTTCGTAGCCAGCGTCGAATAGGATTTCCAGGAACACGAGACGAACCGCGGTGTCGTCGTCGACCAAAAGGATGCGCGGCATGGATGCCGACCCAAGTTTTGCCCGACAAACACCGGTTGCCTGACCGCCGTTCCGCTTGTCGACCGCTCCCGCCGGCGGCAAACCTCGGCGATTGAGTTGCCGAGGAACGAGCAACCGGCGATAGGGGAATATTTACCTTCGCGGCAGATGATAGAGCCGGTTCGCAAGGGGCACCAACGTGGACTCGATTTGCGCGCGGCTTCAGCCGGCGTCACAGAAACTCCTGGCGGCATGGCGGCGGCTGCCGCGGCCGAATATCGTTCCGGAGCGCGCCAGCTTCGACCCATGCGACATCTCCAGCATCCTGCCGATTATCAGCCTTATCGAGCGAGCGGCGCCGGATGAGTGGCGCGTTCGTCTCGCGGGCACCGAGATCGAACGGCGATGGGGCCGCGAGCTGTCGGGTCTGACCTACGCCGAGATGCTGTCGTCGCAAGCGGTCGATGTTACGCATTGCGAATTCGAAGCGATCTGCCACCAGCCCTGCGGCTCGTGGTCGTTACGCCATCTTGAACTGCGCTCCGGCCGGAGACTGCAGACCGAGACCTTGCGGCTACCGTTGCGCGACAAGCACGGCGAGGTCAGCCTGATCGTTAGCTGCAATGGCGAGTTGAGCACCGAACTGATGCGCGAGACCGATCAGCCGCGCGAAATCGTCACCGTGTTCGAGCAGCAATTCTTCGACATCGGCGCCGGCATCCCCGATTTCCGCTGCGTGCCGGCGTAGGTTATGATGCCAGCGCCGCGGCCTTGCTGTTGAGCGCCTGGATCAGACCGTTGATGCCCTGGGTTCGCAGGATCGTGCCGAATTCCGAGCGGCGCGTCGCCAGCTCACTGATCGTCCCGTTGAGATAAACGTCGGCGATCTTGTCGTTGCGCATCAGGTAGTTGATGTTCGTCGGCTGGCCACTCGAATCGACGATCTGGCTTAAAATCACGGTTCCCCCCGGAGACGCCGCTTCGCCCGTCACCTTGAGCTGCTCGCCGTCATATTTGTGAAAGCGCTCGGCGTAGACGGCCGCAACGTAGCGCTCGAACGCCTGTGTCACCTGGGCCTGCTGGGCGGGGGTCAGGGTCGCCCAGTCGGGGCCGACCGCGATCCGCGTCATCAGCGGAATGTCGAAGTTCTGCGCGATTGCCGGCGCCAGTTTCGCATAGCGGCCCTGCGCGCCGAGCTGCGGGCCGTTGCGCATCGTGTCGAGCAGCGTCGAATAAAACGCCTGCACCGTCGCCGCGCCGGCGCTGGCCGGCACCGCCGCGGCGCGCTGCGCCGGCAGAGTTAGCCCGGCGCACAGCGCCAAGCCGGCAAGAAATAGGGTCCGTCGGGTCGTGTGATTAGATCGCGTCATGTTCAGAACTCGCGGCGATGTCGAGGAAAATCGAGGTAGAGCTATTCTCGGTAAACGGGAATGCAAGCGCATGGCTGCGCTGCGCCCTCCGGCGGTGAGGCGACCTTGCGCATAGCGAGCCACGCACCAAGGGTTTCGCGTACGTCGCGCAACTTCGCCTTGGGATGGTGGCTCGATAACATGGCGTCAATCGGCCGCTATTGTGGTGATTTCTTGTCGGGCTTGGTTGCGCGGTACTACGGCGCGCGTCGCTGTTTGGTTCTGTAACGGCGCACAGCGCCGATTGATCCCGATCATGGGCAAGGTGCTTTCGGTCGGCTAAAGTTGGCCGGAGAACGCTGCAGGAGAGCGACGCCGATGTCATATATCTATTTTGTGCAAATGAACATCCCGGAGAGTGTCGAGGCCGAGCTCAACCGCATCTACGACACCGAGCACGTGCCGATGCTGTCGAAGGTGCCGGGGGTCCATCGCGTGACGCGCTACCGGCTGGAGCAGTCGAACGACAGCCGGATGCAGAAATACCTGGCGATCTACGAGATCGACGCGCCGTCCGTGGTCGAGTCGAAGGCTTGGGACGAGGCCAGCGCCTGGGGCGACTGGGCGGCCAAGATCCGCCCGCACACCACCAGCCGGCACCACAGCTATTTCGAGAAGATCGGCGAGTTCGGGCCGGGCCGCACGGCGTCGCCCTACATCTACATCGTGCAGATGGATATCCCCGCCGCGACGGAAGCCGAGTTCAACCGCGTCTACGACGCCGAGCACGCCCCGCTTCTCTCCAAGGTCTGCGGCAAGGGTACGCGCTATCGCCTCGCGCAGTCGAACGACACGCGCATGCAGAAATACATGGTGATCTACGAGATGGACTCCCCTGCGGTGACCGAGACCAAGGAATGGGCCGACGCCGGCGCCTACGGCAGCTGGGCGACCAAAATCCGCCCGCACACGACCAGCCGGCACCACACGTTCTTCAAGCAGATCTAGCAACCGCCGGCGTTCTCCGGCACCGCCGACGCGGCGACCGCCGGGCGCGGGCGGCCGCGCACCGCGCGCAGCGCCCATTTCTCGACGCCGTGCCACGACAGCCAGGCAAGCGGCAGCACCATCGCCAGCGAGCCGAGCGCCACCCCCCACCACGGTGCGCGTCCGCCGCTCAGCCACATGACCAGCTCCTCGCACGGCCAGCCATAGATGTAGATGCCGTAGCTGAGGTCGCCCACATGCCGTGCGTAATCGAGCCGCGGCCGATAACGCGCCTGCGCCGCGTAGATCGTCAGATAGCCGCAGGACAGCGCAAAGAAGGTGATGAACTCGCCAAGCTGGCTGGTCAGCACCAGCAGCGCCAGCGCGAGCAACGCCCAATACCAGCGGAAAGCAATCCGGCCGCGCGCGAAATACATCACCATGCCGGCGGCGAAATGGCTCAGCATCCACAGCCAGCCGCGCAGATACCCGAGCCAAGCAAGCGACCAGCGCTCGTCCCACCAGATCGCGGCGATCCCGAGCGCCAGCAGGAAGATCGCCGTCTCCAGCCGCAGCAGCCGCGCGATGCCGAGGGTCAGCACCGTCGCATACATCATTACTTCAAAGATCAGCGTCCAGAACGCGCCGTTGACGAGGTTGCCGACGGTGGTGTCGGCGAACAGCACGCCGGGCAGCGCCAGCGGCCCCGGCCACAGCATCGCGTACTCGCCCAGAAAGGCGCGGAACTTCGGATCGGCGAAATACTGCGAGAGCGGCAGGCTGGTCACGATCGGCCCAAGCACGCAGGCGATCAGCAGCCCGTTGAGTACAATCCCCGGATAAATGCGCGACGCCCGCCGCAATACAAAGCCGCCTGGCTTCGGATTGCGGCAAAAACTTTCGGTGACGAGATAGCCGCTGATGACAAAGAACACGAAGACGCCGACCAGGCCGATCGGGCATTGGTTGTGCGTCGCCCACACCAGCGGCTCGTCGCGCTGCGTGCCGTAGGCGATCAGCCAGGAATGCGAGAAGATCACCGACAGCGCCGCGATCAGCCGCAAAAAATCGAAATTGTTGGCGTGGCGGCCGGCAGTGGCGGTCGACATCAAGCGCTCCGGAATGCGACCGCTCTTGCCCCATTCGGCGCGGCTGCGCAACATCGGTTCGAGAATAACGGAACCGGCGGACACAACGGTGCCCGATCCCGACTTAATCCAGCCCGTCTTAATCCGACCCGCGGTGCCGGCTGACGGAGCCGCGCTGATTGAGGCGGCGGCGCGGATCGACGCCGAGACCGAGTTTCTCGGTGTGCCCGGCCAACCACATCCGTGGGCGGAGCGGCCGGATGCCGAGCTGCGCAGCCTCAACAACAGCGGCCGCGGCATCGTTCTGCTGGCGGTGACGAAGGATGGCGCGATCGTCGGCTATCTCTCGGCCTTCACCGGCCATTTCGCACGCAATCGCGGCAACGTGTTCATCGCTGTCGTCGGGCTGCGCGACGCCTGGCGCGGGCAGGGCATCGGCACGCGGCTGTTCGAACAGGTCGAGGAGTGGGCGCGCCGCCGTCACGCCTGGCGGCTCGAATTGCGGGTGAGCTCGTTGAACGAGCGCGGCCAGGCGTTGTACCGCAAGCGCGGCCTGGAGATCGAGGGTCGGATTCGCGGCGGCGTCTTCAGGCGCGGCGCCTGGACCGACGATTTCTGGATGGGAAAACTGCTCGAACCGATCCCCGGCCGAAGATTGGCGATCGTGCCGGCCGATAGCGCGCGTGTTCCCGGCGCGGCGACAAGCGACGCGCCGCCGGTCCTGCGCGAGATGCGCGCCGGGGATGGCGCCGCGTTTCGCGCCTGGGAGATGCTGATGGCCGAATGCGTGCCCTTCGCGATCAAGCTGCCGAGCGAAGTACCGTCGACCGATGCGGTCGAGCGCGATCTCGCCCATTCGCCCAAGGACCCGCGCTTCTGGCTCGTCGCGACCGCGCCGGGGCGGGATGGCGGCGAGGCCGTCGTCGGCTTCGCCTCGGCCAATATCGAATTCGGTTTCCGAATGCAGCACGACGCTTTTGTCAATGTCGCGGTCGCGCCGGAATGGCAGGGGCGGGGGCTCGGCCGCACGATGCACGACCGGGTGGAGGCGTGGGCGCTCGAGCACGACGTCCGCCGCCTCACCGCGGCGGTACAGGAGCCGAACCAGCTGGGGCGCACCTTTGCCGCGGCGCTCGGTTACGAGACCGAAGTGACGATGCGCTGCTATTCGATGATCGGCGGCCGCATGGTCGACCGGCTGCGCCTCGGCAAGCTTTTTGTCGGCTAGCGCTTGGGATGACTTTATGGCGAAAAAATCTCTGCTGAAGACTTGAATGTTCCTATTATGTTCCCTATCTGCCAGGTTCGTTGATTGTAAGTCCGAAACCGGAGCTTGGACGGGAACGCGGAACGGTCTGCGCGGCAAGGGCAACAAAAACACGTGCTAGCGGGGCATATAAGCCAATAACAACAAGCCCCGAAATTTCCACTCACCTGCGCGCCGCTCAAAAGCCACCCGACAAACCGTGAAGTAGGCGGTGAATATGGATTTTTCGAGCACCCGCTTGCCGGGACGCTGGAGGCATGCCCTCACCCCCCACGGGCGCGTTGGCGACGGGGTGGGTGAGGGCCGCCCGCCGCCTCCCTTAACCAGGCCCGAAAATCTGGTCGATCCAATGGTCGAGGCCCGGTGCGATCCGCTCGTAGCCCTCGGCGTTGAAGTGCAGGTAGTCGGGCGACAGCGTGTTGCTGAGCATGCCTTTGGCGTCGAGCAGCGGCTGGCCGATATCGGTCGCCCAGATCGTCTGACCATCGGCGCAGGAACCGATCATCTGGTTGACCTGGCTGGCCTCGATCCGGAGTTGGTCCCACGGCGCGCCGCCGCGCGGCGTCAGGCCGAGCAGCAGGATGCGCGCGCTCGGCACCTTCTGGCGCAGCCGGATCAGCACCTGGCGCACGCCTTCGGCCGCTTCGGCTGGCGGGCGGCCGTGCTCGAGGTCGTTGGTGCCGATCATCACGATCACGCCTTTTGGCGGCGGCCCGTCGAGATTGCCGTTGTCGAGCCGCCAGCGCAGGTGCTCGGTGCGGTCGCCGCTGACCCCGGCGTCAAGCACGCCGCGCGGCGCGAGGTTCGCGTCCCATACGCGCTTCGCGCCCCATCGCGGCTCGTCCCAGCGCTCGGTGATCGAATCGCCGAAGAAGAGGATGCGGTAGGGCGTGCTTTTGACCTTGGCGTTGATGCGGTGAAAGGTGGCGACCGGCTCCGGATTGGTGCGCGGGGCAGGGGACGCGGCGAAGGCGTTGAACGCACCGCATTTGATCTGCTGAGCCTGGGCCGGCAGCGCGGCGGCGAGAAGGACGATGACGACGATGGCGAGCCGAACAAAGCTCATCCTACGAAACCCTTGGATTGACGACGAGACGAGCGCCCAGCGCCGGGCTAGGATAACGGCAAACCGGTGGGAGCGCGAGCGATGGCCCTGGAAATTCGTCCGCTGCATGGCGAGTTTGCCGGCGAGGTGACCGGCGTCGCCCCCAATCTCCAGGTCGATGACGCGACCCTGCGCGAGATCGAGGCCGCCTGGTTCCGCTACGGCATTCTCGTCTTTCGCGATCTCGACATGACCCCCGCCGAACATGTCGCGTTCAGCCGCCGGCTCGGCCCGTTGCACATCATGGTGCCGTCCGAATTCAATCTGCCCGAGTTGCCGGAGGTATGGGTCGTCGGCAATGCCGAAAAGAACGGCAAACCACTGGGTTTGCGCGGCGCCGGCATGGGCTTCCATACCGATGGCGAGGACAAGATTGTGCCCAATGCCGGGTCGTTCCTTTATGCCAAGATCGTCCCGCCCGAAGGCGGCGACACGCTGTTCGCCGACATGCGGGCGGTTTACGCGGCGCTGCCGGATGACGTGAAGCGGAAGATCGCCGGCCACCGAGCCAGATTCAGCCGCGCCGACATGCACGCGATCAACTATCCCAATATGCGACCCTATACGCCCGAGGAGTTGGTCGCCCGACCCGATGTCTACCACCCGCTGGTGCGCCGCCACGACAAAAGCGGCGTCGTATCGCTTTATATCGGCCGCTGGGCCTGCGACATCGACGGCCTGCCCAAGGACGAGGGCCGCGCACTCGTCGCTTGGCTGCAGGAATTCGCGCACCAGGACCGTTTCGTCTACCGCCACCGCTGGCGCGACGGCGACGGCGTGCTGTGGGACAATCGCTGCACCCAGCATTGCGCGACCCCGTTCGACGAGGCGCGCTACGCGAGGCTCATGCACCGCACGACGCTCGAAGGTGCCGCGCCGATCATGGCTTGAAAGCAAGATATTCTCGTCTTTCCCGCAAAAGTGGGAACCCAGGGCAACCGTTCCGTCACCTGCCCCTGGGCCCCCGCCTTCGCGGGGGCGACAACGGAGAGGGAGAAGAGCGAATGCCCGAAGACTACGCCAGTCGCTGGCCGAACTACCGGGAAGCCGATTTCATCCTCAAGGATTACCGCTTCGCCAGCGGCGATGCGCTGCCGGAGTTGAAGCTGCACTACCGCACCATGGGCGTGCCGCGGCGCGACGCCTCGGGCAAGATCGTCAACGGCCTGCTGCTGCTGCAGGGCAATACCGGCACCGGCGAGAACTGGCTGCGCCCGAGCCTCGCCGACCATCTTTACGGCCCGGGTCAGCCGCTGGACGCGCGCCACTACTTCATCATCATGCAGGACGCGCTCGGGCGCGGCGGCTCGTCGAAGCCGTCGGACGGCCTCAAAGGGAATTTCCCGCGCTACCGCTATCGCGACATGGTGGATAGCGGCTATCGCCTGATCACCGAGGGGCTCGGCGTCGGGCATCTGCGTCTGGTGATTGGCAGCTCGATGGGCGGCATGCACGCCTGGCTATGGGCCGAGGCCTATCCCGACCTGATGGACGGAGTGATACCGATCTCTTGCCAGCCAGTGCAGATCAGTGGCCGCAACTGGCTCGGCCGCCGCGCCCAGGCCGAGGCGATCCGCCACGATCCGGACTGGAACAATGGCTTCTACGACAAGAACCCGCGGCATTACATCTACGCAGCGGCCGGTAATTTCGGCACCGAAAGCCCGACCCGCATCCAGGAAATGGCGCCGACGCTCGAAGCCGCGAACGCGCTTTACGAAAAGCGCCTCGCCGATGCGGCCAAGGGCGACGCCAATAACCAGCTCTGGGCGATCGAGGCGATCATGGATTACGACCCCGAGCCCGACCTGGACAAGATCAAGGCCAAGATCATGCTGATCAACGACCAGGAAGACCATGCCAACCCGCCCGAGCTCGGCACCGTCGAGCGCGCCATGAAGCGGGTGAGGAACGGCCGCTACGTGCTGATCCCGGCCGGCCCCAACACGCACGGGCATTTCAGCCACTTCTACGCCGAGCTGTGGAAGCCGTATCTGATCGAATTCCTGGCGACGCTCGGGCCCGAACGCGCCGCGGCGGCTGAGTGACCTCAAACAAGGAGAAGCAAAAAATGCTCGTCCGCTTTCTGGTGATTGCTGTGCTGCTCGCCCTTGCCGCGCCCGCGCTGGCGCAGGAGGAGGGGGAGGCCAAGAGCACCACCAATTGGCCCGGCTACCAGGAGGGCGACTACGTCATCCATGACTACAAATTCGTTAGCGGTGAGAGCCTGCCCGAGCTGAAGCTGCATTACCGCACGATCGGCACGCCGAAGAAGAACGCCGCCGGTGAGATCGTCAACGGGGTGCTCCTGCTCCAGGGCAACACCGGCACCGGCGCCAACTGGTTCCGGCCGACCATCGCCGACGAGCTGTTCAAGCCCGGCCAGCCGCTCGATCCGGCGAAATACTTCATCATCATGCCCGACGCGCTCGGCCGCGGCGGCTCGTCAAAACCATCGGACGGGCTCAAGGGCCAGTTCCCGCATTACCGCTATCACGACATGATCGATGTGGAGCATCGCCTGATCACCGACGGACTCAAGGTCGCGCATCTGCGGCTCATCATCGGCAGTTCGCTTGGCTGCATGCAGCAATTCATGTGGGCGGAGATGTACCCCGATCTGACGGACGGCACGGTCGGGCTGTCGTGCCAGCCGGTCGAGATCAGCGGCCGCAACTATATGCTGCGCCACGCGATGGCCGAGCTGATCCGCCACGACCCGGCCTGGAACAACGGCAATTACGAGCAGAGCCCGTCGCTCTACAAATACGCGGCTGCCGGCAATGTCTTTACTGAAAGCCCGGTGCGCATTCAGGAACAGGCGCCGACCATGGACGCGGCCAAGGCACTCTACGACAAGCGGCTCGCGGCGCTCATGAAAAACGGCGACGCCAACAACACGCTCTACGAGCTCGAATCGATCTACGACTACAGCCCCGAGGCCGACCTGCCGAAGATCAAGGCGCATGTGCTGCTGGTCAACAACGCCGAGGATTTCGCCGATCCGCCGGACCTCGGCACGGTCGAGCGCGGCATGAAGAAGATCGCGCACGGCACCTACGTATTGACCCCCTACGGCAAGGACACGCACGGCCATTTCAGCCATTACTACGCGGCGATTTGGAAGCCTTATCTCGTGAAGTTCATGGCTGGGTTGCCACCGCCGCCGGCGGGCAAATGACGTGAATACCTTCGTCGCCAGCGATGGGTTGAAGCTCGCCTATTACGTCGACGACTTCACCAATCCCTGGGCCAAGCGGCCGACGCTGTTGCTGCTGCATGCGGCGATGGGGAGCGCGCGGCGCTGGTTCGGTTGGGTGCCGCATCTTTGCCGCGACTGGCGGGTCCTCAGAACTCGATCTGCGCGGCCACGGCTCCTCTGAGGTGCCGCCGGCCGCGAGCCCGCTGACCCTCGACCGGCTGGTGCTTGACGTCGTCGAGCTGCTCGATCATCTCGGGCTTGCTGAGGTGCATGTCGCCGGCAACTCGGCCGGCGGTTATCTCGGCCAGCAGCTGGCGATGAATCATCCCGGCCGCGTGACCAGCCTGTCGCTCTACGGCTCGACGCCGGGTCTCAAGAACAGCCAGGCGTCGAGCTGGATCCCGCAAATCCAGGCCAAAGGGATGCGCGGCTTTCTCGCCGAAACCATCCGCGACCGTCTGCCCGACGACGCCGATCCCGGCTTGGTCGAGTGGTTTCTCGACGAAGCGGCGAAGAACGATCCGGAATTTATCGGCAAGTTCGTGCTGCTGATGGCGAGCTATGACTGGAGCGGCGAGGTCGCGCGCATCCAATGCCCGACGATGGTGGTGATTCCCGGCGCCGAGACGGTCGGCTCGCTGGAAAATTACGAGCCGTTCCGCCGCCTTAAGGATGTCGAATTCAAGGTCTATGACGGGCTGCCGCACAATATCTGCGACGCGGTGCCCGACCGCTGTGCCGCCGATCTGCATGATTTCTTGCATCGGCGGTTACCTGGCTGATGTGCAATCTCTATTCATACACGAAGGCGCCGGACGAGACGCGCCGGCTGCTCGGCGTCATGCTCGACCAGACCGGCAACCAGCCGCCGCTGCCGGCGATCTTCCCTGACCATGTGGCGCCGGTGGTGCGAGCGGGCCGCGACGGGTTGCGCGAGATGCTGCCGATGCGCTGGGGCCTGCCGCCGCCGCAGGCCGGACAGCGGCCAGTGACCAATGTGCGCAACACCGAGAGCCCGTGGTGGCTGCCGTGGCTCGAAGCGCGCTGGCGCTGCTTGGTGCCGGCGAATTCGTTCTGCGAGTGGACGGATTTCCGCCCCAAAATCCCGCATTGGTTCGCGCTGGATGACGCCCGGCCGCTTTTTGCGTTCGCCGGCATCTGGCGGCCATGGACCGGCGAGCGCGGGAAAGACCGGGGCGAGCACCTGCTTTTCGGCTTTCTCACTACCGAGCCCAACAGCGTGGTCAGCCCGGTGCATTCAAAGGCGATGCCGGTCATGCTTATGACACAAGAGGAGCGCGATATCTGGCTTCACGCACCGGTCGACGAGGCGCTCGCCCTCCAACGGCCGTTGCCGCCCGAGCGCCTCAAGATCGTCGCGCGCGGCGAGCTCGAAGACCCGGCGAGCGGCGCCACGGGAAAATCGCGGCCGGCGAAACGCGAGCAACTGCTCTTGCCGATCTAGGGCTCGCGGCTATAGTCCGGCCGGTCGTCGCTCGACCTGGCCGGCTGTGTGCCGACAGCTGTGTGAGCCCAACGGGCTGCGCACTAACGCACAGATCGTCGGAGATTGTACGCCGTCCCTTTCAAGGACGCGATCGATGCAGGGGCGGTCAATGTCAGAAGGGCGACGGCACCGGTTGGCCTCAAATCACGGTCGAACGGCCGAACTCCCAAGCGCGACGCGAACGCGAAACGCGCGCTCGCCCGGCCGAAGCCTCCCGCCCGCCGGTTACATACGCGGCAACTGCTCGCGGCATCGCGAATGCCGCCAAACTGGCCGCCCCGTTGGCGGCTCCGAATAGTCATGCTATGTAGGCCGCGGGCCCTCTGGCGGAATTGGTAGACGCACGCGACTCAGAGGAAAAATTGAGTGCCCCGGCGGAAACGCCGGGTGCAGAACCGCTCAAAGTCGGGGAAGGCTTAGCTGCTAATCCCGAGCCAAGCCCGAGCGATCGGGAAGGTGTAGAGACTGGACGGGCGGCACCTAAGGCGGCGACAGCCGTAATGGTGAAGGGACAGTCCAGACCACGAACCCGCGAGGGGCGGCGAAAGCCGAAGTGGTATGAAAATCGCGCGCCGCGAGGCGTCCCGGTTCGAGTCCGGGGAGGGCCACCAATCCGTTTGCACCAGAGTACCGGTTCGAGTCCGGCTGCCCGCCCCTACACCCGTCAGGGCTGATTGCTCTGCTCGGATGTCCCGGTAATGCTGTCGGTCGTGTGGATCGTGATCCGGACGCGAGACTGGTTCAAGCCGTGTAGACTATAAAACCAGTTTTGTAGTTGTAATCACCCTCCCGATGCGCTATGTGAGGGGCATGGACATCGAAACTGCTGCTCACCGTCTCGCCGAACTTGGCAATCCCGTTCGACTCCAGATCGTGCGGCTCCTGGTACAAGCTGGCCGCGAGGGCTTGGCAATCGGTGAATTGCAATCGCGCCTGCGAGTACCAGCATCGACCCTTGCCTTCCATCTTCGTGGCTTGGTGACGGCAGGACTCGTCGATCAGCGAAAGGAAGGTCGGGTCGTGCGATGCACGCCCAACCAAGCGGCAATCAACGAGGCCCTGGCCTTCGTGAAAGAGAACTGTTGCGCCGGATTTGCGGCTGATCCACCAGCCCGCTCGCGCGCCGTCGGCTAACCCCTAAAACTGGATGCGACCGAACACGTCTTCGCTTGATCGTAAACAACTACATAACTGGTTATATAGAGGAGAGCATCATGACTGAAGTAACCGCAACCTCACCACTTCGCCTTGCACCATTGGCTGTCTATTCGAGGCAGATCGCGAGCCGCCTGAGCCATATGGACTTTGTGCTTGTTGCTCTCGTGGTCTTGTTCGGGGGCCTGTACCTATACAGCCCCGACCAAGCCTTCCGCACCGTCGGTTACGTTGCGGGTGAACTCGCGCACATCGGCCCCTGGCTCGCCGGTTCGGTGGTGGTGGCTGCGTTTGCAAAGGCCACCGGAGCCAACTCACTTGCCACGAAGGTCTTTCGCGGACGCCAAAGCGGAATGGTCGTCACCGCGTCATTGATCGGCGCGCTCCTGCCGTTCTGCTCCTGCGGCGTCATCCCGCTCGTTGCGGGTCTGCTCGGCGCGGGGGTTCCGTTGGCTCCCGTGATGGCGTTCTGGATTTCGTCGCCGCTGATGGACCCGACGCAATTTTTCATCGCCGCAGGCGCTTTAGGCATGAGCTTTGCGGTCGCGAAGATAATCTCGGCGGTCGGTATGGGAATGCTCGCCGGGTTCGGGACGATGCTGCTGATCCGTGTTGGTTGGCTCGATGCTCCTGCCACACTGCGGATCACCCCGAACGCGGCGATCGGCGGGTGCAAATCGAAAGCCGCTGAGGTTCCTGAGCCCCCGAAATCTTGCTGCGGATCGACCACCGCGAAGATTGCGTTATCAGGTTGCGGGTCGAAATCTGGTTGCGGGTCGAAGGCAATTGCTTCGCCAGCGGTCGTCTGGCGGTTCTGGACGGACGCCGCGCGGTCTCAGCGGTTTTTGACGACCGCTACAACGACTGGCTGGTTCCTCGTCCGTTGGCTCGCTGTTGCCTACGCTCTTGAGAGCCTGATGATCGCGTGGTTGCCGGTCGGTGCGGTTGGGACATCGCTCGGTGCCGGTGCTGGCCCACTCGCGGTGCCCCTCGCTGTCGCGATCGGCATTCCGATCTACCTCAATAGCTTTGCCGCCATTCCATTCGTCTCGGGACTCATCGGGCTCGGAATGAGCCCAGCAACCGGGATGGCCTTCATGCTGGCGACGAGCGCGACCGGGTTCCCGGCGATGGTGGCGGTCTGGGCTTTAGTAAAACCTCGCGCCTTCGCCCTCTATCTTGCCTTCGCCATCACCGGAGCCATGATCGCGGGATACGCATATGCTGCCGTGTTAACCCTCCATATCTAACGTCATACGGCGACAGGGAGATCGAGTAATGCAACTTCCTCTAACCGGCGGCTGCCAATGCGGCAAAGTCCGCTACGAGATCACCCTGGAGCCGAACCTCGTCTACGCCTGTCATTGCACTGACTGCCAGCACATCACGGGCAGCGCCTTCTCGTTAGGGGTGGCGCTGCCGGAGACCGCTTTCCGGCTCACCGCTGGTGAGCCGCGAGCGATCCAGCGCGTCCCTGACAGCGGTCGGCTCAACACCCGGTTCATATGCTCCGATTGTGCGTGCTGGGTGTACAGCCAGCCGCGCGGCGGCGTGGTCCGTGTGCGTGCTGGCAGCCTCGACGACACATCGTGGCTACGACCGACGCGGCATATCTGGACGCGAAGCAAGCAGCCTGGGTCACGTTCCATGAGGGTGACGAGCTATTCGAGGGGCAACCGACCGAGTGAGACGAGGCATGGGCGCGCAGGGCTAAATACGTCATGCGCATGCAGGAGTTTCTCGACGGTCATTCGCTGCGAGAGACTGACGAAGACGAGTCTCGGCGCGAGCACCCATTGGCGACGGTCGCCGTACCAGGAGCCGCCACCACGGGCGGCGTCGCAGGCTTTGCCGGAGCAGCGCCGGTCTATCGGGAATTCCCGCTGACGGGGTTGAAGCCGCTACGGCGGCTGAAGCGATTGGATAGAAGAACAATCGCAGCCCGAGACGGCGCGATAGCCGATCAGATAGGACGCTCCGCCCTGCGCGTGTGCAGCCGCACGACATTCGTGCCGGGCGGTTGCTTCGATTCTGCAATTATCCGAGAGGTCACACGGCTCAACTCGGCCAGCTTGAATGGCTTGCGAATGACGATGAAATCGTTGCTGGCCTCTTGAACAATATGGCTGTAGCCGGTCACCAGGAGCACCGGCAGGCCGGGATGCTGCTCACGGATCGCTCGCGCCAGCGCCAATCCGTCCATATCACCGGCCATGACTATGTCGCTGACCACAACGTCGAAATCGGTCTCGCCGATTACCGTCAGCGCTTCTTTGCCATTGCTGACCAGCCGCACCTGATAGCCGAGTTCCTCCAGCATCGAGACAGTGATATCGGCCACGTCGGGATTATCCTCGACTACCAGCACGGTCCCGCCGCCCTCGGTTTCAGCCGCAGACCCGTCGCTCACCTCGAGGTCCGTCTCGTAGCCACGAGGCAGATAGAGTGTGACCGTCGTGCCTTCGCCGAGATTACTCTCAACGGTCACGGTCCCGCCGGATTGGTGCGCAAATCCGTAAACTTGTGATAGTCCGAGTCCGCTCCCCTTTTCCGCTGGCTTTGTCGTGAAGAACGGCTCGAAAACCCTTTCCAACACATCAGGCGCGATCCCGATGCCCTCATCGGCGACACGGAGGGCAATGAACTCCCCCTCGACCTTCGCGATCCTCTCGGTCCCGGTGAGGCTCACATTCTCTGCCGTCAGCGTGATGATGCCGCCGTTCGGCATCGCATCGCGCGCGTTCAGCGTGATGTTGACGAGGGCAACCTCAAACTCGTTCGGATCGACCAGCATCGGCCAGATGTCAGGCTCTATCGTCGTCACCAGCTTGATCGACGAGCCAAGCGAACTAGCGATCATGGTCTGGAAGCCATCGAGGCGCTCGGCAAGCTCGAACACCTCCGGGGTTACAGTGTGGCGGCGCGAGAACGTCAAAAGTTGCCGGGTCAATGCTCCGCCGCGCGTCGCGGCGTGCTCGATCGCTTCGACAGCGCGGGCTACTCGCGGATCGTCGGCTACTCGCTGTTTCAGCAACTCGGCTTGGCCGCTCACCACCATCAGTAGATTATTGAAGTCGTGCGCGACGCCGCCGGTTAGCTGGCCGAGAGCGTCCATCTTTTGCAGATGAGCGCGGTGCCGCTGCGCCTCGTCAAGCGCGGCCTGGGCCTCCCGGCGCTCAGAGATGTCGCGAGTAATCTTTGCGAAGCCGACCAGATTACCACGTTCGTCGCGGATCGGATCGATGATGGCATTCGCCCAGAACATCGTTCCGTCCTTCCGGACGCGCCAACCTTCGGCCTCGAACCGACCTTCCTGGGTCGCCGTATACAGCGCCTTCAAGGGCAGCCCTGCCGCGCGATCCCGTTCCGGATAGAACCGCGAGAGGTGCTGGCCGATGATTTCATCGGCTGTATAGCCCTTGATACGCTCGGCTCCGGCATTCCAACTCGTCACGATGCCGTTCGGGTCTAGCATATACAGCGCGTAGTCGGTCACGTTCGCGACAAGGAGGCGGAATTGCCGCTCGCTCTCGCGCAGCACGTCCTGGGCGGACCGACGTTCCGTGATGTCGCGCGTGACCTTGGCGAACCCTTCGAGTTGCCCGGCCTCGTTGCGGATTGCGTCCACGACGACCAGCGCCCAGAACCGGCTACCGTCTTTGCGGACCCGCCAGCCTTCGGCCTCGAACCGTCCTTCGCGGGCGGCAGTTTCAAGAACGCGGCCCGGCATTCCTGCCGCCCGGTCCTCCTTTGTGTAGAACGTGGAGAAATGTTGACCGACGATCTCGTCAGCGGTGTAGCCCTTGAGACGCTCGGCTCCGGGGTTCCAGTTGACCACCACGCCACTCGGGTCGAGCATGTAAATCGCGTAATCGACCACGCCCTCGACCAACATGCGGAATCTTCGCTCGCTCTCCCGTAACGCCTCTTCTGCTTCCTTCTTCTCTGAGATGTCGCGCGTGATCTTTGCGTAGCCGATGACTTCACCGCGTTCATCCTGGATCCGGTGCAAGATTGCGTTGCACCAGAAGCGGCTGCCGTCCTTGCGGACCCTCAAGCCTTCGGCCTCGTAGCGCCCTTCCACATGAGCGGTTTCCAGCAGCCGTTCGGGTACGTGATTGGCGCGATCCTCCGGCGTAAAAAAGCGGGAGAAGTGCTTGCCGATGATCTCGACCGCCTCGTAGCCTTTGATCCGTTCCGCGCCCTTGCCCCAGGTCGTGATGAACCCTTCGGCGTCGAGCATGTAGATGGCATAGTCGGTGATCGCATCGACCAATAGCTCGAAGCGATGAAGGTCCGTTGGATGATAGATACTACCGGCGGTTAATGGCATTTCTGCGCCCCGCAACCGCTTTTGGAGACGTTCCACATGCTCGTCTCCCTCTGTCCCACTCTGGTGTCAGGGGACAGTAAGTTGATAGTATGGTTTTACCCTGAGCATGACAACACAACGCCGGTCACGAGCATGAGTTGCAACGCCCTCGGCTTTGTCCCCTCGATGAACCCGTTTCCCTTTGCAATGTCGAGGGGACAAGACGATGCCGATGATAGTCCGCCGACCGGATCGGATCGCTCGACGGCCTCACACGGCGATCTGCCGTACCGGGTCGAGCTATGGAACGAGGAGAGATCGGTGGTCGAGCAGGTGCTTGCCGTCACCGCTCACAGCAGCATCGGGTATGCCGCCTATCATGCCGCCACGCGAGAGTACCCGGATCGCTACGTGACCCTTCGCCACCGCAACAGGATACTCTCGCGGTGGAACGCGAGCCATTGACGGGCCACCATGCCACGGAATGGCACCCGGACCCGGTCTCCACAAGAGACGCTTCCCTACCGCGTCGAGCTATGGGACGCGGACGGTGGAGAGGGACGCGTATTAGCCCGAGCGGCGAGTGCACAACTAGCTCGCGCGATCTTCCGAGCCGCCACGAGCGAACACCCCGAGAGGCGGATCACTCTGAGCAGAGGATCGCAGATCATCGCCGATACCCGGTCCGAGCAGAGCACGGCGGAGTGAATAAAGCTCGCGTCGGCGCGCCTGTATTATAGCCCGAGAACGGCCCGTATCTGGTCATGAAGCTGAGCGCCCCTCCAGGGTTTCGCTAACAGCGGCCCGTAGCCCAAGCCGTGTTGTCCGAAGGGCAACGTCTTGATGAAGCCGCTCACATAGATCACCTTGAGATCGGGATACTTTTGCTTGGCTTCATGCGCCAACTCCCAGCCGGTCATGTTGGGCATACTGATGTCGGTGAGAAGAAGATCGACATCGGGGTTCTCGTTCAACACCTTCAGAGCATCGGCACCATCCGTCGCACGGAGAACATTCAGGCCGATTTCCTCGCACGCCGTCGCCGCGACCTCCAGGACTTGAGGATCATCATCGACGACGAGGACTGTTGAATCTAAAGGCATATCGTTGGCGCTCCAGACTACCAAACACCGCGCGCAGCGGAATATCCCGATATAAACCCGGCCCGAAGGGGACTTTCGCGGTTTTTTGCGCTAGCTTGAGCCGTGTTAAGTAATTATAGAAAATTTCTTTGCGTACGGTGCCGGACGTTAAAATAATATACTCCGTGTTAGGATGAATTATTGCGCCCCTACTATTTGGCATCGACGCACCAGAGAGAGACATGTGCTCCCGCTTCATTGCGACGGAGTACCTGTCGTGCAGACGACATCTCATTATCACGGCAATAATCGACTTTTAGCGGCGCTATCGCCGGAGGATTTCTCTCGGTTCTTTTCAGGATTAGAGCCGCTTACTCTATCACTCCGGCAAGTCCTTCAGGACGCCGCCCTACCCATAGAGCACGTCTACTTCGTTGAGGAAGGGGTGACCTCGGTCCTGACGATCATGACGAATGGCTCGACAATCGAAGTCGGAATGGTCGGGACCGAGGGGATGATTGGAGTCCCCGCGCTTCTCGGCGACGGACCTTCCCAGCATGTCATTGTCCAGATACCCGGCAAAGCCCTCTGGATGTCCCTTGCGCAATGCAAGCGTGCCTTCGACGAAAGCTCGGGCGTGCGCACGGTCTTCCTCGGCTTTGCCGGTGCACTGCTTCGCCTGAGTTCTCAGACCGCAGCCTGCAACCGGCTGCATTCAATCGAGCAGCGATGCGCCCGCTGGCTGTTGATGGCCCACGACCGCGTCGGGACCGACCGTATGCCGATGACACACGAGTTCCTATCCTCGATGCTCGGCGTCCGCCGGGCGGGCGTGACGACGGCGGCAGGAGAACTACAACGCTCTGGGCTCATCAGCTATCGCCAAGGCGAGATCACGATCCGTGACCGAGACGGGTTGGAGGCCCTAGCCTGCGAATGCTTCAGCATCGACCACGCGCAGCTAAATCACACCGGATGATTAAAAAAGCGGCAGCGTTGTACGGTATCGTACTGCATATTTTCCTACCCGTGATGCCATCACGGGGAATCAGACCACGGGGTAAAACAGTGCAACGCAACCTGCCCATCAGTCTCAACGTCATCCCTGACGAGGAACTAGAGGAAAGCAACCTCGCACAGGCGGTCATCAACGCCTATTCCATCGGCATGGCCGTCACCCGGAATGAGCAAAAGGCCTTCAATTCAGCAGTGCGGGCGTGGCGCGAGCGCAACCCGGATGGGTCTGTCGAAGAGGGTCAAACGGCGGTAGCGACGATCATCTGCCACAAACTTTAAGCAGGAGAAAGCTCGTGCCCGCGCAGATTGTCCTCGTGCATGACGACAAGAATTTCCTGCAGGAAGTCGCGGCGGCGTTCGCTGCGATCGGATACGACATCGCGGCGTATGAGAGATCGATGACCGCCCTGTCGGCGCTGGAGAATGCTGAGCGCGCCGATGTACTGGTCACCCGGTTGACCTTTCCGCCCGGCAATCCGAACGGGGTTTCGCTTGCCCGAATAGTCCGCACTAGACGCCCCGGTATCAAGGTCTTGTTCGCTGGCCGCGAGCAAATGCGCGAGTACACAGAGGGAGTGGGTGAGTTCTTACCCCACCCGGTCAACGTCGCGGAACTTGTGGAGACGGTGAAAAGGCTGCTCGCTGAGCGTGACCAGCCATCCAGCGACGGTAAGCCTGACGGGCATGGGGCTTAAGCACGCACGAGTTTCCGGGACGAGACCCTCGAAGCTCCAAACCTCCCGACGCACGGCCAACTGGATGCCTGCTGTGGTGCAGCGTTAGCGGTATTAGCGTTTGGGCGGGTTCCGCTGCCGGGTTTTGGACAGCGCCCACCCGTGGAGCGGCGCTTTCGCTTCCGACGCAGGCGCGGCCGACAACGACCACGAATAGAGCGGCGATTTCAGGTGCCGGGGCGGCTCCGGCTCCTGCTTCGCACGAGACGCCTTCGGCGGCTCCGGGAGCGGCTCACCCTTGATGCGGGCTCGGGACCCGGTGGGATCAGATTCCGGGCTGCCGGGGGACTTTCATGCACACCCGGAGCATGTCGGCCCCGGTGACCCGCTGGAAGAATTTGGGCAGTTTTTCCTTCATCGCCGCCCTCGACTAGGAGGGCGATTTTCTACTCATCTTTCTACTCATTGTCTACCCGAAACGCTAGGATTCAAGCCATTCTTGGGCAAACGGGTGATTCTGGGATGAGCTACGGGCTCTTTCAGGAAGTATCCTGTCTGCGCTGCGCTATAGCGCCAGATTTCTCTCGCGGCAACTGCCATGGCGGGCCGAGCGATCGCCGAGGATCGTTACCCTATAGCGACCTGGCTCAGATCAGCGGTCTGCCGAGCGGCGTGTCGGCGAGGAGGTAATCCAGCGAAAAATACAGCTGTGCCATCACGCCGACCCCACGACCGCTGGCATGGTTGATAGGCAGCAGCGCCTCCAGTCCGAACTGCCAGCCTTCGCCGCCATAGGAGAAGCCTGGAGCGATATAGCCGATTGTTCGCACGCCCCAGTTCATCCCTGTCGGCGCCGCGACCAGCGCTTCGACCATCGGCGTCGTGTTGCGCACAAAATCGGGCAGATCGAAGCTCTCGACCTTCGATTGCAGGTAGGGGATCGAGTATTGCAAGGCCGCTCCGGCGAACACTCGATTGGGTTGGCGCGGCCCATCCGCCACCTCATAGCGGGCCATGCCGATGACCGCGAGGGTGCGCAGATAGCCGATATCCAAGTCGCCCAAGCCTTTGCCGAAATAGAGGGTCGGCATGGTTGAGCTTTGGCGATTTATGCCGATAGTCCTCGGGCCGGTCCCGCCAAATGCTTGATCGACAGCAACCGTCAGGAAGAACTCGTGCGGTGCATCGAGCACAGCCCGGTATTTGAGCGCAACGACGAGGTTGCCCGGGGTGCTGCGCTCTGGCGCTGGAACGCCATCGACCGACGCCAGATCGTCTTCGATCTGAAACCCCAGATCATCCGTAATGGGCTTGCCGTATGTGACCGTAGCGGTCGTTGCCTGGCCTTTGGCGGCCGGAAGGCTCACGGGCGTTACGTAAAACTGATCGGCCGGGGCCGACTGCGGCAACAACAGGGTGGCGGGGAAAATCCGATCCCCGGCCGCCGTATAGGCAAGCGCGCCGGAACCGGAGAACAACAGGGCCACCATCGCTATCGCCCGACGGCGTCGCGCAAGTAACGAGGCGGCTATTTTCCTTGTTGCTGCCGCGTGCCCCGGCGACCGCTTTCGTCGGCCTGCAGCGACCGGCTCGACCAGGAGCGGAATATCACGCGGGCATATTGGCTCCGATCTGGCCCTTAAGGTTCTGCTATTGGCGTCCTGCGGGAAGCCAATCAAGCGGCATTCGGGACTTGATCGGTGGGGGAGCATGGTCCTCGGCGGGGCTGACCACACGTCGATCATTCACCAACTCCTGGCACAGCCTTCAACTTTAGGTCAATTGTCCGTCGCTGAATATCTCGATTTTGCGGCTACCCTTCCACCCATTCTTATGATTCGGCAGCCCCGAAGCGTAATTTGGACGCCGGCATATTTACGATTATTTTGTCTGGAGTTAGCGATGTTCTTCTCTGAGACGGACTGTTGCTTAGCGACGGCGATTGACGTAAAAGCCGCGGAAATCCTTGACACGGGGCGTGGCGCAGTCTGGTAGCGCACCTGCTTTGGGAGCAGGATGTCGGAGGTTCAAATCCTCTCGCCCCGACCATGATCGTCGCGCCCCTTGAAGAGACGCGGCACAGGCGCGAAGAGGGACGAATGGCGCTGGCGCGTATCTATCGGCCGTCGAAGACGGCGATGCAGGCGGGACGATCGCAGACCCGCAGCTGGCTCCTCGAATACGAGCCGGCGACCCGGCGCACTCCCGACCCGTTGATGGGATGGTCGAGCGCGCAGGACACGCTGAACCAGGTGAAGCTGCGTTTCCCGACACTCAACGAGGCGGTGGCCTTCGCCCAGAAGCGCGGCCTCGACTATACGATCATCGAGCCGCAGGCCCGCACGCCCAAAGCCAAAAGCTACGCCGACAATTTCCGCTATGACCGCATCAGGACATAATGTGCGTTCGCCGCACGACCCCGTAGCTCAGCTGGATAGAGCACCTGCCTTCTAAGCTGGTGGTCGCAGGTTCGAATCCTGCCGGGGTCGCCAGCGGATGGTGGAGGCCGGAAGCGGAATCGAACCGCTGTAGACGGATTTGCAGTCCGTTGCATAGCCACTCTGCCATCCGGCCCCGAAGACAACCGACCCAACCAGCGAATTGGCGGGCTGCTTGGGGAGCCTGATATAGGCGGCGCCTCCCGATAGGGTCAAGGTCGTTGGCAGGTTGCCGGCGGCGGAAGCAATCGTCGTTTTTGAGCGTTATTGCCGCGGGCGCCGGTGTTGCCGGGCCGGGCTCGTCCCCATATATTTGAGCGAATCCAGATTGCTGGCGGAAAGGTTGCAGAATGGCGCGAGTCACTGTCGAAGATTGTGTGGTCAAGGTGCCGAATCGGTTCGAGCTGGTGTTGGTGGCGGGGCAGCGGGCGCGCGAGATCACCGCCGGGGCGCCGCTGACGCTCGACCGCGACAACGACAAAAACCCGGTTGTCGCGTTGCGCGAGATCGCGGAAGACACCGTGCCGCTCGACAAGCTGCAGGATTCGCTGATCCGCGGCATGCAAAAGCATGTCGAGATCGACGAGCCGGAAGAGACGATCGAGCTTGAATCCAACCTCTTCGGCGTCACCGAGGCGCTCGGTGTGGCCGGGCTTAGCGAAATCGAGGACGAAGCCAGCGAGGAGGACGAGCTGGCGGAAGACGGGCTCTCGGTCGAGAATGAGGACGAGGTGGATATCGAGCTGGCAGAGTTGCCCGAAGGCGAGCCCGAGAGTTTCGAGGACGAGGTGCCTGAAGACGAGGCTTCCGAAGACGAGGCGCCTGAAGACGGGAACTCCTGAAGTCGAGGCTCCCTAACCTGCGTCGCGGTCGCCTGCCCGTAGACCCTCCGCCGGGGAGCGCTGCCCGATGATGCGGCAGCCCGATCTTGTCGATCTGGTAAGATCCTACGATCCGGATGCGGACGAGGCAGTGCTGAACCGCGCCTATGTCTATTCGATGAAGGCGCACGGCGCGCAAAAACGCGAGTCGGGCGACCCCTATTTTTCGCATCCGGTCGAGGTGGCGGGCCTGCTTGCCCATATGAAGCTCGACACTGCGTCGATCGCCACCGGTCTGCTGCACGACACGATCGAGGACACCGATTCGACGCTCGGCGACATCGAGCGATTGTTCGGCCCGGAGATCACCCGCCTCGTCGACGGCGTTACCAAGCTGTCGCGCCTCGAATTGCAGTCGGACCAGACGAAGCAAGCGGAGAACTTCCGCAAGCTCGTGCTGGCGATGTCGGAAGACATCCGCGTGCTGCTGGTGAAGCTCGCCGACCGGCTGCACAACATGTCGACGTTGCGCTTCATCAAGGACGCCGAAAAGCGGCGTCAGATCGCGCGCGAGACGATGGATATCTACGCGCCGCTGGCTGAGCGCATCGGCATGCACCGCATGAAGGACCAGCTCGAAGACCTGGCCTTCGCCGAGCTTTACCCCGACGCGCGTTCCAGCGTTACCGCGCGGCTCGGCTTTCTGCGGGCCAAGGGCGGCGACGTCGTCGCGCGCATCACCGAGGAGCTGACGGGCAAGCTCGCCGAGGGCGGGCTTTCCGGCGCCACGGTGTCGGGTCGCGAGAAATCGGCCTATGCGATCTGGCGCAAGATGCAGCGCAAGGACGTGCCGTTCGAGCAACTGGCCGACGTCATGGCGTTCCGCGTGCTGGTCGACGATGTCGGCCAGTGCTACCACGCGCTCGGCATCATCCACTCGGGCTACCACGTGGTCCCGGGCCGCTTCAAGGACTACATCTCGACCCCCAAGCCCAACAATTACCGCTCGCTCCATACCGGCGTCATTGGCCCGGAGCGGCAGCGTATCGAGATGCAGATCCGCACCCGCGACATGCACGAGGTCGCCGAGCTCGGCGTTGCCGCGCACTGGATTTACAAGCAAGAGAGCGGGCGCACCGACGGGCCGCAATACCGCTGGCTGCGCGAGCTGGTCGATATCCTCGAACATTCCTCGGCCGAGGAATTCCTCGAGCACACCAAGCTCGAGATGTTCCAGGACCAGGTTTTCGTCTTCACGCCGAAGGGCGACCTGATTGCTTTGCCCCGTGGCGCGACGCCCGTCGACTTCGCCTATGCCGTCCATTCGCAGGTCGGCGACACTTGCGTCGGCGCCAAGATCAACGGCCGGCTCTTGCCGCTGCGCACCGAACTGGTCAATGGCGATCAGGTCGAGATCGTCACCTCGAAGGCGCAGACGCCGTCGCCGACCTGGGAGCGCTTTGTCGTCACCGGCAAGGCGCGCGCCCGCATTCGCCGCTACATCCGCACCCAGCAGCGCGCGCAATATCTCGACCTCGGCAAGGCCATCGTCCAGAAGGCGTTCCGCCAAGAGGGCCGGGACTTCTCGGAAAAATCGCTGCAACCGGTGCTGAAGCAGCTCAACTACGCGACCACGGAGGACCTCTACGTCGCGGTCGGCGAGGGTATCCTGACCGGACGCGAAGTGGTGACCGCCGCCTTCCCGCACCCTCCGGAAGAGGACGGCAAGGATAAGGTGGTGCCGCTGTCGCGCGCGCGGCGGCGCAGCGCGGGCAAGGACACCGCGGTGTCGATCCGGGGCCTCATTCCCGGGATGGCGCTGCATTTCGCCGGCTGCTGCCACCCGCTGCCGGGCGATCGCATCGTCGGCATCGTCACCACCGGCAAGGGCGTCACGATCCACACGATCGATTGCGATACGCTCGAAACCTTCAACGACGAGCCGGAACGTTGGATCGACGTCGCCTGGTCGAGCGACGAGGCGGACAACATCCATGTTGGGCGGATCAATGTGACGATCGCCAACGAGCCGGGCAATCTCGGCAGCCTGACCACGACGATCGGCAAGCAGGGCGGCAATATCAGCAATCTGAAGATCACCAACCGCTCTCAGGATTTCTTCGAGATCATGGTCGATATCCAGGTTGCCGACGTGAAGCAGTTGTCGACCATCATCGCCGCCTTGCGCGCGACGCCGGTCATCAACTCGGTCGAGCGCGCCCGCGGCTGACGTGCTTATCCTCGGCCTCGGCAGCGACCTGATCGACATTCGCCGCATCGAGAAGACGATTGCGCGCTTTGGCGAGCGTTTTCTCCATCGCGTCTTTACCGAGACCGAGCGCCAGCGCTGCGATCGACGCCCTCTGATCCGCGCCGCGGGCTATGCCCGCCGCTATGCGGCCAAGGAGGCGACGGCGAAGGCGCTCGGCACGGGATTTCGCCGCGGCGTGTTCTGGCGCGATCTCGGCGTCGTCAACCTACCCGGCGGTCAGCCGACGATGCAACTGACCGGCGGTGCGCTGAAGCGGTTGGAGGCCATCACCCCGCCCGGCATGACCGCGCGGCTCAGCCTCACCATCACCGACGAGCCGCCGCTGGCGCAGGCGGTCGTCATTATCTCCGCCGAGCCCTTGCTTGTGGAACCCGCGCGAGAGCCGGCCGTTGTCTGATGTTTTGCCTCCGCTCCGCGCCCCCGGGTCGCGCTTGACTTGCTGTGTCGGGCGCGGCCTTATCCCCACCGTCTTTCGCCGCCCGGACAGGCCATGAAAACAATCGCCAAGAAGAAATCTTCCGGCAGCCTTTTCGAGACCGGCAAGACTATCCTTTACGCAGTTCTGATTGCGCTCGTCGTCCGTACCGTGGCGTTCGAGCCATTCAATATTCCGTCCGGCTCGATGATTCCGACGCTTCTGGTGGGCGATTACCTATTTGTTTCGAAATTTTCTTACGGCTACAGCCGCTATTCGTTGCCCTTCGGCTTGCCGTTGTTTTCCGGACGCATCGGCGAATTCCACAAACCGGAACGCGGCGACGTCGTCGTCTTCTGGAACCCGCTGGCGCAGCCCGAGCCCGCCGATTTCATCAAGCGCGTTGTCGGCCTGCCGGGCGACAAGGTGCAGGTGATCAATGGCCAGGTCTTCATCAACGGTCAGATGGTGCCGCGGCGCCAGGTCAATGATTACGTCTATCAGGAAGGCGGGCGGGTGGCGTTGATGCACCAGTATATCGAGAGCCTGCCGCGCGGCTCCGGCGAGCCGCCGCTGGAGCATCCGATCATCAAGGTCGGCGATGACGGCCCTCTCGACAACACTCCGGTCTACGAGGTGCCGCCTGACCATTACTTCATGATGGGCGACAATCGCGACAATTCCGAGGATAGCCGGGTGATGTCGGTGGTTGGCTTTGTCCCGGCTGAGAATATTGTCGGCAAGGCGCAATTCCTGTTCTTCTCGACCAATGGCTCAGCGGCATGGTGGCAGATCTGGGAATGGCCCTTCGCCATCCGCTACGGGCGGCTCTTCAACGGTGTCCACTAGCGCCGAGATAACACCGGAACTGGCGGCTTCCGCGGCGGATGATCTCGCTCAGCGGATCGGGCATGTCTTTGTCCGGCCGGCGTTGCTCACCGAGGCGCTGACCCATTCGAGCGCGGTGGCCCCGCCGCGCGGCCGTGGTCGGCGACGCGCGGTGCAGCGGCATTACGAGCGGCTGGAATTTCTCGGCGACCGAGTGCTGGGCCTGGTGATCGCCGATCTGCTGTGGCACCGCTTCGAGACCGAGCCGGAAGGTCCGATGACCCGCCGCATGGCCGATCTGGTGCGGCGCGAAACGGTGGCGCGTGTCGCGCTCGAGATTGGGCTCGATCGTCATCTCGTGCTGTCGCCGGCCGAAGCGGCCGCCGGCGCCGCGAAAAACCCGAGCATCCTTGCCGATGTCTGCGAGGCGGTGATCGCCGCGACCTACCTCGATGGCGGCTTGCCGGCGGCGAACGCCTTTGTTCGCCGCTGGTGGGAGCCTTTGATCGACGAGAAGGCCGCGCCGCCGCGCGACCCCAAGACGCGTCTGCAGGAATGGGCGCAGGCGCGCGGTCTCGGCCTTCCTGCCTATCGCCTCGTCATCACCGAAGGCCCCGACCACGCACCCCGCTTCACGGTCGCGGCAAGTGTCGCGCAGTCGGAGGAGGTCAACGCCACCGCTTCGTCGAAGCGTGCCGCCGAGACAGAGGCTGCCGCGGGATTGCTCGCGCTGTTGACCCACGATGGCTGAAGACGGCTTGAAGGACACCGCGACCCGTTGCGGCTATGTCGCGCTGATCGGCGCACCCAATGCCGGCAAATCGACGCTGCTCAACAGGCTTGTCGGGCAAAAGCTGGCGATCGTCACGCCGAAGGTGCAGACGACGCGCAGCCGCCTGCTTGGCATCGCCACCGAAGGCGACGCGCAGCTGATCTTTGTCGATACGCCTGGCATCTTCGCGCCGCGCCGCCGGCTCGATCGCGCCATGGTCGCGGCGGCGTGGGCGGGCGCGACCGACGCCGACATCAGCGTGCTGCTGGTCGATGCCGCGCGCGGCATCGACGACGACACGCGGCACATCGTCGAGCGGCTGAAGACGGATCGCCGACCGACGCTTCTCGCCCTCAACAAGATCGATTTGGTGCGCCGCGAAATCCTGCTCGGCCTCGCCGATGGACTCTCTAAAAAAGGGAATTTCGGCCACATCTTCATGATCTCCAGCCTTACCGGCGATGGCGTCGACGACTTGTTCCAGCATCTGGCGAAGGCGGCGCCCGAGGGGCCGTTTCTGTTTCCGCCGGACCAGCTGTCTGATGCGCCCGAGCGCTGGCTAGCCGCCGAGGTAACCCGCGAGCAGGTCTTCCTTCAGCTGCATGACGAGCTGCCCTACTCGGCGACAGTGGAGACCGAAGACTGGCAGGAGCGACCCGATGGCAGCGTGCGCGTGGCGCAAGTGATCTATGTTCGCCGGCCAAGCCAGCGGGCGATCGTGCTCGGCGAAGGCGGCAAGCGCATCAAGACGATCGGCGCCCGCGCCCGCGCCGAATTAGGCGTGATGCTCGACCGCAAGGTGCACCTCTTTCTTTTCGTCAAGGTGCGCGAGAACTGGCTCGACGATCCCGAGCGCTACCGGGCGATGGGGATCGATTTCAATGTTTGAGGCCGAGCGGGCAGCGAAACAATCCCCATTGGGCGGGGAGGGTGGCCGGCGCGTAGCGACGGCCGGGTGAGGTGGGCACGCGTTGGCGTCTCTGGAATGCCCCGCATCACCCTGACCCTCTCCACTCCCGAGGGTGGAGAGGGAGAAATTGCTGATGGACTGGCGCGATACCGGCTTTGTGCTGACCGCGCGCCGGCACGGCGAGAGCAGCCTCATCGTCGAGTTGTTGACCGAGGCGCATGGCCGTCACGCCGGCCTTGTGCGCGGTGGGCAGTCGCCGAAACGGCGTGCGCTGTTGCAGCCGGGTAACCTGGTTGCCGTCACCTGGCGCGGCCGCCTGCCCGAGCATCTTGGCGCCTTCGAGATCGAGCTGCTGCGCCCGCACGCGGCCGGGCTGATTGACGATGCCGATCGGCTTGCCGCGCTCACCACCGCCGCGGCGCTGATCGCGCTGACACTCCCTGAGCGCGAGCCGCATGGCGATGTGTTCGCCGACCTCGGCCGGCTCATCGCCGCGCTCGATTCTGGGGGCTGGGCGGCGAGCTACGTCGCCTGGGAAGGCGCGTTGCTCGCGGCGCTTGGTTTCGGCCTTGACCTCTCGGCCTGCGCCGCGACCGGGGTCAACGATGACCTCGCCTATGTCTCGCCGCGCTCGGGGCGCGCCGTATCGCGCTCGGCGGGCGCGCCCTATCACGATAAGCTATTGCCCTTGCCGGCTTTTTTGTGGTGCGACGCGTCCGCCGAGGCGGCCGATATCGTCGCCGGCCTGGCGCTCACCGGGTACTTCCTGCACCACCATTTGCTGGAGCCGCAGGGCCGCGCGCTGCCCGAGGCGCGCGCCCGCCTCGCCGACCGCCTCAAGCGGCTGGTATGATGTCGGTCTGACCAAAGCGAGGATTTCACCGCCATGGCCGATGTCGTGGAGCGCATCCAGGACGTCGATTTCGCCGATGCGCTCGGCGAGCGCTATCTGTCCTATGCGCTGTCGACGATCGTGGCGCGCTCGCTGCCGGATGTGCGCGACGGGCTGAAGCCCGTGCACCGACGCATCCTGCACGCGATGAACCAGCTGCGCATCAACCCGGACGGCGCCTATCGGAAATGCGCGCTGGTCGTCGGCGAGGTCATCGGCAAATACCATCCGCACGGCGACGCCGCGATCTACGACGCGATGGTGCGCCTCGCGCAGGATTTCGCGCAGCGCTACCCGCTGGTCGACGGCCAGGGCAATTTCGGCAATATCGACGGCGATAACCCGGCGCAGATGCGCTACACCGAAAGCCGCATGTCGGCGGTGGCGCGCGCGATGCTCGACGGCATTGACGAGGACGCGGTCGATTTCCGCGATACCTATGACGGCGAGAATTCGGAGCCGATCGTCCTCCCGGCGCGCTTTCCGAACCTGCTCGCCAATGGCGCGGCGGGCATCGCGGTCGGCATGGCGACCAGCATCCCACCGCATAATGTCGGTGAGATCTGCGTCGCGCTCTTGCATCTGATCGGCAACCCCAGCGCCTCGGTTGCCGAGCTGGTTGCTCTGATGCCCGGCCCCGATTTCCCCACCGGCGGCATCCTGGTCGAGCCGGCCGAGGGCATCCGCACCGCCTACGAGACCGGCCGCGGCAGCTTTCGGTTGCGCGCCCGATTTGTGAAGGAGCCGCTCGGCCACGGGCTCTATCAGATCGTCGTTACCGAAATCCCGTACCAGGTCCAGAAAAGTCGCCTCGTCGAAAAGATCGCCCAGCTTCTCGAAGAAAAGAAATTACCGCTGCTCTCCGATGTCCGCGACGAGTTGGCCGAGGATGTCCGCCTCGTCTTCGAGCCGAAGACCCGTAATGTCGATCCCGATCTGCTGATGGAGCAGCTCTTCCGCACCACCGAGCTGGAGGTGCGGGTGCCGCTCAACCTCAACGTCCTCGATCCCGCCGGGGTGCCGCGGGTGATGAGCCTCAAGGAGGTGCTGCGCGAATTTCTCGACCATCGCCGCATCGTGCTGCAGCGGCGCAGCCGCTATCGGCTCGCCGCCATCGAGCGCCGCATGGAGGTGTTGCGCGGGCTTGTCATCGTCTACATCAACCTCGACGAGGTGATCCGCATCATCCGCGAGGAGGACGAGCCGAAAGACGCGATGATGGCCCGCTGGGGTCTCACCGATATGCAGGCCGAGGCGATCCTCAACATGCGGCTGCGCGCCTTGCGCCGGCTCGAGGAAGTGGCGATCCGCAAGGAACTGGAGGAATTGGGCGGCGAGGCCGGCGACATCGAGAAGCTCCTGTCGAGCGACCGCCGGCAATGGACCGCGCTGTCAAAGGAGATCGCCGCGACGCAGAAGGAATTCGGCGGCGACACGGCGCTGGGCAAGCGCCGCACGACGATCGGCGAGGCGCCCGAGGCGCGCGACATTCCGGTGACCGCGCTTATCGAGCGCGAGCCCGTGACCATCCTCTGCTCGGAAAAGGATTGGATCCGCGCGGTCAAGGGCCACAACGTCTCGGCCGCCGACCAGCGCTACAAGGAGGGCGACGGCCCGCGCTTCGCGGTGCCGGCCGAGACCACCGAACGGCTGATCGTGTTCGGCAGCAACGGCCGCTTCTACACGCTCGGCGTCGATCGCCTGCCGTCGGGCCGCGGCCAGGGCGAGCCGCTGCGGCTGATGATCGACCTCGCCAACGAGCACGAAATCGTCGCGATGTTTCCCTATCGGCTCGGCATGAAAATCCTCGTCGCGGCCACCGACGGGCGCGGCTTCATCGTCGATGGCGAGGAGGCGCTGGCGCAAACCCGCGCCGGCAAGCAGGTGCTGTCGCCCGGCAAGGGCGAGAAGGGCTGCGTCTGCGTGCCGGCCTATGGCGACGCGGTCGCATTTGTCGGCGAGAACCGCCGCATGCTGGTCGTCGATCTCGAGGAGATCCCCGAGATCGCGCGCGGCCGCGGCGTCATCTTGCAGCGCTACCGGATGGGCAAGCTCGCCGACGCCAAGGTGTTTCACCTCGCCGACGGCCTTTCGTGGCGCCACGGCGAGAACCGTACCCGCACCGAGACCGATCTGATGCCCTGGCGCGGCGCGCGGGGCGGCGCCGGCCGCTCGGTGCCTAACGGCTTCCCGCGCAACGGCAAGTTCGGCTAGCGCTGAGCTGCTACCAACAGGAACATCGGCCGGTCACGCTCTTTGGCCCATTGCGGGTTGGCGCTGATTTGCGCGTCGGTGGGCCCCCATTCCTCGACATAGGTGATCGTAAAGCCCACTCGGATCAGTGAATTGAGGGTGGTGCCGATCGTGCGGTGGTGCTTGACGACCCCTTGCGCAAGCCAATCGGTCGTGCGCGGACCTTCGACGAGATAGCCGTCGAGCGGCCAAATCTCGCGGCCGTCGGCGCCGGCGGACCATGCCGGGTGCGACGGCGCCATATAGATCGGGTGCTCGGTCGAGAAGACGAAGCGGCCGCCTGGGGTCAGCGCTCGATGGATCTTCGTGAAGAAGGCTTCCACATCGTTGATGTAATGGAGAACCAGCGAACTGTAGGCGATGTCGAACGACCCCGCGGGAAGCGCGAAACTTTCCAGATCCGCCCGTTCGTAGACGATCCCCGCGTCCGTGGTCATCGCCTTGGCCTGCGCCAGCATTTTCTCCGACACGTCGAGCCCGAGAACCCGCGCCGCTCCCTGTTCCTGCGCCCAGCGGCAGAACCAGCCGTAGCCGCAACCCAGATCGACCACGTTCAGCCCGCCCAGGTCCGGCAATAGAGCCCGCAAGGCTGGCCATTCCGGCGCGCCATCCAAGCCCTTCATGGAGCGGCGCAGCTGGCTGTAGCCCTCGTAGAATTTCGGGTCGTCGTAGATATTCTGCGCCGCTGTCTCGCCCTGGTCGGCCATCTCAAACGCGTCTTACGCCATAGAATTGCGGCCAGCCGTCATGCACATCCGCGAGATAGTTGTGGAAGGCCGTCGGCTGATAATACATGCCGAGCGGCACGTAGCTCGGGTTCTGCCAAAAATGGGTCTGCATATCGCGGCAAATTTTTTGCTGCGCGGGCAGGTCCGGTGCGGCGAACCATTGGTCGCGCAGCCCCTCCATGTCGGCGTCGGTCGGCCACCCGAACCAGGAATTGCCGCCGCTGCCGCGGATGGCGATGTTCGGTCCCGGCGAGATGTTCCCGAAGCCGCCGAGATAGGTGTAGAAAATATTCCAGCCGCCTTTGTCGGGCGGCTCCTTGGAAGCGCGCCGCGACACCACCGCGCCCCATTCCAGCGCCACAAGATCGACATTCAGCCCGATCTTCTGCAACACGTCGGTCGCCACCGACGCCTCGGCCCAGATCGATGGGATCGTGGTCGCGCCGAGCACGACAACCTTTTCGCCGTTATAGCCGGCGGCCGCCAAATCCTGCTTGATCTTGGCGTAGTCCGTCGTGCCGCGGGTGATCTCAACACCGACATCGCTTGCCAGCGGCGTTCCCGGCACGAACAAGCCGACATCGGTCTTCATCAGCTCCGGTGCGGCTCCGGCGAAAGCGGTAATGACATCTTTCTGGTTGATCGCCGAGAGCACCGCGCGGCGCACCGCCGGCTTGTCGAACGGCGGATAAAGGTGATTGAAGCGCAGGCAGCCGATCTCGCCGGTCTTGTCCTTGACCGTGACCGTCAGGTTCGCATCGCTCTTCAATCCCGGCGTGAGATCGATCGTCGGGTTCTCCCACCAGTCGACCTCGCCCGCTTGCAGCGCGGCGGCTGCGGTGGCGGGATCGGGGATGAAGTTCCACACGACCCGATCGAAATGGACGATTTTGGGCCCAGCGTTGAAGCTCGGCGTGCCGCTGTCGCGCGGCACGTAATCGGCATTCTTTTCCATGACGACGCGCTGGCCGGGGACGCGTTCGGCGGCAATGTACTTGAACGGCCCGCTGCCGACCGCCTCGCTGACCTGGGTATTGGGGTCAGTCTTGGCGAGCCGTTCGGGCATCATCGCGCAGTAGATTTGCGCCAGCGCGTAGCTGAGCAGCGGAAACGGGGTCTTCAGCCGAAAGCGGATCGTCTTGTCGGAGGGCGCGCTAACCTCGTCCGTGCGCGCCATCAGCGCCGTGCCCATCGGATCGCGTTTGCCCCAGCGCTGGATCGTGGCGACGCAATCCTTCGCCAGCACCGGGCTGCCGTCATGAAACTTGAGGCCGTCACGCAGTGTGATCTCCCATTGCTTGCCGTCGTCGGAGATCGTGTGGCCGGCTGCCATTTGCGGCTGCACGTTGAACCCGGCATCAAAGCCGTAAAGCGTGTCGTACACCGCCAGCGAGAAGTTGCGGGTGATGTCGGCCGTCGTCCAAACCGGATCAAGCGAGGCCAGATCGGCGTGCGGCACGAACGTGATCGTGCTCTGCGTCTCCGCGCGAACGAGGTTCGGCATCGCCATCAACGCCGCACTCGCCAATCCGGATTTCAAAACGTCGCGGCGCTTCATGACCGATCTCCCCTTCATCGCGCTAGAGCCGTTTTTAGCAGAATTGGGTCGCCGTTTATCATCCCTGATCGAAATTTCCGTTGCCGTTAGAACGCGGTAAGAAGCGGAGTCGCCACCCCGTTAGAGGTGGCCCCGTAAGTCCGCTCCTTAATTGCCATAATCATATTATATCGTTGTGATTATCGTCTCCGCAACCCGAGGCACACGCCCTCGCAAGAAATATCGATGCCTGTAAAGTTCCGGCAAAACAGATGAAGCAAGTGGAAGGCCTCAGCGCGAGGATCATCGTGGCTGTAAAAACAGCCAGCCTGCGGGCTGGGCGGCTTATCGGCAAGGCGACGGACGGGCTGTTCAGCGCCCGAACTCGACCGCCGTCGTGTTCGCCCCGCAGAGCAGCACGGCGAGGTGTTCGTCCTTCGCCGGTTTGTAGCGTCCGGAGAGCAGCGCCGCCAGCGCGGTCGCGCCGCCGGGCTCGGCGGCGATGCGCAGCACGTCCCACAATCGGCGCTGCGCGTCGACGATCGCTTCGTCGGTCACGAGCACAGCCTCGGCGACATAGCGCTGCGCGATCGGAAACATCAGCTGGCCGACCTGGCGCGGGGCCAGCGAGTCGGCGGCAATCCCGCCCGCCGGCGCATCGACCGGGCGACCGGCCTTCAGCGCGTCGTGCAGCGTCGGCGCGGCTTCCGGCTCGACCGACACGAACTCGTGTCTTGCCTGCGTACCAGGCGGCGATGCCGCCGACGAGCCCGCCGCCGCCGGTCGCGACCAGCAGCGTGTCGATGTCCGGCCGGTCGGCTTCCAGCTCGAGCCCAACCGAGCCTTGGCCGAGCAGCGTCTCCGGCTGGTCGTAGGCGTGGACCGGCAAAGCGCCGGTCTTGGCGATCAGCTCTTCGCTCGCCGCCAGCGCCTCGGCATAGACCTCGCCAGTCACCACCAGTTCGGCGCCGTAGGAGCGAATGCGGTCGAGCTTGGCGGGCGAGGCAACTTTCGGCACGAAAATCGTCGCCTGGATGCCGAGCCGCATCGCCGCGAAGGCGACCGCCGCGCCGTGATTGCCGCCCGACGCTGCGACGACCCCGGCGGCAGGCACCTCGCGGGTCAGCAAATTGGTGAAGGCGCCACGCGGTTTGAACGAGCCGGTGTGCTGGAGGAATTCGAGCTTGAGCGCCAATCGCCTGGGCGCGAGACTGAAATCCGCGGCGTCGATGGTGATGACCGGCGTGTGCCGGATGTAAGGGCGGATCAGCCGCTCGGTGGCGGCGATGCGGTCGGGACCGATCGATGTATCTTGCATTTCGAGCGGAGCATGGCATATTTTAGGAAATTAGCCAATTCCCGAAATGGATATTTCCAGCGCCCTCCGCGCCCTCGCCAATGAACGCCGCTTGCAGGTCCTCGACTGGCTCAAGGACCCGCGTGCGCATTTCCGCGAGCAGGTCGATGGCGATCTCGTCGATGACGGGGTGTGCGGCCTCTTGATCGCCGAAAAGCTCGGGGTCAGCCAACCGACCGTCACCGAGCATATGAAGCTTCTCGTCGAGATCGGCGCGGTGCGCGCGAAACGGATCAAGCAATGGACGTTCTACAAGCGTGACGAGGAACGCATCCGTGCGATCAAGTCCGCGATCATGGAGGAAGTGTGAATGACCGACGCCGCGCCGGCTGACGCGACCCTCGACGCCACCGGCCTGTTGTGTCCGCTGCCCGTGCTGAAGGCGCGGCGGGCGCTGCGCGACGTGCCGGCGGGCGGTGTCCTTGAAGTGCTCGCCACCGATCCCGGCGCCACCAAGGATTTCGAGCATTTCTGCGAGACGACCGGCTGCGCGCTGATCGAGAGCAGCGAAGAGCCGGGGGGTGTGTTGCGCTTCCGGCTGAAAAAGCCGGGTTGACAGCACCCGCGCGAACGCCATTTTGATGCGGCCATGAAAGACACCCTGCGAGCTCTTCGACGACGAATGCGCTAGCAGCCCTGGCCGGGCTGCGAAACGGCGCGCCTTTGCCGGCTCGCCGCCTTTGTCGAAGCTCCAGCTTGCAGGGGAAGTGTCCGATGACCCAGAGCGTCATTGCCCGCCGGAACGCCGGCGGGATTCGCTACGAAATTGATACCGCCAAGGACCGACTCGACGTCGGGCTGATCCATGATTTCCTGTCGCGCTGCTCTCATTGGGCGCGCGGCATTCCGCGTGACGTGGTCGAGCGCGCGATCGCCCATTCGCTGTGCTTCGGCCTCTATCGCGAGGGGACGCAGATCGGCTTCGCCCGGATCGTTACCGACGAGGCGACCTTCGCCTATCTTGCCGATGTCTTCATCGTCGCGGAGCATCGCAATGCCGGCCTAGGTCAGTTCCTGGTCGAGGCGATCCTCGCGCACGAGCCGTTGCAGCGCTTGCGCCGCTGGCTTTTGGTGACGAGCAATGCCGCTTCGCTGTACCGGCGCTGCGGATTCACCGATTTGGCGCCCTTCACCTATCTTGAGCGCTTCGACGCGCAAGTCTATGCCGGCGCGACAGCGGAGATGGCTGCGGCCGACCAACCTGCTTGCTATGCTGGGGCAGCAAAGCAGGGGGGGACGATATGACTGCGCTGATCACGACACCGCGGCTGTTGTCGATCGGCGGCGGCGCGCTGGGCGAGCTTCCGGTACTGATGGCGCGGTTCGGCCTCCGTCATCCGCTGATCGTGACCGACCCGTTCATCGCCGGATGCGGCATCCTCGACCAGGCGACCTCGCTGCTGCGCGGTGCCGGGATGGCATGGGGCGTATTTCAGGACACCGTCTCCGACCCGACCACAGAGGTCATCGGAATCGGGATCGAGAAACTGCGCGAGGCCTCCCACGACAGCCTGATCGCGATCGGCGGCGGCAGCCCGATCGACACCGCCAAGGGCATGTCGGTGCTGCACGCCAATGGCGGGCAGATGCGCGACTACAAGGTGCCAAACGACATCCCCAAGATCGGCCTGCCGATCATCGCCATTCCGACCACCGCCGGGACTGGCTCGGAGGTAACGCGTTTCACGGTTATCACCGACACCGAGACCGACGAGAAGATGCTGATCGCCGGGCTCGCCTGCTGTCCGACGGCGGCGATCGTCGATTTCGAGCTGACCCTCACCATGCCGCTGCGCCTCACGGCCGACACCGGCATCGACAGCCTGACGCATGCGATCGAGGCCTATGTCTCGAAGCGCGCCAATCCCTACACCGACGGCATGGCGAGAAACGCGATGGGGCTCATCGCCAAGAACATCCGCGCCGCCTGCGCCGAGCCGCAGAACCGCGCGGCGCGTGAGGCGATGATGCTCGGCGCGACGACCGCGGGGATGGCGTTCTCCAACGCCAGCGTCGCGCTGGTGCACGGCATGAGCCGGCCGATCGGCGCGTTCTTCCACGTGCCGCACGGCCTGTCGAACGCGATGCTGCTGCCCGAGATCACGGCCTTCTCAGCGCCCGCGGCGCTCGACCGCTACGCCGATTGCGCGCGTGCCATGGGCGTCGCCGAGGAAGGCGAGGGGAGCCAGGCCGCGGTCGCGCGCCTGCTCGACACGCTGCGTGCGCTTAACGACGACCTCAAAGTGCCGAGCCCCAAGAATTACGGAATATCCAAGGCGCGCTACGACGAGCTCTTACCCACGATGGCGTCGCAGGCCATCGCCTCCGGCTCACCGGCCAACAATCCGCGCGTGCCCTCCGAGGAGGAAATCATCGACCTGTACCAGCGGGTATATGCCTAGCCTAGCGCGAGGAAGGTCATGGGCGAGACGCCGGATTTCCGCCGACAACGTCGCGCGATGCTCCCGCCGATGGCCGCCGCGCTGGTAGTCGGCGGGGCGCTGTGGCTCGCGACGTTCTACCTGCTGCCCCCGCTAAGTGGGATGAACGACGTGTTGCCGCGGCTGGTCTTCGCGGAGAAATGCAGCTGCATCGCGGTGCTGTTTTGCCTGGTCATGGGCGTCGAGGCGGTCGCGCACGAGCGGCTGAGCTCGCCCGCTTTCGATCCCCTCGTGGGTTACGAAACGCGGCGGCTGCGGGTCAATTTGCGCTACCTGCAAAATACGCTGGAGCAACTCGCCGTTTTCCTGCCGGGTCTATTCGGCCTGGCGATTTATTGTGATAGCGGCACGGCGATGCGCGCGGTGCCCGCGACAACGGTGGTCTGGGTGGTGGCGCGCATTGCTTTCTGGGTCGGTTATCACCACAGCGCCGGCGACCGCGGCATCGGAGGCCCCGGCATGATGCTGGGGATGCTGGTGCTTCTCTACGACTGCGCAAGGTTCGGCTTCGAAATCGCTGGCGTCGCGGGCATAGCCACGATCATCGTTCTGTTCATCGCGGGCGAGGCCTTGCTGTTCTGGAAGACCGCGCCCCGCGACCACTAGCCCAAATTCACCTGAACCTCGTCGTCCTCGACGCGCACCGGATAGGTCTTGACGTTTTCGATGCAGGGCGGCGCGGTCGCTTTGCCGGTCCTGATGTCGAAACGGCCGGCATGGAGCGGGCACTCGATCTCGCCCTTCTCCATCCAGCCGTCCGACAATTTGGCGTAAGCGTGGGTGCAGATGTCGTCGGTCGCGAAGATGTCGCCGTCCATCTCGTAAAGCGCGATTTCCTGGCCGTTGACGATGACGCCGATCACCTCGCCGTCGCCGAGCGCGCTGCGGTCGGCCGCCTTCACCCAATTATCCGCCATTCCCACCCCCGCTCAACCCGCCGTCGCGTCGGGCGAAAACGCCTTGAAGGCGATGATCGTGAACGTGTCCTTGATCCCGGGCAGAACCTGCACCCGCTCGGTAACGAAATGGCCGATATCGGCATCGTCGGACAGATAGAACTTCATCATCAGGTCGAATTCGCCGGAGATCGAATAGACCTCCGACACATCCTCGATCTCCTGCACGACCTCGTCGGCGACCGTATAGGCCTTGCCGAGCTCGCATTTGACCATGACGAAAATCGTCTTCATGCCGCCCTCATCGCGCACAGACGCGGCGATGATATCAGGCTTTAGCCGCGGCTGGCGACCGATGGCACGGCGCGGCGCAGGAAGGCCGGCATGTGGTCGCCGAAGCCCGGTGCGACCGGCGCGTCGTCGTGTTCCGCCGGACGTGCCTGGCGATCGCGCTTGGGAAACAGGGTGACATTGACTTGCCGGTCGGTCTCGGCGGCGTGGCTCTCGTCCTGCCGTATCGGCTTGGCAGAGGGCCGATCCGCGGATTTCGGCGGACGCGCGCGTCGTGCATCCTTCGGGGGCTCGTCTCGCGACAGCCGCGGCTGGGAGCGCCCAGCTTGCGAGCGCGCGGCCGCGGGGCGTCGACCGCGCGGCCGACGCTCACCAGTGAAATCGAGCTCCTCGGTCGGTATGCCGGGGATCGTGACCGCAGGAATGTCGCGCTTGATCAGCTTCTGGATCGCCGCGACATTCTTGCCGTCCTCGGGCGCCGCGAGCGTGAATGAGCGGCCCTCCCGCCCGGCCCGACCGGTGCGGCCGATGCGGTGGACGTAATCCTCGGCGTGGTAGGGCACGTCGAAATTGAAGACGTGGCTGAGGCCCTGGATGTCGAGACCGCGCGCCGCGACGTCGCTGCACACCAGAAGACGGATCTCGTTGCGCTTGAAGCGCTCCAGCGTCTCGGTGCGCTTCGGCTGCGACATGTCGCCGTGCAGCGCCGCGGCGTCGAAACCATGCTTTGTCAATGACTTGTAGAGGATGTCGACGTCTTTCTTGCGGTTGCAGAAGATCAAAGCGTTCTTGACATCCTCGGAACGGATCAGTCGACGCAGCGCCTCGCGTTTGTCTTCCGTCGCGACGACCGCCAGCGACTGAGCGACGGTCTCGGCGGGGGAGGCCGGAGGAGCCACCGAAACCTCAACCGGATTGTTGAGAAAGGCGTCGGCGAGCTTGCGAATCTCCGGCGGCATCGTCGCCGAGAAAAACAGCGTCTGCCGGTTTTTCGACAACAGCCCGACGATGCGCTCGACATCGGGGATGAAGCCCATGTCGAGCATGCGGTCGGCCTCGTCGATGACAAGGATGCGCACATCGGAAAGGAGAATCTTGCCGCGCTCGAACAGGTCGAGCATCCGGCCGGGCGTCGCGATCAGCACATCGACGCCACGGTCGAGCTTGCGCTCCTGATCGGCGAAGCTTTCGCCGCCGATCAGCAGCGCGGTGGTGAGCTTGTGGTTCGCGCCGTACAGCTCGAACGAGGCCTCGACCTGGGTCGCGAGCTCGCGCGTCGGCTCCAGCACCAGGGAACGCGGCATCCGCGCCCGAGCCCGCCCGGCGGTCATTTTGTCGATCATCGGCAGCGCGAAACTCGCGGTTTTGCCGGTGCCGGTTTGCGCACAGCCGAGCACGTCGCGGCCGGCGCTCACATGGGGGATCGATTGTTGCTGGATCGGCGTGGGGATGGTGTAGCCGGCTGAGGAAACGGCCCGAAGAAGTTCGGGCGATAGTCCAAGTTCAGAAAAATCCATCGAGAAGTGGTTGCCTTATACAAGAAAAGAGCGGTGTTCCGCTCTGGGTTTCAATTTGGGGAGCGCCGCCGGAATGTCAAATCTTTTCACGGTTTGGGAGCCATGCTTTTCCGCAACGCCGGCATCATCATCGCGATAAAAGATGACGATTTGGTGATGAAGCGACAGTTCGGGAAAGACGTAAGGTCAGCGGCGGCGGAATTGCGGGCGCGCCATCGGTGGCGGCGCGGCGCTGTCCTTGTGGCGGAAATTGATCCGGCCCTTGGTGAGGTCGTAGGGCGTCATCTCGACCGTGACGCGGTCACCGGCGAGGATGCGGATGCGGTTCTTCTTCATCCGGCCGGATGAATAGGCAAGGGTTTCGTGGCCGTTGTCGAGCTTTACGCGAAACCGCGCGTCAGGGAGAAGTTCGAGGACGGACCCTTCGAACTCGATCAGTTCTTCTTTGGCCAAAAGCGGTTCTCCTCTCTCAGTTCTCGGAAAACGGGGGACGCCAAAGCGTCCCCCGCAGCCATGAGACCTTACTCGGCTTTCAGATTGACCGCAGAAACGCGGCCACGCTGGCCCTGCTCAAGGTCGTAACTCAAGGTCTGGCCTTCCTGCAAGCCGTCCATGCCGGCCCGCTCCACCGCGGTGATGTGGACGAATACGTCCGCTCCGCCGCTGGTCGGCTGGATAAACCCGAAACCCTTTTGCGCGTTGAACCATTTGACTTTGCCGGTAGCCATAACCCATAGCTCCAATTGATAGACACAGACCGTCCGCCGAAGCGCGACGCACCGGACACGGGAGGGGATCGGAGGACGGAAACACCGCCGGCCGGGAAGGCCGAAGCCCAGGGCCGAAACGAGGAGGCAGTCAGCCGAACCCACCCGGGCCGACATGGGGTAGGTAGGGACCTGCGGCAAGTTTGCAAGATGCCATGTCGGTCTTCCTCCCCTTGCATGGGGAGCGAATGTCCGCTGCCTCACCTCACCCCGCCCACCCATCGGAGGGGGCGGGGGATGGCAAACGCTGGCGCGCTTCCTCCCCCTGGAATGGGGGAGGGCCGGGGTGGGGGTGTCGCGCATCATGCCGGGGCCGGGTCGGGGGCGTCGCGCGCGCCGGGGCCGCAGACGTAATGGGCGAAGGCTCCATCATCGAAGCGTGGGCCAGCGGCGGTGGAAGGCGTATCCGCGCGGCCATCGCCCGCTTCTTGTCGACAAAGACCTCTCGCGGATCGGGGCGACGCCAGCGCCGCGGCGGGGGAGGCGGCTCCGGCTCGTCGAGACGCCGTAACAGCGCCGGGTCACCCTCCGGCGCCGATTCGACGGGCTTGCGGGTCAGCGCCTCCGCCTCCCTGTCGAGCTGCGCCGCGGCGTTGCGCGACCCCATCAGCCGCCCAGCCGGATTGCCCGATTGTCCTTCTGAAAGGGCCGCCCCGGCCCATGTTCACGCTGTTTTTGCGGCTTATTTACAGCCAGCGAATTTGGCATCGATGATCCTTGCAATTGTGCCCGCTTCGTCAGATTCGGAGCGATAATGCCAACGTACGATATGATTATGGCATTGATCTACCAGTCGCGCTTCCATTTGACGTGACCCCCGTTTTTCAAATTAGCTCGACTTACGCTTCCATCGTAAGTAGCCAAATTATATCGGTTGACGCCGTGGTGGGCAACGTCACGGTATGGTCGAAAATTCTCCCGCATTTCGGGCTTTTCGACAGCCTGGAATATCGTGCGGAGTGCGCTGCGCGCCAAGGCGCGCCGGATGAAGTCTTTATCGGCGGCACGGCCGGCAAGCGGAGGGCCACCGCTCCGGTTCGCGACACCGTCGACCGGCACCTCACCGACATCCATCTGAGGCTGGAGGCGCTGAGCGCCGGCGGACTCGTCGGGCTTTTACGCCGCCGAGCAGCGGTTTTGTTAACCATATCGCCTGTACCATCGCCGAGTGACGCGATTTGTGCCGAGCGACGATCTCGTGTCCTGGGGCCGCGTGCTTCGTGCGCGGCACGCGGTGGCGCGCCCGCATTGGCGCGACGAATTGCCGGCGCTGCTCAAGGAAGGCACCGAAGCCGGCCGCAAGCTGCTGGCGATCGGACTGCGGCGCTCCTATGGCGACAGCGGGCTCAACCCCGACGGCGCGGTCATCGATATGGCCGGCCTCGACCGCGCCATCGCCTTCGACCCGCAGACGCGGCTTCTGCGCGCCGACGCCGGGATGTCGTTGGACGCGCTGCTCGGGATTTTGGTGCCGCGTGGCTTTTTCCTGCCGGTGACGCCGGGGACGCGGTTTGTGACCTTGGGTGGCGCGGTCGCCAACGATGTGCACGGCAAGAACCACCATCGCGCGGGCACGATCGGGTGCTGGGTGCGCCGGCTCGGGCTGTTGCGCTCGGACGGTACTGCCGTCGAGCTTGGCCCCGATGACAATAGCGGGTTATTCGCGGCGACGATCGGCGGGCTCGGGCTCACCGGTCTCATCGCCTGGATCGAGATCGAGGCCATCCCGATTACCAGCGCGATGATGGAGGTCGAGACCATTCCCTTTGCCTCGCTCGACGGGTTCTTCCCGCTCGCCGAGGAGAGCGACGCCGTGTTCGACTATACCGTCGCCTGGATCGATTGCCTGGCCGCCGGCGATGCGCTCGGCCGCGGAATCTTGAGCCGCGCGCGACATGCTGCGACTGGGCCGCTTGTGGCACAAAAGCCGCGTCGCGGGCCGAGCCTGCCATTCGACCTGCCGGGATCTGCGCTCAACGGGCTGACAGTGAAGGCATTCAACGAGCTTTATTACCGCAACGGCCGGCGCAAGGCGGGGCCGGCGACCGTGCCCTATGAACCCTTCTTCTACCCGCTCGACCGGATCGCTGGCTGGAACCGCCTTTACGGCCGACGCGGTTTCTACCAGTACCAATCGGTGGTGCCGCCGGACGCCGCGCGCGACGCCACGAGGGCGATGCTGCAGGCGATCTCGGCGTCGGGGGAAGGGTCGTTCCTCGCGGTGCTGAAGACGTTCGGCGATAAGCCGTCGCCGGGCATGCTGTCGTTTCCGCGTCCCGGGACGACGCTGGCGCTGGATTTCGCCAATCGCGGCGCCTCGACGCTATCGCTCATGGAGCGGCTCGACGCGATCGTGCGCGAGGCCCGCGGCCGGCTCTACCCGGCGAAGGACGGCCGCATCCCGGCCGAGATGTTCCAAGCCGGCTATCCGAACTGGCGGGACTTCGCCCGGCACGTCGATCCCGGCTTTTCGTCGGGCTTCTGGCAGCGGGTGAGCCAATGAAGGTCGTCATCCTCGGCGCGACCGCGGCGATCGCCGAGGCAACCGCGCGGCTTTATGCCGGCGAGGGTGCGGACTTGCTGCTGGTTGCGCGGCAGTCCGAGCGCCTTGCGGCGATCGCCGCCGATCTCAAGCTGCGCGGCGCGGCGCGGGTCGAGACCGCGATGCGCGACCTCGCCGACGACGGCGATGTCGCCGAGACCTTTGCCGGTTTTGCCGCGGCGCTGGGCGGGGTCGACCATGTGCTGCTCGCCTATGGCGTGCTTGGCGACCAGAAAGCGGCCGAGCGCGACCCCGGCGAGGCGCGGGCGAGCCTGCGGGTCAATTTCACCAGCGCAGCCGCCTGGGTGCTCGTTGCTGCCGAGGCGCTGGAGCGCCAAGGGCATGGGTCCCTGGTCGTGCTGGGTTCGGCGGCGGGCGATCGCGGCCGGCGCGTCAATTTCGTCTACGGCGCGGCTAAGGCGGGGCTCGCGACGCTGGTCGAGGGCATCGCCCATCGCTTCGCGAACGCCGGGCCCCGAGCGGTCGTCATTAAGCCGGGGCCGGTCATCACGCCGATGACCGAGGGCTTCGTCAATCGTAAGGGCCTCTTATGGGCGACCCCTGAAACCGTCGCTCAGGTCGTGCGCCGCGCCGCCGAGCGCGGCGGGCCGGTAGTCTACGCGCCGTGGTTCTGGCGCTGGATCATGCTGGTGATCCGCTTGCTGCCAGCGCCGATTTTCAACCGGCTGAATATCTAGCCGCCGACCTTCATCCCCGCCAGGCGGATCAGCCCGTCCGGGTTGGGTACGAACCCGGTGACCTTGCGGGAGAGGCCCCACATCCATTTGAAATGGTAGAGCACCAGCTCGGGCCGGTCGGCGAGGTAGATGTCCGCGGCCTGCGCATAGAGTTTGGCGCGTGCTGCCGGGTCGGTCGTGGCGCGCGCCGCCGCCAGGTCCTTGTCGAGATCGGCGTTGCAGTATTTGCCCCAGTTGAGGAACCCGTCGCAGGCAATCCAGATCGCGATATTGCCGTCCGGGTCGGGCCGGCCGCTCCAGATCGCGAGACCCGCCTGGTAATCGCCGGCGCTGTTCTTCTGCACCATCGTCGCGGCTTCGGTGGCCTGGATTTTCACATCGAACCCGGCTTCCGCCGCCATTGCCTGCAGGGTCTGCGCGACCTGTAGATCGGTGGTGCCGGTGCCGGCGGTGAGCGTGAAGGCGGGGTGCGGCACGCCGGCTTCCGCGAGAAGCTTTTTCGCCGCCGCGACATCGCGCGACGGCACCGGATGCGCCGCATCCCAATAACGCGAACCGGGCGCCTCGAACTGGTTCGACGGCACAAACTTCCCGTCGAATACGACATCGTTGAGGATTTTGCGGTCGATCGACAGTTCGAACGCCTCGCGCACCCGCTTGTCTTTGCCGAGCGAGTTGTCGGCGGCCGGGCCGTTCGCGACGTTGATCGACATCAGGTAATAGCCGAGCGCGGTGATCTCGGCGTAGCTCAGCGCCGGGTCGCCCTTTACCGCGTCGACATCGTGCGTCGCGAGTCGTTCCACGATGTCGAACCCGCCCGAGCGCAGCCCGGCGAGCCGCACCGTCGTATCCGTCACCGGCGTATAGGTGACGCGGTCGATCGTATAGGGGCCGGGGTTCCAGTATTTGTCGAAGCGCTCGAGCACGATCTTTTCCTGCGGCACGCGCTCGACAAATTTGAAGGGCCCGGCGCAGACCGGCTTGGTCGCGATCTTGTCGCCCATCGCGGCGAGCGCGGTCGGCGACATCATCATGCCGGCGCGGTCGGCCAGCACGGCCAGCAGCGGCGCGTAGGGCGCCGACAATTCGATACGAACGGTCAGTGCATCGACTACGACGACATTGGCGATCGGCTTCACCTCGGCCTTGCGTTTCGACTCGGGCGCCATGCGGTAGCGGTCGAGGTTCGCCTTGACTGCGGCGGCATCCAGTTTAGTGCCGTCTTGGAATAGGACGCCGCCGCGTATTTTGAGGATCAGCGTTTTGCCGTCGTCCGACCAGCTCCATGCGGTCGCGAGCTGCGGCACGAAGCTCATGTCGGGGGCGATGTCGACCAGCTTGTCGCACATCGCCGCGAAGACGTCGCGGCCGACAAAGCTGGTGCCCTGCGCCGGGTCGAGCAAATCGGGGTCTTCGGCGAGCGCGATGCGCAATTCGGAGGCGCTCGCCGGCGCCAGCATGGCAAAAGCGATGAGGATCGAGCCGACGAGATATTTCATGACGCTTCCGCCTCGCCACCACCCCGGCGCATGCCGGGGTCCATTTCAACCATGGGTACCGGCTTTCGCCGGTGTGGGACAAGAGGTTGCTGATCAGGCGGGCAGCCCGACCAAATGCGCGCTTTCCTGCCATAGCGTCTCGGCGAGCCGGTCGTCGCGCGCCGCAGCGTCAGGCTCGGCGATCCTTTTGCCGATGACATACGCGCCGTGAAACGGCGTCGGGTCGGCGACGGTGGCGAGAAAGATCGAGGTCGCGGCGCCCTTGTCCGGGCCGGGCAGAAACAGCTTGGCGAGCCGCCAGCCGAGCCCGGCGATCGTGCCGGCGCGGTCGCCGATATCGGTGGCGATGACCCCTGGATGCAGGCAGCTTGCGGTGACGATGGCGGGGTCGAGGCGCTCCACGAGCGCACGGGTGAACAGGATGTTGGCGAGCTTCGAGCGTCCATAGGCCGAAAGCGGCGTCCAGTTCGCCGGGTGCGTCATCGTCGCGGCATCGAGCCGGGCGCCGCGATGCGCCTGCGAGGCGACGGTGACGATCCGCCCCGGTCTGCCCTCTTGCGCCGACGCCTTCAACCGATCGAGCAGCAGATGGGTCAACAGGAACGGCGCGAGGTGGTTGACCGCGACCGTGACCTCGTAGCCCTCGGCCGAGACCGCATAGCGCCGCGAGATCATCCCGGCGTTGTTGACCAGCACGTCGATCCGCTCGTATCGCGCGAGAATGTCCGCCGCCAGCGCACGGACCTCGTCGAGGCTGGAAAAATCGGCGATCGAGGTCTCGAGCTCGGCGTCCGACGCCCGTTTGGCGACGAACCTCCGCGCCGCTGCGATGCGCTCGGGGTTGCGCCCGACCATGACCACACGCATCCCTGCGCGTGCCAGGCCGAGCGCGGTATGAAGCCCGATGCCGGCGCTGGCGCCGGTGACGATGGCGACGCCGGTGCCGCTAGCGGCCATCGCCGGGGATGAGCCCCTTTGACTTGACGACCGTTTCGCCGGCGGGGCTCACGAGCAACTTGACCAGCGCCGTGCTCGCCTCGCGGTTGCCCCCCTTGCTCGGCAGACCGGCGGCATAAGTGAGGTCGGGGGTCTGCAACGGCTCGGGGATCGGGCCGACAATGTCGATGCCGGGGACGTTCGCCAGCTCGCTGATCGGCTGCAGCCCGATTTCGGCCTCGCCGTGGGCGACAGCCTCACCCACCGCCGGCGGCGCGCCGGGCTTGCCGGAGATGAGCTTGGTCTTCGCCTTGATGTCATCGGCGATGCCGAGGTCGCGCACGACCTTCGCCATGTGGATGCCGCTGGTGCCGCCGCTCGCGGGGTCGGTATAGGCGATCGACTTGGCGGCGAGCATCGCCTTCTTGAAGGCATCGACCGAGCTGATGTCGGGCTTGGGCGCTCCGGAGTGAACCGCAAGCGCCAGCGGCGAGCGGCCGACCACGACGACGCTGCCGGAAACAATCGTCCCGGCGGTTTCGAGCTTTTGCATCCGCGGTTTTGTCGCTACGGCGACATCGAAGATCTCACCCGCTTCCAGCCGCTTCTCGACATCGCCGGCTGTGCCGAAGGTGAAGGTGACATGGTTTCCCGTGCCGCCCTCGAAGGGCGTGACCAGCTCCTGCAGCACCGAGCGCATCGCGCCGGCGCTCAACACCGCGATGTCGGCGGCCATTGCCGGTGTGCCGCCGAGGGCCAGCGCCAGCGCGAGGATCAAGAGGCTGCGGCGCATCGAACCGGCCTTTCGTTCAAACCTCATCGAGGCCGTTCGACCAGCGCCGGCACAAATGGTGCGCGATCGCCAGCGGCTGCGGGATCGAAATCCGGCTCGGATCGTCCTCGCCATTGGCCGCGCGCGCCACCATCTCGCGAATTTCCGCGCGCTCGAACCAGCGCGCCTCGGCGATTTCCTCGGGATCGATGGTGATATCCTCGCTGATGCCTTCGGCGAGGAACCCCATCATCAGGGTCGAGGGAAAGGGCCAGGGCTGCGCGGCGAGGTATTTCACTCGTCCGACCTTGACGCCGCTTTCCTCGCGCACCTCGCGCCGCACCGCCTCTTCCGGTGTCTCGCCCGGCTCCATGAACCCGGCGAGACAGGAGAAGCGCCGTCCCGGCCGCCGCTGGTTGCGGCCCAGGAGCGCGCGTTCGCCGCGCACCACCAGCATGATTGTCACGGGGTCGGAGCGCGGGTAGTGGCTCGCCCGGCAGTTCGGACAGCGCCGCGTCCAGCCGGCCGAGGATACATCGGTCGGCGAGCCGCACTGCGCGCAGTAGCCATGGCGCGCGTGCCAATCGATCAGCGAGCGCGCCTCGGCGAGGATCGCCGCCTCGCCCGAGGGCACAAGCGGCGCTAGCGTGCGCACGTCGACATTCTCGGCGGTGGCGTTGGAGGCGCTGTCCGCCCCGGTCGCATCGACGGCGAAATGGGCGCGCTGGTCATCGTCGAGACCGAGAAAGATGCAGGTCGCGCCGTCGGCGATGCGCGCGCGCCAGGGTTCGATCGGCTGCCATTCGAGCGCCGGGCTTTCCATATCGTGGATCGCCGGCTTCAGGTCGTAGAGCGGCAGGACGCGGCTCTCGGGCGCGGCGAGCAGCGTGGCGATCCATTCTTTGTCGCGCCGGCGTTCGCTGACGCGGTCGAGCGGATTGCCGGCAAAGCAGTAGATGTCTTCCATGTGCCGGATGCTAGCGTGCCGGTCAGAGGTCGAGCAATTGCCGTGTCAGATCGGAGAGCACGCCGTCCGCAGTAAAGGGCTTATGGACACGCACTCCGCTCAGCACCGCATCGTCGGCCATACCTTCTGACAGCACCAGGGTGCAACCGGCCTCAGCGGCGGTAGCCAGCAACAGCGCGTCCCAGTAGGAGGCGCGGCTAGCAAGACTATCCCTTAGCGCGCGGCGAATGGCGCTAGGCGAGACGGCAACGGTCGGGAAGAGTTCCAGCCAATCAAGAACCTGTGCCGCCGCGTCCGCTGACGGTACAAGACTCTTGCGGGTAGCTGATGAATAAAATTCGGAAACAGCCTGCAGCGTCAGCCAGCAATCGAAGACCATCGATTGGTCGACGATCTCCTTGGCGGCAAAATGGCGAGCTCCGCCGTTGGTATTGAGAGCATAGACGAGGATATTGGCGTCGAGCGAGAAACGCGTTTCAGATCTTGCGCGCGATGATCTCGTCATACAGCTCTTCTCGGCTCAAACGTTCCGTCCCGAGCGGCCAGCCCTTTTCCATCCGTTGGATTGTCCGTGCCCGTGCCGCTTGCTGCTCCGGAGTCAATACCCGTTTCCCACCGACCGGAGTCAGTTTCGCGACGGGTTTGCCGTTGCGGGTGATGACGAATTCCTCACCGGCTTCGACTGCGCGAATGCAGCGCGAAAAACCCTGATTGGCGTCGCGCAGGGTAATCGTCTTGCTCATGCAAGTTATGTAGCACGTTGGCGTGCTACATTCAACGAGCGCCCTATTGTCCGGGCGGTTTCGCCGGGGCTCCGCCGGCCGCTTCGGCGAGCAGCGAGACCTTGGCGAACCCGGCGCTGTTCACCTCACCCAGCAAATCCATCAACGTCCCGTATTCGATCTCGCGGTCGCCGCGGACATAGACGATGCGCGTCGGATCTTGCGTCGCCAGCTCGCCGAGCTGCTTTTTGAGATCGTCGCCCAGGGCCTTGTCGTCGCCGATAAATGTTTCGCCGGCCTTGTTGATGGAGACGATCAGCGGCTGCTGCGGCGCGGTGACCTGCGCGGCGCTCGATTTCGGCAGGTTGATCGGTACGCCGACAGTCAGGAGCGGCGCCGCCACCATGAAGATGACCAGGAGCACCAGCATGACGTCGACCATCGGCGTCACGTTGATCTCGGCGAGCGGTGTATAGCTCTCCTCGCCGATGTCGCCCGAAGGCGAAAGCCGGATCGCCATCTACTCCCCCTCGACGGCGGCGCGGCTCAGAAGCCCGCTGCTGCGGCCGATAAGGCCGTGCATCATGCCGGCGAAGCGGCCGATCTCGACGGTGAACTTGTTGTAGGCGACGACCGCGGGGATCGCCGCGGCAAGCCCCATCGCGGTCGCGAAGAGCGCGTCGGCGATGCCCGGCGCCACCACCGCGAGGCTCGTGTTGTTGGCGGCGGCGATCGCGTTGAAGCTGCGCATGATGCCCCACACCGTGCCGAAGAGGCCGATAAACGGCGCCGCCGAGCCGAGCGTCGCCAAGAACGGCAGCCGCAATTCGAGCTGGCGCAATTGCGCGCCGAGCGCCAGGCGCATCGCGCGGTCGATGCGTTCGCGCCGCTCGGCCACCGATTCCATCGTGTCGGTGGCGAAGGCGACGCATTCCTCGACCCCGGCGGCGAGCACCGCCCCCGCCGGATGATGCGCCTCGTCGCCATAGCGTTCGCCGACCAGATCTTCGGCGGAGCGCGCCTCGGCGGCGCGCGAGGCCCAGCCCTGCACCGAGCGACGCGCCGCGCGCAGCCGCAGGATCTTGTCGACGATCACCGCCCAGCTCCAGATCGAGCCGGCGAACAGCAGCAGCAGCACGATCTTGACCACGATATCCGCGTTCAAAAACAACGCGATGATCGACAGGGGAACGGTGTCATTCACGACCGGGGTTTTTCCTCTAGCGCGAAGCGGCCGGACACGGCGGCCGCACCATATCGCAGCAGTGCGTAATTTGCAGCGGTTGCGACAACCATCCCCCGCGGCCGGCCGCCGCGCCTCCGCTTATTTGCCGTCGCGTTCGAGCGCGGCCTTGATCTCATCCATGGGCACTTTGATCGTGACCCCGGCGCGCTCTTTCTGCAGCTCCATCGCGACGCGCGAGTCGCGACCGTCCCAGCCGCGATTGAGCGCCGAGGTCAGCTCGGCGAGCGCCAGATTGGCCATCGGCATCGGCACCTTCATCTCGCGGGCGAGCTCGGTGGCGAGCGTCACGTCCTTGTGCGCGAGCCGCAGCGCAAAATCCGGCGGGTCGTAATAATCGGAGAGGAAATGATCGCCGAGCGAATCGAACGTGCGCCGCCGGCCGCCGGCGCCCTGCCGCACCGCTTCCCATAGCGCCAGCGGTTCGACCCCGGCCTTGACGCCCATTGTGAACACCTCGGCAAGGCAGGTCTGGATCGCGTAACCGGCGCAGTTATGCACCAGCTTGGCGACCGAGCCGGCGCCGATCGGGCCGATATAGCGCGCGGCGTCGCCGATCGCGTCGAGCACCTTTTTGTGTCGATTGAACTGCTGCTCGTCGCCGCCGATCCACAGCGCGAGGCGCCCCGACGCGGCGCCCTTCGGGCCGCCGCTCACCGGCGCGTCGAGCATGTAGACGTTCTTCTCGGCGAAGGCGGCGTTGATCTTCCGCACCACGGTCGGCGAGTTGGTCGACAGGTCGAAATAGGCGGTATCCGGCTTCATCCCGGCGAGCAGCCCGTTGGGCCCGAGCGCGACGGCCTCGACCTCCGGCGGCCCGGGCAGCGAGGTAAAGATCACGTCGCACTGCTCGGCGAGCGCTTTGGGCGTGTCGGCCCAAACCGCGCCGGCGGCAAGAAAGCGCTCGGCCGCGGCGCGGCGAATATCGTGCACCACCAGCTCGTAGCCGGCCTTTTGCAGATTGCCCGCCATGCCGTTGCCCATGGTGCCGAGCCCGATAAATCCGACTTTCATCACAATCCTCCTTTTCGATCGTCGAAGCGGTGAACCCTCACCCGCCTCGCACCCGGCGTGCGGTGCTCGGCACCTTCTCCCGCCGTGCGGGAGAGATCTCGGCGCGACAGGGGGGTGGGTGAGGGTACGAGGTGCTCCGCTCAGTGCTTCTCGAACACGTCCTTGGCGACGAGCGCCGCGGTCATCGCCGCCGGCCAACCGGCGTAGAAGGCGAGGTGGGTGATGACCTCCGAAAGTTCCGTTTTGCTGAGCCCGTTGGCGAGCGCGCGTTCGAGGTGGCCGACGAGCTGCTTTTCGCGACCCAGCGCGATCAGCGTCGCGACGACGATCAGGCTGCGGTCGCGCTTCGACAGCTGCGGGCGCTCCCAGACTTCGCCGAACAGCCATTTCTCGGTGTAGCCGATCAGGTCGGGAACGACGTTGCGCACCGCGTCGCGCGCGGAAGTGGGCTGCGATTGGGCCATGGGTTCCTCCGGTTTTTGGGTTGGGGGGTAGGATCGAGTGTCACGCTAGCACGCGCACGCTTGCGACGGCCATTGCGAAGCCGGCATAGTCGCGCGCCTCAACCGCAACCATTCCGGAGCCTTGTGATGTCGATCCGCCTTGCCGCAACTGCCGCGGCGATCGGGTTTCTCGCCGTCATCGCCCAGCCGGCGCTCGCGCAGCAGAGCCAACAAGCCGCCCCGGCGGCGCAACCCAAGACCACCGAGCTCGCTGACGGGCTCAAATACATCGACACCCAGATCGGCGCCGGCGACGAAGCGAAGAAGGGCAACATCGTGTCGGTGCAGTACACCGGATGGCTCTATACCAAGGATGGCCGCAAGGGCGCCAAGTTCGACAGCTCGCTCGACCGCGGCAAGCCGATCAGCTTCACCCTCGGCCAGAAGCAGGTCATCGCCGGCTGGGACGAGGGCATTTCCGGGATGAAGGTGGGTGGCAAGCGCACGCTGATCATCCCGCCGCAGCTTGCCTACGGCAGCACCGGGTCCGGCGGCGTCATCCCGCCCAATGCGACGCTGATCTTCGATGTCGAGTTGGTAAGCGCGTGGTAGTTCCCCTCGTCGTCACGAGGAGCACGAGCGCGACGTGGCAATCTCGCTCCGCAGAGGACCAAGACGGAAGGAGATTGCTTCGCCGCGCTCGCAATGACGGCGGTTATCAACCCGCCAGCGCCTCATCCAGATCGCGGATAATATCGTCGGCCGTCTCAAGACCGATCGACAGCCGGATCACGTCGTCGCCGGCGCCCGCCGCGGCACGCTGCTCGTCGGTCAGCTGGCGGTGGGTCGTCGAGGCGGGGTGCAGGATCAGGCTGCGCGTGTCGCCGATATTGGCCAGATGCGAGAACAGCCGTACGTTCTCGACCAGCTTGACCCCGGCCTCGTACCCGCCCTTGACGCCAAAGGTGAACACCGCGCCGGCGCCCTTCGGCAGGTATTTCCGCGCCAGCTCGTAATACGGGCTGTCCTTGAGGCTGGCATAGGAAACCCATGCAACCTTTTGGTGCACGGCGAGGAATTCCGCGACCTTGCGGGCATTCTCGACATGGCGCTCCATGCGCACGTGCAGACTTTCGATGCCGGTGATGGTGAGGAATGCGTTCATCGGCGACAGCGCCGGCCCGAAATCCCGCAGCGCCACCGCGCGCGCTTTGGTCGTGAAAGCGAAATCGCCGAAATTTTCGAAAAACTTGAGACCGTGATAGGCCGGCTCCGGCTCGGTCAGCGACGGAAACTTGCCGCCCTGCGACCAGTCGAACTTGCCGCTCTCGACCACCGCGCCGCCGAGCGCGTTGCCGTGTCCCGAGAGGAACTTCGTCGTCGAATGTACGACAAGGTCGGCACCGTGCTCGATCGGCCGGCACAAATAGGGCGTCGCCAGCGTGTTGTCGACGATGAGCGGGATGCCGGCCGTGTGGGCAACCTCCGCGACGCGCTGGATGTCGACCACGATGCCGCCCGGATTGGCGAGGTTTTCGAGAAAGATCGCCTTGGTCTTCGGCGTGATCGCCTTGCGGAAATTTTCCGGGTCCACCGGGTCGACGAAATGGCAGGTCCAGCCGAGTTTCTTGAACGACAGGCCGAACTGGGTCAGCGATCCGCCATAGAGATTGCGCGAGGCGACGAACTCGTCGCCCGGCTCCATCATCGTCGCGAAGATGAGGAATTGCGCCGCGTGACCGGAGGCGGCGGCGACCGCCGCGCGCCCGCCTTCGAGGCTGGCGATGCGCTCTTCCATCACCGCCACGGTCGGGTTGGTGAGGCGCGAATAGATGTAGCCGAAATTGTGCAGGTTGAAGAGCGAGGCGGCATGGTCGACATCGTCGAACACATAGGCGGTCGTCTGGTAGATCGGCGTCGAGCGCGCGCCGGTCGTCGGGTCGGGCGCGGCACCGGCATGGATCGCGCGTGTCTCGAAGCCGTAGGTGAGATTGGCGGAGGCCGAAGGCCGCTCCTTGAACTGGCGCGGGCGCGGCGCTTGCGGCGCGCGGTTTTGGATGATGCCGCTGTTGACGCCGCTCCACGACAATTCGCCGCCCAGCCGGCCGAACTCGATCTTCGGGCAGCGGTTCATGATGACTTCGAGCCCGGCGGCTTCACCTACCGCCGCCGCCTCGTCGTTGCGGATGCCGAGCTGCATCCACACCACCTTGGCGCCGATCGCGATCGCGTCGGCGACCACCGCCGGCGCCTCCTTGGCGGCGCGGAACATGTCGACCATGTCGATCTTGTCGGGAACGTCTTTGAGGGAGGCGTAGACCGTCTCGCCGAGCAGCGTCTGCCCGGCGGCGGTCGGGTTGACCGGGATCACCCGGTAGCCTTTGCCCTGCAAGTACTTCATCACGAAATAGCTGGGCCGATTCCAGTTGGTGCTTGCGCCGACCATCGCGATCGTCCGCACCGTGCTCAAAATGCGGCGGATTTGCTCGTCGGAATAGGGGATCGGCTCCAGATCGGCCATGGCGCGCTCCATCTCTCAAGCCGCATTTTGGCCGATTTGGTGCGGACTTGGCACGGAACAAAAAATATGTGGTTGATGACCCCGTGCCGCCTTGGCGATAGGGTGACATTGCGGAGAAGGTCTAGATCGATCGGATGACGACAGCCAAGCCGCCGATACGTCTCGGCTTTTTCACCCGCCTGCTCGATCAGGCGGACGCGGCCGAGCGCTACCGCCTGGCGATCGCGCAGATCGTGCACGCCGAGCGCTATGGCTTCGATTCGGCCTGGGTTGCGCAGCACCATTTCCACGAGGACGAAGGCGGCCTGCCGGCGCCCTTTGTGTTCCTGGCGCGGGTCGCGGCGCAGACGACGCGCATTCGCCTGGGGACAGGCATTGTCACCCTGCCGCTGGAGCTGCCGCTTCGCGTGGCGGAAGACGCCGCGGTGCTCGACCTGATGTGCGGCGGCCGCCTCGAGGTAGGGGTCGGACCGGGCGGCAATCTCTCGGCGTACAAGGCGTTCGCCCTCGACAGCGACGAACGGACGGCGCTGCTGGTGCGGCATCACCGCGTGCTCACCGACGCCTGGTCGGGGCGCAAGCTGCCCGGCGGCGGTGAGCTGTATCCGCCCAATCCCGGCCTTGTCGATCGCGTCTGGCAGGCAACCTTCAATGTCGAAGGGGCGCGGCGTGCCGGCGCGGCGGGCGACGGGCTGATGCTGTCGCGCACGCAGCCTCGGCCGGCGGGGGCGCCATATCTGTCGCTCCCCGAGATCCAGAACCCGATGATCGACGCCTATCTCGCGGCGCTGCCACGGGGACGCGCGCCGCGCATCCTCGCGTCGCGCACGGTCTTCGTCGCCGAGGACCGCCGCGAAGCGTTGCGGCTGGCCGAGATCGGCTTGAAGCGACAGAAGGCGCGCTTCGCCGCGATGGGGCGGACCGGCTTTGTCGAGGGCCTATCGGTGTACGACCAGATCGCCGCGATGGACATCCATATCGGCACGCCGGATGAGGTAATCGCCTCGCTGCGCGCCGACAGCGTGCTCGCCCGCGCCACCGACCTGACCGTGCAGTCGCACTCGGTCGACCCGCCGCATCCCTTCATTCTGCGCTCGATCGAGCTGGTCGCCGAGGCGGTGGCCCCGGCGCTGGGCTGGGTGCGGAGCGATACGGCGACCGCGAGGCACGTCGCGTGACGGCCGGCAGGGAAGGGCATACCACGATGGACATGGACGTCATCGACGCGCTGGTCGGAGTTGAGCCGGGCTCGGCGCTGGACGCGATCCGCGGCCGCCGCAAGCAAACGCGCGAGCAGGCGCAGGCCAGCTATCGCGCGCTGTTCGCGCCGGAAGATGTCGGCGGGATCACGGCAACGGAGCGCTTCGCGATGGCGGTCTTCGTCACCGGCCTGCATGGCGAGGCGGAGATCGCCGCGTTCTACGCCGCTCGCCTCGCCGAAAGCGGCGCGTTAGCGGAACTGCGCGGTGCGATTGACACGGCCCTCGCATCGGCCAAAGGACAAGGCCCATACGGGTCGTTTCCGGTCGGCCCCTTGAGCCGCGAGAACACCGCCGGACCCACCCATCGCGTCGCGTCCGAAATCCGACACGCGCTTGGGCCGCGCCTCGCCGCCGCGTTCGAGCATCTGCACATGCTGTTGTTCCATCCGCGCGACGCGGCGCCGCCGGCGCTGCAATCGCTGCTCGATGCCGGCTGGTCGCCCACCGACATCGTGACCTTGTCGCAAATCGCCGCTTACCTCTCCTTCCAGATCCGGGCGGTCACCGGATTGCGCGCGCTGGCCGGCGCCGTCTGACACGAGGCTTCCGCGATGACCGATACGATTCTCGAACCGCCGCCGCACACGGCTCCCATTGTCTTCACCCGCGCTTTGCTCGATTGGCTGCCCTGGCTCGAACCGCTGGCGCTCGCCGAGTTGACCGAGCGCCACATGGCGGCTCTCGTCGACGCCGCGCGCGCCAAATCCGCGTATTTCCGCCTGCTGGCGCGCGACCCCGACGCGCTCAAGGCGCGCACGCTGACGGACAAGGACATCTTCTACAATCAGGATTCCGGCCTGCCGCGGGCGGAGCGCGAGCTGGCCGCCGCCGCGACTTCGCGTTTCAACGGCTGCATCTATTGCGCCTCGGTGCATTCCCGCTTTTCGGCGACCTATTCGAAGCGCGAGGCCGACGTGCAGCGCCTTTTGGACGAGGGCGTCGGCGCCGATCTCGGCGAGCGCTGGAACGCGATCGTCGCCGCCGCGGTAGCGCTGAGCGCGACGCCGATCGCGTTCGGGCCGGAGCATGTCGAGCGCCTGCGCCGCGCGGGCTTGGATGACCTGGCGATCGCCGACGTGATCCACGCCGCCGCGTTCTTCAATTGGGCGAACCGGCTGATGCTGTCGCTCGGCGAGCCGGCTATGACGGAATGACGTCCAGGTTCACCGCCGGGACGTCATCTCAATCAGCCGCTACTGCAGCTTCCATCCGAGCCATTCGCACACCGCGCGGCCCATGACCATTTCGAGGTCGCGGCCCTTGAGCCACGGCATTTCCTCTGTGAACATCGTCACGCACTGCGTCCACGAGCACGGCATGCGGGTGATGTCGGTGCCCCAGAAGCTGCGCTCCGGCCCGAAGGCCTCGACGATCTGCTGCGTGTATTTGTGGATGTTGCGGTAGGGGTAGGCCTGCGACGAGTTTCCCGGCGCGCCGGTGCACTTGACCCCGACGTTCTTGTATTTGGCGAGTGCCAGGAGTTGCGGCTGGTTGCCGTGCGCCGCGTCGTCCGAGCCGCCGCGCACCCGCGCGTAGTGGTCGATCAGGAGCTTGAGGCCGGGGTGCTTCTCGGCGATCTGGCCGACCAGCGGCAAATAGTTCGACGCCATCAGCGCGATCGGGATGCCGGCCTTCTCGGCCGCCGGCCACAGCCAGTCCATCGTGCCGTCGGTCATCCAGTTCGCCTGGTGCGGCGCGGTGAAGGCATAGCGCAGTCCGAGCATGCCCGGCCGCTTCTTCCAGCCGTCGATGAGGCCGCGGCTTTCCGGCTTGTCGAGCGGGAAATTACCGAGGATGCCAAAACGGGTTGGGTATTTGGCGGCCGCCTCCTCGGAGATTTTGCCCGAATTCGGGTCCCAGCCCGGCGGGTGCAGCAGGCAGGCGCTGACCCCGGCCTCGTCCATGTCGCGGATGCATTCTTCCGCCGTATAGGAATTGACCTGGCGGTGCGACGGGTTGCCGGGCGGGCCTGCGGACCAGATGTGGACCTGTGCGTCGACAATCAGCATGGCGGCCTCCTCCGCTAATTTGTTGCCGTCATGCTACGCGATGTCGGCGCGCGGCGGATAGGGCCAACGCGGCCCGGCGCCGGCAATGGCACCAAGCGACAGGGGAAGCGTTAGGTTCGATGCGGCGCCAATGTGCGCGCGCCCTTTCTCTGCCCGACCGAGGAGACCTCGATGGCTGCATCACGACAGACTGACAAGCTGCCCACGGTCCGCCTGGCTGACGCGGAAATCCAACGCGGTCCGGGCGGTGAAACCCATCAGATCGCCGGCCACGGCGTCGATGCGCTTACGACGCAGCAGGGGATTCCGGTCTCCGACGACCAGAACTCGCTGAAAGCCGGCGCGCGCGGCCCGACCTTGCTGGAGGACTCCCATCTCCGCGAAAAGATCTTTCATTTCGACCACGAGCGCATACCCGAGCGGGTCGTCCACGCCCGTGGGTATGGCGCCCACGGCTTCTTCGAGACCTACGAGGCGCTGGGCGACATTACCGCGGCTGATTTGTTCCAACGCCCGGGTGAGAAGACGCCCGCCTTTGTCCGCTTCTCGACCGTCGCTGGCAACAAGGGCTCGGCCGACTTGGCGCGCGATGTGCGCGGCTTCGCAGTCAAGCTCTATACCAAGCAGGGCAATTGGGACCTCGTCGGAAACAACATTCCGGTTTTCTTCATTCAGGACGCCATCAAATTTCCCGACCTCATCCACGCGGTAAAGGAGGAGCCTGACCGCGGCTTTCCCCAGGCGGCGAGCGCGCACGACAATTTCTGGGACTTCGTCTCGCTGATGCCCGAAGCGACCCACATGCTGATGTGGGCGATGTCCGACCGCGCGATCCCGCGCTCGTTCCGCTTTATGGAGGGGTTCGGCGTCCACACCTTCCGCATGGTCAACGCCCAGGGCAAATCCACCTTTGTCAAATTCCACTGGAAGCCCAAGCTCGGGCTGCAATCGGTGGTGTGGAACGAGGCGGTCAAGATCAACGGCGCCGATCCGGACTTCCATCGCCGCGATCTGTGGAATGCGATCCAAAGCGGCGACTTTCCGGAATGGGAGCTCGGGCTGCAGTTGTTCGACGACGATTTCGCCGACAAATTCCAGTTCGACGTTCTGGACGCGACCAAGCTTATCCCGGAGGAGATGGTGCCGATCCGGCGTGTCGGCCGGCTGGTGCTCGACCGCTGCGTGGACAATTTCTTTGCCGAGACCGAGCAGGTCGCGTTCTGCACGCAGAACATCGTGCCCGGCATCGATTTTACCAACGACCCGCTGCTGCAGGGCCGCAATTTTTCGTATCTCGACACCCAACTGAAACGGCTCGGCAGCCCGAATTTTACCCACCTGCCGGTCAACGCGCCGAAATGCCCATTTCACACCCTGCAGCAGGACGGGCATATGGCGATGCTCAACCCCAAGGGCCGGGTCAACTACGAGCCGAATTCGTGGGGTGAGGGCCCGCGCGAGACGCCGCAGGGCTTCCACAGCTTTGCGGAACCGATCGCCGCGCCGAAGCAGCGCGTGCGAGGCGAGAAATTTGCCGATCATTATAGCCAGGCACGGCAGTTCTACGTCAGCCAGACCGACACCGAGCAAACTCACGTCAAGGATGCGTTCGTCTTCGAGCTCAGCAAATGCGAGAACCCGGCGATCCGGACCCGCATGGTCGCGCATCTCATGAATGTCGATGCCGACCTCGCGAAAAAGGTGGCGGACGGGCTCGGCCTTGACGCGATGCCCCAGGCGGCCGAGCCAGCGCGCAAGGTGATCACCGACCTGCCGCCATCGTCAGCGCTCAGCATTGCCAAGAACGGGCCGAAGACCTTCAAGGGCCGCAAACTCGGCATTCTGGTGACCGATGGCGTCGATGCCGGGCTGCTCGCCGCCTTCGAGAAGGCGGCAGCCGAGGAGGGAGCGCTGGTCGAGCTTGTCGCGCCCAAGGTCGGCGGCTTCACCGACAGCGCGGGCAAAAAGCGACCGGCCCAGCAGAAGGTCAATGGCGGCCCTTCGGTGCTTTACGACGCGGTGGCGATCTTGGCGTCGGCTGACGGCGCCAAGCTTCTGGCGCGCGAGGCGACGGCCAAAGACTTTGTCAACGATGCCTTCGCCCACGCGAAGTTCATCGCTTATGCCGAGGCGGCCAAGCCGTTGCTCGATGCGGCCGGTATCGCCGCTGACGACGGCGTCGTTGCGGTCAAGAGCACCAAGGACGCTGCCGGCTTTGTCGCGCGCTGCCGCGAGCTTCGCCTGTGGCGGCGCGAAGCGACCGTGCACGCGGTCTAGCCGAGCACTGTCCGTGCTGTCTCGTCGGCGCCTTCGCCGGCGAGAACCTGTGCCTAGCGGCTGGCGGCGCTTTCCCTGTGTCAGCGGTATGCGGCCGTGGTAATCGGTGCGGCTGCCATTTTAGAGGGCCGGTAGTCGATCCGGATTGGAGCCGCCCATGACCGCATCAGACGGAGCCGTCAGGATCGTGACCGTCGCGAGCTGCTCGAACCTGCGTGACGAGCATCGCTTCCACGTCGCCGTCTCAGGCTCCTATGGCGGGCGCTACAACGCCTACAATGCCGCGAAATAACCGGTGCGCGCGGTCATCATGAACGATGCCGGGATCGGCAAGGACGATGCCGGCATTGTCGGCCTCGAATTTCTCGACCGGATTACCATGGCCGCGGCGACTGCCGACGCGCAGACCTGCCATATCGGCGACGGCGATCATATGCTGGCGCACGGGGTCATCAGCCATGTCAACAAGACCGCTGCGGCGGTGGGCTGCAAGGTGGGGCAGCGCGTTCGCGAGTGCGCCGAGCTGATGCGCGCGGCGGCGCCGCCGACCGAGATGCCGCCGGCGATCAGCGATGGCGCGCGCCATATCCTGCGCGACGATCCCGGCGAGCCGGGCCTCGTCTGCGCCGAATTCGATCGGCATGATCTTGCCGGAGGACGCCGGCAAGATCGTCGTCACCGCGTCGCACGGCGCGCTGTCGGGCGGGCGGCCCGACAACGCCGTGGCGCCCGACGTTTATGCCTGCTTCTTCAGCGATGGCGGGCCGGAGGCGGGATGGACGGGGCGGGAATCGCACGCCTCGCGCCGCTCGACCAGCGCGGCATCCCGGCCGGCGCGGTCTCGGCCGACAGCGCACCGATCGGCGACGCCCGCGCGCTCTACCATGACGGCGTGCTGTCCCGCGTCAACGAGACGGCGGCGCGGGCTGGCGCCCGCCCCGGCATGACGCTGAAGGCATTTGTCGACATCCTGACGGCGGCAGGCTCCGCATAACCGTCAGGTGGCTCCCGGTCTTCGGTGGCCGACGCGCGGTAGCAATGCGTTTACCAACGGGCCTGTATCATTAAGGCGGTCAAAACAAAGGCGTATTCGTGTACGAGATCGCCGATCGTCTGGGTCCCGTCGCGCGCGAGCTGCTCGATGCGTGGGTCAGGCTGCCCCGCGTCGGCGGCATCGTGCCCGGCCGCGATGGCTTCGACCCGATGGCGATCACCCGCATCCTCCCGGTGATCAGCGTCATCGGCCGCGAGGATGAGGACAACTGGCGCTACCGGTTGGTTGGCACCGAAATCGAGCGGCGCTGGAGCCGGCGGATCACCGGCACCGACTGCTTTCAGGGCGTATCGCTTTCGGCCGCCGCGGTGATGCGGCGTGAGCTCAAAAGCATCGTCGAGTGGCCGTGCGGTTCATGGTCGCGCCGCCGGATCGAGCTGCTTTCGGGGCGTCCCGCCGCGATCGAAACCTTGCGCCTGCCGCTGCGCGCGAAAGACGGCGCGGTTACCCAGATCTTGAGCTGCAGCGGCGAGCTTCCCGGCAGAGTTTCCGCTGTCGCCGACCCAACCCGCGAGATCATCACGATCGTCGAGCAGGAATATGTCGACATCGGCGCGGGTTGCCCACCGCAGAGCGCCATCGAATAGCGGCATCGAGCCTCGGGCCACCTTGGAGCAGCCCGAGGCTTAGCGGTCTTAACGCGCCAAGCCTTCGGCGCCGGAGGGGACGTCGTAGAAGGCGAGCGTCATCGACACGCTCGAATAGAAGCCCATGAGGCAAGTAACATCGGTGATGCCCTCGTGGCCGAGCGCCTTCACCGCGCGGTCATAAAGCCCCTTCGACACCCAGCGCGAATTGATCAGCGTCACCGCCATTTCGTAGACGACCTGCTCGCGCTCGTCATCGAACGAGGTCGTCCGGCCGGCGAGCATCGCCTCGACCTTGTCGGCCGGGAGGCCGGCGGCCTTGCCGGCGCGCTCATGGGCGTTGGTCGGGTAGGCGGAATGGAAATGCGCGTTGGTGATGACGACGGCGATCTCGCGCTCGCGCTCCGACAAGGAGTAGCCGGTGCGGAAATAGGCGCCGAGCGGCCCCATCACCTTCACCAGCTTCGGATTGTGGACGTAGATCTTGTTGGGGCCGGGCAGCCGACCGCGCGTCTCGATCAGCGAGTGGTAGCCTTCCTTCTGCTCCGGAGTCATCTCGTCATAGGGAATTTCGGCGTAGCGGCCAAAGGTGGGGGTCTCGGCCATCGGCGGTTCTCCTCCTGTTTGAAGCGTTGTGGGGACGAGGCGTTGCTGTCGCTCACAATAGCCGCTGGCGGCGCGCCGCGCGAGACGCCGATCCGGTATGGATCACCCCATCGTTCGCGGCATGGCTGGTGCGCTTAAGAGTGATGTTGCGAAGCATTCGCAGTTTGGCTACATGTAAGCCCACCCCGAGCTGAGGATGGCATGTACATCTGTCTGTGCAACGCCTTGACCGACCGCGATGTCCGCGCCACCTGCGAGAGCGGCTGCTCGGTATCGATGGTATATCGCTCGCTCGGCTGCGAGCCGCAATGCGGCAAGTGCGTTCCGTTCGTCCGCCAGATGCTGCGCGAGCAGGACGGCGCGACGGCCGAAATTGGCGGCGACGACTGACACAAACTTGCAACCATTGATCGCTGTTTCGGGTTAGCCTATTCGCACGACTGCGCGCGGAGGCCGGCTCATGAAAGGCGACCCGACCGTCATCCAGCACCTCAACGCGGTGCTAAAGAACGAACTGACCGCCATCAACCAGTATTTCCTGCATGCCCGCATGCTCAAGCACTGGGGCGTCACCAAGCTTGGCGACTACGAGTACAAGGAGTCGCTCGATGAGATGAAGCACGCCGACAGGCTCATCAACCGCATTCTGTTCCTCGAAGGCCTACCGAACCTGCAGGATCTCGACAAGCTGCTGATCGGCGAGGCCGTGCAAGAGCTGCTCGAATGCGATCTCAAGCTCGAGTTGGCGGCGATGCCGCGGCTGCGCGAAGCGATCGCCTATTGCGAGACGGTCAAGGACTACATCAGTCGAGAGCTGTTCGAGGACATCCTCGAGAGCGAGGAAGAGCATGTCGATTTCCTCGAAACCCAGCTCGGGCTGATCCCGAAGATCGGCATCGAGAATTACATCCAGCTGCAATCCGAGCACGCCGAATAGGCGCGCCGGTCACTTCGCGGCGGCAAGCTCGCGCGGCGCGCTTTCCGGCTCGCCGGCCAGCGCCGAAAAACTCAGTGTGAACGTGGCTCCGCCCCCGGGGCGGTCGGCGACCGAAACCCGCGCGCCGTGCCGCTCGGCGATGCGCGCGACGATCGACAGTCCCAACCCGGAACTGCCTTGCCGCCGCCGGTCGCGCCGCCAAAAGCGGTGGAAGATTTGCTCGCGCTCGGCTGGCGGCACGCCCGGTCCGCGGTCGTGGACCGAGATCGCACCGCGCGCGTCAATCGCGATCTCGACCGTCGTCTGTGGCGTTGTGTGCACCAGCGCGTTCTCGATCAGGTTGCGCAGCGCCCGGCCGAGCATGTCGGCGTTGCCGTGCACGGTGACTGGGCCGGGCGCGCCGGTGACCGCCACGCGCTTGTCGTTGGCGAGCGCGATGGGCGCCAGGAACGCCGCCACCTCGGCCGCCATCGCGACAAGATCGGCGATTTCCGCCGAGCCGATGACAAAGGTTTCGAGCTCGGCCATTTCGAGAAGCTGGTTCACCAGCCGGCTCATGTTTTCGACATCCTGGCGCAGCGTCCGCGCCAGCTCGCGGTCGGCGATCATGTCGATCTGCGTACGCAGGATGGCGAGCGGCGTGCGCAGCTCGTGCGCGGCGTCGGCGGTGAATTCGCGCTGGCCGCGAAACCCCTCGTCGAGCCGGTCGAGTGCTTGGTTGACCGCGTGTACCAGCGGCTGCACCTCCAGCGGCATGCCGGCTTCCGGCAGGCGCAGATCGGTGCGTAGTGGGCCGATTCGCTCGGCGAGGTTCGAGGCGGCGACCACCGGACGCATCGTGCGCCGGATGATCGCGACATCGATGACCAGCAGCAGAAACAGGATCGGCGCGGTGATCCAGCCGACGCGGGTGAAGAAATCGGCGACGATGTCGTCGATCAGCACGTCGCGATGGGCGAGGTCCTGCGATACCTGAACCACCACGTCGCGACCGTGGAATTTCACCGGCAGGCTGACGCCGTAAAGCGTCGCCGCGCCGCGGTGCTCGGTAAAATAGGCGGGCTGGTCTCCGCGCGGTGTGGTGTCGTTGATCGGCGCCTTGTTCGCCAGAGATGAAAACAGCACCTTGCCGTCGGCATCGAGGACGGAAAAAGCGTAGCGGCCATAGGCTTCCGAGTAGAGCGCGGCGACTTGCCCCGGCAAGTTGAACCGAAGGCTCCCGTCCGGCGCGGATTCGACATAGCCGAGTATTTCGTCGGCCTGCTCGCGCAAGGCGGTGTCCTGCAGGTCGAGCGCCGTGCGGTTGAGCATCAGGTACAGCGCGAGCGGCATCAGGATCGAGGTGGCGACGATGGCCACCAGGTGCAGCGCGATCGTGCGGGTGACGATCGAGCGGAAGCGGAACAAGCTATCCGTCCTTCGGCATCATGCGGCCGGCTCCTTGCCCTCGCCGATCAAGTAGCCGACCCCGCGCACCGTATGTACCTGTACCGTGGCGCCGGTTTCGAGCAGATGCCGGCGCAACCGGTGGACATGCACCTCGACCGCGTTCGAGCCGACCTCTTGCGCCGGGCCGTAGAGATTGCTTTCGAGCAGCGACTTGGCGATGACCCGGCCGCTGCGCCGCAACAAATGTTCGAGCACCGCGATCTCGCGCGCCGAGAACGCGATCGGCCGGTCTTCGACAAAGACCTGCCGGGCGACGGTGTCGAGCGTCAAATTGCCGAGCCTTAACGCCAGGCCAAGCAAGTTGCCGGGCCGGCGCAGTAGCGCCTGCAGCCGGGCCACCAGCTCTTCGAGCGCGAAGGGTTTTACCAGATAATCGTCGGCGCCCGATTGCAGCCCGGTCACGCGGTCCTTAAGGCTGCCATGCGCGGTCAGGATCAGCACCGGGGTCGTGTCGCCGCGCCGGCGCATTTCGCTGAGCACGTCGAGCCCATCCGCATCGGGAAGGCCGCGATCGAGCACGACGACGTCCCAGCGTCCGATCTCGAGCCCGGCGGACGCATCCTTCGCCGTGCCCATCAAATCGACGGCAAATCCGGCGCTCGCCAGCCCCTGCCTCAACAGCGCGGCAAAGCGCTCATTGTCTTCGATCAGCAACAGTCGCATCGGCCGACCCCCAATCCGGTCGCCGATCGGATTATAGCCTATTGGCCGGCATCGTCATTGCGAGCTTAGCGAAGCGATCTCATTCCGCGATGGAGAATGGTGCGTCGCCTTCGGCTCCTTGCAATGACTGCCTGTGGCTAGATCGCGTCGAGCTGCCACGCGACGTCGTTGGCGATGCCCCACAGATAGCCGATCTCGCTCTGCCCGACGAGCACCGAGGCGCGCCCCTGATGCCGCCAGTACAACAGGTTGAGATCTTGCCGCCGCTCGAAGGTCGGCGCGATGTCCGGCTGTTTGGTCGAGCCGATGATCAGCGCCAAGGGGCCGATCGCCTTGTTGTCGGTATTGTAGACGAGCTGCGCCGCCGGCCTTCCGTCGACGACGACGAGCCGCGCGCCTTTGAAGCTCAGCCCCCAGGGCTGCAGATTGGGCAGGCGAACCGGCTGCGGCAGGCTCTGGCTGACTTTTTGGATGACGTCACCATTGTCGCCGCTCGCCGGCACGTCGACAAGCCCGTCGCCGGTGCTGACCATCAGCTTGTAGTCGCCGGCTGCGTTGTCGAGCCAGTTGTTGGTCGCGGCGGTTTGCAGCTGGCGTTCGGCCGGCACGCGCGACGGTGTCAGGATGCTGTTGCCGAAATAGCCCACGCCGCCGCCGGCCACGAGGCCGAACAGACCAGCAGCCGTCGCGAGCTGGATGTACCAGCGGCTCGACGGGGGCGGAGCGAGGTTCCGCGGCTGCGGCCGCAGCACGACGATCTCCGCCTCGGTCGGCTGCGCCGTCTCGCCGCGCGCGGCGGCGATCAGCCGCTCCGGCACCGACTCGGTAACGAAATCGGCAAAGGCGTTGCGCACCAAGGTTGCCGAATTCGGCGAGCGCCAGCAACCGGTCGCGTATCGCGGGATCGGCCGCGAGCCAGGCTTCGACATGCGCGCGCTCGTCGGCGTCGAGTTCTCCGTCGAGATAAGCCACCAGGGCTTCGTCGCTATGCTTCTGCATCTCTCGCGCTCCTGCGCTCGGCCACGCCCGTCTCCAGCAGCTGCTGGAGTGCGATGCGCGCGCGCGCGAGGCGGCTCATGATGGTTCCCACCGGCACGCCGGTGACCTCCGCCGCCTGCTTGTAGCTGAGGCCTTCGACCGTCACGAGCATCAGCGTCAGCCGCTGATCGGGTGGCAGCAGCGTGATCGCCCGCCGCACCTCCGACAGTGCGAGCCGCGCTTCCACGCGCCGCACCGGCTCATCCGATCCGAGTCGATCCTCGGCAACGTCTCCGTCCTCCTTGCGAATATCGCGGGCCCGGAGCTGGTCGATCCAGATCGTCTGAACGATACGGAACATCCAACTGTCGAACCGCGTTCCCTCCTGAAACTGATGCTCTCGCGCCAACGCCCTTTCACATGCCGCCTGGACCAGATCGTCGGCTTCGCTCGCCGCTCGGGTCAGGCCACCCGCGAAACGCCGCAGCCGCGGCAGCACCGCGATCAGCTGATCGCTGAACCGCTTGCTCACCGGTTCCACGCGGGAATTCGCGCGGTCCGGCGCGGCTCCAAAATTCCAACGGAAGGACAACGGAGGGGCCTCGAGATTATTCCGGGGGGCACCAACTCTTCGCGCACGTCGCCTGCAACAATCATACAAACCGCCGGCCGCGGCCGGCGCTCGACCATGTGGCCTCGTGCCGCCGTCGGCTCACGGCGGAGACCGGCAAATCCTACCATGCAGGCGAATTAAGTCGGAAGCATGGCAGGCGTCGCGGCTGCAACGTCCTGTGCGCACTTCACAATTAATTCGCTCCGCGGCATTGTGCGGGCTTGCCGCCGCCACCGCCGATAGAGGACCGTCGCGCGCGATGAAGATCGCCATCGTCAAGGAAAGACGCGCGTTCGAGCGGCGGGTCGCTGCCTCGCCCGACACGGTCAAGCAGATGAAAGGGCTGGGCTTCGACGTCGCTGTCGAGGCGGGCGCGGGCGCGGGCGCTTTCCTTGTCGACAGCGCGTACGAGGCCGCCGGCGCGACGATCGCTCCCGACGCGGCCGCCGCGCTTGCCGATGCCGACATCATTCTGAAGGTTCAGCGCCCGGAGCCCGACGAACTGTCGCTGATGAAGAAGGGCGCGGTGCTGGTCGGTCTCCTGGCGCCGCTCGAGCACAAGGATGAGGTCGAGGCCTACGCCAGCTCCGGCATTACCGCGATCTCGATGGAGCTGGTGCCGCGCATCACCCGCGCCCAGGCGATGGACGTGCTGTCGTCGCAGGCCAACCTCGCGGGCTACAAGGCCGCCGTCGATGCCGCCGCCGAATTCGGCCGGGCGATGCCGATGATGATGACCGCGGCCGGCACCATCAAGGCGGCGCGGGTGCTGGTGATGGGCGCCGGGGTCGCCGGCTTGCAGGCGATCGCCACCGCGCGCCGGCTTGGCGGCGTGGTTTTCGCGACCGATGTGCGCGCCGCCGCCAAGGAACAGGTCGAAAGCCTCGGCGCCAATTTCCTCATGGTCGACGAAGAGGCGATGAAGGGCGCCGAGACCGCCGGCGGCTACGCCCGCGAGATGGGCGAGGACTTTCAGCGCCGCCAGCGCCAGATGATCACCGATGCCCTGAAGCGCATCGACATCGTGATTTGCACCGCGCTAATCCCCGGCCGCAAGGCGCCGATCCTGCTGACCGGAGAGATGCTGGCCGCGCTGGCGCCGGGCTCGGTGGTCGCCGATATCGCGGTCGAGTCGGGCGGCAATGTCGAAGGCAGCAAGCCCGAGGAAACCGTGACGACCGCCGGCGGCGTCAGGATCATCGGCTACGCCAACGCGCCGGCGCATATCCCGGTCGATGCCAGCTTGCTCTACGCCCGCAACCTGTCGGCGTTTCTGCCGCTGATCGTCGACAGGGAAAACGGGCTCAAGATCGATACCGGTGACGAGATCATCAAGGCGGCGCTGTTGACACTGGACGGTGCCGTGGTCAATCCGGCCCTGGCGCCATCACCAGCGCCGGCACCCGCCCCGGCGGCCGGCTGACGGAGGAATCATGGCGGACCCCGCCTCGCTTGCCCAGGCTGCCGGCGAACTAGCCGGCGACGCCCATTCCCTGGCAGCAAACCTCGACCGGCTCGCGCAGCAATTGTCGTCGCTGCCGCCGCCGGTGGTGCACGGCGGGCCGCCTTTCGTCTTTGAGCTGACCGTCTTCGTGCTGGCGGTGTTCGTCGGCTATTACGTCGTCTGGCGCGTCACGCCGGCGCTGCATTCGCCGCTGATGAGCGTCACCAACGCGATCTCCAGCGTGATCATCGTCGGCGCGCTGATCGCCGCCGGGCCGCACGGCATCAGCTTTGCGAAGATCATGGGTTTCGTCGCGGTTGCGTTGGCCGCGGTCAACATCTTCGGCGGCTTTATCGTCACCCAGCGCATGCTGCAGATGTTCCAGCGCAAGAAATAACCGACGGAAAGAACAAAAAGTGGGCGAAAGCTATTCCGCCTTTCTCTACCTGATCGCCTCGATCTGTTTCATCATGGCGTTGCGCGGTCTGTCGTCGCCGGAAACGGCGCGCGGCGGCAACATGTACGGCATCGCCGGCATGGTGATCGCGATCCTGACCACGCTGGCGACGCCGCAGGTGGTCAGCTATTGGCTGATCATCCTCGGCCTTATCATCGGCGGCGCGATCGGCACCGCGATTTCATGGCGCATCCGCATGACCGCGCTGCCGCAGCTGGTGGCGGCGTTCCACAGCCTTGTCGGTCTTTCCGCGGTCTGCGTCGCCTGCGCCGCGTTTGCCGACCCGCAAGCCTACGGCATTGGCATCAAGGGCGCGATTCACCCGGAGAGCCTTATCGAGATGGCGATCGGCCTGGTGATCGGCGGAATCACCTTTACCGGTGCGGTCGTCGCCTTCGCCAAGCTGCAGGGCCTTGTCTCGGGCGCGCCGCTGGTCTTCCGGGGACAGCATCTGCTCAACGCCATGCTTGCGGCGGTGCTGATCTTCCTGATCGTGATTTTCGTGGCGAGCGAAAGCCCGGTCGTCTTCGGGCTGTTGGTGCTGCTGTCCTTCGCGTTCGGCTTCCTGCTTATCGTGCCGATCGGTGGCGCCGACATGCCGGTCGTCATCTCGATGCTGAACTCGTATTCCGGCTGGGCGGCCTGCGGTATCGGCTTCACGCTGTCGAACAGCCTGTTGATCATCACTGGTGGCCTCGTCGGCTCGTCGGGCGCGATCCTCAGCTACATCATGTGCAAGGGGATGAACCGCTCGATCTTCAACGTGATCCTAGGTGGGTTCGGCACCGAGGGTGGCGCGGCCGCGGTCGGCGGACCCGGTGCCGGCGACCGCATGGTCAAGTCGGGCAGCGCCGAGGATGCCGCCTTCATCATGAAGAATGCCGGCTCGGTGATCATCGTGCCGGGCTACGGCATGGCGGTGGCGCAGGCGCAGCATGCACTGAAGGCGATGGCCGACCTCCTGAAGAAGGACGGGGTCAAGGTCGAGTATGCGATCCACCCGGTCGCGGGCCGCATGCCGGGCCATATGAACGTGCTGCTCGCCGAGGCCAACGTGCCTTATGACGACGTCAAGGAGCTTGAGGAGATCAATCGCGACTTCGCCTCGACCGATGTCGCCTTCGTGATCGGCGCCAACGACGTCACCAACCCGGCGGCCAAGACCGATCCCTCGTCGCCGATCTACGGCATGCCGATCCTCGATGTCGAACGCGCGCGCACGGTGCTCTTCGTCAAGCGCTCGATGGCCTCCGGTTACGCCGGCGTAGACAACGAGCTGTTCTTCCGCGACAACACGATGATGCTGTTCGGCGACGCCAAGAAGATGTGCGACGAAATCGTCAAGTCGCTGGAGTAGGCATGGTGGCCGAAGCAGGTCTTTTAAAGTGCTGATGGATCGGCGCGAATTCTGGTTCGGTCTCTGTGGCGTGCTTGTTGCGGCGCTGCCTGCCGCGGCGAACGTCAACGAAGTCAAGATCGGCTTTCTGAGCTGGTTTCCACCGAACTCGACGGCAGACCTCGACAATTTCCGTAAGGGGATGACCCAGTTCGGTTACGTCGAAGGCCGGAACTACCGGATCGAGCCGCATCTCATAGCCGGCGATCCGACTGCCGCCCGCGCGGCGGCGGCGAAGATGGTAGCCGAGCCGGTAGACATTCTCGTTGCCGTGGCGACGCCGGCAATCCACGTTGCCAAGGAGGCGACGCAGACAATACCGATCGTGATGTACACGGCCAATGCGCTCGCTACCGGCCTGGTGTCCAGCCTGTCGCACCCCGGAGGCAACATCACTGGCGTGTCGCTGCTGATGACCGATCTGGCGGGTAAGCGCCTCGATCTGCTGCGCCAGATCAGGCCGGGTTTACATACCGTCGGGTTTCTCGGATCGACGCGGGACCCGAATGGCGCGACCTTCGCACACGAAACTCAGACCGCCGCTGACCGGTTGGGCATTGCGCTGACGATCCGAATGATCGACGGCCCGCAGGCGATCGATCAGGCGATCTTCGATCAGATGAAGCAGCAGGGTTGCGAGGCGGTGATCGTCCAGCCGATTTTCACCGGCTTCCAGGACAAGATCGTGCCGCTGGCGATGCAGGACAGCTTGCCGGTGGTCTCGGACTGGGCCGATTTCACCGATGCCGGCGGGCTGCTGAGCTATGGCGCTAAGCGCGCCGGGCTGATGCGGCGCACCGCCTATTACGTCGACCGCATCCTCAAAGGCGCCAAGCCGGCCGATCTGCCGATCGAGCAGCCGGAGGAATTCGAGTTGGTCATCAATGCCCAAACCGCGGCAAAGCTCGGCTGGACCATTCCGCCCGATCTAGCCGTCCGCGCCGACCGGGTCATCGAGTGACCGGGCGGAGGCTCGGGGTACACTAAGAGCTGAGCGAGATTGCTTCGCTCCGCTCACAATGACAGCCCTTTAAGGGGCCGCTGAGGCTTAGTAACCCTCGCGCTCCATGCGCTTGCGCAGCAGCTTGCGGTAGCGGCGCACGGCTTCGGCCTTTTCGCGGGCGCGGCGCTCCGACGGCTTCTCATAATTCCGCCTGAGCTTCATTTCCCGGAACACGCCCTCGCGCTGCATTTTTTTCTTCAGGGCTCGAAGAGCCTGATCGACGTTGTTGTCGCGAACGAGGACTTGCACGGGCGCGTTACTCCGCAATTGAACCGGTAAGGGCCCGGCAACCTAGCACCTTCGTTTCGCTCTGTGAAGCGGACCGGGCGCCCTGGCGGGATTTCCGATCATGGCCCCATGCGCGAACAGCGGTTGCCAACACGGCTGAAAGACCGGAAAATAATAGCGCTGGCTTACGATTTTCATTGAGGGAAACCATGGCCGCAGTCGCCCCCATAGCCGAAGCGCACGCTACTCCCGAATTTGACGCCATCGTCATCGGCGCCGGCGTCTCCGGGCTTTATCAGCTCTACAAGCTGCGCCAACTCGGTCTCAAGGTGCGGGCGTTCGAGGCGGGTACGGGCGTGGGCGGTACCTGGTACTGGAACCGCTATCCCGGCGCCCGCTTCGATTCCGAAAGCCACACCTACGGCTATTCGTTCTCGCGTGAGCTGCTCAATGAATGGGATTGGCAAGAGCGCTTCGCCGGCCAGCCCGAGACCGAGCGCTATCTCAACCACGTCACCGACAAGTTCGACCTGCGGCGCGACATCCAGTTCAACAGTTGCGTCACCGCCGCGCATTACGACGACGATACCCGCTTCTGGGAGATCCTGCTCGGTGACGGCCGGCGCTACACGAGCCGCTTCCTGATCACCGCGATCGGGGTGCTTTCAGCCCCGACCATGCCGACGATCCCCGGCATCGACAGCTTCGAAGGCCAATCCTGCCACACGCACTATTGGCCGAAGCAGCCGATCGATTTCGCCGGCAAGCGCGTGGGAATCATCGGCACCGGCGCAACCGCCATCCAGACGATCCAGACGATCGCCCGGAGCGTCGGCGAGCTGACCGTATTCCAGCGCACCCCCAACTGGGCGGCCCCGCTGCACAACGCGAAGATCCCGGCCGAGGAGATGCGGGACATTCGCGCCCATTATTCGGAGATTTTCGCGCGCTGCAGCGACACCCCCGGCTGCTTCATCCATGCGCCCGATCCGCGCGGCACCTTCGAGGTGACACAAGAGGAACGCGAGGCCTTCTGGGAGAAGCTCTATGGCGAGCCTGGCTTTGGCATTTGGCAGGGTAATTTCCGCGACATCCTGACGGACCGCGCGGCCAACAGGCTGATCTCCGATTTCGTCGCCAAGAAAATCCGTCAGCGGGTCAAGGACCCGGCCATCGCCGAAAAACTGATCCCGAAAAACCACGGCTTCGGAACGCGCCGGGTGCCGCTCGAGGGCGGCTACTTCGAGGTCTACAATCAGCCGAACGTCACGCTCGTCGACATCAACGAGACGCCGATCGAGTGCATCACGCCTCGCGGCATCAAGACGATTGAGCGCGAATACGAATTCGACATCATCATCTATGCGACAGGGTTCGACGCGATTACCGGCGCTTTCGACCGCATCGACATCGCGGGCAGCGACGGGCAGCGGCTGAAAGAGGTCTGGAAGGACGGGCCGCAGACCTATCTCGGCGTTTTTGTCGAAGGTTTCCCCAATCTGCTGATGGTGGTGGGACCGCACGCTGGGCTCGGCAATTTCCCGCGCGTCGCCGAATACAGCGTTGACTGGGTGACCGATCTCGTCGCCTTCGCACAGCAGCGTGGGCTGACCCGTGTCGAGGCGACCATCGCCGGTGTCGCCGAATGGACCGAGCACGTCAGGGCGCTGGGCGAGGGGCTCTTGATGAACGAGATCAACTCATGGATGACCGGCGTCAACCGCAACGTCGAGGGCAAGCAATCGCGGAAGATCATGCGTTACAGCGGCGGTCATCCGGCGTTTCGCGAGCATTGCGATGCCGTCGCCGCGGACAATTACCGCAAGCTGGCATTGAGCTGAGCCGGAACGAGCGCCGCGCCTTTACCGCGCCGGGCAGCGGTCTCATATTCAACGCATGGCCTTGCTGAAGATCGCCAAGATGGGCAATCCGGTGCTGCGCGCCCGCGCCGCCGAAGTCGACGACCCGGCCGCGCCCTGGGTCAAGAAGCTCGTCGACGACATGCTCGAGACGATGGAAGACGCCGGCGGCACCGGCATTGCCGCGCCGCAGGTGCATGCCGCGCAACGCATCGTGACGTTCTTTGTCGGCGGCGAGCGCACGACCGACTTGCCCGGTGACGGTGAGCAGCCGCTGACCGTGCTGATCAATCCGGTGGTCGAGCCGGTCGGCAACGAGATGGCGCTCGGCTGGGAGGGCTGCCTCTCGGTGCCGGGGCTGCGCGGCGCGGTGCCGCGCCATCTGCGCGTGCGCTATCGCGGTGTGGGGCTCGACAAGAAACCGATCGAGCGCGAGGCGGCCGGCTTCCACGCCCGCGTCGTGCAGCATGAATGCGACCATCTCGACGGCATCCTCTACCCGCAGCGCATGTCCGATCATCGCCTCTTGGTCTATGCCGAGGAATTGCAGCGTCATCCGATCGATCTCGCCGCGCTCCTCAAAGGCGAAACGTCGTGAAAAGCCCCAGATGAAAAGTCCCTTGGCCGAGCGCGAGCGCGATCGGTTGATCGAGGCGATGCTGCCCGATATCGCCTTTGACGGCTGGTCGCATGCGGCGCTGCGCGTCGCCGCGCGCCAACTCAACATGCCGGCCGAGGAGGCGCTGGCGTTGTTTCCGCGCGGCGCTCCTGACCTTGTCGCCGGGTTCAGTGCCTGGTCCGATCGGCGCATGCTCGACTTGTACGAGGCGTCGCCACCCGAGGGTGGCACAGCGGCGCGCATCAAGCGGGCGCTCGCATTGCGCTTCGAGGTCGTCGCGCCATGGCGCGAGGCGGTACGCCGCGCGCTCTCCGTAGTGGCGCTGCCGCCGCACGCGGTGCTCGGCATGCGCTTGCTCTACGACACGGTCGACGGCATCTGGTACGCCGCCGGCGACGCCTCGACCGATTTCAGCTTCTATACCAAGCGCGCGACGCTCGCCGGTGTCTACACCGCGACCTTGATGTATTGGCTCGAAGACCGCTCCGACGACTTTGCCGACACAATTGCCTTTATCGATCGCCGCCTCGCCGATGTCGCGCGTCTCGGCGAAGCGCGCGAACGCCTTGGCGCCGCGTTCGACCGCCTGCCGAACCCGTTCCGCTTGTTCCGGCCGGTAAGATAATCGAGACGGCCGATTTCCATCGGCGCATATGGCTGGCGCCGTAAGGTCACGCGGAGGCGTGACCGCACTCGATCAATGAAAGAACCCGTGCTTCAGCGGCGCTTTGGCGAGGCAGCGCGGCACCCCGGAATCGCGCTCGTGCACCTCGACCTCGTCGATGCGCCCGGCGATCGCCAGGTCCTTGGCGTTGAGCAGCGCCATGGTCTGCCGGGCCGCGTCGAATTCCTTGGTGCTGGCGACCGTGACATGCGGGATGTAGGGCGTCTCGGGGTGCAGGCAACAGGCCAGCGGACCGGTGTGCAGCCGCTCGTGCAGGCGGATGATCGCGCCGAAACCTTCGTCGGGCACCAGGAACACGTGGTAGAGGCCCATCTTGGCCTCCGGCACGATCATCGCCGAGCGCAGGCAGAAACGGATGCGTGAGACCACCGCGCAGGTCTCGCCGACATGCTTTACGACCTCGTCGGCCGATTGCGCGCCGGGGAATACCAGGGTGAAGGCCGGAGCGCCCGCGCTATGCGCGCGGGTCTGGCGAAGATGCGTCAGCCAGTCGAGCTCCGCTTTGCCGAATTCCGGCCTGGCCACCACTTCGAGCGCACTCATCGTCTCACGTCCGACGGCGATATCGCCAACAGGTTGAGAGACGTGCGCGGTGCTCCCGCGCCTTTCAAGACCCGCCGCGAAAGTATCGCGAACAATACGCGCGGAATTTTTCTAAATAGTTAGCGGCGCTCAAACGGCGCTGGATAGCGCTCAGCTCTCAGGCGGCCGCGTGACCTGCACGCTCTGCCGCGCTTCCATTCGGTTCACCCATGCCGCGAGCGCCGGCAATTCGGCGAATTGCGATCCGCCCTCGGGCAATTTCTTGAAGTAGGAGAGCTGCGGGATGACCATCAGGTCGGCGAGGCTCACCGCGTCGCCGGCCAGGAATGGCTGATCGCCCGCCAAGCGCGCGATTTCGCCGATGCAAAGCCGCACGCGCGGCAGCGCTTCGGTCACGGCGTTCTCATCGCAGGTCCGTCCTATCAGCGGCGCGACAAACCGCTGGAACAGCACGCCCATCAGCAAGCAGGGCGTAAGGTAGGAATCCACGATCCCCATGATCTGGTTCATCCGCGCAAAGGGCTGAACCTCGATCGGCTGCAGCGGCGCCGCGGGAAATGTCTCGTCGACATAGCGCATGATCGCCTGCGTCTCGTAAAGCATGAACCCGTCATGCTCGAAGGCGGGGATCTTGCCGAACGGATGGCGCGCGAGATGCGCCTCGGAGCGGAACTCGCTGACCCCGACACTGATCAGCTCGTGCGCGATGCCCTTTTCGGCAAGCGTGAGCCTCACGCTCCACACATAAGGGCTCATCGCCGCGCCATAGACGATCGGCCGCGCCATCGTTGCTTCTCCCGCCGTGAAAGAGGGGGAGGATGTCAGCAGGCTTTGCCCGCGGTCAAGCGAGTGGCCGACACCTTAGTCTTCCCCCGCCAGCGCCTGACGTCGCGCGTCCGGAACGGGCGCCGGCGCGAGGCCGAAATGCTCGCGCAGCGTTCTGCCCTCGTACTCGCGGCGGAAGAGGCCGCGACGCTGCAATTCCGGGATGACGAGGTCGACAAAATCGGCAAACGCGCCCGGAAAATAGGCCGGCAGGATGTTGTAGCCGTCGGCCGCTTTCTCGACGAACCACTCTTCGAGGATGTCGGCGATCTTCTTGGGCGTGCCGCAGATGACCCAATGCCCGCGCGCCGCCGCGGTGAGGTTGTAGAGGTCGCGCAGGGTCATGTTTTCGCGCTTGGCCATCTCGTAAAGCACGCGGTGGAAGGTGCGGCCGCCTTCGCTCGCGGGCGGCGGCGGCACCGGGCCGTCGAGGTCGTGGCCGGTCACGTCATAGCCGATGCGGCTGGCGACCAGGGTGATCGCGTTGGTCGGGTTGATCCAGCTCTGCAATTTCGCGAGCTTGGCGCGCGCCTCTTCTTCGGTCTGGCCGATGATCGGCATGACGCCCGGCAGCACCGCGATCTCGTCAGGCGCGCGGCCGTATTTCGCCATGCGCCGCTTGAGGTCGGCATAGGCGGCCCTGGCCGGCTCCAATTCCTGCACCACCGAGAACACGACATCCGCGGTGCGCGCCGCCAGTTCGAGGCCGGAGGGCGAGCCGCCCGCCTGGATGATGACCGGCTGGCCCTGCGGGCTGCGCGCCATGTTGATCGGCCCGCGCACCTGAAAGAAGCGGCCCTTGTGGTTGAGCGGCCGCACCTTGTCGGCGTCGACATAGCGCCCGGTGGCCTTGTCGGCGACGATCGCGTCGTCCTCCCAGCAATCCCACAGGCCCTTCACGACATCGACGAATTCCTGCGCCCGCGCATAGCGCTGCTCGTGCTCGATATGCTCTTCGCGATTGTAGTTGAGCGCCGCCTTGGTGTTCGACGTGGTGACCACGTTCCACGCCGCGCGGCCGCTGGAGATATGGTCGATCGAGCCGAAGAGACGCGCGACGTTGAACGGCTCGTTGAAGCTCGTCGACACCGTCGCGCCGAGCCCGACATGGGTCGTGCACATCGCGAGCGCCGTGATGAGCGTCGTCGGCTCGAAGCGGCAGAGGAACGACGGGTGGTCGGTCGGGTCCATCACCATCGAATTGGAGATGAACACGAGATCGAACTTGCCGCGCTCGGCGATGCGCGCGATCTCCTGGATGACCGGCAGTTCCATATGGCTTGTCGCCGCGCCCTCATAGCGCCAGCCGGCCTGATGGTTGCCGGTGCCGAGCACGAACACGCCCATATGCATCTGCCGGCTCTTGCCCATGCGCTTCATCCTTTGCTGCCGTGCCATTCTAGCGCGAAATCTGCTCGAGGCGCAGCCGCGCGGTCGGTGGTCCCATCGTGCCGATGACGAGACAGCACAGGACCATCGCCGAGGCGATGAACCCGAAGACGCCGATCGTCCCGTAATCGCGCAGGAAGAACGCGACCATGAAGCCGACGAAGATCGTGCTGAACCGGCTCCATGCATAGGTGAAGCCGATTGCCCGCGAGCGGATGCGCGTCGGGTAGAGCTCGGCCTGATAGGCGTGGAACGAGTAGGAGAGGTTGCTGGTCGAGAAGGTGATCCAGATGCCCACCAGAATGATCCCGATAGGGTTGCGCATCTGCGAAAAGACGATGCCGGATATCGCCAGCGAGGCGCAGGCGGCGACGAGCTGCCATTTGCGGTGCATGCGGTCGGCGATGAACGAGGCGAGCAGTGGCCCGGTCGGGTTCGCCAGTGCGATGATGAACGTATAGAGCAGCGATTTGGTGACGGTGATCCCCTGCGAGACGAGCAAGGTCGGGACCCAGCTCGCGACGCCGTAATAACCGATCGACTGCACCAGGTTGAAGATGATCAACATGATGGTCCGCGAGCGGTACGGGCCCTGCCACATCTCTACCCATGCGCCGCGTCCGGCCTCGACCTCGTCGGGCAGGGTTTCGGGCGCCGGCAGCGGCCGCCCGCTCTCGGCGGTGACCTTCGCCTCCATGAGCGCCGTGATGCGCTCGGCCTCGGCGGTGTTGCCGTGGATCGCCAGCCAGCGCGGCGATTCCGGCAGCGACAGCCGGATCCACCAGACAAAGATCGCGCCGACCGAGCAGATGATGGTGACCCAGCGCCAGCCCGCGAACCCGAACGGCATGTTCGGCACCAGCCCCAGCGCCAGCAAGGAGACGACCGGGTAGGCGAGGAACTGGAACGATTGGTTGAACGCAAAAGCCTGGCCGCGCCGGTCTTTCGGCATCAGCTCGGACAGATAGGTGTCAACGGTGATCAGCTCGACGCCGATACCCAGCCCAGCCAGAAACCGCCAGGCATCGATCGCCAGCGGCGTCGATTGGAACGCCATGAAAAACGTCGCGACCGAATACCAGACCAGCGCGAAGGTAAAGATCGTCCGGCGGCCGAACAGGTCGGAGAGCGAGCTGAACACCAGCGTGCCGGCGAACATACCGATAAAGGTCGAGGCGATGAGGCTCGCGAAGCCGTTGATGTCGAAAAAGCCCTGGGTCGTCGGCGTGAAGATTTTCGCCGCGAACAGTCCCGGCGCGATATAGGCGATCAGCCCGTTGTCGAAGACGTCGAAGAACCCGCCAAGCGACAGCAGCAGCACCAGGTGCCAAATATAGCGCGTGCTCGGCAGGCGATCGATCCGCGCCGCGATCGTCGTGGCGGCGCGCTTGACGGCAGCGGAACGGTCGGGCGATGCGGCGGTGTCGGCGGTTATCTCGGTCACGGCGGTCCCTCGATGTTGCGGGCCGGTTTCCCGGCTGGACCCCTTGACGCGATCCCTCCCTGCCGCCGCTCAGAGCGAGCGCCTGTTTTCCTCAGCGTTGCGGCAACTAAATCATCTCGCGCCGAGCCTCGGCAACCGGCATCTTGGTCTTTCTGCCGCCCGGCCGTTGAATTGCGCGCATATGCGCTTTATCTCCACCGGACGACCTGAAGGCCGAGAGGAGCGGCTTGAGATGGCGGGAACAAAGCAATTGCGCCTCGGCGCCTTTATGCGCCCGGTCGGCATCCATACCGGCTGGTGGCGCTATCCCGGCGCCTACCCGGACGCCAACTTCAACCTGCAGCACCTGATCCGCTTCGCGCAAAAGCTGGAAGAGGGGCGGTTCGACGCCTGGTTCATGGCCGACCATCTCGCCGTGCTCAACATGCCGATGGCGGCGCTGAAGCGCAGCGCCACGGTGACCTCGTTCGATCCGCTGACCCTCTTGCCGGCGCTGGCGATGTTCACCCAGCATCTCGGGCTCATCGCCACTGCCTCGACCACCTTCGAACCGGCCTACATGATCGCCCGGCGGTTTGCCTCGCTCGACCATATCAGCGGCGGTCGCGCCGGTTGGAACCTCGTCACCACCTCCAACCCCGACGCCGCGCTCAATTTCGGCATGACCGAGCATATGGAGCACGGCGAGCGCTATCGCCGGGCGCGCGAGTTCTACGATGTCGTGACCGGCCTGTGGGATAGCTGGGCCGAGGACGCCTTTGTCCGCGATGTCGACGAGGGCCTCTATTTCGACCCCGACCGCATGCACGTGCTCGACCACCAGGGCGAGTTCCTGTCGGTGCGCGGGCCGCTCAACATCGCCCGGCCGATCCAGGGCTGGCCGGTCATCGTCCAGGCCGGCGCGTCCGATGCCGGGCGCCAGCTTGCCGGCGAGACCGCCGAGATGGTCTTCGCCAGCGGCGGCAATCTCCCCGACGCCAAGGCGCTCTACGCCGACATCAAGGCGCGCGGCAAGGCGGTGGGCCGCGACCCCGACCACATCAAGATCCTGCCCGGCTGCCTCGTGGTGGTCGGCGACAGCGAGGACGAGGCGAAAGCGAAGCGCGCGCTGCTCGACAGCCGGGTGCATCCCGACAGCGGGATGGCCTCGCTGTCGATCGCATTGGGGCATGACGCGTCGCAATTCGACCTCGACGCGCCGCTCCCCGACATCCCGGAAAGCAATGCCTCGAAAAGCGGCCGCGAGCGCGTCATCGCCCGCGCCCGGCGCGACAACCTCACGGTGCGCCAGTTGGCGCAGATCGCCGGCTCGTATGGCGGGCTGGCGATGGTCGGCACGCCGGCGCAGATCGCCGACAAGATGGAGGAATGGCTCTACGAGGACGGCTGCGACGGGTTCAACATCATGTTCCCGTGGGTGCCGGGCGGGCTCGACGAATTCGTCGACCGGGTCGTGCCCGAACTGCAGCGCCGCGGCCTTTTCCGCCGCGAATACGAGGGCAAGACCTTGCGCGAGAACCTCGGCCTGCCGCGCCCGGAGAACCGGTTTTTCAGGAAGCCGCCCGCGGCGATGGCGGCGGAGGGTTAGTTAGACACCACCCCGGCGAAGGCCGGGGCCCATTTATCATCTTTTCAAGCGGCGGAAATCTGGCCCCGGCCTTCGCCGGGGTGGTGTAAAGAAGAGTTATCAACCCTGGAGGAAACCGCGATGGCCTTCTACGAACTGCGGCAATACCACGTCCGGCCCGGCAAGATGGACGAATGGGTCAAGATCATGGAGGAGGAGATCATCCCTTTCCAGGTGTCGAAGGGCATGGTGATCTCAGGCAGCTTCCGCGGCGAGACCGACGAGAGCAAATATGTCTGGATCCGCCGCTTCGAGAACGAGGCGCAACGCGAGACGCTCTACAAGGCCGTCTACGAGACCGATCACTGGAAGACCAAGATCGCGCCGCGCGTGCCCGACTGCCTCGACCGCGAGAAGATGGTCATCACCCGCATCGTCCCGACGTCGAAATCGGTGCTGGCGTAAATCCTGTTTGTCGCCCCCGCGGAAGCGGGGGCCCAGCGGCAATCGTTCCGTCGCTTGCCCTGGGTTCCCGCTTTCGCGGGAAAGACGATCTGAATCAGAACGGCACCCCGCCCTTCACCACGTTGCGGTGCATGATGCGGCGGTAGCGGTTCATTTCGTAATTGGCGACCGCGCGGTGCAAGGTCGCGCGGTTATCCCACATCACCAAATCGCCCTGGCGCCAGCGATGCGCGTAGGTAAAACGGGGCTCGGTCGCATGGTCGAGCAGCCCGGCGAGCAGCGCCGTGCCCTCGTCCTCACCCATACCGAGAATGCCCAGCGCATGATTGCCGAGATAGAGCGCCTCTTTGCCCGTATCGGGATGGGTGCGCACCAGCGGATGGTCGATCGGCGGCAGCTCGTTGGCGTAATAGCCCGGCCGCAACCCGCGCTCCCACCGGAAGACGACCCGCAACCCGTCGATCCGCTGCTTCGTGTCGTCGTCGAGCGCCCCGTAGGCGAGACGCGTGTTGGCAAATTCGGTGTCGCCGCCCGCCGGCGGCAGCTCGACCGCGTAAAGCACGGTCAGCGCCGGCGGCGTGCGGTAATAGGGCTTGTCGGTGTGCCAGCGGTAATTGGCGCCCTTCGCGAAGCGGTCGCTGGGGTTGCCGTCGGCGTCGAGATTGGCGGTGACATGCGCCACATCCTGCCGCTTGCCGGGTCGCCCGCCGCCATGCGCCTCGACCTCGCCGAACTGCGCGGTGAAGGCGTATTGAGCCTCGCGAGTTAGCACCTGGCCGGGGAAGACCAGGAACTGGTGTTCGAGCAGCGCGGCGTAGATTGCGTCGCGCGCCGCGCCGGACAACGGTTGCGACAGATCGACACCGGTGATCTCCGCCCCACCGGCTGGAGACAGGAAAGACTGAAACGCCAGACCCTCACCCGCCTCGCTGCGCTCGGCACCCTCTCCCGCAAGCGGGAAAGGGGTTTGACGAGGCGCCATCTCGACCCCTCTCCCGCTTGCGGGAGAGGGAGGGACCCACGTTTTCGGCGTGGGAGGGTGAGGGTCGACCGATCTCAATCGAACAGCTTATGCAGGAACCCGGTGCGCTGCGCCGCCCCGGCGCTCATGAACTGCGCGTCCTGACCCGCCAAAATGAACCGCGCGCCCAATTCGATATAGCGCGGCATGATCTGCTCGTTGTAGACGCCGGCCATGCCGGGGAATTTGCCGTGCTGCTTGCACGCCTCGATCATCGCCTTGTAGGCCTCGGCGACCTTGTCGTTGCCGAAATCGCCGTGAATGCCCATCTCGGCGCAGAGGTCGTTGGTGCCGATCAGCAGCACGTCGACCCCCGGCACCGCGGCGATCTCGGCCGCGTTCTTGATCGCGGTCGGCGTCTCCAGCATGACGATCGTCAGGTTCGCGGCGTTGAGCGCCGAGGCGGCTTCGCCGCTCGACGCCGATCTGAGCCCGTAATGCGGCCCGATGCCGCCCATCGAGCGATGCCCGACAGGCGGGTATTTGAGCCGGTTGACGACGTCCTTTGCCTCGGCGGCGGTGTCGACATGCGGCATCACGATGCCGAGCGCGCCGTTGTCGAGCGCGCGCGTCGCGATCGCGTATTCGCCGTTCGGCACGCGGGCGATCGGTGCGATCCCGGCATCGAGCGCGGCGGTCGAGATCTGTGCGCAAGCCTCGAGCGACATCACGCCGTGCTCCATATCAAGGAACAGCCAGTCGAAGCCTGCCACCGCCATCGCCTTGGCGATCTCGACGCTGCGCGTCATGCGGATGCCGACGCCGAGCGACAGCTTGCCTTGTTCGAGCTTCTCGCGGGCGACGTTGCGCACCGTGGGGCGAACGGTGGCGGCGGGCATCGCCGCTACTCCGCCTTGAAGCAATAGGCGGCGAGCTTGTTACCGTCGAGGTCGCGGCAGTAGCCGGCATAGGCGGTCGGATGCCACGAGCGCGGGCCGACCGCGCCTTCGTCCTTGGCGCCGGCGGCAAGCGCGGCCTTGTGGAACGCCGCGACCGCGGCTCGGCTCGGCGCGGCAAAGCTGATCGTGCCGCCATTGGCGTGCGAGGCGGGCTGTCCGTTGGCCGGCTTCAGCACAAAGAACTCAGGCGCGTCCGCGCCCCAGATCGAGCCGTTGTCGCCGAGATCATTGAGCCGCTTCAACCCGAGCGGCGCCAGCGCCGCATCGTAAAACGCGCGCGCCTTGGCGAGATCGTTGGTGCCGACCGTCACATGCGTAAAGATGGCCATCGCTGCCTCCTGGGCTGGGGGGAGCGCTATGTTAGGCCGAAGCGAACCGGGATCAAAGAACCCCGTCGTTTCCGGAAGCGCCAAACTCGCGCGCGGCTACTTCGCGAGCACGGCCGCGATCAGCAACGCCGCTGCCGCAGCCACTGACGGTACCGTAAAGCTGCCGAGCCAGTCCGACACGATACCGGCGAAATAGGGGCCGATGATCTGGCCGATCCCGAAAGCCGAGGTCATCAGCGCCAGCGCGCGGCGCGCGTCGCCCCCTGGTTCGCCATTTTGGGCCAGCTCGCGCCCGCGCATCAGGCCGAGCGCGGTCAGCGCCATGAACGTGCCGCCGACCAGGATCGCCGCGACAAAGACCCCGGCCGTCGTCTGCCACGCGACGCTCGCCAGAACACCGACGGCTTCGACGACGCAGGCGAGCGCGAAGGCGCGGGGGAGGCCGATCGGCGCGGCGATCCATGTCCAAAGCGCGATCGACGGCATCGCGGCGACGCCGAAGACGATCCAGATCACCGGTTCCAGCGCGCGGATCGCCGGCGCGCCGCGCACGATCGCGACGAGGAAGGTCGCGGTGATCACATAGCCGAAGCCGTAGAACCCGTAGGACACGATCATCCGCTTGAGGCGCGGGTCGAGCGCGGCATGGCTCCGCGCGTCGCGCGCCGGCGCGGCCCCGTCCGGGCGCGGTAGCAGCACCGTCGCGGCAGCGAGCCCGCCCACCGCCAGCGCGCCGCTCGCCAGCCACAGCGCCCGCCATTGTTGCCCGGTTTCCAGCAGCGCCGCGACCAGCGCCGCCGACACCGCGATGCCGCTGCCGACGCCGGCGAAATGGATCGCCGACAATCCGTCGCGCCCGAGCTCGTGCAGGTGCTCCAGCACCATCGTCGAGGCGAGGATCAGCACGAAAGCGCTTGCTACGCCGCCGACCAGCCGCAGTGCCAAAAACAACGGCATCGTGTCGCTGACGCCCATCGCCGCCGTGGTCAGCGCGCTCGCCGCCAGCGCGCCGAGCACCCAGGCGCGGCGCGATCCCGGCAGGGTCGGCATCGCCGCGAGCAGCGCGCCGATCAGGTAGCCGAGGAAATTCGCCGACGCGATAAGCCCGGCCTGCGACTTGCTGAGCCCCAGTGCGGCGACCATCGGCGGCAGGATCGGCGTGTAGACGAACCGCCCGACACCGATCCCCGCGGCGATCGCACACAGCCCGCCGATCGCGGCGGCAATACCGCCGCGGCGCTCGATCGCGGGTTCGTAGGGACGCGTGGTCATCGGTCGTCTCCGCGATGCGAGCCTCGGAAGCCAGCCCGGTATAGACGGAAGTCTCATTTCTGGAAAACGATTGCTGATGATATAATCGATCGGAAATTCAGATGGGATTGTTGGGCATGGATACCGGCGATTTGCGAGTGTTCGAGGCCGTGGCGCGGCTCGGCGGGATGAACCGCGCGGCGGCGGCGCTGAATACGGTGCAGTCGAACGTCACCGCCCGGATCAAGGCGCTGGAGGCGGATATCGGCTGCGTGCTGTTCGAGCGGCATTCGCGCGGCGTGCGGCTGACCGCGGCTGGCCGGCGGCTTCTGCCGTACGCGGACCGCGCCGCGCGGCTCATGGCGGAGGCGAGGGAGGCTGCGCGCGACGACGGCGCACCGCGCGGGCTCCTGACCATCGGCTCGCTCGAAACCACCGCGGCCCTGCGGCTGACGCCGCTGCTCGCACGCTTTGCGGCGGACTATCCCGATATCGATCTGGTGCTGCGCACCGGCACGACCCGCGAGCTGGTCGCCGAGGCGCTGGAAGGGCGGGTCGACGGCGCGTTTGTCTGCGGTCCGGTGGCGCATCCCGAACTCCGTGAAGAGGTGATGTTCCGGGAGGAGCTTACGCTGCTGACGGCGGCGAGTGTTTCGTCGCTCGACGAAGCATGGAGCGGCCCAATGGGCCAAAACGACGTGCGGATCGTCGTGTTGCGCGCGGGCTGCTCCTACCGCCAGAGACTGGAGGCGCTGCTGGCGCGCCGCGGGGTCGCCGTCAAGCGCGTCCTGGAATTCGGCACGCTCGAGGCGATTTTCGGCTGCGTTGCCGCCGGGCTGGGCGTGACGCTGCTGCCGCGCGCGCTGATCGGCCCGGTGTGGGCTGCCGGCCAGGTCAATATCCATGCGCTGCCGCCGGAAGACGCCCGCGTCGAGACCGTCTTCATCCGCCGCCGCGACGGGTTTGCCTCAAGCGCGCTGAAGGCGTTTCTGGCCGCGGCGGCGCAGCGCCTCGTGCCGGCGGAGGCCGCCTAATCGGCGGGCGCCCATTTGCCGCCGGCTTTCACCAGCGGCGCGGTCTCGCGCGCGAACTCGTCGTCGACCGTGTATTCGTAGCAGCGGATTTGTGCCGCCTCGGGATAGCGCTCTCCGATCGCTTTGAGGGCCTCCGACAGCTCGTCGAAATCGCCGGCGAATTGCAGCCGGCTGTTCCACACGCCCTTCGGCGCTCGCACCAGCATCCCATGGCTGTAATCGCCGGTCTCCGGCACGCGGTCGATATAGGCGGTGATCTCGATCGTGACCGGCTCGTCCGGCTTCCACTCGTCGCGGGTGATCTCGACGCGAAAGGTGAGATAGCTCATCGGGCCACCCTAAAGCATCGGGGTCGCTCTTGTGGAGCTATCAAAGCCGTGCTCGCAGGTGGAGGCGGCGACCTATACGAGAAGCGCCGCAAGATCATGGACGATTGGGGCGAAGTTCCGCGCTCAGCCGGCGTCCGGCGGCAACGCGCGGCCGCTTCCCACAGAATACTCGCGTCTTAGTGTCTGTATACGAGATAAATAAGGCAAGATTATTCATCAATAAAATAATTGGAACGTCCGGCAATTCATCATCGTTTATTAGATGATCTATAGAAAGATCTTGAAATGTAATGGAGAATTCAATGTCGACAGACAAACCTTATCGACGATTTTCTTGGCTTGCGGCGGCTGCCTTTGGCGTGCTTGCCTTGATCGCTACCGCCGTCCCCTTGACGCCTGCGAAGGCCTTCTTTGGCGTTCACGTTGGCGGCGTCGGTATCGGCGTTGGCGGTCATCACGGCCATTACGGCCACTACGCCAATTACGGCCGGGGCCACTACCGTCACGACTACCGTTAACTCGAACCCCCAGGATGTGCGGGCGCTAGCACGGCTCGGGCGCCCGGGCGCCGAGCAAAATAAGGGGCCGCTCTTGTGGAGCGGCCCCTGTCTTAAGGCGAGGTGATTCGTCGGCTCAGGTGTGCCAGCGGAACGCCTGCTGCTTGCGCTGCGAGCCCTGGCTGAGCTTGATGTTGACGACGCCGGGGCCGGGGAAGTTCATCAGCTCGTCGAGCGCGCCGCGCACGTCCTTGGTGTCCTCGACATAGGCGCCGTAGCCGCCGAAGGACTGCATCATCTTGTCGTAGCGGGCGCCGTAGATCAGCGTGTTCGGCCGCATGTTGAGCATCGGGTTTTCCGGGATCTCCGGCATGCCCGGCCCGATGCCGCCATTGTTGAGGATGACGATCTTGGCCGGCATGTTGTAGCGGCACAGCGTCTCCATCTCCATCCCGGAGAAGCCGATCGCCGAGTCACCCGAGACGTGCACGACCGGACGGTCGCGATGCACCGCGCAGGCCGCGACGACAAGCCCGAGGCCGACGCCCATGGTGCCGTAGCTGCCGGCGTTCATGTAGGAGTTCGGGTTTTCGAGCGGCATCTGGGTGCCGCCGATATCCATCGTCGTTGCGCCCTCGCTGCACAGCACGACGTTCTTCGGCAGCCACTCGCGGATGTCCTTGAACAGCCGGTAGTACGTACCCGGCGACGAGTTGTCCTCGATCTGCGGCCGGATCATCTCGGCGTTCTCGGCCGCCTTCGCCGAAAGCGCCTGCCGCCACGGCGAGCCTTGCGGATGGAACCACTGGCGGCCCTGCAGCGCTGCGTTCATCTGCTGCATGATCGCCTTGCCGTCGCCGAGCAGGCACACCTCGGCGGGCTTGTTCTGGTGCATGGCCTCCGGGTTGATGTCGAGCTGGATGACCTTGACGTTCGGGTTGTAGCGCGGCGCCTGACCGAAATGCAGGATCCAGTTGAACCGCGCGCCCATCAGGAAGACGACGTCGGCTTGCTGCAGCGCGAGGGTGCGGGCGGCGCCCGCCGACAGCGCATGATCATCCGGCATGACGCCCTTGCCTTTCGGCGTGCGCACGAACGGGATCTGGGCGCGCTCCATGAACTTGCGCACTTCCTCGGTCGCGCCCGAGTAGCCCATGCCCTGGCCGATCAGCGCCAGCGGCCGCTCGGCCGACTGCAACACGTCGAGCGCCTTCTCGATGTCCATCGGCATCGCCTGCGTGCGCGGCGGGTCGGGGCACTTCGCCACCTGGACGACCTCGCTCTCCTCGCAGCCGCCGGTAATCAGGTCGTCGGCGATGTCGAGATAGGCCGAGCCGGGGCGGCCGTAGATCGACTGCCGGACCGCCATTTCGACATAAAACGGAATGCGATTGACGTGCTCGATCGCGTGCGCCCACTTCGAAACCGGGGTCGCGCACAGCACCTGGCGTTCTTCCTGGAACGAGCCCATGCCGTTGCGGTAGGTCTCCGACGCGCCGCCGATCAGCAGCATCGGCCAGCAATTCTGCTGGGCGTTCGCGAGGCCCGCGAGGCCGTGGATGACGCCGGGGCCGGTGACGACGATACACGAGCCCGGACGCCCGGTGAGGAAGCCGACCGCGCCCGCGGCATAGGAAGCCGCCTGCTCGTTGCGCATGCCGATATAGGGCAGCCCCACTTTCTGCGCCGCCTCGGCGATCGGCCCGACGGGGAACCCGACGACACCGAACATATACTCCACGCCCTGCTCTTTGAGGCTCTTCGCCAGCAGGTCGGCACCCTTGATCTCAGCCATAGTCTTCCTCCCCTGGGATAAGCGGGCCAGGGCGCTGGGGTGCGCCCGGGGCCGATCACGAAAGCGTCAGGCGCAGATTACGCATTTATTGCGCGGGCGGGAAAGACCCTCTGCCGCAGGGCGGCCTGCATTCGACGCAGGGTTTGCCGCGAAAATGGGTATTTTACCCGCCGCCGGCGCGCGCCCCGGGTTCAAAGATCGCGGGGTTGGAGGCCGGTGAGCGTGGCGATGCGCGCGAGCATGCGCGGCCCGAGTTCTTCGCTGTCATGAAAGGCAAATACGTAGTCCGGCCATCCGGCTCGCGAGAGCGTGCGATGCGAGCCCCGTTGCCGCTTGATCGTCAACCGATGCGGAGAAGAACCCGCAACACCCGACCTGCCCGCGCGGCCGGCCAACTGCTCATGCCGCGACGAAAAGATCGCTCGGCTCGACAGGCAAGAGCTCGCCATGTTCAATACGGTCGGCGATGACGCGCAGGGCAAGCGCGGTCGTCTTGGTCCGAGCCTCCGTTTCGGTTGTGCCGTAGGCGAGCACGCCCGGCAGCTCGGGCACTTCACCGATCCATCTGCCATCTTCTTCCTGCTCGATTTCGATCTTCAGCACGGCGCTATCCCAGTCCGGGCGGCTTCGATTTCTTCGCGATACCAGCGGAGCGTTTCCAGCAAAGCTACCACCCCACCTTGTCGCCCGCCGGCCGATGGGGGAAACTCCGCCCCTCGCATAAGGGAGGCAAGACCATGCGCCGGGTTGGACCGCACAGCTTCACCGAAATCTATTACGCCGGCTGCAACCCGAGCTTTGTCGAGACCAGCGACGGCTATGTGATGATCGACACGCCGCAGCAGCCGATCGACGCGGTGCGCTGGCGCGAGATGCTCGAGGAAAAGGCGCCGATCCGCTACCTGATCAACACCGAGCCGCATGGCGACCATATCTCGGGCAACGCCTATTTCCCCAACGTGCCGGTGGTGGGGCAGGTCAAGCTGCAGGAATGCTTTGAGCGCTACCTCGCGCAGTTCGGCACGATGGAGGAAAAGCGCGAGCGGCTAAAGCAGCTGGACCCCGACAGCGTCTTCCTGCTCGGCCACCCGGACTATATCGATCCGCACGGCCCGACCCTCACCTTTACCGACGGCATGACCTTGCAGGTCGGCAACCACACGTTCCAGATCATCCACCACCCCGGCCACACCGCGCCGCAGACCTCGGTCTATGTGCCGGAAGAAGGGGTCGTCTTCACGGGCGACAACGTCTTCCACAAGTGCCGGTCATGGCTGCAGGAATGCGACCCGTGGGAGTGGCTCGCGGCGCTCAAAAGCATCGAGGCGCTCGACGCCGAAATCATCGTCCCCGGCCACGGCGAGCAATGCGGCAAGGCCTATCTCAAGGACCAGGCGCAGATCGTCGAGAACTGGGTCGGCTATATCGAGCGCTTTGTCGACAAGGGCGTCAGCCCGGAGGAAATCCTGCGCGACAAGGTCGCTGTGACCGAGCAGGACCCGTACCCGATCGGCCAGCGCCTTTTCGTGCACGACGAGCGGCTCACCGGCATGATCGTCAACAACCTGCACAACCGGATCAGAGAGAAGAAGGAAGGGGCGGGGGCATCCTGACCGCCCCCCATCAGACGCAAAAGAATGCAGCAAATGCCGCGGCTCGGCCGGATCGTTAGCGACCTGTTTACCCCTGGGGAGAGAATATCGGCACAGCACAATCCGAACGAAGTCGAATGACCCCATGTGGACCCTGACCCCGGAATACATCCAACAGGTGAAGGAAGAACTGAAAGGCCGCCGTGCCGCGATCGAGGCGCGCTACGCCGATGAGCTCAAGTCGATCGCTTCCGATCTCGACGAGATCGAGACGCTGGAGCGCATCGCCTATTCCTTTGCCGTCAAGCATTTGTCAGATCCGGAGCCGGCAGACGCCGCCATTGAACCGGTGGTCGAGGTCGCCGCGCTGCAGCCGGAACCTGCTGCCGAGGAAATGAAGCCGGAGCCGGAGAAAATGCCGGGAAACGACAAGGCCGGCCTGTCCCGCTGGCGGATGCGCCTTGACGGCAAGGCCGAGGCGGAGTCGGCCTAGGCCGAAGTGCCGAAAACAATTTGAGGCGGTAGCGCAGACCGCTTCTGCCTATTACCGCATTTTCCGACCGCGGTCGTTTTGCGACGCGCTAAGAGTTGCCTCGTCCTCGGAGTCGGACTCAAAATGAAATCAACCCGGTCAAACACTTATCGTCTCCCCCGCGAAAGCGGGGGCCCAGGGCGGCCGTGCCGGCGGGTCAATGGCTGAGCCTCAGCCGAGGCTGGAACTTGAACCTCTGCCTCGTCGCTCGCCCCTGGGTTTCCGCTTGCGCGGGAAAGACGAAGAAATCCACTCATTGGAAACGTTGAATTCATTTCAAGTCAGCCTCTAAGGCGCGACAATCGCTGCGCTCCCAAGCGGTCTTTTCACAAAGTGCAGGAGTGATGCGAGGTCTGCGCGCTTCGCGCGCGCTCGGGGTAATTAAAGCCACTCCGGCTTTTTCGGACCGTTCGGCCGAATATATGTATGCAGCATTTGCAGCTTCGTCTTCTGATCGGGGGTCAAGCTCAACCGCCGGCTCAGATCGCCATAGACAAACTCGATCTGTTCTTTCAGCAGGAGCAGCCCCTCGCCGATGCTGTTGCCGGTGGCGCTGATGTCGAGATTGCTCATCGTGGCCGTGAAGATCGTATCGCCGAGCGGATCGATCACGATCGGGATCGGCTCGATCAGCTCATGATGCGGCAGCGAGTCGATCGTCATTTCGAGGTGGTGTGGATGCGCCGGTTTCTCGGGTGACGGCCCGGCGTGCTCGGCGGCTTCCTGGCTGGCCTGTGCCGCCTCGCCGGGAGCGGGAACGGCCGCTTCCGCCGCAACGGGTTCGGCTACCGCGGCGGCTTCCGGTTCCAAAAGTTCTTTCGGTTCCTCCGCCACGGCGAGGGTTTCCGCCGTTTCGAGCAACCGTTGACGACGCTCGGCGTGGGCCGGCTGGTGCGCGTGGTCGGTTGATGTGTCGGATGGGCCCGTCTCCAGTACGGACGCGGCGACGCTGGCTTCCGCGGGCAGATCGCCTCCGCTTTCAACCCTTCCGGCGGGATTGGCCGGACGTTCCTCGACGCGCGGGGGGATGGCGTGTCTCGGCAATGGCAGTGGCGTCGACGGTGCTCGCAAGCCCGATTGCTTGCCGAAGCCGAGCACGACGGTCACCATCGGAACCGTGGTGTGGCTCAACAACGGATCGTCAGTGCGGATGGTAAAAGTCTCGGCGGACGAGGTGGCAAAGGAGGTTCGCGACCCGTCAGTCCGCTGCGTGATGCGCGCGCTCACCCCAGGCTAGGCGGTGTTTTGGCGCCTCTCACGTCAGTCACCAGGGTCGATTTCATATTGTAGACCGGTTCGGCGTTCGAGGCCTCGGGATCGTCGACCCGCGACACCGCGATCATGATCGGCTTGACGCGCAGCACGGTGCCGTCGGCCAGCCGATACTCGCTCCAAGTCTCCTTGGCTTCGAGGACTTCGATTTCAGTCGGATTCAGCATCGTGGCTACGGAAAGGTCGTTCACGCCTGTCCCCCTGGCTCCAGGTCCAACCCGGCTCGCGAGAGTGTGCGAGGCCTAGGTTTACGAAGACTTAATTCGGCGGCCGGCCGGCACAGATGCTTAAAATCTGTGGCTTGTTGTCTCGCGCTCGGCGCGCAAGGCCGTACACGAAACGACCCGATAAATGCGCAGACGAGCCATCTGTTTTCACGGGGAACGCAACCGAACCGATTGGCGAAATCACTCGTATGGAATTGATACGCAGGTGGAGCGTTAAACCACCACACAGGGGGGCGCGATGACCTCAGTCGTTCGCACCCGTCATTGAAGAAAGGACAGCATCATGACTGTTAGCACTATGATCGGCCGGACGGGTCGGACCCTGGCTTTCTCGGCCGCGATCCTCGCCACCCTCGGACTCACCGTTACGCCGAAACCGGCGCAGGCGCTCGGCACCGGCGCCGCCGTCGGCATCGGCCTTGGCGCGCTGGCGGTCGGCACCGCGATCGGCGCCGCCTCGAACCCCTACTATTACGGCTACCCGGGCTACTACTACCCGCCCGCTCCCGCCTATTACGGCGCCCCCGCCTATTACGGCTACGCCCCAGGCCCCGCGCGCAGCTGCTGGAACCCGTATTACGGCCGCTATTATCCTTGCTAACGTCTGTGCTATCGCGGCGAGCACCCGATGACGGTGTTCGACCGCGATGGCAACTTCTGGGGTGAGCGCCAATACCCGCGCGCGCGGCTTTCACATGCGCCCGACGATTTTTGATGTCGTCGGGCGCGTCACCGGCGAAGGCGAGCTCAATTCGGCCACAACATCTGTTGCGAACCGATGGTCTGCGTGCCGACTGCGAGAACCATCGTCACGGTCCGCCCGCGCCCTCATCGTAATTGATGATTGCTAAAGACGACCACGCCTGGAAATGGC
>CAVQJJ010000004.1:0-41746 GCA_963712835.1 uncultured Alphaproteobacteria bacterium | reverse complement strand
CCTCGTGCCGCAGCGCGACGTGATCCAGACCGCGAAGCTGGTCGCGTCGATCGACCAGGTGTCGGGCGGGCGGTTCCTCTTCGGCGTCGGCGGCGGATGGAACGCCGACGAGATGGCCGACCATGGCACCGAGTTCAAAACCCGCTTCAAACTGATGCGCGAACGGCTTGAGGCGATGAAGGAAATCTGGAGCAAGACTAAGCCCGAATATCACGGCGAGATGGTCGATTTCCCGCCGATGATGACCTGGCCCAAGCCGATCCAGCAGCCGCATCCGCCGATTATCGTCGGCGGCATGTTCCCCCATGGCGCGCGGCGCGCGCTCCGCTACGGCGACGGCTGGATCCCGCATTCGCGGCGGCCGCAATACGAAGATGTCACCGATTTCCTGCCCGAATTCCGCAAGATGGCGGCGGAAGCCGGGCGCGATCTCGCGACCTGCCCGGTCACGGTGTGGGGCGTCCAACCCGACATCGACCGGGTGCGGCGCTACGCGGACCAGGGCGTGGCGCGCGGCGTCGTGCAGCTGGCGGCCGAAAAGGCCGACAAGATCCTGCCGCTGCTCGACCGCTGGGCCGAGATCATCGGCAAAACAAAAAGCTGATTATGCCGCGTGGCGCTGATGAAGATAGCCTAGCGCCTCGGCGATTGCTTCCGCGTGATTGCTGGCGTGCTGGATGTCGTAACCGACCGGCTCACCGTCGGCGCCGAGATCGATCACCACGTCATCGCTAACGATACGATTGTCGACGGATTCGCCCGGCCGCAATTTTATGTAGAGGCTGTCCGTTATAGCGTCGTAGTCGAAATCGGCGGTCATTCGGTGAAGTCGCTATCCTTGAACACGTTGTGGACGGTGTAACCGTCGGCAAGCGTAACCACTCGAATATACGTGCCGAGGCGCGGAATGTAAGCCCAATACCGAACCCGGCCATCCGCCTGGCGTTCGCGACGAATGGGCTGTGATAGAGCAACCTGAACATCGAGCGGATCGAGCCAGCGGCGATCCGCTTTGGCCATCACAGTAAACGCGAAGTATCGCGTGCGCCAGAAAGGCGGAGGTGGAAGGGGCGGTGGGTCAGCCATACGGAAGTTGAATCCTCGGTTCGGATAGCATAAGCGATCCAACCGGCATTGGAGCGCGGCAAGATGCGTACGGTCGAGGCGGAAACAAGAGAGGCCGGGCGCGATTTTATTCGCGACATCGTCCAGGCCGATATCGACGCGGGTCGCGTCGTGTGGCCGGTGACGCGCTTTCCGCCCGAGCCGAACGGCTATCTGCATATCGGGCACGCCAAGGCGATCGCGCTCAATTTCGGCGTCGCCGAGGAATTCGGCGGCCGCTGTCACCTGCGCTTCGACGACACCAACCCGACGAAGGAAGAGCAGGAATATATCGACGCGATCGAAGCCGACCTCAAATGGCTGGGCTTCGACTGGGGAATCCACCTCTACCACGCATCGGATTATTTCGATCAGCTCTACAAATGGGCCGAATACCTGATCGAACATGGGCTCGCCTATGTCGACGACCAGTCGCCCGAGGAGATGCGCGCCAGCCGCGGCACGCTAACCGAGCCGGGGCGCAACAGCCCCTATCGCGGGCGCGCACCCGCGGAGAACCTCGACCTGTTCCGCCGCATGAAGGCCGGCGAATTTCCCAATGGCGCCAAGGTGCTGCGGGCGAAGATCGACATGGCCTCGCCCAACATGAACCTGCGCGACCCGGCGCTCTACCGCATCCTGCACGCGACGCACCCGCGTACCGGCGACAATTGGCACATCTACCCGACCTATGACTTCGCGCACGGTCAGTCGGACGCGATCGAGGGGATCACCCATTCGATCTGCACGCTCGAATTCGAGGATCACCGGCCGCTCTATGACTGGCTCATGGAGCATTTGCCGGTGCCGTCGCGGCCGCATCAGTATGAGTTCGCGCGGCTCAACCTGACCTACACGGTGATGTCGAAGCGCTTCCTGAAGGGCCTCGTCGACGAGGGCCGCGTCGCGGGCTGGGACGACCCGCGCATGCCGACCATCTCGGGGCTCAGGCGGCGCGGCGTGCCGGCGGCGGCGATCCGCAACTTTGCCAAGGCCGTAGGGGTCGCGCGCGCCAACAGCGTCGTCGATGTCGGCATGTTCGAGCACGCGGTGCGCGACGAGCTCAACCGCACCGCACCGCGCCGCATGGCGGTGCTGCGCCCGCTGAAGCTGGTGATCGAGAACTACCCGGAAGGCGAGAGCGAGGAGCTCGACGCGGCCAACCATCCCGACAACTCCAAGGCCGGCACGCGCAAACTGCCGTTCGGGCGCGAGCTCTACATCGAGCACGACGATTTTCTTGAAGAGCCGCCGAAAAACTTCTTCCGCTTTGCGCCGGGACGCGAGGTGCGCCTGCGCTACGCCTACTTCGTCACCTGCCGCGGGGTAGTGAAGAACGCCGCCGGCGAGGTGACCGAACTGCGCTGCACCTATGACCCGGCGACCAAAGGCGGCGACGCGCCGGACGGGCGCAAGGTGCGCGGCACGATCCATTGGGTCTCGGCGGTGCATTCCGTCCCGGCGGAGGTGCGACTTTACAACCCGCTGTTCGGCCGCCCCGATCCCGGCGCCGACGGCGATTTGCTTGCCGATCTAAACCCAAACTCGCTGGAAGTGCTGAACGGCTGCCGTCTAGAGCCAGGGCTGATTGCCGACAATGACGCCGCAGCGGTGCAGTTCGAAAGGCTCGGCTATTTCTGCCGCGATCCCGACGGCGCGCCAGGCAAGCCGGTGTTCAACCGGACAATCGGCTTGCGCGACAGCTATGCCCGGAAGGTCGCCGGCGGCGCCTAAGGGACGAGTGCCATCCCCTTGCTGATATAAACGACCGTTAACGTCTCTTGCTGGCGGCAACAGGTCGAAGATAGCGTATACTTCTCCTGTGCGCGCACCTTGGCGCAGACCTCTTGCATTGGGAAGTCGACCATGGCGAACGACAAGATGACGGCTCAGATGCACAACAAGGGCGGCTTTATAGCCGCGCTTGACCAAAGCGGCGGTTCGACCCCCGGCGCGTTGCGCCTCTACGGCATCCCGGAAACCGCCTATAGCGGCGACACCGAGATGTTCAAGCTCATGCACGAGATGCGCGTGCGCATCATCACTGCACCCGGCTTCACCGGCGAGAAGGTGATCGGAGCGATCCTGTTCGAAGCCACGATGGATGGTGAGGCGAAGGGCAAACACGTCCCAGCCTATCTGTGGGAAGATCGCGGCGTTGTCCCGTTCCTTAAGGTCGACAAGGGGCTGGAGCCCGAAAAGGACGGCGTCCAGATGATGCGGCCGATCCCGGGCCTCGACGATCTGCTGACCCGGGCGGCCAAGCTGGGCATCTTTGGCACCAAGGAGCGCTCGGTCATCAACCTCGCGTCAAAAACCGGCATCGCCGCGATCGTCGATCAGCAGTTCGAGCTCGGCAAACAGATCTGCGCACACGGGCTGGTGCCGATCCTCGAACCGGAAGTCTCGATCAAGAGCCCCGACAAAAAGGGCGCCGAAGCTATTCTGCGCGACGAGATCATGAAGCATCTCGACGCCGACCCGAATGGCCCGCCGCTCATGCTGAAAGTGACGATCCCCGATGTGCCGGACCTCTATGCGCCGGTGATCAACCACAAACGCATGGTGCGGGTCGTCGCGCTCTCCGGCGGCTATACGCGCGCCGATGCCTGCCAGCGGCTCGCCAAAAACCACGGCATGATCGCGAGCTTCTCGCGCGCCTTGGTCGAAGAGCTCAAGGTGTCGATGAGCGACGACCAGTTCGAGGCAGCGCTCGAAAAGGCGGTCGACGAAATTTACAAGGCCTCGACAATCAAGAACTGACCGACGGCGGTTAAGCGACGCCCGCGGGTGTTCCGAACTCGCGGGCGTCGGCATATCAACTCGGCATGCCTCGCGGCCGCATGATCTGCTAGGCTTTGTCGCAAACGAGAGCCGAGGGCTGAGGAGAGGATGCCATGAACGATCTGATGACCCTGTCGCAAAAGGCCGACGCGCTCGAAGAGAAGATGGCGCGCGAACTCGACTACATCGTCGTCAAATCGCGCATCTATCAGCTCGCCGAGGGCGATATGGGGCCGCCGGCGAACCCGGCCGAGGCGCGCAAGAAGAACCCCAACGCGCGCGTGCTGATGGGCGACGACCCCCGCCTGCCGGCGATGCCGGAAAAGCCGACGCTGATGGATTTCTTCAAGTACCGCTTCGGCCCGTCGATGCACCTGTTGCAGAGCGCGCGGCACGCGGTGAAGGGTGGGCTGCCGGAGAAGATGGTGCTCGCCTGCCTGTTGCACGACATCTCGACCGCCGGGTTCATCCGCGGCGACCACGGCTATTGGGGCGCCCAGCTGGTCGAGCCCTATGTCGACCCGGAAGTCACCTGGGCGATCCGCGCGCACCAGGTGCTGCGCTTTTATCCCGACGAGTTGGTCGGCTACGAATACCCGCAATCCTACATCACCGGGTTTGGCGAGGATTACCGGCCGGACCCGTACATCCAGGACGACTACAAGCGGATGCGGAACCACAGATGGTACATGTCGGGCCGGCAGATCACTGTGCACGACATCTACTCGTTCGACCCGAACGTGCATGTGGAATTGGAGGAATTCGAGGACGTTATCGGCCGCAACTTCAAGCAGCCGGACGAAGGCCTCGGCTTCGACAATTCGCCGGTGGCGCATATGTGGCGCGCGATGATCCGGCCGGCGAAGTATCTGTAACTCGCCGTCATTGCGGGGAGCGCGGCGACGAAGCAATCTCCGTCGGTAGAGGGCCAAGGCGGCGGGAGATTGCTTTGCTCCGCTCGCAATGACGACCGAAAGGAGTCCGAATGAACGACCTGATGACCGCGTCGCAAAAGGCCGACGCGCTCGAAGACAGATTGATGGCGGATCTGGAGGCCGCGATCGCGGTGAAGTCGCGGCTGTTCCTCTTGGCCGAGGGCGATTTCACGATGCCGAACGGCGTCAAGCTGCAACAGGAGCATCCGGGCGCCAAGATGCTGATGGGCGACGATCCGCGCCTGCCGAAAATGCCCGACAAGCCGACGCTGATGGACTTCTTCCGGCTGCGCCTCGCGCCGCCGATGCATCTGTTGCAGAGCGCGCGGCACGCCAAGGTCGCGGGGATGCCGGAGCACATCGTGCTCGCCTGCCTGGTACACGACATCGCGGTGCTCGGCTTTATCCGCTCCGACCACGGCTATTGGGGCGCGCAGATGGTCGAGCCTTACGTGACCGAGGAGGTGACCTGGGCGATCCGCGCGCACCAGGCGTTGCGCTTCTACCCGGACGAGTCGTTCGGCTACGCCTATCCCGACAATTACAAGGCGTATTTCGGCGAAGACTACCAGCCCGAGCCGCATATCGAGCGGGCCTACAAAGAGGCGCGCGCGCACAAATGGTACGGCACGGCGCGGATGATCTGCGTCCATGACCTCTACTCGTTCGACCCCGACGTGCATGTCGAGCTCGAGGAGTTCGAAGACATCGTCGGCCGCAACTTCAAGCAGCCGGAAGAAGGTCTCGGCTTCGACAACAGCCCGAGTGCGCATATGTGGCGCACGCTGCGACAGCCGACGAAGTACCTCTAACCATAAGAAGGGCGAGTGGAAACCGCTCGCCCTTTGTACCGCTCGGCTCGCCGCGCGCTCGATGGACGCGCTGACAGACCAACCGGGCGCGGAGACGAGCTAAAGGGGGTCGGCGTCAGCCCGCCGCCTGAGCCTTGTAGCGCCGTCCGGCGAGGTAATGTGCGCCGGCCGGGCCGCATTTCTCGGTATGCACCGTCCCCGCCGCCATCGTGCACACATCGCCGGTGCGCATCACCTGCGGCTCGCCGTGCCGGGTGATCGTCATTTCGCCACCGACGAGCAGCACGCAAGCGTCGAACTCGTGGGCATGCTCGGCGTTGAAATGGTCGGCCGCCATCGTCCGATCAACAATGTCGGCATAGCCCTCGGCCGCGCATTTCTTCTCGAAGTCCGCCCGGTTCATGTGTTTGCTCCTGTATCCAGGTTACGCGCGATCTTACCACGTCATCCCGGCGAAGGCGCGAAAGCCGGGGTCCAATTTTCGAAGACTTACAAAGCAAACGAAAGATTCTAGGTCTGTTTGAAATCGTCGCTCTTGACGGCGACTCGTACGGCCTACGCTGTATGCGAGCAGACAGCAGCGTGTCGGTGCGCTCCAGCAAAATGGTGCCCCGAGTTTGATTCGAACAGACGGCCTATCGCTTACGAAGCGATTGCTCTACCGCTGAGCTATCGGGGCCGCGCGGGAAGACGCCTTATCTAGCCGCCCTATCTAGCTGATTGTCCCACCGACGCCAAGCCGTCGGGCAACGGCAGCAGCACCGGAGGATCGGGGAGGTCGGGCGGGAAGATCGTCGCGGCCGGAGCCGACACCGGTTTCGGCTCCCGCCAGGCGAGCGTGTCGAAGCCGCGACAATGGCTGCACAGCGCCTGCCATTCGGCGTTGTCGCCGCCGCAGCGGGCGCAGACATAGGCCGGGTCGGACGGCGCGGTGAGCGCGCGGTCGTACCATTCGCGGGCGGGCCCATCGCCGGAATGCTCGCTCTCCTCGATGCGGGCCATCAACAGGCAGAGGCGGCGAGAGGGCGCGTCGGGGGCGGCCGCGGTGGCTCGCGCGAGATGGCGGCGCGCCTCGCCCCAGAGCTGCGCGGCGAGCGCCGCCTCGGCGAGCGCGACCGCGCTTTCCGGCGAATCCGGGTTGTGCGCGGCGAGCTTTTCGTACCAGGTCACCAATTCGAGCGCGGGCAGCGCCCCGCCGAGCTCGGCCCAAAGGCGCGCCAGCTCAGGATGCGGTGCGCGGGCCCAAGCCTGCTCGACGACACGGCGCGCGGCGCGGCGGCGATCGTCGGCGATCAGCAGCCGGGCGCGCCGCACGGCCGGCGCGGCGATGTCCGGCAGCAGGCGCATCGCGCCGGCGGCGAGCGACAAGGCCTGGCGGCGGTCGCCATCGCGCTCGGCGGCACGGCTCAGCTCATAGAGGATCGCGCCGCGGTGATGCACGGCGCGGGGCTCCGGCACGAGCCCGGCCTTGGCGCCGGCGTTGAGCGTCGCGCGCGCCTCTTGCCAGCTTCCGGCGCGGGTCTGCAGCGCGAGCAACGTCTCGAACGTCCAGGCGGCATTGGGGCGCAGCTCGCGCGCGCGCTCGGCGAGGCGCAATGCGCCCTCGCCGTCGCCGGCGCGCAGCGCCTGGCCGATCAACCCGCGCAGGCCGAAAAACGACGCTTCCTTGGCATCGAGCAGCGCGGTGTAGTGCGCCCGTGCGGCCGCCTCGTCACCGTCGAACTCGGCCGCCTGGGCGGCAAGCATCAGCGCCAGCGGCGTGGCGCCGAGCAACGCCTCGGCGCGGTTTGCCTGGAGCCGCGCCGCCGTACGGTCGCCGGCGGCGAGCGCGATCATCCCGCGGGTCAGGGCCAGCTCGCCGCGCCGGCGGCGGCGCTCGCGGCGATTGCGGCGAAACCGCGCCGGTAGTCGGATGGCGCCGGCGATCAAGGTCACCAGCAGCCATAACACCAGCGCCAACACCGCCATCGCCGCGACCAGCACGCTGACCGAGGTGTTTATCTCCCAACCTTGCCAGACAATGTCGACCGCGCCGGGATAATCGGCGACGGTCGCTGCGCCGACGACCAGCACCGCAAGCGCGACCAGCGCGAGCAGGCGGCGCATCAGCCGCCTTGCCCGCTCGCCGCCGGCGCGGCGTTGCCGAGCGAGGCGGTGAGCGCCGTCTCGACCTGGCGCAGCGCGGTCTCGACCGCGAGGCGGGTCTTCGCCGTCTTGAGCCAGGGTTCGGCGGCGGTTTTCGCCGGCCCGTCAAGCTTGTCGAGCACCGCGACGGCGCCGGCAAGATCGCCGCTGGCGAGGTCGCGCTGCGCCTCTGCGACCGCCGCCTCGGCTGGGGTCTGGTCGCCGTTATCGCCGATGCGCCGGATCGTCACCAGCGAGCGCAGCCGCGCGACGATCTGCGACTTGAGCTTGTCTTTCGGCGGCGGGTGAGCGGTGGCGATCTGTGGCGCCAACTGGCGCAGCCGTTCGATCAGCGCTGCGCGGCTGGCGACACCGCTCTGCGCCGGGTCGGCAAGTGGCGCGGCGGCGGACGCGATGTCGGGGTGGTCGTGCGCGAGGGCGACAAGCGCGCGGTACTCGGCGTCGAACGGCCGACCAGTCGCGACCGCGTCGCGGATTTGCAGCAAGGTCAGCGCCAACGCGACGATTTTCGGGTCTGCCGCGGATTGCTGCTGCTCGGCCTTGGCGAGAGCGGCGAGCTTGTCAGCGAGATCGTTGGTAGTCTTGTCGAGCGCTCCGAGGTGTTGCTGCACGGCGGAAAGGTCGGGCGCGGGCCTCGCCTCGAGCGCCGCGACGCGTTGCTGCAGCTGTTGCAGTGACGAAAGATCGGGTGCGGGGCGGGATTCGAGCGCCGCGATGCGCCGGTTGAGCTGCTGCAACGCGGCCGCGTCGCGGCTGGCATCGGTCTTGAGGGTGGGCTCGGCCGCCGGCTGCTGCCGCTTCTCAGCGCTCGCCTGCCCCCAGGGCAGCAGATGCATCACCGGCGGCGCCCAAAACGGCGTGGCGACGATGACCGCGACGACAATGACGACAATCGCCACCGCGCCCGCGATCGGGCCGGTCGGCCGTCGCGACGGTACCTCCGGCGGCGGCGGGGCCGGTGTGACGATGTCCTTGGCGGGATCGCTCACGGACATACCTTTGCCAGAGGGCCGACAAGACCGTGGATGCAGGCCAGCAACGCGGCCTGAGTTGGCGCCGCGGCTATGAGATGGTCGTGGAATCTCAAATCCCTGAGCGCGGCGTCGGTCGTCGCGCTGATCGACACCGCCGTCGTCGCCACCAAACCATCGCTTGCACCGGCTGCCTCGGCGAGGCGGGCGAAGATCGTGGCGCTGCGCGGGGAAAAGAACAGCGCCAGATCGATCTTTGCGTCCGCGATCAGTCGTGCCGTCCCGAGGGTCAGCGCCGTGGCGGCGCGGGCTTCGTAGAGCACCGCGCGCTCGACCGTGAACCCGGCTGCACCGAGCGTGCCGGCGAGGTCGCCCGCAACTTCGCTGCCGGCGACATGCAACAGCTTTCCATCGGCCGGGCGCAAACGCCGCGCGACCAGTCGCGCCAAGTCTTCGACATCGCCACCAGCGCTCTCGACTGCGCCAAATCCGGCATCCCGCGCCGCCCGAGCCGTCGCGTCGCCGACCGCGAGGATCGGCACGTCGCGCGCATCGCTGGCTCGCGCCAGGGCGCGCGCGCCATTAGCGCTGGTCAAGAGGGCCGCCTGCACCTCCGTCATGTCAGGCACAACGCCGCCTCGCGTGACGATTTCGATCATCGGCTCGATGACGGACGCGATGCCGCGCTCGGCAAGCCGCGCGGCCAACGCCTTCGCTTCGCTGTGCGGACGGGTCACCAAAGCAAGAAGCATATGCCTTCATCGCCCAAACCCGGCGAGGTGACAAGCTCGCCGCTCGTAGCGAAACGGGTCATACTGCGAGAAACCCCTGTGGAACCTCGCTGGAGCTCGCCGCGCCATGCCCCTCACCAAAGATCTCGGCAGCTTTGTCGCCGCTCTGTCGTTTCAGCAATTGCCGGCGGAGGCGGTCGATGTCGCCCGCACCGGGTTCATCGACACGATCGCGACGATGATCGCCGGCTCGCGCGACGAGGCGCCGCAAGTGCTGAAAAAGGCGCTCAGCCCCCCGCCCGGCAACGCGACGCTGTATTTCACCGGCGAGACCGCGCCGGCGCCCGAGGCGGCGTGGATCAACGGCACCGCGGCGCATGCGCTCGATTACGACGATGTCGCGGTGCGCGGCCATCCCTCGACCGTGCTGGTGCCGGCGATCCTCGCCGAGGGCGAAGAGCGGGGCTCGGCGGGCAGCGAGATGATCGCCGCCTATGTCGCCGGCTATGAGGTATGGGCCGAGCTGTCGTGGCGCGACAAGCACGATCAGCGACCCAAGGGCTGGCACCCCACCGGGATTTTCGGCGCGATCGCGGCCGCTGCCGCCTGCGCCCGGCTGCGGGGTCTCGACGCGCGGCAGACGGCGATGGCTTTGGCGCTGGCGGCATCGCAGGCCGGCGGGCTGATGGCCAATTTCGGGACGATGACCAAGCCGTTCCACGCCGGCCGCGCGGCGCATGCCGGGCTCGTCTCGGCGCGCATGGCGGAAGCCGGCTTCACCGCCGCGGCCGATGCGCTCGAACATCCGCAAGGTTTCCTCACCGCCGTCTCGCCCGAGGGCGAAGTCGACCGCGAGACGCCGGCCGCGCTCGGCCAACCGTGGCACATCGTCAAGAACCGGCTTAGCATCAAGAAATATCCAGCGTGCTATGCGGTGCACCGCGCCGTCGACGGCATTCTCGACCTGCTGAAAGCGCGCCCGGTCAAGCCCGAGGAGGTCGCCCGCATCACCGCCGAGATCAGCGACACGCGCGCGATGATCCTACGCAACCATCAGCCGCAGACCGGGCTCGAAGGCAAGTTCAGCATGGAGTTCGCGATGGCCGCTTCGGTCATCGCCGGGCGCGCCAGCCTCGTCGAGTTCACCGACAGCTTTGTGCGCCGCCCCGACGTGCAGGCGTTGATGCAGAAGGTCGCGGTCGCGACCAACCAGGATTACGACCCGGAAGTGTCGGGCGCCGCGGTCTACGACCAGGTGCGCATCGAATTGACCAGTGGCGAGACGCTGGAAAGCGCGCAAGTGCGTCGCGCGCGTGGCGCCGCGGAATTGCCGCTTTCCGATGCCGACCTGTTCGAGAAATTCGGCACCTGTCTCGAGGCGGGCCGGGCCGAGATCGCGCCGGAGGTGCTGTTCGACCGGCTGAAGAACCTCGAACGCCTGACGGCGCGCGAGCTGACGGCGATCGGATAGACATGCGGCGCTGCCTGCTGATTTCCGCGTTTGTTGTGGTGGCGACGGGGCCGGCTTTGGCCGATCCGCCGGCGCCAACTGTGCTCCACCTGACGCAGAGCGCCGAAAAGAAGCTGACGCGCGATGTGCTGCATGTCGAGCTGCGGGCGGAGAAGACCGGCAGCGATGCGCAGACGGTGCAGTCGGCGATCAACCAGCTGATGGCGAAGGCGCTGGAGCAGGCGCACCAGGCGCAGGGCATCGAAGTCGAGACCGGCTCTTACTCGGTCAATCACATCGAGACGCAATCCGATTGGTCGGGCTTTCAGTCGCTCTATCTCAGCGGCGGCGACGCGGCGGCCGTCTTGAAGCTGGCGGGGACGTTGCAGACCCAAGGACTCGTCATGTCCATGATGGGCTACGAAGCGTCGCGCAAGGTGTTGAAGGGCGCTGAGGATGCGCTGACCGATGAGGCGCTGTCGGGGCTCGCGGCGCGGGCCGCATCGATCGCGCAGCAGCTGCATCTGTCGGTGCTCGGCTATCGCGACCTTACCGTCGGCAACGCGCAGACCCAGGGCGCGCCGGTGCCGCGCTTCGCGGCGATGGCGGCGAGCGCGCCGGCGGGGATGCCGCTGCCGGTCGCGGCGCCCGGCGAGGCGACGGTCAGCCTCACGGTCAGCGCCGACGTGCTGCTCGGCCAGAAGCAGTGACGAAATGCATTAGACCTTCACCCGCCTCGCACCGGCGAGCGGTGCTCGGCACCCCCTCGCGCATGCGGGATGGGGTGGGCCCAACGCGTCAGCGACGGGTGGGTGAGGGTATTTCACGATAATGCGGCTGCCGACTCCGCCACTCCTTATCATCTCCGACCGCAGCCAGGCGCGGCGCTCACTCGTCGAGATCGCGGCGGCGGCGTTCGCCGGCGGCTGCCGCTGGTTCGGCCTCAGGGAAAAGGATTTGCCGGCGGCGGAGCGGCGGGCGCTGCTTGCCGAGCTGGTCGCGCTTGGCCGGCCTTATGGCGCGCTCGTCATGGCGCATGACGACATCGACGCGGTCGTCGCGACGGGCGCGGGCGGCGTGCACCTGCCTGGCGGCAGCGACCCTAAAACGGCGCGTGCCCGGCTACCGAGCGGGCTGATCGGCGTCTCGGCGCACAGTCCGGTCGAGGCCGCCTCCCTTATCGAGGCCGGCGCAGACTACGTAACGATCAGCCCCGTCTTTCTCACCGACAGCAAGCCCGGCTACGGCCCGGCGTTGGGTTTGGCCGGGCTGGCGGAAACGATCGCCATCGCCAAGGGCCCGGTCGTCGCGCTCGCCGGGATCACCCCGGTCAACTCCCGCGCCTGCATTGAGGCCGGCGCCGCGGGCGTTGCGGTGATGGGCGAGGTGATGCGCGCCGCCGACCCCGAGGCCATCGTCCGGGTGCTGATCGAAGCGATCACTCTTTAGTCCAACCCCGGCGAAGTCGGGGCCCATGCTTCAACCGCAAGATAACCGGACAAATAGGTCCCGGCCTTCGCCGGGATGGATGTATGTGGAAAATACTCTCCGTGATCTTCGTGCCTCCGTGGTGAAATCGCCAAGGGCAAGAGGGACAGAAGAATATGGATGCGGATTACATCGTGATCGGGGCCGGGTCGGCGGGGTGCGTTGTCGCCAGCCGGCTGTCGGAGGAGGGGTCGAAGGTCGTGCTGCTCGAAGCTGGCCCGCGCGACACGAATCCCTGGATCCACATCCCGGCCGGTGTGCTGAAGGTCCTCAACGTTCCCGGGATCAATTGGAACTTCCTGTCCGAGGGCGAGCCCGGCACCGGCGGCCGCCAGCTGCAATGGCCGCGTGGCAAGGTTTTGGGCGGGACCAGCTCGATCAACGGCATGCTCTATGTCCGCGGCAACGCGGCGGATTACGACAATTGGGCGCAGATGGGCTGCCGCGGCTGGAGCTATGAGGAGGTGCTGCCCTTCTTCAAAAGATCCGAGACCTATCGCGGCGCGGGCGACCCGGAATACCGCAGCAAAGGCGGGCCGCTCATCGTCGAGGATTACCGCACCATCCTGCCGCTCACCCATGCCTATGTTCAGGCAGCGCAGCAGGCCGGATTCAAGTTCACCCCGGACTATAACGGCCAGCAGCAGGAAGGCGTCGCCTACTCGCAGATGACACGGCGCGGCAAATGGCGCGGCTCGACCGCGCAAACCTTTCTGCGCGAGGCGCGAGGCCGCAGCAATCTGCGCATCGAGACCGACGCCACCGTCACCAAGCTAACCTTCGACGGCAAGCATTGCACCGGCGTCGCTTTCCGCCAGCGCGGCGACGACCGTCAGCTGACCGCCGGGCGCGAGGTGATCCTTTGCGGCGGCGCGGTCAACTCGCCGCATGTGCTGCAGATATCCGGGATCGGCCCGGCGGCGCATTTGCAAGCGATCGGCATGCCGGTGGTGCATGACCTGCCCGGGGTCGGCTCCAACCTCAACGACCATTACGTGATTCGCCTGTCGCACCGCGTGCGCAACGCGACGACGATCAACGAGTTGGCGCGCGGCTGGCGGGTGATGCGGGAGGCGATGAAGTTCGCCACGGTGGGCAATGGCGCGCTGACCTTTGGCGTGACCTCGGCGATGGTGTTCTGTAGGAGTCGCGAGGGCCTCGCGGCGCCTGATCTGCAGCTGCTGTTTACCCCGGCGAGCTACGCTCAGGGCGTGTTCCGCCAGTTGGAGAACGAGCCGGGGATGAGTGTCGCGGTCTGTCCGGTGCGGCCCGATAGCCGCGGCACGATCATGGCGCAATCACCCGACCCGTTTCAGTACCCGGCGATCCGGCCGAACTACCTGTCGGCGCCATCGGACATCCGTGTGCTGATCTCGGGCGTCGCGCAGACGCGCCGCATCTTCGCCCAGCCGGCGATGGCGCCCTATAGCGTCGAGGAGACCGTGCCCGGCCCCGGCATCGTCACCGACGAGCAATTGACCGAGTACGCCAAGAAGGCCGGCACCAACGTGTTCCACCCGGTCGGCACCTGCAAGATGGGCACCGACCCAATGGCAGTGGTCGACCCGCGCCTGCGGGTGATCGGCGTCACGGGTTTGCGCGTCATCGATGCTTCGGTGATGCCATGCGTCACCACCGGAAACACCAACGCCCCGACGATCATGATCGGCGAGAAGGGCGCGGCGATGATCAAGGAAGACGCCCGCGCCCAGCCGGCCGCCGCAGCTTAGGCTTCAGCCTAATGGATCACGCTGTAAGGCCGAGTTTCAGCCAATCGCCGTCCGGCTGCAGTTGCGTGCCGGTGCGTGACGCGCGGTCGGTGAGGCGGGCCAAAGTTTCGCTCTCGTCAGCCAGCGGACAGAGAACGGTTTCATTGGCTTCGTTGTGGCGCACGAAGCGAAAGCCCGCGTCCTTGACGGCCGGGCCGTCGATCTCGACCCGCGCCATCATGCCGATCCAGTCGCCGTGGCGGCGGCCGCCATGGCCGGTGTGGAATGAAAAGCTGCCGAGCCCGTAGAAGATCGGCTTGCCCTTGTAGACCTCGACGGGCAGCGAATAATGCGGCCCGTGGCCGATCACGATGTCGGCGCCGGCCTCGATCGCAGCGTGAGCGATCTCGGTCATGTAGTCGAGGACCTCCTCGCCAAGCCCCCAATGGCATGAAGCGACGACGATATCGGCCTTCTGTCGCAAGGCGGCGATGTCGTCGGCAAAAGCGGCGAGATAGGCGCGGTCCGGCCAGGTGATGATGATCGGCGGGACGCCCGGCCGGTTCATCGGCGGGATTTCCGGCCGCGTCTTGTGCGCCGGAACCTGGTATGCGGTATGCGCACGCAACGCGGCGATGCCGGCACTCTTCGCGCCCGCCTCGTGATTGGTCGGCCAATAGACCGAACTGCGCTGCAGAAAACCGAACCGCACCCCGCCGCGCTCGGCGATCGCCGGCTGGCGCGCCGCCGCGAGATCAGGGCCGGCGCCGGTATGGGCGATGCCGAGGCGATCGAGTTGGGCGATCGAGCCAAGGATCGCTGCGCCACCGTAATTGACGTTATTGGCTTGCCCGACCGCGCAAAAACCGCCAAGCTTCAGCGCCTCGCCACCGATCGCCGGGTCGGCGAAGAACCCCTCCTGCTCGACGTTGTGCCCGTTTGGCGGATGGTGCAGCAGGCATTCGAGATTACCAAAGATCGCGTCGGCGCCGGCGAACGTGTCGGCGACGCGGCGGAACGGCACCGTCGGGTCATCGAGGTTCATCAGATTGACGTCGCCGACGAGGATCAGTGTGGCCATGGCGCGAAATCCCAATGGAGCATTCGCACCATTATGTCGTCATTCCCGCGAAAGCGGGAACCCAGCGCGTCACTGTGCCGATTGTCCTAGGCGTCGAATCCAAGAACGTTGTTCAGCTTTTTGAGCGGTGGTCTGCCGGCGAGGGCTGAGGGGGGCCGGTATGATTATAACCGGTGATCCAGGGGTGCATCCGCCGAACCATCAGGAGTTGACCTTGCGGCGTCAGCCGCGCATTCTTATGCACGTTCATCCGGGAACCTTTGCGGCTGCAGTTGATCGGTGTCGCAACCACAGCTTTCCAGCCCTAACCCGGATGAACAACCTTCATAGCTTCCACACCTAGGTCCCCGGGATAAGCCGAACGAGACAGGCGTCCCCCAGTGTGCCGCACCGACATGCACTATTCGCCGAACGGGCTCCTCTTTCCCTCAAACAAGACCAGTCTCGGCTACCGCGCCGCCAGCGTCTTCCTTACAGTCTTCGGCCACGGTAGGTCGTTGATGATCTTCGGCCAGACGTCGCTCGCACGCTCGATCGTCTTTTCGACCTCGCACATGATCGCTCTCGCGCTCATCTCGACGTAACCCGCCATGCGCTCGAATTCGTGCGCCGTGACGCGCTCGAAGTTATTCTTGCCGCCGAACGACAACGCCAGCTCGTCGCGCGGCTGGAAGAACACTGTCGGCACGATGTCATAAGCGGGTGACAGGGTCGGCGTCCGTCCGTCGGGACAAAGGAACGTTGAGTTTTGAGGTGGTTGTCGCCGTTGCCCGGCATGAGATCGACGACGATGCGTCTGGCCATCTCCAACACGGCGCCATTCGGATCAGGTGTGAAGCGGGAACAAGGCGCGCCATCGTCTCGACATTCGCCTTCGTGTATTTCTGATTACCGACCGCCCCCAGGATTTGCGCAAAATTCTCCATGTGGACTCTGTGTTCGCCCGCGCCCGCATCTATCACGGCCCTGCCGGACGAAAACGGAAAGGCCAGAGCTACCGCGTTCATCCGGCTGAGCACGTCTACATGATCGAAGAAAGCGATCCGATCGCCTACGAAGCCGAGATTCTCGATGGACTCGCGCCCCGCGTCAGACCGCAGCTGATCTTCACGGGCGACGATGTTATCGCCTTAGATGTTTAGTCCCGGCATTTGATGGATTGGATCGAGGGTGAATTTGGCGGGCTCTTTTGTCAGGCTTTGCAGATGAACTCGTAGGGGGTGAGGCCTTTGAGGGTCTTGAGCCGCCTGGCGTAGTTGTAGGCTTGGACGAAGTGAGGGTCCGGTTCATCCGTTCGACCTGGCCGTTGGTCCACGGGTGCTTCGGTTTGGTTAGGCGATGGTCGATGTCGCACCGGGCGCAGGCGTACCCGAACGCATGCGCCCAGACCGGCTCTCGGCGTCGATCGCCGCCTTGACGTCGGGCACGAGGTCGCCCGGCGCGAACCGACGCTGCTCCTAACCGCAGGCGATCCGGCCAGCCTCTCCCCAGCGGTCCGCGCAGCGGTGCTCACCGACATCATCGAGCGGCTCGTGGCAGGCGCGCGCCTGCCGATACTCGATTCGACAGCGTCAAGCGGTTCTCGCGACCCGACCTGTCGGCCGTCATTGCCGCCCTTTGGCCGAAGTACGAGAGCTGCGCCGAAGCCCGCGAACTCATGCTGCGGATCATCTGGCTCGGGTCGTTAGCCGATTGCGCGCAGCTTGCCGAATACGCTCTGCACACCTACGCGGAGCGATACACCCAGGTTATTGCAGGCCGCGCTATTTGCGCCGCCGGCGACGCCGCAATGAAAGCGCGATACGCCGAATTCGTGAAGGCCAATTGCGCGACGCTTCCGAACACCATCACGGTAGACGCGATCGACGCTCTTTTCCTGGCCGACATCAGCGTCGTCGACCTGCTAGACATGCTCGCCCGAATCGACGTCACGGACGCCGGCGGCGGATTGAGCATCGAGTGGCAACTACCCGGGTGGAGCGATCGGATACCCGCTCAGTCAGCTAACAGTGCACAAGGGAACAGGGCACGTCCGGCTCGCGCCGGAAACGGGCTCTCGCGTGCCAAGCCGCCTTCGGGCGTATTGGGCCCTGCCGGGCTTCGATCCCGCGCGCGGCGAGAGCACCTCTCAAGCCCCGGTGAACGAAACGGGCATCCCGGCGGATCCAAAACGCACCGACCGAATGGCCGAGCCCGGGGGGGCCGGTTAGCGACGACGGGCGTGATCTCGACGGCTGGGAAACGCCGGAACGCGGCGGGCGCCGCATCGGCGCTCAATCAGCTGCGCTTGCCGTCATTTTACTCCAGCCGTCCATTCGACTGCCCGTCAAACGGCAGCCCCCGCGCGCGAATTACCCCACAGCGAACCCCGTCGATATCTCACGAGGAGAGTGGTAGTTTTCGCGCCGGCGATGACGGTCGCCAGACCCCAATTGCCGACGCAGCCGGGGACTCGGCAGCCGGGAGGGAACGGATATGAAGATATGGCAGCAGCCGAATTCAGGCTACTACCTGCGCGACGTTCCTTCGCCGGACGCTGAGCTGACCCGGACCGACCCGAATACGCCAATGGGCGAGTTGATGCGCCGATTTTGGCAGCCGGTTTGCCTCGCTTCGGAGCTTACCGATCTGCCGCTCGCAATCCGCATCCTTGGCGAGGATTTGGTTGCGTTCCGCGACAAAGGCGGCCGGATCGGCGTTCTCGCCCGTCATTGCACGCATCGCGGCACTTCGCTCGAATACGGCATCATCTCGGAAAGGGGGTTGCGCTGCTGCTACCACGGCTGGCTGTTCGATACCGACGGCACCGTCCTGGAAACACCCGGCGAGCCGCCGACCAGCCGGCTGAAGGAGCGCTGCATGCAGGGCGCGTATCCGGCGCGCGAATATCAGGGTCTGATCTTCGCCTATCTGGGGCCGCCCGAGCAGCTTCCGGAGTTTCCCCTCCTCGACACTTACGCTGCGCCCGACAACAGGATGGTCCCTTATTCGGTCCACTACCCGTGCAACTGGCTTCAGGTGAAAGAGAACTTCGTCGACCCGGCGCACGCCTACTTTCTCCACAGCAACATCACGACCGTGCAGTTCAGCGACGCCTGGGCGCAGCAGCCGACCTACGATTTCGCCGAGACCCCGGACGGCCAGGGGATGTACTACATCACCGTTCGCCGCGTCGACGATCGGGTCTGGGTGCGTTCGAACCATATCTGGCTGCCGAATTGCGGGCAGGTCGGGGCCCTGCTCGAAAAGGCGGAAGCCGAGAAATTTTTCCATCGGGTCAGCATCACCCGTTGGACAGTGCCGATCGACGACACAAATTGCTGGATCATCGGCTGGCGTCACTTCAACGATGAGGTCGACCCGTTCCGCGAAGGCAAACCTGAGCAATGCGGACGCGATACCGTCGATTTCTATGGCCAAACCGGCCATCGCAGCTATGAACAGAAGCAGCGGGTTCCCGGCGACTGGGACGCACAGGTCAGCCAGCGGCCGATCGCCGTTCACGCGCTTGAGCATCGCGGCACCACCGACGTCGGGGTGACAATGTGGCGCCGGCTGCTGCGCAAAGCAGTCCGAGGGAAAATCGAGGTGATGCCCCAAATGGCGGGAACCGAGACGACGAAACGGACCTACACGCATGACACCGTGCTGCGTATCCCGCGATTTTCGGGGCCGGACGAACACGCCGCCCTGAAGGCGATTGGACGGAAGGTGCTAGCCTGCATCTTCGCGGCCGACGAGGTTCCGTTCGAGGAGAGAAGGTCGGAAATCCGCAGGCGCCTCGAAGAACTGCAGGATCAGTACAGTCAGCAGCGCGCTGCCGCGGACTAAGAAGGCAAAATATAGCCAATATCGAGAAGAAAACAGGGCGCGCCGGGCTGCGCCGGCTCTCGCGCGCCAACTTACGTTTCCGGCCTGAATAGCACACCACCCGTGTCTTCGTACTTACTCAATCGCTGCCGCAATCAGGGCTTCGAACCAAAAATACAGGAGCGAAGAAATAGGGTGTTGTTGCCTTCATCGCCGAGATATGTCGGCGAGACGAGTCGGAGCGGACCCGACCGCGGCGGGCGGCCACAGCCTGATGAAGGGCCAGATCGTGATCCGGCTCGCGGGCGCGGCCGATAGGAGCTGTGAGGAACAGACTGTCAGCGGGCGGACATCACCAAGGCTTATGGTCAAGCAGCGTCGAGCCTAAGACCCCCGCGTCAAGGTCTGGACCGCGAGCAGCGCGGCGGACGTGCGGTTGTCGACGCCGAGCTTGGCGAAGACCTGCTCGAGATGCTTATTCACCGTACGAGGACTAAGGCCGAGGATGGTCCCAATGTCGCGGTTCGATTTGCCCCGCGCCGTCCACAGTAGGACTTCGGCTTCTCGGGATGTCAGTGATAGACGCTCCTTTAACAGGTCCTGGTCGTTGCTGCGCGCACCATCATTGACCTGCAGCAAACTCTCCTCGGTCCCGCCGGGGCCGATATAGGACAGCACCAGCTCTTCGGGTGGCGTTCCGCTGAGCACAAAGCTGCGCTCGGTGGCCGGCCCCGGGTCGCCGCGGACGCGATCGAGCCAAGCGTGCGCCGCCGGCGGCAGCGTGAGGCCGTCCGTCGTGGAGGCAAGCGCGCCAACGAGCCGTGCACCGGCTTGGGGTGTACTCCACCGCAAGCGCCCTTCATGGTCGACGGCGAATAGCAGGCGGCCGGCATCGTCCAGCACCGCATGGGTGCTGGACGTCACGCGAGCCGCCGCGAGATGAGCCGCGAGCCGCGCAATCAACTCCTCGGGGACGATCGGTTTGGTCACGTAGTCGACCCCGCCCGCGGCGAAGCCCTCGACGATGTGCTCGGTCTCGCTGAGGCCGGTCATGAAAATGACCGGTACCGTAGACAGCAGCGTGTTCCGCTTGAGCTGTCGGCAGGTTTCAAATCCATCCATTCCAGGCATTACCGCATCCATCAGGATGATGTCCGGCACAGCCTCGTTGATACTGCGCAATGCGCTGGTGCCATTGAATGCCACGAGCACAGTGAAGCCGGCTTCCTCGAGCGCGTCAGTCAAAAAGCGCAATGATTCCGGCGAATCGTCGACAACCAGCACGGTTGGGTGAGAAGCATGGTCACGCATCGGCGCGACTCGCCGCCGCATCGAGCGCGACCATGTAGAGGCCGAGCTCAAGATCACCGACGAGGCTGCGCAATTCAGCGACAAAGGGCACTTGCGTCGGATCTCCGCCCTCGATTTCATCGAGCTTTGCGAGGATCCCGCGAACATGGCCGATGCGACCGAGCCGACGCAACTCCGCGAGTTGCGGCTCCGACAGTCGGGGGGTGGGTAAGGCCGCGGGCGACGCCGATACCGACGGGGCATCGGTGATCCAGGCGATGTCGACAAACTCGCCGATCGTCCGGAGAAGCTCATCGATGTCGATCGGCTTGACGATATAGGCATCATGAGGCTCGTCCGGCGTGCCCGGATGTGGCTCGGCGGCGTTGGCCGAAACCATGATGATTACGGCCTCGCCACCGCGGGCTTCACGAAGCGTTTGTGCGACCTCCCAACCCGTCATACCCGGCATCGACACGTCGAGCAGGACTATGTCCGGCCGACACTGCTCAGCAATGTGCAACGAAGCGATGCCGTCAGCGGCCTCGAACACGATAAAGCCGAGCGGTTGCAGGAGATCGCGCATGAGGTCGCGATGCTCGCTGTCGTCGTCGGCTACCAGTACGGCACGGCGACGCCCGGAATAACCGATGACGCGCGCTGCCACACTGGGGACGATTTTCGGCGCCTCGGACAGCATCAAGCGCACGCGAAACGTGCTGCCGCGCCCCGGGGTGCTGGTTACCGAGAGCTCGCCCCCCATGATCTCGGTGAGCATCTTGGTAATGGTAAGCCCAAGCCCCATCCCGGGCGCAGACGGCACCCCCGCGTGCTCAACCCGTTCGAATGGCTCGAAGATCCGCGTCAAGTCGGCGGCTTCGATCCCGACGCCCGAATCGCGGATCTCGATTTCGGCGACCTGGCTGCGCATCCGAACGGTGAGCGCGACCTCGCCGGCCGCAGTGAACTTGATCGCGTTCGACAGCAGATTGATTAGGATCTGCCGGAACCGCTTTCGATCGGCATAGACGGTTGTCGGCAAGCTATCGGCGCACTCGAAGCGAAACTCGATGTTCTTGGCGATCGCCTGCAGGTGGAACATGTTGACGATCTGGTCGAGAAACTCGCGCAGCTCGAATGCATCGCGTTGCAGCTGCAAGCGCCCTGCCTCGATTTTGGAGATGTCGAGCAATCCCTCGATCAGTCCCGAGAGATGATCGCCGCTGCGGCGGATGGTGCGGATCGCGCCACGCCGATGCAGCGGGATCGACGCGTCGCGCTCGAGCAACTGGGCGTAGCCGAGAATTGCATTGAGCGGCGAGCGCAACTCATGGCTGACGCCAACGACGAAGCGGCTCTTGGCGTGGTTGGCGGCTTCGGCGACTTCCTTGGCGCGCTGTAATTTGGCGTCTGTGCGTTTGTGCGCCTCGATCTCGCGCATCAGCAGCCGGGTCTGACGGCGCGACTCCTCTTCCGCGGCCTGCCGGTTTTCCTGGGTCAGCACAAACAGCCAAGTAGCGACCCCCGCGATGATCATCGCGACGAAGAAGATTTTCAGGAAAGCGGCGCGGACGACGCTATCCGATACGCCGGGCGCCAGCGGCGTGTGCGCGTAGATGACTGCGAGCGTGAGGCCAATGATCCCGGCCAGCGCCGCCAACAGCACGATATAGCGGGCGAGCCGCGTCGGCAGTCTGGCGACCAGCCGCGCCGGCAGGATGACGTTGAGCATCATGGCCATTTGCGACCCGACCCGCCCATGGGGCTTGCAGGCGTCGGCGCAGCGCGCATCGAGCGAGCAGCAGAGCGAGCAGATTGCTCCCGAGTAAGCGGGACAATAGGCGGCATCTTCGGGCTCGAAGTCGTTTTCGCAAATGCAGCAGCGCACCGACGCAGTAGACAGCCAGTTCCGCCGCGCCCGCCGCGCGAGGTAGAACTTGCCCTGCGTCGCATAGGCGATGACCGGCGCGACAAGAAAAGCCGTCAACAGCGCGACGAACGGGGTGAATGCCTTGGCGACTGGTCCGAGCGTGCCGAATAAGGCGATGACCGCCAATATCGTCGCGGCGCCCATGGCGCCGACGCCCACAGGGTTGATGTCGTAAAGGTGAGCGCGTTTGAACTCTATGTGCGGCGGGCTCAGCCCCAGCGGCTTGTTGACGACAAGGTCGGCGACGAGCGCCCCAACCCATGCCGCGGCGACGGTCGAATAAAGCGCTAGGATCTGCTCCAGCGCCGCGTAGACGCCGAGTTCCATCAGCAACAGCGCGATCGCGACGTTGAACACCAGCCATACGACACGTCCCGGATGGCGGTGGGTCAGACGGGAGAAGAAATTCGACCAGGCTATCGATCCGGCATAGGAATTTGTCACATTGATCTTGAGCTGCGAGACGATAACGAAAAAGCCGGTCAGCAGGAGCGCGGCCTCGGGTGACGCGATCACCGTGCGGAAGGCTATGAGATACATTTGAGTCGGTTGCGCCGCCTGAGCCACGTCGACGCCGCTGCGCAGGGCAAGAAAGGCTAGGAACGAACCGCCCAGCAACTTCAATGTGCCGAGCACGATCCAACCGGGCCCGGCACACAGCAAGGCCAGCCACCAGGCAACCGGACGCCGTCGCCGTTGCGACGGCAGGAAACGGAGAAAATCCACCTGCTCGCCGATCTGAGCGATCAGCGACAACACCACCGACGCGGCGGCGCCAAAGGCCACCAGATTGAACTCATTGGCGTCCCCCGCCGTACCGCCAAAGGCGGTCCAATCGACGAAGGCGTGCCGGCTGCGCACCGCGATAAAGACGAAGGGCAGCGCATGCAGGACGATCCAGACCGGCTGAGTCCAAAGCTGGAAACGGCTGATAAAGGTGATGCCATGGGTCACCAAAGGGATGACCACCAGTGAACTCAATATGAAGCCAACGGGCAGCGGCACGCCAAAGCACGTGTCGAGTGCGGTAGACATGATCACCGCTTCAATCGCGAAAAAGATGAAGGTGAATGTCGCGTATATCAGCGAGGTGACCGTCGAGCCGATGTAACCGAACCCGGCGCCACGGGTCAGCAGGTCGATATCCACGCCGTATCGGGCAGCGTAATAGCTAATCGGCAAGCCGGTGGCGAAAATCAGAACCCCGACGATCAAAATCGCGGCGACGGAATTAGTAAAGCCGAAGGCTAGCGTGATCGTGCCGCCGATCGCCTCGAGCGCCAGGAACGAGATCGCGCCGAGCGCGGTGTTGGCGACCCGCAATAACGACCATTTCCGCGCGCTCGTCGCGGTAAACCGCAGCGCATAGTCCTCAAGAGTCTGGTTGGCTGCCCATTGGTTATATTCGCGCCGGATACGGACAATTTTTTGCCGCGTTGCCATTTTCCATCGCCTTGCCCGTTCGCCCGGCATCGCCTCCTTTCGCCTTGCCCCGGCACCTTTCGGCACGCAGGGCTCATCACAATCGCGGGGATGTCGGCCGCACCCTCATTGCTGCGCCGCAACAAGCACCGAATACATCCCGACGTTCTCTCCTAATCGCACGAGAACACGACTGATAGCTAGGATCGCCCCAAAAAAAACTTCAGCATTCCCGTGCAAGAATGAGGCCAAGCGGAGCGATCCCATATACGTCAAATTACGTAGTCATCCGACCGCGATCTGCGTCATTCGACGTATTGCTGCGCTGCACAATCGACCGCCAGCATGCGCAGCTATCGGGCATTGGGCCGGAGCTTGAGGGGGACACTCAAACCATGTCAGCCAACAACGGACGCTCGCACCTCCCATCGGCTTTGCGGCGGCGGCTTCTCCTGGGAATGGCGGCGCTGCCGGCAGCCGCTCTGCTTCCGCCACCCGTGTTCGCCGATATTCCGCCGACCTCGGCGGTCAACACCACCGGTCTCGCGGTGACGGACGACTCGGTCACGATCGGCATCCTGCACTCGATCACCGGCACCATGGCGATTAGCGAGACTGGATCGGTCGAGGCAGAAAAGCTGGCGATCTCGCAAATCAACGCAAAAGGCGGCGTCCTGGGACGCCAGATCAAGTTCATCCAGGAAGACGGTGCCAGCGACTGGCCGACCTTTGCCGAAAAGGCGAGGAAGCTGCTGGTCAGCGACAAGGTAGCGGCCGTGATGGGCTGCTGGACCTCGGCCTCCCGTAAGGCGGTGCTGCCGGTGTTCGAGCAATACAAGGGTATTCTCTACTATCCAACGTTCTACGAAGGGTTGGAGGAGTCGCACGATGTCTTCTATGAAGGCCAGGAGGCGACACAGCAGATCATCGCGGGCCTTAACTGGATCGCCGACACCAAAAAGGCTAAGACCTTTTATCTCCTCGGCTCCGACTATATCTGGCCGCGTACCTCCAACAAGATCGCGCGCAAGCATATCGAGGACCATCTACATTTGGAGGTGGTTGGAGAGGACTATTTTCCACTCGGAAACACCGAATTCAATTCAGTCATTAACAAGATAAAGCTGAAAAAGCCCGATGTTATCTACGCGATCATCGTCGGCGGCAGCAACGTCGCGTTCTACAAGCAGCTTAAGGCGGCTGGGGTCGACATGGTCAACAAGCAGACCTTGCTGACCATCTCCGTTACAGAGGACGAGATCCGCGGCATTGGCGGCGAGAACATCGTCGGAGCCTATGCCGCGATGAAGTATTTCCAGAGCATCGACACTCCCACTAACCACGCGTTTGTCGACGCCTTCAAAAAAATGTGGGGACCACAGAGCGTCATCGGCGATGTCACCCAGGCTGCCTATGAGGGTCCGTGGCTCTGGAGCCTGGAATGCGAAAAGGCTGGCAGCTTCGATACCGAAAAGGTCATCGCGGCGGCACCGGGCACCGTGTTCAACGCGCCCGAGGGTCCGGTCAAGGTCCATGAAAACCACCACCTGTGGAGCAAGCTGCGCATCGGGCGGGCGCGCGCGGACGGCCAATACGACATCGTCTATGTGACGCCCGAGGACATCGAACCCAATCCGTTCCCCAAGGGATACCAGTAACGCCTGGCGACAGATCGACGGGGCGTCGCTTATCGCCCCGTCGGCATTGCCCGCCACCCCGCTCATGGAGCAGGCAGATGTTTGGCTATTCGTTTGGTGATCTAAGCGCCATCTTCGCGATGCAGGCCTTCGACGGTCTGATCCTTTTCTCTGTCTTTATCCTGATGTCGCTGGGATTGGCGATCATTTTCGGCCAGATGGGCGTGATTAACATGGCCCACGGCGAATTCATGATCATGGGAGCCTATGTGACCTATCTCTGCTCGAACGTGTTTCATAACTACCTTCCCGGGCTGTACCCGATCTACTTTTTCGTAGCCATGCTGCTGGCGTTTTTCGCCGCGGGTGCGGCGGGCATGCTCGCCGAATGGGCACTGATCCGACACCTTTATAGGCGGCCCCTCGACACGCTGCTGGCGACCTGGGGACTCAGCCTGTTTCTACAGCAGTGCTATCGCTCGATCTTCGGCGCCCGCGAGGTCGGCGTCGACCTGCCGAACTGGATGATGGGCGCGGTTCACGCCGGCGACACGATCGAAATTCCCATCAACGGGCTCTTCGTGATGGGGCTGACGATCGTGATCACCATCGCTGTCTTTGTGCTGCTCTATCGCTCGTCTTGGGGAAAAAAAGTGCGGGCCGTGATGCATGACCGCGTCATGGCCGGCGCGATCGGGATCAATACCGAGAAAGTCGACCGGCTGACCTTCGGTATCGGCTGCGGCATCGCGGGGATCGCTGGCAGTGCCTTCACGATGATCGGCTCGACCAACCCGAGTGCGGGGCAACTGTACATCGTCAACACCTTTCTCATTGTCGTGTTTGGCGGAGCACAAAGCTTGATCGGGACAATCGCCTCAGCGTTTGTGATCTCGCAGGCACAATCGACCGCCGAATTCTTCCTGACCGGATCGATGGCCACCGTGCTGGTCCTGCTGAGCGTCGTTGGAATCCTGATGCTGCGGCCGCAGGGCCTCTTCGTTCTTAAAATTCGCCGTTAGGGGAGCATGCAATGAATGCGTTGTCCCTGCGAAAGCACAAAGAACTCATCGGCATCGCACTGCTCGGCGTGCTGATTTTCGTGGTGTTGCCGGTGAGCCTCGACATTTTCCGGCTCAATCTATTCGGCAAGTATCTAACCTACGCCTTCGTCGCGCTGGGGCTGGTGCTGTGCTGGGGCGACGCCGGGATCCTGAGCCTCGGCCAGGGTGTGTTCTTCGGGCTCGGCGGCTACTGCATGGCGATGTTCTTGAAACTCGAAGCATCGAGCGTCGCCAACACGAAGATCCAGTCGACGCCGGGCATTCCCGACTTCATGGATTGGAACCAGCTTACCGCGCTGCCGTATTTTTGGCAGCCGTTCCACAGCCTGACGTTTGCGCTGATCGCGGTAGTTGTCGTGCCGACCGCGTTTGCCTTTGTGATCGGCGTCGCGATGTTCAAGCGTCGGGTCGGCGGCGTCTATTTCGCGATCATCACCCAGGCCCTGGCTGCCATCCTGACGATCCTCATCGTCGGCCGCCAAGGCTATACCGGCGGCATCAACGGCATCACCGACCTGCGGACGCTCAAGGGCTGGGACATCCGCACCGATCACGCTAAATACGTGCTCTATTTCGCCAATGGTGGGCTGCTCATTGGCGCGATCATGGTGGCGCGCTATGTACGCGGCTCCAAGCTCGGCCGCATTCTCGTGGCGATGCGCGACAAGGAGGACCGCGTCCGGTTCTCGGGTTACGACGTCGCGAATTTCAAGACCTTCGTGTTCTGTCTCGCGGCAGCGTTCGCGGCGGTTGGCGGCGCGATGTTCACTTTGCAAGTGGGGTTCATGTCACCGTCCTTCGTCGGGATCGTGCCGTCGATCGAACTGGTGATCTGCTGCGCGGTCGGAGGCCGTAACTCGCTGCTCGGCGCCGTCTACGGCACGGTACTGGTGAACTGGGCAAAGACGACATTTTCCGAAGATTTCCCGCAGCTTTGGCTGTTCGCAATGGCAGCGCTATTCATCGGTGTCGTTCTCGCCTTTCCGGACGGCCTCGCCGGTCTCTACCGCTCCTACGTCCAGCCTTATGCGAACCGGGTGCTCGGTAGCGTGCAGGATAGCATTCGGGGAAGGCGGGTTGCTCCGGCAAGTGCCGTCTCGTCACGGGTTGAGTGAGGGCAGACGATGACGGCGTCGAACACCGATTTCCTGCTCGCGGTCGAGGATTTGAGCGTCTCGTTTGACGGGTTCAAGGCCGTCGACGCGCTCACCTTCTATGTTGACGAGAACGAAATCCGCGTGATCATCGGACCTAACGGGGCGGGCAAAACGACAGTGCTCGATCTGATCTGCGGCCGTACCCGGCCGACCGGCGGATCGATCCGGTTCCGCAACCAGGACCTGACCGCGCTGAGCGAGCATCAGATTGTGCGCGCCGGAATTGGCCGTAAATTTCAGACCCCGTCGATCTACGAAGACCTCAGCGTGTCCGAGAACCTGGAAATCTCGTTTCCGCGCGGACGCTCGGTCTTCGGGGCGCTGGCCTTCAAACGCGATGCGGGGGTGCGCGAGCGCATCGACGAGATCGCCGAGACTATCTTTCTCGCCGACGAGCTCGATCTGCGCGCCGAATACTTGAGCCACGGCCAGAAGCAATGGCTCGAAATCGGCATGCTGCTTATCCAGCAGCCGGACCTTCTAATGCTCGACGAGCCGGTCGCCGGGATGAGCGTCAGCGAGCGTCAGAAGACCGCCGAACTGCTGCACCGCATCATTCGCGACCGCTCGGTCATCGTTATCGAGCATGACATGAAGTTCGTCGAGGACATCGCGCACAAGGTGACGGTCCTGCACCAGGGCCGGATCATCGCCGAGGGCCCGATGAGCAAGGTGAAGGCGGATCCGAAAGTGATCGAAGTCTATCTCGGCCATTAGCGCGAACGGGGCATCGATGTTGAGCATCTCCGATCTGCACGTCGCTTACGGTCAGAGCGAAGTCCTGCACGGGCTGAGCTTTTCCGTCGCGCCCAGCGAGATCGTCGCGGTGATGGGCCGCAACGGCATGGGCAAGACCACGCTGATGAAAGCTCTGATGGGGATCGTGCCGACGCGCACAGGCATGGTCAGCATCGGCTCGAACGATATCACCCATCTACGTAGCTACGATCGCGTCGCCAAAGGGCTCGGCTACGTCCCGCAGGGCCGCTTGATCTTTTCGACGATGAGCGTCGAGGAGAACATCGAAAGCGGCCTATTCGTCTCGGGCGAGTCCAAGGTGCCCAGCGACATCTACGAGCTTTTTCCCGTCCTTCTGGAAATGAAGAGCCGCCGCGGCGGCAATCTTTCCGGCGGACAGCAGCAGCAGCTCGCGATCGCGCGCGCCTTGGCGACACGGCCCAAAGTCCTGCTGCTCGACGAGCCGACCGAGGGCATCCAGCCGTCGATCATCCGCGATCTGGCACGCACCTTGAAACACATCCGGGACGAGCGCGGGCTCAGCATCGTCGTCTCCGAGCAAGTGTTGAGCTTCGCCCTCGACATCGCCGACCGGGTGCTGGTTTTGGAAAACGGTGAAATCGTCCGCGAGGACGGGCGCGACTCGGTCGATGAGGCCGCCGTCGCCCAATATCTCAGCGTGTAATTCTAGGACTGGGAAAAGGGGAACAGAGATGGCCGACACGCTCGTCAAGATCGACCTGACGCAGTCGCCCTACGAAAACGACATGATTCATAATCGCTGGCACCCGGACATCCCGATGGTGGCGACGGTGAAGCCCGGAGACGAATTCATCCTCGAGACATATGACTGGACCGGCGGGTTCATAAAGAACGACGAATCCGCAGAGGATGTCCGCGATATTGATCTCAGCACGGTGCATTTCCTCAGCGGGCCGATCGGGGTCGAGGGGGCGGAACCCGGCGATCTGCTGGTCGTCGACATCCTCGATATCGGGGCGTTGCCCGGCAGCTATTGGGGTTTCAACGGCGTCTTCTCCAAAAAGAACGGCGGCGGATTCTTGACCGACCACTTCCCAACAGCCCAAAAATCGATTTGGGACATCCAGGGGATGTTTACCAGTTCGCGCCATGTGCCCGGCGTCAGCTTCGCCGGCCTCGTGCATCCCGGGCTGATCGGCTGCCTGCCGGACAAAAAACTGCTCGACGTCTGGAACAAGCGCGAGACCGATTTTATCGCTACCAACCCGACGCGGGTGCCGCCGCTCGCCAATCCGCCCTTCGCGCCGACCGCGCATATGGGCAGGCTGACCGGCGCCGCAAAAGCCGAAGCCGCCGCTACCGGCGCGCGCACCGTTCCGCCGCGCGAACACGGCGGCAACTGCGACATCAAGGATCTTTCACGTGGGGCGACGGTCTACTTCCCGGTCTATGTGCCGGGTGCGGGGTTGTCGATGGGAGACCTGCATTTCAGCCAGGGCGACGGCGAAATCACCTTTTGCGGCGCCATCGAGATGGCCGGTTGGACCCATCTAAGGGTCAATCTGATTAAGGACGGGGTCGCCAAATACGGAATCAAAAGCCCGATCTTCAAGCCCAGCCCGATCACCCCGACCTACAATGACTACCTGATCTTCGAGGGTATTTCGGTCGACGAGCAGGGCAAGCAACACTACCTCGATGTCCACATCGCCTATCAGCAGGCTTGCCTTAACGCGATCGAGTATCTGAAGAAATTCGGCTATTCCGGGCGCCAAGCTTACGCCATCCTCGGCACCGCACCGGTTCAGGGGCATATCAGCGGCGTCGTCGACATCCCCAACGCCTGCGCGACCCTGTATCTGCCGACCGAAATCTTCGATTTCGACATCCGTCCGACTGCTGCCGGCCCGAGCAAGATGGTGATGCCAAGCATCATGCTACCCGAAGCGCCGGACAAATAGGAAGGTGACGAATGCCGGTCTATGACTATTCTTGCGAAACCTGCGGCGCGTTTGCGGTCTCCCGGCCAATGACGGAATATCGCGAACCGCACGATTGTCCCGGCTGTGGAGCACCGGCGTGCAGGGTCCTGCTGACGGCGCCGCGCTTGGCCAATATGGAAAACGCCCGCCGGTCAGCCTTTCAGACCAACGAACACGCTGCCCATTCGCCGCGCCAGGCGGCGGCGCACGTGCATGGTCCGAGTTGCGGGTGTGGCGGCACCCGGACCACAGGTGGCGACGCCAAGTCGTTTCCGGGGACACGACCTTGGATGATCAGCCATTGAGCTGTGGCCGGTTGGATCGGATGCCGTGACAGGAGGCAGCGGAAGAGGATAGATATGGCGATCGCCGCAATACGGTCTGTGGTAACTCATTCTGCCCCATTGAGGTGTCGGTCATGAATGCGGTGTCCGCATTTGCGGCCACACTGTGGATTGCCATTGGCGGCGCTTTCGGCAGCGTTGCTCGCTATTGGACCGCAGTCGCGGTCGCCCGGCTCACTGGCGAAACTTTTCCGTGGGGCACGTTGCTGGTCAACATCGTCGGTTCTCTCGTGATCGCTTATTTTGGGGCATCGACCCTACCAACGGCCATGCGGCCTGCGAGCACCGAGATGCGTCTTTTCGTGATGGTCGGCATTGCGGCGGCTTCACGACGTTTTCTTCGTTCAGCATGCAGACCGTAGAGCTGTTGCGCGGTGGTGAGGCTGCTCGGGCGGTCGTCTACATCGTTGGGTCCGTTTCGATTTGTCTCGCCGGCACCATGCTCGATTTCTATCTTGCCTCGCCGGGCGTGTTGGCGTCCGTTGCAGCGCGTTCATGAGGTTGCAAATCGTCGTCGTGCTGACCAATCCCGCGACCGTGCGCACCGGTCTTGATGCAGCGTTAGTCGCGATGGCGGTCGCACCGGACAGCCGGATCAAGGCATTCCACGCTCGCGTCACCCCGGAAGCTTAATCAGGCCAAGCGAAGAGGTGATGACGCCGACGCGCCGACGCGAACTGGAAGCCATGTCTAGCGCCAAGTCGTTGGCCCTCCAGCATGCGGTTTCCGATTGGGTTGCCACCGTTCACGCCCGCCAAACGATCGTTCAATGGCAGGAGCTGAAGGCGAGAGCGTGGACGCGGTCGTTGCGGTGCGCGCCAAAACGGCCAATCTGATCGTGCTGGTGCGACCGGCGGAACTCGAAGGAGAGAAGGTGTTTGCTGACCACGGCGTCAGCGGCACAGCTACCACCCGGCCCGGTCTCGACCGTGCGCTCAAGGCCCTCAAGCCAGGTGATACGCTTGTTGTCTGGTAACCGTCTAGGCCGGTCGCTCTCTCACCTGGTGCAAATCGTCGCCGAGCTGGGCGGGCGCGGCGTCAACACCGAAAGCGCCGGAGGCCGTTTGGTGCTGCACATGATGAATTTGAGCGCTCGCTCATCGTCGAGCGCACCCGCGCAGGCCTCATGGCCGCGAAGCGCCGCGGGCAGAAGCTGGGCCGCAAGCCTAGCCTCGCGCCTGCGCAAGTCACTCGGGCCCGGAACCTGATCGGGTGCGGTGAAAGCCCCCAGAGCGTCGCCGTCGCCCTTCGCATCGGCCGCACGACGCTGTGGCGGGCGTTGAAGACGGAAGTGCGATGTAGTCAGGAGCCTGTAGCTATTCGTTCTGGCGCAGTCACATTGCATCCTGCGGAAGCATCAGACCTTGTTAGACGCCGGTCTTGAGCAGCGCCATCGCCCCGTTCGCGGTCACCTCCAGTACCTCGCGCTGGGGCCGCGTCCGCGCCAGGACGCGAATGCCGAGCAGCACGCTGAGCAGCACTTTGGCCAATTCCGCGGCCGGGCGGGCGTCGGCGATCGAGCCGTCCTTTTGCCCACCCTCAACGCAGCACCGAAAGAAATCTTCGATGAAGATCATTTCCTCGGCGACGAGCTTGCGGAATTCCCGGTCGTAGGGCGCCAGTTCGAGCGCGGCGTTGACCAGCATGCACCCGCGGTGCTGGGGGTCGCTCACCGACCGTTCTATGATCTCGTCGAAAAACGTCCGGATCGCGGATAGGGGAGACAGTTGCTCCAGCCGCGCGACCCGATCGCGGACGGTCTGTGCCAAATAATGGACGAGCGCCTGGCGGTATAGCGAACGCTTGTCGCCGAAGGCGTTGTAGAGGCTGGCGCCGGTGATTCCCATCCGCTCGGCGAGATCGCGGACCGAAGTCTGCTCGTAGCCCTGGGCCCAGAAGCAGTTCATCGCCGCTTCCAGCACGGTTGTTTCGTCGAATTCTCTCGGTCGCGCCATGAAACGCCTCGTCTGCGGTCGCCGTCCCTCTCGGTCGACCTATTCCCCTATGTATCTCCCGAGTATTAGAGCGCACGACTCAGAACGGCAAGGCGAGAGGAGCGTGGGCGGCCGCCGCGCCAAGGGGATTCTTCCGAGAAGCCCTGACGATAAGCAAAGCCCATTGCCAGAGACGGGTCGCCGAGTGCATTTTAGTCCAATCGATCTAAAATTGGACGCGGGAAAATCAACGATGAGTTTGCAACAGGAACTGGACGCCCTGCGGGCCGAGTTCGTGCGCACCGCGCCGGCCGGCCGGGCGGCGCTCTATGACGCCAAGGTCGAGGAGCTGCAGAGAAGTTTTCCGATCGAGCAGGCGCTGAAGACCGGCGATCAAGCGCCGGACTTCACATTACCGAACCCGGGCGGGCGGGCCGTCTCGCTCGCCTCGCTATTGCGCGGCGGCCCGGCGGTGGTGACGTTCTACCGCGGCGGCTGGTGCCCCTACTGCAACCTGCAGCTTCGCGCCTATCAGCAGTCGCTCGACGAAATCACGGCGCTGGGCGGCCGGATGGTCGCGATATCGCCGCAACTGTCCGACGGCTCGCTGTCGACGGCGGAGATGAACAAGCTCAGTTTCGAGGTGCTGAGCGATGTTGGCAATCATGTCGCTCGATCCTTCGGCCTGGTCTACGCGCTGCCCGACGAGCTTCGCGCAGCCCTGACGTCCAACAATAAGGCGCTGCCCGACATAAATGGCGACAACAGCTGGGAATTGCCGCTGCCCGCGACCTATGTCGTCGCGCCTGACCACAAGATCGCGCTCGCCGAAATTGAGCTTGACTACCGCGAGCGCCTCGAGCCCGAGGCCATTGTCGCAGCCCTTCGCTCGTTGCGCGCCGGGGCGATCAAAGCTGCCTGATCGCATCTGTCTCATCGGAAAGGACTAACCATGATCCGCTTTTATTACCACCCGACCCCGAACCCCGCGAAAGTGGCCCTGTTTCTCGAAGAAACCGGTCTGCCATACGAAGTCGTGCCGGTCGACACCGCCAAGGGTCAGCAGCACGCGGTCGAGTTTAGGACCATCAATCCAAACGGCAAGGTGCCGGCGATCGTCGATATTGACGGGCCCGGCGGCGCCGAGACCCGCGTCTTCGATTCGACCGCGATCCTGCTCTATCTCGGCGAGAAGACCGGCAAGCTGTTGGGATCGGCCGCCGACAAGGGCGAGTTGCTGTCATGGCTGTTCTTCATCGCCACCGGACTCGGGCCGTTCTCCGGCCAGGCAGTGCATTTCCAGCGCGCCACACCGGAAAAGCTTCCCTACGCCATCAACCGCTACCGCCGCGAAGCGGAACGCCACTACTCGGTGCTCGACCAGCACCTCGCGGGTCGCGAGTTCATCGTCGGCAAGGAATACACAATCGTCGACATCTCCGGCTGGGGCTGGGTCGACCGCGCGAGTTTCGTGCTGCCGGGCAGCGACGACCCGCTTGCCGCCTATCCCAATGTCCGCCGTTGGTTCAAGGCGATAGACGCCCGGCCCGCTGTTGCCAAGGCGCGGGCCATCGGCGGCACTCATAGCTTCAAAAAGGAAGTCGACGAGGAAACGCGGCGCGCGCTGTTCCCATCGAACTATCCGCCTGCGGCCGCCTGACGCGAATGATCGGACGCCGGTACCTCGACCGCGCCGGGGTGCCGGTGGTGCCCCGCATCATGGTGGCAACCGCAAAATGAGTGATCCCGTTCCGGCCGGCACTAATGTCTCCGCGAGTGGCGAGCCCCCGAGTCTCGGCGGGCTCCCGGGGCGCGTCGAGCCCGGTGGAAGCGGAGCGCGTGATCTTGTTGCCCCGAAGGTCAATCGCGCCGCCATCACAATCTCGATCATGCTGGCGACGATTATGCAGGCGATCGATACGACGATCGCCAACGTTGCGCTGCCGCACATCCAGGGCAGCCTCTCCGCGGCGCAGGACCAGATCACCTGGGTCCTGACCTCCTATATCGTCGCCGCCGCCATCATGACGCCTCTGACCGGCTGGCTGGCCGGGGCTTTCGGCATCAAACGTGTCTTTCTGATTTCGGTCATCGGCTTTACCGCGGCGTCGGTATTGTGCGGGCTTGCCGAAAGCCTCACCCAGATCGTCCTCTTTCGCTTGCTGCAAGGGGTCTGTGGTGCAGCCTTGATGCCGTTGTCGCAGGCCGTCCTCTTGCGCATCAATCCGCCCGAGCGGCACGGCCAGGCGATGGCGGTGTGGGGGACCGGTGTCATGATCGGCCCGATCGTCGGCCCCGCGCTCGGCGGTTGGCTGACCGACAATTACGACTGGCGCTGGGTGTTCTACATCAATTTACCGATCGGCATCATTGCGTTCGTCGGCATCCTTGTGTTCATCCACGAGACCCGCCACACCCAGCGCGAGCGCTTCGATTTTTTTGGCTTTGGCACGCTCGGCGTCGCCATTGGGGCCTTGCAGATCCTGCTCGATCGCGGCGAGCTCAAGGATTGGTTCCACTCGACCGAGATCCGGGTCGAGGCGGCGGTCGCCGGCCTCGCCCTGTACCTATTCGTCGTTCACACGCTGACGACGAGCGGGCGCCCGTTCCTCAATCGCGACCTGTTGCGCGACGCCAATTTCGTTGCCGGTCTTGTGCTAATGTTCTTTGTCGGCGTCATCATGTTCGCGACGCTGGCATTGATGCCGACAATGCTGCAGCAATTGATGCATTACCCCGTGGCAACAGCCGGTCTTGTCATCGCGCCGCGCGGCGTCGGTACGATGATCGGAATGTTCCTCATCGGCCGGATCATCAACCTCGTCGACATCCGTCTGATCATTCTCAGCGGACTGGCGCTGACCACTCTCTCGCTCTATCAGATGAGCGGGTTCTCGCTCGGCATGGATATGCAGCCGATTGTCGTCTCGGGGCTGGTCCAGGGTTTTGGACTGGGCTTTGTATTTGTGCCGTTGAGCACGATCAGCTTTTCGACCTTGCCGCGCTCGGTCCTGACCCAGGCCACCGCCCTGTTCAGCCTGGTCCGCAACATCGGCAGCAGCATTGGCATCGCGATCCTCGAAGCTCTATTCGTCGAGAATACCCAGACTGTGCATGCACACCTCATCGAACATCTGCGCCCGGATAATCCGCTGGCGCGGGCGCCTTACCTGCTGCCGCCCTTCAGCCTCAGCGAGAACCCGGGGATCGCCGCGCTTAATGTCGAGGTGACGCGCCAGGCGCAGATGGTCGCCTATATCGATGACTTCAAATTGATGATGATCATCGCTCTTTTTTCAGCGCCCTTGTTGTTGCTGCTGCGCAAGTCGCGAAGCGCAAACTCGCCTGACCCGGTCGCCACCGAATGACCATCGGGCGTCCAGCTAACCGCCATGACTCTTATTCAGGGAGAGGCAGGCGGAGGAAGTTGCGATCATGACGTCGAGCGCTAGCGATCCTGTCCCGGCCGTCACCGAAGCCGCTGCAAGCGGCGAGATCGCGGCGATCTTCACCGACATTCGCCGTGTGCTCGGGGTCGAGGTGGTCAACCTGGTCTGGCGCCATCTGGCCACGATCCCGAGCGCTCTGCCCTGCGCCTGGGGGATGTTGCGGCCGCTCTATGCTGACGGCACGATCGCGACCGAAGCGGCGGCGCTGCACCACGATCTCGACCTGCCCGAGCTGCCGCCGTTTCCACCCGAGCTTCTCGCCGCGACGGAACTTCTCGGCGGTGACCTCGGTACGATTCGCAATATCCTGGCCGCCTATGACCGCACCAACGCGATGGCCCTCATCGCCCTGTCCGCGCTGTTGTGCCGGCTGGACGGCGAGCCGGCTGCTCCCGAAGCCGCGTCCTTGCATGGCATCGGCGTCGCGTACGAACCACCCCTGTCCATCCCGCTGCCATCGCTGCCCAGCATGGCCGCGCTGCCGCCAGCGACCGCCGGATTGGTGTCGGTGCTGAATCGGCTCGGTACGCAATCCTCGAACGCGGTCCTCGCCAGTATGTACCGCCACCTTGCTTATTGGCCTATCTACTTGGCGCTCGCCTGGACGCTGATTGCACCGCTGGACGCCGACGGGTCCCTCTACCACGCGATCGCCGACGCTCGAGCGAAGGCGCAGTCGCGGACCACGCGCATCGCAACCCGTCTTCTGGTTCCCTCGGGTCTGCCACCGGACCCCGAACTCGGCGCCGCGATCCGAGCCGCTGTCGAGCCGTTTGTCGGCGACGTCATTGCGAAGATGGTCGTGATATGCGCCCTGCTGCGTGCGGCCACCGGAGACAGATGAGGAGTCTCTTCACAATGCGGATACCGTCATCCGCGACGGCCAAGACAATGAGGGGGATGGAATGAAGCTTGGTGTGGCGATACCGGCGATCGACGCAGCCGTCGGTGGCGATCCGTCCGCGATCCGCGAGTTTGCGCAGGCCGCCGAGGAGATCGGCTACCAGGATCTATCAGCGCCCGATCATGTGCTCGGCGTCAACGTTGCCAGCCGGCCCGATTGGGGCGACCGCAATACCTCGGCCGATTTGTTCCATGACCCATTCGTGCTGTTCGGCTTTCTCGCTGGCTGCACGAAGACGATCGAATTTTCGACGCAAGTGCTGATTCTGGCGCAGCGCCAAGCGGTGCTGGTCGCCAAGCAGGCCGCCTCGCTCGACGCGCTGTGCGGCGGGCGCTTCCGGCTCGGCGTCGGGGTCGGCTGGAACCCGGTCGAGTTCGTCGGCCTCAACGAGAAATTCCACAATCGCGGACGCCGCTCCGAAGAGCAGATCGAGGTGATGAAAGCCCTGTGGGCGGAGCCGCATGTCACCTTCCGCGGCAAGTACCATACGATCGAGGATGCCGGGATAAACCCGCTGCCCTCACGACGTTCCATACCCATCTGGTTCGGCGGGCATGCCGAGGTGACGCTACGGCGCATCGTCAAATGGGGCGACGGCTGGATGCCGCTCAGTTATGGTCCGGGCGAAGAGGCTGTCGCCGCTTTCGCCAAGCTCCGCGCAATGGCCGAGGCGGCCGGGCGCGACCCCGCCAGCATCGGCATCGACACGCGCACCACGGTTGGCATCGGCGGCGAGCCCGAATGGCGTGAAACCGTACGCTTCTGGAAGTCCTGCGGCGTCACACACCTGACTTTGGGGACTTACTCCGGGCGCGGCCATCTGCGCCGGATCGAGGGACGAACGCTGGGTGATCACCTCACCGCGATCAAGCGCTACTGGGACGCGGTCGCCGATTTGCTTTGAAGCGGCTCCGCCTTATCCCGTGACGCCCGTCGGATTGACCACCAGCAGTACCTCGAAGCTCTCGAATTCCGGATGCGAGATTGTCAGCGACTTCTCTGTCTGACATCGCGATTTGTGCGGCCCGAAATTCGATCTGCTGATGTCTTTTGGGCGGCCCCGAGATTTTTTGCGGTTCTAACATGCGGTTGCTATCGTGCCGTCAGGATCGCGTAGCTTCGATCAACTGAAACTCGCGCTAATTGCTGACGTACCTCGGGTAAAGCTGTCGTAGGTGGTTGGCGATGTCTCAGATGGACAGCCTGACGCCGCTTATCGACCTTGCCGCCGCTGACGGCACGATCAGCGCCGCGGAATTAGATCGTCTGATCCTCGAAGCCAAGATGCGCGGCGTCAGCGAAGCGGATGCCAGGGCGTATCTGTCCAACTATGCTGCCGCCCGCGGACGGTAACTCGGCCAGGCTCGAGCGGGTTCGAGCAGCGCCAGGCCCATAGCTATCCCCGGCCCAACCCCGCCGAAACCACCGCTGCCGCCTCAAGCTCTACCAGTTGAAGGGCCGACTTCCTCGAGGTCTCGGCGGACGCATCGCACATATCGATGGATTGTCGTTTCCGTCGTCGGCGCGCCGCTATCGCCATAATCGCCGCGGTCGTGTGGGTAAATGAGCGACCTCAGGGAACTGCGCCGCCACCACCGCCCGTTATCGCGGCAACGCCTGCGCCGACTGTTCAGCCCGCGACCCCGCCTCCGGCACCTGAGGCAGCGGCACGACCGGCTGATCTGACAGCCCGTGAACAACTGGCCTATAGCGCGGCGCGAGGCAATCTTTCCGCCCTCCTGGCGTGTGTGAACAACTGCACGGTCTGCGCATACCAGGCCGCCGCGATCCACGCTTGGCTGCGGCAACGACAGCAACGGCAGGCATTCTGATTTACGTCAATGAACTGGCGCCGGGTGGCGATGACATCCGCAGGCTTCGCAATGCGATTGCGGCGGGCAAAACAGACGTTGCACCGGTCCGTGGCGACCCAGACTTCTATGCATTACAAGCGTGGACCCCGGGGGCGGCTTCCGGACTCTCGGGAGCGTTCCGATTCCGCCGAGCAATCCGCGTCATGAACGGTTCGAGTACTCCCACGAGTGGCGCATCAACGACGTCGTGATGTGGGATAACCGGTCCACGATGCACCGCGGACGGCGGTTCGACCCGAACGAGCCGCGCGACATCCGACAGACGCGGTTGACAGGAGACGGGCCGGCGAGAGATCAGACTGCGGCGTGAGTTTTAGGAGAATGTCATGGCGGAACCCACATGGTCGCTGCGCGGCGAATACATGGAAAGCTGCAACTGTGATTATCTCTGCCCTTGCATCTACACCAACCCGCAGGAGTTGGCGACGCACGACCACTGCACTGCGGTGATGGTGTTTCGCATCGACGAAGGTCATTTCGGTGAGACTAAATTGGACGAGCTCAAGTTTGCGCTGGTGATCCGCTCGGGGCGGGTGATGGCTGACGGCAACTGGATTTTCGCAGGCGTGATCGACGATAACGCGACCGATGCCCAGCGAACCGCGCTGGCCGCCATCGTCGGCGGTGAAGCCGGCGGCACGCCGGCAATGATCCGCCAGAACCTCGTCAGCGATTTCCGCGGGGTCGAGTTCAAGCCGATCGAGATTCATCTCGAGGGTCTCAAGCGCTCGGCCGCTATCCCCGATATCCTATCCTTCGAAATCGAGGGCGTCGCGTCGCGGAACCGCAGCGGTGAGCCTCTCTATATCGACAACACCGCGCATCCGGCAAACCGCCGCTTGGCGCTCGCGCGGGCGAAGGAGACGCACGTCAAGGGCTTCGGGCTCGATCTGGATCTGGTGGGCAAGGGCAATAACGGGCACTACGCGCCCTTCGCCTGGGCCGCGTAAGCCGAGGGCACAACGGTCGGCTCACCTGGCGTCGTAGATCAGCTTGCCGGAGACCGGAACGGTCTCGCCCGGCACCTTGGCGGTCAAGTCCAGCTCCCATTTTCCGGCCATGCCGGTCTCGATCAAATACCGAAAGAGTCCCGGCTGATCCGAGGCGACGGGCGTCACCTTTCCGGACATCTCGGCCATCCCGGCCGGGCCCATATCGGTTCGTGCTTCGACGATCGTCGCGCCCTCGACTGGCCTGCTGTCCAAGGCGTGGATCAGGCGCACCGCAACGACGGTCTTGCCCGCTTCGGAAGACGGCATTCCGATCACCTCAAAGCGGTAGTGGTTAGGGGCGGCGATCGTGAGCGTCGTTGTGGCAAGCAGCAGCACGCCCCAGGCCGTCACGCCGACGCCAACGATCCGTCCGATCCATGAGCCCGTCGGCGCCGTCTTTTCCAGCAGCACGAACACGGTCAAGCCGATAATCCAGAGCAGGTTCATGATACCGCCGAAAAACAACAAGCCCATTAAAAACCAGCAGCACCCTAGGCAAAAGCTTCCGTGCTCCAGCCCCATACGGAACGCGCCGCCGCGGCCGGGCCGCCAGCTCTGGACGAGAAAGCCCATCGGCGAGCGACAATGGCGCAAGCACATGCCCTTGACCGGGGTCAGCTGCCACAGCCCGGCGGCGAGCAGGATCGCCCCCCCGAGCCAGTAGCTGCTCGTCGCCATCATCGGCGACAACAGGCCGGCCCGCTCCAATGCCCATTGCAGTCCGGTCGCCAGCGCGCTGAACCCGCCCCAGGCGACCAGATAGCCGCTGGCAAAAATACCGGTGGAAACGAAGGGTTTTCCCGCAGCCTTTTCCTTGCGGTTGATCCGTGCGAAGAGCAGCAGGATGGGCGAGGCGCTCGGCAGCATCATCGCGGCCATCATCACCCACCACATCGCCAACATGATGCCGGCGTAGCCGAGCGACCACGTGACGGGCGCCATCATGCCCGCCATATTGTCGGCGGTCGACCCGAAGATCATGTCCATCGCCGACATGCCGGTTCCGGCGCCGAGCAGGATCCACATCCACGCCATTGCGACGACGACAACGAGAGCGGCGATGACCGCTTGGCGGTCCCGCCGCAGCACGGCTTCGAGCAGCGTGTCGTCGTCGGCGGTCATTGCACCGGGCAGATTACTCAGGGGCCTTCCCAGTCGAAGGGGATGTGTTTTGCCGAGTTAAGCGTGTAGTCGAACTTGAAGCCGTGCGCGTTGACGGAAAGCACCGTCGCCTTGCCCCAGGTTACGAGCTGCGGTCCGGGCCCCGTCTCGCTGCCGGGCGCGTTGATGAGCTGGGGATATTTACCGGGCGGGCTGGTGGGACCGCTGATCGCCTTAGCCCAGGCCTTGACCTTGCCGATGATCTCGACGCCCCAATGCCGGAGATCGGGCGCGATCTCGTAGGTGATCTTCGCGCGCTCGATGCCGCGGCTCTGCCGCCCCCCGGCAAAGCACTCATTGACCCAGCCGGGAAAGCCGCCTGCACGGCCGCCGATGATCTCCGGCAGTGCCGCCATCTGCTGGTCGTCGGCATGTTCGTCGATATACATGCCGCCGACGCCGGTCGCATGCCGCGCCCAGAGGTCGCCCTCCCAGCGGCCGACCCGGACAAAACTGAGATTATCGAGCTTGACGTCGCCGTAATGGCCTTCGTGGACATGCCAGAAAAGCACCGACTCGCAAAAGCCGTTATCGGGTGCCTGTGCAAAGGTGCAGGGGCAGGGAACCGCGCAGCTACAGTTGTCAAACCACTCGCCGACGATATGCCAGCCCGGGGTGTCGCTCATCGGTGCTCTCCGATCGGAAGCGGCATCGTGGATTATATCATTCCCGCAAACGCTGTCGGGCGCCCCGCCAGTCTCCCGCCTTATTGAGACGGAACTGACCCGGTTGCCTTCCCATTGCCTGCCCAAACCCGTTTCTCGCTGGTTCCAGCTCCAGAAGTTTATCGTGAACCCGTTGATGGATTTGTTGATTTAGCAGGCCGAAAATTCCTTCAAAACGTGCATATATGGCGGATGGGGTGG
>CAVQJJ010000003.1:0-124432 GCA_963712835.1 uncultured Alphaproteobacteria bacterium | reverse complement strand
ACCCACGATACGGTTTCCCGTATACACACTTTCCAGGCGTGCGCCTTCGACCGCTCGGCCACCCATCCGTCCGCCGCCGCGCGCGGCTTGGGGCGCGGAGACTAAATCAGAATTGCGCCGCGTGAAACCGGACGCGGTTGCTCTCGCTTCATTCCGCCGCCCTCTCTAAACTCGCGCGTTAGAATGAGGGGCTCCGGCATGACGGCGCGCATCCGCACGGTGGCGTTCAACGGCGTCGAGGTCGTCGATGTTCAGGCCCAGGTGACGCTCACTCCGGGGCTGCCGGCCTTTGCCGTCGTCGGGCTGCCGGACAAGGCGGTCGCCGAGTTGCGCGAGCGGGTGAGGGGGGCGCTGGCGGCGCTCGGCCTCGCGTTGCCGCCGCGCCATATCACGGTCAATCTCGCGCCCGCCGACGTGGTCAAGGAGGGAAGCCATTTCGACCTGCCGATCGCGCTCGGCCTGCTTGCCGCGATGGAGGTGCTGCCGCAGGACGAGATGGGCGGCTATCTCGCGGTCGGCGAGCTGGCGCTCGACGGCTCGCTGACCCCGGTCGCCGGCGTGCTGCTCGCGGCGTTCTCCGCCGCCGGGCGGCAGATCGGCATCATCTGTCCGGCCGAATGCGGCGGCGAGGCGGCCTGGGCCGGCGAAGTCGAGATCGTCGCCGCCCCGACCCTGCTGTCGGTCGTCAACCACTTCAAAGGCACGCAGCTTTTGCCGCCGCCGGTCGCCAAGCTCGCGCCGCCGCCGAGCGCCGGGCTCGATTTCCGCGACGTCAAGGGCCAGGAAAGCGCCAAGCGCGCGCTGGAGATCGCCGCCTCGGGCGGCCACAACATGCTCATGATCGGTCCGCCCGGCGCCGGCAAGTCGATGCTCGCCGCGCGGCTCCCCGGCATCCTGCCGCCGCTCGAGCCGAGCGAGGCGCTGGAATTGGGGATGATCCAGTCGGTCGCCGGCGGCCTGCGCGGCGGCGCGCTGCTGCGCGAGCGGCCATTCCGCGATCCGCACCATTCGGCCTCGCTGCCGGCGCTGGTCGGCGGCGGCGTCCGTCCGCGGCCGGGCGAAATCAGCCTCGCACACCAGGGCGTGTTGTTCCTCGACGAGCTTCCCGAGTTCAATCGCGCGGCCTTGGAAGCGCTGCGACAGCCACTCGAAACCGGCCGGATCAGCATTGCCCGCGCCCACAGCCACGTGACCTTCCCGGCGCGTATCCAGCTGATCGCGGCGATGAACCCGTGCCGCTGCGGTTATCTCGCCGAGCCAGGACGCGCCTGCGGCCGCGCGCCGCGCTGCGCCGAGGAATACCAGGCGAAGCTGTCGGGTCCGCTGCTCGACCGCATCGATCTGCACATCGACGTGCCGCCGGTCGCGGCGAGCGACCTGGCGCTGCCACCGCCCGCCGAATCGAGCGCCGACATCGCCGCCCGCGTCCATGCCGCGCGCGCTCGCCAGACCCGGCGCTATGCCAAGCTGCCCGAGGATCGCCGCATCCGCACCAACGCCGAGGCCGACGGCGCCCTGCTCGACGAGATCGCCACCCCGGAAGAAGCCGGCCGTACGCTTCTTACCCGCGCCGCCGAGCGGCTGCGTCTTTCGGCGCGCGGTTATCACCGCGTGCTGCGTGTCGCCCGCACCCTCGCCGACCTCGACGGCGCCGCGATCGTCGCCCGCCGTCACATCGCAGAGGCTTTGAGCTATCGTCGGGGGTTCGCGGCTGGTGGCGGCGGATAGAGGTCTTGACAATCGGCGTTCTGAACATACGTAGGATTATTATCGATATGGCAATGCGATAGACGCATTATAGGAAGATCAGACGACGCTCGGGTGCAGGTGGTCGGAGTGAAGCAGGAGGCGGCTGCCATCTGTTTTCGCTGCCGGTCACATGTGGATAACAGGAGGTGAGCCTCCTGATAAAACAAGAATGAACGGAACGCCGCCGACTTCCGCGTGCCGCGGCGCATACCCCTCCCGCCGGGAATTCGCTTGCGGGAACCGGGGCGGATCGCCGACGATTGCCGCCAGAGAGCCTTGATTAGGGCGCATCGCCAAAAGGAACCGGGTATGAGCGAGCCTTATCTGCGCAGCGGCATCTTCATGGCGCCGTTCCACAACCACGACGAAAACCCGACCCTGTCGATGGAGCGGGACCTCGAGCTGTTGGAGCATCTCGACCGGCTCAACTACCACGAGGCGTGGATCGGCGAGCACCATTCGGGCGGGTTCGAGATCATCGCCTGCCCGGAAATGTTCATCGCCGCGGCGGCGCAGCGTACGCGGCACATCAGGCTCGGCACCGGCGTCGTCTCGCTGCCCTACCACAACCCGTTCATGCTCGCCGACCGCATGGTGCAGCTCGACCACATGACGCGCGGCCGGGCGATGTTCGGCGTCGGCCCCGGCGCTCTGGTGCATGACGCGCTGAAGATCGGTATCGATCCCGGCGATCAGCGGCAGATGATGGAAGAGTTGTTCGACATCGTCGTCAGGCTGATGAAGGGCGAGACCGTCAACAAGAAGACCGACTGGTTCAACATCACCGACGCCAAGCTGCAGCTGCGGCCCTATACACGGCCGACCATGGAGCTGGCGGTGGCTGCGGCGCGTTCCCCGTCGGGCGGCGTGCTGGCCGGGAAGTACGGCGTCGGGCTGCTGTCGATCGGCGGCACTGCGCCGGCGCAGATGGAGCGCCACACCGCCAACTGGAACCTCTACGAGGAGACCGCGCGCGCCAACGGCTACACGCCGAACCGCCGGGATTGGCGCGTCGTCGGCTTCTTCCATATCGCCGAGACGCGCGAGCAGGCGCGCAAGAATGTCGAGTTCGGCATGCAGGCCTTTGCCAATTATTTCCGCGATGTGGCGACCTTTCCGATCATCCCGCCGGAGGTCGGCGACCCGGTGCAGTGGATGATCGAGACGGGCACCGCCTGCATCGGCACGCCCGACGATGCCGTCGCCTATGTCGACCGGCTGATGAAGGGCTCGGGCGGCTTTGGCGTGCTGTGCGAGCTGGCGCAGAACTGGGCCGATTGGGAGCAGACCAAGCGGCATTACGAGTTGATGGCGCGCTTCGTCCACCCCAAATTCCAGCAGAGCCGGGAGTTGCTGGTCGAAAGCTACGACTATGCGACCGCCCATCACGTCGATTTCACCGGCCAGGCGGCCGCGGCGATTCAGAAGGCGATCGACCGCCATGCCGAGCGCGCCGGCGAGTCGAAGAAAGAGGCGGCGGAGTAGGAGAGCCGATGCAGAGCCAGAACCGCTTCTTCGACGACATCGCCCGCGTCGCCAACGGCGCGGTAGGCGCGCTGTCGGGTGTTCGTTCCGATATCGAGGCGCGGTTCCGCGACCAGCTCGAGCGCGTCCTCGCCGGGATGGACGTTGTGAGCCGCGAGGAGTTCGAGGCGGTGAAGGCGATGGCGGCAAAAGCGCGGGCGGGAGAGGAAGAATTGCAGCGGCGAGTCGCGGCGCTCGAATCACAACTCGCCGGGAGCGGCAAGACGCCGGCGAGGTCGCGCCAGCGGAAAGCAAAAACGGACTAGGTTTCGCGCCAAGTTGCGTCTGATCCGCTAGATGTTGTCTTGCAACCGTCATCCGGGTTTGGCAGCGTGGCTTTGCCATCCGGGCAAGCGGTCGCTGTCTTCCGATTTTTTCGGTTGCACCGGCTGCAAAGTTGCTAAAAGGAGGGCGGACGGCTGGTGCCGCTGAGCTCCGAGGAGCGTGCAATGACATCTCTTTCTTTTGAAGAGAGCCGGCCTCATGCCGGCAACCCGATCGACCTTGTCGAGGAGATCGTCATTGCCAGCGATTGGGCGCATGATCGTGCCGGGGAGGACGAGCTGGTCGTCGAGATTCCCGGCCGCTGGTGTGACTACCGCCTGTACTTCCTGTGGCAGGAGGAGCTGACCGCGCTGCATTTCTCCTGCGGCTTCGACATGAAGGTGCCGAAGCGCCGGCGCGGCGTGCTTTACGAGCTTCTGGCGCTTGCCAACGAGCGGTTGTGGCTTGGTCATTTCGACTTGGCGGCGGGCGACAATTCGCCGTCCTTCCGCTACGCTGTGCTGATGCGCGGCTTGTCATCGGTGACGAGCGAGCAAATCGAGGATCTCGTCGATATCGCGGTGTCGGAATGCGAGCGCTTCTACCCGGCTTTTCAGCTCGTCGTGTGGGGCGGCAAGCCGCCCGACGAGGCGATGGCGGCGGCGATGATCGACCCGATCGGCGAAGCCTGATCCTGCGGAGAATCCCCCGATGAGCGCCGGCACGGTCGTCCTCGTCGGCTGCGGCCAGATGGGCTCGGCGATGCTGCGCGGCTGGCTGGCGAGCGGCGCGGCGGCGCGCTTCGTGGTGGTCGAGCCGGCCGGTGCGCCTGAAGCCCTCGCAGCTTCCCCGAAAGTCCAGGCGCATCGCTCGGCCGCCGAGTTCTCCGGCGACCTCGCGCCAGACGCCGTGGTCTTCGCGGTGAAGCCGCAGGGTATCGGCGATATCGTGCCGGACTACCGTCGCTTCGCGCGGCCGGAAACCGTCTTTATGTCGATCGCCGCCGGCACGACCATCGCCGGTCTTGCCCGGCATCTCGGCGCCGCGGCGATCGTTCGCGTCATGCCCAACACGCCGGCGGCAATTGGCCGGGCGATCAGCGTTGCCTGCGCCAATCCTCGCGTGACCGAGGCCCAGCGGGAGCTTTGCGGCGCGTTGCTCGCTGCCATCGGCGAAAGCACCTGGGTCGAGGACGAAGGGCTGCTCGACGCGGTGACCGCAGTCTCCGGCAGCGGCCCGGCCTATGTTTTCCTGCTGATCGAGACGCTGGCGGCGGCTGGCGTCAACTCCGGTCTGCCGCCCGAGCTCGCGGCGCACCTCGCGCTGGCGACGGTAGCCGGCTCCGGTGAGCTGGCGCGCGTCTCGAAGGAAACGCCGTCAAAGCTGCGCGCGAACGTGACGAGCCCCGGCGGCACGACCCGCGCCGCGCTCGATGTGCTGATGGGCGGGGACGGGCTCGCCGAGCTGATGGACCGCGCGGTGGCTGCCGCGACGCGGCGCTCGCGCGAGCTGGCGCGCTGAGGCGGCAGGATCATGGCTCAGGGCCGCCGGCGGCGCGCCGAAGCTGCGGATCCCGACCGCATCATCGATGCGATGCTGGCTCTCGTCGTGGCCGGCGGTTGGCGGAGCGTATCCCTCGCCGCGGTCGCCGAGGAAGCTGGGATGTCGGTGCTCCAGGTCCACCGCCTATTCCCGTCGCGCACCGCGATCCTGTGCGGCTTCTTCCGCCGCATCGACGAGGTGGCGCTCGCCGCACCGCTCGATGCCGAGGAGAGCGAAAAGCCACGCGATCGGGTGTTCGACCTGCTTATGCGTCGATTTGACGCACTACAGCCTTATCGTGAACAGCTCGCAACGCTCCGCCGCGACCTGCCGGGCGATCCCCTATCCGCGCTCGCGCTCGGGGCCGCACTGCTCGGTTCGATGCGGCTGACCCTCGATGCCGCCGGGATCGCTTGCCGCGGAATCGGCGGCATCATAACCGTAAAACTCACGGCCGCCGCCTACCTTGCCGCAATGCACACATGGTCGCGCGACGAGTCGCCCGACCTCGCGCCGACCATGGCGACACTCGATCGCCGGTTGCGCGGGATCGAGCGTTGGCTGGTTTCGGCCCGGCCTGCCTCGCGCAGAGCGACAGAAGCAGAGGCGTAGCTGGCCTTTTTTGTTGCAGCGCAAAATAATAAGCCTTGACTACGATCGGGGTGGGTTTCATATAGGAATTGTGCAGTGCAACAAATTGCCTCTTTCCCGAACGGAACCCATCCATGTCCGATCTCCGCACCCCGTTTTTCGATTTCGACGTGACCAAGATGTTCGCGGATTTTCGCTTCCGCCCGTTTGACGTCGAAGCGGTCTGGGCGGCGCAGCGCCGCAATATCGAGGCGCTGAGTCAGGCCAATCAACTCGCGGTCGAGGGCGTTCACGCGTTCGCCAAGCGCCAGATCGAGCTAACCCAGCAGACGCTCGAGGACTTCTCGGCGCATGTGCGCGAGATGACCCAGCCGACCTCGACCGAGGACCGCATCGCCAAGCACACCGAATTCACCAAGAAGATGATGGACAAGGGCTTGACTCACGGCCGCGAGGTCGTCGCGCTCGCCGCCAAGACCGGCGTCGAGGCGACCGAGGTGTTGCAGAAGCGCGCGACCGAGGGCTTTGACGAGATGAAGGCGTTTACCTGCAAGCCCGCCGCGTAACCGTCGTCTCAAGCAAAAAAGGCCGCTCCCACCGGGGCGGCCTTTTCGCATGCGCTCACCCCAGCGCTATGATCGCGTATGAGCATTCCTTACGAGACTTTCGCGCAGGTCGATATCCGGGTCGGCACGATCATCGCCGCAGACCCGTTTCCCGAGGCGCGAAAGCCGGCCTACAAGCTGACGATCGACTTCGGTCCTGAGATCGGCGTCAAACGGTCGTCGGCGCAACTCGCCGCCAATTATGCGCTCGATGCGTTGGTCGGCCGGCAGGTCGCGGCGGTCGTCAATTTCGCGCCGCGACAGATCGGCCCGTTCATGTCGGAGGTGCTGGTGCTCGGCTTTCCGGACGCGGCGGGCGCGGTCGTGCTCATTGCGCCCGACAAACTGGTCGCCAACGGCGGCAGGCTTTTCTGAGCCTTTCCTACTTCGGCAGGTGAACGCGGGCGCGCAGCCCGCCATGCGGTGAGGTTTCGAGCCGTACGTCGCCGCCGTGGCTGCGCGCCACGTCTCGCGCGATCGTCAGCCCAAGGCCGATGCCGCCGGTCGATTGGTTGCGCGACGTGTCGAGCCGAATGAACGGCTGGAAGACATGGTCGCGTTCGTCGGGCGGGATGCCCGGCCCATCGTCGTCCACCAGGATATCGACGCCGTCCTCCGCCTGACGGCTCGTCAGCCAGACATGCGTTCCATAGCGCGCGCCATTGGCGATCAGATTGCCCAGGCAGCGTCGCAGCGCGTTCCGCCGAATCGGTACGGCGAGCTGTTCCGGCGGATCGAGCGACAGCGCCGTGCCCTCGCGCGTTGCCGACGCGGCGATGTCCCGCAACAGCGATGCGATGTCGGTATCGACCGGCGTCTCGGTGCCCTCGCCGCGGGCGAAATCGAGATAGACCTGGACCAGATGTTCCATCTCGACGACGTCGGATTTTAGCTCGGCCACCGTTGGGCTCCCTTCGCCCATCAGCTCGAGCGCCAGCTTCATGCGGGTGAGGGGGGTACGCAGATCATGCGACACGCCCGCCAGCATCTCGGTCCGTTGGCGGATTTGGCGCTGGATGCGGTCGCGCATCTGAAAGAACGCAACCGCCGCTTGCCGCACTTCAAGCGCGCCTTCGATCTTGGAATAGGCGACCATCCGTCCCTTGCCGAAATTGTCGGCGGCGGCGGCAAGGCGGCGCAGCGACTTTACCTGGTTGCGCAGGAACATTGCCGCAACCACGAAAAAAACGACGGAGGAGCCGATCATCCACAGGATAAAGATATAGGTCGTCGAGGTATTGAGCCGCTTATAGGACAGCGATGCCTTCAGCACGCCGTCGGGAAGCTGCACCAGCACTTGAAGGTTGCCGGGATCGCTCACGCCGTCGACCCGATAGCGCGACATCGCCCGCTCGCTCATCGCCTGGCGCAGATGATCTTCGGTCTCGCTGCCGCCCGGCGCAACGGCCGGCGGCAGCGCGGCGCCGCGTTCGAAGGCGAAGTTGACCTCGGTCCGCGCTTGCGCGTCGTCCATCAGCTGGTCGATCTGCTCGTCCGTCTGGGCCAGCCGGATGCCCTGACCCAACATCACGATCTCGGCGGCGACATCAGACGAAAAACGGTGCGCCACGGTCTCCCAATGCCGCGTGTAAAACACCCAGGCGGAGATCAGCTGGACCAGCACCAGCGGCATGATGATCAGCAGCAGCGAGCGGCCGAACATGGTGTTCGGCAGCACCCGTTTAATCCAGCTGCGCTGGCGAATGTTGAGATCGTCGGGGCGTTCCGACAGCGCGATCGACAGGTCGTTCATCGCCGCCGCCCCGGCTCAGTCCGGCCGCAGCGCATAGCCGGTGCCGCGCACCGTCTGCAGGTAGCGCGGGTTGCGCGGGTCGCGTTCGACCTTGCGGCGCAACCGCGTCATCTGCACGTCGACATTGCGGACATTGCCGCTGAATTGCGTCGATTGCGACAGCTCCTCCCGCGACACCGCCTGCGGCGCGTGCTGGGCAAGGCTCGACAGCAGCGCAATCTCCGCCGCGGTCAGGCGCACCAGCTCCTCACCGCGGAACAGCTCGGTCCGCGCTGGATCGAAGCGGAACGCGCCAAAGCGCAAGTCGGGTGGCGGCGCGGACTCCTCCGCGACTGGGCGACGTTGGAGGATGTTGCGGATGCGCAGCACCAGCTCGCGTGGCTCGAACGGCTTGGCGAGGAAATCGTCGGCGCCTTGTTCGAGGCCGTTGATACGATCTTCCGGTTCGGCCATCGCCGTCAGCAACAGCACCGGCACCGGCCCGGCGACCGCCTTTTCGGCGCGCAATGCGCGAGTAAGGTCGAGACCGCTTTCGCCCGGCATCATCACGTCGAGCACGATGAGGTCGAACGCGAAGCTGGCGAGCTGGGCGCGCGCTTCCAGTGCGCTCGACACCCCGGTCACCCGAAAGCCGCTATCCGTCAGATAGCGGCGCAGCAGCTCGCGCAGCCGCGCGTCGTCGTCGACCACGAGCAGATGGGGTTCGGCGTCGCTCATCATCATCGCCACTATACTCGAAACCGCTGTTTATCGCTTCGGCCTGCCGCGGTCGAAGCGGCGGCGGTCGTCGGTGCTGGCGATGATGCCGAGCAGCACCTTGCGGAACCCGTCCACCGCGCCCGCCCCGGCCCGGCGATAGGCCCCGGCGACGCGGGCGCGCTGCGGCGCGGAGAGCTGACGCTCGAGATCGCGGCCTTTTTCGGTCAGCTCCAGGAGGCGCTGGCGGCGGTCCTGCACCCCGCGGTGCTGAACGATGAACCCCCGCCGCACCAGCTGGCCCAGCACCCTGTTGAGGCTCTGCTTGGTGATCTTGAGGATGGTCAGCAGGTCGCCGACCGTCATTTGCGGTCGGCGGCCGACAAAATGGACGACCCGGTGGTGCGCCCGGCCGAACCCGTATTGCGTTAGGATCGCGTCGGGCTCGGCGGTGAAGTCGCGATAGGCGAAAAACAGGAGCTCGATGCCCTGCCGCACTTCCTCGTCGGTTAGATGGCGGGCTTCGCCTGATGTCGGAGATTTTATGTCAGTCATATTGACTTATTTTGCAAGGATCGGTACAACGGGGCGTTCGCGGCGTTATAAAGTTGCGTAAAATCCTCGGCTCGGGAGGAAATGTCCATGGCTGGCGACCTTATCCCCTTCGACGATCGCGATGGCTTCATCTGGTATGACGGCCGTCTTATCCCGTGGCGCGATGCCAAACTGCATGTGCTCACCCACGGGCTGCATTATGCAAGTTGCGTGTTTGAAGGCGAGCGCGTCTATAACGGCCAGGCGTTTCACCTCGACGAGCACAACGCCCGGCTGATCAACTCGGCCAACATCCTCGGCTTCGAGCTGCCCTATGGCATGGACGATCTGGCCAAGGCGACAAAGGAGCTGATCGCCGCGAACAAGACCGTCGACGGCTATGTCCGCCCGATCGCCTGGCGCGGCGCCGAGCAGATGGGCGTGTCGGCCGAGCAGAGCAAAATCCATCTGGCGATCGCGACCTGGGGTTGGCCGTCCTACTTCTCGCCCGAGGCGCGCGCCAAGGGTATCCGCATGATGCAGTCGAAATGGGCGCGCCCCGCGCCACACACCGCGCCTGTGCATTCCAAGGCGTCCGGTCTCTACATGATCTGCACGATGGCGAAGCACGAAGCCAACGCCGCCGGCTACGACGACGCGCTGATGCTCGACTGGCGCGGTCAACTCGCCGAAGGCACCGGCGCCAACCTGTTCCTCTGCATCAACGGCGAAATCCACACGCCGACGCCGGATTGCTTCTTGAACGGCATCACTAGGCAGACGGTCATGAAACTCGCCAAGGCGCGCGGGATCAAGGTGGTCGAGCGCGCGATCATGCCCGAGGAGCTCGCCAAGGCGCAGGAAGTGTTCCTCACCGGCTCGGCCGCCGAGATTACGCCGGTCGGCGAAATCGACGGCGCAATCGGCCGCTACCGCTTCACCCCCGGCGCGATCTGCAAGCTGATGTGGGAGGACTATGACCGCATCACCGGCAAGATGCCGAAGGCGGCAGCCGCGGCGGAGTGAGCGGCTCCTTTTTGGCACCGGCGCAGCCGTCGTTGCGGCATTGCGTCATAGCCGCCAGAGGATATGCGCGTTCACGGCAATGTGAGATAGTCGCCCGGTGGTTTTGGTGTGGGGTTTGGCGTGGTGTCGGAATGCGGCGCGTAGCGGCAATGATGTTCGGCCTGTCCGCGGCGGTGGGTTGCGCGGCGGGGGCCTCGGCCTACGACGCTTCTGGCGATCGCCTATTTCCCACCACGTTGCTGTTGCCGCAAATCGCGCCGGGCGACGAGTTTTACCTCAATGCCAATACGCTGCCGCAGACGAATGGCGCGACCCGCACGAGCAACCTCACCGCAACCTACATGAAGACCATCACCGACAATCTCGGCATCGAGATTGAGGAAAACTGGACGGCGATCGGCCAATCCGGCGCCGGTACGAACTATGGCTGGCAGAACCTTGACGGCGAGCTCAAATACCTTGCGGTCAACAATACCGACCACGAGTTTTTGCTGGCGCTAGGCCTCGATCGGGAGACCGGGGGTACTGGAGCGGCGCGTGTCGGCGCGTTCGCCTCGGGCGCGACAACGCCTCGCGTCTATTTCGCCAAGGGGCTCGGCGACCTCGACATCGGTTATCTCCGTCCGCTCGCCGTCGAGGGCTATGGCGGGGTGCAGTTCGCGGATACAGCACCGCGCCCCGACCAGACCCAGGGCGGCCTCGTTTTCGAGTACTCGATTCCGTATCTGCAATCGGAGGTGCGAAGCTTCGATCTTCCCGATTGGCTCCGGCGATTGACCCCGATGACCGAGATCACTTTCACCATTCCCGCCGGCCGCAGCTACGGAGAGCGGGCAACGACGCTCATCGGGCCTGGCGTCAGCTATGCGGGCGAAGGGTGGGAATTCGCCGTCGAGGCGCTTGTGCCGAACACTCGGGCCACCGGCGCTGGCATCGGTGTCACCGCGCAACTTCACTTCTCACTCGATTTCCTGTTCGCCGGTAGTATTGTCGGGAAACCTTTGTTCTCGAACCAGTGATACGTATGAGACGACGCGAGATCATTCTGGCGGCAGGCTCGGCGGCTATACTGCCGGCAACATCCATTCCGGCCTTCGCCGCTGCCCCGGCTGGGACGGTTGTCGGATTGGTGGGAAACTGTAGCGTCGTGAACGCCGGGCGGTCGACGCCGCTCAAGCTCGGCGACCCTGTCGCGGCCGCGGATGAGGTGGATGTGCCGGCCGACGGCAAGCTCAAATTGCGCATGAGCGACGGTTCGATAATTTCGCTGGCCGCTGGGACACGGATGAGCGTCGCCACCTACCAGACCGATACCGCCGGCCACCGGCAGAACGCGCAAATCGCCTTGGCCCAAGGGCTGTTGCGCGCGGTCGTCGCGCCGGTCGAACGCCCGGCGGCATTCGAGGTGTCGACAGCCGTCGGTACCGCCGCGGTACGCTCGACGGACTGGTTCATTGAAGCCAAGCCCGGGTCTGCGCAGGTCGGGGTGCTGTCCGGCTCGGTTGTGCTCAGCAGCGCCGCGACAGGACGCGACGTCACGATACCGGCGCGCTGGGGGGCGCGGCTGGAGGCGGGGCGCGACCCGGTTGAGGCGCGCGTATGGGCGCCGGAAGAATTCCAGGCGGTGATCTCGCGTACGAACGTGCCCTAGAGGGCAGCCTCGTTGGCCTGGCCGCGCGGCTTGCGGGAAGCGGGGTTGGCGCTGGTTGTCGCGATTGGCGTCTTGCTGCCGCTCACGGTTGCCGATCTCGGCCCGCTGCGAATTCTCGAGACGGATTCTCTCGATCTGCGGTTTCGCGTGCGCGGCGCCGAGGCTCCCGGCAAGGAAATCGCAGTCGTTCTCGTCGATGACCCTAGCCTCGCGGCCCTCGGCCGGTGGCCGCTCAGTCGGCGCTATTTCGCCGAGGCGGTGAGGGTGCTCGACCGCGCAGGCGCAAAGGTCATCGTGTTCGACCTGCTGTTCACGGAGCCCGAGCGGGCGTTGCCGCCCGGGCTGCGCGAGAGCGCGGCCGCGGTGGCGTCGCGGCTCAGCGATCCAAAGGACGCATCGTTGCGAGCGGCGCTCACCAAGCTCGCCGCCGACGATCCCGACACCGATTTCGCCAAGGTGATCCACGCCAGCGGCAGAGTGCTGCTGCCGTTGGCGTTTTCCTTCACCGGCGAGAGCGAAACCTCGCCCCCGGCCTATCTCTCCGATCAGGCCTACCAGCAGTTTGACAAAAGCCCAGCCGTACCGGTTTTCACGCTCGAACCACGCTCGGCGCTCGTGCCCGTTTCGCCGCTCGGCGAAGCGGCCGCAGGGCTCGGTCATGTCGATATCGCCTATGATCGAGACGGCGCGCCGCGCTACGATTATCTGGCGTTGCCGTTTAACGGTGATTTCCTCCCCTCGCTGCCGGTAAGGGCGGCGGCGGCCTATCTCGGCGTGCCGTGGAGCGACGTGGGCTTGGCCTTGGGTGCCGGGGTGCGGATCGGCTCGCGGCAGGCGCCGACCGACAGCGCTATGCGGCTTGTCATCAACTATCGGGGCCCGCGTGGCACGATTCCGACTTACTCATTTGTCGATCTGGTCCAGGGTCGGGTGCCGGCGCCAGAACTGGCCGGCCGCATCGTGCTGATCGGCGCGTCGTTTATCGGCGATTCCGACGCGTACCCGGCGCCGTTCAACAACACCCCGATGCCCGGCACCGAGCGCATCGCCGACATCATCGACTCGCTGGTCGCCGGCGACTTCATTTACGAGAACCCGCCGCCCTGGCCGCTGGTGACGATAGGTGTCGCAATCCTGCTGGCAGCAGTGGCTGGATGGGCGATCGCGAGGATGCCGACGCGCATGACCGTGCTCGCAGGCGCGGTGCCGCTCGTCATTTGGGCCGCCGTCACACAAATCGCTTTCGATCGCGGACTTTGGCTGCCGTTCATCACGCCGTCGATCGCGCTGGCGGCCGCTTCGCTGAGCGTCTTGCTGTTCCGTTACGGCTTTGTCGATCTTCAGCGACGGCGGGTGCAAATTGCCTTTCGCCACTACCTCGCGCCCGATCTGGTCAATCGGCTCGCGTCGAACCCGCAACAGCTGCGGCTCGGCGGGGAGACCCGGGCGATCAGTGTTATGTTCAGCGATATCCGTGGCTTCACTTCGATTTCCGAAGGTTTCAAGTCCAATCCGGAAGGGCTCAGCCGGTTGATCAACCGCGGCTTCCTGACCCCGATGACGCGCCTCATCATGGCGCGCCGCGGCACCATCGATAAGTATATGGGCGACTGTATCATGGCGTTCTGGAACGCCCCGCTCGACGATGCCGGTCACGCCGACGGTGCCTGCGCCACGGCGCTCGACATGCTGCGCGAGCTGCAGCAGGTCAACAGTGAACTCGCACAGGAAGCGGCGGCGGAAGGGCGTGTCTTCCTGCCGCTGAATATCGGCATCGGCATCAACACCGGCGAATGCGTTGTCGGCAATATGGGCTCCGACGAACGCTTCGCCTATACCGCCATGGGTGATGCGGTAAACCTCGCCTCGCGTCTCGAAGGCCAGACCAAGACCTATCACGTCGGAACCATCATCGGCGAGGCGACGCGGGCGGCCGCGTCGTCCTGGGCGGCGCTCGAGCTCGATCTGATTGCCGTGAAGGGGAAAAAGGAGGCGGTTCGTATCTACGCGCTGCTCGGCGATGCGACGCTCGCGCAGTCGGCGGATTTTCAGGTCAAGGCGGCGCGGCATGACCGCATGCTGGCGTCGTATCGGGCGCAGAGCTGGGACGGTGCGCGCGCGGCCCTTGCCGAATGCCGTGCTGCCGCCCCCGAGCTCGCCGGCCTTTATGACCTTTACGCCGAACGCGTCGACCATTTCGCGGCCAACCCGCCGGGCGCCGAGTGGGACGGCGTCTCCATTATGGAAACGAAGTAGCGGTCAGGATTTCATGTTCCATCGCCGCGTCGCCTCGTCGTCCTCGCGGCGCGCGGCGACCCAACGCTCGCCCTGCGGCGTCGTCTCGCTCTTCCAGAACGGCGCGTCGGTCTTCAGCCAGTCGATGAGGAAATGGCAGGCGGCGAGCGCCGCCTCGCGGTGCGGCGAGGCCGTCGCCACCAGCACGATGCGGTCACCCGGCTCCAGGCGACCGTAGCGGTGGATGATGAGGCTCGCGTCGAGCGGCCAGCGCTTGTTGGCCTCGGCTTCGATCTCGGCGAGCTTCTTTTCGGTCATGCCGGGGTAGTGTTCGAGGGTCAGAGCCGTGAGGCTGTCGCCGCCGCCCATATCGCGCACCAGCCCGATAAAGCTCGCGATCCCGCCAATCCGTGGATTGCCCTTGGTGAGCCTTTCCAGTTCGGCGCCGATATCGAAATCCTCGCGCTGCACGCGAAACATCTTACCCTCCTGTCACCGGCGGGAAGATCGCGATCTCGTCGCCGTCGCGCACCGGGTGCTCCGGCCCGACATAATCCTGGTTCACCGCGACCCGCACCGTGCTCAGGTCTTTGAGCGCCTCGGCGTAATTGGGGCCGCGCGCCTTCAGCCAATCGAGCAATGACTTGACGTCATGAACTTGAGACGGCAGAGCAAGTTCCTCCTCGGCGGTGCCGATCCGCGCGCGCAACCAGGCGAAATAGAGAAGCCTCATGCGATGACGCCGCAAAATGGAAGGAACTCGACAACGGCACCGGGCCCCAGTTGCGTGACGGCCTCGTCGATGATCGCGAAGCCGTCGCAATTGACCACCGACGACAAAATGCCGGCGCCATCCTTCGGGTATTTCCGCGCCGTCAGCACGCCGCCGTCACGGGCCAGCGTCGCCCTGACATATTCGCGGCGGCCCGCCCGCTTCTTGTAGGAAAACGCTGCGGTTACCGGAAAGGTCTGCGGCGCCGGCTCGATCGCTCCGGAAAGGCGCAAGATCAGCGGCCGCGCCAGGATCGCGAAGGTCAGCGCCGCGGCGACCGGGTTGCCGGGGAGTCCCACGAGCGGCACGCCCTTCACCTGGCCGAGCGCGACCGGCCGGCCGGGCTTGATCGCCAGCCGCCAGAAATCGAGCCGTCCCAGTCGCTCGATCGCCGCCTTCACATGGTCTTCCTCACCGGTCGAGACTCCGCCCGAGGTGACGATGAGGTCATGTTCCGCCGCCGCCTTGGCCAAAATATCGGTCAGCGCCGTCTCGCGGTCGGCGATGATGCCGAGGTCGCTGACCGCGCAGCCGAGCCCGCGCAGCAGCGAGGCGAGCATGATCCGGTTGGCGTCGTAGATCGCGCCGGAGGGCAGCGCGGTGCCCGGCTCGCGCACCTCATCGCCGGTCGAGATCAACGCGACGCGCAACCGCTCGCGTACCGGAAGGCGGTCGTGACCAAGCGCCGCCGCGAGGCCAAGATCGGCGGGGGCCAGGCGTCGTCCGGCATGTTGCGCCACCGCCCCCTTGGCGACGTCCTCGCCGGCGAAGCGGCGGTTGGCGCCGAGCTTGATGCCCGGCTTCAGGGTGACCTTGCCGCCGGCGAAAATGCAGTCCTCCTGCATCATCACCGTGTCGGCGCCTTCCGGCATCGGCGCACCGGTGAAAATGCGGATCGCCTCGCCGCGTTCGAGGGCGCGCCCCAGCGGGTGGCCGGCGGCGGCGCGGCCGGTGACCGGCAGCATCGTGTCGCTATTGGGCGACAGGTCGGCATGGGCGATGGCGTAGCCGTCGACCGCGCTATTGGCGTGCGGCGGCAGATCCATGCCGGCCACGAGATCGTGCGCCAGGATGCGCCCCGTCGCCTCCGCAAGCGGTACGGTTTCCTCGCCGACCACCGGGACGACACGTTCGGCGATCAGCGCGAGCGCCGCGTCGACGCCCAGCAGCGTTCCGCCAAACGCAAAGCAATCGTCGCTCAACTGCGCCATTCACCCAATCCCGTTTCGCCGAGTATGAAATCGGCAATGCCCTCGGCATCGGCAAGGGGAAGCACTGGCAGAGGCGCGATTATCGCCTCGTCCGAAGCCACCGCGACGATATGCGGATCGCCGGGATAGAGGAACGGCTTTCCGACCGACGGCCGGTGCACTTCGAGCTTTGGGTGCGGGTGCGTCTTGAAGCCCTCGACGAGGAGCAGATCGACGGGCGCCATGCGCGCCACGAGTTCGTCGAGCGCCGGCTCGGGCGCCTCGCGCAGTTCATGCATCAGCGCAAAGCGCCGCGACGAGGCGACCATCACTTCCGTTGCGCCCGCTTCGCGGTGCAACCAGGAATCCTTGCCCGGCTTGTCAATGTCGAATTCGTGGTGCGCGTGCTTGATCGTCGACACCATCACACCGCGACCGACCAACTCCGGGATCAGTCTCGTCAACAGCGTTGTCTTGCCGCTGCCGCTCCAACCGGCGAGCCCGAAGACGCGCATCCCATTTATGCGAGACGCTGGGTCTTGCTCCCAGCTGGGCGCGGTCTGGCGATATGGGACAGCCCGGCCCGCAGATAATCGTAGCCGGTGACGAGGGTGAGGATCGCGGCCAACCACAACAGCGCAGCGCCAATCGCCGCCACCGGAAGCACATGCCATCCCGCGTCGCCGACGATAAGCCAGCCGATCGCGATCATTTGGATCAAGGTCTTCCATTTCGCGAGGCGCGATACCGGCACGCGAACGCGAAGCCCCGCGAGGTATTCGCGCAGCCCGGACACCAGGATCTCGCGGCACAGGATGACCAGGGCCGGCAGCAGCGCGTAGGTCGGCAGCCTGCCGGTCGCGGTCAGCATGAACAGCGTCGCCGACACCAATAGCTTGTCGGCGATCGGATCGAGAAAACGGCCGATCTCCGATTGCTGCTCCCAGCGTCGCGCCATGTGGCCGTCGAGCCAATCGGTAATGCCCGCCGCGGAAAACAGCGCGCAGCAGAACCAGCGCGCCGAGTCGCCGTCGAGATAGAACGTCGCCACGACGACGGGAATCGCCAAAATTCGCGATAACGTCAGCAGATTCGGCAGGCTGGTCAGCGGCACGCTCATCTCCGGACGCGAGAGGCCGGCGGATAGGAGCTAATCTTAGCCATCCGCGTGAAAATGGTCATAAACCTTTTTTGCGACAGTCTTGCTGATGCCGGCGACGCGCTCGATCTCGGCGAGACCGGCGCGCGCCACGCTGCGCGCCGAGCCGAAATGGTGCAGCAGCGCCTGCTTGCGCCGTGCGCCGATCCCGGCGATCTCGTCGAGCGGCGATCGGCCGAGCGACTTCGCATGGCGCGCCCGGTAGGTGCCGATCGCGAAGCGGTGCGCCTCGTCGCGCAGCCGCTGCAGGAAGTAGAGCACGGGATCGCGCGGCTCGAGCGAGAATGACGGCCGGCCGGGGATGAAGAAGCGCTCGCGCCCGGCGTTGCGGTCGGGGCCCTTGGCGATGCCAACGACCGGTACGTCGCCGATGCCGAGTTCGTCGAATACCCTTTGCGCGACGCCGAGTTGCCCGCGCCCGCCATCGATCAGCACCAAGTCCGGCCAGGCGCCGCCCGTTCGCTCCGGGTCTTCCTTGATCGCCCGGGCAAACCGGCGGTGCAGCACTTCGCGCATCATTGCATAGTCATCGCCGCCGATGCCCTCGGGTTCCGCTTCCGGCACCGTTTCGACCGCGTCTCGCCTCGGCCCGCGAATCGTGAACTTACGGTACTGATTTTTCATCAAGCCCTCGGGGCCGGCGACAATCATCGCGCCGACCGCGTTGGCGCCCTGGTTGTGGCTGTTGTCGTAGACCTCGATGCGATTGAGCGGCCCCGGCAGACCGAGCGCGGCCGCGACGCCGTCGAGAAGCTGGCGCTGCGTGCTGCTTTCGGCGAGACGGCGGCCGAGCGCTTCGCGCGCGGCCGCGACGATGCGCTCGACGAGCTTCTTCTTGTCGCCCCGCTGTGGCACCTGCAGCGTCACCTTGCGCCCGCCGAGCGACAGCGCCTCGGCGACCAGGGCTTGCTCGACGAGCGCGTGGCTCAGCAGCACGAGCGGTGGCTTCGGCCGGTTGTCGTAGAATTGGCCGACAAAGCTCGTTAGCACGTCCTCCACCGACATTTGCCGGTCATGGCTCGGGAAATAGGCGCGATTGCCCCAGTTCTGTCCGCCGCGGAAGAAGAACACCTGGACGCAGGTCTGTCCGCCCGCCTGGTGCGCCGCGATCACATCGGCGTCGTCGATGCCGGGCGTGTAGATGTCCTGGTGGCCCTGCACCATCGACAGCGCGCGGATGCGGTCGCGCAGCATCGCCGCCGCCTCGAAGTCGAGCGACGCGGAGGCTGCCTCCATCTCGACCGCGAGCCGCGCCTGGACGTCGGCGCTGCGGCCGTTGAGAAAGCCTTTCGCCTCGTCGATCAGCGCCGCGTAATCCTCGGGAACGATGCGGCCGACACAGGGCGCGCTGCACCGCTTGATCTGGAACAGCAGGCACGGACGGGTGCGGTTGTTGAACACGCTGTCGCTGCACGAGCGCAACAGAAACGCCTTTTGCAGCGTGATCAGCGTGCGGTTGACCGCGCCGGCGGAAGCAAACGGGCCGAAATAGGTGCCGTCATCGGCGCGCGCGCCGCGATGCTTGGTGAGCTGCGGGAACTCGTGGCCGGTGGTGATGTGGATCAGCGGGAACGACTTGTCGTCGCGCAGCAGCACGTTAAAGCGCGGCAGCAAGCGCTTGATCATGTTGCATTCGAGCAGGAGCGCTTCGGCCTCGGTCTGGGTGACCACGATCTCCAGCGCCGCGGTCTCCGCCACCATGCGGCGCGTACGGTTGGAAAGCGCCAGCGGGTGCGTGTAGTTCTGCACCCGCGCTTTCAGGTTGCGCGCCTTGCCGACATAGATCGCATCGCCCTTGCGGTCCAGCATGCGATAGACGCCGGGACCGGCGGGCACGTTCCTGAGCGCCGCGCGGATGATCGCCGCGCCTTTGGCGATGCCGCCGACCGCGGCGTTTTCCGCGGGTGTGGTCTCGGCTTCCTGCGCCGGGCGGACGTCGAGGCCGCCGGGGCCGCGGCGCGGATCGAACGACTCGGGCGCCGGCATCCGTGTGCGGCGCGGCGTCCGTTGTGCCGATGCTGTTGCAGGACTATTTCCGATGCCTTCGGGCATATCCACCAAGTCTGGGGATAACTCTGTCGAAAAGCCTCGCCGCGCAACGCGGCAATCCAGTTCAACACAGAGTTTCCAACCGGTTGCCTAAAAAAGGGGCAGTTTACCAACCATTTGAATCTGCTATGCGTTTCCTGCTGATTTGGTTAACGGCTTGTCTCAAATCAAGCCTTTAAGACGAACAGCGTGATGTCACACTTGGGTCATACGCGATGTGAACAACTTTAGGAGCACGACCCGGATTCATGACGAATCCGAGGCTTAGCCGTGACATTATGTCACCCGCGGAACGTTCCTAATGTTGCACCTCATTCTATCGCCGCAGTCTGCCGCGGTTGCGCCCAGCCGAGATGCTGTCCGCCATCGAGCGCGATCATCTGCCCGGTCATCGCCGGCGCGTCGAGGATGAAGCGCAGCGCCGCGGCAATCTCCTCCGGTCCGGTGCCGCGCCGCAAAGGCATAGCCCGGCATTGTTCGAGGAATTGCTCTTGGCTCTGGCGCGGACTGGGCAGGGTGGGGCCCGGGCCGATGCCGTTGACCCGGATGCGCGGCGCCAGGGCCAGCGCCATCGTCTGGGTTAGTGTCCATAACCCTGCTTTTGTTAGCGTGTAGGACATGAAATACGGCGTAAGGTTCCAAACCCGCTCGTCCAACAGATTGATAATGCAACCGGCGGCATCCTTCGCCAGGTGACGGGCGAATTCCTGGATCAGCACGAACGGCGCCCGTAGGTTGACCGCCATATGCGCGTCCCAGCTTTCGCGGGTCACGCTGTCGATTGTGTCGCCCTCGAAGATCGAGGCGTTGTTTACCAGCACGCCGATCGGCCCAAGCGCGACCGCAGCGCGCGGCAGCAGCGCCGTGACCTGCTCTTCGTCCCTGAGGTCTGCGGCTAGCGTGATCGCCTTGCCGCCGGCGTCGCGAATTGCTGCGGCGGTCTTTTCCGCCGCCGCGCCGGAGTTGTGGTAATGCACCGCGACCGTGTAGCCGGTCTCGGCAAGCGCCAGGCAGCAGGCGTGGCCGATGCGCTGAGCGCCGCCGGTCACCAGCGCCGCCTTTGGTATCTCCGGCGTCGAAAACGCGCCGCTCGGCTCGGTCGCCGTCATGGCTGCAGACCGGCCGTTGCTTCCTTCGAGACGGTGCTTCGCGCCGCCTCAGGAGGAGGGATGTTGGCAGAGGGCATTCTCAGGTTTACCTCATCCTGAGGTGCTCCGCGTAGCGAAGCCCCGAAGGACGCAGGTGCGCTTCTCCAGCGCCTAGCGCCGGGCACGGCGTTCCTTTTTCGCGCGCATCTTGGCGCGCATTACATCGCGCGCCGAGACCCCGGCGCGTCCGGCTTGCGAGCGGCCGCGAACACCCTCGGCACGGCCGATCCCGGCCGGAACGGTGCTGGCGGCGAGCCCCAGATCGGCCTGCTCCAGCCGCTTGATCTCGTCGCGCAGCCGCGCCGCCTCCTCGAATTCGAGATCGGCCGCGGCGGCGCGCATCCGCTTCTCCAGATCGGCAATGACGGCTTTGAGGTCCTTGCCCTGGTAATGCGCCGCGTCGCTTTCACCGAGGCCGACGGTAACATGGTCGCGCTCGTAGACGCTGTCGAGGATGTCGGCGATGCCGCGCTTGACGCTCTCCGGGGTGATGCCGTGCGCCGCGTTATAGGCCTGCTGCTTCTCGCGCCGCCGTGCGGTTTCCGCGAGCGCCGCCTTGAGGCTGTCGGTCATATGGTCGGCGTAGAGCAGCGCGCGCCCCTCGATATGCCGCGCGGCGCGTCCGATCGTCTGGATCAGCGAGGTGCGCGAGCGCAGATAACCCTCCTTGTCGGCGTCGAGGATCGCCACCATCGCGCATTCAGGAATATCAAGCCCTTCGCGCAACAAATTGATGCCAATCAGGATGTCGAACACGCCAAGCCTAAGGTCGCGAATAATTTCGATGCGCTCGATCGTGTCGACATCGGAGTGCATGTAGCGCACCCGCAGCCCCGCCTCGTGCAGGTATTCGGTCAGCGCCTCGGCCATGCGCTTGGTCAAGGTCGTGACAAGCACGCGCTGGCCCTTGGCGGCCGCCTCGCGGCATTCCGCCATCAAATCGTCGACCTGGTTCTCGATCGGGCGGATGATGGTCGGAGGGTCGACAAGACCGGTGGGTCGGACGATCTGCTCGACGAAGACGCCGCCGGTGTGCTCCATCTCCCAGCGCCCCGGCGTCGCCGAGACGAACACCGTCTGGCCGCGCAGCGAGTCCCATTCCTCGAACTTCAGCGGCCGGTTGTCGGTGCAGGAGGGCAGCCGGAAGCCGTATTCGGCGAGTGTCGTCTTACGCGTCCAGTCGCCGCCGAACATGCCGCCGAGCTGCGGCACGGTGACGTGGCTTTCGTCGACAATGACGAGGGCGTCGCGCGACATGTATTCGAAAAAGGTCGGCGGCGGCTCCCCTGGCTGCCGGCCGGTCAGGTAACGCGAGTAGTTCTCGATGCCGGCACAGCTGCCGGTCGCCTCGATCATCTCGACATCGAAGGTGGTGCGCTGTTCCAGCCGCTGCGCTTCGAGCAACCGCCCCGCGCCGTGCAACTCGTCGAGGCGGATCTTGAGCTCGCGCTTGATCTGATCGATCGCCTGCAGCAGGGTCGGCCGCGGCGTCACGTAATGGCTGTTGGCGTAGACCTTGATCGATTGCAGCGCTGTGATTTTCTCGCCGGTCAGCGGGTCGATCTCGTGGATCGCCTCGACCTCGTCGCCGAACAGCGAGACGCGCCAGGCGCGGTCCTCGTAATGCGCCGGGAAGATCTCGATCGTGTCGCCGCGCACGCGAAACGTACCGCGCCCGAAATTGTGGTCGTTCCGCCGGTACTGCATCTCGACAAAATGCGCCAGCAGCCGGTTGCGGTTGATGCGCTCGCCGACCGTGACGGTCTCGGTCATCTGCGAATAGGTTTCGACCGAGCCGATACCGTAGATACACGACACAGAAGCGACCACCACCACGTCGCGCCGTTCCAGGATCGATCGGGTCGCCGAGTGGCGCATGCGGTCGATCTGCTCGTTGAGCGAGGACTCCTTCTCGACATAGGTGTCGGAGCGCGGAACATAGGCTTCCGGCTGGTAGTAATCGTAATACGAGACGAAATACTCGACCGCATTCTCCGGGAAGAAGCTCTTCATCTCGCCGTAGAGCTGTGCGGCGAGCGTCTTGTTCGGCGCGAGCACGATCGCCGGGCGCTGGATACGCTGGATGACGTGCGCCATCGTGAAGGTCTTGCCGGAGCCGGTGACGCCAAGCAGCACCTGATTTTTGTCCCCGCGCGCCAGGCCCTCGCACAGCTCGTCGATCGCCTGCGGCTGGTCTCCCGCCGGCTGGAACTCGGAGGACAGCCGAAACGGCTTTTCGACATCGCCCGACGGGCGCTCGGTGACGAACAGAGGCTGGAACATGGATTAAAGATAAGCCCGCCCGCCCGGCGATGCCAGCGGGCGAGTGCGCGATTAGCGCGGCGGCTCGCCGAGGTCCTTGGCGACCGGCAGCGTGTCGTTGGTCAGCAGCAGCGCGGCGCGCAGCCAGCGCGGCCGCTCGCGCTCGGGAACGCCGAGCCGCATCGTCGACAGACCGATATCGGGCGCCGCGTGCTGAGCCGAGGCGATCCAGCCGTCGATCCCGGTCTTCTCGGCCAGCGCGGCGACTTCGTTGCGCACCGGCGCGGGATCAACTGCGACAATGATCGCGATCGCCGCGCAGGCGACTGCCGCCGCCATCGCGAAGCCGCGCCAGAAAAAGCCGTCCCGGCGCGGCCGCGCCGGCGCGGCCGTAGGGGCAATCGCACCGATCCGCTGCTCGATGCGCCGCCAGACATGCGCGGGAGGCATCTCGTCGGCGGTCAGCGAATCGAGCGGGCCGAGGCGCTCGCTCCATCTTGCGGCCAACGCCGCGAGCGTCGCATTGCCATCCATTTCGCGCTCGAATCGCCGCCGCGCGAGCGCCGGCATCACGCCGAGCACGTAATCCGCGGCGAGGCGTTCGCCGAGTTCGGGCCGATTATAGTTCATTGGCGTAATTCAAGGCCCGCGCCTCATGACCCGAGGCACCGCTGCAGCCGGTCGAGACTGCGCCACAGCGAGCTCTTCACCGTGCCGACCGGCACCTTGAGCTTCGCGGCGATCTCGTCTCGCGTCAGGCCGTAAAGATAGGCGAGCAGCACCGCCCGCCGCGGCTGCGGGTCGAGCTCGTCGAGGCAGCGCTTTAGCGCGCGCATCTCGGCTCCCGAATCCGACCGGCTGGTGGCGACAAAGCTCGACAATAATTCCTCCGGCGCGCTGTGCCCTTCCGGGCGGCTCTGCTGGTGGCGGAGCTGATCGATCGCGCAATGGCGAACGATGGTGACAAGCCAGGTCATCACTGACCCGCGGACCGGATCGTAATCTTTGGCTCGTCCCCAGACCGCGACGAAGGCGTCTTGCAGGACCTCCTCGGCGATCTCCCTCCGCCCACATATTCGCAGCGCGACCCCAAATAGTTTCGCAGAGGTGGCATGATAAAGCTGGCCGAAGGCGGGTTTGTCGCCCGCCGCGGTGCGGCGCATCAGCTCCGGCAGCTTCGAGTTCGGTTCAGGCACGCGCCGGCCAAGATGCGGTCGTGGGCATTAGCCCTTCATAGGCGAGCGCGCGCCAACGCGCCAGTTGCGCATTGCGTAAGGACGGCGTTGGCGATCTTCACATTCCGGGCCTTCCGCTTTAATATCCGGCGGTATTTTCCCGGAAAGACGAGAGACATGGGTTTTCTTGCCGACCGCCTCGCGCGGGTCAAAGCCTCGCCCACGATGGCCATCACCGCGCTCGCCACCGAGTTGAAGGCGGCGGGCCGCGATATTATCGGCCTGTCGGTCGGCGAGCCCGATTTCGACACGCCCGACAACATCAAGGAAGCGGCGATCGCGGCGATCCGCGCCGGCGACACGAAGTACACCGTGTTCGACGGCCGCATGGAGCTGAAGGAGGCGGTCGCCGCGAAATTCAAGCGCGAGAACGGGCTCGACTACGAGCCGACCCAGGTCAGCGTGTCATCGGGCGGCAAGCAGGTGCTCTACAACGCGATGGTCGCCACCTTGTCGCCCGGCGACGAGGTCATCATCCCGGCGCCCTATTGGGTGTCGTACCCGGAGATGGTGCTGCTCGCCGACGGCAATCCCGTCCCGGTGGCCTGCCCGCAGAATTACGGCTTCAAGCTGCGCCCCGAAGACCTCGACGCCGCGATCACCCCCAAGACCAAGTGGCTAATCCTCAATTCGCCGTCTAACCCGACCGGCGCCGCCTATACCGAGGCCGATCTGCGCGCCGTCGCCGACGTATTGCTAAAGCATCCGCATGTCTGGGTGATGACCGACGACATGTACGAGCACCTCGTCTACGACGATTTCGAATACAAGACGATCGCCCAGATCGAGCCGCGGCTTTACGAGCGTACGCTGACCGTCAACGGCGTGTCGAAAGCCTATTGCATGACCGGCTGGCGCATCGGCTACGGCGCCGGGCCGAAGCACCTGATCAAGGCGATGGGCGCGATCCAGTCGAACTCGACCGCCAACCCGTGCTCGATCAGCCAGGCGGCGGCAATCGAAGCCCTCAACGGCCCGCAGGACTTCATCGCGCCGAACAACGCCAAGTTCAAGGAGCGGCGCGACCTCGTGGTCGAAGCGCTCAACAAGATTCCCGGGCTCCATTGCCCGCGGCCGGAAGGGGCGTTCTACGTCTACCCGTCCTGCGCCGGGTTGCTCGGCAAGAAGACCCCGCAGGGCGAGGTCATCAACAGCGACGAGGCGTTCGTCAAATACCTGCTCGCTGCCGAGGGGGTGGCGGTGGTGCATGGCGACGCGTTCGGCCTCGCGCCGCATTTCCGCATCTCCTATGCGACCTCGAACGAAATCCTCACCGAGGCGATGCGGCGGATCGACCGCGCCTGCCGCGCGCTGAGCTAGACTTTTACCCGTCTCGCGCCGGCATACCGTCGCGCTCCACCCTCTCCCGCACTGCGGGAGAGGGAAGGGGCCCGCGCCCGGAGGGCGTGGGAAGGGTGGGGGTAGAGAGACTGCGGGTGAGGGTGCAGACCCTTACCCCACCAGTTCCTTGCGCATACGGATCAGCGGCACCGGCACGGCGCCGCCCATGCCCGCAAAGCGCTCGACCTCCCGGTAGCCACAGGCGAGATAGAGCGGCTCGCCGGCGAGCGTCGCCGCCAATTCGACGGCGCGGAACCCCTCGCTCGCCGCCGCCTCTTCGCACAGGCGCAGGATCAGTCGCGCGACGCCGCGTCGCACAAAGGCTGGCGCAGTGTACATCGCCCGTACTCGGGCCGCATCGCGAGCCGGGTCGAGCAGCGCTGGTTCGCGTCCCGGCGTGTGGTCACCGCCGAAGAGCGTCGCGCGCCGGCTCCAACCGCCGCAGCCGGCCAAATTTGCTCCGGCTTCAATCACGAAATAGGTGCCGTCAGCGATCAGCTGGGTGTCGAGGCCCATGATCGCTCGGCTTGCCGCGATTTGTTCCGGGGTCAGGAACCCGCGCTGCAGTTCACCGATTGCTGCCCTCATCAGCGTGGCGATCGCCGGGGTGTCGGCGGCTTCGGCACGACGGTGGACGAACGGTTTCATCGGCTCAGGCTAGGGCGAAAATGTCGCGCTCGATAGCCGGTCGGCCGCGGATGTTTTGGCGCGTCGCAGCGTTAACCCCAGCATCCCCCCTCGTGCGAGCCGTTTATGAGCAAGCTCCCGCATCTCGTCATCGCCGTAATCGTGCTGATGTCAATGGCCGCGTGCAGCACCCCATTGGCCGGTGGCGAGCCGTGGGCCCTGTCGCGATCCTCTCGCGGCCTCACGCTGCGCTGGTGGAGCGACGAACTCGCCGATGCGCAGGCCGCCGGCGCCGCCGGCGCCTATTGCACGCAAATGGGCCGGGCCGTCGAAACGATCAGCATCGAGCGCGACGGCAGCGCCTCGATCGGCCATTACCGCTGCGTGTAGGCGCTCCCGCGCGCCGTCCGCTAGATTCCGGTTGCCTTCGATTTAGCCCGCCGTCACGATCCGGTCATAAGGCGAGGCGCCGCGACCCGTGAGGCCGGCGCCCGGAGACGAGACGGGAGACGCTTATGGCCGATGCCCCGAAGGGCCACCGCTGCGCGGTTCTGGTTGGCCCCTATTTGTCGGGCAAGACAACGCTGCTCGAAGCGATGCTACATTCGAGTGGCAGCACCGCGCGGCGCGGCAGCGTGCGCGACGGCACCTCGGTCGGCGACCATGTCGCCGAGGCGCGCGCCCGGCAAATGTCGACTGAAATGAATTGCGCCAACGCCAGCTACCTTGGCGATAAATGGACGATCCTCGATTGCCCCGGCTCGGTCGAGCTGGCCTATGAGGCGCAGCAGGCGATGCTCGCCGCCGATGTCGCGATCGTCGTCTGCGAGCCCGAGGTCGAGCGCGCGGTCACGGTGAGCGCGCTGTTGCGTTTCCTGGCGCGCCACGACATTCCGCACATGATCTTCATCAACAAGCTCGACACCGCGTCGGCGCGGGTGCGCGATGTGATGGCGGCGCTGCAATCCTATTCCGAGCGGCCGTTGGTGCTGCGCCAGGTGCCGCTGCGCGACGGCGAGAACATCACCGGCTATGTCGATCTCGTCAGCGAGCGTGCCTATCGCTACAAGCCGGGCCAGGCGTCAGATCTGATCCAGCTGCCCTCGGGCTTCTGGGACGCCGAGGCGGATACCCGCACCAGCCTAGTCGAGAAGCTCGCCGATTTCGACGACGAGCTCCTCGAAAAGCTGCTCGAAGACGTGCAGCCGTCGAAGGAAGAAATCTACGAGCACCTGAAAAAGGAGATCGCCTCCGGGCAGATCGTGCCGGTGCTGGTCGGCGCGGGCTTGCAGGATTTCGGCGTGCGCCGGCTATGGAAGGCGCTGCGCCACGACACGCCGGGCCCGGAGGCGGCGACGGCGCGGCTCGGCATCGCCGCCTCGGGCGAGCCGATGGCTCAGGTCATCAAGACCTACCACCTGCCGCATACCGGGAAATTGTCGCTGTCGCGCGTCTGGCGCGGCCAGATCGCCGAGGGCAATGTCTTGAACGGCACCCGCGTCGCCGGCGTCGTCCGGGTCAACGGCGCGCAGCACGAGAAGGCGCCTTCCGCCGGCATGGGCGAGGTGGTCGGCTTCACTCGCATGGAGGAAATCGCCACAGGCACGGTGCTGACCCCGTCGGGCAAGGCCGAGCCGCTGGCCCAGCCGGAGCGGCCGCAGCCGGTGTTCGGCCTCGCGATCCACGCCGAGAAGCGCGGCGACGACGTCAAGCTGTCCGGCGCCATCGCCAAGCTGATCGACGAAGACCCGGCGCTCGAGCTCGAGCAGAACCAGGACACCCGCGAGATGGTTCTGTGGGGGCAGGGCGATGTGCACATCCAGATCGCCATCGACCGGCTCCGGAACCGGCACAACCTCGCCGTCGTCGGCCATCCGGCGCAGGTGCCCTATCGCGAGACCATCCGCAAGGGCGCGGAGCAGCACTCGCGCTTCAAGCGCCAGTCGGGCGGCCACGGCCAGTTCGCCGACATCACCATCCAGGTCAAGGCCGAGGCGCGCGGCGCCGGTTTCACCTTCAAGGACAGCGTCGTCGGCGGCGCGATCCCCCGCAACTTCATCCCCGCCGTCGAGGAGGGCGTCGAGGAAGCGCTCAAGACCGGGCCGCTCGGTTTTCCCGTGGTCGACATGTCGGTCAACCTGATCACCGGTCAGTTCCACGCGGTCGACAGCTCGGACATGGCGTTCAAGACCTGCGGCCGTCAGGCGATCCAGGAAGCCCTGGCGAAATGCGATCCGTTCCTGTTGGAGCCGATCGACTCGGTCGAGGTCTCCGTGCCCAACGCCTTCACCGCCCGCGTGCAGCGGCTGGTGTCGGGACGGCGCGGCCAGATCCTCGGCTTCGACGCCAAGGAGGATTGGCCGAACTGGGACGTGGTGCGTGCCTACCTGCCGCAAAGCGAGCTGCACGACCTGATCGTCGAGCTGCGCTCGCTGACCCTTGGGGTCGGCAGCTTCGCGCACAAATTCGACCACATGCAGGAGCTGACCGGCAAACCGGCCGAGAAGGTCATCGCCTCGCGCGCGGCCGAAGCGGCGCAGTAACACCTTTACCCCGGCGTCGCGTGTGTGACTGGCGGGAACCGTCAGAACTGTTCTAGCGGCGCGCCAAAACGCATCCGGGTAGAGAAGCGTGGCAGCGACCGACAGTGTTGCAAAGCAAAGCAACAGCGCCACGGATTGCCAAGGCAGGGTTCAGGCTGCCTGCTGGTCGACGGCCTGCGCAAAGCCGGTTGGCGAGGATAGGAAAACCGCCGGCCGGGCGCGGCAGATGCCGCAGTAGCGTCCGATATACAACGATGCGCCATTGCGTCGCGCATCCGTCGGTCTCGCGAAAGCGTTACTTGGGCCGCTCTGTCGCCGGCCCCACATCCGGCGGCGACTTGATGCGAGGCGGTGCGATGCTGATACGCAAGAGACGCGGCTGGGAGCTTCCCGAGAGCGCGGCGACCGACGAGGGGGTCTATCTCAATCGCCGCCGGCTGATCCAGGGCCTGGCCGCCGGCCCGATTCTGGCGCCCGCTCTCTTAGAGAGCGCCAAAGCCTGGGCCGACACCGACCCCTCGGCAGGACTCTACCCGGCGAAGCGCAATCCGAAATACACGCTCGACCGGCCGCTGACGCCGGAGAAATATCCGGAGAGCTACAACAATTTCTACGAGTTCACGACCGACAAGGATGTTGACGCCTCGGCGCTGCCGATCCGGCCGTGGTCGATCAAGATCGACGGCATGGTCGAGAAGCCGCTGACCCTCGGCATCGACGACCTGTTGAAGAAGGTGCAACTCGAAGAGCGGCTCTACCGCCATCGCTGCGTCGAGGCGTGGTCGTTCACCGTGCCGTGGACCGGTTTCCCGCTGGCCGCGCTGGTCGACATGGCGAAGCCGCAGAGTTCGGCCAAATACGTCAAGATGCAGACCTTCATGGACCCGAAAGTCGCGCCCGGCCAGAACCAGTTTTTCTACCCCTGGCCCTATACCGAAGGCCTCACCATGGCCGAGGCGACCAACGACTTGTCTTTCCTTGTCACCGGCATGTACGGCAAGCCGCTGCCCAAGCAGGACGGTGCCCCCCTACGCCTCGCGACGCCGTGGAAATACGGCTTCAAGTCGGTCAAATCGATCGTCCATTTCGAGTTCACCGACCAACGCCCGGTGACCTATTGGGAGCAGCTGGCATCCAACGAATACGGCTTCTGGGCCAATGTGAACCCGGCCGTGCCGCACCCGCGCTGGAGCCAGGCGACCGAGCGTGTGATCGGCACCGACGAGCGCGTGCCGACGCTGATCTATAACGGCTACGGCGATTACGTCGCCTCGCTCTATGACGGTCTGAAGGGGGAAAAGCTCTTTATGTGACGGTGGCGCGGCGGCTATCGCAAATATCTCTTCTCCATCGCCTTCATCGCCGGGACCCGCTGCAATTCGAAAATGTCCTCGACCGAGGCGATCTGCTTGTCGACCTGGTGGATCCCGCCGTCGCGACGGATTTGCGCGAAGGTCTCGCGCATCGCCCCGACCGCGGCGCGGATTGCGTGGTTGGCGTAGATCATGATCTTGATCTTCTTGAGCGCCCGCGCCTTTTCCTCGGTCAGGTCGGGATAGGCGGTCGGCACGATGGTGAGCGGGATTGGCCCCGGCCAGCGCTCGCAAAACGCGACGATCTCGTCTGGCGTCTTCTTCTTCGAATGCACGAGCAGGAGGTCGGCGCCGGCCTCGGCGTAGGCCGCGCCGCGCCGCAGCGCCTCGTCGAGCCCGAGATCGGCGATCAGCGCCTCGGTGCGGGCGATGACCACGAGGTCGTGCGCCTTGCCCGCCTCGCGCGCCGCCTCGATCTTGCCTTGGAATTCCTCGATCCGCACCAGCTCCTGCCGCCCGCCTGCGAGCAGGCTGGTGTCCTTGGGGAACAGCTTGTCCTCCATGACCACGGCAGCGGCACCCGCCCGCGCATAGGCGGAAACCACGTGCAACACATTGATTGCGTTGCCATAGCCAGTGTCGATATCGGCGACCATGGGGATCGTGGTCTGCTCGATGATCGCGCGGGTCATGTCGAGGTGTTGTGTCAGCGACAACAGGCTCGCATCCGGCACGCCGTAAGCGGCCGACAGCTCGAACCCGCTCGCCCAGATGCCGTCGAACCCGGCTTCCTCGGCGAGCCGCGCCGACAACGGGTTATGCGCTGACATCAACGTAACCAGGTCGTTCGCGGCGAGCTTTTGCTTCAGTGGATTAGTCATCGTTTCCTGCAACTAAACTCTATGCGGGAGCCGTCATCCGCATGACATGCGCGGCGTCGCCCAGCGTTTCGAAGTCGCGGATCGCCGCGATCAACGCCGGCGCGTCGACAAACGGCGCGCCGAACGCCGCGCATTCGTTGACCTTTGCGTCGAGTTCAAGATCGCTCATCGGCCGGCCCGGCGTGCCGCGCCCGTCCTTGACGTGGTCGCTGAGCCGCGATCCGTCGGCGAGCCATATTTCGACGATTGCCGCCTCGACCGGGATCGACGAGTCGTCCTCCGCCGTCACCTTGGTGCGCAGCGCCCGCACCGCGGGGTCGGCGACCGCCGCGTCGGTAAACTGCGCGATGCCGGCTGCGCCCTGCAGCAGCGCGATGGCGACCGAGTGCTGCAGGCTCACCTTGGCGGAGCGGCCGTCATTGGCGTCCGGTCGGTCGGTACGCTCGCGCAGCAGCGGGTGGCCACGCACCATGACCTCGTGGATCTCACCCACCGGCGCCGCGATGCGCTTGCGTAATTCGAGGCACGCGTCGATCACCGGGAACAGCACCACGCCGCACGGATAGGGCTTGTAGGCGTTGGCGAGGATTTCCCAGGTCTCGCCGAGCCCGGCGGTCATCTTGCTGAGATCGACCGTGTCGCTGGCCACCGCCGCAAAGCCGTATTTGCCCTCGATCGCGCTTTCGGCGGCGGTGACCCCGGCCTCGGCGAAGAGCGCGCCGACCAGCCCGTTGCGCGCCGAATTGCCGACCCCGATGCTCTTCGACATGCTGCCGAGGCTCTCGACCAGCCCGGCCGATTGCGTCGCCGCGTGGCCGAGCGCCCAGTTCATCCGCACCGGGTCGAGGCCGATCAGCCTCCCGGTCGCCGCGGCGGCGCCGAATATGCCGCAGGTCGCGGTGATGTGAGCGCCCCGCCGATAATGATGCGGCATCAGGCCATTGCCGACTCGGCACGATACCTCGACCCCGAGGATGAAGGCGTGCAGCAGCTCCTGGCCGCTCGCGCCGCGCGCCTCGGCGAGCGCGAAGAGGCCCGGCGCGACCGGCGCCGCCGGGTGCATCACCGTCGGGAGATGCGTGTCGTCGTATTCCAACACATTGGCGCTGGCGGCGTTGAGGAACGCGGCGTTGAGCAGGTCGCAACGTTCCAAGCGGCCGATGATCCCGGCCTGCGGCGCGCCAAACGTCGGCGACAGCACGCCCACCGCCAACCCGATCGCCTCGTCCGTGCAGCCGCCGAGCGCGCATCCGACATAGTTGAGCAGCCCGCGAATGCCCTCGCGCCGCACCGCTGGCGAGATGTCGCGCCACTGCGAATTTGCAACGAAATCGGCAATTTGGCGGGTGATCGGCTCTGCGGACATTGGAACAGGGGGCATGGGCGATCCTCTCAGCCGCCGTTCATCACCAGGCGCAGATGCTCTTGCGCCTTGCTGATCGCATCGCTCTTCGCCATCAGCGCGTCGATCATTGCCTGAAGTTGCGGCCGCAGCGCCGGATCGCTCGTCTGCAGCTGGTTGCCGACGATCGACACCTTGTCCTTGTGCTGGTCGATGAAGTCGCCGAGGTCGACGATCGCGGTCAGCGCCTGCGACAGATCCGGGAAAATGTCCTCGAATGCCTTGGCGGGGACCGTCACGTCGCGCTCATAGGCCTTGTCGAACACCGCCTTCAGGTCGTCGGGCTGCTTCAGCGCGGCGCGCGCCGCATCGGCCGCCGCGAGCTGTTTATCGATCTCGTCGCGCAGCTTGGCGATGCCGTCGCGCGCCGCGATGAAATCCGCGTGGCGGGTTACCACGTCGTTGAGCGAGCTGATCGCGCCGCGATTGATCGCCGCGGTCATCGGCTGAGCGACGGATTTGTCGAGCCCGTCGTTGAAGTCGGTGATGATCGCGTATTGCTTCGCGTAGTCGCCAAATTTCGTCGTCTCCTCCTGCGTCAGATGCGGCACGTGCAGCCCCGGCTTATCGATGATCCGGGTCTGCAGGAATTCGATGAAGGCCTTGCGCTGCGCCGGCTCATCGTTGCAGCCGGCAACGAACGCGGTCAGCAGGACGATCGCGATCAGTGCAGACGGCCGACGCAGCGCCGCGTGCCGAATGTTCATGGCCCCCTCGCGCGGAAAATCGCGGCCACTATAGCGGGCGGGGATGGCCGCGCCAGGGTCGCTCAAATCTACATTTAAAATTAGTATTTATTATGAGGCGTGACGTTTATATCTGTATATCGTCGGGATTTACGATTTGCCGATGAGGTCCGGGCGATGAACATCCACGTGATCCATGAAAACGCCGACTGGCTGGAGCCGCTGGCGAAGGCGCTCGACGCCGAGAGGCTGCCGTGGCGCGACTGGTTTCTCGACCGTGGCACGTTCGACCTGTCGCGCCCGCCGCCGGAAGGCGTCTTCTACAATCGCATGAGCGCGTCGTCGCATACGCGCGATCACCGCTACTCGGCGGAGTTGACCGCCGCGGTGCTCGCCTGGCTCAAGGGACATGGCCGGCGCATCGTCAACGGCCCGCAAGCGCTCGATCTCGAGATTTCCAAGGCAAGGCAATACGCCGCGCTGGAAGCCGCCGGCACCCGCACGCCGAAGACCGTGCTGGTCGCCGGCAGCGACCAGCTTGTTGCCGCGGCGGACCGGCATTTCGCCGGCGAGCCGGTGATCCTGAAGCCCAATCGCGGCGGCAAGGGCCTGGGCGTCCGTCTTTTCCAGAATACCGAGGCGCTCGCCGCCTATGTCGCCGGTCCCGATTACGAGCCGCCGGTCGATGGCCTGCATCTGTTGCAGCAATACATCCGCTCGCCCGATGCGCTGATCACCCGCGCCGAGTTCGTCGGCGGCCGCTTCCTCTATGCGGTCGAGGTCGACACCAGCGACGGGTTCGAGCTCTGCCCGGCCGATGTCTGCCAGATCGGCGACGCGTTCTGCCCGGCCGGTGAGCAGCCTCGCGCCAAGTTCACCATTATCGACGACATCGATGCGGCGCAAAAGGCGCGCTACGAGGCGTTCCTCGCGGTCAACGACATCGAGGTCGCCGGCATCGAGTTCATCCGCGACGCCGATGGCTGGGTCTACACCTACGACGTCAACACCAACACCAACTACAACCCCGACGCCGAGCGCGTCGCCGGGCGCTCGGCGATGCGCGTGCTGGCGAAGTTTCTTGGCGCCGAGTTGGCGAAGTGCTGACTCTCTCAGCCTAGCTCAGCACTCCCGACTTCTTCCGCTCGATCAGCTCGAAGTCGATCTTGGCGCCGAGGCCCGGTTCAATCGGCGCGTGAAGCATGCCGTCCCGGTCCGGCGCGATATCCTCGGCGAGGCCGTATTTCTGCATCGCGTCGGGCAGCAGCACCTCGAAGAACTCGGTGTTGCGGATCGCCATGATGACGTGAAGGTTGGCGAAATTGTTGAGCGAGTTGCCGCCGTGATGGACCTCGTAGTTCATGCGGAAGGCTTCAGCCAAATGCGCCGTCTTGATCAGCGTCGTAATCCCGCCCTTCACCGCGACGTCGCCGCGCAGTATGTCGGTCGCCTGGTGAATGATCCATGGCGCGTACTGGTCGAGCCCGCCGATCGGGTACTCGGTCGCCATGATCGGGATGGTGAGCTTCTGCTTTAGTTTGATGTAGTTGTAGAGGTCCTGCTCGGCGAGCGGGTCCTCGTACCAGTAGAAACCCAGCGCCTCGGCGGCCTGGCCGACCCGCACCGCCTCCTCGAAACGATAGCTCCAGGTCGAGTTGAGCATCACCGTATAATCGTCGCCGACCGCCTTGCGCACCGCCTCGCAGACCTTGATGTCCTCGCGCCAGCGCTGCGGCGGGTGGATTTTGTAAGCCTTCCAGCCGGTGTCGCGGTAATGCCGGGCCTGCTCGGCATAGGCTTCGATCGAGTTGTGGATTTCCGAGCTGGCATAGGCGCCGATGCTGTCGCGGCAGGTGCCGATCAGGCGGTGGATCGGCAGGTTCGCGACCTTGCCGGCGATGTCCCACAGCGCGATGTCGACCGCGCCGATGGAGCGAATGCTGGCGGTGCGGGCGCGCGCCCATAAGAGCCGGTTGAGCCGCTCGCGGTCGAGCGGGTTCTGGCCCATCACCACCGGCTTCAGGAAATGGATGAGGCCCGGCCCGTCGAGGCTCGCCGGGTTCGACGAGGTGCCAAGAAACGCGTGGCCCTCGACGCCCTCGTCGGTCCGGAGGCGCAGCAAGCCGAGATCGCTCTTGCCGGTCGGCCGTGCCGAGTGGTGGCCATAAGTCGTCGGCGGGATGCTCTCCCACGCGAACAGCGTGATGTTGACGTCGGTAATTTTCATGCGAGCGGCCTCCCTGAGCTTTCCGCATAAAATCGCGGCCGGGCGCGCGGGGACAAGCGTATAATCGGGTCATGCGGTGGTTCGTGGCGATGGCGCCGCTGATGCTGGCGGCGCAAGGGATGCCCGCGGCGGCGCAGGCGGTGTCGGACAACATCGCCGCGGCCGAGGGATTTCCACTGCCGCTCGGCTTGCCGTCACCGGCCGATACCGGTAAGCCCAGCCTTTTCGTACCGCCGCCCCTGCCACCGCCGCCCATCGGCTGCGCCGTTGCCTTCGATTGCCGCATCAGGCTCATCGGCGCGATTCAGCGCGACGGCGCGGTCGAACTCAATACCAGCATTCTGAAATGGTGAAGGCGGCCGAAGCCCCCATGGGCGATCGTCGCACTCGGGCGGAGCGCACGTAGACAGCCGCAAGACTTACCCGGTAATCACCAATTGTTTTGAGGAAGCGCGTAGCTCGTCGGAACTATTTGTCCATCTGTTCCGTTAAGGTATTCGCAATTTCATCAACAATCACGCGAGTATTCCCGTGCTGCCGCCTTTTGAATTCGCTGTCGCCGTGGAGGTTACAGAGCAGCTTATCGACCTCTACGCCAGACGCGCGGAGGCTTCCAAGCGCAAGGATTGGGAAGAGGCGCGCAAATTGGACATCGAGATGGACCGGGTCTCCCTGTTGCGCGAAGCGATACGCGATCGGACAGACCAATTCGAACTTACTTGACTTTAGGCTATCTTTCTTGGGCGGCGCCTTACCGCCATTTGCCCGCAAATCTTACCTGGCAGCGCTCGGTCTGCCGCCGACCGGCTTGAGCGCATCGCCTTTGCTTTCTTGGGCAAGGCGACGCCAGCGGTTGGCCAGGTCATTGAAGATGGCCTTATTCTGCGGATCTTTCGCCTGCGCGGCCATGAGCTCGCTGTCCTCGGCACGCTCCCGGCAGTATTCGGCCGACTTAACGAAATCGTCTTGCATAGCGCATCTCTGCCGGCGAGCGTGCAGCCGCCAAGCACATCGGCGGCTAGACCCGATCGTTAATGGACGGTAACAAGGAGGTGGGCAGGCGCGGCGCGTTTTCAATACAAAAAAGCGCCCTCATTGGGGCGCCTTTTGCGGAGAACTGAGAGGGTTCAGCGTTTCAGAAGGGCTGTCAACCGCGCCGGTACCGGCTCGTCGACGGCATCGCCGTAAAGCCCTTGAAACAGCTCGCTTCCGTCGCTCCCCTCATTGAGAAACAAGCGGATTTGACGATCTATTGCGGCGTCCAGGTCAGTCAGAACGGCGGGAAGCTCGATTTCTTCGGCGACTGGCGTCGTAAGCGTGATCTCGGTCATGGAACTCGGTACTCCCTTCGAATGCGGCAGGCGCCGTGGTTGCTGCGTTGCTTTGTGAACAGGCCGTAACGAAAACGTATCCCGACCGTCGCCAATTTTTTTGGCCTGTGGTCAGACCGCCTGTTCGATCGAGGGTGACTGCCTCGATATCGGCGCACAATCTTAGTGCGATACGCCCATAGTCACATTGCAATCCGGTACTGTTGAGAGTAGAACGTGCCGCCCCGCGCGGCCCGGCCGCTCGGGGCCGTTGGTATTTGGCCGAGCACCGAGGCCCGAGGCGCTTACCGTTATGGAGCGACCAAGGCTGAGGAGGCGTTCGAAGCGGGAGCCAGAAGACAAGTTTTCAACGGTTGGAGGGGTGGCCGAGTGGTTAAAGGCGGCAGACTGTAAATCTGTTGACGTACGTCTACGTAGGTTCGAATCCTACCCCCTCCACCACCGCCCTAAGGCTCTATGGCGACAAGGGCTTGGACCGGGGGAAGACCCAGGTCCGAGATGCCGCTATCGGGCCGCTGAACCCGGCGGATGGCCCAACGGAGTAACGGTGTGAGATCGGCGGGTGTAGCTCAATGGTAGAGCTCCAGCCTTCCAAGCTGGCCACGTGGGTTCGATTCCCATCACCCGCTCCAATGGTTTGAGGCAAGAGAGTTTCCTCTAGTCGATAGGAAGCCGCAGCGATGTCGAAGGCGAAGTTTGAGCGGAATAAGCCGCACTGCAACATCGGGACGATTGGTCACGTGGACCATGGGAAGACGACGCTGACGGCGGCGATCACCAAGGTGCTTGCGGAGAAGGGTGGCGCGACGTTCACGGCCTACGACCAGATCGATAAGGCGCCGGAGGAACGGGCGCGCGGCATCACGATCGCGACGGCGCATGTCGAGTACCAGACCGACAAGCGGCACTACGCGCATGTCGATTGTCCGGGTCACCAGGACTACATCAAGAACATGATCACCGGGGCGGCGCAGATGGACGGCGCGATCCTGGTGGTCTCGGCGGCGGACGGACCGATGCCGCAGACGCGCGAGCACATTCTGCTGGCGCGTCAGGTCGGCGTGCCCTCGCTCGTCGTCTATATGAACAAGGTCGACATGGTGGACGACCCGGAGCTGATCGAGCTGGTCGAGCTCGAGGTTCGGGAGCTCTTGTCGAGCTACGACTTTCCCGGCGACGACATTCCCATCATCAAGGGCTCGGCGCTGTGCGCGCTGGAGGGTCGCGAGCCGGAGGTGGGTCAGAAGTCGATCGACGAGTTGATGGAGGCGGTGGACTCGTACATCCCGCAGCCCGAGCGGGCGAAGGACCGTCCGTTCCTGATGCCGATCGAGGACGTGTTCACGATCTCGGGCCGCGGCACGGTGGTGACGGGGCGGGTCGAGCGCGGGATCGTCAAGGTTGGCGACGAGGTCGAGATCGTCGGTTTGCGGCCGACGACGAAGACGATCGCGACGGGCGTCGAGATGTTCAGGAAGCTGCTCGACCAGGGCGAGGCGGGGGACAATATCGGCGTCTTGCTGCGCGGCACGAAGCGCGAGGAGGTCGAGCGCGGCCAGGTGTTGGCGAAGCCGGGCACGATCACGCCGCACACCACCTTCGTCGCCGAGGCCTACGTGCTGACGAAAGAGGAAGGCGGCCGGCACACGCCGTTTTTCGACAATTACCGCCCGCAATTTTATTTCCGGACGACGGATGTGACCGGCTCGGTGAAACTGCCGGAGGGCACCGAGATGGTGATGCCGGGCGACAATGTGACGATGAATGTCGAGCTGCTGGTGCCGATCGCGATGGAAGAGGGCTTGCGCTTCGCGATCCGCGAGGGCGGCCGCACCGTCGGCGCCGGCGTCGTCGCCAAGATCATTAAGTGAGGTTCGCGTTGCAACACGACGCGAACCTCATCCCGGCAAAAGCCGGGATCCAGAAGTAGGAGTGTAGCTCAATTGGTAGAGCACCGGTCTCCAAAACCGGGGGTTGGGGGTTCGAGCCCCTCCACTCCTGCCATTTCGTCGGGAGACGGTTTGGTTTGTTGGGATACAAGGTCTGATGGCTAGGTTGAGTCCCGCCGAGTTCGCCCAGCAGGTTCGCCAGGAGGTGTCGCGTGTCACCTGGCCGAGCCGCAAGGAGACCATGGTCACCACGGCCATGGTGTTCCTTATGGTATTCATCGCGGCGGGCTTCTTCTTCGCGGTCGATCAGGTGATGTCTTACGCGGTGCGTCTCATTTTCGGCTTGGGACACTGAGGGACGGTCGGATGGCAAGCCGCTGGTATGTGATCCACGTCTATTCGGGCTTCGAGAAGAAGGTCGCGACAGCGATCCGCGAGCAGGCCGAGCAGAAGGGCCTGGGCGATCGCTTCGACGAGATCCTCGTGCCGACCGAGGAGGTCGTCGAGGTGCGGCGCGGCTCCAAGGTCAGCTCGGAACGCAAATTCTTTCCCGGCTACGTGCTGGCGAAGATGGATATGGACGACGAGACTTGGCATCTCGTGCGCAACACCGCGAAGGTGACGGGTTTCCTCGGCGGGCGCGGCAAGCCGTCGCCGATCAGCGAGGCCGAAGCGGCGCGCATCATGCACCAGGTGCAGGAAGGCATCGAGCGGCCGAAGCCCTCGATCACCTTCGAGATCGGCGAGCAGGTGCGGGTCTGCGACGGGCCGTTCACCTCGTTCAACGGCACGGTCGAAGACGTCGACGAGGAGAAGTCGCGGGTCAAGGTTGCGGTGTCGATCTTCGGCCGGGCGACTCCGGTCGAGCTCGAATACTCGCAGGTCGAAAAAGTGTGAGCGTGGCGCAGCCATCGCGAGCATCCCGGAGAAAGCCGGGATTTAACAGGTGAAGCGGCGCCGGGGTGATAAGGGTAGAACATGGCCAAGAAAATCGTCGGATTGATCAAGCTGCAAGTGCCGGCCGGCAAGGCGAACCCCTCGCCGCCGATCGGGCCGGCTTTGGGTCAGCGCGGTCTCAACATTATGGAGTTCTGCAAGGCGTTCAACGCCGCGACGCAGAACCTGGACCCTGGCATCCCGATCCCGGTGGTGATCACCGCTTACGGCGACCGCAGCTTCACCTTCGTCACCAAGACGCCGCCGGCCAGCCATTTCCTCAAGCAGGCGGCACGCATCGAGAAGGGCGCGCAGGTCGTCGGCCGGGGCAATACCGTCGGTCGGGTGACGATGGCGCAGGTGCGCGAGATCGCCGAGAAAAAGATGGCCGACCTCAACGCCAATGACATCGACGCGGCGTGCAAGATGATCATCGGCTCGGCCCGCTCGATGGGCATCGAGGTCGTCGGCAGCTAGTTGGAGTGCGAGTGATGGCGAAATCAGGCAAGCGGCTCAAGAAGGCGTATGAGGGGATCGACCCCGACGCGCCGCCGGTCAAGGTCGAGGAGGCGGTGAAGCTCGTCAAGGAGCGGGCGACCGCGAAATTCGACGAGACCGTCGAGGTCGCGATGAACCTCAGCATCGACCCCCGCAAGCAGGACCAGAACCTGCGCGGCACGGTGATGCTGCCGCACGGCACCGGCAAGAGCGTCCGGGTCGGGGTCTTCGCGCGCGGCGACAAGGCCAAGGAGGCCGAGGCCGCGGGCGCCGATGTCGTCGGCGCCGAGGATCTCGCCGAGAAAATTCAGGCGGGGCAAATCGACTTCGACCGCGCGGTCGCGACCCCCGACATGATGGCGCTGGTCGGCCGGCTCGGTAAGATTTTGGGGCCGCGCGGGCTGATGCCGAACCCGCGGCTCGGCACCGTGACGCAGAACATCACCGAAGCGGTGCAGGCGGCCAAAGGCGGCCAGGTCGAGTTCCGCGCCGACAAAGCCGGCATCGTTCATGCCGGAGTCGGCAAAGCGAGCTTTACCGAAGCCGCGCTCATCGATAATGTGCGCGCCTTCGTCGGCGCGATCACGCGCGCGAAGCCCAGCGGGGTCAAAGGCACCTACATCAACCGGGTGAATTTGAGCTCCACGATGGGTCCGGGCGTGAAAGTCGAGTTGGCCGGTCTCGCTGACGAGGCGAGATCGTAGGTTCCCGCGACGGCACGTCGCGCTGCCCGCAAGCAGGTGGGCGGCGACGACTGTGCCGTGTATAACCGTTTCGTCGGCGCGGGAGTGCTGGCGCTTGGGAGAGTAGAGCGTGGACCGTACGCAAAAGCAGGCTCTGGTCGAGACACTGCAGAACGACCTCGGTGGCGCCGTCTGCATCGTCGTGACCCATCAGACCGGACTCTCGGTCGCCGAGGCGACGCAGTTGCGTCGCCAGATGCGCGATGCTGGCGCGGGATACCGGGTAACCAAGAATCGGCTCGCGAAGCGCGCGCTCGAAGGCACCGAGTTTGCCTCGCTGGCGCCGCTTTTCACCGGACCGACCGCGGTGGCCTTCTCGCGCGACCCGGTCGCCGCGGCGAAGGCGGCGGTGGCTTTCGCCAACCGCAATGACAAGCTGACGATTGTCGGCGGCGGCCTCGCCGGTCAGGCGCTCGATGTGGCTGGAGTGCGGGCGTTGGCGACCTTGCCGTCGCTCGACGAGCTGCGCGGCAAGATCATCGGCCTGATCCAGGCGCCCGCGACCAAGCTCGCCGGATTGCTCCAGGCGCCGGGCGCTCAGCTCGCGCGGGTGCTGGCGGCGCACGCGGATCAAGGCGGCGAGGCGGACTAGGTTTTTGAAGTGTCGAGACTAACCCCCAATTGGGTAAGCGGGAGTAGCGAGAAATGGCTGAATTGTCGAAGCTTGTAGCGGATTTGTCGGCCCTGACCGTGCTCGAGGCGGCAGAGCTGGCGAAGATGCTGGAAGAGAAGTGGGGCGTTTCCGCCGCGGCGCCGGTCGCGGTCGCGGCGGCGGGCGGCGGCGGTGCCGCGGCCGCGCCGGTGGAAGAGGCAAAGACCGAGTTCGACGTGATCCTGACCGCGTTCGGCGAGAAGAAGGTCAACGTGATCAAAGAGGTGCGGGCGATCACCAGCCTCGGCCTCAAGGAGGCGAAGGACCTTGTCGAGGCGGCGCCGAAGCCCGTCAAGGAGGGTGTCAACAAGGAAGAGGCGGATAAAATTAAAAAGCAGCTTGAAGAAGCGGGCGCGACTGTCGAAATAAGGTAGGTCAGCCACGACCTGCAGTATCGCGCGCGGCGGCGCCCGCTTGGCGCCGCGTCGATTTTCGAGAGTACCGAGCCGGGGTGCGAGCTCTATCGCACGCCCGGCTTTGGCGTCGTAATTGCGAGAGGCCGCGCCGATCCGGCATCGGCAGCCCAGAGCGAGGAATATCTATGGCGATTGCATTCTCCGGCAAGAAGCGGATCCGCAAGAGCTTCGGGCGCATCCCCGAGATCGCCCAGATGCCGAATCTGATCGAGGTTCAGCGCGCGTCATACGATCATTTCCTGCAAATGGGTGTGGAGGCGGAGAACCGGGTGAGTGTCGGGCTCCAGGAAGTCTTCAAGGGCGTCTTCCCGATCCGCGACTTTTCCGAGCGCGCCCAGCTCGATTTCGTGCGCTATGAGCTCGAGACGCCGAAATACGATGTCGAGGAGTGCCAGCAGCGCGGCATGAACTACGCCGCCCCGTTGAAGGTGACGCTGCGCCTCCTGGTCTGGGATGTCGACGAGGATACCGGCTCGCGCACGATCCGCGACATCAAGGAACAAGACGTCTACATGGGCGACATGCCACTGATGACGCGCAACGGCACCTTCATCATCAACGGCACCGAGCGGGTCATCGTCTCGCAGATGCACCGCAGCCCCGGCGTGTTCTTCGACCACGACAAGGGCAAGACGCACTCCTCGGGCAAGTATCTGTTCGCCGCGAGGGTCATCCCCTATCGCGGCTCGTGGCTCGATTTCGAGTTCGACGCCAAGGATCACGTCTATGTCCGTATCGACCGGCGCCGCAAGCTGCCGGCGACGACGCTGTTGATGGCGCTCGACAGCGAGCAGACCGAACAGCTGCGCGCCGAGCGCCAAGCCGAGGGCAAGTCGCTGCAGCCCGGCGAGGCGGTCGGAATGCCGAAGGAGGAAATCCTCGCCGCCTTCTACGGCAAGATCGTTTACAAGCGCGGCAAGCTCGGCTGGTCGACCCCGTTTGACGCCGAGCAGCTCAAGGGCAAGCTCAACAACGACCTGATCGACGCTGCGAGCGGTGAAGTCGTGCTCGCGGCCGGCGAACGCATGACGCCGCGCGCCGCCCGCCGGTTGCAAGACGCCGGGCTCAAGGAGGTGCTGGTTCGCGACGAGGATCTCGTCGACCACTACTTCGCCGAAGACCTCATCAATGTCGCGACCGGTGAAGTCTATTTCGAGGCCGGTGACGAAATCACCGAGACGGCGCTCGCCCAGCTGACCGAGGCCGGGATCGACGAGCTGCCGGTGCTCGATATCGACCTCATCAATCGCGGGCCTGATAGCAAGGGCCCCTACATGCGCGCCACGTTGGTGGCGGTCGACAAGAACGCGACCCGCGAGGATGCGCTTATCGACATCTATCGCGTGATGCGCCCAGGCGAGCCGCCGACGCTGGAAACCGCGGAGAGCCTCTTCAACGGTCTCTTCTTCGACACCGAGCGCTACGACCTTTCCGCGGTCGGCCGCGTCAAGATGAACTCCCGCCTCAGCCTCGACACCGACGACACAGTGCGCGCGCTCAGGAAGGCGGACATCCTCGCCATCCTCAAGATGCTCGTCGATCTGAAGGACGGGCGCGGCGAGATCGACGACATCGACCACCTCGGCAACCGACGCGTCCGCTCGGTCGGCGAGTTGATGGAAAACCAGTATCGCGTCGGCCTGTTGCGCATGGAGCGGGCGATCCGCGAGCGCATGAGCTCGGTCGAGATCGACACGGTCATGCCGCACGACCTGATCAACGCCAAGCCAGCGGCAGCTGCGGTGCGCGAGTTTTTCGGCTCGTCGCAGCTATCGCAGTTCATGGACCAGACCAACCCGCTCTCCGAGATCACCCACAAGCGTCGCCTGTCGGCACTTGGTCCGGGTGGTCTGACCCGCGAGCGCGCCGGGTTCGAGGTGCGCGACGTGCACCCGACGCATTACGGCCGCATCTGCCCGATCGAGACACCGGAAGGGCCGAATATCGGCCTCATCAACTCGCTGGCGACCTTTGCCCGCGTCAACCAGTACGGGTTTATCGAAAGCCCGTATCGCAAGGTGGCCGACGGCAAGCTCACCGACGAGATTGTCTATCTCTCGGCGATGGACGAGGGGCGCTACAACATCGCCCAGGCCAATGTGCCGGTCGATGCCGAAGGCCGCATCACCGATGAGCTGACCACCTGCCGCAAGGCGGGCGACGTGATCTTGCTGCGGCCGGAGCACATCGATCTCGTCGATGTGTCGCCGAAGCAACTGGTCTCGGTTGCCGCGGCGCTGATCCCGTTCCTCGAGAACGACGACGCCAACCGCGCGCTGATGGGCTCCAACATGCAGCGTCAGGCGGTGCCTTTGATCCGCGCCGAGGCGCCGCTGGTCGGCACCGGCATGGAGGAGCGGGTCGCGCGCGACAGCGGCGTCACGATCATCGCCCGCCGCTCGGGCACGGTCGATCAGGTCGATGCGACGCGCATCGTGATCCGCGCTACCCAGGAAACCTCGGCCGCGGCATCCGGTGTCGACATCTACAATCTATTGAAGTTCCAGCGCTCGAACCAGAACACCTGCATCAACCAGCGCCCGCTGGTGACGGTCGGTGATCAGGTCAAGGCCGGCGACATCATCGCCGACGGGCCGTCGACCGAATACGGCGAACTGGCGCTCGGCCGCAACGTGCTCTGCGCCTTCATGCCGTGGAACGGTTACAACTTCGAGGATTCGATCCTCATCTCCGAGCGCATCGTGTCGGACGACGTCTTTACCTCGATCCACATTGAGGAATTCGAGGTCAGCGCCCGCGACACCAAGCTCGGTCAGGAGGAAATCACCCGCGACATCCCGAATGTCGGCGAGGAGGCGCTGAAGAACCTCGACGAGGCCGGCATCGTCTATATCGGCGCCGAAGTGAAGCCGGGCGATATCCTGGTCGGCAAGGTGACGCCGAAGGGCGAGTTGCCGATGACGCCGGAAGAGAAGCTGCTGCGGGCGATCTTCGGCGAAAAGGCCTCCGATGTGCGCGACACCTCGTTGCGCCTGCCGCCGGGCGTCTCGGGGACGATCGTCGAGGTGCGCGTCTTCTCGCGCCGCGGCGTAGAAAAGGACGAGCGTGCGCTCGCTATCGAGCGCGCCGAGATCGAGCGCTTGGCTAAGGATCGCGACGACGAGCGCGTCATCCTCGAGCGCAGCTTCGCCGCCCGTATGAAGGAGTTGCTGCTCGGCCAGACCTCCGTCTCCGGCCCGAAGGGCATGAAGTCCGGCACCGAGCTCACTGACGCCGTGCTCGCCGAGTACACCACGGCGAACTGGCGCGAGATCACCGTGCGCGACGACAATCGCATGGCTGATCTCGAAACGCTCAAAAAGCAGATGGCCGACGCCGTCGCCGAGCTTGTGGCGCGTTTCGAGGGCAAGGTCGAGAAGCTCCAGCGCGGCGACGAGTTGCCGCCCGGCGTCATGAAGCAGGTCAAGGTCTTTGTCGCGGTGAAGCGCAAGCTGCAGCCCGGCGACAAGATGGCGGGCCGTCATGGCAACAAGGGCGTCATCTCGCGCATCGTTCCGGCCGAGGACATGCCCTATCTCGACGACGGGCAGCCGGTCGACATCGTGCTTAACCCGCTCGGCGTGCCGAGTCGCATGAATGTCGGCCAGATCCTCGAGACGCATCTTGGCTGGGCCGCGGCCGGTATCGGCCGGCGGATCGGCGAGGTCATGGAGAAGGTCCGCCGCAGCGGAACCAATGGAGCCAAGGGGGGCGCCAATGGCGATCTGCGCAAGCTCCTGGGCGAAGTCTACGACGGGGCCGAGAAGAGTGAGGTCGAGGCGCTGGGCGATGACGAGCTGGTCGACCTCGCCGGCAATCTCACGCATGGCGTGCCGATGGCGAGCCCGGTTTTCGACGGGGCGCGCGAGGCCGATATCGTCGCGATGCTGGAAAAGGCGGGACTGCACTCGTCGGGCCAGGTCACTCTGGTCGACGGCCGCACCGGCGAGGCGTTCGACCGTCAGGTGACGGTCGGCTACATTTACATGCTGAAGCTGCATCATCTGGTCGACGACAAGATCCACGCGCGTTCGATCGGGCCATACAGCCTCGTTACCCAGCAGCCGCTGGGTGGCAAGGCGCAGTTCGGCGGCCAGCGCTTTGGCGAGATGGAGGTGTGGGCGCTCGAGGCCTACGGCTCGGCCTATACCTTGCAGGAGATGCTGACGGTCAAGTCGGACGACGTGTCGGGTCGCACCAAGGTCTACGAGGCGATCGTGCGCGGCGACGACAATTTCGAGGCCGGCATACCCGAAAGCTTCAACGTGCTGGTCAAGGAGCTGCGCTCGCTCGGCCTCAATGTCGAGCTGGAGCAGAGGAACTACTAGCTGGCTGTTTTTCGTCTGCAAAAACAGCCAGGGCAGGAAGTGACAGCAATGCCGCCGTTGTCGCGTTCTTTGCGTAACGCGCTAGCGGTAGACCACGGAAGGGGTCGTGCATGAACGAGTTGATGAACATCTTCGGCCAGGTCAGCGGTCCGCAGAGTTTCGACGAGATCCGCATTTCGATCGCCAGCCCGGAGCGCATCCGGTCTTGGTCGTTCGGCGAGATCAAGAAGCCGGAGACGATCAACTACCGCACCTTCAAGCCGGAGCGCGACGGGCTGTTCTGCGCCCGCATCTTCGGGCCGATCAAGGATTACGAGTGCCTGTGCGGCAAGTACAAGCGCATGAAGTACCGCGGTATCGTCTGCGAGAAGTGCGGCGTCGAGGTCACGCTCTCGAAGGTGCGGCGCGACCGCATGGGCCATATCGAGCTGGCGTCGCCCGTCGCGCATATCTGGTTCCTGAAGTCGCTGCCGAGCCGTATTGGCTTGCTGCTCGACATGACGCTGAAGGATCTCGAACGGGTTCTCTATTTTGAGAACTACGTCGTCATCGAGCCGGGGATGACCCCGCTCAAGCAGCACCAGTTGCTGTCCGAGGAGGAGTATCTCCAGGCGCAAGACGATTACGGCGACGAGCAGTTCACGGCGAAGATCGGCGCCGAGGCGCTGCGTGACATGCTGTCGGAAATCGACCTTCAGGAAGAAAAGATCAGACTGCGCGAGGAGCTGCGCGAGACCGCGTCCGAGGCGCGGCGCAAGAAGCTCGTAAAACGGCTGAAGCTGGTCGAAGCCTTTGTCGACTTGCACAGCCGGCCTGAGTGGATGATCCTCGAAGTCGTGCCGGTGATCCCGCCTGAGTTGCGCCCGCTGGTGCCGCTCGACGGCGGCCGCTTCGCCACCTCGGACCTCAACGATCTCTACCGCCGGGTCATCAACCGCAACAACCGGCTGAAGCGCCTGATCGAATTGCGCGCCCCCGACATCATCGTGCGCAATGAGAAGCGCATGCTGCAGGAGGCGGTGGACGCGCTATTCGACAACGGCCGCCGCGGTCGGGTTATCACCGGCGCCAACAAGCGCCCGCTGAAGTCCTTGAGCGACATGCTCAAGGGCAAGCAGGGCCGCTTCCGGCAGAACCTGCTCGGCAAGCGCGTCGACTATTCGGGCCGCTCGGTGATCGTCGTCGGCCCCGAGCTCAAGCTGCACCAGTGCGGCTTGCCGAAGAAGATGGCCTTGGAGCTGTTCAAGCCATTCATCTATTCGAAGCTCGAGCTCTACGGCCTCGCCAGCACGATCAAGGCGGCGAAGCGCATGGTCGAGAAGGAGCGGCCGGAGGTCTGGGACATCCTCGAAGAGGTGATCCGCGAGCACCCGGTGCTGCTCAACCGCGCGCCGACCTTACACCGCCTCGGCATCCAGGCCTTCGAGCCGGTGCTGATCGAGGGCAAGGCGATCCAGCTTCACCCGCTGGTCTGCACCGCCTTCAACGCCGATTTCGACGGCGACCAGATGGCGGTTCACGTGCCGCTGTCGCTCGAGGCGCAGCTCGAGGCGCGCGTGCTGATGATGTCGACCAACAACATCCTCAGCCCCGCCAACGGCAAGCCGATCATCGTGCCGTCGCAGGACATCGTGCTCGGCCTCTACCACATCACCACCGAGCGTCCCGGTGAGCCGGGCGAAGGCATGGTCTTTACCGATGTCGGCGAGATCGAGCAGGCGCTTGCCTCGAAAGCGGTGACCCTGCATGCGCGGATCAAGGCGCGCTACGAGACGGTCGATGAGGATGGCCAACCGATCGTCCGCCGGGTCGAGACCACGCCCGGCCGCATGCTTCTCTCGGAAATCCTGCCGCGGCATCCGGCCGTCGGCTTCGATCTGATCAACCGGCTGCTCACCAAGAAGCAGATCAGCGAGCTGATCGATCACGTCTACCGCTTCTGCGGCCAGAAGGAGACGGTCATCTTCTGCGACCGGCTGATGACCCTGGGCTTCACCCAGGCGTGCAAGGCCGGCATCTCGTTCGGCAAGGACGACCTCATCATCCCCGAGGCGAAGCACACGCTCGTCGCCGATGTGCAGGCAATGGTCAAGGAATACGAGCAGCAATACCAGGACGGGCTCATCACCCAACGCGAGAAGTACAACAAGGAAGTCGACGCCTGGACGAGCTGCTCGGAGAAGGTCGCGGAGGAGATGGTCAAGGTCATCCGCGAACAGAAGCCCGGCATGCCGATCAACTCGGTGTGGATGATGTCGGACTCGGGCGCGCGCGGGTCGCCGGCGCAGATCAAGCAGCTGGCTGGCATGCGCGGGCTGATGACCAAGCCCTCGGGCGAGATCATCTCGACCCCGATCATCTCGAACTTCAAGGAAGGTCTGACCGTCCTCGAGTACTTCAACTCTACGCATGGCGCCCGCAAGGGGCTCGCCGATACGGCGTTGAAGACCGCGAACTCGGGCTATCTGACGCGTCGCCTGGTCGATGTGGCGCAGGACGCGATCATCACCGAGGTAGATTGCGGTACGACCCGCGGCCTATTGACCCGCGCCGTGATCGACGGCGGCGAGATCATCTCGCCGCTCGCCGACCGCATACTCGGCCGGTGCGCGGCGATCGACGTCCTCAACCCGTTGTCGGGCGAGGTCGTCCTCGCCGCCGGCGACCTGATCGACGAGGACGCCATCGACACGATCGAGCAGGCGGGCATCGACGCGGTGTCGATCCGTTCGGTGCTGACCTGTGAGGCGCGCCAAGGCGTCTGCGGCAAGTGCTATGGCCGCGATTTGGCGCGCGGCACCGTCGTCAATATCGGCGAGGCGGTCGGCGTCATCGCCGCTCAGTCGATCGGCGAACCCGGCACCCAGCTGACGATGCGCACCTTCCATATCGGCGGTGCGGCGCAGCGCGGCGCCGAGCAGTCATCGATCGAGGCGGTGATCGACGCGACGGTTCGCGTCGTCAACCGCAATGTCGTGATGAACTCGTCCGGCATCCCGGTGGTCATGGGCCGCAATTGCGAGCTCGTGCTGCTCGACGAGGCCGGGCGCGAGAAGGCGCGGCATCGCGTGCCCTATGGCGCGCGGCTCCTCGCCGACGAGGGCGCGAAGGTGGCCAAGAGCGACCGCATCGCCGAGTGGGACCCCTATACCCAGCCGATCATCACCGAAAAGGACGGCAACGCGCATTACCTCGACCTGCAAGAAGGGGTGTCGATGCGCGAGGCGGTTGATGAGGCGACTGGCATTTCCTCGAAGGTCGTCATCGATTGGAAGCAGCAGCCGCGCGGCGGCGATCTGCGGCCGCAGATTGTCCTGCTCGACGAAAAGGGCAACGGCATGACCTTGGCCAACGGCCTGCCCGCCCGCTACTTCCTACCGGCCGACGCGATCCTCTCGGTCGATAACGGCGCGCCGGTCAAGGCCGGCGACGTCATCGCCCGCATCCCGAAGGAATCGGGCAAGACCCGCGACATCACTGGCGGTCTGCCGCGCGTCGCCGAGCTGTTCGAGGCCCGCAAGCCCAAGGATTTCGCGATCATCAGCGAGAGCGAAGGCCGGGTCGAGTTCGGCAAGGACTACAAGACCAAGCGGCGCATCGTCGTGGTTCCGTCCGATGGCGGCGAGGCGGTCGAGTACCTGATCCCGAAGGGCAAGCACATCAGCGTGCAGGAAGGCGACTACGTCGAGAAGGGCGATCTGTTGATCGACGGCAACCGCGTCCCGCACGACATCCTGCGCATTCTCGGGGTCGAGGAGCTGGCGAGCTACCTGATCAACGAGATCCAGGAGGTTTACCGGCTCCAGGGCGTGCGCATCAATGACAAGCACATCGAGGTGATCGTTCGCCAGATGCTGCAAAAAGTCGAAATCGGGGCCGACCCCGGCGACACCACCTTCCTCGCCGGCGAGCAGATCGACCGCCTGGAGTTCGAGCGCGAGAACGCCAAGGTCGAGGGCGAAAACCTGCGTCCGGCGATGGCGAACCCGGTGCTCCAGGGCATCACCAAGGCAAGCCTGCAAACGCATTCCTTTATCTCGGCGGCCTCATTCCAGGAGACCACCCGCGTCCTCACCGAGGCGGCGGTCTCGGGCCGGACCGATGCGCTGCAGGGGCTGAAGGAAAATGTCATTGTCGGCCGGCTGATCCCGGCTGGCACCGGCAGCGTCGTCGCCCGGCTGCGCGAAGTCGCCGCCGACCGCGACCGGGCGCTCGCGGCGATCGCCGCCGAGGCCGAAGCGGCCGAGCCAGCTCAGATCACCGAGCAGCAGGCCGGCGCGGCCGAATAGCAACCGCGGCACCAGCTGGAAGCGAAGGTTTTCGCTTCCAGCTTTTGCTGCGCTTTCCGCGGAAAATCGGGCCGTAGCGGCTTGACCCTCGGGGGCCGCGCCCATATATTCCGCCCTCCACGGGCTGGCGGTGGGAAGCCACCTAGACGCGGCCCTTTTTTTTGGCTTATGGCTCGCGCGCCCTGAGAGAGGCGCGGGAAAAGACGAGTTGGATGCGCTACCGCCCCGCGCGGCACTTGCGTCGGGTGCGCCAGCATTTTTGTATTGGGACGTTTTGTGAGGTTGGAAAAGGCATGCCGACGATCAACCAGCTGATCCGGTATCCGCGCAAGCCGATCGCGGCGCGCAACAAGGTTCCGGCGATGGAGCAGTGCCCGCAAAAGCGCGGCGTCTGCACGCGCGTCTATACGATCACGCCGAAAAAGCCCAACTCCGCCTTGCGCAAGGTGGCACGCGTCCGCCTCACCAACGGGTTTGAGGTGACGAGCTACATCCCCGGCGAGGGCCACAACCTTCAGGAGCACTCGGTGGTGCTGATCCGCGGCGGTCGCGTCAAGGACCTGCCGGGCGTGCGCTACCACATTATTCGCGGCACCCATGACACGCAGGGCGTCAAGGATCGTCGGCAGCGGCGGTCGAAATACGGCGCCAAGCGGCCGAAATAGGGAAGGATCGAGCCCATGTCGCGCCGTCGCGCTGCCGTCAAACGCGAAGTCCAGCCGGATCCGAAATTCGGCGATACCGTCGTGTCGAAGTTCATGAATTGCCTGATGTACGAGGGCAAGAAATCGACCGCCGAAGGGATCGTCTACGGCGCTTTCGATCGCATTCAGCGGCGCAGTGGCCAGGACCCGATCCGCGTTTTCCACGACGCGTTGGCGAATGTGCGCCCGGCGGTCGAGGTTCGCTCGCGTCGCGTCGGCGGCGCGACCTATCAGGTGCCGGTCGAGGTCCGGCAGGATCGCAGTCAGGCGCTCGCGATCCGCTGGCTCATCTCATCGTCGCGGGCGCGGTCGGAGAATACAATGGAAGAGCGGCTTTCGGGCGAACTGCTCGATGCCGCCAATAATCGGGGGGTCGCTGTGAAGCGGCGGGAAGACACGCATCGCATGGCCGACGCGAACAAAGCCTTCTCGCACTATAGATGGTAACGGAGGGAATTTCGCGGGCCGGCGCGGCGGGCGTCGGCTCAAATTTTTTAACAGGCGGCCGCGCCCGTAATGCAAAGCGGGGCTCCGCCGGGACGAGTGAGTGATGGCACGGACGACGCCTCTCGAGCGCTATCGCAATATCGGCATCATGGCCCACATCGATGCCGGTAAGACGACGACGACCGAGCGGATCCTTTATTACACCGGGCGCTCCTACAAGATCGGCGAGGTGCACGAAGGCACTGCGACGATGGACTGGATGGAGCAGGAGCAGGAACGCGGCATCACGATCACCTCGGCCGCGACGACCTGCTTTTGGGAAGACCACCGGATCAACATCATCGATACGCCGGGCCATGTCGACTTCACGATCGAGGTCGAGCGCAGCCTGCGCGTGCTCGACGGCGCGGTCACGGTGTTCGACTCGGTCGCCGGCGTCGAGCCGCAATCCGAGACCGTCTGGCGCCAAGCCGACAAATATGGCGTGCCGCGCATCTGTTTCGTCAACAAGATGGACCGCATTGGCGCCGACTATAAGCGCTGCATTGAGATGATCCTCGATCGGCTTGGCGCCAACGCCGCAGTCACTCAGCTGCCGATCGGCACCGAGGCTGATTTTGTCGGCATCGTCGATCTGATCAAGATGAAGGCGCTCAAGTGGCGCGACGAGGCGCTCGGCGCCGAGTTCGATGTGATCGACATCCCCGCCGACATGCTCGCCGAGGCGCAGGAGTACCGCGCCAAGCTTGTCGAGCAGGCGGTCGAGCAGGACGATGACGCGCTCGAAGCCTATCTTGGCGGCGAAGAGCCCGATGAAGCGACCCTCAATCGCTGCCTTCGCAAGGGCACGATATCGGGAAAGCTGGTACCGGTACTCTGTGGCTCTGCCTTTAAAAACAAAGGTGTGCAGCCGCTTCTTGATGCGGTGGTTGAATATCTGCCGTCGCCTATCGACGTCGCCGCGATTAACGGCGTCAAGATGGGCTCAGATGAGCCGATCGTGCGCAAGTGCTCCGACGATGAGCCGTTCTCCGGCCTCGCCTTCAAGATCATGTCCGACCCGTTTGTCGGCTCGCTGACGTTTGTGCGTGCCTATTCGGGTGTGCTGAACACCGGCACGATGGTGCTTAACTCGGTCAAGGACAATCGTGAGCGGGTTGGCCGCATGCTGCTGATGCATGCCAACCACCGTGAGGATGTCAAGGAAGTCCGCGCGGGCGACATCGTCGCGCTGGCCGGGCTCAAGAACACCACGACCGGCGACACGCTGTGCGATCCGCAGCATCCGGTCGTGCTGGAGCGGATGGAATTCCCCGAGCCGGTCATCGAGATCGCGGTCGAGCCGAAGACCAAGGGCGACCAGGAAAAGATGGGCCAGGCGCTGGCGCGGCTGGCGACCGAAGACCCCTCGTTCCGCGTCGCGGTCGATCACGAGAGCGGCCAGACTGTGATCAAGGGCATGGGCGAACTGCACCTCGAGATCATCGTCGACCGCATGAAGCGCGAGTTCAAGGTCGACGCCAATATCGGCGCGCCGCAGGTCGCCTATCGCGAGACCATCACCCGCGCCGCCGAGATCGACTACATTCACCGCAAGCAGACCGGCGGGTCGGGCCAATTCGCGCGGGTCAAAGTGCGCTTTGAACCGCTGCCGCCGGGTTCGGGCTTTGTGTTCGAGAACAGCGTCGTCGGCGGCACCGTGCCGAAGGAATTCGTGCCGGGGGTCGAGAAGGGGCTCAAGAGCGCGGCGGAAAACGGCATCATCGCGGGCTTCCCGCTGATCGATTTCAAGGCCGAGCTGTTCGACGGCGCCTATCATGAGGTCGATTTAAGCGCGCTGGCCTTCGAGATCGCCGCGCGCGCCGCGTTCAAGGACGGGGCGGTCAAGGCCGGACCCAAGCTGCTCGAGCCGATCATGCGGGTCGAGGTCGTCACGCCCGAAGACTACATGGGCGACGTGATCGGCGATCTCAACAGCCGGCGCGGCCAGATCACCGGCATGGATTCGCGCGGCAACGCCCGCGTCGTCGACGCGATGGTGCCGCTCGCCAACATGTTCGGCTATGTCAATACGTTGCGCTCGATGTCGCAGGGCCGGGCGCAGTACACCATGCATTTTGATCATTACGAGCAAGTGCCTGAGGCGGTGGCGGACGAAGTCCGCGCCAAGATGGCCTAAGCGCGAGCGGAGAGAAGACGATGGGTAAGGCGAAGTTTCAGCGGAACAAGCCGCATTGCAATGTTGGCACGATCGGCCACGTTGACCACGGGAAGACGACGCTGACGGCGGCGATCACCAAGGTTTTGGCGGAGACGGGCGGGGCGACGTTCACGGCCTACGACCAGATCGACAAGGCGCCTGAAGAGAAGGCGCGGGGGATCACGATCGCGACGGCGCATGTCGAGTACGAGACGGCGAACCGACATTACGCGCATGTCGACTGTCCGGGCCACGCCGACTACGTGAAGAACATGATCACCGGGGCGGCGCAGATGGACGGCGCGATTCTGGTGGTCTCGGCGGCGGACGGACCGATGCCGCAGACGCGCGAGCACATTCTGTTGGCGCGGCAGGTTGGTGTGCCTTCGCTCGTCGTCTACATGAACAAGGTCGATATGGTGGACGACCCGGAGCTCCTGGAGCTGGTCGAGCTCGAGGTGCGCGAGCTGTTGTCCTCGTATGAGTTTCCCGGCGACGACATCCCGATCATCAAGGGCTCGGCGCTGTGCGCGCTCGATGGCCGGGATGACGAAGTCGGCAAGAAATCGATCCTTGAGCTTATGGAAGCGGTCGACAGCTACATCCCGCAGCCGGAGCGCCCGAAGGACCGTCCGTTCCTGATGCCGATCGAGGACGTGTTCACGATCTCGGGCCGCGGCACGGTGGTGACGGGGCGGGTCGAGCGCGGGATCGTCAAGGTTGGCGACGAGGTCGAGATCGTCGGTTTGCGGCCGACGACGAAGACGATCGCGACGGGGGTCGAGATGTTCAGGAAGCTGCTCGACCAGGGCGAAGCGGGGGACAATATCGGCGTCTTGCTGCGCGGCACGAAGCGCGAGGAGGTCGAGCGCGGCCAGGTGTTGGCGAAGCCGGGCACGATCACGCCGCACACCACCTTCGTCGCCGAGGCCTACGTGCTGACGAAAGAGGAAGGCGGCCGGCACACGCCGTTTTTCGACAATTACCGCCCGCAATTTTATTTCCGGACGACGGATGTGACCGGCTCGGTGAAGCTGCCCGAGGGCACCGAGATGGTGATGCCGGGCGACAATGTGACGATGAATGTCGAGCTGCTGGTGCCGATCGCGATGGAAGAGGGCTTGCGCTTCGCGATCCGCGAGGGCGGCCGCACCGTCGGCGCCGGCGTCGTCGCCAAGATCATTAAGTGAGGTTCGCGTTGCAACACGACGCGAACCTCATCCCGGCAAAAGCCGGGATCCATAGAGGGGAAACAGGAAACACCTGATGGAAGGCCAGAACATACGCATCCGCCTGCGGGCCTACGATCATCGCGTGCTCGACCAGTCGACGAGCGAGATCGTCAACACGGCCCGTCGCACCGGCGCGCGGGTGCGCGGGCCTATCCCGTTGCCGACGCGGATCGAGAAATTCACCGTGCTGCGCTCGCCGCATGTCGACAAGAAATCGCGTGAGCAGTTCGAAATCCGCACGCACAAGCGGGTGCTCGATATCGTCGACCCGACGCCGCAGACCGTCGATGCGCTGATGAAGCTCGACCTAGCTGCCGGCGTCGATGTCGAGATCAAGCTCTAGGGGATGGTGATGCGCACCGGTCTTATCGCGCAAAAGCTAGGGATGAGCCGCATCTTCACCGACGAGGGCAATCATATCCCCGTCACGGTGCTGCGCGTCGATAATTGCCAGGTCGTCGCTCACCGCACGCAGGAGCGCGACGGCTACATTGCACTGCAACTCGGCGTCGGCGCGGCCAAGGTCAAAAACGTCTCGAAGCCGATGCGTGGTCATTATGCCGCGGCCAAGGTCGAGCCCAAGGCGCACATGGCCGAGTTTCGCGTCTCCGAGGACGGGCTGGTCGATGTCGGCGCCGAAATCACCGCTGCGCATTTCGTCGCCGGCCAGTATGTCGATGTCACCGGCACCAGCATCGGCAAGGGCTTTGCCGGTGGCATGAAAAGGTGGAATTTCGGCGGGTTGAGGGCGACGCATGGTGTGTCGATCTCGCACCGCTCGCTCGGCTCGACGGGCCAGCGGCAGGATCCCGGCAAGACCTTCAAGAACAAGAAGATGGCCGGCCATCTCGGCGCCGAGCGGGTGACGACGCTGAACCTCGAAGTCGTCGCGACCGATGTCGAGCGCGGGGTGCTGATGATCAAAGGCGCGGTGCCCGGCAGCGCCGGTGGCTGGGTGCTGGTGCGCGACGCGGTCAAGCGCAAGGCGCCGGCCGATCTGCCGTTCCCGGCGGCCTTAAGGGGAAATGACTCGGGCGGCGACGCAGTCGCCGAGGAGGCGCCCGAGGCCGAGACGACGGACGAAAGCGGCGCGACGGTCGAGACGACTGAGACCGAGGCGAGCGCCAAGGAAGGGGGAGCGGCATGAAGCTCACCGTCCGCAATCTCGACAACAAGGAAGTCGGCGATATCGACCTCGCCGATGAAGTATTCGGCCTGCCGGTACGCGGCGACATTCTGGCGCGCGTGGTCAATTGGCAGCTCGCCAAGCGTCGTGCCGGCACGCACAAGACCAAGGGCATCAGCGACATCAGCGGCACGACCAAGAAGCCCTATAAGCAAAAAGGCACCGGGCGCGCCCGTCAGGGCAGCCTGCGCTCGCCGCAGTTCCGCGGCGGTGCGGTGATCTTCGGGCCGGTCGTGCGCAGCCATGAATTTGGGCTGCAGAAAAAGGTCAGGAAGCTCGGCCTCAAGACCGCGCTGTCCGCCAAACAGGCCGAAGGCAAGCTGGTCGTCATCGACGCGGCGAGCGTCGCCGAGGCCAAGACCAAGGCGCTGCGCAGCCAGTTCGCGACCCTCGGCTGGGAGTTGGTGCTGATTATCGACGGCGCGGTCGACGAAGGCTTTGCCAAGGCGGCGCGCAACCTGCCCAAGGTCGACGTGCTGCCGTCGGTTGGCGCCAATGTCTACGACATCCTGCGCCGCGACACGCTAGTGCTGACCCGTGCCGCGGTCGAGCAATTGGAGGCGCGCCTCAAATGAGCCGGTTTCGCGTCATCCCCCGCGCCGAGACGCGCCTTACGCGCCAGGCGATGTACGACCTGATCCGTTCGCCGCTGATCACCGAAAAGGCGACCGCGGCGTCGGAGCACAATCAAATCATCTTCAAGGTGCCGCTCACCGCGACCAAGCGCGAGGTCAAGGCGGCGATCGAAGGGCTGTTTTCGGTCAAGGTCGATGCGGTCAACACCCTCCGCGTCCAGGGCAAGCGGAAGCGGGTACGCGGCCGACCCGGCCAGCGCTCCGACTTCAAGAAGGCGATCGTCACGCTGGCCGAAGGCTCGCGCATCGACGTGACGACGGGGATCTAGACGATGGCTCTCAAAACCTACAACCCCGTCACGCCGGCGCAGCGCCAACTCGTCACCGTCGATCGCAGCGAGCTGTGGAAGGGCAAACCGGTCAAGAAATTGACCGAGGGCCTCAGGGAAAAGGGCGGGCGCAACAATTCCGGCCGTATCACGATGCGGCGTCGCGGCGGCGGCCACAAGCAGCGCTACCGGATCATCGACTTCAAGCGCATCAAGGACGATGCGCCGGCGACTGTCGAGCGGCTGGAATACGACCCGAACCGCACGGCTTTCATCGCGCTTATCAAGTACCCCGACGGCGAAGAGGCCTACATCCTTGCGCCGCAGCGCCTGCGGGCGGGCGACACGGTCGTCTCCGGCGACCGGGTCGATGTGAAGCCGGGCAATGCGATGCCGCTGCGCAACATGCCTCCCGGCACGATCGTTCACAATGTCGAGATGAAGCCGGGCAAGGGCGGGCAGATCGCGCGCTCGGCCGGGACCTACGTGCAGCTCGTCGGCCGCGACCAGGGCTACGCGCTCTTGCGCATGTCGTCGGGCGAGCTGCGGCGGGTGCGTAGCGAGTGCCGCGCGACCGTCGGCGCGGTCTCGAACCCCGACCACCAGAATATCGTCATCGGCAAGGCTGGCCGCAGCCGCTGGCTCGGCATCCGGCCGTCGGTGCGCGGCGTCGCGATGAACCCGATCGACCATCCGCATGGCGGCGGCGAAGGCCGCACCTCGGGCGGCCGTCATCCGGTGACGCCGTGGGGCAAGCCGACCAAGGGCAAGAAGACGCGCCACAACAAGCAGACGGACCGGCTGATCCTGCGCCGCCGTCCGGTTCGCTAGAAGGAGAGGGAGCGTGGCTCGCTCGGTATGGAAAGGGCCGTTTGTCGACGGCTATCTGTTGCAGAAGGCGGAAAAGGCGCGTGGTTCCGGGCGCAACGAGGTGATCCGCACCTGGTCGCGCCGCTCGACGATCTTCCCGCAATTCGTCGGCCTGACCTTTGGCGTCTACAACGGCCACAAATTCATCCCGGTGCTCGTAACCGAGAACATGATCGGCCACAAATTCGGCGAGTTCTCGCCGACCCGCACCTTCTACGGCCATGCCGGCGACAAGCGGGCCCGGCGGACTTGATGGAGAGGACCTGATGGGTAAGCCCTCCGCCGAGCGCCGGCTCGCCGACAACGAGGCTTCGGCCTTTCTGCGTGCGCTGCGCACCAGCCCGCGCAAGCTTAACCTCGTGGCGGCGATGATCCGCGGCAAGGCCGCGCAGACGGCGCTCAACGAATTGACCTTCTCGCGCCGGCGCATCGCGCACGATGTCAGGAAAGTGCTCCAGGCGGCGATCGCCAATGCCGAGAACAATCACCAGCTCGATGTCGATCGGCTTTACGTCAAGGAAGCGACGGTTGGCCGAGCCTTTGTGATGAAACGTTTCCACACCCGCGGCCGCGGCCGCTCGTCACGGGTCGAAAAATATTTCTCGCATTTGACGGTCGTGGTGCGCGAGCGGCCCGAAGAGGAGGCTGCCTGATGGGGCAAAAGGTCAATCCGATCGGGCTCCGGCTCGGCATCAACCGCACCTGGGACTCGCGCTGGTTCGCGGGCAAGGGGTATGGCGATCAGCTGCTCGACGATCTGAAGCTGCGCAAGTTTCTCGAGGGACGGCTGAGCCAGGCGGCGATCGCCCGCATCCTGATCGAGCGCGCCGCGAAAAGAACCAGGATCACGCTGCACTCGGCGCGCCCCGGCGTGGTGATCGGCAAGAAGGGTGCAGACATCGACAAGCTGCGCAGCGATCTGACGAAGATGACGACGAGCGAGGTCAGCCTCAACATCGTCGAAATCCGCAAGCCCGAGATCGAGGCGAAGCTGATTGCGGAGGGTATCGCCCAGCAGCTGGAGCGCCGCGTGGCTTTCCGCCGCGCGATGAAACGGGCGGTGCAGTCGGCCATGCGCTTTGGCGCGCAGGGCATCCGGATCAACTGCTCGGGCCGGCTCGGCGGCGCCGAGATCGCGCGGATGGAGTGGTATCGCGAAGGCCGCGTGCCGCTGCACACGCTGCGCGCCAATGTCGATTTCGGCTACGGCACCGCGAAGACGACCTACGGTACCTGTGGCGTCAAGGTGTGGGTGTTCAAGGGCGAAATCCTCGCGCACGACCCGATGGCGCAAGACAAGCTGCTCTCCGAGTCGCAGCCGGCCGGAGATCGCAGACCGAGCGGCGGCCGGGATCGCGACCGTGACCGCGAGCGCGACAGGGATTAGATAAATGCTTGCCCCTAAACGCACCAAATACCGCAAGGCGCATAAGGGCCGCGTCCATGGCATGGCCAAGGGCGGCACTTCGCTCAATTTCGGCGCCTACGGCATGAAGTCCGTCGAGCCGGGCCGCATCACCGCGCGCCAGATCGAGGCGGCGCGGCGCGCGATCACCCGTCACATCCGCCGTGTCGGCCGCGTCTGGATCCGCATCTTCCCGGATGTGCCGGTGTCGACGAAGCCTGCCGAAGTTCGCATGGGCAGCGGCAAGGGCTCGCCGGAATACTGGATTTGCCGGGTAAAGCCGGGCCGCATCATGTTCGAGCTCGACGGCGTCGAACGCGAGGTGGCGCGCGAGGCGTTCGAACTCGCCGCGGCGAAACTGCCGGTCGCGACCAAGTTCGTGGTTCGCGCTGGCGAGGAGGGCGCGGCATGAAGACGACGAAGGCGCGCGACCTGCGCAGCCGCACCCCAGACGAGCTCGGCGACCAGGTTGAGACCTTGGGAAAGGAAATCTTTAATCTGCGCTTTCAGCGCGCGAGCGGGCAGCTCGAGAACACCGCTCGGGTGCGGCAAGCGCGGCGCGACATCGCGCGTATCAAGACAATCCTTGGCGAGCGGCAGCGCGCCGCCGCGAAGGCCTGAGGGGTTTAGATGCCAAAACGGATACTCCAGGGCATCGTCATCAGCGACGCTCAAGACAAGACGATCGTCGTGCGCGTCGAGCGCCGGGTCATGCACCCGGTCTACAAGAAGTTCGTCACGCGCTCGAAGAAATATGCCGCGCATGATGAGGGCAACAAGTTCCACACCGGCGATGCAGTGCAGATCGAGGAAAGCCGGCCGATCTCGAAGCGTAAGAGCTGGATCGTGATGGGCGCGGCGACCGGCGCTGCGCCGGGTCTCGCCCGCCGTCGCGCGCGCGCCGCGCAGGCCGAAGCCGAGGCCGAGGTCACCGGCGCCGCGGCCGCCGAGACAGGGGATGCCGCATGATCCAGATGCAGACCAATCTCGACGTCGCCGACAATTCGGGCGCGCGCCGGGTCCAGTGCATCAAGGTTTTGGGTGGCTCGAAGCGCAAGACGGCGGGCGTTGGCGACGTGATTATCGTCTCGGTCAAGGAGGCGATCCCGCGCGGCCGCGTCAAGAAGGGCGACGTGCACCGTGCGGTCATCGTCCGCACCGCCAAGGAAATTCGCCGCGTCGACGGCAGCGCGATCCGCTTCGACCGCAATGCCGCGGTGCTGATTAACCGGCAGAACGAGCCGATCGGCACGCGCGTCTTCGGGCCGGTCACCCGTGAACTGCGCGCCAAAAAATTTCTCAGGATCGCCTCTTTGGCTCCTGAGGTCCTTTGAACGAAGTGCTGTGAGATGTCGAAGCTGAAGATCAAAAAGGGCGACAACGTCGTCGTCATCAGCGGCCGCGACAAGGGCAAGCAGGGCGAGGTGTTGCGCGTCTTCCCGGCGGAGTCGCGGCTCATCGTTCAAGGCGTCCACATCGCACGCCGCCACACGCGGCAGAGCATGCGCGAGCAGGGCGGCATCGTCGAGAAGGAGCTGACGATCCACGTCTCGAATGTCGCCCATATCGACCCGGCGTCGCAGAAGCCGACGCGGGTCGGCTACAAGACCCTTGATGACGGCCGCAAGGTCCGCGTCGCCCGGCGTTCGGGCGAAGTGCTCGACAAGTGAGGTGAGGGGGAAATGTCCCGCCTGCAGGAACGCTATAACGAGACCGTGCACCCGGCCCTGATGAAGGAATTCGGTTACAAGAACCGGATGGAGGTGCCGCGCATCGACAAGATCGTCGTCAATATGGGCGTCGGCGAGGCGGTGCAGGATTCGAAAAAGATCGACGCCGCGGTCGGCGACCTGACCGCTATCACCGGGCAGCACCCGGTGGTGATCCGCGCCAAGCAGTCGATCGCCACCTTCAAGCTGCGCAAGAACATGCCGATCGGCGTCAAGGTGACGCTGCGCCGCGAACGCATGTACGAGTTCCTCGACCGGCTCATCAACATCGCGCTGCCGCGTGTGCGCGACTTCCGCGGCGTGTCGGGGCGCAGCTTCGACGGGCGCGGCAATTACGCGCTGGGCCTGCGCGAGCAGCTCGTTTTTCCCGAGATCGATTACGACAAGGTCGACAGCCAGCGCGGCATGGACGTCGTCATCGTGACCACCGCCAAGACCGATGACGAAGCCAAGGCGCTCCTCAAGGCTTTCGACATGCCGTTCGCGAACTGACACGCCTTCCCGGAAAGACCACCGATGGCAAAGAAGAGCTCGATCGAAAAGAACGCACGGCGCGCCAAGATGGCGAAGGCGATCTCGCCGCGCCGCGCGCGCCTCAAGGCGCTGGCGCGCGATCGCGACGCCAATCCCGAGGATCGCTTCGAGGCGCAGCTAAAGCTGGCGCGGCTGCCGCGCAACAGCTCGGCGACACGCGTCCGCAACCGCTGCGAACTGTCGGGTCGGCCGCGTGGCTTTTACCGCAAGTTCCGCTTGTCGCGCATTGCGGTTCGCGAATTGGCCTCGTCCGGACAGATCCCGGGCATGGTCAAGTCGAGCTGGTGAGGGGAGGGCATCCATGACGATGAGCGATCCGCTCGGTGACATGCTGACCCGCATCCGCAACGGTCAGCGGGCGCGGATGGCGGTGGTCGCGTCGCCGGCCTCGAAGCATCGCGCCAATGTGCTCGAGGTGCTGAAGCGCGAGGGCTATATTCGCGGCTACACGCGTGAGCAGGTGCGTCCCGGTATCGCCGAGCTGAAGATCGAGTTGAAATATGTCGACGGCGAGCCGGTAATCCGCGAAATCTCGCGCGTCTCGAAGCCGGGACGGCGGATTTATTCAAGGCTTGTCGACCTGCCGCGGGTCTATAACGGCCTCGGCATCTCGATCCTGTCGACGCCGCGTGGCGTCATGTCGGACTCGGAAGCGCGCGCTGCCAAGGTCGGTGGCGAGGTGCTGTGCCGGGTGTTCTGACGCTGGAGATTTAGGAAAACACCATGTCTCGCATCGGCAAGAACCCTGTCGCGATCCCCGCCGGCGTCCAGGCTGCGCTGGCCGGGCAACTACTGAACGTCAGCGGCGCCAAGGGCAAATTGAGCCTGCCGATCAGCCCTGACGTTATCGCGACGATCTCCGACGGACACATCACGATCGCGCCGAAGGACGAGGGCAAGCGGGCGCGTGCGATGTGGGGCACGACCCGGGCACTGGTCAACAATATGGTCACCGGTGTCTCCGCCGGGTTCACGCGTCAGCTCGAGATCAATGGCGTCGGTTACCGCGCCGCGGTGCAGGGCCGCAATCTTCAGCTGCAGCTCGGCTATAGCCACGACATCATCTACCCCATCCCGGAGAATATTCAGATCGCCTGCGAGCGGCCGACGTTGATCGCCGTCAGTGGCGCCGACAAGCAGCGTGTCGGCCAGGTCGCCGCCGAAATCCGTGCGTATCGCGGTCCCGAGCCGTACAAGGGCAAGGGCATCAAGTACGCCGAGGAAACCATCCGCCGCAAGGAAGGCAAGAAGAAGTAAGCGCCATGGCGAAGAAATCCGCAGAACTCTTCGCGCGCCGCAAGCAGCGGGTGCGCTACAAATTGCGCCAGACCGGCGGGCTGCGCCCGCGGCTGACGGTGTTCCGCTCGTCGCGCCACATCTACGCGCAGGTCGTCGATGATGCGGCGGGGCGCACCCTGGCCGCCGCTTCGACGCTCGATGCCGGGGTCAAGAAGGGTCTGAAGACCGGCGCCGATATCGGCGCGGCGACTGCGGTCGGCAAGCTCATCGCCGAGCGCGCCAAGGAGGCCGGGGTCGCGCGGGTCATCTTCGACCGCGGCGCTTACATGTTTCATGGCCGGGTCAAGGCCCTGGCCGACGCCGCCCGAGAGGGCGGACTCGATTTTTAGAAGGGGCTGCCGATGGCACGCACACAGGGTGGACCGCCCCGAGGTCCGGGAGGTGGACCGTCGCGAGGTCCGGGAGGCCAGCGCGGCGAAGGCGGTGGCGACCGACGGCGCCGCGGCGGCGACGATCGTCAGTCGCGCGAGCGGAACGAAGAAAGCGAATTTGCCGAAAAGCTCGTTAGCATCAACCGTGTCGCCAAGGTCGTGAAAGGCGGGCGGCGCTTCGGCTTTGCCGCACTTGTTGTCGTCGGCGACCGCAAGGGGCGGGTCGGGTACGGCTCGGGCAAGGCGCGTGAGGTGCCGGAGGCGATCCGCAAGGCGACCGAGCAGGCGCGGCGCGGCCTCGTCCGCGTGCCGCTGCGCGAAGGCCGCACGCTGCATCACGACATCGCTGACAGCTATGGCGCCGGCAAAGTCATCATCCGCGCCGCCAAGCCCGGCACCGGCATCATCGCCGGCGGCCCGATGCGCGCGATCTTCGAGGCGCTCGGCGTGCAGGACGTGGTCGCCAAGTCGGTCGGCAGCTCCAACCCGCACAACATGATCAAGGCGACCTTCGAGGCGTTGACCCATGCGACGAGCCCGCGCGCTGTCGCGGCGCGGCGCGGCAAGAAGGTCAACGAGGTGCTGGGCCGTCGCGAGACCGAGGCGAAGGAGCCGACGTGATGGCCCGCGGCGCTCAGGCAAAGGCCGAAGGAAAGAAGACCGTCACCGTGGTGCAGACCGGCAGCCCGATCGGCCGCCGCTTCGACCAGGAGCAGACACTGAAGGGGCTAGGCCTCAACAAGATCCGTCGCCGGCGCACGCTCGAGGATACGCCGGCGGTGCGCGGCATGATCAACAAGGTGCAGCACCTGGTGAAGGTGGAGGAATAGTCCGGTCGAATAACGCGCGACCTCTGTTTCGTCATTCCCGCGAAGGCGGGAATCCAGAGGTCCGGGGGCGGCGACGGTTGCCCTGGACCCCCGCCTTCGCGGGGGTGACGATGAGTGTGGGATTGAGGTGATGAAGCTCAACGAGATCAGAGATAATCCGGGCGCGCATTACCGCTCCAAGCGGCTCGGGCGCGGCATCGGCTCGGGCAAGGGGAAGACCGCCGGTCATGGCGGCAAGGGCCAGCTTGGACGCTCCGGCGTCGCGATCAACGCGTTCGAGGGCGGCCAGACCCCGCTGCATCGCCGGCTGCCGAAACGCGGCTTTAACAACAAGATTTTCCAGAAGGACTACAAGGTCGTGAACCTCGGCCGGCTGCAGCAGGCGTTGGATGCGAAGAAGCTCGCCGCCAAGGATACGATCGACGGCAAGGCGCTGGTCGCGGCCGGCATTCTGCGCCGGGTCGGCGACGGCGTGCGCCTCCTCGCCAACGGCGAGTTGAAGACCAAGATCACGATCGAGGTCGCCGGCGCCTCGCAGGCGGCGATCGCCGCGGTGGAAAAAGCCGGTGGTAAGGTGGTTCTACCGGAAGGCGCGGCGAAAGAGGCCGAAGCCTCGGCCTAGCTTGGCGCGGCTGCGCCGCAATGGCCCGCGACCTTTCGTAAGGGCCTGCGAGCGCCTATTCTATAAGCGGCCTCTCTCGAGGCAAGGAACGAACCATGGCGTCAGCCGCCGAGCAACTCGCTGCCAGCATAAATTTCGGCGCTTTTTCCAAAGCGACCGAGCTGAAGAACCGCATCTGGTTCACGCTTGGGGCGCTCGTCGCCTATCGCCTCGGCACCTACATCCCGATCCCTGGCATCGATCCGGGGATCCTGCAGGAAATTTTCAATCAAAACGCCGGCGGCATCCTCGGCATGTTCAATATGTTCTCGGGCGGTGCGCTCGGGCGCATGTCGATCTTCGCGCTCGGGATCATGCCCTACATCTCGGCTTCCATCATCGTCCAGCTGCTGCAGGCGGTCTCGCCGCAGCTCGAGCAACTGAAGAAGGAAGGCGAGAGCGGCCGCAAGATAATAAACCAGTACACCCGATACGGCACGGTCGCGCTCGCCATCGTACAGGCCTATGGCATTGCCGTCGGGCTAGAGAGCATGCGATCGGGGGCGGAGTCCGCCGTCATCGACCCGGGGCTGTTCTTCCGGGTGGTCACCGTCATCACCTTGGTTGGCGGCACCATGTTCCTGATGTGGCTCGGCGAGCAGATCACCGCGCGCGGCATCGGTAACGGCATTTCGCTGATCATCATGGCCGGCATCGTCGCCAACTTGCCGCATGCGCTGGCCGCCACCCTGGAACTCGGCCGCACCGGTGCGCTGTCGCCGATCTTCATCATCCTTTTCCTGGTGATGTCGGTCGCGGTGGTGACCTTCATCGTGTTCATGGAACGCGCACAGCGTCGCATCCTGGTGCAGTACCCAAAACGCCAGGTCGGCAACCGCATGTTCGGCGGCGAGTCGTCGCATCTGCCGCTCAAGATCAATACCTCGGGCGTGATCCCGCCGATCTTCGCCTCGTCGCTGCTGCTGCTGCCCGCGACGATCTCAACCTTTCAGCAAAGCGCCGGGCAGAATTTCGGCTGGATCGGTACCATCACCGCGTGGCTTGGCCATGGCCAGCCGGCCTACATGGCGCTCTATGTCAGCCTCATCGTCTTTTTCACCTTCTTCTACACGGCGGTGGTCTTCAACCCGACCGAGACGGCCGACAATCTGCGCAAATATGGCGGCTTCATCCCCGGCATTCGGCCCGGCAAGAATACCGCCGACCATCTCGATTACGTGCTGACCCGGCTGACCGTGGTCGGCGCCGCCTATCTCGCGGCGGTCTGCATCTTGCCGGAAATCCTCATCTCGCAATATTCGGTGCCATTCTATTTCGGCGGCACCAGCCTTCTGATCGTCGTTAGCGTTACCATGGACACCGTCGCGCAAATCCACTCGCACCTTCTCGCGCACCAATACGAGGGGCTGATCAAAAAGGCGCGGCTGGGGAGACGCCGGGGATGAATTTGATCCTGCTGGGGCCGCCAGGCGCCGGCAAGGGGACGCAGGCCAAGCGCCTTGAACAGGCGCACCGGCTTGTCCAGCTTGCGACCGGCGACATGCTGCGGGCCGAGACCGCGTCGGGCAGCGAGTTGGGCCGCCGCATCAAAGCAGTCATGGATTCGGGCGCGCTGGTCTCTGACGAGATCGTGATCGAGGTCATCGAGCAGCGCATCGCCGCGCCCGAGGCGAAGAACGGCGTCATCCTCGACGGCTTTCCGCGTACCATCCCGCAGGCCGAGGCGCTCGACGCGATGCTCGCCCGTCACCACCTCAAGCTCGACCACGTGATCCTGATGGAGGTCGACGAGGCGGCGCTGGTCGATCGGCTCGCCGGCCGCTTCAGCTGCCGCGGCTGCGGGGCCAGCTATCACGATCACAACAATCGTCCCAAGAAGGATGGCGTCTGCGATTTTTGTGGCTCGACTGATTTTGTCCGACGGCCCGACGACCGCCCCGAGGCCGTGCAAAAGCGATTTGAGGTCTACCGCCAACAGACCGCGCCGATCCTGCCTTACTACCGCGCCAAGGGGATCCTCGAGACGATCGACGGCATGGGCGAGATGGATGCGGTGACCGAGGCGATTGAGGCGATCATTTCACGGTAGACCTTGTGCAGTCGCCGATTGACGCTGCGCTGTCGATCCGTATAATCCCCGCCTCCGCGAGGGAGCGATCCCACGCTTCTTCGCCCATGCCCGAATTCGAGGAGATGCGCAGGTGGCGCGAATAGCCGGCGTTAACATCCCCAATCAGAAACGCGTACCGATCGCCCTGACCTATATTCACGGCATCGGTCGCACCAAGGCCCTCGAAATCTGCAACAAGGTCGGGATACCGCTCGATCGACGGGCCAATGACATGACCGACGATGAGGTGCTCCGGGTCCGCGAGTTGATCGACCGCGAGTACACGGTCGAGGGCGACCTGCGGCGTACCGTGGCGATGAACGTCAAGCGGCTGATGGACCTCGGCTGCTATCGGGGGCTTAGGCACCGCAAGGGCTTGCCCGTCCGCGGTCAGCGCACTCATACCAATGCGCGCACCCGCAAGGGTCCGGCCCGGCCGATCGCCGGCAAGAAGAAATAGGTAATTTTGATCAGCCCCTCGATACGGCGGAACGATTAAATGGCAAGAGGAACGGCAGCAGCCCCGCGGCTGCGTCGTCGCGAACGCAAGAACATCACCTCGGGCACCGCCCATGTGAACGCGACGTTCAACAACACGATGATCACGATCACCGATGCCCAGGGCAATGCGATCGCCTGGTCGTCGTCGGGCAGCCAAGGCTTCAAGGGCTCGCGCAAGTCGACCCCCTACGCGGCGCAAATGGCCGCCGAGGATGCCGGCCGCAAGGCGATGGAGCACGGTATGCGCACGCTCGACATCGAGGTGAAGGGGCCCGGCTCGGGACGCGAGTCTGCCCTGCGTGCCTTGCAAAGCGTTGGTTTCGCTATCACTTCTATTCGCGACGTGACGCCGATCCCGCATAACGGCTGTCGCCCGCCCAAACGGCGCCGGGTCTGACTACAGACCTTGTGCAGCGCCGCCGTTTTGCGTCGGCGCAATGTAATGGAATGCTCGCCGGCCGCATTGCCGGCTCGGATGTCGATAGGACATACGCTCAATGACCGATGTCTTTGTTATCCAACGCAATTGGCAAACGCTGATCAAGCCGAAGGCGCTGGCCGTCGAGCCCGGCGAGGACGCGAAGCGCGCCGCGACGGTGGTCGCCGAACCGCTGGAGCGCGGTTTCGGGCTGACTCTCGGCAACGCGCTGCGCCGCGTGCTGCTGTCGTCGCTGCAGGGTGCGGCGGTGACCTCGATCCAGATCGAGGGCGTACTGCACGAGTTCTCGTCAATCCCGGGCGTGCTCGAAGACGTGACCGACATCGTCCTCAACGTCAAGAGCATCGGCCTCAGCATGACCGGCGAAGGGCCGAAGCGCATGCGGCTGCGCGCGACCGGCCCGGGTGAGGTCCGCGCCGGCGCGATCGAGACCGGCCACGACATCGATATCCTCAATCCCGACCTGGTGATCTGCACGCTCGATAACGGCGCGCGCCTGTCGATGGAACTGACGGTCGAGATCGGCAAGGGTTACCTGCCCGCGACCGCGAACCGGCCGGAGGACGCGCCGATCGGTCTCATCCCGGTCGATGCGCTGTTCAGCCCGGTGCGCAAGGTCTCGTATCGCGTCGAGAATACCCGCGTCGGCCAGGTGACCGACTATGACAGCCTGTCGATGCGGGTCGAGACCAATGGCGCGGTGAGCCCGGAAGACGCAGTGGCGCTGGCCGCGCGCATTCTTCAGGATCAGCTGCAGCTCTTCATCAATTTCGAGGAGCCGCGCGGCCGCGAGAAGGAGGAGCAGACCGGCGAGCCGCTCATCAACAAGAACCTGCTGCGCAAGGTCGATGAGCTCGAGCTTTCGGTGCGCTCGGCCAACTGCCTGAAGAACGACAACATCGTCTATATCGGCGACTTGGTGCAGAAGACCGAGGCGGAAATGCTTCGGACGCCCAATTTCGGCCGAAAATCCTTGAACGAAATCAAGGAGGTGTTGGCGAACATGGGGCTCCATCTCGGGATGGAGATACAGAACTGGCCGCCCGAGAACATCGAGGATCTGGCCAAACGTATCGACGAGCCTTATTAAGGCCGTCGGGACGGAGTAGGGGAGAGGTAGGGACATGCGCCACGGCATGCACGGACGCGGCTTCAGCCGCAACTCCGCCCACCGCAAGGCGATGTTCGAGAACCTCGCCGCCGCGCTCATCAAGCATGAGCAGATCACCACGACCTTGCCCAAGGCCAAGGATCTACGGCCGATCGTCGAGCGCTTGATCACCCTGGGGCGGCGCGGCGGGCTGCATGTCCGCCGCCAGGCGATCGCCACGCTGCAGGACGAAAAGCTCGCCGACAAGCTGGTGACGACGCTGGCCGAGCGCTACAAGACCCGGCCCGGCGGCTACACCCGGATCATCAAGGCCGGCTATCGCTACGGCGACAACGCGGCGATGGCGGTGATCGAGCTGGTCGACCGCGATCCCGCGGCCAAGGGCCAAGATTCCGGCCCGGTTCCGGAGCGCGAAGAGGAAGACGAGGCGGCGTAGCACGTCTCTCCGCTCTGTCCGGGCAAGGCTCGGACACGCCGCAAAAGTCTTATTCACTGCCTAATCCCGATTTATCGGGCGTCCTTGGCGTCGCGCCGGTGAGCGAAGATTGGGCGAGGGCGTGAAGATTCCTCTGACCGCGGGCTTGCGGGATTGTTTCCCGCGAGACGGCAGCCGGGTGATTGTTATTGGCGCCCTCGACAACGCATGCGCTCTATCGCTGTTTTTGGTCCTTACGGCACGGAACGGTCGGTTCGCTCGGCAAGCTCCGTTTTCGGTCTTTCAATCAACGAGAACCGATAAATGGCACAAGAACATTGCCAAGATCGAAATTGTCAATGGCGCATCGCGCGAAGCTCTAAATTACCGATTCAACTTGGCTAACCCCTTACCGCTCACAGCGTGTCATCGGCAAAGTGCGGAGACGGCCGAGAGGCTCTTTACGCGGGTTCCATCGCCGGCTCGGATGCGATCACCTCGATCTGGCCGATCGTCTCCTTGCCCCACACGACCGGAACGACGGCGCCGATTGCGGCACAGAGCAGCATTGTGCCGAAGAAGATCACCGGCGAGCCTGTATGTGGCGCCATGAAAAACGGCAGCAGGCCGCCGGCGACAAGCTTTCCGCACGATTCGCCGAAGAGGTGGCCGCGGCCGCGCAATGCCGTCGGGAACTGCTCGGACAGATAGACCCGGGTCGCGCTGAACGCCGACACTACCGTGAAACCGATGATCACGCCGCCCACGATCATCAGCGTGCGGGCATAGTCTCCCGCCGTATGTGAGAGCAGCATCAAGCAGTACCCGGGGATCGATCCGGCCATCACAAAGAAGATCGTCCAGCGCCGGCCGACGATCTCCATCAGCCAGCCGGTGAACCCCTTCCCGACGAAGCTTGTCGCATAAATGATCGAGGTGATCCCCAGGCTCACACTGACGGCATAACCCTGGTTGGTCAGCGCCTTCGGCAGCAAGGCCGCCGTCATGAAAGCGGCGCTGGCGGCGCAGGTGCCGGTAACCACGCCGACCACGGTCCACCGTAGTTGGCCCTTCGCGAACAGGCGCCAATAGGGCGGCAGCTTCTGGCGCGCGGCTTTGTCGATGTCGCCAAGCTCCGCCACGGTCAGCGGCGGCACACGATTGCCGGAGCGCCGGATGATCTGGTTGACGAGGTCGACAGCGATCTGCGCCGCGCCCCGTCGCAGATGCCAACGCGGGCTCTCTGGCAGCAGGAAATAGACGATCGCCGGCACCACCAGCACCGCCAGCCCGCCCGGCAAGGCCATATACCGGAACGCATCGGGATTGCCCGCAAGCAGGCTGCCGACGAACGGCAAGACGGTGAACGACGAGGCCAGCGCCATTTCGTAGATCGCGCCGTAGGTGCGGCGGTGCTGCGCCGGCATCAATTCGGCGGCGATCGGGAACACTGCCGACCACACGCCGCCGGCGCCGAGGCCGGTCAACGCCCGCAGGATGAGCAACTGCTCGGCATTCTGCACCAGCGGGATCAGAAGGGTGAAGAACGTCGTCGCCGTGACGCCGATCACTAGCATGGCTTTGCGGCTCAACTGATCGCCGACCGCCGAAAAGCCGAAGCCGCCGATGGTCCCTAAGATGGCGGGCCCGAGAAGCAGCCACTGGATCTCGGTCTCGGTAAGATGCAGCGGCGCCTTGGCTAGCACGATCAGCGAGCCGGTCATAAACAGGTCGTAGCCCTCGATGAAACCGACGAGGGCAAGGATAAAGATAATCAAAGCTTGATAGAGGCCGAACGGAATGCTGTCCATCTTACGGCCAAGCACCCGGCTGGCCGAAGAGTCCGACATCTCCCTCGCCGATAGCGCGGTCATGGTGCCTCCTGGGTTGCGGCAACCCGGACACCATATGACGACCCGAACGAGCGAGGCTGGGGCCGTCGCTTGCTGCCCGCGGGCTGACGCGTTCCGCCTGTTCACCTGCGAGGTCGGTTTATCCGACTCTCATCGGCCCTGCCTAACACCGCGATGTCCATGTGTCATCGGGAAAGTGCCGCATCGCCGGTCAAAAATGTCGCCGGACCTCTCTCTGTCGGGTCGACCACCGTGCCTCACCCCACATCGCGGTCGAGCAGCTCGATCAGCACATTCTGCGGGCCGCGGACAAAGGCGATGCGCACGCCGGGTCGGATCGTCTTCGGCTCGATGGTGAACTCGGCTCCTTTTGCCCTGAGTTCCTCGCACACCGCATCGATGTCCTTGACCCGCAGCCCGATATGGTCGAGCCCGACAAAGCTATTCTCGGGCTTCTCCGCGAGGTCGGCGTTGTCGGGCACCTTGGCGATAAAATGGTTGACCCCGGCGAGCTTGATGTCGGTGCGCTCGATGCCGCTCGACATCACCGAATGGATGACCTCGGCGCCAAACATCTTGTGGTACCACGCCGCGGTCGCCTCGGGGTCGGGGCTGCGCAGATGGACGTGGTCATAGCGGAAGTCGGTCATCGAGGGCTCCTCAGTCTTGCGCCGTCATTGCGAGAAGCGTAGCGACGAAGCAATCTCGCGCCAAGGAGGAAGCCAATGCGTTTCGGCCTGATGCTGCCGAGCTTTTCGTTCGCCAAGGACTACGCCACGGTCGGCCGGCTGCGCACGTTCGCGACCCGCGCCGAGGCGGTGGGCTTCGAGGGGCTGTGGGTCGCCGAGCATCTGTTGACCGCGCGCGGGCTCTACGGCACCGCTTGGCTGTCGCCACTCGAGACGCTGGCGTTTGCCGCCGGCTGCACGTCGCGCATCAAGATCGGTACCTGCATCCTGATTCCGCCGATCCGCAACCCCGTCTTCCTCGCCAAGGAAATCGCCAGCCTGCACATGCTGTCGGGCGGGCGTTACGAGCTAGGGGTGGGGGTCGGTTGGGACGCGCAGGAATTCGCCGTGGCGGGCGTCAAGCTCAGCGAGCGCGGCGGCCGCACCGACGAGATGCTCGATATCTTCCAAAAGCTATGGAGCGGCGAGGAGGTCACCCATCACGGCCACTATTACCATCTCGACCGGGTGGCGATCGACCCGCCGCTGCCGACCAGGCCGCGGCTGTGGGTGGCCGGCGGATCGAAGATCAAGACCGGCCTGTCGCCCGATCCCGAGACCATGGTGCCGAGCGTCCTGGAGCGCATCTGCCGCGCCGACGGTTGGATCGCCCGTGCCGCGGGGTCAAACGAGAGCGTCATCGACGACTGGGCGCTGATCACCCGCCGGCTCGACGAGATTGGCCGGCCGCGCGGCAGCGTTACCTTCGCGCATGTTAACATGACCCATATCGTGCCCACCGATGACGAGGCGGCGGCGCTCAAAATCCAGCGGCCGCTGATTGAACGGGTGATGGGGACGCACCGCTCATTTGAGCATCTGCGGACGTGCTACTTGCTGGGGACGCCGGCGCAAATCCGCGACCGGATCGCGGAACTCGCGCAGGCGGGGCTCGAATATCTGATGTTGTCGCCGCTCGACTACGAGCTCGACCAGCTCGATTTGTGGGAGGCGGAACTGTTGCGGCACTTCCGCTGAGCTAATGCCGCGGCGGGGCCTGAGTGACCGGCGCGGCGGCGGCGAGGATTTCCGCCGGGTCGCGCGAGCGCGGCGGGTAGATGCGGATGCGGTTGATCGTCTGCTTGGTCTCCTTGGCCGCGGCGCCCTGGACCGCAACGTGGCGGTCCCAGCCCTGGCAATAGACCGCTCCCCAGGCGCCGAGATCGAGGCAGGTCACGTAATAGCCGATCTCGACCGGCATCATCTTCTGGCCGACTAGGTCGCCGACCACATTGTGCCCGGCGACGCGGCCCATCGGCCGCGCATGTTGGCACGACATGACCGACAGGTGCTCGCCATCGACCAGCACCATCGCGGCGTCGCCAGTGGCGAAAATCGCGGGCGCGGCGGCGACCCGCAGAAAGCGGTCGACCGCGATCCGACCGAAGCGGTCGTGCTCGCCGGGGAGCGTGGCGGCGAGCGGATGGGCGCGCATGCCGGCGCACCACACGATCGTCTCGGCGGCAATCGTCTCGCCCGACGAGAGGCGCGCGCCGTTGTGGTCGATCGAGACGATCGTAACGCCGGGCCGTATCTCGACCCCGAGCGCGGAGAGCGCCTCGCCGATCACGTCGCAAGCCTCAACGCCCATATTCGAGCCGATCCGGTCACTGCGATCGGCGAGGATGACCCGGGCCGTGGCGCCGCCGGCGATGTCCGTGAGCCGGGTGGCGAGCTCCGTCGCCATCTCGACCCCGGTGAGGCCGCCGCCCACCACCAGCACGGTGAACCGGCCGGGCGACGCCGGCCGGGTTGGCAGCGCGTTGAGATGCGCGCCGAGCCGCGCCGCCGCGTCATGCGTATCGATGTCGAAGGCGTGATCGGCAAGGCCGGGGATAGGCGGGCGCACCAGCTCGCTGCCGAGCGCGAAGACCAGCCGGTCGTATTTGAGGCTTGGCCGGCCGGCGAGGGCGATTTCATGCTGCGAGCAATCGACGCCGGTAACCTCACCGATCTTCAGATCGACGCCGATCGGCCCGAGCACGTCATCGAGCGGCACCCGCGTGTCGCCGAGCTCGGTCTCGTAATTGCGCACCCGGATCGAATGCCATTCGTCGCGATTGACCACGGTCACCGCGACATCGGATTTCGCGATGTTCAACTCGGCGAGCTTGCGCGCCGCACCGACCGCCGCGATCAGCCCGGCAAAACCCGCACCCAAAACGACGATCCGCTTCACCTTCGCCTCAAACCAAGGGAGACTGGCATCGGCACAGTCGGTAGCGGATATTGGGATGAAGATCAAATCGGTTGAGGCGCATTGGGTGCACATCCCGATCCCGCCCGAGCGCCAGCATGTCAGCGATTTCGGCAAGACGCTGTCGTTTGACGGCACGATCGTCCGCATCGTGACCGAGTGCGGCATCAGTGGCTGGGGCGAGGCCAAGGCACAGGTCGGCGGCATGGCGCAGAACCAGGCGCTGACGACGATGATCAACGAGGAATTCGGCCCGCTGCTCAAAGGCGAAGACCCGCGCGACATCACCCGGCTGTGGGAGGTGCTCTATAGCGGCACGCGCGGGCATTACGCGCTGAGCCATGGCCGCGTGTTTCCGGTGCTGGGCCGGCGCGGCATCACCGTGTCGGCGATCAGCGGCGTCGATTGCGCGCTGTGGGACATTCTCGGCAAATCGTTGAACGTACCGGTGTGGCGGCTGCTCGGTGGCCGGCGCTCGGCGACGATGCCGGCCTATGCTTCGGGCGGCTGGGCCAGCGCGGACAAGATCGGCGATGAGTTGAGGGGCTATGTGAAGCGCGGCGGGTTCGGCGCGGTGAAGATGCGCGTCGGCATCATCGACGGCGACCCGCGCGCCTCGGCGCGCCGGGTGCATGCCGCGCGCGAAGCGCTCGGGCCGGATATCGGGCTCATGTGCGACGCGCACGGCACCTTGTCGGTGGCCGAGGCGAAGCGCTTCTGCCGGCTCGTCGAAGACGACAACATCGCCTGGTTCGAGGAGCCGGTGACCGCCGACGACAAGGCCGGCTGCGCCGAGGTGCGGCGCTCGACCGATATCCCGATTGCCGCCGGGGAGAGCGAATTCACCCGCCACGATTTTCGTGACCTCGCGGCGCTGGGCGCGGTCGACATCATGCAGCCCGACCTGGCGATCTGCGGCGGCATCACCGAGGCGATGCGCATCTCGGCGATCGCCAGCGCGCATAATCTGAAGCTCGCGCCGCATCTTTGGGCGGGGGCGCCGGCCTTCGCCGCGGGGCTCGCGGTCGCGGCGGCGTCGCCCGCCGGGTTCATTGTCGAATATTCCCTGGGCGCCAACCCGCTGCTGCACGATTTGGTCGAAGAGAGCTTCCCGGTCAGCGACGGGAGGATCGAGGTGCCCGAACGGCCCGGCCTTGGCATCACGGTGCGCGAGGATTTCCTCCAGAAACATGCGGTCAAGCCATGAAGGCGCTGTTCCTCGGCAACATCGCCGTCGATACCTATGAGGGCATCAAGGACGAACTGCCGCCAGCCTTGGAATGCACGATTATCGACGACCCGGTCGATCGTTCATTGTTGCCCGACGCGGTCGCCGATGCGGACATCCTGGTCAGCAACCGCTGGCTCGCCGATTTTCCGCCCGCGTCGCGTTTCCGGCTGGTGCAGTCGGTAGCGACCGGGGTCGAATTGTTCGACATGGCTTCGCTACCAAAGGGCTGCGCGGTGTGCAATTCATTCGGCCACGAGACGGCGATCGCCGAATACGTGGTGATGGCGATGCTGGCACTGCATCACCGCTTTTTCCAGATTTCGGGTGAGTTCCGCGAGCGCGGCTCGTGGGCGACGAGCTGGGTGCAGAGCGGCGTGCCGCATGGCGAGGTGCGTGGGTCGATACTGGGTATCGTCGGCTATGGTCGGGTCGGGCGCGAGGTGGCGCGCCGCGCGGCGCCGTTCGGCTGCCGCATCCTCGCCGCCAACCGCAGCCCGCGCGAGACAGACACCGATGTCGAGCGCGTCTACCCGATGACCGCGCTCGACGAGATGTTGCCGCTTTGCGACACGGTGGCGATCTGCACCGCGCTTGGGCCGGAAACGACGGGCCTTATCGACTCGCGGCGGCTGGGGCTGATGAAACCAGGCGCGTTTCTCATCAATATCGCGCGCGGCCAGGTGATCGCCGAAGACCCGCTTTACGAGGCGCTCTCGGCAGGCCGGCTCGGCGGCGCGGCGATCGACGTGTGGTGGCAATACCCGAGTCCCAACGAGCCCAACCGGCGTGGCTCGCGCCATCCGTTCCACGAGCTGCCGAACGTCATCGTGACGCCGCATAATTCGGGCTGGACCGCCGGCATGGTGCGCCGCCGCTGGGACGAGATCGCCGACAATATCGGTCGCTTCTGCCGCGGCGAGAACCTTATCAATTTGGTCACCACCGTTTGAGGATGCCCATGAAGACGCTGTTTTTGGGGAATTTCGGCGCTCGGCCGGGGGTGTGGGAGGCGATCCTCGCCAAAACCACGGAGAAGCTCGAAACGACCGTGCTGTTCGACGTCGACGACTCGCAGCGTCTGATCCCGGCGCTGGCTGATGCGGAGATCGTCGTCAGCCATGTCTGGAAGAAGAATTTCCCCGAGGCGCCGCGCCTCAAGCTGCTGCAGTCGGTGGCAGCCGGGCTTGACCTGATCGACGTGCCGTCGCTGCCGGCGGGCGTCGCGGTGTGCAATGTGGCCGGCCATGAGCAGGCCATCGCCGAATATGTGCTGATGACGATGCTGGCCTGGCAACACCGGCTGATCGATATCGCGACAGCGTTCCGCGGCGGCGTGTGGTCGACCGGCGGCGGCGCGGGCGGAGGCCCGACACATGGCGAAATCCTCGGCCAGACCATCGGCATCGTCGGCTACGGCAAGATCGGCCGCGAGGTCGCGAAACGCGCGGTCGGCTTCGGCTGTCATGTGATCGCCGTCAACCGAAACCCCGTCACTGACAAGGGCGACGCGGCGGAAGTCGTGCCGCTCGACGCGCTCGACCGGATCCTGCCGCGCTGCGATACCGTGGTCATCGCCGCTGGGCTCGGGCCGGAGACGACCCGCCTCATCGACGCGCGGCGCTTCGGGCTGATGAAGCCGACGGCTTTTCTCGTCAATATCGGCCGCGCCGGCATTCTCGATGAGGACGCGCTCTACGCCGCGCTCAAGGACAAGCAGATCGGCGGCGCTGCAATCGACGTGTGGTGGCAGTATCCGACCGCGGGAGAGCCCAAGCGCCACGGCTCCCGCCTGGCGTTCCACGAGCTGCCGAACGTGATCATCACGCCGCACTGTTCGAGCGCCACCGACGGCGCTCGGGACCGACGTTTCGGCACGGTTGCCGGCAATATCGACCGCTACGTGCGTGGCGACGCGCTGCGGAACGTGGTGCTGATGACGTAACGCGTGCATTGTCCCGGCGGAGGCCGGGACCCCCTTATCAGCGTCGCGGAGTCGGAAGGCCCGCCTTTTGCGAAAGCCGGGAGCGTTCTTCTGAGAGTTGTCGGAAGCTCAGCTCTAGCGGCTGCGCTTTTCTTCGATACCCGAGACGCCTTCACGGCGGGTGAGCTCTGCGGCGATATTGTCGGGTGTGAGACCCGCGGCGGCCCACAGCACGAGCAGGTGATAGAGCACATCCGTGCTTTCGCGGGTGAGCGCGGCGCTGTCGCCCTTCACTGCCTCTATGACGGCTTCAAGCAACTCCTCGCCGAGCTTTCGCGCGACCCCTGCCGGGCCGGCGGCGAGCAGCTTCGCAGTATAGGATGTCTCGGGGCTAGCGCCGCGCCGCGCCTCGATCGTCGCCCAGAGCCGGGCGAGGGCATCGCCGAGCGGGTCGGCCATCACGGCCGCATCGGCACGCCGGCAGCGGCGAGGTGCGCCTTCACCTCGCCGATACGGAACGTGCCGAAATGGAAAATCGAGGCTGCGAGCACGGCGGTGGCGTGGCCGTCGCGGATGCCCTCGACCATGTGGTCGAGCGTGCCGACCCCGCCCGAGGCGATCACCGGCACGCGCACCGCGTCGGCCACCGCTCGCGTCAGCGCGATATCGAAGCCGGATTTGGTGCCGTCGCGATCCATCGAGGTCAGCAGGATTTCGCCGGCGCCGTAATCGGCGACGCGGCATGCCCATTCGACTGCGTCGATGCCGGTCGGGTTGCGGCCGCCATGAGTGAAGACCCCCCATTTGCCGGCGCCGGTCTGTTTCGCGTCGATCGCGCAGACAATGCACTGGCTGCCGAACTTCTCGGCCGCCTCGCGCACGAATTCGGGCCGAGCGACCGCGGCCGTGTTGATCGACACTTTGTCGGTGCCGGCGAGTAGCAGCTTCCTGATGTCCTCGACCGTGCGCACCCCGCCGCCGACGGTCAGCGGAATGAAGCAGCGGTCGGCGGTGCGGCGTACGACGTCGTAGATTGTGTCGCGGTTTTCGTGGCTCGCGGTGATGTCGAGGAAGCAGAGTTCGTCGGCACCTTCGCGGTCATAAATCTTGGCCTGCTCGACCGGGTCGCCGGCATCGGTCAGGTCGACAAAATTGACGCCCTTGACGACGCGCCCATCCTTCACGTCGAGGCACGGGATAACGCGCATTTTCAGCATGGCGCGCCCTCCGCCGCGAGGGCCAGCGCTGCGCGCGCGTCGATGCGGCCATCGTAGAGCGCGCGGCCGATGATCGCGCCGGCGATCCCGTCCTTTTCGTGCGCCTGCAATGCCGCGATGTCGGCCAGCGACGAAACCCCACCGGAGGCGACCACCGGAATCCCGACCGCGCGGGCGAAATCCGCGGTAGCGTCGGCGTCGATGCCGGTCATCGCGCCGTCGCGCGAGATGTCGGTCGCGACAATCGCCGCGACGCCGGCGCCGGCAAATTGGCGGCCCAGCTCGACGACGCCGATCTCGCTGGTGTCGGCCCAGCCCTCGACCGCGACCTTGCCGTCGCGCCCGTCAATACCGACGACGATGCGGCCGGGGTGATCTTTTGCCGCCATGCGCACCAGCGACGGGTCGCGCAGCGCCGCGGTGCCGAGCACGACGCGGTCGATGCCGAGATCGAGCCAGGCGTCGATCGCGCTACGCCCACGAATGCCGCCGCCCAGTTCGATCTTCATGGCGGGAACCGCGCGGCGGATTTCCCGCACCGCGTCGCCGTTGACCGAGGCGCCGGCGAAGGCGCCGTCGAGATCGACGACATGCAGCCACTCGAAGCCGAGCGCGGCGAAGGCGCGGGCCTGGTCGGCCGGGTCGGTGTTGAACACGATCGCGCTCGCCATCTCGCCGCGCACCAGCCGGACACAGGCGCCTTCCTTGAGGTCGATCGCCGGGAAAAGGATCACAAATTCCGCCCGTCGAGGCGCTTGTAATAATAGTGGCCCGGCACAGCCTCGCCATTGACCCAGGCGTAGTCAGGGTGCGTGCCCCAGCGTTTGTAATTGAGTCCCTCGTAGAGGCTGATCGCCGCGCGCTGGGTGGCGCGCAAATCGAGGTTGAGCACGATGAGTCCCAGCTCTTCGCGCGCCAGCCGCTCGATCTCGATGACCATGCCGCGCGCGAGGCCATGGCCGCGCGCCCAGGGCGCGACAAAGGCGCCGGTGATCGTTCCGGCGAAACGTTGCGCCTCGTTGTTGCGCGGCGCCTTCGAGAGCTGCGCCGAGCCGGCGATCGCCCCGTCGAGACGGCCGACCACCAGCCGCCGGTCGGGGATCAACAACACGCCTTTCCAGTAATTCTCCAGCACGTGGCGCGGCGGTGGCTTCAGCCAGCCGAACCCGCCGCCTTCGACGATCGCGGTTTCGGTGGCTTCGCTTAGGTCGTCGAGATCGGTGGCGCCGAACTGGGTCAGCCGCTCGATCGTCACCTTGGCCCTTACTCTTGCATCACTCATGTCACGTCCCTTAGGGGCGCCAACGCAGGAAATTCGCGATCAGCCGCAAACCGGCGCCCTGGCTTTTCTCAGGGTGGAACTGGGTGCCGACCATGTTGTCCCGCCCGACCGCGGCGGTCAGCGCCTGGGCATAATCGGCGGTGGCGATCAGGTCTGTCCGGTCGGCGACGGCAAGGTGGAAGCTGTGCACGAAATAGGTATGGGCCCCCTCCGCGATACCGTCGAACACCGGATGCGAACGCTCTAGCTGCAGCTCGTTCCAGCCCATATGGGGGATTTTGAAGGACGGGTCGGTCGGCTCGATGGCGACGACCTCGCCGCCGACCCAACCGAGCCCCTCGACGATCTCGAACTCGCGGCCGCGATCGGCCAGCAGCTGCATCCCGACGCAAATCCCGAAAAACGGCCGGCCGCGCGCGATCACCGCCTCGCCGATCGCCTCTTCCAGACCTGGAACCGCCGCCAAGCCGCGCCGGCAATCGGCGAACGCGCCCTGGCCGGGCAGCACGATGCGGTCAGCGCCGGCCGCCTCATCGGGCCGGCTGGTGACGATGATCTTCTCGTCGCGGTCCATCTCGCCGGCGGCGCGCTCGAATGCCTTCGCCGCGGAGCGCAGATTGCCCGAGCCGTAATCGATGACTGCGGTCAGCATCGCGTCAACATTTGAGGCTGCCACTCAGCGTGCCTTTCGTCGACGGCACCGCTCCGGCGCGGCGCGGGTCGATCTCGACCGCCTGACGCAAGGCGCGCGCCAACCCCTTAAAGCACGATTCGACGATGTGGTGGTTGTTCTCGCCGTAGGCGTTTTCGATGTGCAGCGTCACCCCGGCCGACTGCGCGAAGGCCTGGAACCACTCCTTGAACAATTCGGTATCCATCTCGCCCAATTTCGGGCGCGAGAAATTGACCTTCCAGACTAGGTACGGACGGTTCGAGCAGTCGAGGCTGACGCGGGTCAGCGTCTCGTCCATCGGAATCATCGCGCTGCCATAGCGCTGGATGCCGACGCGGTCGCCCAGCGCCTTCGCGACCGCCTCGCCGATCACGTAGCCGGTATCCTCGGTCGTGTGGTGGAAATCGATGTGCAGATCGCCTTTGGCCTTGAGACTGATATCCATGAGGCTGTGGCGCGCGAGCTGGTCCAGCATATGGTCGAGAAAGCCGATGCCGGTCGCGATCTCGCTCGCGCCGGTGCCGTCGAGATCGACGCGGCCCTTGATCCGCGTTTCCTTGGTATTGCGTTCGACCGTCGCGACGCGCACCGCTGTTCTCCCGATGTGGGCAACAACCGGCGGTGCCTGGGCGGCGACCACCGCGCCGGTTTGTCGCGGGCGCTCTTTTAATACGAATGCGCCGCGCTTGCTACCATCGCCGGGATTGGTGAAGCGGTGGTTACCCTGGCTAGGGCGCCGGGGTGACGGTGACGACCTTCCGGCTTTTGATGACGCGGCGTGTCCCGGTCAGGTTGGCGATCATGGTCGAATCCTCGATCGTGTTCCGCGTCATGCCATCGACCACCTTGAATTCGGTTTGATTGTCGAGCGACAGCTCCATCTCGTTGATGGTCTTTTCGGGCTCGCCGACATCGATGCCTTGCTTCCGCATGTTCTCGAGAACCTGCAATTGAAAGGCGCGCATCGCGCTCGGATCGTAGCTTTCGGTAAGGACGTAGGTGGCGTCGCCGCTCGCGGCGTCGGCCTCTTTGATTGTCATGCTGCGATTGATGACGAGCTTGCCCATCGGGTTGGGTTGTTCGACGGATTCCCGCCGCGTATCGCCCGGCTTGAGGCCGGTATTTTGCGCGAGCGCCAGGTTCGGCAACTGATCCATGTAGAGTTCGGCGGCACGCTTCTCGTCGACATCGAGCATGGGCGACAGGATTTGCCGCAGCACGGCCGCGGTCTTGGGATCTTTGTCGGTCGCCGTGATCTTGTCGACCATGTTGCGCAACGCGGCCTCGACGTCGGCGAGATTGTCGACCCGTAACGGCTTCCCCGCCGGGTCCATCGCTATGTGGTATTCGATGCCCTGGAGTGCCGCGAGCGCGGGTCGTTCCATGGCCTCCGCATCCTTGTCGTCGTTGTCGTAGGATGAGGCACGCCGCGCGTAGATTGCGGTAAATCCTGCGGCGTCCTTGCCGACGATCTTCAGATCCGAGGTGATCTTGAAGGTTTTCTTCGAGATCGCACCGGCGTCGTTCTGCTCGGAGAACAGATCGCGTTGGATGATCCAGCGGCTGCCGACCGGGGGATTGTAGGGCCGCTCGGCCCAGTCCGCCGCCGCGGCGCTGCCCGTCGCGAGCATTACGGCGAACAGTACGGCGGCTAAGCCGGAGCGCTGACATCCGGGTTCTCGCCGCGTCATGACGGTCAAGCGGGCTGCTGTTGTTCGAATTTCACGCGCAGATGATAGGCAACCGCCGCGACGCCGAACCAGATCGCCGCGCCCAACAGTTTGAAGACCCATTCGCCTTGTTCCGGAGCAATCGGCGCCAGCATGAGACCGCCGCAGCCAAGTACGATTCCGATGGTCATATGCGATTTCAAGGCCTTGGCATAGGCTGCGGGAAAATCTTCGGGCGCGCCCTTGAAGCTCTTGCGCACCCAGCCACTGCGCACCTTGTTCGCCTCATGGGGCAGGTAGAACAGGAGGATAAAGCCACCGACGATAGCGATCAGTTCCAACATGCTGCCGCTCCCGCGCAGGTTGACGCCGCGACGGCGTTTCAACCCTCTACGAAGCGGGCAATTAAACGGTTCACCTCTGCGGATTTTTCCATATGCGGCAAATGACCGGCGCCGTCGAGGATGTGCACCGGCAGCTTTCCGGCGAGCGCCTCGGCGTGTGTGACGGGAATAATTTGGTCTTCGCGGCCCCAAATGATCCGCACCGGAATCGAGACGCCGGCCAAGTCGAGGACTTGGCGCTGGTGGCCGTTGGGGAACCAGGTGTCGGCCAGCGCCTGCAGCGCCGCGGCCACCCCGTCGAGCCGCTTGTAGCGCAGCACGTCCTCGACCATCGCGCGGCTGACGAGGTCAGGGTCGTTGACCAGCAGCTTGAGCACCTCCTGCGCGTCGCGGCGGCGCTCCATCTTCACGAAACCGTCGATGAATGCGGCGTTGATCTCGGGCCCGAGCCCGGACGCGGCGATCAGCGTCAGGCTGGCGACGCGCTCGGGTTGCGCCGCGGCGAACGCAATCGCAATCGCGCCGCCCATCGAATGCCCAACAAGATGCACGCGATCGATGCCGAGCGCCGCCAGCACATGGTCGACATCGGCGCCGAAGCCGGCGGCGTCGAGCGCGAAATCCAGAGTCTTGGTCGAGCCGCCATGTCCCGACAAGTCGAGTGCGACGGTGCGGTGCCTTTCGGCCAGCGCCGGCTGGTTGAACATCCAGGTGTTGAGATCGGCGCCGAAGCCATGGATGAAGACGATCGCCGGCCCATCGCCCTTGCCGAGGTCGAGATAGCGCAACCGCTTGCCGCCGGCCTCGGTCTCGCGCGGCGCCATCGGGTCGGCCTCGGCGGCGCCATCGTCGGCCGCCTCGGGTACGACAAAGCCGGCGACAAACGCGTCGATCTCGGCTTCGGGCATCTCGGCGGGCGCGAGTACCGCCAGCAACCCGCCGATCGGCAATGTCGCGCCTTCCGTTGCCATCACGCGGCGCAGGATGCCGGTCTCGCCCGCTTCCATGACATTGGTGATCTTGCTGGTCTCGATCTCCAGCAGTTCGTCGCTCGGCCCGACCGCGTCGCCCTCGTGCTTGAGCCAGCCGAGGACTTTGCCCTCGGTCATCGTCAGGCCCCATTTGGGCATGGTGATGGGGGTAATATTGCTCATTGGCGGCTACCCCTGATTCCATCCCGGCGTAGGCCGGGATCCATTTGTCAGCCGTCCGAACGGCGGGAACATGGGCCCCGGCCTTCGCCGGGGTGGCGCCTTTAACACCTCGGTGCCTACCTCCGGTACCCGTGCACCTCGCGCACCGCGGCGGCGATCTTTTCCGGGCTCGGGATGTAAAGCTTTTCGAGGTCGGGCGCGAACGGCACCGGGGTGTGCGGCGCGGTCACCCGGCGGATGGGCGCTTTGAGCGCATCGAACGCCTTGTCGGCGACCAGCGCGGCGATGTCGGTGGCGATCGAGCAGCGCGGGGTCGCCTCGTCGACGATGACGAGCCGCCCGGTGCGCTCGACGCTTTCGAGAATCGTGTCCTCATCGAGCGGCGAGGTGGTGCGCGGGTCGATCAGTTCGATCTCGATCCCGTCCTTTTCGAGCTCGTCGGCGGCGGTCATCGTGTAGTGCACCATGCGGGCGAGCGCGACGACCGTGACGTCGTCGCCATCGCGGACAATGTTCGCCTCGCCGAAGGGGATCGTGTAGGGCTCGTCCGGCACCTCGGCGCGCAGATCGTACATCAGCTTGTGTTCGCAGAAGATCACTGGGTCGTCATCGCGGATCGCCTGGATCAAGAGGCCCTTCGCGTCGTAGGCGTTCGACGGCACGACGCATTTCAAACCCGGCACGGCGGTGAAGATGCCATACGGGCTCTGCGAGTGCTGAGCGGCGGCGCTGCGCCCGGCGCCGACCATGGTGCGGATCACCAGCGGCGTCTTGGCCTTGCCCCCGAACATGTAGCGGAACTTGGCAGCCTGATTGAAAATCTGGTCGAAGCAGACGCCGAAGAAATCGCTGAACATCAGCTCGGCGACGGGCCGCAGGCCGGTGACCGCGGCCCCGGCGGCTGCGCCCATGATCGCCAACTCGGTGATCGGCGTGTCGATGACCCGCGCCTCGCCGAACTCGCCGATCAGCCCCTTGGTGACCCCCAGCACACCGCCATAGGCATCGCGCTGGCCTTCGCTGCCCGCCCCGCCCGCGACGTCCTCGCCGATCACGATGATTTTCGGGTCGCGGCGCATCTCCTGGGCGAGCGCCTCGTTCAACGCCTGGCGGATGGTTTTCTGCGGCATGGCGGCCTCCCCACTTCGCGCATCATAACGCGCCGGAGGTCGCCACGCCGCAACAGGTTTGTGCCGGTTAAGCTCCGGTCTCTGCCTATCACCAGGGGCGGTGCCACCAGCGATGCCACGGGCCGCCGAACCACGGACGAGGTCCCGGCGCGTACCACACCGGCACAGGCGGCGGGGCGTAGTAGACCGGCGGCGGAGGCGGCGCGGCGGCGACGGCGTATCCGGCGCCATAGCTGCCGACGCTACTGTAGCCGCCATAGCTTGCCGTATACGTTTCGGATCTGACCGTCGAATGGATGACGCGATGATGATACGCGACATGCCGGTGCACGGGCGCCGGCGGACAGGTGGGTGACGAAGCGAGCGTTTGGTTCTGTTTATTGGAAGGCGCCGCCTGGCCTGGCGCCGCCGCTTGGGGCGGCTGGACGGGGGCGGTGGCCTGCCCTGCCGGTTTTGCCGCCGTGTCCGCCGGATTTGCGCTTCCCGGCGCTTCCGCTGCCCAACTCGCCGCCGTCGCGGCAAGCGCGACCATTCCGGCCATAGCAGCCCCGTAGGCGTAATACTTCATATGTCACTCCTACTCCGACGACTTAGCGCCCCACCCAGCCGGTTATATGCACCGATACCGGAGCGTATCGCCACAGCTTAATAGGAAACGTAGACGTCAGTCAGGAGCTGGGAGGCGCCGGGCGGCAAGGCGGCGCGGGCGTCGGCGATGGCCTGGTCGATCATCGAACTGACCTCGGCGTCGACGGCATCGAGCGCGTCGAGTTCGAGCAACGCCGCCTCCGACACGCGGCTGCGGAAATGCTTCAGGCAATCGCGGTTTTCGCGCAGCCCTTTGACCTCGTCTTTGCCGCGGTAGAGCTGCGCGTCGCCCGAATGGTGGCCGTAGAAGCGGCAGGTATCGACCTCGATGGCTGAGGGGCCGCCGCCGTTGCGGGCGCGCTCAATCGCCTCGTAGGCCGCTTCGTGCACCTCGAAGAAATTATCGCCGTTGACCTTCACCGCCGGCAGACCGAACCCGGCGGCCCGCCCGGCGATGTCCTTGCTGCCGCAGTGGTAGGCGAAGCCGGTGCCTTCGCCGTACTGGTTGTTCTCGAAGATAAAGACGGCGGGAAGCTGCAACACCACGGCCATGTTGAGCGCCTCGAAGGTGGTGCCCTGGTTGGACGCGCCGTCGCCGGAGAAGCAGACTGCGACGTGGCCGTTGCCGAGCGTCTTCGCGGTCAACGCTGCGCCGACCACCAGCGGCGGGCCGCCGCCGACGATGCCGTTGGCGCCGAGCATCCCCTGGTCGAGGTCGGCGATGTGCATCGACCCGCCCTTGCCGCCGCATAACCCGCCTTGCTTGCCGAATAGCTCTTTCATCATGCCGGGGACGTCGCAACCTTTGGCGATCGAGTGGCCGTGCCCGCGATGCGTCGAGGCGATGTAATCCTTGGGGCCGAGATGCAGGCAAACGCCGACCGCGGATGCCTCCTCCCCGGCGTAGAGATGCACAAAACCGGGGATGCCGCCTTTGGAGAATTCCTCCTGCACCCGCTCCTCGAAACGACGGATCGTCACCATCGAACGATAGGCCCGGATCAGCTCGTTGCGGCTCAGCTGCACGATCGTCCTCCCCGTTTGGCGTGCTTATCGGCGAAGCATGACCCCGGCGCGGCGGGAACTCAACGGTGTCGCGACAAATGGTTTTGGCCTTGGCCGAGCTGCGCCGCGATGCCTCAGCCGGAGTTGTCTTGCCGGATCGCTACAAAATAGATAGATTTTTAACGACTTTTGTATTTGCCAAGCGGAAACTATTGCCGCAGGTTCTCAGTGCTTCTGAGAGCAAGGCCGTGAAAGTGAAATATTCAAGATTATTTAACTACGACCCCCGGCGTGGCAAGCGAGGCGCTAAATGAGCGAAGTGACGGTAGTCTCTTTTCGGTCGCAGGCGAATACTAATCAGCGGTTTGTCTTTCACTCGGTGATCGACGGTATTTGCAGCATGGCGTGGGACGATCTCGACAGTGACGAGGTCATGCGCGTTGCCACAGCGTACTACTTCTTCTCGGTGCAGTTTCGCGAAAGCCTCGAAGTCGCGCGGGAGCGTCATCCCGACGACGAAAAGCTTGCCGAGTTGTGGGCGGGCGAGTGCCAGACCGACAATTTGTCGCCTTGGCCGGAAATCGCCTCCGCGGGCGAGCGGATGAACCACGACGAGTTCATGCGGCGCGTGGTGGAACTGCATCCGGCGGGACGCGATCGGCGGCTTATCGAGGCCGGTCTCTCTTATTTGCAAAAGACCCGCGCGATGGACCCTGCGGCACGCGCCGCCAGCATCTCCAGCTACGAGGATGGCGGCCTTAGCCGCGTGTTCGGCGCTATGTTGCGGGCGCCGCACTGGTATGGCGGCGGCCAGCGCGCCTTTCGCTTTTTCCTTGAGCAGCATATTCGCTTCGATAGCGATGACGGTTCCGGGCATGGGCAGCTGAGCCGCCACCTGCCGGCGGACGACCGCGTGCTGCCGCTGTGGACCGCGTTTCGCGACCTGCTGGCGACCGCGGTGCCAAAGCTGGCGAGGGTCGCCGCGGTGACGCGGCGCACACCGCGGGCGCCGGTTTTTCTGCACCCGGCGCGCGCGATCTGAAACAGGCAAGGCAAAGTTCACCGGTGGCGAAGAGAATGAGCGTCGGTCGGGTTCGATAGGAGGGCCGAGGCAGTGCGCAACGAGACGCTCGCGATCCACGGCGGCTATGACGGCGATCCCGCGACCAAGGCGGTCGCGGTGCCGATCTACCAGACGGCGGCCTACGAGTTCGACAGCGCCGAGCACGGTGCGGCCCTGTTCAACCTCGAAGCCGCCGGGTTCCGCTACAGCCGCATCAATAACCCGACCGTCGATGTGCTCGACAAGCGCGTTGCCGCGCTTGAGGGGGGCGCCGGCGCGCTCTGCGTTGCCTCGGGGCAGGCGGCGCTGCATTACGCGCTGCTCAACCTGACCGGGGTCGGCACCAATTTTGTGACTGTGCCGCAGCTTTACGGCACCACGCACACGCTTTTCTCGCACCTTTTTCCGAGCTTCGGCATCAAGGTGCGCTTCGCCAAATCTGATAACCCGGCCGATGTCGAGCCGCTGATCGACAAGAATACGCGCGCGGTGTTCTGTGAGAGCGTCGGCAATCCGGCAGGCAATATCTGCGACATTGCCGCGCTCGCCGAGGTTGCGCATGCCGGCGGCGTACCGCTTGTCGTCGACAACACGGTGGCGACGCCGATCCTGTTGCGGCCGATCGAGCACGGCGCCGATGTCGTCGTCCATTCGCTGACCAAGTTCATGGGGGGGCACGGCACGACGCTCGGCGGTGCGATCGTCGACGGCGGTAAGTTCCCGTGGAAGCGGCATGCCGAGCGCTTCCGGCAGTTCTGCGAGCCTGACACCTCGTATCATGGGCTCGTCTATGCCGATCATTTCGGTCCGAGCGCGTACGTCGCGCGCTGCCGGAGCTTCTATCAGCGGACAACCGGCGCGGTGTTGTCGCCGCTCAGCGCGTTCCTGCTGCTGCAAGGCATTGAGACGGTGGCGCTGCGCATCGAACGGCATGTCGAGAATGGCCGCCGAGTCGCCGAGTTCCTGCGCGACGACAAACGCGTGGCCTGGGTCAATTATGTCGGCTTCGCCGATAGCCCTTATCACGAACTCGCGGAAAAATATTTGGGCGGCAAGGCCTGCTCGCTGCTGACCTTCGGCACGCCGGGCGGTTTCGACGGCGGCAAGCGCTTCTACAACGCGCTCAAGCTGGTCAAGCGCCTGGTCAATCTCGGCGACGCGAAGTCGCTGGCCTGCCATCCGGCATCGACCACGCATCGCCAGATGCCGCCCGATGTGCAGCTCAAGGCCGGTGTGCGGCCGGAGATGATCCGGCTGTCGATCGGCATCGAGCACATCGACGATATCATCGCCGATCTCGACCAGGCGCTCGAAATGTCGGTTTCTCGGACGGCTAAGGTTTAGTCGATGCCGCTGTTGCCATTCGACCCTCAGCGCTCCGACGCGATCGTTGTCGGTCTAATCAACAACATGCCCGACCCGGCGCTCAAGACGACGGAGTGGCAGGTCCGCGACCTGCTGTCCCGCGCCGCAGGGTCACGCGCCGTAGTGCTGCGCATCTTCTCGCTGCCCGAGGTGCCGCGCTCCGACATGGGCCGCGATTATGTTCGGCAAAATCACGAAGATATCGGCGCGCTGCGGCGCGACGGGGTCGATGGGCTGATCGTCACCGGCACCGAGCCGAAGGCTGCACGCTTCGAGGACGAACCCTATTGGGACGCGCTCGCCGATCTGGTCGATTGGGCGGACGCGCACACCGCCTCGACAATTTGGTCCTGCCTGGCCTCGCATGCTGCGGCTTACCGCCTTGACGGTATCGCGCGTCAACCGCTCGATCGCAAAATGTTCGGCGTGTTCGATTGCGAGGGGGCGGTAGATCACCCTCTCCTAACCGGGCTGCGCGCTTGGAAGACGCCGCATTCACGTCTCAATACAGTTTCCAAGGGGGATTTGGAGCGCGCGGGCTACAAGGTTTTGTCCCGCTCCGCCGAGGCGGGTGTCGATATGTTCATCAAGCAGCGCAACAGCCTCTTTGTGTTCCTGCAGGGCCACCCGGAATACGATGCGATGGCGTTGTTTGGCGAGTATCGTCGCGATGTCCGCCGTTTTCTTGCCGGCGAAAGCGAGCATTATCCCGAGCTGCCGCACGGTTCATTCGAGGAGGAGGCGAGCGCGCTGCTGCTCGGTTTCCGCGAGCGCGCCTTGACCCGGCATGATATCGCGCTTCTCGAGCAATTTCCCGCGGCAGTGGTCGGTCGCCAATTAACGGCGCCGTGGCGCGAGGCGGCGACGCGGATTTATGCGAACTGGCTCGCCTTTCTTGAGACGAGCCGCACCTGCCTTGTCGGCGCGCCATCGCGTTCCGCGCCGGAGCGCGCCGCGCTGACCTATGTCTGAGCGCCGCGCCGCGGCACCGCGATCGCGGTGATCACCAGCCCATCCGCGGCGATGTAGCGGCCATGAAATGTCGCTGGCACGCCAGTGGGCGGCCCTATCAGCAACCGCGCCTCGAATGCGCGGGCCTCCGGGTCAATCGCGACATGCGCCTCCTCGAAGCCCAGCCAGCGTCGGGTCAGCGGAAACCAGGCTTTATAGACACTCTCCTTTGCACTGAAGATCAGGCGGTCCCAGTGGGTGGCGGAGGGCGCGCCGGCGATCCAGGCGCGCTCTGCGTCATCGAGGACTCGGGCCGCGACGCGCGCTTCGATCGCGGTGTGCGGCTCGGCGTCGATGCCGATCGTCACCACCTCGTCCGCGCGGGCAACCGCCGCGGCGCGATAGCCTTTGCAGTGCGTGATGCTGCCGACAATACCCGCCGGCCACAGTGGTTCGCGCTTGGCGCCGCGCAGGATCGGGCCGGCGGGCAGGCCGAGATTGCGCAGCGCTTGGCGCGCGCAGGCGCGCGCCGTCGCGAATTCGGCGCGCCGCGCCGCGACCGCCCCCTCGATCAAGGGTTCCTCCTCGGGCAGCGGCATGGCGTCGCCATCCTCGCCGAGCCATTCGATGGCGTTGACTTGTGGCGGTAGCAGGGTCTCTATCATCGACATTGGCTATGCACCGCTGCCGCTTCGCGCGCAACGCGCGGAAGTGGCTTTGGGTTTTTTTAATCGGGACGCGCGAAACTTCACGGGCCCGTATTTACGGGCCCGTATTTGCCGGAGCCGCACATGTCGATCCGATCGGATATAGACGCCCTCTTTGTCGAGGTTGCGCAGGAGCAGAACAAGGTATTGGCGCCACTGTCGGACGAGCTCGGACTGCTCGAAACCGGGCTCGATTCGTTGTGTTTCGCCATCATCGTCGCGCGGCTCGAAGACCAGTTGGGTGTCGACCCGTTTAGCGGCGACGACGAGATCGATTTTCCGGTGACCGTGGGCGATTTCGTTCGACTGTACGAGCATGCCGCCTCTCGCACCGCGGGCTGAAACAAGTTCGCTCTGGCAGGTGATAAGCGGTGCCGGGCGGCTGTCGCGGCGCTGGCTTTCCGACAACCATACGGAAGTGAGCCTTGCCGTGCTGTCGCGCGGCTCGACGCTCGGCCACGGTCTTGAGGGATTGCGCCGGCGCTCGGTGCTGTTGATGACGCGCGATCAGCTGCCGTCGGCCTTGGCGCTTATCGAGCTCGACGGCATCGCGCGTCGTATCGTGCTGTGTCCGTCCGACGTTTCCGCGGACCATCTTCCCGCCGTCATGGCGACGGCTGAGATCGATGCGGTCGTCGGCGATCGCGCCGCGGCCGACCTTGGCGGAGAGATGTTCGTGCCCTGCGGCATCGGCATCGCCGATGGCGCGCCCGATCGCGAGCCTCAGGTCGACAGCGAATGGATACTGCTGACCTCCGGCACTACGGGTATCCCCAAGCTCGTGCGTCACACGCTGGCGACCCTCACCGGCGCGATGCCGGTGGGCACGACGCTCGGCCAGAACGCGGTGTGGAGCACCTTCTACGACATGCGCCGCTATGGCGGCCTGCAGATCTTCCTGCGTGCGATGCTCGGCGGCGGCTCGATGGTGCTGTCGAGCGCGCAGGAGCCGGTGGGTGATTTCCTTGCTCGTGCCGGGGAGCGCGGCGTCACGCACATTTCCGGGACGCCGTCGCATTGGCGACGCGCGCTGATGAGCGGCACCGAGCACGCGATGGCGCCGCGCTATGCGCGTATGTCGGGAGAGATCGCCGACCAGGCGATCCTCGACCATCTCCGCCAGGCCTACCCGCAAGCCGATGTCGCGCATGCCTTCGCGTCGACTGAGGCCGGCGTCGCGTTTGATGTCGGCGACGGGCTCTGCGGTTTTCCGGCGAGTTATCTTGGCCGTCGCGGCGATGTCGAGATGCGCGTGGTCGACGGTTCGCTGCGCATCAAATCGACGCGGAACTCGCTCGGCTATCTCGGCGACAAGGTCGAGCAGCCCTTCGACGAAGATGGGTTTGTCGATACCGGCGACATCGTCGAGCTGCGCGACGACCGCTACTACTTTGTCGGCCGGCGCGGCGGCGTCATCAATATCGGCGGCCAGAAGGTCCATCCCGAGGAGATCGAGGCAATTATCAACCGTCATCCCGGCGTGCAGATGTCGGTGGTGCGAGCGCGCAAAAGCCCTATCACCGGCGCGATCGTCGTTGCCGATGTCGTGGCGACAACGGAAGAGGCGGCCACGGACGTGCTGCGCGGCGAAATCCTCGATGCCTGTCGCGACGCGCTGGCACGCTACAAGGTGCCGGCGTCGATCCGGTTCGTAGCGGCGATCGAGGTCGCGGCCTCCGGCAAGATGGTGCGTGGCCGTGACTAAGTCATCGCCGCGCAACGTCATCGTCACCGGCGGCAGCCGTGGGCTCGGCCTCGCCACCGCGATGCGGTTGCGCGACGCGGGCTTTCGCGTCGTCGCGGTCGCCCGGCGGCAAAGCGATGAGATCGCCGCGACCGCCGGTGAGCCGATGCCCTTGCATTTCCGGCCTTGCGATCTCGGCGAAATTGCCGCATTGCCCGGTTTCGTAAAGGATATTCGCAAGGAATTCGGGCTGATTTACGGCCTCGTCAACAATGCCGGGATTGGGACGAGCGGTATGCTGGCGACGATGCGCGTCGGCGACATCGAGCGGACCGTGCGGCTCAACACCGTGTCGCCGATGGTGCTGACCAAGCATGTCGTGCGGGCGATGATGGCCGATGGCGGCCTCAAGGAACAGGGTGGCCGGATCGTCAATATCTCGTCGATCATCAGTTCTACCGGGTTCAGCGGCCTTGCGGTCTATGGTGCGACCAAGGCGTCACTGGTCGGGTTCACCAAGTCGCTGGCCCGTGAACTCGGACCTTTGGGGATCACGGTCAACGCCATCGCGCCGGGTTTTGTCGACACCCGCATGACGGATGGGCTCGAAGTCGCGCAACGCGAGCAGATCGTGCGCCGCAGTCCGCTGAAGCGGTTGGCCGAGGCGGAGGATGTGGCTGAAGCGGTGGCTTTTCTGATGAGCGATGCCGCGCGCAACATCACCGGCACGGTGATGACCGTCGACGCCGGCAGCACGGCCTAGCGTTACAGTCGCATTTCGCCGCGTACTAAGCAGCCGTGGAGCGGGGCGTCGAGCGGCGTGAAGCAATCTTTCTGGCGATCGAATATGAAAAGCGCATCGCTGACCGTGGCGGGGTCATATCCCTCCCGTGCAAACGCCTGCTTCTGTGGCTTGAACGTCCCGGTCGTCGCGATTTGCCGGCAAAGGCGCAGGAACACCGGACGGGCATATTCCGGTAACCGTTGTGCGATGTGGGCCGAAAAAGCCTCGAGATCGAAGCCATCACTGGTGACCAGCGCCGCCATGCCGGCGCGGCCTTCGACGCCGGGCACGGCGACCCCGTAAACCACGGCATCGGCAACGCCGGGGCCGGTCGCTATTGCCGCCTCGACTTCGGTGGTCGAGACGTTCTCGCCCTTCCAACGGAAGGTATCGCCAATGCGATCGGCAAAATAGAAATAGCCGGCGCGGTCGCGACGCATCAGGTCGCCGGTGCGATACCAGGCGTCGCCCGGCGCGAAAACGTTACGCAGGATTTTTGCTTCAGACGCGGTCGCGTCGGTATAGCCCTCGAAATTCCCGCCGGTTTTTGCATCCCTGTCCGACAATTTGCCGAGCGCTTCACCGATTTCGTCCGCTGCGCAGCGGATGCAGAAGCCGTCGTCGCCACGCAAAACATCGCCGGTGTCGGGATCGGACTTGACGAGCGCGACCGGGAACCGGTGCGCGAGATAGGCCGGGATACGGCCGATCGCGCCCGGTCTACCGTCGCAATTGTAGAGCGAGAATGTCGCTTCGGTTGCCGCATAGAATTCTATAATTCGAGGAATATGAAATCGATTCTCCAACGTCCCCCACAATTCCTCACGCAAACCATTGCCGCAAGCGAGGCGAAGGCGGTGGCCGGTCTCCCGCGGGTGCGGGGGCGCACCGGCCAGATAGCGGCACAATTCCCCGATATATTGGAACAGCGTGCAGTCCCAGCGCGCGATGTCGTCCCAGAAGCGGCTCGCGGAAAAACGCTCGCGGATTGCCACCGAGCCGCCGCCGACCAGCACGGCGCCGGTCGCCACCACGCCGCCGACGCTGTGGTACATCGGCAAGCAGTTGTACATGCGGTCTTCCGGGGTCGCGCCCACCAAGCCGGCAAACCAATGCGTCCACTGCATCAACCGGTAATGGCTGACGCTCGCCGCTTTAGGCAGACCGGTGGTGCCCGAGGTGTAGATGTAGAGCGCGCGATCAGTAAGCGTCGGCGCGGCAAGGTCGCGGGCCGGCCCGATCGCCGAAACCGCTTGATCGATCCGCGGCCAGCCGTTTGCGTCTTCGCCATGCGCCCAAGGTTGCACGCCGCCAAGTTGCGGCAGCACCGCAGCGACGGCATCGAGAAACTCCGTAGTGACGATCACATGGCGCGGCCGCACGATGCTGATCGCGTGGCGCAACGCGTCGCCGACGAGGTTGGTGTTAATGAGTGCGACGACACCGCCAGCGCGGGTGACGCCGAGCCAGATCGCCAGATATTCGGGACAGTTCGGCATCATCAGGCAGACGACTTCGCCTGGCGCCAGCGATTGCGCCCGCGCCCATGCCGCGTATCGTCCGGCACGTTCGGCGAGCGCGGCGTAGCTCAGCGTCTCCCGGTCGGACAGCAGCGCCACCGTGTCGCCGAATTGCTCGGCCGCGCGTTCGATGACGATCGGGAAGGTGACTTCCGGATGCTGCGCAATCGGCGCGGTCAGCTCAAGCGCTCGCCGCCACGATTGGGCGGCCTCGCGTCGCTGCGCGTCCGAAATCTCTCCCGACATCACCGGGCGAGGGGTATCGCTTTCAGATTGCGAACCCGTAAAGCCCGGCGACATTGCCGCGAGTGACCTTGAAGCGATCCTCGGCGCTGGCGTCCTTGAAGTCGCGCTCGACCACCTCCTGCGAGTGCGGCCAGGACGAGGCTTGGTGCGGGTAGTCGCTCGACCACATGATGCGGTCGACCCCGACAAAGTCGCGGTTCGCGACGCCGACAAAGTCGTCGATATAAGTCGCCCACATCTGCCGGCGAAAATATTCGCTGGGTTTCAGCTTCTGGGTAAAGCCGTGCGAGGCGCGGCTGCGCTCGGCGACGCGGTCCATGCGCTGCAGGTAGTAGGGGAGCCAGCCGATGTTGTTTTCGGCCGAGACGATCGGCAGCTTCGGGAAGCGGTCGAGCACGCCCGAGAAGATCAGCACGCTGAACGTCTTCTCGACCTCGTAGCCGAGCACGGTGGTGCGCATGTAGCGCTCGCCCCAGTTCCATTGGCTTTCCACCCCCATGCCGGTGATCGCGTGCAGCGAGATCGGCATTTTCATCTCCTCCGCCGCGGCCCAGAACGGGTCGTAGACTTCGGAGCTGTAAGGCTGGTCCTGCGGCGGCGAGCACCAGATCATCGCACCCTTCAATCCCATCTTGGCGCAGCGCTCGAGTTCGCGTGCGCCGGCTTTCGGGTCGTAGAGCGAGATCATCGCCAAGCCTGCCATCTTGCCCGGCGCGTAGCCACAAAACTCGGCGAGCCAGTCGTTGTAGACGCGGAAGCAATCTTCCTGCAGTCCCTGGTCCTTGAGCCAGAAGATGCGGAAGCCGAGCGTCGTGTAGAGCACGTCGGCCTCGACGCCGTCGAGCGCATTGTCCTTGACCCGCTCGGCCGGGTTCCAACCGCCGGGTCTTGCGTCGGCATAGGTGGCCTTGGTGAGGAATTCCTTCAGCTCCTCGGGGCTCTTGCCGGCCCCGAGCCCGATGCCGATCGGATGCGGCGCATGGCCCTCATAAAGGAAATAGGCACCGTCCTTGCCGGGCAGGTCGGTCACCAACCGCGGCGCGCGGTCGCGATATTTCTTGTCGACCCGCGTCGACCACAAATCGGGCGGCTCACTGACGTGGGAATCGGCGGAGATCAACTTGTAGTCGGGCATGGCAAGCCTCCCTGGATGAAGCCGCGATCGATTGTTGTTTTGTCCATTCTGCGCCCGACGGCGGGGTTGCGCCACGGCTTTGCCGGCCCGATATGCAAGTGGCTGTCTGCTGCGTCGTTCCCCCAACCCTGGAGACGCCGATGACCGTTCCGTTGCAGATAACTTTTCGCGATCTGCCGTCCTCTCCGGCGGTCGAAGCGCAAATCCGCGAGCGCGCGGAGCATTTGGAGCGCGTCTTCGACCGGCTTACCGCGTGCCGGGTGATTGTCGAGGGCCGGCATCGTCCGCAACGGGCCGGGAGGGTCACCCATCTCTGCGTCGAGCTGACCCTTCCCGGCAAGGTCATCACCATCGGGCATGGCGCTACCGAGTTCGAGGCGCACGAGGATGTCTTCGTCGCGGTGCGTGCCGCGTTCGACGCGGCGCGGCGCCGGCTCGACCGCTACGCCCGTCGTCGGCGGGGTGAGGTGAAGGCGCACACCCTGCCGATCGTCCAACAGGAGGCATAACCCGGCGTGTTATTCTTCGCGCGGGGGAACCGGGCGGGGGACAGCGATGCCGGTGCCGGCGCTGACGATCTATTTGAGCCGTCTGATCGGGCTGGTGGCCCTGATCATCGCCGTGGCGATGCTGGCGGATAAAGAGATGGTGCTGGCGGCGCTGGGTCAGCTCGGCGTCGATCGCACGCCGCTCCTGCTGCTGGGCTTTGTCCGCGTGGTTTTCGGCGCGGCCATCGTGCTGGTTCACAATGTTTGGAGAAATGGGTTCTGGCCACTGATCGTTACCCTGACCGGCTGGGCGATCCTGGTGCGCGGCGTCATGGTGCTTTTCGTGCCGCCGGACGTGATGGCCGGCATTATCGACCTCACGCATGTCGTCGATTTCTACTACGTCTATGCGGCGATCCCACTGGTTCTCGGGTTCTATCTGGCGTTGCGCGGGTTCAGCGCCAGCGCGCCTCCGATCGGCGCTCCCAGCGCGCCCGTAAAGCCGCCTGCGGCAAAGCCTCAGCCTACCAAAACCCCGCCTCGACGCCGTCGGTGATCTTTCCGCTGTCATTCCGGGGCATCGCGCAGCGGTGAACCCGGCAACCCCATGAATTCGGGCCGGAGCCCGGCGGCAAAAGCCAGCGTTCATGGGGTTCCCGCTTTCGCGGGAATGACGATAAGGAATTATCCTTGCCGGCCCTGTTCTCAGGCCGCGATGGCCAGCGCCGCCGCATCGAAGCCGTAGACGCGGGCGGTGTTGCCGCCGACGATCTTGGCCTGCTCGTCGGCCGGCACGCCGGCGAGGATCTCCGCTAGGATTTTGCGCGATTGCGGAAACGTCGACTCGCTGTGCGGGTAGTCCGAGCCCCACATCATGTTGTCGACGCCGATCACGTCGCGCAGGCGAATGCCGACCGCGTCCTCCTGGAAGCTCAACATGACATTGCGGCGAAAGAAATCGCTCGGCAGCAGGCCATCCTTGAAGCGGTAGATCGCCTCGCCATGGCGCTCGCGGTAGGTGTAGTCCATCGAGGTGACGACATTGGGAGCCCAGGCCAGCTCGAACTCGACGATGGCGAGCGTGAGGCGGGGGTGCCGCTCGAAGACGCCGGAAAAGATCATGTCGCACATCGACAGCGCCGGATAGAACGCCTTGGTCGCGCGGCTGCTGGCGTCGCGCAGCGTTCCGGGGCCGACCCCGCGGATCTTGCCCTGGCGCCGCGTCGCGGTGTGCAGGCTAAGCGGCATATCGAGCGACGCGGCGACAGCCCAGAACTTCTCGTATTCGGGCTGGTCGTAGCGCCGGTCTTCGGCCGGATATTCGGTGATCATCGCGCCGGAAAGACCGAGCCGGGCGGTGCGCTCCAGCTCGCTGATCCCGTCCTCGACGTCGTCGAGGTTGATCATCGCGATGCCCTTGAGGCGCGCGGGATCGGTGCGGCAGAACTCCGCGAGCCAATCGTTGTAGGTGCGAAAGATCGCGGACATCAGCTTCGTGTCCGCGACCTTGAAGTAGAACAGCCCTTGCGAGGGATAGAGAACTTCGCCGGCTACCCCGTCGAGCGCCATGTCCGTCAAATGCTGGTCGGGGTCATAGCCGCCGCGGTGCACATCCTCGAAGCGGCCCTGGGCGGAGATCGTCTCCGGCGCGTCGAACCGCGCGCCGGCATTGGAGATGAGGCCGATCCCCGAAAGCACCTGATCCGCCTCGACGACGACCGCGTCGGCGCCGTCGATACGCTCAATGCGCGGCGCGCGGCCGCGGAGCGCCCTGTCGATGCGGGTCTGCCACAGGTCGGGCGGCTCGAACACATGAGAGTCGGAGGAGAGAATGAGGGGCGGCACGGCAACTCCTTTCTCTTAACGGCCCGCTCGGCAGCGCCTGGTCATCACGGCGACTTTTTCAGCTTTTCGAGCCCCTGCGCCAGGTCGGCCATCAAATCTTGCGGGTCTTCGAGGCCGATATGGATGCGGACGAGCGGCTCGCTTGGGTCCCATTTGGTCGCGGTGCGGCTGTTGTGCGGATAGGCCGGCTGGATCAGGCTTTCGAAGCCGCCCCAGCTCGCGCCGATGCCGAAGAGGTCGAGCGAATCGATCATCGCGTAGACCTGTTCCTTCGATGCCGGTTTAAAAACCACCCCGAACAGCCCTGACGCACCAAGGAAATCGCGTTTCCAGATCGCGTGACCTGGGTCTTCGGGGAGGGCCGGGTAGAGCACGCGCGACACCTCGGGCCTGGTCTGCAGCCATTGGGCGACCTGAAGCGCGTTTTTCTGATGGCGTTCGAGGCGGGCGGACAGCGTGCGCATGCCTCTGAGGGCAAAAAACACGTCGTCGGGCGCCGCCGAATGGCCAATCTGCGCCATCGCGGTGCGCACGGTGAGGAAGCTTTCCTCGTTGCAGATGACCGCGCCGAGCATCACGTCGGAATGGCCGCAAATGTATTTGGTCGCGGCGTGGATCGACACGTCGACCCCGTGCTCGAACGAGCGGAATAGGTAAGGCGTGCCCCAGGTGTTGTCCATCAGCACCTTGGCGCCGTGGCGGTGCGCGACCGCGGCGATCGCCGGGATGTCCTGCACCTCGAAGGTCAAGGAGCCGGGCGACTCGCAATAGACGATTTTGGTGTTGGGCCGCATCAGCTGGGCGATGCCCTCGCCGATCAGCGGGTTGTAATAGGTCGTTTCGACGCCGCATTTCTTGAGGATGCCCTCGCAGAAATTGCGCGCCGGGCCATAGGCGCTGTCGACCATCAGGCAATGGTCGCCGACGCCCAACAGCGCCTGCAGCGGCGCGGTCACCGCCGCGAGGCCCGACGACATAAGCATCGCGCGGTAGCCGCCCTCGATTTTTACCAAGAGCTCCTCGAGTGGAAAGGTGCCGGGCGTGCCGTGCAGGCCATAGCGCACCCCGCTAAAGGGCGGCGCGGCGCGCTTCGCCTCCCATTCGGCCATGTTCTTCGAGAGGATCGTCGAGGCGTGATAAACGGGCGGGTTGACGACGCCGAAATTGGCCTCGGGGTTGCGGCCGACATGGGTGAGCAGCGTGTCCTTGCGGTAATGGCGTGGCCGGTCGTCGTTTTTCATGGTCGATGGGGTCCCGAGGCGAGAGAGCGACGGCTCATCCTACAATCGACCTCATTTCGGCGGCGACCGAAATGTCGAGCTCCAAAAGTTACCCCTCCCGACCTTCCCACCAGGGGGGAGGAGTGCGGTAGGTAGCGCTCCCCCTGGATGGGGAGGGTTTGGGTGGGGGGTGAGGCTGGAGAACGTTCGTTAATGCTCGCCGCGGTCGGGGTCGGGCGAGCCGTTGCCTGAGGCGATCAGCTCGACACCGGCGACGATGTCGCGAAACGCGGCGTCATAATTGACGCCGCGCACAGCCCATTCGTGATCGACATTGTGCCAACGCATCCGCCATTTGCCGATCCAGCCTGGGAGAGTTTCGCTCCAGTCGAGCGTGCCGAGGACGATGGCTTCCTTTGGGGCCTCGCGTACGGCGGGCGGCGGCAGCGCGGACGGGAAATGGTTGAGGGTGACGGCCCAGGCCGCGAGTTGTGCGTTGGTGGGGATGCGAAACTTCAGGCCGAACTGGCCGGCGGCCGTGGCGAAGGCGCCGCGCTGCTCGGCCCCTGCAGGCGCGTCGGCGGTCAGCAGATAGGGCGGCGGCTTGCGGCCATGCACCAGCAACACCGGTACGACCGCCGGCCGCTCGCCGCGCCACGGGTGGTCGTCGAGCGTCGCCAGCAGCGCGTCGATCTTGGCCGGAGCGAAGGTGACGGTGAGCTTGTACGGCCGGTCGTAGGTGCCCTGCTCGTCGTGCAGCGGCACATCCGCCATCTCGTCGGCATAGCGGAAGCAAGCGACAAAATCGGCGGCGCGCTCGGCGAGCGGCGCGGTGCGCGGGTCGGTCTTGAGGCGCGGGTCGCCCGACACCTTGACCAGCACCTCGCGCAGCGTCTGCGCAAAGCCCCAGGGGCGCTGGCGCATATCGGTGCCGGTAACGATCTCGTAGGCCTGGTAGAGGGCGGGGATGTCCGGCGGGCAGGGGCCTTGCGGCTCGGTCTCCATAAGGCGCGAGCCGAGGTAATTGCCGTTCGCTGGCCCGCTCGGCTGCTGCGCGCCGGCACCGAACGCCGTGAGCAACACGGCGGCGCAGACGATGCAAAAAAGCCGGCGCCGCGTCATGGCGAAGAGGATATCGCGCACACCGTGCTATGGTCACGCCGCAGTTTCGAAGGAGCCGTCGATGGCCGAGCCTCTTACCGTGATCCGCGAGGACGAGCGTCCGGTGGTGCCGTTTCCCGGCGGCGCGACCTATCGCACGCTGATCGGCGATGACAACGGCGCCGGCATCCCGATCCGCACCGGCATCCAAACCTCGGAACCGGGCTACGCGACGCGCGAGCATTCGCACCCCTATGTCGAGGTGCTGACCGTGCTCGACGGCAGGGGCGAGGCCTGGCTCGCCGGCGAGGCCGGCACCATCGCGATGGAGCCGGGCGTGACGATCTCGATCCCCGCCGAGCGGGTGCACGGCTTCCGCGTGCTCGGCGACAAGCCGCTCGTTACCTACGGCATCCACACCTTCGGCAAGCGCGTCGTCAACTTCACGGACGAGGCCGCCGGCTGACTCAACTTCCATCCAAGCAAGGAGAACAACCATGGCTGTCACCCGCATCGATGTCGGACAGGGACCCGGGCCCCGCATGAGCCGCGCCGTCATCCACGACAATCGCGTCTTTCTGGCCGGCCTCACCGCTTCCGATGCCACCCAGGACGTCCAGGGCCAGACCCGGCAGATACTTGCCAAGATCGACGATTATTTGAAGCAGGCGGGCACCAGCAAGTCGAACCTCCTGACCGCCAATCTGTGGATCAAGGACATGGCGCTGTTCTCGCAAATGAACGAGGTGTGGAACGCCTGGGTCGATCCGGAGAACCCGCCGGCCCGCGCCTGCGTGCGCGCCGATATGGCACGGCCGGAGATCCTGGTCGAGATCATGGTGACCGCGGCGAAGGGTTAGCCGCCGGGTCAGAATTTCATCGCCTCCCCCGCGTAAGCGGGGACCCAAGGCAATCGGATCGTCGCTAGCCCTGGGTTCCCGCTTTCGCGGGAAGGACGAGTTGGGTGTGAATGTGACTGAACCAAATCAAGAAACCTGGCCCGGGCCGCTCGCGGGGATCAGGGTCATCGACCTTACCCGCGTGCTGGCCGGGCCGTTCGCGACGCAAAGCCTCGGCGATCTCGGCGCCGAGGTCTTGAAGATCGAGCCGCCGGAAACCGGCGACGAAACGCGGCATTTCCCGCCTTTTGCCGGCGGCGAGAGCCACTATTTCCTCGGCATCAACCGCAACAAGAAGAGCCTCGTCGTCGACCTGCAGCAGGAGCAGGGCAAGGAAATCCTGCGCCGCCTGGCCGCCAAATCCGACATCCTGGTCGAGAACTACCGGCCGGGCGTGATGGACCGGCTGGGGCTCGGCTACAAGGCGCTGGCCGAGATCAATCCCGGCCTCATCTATTGCGCGATCAGCGGGTTCGGCCTGTCGGGGCCTCTGCGCGACAAACCCAGCTTCGACATCGTGACCCAGGCGCTGTCGGGCGCGCTCAGCATCAACGGCGAGCGCGGCCATATGCCGGTGAAGCTCGGCATTCCTTTAGGCGACATGGTGGGCGGCGTGTTCGGGCCGCAGGCGATCCTCGCCGCGCTGCACGAGCGGCACCGCACCGGCAAAGGGCGGCTGATCGATATCAGCCTTTTGGACGGGCTCATCGGCATGCTGGGCTATTTCGCCCAGCTCGCCTTCATCACCGGCGACGACCCGCCGCCGATGGGGTCGAGCCACCCGAGCATCGTCCCTTATGGCAGCTTTCCGGCGTCGGACGGGTCGATCATCATCGCGGTTTTGTCGGAGCGATTTTGGGGCAATCTGTGCAAGGCGCTGGAGCGGCCCGACCTCGCCGCCGACTCACGCTTCGCGAACCCGACCGGGCGGCGCGACCACCGCGACCAATTGGACGCGATGATCGCCGAGGTGACCCGGACGAAAACCGTCGCCGAATGGGAAAAGCGCCTGCAGGAGGCCGACGTGCCGCATTCGCCGGTACTTGGCGTCACGGCCGCGCTGTCGAGCCCGCACGCGCTGGCGCGCGAGATGGTGGTCGAGACCGAGCACGCGACAATCGGCCGGATGAAAGTCGCCGGGCGTCCGATCAAATTTCCGGGCGCCAAGCAGCCGCCGGTCACAGCGCCGCCGACCTTCGGCCAGCACACCGAAGCGGTGCTGCGCGACGCGCTGGGCTATGGCGAAGCGGAGATCGCGGCGTTGCGCAGCGCTGGGATCATCGACCGGACGCGCACCAACGACCGCTGAGTCGCGCCCCGGCGCTGTCACGACATCGTAACGCGTCGAAACAGGTTGTGCCCGCTTGTACATTGTCCCGCCAGCGGCGGCGGATTTACGATCAATGGATTATGGTTAACGCCGCCACGAAATCTTGCGATCGCAGGAGGTTGCCCTCCGCCGATAATCCTGGCCGGGTGCGGGCTGACCTTGTGAACAGCGGTCAGGACACGAGGATCACGCTGCGCGACGGCTCGACAATCGTGCTGAAAGGCGTGACGGAGCTGGACGCGGTGTTTTCGCCGGATATCGTTCAGCTGCGGTCATAGGTCATAGACATCCCCGTTGGCGGCGCCACGTCCGGCGCCGTCATGAGACAAGCCTCGTCGCGTCAAGGGTGCTTGAACCGGCCGATCAGTCCGGCGACGCCCTTCACATGATCCTTGAGCGCGGGAACCAGCTCTTCACGCGTGAGGCCCGGCTGCAGCGCCTTGGGGTCGAGGTCGGTGGCGATCAGCGTGAAGATGAAATGATGCCAGTCGATATTGGCCGGGGGGCACGGGCCGGCATAGACCGCCATGTTCATCGTGCTCTTGCCGCCGACGAACTTGTCGGAGGGCTGGCTGAGCTCGCCTTCGGCAAACCCGGTCACCGAGGCCGGGATGCCGTAGATCACCATGTGCGATACGCCCTGCGGGGCGCGGCCCTCGGGGTCGAACATCAGCAGCACGAAACTCTTGGTGCCCTCCGGCGCGTTCGACCAGGCGAAGGGCGGCGACACGTTCTCGCCGACGCAATTGGGGCTCTCCTTGCGGTCGCCGGCATTCTTGACCTGCAGCGTGCCGTTGTCCTGGAAGGCCGGCGAGGTCAGCGTGAAGACATCGGCGGCGCGCGCCGGGGCGTCGCTCATCGCGGTTGTCAGGGCGATCCCGGCGATGGCGAGGCCGGCGATGATGTTTCTCAATGCGGAGCTCCTCCGATTGGTTTTCGCAAGGTGTTGCGTTCGCCAGGGTCCGTGAGTGCTGACGTGCTCTTGCTATTCCGCCGCGTGCATCGGCGCGAAGGACGGCAATTCGGCGCGCTCGCGGCGCTCCATCGGCTCCGGCCACCAATGATCCTCCCATTCCGAATGAATGGGGCTGAGCCGCGGCAGCACCTTCTCGGCGAAGAGCCGCGTGTTGTACTTGGCCAGCTCCTTGTTCATGTTGCCGAACTGCAAGAGCATCATCAGGTGGCCGACATTGAGGCTGGTCGCGACGGTGGTGAGCTGTTCTACGACCTCGTCGGGCGAGCCGATGATCACGTATCCGCGATCGACGATGTCCTCCATGCTGGTCGTGGCGCGCGCCGCCTGGCGGGCGTTGAGGCTCGCGGCGCGGCCTATCTGGCCCTGGATGCCGGCGCGCTGCGTCGCCTCGGTGATGTAGCCCGGCGGCATCGCCCATTTCGGGTCGACCCGCAGACAGCGGCCATAGAAATACTCCGCCGGCTCGGCGTAGAGCTCCATCGCCTGTTCGCGCGATTCTGCGACGCCGACAAACTGTAGAAACCCGGCGCGGTAGGGGTTCGAATCCTTGCCGAGACGCTTCATCTCGTCCCAGAACCCGGTCATCGTCGCCTGGCCGTCCTTGTAGCCGAAATACGACAGATACGCGTAGACGTAGTCCATCTTCGCGCACCACTGCCAGGTCTCGACCGACCCGCCGCCGGGGATCCAGACGGGCGGATGCGGCCGTTGGATCGGCCGCGGCCAGATGTTGACGTAGCGCTGCTGGTTGAAGCGGCCGTTGAAGGCGAAGGTGTCCTTCTCCTGCCACGCCTTCATGACGAGGTCGTGCGCCTCGTAATAACGCTCGCGCAGTTGCGATGGGTTCTGGCCGTAGGCGAAACAGGTGTCCATCGGCGTGCCGACCGGGAAGCCGGCGATCAGCCGGCCGCCCGAGATGCAGTCGATCATCGCGAACTCTTCGGCGACCCGCGTCGGCGGGTTGTAAAGCGCCAGCGAATTGCCCATCACGCAGATCGCGGTGTCGGTGGTGCGGCGGGCGAGCGACGAGGCGATCAGGTTGGGCGACGGCATCAGCCCATAACCGTTCGAATGGTGCTCGTTGACGCAGACCGCGTCGAAGCCGCATTCCGCGGCGTATTCGAGCTCGTCCATGAAGTCGTTGTACATGTGATGCGCGCGCCGCGGGTCGAACAGCGAGGAATGGATGTCGACCCAGACCGAGGGATGCTTCTCGCGGAAATCGTCGGGAAGCTCCGTATAGGGCATCAAATGGAACCACATCAGCTTCATGGCCTATCCTCCGCGACGCGTGCTTGGGGCAAGAATAAAAGCGCGCGGCGCAAAAGCGTAGCGTATTCCGCCGGTTGGCGCCGGATGCGATAATCGCGGATTACCCTATCGTCGGGCAATCGCGTTAAGGTTTAACGACCGCTCTGCCTGCGACATCGAAGAGGACACAGAACTCGCCCTTAGTACGTCAGGTAATCGGCAATAATTGTCGGTGGAAAAACTCGGCCGAAACAGGTAAATGTGACGCTGCCTTGGGGCGGGGCAGGGGAGCACGGTTGTTGCGATTGACGAAACTTGCGTGGCTGCTTGCGGCATTGCTGCTCGCGGGCTGTGCCTCCCAGCCAACGCCGCTGCCGTCGGTTCCGATGCCGCAAGCCAACGGCGTGCACGGCATCGACATGGCGACCGAACTCGAGCAATGTCGCCGCCGAGCTGCAGGGCCGGCCGTGGCTCAATTTCGTCGCCCGCTATTATCGCGATCCGTCATCGCGCTGGCCGGCACTGTCGGCTAGCGAGGCACGGGCGCTGTCGGCCGCCGGGGTGAAGATCGTCACCGTCTGGGAATGGCATTCGACCAATCCGATCTACTTCAGCTATGCCTCCGGCTACACCGATGCGATGGCCGCCTATCGCCAGGCGCGGGCGGTGGGACAGCCACCGGGCAGCGCGATCTACTTCGCGGTCGATTTCAACGCGCGCGGCGATGCGCTGTACCAGATCGACCAGTATTTCCGCGGCGTCAATGCCGGGCTCGCGGCGGCCGGCGGCGGCAGGTCGCCGTACCGGATCGGGGTTTACGGTTCCGGCGCGGTGTGCGCCGAGATCAAGGGCGCGGGCTTGGCGCAATACGCCTGGCTGTCGGGCTCGACCGCATGGGACGGCACCGTCGGCTACACGGCCTGGAACATCAAGCAGGCGCCGGCGGGCGAGCGCTTCGGCAATCTGGCGTTCAACCACGACGCCAACGAGGCGAGCGCGGACTATGGCGGGTTCCGTCTAGGGACAGCCTTCGCCGAAAACACGTCGCCGGTCGGCATGGCGGTAACCGCCGCGGCTCAGGCGCCGGTAGCGGCCGCGACGCTGGTCAACAGCGCGGTAGCGGCGGTCGTGCCGAAAGCCGAGGCCGCGACTATGCCGCCTCCGCCGCCGCCAGCGGTAGCGACCGCGCCGCCGCGGCCTCCGACTTCATCAGTCTTAGCAGCCGCCGTACCGCCTCCAAAAGCCAGCGCTCGCGTCATGGCATCCGCCGCGCCGCCGCATCATGCTCCATCCCTCGCCGTGTTGAACCCGATCGCGTCCGCGGAGGCTGCCACGGCGAAACCGGCTGATGCCGGGGTGATGGACCTTGCCTCGCTGGAGGCGGGGGCCGGCCATCGAGCGAGCGCCGAGCCGGAAACGCGAAGGCCAGAGCATAGAACGAGACGGGAAGGGGCATCGCGCGAGAGAACCCCCGCTCATGCCTCGAAAGCATTGGTCGAGCCGAAGCGGAGGGATTACGCTATACCCACCAACAAGCGCGTCGCTTCGATCGCGCCGCACCATCCGGGAGGTTCTTCTCATGCCGAACTTCACGAGCGAGGACGTCAATTATCTGAGCCACGGCGAGCGGAAGATCATGGCTCGCATCTTCAAGCCGGAAGGGCCCGGGCCGTTCCCGTGCTTCATCGATCTGCACGGGGGAGCGTGGAACAACGGAGATCTGAACGATCGCACGGGCCTCGGGGAGTATCTGGCTGAACGCGGCGTGGTGATGCCGACGCTCAATTTCCGGCACGGGCCGGACGGTTACCCGACAACGCTCGCCGACATCAGCTATGGCATCCGCTGGGTCAAGGCGCACGCCAAGGAGCTGAAGATCGACCCGAACCGGGTCGCGATTGGCGGCGCGTCGAGCGGCGGCCACCTCGCGATGCTGGTGGCGATGCGGCCGAACGATCCGCGCTACAAGGCGATTGCGTGCCAGGGCTGCGACGATGCGAGCGTGCGCGGCGTCTTCATGCTGTGGCCGGTGATCAATCCGCTGTCGCGCTACAAGCACGCGAAGGCGCTAGTCGCGGGCGGCAACCCGCCGGGCTGGGCCGTCGGCATGGACAAGAAGCACGAGATCTACTGGCGCGACGAGGCCGGAATGGCCGAAGGCAACCCGATGCTGATCCTCGAGCGCGGCGAGAAGGTAGTCATGCCGCCGGCGGTCTGGCTGCAGGGCCGTCCCGACAACACGCACGATTATCACGACCCCGATTCGGACTTCCCAGGCAACGAGCCCGAGCGGTTCGTATCGAACTACCGCAAAGCCGGCGGCGAGATCGAGATCGCCTATTTCGACAATGCCGCGCGGAACACCGACGTAACCCACGCGCCGGTGCACGCGTTCATCCAGAAGCACGTCGGCTAAGACCGGGCAGTTGAGACGGCCCGCTCGACCCGCTATCAAGCGGGTCGGCGGGCTTTCTTTTTGAGGCGACCGATTTGGCGGGACGCAATATCGCCGAAAACCAGCACAAGGCGGCCGGCGTCGACATCGCCGAGGCGGATGCCGGGCTCAATAACATCGTCTCGCGCATTGTCGGCACTTGGCCGAAATCGGGCTTTGGCGCGGTGCAGCTGCCGATCGGCTATTTCGCCAATGTGATCGATATCGGCGGTACGGGGCTCGCGATCACCACCGACGGCGTCGGCTCCAAGGCGATGATCGCCGACATGATGAAGAAGTACGACACGATCGGCATCGACTGCATCGCGATGAACGTCAACGACCTGCTGTGCGTCGGCGCGCGGCCGGTGTCGCTGGTCGATTACATCGCGGTCGAGAAGGCCGATGCGGCGATGATCGACGGCATCGCGATCGGCCTCACCGAGGGGGCGCGGCAATCGAACATCTCGATCACCGGCGGCGAAATTTCGCAACTGCGCGACGTGGTGCGAGGTTTCGACCTCGTCGGGACCGCGGTCGGCACAGTGGCGCTCGACCGCATCATCGTCGGCCGCGATCTACAGCCGGGCGACCGGGTGATCGGCATTCCGTCGAGCGGTATTCATTCGAATGGGATGACCCTGACGCGGCGGGTGTTCTTCGAGCAGGCCGGCGTCAAGATCGATACGCATGTCGCCGAGCTCGGTTGCACGCTCGGCGAGGAATTGCTGCGGCCGACGATCATCTACGTGCCGGAAATTCTCGATGTGTTGAATGAAGTATCGTCGGTTAAAGCATTGAGTCATATTACGGGAGATGGGCTGCTCAATGTGCCGCGCGTCGTTGCCGAGATCGGTTTCGTGATTGACGATCTGCCTGCGCCGCCGCCGCTTTTCGGGCTGATCGAGAAGCTCGGCGGGGTCAGCCGCGCCGAGATGTTCGAGGTCTACAATATGGGCATCGGGTTTTGCGTCGTGGTCGCCGAGGCCGATGCCGATAAGACGCTGGCGATCCTTGCGCGGCATGGCCGCCAGGCCTCGGTGATCGGTCATGCGGTCACTGACCCGACGCGCTCGGTGCGGCTGCCGCGCGAGAAGCTCGTCGGTACCGGCAAGCGATTCCGCCCGGCATGAGCCCGATGCTTGACGCCGAGGTGCTCGACATGTTGATCGAGGCGATCGGCGAGGAGGCGGCGCGTGGCGTCATCGTGCTGTTCCTTGAGGAATGCCGAGAGCTGACCGCGGCGATGGCTGCGCCAGGAGCGAACCGGGTCGCGATTGGCCGCGCCGCCCACTCCTTGAAAAGCAGCGCCGGACAGTTGGGAGCGGTCGCCTTGTCCGAAGCGGCGCTGGCGGTCGAAACCGCGGCCAGTACCGGGTCGCCGGACTTGTCGAAGCTGATCGCCGCGCTGGGTCAATTCGCGGCGGAGACGCAAAGCGCGCTTTCCGCAAAGTTGCTGCAATAAATTCGTTGGTGGCCCGGTTTAGCCCGGCCGGCCACGAGAAGCTCGACTGTCGTTTCAGTATGCCCGGACCAAGTCTGGGCACGAGCGAAGAGGGAGTTGAACTCACCCCGCCGACAGCAGGCGCTCCTTTTCCCACTCGGCCTTGCGGCGGTAGATCGTCGACGGGTTGATCTCGAGGAGGGCCGCGGCGCGCGGGATGTTGCCGTTGCACAGCGCAATGGCTTCCTCCATCGCTTCTTTCTCGACCATCCACAGCGGTTTCACTGCGGCGCGGGCCTCTGCAGCGCCGGTGAGGCGCGCCGGCGAGAGCGCGGCGATGGGCTGTGGCGCCGTGGCAAGGCGCGGCGTCGCGTTGCGGTCGAGGTGGTTCAGCATCGCTTCGGTGACCAGTCGGCCCTGGTTGAACAGCACCACGTTGCGCAGCGCGTTCTGTAGCTCGCGGATATTGCCCGGCCATGGGTAGCGGCGCAGCGCGCGGATGGCGCCCTCTTCGAAATCGGCGAAGTCCTTGCCCTCTTCCTTGGCGTAGAGGCCGAGGAAGTGACGGGCGAGCAGCAGGATGTCATCGTCGCGTTCGCGCAGCGGCGGCATGGCGCATGGCACGACATGCAGCCGGTAATACAAATCCTCGCGGAATCGGCCGGTCTGCACCTCAGCCCAGGGATCGCGATTGGTGGCGCAGACATAGCGCACATCGGCGCGCTCGACCTCGTTGCCGCCGACCTTCTGGAACTCGCCCGACTGGATGACGCGCAGCAATTTGACCTGCAAGGTCAAATCCATCTCGCAAATCTCGTCGAGGAACAACGTGCCGCCGTGGGACCGGCTGATCGCACCGTCACGGTTTGTCACCGCGCCGGTGAACGCGCCTTTGACGTGGCCGAACATCTCGCTTTCCATCAGCTCGCGCGGGATCGCGCCGCAATTGATCGCGACGAATGGGCCGTTGCGGCGTGGGGAAAGCTGATGAATCGCGCCCGCGCAAAGCTCCTTGCCGGTGCCGCTTTCGCCGGTAACGAACACGGTGGCGCGGCTCGCGGCAGCGCTCTCGATCACGGTGTAGACGGCGCGCATCGGCAGCGAGGCGCCGAGCAAATCGTGGAACTTGCCTTCCCTGGCGATGTCGTTGGCGGCGACCAGGGTCTGCAGCTGGCGGCGTTCGAGCGCGTTACGCACGGTCACGATCAGCCGGTCGGGCGGAAACGGCTTCATGATGAAGTCGTAGGCGCCCTCGCGCATCGCATCGACCGCGACCTTTACCGAGCCGTGCGCGGTGATGACGATCACCGCCGAGGGCAGGTTGCGTGCGCGGATGCGTTTCAGGATGTCGATGCCGTTGGCGTCCGGCAGCTCGACATCGAGCAGGATGACGTCGGGGATCGTCTCGTCGAGGATTTCGGCGGCGCGCGCGCCGGTTGCTGCGTCAATCAGGTCGACGTCGAGCTTCTTCAGAACTTCGTGGTAGATGCGCAGGATCGAGGGCGTGTCCTCGACCAGAAGCAGGCGCGGTTTTGTCGTCATGCCGTCTCCACCAGAACCCGCGATGATAGCTTTCCATGGTTTCAAATGACTAAACGCCCACGACATTAGCTATACGTGGCCGGCCAAACGCGGCCGGCGCTTGCAAATTTAGCTTAAAAGTAACCTTGTGCGATGAGCCTCTGCGGGGTGTCCGGGGTAGATTATGAAAGGGCGCGGGTCTGAGCGATCCAGCGGAACACGAGGAGTCGCATTACGACGTGCCGGACCCGGCGCTGAGCCTCGTCCGGCGCGGCTGGCTGCCGTTCGCGATGGTGCTGTTCGGCGCGCTTGTCGTGTTGCTGATCGTCGGTGGCGTGATGCAGCAGCTCGCGGCCGAAAAAAGCGCGATCCTCGAAGAGGCGCGCAAGCACACCTCGAACCTGGCGCGCGCCTTCGAGGAGCATATCCGCCGTACGCTCGGCGAGGTCGATCAGGCGTTTCTGATCTTGAAGCGCGGCTATGAAAGCGACCCGCAGCATTTCCGGCTGTGGGATTGGCCGGGCAGAGATCTGCTGCTGCACGATTTGTCGGTGCAGATCTCGATGGCCGACCAGAATGGCACGATCGTCGGCACGACCGACGGGCCGGCCGCGGTCTACGCCTCGGTGCGCAACGAGGATTATTTCCTCTACCAGGTCAACCATGACCAAAATTCGCTGTTCGTCGGCAAGCCGGTGAGGGGCGGCGGAGATCACTGGACGATCCCGCTGTCGCGCCGGCTCGACGCGCCGGATGGCAGTTTTGCCGGCGTGCTGATCGTGTCGCTCGATCCTTATTACCTCGCGCGCTTTTACGAGACGGTCGATCTCGGCCCCGGCGGTACGGTTATGCTGGTCGGCCGCGACGGGATCGTGCGCGCGCGCGTGTCCTTCGCCCGAGCCTCCCCCGGGGCGAAGAACCTCCGCCCCGAGCTGACGATCGGCGAGAACGTGATGCTCAACCTCGACAGCGATGGCGAGCAGCACACGATCTACAGCGAAGGCGGCCTCGACAACGTGCGCCGGGTGATGAGCTACAGCGTTCTGCACGATTACCCGCTGGTCGTCGGGGTCGGGCTCGCCGACAAGGATATCTTCGCCGAGTACGACGCCAGTCGCTGGCGATTGATCGGTGCGGCGACGATCGTCTCGCTGGTGGTGATCGCTTTCACCGCGCTGCTCGCACGCCAGATGCTGCGCCGCCAACGCTTCGAGGCGGAGCTCGCCTCGCGCGATATCGAGCTGCGCGCCGAGCGCGAGCATTTGTCGGACGCGCTCGATTCGCTGCAGATCAGCAACGAACGCTTCCGCGCGATCATCGAGACAGCGCACGACGCGATCCTCACCGCGACCAGCGACGGCGTCATCGAGATCGTCAACCCCGCGGCCGCGCGGAATTTCGGCTATTCGGCGAACCGGTTGCGCGGCCGCAACATCGTCGACCTGGCGGCAGCGGACGCGGCCGGCTTCCGCGTCTATTTCGCCAAGGCCGGATCGCCGGTGGCGCAGGCGACTGCTAGCGGCTCACGCGAGTTCGTCGGCCGGCGCGCCGACGGCACGACATTCGACATGGAGGTGGCTTTCGCCGACTTCTTCGATGCCGGCATGCGCAAGGTCGCGATCATCATGCGCGACATCAGCGAGCGCAAACATGCCGAGCGCGCGCTGGTGACGAGCATCGAGCGTGCCGAGCAGGCCAATCGCGCGAAATCTGAATTTCTCGCGGTGATGAGTCACGAAATCCGCACGCCGATGAATGGCGTCGTCGGCATGACGGGACTTCTGCTCGATACGCAGCTGACGACCGAGCAAAGGCGCTACGCCGAGATCGTCCGCGACTCCGCCGACCATCTGCTGTCGGTCATCAACGACATTCTCGACCTGTCGCGGTTGGAAGCTGACCGGCTGGTGCTCGACGAAGGTAATTTCGACATCGAGCCGCTGGTGCAAAGCGTCTGCAACATGATGGCGCCGCGCGCCCACGCGAAGGGGCTCGACCTCGGCTTCTACATGGCGCCCGGCACGCCGGCCTCGGCGTTTGGCGACGCCGGGCGACTGCGCCAAATCCTCTACAACCTCGTCGGCAACGCGATCAAATTCACCGAAAAGGGGGGTGTCGCGATCTCTGTCGCGCCGGCGCCGCGACGTGACAGCCAGCCGAAGGGTGAGCGCTTCCTGCTGCGCTTCGATGTCGCCGACAGCGGCATCGGCATTCCGGGTCCGGTGCTGGAGACGCTGTTCGAGCAGTTCAGCCAGGGCGACCCATCGGTGGCGCGCCGTTACGGCGGCACTGGGCTTGGCCTCTCGATCTCGCGGCGGCTGGCCGCGCTGATGGGCGGCACGATCGGCGTCGCCAGCGACGTGGGACAGGGCAGCCAGTTCTGGTTCACCGCGGCGCTGGCCCCGGCGCGCGGCGCCACGGCGACACTGCCGCAAGCCGATCTTAGCGGCATGCGCGTCCTGATCGTCGACGACAACGCGATCAACCGCGAGATATTGACAAAACAGCTCACCGCCTGGGGCGCGGTGGTCGAGGCGGTCGCCGAGCCGGACGGGGTTGTCGCTCAGGCGTTGACGGCAGCGCGTGACGGTGCCGGGTATGCCGCGGCGGTACTCGATCACGCGATGCCCGGCCTGGATGGGATCGCATTGGCGCGGTTGATCCGCGCCGAGCCGACGCTCGCCGGGATGCGGCTGGTGCTGGCGACCTCGTCGGCCAGCCCGGACCTGGGGCAGCAGGCAAGTGCCGCTGGCGTCGCCGCGGTGCTGGCGAAGCCGTGTCCGCCGTCATTGATCTTGGCGGCATTGGCGAGTCCGCCCGAGGCGTTAGCGGCCGCCGCAGGCATGGTCGCGCCGACGGTCGACCCGGCGATGCAAGCGACGCTTGGGGCCGGGATGCGGGTGCTCGTCGCCGAGGACAACCAGGTGAACCAGGTCGTCGTCAAGCAGATGCTCGAAAAGCTCGGCTGCCGGGTTGATGCCGCGTCCAACGGGCTGGAGGCGGTTGAGGCGGTGCGCATGGCGCCCTACCACATGGTGTTTATGGATGTGCAGATGCCCGATATGGACGGCCTCGCCGCGACGGCTGCAATCCGCGCGCTGCACATGCCGGATCGCCGTGACGTGTGGATCATCGCGCTGACCGCCAACGCCTTTGTCGAGGATCAGCGCCGCTGCCTGGCGGCGGGCATGAACGACTTCATCGCCAAGCCGATCCGGCCGGACGACCTCAAGGCCTGCCTCGAACGGGTGCCGGCGGTGATCATGGCGCGCGCCGCGGCGGAATAGCGGTTAAGGCTTATCCGGCTCGGGCGGGAACCAGTCGCCGAGAATTTGCTCGGGGGGTATAGGAGAAAAGGTCGAGGTACTTCCTAGCCCTCAGCGTTTCTTGAAGAGGACGGGACAACTCGCCGCGGGACTCCGTCTCTCGCAGGGCCAGCTCGATGGCGCCGCCGGCGACCTTGGACGCGACGTCGGAAACCTCGCGCCGCAGACTGGGGCTATCGTCAAGAATGCGCTCGATTTCGGCTCTTTCGCGGCGGACTGTTTGCTGCCAACCCGGTCGAGGATCCCGCGCCGGTGAGCAGATCAAGTTGACGAGATGCTCGATGATGGTGGCGATACGGCTTGCCAACTCTCGCCTATCGGACCCGCCCAAGCTCTCGATCTCCTCGGCGAGGGTTCTCCCAATCGAGCTTTTGGTTCGAGCCCGAACGCCCGGCCGCTCGCAGCGCGTCAGCTTGCTGCTGGGACCAAGCGAAGAAATCCTCGTCGTAAAGTGTCTTCACGTCGGGCATAGTCATTTCCGTCCGATGCGCAATTGACCGAATTGGGCGGAACTCGGCAGTTTTGTGCGAAACCGTGTAACAAGTGTATTGCACGGTCTAGGAAATTGCATTCGCCGTGAATCCTTGAAGCGCCGCCTCGCGCGTCCCATCATCCGGTGATGGAAGAATTCGCCGTTCGCCCCACGCCCGACGATCCGCGCCTGACGCGCACCGTCCCCGGCATCGACCATGACGGCAAGCCGATCGAGACCACGGTCGTCATGGAGCGGCCGCTGACCCTGTTTCTCAACGGCCGCGAAATCGTCACGATGATGACGATCGGCGACCACCCGGACTACCTCGCGGTCGGCTACCTGCTCAATCAGAACATGCTTCTGCCGGGGGACCATATTACCGGCATCGATTACGACGATCCGGCTGATCCCGAAGTTGTCGTTGTGCGCACCGACCGCCAGACGAATTTCGAGGACAAGCTGAAGAAGAAGACGCTGACCTCGGGCTGCGCGCAAGGCACCGTGTTCGGCGATCTGATGGAAAAGTTCGACGAGATCCGCCTCGATCCCGCCGCGATCCTCAAGACCTCCTGGCTCTACGCGCTCAGCCGCAAGATCAACACCGCGCCGAGCCTCTATCTCGCCGCCGGCGCGATCCACGGCTGCGTGTTGTGCGAGGCGGACCGGCCGCTGATCTACATGGAGGATGTCGGCCGCCACAACGCGATCGACAAGATCGCAGGCTACATGCACCTCAACGGCATCTCGCCGGCGGGCAAGATCTTCTACACCACCGGCCGGCTGACCTCCGAGATGGTGATCAAGACGGTGCAGATGGGCATCCCGATCCTGATCTCGCGTTCGGGCTTTACCGCCTGGGGGGTCGATCTCGCGCGGCAGGCGGGACTGACGCTGATCGGCCGCGCCAAAGGCCGCCGCTTTGTCGCCCTCAGCGGCGCCGAGCGCATCGTCTTCGACAGCGACGGGCGTGAAGCGGCGGAGGACGGCGCGCGCAATTCGCGCAAGGCAAGCTTGCCGGAAGAAGTATGACTATCATTGGCGTGCTGCTCGCGGGGGGCCTTGCGCGGCGCATGGGCGGCGGCGACAAGCCGCTCCGGCTGCTCGGCGGACGGCCGTTGCTCGATCGGGTCATCGAGCGATTGCGGCCGCAGGTCAGCGGCCTCGTGCTCAACGCCAATGGCGATCCGGCGCGTTTCGCGTCCTATGGCCTCCCGGTCGTCGCCGACAGCGTTCCCGATTTCGCGGGGCCGCTGGCGGGCATCCTTGCCGGGCTCGACTGGACGGCGGAGAACCGACCCGATTGCCCGATGATCGTCAGCGTCGCGACAGATGCGCCGTTTTTGCCGACCGACCTTGTCGCCCGTTTGGCCGAGGCGATGGCCGCTGAGAACGCCGATCTTGCCTGCGCCGCCTCGGGCGGACAGGCGCACCCGGTGATCGGGCTGTGGCCGATACGGCTGCGCGATGATTTGCGCCGGGCCGTCGTCGATGAGGGTATCCGCAAGGTCGATGTCTGGACCGCGCGCTACCGCCTCGCGAAGGCGGTATTCTCGGATCAGCCGATCGACCCGTTCTTCAACGCCAACCGGCCGGACGACCTGGAAGAGGCCGCCCGGTTGCTGGAAGCTACTGAAACAGCTTGAGCGCGTTGAGCAGCGTTTCGATCACCCCCCAGGTGAGCGGGATGCCGACAAAGCCCCACGCCAGAACGAGCTTCAGGCCGTTGTTCGAAGCCATCGCCAGTCCTCCCTAATTCGCCATGCCGACGGCGTCGGCCGTTTCGGGCTTCATGTGATGGCGTTCATGCACCGCCTTGACGAGGGCGTTGCAGATGAAGCCGATGATCAGCAACACCGCCATGACGTACATGGTCGTGTTGTAGGCCTGCGCCTTCGGCACGCCGTGATCGACATAGTACTGGCGCATGTAATTGACGATTACCGGGCCGAAGATGCCCGCCATCGACCAGGCCGTGATCAGCAGCCCGTGTATCGCGCCGACATACTGCGTGCCGAACATGTCCCGGAGATAGGCCGGCACGGTCGCGAAGCCGCCGCCATACATGCTGATGATGACCAGGAAGCAGATCACGAACAGCACGATGTTTCCCGTCCCGCCGGCGAACGGCACGATCGAATAAAGCACCGTGCCCAGCACAAAGAAGATGAAATAGGTGTTCTTGCGCCCGAGCAGGTCCGACATCGAGGCCCAGAAGAACCGGCCGCCCATGTTGAACAGGCTCATCAGCCCGACAAAGCCGGCCGCCGCGCCCACGGTGATGCGTCCCGGAAACATTTCCTGGCTCATCGCCGAAGCCTGCCCGAGCACGCCGATGCCGGCGGTGACGTTGAGGCACAGCACCCACCAGATCAGCCAGAATTGCGGCGTCTTCAGCGCATCGTAGACGAAGACGTTGTTGCGCGTGATCAGCTTGGTCGATTGCGCCGGCGCGACGTAGCTGGCCGGTGCCCAGCCCGGTGCGGGTACCCGGACGATCACGGCGCCGACCATCATGAAGCAAAAATAAACGAGGCCGAGCACGATGAAGGTCTCGGCAACGCCGACATGCGTCGGCGTGGAGAAATGCGCCATCAGGAACACCGAAAGCGGCGATGCGATAAAGGCGCCGCCGCCGAATCCCATGATCGCCATGCCGGTGGCCATGCCGGGCCGGTCGGGGAACCACTTGATCAGGGTCGAAACCGGCGAGATGTAGCCGATGCCGAGCCCGATCCCCCCGACAAAACCGTAGCCGAAATAGACGATCCACAAATTGTGGATGTAGACGCCGACGGCGGAGATCAGGAACCCGCCCGCCCAGCACAGTGCCGCGGTGAACATCGCGCGCCGCGGCCCGCCTTCCTCGACCCAGCGCCCGAAGATCGCCGCCGAAAAACCGAGAACGAAGATCGCGATCGAGAATATCCAGCCAAGATCGGTCAGTTTCCAATCGTCGGGGGCCGATTGGGTGATGCCGAGCAGCTTGGTCATCGGCAGGTTGAACACGCTGAAAGCGTAAGCCTGGCCGATGCAGAGATGCACGCAAAGCGCCGCCGGCGGGATCAGCCAGCGGCTGTAACCGGGCGCCGCGACCGTTCGTTCTCGCGCAAGAAATGACATGGCGCATCGTCCTCCCGGTGATCTGTTTTCCTGCGGCGCGGCCATTGCCATTACACCGCGCGTGCTGGTTATGAGCTTCGATCCAGCAGATGAAAGCTTTATTTTAGCGGCGTTTCACTGTCAACTCGCGTCAAATTCCCGCGAGCACCTGTTGTGCGTCGGCTAATTTTATGAATTTAGTTGCACAATCCGCTCAGCATGCTGGTCGGCTTGCGGCAAATTCACTCCCATGACACCATGACGGGCATGGCGATGATGATCGACATGCGCGTCTCGGAGCTGCTGATGGCGCGCCTGTGTCATGATCTGGCCGGCCCCATCGCGGCGATCGGCAACGGCGCGGAACTGCTCGAGGACGACGATCCGGATTTCGCCCGCCAGGCGGCGACGCTGATCGGCGACAGCGCCGGCGCCGCGTCGAAGCGATTGCAGCTCTTTCGTTTCGCTTATGGGTTCAGCGACGGCGCGCTTGCCGGGCCGCCGCCGCATCTGCTGGCCGGCCAATATTTTTCGGGCGGCGCGATTGCCTGCGACTATGCCGAGGCGGCGCGCGGTCTCGATGCGGCATGGCAGCGGCTGGGTTGCAATCTGCTGATGATCGCGGCCGAGGCGCTGCCGCGCGGCGGAAAGCTGGCCTTGCTCGCCGAAGGCGGCGGGATAGCGGTGTCGGCGCAGGGCGACGGCACCGGCCCCTCGGCGGAAGCCAGCGGCGCGATGACCTTGGCATCGCCGGTCGAGGCGCTGACCCCGCGCACGGTCGGGGCCTATTTCGCCGGCCTTCTGGCGAAGATGCTGGACCGCCGGCTGCGCGTCGCCGCGGCGCCGGGCGGGTTCCGGATCGTGTGCGAGGCGGGCGGGGCCTAGGGCCGCCGGTTGCCGTCAGGCGGATTTAAGCTGCGGGACGGCGGTCTCGGCCGGATCGCGCAACACGTAACCGCGGCCCCAGACCGTCTCGATATAGTGGTCGCCGCCGGTCGCCTGCGCGAGTTTCTTGCGCAGCTTGCAGACGAACACGTCGATGATCTTGAGCTCGGGCTCGTCCATGCCGCCATAGAGGTGATTGAGGAACATCTCCTTGGTCAGCGTTGTGCCCTTGCGCAGGCTCAACAGCTCGAGGATGCCGTATTCCTTGGCGGTAAGGTGCAGCGGGCTCTGATCGACGCTGACCACGCGGCTGTCGAGGTTGACGAGCAGCTTGCCGGTGCGAATCGTCGATTCCGGATGGCCCTTCGAGCGGCGGACGATCGCCTGGATGCGGGCGATCAGCTCGCGGCGGTCGAATGGCTTGGTCAGGAAGTCGTCGGCGCCAAAGCCGAGGCCCTTGATCTTGTGGTCGAGCTCCACCAGCCCCGAAAGGATCAGGATCGGGGTGCGCACCCGCGCGGCGCGCAGCCGACGCAGCACCTCGTAGCCGTCGATGTCCGGCAGCATCAGGTCGAGGATGATAATGTCGTAGTCATACAGCTTACCGATCTCCAGGCCGTCTTCGCCGAGATCGGTAGTGTCGCAAATAAAATTTTCCTTGCGGAGCATCAGCTCGATGCTCTGAGCAGTTGCCGCGTCGTCTTCAACCAGCAAAACACGCATGGCGAACCTCCGGAAGGCGCTGGGCGGCGCCTCATCACCGTCTTTCGTTAACCAGTATTAGCGTGAGCGGTTAACAAATGATTATCCGCTCCAGTTTCCGATTGGCGTTTTCGGCGCTCGCTTAACCTGATTTTAGCATCGTGGGCCAAAGATTGACAGATACCGGGGTGCGGGCTGTTGGGGCGCGCCGCCGCGGCGATCCATTCGTCCGGGGAATGTTGCATGAATTCGCGCAGCAATTTTCACCGCACTCAGCAATGGCAGCTGGCTGAGCGTCAACGCTATCTGAGCGAACTTGAGGCGCTCGGGGAGCGCGTACGCGCCGATGTCGAGCGCTTGCGCGAAGAAATCAACGAGGCCGGTGGCGCCGGCGCGCTGCCGTCAAATAAGCGCTACGATCCGTTGTTCGTCCGTCCGCTGGTCGATCGCCAAGACAAGCTCATGCGCTCGGTCGCGGAGATCGACGCGCAGATAGTGGAGGCGCGGGCCGCGGTGGAAACGGCGCAGCAGGAGGTGAGGCTGATCGAGGGCGCGCTCGTGCAGCGCGGCCTCAGATTCGAGGATCGGCTGACGAGACGTGCCCGCCGCTCGATCTGAGACCGCGCCTCGACCATTAGAAAGGTCGTCGGCACCGTGCCGATCAGGATCAGCATGATGAGGCCCATGCCCTTTTGCCCGTCATTCGAGCCGTGGGCAAAGCTGACACCGGTGCAGGTGAGGATCAGGAGGCCGCGAATCCACCAGGGGGGCGGGGTCGCGCCCTCGGGCGCCTTGTAGAGCGCCGGGATCTTGATCAGCAGCCTGGCCAGCAGCAGCAGCGTGGCCGCGAGCACGAAGCCGCAAGCCGGCGAGAACAGCAGCGACTTGATGACGCCGACCGCCTGCATCCAGTCGACGCCGCTGGTGCCTTGCCCGGCCGGCGACAACACCTGGTTCATGATGCCGACGCCGATGATCGAGCCGATCAGGGCGTGCGATGACGAGTTCGGGATGCCGAGCCACCACGTGCCGAAATTCCAGATGATCGCCGCGACCAGCAGCGCAAAGACCATCGCGAACCCGGCCCCGCTGCCGACCTGAAGGATCAGCTCGACCGGCAGCAGCGAAATGATTCCGAACGCGACAGCGCCGGTTGAGGTGAGCACCCCGAGAAAATTGAATGCACCCGACCACACTACCGCGCCGGTCGGCGGCAGCGAGTGAGTGTAAATGACGGTGGCCACCGCGTTCGAGGTGTCGTGGAAGCCGTTGCACATCTCGAAGCCGAGCGCGATCAACAGCGCGATGCCGAGCAGGATGTATGGCAGCGCTGAATGTACTGGCGCCGTCGAGATGTCGTTGTAGAGCTGGATACCGGCGTAAACGATACCGATGCCGAGCAGCAGCGTAATGATCAGCGCGAACCCGGCGCCATGGCCTCGCGACGAAATTCGAGAGTCGTAGAGCGAGGCGGTCGACATCGGCGGCTCCTTTAGCGGGAGGGGAAGCCGACAACCTAAAATCGAATTGTGACGCTGAAATGAAGCTTCTGTGGCGATCAGCGTTCGCTAAAGATCAGCGCATCGCCGAGAGACGACGGCAAGGCTACCGCGATGGCCGAGGCGGTGCGCCGGTAGGGGAGGCCGGCTCTATCGAACAAGGCCGCAACCGCGTCGAGGCTCGCCACGGCGATTTGCGCCGCGACGAGACAGGGCGGCTTGCCGGCCGGGGCCAGGCCGAACGTTTCGCGGAGAGAGGCCGGTGTCGCGATATTGAGCCGGCCGCGGTCGAGGGCGATCGACATCATCTCGCCGTCTCGATGTGCCGGGCGGCCGGTGAAGCGGGCATAGCGCGCCGCCGGCTCGGCGGGGCCATCAGCGGCGATCCACAACGCGGTCAGCGCCTCGGCGCCGTTCGGGTGGTCGAGCATATTCGGGATCCAGACCAGCGGCTCGGTGTGATGCGTGAGGAACTGTGCCCGGCCTTCCGGCATCGTGCCGTGCGCGATGCGGGCGATCGTGAAACGGGCAAAGTCGTCCCCAACCGGCCGGCGCATATCGACGAGCGGCAATGTCGGGAATCCGGCCGCGGCGAGCCGCTTGTGCTCGGCCGTCGCGTCGGCGCTGGTGAAGGCGGCGAGATGCAGCCCCGGATGGTCGGCGATCCGTTCCTTGAGTTGGGCCGAGAGCGGCGTGTCGCCATGGGGACTTGGCGTCGCGGCCAGGACTTCGAGGTAACCGTTCCTCAGCATTGCGCAGCGATTGCCGGTGCCCGACGGCACGGTCGCGTCACCCTCGCGGTTGGTCTGCACGGTGAACGGGGTCAAGCGAAAGCCGCAGCGCTCCAGCACGTCGGCCGCCGCGTCCATCGCCGGCACGAAGAACGCGGTGTGGTCGAGGAAGACCTCGCCGAGGGAAGGGAGTTGCTTGGGCATCGGTCCTCGCTTATCGATTATCGAATCCGCAAACCCTCGCCCGCCTCGCTGCGCTCGGCACCCTCTCCCGCTGCCGGAGAGGGGACCCACGCCGCAGGCGTGGGAGGGTGAGGGTTCATCGATAAAACACCGCCAGCCACACGGTTGGGCGGTCGGGGTCGGTCCACGCGACGCGGTGGCGGCGATGCGGCGCGATGTCGGCAAAATCGCCGGGGCGGAGCGCCAGGGCCTCTCCATCGGCAAATTCGAGCCGGGCGGCGCCGGCGAGCACCACCACAAACTCGGCTTCGTCCTGGTCATACCAGAAGCCGCTGGGGCTCGCCTGGCCGTGCGAGACGATGCGTTCGATGCGCGCCGCCCCAGGGATCTTGTCGTTGCCGGCGAGCCGCTCGACGATCTCGGCGGCGCCCGCGTCGGGCAGATCGCGCAACAGGTTCATGTCGCCGACAACACCCCGGTGACGGCGTGTTTCCAACCGGCGTAGCGTTCTTCGCGTTCGTCGGCCGGCATCTCGGGCGCGAAGGCGCGCGCCGCCTGCCAGCGCCCCACCATCTCGTCGGGCGGCGGGCAGAGGCCGCGCTGCAGCCCGGCGGCGTAGGCCGCGCCCCACGCGGTGGTCTCGATCGAAGCTGGGCGTTCGACTCGCGCCGGCAGGATGTCGGCGAGGAACTGCATCGTCCAGGTGCTGGCCGCCATGCCGCCATCGACGTGCAGCCTGTCGATGCGGAGGCCGCTATCGGCGGTCATCGCGGCGATCAGGTCGCGGGTTTGGTAACCGACCGCTTCAAGGATCGCCCGCGCCAACTCGGCGACGCCGCATTCCGCGGTGAGCCCGCTGATCGCGCCGCGCGCGTCGGGCGCCCAATAGGGTGCGCCGAGCCCGGCGAAGCCCGGCACGAAATAGACCCGCTGGCGCGGGTCGGCGAGCTCCGCCAACTCCTGCGTCTCCGCCGCCGAGGCAATGATCCCGAGGCGGTCGCGCAGCCATTGCACCGCCGCGCCGGCGATAAAGATGCTGCCTTCGAGCGCATAGGCGGTCTCGCCGCCGAGCCGATAGCCGATTGTCGTCAACAGCTTGTGCGAGGAGATTGCCGGTGTCGCGCCGGTGTGCAGCAAGGCGAAGGCACCGGTGCCGTAGGTCGATTTCACCATGCCGGGCCGGAAGCAGGCCTGGCCGATCAGCGCCGCCTGCTGGTCGCCGGCGATCCCCGCGATGGGGATTGCGTCGCCGAACAGCGCGGGGAGGGTGCTGCCGTACTCGGCGCCGGTATCGAGCACCTCGGGCAGCAGCGATTCCGGGATGTCGAAACAATCGCGCAACCCCTCGTCCCAGGCGAAGCGATGCAAATCGTAAAGCATCGTACGCGAGGCGTTGGTGACGTCGGTCTGGTGCCGGCCGCCAGTGAGTCGCCACAAGAGGAAACTGTCGATCGTGCCGAAGGCGATCTTGCCTGCGGCGGCGCGCTCGCGCAGCCCCGGCACATTGTCGAGCAGCCAGCGTAGCTTCGACGCCGAAAAATACGGGTCGATCACCAGGCCGGTGCGCTCCGCGACCGCGGGCGAGAAGCCCTCGTTGCGCCATTGCTCGCAGAGCGGCGCGGTGCGGCGGTCTTGCCAAACGATGGCGTTGTGCACCGGCTTGCCGCTGGCACGCTCCCACAGCACGGTGGTCTCGCGCTGATTGGTGATGCCGATCGCCGCGACCGGACGATCCTGTGCCGCGGCGGTCGCCTCGCGGCAGGTCGCGACAACGGCCTGCCAAATCTCCTCGGGGTCGTGCTCGACCCAGCCGGGCTGCGGATAGATCTGCCGCAGGTCGCGCCGGGCGATGTGACGCACCGCACCGCTCGCCTCGAACAGGATCGCGCGCGTGCTGGTGGTGCCCTGGTCGATTGCCAAAATAAGGTCAGTGCCGCGTGGTGCCGAAGGGTGTCTCATGGTGCCGCGCAACTATCTGAAACAATTGACATTTTGAGAGATTTCGCGACTACCATGGAGCTCGTCATGACCCCTTCTGACCCCCTGTAGCGCGACCAAATCCGTAGCTAATCCGTAGCTAAAAGGCGTTGCGATGAAGCTCACCGACCTCAGGATTAAGGCGCTATCGGTAACGGCCGGCCAACGCGTCTTTTTCGATGACGCAGTTCCGGGCTTTGGCATCCGCGTGTCGCCGCGCAGCAAGACGTTTGTGGTCTTGATGCGCCGCGACAACCTTACGCGGTGGGCAACACTGGGCAGATACCCGGAGCCCCTGTCTCTATCCGAGGCGCGACGGCGTGCTCGCACGCAGCTGCTCATCGGCTTCACGGCCGCGCCGCCAGTTACCTTCGAGGCAGCGTGCGAAGAATATCGGACCCGACATCTCTCCCGCGTCCGCGCCGACACCGCGCACGAGCAGGAGCGCATCCTGCGCGTCCGGTTCAAGCCTGTTTTTGGCAAGCGCAAGCTCGACCGGCTGACCGCGCGCGATATCAGTACCATCATCGACGACATTTCCGGCAACGCCTCGCGGCGGGCCGCCTTCATCGCGATGCGGACATTCCTAAACTGGTGCATCAGGCAAGAGTATCTCGAAACGTCGCCCTTATCTCGCCTTCAGTGTCCCAGGCAGCGGACGCGCGAGCGCGTTTTGACCGACGAGGAGGTTGTCGAAGTATGGCGTGGTGTTCCGTCAGGCGTGTACGGCGACATTGTGAAGTTGCTCGCACTGACCGGGCAGCGCCGCGGACAGATCGCCGCGCTTTCCCCAACGTTCGTGCGAGGCGAATTGCTGACCTGGCCGTCCAGTCGCATGAAGTCAAATCGCACGCATTCGATACCCATCACGCCGATGGTCGCCGAGATCCTCGCGCGGTATCCGAAGGGCCTTCCAGTGATCAAACATTGGGCATGGTTCAAGAAGAAGCTCGATCGGAACAGCGGTATCTACGACTGGGTGTTGCACGATCTCCGTCGTACCTTCGCTACAAAGCTCGCCGAAATGGGTGTTGCGCCGCATATCATCGAACGCATCCTCGCACATTCCAGCGGCACCATTTCCGGCGTTGCGGCGATCTACAATCGTTATTCTTTCCTTCCGGAGATGCGAGAAGCGTTGCTCAAGTGGGAAACTCGACTGCATACTCTCCTATCAAACACGGAGAGTACGAATGGCAGACACCTTTCAGGAATTCATCAAGAGCGACAGAGCACGGTTGAACGGCGAGCGAAAGGCGTTGGTCGGACAGCAGCGTGAGATCGAAAAGAAGCTTTCCGACATCGACCGCGAGCTTGCGGCGATAGCAGCTTACGAGGTGACCAAGAGCGGCAAAGCGTCAGCCGCGGCGAAACCAACGGCCCCGGCTCCCAGGAAGGCGCGCGTCGCGCACAAAGCCGCGCCCGGCCGGCGCAGCAGCAAGCGCGAACCCATCCTCAAAGTCATCGGGGAAAACCCCTCCGGGCTTACCCGTGGCGAACTCCTCGAAAAGATGGGGCTCAAGGGAAACCGAGCAGGTGAGATGTCGGTCTCCAATACGCTCACTGCTCTCACGAAGGGCAACCAAGTGGCGCGAAAGGAC
>CAVQJJ010000002.1:0-1017031 GCA_963712835.1 uncultured Alphaproteobacteria bacterium | reverse complement strand
CTGGCAGGCTATCGCCGCCGGCTTCAAGGACATCGTCCAGAGCGAGACTGGCAAGCCTTCCCGCAGGATGTCCAAGCCCAGCTCTGGGGCGCGATCGGGGCGGTATTCGGCTCGTGGATGAACCCGCGCGCCATCACCTATCGCCGGCTCAACAACATCCCGGAAAGCTGGGGCACCGCGGTCAGCGTCCAGTCGATGGTGTTCGGCAATCGGGGCGACGACTGCGCGACCGGCGTCGCTTTCACCCGCAACCCCTCGACCGGCGCCAACGAGTTTTACGGCGAGTTCCTGGTCAACGCGCAGGGCGAGGATGTCGTCGCCGGCATTCGCACGCCGCAATCGCTGACGATCGACGGCAAGCAGGCCAACGGCTCGACGCTGCCGGCGATGGAAGAGGTGATGCCCGAGGTCTACGCCGAGCTCCTAAAGGTGCGCGACAAGCTCGAAGACCGCTATCGCGACATGCAGGACATCGAGTTCACCGTCGAGCGCGGCCGCTTCTGGATGCTGCAGACCCGCACCGGCAAGCGCACCGCGCAGGCGGCGCTGAAGATCGCGGTATCGCTGGTCGAGGAAGGCGTCATCGACCAGGCGGAGGCGATCCGCCGGATCGAGCCGAGTTCGCTCGATCAGTTGCTGCATCCGATGCTCGATCCCAGCGTCAAGCTCAACGTGCTGACGCGCGGCCTGCCGGCCTCGCCGGGCGCCGCCTCGGGCAAGGTCGTGTTCTCGGCCGAGGAGGCGGAGAGCTGCGCCAGCCGCGGCGAGGCGGTGATCCTCGCGCGGGTCGAAACCAGCCCCGAGGACATCCATGGCATGCATGCGGCGCGCGGCATCCTCACCGCGCGCGGCGGCATGACCAGCCACGCCGCGGTCGTCGCGCGGGGGATGGGCCGGCCCTGCGTCGCCGGCGCCGGCGATCTGCGCATCGATTACGCCGCGCGCACGATGACCGTGCGCAACGTCCTGGTGAAAGACGGCGACCTGATCACCCTGAACGGCTCGACCGGCGAGGTCATCCAAGGCGAGGTGCCGACCATCGAGCCGGAACTCTCCGGCGATTTCGCAGACGCTGATGGGCTGGGCCGACGAACTGCGCACGCTGAAGGTGCGCACCAACGCCGAGACCCCGACCGACGCCCGCGCCGCGCGTAATTTCGGCGCCGAGGGCATCGGCCTGTCGCGCACCGAGCATATGTTCTTCGAGGCCGACCGCATCGGCGCGATCCGCGAGATGATCATGGCCGACGAGGAGCCCGGCCGCCGCGCCGCGCTCGCCAAGCTGCTGCCGATGCAGCGCGCCGATTTTGTCGAGATCTTCAAGATCATGGCCGGGCTGCCGGTGACGATCCGCCTGCTCGACCCGCCGCTGCACGAGTTCCTGCCGAAGACCGAGCCGGAATTCGACGAGATGGCGCAGCTCACCGGCAAGGCGTCGCCGAGGTGCGCCAGCGCACCCTGGCGCTGCACGAGACCAACCCGATGCTCGGCCATCGCGGCTGCCGGCTCGGCATCACCTTCCCGGAAATCTACGAGATGCAGGCGGTCGCGATCTTCGAGGCGGCGTGCGCCGCGGTGAAGGAAACCGGCGCGCCGTCGAGCCCGAGATCATGGTGCCGCTGATCGCGACCCGGCGCGAGTTCGACATCCTGAAGGAGATGGTCGACCGTATCGGCGCCGAGACCATGGAGCGGGAAGGGGTCACGGTGCCCTATTCGGTCGGCACGATGATCGAGCTGCCGCGCGCCGCGCTGATGGCGGGCGAGATCGCCAAGACCGCCGAGTTCTTCAGCTTCGGCACCAACGACCTGACGCAAACCACCTTCGGTCTGTCGCGCGACGACTCGGCCAACTTTATCGGTGCCTATCAGAAGCTCGGGATTTTCGAGCAGGACCCGTTTGTGTCGATCGATACCGAGGGCGTCGGCGAATTGATCCGCATCGCCGCCGAGCGCGGCCGCGCGACGCGGCCCGACCTCAAGCTCGGCATTTGCGGCGAGCATGGCGGCGACCCGGCCTCGATCCGTTTTTGCCGCGAGGTCGGGCTTGACTACGTGTCGTGCTCGCCCTATCGCGTACCGATCGCCCGTCTCGCCGCCGCCCAGGCCGAGCTTTCCGGCGATCTGGCCTCGACCGCGTAACCCCCTCTCGTACCACTGCAGCAATGACCGGGTGGGGCTTACGCTGGCGACAGCGCATTCTCCAATTCTCCGAGGCCGGCCGAGACCCGGCCATCCACGTCTCCGTCGCGGCGGAACCGCAAAACCTCAATTCACCACAGGACACGGAGGCACTGAGGTGACGGATCACCGGCCCTCCGTGTCTCACTGCCTCCGCGGTGAAAAAATTTTCGCCCCTCGCTCTTGAATGTTCCCTTTATGTGCGAATTATCCCTTTGACAAAGGGTTGTCTATCAGTAGAATAGTGGGAGTTCACAGGGACTTCCGCCATGGCCGTCAACCTTACCGATCCGATCTTCAACGACGAAGATAAGGCCCGCGCCTATTTTGAGGCGATCCGCTGGCCGGATGGCGTTATTTGCTGCCATTGCGGGAACACCAACAGCGCGCGCATCTACCCGATTGCCGCTAACCCGGCGAAGAAAGTCCGCGCTGGCCTGTACGAATGCCAGGAGTGCCACGGTCAATTCACCGTCCGCACTGGCGGCGTCATGGAAAGCAGCCATGTCCCGCTAACGAAGTGGGCGCTCGCGTATCGCCTGCTGGCGTCGAGCAAAAAGGGAATGTCGGCGCACCAACTGCATCGCTCGATCGGCGTCACCTACAAGACGGCTTGGTTTATGTGGCACCGCATCCGCGAGGCGATGCGCGAGGATGTCATGCCGCCGATGGGAGGGCCGGGCAAAGTCGTTGAGGCTGACGAAACCTTCATCGGGAAGGCCGGAGACGTCTTCGTGAACGGCAAGGGCTGGCAGAAGTCGCGCAACCCGACGAGCAAGCGAGTGGTTGTTACGCTGGTAGAGCGTGGCGGCATCGCCCGCTCGATCCACGCCGACAGGCTCGACGCCGCGACAATCGCTCAAGTCCTCGCTGACAACGTGTCACGCAAGAGCCGCCTGCATACCGATGAGTCGCATCTGTACCGCAAGCCGGGCGCTGACTTCGCCGCGCACGAGCGCGTCAATCATTCCGCCAAGGAATATGCCCGCGAGGATGTCACCACGAATACGGTTGAGGGCTTCTTTTCGATCTTCAAGCGCGGCATGACTGGCATCTACCAGCACTGCGGCGAACAGCATTTGCAGCGGTATTTGGACGAATTCGATTTCCGTTACTCAAACCGCGCCGCACTTGGCGTTGACGATAGCGAGCGGACCCGTCGCGCGATCAAGGGTGGCGACGGCAAGCGGCTGACCTACCGACCTCTTAGTGGAGCGTAACCGCAACGAGCGAGCGATTCGCAACCTACGGCGGTTACTTCGCCTTCTTGGCTGCCTTTGAGGGGGCACGTTTACGCTGGGATGATTGGCTTGGCTTGCCGACCATCTCTTTCTGCGACTTGTATGGGGTCTGAAACGAGCGTCGGATCGCCTCGCGCGCACGGCGCTCTGTCTCCTCATTGCTGTATTCGTCGGGGTGTTCATCAGTCATAGGAATTTTTCTCATGTTTGGCCTTAAGCCGCCACAAAGCATTTTTGTTCACGCGGACGGATTTCTCAAGGCCACCATTTCCTTGAATAAGTCACCTGATCATCCGCAATTCGACCCCTTTACCTTTGCGGCTTTGGTTACTAACTCGGCCTTCGCGTCAGAGCTGTATCTAAAATGTCTGATTCAGATTGAAACTGGACAGATGATAAAGCACGAGCACAACCTATACACACTCTTCCGAAAACTGCCCGGCAAAACTCAACAGGAAATCGAGGAGCTATTTAATACCGAATTGGCAAAACAGGTTAAACACGACGTGAATCGTGCTCCTGCAGATGCTCAAAAGGCAATCGCGGATCGCCCCACGGCTTTCCGCCAAATCTTAAGGGTTGGCGGACAGGCTTTTGTCGAATGGCGCTATCTCTATGAGACGGACAATACAGCCCCTTTTGGATTATTTCCGCTGCCTGAGATTTTGAGGAAGGTCATTCTCATCCGAAAGCCTGAATGGGCCAACTTTGGGTTCACCGTCAGAAGGCTCGACAGTCCTGTACCCACATCCCCCGCTCAGAAAACGCCAGCACAAGGCGCTCCTGACGACCGTCAGTATGGCGGTAATCAATGATTAGGCCGCCCCCTTCTATGAGGCCCGGCGTGGTTGTGCCAATCTGGATTATTTCGGTGCCCACAAGGCGCGCGAAAGCATCGCGACCGCCGTCAGGCGGCATAATTGCGCTCGGCAAAAGCGGAATAAGCGGCAGCTGTAGCGGATTGATTTCATCTTCCGCGTCGTGGCGCGAAAACGGCGCAGTAGTCACGGCAAAACCTCCTTACGTCGGCCTGTCGAGACCACACTACACTTAGTCTTCCCTTTGCGAAAGGGATATGTTCCCTTTATGTTCACTATCTGCGATCCGTCAGCGCTGTCGGGCGAACCCGTGGCGCTGATGCCTGGGCAACCGGGCTCGCTATTTGAAAGACCGAAACCGGAGCTTGTGGAGCAGACCAAACCGTCCGTGCCGTCAGGACCAAACAACCAACGCAACAGACGTCGCGTCGTCGAGGGCGCCAAAAACCACCCAGCCGTCGCCGCTAGCGCGGGAAATCAATAATAAGATCCCGCGGGGCGCGGAGAAGAGGAAATCCCAAAGCCCTCGTCCAGGACGCTCACCGGCACAGCGCAAGGCCGCCCGACAAACCGGCAGTAGGCAGTGAATAGGACTTTTGCGGCTGGCGGCGGCAGGTCTGGCGCGGCGCCGGAGCCTCGCGTGCGGCTACTCCGGCAGCCGCATCCACTCGGGCGTCAGCGGTACGATCGTCGTGTCGCCGGCCGTGAGCTCGCCTTTGCCGACGGCCTCGAGCCGCAACAACGCCAGCCCCGCACCGTCCCGGCTTGACCGCATCTCGCCGGCGTCGCGGCCGTCGAGCGTGACGATCGCGCCGGGCTCGGGGGCGGGGCCGTCGATCCGCACCGGGAACAGCCGCTTCTTGATGAGGCCGCGATATTTGGTGCGCGCGGTCAGCTCCTGGCCGATGTAGCAACCCTTGTCCCAATCGACCCCGCGCAGCTCGTCGAACCCCGATTCGAGCAGGATCGACTTGTCGAGCACCAGGTCGCGGCTGCCGTCCGGCACGCCGAGCCCGAGGCGCAGCCGGTCGTATTCGGCAAAGTCGCCGGGCGCCGCGCCTCTGTCTCGCAGCACGGTGCCAATCTGCTCGCGCGGTAACATCGCCCTGGCGCCGAGCGCCGCGAGCCGCGGATCGACAAACACGACGCCGTCGCCCAGCTTCTCCGCCGCGCCCGGCTCGCCGGGCGCGCCGCCGCCATAGACCGCCGCGACCGCGAGGTCGGCCCGTTCCTCGATCGTCACCTTGGCGCGCAGCCGGTACATCGTCAGCCGCCGCTTTAGATCGGCGAGCCGCGCCGCCTCGCCGTCGAGCCAGATCGTCTCGCCGATCTCGACCAGCATGAAATCGTGCAGGTACTTGCCCTGCGCCGTCAGCAGCGCGGCATAGATCGCGCGCTCGGCGCTGATCTTCGCGGTGTCGTTGGAAACGAGCCCCTGCAGAAAGCTCGCGCGGTCCGGCCCGCCGATCGCCAGCACGCCGCGGTCCTCCAGCACGACAAACCTCGCTCCGGTCATCGCCAGGCTCTTATCGACAGCGCCATCGACAACATCTCGGCCTTATGCCCAATGCTTCGCTAGAGGTAGAGGCAAGCCGCTTGCTTGGCAAGGCGAGGGGCGCGGCGTTATAAGGCGCGGAGACGCCGACATGGATATTCTTTTTGTCACCGCGACGCGCATCGGCGATGCCGTGCTGTCGACCGGGTTGCTCGCCCACCTGATCGAGCGCCATCCCGGCGCCCGGCTGACCGTCGCCGCCGGGCCGGTCGCCGCGCCGCTTTTCGCGGCCGCCCCTGGTCTCGAACGCATCATCACCGTGCGCAAGCGCCCACTGTCGGCGCATTGGTTGGCACTGTGGGGCGCGGTCGCGAGCCGGCGTTGGGACATCATCGTCGATCTGCGCGGCTCGGCGCTCGCCTGGCTGCTCTCGGCGAGGCACCGCCACGTCATGGGTAAGGGTGATGGACGCGAACATCGCGTGCGTCAACTGGCGCGCCTCTTCGCCCTGGACCCGCCGCCCAATCCCTGTCTTTGGCTCTCGCCGGCGCATGAACGTGCCGCCGAGGCGCTGGTGCCGCCGGGCCCGCCCGTGCTGGCGATCGGGCCGGCGGCCAATTGGCGCGGCAAGCAGTGGCGCGCCGAGCGCTTTGCGGCGCTGGCTCAGCGCCTCACCGGGCCGGACGGGCCGTTGCCCGGCGCTCGCGTCGCGGTCTTTGCTGCCGCGCATGAGCGCACGCAAGCCGAGCCGCTGCTTGCCGCGATCCCGCCGCGCCGCGTGATAGACCTGATCGGCATCGACCTGCTGGTCGCGGCGGCGGCGCTGCGTCGCTCGGCGATGTTTATCGGCAACGATACCGGGCTCATGCACATCGCCGCGGCGAGCGGCACGCCGACGCTCGGCCTTTTCGGTCCAAGCCCGGTCGACCAGTACGCGCCGTGGGGCGAGGGCACCGCGACCGTGCGCACCGAGGCTGCATGGCAGGCCCAGTTCGCTGAGGATTTCGACCACCGCACCACCGACACGTTGATGGACACGCTGTCTGTCGAGGCAGCCGAGGCGGCGGCAAAAAGCCTCTGGTCGCGCGTGGCGAGCAAAGCGGCGTGAGCGACGGGCGCCCGCTCCTCTCCGCGGTCGTCGTCGTGCACAACGAAGAGGCGCAACTCGCCGAATGCCTCAAGGGGCTCAGTTTCTGCGACGAGATCGTCGTCGTGCTCGACCGTTGCACCGACAAGTCGAAAGAAATCGCGCAGCTCTTCGCATCGAACCTCGTCGAGGGCGCCTGGGAACGCGAGGGGCCGCGCCGTCATGCCGGCATCGATGCCTGCAACGGCACCTGGGTGCTCGAGGTCGATGCCGACGAGCGGGTGTCACCGGCTCTGGCCGACGAAATCCGCCGCACCTGCACGTTTTCCACCGTGTCCTGGCACCAGATCCCGGTCGACAACTACATCGGCGACCGGCTCGTGCGTTACGGTTGGGGCGCCTCGTTCGGCAAGGGCGCTTTTGCCGGGCTCTATCGCTATGGCGCCAAGCGATGGGGCGATCAGCGCGTCCACCCGGAAATCACGCTGTCCGGCTCGCAAGGGCCAACGCTTAAGGGCCGTCTCGTGCATTATGTCGACCGCAACATCTCCGACATGATCCGCCGGCTCGACCGCTACACCACCGCGCGCGCCCGGGATATGCGGGAGAGCGGGCGCATCGGCAGCTACCGGACCAACGTGCGGCGCATCTTCAGCCGGTTCTGGAAATGCTATGTCACGCGGCGCGGCTATCGCGAGGGGCCGTACGGATTTCTCATCGCGCTTTGCGCCGGACTTTACCCGATCCTGTCCTACCTCAAGGCGCGGCTGGAAAAGGAGTAATGGCGAGCGTCGTGATGGCCGATGACGGCATCGCCTTTGATGGGGTGATGGCCGAGACAGGCCCGCTCGGCGGAGCCGAGACCGCGTTTGTCGCGCTCGCCGAGGCGCTGGCCGCGCGCGGCCACGACGTCCGTGCCTTGAGCCGCTGCGCCGCGCCGGTTCGTCATAACGGCGTCGCCTGGTCGCCGATCGACAGCGGAGACATACCGCGATCCTGCGACCTCTATATCGGCAATCGCGGCCATCGCCTGATCGGGCTGGTGCCGCACCCAAGGCGTCGCGTGCTGTGGCTGCACAACCCGGCGCGCTATCTGCGGAAACCGCGCATGGCGGCCCGCATCGCCTGGTATCGTCCGCTGATCGTGACTACCGGCGCCTATCACGCCTCGACCATCCCGCGCTGGATCATCGATGGCGGGCAGACGGTCATTCCCTATGGCGTTCTCGACCGCTTCCGCCACGCAGAGCCGCGCGAGCCGCCGCCGCCGCGCGCGATCTTCACCTCCAACCCGCTGCGCGGCCTCGACTGGCTGCTCGGCCTCTGGGTCGCTAGGATCCGGCCGGCAGTACCGCAAGCGGAGCTGCACATCTATGCCGGCACGGCGGTTTACGGCGGCATGTCGAAACACGCGCGCGAGATCGAAGCGGTGCTGGCCCGCGCCGAGGTGCTGGAGCCTGAAGGCGTCCGACGCCATGCGCCGGTCGGGCGTGAAGCGCTGGTCGAGGTGCTAACCGCAGCGCGGGCGATGCTCTACCGCGGCGACCCCGGCGAGACCTTCTGTCTGGCGCTGGCCGAGGCGCAGGCGCTGGGCGTGCCGGCGGTGGTGACGCCCTTGGGCTCGGTCGGCGAGCGCGTCGCCGACGGGCTCAGCGGCAAGGTCGCGACCAGCGACGACGAGTTTGCCGCCGCCGCGATCGCCGTCTTGCGCGACGATGCGCTGTGGCGGCTGTGGCATCACGGCGCGCTGCAGGCGCAGCGCGGCCTCAGTTGGGACGAGGTTGCCGCGCGCTATGAGGCGCTGATCCCGTGAGCGGCCCGGGGGAAAACATCCTCGTTTACCGCGACCGCATCGTGCCGCGTTCCGAAACGCATTTCCTGCGCCGCCTCTATATCGGCTTCGAGCGCCTGCACCCCATTTGGATCGGCCGCCACACCGGCGACGGGCTTGGCGATCTCGGCGTCAAGCCCCTGATGGTTGGGCGCGATGGAATGCTGGGCGCCATCGACCGCGCCCGTTTTAAGCATCTCGGCACGCTGCCGCCCGTCCCCGATCTGCGTGTCCTGAACCCGCGGCTGGTGCATGCGCATTTCGGTCGCGGCGGGGCGCTGGCCCTGCCGATCGCCCGCGCGCTCGGCGTGCCGCTGGTGGTGCAGTATCACGGCGGCGACGCGACCAAGGACACGCATTACCGCCGCGGCCTGCTGCCGACGATCTACCAACAGCGCCTCGCCGAACTACAGCGCGAGGCGGCGCTCATCATCTGCGTCTCTGACTTCATCCGCGGCCGCCTGCTGGCGCGCGGCTTCCCGCCGGAAAAGCTGCTGGTACATCGCTACGGCGTCGAGATGGACGGATTCGACGACGCGCCGCCGCCTAACGCCTCGCAACCCTACCTGCTCTTCGCCGGCCGCTTTGTCGAGAAGAAGGGCATTCCGACCCTGATCGAGGCGATGCGCCGACTGGAGCGCGAGGGTAAGGACATTCGGCTGAAACTCGTGGGCGATGGCCCGATTGCCGGCGAACTAAGGCGCCAGGCGGCCGATCTCCGCGCGATCGAGTTTCCCGGCTGGATGCCCAATGCCGAGCTGCGCCGCATGATGGCGGGTGCGCTTGCCGTCTGCGTACCGAGCGTCGAGGCCGCCAGCGGCGACGCCGAGGGCCTGCCGAATGTCGTGCTCGAGGCGATGGCGGCCGGCGCCCCGATCGTCGCGACGCATCACGCCGGCATCGGCGAGGCGGTCGAGGACGGGCGCAACGGGTTCCTCGTACGCAGCGGCGATGTCGACGCGCTAACCGCGGCGTTGCGCCGCCTGGTTGACGCCCCGGATGTCGCTCGCGCGATGGGCGCCGAAGCGCGCCGCGTCGCGCTCGAGCGTTTCGACGCGACGACGCAATCGAAGCGGCTGGAGGAAATCTTGTGCAACGTCATTGCGGGGAGCGCGCAGCGCGACGCGGCAATCTCCTGCCGCTAAGTGCCAAGTTGGAGGAGATGGCTTCGCTACGCTCGCAATGACGGCTAGACCAGCCGCCATCCGAGCGTCTCGCCCGCACGGAATGGCGAGACTGCGAGATCGTCCGCGCCGACATGCTCCGGCACCGCGCACACCTCGCGGCGCAGCGTCACGCGCGTTTCGTTTGGCGGCAAGGAGTAGAACGCCGGCCCATTAAGCGAGGCAAACGCCTCGAATTTGTCGAGCGCGCCCTCCTCGTCGAATACCAGTGCATAGAGTTCGACCGCCGACGCCGCGGTGAAGATGCCGGCGCAGCCGCACGCGGTCTCCTTGGCCGGAATCGCATGCGGCGCGCTGTCGGTGCCGAGAAAGAATTGCGGCGCGCCGGAGGTCGCCGCGCGGCGCAGCGCCAGCCGGTGCTTCTCGCGCTTGGCGATCGGCAGGCAATAAAGATGCGGCCGGATGCCGCCCTGAAAAATGGCGTTGCGGTTGATGATGAGGTGATGCGCGGTGATCGTCGCGGCCAGGTTCGGTCCGCCATGCTCGACATAATCGACCGCTTCGCCCGTCGTGATATGCTCGAGCACGACCCGCAGTTCCGGAAGCCGGCCGCGCAGCGGGTCGAGAATCTTCTCGATGAACACCGCCTCGCGGTCGAACACATCGATCGCCGGGTCGGTCGCCTCGCCGTGGACGAGCAGCGGCATGCCGATCTCCGCCATCCGTTCCAGCACCGGCATCACCCGGGCGAGATCGGTCACGCCATGCGCCGAGTTGGTCGTCGCGTGCGCCGGATACAGCTTCACCGCAGTGAACACGCCCTCGCGATGCCCACGATGGATCTCGTCGGGATCGCTGTGGTCGGTCAGGTACGCGGTCATCAGCGGCGTGAACTCGGCGCCCGCCGGCAGTGCCGCCATGATTCGCTCGCGATAAGCGATGGCCTCCACGATCGTCGTCACCGGCGGCGCCAGGTTGGGCATGACGATCGCCCGCGCGAATTGCCGGGCCGTATAGGGCAGCACCGCCGCCATCATCGCGCCGTCGCGCAGGTGCACATGCCAGTCGTCGGGACGGCGGATCGTGATGCTGTCGGCCATGCGGAATGCTCGCTCGATGCCCATATGAGCCATGGAAGAAGATAGAGCGCGGCCGGCGGGCTTGCTATCCTTCGCCGCGGCAATCGCAGGAGCTGAACATGACCGGATGCATCGTCGGCTGGGCGCACAGCAAGTTCGGGCGGCATGACGATCGCGATGTCGAATCGCTGATCGTCGAGGTCGCGCAGGGCGCTCTCGTCGATGCCGGGGTGTCCGGCGCCGACATCGACGCGGTTTATCTCGGCACGATGAACGGCGGCTTCGTCAAGCAGGAATTTCCCGCCTCGCTGCCTTTCCAGGCCGATCCGGGCCTGCGCTTCAAGCCCGCGACCCGCGTCGAAAACGCCTGCGCCACCGGCTCCGCGGCGATCCATATGGGGCTCAATACCATCGCCGCCGGCAAGGGCCGGCTGATCCTCGTCGTCGGCGTCGAGAAGATGACCGAGCGCACCGGCGCCGAGATCAACGACCTGCTGCTTCGCGCCTGCTACCGCAAGGAGGAAGACCAGATCGAGGGCGGCTTCGCGGGGATTTTCGGCCAGATCGCGCAGAGCTATTTCCAGCGCTACGGCGATTCGTCCGACGCGCTGGCCCGCATCGCCGCAAAGAACCACAAGAACGGCGTCGCCAACCCGCTGGCGCAAATGCGCCGCGACCTCGGCTACGAGTTCTGCCGCACCATCTCGGACAAGAACCCGCTCGTCGCCGGCCCGCTGAAGCGCACTGATTGCTCGTTGGTGTCGGACGGCGCGGCGGCTGTGGTGCTGGCCGACATGCAGACCGCGCTGTCGATGAAGAAAGCAGTCGCCTTCCGCGCCGCCGAACAGGTCAACGATTTCCTGCCGATGAGCCGGCGCGATATTCTTGCTTTCGAAGGCCCGGCGCTCGCCTGGAAAAAGGCGCTCGCGGCCGCGCGGCTCGGCCTGCTCGACCTCGACTTTGTCGAGACGCATGACTGCTTCACCATCGCTGAGCTCATCGAATACGAGGCAATGGGCCTCACCGCACCCGGCGAGGGCTCGCGGGCGATCCTCGAAGGCTGGACCGAAAAGGACGGCAGGCTGCCGATCAACCCCTCGGGCGGGCTCAAGTCCAAGGGTCACCCGGTCGGCGCGACGGGCGTATCGATGCACGTGCTGGCATCGATGCAGGTGACCGGACAGGCGGGCGACATGCAGATCCCCGGCGCCTCGCTCGCCGGGGTGATGAACATGGGCGGCGCGGCGGTCGCCAATTTCGTCAGCATCCTCGAACCGCTGCGGTCGTGACGAGGGGTTGAGCGATGGCGTTTCGCGCGCTCGTCCTGCATGAGGCCGGCGGCAAGGTCTCGTCCCGCATCGAGACCGTCGACGAAGAAAAATTGCCCGAGGGCGAGGTCACCGTCGCGATCGACTATTCAGGCCTCAATTACAAGGACGGCATGATCCTGCAAGGGCAGGGGCGTCTGGTGCGCACCTACCCGCACGTTCCAGGCATCGACTTCGCTGGCACCGTTGAGAGTTCTGACTCACCGCAATTTCAACGCGGCGACAAGGTTGTGTTGACCGGCTGGCGGGTCGGGGAATTGCAATGGGGCGGGTTTGCCGAAAAGGCGCGGGTCAAAGCCGATTATTTGGTGCCGCTGCCCAAAGGCCTCACCACGCGGCAGGCGATGGCGATCGGTACCGCCGGCTTCACCGCGATGCTGTCGGTCATGGCGCTGGAAAACCACGGCCTGGAGCAGGGCGGTGAGGTTCTGGTTACCGGTGCTTCGGGCGGCGTCGGCGGTACGGCGGTCGCGCTCCTCTCGAATCTCGGGTACAGGCCCGTCGCGTCGAGCGGACGTCCGGAGCTTTCGGGCTACCTGCATGGCCTTGGGGCGTATCAGGTCATCGCGCGTTCAACGCTTGCCGCGCCGCCCACCCGACCGCTTGAGCATGAGCGTTGGGATGGGGCGATCGACGCCGTTGGCGGGGTGACGCTGGCGACGATCCTCACCCAGCTCAAATACCGCGCCAGCGTTGCCGCCTGCGGCCTCGCCGGCGGCACCAGCCTACCGACAACGGTGTTCCCGTTCCTGCTGCGCGGCGTGAACCTGCTCGGCATCGACTCGGTGATGTGCCCGAAAGAGCTGCGCGCCGAAGCCTGGGGTCGGCTGGCGAGCGACCTGCCGCTCGACCGGCTCAACCGGATGATCGAGGAGATACCGCTGTCGAATGTCGCCGGGCTCGCGCCGCGTATCCTCAACGGCCAGCTGCGCGGCCGCACCGTCATCGACGTGCGTCGCTAGGCGCATTGCGCGCGTCTGGCGCGCGGCTCGCCCGGTTCCCCCCTGCGAGGAATTGCCCTAGTCTTTTGCCGTCAGAGCGCACGACGCGCAGGGAGCATCCATGGCACTCGTTTTCATGAAGGAGAGCCCGACCATCACCGCCGCCGAGTGGCAGGCGCGGGTCGATCTCGCGGCGGCGCATCGCCTCGCGGTGATGCACGATTTCAGCGAGGGCATCTTCAATCACCTGACCCTTGCCGTGCCAGGCAAGAGCGACCGCTACTACCAGATCCCGTTCGGGCTGCACTGGTCCGAGGTGACCGCGAGCTGCTTTATGGAAGTCGGTTGGGACGGGACGGTGCTGGCCGGCGAAGGCGAGGTCGAACGTTCGGCCTATTGCATCCACGCGCCGATCCACCGCCTCGTGCCCGCGCATGCCTGTGTGCTGCACACCCACATGCCTTATGCCAGCGCGCTGGCACGGCTCGAACAGCAGGAAATCCTGCCGATCGGCCAGACCGAGATCGGCTTCCTCGACAAGATCGCCTATGACGACGCCTATACCGGGCCGGCGCTCGACCCGGGGGAGGGCGAGCGGCTCGCCGGCATTCTGGGCCCCGACAAGAAAATCCTCTTCATGGCCAACCATGGCGTTTGCGTCTGCGGCGGCAGCGTCGCCGAGGCCTATGATCTGCTCTATTACCTGGAGCGCGCGGCGCAGGTGCAGATTTACGCGATGTGGACCGGCCGCAAGCTGCGCGAGGTCACGCCCGCCGTGGTCAGCAAGACGTTGCGCATCTACGACGAGGTGTGGCCGGGTTACAAAGGTAGGCCGCCCTACGAGCATCATTTCGCCGCGCTGAAGCGCCTGCTCGACCGCAAGGAAGCCGATTACGCGGATTAGAAATCGATATTGAACAGGGAGGCCCTCATGAACGACGTCAGCCCGGCTCGCAAGCTGGCCACCAAAGCCATCAGCCCAGCGAAGTTCGCTCATTTCGTGCTGCGCACCGGCCAGCTCGACAAAATGGCGGCGTGGTACCAGACGGTGCTCAATGCCCGCATCGTGTTCCGCGATGAGCGGCTGTGCTTCTTGAGCTACGATGACGAGCACCACCGCCTGGCGCTGATCAACATACCCGGTGCCGGGGTGCGCGATCCCGAGGCGACCGGCACCGATCACGTCGCCTACAGCTACAACGACCTCGGCGAGCTGCTCGCGACCTATCGCCGGCTCAAGGCCGCCGGCATCATGCCGAACTGGCCGATCAACCATGGCGTCACCACCTCGATCTACTACCGCGACCCGGACAACAACCGCGTCGAGCTGCAGATCGACAATTTCGCGACACCCAGGGAGCTCGACGACTATTTCCAAAGTCAGGCGTTCCGCGACAACCCGGTGGGCGTCACCTACGACCCCGAGGAACTATGCCGGCGTTATGAGGCTGGCGAGCCGAAGGCGTCGCTTCTGCAAATCCCGCCGATGCCGGAAGGCAAGACGCCCTGGGATATGCTGTCCAAGCACTGAGCCTCGGGTTCTCGGGCCCGCTGATCGCACCTTGGTAGGCGTTGAGGCGGTCGCAGCCGGCGTCGCCTTGACACCACCATGGCGACCGTCATGCTGGCGGTCCGATCTTCGCCCGACAGAGGGACTCACCTCATGTTCACGATCGACCTCAGCGGCAAGGCCGCTCTCGTCACCGGCGCGGCCTCAGGCATCGGCCTCGCGACGGTCGAGATTTTCGCCCGCGCCGGCGCGACGGTGGCGCTGAACCACCTGCCCGATGATCCGCGCGGCGCGGAGCAGATCGACCGGCTGAAGGCCGAGGGTCACAAAATCGTTGCGGCGCCTGGCAATGTCGCAGTGCCGGTCGAGGCCGAGACCATGGTCGGCCGCGCGATCGATGATCTCGGTCGGCTCGACTATCTCTTCAACAATGCCGGCACACCGGCCACTCCGACGCCGATCCCGTTCCCGGAGCTCGACCGGCTGACCGAAGGCTTCTGGCAGACCATCCTCAACACCAACCTGATCGGCCCGTTTCGCTGCGCCCACGCCGCTGTGCCGGCGTTGCGCGCCGCAAAGGGTGCGATCTGCAGCACCGCCTCGATTGCTGGGGTGCAGGGCAGCGGCAGCTCGATCCCCTATGCCGCGAGCAAGGCCGGGGTCATCAATCTGACCCGCAGCCTGGCGCGCGCGCTGGCGCCTGATATTCGCGTCAACGCCGTCGCTCCCGGCTTTGTCGACAGCCCATGGAACAAGGAATGGCCGACCGACCGCAAGGCCGAGGCCGTCGCCCGCACGCCGTTGAAGCGCGCCTGCTCGCCGCATGACATCGCCGACGCGGTATTCTTCCTCTGCGCCGGCAACTCGATGATCACCGGCCAGACGGTCATCGTCGATGGCGGGTTGACGCTGTAGAAGAAAATCGGGAGGAACGTGAATGGCCGAAACGTTGAACGGCGCCGAATGGCTGGCGCGGGCGCTGGCCAGCACTGGCATGAGCCATGTCTTTTTTGTCGAGTCGACGCTGCGACGCACCTTGCTGGCCTTGGGCGATGCCGGCGTGAAGCCGATCCTCGCCCATTCCGAGAAGGCGGCGGCGTACATGGCCGACGGTTATGCCCGCGTGGCGATGCGACCCGGGATCTGCATGTCGCAATCGGTCGGCGCCGCCAACCTCGCTTCGGGACTCCAGGACCCCTATCTCGGTCGCGCCCCGGTCATCGCCTTTTCGGGCCGCAAGGAGCCTTCGTTCCAGCACCGCAACTCCTATCAGGAGATCGCGCATGCGCCGCTCTTCGCGGCAGTGACCAAGTTCTCAACTCCAGTGGAGTCCACCGGCGAGCTGCCCCGCTTGTTGCGCCAAGCGTGGCGCGCGGCGATGTCAGACCCCGTGCGGCCGACGCATCTCGATTTCAATGGTCTGCAGGGCGATGTTATCGAATTGGGCCAGACCGACGCGTCGGTTGAGATCGACGCCGACAAGCGGCCGATCCCAGTGCACCGCCCGGTCGCCGCGGATAGCGATATCGAGCGCGCCGCAAAGCTCCTGCTCGGCGCCCGCCGCCTGGTAATTGTCGCCGGTGATGGCGCCGCAGCTTCGGGCGCGGGGCCGGAAATCCTCGCGCTTGGCGAAGCGCTGGCCGCGCCGATCGCAACGACCCTGGGCGCGCGCGGGCTCATCCCGACGAGGCACAGGCTCTCGGCCGGCGTCGCCGGCAGCTATTCGGCGCCGCCTGCCAATCGCATTGTCCATAGCGCCGACATGGTGCTGTTCATCGGTTGCGACACCGGCGATCAAGTGACGCTGAACTGGACGATCCCGGCCATTTCCACGCCGATCGTACAGATCGATGCCGATCCGCTCGACATCGGCCGTTCGTACCCGAACACGACCGGTGTCGTCGGTGATCCCAAGGCCACCGTGGCGCGGCTCATCCAGGTCCTTGGCCGTCCGGCGCGCGATGGCGGCTTTGTCGATGAGGCGGCACGCATCGTGGCGAATTGGCGGGCAGACATGCAGCCGCTGATCGGGAAAAACACCGCACCGATCGCGGTCGAGCGCCTGTGCGCCGAGATCACCAGGGCACTGCCGGCGGACGGGGTGCTCGTCGCCGATACGGGTTATTCCGGCATTTGGACCGGCACGATGATCGACCTTAACGGTGCCGGTCAGACCTATTTGCGAGCCGCGGGCTCACTGGGCTGGGCGTTTCCCGCTTCGCTCGGCGCGCAGTGCGCCGCTGGTTCACGGAAGGTTATCTGTTTCACCGGCGACGGCGGGTTCTACTACCACCTTGCCGAGCTCGAGTCGGCGCGGCGTTATCAGATTCCAAGCGTCACGGTCATCAACAACAATTCGGGCTTCGGCCAGAATCTCACCGGCGTGCGCCGAATATCCGGCAACCGGCCTGGCCGCGGCGAGGAGTTGATCCGTTTCGGCCCGACCGACTTCACCAAGGTTGCCGCGAGTTTTGGCGTGCGCGGCATCCGGGTCGAGCAACCCGGCGACGTCGCCCCGGCGTTGGCCGAGGCGCTCGCCGCGAATGAGCCGATCGTCATCGACGTCGTCACCGACCTCGAGCCGCGCGCTCCCGAGCCTTGGTCGCCGCCGCGCTAATCATTCCGCCGCGTCGACCCGCCTCGAAACCGGCTGAGCGCGTCGCTGGAAATGTGGCGCGTCGGGGGGCGCGCTATTGGCGGCCAGATACACTGTCTTGTTGGTTTCCGCCGTGTACCGCAGCGGCTCGCGCTGAACCGCGTGTTGCCGGCGGGCGGCGATACGCTCGGCCAGCTCGAGGTGATTGCCGATATCGAAAAATTCGACCGTGTGCGGGTGGTAGTGGGCGAATTCGAGAAAGGTATGGGTCCGCGAGGCGATGACGCGACAGCCGAGTTCCACGGCCTGCGAAATCGGCCCGGAGGAGGACTGTCCGACCTCGAGATAGGGCAGCACGACGACGTCGCAGATCGCCATGCCGGCCAGGAATTCGTCGTCGTCGACCGCCCCCATAAAATGGACGCGATCGGAAAGGTCGCGCGGATGGGTTCCAATCAAGTCGGTGAGTTGGCGCTCGATATCGAGGGTCAGGCTGATGCCGCGATTAGGGCTGGCGGCAATTTGCTCATAAAGCGTCGTATCCACGTACCCATCCTGAAAGAGCGACGCGATATAGGGGTGAAGCGGCTGATTTTGCTGAATCTCGTTCGGATGTGTGGCGCCGAATATCAATAAGTGATAATTGGCCGGTAAGTGATATAAAGCTCGAATGGATGTCCCGAAGCCTTTATAATCATTAAGGAATCCAAACACGCCAATCAACTTGCTTTGGCTTGGAAGCTGATCGAGCAGAGGAAAATTTTGGCGTTTCGATTTGTTAATGATCGCCTCGACGTCAGCTGAGGTGAGAAATGCCAACGGATGGTGCTCGACATTTTGGAAACGGTGCAAGTGCCTGGCGTCCGATAAGTCGCGGCGATTGTGGACGATGATGTTCACCGGCTTGCGGCGTTGGATGCGTCTTAGGCAGCCGGCAATCCCCTCAGATAAAATCTTTTCACGCGCGAAATCGGCTCGCTGCTGCCAAGCCTGGCGCCAGTTAAGCGATACGACGCCTTTGCAGAAATCGGCCCAAGAAAAGCTGGGCGGCCGTTTCAAGGTATGAAACGTGATCGAGAGGCGCGGTGCCGCCGAGATGATACGACGGAAGCGCCGATAGATATCTTTGGCAGAACGGCCGAGCGTGCCGAATTCGAGTTGCAGGTTCACCGCGTCGAAATCGGCGATCTCTCGGCAGATGTCCTCGATATGTCGATTCCCCAGCGCGCGCACGCGCGGATGCGTGCCGCGCAGCAAGTACTGGTCGAGATCGAACACGGTGATATCGAAGACGTCGGCCAACTGCCGTTCCAGCGCCTTGGTATACGCGGCGATGCCGCACAGTTTGTTGCGCGTCGAGACGATGGCAAGTCGCTCGCGGCGTGGCGCCGGCCCCGTAACGCTGGCGCCGAGTTCCGGGACAGCCGAGGCGGCGGAACGGCGCAGTTCGTGGATCGTCATGTCCGGCCTCAGAGATGGTCTCGGATGGATTGAAGCGCGAGGCCGCCGATCGCCCAGATCGCAAAGGCGATCAGCGCGACCGTCCCCAGCGAGCGCCAACGGTGTGGATAGAGTGAACTTTCCGGCAGGCTCGGGGGCACAAAGCTCTCGATATAGATATGCTGACGGTCGGCGTCGTCGCGCGCTCGATCCAGTCCCTCAAGCGTGTGCTGATAGGCCGTCTCGGCGAATTTGCGCTCGGCGTCGAGCGCTTCGTACGAGCCGAGTTCGCTCGACAGCGCCGGAGAAGACGACGGTGGTGAGGGCGGGGTTGCCGACGCGCCCGCGGTCATTTCACGCGCCAGCATTCGTTGCTGCGCCTCAAGCGACTTGATCCGCGCTTTCAGCACCCGTATCGCCGGCGCGTCGTCATGCATGTAGGCGCTGAGCGTCGCCAGCTCTGAATTGGCCTTGAGCAGATCGTCGCGTAGCTTGGTTGTGAGGGCCGCGTCGGCGTTAGCGGCTTGGCCGGGGTCGATCAGCCCCTCCTTGTCGCGAAAATCGCGGATCCTGGCGAGAGCTGTCTTGAGTTCGAGCTTCGGCCGAGGCGACATCGGCTGTGGCATAGTCGAGCGCGTCGTGTCTCGCGCGCGCCGACAGGTTGTTAATGAGCCGCTCCGCCGATCCGACGACCGCTTGCGCCAAACGCAGCGCGTCATGCGGTGTGAACGCCCGCGCCCGGACGACGATCGTGCCAGTCGAGGTGTCGTAGAAGGGGTCGACCTGGTCCCGCCAATAATAGACGAGTTGCTCGATCGTGGCGGGCAGCCATAGCCGCGCCCACCAATCCGCTTCGGGCGGCGCGAACATGCGGCGTAGATCGAGTTTGGGGTCAAGCTCGTCGACGATCGCGCGGCTGGCGATGAATTGGGTCACGATCTGCAACTCGGTCGCCGCGGTTGTCCGCCCCGCATCGCCGTCAAATAGAACCAGCGGCTCGACCCGCGGCGCATCGACCATGCGCAAGCTCATGCGGAATTCGGCGACGTATTGATCGGCGGCGATCGCGAAGTAGTAGATCGCCGCTGCAGCCACCGGCAGCACGACGACCGCTAGAAACGAGACGGCCCGTAACGAAAGGCGAAAGCATCGCCGCCGTTCCATAAACGCGCGCGCTTCGGGTGCGAGGAACAGGGGAGTCACTGTTCCTCCGGCGGCGGGGTTGGCTGGCAGATGCGGCGCGGGCGTCGTTTGCGGCGCTTGGTGGATCTGGCGCGAGCGCAGCCTCATTGGAGACTCTCACCGCTGCGGCGATACACGTCGAGCGCGATCGGGACATTGTCATAAAGCCGTAGTTCGCCGTTGCTGAGCACGGCGCCGCGTTCGCAATATTGGCGGATCGTCCGGCTATTATGGGTCACCAGGATGATGTCCGAGCGCTGCAGCCGCTCGCGAAAGGCGAGGGCACATTTGCGGCGAAACCGCTCGTCGCCGATCTCGGTCACCTCGTCGATGAGATAGGTGTCAAAGTCAATCGCGAGGCACGCGCCGAAAGCGAGCCGGGCGCGCATGCCGGCCGAGTACGTGTTGACCGGCATATCGAAATAGCCGCCAAGTTCCGCGAAATCGGCAACGTATTTGATCGCTCGGTGCACATCCGCCCCATAGACGCGCGCGATGAATGCAACATTCTCGCGGCCGGATAGCGCACCGTGAAACGTGCCGCCATAGCCGAGCGGGAATGACACTCGCCCGTCGCGTCGAATACGTCCGCGATCCGGCATTTCCGAACCCGAGAGAAGCCGGATCAGCGTCGATTTTCCCGCGCCATTGGCTCCGAGCACGCCGACATTGCAGCTGTCGGGAAACTCGACGCTGACCCGATCGAGCACGACGCGGCGCCCGCCCTGCCGCGTGCGGTAGCTCTTGGAGACGGCGTCGAGCGCGATCATGCTGGCTCGCTCAACAGGCGCCGACGCAGTCCGCGCTCGAGCCCTAGCCCGGCGAGCACCGCCAGCACCGCGCATACGACCAGATAGCGCCGGTCGAGCCAGTGCGGCTCATAGCTCGCGAAGAAACCGGCACGCACCCAGTCGATCGCATGCAGGAGCGGGTTCCATTCGAGGATGTCGCGCGCCCAGTCGGGCATCATTCCCGGCACATAAAAAATGCCTGAGAAAAAGTAGAGAAGCCGCGTCGCGTTGTTCCACACCCGGTCCCACGAGCGCAGCACCGTCTGCAGCACCGCATTCACAAACCCGATACCGCAGCCGAGCACGACGGTTACGATGACGGCTGTCGCGACAGCGCCGACATTGTCTGGCAGTGCCGGAATGCCGATCACCGCGAACCCGGCGAGGATGAGCGCCGCGACGATGATGTCTGTCGCGAACTCGAGCAGCCCGCGCGCGAGAATGGCGTCGAACGGCTTGACCGGCGGCAATTGCAGCAACGCCCCGTTGCTGGTCACCGCGTGCATCATGCTCGTGCTGGCATGGACAAAGATTAGATACGGCACGAGGCCAGTGAAGTAGAACAGGAAGAAATGCGTGCCGATTGGCGGCCGCCCGCGCATCAAGAGCGAGAACATCGCCGCCAGTAGCGCGATGTGGAGGATCGGCTCGATCAACGCCCAGCCATAGCCGAGGCGTGAATCGCCGAACCGCGTACGTGTTTCGCGAATGATCAGCGCATGGATGACTCGCGCCTGAGTGCGGAGCCGCTGAACGAGGCCGGGAGTGGGTCGCGGCGGCCGCGGTGTCCGTCGCAAACGGTCACCGAGGACGACATAGTCGCCGTCGATCGTATCGAGCCGGCGGTTGAGCACGTGCAGCACCGCCTCGGCCGATGCCTCATCCTCCGGGAAGGCGCGCAACAGCTCGCCGCCCATCGCGGTCGCCTCGGCGATTTGGCCCTCGGCGAGAAGCAGTTCGAGCTGGCCGCGGCGTGCGGCTTGGCTTTGCGGGTCTAGCGCCGCCGCTCGATTGAACGCATCCGCGGCAGCAGCAAAATCGCCGCTCTGATAAAGGAGGTGCCCCCGATGCAGGTGATACTCGGCATTGTCCGGGGCGAAGCGCAAAGCCTCGTCGATAGCCGTCAGCGCGGCCGAGATTGCGTCGCGCTGGCTCTCGGCGGCGGAGACCAGCCGCCACAGCACAGCGTCAGCCGGATCGCGGGCGACCGCGGCCGCGATCAGCGTTGCCGCCTCGTCGATCCGTCCCGCGCGCAAGAGCAGCTCGGCGGCGTGGATCGCCAGCGTGTTGTCTTGAGGAGCCAGCGCCGCCGCTTGCAGCGCGAGGGCCAGCGCTTCGTCCGGCCGGTCGAGCGCATGCCCCGCCGCCGACAGTGCCCGCAATGCCTGCGGGTTCCGCGGTTCGATCGCGACGGCGCGTGCCAGGTAGAGACCCGCTTCCTCGATCCGCTCGGCGTCGAGCAACAGGCATCCGGCGTGATACGCGAAATCGAAAGTCTCCGGCGCCAGGTCGCTCGCCGTTATGGCGAGTTCGATCGCCCGCTCGCCGGCGCCGATCGCAGCCAAGGCGCCGCTTGCGTGGCGATAGCCCTCGACCCAATCCGGGCGGTATTCGATAAGCCGCTCGTAGGCGGCCGCGGCCTCTTCGTGGCAGCCGCTGTTGCTGAACAGCCAGGCGCAGAAATGCGCGACGCCGTTGTCGTTGGCCGCGGCGGAGAACGCAAGGCGGCCGCACTCTACTGCGTCGCCGGCGCGTCCCGCATGAAACAACTTTTCGCCAAGACGGCAGGCCAGCCGTGCGCCTTCCGAGCCGGTGATTTCTTGTCGTCGCAAGTAATCGAGACAGGCATCCAGCGCGCCGTTGCCCAGCGCGTCGGTGAAGGTGCTTTGATCGATCGCCAATTGGGGGTGATTGTGATCGACACTCAACCGAAAGGTGTTCCTAACTAATTGGTTGCATTTTACCGATCACGATAAACCGCTTCTGCCCATCCGCTCAACGGAGTTTGTTCAAGAATTGCCGCTAGCTGCATTTCGTCAGGTCCAAGGGCACACCGCGTTTCTTGACTCGCTCTCCGTACCGTTCGCCCCTAAAGTCGGCGTTTGGTTGCGTTTGGCTCATGAGCCGGGCGAATTTTGCAAGAATTCCGGCGGTGAAGCCGGCAATAGGAGGACGGCGATGGCGTTTGAGTTCGGCATGTTTCACGAGTTTCAGCGTCCCGCCGGGATTACCGAGGAGGAGGCTTTCACCACCTCGTTCGAGCAGGTCGACGCCGCCGAACGCTGGGGCCTCGACGCCATGTGGCTCGCGGAAATTCATGTCGCGCCCGAGCGGTCCGTGTGCTCCGCGCCGTTGACCCTGGCGAGCGCCATCGCCGCGCGCACCAAGCGCATGAAGATCGGCACCGGCGTTCAGGTGCTGCCGCTGTGCCATCCGCTTCGCCTCGCGGAAGAGGCCGCGACCGTCGACCAGATCAGCCATGGCCGGCTGATCTTCGGCGTGGGGCGCAGCGGGTTCCCGCGCACCTACGAGGCCTATGGCGTTCCTTACGGCGAAAGCCGCGAGCGCTTCGCCGAGACGCTGGAGATTTTGAAGCGCGCGTGGACCGAGCCGCGCTTCTCGTACAAGGGCAAATACTACAGCTTCGACAATGTCGCGCTGACCCCGAAGCCGTATCAGAAGCCGTGGCCGGAGATCCGCATCGCCGCCAACAGCGCCGACACCTTCCCACAGATCGCCAAGCTCGGACATGCGGTGTTTGTCGCGGTGCGCCTCGGCACGATCGAGGAGCTTGGGCCCAACATCGACGCCTACCGCAAGGCATGGAAGGAGGCCGGCCATCCCGGCGAGGGCCAAGTCTTCCTGCGCGCGCCGGTCTACGTTGCCGAGACCGACAAGCAGGCGATCGAGGAGCCGGAAGAAAGCATCATGTATTTCTATCGCTATCTCGGCGAGCGGCTTGAGGACTCGGCCACGCGCGCCGGTGTGCGCGCGGTCGAGGATCGCGCGGCGCGCGGCAGGCGGCTGCAGGAGATCACCTACGAGGACGCGCTGCGCGAAAAGCTGATCATCGGCTCGCCTGAACGCGTCGCCGATCGGCTAATGGGCCTCAAGGAGACGCTGGGCCTCGACGGCATCCTCGCGGAGATGAACTGCGGCACCAAAATCCCGCATCAGCGGGTCATGAAGTCGCTTCAGCTCCTCTGCGAGAAGGTGATGCCAATATTCCATTAGCGCGGTCAGAAGGGCCGGTTTTTTGCGGCGATGCGTCGCTCGCAACAACAACCTGCCTTTAAGGAATCCTAGTATAGAGTGGACTATCAACCCCACGACGATCGACTGGTAACAAGCCCGTTGGGGTCGGAGAGATCGATGTTTCCCTGGTATGTCAATGCGGGTTTGATTTTGTTGGTAGCAGCCGGTTTTTGGGGCATCTGGGCCTGTTCGGGTAGCAGCAGCCAGTAAACTTCCCTGCGGAGCAGGCATTTACCCGCGGGCTCCGTGACGTTAGGGTCGGTGTCGCGTGAAACACGGCGACATCCTCCATCCTGATTTCAAAGCCTCTCCGTTCTGGTGGGAGGCCTATAGGCCGTCGGTCGGCGAGCTCGTCGGCGTGCCAAAAGCGGCGCGCGTCGCGATCGTCGGCGGCGGTTATGCCGGGCTATCAGCCGCGCTAGAGCTGTCGAAGCACGGCGTCGACGCCGTGGTGTTCGAGCGGGGTGCGCTGGGCGAGGGCGCCAGCACCCGTAATGGCGGCGCGGTCAGCGGCGGGGTCAATATCGGCAAAAGCTTTTCTGGCAAGAGCGCCGAGGTCGACCCCGAACACGCTGCGGCCATGTTGTCCGATGGCTATGACGCATTTTCGCTGGTCGAGCGGTTGATTGCCGAAGAGCGGATCGACTGCTTCTGGCAAAAGCGAGGGCGCTTTCAGGGCGCCTGGACACCGGCGCATTTTGCTTACCAGCAATCCCGGCTCGCGGCGCTGAACGACAGTGCTCAGTCTGGCGCCTATACGGTGCCGCGCGAGCGGCAGCGCGAGGAGATCGCCAGCGATTATTACTATGGCGGCATGGTGGTCGAGCGCTCAGCGAGCCTGCATCCGGCGCTCTATTACAAGGGCCTGCTTGATGCCTGCCGCAGACGCGAGGTCGCGATATGCGCCGACGCTGAGGTGCAAAGCATCGTTCGCCATGGCGTTGGCTGGCACATCACGACGAGCCGCGGCACGGTCGAAGCAGGCGATGTCGTGATCGCCACTAACGGCTACACAGGAACGCTGACGCCTCGGCTGCGGCGCTGCATCGTGCCGATCGCTAGCCATATCATCGCAACCGAGGAACTGCCTGAAGACCTGGCGCGCTCGTTGGTGCCGAATGGCCGTACGCTCTCCGACACCAAACGCGTGCTCTGCTATTACCGAATGTCGCCCGATGGCAAGCGCATGGTGTTCGGCGGCCGCGCCCGCTTTACCCAGGCCGATCCGATGCTCTGCGCTCGTGTGCTTTATGACTACATGACCGAGCGCTTCCCGCAGCTCCGCGGCGTGCGCATTACCCATGGGTGGACCGGCAATACCGCCTTCACGCTCGACGCGTTGCCGCATATGGGCGAGGACGAGGGGCTGCATTACGCGTTGGGCTGCAACGGCAGCGGCATCGCGATGATGACCTATCTCGGCTACCAGACCGCGCGCAAGATCGCTCGTGCGGCCAATTACGCCTGCGCCTTCGACAGCCCAGAATTCCCCGGCCACGCGCTCTACAACGGCAACCCATGGTTCCTGCCGCTGATCGGCTCGTATTACCGGCTGCGCGACCGGCTTGATCGGGTGCTCGCCTGACTGCGCAGGCGCCGCTATCATCGCGCCACAGAATCCTGCGGAGGGCACGATGGAATTCGAGGGCTTTAAATCATCGCTGATGGGCGCGTCGCCACCGGCTGGGACCAACGGCGCGCTGCACGCGCTGTGGTGGCAGGCCAAGGGCGACTGGCATAAAGCGCATCGCTGCGCGCAGGCCGATGCCGACGAGAACGGTGCCTGGGCGCATGCTTATCTGCACCGAGTTGAGGGCGATCTGCACAATGCCGGCGGCTGGTACAAGCGGGCCGGCAAGACGCCGTCCACCGCGTCGCTCGACAGCGAGTGGGAAGAGATCGCCCGCGCCTTGCTGAAATAGCTACTCCGCCGCTGTGCGCTCGTATTTGCGCGCGGGCGTGTTGATCGGTTCCAGCAGCGGCGCGGCGCCGAACGAGGCGATGCGCCGATCGTCCGGCGCGTCGCCATAAAGTGTCGTGCGCAGGCGCGGTGTACGATCGAGCGAGCGGATCAGCGTCTCCATATCCTCAGGCGGCATTTCCTGACCGAAACTGGCGCCGGCGGCGCGCGAGATGCTTTCGTTCATCAGCGTGCCGCCGAGGTCGTTGACCCCTGCATTCAGGCAGGCCGCGATCCCGGCGGGGCCGAGCTTCACCCATGACGCCTGGATGTTCGTGATCACCGGGTTGAGCGCAAGGCGGGCGATCGCGTGCATCAGCACCGCCTCACGAAACGTGGGCCCGAGCCGCGCGGCGCCCTTCAAATACATCGGCGCTTCCATCGGCACGAAGGGCAGCGGCACGAACTCGGTGAATCCGCCGGTGCGCTCCTGCAGCGCCCGCACGCGCAACAAATGCCGCGCCCAGTGCTCGTAGCGGTCGACATGGCCGAACATGATCGTGACCGTCGCGCGCAGGCCGACCCGGTGCGCCGCTTCCATCACCTCGAGCCACTCGGCCGTCTTGATCTTGTCGGGGCAGATGACGGCACGCACCTCGTCATCGAGGATTTCCGCGGCGGTGCCGGGCAGGGAGCTGAGCCCTGCCTCCTTTAGCTCAGCGAGGAAATCGGGGAGGGTGCGGCCCAGGGTCTTTGCGCCCTGCCAGATTTCGAGCGGCGAGAAGGCGTGGATATGCATCCGCGGCAGCGCCTGCTTGATCGCCCGGCAGATGCCGAGATAGGTCGCGCCGGTATATTCCGGGTGAATGCCGCCCTGCAGGCAGACTTCGGTCGCGCCACGGCCCCAGGCTTCTTCGCAGCGCCGGACGATCTCGCTCCAATCAAGATCGTAGGGTCGGCCGCGTAGATTCTCACTGAGCTTGCCCTTCGAGAACGCGCAGAACTGGCAGCGGAAATAGCAGATATTGGTGTAGTTGATGTTGCGAGTAACAACGTAGCTGACCGTCTCGCCATTGACATCGCGGCGTAGCCGGTCGGCGGCTTCGCATACCGCGTCGAACGCATCGCCGCGCGCCTCGAACAACGCGACGATCTCGCGCTCGCTCAAGGTCTCCCCGGCCGTTGCGCGATCGAGGATCGGCTGGACCGCGGCGGTGAGGGCAGGGACGAGCGCTCCGCTTGCGGCGGTAGGCGTCTGGTCGTCCGCGCCCGGACTCCAATTCTCGGTGCGCGCCAGGCCTTGTCCGTCAATACGCCGCAAGGTCGCCGTGCGCAGCGCGGGATCGAGCCATTTGGCCGGATGCAACGCGTATTCCGGGTAAACCGCCAGCCGCTCGACCAGGAGCTTGCCGGCCTTGGCCGTCCGTACTGCGAGCAGGTCCAGCGCGGGCCATGGCGCTTCGGGGTTCACGTGATCGGGTGTCACCGGCGAGACACCGCCCCAATCGTTGATGCCGGCACCGATCATCGCCTCCAGTGCATCGGGCATCAGGTTGGGCGGCGCTTGCAGGTTCATCGCCGCACCAAAGATCAGCCGCGCGATGGCGATCGTCCACAGGTGCTCGGCCTGATCAGGATCGGGCGCGGCAGCCATTTTCGTGTCGGGCTTGGCGCGGAAATTCTGGACGATGATTTCCTGAATGTGGCCGTGGCGCTCGTGCAGCTCGCGCAGCGCCAGCATCGCCTCGATCCGCTCGCGGCGCGTTTCGCCAATGCCGATGAGGATGCCGCTGGTGAAGGGCACCGCCGCCTCGCCGGCTGCTTCGATCGTCGCAAGACGCCGCGCCGGGAGCTTGTCGGGCGAGCCGAAATGCGGGCCGCCCTTTTGCGATAGCCGCTCGCTCGCGCTCTCCAGCATGATGCCTTGCGAGACCGAGACCTTGCGCAGCGCGCCAAGATCATCGCGAGTCATCAGGCCAGGGTTGAGATGCGGTAGCAGCCCGGTTTCCTTGAATACCATCGCCGCCATCTCGGCAAGATAGGCGAGGGTGCTGTCATGGCCGAGCGCCGCAAGCTCGTCGCGCGCCGCGCGGTAACGCAGCTCCGGCTTGTCGCCCAGTGTGAACAGCGCCTCTTTGCAGCCGGCTTTTGCGCCGGCGCGGGCGATCGCCAGCACCTCGTCGCGCGTGAGGTAGGCCCGCTCGCCGCGCCGCGGCGGGTGCGCGAAGGTGCAGTAATGGCAGACGTCGCGGCAAAGCTGCGTCAGCGGGATGAACACTTTGCGCGAGTAGGAGACAAGGTTGCCATGCCCTGCGTCGCGCAGGCCGGTCGCGACCCGCATCAAGGCGGGCAGTTCCTCGCATTCGGCGAGCGCGAGAGCGTCGGCCTCGGGGAGCCCCTCGCCGGCTTCGGCGCGGTCGAGGATCGCCGTGAAGAAGTCCGTCACTCCACCCCCATCTCGTTGGCGTGCTCAGCAATAAGCGTAGCTGCACGGGTTTTCGACTTTAACCGTGCAAAATGGTGGAGGTCTTGCGGATTGTCGATATCGAAGGCGATCCCCGGCAGGCGTAAAACACATGGCTCGATGCCCTGGGCGCGTGCCGCCGCGAGGTGCGGGAAAAAGCTGTTTTCGCCAAAGCGCAACGGGACCGCTTGCGGCGGCGACATCAGGATCGCATTCGAACCGAGATCGTCATGCGCCGGGGCGATCGTGAAGGACGGGGCGGCCCGATGCGCGGCGATGAGCTGCTCGATCTCGGCCGCAATGACGAGCGGCAGGTCGCCCGGCAGAGTCAGCAGCGTCTTACGGCCGTGCGCGACGAGGTGGCGCGCGCCGGCGTTGACCGCGCCGGTATGGCCATCGTGTGCACCATCGGCCAGGGTTTGCATGCCGTAGCGGCGGGCAAGAATTCCCGCCTGAGCATCGGCGGTGACAAGGATCGCGCCGCCCAGCCCCTTGACCCCGGCGACGGCCTCCAGCACATCTTCGACCATCGCCAGCGCCAGCGCTTGGCGCAGTGGAGCCGACAGCACTGGCGCGAGACGCTGCTTGGCGCCGACGGTTTCCTTGACCGGGATGATCGCCCAGACCTCGCCGGGATCGCTCATCGCCGCGTCCGATCCGCCGCGGCGACGACGATGCGGGCCAGGCTTTCGCGATCTTTCAGCGTCACCATGAGTGTCGGCGCGTGTTCGACCGGGAGATCGAGGCCCGCAATGGCGTCGCGGTCCGCCTCGTCGGCGATATAGATATCGGTGAAATCGCGGTAATGCCGGGCGACCGCTGCAGTGTCGACCGGCAGGCCCAGCTCTTTCATCATTTTGGCGGTGGGGCCCTTGACCGCCTTGCCGCCGATGATCGGCGATACCGCGACGACCGGCGCCGGGCACGCCCGCAGCGCCTCACGCACGCCCGGCACGGCGAGGATCGGGTCGATGCTGATGAATGGGTTGGACGGGCAGATCACCACCGCTCGCAGGTTTGAATCGGCGAGCGCCGCGAGGAAGCCGGGGTGTGGTCGCGCGCTCTCACTGCCGGCGAATTCGAGCCGGCGCACGACTGGCTCGCAGCGCATCCGCACGAAATAATCCTGGAAATCGAGCCAACCGCGATCGGTGTCGAGCCGGGTGCGCACCTTGTCGTCGCTCGCCGGCAAAATCCGCGCGGCGATGCCAAGTCGCCAGCGGAAATCGTCCATGATGGCAGACAGGCTCTCGCCCGCGGCAAGCCGGCGGGTGCGCTCGATATGGGTGGCGAGATCGCCGTCGCCGAGCCGGAACCAGGTCTCGCCGCCGAGCTTTTCCAGCGCCGCCATAAATGTCCAGGTCTCGCCGCGCCGTCCCCAGCCAAGCTCGGGGTTTGCCTCGCCCGACAGCGTGTAGAGCAGCGTGTCGAGATCGGGGCAGATCGTGAGGCCCAAATGCTCGAAATCGTCGCCGGTATTGGCGACGATCGTCAGCGTATCGGGCGCCAAGATGCGGTAGAGGCCAAGCGCCAGTTTGGCGCCGCCGACACCGCCCGACAACGCCAGAACCGGGCCATCGTTAAAAGCCATTGGCATTCATCGGAACAGATCGTGCTCCGGCGGGCGCACCAATGCGGTGCCGTCCGCCTCGGGCGCGGTCCAAGAGAGGCCGCGCACCAGCACCATCGGCATCGCCTCGTTCGCTTGGCCCATGACGAGCGACGCAGCGGCGGCGATCTCATCGGCAAAGCCGGTTTCGGTCACCTCGAGCGCTCGGCCGAACAGATCGGGATAACCGCGCCAATCGATGATCGCCGGCAGGCCGGCCGAACCTAATGCGATGCCGACCGTGCCGCGGCGAAACGGCCGGCCGAAACTGTCGCTGATGACGACCGCGATCGGCACGCCATAGGATGCGACAAGCTCCTCGCGCAGCGCCCGCGCCGAGGCGTCCGGATCGACCGGCAGCAACAGCACGCGCTCATGCCCGTCGCCCGGCGCGACGTTCGAATGGTCGATGCCGGCATTCGCCATGACCCAGCCGCGCCGGTGCTCGGCGATGATGAGGTTCGTGCGATGGCGTACGATGCGCTTCGACTCCGACAGCACTACTTCGCAGAACCGCGCATCCTTCCCGGTCTCCTCGGCGAGCTTCTTCGCCGCCGCGGACGGAGTGACGGTGGTGACGTCGACAAACCGGTTCTCGGCCTTGGAGACGATCTTTTGCGCGACGACCAGCACATCGCCCGGCTCGGGCGCGATCGCGGCGTCGACCAGCGCCGAAACCGCGAGGGCGGCGAGGTCGTCGCCGGGCTGCACCATAGGCACGCCCGGCAACCCGATGATCTCCAGCCGTTGCGCCATTGGAAATCCGTCAGCCGAATGCTTTGTGCAGCCGGGGGACAACCTGCTCGGCGTAGAGCTTCAGAAACCGCGCCTGGTCGGGGCCGGGGGCGTGGAACACGAGGTGCGTGAAGCCCAATTCCACATAGGGGCGGATGCGCTCGACCTGCTCGTCGGGGTCGCTCGACACGATCCACCGGCTGGCGGCGCGATCCAAAGGTAGAGCGTCGGCGCGCTTCTCCATCTCGATCGGGTCCTCGACGCCCATCTTTTCCTCGGGCGACAGCGCCAGCGCCGCCCAATGGCGCGTCAGCTCCTTCGCCTGCTGCGCGTCGGTGTCAAACGATACCTTGACCTCGATCATCTTCTCGAGGCTTGCATGCTCGCGCCCAGCCTTCGAGAGGCCTTCGGTGACCTTGCCGGTGAGCTCGGTGTAGAGCGCCGGGTTCTTGCCGCTGGTGACAATGAAGCCCTCGGCGATCTGCCCGGCCATCTGCGCCGCGAGCGGGCCCGAGGCGGCAACCCAGATCGGCACCTTCTGCTTCGGTTTGTCGTAAATCGTCGCGTCGATGGTTTTATAGAACTGGCCCTCGAAGGTGACGCGGTCCTGCGTCCACAGCGTATTGATGAGGCGGATCGCCTCGCGCAGCCGGTCGCGGCGTTCCTTGGCGCCGGGCCAAGTGATGCCCGCCGACGGCACCTCGTTCAGCGACTCGCCGGTACCGACCCCGAGTACGACGCGGCCGGGAAACATGCAGCCCATCGTGCCGAACGCCTGGGCGACGATCGCCGGCTGGTAGCGGAAGGTCGGTGTCGCGACGCTGGTGCCGATGACGACGCGCTTGGTGCTGGCGCCGAGCGCGCCGAGCCAGGCGAGCGAGTTCGGCGCGTGCCCGTCGGTATGCTTCCATGGCTGGAAATGGTCGCTGACAAAGACCGAGTCGAAGCCGACCTCCTCGGCCAGCAGCGAAAACCCCAGCAATTCGCGCGGCCCGAACTGCTCCGCCGACGCCTTGTATCCAATCTTCAGCACGGCTCTGCTCCTCACACCTTGGTGAGCACATCCTCGCGGAAGCGCTTCATATTGGCGATGACCTCGCCGGCATTGGCGCCGTCAAAGCTGAAATCGACGGCGACCACGTCGAGGTCGCGCAGTGCGCGCAGATCGCCGACGATCGCGTCGTTGCTGCCCGCGAACAGCCGCCGATCGCCGTTGTCGGCCTTTTCGGAGACTGCCGCGCCGCGCTGCGAGACACGGTAGGCGAGGGCGATCTCCTTCGGGTCGCGGCCGGCATTGCGGCAGGCGCGGTGCAGCCGCTCGATACCGCCCTTGAAGCGCTCCAGCGTATCCAGGCGGAAGGCCGGGTTGGTGCCGATCGGGTACCAGCCGTCGCCCAATTTCGCGGTGCGGCGCAGCGCAGGGCCGCTTTCGCCGCCGACCCAGATCGGCACGCGCTTCTGCACCGGGCGCGGTTCGAAGAAGATGTTGGAGAACTTTACATACTTGCCGTTAAAGCTCGGATTTTCCTGGGTCCACAGCTCGCGGCACGCAAGCAGATATTCGTCCGTGACGGCGCCGCGCTCGTCGAACGGGTCGGTGCCGATCGCCTCGAATTCCTCGCGGCACCATCCGGCGCCCACGCCGAGCGTGAGGCGGCCCTCGGATAGGTTATCGATCGTCGCGAGGATTTTCGCGGTCAGCACCGCCGGTCGGTGCGGCACGACCATGACCGAGGTCACGAGGCGTAATTTCGAGGTCTTGGCAGCGACAAACGCGACCGCGGTCAGCTGCTCGTGGCGGTCGCCGCCGGCGCGGCCGGGGAACTCGCCAGTGTCGGAGTAGGGATATTTGGCCTCCAACTCGCGGGGAATTACGACGTGATCGGACAGCGTGCAGTAATCGTAGCCGATCGCCTCGCCCTCCCGCGTGATGCGGGCAAGATCCTTCGCGCCCGAAAGCGGGCCGCTGACCGGCGCGCCAAAGCCGTATTGCATCGCACCCTCCGGAGACAACGCTGCTGCGCGCTAACCTAGAACTTAGGCCGCGCCGCCGCCAGTGCGTCCTTCGCCGAGCGGCGAAAACAGATTCACCCCTAGTTCCGGCTTGCCGAGTGTATTACAGCTCAAGGATGCGGCGCAGCCCATCCTCGACCGTCTTGAGGTCCGCGGGAGAAAGTTGCCCGGCGGTACGGGTTAGCCGAGCCTTGTCGACCGCCCGCGCCTGATCGCAGACCGCGACGCGGTCCTGACCGGCCGATGGCGTGGCGACGACGATCGGCGGACGAGGCTGTGCGCCATTCGCGAGCGGCACGACGACGACTGTGCGCCGCGCTCGGTTCAACGCGTCGGCAGTCATGACGACGGCCTGTCGCATCGGCCGCACCTCACCGCTGTCGACGGTGTCGAAATCGACCCACCAGATGTCGCCGCGGCGTACTGACTCGCCGCTCGGGGCCGAGGCCGCCATCACCCGCTCCGCTCGGCGATGGAAGGGGCCGCGCCGCCATCGCCGAGCGCGGCGTCCCAGCCGCCCAGCTCGGCGGCCAGCACTTCGTCGTTCTCGACGTCCAGCGCCGCGAGATAAAGCGGGTCGTCCTCGCCGACGCCGTCAGGCGGCAAGGCCTGTTCGAGCAGATCTTGGATGAATTTGCTGCGGCTGCGCGCAGGCACCGCGCGCTTCAACCGGCGCACCAGTTCGTCCGGCAGATGTAACAGAAGCTGCTGCGTCCCCATGGCAGCCCCCCTTCATAGCGATGTGGATATTAATATCGCTATGACTAACAAGGCGCAAGGCGCAAGGCGCAAGTTGAGATCAGCAGTTCAGAAGCTCCAATTTGGCTATTTTATTCTTCTCAATTTCTACGCACCGCTTGAGTTCGGCGATCTCGGTTTCGATCTGCGCAATCTCATCCAGTTTCATGTCGCGCGGAGGTTCCGTAGCGGCTGCATGCACCTGCTCTAAAGTTGCTATCTCACCGAGAGCCTCCTCAGTCGACCACTTTTTGACCGTTATTTTGATCTCAATAGGGCCGAGCATTAGCTGCACCCGCTGGTCGAGCCGCAGGTGTCGCATTTGAGACAGGTGCCGTTGCGCACCAGGGTGAAGTTGCCGCATTCGCCGCAGCTGTCGCCCTCGTAGCCCTTCATGCGCGCCTCACGGATTTTCTCGACACGCGAGTCGAGCGCGAGCGCGGCGATCTCGATCGTGTCAGTCTCGATCGCGAGCGAACCGGCGGCGAAAAGCGACATGTCAGCGGCGGGGGCGTCGCCGCGCGCGGCCCCGGCCAGACCGTTGCGTTTGCCGCCGTGCAGCACGGTCAGCTTGTTGCGCACATAGCCTTGGCTGGCGACCTTCTGCACGATCGCCGCGACTTCCGCGCCGACCTTTGCCTGTTCCTCGTCGTCGATCTCGCGCAGGTTCGGCGATGACTCGGCGACGATCCCCTTGCCGATCGTATCGGGCATCAGATCGGCCGGTTCGACATGGGCGAGGTCGTTGCGGCCGAGATAGGAGACCGCCAGCTCGCGGAAAATGTAGTCGAGGATCGAGGTCGCCATTTTGATGACCTCATTGCCCTCGACCATACCCGCCGGCTCGAAGCGGGTGAAGGTGAAGGCCTCGACGAACTCCTCGAGCGGCACGCCATATTGCAGGCCGAGCGAGATCGCGATGGCGAAATTGTTCATCAGCGAGCGGAAGGCGGAGCCTTCTTTGTGCATGTCGATAAAGACTTCGGCGAGCTTGCCGTCCTCGTATTCGCCAGTGCGCAGATAGACCTTGTGCCCGCCGACCACGGCCTTTTGCGTGTAGCCTTTGCGCCGGTTCGACAACCGGCGGCGCTCGGCGCGCGACACGATGCGTTCGATGACCCGCTCGACGATGCGCTCGGCGACGACCGGCACACGCTCGACCGGGGATTGCGCCAGAAGCTCGGCGATTTTGTCTTCGGCTTCGTCGTCTTCGGCGAACAGGTTCGAGGCCAGCGGCTGCGACAGTTTCGAGCCGTCGCGGTAGAGCGCGGTCGCCTTGAGGCCGAGCTCCCACGACAGCTGGTAGGCCGCCTTGCAATCCTCGACCGTCGCCGCATTGGGCATGTTGATGGTCTTGGAGATCGCGCCGGTAATGAAGGGCTGAGCCGCCGCCATCATGCGGATGTGGCTATCGACCGATAGGCAGCGCTTGCCGAGCCGGCCGCACGGATTGGCGCAGTCGAATACCGGCAGATGTTCGGCCTTTAGATGAGGTGCACCTTCTAAAGTCATTGCACCGCAACAATATGTATTCGCACTATCGATATCGGCTCGGCTGAAGCCCAGCGCGACAAGCAGATCGAAGCTTGGGTCGTTGAGCGCCTCGGGAGCGATCCCGAGCGTCTCGGTGCAAAACGCCTCGCCGAGCGTCCATTTGTTGAACGCAAACTTGATATCGAACGCCGAGGCGAGGGCGCCTTCGACGGCGTTGAGCGAGGTCTGGTCAAAACCCCTCTCGGTCAGCGTTTCGTGGTTGATCGCCGGCGCGCCCTTTAGCGTGCCGTGGCCCAGCGCGTAGCGCTCGATATGTTCGATCGCGTGCTCGTCATAGCCGAGTGTACGCAGCGCGTGCGGCGCCATGCGATTGATGATCTTGAAATAGCCGCCGCCGGCGAGCTTCTTGAACTTGACGAGCGCGAAATCGGGCTCGATGCCGGTTGTGTCGCAATCCATCACCAGACCGATCGTGCCGGTCGGCGCGAGGACGGTGGTCTGCGCATTGCGGAAACCGTGCTTCTCGCCCAAAGCCAATGCAGCATCCCATGAGGCGGTCGCCGCCTCGACGAGCGGTTTGTCGGGACAGCTCGCGGCGTCGAGCGGCACCGGATCGACCGCGAGGCCCTCATAACCCGCCTTGTCGCCATGCGCGGCGCGGCGATGGTTGCGGATGACCCGCAGCATGTGATCGCGGTTCTTGGCGTAGCCGGGAAAGGCGCCGAGCTGCGCCGCCATTTCGGCCGAGGTCGCGTAGGTTGTGCCGGTGAGGAGCGCGGTGATCGCTGCGGCGATCGCGCGGCCCTCGTCGCTGTCGTACGGGAGGCCCATCGACATCAGCAGACCGCCGAGATTGGCGTAGCCCAGGCCGAGCGTCCGATAAGCGTAAGAAAGGCGAGCAATCTCGCGCGACGGGAATTGCGCCATCATCACGCTGATCTCGAGGACGATCGTCCACAGCCGCGTCGCGTGGCGAAAATCGCCGACACTGAATCCGTCCTCGCCGCGATAGGTCATAAGGTTCAGCGAGGCCAGATTGCACGCCGTGTCGTCGAGGAACATGTATTCCGAGCACGGGTTTGACGCGTTAATGCGGCCGCTCTCGGGGCAGGTGTGCCAGTCGTTGATTGTCGTGTCGAATTGCACGCCGGGGTCGGCCGAGGCCCAGGCGGCGTAGGCAATGCGGTCCCACAGCGCGGCGGCGGGGATGGTTTTGGCAACCTTGCCGTCGGTGCGGCGGGTGAGGTTCCAGTCTTCGCCCTGCTCGACCGCTTTGAGGAAATCGTTGGTGATGCGCACCGTATTGTTGGAGTTCTGCCCGGCGACGGTCAGGTAGGAGTCGGAATCCCAGTCCGTGTCATAGGTGCGGAAGTCGATCGAACTCGTAGCCTTGCCGCGCAAATTGGATAACTCGCTGAACGTAGTTTTCTGGGATCATCACCGCGCGCGCCGCGCGGATTTCACGCTTCAACGCCGGGTTCTGCTTGGGATCGAACGGATCCTCGATGCCGGACTCGCGGCATGCCGCCATGATCAGATTGAGGTGCTTCGCGCAAAGCTTCGAGCCGCTGACGAGCGCGGCGACCTTCTGCTCCTCGATGACCTTCCAGTCGATGAAATCCTCGATGTCGGGATGGTCGGTGTCGACGATCACCATCTTCGCGGCGCGGCGCGTGGTGCCCCCCGACTTGATCGCGCCCGCCGCGCGGTCGCCGATCTTCAGGAAGCTCATCAGTCCGGACGAGCGGCCGCCGCCCGACAGCTTTTCGCCATCGCCGCGCAGCCGCGAGAAATTGGAACCGGTGCCCGAACCGTATTTGAACAGGCGCGCCTCGCGCACCCAGAGGTCCATGATGCCGCCTTCGTTGACGAGGTCGTCGGCAACCGACTGGATAAAGCAGGCATGCGGCTGCGGATGCTCGTAGGCGCTTTCCGACGCCTTCACCTTCCCCGTCTTCCAGTCGGCGTAGAAATGCCCCTGTGCCGGCCCGTCGATGCCGTAAGCCCAATGCAGCCCGGTGTTGAACCATTGCGGCGAGTTGGGCGCACCCATCTGCGTCGCCAGCATGTAGCGCAGCTCGTCGAAATAGGCGCGGGCGTCTTCCTCCGCGTCGAAATAGCCGCCCTTCCAGCCCCAATAGGTCCAGGTGCCGGCGAGTTGGTCGAAGCACTGCTTGGCGCTCGTCTCGCCGCTCGTGCGCTCGTCCTTCGGGACCAGAGCGAGCTTGTCGGCGTCGGCCCGACGCCGCCACAGCCAGGACGGCACGCCTTCTTCCTCGGCCGGGGTGAGGATGCTCGGCACGCCGGCCTTGCGCAGGTATTTCTGCGCAAGGATGTCGCAGGCGACCTGGCTCCATTCCGCCGGTACCTCGACGCCTTCGGCGGCGAAAACGACCGATCCATCGGGGTTGCGAATCTCGCTCGACGCGGTACGGAAAGCGATGCTTTCGTAGGGATCCCGGCCAGCGGTGGTAAAGCGACGCGCGATATGCATAACATCCCCCGGTGTTTTGGGGGTTTTCCGGCCAGCGTGCCCGCTAAATCCGGTATCCCCTCATCTCTCGACCACTCGATTATGTGCCGCAGCCGAGGGGCAATCAACATATATCGCGTGAATAGGCTGTAACCCACAAGATATAGAAAGGGCTTGACGGACATCGCGACTCGCGTTCCGCCAGCGCAACTCCTGCGATGGGGATGGCATGCCGAGGCGGCTCTTTACCCCGCCCCAGCCGCGGTGCGATAGTCCGCGCGCTCTGACGGAATTGGACAGATGACGACGCTGGGCACGCGACTCCTGACTTGGCTGCGCGGCGAGTTGGTCGGGACCGACCAGTACGGCAACAGCTATTACCGGCTGAAAGGTGACCGGCCCTCCGGCCGCGGCGGCGGGCGGTTCAGCCGTGAGCGACGCTGGGTGATTTACAAAGGCGAGCCGGAAGGTTCGAAGGTGCCGCCCGAATGGCATGCCTGGCTGCACCACACGGTCAACGAGGTTCCCGGCGCGTGGCCGCATTACTCCTGGGAAAAGCCACATGAGCCGAATATGACCGGGACGCCGCTGGCTTATCATCCGCGGGGCTCGGTGCTGCTGGGCGGGCACCGCGCCCGCGCCACGGGCGACTACGAGCCATGGTCGCCAGAATAGAGGCGGCGAGCCGCCCAACGATCCGCGGAGCCAACGCATGAAGGGCAATGTGATCGAGACCGTGATGGGCGCGGTCGTGCTGGTCGTCGCCGCGTTGTTTTTGTTCTTTGCCTACAATATGAGCCAGCTTCGCTCGGTGAAGGGTTACGAGCTGAGCGCTAATTTCGAGCATATCGACGGCATCCGCGACGGCAGCGACGTGCGCATCAGCGGCATCAAGGTCGGCTCGGTCCTTTCGACAACGCTCGACCCGAAGACCTTTCTCGCCACGGTCAAGATGAGCGTCGAGCCCGACTATAAGCTGCCCGACGATTCGGTTGCTGAAATCGTCTCGTCCAGCCTGCTCGGCGACAAGTACATGTCGCTGGTGCCGGGAGGATCGGACAAGGACATCCCAGCGGGCGGGCAGATCAAGTACACGCAATCCTCGGTAAGTCTCGAACATCTGATCGGCCAGATGATGTTCTCACCACCCGGCGGCAAGAAGCCGGGCGAGGGCGATTCCTCGGGGAACCCCGCCGGTACTTCCGGTCAGGCCCCCGGCGCACCATCTGGAGGCGAGGCCCCGGCGCCGCAGAAATAGTGTAGGGCCCCCAATATGGCCAAAGGCTCCGACGAATTCCCGGTCTGGCATACGCCTGAGGGCGAGCCGGTCTCTTGCGTCGAGAAAATCAAGGTCCTGAACGAAAACCTCACCGAATTGCGCGAGTTGGCGCAGGACGCGCTTGAGGATGGCGTGCTGATGGGCTGCGACGAGGCTCAACTGCGCGCGGTTCTGGAGAGCATCGTTGCCGGCCTCGTAAACCCCTACCGTAAATGAAGCTGCTTATTGCGTTGGCCGCGGCCGGCTTTGCCGCGACGACCGGGGCCGTCTGCGCCGCGATGGTCCCTGAGCCGATCGCGATTCTGCAGGGCCTCGACAAGATTTCCGCGCGAACCTCGCGGATCGAGGCGCCAGTCGGCAGCACGGTGCATTTCGGCACATTGTCGATCGCGGTGCGCGATTGCGAACAAACTCCGCCCGAGGATTCACCGGAAAACGCGGTGTTCCTGCAAATTTACGAAACGCCGCCGGGCGAGGAGGCTAAGAGGCTGTTCAGCGGCTGGATGTTTTCCTCGAGCCCGGCGCTCTCCGAACTCCAGCACCCGGTCTATGATGTGACCCTGCTCGCCTGCAAGGCGGCCAATGCGCCGGCCCCGGCTCCCGCACCGGCCGTGCCGCCGCCGAACCCGCGCGGAAAGACGCAGCGATAGCGCAGCGCCTCGGTGAGGAGGCGGCGATATTGCGATCGCGGTACCTCGATCACCCCGAACCGCGCGAGGTGCGGCGTCACGAATTGCACATCGAGCAGTTGGTATCCACCGACGCGCATCAATGCCACGAGATGCACCAGCGCGACCTTGCTGGCATCGGCGACGCGGCTGAACATGCTTTCGCCAAAGAAGGCGCCGCCGGTCGATACACCATAGAGGCCACCAACCATCGCACCATCCTGCCAGCACTCGACGCTGTGCGCGGCATCGCACTCGTGGAGTGCCGTATAGAGTCGGACGATCTCGGCATTGATCCAGGTGCTGGGACGGTCTTCGGTCGCCTCGGCGCAGGAAGCGAGCGTGCCGGCGAAGTCGCTATCGACGCGGACTTCGAAACGGTCTTGCAGCACCACCCGGCGCAGCCGCCGGGGCAGATGAAAGGCGTCGAGCGGTAGGATGCCGCGGCGTTCGGGATCGACCCAGAACAGCCCCGGATCGTCCGCCGACTCGGCCATCGGGAAGACGCCGGCGCGATAAGCATTCAGCAGGAGTGCCGGCGACAGGCGAAACAGCGAGCGCATCGGTCACGCGCCGTGGCCGAGGAAGCGCTCGAGCCAGCCGATATCGTAAGCGCCTTTCTGGAAATCGGCATTGTCGAGCAGCCGCTGATGCAGCGGGATCGTCGTTTCGATGCCGCCGATCACGTACTCTTCCATCGCCCGGCGCAGCCGCATCAGGCATTCGTCGCGATCGCCGCCATAGACGATCAGCTTCGAGACTAGGCTGTCGTAGTAGGGCGGCACCTCGTAACCCTGGTAAAGCGCGCTGTCGACACGAACGCCGGGGCCGCCGGGCGCGTGGTAGTCGCTAACCCGGCCGGGCGAAGGCCGGAAATCCTCCGGGTTTTCAGCGTTGATGCGGCATTCGATCGCGTGGCCGCGCAGCTGGATGTCGCTCTGCCGGTAGCCGAGCGGCGCGCCGGCAGCGATGCGCAGCTGCTCGCGCACCAGGTCGATGCCGCTGATCATCTCGCTGATCGGGTGCTCGACCTGAAGCCGCGTGTTCATCTCGATGAAATAGAACTCGTCATCCTGGTAGAGAAATTCGAGTGTCCCGGCGCTCTGGTAGCCGAATTTTTCAAGCGCCCCGACCGCGATGCCGGTGATCCGCTCGCGGGCTGCCCCGCCGAGACCGGGCGAGGGGGTTTCCTCCAAGACCTTCTGGTGGTGACGCTGCAGCGAGCAGTCGCGCTCGCCGAGATGGACGACCCCACCGCGACCGTCGCCAAGCAACTGAATCTCGATATGCCGTGGTCGATCGAGAAAGCGCTCCATATAGACCGAGGAATCGCCGAATGCGGCTTGTGCTTCGGCCTGCGCCAGCGGCAACAAGGTTTTAAGGTCGGTTTCGGTATGCGCGAGCTTCATGCCGCGCCCGCCGCCGCCTGATACGGCCTTCAGCAACACCGGGTAGCCGATTCCTCGAGCGGCGTCGATAGCCTCGGCCGCGTCGCGCAACGCGCCCTCGGAGCCCGGCACAGTCGGGATGCCGAGCTCCTTGGCGGCAGCTTTGGCCCGTACCTTGTCGCCCATCACTCGGATGTGGTCTGGCTTTGGGCCGATGAACGCGAACCCGTGCTCCAGCACGACCTCGGCAAAATCGGCATTCTCCGAAAGAAAGCCGATGCCAGGATGAATCGCGTCGGCGCCGGTAATCGCCGCGGCAGAGAGGATCGATGGGATGTTCAGATAGCTGCCGCGCGCCGGCGGGGGGCCGATGCAGACGCTTTCATCGGCAAGGCGCACATTCATCGCGTTGGCGTCGGCGGTGGAGTGCACCGCCACCGTCTTGATCCCCATATCGCGGCAAGCGCGGTGGATGCGCAGCGCGATCTCGCCGCGATTGGCGATGAGGACTTTCTCAAACATTTCGATAGGACGCGCGCTGAGCGCTATTCGATCAACATCAGCGCCGTCCCGTACTCGACCGGCTCGGCGTCTCCGATATAGACACGCGAGATACGGCCGGCGCGGGGCGCGCGAATCTGGTTCATGACCTTCATCGCCTCGATGATCATCAGCGTCTGACCTTCGGCTACCGTGTCGCCGACCTTGACGTAAGGTGATGCGCCTGGCTCCGCGGCGAGGTAGGCGATGCCGACCAGTGGCGCTTTCAGCGTGCCGGGAAGATCGTGCCCGTTGGCGCCCGGGTGTGCGGCGCCGTTGCTTCCCGGTGGAGGCGGCGGTAGAGCAGGCGCCGGTTTCTCGGCTGCTGCCGTCTGCGGACTTGAGACAAAAGCCGGTAACGCGCCGACCTGTTTAGCGACCCGGATGCGCTGATCGCCGGAGCCGCACTCGATCTCGGTCAGCCCGGTCTCGTCGAGCAGCTTCGCCAGCGAGCGGATCAGGTCAGGATCGGGCGCCAGCTTGGTACGGCGGCCGCCAAACCTCACCGAGGGGCCTCGCCCGGCTTGTCTTCGATCAGCGCGGCGACCGCTTCGAGCGCCAGCTCGTAGCCCTGCGGCCCAAGACCGAAAATGCCGCCATTCGCGGCGAGGCTGACATAGGATAGATGCCGGAAGCTTTCGCGCCGAAAGATGTTCGATAGATGCACCTCGATGATCGGCAGATCAGCGGCCTTGAGCGCATCGTGGACCGCGACCGAGGTGTGGGTCAGCGCCCCGGCGTTGAGGATAATCCCGTCGGCCGACTCGCGCGCTTCCTGGATCCAATCGACCAACTGACCCTCATGATTGGTTTGGCGGAAATCGATCTGCAGGTCGAGCGCGTTCGCGCGGGCCAGGCAGCGCTGCTCGACGTCGGCGAGCGTGTCATAGCCATACGTCGCCGGCTCGCGTACGCCGAGCAGGTTTAAGTTCGGCCCGTTCAAGATGTAGACGATCGGCAAGCGCGCCTCCGCAGCTTGTGCGCGCCTTATAGCATGCGCTGGGTATAGGGCAAGGCGAGGGGCATAGAGCAACCTTCCGCCGGACGCCCGGACGCGCCATAGTGCGACCCGGCATCGGATGGGAAGGCTGATGACGATCACGATGTACGATCTCGCCGGAGTCGAGGCGGACCGTCGGTTCAGCCCGTTCTGCTGGCGCGCGAAAATGGCCTTGGCGCATAAGGGGCTCGAGGTCGAGACCGTGCCTTGGCGCTTCACCGAAAAGGACAAGCTGCCGACGCCGAATGACGGGCGCGTCCCGGTCATCATCGATGGCGGCAAGGTGGTACACGATTCGTCGGCCATCGCCGACCATCTGGAAGAGCGCTACCCCGATCGCCCGAGCCTCTTTCCCGGCGCCGCGGCACGCGGCCTCTCTAAATTCGTGCAGAACTGGACCGAAACGGTGCTGCAGGTCGGGCTCATCCGACTAGTCCTGCTCGATATCTACAAGCATATCGGCCCCAAGGATCAGGAATATTTCCGCCAGTCGCGCGAGCCGCGGTTCGGCGGCATGAGCCTTGAGGATGTCGTGAAAGACCGCGAAACGCAGTTGCCCGCCTTCCGCGCCAGTCTCGATCCGCTACGCCGTACTGTCGCACGGCAGGCTTTTGTCTGCGGCGATGCGCCGGCCTACGCCGACTACATCGTCTTTGGCGCGTTCCAATGGGCGCGCTCGATCAGCGATTTCGAGTTGGTGACGCAAGACGACCCGGTGTTCGTGTGGCGCGGCCGGATGCTCGACCTTTACGGCGGCCTCGGGCGGAAATCGCCCGGCTATGGCTGCTAAGTTGCAATCATGGACAATGTAATCGTTCCGTCGATCGCGGCGATCTTGCACACGATCAGCGCGGTCGTGTGGGTCGGCGGCATGTTCTTCGCCTATATCGTGCTGCGCCCTGCAACCGGCCCGCTTGAGCCGGCGGCGCGCCTGGCGCTGTGGCGGCGTGTGTTTGCCGGATTTTTCGCATGGGTGTTCGCGGCGGGCGTCCTGCTGCTGATCACTGGCTTCACGCTGCTCCTTGGTGGGTACGCCGCCGGCCTGCATGTTCATCTAATGATGGCGGTTGGCATCATTATGATATTGATCTTCCTCCATCTTTACTTCGCGCCGTGGAAGCGTTTTCGGGCGGCGCTCGATGCCGGCGACAATATCGCCGCCGCGGCGCAGCTCAACCACATCCGCATCCTCGTGATGGTCAATCTGATCCTCGGACTAATCACCGTCGCGATTGGCGGCAGCGGCCGCTATTGGGGTTAGCTCGGGGAATCTAAATGGCGAGCATCTTTGTCGCGCGCAGCGTCAAGACCGGCAAATGGGCGTCCGACGTCGGGCTCGGTAAGCACATCTATAAGGTCGGCGTCACCCAGGGCGACCCGAAACAGGAAGCCGCTGCAGGCTGGGCAGGCGAAAGCGACTGGTTGATCGTCAAGTCCGAGCCGGTCGAGGATATGGACGAGGGCGCCGCGATCGACCGCCTCGTCGCCAAGGAACGCATGGTCGACCCGAATTTCTATCCAAAGCTCAAGGGCGCGCGCGGGGTCTTCCGGCTGGACCCGACGAAGGTCGAGAACCATTTCATCATCGCCCGCGCGCTGTCTGGCGAGAGCGAACTCAAGGTCATCAAGCTCAAGCCGACCGATTTCGCCGCCTACCTGATCGCCAACGCGAAGCGATAAACAAGGCAGCAGCGCTGAGGCGTTATTTGTGCAAATCGTCACCCGACGGAGATCGAGGTCCGGAGCTCTGCCCCCGGGAAGGTGACTATTGCCCTCCATCACGACAATGGCAGAGGAGCCGACGGAGCGTCGTCGGATAAAGTTTTAATCGGTTGGAAGGAGATCCCCCAATCGACGCTGCGGCTTGTAGGGACCGTCGGGATTGACATCGAGATCGACGATTTTCACGCAGGTATAATGAGCGGTGCCCGCATGCGACGGCCTCTCCCCGACCAGATGCATGAACTTCCAGTCGCCGCCGGGCGGCAAGCCTGCCGGATCGCTGGTCCCGCCAGCAAATTGGTCAGTCAGGGCGGCCTCGACGCCATCTTTGGTCCAACCCGAGATAATCGGACACACTTCGCGGTGTAGGCCGCTATAGGTGCAAACAATCTGCTTGCGTTCGGTCATCGCTCGCACAAACAGCCCATAAACGGAACTCGGCTCCATCTCCTCTTCATGAACGGGTTCGAGGAGATATGTGGTAATTAAGCCGCGCTCGGCTTTACCCGCTCGCGCAATTCGGCGAGTGCTTGCGGTGTGTCGATATCGACAAAGATAGCGTCGTTCTCCATCTCAATCTCGGTGACGAGATCGGCGTGGTCTTCGATCAGCTTGCGCGCGCCGCTGTCGCCCGACAGCGCCATCATCTCGGGAATGAATTGGCGCGACCAGAGGATTGGGTTGCCGCGCTTGCCGCGCCGCGTCGGCACGATGATGGCGCGGCCTTCGAGCGGGTTGAACGCGCCGATCAGCCGGTCGATGTCGCGCCCGGCGATCAGCGGCATGTCGGCGAGGCAAACGACCACACCGTCGACTTCATCGGGGAGAGCAGCGAGGCCGCGCTTGAGCGATGTCGAAAGCCCCGCAGCGAAATCCAGGTTGATGACACGTTCGACCGGCAATTTGCCGAGTGCCGCGTCGACATTGTCGGCGCGGTTGCCGAGCACGGCGATGATTGGCCGCGCCCGCGACGACAGCAGTCGCTGTGCGGTGCGCGCGACCATCGGCCTTCCATCGATCTCGGCGAGCATCTTGTTCTCGCCCATGCGGCTCGACTTGCCGGCTGCAAGCAGCAGCGCGGCGATGCGCGGGCCCGGTGGGACTTTGGCAACCGGCCGCGAGGCGGGCGCCGCACCGGCCTCCTCACGCTTCAGGCCGCGCATGGGGATTTCCGCCAGGAGCCCGCCGGCGCCCATCGACATGATCTCGCGCCGGCCAACCGGCAGCCCCGCGACCAGGCGTTCGAGGACCCAGTCAAACCCGTTGATCTTTGGCGAGCGCGCGCAGCCGGGGAGGCCCAGCACCGGTTTGCTTCTAAGGCGGCCAAGCAAAAGCAAATTGCCGGGGTCGACCGGCATGCCGAAATGATCGATCGTGCCGCCCGCAGCCTCGATTGCGGCGGGAATGACATCGCGCCGGTCGACAATCGCCGACGCGCCGTGGATCAGCAGCATATCGATATCTTTAATCGCGGCTTCGATCTGCTCGGCAAGCTCGCCCGTTTTGTGCGCACAGCGGCGTTCGAATGCGAGGTTGCAGCCGAGCGTATCGAGCCGCCTAATTGTGACCTCGTGCGTCTTGTCGAGGATCGATTCTTTGAGGCCGGCAAGTCGGGTCTGGATCATCCCGATCGCGAGCGGTCGGAACGCCGCGACACGGAGCAGCTTGCCTCCCTCGGCCGCGATCGCGGCGCAGCGCGCGACCGCTTCCTCGGGCACGGCAAAGGGAATGATTTTTACCGTCGCCACCATCTGCCTCGGCTCGACAACGGCATAAGGCGGCAGCGTGCCGAGCGTGACCGCCTCGTCGATCAGATTGAGCCGGTCGAGTTGCTCGCGATCAAAGACCAGCACCCCTTTCGCCTCGGCAAAGAGGTTGGCGCGGCCGGTGAAAGCGGGCGCGGTCGTGATCCCAGGGCCAGCCGCGGCGGCCGCGATGCGGTCAGCGGCGGGGTCTTCGCGCACATCGCCGGGTTCGAGGCGGACGACGGTGATCTCGTGGATCCCGGCTGCTTCGATCTCGGCGAGATCCGTCGCCGACAGGATTCGGCCTTTCCTGAGCGCCGTCTTGCCGAGCCTCAGGCTGTGGACAAGAATCGCCCCTTCCGCCTGCTCGACCGGGACCTCGCCAAACTGCATCCGCGCCTCTATACCTCGCCGCGACGCAACACCTGCGTCATCTCCGCGACGATCGACACGGCGACTTCAGCCTGCGACACGCCGCCGATATTGAGCCCGATCGGTCCGTGAATGCGCGACAGCTCGTTTTCGCCAAAGCCTTCCTTGGCCAGCCGCTCCAGCCGCTTGGCATGGGTCCGCCGCGAGCCGAGCGCGCCGATGTAAAACGCCGGCGAGCGCAGCGCAACGATAAGGCCTGGATCGTCGATCTTGGGGTCGTGCGTCAGCGCGACGACCGCGGACGACCGATCCGGCTTCATGCGCTCCAGCGCTTCGTCCGGCCACTCACTCGACAGCTCGACGCCGGGAAAGCGCGCCTCGGTGGCCCAAGCGCCGCGCGGATCGATGACGATGGGCTTGTAGTCGCACGCAGCCAGCATTGGCACCAGCGGTTGCGCGATATGCACCGCGCCGATCACAAAGCAGCGACGCGGCGGGCTGAACACCTGGACAAAGACTCGGCCCTGCGTCGTATCAAGCGATATATTGCGGTCGGCGCGCAGAGCCTCGCGCATGGCGCCGAGGGACATCTCGTCGAGTTCGAGATTGCCTTCGGCTTGGTCGCCGTCGAGAAAGAGTTGCGCGCCAGATTTGAGGTCGGTCGCCAGCGCGACCGAGCGACCCTCGGTATTGGCGGCGAGCACCGCGTCGAGATATTGGCTCTTCATTCGACGGGCTCGACAAAGATTTCGATCTTGCCGCCGCAGGCGAGGCCGACTTCCCAAGCCTGCTCATCGCTGACGCCGAAATCGAGGAGCCGGGGCTTGCCGTCGCGGATCGCCACTTGGGCCTCTTCGATCACCGCACCCTCAACGCAGCCGCCCGACACCGAGCCGACAAAAGCGCCGTCCTCGGCGACGGCGAGCTTTGCCCCGGCCGGCCGCGGCGACGAGCCCCAGGTCTTCACTACGGTCGCCAGCGCCACACCCTTGCCGGCGTGGCGCCAATCGGCCGCCTGTTGCAGGATTTCCGCGTGATCGCTCATCGTCTCTCCCTTCGGGCTTCGCCCTAGGCTGCTCGCGCTCCCGTTTGCAGCTGTAAGGCTGCCGTCAATCGTCGCGGCGCCGGCGCGCTCAGCACCGTCACCAGGGTTTCGAGGCTTTCGAGATTGTGCACCGGACGGAATTCGTCGACGTGCGGCAACATCGCCCTCATCCCCAAAGATTTTGGCTCGAACCCCTCGTAACGCAACAGCGGATTGAGCCAAATCAACCGGCGGCACGAGCGATGCAGCCGGTCCATCTCATGCGCGAGGCCGACGCCGACATCGCGATCCAAGCCATCCGTGATCAGCACCACGATCGCACCCTGGCCCAAAACACGCCGCGACCACAACAGGTTGAAGTCGACGAGGCAATGGCCGATGCGCGTTCCTCCCGACCAATCGGCGACAGCCTCGGCGACCTTATCAAGCGCCAGATCGACATCCTTAAAGCGTAGATAGCGGGTGATGTTGGTGAGCCGCGTGCCGAAAACGAAGGTGAAGACGCGATCACGATCATTGGTGATCGCATGCATGAAATGCAGGAACATGCGGCTGTAACGGCTCATCGAGCCGGAAATGTCGCACAGCACCACCAGCGGCGGCGGGCGCAGCCGGCGGCTCTTGCGCTTCAGATCGATGATGCCGCCGGAACGCAGCGCGGCACGTAACGTCGCGCGCATATCGGCACGGGCGCCGCGTGGGTTGGGTGCGAAGCGTCGCGTCGGCCGATCGAGCCCGGGAAGTTGGAGCCGCGCGATCGCCGCCTTCGCATCCGCCAGCTCGTCCAGCGACATTTTCTCGAAATCCATGCCCTGGAGTTGCTCGCGATCGGAAAACGTCATCGCCGCGTCGAATTCGAGCTCGGTCTCGCCGGTCTCCCGCGCTTCGGGATGCGGGTGCAGCGCTTCGGCCAGCCGGCGCAGCATCTCGCCCTTCTCGTCTTCCGGCAGGTCGAGGCTCATCTCCGGGAGAACGAGCGACATCATCTTCTTGAGCAGCTCGGGGTTGCGCCAGAAGACGTGAAACGCCTGGTCGAAGAGCGCCCGCTGGTCCGGCCGGTTGACGAACACCGCGTGCAGCGTCCAGTAGAAATCAGCGCGATTGGTAATGCCGACCGCTCTTACTGCGGCAACTGCGTCGATGACCTTGCCCGGGCCGACCGGCAGTCCGGCGGCGCGCAAGGTACGCGCGAAATGCATCAGATTGGCGACGAGCCGGCCGTCTGGTTCGGCGGCGTCCGACATCAGGCGCCGCGCGGCGCGGCGGCGAGCTCGGACTTGACCTGGTCGAGCAGGCGCGCCGCCTCGCTGCCCTGAATGCGGGCAATGTCGTCCTGGTATTTGAGAAGCACGCCGAGCGTGTCGTTGATCGCGTTCGGGGTCAGCTCGAGCACGTCCAACTGCATCAACGCCTCGGTCCAGTCGATGGTCTCGGCGATACCGGGAAGCTTGAACAAATCCATCTTGCGCAGCTTCTGGACAAACCCGACGACCGCGTGCGACAGCTCGGGCGCGGCTCCCGGCGCTTTCTTTCCGAGGATTTCGAGCTCCCGTTCAGCATTCGGGTAGTCGACCCAGTAGTAGAAGCAGCGCCGCTTCAGCGCGTCGTGGATTTCGCGCGTGCGGTTCGAAGTGATGACGACGATCGGCGGATGCTCGGCGTGGAGCGTGCCGATCTCGGGGATCGTGACCTGAAAATCCGAGAGCAATTCCAATAGGTAAGCTTCAAACGGCTCGTCGGTTCGATCCAATTCGTCAATCAGCAACACCGGCGCGCCCGCGATCTCCGGTTCCAGCGCTTGCAACAACGGCCGCTTGATCAGGAACCGGTCGGAAAAGATCGTGCTCTCGATCTCCGTACGATCCTCGTCGCCCGCCTCGGCGAGGCGGATTTCGATCATCTGCCGCGCGTAATCCCACTCGTAGACGGCCGAGGCGACGTCGAGCCCCTCGTAGCATTGCAGACGGATCAGCTTGCGGCCGAGCGCGCTCGCCAGCACCTTGGCAATCTCGGTCTTGCCGACCCCGGCCTCGCCCTCGAGAAACAGCGGCCGCTTCAGGTGCAGCGCGAGATGCACCGCGGTCGCAAGGCTACGGTCGGCGACGTAATCGGCACTCCCCAGCATCGCGAGCGTGGCATCGACCGAAGCGGGCAGGGCAGGGGTTTTCGACGTGGCCATCCAGTGTCCGGTTCGCAACAAAATCCCTCTCCGGGAAACGGGAGAGGGATCCTTATGGTCGGTTAAGTTAGTGTACTCGAGGGGACGACGCTACCTTGCGAATGAATTTGCAGAGCTCACTCGGAGCTCGTGCGCGACGTCCCGTCGGACGTCGTTGAGGAACTGAAGAAGAGGGCTGCCGCACACGGCAGAAGCGCAGAGGCTGAGCACCGTCACATTCTTGCGGAAACTTTGTGCCCAGATCGCGAGGGGTTCTGGGAACGAGCAGCTAAGCTACGTGAGGAACTGCGAGGACGTATTTCCGGCGATTCCACTGATCTTATTCGCGAAGATCGTGACCAACGGTGACGATTGTCGTCGACGCTTCGGTGACCGTGCAGTGGGTCTTGCCGGAAAGTATGAGCGAATTGGCAAGCGAACTCAGGTCCGAACGCCTAATCGCTCCAGCATTGTGGCTGGTCGAGGCAGCTAACGCGATTTGGAAGAGGCACATTCGGGGGGAAATGTCCGTCGACCAAGCTGCTGCGCGCCTGGAAGAATTGTCGAACGCTCCCGTCACTTCGCTCGCGGTAGAGCCATATGTCCCGGCAGCACTGCGGATGGCGGCCGCGTTGAATCATCCCGTATAAGACTGCCTTTATCTCGCGGTTGCGATCCAGCATCAGACGTATGTCGTGACAGCCCACCGGCGCTTTGCCGCGCTAGGCGCGAATGCATCGTTTGGCTGGGCTGATGCCAGCCTTATTGCGCCGGTTTGACCTCGCCGCCGATTTCCGGTGCCTGCTTGGTGCCGAGCAACAACATCCATTCGCCGCCCTTAAGCCCGTCGATGGCGGCGGGGGGCATTTGCATTTTGACGTCGATCGGGCTCGCGGCTTTTGCCGGAAGCTGGATCGGCAACGTGCCGGGGTTGCCACCCTGCTTTTCGGGCGGTGACAGGAACGCGGCCATTTGCGGCGGTGCCGACAGTCCGGAATACTCGATCGTCCCAGTCAGCGTCTTGCTCGCCGTGTCGACCGAGAATTTCGCCGTGCCCTTACCGGGCCCACCCTGCTTGTCGGGGATGAGGTCGACGGTGAACTTCACGGTGTCGGCCAGTGCCGCGCCGCCGAACAGGGTCAGCGCGAGCCCGGCCGCGGCGATTGTCTTCAAGCTGCGCACGGTATTCTCCCAATGTGGCGAGCTGTCTTAGGCGCGCTGCTCGACGAACGTTCCCGTTACGCGCAGGCCGCCACGGCGCGCCGCGCCATCACATTGACCAGATGCGCGCGATATTCGGCGCTGGCGTGGATGTCGGTGTTGAGCCCGTCATCCGGGATCGCGATGTCCTTGATCGCGTCGGCGGAGAATGACTTCGCCAGCGCTGCCTCCATCTCGGGCACACGGAAGACGCAAGGACCGGCGCCGGTCACCGCGACACGAACGCCCGAGCCGGTGCGAGCGACGAACACGCCAACAATCGCGTACCGCGACGCGGGGTTACGGAACTTCTGGTACGCTCCAACCTGCGGCCTGGGAAATTTGACCGCGGTGACGATTTCGTCCTGCGCCAGCGCGGTTTCGAACATCCCGGTAAAGAAGTCTTCGGCGGGGATTTCCCGCTTGGCGGTAACGACCGCCGCGCCCAGCGCGACCAGCGCGGCCGGATAATCCGCGGCCGGGTCGTTGTTCGAGATCGAGCCGCCGATCGTGCCGCGATTGCGCACCGCCGGATCGCCGATCATCCCGGCCATCTCGGCGAGGGCCGGGATCACGCGCTTGACGATATCCGACCGGTTGACCTCGATGTGTCGGGTCATCGCGCCAATCGTCAGTCCGCCGCCTTCCTCCTTGATGCCCTTGAGGCCCGGGAGCGAAGCGAGGTCGATCAGGTCGGTCGGTTTGGCGAGACGCTGCTTCAAGGTTGGGATCAGGGTCATCCCGCCCGCGACGAGCTTGGCGTCTTCATGACCGGCGAGGAATTTCGCGGCGTCTTCGAGGCTGGCCGCCTTCTGATAGTCGAATTCGTACATCGCTGCTCTCCCTATTCCGCGGCGAGCCGTGGTTGGTGGATGGCGCGCCAGATTTTCTCGGGCGTTGCTGGCATCTCGACATGGCGCACGCCCTGCGCCTTCAGCGCGTCGACGATCGCGTTGGAGATCGCCGCCGGGGCGCCGATCGCGCCCGCCTCGCCGCAGCCTTTTACGCCGAGCGGGTTGTGCGTGCACAGGGTCGCATGGGTCGACAGCGCGAACGACGGCAAGTCGTCAGCCCGCGGCATCGCATAGTCGTTGTACGACGCGGTCAGCAGCTGACCGGTCGACTTGTCGTAGACGCAGCCTTCCAGCAACGCCTGGCCGATGCCTTGCGCCAGCCCGCCATGCACCTGACCGGCGACGATCATCGGGTTGACGATGCGGCCGAAATCGTCGCTCGCGTTGAAGCTGCAGATTTCTAGCGTCCCCGTGTCGGGGTCGATCTCGATTTCGGCGACATAGGCGCCCGACGGAAAGGTGAAGTTCTTCGGGTCGTAGAACGCGGTCTCGTCGAGCCCCGGCTCCAGCTCCTCGTGCGGGAAATTGTGCGGCACATAAGCGGTCAGCGCGATCTCGCCAAAGCTCTTCGTGCGGTCGGTGCCGGCGACGCTGAACTGCCCGTCCTTGAACTCGATATCGGCCTCGGCCGCTTCGAGCAGGTGCGCGGCGATCTTCTTGCCTTTGGCGACGATCTTATCCATCGCCTTGATGATCGCAGTACCGCCCACCGCCAGCGAGCGCGAGCCGTAAGTCCCCATGCCGTAGGGAATCTTGTTGGTATCGCCGTGGACGATCTCGATCGATTCCATCGGGATGCCGAGCCCGTCGGCGACCAGCTGGGCGAAGGTCGTCTCGTGACCCTGGCCGTGGCTGTGCGAGCCGGTGAGTACCGTGACGCTTCCCGTCGGATGCACGCGCACCGCCGCGGCTTCGAACAGCCCGGCACGCGCGCCGAGCGAGCCGACAACGGCCGAAGGGGCGATGCCGCACGCCTCGATATAGGTGGCGATACCGATGCCGCGCAGCTTGCCGCGCCTTGCTGCTTCGGCGCGGCGCGCCTCGAACCCGGCGTAGTCAGCCGCCTTCGTCGCGAGGTCGAGCGTCGAGAAATAATCGCCGCTGTCATATTGCAGCGCGACCGGCGTCTGGTACGGGAAGGCGTCGGTCGGGATGAAGTTCTTGCGGCGCAATTCGGCGGGGTCGACCCCAAGCTCATCCGCGGCCAGGTCAACGATGCGCTCAAGAAGGAATGTTGCCTCAGGCCGCCCGGCGCCGCGATAGGCGTCGACCGGCACGGTGTGGGTGAACACCGCCTTTACCTCGGCGTAGATCGCCGGCGTCGTGTAGGTGCCGGCAAGCAGCGTCGCGTAGAGATAGGTCGGGATGCAGGTGGCGAAGGTCGAGAGATAGGCACCCATATTCGCCAATGTCGAAACCTTGAGCGCGACGAATTTGTTTTGCGCGTCGAGGCCCAATTCGACATGGGTGACATGGTCGCGACCATGCGCATCGGACATGAAGCTTTCGACGCGTTCGGCGGTCCACTTGACGGGCCGCTTCAGCTTGCCGGCTGCCCAGGTAACAATCGCTTCCTCGGCGTAGTGATAAATTTTGGAGCCGAACCCGCCGCCCACATCGGGGGCGACAACCCGCAGCTTCGCCTCCGGGATGTGCAGCACAAAGGCGCCCATCAGCAGACGGATGACATGCGGGTTCTGGCTGGTCGTATAAAGGGTGTGCTCGCCGGTCGCCCGATCGAAATCGCCGATCGCGGCGCGCGGCTCCATCGCATTGGGCACGAGCCGGTTGTTGACGAGATCGAGCTTGACGATGCGCACCGCGCCTTTGAGCGCCGCGTCGATCGCCGCCGGGTCACCGAGGTGCCAGTCGTAACAGATATTGCCGGGCACGTCGGCGTGGACGGGTGGGGCGCCGGGTTTGATCGCCTCGGCGACATCAGCGACCGCCGGCTCGACGGCGTAATCGACCTGCACGAGTTCGGCGGCGTCCCGCGCCTGGCCGAGGCTCTCGGCGATGACGACCGCGACCGGGTCGCCGACATGCCGCACGCGTCCCGATGCCAGCACCGGGTGGGGCGGCTCGTGCATCGGCGAGCCGTCCTTCGAATGAATCTGCCAGCCGCACGGCAGGCCGCCAATGCCGTCGGCCTCTATATCCTTGCCGGTGTAGATCATGACAACGCCCGCAGCCTTGGCCGCGGCGGTCGTGTCGATGCCGCTGATCGCCGCGCTCGCGTGCGGGCTGCGCAGGATATAGGCGTAAAGCTGGCGCGGCTTGTTGATGTCGTCGGTGTAGGTGCCCTGGCCGGTGATGAAGCGATAGTCCTCGCGCCGGCGGACTGGGTTGCCGATCTCGGTCATGGCGGCTACTCCGCCGCCTGTTTAGCGCCTCTCATGGCGGCAGCTCCGGCTTTGATCGCCAGCACGATGTTGTGATAGCCGGTGCAGCGGCAGAGATTGCCTTCGAGGTATTCGCGGATCTCGCGGTCGGTCGGGTCGGGATTGTTCTTTACCAGGTCGAGCGCGCTCATGATCATGCCCGGGGTGCAGAAGCCGCACTGCAGCGCGTGATTGTCGCGGAAGGCTTCCTGCATCGGGTGCAGCGTCTCGCCGTCGGCGACGTCCTCGATGGTCTTGACCGCGCGGCCCTCGGCCTGAACGGCGAGCAGCGTGCAGGACTTTACCGCCTCGCCGTCGACATGGACGACGCAGGCGCCGCATTGGCTGGTGTCGCAACCGACATGGGTGCCCGTGAGGCCGAGCGTCTCGCGCAGCAACTGCACCAGCAGGGTGCGGCCCTCGACCGCCGCCGAAACCGGCTTGCCGTTTACCGTCAGGCTCACCGTCTTCTGCATTGAAACCTCCCCTCGTCGCAGGCCGCGGACAGCCGCCGCTGGGCCGCGAGTTTCCTGCGCCGCAGGCGCCGGGTCAAGGCGCCTGAAACGTCATAAAACGCGTTATATACAGTAAGTTATGACGCTGTGGCGTTAGTCGCGGTCGCGGCCGCCGGGCTCATGACATTGAGAAAGCGATTGAAGAAATCGTCGGCCATCTTGCGCGAGGTGGCGTCGATGAGCCGCGAGCCGATCTGCGCCAGCTTGCCGCCGACCTGTGCCTGCACCCCATAGCGCAGCACGGTCTCCGCGCCGGCATCGTCGAGCGAGACCTTGGCGCTCCCTTTGGCGAATCCGGCGACCCCGCCGGTGCCTTCGCCGGTGATCGTGTAGCTTTCCGGCGGCACGAGGTCGGTCAGCGTCACCTTGCCCAAGAAGCTCGCCTTTACCGGACCGACCCGCGCGACGACCTTGGCGGTGAATTCGGTGTCCGAAACCTTCTCGACGGTCTCGCAACCGGGAATGCAATTCTTCAGCGTCTCCGGATCGTTGAGCTTTTCCCAGACTTCCGCGCGGGGTGCCGGGATGCGCAGCTCGCCATGCATTTCCATAAATGATTTCCTCTATTTGACGACTAAAGTCTGAGCCGCGGCCCGGTGAATTGCAACGTCATCGCGCGGCTTAGGGGATCACGGCGATCGCGCTGATTTCGATCAGGTAGTCGGGATGCGTCATCTTGACGACCTCGACCATCGTCGAAGCCGGCAGCGGCTCGCGAAAATACGCGCGGCGCACCCGGTGTATCGCGTCGAATTGCTCCATATTGCGGATGTAAACATCGACCCGGCAGATATCGTCCATCGTCCCGCCCGCGGCCTCAACCGCCGCTTTGAGGTTCTCGCAGACCTGCCGGGTCTGCGCCTCGATGTCGCCTACGCCGGCGATCGAGCCGTCGGCACGGCGCGCCACCATGCCGGAGATAAACACCAGCCGCCCCCGCGCCTCGATCATCGTCGCGTGGGAGAACACGCCGCCCGGCTGGCGTAGCCTGTCGGAACGAATCTGTTGCTTCGGCATGGTGGCCTCCGGCGATGGGTGACCTTGATCCTGCCTTGCCGCGCGCGGGGTTCCAAGCGCGCTTGACGATCCGTGATAGGCCCATGATGGTGCGCCCACGCTCCTGCAAGGAATTCGGAATGACTGCACAGATCCGGCCCGGCCGGAACCTGCCCGCGCGCATGGAAGATCGGCTGATCGTCGCGCTCGATCTGCCGAGTGTCGATGCGGCGCGCGCGATTTTCAGGCGGCTCGACGGCACCGTGACCTTCTTCAAGCTCGGGTTGTGGCTAATCTTCGCGCCCGGCTTCGAAGCCTTCCTCGACGATCTGCTCAAGTCGGGCTGCAATGTCTTCCTCGACGCAAAAATGTTCGACATCGGCGAGACGGTGCGGCGCGGCATCGAGCGGGTTGCCGAGCGTGGGGTCAGCTTTGTGACGGTGCACGGCGACGGCGACATCATCCGTGCTGCGGTCGAGGGCCGCGGCGCCTCGAAACTGAGACTACTGGTGGTGCCGGCATTGACCAGCCTCAACGAACGCGGCCTGCGTGAGCTCGGCCATACCGGCTCCGTCGCCGATCTCATTGCCGAGCGCGCCAAGTTCGCGCTCGATTGCGGCGTCGACGGCATCATCGCCAGCCCGCAGGACAATCCCAACTCCATCAGGGAGCGGCTGAACACGGAACGGCTGCTTGTCGTGACGCCAGGCGTGCGTCTCGCCGGCGCCGCTCTTGACGACCACAAGCGCTCGGGCACCCCGGCCCAAGCGATCGCCGATGGCGCCGACTACCTCGTCGTCGGCCGGCCGATCGTGCAGGCGGACGATCCGGCTGCCATGGCGCGGCGCATCATCGCCGATATGAAAAGCGGCGCCTGAAGCGGCGGCGCGGATTTTGCTCTATCATTCGTCGGCGAAGGGCAAGGGTGATGAGCGACAGCGCGGTGACGCCGGAGGCGATGATCGAGCTGGAAGCCGTGCACAAATGGTACGGCAGCTTCCACGTGCTCAAGGACATCAACCTGACTGTCCGCAAGGGTGAAAAGGTCGTCGTTTGCGGCCCATCCGGATCGGGCAAATCGACGATGATCCGCTGCATCAATCGGCTCGAGGAACACCAGCAGGGCCGCATTCTCGTCGCAGGCATCGAGCTGACCTCCGACCTCAAGAACATCGAGGCGATCCGCCGCGAGGTCGGCATGGTGTTCCAGCAGTTCAATCTGTTTCCGCATCTGACGGTGCTACAGAACCTGACCTTGGCGCCGGTCTGGGTCCGCAAGCAGCCGCGGAAGGAGGCAGAGGACACCGCGCGTTATTACCTCGAGCGCGTGCGCATCCCCGATCAGGCCGATAAATTCCCCGCCCAGCTTTCGGGCGGGCAGCAGCAGCGCGTCGCGATCGCCCGTTCGCTGTGCATGAAGCCCGAGATCATGCTGTTCGACGAGCCCACCTCGGCGCTCGACCCGGAAATGATCAAGGAAGTGCTCGACGTGATGACCGGGCTTGCCGAAGAAGGCATGACCATGGTCTGCGTCACGCATGAAATGGGCTTCGCGCGCACCGTCGCCGACGCGATGGTGTTCATGGATCAGGGCGAGATCATCGAGCGCGGGCCGCCGCGCGATTTCTTCTCGAACCCGAAGAGCGAGCGAACCCGCGGTTTCCTCAGCCAAATCCTCGCGCATTGAGCGGCCGGCGGCGCACGCAATTAAATTTCCAATAAGCACCAGCGGATAGAAAGTGGAACTGCACCGACCCCGTGTCGTTTTTTCACGAGTCGCAAATGGACTCGGCAACGCACGGAGGTATAAATGTCGAGTAGCACGAACACCCGTAAGTTTCGTTGGCTTGGTGGTGCGGCTGTTGGCGCGTTAGCCTTGGCGGCCGTGTCGATTCCATTAAGCCCGGCGAAGGCTTTTATTGGTGTTGATGTGGGGCCGGTGACGGTCGGCGTGCCGGGCCCGTTCTATTACGGCCCGGGCCCGTATTATGGCCCGCACTACTATCACCACTACTATGGCCCGACTTACTACGACTATGGGTGGTAGGTTGACGCCCTCACGCCTCGCTAAGAGGCGGCAACAAGGGATGCTCCAGTGAGCGCGGCAGGATGCCGCTCTCCCGCGGATCATCAAACGATACCGGTCGCCGCGCGTAAACGACAAAACCGGCGCGCTGGTAGAGTGGAAGCGCCCTCGGGTGGTCGAACGTGCAGGTGTGCACCCACAATCGCTCGACCGGGCGCGACCACGCCTGCTCAATCGCGGCATTGAGCAGGAACGGCCCGAGCCGGCGGCCGATAAAGTCCGCCATCAGCCCGAAATAGCACAGCTCTGTTTGCCGCGGCTCGGCGGCGTCGAGCTCGAAATAGCCCGCCGGCACGCCGCCGACAAACAGCACGAAGAGTTCCGTCGTCGGTTTCGCCAGCACGGCGGCGAGCGCGGCATCGCTCCATTGTCGACGCTCGAACCATAGCCAGGGCGTGCCGACGGTCTCGTAGAGATAGCGGTAGAACGACACCGTGCAGGCTTCGGCGCGCATCAGCGCGAGCTTGCCCAGCGGCGCCGGCCGATGACGTGCCGGCGGACGCTCGAACATTTCGAGATAGGTGACGGTGTCGTCGATGCGCGTCATTTTACCGGGCCGAGCCAGTCTCGATCGGTGGCCCGTCGGGTAGGCCCCATTCCGACCATGAGCCGTCATATATCGCCACCCGGTCGCGCCCGATCAGATAGGCGGCAAAGGCCAATGCGCAGGCAGTGACCCCCGAACCGCAGCTCGCGACGACAGGTTTGTCGAAGGCGACCCCGGCGCCGGCAAAAAGCGCGGACAATTCGCCGGCATCCCTAAGCTGCTTGGTTTTCGGGTCGGTGACCTGGTCGAAGGGCAGGTTGCGGCTGCCGGGAATATGGCCGCGCCGGCGTCCCGGCCAGGTCTCCTCGGCGCTGCCGTCGAACCGGCCGGTGCTGCGCGCGTCGACGACCAGCTCGCGCCGGCTATTCACATTGCCGATGATGTCGGCCTTGCTGCGCACCAGCGCCGGATCGAAGCGCGCGGTGAACCGGCGCTTGGGGACGGCCGGCGCGGCGGTTTCGAGCGGCCGGCCCTCGGCCTTCCATTTCGGCAAGCCGCCGTCGAGCAGCGCGACATTGTCATGGCCGAAGAGCCGCAAGAGCCACCAGGCGCGGCCGGCCGAGGACAGCCCGTTCGCGTCGTAGACGATCACCTTGTCGTCATTGCCGATGCCGCGCTCGGCCATCTTCTCGGCGAAACGTTCGGCCGACGGGATCATGTGCGGCAAGTCGGTGCCGGGCTCGGCGACATCGTCGATGTCAAAGAACACCGCGTTGGGAATGTGCCCGGAATCGTAATCGGCGCGCGCGGTCGGTATGACGCCTGGCTGCTTGAACGACGAGTTCGAGCACCCGGACATGCGGATCCGCCAGATGCGCGGCAAGCCATTCGGTCGAGACGAGGGCTTCGGGGTGGGCATAGGGCATGGGCAATCTCGATTTGTCGGGTCGCGGCAAATTATCCTACAGTCGAAGCCGAGGCCATTGGCGCCAAGAAGGAGAGGGAAATGCCGCACAACGTACCGCTGAGCCGCGATGTTTTCGACGTCATGCAGTCGATGCGGGCGATGCGCCGGCTGAAACCCGACCCGGTGCCCGACGAGCTGATCTTCCAGATACTGCGCGCCGGTCAGGCGGCGGCGAGCGGCGGCAACACGCAGCGCTGGAAGTTCTTGGTGCTCAAGGATGCGGTCGCCAAGAAAAAGGCGGTGCAGGCCTATTACAAAAAGCTCTACGACGAGGTGCTCGGGCCCCGCTATGCGAGCAGCTCGCCACCTCCCGGCTCCAATCCCGCGGCCTATGCGCGCCAGCACGACGCGGTCAAATACCTCACCGACCATTATCACGAAGCGCCGGTATGGATCGTCGCCTGCCTGGAAGGCGAAAACCCGAATTACACGGCCGGCTCGTCGATCTATCCGGCGGTACAGAACATGCTGCTGGCGACGCGGGCGCTCGGCCTCGGCACGACGCTGACGACCCGGCACACCGGCTACGGCAAGGAATGCGACGACGCGATGGGCATCCCGCAGGGTTACAAGTCCTATGCGATCCTGCCCATCGGCTGGCCGATGGGCAATTTCGGCCCGGTCGGCCGCGGTGCGCTTTCCGAGGTCGTCTACCTCGACGATTGGGGCAAGGCGTATCCGGGGATCAAATAGATCAGGGAGGAAACCATGCCGAGAGTGACGCCGATCAACGACAAAAGCCAGGTTTCCGCCGAGGCCCAGCCCGTCGCCGAGGATGTGCTGAGCGTGTTCGGACGTATCCGCGGCCCGTTCAGCGTGTTCCTCAACAGCCCGAAACTGGCCGACAAGATGCTCGCGCTGGTCAAGTTCAACCGCAACGACTGCATCGTCGAGCCGCGGTTGCTGTCGCATGCGGTACTCGCCGCGGTGCGCGAGCGCGAGTCCGCCTATGTCTGGTCGGCACAGGTCGGCGCCGCGCGCCGCGCCGGGGTCGACGAGGCGACAATCGACCTCCTGCGCATCAAGGGGGACGCCTCGGGCCTGCCTGACGAGGAGCGCGACATCGTCAACCTGACGCGCCAGCTGATGCGCACCAACCGTTGCGACTACCCGATCTTCAATCGGCTGCTCGACAAGCACGGTGCGCAGTGGATGACGGAGCTGATCACGATCGCGCACAATTTCACGGTGCTGTGCGGCGTGACCAACGCCTTTGAGGTGGCCGTGCCGCCGGACGGGGATCAGCTGCCGAGCTGAGTCTTGCCCGAAATCATCGAGGTCAAGCGCGGCTTCAGCCTGTCATCGCTCGAACTTGATTACGGACTGCCGGACAAGCGGCATTATGAGCAACGGCTCGAAGCCGCGCAGATCGCGATGCTCGAAATCGAGCAGGGGTTTCGCGTTTCCGGCCGGCGCGGCATCATTGTGTTCGAGGGTTGGGACGCTGGCGGCAAAGGCGGCGCAATCCAGCGCCTGACCGCGAAGCTCGACCCGCACTGGCTGCGCGTCTGGGCGATCGGAGCCCCCAGCCCTGAGGAGCAGGCGCGGCATTATCTCTTCCGCTTTTGGGAAAAACTGCCGCTTCCGGGGCATCTCGCGATCTTCGATCGAAGCTGGTACGGAAGGGTGCTGGTCGAGCGCGTCGAGGGGTTGATCAAGCGGGCGGAATGGCAGCGCTCCTACCGCGAGATCAACCAGTTTGAGCAAATGCTGGTCAATGACGGCATTCGCCTCGTCAAGATTTTCCTGCATGTCTCGGCGGACGAACAGCTGAAGCGCCTCGCCGAACGCATCGCCGACCCGCTCAAACACTGGAAGGTCGAGGCTGACGACATCCGCAATTTCTCTCGCCGGAGCGACTACCTCATCGCGCTGGACGAAATGTTTGCGCGGACCTCGACCAAGACCGCGCCCTGGTACGCGGTCGCCGGTGAGCACAAATGGTTTGCGCGGGTCGCGGCGATCGAGACGGCGGTGAAGGTGCTCGGCAACGGGTTGAAGCTCGGTCCGCTGCCGGTCGACGGCGCGGTGGAAGAAACCGCTCGCAAGGTATTGGGGGGAACGGAGCTGGTTGCGCTCGGCTTTGCGCCACGCAAGGCGAAATGACCGTGCGGATCACGCCGCGAACGGGTCGCGCGTGAAGAGGTGCTGCGGGCGCTCGACGCCGCGCAGTGCATAGCGACCGACCGAGACAAGCTGCGCTCGCTCGGGCTCGGTCATCGCGTCGGCGAAGGCCTCTGAGACCAGCAGCTCGCGTTCGACCGAGCGGCACATCGCGGCGATGCGGCTGACCTCGTTGACTGCCGGCCCGACGACCGTGAAGTCAAGTCTCTCCTTGCTGCCGATGTTGCCGTAGAACACTTCGCCGATATGGAGGCCGAGATAGACTTCCGTGGTCGGCAGCCCCTCGAAGGCGCGCCGCTGGTTGAGCCTCCCGAGCTGTTCCCGCAGCGTCGCCTCTGCCGCCAGCGCGCTGCGGCAGGCGATCGCGGGCGCCTCGGCGGTAAACACCGCGAGAACGCCGTCGCCCATCAGCTTCAGCACATCGCCCTGATGGTCGTGGATCGCCGCGATCGCCAGCTCGGCGTAGTCGTTGAGGAACGGAATGATGTGATGCGGCTCGGCGCGCTCGGCGATGCGGGTGAACTCGCGCAGATCGCTGAACCACAGCGCGGCGTTGATCGTTTCGGCGACGCCGCGGCCGATGCGCCCGGCGAGCACCCGTCGTCCGGGGTCGCGGCCGAGATAGGTCTCGACCAGGGTCGCGGCGATCCGCGTCAGCGAGGCGCATTTCACCGCCAATGCCAGTGTCGGCATCAGCGCGCCGAGGCGTGCGACCTCGTCGTCGGTAAAGCCGCCCGGCCGATCGGTGACCCAATAGGAATAGACGCAGTCCATCTCGCCGATCGTGCCGTCTTGCGCGAAGCGGGCGATGAGCGCGAGATACTCGGTCATCCCCTCGGCGGCGAAATTGTCGACCTGTGGAAACCCGCTCGGCCGGTCGGGCGCGATTGGCACGCGCATCTGCGAGCTGCCGGTCTCGAGCATCTGGTAGAGCACGCTGGCCCGCCAGTTGTCTGCTGCTTGGCCGTCGGTGGTCGGGCCGTATTCGATCAATTCAGGTTGGCCGCTGTCCTCGCGCCGCCAGCGAAAGACGCGGCCTTCGTAGACCGGGTGCAGCGTGTCGATGATGACCGCCGCGCGAGCCAGCTTCACGCCGGCGGCGAGTACGCGCCGGCAGAACCCCTCGAGCAGCGCCCCCTCGCTCTCGCCCGCCAGGCCGCCCGCGACGACCCAATCGGCGATGGCAGAAAGAGTGCCTGCGCTCATCGGCGGACTATGCGCCTCCGACCTCGGCCCAAACACCGCCCTCCAACCGAAGCCCGTACTTTGTACGGGCCAAGGCAATGAACTTAGCAACGGTGGGCGCGTATTCTTTGTAGCAAGCGCTAGTCCCAGCTGCGACAAATATGAAACCGAATTTTCCGTTCCTAAAGTACAAGCCAATCCCGCGTATATCGCCCGTATTAGATGCTAGGAGCGTGTGTCCGGTCAGCCCTTCCCAAGGCGACGTACCGGCTTCCACAGCCTGCAGATACTCCAGCTTGCCTGACAATCTCGCGTCCACAACTCTCGTTACGCATCCAATTATGGCGCCGACCGTCTGGGAATTTCGACTGTGGGTGAATTCTTCCATCGCATCGGAAATCTCGTCGAACTCCCTCTCTGCGGCGGTTACTGGAATAACAGTTTCAACGCCTCCATCGCTGTTAAGCATTGTCCGGAACTGAGGGGACGAGCGAGGCCGACGCAAGTTGCTAAATTTACGGTATGCCTCTGCATCCCCAATATAGGCCCGCTCTGGGTACGTTATTCCCCTATCCGTGACGTGAGCTAGGGACTTGGTCTCACCCGAAAGCCTTAAAACGAGGAACTCCGTTCCTATCGCTATCTGGTCGCGAAGCCAGTGACACACATCAATCTTCGGATCGCCGCGTACCTGTTGTTGTAGCTTGTTAATACCATCGAGTACGCATGGGACGTTATCGGTAGTGAATCCGATCGCGGTGTCGGGATCTATGACGTGAATTTTGAGAACGTGAGCTTGGCCGTTCACGAGGCCCAATTGTCCCATGAACTCGCGATTGCCGTATTCGCGGCCGAAGCTGACGAGTGTATCGCCGACTAGAAAGCCAATCTCCGGCGTCGCTAGTCCGTAGATGAGCGTCATCGATAACTACCATCCACCGGATTGCGAGGCGGCTTACCCGCATTTCGAATAGTCGCAACTCGTGCACTGGTCGCAGTTTTCGCTGCGGATCAGCGCCGCCTCGCCGCATTTCGGGCATTGCCGCAGGCGCGGGCCGGGCAGGCGGCCGGGCGAGGGCGGCGTCAAGTTGACGACCTGCGCGGTGTGAACCGGCTGGCGGCGCTCCCTTGACGGCAGAAAGCCGATCTTGATCATGTGCCGCTCGATGACGTCGCCGATTGCCGCCAGCAGCGAGGGCACGTAGCGGCCCTCCATCCACGCGCCGCCGCGCGGGTCGAACACCGCCTTCATCTCCTCGACGACAAACGACACGTCGCCGCCGCGACGGAATACCGCGCTGATCATCCGGGTCAGCGCGACGGTCCAGGCGTAATGCTCCATGTTCTTGGAGTTGATGAAGATCTCGAACGGCCGCCGGCGACCGTCCTGCACCACGTCGTTGATCGTGATGTACATCGCGTGCTCGGTTTCCGGCCAGTTGATCTTGTAGGTCTGGCCGGGTAGCGCCTCGGGGCGCGACAGCGGCTGCGACATGTAAACGACACCGCCCGCCTCGTAGAGATCGGCGGGTTTCGCGACAGGCGCGGGGGCGGGCAGCGGCAGTTCCGGCTCGCGCGTTCCCGCCGCCGGCTTTTCGGGCTTGGCTTCAAGCACCGAGCCAGTGATCTCATTCGGCCGATAGGTCGTGCAGCTCTTGCAGTCCATCGCGTAGGCGCGGGCATAGATATCCTTGAAGCTGTCGAACGGGATGTCCGCCGGCAGGTTGATGGTCTTCGAGATCGAGCTGTCGATGTGACGCTGCACCGCCGCCTGCATGACCAGATGGTCTTCCGGCGCGAGGTTTTGCGCGTCGACGAAATAATCCGGCAGCGGCGCGCTCTCGCCCTTGAGCCGGCGGAACAGGCGATAGGCGTAATCGCTGACCTCTTCCTCGCGGCGCGTGCCGTCGGGCATCAGCACGCTGCGCGTATAGCTGTAGGCGAAGACCGGCTCGATCCCCGACGACACGTTGTCGGCGAAGAGCGAGATGGTGCCGGTCGGCGCGACGGAGGTGAGGAGCGCGTTGCGAATGCCATTCTTGGCGATCGCTTCGCGCACCTCGGCGTCGAGCGCGGCGATGGTCTCGCCGGCGAGGTATTTTTCCTTGTCGAAGAGCGGGAAGGAGCCTTTCTCGGCGGCCAATGCGGTCGAGGCGAGATAGGCCTCGCGCTCGATGAGGCCGAGCCACGCCTCGGTCGCCGTCACCGCCTCGCGCGAGCCGTAGCGCAAGCCGCACATGACGAGCGCGTCGGCGAGCCCGGTGATGCCGAGCCCGATGCGCCGCTTGGCCTGTGCCTCGTGCGTCTGCTCGGGCAGCGGAAAGCGCGAGATGTCGACGATGTTGTCCATCATCCGCACGATGTCGGGGATGATCGCGGCGAGCCCGGCGGTGTCGAGCCGCGCCTGCTGCGTGAACGGCGCCTCGACAAAACGCGCGAGGTTGAGCGATCCCAACAGGCACGCCCCGTAAGGCGGCAGCGGCTGCTCGCCGCATGGATTGGTCGCGCGGATTTCTTCGCAATAATAGAGCGGGTTACGCCGGTTGATGCGGTCGATAAAGATAACCCCCGGCTCGGCATAGGCGTAGGTCGCGCGCATGATCTTGTCCCACAGCTCGCGCGCGGGGAGGACCTTGTCGACGGAGCCGCCAAAGCTGAGCTGCCACGGCGCGTTCTCTTCGACCGCCTGCATGAACGCGTCGGTGACCAGCACCGACAGGTTGAACATGCGCAGCCGTCCCGGCTCTTTTTTTGCCTCGATAAAGGCCTCGATATCGGGGTGGTCGCAGCGCAACACCGCCATCATCGCGCCACGTCGATAGCCGGCCGACATGATCGTGCGGCACATCGCGTCCCACACGTCCATGAAGCTCAATGGCCCAGAGGCATCGGCGCCGACGCCTTTCACCAGCCGGCCCTTCGGCCGCAGGGTCGAAAAGTCGTAGCCGATGCCGCCGCCCTGCTGCATGGTCAGCGCCGCCTCGCGTAGATGCGCGAAGATGCCGCCCATATCGTCGGGAATGGCGCCCATCACGAAGCAGTTGAACAGCGTCACCTCGCGCGCGCTGCCGGCGCCGGCGATAACGCGGCCCGCCGGCAGGAACTTGAAGTCGTCGATCGCGGCGTAGAACCGCTCGACCCAAAGGGTAGGGTCTTTCTCGACCGAAGCGAGCGCGGTTGCGACGCGCCGCCAGGTGTCCTCGATCGTCTTGTCGATCGGCTCGCGCACGCCGGCGTTGTTGGCCGGTGCGTAGAGCCGATACTTCATGTCCCAGATCTGCTGCGAGATCGAGGCGATGTTCACCATGAGGGGGATTTCTCAATAAATTGACGCTACATAATGTAGCATATTTGTTCTCATTTGTCGAAGCGTGAGACCCTCGTGGCGCGAATTGTGTTGAGACTTGTCGCCGCCGCTTTGCTGGCTATCGCGATGCCGATTATCGCCGCCGCCGATCCCATCGAAAGCGAAATCGAAGCGCCGGGGCCGGATGGGCCACTGCAAGGGCTGCTGGTGTCGCCGGGCGTCGACAATGCGCCCGTTGTGCTGATCGTGCCCGGCTCCGGCCCGACCAACCGCGACGGCAACAGCCTGCACGGCCTCAACACGGATACCTACAAACTGCTGGCACAGGGCCTAGCGGCGCGCGGCATCGCCTCGGTGAGGATCGACAAGCGCGGCATGTTTTCGAGTCATGCGGCGATCCCCAATGCCAACGAAGTGACCATCGCCGACTATGCGAGCGATGTGCACGGCTGGGCCAAGGCCATCCGCGACAAGACCGGCGCCAAGTGCATCTGGGTGCTCGGCCACAGCGAGGGCGGGCTCGTCGCGATGGCCGCGGCGAAGGACAACCCGCCCGACATCTGCGGCTTGGTGCTGGTGGCAGCGCCCGGCCGCAAATTCGGCGAATTGATCAAAGACCAGTTGCGCTCCAACCCGGCGAACGCGCCGTTTCTCGACGAGGCGCTGCGCGACATCGACACGCTGGAAGCCGGCAAGCACGTCGAGGTGTCGATCGAGCATACGCGGCCAGAGATTTTTGCGATCTTCCAACCGGCGGTGCAGGGCTTCCTGATCGACCTGTTGTCTTACGACCCGCCGAAGGTATTGGCGCAGTACAAGGGGCCGGTGCTTATCCTGCAGGGTGAGCGCGACATTCAGGTGAGCGCCGATGATGCGCGGCGGCTCAAGGCTGCCGACCCGACCGCGAAGCTGACCCTGCTGCCCGATGTCAACCACGTGCTGAAAGCGGTCAGCAGCGACGACCGAATGGCCAATCTCAAAACCTATTTCGATCCGAAACTGCCGCTCGCTCCTGGGGTGGTCGATGCGATCGCCAATTTCGTGAAATCACCGTGACGGCGCGGCCTCGCGTTCGAGAGCGGCGGTTGCCGCCTCGATCCGCGCCTCAAGCACCGTCATGACCTCGCGACGCGGCAGACCGGGCGGGATGGGCTCGAGGAATTGGACGGCGATACGGCCGGGCCGCTTCATAAACGCACGGCGGCCCCAATAGAGCCCGGAATTGACCGCCGCCGGCACCAGCGGCACCCCGAGTTCGCGATAGAGCGCGGCGACCCCTGGCTGGTAGGGCACTGTCTTAGCCGATAGGCCTGGCGGGGTGCGGGTGCCCTGCGGAAAGATCACCACCGGCCGTCCCGCGGCGATCGCCCGCTTGGCGGAGGTGATCATCCGGCGCAATGCGCCGGCGCCGCCCTTGCGGTCGATAAAGATCGAGCCGGCGCGGGTCGCGTACCAGCCGTAGAACGGCACGAATTGCAGCTCGCGCTTGATGACGACCGCCGGATCGCCAAGCAGCGGCGGAAGCATCAGCGTGTCCCACATCGACTGGTGCTTCATCGCGATCAGGCACCCGCCGGGCGAAATGTTTTCGCGACCGCGAATGTCGCCGTCGAGCCCGACGATGACCTTTAGCGCCCACAAGACGGCTTGCGCCCAGAAACGGCCGAACCGCATCGCGGTGCGACGCGGGGTCAACAGAAACGGCAAGCCCGCGACTCCGAAGACCACGGTGCCGACAAAAAAGACAACGTTGAAGGCGAGCGCTCGGAAGCGTCTCATGGTCGATGGCTGATTGCGGCTGCGTTTTCGGCGGCGTCGAGCACGCGGCTGTCGCCGAGCCGCGGCCATATCGTTGCGATCTCCGGCCGCACCAGCGTTGCCAAGTATTTGTCGTATTCGCTGACCGTCAGCAACCCGAACTCGATCCATCCGGTCCACGCCTCGCCGTCGTGCCCGGCGAAAACCGGCTCGGCAACGATTCTCGCCTGCGGCATCGCTCGCTGAAACTCGAGGAGGCTGCGCTGCATGTGATACCAGCTCGTCACCAGGCGCAGGCTGCTAAAGCCCTCCTGCTGCATCCATCCGGCGGTTTCGCGGGCGTTCCCGAGCGTATTGTCGGCGTCGTGGCCGATCACGACCCGGTTCAGGTCTTCGTCGCCGGCGTGCCCGGCGACGCGCATCAGTTCGATCCGGTCGACATGCGGGTTGACCCCCGACACAAAAAGCTTTTGCGCGCGTCCGGTACCGAGCAGGTCGAGCCCGGTCTCGAGCCGCAAACGGCCGCCGGTCAGCACGACGATGGCGTCGGTCCGGCTCGGGTCGGACGCCATGGTCAGCGAGCTGTGCACGAACCAGACGAGCCCCGCGGCCCACAGCAACAGCGTCGTTGCCGCGCCGGCGGCGACCCAGCTGAGGGCTCGAAGCCAACGGCGCGCGGTGCCGGTCACGGCATCCGAGCCAGCTGCCGCAAGACGGTGATCCGCGCCGTCAGCATCGCCACGCCTCCGGCCGCCAAGCATGCGGCGATCAACAGCAGCCACACCCGCCAGTCGAAGATGCCGTACGCGGTAATCGGCACCGCCAGCATTTGCGCGGCCGGCCCCAAAAATATCACGGTTAGGGCGGCGGCGATCGCGCCGATCAAGCCGCCGCGCAAACCGAGGGACAGCGCATGGACCTGAAACTGCCGTGCGATATAGGCATCCTGCGCCCCCAGCAGGTGCAAGAGCTCGATCACCGAGCGATGGATCGACAAGCCGATCCGCGCGGTGAAGACAATGATCATGACGATCAGCACCGCTACGGCAAGGACTCCGGCAGTTATCACGCTTTCGACCCGTAATGCCGAGTTGCGAACGCCGCCGAGCCAGGAGGGGCTGTTATCGAGCTGCGATCCCGGGATGACCGAGCCGAGCTGGCTCCGCAGTGTCGCATAGTCGATCGTTGTCCGCGGACCGATGCGAACATCGACCAAATGCGGCAGAGGCAGATCGGCGATCGCCACATTGTTGCCGAGCCAGGGTTGCAGCAGCTTTGCTGTCTCTTCCGGCGGCAATAGCCGCGCCGAGATGATGCCCTTGGTCTGCCGCAGCGCGCCCAACGCCATATCGATGCGGGGTTGCGAGGCATCGGCGGGGATCTGCACGGTCAGAGTGCTGGTCAGCGATGCATCCCATCGACCCAGCGCCTCGCCAAGCCAGATCAGGCCAACCCCGCCGATCGCCGCGAGATAGACCATCAGCGCGATGATCCACGGCAGGAACCGGCCGGATGCGTCTTCGCGCAGCGGCAGGTCGAGGCGGAGTTGCCGCGGCAGGGGCGGCAGGGTTAGCCGCGGCGCGCCGATCATGTGTCAGCCGTCACGTCGCCGGCGAAGCTCAGCGAGCCACGATCGAGATGGTAGCGGCGATGCGCGAACTGGCGGGCGAAGGCCACGTCATGCGTGGCGATCAGCACCGTCGTGCCGAGCTTGTTGATGCGCTCGAACACGCGCACGAGGAGCATGGCGATCTCGTCATCGACATTGCCGGTTGGCTCGTCGGCGATCAGCAGGTCGGGTCGGCGCACGATGGCGCGGGCAATCGCGACGCGCTGCTGCTCGCCGCCCGACAAGGTTGACGGGCGGAAGTCGAGCTTGCCTTCGAGACCCATCCAGCTCAGCAGCTCGGGGACATTTTCGCGAATCTCACGCTCCGGCGCGCCGGCGATGCGCAGCGGCAGCGCCACGTTGTCACGAACGCTCAGATGGTCGACCAGGCGGAAATCCTGGAACACGATACCGATGCGGCGTCGCAACGCGTTGTGCGTCTCGCGGTCGGCGAACAAGGCGTCGGTATCGAACAACGCAACGACGCCGCGCGACGGCGCTTCGGCCAGATAGATGATTTTCAGCAACGTCGTCTTGCCCGCCCCGCTGACCCCGGTCAGAAAATAAAAGCCGCCAGTGTCGAGCTGCATCGAGACGTCATGCAGGATTTCCGCATCGGGGCCGTAGCGCTTGCCGATGTTCTCCAGTCTGACCACGCCCGTCTCCGAGACCCCCGATCCCCGGCCCCGCCTATTCCGCAGGATGCGTGTGACCTATGACACAGGCGGTGCGGCAGCGTCCAGCCGATGGGGCCGGTCTCGCGGTAGGGCGCCGGGGACGCCGGCGCCCTACCGTGGCAGACGCGATTAGCCGACGGCGCCGGTGATCAGGTCGCCGAACAGGTTCCAGCGCTGGCCGTCGAACTTGGCCATCTGGACCTGCTTGAGCGGCGCGAAATCGGTCGGCGACGTGTTGGCCTTGATGCCCGGTAGCAGCATCGGGAGCGTGAAGTCCTTAAGGTTAGCAACCTGCTTCATGACGCCATCACGGGTCAGATCGTCACCGCTTTGCTTCAACACCTGAGCTGTCATGGCCGCCAGGCAATAGCCCGCAGTATGCCCGGCATCGGTCTTGTCGGCATCGGGCATGTATTTGTCCATAAAGGCGACCCAGGTCTTGAAACCGTCATCGTTGGTCCACTTCGGATCGGTCGCGTCCTTCAGGTAGAAATCGGAGACGAGATCCTTGGCGTTGTCGAGCCCGGCGGGTTTCAGTGTCGCACCGACCGAATTGCCGATGCTGCTGAGGATGTGCAGCGGCTTCCAATCGATCTCGGCCGCCTTGCGGATCGCCTGCGCGGCGAATTTGGGGATGCCGCAATTGACGAACACGTCGACGCCTTTCGCCTTCATGTCGACGACCTGGGAATCGACGGTCGGATCGGTCGTCTCGTATGACGCCTCGACGATGACCATCGACGCCTTGTCGCCGAGCCCGTCCTTGACGCCCTTCAGGTAATCCTTGCCGAAATCATCGTTCTGGTAGAGCACGCCGACCTTGCCGGCCGGCTTTTCCTTGAGGAGGTAGGTCGCGTAGATGCGCCCTTCGCTCTGGTAGTTCGGCTGCCAGCCAATGGTCCAAGGATGTCCCTTGGGGTCGTCCCATTTGGTGGCGCCGGTCGCGACGAAGAGCTGCGGCACCTTCTTCTCGTTCATGTAGTGCCAGATTGCGCTGTTGCACGGCGTTCCGAGCGTGGCCGAGGTGAGCAGCACGCCGTCTTGCTCGACCAGCTTGCGCACCATTTCGACGGTTTTCGGCGGGGTATAGGCGTCGTCATAGGAGATGCAGTTGACCATCCGGCCGTTGATGCCGCCCTGGTCGTTGATCATCTTGAAGTAGGCGGAATGCGCCTTCGGCACGGCGCTATAGGAGGAAGCCGGCCCGCTATACGGGCCGGTATTGCCGACCTTGATTTCCTTGTCGGTGACGCCGGGACCGTAATCCTTGGCGCGTGCCACGAACGGCACGCTCAGCGTGAGCGCCACCGGCGCGGCGGCCAGGATTGTGCGACGCGTCAATTTCCTCATAGCTAATCTCCCCTCCGATTAAGGCCGCCGCCGCGACAAGCGAGCGGCGGCAAACCTTACAAAGCCGGCGGCGCCGGCCGGCATGATAAAGATCACCAGCAGCAGGATGACGCCGTAAATCGCTCCGGCCAAGCCGGTCGACAACGCGTTGGCGATGTTCGGCACGTAGAGCACGAACAGGCCGCCGAAGAGGCAGCCCGCGATCGACCCGTTTCCGCCGATAATCAAGCCCACCAGGAGCGAGATCGACAGGAAGATCGTGAAGCTATCCGGTGCGACATAGGCAATGGCGAGCGCCCCCAGCGCGCCGGCAACGCCGGTGTACAGCGCGCTTACCCCGAAGGTCAGCGTCTTGTAGAGCGAATTGTTGATCCCCATCGCCGCCGCGGCGATCGGGTTGTCGCGGATCGCCATGATCGCCCGGCCGGTGCGGCTGTGGATGAGGCTCTCGGCGCACAAGAACATCACCAGTACGACGATCAACGTGATGTAGTAGAGCCACTGGTCGTCGCTTATCGGCAGAAAACTCGGCGCCTCCGGTTGATCGACGACCAGCCCTTGAACCCCACCGGTCCAGCCTTCCAGCGCGTGAAACTTGAGGATTTGCGGCATCGCCGTCGCCAGCGCGAACGTCGCCAGCGCCAGATACAGGTTCTGCAACCGCAGGGCCGGCAGCCCGAAGAGAAAGCCGATCACGAAGCAGACCCCCCCGGCGGCCGGCAGGGTCCACAGATACGACACCTCGTAATTGTGGATCAGGATCGCCGCCGTGTAGGCGCCGATGCCATAAAATGCGCTATGCCCCAGCGAGAACTGGCCGTTGAACCCGGTCAGCAGGTTGAGGCCGAGGATCGCCAGCCCATAGATCAGCACTTCGGTCAGCTGGAAGGTCACGAAACTCGATGCGAAAAGCGGAGCGATAAAGGCCGCGACGACAAGTCCGGCAACGATCAGGTGGCGACTGCTGAGGCGCATCGATGCGGGCCGCGCCGGCGCGACGACGATGTCGTCTTTCGGGATCGTGGTCGTCATACTCGGCTCACCACGCTGCGTCCGAAGAGACCGTTCGGCCGGAACATCAGCACGATCACGATCATGATCAACGCCAGCGTGAGCTTCAGCTCCTGCCCGACATAGGGGATGAACGTGCCGGCCAGGTTCTCCATGACGCCGACCGCGAACCCGCCCAAGACCGCGCCGGCCGGGCTGCTCAACCCGCCGAGCACGGCGCCGGCGAACCCGTAGAGCAGCACGCCGAGCATCATATTGGGTTCGAGGAAGACAACGGGCGCGACGAGCATTCCCGCCACTGTGCCGATCGCTGCCGCCATGCCCCAGCCCAAAGCCGTCATCCAGCCGACGCGGATGCCGACAAGTCTTGCCGATTTAGGGTTTGCCGCGGCCGCCCGCATCGCCAGGCCCAGCCGCGTGCCGCGAAAAAATACGTAGAGCAGGACGAGCAGCAAGATCGTCACGCCGATCATGCCGGCTTCGTGCGTATCGATCAGGGTTCCGCCGAACAACGGCCTGTGTCCGAACGGGGTCGGAAAGGTCTTGATCGTATAATCCCAGATCTGCCCGGCCGAGCTGTTGAGAATGCTGAACAAGGCGATGAACGCCACAAGCTGGCTCAAGATCGGCGCTTTCTGCACCGGCCGGAACAATACCCGGTCGATCAGCACGCCGGCGGCGAACGACAGAACGACGGCAATGGCGAACGCCGCCCAATAGGGAATGCCCCACTGCATCAATTGCCAGGCGATGAATGTCATGAACATCGCCATCTCGCCCTGGGCGAAATTGAGATGATCGATCGCCTGGAAAATCATGACGATGGCGAGCGCCATGCAGGCATAGATCGCGCCGTTCGCCAGACCCGCCATGACCTGCTGCAGCAACAATTCCATGCGTCAGTACCCGAGATAGGAGCGCCGGATCGACTCGTCGGCGCCGACCACGTCGCTTGACGCATCCATCACCACGCGGCCGGTTTCGAGCAGGTAGGCGTGCTCCGCCAACTCCAGGGCGAGCGCTGCATTCTGCTCGACGACCAGCATCGCCACGCCGGTTTCCTCGTTGATCCGTCGCAGGATCGTGAACAACTCCTCGACGATCAGCGGCGCCAGCCCGAAGGATGGTTCGTCGAGCAGCAGCAGGCGAGGGCGCAGCATCAGCGCGCGCCCCACGGCAAGCATCTGCTGCTCGCCTCCGGATAACGTGCCGGCCTGTTGCGTGTGGCGCTCCTTGAGGCGGGGAAAATTGACGTAAATGCGTTCGATATCGGCGGCGATCTCGCGCTTGTCTTTGCGGGTCATCGCGCCGAGCTGCAGGTTTTCCTCGACCGTCAGCCGCACGAAGGTGCCGCGGCCTTCCGGCACATGCGCGACGCCGAGCCTCACCACGTCCTCCGTCGCCCAGCCGGCGATCGGCTTGCCGTCGAAGCGGATGTCGCCGGCGACCCGCACCATGCCGCAAATCGATCGCAGCACCGTGGTCTTGCCGGCACCGTTGGCGCCGAGAAGCGTACGGACCTGGCCTTCGCCGAGAGTGAAGCCGACGTCGTAAAGCGCCTGGTTCTGGCCGTAGAACGCGTTGAGCCCGGATACTTCGAGCATCATGCCGCGTGCTCCCTGGTCGTGCCGAGATAGGCGCGGATCACGTCTTCGTCGCGCTGCACCTCGCCGGGCGTGCCCTCGGCGATCTTGCGCCCGAAATCGAGCGCGACAACCTTGTCCGACACCGACATGACGAGGTTCATGTGGTGCTCGACGAGGAGCACGGTGACCTGACGCTCGTCGCGTATTCGGCGAACGAGCGCGCCCAATCCACCGACATCGCCGTGGTTGAGCCCACCCGCCGGCTCGTCGAGCAGTAACAGCTTGGGCCGGGCGGCGAGCGCGCGGGCGAGCTCGACCCGCTTGCGCGTGCCGAGCGGCAACCCGTCGGCCGGGCGGTGCGCAACGGCTTCGAGGTCGAGCAGCTTTAAGAGCGACCAGGCGATATCGTTCGTTTCGGCTTCCTGCCGGCGTACCCAGGGCAGGCGCAGCCCGTCGCTGACGAAATCGCTGCGGCTTCTGGCGTGCGCGCCGATCCGCACATTGTCGATGACCGTCTGCGGACCGAACAGCGCCAGGTTCTGAAAAGTGCGGGCGATGCCGATCTCCGCGATGCGATGCGCAGGACGCCGCAGCGTCGAGCGCCCTTCAAACAGAATATCGCCGCGATTGGGCTTGTAGAGCCGGCTGACGCAGTTGAAGAGCGTCGTCTTGCCGGCGCCGTTCGGCCCGATCAGACCGAGGATCTGACCTTCGTCGATAGTGAAAGAGACGCCGTCAAGCGCAACAATGCCGCCAAAGCGCACGGCGATGTCGCGAACGTCGAGAAGCGGGTCGGCCGCAGCCGCCATGCCTATCGCCGGCCCGAAACACGCCGCGGGCCCGGCCGGCCGGCGTCGCCAAGGTGCATTCCTCTCCCCCGCATGTATTCCACATTCGCAACGGCGTCGGGCAAGGTGCCGGGGGCACCCAATGAAGTCAAGGTGAAGGAGTGTCGCCTGGTTCTCTATATCGTGATTAAGGTTGTTGCTTCACTTCTTGACGCTGCGGCTGCCCTGACAACAAGCAATTGGCGAGAAGGGAGATCGATGCGGAAAGAGGAATGCTGGGGTTCGCTGGACGGCAAACGCGACGGACGGAGTCGTGGCGCCGGACAAGCGGCTGCCTGAGCGCCGGATCGACAAAATCCCGCAAATCCGCGATCATTCCGGCAAGGTAAAACAGCAGCCAACCGCGATGATTCTCGTCTGCCCGGCCTGCCAGACCCGCTACAAGGTCGACGACGATGCGCTGAACCGGCCCACCGGCCGCACCGTGCGCTGCGCCAGTTGCGGGAATAGCTGGCAGTATCGGACACCGCAACCACCGCCGCTCGCGCGCCTGCGTGAGCGCGTCGAGGCAGCCGAGCGGCGCGAACCGGCGGAGACGCCGCGCGCCGCGATCACCGCGCCGACCTCCCCGCGCCGCCGGACCGGCTCAGGGTTCGGCTGGGTGATCGTGATCTTGCTGTTCGGCGGCGCCGTGGTGGCAGCCATCCTCGGCCGCAACCAGGTGGTCGCGATGTGGCCGCAGACCGGGCAAATCTACGACCTGGTCGGGCTGAAGACAGGTCCGCTCGGTGCCGGGCTCGACATCGCCAATGTCACATCGACCCGTAATGCCGACGGGCTCGTCGTCGAGGGCGACATCACCAACAAGGTTGGGACGACCCGCGGCGTGCCGCATCTGCGGGTGGCGTTGCGCGACGCGAGCCAACACGAGCTGGTGTTCAAGATCATCGACCCGCCGCGTGAAAAGCTGTTGCCGGGCGAGACCAGTCATTTCGTCGTCGGCTTCCTGCCGGCGCCGGACGCGGCGGCCGGTGTGCTGGTGACGTTTTCCGCCGGCTGACGGACTAACGGTGACGCGCCAGGAACTCGGCGCGCGCCAGCTGATGCAGCCGCGCCATGCGCTGGCGCACCGTCGGCGGTCGCCCGCCGCCGACCATCAGCGGGGGGCCGTGGCCATGGCCCGCGGTGATCACCAGCTCCCCTTTGTCGTTGAAGTGGATTTCGTGTCCGTCGAACAACAGCCGGCCGAGCCCGGTATCGTCGAGGTTCCAGTTTCGCACCGGGCCTGAATCGATATGGATGAAGCCGGAATTGGGATACCAGCCGACGCCGCCGCGCTTCATGGCGCGCGCCGCCTGCATCGCTGCGGCGAGCTTTGAGCCAAAATGAATGTCGAGCGCCTTGCCGTAAATATGCTGGCTGTTCTCGGCGACGCCGAATGTCGTGCGCGCCAACATTTCGTTGGTCTCGCGGGTGCGGTAGGCCGACAGGATCTGCGCCTCGGCCTGGCCGACCGCGCCCATTACCGAATAGAGAAAATCGAGCGCCTCGACATCGTAGGCGATCGTCGCGCCGGAGTGGAAATCGCGCAGGAACACCGAAAGGTCGGACATCGCTGTCGCGATCGGGCCGTCATCGTCGCGATACGCGCCGTCAAAGGTCTCGCCGGTATGTGGGTTGGTCAGTTTCAGCCGCCACGGTCCGGGCGGCGCCGACGGCACGGCGCGCGCCATCCCCGGCAGCATCACGCTTCCCGCGATGATCGACAGGAGCAGTCGGCGATCCATCGTCATCAATTAAACGACTAAAGCCTAAAACGGCGTCAAAATTGACGCAGCAAGCGATCGATGTAGTCGAGCTCGATGGCCGGGCGCGACCGCTCGCCGGCGCGCCGGCGCAGTTCGTCGAGGATTTGCCGGGATTTCTGCAGCACCGTGTCGTCGGGGATCGCGACATCGCCCTGGTCGTACGTGCCGTCCGCTGAGAGCGGGCGGCCGAACGGATCGCGGTCGGCGCTGTCGGGCGGCATATGGCCGGTTGCCCCGAACTCGCCGGAGCCCGGTCCTTTGGCGGCCTGCTGCTGCAGCTGCTTGGCGAAGTCGCGCGCGCCTTGCTGCAGCTGATCGAGCGCCTCGCCTTGCGGGCCGACCGCGTCGCCCGGCGCAGCGCGCTGCAGCGCCCCGACGGCATCGTGCATCGCGCGCTCGGCGCGGCCAAGCGGGTCGGGAATGTCGCCAAGCCCGTCGCTCATATGGCGCATCATGTCGCCAAGCGCGCGGCGCACGGCATCCTGTTGCTGCGCCTCGTCGCCGAGGTCGCCCATCTGCGAGCCGTCCTGCGCGGCGCCTGGTTGGGCGTTTTGGCCGATCTGGTCGCCCTGATCCTGGCCGGGCCCCGAACGGCGCTGCGCGCGGAAGCTGCGGTCGAGGAGCTGTTGCTGGCGCTGCATCAGGTCTTGCAGATCGCGCATCATTTGCTGGGCCTCACCGGCGCCGCGCTGCGCGTTCTGACCCGGCTGCGCCGTGCGCAGGTTTTCCAGCATGTCCTGGAGCTGCGAGAGCAGTTGGCGGGCCTGCTCCTTGTCGCCGCTCTGCGCCAGTTGCCGCGCCCGATCGAGCATGCGCTGCAGGTCGCGGTCGGTAATCACCTTCGACGGGCCGGGCGGCGGCGCGTTCTCGGGGTTATTCTGCAAGTTCTGCGCGAGCGATTGCAGGTAGCGGTCGAGCGCCTGGCTCAGCTCGCGCATCAGCCGGTCGATCTCCGCGTCTGGCGCGTTGTTGGCCAGAGCGTTCTGCAATTCCTGCTGCAGCTTGCGCAGATCGTTCTCGGCGAGCGACATGCCGCCATCCTCGATCCGCAGCGCCGTATCCCACAACAGCGGCACGACGGTGGCCGCGGCGGCATCCGCATCACCTTGCCGCAAGCGTTGGGCGGCCACGGCGATCGCCAGATAAGCGACCGCGTCGTCGTGGAACAGAGCCGGCTGCTTGTCGAGGTCTTCGAGAATTTCGGCGACGATTTGGCCCGATTTCGGATTTTTAACCAGCTCCTTGCGCTGCTCGATGATCTCGCGCGCCACGGGGTTGGTGAAGGTCCGCTCCGGCAGGGTCATGTGGACCGGCGCGCTCTCGCCGGTCTGACCCAGCGCATCCGTGGCGACGACGGACACCTCGACAGGCAGCCCCGCCCAGGGATGCGGCGACAAATCCTGGTAGCTTGTCGCGTGCGCGTCCTTGAGATGCAGGCCGGGCAAGGGCAGGGGGATTTCGAGCTTGTCGCCCGGCTTTCCCCCGGGTTTTTGATCGTCGCGGCGCACCACCAATTTGACGCCCTCGACGCCGTAATCGTCGGTCGCGCGATATTCGACGCGTAGCGACGCCCGTGGTGTCGCACCAGGTGGCTGGACGAAAGCAGCGGTCGGCGGATAGTCGGGGACGATCTCGATCGGCCAGCGGCCGAGCGTCGTGCCGCCCTGCGTCATGGTGAGCGATCGCCCGTGGGTCAGCACCGCCTGCGCGGTGAAGTTTGTCTTATCGACCGCCTTGAACTCGCTCGTCGCGTCGTCGATCGACAGGCGCGGCAGCCCGCTTCCGCCGTGAACTTGCGCCAGCAGCGTGCTACCGGTCGGCACGCGAACCGTGCTGGCCGTGTCGGCGCGCAGGAATTGCGGCGGCAGCCCCGTGTAGTCGGGCGGGGTGATCCAGATGTCGAAGCCCGCCGCCGCGACCGTTGAGCCGCCGTCCCAGGCCGGGCTCAGCGCGCGGACAATCCGGTCGCGCCAATCGCCGCCGGCGTCGATCGCGCCGACCAGCAGCAGGATCGCCAGCACGGCGCGCAAACCCCACGGGTCGCGTCGCGCGAGCCCCGCCACCGGCCAGCCGACGCGCAGCCGCCGCACGGCGGCTTCCATGCGTCGGCGATGCGCTTCCCACAAACCCGCAGCCGCGTCGTCGAGCGGCAGGCTGGGCTGATCCGCCAGCGCCGCCAGCGGGCGGTGCGCGAGGCCGCTATTGACCTCGATGCGGCGGCGCGCCGTCAGCGCATCGGGCCAGACCAGCGGCTGCAGCCCGTATATCGCCGCGGCGGCGAAAGCGAGCACGAAACCGGCGAGGATCAAGATGTGCACGCTCGGCGGCACGAAGCTCGACAGATCGAACAGCGCCGCGACCAGGAAGAACCCGGCGACGCACAACGCCGGCCACAGCGCCGGCCATAGCCGCTCCCAGGCCAGCGCGGCCCGCGACAGGAACAGGCGGCGGGCGAGCACGCGGTCCGGGGCGGCCTTGCGCGTCATGGCCCGAGCCAATCCGGAATGGTGTCGAGCGCGAGCAACTCGTCATAGTTCGGCCGCGCCCGGATCACCGCGAAGCGGTCGCCGTCGACCAGCACCTCCGGCACCAGCGGCCGCGTGTTATAGGTCGAGCTCATCACCGCGCCATAGGCGCCGGCGGTCATGAAGGCGACAAGATCGCCCTCTTCGAGCGCCGGCAACGCGCGGTCGCGGGTGAAGGTGTCGGTCGTCTCGCATACCGGGCCTACGACATCGGCCGGCGACAATGCCGCCTCCGCCGCCGGCTCGCGCACCGGCAGGATGCGGTGCTCGGCCTTGTACATCGCAGGGCGCACCAGATCGTTCATCGCCGCGTCGACCACCACGATGCGTCGGCCGCCATCTTTGACGTAGACGACGCCCGTCACGAGCACGCCCGCCGCGGCGACGAGGAAACGCCCCGGCTCAAACGCCAGCGCGACGTCGAGCCCGTCAAAGACCTCGCGCACCACCGCGGCGTATTGGGTAGGGGTTGCGGGGACCTCGTCGCCATACGGCACCGTCAGTCCGCCGCCGAGATCCACCTGGCGCACCGCGAGTCCCGCTTGGCGCAGCGCAACCACGAGCTCGGCGATCCGCGCGAACGCGGCGCGGCTTTGCTCCAGGTCGACGATCTGCGAGCCGATATGCACCGCGAGCCCGACCGGCTCGACGCCCGGCAGTTCCGCGGCGAGGCGATAGGCGGCCATCACCTCATGATGAGGAATACCAAATTTGTCTTCTTTGCGGCCGGTCGCGATGTCGCTGTGCGTGCGCGCGGCGACATCGGGATTGACCCGGATCGCGACCCGCGCGTGGCGGCCTTGCGCCGCGGCCAGCGTGCTCAGCGCGCGCAATTCTGAAACGGACTCGACATTGATCTGATGAATGTCGGCCGCGAGAGCCGCGTTCAATTCGCCGCGCGTCTTGCCGACGCCGGAAAAGACGATCCGGCCGGGCGGAATCCCGCCCGCCAGCACCCGTCGCAGCTCGCCCTCCGAGACGACGTCGGCGCCGGCGCCCAGCCCCGCGAAGACGCGCAGCACCGCCTGGTTGGAATTGGCCTTGACTGCATAGCAGACGAGCGGCGTATCGGGCGCGAAAGCACCCGCGAACGCGCGGTACTGCGCACGCATGGCGCCGGCCGAATAGAGGTAGAACGGCGTACCCACCGCCGCCGCGACCCGGGTGACGGTCACGCCTTCGGCGCACAGTTCGCCGTTGCGGTAGGAAAAGCCCTCCATCACATGCCCGATCCGGAGGTGGTCATTGTTTCGGATAGGCTGTCGGGTAGGTGTTGGGCTCACCGGCCGGCGGCTGCGGATTGCCCTTCTTGCCGCAGCCCACCAGCATCACCGCGACCATTAGCACCAGGATGATCCGCGCGACCTGCGACCGGCAGGCGAGGGTGGGAGCATCGTTGTAATTCATCGGCAGTACCTTTTGCGGGCGGCGTCTATCGCGGCGCGGACGCGATCGGGCGCGGTGCCGCCATAGCTGTTGCGGCTGGCGACCGAGCTATCGACATCGAGCACATCATAGACCGTTTTGGTGATCGTCGGCTCGATCGCTTGCATCTCGGCGAGCGGCAACGCGGCGAGGTCGAGGCCAAGCGCCTCGGCGCGCTTGACGATCGCCCCGGTGACATGATGCGCCTGGCGGAAGGGCAGGCCGAGCGTCCGCACCAGCCAGTCGGCGAGATCGGTCGCGGTGCTGTAGCCGCGCGTCGCCGCCTCGCGCAAGCGCGCGACTTGCGGGCGCATGTCGCGCACCATGCCTTCGCACGCGGCGAGGCACAATTCGAGCGCGTCAACCGCCTCGAAGGCCGGCACCTTGTCTTCCTGCATGTCTTTCTGATAGGCGAGCGGCAGCCCCTTCATCACCGTCAGCAGCGCGATGAGCGATCCGTCGAGCCGGCCGGTCTTGGCGCGCACCAGCTCGGCGGCGTCGGGGTTGCGCTTTTGCGGCATGATCGAGCTGCCGGTCGTGAACGCGTCCGACAGCTTGATGAAGCCGAACGGCTCGCTCGACCAGATGACGATCTCCTCCGCTAGCCGCGACAGATGCGTGCCGGCCAGTGCCGCCGCGGCGAGGCACTCAACGGCGAAGTCGCGATCCGAGACCGCATCGAGCGAGTTCGCCGCCGGCCGGTCGAAGCCCAGCGCCGCCGCCGTCGCGTCGCGGTCGATCGGGAAGGCCGTGCCGGCGAGCGCCGCGGCGCCGAGCGGGCATTCGTTGAGCCGTCGCCGGCAATCATCAAGCCGGCTGCGGTCGCGTCCGACCATTTCGACATAGGCCATCAGATGATGACCGAAGGTCACCGGCTGTGCCGTCTGCAGGTGGGTGAAACCCGGCATGACCGTCGCGGCGTGCGACTCGGCCTGGTCGAGCAGCGCGGTTTGCAGCGCCGCCATCGCGCCGTCGATCCGGTCGATCGCGCCGCGCACCCACAGCTTGAAGTCGGTCGCGATCTGGTCATTGCGCGAGCGTGCGGTATGCAGCCGGCCCGAGGCGGGGCCAATCAGTTCGGCCAGCCGCGCCTCGACATTGAAGTGGATGTCTTCGAGCTCCTCACGGAAGACGAAGTCGCCTGCGTCGATTTCCGCCTGGATTTGCTCTAGACCCCGGATGATCGCCGCGCCATCCTCGGCCGTGAGGATGCGTTGCGCGACGAGCATCGCGCAGTGCGCTTTGGAACCGGCGATGTCCTCGGCGTAGAGGCGCCGGTCGAAATCGATCGAGGCATTGATGCGGCGCATGATCGCGGCGGGGCCACCGGCAAAGCGGCCGCCCCACATCGTGTTGGGCAGTGCCTGCGGGACGGCCTCTTCTCCGTTGGGCGCTGTGGGTTTGCTCATCGTTGCCGCTGTCTTGCTCGTCGCCTCAGCGATCGGGCCCGCCGCGCGGGCGGACGATGCCGATCAAATGAAGCTAGGCGAGTTTATCCCGGCCGCGTCGCCGCAGCCAGCGCCGGAGATTTCCGTCACCGACCTCGACGGCAACCCTCTCGCGCTTAGCGACTTCAAGGGCAAATTCGTGCTCCTCAATCTCTGGGCGACATGGTGTCAGCCTTGCATCAAGGAGATGCCGTCGCTGGTCGATCTGCAGAACAAGCTCGGCTCGGCGCTGACCGTGGTTGCGGTGTCCGAGGATCATGGCGGCGAAGTGATCGTCAAGCTCTTCGTGCAGAAGCTCGGCCTCGACGCGCTCAAGGTCGGCCTCGATCCAAAGAGCACCGCGTCGCGCGCTTTCGAGGTGCGCGGTCTGCCGTCGAGCTTTCTGATCGGCGCCGACGGCAAGGTCCTCGGCAAGGTCGAGGGCGCTGCCGACTGGGGCTCCGACAAGTTGCGAGCGGCGCTCGCCAAATACCTGCCTGCCGCCAAGCCTAGCTGAGCACGCGCTGCAGGAACGCGCCGCCGGCGTGCAGGCCGGGGCCGTCGATCGAATGACCGATGCCGGGGCAGGCGAGAGTCTCGACCGAAACGCCGGCTGCGCTGAACGCCGTCTCCGCCTCTGCCATCGACGAATACGGCACCATCGGATCATCGGTGCCGTGGATCAGCAGGATCGGCGGCCGCGAGCGGATTTCCTCACCCAGCAATTGCGGCGCGATCAGCCGGCCGGAAAAGCCGACAATGCCGGCGAGTTGGCGCTCGCGGCGCGGCCCGACAAAGAGCGACATCATCGTGCCCTGCGAGAACCCGACCAACGCCAGCTCGCTGTCGGTCAGGCCGCGCGCTTCAAGCGACTCGTCGATGAAATCGTTGAGAATGCCGGCTGCCGCTCGTGCGCCGGAGAGCCGCGCCTCGGGGCTCGGGTCGCGCGCGCTAAGCCACTGATAGCCGAACGGCGCCATGTCGCAGGGGAAAGGGGCATGGGGTGAAAGGAACTCGGCATCGGGCAGATGCGGCGCCCAATAGGGAGCGAGGCCGATCAGGTCGTTGCCGTCGGCGCCGAGCCCGTGCAGCAGAATCACCAGCCGCTTCGCGGCGCCGCCCGAATGCGGCGGGTGCGAGGGCCCGGACAGGGTCAGGTTCATCATTGCGCTCTCCGGCGATATCCTCGAAGAGGCATAGCCGATCACGCATTGGATGAGCAATCGTGCGTCCTTCGAGACAGCCGCTTCGCGGCTTCCTCAGGATGAGGAATTTTATGAGGATGCCAATTAAAACAGCTCCTCATGCTGAGGAGCGCCGCTAGGCGCGTCACGATGCACGCAGGATCCAGATGCAGCCTGAAATCGTCACCCGCTTCGCGCCCAGCCCGACCGGGTATCTGCATCTCGGTCATGTCCGCTCGGCCTGGGAAGGTTGGCACGCGGCGCGGGAGGCTGGCGGCCGATTCCTCTTGCGCATCGAGGATATCGATCGCGGCCGTTGCCGGCAGGAGTTCGACACGGCGATCCGCGAAGACCTCTTATGGCTCGGCCTCGATTGGGAGGGCGAGGTGCGGCGGCAATCCGAGCACTTTGACGATTACCATGCCGCTCTCGCGCGGCTCGATGGAGACGGGCTGCTCTACCCGTGCTTTTGCACGCGCAAGGACATCCAGGCCGAGATCGCCCGCGCCGGCGGCGCGCCGCAAGGCGAGGACGGGCGGGTCTATCCCGGCACCTGCAAGCATCTTTCGCCGGCCGAGCGCCAGGAGCTCCTCGCTTCCGGTATCGATTACGCGCTGCGGCTGGATGTTTCGGTCGCGCTCGGCCGCACCGGCGCGCTCGACTGGTCCGAGGATGGCCGCGCCGTCGCCGCCGATCCGGCCGCGCTCGGCGACGTGGTGCTGGCGCGCAAGGACGTCCCGACCAGCTACCACCTCGCGGTCACCGCCGACGACGCGCTGCAGGGCGTGACCTTGGTCACCCGCGGCGCCGACCTGTTTACCGCGACGCATATCCATCGCCTGCTGCAGGCGCTGCTCGGCCTGCCGACCCCGGCCTATCGCCATCACAAGCTACTGACCGACGCGAGCGGCCGGCGCCTGGCCAAGCGCGACCGCGCACTGACCATCCGCGCGATGCGAGAGGCTGGAATGACGCCGGACGAAATACTGCGGAAGGCTCAATCGAACGGGCGGTGAAGTCCGTTGGCGACATCGAGATATTCAGGGTCGTCGGGCCTCAGCACGCCGTGGCGTAGTGCGAAGTCGAGGATCACCAGATTGACGTTGAACTTGAAGTCCGCCGTCGTGCGGACGCGTTCGAGGATCGCCGCCAGCGGCATCAGCTCGAACCCGGCGATTTCGCCGTCGCTGTTCGACGGCGTGAAATCCACCGGCGTTTCGAGGTCGTAGACGAACATCACGTCGTCGCGGATGCCGTGCTTCGTCTCCATGCGATAGGTGAGGGCGCCCGCGGCCGTCGCGCTGGCGACCTGTCCCGCCGTCACGCCCGCCTCCTCCTCGGCTTCCTTGGCCAGCGTCGCCAGCGCGGCAAAGCCGTTGCCGATCCCGCCGGCGACCATGTTGTCGAGCTTGCCCGGGGAGACCTGCTTGTTCCAGGCGCGCTTACCGATCCACAGCCAGTATTGGCCGTCGATCCGGCGATAACCGTTGAGGTGCACACCATAGGCGCGCACGCCGAAAAACGGCACCGCGCCGCGGTCGAGCCGGAAGATCGGCTTCTCGCCCCAGCACGGCGCGACATCGAAGGTCTCGTTGCGCCATTTCGACACGAGCCGCTCGGCGATGAGTTTGTCGACCACGCCGTCGACCGCGCGGCTGATCGTGTCGGCGTCGCCTTCCGCCAGCAAGCGCGCACTATCGGCCTCAACCGCGAAGACCCCACCGCCGAGCCGCGCCAGCACCCCGGCATTGTCGCGGCGCAGCCAGCCGATGCGATGCTCGCCGGCCCACAGCGGGATCGCCCGCGCCTGATCGTAGCTGTTGCAGTGGCGGATGCGATCGGCGAACGACATGGGCTGCCAGTTTCCTCAGGCGGTCAGCACGACCTCGACGCCGGCGATCTGCCGCAGGCAGTTCGCCACATAATCCGCCGTGTCACCCAGCCCGGCGATCTCGATGTCGATCGTCAGCCGGCGGCCGGGCCGCGCGACGGCGCTGTGCCACAATTCGGGCACGAGGCCGCGTTTCGCGAAAATCTCGAGCACGCGCGGCATCACGCCGGGCTCCGCTCTAGCTTGCACTGAAAAGAAAGTGGTGAGGGAAGGCTCAGCTGCAACGGCAGCGGCTGAAGACGACATCGGCGTAATCCTCGGCAAGGGTATGGCGAATCACGATGGCCCGGGCTCTCCTCGAACCCGGGTCGGTAATTCGCCGCATGCCGGCGCGATGCGTCGTCTCAAGCATTGGCGCCGGATTTACGCCCGGCCGCGCTATCCGTCAACCGCCGCGACCGGCACCCCGCCATGCGCCGACAGCCGCAGGGCGCGGCTCAATTCCCGCCGAACAGCGACTTCAGGGCGTTGCCGGGCACGGCGAGCGCCTTGGTCGCGGTGCCGCCGACCGCGCTGACGACGCCCGTGGCGGTCTCGCCGACCGAACCGACGAGGCCCTTCGCCACACCGGCGGGGTCCGGGTCGAAGCTGGGGTTGTCGATCGTCCCCTTGACGTAAAACGGAACGCCGATATCGAGCAGGTTTACCCCTGCCACCCCAAGCTGCGCCTTGGGGACGATGTGAAAATCCACCTGTCGGCTCGCCAGATTGAGGCTTCCCGCCCCGGTCATGTTGAACGACGGCGTGCTCATCTGCAGATCGCCGGTTTGCGCCACGCCGTTGCGGATCGCGAAGCTCGCGGAAAGCGTGGTGAAGTCGGTGCGTGAGCTGTCGCCGAGCGCGCCGCTGAGCACGCGCGCGGTCGATTGCAGCAGCCGCGCGACCCCGCCCAGATCGACGCCAGTGATCGCGCCATTGGCGAGGCGTACGGAACCGCTGCCGTTGAGGCTATGGAGGATGTCGGTCTCGGTCAGGCCGCGCGCGGCGACGTCGAGATGCACCGCGCCGGTCGCCGTGAGCTTCGAGATGCCCATCATCTGCAGAAGGAGCGGCCCGGTCTGCACGCCGCTCATATCGAGCGTTTCGTGAATGCTTGGGACGGAACCGCTGGCAGCGAGCGCTATCACTGCTTTTCCAGTCCCGCCATAAGCGGCGACGCTGCTCAGCTCGGCTTTGACCGTATCATGCAGCGTGTCGACCGATACGTCGCCGCCGACGCGCATGTTGTCGAGCGTAATCTTGGCGTTGCTCAGTGTGTAAACACCGCCCGCTGCCGACAGAGCGGCCTGAACGCCGACCGCGCCGAAGCCATTGCCTGGCGGCACCGGCTGTCCCGCCCATGTCGCCAGCTGACGGAGCGACGGCGCATTAAAGGTCAACTCGCCCTTTGCCGTTCCCGCGGCACTCAAATCTCCGGTAAAGGCGGCGGTGAACTTGTCTGAGCTCGCCTTGACCGCCGCATTGCTGGGTTTGCCGTGCAGAAAGCCCTCGACGTCAGCGAGCGTGGCGGACAATTGCGTCGGCACGGCGCGATAGATAGCGCTGCCGGCAACAGCGATCGGCCGCGCGACGCCGTTTTTGATCGGCTGGGTCAACGCCACGTTCACCCCATTCAACGCCTCGCTTTTGCCGGAACGCGCGTCGAAATAGCTGATCGTTCCGTTCTCGATGCGCACCTGCTCGACGCTTAGGCTCACCGAAGCGGAGGCGGTTTCCGCCGCCTCGGCGCCGGTTTCGACCAGCTGCCAGTTGCCGACCCCGTTGCCGGCGGTTTCGAGATGGATCGCCGGCTCCTTGAGCACGACCTTGGTGATCCGCAGGCGGCCGGAGAGCAGAGACGAAAGGTCAGCCCCGACCACGACCTTGCCGACCGCGATCATCTCCGGGTCGTGCGCGCCCTTCGCATTCGCGATCGAGACATCCTTGAGCGAAACGCCGAGCTCGGGGAAGATGGTGAGGCGTAGATGCCCGCGGATCGATACGTCTCGCTGAAGCGCGCGTGAGGCCGCGGCTTCCAGCGGTCCGCGCAGACTGTCGAGCGGGATGAGCAGCGCGGCGCCGACAGCGATGACGGCGATCGCAGCCGATACCAGCGCGACCCGCCTTATTCTCATTATCGCGCTCCCCACGCCCGAAATCGGCGCTTCGATTCAACCTTAAGGCAATCGCTTCGCGCCTGTACAGAAACGGCGACCACTCCACGGCGGCGGGGACAGAACGCTCTTATCTACCTATAACTAATGGGCGATCACCGCTTCAAACCAGCCATACCCTCGGTAGCGGTTGTGGGAGCGCGCCGGCCGCCCTATATCTGCCCTATACCCGGCAGGAGAATCAAAATGACGCTGCTTCGCATCGGCCTTGTCATAGCCCTGTGCGTTGGCGGCGCGGTGGCCTGCACCCCGGGAGGCCCGGAGCGGGCAAGCGACGTCCAGAACCTGAACGGGATCAGCGACGACATCTCGGCGGTCGGCATGACCGAGACATCGGCGCGCAAGACGCACGACCCGAACCTCGAGACGACGCTGCCCAATAATTACCAGACGACCGACACCGAAGATCGTTGACGGGTTGGGGTGTATGACCCAGCTTCCGCTCGCGAAGCCGGGTTATTTCAATGTCGTCGGACCTTCTCTTCGATCATAGCGGAGCCGCACTGGCGACCGCCGAAGCGCTGCTGGCGCGGGGGCGCGGCAACCTTGCCTCTCGTGTCGGGCGCGACGGACGCGTGGACGCGGCGAAGCTCGATGCCGAGCAGCTTGCCGCGCATGGCCTGGCCTGGATGGCAACCTATGTCGCAGCGCTGCGGCAGCTACGCGTCTGGGCGCAGCGCCTCCACGAGGCGGGCGAATTCGCCGAGCCGCAGCGGCTGATCCTCGCGGTCGGTTTCGGCGAGTATCTGGCGCAGCTTGCCGGCGGCATCGCGATGGGGCAGGGCGAGATCGCCCGACCGCAAGATCTGGGCCTCGACGACGCCGACCTCGCGCCCTTACGCACGAGCCCGCTGGTGAAGGGGCTCGCCGAGGCGCGCGCCCGGCTCGGCGCGATCCTTGCGGAAGGTATGCCGTCGGGAGGCGAGAGCCTGGGTGACGAGACGCTGGAGCTGATCCGCGATCAGGTGCGACGCTTCGCGGAGCGTGCCGTCGCGCCCTATGCGCATGACTGGCATCGGGCGGACAAGTTCATTCCGATCGAGGTCATCGAGGAGCTGTCGGGTATCGGCGTCTTCGGCGTGACGCTGCCCGAGGAGTATGGCGGCCTCGGCCTCGGCAAACTGGCGATGTGCGTGGTCTCGGAGGAGTTGTCGCGCGCCTATATCGGCGTCGGCTCGCTCGGCACCCGCTCGGAAATCGCCGGCGAGTTGATCCGGGTTAGCGGCACGCCGGAGCAGAAGGCGCGCTGGCTGCCAGGCATCGCCTCGGGCGCGGTGCTGCCGACCGCGGTTTTCACCGAGCCCAATGCCGGCTCCGACCTCGCCAACCTGCAGACCCGCGCGGTCAAGGACGGCGGCGTCTACCGCATCTATGGCGCTAAGACCTGGATCACCCATGCCGCGCGCTCCGACCTGATGACCCTCTTGGCCCGCACCGGCACGCCGGACAGCGGGTATCGCGGCCTCAGCATGTTCCTCGCCCCGAAGCCGCGCGGCGACGACGCCAACCCGTTCCCGGCCGAGGGCATGTCGGGCACCGAAATCCCGGTGCTCGGCTACCGCGGGATGAAGGAATACGAGATCGGCTTCGACGGGTTCGCCGTGCCGCAAGACTGTCTGCTCGGCGGCGTCGAAGGCGAGGGGTTCAAGCAGCTGATGGCGACCTTCGAGAGCGCCCGGGTGCAGACCGCCGCGCGCGCCGTCGGGGTCGCGCAGAACGCCTTTGAGCTGGCGATGGGTTATGCCGTAGAGCGGCGCCAATTCGGCCGCAACCTCGCGCAATTCCCGCGCGTGCAATTGAAGCTGGTGATGATGGCGGTCGAGACGATGATGGCGCGCCAGCTCGCCTATTTCGCCGCGCGCGAAAAGGACAGCGGCCGGCGCTGCGACATCGAGGCCGGCATGGCCAAGCTACTCGCCGCCCGCGTCGCCTGGAGCAACGCCGACAACGCCGTGCAAATCCACGGCGGCAACGGCTATGCGATCGAATACCCGATCAGCCGCGTCTTGTGCGACGCGCGCATCCTCAACATCTTCGAGGGCGCCGCGGAAATCCAGGCACAGATCATCGCTCGGGGCCTATTGGCGGGGCGGAATTAGGAGAGATCCCAAGTCCCGCACGCGCGGCTCTTATGTGTCGGCGGTCGCCGGCGGAAAATGCCCAAAGCAGACCCGAGCACAAACCTCCCGTCGCATCGCCGGTTTCGCGGTCCGCGCGAACAGGAAAAAAATTAGTTGCGCATTAGTCGTTAAGCCAACAAAATCTGGCAGTGACAGACGTTGCAGAACTCTTCGCAGAAACGACAAAGGGTCACGCCGCAAAATGAGCAAGGAGCTCCTTGGACTAGCCACTGCTTTATCCGCAGTTCTGATCGGCTTATCTCCGGCGGCGCGGGCTACAGATTTCACTCTGTACAACGACATTCGGACTCCGATCGTCGGGTTTTACACCCAGCGTCCAGATGGTTCCTGGAGCCCCAACTGGTTGTCCAATCCCATTCCCCCGGGCCAGCACGTCGGGATGACATTCGCCAATAGCGCAGTCAACGCGGCCTGCGTGCGTAATTACCGGATCGTCACGACGGGGAACTTCGCCGGCTCTGTCGACCGCACCCATGATTTTTGCAAGTTTTTGGGGCTTCACATGACAGCGGGCGGACCCACTCACACCGAGAATTGAGCGCGCTCTCGCAGCCAACGGGCAACCTATCAAAACAGCGGGGCTCGATCGGTACGTAATCGGCCGAAACGGCCATGCGGCTGCTGACATCAGAGCCCTACGCATCAACCGCCTTTAAGCCTGATCGTGCAGACGTAATTGCGTCCCACCGTGTGTCAGGCGCCGCCCAATCGGGCAAGTAGCTCGAATCGATGAGGGTGCGTCCGTCGCCTAAATCGCGGCACGGCACCTTTACGATGTTCGGATCCCTGTGCTGCGCGATCGCGGCCGAAGGTAATAACGCGAGCACGATGCCGAGAACGATGCCACGCAACGTCTTCATCAGGTGTTCGAGGGCAGCGACGCGAAGGCCACGTTGATCCGCCGGTTCTGCCGGCCCTTGTTCTCGATCTTGGTGATCTCGACCGGGCCGATTTCGGCGGTGTTCTTCACATGCGTGCCGCCGCAGGGTTGCAGATCGATGCCGTCGATCTCCAGCAGCCGCACCTTGCCGGCGCCGGTCGGCGGCTTGACCGACATCGTGCGCACCAGCTCTGGATGTGCTTCGAGTTCGGCATCGTCGATCCAGCGCGGTGCGACGGCGTGACCTTCGGCGATCAGGCGGTTGAGCCCGGCGGTGATCGCGTCCTTGTCGAGACTCGCACCGGGCACGTCGAAATCGAGCCGACCGCGCCCGTCGCCGACCGAGCCGCCGGTCACCGCGCCGGGCACCACGGCGCACAGCAGATGCAGGCAGGTGTGCATGCGCATCAGCCGGTGCCGCCGCGCCCAGTCGATTTCGGCCGTGACCTCCGCTCCGACCGGCGGCAGCGTGGAGCCGAGCGCCGGGACGTGAACCACCTCGTCGGCGCCGTCGCCTTTCACGGTGTCGGCAATCGCCACCATCGCGCCGCCGCTCAGAACCAGCAGGCCGCTGTCGCCCGGCTGGCCGCCGCCGCTCGGGTAGAATACGGTGCGGTCAAGCCGAATGCCGCGCTCGTCGCCGCCGATCACCCGCGCCGGGCAGCTGCGCAGATAGGCGTCGTCACGGAAGAGCAATTCAGTCATGTCCACATCCTCGAATTCGTCCTCCATCTAGGGCATAAGAGAGAGCGTATCGCAATCGAGGGCAGGGGGACGATCATGCGGCGCTTCTCGATGCTCGCCGCTTTACTGTTGCTCGCCGGCTGCGTCGATTATACCCACGCGGTATTCGTCACGAACCAGGCCGTCGATCTGCATTTAAGTCAATCGCACGACGCGACGGTGACCGCGCACGTTCCGCGCGGCACGCCGGTGGCGCGCCTCGGTTGGGCGGGCAGCGAGTGCGAATGCTGGCTCGTCGCGACGCCCTACGGCAACGGGTTCATCTACACCCGCTACCTCGACCTGCACCTGGCGGATATCGCGCCCTAACCCTTATTCGAGCCACGCCGGCGTCGGCAGGTTTTTCTCGCGCAGGAATTCGGGGTTGAAAAGTTTGGACTGATAGCGGGTGCCGGAATTGGCGAGGATCGTGACGATCGTGTGCCCGGGCCCCAATTCCTTGGCGAGGTGGATCGCGCCGCAGACATTGATGCCGCTCGACCCGCCGATCAGCAGCCCTTCCTCCTGGGCCAGACGGAACAGCACCGGCAGCATTTCCTCGTCGCTGATCTGGAACTGCCCATCCGGGGTGAAGCCTTTCAGATTGTCGGTCTCACGGTTGTTGCCGATGCCTTCGGTGATCGAGCTGCCCTCGGGCTTGAACTCGCGACGCGCATACCAGCTGTAGATGCCGGACCCCATACAGTCGCTGAGATAGACCTTGACCGCCTTGTTCCGTTCCTTGAGCGCCATGCCGGTGCCGGAAAGCGTGCCGCCGGTGCCGACCGCGCAGACGAATCCGTCGACCTTGCCATCGGTCTGCCGCCAGATTTCCGGCCCGGTCGTCTCGTAATGGCCTTGCCGGTTGGCGAGGTTGTCGAATTGGTTGGCCCAGATCGCGCCGTTTGGCTCTTTCGCGTCGATCTCCTTGGCGAGCCGGCCCGAATAGTGCGTGTAGTGCATAGGGTCGGCAAGTCGAACCGCGGGCACGAGCCGCAGATCGGCGCCGCACAGCCGCAGCATGTCCTTTTTTTCCTGGCTCTGCGTCTCGGGCATGACGATGACCGTGCGATAGCCGCGCGCCAGCCCGACCAGCGCGAGGCCGATCCCGGTATTGCCGGCAGTGCCTTCGACGATGACGCCCCCCGGCCGCAGCGTCCCACGCGCCTCGGCGTCCTTGATGATCGCCAGCGCCGCGCGGTCCTTCACTGAGCCGCCGGGGTTGAGGAATTCGGCCTTGCCGAGGATCGTGCAGCCCGTCTCCTCGGAAGCGCGGCGCAGCTTGATGAGCGGTGTATTGCCGATCGAACCGATAAAGCCATCGCGAATGTCCATCCCTCGCTCTCCAAGCTGCCGGGCGCACGAGACAATATCGGCCTGTCGAGAATGAGGGCAAGGTGCAGGCGGGAATGTGAGCCTCAGCCGCATCTGTGGCGAAATCCGTTGTTGCCCCGTGGGGGCGACGCGTGGAACCTCTTATTACGATGGTCATCCACAGCCTTTTCGACCTGCTGGCACTGCTGACGGCACTAACGGTCTACCGCCTTGTACCATTAGCGACGCCGGGCATGCCGCCTGAGCCATGGCGGGCACACCGGCTTTACATCGCCGCCGGTTCGCTTGGCGCGACGGTCGGGGCTTATCTCTTCGGCTCCGGCAACCTTTGGCTGAGCGACGTGATTGGTGTCGCACGCAGCATCGAAGGCGCGATCGCCGGCGCGATCGTCGGCATTGAAGCCCTGAAATGGTATGCCGGGCTGCGCGGCTCGACGGGGTTGCGGCTGGTGGCGCCGTTGGCCGCGGCCATCGCTGTCGGTCGCATCGGATGCTTTTCGGCCGGGCTTGATGACATGACCTACGGCACCCCAACGGCTCTGCCTTGGGGCGTCGATTTTGGCGACGGCATCCCGCGCCATCCCGTGCAGCTGTACGAATCCCTCTCGATGGTCGCATTCCTCGCGGTGTTCGCCGCCCTGCTGTATCGCGGAGGCGAGGGGGTTCGCCGTACCGGATTCTACTTGTTCGTCGGTATCTATGCGGCGCAGCGCTTCGCTTGGGAATTCCTCAAGCCTTACGGAACCGTCGCCGGCCCGTTCAACGTATTTCACTTGTTATCGCTGGTGTTAATCACCTATGCCGCGATATTCGCCTATCAGGAGCTACGCCGGCCATGCCCAGTGACACAGCCCTCGCCGAGTTGAGCTCAGCTGCAATCGTGCCGGTGCGCAAACCCCGGCCCTACATTTTTCACGGCCAGACAACATCGCTGTGCGAGAAATGCCTGTCGCTCGTTCCGGCCAAAATCGTTCAGGAAAACGATGCGATCTACTACCTGAAGCGCTGCACGGAGCACGGCGTCCAGAAGACGCTCGTTTCTAGTGAGGCGGCCTATTGGAAGCGATGCCGCGATTTCCTCAAACCGGGCGACGTGCCGCTCAAATTTCACACCCGTATCGACAAAGGTTGTCCTTACGATTGCGGATTATGCCCCGATCACGAGCAGCATTCCTGCCTGGCGCTGATCGAGATCAACGAGCATTGCAACCTGACCTGTCCGACCTGCTTCGCAAATTCGTCGCCCGCGCGCCATACCCAGCGTAGCCTTGCCGAGATCGAGGCGATGCTCGACCTGCTGGTCGAGAGCGAGGGCCAGCCGGACTTGCTGCAGATCTCCGGTGGCGAACCGACGTTGCACCCGCAAGTCCTCGAGATCATCCGCGCTGCGCGGCAACGGCCGATCCGCCACGTGATGCTGAACACCAACGGCATCCGCATCGCCAACGACCCCGATTTCGTCGCGGCTCTCGCCGAGACGAAACGCGCCTTTGAAGTTTATCTGCAGTTCGATGCGCTTTCCGCCGAAGCCTTGCAGACGATCCGGGGCGCTGATCTGCGCCGTGTCCGCGAGCGGGCGCTTGCCGCGCTCGATGCCGCCGGCATCTCGACTACACTTGTCTGCGTCATCCGCAAGGGCGTCAATGACCGCGAGATCGGCGATGTCTTACACTATGCGCAGCAGCATTCCTGCGTTCGCGGCGTCACGTTTCAGCCGGTGCAGGATGCCGGGCGGAACGACGGCTTCGATGCCGCACGCGACCGCATCGTGCTGTCCGAAATCCGCCGCGCGATCATCGAGCAATGGGGAGTCTTTGGCGAAGACGATATGATTCCGTTGCCCTGTAATCCCGAAGCGATCTCGATCGGCTACGGGATGCGTGCCGGCAGCGAGGTCAGGCCGCTGACCCATCTCTTTCCGCAGGAAGTTCTGGTCCAGTCGGCGCCGAACTCCGTCACCTTCGAGAGCAACCCGGAGATGCGGAAGCTACTCATCGAGCTGCTGTCGCTGTCCTGCGCAGGCCAGCAATCCGCCAATGTTCTGCGTGACGTGCTGTGCTGCCTGCCCCTCGTCGAGGTGCCGGCGGAGATCGGATACGATCGCGTCTTTCGCGTGACCGTGGTCAGCTTTCTCGACCGATTCAATTTTTGCCTCGCCGGCGTCAAGCGCTCCTGCATCCATTTCGTGACCGGGGACGGTCGCATCATCCCCTTCGATACCTACAACATGTTCCACCGCCCGGGATTGCCGGCGCGCCAGGCGAGGGCCCAGGCGTGACCGGTGGTCAAGTTGCAGCGCTGATCTTTGCGATCCTGCTGCTGCTCCCCGGCGGCTGCTTCCTGATCCTGGGCATCGCGGTTGCGACCGACCGGCAATTTTACGATGCGGCGTTTGTCGCACTGCCGATTGCCGCGGCGATCCTTGGGCTGTCCTTCTTCCTCTTCTGGCTAGCTTTCCGCCGCCGGCGTCCTCCCGGACAAGGTAATCCGCCCGAAAACCCACCTGCGGGACCGGTCAGCTGAAGAGGATTTGGCGGCGATCCTCGCGGCGCGCTTTGCAGCGGCCCTGGGCATGGCTTAGAAGTCCTTGATGCCGCCAGCTGACACCAGCGTGATCCCCGAGCCGCGCGAGGGCGAGCTGTTTCCGCTTCCCGAGGCGGAGCGGTCGACCGGGCTGTTGCCGTCGCAAATGCTACGTGGCCTCATCAAGCTCGGCAGCGAAGTCATGTCGCCAAACTCGCCGATCGCAGAGGATCAGATCCAGCCCGCGAGCCTCGATCTGCGGCTTGGCGAGGTGGCGTACCGGGTGCGGGCGAGTTTCCTCCCCGGCGCGCGCAGCACGGTGAAGGAAAAGCTCGACCAGCTGTCGATGCATCGCATCGACCTGACCGCCGGGACCGTGCTCGAACGCGATTGCGTCTATATCGTGCCGCTCTTGGAAATGGCCGCGCTGCCGCGCCGTACTTCGGCGATGGCGAACCCGAAGAGCTCGACCGGACGGCTCGACGTTTTCGCCCGAATCATCACCGACTACGGCATCGAGTTCGACCGTGTGCGCGACGGGTACAAGGGCCCGCTTTACGCGGAGATTTCGCCGCGCTCGTTCAGTGTCGTGGTGCGGACGGGATCGCGGCTCGTGCAGCTGCGCATCCGCCGCGGCTCGCCGCTCTTTCGCGACACGGCGCTGCGTCGCCTCCACGCCGAAAGCCCGCTGGTCGAGCTGCCGGAAGACGGCACGCCCGCCTCGCAGGCGATCCGGAACGGGCTGGTGTTTACCGTCGACGCGACGGGCAACCCCGACACTGGGCTCATCGGCTACAAGGCGCGGCGCCACACCGACGTGATCGATGTCGACCGGGTCGATCATTACGACCCGAGCGATTTCTGGGAGCCGGTCCATGCCCGCCGCGGTCCCGGCGACCCCTCCGGCCTCGTGCTCGACCCCAACGATTTTTATATTCTCGCGTCGCGCGAGGCGGTCGTCGTGCCGCCCGATCACGCCGCCGAGATGCTGCCCTACGACACCTTCGTCGGCGAATTTCGGGTGCATTACGCCGGCTTTTTCGACCCCGGCTTCGGCGCCGCCGAGGCGGGCGGGCAGGGCAGCCGCGCGGTGCTGGAGGTGCGCTCGCATGAGGTGCCGTTCCTCATCGAGCACGGCCAGACGATGGGCCGGTTGGTCTACGAGCCGCTGATCGCCCGGCCCGACCGGCTCTACGGCGGCAATATCGGCTCGTCCTACCAGAACCAGGGTCTGGCGCTGTCGAAGCACTTCAAGAAAGTGCCGCTGCGCTAGGGTGTCTTGCTAGAACAGGTGCCGAGCACTTCGGCCAATAAATAAAATTCTGTCTATTGTCACCTCAGCGCGGCATATCCATATGTAAAATTGCTTGCCATCGGCGAGCTTATATTGGAGAGAATTGTGCCTAGAGGGATCCTATACTTTCTTGGTACCGTTATGGTGGTAATGCTCGTGGCTGGCTATTTCGGCGTCGGGCAGTGGCCATAATCGCGCCGTACCCAGCCAGTCGCTAGCGGCCTAAAGCTACCGGGATTTGCGGCAATAAGGCCGGCTTCTCGCCCTTCGCGCTAGGTCATCCCCCATTTCCGCCGCACCTCGTCGCGGTGACGCAGCAGCCAGTAGACGCAGATCATCGTGTGCCCGGTCTCGATCGCGCCGGCGTCGAGCATCGCCTTCAACTCGGCGAGCGGCTTGACGACCACCCGGATGTCCTCGTGCTCGTCGACAATGCCATGCACGCCTTCAGCCTTGGACGAATCGACCCGGCCGCAGAACAGGGTGATCGTCTCGTCGGAATTTCCCGGCATCGGCACATAGCGCTGGATCGGGATCAACTCGCCGATCAACTCGAGCCCGGCTTCTTCGCCGGTCTCGCGGCGGCCGACCTCTTCATGCGTCTCGCCTTCGCGATCGACCAGCCCCGCCACCACCTCCAAGACCCACGGCGAAAACCCCGCGAGCAGCGGCGGCAGGCGGAATTGCTCGACCAGCACGACCGCCTCGCGATCCGGATCGTAGAGCAGCACGGCAACCGCCGCACCGCGGCGGATCACGTCGTAGAGCCGCTCGCCGCTCCACTCGCCGGAATAGAGGCGATGGTGAAAGCGGTAGACATCGAGCCGCAAATGCCGCTTGAACCCGATTTCGTGCCCGGTGATGCGCAGATCGGGATGCTGGGGAAAATCACTCATTCGATAACGCCTTCATCGAGCACGGTATCGGCTGAGACGGTCTCGATCTCGACGACCCAAAGATCGGGATCGCGCTGCCGCTGACGGGCGATATAGGCGTCGGCCTCGCTTTCCGCCACTGGCGCCGCGCCGGTCGCGCGCAGCCAACCGAGCGTGCCGTCAGCCCGGCGCGCCTGAGCCAGCACCGTTGCCTGCGCCGCGCGGCCGCAGAGTTTGACGAGGATCGCCCCGGCGTCGGGATCGCCGCGCGCCGTCACCGCGACGCCGATCGCCGCCAGATCGCAGCGCCGGATCAGCGCGTTGACTTGGATCGACGATTTGAGCCGGGCTTCCACGCCGCCGATCAGATCCGCGACAGCGATTCCGTGCCGCCGACCCCGGCATCGCGATAGACCGCGAGCACGTTGCCGCTGTCGAGCATCAAATAGGTGGTGCCGCCCTGGTCGCAGGTGACGTCGGCGACCGGATATTCGGGCTTGGTCAGGAGCCGCTTGAGCTTGCTCTGCATATCAGGCTGTGACGGGAATGATTTCTGCAGGTCGGCGGTCGCCATGCGGCCGTATACGAGCTTGTACCTGCCGCTGCACGCCGCCGGCCCCATCGTCGTGGCCTCGCCACTGTCGGGCGTCAGCACGACCGTGTCGGGACTAAAGGTCACCTTGTTGCGATCCGGGTCTTCCCAACTGCCGATCAGCGGGCTGGCGGGCGTCTGATTCTGAAACGGCAGGAAGCCGCAGGACGTGCACAGCAACGCCCCCAGTACCGCGAAGCGCCGCAACCCAGCCCTGGCTTTGCTCGGATTCATGTCGCCGAGTGTAGGTGCGGGCATGCGATTGTCACGCGAAAAGGGCAGCCGGTGGTTGCCCGCTTTCGTCCGCCGTGCTGGGATTGCGGATATTTAGTCCGCATGCGCGGCAAGGTCGGGCGGATGTCCGACCGCACTTGATGGAGCACCCATGGGCCTGTTCGAGCGGATCGGGATCGATGTCGGTCGCAAGCTGGTGCTCGAGGATGCGGTCGAGTGGGCGGCCGAGCATCGCGTGCGCTACATCGATATCCAGCTCGACACCGGCGACAACGCGCTCGGCACGATTAGCGGCATACGCGGTTCGCGCATCCGCGACCTCTGCGCCAAGCACGGCGTGACGATCGGCCTGCACACCGCCTCGGCGGTCAACGTCGCCGAGTACGCGCCCTATGTCGGCGATGGGGTCGAGGCCTATCTCAAGGCCTATGTCGACGCCTCGGTGCGGCTCGGCGCCAAGTGGATCGTCATGCATGCCGGGTTTCATTTCACGTCGGACAAGACCGAGCGCATGAAGGCCGGGCTCGCCCGGCTGAAGCGCGTGATCGCCCATGCCGAGAACAAGGGCGCGCTGATCCTCCTCGAAAACCTCAACAAGGAACCGGACGACGCGGAGGTGCACTACCTTGCGCACACGGTCGAGGAGTGGCGCTATTACTTCGAGGCGATCCGGTCGTCGTCATTCGGGCTGTCGTTCACCGCCAATCACGCGCATCTCGTGCCCGAGGGGATCGACGGCTTTATCGACGCGATCGATTTGAGCCGGGTCGGCGAGGTGCGGCTCGCCGATTGCTTCCGCAATGGGTTCGAGGCGCATCTGAAGCCCGGCGAGGGCAATCTCGATTTCGGCGCGTTGTTTGCCCGGCTCGAAACGGCTGGGTTCAAGGGCCACTACACCAACGCCTTCGGCTCGCTCGACGACATGCTCGTCGGCCGCTACGAGCTATTGCGCCTCGCCGCGGCCGCCGGGGTGAGGGTGGATTGATCAGAAATTGATCTGCATCGACTGCAGCACGTCCTTCGCATTGAAGATAAACGTCACCTTCTGCGACTTCGCCGGGCAGGCTGGCGAGGAACTGGCGCTGAGCGGCTGCGCGAAATCGTATTCGTAGGTCTTGCCGCCATCCGGGATCGGGGTTTCGTTCGCCGGCTTGCCCAATTGCTTCACAACCTCGGCCGAGGTTGTGCCGCCGGCCTTCATCCCGGCGACCTGTGCCTTGATGGCGTCGAGATTGCCGGCAGAATATTCGCAGCGCATTCCCTGCTCGCCGCCGCATGCCGCGAGCAGCAACGCCAAGCCCAGAAGGCAAAATCGCACTGTCATCATCGACCCCGCAGCTGTCTCAGAAGGCGCGGATGTCAGCCACAGCTCGTTGGCGAGGTCAACCCTTCGGGGCTACGTCGAGCCTGACCGCAATGCCGTCGAGGCCCGGTTTCGCCGCCGGATAGCGGGCGAAAACCAGCGGGTCGTGCCCCGGCACGACATGCTGCAGCGAGGTCGCCAGACGCCGCACGGTGGCGAATCCCTCGAGCATGTCGCCAACATTGTAGACCGTCGGATAGGCGCGCATCTCTTCGAAATTGGCGTAGAAATGCGAGGCGTCGGCGGCGAGCACGACCCAGCTCCGATCGGTTTTAACCCGTACCACCTGCAACCCGGCGGTGTGGCCGCCGACATGATGCACGGTGATCCCCGGCGCCAGCTCGTCGGCGCCATCGTGAAACTGCACCCGGCCCCGGAACAGCCGGCCGATCATCGCCGTCACATCGTCTTCCTCGAACGAGCGGCGCAGCTGCGGGTGGCACATGCAGCGCCCGGTGCAGAACGCCATCTCGCGATCCTGCAGATGATAGGTCGCATTCGGGAACAGCGCGTTGTTGCCGGTATGGTCGTAATGCATGTGGCTGATGATGACGTCTTTGACGCTGTCGGGGTCGATCCCGATCATCTTGAGACCCTCGCCCGGCGGGGTGAGGAACTCGCGGCCGCGCTTCTTGGCCATCGCGGCGTCGAAGCCCGTATCGAGGATAAAGGTGCGGCTCTCGCCGACGATCGCCCAGACGAAATAGTCGAGCGGCATCGGCGCGTTGTCGTGCGGATCGCCTTGCAGGAAGTTCTCATGCGCGCGGCGGTCGTGATGCGCGTATTTCACCGCATAGATTTCATAAGTGTCCGACGCCATCTCGCTCTCTCCGATCCTTTCTAATCCTGCGCCATCATCCGGGCAGCTGCGGGCACGGTCAAAAAATGCGGGGTGTGCGTCGCCGCGAAAGCGAGGATGCGGTTCACCAGCCCCGCGACGGTGACCCGCTGGCCGCGCGCGAGCCCGGCATAGCCGATCTTCGCGACCGCCTCCGCGCTCATCATCCGGTGCATCTGCACGCCCGACAGCGTGCCGCCGGCGACGTCGAAGAAATTGGTCGCGGTGGTCCCTGGGCACAGCACGTTGACCGCGACGCCGCTGCCCTTCAGCTCCTCGGCCAGCGCCTCGCCAAAGCTGCGAACAAAAGCCTTGGTCGCGCCGTATACGGCCATGTTGGGGCAGGGGAGAAACGACGCGGTGGACGCGACCAGCATGATTTTGCCGCGCCGACGCGCCAGCATCGCCGGCAACAGGGCCTGGGTCAGCTCGGTCAATGCGACGATATTGACCTGTAGCATCTCGGCGTTGCGCGCCGCGTCGATTTGCGTGAAGCGGCCGAACGCGCCGAGCCCAGCGTTGTTGATCAGCACCTCGATCTCGATCCCGCGTTCCGCGAGCTCGGCGACAAGTCCCGCCGCGCCTCCTGGCGTCGCCAGATCGGCAGTGATGGCGGTCGCTTCGGCGCCGAGGCTACGCAGCTCCGCGGCAAGCGCCTCCAGCGGCGCGAGACTGCGCGCGCTGAGCACAAGGTCGTGGTTGTACCGCGCCAGCTCGCGCGCCAGTGCCGTCCCGATCCCGCTCGATGCGCCGGTGACCAGCGCGCCAGGGCGAGCGGATGGACGATTGCTGCTGTTCATGGGCGACCTATGATCTATCCGCGCCCACAGCATAGAGCCGGCGCCGACCGGCCGAAGGGGAAAAGCGAATGAAACTTGCGAGCGCGATGTTATTGGCGGTGCTGGCCGCCGGCACGGCCAATGCCGCCGACGGCATCAAGGCTGGGAAATGGGAATTCTCGGCCCAGATGCAGGTGCCGAACATGCCGAAGCTGCCGCCCGGCGTGCAGCTGCCGCCCGGCATCAATATCGGCCCCAAGGGGGTCAACGTGACCCGCACCTCCTGCATCGATTCGGCAACGCCGATGCCGGCCGATATGCACCAGTCGAACCAGCAGCACGGCCAGTGCAAGGTCGCCAAGCTCGACAGCAGCGGCGGCACGGTGCGGTGGGAGTCGACCTGCATCCAGCCCAGTGACGGAACTACGGTGCATTCCGAGGGCGTGGCGCATTACGATGGCGACGCGATGACGGCGGACGTGAAGACCGTCGTCACCAGCCACGGCGGCCCGCCGAACGAGACGACGCAACACGTGACCGGCCATTATTTGGGACACTGCGATGCCAAATGACGTTCAACCCTCCGAGAAGCAGCCGCGGCGGCGCCAGATCAATCTCAGCCCCGAGGAACAGCTCGCCTTCATTCGTGTGACGCGCAAGGCCTCGCTTGCAACGGTCGACAAAGACGGTTTTCCGCATCTCGTTGCGATGACCGTCGGCGTCCACGATGGCGCCTATTACATGACTTCCTACGCCAAGGCGCAGAAGGTGCTCAACATCAGGCGCAATTCTAAGGTCGCGTTGATGGTCGAGGCTGGCGGTTCTTATGCTGAGTTGAAGGGCATCATGGTCCGCGGTAATTGCGAGATCATTGAGGGCGCCGACGCGGTGCGCGATGCCTGGGCGGTCATCGCCGGGGTCGACAACCAGCCACGCCGCCGCGAAACGAACGACAGCGCGCCGAAACGCGTGGTTCTTAAGGTGACGCCGGAAAAGGTCTACAGCTGGGACCACACCAAATTGGCTGGGCGATATTAACGAAAGCGGCGGCTAGTCTAAGGCCGCACGTGCTGAGTCATCTCGGCATTTGTAAAAATTGGCGGCCCTTCGATGAGATGCGCGGCGCTCGCCCAGCGCCGGGCGTTCTCGGGAGCGGTTGCTTCGCGTTCGGCGGCGGTTGGAAAAACCGCGATCACAATCAACTCTTCGTCGTCCGTGACGAAGTTCATCCAGAGATGGACGCCCGGTAGTGCTTGCTTTGCAAGCTTCGTGCAGAGCGCTGCTAGCTCCTCTCGCGCTCCGGGTTTGATCTTTCCGCGGCTGACTCGGGTAAACATGGCTCCTCCCTGGGGCATTATGGTGGCGGGCAGAGCTTAGTCTCGGGCATACGCCTCGTCGATCAGCCGGGTCAGCACATCGCGCGCGTCGAAATGGGCGAGCGCGACATCGCGCGCAGCCTTCATTTCGGCTGCGTGATTGGCCTCGACCGCCTCGATCGCCGCGGCGGCCTCGTCGGCGGTCGAAAACGCGTGCAGCCCGCGTCCGCTCGGCAGCAGATGCGCGAACCCGGTGTCCTGCACGACGACCGGGCGGGAGGCCGCGAGATAGCAGGCGCTGCGCGTGGAAAACCACCCGGTGCGCAGCGCCACATAGACATTCTTCGCGACCGATACCTCGCCGCGCGAGGCGGCGACGTAATCCTGGTAGTCTTCCGGGGTCAGAGTCGCCGACGGCCCGTCCTCGACCGCCCAGCCTTGCGCGGCCAGCGCCTTCATCGGCGCCTCGGTGCCGCCGACCGCCAGCCGGAACCGGCGCTCGAAACGGCGCGGCAGGTCGGCGACCTTGGCGAATTCCTCAGCCTTGCCGCGGTATTCGACGCCGCGGTGTTCGAGCTTCCCCTTGAACACGTTCCAGGTCATGACCGTGCTCCACGCCGCGTCCGGCGCGAGCGCCTCGGGCCGCGCGGCCCATAGCTCGGGCACGATCGGCATACGCGTCTTCTTCCAGTCGATCCCCGTCGCCGGCACCAGGCAGTCGGCCGCGCCGAAATTCTCGGCGTAGGTGAAATGCCGATCGTGCGCGTGGACGCCGGCGCACCAGCGGTCGACGTTCTGCGACCATGACGGCCGCTCCGACAGGATGATCTGGTTGTAGCCAGGGTCGCTGTCGAGAAAGAGCTTGAGACAGTGCCCCGACAGCGCATCGGGGAAAAAGCTGCCGCCGCTAACGTTGATGAACAGATCGGCGCTCTTGGCGAAATCGTCGAACGTGACGCGGCTCATGCCGTAGCTCGTGTCGTGCAAATGCAGGTAATGCCAGCGGTCGGACAGCTCCGGCGCATAACGAGCAAAGAAATCGTCGAGATAGGCGGCCGAATAGCTCGCCTCGTCGGTCATCGACCGCTGCAGCGGGTCGTACGGCCAGCACCACGTATCCTCGTGGTAGACGACGTCGTGGCCGAGCCGCGCCAGCCCAATCGCGTATTGCAGATAATCCCACGCGACACCGCCGACCGGGTACTGCGCGACCATCCCGGCGACGACGATCCTCAGCTTTTGCGATGAAAACATGCCGGCGCGACAACGCCGGCGGAGGACCTCTATTCCCCGCCGGCGTGCCGTATGCTCGGCTTATCAAGGCCAGCGGAGCGGATGCCCCGCCGCGCTTGCTGGATCACACCCCGGCGTACTCGGCCGAGATCTCCTTGCCGGTATAGTCGGTCAAAAGCGCCGTCGCGACGATGCCGATGACCGCGCAGATCGCGATGTAGATCGCGATCGGCAGGCTCGAGTGGTACGTCTTGAACAGCCAAGTCGCGATGAACGGCGATGGTCCGCCGGCGATGATCGAGGCGAGCTGATAGCCGAGCGAGGTGCCGCTATAGCGCAGCCGCGGCGAGAAGCTCTCGGCAATTAGCGCCGCCTCCGGCCCGTACTGCGTCATCACCGGCAGCAGCGATAGGGCGATCGCCAGGAAAATGATCCACGGAACCCCGGTATCGAGCATCGCGAAATACACGAACCCGAAGATTCCCATGAAGACGCAGCCGATCATGAACATGTTCTTGCGGCCGACCTTGTCGCTGATCGCCCCAGCGCAAACCACCCACAGGAAGCCGAGCACGGTCTGCGTGATGACTCCCATCAGCAGAAAATCGCGGCTTTGATGCAGTACCGTCGTGCCATAGGAGAAAATGAAAGCGCCGACGATATAGCCCGGCGCCTGTTCCGGCATGCGCAGCAGCGCCGAGAGGATCACCTGTTTCGGCTGACGCTTCAGCACTTCGAGCACCGGCACGCGCTCGATGCGCTCGTCGGCGACGACCTTCTGGAAAACCGGGGTCTCGGCGATGCCGAGCCGGATCCACAGGCCTACGACGACCATGATCGCGCTGAGGAAGAACGGAATACGCCAGCCCCAAACGTTGAACTGGTCGCCGGAAAGATAGCTGAATCCGAGCACCGCGCAGTTCGCGAGGAACAGGCCGCACGGCGCGCCGAATTGCGGCCACGCTGACAACAGGCCTCGATTGTTATTGCCGCGCGCCCACTCCATCGCCAGCAGAACCGAGCCGCCCCATTCGCCGCCGACGCCGATGCCCTGGATCAAGCGGATGATGGTCAGCAGCACGGCGCCCCAAATGCCGATGCTGGCGTAGCTCGGGACGCAACCGACCGCGAAGGTGGCTATGCCGGTGATCAACAGAGTCGCGATCAACGTCGCCTTGCGGCCGATGCGGTCGCCGTAATGACCGAAGATCGCCGCGCCGATCGGCCGCCCGACGAAGCCGATGAAAAATACCCCGAACGATTCGAGAATGCCGACGATCGGATCGGATTTCGGGAAAAAAATTGGGCCGAACACCAGCGCGCTGGCGGTGCCGTAGAGCAGGAAGTCGTACCATTCGATTGTGGTGCCGACCGTGCTGGCGACCAGCGCGCGGCGCAACTGCCGGCGGTGTTCTTCGTCGGTCATGCCGGCGGTATCGATCGCAGTCATGGCGTGCCCTCCCGTAATGTGTTGTCGTTTTTAGGAAGGCTATACGTCGCGAGCGGCGGGAGCAATCACTGCCGCATGATCATATGAGCATGAAATAAACGAAGAGCTACCGGCGAGGCTTCAAATAACCCCGCCGGCGTGCTCTTTTTGGTCGCTAGTCCAGCGCGGTTGCAAGACCGGCTCGTATCCCCGCTTCGGTCGAGGTTTCCTTGTTGGTGTAATCCGGCAGCATCAGCGTCGTCACGATGCTGATGACCGCGCAGATAACCGCATAAATTCCAACCGGGAAGGTCGAATGATGGCTGGCGAACAGCCACGTGGCGATGAATAGCGCCGGCCCGCCGGCGATGATCGAGGCGAGCTGATAGCCGATCGAGGCGCCGCTATTGCGCAACCTGGGCGTAAGAAATAGGGGTTGTTCGTTGCGATCCCGCGCGGTCACCACGACTTCTTGGCGTTTGGCCCGCCGGTCGCGATGGCCTTCCTGAGATCCTGCGTCTGCGCGCAATTCCCGCACGCCGCCCCGCAGCACCGCGAGGTGCTCCTTGGCCTTGTCCATCTGCCCTTTCTCGACATAAAGCTCGCCGAGATACTCGTTGGTGCCGAGATGCTTCGGGTTCAGCGACAGCGCCTTATTGTAATATTGCAAGGCCAAATCGGCCTGGCCGGTCTTGCGCAAGCTGTAGCCCATCAGGTTCAGCGCGTCGGCGTTGTTCGGGTCCTTCTGCACGACCGCAGTGGGGCTGGGGATCGCGCCGCGATAGTCGCTGGCGTCGACCTTCTGTTGCGCGGCGTCGAGCGTCATGACCGCCGGCGCGACGGGCGCCGCGGGCTTTGCCGGCTCATATTCGCGCGTGCTGTCGGCGCGTGCCGTGTACGCGGCAAGAATCAGGGCGACGGCAAACGACAGACGGAACGGGCGGTGCATGGCGACCTCCCGTCGGATCGTTTACGTCAGCGTCGTTACTCCGACGGCGGGCAGGGCAGGGGGTCACATCGCCGCGATTGACGACTACCGGCCCTTGATCACGGGCTTCCGCCTTTCGCGCCACGCCTGGTGGCTTTCCGCCTTGTCCTCGGTCAGTTCGAGCGCCATGAAGCGGTAGAGATCGGCGTTGGCCGCCTCGCGCAGCGGCGCGTCGAGCCCGAAATTGACCGCCTCCTTGGCGAGCCGCGTCGCCAACGGCGGCAGCGCGGCGATGTGCTCGGCGACCTCCATCGCCTTCGCCATCAGCTCCTCGTGCGGCGCCAGCCATTGCGCGAGCCCGGCGCGGTAGGCTTCCTCGGCCTTCAGCGGGAAGCCCATCGCCACGCGCATCGCCAGGCCTCGCCCCACCCAGCGCGCGAGGCGCACCGTGCCGCCCTGCGCCGGCAGGATGCCGAGCCCGACTTGCGGCAGCCGCCACTCGGCTTGCTCCGAGGCGACGATCAGGTCGCAGCAATAAGTGACGATGCAGCCGATCCCGACCGCGTAGCCATTGACTGCCGCGATTACCGGCTTGGCGAAATCCGTCAGCAGGTTGAACGCCTGATGTCGCCGCCGCGTGGGCAGCGCCTCGATCGCCTCGGCGATCGAAGCGCTGGTATGGGTCCTCGGGTCCTTGATGTTGGCGCCGGCGCTGAACGCGCCGCCGCGGTCGTCGCCGGTGAGGATCACCACGCGCACGTCGCGGTCGTCCTCCAGCTTGGGGAGCAGCTCCTTGAGGCCCTGGTTGTAATCCTCACCCCAGGCGTTACGTGCCTCGGGCCGCGACAGGGTCAGGATCGCGACATGGCCGCGCTGTTCGTGGAGGAGGGGCATGCTTCACCTCGCTATGTCGTCGCGACCCATGGGATGCCAGGATGCCGCCCGTGGCAAGGGGCGACCGCGCGTTACCGCCCGCGCCTTTTAGCTTCGGCGAATTTTGCCTTGGTCTTGCGGGTGACGAGCACGCCGAGGACGATCGTGGCCAATGCGCCGACTCCGAAGAGCGCCCAGTCCATCGGGCTCACGCCCTTCCCGAGACCTTTGCCGAACATGCCGAAATAGATGTAGATGACGAGGCCGGGAATGATGCCGACCAGGGTCGCGCCGATATATTGCCAAAACGGGATCGCCGTGATCCCCAGCGCGTAGTTTTGCAGGTTGAACGGCACGATCGGACTGAGCCGCAGCAGCACCACCACCTGCCAGCCTTCCTTGGCGACTGCCTTGTCGACCGCGCGGTATTTAGGACGCCGCGCGAGGAAGCCGCGGATGTGGTCGCGCGCCAGATACCGGGCGGCGAGAAAAGCGATCGTGCTGGCGAACGCGATGCAGCCATAGGTCAGCGGGAACGCCCAAATGCCGTACACATAGCCGGCGGCGATCGGCAGCGGCCAGTCAGGCGCCGGAAGGAAGGTCATGATGATCAGGATCGCGGCGAAGATCACGACGCCGCCGGCGCCGAGCCCGACTAGCCACTTCTGCAGCGCATCCATCCACTCGCGAAGCGGCAGCAGCAGCCACCCGAGGCACAACGCCAGCACCACCAGGGCGAAAAAAATCCACGGCGCCCAGCGCCACCAATCATCACCGGATTTGGCCTTGGCAAGTTTGACCGCGCGCTGGCGGCTTGTGAAGAATGACGAAAATCCCGACATCGAAGACCCGATCGCGCTGCACGCCCGTAAACAAGCGGCGCGACAGGCTCTCCCGCGAAGTTGTTGTCTCCCCGTCAGCTGTCGCGCGCGGCAAGGGACGTGTCAAAAAGAGTGTGGAACGACCGGCGCTCCGTGGCGCGCGGGACTACCGTCCAATCGCCCGGACGCGCGATCAGTTCGCGACTAATGGATCAAGAATCCCTGATTCATCAAAACAATTGCCACAACAAACATGGCGGGCAATCCGAACCAAACTAAGAGCGTAGCCATAATTCCCTCTGCCGTAGTTTTTAATGCAAAGGAAAAACGGTGCCTTATCATCGGATGTTCCGTAGCAAAAGGTGACGTTTATTGACGGATTGCAACGGCTCTGGTGCCATCGCCGCATTCGACCTTAAATAACCCCGGCGTTTTTCAACCCCCCGATTTCACCCCCCGAAAGTCCGAGCCAGCCGCCATAGACCTCATCATTGTGCTCGCCGAGCTTGGGGCTCGGCGTGGTCGCCCGCCGGTCGGCGCCGTGAAAGCGCAATGGCGAGGTCGGCACGGTGATCGGCCCGATCTCGTCGTGCTCGATATCGTCGAGAAAGCCGCGCTCGTGCATGTGGCGGTCGTGCATCACCTCGTCGACCTCACGCACCGGCGCGAGCGGGATACGGCGCTGCTTGGCGATGGCGAAAATCTCCATCTTGGGCAGCGTCTGGCTCCACCCCTCGATCGTCGCGTCGACCAGGTTGCGGTTCTCGACCCGTGCCGCCGGTGAGGAGTAACGCGGGTCGTCGCGCAAATCCTCGCGGCCCATCGCCGCCAGGAGGTTATGCCAATGCTCCTCGACCGCGAGGTTCATCGCGATATAGCCGTCCTTGGCTGCGTAGACATTGATCGGCACCCGGCCGTGACTGGCATTGCCGGTGCGCTGGGGGGCCTTGCCGCTGCGCCAATAGGCTTCGAGCTGCGAGGTCATGGTCGGGTAGGCGGCTTCTTCCATCGCCACTTCGACCAGCCGTCCGACCCCGGTCACCGAGCGTTCGTAGAGCGCGGTCATCGTCGCCGCGTAGAGGTGGATGCCGCTGAGGAAATCGACCACCGCTGGCCCCGCCTTGAGCGGTGGCCGGTCGGCCTCGCCGGTGACGCTGATGATCCCCGAGAAGGCCTGGATGGTCAGGTCCATGGCGAGATTGTCGCGATCGGGGCCGCTCAGCCCGTACCCGGTGCCCGAGGCGTAAACGAGGCGGGGATTGATTTGGTGCAGCACCTTGAACCCGACGCCGAGCCGATCCATGACCCCTGGTGCGAAATTCTCCAGCAGCACGTCGGCCTTCTCCGCCATGCGGAAGAGCAGCTGCTTGCCGCGCTCGTCCTTGAGGTTGAGAGTGACCGCGCGCTTGTTCGAGTTGAGCATCGCGATCGGAAAGGTCGTCGATTTGCCGGGCGGCGCGCGACGGCGCAGCGGCTCGCCGTTGGTCGGCTCGATCTTGATGACGTCGGCGCCCGCCGTTGCCATCAAGAGCGTCGCGTAGGGCCCCTGATACACCTGCCCGAAATCGAGCACGGTGATCCCGGCGAGCGGCATGTTGGGTCGGCTTGTCATTGCGAGCCGCCCTCGATCCCCTCTCCCGCATGCGGGAGAGGGAGGGGCCCATCGCGGAACGATGGGAGGGTGAGGGTCAAAGCGGGCAAATCCTCACCCGTCTCGCGCCTTGCGGCGCTCGCCACCCTCTCCCGCAAGCGGGAGAGGGGAGTACGCGATATCATAGCAATTACCGTCCCTTGAACCCGCGCGGCGGGCGTTTTTCGGCGAACGCGCGCGCTGCTTCCTGGAAGTCCTCGGTCAGGTAGAGCCGGTGGGGTGCGGCCATGAAGGTCGCCTCCTTGACCAGGCGCTCCATGTACCAGCGCCGCGTGCGCACCGTGCTGCGCACCGACAGCGGCGGATTTTTCGCGACCTGCTGCGCCAGCTCCTTGGCTACTTCCAGCACCTGGCCTGGCGGCGCGATGCGGTTGAAGATGCCGGCCGCCATGCCTTCTTCGGCGGTGAAGAAGCGCCCGGTCAGCGCGATCTCGTCGCCGAACGCCGCGGCGTTGCGGTAATGGAAGAGCGCCCAATAGCGCGACGCGCCGAGCCCGCGCGAGGTCTCGGTCAGCTGAAATCGTGTCCCGGCTTCGGCGACGATCAAATCGCATTCGAGCGTGAGGCCCAGCGCCAGGCCCAGGACATAACCGTGCACCGCGGCGATGACCGGCTTCCAATTGACCGACCGGGTCAGCAGATCGGCCGAGTTGGTGCCCCAGCCCTGCGGACCGCCCAGTTTTTCGAACTCGTCGCGGCTGCGCAATTGCCGCTGATGCACGTCGGCGCCCGACGAGAACGCACGGCCTTTGCCGGTGAGAATCGCCACCTCGGCCTCGGGGTCGAGATCAAAGCGGCGCAGCGCCTCGGCCAATTGGGCGACAACCTCGTCGCTGACCGCATTCAGCTTTTCCGGCCGGTTCAGCGAGATCGTCGCGACGCGGTCGGCGCACTCGTAAAGAACAAGATTGTCTTCGGCCACCGCTTCCTCCCGCAAGTCCGCGCCGGATTAACCAGGCGTAAAAGCTTGCGGGGGAAGGGGCGGGGTGTCAACGCCGGCCCGGAGTTGCCGGGCCGGCATGATCATCCGACCAATAGAACAATGACCAGAACGACCACGAGCAGGCCCAATCCGCCGGACGGGTAATAGCCCCAGCCCGCGCTGTAAGGCCAGGTCGGCAATGCCCCGACCAACAGCAGGATCACGATGATAAGGATCAGCAATCGCATGGCCGTCGCCCCGTTTCTTATTCGGTCGTGGTTGTTCCCCGAGATCGACTCAGTGCCGGCCGGTGACCTCGCGGACAGCGTCCTTCGCCTTGCCGACGGCGGAGCGGACGTGACCTTCGGCCTTGTCGGCGCGGCCTTCCGTCTCCAAACGGCGATTGCCGGTCGCCTTACCGACGGCCTTCTTGACTGAGCCGGTGGCCTTCTTCACACCACCCGCGACACGCTCTTTGTCCATAACCACACTCCCAACTCGAACATTAGCCAATCCTGAACAGCGCGGGAGCGTGCGTAGTTCCGAAATGGAACTCGGCGTCAGGGTGCGGAGGCCTCCGTGAGCCAGCGTTCGTCGCGCGCCGATGGTCGCCGCGCGAGGCGCATTTTGAGCCGCTCCACGGCGTTGGCGCGTTCGCCGGCACGCAGGCAGGCGGCGATATAGGTGTCTTCGAACACCTCGCGCTGGGCGCGGCTGCCGCCGATCCGCGGCAGGTCGGGCAGCGCCTCGCCGAGCCGCGCGGCGGCGGTCTTGTAGTCGCCGGCGGCAAAGGCCGCCGCGCCGGCGCAGAGCAGCGGTACGACCGCGCCTTGCGGCAGCCGCCCCGCCGCGAGCCGCTCGCGGCACTGGCCGACGCGGATTTCGGTCAGGTCGCCGCGTTCGGCCATCGCCGCGTGCACGTCGGCGAAGTGAATGCCGGCCTGGGAAAAATGCTGGCGCGCCAGCGCCGCAGCCTCAGCCCAGCCATCGAGCGGCGCACCGGCGTCGTAGATCTGCCAGCGCCATAGGAACGACGCGGTGTCCGCCAGATTGAACAGCGGCGGCGCGTGGGACACGGCCGGCCGAATCGCGTCGGCATAAAGTGCGCGGGCGCGCTCGGTGTTGCCCCGTGCCAGTTCGAACAGCGCGAGGTGCCACGAGATATGGCAATGCAACTGGCTTTCGCGCGCGTAGCCCGGCAGCCACGCCTCAACGAACGCGGCGCCGTGCTCCGCATCACCCGCCTCGTAATAGCCGTGGGCGCGGGCATGCGCCGCGAAGGCGTTGCGCGGGTTGCCGGCGAGCGCGCGCTCGACCTCGGCGGCGCCGCGTGCATTGTCGCCCAGCTCGATGCGCGCCCAGCCGAGATAGGTGAGGAACCACCAATCCTCGCCCCAATGCCGCGCCAGGCTTTCGAGCAGCGCGAGCTGCGCCTCGGCAAAATCGATTCGGCCGCTGAATCCCAACAGCCCGAAGACACCCAGCGCCAAGCCCAACACCAGCCCGTCGCGCGGGTATTCGGCGATGTGCTCCTCGAGCAAGGCCATCGCGCCCGGCCCGTTGCCGTCGATCGCCAGCACGACCGTCTCGACGTGCCGCGCCTCGCGCGGCGTGACCCGAGACGCGAGCCCGCGTGCCGCGGCGGCGGCGGCCTTCGCCTCGGGGATGCGCGCCTGCACCTGGCAGAGCCGCGCCCGGGCGATATGCGCCAGCGCGAAATCCGGATCGGCGGCGAGCGCCCGGTCGAACAGCGTCTCGGCCCCGGCATTCGCCGACAGCATCAGATCGACCGCGGCGACGTAATCCGCAGCCGCGGCATCGCTTGTCGTGCTGAGAGGAAGGCCGAAGCGGTCTTCAAGCGGCATTGGGTCGCCTCGCGGCAGCGGTCAAAATGACGTAAAGCTTACGGCGGGGACGCCGCCAAAGCCAGCAGCGCTCCGACGAAAGTAGCCCCCGCAGCGGCATGATGCGGTAGACTGCAGGTTCGACCGCGTCACGCGGACATCCGGAGCAATCCGCGATGCTGAGACGACCGGAGGAAGGCTAAGGCGACGGCGTTGGCGGCAACTTTTGAACCATCGCAGGGTGCGCTCGCCGAGGTTCTCGAAGCGATCGGCGACGCCGTCTATGCCATGGATTGCGACGAACGCATCCTGTTCGCCAACCGTCGCGCGCTCGAAATGTGGGGCAAGACGATCGACGAGGTCGTCGGCCAGCGGCTCCTCGACGTGTTTCCCGGCATCGTCGAGGGCGAACCCTATCGGGCCTATCGCTCCGTCTTTGCCAGCAGGAAACCGGAGCGGCGCGAAACCGTCGCACCGGCATTCGGGCGCTGGATTGAGCTCGACGTCCGGCCGGGGCCGCATGGCGGGCTCGTTGTCGTGTTCCGTGACATCGACGACCGCAAGCGCGGGGAAGCCGCGCTGCGCGACAGCGAGGAGCGCCTACGACAGGCCAACGAGCTGCTGGAACACCGCGTCGCCGAGCGCACCGCCGAGCTCGAAGCCGCCAACCGCCGCCTCGCGGCGCAGATCGAGGAGCGTGAGCTTGCCGAGGCTCAGCTGCGCCAGAACCAGCGTCTCGAGGCGATCGGACAACTTACCGCCGGCATCGCGCACGACTTCAACAACCTCCTGACCTCGATCATCGGCAATATCGAGCTGGCGGAGGCCCGCCCCGGCTCACTCGACGAGCGCGCGCGGCGCTTGCTGTCGGCGGCCGGAGCCGCCGCCACGCGTGGCGCGAGCCTGACGGCGCAATTGCTGGCGTTCTCGCGCCAGCAGCGGATGAACCCGGAGCCGCTCGACCTCAACCAGGTGATCGCCGGCATGTCTGCGCTGCTCGACAGCACGATCGGTGCGACGATCACGATTGAAACGCGCGCGGCTTCGGATTTATGGCGGGCGCTGGCCGACGCGGCGCAAATCGAGCTCGTCCTGCTTAACCTGGCGATCAATTCGCGCGATGCGATGCCGGAGGGCGGCACGATCGTCATCTCGACCGGCAACGTGACGCTCGGCGCGCCGCAGCGCCCGGACGAGCCGCAGCCGGGCGATTACGTGGCGGTTTCGGTCACCGACGCCGGCGCAGGAATACCAGCGGACATCGTCGATAAGGTGTTCGATCCGTTTTTTACGACCAAGGAGGTCGGCCGCGGCTCGGGGCTCGGCCTGTCGCAAGTCTTGGGCGTGGCGCAGCAACTCGGCGGCGGCGTGCGCCTCGTCAGCGCGCCGGGCGCGGGGACGATCGTCACCATCTTCCTACCACGCGCCGAGATCGTCGCGACCGACCCTGCGCGTCGCGCCAGGCCTAGCCGCCATCGGCACGCCGCCGCGAGAGAACGGCCAGTCGGCGGCATCCTGCTGGTCGACGATGACCCCGATGTACGCGCGGTCGCCGCGGCGATGCTGCGCAACGCCGGGCACACGGTCATCGAAGTCGGCAGCGGCGGCGCGGCGCTCGAGCGCCTCGACGCCGAAGCCTCGCGCATCGACCTGTTGATCGCCGATCTGGCGATGCCGGGGATGAATGGCTTCGAGCTTGCCCGCGCCGCACGCCAGGAGCGACCCGACCTGCCGATCCTCTTTGTCACTGGCTTTGCCGAAATGGCGCAATCCGAGGAAAGCCGGCACGAAACCGTGCTGCAGAAGCCGTTCCGCGCCGAGGAGCTGACCACCAAGGTCGCCGAGGTGCTGGGCTAGCTTCATCACCATCCCGGCGAAAGCCGGGACCCATTCTTCCGCTGATCGAGCGGTTGAAGCATGGGCCCCGGCCTGCGCCGGGGTGGACAAGGTTTTCACCGCATCTGCGGAATAACCAGGAACAGATCGGTGTCCTCGGTCTTCTCGCCGGCCGCGGTAATGAGCGCGTGCGCCTGGCCGCGGTGATGGGTCTGATGATTGAAGAAATGCGTCACCAGCAGCCGGTAGGGCGCGGTCACCTCGCGCTGCGCGGCGCCGCTGAACCAGTACATGTCGCGCGCGAGATAGGCGTCGTTGACGCGCGTCGCCCAGTCCTCGATCTTGGCGTCGGCCTCGACCCGCCTCGCGCAGAGTTCATCCCAGTCGACCAGCATATGGCCGCTTTCCTTGATGGGCGTCGTCGGCCGCTCCCAACCGTCGAAGCGGCTCATCCACTGCCCGTCGCCCCATAGAATATGGACCAGCGTATTGTGCAGCGAGCCCCAGAACGCGGCGCGGTCACGCCGCCGCTCGCCATCCGACAGCCGGTTCGCCGCCGCGTAGAGCCGCCGGTTCATCTCCGCGTTGTAGGCCGCCATCGTGCGGACATAAGCGGGTGTGATCATGTATCGCTCCTTCGTCATTGCGAGGCGCCGGAGGCGCCGCGGCATCTCCCGCCGCAAAGGGCCGAGGCGGCTGGAGATTGCTTCGCTTCGCTCGCAATGACACGTTGGTTCCAATCCTCATTTGCTTCAATCTTGAATCGGGTCAACCAAGGGGTGGACCAAAGGAGATAACGATGCCTGAAGGACAACGGCCGAAGCCGCAGCCGACGCCCGAGACGCAGCATTTCTGGGACGGCGCCAAGGCCGGCGAACTGCGCCTGCAGCGCTGCGCCTCATGCAGCAAGGTGTATTTCCCGCCGCGCCCGTTTTGCCCGACTTGCGCCTCGCGCGAGGTCGGCGTCTTCACGGCGAGCGGCAAGGGCCGGCTTTACAGCTACGTGATCCATCACCGCCCGGTGCCGGGCTTCACGCCGCCCTATGCGATCGCCGTCGTCGAACTCGACGAAGGGCCCCGTATGATGACCAACATCACCGGCTGCCCGCAGACCCCCGAGGCTCTGGTGCTCGACATGCCGGTCGAGGTCGCCTGGGAAAAGCTCGACGACGACATCACGCTGCCCCTGTTCCGCCCGGCGAGAGGCTGACCCATGACCGGAAGACGCAACGATGTCGCCATTGTCGGCGCCGCCGAGACCACCGAACTCGGCCGCATCCCCAACCTGTCGCAGATCGGCCTGCATGCCGATGCCGCGCTCAACGCGATGAAGGATGCCGGCCTTACCCCGAAGGACATCGACGGCGTCGCCACCGCCGGCGAGACCCCGACGACGATCGCGCATTATCTCGGCATCACCCCGAAATGGGTCGACGGCACCGCGGTCGGCGGTTGCTCGTTCATGATCCATGTCCGCCATGCCGCCGCGGCGATCGAAAGCGGCCTCGCCAAAACCATTCTCATCACCCATGGCGAAAGCGGTCGCTCCGGCGTCGGGCGAACCCGCCCGCCGGCCTCGGCCGCCAGCCTCGCCGGACAGTTCGAGGCGCCCTACGGCCCGATGGGCCCGCCGACGCTCTTCACCATCCCGGTGCTGCGCTACATGAAGACCTACGGGATCACCGAGGAGCAGTTGGCGATGGTCGCGGTCGTGCAGCGCGAATGGGCGGCGAAAAACCCGCGCGCCACCTTCCGCGACCCCGTCACGGTCGACGACGTGCTCAATTCGCGGATGATCGCCTATCCGTTCCGGCTCCTGATGTGCTGCCTCGTCACCGATGGCGGCGGCGCGCTGATCCTCACCGCCGCCGATCGCGCCAAGGACTTCCCGCAAAAGCCGGTCTATCTGCTCGGCACCGGCGAGAGCGTCGAGACGCCGATGGTGTCGCAGATGGAGGACTTCACCTCCTCGCGCGCCTTCCGGGTCGCCGGCCCGACCGCCTTCGAGGAAGCCGGTATCAAGCACGCCGACGTCGATCATTTGATGATCTACGACGCCTTCGCGCATCTGCCGATCTACGGGCTCGAAGACCTCGGCTTCTGCAAGAAGGGCGAGGCGGCCGCCTTTATCGGCGAACGCAACACCGCGCCCGGCAGCGGCAAGCTGCCGCTCAACACCAATGGCGGCGGCCTCTCCTACATGCACTCGGGCATGTACGGCATGTACGCGCTGCAGGAGAGCGTGCGTCAGATGCGCGGCATCGCTCCGGCCCAGGTGCCGGGCGCCAAGATCAGCGTCTGCCATGGCGTCGGCGGCATGTTCGCGGCCAGCGGCACGGTGATCATGACGAACCAAACGCCGTAACAATCGCCGCCAATCATCGCGCTTGGGGCGAAGATCGGCGCGCCGGGGGGGCTTTATGAAGTCTGCGTTTGTCGCGCTCGGCGCGGCGCTTCTCGTCACGCGCGTCGCCTTCGCCGATCCCGACTGCCGCCCGGTCGCGCCGCCGAAAGACCAGGCCTATCCCGGCGCGATGCAGATTCAGATCGACGCGACCGATATCGACCATCGCGTCTACCACGTGCACGAGACGCTGCCCGCCGCCGGCGGCAAGGAGCTGGTGCTGCTCTATCCCGAATGGCTGCCCGGCACGCACGCGCCGTGGGGCCGGAACCGGATCAACAAGCTGGCCGGGCTCGTGATCAAGGCCAACGGCGCAGCGCTCACCTGGCGCCGCGACCCTTGCAACGTCTTTGTCTTCCGCGCCGATCCGCCGGCGGGCACGAGCGCGGTCGATGTCGATTTCGATTACCTCTCGGGCGATAGCGGGCAGGGCGGGGCGGGCGCGAGTCACGAGGTGAGCCAGGAAGTCCTCGTCCTCGAATGGTCGGCGCTGGTGCTTTACCCGGCCGGCTATTACGTGAGCCGGATCGCGGTCGAGCCCAGTGTCAAGCTGCCCGACGGCTGGGAATCGGCGACCGCGCTCGACACTGCGCCGGACAAAGGCTTCCGCCGCACGACGCTCGAGACCCTCGTCGATTTACCGCTCTTCGCCGGCCGCTACGCGAAGAAATGGGATCTCGACGCCGGCGCCCCGGTGCCGGTGCATCTCGACGCCTTCGCCGATCGGCCCGGCCTGCTCGAAAACAAGGATATCGACAAGCATATCGAGCTACACCGCGCGCTGGTCCAGCAGGCCTATAGGCTTTTCGGCGCCAAGCACTACGCGCATTACGACTTCCTGCTCAGCGTCAGCGACAACATCTCGAAAGGCGGGCTCGAGCACCACCAGTCGAGCGAGAACGAGACCGGCACCGACTATTTCACCGGCTGGGACAAGTCGCTGGCGATGCGCGACCTGCTGCCGCACGAATACACCCATTCGTGGAACGGCAAGTTCCGCCGTCCCAAGGATCTGTGGACCGCCAATTTCAACGAGCCGATGGGCGACAGCCTGCTCTGGGTCTATGAGGGGCAGACCCAGTATTGGGGCAAGGTGCTCGCGGCCCGCTCGGGTCTGTGGAGCAAGGCGGAAGCGCTCGACATGCTCGCGGCGACCGCGGCGCTGTTCGAAAACCGGCCGGGCCGGCAATGGCGCAACCTCCAGGACACGACCTACGACGCGATCGTCGCGCCGCGTTTCCAGCCGCAATCCTGGTCGACCTGGCGGCGCTCAGAGGATTACTACGACGAGGGCGCGCTGCTCTGGCTCGATGTCGACACGCTGCTGCGCGAGCTGTCGCAAGGGCAGCGCTCGCTCGACGATTTCGCCCGCGCGTTTTTCGGCATCGACGACGGCAGCACGGCCCCGAAACTCTATACGTTCGCGGATGTCGTGCACGCGCTCAACGCGGTGCAGGCTTATGACTGGGCGAGTTTCCTGCATACCAGGCTCGACAGCCTCGGCCGCGACCCGCTCGACGGCATCACCCGCGGCGGCTACCGCCTCGTCTACAACGACACCCCCGGCAAGTACCTGGAATCGGCGGAAAAGCTCTACGAGTACACCGACTTCCTCTATTCGCTCGGGATGGACCTCAACAAGAGCGGCAAGGTGGTGGGCGTGCTGTGGGGCGGGCCGGCGTTCAAGGCCGGGTTTTCGCCCGGCGCGCAGATCGAGGCGGTGAACGGCATCGCCTACGACACCGACCGGCTCAAGGACACGGTCAAGGCCTCACCCAAGACGACCGGGCCGATCGACCTGATCGTCAAGGACCAGGATCATTTCCGCGTCGTCCAGCTCGATTATCACGGCGGCGCGCGCTACCCGCATCTGGAGCGCGTCGAGGGTACGCCCGCGCGCCTCGACGACATCCTCGCGGCGAAATAACATTATTGGCTCATGTACGCGCCGACGGTACTGCCTTCTCCATCGTCATGGCCGGCCTTGACCCGGCCGTCCCACGTCTTCACGGACGCGCTCGTGAAAGCCTCGTGGATAATTTTGTGCTGCCTGGCGGCCGTCGCGGCGTGGACGCCGGCCCAGGCCGCCGAGACGTACTCGAACGTCTTCGACTACTGCGCCGCCGTGGGCACGATCGACCAGCCGGACGCCCGCTTCACCGGCGCGCTGCCCGACTACAAGGTGGCGAAATTATTCGACATCACCCCCGGCGCGCTTCATGAGGGCGCCTTCGCCTGGCGCTGCATGAACAATGCGGTGTGGGTCTGCGCCCAGCTCAACAGCCCGATCTGCGGCAAGGCCAATATCAGCCGCGAGCCAACGAAGGCGATGATCGACTACTGCAAGATGGACCCGGACGCCGCGGTGATCCCCATGGTCGTCATGGGCCAGGAGCACCCACCCGCCGATGACTGGGCCTGCCGCCAGGGCGCCCCGACCGTCACCCGCCAGCTCTTCACTCCCGACCCGCGCGGCTACCCGCCCGATTTATGGAAGAAGCTGGCGCGGTAGGGGCGCGCGTGCTTCTTATTTCGTCGCCCCGGAAGTTAGGCGAACCCGCGACTTGTCGCGGGTGTGAGCCTTACGGGACCCATTCTTCAATCGCACGAACGGCTCGTAAATGGATTCCGGCCTTTGAGAAGCGTGTTTATTAATCCTTCCACGCCTTGCCCCATCTGTCCGCGAACGCGACCTCGCGCACCGGTTTGCGGGTGAGGGGGCCGAAATTCTGTAGCGGCCAGCCGATCGGCATCAGCGCGAAGGTCGAAACGTTCTCGGGAATGCCGAGCAGGGCCTTCAGCTCGGCCTCGCAGCGCAGATGGTTGGTGGTCAGCACCGTGCCGAGGCCGAGCGCGCGGCAGGCTAAGAGGATGTTCTGTACCGCCGGGTAGATGCTGGCGCCGCGGATGTGGTCGGCATAGGCGAGCTCGGCGTCGTAATCGATCTCGGGCGGCAGTGCTTCTCGCGCTGGCTGCACGCGGGGCTTGAGGCACACGACGAGCAGTACCGGCGCCTCGGCGAGATGGTCCCACAGCCATTGCCCGCTCGTCATGAACCGCTTGTATTGCGCCTCGCTGAGATGCGCCGGCTGGCCTCGCGCCGCGTAGACCTTGGCGGCGATATCCGATCCCTTGCGATAGACCGCGCCGACCTTTTCGCGCAGCGCCGGGTCGCGCACGACGACGAACACCCAATCCTGCGCATTGCCGCCCGACGGCGCCTGCGTCGCCGCTTCGAGCACGCGGGTGATCAGCGCGTCCGGCACCGAGTCCGGGCTCAGTCTGCGGATCGAGCGCGCCGAATACATCGCCTCGAACAGGCCGATATCGTCCATGCGCCACCCCTTGACAGCGGGAATAAGTTCCCTATTTGTTCGTTACCAGACCTGTTGCCGTCATGCCGCTGTTCGCCGCTATCATCTCATTCGTCAAAGCGCTGCTACGCGACTTTCAGCGCCGCCACGCCCGGCAGTTCCTTGCCTTCGAGCCATTCGAGGAACGCGCCGCCCGCGGTCGATACATAGGTGAGCCTGTCCGCGACCCCGGCCGCCGCCAGCGCGGCGACCGTGTCGCCGCCGCCGGCGACGCTGTTGAGCTTCTTGGCCTGTGTCAGCTCCGCAATCTTCTTTGCCAGCGCGACCGTGGCGCGGTCGAACGGCTTCACTTCGAACGCGCCGACCGGGCCGTTCCATACCAGCGTCTTGCACCGGGCGAGGGCGCCTTCGATGCGCGTCACGCTGTCGGGGCCGATATCGAGGATCATCGCGTCGCTCGGCACCGCGTTGATCCCGACCGTGCGCGTCATGACGCCCGCTTCGAGCTTGTCGGCGGTCACCGCGTCATCGGGCAGGATGATCTCGCAGCCGCGCGCCTCCGCCGCCTTGAGGATGTCGCGCGCGGTGTCGGCCATCTCCTTCTCGCACAGCGAACGGCCGATCCCGCGTCCCTGCGCGAACAGAAAGGTGTTGGCCATCGCCCCGCCGATCGCCAGCCGGTCGACCTTGGAGATGATGAACTTGAGCAGGTCGAGCTTGGTCGACACTTTCGACCCGCCGACCAGCGCCATGACCGGCTTTTGCGGATGTTCGAGCGCGGCGCTCAGCGCCTCCAGCTCGGCCTGCATCAGCTTCCCGGCGGCATGGGGCAGGAGATGCGCCAGTGCCTCGATCGAGGCGTGCGCGCGGTGCGCCGCCGAAAAGGCGTCGTCGATATACACGTCGCCGAGCGCCGCGAGCTGCTTCGCGAAACCCGGATCGTTCTTTTCCTCCTCGGGGTGGAAGCGCAGGTTTTCCAACAGCGCCACCTCGCCGGGCTTCAGCGCATCGACCACTTTCTGCGCCTCCGGCCCCACGCAGTCGCTGGCGAACTGCACATGCTTGCCGCCGATCGCCTGGCTCAGCGGCCCGATCAATGGCTTCAGCGATTGCGACGGGTCGACACCCTTCGGCCGGCCGAAATGCGACATCGCGATGGTCTTCGCGCCCTTGGCGATCAGCGCCTCGATGGTCGGCGCCAGGCGCTCGATGCGCGTCGCATCGGTGACCTTTCCGTCCTTGACCGGCACGTTGAGATCGGCGCGCAGCAGCACGCGTTTGCCGGCGACATCGAGATCATCGATCGTGTGAAACCGCGGCATCGCCGTCTTCTCCCGAGAAATTCGCCAAAGTCGATCAAACCAACGGCGATTAAAGCGAAGCAACAGGTCTTTGCAAACGGCGCCGGCCGACATAAGTGCTTGCGCGATGGCGACCCGGCTCGACAAGCTCCTCTACGACACCGCGCAAGCCGCGCGCGTCTCGTGGTTCTTCGGCCAGAAGTTGCTGGCGGCGCGGCTGTCGAAACCGATGCCGTTGCCCGACAGTTTCAAGGGTCGGCCGATGCCCGACCGCCGGCGCATCCTCGCCGATCTGCGCAAGCTTCTGGAGCAAGACTGGCGCAACATCAAGGCTGGGCTTTACGCCGCGCCCGAGGGTTGGCGCGGCAACCCGCTCGCCGAATTGCGCGAGGCGGTCGATTTCTTCTCCGACTTGCGCCATGTCGAGGCACGCCGCCACGGCGGCCCCGGCGACAGCCTCATCAAGAACCCGGTAGCCGCGCGCTACCCGGCCTATTACCGGCGCCATTTCCATTTTCAGAGCGACGGCTATTTGAGCGCCGCCTCGGCCGAGCGCTACGACCACCAGGTCGAGGTGCTGTTCGGCGGCGGCGCGGCGGCGATGCGCCGCCAGGCGCTCGTGCCCCTGCGCGAGGCGCTCCTGGAAATTCCCGGCGGCGCCCGCTCGGCGCGGCTGCTCGACATCGCCTGCGGCACCGGCGCCTTCCTGGCCGAGGTGAAGCGCAACTACCCGCGTCTCGCGGTGACCGGCATCGACCTGTCCGCGCCGTATCTCGACGTGGCGCGCCGGCGACTCGCAGCGTGGTCGCGCGTGGCGCTGATCGAGGCCAATGCCGAGGCGTTGCCGCTCGCCGACGCCAGCGTCGATATCGTGACTTGCATCTACCTATTTCACGAATTGCCGCGGCGCGCGCGCAAGGCGGTCGGCGGCGAAATCCGCCGGGTGCTCAAGCCGGAGGGCAAATTGGTTTACATCGATTCGCTGCAGACCGGCGACGAGCCGGATTACGACGCGATGCTCGACTGGTTCCCCGTCGCCTTTCACGAGCCTTATTACGCGAGCTACCTGAAGGAGGATTTGGCGAGGCTGTTTGGCCCAGGATTGCAGCCGATCGGCGCGACTCCGGCCTATCTGTCAAAGGTGTCGAGCTACCGTCGCGAATCTCCTGTGCACAACATTTAGTTTCCTATTGGTGCCCTGCCACAAGGGTGCTACCGTATTTTGTGGGGAGTGAGACCCGTCCTACAGGATACGGTGGGGGACATGATAGACCTAGGCACCTGGACGTCCGAGCGCATCGAGCAACTGACCCTTCTCTGGGACGAAGGCATAACCACAGCCGAGATCGGCCGCCGCATCGGGGTCACCAAGAACGCGGTGATCGGCAAGGTGCATCGCCTGGGGCTTGTGCCGCGCGTCATCACCCAGAAGCCGGCGCCGCGCCGCAACGTCTTCGAGTTCACCGGCCCCGTCTGCATGTGGCCGCACGGTCACCCCGGCGACGACGACTTCCATTTCTGCGGCGGCCGCCCGATGCCCGGCAAGCCCTATTGCGAGAGCCACTCGGCACTCGCCTACATCAAGCCGAAGGAACAGAAGTCGAACGCTGCTTAGAGCACTTTCAGCACCGCCCCGGGCGGCCGGCCGAGCGCCGCTTTGCCGCCCGAGACGACGATTGGCCGCTCGACGATGATCGGGTTCTTGGCCATCGCGGTGATGAGCTGGTCCTCGGACAGCGTCGCCGCGTCCACACCTGCCGCCGCGGCTTCCTTCCTGCGGACAATCGATTTCGCCGGCAGATTGAGCTGGCCGAGCAGAGTCTTGAGTTGCGACGCCGTGTACGGCGTCTTCAGATATTCGACGATTTCCGGCTCGACGCCCTTGTCGCGCAACAGCGCCAAGGTCTTGCGCGACGTGTTGCAGCGCGGGTTGTGATAGATCGTCACCGGCATCGGCTGGCTCCCGGTCTTGCTGTCCGATGAATTGTTGGGGCGCGGCGCGTCTTAGCCAAGCGATTTTGCAAGGGGTTGTCATTGCGAGGAGCAAAGCGACGAAGCAATCTCCCGCCAGAGAGGGTCAGGTGGCACGAGATTCCTTCGCTCCGCTCGCAATGACGAAAGAATGATGACCGACATCCGCATCACCGCCGGCCCCTACAGTTTCGCCGCGCGCTTCGACCAGGAAGCGGCGCCCAGGACCTGCGCCTGGTTCAAGAGCGTGCTGCCCTATCGACAGCGCATCATCCATGTCCGCTGGAGCGGCGAGGCCTGCTGGATCCCGCTTGGCGACATGAACCCCGGACTGCCGCACGAAAACGCCACGAGCTACCCGGCGCCGGGACAAATCCTCTTTCACCCCGCCGGGATCAGCGAGACCGAAATCCTGCTGACCTATGGCGCGTGCCACTTCGCGAGCAAAGCCGGGCAGCTCGCCGGCAATCCGTTCCTCACCATTGTCGAGGGCTTGGAGAACCTCCGGCCGCTCGGCGAGCTGACCTTGTGGCAGGGCGCGCAGGAGATCGAGTTCTCGGGAATTTGATCCGCCGTAACACTCTCGGCTAACGTAACCTGTTGCCGCGCAAATCTCGGAGATCGTTGATGCCCGCTTTCACCACCCGTCCGGAAATCCGCGGCACGTTCGGGGTTGTCGCCTCGACCCATTGGTTGGCGACGGCGGTCGCGATGGCGACCTTGGAGAAAGGCGGCAACGCCTTCGACGCGGCGGCGGCGGCGGGGTTCACCTTGCAGGTCGTCGAGCCGCACCTCAACGGCCCGCTCGGCGAGGCGCCGATCCTGGCCTGGAGCGAGAAGAACCAGCGCTGCGACATGATCTGCGGGCAGGGCGTGGCTCCGCAGGGCGCGACTATCGCGCATTATCGCGGCCTCGGGCTGCAGCTGGTGCCCGGCACCGGCCTGCTCGCCGCGACCGTGCCCGGCGCGTTCGACGGCTGGATGCGATTGCTGCGCGACTACGGCACCTTACCGCTCGCCGACATCATCGGTCCGGCGATCTCCTATGCCGAAAACGGCTACCCGCTGGCCTGGCGCATCCCGGCGGCGATCGCCGGGGTCGCCGACATGTTCCGTTCGGCGTGGCCGAGTTCGGCCGCGGTGTATCTCCCGAACGGCGCGCCGCCGAAGACCGGTGCACTGTTTCGCAATCCCGGACTCGCGGCGACCTACAAGCGCGTCCTCGCCGAGAGCGAAGCCGGCGGCGGCGACCGCGAAAAGCGCATCGATCGCGCCCGCGACGCCTGGTATCGGGGGTTTGTCGCCGAGGCGATCGACAGATTCTGCCGCAACGAGAAAGTGCTCGATTCGTCGGGCCGCCGACATCACGGCGTCTTGACCGCCGGCGACATGGCGCGGTGGCAAGCGCCGGTCGAGCAGCCGCTGACCTACGATTACCGCGGCTACACGGTCGTCAAGGGCGGGCCGTGGAGCCAGGGTCCGGTGTTGCTTCAGCAGCTGGCGCTGCTCGCCGGGTTCGAACTCGACGACACCGACCCGACCGGGCCGGACTTCGTCCACACCGTTACCGAATGTGCGAAGCTCGCCTTCCTTGATCGCGAGGCGTGGTACGGCGATCCGGACTTCGTCGACGTGCCGATGCAGACGCTGTTGAGCCCCGCCTACAACGACGCGCGGCGCAAGCTGGTCGGCGACCGTGCCTCGATCGAGCTGCGGCCGGGGAGTCCCGATGGCCGGCAGCCGCATGTGCTGGTGGGCGACGTGTCGATGGTTCCGGCGCTGGGGATCGGCGAACCGACGACCGCCAACCTCGGCAGCACGTTCAACGCCGGGGTCGGCGAGCCGACGACGAGCCCGGTGGGCGCGGTCGCCGGCGATACCTGCCATGTCGATGTCATCGACCGCTGGGGCAACATGGTCTCGGCGACGCCGAGCGGCGGCTGGCTGCAATCCTCGCCGGTGATCCCCGAGCTCGGCTTCGGCCTCGGCACGCGGCTGCAGATCTCCTGGCTCGACGAGGACTCGCCGTCGAGCCTGCAGCCCGGCAAGCGGCCGCGCAGCACGCTGTCGCCGACGCTCGCCTTCAAGGAAGGCACGCCTTATATGGCGTTCGGCACGCCGGGCGGCGACGGCCAGGATCAATGGTCGCTGCAGCTTTTCCTGCATCATGTGCATCACGGCATGAACTTGCAGGAGTTGATCGACAGCCCGAGCTTCAACACCGCGCACGCGCCGAGCTCGTTCTATCCGCGCGAAGCCGATCCCGGTCACCTGGCGCTCGAAGGGCGGATGCCGGAGGCGACGAAGCGGGGGCTAGCCGCGCGCGGTCACCGCGTGCATGTCTGCGCCCAGTGGGCCGGCGGCCGTCTCGGCGCCTGCGCCCGCGAAGAGACGCCGGAAGGCCGCATCCTCAAGGCGGCAGCCGACCCGCGCGTGATGCAGGGCTACGCGGCGGGACGTTAACGTGGACCGCGGCCGTCTCGGCCGCATGCGGGCGGGACGCCCGCGTCCCGGCATCACGCTGGCTTGACGTGCGCCGGGTCGGGTTGGCGTTGCTTGTGCATAAGAAGCGGTACGATGCGGGGGGAGCGATGAGAGCGAAGCGCGTTTGGGCGGCGGCGATCGTGCTCGCGGCAGGCCTTGTCAGCGGCATTGCTAGCGCGCAGACGACGCTGCGCATCGGACTCGCGGAAGACCCGGACATTCTCGACCCGACGCTCGCGCGCACCTTTGTCGGCCGCATCGTCTTTGCCGCGATGTGCGACAAGCTTGTCGACATCACCCCCGATTTGAAGATCGTGCCGCAGCTCGCGACCGAATGGCATTGGGTCGACGACAACAAGGGCCTGGTGATGACGCTGCGCCAGGGCGTCAAGTTCCAGGACGGCGAGCCGATGGACGCCGCCGCGGTCAAGTTCAGCATCGAGCGCCACCTGACGATGCCCGGTTCCAACCGCAAGGCCGAGATCAGCGCGGTGAAATCGGTCGAGATCGTCGACGACCACACGGTCAAGCTGATGCTCGACAAGCCGTTCGCGCCGCTCCTCGCGCAATTGTCCGACCGCGCCGGCATGATCGTCTCGCCGAAGGCCGCGCAGGCCGCGGGCGACAAGTTCGGCGAGCATCCGGTCTGCGCCGGCCCCTACAAGTTCACCGAGCGTGTCGCACAGGACCGTATCGTGCTCGACCGCTTCCCCGACTACTGGAACAAGGGCGCGGTGCATTTCGACCGCATCGTCTTTCTGCCGATCGTGGATTCCACCGTGCGGCTCGCCAATCTGCAATCGGGGCAACTCGACCTGATCGAGCGCGTCGCCGCGACCGATCTCGACGCGGTCAAGAAGGACAGCCGGCTCAAGCTCGCGACGATCACCTCGCTCGCCTATACCGGCATCACCGTCAATCTCAATCACGGCGAGCGCGCCAAGAACCCGCTCGGCCAAGACAAGCGGGTGCGCGAGGCGCTCGAATTGTCGATCGACCGCAACGCGCTGAACCAGGTCGTCTTCAACGGCCAGTTCGAGCCCGGCAACCAGTGGGAGGCGCCGTCGAGCCCGTGGTACGTCAAGTCGTTGCCGATCCCGGCGCGCGACGTCGCCAAGGCGAAGTCGCTGCTCGCCGAGGCGGGCGTACCGCACCCGTCTTTTACGATGATGGTGCCGAACGGCAACGAATTCCTGCAGGCGGCGCAAGTGATCCAGTCGATGGCAGCCGAGGCCGGGTTCGATATCAAGATTCAGTCGACCGAGTTCGCCTCGTCGCTCGACCTCGCCAGCAAGGGCGATTTCGAGGCCTATCAGATCGGCTGGAGCGGGCGCACCGACCCCGACGGCAACATCTACAATTTCGCCAGCTGCAAGGCGCCGCCGGCGTTGAACGCGGCGAAATACTGCAACCCTGATGTCGAAGCCGCACTCGACGCCGCGCGGACCGCCAGCTCGACCGAAGATCGCATGGCGCAATACGCGATCGTTGCCCACCACGTTCTCGCCGACCGGCCGATCATCTATCTGTGGCATCAAAAATGGCTCTACGCGATGAACGCGAAGCTCGCGGGGTTCACCCCATATCCCGACGGTCTGATCCGCCCGCAAGGGATCGAGATGAAATGAGCCGGGCCGCGCGGTGACTGCCTTCCTCATCCGCCGCATCGCGCTGATTTTCCCGACGCTGTTCTTCGTGTCCGTGCTGATTTTCGGGCTGCAGCAACTTTTGCCGGGTGATCCGGCGATGGCGATGGCCGGAGAGGACCAGGACCCGGCGGTCATTTCCTATCTGCGGCAAAAATATCACCTCGATGAACCGCTGCCGGTGCGCTACGCGCTGTGGGTCGAGGGCGTCGCGCGGGGCGATCTCGGCGAGTCGATCCGCATCAAGCGGCCGGTCAAGGACCTCATCCTCGAAAAGCTTCCGGTGACCGGCGAGCTCGCCGGCTTGGCGATGCTGGTCGCCGTCGCCATCGGCGTGCCGGCCGGCATCCTCGCCGCGGTCAAGCACGACACCGCGATCGATTACGGCGCGACGATGGTCGCGCTGTGGGGCATCTCCATGCCCAATTTCTGGCTGGGGATCATGCTGATCCTGTTGTTCTCGGTGACCTTGGGCTGGTTGCCGGCCTCGGGCTTCGTGCCGCCCGCCGAAAGCCTCAAGCAGAACCTGCTGACCCTGATCATGCCGGCCTTCGTGCTCGGCAACGCGATCGCCGCGGTGATGATGCGCCACACCCGGAGCGCGATGCTGCAAGTGCTGAGCGCCGATTACATCCGCACCGCGCGCGCCAAGGGGCTGAGCCAGACGAGCGTCGTGCTGCGCCATGCGCTGCGCAATGCACTGATCCCCGTGGTGACCTTGGGCGCGCTGGAATTCGGCGGGCTCCTCTCGGGCGCCGTATTGACCGAGCAGGTCTTTACGATCCCCGGCTTCGGCAAGCTGATCGTCGACGCGGTATTCAACCGCGATTACGCGGTCGTGCAGGGCGTCGTGCTGTGTACGGCGTTCGCCTACATCATGCTGAACCTGTTCGCCGACATCGCCTACGTGCTGATCAATCCGCGGCTGCGGACATGACCGCCGAGTTGCTAGATCCCCGCGGCGGCACCCAGCTGGTCGACGACGATGTCGGCGAGCGCCCATGGCAGCGCTCTTTGCGCATCTTGGTGCAGCGGCGCACCGCCCTCGCCGGGCTGGCCGTGGTGGCGTTCTTTATCGCGCTGGCGATCCTCGCGCCGCTGGTCTCGCCCTACAATCCTCTCGCGACTCATTGGCTCTTGGTGCGCAAGGCGCCTTCGGCGCTGCACTGGTTCGGCACCGACGAGATCGGCCGCGATGTCCTGTCTAGGGTGATCTGGGGCACGCGCGCCTCGCTCTCGGCCGGGCTGGTCTCGGTTTCGCTGGCGTTGGCGGTGGGCGTGCCGATCGGCCTCGTCTCGGGCTATCTCGGCGGCATCGTCGATGGGACGCTGATGCGGATGGTCGACGCGATGCTGGCAATCCCTTTTCTGATTTTGGCGATCGCGCTGGCGGCGTTTCTCGGCCCCAGCCTCGCCAACGCGATGATCGCCATCGGCGTGTCGCAGACGCCGATCTTCGCCCGGCTGACCCGAGGCCAGGTGCTCGCCGTCAAGCACGAGGACTACATCGAGGCCGCGCGCGCCGTCGGCAATCCGCAATACCGTATCGTGCTGCGCCATATCCTGCCCAACATCGTGCCGCCGCTTTTGGTGCAGGCGACGCTTGCCGCGGCGAGCGCGATCATCGCCGAGGCGGCACTGTCTTTCTTGGGGCTCGGCGAACAGCCGCCCGACCCGTCCTGGGGCAGCATGCTCAACACGGCGAAGAATTTCATCTCGCAGGCGCCGTGGATGGCGCTGTGGCCGGGGCTGGCGATCTTTCTTCTGGTGTTGTCGCTCAATCTGTTCGGCGACGGACTGCGCGACGCGCTCGATCCCCGCCGTCGCTGATCCGAGTCGGTTGCGCAAGCGCCGGAAAAACGAGACAATATAAACCCTGGCTTTGTTTCAGCCCATGGCACCACGAGGCTCCCGATTAGTCCACGATCGGCGACCATCGCGCTATCACGAACCCGGCCGCGAGATGCGGCCGAGAGGCTGACGGGCGTGGTGCTGTCGCGTGTCAACCAAAGGTCGCGGGCAAACGGATGAATTAAGCTTAAACGCCAGTCTTTGATGCGAATTGACAAGACAGGCGCGGTGATCATCAACGAGATTGTCACCGCCCTGTCACTAGAGCCGGCGAGCATGACGGCGCCGGCATGAGCGCCGAAACCGTCCGAAGCCGCGGAAAGGCCCACCATGAGCATGCCGACTGGTACGATCGACGAGATTAGCGTCAACACGATCCGTACGCTGTGCATCGACGCCGTTCAGCAGGCGAATTCGGGGCATCCCGGTACGCCGATGGCGATGGCGCCGGTTGTCTACACGCTATGGCAGGAATTTCTCCGCTTCGATCCGGAGGATCCGATCTGGCCGAACCGCGACCGCTTCGTGCTGTCGTCCGGCCATGCCTCGACCTTGCTCTATTCGATGCTGCACCTGACCCAGGTGAAGTCGGTCGACGCGGAATACGAGCGGCTCGGCACGCCGACCGTGTCGCTCGACGATCTGAAGAAATTCCGTCAGCTCGACAGCAAATGCCCGGGCCATCCCGAATATCATTGGACCTCGGGCGTCGAGACCACGACCGGGCCGTTGGGGCAGGGGATCGCGACCAGCGTCGGCATGGCGATCGCCGCCGACTGGCTCGCCGGCTATTTCAATATGCCGGACTTTAAGCTGTTCGATTACATGACCTACGCGCTGTGCGGCGACGGCTGCATGATGGAGGGCGTGTCGAGCGAGGCGGCGTCGCTCGCCGGGCATCTGAAGCTCGGCAACCTCTGCTGGATCTACGACAGCAACCACATCACGATCGAGGGCAACACGTCGCTCGCCTTCAGCGAGGACGTCGCGTCACGGTTTCTCGCCTACGGCTGGCAGGTACAACGGGTCGGCGACGCCAATGACCGCGAGCGGATCGCGGCGGCAATCGCCGATGCCAAGCGCACCACGGACCGGCCGACCCTGATCATTGTTGAAAGCCATATCGGCTACGGCGCACCGCACAAGCAGGACACCTCCGGCGTGCACGGCGAGCCGCTCGGCGTCGAGGAGGTCAAGGCCACCAAGCGCAATTACGGCTGGCCGGAAGACGCGCAGTTTCTTGTGCCCGATGGCGTCTACCAGCATTTCGCCGCTGGGATTGGCGCGCGCGGCGCCGCGCTGCGGCGCGATTGGGAAGCGATGTTCGCCAAATACAAGGCGGCCTATCCCGAGCTCGCGACGCATTTCGAGCAGATCCAGCGACGTGACCTGCCGGATGGCTGGGACAAGGACATACCGGTCTTCCCGGCCGATCCGAAGGGTATTGCCAGCCGCGACTTGTCGGGCCAAGTGCTCAACAAAATCGCACAGAACCTGCCCTGGCTGATCGGCGGAGCGGCCGACCTAGCGCCGTCGACGAAGACGCGGCTGACCTTTGAAGGGGCCGGCGATCAGGAAGCCGACAACCGGCTCGGCCGCAACTTCCATTTTGGTATTCGCGAACACGCGATGGGATCGATCTGCAACGGGCTCGCTCTGTCGAAGCTGCGCCCGTTCGGCTCCGGTTTCATGATTTTCTCAGATTATATGAAGCCGCCGATCCGCTTGTCGGCGATCATGGAGCTGCCGGCCACCTTTCTTTTTACCCACGATTCGATCGGCGTCGGCGAGGACGGTCCAACCCATCAGCCGGTCGAGCAGCTGGTCGGGCTGCGCTCGATCCCCGGCCTTACCGTGTTCCGCCCCTGCGACGCCAATGAGGTCGCCGAAGCCTGGCGCGTCACGGTCGAGGCCAAGCACGAACCGCACTGCTTGATCCTCAGCCGGCAGAACCTGCCGACGCTCGACCGCGACAAATTCGCGCCGGCGAGCGGACTCCGAAAGGGCGCCTATATCCTCGCCGATGCCAAACCCGGCGCGCCCGACATCATCCTGATGGCCACCGGCAGCGAAGTTTCGCTCTGCGTCGAAGTTTATGAGAAGCTGGCGGGTGAAGGGGTTGCCGCCCGCGTCGTCAGCATGCCGTCGTGGGAATTGTTCGAGAAGCAAGACGACGCGTATAAGGATACGGTGCTGCCGCCGTCATGCACACGTCGCATCGCGGTCGAGCAAGCCTCCGCGCTTGGCTGGGAACGCTATACCGGCCTGCGCGGCACGATTATCGCGATGAAGACGTTCGGAGCCTCGGCCCCGCTTAAGGAACTCTTGGTCAAGTTCGGGTTCACCGGAGAAAACGTGTACGCTGCCGCCAAAGCGCAGCTCGCCCGCAAGGAGTAGGACGCGATGGCTAATCCGCTCAAGGAATTGAACGAACACGGGCAGTCGGTATGGCTTGACTTTGTCAGCCGCGACCTGCTGAAGAGCGGCGACTTGAAACGCCTCATCGCCGATGACGGGCTGCGCGGCGTCACCTCAAATCCGTCGATTTTCGAGAAAGCGATCGGCCACGGCGACGATTACGACGAGATGATCCGCGCCGCCGAGGCTACCGGCGACCTCGACCCCGCGGCCCTCTTCGAGGATCTCGCGGTGCGCGAGATCCAGGAAGGCGCCGATCAGCTCGCCGGCGTCTATGAGCAAACCCAACGCCGCGACGGCTATATCAGCCTCGAGGTCTCGCCCTATCTGGCGATGGACACGCACGGCACGATCGAGGAGGCGCGCCGCCTGTGGCGCGAGGTCGACCGGCGCAACCTAATGGTCAAGGTGCCCGGCACCAAGCCCGGCATACCGGCGATCCGCACGCTGATCGGCGAGGGCATCAACATCAACGTGACGCTGCTGTTCGCGAAGGAGGTCTACGCCCAGGTGGCGGACGCCTACATCTCTGGGTTGGAGGACTTTGTCGCCAAGGGTGGGGATCCGCACCGGGTGGCGAGTGTCGCCAGCTTCTTCATCAGCCGGATCGACACACTGATCGACGATGCGCTCGACGCGAAGATCGCCGGCGCCGATGCGGCGACCGCGGCGAAGCTCGCCGCGATCAAGGGCAAGGTCGCGATCGCCAACGCCAAGCTGACATACAAACTCTATAACGATATCTACTCCAGCGAGCGCTGGCTGCGACTGGCGCAAAGCGGCGCGCAGACGCAGCGCCTGCTATGGGCGAGCACGGGCACGAAGAACAAGGCCTATAGCGACGTGCTCTATTGCGACGAGCTGATCGGCGCCGACACGGTCAACACCATGCCGCCGCCGACGATGGACGCGTTCCGCGACCACGGCCGGCCGCGTGCCAGCCTGGAAGAAGACGTCGCTGCCGCCGAGCAAGTGATGGCCACGCTGAGCAACTCCGGCGTCTCCCTAGAGGACGCGACCCAGAAGCTGGTCGCCGACGGTGTCCGGCTGTTCGCCGATGCGGCCGACCAGCTTTACGCCGCGGTTCAGACAAAGCGCCGTCTCGTACTCGGGCCAAAGCTCAACGCGATGAGCTACAAGCTGCCGGCGGCGATCGAGACGGACGTCAAGGCCGCGGTCGAGGATTGGCGCAAGGAAGGCAAGATTCGTCGCCTGTGGCACGCCGACGCCTCGCTATGGACTGAGACCGACGAAACAAAATGGGTCGGCTGGCTCGGTATCGTCGACGACCAGTTGAAGGGTGTCGCAGCGCTGCAGAACTTCGCCGCTGACGTCAAGAAGGCCGGGTTCAGCGATGTGCTGTTGCTCGGCATGGGAGGCTCCAGCCTAGGCCCCGAGGTCTTCGCCGAGACCTTCGGCTCGAAGGCGGGTTTCCCAAAGCTGCACGTGCTGGACTCGACCGATCCGGCGCAGGTCAAGGCGTTCGAGGGCAAGGTCGATCTCAAGAAGACGCTCTTTTTGGTGTCGAGCAAATCGGGCAGCACGCTCGAACCCAACATCTTCAAGGCGTATTTCTTCGACCGCGCGACGCAGGCGCTGGGTGGTACGGCCGAGGCGGCAAAGCATTTCGTCGCGATCACCGATCCCGGCTCGGCGGTCGAGCGCATGGCCCGCGCCGAAGGCTTCCGCGCCGTGTTCCACGGGCTGGCAAGCATCGGCGGGCGTTACTCGGTGCTGTCGAACTTTGGCATGGTGCCCGCGGTCGCGAGCGGCATCGACCCGCAGGCGTTCCTCGACAGCACGGCCGAGATGGTGAGGTCCTGCGCGGCGAGCGCGCCACCGGCCGAGAACCCAGGTGTCATCCTTGGCGCGATCATGGGTGTCTGCCAGCGCCAAGGCCGGGACAAGGTGACGATCCTGTCGTCGCCGGGGATAGCCGATTTCGGCGCCTGGCTCGAACAGCTTCTCGCCGAGTTCGACCGGCAAGATCGGCAAGGGTATCGTCCCGGTCGATGCCGAGGCGGCCGGATCGCCCGCGGTGTACGGCAACGACCGGCTGTTCGCTTATGCCAAGCTCGCCTCGGACAAGGACGAGGCCCAAGAGGCGGCAGTCGCCGCGCTCGAGGCTGTCGGCCAGCCGGTTGTGCGCATCATCATCAACGACAAGATCCAGCTCGGTCAGGAATTCTTCCGTTGGGAGATGGCGACCGCGGTTGCCGGCTCGGTCATTGGCATCAACCCGTTCGATCAGCCCGATGTCGAGGCGAGCAAGGTCAAGACCCGCGAATTGACCACGGCCTATGACCAAACCGGTAAACTGCCGCCGGAAGCGCCGTTTGCCGCGTTCGACGGCGTCGAGTTGTTCGCCGATCCGCGTAACGAAGGCGAATTGAAGCCCAAGGCGACGAGCCTCGTCGCCGCGCTGAAGGCGCATCTCGACCGCGGCAAGGCAGGCGACTATGTCGCGCTCCTCGCCTACATCGAGCGAACCCCGGCGCATATCGCGGCGATGCAGAAGATGCGGCTCGCGGTGCGCGACACGAAGAAGGTCGCGACCTGCCTCGGCTTCGGGCCGCGCTTCCTGCATTCAACCGGACAGGCCTACAAAGGTGGCCCGAACAGCGGCGTGTTCTTGCAGATCACCTGCAGCGATCCCGCCGATCTGCCGGTGCCGGGCGCCAAATACACGTTCGGCGTGGTCAAGGCGGCGCAGGCGCGCGGCGATTTCGACGTGCTCGCCGAGCGCGGGCGGCGGGCCTTGCGCGTGCATCTCGCCAATGGCGTCGAGAAGGGCTTGCCCGCTCTCGCCGCCGCGTTGGAACAGGCTTTGAAATAGCGGCCGAGAAAGATAGGGGAGACCAGCAATGCAACTCGGAATGATCGGGCTCGGCCGCATGGGCGGCAACATCGTGCGCCGGCTGATGCGCAATGGGCACAGCTGCGTCGTCTTCGACCGCAGCACCGATGCGGTCGGCGCCCTCGTCAAGGAGGGCGCGACCGGATCGGGCGGCCTCGCCGACTTTGTCGCCAAACTCACGGCGCCGAAAGTCGTGTGGGTAATGCTGCCCTCCGGCAAGATTACGCATGACACGATCGTCGAGCTGAGCGGTCTGCTCGGCAAGGGCGACATCCTGATCGACGGCGGCAACTCGAAGTTCCTCGACGACATCGCGCACGCCGAATTGCTCGAGCCGAAGGGCATCACCTTTGTCGATGTCGGCACCAGCGGCGGCGTCTGGGGTCTGGAACGCGGCTATTGCATGATGATCGGCGGCACCGACGAGGCCGTCCGCCATCTCGATCCGATCCTGGGCTGCCTGGCGCCGGGCGCCGGCACGATCGAAAAGACCCCGGGCCGCGAGGGCCGCGACCCGCGGGTCGCGAACGGTTACATCCATGCCGGCCCTGCCGGCGCGGGCCATTTCGCCAAGATGGTCCACAACGGCATGGAATACGGGATCATGCAGGCCTACGCCGAGGGCTTCGATATCTTGAAGGGCGCCAGCCAAGCCTTCATACCGGAGAACCGGCGCTTCAAGTTCAACCTCGCCGATCTCGCCGAAGTGTGGCGGCGCGGCAGCGTTATCGCCTCCTGGCTGCTCGACCTGACCGCGATCGCCCTGGCCGAAGACGAGACCCTCTCGGAATTCTCTGGCTATGTCCAGGATTCGGGTGAGGGCCGCTGGACGATCGAAGCGGCTATAGAGGAAGCGGTGCCTGCCGATGTGTTGACGGCGTCGCTCTATACCCGGTTTCGCTCGCGCCAGGAGCACACCTACGCCGAAAAGATCTTGTCGGCGATGCGCAAGCAGTTCGGTGGACACACCGAGCAGATGGCGCATGAGGCGCACGGAAGCGAGCACCACTGAGACCGGCACGTTCCTGAGGTAAACGCTGATGACGAGGCCAAGCAATGGCTGACGCCAATGGAGCACCGCAGCGCGGCGGGAAAGCGCCGCCCTGCACCGTCGTAATCTTCGGCGCGACGGGCGATCTGACGGCCCGGCTGCTGATGCCGGCGATCTACAATCTGTCGCGCACCGGCCTCCTCTCGGACAATTTCGCGCTGATCGGCATCGGTCGCAGCCCGGAAACCGACGAATCGTTGCGCAACGACCTCACCAACGACATCAAACGCTTCGTAACGGGGGGCGGGGAGGGGTCATCGTCCGGCACGCCGTTCGATGAAAAAGCTTGGGACTTCATTGCCAGCCGCATGAGCTATATGTCGGGCGACGTCACCAAGCCCGAGCTGTATCAGAGCCTCAAGCAAAAGCTCGACGAAGCGGCCAAGGCAAACGGCACTCAGGGCAATGTGCTGTTCTATCTCGCGGTCGCCGCGAGCCTGTTCGGACCGATCGTCGACCAACTCGGCGCCTCCGGGCTCGCGAAGCAGGAAAATGGCAACTGGCGGCGGGTCATCATCGAGAAGCCGTTCGGCACCGACCTCGCCTCGGCCAAGGCGCTGAACACGCGCATCCTCAAGGTGCTCGACGAATCGCAGATCTATCGGATGGACCATTTCCTCGGCAAGGAGACCGTCCAGAACATCATGGCGCTGCGCTTCGCCAACGGCATTTTCGAGCCGCTTTGGAACCGCGACCACATCGACCACGTCCAGATCACGGTCGCCGAAACCGTCTCGGTCGAGCATCGCGCCGCGTTCTACGAGCAGACCGGGGCAATGCGCGATATGGTGCCGAACCATGTCTTCCAGCTTGTAAGCCTGACCGCGATGGAGCCGCCCAACTCGTTTGACCCCGACGCGGTGCGGACCGAAAAGACCAAGGCGCTGCAGGCGATCGCGCCGTTCGACCATGACGAGCTGACGCGCAATGTCGTGCGCGGCCAGTACACCGCGGGCGCGGTGAAGGGCGAATTTATCGCTGCCTATCGCAATTCCGAGGGCGTGGCGCCCGACAGCACAACGGAAACCTTTGTGGCGATGCGGCTGAACATCGACACCTGGCGCTGGGCGGGGGTGCCGTTCTACCTGCGCACCGGCAAGTCGATGGCGCGTCGCACGACGGAAATCGCCATCCAGTTCAAGGGGGCGCCGCTGGCGCTGTTCCGCGACACCGCGGTCGATAGCATCTCGCCGAACGTGTTGGCCCTGCAGATTCAGCCGGACGAAGGCGCTTCGCTGCAGTTCAGCGCCAAAAAACCCGGGCCCGAAATCCACCTCGGCGGGGTGCGGATGAATTTCCGTTACCAGGACTACTTCAACGCCGCGCCGGCGACCGGCTACGAGACGCTGGTCTATGACTGCATGATCGGCGACCCGACATTGTTCCAGCGCGCGGATTTGGTCGAGGCGGGGTGGAGCGTGGTGCAGCCGATCTTCGATCTGTGGAAGAACGACCGCAGCGCGCCGCTCGAATTCTATTCCGCCGGCAGCGCCGGCCCCGACGGCGCCGACCAGATGCTTTGGCGCAGCGGTCGTGCCTGGCGCCCGATCGACTGAGCGCCGTCCGCTTCATGGCTCGCCCGATTATCGTTGCGCCATCGATCCTCTCCGCCGATTTCTCGCGCCTTGGTGCGGAAGTGCAGGCAGCCGACGCGGCGGGGGGCGATTGGATTCATGTCGATGTGATGGATGGGCGCTTCGTGCCGAACCTGTCGATCGGCCCGATCGTCGTCGCATCACTGCGCAAAGTGACCCAAAAGCCGCTCGACGTGCACCTGATGATGGTCGAGCCGGAGCATTACCTCGATGAATTCGCCGAGGCCGGCGCCGATCATATCCTCGTGCATTGCGAGGAAAGCGCGACGATCCATCTGCACCGCACGCTGTCTCATATAAGCGGGTTGGGCAAAAAAGCGGGGGTGGTGCTCAACCCCGGCACCTCGCCGGCGCAGATCGAATATGTCCTCGATCTTGTTGATATCGTGCTGATCATGACGGTCAATCCGGGGTTTGGCGGACAGAAGTTCATCGCGACCATGCTGCCCAAGATCAGCGCGCTGCGTGACATGCGCGACAAACGCGGCCTCGATTTCGTGATCGAGGTCGATGGCGGCCTCTCCGGCGACAATGCCTGGCAGGTGATCGAGGCCGGCGCGACCGCCATCGTCGCCGGCTCGGCGGTGTTTCATGCGCCGGATTACGCAGGAGCGATCGCCGCGATCCGCAACTCGAAGCCGCCCGGACGCTAGCATGACCGTAAAGCCACGCATCGATGTCTCACCCGATTTCGAGGGGCTCGCTCACCGGACCGCGCAGTGGATAACCGATCTCGCCTGCGCGACACCGGGGCGCTTCGCGATCGCCCTGTCCGGCGGCTCGACCCCGAAGCGGCTGTATCAATTGCTCGCCGTACCGCCGCTCGTCGAGGCGATGCCGTGGCAGCGCGTGCATCTGTTTTGGGGCGACGACCGCTTTGTGCCGTGGGACGACCCGAACAGCAATTACGGCATGGCGCGTGAGGCGATGATCGCCCATGTGCCGATCCCGCCGGAGAATGTCCACGGCATACCGCCGCAGGGCACGCCGGACAGCGCGGCCGCGGAGTATGAGCGCACCCTCAAATCCTATTACGGCGCCGACGCGCTCGACCCGGCGCGGCCATTGTTCGATGTGATACTGCTTGGCATGGGACCCGACGGCCACACCGCGTCGCTGTTCCCCGGCAAGCCGGCGCTCGACGTGAAGGATCGCTGGGTCACCGGCGTGCCGGAGCCGGGCCTCGCGCCGTTCGTGCCGCGCGTGACCTTGACCTATCCGGCATTGGAAAGCGCCCGCTCCGTCGCGTTTGTCGCCGCCGGCGCCGACAAGACGGCGATGATGCGTCGGGTGTTTGCCGGCGACCGAAGCTTGCCGTCGGCGCGGGTATCTCCGGTCGGCGAGCTCGTCTGGTTCATCGACCGTGCGGCGCGCGGGGAGGGCTGAGCCCATGGCAGTCGACCGTGACGAACTGAAGCGCGCCGCCGCCTATCGCGCGCTCGATTTCGTAAAAGACGGCATGGTGGTGGGGCTCGGCACCGGCTCGACCGCGTACCACGTCGTCGAAGGCTTGGGGAAGCGCGTCGCCGAAGGGCTGTCGGTCGTCGGCATCCCGACCTCGGAGCGCACCGCCGCGCAGGCGCGCAGCCTCAATATCCCGCTGTCGAGCTTTGCCGAGCATTCGCGCATCGACCTGACGATCGATGGCGCCGACGAGGTCGAACGCGACACGCTCCATCTTATCAAGGGTCTCGGCGGTGCGCTCTTGCGGGAAAAGATTGTCGCCGCCGCGAGCCGGGAACTGGTCATCGTCGTCGATCGCGAAAAGCTCGTCGACCGGCTGGGCGACCACGGCACCCCGGTGCCGGTCGAGGTCGTGCAGTTCGGCTGGCAGGCGACCGCCGCGGTCCTCGTGGCGCTCGGCGCCGAACCGGTGTTGCGCCATGCCACGGAAGATCACGTCTTCATCACCGACGGCGGCAACTACATTCTCGATTGCCGCTTCGGCCGCATCGCCGACCCCAAGCTGCTCGAGCAGCAGATCGGCATGACCGTCGGCGTGGTCGAGAGCGGGCTGTTCATCGACCGCGCGAAATCCGTGGTCGTCGCGACCGAAACCGGCATCGAAATCCTGGGCTGAGGCACCTTATGAGCAAGATCAAGCTCGTCATCACCGATGTCGACGGCACGCTGGTCACCACAGAAAAGGCACTGCGCCCGTCGGCCGTCGCCGCCGTGCGCCGCCTGCACGATGCCGGCATAGGCTTCACGATCTGCAGCAGCCGGCCGCCCTTCGGCCTCACGACAATGCGCGACGCGCTGCAGATCACGCTGCCGTTCGGCGGCTATAATGGCGGCTCGATCGTCGAGCCCGACCTCACCGTCATCGAGCAGGTCTGCATCCCGCCCGACATCGCGAAGAAGGCGGTCGATGCCTTCCACGCCAATGGCGTCAGCACCTGGGTCTTTGTCGGCAACGAATGGGTGATCCTCGACCGTCAGGGCGACCATGTTGATCACGAGATCCACACGATCGACGTGCCGCCCACCGTCGTCGACCATTACGAGGACAAGCATTTCGCCGCCGTCGGCAAGATCGTCGGCGCCAGCAACGACCATCCGTTGATCGAGAAGGTCGAGCACATCATGCAGGAAACGCTCGGCCATTCGGCCCATGCGGCGCGCAGCCAGGCCTATTACTGCGACGTGATCGCGCCGGGGATCAACAAGGGCCGCATTGTCGAGGTGCTCGGCAAGCGGCTCGGCCTCGCGGTGGACGAGATCGCCGTGCTTGGGGACATGACCAACGACCTCGACATGTTCGCCGCCGGCGGCTTTCCGATCGCGATGGGCAACGCCCCCGATCACGTCAAGGCGGCCGCGAAGGCGGTCGCGCCTGGCACCAATGACGAAGACGGCTGGGCCGGCGCGATCGACCAGTACATTTTGAAAAACTGAACAGGCCTTCGGCTACTCGTTGAACGATGCCACGCACTGCTGGTAGAGACGCGGCTCGGTGATCGAGCCGCATTCCTTCTGGATACGTGCGGCGCGGAATGCCGGGTTGGTGTGAACCAGCGCCTCGTAACGATGGCTGTCCGCTACGTTCTGCCGCGCCGACCAGTTGAAGTCGCCCGGATCGGCCTTCGGCGCGTCTGAGTAGTAATCGACTTCATCCGGCGGGGCCTGCATCGGCATCGGCGCCATCGTCTGTGGCGCCTTCATTTGCGACAGTGGCGGCGCCATCATCTGGGCGTGGACGGCCGGCGCCGCGATCAGCGCGGCAAACGCGGTCGCCGTCAGCAGACCCGCCAGTTTCTTTGTTGACATGACCGGTTCCTCGTAATGCAAGGTCACCGGATCAACGGGAGATCGGCTTGGCGAGTTCCGCCTTTACCCCAGATCGGGGTCGGGCAGGCCGCGCCGGCGGCACGCGGCGATCACCGTGTTCTGGAGCAAGCAAGCGATCGTCATCGGTCCGACCCCGCCCGGCACCGGGGTGATCGCGCCAGCGACGATGCGCGCTGCTTCGTAATCGACATCGCCCACGAGCTTGGCCGCGCCGTCCGCCCCGACGATGCGGTTAGTGCCGACATCGATCACCGTCGCGCCAGGTTTGATCCAATCGCTTTTGACCATTTGGGGCTCACCGGCGGCGGCGATCAGGATGTCGGCGCGCCGGCAAATCGCGGCCGGATCGCGGCTCCGCGAATGAACGATCGTCACCGTGCAATCGGCGGCCACTAAGAGCGCCGCGAGCGGTCGGCCGACGATCTGCGAACGGCCAAGCACAACCGCTTCGCGGCCCGCGAGATCGGCATGCACCGTCCGCAGCAGGATCAGGCAGCCCAGCGGCGTGCACGGCGCGAGGCTCGGCTGGCGGCTCCACAGCCGACCGATATTCAGCGGATGAAACCCGTCGACATCCTTCTCCGGGGCAACGACGCCAAGCACGCGCTGCTGGTCGATCGTGTCGGGCAGCGGCAGCTGCACGAGGATGCCGTCGACCCGCTCCTCGCGATTGAGTTCGTCGATCAGCGCGACGATCTCCGCCTCCGGCGCGTCCACCGGCAGGCGATGCTCGAACGAAGCAAGCCCGGCGGCGTTGCAGGCGCGGGATTTGTTGCGGACGTAAATCTGGCTGGCCGGATCGTCGCCGACGATAATTGCCGCAAGCCCCGGCGTGACACCGTGGCGGCTGCGCAGATCCTCGACCGCGGCGGCCACGCCCTGGCGCAGCCGGCCGGCTACGGCCTGTCCGTCGATGACGATCGCTTCCGACATGCCGGCATTATGCCGGAGGCTTGCTACTGCGTCGCCTGCTTCAGGCTTTCCAGCAGCGCGTGGAGCGTCGCGTCGTCCTTGATGCCAGGAAACGACATACGATTGCCCGGCAGCGATTCCTTCGGGTCGCGCAAGAACTTGGCGAGCGTATCGTCGGCCCACACGATGCCGCTGTTCTTCATCGCGTCGGAATAGGCGAAACCGGCGACAGTGCCGGCCTTGCGCCCGAACACGCCAGATAGGTTTGGTCCAACCCGATTGGGCCCGCCTTTGTCAAGCGAGTGACAGATTTTGCATTTCTGCAACTCGGTCGTGCCGGGATCGTCGGCCAAAGCGCTCCCGCACAGCAACAACAAGAAGACCGCGCCCCAGACTGCTTTCATTCGTCCCCCGACTTGCCGAACAGCGCGATCTCTTCGGCGCTGCCGAAACTCAGCGCGACTTCGTCGATGCCGGCGGCGCGATAGAGCGCCACCTGCTCGTAGCACTCCTTCGGTGTCCCGGCGATCGCAAACGCCGCGACAAAGCGCTCGTCCAACACCATTCCGGCGTCCTCGCCGCTCCGCAGCCGAACGAGCGCGGCGGCGAATTCACCGCGCGAGATACCGCTTTCCGCCACGACCGCTTCGCGCCGCCGCGGCCACTCGTCGCCGGCGGGCCATAACAGGGTCAGCGTCTCGCCGATGGTCCGCTTCACCGCCCGCCGCGCCGCGCTGCCGTCAGCGCTGACGGCGCAAGGCGCATACTGCACAATGCGAGGCCTCGGTCGCCCGGCTTTGGCCGCCGCCTCCGCAACGATCTCGATCATCCGCCCGGTCAAGCACGGCGGCGTCATGTTCGAAATGACAAACCCGTCGGCGATCTCGCCGCAGGTCCGCAGCGCAAAGTCGCTGCCCGCCGCCATGTAGATCGGCAAGAGCCGATCCGATTGAAACGCCAGCCGCGCGTCGTCGAGGCTGAATACCCGACCGCGCATTGTTAGGCTGTCGCCGGCGAGCAGGTCGCGGACGATCTCGATCGCCTCGCGCACCGCGGCGAGGGGCCGGTCATTGACGATGCCCATCCGCGCGACCGGCGGCGCGATCCCCGAGCCGATGCCCAGCACGGCGCGCCCGCCGCTGAGCTCGTCAAGCGCGGCGAAATCCATTGCGATCTGCACCGGGTGCCGCGTGTAGGGATTGACCACGCCGACCCCGATACGCACGCGCGCGGTCACCGCGGCGCTCGCGCCCGCAGTCGCCAGCACCCCACGCTGAAGCGGGTTTTCGGCGAACCACACCGAGACCAGCGCGGCATCCTCCGCCGCTTTGGCCAGCGCCACGCAGCGGCGAGGATCGAGCGCGCCCGACAGCCGCAGGCCGATCTCGGGCAGGGCAGGGGTCAACCGTCCTCCATTAGGCGCCGCCCGTCACACGCCGCCGGGCCGCGGCGCCTCGCTGGCCGGGGAGAAATGCACATGGACGACGCGCCAGTCGCCGTCCTCCCTGCGGAACACCATCGTCGAGCGCGAGATGAAGTCCTTGCCATAGGGCCGCGACGGCGTGGGATCGCCGCCGTTCCATTCCGAGCGGGTCTGTCGCTCGCACCAGATCACCGCGAGGTCGCCGTTGACCACGCCACCGATATCGAACGGCGTCCAGTACCCGCTCGCGACCCGGTCCTTGTAGTACTGCCAAAGCCGCGTCCAGTGCTCGCGGCCCTTATAGGTATGGCCGTTGAGATTGAAGAACACCGCCTCCGGCGCGCCGCTCCAGATACTCTGCAATTGCTGCCAATCGAAGCGCCCATTGACGTCGAGATATTCGTCCATGCGGTCGAGCAGGCGGCGGCGATCTTCCGGAGTTCCTCCGACCAGCTTCGCATCTTCCATCCCCTACTCCCTACTGATGGCCGGGCGATCCTAGCGCAACGGCAACGCGGGCGATAAGGTCGCGCGATGACGCAAGCCTGCTACCTGTGCCCCGCCTGCGGGGCGACGCTCGCAGCCGACCGGCCGCTGTGGCGCTGCGATTGCGGCGGCCATCTCAACCTGGCGCCAGGGCCGAGGATGAGCCGCAGCGACATCGCGACCGGCGACGCGTCGCTGTGGCGCTACCGCGCCGCCCTGGCGCTAAACGGCTCGCCGCGTGTCTCGCTCGGCGAGGGCTGGACGCCGCTTGTCACCCGTGACTGGGACGGCGTGCCGATCCGCTTCAAGCTCGAAAGCCAGATGCCGACCGGCTCCTTCAAGGACCGCGGCACGGCGGTGATGCTCAATCACCTGCTGGAGGTCGGGGTGGGGCCAATCCACGAGGATTCGTCGGGCAATGCTGGGTCGTCGATCGCGACCTACGCCGCCGCGGCCGGAATCCCGTGTCGCATCTTCGTGCCAGCGACCGCGCCGCGCGGCAAGGTGGTGCAAATCGCCGCCTCGGGCGCCGGAGTCGAGGCCATCCCCGGCACGCGGCAAGCGGTGACCGAGGCCGCGCTCGCTGCGGTCGGCGAGAGTTTCTATGCCAGCCACAACTGGCAGCCCTTCTTTATCGAGGGCACCAAGACGCTCGCTTACGAATTGTGGGAGCAATTCGATTTCGCCGTACCGGACAATGTGCTGGTGCCGACCGGCTACGGCAGCAACATCCTGGGCCTGGAGCGTGGCTTCGACGAGTTGATGCGGCGTGGTGAAATCTCGCTTATGCCGCGACTTTTCGCGGTGCAGGCGGCGAACTGTGCCGCTTTCGCGTCCGTATGGGATAACAATGCGAACTTTGTTCCTCAACCGACCATGGCCGACGGCATCGCGACCGTAAAGCCGGTACGCACCCAAGAGGTGCTGTCGGCGCTGCGGCGTTCCGGCGGCAGCGTCGTCGCCGTCCCGGAAGGCGAGATAGCGCCGGCGTTGATGCGTCTTGGTGGTCTCGGGCTTTACGTCGAGCCGACCTCGGCGACGGTCGGCGCGGCCCTGAGCCGGCTGTTGACCGATGGGACCATCCGCCCCGGCGAGAAGACGGTTGCCGTCATCACCGGACACGGCCTCAAGGCCGCTGATAAGATCGCGGAATTGCTTCCCGGCACCGGCTCATGAAAATCGTTCTCGACCTCACAAAGCTCGTCGCCGAAGGCAAGCTCACCGCGGCACAGGCGGAGGAGCTGCAAGCCCTTGCCAAGCCCGGCACCAGCCTGCTGGCGATCAACATTCTGATGGCGTTCGGCGTTTTTGCCATCGCCGGCGGCGTCATGCTGCTGCTGCCGACGCTCATCACGGCTATCGCGCTGGGCGCGTTGCTGGCGGGCGCGGGCGTCGCGATCTCGCTGGGCGCCGGCCCGCAATGGTCGCTGCTCGGGATGGCGGTCACGATCGAAGGCGCGCTGATTGCGTCGGCCGGTATCATCGGGCAATGCGACGACCGTTGGTTCGGCTTTGCCATCGTCGCCATATTGCTGCTGGCGCTTGCCGTAGCGATCCGCAGCGCGCTTCTGTCCGCGCTGACCGTGCTGGTGATAGCCGGACTGCTCGGCAGCAGTACCGGCTATGATTTCGCCACCTATTCGCTGGAGATAAGGGAGCCGGCGGTCACCATCGCGGTCTTTTCGCTGCTCGCGCTCGCCGCTTATCTCGTCTCATTGCGTGTTCCGGCGGGGTATGAACCGGTCGCGATCAGCTTTTCCCGGCTGTGCCTGGTAATGGTCAATTTCGGGTTCTGGATCGGCTCGCTATGGGGCGACGATCCGGGCCATAGCTGGCACCCGCAAGAGACGCTGCATGATCCCGTCATTCCCGATTACGTCTTCGTCATCGCCTGGGCGGTCGCGCTGGTCGGCGTCGGGGTATGGGCAGCGCGCGCCAACCGCCGGTTTGTCGTCAATATGGTGGCGACGTTCGGCGCGATCCATTTCTACACGCAATGGTTCGAGCGGCTCGGCGCCGAGCCGATCAGCATTACCCTCGCGGGCGTGCTGATGGTTTCGGTCGCCGTCGCTCTGTGGCGCTACAACACGCTGCCGCGGCAGGTGCAGCCCGCGTAGCGCGTCGGCTATTTCTTCGCCGCCAACAGGTCCTTCAGGCCGCGCAGCGCCAACGCGTAACCTTTGATGCCGAACCCGGCGACAACGCCCTGGCTGACCGCAGCCGTCTGCGAGGCGGGGCCGCGGCGGATCGGGTTCGAGATATGCACCTCGATCGTCGGGAACTTGACCTGGGACAGCGCCGCGACGAGCGCGGGATAGCCCGTGCCGAATGCGGCCGGATTGAAGATCGCTGCGTCGATTCCCTTGTCGTTCGCCTCATAGATCTTGTTGACGACCTCGCCCTCGATGTTCGAGTGGAAGATCTCGACCTCGAGCCCAAGCTCGGCGGCAAAGCCGCGAATTCGCTCATCGTATTCGGGGAGCTGCATCGGCCCAAAGATTTCGAGCTGAACCTTGCCGCGCATGTTCATGCCGGCGCCGTGAATGACTAGGATCTTGGGCATTTTCAAGCGCTCCATAGAAGTGGGTGAGGGGGATGCTAGCGAATTGCCTGGCCCGCGACTATCGCCGGCGCGCCGCGTGCGCGGCCACCCGCAGCCCGAAGACACAAGCCTTGATCAATCCGCCGACATAGCCAAGTGCGCCGCCACCCTCAAGCCCGCCCGTCGCACCGCCGGCGGCGTAAAGGCCGGGTATCGTCGTGCCGTCCGGCCGCTTGACGCGTCCGTGCCCGTCGATGGCGATGCCGCCCATCGTGTTGGTTATGCCGGCGCAGATCGGGATCGCAAAAAACGGCGCGGTCTCGATCTGCCGCGGCTGGCCGCTGCGCACCGAACGCTTCGGCGAGAGCGCGCCGAGTTGGTTGTCGCGGATCGCGGCGTTATAGGCGGCTATCGTCTCGATCACCGCCGTTATCGGCAGAGCGGCAATTTCAGCCAAATTCTCCAGCGATTCGGCGCGATAGAGGGTACCGCCGCCAGCGAGCAGCTGCGGGTTGGGCGGGATTTGCGCCGCCTTGCCGGCCGTCTCCCAGATCGGTGCGTCGCAGATCACCGTGCCGCAGAGCGGGTCGTCGAGTTGGGCAAGGTCGTTGGTGATCGAGATGCCGCCAAGTCCTTCGTCGAGGATGCGGCGGCCGTCGCGATCGACGACGACGGAAACAGTGGCGACGGCGTCGATCTGCGGGTAGGGCCATAGGCCGTCATTCTCCATCGCATCGCGGCTCAAAAGGTGGCCGTAGAACCGGTCGAGATTGATCAGCGCGGCGCCCACCGCTTGGGCCATCTTGAGCCCGTCGCCGACCGCCGTTCCCGCATGGCGCATCAGCACGCGGTCGGGGCGGGGGCCGATATGGCGGCGGAACAGCTCGGCATTGCCGGGGAAGCCGCCATCGGCGATCACCACCGCATCAGCGCCGAACACCAGCGTCTCCCCGGCGCGGCGTGCTTCGACGCCGACGACGCGTCCGTCTCTGACACGCAGCGACTGGGCGCGCGCCCCGAGAAACACCCGTCCCTGCCGCCCCTCGAGCCGATGGCGCAGGCGGTCGATCAGGCGATCAGGGCCGCGGCCGCGCCAATCCTGGCCGGCAACGGCTCCGCGCGGCGGCGCCAACGTGAAACGGTGCCAATCGATCGGACTGCCTTGCACGAAATTCGCGCCTTGGCTCGCCAACCAGTCGACGGTGCGTCCGGCATCCTCGGCGACCGCGGCGGCGAGCGCCGGTTCGACCTCGCCGCCGGTCTGCCGCTCAATCGCCGCGACAAGCTCTTCCGGCGAGAGTTTCACATCGTGGTACGACACGTGAAAGATGCCGCCGGCCCAGCGTGAACTGCAGAGATAGCCGTCATCCGCGCCGGCTTCGAGCACCGCCGTGCGCAACCCCAATTCCGCGCCGCGCAACGCCGCGCAGAGGCCGGCAAGCCCACCGCCGATCGCTATCAGGTCAAAATCCAACGCACCGCGCATGCCGCTCCTCCGCGGCGATCCTAGCCGGCGGCGAGCCGGAGGCATAGCAGCCAAGCCGTTGGGCGTCATGACATTAGGGGGGCGAGAGCGTATCGTTCGCGTGTCGCTCGGGCAGCAAGGCGCCACCACGGATGACCATTTCGATCCGCCAGGTTCATCCGATATTCGTCGGTGAGGTCAGCGGCATCGATCTGCGCCATCCGTTGACCCCAGACGAGGTCGCGGCGATCGAAGCCGGAATGGACCGCTACGCGGTGCTCGTCTTCCACGATCAGAGGATTACCGACGAGCAGCAGATCGCCTTTTCCCGCAATTTCGGCGAGATCGAGAATTCGGCCGGCGGCACTGTCGTCAAGGCGCAGGACAAGCGGCTCAGCCCGCTGATGAACGACGTCTCGAACCTCGGGAAGGATGACAAACCGCTGGCGCGCGACGATCGCACGCGGCTGTTCAACCTCGGCAACCAGCTCTGGCATTCCGACAGTTCATTCCGCGCGATTCCGGCGAAATACTCGATCCTCTCCGGCCGTACTGTCGTCGAGAAGGGCGGAAACACCGAGTTCGCCGATATGCGCGCCGCCTACGACGCGCTCGACGACCAGACCAAGGCGCTGTGCGAGACCCTCGTCTGCGAGCATTCGCTGATGTATTCGCGCGGTTCCATGGGCTTCCCGGCGTTCACCGACGAAGAGAAGGCGATGTTCCGTCCGGTGCGCCAGGCGCTGGTCCGCAGCCATCCCAAGACCGGGCGCAAGTCGCTGTACCTTGCCTCGCATGCTGGGGCGATCGTCGGCTGGCCGGTGCCGGAAGCGCGCGCTTTTCTGCGCGACCTCAACGAGGAAGCGACCCGGTCGGAGAACGTCTATTTCCACAAATGGCGGCAGTTCGACCTGGTGATGTGGGACAACCGCCAGACGATGCACCGGGTGCGGCGCTTTGACGACACGCTGGTGCGCGACATGCGCCGCACCACGGTGGCCGGCGACGCGCCTACCACCCAGCAGGTGGCGGCTTAGACAACAAGATCGCCGGTCCTTTGCCGAGAGGTTAGGGCAGGTCAGTCGGGGTAAGAAATTGCGCGGGGAAACGCCGACCGCGGTGCCCAATCGAGGCTGGATTACCGCCTCGATCATGTTGGCGAACATTATGCAAGGCGTCGACAACACGATCGCCAACGTCGCCTTGCCGCATATTCAAGGGAGCCTATCGGCTTCGCAGGACCAGATCGCGTGGGTATTGACGTCATATATTGTCGCTGCGGCCATCACGATGCCGCTCACCGGCTGGATGGCCGGGCGGATCGGCATCAAATACGTGTTCTTGTTTTCGGTCGGCGGCTTCACGATCGCCTCGGCGTTGTGCGGCGCGGCGGCGAGCCTCGAACAGCTCGTGCTCTTCCGCTTCCTGCAAGGGGTATGCGGCGCCGGGCTCATTCCGCTGTCACAGGCCGTGCTGCTGCAGATCAACCCGCCGGAGCGGCATGGCAGGGCGATGGCGGTCTACGGCATCGGCACGATGATGGGGCCGATCAGCGGCCCGTTGCTCGGCGGCTGGCTGACCGAGGATTTCAGCTGGCGCTGGATTTTCTACGTCAACGTGCCGGTCGGCATTCTTTGCGTCACCGGGATCATCATCTTCATCCGGTTCAACCGGAATGCCCATCGCGAGACGTTCGACGCGTTCGGCTTTCTCTTTCTGAGCTTCGCCATTGGCGCGATGCAGCTGATGCTCGACCGCGGCGAGTTGAAGAACTGGTTCCATTCTCGCGAAATCTGCATCGAGGCGACTATCGCCGTCCTAAGCTTCTACCTGTTCACAGTGCATACGGTTACCGCCAGCGGCCGCACTTTCATCAACCGCGAGCTGCTGAACAATACCAATTTTCTCGCCGGAACGGTGCTGATGTTCGCGGTCGGCGGCATCATGACCGGTACGCTGGCGCTGTTGCCGACGATGCTGCAGCAGCAGATGGACTATCCCGTCTTTACGACCGGCATTGTCGTGTCGCCGCGCGCCTTAGGCTCGATGATCGCGATGTTCGCCGTCGCCAAGGTGATCAACCGCGTCGACAACCGGCTGCTGATCCTGTTCGGGCTGGCGCTGACGGCGTTTGCCATGTGGCAGATGACGCAATTCTCGCTCGACATGGATTATTGGCCGCTTGTCATCTCGGGGTTCAACCAGGGCTTCGGGCTAGGCTGCACCTTTGTGCCGCTCAACGTGACCGCATTGTCGACCTTGCCGCGCCACATTCTGACCCAGGGCACCGCGCTCAGAAGCCTCATGCGCAACCTCGGCGGCAGCGTCGGCATCAGCGCGCTTGTCGCGATCCTCGCCGAGAACACCCAGACGGTCCATGCGCGGCTGATCGAAGGGCTGCGGCCGGACAACCCGCTCATTCACTCCCCGATGTTCGGCTTTCCCTACAGCCTCACCGCGCCGACCGGGGTGGCCGCGCTCAACGCCGCGGTGACGCGGCAGGCGTCGATGGTCGCGTATATCGACGATTTCTGGCTGTTGATGGTGGTATGCGTTGCGTCGATCCCGCTTATCCTGCTGCTGCGCGACGCGTCACCGGTGCGGACCGCGCCGCCGGCCCCGGTTGCCGCCGCTGCCGTAGCGGACGATTGAGGCAAGCGGCATGAGGAGCGAACGCTCGATCGCTCCCGCCGGGCCGCCGATCAACCGCGGCATGATCACCGCCACGGTGATCTGTGCCTGCGTGCTGCAGGGTATCGACACGACGATCGCCAATGTCGCGCTGCCGCACATCCAGGGCAGCATGTCGGCGGCGCAGGACCAGATTTCCTGGGTTCTGACCTCGTACATCGTCGCCTCGGCGATCGCGATGCCACTGACCGGCTGGCTCGCCGGCCGGTTTGGCATCAAGTTCATCTTCATTGCCTCGGTGATCGGCTTCACGATTGCCTCGGGTCTTTGCGGCGCGGCCGAGAGCCTCACGCAGCTGGTGATCTACCGGCTGCTTCAGGGGGTTTTCGGCGCCGGCCTGGTGCCGCTCGGGCAGGCCACGCTGCTGACCGTCTACCCGCAGGAAAAGCACGGCCAGGCGATGGCGATCTTCAGCTCGGGCGCGATGATGGGGCCGATCCTCGGGCCCACCATGGGCGGCTGGATCACCGACAACATGAACTGGCGGTGGTGCTTCTATATCAACCTGCCGGTTGGCGCGCTCTGCGCGCTCGGCATCTTCTTCTTCATCCGCCAGACCCGCACCGTGCGGCGCGACGAGTTCGACGCGCTCGGCTTCGGGATGCTGAGCATAGCGATCGGCGCGTTGCAGCTGATGCTCGACCGCGGGCAGATCAAGGACTGGTTCCACTCGACCGAAATCTGGGTCGAGGCGACCATCGCCGGGCTCAGCTTCTACCTCTTCGTCGTGCATACCATCACCGCGCGCGGGCGCTCCTTCGTCAGCCTCGAATTGCTGAAGAGTCCCAATTTCATCGCCGGCAGCCTGTTGATGCTGGCTGTCGGCTGGATCCTCAGCGGCACCCTGGCGCTGATGCCGTCGATGATGCAGGACTTGATGAACTATCCGGTCTTTACCAGCGGCTGGATGATGGCGCCACGCGGCTTTGGCACGATGCTGGCGATGATTTTTGTCGGCCGCACGATCAACAAGATCGACGGTCGAATATTCATCGTCGTCGGCTTCGCTCTCACCGCCGCCTCGCTGTGGCAGATGACCGGCTATTCGCTTGACATGGGGTCCTGGCCGATCATCTCCGCGTGCTTTACGCAAGGCTTTACGCTCGGCCTGACCTTCGTGCCGCTCAACATCCTCGCGCTCAGCGACTTGCCGCGTCACATCCTCACCCAAGGCACCGCGCTCAGAAGCCTGATGCGGATGCTCGGCGGCAGCATCGGGATCAGCATCCTCGAAGCGACGCTCGCGCAGAACACCCAGATCGTGCATTCGCAATTGGTGGAGGGCCTGCGACCCGATAATCCGCTCACGCAGGGGCACTTGCTCGGACCGATTTACAGTCTGACCGCGCCGTCCGGCGTCGCCGCACTCAACGCCGCGGTCACACGCCAGGCAGCAATGGTCGGCTACATCGACGATTTCAAGATGATGATGATCGTTCTGCTGTGCTCGCTGCCGCTGGTGCTGCTGATCCGCGTGGCGCCGCGCCAGCCGGTCGGCGCGCCTTCGCCTAGCGCCGCCCCAGCGGGTGAGGATTAGCTGCTGGTGCTCGGCCGTCTGGTCGACATGGCGCCGCCGATTCTCGTCACCACGCCGATCCTGCTCCCGGTCGTCATGAAATTCGGCGTCGATCCCGTGTATTTCGGGATGATCATGCTGCTCAATTTCGGGATCGGCCCAATGTCGTCCGCCAGTCGGCGCTACGCTGTTTGTCGGCTGCGCTGTCGGGCGCGTCCGTATGGAAGAGGCGATGAAGCAGATCTGGCCGTTTTTACGGGGTAATATTCCTGGTATTGATGCTGGTGACTTATATACCGCCGATATCGTTGTGGTTGCCACATTTGCTGAAACTTTAGCGTAAGAGTTCTCGATTATCGGGAAGTCTTGTTTTCTTATAGGATTACCCTGCTGAGCATTGCCCGCGCCGCGCCCCTGTGAGAAAAAGGGGCGGGGGTGAAGGGGTTTAGTGGGTGATTGAGATGACGTCGTTCCGGCTCGCGCGGCGAGCCGTTCTTTCCGCACCACTGGCGATCGCGCTGGGGCATTCTGCGAGGGCCTGGGCAAGCGAGGACGATTTCTCCGCCTTCCTTGCGGGGGTGCGGCGCGACGCGCTCAGTCAAGGCATTCGGGTTGCGACCGTCGACTCGGCGTTGCGCCGGGTCGAATATCTGCCACGGGTCATCGAGCTCGACCATCAGCAGCCCGAGCACACGACGACCTTGAGCAGCTTTCTGCAAAAGGTCGTCACGCCGCAGAAGATCGCCGACGGGCGGGCGCAGCTCTCGGAAAACTGGCCGCTCTTGACCAAGGTCTACCAGCGCTTTCGCGTGCAGCCGCGCTTTATCGTGGCGCTGTGGGCGGTCGAAAGCGATTTCGGCAAGGTGATGGGCAATTATTCGGTCGTCTCGTCGCTGGCCACTCTTGCCTATGACGGAAGGCGCAGCTCCTATTTCCGGCCGGAGCTGATTGCCGCGCTGCGCATCATCGACGAGGGCAATGTACAAACCGAGGCGATGCTCGGTTCATGGGCCGGGGCGATGGGCCAGTGCCAATTCATGCCGACGACCTTTCTCAATTTTGCGGTCGATTTCGACGGCGACGGGCGGCGCGACATTTGGTCGGACCGCGCCGATGTGCTTGGGTCGATCGCCAATTATATCGCGCGGCTAGGCTGGCGGGGCGACCAGGGCTGGGGCCGCTCGGTGACTGTGCCGTCCGGTTTCGACCAGCGGCTGGCCGGGCTCGACGTAAGGCGTCCGACATCGGATTGGAGCCGCATGGGCGTGCGGCCGACCGACGCAGCGGCGCTCCCGGTGACCGAGGCCTCGCTGGTCATCCCGGACGGCGGCGACGGACCGGCGCTGCTGGTCTATGACAATTTCCGCGCCATCATGAAGTGGAACCGATCGACATATTTCGCCGCTTCTGTCGGCATGCTCGCCGACAGCTTCGGGGCCGGGTAGGGGGCTCGGCCATCATCCAGCGATTGCGCTGGGCCTGAATTGTGCTGGGGGGCACATGGGGGAAGGGCTACGGCGGGCATTGCTGCTCGCTGCAATGGGGTTCGCCTTGAGCGCTTGCGGCGTGGTGTCGATGCCGTTTGGCGGGCGAGAGGCGCTCGTACCGCATCCGACCTACAAGATCGGCGCGCCATACACGGTGAACGGCGTCACCTATTATCCGCATGTCGACTACGCCTACGACCAGACCGGGTTGGCCTCATGGTATGGCGGGGGTTTCCAAGGTCACTACACGGCGAACGGCGAAATTTTCGACATGAACGATCTCACCGCGGCGCATACGACGCTGCCACTGCCGAGCATCGTCGAGGTCGTCAACCTGGAGAACAATCGGGCGCTGCGCATTCGGGTAAACGACCGCGGGCCATTTGCCCGAGGCCGGATCATCGACCTGTCGCGCCGCGCCGCGCAACTGCTCGGCTTGGAGCGCACCGGCGCGGCGCTGGTCAGGGTGCGAGTGCTGCGGGAGCCGAGTCTTATCGCCGCCGCGGCCGCGGAGCGCGGCATCGTCGACAACGGCGAGGCGGCGGGGATTACGGTCGCCGCCTATAGACCGCCACTTTCGCGCCGATTTTTTGTCGCGTCGCCCGCTTATCATGTCCAGGCGGGGCCGGTCGCAACCGAGCAAGACGCCGACCGTTTGCGAGACCAGATGGTCGCGAGCGGCTATCGCGACGCGCAGGTCGTGATCGATTAAACTCGGCTCGCCCCGTTGGGTGAGTGCAGTGCAGAGGCGGCGATGAAGGCTTGCTGGCGACTTTCGATCGCGACCGCTGTGGCGGCGGCGCTGTTGCTGCCGCTGCTCGGCGCCACGGGCGGGTTCGCGGCGCCGAAGACGACCGTCACCGCCCGGCCGCCGGCATCCGCGCCGCAACCGACGCCGGCAACGCCGCCGGCGCAAGCTCCGGGCGCGAATTTCGATACCGCCGCACGCTTCGCGCTCATCACCGAGGCCGACACCAATACCGTCTTGTTCGCAAAGAATGCCGATGCGCGGATGGAGCCGGCCTCAATGAGCAAGCTGATGACCGCTTACGTCGTTTTCGGCATGCTGAAGGAAGGCCGGATCACACTCGGCGACGAATTGCCGGTGACCGAAAAAGCCTGGAAAATGGGCGGCTCGAAGATGTTTGTCGGGGTCGGTGGCAAGATCAAAATCGACGATCTTGTCCGCGGCATGATCGTGCAATCCGGCAACGATGCCTGCGTCGTGCTCGCCGAAGGACTGGCGGGCAGCGAGGAAGCGTTTGTCGACCTGATGAACCAAAAGGCACAGGAGATCGGCCTCAAAAACAGTCACTTCGCCAATGTCACTGGGTTGCCCGATCCGAATGAGTGGATGACCGCCCAGGACCTCACCACCCTGGGCCTGCACATCATCCGCGACTTTCCTGAATACTATCACTATTTCGCTGAAAAAGACTTTAATTTCAATAATATAGATCAAGGAAACCGAAACCCGCTGCTGTACAAGAATATGGGCGCCGACGGGCTCAAGACCGGTCACACCGACGAATCCGGCTACAGCATGATCGGCTCGGTGGTACGCGGCGACCGCCGGGTGATCGTCGTCGTCTCCGGGCTGGCTTCGATGAAGGATCGCGCCTCGGAGAGCGAGCGGCTGGTTGAATGGGCGTTCCGTGAGTTCAACAACTACAAGCTGTTCAGCGCCGGCGACAAGGTCGAAGACGCCGACGTCTGGCTGGGGCAAGCGTCACGGGTCGGCATGACGGTCGCGAAGGATTTGACCGTGACGCTGCCGCGCCGCTCGCGTCACGACATGAAGGTCACCATCTCGTATGACAGCCCGATCCCGGCACCGGTCAAGCAGGGCGACGAGATCGGCAAGCTTACGGTGACCGCGCCCGGCGCCGATACGGTCGAGCGGGCGCTCCATGCCGCCGCCGACGTGCCGACGATCGGCACGGTCGGCCGCATGGCGACACTGGCCGGCTATCTGATTTGGGGAACCCGACACTGAGCGCGTTCGGTCAGCCCAGCCGCGGCAAGTTCATCACCGTCGAAGGCGGGGAGGGGGCAGGGAAGTCGACCCAGGTCAAGCTGCTTGTCGAGGCGCTTGGCCGCGCCGGGATCGACGCGCTGGCGACGCGCGAGCCTGGCGGCTCACCCGGCGCCGAAGCGATCCGCCGGCTGTTGCTGGAAGGCGACACGGAGCGCTGGGACGCGGTCGGCGAGACGTTGCTGTTCTTTGCCGCGCGCCGCGACCATGTCGCGCGGACGATCCAGCCGGCGGTTACCGCGGGGAAGTGGGTGGTCTGCGACCGCTTCATCGATTCAACGATCGCCTACCAGGGATATGGCCGCGGCTTGCCGTTGGACGAACTCGCGGCACTTCAGCGTTTCGCGCTCGGCGATTTTCTACCCGATCTCACGTTCATTCTCGATCTGCCGGTGGACGAGGGCTTGGCGCGCGCCGCCAGCCGCTCCGCCGCCGACCGCTTCGAGCGGCTCGATAGGGCATTTCATCAGCGGCTGCGCGACGGGTTTCTCGCCATCGCCGAGGCGGAACCCGGGCGCTGCGCGGTGATCGCCGCGTCGGGCGAGGTCGATGCGGTACATCGGGCGATCGTTGCCGCGGTGGCGGAACGGCTGGGCGTCGCGCCGAAATGACCGAGGAACCCCAGGCGCCGCCGCCGCGAGCCAATCCCGATCTCATCGGCCAAGAGGGGGCCGAGGCGGCGCTGAAGCAGTTCGTCGATAGCGGCCGTCTGCCGCATGCGCTGCTGCTGTCGGGGCCGCGCGGCATCGGCAAGGCGACCTTGGCATTTCGCCTGGCGCGTTACGTGCTGTGGCGCGGCGGCGAGGGGGCGGGGATCGACATGTTCGGCGCACCCGTCGAGACCGGGCTTCCCCGCCTCGCGATCTCGCCGGAGAGCGGCGTGTTCCGCCGGGTCGCCGCGGGCGGCCATGCCGACCTCTTGACCGTCGAGCGCGCCTTCGACTCGCGCCGCAAGCGGCTGCGCAGCGAGATCGTGGTCGACGACGTGCGCGAGATCGGCGCGTTCCTGCATCTGACCGCTGCCGAGGGCGGCTGGCGCGTGGTCATCGTCGACGGCGCCGATGCGATGAACCGCAACGCCGGCAACGCGCTGCTCAAGATCCTCGAAGAGCCGCCGCGCCGCGTGCTCCTGGTGCTGGTCGCGCACAGCCCCGGCAAGCTGCTGCCGACAATCCGCTCACGCTGCCGCCAGATGAAATTGGCGCCGCTGGCGGATGCCGATTTGCGCGCCTTGCTCGCACGGTATTGCCCGGAGCTTGGCGAGGATGCAGCGGCGCGCGTCGCCGATCTCGCGGAAGGCAGCATCGGCCGCGCGCTCGAACTTGCCGGATCGGGCGGCGTCGAACTCTATCAAACGATGCTGGCCATGCTGGCGCGCCGGCCGGGGATTGACCCGCTAGCGCTGCACGGCTTCGCCGACCGGCTGGCGCGCGCCGAGGGCGAGGACGCCTATCGCGCGCTCGAAGACTTGCTGCGTTATCACCTAGCGCGGCAGGCCGTCGCCGCGGCGCGAGCCGGCGAGCGGGGCGAGGCGGCACGTTGGGCGAGGTTGGGCGACGATATCGCCAATGGGTTTGCGCGCGCCGACGGCCTCAACCTCGACCGCAAGCAGACCATCCTCAGCGCCTTTTTCGCGATCGATCGCGCGAGCGCGGCGGATGCGCGCTAAATTCGCCGCATTCGCGGCGTAATAAGTACCGGGTCATGCTGGTCGACAGCCATTGCCATCTCGATTTTCCCGATTTCGCGCCGGAGCGCGAGGCGGTGATCGGCCGCGCCTTCGACGCCGGGATCGGCACGATGCTGACCATCTGCACCCGGCTCGACCAGTTCGACGCGGTGAGGGCGATCGCCGAGGCCGAGCCGCGCATCTGGTGCTCCGTCGGTGCGCATCCGCACGAGGCGGCCGACCATGCCGACCTTCTCGCCGAGCGGCTGGTGGCGCTGGCGGCGCATCCGAGGGTCGTCGGCATCGGCGAGACCGGACTCGATTTCCACTACGATCTCAGCCCGCACGGCATCCAAGAGCGGGTGTTCCGCGCCCATATCGCCGCGTCGCAGCAAAGCAGTCTGCCGCTGATCATCCACGCCCGCGAGGCGGATGCCGAGATCGCCGCCATCCTGGCGGCGGAAAAGCCGCCGCCCGGCGTGCTGCACTGCTTTACCGGCAGCCGCGCGCTCGCCGAAGCGGCTCTCGATCTCGGCTTCTATATCTCGATTTCGGGCATCGTGACGTTCCGCAACGCCGAAGATTTGCGAGCGATCGTGCGCGACCTGCCGCTCGACCGGCTGCTGGTCGAGACCGACGCGCCCTATCTCGCGCCGGTGCCGTATCGCGGCAAGCGCAACGAACCGGCCTTTGTCGCGGCGACCGCGGCGTTTGTCGCCGAGCTGAAAGGGGTGACGGCCGACGAGTTGGCGGCCGTCACGACGGCGAATTTCTTCCGCCTGTTCACCAAGGCCGAAAAGCCGCGATGAAGGTCACTATGCTCGGCTGCGGGGCCTCGATGGGCGTGCCGTCGGTCGGGCTCGGATGGGGCGCCTGCGATCCCGCCGAGCCGCGCAACCGCCGGCGCCGCGTGTCGCTGCTGCTCGAAGCGCGTGGCAAGACGATCCTCATCGACATGTCGCCCGATCTGCACGACCAGCTGATCGACGCGAACGTCACGCGGCTCGACGCGATCGTGATGACCCACGCTCATGCCGACCATCTGCATGGTATCGATGAGGTCCGCGGCATCAACCGGGCGATGCGCGCGCCAGTCCCGCTTTACGCCGATGCCGGTACGATCAGCGAGATCGAAAGCCGCTTCGGTTACGCGCTGGAGTCGCCGCCGCAAGACGGCTTCTTCTATGCGCCGTGCCTCAGGCCGATCCCGATCGACGGGCCGTTCGCGGCCGCCGGGCTGCCATTCATACCGTTTGTCCAGGATCACGGCTTCAGCACGACGTTGGGCTTTCGCATCGGCGCGTTCGGCTATTCGACCGATGTCACCGAGCTCGATGACACGGCCTTCGCGGTGCTGGCCGGCATCGAATTGTGGATCGTCGACTGCCTGCGCTACGAGCCGCACCCGACGCACAGCCATGTCGCGAAGACCCTGGCGTGGATCGACCGCGTCAAGCCGAAACGCGCGATCCTGACCCATCTCGACCGGCCGCTCGATTACCGCGAGCTGGCGGCGCAAGTGCCGCCGGGGGTCGAACCCGGCTATGACGGGCTCGCCGTGGAAGTTCCCGACCCGTGATCCGCGCCGCAACGCCGCCAGATCGGGTGACTGTCGAAGGCATCGTCCACCAAGCCTATGCGCACTATGTCGAGCGCATCGGCAAGCCGCCGGGGCCGATGCTCGACGATTACGCGGCGCTGATCGGCGACCGCGCGGTCAGCGTCCTCGAAGCCGATGGCACCATTGCCGCGATCATCGTGCTGCTGCCGAAGCCCGACCACCTGTTGCTCGACAACATCGCGGTGCGCAAGGACCGCCAGGGACAAGGTCTCGGCCGCCGGCTGATCGCGTTCGCCGAGATCGAAGCGCGCCGGCTCGGATACGCCGAGCTGCGGCTCTACACGCATCTGAATGATGACCGAGAACATCGCGCTGTACACGCGGCTGGGTTTTGTCGAGACCGGCCGCGGTCGCGACGCCGGCTATGACCGCGTGTTCATGACGAAGCGGCTCGGCTGAAGCGCCCATTGCGCATGCTATGGGAAGTGTAACGTCGCCCGCTTATTTTCCATAATATATATTATGCGATATACAGATGCGGAATTGGGCGGCATTCCTCGGCGATACGCCAGGCACCACCCCTCACCTCGTAGCCAGCAATTCCAGCCGCCGATCCGTCGCGCCAACCGCAAACATGATGCGCTTGGCATAGGCGCGGCGAATGATGTCGAGTTGAGTATCGCGATCCATCTCCCCCAACAATGGCTGACGAAACCCTAGCGTAACGATAGCATGACCCTTCGCCGTCTCTTTTAAAGGTGTTCGGAACATTGGATTATCCGCCTGATCACAAACGCATTTTCTTTCAGAAGCGGCTCATCGCCGAGGAGAGTTGACATGCCGATGCGTCTCGAAGGGTCGTGCCGCTGCGGCGCGGTCAGCTTTACGGTCGACAGCCATACCCCCTACCCTTATCAGCGCTGCTATTGCTCGATCTGCCGCAAGAGCGCGGGCGGCGGCGGATACGCCATCAATATCATGGGGATAGCGGACTCGCTTAAAGTGAGTGGCAAGCGCGCGCTCGGGGTGTGGAACGCGCCGATCGACGGACGCAAAGGCTCGGCCGACCGGTATTACTGCAAGAAATGCGGCACGCCGCTCTGGGTCAGCGACGAATCCTGGCCCGAGCTGATGCACCCGTTCGCCTCGGCGATCGATACCGAGCTGCCGAAGACGCCGAAAAGCGTCCATCTGCTGCTGCGCGACAAGGCGGGCTGGGTCGAGCCGCAGATCGGCCCCAATGACGATTGCTTTGACCTCTATCCCGAATTGTCGATCGAGGATTGGCACAAAAAGAACGGGTTATGGATCGACTGATGACGGAGCGCCTTATGACGAATTGGGTTTGGCGGCGATGACCCATGCATACCGGCCGATCGACAAGCTGCTCGCGATCATGGCGCGGCTGCGCGACCCGAAGCATGGCTGCCCGTGGGACCGCGAGCAGGATTTCGCGACAATCGCGCCGTACACCATCGAAGAGGCTTACGAGGTCGGCGACGCCATCCAACGCGGCGACATGGCGGCGCTGAAGGACGAGCTCGGCGACCTGCTGTTCCAGGTCGTGTTCCACGCGCGGATGGCCGAGGAAGCCGGCTTGTTCGCGTTCGACGACGTGGCTACGGCGATTTCCGAAAAGATGGTGCGGCGGCACCCGCATGTGTTCGGCGATGCGGAAATTGCCTCGGTCGCGGCGCAGAACGAAGCGTGGGAGGCGCACAAGGCCCAGGAACGCGCGGCCAGCGGCGGCGGGGACAGCGTGCTCGACGGGATTGCCCTCGCCTATCCGGCGCTGTTGCGCGCCGCGAAGGTTTCGCGGCGCGCGGCGCGGATCGGCTTCGACTGGCCGGACGCCCGATCGGTGATCCCGAAGCTCGCCGAGGAGACCGGCGAGATCGAAGCCGAGCTCGACGTCGGCGGCGACAAAGCGCGGCTGGAAGACGAGGTCGGAGACCTGCTGTTCGCCGCCGCCAATTTGGCTCGCAAGCTCGATGTCGAGCCGGAAACCGCGCTGCGCCGCGCGACCGCGAAATTCGAGCGCCGGTTTCGCGCGGTCGAGACGCGGGCCAAGGAACGCGGCGTCGGAAGCGATCTCGCTGCGCTCGAAGCGCTGTGGCAGGAAGTGAAAGCCGAGGAATGATCCGGCTGGAGCGGATCACCGCCGCCCTTCCCGCCGCCTTCGAGGGGTTGCGAGCCGAAGCGCGCGCCGACGGTCATTCGATGCTCGACACGCTGGCGCGCGAATGGGCGAGCGGTGCGACGCACTTCGACCGGCCGGGGGAAAGGCTGCTCGCGGCGTATTTCGGCGATGGCCTGGCCGGCATCGGCGGCGTGACGCTGGAGCCGACGATCGCCGGAGCGCTGCGCGTCCGGCGGTTCTATGTCGCCCTCGCCTATCGTCGATGCGGCGTCGGCCGCGCGCTGGCGATGGCGCTGCTCGACGAGGCGCGGCGGCAGGAATGCGCGGTCACCTGCAACGCCGCCGGCGGCAGCGAGCGGTTTTGGGAAGCGCTCGGCTTCGCGCCCGATCGACGCGATGGCTGGACGCACCTCCTCGCCCGCTGACGCCGTCGTCGCGAACGGCCGCCGCAAAAGTCCTATTCACTGCCTACTGCCGGTTTGTCGGGCGGCCTTGCGCTGTGCCGGTGAGCGTCCTGGACGAGGGCTTTGGGATTTCCTCTTCTCCGCGCCCCGCGGGATCTTATTATTGATTTCCCGCGCTAGCGGCGACGGCTGGGTGGTTTTTGGCGCCCTCGACGACGCGACGTCTGTTGCGTTGGTTGTTTGGTCCTGACGGCACGGACGGTTTGGTCTGCTCCACAAGCTCCGGTTTCGGTCTTTCAAATAGCGAGCCCGGTTGCCCAGGCATCAGCGCCACGGGTTTCGCCCGACAGCACTGACGGATCGTCAGCTAGTGAACATAAAGGGAACAATCAAGAGCGAGGGCCGAAAATTTTTTCACCACGGAGGCAGTGAGACACGGAGGGCCGGTCTAGAGGGGTAAGGAGGATGCCGCAGCCAATGAGGACGAAGATCGGCGGGGACGACCTGGGAGCTAGTTTTTCGGCCATCGACATCCCGCCAATCTGGCGTGCGCCGCTTTTTTTTTACTTTGGAAGGCAATGTTAGACATGGCGATGACGCTAAGGAATGCCGTCATTTCTGAGCAAAGCCCCGCTCGCGGGGCGAGGGAGTTTGCTAATGCACGCGCTGGCGGTGGCGGAGGCGGCCGAGATCGGCTTCCGAGAGACGGACCGAGAGGTGAGCCGCCTCGGCGTCGTCGCGGCGGCCGACAATGGCGCCGCGCTCGTAGAGCCAGGCGAGGGTTTTGCCGTCGGTGTGCGGCACCTCGACACGCACCGCGCGCGCGGTGCTATTGAGCCGGCCGGCGATCAGCGCGAGGAGGCCGTTGCACCCCTCCCCGGTCGCCGCCGACAGCGCGACGACTTCCTCGTTGCGCTGGGTCTGGTTGACGAGACTGTCGCGGGCTTCGTCGTCGAGCAGGTCGATCTTGTTGAGCGCCTCGATGAGGCCGTCCTCGACGAGTTTGCCAAGGCCGAGATCGGTCAGCACCGCCAGCACGTCGGCGCGCTGCGCGGCGCTGTCCGGGTGATGCCCGTCGCGGACATGGACGACGATGTCGGCCTCGGTCACCTCTTCCAGCGTCGCCCGGAACGCGGCAACGAGATGCGTCGGCAAGTCGGAGATGAACCCGACCGTGTCGGAGAGGATGATCGTCTTGCCCGACGGCAGGTCGAGCCGCCGCATCGTCGGGTCGAGGGTCGCGAACAGCAAATCCTCGGCGACGACGCTGGCGCGGGTCAGCCGGTTGAACAGGGTCGATTTGCCGGCATTGGTGTAGCCGACCAGCGCGACGACCGGGAACGGCACGCGCTTTCTCGCCTCGCGGTGCAGCGCACGGGTGCGCTTCACGTCTTCCAGCTCGCGCCTGATCTTGCCGATGCGCTCGCCGATGAGGCGGCGGTCGATTTCGAGCTGGCTTTCGCCGGGGCCGCCCAAGAAGCCGAAGCCGCCGCGCTGGCGCTCGAGATGGGTCCAGGAGCGCACGAGGCGCGAGCGCTGATAGGTCAGCGCCGCGAGCTCGACCTGGAGGCGGCCCTCATGGGTGCGGGCGCGCTCGCCGAAGATTTCGAGAATGAGCCCGGTGCGGTCGATGACCTTGGCCTTCCAGCGGCGCTCAAGGTTGCGCTGCTGCACCGGCGACAAGGCGCCGTCGACGACGACGAGGCCGATCTTCTGCTCCTCGATCGCCGCGCCCAGCGTATCGACATTGCCGCTGCCGATCAGCGTGCTCGGCGCCGGCCGGTTGAGGCGCACGATCTCGCCGCCGACGACATCGAGGTTGATCGCGCGCGCGAGACCGATCGCCTCGTCGAGCCGGGCATCGAGCGAGCGAGCGGAGCCGTCATCCGGCCGGCGGCCGGGCGCGATCTTCAACGCGGGATGAACGACGAGGGCACGGCCCGTCGTTGTCGGACCGTGGGCGGTCAGGCCGGGAGCGGACAGACCGTGCTCAGCGCTGCTCAGGGCTGATCTTCCTCTCTTCCGCCCTCGAACAGCTGGATCGGCTGCGCCGGCATCACGGTCGAAATGGCATGCTTGTAGACCAGCTGCGAATGCGCGTCGCGGCGCAGCAGCACGCAGAAATTGTCAAACCAGGTGATGATCCCCTGAAGCTTGACACCATTGACCAAAAACACCGTGACCGGCGTTTTGTTTTTGCGGACGTGATTGAGAAATACGTCCTGAACGTTCTGCGACTTGTCCGACGTCATTACGGTGGCTCCCAACTCCACTCTTGGGCGCGCAGCATCCCGGTAAGGAAAACGGGGTTGGGGTGCTGGCGGTTCCCCTTCTTCCGATAGGAAATGTGGGCGCGCCTTTTGTCAGGACAAGCCCCGCAGCGCGCGAAACAGCGCGACATCGTCGGCAACGGCCAGGACGGGCGGAAATCGCGCGAACGCGGCGTCGGCTTCGAGCTCGCCGAGCAGCACCGGAACGCAGCCCGCGGCGATCGCGCATTCCATATCGACCGCGGTGTCGCCGACAAACCAGACATCGGGGCCGGGCCTGATTCCGCTCTGCTTCAGAGCCAGCTCGACAGGGGCGCAATGCGGCTTGTCGCTATGCGCGTCCCCTGCCCCGACGATGCTGCCGAACAGCGGCGACCAGCCGATATGCTCGGCCTCGGCGCGCAGCACGGTGCCGGTCTTGTTGCTGACGACGGCGAGGTAGTGGCCATCGGCGGCGAGCGCGCGCAGCATCGCCTCGCGGCCCGGCAGCGGCGTCAGGCGCTCGAGATGGATCGCGCGAAAGCGGTCCAGGTAGATCTGCCGCGCTTCCTCCCAGCGCTCGCCAAAGATCACCGGGAACGCCTCACGCAGGCTGAGGCGGACGCGCTCGCGGGTCTCGGCCAGCGTCCATAGCGGCTTTTCCATCGCCGCCATCAGAAAATTGAGCGCGTCGTGGATCGTGCCCCAGCTGTCGACCAGGGTGTTATCCCAGTCGAAGATGATGGCGCGCGGGCGCTGCAGTGCCGATTGCACCCCGCTCACGCGCGCTCCGCGACATGCGCGAGGTAGTCGTCGCGCAGCTTCTGGGTCAGCAGCCCCGGAACGCCATTGGCGACCGGCTGGCCGTCGATCGCCACGACCGGCAGGAGGTCGGAGGTGGTGCTGGTGAGGAACGCTTCGCGCGCGCCCTTGGCCTCGGCGACGGTAAACGGGCGCTCGACGAACTTGTAACCGCCGCGCCGGAGTAGGGCGATCAGCGCCTGACGGGTGACGCCGTCGAGGATGGCGTTCTCGGCGGCGCGGGTGACGATCTGGTTGTCGGCGGTAACGATCCAGGCATTGGTCGAGGTGCCTTCGGTGATGCGGCCCTCGCCATCGACCATCCAGGCCTCGTAGGCGCCGGCCTCGCGCGCCTGCTGCTTGCCGAGCACGTTGGCGACGAGCGAGATCGTCTTGATGTCGCAGCGCTGCCAGCGGATGTCGGGAATGGTCACGACCGAAATGCCCTCCTCGACCAGCTTGGGGCTGGGCGGGCGCGAGCGGCGCGCGGTGACGACAAGGATCGGCCGCGCGGCTTTCGGGAAACCGTGATCGCGCGGCGCGATCCCGCGCGTGATCTGCAGATAGACGATGCCGTTGACGACGCCGTTGCGGCGGACGACCTCGCGCAGCACGACTTTGAGCGGCGCATCGGCGAGCGCGCCCTCGATGCGCAGCTCCGACAGCGAGCGGTGCAGCCGCACGAGATGCAGCGCCTCGTCGACGAGCTTTCCGCCGCGGACGGCAATCACCTCATAAACGCCGTCGGCGAACTGGTAGCCGCGATCCTCGATATGCACGGCGGCCTCACCGTGCGGGCGGTAGACGCCGTCGACATAGGCGATGCGGGACATCTTAACCTTCCTCTCTGCGCCTGGGGGCGGAGAGGGTCGGGATAAGGTGGGGGATTCCGGAGACGTCAGCGCGCGCCCACCTCACCCTCCCAGCGCTTCGCGCCGGGCCCCTCCCTCTCCCCCCGCCATGGTCCATTGGGGGCGGAGAGGGATTCTGAAAAACGATGCGGGACATCAGGTGCCTGTTTTCAGCGGACGCTCGGTGACGGCGACGCGCAGCGACTTCAGCTTGCGGTGCAAGGCGGAACGCTCCATGCCGACAAAGGCGGCGGTGCGCGAGATGTTGCCGGCGAAGCGGGTGACCTGGGCCAGCAGGTATTCGCGCTCGAAGACCTCACGCGCATCACGCAGCGGCAAGGTCATGATCTCGCTGCCCTTGTCCCATTTGACGACGGTCGGCGCGATCGCGGTGATCTCGTTGGGCAAATGCTCGGCATGAACCGACTCGCGGGTGTCGCCCGGCGCCATGATGAGCAGCCAATCGACGACGTTGCGCAGTTGCCGGACATTGCCGGGCCAGCTGTAGGATTGCAGCGCGGCCAGCGCGTCCTCGCCGAAACCGCGCGGCGGCAGACGCGCCGCCTCGGCCGCGCGCTCCATGAAATGGCGGGCAAGCAGCGGGATGTCCTCGCGGCGGTCACGCAACGACGGCACGCGGATCGGCACGACGTTGAGGCGATAGAACAAATCCTCGCGGAAACGTCCCGCGGCGATCTCGCCGCCGAGTTCGCGGTTGGTCGAGGCGACGACGCGGACATCGACCTCGACCCGGTTCGAGCCCCCTACCCGCTCGAAGGTCTGCTCCTGCAGCACCCGGACGATCTTGCCCTGGGTTTCGATCGGCATGTCAGCGACTTCGTCGAGGAACAGGGTGCCGCCATGGGCGCGCTCGAACGTGCCGATCTTGCGCGGCGAGCCGTTGACCGCAATCTCGCTGCCGAACAATTCCAGTTCCAAGCGGTCGGGGTGCATCGTCGCGCAATTGACCGCGATAAACGGACCGCCCGAACGGCGCGAGCGGGAATGCAGCAAGCGCCCGACAACCTCCTTGCCGACACCGGGCGCGCCAGCGATCAAGACTCGGCTGCCGGTCGGCGCGACGCGTTCGATTTGCTGGCGCAGCTGGTTGGTGGCGAGCGAAGCGCCGACGAGATCGAGATCGCCGCCGGCGCGCAGCTTCAGCTCCTCGTTTTCGCGGCGCAGCAAGGCGGTTTCGATTGCCCGCGCGACGATCAACAGCAGGCGATCCGACTTGAACGGCTTCTCGATGAAATCGTAGGCGCCGATCTTGATCGCCTCGACCGCGGTCTCGATCGTGCCGTGGCCGCTGATCATCACGACGGGCACCGAAGGCATCTCGGCGCGCAGCCGGCGCAGGATCTCGATGCCGTCGAGCTCGCTGCCCTGCAGCCAGATATCAAGGACCACGAGTGTCGGCTGACGGGCATGCAATTCGCGAAGCGCTTCGTCGCTATTGGCAGCCTCACGGGTGGCGTAGCCCTCGTCCTTGAGCACGCCCCCAATCAACATGCGGATGTCGGCTTCGTCGTCGACGATCAGAATGTCATGCGCCATGGGCAACCGTACTTGCTTCCGCCTCGGTCAGCGGTGCGGCGCGAACGACGCCGCGCAGCTCAGTCAAGAATATCAGCTTGACGCGCGCTCCGCCCGCTTCCGTGTCCTCCAGAAAAAGCTCGCCCTGATGATCTTCCATGATCTTCTTGACGATGGCGAGGCCCAATCCCGTCCCCTTGGCGCGCGTCGTCACATAGGGTTCGGCGAGCCGCTCGCGGCCGAGCTTCGGCAGCCCCTTGCCATTGTCCTCGACGGTGATGATCGTGCGTCCCGCTTCCTCTTTCAACTGATACGACAACCCGTCCCGGCGGGTTCGGCCCCTTCTCGACAATTCGCCCCTCGATGGCCTCGACCGCGTTTTTGACGATGTTGATGACGGCCTGGCTGGTAAGCCGCGCATCGCAGCGCAAAGTCAGCGGCCGGCTGGTGAAATTGACTTCGAAGGCGATCTCGGAATGCGCGGTGCGCTCGAGGAACACCGCGCGCTCAACGATGGCGGCCAGGTCTTCGGGCTTCAGCACCGGCGCCGGCATGCGCGCGAAGGACGAGAATTCGTCGACCATGCGGCCGATATCCTCAACATGGCGAACGATCGTGTCGGTGCAGATGCGGAAGGTGTCGGGGTCTTTCTTGATCTCCTTCAAATAGTTGCGGCGCAAGCGCTCGGCCGAGAGCTGGATCGGGGTAAGCGGGTTCTTGATCTCGTGCGCAATGCGGCGCGCGACATCGGCCCAGGCGGCCTTGCGCTGCGCCGACAGCAGCTCGGTGATGTCGTCGAAGGTCACGACAAAGCCGCCGGTCCCCTCGTCGTCGCGCTCGGCGGCGATCCGCACGAGGAGCGTGCGCGTGCTGCTGCCGCCGACGATCTGCAGCTGCGTCTGGGCGACGCGGTCGGGGCGACGCTCGGCCTCGGCAAGAAGCACGGCCATGTTCGGCGCGACATCGGCGAGATGCTCGCCGGCCATCTGTTCGAGATCGACGCCGATCAGGGCGGAAGCCGAACGATTGGGAAGATTAATGCGGCCCTCGCGGTCGAGGCCGATGACACCTGCGGTGACGCCGGTCAGCACCGTCTCGGTGAAGCGCCGCCGCTCATCGAGCTGGCGATTGGCGGCGATCAGCTCCTGCTGCTGGCTTTGGATCTGATCGGTCATGCGGTTGAAGGCGCGGCTCAACGAGGTCATCTCGTCGTCCTTGCGACCTTCCGGCACCCGTACCGACAGATCGCCGGCGCCTATTCGTTCGGCCGCGCCGACGAGGCGGCTGATCGGATCGGCAAGTTGAGCCGCGATAGCGATGCCGATCGACACGGCGGCCGCGAGGAACAGCATTGCGACGAGGATGAAGATCACCGAAAAGGTGATCTGCAATCCCGCCCGCTTTCCCTCCAGCTGTTCGTATTGCGCCGCGGCGCGCTCGGTCTCCTGGCGATGCGCCAGCACTTTCGGCTCGAGGAAGCGCCCGACGTAAAGATAAAGCCCAGGAAACCCGCCGAGATAAACGAGGGCGCGGACGCGCTCCTCCTGATCGTCGGTCATCACGACGACCTCGCCCTCCTTGGCGCGCTTCAGCGCATCATTGCTGACCTCCTCGAAGCCGAGCGCGAAGGCCAGCCCCGTGCGCGCCACCATGTGGCCCTTGTCGTCGAGCACCGCGGCCTCGGTCAGCCCGCGCATCGAGGCCTGGATGGTGAGCGCCTGCACCAGGTCTTGCGGACTGATGACCATCGTCGCCGCGTACTGGTCGAGGCTGTTGGCCATGCCGAGCGCGTCGGCGCGGATCGCCTGCTGGTGTTCCTTGACGTAGGCGTCAGCGACCGCGACCGACTCGGAAATCGCGGTGCGGACCTTGTCACTGAACCAACTCTCGATGCCGAAGCTGAGAAACAGATAGGAGAAGACCGCGACGATGATCGTCGGCAGAACTGCGATGAGGCTGAACAGGACGACGAGGCGGACCCGCAGCCGAGAGCCGGCGAGACCGCGCCGACGCTCGGCCCACATCTCGACGAGGCGCTTGGTGACCAGCGCGCCGAGCGCCAGCAGCAGCACCAGATCCAAGGTGAGGAGCGCGATAACGTTACCGGGATGGAGCCCGAAGGGCGGAGCGCCGGTCAGTGCCAGGTAAGTGGCGATACCCGAAGCGAGCGCCGCCGTCGCCAGCGCCGCCGCAACCTTGCGTCGCAACCCAAAAAAGCGGCCAGCCCAGGTCCCGACCTGCTGCGCCACGCTCATTCCGCGTCCCCACCAGACATCGCAGCAAGCTTGCCAGGCTCGAAAGCCGATTTTGCGCGAGAACCTATTTTAGGCCGCGCACCACGGGGATGTCCAATTCGCGGATTTTCTTTCGCAGCGTGTTGCGGTTGAGGCCGAGCACATGCGCGGCCTTGATCTGATTGCCGCGCGTCGCGACCAGCGTTGCGATGATCAGCGGCCGCTCGACCTCACGCAATATGCGGTCGTACAACCCGGCGGCGGGCATGGCGCCCTTGTGCGCGACGAAATAGTCGTTGATGTGGCGCTCGACGGCGCTGCCGAGTCCTTCATCCGCCGGCACCTCGCTGACGATCGGCGCCTCGGCGGGCGCGGCGGCAAGCTCCGCCTCGATGACGTCGATGCCGATGACTTCCTGCGAATAAAGCGCCGCGAGACGCCGGACGAGGTTTTCCAACTCGCGCACGTTGCCCGGCCAGCGATAGCGGCGCAGCCGCTCCATCGCCGCCTCGTCGAGCACCTTGGCGGGCAAGCCCTCCTTCGCCGCCTGAGCCGCGAAATGGCGCACCAGCGCGGGAATGTCGGGTGTACGCTCGCGCAGCGGCGGGATGCGGATCGGCGCGACGTTGAGCCGGTAGAACAGATCCTCACGGAACGCGCCCTGGCGGATCAAGTGCGACAGATCGCGATGCGTCGCCGCGATGATGCGGCTGTCGGCGCGAATCGGCGCGCGTCCCCCAACCGAGGTGTATTCGCCCTCCTGCAGCACGCGCAGCAGCCGGGTCTGCGCCTCAAAGGGCATGTCGCCGATCTCGTCGAGGAAGAGCGTGCCACCCTTCGCCTGCTCGAAGCGGCCGGCGCTGCGCTGCGCCGCGCCGGTAAAGGCGCCGCGCTCGTGGCCAAAAAGCTCGCTTTCGATCAGCTCGCGGGGGATCGCCGCCATATTGATCGCGACAAACGGTCCCGAGCGGCGCTTGCCGAAATCGTGCAGCGCACGCGCAACCAGCTCCTTGCCGGTGCCGCTCTCGCCGGTTATCAGCACCGACAGATCGGTGCCCATCAGCCGGGCGATCGCGCGATAGATTTCCTGCATCGCCGGCGAGCGGCCGATCAGCGGCAACTGCTCGTCGTCGGCTTCCTCGTCGGAGGGCATGCTGACCGGCGCCGAGAGCGCGCGCTCGACGACGCTGACCAGCTCGCGCAGGTCGAAAGGCTTAGGCAGGTACTCGAAGGCGCCGCGTTCGGTCGCCTTGACCGCGGTCAACAGCGTATTCTGCGCGCTCATCACGATGACGCGCAGATCAGGCCGCAGCTTCTTGATGCGCGGGATGAGATCGAGCCCGTTCTCGTCGGGCATGATGACATCGGTGATGACAAGGTCACCCTCGCCGTCGGCGATCCAGCGCCACAGCGTCGACGCGTTGCCCGTCATGCGGACATCGTGACCCAGCCGGGCGAGTGCCTGGTTCAGCACCGTGCGGATCGCCCGGTCGTCGTCAGCTACCAGTATCGTTGCGCTGCTCATCGCCAATACTGTCTTGTCGACTCAACTACCTCGGTCAACTTCCGCAGTCACCGTTCTCTGGGCACCACCGGCAAAAGCACGCGGAACACGGTCCTGCGCGGTTGGCTGTCGAACTCGATGATCCCGCCGTGGTCGCCGATCACCTTGGCGACCAGTGCAAGACCAAGGCCAGTTCCGTTGCGCTTGGTCGTGACGAACGGATCGAAGAGGTGAGACTTGAGCTCTTCGGGGATGCCGGCGCCGTTATCGGTGATCGATACCAGGAGCGGCACTTGCAGCGGCTGGCCGCCGCCGGCGGGCGCCAAACGCCGGCCATGACGATAGGCGGTCGCGAGCATGATCTCGCCGCCCGACGCGGGCACGGCCTCCGCCGCGTTCTTGATGAGGTTGAGGAAAACCTGCACCAAAAGATCGCGATTGCCGTGCACCGGCGGCAAGGACGGGTCGTAATCCTCGGCGAAGCGCACATGGCGCGCGAAGCCGGACTGGGCGATGCGGCGTACGCGTTCGAGCACCTCGTGAATGTTGATCGCGCCGCGCGACAGCGGCTGGTGGTCGGAAAACGCCTCCATGCGGTCGACCAGCGCGACGATGCGGTCGGTCTCGTCGCAGATGAGCTGGGTCAGCTCGCGGCCGGAATCGTCGACGTCCTGCTCCAATAGCTGGGCTGCGCCGCGGATGCCGGACAGCGGGTTCTTGACCTCATGCGCGAGCATCGCCGCCATCGCGGTCATCGAGCGCGCCGCGTCGCGATGCGCGAACTGGCGATCCATCTGCTCGGCGATCGCCCGCTCGTGCAGCGACAGCACGAGCAGATCGGCCCCTTCCCCGGCCAGCGCGCCCTGGATCGTTACCGGCCGCGGCGGCAGGCGAGGTCCTTCGAGAAGCACATCGTATTCGGCGATCGAGCCGCCGTCGCGCCATACCGCCTCGACCAGGCCGAAGAGTGGGCTTTGCGGCGCGATGAAATCGGCGAGGCGCGCGCCGCGCAGCGCCGGCGCGCCGATGCCGAGGAACTGCTCGGCGGCCGGGTTCACAAAACGCACCGCGCCGTCGCGGTCGAGCGCGATGACGGGATCGGGCAGCGCCGCGAGTAGGATCGCGGGGTCGAAAACCGGCTCCGAACCGGAAAACGCCGCCATCGTCACGCGGCTTGGCGCTCGACAAGCGGCTCGTAAAAGCCGCGGATCAGCTCGTGGACGGCGGCGGGGTCGGCGCTTTGGTTGACCGCGGCACGGAACTCCGCCGAGCCCGGCAAGCCTTTGGAGTACCAGCCGATATGCTTGCGCGCGATCTTCACTCCGACATCGCTGCCGTAGTGGATGAGCATGGCGTCGTAATGCGCGCGCAGCGTCGCGTATTGACTGGCGAGGGGCGGATCGGCGATGCGGCGGCGGGTCTTCAGCCATTCGATGACCTGCGCGACGAACCACGGCCGGCCATAAGCGCCGCGGCCGATCATGACGCCGGCGGCGCCGCTTTCTTCGAGCGCCCGTTCGGCGTCGTCGAGACTGCTGATGTCGCCATTGGCGATGACCGGGATGGAGACGGCCTCCTTGACCTCGCGGATGAAGCGCCAATCGGCGCTGCCCGAGAACATCTGATTGCGCGTGCGGCCATGCACCGTGACCATGCGGATGCCGCAGGATTCGGCGATTTTCGCCAAGCGCGGCGCATTGCGGCTGCGGTCGTCCCAACCGGTGCGCATCTTCAAGGTGACCGGCAGATCGACCGCCTTGACCGTTGCCTCGAGGATGCGCGCGGCGTGAATTTCGTCGCGCATCAGCGCCGAGCCGGCATGGCCGTTGACCACCTTTTTTACCGGGCAGCCGAAATTGATGTCGATGATCGCCGCGCCGCGATCGGCGTTGAGCTTTGCCGCCTCGGCCATCACCTCGGGCTCGCAGCCGGCGAGCTGCACCGCCATCGGCTGCTCTTCCAGGCAGGTCTTCGCCATGGTCAGCGATTGCCGCGTCTCGCGGATCGCCGCCTGGCTCGCGATCATCTCCGACACGACGAGCGCCGCCCCCCGCTCCTTGACCACGCGGCGGAACGGCAGATCGGTGACGCCCGACATCGGCGCGAGGATGACGGGGGCGTCAATGGTGATGGGGCCGATCGAAATGCTCATGGAATGACCAAATAAGTTATGTGCCTATAATTTAGGCAGGATGATACGACAAATCCTGTTGCACCGCAACATGGGTGAGACGGCCGCCTTGTGCTTCGCGTCCAACGTTGGCGGTGCGCGGGCATCGCGGTTAGTTTAGCCCATGGGCTCGATCTACGCTCTTGTACTCGCCGCCGGCCGCGGCGCCCGGTTCGGCGGCATGCTGCCCAAGCAATACCTGCCGCTTGGCGGGACAAGCGTGCTGCACCATGCGGTGTCGGCCTTTGCGGCCAATCCGCGGATCGCCGGCATCCAGGTGACGATCCGCCCGGAGGATCGCGCGGAATATGATGCGGCGCTCGCCGGCTTCATCCTGCTGCCGCCGGTCGCGGGCGGCGCGGAGCGGCAGGATTCGGTACGGCTCGGACTCGAGGCGCTGGCGCCGCTCAAACCGGCGCGGGTGCTGATCCATGACGGCGCGCGGCCATTTCCGGACGCGGCGATGATCGACCGGGTAATCGACGCGCTCGACCATGCGCCGGCGGCGATCCCCGGCCTGCCGCTCGGCGACACGATCAAACGCGTCGCCGACGGGGTTATTACCGGAACGATCGACCGCCATGGGTTGTGGCGAGTGCAGACGCCGCAAGCTTTTCATTTCGACGCGATCCTCGCGGCGCATCGCGCCGCGGCCGGCCAGGCGCTGACCGACGACGCGGCGGTTGCCGAGGCGGCGGGCATCGCGCCGGTTATTGTTTTGGGAAGCGAGGCAAATTTGAAGGTGACGACCAGCGACGATCTCGCCGCCGCCGAGCGGCTGCTCGCGGCGCGCCAGGCGGACGTCCGGGTCGGCCAGGGGTTCGACGTACACCCGTTCGGCACCGGCGACGGCCTGATGGTGTGCGGGGTCAGGATCGCGCACAGCGCCGGCGTGGTCGGCCACTCGGACGCCGATGTCGGGCTGCATGCGCTGACCGACGCGGTCCTCGGCGCGATCGGCGCGGGCGATATCGGCATGCATTTCCCGCCGAACGACGCGCAATGGCAGGGCGCCAGCTCCGACCTCTTTTTGGCGCATGCCGTGGGGTTGGTACGTGCCAGAGGCGGCAGCGTCGCCCAGCTCGACGTGACGATCATCTGCGAGCGGCCGCGCATCGGCCCGCATCGCGCGGCGATGGTCGAACGCGTCGCGGCGATCGCCGGCATCACGCCCGACCGGGTCAGCGTCAAGGCGACGACGACCGAGAAGCTCGGCTTCACCGGCCGCGGCGAAGGCATCGCCGCGCAGGCGGTCGCGACCGTGCGACTCCCTTCGTGATCCTGGTTCTCACCCGCCCCTCACCCGTCCGGCGCTCCGCGCCGGCCACCCTCTCCCCGCAGGCGGGGCGAGGGGTAATGACGCGCTCCCTCCCCCCGCGAGCGGGGAGAGGGTTGGGGTGAGGGGCAGCAACCGCTCCAGCGTCTCGCTGGCGCACCCCGCGACGTTGATCGCGACGGGGTTCGGCATCGGGTTGCTGCCCAAGGCGCCGGGGAGTTGGGCCTCGCTCGCAGCCCTGCCCGTGGGGTGGCTGATCGGGATGAAATTTGGACCGGCGGGTTTATTAATCGCCGCCGCGATTGCATTCATCGCCGGCTGGTGGGCCTCCGCAATCGTCGTTAAGGCAAGCGGCATCCTCGATCCCGGCTTCGTGGTGATCGACGAGATCGCCGCGCAGCTTCTGGTGCTCGCCGCGGCGCCGCTCGATTGGCGGTTCTACCTGATGGCGTTTCTGCTGTTCCGGCTGTTCGACATCTGGAAGCCGTTCCCGGTCAACTGGCTAGACCGCACGGTCAAAGGCGGGTTCGGCATCATGCTCGACGATGTCGCGGCGGCGCTCTACGTTCTGATCCTGATCGCGATCGGCAGAGGAGTGGCTGGCTAGGCCGGCGCGCCGGCGCCGTCTGGTGCGGGGTTGCCGTAAAGCTGGCGGGCGCGGCCCTCGAAGGCGGCGACCATGCGGCGTACCGCCTCGCCGAACAGCAGCTCGATGGCCTTCTGCAAGAGCCGCGACTTGAACTCGAAATCGACAAAGAAATCGATGCGGCAGCCGCCCGGCATACGCTCGAAATTCCAGTGGTTGTTGAGGTAGCGGAACGGCCCTTCCGCATAGGTGACGTCGATGCGGCCTGGCGGGTCGAGCTTCACGTTCGACGTAAAACGCTCGCGGAACAGCCTGAAGCCGATCACCAGATCAGCGCTGATGAAGTCGGCGCGGCGCTCGCGGATGCGCGCGGCGACGCACCACGGCAGGAACTCGGGATAACGCTCGATATCGGCGACGAGCGCATACATCTGCTCCGGGGTATAGGGGAGCACCCGTTGTTCGGCGTGGGTCGGCATGTCTATTTCTTTTCGTCGCCCCCGCACCTGCGGGGGCCCAGGGCAACCGTCCCGTCGCTCGCCCCTGGGTTCCCGCTTTCGCGGGAAAGACGATCAAAACAAATTGACTGCAGCGACATCACAGCGTCGTCGCCGCTGATAATCGCGCTGCCCGCAAGCGCGCGAAATCGTCGCCGGCATGATAGGACGAGCGGGTCAGCGGCGAGGCCGAGACCATGAGGAAACCCTTGCCGAGCGCCTGTTTTCGGTAGGTTTCGAACTCGTCCGGCGTCACGAAACGGTCGATCGCGTGATGCTTTGGCGTGGGCTGAAGGTATTGGCCGATGGTGAGGAAATCGACCTGAGCGGCGCGCAGATCGTCCATCACTTGCAGCACCTCGCCCTTGTCTTCGCCGAGGCCGACCATGATCCCCGACTTGGTGAACATCGCCGGGTCGATGCGCTTCACCTCATCGAGCAGGCGCAGCGAGGCGAAATAGCGCGCGCCGGGCCGCACTTCGGCATAGAGGCGCGGCACGGTTTCGAGATTGTGGTTGAGCACGTCGGGGCGCGCGGAGATGACGGTCTCGATCGCGCCGTCCTTACGCAGGAAATCGGGGACGAGGACCTCGATCGTCGTTTCCGGCGCCGCGGCGCGGATCGCCGCGATGGTGCGGGCGAAGTGGCCGGCGCCGCCATCGTCGAGATCATCGCGATCGACCGAGGTTACGACGATATGCTTGAGGCCAAGCTTGCCGACCGCCTCGCCGACGCGCTCGGGCTCGTGCGGGTCGAGCAGATCGGGGCGGCCGGTCGCCACATTGCAGAAGGTGCAGGCGCGGGTGCAAGTCGCGCCGAGGATCATCACCGTCGCGTGGCGGTCCTTCCAGCACTCGCCGATATTGGGGCACGCCGCCTCCTCGCAGACAGTATGCAGCGCGTGCTCGCGAATGAGCTTGCGGGTCGCGTGGTATTCGGGCGAGACCGGCGCCTTGACCCTGATCCACGGCGGCTTGCGCGGGCTCGGCTGGTCGGGCAGCGCGGCCTTTTCGGGGTGGCGAAGGGCGGCAGGTTGCGGGTGTAGAGCGGCCATCCGTTAAATGTGGAGCGCGCGCCCATAGGCATCAAGCACGGCCTCGTGCATCGCCTCCGAGATCGTCGGATGCGGAAAGATCGTGCGGATCAGCTCGGCCTGCGTTGTCTCCAGCGTCTTGGCGATCGCATAGCCCTGGATCAGCTCGGTGACCTCGGCGCCGCACATATGCGCGCCGAGAAGCTCGCCGGTGCGCGTGTCGAACACGGTCTTGATCATGCCTTCGGGCTCGCCGAGCGCGATCGCCTTGCCGTTGCCGATAAACGGGAAGTGGCCGATTTTGACCTCGAAGCCCTTGTCGCGCGCTGCCTTTTCGGTGAGGCCGACGCTTGCCACTTGCGGCCGGCAATAGGTGCAGCCGGGAATGTTGGTGATGTCGAGCGGATGCGCGCCGGGAAAGCCGGCGATCTTCTCGACGCAGACCACGCCCTCGTGCATCGCCTTGTGCGCCAGCCAGGGCGGGCCGACCAGATCGCCGATCGCGTAGATCCCCGGCTCGCCGGTGCGCAGCCATTCGTCGACAACGACATGGGTGCGGTCGACCTTGACGCCGGTGCCTTCGAGCCCAATCCCCTCGGCATTGCCGACGATGCCGACCGCCGAGATCACCCGGTCGACCGTGAGGTCAAAGCTCTTGCCCCCGGCTTCGATGGTCGCAGTGACCTCGTCCTTGCCTTTCTTCAGCGATTTCACCGTCGCGCCGGTGTGAATCTTGATCCCCTGCTTCTCGAACGCCTTGTGCGCGAAGGCGGAGATCTCCTCGTCCTCGACCGGCAGGATGCGTGGCAGCACCTCGACGACCGTCACCTCGGCGCCCATGTCGCGATAAAAGCTGGCGAACTCGATGCCGATCGCGCCCGAGCCGACCACCAGCAGCGACTTTGGGATGGCCTCGGGCACCATCGCTTCCTTGTAGGTCCAGACGAGCTTGCCATCGGGTTCGAGGCCGGGCAGCGAGCGGGCGCGGGCGCCGGTCGCGAGGATGATGTGCTTGGCTTCGAGGTCGGCGGCTTGCTTGCCGTCCTTGGTGACCGCGACCTTGCCCTTGCCGGCGAGCTTGCCCTCGCCCACCACGACCGTGACCTTGTTCTTGCGCATCAGAAAGCCGACGCCGTTCGACAGCTGCTTGGCCACGGCGCGCGAGCGGGCGACGACCTTTTTGGCGTCGAAACCGATGCCTTCCGCGACCAGGCCGAAATCGCCGGCGTGGCGCATCAGGTGCATAATTTCGGCCGTGCGCAGCAGCGCCTTGGTCGGGATGCAGCCCCAGTTCAGGCAGATGCCGCCGAGATGCTCGCGCTCGACAAGGCAGGTCTTCATCCCGAGCTGCGCGGCGCGGATCGCCGCGACATAGCCCCCCGGCCCGCCGCCGAGGATTACGAGGTCGTAATTATCGGGCATTGGCCCCAACCTCCTCGTCGCCCCCGCGCAGGCGGGGGTCCAGGGCTACCGTTCCGTCGCTTGCCCCTGGGTTCCCGCTTTCGCGGGAATGACGATTGTTTTTGATCACAGCAGCATCCGCGCCGGTTCGTCGATGAGGCGCTTGAAGGCTTGCAGGAATTGGGCGCCGACCGCGCCGTCGACCGCGCGGTGGTCGGCGGAGAGCGTGCAGCTCATCACCGTGGCGACCGCGAGCTGGCCGTCCTTGACGATCGGGCGCGGGGCGCCAGCGCCGATCGCGAGGATGCCGCCATGCGGCGGGTTGATCACCGCGGCGAACCCGCGAATGCCGTACATGCCGAGATTGGAGATCGAGAACGTGCCGCCCTGGAATTCCTCGAGTTTCAGTTTGCCGCTGCGAGCACGAGCGGCGAGGTCCTTGGTCTCGGCGGCGATCTGCTGCAAGCCCTTGAGGTCGGCGCCGCGGATGATCGGGGTGATGAGCCCGTCTTCGAGCGCGACCGCCATCGCGATGTCGGCGCGCTCCCAAAGGATGATCGCGTCGTCCGACCACGAGGCATTCGCCGCCGGCACCTGGCGCAGCGCGAGGCCCGCGGCGCGAATGACGAAATCATTGACCGAGACGTTGAGGTCCTTGTCGCCGTCGTTGAGCATCTTGCGGATGCGCAAGAGCTCGTCGATCTCACAGTCGATCGTCTCGTAGAAATGCGGGACGTTCTGCTTCGCTTCGGTGAGCCGGCGGGCGATGACGCGCCGCATCTGGCTGTGAGGCTTTTGCGTAAAGGGCGGATCGCCGGTGACGGGGGCGAAAGGCTGCGGCGCCGGTTGCGGCAGACGCGCGCCCGGAGCTTGGATCGGCAGCAGCGCGCGGGCCTGCGGCGCGGACGCGCCGCCACGGGCCAGCGCCCCATCGATGTCGGCTTTGACGATGCGGCCTTGCGGGCCGGAGCCGGTGATGGTCGAGAGGTCGAGCTTGGCCAGCTCGGCCATCCTGCGCGCCAGCGGGCTGGCGAAGATGCGCGCGGCGTCGGGCCGTGCCACTGGCTGCCCCTCACCCGCCGTTGCGCGGCTTCCCTCCCCCGCTGGCGGGGGAGGGTTAGGGATGGGGTCTGCCGGTGTTGGCGAGGGCGCTGGCGTGGCTTGGGCGGCGCCGTTGCCTAACTTTGGAGCGGCCGCGTCGCCGAGCGCCGAGGCGTCCTCGCCCTCTTCGAGCAAGATGGCGATGGGCTGGTTGACCTGGACTCCTTGGGTGCCCTCGGGGACGATGATCTTGCCGAGCCGGCCTTCGTCGACCGCCTCGTATTCCATTGTTGCCTTGTCGGTCTCGATCTCGGCGATGACGTCGCCGGAATGAATTTCGTCGCCCTCTTTTTTGAGCCAGCGCGCGACCGCACCCTCGGTCATCGTCGGCGACAGCGCCGGCATCAGGATCTGGATGGGCATCAGCGGTAGACCACTTCACGCGCGGCGGCGACGATATCCTCGACCTGCGGCACCGCGAGAGTTTCCAGATTGGCGGCATAAGGCAACGGCACGTCCTTGCCGGCGACGCGTTTGACCGGCGCGTCGAGCCAGTCAAAGCATTCCTCCATCATCACCGCGGCGAGCTCGGCGCCGATGCCGGCGAACGGCCAGCCTTCCTCGACCGCGACGAGACGGTTGGTCTTCTTGACCGAGGCGGCGACGGTCGCCGCGTCGAATGGGCGCAGCGAACGCAGGTCGATCACTTCGGCCGAAATGCCGTCCTTGGCCAGCTCCGCGGCAGCCTGCAGCGCCAGCTTCACCATGCGCGAGAAGGCGGTGATCGTGACCTGATCACCCTCTCGCGCCACCCTCGCCTTGCCGATGGGGACGATGAACTCGGGATCGGTCGGAACCTCGAAGCTCTCGCCGTAGACCAGTTCGTGCTCGAGGAAGACGACCGGGTTGGGATCGCGGATCGCCGCCTTGAGGAGGCCCTTGTGGTCGGCGCCGGTATAGGGCGCGACGACCTTGAGGCCGGGGCAATGCGCGTACCAGCTCGCGTAGCATTGCGAATGCTGCGCGGCGACGCGCGAGGCGATGCCGTTGGGGCCGCGAAAGACGATCGGGCACGCCATCTGTCCGCCCGACATGTAGCGGGTCTTGGCGGCGGAATTGATGATCTGGTCGATCGCCTGCATCGCGAAGTTGAAGGTCATGAACTCGACGATCGGCCGCAGGCCCGCGAAGCTGGCGCCGACCCCGACCCCGGCAAAGCCCTGCTCGGTGATCGGCGTGTCGATGACGCGCCGCGGGCCGAATTCCTGCAGCAGGCCCTGGCTGACCTTGTAGGCGCCCTGGTACTCGGCGACTTCCTCGCCCATCAGGAACACGCTCTCGTCGCGCCGCATCTCCTCGGCGATCGCGTCGCGCAGCGCCTCGCGCACGGTGATCGTCGCCGTCGCTCCCCGGTATTCGGGCTCGCCGGACGGCGCGGGCGACGGCGCCCGAGGCGGGGACGGCGGGGTGTGGTCGCGCGCCATCGGCGACGGTGACGGCTCGGGATGCGGCGGCGGAGCGGCGGGCGGTGCCTTCGCCGCCGGTACGGCGGTCGACACATCCTCACCATTGGCGGTGATGACCGCGATCGGCGTGTTGACCGCGACGTGCTCGGTGCCCTCGGGGATGACGATCTTGGCGAGGATGCCCTCGTCGACCGCCTCGACCTCCATCGTCGCCTTGTCGGTCTCGATCTCGGCGATGGCGTCGCCCGGCGCGACGTGATCCCCCTCGGCCTTGAGCCAGCGGGCGATCTTGCCTTCGGTCATCGTCGGCGACAGCGCCGGCATCAGGACGTCGGTGCTCATTTCCGAGACCTATACTCACTCGTCGCCCCCGCGAAGGCGGGGGTCCAGGGGCAACCGCCCCATCGCTTGCCCTGGGTTCCCGCTTTCGCGGGAATGACGATGAAATGATTGTGCTCAGGCATCGGCCAGCACATCGGTCCACAGCTCGCTCGGATCGGGCTCGGGGCAATCCTGCGCGAACTGCGCCGCCTCGGCGACGGTCTGACGCGTCTTGGCCTCGATCTCCTTGATCTCGTTCTCCGTGGCCATGTGCTCGCCGAGCAGCCGTTGGCGCAGGTGATCGATTGGGTCGTGTTCCGAGCGCATCTTGTCGACTTCTTCCTTGGTCCGATACTTGGCCGGGTCGGACATCGAGTGACCGCGATAGCGGTAGGTCAGCATCTCGAGGATGATCGGCCCCTGACCGGAACGGGCGTGCTCGGCCGCGCTCTGCGCCGCCTCATAGACCGCGGCGACATCCATACCGTCGACCTGCTCGCCAGGAATGCCATAGGCGATGCCGCGATGGAACAGATCGGTGCGCGCCGAGGCGCGGCTGATCGACGTGCCCATGCCGTAGCGGTTGTTCTCGATCACGTAGACGATCGGCAGCTTCCACAGCGAGGCCATGTTGAAGCTTTCGGCGACTTGGCCCTGGTTGATCGCGCCGTCGCCGAAATAGCAAGCGGTGATGAAGCCGTCATTGCGGTAGCGATGGGAGAAGGCCAGCCCCGTGCCGATCGGCACGGAGGCGCCGACGATGCCGTGACCGCCGAAGAAATTGTTCTCGCGGCTGAACATATGCATCGAGCCGCCCTTGCCGTGCGAATAGCCCCCGCGCCGGCCGGTCAGCTCGGCCATCACCCCTTTCGGGTCCATGCCGCAGGCCAGCATATGGCCGTGATCGCGATAGGTGGTGACGGTGGTGTCGCCTTCCTTGAGCGCCGCCTGCATGCCGACGACGACAGCTTCCTGGCCAATATAGAGGTGGCAGAAACCGCCGATCAGCCGCATTCCGTACATCTGGCTGGCCCGCTCCTCGAAGCGGCGGATCAGCAACATTTCCTGGAAGAATTGCTTGAAAATCGCCGCAGCGACAGGAGGCTCCGCGAGCTTGACCGCCGTGGCCGACCGCTTCGATGGCATAAAGGCATTCCTCCGGGACTGCGCGCTAAACATGCTGACAAACGGCGCGGTTTGCAACCTGCCGGGCGTCAATTCAGGGCGGCAAAAACTGTCGCGTTACGGGCCGGCTTCGCGCAACGCCGGATTGGCTAGTTCGACGCGCTCGGCTGCATGAGGATGACTTCGTCGGGCGAGACGAGTTCGAGCTGCGAGCGGATCTGCTGATCGAGCAGATCGGGATCGACATGGTGAGGATTGAGCCCATCGACCTTGTGCTCAAGCGCGTCGCGCTCGGCCTCGACGGTGGCGTATTGGTCCTTTGCGATGCGGAGCTGCTGGTTGATGTCACGCCAGGCGCGCAAGCCGCGATCGCCCTCGATCGTGTGATAGACGAAATACGAGGTAAGCGCCGCGCCCAGAAGCGGGCCGACAAGAAAACGCGCACGACGCCGCATCTCGTGCAGAACGATCATCCGCCAAGAGAATCACGCAAGAACTCGCGCGTCAACGATGCGGCGAAGCTGCGATGATTTCGCGCGCAAAGAGTTCCCTTGGCGGTTACTTGGCATAGGCCATGCAGCCGGCGTAACGGCCGACCCCACCCAGGCTCTCCTCAATGCGGATGAGCTGGTTGTATTTGGCGAGCCGGTCCGAGCGCGACAGAGAGCCGGTCTTGATCTGCCCGCAATTGGTCGCGACGGCGAGATCGGCGATTGTCGTGTCCTCGGTTTCGCCCGAACGGTGAGACATCACCGCGCCGTAGCCGGCGTTGCGGGCCGTGGACACCGCCTCCAGCGTCTCGGTCAGGGTGCCGATCTGATTGACCTTTACCAGCAAGGCGTTAGCGACCTTTTTTTCAATTCCTTGGCGAAGACGCGCCGGGTTGGTGACGAAGAGATCGTCACCGACGAGCTGCACCTTGGCGCCCAATTCGCGGGTCAGATGCGCCCAGCCCTCCCAATCGTCCTCGGCCATGCCGTCCTCGATCGAGACGATCGGATAGCGTGCGCAGAGATCGGTGTAATAAGCGACCATGCCGGCCGAATCGAGCACCCTGCCCTCGCCTTTGAGATTGTATTTTCCGTTCTCGTAGAACTCGGTCGAGGCCGGGTCGAGCGCCAGCACGACATCGTCGCCCGGCTTGTAGCCGGCGCTCTCGATCGCCTGCATGACGAATCCGAGCGCGGCATCGGCCGAAGCGAGGTTCGGCGCGAATCCCCCCTCGTCGCCGACATTGGTGTTGAGGCCGGAATCATGGAGCTTGCTGCGGAGGGCATGGAAGATTTCCGAGCCGGCGCGGATCGCGTCGGACATGGTCGGCGCACCGACCGGGATGATCATGAATTCCTGAATATCGATCGGATTGTCGGCGTGCACGCCGCCATTGACGATGTTCATCATCGGCGCCGGGAGGATGTGCGCGTACGCGCCGCCGACATAACGGTAGAGCGGCTGTCCGATATCCTCGGCCGAGGCTTTGGCGCAAGCCAGACTGACGCCGAGCACCGCATTGGCGCCAAGCCGCGACTTGTTGGGTGTGCCGTCGAGCTCGATGAGCGTCCGGTCGATGCGCAGCTGGTCGGCGGCGTCGAAGCCGCTGAGCGTGTCGAAAATCTCGCCGTTGACCGCGTCGACCGCCTCAAGCACGCCGCGGCCGTGATAGCGCGGCCCGCCGTCACGCTTCTCGACCGCCTCATGCGCGCCGGTCGAGGCGCCCGACGGCACCGCGGCGCGGCCGATCACGCCGCTGTCGAGCGTTACCTCGACCTCGACCGTAGGATTGCCGCGGCTGTCGAGGATCTCGCGGGCATGGATATCGGCAATGGCAGTCATGGAGCCTCAGGCAAAGTGTATGCGGGATGCGTGGTCTTATAGGCGACCGGCCCGATGCGGCGCCACCCCTTGCCCCTATAAGACGCCGGCACGGTTCAAAAAAAGCGGGCAAGATCCTGGCCGAGATCCCTGACCAACCAGCATAGTAACAGGCCGCCGACCCAGCGGCGGGGCGGGTAGGTCCATTCGCAATGCCGGAGCAAGAGGTGGACGGCGTTGCGCAGCCGTTCCCAGGCCAAAGGCAGCGAGGGCAATGCCATTCGACCGTCCTCGGCATAGCCCTCCCGAAAGGCCGCGATCAATGCTGAAACCTGGGCAGGTCCGCCCAGCCGGGGAAACAAGAGCTGCAAATGGTTGAGGAAATGGGCGGCGTCATGCACCGTGGGGGTGAAGTACGCCAGGTCCAGATCGATGCCAAACAGGCGACCGTCGCGGACGACCAGATTTGCCGGCTTGAAATCGCCGTGCGATCGACACCAGACGACCTCTTCAACGCCGAGCCTGCGCGCCGTCCGCCGCAGCAGCTTTGAAGTTCTTTGAACAAGCTTGCTCCGGGCGATGCTTGGATGAGCCGTCATCGACAGCAGGAGACGCTGCAGCGCTGGTTCGGTATCCATTGGCGCGCATGAGATCCCGGTCGCCCAATGCAGCCGCGCTAACCAAATACCCGCCTTTCGTAGACCTTCCGTCGCCTCCGCAGGAGACGACCGCATCACCCATTCGGCAAAGGTCAAGCCAACGATCCACTCCGTTATAACGATGCCGTACTCTTCGATTATGGCGAGCGGCTCGACAACGCTGAACTCCGCATCGCTTGCCGTCGACGCATGAAGTTCGCAAAGCGCGTCATAGTAGGTGCGAGCGGCTTTTCTGGCGACGGCGCCGGACGGCGGCGTGAAGAACAATTTGATCGCCACCGGTACGGGAAAGATGTCCCCGGAGCCGACAAACACGTTCGAGACGCTGCTACGGGAGATCGGTCCTTCAACTGTCAGGTCGGTCGGGCCGCCCGCGCCACGGCAACGCTCCATCACGATGCGGCGGACCTGTTGAGCGTCGAGTGACTTGATGCCGCTCACGGCGATGGGGCGACTGCTCCTCCAGCCAATTCCGGGAAACGATCGGCGCTTCTGCGAACTGCTCATGGGGTTTGCGGTGTTGTGACCTCTACACCTCACAGAATGTTCACGCGCCGTGGCACTCGTCTATGTCCCAAAAGGGCTAGGCTACAGTTGTGAAAACACCCCTACCGTAAGTTTCGTGTAAGCTGGCTCGATTTACCCGAGGGTGTCGATTGGTCGCGCCTTGGCGATGTGGTCGAGTGCGACGAGCTCCGCGAGCAGCTCGGGGAGCGCCTTCAGGGGCAGCATTGTCTGGCCCTCGCAGGGGGCGTTGTCGGGGTCGCGATGCGTCTCGATGAACATCGCCGCGACGCCGATCGCGGCGGCAGCGCGCGCCAGGACCGGGCCGAATTCGCGCTCGCCGCCTGAGCGGTCGCCCTGCGCGCTCGGCTGCGCGACCGCATGGGTCGCGTCCATGACGACGGGATAGCCGCTGCGCGCCATCACCGGCAGGCCGCGCATATCGACGACGAGATTGTTGTAGCCGAACATCGAGCCGCGCTCGCACAGCATGATCCGCTCATTGCCGGTCGAGGCAACCTTGCCGGCGGCGTTATGCATGTCATGCGGCGCGACGAACTGGCCCTTCTTGATGTTGATGACCCGGCCAGTCTTCCCGGCCGCCACCAGCAAATCGGTCTGGCGGCACAGAAAGGCGGGGATTTGCAGGATGTCGACGACCTCGGCGACCGGCGCGCATTGCTCCGGTGCGTGGATGTCGGTCAGCACCGGGAGGCCCGTCCTGTCGCGGATTTCGGCGAATATCGGCAGGCTCGCCGCGAGGCCGAGGCCGCGTTCGCCGCCGACCGAGGTGCGGTTGGCCTTGTCGAAAGAGGTCTTGTAGATCAGCGAAATGCCGAGCTTTTCGGCGATTTCCTTGAGCGCGGCGCTGGTTTCGAGGGCGTGCGCCCGCGACTCCAGCGTGTTCGGCCCGAGGATGAAGACCATCGGCAAATCGTTGCCGACGGTGACGTTGCCGACGGTGATATAGCGGGGCTGCATACGTTTTCCTCGTCATCCGGCGAAAGCGAAAGCCGGGATCCAGGCTTCCACTCGCCGAGCATTATCCCACTCGGCGCCACGGCCGCGACATCACTTTTAAAGATCGAGCGCCGCCCAACCCTGGGTCCGGGCTTTCGCAATGGCCGGGATGATCTCGCGCTGGCGCGAGATCGGTCAGCTAACCTTCGACTTTATTTCGCCGCCACCGGCTCTCTCGTGCGGCGGATGGGGGCGGCGGTTGGGGGCTGGTTGCCCTTGGCGAGCACCTCGGTCAGCGCGGCGCGGATTTCGCCGAGGCGGTCTTCCTGTTCGACCTTATGGCCGAACAGGTTCTTGACGTAGAACACGTCGACCACCTTCTCGCCGTAAGTCGAAATCTTGGCGCTCGACACCTGGAGCTTGAGGCCGGTCAGCTCGCGGGTCAGCTCGTGCAGCAGGCCCGGCCGGTCGCGGCCGTTGACCTCGATCACCGTGTGCGAATAGCTCGCCTGGTTGTCGATCAGCACGCGCGGAGGCACGGTGAAGACGCTGGTGCGGCTCTGGATCGCCGGCGGCCGGGCGAACTCGCGGTGCGGTTTGAGGTCGCCGGTCAGCACGTTCTCGAACGCGACCGCGAGGCGGGCGAGCTTGTCCGGGCGGTCGACCGGCTCGCCGTTCTGGTCCTGCACCCAGAACGTGTCGAGCGCCATGCCGTTGGTCATCGTCATGATCTTGGCGTCGACGATGTTGCAGCCGTTGACCGCGAGCGCCCCGGCGATGCGCGAGAAGAGACCGGCATGGTCGGCGGTGTAGATCGTCACCTCGGTCACGGCGCGCTGAGGTTCGATCCGCGTCTCGACCGATAGCGGCGCGAGGCTGCGATCGGCCTCGCGCATCAGGCGGGCTTGGCGGGCGTGGGTCTCGGCGTCGAGCGACAGCCAGTAGAACGGGTAGCCGCGGGCGACAAAGGCGTTGAATTCCTGGCCGCTGAACTCGGGCAGGAGTTTCTTCGCCTCGTCCTGCGCCCCGGCGATGCGCGAATTGCGCGCGCCGGCGGTGGCGCCGCCGGTCATCAGCTCGTGCGCGCTGTGGAACAGCTCGCGCAGGAGCGCCGCCTTCCAGCCGTTCCACACCTTGGGGCCGACAGCACGGATATCGGCGACGGTCAGCGCGAGCAAGAGCTTCAACCGCTCCGGCGACTGCACGCGCTCGACAAAGCGCTGGATGGTCTGCGGGTCGGTAAGGTCGCGCTTAAAGGCGGTGTTGCTCATCAGCAGGTGCCAGCGCACCAGCCAGGCGACGGTCTCGGTCTCCTCGTCGGTGAGACCGAGCCGCGGCCCCAGTTTCAGCGCGACCTTCTCGCCGAGCTCGGAATGGTCGCCACCGCGCCCCTTGGCGATGTCGTGCAGCATCACCGCGAGGTAGAGCGCGCGGCGCGACAGGATGCTCGGCGCCACCGCGGTGACCAGCGGCAGCTCGGATTTAAGCGCACCTTCCTCGATCTGGTGCAGGATGCCGATCGCGAAGATGGTGTGCTCGTCGACCGTGTAGACATGGTACATGTCGTATTGCATCTGCGCGACGACACGGCCGAAATCAGGGATGAAGCGGCCGAACAGCCCGGCTTCGTTCATTCGCCGCAGTGCGATTTCCGGGTCCTTTGGCGAGGTCAGGATTTCGAGGAAGAGGCGGTTGGCCTCGGGGTTCTCGCGCAACTCGGCATTGGCGAGGCGCAGCGACCGGGTCACCGCGCGCAGCGCGTGCGGGTGGATGTCGAGCTCCTGCTCCTGCGCGACATGGAAGATGCGCAACAGGGCGACGGGATCGTCCTTGAAGAAATCCTTTGACGCGATGTTGAGCCGCCCGCCATCGAGCACAAAGCCGGCGAGGCCTTTCCTCGTGCTGACGCCGCTGCCCCAGCGCAGCCAGGCGAGCCGGCGCGAGGCTTTCTTCTCGTTGACCTCGAGGATCGCACAGAAGATGCGGGTCAGGTCGCCGACATCCTTGGCGACCAGGAAATAGTGCTTCATGAAGCGCTCGACGCCGCGGCTGCCGGTGTGCTCGCGATAACCCATGCGCTCGCCGATGCGGGTCTGCATGTCGAAGGTCAGGTGCTCCTCGGCGCGGCCGGCGAGGTAGTGCAGGTGGCAACGCACCGTCCACAGGAATTCCTGGGCGCGGGCAAAACGCTGCGATTCATCCGCCGACAGCACCTTGAGGTCGACGAGCTTCGCCACGTCGTCGATGCGGTAGATGTATTTTCCCAGCCAGAACAGCGTGTGCAGGTCGCGTAGCCCACCCTTCCCTTCCTTGATGTTGGGTTCGAGCTGGTAGCGGCTGTCGCCGACCCGCTTGTGCCGCGCGTCGCGCTCGGCGAGCTTCTGCTCGATGAACTGCGCCGCGGTGCCGCGAGCGATCTCATTGTCGAAGCGGGTTTTGAGCTCGGTGAACAGCGGCTGCTCGCCCCAGAGGTAACGCGCTTCGAGCAGGGCGGTGCGGATCGTCAGGTCGGTCTTGGCATAGCGCAGGCATTCGTCGATCGAGCGCGTCGCATGGCCGACCTTGAGACGCAAATCCCACAGCATATAGAGCAGGTACTCGACGACCTGCTCGGTGTGCGGCGTGCGCTTGTACGGGGTGAGGAACAACAGGTCGACATCGGAATAGGGCGCCATCTCGCCACGCCCGTAGCCGCCGACCGCGACCACCGCCAGTTTTTCGCCCGCGGTCGGGTTGGCGAGCGGGTAGATATGCTCGGCGATGAAATCGAACAGCACGCGGATCAGCTGGTCGACGAGGAAACACTGCTCGGCGACGCAATGCGCGGCGCTGCCGCCGCCCTCGAACCGCGCCTGGATTTCCGCACGGCCGCGGTTCATCGCCTCGCGCACGAGCGGGAGGACCTGGGCGCGGTCGGGGGTCGCGGTGTCGGCGGCGAGCGCCGCCAGCGCCAGGGTCAGCGCGCGCCGGTCGATGATCTCCCGCTGCTTGGTGATGGCGGGCAAGGGCATTGGATCCAAAATCCTAGAGGTGGCCGCCGCCGTTGACGTTGACGATCGAGCCGGTGGTGAACTTCAGATGGGTGACGCAGGAGAGCACCGCTAGGGCGACGTCCTGGGCTTCGATCTGGCGCTTCAGCGGCGTTGCCATCGCGGTCTTGAGCATCGCTTCCTCGCTGCGGCCGGGGACGAAGCCGGTATGCACCATGCCGGGCGCCACGACGACGACCCGAACCTCCGGGGCGAGCACCCGGGCGAGCGCCATGCTCATCGTGTCGAGCGCGGCCTTCGAGGCGCCATAGATGATGCTGCTGCCCGAGCCGCGCTGCGCCGCGCCGGACGAGATGTTGACGATGACCCCGTCGCCCGACGCCTTGAGCAGCGGCGCGAAGGCGCGGATCGTCGCGAAGGGGCCGCGGACATTGGCGGCCAGTACCTGGTCGATCAGCTCGTCGGTCAGCGCTTCGAGATCGCTGTGCGGCACCATGCGGGTGAAGCCGGCGGAATTGACCAGCACATCGCAGCGGCCGAACTCTTCCTGCACCGCGGCAGCGACCTTCCTGATCTGGGCGGTGTTTTCGAGCGGCAGGTGCATCGCCCGATGAAAATTAGCTTGGCCGGATCCGGCGAGACCGGCGACGACCTCATTGGCGCGATCGACGCCGCGATTGTAGCCGACGACGACGCGCGCCCCGGCGGCGGCGAAGAGCTTCGCGCTTTCCCGGCCGATGCCGCTGGACGCGCCGGTGACCACCGCAACCTTGCCGTCAAGCCTGCCGTCCGCCGCCATCGCCTTGTCCTCGCGTGCTAAATCTGCCGCGCATGCTACGCGGGCGGTCGTGTCATTGCCACCGCGTCAATCCCGCGGGTCAAATCTTGCGGCTGTCATAGGCCCAATGGAGCAGCGCCTGACGCTGGCGCGGGCGGCAGGAATGATCGCACGGGTCGCAATGGCGCTCGATCTGGCGGACATGCCGGCGGATCGCCTTCCAGCGCTTGATCTGCCGGGCATCGTCGGCCATGCGGCGGCCGCGATAGTAGCGGCAATACCACTGGAACCAGCCGCGCGGATCGTCGGGGTGGATCCAGCCTTTGGCCCGCCACACGGAAAGCGACTGGCTGGCGGCGACCCGGAAATAATTACGCGACGGATCGTAGCCGCCCGGCGACAGCTTGGCATGAGCGAACCAGTCGGCGGGGAACTCGCCGCGGCAGTCGGTCATGTATTTCCCGCCAAAAACGCCAAGCGCCAGCATTTCTTTCGGGGTGAGTTCGGGACGGAACTCGGGATCGAAATTTTTGCCTTCGGGCTCGGTCAGCTCGTAAGAATAGCCGTGCTGCATGCGGTCGTTGACGGTCACGGTGCGCGCTTTCGCCATAGTCAGACCAACGCTCTGACGTAGCGCGTCTCCATCACGTAGCCCTTGCGTGGGCCGCAAACCCGATGCTCGATGGTGAAGGAGCCGTCGGCGCGGAATTCGTAGCGGCTGTCGTAGCGGTCGTCGGCGCAGCGGTGCGTGGCGGCGCCGACAAGGCTCGACCCCTCGCGGCACAAGACGACACGGTGAAAGGGCCGCAATGAGATTTCGGAGAAGAATACCGTAAAGCCGCCGCCTGTTTCCTCGAAGATATAACGACGCTCGGCGTCGAACATGCGGCCGTCGCGCCGGCGGAATTGGCCTTGCTCGCGATAATCGAATTGCTCGGCCCCGCAGGGGGCAAATGTGGCCGTCCCGGTCATCGACGAGCCATCGTCGATGGATCGCTCGATGAGCCACGTTCCGACCAGCGAGGCGAGCAGGCCAGTCATTCGCGAGCCGGTGCGTGGAATGTACCCTCTACCTCAAAAATGTCGTCGTCGGTGAGCCCGGCGCACCTCAACGATGGTGCGCGGCGGATAAGGGCCGTCACGCCAGTGCGGCATACAGCGCCTTTTCGAACGCGTCGAACGCCGCCAGCGCCTTGGCGTCGGCGAACGGCAGCAGCTGCATCAGGATCACTCCGGCGACGCCCTTGGCCGGATCGATCCAAAAATAGGTGTTGGCGAGCCCGGCCCAGGCGAGGCTGCCGGCGCTGCGTCCGCCGGGTACCGCGATCGTCGAGATCATGAAGCCGAGGCCCCATTTCTTGACCATGCCCGGAAAGAACTCGGCATCGTTCGAATAGGCCGGCATCGCCGTTTTGAGCAAGCGCACGTCAAGCGCGCCGATCGCGTTTCCCGCCATCAGCGCCGCGGTCTCCGACTTCAGAACCGCGCCACTCGGGCCGCTCCCTTCGTTCAGGAACAGCCGCATAAAAGCCAGGTAGTCGGCCGCGCTGCCATAAAGCCCGCCGCCGCCCATCTGGAATTCCGGCTCCTGCGGCACCTCGAATTCGACGACGCCGAGCGTGCCGTCGTCGCCGCGCGCATGCATCGCGGTGAGCCGGTCGCGCTGGTCCGATCGCAGCCGGAAGCCGGTGTCGGTCATGCCCGAGGGTGCAAAGATGTGCTCGGCGAAATAGTCGCCAAGGCGCTGGCCGCTCGCCCGCTCGACCGCCTTGCCGACCCAGTCGATGCCGATCCCGTAATCCCATTTGTCGCCCGGATCGAACACCAACGGCAGGTCGAGCGCCGCGTTCTCGCACGAGATGATGCCGGGGATGCCCTTGAGCGCCATGTAGCGCTCCATCACCGGGTTCCAGATATCGTAGACGAAACCGGAGGTATGGGTGATCAGGTGGCGCAGCGTGATCGGTCGCGCCGCCGGCCGCAGCCGAGGCTCGCCGGCCGGATCAAAACCCTCGAGCGCTCGCGGCGCCGCCAGCTCCGGAAGGATGTCGGCGATCGGCCGGCCGAGCGCAAGCTTGCCGCGCTCGACGAGCTGCATCGCCGCGGTCGAGGTGATCGCCTTTGTCATCGAGGCGATCCAGAATACGGTATCGGCGGTCATCGCCGCCCCATCGGGCAAGGCGCGGCGGCCGAAGGCGCCCTCGTAGACAGGCCCGCTGCGGTCTGTCGCCATTGCGACGACACCCGGTATGTCGCCGCGTGAGGTCGCGCTATGCAGGACCTCGTCAACCTTCGCCAGCCGCATCATCGCGCCATCCTCCCGCATGCCGCAGCCCGCTGGCGACTATCTCGCAGCAAGAGGCGGCTGTGAAGGGGCAGGCGCCCGCCGTCAGCGGCGCAGCACCATCATCTTCTTGATCTCGGCGATCGCCTTGGCCGGGTTGAGATTTTTCGGACAGGTGCGGGTGCAGTTCATGATCGTGTGACAGCGATAGAGCCGGAACGGGTCTTCGAGCGCGTCGAGGCGGTCGCCGGTCTTCTCATCGCGGCTGTCGGCGAGCCAGCGATAGGCCTGCAAGAGGATCGCCGGGCCGAGATAGCGCTCGCCGTTCCACCAATACGAGGGGCAAGAGGTGGTGCAGCAGAAGCAGAGGATGCACTCCCACAGCCCGTCGAGCTTGGCGCGCTCCTCTTCCGATTGCAGGCGCTCCTTGTCGGGCGGCGGCGGGGTCTCGGTCTGCAGCCAGGGCCGGATCGACTCGTACTGGGCGTAGACGTGGCTGAGATCGGGGACGAGATCCTTGACCACCGGCATGTGCGGCAGCGGGTAGATGTTGACGTCGCCTTTGATCTCGTCGATCGGCTTGAGGCAGGCGAGCGTGTTGGTGCCGTCGATGTTCATCGCGCACGAGCCGCAAATCCCCTCGCGGCACGAGCGGCGGAAGGTCAGCGTGGTGTCGACCTCGTTCTTGATCTTGATCAGCGCGTCCAGAACCATCGGCGCGATCTCGGCGAGGTCGACCGTGTAGGTGTCGATCGTCGGGTTGCCGCCGGTGTCGGGGCTCCAGCGATAGATGTTGAAGCGCTTCGGCTGCTTCGCGCCAGGCGGGGCGGGATGGGTCCTGCCGGTCCCGACCTTCGAGTTCCGGGGCAGAGCGAATTCGGCCATCAGTACACCCGCGCTTTCGGCGGGAACGACTGCACCTCGTTCGACAGCGTGTTCAGGTGAACCGGGCGGTAGCCGAGCGTGACGTCGCAGTCGCCCTCCAGCCAGCCGAGCGTGTGCTTCATCCAGTTGACGTCGTCGCGTTCGGGGTAGTCCTCGCGGGCATGGGCGCCGCGGCTCTCCTGGCGCGCCTCGGCCGAATGCAGAGTGACGACCGCCTGTTCCATCAGGTTCTTCAATTCGAGCGCCTCAACGAGATCGCTGTTCCAGATCAGCGAGCGATCGGCGATGCCAAGATCGGCGTAGGCGCGCGCCGCCGTGTTGATTTTCGTAACGCCTTCCTGCAGGACTTCGCCGGTGCGGAACACCGCGCAGTTCCGCTCCATAATGAGCTGCATCTCGTCGCGGATCGATCCGGTCTTGCGCGGACCGTTCGCGTGGCGAACCGCGTCGAACCGATCGAGCGAGGCGTCGACGCCGTTGGCGAGCGGCGGGTGCGGCGCGCCGGGGCGCACCAGTTCGGCGGCCCGCAATGCGGCGGCGCGGCCGAAGACGACGATGTCGAGCAGCGAATTGCAGCCAAGCCGATTGGCGCCGTGCACCGAGACGCTGGCCCCTTCGCCGACGGCCATCAATCCCGGCGCGACCGCGTCGGGGTCGGTTTCCGTCGGGCGCAGCACCTCACCGCGATAATTGGTCGGAACGCCGCCCATATCGTAATGCACGGTCGGCAGGATCGGGATCGGCTCGCGCGTGACATCGACGCCGGAGAAAATCTTCGCGGTCTCGGAGATGCCGGGCAGCCGCTGGTGCAGCACCTTCGGGTCGAGATGCTCAAGGTGCAACAGGATATGGTCTTTCTGCGGGCCACAGCCGCGGCCCTCGCGGATTTCGATGGTCATCGCCCGGCTGACCACGTCGCGCGAGGCGAGGTCCTTGGCGTGCGGCGCGTAGCGCTCCATGAAGCGCTCTCCCTCGCCGTTGGTGACGTAGCCGCCTTCGCCGCGCGCACCCTCGGTGATGAGACAGCCAGCGCCGTAGATGCCGGTCGGGTGAAACTGGATGAACTCCATGTCCTGCAGCGGCAGCCCGGCGCGCAGCACCATCGCATTGCCGTCGCCGGTGCAGGTATGGGCCGAGGTGCAGGTGCGGTAGACGCGGCCGTACCCGCCGGTCGCCAGGATCACCATGTGCGCGCGGAAGCGATGGATCGTGCCATCCATCAGGTTCCAGGCCACGACGCCGCGGCAGGCGCCGTCATCGTCCATGATCAGGTCGAGCGCGAAATACTCTACGAAGAACTCGGCATTGTTCCTTAGAGATTGCTGGTAGAGCGTGTGGAGGATCGCGTGGCCGGTGCGATCGGCGGCGGCGCAGGCGCGATTGGCCGGCGCTCCCTCGCCGTATTCCTGCATATGGCCGCCGAACGGCCGCTGATAGATCTGGCCCAATGCGGTGCGCGAAAACGGCACGCCGAAATGCTCAAGCTCGATGACCGCCTCGATTGCGTTGCGGCACATGTATTCGATCGCGTCCTGATCACCGAGCCAGTCAGATCCCTTGACGGTGTCGTACATGTGCCAACGCCAGTCGTCCTCGCTCATGTTGCCGAGCGCGGCGGCGACGCCGCCCTGCGCCGCGACGGTATGGCTGCGGGTCGGAAACACCTTTGAGATGCAGGCGGTCTTCAGCCCGGCCGCGGTACAGCCGAGGGTCGCGCGCAAGCCGGCCCCGCCGGCGCCGACGACGACCACATCGTAGGCGTGCTCGGTGATCGGATAGGCGGCAGGCATGAGTAGGCTCCGCTCTTGTCTAGCCGGCGAAGGCCAGGGTCAGCACGGCAAGCACGCCGCGCAGCACGAAGAGGATGCACAAGAGGCGCATCACCAGCAGCGCGGCGATCTTTGCCGCTTCGCCGTGAATATAGTCTTCGATGACAACCTGCAGCCCCAGCGCGGCGTGGTAGAAGGTGGCCACGATCAGCAGGATCACGAACACCGCCGCCAGCGGATTGTGCATCCAGGCGACCATCGCCGCTCGGTCGGCGCCGATGAGCGCGATCGCGGTGATCACGAACCACAAGGTCAGCGGCACCAAAAGCAGCGCGGTGGTGCGCTGACGCCACCAATGCTCGACGCCTTCCTTGGCCGAACCGAGGCCCAGCACGCGGCCGAGCGGGGAGCGCATCTGGGTCAACGCCATCGCTAGAACACCCAGCGGCTAAGGCCGGCGACCCACGCGATGACGGTCAACACGGCGGTCGCCGCGAGAACAGTCCAACCGCTGGCATAGACGCTCTTCAGGTCGAGGCCGCGCCCGGTATCCCACCAGAGATGCCGGATGCCGTTGCACAGGTGATAGAAGAGCGCGACGCTCCAGCCGAACAGCAGGATCAGGCCAAGCGGCGAGGCGAGAAACCACTGCATCTTGGCGAAGGACGCCGGCCCATCGGCGGCCGCGCCGAGCCACGAGATCAGCAAGATCGCGCCGATGGCGAGCGCGATGCCGCTGAACCGGTGCAGGATCGACAGCACCGAAGTGAGCTGCCAGCGATAGATTTGCAGATGGGGCGATAGGGGCCGCGGGTCGGAGATCATCTTTTTGTCCCGGCGGAAGCGCCGCCAAGCGCGCTGTACGTATCGGCGTTGACTTAGCCCCGGCCCCCCAAGGTGTCAACCGAGCGCGCCCGGCGCGAAACTATTGGCTGATATGAGGAATGCTATGTCATTGCGAGAAGCCCAACAAGCGACGAAGCAATCTCCTTCGGCAGCGGCCAAGGCGGAGGAAGATTGCCGCACCGCCTAGCGGAGGCTTGCAATGACGATGCTTGTTATTCCGCCGCGTGCCTCAGCGGCTTCGGATAGAAGCTGTCGTAGAGCTCGGGGCGTTGCCATTGCTCGGAAAGGACACCTTGCTTGGCGCCGCAGCTCTCGGAAGAACTGCCGCCGTCGCGGCTGTTGCGCAACTCGCGCACCCGGTCGAGGCTCACCTCGACGACGCCCATCCCGGCGACCTGGCTTTCATAGAGAACGGATTCGGGCGAGGTAACGATCGCCAGACCGCGATTCCCGTGGCTGAGCAGGTTCTGGGTCGAGACGACGATCGCCAGGTTCTCGATCGCGCGCGCCCAGAGCAGGGTGCGCCACGTTTCCCACAGCCGCCGCTTGTCGAGCCCGGCGGGCATGAAGATCAGCTCGGCGCCGCGCAAGGCCAGCGCGCGGGTCACCTCGGGCATGTAGACCTCGCTGCACATCGCCAGGCCCACTTTGCCGTGCCTGGTGTCGAAGACCGGGTAGTCGCTGCCGGCGACGTACTGGAACTCCCAGTATTTGCCGCCGGTGTAGATCCACGGGCCATTCGGGTGGCTGCGGCGATAGCGCGCCACCGGGCGGCCGTCGGGGAAAGCCATGCAGGTGAGGTTGTAAGCGGTCGCCTTTGCGGCGTCGATCGGCTCGATCGTGCTGAACACCGCGTGGATGCCGTGTTTGGCGGCCGCCTCGGCGATGCGCGGCGCGGGGTCGTAAGAGGCCGGCATGCGCCAGGGGCCCGGGTAATTCTCCGGGAAGCAGACGAAATCGGCACTCTGGCTCGCGGCCCGCGCGATCCACTCGACCGCCGCGGCGACGTTCACCTCGTCATCCGGCGGCGGCACGGTTATGGGCTGCACGAGGGCGATGCGGAAACTGGACATTGGCGTATCCCCTTTCACCGGCCGCCGCGCGTCCCGAAATCGATGCGCGGGTCGATAAACATATAGGTCAAGTCGCTGATCAGCTTGAGCACCAGGCCGATCAGGGTAAAGACGTAAAGCGTGCCGAACATGATCGGGTAGTCGCGGTTGATCGCCGCGTCGAAGCCCAACAGGCCGAGCCCGTCGAGCGAAAAGATCACCTCGATCAGCAACGACCCGGTGAAGAGGATCGAGACGAAAGCGGCCGGAAAGCTAGCGACGACGAGAAGCATCGCGTTGCGGAAGATGTGGCCGTAGAGCACGCGGTGCTCGGTGGCACCCTTGGCGCGCGCGGTCAGCACATATTGCTTGTTGATCTCGTCGAGAAAGCAGTTCTTGGTCAGCATGGTCAGCGTCGCGAAGCTGCCGATCACCAGCGCGGTGATCGGCAGAGCGATGTGCCAGAAATAGTCGGCGATCCGCATCGGCCAGGAGAGCGTCCACCAATTGTCGCTGACGAGGCCGCGCAGCGGGAAGATCGTCAGATAGCTGCCGCCGGCGAACAGCACGATCAGCAGCACCGCGAAAAGAAAGCTCGGCACCGCGTAGCCGACGATGATGACGGTCGAGGTCCACATATCGAAACTGCTGCCGTCCTTGACCGCCTTGCGGATGCCGAGCGGGATCGACACGAGATAGGTGATGAGCGTCGTCCACAGGCCGATTGAGATCGACACGGGCAATTTCGACTCGATCAGGCTGACGACGCTGCGGTCCTGGAAGAAGCTGTCGCCGAAATCGAACGTCACATAGTTCTTCATCATCAGCTCGAAGCGCTGCAGCGGCGGCTTGTCGAAGCCGTATTGGTGGACGAGTTGCTTGATGAGCGCCGGATCGATGCCCTGGGCGCCGCGGTAGAAGCTGCTTTGGCTGCCCTGTGGCGGCGCGGTCTCGTTGGTGCTGCCGGTGATGCGCGCGGTGGCGCTCACCATGTTGCCCTTGAGCTTGGCGATCATCTGCTGCACCGGGCCGCCCGGAGCCGCCTGGATGATCACGAAATTGACCACCATGATCGCGAACAGGGTCGGGATCATCAACAGGATGCGGCGGATCGCATATGCGATCACTTCTGCGGCTCGCTCTTTTTCTTGGTCTCGATCGTCTGCTCGGCGGCGGTGTCGATCCACCACGTTTCGAGCCCGACATTGTATTTGGGCGAGACTTGCGGATGCCGAAACTTATCCCAGTAGGCGATCCAGAAATCCGGCAGGTGGTATTGCGGGATCAGGTAGAAGCCCCATTGCAGCACGCGGTCGAGCGCCCTCACGTGGGCGACGAGGTCGGCGCGGGTTTGCGCGTGGACCAACGCCTCGATCAGCTGGTCGATGACCTTGCTCTTGATGCCGATCTGGTTCTGGCTGCCTGGCCGGTCGGCCGCGGCCGAGCCGAAGAACTCGCGCTGCTCGTTGCCCGGCGACAGCGATTGCGCAATCACGACGACGGTCATGTCGTAATCGAAATTGTTCATCAGCTGCTGGTACTGCGAGACATCGACCGTGCGCAGCGTCGCGCTGATGCCGAGCCGCTTCAGGTTCTGGATGAGCGGCAGGGTTACCCGCTCCATCTGCGGGTCCTCGTTCAAGATCTCGAACTTGAACGGCTCGCCGGTCTTGTCGTTGACGAGTTGCTCGCCCTTGAAGGTCCAGCCGCCCTGCTTCAACAGGCCGAGCGCATCGCGCAGCCCGTCGCGGATCGTGTAGCTGTCGGTGTATTTCGGCGGGTCGTATTCCTTGGTAAAGACCTCGCCGGGGACCTGGCCCTTGAACGGTTCGAGGAGTTTCAGCTCGTCGCCCTGCGGCACGCCGGTCGCCGCCAGATCGGAATTGTCGAAATAGCTGCGCGTCCTCGTATAGGCGCCATAGAACAGGTTCTGGTTCGACCATTCGAAATCGAACGCGTAGGCGAGCGCCTGACGCACCAGCGGGTCCTGGAACAGCGGGCGGCGCAAATTGAACGCCCAGCCCTGCATCGCCGACGGGTTCTTATTGGGGATCGAGATTTTCTTGATCAGCCCGTCGCGCAGAGCGGGGCCGTCATAGCCGGTGTTCCAGTTCTTTGACGAGTTTTCCTGACGGATGTCGTAGGCGCCGGCCTTGAATGCCTCGAGCGCGACGGTCGCGTCGCGATAATAATCGTAGCGGATCGTCTCGACATTGTAGCGGCCGACATTGGCCGGCAAATCCTTGGCCCAATAGTCGGCGACGCGCTGGTAGGTGATGGATTTTCCGGGATCGACCGAAGCGATCTTGTAGGGGCCGCTACCGAGCGGCGGGTCGAGTGTCGTCTTCTCGAAATCCTTGCCGGACCAGTGCGCCTTCGGCAACACCGGCAGCTCGCTCAGGATCGCCGGCAGCTCACGGTTGTCACCGTTCTTAAAGGTGAACTTGACGGCGTGGTCGCCCTGAATCTCGACCTTGGTGACGTCACCGTAATAAAAGCGGTAGAGCGGCTGCCCCTTGTCGCGCAGCGTCTCGAAGCTCCACACCACGTCCTCGGGCGTGATCGGGGTGCCGTCATGGAAGCGCGCTTTGGGGTTGAGGTTATAAACCACCGAGGCGCGATCCGGCGCGAGGTCGGCGCTTTCGGCGATCATCGGATAATCGGTGGCGGGCTCATCGTCGCTGCGCGTCATCAGCGTGTCGAAGATCGCCCCGATCCCGGCGGCCGGCACGCCCTTGATGACGAAAGGGTTGAGCGTGTCGAAGGTGCCGATCGACTCCATCTTCATCGTGCCGCCCTTCGGGGCGTCCGGGTTGACGTAGTCGTAGTGCTTGAAATCCGGTGGGTATTTGAAGTCGCCGTAAAGCGACATGCCGTAGGTGACCGCGGCTTTCGCGGCACGGCCGGCGGCGAGCAACAAGGCGGCGCCGAGCAAGAACGTTCTTCTATACATGATCGGCTTCCCGTTGTTGCAGCGGGTGGATGCCCTCATCCTCGCAGCAAGGCGAGCGCGTCGCTATGCGTACGCTTGTCGCCGGCAAAGATCACACGCCCGTCCGAAGCGAGGTCGAGCGGCGCGCCGGACCAGTCGGTCGCGACCCCGCCGGCACCTTCGACGATCGGGATGAGGGCGCTGTAGTCATAGGGCTTGAGATCGGCCTCGATGACCATGTCGATGCAGCCGAGCGCCAACAGCCCGGCCGCATAGCAATCGGCGCCATAGCGCACTAGCTTCGCGGCGCGGGCCGCGCGGCCAAACGCATCGGCATCGGCGCCCTTGAACATGTCGGGTGTCGTCGCGAAGATCGTCGCCCCGGCGATGCCGGGGCAGGCGCGACAGCGCACCGGGGCGCCGTTGAGCGTGGTCTCATGTCCTGCCGCCCCGAGCCAGCGTTCGCGTGAGATTGGCTGATCGATGACGCCAACGATCGGCTTGCCGTTCTGCGCCAGCGCGATCAGCGTGCCGAACAGCGGGAGGCCCGAGATAAAAGCTTTGGTCCCGTCGATCGGGTCGAGCACCCAGACGAACTCGGCGTCCTCACGCTCGGGTCCGTATTCCTCGCCGATGATGCCATGCTTCTGAAAGCGCGCCGTGATAAGGCGCCGCATCGCCTGCTCGGCGGCGCGGTCGGCGGCGGTGACGGGGCTCAGATCGGGCTTGTCGTCGACCGTGAGCGCGGTACGGAAATAGGGGCGGATCGCCGCCCCGGCGGCGTCGGCCAGCTCGGCGGCGAGGGCGAGAAAGCGGTCGAGGTCCGGGTTGCTCATCGCGTCACCCCATTGGGCTGCTACGTCCGACCGCCCCGGCGAAAGCTGGGCCCCATCCCTCGATATCTCGAGCGGTTGGAAGCATGGGTCCCGGCCTTCGCCGGGATGGCACCCCTACCGGAGCCGGCGACTCAGCCGCAGGAACGCGAGATGAGCCTACTTCAGCGTCTGCAGGTAGGCGATGACGTCGGCGCGGTCCTGCGCCTTGGGCAGCCCGGCAAAGGTCATCTTGGTACCGTGCGCGAAGGATTGCGGTTTCCACAGCCACTGATTGAGCTCGTCCGGGTTCCACTTCTTGTCCTTGTCGGCCATCAAGGCGCTGGAGAAAGTGTAACCCGGCACCGACGCTATGTTTTCGTTGTCGCCAACGACGCCGAACAGGTTCGGGCCGATCTTGTTCGGCTCGCCCTTGTTGAAGGTATGGCATTGCAGGCAGACCTTGGCGACCTGCTCGCCGCGCTTCGGATCGGCTTTTGACATGTCGATCGGTTCGGGCTTCTCCGCCGGCGCCGCGGCGCTTTCAGCCGGCGCGCTGCCGGTTTCGCCGGTGGCGCCGGGCGGCAGATAGGCCGCCTTTTCGAGCTTTTCTGGGTGCACGATACTTTGCGCCACGATCCCCGTCACCATGGCGATGATCATCGCGGCGAGCACCGAGGCAATGATCTTGTTCCACTCGAAAGACGACATCGGTGCCCTTTCCGCTCCCCCTTTCGGCGCGGCCACCAGTCCGCCGCGCCCCGACGAGGCCGCAGCAAACCGGATTCCGCCCGGCGGCTCAACTCAATTATCACGCTTCCGACAATCGCCCGAACCGGGCATCTTGTCGCTACCCGCCCCCTGCCCCGAGCTTCCACGATGAAACCATGACGCGAGTGGCGCCGCAGAATCCGATCGTCCTGATCCCGTCGCGGCTGGCCTCCACGCGGCTGCCCAACAAGCCGCTCGCCGATATCGGCGGCGCGCCGATGATCGTCCATGTCTGGCGGCGGGCATTGGCCGCGGAGCTCGGGCCGGTCGTCGTCGCCTGCGGCGATCGCGCGATCGCCGAGGCGATCGAGGCGGCCGGCGGGCGCGCGGTGATGACCGACCCCGAGCTGCCGACCGGCTCAGACCGCATCCACGCGGCAATCACCGCGCTCGATCCCGGCCGGGTGCATGACGCGGTCATCAATGTCCAGGGCGATATGCCGCTGATCGAGCCGGCGGCGATCCGTCTTGCGTACGCGGCGCTGGCCAACTCGGAGACCGACATCGCTACGCTCTGCGCGGTGATCGAACACCCAGCGCAGCTGACTCAGGATCACGTCAACAAGGTGGTCGCCGGGTTCACCGATACGGGCAAGCCGGCGCGCGCGCTCTATTTCTCGAAGCTGCCGGTGCCGTGGGGTGAAGGGCCGCACTACGAGCATATCGGGCTTTACGCCTATCGCCGCGACGCGCTCGACCGCTATGTGACGCTGCCGCGCGGCGTGCTCGAGCTGCGCGAGCGGCTCGAGCAGCTGCGCGCGCTGGAAAACGGCATGACAATGTCGGTGACCTTGGTCGCGCCGGACCAGCACGGCGGGCAGGTCGACACGCCGGGCGATCTCGACCGCGTGCGGGCGCAGGTCGCGGGAAAACGCTAATTATGGCAATAAAATCTCGTCGCCCCCGCGCAGGCGGGGGCCCAGAGGCGACTGTCCCGTCGCCCGCACTGGGTTCCCGCCTTCGCGGGAACGACGATGTTGGAGCTATGGCTGGTTTGCAAAATGTCTTCTGACTCCTCCAAACTCATCGCCTTCCAGGGCGCGCCGGGCGCCTATTCCGACCTCGCCTGCCGGCACGCGTTTCCCGACATGGAGACGGTGCCCTGCACGCAGTTCGAGGACGCCTTCGCCGCGGTGCGCGAGGGCCGCGCCGCGCTCGGCATGATCCCCATCGAGAATTCGGTCGCCGGCCGGGTTGCCGACATCCACCATCTGATGCCGGATTCCGGGCTCTTCATCATCGGCGAGCATTTCGAGCCGGTGCACCATCATCTGCTGGCGCTGCCGGGGGCGACGCTCGACGGTATCAAGGTCGTGCGCAGCCATGTGCATGCGCTGGGGCAGACACGCAACTTTCAGCGCGAACATGGGATCACACCGGTTGTGGCCGTCGATACGGCCGGCGCGGCGAAGGAGCTGTCCGAATCCGGCGACCGGTCGGTGGCGGCGATCGCCTCGGAGCTGGCCGGACGCATCTACGGACTGGTCTCGCTGGCGCAAAACATCGAGGACGCGGCACACAACACGACGCGTTTCCTGGTGATGTCGAAAACCGAGAAGCGCGCGCCCGCGGGCGGCCCGACGGTCACCACCTTCGTGTTCAACGTGCGCAACGTGCCCGCGGCGCTCTACAAGGCGCTGGGCGGCTTCGCGACCAACGCCATCAACATGACCAAGCTGGAGAGCTATATGGTCAACGGCAACTTCACCGCGACCCAGTTCTATGCCGATGTCGAGGCGCACCCCGACGAGCGGCCGCTCAAATTCGCCTTGGAAGAGCTCGAATTCTTCTCGACCGAGGTGAAGATTTTGGGCGTTTACCCCGCCGCGCCGGAACGCGCGGTTAACACCTGAAGGAACCGCCATGCCGGTCATCGATCACGACGAATTGCGCCGCATCGGGCGACGGATCTTCATTGCCGCAGGGAGCAGCGAAGACGAGGCCGGGATCGTCGTCGACCATCTCGTCGAGGCCAATCTCAAGGGCCATGACAGCCACGGCGTCGGGATGATCCCCAACTATCTGCGCAACCTCGGCAACGACAAGGCCAAGGCCAACGAAAAGGGCCGCCTTATCTCCGACAGCGGCGCGTTCATCGTCTATGACGGGGCACGCGGCTACGGCCAGATCACCGCGCGCGAGGCGACGCTCTTGGGCATCGCCCGCGCCAAGGAGAACGGTGTCGCGGTGGTGGCGCTGCGCAACGCGCACCATATCGGCCGGGTCGGCACTTATGGCGAGATGTGCGCGGCCGAGGGGCTGGTCTCGATCTCGTTTGTCAACCTCACCGACCAGCGCCCGGCGGTCGCGCCGTGGCGTGGCGGCGACGGGCGCTTTGGCACCAACCCGGTCACGGTCGCGATCCCCGGCCCGACTCCCGACCGGCCGATCATCGCCGACATGGCGACCAGCAAGATCGCCATGGGCAAGGTGCGGGTCGCGCGCAACAAGGGGCAACAGGTTTCGGCCGACACGCTGCTCGACAATCAGGGCCAGCCGACCACCGACCCCAACGTCATGTACCGCAGGCCGCGCGGCGCGCTGTTCACCTTTGGCGAGCACAAGGGCTACGCGCTCGCCTTTATCTGCGAGATGCTGGCCGGCGCGGTCACTGGCAGCGGCACGATGCGCCCCGAGCGGCAAGACGCCGAGTCGGTGACCAACGGTTTCCTGCTGATCGTCATCGACCCCGGGCGGATCGTCGACCGAGCCTGGCTGATCGATGAGATCACGGCGATGACCGACTACGTGACCGCCTCGCCGGCGCGCAACCCCGACGAGCCGGTGCTGATCCCCGGCGACCCGGAGCGCATTTCGCGCGAAAAACGCATCGCCGAGGGTGTGCCGATCGATGACGAGACCTGGCGCGAGATCGCCGAGGCGGCGCGCGGGTATAATGTGCTGGTCGAGGCACCGTGAGCGCGGAAGATGCCGTATCTCACAAAGCCGCAAATTCGTGGTCTGAAGGCATTGGGAAGCGCTTTTGACCGATTTACGCCGGTACAGTTTTTACACATCAGCTCGGACGTGGCTAACGAGTTGGTTTCTCGAGGCTATGCCGAGCAAGGCGAAAGCTATCTACGATATCAAGCTTGGGTATGCTCAACCGGATACCGGCTTACCGGCCAGGGGTGACGCGCCTTACAGGAATGGCGTGAGCGCTAGCTTGCATTTTTTAGCAAAAAACGAAGGGGGCGTGACGATGAAGATCAAGCGCATCGAACACATCGCCGTGGCGGTGGAGGACATGGACTTCATGGCCAAGCTGCTTGGCGACAAGTTCGGCCTCGACCTCGAATACACCGAGGAGCGGGTGGCGACGCGGATCGGCATGCTGCCGGTCGGCGAGACCTATATCGAGCTGCTGCAGGGCGTATCGCCGGAGTCGGGCGCGACCAAATGGCTCAAGGAAAACGGCCAAAGCCTTTTCCACATCTGCTTCGAGGTCGAGGACCTCGACGAGGCGCTGGCGGAGCTTAAGGCCAAGGGCACGCCGCTGTTGAATGACGAGCCGATCATCGGCCATGCCAATTGCCGCATCGCCTTTATTGATCCGAAGGCGACCGGCAATCTGTTGTTTGAGCTTGCCGAGATGCCCGCCGAGGTCCCTGGGGGCGGCCACTCCGGGCATTGAAATCCGCTCGTCATCCTGAGAGCCTGGCCGAAATGAATTCAACGTTTCCAATGAGCTGTATTTCTTCGTCTTTCCCGCGAAAGCGGGAACCCAGGGGCGAGCGACGAGGCAGATGCTTAAGTTCTAGCCTCGGCTGAGACCCGCCGGTACGGTCGCCCTGGGCCCCCGCTTTCGCGGGGGAGACGATAATTGTTTGACTTGTTTGATTTCATTTGAGTCCGACTCTGAAGCTAGGTGAGTCCGGCCATTGCGAAGGCCGGAATCCGGGCTTCCACTCGCCGAACATTATCGAGCGCCGCCCGAGCCTGGGTAGCAACCTTCATTCGCCGGGATGGGCGAAAGAGCGGTTACACCAACCGCGACTGGTCCAAGGCCGCTTTCACAAATGACTGGAACAGCGGGTGCGGCTCGAACGGGCGGGATTTGAGCTCGGGATGGAACTGCACGCCGATGAACCACGGATGCTCGGGGATTTCGACGATCTCGGGCAGCAGGCCGTCGGGCGACATGCCGGAAAAGCGCAGGCCCGCCGCTTCCAATGAATCCTTATAGGCTTTGTTGACCTCGTAGCGGTGGCGGTGACGCTCGCTGATCCGGTCGGCGCCGTAAATCTCGGCGACCCGGCTTTCGGGGTCGAGCGCGGCTTCGTAGGCGCCAAGCCGCATCGTGCCGCCGAGATCGCCGTTGGCGTTGCGCTGCTCGATCTCGTTGCCGCGCATCCACTCGGTCATCAGGCCGATCACCGGATGCTCGCAGGCGCCGAACTCGGTCGAGCCGGCGCCGGGAAGCTTCGCGAGGTGACGCGCGGCCTCGATGACCGCCATCTGCATGCCGAAACAGATGCCGAAATACGGCACCGAGCGTTCGCGCGCGAAACGCGCCGCCTCGATTTTGCCTTCGGTGCCGCGCTCGCCAAAGCCGCCTGGCACGAGAATGCCGTGCACGCCTTCGAGTTGGCGCAGCGATTCCGACTCGGACTCGAACACCTCGGAATCGATCCAATCGATCTTGACCCGGACATTGTTGGCGATGCCGCCATGCGCCACCGCCTCGGCCAGCGATTTGTAGCTGTCGGGCAGATGCGTGTACTTGCCGACAATCGCGATCGACACCTGCCCTTCCGGCTTGCGGATGCCGTTGACGATATTGTGCCAACTGGTGAGGTCGGGATCGGGCGAGGCGATGCCGAAATGGTCGCAGACCTCGCGGTCGAAACCCTCGGCATGATAGGCGGCGGGCACCGCGTAGATCGTGTCGACATCGAGCGCCGGAATCACGCGTGATTCCCGCAAGTTGCAGAACAGCGCGATCTTCTTGCGAGCGCCCTCGGGGACCGGCCGGTCGCAGCGGCAGAGCAGGATGTCGGGTTGGATGCCGACGCCGAGCAGCTCCTTGGCCGAGTGCTGGGTCGGCTTGGTTTTCAGCTCGCCGGCCGAATTGATCCAGGGCACCAGCGTGAGATGCACGAAGCACACACGCTCGCGGCCAAGCTCGTTGCCCAATTGGCGGATCGCCTCGAGGAAGGGCAGGCTTTCGATGTCGCCGACCGTGCCGCCGATCTCGCAGAGCACGAAATCCTCATCGTCGAGGTCGGCCTCGATGAATTCCTTGATCGCGTCGGTGACGTGCGGGATCACCTGCACGGTCGCGCCGAGATATTCGCCACGCCGCTCGCGGCCGATTACTGTCGAATAGATGCGGCCGGTGGTGACGCTGTCGCTGCGGCGCGCGGCGACGCCGACATAGCGCTCGTAATGGCCGAGGTCGAGGTCGGTCTCGGCGCCATCGTCGGTGACGAAAACCTCGCCGTGCTGATAGGGGCTCATCGTCCCGGGATCGACGTTGAGGTAAGGGTCGAGCTTGCGCAGCCTGACCTTGAACCCGCGCGCTTGCAGCAACGCGCCGAGCGACGCCGCGCTGATGCCCTTGCCGAGTGATGAGACCACGCCGCCGGTGATAAAAATGAACCGCGTCATGGACCTTCAATGTATAGGAAGCCGCCTCCCTGTCACACGGGAAACGCGCGACCGAGCCATGTCCAATTAAACGCACGCGAAATCAGTAAGTTATCCTCAGCCTTCGTGATCGCGCCTCGCCCGATCGGTCGGCAGGCCAGCTGGTGGCGGCGACCCGGGCCGCCGAAAAACCGGCGCGGGACCTGAAATTTTCGCGATTCGCCGCTATTTGGCGAGCGGCGCGCTGGGTCCGGGCGGGGTCGCGGGCGCTGCCGGTGCGGCCGGCGCCGCGGGCGCGGTCGGTACTTCCTGGGTCGATGGCGGCGACCCTTGGTCGAGCAACGAGCGCGGCGCACCGCTGTGCTGGCTGAGCACAACCAGTATTACGCTGGTGAAGAAAAACGCGCCGGCGAGGATGGCCGTGGTGCGCGTCAGCAGGTTCGCGGTCGAGCGGCCGGTCATGAAGCCGGACATGCCGCCGCCGCCACCCATGCTACCGAGCGCGCCGCCCTCGCTCTTCTGCAGCAGGATGACACCGACGAGCGCCACCGCAATGGCGACGTGAATGACGAATAACAGGACGATCATGGCGCGTCTTTTAGGGGTTTCGCGGTAATATGGCTAGCCTGCCGGCTTACGGGCACGCCTCGGCGATCGCCCAGAAATCGTCGGCCTTGAGGCTCGCGCCACCGACCAGCGCGCCATCGACCTCGGCAAGCGACAAAATTTCGCGGGCGTTTCTCGGGTTGACTGAGCCGCCATAGAGGATGCGCGTGTCGGCGGAGACGTTGCGGCGGATTGCTTCGTGGATCGCGGTGATGTCGGCAAGGGTCGGTGTCAGGCCAGTACCGATCGCCCACACCGGCTCGTAGGCGATGACGAGGTTGTTAGACGTGGCGCCGTCGGGAATTGATCCGGCCAGCTGGCCGGAAACGATGGCGGCTTCCCTCCCTGCCTCACGCTCGGCGCGGGTCTCGCCGACGCAGAGGATCGCGACGAGCCCGGCACGCCAGGCGGCGGCCACCTTGGCGTTGACGACCTCATCGATCTCGCCGCAGGCGCGGCGCTCGGAATGGCCGACGATGACGTAGGCGCAGCCGGCATCCTTCAGCATTTCGGCGCTGACATCGCCGGTGCAGGCGCCATTTTCCGCGGCGTGGCAATTTTGGCCGCCAAGCGCGACGGGGCTGCCGGCAATCGCTTTGCCGATGGCGGCAACGATCGTGGCCGGCGGGCAGACGAGCAGGTCGCAGCGCGCCGATCCGGCCTTCGCCCGCGCGGCGATCGCCTCGGCCAGCGCCACGCCGTCGGCGCGCAGCCCGTTCATCTTCCAATTGCCGGCAATGAGCTTGCGTCCGCGCGCCATCTCGTCCCCGCATGGCCCAAACTGCCGCATGGTTGCGGCACCCCCGGCCGGTCTCTATCATCGCCGGCACGATCACACCGGCGCGCGAACGGGTCAACCGGGACCGACCCTTGGCCGTGCGGTCGATCGACATCGGACAAAACGAAACGGTCGATAAAACATGTTGCAGGCGATCCGCACACGAGCGGGCGGCATCATCGTCAAGGTGCTGTTCGGGCTATTAATCGTGTCTTTCGGTTTCTGGGGCATCTACACCAAGTCGCCGTTTTTCCAGGACAAGTCCGAAAACGCCGTCGTCGCGACGGTCGGCGATCAGGACATCAACGGCAATGAAGTGCAAACCACATTGCAGCCGACGCTCGAGCGGCTGCGCACCCAGCTCGGCGGCCAGCTCGACCAGGCGACGGTCAAGAAGCTCGGCGTGGTCGACGCAGTCGTCGGGCAGCTCGTCGACCAAAGCCTGCTGGCGCAGGAAGTGAGCCATCTGCAGCTCGACCTGTCGGACGACGTGGTCCGCAACGCCATCATGTCGAACCCGGCCTTTATCGGCTCCGACGGCAAGTTCGACCGCGACCAGTTCAATCAGGTGCTCGCGGCCAACCACATGAGCGAGGACCAGCTCATCGCGCGCCTGCGCCAGGAGATTCCGCGCGGCGATCTGTTGCAGGCGGTGACCGCCGGGGTCGTGGTGCCGCGACCGGTGATCGACGCGATCTACCGCTTCCGCGCCGAGACGCGGGTCGCCGACGTGGTGGCGATCCCGCTTAGCGCCGCCGGCACCATCCCGGCCCCGACCGACGACCAGCTGACCAAGTTCTACAACGACAATCCGGACATGTTCCGCTCCGAGGAATATCGCGGCTTTACCGTGGCGAGCCTCGGCGTCAGCGACCTTAGCGCCGGCATCAAGATCGAGCCCGGCAAGCTCAAGGCGGCCTACGACGAGCGCAAGGACGAGTTCCAGCTGCCCGAAGAGCGCGACGTACAGCAAATCCTCGCGCCGACCGAGGATAAGGCGAAGGCGGTCGAGACCGCGCTCGCCGGCGGCGAAGACTTCCAGAAGGCGGCGACCGAGATCGCCGGCCAGGACGCATCGACGATCGATCTCGGCCTCGTCAAGCCCGACGATCTGCCGAAGGAGCTCGCCGACCAGGCCTTCGCGCTGCCGGTCGACAAGCCGAGCGAGCCGATCAAGACCGAGCTCGGCTGGCATATCCTGCGCGTCGTCAAAATCCAGCAGCCGCAGACGCTGAGCTTCGACCAGGCGAAGGACCAGCTCGAAAAGCAGCTGATCGCCGAAGAGGCGGCCGACCGGCTCGACCATATCGCCAACGAGGCCGACGACGCGCTCGCCGGCGGCGCGGCGCTCAACGATGTCGCCAAGAAATACGGGCTCAAACTCACCACGATCACGGAGACCGATGCGAGCGGCCGCGATGCCGGCGGCAAGGTCATTCAGTTGCCGGTGAACACGCAGGCCGTGCTGAAGACCGCCTTCGCCACCGAGGCCAACGACACCAGCCGGGTCGAGGCCATCGAGGACAGCGCGGTCTTCGCGCTGCATGTCGACAAGATTGCTCCGCCCGCGGTGAAGCCGCTGGCGGACGTCAAGACCCAGGCCACCACCGCCTGGCAGGCCGAGCAGCAGCGCGATGCGGTCAAGAAGGAGGCCAGCGATCTCGAAGCCGCGGTTAAGGGCGGCACGCCGCTCGCCCAGGCCGCGTCGGCGAAGGGGCTCGCGGTCAAGACCTCACCGCCGCTGAACCGCCAGGCCCAGGGGGCAACCCCGATGCCGAAGGCGATGATCGCCAAGCTGTTCTCGGCCAAGACCGGCGATACGATCACCGGCAGCGATGATGCCGGCGCCTATGTCGCGCAGCTGAAGACGATCAACATCCCGCAATCGACGCCTGACGATCAGGTCAAGGCGCTGACCACCGAGATCGGCAACTCGGCGCGCTACGACCTGGCAAGCGAGTTCACCGATTCGCTCAAGAAACGCTTCCCGGTGACGATCCACCACGATGTGGTGGATCGGCTGTTCTGACCCTCTTCATCATCCCTTTCCGTCTCGGAGGCGGCTCAGGCGCACAGCGTCGACAGCATCGCCGAGAGGATCGGCAGGCCGACCGCGCCGGGAGAGGTCATCACCGACTCGGGGTGGAACTGCACCGCGGCGATCGGCAGCGTCTTGTGCTCGATCGCCATGATGACACCATCCGCCGTTTCCGCCGCGATCGATAGCTCCGCCGGCAATACGCTCTTCCGGGCGTAGAGCGAGTGGTAGCGGCCAACGGTGAACTCCGGCGGCAGTCCGCCGAAGAGCCGGTTGCCCGAAGCGCGAATCACCGAAGGCTTGCCGTGCATCGGCGTGTCGAGCACGTCGAGCGCGCCGCCGAAATATTCGACGATGCCTTGCAGCCCGAGGCACACGCCAAAAGCCGGAATGCCGCGCTTCAAGATCAGGTCGAGCGTCTCGCGCATCTTGAAGTCGTCTGGCCGGCCGGGGCCGGGCGACAACAGCACGAGATCGGGCGGCGGGCCGTCGGCCAGTTCGGCACGGGCGAAATCGTGGCGCAAGGTCACGCATTCGGCGCCGGTCTGACGGACATAGCCGGCGAGCGTGTGGACGAACGAATCCTCGTGGTCGACGAGCAGCACCCGGCGGCCGGCACCCGATTGCGGCGTCTGCACGGCAGGGGACGGCGCCGGCGCTCGGTTGCCGGCGATCGCCGCGAACAACGCCGAGGCCTTTAGCCGGCATTCCTCGTCCTCGGCGACGGGGTCGCTGTCGAACAGCAGGGTCGCGCCGGCGCGCACCTCGCCGATCCCGTCCTGCATGCGGATCGTGCGCAAGGTGAGGCCGGTGTTCATGTTGCCGTCGAAAGTCAGCCGGCCGATCGCGCCGCCGTACCAGCGCCGCGCCGAGCGCTCCTGCTGCTCGATAAAGCGGATCGCCCAAAGTTTCGGCGCGCCAGTGACGGTGACCGCCCAGGCGTGGCTGAGAAAGCCGTCGAGCGCGTCGAATTCGGGGCGCAGCATGCCCTCGACATGGTCGACCGTGTGAATGAGGCGCGAATACATCTCGATCTGGCGGCGACCGATGACCTTGACCGAGCCGGCGACGCAGACCCGCGACTTGTCGTTGCGGTCGACATCGGTGCACATGGTCAATTCGCTCTCGTCCTTCTTGGAGTTGAGCAGTTCGAGGATACGGTCGGAATCTTCGAGCGCATCGGCGCCGCGGCGGATCGTGCCGCTGATCGGGCATGTCTCGATGCGTCGTTGTCCATCCTCTTGGCCTTCGACGCGGACATACATTTCCGGCGAAGCGGAGACGAGAAACTCGCCGTCGCCGAGATTGATCAACGCGCCGTAGGGCGCCGGGTTGGCCTTTTTCAGCCGCTCGAAGACGACACTCGGCAGGTCGGGACACTGGCGGGTCATCAGCTGGCCGGGCACGACCTCGAACAAATCGCCGCGCTTGAAGGCGAGCTTTGCCCTCTCGACCAGCCCCGGGTATTCGCCGGGCGCGTGATCGCTTTCCGGCGGCAGGGTCTTGGGCATCAGGTCGGGGCGGTAGCGCGCCTCCTCGGTCTCGCGCGGCAGTCCGTCGGTCGAGCGCTCGCCGGCTTCGAACTCGTAGCGGTAATGCGCCGCGTGCTGGCGCATGTGATCAACGATGAGGATTTCGTCGGGCAGATAGAGCACCAAGTCGCGCTGGTCCGCGAGGCGCGGCAGGCGAAGTTGCATCGGCTCAAACTGGAAGACGAGGTCGTAGCCGAACGCGCCGTAAAAGCCGAGATGCTCGTCCTCGGCGCTTTTGAACAGCGCGATCAGCGCGCGCAGCACCGAGAAGACGCTCGGCTGCCGGCTGCGCTGCTCCTCCGGGAAGCGTTTCGTCGACTCGCGGATCGTGCCGTCGAGCCGGGTCGCGGTGACGGGGGCCATCTCCACCGCGTCGAGTTTTCCGAGCGCGCCGGCTATCGCGCCGATCAGCACCGCGCCACGCTGGTTGAGTGCCTCGACCGCAAAGGCGCGGCCGCGCGCGATAAAGGCCAGCGGCGGATCGACAAACCCCATGTCCCAGCGTGTGTAGCGGCCGGGAAACTCGAAGCTCGACGAGAACAGCACGCCGCGTTTTCGATCGAGCGCCTCGGCGAGCGCCGTGTCGGCCGAGCTGTAGGGTCGCGCGACGATCTCGCGCGTGACCTCAACGCCGCCTTCGGTCGTGTAAGTTTTGGACTGCATCTCAGGGTCCCCTTCGAGATGCCGCCTCGGGGACCTGCGGAGCCTTGCCCTAGATATGACGAAGGCCGCCCGGTTCTCCGAGGCGGCCTATACGGAACATGACAAAACGGGCCGCCTCTGTCAGACAGGCCACCACCACTGTGCCGAGCGAATGAACGCGATCATGCGGGGGTTATAGCAGGCGAGTGCCTCGGCCGCAACGCGACGTTCATTCGCTTCCCGGCGAAGCTGGGATCAACCCCGCAGCTTTCCGCCCGCTGATCGGTGCATCCGACTTTCGTCGCGGAGCGGCAGTTATTTAAGCGAAAGCGCCTTCCAGCGCTCGAGGCTTTCGGGCGACCAGACCTCGGCGGTTTTATAGTAGCCCTCGAAGACGCGGGCGTCCTTCGGCAGTTCGAGCCAAGGCAGCTTGCTGCGCGTGAAGATGTGGACATCCGGCGCGACTTGCGACGGGTCGTCGAGCGAGCCGGCGCAGAGCAGCACCGTGTCACCAGGCGCGGCGTGGTACTTGTGCCATAGCGCAGTGCCGCATTTTCCGCAGCGCAGCACATCGTGCGGCTTGCCGCTGGCGCCGGCCGGCACCGCGAAGGCGACCGGCGCCTCACCGCTCGCCTCGACGAATTTGCGCTCGATCCACAGATTGAGCGCGAAGGCGGCGCCGCTTATCTTCTGACAGTCGCGGCAATGGCAGGCGTGGACGATCATCGGGCTGTTGGTCAGCCGGTAACGGATCGCGCCGCAGGCGCAGCCGCCTTCGAGGTTCATCTATCCCTCCCGCTTGAAAACCAATCGCGTCCAGGTCACCCCAACCTGCCCCAGCGAAGGCTGCGCTTCCAGCTCCAGCGCGACCCTCAGCCCCCGAGCCGCCGCCAGCCCGACGGTTTCCTCGGCCGAGACTGCGAACATCCGCCGTCCGGCGGGAACCGGCCCATGACGCAGCGTCAGCGACATCATTCCGCCAGTCCGCACCAGCGACGATACTTTCGTCATAGCGCGCCGCCGCTGTTTCTTGTCGAGATGCATCCATACCGCGGTCAGCATGACCAGATCGTAGGTCTCCCGCCGCGCCGTCAGCAGCGTCAGGTCGGGGAGGCTGTCGTCGAGCCATTCGATCCGCGGCGATGGATGCAGCCTCATCGCGCCAAGCCGCATTTCGGCCGTCGGCTCGACCGCGACGACGCGATGGCCCATCCCGGCGAAAGCGGCCGCATCCCGCCCCGTCCCGGCCCCGATATCGACAACGTCGCTCGGCTCGCGCGGGATGAGGTGCAGGATGGCGCGATGCGCGGCGGCGAAGGTGATGCTTTCGTACCGGCGCAAAAGATCCGGCGCCTGCCAGGCGTAACCCGCGGTCATGCTTCTCCGGGCCACGCCGCCGTCCCTCCCCGATGACGAGTTGAATGATAGCGAATGGCGAAGTGATATAAGAAACATTACCTTTTGGATCGAGAGCGGTTGCAAAGCATGTCTGTCGAAGCGAAGGACGGCCAGCCGTGAGCGACCTGCGCCCGCTGATCGCCCGCGTCGCCGCCGGCGAGCGGCTGAGCGAGGCGGAGGCCGAGGAGGCCTTCGAGATCATCATGTCCGGCAACGCCACGCCATCGCAGATGGGCGGGCTGTTGATGGGCATGCGGGTGCGCGGCGAGACGGTCGACGAGATCACCGGCGCGGCGCGGATCATGCGCTCGAAGGCGCTGACGATCGACGCGCCGCCAGGCACGATCGACACGGTCGGCACCGGCGGCGACGCATCGGGCACATTCAACATCTCGACCGCGACCGGGCTTGTGGTGGCCGGCGCCGGCGTGCCGGTCGCCAAGCATGGCAATCGCGCGTTCTCGTCGAAGTCTGGCGCGGCCGACGTGCTGACCGCGCTCGGCGTCAATATCGAGTGCGAAATGGCGATTGTGCAGCGCTGCTTGTGGGAGGTCGGCATCTGCTTTCTGATGGCGCCGCGTCATCACGGCGCCATGCGCCATGTCGGCCCGACCCGCGTCGAACTCGGCACGCGGACGATCTTCAATATTCTGGGCCCACTGTCGAACCCGGCGGGCGCCAAGCGCCTGCTGGTCGGGGTGTTCGCGCCGCAATGGGTGGTGCCGATGGCTGAGGTACTGGGCCGGCTTGGCGCCGAGCATGCCTGGGTGGTGCACGGCTCGGGCCTCGACGAGATCACCACCGCCGGCACGACGACCATCGCGGAATTCAAGGACGGCAAGGTGCGCAGCTTCGAGGTGGCGCCGGAGGACGCCGGCATCGAGCGCGCGACGCTCGACGACCTCAAGGGGGGCGATCCGGCGCACAACGCGGCGCTGATGCGCGGCGTGCTGGCGGGCGAAAAAGGCAAGCTGCGGGACATCGTGCTGCTCAACGCCGGAGCGACGCTCGTCATCGCCGGCCGCGCGGCGGATTTGCGGGAGGGCGCGGCGCTTGCCGCCGACACGATCGACAGCGGCAAGGCGGCGGAGGTGCTGGCGCGGCTGATCGCGGAGACCAACAAGTGACCGCGCGCGAAGACAACGTCCTTACGGAGATCTGCGACCGCAAGCGCGAGCATGTCGCAGCGAAGAAGCGCGAGATGCCGGTGCCGACGCTGCTGAAGCGCATCGATAACGCGCCGCCGCCGCGCGGCTTCGCCGATGCGCTGGCGCGCAAGGTCGGCGCGGGGAATTACGGCCTCATCGCCGAGATCAAGAAGGCCTCGCCCAGCAAGGGGCTGATCCGCGCGGATTTTGATCCCCCTGCCCTCGCCCGCGCCTATGAAGCGGGCGGAGCAACATGTCTCTCGGTGCTGACCGACGAGCCGTATTTCCAGGGACGCGACGAGTATCTGGTCGCGGCGCGCAAAGCTGTCGGGCTTCCCGTATTGCGCAAGGATTTCATCGTCGACCACTACCAGGTGCTGGAGAGCCGCGCCCTCGGCGCCGACTGCATCCTCTTGATCATGGCGTGCCTCGACGACAGTGAGGCGCGCGATTTCGCCGATGAAGCCAAGGCGCTCGGCATGGATGTACTGGTCGAGGTGCACGACCGCGCCGAGCTCGATCGCGCCTTGAGGCTCGATGCAAGCCTGATCGGCATCAACAACCGCGACCTCAAGACGCTGAAGGTCGATCTCAAGACCGCCGAGGCGCTGGCGCCGCTGGTGCCGCACGACCGCATCGCGGTCGGCGAAAGCGGGCTCAACACGCCCGCCGACCTCGACCGGCTGGCGGCGGTGAACGCGCGCTGTTTCCTCGTCGGCGAGTTGCTGATGCGCGAGAAGGATGTCGCCGCGGCGACCCGCATGCTGTTGCGCCTCCCCGATCTCAGCCATGTCGACACCGAAGGCCGCGCGCGCATGGTCGATGTATCGGCCAAGGACGAGACCGAGCGGGTGGCGGTCGCCGGCGCTCGGGTCGCCATGAAGCCCGAGACGCTGGCGCGCATCCAGGCGGGCGACATCGCCAAGGGGGATGTGCTGCAGGTCGCCCGGATCGCCGGCATCATGGCGGCGAAAAAGACCGCGGATTTGATACCGCTGTGCCACCCGCTGGCGTTGACTTCGGTCGAGGTCGAGCTGGTCTGCGTCCGCGCCACTTCTTCGGTCGAGATCACCGCGACATGCCGGCTCAAGGGCCGCACCGGGGTCGAGATGGAGGCGCTGACCGCGGCAAGCGTCGCGGCGCTCACTATTTATGACATGTGCAAAGCGATCGACCGCGGAATGACCGTCACCGACCTGCGTTTGCTGCGCAAATCGGGCGGCAAGTCGGGCGATTTCGTCGCGTCGTAACTATTTTCGTCGTCCCCGTCCCCGGGTCTGCGCGCAGCGCGGCCCGAGGATAAACTCCGGCGGGGGGCCAGGGGCGAGCGACGGGGCGGTCGCCCGGGGTTCCCGCTTTCGCGGGAAAGGCGAAGGAAGGAGTTGAAGTATGATTTCGGTCGAAGAAGCCCTCGCGCGGCTGTTGTCGCCGCTCGTGGCCCTGCCGTCCGAGCAAGTTTCGGTGTCGGACGCGGTTGGGCGGGTGCTCGCCGGGGATATCGCCGCGCGCCGCACCCAACCGCCTTTTGCGGCCTCGGCGATGGACGGCTATGCGGTGCGCGCGGCGGATGTCGAAACCGTCCCGGTCAATTTGCGGATCATCGCAGAGATTCCAGCGGGGGCCGGGTTTTCCGGCATTCTCGACAAGGGCGAGGCGGCGCGCATCTTCACCGGCGCGCCGTTGCCCGAGGGCGCCGACACGATCGTCATCCAGGAGGACACCGAGCGCGACGGCGACACGGTGCGCGTCGTCGAGGGCGCCAAACTGGGAACCTATGTGCGGCGCGCCGGGCTCGACTTCGCCGAAGGCGACGTGCTGCTGCACAAGGGCACGCGCCTCTCACCGCGCCATATCGGGCTTGCCGCGGCGATGAACCGGCCGTGGCTGTTCGTGCACCGGCGGCCGATGGTCGGCATCCTTTCGACCGGCGATGAGGTGGTGATGCCGGGCGAGCCGATCGGGCCGCACCAGATCGTCAGCTCGAATGCGCTGGCGCTGGCGGCGTTCGTCACGGCATGCGGCGGCGTGCCGGTGAGCCTCGGCAACGCGCCCGACGACGCCGACGCGCTGCGCACCTTCGCGAGCGGCGCGCGCGGGGTCGATCTGCTTGTCAGCACCGGCGGCGTGTCGGTTGGCGAGCACGATCTGGTGCGCGGCGTGCTGTCGGAAGACGGGCTGGCGATCGATTTCTGGGAGATCGCGATGCGGCCCGGCAAGCCGCTGATGTCGGGACGTTATCGCTCGACACCGATGATCGGGCTGCCCGGCAACCCGGTTTCGACACTGGTTTGCTCGCTGTTGTTTCTGAAACCGGCGATGGAGCGGCTGGCCGGATTGCCCGACAAGGCCGAGCCGCAGCAGATGGCGCGACTCGGCCGCGACTTGCGGCAGAACGACCGTCGCCAGGACTACCTGCGCTCGACGCTCACGCGCGGGGCCGACGGCGTGCTCGAAGCGACCCCGTTCCCGGTACAGGATTCATCGATGATGCGGCCGCTCGCCTCATCCGACTGCCTGGTGATCCGCCCACCGCACGCGCCGGCCGTCGAGGCCGGAGCGATGGTGCCGATCGTCACCTTCCCCGGCGGCGCCTGGCCGCTTTAAGCGCGCGCGGCGCGCAGCGGCTTCAACACGAACAGCGCGAGCAGCCCGGCGGTCAGGTCCGAGGCGATGCACACGGCGAAAACCGCCGCCCAGCTGCCAGTGCCCTGATGCAGCAAGGCGGCGAGTGGGCCGCCAAAAATCGAGCCGATGCCCTGCGCGATATAGAGGAAGCCGTAATTCTGCGTCGCGTTGCGCGGGCCGAACGTGTCGGTCAGGGTCGACGGGAACAGCGAGAAGATCTCCCCCCAGCCGAAAAACACGACGCCGGACAAAAGCGCGAACCATAACGGGTCGGTGATGATCATCAGCCACAGGAGCATCGCGATGGCTTCGAGCGAGAACGCAAGGAACATCGTGTTCTCGCGGCCGATGCGGTCGGATAGCCAGCCGAAAAACGGCCGCGTCAGCCCGTTGGTGAAACGGTCGATGGTCAGCGCCAGCGGCAGCGCCGCCATCCCCCAGACCGTCAGCTTGGCGATGCCGTAATCGGCGGCCAAATTGCCGATCTGCGAGATGACCATGAGCCCCGAGGTCGACATCAGGCTCATCATCACGAACATCAGCCAGAAGATCGGGCTCTTCAGCATCGTCGCGCTGCCGACGCCTACCGTATCGGCAGCTTTAGCGGCCGTTGTCGCGGGCGGCGGGCGCAGGCCCAAAGCAGCAGCAACGCCGATCACGGCGAAAATGATTCCGTAGCGCAGCAGCGTCGTCTGGTAGCCCGCGTCAGCGATGCTGGCGCTGATCGGAAATGTTGTCAGGATCGCGCCCACGCCGTAGCCGGCCGCAACCATCCCGGCGGCAAAACCGCGCGCATCCGGGAACCAGCGCACCATCTGTCCCACCACCCCGACATAGACGATGCCAGTGCCGACCCCACAGACGATCCCGTAGCTCAGATAGAGCCCCGAAAGCGAGGTTGCATAGGAAGCACAAACCCAGCCCAGCCCGGACAGAAGCCCGCCGGCGGCGATCAGCAGGCGCGGCCCGAACCGATCGACCAGCCAGCCTTGCAACGGCGAGAAGAAGGTCTGCAGCACGATCAGCAGCGAAAACGTCACCTGCAGCGCCGCAGGCGTGACCGCGAGCGCGGCGCCCAGCGGCTTGGTGAACAGCGCCCAGACATATTGCGGGCTCGAGATCGCCATCATGCAAACGAGGCCAAGCGCAAGCTGTACCCAGCGCGCCGCCGGTGCGGTAATCGTGCCCTCACCCAAGGTTTCGGTGTCGGCGCTCATGAGGCTTCCTGTCGGATCGGAGTGGAACCGCTCAAAGATCATGCAAAAGCCGGTCCAAAGAAACCTGGGCCGAGATGCCCCACCTTCACCGGATGACGATTATGGCAGCATCTTCCCCGGATTGAGCAGGCCGGCCGGGTCGATCGCCGCCTTGATCTTTCGCATGAGGTCGAGCTCGGCGCCGCCGCGCCACTCGGGCATCATGTAGGCCTTCAAAGGCCCGATGCCGTGCTCGGCCGAAAAGCTGCCGTCGAGATCGCGGACGATCGCGTTGACCGCGTCCATCAGCTCGTGGTCGCGCGCCATAAAGACCGCGCCGTCGGCGCCCTCGGGCTGCACCAGGTTGAAGTGGATGTTACCGTCGCCGAGATGGCCGAACGGCACGCAGCGTATGCCGGGGATGAGCCGCTCGCATTCCATGGTCGCACGGCGTATCAGTTCGGGGACGCGCGACACCGGCACCGAGATGTCGTTCTTGACCGAGGCGCCGGCGCGCTTCTGCGCCTCGGAATGCTCCTCGCGCAGCTTCCAGATCGCGGCGCGCTGCGGTCCGCTCTCCGCGATCACCGCGTCGGCGACGATGCCCTGCTCCATCGCCGACGCGAGCAGCTCTTCGAGCGCGGCGCGCAAGCCGGCGCCCTGGCGCGGCGTCGCGAGTTCGAGGAGCACGTAATGCGCGGCCGGGGCGGCGAGCGGGGGCTTTGCGTCGGGAATAAAGCGTTCGACCAGCGCCATCCCGGCGCCCGACATGTATTCAAAAGCCTGAATCGCCGCCGGGTCCTGCTGTTGGCAGGCTTGAAAGAGCTGTAGCGCCGCCTCTGGCGAAGCCACCGCGCAAAGCGCCACCTCGACCTCGCGCGGCCGCGGAAAGAGCTTCAGCACCGCGGCGGTGATGATGCCGAGCGTGCCCTCGCTGCCGACAAACAGCTGGCGCAGGCAGTAGCCGGTATTATCCTTGTGCAGGCGGCGCAGGCCGTTCCACACCGCGCCGTCGGGCAGCACGACCTCGAGCCCGAGCGTGAGGTCGCGGGCGTTGCCGTAACGCACCGTATTGTTGCCGCCGGCATTGGTCGCGAGTACGCCGCCGATTTGCGCCGAGCCTTCGGAGCTGATCGACAGCGGCAGCAGGCAGCCGGCTTCTTCCGCGGCGTTCTGCGCGCCCTTCAGGGTGACCCCTGCCTCGATCTCCATGGTCATGTCGACCGGGTCGATCCCGCGCACCCGGTTCATGCGCGTGAGGGACAGGATGAGTTGCGAGCCGTCCTCGCTGACCGCGGCGCCGCCGACCATCGAAGTGTTGCCGCCTTGCGGCACGATCGGCGCGCCGGCCTCGGCGCAAAGTCGCACCGCGTCGGCGACTTCCGCGCTGTTCGCCGGGCGCAGCACGGCCGGTGTGCGGCCGTGATAAAGCCGCCGCCAATCCTCGCAATAGGGGTCTGTATCGACGGGATCGGTGAGGATGCCGGCGGGGCCGAGGCGTTGGCGCAAGCGGTCGAGAAGCTGTACGTGGTCCATCGCCAAAATCCTTGCTTCGGCCGCCATCGTAACCTCTTCGACGCGCGAGGGGCTATGATGGCTCGACACTGTGGGAGCTGCCCATGCATGCCGTGATCTTCGAAGTCTGGCCGCAAGAGGAAGGCCGCCAGGAATATCTCGACATCGCCGCGGCGCTGCGGCCGACGCTCGAAAAGATGGACGGGTTCATCTCGATCGAGCGGTTCCAGAGTCTCACCGACCCCGGCAAGATTTTGTCGCTCTCGTTCTGGCGCGACGATGCCGCGATTGCCGGATGGCGCCGGGTCGAAAGCCATCGCATGGCGCAGGCCAAAGGCCGCGGCGAACTGTTCCGCGACTATCGCCTGCGGATCGCCGGCGTCATCCGCGACTACGGCATGACCGAGCGCGCCGAAGCGCCGGTGGATAGCAAGGCTCGTCACGGGTAGCCGAAACTCCGCTCCCCGACGAAAGTCGGGGGCCACTTTCGGGCGCCAGAGGCGGCGGACGGATGGGTCCCGGCTTTCGCCGGGAAGCGTGTATTGTTACTCAGCCGCCTTCGCCAGCCCTTCGGCCGAGGCGCGCATCTTCTCGATCTCTTCCCAGTTGGTGTAGCGGGTGAAGCCGTTCTCGTCGAAGAACAGCACCGGCCCGGTCGCGATAAAGAGAAAGGTCGTGTCCTCGAGCGCGGTCGTCGCGTCGTGCAGCACGCCCGAGGGTTCATAGACATAGTCGCCGGCGTTGAGCACGCCGTCGCGCACCTGCAGCTTGCCCGAGACGATCCACACATGCGCGCCGCCGAGATGCTTGTGCGGCGCGGCAGTAAAACCCTCCTTCCAATAATGCAGCGTTGCCCAGCCGCCGGTCTCGCGGCCGACCCACAGCACCTTGACCTTGTGAAGCGGTGATCGCTCGATCCACGGCGCGTCCGAGCGGAACAGCGTGTCCTGGATGTCCTGGAAAATTGGACGGATGTCCTGCGGCAGCGGCATGGCGTCCTCCTGTCCTAGAATTTTTACTGTCCCGTCACCCGCTGCGGGTCCGGGAAGTCGCGGTAGAGGGCAAAGAATACGTCCTGCACCTTTGTATTGACAGCATGGTGGAAGCTTTCCCGAGCTTGCATCTGGTGATGCGATACCAGCGAGATGCCCGGACTCTTGCAAATGATTGAGATACGCCCGCGCGTTCTCGACAAAATCGAGGTCGCGCACGCCCGGCTTGAGGTTGAACCAGATGTGGTAGACGTCCATCCAGCCGTCCCACCCCTGCCGTCATTACGAGGAGCACAGCGACGAAGCAATCTCGGCGGGTCGAACTCCTGGGAGAGGAGACTGCTTCGTTGCGCTCGCAATGACGACCCTTACGGATATCGCGAGACGTCGGTCGCCTTCTCGGTGATGAATTCGAGAAGCGCCGGCTTGCCGTCCTTGGTGGCGGCGATGCCGCGCTTGATCGCCTCCTTGATCTGGCCCGGCTCGGTGACACGCTCGCCGTAGCCGCCGAGCGCCTTGGCGAAGTCGGCGTAATTGCCGCTGATGTCGGTCGAGCGGTACTTTTCGGTCGAGATCGGCATGACCTTGAGCTCGATGGCCATCGAGAAATTGTTCGACAGGATCGAGAGGATCGGCAGCCGCTCGCGCACCGCCGTCTCGAAATCCATGCCGGTGAAGCCGATCGCCGCATCGCCCCAGAAATTGACGCAGAGCTTGTCGGGGTTGGCGAGCTTGGCGCCCATCGCCAGGCCGAGGCCATAGCCGAGCTGGGTGGTCTTGCCCCAGCCGAGATAGGAGAGCGGCTTGTTGCTCTGCCAGAACGGCGAGATCTGGTCGCGCGGGCTGCCGGCATCATGGGTGATGATCGTATTGTCGACATCGACCGTGTGCAGCAGGTCCCAGACCACGCGGTAGGGCGAGATCGGCGCGGTGTCCGCGGTCAGGCGGTGCATCCACTTGCCGAGCCATTCCTCGCGGTGACCACGGATTTCACGCGCGACGCCGGCGAGCCGGTCCCGCTGCTTGCCCTTGAGCCGGTCGCGGACTTCCGCAAGCACCGCGTCGAGCACCAGGCCGGCATCGCCGACCGCCGCGAGATCGACCGGTATGTCCTTGTTGACGGCATAGGGGTCGAGGGTCGCGTGGGCGATCTTCTTGCCCTTTGGCATCGCGGTGCCAAAGCTGGTGCGGGTAAAGCTGCAACCAATGCCGAAGATGAAGTCGGTGTTCTGCAGGAAATGCCAGAGATGGCCGCCGATGCCGATGCCGCCCGAGCCCAAGGACAGCGCATGGCTCTCCGGAAAAGCGCTCTTGCCGCCGAGCGTCGTCATCACCGGCGACTCCAGGAGCTCGGCGAGCGCCTTCAGCTGCGGCCATGCCTTGCCATAATGCACGCCCTGCCCGGCGCAGATGACCGGCCGCTCGGCGGCGACCAGCGCCTCGGCGATCTTCGACACATCCCGCGGATCGGGGCCGCTCTTCAGCACTGGCGCCGGCTTGTATTCGTCGACCAGCGCATCGGGAATTTCCGAGCGCAGGATGTCGGTCGGGAACTCGACGAGCACCGGGCCGGGACGGCCGTTTTTCACCGTGGTATAGGCGCGGCGCAACGCCTCGACCGTCGCGTCGGCGACCGTCACTTGCTCCGACAGCTTGGTGACGTGGCGGAAATTGAGCGCGGCATTGAAATTCGGGTGCACCTGGTTGAGGTTGCGCGCGTAGCCGGCCGGCAGCACCACGACCGGTGTGGAGTCGCCATAGGATTGCGCGACGCCGCCAAAGGCGTTCTCGGTGCCGGGCCCGTGCTGCATGACGAAGACGCCGATCTTGTCGCCCGACGTGGTCTTGGCGACGGCATCGCACATGTGCAGGCCAATGCGCTCCTGGCGCACCATGATCGTGCGGATGTCTTCCTGCGCCGCACCCTCAATGATCGGATTGACCGGGTAGCCGATCAGCCAGTCGACGCCCTCTTTCTTGAGGATTTTGGCGATTGCGTTGATGACCTGCATGAAAATCTCCTGGCGCTGACCCGGTCGGTGAGACGGCGAATAGCTTAAGTCAAGAAACCCGGCGCCGTATACCGACACGTTGCGGTGAGGACCGGGAATGCCGGCTCGACATCCACCCCCTACTGTGCGCTATTGTCGCACTGCGGCAGATTGTCATAGTGCGCCGCGGCCCCCGGGTGGCGGGGCCGGGGCGGCAAAACAAAAAACATCGCTGAGTGCGAGTCCTTTTACGCAGGGAGCACGCGATGCTGGAGGCCTTGGAACGGCAGCAAAAGCTGACCGCGAACCAGTGGAAGATCGTGTCGGCGGCGATCCTCGGCGACATGCTCGATTTCTTCGACTTTTTCCTGATCGGCTACGTGCTGACCTTTATCGTCAAGGCATGGCACCTGTCGTTCATGGAGTCGGGGGTGATCCTGCTCGCCGCGGGCGTCGGCGCGATCCCGGGCGCGTTCTTCTGGGGCTGGATGGCCGACAAGATCGGCCGCCGCAAAGTGTTCATCATGACCGCGCTCAATTTCTCCCTGGCGACGGGGATCATGGCCTTCACGCCCGACCAATACGGATGGCTGATCCTCGCTTTCTTCCGCTTCTGGGTCGGTGTCGGTGTCGCGGGGCTCAACGTCGTCGATTTGCCGCTGGTGCAAGAGTTCGTGCCGTCGTCGAAGCGCGGGTTCATCGGCGGACTAGTGACGTCGACGATTTCGATCGGCGGCGCGCTTGGCGCCGCTTGCGGCGCCTATCTCGGCCCGGTTATCGGCTGGAGGGGATTGTTTCTCGTCGGATTGCTGCCGGCTTTGGTCACGCTGTTGATCCGCGCCTGGGTGCCGGAGTCGCCGCGCTGGCTCATCCGCCGCGGCCGGCGAGACGAAGCGCGCCGCTCGATCGCTTGGGCGCTGCAGGCCGATCCCGCAACGATCGAGGTGCCGGCCGACCTGCCCGAGTTCGCACACACGCCGTGGCGCGAATTGTTCAAATATCCGCGCAGCGTGGCGCTGGTCTGTCTGACCGGGCTGTCGCAGACGAGCGGCGTCGGGCTGGCCCTGTGGGCGCCGACGCTGCTTCTCCTGTTGCTGCACACGACGCCGGAGCACGCCTCGTTCCTGATGATCTGGGTCGGCCTCAGCGCCTTCATCGGGCGCATCACCTGCGCCTGGCTGGCCGATTTCATGGGCCGCCGTCCGGCGGGGATTTTTGCCTGCGTCGGCTCGGTGGTGACACTGATAGCCGCAGGGTATCTCGCCGATCTGATGATCGGTCCGGTCTCGGTGTTCTGGCTGATGCTGGTAGGGCACTCGTTCTTCGGCGGCGGCTCCTACGCGATTATCGCCCCCTATATGGCCGAGGTCTGGCCCGGCGGGTTGCGCGCGAGCGGCATGGGGCTGGGCTACGGCGTCGGCAATCTCGGCAAGATCATCAGCCCGCTTGGGCTGGCGCTGATCGTCGGCGGCGGCAACTTCCTGAAGCCGGCGGCAAGCGTCGGCGCGCTGGTGCCGGCGATGTATTTCCTCGCCTTCTGGGCGGCGCTCGCGGCGGTTGCATTCCTAATCCTCGGCATCGAGACCAGCGGGCGCTCGATCGAGGAGATCGACGCCTCGCTGGGCGGGCCGGCGCCCGCCAGAATGCGGGCGGCGGAGTAGCCCGGGCGCTAGATATCGGTCGTCGTGTCGCTGCCCGGGAACATGATCGCCCGGCTCCAGCCCGACCATTCGCCGGGATGCGGGTTGCTCGGATAGCGGTCATGGCGCCAGCAGATGCTGGTCTCGGGCGGCGCGGTGATCGTCTTGGTCTGATCCTGGTGGAGTACGAAATTCTGCGAGCCCACGAAATCGGGGCTGTGCTCGTCACAGTCCGAACCCTTGGTGATCACGACCTGCATGTTGACGTGATCCCACTGCATGTTGCGCAGCGTCAGTTTCGCCGTGTCGGGCGCCCCCGACGAGCATGCGCCCAGAACCAGCAATAACGGAAGCCATCGCCGCATTCGTCCCTCCCTCACGGCACAGCGATGCCGTTGTGCAAGCTCCACGGCCGGCATGCAAGCGCCAAGGCGCCGCAGCACGGCGCGCAAGGGATGATCGCCCGCCATGGCGCCGACGCCGCTCGCGAGGCGACGATTTATCTCAACCGACTGATCGACCGCGGGGACCTCGCCGCCCGCGACCTGTGGGCTTGCATCGTCCACAGGATCCGCGAGCGGCAGAACGGCAATAACGGGACCGAGATGGCGGCCGACTGACGTGCAACGGCTCAGTACGGTCGGTCGCCCTTTATCTGGGTGCGATGCATGACCCGGCGCGTCGCGGGATCGAACGCGTCGCGCCGATGCATCACGCAGCGATTGTCCCACAGGATCAGATCACCGGCACGCCACTGCTGATACCAGGAGAATTCCTCCTTGGTCGCATGCGCCCACAGCGCGTCGAGCAGCGCCTCGCTGTCGGCGAGGGCGAGGCCCTGGATGTAGGCGTTGCGCCGCCGGCCGAGGAACAGCGCCTTGCGGCCGGTGTCCGGATGGGTGCGGACGATGGGATGCGCGGCGCCGACCGTCCGCGAGGCGTCGGGCGCGTCGACATAGCCGCGGCGCAACTCGCCGGCGCTGTTGCGGCTTGCGTCATGGATGCAGATCCTGCCCTCGACGGCGCGGCGCAAATCCGCCGCCAGCGTCTCGAGCGCCAGATACATATTGCAGAACCCGGTGTCGCCGCCCGACGGCGGCGCTTCGAGCGAATAGAGCGCCGAGGCCATTGGCGGCTCGGCGGTGTACGACATGTCGGTGTGCCACAGCGCTTCGTAGGCGCCGAGCTGGCCGATCGCCTGACCGTTCTCCACCACGTTGGAGACGACCATGACGTATTCCCGGCCCTCGGGCGCGTCGTTGGTCGCCGCGACCGGCGCCCAGTCGAGCTCGCCGAACTGGCGGCTGAAACGCATCAGGTCGTCGTCCGAGAGACGCTGGCCACGGAAGCGCAGCACCAGGTGGTCGCCCCAGGCCCGCTTGATCGCCGCCATCAACTCGGGCGACAGCGGCCCCGAAAGGTCGACCCCCTCGACATCGGCCGTGAGCGCCGAGCCGGTCGGCCGCACCCGCACTTCTTCCCTATCCAAGACGGTCGCCATCCTCGCGCCCTCCCGCTTATTGCCGCGGCCAAGATTGCGCCGTCGTCAGCGAATGCGCAAACCCTGAGCATCCTCCTGCGCGGTTGATTGCGCGATAAGCGGCCATTAGGTTGGCCCAAGCTTGCTCACCATTGCGTCAATTGCCGCGCCATCAGGAGATCGGCCATGCCCGACGACATACGTTCCCCCGTCTTCGACAAGTCGCGCCTGCCGAGCCGGCACGTCACGGTCGGGCCCGAGCGCGCGCCGCACCGCGCCTTCCTCTACTCGATGGGGCTGACCCGCGAGCAGATCGAGGACCAGCCGCTGGTCGGCGTCGCGACGACCTGGAACGAGGCGGCGCCGTGCAACATCGCGCTCGCCCGCCAGGCGCAGGCGGCGAAGAAGGGCGTCGCCGCGCAGCACGGCACGCCGCGCGAATTCACCACGATCACCGTCACCGACGGCATCGCGATGGGCCATGCCGGGATGAAATCGTCACTGATCAGCCGCGAGATCATCGCCAATTCCGTCGAGCTGACGATGCGCGGACATTGCTACGACGCGCTGGTCGGCCTCGCCGGCTGCGACAAATCGCTGCCCGGCATGATGATGGCGATGGTGCGGCTCAACGTGCCGAGCGTCTTTATGTATGGCGGCTCGATCATGCCGGGCCGCTTCCAAGGCCACGACGTAACCATTGGCGATGTCTACGAATGGGTCGGCAAGCACAGCGTCAAGGCCGCGACCGACGAGGAGCTGCACGAGCTCGAATGCGTTGCCTGCCCGTCATCGGGGTCGTGCGGCGGCATGTTCACCGCGAACACGATGGCCGCCGTCTCCGAGGCGATCGGGCTCGCCCTCCCCGGCTCGGCCGGCGCGCCGGCGCCCTACGACTCGCGCGACGCCTATGCCGAGGCCTCGGGCCAGCAGGTCATGGCGCTGCTCCGCATGAATCTGCGGCCGCGCGATATCGTCACCCGGAAGTCCCTTGAGAACGCCGCCGCGGTCGTCGCGGCTGCGGGCGGCTCGACCAATTCCGGGCTGCATCTGCCGGCGATCGCCAACGAGGCGGGGATCGATTTCGACCTGCACGAAGTCGGCAAGATCTACGCACGCACGCCCTATATCGGCAATCTCAAGCCGGGCGGCGAATACGTGATGAAAGACCTTTACGACATCGGCGGCGTGCCGGTGCTGATGAAAGCGCTGCTCGACGGCGGCTATCTGCACGGCGACTGCATCACGGTCACCGGCAAGACGATTGCCGAAAACCTGAAGGACGTGAAATTTCCGAGCGGTCAGAACGTTGTGCGGCCGGCCTCCAACCCGTTCTCACCGACCGGCGGGGTCGTGGTGCTCAAGGGCAACCTCGCGCCGCAAGGGGCGATCGTAAAGGTTGCCGGCATGGAGCGGCTTGAGTTCACCGGCCCGGCCCGCTGCTTCGACTGCGAGGAGGATGCCTTCCAGGCGGTCACCAACCGCACTTACAAGGAAGGCGATATCATCATTATCCGCTACGAGGGCCCGAAAGGCGGGCCGGGCATGCGCGAGATGCTGTCGACCACCGGCGCTCTGGTGGGCCAAGGGATGGGCGAGAAGGTCGCGCTCATCACTGACGGCCGGTTCTCCGGGGCGAGTCACGGCTTCTGCATCGGCCATGTCGGGCCGGAGGCGGCGGTCGGCGGCCCGATCGGCCTCCTCAAGGACGGCGACGCGATCACGATCGACGCGGTCAAGGGCACGATCGACGTGCATTTGAGCGATGCCGAGCTCGCCGCGCGCAAAGCCGCCTGGGCGCCGCGCCGCACCGACTACAACGCCGGCACGCTGTGGAAATACGCGCAGACCGTCGGCGACGCCGAACAAGGCGCGGTCACCCATCCCGGGGCGCGCGCTGAAACGCATGTTTATGCGGATATTTGAGCAGCGTTGATGACGGTGCGTCCTTCGAGGCTCCGTTGCGTCTCCGCAGGACGCATCTCGAAGGACGCAGGCGATTGACGAGCTAAGGCGGCAGGTTGCATCTTGCCGGTTGATGGGGATGGAGTTCCCCGAAACCGCCCCGGTCAAGTTCCCTTGGGGCTGATGACTCCTACCGGATCAACGGTGGGACTTTGTCTGGAACCCGCCGCCAAGGCGGGTTTTTTGTTGCGCTGGGGGCCTCTGGAGACGCGGTACATGATCACAACCTATCTCTGGGTCGGCGTCGGCGGCGCGCTCGGCAGCATGGCGCGGTTCTGGCTCGCGGCGTTTGTCGCAGAAATACTGGGGCCGCAATTCCCGTGGGGGACGATCCTCATCAACATCGTCGGATCGTTCGTGATCGGGTTTTTCGCGACGTTCACCGGGCCGGGCGGCCGGTTCGTCGCGTCGTTCGAGGCGCGCGCCTTTGTCATGGTCGGGATTTGCGGCGGGTTCACGACGTTTTCCGCATTCAGCCTGCAGACGATGGACCTCGCGCGCGAAAATCATTGGGCCCAGGCCGGCGCCAATGTCCTGCTGTCGGTGGTGATCTGCCTGATCGCGGTATGGCTCGGCCACCTGCTCGCGACCGCGCTAAACCCGGTGCCGGAATAGGCGTATCCGCCAGAGCGGCTACGCGAACGCCGGCATCACCTCGCGCGCGAACAGGCGCAGGTGGTCGAGCGAGGCGGTGAAGTCGATCACCATGATGTATTCGACGCCGCCTTCTTGAAGTTTTTTGATGCGGCGGATGATCTCGTCAGGCTTGCCGATCAGCGCGTCGCGCTCGGTGAGGGCGTGGCGCTCGGCCTGGGTGAGCGGCTTGCGCGCGCGGCCGAGCGTCGGCGATTCGCCGGTCGGCGACAGCGACAGCTGCTCGACCTGGGCCATGAACTTGGCGCGGAGATCGAGCGCCGCCTCGCGCTCGCTGCCGTTCATCGCGATGTGCAGCGCACGGGTCAGCCCGACCATCGACGAATCGTAGACCCGCCCCTGCTCCTCGACCGCGCGGCGGTAGATCGAAATGCCTTCCGCGACTGTCTCCGGTCCGCCGCCTTGGCCGAGCAGCAAATTGTAGCCCTGCGCCGCGGCGCAGCGGATCGAGTTGGGGCTCGCCGCGCCGATCCAAAACGGCGGGTGCGGCTTCTGCACCGGCGCCGGCTCGATGACGACATCGTCGTAGTGCCAATATTTGCCGTGATGCGAGAACCGCCCCTCGCTGGTCCACGCCTTGCGCAGAAAGGCAACGGTCTCTTGGTAGCGCTCCTCGGCTTCCTGCATCGGGATGCAGAAGCCGTGAAACTCGCCCCAGCGATAGCCCTTGCCGATGCCGAAATCGAAGCGGCCGTTCGACAGAAGGTCGAGCGTCGCGGCCTGCTCGGCGAGGAGCGCCGGGTTGTGCCACGGCAACACCAGCACGGCGGTGCCGAGCCGCATCGTCGAGGTCTTGGCCGCGAGATAGGTGAGGAAATTGATCGTCGCCGAGACCTGGCCGAAGCCGGTGAAATGGTGCTCGACGAGAAACACGCTGCGAAAGCCGAGCTGCTCGGCCTCGCAGATGTAGTCGATGTAGTCGGTGTAGATGCGGCTGTCGCTCGCCTGCTCGCCGGGATCGGTGCGCGCGCCGCCGAACAATCCGAACTTCATCTCTCGCCCTCGCCGCTTACCGAATAACGCCGCTGATCGTTAACCGGCGGCACGCGCCGAGGCAAGCCAAGAGCGCCACCCCGGCGCAGGCCGGGGCCCATATTTCTGCCTTTCGAGCAGCCGACCGATAGGTCCCGGCTTCGCCGGGAAGCGTACCTTTGGCTACTCGGCGGCGGCGAGGAGCGGCGGCGTCTCGATATACCCGCGCGCGAGCCGGCGGCCGGTTTCGCGCATCAGCTTCTTGTCGGCTTCGGGCGTCCTAGCGGGCGGGATGCGTACGACCGTGTTGTTGCAATAGGTCGGGATCACGCCGTTATGGCCTTCGCGGAACAAAGCCTGCGGATCCTGACCCGATTTCACCGCGCGGATGCCCTTGCGGATCTGGTTGCGCAGCATGGTGATGCCTCGGTCGGTCGTGCCCAGGTGCTCCATGCCGTGCACCGCGACTGGCCGCTGCGACACCTGCGCCTCGAAATCCTGCGGGCGGCGCTGGGCCTCCTCGTAAGTATCGGGCGGCATTTGCCCCGGCAGCATCACCGAGCGATCGGCCCACCAGGCGGGTGTCTCGATGCCCGCGGTCTCGCTCACATGGCGGAGCTCAATCTGCATCGAGTTGGTGTCGTCGATCGGCACGATCCAGCGGCTCATCATCGGCCCGCTGAAACCGATTTCCTGCTGGCCGGTTTCCCAGATCGGCGCGACCTGCTGCAGGATCGGCAGCACGTTCTCGACCGAGCGCGACCAGATGTTGTCGCCGATCCGCCGCGTTGCGATGTAGATGATGCCGACCGGCGTCTCCATGAATTCGAGCTCGGGCAGCACGCCAAATTCCTCGGTAAACACCGCGCCGCTGACGATCGTGTGCAGGAAGGACGTGTGGATCGCGTCCATTGTGTTTTCGAGAATCTGCAACCAGTTGCACGGGTAAAGGTATTTCTGGCCGGGAATCACCCGATAGCCCGGCCGCACCAGGCTGTCATAGGTCGGGAAGGCCGGCATTTCCTCCGGCGGGCCCAGATAGGCGAAGACGAGGCCATGCGCCTCCTGCACCGGATAGGCGCCGTGAAACAGGCGGCCTTTCAGCGTGCTGTCGGCGGGCTCGCCAGGGGTTTCGAGGATCGTCCCGTCGCAGCCGAACAGCCAGCCGTGATAGCAGCAGCGTATCCCCTTCTCGCCGACGAGGCCGAATTCGAGCGAGGTGCCACGATGCGGGCAATGAAGTTCAAGAAGCCCCGCTTCGCCGGTGCCATCACGGAAAGCGACGAGGTCCTCGCCCATGATGCGAAGACGCAACGGCAAGTCTTTCAGGTCGTCGGAATAGCAAACCGGGGTCCAGAACCGGCGCAGATACTCGCCGCACGGCGTGTCCGGACCAACATGAGTCAGCTCGGAATCTTCCCGGGGAACCTGGCGGTGATGATAACCGCTGTACCGCGCCTTTAAGTACGGAGCCCTCGTCGCCATTGGAAGCCTCCTGTCCCGAGTTTGTTATCGTCGTACGGGTACCCATCCCGCTCGCAATTTTGCTGCCAGGATGATGCCACGATTGCGACTAATCGCAAGCGGCGCGAGCTGTGTTGAATCTGGATGAGCGCCATCGCGTCCCTAAAGGCTCCGCTTCGCTCCGCACCTCTGAGGCTGACTTGAGGTGAATTCAAAAGTTTCCAATGAGCTGGATTTCTTCGTCTTCCCCGCGCAAGCGGGAACCCAGGGGCGAGCGACGAGACGGAGGTTCAAGTTCCAGCCTCGGCCGAGGCTAAGCCATCGACCCGCCGGTACGGTCGCCCTGGGCCCCCGCATTTGCGGGGGAGACGATAATTGTTTGACTGGGTTGACTTCATTTCGGGTCCAACTCTGAGGTGCCTCGCAAGCCCTCGGAGGACGCAAGAACGGCGAGAGATTGCTTCGTCACTACGCTCCTCGCAATGACGCTAGATGCCGATCCGCGCCAGGTATGCTTCGGGATAGCGCGTGCCGCCCGCGGCACCCGGTGCGAAGACGTGGTCAAGCGCGTCCTCGGTGTCGGCCGTGAGCTTGACGCCCGCGGCGGCGGCGTTCTGCTCGAGATAATGGACGTGGCTCGTCCCGGCGATCGGCACGATGAAGTCGCCGCGCGACAGCAGCCAGGCGATGCAGAGCTGCGCGGGGGTACAGTTCAGCGACGCGGCATGCGCCTTCAGCTCTTCAACCAGCTGGAGGTTGCGCTGGAGGTTCTCGGCCTGGAAGCGCGGCATGCGGCGGCGCGCATCGCCTTCGCGCAGCGTGTCGAGCGAGGTCACCGTGCCGGTCAGAAAGCCGCGCCCGAGCGGGCTATAGGGAACAAAGCCGATGCCAAGCTCACGGCAGAGCGGCAAAATCTCCGCCTCGACATCGCGGCTCCATAGCGAATACTCGATCTGGATCGCCGCGATGGGGCGCACGGCATGGGCGCGGCGGATCGTCTGTGCGCCGACTTCGCAGATGCCGAGATGCTTGACCTTGCCGGCCTGCACCAGCTCGGCCATCGCGCCGATCGTGTCCTCGATCGGTACATCGGCATCGACGCGGTGGATGTAATAGAGGTCGATCACATCGGTCTTCAGCCGCGCCAGGCTCTTGTCGCAGCATTGCTTGAGGTATTCGGGCCGGCCGTCGGCGAGCTTCGGGCCGCCTTGCAGGCCGATATTGCCGAACTTGCTGGCGATCACGTAGTCGCCGCGATGCCCGGCGATTGCCTCGGCGATCAGCTCCTCGTTGCGGCCGGCGCCGTAAGCGTCGGAGCTGTCGAGAAAATCGATGCCGAGTTCGCGCGCCCGGTGGATCGTCGCGATCGCGCTGTCGCGGTTCGGCTCGCCATAGAACGGCGTCATCGTCGCGCAGCCAAGCCCGACCGCGCCGACTTCCAGATCGCCAAGCTTGCGTCGTTGCATGCCTCAACCTCTTTCGGTCGCCCATCTTCCCGTTCGCTACGCGCACGATATGATCGCGCCCACAACCTGCCAATATCCCTTGGGCCAACACCGGAGACGCTCCATGCCGCGCTACGAACAGCAAGACGAAGCCAAGCTGAACCCCGAGCAACGCCGGATCTGGGACGACTGCAAGGCCGGGCCGCGCGGCGCGGTGCCGCCGCCGGTGCATGTCTGGCTGGACAGCCCGGGGCTCGCCGACTTCGCCCATCGCCTGGGCGCGCATGTTCGCTTCGGCACGCCGTACACGCCGAAGCAGACCGAGATCGCGATCCTCGTCACGGCGCGCTATTGGACCGCGCAGTTCGAATGGGCGGCGCATGTCCGGCTCGGGCTCAATGCCGGGCTGACGCAGGAACAGATCGACGCGATCGGCGAGCGGAAGACGCCGCATTTCGACGACCCGGACGATCGGCTCGTCTACGAATTCGCGCACTCCTACTACGAGAACCACCGGGTCAGCGACGACGTCTATGCGCGCGTCGAGAAGCGCTGGGGCAAGAAGGGCGTCATCGATCTTGCCGGGCTCATCGGCTACTACTCGTTCGTCTCGGTGACGCTCAACGTGTTCGAGGTGCCGACCCCGCCCGGCGCGAAGTTGCTGGAGAAGTGATCCTCCCCCTCCCACCGCTTCGCGGCGGGTTCCTCCCCTCTCCCGCAATGCGGGAGAGGGTGGCGAGCAGCGGCATCGCCGATGCGAGCCGGGTGAGGGTCTTTACACCTTCTCGACGTTCCACATCAAAAACGCGGGCGCCTCGATGACGCCCTTGACGTTTTTCCGGTAGGCGGTCTTAGGCGCCCAGACGCCGTTCGGCAGGTAGGGCACGACCTCGAAGGCGCGCTCTTGCAGCGCCGCGGCGACCTTCTTGCGCTCGTCGAGCGTCGCGGCCTTGAGCCACTGTGCGCGCAGCGCCTCCATCTGGTCGTCCTTGGGCCAGCCGAACCAGGCGGTGGCGCCGCTGGCGCGCAGCGGCAGGTTCTGGACGGGATCGAGCATGTCGGCGCCGACCCAGCCGGTCGCGAAGATGTTCCAGCCGCCCTTGTCGAGCGGGTCCTTGAGCGCACGGCGGGTGACCAGGGTGCCCCAATCCATCGACTGCACCTCGACGTTGAGGCCGAGCTTTTTCAGCACATCGCTGACGACCAGCGCCTGCGAGTGGGCGACCGGCTGATCGACGCCATCCATGACGACGATGCGCTCCCCGTCGTAGCCGGCTTCCTTGATCAGCGCCTTGGCCTTGTCGAAGTCGCGCTTGCCGGTAAGAGCGTCGCCGCCGGCGTCGCTCGCCATCGGCGTACCGCAGGTATAGAACGACGGGCAAAGCTGCCAATTGCTCCTGTCGCCGGCGAGCGCGGTCAAATAGTCGGCCTGGTTGGTCACCGCCAGCACCGCCTGCCGCATCTTGACGTTGTTGAAGGGCGACAGCAGGTGGTTGAATCGCACCATGATCGGGCTCGGCAGCGGATCGGCGCTGGCGATCGTGATGTCGGGGTTCGCCGTCAGCGCCGGCACGAGCTCCAAGGGCGGGTTCTCCCACCAGTCAGCCTCGCCGGCGTTTAATGCGGCAACTTTGGTCGTCGCGTCGGGGATATAGAGCCATTCGACCCGGTCGAACTTGACGACCTTGCCGCCCGACGCCCAACTCGGCGGCTCCTTGCGCGGCACGTAATCCACGTTCTTGACGTAGACGACCTGATGTCCGGGCTGGAATTCCTCCTTGACGAACTTGAAGGGGCCGGAACCGACCATCTCGGTGACCTGGGTGAACGGGTCGGTGTCGGCGAGGCGCTCGGGCATCACGAACAGCGCCAGGCTGGAGATCTTGGCCATGCCGTCGATCAACAGCGAAAACGGCTCCTTCAATTTGATCGTGAAGGCCTTGTCGCCATCGGGCTCGATCGTGTCGAGCACCGTCTTGATCGCCTGGCCGTGACCGTCGCGCGCCATCCAGCGTTTGACCGAGGCGACGCAATCGGCGCCGCGCACCGGGCTGCCGTCGTGAAAACCCAGCCCGTCGCGCAGCTTGAAGCGATAGGTCAGGTTGTCCGGCGAGACGGTGAAATCGTCGAGCATCTGAGGATGCGGCGCGAACTCGGTATCGATCGCGAACAGCGTATCGAACACCATGTAGCCGTGGTTGCGGGTGATGTAGGCGGTGGTCCAGATCGGGTCGAGCACGCGCAGGTCGGATTGCGCAATAAAGCGCAGCGTCTTCTTGTCGTCGGCCGCGCGGGCCGGAAGGCGCGGCAGCGCCGTCGCGACTGCCGCACCCGCGGCGGTACGGGCAAAATCGCGGCGCGTGAAATGCTGAACCATTGCAAGCCTCCCCCAACTTTGATTTTGGGCGAGGATAGCAAGAAGCGCGCCGCTTCGCCTTCTTCTATGAGATTACGGCACCTCGCCGTGCGGCAGCGGCTTTGACAGCATCTCCTTGATGCGCTCCTTCATCGCCCGCTGGTCGAAGCTGCGCAACAGGTTGATGCGGTTGCGAGCCGGGTCGCCGCCGTGCCAGTACTCGTAGATGTCCTGGCGCAGCCCGTAGGACGACGCGGCGAGGTCGTGCGCCAGGCGGAACAGGCGCGCCTTGTATTCGACGTCGACGCCCTTCCCTTTCATGTATTTGTCGAGATAGGGGCGGATGTCGGGGCTGGCGAGGTCGTTCTCGCTCGGCTGCATGATGATCCCAGATGCGCAGATTTCGCGCAGCAGTTCGACCATGCGGCCGGAAACCTGGGCGAACCAGATGTGCATCGCGCGGCCGGGGCCGAGCGTCCATTGCCCGGTCGGGGTCGGGCGAGCCTCGTGTTCGATGCCTTCCATCGCGTGGCGCCAAATTTCGCAATAGGTCGCCATCTCGCCGAGCTTCGAGGCGACCTCGCGAAACTCGATGATTCCGATTGCCTCGGCGACCATCGTCGCGACCGCCAGGATCAGCTTCATCCGCACCTCGACCCGGCACAGATTCGACCAGCCGAGAAAGTTGAACGGGACGCTGTGCCCCGCCGCGCCCAGCGTCTTCAGCATCGGCGTCGGGTCGTAGAGCATGAACAGCCGGTCCCACGGCACCAGGACGCGGTCGAAGAACAGCATGCAGTCCTGCTCGTCGAGCATCTGCAACGGATGGCCCCATGAGCCGAACCAGCGCGACACCGGCTCGCGCGCGAGGATTTTGAGGCCCGGCGTGTCGTTGGGGATCGCGAAAGCGAGCACGCAGTTGGGGTCGTTGCGCTGGGCGAAGGTCGCCGACAGCGCGACATAGACCTCGTGGCTGTGCGGCGCGGCGGTCGAGAGCTGCTTGCCGCCGGTGATGACGACGCCCTCGCTCGTCTCCTCGACGACGTGGAGGACGACCTCGGTGTCCTCGGCGACCTTGCGCTGCTCGTTCTGGGTCTGCTGCGAGCGGTCGACCTGCGGGTCGCCCAGCGCGTGGGTCAAAAAGAGATCGTTGTCGCGGCAATATTCGTAATATTTTTGCAGGTTTTCGCCGAAATCGCATTTCGCGTGCTTGACCGCGCTGTACTCGTCCTTGAGATGGAGCGCCGAAAGGATATAGGGGGCGAGAATATCGGGGCTGCGGCCGAGCTGGCCCCAGGTCAGCTCGTTCCACAATTCGCTGTTGCGTCGCTTTTTGCTGAGATCTTCGGCGGAGCGCGGGAACAGCCATGAGACAGAGATGCGATGGCCGCTCGCCGGATCGACGCAGGTCATCTCATCGCGGTACTGCGGCGAATTCTGCAGGTCGTAGACCCGCGCCAGTTCGCCGACCATGTCCTTGAAGGCCGGATGGGTGGTGACATCGTCGACGCGCCTGCCGTCGATCCACACCTCGCGATTGTCCTTGAGGCTCGCGATGTAGCGGGCGCCGGTCATCGGACCCAGGGTCTTCGGCTTGGCCTTGGAGGGTTCGGTCATCCGGGTGGCGGGTGCGGCCATCGGGCCATCTCCTGTTCTCTTGCGTGGCGGATTGTTGGTGGTTTCTGGGCGGTTGGCAATTCGCCTCGCACGGCGCATGGTCGCGGATCGGTTATGAGCATTGCCAGTGCCTAAGATCGATCTCAGCCGCGCCGCCGTCGTCGTCGCTCATCCTGACGACGAGGTGCTGTGGTTCGGCTCGCTGGCGCCGCGGGCCGGCCGCATCGTCATTTGCTACGGGATGCAGGCGGCGGGCACCTTGCGCGACGGCAGACGGCGGGTGGTCGAGAGCTGTCCCTACCGCAATATCGATTTTTACGACCTCGTCCAACCGGGGAGCCTGGCGAAGGCAATCTGGCCCGAGCCGCGACTCGGCTCAATGGGGATGGTGCTGGCGCAACGGAGCGTGGCGCACGAGGCGAGTTTTGACGAAATCATCGGCCGGCTGCGGCGTTCTCTTGCCGGTAGCGCCGCGGTGTTCACCCACAATCCGTGGGGCGAATACGGCCATGAGGAGCACAGCCTGGTCTATGCCGCGGTGAACGCGTTGCAACCGGAATTGGGGTTCGAGCTTTATGTCTCGCCTTACGTCGGCAGCGCGGTGCTGAACCTGTTCCGGCAGGTCGTCGATGGCGGGATCAACGGCGTGGCGCGGTTCGCGGTTGATCGGCGCGCGGTGTCGGACATCGCCGACCTGTATCGCCAGCACGGCGCATGGACCTGGACCGAGACCTGGGATTGGCCGCCGGAGGAAAGTTTTTTCCAGTTCGGAGCAGAGGGGCGCATTCGGACGCGATCGCTGCCGTTCGAGTTCATCGATGTTCCACCGCATTGAGCAAGCTGTCGCTCGACCCTCGACCGATGCACCTCGACGATTTCGACTTCCCCCTGCCGCGCGAGCTGATAGCCGACAAGCCCGCCGAGCCGCGCGACAGCGCGCGGCTTCTGGTCGTGCCGGCGGGAGGCACGCTCCGGGACCGGCGCATCGCCGATCTGCCGGAACTGCTCCGGCCGGGCGACATCGTCGTGTGCAACGACACCAAGGTGATCCCCGCGCGGCTGGTGGGAACGCGCGGCGCGGCGACGGTCGAGATCACACTGGCGCATGATCTCGGCGGCGGGGCGTGGCAGGCCTACGCCAAGGGCGCCAGGCGGTTGCATCCGGGCGACCGCATCGACTTCGCCGCCGATTTCGCCGCCGCGGTCGTTGCCAAGGAGCCGGACGGCTCGCTGGTGCTGCGTTTCACGCTTGAGGGCGAAGCGTTCGCCCAGGCTCTCGCTCGGCACGGCGCGATGCCGCTGCCGCCTTACATCAAGCGCCCGAAAGGCGGCGACCCGGCCGACCGCGAGCGCTACCAGACGATGTTCGCACGCGCACCCGGCGCGGTCGCGGCGCCGACGGCGGGGCTGCATTTCACCCCGGACCTTGTCGAGCGCATCAAGGCGCGTCGTGTCGAGTGGGCAACCGTAACCCTGCATGTCGGGCCGGGAACGTTCCTCCCGGTCAAGGCCAACGACCCGCGCGAGCACCATATGCACGGGGAATGGGGCGTCATTGCTGATGAGACGGCCGCGCGGATCCGCGTTGCCAAGGCGCGCGGCGGGCGCGTCGTCGCGATCGGCACGACGAGCCTGCGCCTCCTCGAAAGCGCCGCGGCCGAGGCGGGCGAGGTGCAGGCTTTTTCAGGCGAGACGCGGCTCTTCATCCTGCCCGGCTACCGGTTCAAGGCGGTCGACTTATTGCTGACCAATTTCCATTTGCCGCGCTCAACCCTGTTCATGCTCGTCGCGGCGCTGGCCGGGCTCGACCGGATGAAGGCGGCCTATGCGCACGCGGTCGCCGAGCGGTATCGCTTCTTTTCCTACGGCGACGCCTGCCTGATTGATCGGACCGCGGGCGGTCCAACATGACTATCGGCTTCGAGATCGTCGCGCGCGACGGCGCGGCGCGAGCGGGCCGGTTGAATACCGCGCATGGGGTGGTCGAGACGCCGTGCTTCATGCCGGTCGGCACCGCGGCGACGGTCAAGGCGATGACCCCGGACGGAGTCGCCGCGACCGGCGCGCGGCTTATCCTCGGCAACACCTACCACTTGATGCTGCGGCCAGGAGCCGAGCGCGTCGCGGCGCTCGGCGGCCTGCACAAATTCATGAACTGGCCGCACGCGATCCTCACCGACAGCGGCGGCTTCCAGGTCATGTCACTCTCAAAGCTGCGTGCGATCGGCGAAGAGGGCGTCGCGTTCCGTTCGCATATCGACGGCAGCAGACATTTGCTGACCCCGGAGCGCTCGATAGAGGTACAGCACCTGCTCGGCAGCGACATCACCATGGCGTTTGACGAATGCACCCCCTTCCCCTCCGAGCGCGCGGCGGTCGAGGCCTCGATGGAATTGTCGATGCGCTGGGCCGAGCGGTCCCGTGCGGCCTTTGTCGAGCGCGCTGGCCACGGGATTTTCGGCATCGTGCAGGGCGGCGTGTACGCCGACCTGCGCGAGCGCTCGGCGAAACGGCTCGGCGCGATCGGCTTTGACGGCTATGCGATCGGCGGGCTGGCGATCGGCGAAGGCCAGGCGACGACCTTCGCGATGACCGAGGCAACCGTGCCGTTTCTGCCGGAGGACCGGCCGCGCTATTTGATGGGGGTCGGCAAGCCGAGCGATCTGGTCGGCGCCATAAAACGCGGCATCGATATGTTCGATTGCGTGCTGCCGACCCGTTCCGGCCGCACCGCGCAGGCGTTTACCCGGCACGGCTCGCTGAACCTGCGCAATGCGCGCCACGCCGAAGACCCCGCGCCGCTCGATCCCGTATGCCGCTGTCCGGCTTGCACCGGGTTCAGCCGCGCCTATCTGCATCACCTTGTGAAAGCGGGCGAAATCCTTGCGGCGATGCTGTTGACCGCCCACAATTTGACTTACTACGCCGATCTGATGGCGGCGACGCGGGAGGCGATCATGGCGGGCAGGCTCGCCGAGTTCGAGGCGCCCCTATGAGACCTACGACATGATGCGCACCCGGCCGGCGGGGCTGACCCAGCTCGGGCGGCGCACCCGCCTGCCCGCCTCGCCCGACAAGGCGAAGCTCGAATGCGTGGCGAACCCGCATCCCGGCGTGCTCTACGGGGTACGCTTCACCTGCCCGGAATTCACCACGCTGTGTCCGCTGACCGGCCAGCCGGACTTCGCGCACCTCGTCATCGATTATGTGCCGCAGGATTCATTGCTCGAGAGCAAATCGTTGAAATTGTACCTCGGGTCGTTCCGCAATCACGGCACGTTCCATGAGGATTGCACCTTGACGATCGCCAGCCGGCTGATCGAGGCGATGGCGCCGAAATGGCTCCGGATCGGCGGCTACTGGTATCCGCGCGGCGGCATGCCGATCGACGTGTTCTACCAGACCGGCGAACCTCCGGCCGGGTTGTACCTGCCCGATGCCGGCGTCGCCCCCTATCGCGGGCGGGGATGACAGGCGCGATCCGCGAAGCGATACGGTCGGAAGCGTTGGCGCGCGGCTTCGACGCGGTCGGTTTCGCCGAAGCGCATCTTGCCGACGGCGCACGCGCCGACCTCGCCGAATTTCTGGCGCGCGGCTATCATGGCGAGATGGGCTGGCTCGCGGCGCGGGCCGAGCAGCGCGGCGACCCGCAAGCCTTGTGGCGCGAGGCAAAGACTGTCGTCGTGCTCGGGATGAATTACGGCGGCGAGATTGGCGACGTCGATAGCGGCGCCGGAAACGTCTCGATCTACGCCCGTGGGCGCGACTACCACGACACGGTCAAGAAGCGCCTGAAGGCACTGGCGCGTTGGATCGTCGAACGCTGGCCGGGCGAGTTGAAGGTGTTCGTCGATACCGCGCCGGTCATGGAAAAGCCGCTCGCACAGCAGGCCGGCATCGGCTGGCAAGGCAAGCACACCAATCTGGTGTCGCGCGCATACGGGTCGTGGCTGTTCCTCGGCGAAATCTATCTGAGCCTGGCGCTGGAGCCGGACGCGGCCGAAAGCGACCATTGCGGCACCTGCCGCGACTGTCTCGACGCTTGCCCCACCAAGGCGTTCCCCGCGCCCTACCGGCTCGATGCGCGGCGCTGCATCTCGTACCTGACGATCGAGCACAAGGGCATGATCGATCCCGAGCTGCGGCCGCTCATCGGCAACCGGATCTACGGCTGCGACGACTGCCTGGCGGTGTGCCCGTGGAACAAATACGCGCGAGCGACGGCCGAGCCCGATTTTCTGCCGCGCGCCGAGCTGAGCGCGCCGCGCCTTGCCGAGCTCGCCGGCCTCGACGATACGGCGTTCCGCCGAAGGTTCTCGAACAGCGCCGTCAAGCGCATCGGCCGCGACCGTTTCCTGCGCAATGTGCTGATCGCGATCGGCAATAGCGGCGATGCGGGGTTGGCCGAGGTAGCGCGGGAATGTCTCGACGATGCCTCGCCGCTGGTCAGAGCCAGCGCGGTATGGGCGTATTCGCGGCTGGCGAGCCCGGAGAGGGTCGGTGAAGAAAAAAAAGCGCGGCTACGCGAAGAAGCCGAATCCGTTGTGCGGGAAGAATGGCAACGCACCGCCTGATTCCATCCCCGCCAAAGCCGGAACCCATCGTGATGCGGTCAATCGGCCCCAGCATTCGCCGGGGGTGATGCGGAGATTTAAACTGCGGCGCTGAGCGGGGAACCGGAGGGGTCGCCTTTTTTCACCTTGCCGCCTTCGATCTCGATGTTGATCTCGAGCGTGGAGGTGCCGCCGGAAGCGCCAAGCGTCACGCGGATGCCGTCGTCGCTGATCTCGACATAGCGGCCGACGACCGCGAGCAGCTCTTTTTGCAGGGTCGGCAGAAAATCCGGCGCTCGGCCGCTCGCCCGCTCGTGGGCGAGCACGATCTTGAGCCGTTCCTTGGCGACCTGAGCGCTGGTTCGCTTTGGCTGAAACAGTGCGCGGAAGAGCCCCATCACGCCCTACGCCCTACCAAAGAGTGCCCGGAAGAAGTTGCGCCGCTGCGGCGTGACGAAGCGCATCTCGCGCTGTTCGCCGAGAAACCGCGCGACCGCATCGACATAGGCCCGGCCGGCCGGGCTTTCCTCGTCGAACACCACTGGGGTTCCGGTGTTCGACGCGCGCAGCACCAATTCCGATTCCGGGATCACCCCCAAAAGCGGGATCGACAGAATTTCCTTCACGTCGTCGACCGCCAGCATCTCGCCCTTGGCGACGCGCGCCGGGTCATAGCGGGTCAGCAGCAGGTGGACATCGACCGCCCCTTCGTTGCGCTCGGCGCGGCGCGATTTCGAGGCGAGAATGCCGATGATCCGGTCGCTGTCGCGCACCGAGGAGACTTCCGGGTTGGTGACGATGATCGCGCTGTCGGCGAAATAGAGCGCGGTGATCGCGCCGTGCTCGATACCGGCGGGGCTGTCGCAGATGATGTACTCGAACTGCTGCTTCAGCTCCTCCATGACCCGTTCGACACCCTCGCGCTTCAGCGCGTTCTTGTCGCGCGTCTGGGAGGTCGGGAAGATGAAGAGGTTGTCGTGACGCTTGTCCTTGATGAGGGCCTGGTTGAGATTGGCGTCGCCGTTGATGACGTTGATGAAATCGAACACGACGCGGCGCTCGCACCCCATCACCAGGTCGAGGTTCCGCAGGCCCACGTCGAAATCGATCACGACGGTCTTGTGGCCGCGCAGCGCCAGGCCAGCGGCGAACGCGGCGGAGGTCGTCGTCTTACCGACGCCGCCTTTGCCCGACGTGATCACAATTACCTTCGCCAACCCGGCCTCCCCTCTGGCCCCTTTACGCCCGACGGGATTTTTATTCCCTGCGGCCAGTTCCCCAACAACCCCAATGATGAGCGTCAATTCCGCGTAATGGTCAACTGGTCATCGACAAGCGCGATCTGCACCGGCGTCGATTGCATGCCGGCCGGCAATTGTTCGCTGACGAGGTAACGTCCGGCGATGCTAACGAGCTCGGCCTCAAGACGCGTGCAGAAAATGCGCGACGCCTCGTCGCCGCTGGCGCCGGCGAGCGCCCGGCCCCGCAGCGCGCCATAAACATGGATATTGCCGTCGGCTACGAGCTCGGCGCCGGGACTGACCGCGGCGGTGACGATAAGATCGCTGCCGCGCGCGTAGATTTGCGTTCCCGAACGCACCGGCGCGGTGATCAGCCGCGTCTTGGGCGCCGGCGGTGCGCTCCGCTCGATCCGCGCCTGTCCGCCGCCCGAGGTTGGCGCGAAGCTCGCGAGGCCCGCTTCCGTGGCCGCCTCCAGTTGCGCCGGCTGCGCGTTCTGCACGCCCACGAGGGTCAGGGTGAGCTCGCGCAGCTTACCCTTCACCGTCTCGAACTCGCTCGCCTCGGTCAGGCTCTCGACGCCGCGCAAATCGAGCACCACCGGGGCGTTCTGAAAGAAGCGCGGGCTGCGCGAAATCTGCTGCGACAACTCATGCTCGAAGGCCGGATCGCGCAGCGACGCGGCGCGCACCACCATCACGGTGAACAGTGCGCCCTGCACGATATTGCCCGCCGCCATCAACTCCCCTCTTATCCGATCGCCGTTATGACGAGGCCCATAAAGCGGTCCATCGCCGCCGGGTCGGTCCAGCGCAAGACGGCAACGAGATCGTGCTCAGGATCGATCCAGGTCTGGTTACCGCCGGCGCCCGAGGCATAATAGCTGCCCGCGGGCGCGCTCGGATAGCGCCGCCGCTCGGTATTAAGCCACCACAGATAACCGTAGACCGGAAACAGCTCGCACGGCGCGAGGCTGCGCCTGACCCATTCCTCGGAAAGAATGCGCTTGCCGCCCCATTCCCCACCGCGCTGCATCAGCAGACCGATGCGCGCCTGGTCACGCGCGTGGATAAAGAGGCCGCCACCCCAATGCGAGCCGCCAGCGACCGACTCCACCGCCCTCCCCTCGAGCATGACGGTCGAATTGCGGTAACCGCGCCATTCCCAATCCCTCGACGCGCCGATCGGCTCCATCACCAGCTCGCGAAAGACCTCGGGCAGCGGCCGTTTCCACAGGCGCAGCAGCGCGAGGCTCAGCCGGTTGATGCGAACATCGTTGTATTCCCAGTAGCCTCCCGGCTGAGCGAGGTCGCGATGCGTGCCCTTCCGCACGCCGCGGTCCGGCATGCCGCCGACCCGCCGGTTATGGTCGACCTGATCGGGCTTGTCCCACAGCGTGCCCGCCCATTCGGAGGTCTGCTGCAGAAGATGATGCCAGGTTATCTTGTCGTTGTGCGGCGGATCGAACCCGCCGTCATCGCCCCAATGGACCCCTGGGGTGCGACGCACCGGCTCATGCACGTCGCGGATGAGGCCGCGGTCGAAAGCGAGCCCGGCGAGGATCGACAGATAACTCTTGGCGACGCTGAAGGTCTGATCGATCTGCCGCGTGTCGCCCCATTCCGCGACGATATGTCCGCCCCGAAGGACGAGGCCGTTCGGTCCGCCGCGCGGCCGCACCGGCCCGAGCACCGCATTCCACGGCGGGTCCTCGTCGAACTGGCGCGGAATCTCGGCGGCGAGGTCACGGCTCCATTTGGTCTCGGTCTCCGCGGCGAAGCTGGCGGCGGCGTCAAACACGGACGAACGGCGCTCTTCCCAGGCGGCAGGCTCGGCAGGCGGCACATAAGAACTCATGAATAACGGCTCCTTCGGACGAGTCTTGACTTTACGGGAACGCGGCACGAAGTCGTACCCCAGCCGCCGCGATTCGCGATGCGGCGGGAAACCTGCTATACAGAGCGCTCTTTGGCTGCCGAGGTCGTGCGATGGGTTCGATGAGTTTAGTGCATTGGCTGGTTGTGTTGGCCATTGTCCTGGTGTTGTTCGGCGCCGGCAAGCTGCCCCGGGTGATGGGCGATTTCGCCAAGGGCATCAAGGCCTTCAAGGCCGGCATGGCGGAAGAAGACGCGCCTGCCGCGGCAAGCCCGCCACCGGCCCAGGCGCAGGTTACCTCGCCCCCGCCGCAGGCCGCGCCGGCAGCCACCGTCGCGCAGCCGCACGAACACGCCTGACGTCCTCTCCTAGGGCGAACACCGGGCCGCGAAGGGCGGCCCGGCGATTGCTGCGCTGGTCAGCCGCACCCGCACACGGTATGTCATTCGGGACATAACAGCGGGTTGACGGTTCATGCAGCGCTTTGAGGGCACCGAAACTTACGTCGCGACCCAGGATTTGCGGGTCGCCGTCAACGCCGCGATCGCGCTCGAACGGCCGCTGCTGGTCAAGGGCGAACCGGGCACCGGCAAAACCATCCTCGCGCACGAGGTCGCCAAGGGGCTGGGACGCGATCTTATCACCTGGCATATCAAATCGACCACCAAGGCGCAGCAGGGCCTTTACGAATACGACGCGGTGTCGCGGCTGCGCGACGGCCAGCTCGGCGACGAGCGGGTGCGCGATATCGCCAACTACATCAAGCCCGGCAAGTTATGGGACGCGTTCGACGCGGACAGCGCGCCGGTGCTGCTGATCGACGAGATCGACAAGGCCGATATCGAGTTTCCCAACGACCTGCTGCTCGAACTCGACCGGATGGAGTTCTTCGTCTACGAGCTGAAGAAGACGATCGTCGCCCGGCAGCGGCCGATCGTCATGATCACCTCGAACAACGAGAAGGAGCTGCCCGACGCATTCCTGCGCCGCTGCTTCTTCCACTACATCCGCTTTCCCGACCGCGAGACGATGGAACGGATCGTCGAGGTGCATTTCCCCGGGCTGAAACAGGATCTGGTGCAGGAGGCCCTGACCGTCTTCTTCGACGTGCGCGAGGTGCCGGGACTGAAGAAGAAGCCCTCGACTTCGGAGCTGCTCGACTGGCTGAAACTGCTCCTGGTCGAAGACATCGACGCCGATACGCTGCGCCAGCGCGACCCCAAGAAGCTTATCCCGCCGCTCCACGGCGCGTTGTTGAAGAATGAACAGGACGTGCATCTGTTCGAGCGCCTGGCATTCCTCAACCGGCGCGAACGAGGCTAGACTGCTCCGTTCTTGGACCACTCTTAGATGGATGCATCCCATGTCGGCAAACAATCTCGTTAAGGGGTCAAACCTAATAGAAGATGAGTTGTTCGAGATGGCGAACCTGTACCCTGCGGAAACCGGGTTGCCGATGACGGTGTGGGTCAGTCCGCGCGGGAATGCGCGTCACGACGTCCGGATCAAGGTCAATATGACGCACGGCAATAGGATGACCGTGGAAAATACAGCCGTCGTGGCAATCCGCCCCGCGCCGCACGTCATCGCAGGGCGACTTTCATCGGAGGATGAAACGGCCGTCGCCCGCTGGATAACGCTGAATTCCGCAGCCCTCGTTGCCTATTGGGATGGCGATATCGGTACGATCCAGTTAGCACAGGCGCTTGTGCCGCTCACCTCGTAGCGACCATGTTCACCTCGTTCTTCCTCGAATTGCGCGCGGCCAAGGTGCCGACCAGCCTGCGCGAGTACCTGACGTTGATGGAGGCGATGCGGGAGGGTGTCGCCGGGTACGACATCGACGATTTCTACTTCCTGTCGCGCGCGGCTTTGGTCAAGGACGAGCGCTATCTCGACCGTTTCGACCGGGTGTTCGGGCATTGCTTCAAGGGGCTCGAAACCCCGACCGACCCGACGACCGAGCTGCCCGAGGAATGGCTGCGCAAGCTCGCCGAGCGCTTCCTGACGGAGGAGGAAAAGGCCCAGATCGAGGCGATGGGCGGCTGGGAAAAGCTCATGGAGACGCTGCGCCAGCGGCTCGCCGAGCAGAAGGGCCGGCACCAGGGCGGCAGCAAATGGATCGGCACCGCCGGCACCTCGCCCTTTGGCGCGCACGGCTACAACCCCGAAGGCGTGCGCATCGGCCAGCACGAGGGCAAGAACCGGCGCGCGGTCAAGGTCTGGGACCGCCGCGAGTTCCGCAATCTCGACGACACGATCGAGCTCGGCACTCGCAACATCAAGATCGCGCTGCGCCGGTTGCGCCAGTTCGCGCGCGAGGGCGCCGACCTCGAACTCGACCTGCCCGACACGATTAAATCCACCGCCAATAATGCCGGCTGGCTCGACTTGAAGCTCGTGCCGGAGCGGCATAACGCCGTCAAACTACTGCTGTTCCTCGATGTCGGCGGGTCGATGGAGGACCATGTCCGGGTCTGCGAGGAGCTGTTTTCGGCGGCCCGCGGCGAGTTCAAGAACCTCGTGCATTTCTATTTCCACAACTGCCTCTACGAGAGCGTGTGGAAGGATTCGCGCCGGCGGCATGTCGAGCAAATCCCGACAATGGAAATCCTGCGCACCTACGATTCCAACTACAAGGTCGTGATGGTCGGCGACGCCAGCATGAGCCCCTACGAGATCGACCGGCCGGGCGGCAGCGTCGAGCGCTGGAACGACGAAGCCGGCAGCGTGTGGGTGCGCCGGTTGCTCGACCATTACCCGCAGGCGGTATGGCTCAACCCGGTGCCGGAGAAATACTGGGGCGGCACGATGTCGATCGACATGATCCGCCAGCTGGTCGATGACCGCATGTTTCCGCTCACACTCGCCGGCATCGACCAGGCGATGCGTCGGCTCACGCGGTAGCAACGTGAGTCCGCCGCGGATCGTTGCCGTCGGCCGGCCGCGCTCGGCGTACCTGTTCCTGCCCATCGTCGCGACGCTGCGCGAGCTGGGACACGATGTCGTCTTCTATGAGGACACGGCCGCGTTTCTTGCCGCGAATAACGGGCTGAGCGAGACGGACATCCTGGTCGCCGCATCGAGCTTCCCGTGCGCCCGTGCGCTGATGGCGCCGGCCGATCGCCTGCGCGGGATCGTGTCGCCGACCACCGGCATCGAGGGGTTCGACCTCGCGGCGGCGACGGAGTTGGGCATCCTCGTCGCCAACGGGCAGACCGCCGAGAATGTCGAGGGCATGGCCGAGGCGACCATTCTTCTGATGCTCGCCGCGCTTTACGACTTGCGCGGCGCCGAGGCGGTCTTGCGCGGCGATCTCCCGCGACCCGGGCAAACCAGCGCCCGAATGCTCGGCCGCAAGACGGTGGGCATGATCGGGTTCGGCAAGATCGCGCGGGCAATCGCCGCTCGCCTTGCCGGCTGGGACGTTTCCATCCTGGCTCACACGCGGCGGCAACCGGCGAATTTTGATCATGTGAGATTTGTCGAACTCGACGATCTGCTGCGCGTCAGCGACATCGTCTGCGTGCTGGCGGCGCTGAACAGCGAAAGCGAGGGTCTGCTCGACGCCGATCGCCTGGCGTTGCTGAAACATGACGCGGTGCTGATCAACACCGCGCGCGGCGCGATCATCGACGAGGCGGCGCTGATCGAGCTGGCGCAGCAGCGACCCGATCTGCGGCTGGCGCTCGATGTCTTCGCGACGGAGCCGCTATCGCCCGACAGCGGGCTGCGCGACCTGCCCAATGCGATCCTGACGCCGCACATGATCGGGCATACCAGCGAAGCGCTGGCGGCGCTGCCCTGCGCGTGCATCGACAACGTGCAGCGTCTGCTGGCCGGGCAGGTTCCCCGCTATGTCTGCAACCCGGACGCGGTCCCGCGCTGGCAGGCACGCTGGGTATAATTTTCCGTCGCATCTCTTGTGTCTCCGGCAACAATCACAATATTGCCATATAGCGAGAACATAGAGAGAACACATTATGAGCGAAGACCCTCGCTGGCAACAAGCGCTTCAGCTTCTGAGACAGGCCGAAGCGGCGCATGACCGCGGCAATTCCAGCGAAATGGCGCGCAGCTTTGAAAGCTGTCTCAACACTCTCAACTCGCTGGCGGTCGATCCAGCCGTCGCGCGAGCCGAACGGCGGTGGGCCGCGCAGCTGATCGAGAAGACAGACGCGCAGCTTCGCGCGGATTTACCGGGATTGCTGCATCGCCTCGCCGAGATGCGGGACAGTGCGACGGATGCCGATCAGCGGGCCGAGTTTGCCGAAATGATGGCGCACGTCACCCGACGATTGCCCGCGGCCTCGAACGCGAGACACTGATGCGCTTATTCCCGCTCGGTTGGCGCGTCGTATTCCTCGGCTGGGAACGTGCCGCCCTGGTATTTCTCGGCGATCGGGTTTTTCGGCTGGCCAGCCTCTGCCGAGAGCACTTGCGCCGCTTGCGGCTCGGAATCGTCCTCCGGCTTGTAGCCGAGGCGATAGGCGTTTGAGTTGTCGTACCACGAACGCTTGTTGTCGGAGACGCCGTAGACGATCTCGTAGCGCACGTCCGGGTGTTCGAGGCCGATGCGGACGAGCTGGGTCAGGTCCCGCGGGCTGACCCAGATCGACAGGCGACGGCTGTCGATCGGGCGCGTGCCGTAATTCCCGATCCGCACGCAGAGAAAGCCCGATGCCGTGCTTGTCGGAATAGAGACTGGCAAGCGCTTCGCTGAACGCTTTTGACACGCCGTAGCGGCTGTCGGGCCGCACCGTGACCTGGTGGTCGATGGTCTGGGCGCGCGGGTAAAAGCCGACCGCATGGTTCGAGGTCGCCATGACGATGCGCTTGACGCCGGCTTTGCGCGCTGCCTCGAAGGTGTTGTAGAGGCCGACAATGTTGCCTTCGAGAATCTTCTCCCAGCTGTTCTCGCCGGAGATGCCGCCGAGATGGATGATCCCGTCACATCCCGCGACCATCTTCTCGACAGCCGCCATATCGGCAAGCTCGGTCTGGTCGACCTCCTCGCCGTCGCGCGCCGGGGCGACCGGAATGCGGTCGGAAAGCCGTAGAATCGGGTAAACGCCGCGGAGCGTCTCGCGCAGGCCGCGGCCAATGCCGCCGCCGGCGCCGGTAATCAGGACTCGATGCATGGCTGGGCCGGGCATACTTCCTCCTCAAATCGTTGCCCGATCCTAGCTTGTGCCGGCGAGCGCGTCCTTATGTTCGGCGAACGCGCACCGCACCCAATCGATGACCGCGCGCACGCAGACCGCCCGCCGCAAATCGCGATGCACGATCACCGAATACTCGGCGGCGAGCTCAGGGACCGGCGGGCTCAGGCGCTCGAGCAGCGGGTCACCGTCCGCCGCGACGCACGGCAACAACCCCTGCCCGCTCCCGGCACGGATCGCCGCGAGCTGCATCGCCGAATTCGACGCGCGCAGTGCGACCGCGCCGCCGGTCTTTTCGATTTGCTGCTGCACCCAGCGCGCGGTCGAGTAATGCGCCTGCTCCTCGGTGTAGGTCACCCAGGCATCGCTGCCGGAGCCGCGTCGGCGGTAAACGGCGCAGGCAAATGTGCCAACCTTGGCGACATAAAGATCGCCGCTTTCCGGTGGGTGATGCCGCACCGCCAGATCCGCTTCGCGGCGCGCCAGGTTCGCGGTCTGCCGCGACTCGACCAGCTCCAAGGTGATTCCCGCCGGAAGCGCGGTCGGCCCGGCGTCGGACAGACAGCGCGCGAGAAAACCGGCGGCCCACTCGCCGACCGACACCCGCACCGTGCCGCTCAGCTCGGGTGACGCGGCCGCCCGGCGGCGCTCCAGCATCAGCGCCGCGCGCTCGACGTTCTCAGCGGCCGGGACAAGCTGTTCGCCGGCGGCGTTGAGGCGCAATCCTTCGGGCAGGCGGTCGAACAATGTTGGCCCGCCGAACGTGGCCTCGAACGACGCGAGCCGGCGGCCGATCGTCGGCTGACTCAGCCCCAGCGCACGACCGGCGGCGCGCAGCGAGCCGTGCCGCGCCACCGCGAGGAACACGCGGACATCGTCCCAATCCATGGCACCGGCGCCATTGATTGCGGGGCGTGGCGGTTCTGGGCTGCGGCGGAACTCGGCACCGGGGAGAGGCAGATCATCGAGTGGAGGCATGATACGATCCTGTATCGCTATATCTCGATTTTGTCGTCTTCTGAAATTAAAACATATCGCTATCTTTGCTGTCGAGAACGATATCGAAACAGGAGAAAACATGGCAGCGGTCATCGATCTCACCGCCGAGCTGGCCGTACGCCTCAAACGACCAGAGCGGAACGCCAAGGCAGCTCGCGCAATCTCGCGGCCTATCGCGATGGGGCGATCTTCACCACCAAATTGTCCGGCGAAGGCGGCTGGGAGCGGCATCGGAACGGCGAGGAGATCGTCCACATTCTCGATAGCGAGGCGATCGTCCACCTGATGGCCGAAGCCGGCCCGGAGACGCTTGAGTTGCACGCCGGGATGATCGCCGTCGTGCCGCGAGGGGCGTGGCATCGGTTCTCCTGTCCCGGCGGCGTGACCCTGATGACCGTGACGCCGCAGCCGACCATCCGGAAGGCCATGTCGAGGACCCGCGCACGCTTGACGCGTAGCCGGCGTGCCGGAAAGACAGGTCGCCGCAACCCGTGTCCGGTTATCATGAACCGCCTCTGACAGGGAGAGAGCCATGGCCACGATCCTCGATCTCAAGGGCACGCTGGCGAAGATGCCGATGATGCACGGCCGCCGGCCGGAATCGACAGAGGCGGAGCGCAAGGTGACCGGCGCGTTCGTGACGCTGGCGCCCTATCGCGACGGCAACATCTACAGCGCCAAGTTCACCGGCGAGGCCGCGTGGGAGCGCCATCCCAACGGCGACGAGCTGGTGCAGATCGTCGACGGCGCTTGCACGATGCACCTGATGACCGAGCAAGGGCTCGAAAGCCACGAGGTCAGCGGCGGCGCGACGGTCGTGGTGCCGCAAAATACCTGGCATCGCTTCTCGGCGCCGAACGGGGTCAGCATCGTCACCGCGACGCCGCGCCCGACCGAGCACCTGACCGTCGATGTCGAGGACCCGCGCACGCTGAGCGACGACCAACGCGCGGCGAATTCCGAAGAAAAGGTCCGCTGATGTATTTCGATCGCCGTCTCTGGGTGCTGACGCGCGGCCTGCGCGGCCGGATCGCGCTGTCGATCCTGATCGGACTGTGCGCGGCGGCGTTCGGCATCGCCCGCTTCACGCTGCTCGGCACGATGCTCGCCCGCGTCTTTGCCGGCTCCGGCTTCGCGTCGATCGCCATCGCCGCCGCGGGGGTCGCGGCGGCGGTGATCCTGCGTGGTTTTCTCGAACATTTGCGGACGCGAATGGCGCACGGCACCGCGGCCTTGGTGCAGACCGATCTGCGCGGCCGGCTTTACGACAAGATTGCCGAGCTCGGCCCGGCCTGGTTCGCCGGCGAGCGCACCGGTGGCGTGATGTTGTCGGTCGTCGACGGGGTCGAGCAGCTGCAGACGTTTTTCGGCCAATATGTGCCGCAAGTTTGCGTCGCGGCGCTGACGCCGATCGCGATCTTCCTGTTCATCATGTGGTGGGATCTGCCGGTCGCGACGGTAATGCTGGTGGCCGCGCTGGTGACGCTGGTGGCGCCCACCGTGTGGAACAAGGTCGAGAGCGGTCGCAATCGCCTGCGCCAGGCGGCGATGAAGGCGTTCGGTTCGGAATTCCTCGACGCGGTGCAAGGTCTGCCGACGCTGAAGGCGTTCGGCCAGAGCACCGCCTACGGCAACCGCCTCGCCGAAAAGGCGCGCGAATTGTCGAACACGACGATGCGCGTGCTGTCGACCAGCGTCATGACGCGGGGCATCACCGATGTCGGCGTGGCCGGCGGCGCGGCGCTTGCGCTGGGGCTCGGCGTCTGGCGCGTCGCGCATGGCGAGATGAGCATCGCGGCGCTGCTCATCGTGCTGATGGCCGGCACCGAAATCTTCCGCCCGCTGCGCGATCTGCGCTCGGTGCTGCACCAGGGCATGGTAGGGCAATCGGCGGCAGCCGGGATCACCGCGCTGCTCGAAGCCGAGCCGCTGGTGCCGCCGGTTTCGGCGCGCCTCGCACGCGCCCCGCTCGCCCCGACGATTGATTTCGACAACGTCTCGTTCGCCTATCCCGGCGGCCGCCGCGCAGCGCATGACGCGCTGTCGTTCTCGGTCGCCGCGGGTGAGAAGATCGGCATTGTCGGTCCAAGCGGCTCCGGTAAGTCGTCGGTCGCGCGCCTGCTGCTGCGGCTGTTCGACCCGCAATCGGGCAGCATCCGGATCGGCGGGCGCGACCTGCGCGGCCTCGATGCCGAGACCTTGCGCAGCCACATCGCCGTCGTCCACCAGGACACGTATCTGTTCCACGGCACGGTCGAGGACAATCTGCGGCTCGGCCGGCCGGAGGCGGGCTGGGACGAGATCGAGGCCGCGGCGCGCGACGCTAATGCGCACGATTTCATCATGGCGCTGCCGCAGGGCTACCAGACGACGCTCGGCGAGCGCGGCGTAAACCTGTCGGGCGGGCAGCGGCAACGGCTGGCGATCGCCCGCGCGCTGTTGCGCGACGCGCCGATCCTGATCCTCGACGAGGCGCTGTCGTCGGTCGACGCCGAGAACGAAGCGGTGATCCAGGAGGCGATCGACCGGCTGTCGCAAGGCCGCACCACGTTGGTCCTGGCGCATCGCCTGTCGAGCGTGATCGGCGCCGACCGCATCCTGGTGCTCGATCACGGCAAGATCGTCGAGGAAGGCAGCCATGACGAGCTGATCCGCCGCGACGGTCCCTATCGCCGGCTGATGGGCGCGCAGGCCGAGGAACGCGGCGACGATTTCGACCTGCTCGACGAGGCGCCGCTGGCCGACGCCGACGGCAGCGCCGAAAGCACCGATTACGGCGAGGCCGCGACCACCGCAACCGCAGCCGCGGCGGCGCAGGTCGGGTGGCTCTCGACGCTGGCGACATTGATGGAGGTCATCCGGCCGTGGCGCGACAAGTTCGCGATCGTCGTCAGCGCCGGGATCACCCGGGTGGCGGCGTTTATCGGTGTCGGCATCGTCGGCGCGCTGGCGGTGGCCGCGGTGAAGACCGGCGGCGGCTATGGCTATCTGCTGCTTTTCCTCGCGATCCTTGCGCCGCTCGCCGGCATCCTGCACTGGGTCGAGTCGTGGCTGGCGCACGACATCGCCTATCGGCTGCTGGCTGAGATGCGCATCGAGCTCTTTCGCAAGCTCGACTCGCTGGCGCCGGCCTATCTGGTGCGGCGGCGCTCGGGCGATCTGATCGCGCTCGCCGCGCAGGACATCGAGACGGTCGAATATTTTTTCGCGCATACCGTGGCGCCAGCGCTGGTCGCGATATTGGTGCCGGCGACGGTGCTGCTGAGCCTGTTTATTGTCGCTTGGCCGATCGCGCTGGCGATCCTGCCCTTCATCCTCTACGCGGCGCTGGCGCCGTGGGTGCTGCGCACCAAGATCGACCGGCTCGGCGCGGTCGCCCGGGATCGGCTGGGGCTGCTCTCGGGCTATGTGACCGAGACCATCCAGGGCCTCTCCGACCTCGTCGCGTTCCAGGCGGTCGGGCGGCGGCGCGAAGGCTTTATGGCGGCGGTGCATGATTATCAGACCGTCCGGCTCGAGCTGCTCGAAGACCTGTCGGCGCAGACCGCGCAGCTTGAAATCTGCACCGGGCTGGGCGGGTTGGCCGTTGCCGTGGTCGGCGCGTTCCTCGTCGCCGAGGGACAGCTCGCGGCAACGACCCTGCCGCTGCTGATCCTGCTGTCGCTGTCGTCTTTCCTGCCGATCTCGGAGATCGCGCAGGTGAGCCGCCAGCTCGCCGACACGATCGCCTCGACCCGGCGGCTTTTCGCCGTGCATCATGAAGAGCCGACCGTGGTGGACGGCGCGCTGATGCCGCCGGCGCCGCTCGGCGGCTCGGCGATCCGTTTCGAGGGCGTCGACTTCGCCTATCCCGGCGCACGCCGGCCGGCGCTGGAAGATGTCTCGGTCGATATCCGGGCCGGCGCCACCGTGGCGATTGTCGGTCCGTCCGGCGCCGGGAAGACGACGCTCGCCAACCTGCTCCTGCGCTTCTGGGACCCGCGCGCCGGCCGCCTGCTGATCGACGGGGTCGACCTCAAGGATTTCGTGCTCGACCATTTGCGCGGGCGGGTATCGTTGGTGTCGCAGGATACGTACCTGTTCAACGACAGCCTGCGCGCCAATGTCGCCCTCGCCCGCCCGGACGCCGACGAAAAGGCGATCTATGCCGCGCTCGACCAGGCGGCGCTCAGCGAATTCATCATCTCGTTGCCGGAGGGGCTCGACACGCGGGTCGGCGAGCGCGGCGTACAATTGTCGGGCGGCCAGCGCCAGCGCGTGGCGATCGCCCGGGCCTTCCTGAAGAACGCGCCGACCCTGGTGCTCGACGAGGCAACGTCGCACCTCGACGCGGTCAGCGAGGCGCAGGTGCGCACCGCGCTCGACGCGCTCATGCGCGAGCGCACGACGATCGTCATCGCCCACCGGCTGTCGACCGTGCGCAACGCCGACTTCCTGGTCGTGCTGGATCGCGGCCATATTGTCGAGACCGGCAGCCATGCCGAGCTCGTCGGGCGCAACGGGCTCTACGCACGGCTGATCCGCCGTCAGCTCGGCGGCGCCCGCGAGGTGATCGCCGCCGACGGTGAGTGACGCGTTCTTAAGGGGCTGCTAACCACTCGCGGACTAGGCTCGGGCGATCTTCGCCATGTCGAGCGACGGACCAGTGATGGCCGAGCCTTTCTTTCCTCCGTTCACCCAAGAGCAAAGCGACCGGCTGACCGTGATCTGGGACCGGCTCTACCAGCTCTATCTGGAAAAGGCCAATGGCGACCGGCCGATCGCCGAGATCGACGCCGAGATCGAGGCGATGATCAAAGAGCGCAACGCGATCCGCTCCTGGGGCTGGGACACCGGGCGCGACTGGCGCAAGGACATCCCGCCGGAAGTGCTCAACAAGCCGCGCGAAGATTAGCCTCGCAAGTCCAGGATAAGCGGCGAATGGTCGGAAAGGCCGGTGAGCCGCTCCTCATGCGAATAGCGGATCGCTTTCGCCCGTCTCGCCAGCGCGGGCGACAGAAATGCGTGGTCGATCCGGAAGCCGTTGCCGCGGTGGCTGTACCACGAGAATTCGCGGCCGTCGGGATAATGGTGCCGCCATAAATCACAGAAACCGAGCTCGGCGACGCGATCCATGAAATAGGCGCAGCGGTCGATAGCCCCCGGCTCGTCGACATAGGCACGGCAAGTGTTGAAGTCGCCGATCGCCAGCGCGTGACCGTCGAGCCGCAGCGCGAGGCTCGCCACCACCGCCTCCCAATACGGCACCTTGGCCAGCAGGTTCGGCATGTAGACGGCGCACAGCGACAGCTTGCCGATCTCGACATGGACAAGGCGGTAGGGCTCCGGCAGCGCGTCGTCGAGCGCCGCATGCGCGCCGAGCCGCCGTCTCGCCGCCACCAATACGCCGGTCTTGCCGGGCGGCGGCACCGGCGTCGTGACGTGGGGATAACCGATCCGCGCCAGCGCCTCCTTGAGGCGCAGCGCCGCGTCGCCGCCGCGATATTCCGACAGCACCAGCACGTCGGCGTCGTGCCGCAGGATGGCCTCGATGATCGCCGAAAGCCGCGTCCCGCCGCCCTGGCGGATATTCCAAGCAAAGAGCCTCATGAGCTCGCGAGCTTGCCGCGGCCGCTGACCTCGGCGCCGGCGTCGGGCGACATCCGAAAGAAAAGCGGCACCGACGACAGCGAAATCCCGCCGACCGCCAGCAGCGCAACCGAAAAATCGCCCGGCGTCAGCGCTTCCGCGCCGTGCGTGGCAAGCAGGAAATAAAGGATCATCGCTCCGGTGCCGACGCCGACGCTTTGCGAGAGTTGCTGGCACATGCTGGTCAAACTCGTCGCCCGGCTCAGCATCGCCGCCGGTACATCGGCATAGCTCAGCGTGTTGATGCTGGTCATTTGCAACGAGCGGAAGAACCCGCCGGCGAGCAACAAGACGAAGATCACCACATGGGGCGTGCTCGGCCTGAAGAACGCGTAGGCGAAGATGAACGAGGCGCCGACCGCGGCGTTGCCGACGAGCACGTTGCGAAAGCCGAACCAGCGCAAGACCGTCGTCACCGAGGTCTTCATCGTCATCGCGCCGGCCGCCTGGGCGAAGGTCAGAAGGCCGGATTTGAGCGGGCTCAGCCCGAACCCGATCTGCAGCATCAGCGGCAACAGGAACGGCAACGCCCCCGTGCCGATGCGGAAGATGAACCCGCCGAGCGTCGCCGCGGCGTAGGTCGGGATGCGCAACAATGCGAAATCGATGATCGGGTGGTCGACCCGCGCGGCGTGCCGGACGTAGAGGAAGACGCAGACGCCCCCGCACCCGAGCAGCGCCACCGACAGCCACATCGGCAAGGCGCCGCGGCCGAGCGTCTCGAACCCGAAGGCAAGCGTCGCGAGGCCGATCCCCGTCAGCACGAACCCGCCAAGGTCGAACGGCCGCGGGGACCCCTCCTCGATATTCTTGATCACCAGGTTGATCAGCAACACCCCGATCACCCCGACCGGGATGTTGATGAAGAAGATCCACCGCCACGACGCATAGGTGACGATGAGGCCGCCAAGCGGCGGCCCGACGATCGGCCCGATCAGGGCCGGCACGCTGACGAACGACATCGCCCGCACGAGCTCGGAGCGCGGCACCGTGCGCAGCAGCACGAGCCGCCCCACCGGCACCATCATCGCCCCGCCCATACCCTGGACGATGCGCGCGATCACCAGCATCCACAGCGATTGCGACAGGCCGCAGGCGATCGACCCAAGCGTGAATACGACGATCGCGCTGCTGAACACGAGCCGCGCGCCGAAGCGATCGGCGGTCCACCCGCTGATCGGGATGAACACGGCAAGGCTCAGCAGATAGCAGGTGATCGCGACGTTGAGTTGGAGCGGGCTTTCGTTGAGCGAGCGGGCGATCACCGGTAGCGCGGTGGCGATCACCGTCGAATCCATGTTCTGCATGAACATCGCGCAAGCGACGATCAGCAGGATCAGGAGTTGACGGGTACCCGGACGCATTGTTCGGCCAAGGATATCCCGGCCGGGCGGCGCGAGGAAGGACATCGGCTGGGCCGCAGGTATAGGGTCAGCGCATGACCCTGGGCGTTACTGAAACCATGACCGGGCCCGTCGACAACCGCGTCTTTGTTCTGATCCTGCAGCACCCGCAGGAACGGCGCGAGGCGCTGGCGACCGCGCCGCTGATCGCCGCGACCTTGCGTCACGCGAAGATCGTCGTCGGCCTGTCCTGGCCGGGGCTGACGCGGCTTGTCGGCGACGCGGCCGAGCCGCGGCGCTGGGCGGTGCTGCATCTCGGCTCGGCGCGCACCGCTGCTCCAGCCGAGCGGCGCGAGCTGATGCTGCTCGACCGGCACGGCGAGCCGGTCGCCGACCCAAGCTCGATCCTGGCCGGGCTCAAAGGCATCGTGCTGCTCGACGGAACGTGGAGCCAGGCGAAAACGCTGTGGTGGCGCAACCCGTGGCTGTTGAAGCTGCGCCGCATCGTGCTCGATCCGCCGCACCCGGCGCGGCTCGGCCAATTGCGGCGCGAACCGCGGCGCGAGGCGCTGTCGACGATCGAGGCGGCGGCGCTGGCCCTGCGCCATCTCGAAACGACCGCCGCCGCCGATGCGCTCGATGCCGCGCTTGGCGGGATGATCGAGGCAGCGCGGCGACCCGCCTCCTCAGAGGCTGACTTGAAATGAATTCAATGTTTCCAGTGAGCTGGATTTCTTCGTCTTTCCCGCGAAAGCGGGAACCCAGGGGAGCCACGAGGCAGAGGTTCAAGTTCCAGCCTCGGCTGAGGCTAAGCCATTGGGTAATGTCTCAGTAAACTGCGGCCTTATCTAGCAAACACACCTAAAATTGACGTTGAGCGCCCCTTGAGTCATTCTGACTCTTAGAATGAACAACCAGCCACAGCAAGATCAAGATAAAAAATATATAACAACTCGTTTGTTGGACTATTTTGACGAAGGGAAACGGCGCTTTCGCTGTTTGATGAAGAGAGAGATTATAAGCGAGTAAGCATGCTTGTTTCATTTGCATTCGGCGCATTCATAATGCGTGTGGCTCCTAACTTTTGGTCGTATATCGTCGAAATCTTTGGCTTCGCCCTTATGGCATTGATTGTTTTGGCATTTCTAATACCAGTTGCTTACATTTTTGAGTGGGCGTGCCGCCGATGGTTAGTTTCTAAGCTCGGCTGAGCAAAAATTGCGTAGGTATCTCATCTGACTATCGGGCTTTCGGAGTCGCCGGCGGGAGTTGATTCGTCGATCTCGGGACAATGTTGCGCCGATGTTCCCGACAGGCACGGGCTGGAATCCCAATGAAACTCGGGGTGTTTGCCCCGTCGGGTGAAATCGCCTTGTTTCCTCCCGCTTCGGCAATACCATCGCGCCACTTTTCCAGGGAGCGCGGCCATGAGCGAAGATATTGCCCTCAAGGAATTTATGCGAGCAAATGGCGATCAATTCACCCATACGATCCAACGCGCCTATGAACTAGGTAAGGCAGCGGGGATTACGATAGGCGAAGAGGCAGCGCGCGAGCGCGTGCTGCGCGCCCTTGGTGGAGAGGTCGCCCCGATGCGGGCACCCGCACCGATGCCTGAGCCAGTCGGTGCACCGGCAAGCGCTCAGGCTCCCTCTGAATCACCTGGCGCAACGCAAAAGGGTAGCATCATCGAACCTGTACGCCGCGCGCTTCGCGCGATGGAGATCGGCACTACCGGCGTGGGGCCGCTCGACGTGCAGAAATTCATCAGCCGTACCTCCGGCGTCACCCTCGATGCTAACCAGGTGCGCGCGGCCCTGAAGATGCTCGCGCGCAAACATGAGGTGGTGCGCCTGCGCCGGGGCCGGTATCGCGCGAAGGAACAGGCACCGACGCCGCCAAGGCCGCTACTTACCCTCTACAGTGAGGGGTTGCGGCTGACACATGGCGGCGAACTGACGTGTTCTGCCGCCCCGATAGCTGTCAATGGAGGAACCATGATCGCAAGAGTTTGAACACGAAGGGCGGAACTCCCTTAGGCAAGGAGAACCGCCCCCGTGTCGGCGGCGGGCGAACCCGAACCCGCTGACGTAGACGTGGCAGCAAGGACAGACGTGCTATCCCTACGGCGACGAGCAATCCCGTAAATAGCACGAACGACCCGCTGTTGCGAGGGCCAACAGCAGGAAAGAACCCCGGCCATGGTCTGGGTGAGAGACTACGTGCGCGTGCGCTTCGGTAAAGAAGAGCACGTCTGTGGCCACTGGCGCAGCTTGCCTCATTGATTTGAGGCACCTACGGGCTTTCGATAACTAATCCCCGTAGGTTCTGCGCCGCCATCCATCTCGAACGCGATGCCCGCGGCCTGGAGGACGCGGCGCATCGCATCGAGATTGTTCGCGATCGGTTGGCGCCGTCCCGCCTCAAAGTCGCGAATTGTCGAAATCCCGACGCGCGCCTTTTCGGCGAGTTCCTGTTGTGACCAGCCCAGCCAACCGCGCGCGGCGCGGCATTGCTCCGGAGACATGCTCGTCATGTACAGATTTTTTTCGCTAGGGTCAACGATCATCGTTGACGCCAAAGGTATTTATGATTATCGTTTACCTCAACGATATTCGTTGGCTGATCATGGCAATCCACTTTCTCCTCACCGCAAAAGCAAGGACGCTCTCGCTAGCGACCGTGCTGCGCATGGGCGAGGAAAGAGGCTCACGCGCAGTTCTGCGAAATCCGCTGGTCAGAGAACGATGGCAAGCCGTTTTGCCCGCATTGCGGCGGCACGGAGATTTATACGTACACCGCGCGCCGCATCTTCAAATGCAAGGCGTGCCGCAAACAGTTCTCCGTGACCAGCGGGACGCTGTTTCACTCGCGCAAGCTGGCAATCCGCGATTACCTCGCCGCCATTGCGATCTTCGTGAACGCGGTCAAAGGCGTCTCGGCTTTGCAGCTCGGGCGCAACCTGGACGTTGCCTACATGACCGCCTTTGTCCTTAGCCACAAACTCCGCGAAGCGATGGCCGCCGAAGTACAGGCCGCTGGCGAGCTGTCCGGCACGGTCGAAATTGACGGCGCATACTTCGGCGGTCATGAGCGGCAAGACAACCGCAAGGCGGATCGGCGCGATCGGCGGCTTTCTACCCTTGGCCGCAAGGTCGTCGCCATTGCGCGCGAGCGTCAGGCTAATGGCCGGGTCATTCCTTGGGTTGTCACCCGCGAGGTTGATGCCCTCCCATTGATCCGCCAGCGCGTCGCTTCCGGCTCCGTTGTCCACGCCGACGAAGCGCCGGGTTGGGATCGCCTTATGGCCGCTTACGACATGAAGCGCGTCAATCACTCCGTCGAGTTCATGGGCGAGGACGGCGCTTGCACGAACCAAGCGGAAAGCTACTTCAGCAGGCTCCGCCGCGCCGAGTTCGGCCAACACCACCACATTTCCGGGCGGCATCTCGCCCAATACGCAAACGAGATGGCCTATCGCGAGAACAACCGTCGCCGGTCAAACGGCGAGAACTATCAGGCCGTCGCCCATCTCGCCCTCAACAACCCCAAGTCCGCCAATTGGTGCGGCTGCTGGCAACGGAGCGCAGCGTGACCGATTACGTCTTAACCGGCTTGGTCAAGCGCCGGGCCGAACTTGCGGGTGAAATCGAGGCGACGCACGCCCGGCTCCGCAAGATGATCGATGACCTAGAGAAGCTCGATAGCGTGATCCTGCAATTCGACCCGGAGCACAACGTTGAGGGCATTAAGCCCAAGGCGTTTCGTCCGCCGGAAGATTGGGCGCACCGTGGCGAGATGACGAAGGCTTGCCTATCGATCCTGCGCCAAGCTGTCGAGCCGATGACCTCGCGTGATATCGCGATTGAGATGCTTATGAACCGCGCGCTCAACACAGAGGATCAAAAGCTACTCGCTCTCATGGTCAAACGTGTGGGTGTCGCCCTGAGGCTACAGCGCAATAACGGCGTCGTGCGGTCGCTTGCCGGCCCCGGTCAGTTCATGCTTTGGGAAATTGAGCGCTAGCTTCCGCTGGTCTGTCCGGCGAATTGCTCCTGATAGGCTTTCTCAGGGGCACCGAGGGTCATTTCAAAAATTAACTGACAGACGCGCATTCGGGGTCGAAATCGAATTGGAAACCGACCGTAGTTAGCAATTTCGAGCCGAATTTGTCCCTCAAAACCCGCATGTATGGTAGGTGCGGTCATATGAATGACAACGCCTAGCCGCGCCAATGAGCTTTTACCCTCTACTCTGGCTGCTATTCGCGCGTCGTATTTTAGGTTAATGTATTCCGCAGTCCACCCCAGTATAAAATCATCCGGCTTTAGAACATATCCATCTTCATCAAGAGTAATCCGCTTAGTGATGCTTCTGAGTATTTCCTCATCTTTGAAATTCGCATTCACCGGATCAATAGTTGTTTCTAAACCTTTGTCTGCTTTGGTGAATTCGGAAATTATCGGGTCAAGAGTTAGATCGCAACTGGTTGAGTCATACGCCGTGGGGCGAGGGTCGATGATTATCGTCCCTCGCTCTAGATGCGTTTTGATCTCGCGATCCGTGAGGATCAAGCAGCTACCTCTTTAACTAATGAGTTGCTAGGCACCCATACCCTAGAGGTGCCTCGGACTGTCTCGCGTGGCAACTCAACTAGCAAGTTACTTTTTTCGTCCCTACCGATTGGATATCCAATCACAAGCGTATCATCCTTCCCAAGTGATCGAATGTGAACCACAAGCTCCTCGGTCGAGCCGCCCGCCGTGGCGACAGACACGACAACCTCGTTCGGATGCAAACCTTCCCGCAGCCTCTTTACCCTTATTCTTTGCATAGCCCTCTCCCGCGAACGTGAACAAAGGGGGAACTTTATCGAGCGTTCGTGGCAAAGTCATGTTCCGATTTGAATCGAAATGAGTCAAACGGCTTGGCTCGGCGAACGCAAAAGTTGTTCGTTCTTCGCTTGTTTTCCCCATGATTCACGCTCTCCACATGGAAAAATATCCCCGAATCGGGGTTAGGTGTGTTTGCTAGATAAGGCCGGTAAACTGAGATACTACCAGCCATTGACCCGCCGGTACGGCCGCCCTGGGCCCCCGCTTTCGCGGGGGAGACGATAATTTTTTGACTTGGTTGATTTCATTTTGATTCCGCCTCTAAGGCGCGGCGAACAACGCGGCCGCGTCGTTCGCCAGCGCCTGACGCGAATCCGGCCGCAGGTACATCATGTGGCCGCCGTCATAGACCTTGATGGCGATCCCCTTGCGCACCGAATCCGGGATGTTGAGCTGGTCGATCAGCCAGCGCGAGGCAAGGTAGGGCGTCACCAGATCCCAGCGGCCGTTGGCGATCAGCACCTTGGTTTGCGGATGGTCGAGCAGCGCGGTCTGTAATCCCGACAATGGCAGGCCGAGCCCATCCTGACCTTCGCGCGCGCCGTCGAAGTCCCACTGGTGGCTGATGCTCATCGGCAGGGTCCGGTACGGCAGCTCGGTCTTGTATCCGAGGTCTTCCGGCGCATAGGCGTTGAATGCAGCGGTATATGCGGCGATCGCATTGTCGAGTACCGGATCGCCCGCCGTCCGGTCCCATGGATTGTTGGGCGAGGCGCGGGTGATCGTCGCGTCGTAGAGGCTCAGCACCTGATCTTCCTTGCGGCGCAGCTCATGCGTAAAAACATCCTTGCCGACCCAGCCGCGCTCACGCCGCACGATGTCCTCGGGCAGGCCGATCATCGCGGCGACCTTGGCGATGAACGGGTCGCCCGACGGCGGCACGCCCTGCACCGCGGCGAGACCGGTGAGATAGTCGGTCAGCGCAAATTTCTCGACCGGGGCGACGTCGAACTTTGTGTCGCCATTGAGCGCCGCCACCGAGGAAGCGTAGGTCGGCAAATCGACCGCCGCGGCGATGAGGTCGCCCGGGCCGGGATTGATCATCGACCAATCGAGCGCCGGCGAGATCATCACCAGGCCGCTGGGGGTGATGCCCTCTTCGCGCTCCAGGCTCTTCGCCATCGCCGCGACACGAAACCCGCCATAGCTTTCGCCGACCAGATAGACCGGGCTCGACCACCGCCCGTGCTTGGTGAGCCACAACCGCACCACCGAATCGAGCGACTCGATGTCGCTTTTGACGTTCCAGAACGGCTTGCCTGGATTGTCGTCCTTGCCTTCGCCGCGGCTGAACCCGGTGCCGACCGGATCGACGAAGACGAGGTCGGTAAAGGCGAGCCAGGTCGACGGGTTGTCGACGATCTGCACCGGCGGGTTCGGCACCGCGCCGGTCGGAGACGGCGCCATGATACGCGGGCCGACGGCGCCGAGATGCAGAAACACCGCAGCGGCGCCCGGCCCGCCGTTGAAGAAGAAGGCGACGGGCCGCGTCTGGCCAGGCTTCGAATCCGCGATATACGCGATCGTGAAGATCGATGCGGTCTTCTCGCCCTTGGCGCTGGTGAGCTGGATGGTCTCGGCGACCGCGCGATAGTCGAGGCTCTTCTGCGCGAGCTGAATCGTGTGATGCGTTTCGACATGCGCGGGCAGGGGCGGCGGCGCTTCGGCGGCTGGCTCGCGCGATGGCGATGACGACGGCTTCGCATCGTCCTGCGCCGCCACGGCAACCGAAGCGACGCTGAAAAACGCGGCGACGCAGAGCGCGGCGACGTGGCGCGGTCGATTTATCGCCGTCATGCGATTCACCCGGCTCCTGGTTGCGGCGCGGCGTTATAGCGCCGCAACTCGCTTGTCGTCATTGCCGCCGCTTGCCCTTCGACGCGGAATCAGGGATTAGAAAGCGGTCGAGTTGAGTGGAGACCCGGTCGATGCGCGCGTTTGCCATTCGTTACCTGATCCCGCTGGGCGTGCTGTCGCTGGCCGGCTGCGTCGGCACCGACCGGCACGAGGGTTTTACGGCGACGAGCCCGACCTCGTTCCTCTACAGCGCCCGCACCAGCCCGATGATGACGGAGAACGACGACGGCGAGGCCGAGCGCATTCGCCAAGGCTGGTTGGTCGCCGCGCTGAAGGCGCACGCGATGTGCACCGATGGCTATGTCGTCGACACAAGACGCTTCGTTCCCGAGTCGGGAACCGCGAACGGCCCACAATTCGGCAATGGCGGCGACATCGTCTATGCGGGCCGGTGCATCGTCCCTGGCGTCCCCCCGGCCCCCGTTGCGCCTCCCCCGGTCGTGCCGGCGGTACGGGGATAAAAGGAAGAAAAATCCGCGCGGTCGCTAAGCCTTCTTCTCCCAGCCCTTCTCGGTCTGCTGCCAGTAGGTGAGCGTGTGTCCGGCGGCGCCCGCGGCGCGCCAGCGGCCGCGCGCCGCGACCACGGCTTCGGGGTCGTTGCCGTCAAACATATCGATACATCGGGCGTAGCCGTCGAGGTCATCGGCCGCGACGCCATCAACGAGAAAGAGGATCGTCGCGCCATTCGGGTTTTCCGCCCGGTCGGTCAGCCAGACCGGCTGCGCCGCGGCGTTGCCGTCACGGGACGAGCCGTGCGGCAGGAATCCCGCCTCGTCGTAAGTCCACAGCAACGCGTTCAGATGCTCGACGCGTTCCGGCGACCCGGCTTGGATGACGACGCGATGTCCCTGCCCCGTCGCCCGCTCGAGGAGACGCGGCAGGGCGCGCTCCAGCGGCGTCGAGAGAAGGTGGTAGAAGCCGATTTCGGCCACGCTCAGCCCTTCTCGTAATAGTCGGCGACAAAACGGTCGAGCAGGCGGACGCCGAACGCGGTCGCGCCTTTCGGCACGGTCGGCGCATCCTTTTTCGACCAGGCGACGCCGGCGATGTCGAGATGCGCCCACGGCACCTTGTTGACGAAACGCTGGACGAATTGCGCGCCGATGATGCTGCCGGCGGCGCGGTCGCCGGCGATGTTCTTGACGTCGGCGGCATCGCTGTCGATCGCCTTGTTGTAGGAATCGTCGAGCGGCAGGCGCCACAGTTTTTCGCCGACCGCCTTGCCGGCGGCGACCAGCCGCTCGGCGAGCGCGTCGTCATTGGCGAAGAGCCCGGCATGATCGTGGCCGAGCGCGACGATGATCGCGCCGGTCAGGGTCGCGAGGTCGACCATCAGCGCCGGCTTGAAGCGGTCCTGGCAGTACCAGAGCGCGTCGGCGAGGACGAGCCGGCCTTCGGCGTCGGTGTTGAGCACCTCGATCGTCTGGCCGGACATCGAGGTCACGATGTCACCGGGGCGCATCGCCGAACCGGAGGGCATGTTCTCGACCAGGCCGACGACGCCGACCGCGTTGACCTTGGCGGCGCGCGCGGCGAGCAGCCGCATCAGCCCGATCACCACGCCCGAGCCGGCCATGTCCCATTTCATCTCGCCCATGCCGGCGGCGGGCTTGATCGAAATGCCGCCGGTATCGAAGGTGACGCCCTTGCCGATAAAGGCGAGCGGCGCGGCGTTATCCTCGCCGCCGTTCCAGCGCATCACGACAAGCCGCGGCGGGCGCACGCTGCCCTGCGCGACGCCGAGGATCGCCCCCATGCCAAGCGCCCGCATGCGCTCCTCGTCCAGAACCTCGACGTCGAGGCCGAACGAAGTCAGCGCCGCGGCCTGCTCGGCCAAGGTCTCGGGATAGATGACATTGGCCGGCTCGGAGACGAGGTCGCGGGTGAACGCCACCGCCTCGGCCGCCGCCGCGAAATTCTTGTACGCCTTGCGCGCCGCAGTGGGATTCGCGCCGGCGAGGATGAGCGCGGCGAGCGTGGGCTTGCGCTCGGGCTTTTCGGTGGTGCGGTACTTGTCGAACCGGTAACTGCGCAGTGCGGCGCCGAAGGCGAGATGCGCCGACGCCGCGGCCGGCGCGATTTCCGCGGCGTCGCCAATGTCGAGCGCGATGGTTGCGGTGGTCTCGCCGGCGCCGTTGAGATGCGCGACCAGGGCGCCGCCAAGGTCTTCGAGACCGCGCGCGTCCACCGCCTCGGGCTTACCGAGGCCGGCGAGCACGATGCGGCTCACCACCAGATTCGCCGGCGCGACGATCGGCAGCAGTTCGCTTTTCTTGGCGCGAAAGCGGGGCGAGGCGGCGATCGCCCGGCCGATCGCGCCGCCGCTTGCCTCGTCCAGCTGGCGGGCCGACGCGGTGAGCGCCCCCTCCTCCCAGACCCCAACGACGATGGCAGCACCATGGTCTCCTGGGCGCGGCGGTTCGAACTCGGCAAAGCTGATCTTCATCTCGTGCCTCGATGCTGGGAAAGGCTTTGCTTGCGCGATAACGACAGCGCGACCGCGAGTCAATTGCGCCGCTCGCACAAACCCGGCTTCCAGAGACAACGCCGGCGCTCTTCGGTTCGTCCTCCGCTGCCGTTCGATCTTGTCGCCGATCGTCACAAGGCTTCCCGCGCGGCGACGGAATCTCGTATGGTCGGGGCGAGTTGCTGGGGGATTCCCAAGGGGCGTTGTTCGCTTGCCGCCGCTGCCAACGGGTTTGAGCCAATACCTGACGGGGTTGAACCGCTACATTCTGCGGCAGTGCCTCGGCGTGATGTTGTTCGTGACAGGCGCGCTGACCGCAGCGGTGTGGCTTGCCCAGTCGCTGAAGCTCGTCGATCTGATCGTCAATCGCGGCCTTTCGGCCGAGGTCTTCCTCTATCTGGCGATGCTGATCCTGCCGCGCTTTCTCGACATCGTGATCCCGATCGGGACGTTCATCGCCGTCCTGTTCGTTTTCAACCGGCTGATCACCGAGAGCGAGCTGGTGGTGATGCGGGCGGCCGGGCTGAGCCCGTTCAGCCTCGCCAAGCCGGTACTCGAGCTGGCGGCGATCGGCTGGCTGATCCTGATGACCATGTCGGTCTGGCTGCTGCCCGCCTCGAACCGCGAATTCAAGGACCTGCAATTCGAGATCCGCAACCGCTTCGTCTCCAGCCTGCTGCAGGAAGGCTCGTTCACCACCATCTCCGACAAGCTGACGATCTATATCGGCGCGCGCAACGACCGCGGCGAGGTCATCGGGCTGCTGGTCGACGACGAGCGCGACCCGAAGCACCCGGTGACGCTTCTCGCGGAGCGCGGCGCGTTCGCCGATACCGGCGGCGGCTCGCGCATCATCATGGTCAATGGCGACCGCCAGCAATACGACCGGGATACCGGAAAGCTGTCGGTCCTGACCTTCGACCGTTACGTGCTCGACCTCGACATGATGCGCGAGGCTCCCGAGGCGCGCGCCCGCGAAGCGCAGGAGCGCTATCTCGGAGAGCTCTTCTTCCCGCCCGAGGACACCGATCCGGGAACGCGCGATGCCTATCTGGTCGAGGGCAACGAGCGGATAACCGTGCCGCTCACCGCCTTCAGCTTCGCGTTGATCCCGCTGGCCTGCCTGCTGCCGGGAGAATTCAACCGGCGCGGCCAGCTGAAGCGGGCGCTGACGGCGATCGCCGCCGCCCTCGCCTTCCAGGCGGTCGATCTCGCGGTGCGGAACCTGGAGGGACGCTATACCGCGGCGATCCCCATCAGCTATGTGGTCGATCTATTGCCGTTCGTGGTCAGCCTTGGAATCCTGTTGCACCGTGGCATAAGGTTCCGCTTGCGGCGACCGCCGCTGATGGCGCTGGCGACTCGCTGACCGCGCGCGAGGGAGAGGAGACAGGGGCCGGTGCTGCTCGCGAAGACTCTCTCCGGCTATATCGCGCGCCAGTTCTTCATTTGGTTTTCGAGCGTTTACGGCGCGATGCTGAGCATCAGCTTTCTGATCGACTACATCGAGCTGCTGCGGCGCGGCGCGGTCAGAACCGGCGTGACGCTCGGGGTTCTGCTCGAAATGGCAGCGCTGAAGCTGCCGCACACCGCGCAGGAGGTGATGCCGTTCGCGGTGCTGTTCGGGACGATGCTCGCGTTTTGGCGGCTGACGCGAAGCAACGAACTGATCGTCGCCCGCGCCGCCGGCGTCTCGGTCTGGCAGTTCCTGACCCCGGCGGTGCTTGTCGCGCTGCTCATCGGCATCATCGCGGTGACGGTGTTTAACCCGGTCGCGTCGCAGATGGAGGCGAGCTATGAGCAGCTCGACGCCCGCTATCTCAAGCAATCGTCCGAGGATCTGAGCCTGTCGAACTCCGGGCTATGGCTGCGACAGAGCGAACCAAGCGGCGGCTCGGTGGTGATCCACGGCGACAAGCTTGTCGCCCCCGAGCTGCTGCTCGGCCAGGTGACGCTGTTCTTCTTCGACAAGGACCACCAGTATCTGTCCCGGATCGAGGCGCAGAGGGCGCAACTCGACGACGGATACTGGATCATCGATAACGGCAAGCGCTGGCAGACGAGCGATCAGTCCGTGCCGGTGCCCGAGCTCAGGCTTCCGACGAAGTTCACCACGCATCGTATCGAGGAAAGCCTCGCCTCGCCCGACACCATGTCGTTCTGGTCGCTGCCGAGCTTCATCTCTTTGCTCGAACAGTCGGGTTTTTCGGCGCAGCGTCACCGTCTGCAGTTCAACATCCTGCTGGCGCGGCCCTTCCTGTTTTGCGCGATGGTCTTGGTTGCCGCGACGTTCAGCCTGCGCATGCAGCGGCGCGGCGGCGCGACGCTGATGATCGTGGGCGGGGTCGGCGCCGGCTTCACGCTCTATTTCATCTCCAACATCGTGTTCGCGCTGGGGCTTTCAGCCAAGTTGCCGGTGCTGCTCGCGGCCTGGACGCCGACCGGAATCAGCCTGATTTTCGGCGTCTCGATGCTGCTCCATCTCGAAGACGGGTGACGCGGGTGCTGACAGGCGATATTGCTGCTGGGAAATTGCCAATCACGACAACGATCAAACACGGATTGCTGGAACCGCGGTAGACACGCTTGATGAGCCGTTTTCCCCCAATTGGACGCAAGCAGACGGCAAGGCGCGCGCTTCGCGCGGCCATGGCGTTGCTGTTCGGTTTGTGGAGCACCGCAACCCCGGCGGAGGATTTCGGCGCCGGTAACACCGCCAACAAAAACGCGCCGATGACCTTCCAGGCCGACGAAGTGCAGTACGACGATCAGCTCGCGCTGACGATCGCCAAGGGCCATGTCGAGATCGCCCAGGGGACGCAAATCCTGCTGGCCGACACCGTGACCTACAACCAGCACACCGACACCGTCACCGCGTCGGGCCATGTCAGCCTGATGACTCCCGACGGCACGGTGCTGTTCTCCGACTACATGGAACTGCGCAACGGCATGAACGACGCGTTCGCCGACAATGTGCGGATGCTGCTGTCCGATCGATCGCGTCTCGCCGCCAACGCCGCACGCCGCACCAACGGCGTGCGCACCGAGTTGCGCCGCGCCGTGTACTCGCCGTGCGACCTCTGCAAGAGCGACCCGACCGCACCGCCCGCCTGGCAGATGAAGGCGCGCGAGGTGACGGACGACAAGGACCTGAAACGCCTCGAATTCCGCGACGCGACGATGGAGGTGGACGGGTTCCCGGTGTTCTACACGCCGTATATGTCGATGCCCGACCCGTCGGTGAAGCGGGCGAGCGGGTTCTTATTCCCGACCTTCGGGGGCTCGAGCACGGTCGGCTTCCACGTCGCCACGCCTTATTTCCTGACGCTGGGGCCGAGCGCGGATGTGACGATCATCCCGCGGTTCACGACCAAAGCCGGAACGGTGCTCGCGGCGGATTACCGCCAGCGGTTCTCGAACGGCTACCTCGAGGATCTGTCGAGCATCAACTACAGCAATGTCGGAACCCAGATCGGCGGCGTCGACGACCCGAACGCCGTTCCGGACGCGCTGCGCTGGCACGTCGACGCCACCGGCGAATTCGATCTCGACGACACCTACCGCACCGGGTTCCAGCTGCAGCGCGTCTCCGACCAGACCTATTTGCAGCGCTTCAGCTTTACGCAGCCGCCGCTCGCAACCGAGGTCACGCGCGCCTATCTGGAAGGTTTCCCGGCGCACGGCTCGCTCGACGTCAACGCCTATCTATTCGAGCCTTTGACCCCGGGGCTCGGAGATTCGACGCAGCCGATCGTGCTGCCGGCCATCAACCGCAATTGGCTGTTCCAGCCCGATGTGGTCGGCGGCAATCTCAAGCTGAACGCCAACCTGCTCGACATCGTGCGCGAGTCCGGCACCAATACACGACGAGTGTCGCTCGGCGGCGAGTGGGATCGGACGTTTTATGACGGGATCGGCGGCGAATACAAATTCCAGGCCAGCGTGCGCGGGGACGCCTATTCGGTCAACTCACTGAGCAATCTGTCGAACCCGGACCTGCCGAGCGTGTACTTCTCGCAGAACGGCAAGGGGCCGCTCGTCCACGCCCCTTATGATTTCCTCGCCGCGCGCGCCTTTCCGCAACTCGGGCTGACCTGGGATTATCCGCTGGTGCACCGCGGCAGCGACTACACCTTCCTGGTGGAGCCGGAAGTCGCCACGTTTGCCGGCCCGAACAGCGGCAATCGCTTCATCATCCCGAACGAGGACAGCCTCGGTTACGAATTCCGCGACTCGGACTTGTTCCGCGCCGACCGGCTGCAAGGTTATGACATCCTCGATACCGGCCAACGGGTCGATTACGGCCTCAATCTCGGCGCCTATACCGCCAACGGCGGCAGCTATCGCATGCTGGTCGGCCAGAGCTACCGTGCCGAGACGAACCCGTTCCTGCCGCCCGGCAGCGGCGCCAACGATCGCCTCTCGGATGTCGTCGGCCGCGTCACGCTGGCGCCAAGCAGCTATCTCGATCTCATCTACCGCTTCCGCCTCGACAAGGACACGCTCGACAACCGCCTGCAGGAAGTCGGCGTTTACGCCGGACCGGGTACGTTCCGCGTCGGCGCCACCTATCTGCTGATGCCCGCGGAGCCGCCGAGCGACGTCATCACCGTACCGGGAAGCGGCCAGACCATTCTTTACGGCAAGCGGCAGCAATTGAGCCTCAACGCGACGCTTCACCTGACGCAGTACTGGTCGCTGGTCGGCCTGGAGACGCTCAACCTGTCCAATTCGGACAATATCGTGAACGGCGTCGCCACGCCGCAAGCCAGCAGCGCCAGCCTCAATGCAAGCATCTCGGCCTTGTACCAAGACGAATGCATGGGTTTCATCGCCACGTTCTCCCAGTCGGGCATCCGCAACGGCGACGTGACGCCCGGCTATGGCGTGCTGCTCAGCGTCGTCTTCAAGAATATCGGCGAGATCGGCGGCACCGTGCTCTCGGTCGCGGGAACGGGGAGCTAGGCTCGCCCCCCTTGATCCTCGCGCAAAACGACGCGGCGACAGGCCGGCGCGCCGCGTGTAAACTGCGCCGGTTTTCGGGCAGCATGGAATGAGTTGATGCCGGCACTGCGTTTTCCGGGTGCGCTGCTCCTAACACTCGCCATTCTGTGTTCGGCCGTGCCGATGGCCCGCTCGGCGCATCGCACCGCGGTCCAGCCTCCCGCGGCGCCGGCGCAGGAAACGCCGGACATGAGCATTGCCGCCGTCGTCAATGACGAGGTCATCTCTGTCTACGACCTCCAATCGCGTGAACGCATGGTGCTGCTGTCGTCCAACGTCCCCGACACGCCGGACGCCCGCAAAAAGCTCGACACCGAGGTGCTTCGCTCGCTGGTCGACGAGCGCCTGCAACTGCAGGAGGCGAAGAAACAGAACGTCGTCGCCACCGACGACGAGATCAACAGCGCGCTGGGCAAGATCGAAAAGCAGAACAACATGCAGCCCGGGCAGCTCAACGAATTCCTCAAACAGCGCGGCATCGATCGCAATTCGCTGATCAACCAGGTCAAGGCGTCGATCGTCTGGGCGAAGCTGGTGCGTCGCAAGGCGGCGGAAACCGTCGAAATCTCCGACGACGAGGTCGATGCCGCGATGAAACGCATCAAGGAACACGCGGGCGAGCCGCAAAGCCGCATCGCCGAAATCTTCCTCGCGGTCGACAACCCGTCGCAGGACGCCGAGGTTCGCGCCCTCGCCGGGAAGCTGACCGACCAGATGAAGCAGGGCGCGCGCTTCTCGGCGCTCGCCCAGCAATTCTCGCAATCGGCGACGGCGGCGGTCGGCGGCGACCTCGGCTGGCTGCGGCCGGACCAGTTGCCGCCCGACCTCGCGGCGGCCGTCGCCGGCCTCAAACCCGGCGAGCTGTCGCCGCCGATCCACAGCGGGGGCGGCTATTACCTGCTGCTCGTCCTCGATCGCCGCAACGGCGATATCGGCAGCGGGAGTCAGCAGGCCGACACGGTCTACGATGTCGTCCAGGTCGTCGCCCCGCTGCCGCCCAATGCCAACGAGGCGGCGAAACGCGCCGCAGTCGCCGAGGTGATAGGCATGCGCCAAGCCGCCAAGAACTGCGCCGACCTGCTGAAGATCGGCAAGGAAAAGGCGCCGCAACTGGCCAGCGAAGGCAATGTCAACGCCAACAACATCACACCGCAAATGCGCCAAATCCTCGACAAGCTGTCGCCCAACCAGGCGTCCGAGCCCATCCTTCAACGCAACGGCATCGGCGTCATCATGCTGTGCTCGAAGCAGACCCAGCAGGCGAAAAAGGGCGGCAGCATGCCGACGCGCGACGAAGTCTTCGATTCGCTGCTGCGCGAGAAGCTCGACACGGTGTCGCGGCAGTATTTGCGCGACCTGCGCCGCGCCGCCTATGTCGATGTGAGGGTGTAGCCGCATGCCGCTTCCGCTCGCCTTGACGATGGGCGAGCCCGCCGGTATCGGCGGCGAGATCGCGCTGCAGGCGTGGCTGCGGCGCGGCCAGGGCGTGCCGCCGTTCTACCTGATCGACGATCCCGGCCGTATTAGCCGATTGGCGCGCAACCTGGGCTGGACGGTGCCGGTGCGGACGATCGGCGACGACCGCGACGCGGCGATAACGGCGTTCGCCGACGCACTGCCCATCGCACCGCTCGGCGGCGCGCCCGCCGCCAGCGCCGGGCATCCCGATGCCGGCGACCAGAAACTGGTGCTGCGCGCGATCGACCTGGCGGTCGCCGATGTCCGCGCCGGCCGAGCCGCAGCGCTGGTCACCAATCCGATCAACAAGGACGCGCTCTACCGCGCGGGGTTCCGGCATCCGGGCCATACCGAATACCTCGCCGAATTGGCCGGATCGCGCGAACCGGCCGTGATGATGCTGGCAAGCCCCGAATTGCGCGTCGTGCCCGTGACGATCCACCTGGCGCTGCGCGAGGCGATCACAGCCCTCACGAGCGAGGCGATCGTCCATGCCGGACGGGTCGTCGATGCGGCGCTGCGGCGCGATTTCGGGATTATCGCGCCGGTTCTCGCCGTCGCCGGGCTCAACCCGCATGCCGGGGAAGCCGGCGGGCTCGGCCGCGAGGACATCGACATTGTCGCGCCGGCGATCGAGACGCTGCGCCAGGGCGGGATCGACGCGCGCGGGCCGCTCGCCGCCGACACGATGTTTCACGCGGCGGCGCGGCGCGGCTACCACGCGGCGCTTTGCATGTACCACGACCAGGCGCTGATCCCGATCAAGACGCTCGATTTCGACGGTGCGGTCAACGTCACGCTCGGCCTGCCGTTCATCCGCACCTCGCCCGATCACGGTACGGCGTTCGATATCGCCGGCAAGGGCGTCGCGCGGCCGGACAGCCTGATCGCGGCGCTGAGGCTCGCCGCCGAGATGGCGGCGAAGCGCGCCGGGCGCTGAGCGTCTCGCCTCCCGATTTACCGCCGTTGCGCGAGGTCATCGCGCGCCACGGCATCGCCGCGCGCAAGAGCCTCGGCCAGAATTTCATCCTCGACCTCAACCTGACCGGGCGGATCGCCCGTGCCGCCAATATCGATCCCAAATGGCCGCTCGACAGCGGTACGACGATCGAGATCGGGCCGGGGCCGGGCGGGTTGACGCGGGCGTTGCTTATGGAAGGCGCGCGCCGCGTCGTTGCTATCGAGCGCGACCCGCGCTGCCTCGCGGCGCTAGCCGAGCTGGCGGCGGCTTACCCCGGCCGGGTCGAGATCGTCGACGGCGACGCGTTGGCGCTCGATCCCGTCGCGCTGACCGGAGCGCCGCGCCGGATTGTCGCCAACCTGCCCTACAACATCGCCACCGCGCTGCTGCTCCGCTGGCTCGACCGCATCGGCGACTACGAGAGCCTGACCTTGATGTTCCAGCGCGAGGTCGCCGAGCGGCTCGTCGCGGCGCCGCGCAGCCCGGCTTATGGCCGGCTGTCGGTGCTGGTGCAGTGGCTGTGCGAGGCGAAGATATTGTTCGACATCCCGCCGCGCGCCTTCACCCCGGCGCCCAGGGTGATTTCGAGCGTCGTGCGCCTGGTGCCGCGAACGGCACCATTAGCCCCAGCCGACAAGGCGACGCTCGAACGGGTGACCGCCGCGGCCTTCGGGCAACGCCGCAAGATGCTGCGGTCGAGCCTCAAATCGCTGGGTGCGCCGGTCGAGAAGCTGTTGGCCGAGGCCGGCGTCGCGGCGACGGCGCGCGCCGAGGAACTCTCGGTCGCCGAATTCTGCGCGCTGGCCCAGATACTCAAAAGCCATACTACTGAAAAATCCGCACCGGGCGGCGGAACTCCTGGCCGTCAATCTCCAGCACCACGGTGAAATTACCGGCGCGGGCGACCGGAATGCGGTTGAGCAGCAGCATGATCACGTGCGGCACCCGCGCTTCCTTGGCGAAGTCGTCAAGCGGCTGCTGGTGCAGCTTGGCACCGAGCGGGTCGAGCAGCCGGAACGACGCGCGGAAACGACCGTCGCCGTCCTTGACGACAAAGGCAAAGGTCAGGTTGCACGCCGCCGGTAGCGGGACGCTGGGGTCGAGCTTGACCTCGTGGATCGGGAAGTAGCCGGCGATGTCGAGCTTACCCTCGGCATTGCGGCGAATCACATCGCAGAGGATGAAGTCGATATTGGCATCGGTCGGGAGCGCCATCGGTTTCAAGCCGCCTGTAAATGCTCGATGAATTTGGAAAGCTTCGGCTGCGCCGAGCGTTTGAGACCATCCGCGGTTTCGAGAATGGAGGCCGACGCGCTCTCGTCCCTGCGGCCGCGCTTGAAGCGTTCCGCCGCAACAATCGCTTCGGCTTGCTCGACACTCTTTTGCAAATCGTCATTGACGATCACGTAGTCGTACTCGGTCCAGTGGCTCATCTCTTCCCGCGCCTTGGCCATACGCGCCGCAACAACCTCATCGCTGTCTTGCGCGCGGGTCTTCAACCTCGCTTCCAAGGCTGACAGGCTGGGCGGCAGCACGAAGATCGTTACCAGGTCATTCGGAACGGTTCTTTTCAGTTGCTGCGTTCCCTGCCAGTCAATGTCGGTGACGACGTCGCGGCTTGCCGCAATGGCCGCATCGATCGGCGCGCGCGGCGTTCCATAGGAATTCTCGAACACGGTCGCGTGCTCCAAGAGCTGGGCTTGCGCAACCATCCGGTCAAAGGTCGCCCGGTCGATGAAATGATAGTCCCTGCCGTCGATCTCGCTTGGCCGGCGTGGTCGAGTCGTCACCGAGACCGACAATGACAAGGCCGGGTCGCGCTCCAAGAGCCGGCGGGTGATCGTCGTCTTGCCGGCGCCGGACGGGGACGACAGCACCAACAAAAAACCGCGGCGGCGGATGGATTGCGTCGCCGGTACGCGGGAGCGGCGCGCGGCGCTCATTCGAGGTTCTGCACCTGCTCGCGGAACCGCTCGACCGTCAGCTTGAGCGACAGGCCGATCCGGGTCAGCTCGATATCGCTCGATTTTGAGCACAGCGTGTTGGCTTCGCGGTTGAGCTCCTGGCAGAGAAAATCGAGCTGACGCCCAACTCCCTCGCCCTTCGCCAAGAGCTCACCGGCCTGCGCGACATGCGCGCGCAGGCGGTCGAGCTCCTCGCGGACATCGCCGCGCGAGACGAGCAGCGCCAGTTCTTGCGCGACGCGATCCTGCGGCAGGCCAGGCACCAAATCGCCGAGCGCGGCGAGTGACTGCTCGAGCCGGGCGCGCAGCGCCTCGGGCTGGGCGGCGGCGCAGGAAGAAGCGGCGGCGACCAGCTCGCCAAGCTCGGCCAATTGCGCCGACAGCGTCGCGCCGAGCCGAGCGCCTTCCTCGCCGCGCGAGGCGAGGAGCCGGTCGAGCGCCAGCCCCCAGGCCTCGGTCAACGCGGCGCGACGGGCCTCGACGACGTCCTCGGCCTCGTCCTCGACGGTCTCGATGACGCCGCGCAACCCGATGAGCCCGTCGAGACGCGGCGGCGCGGCCTCGACCTCCCCCGCCAACTCGCCGACCAGCGCCACCAGCCGCTGCAGCATCTCGCGATTGATGCGGATCGTCGGCGGCGCGAGCCGATTGACCGCGAGGTTGGCCGAAATCGTGCCGCGCCGCAGCCGACCCGCGAGCGCGGCGCGCAGCGATGCTTCCAGGCCGTCATAGCCGGGCGGCAGACGCAGCCGCAGGTCCAACGAGCGGCCGTTGACGCTCTTCAGCTCCCAGACCCAGGAAACTCCCGCTGCCTCGCCTTCGGCGCGGGCGAAACCTGTCATGCTGGAGACGCCCATCGGCCCGCTCAGTGAATGACGCAGGGATGGCCGGGGCTGACCCGGCAATGCGGCGAGGCCTGGGTGGTTTGGGTGGCCAGCGTGGCGGGTGCTTTGGCGGGCGCCGGTTCCGCTTCGGCCGCCGTCGCGCCGTGCAGGTAGGTGGCGACGTTGCGGTTATGGTCGGCCAGCGTCTTGGCAAAGACGTGCCCGCCGGAGCCGTCGGCGACAAAGTAGAGATCTTCGCTCTGTTCCGGCCGCACCGCGTCGAGCATCGCCGCCTTGCCGGGATTGCAGATCGGCCCCGGCGGCAGGCCCTTCGCGACATAAGTGTTGTAAGGCGAGTTGATCTCGAGATCGGTACGGGTCAGCGGGCCATCGAACTTGCTCGTGCCGTTGCCACCGAGCACAAAGCGCACGGTCGGGTCGGACTGCAGCTTCATGCCGAGCCGCAGCCGGTTGAGGAACACCGCGGCGATATGCGCTCGTTCTTCGTTCCGGCTCGCTTCCTTCTCGATCAGCGAAGCGAGGGTCAGCGCCTCCTGCGGGGTGGCGAGCGGCAGATCGTTACGGCGTTCCGCCCAGGCGGTGGTGAGCGCCTCCTGCTCCGCCTCTTCCATGCGGGCGACGATGCTCTCGCGGGTGTCGTCGCGGCTGTAGATGTAGGTTTCCGGCAGCAGCGCGCCTTCCGCGGGGGTCGGTCCGGGGTCGCCGGTGAGGAAAGGCGCCTGCTTGACCAGAGCGACGATCTCGGGGCTGGTCAGCCCCTCGGGGATGGTCAGCCGGTGCTTGACGGTCTTGCCCGAGGCGATGATCTCGATCACGTCGGCCGCGCTTGCGCCGGCCGGAAACTCATACTCGCCGGCCTTCAGCGCGCCGCCGCGGCCGGCGATCTCCGCCGCCACCTTGAAGGTCAGCTGATGGCGGATCACGCCGTTCTGCGAAAGCAGCTCGGTGATGCCGGCGACGCCGGTGTGCGGCGGGATGACGACGGTCTCCGCCGCTTGCAGCGGGCCGGGACTGGAGATGTCGCGATAGCCCCAGAGGATGACGCCCGCCGCGCCGGCCACGATCAGCAGCGCGGCGACGAAACAGCCCAGCAACATGCGAAGAAACGCCAGCATTTCTCGGCGTCCGCCGGCCGTTTCGCGCCTACCCGGCGCGGTCGGGACGGCTGAAGATCAGCGAGGCGTTGGTGCCGCCAAAGCCGAATGAGTTCGACAGCACGTAATCGACCTGGCGCTCTTTGGCCACCTTTGGCACCAGGTCGATGTCGCAGGCGGGCGACGGGTTGTCGAGGTTGAGGGTCGGCGGCACGACGCCGTCGCGCATCGCCAGGATCGCGAAGATCGCCTCGACCGTGCCGGCCGCGCCCAGCAGATGGCCGATCGCCGATTTGGTCGACGACATCGACAGCTTGTAGGCGTGGTCGCCGAACAGCCGCTTCACCGCACCCAATTCAATCTCATCACCCAACGGCGTCGAAGTCCCGTGCGCATTGATATAGTCGACCTGGTCGGGGGCAATCTGCGCTCGGCGCAACGCGTTGCGCATCGAGCGGAAGGCGCCGTTGCCGTCCTCGGACGGCGCGGTCAGGTGGTGGGCGTCGCCCGACATGCCGTAGCCGATCACCTCGGCGTAGATCTTGGCGCCGCGTTTTTTGGCGTGCTCGTATTCCTCGAGCACGAGGATGCCGGCGCCCTCGCCCATCACGAAGCCGTCGCGAGCCTGATCCCACGGGCGCGAGGCTTTTGGCGGGTCGTCATTGAAATTGGTCGACAGCGCGCGCGCCGCGGCGAAACCGGCGAGGCCGAGCCGGCAAACCGCCGCCTCGGCGCCGCCGCAAACCATGACGTCGGCATCGTCGAGCATGATGATCCGCGCCGCGTCGCCGATCGCGTGCGCGCCGGTCGAGCAGGCAGTCACCACCGCGTGGTTGGGGCCCTTGAAGCCGTATTTGATCGAGACGTTGCCCGAGGCGAGATTGATCAGGTTGGCCGGGATGAAGAACGGGCTGATGCGGCGCGGCCCCTTGTCCTGCAAGGTGATCGCACCCTCGGTGATGCCGGGGAGCCCGCCAATGCCGGAGCCGATCATGCAGCCGGTGCGTTCGAGTTCTTCTTCGTCTGTCGGCTGCCAGTCGGCGTCCTCAACCGCCATCTGCGCCGCCGCCATGGCAAAGATGATGAACTGGTCCATTCGCCGCTGATCCTTCGGCGGAACCCAGTCATCGGCATTGAAATGCCCGGACTCCTTGTCGCCCAGCGGCACTTGCGCGGCGATGCGCGCCGGCAGATCGGACACGTCGAAGGATTGGATCGCGCCGACTCCCGATTCCCCGTCGAGCAGCTTTTTCCAGACGCGCTCAGCCCCCAAGCCAAGCGGCGTCACCAGCCCCATCCCGGTAACGACAACCCGCCTCATTCGGATTTACCCGGCAAGTCCCGACCGCTCGTCACAGGCGCCACAGCTAGCTATGCGACTCGATGAAGTTGACCGCGTCCTTGAGCGTCACGATCTTCTCCGCAGCGTCGTCGGGAATCTCGCAACCGAACTCTTCCTCGAACGCCATGACCAGCTCGACCGTATCGAGACTGTCCGCCCCCAGATCGTCGATGAATTTCGCGTTGTCGGTCACCTTGTCTTCCTCGACGCCCAGGTGCTCGACGACGATCTTCTTCACTCGTTCGGCGACGTCACTCATCCGAATTGTCCCTCAAATGGCTGATTGGCAGGTGCTCTTCGCTCAGCGCGGTGCGCGTATCCGATCGGGGATCAGCCTTGTGTATTGTCGCCATCGCGGCCGCGTTGAAGGTGGCGGGTCACATAACACGAATTCGGCGGGCGTGCCAATCCGGGGAACCGCGCGACCGCCCCCTTATACCATGACCATGCCGCCGTTGACATGCAGCGTTTGGCCCGTGACGTAGGCAGCCTCGGCGCTCGCCAGGTAGATGGCGGCGGCGGCGACCTCCTCGGCGGTGCCGAAGCGCTCCATCGGGATCGCCGCGGCGCCGCGGGCGCGCTGATCCTCGCTGAGCTTTTCGGTCATCGCGGTGGCGATAAAGCCGGGCGCGATGCAGTTGACGGTGATGCCGCGGGTCGCGACCTCGGCGGCGATCGACTTCGCCATGCCGATCATCCCGGCCTTTGAGGCGGCGTAATTCGCCTGGCCGGGATTGCCGGCGACCCCGACCAGCGAGGTGACGCAGACGATCCGCCCGTGCCGCCGGCGCAGCATGCCACGCAGCGCGGCGCGTATGAGCCGGAAACTCGCGGTGAGGTTGATTTCGAGCACGGCCTGCCAATCCTCGTCCTTCATGCGCATCGCCAGGCCGTCGCGGGTGACGCCGGCGTTGCTGACGAGGATGTCGAGCTGGCCGAGCGCCGCCTCGGCCTCTTTGACAAGGCGCTCGGGCTCGTCGGACCGCGAGAGGTCGGCGGTGAGGATGTGCGTGCGGTCGCCGAGTTCGGCGGCGAGCGCCTGGAGCGCCGGCTCGCGCGTGCCGGCGAGCGCGACGGTGGCGCCCTGCGCGTGCAGCGCGCGGGCGACGGCGCCGCCGATGCCACCCGACGCGCCGGTGACGAGCGCCTTTTGACTGGTGAGGTCGAACATTTAAAGGCGCTTCATCAGCGCTTCGGTGTCGGCTGCGGTGCCGACCGAGAGCGCCGGCAGGTCGCGGTCGATGCGCTTGACGAGGCCGGCGAGCACGCGCCCGGCGCCGATTTCGACGACCTCCTCGACCTCGCGCTCCTTGAACAAGAGCACGGTCTCGCGCCAGCGCACCATGCGGATCACCTGCTCGACGAGCAGCTCGCGGATTTCGTCGGGGTCAAGGGTCGGCGCGGCAGTGACGTTGGCGACGACCGGCACGCGCGGCGTCTTCAGCGCGACTTGGCCGAGCGCCTCCTCCATGACCTCCGCGGCGGGCGCCAACAGCGGGCAATGGAAGGGCGCGCTCACCGGCAGCATGATCGAGCGCCGCGCCCCCCGCTCGGCGGCCAGCTCGACGGCTTTCCGCACTGCCTCGGTGTGGCCGCTGACGACGATCTGGCCGGGGCAATTGTCGTTGGCGACGACGCAGACGCCAAAGCCGTGCGTGCCCTCGGCGACCTCGCGCGCGGCGTCGATGTCGAGGCCGAGCAGCGCCGCCATCGCGCCCTCGCCGACCGGCACGGCGGTCTGCATCGCCTGACCGCGGCGCTTGACGAGGCGCACCGCATCGGCGACCGAAAACGTGCCGGCGGCGGCATGCGCCGAATATTCGCCGAGCGAGTGCCCGGCGACGTAGGCGAGGCGGGATATGTCGAACCCGGCCTCGCTTTCGAGCACGCGGACCACCGCGAGGCTCGCGGCGAGCAGCGCCGGCTGGGCGTTTTCGGTGAGGGTGAGGTCGCTCTCCGGGCCTTCGAACATCAACCGCGAGAGGCGCTGCGACAGCGCGTCGTCGACCTCCTCGAAAAGCAGCCGGGCGGCCGAAAAGGCCTCGGCCAGGTCGCGGCCCATGCCGGGATGCTGCGACCCCTGGCCGGGAAAGACAAAAGCACGTTTCATCGCGAGGCGCGTCCCCCTGCGTTCCTCGCTTTCGTCATAGACCCGTCACCGGGGGAGTCAAGCGGGCGTCAGCAGCGCCGTGGCGACCCATACTCTTGAGATAGCGCTTGGAGTTGCTTCGATGCCTTTGTTATCGCTCCTTGGCGGCGGAGACGATCGAATTGACGTCCTCTGGTACGTCAAGCGGTTCGTAGTGGCCGAATTTGAGAACGCAACAATCAGATTTACGAACACGAATGAACCACGCACCGGTATCCGGTAGTCGACCGGATTGCAGGAAGACTCCACTAGCTAGTGGAGTCATCCAGTGCTGGTTCACATAATCGAGTCACTTATTAGCTGGAGTTTTTCGTCCCAAATGCGCGGAGATAATAGGCACCACCGACGGGTGCGCCTCATATGGAAATGACATCCCGAAATCTGTGATCCGCCCATCATGCTTTTCAATGCGAATGAAAAATGGGCCGCCCGGTTTTGTCGTCTTCCCACCGCTATTCCAGCTACCATTAATTTGCCAATACGTATTTTGATCTGTAATCGAAAATGGTTTCTGTCGTGCGAGTTCTTCCTTGCCGAAGTGGGCTTCGCACAGTAACTCGGCGATTTCCATTGCAAGCTCCTGGCTGAAGACTATTCCTCCTCGAGTTATCTGCGTCATAAACAACATCGTCTCACCGGAGGCAACGGCGAACGGCTTTTGCGGATCGTTGGGCATAAAGGCACCTGCATCCCAATTTTGCTCTGATCGGATCAGGGCTCAAATTTCGGCTCGGGAAGCCTCAGAAATTCATACGGCTGATTGGGCCCTGGCGCGAAAAGAACAATAACCGGCATCGGCGGGAACGGCATACCCGGCGCGAGGCCCGCTTGCGCCACTCTGGGATCGGTCGAGTAGATGTGACCACCGAGTTGAATGAGAGGAAGATACGCTGATTGATTGAGCGTCAGAGGCGGGTCTTCCCCAGTTTTGACCTCGATGACAGTAAGCCCCTGCCCGGGACGTCCACAATAATGTCTGAATATCCGATCACCGAGCTGTCTGACCCAACCAGACGTATCGCCGGCGCCTTGACGCAGGAGTACCGTTCCTCTGAAAATAATCAACCCAAGTATCGACAACCACGTCATGAAATCCACCACTAAAGTCAGCGACGGGTACAAATGGCGACGGGTGGCCCGCTTTGTGTACTGCCGCCGTTATTCGCTTCATTCCAGGTGCGTAAGGTATTCTCTTCAGTGACCGGGGCGGTATCGTCCAGCGGCTTCGTGTCTACCTGCCGTAACGGACTAGGGGCTGATTCGCCAGTCCCGGCATCGGCGTTTTGAGCAATTGCAGACGCGGTGCCGCCTCCGGTCGTCCACTCGCCTCCGTGCGGACGTCCGCATGCGGCGGATCATGAAAATTTCCTCGTTTCGAGTACAGATTCGATGGGTTAAGAGCGGCTAGCCTATGCGCGGGGCTAGGAACCTCTTCCGGAACAGGCGCGCTTGGAAAGCCGAGCATGTGCGGCTAATGGCACATGCGCAGGTTGTCGCGTTCGGTCTCGTAGTCGCTCATCGCCTTGTGGAGGATGTTGTCCTTCGGCAGCGCCTCAAGCGCGGCCTGGATCTTCTTTTCGGTCGCGTCGTCATAGGCGACCGGAACCGGGCAGCGGTCGACGAGGCCGGGGCCGAGCGGCTTGGAGACAAGGCTGGGATCGCCGTCCGGCGACTTGTCCGACTTGCCCATGCCGAGAAAACCGCCGCCGCACCCGGCCAGCGTCGCCGTGATGACGAACGCCGCCATCGCCCGCGCCATAGTCCGCGCCATAGTCCGCGCCATAGTCCGCGCCATAGTCCGCTGAGCCCCCCGAAGCCGCATTCGTCCCCCGCTTCTTCGCTTTGCCGCACGATGGCGAGCGCGTGGCTGCCGATCAAGCGGGAATGGCGCGCGTGCGGCCTCAGGTAGCGGCCTGGACGCCGGTCAGGATCGGATCACGGCGTGTTCGTCGGAGCCGGCGCTGTCGTCGCCGGCGCGGGAGCCGGCGCGGCGCTCGCGGTCGTCCAGGTGCAACCGAGCCCCGCGGCCTGGGAGGCCGCCTGCGCGTCGCTCTGCACCGTGCCGTCGCCGGCGACGCCGGCGATCGCCGCCGTCAGGTTGGCGATCGACTGCGCCTGGCACATGCCGGCCTGCGCGTCGGTCATCACCGCGCCGAGGGTCTGCGCCGCGGTCTGCCCGGCGGCGATGATCTGCGTCGGGCTCGGCGGCGGGCTTGCCGTGCCGCTCGATCCCGCGGCCCCTGGATCGAGCGCGGAACAGGCGGTGAGACCGCCCAGCGCCAGCGCGCCGAGCGCCAGCGGCATCAGCAGGGTCCGGATCATGCCGCGCTCCTTGAGAAGCAGCGCCGCGAAGCCGCAGCCGGCGGCGAGAAACTGCGCCAGCTGGCCGAGATCGGTGTCGGAGAAATGAACGCCGGCGAGCGCCAGGAGAGCGCCGAGACCGGCATAGCTCGACGGCTCGCTGAAGCGCGCGAGCACAAAGGAAATGGCCTGCATGGTTGGGTCCTTTCGACAAAAAAGGCCGCACGCGGCGGCCGGGGACGGGGTTGTGGACGACGGATCAGCCGAGGTCGGCGACGTAGCCGGGGCCGCGCGAAGCGCTGGCCGAAGGCGCGAGCGGCACTTCGCCGCTGCCGCCGCAGCGGTCGCAGATCTCGCCGTGCCGGCCGAGGATATCGAGCGGATCGGGGGTGCCGTCGGCATTGCGGCGCCGGGCGCGCGGCGTGCGGCCGCTGCCCTGGCAGCGCTCGCAGGGCACGGTCGCCGGGCTCATGACGCGAAACTCATGACGCCGCGGCAGCGCGCCGGCTGTAGGCGGCGGCGAGCTTGCCGGCATAGTCGTTCGCCGCCTCGCCCGGCCCGTTGTAGCGCAACGCGAACTGGAGCCAGTTCCTGGCGACGAGAAGCGGCACCAGCTCCTCATGCGCACAGAACGCGGCGAAGGCGGCGAGCTGCGCCGCCTCGCTCTCGCACATCGCGGCGACGTAGTCCTCGACCGAGGCGAAGCCGCAGGCGGCGAAGTTCATGCCGACGATCTGGAACATCCCCCAGCTCGCCGATTGCAGTGCCGCCGCGCGGTCCAGCGCGATCGCCTCGGCCAGCCGGTCGTATTGGTGCGCGCCGGGCGCGCCGTAGAGCGCGCGATTCCACACCGGAGACGAGATGTTTGGATGGGTCGCGTCCCAACGATGCTGGGTCAGCCGGCCGAAAAGATGGGCCTCGTAGAGCAGCTTGGGCCGCTTGTCGGGCAGAAACCCGCCACCGGCGCTTTCGATGTCGCAGACGGCCCAGACCGCCTCCGGCTCGCAGCCGAGGCGTCGCGCCACGGCCACGACATCGCCGGCGGCAAGCGGCGTCGCCGCTCCGGTGAATTCCATCGGATTGATCCCTTTCTGAAATTAGCGTGGGGCGATCGTTGTCCCTCTCCGCCCTGGGGACGGAGAGGTAAGGTGGGGATTCCCGCCGCGTCCGAGTGTGCCCACCTCACCCCGACCGCCGCTGCGCGGCGGCCACCCCTCTCCCCCAATGGGCTGGAGAGGGGGACTTCAGCGCCGGTTCTGCTTTTCGCCGAGCTCGGCGCGCAGATCGGAAAGCGATTGCATCACCCGGTCGAGCGAGGCGCGCATCTCGGCCTGGAAGGCGCGGTCTTCGTTGCGGCGGTCGTCGAGCTCGCGCTCGGTCTCGGTCAGCCGCGCCCCGTGCGCCGCCAGGGCGACCCGGTATTCGGCGCGTTGCGTGTCGAGATCGCTGCGCAGGCTGAGATAGCCGCCGAGGATCCCGCCGCCGCCGGTGATGAGGACGACGGCCGCTTGCAGCAGGTGCCCGAGGGTGATGTCGGGGCTGAAATGAGGGTGCAGCATCGCGTTGAGATGCAAGCTCATGACGCCTCGTAGACGCCGCCCGCGTAATACTGATGCGCGGCGGGCGCGACGACGAACACGACGATCCCGGCCGAGTTCGCGACTACCGGGACGCCCGTGCCGGCGATGTTGTCCCAGCCTGACAACGGGTTCGTCACCGAAGCCGGAACGGTCGTCGGCACCGATACATCGAAGTAGCCGCCGCCGCATGTGCCGAGGCTGGTGATGTCGACGCTGATCCAGACATGGATCGTCTTGCCAATCGCCTTGTACCGGCCGGAAACCGTGGCCGAGCCGACCGACCCGCTGTTGCAGGTCAGGGTCGGCGTGTAGCTCGTCCAGGGCGTGCCGGTATCGCCGGTGCCGCCCTGGCTGACCGCGGCGGTCCCTGAAAGATCGCCGAAGCCCGGCTGCGCGCAGTTGGACGATGCGGTCATCGAACCGTAGGCGGAATTCCACTCATGCGACGGACAGGCGCCGGTCGGCGAATAGCCCTGGGCATGCGCCGGGACAGAAGCGACCAGCCCCGCCAGCGCCAAAATCAAACAGAAAAGCAAACGCATCATGCGACGATCCATTGGTTGCTGCCGATGAAGACCACGCGGAGCGCGGCGTAGAGGACGTTGAGCGCGACGGACGCCGCGCCGTCGATGGTCTGGCCCGAGGGGGCGGCGACGGTCAGCGCGAAACTGCCGGTCGCGGCGAGGTACTTGAAGTGGTGCGCCTCGCCGGCACGCGGGCTCGACGGCAGGGTGAAGGTCGTCGCCGCCGGCGTCGTCGGCGCCCAGGCGATGAGGTCGTCGGTGAGGTTGACGCTCTGCGCGCCGGTCGCGGTGACGGTGCGGACGTTGAGCCGCGGCCGGATCACCCAGCCGCCGGCGGTGACCCCATCTTGCGACTGGAGGCTCCAATCGTCGGTGTTGAGCACCAGCTCGCCTTGCGGGCCGGTATAGGAAGCCACCTGGGACGTGCTGCCGCGCGCCCATTGAACCTGGGTGTGAGACAAAGGGATTATCTCCAATCGGATCGGCGTCGTACCGGCGTGTCCGGTATGCAGAGTTCCGGCGTACGAGGCGCGGACGCCTGGGTCCCGGCCTGCGCCGGGATGACGAAGGAAGGGCTAAGGCAGCGACGAGCCGAGGTTGATGTCGTAGCCGGCGACTGCGGTGACCGAGGCGAGGTCGGCCTGCGCGACGATGGCGGTGCCGACCGTGCCCCAATCCTGGTCGACGCCGACGGCGAGCGCGGCAATCACGTCGAGCGAGATGCCGCCAGTGCCAATGAGCGTGTAGCTGCAGGCCGAGACGCCGGCGAGGCCCTGCAAGGCCTGACCGAAAATGTTGAAGCCGGGAAGCTTCAAATAGATCGTCTGGCCGACAAAACTCGCCGGGTAGGTGTAGCGGAACAGCGACGGGTCGTTCGGCCCGAAGCGCGCGAACGACGTGCCGGAAGCGTGGGCAGCGATCGCCGTCCCGTAGGCGCCGCGCCGCAGGTAGGTCAGCGCGTATTTATAGGAAGCGGTCAGCGTCGCGGTCTCATAGGAGACGAGCTCGCCACCGCAATAGCACAAGGTCACGTAGCCGTCCGCGTCGGCCTGCGTCCCCGACAGCAGCTGGCCCTGCAACTCGGTGAGGTCGACCGCCAGCGTGTCGGCGGTGTCGGGGTCGGCGGCGGCCGGCAACGCCCCGGTCAGCACGCCCTGGCGCGCGCCGCGATAGATCGTGCCGGCGAGCCCGTAGGTGTTGCCGTCGGTCGAGATCCACAGCTGGCAGCCGCCCCAATCGGCGCCGCCGCTGGCGATGATCCACACTTCGAGCGCCCCGCCGGTCAGCGCCGCGGGCGGCTCGAAGACGATCGGCGCGTTGGTGTTGCCGGGTGCGACAAACGGGTCGAGCGCCGCGCCGGCGCTCGCCTGCTTGCTGTGCAGGATCGCAGTGCCGACGCCGATCGGGGTTATGGTTCCGGTCACGGGGTCACCGCGGTCATGGCGTTACCCCTGGGATCTCCTCGGCGGTGACGGTAAGCTCGCCATTGTCGTCTTCGTCGATCTGGGTGACGCGCACCGGCGCGGCGGCGAGCCCCAGCGCGGCATCGGTGATCAGCACGATGTCCATCGGCTCCAGCAGCGCGTATTTCCAGCCGAGCTTGAACTGGTAGGTGTTGCGCACGTAGAGCCGGCGCTGGAGCATCAGTTGCGCGGAGACGGTGGCGCTGGTCGGGTTAGTGAACTCGTGCGCCTGGATCGACGGCTCGGTGCGCAGCCCGTAGGCGTCGATCGTGCCCTGGTCGAAGGCGGCGATGATCTGCGGGTTGTAGCTGTTGTCGGCGTCCATGTACTCGACCGAGAGCCAGTTGGTCGCCTGTGACGGGTCGCTGCGAGTCAACAGCACCGGGTCGGAGCCGCCGTCGCCGCCCGAACTCCCATTGGCCGAACTCCCATCGGCGGACCAGGGCAGGAAATCGGAATCGCCGAGGCTGTATTGCCAGGTCAAATCGGGCGTCCAGCTCGCGCCGTTGGCGGTGAGCGGCTGGTCGCCGTAAGGGATGATCTTCAACAGCGTCCCCGACCAGAGCACGGCGGCCACGGTGAGGTCGGTCATCTCCTCGATCCAGCGCGCCGCCGGCTGCTGCTTGTCGAGCAGCAGCGACATCGCGATCTGCGCCGCCTGGCAATAGTTGCCCCAATCGGCGAGCGAGCCGGCGCTGTCGAGATTGGCGGCGGGAAAGCCGGCGCCGTAGCGCGAATTGGTCAACAGATCGGCGACGATCAGGTCGGGGCGCGCGTCGTCCGGGAAGCCCGGTCCGGCGGTGGCGACTTCGAAGCCGGTGATCTCGAACGAGATGTCGGGCAGCGCCGAGGACGAGCCGAGGTTCATCGGCGTGCCGGTCACGTAGCAGGTGCCGGAATAGCCGATCACCGGCTGGTTGACATCGGAGCTGGCGAAGACCGGGTCGGGCGACTGGCCGTCACCGCCGGCATAGCCGTTGAGCCCGGCATTGCCGAGGCCAAAGGCGACGCCGCCATTCGCCCAGATGCGGTTCTGCCCGAGATCGCCGTAGATCGAGCCGGTGAAACCGACCGGCCCCTGGCAGATGCCAAAGGCGACATCGACCGTGTATTGCTGGTTCGCGCCTTTCTTGCCGCCGCTGCTGCCGAAGCCCTTGCCGCCGGGGCTGCTGTTGCCGCCGTGACCTTGGAAATTCCAGAACTCGAGCAGGTTCACCGAGACGCGCTGCGTGCCGTAGCAGATAAAGATCGGGCTGCCCGCCTGGCTGGTGTTGTAGCGCAGCGAGCCGATCGTCGGGTTCATGAAGGCGTTGACGAACGGGGTCGGCCCGCCGCCCTTGCCGCCCGGCGCTACGTCAAACATTTATGACTCCGAAAAAGCGCACCTTGTGATCCACGAGCGGGTTGAGCTTGGCGTCGCCCCAGACGACACCGCGCTGCCAATAGGCGTGGATGAGGCGCGGCCACTCGATCACGATCGCGCCGTGCGAGAAGGTGCGGCCGAAGCGAAACACCGCCACATCGCCCGGCAATGGCGGGCCGGCAAGCTCCCGCGCGTACGGCAGCAGCTTTTCGAGATAGCGCTCGGCGTCGCGGTGCAGATGCCAATCCGGCGGGTAGTAGCCGGGGTCGATCGAGGGCACCAGCCCGCAGCGGTGGTAGACCTCGGCGAGCAGCATCGCGCAATCGACGCCGCCGTTCTTGACCCGCCCCTGATGATGAAACGGCGTGCCGAGCCAAGATTGCGCCTCGGCGACCACGGCCGCGCGCACACATCCAGCAGGCTCCATCGTCACACCGCAAGCTCGGGCGGCGGTATGTACGGAAAGCCGCCGTAATGGATCAGGTTGTTGAACGTGTTCTGACAGGTCGCGACGGTGTGGTCGCAGCCCGGCAGCAGCTGGAACCCGTCCCCCACCGCGACGGGTTCCAGCCACGCCTTGAGCAGCGCGACGCTGCCGCCGGACAGCTGGGCGATCGTGCGCGTCTGGCCGGTATTGGCGCCGCTGGCGGCGACGATCGTGCCCTGGTCGTAAAGCGTCGTCGGGCTCGGGCTGAGCGAGGTGACGATGACCGCCTGGGTCGAGCCCGCCTCGGCGGTCACGTTGGCCGCCAGGCTCGCGCGGTTGAAGGTACACATCGCGTCGCCGAAGACATGGGTGCAAGCCGCCTGGTAGAGCCGGCGCGGCATCTGCTGTTGCGCCAACAGGTTGAGCAGCGATTTCACCTTCATCTCGATCCGGCTGCGGCCGACATCAGTCTCGGCGACCCGGCCGTAAAACCAGACGATCGCGCCGAGGCTCGTCGCCGGCGTGCCAGAGCCGTCAGGTTGCGGCGGCGCGAAGAGCCGGTCGAGCTCGACGGTCGCGCCGTCGAACTGCCCCGTGCGCACCGCGTCGGCGAAGCCGGCATTGCCGACGAGATCGCCAGCGCCGGCGAGGATCGAGATGTCGAGCTCGGTCGGCTCGATGCCGATCTTGGTCGTGACCTTCGAGCGGTCGAACCGGGGCCCGAGCGCGAAATCGGTATACTGGGTAGCGTTGTAATTGAGGCTGCCGGCGGCGAAGGCGGCGCCGGGGATGGCGAGCGGCGTCGTCCAGCCCGAATAGCGCAGCACCTCGCCCGACGGCAGCGCGAAGGTGTAGAGGTCGATGACGAGAAACGTATCGTTGGCGGCGAGATAGCTTTGCAGCGCCGCGGATGCGGGTCTCATGGGAGCCTCGCTCAGACAAAGACCGATTGCAGCTTCACCTGCTTCAGCGCCCAGAGCTGGTAGAGGAAGTTCTCGAAGCTCGCGGTGTCGTCGGCGAAGCGGACGCGGAAGTAATAGGTGAAATCGGCGGTGATGGACTGGGCGGCGGGCGGCGGGCTGGCGAAGGTGACGAGGCCGGTCGCCGGGTCGACGCTGTAGCCGGAGGCGCTCTGGCGCACCCCATCGAAATAGATCGTCGAGACCACGTTGGGCGCGGTGATCGGCTCGGCGAAGCCGCCGCCCGGCAGCGCCGCGCCCATGGTGCGGACGAGCTGGAATACCGTGGCGCCGCCGTCGCCGGTGGCGATCGCCTGGCCCGTTGCGGTGTCGTCGGTCGGGTCGTCGAACAGGAAAGGCTGGAACGAGCCTTGCTGCTGCAGAAAGAACCCCATCAGCGTGCGCAGCTCGTCATAGCCGATTCCGGGGCCGCTCACGGCGCGCGTGTCGTGCTCGTCGCGCAGCATCGAGTAGGTCAGCGTCCAGGTCCAGATCGGGTTCGGCTGGTCGAGCACACGCAGCTCGCGGCCCGAGACAGCGCGCTGGATGCGGGTCGCAAAGCGCGGCGCTTTGCTCACGCTCCAGCCGAGGCCCGGCAGCGCGGGAAAAATTGCGGTCATGTGCGGCCCTAAAAATTCCGCGGGGTCAGCGCGTTCTGGCGGAACAGGTCGCGGATCGCGCCGGCGTTGTTCTTGAGGTTGTCGCGGAACCAGCGGCTCACCGCCGGGGCGTCGGCCGGACCGTGGAAATGCGCGTGGAAATGCGCATCGCCCGCGCCGCCCGCCGAGATCATGCCCTGCAAACCTTGGCTGATATCGGCCGGCAGCACCATCTCGCGCGCGTGCAGCAGCGCCGGGGTCGCGCCGGCGAGATTGGGCACCGCCCAACCGCCCGCCGCCGAGGGTACGATGCCGCCCTCGGCAAAGCTGAAAAGGCCGCCGAGCCAGGAAAAGAAGCCGCCGCCTCCCGCCGCCGCGCCGGCGGTCGCGGCGCCGCCGGCGAGCGAGGCGCCCGAGCCGGCGCTGTCGGCCGCGGTGGCGCCGGTGAGCGCCGTGGTCAGCGCGGTCATCGCCGAGGTCGAGGCGGCGAGCGCGGTGGTGTTCGCGGTGATCGCCGCGGTCTGCGTCGTCGCGGTCGCGGCGCCGGCGCCCGACATGAGCCCGGTACCGAAGAGGCCGCCGGGTTGGCCGATGCCGAGCAGCGCGGTGAGCCCGGCGCCAAGCCCGCTGGCGCCGGTCGTCTGCGCCGCGCCGACGGCGCTCGACACCGCGCCGCCGGCGATGCTCGCCAAACCAGAAGCGGCCCATTTCGCGGCCATGTCCTCGACCTGCTGAAGGAAGAAGGTGTCGACCTCCTGGACGATGCGGTTCATGCCCTTGGCCCAGGTGGTCTGCCGCGTCAGGATGTCATTGAAGGTGTGCTGCACCGTGTCGCCGACGCGGGTGAACGCCGCTTCGTAAGATTGGGCGATGCGGTCGGCCTGGCGGCGCGCCCCGTCGGCAAGCTGGCGATAGGCTTCGCTCGCCTGCTCCACATAGCGCGCGTCGGCCTCCTGCATCATCTCGGTGGCGCGCTGGCGGTCGGCGACCGAGGCGTCGTCGCTGTCGCGGATCGCCGCGAGGCGCGCCTGCTCCTGCTCGAAGACCTGGGCCGAATACTCGATGTCGAAACCGAGCGCCTGCTGCAGGGTCAGCTGCTTGCTGTCGACCATCACCTGCATGTCGTTCTTGAACGCGGCGACATAGGAGGCGTCGACCTGCTGCATCGCGCGGGTCGCCTGCAGCGCCTGCTGCACCATCTGCTCGACGGCGTCCTGCTGAGCCTGCGCCGCTTGAACCGACGCCGTGCCCAAGGCGAGCAGCGGCGCGCGCAGCTCGGCGAGCTGACCGCCAAAACCGGCGATCGAGGCATTGGCCTCGCTGGTATCCGCGGCGATGGTGATCTGAACGGTGTCGGCCACGATGGCTCCTCACGCCGGCGCCCGGCGCGCTTGCCGCCGCCGGCCCCCGTTTATTCGATGTCGATCGTCGTCAGGCCCTTGGCCCGCTTTACGATTATCTCGTTCGGTCTGGTCGGTCCGATATAAGGACCCTGCCAGTCGGAGGCGCGATGCACGCTGAACATCGCGCCGCAAAACAGCGCCGCGGCGGTATCGACCGTCGATCGCGCCCAATAGTACGAACCGTCGGTGCGGGTTTCGATCTTGGGCTTTTCCAGCGGCTTGAGGCTGTTCTCGTAAAACCGATAAAGCGCCATCCTGTCGAGCGCCGGGCAGCGATTGCCCAGCACGACGGCGACAACGTCGTAAAGCTCCGTCTCATCGTATTCCGATCCGGTGTGCGCCAGGTCGGGGTCGCGCGGCAGGTGCAGCGTGACCTTGACCACCTCGTCGTTGGGCGCCGGTGAGGCCAGGGTCAGCTTGATACCGATCGTCTCACGGTGATGCAGGATCTTCGCGTCGATGGTGATCCGGCGATGCGCCGTGTTGCCGTTGACGTCGAGCTCGTTGCGATGGGCGATCTGCGGCGTGACGAGGTTCATCTCGAACCAGAACGCCGAGCCCAACGAAATCATGCAGCGGCGCAGGTCAGTGTGAACGCAGCCGGCATGGGCGTCCTCGGGCGAGATCGCCGGCGGAGCCGACGAGGCGGCGAGCCCCCGCCCCGCCGAGGCGACAAGCACCAGCATGATGGCCGCCGCCAGCACCCGCATCCGCGCCCCTCCCGCAGTCGCGCGAAGGCTACAGGCGATTGCCGGCATTCGCCAATCGCGCGTGGTTGCGGGCGCGCAGAGTTTCGATATCGAGCACCGGCGCCGGCATGCCGAGCGCCCCGTTCGCGGCGATCGCCAGGCCCGGCGGCGCCATCGCGGCGACCTCGGCGAATGGCGGCGTTACGGCGTTTGGCGGCTTCCAGCCGAGCATGCGGGCGATGGTCTGCACCATCAGGTAGGTGGGCGGGTTCTCGGCCCAGTAATCAAAAATCTCGCCGGCTTCGGCGAGGGTCATCGCGTCGATGACGGCGTAGGGATAGGAGCAGCCGGTGGCGAGCGCGCCGTAGACCGCGGCTAGCCGAGAGCGGCAGCCGCCTCGCTCGTCACCGGCCTCGCTTCCCCCGGCTGCTGTCTCGCCAGGCCCGCGACGCGCAGGATGACGCTGACCGCAGCGGTCACCTCCTCCATCGTCGCTTCGAGCTCGAGCACGGCGTCGAGCGTCAGGTCGGGCATGGCGCGTGCGAGACCGGCCTGGATAACCCGCGCCGCCGCGTCGACGACCGCGCCGCCCGATTTCCCCGACAGATCGTCGAGCGCGTCGAGCAGCGCGCGCAGCTGGCCGAGCTTCAACGGCTCGATCGCGAAATCGCGACCGCCGAGGGTGATTTTTGTTTCGGTCACCCGCTACTCCAGCGTCGAGAGCGTGCCGATCGTGCCGGTGGCGTCGGCAAACGCGGAAAAATCGAATTCCTGGATCTCGTAATCGTCGGTCTTGGTGGGGAGCGACAGCTTGGTCGCGGTGCAGGCGTTGAGCACCAGCGCCAGGCCCGCCGGCACACCGAGCGTCGATTTCTGGGTGTAGAAGGTCGCCTTGAAGGTCGGGGTGAAGCCCATCAGCTGGTTGGTGATGACAAGCTTTTTGCCCGACGAACCCGGCGCATAGAGATACGAGACCAGCACCGCGGCGCTGGCGTCACCGGCGCTGAACGTATAGACGCCGGTCGCGGTGTTGACCGAATACTGCCCGGCCGCCGAGGGGGTCGTGACGCGCGTGAAGCGCTCGCCGGCATTGGCGCCCGACGCGTAGAAGACGCCGAGATCGTCGGAGAAATTCGACGCGTTGGCGACGGTCACCGTATAGGGCGTCGTCGCCGGCACGCTCGCCGCCTCGTTCTCCGAGACGGTCAGCTGGCCCGATGCCGGCGTCTGGCCAAAAAACAGGTCGCCATAGATCGCGCCGAAGATGCGGGCGAACTTGGCCTTGCCGATGATCTTGCCCTGACCGCGCGCGATATCGACCGGAAACTGGAACTGGCCCCAAAGCTCCTTGGTCTGCCAATCCCAGTCGATCTGCACGTCCTGCAGGATGCCGAACTGGTCCGGGCCGATGCCCGAGCCGGTGACATCGGTGCGGTTGCCCCACAGCGCCCCGGCGCCGAAAGCGAGCTGCATGTCATTTCTCTCCCATGATGGCGGTGGCCCCAAAGGCGTTAACTAGCCGCCGCTTCAGGTCTTCCTTGGCGGCGAAAGCATGGTTCCAGGCGGCGGTGGTCGCGGCCACCGGCGAACCCGGGAAGTGGTCGTTCCACCAGCGCTCGACGAGCGTGTCATGCACGGTTGGCGGCTGATCCGGCGCAGGCGCCGGCGTCGCCGCCTTGGATGAGGCGTCGTTCATTGAAGACCTCGGTAGCTTGAGCGTTGGGTGATGCCGATTAACTGGCTTCCGCGCGGAAGCGGGGACCCAGCGCAACCGTTCCGGCACTCGCCCTGGGCCCCCGCGTTCGCGGGGGAGACGAACACAGGATTTTCACACGCACAGAATCTCGATCGGCACGATGGCGACGGCCTGGTCGCCGAGCACGCCTTCGTCGGTCTCGATCTTGCCGCTGATATAGGCATGCTGGACTTGCGCCGGCAGGCCGAGATCCTGGAGGCCGGTCGTCGCCGATGGCGCCAGCGCCGCCTCGACCGCGTCGAGCAGCGGGTTGAGCACCGTCGCCGGCGCCAGGTACGGGTCGCTCGAATGGGCGTAGACATAGAGGTCGACCGCCAGCGTCCACACCGTCGGCGCGCCGAGCGTGTTGATCTTCGCCAGCTCGGATTTCTGCGCCATGAAGAGGGCCGGCTGCTCGGCCGGCGAGACATCGCTCCAATGCCTGAGACGCCGGTCGACGACGGCGAAATCGGCGGCTTCCTCGACGAGGCCGAAGAGCGCGGCGTAGATCGGTTCGCGGTTGATCATCCCTGCACCGCCTGCGCCGCGGCCGTTTCGAGCGCCGCACGGATTTCCGGCGCGGTCTCTGCGAGCGCCGAGCGCATGAACGAGCGCTCGGGCAGGGTCACCGCCGGCACGGTCACGCGCTTGAAGAAGCGCTGCTGGCCGCGCCACGGGAAGGCCAGCGCGCGGGCGTTTTGCGGCAGGATCGTGCGCGCCGGGATGGTGCCGCCATATTCGTGGATCGCCGCGTAGGGCGCGTCGCTGCTCACCGTCGCGCTGGCGCCGGCGGCGGTGGGCTGGACGGTGACGGCGATGCTGGCGGCGAGCCGGCCGCTGCGCCGCTGCAGCACCTCGCCGGAGAGCTTGCGCTCGACCCGGTCGCGCAGCACGCCGCCGAGGCGCTCGACCTCCTGCGCGACACGCGCGGCGAGGGTCTGCGGCAGCGCCGCGAAGCGGGCGGCTGCCTGGTCAAGCCCGGTGACGGAGACGTCGATCATAGCGCCGCCGCTATCGTCGCCGGGTCGGTCGCTGTCGGCGCCAGCAGGCGCGCGAAGCCCGAGACCGGGGCCACGGCCTGGTACTGCGTCAGCAGCGTCCGGATGTCGTCGCTCATGTCCTTTTGCGAGTAGGTCACGGCCTCGCCGCTCATCAGCGCCTTCGACACCTCGCCAGTGCGGCTGCGCTCGCGATAGCGCTGGCAGACCAGCTCGATGCAGGCTTGGGCGATGTCGGGCGGGACGCTGGCATAGCCGGCCGTGTAGGTGACGACGACGTTCTGTGCCCGGCGGGTGAAGACATAGCCGCGCAAGGCGAGCTCGGTCGGGCTAAACACATAACCCGCGCCGAGGCGGCCGTCGGTTGGCGCCGGCGGGATCGTGAGGCCGTCGATCGCCAGCGCGATGACGTTGACGACCGGCGTGTTCGCGAAGGTCAGGCGCTGGCCGCCATTGCCGTCGCGGATCTCGATCCAGTCGGAGACCGCGATCTGGCGCTGCAGCCAGCTCTGGATGAACTGGCTGGCCGCGGTGATGAGCCGGGCGAGCAGCGCATCGTCGGCCGCCGGGAACGGGTTCTGCCCGGTCTGCAGCCACGCCGTGACGTCGGCAAGGGCGCATAGGTCGCCGAAGGCCATGTGTTATTTCCGATCAATTGCGTGTCACCCCGGCGAAAGCCGGGGCCCATGCTTCAGCCGTTCGAGCGTTGGAGCCATGGGTCCCGACCTTCGTCGGGATGGTGTCTACGGCTCAGCCGTTGCCGATATTGGTGATGACGCCCATCGCGAACGGCGCGTAGACCGCGAGCACCTCTTCGGCGTAAACGCCGACCTGGCGCTGGCGGGTCACCACCGGCCAATCGATCTGGTAGTAGTCCTGTCGCGTCTTGACCTCGGCGACGTTGGGCACCTCGTTCGACTGGTACTGCACCGGCAGGTTCTCGGCCCAGCCGATGATCGTGCCGGGCGGCACCTTCGGGTGGATGCGGATCGGGATGCGCAGGCCGCCGTTCAGCGCATAGGGATTGAAGTAGAACGACACCGCGCCCGCCGCCGCCAGATCATAGGGGTTGCCGTCGTCGCTGACATTGTAGCGCAGCAACGGCGCCGAGGCGTTCGACAACACCTTGGCGGTGATGTTCTTCAGCTCCTGCACATTGACGTACAGCACGGTCGGCGAGAGCTGAAAGTTGTTCCACATGGTCTGGAACATCGTGTCGATCTCATTGACCGAGCCGCGCCCCGACGAGGTGAGCGGCGTGCCTGTCCCGGCGGTACCGGTCGCCTGGGTGGCGACATAGGCGTTCGAGCCGCTCTTGAACGCGGTGGTGAGGAGGCCGTCGAAGGCGTAGTTCGGGTTGGCCGAATTGTCGGCGGTGATCGCGGTCTGCGATTGCTGGCCGGTGGCGAGCGGCGCCGAGAAGCTGGCGCTGTTGATCGTGGTGATCGCCTGCAAGGTCTCGGCGTTGGTCGCGGCGCCGACATACCAGGCATAGGCGACGGCGCCGGCGAGCGGGGTCACGGTGACCGACAAGGTCTGGCCCAGGGTCACGGCCTGCGACGCCTCGGCGCTGACGTTCGACGAGCCGCCGCTGAGGTCGTAGGTGTTGCCGTCGGCGCCGGTGATGTGCTTGGTGGTGGCGACGCCGCCCGCGAGGCTCGAATTCTGGTAGCCCTCCAGGGTGAGGCCCACGACCTTCACATAATAGGTCGCGGCCGGCAGCGTCGCGCCGCTGCCCGAGGCCGACAGCACCGGCGTCGCCGGCGCGACGAGCTGCAGCGAGGCGTTGCCGCCGAGGATCGCCATCTCCTCCTTCAGCATCATCTTTTGCAGCAGGCGGAAGGTCATGCGCGCCTGGATGTCCTCGAAATCGCGGCCGGCGCTGATTGCTTCGTAGGTCGCCGCGTCCTCCTCGCCGATGGTGACGAAAGTCGCCGATTTCGACGCGGTGGTGTACGACATCTGCGCCGAGCGCTGGCCTTCCGGGACCCAGCCCATCGCGTCGAAGCCCGAACCGATGAGCGCCGTCACCTGGCGCCAGTTGGTCGCCGTGCCGGTGCCGCCGCCGACGCGCGGGATGACGTTGCGGATCGGCGTCACGAACGGGTAGAGGTTCTTGGCCGGCGCCTGGAGGTCGAAGGCGACGAGGCCGGTCGAGGTCGAGATCGTCTTGGTGATCAGGTCCAAGGGCGAGCGCAGCGCGCCCTTGACCAGATCCAATGTGTCTTGTGTCGGGTTCATCAATTTCTCCCTCTGGGAGGTGGGCAACAAAAAAACCCGCCGAAGGGCGGGTTTTGGTTTTCGATCGTCATTCCCGCGAAATCGGGAACCCATGAACACAGGCCGTTGCCAGCCCCTCACTTTCCGCGTTCATGGGTTCGGGGTTTGGCCTTCGGCCGCCCCGGAATGACGAATTAACGGAACGGTCGGATCGGGTTGGCGTGCGCGGCCTTGATCAGGGCCAAGGTGCGTTCCTCGTCGCTCATGCGGGCGAGCGCCGAGACGATGTCGTCGGGCGAGACGGTGGGATAGGCGCTGTCCTCGCTCTTGGAAAGGCCGCCGGCGGCGCGGGCGATGGTTTGCGGCGGCAGCGGCATCGCTTCGAGCTCGGCGACGCGTTTGGTCAGCGCGTCGAGCCGCGGCAGGATCTCGCCGGCGAACGTTTTCATAAAACCACTGGGCATCAGATCGCCGGCGCTTGATGCCTTGTCGGCATCGTCGTCGGCCTCGTCTTCATCGGGGGCAAAAGCGTCGCACTTGGCGCCGGCGCGGCACAGCGCATTGTGCGCCTCCTTGAGATGGCCGAGCATGGTCTTGCGGTGCGCCGCCGCCTCTTTCCCAGGCTTGCAGCAATCGCCGCCGGTCATCGCCTTGAGGCAATCGTGGACATGGTCGAGCGCAGCCTGGCTGGCGATCGCGTTCGACGCGGGGCCGGTCGCGGCGGGCGGGCCGGCCGGGTCGATATGCGCCTTCCACGCGGCGACGATGCGGTCCCTCACCTGCTGAAGCTCGCCGGCGGTATAGGGCGCGGCGTTGGCCGCCATGTGGATAAAGGCCCAGGCGGCGCGGATATGGCGCTCGCTGTCGAGCGGATAGCGCTTCCTGCCGTCGGCCTGAAGGCCGGGATCGGCGTAGTCGATGTCCTCGGCCATGCGGTCATCTCCCGCTGGGCGGCCCTCGGCCTTCCAGCAATCGAACACCGCCTCGGGGTTGGCCGGGCGGTCGACCAGGCTGATTTCGGTGAGGCTCAAGGCGGTGATGACGCTGCGGTCGCGCGGATCGCGCGCCCTCACCCGACCGCCGACCGAAAACCCCTTGTAGACGCCGCTCGTCACCTTGTCCCAGGCGCCGCGATCGACGATGCGGGCGCCGACATAAAGACCCTTGTCGTCGACCCCCGCCTCTTCGGCGATGCCGACCGCCGACATCTGGTGCATCTCGCGGATGTTGGCGAATTTCAAATAATCGCCGAGCGCCGCGGCAAGCGCGTCGCGGGTGATGACCTCGCCCTGGTCGTCCTCGGCTTCGGTCGAGGCATAGCCCCAGACCATTCGCTGTTCGGCATCGACCTTGGCGATCGGAGCGTAAAAGCGCATCGGTGCTTGTTCCTTCGGGTAATGGCTGTGCGTCATGGCCGGGCAGAGCCGGAGCGGTCTGTTGGCCTGCTCGGCCGGGTCGCCGGCCGCACGTCGCCCCAGGCGAATTCGAGGCCGGGGTGACCGGGGTGACGTGGTCGCAGAGCCGCTTCACCCACAGCATCTGGGGGGCGAGGCCCTCGATCGCCGCGGTGTCCCGCGAGGCCTCTGCGGTCGCCCGGTTCAAGCCAGGGTATGACGAACGGTGGGTTTAGTTACTTAAATTGGATCGTCGGCAACGTGCTGATTGATGGAAAGGTTTGCGCGCTTTTCGTCGTCGGTCATTCTCGTTTGGTCAAGGGTCAGTTCGACACCCTGACGCGTAAGGTCCGTCAGTTCACGGTGCTTCCGATCTACTTCCAGGAAGATATTGTGAAGATCGGGCGGAAACGGCGCGACGCAATCGATCCGAGTGCGTGCGCTGGGCATTCTGAGCCCGGTCGTCCGGTCGAAACGTACATCGTCCTGCGTATGTATTCGCCTGGCGTAGATAGTACGGTCATCCACTGACGTTACTAGGCAGACCAAGCTTGCGCCATTCGGACTGCGGGCGTGAAAGATGTCTCCCACGGCAAGTTTCCGGAGCGAGCTCTCGCGGTCGGTCATCACGAATCCCCGTCTTATTCCGGATCAATATAATACGGTTCTAGTCCTTCCAATTTTTTCGCTGCAGGTGCGTTTCCAAGGTCCATGGATTTTACCGCGCAATCCCAGCAGAGATTGCGGCCGTCGATGCGAAACAAGGCGGATGATCCATAGCTTCCGCCACTTTGGCAACCGGCTGCAAAGCCGGTCGCAGGGCGTCCCTCTGTTCGCGGCAACGTCAAATTCGCCAGCTTCGCCTCCAGCTGTCCATTGCCCGGCTCCTGGGTTGTGCTGCGGGACGCGAGGTTCGGCCGGATTATATTTGTGGAGCGATGGCGCGCTGGCGTCACGACAACCGCAGTTTAGGTCAGGCGCGCGGCCTGACCGCTTAAGCGCCGCCGGCGCGTCGATCGCCGCACCGAGCGGCACGGCGCCTTGGGTGCCGTAGATCATCGGCTGGTCGCCGCCGGGGACGGGATCGAGACCCAACAGGCCGCGCGCCTCGTTGACCGGGTAGACGCCGCCGCGGACATAAGTGTCGATGATCTTCGCCTGCTCGGCGGGGTTACGCTCCCGGAAGCTCAAGCGGCGCAGATCACCGCTCCGTCACAAACCAACCCCTCAGCTTGGGACGCTGCTGAGCTTCAATTTATCATCGACCCAATCAATCAAATGCGTCCCCTGATCAAACATGACCGAGGGTCCAACAAAAATAGGAAATTCACTTTCTGGAAAAACGAGCGGATGCCCTTCATCATTTTTTAGATTTTCGATAAATGATAATATGAATCCAGGCCCATATTCGATATATTTTCGTTATTCATCGTTGAATAACTCCTCCTGTAATATGTTAACTTGGGAACTACTTTTTGATGATTCAATTTTTCGTAAGCCGTTTTTTCGTTTATTATCTTCGCCTTTGCCATGTCTGACACAAATATATGTGACACCTCACCCTCCTTCTCCCGAGGACGGGGTCAGCATGACGTCGCTATTGGTGATTTCGATAGTCCGGGTGTGGTCGCCGTTCGCCAGTGTCATCGAGCCATCGATGCCGATCTCGCCGGCTCGTTCAGTGCGATCGCCCGGTTCACCGAGCAACGACACAAACCACGGCCGTAGAGCCGATGCTTCCAGATCGGCCGCGCCAACCACGGCTGTTCCTGAAACTTCCGTGATCCAGGAAGGATCGTTGTCGATATTGATCCGCCACCCAACCGGTATGCTGCGAAAGTCTACGATCATCGCGGAGCGCAGATGGAGATCGAACTTCGACACTCGTTCTCCGGGCATCAGATGAAGGTTCGGGAATGAAAGGCGATATGTCGACTGCTGGTGTGCGGGGCAGCTTACCGAGAAACTAAGCAACGCTCCGGCCACAATGAGAAGCAAGCGCTTTCTCACCTCTCACCTCCTCGCGGAACGCGGCACGGACACTGTGACCGAAACAAGACCGACATCGGTGTTTCCCACAAGCGCTCGAAACGCACCTTTTGTTAGATCGATTACTCTGCCGGCGGCATGGATGATGCGCATCACTGCTGATTTGGCGCGTCGTTGCCGCGAGCCGCAGCTGCGCGGCGGCGAAGCTCTTTGGCGACTTCCTGCTTATTCCCGGCCGGCGTGCCGAAAAGACCCGGCGTCCAATGATCGTCGGGCATGATGTCACAATCTTTTAACGCGGCAGTTTCGTCGCCAAGCCGGGCATAGCAATCGGCTCGCAACAATGGGCCGAAGCTGCCCACCCATTGCGTCGGCTCCATACGCTCCGAACGATTGTACGCATCGATTGCTTCTCGATACCGGCCAAGGCCTTGGAGGATGCGACCACGCGCCCGATGGGTCACATAATGGTCTTCGAGAGCCAGCGCCTTATCGAGGTCGGCCAACGCCAAATCCAACAGGCCGAGCCGCGACCAACCCTGATGCCGGGCGAAGTAGGCGTTTGGATCATCAGGATGCTCTTCGACGCGTGCATTCACCAGTTCGAGGAATTTTTCGGGATCGGTGCGCCGCAATTGAAACTGACGGTCGATATCATCTTCGTCCATCGGATTGCTCATAACGCTGTGTTCACCTCAATATTACATCAAGTGGCGTTACCGCCGCACCGCTCGGAGACCTGCCCTAGAAGGCAGCTGCGTAGATCCTTTCCGGGTCCCGAGTAACCGGGTCGGAATTTTCCTTCTTTTTCCATTTGTCCACAATATTCCCACGCGGCGTCCCACTCCGCGGCGCAGTCGGGATCACGGGGAAAGGGATTTGTTGGTATCGGCGGCTTTTTGCGCTCCGCTCCCGGAAAATCAAATGGCGCAGGCGTAATCTCGTTCGGCATTCCCGGAACCTCAAAGGGAATGTCGGCTGGCAAATCCCACGGGATCGTCAGCTGGCCCAACCTTGCAGGAGAGGCAGCGCCATTTGGCTCTGAGGGCTCAGGACCACGGTTGTTTTCATCTGACGAAGCCGAATCCTCACCTCCCCCGGTCGTCCACTCGCCGCCGCCGGTTTCGCCCTGCGGAAGGCGCGGCTCGGCGGGGTTGAAACTTGCCTTGTCGAACGCCATCGCCGGGCCGCCGCCGAGCGCCACGGCGCCTTGCGTGCCGTAGATCATCGGCTGGTCGCCGCCGGGGACGGGGTCGAGGCCGAGCAGCTCGCGCGCCTCGTTGACCGCGTAGACGCCGTCGCGGACGTAGGTGTCGATGATCTTCGCCTGCTCGGCCGGGTCGGCGGGGGTCAGATCGCCCCAGGCGAATTCGAGGTCGGGGTGTCCCAGCAAATCCTGGGTGACGTGGTCGGCGAGGCGCTTCACCCACAGCATCAGCGGCGCGAGGCCCTCGGTCGCCGCGGTGTCCTGCGAGCTCTCGGCGGTCGCCCGGTTCATCTGGCGGATAAAGGCGGTCGGCGGCAGCGAGAAGGCGTAGCAGACGATGCGCGCCAGCCACTCGTCGAAATCGTCCTTGTAGGGCGCCTCCTTGAACGCCTGGTAGCGCGCGCCCGACGGGCCCCAGACGAGCCGGGTGCGCGAGCCGGTATTGCCGGCGAGCACGCTGTCGAACCATTCCTGGAACTGCGAAATCTGCTCGACATTCCAGCCGTCCGGCGCGTTCAAGAGGCCGGGCGGGACATTGCCCTCGGTGAAATGCTGCAGCTGCATCACCTGGCGGCGCAGCGCGATGTTGACCGTCATCACGATCTGCTCGACCGGGCCGAAGCCGTAGGCCTTGTGCGGGCGCGGATTGCGCGGCAGGTAGAGCAGCTCGTCGCTGGTCAGGAGCTTCCACGGGCGGCCCTTGATGACCTGTTCATAGGCCGGCGCCGGCGGGCGCGGGCGGCGGCCGGTCTCGTCGACCAGCAGCTTGATCGTCGCGCCGTCGACGATGTCGAGGCCGATCAGCGCGCCGCCGCGGTTGCGGCGCAGCTCCAACACGGGCGCGTCGAGCACCAGAAGGTCTTCCATCAGCGCGCGCAGCCAGGTGGCGAACGAGCGCTCGCCGTCGGGCCGGCGCCAGAATTCGGCAACCGCGGCGACCCGCGAAGCGGCGTCGGGCCGCGCGGTGCGGGCGCTTTTGACGCGGATCGCCCAGTCGAGGCGCTCGAGCTGGTCCTTGCGGGTCTCGATCGCGAGGCGGGTGATGTCGTGCGCGTCGGCGAGGCGTCGCAGCTCCGCGAACGAGATCGCCTCGTAGGAACGCGGCGTGTAGATCGTGTTGACGCCGACCGGGTAGTCCCACACCCGCAGCCGCTCGGGGTCGAGCGGGGCCAGCGGGTAGCCCGGCGAGAAGATGCCCTGGCCGGGCTGGTAAACGTCGCGAACCGGGTCTCGAGCCCCTGCTGGCTGACCAGCGCCGCGCCGGGGGAGCCCCAGGTGTATGAGGCGGTAAGGCTGGTCTTGGCGCCGCCGAGGCGCCTGTCGACATCGGGCATTTTGGACCCATTTTCAAATTGGTCACAACGGCTGCCCCTCACCCCGGCCCTCTCCCCGCTCGCGGCGAGAGGAAGATTGCAGTCTTCCCTCGCCCCGTTACGGGGAGAGGGTGGCGAGCGCGGCGAGCCGGGTGAGGGGCAGGGTTCGCAGATAGTTAGAAGCTGCTCCAGGCCGTGCGCTTCCAGCTGCTAGGCGCGGTGCAGAAATAGAGGTAGTTGCTATCGGCTTCGAGCTGGCCGGTCTGGCAGGCGGCGCTCGACGAGGTGGGCGTGCCGGTGGCCGGGAACATGCCGTTGGCCGAGGCGCTCGCCGGGGTCAGCTGCTCGACGCGGAAGTTCGAGCCGTCGAAGGCGAGCCTCAGATACTCGTAATTCTGCCCGTAGAGCGTCAGCGACGATTGCGCGCCGCGCGTCCCCGGCATCAGGATCTGCCCGCCGCTGGCGCCGCTGACCTGCACCGTCAGCGTCTTGCCGTTATCGGTCGCGAAGCCCATCGACCAGCCGGCGGAAATCACGGCCGTCGAGGGCAGGGTCACCGTGAGGCTGCCGATCGGCGAGTTGTAGGCCGAGATCGACGAGCCGCAATCGGCGAGCGTCGCGGTGTAGGCGCTGACCGACGGGAAGTTCCACTTGGCGACACAGCCTGTGCCGGGCACGCCGAGCGCGGCGGCGGTCGCCGGGGTCATCCGCATGACCCGGAAGTTCGAGCCGTCGAACATCAGCACCGCCTGTTCGAAATTGCCGGCGGCGAGCTGCAGCGAGGTGACGGTCGCGCCGCTTCCCGGATAAAGGATGCGGGCGGTGTCGCCCGAGGCGGTCTGCGCCGCGGCGACCTTGCCGTTGTCGTTGGCGATGGCGAGCGTCCACCCGGCGTTGAGCGCGCTCGCCGCCGGTAAGGTCACGGTCAAGTACGCGGCCGGGCTGTTGAAGGCGGAGATCGCGTTGCCGTTGTCGGCGACGGCCGCGGCGTAGGCGCTTACCGCCGGGAAGCTCCAGCGCGTCAGACCGCCGGCGCCGGCGATGCCGAGCTGCTGGGCGGTCGCCGGCGTCACCTGCTCGACGCGGAAATTGCCGCCGCCGTCATATTGCAAGGTCGCGTATTCGTACTGGTTGCCGGCGAGGGTCAGAGAAGTCTGCGCCATGGCATTGGCGAGCGGGTAGAGGATGTGCCCGCCGCTGGTGCCGTTGACCTGCACCTTGAGGCCCTTGCCCTGGTCTGTGGCGAACCCCATCGACCAGCCGGACGGCAGGCCCGTGGTCGAGGGCAGGGTCACGGTGAGGCCGGCGCTAGTGTTGTAGCTCGACACGACATTGCCGTTGTCGCCGAGTTGCGCGGCATAGCCAGAGGTGGATGGGTAGAGCCAGTTGCTCGGCCAGTCGCGGCTTTCGAGGCCGTTGGTGGCGAGGGTGTTGCGGGTGCCGGCGACGACACGGAAATTGCTGCCGTCCGATTGCAGCTCGAGAAACTCGTAATTGCCGGGGCCGAGCGTCACCGACGAGAGCGCCTTGCCGCCCGAAAGGATTTCGCCCGATGGCGCGGTGACGGTCATGCCCTTGCCGTTGTCGGTCGCGAAACCCATGCGCCAGCCGGCGTTTACCGTGCCGGGCGCCGGCAAGGTCACCGCCAGCGACGCGCCGGAGGCGTTGTAGGACGAGATGACCGTGCCGTCGTCGATGCCGCTCGCGGTGTAGCTGGCGGCGCCGGGAAATTGCCAGGCCGTCCAGCTGCCGGTGCCGACGACCTCGATCCCGGTCGATTGCGGGCCGCGATTGATGACGAGCCCGGCATAGGTCGGGTTGACCAAGAGGTTGCGGGTGCTGGCCGTGGCGTTGACCGCGGTCGGGCAGTTGAAATAGGGCGACACGAAGCTGTTCTGGCCGTCATGGTTGGCGGTGATCGAAAGGCAGGTCGGCGCCACTTCGAAATCGAAGGCGAAGATCGTGTTGGCGAAATTGGCGCCGTTTTCCAACAGCATCGCCGCGCCGCCCGTGCCGGCGGCCGAGCCGGCGCCGGAAATCCGCGAGAATTGCGTCTGTTCGAGGGCGATGCCGGCGGCGCCGCCGGCGCTGTCGGCGACGGCATCGATGTCGCTGTCGAGCACGTAATTGAGCTGCAAGCCGCCGGCGGCGGACGCCGTGCTGGCGTTGTTGACGACGAGGTGGTCGACTTTGAGCGAATTGTGCGCGTCGGAAAAATCGGTCTTGCCGATCACCACCGCATAGCCCGGCGTATTGGCGGTGACGGTGAGCGTGCCCTCTTCCTTGAAATAGAAGCAGCCGGCGGGGCTCGACGGCGTGCCGCCCGAGCATTCGACCTGCAGCACCGGGCCGGAAGCGACCCCAGTGCCGTCGATCGTCGCGCCCTCGGAGATGAGGCGGAAACCCTTCCCCGCCTGGCCGGCATAGTCGATGACGAGGCCGCTGGTGACTTTGTAGCTGCCCGGCGGAATGTGCACCGGCCAGTTGTTGCTGATCGCGGTGTTGATCGTGGTCTGGATGGCGCCGGTGTCGTCGTGGCTGTCGTCGCCGGTGGCGCCGTTGCACTTGACGTCGATCCACGGCTGGCCCGAGCAGGCGAGCACCGCGCCGCCCATCGTCGCCGTGCCGGTGGTCGACAGGGTCGAGAAATTCCCCGGCGATTGGGCGAGCGCAGGCGCGGCGATGAGGGCACACAAGGCAAGGAGGGCGAGCGCAAGGGATATCCGGCTATGCGTCCTTCGAGGCCACGCTGCGCGAGGCACCGCAGGATGAGGACGGTTTGGTGATGCCATCGACAAACTGCCCTCATCTTGAGAAACGCCAACGCAACTCCCTCTCCCCCCAATGGGCGGAGAGGGAATTAATCAAATCACCACCGACGGGCGGCGAAGATTTGGCCGGTCGCCGCGCCGTAAAGGCTGACGGCGCCGGCGGGTTTGTAGCCCGGCGGGGTGGCGAAGAGGCCGCCATTGGCGGCGAGCTGGATGCTGGCGCCGCCATCCGAGGCGATGCCGGTGTCGCACACCCACAGCGCGGCCGAGGAATTGTTCTGCACCAGGAAGCCGTTGACCGGCACCGTGCCGCCGAAGAGGGTCTGCGGGCTGCCGCCGGTGGCGACCGCGCCCGAGCCGTCGGTGGCGACCGCGCCGGCGGTGTTGATGACCGGCAGCGGGTTGGCCGGGCCGACCGGGCTCGCAACGCCTTGGCTCACCGAGGCCGGCGCATGTAGCGGCACGAGGTTGCCGCTGCCGTCCAGTTCGGTCGACAGCGATTGGATCGTGGTGTTCGCGTCCTTGACGAGCAGCGTCATGACGGTTGTTGCTCCTGTCGGTCATCTTCCTTTTGGGCGAGGCGGCGGTACGCCTCGAAAATCCCTTCGCCGGCGCGCGGCTCGACGAGCAGCTCGGTGAGCGCCCAGACCAACGCGTCGACCCGGTCGGGCGAATAGCCCGAGGCGCGGTCGTAATCGTGGGCGAAGCAGCACATCTGGTCTTCGAGCCGCGGCAGGGCGCCGAGGTGGTGCACCCTGCCCTGCTCGTACAAGGCCGCCACCGGCTCGGCGCGGGCGACCTTGCCGTGCGAGGCATGCACCGCGGCGAACGACACGGCGGGATCGACCATGCGCAAGGTCGCCTCGACCATGTCGCCGCCATTGTTGACCTCGGCGACGACGCGGTCGGCGTTGTGCATACGGTAGGCGGCGATCGCCGCCTTGGCCCATTCGGTCGGCAAGTAGCGGCCGGAAAGATCGGCCAGCACATAGCCGTGGCCCGCAGCGTCCTTGCCGGCGACGACGATGCCGGTTTCGTCGGCGTGCTCGTCGGAGCTCACGGCCGGATCGATCGCCACGACGATGCGCGTCAGTGACGGTACGGTGTTCACCCGCGTGGCGTCGATCAGGCCGTGAGTCCATAAGGCGCCCGGCACGTCCTCCAGGATCTCGGCTTCGAGTTCCTGGCGGCCGAGCCGCGTGCCCTCGTAGCGCCGCACGATCTGCTCGAGAAACGCGGGCGCCAGATTGTCCTTGTTGTCCCAGGTGGTGCCGTGCGTCACCACCACCTTGGGGTCGGCGACAAGCGCCTTGATGAGCTTCGTGGGCCGCGGCGTGGTGGTGACCACGGCGCGCGGGTCGTCGCCGAGGCGGAGCCCGAACATCAGCATGTCCCAGGCCTCGGGGTAGCGCCAGGCGGCCAGCTCGTCGCACCAGGCGAAATCATGCTGCGGGCCGCGCAGACGCTCCGGTTCGTCGGCCGAGTAGGTTGTGGCGATCGCGCCGTTTTTCCAGCTAAGGCGCCGTTTCGACGGCTCGTATTCGGGGCGGTCCCAGGGCGGCGCGATGGCGAGAAGGCCGCTCTCGCCCTCGACCATCACGTCACGGGCGTCGGCCGCGGTCGGCGCGACCAACGCGACATGCCGCGCGGTGCGCATCCCGATCCGCAGGCGAACCATCTCCGCGCCGGTGCGGGTCTTGCCGAAACCGCGCCCGGCGAGCAGCAGCCAAACCCGCCAGTCGCCCGGCGGCTCTTCTTGCCCGTCATTCGCCCATCGCGACCAGTCGTAGATAAACTGGTGAGCGTCATCACGGCTCAGGCTTCGGATCAGCTTGCGCCTGGCCCATTCGGGCCGCGAGGCGATCCAGCTTGCGGATAAGTACCTCTCGCGGGTCCTCTCGCTCGTCACGCGTCGGCTCGTCCTCGTTGGGGGTCGCGGCGGCCAGCGGCAGCATGCCGAGATAGCGGGCGATCGCGTCGAGCGCCGCCTTCTTGTCGTAGAGCTTGACCCGATAGGGCTTACCCTCTTTGGCGCTCTCGACGATTTCGGCGATCGCCGCGACATCGTCGGCGCCGAGTTCGCGATCCGGCTTGAAACTCATGCCGGTATCGTTCCAGTGGACGATGTGGCTGAGATTGGCGAAGGCGATGCGGGCGTATTCCTGCAGCACCTTCTCTTGCGTGATGCCGAGCGCCTTGGCGCGCTCGATGATCTCGTTCTGCCGGGCTTGCGCGGCTTTGCGCCGCCGCTGCTCCTGCCAGAGCGACTTGATGCTCACGGTCGATGCCTTGATAGAGATTGGCGGGAGGGCCGGGCGTTGCCCGACCCAATTTCGCCATCGTTCCTGTTTTGTACCAGATCAATCCGGATTTGTCAAGCGCGAAAATGCGACCATCGCAACTTTTTTAACGGAAATGGATTTCGAGCGCGCCAAGCGCGGCGACAAGGATACCGGAAGCCGCCTCCGGGCTCACGCGACGGCCGGCCCAGCCCTGCTCGTGCGCCCATTCCTTCAGCGAGCGTTCCCAACCGACGACATGCCACAGGCACGAGCCGGCCGGCGAGGCGATGCCGCCGACCGCGCGGATCGCCCGCCAGATCGCGTCGCGGGCCGCCTCGGCACGCTGCCCCAAGACGCGCTCGTCGCCGCGGCGCGCCGGCTTGTCGCCGAGCGACAGGCGCGACACATCGAGCGCGCGCAGCGGGTCGAGCTGGGCGACCGCGAAACGCCGGCGGAAATTCTCGCCGGCCTCGCGCATCCCGGCGGTGATCGAGCCGCGCCGTTCCATCATGGTCAGCGTGTCGAGCGCACGATAGGGCCGCGCCGGGCGCCCCGCGGTATCGGCGATGAGCGCCGGCACCAACTCGACCGGACCGTGGCGCAGGCGCTCAAGGCCGATGATCTCCTTGGCGAGGGCGTCGCGCGCCTGCTTGCGGCGGTTCATGGCTCTCCTCCCTGTACAAAACGGGAACGACCTGCCCGCACAAAACCGCGCGCGACGTTTTCGAGACGACGAAGGAGCGGGTCGGGCGGCAGGCGCGCCAGGCGTCCGGCGCGGCCACCGACCGCGCTCGCCAGCGCCTCCGCCTCCTTCAGCCGGCGCTTGCCGCTCCGGCTCTCCTCCGACACGTGACACAGCGCATGGTGATGCGCGCAGTAGGGTGAACCCGGGCGCCGCGCGGCGCCACAGCGCCCGCCGCCGTCGACGAGATACGCGCACCCCTCATCTTCCTCCTTTTGCCTGTTGCCGAACCCGACCGCCCACAACACCGCGCCGCCATCCACAGCCCCTCTCCCCTACCCTATTGCCATTATCACAATGGCGATATATCATGCGATCCACGATTGTCAATAAGGCAAGAATGCGATGGACACAATCTGGTTTCACCAGGCGCTCGAACGGGCGGCTCACACCCAGGCCGACCTCGCGCGCCATCTGGGGCTGCCGCCTTCGGCGGTGTCGCGCATGCTGCGCGGCGAGCGCAACATGAAGCTCCTGGAGGCGGTGCAGACCGCGCAGTTCCTCGGCGTGAGCCAGGAGGAGGTGCTGCGCCGCGCCGGCGACACCGACGCGCCGCCGCCCGAGCCGGCGCGCCGCGGCCGGCCGCCGCGGGCGGCGACGGGGCTGGGCCCCGCCCTCCGGCACGACACGATGCCGATCAAGAGCGCCGGGCGCGGCGGCCACGACCAGCAGATGTTCCTCGAGGACGGGCCGATCGGCTATACCGCGCGCCCGGCGAACCTCGCGGGGGTGCGCGACGCCTACGCGATCTACATGGTCGGCAACTCGATGGAGCCGCGCTACATGCAGGGTTGGCTGTTGCACGTGAACCCGTTCAAGCCGCCGATCCGCGGCCGCGACGTCGTCGTCTACAAAGAAGACCAGTCGGTGCTGATCAAGCAGTTCGTCGGCTGGAGCGGCGACACGCTGGTGCTGCGCCAGCTCAACCCGGATGAGACGCTGCGCATCCCGCGTGGCGAGGTCACGGAATGCCACCTCATCGTCGGCGTCGATCAGGAGGCATAAGGCCGGAAGCCTGCTTTCGCCTAATGCACAAGCAGTAATGGCAGCGGCACGTCGGTGCCGATCACTTCGCGCGTGGCGCCGCCGAACAGCGCTTCGCGCAGCGGGCCATGGCCGTAGCCGCCCATCACCAAAAGGTCGGCGCCGGCGCTCTTCGCGGCGTCGAGCAGCGCCGTCCCGATGCCGTCGCCAAAGTGGAACGGCACGTTGCGGCGCGACGCCGCGACGCCGTGCCAAGCGAGATGCGTGATCACCTCGGCCACGTCGCTGTCGGCGGCGTCGCCGGCGGTGATGATTTGCACGGTCTCGGCGGCGGCCAGCATCGGCAAGGCGACCGCCAGCGCCCGCACCGCCTCCGGCGAGCCGTTCCACGCCAGCGCGATCGATCGGCCTATATCAGACCGCGCGCTGCTCGGCGCGAGCAAGACGGGCCGGCCGGATTCCCGCAAGGTCTCCTCGATCGTGTCGCTGGACGGGCCGCGGACGGCGCGCTCGGAACGGCCGAGCACGATGAGGTCGAAAAACCGCGCGCGGCGCGCGACGAGGCTCGGGGCATGGCCGTCTTCCTGCCGCCAGGAACTCGACGATTTGTCGCCGCCGGGCTCGCCCGCCGGCGACAGGCCGTGCCGCTGTGCGGCCGCCTCGAACGCGGCTTTCGTCTCGGCGGCGGCGGCCTCCGCCCTGGCAACCAGTTCGTCGATAAAGGTACCGGACACGGCGACCCCGTCATCGGCGCCGAACGCCGCGAATGCCGCAAGCGGGTCGAGCAGCACATGATAACCCTCGACATGGGCCTTCAGCCGGGAGGCGAGGCCGCAGGCCAGTTCGAAGGCGCCTGCGGTGGCCGAGCCGCCGCTGGCGGCGACGAGAATGGTCTTGATCGGCATGGTTCCCTCCGCGGTCGCAGGCAGCCCGACTGCGAACCTATTTTGGCACAATCATAGAGCCGTGTTGCGTGGCAATGACGCTCGATGCCGGCGCGGACGCTGCCCGGCGACCGCGACGCGCTGCCCCGCTCGATTTAGCCGGATGCGGCGATACCGTCGGCGGCGCGTTCGATCGCGGCGATATCGATCCGCTTCATTGGCATCAGCGCCTCGAAGGCGCGCCTGGCGCGGGCGCGATCGGGGTCGCCGAACAGCCTGATGACCTGGCGGGGAACGATCTGCCAAGATACGCCAAAGCGGTCTTTCACCCAGCCGCATTGCTCGGCCTCGGGCACCGCCGAAAGCGCGTCGGCGAAGCGATCGGCCTCGGCCTGAGTCTCCACCGGTATCTGGAACGAGATCGCCTCGTTGAAGTGGAATTGCGGCCCGCCGTTGAGGCCGGTGAATGGCCGGCCCATCAACGTGAACTCGACCAGCAGCACGTCGCCGGCCTTGCCCGATGGGTAGTCGCCCGGCGAGCGATGGACGGCGTCGACATGGCTGTCGGGAAATAGCGAGGCATAGAACTTGGCCGCTTCCTCGGCATTGCCGTCGAACCAGAGGCAAGGGGTTATGCCAGACATGGAAATCCTCCTCCTGAAAAGCGGCCGCCAATCCCAAGGCTGATACGATCCGACCGAAAGCGCAAACCGGCGGCGCGTTTGCCCTTACCGCGGCCCAGCGCTACCATCTCCCGCAACGGCCATGAAACCCCGGGAGCGAGCCGATGCGCACGACCTACAGCGTCAACGACATGACCATCCACCGGATCGTCGAGCAGGAGCAGGGCTTCACGCCGATGCTCGAATTTCTTCCGACGTTGTCGAAGGAAACATTGGAAGAGAATTTGTCGTGGCTGGCGCCGGGCGGCTATGCCCGCGAGACCGGCAATGTCGTGCTGTGCTTCCAGAGCTACGTGGTGAAGACGCCGCACCACAACATCCTGGTCGATGCCTGCATCGGCAACAACAAGACCTTCCCGCTGCGCCCGACTTGGAACAACAAAACCGACGGCAGCTGGATGGCGGCGCTGAAGGCGGCGGGGCTCGGGGTCGATGACATCGATTTCGTGATGTGCACGCACCTTCACGGCGACCATGTCGGCTGGAACACCAAGCTCGAAAACGGCCGCTGGGTCCCGACCTTCCCCAAGGCGCGTTATCTGTTCTCGAAGAAGGAATACGAGTTCTGGACCGGCGGCGACGTGCCGGCGGGCTTCGCGTCCGATCCGATCAAGGAGAGCGTGCTGCCGGTCATCGAGGCCAACAAGGCCGAGCTCGTGACCAGCGACCATGCGCTCAACGACCACATAAGGCTGTTGCCGACACCGGGCCACACGCCCGACCATTTCGCGGTGTGCGCCGGCAAGGGCAAGGACCAGGCGGTGTTCACCGGCGACCTGATCCATTCGCCGATCCAGGCGCGTTATCCCGATCTCGTCATGCGCGTCGACACCGACCGCGACCAGGGCGTCAAGACGCGCCGGGCGTTTTTCGAGAAATACTGCGATACCGACACGCTGTGCTGCACGATGCACTTCCCCTCGCCCTCGGTCGGCCACATCAAGCGCTGGGGCGACGGGTTCAAGCTCGATTATTTGAGCTAGAGATAAAGGCTGCCCTTCATTGTCATTCCGGGCTCATCGCCGCGCGATGCCCCGGAATGACAATGTGAACTGCTGCGCCGAGGCCATGGGCGGTTTGGACATCGTGTCCGACAAGATCGCGCGACAAACGCCAGTCGACGCATTCGCCGGAAAGACCCCAATCCCATCGTTTCGACGAGCCGTTCTTTAGCGATCTCCAAAAAATTCAATGACTTGTTCGCGCGTCACCGACGGGAAGCCAGCCAGGAATTCGTCGATAGAATCTCCGGCTTCGAGATAGTCGAGCAACGTCTGCACCGGGACGCGGGTGCCCACGAAAACCGGCGTTCCGCCCATAACATCCGGATGGCGTGAGATGACAGCTATGCTTGTCATTACTCGAACCTACGCTGGCGGCGCGGGTCGCCAATGCGCCCTCACCCGCCCTCCGCTTCGCGCTTGGCAGGCTCAGCGGCGCGCCTCGATCATCTTCCAGCCGTTGCCCGACGGATCGCGGAATCCCGCGTCCACGCTGCCGTAGCGATCCATTGGCTCCTGCGTGAACTCGACGCCGCGGGCGCGCAGCCGGTCGTAGGCGGCGCGGCAATCGTCCACCACCAACACGAGCGGCGGCATCGCGCCCTTGGCGACCATTGCTTGCAGCGTCTGCGCCGTCGCCGCGTCGTGCACCGGCGGCCCCGGCAGGAACAGGCCGAGCTGGAACGAATGCTGGTCGGGGTGCTGCACGGTAAGCCAGCGATAGTCGCCGTTGCGCACGTCGGTGTGGACGCGGAAGCCGAGCTTTTCGACATAGAACGCAAGCGCTTCGTCCTGATCGCGCACGTACAGACCGACGACATCGATACCCTGGCTCATGAGACGACCTCCGTTTCCGCGGAGGCGCTTATATCGCCCGCCAGTTGGCGCCGCTTCTCCGAAACTGCGATGTTGAGGTCGGGCCGGTGCGCCGCGCTGAGGAAACAAGGCGGCACGCGGCCGAGCTCGTGCGCCGCTTCCCGCTCGCGCGCGCGGATCGCGCTCGGGCTCACGCCGGTGATGTCGCGGAAGGTGCGCCCGAAGGTGCCGAGGCTTTGCCAGCCGGTGTCGAAGGCGATCTGAGTGATCGGCAGGTCGGTGTCGCGGAGCAGCGCCATCGCCCGCCCGACCCGCCGGGTGAGCAAATAGCGGTGCGGCGGGAGGCCGAACGCCGCTTTGAACGACCGCGCGAAATGCGCCTCCGAAACACCGCTCACCCGCGCCAGGCGCCGCACGGGCCATTCCTCCTGCGAGGCGGCGTCAATCCGGTCCTTTGCGCGCAGCAGGCGGCGCAACAGCCTGGGGTCTTGGTGTGAATGGCCGCCGCTCACGCCCCTGCTACCACGCCTCCCGGCCGCGCTGCGGGCGGGCGATGGCGGGGCCGGCATCGGCTCCCACTGGGGCGAGCTCGCGCTTTTCGCGCTGCTCGGCCTCGTGCTTGTCGAACATCGCCTTGGCGGCGGCGTTGCGCTTGGCGCTGAACTCGTCGCGATTGTCGCCGCACCACTGATAGGACGCCGCGCGGGTCTGGTTGAGCTTCGAGAAATGCGGCATCACGTAGCGCGCATAGAGCTCGTAGGAGCGTTTGGTCGCCTCGAAATCGGCCCAGTTATGCGCCTGTTGCAGCATCGCGCCGAACTGGCCCTGCTTGTCCTGCAGCCGCTCGATCAGGGCGATCGCATCGTCCGGCGTGCCGCAGACGCCGTAGCGGCTCTCGACAAACCATTCGAGCGGGTCCTTGCCCGCCGGCACGATAAAGCGCGGCTGGTTATTGTTGAGGTAGCCGAGATAGCGCTCGAACCCCCAGCGCGCGTTCTCATAAGCCTGGGCGCGCGTCTCGGCGATGTGCATCGGCCCGACGAGGCGCAGCCGGTTCGGGTCCATCGTGCGGCCGTGTTCGGCGGCGACATCGTTGGCGATCTGCCAGTTCGAGCCCAGCGCGTCGAAGCCGAACGGGTTGGTCGCGGCGACACAGATCATGCCGAGATCGTATTTCCCGGCGAGCCGCCCGCCCGACGGCGTCACCGCGCTCACCACCGCGACCTCGGGATAGGGCTTGGTGTAGGGCAAAAGGTGCAGCCGGCAGCCCTCCATCGTGTACCAGTCGGTCTTTTCGGTGACGATCTCGCCACGGAACAGGCGCAGGATCGCGTCCAGCGACTCGGCCATCCGGTCGCGCTGGGTGATCGGGTCGATGCCCATCATGATCGCGTCCGACGCGAGGAGCCCCGGTCCAGCGCCGAACATGATCCGTCCGCGCGTCATGTGGTCGAGCTGGACGATGCGGTCGGCGACCATCATCGGGTGATGGTAGGGCAGCGAGATCACGCCGGTGCCGAAGCGGATGTGCCGGGTGCGCTCGGCGGCGAAGGCGATAAAGATTTCTGGGGACGAGATGATCTCGAACCCTGCCGAGTGGTGCTCGCCGATCCACGCCTCGTGAAAGCCGAGTCTGTCGAGCCAGACCATCAGCTCGAGGTCGCGTTCGAGGCATTGCGTCGGGTCTTCCTCGTTCGGGTGGAAGGGGGGAAGGAAAATCCCCTGGCGCAGGTTGATCTCGGTCATCGCATGCCTCGCTTATCGTCAGCCAGTGATGCTAGCGACGATTGATCGGCCGGAAAACCCAGGAGAGTAGCATGAAGGAAATTCGTCGGAGCCTTGACCGTTACGCGTGACGTAACATATATCGGACTGCGAATACGCTGATGGCCGTACGAGACTATCGTGACAAAGACACGGCCGCGTTTGTGGAACAGGGCGGACACGGTGTTCGTCGCTTTGAACAATGCGCAAGAGCTGCGGTTAAAGTTCTCACCAAACTGCAAGTCGTGGAACGGCTCATCGAGCTTCGCTCGCCGCCGTCCAATAACTTCGAGGCGCTGCGCGGTGAAGAGGGACGCTATTGCATTCGGATCGATCGCAAGTGGCGTCTGTGCTTTCGATGGAGGCCGCTCGTCGAGCCGGTTCCCGAAGGTCAAGGCATTCTAATGGTTCAGGGAGAGCCTTACGACGTCGAAATCAGCAATCATTATGATTGAGGATGCAACCATGGCTTACGAAGCCATCGACAACCTGCCGGCCGTTCATCCGGGAGAATTCTTGGCGGACGAGTTAGAAGCACTTCACATGAGCGCTCGTAAATTTGCCCAGCATATCGATGTGCCGCCAAATGCAGTCACAGCGATCATTAACGGGCAGCGCGGAATCAGCGCTGAAATGGCGCTTCGACTCGGCCGCGTGTTCGGTACAGGTGAGCGGTATTGGATGAACCTGCAAAGCCTCTATGAGGCTAAAATCGCTCGTCATAAGCTAGGCGAGAAGGTGGCAAGCATTGCACCTCTCGTTCCCGCTCACGCTAAGGCAGCTTTTGGCTGATCGAATTACCACTGACCATCAATAGGTGGCCAGTCGTGAAATGGCGGGGAACACCTCCCGGCTTATCATCAGCCATGCAATGCTATCGGGTTTCGCAGGTGCGGAAAACATTACAGCCCGCAACGCTGGCAGGTCATGATGCATGACCTAAGCGTTGCCTTAGTCCCTTTGGGAGGAGCCTGCCCGTCATGAGCCTGTCGCCCGAGGAATACCGCGAGCACCTTGAAACCACGGCGGTGCGCGCCGGCTTCAGCTTTGACGGCGTGGTGCTGCCGACGAGCCACGAGTTCCGGCTCGGCGACATGCGGTTCCACTATCTCGACTGGGGCAACAAGGACCGGCCGACGATCGTGTTCCTGCATGGCGGTGCGCTCAACGCCCACACTTGGGACCTCGTCTGCCTGGCGTTGCGCGACGATTATCACTGCGTCGCGCTTGACCAGCGTGGCCACGGCGACAGCGATTGGTCGCATGACGCCGACTACACGATGGGCGCGCAGCTCGCCGACACACTCGGGTTCGTCGACCATCTCGGGCTCGACAAATTCATCCTCGTCGGCATGTCGCTGGGCGCGATCAACTCGCTGTGCTTCGCGATCAACTATCCCGAGCGACTCAGCAATCTCGTCATCATCGATGCCGGCCCGGAGATGCGGCGGCCGGGGTCGAGCCGCATCCGTGATTTCGTCAACGGCGTCGCCGAGACCGTTACGGTCGAGGCGATCATCGAAAAGGCGCTCGAATTCAACCCGCGCCGCGACCCGAAGATTCTGCGCCGCAGCCTGATGCACGCGCTCCGGCAGCAGCCGGACGGCACCTGGCGGTGGAAATACGACCGCCGGCGCTTTCAGGTGCTCGACCAGGAAAAGCACCGCGCCGAGCGCGCCGCGCTGGCCGACGGGCTCAGCCGCGTCGCCTGCCCGACGCTGATCGTGCGCGGCGGCGAAAGCGACGTGTTCCACGAGGACGACGGCATCCGCCTCGCCGCGCGTTTGCCCGACGGCAAGTTCGTCACCGTGCCCAAAGCCGGCCACACCGTGCAGGGTGACAACCCGAAAGATTTGGTCGCCGAACTCCGGCAGTTTCTGACCAAAGCGAATTAGGCCCGAACCTACCGCGCTACCTTGCGGATGCGGTGGTTGTTGGTATCGCCGATGTAGACCGCGCCGTCGGGGCCGACGACCGCGCCGTGCGGCCGGTCGAGCCCGGCCGCTTCCGCCGGGCCGCCGTCGCCGGCCGGGCCCTGGCGGCCGCCGGCGAGGTTGGTGACGATGCCGGTCTCGTGGTCGATGCGGCGGATCGCGTGGTTTTCGGTATCGACGATGAGCAGCGAGCCGTCGCGGTCGATCGCCATCTCCTTGGGCGCGTCGAACACCGCTTGGAGCGCCGGCCCGCCATCGCCGGCATAGCCGCGCGCGGTGGTGCCGGCGATCGTCGAAATGATGCCGGTCCCGGGATCGACCGCGCGCAGGCTCGAACCTTGGCGCTCCAGGATGTAGACCGTGCCGTCGGCAGCGACCTTGATCGCACGCGCGCCGAACGTGCCGGCTTTCACAGCCGGCCCGCCGTCGCCCGAATGCTCGGCCGCGCCGGTGCCGGCGAAGGTCGCGATGGCGCCGCTCGCGAGATCGACGACGCGCACGCGGTTGTCGGCGACATCGGTGATGTAGAGGAGCTTTTCGTCGGGACTGAAAGCAAGGCCGTTCGGCTCGGCGAGGCCCGCCGCGCCGGCTGGCCCGCCATCGCCCGAATATTTTGCCTCGCCGGTGCCGGCGAGCGTGGTGATGATTCCCGTCGTGACATCGATGCGGCGGACGCGGCGGTTGAGCCGATCGGCGATGTAGAGATTGCCGGCGCGGTCGATCACCAGCCCGTAGGGTTCATCGAGCGCGGCTTGGGCGGCTGGTCCACCGTCGCCGGAATAGCTCTTCTCCCCATTGCCGGCGACGGTGGTGATGGTCCCGCTGGCCGCATCGACGCGGCGGATCCGGTTGTTGAACGTGTCCGAGAAATAAAGGTTTCCGGCCGCGTCAAAACACACATCGAACGGCCCGTTCAGCAGCGCCTGTGCTGCCGGCCCGCCGTCGCCGGCAAAACCCTTCTCGCCGGTGCCGACCGATGTGGTGATGATGTTGGGCATTCCGCGCCTCACAAAAAAAGGAACGCTTTAGCGCAAAGTACGCGAAGGACGCGCGGACGACGCAAAGGTTATTTCCCCCAATTGTCATTCCCGCGAAAGCGGGAACCCATGAACACTGTCCTTTCCAAATTGGTGCCGTCCGCGGTCATGGGTTCCGGCTCTCCGCTTCGCTCCGGCCGGAATGACAAATAAGGGCGCCCTCCGGGAGCCCTCTGCGTCCTCTGCGGTAAGTGTTAGTCTGAAGGAAGAGGCTTTCGGAGACAGCCATGACCGAAGGGAAGAAGCCGCGGCTGGTGGGCATCAACCACGTCGCGATCGAGGTGAGCGACATCGACAAGGCGCTCGACTGGTACGGCAAAATCTTCGAGTTCACGCTGCGCGGCAAGGGCGAGCGCAACGCCTTTATCGATATGGGCGACCAGTTCATCAACATGACGCTGGTCAAGGACTACGCCGTCGCGGGCGAGGAAAAGCGCCATATCGGCTTTGTCGTCGACGACCGCAGCCGGATCGTCGAACTGGCAAAGGCGGCCGGGGCGCGGTTTGTCGAGGGGCCGTTTCTCGATTTCCTCGACCCGTGGGGCAACCGCATAGAGATCATCGAGTACTCGAACATCCAGTTCACCAAGGCGCCGGGCGTGCTGCGCGGCATGGGGCTCGACCTCGACAAGAACGAGAAGGCCAAAAAGGAATTGGCCGATAAAGGTATGGCTGAATGACCGATTTCAAACTGAGCCTTATCGTCCGCGGCCAGCACCCGCCGGGCGACCCGGCCGCGCACCTCGCCGACGATCTCGACCTGGTGCGCGCCTCCGACCGGCTCGGCTTTGACGGCGTGGTCAAGGGCTCGCATTTCAGCGCGCACCCATTCCAGTCGGTGCAGCAAATCCCGTTCCTGTCGTATTGCGCGGCGATCGCCCCGCGCCTGCGGATCATCTGCGGGCTGGTGCTGGCGCCGCTGCACAAGCCGCTCGACCTCGCCGAGCAGCTCGCGACGCTCGACCTGTTGTCGGGCGGGCGGCTCGTGTTCGGCGCGGGCATCGGCTACCGCGATGTCGAGTTCAAGGCGTTCGGCGTGCCGCGCGGCAAATTGGGCGCGCGGTTCGAGGAGGTGATGCTCGCGGTCAAGCGGCTGTGGGCCGAGGACTTTGTCGACATGAAAGGGAGCGACTGGGAGCTCGACCATGCGACCTGTCCGATCAAGCCAGTGCAGAAACCCACGCCGCCGATCTGGATCGGCGCCAATGCCGACATCGCCGTCAAGCGCGCCGCACGGATCGGCGATTGCTGGTACATCAATCCGCACAACACGCTGGCGACGATCGAGCGCCAGATGGATTTGTACAAGCGCGCGCTCGACGAAGAAGGAAAGCCGTTTCCGGCAGAAGTGCCAATGCGCCGCGAGGTGTTTGTCGCCGCTTCGCGCGCCGAAGCGATCCGTTTGGCGCAACCCTATCTGGAAGAAAAATACCGCGCCTATCGCGCCTGGGGGCAGGACAAGGTGATGCCCGAAGGCGACGATTTCGACCACGAATTCGCCGAGCTGTTGGAAGACCGGTTTCTGATGGGCTCCCCCGCCGAGGTCGCCGAGCAGATGGTGCGGTTAAACCGAAGGCTCGGGGTCAACCATATCGTCGCCTCGGTGCATTGGCCGGGAATGCCCAATTCATTGGCGCTGGAGCAGCTTGAGGTGCTGGCCAGCGAGGTGATGCCGCAGGTGCGCCAGGCCGGCTAAATCGGTTTCGGCGAAGGATCGCTCCCGCACCCATAGCGTTTATGGCTGGCCTACTTCCGGTCCATACGCTACCGACGGAGCGAGGATGCCCGACGCAAAGGACTTTCGGGTGAGCGAAGGCTCGCCTCACTCGCTCGGCGCCACCTGGGACGGCGACGGCGGCGTCAATTTCGCGTTGTTTTCGGCGCATGCGACGCGCGTCGAATTATGCCTGTTCGACGACAAGGCGACGGCCGAGATCGCCCGCATCGACCTGCCCGAATACACCAACGAGGTGTGGCACGGCCATGTGTCGGGGGTCGGCCCCGGCACGGTGTACGGCTATCGGGTGCACGGCCCCTACGAGCCGGAAGCAGGACATCGCTTCAACCCCAACAAGCTGCTGCTCGACCCGTACGCCCACGGTCATTTCGGCGATCTCAAATGGGATCCCGCGGTGTTCGGCTATCGGCTCGAAACCGGCGACGATCTGACCTTCGACAAGCGCGACAGCGCGCCGTTCGTGCCGAAATGCGTCGTGGTCGATCCCAATTTCGACTGGCAGGGCAAACCCGGGTGCCACGCCGTGCCGTGGGACAGAACGGTCATCTACGAGGCGCATCTGCGCGGCTTCACGAAGCTGCACCCCGAGGTGCCAAAGGAGCTGCGCGGCACCTACAAGGGCTTCGGCCACAAGGCGGTCGTCGACTACATCAAATCGCTCGGGGTCACCTCGGTCGAGCTGTTGCCGATCCATGCGTTCATCCGCGACAGCTACCTGCTCGACAAGGGGCTGACAAATTACTGGGGCTACAACTCGATCGGCTTTTTCGCGCCGGACCCCGGCTACGCGCATGAGCGCGAGCAGACGCTGCGCGAATTCAAGGAGATGGTCGCGCGCTACCACGATGCCGGCCTCGAGGTCATCCTCGATGTCGTCTACAACCATACCGCCGAAGGCAACGAGCTCGGGCCGACGCTGTCGTTCAAGGGCATCGACAACGCCTCGTACTATCGGCTGCTGCCCGACCAGCCGCGCTATTTCATCAACGACACCGGCACCGGCAATACGCTCAACCCGAGCCACAACCGGGTCATCCAGATGGTGGCTGACAGTCTGAGGTACTGGGTCTCGGAGACGCATGTCGACGGGTTCCGCTTCGACCTCGGCACGATCCTCGCGCGCGAGCCGGAGGGTTTCGACAGCCAGAGCGGGTTTCTCAAGGCTTGCTGCCAGGACCCCTTGCTCGCCAAGGTGAAGCTGATCGCCGAGCCGTGGGATTGCGGCCCCGGCGGTTATCAGGTGGGCGGCTTCCCGCCGGGCTGGGCGGAATGGAACGACAAGTTCCGCGACGCGGTGCGCGATTTCTGGCGCGGCGAGGCGCCGGCGCGCGAGCTCGCGCCGCGGCTCGCCGGCTCCGCCGACTGCTTCGACCAACGCGGGCGCAAGCCTTGGGCAAGCGTCAACTTCGTCGCCGCGCATGACGGGTTCACCGTCAACGACCTCGTCACCTACAACGACAAGCACAACGAGGCGAACGGCGAAGAAAATCGCGACGGCAGCAGCGACAACCGCTCATGGAACTGCGGCGCCGAGGGGCCAAGCGACGACCCCGCGGTCGAGACACTGCGGCTGCGCCAGATCAAGAACATCCTCGGCACGCTGTTGCTGTCGCTCGGCACGCCGATGCTGCTCGCCGGCGATGAGTTCGGCCGTACCCAAGGCGGAAACAACAACGCCTATTGCCAGGACAACGAAATCAGTTGGGTCGATTGGGACATCGGCGAGAAAGGGCGGGAGCTGATTGGGTTCGTGCAAGAGGTCATCGCGCTGCGCCAGCGCTTGCCGATCCTGCGCCGCAGCCGCTTTCTCAACGGCGTGGCGCAGAAGGATTTGGGCATAAAGGATGTCACCTGGATCAATCCCGCCGGCGTCGAGATGGAGGACGAGCACTGGGCGGATGACCTAGCTCACTGCTTTGGGATGCGGCTCGACGGCCGCGCCCCGGCGACCGGCATCCGCCGTCCGGGAACCGACGCCAGCGTCCTGCTGGTGGTGAACGGACACGACGACGTGGTCGAGTTCACCCTGCCGCCAACGATCGGCGGCGATGCCTGGAGCCTCGTCATCGACACCAATATCGAGGACGGCGCCGAGAAAGGCAGATTCCAGGCCGGCGACGCCTACAGCGTGACCGGCCGCTCGCTGCTGCTATTCGAGCTGCTGCGGGGTCGAGCCGCTAGCGGCTCACGCAATTGAAATTGGCGTAGTGCTCGACGAGCCCTTTGGTATCCGAGCTGCGCAATTGGGCGATTTTGCCGTGCGCGGCGCAAAGCCGGTTTGCCGCCGCGGCGACATCGCCCTCGGTGGCGGAGACGCCGTCGTAGCGGATGGAAACGCTGCTCGGCGAATCCTCCAGCACCGTCATCCCCGAGCATCCGGCGAGGGCTGCCAAGGCGGCCAGGGCGAAAACTCGCAACCGCCGGAAGCCGCGACGCCGCCGCATCCGCCGAAGCCTAATTCGGGTGAACGATCGTACGCAGCATGACGCGACGCTGTTCAGGCGCGGCGTCGGCGGCGCCGCGGTGCATCGTCGCGATCTCGTCCCAGATCACCAGGTCGCCGACCCGCCAGCGGTGATAGTAGGTGTTGCCGTCCTGGATCGAGTGGTCGCGCAATTCGAGGATCAGCGGCTCCGACTCCTCGTTCGTCATGCCGACAAAGCCGTGACAATGCGTCGGGTTGACGAACAGCACCTTGCGGCCGGTCACCGGGTGCTCCTTGATCGCGGGGTGCAGGCATTCCGGCCGGTTGGCGTTGCGCTGCCGGATATGCTCGGCGGTGTAGAGCTTGCGCGCGTCCGGGCCGTCGGTATAGCCGTGCCGCCCGGTCATTCCGGCGAGCTTTTCCTTCATCTCCTCCGGTAGCGTGTCGTAGGCCGCGTACATGTCGGCGAAGAGCGTACCGCCCTTCTCGCGCGGCGCCTCGACCGCGTGCAGGATTGCCAGGCGCGGCAGCTTTTCGGGCGGGTCGTAGGTCTCGTCGGCATGCCAGCTCGACGCGCGGGTCTGGCCAAATTTGTCGACCCCGCCCTCCTTCGCGACATTGGTGATGAACGAGACGCGCGGGTCGTCCGGATGCCGGTAGTTTTCGAGGATGTGCTCGCGCAGATGGCCAAACCGCGCGCCAAATGCCGCGAGCTGGTGCGCGTCGAGCTTCTGGTCGCGGAACACCAGCACCGGATGGTCGCGGAAGATGGCTTCGATGGCGGCGAAGGTGTCGTCGTCGAGTTGCGACAGGTCGGCGCCGATAACTTCCGTGCCGAGCCTCTTGCCCAACGGGCGCAGCGACAATTGCGTCATGGCATTTCTCCGCTTCCAACCACCCACGACGATAGCACTCTCGAAAGCATGTCATTCCCGCGAAAGCGGGAACCCATGAACACGGGATTTGCAAAGCTGAACACGACCGTCGCCGCGATCGTGGCGAAAGTCCGTGTTCATGCGTTCCGGTTCTCCTCTCCGCTTCGCTTCGGCCGGAATGACAATGGGGTTGTGCTTAAGGAACGAGGATGATCTTTCCGATGTGCCGCGATGATTCCATCAGCGCATGCGCCTTCGATGCCTCGGCGAGCGGGAAGGTCTTATAGGTGCAGGTGCGCAGCTTGCCCTGCTCCCACAGCGGCCAGACCTTCTCCTTCAGCGCCGAGACGATCTGCGCCTTCTCGGCGATCGAGCGGCCGCGCAGGGTCGAGCCGGTGACGGTCAGGTGCTTCCGTTGGATCGCGCCGAAATCGGCCTCGATCTTGGCGCCGCCCATCAGCGCCACGAAGCACAGCCGTCCCTCGCGCGCCAGCAGGTCGAGCTCGCGCGGGATGTAGTCGCCGCCGACCATGTCGAAGATCGCGTCGACCCCGCGGCCTTGGGTGAACTCCTTGCCCATCTTCACGAAGTCCTCGGTCTTGTAGTTGATCGCGACATCGGCGCCGAAATCGCGGCAGGCCTGGCATTTTTCGTCCGAACCGGCGGTCGCCAGCACCTTGGCGCCAAACGCCTTGGCGAGCTGGATCGCGGTGATGCCGATGCCGCTCGACCCGCCTTGCTGGAGGAAGACCTCGCCGGCCTTCAAATGGATGCGGTCGAAGACGTTGGTCCACACGGTGCAGAACGTTTCCATCAGCCCGCCGGCATCGACGAGGCCGACGCCCTTGGGCACCGGAAGACATTGCACCGCCGGCACCGCGCAATATTCGCCATAACCGTCGGCGACGAGCAGCGCGCAGACCTCGTCGCCGGTTTGCCAGGCGGTCACCCCCTCGCCGAGCTTGACGATCGTGCCCGCGCATTCGAGCCCGGGAATGTCGCTCGCGCCGGGCGGCATCGGATAGCGCCCCATGCGCTGCAGCGTGTCGGCGCGGTTGATCCCCGCCGCGGCGATGCGGATCAGCACCTCGCCGGTTTTCGGCTCCGGCACCGGACGCGTGCCGGGCACCAGCACCTCCGGCCCGCCAGGCTGCTTGATCTCGATGACGGTCTGGGTCGCGGGGATATTGGCGAGCATGGGGTTGCCTCTTCTCTGTCATTGCGAGCGCTGCGAAGCAATCTCGCGCAAGGGAGTCTCCTTGCCCACGAGATTGCTTCGTCGCTACGCTCCTCGCAATGACGGTGGTTGTTATGGGAGGGACGCACATGCCTTCGCTGCAAGACAAGATTGCGCTGGTGACCGGCGCCGGGGCCGGGATCGGCAAGGCGATCGCGCTCGGCATGGCGGCGGAGGGCGCGAGCGTCGCCGCCGCCGATATCGATTTCGCCGCGGCGCAGAAGACGGTCGAGGCGATGGCGGCGCACACCAACCGCGCGCTGGCGATTGAGGCCGATTGCGGCGACGTCGCCGGCATCAATGCAATGATCGAGAAGACCGTCGCCGAGTTCGGCCGGCTCGACATCATCGTCAACAACGCCGGCGTCACCCGCTACGCCTATGTCATGGACTTGACCGAGGCGGACTGGGACCGCATCCACCGGGTCAACGCCAAGGGCGTGTTCTTCTGCCTGCAGCGCGCCGCCAAGCAGATGATCGACCAGGGAACCGGCGGCCGCATCATCAATATCGCCTCGATCGCCGGGCGCGGCCATGCCGGCTCGTCGAACGTCGCCTACGCCGCGAGCAAGGGCGCGGTGATGGCGATGACGATGCTGTCGGCGCACCAGCTCGGCCCGCACAACATCAACGTCAACGCGATCTGCCCCGGCGTCACGCGCACCGAGCTCGGCGCGCGCAACTCGGTCGGCCGCGCCGCGGCGCGCGGCGTCACGGTCGCCGAGCTGCAGGCCGAGCAGGAGGCCGGCATCCCGATCCGCCGCGCCAACACGCCGGACGACATCGCCGCGATGGCCGTGTTCCTCGCCGGACCCGGTGCGCGCAACATCACCGGCCAGGCCTACAATGTCGATGGCGGCCTGGTGAATAGCTGAGAAGATCAAACGCGCTTAAACGCGTCGTCCCGGCGAAGGCCGGGACCCAGGGTTCCGCTGTTCGAGTGGCTGAAATCTGGGCCCCGGCCTTCGCAGGGATGACGAATGAAAGATTGGGGAAGGAAATGTCTGAAACCTTCGATTACATCGTCGCCGGCGCCGGCTCGGCCGGGTGCGTGATCGCCGCGCGGCTTTCGGAGAACCCAAAGCACCGCGTGCTGCTGCTCGAGGCGGGGCCGAAGGACAGCAGCCCGTGGATTCACATGCCGATGGGCTACGCCAAGCTCTTCGCGCACCCCAAGCTCAACTGGATGTACGAAAGCGAGCCTGAGCCCGAGCTCAACAACCGCACCATGTATCAGCCGCGCGGCAAGGTGCTGGGCGGCACCAGCTCGATCAACGGCATGGTCTATATGCGCGGCAACCCGGCCGATTACGACGAATGGCGGCAGCGCGGCTGCACCGGCTGGGACTGGGATTCGATCCTCCCCTTTTTCAAGAAAGCGGAAGACCAGGAGCGCGGCCCCAACGAGGTGCACGGGGTCGGCGGGCCGCTGCGCGTCAGCGAGCACCCGGTGCGCTGGAAGCTGGCCGAGCATTTTGTCGATGCGGCGGTCGAGGCCGGACTGCCGGCCAATGACGATTTCAACAGCGGCCATCAGGACGGCGCCGGGCACTTTCAGTGCACGATGAAGGCGGCGCGGCGCTGGAGCACCGCCGCCGCCTATCTCGGCCAGGCGAAGCATCGCCCGAACCTGACCATCGAGACCGAGGCGCTGGCGACGAAAATCCTGTTCACGGACGGCAAGGCCAGCGGCATCGCATACCGGCAGCGCGGCCAACTGCGCGAGGCGAGCGCGCGCGGCGAAATCGTCGTCTGTGGCGGCGTCTACAACTCGCCGCAGCTGTTGCAGCTGTCGGGGCTCGGGCCGGGCGACCTGCTGCGGCAGCACGGCGTGCCCGTCATGCGCGACATGCCCGGCGTCGGCGCCGACCTGCAGGACCATTTCTACGTGCGGATGGCTTATCGCTGCACCAAGCCGATGACCTTGAACGATGTCGGCAACAGCGTGGTGCGCCGCACGGCGGCGGGCATCCGGTACTTCCTGACCCATAGCGGCCCGCTCGCCAGCAACGGCATCTGCGCCGGCGGCTTTGCGAAGAGCGACGAGCGGCTGTCGCGGCCCGACATCCAGCTGAATTTCAGCACCTGGAGCTTTCAGGCGCGCGACAATAGCGGTGTCCGGCCGCATCCCTGGCCGGGCTTCAGCGTCAGCGCGGTGCATCTGCGGCCCGACGCGCGCGGCCACGTGCGGATCAAGAGCCCCGACCCGGCGGTCGCGCCGTCGATCCTCTTCAATTTCCTCAAGACGCAATACGACCTCGACGCGCTGCGCGCCGGCATGCGGCTGGTGCGCAAGATCACCGAGCAGCCGGCGATCGCGCCGCTCGTCGCCGGCGAGATCCTGCCGGGCCCCTCGGTCAAAACCGACGACGAATACGAGGCGTCGATCCGCGCCAACGGCCTGTCAAACCTGCACCCGGTCGGCACCTGCCATATGGGGGTCGACGTGGACGCGGTGTGCGACCCGCGTCTCAAGGTGAATGGCGTGGAGGGGCTGCGCGTGGTGGATGCGTCGGTGATGCCCTGCGTTCCCGCCGGCAACACCAACGCCCCGACCATCATGATCGCCGAAAAGGCCGCCGAGATGATCAAGGAGGACGCACGGGCGGCTTAATCCGGGACGCGCCGCTCACGCGTCCGGCAGGGTGAAAACGACGCACGGCTTGGCGATGCCGCGCAGTTTGTGTTCGCCCAGCGGCAGCAGCGGCGTGGCGGTCTCGGCGGCGACCGCACCCGAGATCAGCACCGACCGGCCGAGCGGCCGGCACAGCCCTTCCAAGCGGCTGACCAAATTGACCGCCGGACCGATGGCGGTGAAATCGAGCCGGTCGGCCGCACCGATATTGCCCCACAGCATCTCGCCGAGATGCAGTGCCATGCCAAAGGGCAGCGGCGGCAGCCCTTGCGCCTGCCGCGCCGTGTCGAGATGGTTCATGCCCGCGCGGGCGGCAACGACGGCTCGCAGCGCCGCCTCGCAGACCTCGGCCGGCGTACCGGTCACCGGAAAGATCGCCAGCACGCCGTCACCGATGAATTTCAGCACCTCGCCGCCAAAGGCGTGCACCGCCCCGGCGACCCGGTCGAACCAAGTGTCGAGGGCGGCGATCATTGTCGCCGGCTCGGTCGCCTCCGAAAGCGCGGTGAAGTCGCGCAGGTCGGCGGCGAGCAAGACCGCGCGGATGGTCTCTCCAGCGCCACGGTGCAGCGCGCCGCCTTGCACGCGCGCCGCGCTGCGCCGGCCAAGATAAGCTTCGAGCACCGCGGACAGCGCCGCCCGCGCGGCGAGGGCCGCCAGGGGCGCGGCGGCAAAGCGCGCAACCTGGCGCAACTGCCCGGTTTCGGCCGGGTCAAAGGGCCGCGTGCCGGCCCAGCCCAGCGCCGGACCATCGTCATCTGGGCCGACCGCCTCTTCCGGCACCGCGCCCAGCCTGGACAGCCAGTCACGACCGGCTTGGCGGAGCGCGCCATGGGTGAAGCCGAGCGCCTCGATCACCGCCTCAGTCTCAGCCCGCCACAGCCAGGTGCGGCGCGCGACGATCGGATGCGGCACCGCCAGCGTCAGCGTGCCGCCAGCCAGCGGCAGGCCGTCCCTCAACAGCCGAGCACCAAGTTCGGCCAGGAACCTGTCAGGGCTGGGCGAGGCGCCGGCCTCGTCGACCAGCCAGGCAAGAGGCACCGGCAGTTCCGTTGGCAGATCCATGGCCTCATCATGCGGCTGCGGCCCCGGCTGTGTCATCCGCGCCGCGGCAATGGCACGTCCGGCCTCGCCGGTCTATTCTCGGCAAGGCCCCGCGATCCCGGCGCCCGCCTATGCTCGGGCGGGTCGCCGCAGTTATGGGATAGACCAATGGAAGAGGCCCTTGTCGTCCGCCGCGAGACGCACATCCCGGCACCGCCCGCCGCCGTCTTCGCGCTCCTCACCGATCCGGACAAAATCCTGCGTTGGATCGGAACCGAGGCGCAGCTCGAGCCGCATCCCGGCGGGCTCTATCTCGTCAATGTCACCGGCGCGCGCTTCGCTCGCGGCGCCTTCCGCGAGGTCGTGCCCGTGCATCGTCTCGCCTACAGCTTTGGCTGGGACGGTAGCGAGGAAGTGCCGCCCGGGTCGAGCCTCGTTGAGATCGACCTGATCGAGCAGCCGGACGGAACCTTGCTGCGCCTGACCCACACCGGACTGCCCAACGCGGGGCAATGCGCCGAGCATGGCGATGGCTGGGCCCATTACCTCGGCCGACTGACCGAAGTTGCTTCGGGGCGCGACCCCGGCCAGGACCCCAGGCGCGGTCGCATCCGGTGAAGAAAGAGAGCGCGCGCATCTCAATCACGCCATCACGCGATGGGGCGCGCGCCCGCGCGATGCCGCAATCCCGTGCTAAGCTGCCCCAAGGCGGATCGAGATTGCTTCGCTGCGCTCGCAATGACGAGGATTGACCAATGGCCCTGAAACGCATGGTGCTCGAATTGGGCATGGGCACCGATATTCGCGGCGCGGACTATACCAAGGCGGCGGTGCGGGCGCTGCGCGACGCGCTGTGGCACAATTCACTGAGCATCGCCGACGCGGTCGGGCTACCGGTCGACGCGATGCAGGTCGAGGTCAGGATCGGCGTGCCGCATCCCGAGAAAGTGAACAAGGACGAGGTGCTGGCCATCCTGCCGCACGGCACCGGCACGGTGACGCTGGTCGAGGGCGGGCTGGAAATTCCCAACGACGCGGGCACCAACTCTACCGTGCTGGCGCATGCCTGCGCCATCGTGCGGCTGGACGTTTGAGGACACGGTCATGGCAGCCAAACGCATCATCCTCGAAATGGGCAGCGGCAACGATCTGCATGGCGGCGACTACACCAAGGCGGCGATCCGCGCGGTGCAGGACGCGCTGCACCATTCCTCCCTCACCTTCCTGCGCTCGCTCGGCCTTGACTCGAAACAGATGCAGGTCGAGGTCACGATCGGCGCGCAGCACCCCGAGCGGGTGGATGCCGCGGCGGTCAAGGCCACGTTGCCGCACGGCCAGGTCACGGTGAATGTCGTCAAAGGCGGGCTCGACATCCCGAGCGATGACGGCCACGACACCGCGGTCGTCGCCAGCGCCGCGATCGCGGTGCGCATGCCGCTGCCGCAGGTCGGCTGATGCCGATGAAGTGGCGGCGGTCGGCGCGGCCGCGCGGCGGACGGTTCTCTTCCCCGTTGGTGCGGCACTCGCTAAAATCGCCGGCGGAACAATCCCCCAGCAATAAGGAGCACAAGATGGCAGTCACGTTGTACAGCGGCTTCGTGCCGGTTTGCGTCCAGCTTTTGACCGGCCTCAAGACCGTGCTGCAGAAGGGCGAAGAGCACGCCACCGCGCAGAAATGGGATACCGCCACGGTGTTGAACCTGCGGTTCTTCCCGGACATGTTTCCGCTCGAACGCCAGGTGCGGCAGGTCTGCAACCACGCGCTCGGCGCGGCCCGCGTCGCCGGCGTCACGCTGCCGACCCTGCCCGACCAGGACAACAGCTTCGCCGAAATCCATGCGCGCATCGACAAGGTGATCGACTGCCTGAAGGGGCTCTCGGCCAGCCAGATCGACGGCAAGGACGATGCCAAGGTCACGGTGACGATCGGCGGCCAGCCGCAGGAGCTCACCGGCCAGAACTACCTCTACCATTTCGCGATGCTGCAGGTGCAGTTCCACGCCACGACGGCCTACGACATCCTGCGCAGCGTCGGTGTCAGCATCGGCAAGCGCGACTATCTCGGCCCGCGGCCGACGTAAGGCTCGCTGTTCGCTTCACCCACCCGCGTTATCGCGCTCCCTCCCCCGCCAGCGGGGGAGGGTTGGGGTCGGGGGCTACCGCTGGTCCTACCCCCGCCCGATATAGGGCATCTTGGTCGCCATCACCGTCATGAACTGGACGTTCGCCTCGAGCGGCAGGCTCGCCATATAGCGCACGCCGTTGGCGACGATGCGCACGTCGATGCGCGCCTCGGCCTCGACCTTGCCCGTGGCCTGCAGGCGGCCGACCGAGGTGTCGGTGTTGCGCTCGGTGGCGGCGTTGCCGATGTCGATCTGGCCGCAGGCGATGTCGAGCCCGCGCCCGTCGAGCGAGAGCGACCGGGTGAGCCCGGTCAGCGCGTGCTTGGTCGCGACATAGGGCGTCGAGTTGCGCCGCGGCACATGCGCCGAGACCGAGCCGTTGTTGATGATGCGGCCGCCGCGCGGGTCCTGCTCCTTCATCATGCGGAACGCGTGCTGCGCGCAGAGGAACGAGCCGGTGAGGTTGGTCTGCACCACGTTCATCCACTGCTCGTAGGTCAGGTCCTCGAAGGGCACGCCGCGCGTGCTGGTGCCGGCATTGTTGAAGAGCAGGTCGATGCGGCCGTAACGCTCCTTGACCTTGGCGAAAAGCGCGGCGATCGAGGCCGGGTCGGTGACGTCGGTCGGCGCGGCCAGCGTGCGGTCGGAGGCGCTCGACGAGGCCGCCGCTTCGTCGAGCCTGTCCTTGCGGCGGCCGGCGAGCACGACCGTCCAGCCGTCTTCCAACAGCGCATGCGCTGAAGCACGACCGATGCCGCTCCCCGCGCCGGTAATCACCGCAATTTTTGCCGGCGTCGCCATCCCTCGTCTCCCATGGCTTCGTGTTTCCGGGGCATCTTCCCGCGGCGCTTCGCCAGATGGCAATTACTAAGGGCAATTGCCATCTGCCCGCGGCGACCCCACATTGACCCGCCATGAGCGATTTCGACCGTAACTCACGCCCCGGACCGACACAGGAAATCATCCCGCCGGGTGCGCCGCTGCCGCATGAGCGCGGCGTCTGGGCGAATGTTGACACCCACCGCACGCATTATGTCTACGCGACGCGGATCGGCCCGGTGGGCGCGACCTTGCTGACGCTCGGCATCGGCGCGGTCGCTGTGATGGGGCTGTTGTTCCTGTTGAGCGCCGCCTTTGTCGGGCTCGCCCTCATTGGGGCGGTGACGGTGGCCGTCCTCGCTTCTCGCATCTTGCGCCTGTTCAATCAGCCGCTACGCTAGCCCTCCCTTTTCGCGGGAGGCGATGGTGGCCAGCGGATCAAGAAGCGTTCTTGACGGCATTCGCGTCCTCGATTTCGGCCGCTACATCGCCGGCCCGTTCTGCGCCGCGCTTCTGGGCGATCTCGGCGCCGAGGTGATCCGCATCGAGCGCCGCGAAGGCGGCGAGGATCGCGGCATGATCCCGGTCGGCACCGGCCCGGACGGCGGCGGCGCGATGTTTCTCGCGATGAACCGCAACAAGCTCGGCATGACGCTCGACCCGGCCGCGGCCAAGGGCCGCGAGATCGTCCGGAAGCTCGTCGCCACCGCCGACATCGTGGTCGCCAACCTGCCGCCGCGGGTACTGCGCTCGCTGGCGCTCGACCTCGACAGCCTGCGCCAGACCAAGCCCGACATCATCCTCACCACCGTCACCGGCTTTGGCGCCGGCGGGCGATTGAGCCACAAGCACGGCTTCGACGGCATCGGCCAGGCGATGTCGGGCGCGGTGTTCCTCTCCGGCTTTGCCGACCAGCCGATCATGACCAAGGTGCCGTGGGTCGATTTCGGCACCGCGTTCCTCTCGGCGTTTGGCACGCTGGCGGCGCTCATGGAACGCGGCAAGACCGGGCGCGGCCAGAAGGTCGAAGGCGCCCTCTTGCGTACCGCGACGGCCATCGCGAACGCGATGCTGATCGAGCAGGCGATGACCGGGATCGACCGCGTCGCGACCGTCAACCGCGGCTTCAACAACGCGCCGGGCGATGTCTATCGCTGCAGGGACGGGTGGATCGTCACCACCGTCATCGGCCCCTATATGTTCGGGCGATGGTGCGAGATGGTCGGCGAGCCGAGCTGGACCTCCGACCCGCGCTTCCAGGATGACCAGGCGCGCGCCGATAACGGCCGAGAGATCACCGCCAAGATGACCGAATGGTGCGCCGGCAAGACCTGCGAGGAGGCGCTGGCCGCGCTCGAAAAGGCCAGCATCGTCGCGGGCCAGATCTATTCGCCGCAGCAGGCGCTCGACGAGCCGCATATCCGCGACGCCGGGCTCCTCGTCGAGCGCGAATTCCCCGGCCTGCCGCACAGGCTGCCGCTGGCGCCGACGCCGATCGAGCTTTCCGAGACCCCCGGCAGCTACCGCCGCCGCGCGCCGCTGATCGGCGAGCATACCGATCAAATCCTGGCCAGCTTGGGTTACAGCGCGGCCGAGATCGCCGCGCTGCGCGAGGAGAAGGTGGTTTAGGCGCCTACCGCGGAGTAACCTTGAGGGATGGAATTTAAGCGCATCACTGTCGATCCTGCGGTCTGCACAGGGAAACCTTGCATTCGAGGGCTGCGGTTTCCCGTCGCGCGCTTGCTGGGTCTGCCTGCCGCCGGGGAAAGCCGCGATGAGATATTGGCGGCTTATCCTTATCTTGAACCCGGCGACATCGACGAAGCGCTGCGCTACGCCGCATCGCTTGCCGAAGACGAGGCCATCGAACTCGCGCAGTGAACCGACGCTGGCGCAATGGGTCGAGAAACAAGGTCACGATGCGGTGCATGCGGTCGACCTCGGCATGAACGAGCGCCCGACAGCGAGATTGTGAAACGTGCATCGGCAGATGGTCGAACCGTCGTCACGGCTGATCTCGACTATCCTCGACTGCTTGCCCTCGCCGGCGCCGTCGAACCCAGCCTGATCTTGTTTCGCGGCGGTGATTGGAGCGACGAGGAGATCATTGCTCGAATGGCCGATATACTCGCCCGCTCGACCGAACGCGACATAATGCAATGCATTCTGGTTATTGATCGCAATCGAATCCGGCGGAGGCGCTTGCCGGTTCGCTGATTTGCGAATGCTGTTTATTCGACTTAGCAGGGAGGAGGAACCCCATGGCCGCCGATCCGAACAAAGTCATCCTGACCGGAGAGAACCCGTTCATCCGCCTGTCCTCGACCGGCAACGCCCAGGACGTCACCACCAATGCCAGTTTCTGGCGGATCATCACCTGCCCCGCCGGCCCCGGCCACGTGCTCTATCTGAAGAGCGAGGTCACCGACAATCAGTGGCGCATCTATTCCGACAACATCGCGATGGCGCGTTGGCTGCAGCAGACCGTGCAGGGCATGCTCAACCCCGAGACCGCCGACACGTCGATCCCGGTGCGCGACGCGGTGTTCAGCAAAACGGGCGACCCGCGCTATTTCTGGACCGAGACCGCGGTCACCGATGACGGCGAGGTCAGCCTCACCTGGTACGACATCGGCGAGCCGCTGCTGATCCACACCAACCCCGGCGAAGGCGGCCGGCAATACGGCGTCTGCACCCTGCTGGTGCCGTCGCTCGGCGCGCGGCTCACGGTGGACGGCGTGCAGGCCGCCGGCAACCCGGTGCCGATCGACCGCGAAGGGCGGCCGTTCAGCACCTGCGCCCTCGCCTTCTCGGAAAGCTGGACGGAAGCCAGATGAGCCTCGCGCGCGACCTCGCCGGGTTCCTCGCGCCGCTCGGCTACGGCGACCTGCCGCCCCGCGCGACCGACTACGCGGCGATGCTGATCGCCAGCACGCTTGCGAGCGCGGCGTGCGGCAAGGAGATCGTCTCGACGCGCCTCGTCCGCGAGCTGGCGCGCGAGCGCGGCGGCAGCAGCCAAGCGACGGTGTGGTTCGACGCCGGGCCGAAGCTGCCGGCCGCCGAGACGGCGCAGGTCAACGCCATCATGAGCGACGCCGCCGCCTCGGACGACAGCGATCTGCGTGCTATCGTCCATTGCGGCACGCCCCTCACGGCGACGGCGCTGGCCCTGGCTGAGCGCCTTGGCTCGACGGGGCGAGAGGTGCTGGCGGCGATGGTTTGCGGCTACGAGGCCGCCGGGCGGATCAGCGGCCCGATCAGTCCGAACTTCCGCGACCGTGGACACCACGGCTCGACGATGGCGATCTTCGCCGCCGCGGTCTGCGCCGGGAAGCTCTTAAAGCTCGACGCGGCGCAGCTGACGCAGACGATCGCGCTCGCCGCGACCTCGGCGAGCGGCGTGGTCAAAGCGGCCGACACCAGCGTCGCCCGCGAATACCATGCGAGCCTCGTGACCCGCGCCGGCATCGATGCGGCGCTCGCCGCGCAAAAGGGCTTTATCGCCGAGGAAACGATCCTCGAAGGCCCGACCGGGTTCCTCAAGGTCTATGGCGGGCTCGACATCGCCGAGCTCGGCACGCCGGCGGGAGAGGACTGGGACATCCTCACCGACATGGCGGTGAAGCTGGTGCCGGGCGGCCACCCGTACCACGCATTCGGCGAGGCCGCGGCCAAGGCGGCGCGCGAGGGCAATATCAGCGCCGACCAGGTCGAGAGCATCATCGTATCGCGGCCGGGCCTGACCCGGCTCGGCGGGCCGAAGCACCCGAAAGACCTGATCGACATGGCGCACAGCCCGCACTACTTCACCGCCGCGGGGGTCGCCGACAAGCACTTCGGCTGGGTGCATTGCGCGCCGGAAAAGATCGCCGACCCGACGATCCACCGGCTGATCGACAAGATCACCGTCGGCCCTTCGCCGAGCGAGGACGCCGCGCGCTACCGCCAGGGCGCGACCGTCACGATCCGCACCACCGACGGCCGCGAGGTCACGGGCACCGTGTTCCTGCCGCACGGCTCCGCCGCGCTCGGCATCGACTGGGCCGATATCGACGCGAAATACCGTACGCTGATGCCGAATTCGGGGCTGCCGGGCGAGCGGATCGAACAGAGCCTCGCGCTGATCCGCGACTTCAAGAACGCGGCGAGCGTGGAGCCGTTGATCGCGCTAGTTCGCCCGTAACCCCAATCGTCTTCCCGCGAAAGCGGGAATCCAGGGCAACTGTCCCATCGCTCGCCTCGCCCCCCGCCTGCGCGGGGGCAGACGACTGAATTAGAAAAACGCCAGCGTGCGGATCTCGATGCTCTCGCGGAAGCGCGGGTTGGGCGGCGAGGTCGGGTCGTCGAACGCGGTATGCGCGGTCCAGCGCGAGCGGCCGTCGGTCTCGCTGTCGAACACCTTGAACACCAGCGCCTCGTCGCGCCGCATGTGCGGGAACCAGTACCAGCGGTGGTTCGGGTCCCAGGTGATCGCCATCGTCTGGCCGACGCGGTCCTGGTAGCGCCGCTCGGTGACGACCATGTTTTTCTCGTCGAGGGTGCGCGCGTCGGCGATCGCCAGCGGCCAGCTCTCGACCGGCAGGCGGATCGGCCGCCAGCACTGGACGATGGCGAAATGGTGCTTGAGCAGCGCCTCGGCCTCGTCGCCCATCAGGTCGCGCACCCGCTTCCTGGCCGAAAATTCGGTGTAGTCATTGTGCACTCGGCGCACGACATCGCGGATTTGCCGGGTCTCGCGCTGCGCCTGGTCTTGCGTGCGCAGCGTGTGGTCGAAGACGACGACGCGCTTCGCGCCGGCCTCGCGTTTGATCAGAGCTTCCATCTCCGGGTAATACACCCGGCGCACCTCGTCCTCGTCGTAGAAGTCGCGCACCTTGGTCGGGTGATCGACAAAGACAAAACCGTTCTTGTCGATCGCGAATTCCTTGAGGTGCAGCCGGCCGTTGGTCAGGCGCATCACATGCGCCTCGTTGTCGCCGCCGCTCAGCCTGGTGTCGACGCCGCCGGGGCCGGCGACGATCGAAACCGGCTTGGCGCCGGTATCGACATAGTAGTTGAGCGCGGCTTCGAGCGTCTCCGGCGCGTCGAGTTCGGCGATCTCGGCCATGATACCTCCGCGAATGGGCGCATATACGCGCCTAGAAGATAGGGCTACTCAGTCGAGCGTCAACAAGCGGCCATAGCCGGAAATCGGCTGGTTGACCCCGCAGGCCCGCAGAGCCAGCCACATCATCGCCGAATTGCTGGAGATGACCGGTTTCTGAAGGTCGGTTTCGAGCATGTCGAGCACCGAGACGGTCGGCATGCCGGTGCCCGAGAGAAAGACCGCTTGCGCCTCCGGCACATCGACCGCGCGCGCCAAGCGATAGGCTTGCTCGGCGGTCGTGTCGTAGATGTTGCCGGCGTGCTTGAGGTTGTCGTGGTTGATGACGGTAAAGCCGTGCGCCTCGAGGTGCGTCTTGCCCTTAGCCGTGGTCTCGGCCGAATAGGGCGCGCCGAGCGCGATGCGCTTGACGCCGAGCCGCTCCAGCGCCGCCGCCACGCTCGCGAACGCGGTCGTCACCCGCGTGCCGCTCTGCTTCGCGAGCCGGTCGAGCAGTTGGGCTTCTTGCTCCCGGCCCAAATCATAACTCGTCGCAGTGTGGGCGGTGACGACGATGTCCGGTTTGACCAGCGCCAGCATCTCGATGCTCTCGTCGAGGCTGGCGACCATCTGGCGATTGCGCTCGGCCTGGCCGTCGAGCGCGCCCGGCGTGCCACGCGCGACCATGCGGTGAAAGTGCAGCGACACGCCCGAGTCAATTCCCTTGGGGCACATCGCAATCATCTCCGGCTCGATTGTCGGGTTGCCCGGCGGCAGCAGAAACCCGAGTCGGGCGCGATAGCCGATCATATCACCCCGCTCTCGCGCAGCCGCCTCGCCTGGTCGGGATCGATGCCACACAGCTCGCCGAGGAGCTGGTCGGTGTGCTCGCCGAGCAGCGGCGGACGGGTGATCTCGGCCGGCGAGTTCGACAGCTTCACCGGGCAGCCGACGGTCTGATAGGTGCCGCGCGTCGGGTAATCGATATCGACGATCATCTCGCGTGCCTTGAGATGCGGGTCGGCCAGCACCTCGCCGGTATCCTGGCAGGCGCCGCATGGCACCCCGGCGTCGCCAAGCATCTTCATGATCTCGTGCTTGCTGTGGCTGCGGGTCCATTGCTCGATGATCGGCTCCAACACCGCGCTGTTGTCCCAGCGCGCGTCGGCGGTCGCGAAACGCGGATCATCGGCCAGCGCCGGCTGGCCCATCGCGCCGCAAAACGCTTTCCACATCTGCTGCTGGCAGAAGATCAGCACGTGGTCGTTCGGCCCGCCCGGCGCAGAGGGATAGGTCGTGCCCGGCACGGTATGGCCGAGCTGGTTGCCGTGCCGCTCCATCGGCCGGCCCTGGCGCTGATGGTCGCGCAGCGAGACACGGATGATGTTGACGACCGCGTCCTGCATCGACACCTCGACATGCTGGCCACGCCCGGTGTTGTGGCGCTGCTGCAGCGCGGCGAGGATGCCGATCGCCATCTGCATGCCGGTGCCGCTGTCGCCGATCGCCGGCAACACCAGGGTCGGCGGGTTCTCCGGGAAGCCGGTGACGCTCATCGCCCCGCCCATCGCCTGCGCCACCGGCTCGTAGCTCTTGAACTCGGCATAGGGGCCGTAGCTGCCAAAGCCCTTGATCGTCGCGTAGATGAGGCGCGGATTGAGCTCCCGGAGAACCTCCCAGCCGAGCCCCAGCCGCTCCATCGCGCCCGGCCCGAAATTCTCGATCAGCACGTCGGACTGCTTGATGACCTCCTTGAAGAGGCGCTTGCCCTCGTCGCTCTTGAGGTTGAGCGTCAGGCTGCGCTTGTTGGCGTTGAACAGCAGGAAGAACAGGCTGTCCGAGCCCTTGATGTCGGCATGGACGGTGCGCGCCACATCGCCCGCCCGGGGCTCCTCGAGCTTGATGACGTCGGCGCCCAAGAACGCCAGCATCTGCGCGCAAGCGGGTCCCGCCTGGTTGTGCGTCATGTCGATGACGCGGATGCCGTTCAAGGCTTGGCTCATCCCGGTTCTCCGATTGAGGTCATGCCGAAGGCTAGCACTGAGCATAGCGAACGGCCTAGGATCGGCGCAGCGACATGCGTATCGGGAGGCACCAGATGGAATTCGGCTGCACGATCTTTTTTACCGACTATTCGATCACCCCGACCGAGCTGGCCATCGCGATGGAAGAGCGTGGGCTTGATTCCGTCTGGGTTGCCGAACACACGCACATCCCGGTGCCGCGCAAGACCCCGCCGCCGGGCGGCGGTGAGCTGCAGAAGCGCTATTACGACGTGATGGACCCGTTCGTGACCTTGGCGGTCTGCGGCGCGGTCACCAAGAAATTGAAGCTCGCGACCGGCATCTGCCTCGTCATCCAGCGCGATACGATCTCGACCGCGAAATCGGTCGCGTCATTGGATCAGGTGTCGGGCGGTCGGTTCGTCTTCGGCATCGGCGGCGGCTGGAATGTCGAGGAAGTCGAGAGCCACGGCACGCCGTTCGCGACCCGCATGCTGCACATGCGCGAGCAGATCGAGGCGATGAAGGAAATCTGGACCAAATCGACCGCCGAATATCACGGCGAGACGGTCAAGGTCGTGCCGATGATGACCTGGCCAAAGCCAGTGCAGAAGCCGCATCCGCCGGTCATTGTCGGCGGCGCCTTCCCGTGGGCCGCGCGGCGCGCGGTGCGCTATGGCGACGGCTGGTATCCCAACGCCTCGTCCGGCAAGCCCGAGGAAATCCTGCCGGCGTTCAAGAAGATGTGCGCCGAGGGCAACCGGCCCGAGTTGCCGGTAATCATGGGCGGCTGCCCGCTCGACGCCGACCGGGTGAAATATTTCCGCGACCTGGGCGTGGTCGGGGTGAACACCGGCCTCATGTCGGAGCCGCGCGACCAGATCCTGCCGGTGCTCGACAAATGGGCCGAGGTGAAGCGGCAGGTCGGCGCTTAAGGCCGCCCCTCACCCCAACCCCTCTCCCCGCTCGCGGGGAGAGGGGGCCGCACGATCAGGGCTGCTGCGGCCGGTCGCCGTAGGGGTGGGTGATGATTTCCATCAGGTGGCCGCTGGGATCGTCGAAGTAGACGCCGCGGCCGCCGTGCAGATGGTTGATCTCGCCGGGCTTGGCCCGCCGCGGATCGGCATAATACCGCGCGCCCTGAGCGCGGATACGCGCGAACGCCGCGTCGAATTCGCCGTCGCTGACCAGGAAGGCGTAATGACCGGGGCGGAACTCTTCGCGATTGTCGAAGTCGAGGGTCACGCCATTCGCCGTCTTGACCGGGACGAAATGGCCCCATTCCGGTCCCGCCTCGAGATTGAGGATATCGGCGAGGAACTTGGCCGAGGCCCATTTGTCCTTCGCCGGGATGATCGTGTGATTGAGTTCGACGCTCATCTTGGCCTCCCTTCGATGTCTCATTCTATCACGGTATGGGCCGGTTGACTTAGGGCGCCTGCTCGATGGTCGCCACATCGCCCGCAAGCGTGGTGCGGCGGACGTCGCGCATTTCGTTGCGGTCGTCGAAGCGGCGGGCGCGGTGCATGGTCTGGCGGTTGTCCCACATCACGAGGTCGTTGAGCCGCCACTGGTGCGAATAGACGAACTCGCGCTGCGTCGCGTGCTCGCTGAGGTCGCGCAGGAACATCTGCGCTTCCGGAACCGTCCAGCCTTCGATCGCGCCGGCATGCGCGGCGAGAAACAGCGATTTGCGCCCGGTCACCGGATGCGTGCGCACGAGGCGCTGGCGGACCGGCCGGAACGCTGCGATCTCCGCCTCGGTAAGCTCGGTAAAGCCGATCGCCTCGCGCGAATAGCGCAGCGAATGCAGGCAGACGAGCGGCTCGATTTCTGCCTTCTGACGCTCATTGAGCGCGTCGTAGGCGGCGCGCATGTCGGCGAATTCGGTGTTGCCGTCCCCCAAGGGACTTGGCTTCGGCAGCACGCGCCCCGACAGCAGCGAATATTTCGCCGGCACCGGGCGAAACGAGCTGTCCGAATGCCATAGCCGGTCGGCGAGCTTGAAGAACCAGACGCGGTCGTCGCCCGCGATGATGTTGCCGTGCTTATCGAGGTTCGAGAAATCGGCCATGCCCGCGCCCAGCCGCTGCTCGGCGCTTTTGCGGATATGGCCGGGCGTGTTGTAGCTCTCCAACTCGCCGAAATGCCGGGTGAAGGCGATCTGCTGCGCGTCGGTCAAATCCTGGTCGCGGAACACCAGCACCGCATATCGGTCCATGCCGGCTTCGACGGCCGCGACCTCCTCCGGCGCGAGCGGCCGCGTGCAGTCGACGCCCTCGACCTCGCCGGCAAAGACGGAATGAAGCGGACGGATCGCGATCGACATGCCTCGCCTCCCTTCGGTCGCGACAAATGATCCGCCGTGCGCGAGCGCGACGCAACCCTTGCGGCTAGGCGGGCTGATATCGCGTGTGGTGTTGTCCCCACGTGAACAGCGCCCTGAGAACCGGGCGCAGCTCCTCGCCCGCTTCGGTCAGCACATATTCGGCGCGCGGCGGATGCTGTTCGTAAAATCGGCGCGCGACAATGCCCGCATCTTCCAGCCGCTTCAGCCGCATCGACAGCGTGTTCGGGCTGATGCGGCGCAGGGAGCGCTCGAAATCCTGGAACTTGCGCGGCCCCTCCCGCACCAGATCGCGCAGGATCAGAATCGTCCAACGGTCTCCGATCACGTCGAGCGTTCGCGCGATCGGGCAATGATAAGGAGCAGAAATCGTCAATGGTTCGGTCACGGCGTGCGGCACCTCCACGGGCACGATAACGGCTTTGTGTTCGATTAGATAGTGACTCTTTAAAAGATAGTTACTATTTAACCGCGACGGCGACATTCGCCGAGTGCCGGGCAAGCTTCGCCCCAGGGAGGCAGCATGATGTCGAGCGACCGGAAACGGGCCTGGCTGACCGTCGGCCTGCTATTCCTCTTCACGCTGATCAACTTCGCCGACAAGGCGGTGATCGGCATCGCCGCCGTCCCGATCATGCAAGAACTGAACCTCAGCCCGAAACAATTCGGCCTGGTCGGCTCCAGTTTTTATCTGCTGTTTGCGGTTTCGGCCGTGGCGACGGGTTTCCTGGTCAACCGGATACAGACCCGCTGGGTGCTGCTCGCGATGGGACTGATCTGGGCGCTGACCCAGTTCCCCTTACTCGGCAATGTCGGGTTCGCGACGCTGATCGGCTGCCGTGTCGCGCTTGGCGCCGGCGAGGGACCGGCCGGGCCGGTGGCGTTGCACGCAACCTATAAGTGGTTTCCCAACGAGTTGCGCACCCTGCCGACCGCGATCATCGTGCAAGGCGGCGCGCTCGGCGTCCTGATCACGCTGCCGCTGCTCAACTGGGCGATCGTGCATTATTCGTGGCATTGGGCGTTCGGCGCCTTGGGCGTCGTCGGCCTCGCCTGGTGCGTGCTGTGGTTGGCGTTCGGTCGTGAAGGTTCGTTGGCCCGGGGAGCGACGGGCGCAAGCCCGGGTACGCCAAGCCGAGCACGGATCGACTATCGGGTATTGCTGCTCAGCCCAACGATCCTCGCATGCTGGGCGGCCGCGTTCGGCGCGAATTGGTCCCTGTCGCTGGCGCTCTCCTGGCAGGGCGCCTTTCTCATTAAGGGGCTCGGGCTGGCGCAAGGATCGATCGGCATTTTGGGAGCGCTGCCGGCGGGCGGCAGTGTCATCGCCATGCTCGCGGCCGGCTGGTATTCGCAGCGTCTCCTGTCGCGCGGGGTCTCCAGCCGCTTGGCGCGGGGGGTTCTGGGCGGGCTCTGCGTCGCGTTGGGCGGCGCCGCCCTGGTCGCCATGCCATACACGCCGGGCATTGCCGCCAAGATCGTTCTGACGGGATTTGGCGTCGCGTTGCCGTCGGTCATCTATGTTATCGGCAATACGGTCATCGGGGAGGTCACGCCGGCGGCGCAGCGCGGGGCGCTGCTCGCGATCGGCACCGCCATCGCCACCTCGGCCGGCCTGCTCGCGCCCTATATCATGGGCAGCGTCGTCCAGGACGCGGCGACGCCGCTCATCGGCTTCAACACCGGCTTCACCATCTGCGGCTGGATCATGTTGGCGGGCGGCGCCATTGGAACCGCATTCATTCGCCCCGAGCGGGAAGCCTCACGTTGGACGCAAGGCAGCGGCGGCCCGCTGGTGACGCCCGCATAAATCAAACGATCGCGGCCGCGATCGGCCGGACATTGAAAGCCGCCCCGGCTCTGTGCGATTTTCGGGCCGCGCCAGGCGGAGGTTCGCATGTCCGACCACGATCACACTCACGACCACGACCATTCCGAGCTCAGCGATATCCAATTGAGGGTGCGCGCGCTCGAAACCATCCTCACCGAAAAGGGTTATGTCGATCCGGCGACGATCGACGAGATCGTCGAAAGCTATGAGACCAAGATCGGCCCGAAAAACGGCGCCCGTCTCGTGGCCCGCGCCTGGATCGACCCCGACTTCAAGGCGGCGCTGCTCAAGGACGCGACCGAGGCGGCCAATTCCCTCGGCCATGTCAGCCCGGTCGGCAGCCATCTGATCGCGGTCGAGAACACAGAGAAGACCCATAACCTCGTCGTCTGCACCTTGTGCTCGTGCTATCCGTGGGAGGTGCTGGGCCTGCCGCCGGTCTGGTACAAATCGTGGCCGTACCGCTCGCGCGCGGTGATCGACCCGCGCGGCGTGCTCGGCGATTTTGGCGTGGCGCTGCCAGCCGACACCGAAATCCGCATCTGGGATTCGACCGCCGAAACGCGGTTTATCGTGCTGCCGATGCGCCCGCCCGGCACCGAGAATTGGAGCGAAAACCGGCTTGCCGAGATCGTTACTCGCGACTGCATGATCGGCACCGGAGTTCCCCAACCATGAGCAACACGGTTCACGACATGGGCGGAATGCACGGCTTCGGCCCGGTCGAGCCCGAGCCCAACGAGCCGGTGTTTCATGCGCCGTGGGAAGGCCGCGTGCACGCGATGCAGCGCGTGCTGGGCGCGGCGGGATTGTGGTCGATCGACGGCGGCCGCGCGTCGCTGGAGACGCTCAACCCCGCGACCTATCTCGCCAGCACCTATTACCAGCGCTGGTATCTCGGCCTGGAACGCCGCGCCGTGAACTATGGCCTGATCGGCGCCGACGAGCTTGCCGCGGGACACTCGCTGCGCCCAGGCGTGACGCTGAAACGTACGGTCACCCTCGCCGATGCGCAAAAGCCGCCGATCCGCGGCAATTTCGAGCGCCCCGCCGCCGCGCCGGCGAAGTTCAAGCCGGGCGACCGGGTACGCACCGTCAACATCAACCCGGCGACGCATACCCGCCTGCCGCGCTACGCCCGCGACAAGGAGGGCGTCGTCGAGGCGATCCGCGGCTGCCATGTCTATCCCGACACCGCGGCGCTCGACGTTCACGACGAGAGCCCGCAATGGCTTTACACGGTGGTGTTCACCGGGCGCGAACTGTGGGGCGACGCGGCCGACCCGACGATCAAGGTGTCGGTCGAGGCGTTCGAGCCGTATCTCGTGGCGGCATGACGGGTTTCGACCGCAACGCCATGGCCCGCGCCGCGCTGGAGGTGCCGGGTCTGCCGCAAGGCGAGGACGGGCCGGTGTTCCGCGAGCCGTGGGAGGCGCAGGCTTTTGCGATGGCGCTGTCATTGCACCAGAAGGGCCTCTTCACCTGGCCCGAATGGGCGGCGACGCTCGCCGACGAGATCAAACGCGCGCAAGCGGCGGGCGACCCCGACACCGGCGACACCTATTACCTTCATTGGATGAACGCGCTGGAGCGGCTAATCGCCGAGAAGGGCGTCGCCGACCGTGGGACGCAGACCCGCTACCGCGACGCCTGGGAACGCGCCGCCGACACGACGCCGCATGGCGACCCGATCGTGCTCAAGCCAGAGCATTTTGGGGGATAAGCGGCTAAGATAGGCGTCTTCCCCGCGAAGCGGGGACCCAGGAGCAACCGCATTTCCGCTCGCCCTGGGTCCCGGCTCTGCGCTGCGCTCCGGCCGGGAAGACGATGAGACCAGCGGAAAGCAAATATGGAATTCGGCATCTTTCACGAGTTTCTGACGACCCAGGCCGGCTCGCAGCAGGAGGCGTTCCGCAATTCCTTCGCGCAGATCGCAGCGGCCGAGGAATGGGGCCTCGATGTCGTCTGGCTCGCCGAAATCCACATGAACCCGACCCGCTCGCTCTTGTCGGCGCCGCTCACCGTGGCGAGCGCGATCGCCGCACGCACCAGCCGCATCAAGATCGGCACGGCGGTGCAGATCCTGCCGCTCGGTCACCCGCTGCGCCTCGCCGAGGAGACCGCGACGATCGACCAGATCAGCAACGGCCGGCTGATCTTCGGGGTCGGGCGCAGCGCCTTTCCGCGCGCCTATAACGCCTACGGCATCTCCTATGAGGAAAGCCCGCAGCGCTTCACCGAAAGCCTCGAGATCATCAAGAAGGCGTGGACCGAGGACGAGGCGTCCTATCAGGGGCGCTGGCACAGCTTTGAGAAATTCACGCTGGTGCCGCGTCCGGTGCAGCAGCCGCACCCGGAAATCCGCATCGCCGCGAGCCAGCATGACACCTACGCGGCGATCGGCGCGCTCGGCTATCCGCTGTTCTCGGCGGTGCGCGCGAGCCCCTTGAGCGAACTGGCTCACCATACGGCGGCCTACCGCGAAGCCTGGGCCGAGGCCGGGCACGAGGGGAAGCCGCGCGCCTACCTGCAGGTGCCGATCTATGTCGCGGCGACGCGCGACGCCGCGCTCGCCGACGCCGAAGCCGGGATGATGCGCTTCTCGACCTACCGCCCCGACCTGATCCGCGGGCCGATGAACTACGAGACCGTGCGCCGCGAAAAGGGCATCGTCGGCACCCCGGAGATGGTCACCGAGCGGCTCATGGAATTGCGCGACACCGCGCACCTCGCCGGCGTGTCGGCCGAGATCAATCCCGGCAGCCTGTTGAGCCACGGACAGGTGCTGGAATCGCTGCGGCTTTATATTCAAGAGGTCATGCCGAATTTCAAATAGCGGCCCACGCGCCTCGCGGCCAGCGGCGGTTGACGAAGATTATCAGGGCCGTAAACCCCACTCCGCCGCGGCGGTTCTCGCGGGGTTGATGGACTGCCCCGAGCAGGGCGAGCACGACAACGATCAAGGTGGCCGCTTCCCCCATCGCTTCCCTCCAGGATTTTCGCACTCGCTCAGGCGCAGGCCGCGAGGGTCCCGATCGTCCGCCACGACGCGATTGGTGTATGATGACCTATCGACCGCGTTTCAGGGAGCGCCAGCGATGACGGCCAACGGCAAGAGCTACAATGTCGGCGGGGTGATGCTGGAGCGGCCGTTCAAGATCCGGCGGCTCGGCCATTTCGGCTTCAACATGGAGAAGATCGAGCAGGGCCGCGAATTCTACGGCGACCTCCTCGGTTTCCAGGTCTCCGACCTCGCCGATTTCTCGCGCGCGCCGTGGTTCCCCAAGGATTATGCCGGGCCGCAGGGCTATTTCATGCGCTACGGCACCGACCATCACGCGATGGTGCTGTTCTCGAAGGCGGTGATGGACCAGCGCGCCGACCGCAAATTCCAGCCCGGCGTCACCATCAACCAGATCACTTGGCAATGCGGCTCGTTGAAGGAGATCGCCGACGCGCACAGCTATTTCGAGGCGCACCAGGTGCGCATCCAGCGCGTCGGGCGCGACATGCCGGGCAGCAACTGGCACACCTATGTCTACGATCCGGACGGCCACACCAACGAGCTTTATTACGGCATCGAGCAGATCGGCTGGAACGGGCTGTCGAAGCCAAAATCGCTCTACTACCGCGGCTTCCAGGAAAAGCCGCCGCTGCCGCAAATGTCGGAGGCCGCCGAGCTGAAAGAGGCCACGGCAAAGGGCATCGATGTGCTTTCGGGGCACAAGCCCAACGGCAACCTCGCCGAGACCTACGATGTCGAGGGCGTGTTGTTGGCGCGGCCGTTCAAGATCACCAAGATCGGCCCGGTGAGCCTCTTCGTCGACGATGTCGATGCCGCCGAGCGGTTCTATATCGAACGGCTGGGGTTCCTGCGCAGCGAGGAAGCGACCTATCGCGGCGCGCGCTGCGTATTCCTGCGCTGCGGCGCCGAGCACCACACGCTGGGGCTATTCCCGAAAGAACTGCGCAAGACGCTGGGACTATCCGAGCGCAGCTCCTGCATGTCGTTCGGCGTCGAGCTCGGCAGCTACGCGCAGCTCCGCGAGGCGGTCGCGTTCCTCAAGTCGCGCGGTGTCGAGATCATCGATGCGATCCCGCCGGAGCTTTATCCCGGCATCGACTATTCGGCCTTCGCGCTCGACCCGGACGGGCACTGCATCCAGCTTTATTACTACATGGAGCAGATCGGCTGGGACGGCCGGGTACGCCCGGCCTCGGCGCGGCGCCAGGTGACGACGCCGTGGCCCGAGGCGCTGGAGCCGCTCGGCGACACCTACCAGGATCAGGTGTTCCAGGGGCCGCTGGGATAATCACGTCGGATGCGTTGAGCATCGCGAAACCCATCGCGAGCAACTACCAGGATCAGGTGTTGCAAGGCCCGCTGGGGTAGAGCAAGAGCGCCACCCCGGCGAAGGCCGGGGTCCATGCTTCAGCGGTACGAGCGGTGGATCAATGGGTCCCGGCCTTCGCCGGGATGACCTCAAATCACCACTTATTCCGCAATTCCCTGAGCTTGAGGAACACCGTCTTCTGATCCGGCTGATCCGGCAAATCGGGGAACGCCTCGCGCAGGCGCTTGATGACCGAAGGGCTGGTCAGCCGGAAGAAGGTGTTGATCTCCATCTCGAGGCCCAAGGTCGTTACCAGCGCCCGGTTGGTGTCCTGCTTCTCCATGCCCGGCAGCATCGATGCGGCCTTGGCGTTGTCGGGCTCGCGGTCGAGCGTGAACTTGAGATTGTTCACGATGTAGTCGTGGCCGGGATAGATCAGCGTCGAGGCCGGCAGCTTCGACAGCTGCGAGGCGAAGGTGCCGTAAAGCTCGTTGGGGTGGCCGCCATTGTGGCAATTGCCGGCGCCGGCGTTGAACAGCGTGTCGCCGCAAAACAGCGCCGGCGTGGCGCCATGCGCCAGGATGCAGATGTGCGACATGGTGTGGCCCGGCGTGTCGAGACATTGCAGCTCGACGGTGCGGCCGACCTTGATCGTGTCGCCCGCATGCAGGCCGCGTGACATTTCGGGGATCTGGTCTTTGGCGTTGGCGTGCGCCAGCACCGGCGCGCCGGTCGCCGCCATCACCTGCTCATTGCCGCCCGTGTGGTCGCGGTGGTGATGGGTGTTGAGGATCTGGGTGATCGTCCAGCCCTTGGCCTTCGCCGCCGCGAGGCATTTCTGGTGGTCGAGCGGATCGACCGCCAGCGCCTCGCCGGTCTCGGCGCAGGCGATAAGGTAGTTGAAATTGCGGCCGGCGTTACCGGTCCAGATCTGTTCGACAATCATCGCGGCGCTCCTGTTTGCGGCTTTCCGTCAATGTAGGCCGCCGGCGGCCCCTGCGCCATCCTGCACCACCTCTCGCGCTTGACGCGACGAGCGCGGGGGGCTTCTACTCTTGGGATCGGCGCCCCGGAGAGGAAAAGGAGCGATGCGGAAAATCTCGGTTCTTTCCTTTGCGGCGGCCCTGCTGATGGCCGCGCCCGCCGGCGCGCAATATTTCGGGCCGGGTTACGGACCGCCGCCCGGCTACTACAATCGCCCGCCGCCGGGCTATTACGGACCGCCGCCCTGCCCGCCCAATCGCGGCGCGTTGCGCGGCGCGGCGGCGGGCGCCGCCGCCGGCGCGCTGCTCGGCGGGCTGATCAACGGCCGGCCCGGCCAGGGCGCGGCTCTCGGCGGCCTGATCGGCGGGCTCGCCGGCGCCTCGAAGCGCCGCTCGCACGATTACTACTGCCGCTAACGGGAGGACGGCATGATCTCCAAACTCACCCTCATCGCTCTTCCCGCTTTGCTGCTCGCCGCCTGCGCGCAGCCTTCGGCGCCGCCGCCGGCTGCTCCTCCCGCGCCGCCGCCACCGCCCGCCGCGGCACCGCCACCGCCGGAAGCGGCAGCCTCGACCGCGCCAATCCCGATCCGCACCCTCAGCTGCGCCGAACTGCTCGGCGCCAGCGACGACGACCGCGCCGCCGCGTCGATGTTCTTCATCGGCTACCAAGCGGCGCGCAACAACGTGCACAATCTGTCGATCGAGCAGATCCAGGCGATCGAGGGCAAGGCGCTGTCGATCTGCGCCGCGCACCAGACGATGCCCGCAGCCAGGGCGTTCCAAACAGCGGTGGTGACCCGCGGCAGATAGCGCCCGCGGAGCGCCAAAATGTCGCTGAGTCGCGAGTTCGGCACGTTTGTCGCCGGGTTGCGCTATGAGGATTTGCCGCCCGCAGTGATCGATCGCGCCAAGGGCGTGACCCTGGAGGCGCTGTCGTCGGCGCTCGTCGCGCACGACATGCCGGCGAGCCGCCAGGCGCTGGCGCTGATGCAGGAAGAGGACGCGGGCGGCGGCGGCGCCGCGACCGCGTTGTGCCACGGCGCCAAGCTCACCAAGGCCGGCGCCGCCTTTGTCAACGCTGAGACGATCTTCGCCGGCGGCAAATGGGACACGTTCCGCATGCTGACCCACCCCGGCACCGCGATCCTGCCGGCGGCGCTCGTTGCGGCGGAGGTCGCCGGATCGTCGGGGCGCGAGTTTCTGACCGCGGTCGCGGCGGCCTACGAGGTCATGGAGCGCATGGCCGCCGAGTTCATCCCGACGGTGATGTCGCGCGGCTTCCATGCCGGGCCGGTGTTCGGGATTTTCGGCGCGGCGGTGGCGGCGGCCAAGCTCGGCCGGCTCGACGCGGAGCAGGTGCATGGCGCGATCGCGCAATGCGTCAACCTCGCCGCGGGCAATCTCGAAGGCATCCGCAGCGGTGGGCGTTCATTGCGCGAGGGCGGCGCGGTACGCAACGCGTTGCTCGCCGTCGCGCTCGCCCGGCACGGCACGCCGGGCGGCGAGACGACGCTCGAAGGCGAGGCCGGTTTCTATCATTCCTACGCCGGCAGCAGCCGGGGCGAACTGCGCTACAGCTTCACCGGCGACAACCGCGCCGATCTCACGAAGATCACGGCAAATCTTGGAAAAGACTGGATTTTCCTCGAGACGCTGTACCGCATCTATTCGACCGCCGGATACAACATCGCGCATGTCGACGTGACCGCCGCTTTGTGCCGCGAGCACGGCATACGCTACGCCGACATCGACCGCATCGAAGCGGTGGTCAACTGGTTCGAGACCGAATATCCGAGTCCGCTCTTCCCGGTGCGCGGCATCGACATCCCGCCGAAAGTCGGCAGCACGCAGTATTTCACCGCTTACGGTGCGGCCACCGGCGGCTATCCGATGCTGCGCGGCGACCGGCCCGGCCCCGGCGAAAGCGACCCGCCCGAGGTGCTCGACCTGATGCACCGGGTCACGATCATCCCGACGGTGCGGCGAACGCTGTTCGGGCCGCGCATCACGGTCTTTTTGAAGGATGGCCGGGGCTTCACCAAGGAAGGCACCGGCCGCGAGTTCATCTTCGATTTCGAGACGCTCGTGCAGCGGCTCAAGCCGATCGAGCCGGGCCTCAAGATCAGCCCGGCGCAATTCGCCGAACTCGTCGACACCTGTCGTCATCTCGAAACGGTCGACAGCGCGGCGGAAAAGCTGATCGGGCTGACGATCCCGCGCTAGTGGTCAACCGGCGCCCTAGCGCCGCTTCCCGGCGTACGCCGGGGAGCGATCTCAGCAAGGCCGACGCTCGCGACCGAGCCAATTACGATGCAGCGCCTCGAACCTGGGCGAAGGCATCCTTGATGCGCATCGGCGCGTGGGGGCGGGCGTACATGCGGTCGAGATAGCGTTCCAGCTGCGGGAAGCCGCCGAGGACGTTCGACGTCTGCGCCCAGTCGAGCGTGTAGCCGAGCACGAAATCGGCGACCGTCACGCGGTCGCCGGAGACGAATTCCCGTCCCGCCATGTGCCGCTCCGCGACGGCGGCCATCGCCGCGAAGTCCTCGCGCGCCAGCGCGATGTCGGCGGGCAGCCGGCGCTCCTCGGGATAGATGAAATTGTGCTTCGCCATCCGCCATAGCGGCTGCTCGAGCTCGGTGGCGGTGAAGAGCAGCCAGCGCATCGCCTCGGCGCGGCCGCGCGGATCGGCCGGCAGAAGCCGCTTTTCAGGGTACTTGTCGGCAAGATAGACGACGATCGCGACCGATTCCGTGAGCACCATCTCGCCGTCGACCAGCACCGGGATTTTGCCCGCCGGGTTGATCGCGAGGAATTCCGGCCCGCGGTGCTCGCCGGCCATCAGGTTGACCGTCACCGCCTCAAAATCGACGCCGAGCTCTTGCAGCGTCCAGCGCACGCGGATCGACCGCGTCGGCGGAAATTCATAAAGCTTCATCGGGACCTTCCTGTTCGGGTCAGAGCGGTAATTTTCAAATCATTTTTCATCCCCTCCCCCGGGTTCGACCCGTGGGCCTTCAGCCCACGGACTTAGTTCCGTGGGCATCCACGAATAAAGGGAAGCTATTCGTGGACTCCCGGGATCAAGTCCGGGGGAGGCGATAAATGGAGTAGCCCAACCTCAAAGAGTTATTCAGCCTTACCCTCCAGCGTTTCCTTGAGGCGCGCCGGGGCGTCGCCGGCCGCGGCGCGGACGTCGTCCGGGAATTCCTCCATCTCGTAGAGCTGGCGGATTTCGACGACGCAATTGCCGTACATCGGGCAGCGCTTCATCCACCCGATCGCGTCGTCGAGCGAATTGACCCGGATCATCCAATGGCCGCCGAGCGACTCGCGGCTCTCGGGAAATGGCCCGTAAGTCACTTTCGGCGAGCCGTCGCCGAACCGCACCCGCGCGCCCATCGTCGGCGGGTGCAGCCCGTCGAGCGACAACAGCACACCGGCCTTCTGCAGCTCCTCATTGAATTTCATCATCGCCGCCACCGACTCCGGCGGCGGCGCGAAATCCGGCTCGGCCTTGTCGAAGCCTTCCGGATAGACCAACACCATGAACCGCATCATCCGATTCCTCACCGAACCATCAAAACGCCCTGACGCCTAGGCCTCGACCAGCACGATCCAGCCGACGCCGAACTTGTCGGTCAGCATACCAAAGCGCGGCGAAAAGAAGGTTTTGTCGAGCGGCATGCGCACCTGCCCGCCTTCGGCGAGCGCGTTGAAGCGCCGGTCGACCTCCTCGGCCGTGGCGAGGCTCAAGGTCAGCGAAAAGCCGTCGAACTTTGCGTCGCCCTGGCACATGCCGTCCGACATCAGCACGATCGCGTCGCCGATGCGCACGCGCGCGTGCATGACCTTCTCCGCCGTCTCCGGCTTGACCATGCTCTGATCCGGCATCTGCTTGAACCGCATCAGCATCATCACCTCGGCGCCGAGCGTCTTCTGATAAAACTCGATCGCCTCGTCGCAGCTTCCATTGAAAAACAGATACGGCTGTACCGGCATGACACACTCCCGATGTCGCGTGAGAATTCCGTCGCGGCGAGAACCCGCATTCGGTCTTGACAAATAAGTTGATATCAACATAATGAGAGCATGTCAAACCCCAATTCGGTGACATTCGAGACGACCTGCCTGGTGCGCGACACCTGCCTCTGCCTGCACCTGCAGCGCGCCGCGCGGGCGGTCGCCCGCCGGTTCGACACGGCGTTCCGCTCGTTCGAACTGACCAACCAGCAGTTCTCGTTGCTGATGTCGCTCAACCGCCCCGAGCCGGCGGGCATCCGCGGCGTCGCCGCTCTGCTGGCGATGGATCGCACGACGCTGACCGCGGCGCTGAAGCCGCTGGAGCGCCGCGGCCTCGTCACCGTGGCGATCGACTCGGACGACCGGCGCGGCCGCCGCCTCACGCTGACCGCGGCGGGGCTCGACCTGCTCGCCGCCGCGATGCCGGTCTGGCAGCGCGAACATTCGGCGATCGATGCCGGGTTCACCGGCGGTGCGGAGCGCTTGCGCGACGATCTGCGCGCCCTCGCGTAGAGCGTTCCTGCGACAGTTGCGCGCGGGTTTTTCGACATGGCGGCCTGCGCTATTAGCACGCGACCTCACGCTCGTCCGTGGGCAAAATAGAAAAATTCTTAAATTAAAATGACGGCGTGCCATGCTCGACCTTGCCGATCCTGCGCGCGCGGACGACCTCGCCCTCCTCGAGTGGTCCGCCGCCGAAGTCCTTGATGCCCCGTTCGCCGATGACCAGTTGCTCCGCGCGATGGTGTGCCGCCTCGGCGCCCATCGCTGGCAATGGAGCGTCTGTTCGCTGGAGCGCGAACGTGGCGAACTGATCTCAGTCGGCATCGAAAGAACCGCCGCTGCCGCGCGCCAAACCGCCACAGTCGAAATCACCAAGTGCCTGGAAATCGGCTTTTCGTAAACCGATAGCCGTCATCCACTCGCTGGGTTGCCCGTCGCGCCTATATGTTGGGGGCGATTGCAGGGGCGATCCCGATGTCCGTCCGCAGCCTCTATCCCAAACACCTGGAAACCATCGGCACGGCGCGCGACGGGACGCGGATCGCGCTGCGCCCGGTGCGACCGGAAGACGAGCCCCTGCTGCAGGATCTGTTCGCGCACATGACCCGCGAGGACCAGCGCCTGCGATTTTTCGCGCCGATGCGGGAGCTGAGCCATAAGCTTGCCGAACGCCTGACGCACCTCGATTACGACCGCGAGATGGCGCTCGCCGCGCTCTTTGACGCCTCGCCGCTCGGGGTCGCGCGCTATTCCGCCGATCCCGGCCGGGCGCATGCCGAATTCGCCATCGCGGTGCGCAGCGACTGGAAAGGCCGCGGCGTCGGCTATCTGCTGCTGACCCGGCTCATCGAGGTGGCGCGCGAAGCCGGCATCGGCGAACTGTTCGGCGACGTGCTACACGAGAACAAGCCGATGCTCGACATGTGCCGCGGGCTCGGCTTCCACCTCACCGCGAACCCGAGCGACCCGTCGCTGACGACGGTGCGGAAGGAGCTATCGCAGCCGGCCGATGCCTAAACCGCCTTCCGACCCGAGGAGCGGGTTCGGTGTCGGCGGTGCCACCCGCCTGAGGGTGTTGGTGTCGGTGTGGTTGAACGGCGGGGTTTGGCCGCGCAGCGCCAGATCCGTGCGCGTCACATAGGTCCAGCCGCCATCGCCGTGAAAGGTGATGTCGATCCGGTAATAGTCGGTGCGGAACGCCTCTTCGAGGAAGGTGGTCGAGCAGATCCCGAAGCGGGTATCGCCGCGCCGCGCCTCCACCGAAATGCGCTCGTCGTCCGGCTTCGCCGTGCCGCCGGCCAGCACCACCTGCCCGCGCGGGATCGCGATGGTCTGCATGATCAGCCCGGTGGCGGGCTCCCACAGCCAATAACCGACCTGGTCGTGAAAGGTGATGGCTTCCTCGGGCGTGTTGATATGGATGTGATAGCGCAGCCCATAGAGGAGCTGGGGCCCGTTGGTCTGCGGGTCGATCGGGTCCATCCGGATGCTTTCCCGGAAGACGCGCCGCTCGGGACCGTCCGCCTTGGGGTTGATGTCCACTCCCCCGTCGGATTCCCAAATTCCGGCGAGGCGGCGCAGCGGCCCTAGATTGGCCAGCGTGTCCGGCGAAGCGTCTTCGGGCTCGGTGAAGATGTCGTCAGGGATGTTCGGCATGGGTGGTGTCTCAGCGTGGACTCTAGGGAGTGCTGCCGCCCGAACTCGTCTTGCGCTGCCTCGTCCCCAAGATGTTTCGAGCAAACGCATCAAAAAGACCCGGTCGTCCTTCAAGTCCGGCTTTCATCGGTTCCCATGCGAACCAGACCAACCCGGCCACCCCGAGAAACAGCAATCCGAACGGGTTGAACGGGCCGCCGGGCATCGGGCCGGCGCCGAGAAACCCTCCGACGGAAAGAAGAAGCACCGCGGCGATCACGATCAGTCTGAGGGTCATGCTCTGCTCTCCATACGCTCATCATACGGCGGGAATGTAGGCTTCGCGATGCCGTCGTCTGAGAGACTGCCTGAAAATGAAATCAACCCAGTCAAAGAATTATCGTCTCCCCCGCGAAAGCGGGGGCCCAGGGCGAGCGTACCGGCGGATGGCTTAGCCTCAGCCGAGGCCAGAATTTGAACCTCTGCCTCGTCGCTCGCCCCCTGGGCTCCCGCTTTCGCGGGAAAGACGAAGAAATCCAGCTCATTGGAACCTTTGAATCCATTTCAAGTCAGCCTCTAAGGACGGCGAATTCCAAACTGGGATAATATCTCGATGGGTTCCCGTACGACGCGAATGACCGCGACCGCAACGGTCAGCTCGGCACCCACGCGGCGGCCCTGATCTCGCCGAAGTCGCGCGCGATCTTGCGCCAGGATGCGCCGGCGTTCTCGGTGACGTAGACCTCGCCGAACAGGCTGAATGCGACAATGCGGTTGGCGTCGGCAGGGTGCGTGGCAAGACCCCACATCGTGGCGTTGGGCTGTGTCGGCAGGTGCAGGACCTCCCACCTCTGGCCGTAATCCGCCGTGCGGAGCACATAGCCCGTTTCGCCCGTCGTGGTCTCGCCGCACCCGGCGAAGAGCACGCCGGGGTCGTCTTCCTTGACCGCCAGGCCGCGGGCGTAGGGCAGCGGCCATTTCTCCCGGATTTCCAGCGATTGCCAGGTGTCGCCAAGATTGTCGCTGACAAACACCTCGCGCGCCGTGCTGGCATAGACGCGCTTGGGGTTCGTCGCCGCGAGCGCCACGGCGTGAATGTCCGGGTCGTACAAACCCGTCGTCAGGTGCGTCCAGCTATCGCCGCCGTCGAGGCTGCGGAACACGCCGTCGATCTCGACCCCCGCCCACACCCGGCGGTGATCGTCCGGGTCGACAACGAGGCCGGTCACGAAGGGCACGCCGATCGAGCACTCGGGGGCGATGTCGACCGGCAATTTCTCCCAATGCCGTCCGCCGTTGCGCGAGCGATAGACCCCGGCGGGGCGCGTGCCGGCAAAGAGAATATCGGGATCGACCGGGTCGATGGTCAGCGACCAGATCGTCGGCAGATCCCCTTGGGCGCCGATGCGTTCCCATTTCGCGCCGCCGTCGTAGCTCGCGAACAGGCCCGTATCGCCGCCGGCGAGAACGGTATGCGCCTGGCTCGGATGGGCGACCAGCGCCTGGATGCGGCTGTTGAGCGGAAATGGGGCGCGGTGCCGCGTCCACGACTGGCCGGAATCCGGGCTGTGCCACACGCCCCAACCCGCCGTCCCCAGACATATGCTGTAGTTCGCCATCGTCCGCCTCCCTGCGTCGCGGCCACGCATTACGCCGCGAGCGCCCAGCATCGTATGTCGCCGAGGCTCTCAGAACAAATGGATGATCCGGCGCCCGGCCGGATGTCGGCCGGCAACCTCAAGGACGACGATCGGTCGCCGATCCGAGCGATGGCGCCGGCATCGGCGCCACCGGCGGTTCCAACGGATCGTGCTGTCCCCACGCGTCGTTCAGCCAGGACCAGCGCTCGAAGATCGAGCCGTCTTCCGCTTCGATCGTGATCGAGTGCACGGGGGCGTACGAGGCAAACCGCTCCGCCAGTGCGCGCGCCGTCTTGACCGATCGGAGATTAACCGGAGCCGGCTCAAACAGCGGCTCGAGGAAGCCGTTTCGTGTCCAGAGTATCTCGAAGGCGAACTTCATCGACACGGCAATAGGACAGGTTGAGCTGATCGCGTGCCCTCATAAAACGATCAGCAGCCATGCATCGCGCGGCCATCGCCTCAATCGGCGGCGCAAATGGGCAGCTTTCGTTGCTCGCCTGAACGAAAACCCCGGTCTTTCGACCGGGGCTCGCGGTTGTCAGCCGTGGGGAGGAAAGCTAAGCGTCAGATCACAAATTGTTCGCAACCGTCGTGAAGGTCGAGACAAGATTTGTCCCGGTAAGCTGAAGCACGGAAATAGCTGCAACAGAAATCAGCGCCGCAATCAGCCCATACTCGATCGCGGTGGCGCCGGTCTCATCGAAAAGACATTGGCCAAGCTTTCTGACAATCATCATGGGGGACGCCTTTTGCGATGCCTCAGAGTAGGCGCAATATGCATCAAATGTTCTTGAAATCAAAGGCAAACACGCGAATTAAGTATTTAATTATCTCTTAATCATACTTGATAAGATCGAAAATAGAACTTGGTCACGGTCCATCCGTTAGGCTTGCGCAACCCGGCGGCGAAAGGCCGAGTGTGGTATGAAGTCGGACAGGAGGGCGATGGTTGGCGATCCGTTGGCTTGTGACGACAATCGGTCTTATCGTTATCGGCTCGTGCGCCACGCCGCCGGTCATGGCGCAGAACTCCGATTCGTTTCGTGAAGACGCGCCGACGCCCGCTCCACACCCCCGACCATCCCTCGCGCCGAAGCCTGAGCAGGAGCCCGTGTTCGTACCGCGGCAAGCTGCGCCGGCTCGTCTGCCCTATGACGGCGCTTGGGTCGGCATGCATCGTTGTCCGGAGTTCAACAACCGTCAGGCTTTCGAGCACCCGTTAATGATGCAGATCACAAACGGCCGCGCGTCCGCGGTGACGAATCTCGTCTCCCGGCACTCCCGGTTATGTCGCTTTCGACGGCATGGTGGCGCCGGATGGGCGGCTGGGGTTGCGCGGCTACGCCATTTCACGCGGTCAGCCAGGGGCTTCACCGGCAGGAACGAAGTTTCCCTTCGATTATGACGGGGCGATTGCGGGCGACACCTACACCGCCCATGACCTCGGCTCACGACCGTGTACGATTGAATTGTTCCGGCAGCGTTGAAACCGGCCGTTACCGCTCCGGATCCTCCCGCGTCGGGCGTCCGCCCTGCCCTCGCCTATACAGGCAATATACATCCCCGATGTACATGGGCCTCTGTGACACATCGCGTGACATATTGATTTTGTTCGAGCAAAAGCTAGTGGCGTCCCCAAGGGGATTCGAACCCCTGTTACCGCCGTGAAAGGGCGGTGTCCTAGGCCTCTAGACGATGGGGACATGCGAGGCGCGCGGGCCGTTGATCTAGCCGCAGCGCGGCGGGAAATCAACCTCGGCTGCTAATAGCGGATCGGCCCGAACAGCCAGACGAGCCAGGTCGCGGCCGCGAGAAACGGTCCGAACGGCAGCGCCGAGTATCGGTCGAGCCGTCGCCCCGCGAGCATCATGCCGCCGGCGGCGGCGAGCCCCGCGAGCGCGGCGGCGGCGAGCACGCTTGGCAGGCCGGTCACACCGACCCAGGCGCCCGCCGCGGCGAAGAGCTTCGCGTCGCCGAGCCCAAGCCCCTCGCGCCCGCGCAGCCGCCGATAGGCCCAGGCCACGATCCACAGCACGCCATAGCCGAAAAAGACGCCGAGCAGCGGATCCCACAACCGCTCCGGCTCGAAATCCCCGGCCACCGCCAGCCCAAGGACGATCAGCGGCAGGGTCAACACATCCGGAAGGACGCCATGGCGCCAGTCGATCCAGCCGAGCGCCAAGAGCCACCACCCCAGCAGCGCATCGACCCACGCCTCGAACCCGCGATCGACACAGAGCGACAGCACCGCGATCGCCAGCGCCGCCAGCTCGACGATGGGGTAGAACCAGCCGATCCGCGCGCCGCAATGCCGGCACCGCCCGCGGCTGGTGAGCCAACTCGCCAGCGGCACCAGGTCGCGAGCGGTCAGCGCCGTGCTACATTCGCCGCACCGCGAGCGCCCACCCCCGAACGGCTCGCCCTCGGGCAACCGGTCGATCACCACGCCGACAAAGCTGCCCACGAGCAGCGCCACGGCGACGAGATACCAGTCGGCGAGCCCCAATGGCGCCACGAGCGGGAAAGCGGCGCTCAGCCGATGGCTTTGTCCAGCAATTCGAGCGCGGCCATCGAGAACGTCCGCATGTTGTTCATCCGGTCGCCGCTCGCGGTCTCGATCGTCGCCGCGCGCTCGCCATGCGGGCCGATCGCGGCGATGCAGGAATGCCCGGCATTATGGCCGTAGCGGCTGCCGGTCGGTCCGGCGGTGCCGGTCTCGCCGATCGCCCAGGTGGTGCCGAGCCGCTCCCTGATCTTGCGCGCGAAAAGCAGCGCGTAAGGCTCGGTCGACGGGGTGATGTCCTTGAGCGCGGCGAACTCCTCCTCGCTGACCTGCAACAGCTCGGTGCGCGAGACGCGGGTATAGACCACCGCGCCGCCGATGAAATAGGCCGAGGCGCCCGGCACCGCGAGCAGCGCCGCCGACACGAGCCCGGCGGTCGACGATTCGGCGACGCTGACGGTTTCCTTGCGCGCCTTCAGCTTCTCGGCGATCCGTTCCGCGTAGGGCATCAAATCCTGTAACATCGTCCGCCTCCCTTGGTGCTCGCCGCGACCTTCCCAGGTCGGCGGGCTTCAATGCAAGAGCCTGAATGATCGACGCCCTGCTTACTCGTGCCGAACCCGCCGCGATCCATCGCCTGGGCGAATCGGGTGAGCCGCTGCCGCGTTCAGGGAAATCGTTCCGGCCAGCGCTGCGCGCCGTGCAGAATCGTGATGATCTGCACCGCGTCTCCCGTGACCCGATACGGGACGATATAGGGCGTCCCGGCGATGACCAGCTCGCGCGTGCCGGCCACCCTGCCGGGACGTCCGGAAGCGGGAAATCGCGCCAGGCGATTTACCGCGTCGCGGATGCGCGCGATCATGCGCGCCGCGGCCGCCGGGTTGTCGGCGGCGATGCGCTCGTTGATGTCTTCGAGCCGGCGGAAATAGCGTCGGGCGAATTCGAGCCGGTAGGTCGTCACCGCGGCTTCAGCAGCCGATCGTATTCCGCATTAGCCTGTTCCGCCGACAGCGCTTCGCCGGCATCGAGCTCGGCGATCCCCGCTTCGATCTCGCCGATCTGCCACTCGTTGAGCTCGACATACGCGGCAATGGCCTCTGCGGCGAGGTACGATTTCGAGCGCCGGACGCCGCGCGCCAATGCGTCGAGCTTCGCGTTCAGTCGGGCATCGATGCGCGCCGTCACCACGGCGCTGCTTTGCGAGGGCATAGGAGTCACGTGTATACGAACGATTCGTATGTGTACATCGAAATCGATTGAGTCAAGATTAAACTCCCGTCTCTCCCTGCCGCCAAATCCCCTCTCTGCCCCCGAGGGCGGAGTGGGAGAATGCCCATGACCAATACCCTTCTCACCCTGCACGACCCCGCGGCGGCGCGGCGTTATTACGCGGCCGGGCTGTGGCGCGAGGACACGTTCTACACCCTCCTCCAAAAGCACGCCGCCGAGCGGCCGCTCGCCCCCGCGCTGCGCGACGCCACGCGACGGCTCAACTGGGCCGAATTGCTGCGCGCGGTCGACGCGGTCGCCGCCGATCTCGACGCCGCCGGCCTCAAGCGCGGCGAGCGGGTCGCGGTCTGGCTGCCCAACCGGGTCGAGGCGATGATCGTCTTTCTCGCCTGCTCGCGTCAGGGCTATGTCTGCAACCCGTCGCTGCATCAGAACTATACGGCCGCCGAGATCGAGACCCTGCTCGAGCGCACCAGCGCCGCTGCGCTCTTCGCACAGCCCGGCTACGGCGCCGACGCCGGCCGCGCCGATATTTTTGCCGCCGCCAGGGCCCTGCCCTTTTTGCGCAAGATCTATTCGCTCGACGGCGACGCGGCAGCGCAGTTTCCAACGCACGCCGACATCGTTCCACCACCCGCAAGCGATCCGGACAGCGTCGTCTACCTCGCCTTCACCTCGGGCACGACCGGCACGCCCAAGGGCGTCATGCACTCGGCCAACACGCTCTTCGCCAACGCCCGCGCCATGGTCGCCGACTGGCGCCACGATTCCTCGACCGTGCTGCTGTCGCTCAGCCCGTTGTCGCATCACATCGCGACCGTGGCGATCGCCCAGGCGATGCATGCCGGCATGGAGCTCATCGTCAATTCGCCGCCGCCTCGCATGACACCGCTCGACTGGATCGTCGAAACCGGCGCCACCTATGTGATGGGCGTGCCAACGCATGCGATGGACATCCTCGCCGAGATGCGCCGGCGCAATCTCGACACGCTCGGCAAGGTCAAGACTTTCTACATGGCCGGGTCGGTGATCCCGCGCGAGGTGGCGCAGGCGTTTCTCGACCGTGGGGTCACGCCGCAAAACGTCTACGGCATGAGCGAGAACAGCTCGCACCAGTACACGCTGCCGAGCGACAGCCCGGAGACGATCGTCGGCACTTGCGGCAAATCCTGCGCCGCCTATGAGATCAAATTGTGGGACCAGGAAAACCCCGACATCGAGGTCGCGCCCGGCGAGGTCGGCGAAATCGCCGGGCGCGGCGCCTGCCTGATGCTGGGATACTTCGACAACCAGCGCGCGACCGAGGATTCCTTCAACCGTGACGGCTGGTTTCTCTCGGGCGATCTCGGCCGGCTCGACGAAAACGGCAATCTCGAAATCGTCGGCCGCAAGAAGGACCTCATCATCCGCGGCGGCCACAACATTCACCCGGCGCGCATCGAGGAGCTGGCGATGCGCCACAAAGCGGTCGCCAAATGCGCCGCCTTCGCGGTCGCCGACCAGCGGCTCGGCGAGAAGGTCTGCCTGTCGGTGATCTGGCACGACGGCGAAAGCGAAGACCAAAGGCCCGGGGCCGACGCGATGCTCGCCCACCTCTCCGCGGAGGGCCTCTCGAAATACGACATGCCAGAATATTTCATCGCGATGGAAGCCTACCCACTGACCGCAAGCGGCAAGATTTTGAAGCGCGAACTGGTCGAATGGGCGAAATCGGGCCGCATCGCCCCCGCGCCGGTGCGCTGGACCGGCGGGTGAGTCAGAAATAAATTCATTCCGGTATTGACAATTACGATATGAGCACGATCTGGACTCCGAACCAAAGAGCCACGTCCGGGACGCATGGAAGCGACACACACCAAGGAGCGGCGACCTCCTGTTATCGGTGGCAATAACAGGCGGAGAACAGGCGGTGCGCCGCCTGTTAAAAGGGACGAACAGCAGATGGTGAACAGATGGATATCAGATGGTCCACCATCTGATATTTGTCGCGTCTCGATAGAGGCCGAGCGTCCATGACCGTGCACCTGACCCGCAGCGATGAAGTCGCGCTACTGACCCTCGACCGGCCCGAGGCGCTCAACGCGCTCAGCTTCGCGACTCTGCGCGAGCTCGACGCGGCGCTAAACGAGGTCGCCGTTGGCAATGCCCGAGCGCTGCTCGTCACGGGCGCCGGCGAGCGCGCCTTCTGCGCCGGCGCCGACATCAAGGAGCTGATGGGCCGGCCGCTGGCGCAAGGCCGCCGCGACATGGCGAACGGCCAACGCATCATCTCGCGCTTCGGGACATTGCCGATGCCGTCCTTCGCGCTGATCAATGGGTACGCGTTCGGCGGCGGGCTGGAGCTGGCGCTGGCCTGCAATTTCCGCCTGGCGCTCAAGACCGCGCGGCTCGGCCTGCCCGAGATCAAACTGGGCCTCATCCCCGGCTATGGCGGCACGCAGCGCCTGCCGCGCCTGATCGGCGAGGCGCGCGCGCTCGATATCATCATGACCGGCCGCACCGTCATGGCCGACGAAGCCGAGCGCATCGGCCTCGTCCATCGCCTCGTCGACGGCGATTTGATCGAGGCCGGCAAGGCCTTCGCGCGCGAGATGACCGGCTACGGCCTCCCTGCCCTCGCGCTTGCCCGCGACGCGGTAATCGGCGCGCTCGACGGCACGCTCGCCGACGGGCTGAAGCGCGAAGCCGACCTCAACACGCTCGCTTTCCAGACCGCGGACGCGACCGAGGGCATGACCGCCTTTATCGAAAAGCGGAAGCCGGTGTTTAGAGATGAATAAGGTGCCGGCGCCTTGTCGTTGAACGCAGTCTCGCTTATGTTCGAGGGGCAACCGGGGAAGTTGCAACCTTCCCCGGCGCCCTGCCTCTACAGGCGGAGACGGATCTTTAAGCGGAACCGTCCCCAACCGAGAGACAGGAAGAGATGGATTTTCATCCTTCTCTCCCTCGATAACCGCGGGGAACAAGCCCCCCGCGGCATCGAGAGCAATAGCGTATGTCGCCTTAAAGTTGAGAGACAAAAACGGAACTTAGTTCCGTTTTTGGTGGCTGCCAGGCGATGACCCCCCTGTTTGACCGGCTCGATGCGCTGCCGCCGCTCTCGGTCGAGGAGCGGCAGCTTTTGGACAGCGTACGCGCCCTCGCCCGCGACGAGATCGCACCGCGCGCCGCCGCCTACGACCGCGCGTCCGAATTTCCCTCAAAGAACATAGAGGCGATCAACGCCCTCGGCCTCAATGCGATGTTCGTGCCCGAGGCGTATGGCGGCGCAGGGCTCTCATATGCCGCCTATCTTGCCTGCGTGCGCGAGATCAGCGCGGCCTGCGCCTCGACCGGGATCATCTGGGCGACCAATTTCCACGCCGCGAAGCCGCTGATCGATTTCGGCAGCGAGGAGCAGAAGCGGCGCCTGCTGCCGCGCGTCGCCGAGGGCGCGCTGCTCGCGCTGGCGATCACCGAGCCCGACGCCGGCTCGGACGCCACCGGCATGAAGACCCGCTTCGCTCCTGACGGCAACGACGGCGTCGTCATCGACGGCGGCAAAATATTCATCACCAATGGCGATGTCGCCGACCTCATTCTGCTGTTCGGCAAGTGGAGCGAAATCCCGGATGGGCGCGGCGCGATCACCGCGCTTTATCTCGAAAAGGACACGCCCGGCTTCAGCATCCTGCGTAAGGAGGACAAGCTCGGCCACCGCGCCTCCTCGACCGCCGCGCTCGCCTTCGACCGATGCCGCGTGCCGCGCGCCAATGTGCTCGGCGAGCCGGGCCAGGGCCTCCCGCTGCTGCTCGCGGCGCTCAACAAATCCCGGCCGAGCGTCGCAGCGCACGCGCTCGGCATCGCCCGCGCCGCGTTCGGCGACGCTGTCTCCTATATCAACGAGCGCCGCCAATCCGGCCGCCGCATCGTCGAGTTCCAGGGCATCCAGTTCCTGCTCGCCGACCTCGCCACCGATCTGGCGATGTGCGAGGCGTGGCTGTGGCATGTCGCCGGCCTCATTGATCGCGGCGAGCGCGATATCGGGCCCGAGGCCTCGATGCTGAAGATGCGCGCCTCCGACCTGGCGATGCGCATCGCCACCGAGGCGGTGCAGCTCTATGGCGGCTACGGCTATATCGCCGATAACCGGGTCGAGCGGCTGCTGCGCGACGCCAAGATCACGCAAATCTGGGAGGGCACCAACCAGCTGCACCGCCAGCTGATCGGCCGCAGCTTTATCGAGCGCAAATAAAAAGGGCCTCTCCGAAAAGAGGCCCTTTTCCGGCGCCGGACCCGTTACCCCGCCGGCGTTTCGGCAAGCTGGATATCGGAGATCATCACCTGACCCTTTGTTTCAGGCGCCCACACCAGCGAGAGCGCGAAGATGACCAGTGCGACGATCGTCGTGACCAGCATCGGGATCGAGAAGCCGCCGACGCTCGCCGCCCACATGCCGAGCAGCGGGCCGCACAGTCCACCCCAGATCGCGCCCTGGTGGTAGCAGAAGCCGGCCGCGGTGGCGCGCACCTCGGTCGGAAACCGCTCGTTCAGGTAGCTCGGGTTCTGCCCGTAGATGCTGCCGACGAAGAAGCCCTGGATCGTGAAAGCCGCGACCAGGATCGGGTAGCTCGTCGTGAAGAAGCCGAGATAGAACGGCGTGATCAAGATGCCGATCAGCGCGGGGATGATCATCGCCCAACGCCGGCCGATCCTGTCGGCGATCGTGCCCCACGCGCAGCTCGAGATGAAGATCGCGAGATTGGACAGGGCGCTGGGCAATGCCACCGCGCCCGGACCGAAGCCCAGATCCTTCTGCAGGTGCGTCGCGAACAGGCCGAAGCAGGTATAATAGGTAACAAAGCTGCTGGCCATCCACAGGCAGGAGCTCAGCGTGTTCGGCAGCAGTTTGGGCTTGAACAGCTCGATCAGCGGTACCCTGAACTCCTTCTGCGCGTGCTGCTTCGCGCGGTTCTCTTTCCACACCTCCGGTTCCTTGACGAACTTGCGGATGTAGACGACGACCAGCGCCGGCAGGATGCCGACCCACAGGCAGCCACGCCAGCCGATCTGCTCGTAGAACAGGCCATAGACCACGCTGGCGAGCAGGAAGCCGAGCCCCCACGACCCTTGCAGCATGCCGCTCATCAGGCCGCGCGAGCGAGCGGGCCAGCTTTCCATCGCCAGCGCGGCGCCGGCGGGCCACTCGGCGCCCATGCCGATCCCGAGCAGCGCCCGGAACAGGAACAGAAACCAGAAGCTCGGCGAGAAACCGGCGATGAAATTGCAGATCGAGTACCACAGGATCGAAATCATCAGCGGCGTCTTGCGGCCGACCCGATCAGCCAGCCAGCCCGACGCGGTGGCGCCGATCAGCCGCACCCACAACGTCACCGTAAAGATCGCCAGCACGCTGACCAGCGGCACACCGAATTCCTTGGAGATCGGCACCATGATCAACAGGAAGATGGTGAAATCAAACGCGTCGAGCAGCCAACCAAGCCAGGCCGCCACCCACGCCAACCATTGGTCCTTGGTGGGCTCGCGCCACCAGGGAAGTGCTTGTCCAACCGCAACATTACCCGCCATAATCGCCTCCGCTGTTCGCGCCTTCCGGTTTTGTTCGCCGATCTACAACCGTCGCGAATCCAATCCCGGCACAACTAGAAGAGTTTATTTAATGATATTGTACAGTATCAATGATAAATTCTGAGGGACCACTCCCCGAGGCTGCGAAAACCGCATTGCCACTGCCAAACGCCGCGGACCGGGCGTTGCGGGTCGCTGGCTGCGATCTCGGTGAACGACCGTATGACCACCGCGGCAATAAACCCAACGGGATACGCCCTTGACGATATTGGCGCGTTGACTAAGTTGTTGCCGCCACGGCCGCGCCCGCATCCAGGCGTCGTCCGATCGCTCACAAGGAGAGCAGCGAGATGTCGAAAATAATGCGCGTGACTGCCGCCCTTTTTTCCGCGGTCGTCGGTATCGCGGCGCTTGCCGGCCCGGCGTCGGCGCAGAGCGCGGTGAATGTCGGAACATTGACCTGCAACGTCGCCAGTGGGTTCGGTTTCATCTTCGGGTCGTCGAAGGCGCTCAATTGCACCTTCTCGGGTCTCGGCCGGGCTGAGCACTACACGGGCACCATCACCAAGTTCGGCGCCGATATCGGCTACACCTCGGGTGGCATCCTGGTATGGACCGTCGTTGCTCCGGTCGCGGTGATGCGTCCCGGTTCGCTCGGTGGCGCCTATGCGGGCGGCACCGCAAGCGCCACCGTCGGCGTCGGGGTTGGCGCCAACGCGCTGGTTGGCGGCTCGAACAACACGATCGCCCTGCAGCCGCTGAGCATCGAAGGCAATACCGGGCTAAACGTGGCCGCCGGCGTCGCCTCGATCACGCTCTCCCCAGCGCCGTAATTTCTAGCGAAGGGTCGGCGGCGCGGCCGGCCGCGTCGCCGACCTTAGCGCTTATCGGGGAACAGTCGCGAACGTTTGGCGTTCGCGGATGACGGCGAGCCCGTCGCAGCGCTTCGCCGGGACGAAAAGGAGCTTCGCCCATGATTATCGGCATCGGCCATTTGCAGCCGATCGTCTCCCTGATAGCGGGGGTCATCATCCTGCTGGTCCCGCGCATCCTCAATTACGTGATCGCCATCTACCTCATCGTCATCGGAATCATCGGTCTCGGCATCATCCGTTAGTGGTTGCCGGCAAGACGGCGCAGCTCGCCATAGACCAGTTGGTCGATATCCAGCCCTTCGCGTGACAGGCGCTCGCGCTTCCGCGCCGAATTCTCGCCAGGGATGCGAATTTCCGCGACGGCGGACGTGCCCTGCCGGCATATGCTCTCTCCCTAGGGCTTCTTCGCGACGAACAACTCGGCCGTCGCGCTATCGGCGGCAGCATACTGGGCAGTGACGCCGACCTGATGCGGGATATCGAACTGCTTGAATGCGTCGATCAGGACCTTGGCCGCATCGGGCGCGCTCGGATCGCGGTCGAAAACGGTAATCCCCATTGCCGTCCCCTCGACGACATTCGCGGTCTGCTCGGGGCCACTGGCATCCCACCCGGCGGATTTAAGAATGTTCACGAGCTGCGTGGCATAGGTGTAGGCCTCGACATCGCTCGGCGCGCATGACACGACCACACGGTAGCTGCCGTATTGCCGCAAATAATCGCCGAGCTTGGCGGCCGTCGCCGGATCGATCGAGCGCGCCGTCTCGCCAGCCTTCAGTGCCGCGATCTGCTGTTTTACGATCGCGACCTTGCCGCTCAGCGATGTGAGCGCATCATCGACATTATTGAACGATCCTCCCGGACTTTCGCCGGAGGGCGCCGGCAGCGACTTCGACAGCGCATCCCACTGCAACCACAAGCCGTGCAGTGCCTCCGTCTCCGCCGCGAGCCGCGCGGTGAGCTGATCGGCCGCCGCGTTGCCGCCCAGGACTTGCGCCCGGTAGAGCAATCCGGCGGCGCCGAGACCGACCAGCACGACGGCGAGCGCCCAAGCCCCTTTTGCCCAATAACGCCAGGGCAGCACCAACGCCTCGATCAGAGCGAGCGCGAAAATGAGGGCGAGCGGCAAGGCCGGTCCCAAGAGCGCCGTTTCGCCTGTCAGCTCGTGAATGCGCGCCAACATCTCAGACGTCTGGAACACCCCGTTCGAGCTCGGCGAGCCAGGTGGCGGCGTGCGAGTCGGAAGGCGCCCGCCAATCGCCGCGCGGCGACAGCGAGCCGCCCGATGAGATTTTCGGTCCGTTCGGCAACGCCGAGCGCTTGAACTGGCTCCGCTCAAAAAACCGCGTCAGGAACACCTGCATCCAGCGCTTGATCTCGCCGAGATCGAATGCCCGATGCGCGCTCTGGGGCGTGTTCGCCGGCCACTCGCCCTTTGCCGCATCATGCCAAGCGTTCCACGCCAGATAGGCGATCTTGGACGGCGCGAAGCCGAAGCGCGTCACATAGAACAGCGTGAAATCCTGCAGGACATAGGGCCCGACAAAGCTTTCGGTCGACTGGATCAAACCATCTTCGCCCGCCGGCACCAGCTCGGGCGAAATCTCGGTGGCGAGAATGTCCTCAAGGATGCGCGTTGTCTCTTCATCCACATCGCCGCTATGCGCGACAAAGCGGATCAAATGCTGGATCAGCGTCTTCGACACCGAGGCATTGGGGTTGTAGTGCGACATGTGATCGCCGACGCCGTAGGTGCACCAACCAAGCGCCAGCTCAGACAGGTCGCCAGTGCCGACCACGAGCGCGGCGTTATGGTTGGCGAGCCGGAAGAGATAGTCGGTGCGCAACCCGGCCTGCACGTTCTCGAAGGTCACGTCGTAATGCTTCTCGCCGCGTCCCGCCGCGTGGCCGATATCGGCGAACATCTGGTTGGCCGCCGGACGAATGTCGATCTCGCCGCCGGTAACGCCGAGCGCCTTCATCAATCGCCAGGCATTCGCCTTGGTTCCTTCGCTCGTCGCGAAGCCGGGAAGTGTATAAGCGAGCACGTTATTTCGCGGCAGCCCTAGCCGATCCATCGTCCGACAGGCGACGATCAGCGCCTGGGTCGAGTCGAGACCGCCAGACACGCCGATTACCAGTTTTTTGAGTCCCGTCGCCGATAGGCGCTGCGCCAGGCCCTGAACCTGGATGTTGTACGCCTCGTAGCAATTGTCCCGCAGCATCGCCGGATCGGATGGCACGAACGGGAAGCGCTCGACCCGTCGGCGCAACGCCAGCTTGCCTTGCGGCGCCGCAAAAGCGAATTCCACACGGCGGAACGACGGCGACGCCGCCAGGCTCAGCCGGGCGGCGTCGCCGAACGTGTTGGTGCGCATCCGCTCCTGGTGGATGCGGCCGAGATCGACATCCGCGATCGCCATCTCCGGTTGCGCGCTAAACCGCTCAGTCTCGGCGAGATCGTCGCCGATCTCGAAAATCCCCGCCTGGCCATCCCAGGCGAGATCGGTCGTCGATTTGCCGGCGCCGGCCGCGGAATAGGCATAGGCGGCGATGCAGCGGGCCGATTGTGAGGCGCATAGCAGCCGCCGCATCTGCGCCTTGCCGATGGTGATGTTGCTGGCCGATAGGTTGAGCAATATCTCTGCTCCGGCCGCCGCACCCAATCCGCTCGGCGGCTGCGGCACCCACAAATCCTCGCAGACCTCGATATGGAAGGTGAACGCGTTCGAGCCCGTCGCCGTAAACAGCAGGTCGATACCGAACGGCGCCTCTTGCCCCGCCAGCGTCATGACCTCGCCGCGCACGGTCTCGCCCGAGGCGAAGTGTCGGCGTTCGTAGAACTCGCGGTAATTCGGCAGGTAGACTTTCGGCACGATGCCGAGCAGCCGACCTTTATGGATCGCGACCGCGCAGTTGTAGAGCCACCCGCGCCAGCGCAGCGGCGCCCCGACAACGATGACCGGCAGCCCCTCGCGGCTCAGCTCAATCAGCCGGCCGATCTGCCCCTGCACCGCATGGAGCAGCGCATCCTGAAACAGAAGATCGTCGATCGCGTACGCGGAAAGGCACAATTCCGGGAACAGCATTACGGCAACGCCGTCGCGGTCGCCGCGCTCGACCATTGCGGCCACCTGGTCGCCGTTCTTCGCCGGATCGGCGACCGCGACCTGCGGCACGCAAGTCGCGAGCCGGACGAAGCTGTGCGAATAAGGCGAGAAGAACTCGGGCATCAGGCCAGCGCGCTCGCGCGGATGCGGTTTCGCTTTAGCCATATATTATGCTCAACGTGAGCATTTATCAATCCGATCGTATCAATCTGCGAACGGATCGCGCACCAGCACGGTGTCTTCACGCTCAGGGCTGGTGGAGAGCATGGTCACCGGCGCGCCGATCAGCTCTTCGACCCGCCGGATGTACTTGATCGCGTTGGCCGGTAGATCGGCATAAGAGCGCGCGCCGCGCGTGCTTTCGCGCCAGCCGGCGAAGTCTTCGTAGATCGGCTCGATCTCGGTCTGCACGGTGACGCCGGGCGGCAGATAGTCGTAACGCTGGTTGCCGCGGCGATAGCCGGTGCAGACCTTGATGTCGTCGAAGCCGTCGAGCACGTCGAGCTTGGTGAGCGCGATGCCGTCGATGCCGCCCATCTTGATCGCCTGGCGCACCATCACCGCGTCGAACCAGCCGCAACGCCGCCGCCGCCCGGTGACGGTGCCGAACTCGCGGCCGCGATCGCCAAGCAACTGACCGGTATCATCGGTCAGTTCGGTGGGGAATGGCCCGCTGCCGACCCGCGTCGAATAGGCTTTGGCGATGCCGAGCACAAAACCGATCGCCGCCGGCGCGATCCCAGATCCGGCCGCGGCTTGCCCGGCCAGCGTGTTGGACGAGGTCACATAAGGGTAGGTGCCGTGATCGACATCGAGCATCGCTGCCTGCGCGCCCTCGAAGAGGATGCGCCGCCCGGCACGGCGCGCATCGTCGAGGATGCGCCAGGTCGCGTCGGCAAAGGGCAGTACTTTCGGCGCCACCTCGCGCAGCGACGCGAGCAGCTCCTTGCGCTTCACCTGCGGCGCGTCGAGCCCGCGCAGCAATGCGTTGTGATGCAACAGCACCTCGTCGACGCGATCTTCGAGCGCTTTCGGGTCGGCGAGATCACACACGCGGATCGCGCGGCGGCCGACCTTGTCTTCATAGGCGGGGCCGATGCCGCGCCCGGTAGTGCCGATCTTCTTGTCGCCGCGCCGTTCCTCGCGTGCCCGGTCGAGCGCACCATGCGACGGCAGGATCAGTGCCGCGTTGTCGGCGAGCTTCAGGTTCTTCGGGGTGATGTCGAGGCCCTTGCCGCGCATCGTATCGATCTCGGCGATGAGCGCCCAGGGATCGACCACGACCCCATTGCCGATGATCGACAGCTTGCCGCGCACCACACCGGAGGGCAGCAGGCTCAGCTTGTACTCGACGTTGCCGACGACGAGAGTATGTCCGGCATTGTGGCCGCCCTGGAAACGCACGACGATTTCCGCACGCTCCGACAACCAGTCGACAATCTTGCCCTTGCCTTCGTCGCCCCACTGGGCGCCGACCACCGCGACGTTGGCCATGCGTTTCTCCTTGCGCCGCTACGGGCGCCGCTCGCGCACCGGCACCGGCCGGCCAGCTTCGAGCACGTGATCGCAGCCGAGGCGCCCGCCCTCCGCGTGCCAATCATCCACCGGCGCGAGCGCCGCGACTGTGATCCAGCCGCCCTGCCCCGGGTGGCGCAGCGATGCCGCGATCGCCGGATCGGTGCCGGGCGGCAACAACAGCCGGCGCCGCGGCCGCATCTCCGGCAAGGTCGACAGGATCATATCGGTGTAAAGCGTAAAGCCGGTCGCCGGCTCGGGCGTTGCCGGGTCGCCCGCGTCATAGCGGCCGCCGCGGCCCAGTTCGCCCAACGCCCCGCGCCTGGTCTCGACGCTGGCGAAAAATGTAAAGCTGATGCCGGTGTGGTACTCAAAACCTCGATTCTCGACGGGGTCGACGGTGACCATCAGCGTCGGCATTGCCGAGGTGAGACCGTCGAGCACCGCGCCCAGCCGGTCGCGCTCCGCGCGCGCCCGGCTAGGTAGATCGAGCGCGTCGAGCGCCGGCCGTGCCTGCGCCGCTCCTCCCGCCGCCGACACCAGCGCGGTGAGCAAGGGTCCGGCTCGCCCCGCAAGCGCGGCGACGGCGGCGGTATCTTTATGGTCGAGAGCCGCACGCAGGGCAGCGCGCTTTTCCGTCGGGATGTGGAACTCGTCGGAGATCGCCGGAACCAAGGTCGGCATTGTCAGATCGACCGAGAGGTTCGGCACCCCAACGCCGAGCAGGGCCTCGGCGGCAACCGCGATCGCCTCGACATCCGCCGCCGTCCCCTCGGCGCCGATCAGCTCTGCGCCGGCCTGGCCGAACTGGCGCTCCGGGCGCATCTCAGAGCCCTTCACCCGCAGCACCTGCCCCGCGTAACTCAGCCGCAGCGGCCGTGGCCGGTGGCCAAGGCGGGTCGCGGCGATACGCGCAACCTGCGGCGTCATATCGGCGCGCACCGCCACCATGCGATGCGATGTCGGGTCCATCGTGCGAAAACTGTCGCCGCTCATCGCCGCGCCAGCGCCAGCCAGCAGCGTCTCCTCGAACTCGACAAGCGGCGGCTTGACCCGCTCGTAGCCATGCGAGGTCAGCACCGCCATCAGCCGCGCCGTCACCTCGGCCTCGCGCTCGGCCACGGGCGGCAGCAGATCGTAGAGGCCGGTCGGCAACAAAGCGGTTTGCGGCGCGTCGTTCATGAGCGCGATATTGCCTCCACAGCCAGAAGAAAGCGATTGGTCTGCGGCAAAAATGCGCCTCGGTCGGCGATTAAGAGGATGCCGCAGAACCTTGCCGGTAAGCCGCTGCCGAATAAGTAGGCGGAAGATCGTAGAGCGGCCCGAAGGCGCCACCGCAACTATCCGCCGAGATGATCAACCCCCAACCATAAGTTTCGTTGCACCGAACGCTCGCAGAACGCGAGTCAAACTTCCTTAACTACAATCATACGGTTGAACTGCCGCATGACTATTGCATCTTTTTGAGATTGCTTACAGAATGCGGTTTGCATCGTCACTTCCCCCACCCTCGACGGTGCAAGCCCAGTTCCGCCTACGTCGACGGAACTCGAAACCCCGGCCTACCCCCGGCCGGGGTTTCGCATTGCCAGCCCTCAGAATTTCATGGATTTGACCTGCACGACATGAGGTAGCGCACGAACCTTGTCGAGCAATTCGGCGGGCAGCGCCTGATCTACTTCGACAAGGCAGATAGCGTCTTGGCCCGGTGCTGTTCGGCCTAAGTGCATGGTCGCAATATTGATCGATGCCGCGCCCAGCGAATTGCCAAGCGCGCCGATAAAGCCGGGCTTGTCGAGATTGCGCACGAACAGCACGTGCTCGCCGAGTTCGGCCTCGAGCGGCATCCCCTCGACCGCGACGAGCCGCGGCTTGTCTCCGGCGAACACAGTGCCGGCGATCGACCGGCTGCCGCCTTCCCCCGTCACGGTGATCCGCATCAGCATCTGGTAATCGCCCGATTCGGGTTGCAGCGTTTCGCTTACCCTGATATCGCGCTCGCGGCAGATCACCGGCGCGTTGACGATGTTGACCGAGGCGAGCTGCGGCGCCAGCAGCCCGGCGAGCGCGGTCGCCGTCAGCGGCTTCACGTTGAGCTCGGCGATCGCGCCTTCGTATTCCACCGACACCGACTTGATGCCGCTATCGGTCAACTGTCCCGCAAAGCTGCCGATCTGCTGGGCGAGCTGCATGTAGGGTTTCAGGCGTCGTGCATCCTCGGCGCTGAGCGAGGGCATGTTGACCGCGTTGGTCACCGCTCCGGTCAGCAGAAAATCCGCCATCTGCTCGGCGATCTGCACCGCGACGTTTTCCTGCGCCTCAGCTGTCGCGGCGCCGAGATGCGGCGTGGCGACCACATTGTCACGACCGAAGAGCGGGTTCGCGGTCGCCGGCTCCTCGACGAAGACATCGATCGCCGCCCCGGCGACGATGCCCTTGTCGAGCGCCATGGCGAGGTCTTCCTCGACGATCAGTCCGCCACGCGCGCAATTGATGAGCCGCGCGCCGGGTTTGAGCTTTGCCAGCGCTTTCGCGTCAAGCATGCCGCGGGTCGCCTCGGTCATCGGCGTGTGCAAGGTCACGAAATCGGCGCGGGTGAGCAGTTCGTCGAGCGTAACGCGCTCTATGCCGAGCGCCACGGCGCGCTCCTCCGACAGGAAGGGGTCGTATCCGACCACCCGCATCTTCAGCCCGTGCGCGCGATCGGCGACGATGGCGCCGATGTTGCCGCAGCCGATCACGCCGAGGGTCTTGCCGGAAAGCTCGACCCCCATGAAGCGCGATTTTTCCCACTTGCCGGCCTGGGTCGACCGGTCAGCCGCCGGGATTTGCCGCGCCAGTGCGAACATCATCGCGATCGCGTGCTCGGCGGCGGTGATGGCGTTGCCGTAGGGCGTATTCATCACGACGATACCGCGCTGCGTCGCGGCGGGAACATCGATGTTGTCGACGCCGATACCGGCACGACCGATGATCTTCAAAGCGTGCGCCTCGGCAAGCAACGGCGCGGTTACCTTGGTAGCGGAGCGCACCGCGAGCCCGTCATAGGCGGCGATTTTCGCGGCCAGCGCATCGGGCGTGAGGCCGATCGCGACATCGGCCTCGATCCCGCGATCGGCAAAGACGGCCACGGCGCGCGGGCTCAATTCGTCGGCAATAAGAACTTTCGGCATTCAAATACCTCGACCAATAAACACGGAAGCACGGAGTTACGAGGTTTATTGAGATCGTTGGCATCGCGCCCTCGCAAGACGCCGCGCAGAGAAGCTCTGTGTTCCGTCGCTCCGTGGCGAATTTGCGCCTTTCAGGTCAGGCGGCTTTGACGGCGTCGCGTTCCTGCTCCCACGCCCAGTCGAGCCAGGGCAGCAAGGCCTCGACATCGCTGGTCTCGGCGGTTGCGCCGGTCCAGATGCGAATGCCGGGCGGCGAAGCGCGGTGCGTCGCGAGGTCGTAACCGACGCCCGCCTTGTCGAGCCGCGCCAGCATCCGCCGGTTGGTGGCAAAGCGCGCTTCGGGATCGAGGCTCTGGAACCACGGGTCGGTGATCATGATGCATGGCGAGGTGCAGGACAGCGTCGCCGGATCCTTGGCGAGGAAGTCGACCCAGGGCGTGCGCGCAACCCATTCCTTGACGACCGCGAGATTGGCCTCGGCGCGCGCGACGCAGCCGTCGAGGCCGCCGACGCTCTCCGCCCATCTGAGCGAGTCGAGCGCATCTTCGATGCACAGCATCGACGGCGTGTTGATCGTCTCGCCGCGAAACAAGCCGTCGATCAGCTTGCCCTTGGCGGTCATGCGGAAGATTTTCGGCAGCGGCCAGGCCGGCGTGTAGCTCTCCAGCCGCTCGACCGCGCGCGGGCTCAAGGCGATCATGCCGTGCGCGGCCTCGCCGCCGAGCGCCTTCTGCCATGACCAGGTGACGACATCGAGCTTCGGCCAGGGCAGCCGCATCGCGAACGCCGCGGAGGTCGCGTCGCAGATCGTCAGGCCATTACGGTCGGCGGCGATCCAGTCGCCGTTCGGCACGCGCACGCCGGAGGTCGTGCCGTTCCACACGAACACCGCGTCGCGATCGGGCGACACCGCCGACAGATCGGCGATCTCGCCATAAGGCGCGGCGAGGTGCCGGACATCCTTCAGCTTCAGTTGGTTGACGACATCGTCGACCCAGGTCTCGCTGAAATTCTCCCAGGAAAGGACGTCGACACCGCGCGCGCCGAGCAGCGACCACATCGCCATCTCGATCGCGCCGGTATCGGACGCCGGAACAATGCCGATCTTGTAGTCGGCCGGGATCTGCAGCACGGCCCGCGAGCGCTCGATCACCTCGACGCATTGCGCGAGACCGACCGACGAACGGTGCGAGCGACCGACCAGCGCTTTCGACAGGGCCTGCGGCGACCATCCCGGCCGCTTGGCGCAAGGCCCCGACGAGAAACAAGAATTGACCGGCCGGCGGGTCGGCTGCATCGCGCTATTCCCTTTCGCAACATTCGTCAGCGCCCAGCGCACGAGGCGCATAGGCTCTCGCACGCGGCGGCGAACCCTATGTAAGGGAGCGATGCCGGTCAAATCAACGGTCGCGGAAAGGCTGCGACGTTGCCGCGGTGATCTTTCCCGTCGGCCTTCAGCCGCCGGCCATTAAAAATGATAAAGGCTTCCGATCAGAAGATCGCGAGGCCAATGACCGGGTTGTTCCAGGTCTTGCGAACCTGCGCCTCCACGAAGAGCCCCGTGTGCGTCATCGCGTCGTGGACGCGGGTATCGACATGAGGTTCTGCGGGGGCGAGTGATCTGACCAAATGTTCGATTGTGGCTTCTTCGCTGACATGCCATTTCCGGAAACGCGCGTCCAGGCTGCGCTTAGCGGTCATGGATACCTCCCTCCCTTTGGGGCGTTGGGGAACTCGCCCCGTCCGGTGGCGGCTTTAATAAGAGGCCTTTTTGTCGCGGGCAACTGTTTTGCTGATTAAGTAACCCAAAAAATTCAAAACTGCCTATTTCGCAGTCACAGTTACGATCCAGTTACATCCCGTTACACACCCTTACCGGCCGGCCGAGGGTAAGTTACCCACGGTAGATTACCAATCAACAGCTTCATCCACAGCGTCAACATGGATTATCCACAGGCCTTTCCTCCGGTGCTTGAATCCCGGGTTGTAGCCGCGAGCGGATGGGCGCCGTCGGGATAGCAGGGAATCCCGGGTTCTGGCCGCCCAGCGCGCCGGAGAACTTGCCGGCGCGGCGATTATACGAAAAGCTCGGCTTCGTGATCGTGCGGACCCGCCGCCGAGCCTTGTGGTAGCCGCAGCCTATTCGGGGATGTTTCGGCGGACCGACCGCTAGCGCCAACCGGGAGACGCCTCATGCAATACGGCCTCTTCACCATGCCCTCGCATCCGCCGGAACGGAGCCTTTACGACGGCCATCGCTGGGACCTGCAGACGCTGCGCTGGGCCGACGAGCTCGGCTTCAGCGAAGCCTGGATCGGTGAGCATCACACCGCGCCGTGGGAGCCGCATCCCTCCCCCGACCTGCTGATCGCGCAGGCGCTGATGGAGACGAAGAACATCCGGCTCGCACCGGGCGGCTTTCTGCTGCCTTACCATCACCCGGCCGAGTTGGCGAACCGCGTGGCGATGCTCGACCACATGGCCCAGGGCCGGCTCAATTTCGGCGTCGCCGCGAGCGGTCTGCCGAGCGACTGGGCGATGTTCCACGTCGACGGCAATTCCGGCCAGCACCGCGAGATGACGCGCGAAGCGCTCGAGATCATCCTCAGGCTATGGACCGAGGACGAGCCGTTCGACTATGCCGGCAAATACTGGCAGGTCTCGCAGATCGAGCCTCAGCTGCGCACGCTGCGCGCGCACATCAAGCCGTTCCAGAAGCCGTATCCGCCAATCGGCGTCGCCGGCGTCAGCAAAGGGTCGGAAACGCTGAAGCTCGCCGGAGAGCACGGCTTCCTGCCGATGAGCCTCAACCTCAACCCCAGCTATGTCGCCAGCCATTGGGAATCCGTCGAGGAGGGCGCGCGGCGCAGCGGCAAGACTCCGCGGCGCAAGGATTGGCGGCTGGTGCGCGAAATCTTCGTCGCCGAGACCGACGAGGCCGCCTGGAAGCTGTCGGTCGGCGCGCAGATGGGCCGGATGATGCGCGAATATTTCCTGCCGTTGTTGACCGATGTCGGCGTCATCCAGTTTCTGAAGCACGACGAGAACGTCGCCGACAGCGACGTGACACCGGAGTACTGCGCCACGCACAATTGGTTGATCGGATCGCCCAAAACCGTGGTCGAGAAGATCGAGCGCATGTACGAAGAGGTCGGCGGCTTCGGCGCGCTTCTCTTGTTCTGTTTCGACTACAGCGAAAACCCCGAAGCCTGGCGCGATTCGATGCGGCTGCTCGCGCAGGAGGTGATGCCGAAAGTGGCGCATCTCACCGGTTCGTAAACCGAAATTTGCGCCGGCTTGCACTCCGGTAGCCGCCGTTCCCATATACGCTATGCGGCGCAGCCATGCTGTTTGAGACATTGTGTGTTTGCGCCGGGCGCGACAGATTTCCGCGCGCTCGATTCAGGTATACGAAGGAAGGATGACGGCACTGGTCAGTAGGGGTATAAGCGCCCGCTGTGCCGTAACGCCGCACCTCGACGCACGGTACACGCGCTTTCGTGCCTGGGGACAATTCGGGGTGGCGGGGGCATCGCCCGGTAGGAGATAGTTGTTGCAGCCCACCGACATCACTAATCCCGACTATTTTCATAAGGTTGTCGACTGCCAATGGGCGTGTCCGTCGCACACGCCGGTTCCCGAATACATCCGACTGATCGCGGCGCGGCGCTACAGCGAGGCCTGGGCGGTCAACTGGGAGTCGAACGTCTTCCCGGGCATCCTCGGCCGCACTTGCGACCGACCGTGCGAGCCCGCCTGCCGGCGCGGCCGCATCGACGAGAAAAAGGAACCGGTGGCGATCTGCCGGTTGAAGCGTGTCGCGGCCGATAATCGCGGCGACATCAGCGCCTTTCTGCCGAAGCCGCAACCGAAGAACGGCAAGCGCATCGCGTTCGTTGGGGCCGGCCCCGCCTCGCTGACCGTGGCGCGCGACCTCGCGCCGCTCGGCTATGAGTGCGTGATCTTCGACGGCGACAGCAAGGGCGGCGGGATGATGCGGACGCAAATCCCGCGCTTCCGCTTGCCAGAGGCGGTGACCGACGAGGAAGTCGACCGCATCATCGATCTCGGAATTGAAACCCGCTTCGGTCATTTCGTGCCGAGCCTCAAGGCGCTGCTTGGCGAGGGCTGGGACGCGATCTTCGTCGGCTCGGGCGCGCCGCGCGGCCGCGAGCTCGACATCCCCGGACGCCAGGAAGCCGCGGAACACATCCATATCGGCATCGATTGGCTCTCGTCGGTCTCGTTCGGGCATATCGACAAGATCGGCAAGCGCGTCATCGTGCTGGGCGGCGGCAACACCGCGATGGATTGCTGCCGCTCGTCGCGTCGGCTCGGCGGCGAGAGCGTCACCGTCGTCGTGCGCAGCGGCTTTGAGGAGATGAAAGCGAGCCCGTGGGAGAAAGAGGACGCCCAGCACGAGGGGATTCCGATTCTCAATTTCCTGGTGCCGCTCGAATTTACCCATGAGGGCGGCAAGCTCACCGGCGTCGTCTTCGAGAAGGTCAAGGCCGAGTACGACGAGCGCGGCCGGCGCAACCTGGTGCCGTCGGGCGAGCCCAACGTCCATGTCCCGTGCGACGACGTGCTGGTGGCGATCGGCCAGGAGAACGCTTTCCCGTGGATCGAGCGCGACATCGGCATGGAGTTCGACCGCTGGGATATGCCCAAGGTCGATCCGCGCACGATGCAATCGACGATTCCGAATGTGTTTTTCGGCGGCGACGCGGCGTTCGGGCCGAAGAACATTATCTGGGCGGTGGCGCACGGCCACGACGCGGCGATCTCGATCGACAAGTTCTGCCACGGCGAGGATGTCGATGACCGTCCACCGCCGGGCACCACTCTGGTCAGCCAAAAGATGGGCATTCACGAGTGGAGCTACGACAACGACATTTCGAACGACATCCGGTATCGGGTACCGTTGCGCGATACCGCAGTGGCGCTGGCCGACATCAGGACCGAGGTCGAGCTCGGCTTTGACGAGAAGCTCGGCTACCTGGAGGCCGAGCGCTGCCTCAATTGCGACATCCAGACCGTGTTCACCGGCCCGCTCTGCATCGAATGCGACGCCTGCGTCGATATCTGCCCGGTCGACTGCATCACCTTCACCGAAAATGGCGAGGAGGGCGAGCTGCGCACGCGGCTTAGCGCTCCCTCAACCAATTTGACCCAAGATCTATATATCGGAAACTCGCTGAAGACCGGGCGGATCATGGTCAAGGACGAAGACGTCTGCCTGCATTGCGGGTTATGCGCTGAGCGCTGCCCGACCGGAGCGTGGGATATGCGCAAATCCCTCATTGAAATGACACACGCTGGTTCGTCATGCCGCAGCCGATAGAAGCGACCGCCGTCATGCCCAAACAAATAGAAGCGACCAACGACTTCGTCGTCAAATTCGCCAACGTCAACGGGTCAGGCTCGGCGAGCGCCAACGCGCTGTTCGCCAAGTCGGTACTGCGCATGGGCATTCCCGCCTCGTCGCGCAACATCTTTCCGTCGAATATCCAGGGCCTGCCGACCTGGTACGAGGTGCGCATTTCGGAGGCCCGCCATCTCGGGCGCCGCGGCGGCGTCGACATGATGGTCGCGATGAACCCCGAGACCTGGGACGAGGACATCGCCGAGATCGAGCCAGGCGGCTACCTGCTCTACGATTCGACTCGCGACCTGCCGCAATCGAAGTTCCGCGACGACATCAACATCATCGGCGCGCCGCTTACCGAAATCTGCAACCGCACCTACACGCAAATGCGCGAGCGGCAGCTGTTCAAGAACGTCATCTATCTCGGCGTCTTGTCGGCGTTGCTCGACATGGATAAAGCAGCAACGGCGCAGCTGATCGGCGAGCAGTTCAAGGGTCGCGACAAGCTGATCGAGGCCAATTTGCACGCGCTCGACCTCGGCCGGGACTGGGCGGTCGAGAACCTGCAATGCCCGCTCGGCCTCAGGCTCAAGAAGACGGACAAGGTCGGCAACAGTATCTTCGTCAACGGCAACGACACCTCAGCGCTGGGCGCGGTCTATGGCGGCGCGACGGTGTGCGCGTGGTATCCGATCACCCCGTCCTCGTCGCTCGCCGAGGCATTCTCGGCGCATTGCTTCCGCTATCGGCGAGACGCCGGCGGCAAGCATAAGTTCGCGATCGTCCAGGCCGAGGACGAGCTTGCCTCGATCGGCATGGTCGTCGGCGCCGGGTGGAATGGCGCGCGCGCCTTCACCGCGACCTCCGGCCCCGGCATCTCGCTGATGCAGGAATTCATTGGCCTTGCCTATTTCGCCGAAATCCCGGCGGTAATCTTCGACATCCAGCGCGGCAGCCCGTCGACCGGCATGCCGACCCGCACGCAGCAGGCCGATATCCTCAGCTGCGCCTATGCCTCGCACGGCGACACCAAACACGTGCTGATCTTTCCGAAGGATCCGCACGAAGCTTTCACGATGGCGGCCGACGCGCTCGACCTCGCCGACCGGCTGCAGACGCCGATCTTCGTGATGCTCGATCTCGACATCGGCATGAATGATTGGCTGATCCCGCCGCTCGAATGGGATCCGGACCGTACCTACGACCGCGGCAAGGTGATGACCGCCGAGGAGCTCGAGGCGGGGGTCGAGTTCGGCCGCTACCTCGATGTCGACGGCGACGGCATCCCCTTCCGTACCCTGCCGGGCACCCACCCGAAGCGCGGCGCGTTCTTCACCCGCGGCACCAGCAAGGACCGCTACGCGCGCTACAGCGAGGAAGGCCACGACTACGTCGACAACATGCAGCGCCTGCTGCACAAGTTCGACACCGCGAAGCGCCTCGTGCCGCAGCCCGAAAAGCGCGCGGCGCAGCAGCCGACCAAGTTCGGCGTCATCTATTTCGGCTCGACGACCGTGGCGATGGAAGAAGCCTTCGAGGCGCTCGATGCGCGCGACGTACACCTCGACGCACTGCGGCTGCGCGGATTTCCGTTCGCCGACGAGGTCCGCGACTTCATCGCCGACCACGAGACGGTGTTCGTCGTCGAGCAGAACCGTGATGCGCAGATGCGGGCGCTGATCGTCAACGAACTGGAGATCGACCCGGCGAAGCTAGTGCCGATCCTGCACTACGACGGCACGCCGATAACCGCCCGGTTTATCGTCAAGGCGATCGCCGACATGGTTTCGGTCGTGACCCTCGCTCCCCTTCGCAAAGCCCGCTCATAACCTGGACCGCGGGTCTCTGGCCCGCAGGCGGGCGGGACGCCCGCGATCCCGAGGACGCCAATGACCTACATCACCAAGCCAAAGCTCCATCACCCGCAGCTGCCGACCAATGCGCTCGGCTATACGCGGCGCGATTATGAGGGCTCGGTCTCGACGCTGTGCGCCGGCTGCGGCCACGACTCGATCAGCGCCGCGATCATCCAAGCCTGCTTCGAACTGAGCCTCGCGCCGCATCGCATCGCCAAGCTCAGCGGCATCGGCTGCTCATCGAAGACGCCGACTTATTTCCTCGGCAAGTCGCACGGCTTCAACAGCGTGCACGGCCGCATGCCGTCGGTGCTAACCGGCGCCAACCTCGCCAACCGCGACCTTGTTTATCTCGGCGTTTCGGGAGACGGCGACAGCGCCTCGATCGGGCTCGGCCAGTTCGCGCATTGTCTCCGGCGCGGCGTCAACATGCTTTATATCGTCGAGAACAACGGCGTGTACGGCCTCACCAAGGGACAGTTCTCGGCGACCGCCGACAAGGGCTCCAAGACGCGCCGCGGGCCGGTCAACAACGATTCACCGATCGACATGGTGGCGCTGGCGCTGCAACTCGGCGCGAGCTACGTCGCGCGCAGCTTCTCGGGCGACAAGCATCAGCTCGTGCCGCTCATCAAGGGCGCGATCGAACATGAGGGCGCCGCCTTTATCGACGTCGTGTCGCCCTGCGTCGCCTTCAACAATAACCCCGAGTCAACCAAGAGCTACGAGTACGTCCGCTCGCACAACGAAGCGGTCAACAGGCTCGACTTCATGGTCGGCCGCGAACCGATCACCGCGGATTACGCACCCGGCACCGCGGTCAATGTCGTGCAACACGACGGCACGATGTTGCGGCTGCACAAGCTGGCGGAAGACTACGATCCGACCGACCGGGTCGGGGCGATGACCTACCTCAACCAGCACCATGCACTGGGCGAGGTGGTCACCGGCCTCCTCTATGTCGAGGAGGATCACGGCGACCTGCACCACTTCCTCGACACGGTCGAGGCGCCGCTGAACGAGCTCGGCGAAGCCGAGCTCTGCCCCGGCCAGGACATCCTCGCCCGCTACAACGCGGCGCATCGTTAGGGTTCTGTCATTGCGAGCCGCCATGAGGCGGCGTGGCGATCTCCATCCGACTTGGCCTCTACTGCTAGAGATTGCCGCGTCGTGCCGGCGCGCTCCTCGTAATGACGTCTATGTGAGCGAGAACCCACCGGCGAGCGGGTCGCGCGGATCGACGAAAATCGTGTTGAGCCCGGTAGTCCGCGCCCAACCGGCGACGCTCGGCACGATCGCCGCGTGGTTGCCGACCTGTGCGACCGCCTCGACTCGGCCTTCGAACAAGGTGCCGATGATGCTTTCGTGGACGAAGTCGTCGCCCGGCTTGAGCCAGCCCCTCGCCGCAAGCTGGGCGATGCGCGCCGACGTGCCGGTTCCGCAGGGCGAGCGGTCGATCGCGCGCTCGCCATAGAAGACGGCATTACGGCCATGCGCCTTCGGGTCGCGCGGCGCGCCGGTCCATTGCACGTGGCTGACGTCGCGAATGGTCGGGTCATCGGGATGGACGACCGAGACCGCCTCGTTCACCCGTCGCCGCAGCACCGGGCTTGAACGCAACAGCCAGTCGACCGAGACGTCTTCCAAGCCGGGGAAATTCTTCTGCTTATCGACGATCGCGTAGAAATTGCCGCCATAGGCGATGTCGACGACCAGTTCACCGATGCCCTCGACCACAACCGGCACACCTTCCATCGCGAGGTAGCTCGGCACGTTGAAGAGCCGCACGCTCTCGACGTGCGCACCGTCGCGGCGATACCGCGCGGTGACCTTGCCGGCCGGCGCATCGAGCGCGACGACGCCCTCTTCGAGCGGCGTGACGAGGCCGTGCTCCAGCGCAAAGGTCACGCTGCCGATCGTGCCGTGGCCGCACATCGGCAGGCAGCCGGTGACCTCGATGTAGAGAATCGCGATGTCGCAATCCTCGCGCAGCGGCGGATAGAGGATCGCCCCCGACATCACGTCGTGGCCGCGCGGCTCGAACATCAGCGAGCGCCGCACCCAATCGAAGCGGGCGACGAAATCCTGCCGCTTTTCGCTCATCGTCGCGCCGTTGAGCAGCGGACCGCCGCCGATCACCAGCCGCACTGGGTTACCGCAAGTATGGCCGTCAATGCAGGAGAAGGTGTGGAGGCCGGGCGGAACCGACTCTGCTGGCTTCATTCGAAGGCGTATCAAATGGGCCGGTGAGAGGGAACCTCGATCGGCATGCAGTTGCGCCGCCCCTGCATCAGGCAGTCTTCGATCTGCAACTCCTGGCGCAATTCGCGAACCAGCAGGACGCCAGCGATCGCCAGCAACAGAATGACGATGAGGCCCATCGACGCGTTGGTGCGTCTCGCCTCGCCCTCCTCGATCTCGCTCTGCCGCAGCATCGCCGATCCCTTGCGGCCGACAAGCCACGTCCCAGTTTAGCCGGTTTAGCTCCCTGCCGCCACGGCGACATCGAGACATTGCGCCGATTGCGGCGTTCCCCGCTCTGCGCTATTGACCGTTCGTCACCCGGTTAAAGGAACCGCTGCATGGCACAGCCCGGCCCGCTCGCGGGCATTACGATCGTCGATCTTTCCCGCATCCTCGCCGGGCCCTATTGCACATTGCTGCTCGCCGAATTGGGCGCGCGGGTCATCAAGGTCGAGGCGCCGAAGACCGGCGACGACGCACGACAATACGGGCCGTTCACCAACGGCAAATCGACCTATTTCGCGTCGGTCAATCGCGGCAAGGAGTCGATCGCGCTCGACCTCAAGGCGGCAGGCGATCGCGAGATTTTCGAGCGCCTGTTGGACAAGGCGGACGTGATCGTCGAGAACTTCCGGCCCGGCACCATGGAACGGCTTGGCTACGGTTGGGAGACGCTGCATAAGCGCTATCCGCGCCTCATCTACGCGGCCGCGTCGGGGTTCGGGCACTCGGGGCCGTTCTCCCACTACCCGTCCTACGACATGGTCGTGCAGGGCCTGGGCGGGATCATGAGCATCACCGGGCACCCCGGCGAGCCGGCGCCGCGGATCGGCGCGTCGATCGGCGATCTTGGCGGCGGCCTCTACACGACCATCGCGCTCAACGCCGCGCTGCTGCACCGCGAGCGCACCGGCGAAGCGACCAAGGTCGACGTCGCGCTGTTCGATTGCCAGCTGGCGCTCCTCGAAAACGCGATCATGCGCTACACGACCTCGGGCGAAATCCCCGGACCGTTGGGCGCGCGCCACCCCTCGATCACGCCGTTCGAGGCGTTCAAGGCCAAGGATGGCGACATCATCATCGCGGCCGGCAATGACGGGCTATGGCTCAAACTGACCGAAGCGCTCGGCCATCCCGAGTTGGCGCAGAATCCCAACTACAAGACAAACCCGCTGCGCAACCAGCATCAGCCGCAGCTCAAGGCCGAGATCGACGCCATCCTGTCGACTAACACCCGCGATCACTGGATTGCGCTGCTCGAGGCGGCTGGCCTGCCGTGCGGCCCGGTCAACAACGTGGCGCAGGCGATCGCCCATCCCCAGGTCGAAGCGCGCAACATGTTGGTCGGTGTCGAAGACGCGACGACCGGCCCGCTCAGGCTGGTCGGCAACCCGATGAAGTTCTCCGCCTTCGACGACCCTCAGACCCGCGCCCCCGCCCCCGATCTCGACGCCGACCGCGCCAAGATCCTGCGCGAACTGGGGATGTGACCGCGGCGCTGCTCCCGCTCGGACAAGCATCTTGAGGTCGCGCCATCAACGGCGGCGCGGCCGGTTTTGGCGCGTGCTCGGCTGGGGCATCGCCGTCCTTTTGGTGGTGCTACTGGTGATCGCCGGCGGCGGATTTATCGCGTTGCGCACGTCGCTGGCGACGATCGACGGCCGGATCGTGGTGGCGGGGCTGCACGGCGAGGTCGGCATCGTCCGCGACGCGGACGGCGTGCCCACCATTACCGCCCAGAACGACGACGACTTGGCGTTCGGGCTCGGCTATGCGCATGCCCAGGATCGCCTCTTCCAGATGGAATTGCAGCGGCGTTACGGCGCGGGCCGGCTCGCTGAGATTTTCGGCGCGGGCGCTGTCCCGGTCGACACACAGATGCGCGTGCTCGGCCTCTACCGAGCCGCCGAGGCCGCATTCGACAAGCTGTCGCCGCAGGTGCAACAGGGCATCCAGGCTTATTGCGCCGGGGTCAACGCCTACCTGGCGACGCGCGGCGCCTTGCTGCCGCCAGAGTTCCTGCTGCTGCGCTTCTCGCCCGAGCCATGGACGCCGGCCGACGTGCTGGTCTGGGGCAAGCTGATGGACTTTCAGCTCGGCGGCAATTATCGCGGCGAGTTGCTGCGCGCCCGGTTGGCGAAGACCGTGTCCAGCGCGGATATGGAATTCCTGTATCCGGATTACCCGAAGGACGCGCCGCGCACCTTGGCGGCGCTTGCGCCGCTCTATCGCAAGCTTCCGCTCCGCCAGCTCTATGCCGCCATGCCCGAGGCGATGGGACCGCATTTCGCGTCGAACAATTGGGTTGTCGATGGGGCGCATTCGGTCTCCGGCAAACCGTTGCTCGCCAACGACCCGCATCTCGAATTCTCCACACCGGGATTCTGGTATCTCGCCCGGCTGAAGACGCCGGAGCACGACATCGAAGGCGGCACCAGAGCCGGAACGCCGTTCGTCGTTATCGGCCACAACGAGAAGATCGCCTGGGGTTTCACGACCACGACCGCGGACATCGAAGACCTCTACATCGAAAAACTCGATGCGAACGACCCGAACCGCTACATGGTCGCCGATGCGAGCCTGCCGTTCCGCACCCGCCAGGAGACGATCAAGGTGCGAGACGGCGCGCCGGTGACGCTCACCGTCCGCGCGACGCGGCATGGTCCGGTCGTCTCCGACATGCTGCCGCCGGGGACGATCGACAGCGGCTATGCGCTGGCGCTGCAGACGACCTTTCTCGACGATGACGACAAAAGCGCCGAGGCTTTATGGGACATCGATCGCGCCACCGATTGGACGAGCTTTCGCGACGGACTGAAAAACCTTGTCGGACCTCCGCAGAACATCGTCTATGCCGACACCGGCGGCACGATCGGCTTTATAGCCGCCGGTCGCATCCCGATCCGTAAGGGCGGCGAGGGTTGGCTGCCGGCTCCGGGCTGGAGCGGCGACTATGACTGGGAGGGCTTTATTCCGTTCGACCAGCTGCCGCAGGGCACGAATCCACCCTCGGGTCATTTCGTGAGCGCCAACAATAAAATCGTGCCCGACAGCTACCCCTATTTCATCGGCCGCGACTGGGACTTGCCCGACCGCGCCGCGCGGATCGAGGCGCTGCTCACGGCGACACCGAAACAATCGCCGGAGGCGAGCGCGGCGATTCAGGCCGATACGCTCTCGCTGGAGGCTAGTCGCCTGGTTCCGCTGATGACCAAGATCGTACCGTCGAGCGACCTGGCGCGCGAGGCGGTGGAACGGCTGAAGAGCTGGGATTTCCACATGGATGCCGACAAGGTCGAGCCGCTGCTGTTTACCGCGTGGCTGCGCACCTTCGCCCGCTCCATTCTATTCGCGCGGTTGGGCGACGAGGCGGCCGACTACTGGGATCTGAAGCCGCAGGTCATGTTCAACGTGCTGACGCAGCGCCCCGATTGGTGCGCCGATCCGAAGAAACCGAGCGAGACCTGCGAGACTCGCCTGTCGGAGGCGCTCGATGCAGCGCTCAATGAGCTGCGCCGAAGCTATGGCGACGAGATGGCGCAATGGCAATGGGGACGTGCCCACATCGCCTATTTCCCCAATGCCGTATTCGAGCGCGTGCCGTTGCTGCGCGACTGGTTGCGCGTGACGATCCCGACTCCCGGTGGGTACGACACCGTCAATCGGGGACCGAGCACGATCCCCGACGATACCACCCCCTACGAGCAGCGCTTCGGCGCGGGATTGCGAATCATCACCGACATGGGCGCGCCGCAGGATTCACAAATGATGATCGCTCCCGGCCAGTCGGGAAACCCGCTCTCACCGCATTATGCCGATCTCCTGGCCCGATGGCGCGCCTTCGACTGGCTACATCCAGCCCACGGCGCGCCCGCGGCGACCTTGACGCTGGCGCCGGCGCCATGACTACGCTCCCCGTCACGTCTGATGATGTTACCCGCGCCGCCGCGGCCATCGCCGGCGTCATCGCCAAGGCCCCCCTTGTCTCCGCCCCCGCCCTCTCGGAGGCCGCCGGCTGCGAGGTCTGGCTCAAGCTCGAGACGCAGCACCCGACCGGCTCCTTCAAGGAACGCGGCGCGCTCAACAAGCTCCTCGCGCTCAACGCCAACGAGCGTGGTGCTGGCGTCGTCGCGATGTCGGCCGGCAACCACGCTCAGGGCGTTGCCTACCACGCGCGGCGGCTCGCCATTCCGGCGACGATCGTTATGCCGGAAGGCACGCCGTTCACCAAAATCGACCGCACCGAGAGCCTCGGCGCAACTGTGGTGCTACAGGGCGAGAGCCTGGTCGCCGCGCGCCAAGCCGCCGATGCCTTGGCGCGCGACAAAGGGCTGGTGCCGGTGCACCCTTATGACGACCCAGCGGTGATTGCCGGGCAAGGCACGATAGCGCTCGAAATGCTTGCCCAGCAGCCGAAGCTCGACACGCTGATCGTGCCGATCGGCGGCGGTGGGCTGATTTCTGGCATGGCCGTTGCCGCGAAGACCTTAAAGCCGACGATCGAGATCGTCGGGGTCCAGTCCGCACTCTACCCGGCGATGAAAGACACGCTGGCCGGCAAGACGCCCGACATCGCCACTGCCGCCGCAACCCTGGCCGAGGGCATCGCCGTCAAGGAGCCGGGGTTGCTGACCCGGCAGATCGTCGCAGCGCTGGTCAGCGATATCCTGCTTGTCGAGGACGCGCAGATCGAGGCGGCCATCGAGCAGCTTGTCGATCGCGAAAAGCTCGTCGCCGAAGGCGCTGGCGCCGCCGGGGTCGCCGCGCTGCTCGCAAATGGCGAGCGGTTCCGCGGTAAACGGGTCGGCATCGTCGTTACCGGCGGGAATATCGACGCGCGCCTTTTGGCGTCGGTGCTGATGCGTGGGCTGGTGCGCGAAGGCTGCCTCGTACGGCTGCGCTCGGAGCTGCCCGACGTGCCGGGAGCGTTGGCGCGGCTATCGGCGGTGATCGGCGGGCGCGGTGGTAATATTGTCGAGGTGCACCATCAGCGCCTCTTCCAGGACGCCTCGGTCAAACGCGCCGAGCTCGACGTGGTGATCGAGACGCAAAGCCGTCGTCACGTTGCGGCAATCGTCGCTGCGCTGATCGCCGCCGGCTTTCCGACCGAATTGTTATCCGCGAGCGGAGACCGTCTCTCTAGGTCTCCGTAGTCGAAGCAGGCGCCACCAGCACCCGGTCCACCCGGCGGCCGTCCATCTCGACGACCTCGAAGCGGAAGCCGCCGGCGAGCACCCGATCGGCGACCATCGGCACCCGATTGAGCCGCGCCATCAGATAGCCGCCGAGAGTGTGAAAATCGGCGTCCTCGCCCGGCAGACGGGCGATGCGCAGCGCCTGCTTGACCTCGTCGAGCGTCACCATGCCGTCGAACAGCCAGCTTCCGTCCTCGCGATGCACCACGCGAGGATCGGTGTCACCGCTCCCCGGCAGTTCGCCAACCAGCGCCTGGAGGATGTCGTGCAAGGTCACGAGACCTTCAAGATCGCCGTATTCGTCGACGACGAGGGCCATCGCTTCGCCGGTCGACTTGAACACTTCGAGCGCGCGCAGAACGGTGACCGTGTCCGGCAGGAAGAGCGGCGTCCGCAGTGCCTTGCGCACATCGAACGGCTCCTCGCTCAGCACCTCGTCGAGCAGATGCTTGACCTGAACGATGCCGGCCAGCTGATGTGTGTCGCCCTGCACCACAGGAAACCGCGAAAACGCGCTTTCGCGAATATGGCGCCGGATTTCGCTGAGAGGGTCGTCAAGGTCCAGGAACTCGATCTGCGTGCGGGGGGTCATTACGGCACTGACGCGCCGGTCGCCGAGCCGCAACGCCATCTCGACAATCGCCGTCTCGGCGAGCGGGATGTGCCCCGCGGCGACCCCCTCGCGGAGCAGAAAGCCGATCTCCTCGTCGGTAACCGCCATCGATTGGCCGCGCACCGGGACGAGCTTAAGGATGAGATCGGCGGTCGCGCTCAACAGCCATTCGATTGGCGCACCGAACACCGCCAGCCAGCGCATGAGCCGCGCCAGCACGCTGGCAATGCCTTCGGCATCGCCGAGCGCGATGCGCTTCGGCACGAGTTCGCCAAGGATCAGCGAAAAGTAAGCGATGCCGATCACGACCGCTGCCATCGCCGCGACATGAGCGTAGGCCGCGACGCCGGGAAGCGTGGCGAAATAAGCCGCCAGCGGCTCGCCGAGCGTGTCCTGGCCGAAGGTGCCCGAGAGGATCGCGATCACCGTGACACCGACCTGCACCGTCGCCAGGAGACGCGACGGGTCGGCTTTCAGCTCCAGCGCCGCCTTCGCCCCGGTGTGGCCTTCGTTGGCCATTGGCTGCAGACGCGCCGGTCGCGCCGACACCAGCGCGATCTCTGCCATCGCGAAAAAACCGTTCAACAAGATCAGCAGAAAGATGATCGAGAGGTGCAACCACAACATCGCAACCCCCTGGGCGCCAAAGCTCCGCGCCATAAAATTTTATCGCCTTGGCCGCACCTGATCCGGCGACCCACGAATAAGTGGAGACTATTCGTGGGCCCCGGATCAAGTCCGGGCGAGGCGAATATTTGTCAAGGCCGAGCGAAAACTAGCGTGAGTAGAACTCGACGACGAGGTTTGGCTCCATCGTCACCGGATAGGGCACGTCGGCGAGTTTCGGCGCGCGGATAAAGCGGCCGCGCATGCGCTCGTGATCGACCTCGACATAGTCGGGCACGTCGCGCTCGCTCGATTGCGAGGCTTCGAGCACCAGCGCCATCTCCTTGGCCTTCTGGCGCAACTCGATGGTGTCGCCATCCCTCAGCTTGGCCGAGCCGATATTAAGCCGCTTGCCGTTGACCAGCACGTGGCCGTGATTGATGAGTTGGCGCGCGGCGAACGGGGTTGGCGCGAATTTCATGCGGTAGACAATCGTGTCGAGCCGCCGCTCCAAAAGTTCAACCAGGTTCTCGCCGGTATCGCCCTTGCGCCGCACCGCCTCCTCATAGAGCCGACGAAACTGCCGCTCGCCGATATTGGCGTAGTAACCCTTGAGCTTCTGCTTGGCGGAAAGCTGCGTCCCGTAATCCGACGGCTTCTTGCGCCGCTGGCCGTGCTGGCCGGGCCCGTATTCGCGGCGGTTCAGCGGGCTCTTCGCTCGCCCCCACAAATTGACGCCAAGGCGGCGATTGATCTTGTACTTCGACTCCGTGCGCTTGCTCATGGGCGCTATGGCTCCGTTTGGAGTTGTTTGTCCCAATAGGACATCCGCTGCGTCGCCGCCCGGAGCCGGGGCTTTCGCCCACATTCTTGGGAAGGGCGCGCACTATACGCGGCACGTCGGGGAAGTCAAATTGAGCTCAGAAGACGCAACGATCCTACTTTAACCTGTTCTTGCTGGAAATTAACAGGCGGCCGATCTCCCGCCGTGGCACTTTCGCACCGTTTGAAGAAGTAAGCTTATGAAGCGTTTTTGGCGATTTTACGGTTGACCTGGGCAGCTTGGTCGCGGAAGCGACTACTTGCAGGGGAACTTCTCAGAGAGGGCGCGGGCGATCAGCTCGGGGGCGCCTTTGTAGCGGAGAGCCGGGTTGTCGCGGAGGAATTGCGCGACCACGAAGCGCAATTGGCTATCGTCGGGCGTGTGGGTGACGCAGGCGGTGAACTCGCCCATCGCGTGCTTCTCGAACAGATAGTCGGCGACGGCATCGATATAGCCGTAACAGAAATCCATGTAGGCGCCGATCGTCGCGGTGCATTCCTGGAGCAATGCGTCTCCGTCTCTGAGCTGCGCCGCACAGGGTGCGGCCGAAAGGGAGACAAGGATCGCCAACGGCGCGGCAGCCTTGCAAATGTACGGTGGCGGCGTACATCTGCCTATGATCATTGGGAGCGTCCGGCATCGCGGTCTGCTGCGCCTCATCGACGACGACGATAGCCGAGAACTCCGCACCGATCTCGTGCGGCGACTGCGCAACATCCTCACGGTGCTGATCGCAGCGACCGATATAAGCGGGGTGAGCGGCCCGTCGGGCTGGCGGATTCACCAGCTGCGGGGCGACCGCGCCGGAACATGGAGCATATCGGCCAGCGGCAATTGAAGGCTGACCTTCGATATCAGGCAGGGCGAAATCTGCGATCTCGATCACCAGTTTATTCCGCCGCCGCTGTCCTTGACGCGCGTTTGCGGTCGTTGGCGTCGAGGAGGCGCTTGCGCAAGCGGATCGCCTTCGGGGTCACCTCGACCAATTCGTCGTCGGCGATATAGGCGATCGCCTCTTCGAGGCTCATCTGAATCGGCGGGGTGAGGCGCACTGCCTCGTCCTTCGACGTGGTGCGGATGTTGGTGAGCTGCTTGCCCTTGGCCGGGTTGACGTCGAGGTCGTTGTCGCGGGTATGGGCGCCGATGATCATGCCGGGGTAGATCGCGTCGCCGTGCGAGACGAACATCGAGCCGCGCTCCTCGAGGTTCCACAGCGCGTAGGCGACGGCGGAGCCGCCGGCAGTCGAGATCAGAACACCGTTGATGCGGCCCTCGACCGGGCCCTTGTAGGGTGCGTAGCCGTGGAAGATGCGGCTCATCACGCCGGAGCCGCGCGTGTCGGTGAGGAACTCGCCGTGATAGCCGATGAGACCGCGCGTCGGCGCGAGGAAGGTGAGGCGCAACTTGCCGCCGCCAGACGGGCGCATATCCTGCATCTCCGCCTTACGGCGGCTCATCTTCTCGACGACGACACCGGCAAATTCCTCGTCGACATCGACAAAGACTTCCTCGATCGGTTCGAGGCGCTGGCCGTTCTCGGTCTTGAAGAGGACGCGCGGGCGCGAGATCGACAACTCGAACCCCTCGCGGCGCATCGTTTCGATCAGCACGCCGAGTTGCAATTCACCGCGACCCGACACTTCGACCGCGTCGCGCTGGGCGCTTTCCTTGACGCCAATCGCGACATTGCCTTCAGCTTCGCGGTAGAGCCGCTCGGCGATCATCCGCGAGGTGACCTTGCTGCCCTCGCGGCCGGCGAGCGGGCTGTCGTTGACCGAGAAGGTCATCGCCAAGGTCGGCGGGTCGATCGGGTCGGCTTCAAGGGCGGTTGTGACCTCCGGCGCGCACAGCGTGTCGGCCACAGTCGTCTCCTGCAGCCCGGCGACGGCGATGATGTCGCCGGCGCGCGCCTCCTCGACACCGATGCGTTCGAGGCCGCGATAGGCGAGCAGCTTGGTAAGCCGCGCCTGCTCGATGAGCTTGCCGTCGCGGGTCAGGGACTTCACCGGCATGTTGAGGCGCGCGACGCCGGAATGGATAAGCCCGGTCAAGACGCGGCCGAGATAGGGGTCATAGTCGAGCGTCGTCGCCAGCATCGTGAAGGGCTGGTCGGGATCGGCCTGCGGGGCCGGCACGTGGGTAATGATGAAGTCGAAGAGCGGCGCCAGGTTCTTGCGCTCATCAGCCATGTCGGCGACCGCCCAGCCGTCGCGGCCTGAGGCGAAGAGCGTCGGAAAATCGAGCTGATGCTCGTCGGCGTCGAGCAGCGCGAAGAGGTCAAAGATCTCGTTATGCACCGCCTGGGCACGAGCATCCGGGCGATCGACTTTGTTGATGACGACGATTGGCCTGAGGCGTCGGCGCAACGCCTTGGCGACGACGAACTTGGTCTGAGGCATCGGTCCTTCGGCCGCATCGACCAACACCAGCACGCCATCGACCATCGAGAGGATGCGCTCGACCTCGCCGCCGAAATCGGCGTGACCCGGCGTGTCGACGATGTTGATGCGCGTCTCGCCCCAAGTGAGCGATGTGCATTTGGCAAGGATGGTGATACCGCGCTCGCGTTCGAGATCGTTCGAATCGAGCGCGCGCTCGGCAACCTGCTGGTTGGCGCGGAAGACGCCCGACTGACGCAGAAGCTGGTCGACCAGGGTGGTCTTGCCATGGTCGACATGCGCGATAATCGCGATGTTGCGGATATTCTCAGTCACGGGGTTTACGCGACACCTTTCCGGCGGGCACCTACATCAACCCTGGGGTACCAGGCCGGCGGAGGCGACGAGTTTGTCGAGCGCGGCCTCGGGCCGGGCGCCGACATGGCTGATGATCTCGGCGGCACAAAGGCTGCCCAGCGCTCCACAGGTGGGGAGCGGCAGGCCGCGGGTCAAGCCGAACAACACCCCCGCCGCATAGAGATCGCCCGCGCCGGTCGTATCGACGACGCGCGCCACCGGCGCCGCAGGGACGGCGTGAACCTCGGCGCCGGCGATCAGGATGCTGCCCTTCTCGCTGCGGGTCAGCACGGCGATCTTGACTTGGCCGCGCACCGCGGCGGCGGCCTCGTCGAAGTCTTGGGTTTCGTAGAGCGAGCAAATCTCAGCCTCGTTGGCGAACAGGATGTCGATGTCGCCTGATACCAGAGCCCGGAAGTCGTCTCGATGACGGCCGACGCAGAACGGGTCGGAAAGGCTGAGCGCGACCAGCCGGTCGGCGCCGTGGGCGACCGCTGACGCCCGTCGAAACGCGGCTTTCGCTCGTGGCGGGTCGAAAAGGTAGCCTTCGAGATAAGTGATCTGCGCCGCGGCGACGACACGCGGGTCGATGTCCTCGGGGCCAAGATCGACACAGGCGCCGAGATAGGTGCCCATGGTGCGTTGGCCGTCGGGCGTCACCAGGATCAGGCAACGAGCGGTGCCCGGGCCGCTGGTCGCCGCCGGCGTATCGAAGCCGATCCCTATCGCGGTGATGTCGTGGCGGTAGATCGCGCCCAGCGCGTCGTCCCGTACCTTACCGATATAGGCGCCACTGCCGCCGAGTGATGCGATCCCCGCCATGGTGTTGCCAGCCGAGCCGCCCGAGCTTTCGATCCCCGGCCCCATGCGGCTGTAGAGTTGCTCGGCGCGCGCGGCGTCGATCAGGGTCATCGCGCCTTTGGCCATGTCTTCGGCTGCCAGAAACGCTTCGTCGGCATGGGCAATGACATCGACAATCGCATTGCCGATGCCGGCGACATCGATAGTAGCCGCGCTCATTCAGTCCCCTATGGATTCGATGCGGGAGAGAGCCGGCGCGCAGTATAAGGAGCTTCGTGCCTGCGGCAAGTGTGGCCACCGCAATGCCAATTCGCCAAACCGCGAAACGTGGCGGAAGCCCCGAGCCGGTTGAGGCTCGTCTTAAGCTGTTGGTATCGGCGGTTTACCAAGCTCCGGCAGGGATAAATCTTTTTGTTTTCGGCCGGCTCAATGGATATGGTTCCTGCGGAGCAACTCGCGACGACCGCGTTTAAGACGGCTTCGCGCCAGGAGCGTTGCGCGGCGCGAATTGGTTCGCACCCGAATATCCCGCTAGCTCACTGATGGGGTACGGCATCCATGTTTGGCCGCAAGAGATCGGATACGGAGGATCGGACAATGCCTGATGCGCCGGATGATTTGGGCATCCCGATGAAACCACCACGGCCGATCGGGTCGCAAGCCTCCGTGACCCAGGTCGGCCGCTCAGCCGCCGCTGTGCCGCCGCGCGTCCCCGAGATGGCGCGTCCACCTGCCGAGCCGCCACGCGCCCCCGAGCCACCGCGCCGGCAGGTAACCGAGCCGATCCCGGCGCCGGTCGCGCCGCCACCGACCGCCGCCCCGCCCCCCGCGCTGACGACAGCACCGCCGCCGCGGCGCGGCGAAGCCGGGCTGCGGCAGCTGACGGTCGGCCGCGAGATCTCGCTGTCGGGCGAGATCGCCTCGTGCGACACATTGATTGTCGAGGGCAGCGTCGAGGCGAATCTGCAGAATTGCCGCGATGTCGACATCGCCGAGACCGGGCTTTTCAAGGGCAGCGCCGAGATCGACAACGCCGATGTGCGCGGCACGTTCGAGGGCAATCTGATCGTCCGCAAGCGGCTCTTGATCCGCTCCAGCGGCATCGTGTCGGGGACGATCCGCTACGGTCAGATCGAGATCGAATTGGGCGGCCAGATTACCGGCGATGTTCAGTCGGCTGCCGCTTCGGGCGACGTTATCGCCGAACTGCCAAACGCGCGGGCGGCTTCTTAGTTGAACTTTCCGCGATTTTCGCGGCGATCAGCGCGTCCGGGATGGTCTTCGCGCCGTAGCGGCACAGCGAGGCGACTACGCAAATTGGGCAATCGGGCTTACGCGCCTTGCATACGTGGCGGCCGTGCAGGATCAGCCAGTGATGCGCGTGCAGCTTGTATTGCAGTGGCGTCACCTTTTCGAGGCCAAGCTCCACCGCGTGCGGGGTCTTGCCCGGTGCGATGCCGGTGCGGTTGCCGACGCGGAAAATATGCGTGTCGACCGCGATCGTCGGCTCTTTGAACGCCACGTTGAGCACGACATTGGCGGTCTTGCGTCCGACTCCCGGCAGCGCCTCCAGCGCTTCGCGGTCGTGCGGTACCTCGCCACGATGCTTCTCGACGAGGATGCGGCTCAGCGCGATGACGTTCTTTGCCTTGGTGCGATAGAGGCCGATCGTGCGGATCAGGCCTTCCACCTGTTCGACCCCCAGCGCTGCCATTTTTGCCGGCGTATCGGCGAGCGCGAACAAAGCCGGCGTCGCCTTGTTAACCCCGATATCGGTCGCCTGGGCCGACAGCACGACCGCGACCAACAGAGTGAAGGGGTTGATGTATTCGAGTTCGGTGCGTGGGATCGGCCGACTCTCGGCCAACCGGCGATAGAACTCGACGACCTCAGCTTTCGTGAATTTGCGCATCGCCGCGGATGTTAAGCGCAATCCGCGGCGCCACGGAAGCCGCGCTCAGTGCGATGACGGCGGATTGTTTGCCGGCGGCGGATTGAACAGCGGCAGATGCTGGCCCGGAGGCGTCATGCCGCCGCCATTCATAATTACCACCGTACGCGGCGATCCGCCGGAGACGCTGGCCTCGGTATCGGGTGTGATCGAGCGCGTCTCCATGACCCGACCGAGCAGGCCGCTCGTTCCTGTTCCGGTGGCGACGATGTCCTTGCCCGGCGCGATGCAATCCACCCCCGGCGGATTGTAGCCCTGGGCGAAGCGAATCATCGTGCCGTCTTCGAGCAACGCGCCGTCAATCCTGCCGTCCGCGGCGCGCAGCGCCATCTTCACTCGCCCCCGCGCTTCCATCATGCGCGGCGGGGTGAAAACCGGCCGGTCGGGCGGGGTCGCCGCCTGGACCGTGTCGGTGATCTTGACCCCGCTCGCGTCGTTCGCGATCGACAGGGCCTGAACCATCGAAATGCCGTTCGCCTTGAGGCCGTGGATCGTTACCGCATCGCCAGGCTTGACGGCGAACACCAGCTCCGATGACAGCCGCGGCGAGATATGCACCTCGGTGCCGTCGTCGAGGATCACCCCGTCCACCTCGTCTCGCGGCGTCAGGCTGTAGCTGGCGACCTTGCCGTGAAAAGCCGGTAGCTGGTCAGTGTCGTAGACGGGGGCTTGCGCCAGCGCGACGCTGCTCACAAGCAGGCCGGCACTCAACACGATCAAGCGCATTGTGCGACGACTCCAAAGGGTACGGCCGACATTGAAGCGCGACAGAGATTAGCAAATCGCTTAAAGCGGCCCCCGCTCCGGCTTTCATCATGGCTAACGGAGTTTTATATGTTGCTGATGGACGCGCCTTTGGCTTCGCCCCGCGACGTGTTTTTCGAGCGCGTGCTGCTGCCCTATCGCAGCCTCCCGCCGCGCGGGTTCAACATTTTAATGCTGGTGCTGGCGGGGATCAGCATCGTCGTCGGCATCGTCTTCGTGTCGATGGGCGCCTGGCCGGTCGTGGGATTTTTCGGGCTCGATGTCGGGCTGGTCTATCTCGCCTTCCGGTTATCGTACCGCAGCGCCCGGCAGCGCGAGACGCTGCGCCTCGCCGACGAGGAATTGACGGTCGAACGCGTCGGGATTCGCGGCGACCGGCGGCTGTGGCGCTTTCAGCCGTTCTGGGTGCGGGTGGTGTTCGAAGAGCACCCGGACGAATTGAACCGGCTTGCCCTCACCTCGCACGGGAAAACCCTGCCGATCGGCGCGTTCCTGCCGCCGCCAATGCGGCGCGAAGTCGCCGCGACCCTGCGCGACGCGCTGCGGCGCTGGCGCGAAAGCCTCAATCCGACGCAGCGTTAGGCCGATTTAGTCATAGATTCGGGCACCGCCAATCGCTCGGCAATGATGCGCAGCGTGCGCGGATTGGCGAGCACCGTCGTGTGCGGATTGTCGACGGCGATGTTCTCGCGATCCGGTCCCGCAGCATCGACGCAGCTTCTCCAGGCAACGACGCCGTCACGCGGACTGTAGATCGCCGTCGTCGGCACCGGCGGCGGCGCGGTCAGCCGTTCGAGCATCAAATGCTCGCCGTTGTGCAGCGGCGCGAGCGCCCGGTAGACCGGTTCCAGTGGGCTGGCCGTCGGCAGGCGGAATGGGCTGCACACGGTGACGACCCGCCGCACGCGGTCGGGATGGGCACTGGCCAGCGCGCGTGCCAGCACGCCGCCGAGGCTGTAGCCGACAAGGCTCGCCTTGCAGCCCTGTGTCTCGGTGCAGCGCTTGAGGATCGTATCGACCGAGGCGACCGCGCTCGCGGTCGGCCCGATATTGACCCGCGGCCCCCAGCCCTCGACCGCGTAGCCGAGCGCCTTGAGCCATTCGCGCAAGCCGCGGCTCATGTGATCCGAGCAAAGAAATGCCGGAAGCACGATCACCGGGTGACCGTCACCGAATGGCACCGGCCCCAAATGGATCCGCTGGCCGGCGCGCCGCATTTCCCGCAGGGCCGCGAGCCCCTCACCGACAAGGTCGCGCCAGGACGGGCCATCAAGCGCCAGATCGCGCGCGAAAATGCGGGCGTGTCCGCGCTCCCGCTGACGCCAATGCCGAGGTGCGTGCAGCTGGACGCTCATAGCCCCAGCACTTGCTTCATCCCGTAGAGCCCCGGTCTCTGGCCGACCACCCAGCGCGCCGCGCGCACCGCGCCCTTCGCGTAAATCGCGCGGTTGGTGGCGCGATGCGACAGTTCGAGCCGCTCGCCACCTCCCGCGAAGATCACATGGTGATCGCCGACCGCATCGCCGCCGCGCAGCGAGGCAAAGCCGATATCGCCGTTTCGCCGCGCGCCGGTGATGCCGTCGCGTCCACGTTGAGCGACATCGTCGAGCGCGACGCCGCGTCCCGTCGCCGCCGCGCGGCCCAGCGCCAACGCCGTGCCCGACGGCGCGTCGGCCTTGCCACGATGGTGCATTTCCATGATCTCGATATCCCAATCGGATCCGAGCCGCGACGCGACCTGCTCGACGAGGCCGAGCAGCAGATTGATGCCGAGACTGGTGTTGGCGGCCCAGACGATCGGGATGCGTTTCGCGGCTTCCTCCACCGTGGCCGTCTCGGCCGCCGTGAGACCCGTGGTGCCGATGACGAGCGGCTTGCCGAGCTCGGCGGCGAGCGTCGCGTGCGAGGCAGTCGCGGGGCCAACGCTGAACTCGATCGCGACGGCGCTCTTGCGCAACAGATCGCCCGCCGCACTGCCGGCGACGAGCCCGATCCGCCCGATCCCGGCCAGCTCGCCGAGGTCGCTGCCGACCGTCGCGCCGCCCGGCGTGGTCGTGCCGCCCGTCAGTTCGCAGCCCTCCGCGGCGGCGATCTCCGCAATCAGCATCCGGCCCATGCGGCCGCCGCACCCGATGACGCCCATCCTGATGTCGGCCATCGCGGATCTCCGAATCGGAAGCCGCAACGCCTACTCTGTGTGACAAAAAAAAGACAAGGATAAATTGCGTCGCGGCGGCGGGATTTTTTCGCGTTGTTTTCCGAGCGCCTGTTTTCCGATAAACCGCGCCCCCATGGCCCTCTTCCGCTCGGTCGCCACGGTCGGCTCCTGGACGATGGTGAGCCGGCTGTTCGGCTTCGCACGCGACATATTGACCGCGGCGATCCTCGGCGCCGGCCCGGTGGCCGACGCGTTCTTCGTCGCGCAGCGCCTGCCGAATTTGTTCCGCAGCTTGTTCGCCGAAGGCGCGTTCAGCGCCGCCTTCGTGCCGCTCGCCAACCGGAAGCTGGTCGAGGGCGGCAAGCCGGCGTTGAAGGAATTCGCCGAAGAGGCGTTCGCCGTACTGTTCGCCGCGCTGCTGATCTTCGTGACGCTCGGCGAAATCTTCATGCCGTGGGTGATGCGGGTCATCGCTCCTGGCTTCGAGAAGGACCCGGCCAAGTTTCAGCTTGTCGTCAACCTGACGCGCATCACGTTCCCCTATCTCCTGTTCATCTCGCTGACCGCCTTGCAAGGCGGTTTGCTCAACACGGTCGACCGGTTCGCCGCTGCCGCCGCGACCCCGGTGCTGCTGAACCTGTTCCTGATCGCTGGGCTGTTGCTGATGACGGCGCTGCATTGGGCCGACGGCACCGTGCTTGCCTGGGCGCTGACCTTGTCGGGGATCGCGCAATTCTGCTGGCTGATGCTGTCGTGCCACCGCGCCGATTTAGGGCTGCGGTTGCGCATGCCGCATCTGACCGAAGGCGTGCTGCAGACGTTGAGGATCATGGGGCCAGGGGTGCTGGGCGCCGGGGTGACCCAGCTCAACCTGCTGATCTCGACCGCGCTCGCCTCGCTGCTGCCGAGCGGCTCGGTGTCCTATCTCTATTACGCCGACCGGCTGAACCAGCTGCCGCTCGGGGTGGTCGGGATCGCCGTCGCCACCGCGATCCTGCCGCCGCTGTCGCGCGAGGTGCGCGCGGGCGAGACGGCGGCGGCAATCGCGACGCAAAACCGCGGGCTCGAGCTGGCGCTGCTACTGACACTGCCGGCGGCGACGGCGCTCGCCATCCTGGCGCTACCCATCCTCTCAGTGTTGTTCGAGCGCGGCGCGTTCGGCCCGACCGAGGCAGCGGCGACAGCGTCGGCGCTGATCGCCTACGCGCTCGGGCTACCGGCTTTCGTGCTGGTCAAGGTGCTGGCACCGGCTTTCTTCGCGCGGCATGACACCAAGACGCCGGTCAAGGTGGCGATGGTCTCGCTGGCGACAAATCTGCTGCTGACCATCATCCTGATGCAATTCTTCGCGCATGTCGGGGTGGCCGCTGCCCTGTCCGTCGCTGGCTGGCTGCAGGCGGTGCTGCTGATGACGCTGCTCGCGCGGCGCGAGCACTTCCATTTCGACGCGCGGGCACGCGCCAACCTGCCACGCATCGCGCTGGCAACGCTCGGCATGGGCGCGGCGCTGCTGGCATTACGAGTCGTGCTGGAGCCGGCGCTCAGCAGCGGCGCGACGGCGACGCAACTCGCCGCACTGGCCGGGCTGGTCGCCGCCGGGTTCGTCGCGTTCCTGGCGTTGGTTCTGCTGCTCGGCGTCGTCAACTGGCGCGAGCTGCGTCGCCTGCCCGCTTGACCGGCAGGCGTCCTGGGCGATAACCACCACCGCTATGAACAGAATTTTTTCCGGCATCCAGCCGACCGGCAACCTGCATCTCGGCAATTACCTCGGCGCGATCCGCAACTGGGTCGCGCTGCAGCACGATTACGAATGCATCTTCTGCATCGTCGATCTGCACGCGCTGACCGTGCCGCAGGACCCGGCCGAGCTGCGCGGCGCGACCCGCGAGGTCACCGCCGCCTATATCGCCGCCGGCATCGACCCCGAGCGCTGCATCATCTTCAACCAGAGCATGGTGACGGCGCATACGGAGCTGACGTGGATCCTGTCGTGCATCACCCCGCTCGGCTGGCTCAACCGCATGACCCAGTTCAAGGAGAAAGCCGGTAAACAGCGCGAGATGGCCGGGCTCGGCCTCTATGCCTATCCAGTGCTGATGGCCGCCGACATCATCGGCTACAAGGCGACCCATGTGCCGGTCGGCGAAGACCAGAAGCAGCACGTCGAGCTGGCGCGCGACATCGCCGGCGCGTTCAATCGGCGCTACGAGCGCGATTTCTTTCCACTGCCCGAGCCGCAAATCTTCGGCGAGGCGACACGGGTGATGAGCCTGCGCGACGGCAAGAGCAAGATGTCGAAATCCGACCCGTCGGATTATTCGCGGCTCAACATGACCGACGACGCCGACACGATCGCCCTGAAGGTGCGGCGCGCCAAGACCGACCCGGAGCCGCTGCCCGAAACGATCGCCGCGCTCGAAGCCCGGCCCGAGGCCGACAATCTGGTCGGCATCTACGCGGCGCTCGCCGACCTCAGCCGCGAGCAGGCGCTGGCGCGGTTCGCCGGCAAGAATTTCTCTACCTTCAAAGAGGAGCTGTCGGGCGTCGCGGTGGAGGTGCTCGGCAAGATCGGCGGCGAGATGCGGCGCCTTATGGCCGAACCGGGCCATATCGACGCGATCCTGCACCGAGGGGCCGAGCGCGCCTCGGCGATCGCGACGCCGATCCTTCGCGAGGTGCAGGACATCACCGGCCTATTGCGGCCATAGCGAGAGAACGCAGCATTAGTTGACCGCGGCGCTTGGATTTTCCGCTGAACATCCCCATCCTATAGGCAGCCCGCCGCCTCACAGATTTACGGAGTCCCACCGATGTTCATCCAGACCGAGCAGACGCCCAACCCGGCGACGCTGAAATTCCTGCCGGGCTGCGCGGTGATGGAGACAGGGACGGCGAACTTTACCGATGCCGCATCGGCTGCGGCGCGCTCGCCGCTCGCCGAGCGGCTGTTCGGGTTGTCCGAGGTCGACGGCGTCTTTCTCGGCGGCGATTTCATCACCGTGACGAAGACCGGCGACGCCGACTGGTTCCAGCTGAAGCCGGCGGTGCTGGCGGCGATCATGGAGCATTTCACCTCGGGCCAGCCGGTCGTCACCGGCGCGGCGGTAACCGCAACGGCCGAGGGCGAGGACGACGAGGTAGTCTCGGCGATCAAGGAGCTGCTCGAGACCCGGGTTCGGCCGGCGGTCGCGCAGGATGGCGGCGACATCATCTTCGAGGATTTCGAGGACGGCATCGTCTACTTGCACATGCAGGGCTCGTGTTCGGGTTGTCCGAGTTCGACCGCGACCCTCAAGGCGGGCATCGAGAACATGCTGCGCCATTACATCCCCGAAGTCGTTGAGGTGCGCGCCGTCTAGGGGCGCCGCCCCTTCCCCACGATGTCTGCATCGCGAGCGCCGGTCATCCTGGCGTTCGATACCGCCGGTTCGGCCTGTTCGGTCGCGGTCGGGCTTGACGATGCGGTATTGGCGCACGAACGGCAGGAAATGCGGCATGGCCATGCCGAGGCGCTGCTGCCGATGATCGACCGGGTCATGGCGGCCGCGGACCTTTCCCCAAAAAATATCGACACCGTGGCCGTGACAATCGGGCCGGGCGGGTTCACCGGCATCCGCGCCGGGCTGGCGGCCGCGCATGGCTTGGCACTGGCGGCCGGAGCGCGACTGGTCGGCGTGAGCAGCTTCGCCGCGGTCGCGGGCCCGATCGCGGAAGACGGCATGAGAATGCTGGTCGCACTCGATAGCCGGCGCGACGATTTGTATCTGCAGCTGCTCGACGTGCGCCACATGCCTGTCGCCGGGCCGGAGGCAGTCCCGCCGGAACGCCTCGCGGCGTGGGTCGGTGACGGCGAATTGGCAATCGCCGGCGACGCGGCGGAGGCGGCGGCAGCGGCTATAGGCAACCGGCCGGTGTTGCGCCTCGTGCCGAATTCGGCGCCAGATGCGCTAGGTTTGCTGACCGCGCTGCGGCGCTGGCCGGAACGCGCTGACCCCGCAGCGCACCCGCTGTACTTGCGGCCGCCCGATGTAAGCTTTCCGAAGGCGCGGCACGGCGGCGAACAGCGGATATGACCGGCGGCGAATAGCGGATATGAGCCGACGCATCGAGCCGATCCCGGCGACCGCGATGGAAGCGCTGGCGGCCCTTCATCGCGCCTGCTTCCCCGACGACCCGTGGGAGGCCCCGGCCCTTGCGCGGATCATGGCGCTGTCCGGCGGGTTCGGTTGGCTCGCTATCGAGGACGAGGAGCCGGCCGGGTTCATCCTGGTGCGCGACCTTGGCAACGAGTGTGAGGTGCTGTCGCTCGGTGTCGCGCCGCTTTGGCGCCGCCGCGGGGTCGCACAAGAGCTGTTGCGGAAGGCAATCAGCGAAGCGACACGGCGGCACCTGCCGTCGATAGTGCTGGAAGTCGCGGTCGATAACGACGCGGCAACCGATCTCTATCGTGCCGCGGGGTTTGTCGCGGTCGGTCGGCGCGCCCGTTACTACAGCCGACCCGACGGCCGCGTCGATGCGATGATCCTGCGGCTGGCGCTGCGCGCGCGGTGAACAGCAAGGTTGGACGGTTTACTGGCTAAGTTTCGTTGCTGTTCTGCGCGGGAATTGAATGTCGCAACGAGTTGCACAAGATTTGCAAATAGCGCATTGCGCAGCTTTGTTCCGTTACTTATGCTTCTCGGCGGTTCAGTAGTAGGAAGGACAATATGGACGATACGGACCAGTCAGGCGATTTGCTGGCTCTGACAACGGAGATCGTGGCCGCGCACGTCTCCAACAACACCGTGGCGGTCGGTGATCTGGGCCAGTTGATCAACCAGGTCTATCAGTCGCTCGCCAATATCGGCAGCGCCCCTGCGGCCGCGCCGACGACTCGGCCGCAGCCGGCGGTAAGCGTCAAGAAATCGATCCAGCCGGACTACCTGGTCTGCCTTGAAGACGGCAAGAAGCTCAAAATGCTGAAGCGCCATCTCAAGACGGCTTACAATATGAGCCCCGAGGCCTATCGCGAGCGCTGGGGCCTGCCGAGCGACTATCCGATGGTGGCGCCCAATTACGCCCGGCAACGCAGCCGGCTGGCCAAGGAGATCGGGCTCGGCACGCGGGCGCGGCGAGGCCGCGTCTGATCGCGCAGCCGATCCGCCGCACAATGGGCGGTCGTAATATCGGTGTCGCGGACATAGGCTCACTCGACGGAACCGGCTATAATGTCCCGGCGCCATTTGCCGGGACCGCGATCCCATGACCTCCCGCCTCGAGCAACTCTGCGAGGAAAAAGGCCTGAAGATGACCGAGCAGCGCCGGATCATCGCCCGGGTGTTGTCCGATTCGGCCGACCATCCAGATGTCGAGCAGGTCTATCGCCGCGCCACCGAGATCGATCCGCGCATCTCGATCGCCACCGTATACCGCACGGTACGGCTGTTCGAGGAAGCTAACATATTGGCGCGGCACGATTTTGGCGATGGGAGATCGCGCTACGAGGAAATGCCGAGCGCGCATCACGATCACCTGATCGACCTGCAATCGGGTCAGGTCATCGAGTTTCGCAATGATGAAATAGAAAAGCTGCAGCATTTCGTCGCCGAACAGCTTGGCTACGACTTGGTCGGGCATCGGCTGGAGCTCTACGCCATCAAACGTGGCGGCCAGCGCAAGCCCGAGTGACATTGCCCATGACGCCAACGCCAGTGCTCGACCCGCAAGACAATTGGCGAAACATTCGAGGTTTCGCCGCGTGATCGTCGGCACAATGGCCGACTCCGCCGTCATCTCGCGCGACCCGGCAACGGCGCTCGACCGACCCGGTGAACCGGAAAGCGCCTTGATTCTGGATGTCGTCAGCGGCCCGTTGCAGGTGCGGCTCGCGATATCCGCCGAAGACATCGATGCGGTGCAAGCCCTCCGCTACCGTATCTTCTACGAGACGATGGGCGCGCGGCCCTCGCCCAGCATGGCGCGCCTCAAGCGCGACGGCGATCCGTTCGACGAGTTCTGCGACCATCTGATGGTACTCGATCATGCGCACGGCCAAGGCGCCGACGCGGTCGTCGGCACCTATCGCCTGATCCGGCGCGAAGCTGCGCGGCGCTGCGGCCAATTCTATTCGGCCGCGGAATACGACATCTCACGGCTCGCGGCCTATCCCGGCCCAGTGCTCGAGCTCGGCCGGTCGTGCGTCGACCCGGCCTACCGCGCGCGAGCGGTGATGCCGTTGTTGTGGAGCGGCATCGCCGCCTATGTCTTCCACTACGACATCGAGCTGATGTTCGGCTGCGCGAGCCTGCCGGGCACCGATCCCGAGCAGTTGGCGGCGCCGCTATCCTATTTGTACCATCACCATCTCGCTCCGTTGGAATTGCGCACTCGCGCGCTGCCCGAGCGTTATGTCGATATGCAGCGGCTCCATCTCGAGGGTATCGATTCCGAACGCACACGGAGCCAGTTGCCCCCGCTCATCAAGGGCTATCTGCGGCTCGGCGGGTTTGTCGGCGATGGCGCGGTCATCGACCATCAGTTCAACACCACCGATATCAACGTGGTGGTCAAGACCGACCTCGTGACCGAGAAATACTCGCGCCATTACGTGCGGCAGTCCAAGGACCAATGGGCCAAGGGCCAGTGGGCAAAAGAGAGCTGGGCGTAGGGACAATCAGACGAAGGGGCAATTGGGCACATTCGATAGCATGGGTTCGACAGGGCTGAGGGTGCGGCGGATCGCGGCGTATCTCGTCTGGACCCTCCTGTTGATGCCGATACAGGGTATTGGGCTCATCCTGCGGCGCCCGTGGGTGGCGCAGTTGCCACGCTTCTATCACCGTCGCTGCTGCCGGATTCTCGGCTTCGACGTTCGCCAGATCGGCGAGCCGGTCGCCGCGCGCCCGGTGCTGTTCGCGTCGAACCACATCTCTTACATCGACATCGCTGTATTGGGTTCGCTGATCCCCGGCTCATTCGTCGCCAAAAGCGAGATTGCCGGCTGGCCGTTTTTCGGCTGGCTCGCCAAGCTGCAGCGCTCGGTCTTTGTCGATCGCCAGGTGCGCAGCACCGCGCAGCAACGCGACGCGATCGCCGAGCGGCTCGCGGTGGGCGACGCGCTGATCCTGTTCCCGGAAGGCACCAGCGGCGACGGCAATTTCGTGCTGCCGTTCAAGAGCGCGCTGTTCAGCGTGGTGTTCAACAAGGATATGCCGATTATCGTGCAGCCGGTCTCGGTCGCCTATACCAGGCTGGACGGGCTGCCGATCGGCCGGCGGCTCAGGTCGCTCTTCGCCTGGTACGGCGATATGGCTTTAGCGCCCCATCTGTGGCGGCTGCTTGGCCTGGGCGAGCTCGAAGCGATCGTCGAGTTCCACCCACCGGTCATGGTCGCCGACTTCTTATCGCGCAAGGCGCTCGCCGATTTCTGCCATCAGCGGGTGAGCCGCGGCGTCGGCCGCTCGCTCGCCGGCCGCAAAGAGGCACCGGAAGCTCCGCTTCCAGCGCCCCTTCCCGAGCCGATCCCGGACGAATTACACGCGGCGGCCGGCTGATGCAGAAGCGCCTCTTCATCAAGACCTATGGCTGCCAGATGAATGTCTACGACTCCGCCCGCATGGCGGAACTCGTGGCGCCGTTGGGCTATGCGCCGGCGGAAACGCCCGACGGTGCCGACCTGGTGATCCTCAACACCTGCCATATCCGCGAGAAAGCAGCCGAGAAGGTGTTTTCCGAACTCGGCGGCATCCGCCGGCTGAAGCAGGCCAAGGAACGCGACGGCAAGCGCATGCTGGTAGCGGTCGCCGGTTGTGTCGCCCAGGCCGAGGGCGAAGAGATCATGCGACGCGCGCCGTTTGTCGATATGGTGCTCGGTCCGCAGACCTATCACCGCCTGCCCGAGCTGATCGCCCGAGCGTCGCGCGAAGGCGGCGGCGTGCTCGACACCAGCTTCCCGCCAGAGCCAAAATTTGACCATCTGCCGGCGATGACGACCCCGGCTGGCGTCACCGCGCTGCTGTCGATCCAGGAAGGCTGCGACAAGTTCTGCACGTTCTGCGTCGTGCCCTATACGCGCGGGGCCGAGTTTTCGCGACCGGCGGCGCAGGTCATTAGCGAGGCGGAACGGCTCATCGCGGCCGGCGCACGCGAGATCACGCTGCTGGGCCAAAACGTCAACGCCTACCACGGCGCCGGCCCACCAAATGGATCAAATGGCGGCGGCGAATGGAGCCTCGGCGACCTGCTGCGCGCGCTCGCCCGCCTGCCGGGGCTGGAGCGGCTACGCTACACGACCTCGCACCCGCGTGATGTCGATGACGCGCTGATCGCCGCGCATCGCGATGTCGAGCAGGTCATGCCGTTCCTGCATTTGCCGGTGCAAAGCGGCTCGGACCGCATTCTCGCGGCAATGAACCGGCGCCACACGGCGGACGACTATCGCCGTACGGTCCAGAAATTGCGGCAGGCCCGGCCGGACCTCGCCTTATCGTCGGATTTCATCGTCGGCCACCCAGGAGAAAGCGATTTGGATTTCCGCGCCACGCTCGACCTCGTCGCTGAAATCGGGTTCGCCCAGTCGTTCTCGTTCAAGTATTCGCCACGGCCGGGTACCCCTGCGGCGAGCGAAAAGCAGCTGCCCGAGGCGGTAAAAGCCAAGCGGCTCACCGAATTGCAGGCGTTGTTGCAACAACAGCAGCGCGCATTCAATGCAGCCGCAATCGGCGCGACGATGCCGGTGCTGTTCGAGAAGCGGGGTCGTCACGATGGCCAACTCGTCGGACGCAGCCCTTACCTCCAGCCGGTTCACGCGGATGCGGCGCCCGAGATAATCGGCAAGATCGTGCCGGTCCAGATCACGGCTATGACGTCGAACAGCCTCGCCGGCGTTATCGCAAGCAATTTCGACGAGGCGGCGCAATGAGCGCCGCGCCGACCGCCATCGCTGACGCGCCGGGCGGGCGCAGTCAGCTCGAATTCGATGACAATCTGCTGCTGCCGCTGCTCTACGGTGACCGCGACGCGCATCTCGACCAGATCGAGCGGCAGCTCGGCGTGGCGCTGGTGCCGCGGGGCAACCGACTGGCGATCTCCGGCTCGGCCTCGGCGACCGAGATCGCGCATCTCGCGCTCACCAACCTTTACGAGCGCCTAAAGCACGGTGACGAGGTGGATGTCGCGGCGGTCGATGCGGCGCTGCGCTTCGCGCAGGCGGAGCGCGACGACAAAAATTTAAGCCTGTGGCGCGAGGATGTCGGTTTCCGCACCCGCAAGCGGCGGATCGCCGCGCGCTCGGCGGCGCAAGCGCTCTACGTTAAGGCGATGCGCGAGCACGAGCTGGTGTTCGGGCTGGGACCGGCGGGAACCGGCAAAACCTATCTCGCGGTCGCCGCGGCGGTCGATCTGCTCATGACCGGAGGGGTTGAGCGCATCATCCTATCGCGTCCGGCGGTTGAGGCGGGCGAGCGGCTCGGCTTTCTGCCGGGCGACCTGCGCGAGAAGGTCGATCCCTATCTGAGGCCCCTGTTCGACGCGCTCAACGACATGCTGCCGGCCGACCAGATCGCCAAGCGCATGGGCACCGGCGAGATCGAGGTCGCGCCGCTCGCCTTCATGCGCGGCCGCACACTGGCGCGGGCGTTTGTGATCCTCGACGAGGCGCAGAACACCACGCCGATGCAGATGAAGATGTTCCTGACCCGGCTCGGCGAGGGCTCGCGCATGGTGGTGACCGGCGATCCGAGTCAGGTCGATCTGCCTGCGCAGACCAAGTCAGGCCTTACCGACGCGCTCGAGGCAGTAACGGGGGTCGAGGGCGTATCGGTCGTGCGCTTTACCGAGAAGGACGTGGTTCGTCACCCGCTCGTCGCGAAGATTGTCGGCGCCTACGAGGCGCGTGACAAGGAAGCGAAGCGATGATCGACGCCGGTGAACTGACGATCGAAGTGTCGACCCCTTGCGCCGCCTGGGAGCAAGCGTGTCCTGACGCGCCGATGCTGACCCGTGAAGCGGGGCGGCTTGCGTTACGGCGCGAGGAGGCGCCCGGCGGTTCGGTGGTTGACATCACCCTTGCGGATGACGACGCGCAGCGCGTGCTCAACCGCGACTGGCGCGGCAAGGACGCGCCGACCAATGTGCTGGCGTTTTCCCTCGTGTCCCCCGGCATCGAGCTCACGGCCCCGCCCCCGCCCGGCGCGCCGCTACTGCTTGGCGATGTCGTGCTGGCGTTCGAGACAGTGAGCCGAGAAGCGGCTGAGCAGCGGAAGCCGCTCGCCGACCATCTGCGCCACCTAGTCGTACACGGCGTGCTGCATCTGCTAGGTCATGACCATATCGACGACCGCGATGCGGCGGCGATGGAAGCGAGGGAAATCGCTATATTGGCCGAACTGGGGGTGCCGAACCCCTATCGCGACACCATCTGAGACAAAACGCGGATTTCATACCCGATGAGCGAAGCCGAGCCGCCAAGTACTGACGGCCATCACGAACACCACGGGTCCGCCGGACGTCTGCGCCATTGGTTGCGGCTGCTGTGGCGGACGCGGGATACCCGGGAGGCGATCGACGAGATGATCGCCGCGCCCAGCGTCCCCCACGAGGAAAGTCCGATCACCGCGCAAGAACGCGTGCTGATCGGCAACGTGCTGAAGGTCCACGACCGCAATGCAGCCGACATCATGGTGCCGCGTGGCGATGTCGTCGCCTTCGATATCGAACGGCCCTTCAGCGATCTCGTCAAGCTATTGATCGAACATGGTCATTCGCGCGTGCCGGTATATCGCGAGACGCTCGATGATGTGGTTGGCTTTGTCCACGTCAAAGATGTGCTGGCGCCGGTCGCCGACCGCCGCCCGGCAAAGCTCGCCTCGATGATCCGCAAGGTGCTGGTGGTGGCTCCGTCGCTGCCGGTCTTCGACCTGCTGGTGCAGATGCGCCAGTCGCGCACCCATATCGCGATGGTTGTCGACGAATTCGGCGGCATCGACGGGCTGGTGACGATCGAGGATGTGATCGAGGAGATCGTCGGCGACATTGAGGACGAGCACGATGTCGACGAGACCCCAACGCTGATCGAGCGACCTGACGGCACGATCATCGCCGACGCGCGGCTGCCGATCGAGACTTTCGAGGAGCAGCACAACACAAGACTGCGCCACAACGGGGAGGATGGGGACGTCGATACGTTGGGCGGGCTGGTATTCACCCTCGCCGGCCGCGTGCCGCGACGCGGCGAGGTGATCCCTCACCCCGGCGGTCTGGAATTCGAGGTGCTCGACGCCGACCCGCGCCGCATCAAACGGCTGCGCGTACGCGGCCTGCCACCTCTCCCCGGCGGTGACGGCAAAGGCCTCGCCAGTGCCTGATACGACACTGCTGCGCGCACCGCCAGGCGCCCGCATGGCGACACCGCTGTGTCGGATCGCGCAGGAAATGGCAGCGCACCAAGGGTGGCGCCGCTACGGCATCGCCTTTGTGCTCGGCGCGCTGATGGCGGCGGCCCTGCCGCCGGTCGATCTGACGCCAATCGTCTTCGCGACGATCCCGCTCTATCTGTGGCTCGACGACGGCAGCAAGACGCCCGGCGCCTCGGGGCGGCTCGCCTACATCTTCGCGCTCGGGCATTTCACCGCCGGGCTCTACTGGATTGCCGCCGCAATGTTTGTCGATATCGGCCGGTACTGGCCGGTATTGCCGTTCGGGCTGTTCGGCATGCCGGTCGTGCTCTCCGCCTTCGTCGGCGTCTGTGTTTATGTCGCGGCGCTCGCGAGACATCGATTCCGCCTGACCGGCCTTGCTTGGCTGTGCTTGTTCACGGTGGCATGGTGCGCATCGGAATGGCTGCGCGGCCATCTCTTTACCGGTTTTCCGTGGAACCTCATCGGTTACGTCTGGGCTGGTGGGTTTCCGGGCGCGCTACCGATGCTGCAAAGCACCAGTTGGTTCGGGATTTACGGCCTCAGCTTTGTGACGGTGTTGGCGGCGGCGCTGCTATCCCTACTCGGCGCGGCGTCGCTGAGCCCGGTCGGGCCCTGGCGCCGCGCGCTGCCGGCAATTGCTGCGGCGCTCCTGATCGCGGTTCCGGCCGGCGCCGGCGCGATTCGGCTCCATACGGCGCCGACCACGGAGACCGGGATTTGGCTGCGCCTGGTGCAGCCGTCGATCGCCGAAACCGCGAAGTGGGACCCGGCTGCGGCGGAGGAGAATTTCCGCCGCCTCATCGAACTGAGCGCCGCGCCGGTGCCTCATCCGCTGACTGCCGTGATCTGGCCCGAAGCCGCAGCTACCTTTTTTCTCGAGCGCGACGAACCGCATCGCCAAGCGATCGCCGCGGTGGCGCCGCGAGACGGCTATGTGATCACCGGGGCGCTGCGCGGCGCGCCGCTCTCCGGGCCGGTCGACCAGGTGTGGAACAGCGTCGAGGTCGTCGATCCCGCTGCCCAGATCATCGCCCAATACGACAAGGCGCATCTCGTGCCGTTCGGCGAATACATGCCGCTAAGCGATGTGCTGCCGCTGAAGAAATTTACTCCCGGCAGTATCGACCTCAGCGCCGGGCCGGGTCCTCGGACTTTGACCGTCGATCGGCTGCCGCCGTTCTCGCCGCTGATCTGCTACGAGGCGATCTTCCCCAACGCCGTCCTCGACAAGAACAATCGTCCGGCCTGGATGCTCAATGTTTCGAATGACGCCTGGTATGGTCGGTCGGCTGGACCCTACCAGCATTTCGCGATGGCTCGCACCCGCGCGGTCGAGGAAGGACTTCCACTGGTGCGGGTCGCCAATAACGGCATTACCGGTGTCATCGACGCAGAGGGACGCGTTCTCGCGCATACCGGCCTCGACGCGATCGGCTATGACGACGTGACGCTGCCGGCCGCCGGGCGGGCGACGCTGTATTTCTATTTGGGCGACTGGATTTTTTTCGGAATGCTCGCCGTCGCGACGACCATCGGCCTCGTACCGGCCTGGAGGCGTTCCACCATATAAGCGACTCTCAATATATGGTTGTATAACACACGTTATTGACTGCCTACGATCGTATGCACTATCAAGCCCGCCTTTATGTCAGGCGAGCGTACCTAATGGCCAATACGAGAGTTCCGCGGCGTCCCGGCCGCCGCAAGACCGATCGGCCGAATCCGATCGATGTTCATGTCGGCTCACGTGTGCGGCTGCGCCGTAACATGCTGGGCCTCAGCCAGGAAAAGCTTGGCGAGGCGATCGGCCTCACCTTTCAGCAGGTGCAGAAATACGAGCGCGGCGCCAACCGTATCGGGGCGAGCCGGCTGTTGGAGTTGAGCCGCGTGCTCGACGTGCCGGTATCGTTCTTCTACGACGAAACCGATCCCGTCCGCGCACCGGCGATCCCGTCGGGCTTTGAAGAGTCACCGCAGGAAGGCTTCGACAACGACCCGCTGCGTAAGCGCGATACGCTTGAACTGGTCGATGCCTATTACGGCATCGAAGACGCCGCGACGCGCCGTCGCCTGTTCGATCTCGCAAAGGCGCTCGTCGCCGCAGCCGAACCGGCCTGACGACGAGGGCCGCGGTCCGGCGGTACCAAGTTCGGGCTTGACGGCTGCGACACGACATTCGACAACCACGCGCTGGCGCCGGACCGCCATGTCCGGCTGACGATAGGGGATTGTGCCTTGCTGAAACGCGACTTTGTATTCACCAGCGAGTCGGTGTCCGAGGGTCATCCGGACAAGATCTGCGACCGCATCTCCGACGCCATCGTCGACACCTACCTCGCCGCCGAGCCCCAGGCGCGATGCGGTGTGGAGACGCTGGTCACGACCAACCGGGTCGTGCTCGCCGGTGAAACCCGCGGCCCCGGCTCGATCACTGGGGAGCAGCTGATCGAGGTCGCCCGCAAGGCGATCCGTGAGATCGGCTATGAGCAGGACAATTTCCATTGGCAGCACGCCGACGTGTCCTGCCACATCCACAACCAGTCGGCCGATATCGCCCAGGGCGTCGACATGTCCGGCAACAAGGACGAGGGCGCCGGCGACCAGGGCATGATGTTCGGCTTTGCCTGCGACCACACGCCCGCGCTGATGCCCGCCCCGATCTACTACTCGCACAAGATACTGGAAGCGCTGTCGAAGGCGCGGCACTCGGGCAAGACACCCGATCTCGGCCCCGATTCGAAGAGCCAGGTGACGCTGCAATATGTCGACGGCAAGCCAGTCCGCGCGACCAAATTGGTGGTCTCGATCCAGCACTCCGAGCGCGTCGACCAGGAGGATGTGCGCGAGATCGTGCGGCCCTTCGTGCTCGACGCGCTGCCCTCAGGCTGGATGTGCGACGAGGGCAATTTCCTGGTCAACCCGACCGGTCGGTTTGTGATCGGCGGCCCGGACGGCGATGCCGGCGTCACTGGGCGCAAGATCATCGTCGATACGTATGGGGGCTACGCCCCGCATGGCGGCGGCGCGTTTTCGGGCAAGGACCCAACCAAGGTCGACCGCTCGGCCGCCTACGCCGCGCGCTACCTGGCGAAGAATGTCGTGGCGGCCGGACTCGCCGAGCACTGCACGATCCAGGTCGCCTATGCAATCGGCGTCGCCAAACCGCTGTCGTTCTACGTCAACACCGGCGACTCGGTGGACGAGGAGAAACTGGCACGCGTGCTCAACGACCTGATGGATTTGTCACCGCGCGGCATCCGCACCCATCTCAGCCTCAACAAGCCGATCTACACGCCGACCTCGGCCTATGGCCATTTCGGCCGCAACCCCGAGCCGTCGGGGGCGTTCTCATGGGAGCGGACCGATCTTGCCGACGAGCTCCGCCGCGCGTTCTGAGGAGTTGGCGGGAGCGTCGCATCACCGCGAGCTGTTTTACGGCCGGCGCCGCGGGCGGCCGTTGCGCGCCGGCCAGCGCGAGCGGCAATCGAGCTTGCTGCCGCTTCTGTCGTTCGCCGTGCCTGAAGATGGCCTACTCGATCCCGCGAGCCTCTTCCCAGCGCCGCCGCGCGAGATCTGGCTGGAGATCGGCTTCGGCGGCGGCGAGCATCTCGCCGCACAGGCGGAAAGCCACCCCGGTATCGGCTTTGTCGGCTGCGAGGTGTTTGAAAACGGCATCGCCAAGCTGCTCCGCGAGATCGACCGGCGCGGGCTCGCCAATGTCCGCCTCTACCCAAACGACGCGCGCCCGTTGTTGGCGGCGCTGACGCCTCGGTCGGTCGGCCGCGTGTTCATCCTTTTCCCCGATCCGTGGCCGAAAGCGCGCCACCACAAGCGCCGTCTCGTTGCGCCGGCAACGCTCGACCGCCTCGCCGAGATCATGACCGACGGCGCCGAGTTGCGCCTCGCAACCGATGACCCCGGCTATCTGAGCTGGATGCTGGAGCACGCCACGAATCACCCGGCGTTTTCTTGGACAGCCCGTCGGCCCGCCGACTGGCGCGAGCGGCCCGAAGATTGGCCGGCGACGCGCTACGAACGGAAAGCGCGCAAGGTCGACCGAACGCCCGCCTTCCTGCGCTTTATCCGACGGGCGCGGCGAATTGCCTAAACCCTGGCCCTTGCATCTCTGGTTTTAATCCGTGCCCATGCCTCATCCGACACGTCGTGCGTTTTCGCTTGTCTTGGCCCTGGTGCTTCCCTTGGTGGTCGGCGGCTGTGCCAACTTCGACGCCACCATCGCATCGCTGTTCGGATCACCGGCGCGACCGGCAACAGCGCTCGCCCCGCCCCCATCAGCGCCGCAGCCGAAATTCGCCGATGAGATCGTCGTGCTGAAGGGCAAGCGCGTCTTGGAATTAAAAAGCCACGGCGAGACCTTCGAGTCTTTTCCGATCGCGCTCGGCGAGCATCCACGCGGCCCGAAACGGCGCCAAGGCGACGGCCGTACCCCCGAAGGCGTCTATCGCATCGATGGGCGGTCGATGAGGACGCGATGGACGCGCGAGCTCCATATCTCCTATCCCGACGCGGAGGACCGCGCGCGGGCGGCGAGCGAGCACGTCTCACCCGGTGGAGACATCGATATCCACGGCATGCCCGCCAATTACGGGCCCTATGACCCGCCGCTGTGGGTCAAGGACTGGACCGAGGGATGCATCGCCGTCGGCAACGCGGCGATCGTCAAGATCTGGGACGCGGTGCCCGATGGCACGCCGATCGATATCCAGCCCTAGGCGCCGCGAGACGCGGGAACGGTCGGCAACATCCTTGCCTTGCGAGAGAATTTTCCTATATATGCCGCAACAACAAAGTCCCATAATCGAAGTTTGCTGAGTGGGCCGGCGGCCCACTTTTTATTTGGCATCCAGCAGGACGAAAGTTTGCCGAGCACCGCGCCGAAGACAGCCGACGATATCGCGCCGATTATCGAGCCTTCGCTCGAAGCAATGGGCTATCGTCTGGTGCGCATTGCGTTTCTCGGAGCCCGCCGCGCCACGCTACAGATCATGGCCGAGCGGCTTGACGACGCCCCGATGACCGTCGACGATTGCACCGAGATCAGCCGCTCGGTGTCGGCGCTGCTTGATGTTGCCGATCCGGTCGAAGGCGCCTACATGCTCGAGGTGAGCTCGCCCGGTCTCGATCGGCCGCTGACCCGGCCCGAGGATTACGACCGTTTCGCCGGCTTCGAGGCCAGGATCGAGCTGACCCAGCCGCTCGACGGCCGCAAGCGCTTCCGCGGCCGGTTGCTTGGCCGTGCCGGCGACCAGGTGCGCTTGCGCGCCGAGGCGGGCGAAGTCGGCCTGCCGCTCGGCGATATCGCCAAGGCCAAGCTGATCATCACCGATGATTTGTTGAAAGCCCACGCCACCCCGCTGCACTAAGGCATCGAAATCGATGGAAAGCACCCTCACCTACGCCCGCCCCGAGCTTCTGCAGGTCGCCGACACCGTCGCGCGCGACAAGGGTATCGACAAGGACGAAGTCCTCGAGGCGATGGAGCAGGCGATTCAGAAGGCCGGCCGCTCGAAATACGGCCAGGAATACGACATCCGCGCTGAGATCGACCGTCGCACCGGCGAAATCCGCCTCTTGCGCTTTCGTGAGGTGGTCGATGTCGTCGAGAACGAGGCGACCCACATTCCATTGCCCGCCGCGAAACGGCTTAACGCCGAGGCCGAGGTTGGCGATTTCATCACGGACCCGCTGCCGCCGATCGATTTCGGCCGCATCGCCGCGCAGACCGCGAAGCAGGTCATCGTCCAAAAGGTCCGCGACGCCGAACGGCAGCGCCAGTACAACGAGTTCAAGGACCGTGTCAGCGAGATCGTCAACGGGCTCGTCAAGCGTGTCGAGTTCGGCAATGTCGTTGTCGATCTCGGTCGCGCCGAGGCGATGCTGCGACGTGATGAGCTGCTGCCGCGCGAAACCTTCCGCCAAGGCGAGCGCGTGCGGGCCTATATTTATGACGTGCGCCAGGAGCCGCGCGGGCCGCAAATCTTCCTGTCGCGCACGCATCCGCAATACATGGCGAAGCTGTTCGCGCAGGAAGTGCCGGAAATCTATGATGGCATCATCGAAATCCGGGCGGTGGCGCGCGACCCCGGCAGCCGCGCCAAGATCGCGGTCATCTCGCGCGACAGCGGCATCGACCCGGTCGGCGCCTGCGTTGGCATGCGCGGCAGCCGCGTCCAGGCCGTGGTCGGCGAGCTGCAGGGCGAAAAAATCGACATCATTCCGTGGTCGCAGGATCCCGCGACGTTTGTCGTCAATGCGCTCGCACCGGCCGAAGTCACCAAAGTCGTCATGGACGAAGAGCAAAAGCGCATCGAGGTCGTCGTTCCCGACGACCAGCTCAGCCTGGCGATCGGCCGCCGCGGCCAGAATGTACGGCTCGCCTCGCAGCTCACCGGGTGGGACATCGACATTCTGACCGAGGCCGAGGAAAGCGAGCGGCGCACCGAGGAATTCCGCGTCCGCAGCCAGCTCTTCATCGACGCGCTCGACATCGACGACGTGATCGCCCACCTGCTGGTCACCGAGGGGTTCAGCACGCTGGAAGAGGTCGCGTATGTCGCTACCTCGGATCTCGCCGGGATCGAGGGCTTTGATGAAGACATCGCCAACGAGCTGCAGGCGCGCGCCCGCGCCGCGCTGGAACGGCGCGACGAAGAATACGCCACGCGCTACCACGAGCTTGGCGTCAGCGACGAACTCGCCTCGCTCGAGGGCCTAAGCTCCGGCATGCTGGTGGCGCTTGGCGAAAAAGGCGTCAAGACGCTCGACGATTTCGCCGATCTGGCGGGCGACGAGCTGATCGAGATGCTCGCCGCATCGGATAAAGGCGGGGTTGAACTCGAACTCGATGCCGCGAACGACATGATCATGACGACACGGCGGCATCTCGGCTGGTTTGGCGACGAGGATGCCGAAACGCCGGCGGAGAAGGAGTAGAAGCGACGAGCGCCGCCGCGAAGCTCGCCCCGTCGGCCGCCAACCCTTCGGAGACCGGGCCGCAACGACGTTGCGTCGTCACCGGCGAAAGCCACGATCGCGTCCGGCTGTTGCGCTTCGTAGTCGGCCCGGACGGCACGATTGTGCCGGATGTCGACGCGCGTTTGCCCGGACGGGGTTTGTGGTTGCTGCCTCGCAGGGATATAGTGGAGCGGGCGGTGGCGAAGCGCGTGTTCGCGCGCGCAGCGCGGCGTCCGGTGGTGGCGCCGGCGGAACTCGCCGACCGCTGTGAAGTCTTGCTGGCACGGCGCTGCTGCGATGCGCTGGGGCTAACGCGCCGGGCCGGGTTGGCGGTGGCGGGCTACGAGCGGGTGAATGAAGCGGTGCGCCGCGGCAACGCGGCGCTGCTGCTACTTGCCCGAGACGGCGCCGAGGCGGGGCGCCGCCGCATGGCGGCAGCCGCGCCCGGCGTGGCGTCAGCCAGCGTGCTCGACGCCGAGGAAATGAGCGGTGTGTTCGGCCGCGAGAGGGTGGCGTTCGTTTCGGTGGGGCCCGGGCCGTTATGCTCGCGGCTCCGGATGGAGTTGCAGCGGCTCGCCGGGTTTCGCGCGGGCGCAATGCTCCAAGGGTCAGGCATCGCGACGGCGGCCCCGTCGCAGCGAGATGGCGGTATTAGAACGAATGAGTGACGTAGACCAAGAACAGAAGCGACCCTCGCTGACCTTGCGCAGCGGCACGCTTGGACTGAACCGGCCAAGTGAGCCCGGTCAGGTCAAGCAGAGCTTTTCGCACGGCCGGTCGAAGACCGTAGCGGTCGAGGTGCGGCCGAAGCGGCGGCTGATCCTGCCGGGTCAGGCGCCGGAGTCGGCAAAGGACGAAGCCGCCTCACCCGCGACCGCACGTGCACCGCAGTCGGCGCCTTCGCCTGCCCCGGCGACACCGGGCGAAACCGCGCGCCGCGTCGTCTCGATGCCGCCGCGCGCGCTGACCGCCGATGAACGCGCGAGCCGATTGCGCGTCGTGCAGGACGCCGCCAAGGCCGATGCCGACGCGCGCCACCGCGCCGTTCTTGCCGAAGAAGATCGCCGCCGCGAGGAGGCCGCCCGCGCCGTTGAAGAGGCGGAACGGCAGGCCGAGGAAGAAGTCCATCGACGCGCCGAGGAAGAAGAGGCCAAGAAGCGCGCGCTGGAGGAAAGCAAGCAGCGCTCGGCCGCGGAAGAGTCGCGCCGCAAGGAAGAAGAGTTGCGGCGTGAGGTCGCCGAGCGTGCTGGCAAGGCAGCGGCGGCAAAGGTCGCGGCGCTCGCCGCGGCCGGCAAGGTGGCGATGCCGGCCGAGGAAGAAGAGGAAACGCCGGCAACCGCATTCCGTCGCGGCCGTCCTGCACCGCGACCGCCCACGCCGACGCGACGCGACGAGCCGCGCCGCCGCACCGGTAAGCTGACCGTCACCCGTGCGCTTTCGGACGAGGACGAGCGCACCCGCAGCATCGCCTCCGTACGGCGCGCCCGCGAGCGCGAGCGGATGCGGTTGCACGGCGAGGCCGAGCAGACGAAGGTGACGCGCGACGTCGTGATCCCCGAGACCATCACTGTCGCCGAGCTCGCCAACCGCATGGCCGAGCGCGGCACGGATGTCGTCAGGGCACTGATGAAGATGGGCGTCATGGCGACGGTCAATCAGGTGATCGACGCCGACACCGCCGAGCTCGTCGTCAGCGAGTTCGGCCACCGCCTTCGTCGGGTTGCCGAGTTGGATGTCGAGATCGGGCTGCGCGGCGAGGCCGACAACGAGGCAGATCTCGAACCGAGGGCCCCGGTGGTCACCGTGATGGGTCATGTCGACCACGGCAAGACGTCGCTGCTCGACGCGCTGCGCTCGACCGACGTTGCGGCCGGCGAAGCGGGCGGCATCACCCAACATATCGGCGCTTATCGCGTAACCCTGTCGGGTGGCAAGCAGATCGCCTTTATCGACACGCCCGGTCACCAGGCCTTTACCGCGATGCGGGCGCGCGGCGCGAATGCCACCGACATCGTCGTTCTCGTTGTCGCGGCCGATGACGGGATCATGGAACAGACTGTCGAGGCGATCCGCCACGCCAAGGCGGCCGAGGTGCCGATCATCGTGGCGATCAACAAGATCGACCGGCCGGAGGCGCGGCCCGAGCGGGTCCGGCAGGAATTGCTGCAGCACGAGTTGGTGGTCGAGGAGATGGGCGGGGACATACTCGATGTCGAGGTCTCGGCGCTGAAGAAAACCAATCTCGACAAGCTTGAGGAAGCGATCCTGCTGCAGGCAGAGTTGTTGGACCTCAAGGCTAACCCCAACCGCCCGGCCGAAGGCGTCGTCCTCGAAGCCCAGTTAGAGCGCGGCCGCGGCGCCATCGCAACGGTGCTGATCCAGCGCGGCACGGCCAAGATCGGCGACATCTTCGTCTCCGGCAGCGTCTGGGGCCGCGTGCGCGCGCTCATCAACGATCGCGGCGAGAATTTGCGCGAGGCTGGACCGTCGACACCGGTCGAGATCCTGGGACTCAACGGCGCGCCGCTGGCGGGCGATGATTTCGTCGTCGTCGAAAGCGAAGGCCGCGCGCGCGAAATCGCCGAGTACCGCGACCGGCTGCGGCGCGAAAAGCAGGCCGCACACGCCGGGCGCAGCACGCTTGAGGAGATGTTCTCGCAGATCACCGCCGGCACGGCGAAGGAGCTGCCGATCGTCGTCAAGGCCGACGCCCAGGGCTCGGTCGAGGCGATCATCGGCTCGCTCGACAAGATCGGGACCGGCGAGGTCGCCGTCCGCACGCTGCATTCGGGCGTTGGCGGGATCAACGAAAGCGATGTGATCCTCGCCAAGGCCACAGGGGCGGTGATCGTCGGCTTCAACGTCCGCGCCGCCCCGGCGGCGCGCGACCTGGCGCGGCGCGACGGGGTCGAGATTCGCTACTACGCGATCATCTATGACGTGATCGACGACATGAAGGCGGCGCTGTCGGGCATGCTCTCCCCGACGCTGCGTGAGCGCTTCCTCGGCAATGCCTCGATCCGCGAGGTGTTTAACATCACTCGCGTCGGTAAGGTCGCCGGCTGCATGGTGACCGACGGTGTCGTCCGCCGCGGCGCCAAGGTGCGCCTCCTGCGCGACAATGTCGTGATCCACGAAGGTAGCCTCAAGACCTTGAAGCGCTTCAAGGACGAGGTGCGCGAGGTGCGCGACGGCTACGAATGCGGCATGGCGTTCGAGAATTACGAGAACATCGCCGTCGGCGACGTGATCGAGTGCTTCGAGGTTGAGGAAGTCGCGCGGGCGTTGTAAGCGCATTGGCAGCGTAATGGCTCGCCCAGAACCCAATGAAACTTCCGCCGGAGAGCGCAGCCAGCGCCAGCTGCGCGTCGGTGAGGAGGTGCGGCACGCGCTGGCGCGGCTGTTGCGGCCCGGGGAACTGCGCGATGCGGCGCTATCCGATGCCAATGTGACGGTGACCGAGGTTCAGCTGAGCCCCGATCTGCGCAACGCCACCGCGTTCGTGATGCCCCTGGGCGGCGCCAACGCCGCCGACATCATCGCCGGTCTAAGGCGCAGCGCGCCTTATCTGAAGGGCCGCCTCGGCAAACTCGTCCGGCTGCGGCGCGTGCCGCATCTGACCTTCGCGCTCGACAGCGCGTTCGACAGCGCGGACCGCATCGCGACGGTGTTGCGCAGCGAGACGGTCGCACGCGATTTGCGGGACGAGGATGCCTGAGTCCGCGATCGGTGGCTGGCTGATCATCGACAAGCCCGCCGGGATCACCTCCAGCCGCGTTGTCACCCGGCTGAAACACGCGATCGGCATGAAAACCGGACATGCCGGCACGCTCGATCCGCTGGCGACCGGTGTGCTGCCAATCGCGCTCGGAGAAGCGACCAAGACCGTGAGGTTTCTGTCGAAGGTCGAAAAGCGCTACTCCTTTCGCATTCGCTGGGGCATCGCCACCGATACCGAGGACAGCGAAGGCCAGATTATCGGCGAGCACGCAATACGCCCCTCGGAGGCCGCGGTCCGCGCGGTGCTGCCGCGTTTCATCGGGACGATCGCGCAGCGCCCGCCGGCCTATTCGGCGATCAAGGTGGCCGGAAAGCGATCCTACGCGCTCGCCCGCGCCGGCAAGGCGGCGCCGCTTGCCGCGCGCCAAGTCACCATCCATGACCTTGGACTGACCGCTCTCCCCGACCGCGATCACGCCAATTTCACTGCGCGGGTCAGCGAGGGGACTTATATCCGGGCGCTTGCCCGCGACCTCGCGTTGGCGTTGGGGACGCTCGGCCATATCGTCGCGCTGCGCCGGCTCAGCGTCGGCCGGTTCGACGAGGCGCAAGCCATTTCGCTGGATTTGGCGGCGAGTCTTGGGCATAGTCTGCTCGCTTCCGGGCATCTACTGCCGATCGAAGCCGCGCTGGACGACATCCCGGCCCTGGCTTTGACAGCAGACGAGGCCGCCCGACTCCGCCACGGCCAGGCGATCAGCCTGGCCGATCATGGCGAAGGCGCCCGCCTCGACCGGCTCGACGACGGCACGATCGTCGGTGCACGGCACGACCAGTTATTAGTCGGGCTGGCGCGCATCGAAGATGGCCGTCTCTTGCCGGTGCGGATGATCAATCACTAAATGAAGGACTGACGATGTCGATTACCGCTGAGCGCAAGCAGACGGTCATCTCCGAGTATGCGGTGAAATCCGGCGATACCGGTTCGCCCGAGGTCCAGGTCGCGATCCTTTCGGAACGTATCCGCAATCTGACCGGCCATCTGGGCATGCACAAAAAGGACTTTCATTCGCGGCGCGGTCTGCTGGTCATGGTCGGCCAGCGGCGGCGCCTGCTCGACTATCTGAAGCGAGCGGACACTTCTCGATACGAGACGCTGATAGGGCGCCTCGGCCTCAGACGTTGATCGGGGGCGCTGACCTGTTGGCAGAACGCCGCTCCCCTACCCCGGCAAATGCAGCCATCTCCGGGTGGCTCCAGCAGCCGGCCCATGAGTTGTACTACTTCACAACCGCGGCTCGACAAGCCGCAAAGAAATGCTGGCAGCGCGCGGCGGAATCCGCCGTCGCGATGACTGCCGCTGTTTGTAAAGGATGAACGATAATGTTTCAGGTTTACCGTAAGGAATTAGATTGGGGTGGCCGCAAGCTCGTCCTCGAGACCGGCAAGATCGCCCGACAGGCCGATGGCGCGGTGCTCGCGACCTATGGCGAGACGACGGTGCTGTGCACCGCGGTCGCGGCGAAGACCGCAAAGCCCGGCCAGGACTTCTTTCCGCTGACCGTCAACTACCAGGAAAAGACGTTCGCCGCGGGCAAGATCCCCGGCGGCTTTTTCAAGCGCGAAGGGCGCCCGTCGGAAAAGGAGACGCTGGTCTCGCGCCTCATCGACCGGCCGATCCGGCCGCTTTTCGTGTCGGGCTTCCGCAACGAGACGCAGGTCGTCTGCACCGTTCTGAGCCACGACCTCGAAAACGACCCCGACATCGTTGCGATGGTCGGCGCCTCCGCGGCGCTGACGATCTCCGGCATCCCGTTCATGGGTCCGATCGGCGGTGCGCGGGTCGGTTATGTCGACGGACAATACGTGCTCAACCCGACCGCGTCACAGCTGGAGCATTCGGACCTCGACCTCGTCCTCGCCGGCACGCAAGAAGGCGTGCTGATGGTCGAATCGGAAGCGCAAGAGTTGTCCGAGGAGACCATGCTCGGCGCCGTCACCTTTGGTCATAAGGGCTTCCAACCGGTGATTGACGCGATCATCGAACTCGCCGAGACCTGCGCCAAGGAACCTTGGGCGTTGGCTGCTCCGTTGCCGGAAAAGGCCGAGATCGAAGCGAGGCTGCGCGCGGAGATCGGCCCGGTGCTCGAAGCCGCCTACAAGGAGCAAGGCAAGCAGGAGCGCAGCAACCGGCTCGACGCCGCGAAGGTTCAGGCGGTCGGGCTGTTCCCCGATAACGCGGCGCACGCCGAATTGGCCGCCAAGCTCTTCAAGGATCTGGAAAAGGACATCGTCCGCGGTGCGATCATCCGCGGCGAGAAGCGGATCGACGGCCGCGACACCAAGACCGTGCGGCCGATCATCGCCGAAGTCGGCATCCTACCGCGCACGCACGGCTCGGCGCTGTTCACCCGCGGCGAGACACAGGCCATCGTCGTCTCGACCTTGGGCACCGGCCAGGACGAGCAGATCATCGACGCGCTCGAGGGCGAGTACCGCCAGCATTTCATGCTGCACTACAACTTCCCGCCCTACTCGACCGGCGAGGCCGGCCGCATGGGTTCCCCGGGCCGGCGCGAGATCGGCCACGGCAAGCTCGCCTGGCGCGCGGTGCGGCCGATGCTGCCGTCAAAGGAAAGCTTCCCCTACACGATCCGCGTCGTGTCGGAGATCACCGAATTGAACGGCTCGTCGTCGATGGCCTCGGTGTGCGGCGCTTCGCTGTCGCTGATGGATGCGGGCGTGCCGCTGAAGCGGCCGGTCGCCGGCATCGCGATGGGGCTCATCAAGGAGAAGGACGGCTTCGCGGTTCTCTCCGACATCCTGGGCGACGAGGACCATCTCGGCGACATGGACTTCAAGGTCGCCGGCACCGATCGCGGCGTCACCGCCTTGCAGATGGACATCAAGATCACCTCGATCACCGAGGAGATCATGCGCATCGCGCTCGACCAGGCGAGGGACGGCCGCGCGCATATCCTCGGCGAGATGGCCAAGGCGCTGACCGGCGCCCGCGACGAGGTGAGCGAGAACGCGCCGCGCATCACCACGATCCAGATCCCCAAGGACAAGATCCGCGAGGTGATCGGCTCGGGCGGCAAGGTGATCCGCGAGATCACCGAGACCACCGGCGCCAAGGTCGATATCAACGACGACGGCGTCATCAAAATTGCCGCGGTCGATGCCGATGCGTCAAAGGCTGCAATCGAGTGGATCCGCGGCATCGTCGCCGAACCCGAGCAGGGCGCGATTTACAACGGCAAGGTCGTGAAGGTCGTCGATTTCGGCGCCTTTGTGAACTTCCTCGGCGCCAAGGACGGGCTCGTCCATATCAGCGAGCTCGCCCAGCAGCGGGTGGGCAAGACCGCCGACGTCGTGAAGGTCGGCGACCAAGTCAAGGTCAAGGTGCTGGGCTTCGACGATCGCGGCAAGGTCAAGCTGAGCATGCGCCAGGTCGATCAGGCGACCGGCGAGGATCTCGGCGGCCAGCGGCGCCCGCAGGAGCAGCCGGCTCCGGCCGGCGCGGCGGCGAAATAGCGCCACACGTTCTTCCGAGCGGTTTCTGCCCCTCACCCCGGCCCTCTCCCCGCTCGCGGGGAGAGGGAGTGCATTTCTCCCCCGCCCCGTTTACGGCTGAGGGTGCCGAAGGGCGAAGCGATGAAACGGGCGAGGGGCAGCCGCAGCACCGAACGTAAATTCGCATGTCCCTGAACCTCCCCCCCGTCATCGGGCATCGCGGCGCAGCTGCCTATGCGCCGGAAAACACGCTTGCCGGCTTCCGGGCAGCGAGGGAGTTCGGCTGTACCTGGGTCGAGTTCGATGTCCGGCTGACCGCCGACAGCGCGCTCGTCGTCTGCCACGACGATGCGCTCGCGCGCACGACGGGTGCCCGTGGCCGCATCTCCAAGCTGCCTCTGGCCGCGATCCGCCAACTCGACGCCGGGAGCTGGTTCGGGCCGGATTTCGCGAGTGAACACCTGCCGACGCTCGCCGAGGTGCTGGCGCTGTGTCACGATATCGGGCTCGGCGCCAATGTCGAGATCAAGGCGGAGCGCGGCCGTGGAGCGCCTACCGCCGCTACAGTCGCCGGCTGCCTCGAGCATATCGGCAAAAACTTGCCGCCTATCCTGATCTCAAGCTTCCTTGTCGGCGCGGTCGAAGAGGCGGCAATGGCGATGCCTGAAATCCCGCGCGGTATGTTGTGGCGACAGCTTCCGCGCAACTGGCGCAATATCGCCGAGCGGCTCGGCTGTGCGGCGATCCACTGCGGTCAGGCCGACCTAACGAAGGCGGCGGCGGCGGAGGTTTGCGCGGCCGGTTACCCGCTCCTCGCTTATACGGTCAACGATGCGGCGCGGGCGCGAGAACTCTTCGCCTGGGGCGTCGCTTCCGTTTTCTCCGACGCACCGGATATAATGTCCCGCGCCGGCAGCCTAGGCAGGGCCGGTGCGCGTATGGGAGCATGTTGTTGAGACCGCTTATTCCGCTGGTGATTTCCGGCCGCGAGGTGCTGCCGCTGGTCGAGGGCGGCAAGGGCATCTCGGTGTCGAATGGCGAAAGCTCGGGCGCCTGGGCGGCGTCCGGCGCGATCGGCACGTTCTCCGGGGTCAACGCCGACAGCTTCGACGGTTCGGGCAGCCCGATCCCGCAAATCTATCACGGCCGCACGCGGCGCGAGCGGCATGAGGAATTAATCGCCTACGCGATAGCCGGCGGCATTCACCAGGCCCGCGTCGCGCATGAGAAGTCGAACGGCGAAGGCCGCATCCACATGAACGTGCTGTGGGAGATGGCCGCCGCCGAAAAGGTGCTGCATGGCGTGCTCGAAAGCGCGCGCGGGCTGATTCACGGCGTCACCTGCGGCGCCGGCATGCCTTATCGCATCGCCGAAATCTGTGCACGCTACGGTGTCTACTACTACCCGATCGTGTCGTCTGCGCGAGCGTTCCGGGCGCTCTGGAAACGCGCCTACCACAAATTCAGCGAGTGGCTCGGCGGCGTCGTCTACGAGGACCCGTGGCTGGCCGGCGGCCATAACGGGCTCTCGAACAGCGAGGACCCTCAGCAGCCCGAGGAGCCCTACCCGCGCGTCCGCGAGCTGCGTGCGATGATGGCTGAGTTCGGCGTCGGCGCGACGCCGATCTTCATGGCCGGCGGCGTCTGGTACCTGCGCGAGTGGGCACAATGGATCGACGATCCCGAGGTCGCGCCCATTGCCTTCCAGTTCGGCACAAGGCCGCTACTGACCCAGGAAAGCCCGATCTCAGACGCCTGGAAGAGAAGGCTGCTGACGCTCAAGGAAGGCGACGTCTACCTCAATCATTTCAGCCCGACCGGGTTCTATTCTTCAGCGGTGCGCAACAATTTCCTCGACGAACTGCAACAGCGCGCGGAACACCAGGTCGCCTATACCGTCGAACCGGTCGGCGAGCACGTCGCCGAGTTTCATGTCGGCGCGCGTGGCCGCTCGGTGTACCTGACCGCGCAGGACCGAAGTTCGGCCGAGCGCTGGGTCGCCGAAGGCTTCACCGAGGCGCTGCGCACCCCCGATTCGACGCTGATCTTTGTCACGCCGCCGCAGGCTTACGCGATCCGCGCCGACCAGATCAATTGCATGGGGTGCCTCAGCGCCTGCCAGTTTTCGAACTGGGCGCAAACTGAAACCGGCACCACCGGCCGCAAGGCCGATCCGCGCAGCTTCTGCATTCAGAAGACGTTGCAGAAAATCTGCCATTCCGACGACATAGAAACCGAGCTGATGTTCGCCGGCCATAACGCCTATCGCTTCGCGTCGGACCCGTTCTACGCCAACGGTTATATTCCGACGGTGAAGGAGCTGATCGACCGCATCATCACTGGCGACTGACACCCAATCTCAACGTTGCGCTTTATTTTCCGCTAAACGCTTACTATATCTCGCGGATGGACATCGCTTCATTCAGCCCGATCATCCTTGCACGCTTGCGTGGTGCTGGCCTGCGCCCGACGCGGCAGCGACTGGCGCTTGCCAAGCTGCTGTTCGAGGGCGGGGACCGTCATGTGACGGCCGAGCAGCTGCATGGCGAGGCGACCGGCACGGCGATCCCCGTTTCGCTGGCAACGGTTTACAACACGCTGCACCAGTTCACTGGTGTTGGTCTGCTGCGCGAGGTGGTTGTCGAGCCCGGGTGTTCGTATTTCGACACCAACATCCACGACCACCACCATTTTTATTGCGAATCGACCGGCGCACTGCAGGACATTCCCGGTGCCGCGGTCTCCGTGGTGGAGCTGCCGAATGCCCCGCCCGGCACCGAGATCAGCCGCGTCGACGTGATCATTCGAGTGCGCCGGCACGGCGCCGAGACGACCGGCGGCTAATTTAGAATAATTCCAAATTTGCCTTGAACTCGCCGCCGGCCACAACCCATAAAGGGACGTGGGCAATGAGAACTGATGCGTCCCCCTGATCGGGACCACTGGCGGACAACAAGGAGGGTTGGATGGCTTCCCTGAAAGGCTCGAAGACGGAAGACAATTTGAAGGCGGCGTTTGCCGGCGAGAGCCAGGCGAACCGGCGGTATCTCTATTTCGCGCAGAAGGCGGATGTCGAAGGGTACAACGACGTCTCGGCCGTATTCCGGTCGACCGCCGAGGGCGAAACCGGCCATGCGCACGGCCACCTCGAATACCTCGAAGAGGTGGGCGACCCCGCGACAGGGCTGCCGATCGGCGAGACCTCGAACAACCTCAAGGCCGCCGTCGCCGGCGAGACGCACGAATACACCGATATGTACCCCGGCATGGCGCGCACCGCTCGCGAGGAAGGCTTCGACGAGATCGCCGATTGGTTCGAGACACTCGCCAAGGCTGAGCGCTCGCATGCCGGCCGCTTCCAGCGCGCCCTCGACACGCTTTAAACATTTCGGCCGTCGAACGCGGGGCGCGGGAGCAAACTCTCGCGCCCTTCTTTATGGGGGCATAAGCCCAAAATAAAGGTGCAGCCATGCGCGAAGGCAGCCTCGAAGCGCCGACTCGCCACGTTATCGACTGGCAAAACCCGGACTTCACCGATCGCGCGAAGACCGAGGTTGAGATGGAGCGGGTGTTCGACATCTGTCACACCTGCCGGCGTTGCTTCAACCTCTGTGACTCCTTCCCCCGCCTCTTCGACCTGATCGACGAGTCGCCGACCGGCGAACTCGATGCCGTCGCGAAGGCCGATTACAAGAAAGTCGCCGACGCCTGCACGCTCTGCGACATGTGCTTCATGACGAAGTGCCCCTATGTCCCGCCGCACGAATTCAACGTCGATTTCCCGCATCTGATGCTGCGCTACCGCGCGGTCGAGCATAAAGAAGGCGGGCTGCCGCTTCCCGTCCGGGAACTGACGCGCACCGACCGCAACGGCAAGCTCGCCGGGAAGATTGCGCCGATCGCGAATTGGGCCAGCGACCGGCACAACAAGCTGACCCGCCCGATCATGGAAAAAGTCACCGGGGTAGACCGCGACGCGGCGCTGCCCAAGTACCACGGCCGCACCTTCGCGATGCGCGCCCGGAGCAACCCGCCGGCCGTTGACCAGAGCGCGCCTGGTTTCGGCCGCAAGGCGGTGCTCTACGCAACCTGCTTTGTGAATTACAACAATCCGAACATCGGCGAGGCCGCGCAAGCGGTGCTTGCCAAGAATGAAGTCGAGACCGAAATTGTGTACCCGCAATGCTGCGGGATGCCGCAATTGGAAGGCGGCAATTTGGCCTACGTCGCGGCTGCGGCGAAAAGTGTCTCGACCGCGCTCGGCCTGTGGATCGACAAGGGCTATGACGTCATCGCGCTGGTGCCGAGTTGCGCGCTTATGCTTAAGTTCGAATGGCCGCTGATCGTGCCGGACGACACGGCGGTCGAGAAGCTGGCCACCGCGACTTTCGACATCAGCGAGTACATCGTCGCGCTGTCGAAGGAAAAAGGGCTGGCGCCGGGCTTGGGCGCGCTCGATGGCGGCGTGACGCTCCACATAGCCTGCCATGCGCGCGCGCAAAATGTCGGCCAGAAGGCCGCCGAGCTGCTGCGCTTGCTGCCTGATACGGAGATCAAAATTATCGAGCGCTGCTCCGGACACGGTGGTTCGTGGGGCGTGATGAAGGGCAATTTCGAAACCGCCATCAAGGTCGGGAGGCCTGTCGCGCGCCAGGCGTTGAACAATGAGCAACGCTTCATTGCCTCGGAATGCCCGCTGGCGGCCCTGCACATTGCACAAGGGATGGAGCTGATGGCGAAAGGCGAGCAAGCGCCCGAAGCCGTGCATCCGATCGAGCTGTTTGCCCGCGCCTACGGCATAGCAGCGGCAGCCTGAGGGGGCGACGAAGGAACATGGCAATGCCGGAAATTAAGAGCAGGCGCAAGCTGACCCACGACGACATCTTGCCAATCGCCGATTACGGCAAGATGAGGCGAGAGCGGCGACGAGAGGTGAGCGAATTGAAAAAGCGTCGCCGCGTCGAAGTCGGACCGTTCGCAACGTTCTATTTCGAGAATTACGAGACGATGTGGCAGCAGGTTCACGAAATGCTCTTCGTCGAAAAGGGCGGCGAGGCTCAAATCGAAGATGAACTTGCCGCCTACAACCCGATGATCCCCCAGGGAAATGAACTCGTCGCGACGGTGATGCTGGAAATCGACGATCCGGCGCGACGCGCGACAGTGCTGACGCGGCTCGGCGGCATCGAGGACCATATCTTCCTCGAACTCGGGAGCGAGCGCATCGCCGGCAGGCCCGACCCGAGCCGCGAAAACACCGGCCCGGACGGCAAGGCGTCATCGGTGCAGTTCGTGTGGTTTCCGTTCAGCGACGGACAGATCGCCGAGTTCAGGACGACGAGTTCGCGGGTTCTCGTCGGCATAGACCACCCGAACTACGCGCACATGGCGGTGATGCCGGAGACGGTGCGCGCCGCCCTCGCCGAGGATTTCGACTAGGCAGCCAGCCGATCAGATAACGCCCCGCCTCCATCGGCTTGACCCGGGGGTCTACGAACAGCCTCAATCTATGCGTGGATGGCCAGATCACATCCGGCCAAGGAGAAATCGACTTTGGCTATCGCCGTCGAGGATTCCTCCGAGATAGCTCGTCCGGCCACACTCGGCGCGCTGTTCAGCGAATTTCTCAAGATATCACTGCTCGGTTTTGGCGGCGGCATCGCATTGGCGCACCGCGCTGCGGTCGAACGTCGGCGCTGGCTGAGCGAAGGGGAATTCGCCGACGCGCTCACCTTGTGTCAATTCATGCCGGGACCGAATGTCGTCGGCATCGCCGTATGCGTGGGCGCCAAGACACGCGGCGCGCTCGGAGCGCTCACCGCTTTCATCGGGTTTGCGGTGATCCCAGGCGCGATAGGTTTCGGCCTCGCCCTTCTCTATCTCGGCCAGACCAGCATTCCGCTGGTCCAGAACATCCTCCGCGGCATCTCCGCCGCCGCGGCCGGACTGATGCTCGCCACCGGGTTGCGGCTGCTTAAGCCGCACATCCGCGATCCGCGGGTCGTCGCCTTCGCCGGTCTCGCTTTTGCCGGCTTGGCGATCATGCGGTTTCCGCTGCTTCTCGTGCTCGCGGTGTTGGCACCGCTTAGCGTCGCGGGAGCAATCTTTCCGCGCAGGCGCGTCCGGTGACTCCGCTTGGCCGGCTCGCGCTGTTTCTGGCGCTGATGTCATCGATCAGTTTTGGCGGCATTCCGCCGGTATTGCCCGATATCCGCCATTTCGTCGTCGACACGAACGGTTGGCTGACCAATCAGGATTTTGCCAATTTCTTCGCACTCGCGCAGACCATTCCCGGCCCCAACATGATCTTGATGATGGCCCTAATCGGCTGGAAGACGGCGGGGCTGGCGGGCGCCGTCGCGGCGGCGGGCGCCACTGCCGTGCCGCCCTGTACGATGTATTTCGTCGGTTATCGGCTGTGGGACCGGTTTCGCGACAAACCCTGGCAGCGCATGGCCCGCGCGAGCCTGGCGCCGCTCACCTTCGGGCTCATCATCGCCGGCGGCACGGTGATGGCGCGAACCATCGACAAGGACTGGTTGACCGCAAGCATTACCATCGCGGCCGCCGGCTTGCTGCTGACGACGCGCCTCAACCCGCTGTGGATATTGGGCGCCGCCGGGACAATGGGCGCGCTCGGCCTCCTATGACGCGCGTCTAGCGCACCGTCTCGGTCGCCGACACGCCCCAGACATCCGAGCGCTGCACCCATCCGGTGATGCCGCCAGCAGCGATTTGGCACCACTCGCCGCGGCATTCGTCGAGCTTCGCCATGACCCCCGGCTCAGCGCGCGCGACCAACGCCGCGTTCGGGTCGGGGTTCTGGTGCAGACCATGAATGCCACCGGTGACGACCACCTCGCGCTGCGAGGTGAGCATCTTCTCGTGCACCCAGCCCTCGGCGCCCTCCCAGTCGCGTACTCTGCGCCAATGGTCGAAACGCGCGATGACCTCGACCGGCCAATCGCGCCGAACATAGATCCACTCGATCGGATAGCGGTCACCCGGCCCGGCGCGCAGATTGACCTTGTCGGCGTGAAGCGCTGCAAAATATGGCAGCGGCACCTCGGCGCCGCTCGCGGCGCAGGCCATCGCCTCCCAATAAATCATCAGCGCCAGCGCAAGCACCGGGCCGGCGACCGCTCTTACCCACCGTCCTCGGGCCATGATTTCCCCCAGGACCCCCCGCGCATGAACATGGCGTGACAGCGCCTTGGGTCAAGCCCGGCTGAAATTATTGAATTACAACAGCAACTAAGCGTGGTTTGCGAAAGCGGCAACCCGGCAAGTCGGGCACTCGGAGTCCTTGGCGATTCGGATGCGGTGGAAGCGCACCTTGAGCGCGTCGTAGATCAGTAGCGTCCCGTCGAGGCTGTCGCCGAGACCCAAAACCTCCTTGAGAACCTCTACCGCCTGCAGCGTGCCGACCACGCCGGCAACCGCGCCCAGAATGCCGGCCTCCTCGCAGCGCGGCACCATGCCGGGCGGCGGCGGCTCGCGGAACAGGCAGCGGTAGCAGGGATGACCGTCCCCGAGATAGGCCTTGAAGGTCGAGAGCTGGCCCTCGAACGGCGACAGCGCCGCCGCGACCAGCGGCTTGCGCAACTCCGTGCAGACATCGTTCAACAGGTAACGGGTGGTGAAATTGTCGCTGCCGTCGGCGATGAGGTCGTAACGGCCGATAAGATCGGCGGCATTGTCGGCATCGAGGCGCAACGGGTGCGTCTCGATCGCGATGCTGTCGTTGATCCGCGCGAGGCTCTCCTCGGCGCTCTCCACCTTCAGGTCGCCGATACGCCTGGTGGCATGGACGATCTGACGTTGCAAATTGGTGATGTCGACCCGGTCGTTGTCGACGATGCCGATCGTGCCGATCCCCGCCGCCGCGAGATACATCAACAGCGGCGAGCCGAGCCCGCCGGCGCCGATCACCAGCACCCGTGACCCGAGCAGCTTTTCCTGACCCTCCTCCCCCACCTCGTCGAGGATCAGATGACGGGCATAGCGGCGAAATTGCTCTTCGCTCAATTCCATTGGGATGGCCTCACAACCCTTCAAACAGCGGCGTCGATAGATAACGCTCGGCGAAGTCGGGCAGGATGGTGACGATGGTCTTACCTTGCATGCCCGGCCGTGCGCCGACCTCAAGCGCCGCGGCCAGCGCCGCTCCCGCCGAGATGCCGACCGCCACGCCTTCGAGCTTCGCGACGCGCTGCGCGGTATGCAGCGCCGTATCGAAGCCGGTGCAGATGATCTCGTCGATGAGGCCGGTATCGAGGATGCTTGGGATGAAGCCGGCTCCGATGCCCTGGATGCGGTTGGGGCCCGGCGGACGGCCGGACAGCACGGCGCTGTCCTCTGGCTCGACGGCGACCATCCTGAGGCTCGGCTTCCTCCCCTTCAGCGCGGCACCGATCCCCGTCAGCGTGCCGCCGGTGCCGACCGCGCTTACCACGATATCGACCGCGCCGGCTGTGTCGTTCCAGATCTCCTCAGCCGTTGTGAGACGGTGGATTTCCGGGTTCGCGGGGTTGTCGAATTGCTGGAGGATCAGCGCATCCGGCAGTGTCTTGACGATCTCCTCGGCGCGCGCGATGGCGCCGTGCATCCCCTTCGCCGCCGGAGTCAACTCGATCTCGGCGCCGAGAAACAGCAGCATCTTGCGGCGCTCGACCGACATGCTCTCGGGCATCGTCAGAATCAGCCGGTAACCTTTGGCGGCGCAAGCGAAAGCGAGCGCGATGCCGGTATTGCCCGAGGTCGGTTCAACCAGCACGGTATTGCCGGTGATCCGGCCCTCACGCTCCGCAGCCTCGATCATCGCCAGCCCAATGCGATCCTTGACCGAGGAAAGCGGGTTGAAGAACTCGCATTTGCCGAGGATGTCGGCCCTCACCCCCTCGGCAGCGGCGAGGCGCGAGAGCCGCACCAGCGGTGTAGCGCCGATCGTATCGACGATGCTGTCGTAGACGTGGCCGCGAAATTCGCTGCGACGCAAATCCTGCTGAGACGCAATGTTCGAGCCGGTATCCATCGTGCCGTTGTTCCTCCGGTCTTTCACTTGATGTAAGCCCGGCCGCGCCGCGCCGCAACGCGAAAGCAATCCTCGCCCGCGCCTCAGACCGTTGGATTCAGCGACCCGCGAGCTTAGAGTTCCGCAGCAGCAGGAGGAAATGCCATGGGCATCGAGGTCATCCTGACCGGTGCGGCGCTCGGTGCGGAAATCCGCGGGGTCGACCTGTCGCAGCCGCTCGGCGACAACGTCTTTGCGCTGATCGAGCGCGCGTTCGACGAGCACGGCGTCATCTTCTTCCGCGACCAGAAGATCACCCCGCCGCAGCAGGTCGCGTTCACTCGGCGCTTCGGCGAGATCGAATACAACATCTTCGGCGAGCGTTGGAGTGTCGACGGAAGCCCGGAGATCGTCGTCGTCTCGAACGTCACCGAGGACGGCAAGCCGATCGGCATCAAGCGCGCCGGCGAGAACTGGCATAGCGATATGTGCTACACGCCGCGCCCGCCGCGCGGAACGATGCTCTACGCGCACGAAATCCCGACGCTGCATGGCCTGCCGCTCGGCGACACCGAGTTCGCGAGCGCCGCCGCGGCTTGGGACGCGCTGCCGGCGTCCATGCAAGGTTTCCTCGCCAGGCGCCGCGCGACATTCGACTTCGTCGGACGCAAGCGCGCCTTGACGCCGACCCAGGCGGAGATCGAACGCAATCCGTCGGTCACCCATCCGATCGCCCGCACTCACCCGAAGACGGGGCGCAAATGCCTCTACGTGATGCGCGACGACTGCACCGGCATCGATGGGTTGGGGAACGATGAAGCCGAAGCGCTTATCGCCGCGCTGGCCGACCACATCGTCAAGCCGGCCTTCATCTATCGCCACCAGTGGCGCCCCGGCGATTTGCTGATGTGGGACAATTGCACCGTCCAACACCGCGCGATCCAGGATTACGACCTGCCGCAGCGCCGGCTGCTGTACCGTACGACGATGGGCGGCGCCGTCCCGGTGTAGAAGTCGCAGTTAGATCGCGAAGTCGCCGCCGCCCTCGGTCGAGCGGCCGGCGATCCCCGCGCGGTGCGCCCGCGTGCAAAGATCTTCGAGCGTCAGCGCATCGAGCCGGCGCATCGTCTCGTCCTGCAGCTCCAGCCAGAGCGGGCGCAGCACCTCGTGGCCGAGCGCGCTGCCGCCGCCCGCATCGATCGGATCCTCCACGGTTTCGAGGCCGCGCACGGTGCGAACGATGTCGCCGATGCTGACCCGGCGTCGCTCACGGGCCAGGCGATAGCCTCCGCTCGGACCGCGAATGCCGATGAGCACATTGTGCCGCACCAGCTCCTGCAGCACCGGCTCCAGATAGCGGCGCGGGATGCCTTGGCGAGAGGTGATCTCGGAAGAGCGCACCGGTGCGAGACCGCCGTTATAGGCGATGTCGAGCACCGCCTCGATTGCGAAGAGCAGCTTTTTATTGAGGCGGATCATGTCGTTGGGTCGGCTTCCTCCCGGCGGCTAGTTTCGCCGCGACACGCCGTCGCGGCAAGCGGAAGCGACACCGGTTGAGCCAAACCCGCCGGATTGCCGCTCTCCGTTATCGGAAAACGCTTTGACGACGGAAAATTCCGGCCGGACGATGCGAGTAAAGACGAGTTGCGCGATCCGATCACCCGGCGCGACGCGGATGGGGCCGCCGCCGCGCGGCGGGTTGCGGTTCCAGGCGGAGATCAGGAGCGGGCCTTCGTAATCGGCATCGATCAAGCCGACCGCGTTGCCGAGCACCAATCCCTGGCGATGCCCGAGCCCGGAACGCGGCAGCACCAACCCGCACCATTCGGGATCGCCGATGCGAAAGGCGATGCCTGACGGGATCAGCACCGCCGGCGCCTGCGGCATGATCTCGATCGGTTCGTCGACGCAGGCGTGCAGGTCAAGCCCGGCGGAGAGGCTCGACCCGTAATGCGGAAATCCCCAGCCCTTCAGCCGCTCGTCGAGGATTTTGAGCTCGACCTTCAACGGGCGCTCAGCGGGCGCCGAGTGCTGCGGCGACACGATCGGCGAGCCTTACCGCGACTTCGTGCTTGGTCATCACCGGCCAGTCCTCAACGCCGTTCGCATCGACGAGGTGGATGGTATTGCGGTCGCCGCCGAATGTCTGCGTGCCGGTCGATACGTCGTTGGCGAGGATCCAGTCGCAAGCCTTGCGCTGGCGCTTGGCGACGGCGTTGGCGACGACATTCTCCGTCTCCGCGGCAAAACCGACGACCAGCGCCGGCCGATCGTTGCCGCGATGCGCGATCGTCGACAGGATGTCGGGGTTTTCGGTGAGGCGCAGCAGCGGCGGCGCCTTGCCGTCCTTCTTGAGCTTCTGCGAAGCCTCGGTCTCGACCCGCCAGTCGGAGACCGCCGCGGCCATGACCGCGACATCAACCGGCAGATTGGCTTCGGTCGCCGCCAGCATGTCGCGCGCGCTCTCGACCGCGACGAGCCGCACCCCAGCCGGGGTCGGCTCTTGCGTCGGGCCGGAGACGAGGACCGTCTCGGCGCCCAGCGCCGCCAGCGCGGCGGCAATCGCATGGCCCTGCTTGCCGGAGGAATGATTGGTCAGGTAGCGCACCGGGTCGATCGCCTCGCGCGTCGGCCCGCTCGTCACCAGCGCGCGCCTCCCGACGAGGCGCTGGTCGTCGCCAAGACATTTTTCGATAGCGGCGACAATCTCCAGCGGTTCCGCCATGCGCCCGGGTCCGACCTCACCATCAGCCAGATAGCCCGAGTTAGGTCCAACCCGTCGCACGCCGCGCACCGCCAGCGTCGCGAGATTGGCCTGGGTCGCCGGGTGCGCCCACATCATCACATTCATCGCCGGCGCGATCAGGACGGGCTTGTCCGAGGCGAGCAGCGTCGTTGCCGCGAGATCGTCAGCCATCCCTGCCGCCATGCGCGCCAAGAGGTCGGCGGTCGCCGGCGCCACCACCAGGAGATCCGCCTCGCGCGACAGGCGGATATGACCCATCTCGCTTTCGTCGATCAGCGAGAAGAGGTCGCTGTAGACCTTGTTCTGGCTGAGCGCGGCGACCGAAAACGGCGTCACGAACTCCGCCGCCGCCTTGGTCATCACGCAGCGTACCGCCGCCCCCCGGTCGCGCAACCGACGGATCAGCTCGAGACTCTTATAAGCCGCGATGCCGCCCGCGATGATGAGGAGTATCCGCTTGCCTTGCAGCAACGCCGCCTCCGTACTTATCGGCCTAAGTATATGCTATCGCCCGAGCAAAAGCGCGACGGCGATTGCGGCAAGGCCTAGGCCCATCAGCCACAGCGGAATGATCAGCCAGAACACCTCGCGCCAGCGTCGCTCCGCGTGGGCGGCGAGGGTCTCGGCATGCATCACAATGCCCTCCTGCGACCAATCCTCGACGAGCCTTCCGACATTGCGCAAGACATCGGGCAGGCCGTCCATCATCTCGACAAATTTTTCGAGGCGCTGACGCAGGCGCGCCTCGGGGCCGCGATTGTCCTGCATCCAGGACTCGATCAACGGCCGCGCCAGCGCCCAGATATTGACGTCGGGATCGAGCTGCCGCCCGACGCCTTCGATCAACACCATGGTCTTCTGCAGCAGCAACAGCTGCGGCTGCGTCTCCATCTCGAATCGCTCAGTGACGCGAAAGAGCTGCGCGAGCAGCCGGGCGATGGAGATTTCGGCGAGCGGCCTGCCGAGGATCGGCTCGCCGATCGACCGGCAAGCCTGGGCGAACTCGTCGACCGAGCGGCCGGGCGGCACGTAACCGGCGTCTAAATGTACCTGTGCGACGCGCCGGTAATCGCCGGACAGAAACCCTACCAGCATGTCGGCAAGAAAGAACCGAGTGTCGCGGTCGAGCCGGCCCATGATGCCAAAATCGACAACGGCGATGGCTCCATCGGCCGCGACGAACATATTGCCGGGATGCAGATCGGCGTGAAAAAAACCGTCGCGGAACACCTGGATGAAGAAAACTTCTGCCGCTTTCTTCAGGAGCCCGTCGATATCGTGGCCGGCGGCGACAAGCGCGGCGCGGTCGTCGACCCGGACGCCGGCAACACGCTCGGTGGTCAGCACGCTGCGGCCGGTGCGCCGCCAGTCAATCCGCGGCACGCGAAAGCCGGGATCGCCCGCAAAGTTTTCGGCGAGCTCCGAGGCCGCCGCCGCCTCGAAGCGGAGATCGATCTCGATCTCAACCGATTTCTCCAGAGTACGCGCGATTTCCACCGGCCTCAGCCGGCGCAGCGCCGGCTGAGTGCGTTCGATCAATTCGCCCAGCCACGTCAGCAGCTCGAGATCGCGGGCAAAAGCGCGCGCGATTCCCGGCCGCAATATCTTGACCGCGACCTCCCGCCCCTCGCTTGTCACCGCGAAATGCACCTGTGCGATCGACGCGGCGGCGACCGGCACGTCATCGAACGACAGGAAAAGGCTATCGAGGGGGCAGCCGAACTCGGCCTCGACGCTCGCCTTGGCCTCGGCCGTGGGAAACGGCGGCAGCCGGTCCTGCAGCATCGCCAGATCGGCGGCGACTTCATCGCCCAGCAGGTCCGCGCGGGTCGCCAGCATCTGACCGAGCTTGATGAAGGCCGGGCCGATATCCTGAAAGGCGGCAGCAAGCCGCTCGCCCGGACGCGCCGCGCCGCGACGGCGACGGAACAGGCGGGCGAACGCAAACAGCGGTTTGCCGCCGGCAAGCGGCTCGACAAGGAACAGCGCGTCGTGCCGCGCGAGCGTTACGGCGATGCCGACGAGACGTGCGGCATGACGAAAGCTGCGGAAGACGCCGAACAAGGCCGTCCTTACAGCCGCCAGGCCGAATGCAGCGCGGCGACGCCGCCGGTCAGATTACGAAAACGCGCCCGCTCCAGCCCCGCCCCCTCTATCAGGTCGCAGAGCGCCGTTTGCGACGGGAAACGGCGGATGCTCTCGACCAGATAGGCGTAGGCGTCGCGGTCGCCGGCGACGATCCGGCCGATCAACGGCAGGATGCGGAAGCTGTAGAGGTCATAGGCGGGCGCCAGCCACGGTGCCGCTTCCGGCGCGAATTCGAGGCACATGAAACGGCCGCCGGGTTTGAGCACGCGCCTCGCTTCGACGAGCGCGCGCTCGATATGGGTCACATTCCTGAGGCCAAAGCCGATCGTGTAGAGATCGACGCTGCGGTCGGCTACAGGCAGTGTCTCGGCATCGCCGCAGATCCACTCAATACCGGCCAGCTGGCCGTCGTCAATCGCCCGGGCGCGGCCGATATCCAGCATCTGCTCGTTGACGTCGCAGACCACCACACCGCCGCCTCGCTCCGGATCGAGACGCTTCAGCGCGCGGCAGGCGATATCTCCGGTGCCGCCGGCGACATCGAGTAGGATTTGGCCCGGCCTTGGCGCGAGCCAAGCGACCATCGCGTCCTTCCACCGCCGGTGGACGAAGCCGCTCATCAGGTCGTTCATCAGGTCGTAGCGGCTGGCGACGCTGTCGAAGACGGCGCGCACCAGCGGCGCTTTCGCCGCCTCTGGGACGCGGCGGAAGCCGAAATCGGTCTCGGCCTCGGGCTCTCGGCTTGTCTCTTTATTGCGCATCGGGCAGGAAGATAACGTTATTCGCGCGCAAACGGCACCCGCCGGAACGAGAGACGATGCCCGAACTGCCTGAAGTCGAAACCGTGCGCCGCGGATTGGCGTTGAAGATGACCGGCCGACACATCGTCAGGGCGGAGCTGCGCCGCCAGGATTTGCGGCGACCGTTCCCGCCCATGCTGGCGCGCACCCTGACCGGCGCCAAGATCGGCAAGCTCGCGCGGCGCGGCAAATACATCCTTATCGAGCTCGACGATAACGGCACGCTGCTGCTGCATCTCGGCATGTCGGGGCGGATCACCGCCGGCCCGGCCGACGTACCGCACGCGCCGCACGATCACGTCGTGCTGACGCTCGATGACGGTACGGTTGTCCGCTTCAACGATGCCCGCCGTTTCGGCCTCCTGGATTACATGCGGCGTGGCGAGGAAGCCGCCCACCCGCTGCTCGCCGACATGGGGCCGGAGCCGCTGGAAGCCGGCTTCGACGGGAAATACCTGGCGCGAAAGCTTGCCGGCAAGATGACGCCGATCAAGGCGGCGCTGCTCGACCAGAAGATCGTTGCCGGGCTCGGCAACATCTATGTCTGCGAGGCGCTTTACCGCGCCGGGCTGTCGCCGCGCCGGCTTGCCGCGACCGTGACCGGCGCGCGCGCCGACAAGCTCGTCAAGGCGATCCACGAGACGCTGACCGATGCCATCGAGGCGGGCGGGTCGTCGCTGCGCGACTATGTGCAGGCCGATGGCGAGCTCGGCTATTTCCAGCATCGCTGGGCGGTCTACGGCCGCGAGGGCGAGCCCTGCCCCGGCTGCACCTGTAGGGAAGGCGTGCGCCGCATCGTGCAATCGGGCCGCTCGACGTTCTTTTGCGCCAAACAGCAGCGCTGACAGGAGGAGCCATGAGCGACAGCACAAGGAGCCAAATGACTGAAAAGACCGTGCTGGTCGAACGGCAGGGCGCGGTCGGCATTGTCCGCCTCCACCGGCCATCGGCGCTCAACGCGCTGAGCGCGCAGCTCATCGCCGAGCTCGGCGCGGCATTCGACGAGCTCGAATTCGATCCGGCGATCGGCGCGATTATCCTCACCGGCAACGAGCGCGCCTTCGCCGCGGGCGCCGATATCAAGGAGATGCAGGCAAAAACCTATATCGAAGCCTACAGCCAGGACTTTATTACTCGCGGCTGGGAGCGCGTCGGCCAGTGCCGCAAGCCGGTTATTGCCGCGGTGGCCGGGTTCGCGCTCGGCGGCGGGTGCGAGGTGGCGATGATGTGCGACATTGTCATCGCCGCCGACACCGCCAAGTTCGGCCAGCCCGAGATCCAGCTGGGCACGATGCCCGGCGCCGGCGGCACGCAGCGCATGCCGCGCTTTATCGGCAAGGCGAAGGCGATGGACCTTTGCCTGACGGGCCGCACGATGGATGTGCAGGAAGCCGAGCGCGCCGGCCTCGTCAGCCGGATCGTCCCAGCGGACAAGCTCCTGGACGAGGCAATCGCGGTCGCCGCGCGGGTCGCCGCCATGTCGCAGCCAATCGCGATGATGGTCAAGGAGTTTGTCAACCGCGCCTTCGAGACGACGCTCGCCGAGGGCGTGCGCTTCGAGCGTCGCCTATTCCACTCGACCTTCGCGACCGAAGACCAGAAGGAAGGCATGGCCGCTTTCATCGAGAAGCGCAAGCCCGCGTTCCGCAATCGATAATGAAATCGATCGCAGGTTCAGTTGACGACCGCCTGCCCCGCCGATATAAGCGCCGTTTCCTTGAATTGGGCGAACCGGAATGCCTCATCATAAATCGGCGGAAAAACGCCTCCGCCAAACCGAGAAGCGTACCGCAGTCAACCGCGCGCGGTTGAGCCGCGTGCGCACCTTTGTCAAGAAGGTCGAAACGGCGATCGACAGCGGCGACAAACCAGCCGCCGAGACAGCCCTCCGGGCCGCGCAGCCGGAGCTCCACCGCGCGACCCTGAAGGGGGTGATGCACCGCAATACCGTGGCCCGAAAACTGTCGCGTTTGACAATCAAAATCAATGCGTTATAAGGCTATCTGACAGTATCATGACAAGTTCCGTGACAATCGTGTCACGGGATGAAACTTTTTTGAACTAGCCTGTCGATCCTGTTTGCCATCGTCCGACCATCAAGCTAAAGTTTACGTCGCCGGAGCAAAAAACGCCAAAGCCGCCGGCAAAACCGAGTATTGATCAAGTATTTCTGTGATTAAAGAAACGTGGACGCAGTAAATGCGTTCGCGAACAGGGGAGAGAGTGACTAAGTAACATCACACCGACTGAGCTTGGCTCTCGCGGGAGTCTGAGGCGACAGCTCTGACCGCACCTTTTGGTATTGAATGCTTGAATCTTCTGAAGGGGGTGACGTTGGTGGGCCAAGCGACCGATTCCAACTTGATGGGTGCTATGCCGCAAGGATCAGGCGATTGGGGCCGGGTTTTGGGCCGCATGAGGCGGGAGGTCGGCGAAACAGCCTACCAGTCGTGGTTCGGGTCGATGACGGTCGAGCGGATCATTGGCGGCGAGGGAGTGATCGCCGTACCGACCCAGTTCCTGCGCGATTGGGTCAGGACCCACTACGGAGACCGACTGCTGGCGCTCTGGCATTCGGAAAATCAGGCGGTTCGTCGGATATCCTTCATTGTTGATCCGCGTACCGCCCGTGGCGAGCGCGCGCAAAGCCCACGCCGCGAACCGGCGCAGCCGACGGCGCCTTCAACCATCGAAATTACGGGTTCGCCCGACACGATCGACGACAAGGGCCTCTCCGCCCCGCTCGACCCGCGGGCGACATTCGAGAATTTCGTCGTCGGTAAGCCCAACGAACTGGCGCACGCCGCGGCACGGCGGGTGGCCGAGGCCTGCGTCGCTCCGACGCATTCGGTGCCGTTCAACCCGCTCTTCCTCTATGGCGGGGTCGGGCTCGGCAAGACGCATCTGATGCATGCGGTCGCCTGGCATGTGCGCAACTACGCACCGGCGCGCAAGGTGATCTACCTGTCGGCCGAAAAGTTCATGTACCAGTTCATCCGGGCGTTGCGCTTCCGCTCGACGATGGACTTCAAGGAGCAGTTCCGCTCGGTCGACCTGCTGATGATCGATGACGTGCAGTTCATCGCCGGCAAGGACACGACGCAGGAGGAATTCTTCCACACCTTCAACGCGCTGGTCGACCAGAACCGGCAGATCGTCATCTCCGCCGACAAGTCGCCGTCGGACATCGAAGGCCTCGAGGAGCGCATGCGCTCGCGGCTCGGCTGGGGCCTCGTCGCCGACATCCATCCGACGACCTACGAGCTGCGGCTTGGCATCCTGCAGGCGAAGGCCGAGCAGATGGGTCTCGAACTGCCGCAAAAGATCATGGAGTTCCTCGCTCACAAGATCACCTCGAACGTGCGGGAGCTCGAAGGCGCGCTCAATCGCATCGGAGCACACACCCAGCTCGTACGCCGCGACCTGACGCTCGAAGCCGCGCAGGAGCTGCTGCAGGACTTGCTGCGCGCCAATGACCGGCGCATCACGATTGACGAAATCCAGCGCCGGGTGGCCGACCACTTCAACATCAAGCTGGGGGAAATGACGTCGAGTTGGCGCGCCCGCATGGTCGCGCGGCCGCGCCAGGTGGCGATGTATCTGGCAAAGCAGCTGACCCAACGTTCGCTGCCGGAAATCGGCAAACGGTTCGGCGGGCGCGACCACACGACGGTCATGCACGCGGTCAAGAAGATCGAGGAGCTGACGCGGATCGACCAGGGCTTGGCCGACGACGTCGAGATGCTGCACCGCATGCTCAGCTGATCCCCCGGCTGCGCGCTCACGCTGCCGAAACAAGTAGGGTCGCGGCACTTCCGTGCTATGATGCCCAACCGTCTGCCACGCTTGAGGCACCGCGCCCAGCGTGACGGTCGGGTCCCGGTTTCGACCCCTGAAACAGTCGCGCCAAACCATGAAGCTAACGATCGAGCGGGCCGCACTACTCAAGGCGCTGGGCCACGTACAAAGTGTTGTCGAGCGACGTACGACCATCCCGATCCTGTCCAACGTGCTGTTGCGCGCGGGCTCCGGAAAGCTGGCCATGAGCGCCACCGACATGGACCTCGAAATCATCGAATCGGTGCCGGCGCGAATCGACAGCGACGGCCGCACCACCGCCCCCGCTCATACGCTCTACGACATCGTCCGCAAGCTGCGTGAAGGCGCTCAGGTCGAGCTCGAAACGATCGGCGACCGCAACGAGATGGTGCTCCGTTCGGGACGCTCGACCTTCACCCTGTCGTGCCTCCCGCCCGAGGACTACCCGGTAATGACCGGCGCCGAGCTGCCACACAATTTCACCTTGACCGCGGTGGAATTGCGCGGGCTCATCGACCGCACCCGCTTTGCGATCTCGACCGAGGAGACGCGCTATTATCTCAACGGCATTTACCTGCACGCGACCAAGAACAACGAGGTCCCGGTGCTGCGCGCGGTGGCGACCGATGGACACCGCCTGGCGCGTATCGAGATGGTGCTGCCCGAGGGCGCGGCCGGTATGCCCGGCGTGATCGTACCGCGCAAGACCGTGCTCGAACTGCGCAAGCTCGTCGAGGAAGGCGAAGACGAGGTACAAGTCGCGCTCGGCGACACCAAAATCCGTTGCGCGATCGGCGAGGCGGCGCTCACCTCGAAGCTCATCGACGGCACCTTCCCCGACTATGACCGGGTGATCCCGAGCGGCAACGACAAGATGCTCGAAGTACCGTGCAAGGAATTCGCCGAGGCGGTCGACCGCGTCTCGACCATCTCGACCGAGCGCAGCCGCGCGGTGAAGCTGGCGATCGATCGCGGCAATTTGACCGTGTCGGCGACGAGCCCGGAAAACGGCACCGCGATCGAGGAACTCGAGGTCCGCTACCAGAGCACTCCCATCGAGATCGGCTTCAATTCGCGCTATCTGCTCGACATTACCGAGCAGATCGAGGGCGAGGCGGCGCTGTTCGCGATGGCCGACGCGGCTTCGCCCACGGTGGTGCGCGACAGCGCCGACGCAAGCGCGCTTTACGTGCTGATGCCGATGCGCGTCTGACGACCAAATCTGGCGAATTTTCAGGCTTTTAGGCTGGTTTTAGGGGCTCCCCCACCCCATATGAACGAGCATGATGATGGGGGTGCATGAAGGCCGCAATAGCGCCGACATCGCGGTCCTGCCGCCCTGCTTCGGGCCGGTCGGCGTGAGCCGCTTGGCGCTCACCGATTTCCGCAATTACCACACCGCGCGGCTTGATCTCGCCGCCGGGCCCGTCGTGTTAACCGGGCCCAACGGGGCCGGCAAGACCAACCTCTTGGAGGCGGTTTCGGTGCTGTCGCCTGGGCGCGGCTTGCGCAACGCCCGGCTCGCCGATTTCGACCGCCGGCCTGCCGAGGGCGACGCCGAGACGGGCTGGGCGGTCGCCGCGACGATCGAGACCCGGCGCGGTCCGGTGCGGGTCGGCACGGGCCGCGATCCGGCGGGCGGCGAGCGCCGCGTGGTGCGGATCGACGGCGAGAATGCTCGCGGCCAGGCAGCGCTCGGCGAAATTATCGGCGTCACCTGGCTGACCCCGCAGATGGATCGGCTGTTCATCGAAGGCCCCTCGGCGCGGCGACGGTTTCTCGACCGGCTGGTGCTCGGTCTTGACCCGGCGCATGCGGCGCGCGTCTCGTCGTATGAACATGCCATGCGCGAGCGCTCCAGGCTGCTGCGAGACGGCCCGCACGACCCGGCTTGGCTCGACGCGATCGAAGAGACGGTGGCGGCGCAGGGCGTCGCGGTCGCCGCTGCGCGGCGCGATGCGGTCGAGCGGCTCGACGAGGCTTGCACCGCCGCGGAAGGCCCCTTCCCGCGCGCCCGGCTCAGCCTGCAAGGCGCGGTCGAAGCATGGCTCGACGAACTGCCGGCCTTGGCCGCAGAGGACCGCTTCCGCCTGGTGCTCAAAGACAGCCGTGTTGCCGATGCGGCGGCCGGCGGCGCGACGGTCGGCCCGCATCGCTCAGACCTCATGGTCGCGCACGCCGAAAAGGGCATTCCGGCCGAAAGTATGTCGACTGGCGAGCAGAAGGCGCTGCTGATCTCGATTGTGCTCGCGCATGCAAAGCTGCAGCGGCAGACGCGCGGCGAGCCGCCGCTGCTGCTGCTTGACGAGGTCGCGGCGCATCTCGACGCCGCGCGGCGCGAGGCGCTCTTCACCACCCTGCTCGATCTCGAAAGCCAGGTCTGGCTGACCGGAACCGACGCCGCGATTTTTGCGCCGTTGCACCAGGCCGCGCGGTTCCTCTCCGTCAGCGACGGCACCTTATCCGAAACAATTTTTTGAGCGAAATGACCGACAGCCCACATCATCAAGAACCGACGCCCGGCCACATTCCCAACGGGGCTAACGGCAACGGCGCGCACGAATACGACGAAAGCTCGATCACCGTGCTGCACGGGCTCGACCCCGTGCGCAAGCGGCCGGGCATGTATATCGGCGACACGGATGACGGCTCCGGCCTGCACCACATGGTCTACGAGGTCGTCGACAACGCGATCGACGAAGCGCTCGAAGGCTATTGCGATACGGTCGTCGTGACGCTCAATGCCAATGGCTCGTGCACGGTCACGGATAACGGGCGGGGCATTCCGGTCGGTATTCATCAGGAGGAAGGCGTCTCGGCCGCCGAGGTCATCATGACCCAACTGCATGCCGGCGGGAAATTCGACCAGAACTCGTACAAGGTGTCGGGCGGTCTGCACGGGGTCGGCGTGTCGGTGGTCAACGCGCTGTCGTCGACGCTGGAGATGCGCATCTTCCGCAACGGCTCGGAATGGTTCATGCGCTTTCATGACGGCGTGCCGGAAGCGCCGCTGCAGGAAGCTGGGCCGGCGCCGCTGTGGCCGGAGGGCTCGAAGCGGGAGGGCCCGAAGACCGGCACCGAAATCACCTTCATGCCGAGCACCGAGACGTTCACCCGCATCGACTTCGATTTCACGACGCTGGAGCATCGGCTGCGCGAGCTCGCCTTCCTCAATGGCGGGGTGACGCTCGAATTGACCGATCTGCGCGGGGTCGAGCCGAAGGCCGCCACGTTCCATTACGAAGGCGGGCTGGAAGCTTTTGTCGAATACCTCGACCGCTCGAAGCAGGCGCTGCATTCGCCGTCGATCTCGATCAAGGGCGAGAAGGAAGGCATTTTCGTCGAGATCGCGATGGAGTGGACCGACTCCTATCACGAGACGATGCTGTGCTTTACCAACAACATCCCGCAGCGCGACGGCGGCACGCATCTCGCCGGCTTTCGCGGTGCGCTGACTCGCACGGTCAACACCTACGCGACCGACAGCGGCATCGCCAAGAAGGAGAAGATCGCGCTCAGCGGCGAGGATATGCGCGAAGGCCTCACCTGCATCCTCTCGGTCAAGCTGCCCGACCCGAAATTTTCCTCGCAGACCAAGGACAAGCTGGTTTCGTCCGAGGTGCGGCCGGTGATCGAGAGCATCGTCGGCGACAAACTGACCCAGTGGTTCGAGGAGCATCCGGCCGAGGCCAGGAAGGTCGTCGCCAAGGTGGTCGAGGCGGCGGCGGCGCGTGAGGCGGCGCGCAAGGCGCGTGACCTCACTCGGCGCAAAACCGCGCTCGATATCGCCAACCTGCCGGGGAAGCTCGCCGATTGCCAGGAGCGCGACCCGGCCAAGAGCGAAATCTTCATCGTCGAGGGCGACAGCGCAGGCGGCTCGGCCAAGCAGGGCCGCGACCGCCGCTTCCAGGCGATCCTGCCGCTCAAGGGCAAGATCCTCAACGTCGAGCGCGCGCGCTTCGACAAGATGCTCGGCTCGGCCGAGATCGGCACCCTGATCCAGGCGCTCGGCACCGGTATCGGCAGCGAGGATTTCGACGCCGAGAAGGCGCGGTACCACCGCATCATCATCATGACCGACGCCGATGTCGACGGCAGCCATATCCGTACGCTGCTGCTGACGTTCTTCTTCCGGCAGATGCATGAACTGATCGACAAGGGTTTTCTCTATATCGCCCAGCCGCCGCTCTACCGGCTGCAGCGCGGCAACGCGAAGCCGGTCTACCTCAAGGACGACCCGGCCCTGGAGGCGTATTGCGTCGAAAGCGCACTGCGCGACGCGGTGTTTCACCAGCATGACGGCGGCCAGCGCGGCGGCAACGATCTGCGCGATCTGTTGGAACGGGCGCGCACGCAGCGTCGCGCGCTGCTGCCGCTGGCAGCGAAGGTCGGCAATCTCGCCATCGTCGAGCAGGCGGCGATAGCCGGTGCGCTTCATGGCGATCCCTTGCGTGTGGCGGAGGCGGCCGAGGACACCGCGGCGCGGCTCAACATTATCGATGGTGGTGCTGACGGCGTCTGGCTGGGCGAGGCCAACGCGACCGCCGACATGATCTTCAGCCGCACCCGCCAAGGGGTCGGCGAGCGGCGGCTGGTGGAAGCGGCGCTGACGGGGTCGAGCGAGGCGCGCCGGCTCGACGCCGAAAACGCCGCGTTGCGCGAGACCTACGAGGCCCCCGGCAGGCTCGTCGCCCGCGAGCGCGAATTCCGCATCACCGGGCCGGTAGGCCTCGTCGACGCGGTCATGGATATCGGCCGCCGCGGCATCGACATCACCCGCTACAAGGGCCTCGGCGAGATGAACCCGGATCAGCTCTGGGAGACGACGCTCGATCCGGAAATCCGTTCGCTCTTGCAGGTGCGGGTCAACCACGCCGACGACGCCGAGGAATGCTTCTCGACGCTGATGGGCGACCTTGTCGAGCCGCGCCGCGACTTCATCCAGGCGAACGCGCTCAGCGTGATGAATCTGGATGTATGACGCCAAGCGGACGAGGGCGAAGGAACTTACCCGAGCAAAGAACCGAGCGAGCAGGTTACGCAATTTTGCCATTCCGGCAAAATAGCTAATATCGATCCGGATAGGTTCAAGAGGCCGGTCAAAAAAATTATTGGGACGCAGCGTGCTGGCCGGAATAGCCGACGCGCCAGATCGTCCCGTTGCCGTCCTCGCTGAACAGCAGCGCCCCGTCCTTCGCCACCGCGACGCCGACCGGGCGGCCCCAGACGCTGCCGTCCTCGGTCACGAAGCCGGTGACGAAATCCTCGTACTCGCCGGTGGGGACGCCGTCCTCGAGGATCGCGCAAACGATCTTGTAGCCGGTGCGCTGATGCCGGTTCCACGAGCCATGCAGCGCTACGAAGGCGCTGCCGCGGTACTCGGGCGGAAACATCGCGCCGTTGTAGAAGGTCATGCCGAGCGGCGCGGAATGCGGCTGGATCAGCACATCCGGCACGGTGACCTTGCCGGCAAGGTCGGGGCGCTCGCCCTTATGCCGCGGGTCTTCGTGGTCGCCGATGTAGTACCAGGGCCAGCCATAAAACCCGCCTTCGCGCACCCGCGTCGCGTAATCGGGCGGCAGGTTGTCGCCGAGCCCGTCGCGCTCATTGGTGGCGCACCAGAGATCATGGGTCTGCGGTTCGAGCGCCATCGACACGCAATTACGGATACCCGTTGCGAAAATCCGCCCGTTGCGGCCGTTGGGGTCGAATTCCAGCACGTCGGCGCGTCCGGCCTCGTTGCCCCAGGCGGCGCCGAGCGGATGCGACGCGACCCACCCCTCCGGCGGCGCCTTTGACATGTCCCCACCATCGTTCGAGCCGGAGCCGACCGAGACGAACATATGCCTGCCATCGGGCGAAAAGACGATGTCACGTGTCCAATGCCCGGAGCCGCTGTCGACAAGGCTCGGGACAATGGTCTCGGGTGGGCCAGCAGCCTTCAGGTCGCCGGTCTTATAGGGGAAGCGGACGATCGACGTGGTGTTCGCGATATAGACGTATTGCGGGTCGGGGCCTGGTGGGTAGAAGGCGACGCCGAATGGGCTGTCGAGCCCGCTCGCGAAGATTCCGTTCTCCTTGGCCTTCCCTTCCCCGCCGGCGCGCAAAACGCGAACGCGATCGGCGCGGCTCTCGGCGACAAAGACATCGCCGTTCGGCGCGACCTTGATTTCGCGCGGATTCTGCAGGTGGTCGGCAAAGATCGTCGCCGAGAAACTCGGCAGCGTCGTCAGATGCGCGCCGCTGGGCGGCTTGACGATAGACGCGCTCTCGCGGGTCGAGCCGGTCGCGAAGGGAGCCGGCAGGTCGGCGGGCGTGATCTTGCGGATGACGCCCGGCGCGTCCTGCTTCCAGTCGCCATAAGCCGCGGCGCCGGTCAGCGTTTGCGGCGGGCCGGCCGCGAGCGCGGCTACGGTAGCGGCGATGCACGCAAGCCCGGCGATTATGATCGGAGCCCGCATTGCAGCCCTCCCGCTTGCCGTCATTAGGCAAACGACGGGATGACTCGCCGGTTCAAGATGCCTAATCCGGTCATCGCAATGCGCTAACCGCCCCCCGGCTTTCGCCGGGGCAGGCTGTCTCCCGCACTGCGGGAGAGAGGATAGGCTACTCTGCGGCTTCCTTGACCGCCGCCGGGAGCGCCTCGCTGCCGGTCCAAGGATGCTCGGCGACATCGAACAGCACGCCCTCGGGGCCATAGAGCTTGACCTCGAAGCCGCCGGTGCGGTCCGGGTTCTCCTGATCCATGTAGTGTTTGCCGCCGAACGCCAGCGCCACCTTCTGCGCCTCGTCGATATTCTCGACCAGAATGCCGAAATGATGGAGGCCGGTGTAGTCCATGCCCTTGCCGATCTGGTCGCTCTTGAAGCGCAGGATCGCCAGATCGATCGTGCCGTCGCTGATGTGGTGGCCGTAGGCGAGCGTGCCGTCGCTGGTGCGCACCAGCTTGAAATCGAACGCCTTCATGTAGAAATCGGCCATCGCATCCGGGTCCTTGCAGGCGATGGCGAGGTGGCGCAGCTTGGCCATGGTCATTTCCCTTTCTGAACCAATGATTTTTTCGTCGCCCCGCGCAGGCGCGGGCACTGGGCGACCGTTCTGTCGCTTGCCCTGGGTTCCCGCTTTCGCGGGAATGACGATAAGGGAGCCGCCTACTCGGCCGCGTCCTTCAGCGGCGCCGGGAGCGGTTCGGCGCCGGCCCAGCCATGCTCGGCGATATCGAACAGCACCTTTTCCGGGCCGTAGAACTTCTTCTCGAAATAGCCGGCCTGATGCCCGTCCTGACCCTGGTCGATGTAGTGCTGGGCGCCGAGGCTCTCGAGCTTCTTCTCGAATTCCTCGACATCCTCGACCAGCACGCCGAAATGGTGCAGGCCGCGATAGTTCATGCCCTTGCCGAGCTGGTCGGTCTTGAATTTGAGGATCGCCATGTTGAGCGTGCCGTCCGACAGGAACACGCCGTCGGCGAGATAGCCGTTCGGCCGCCCGACTTCCTTGAAGTCGAAGGCCTTCTTGTAGAACTCGGCCATCGCCTCGGGGTCTTCGGCGGCAATCGCGATGTGACGGAGCTTGGGCATGGCGTCCTCCGGAATGGGATGCTGGATTGCTTCTATCATGTTAGCGCGGACAGCGAAATCTCGGCGAGGAGCCGGGCGAGGTTCTTGCCAACCAGGTCCAGCGCTTCCTCGCGGGTGAACAGGCCGAACTTGTCGAATTCGGGCAGGCGCGCGCCGCCGGGGAGTTCGAAAAATTCCGAGCAAACCAGCGTCTTCGGATCGGGCAGCGTCGGTATGACCCAGGCGAACAGCGCCAAATCCTTGTTGCGGAGGTATACCTTGACCGCGAGCGGCGTGAGCAAGTCGGGCGGCGCGACCAGCCCGGTCTCTTCCTTCAGTTCGCGGGCGGCCGCCGCCGCAAAGGTCTCGCCGGGTTCGGCGCCGCCCTTCGGGATGTCCCAGCGCGGCGAGCGGCTGGCATGGCCGAGGACGAGGCGCTCGCCGTCGGTGACGATGACCCCGCAGCTGGTGGTTTTTGTCGGCACGGACGGCTACGGCCCCATATCGCCGCCGCTGACGCCACCGTAAAAGCCGCCAAACCGGTTGTGATTGTCGTCGTTGGCGGTTCCGCTGCTTTGAGCGCATCCGGCCAGGCAAAGCAGCATCAGCAGCAGGACCAGCCGCCCCCTCACTCGGCTGCCTCGTAGCGCGCGAATTGCTCGGCATTCTGGGCGCGGAAGCGCGCTACCGCCTCGGCATGCGCGGCGCGCTCCTTATCGCCGCAATCGACAAGCGGACGCGGCTCGTCATCGAAATGCCCATAGCGGTCGACCCCGCGCACCAGCGCCGCGGACTGGCGCATGCTTGCCCGGCAGGTCGCCGAGGTCGGGATATAGCTGATGCCGAAACCGATGCGGCGGTCATTTGACAGGTTGGGACCCGAGCGGTGGATCAGATGCGTGTGGTGCAGCGACATCTGTCCCGGCTTCAAGGTCATGAACACCGTGTCGCCACGGTCGAACTCGGCGGTCAGCGTCTGCCCGCGCGACAGCAGGTTGCTGTCGTCGGCGAATTGCGCGTGGTGCAGCTGGCCGCGTCTGTGGCTGCCGGGCACGACCTCGACCGCGCCCGACTCGACCGGCACCTCGGTCAGCGCCACCCAGGCGGTGATGTGGACTGCCGGCTCCAGGCCGAAATAGGTGGCGTCCTGGTGCCAACTGACAAAAGCCGTGTCGCCCGGCGATTTCGGCCAGATGGTGAAATGGAAGAGCCGGATGTCGGGGCCGATGATGTCCTCCACCGGGTCGAGCACCGCCGGATGCCGCACCAGCGCGTCGACCCAAGGAAACAGGAGATGCGGCTTGAAATTGTGGCCCTTGCCGAAAAGCCGCCCATCATGGCGCTCGAAGGCTTCGAGCCGGTCGCGGAAGCCGCGCGCCTCCTCGGGGCTGAACGCGTCGATCGGACAGAGGAAGCCGTCGCGGTGGTACTGCGCGACCTGAGCGTCGGAGAGGACTTGGCTCATAAATCTGCCCCGGCTTCGGCGCCGCTCCGGCGAAGGCCGGGCCCAGACCTGCCCTGGATACCGGCCTTCGCCGGTATGACAAGGAGGGTGAATTCGCTTAGACTCTATCGCCAACGTCGCCGATGCGCAAAGAACACGCCACATTGCGCCGCTTTGTCCTAAAGTCGGCAAAAAGGTCTACGGGGACAAAGCATGTCACAAGAGCTGCGCTGTTACCGCCCGCTGATCGTCGGCCGGCGAGGCGCCGCCGCGGCCAACCATCCTCTGGCGGCGCAGGCCGGCCTCTTGGCGTTGCGCGCCGGCGGCAACGCGGTCGACGCGGCGGTCGCGACCGCGCTCGCGCTCGCCGTGGTCGAGCCGATGATGTCGGGGCTTGGCGGTGACGCGTTTTACCATGTGTTCGACGCAAAGAGCGGCAAGTCAGTGGTGTTCAACGGCACCGGGCCGGCGCCGCGCGCCGCGACCCCGGAGCGCTACGCCGGCGGGATTCCGCGCACCGGGCCGCTATCGGTGTCGGTGCCGGGGATGCTGGCCGGGCTCGGCATGATGCACGCCGAATATGGCACGCTGCCCTGGGCGCAGTTGTGCGCCGAGGCGATCCGCCTTGCGCGCGACGGGTTCGGCGCGACGCCGAATTACCGGCATTTCGCCGCCGAGCATCTGGCCTGCCTGCGCGCCGACGGGCGCAGCGCCACTGCCTTTCTGCGCGGTGGCGATGCGCCTGTCGCGGGCACGACGATCGTGCAGCCCGAGCTTGCCCGCACCCTCGAAGAGATCGCCGCCGAGGGCGCCCAGTGCTTCTATCGCGGCCCCCTCGCCCGCCGGCTCGCCACGGCTCTGCCCGAATGCGGTACGCTCATCGGCGAGGCTGACCTCACCGAGTTCCGGGCCGAGAAACAGGAACCGCTGGCGATCGATTATCGCGGCTACCGGGTACTGCAGGCAGCGCCCAACTCGACCGGGTTCGTCGTGCTGCAGGAGCTGAAAATCATCGAGCATTTCGATGTCGCGGCGATGGGCCTCGGCTCGGTTGATCTCGTCCATACGATGGTCGAGGCCAAGAAGCTCGCCTTCGCCGACCGCGAGCGCTGGGGCAGCGACCCGCGCACTCCAGTCGGTCCCTTCGGCGAGCCGCCGTTCGATGAGTTGCTGTCCACCGAATATTGCGGCCGGCTGGCCGCGCGCATCGACAAGGCGCGCGCCGCGCCCACCCGCTCGCTGGCGGACGCCGCCGGCGATACGACCTATTTTTGCACTGCCGATGGCGATGGCAACGCCGTCTCGGGCATCCAGAGCATTAACAGCGCCTGGGGGTCGGGCGTAACCGCCGGCGATACCGGAATCCTGCTCAACAACCGCATGGCGTACTGGCATCTCGACCCGGCGCACCCGAATTACCTGCGCCCCGGCCGCCGCGTGCGTCACACGATGAACCCGCCGCTGGTGCTGAAGGATGGCGAGCTGTGGGGCGTGTTCGGCACCCCCGGCGCCGACAACCAGGTGCAGATCAATTTCCAGATCGCCACTGCGATGATGGATTTCGTGCTAGACCCTCAGCAGGCGGCCGAGATGCCGCGCTGGACCTCGATGGTGCCGGGCCAATACGCCAACTACCCGCATGACGGGCCCGACGTGCTGACGATGGAGCGCCGCTTCCCCGACGACGTTCGGCGCGAGCTGACCCGCCGCGGGCATCCCGTCGACACGGTCGGCGACCTGGACGGGCCGTGCAGCGTCGAGATCATTCGTCGCCAGCCGGACGGCATGTTGCTTGCGGGCTCCGACCCGCGCCGCGACGGCTGGGCGCTTGCGTGGTGAGGTGGCCTTTTCGGTCTTAGGTTCAAGCGCGGCGAGCGCAACGACCACCGCCTGAGCGGAATCGATGGTCCAGTAATGCTCGGTGCCGAGGGCGTTCTCGTGGCCGGACAGTGCTTGTCTTGCCAATTCGAGTCCTTCGCTGGGCCGCCCGCCGGCGATCAGCGCGAAAGCCAGCTGACAACGCTGGCGATCCGTCTGCGGGTGGCCGTCGCCAAAGCGGCGCCGCGCGCGCTGCAGCAAATCCTCACGGGCCAAAATCGCCTTTGCATTGTCATACTGCTTGCGTAGCGCGTCTTTGAGCGTGTCTCGGTCGATGATCCCCAGCGCGACCAGGTTTTCGCCGATCCGCCCGCCAAGCCGTTCCTGGCGCGACAAGGCAACCTTGATGTCTTGTTCGCTCGCGAGGCCTTGCAAGACCAGGAGTTCACCGAGAAGCATAAATGTTTCTCGCGTACAACGTTGCTACATCACTTGGTAGCAACAACACCGATCGCAAGCGATTGGGTCAATTACAAGAGAGTTAACGTTACTAAGACGCGAATAAATACCGAGAATATTTATCTGTATTTTGGATAATTGAAACCCGGATGAGCCGAGCGGGCAGCTAATTCGGCGCAGGGATCGCCCGGCTGGAACGCGGCGAGCGCATGCCGATTGACCGCGTCGCCATGCTATACACGCGGCTGCCGTGGCGTCGCGAGGCGCGGCTGACGGAGGGAAACTCGTGAAGCGTGTGCTTACCGGCCGGTTCATGCACGAAACCAATACCTTTTCGATCGTCAAGACCGACCTGGCGTTGTGGCGGCGGCGCGACTTCCACGCCGAGAACGAGATCCCCTCGGTGTTCCGCGGCACGCGCTCGGCGCTCGGGGCGACGTTCGAGGCGGCGGACAAGTATGGCTGGACGCTGATCCATCCGGTTTCGGCCAACGCCAACCCATCGGGGATCGTGACTGATGACGCATTCGAGACGATCGGCGGGATGATCCTTGGCGCGGCCGAGCGGCAGGGGCCGGTCGACGGCGTGCTGTTTCACCTGCACGGCGCCATGGTGACCGAGAGCCATGAAGACGGCGAAGGCGAACTGCTCGAACGACTGCGGACCATTCTCGGGCCGGCCGTGCCCATCGTCGTCACGCTCGACCTGCACGCCAACGTCACGCAGAAGATGGCCGACAACGCCAGCGCGCTGATCGCCTTCCGCACCTATCCGCATATCGACATGTACGAGCGCGCCTGGCAGGGCGCCGAGCTGCTCGAAAGCGCGATGCAGGGCAAGATCAGGCCGAAGACGATCATCGCGCGGCGGCCGATGCTGCACGGGCTCGACTGGGGCCGCACGCAAAAGGGCCCGATGGCCGAGCTCATCGAACGCGGCGAGAAGCTGGAACATGCGGGCGATGTGCTGGCGGTCAGCATTTGCGCCGGGTTCGCGCTCGCCAATATCCGCGATGTCGGGCCGTCGGTAACGGTGACGTTCGACGAGCTGGGCGGGGTCGGCACCGGGCCGCCGCCGCAGGAAATCGCCGAGACCTTTATGGATCATGCGTGGGAGACCCGCGACTACTCAACCGTCCACATGCTCGGCGTCGCCGAGGCGGTTGCCCGCGCGCGCGGAGGCAAAAAGGGCGACAAGCCGCTGGTCGTCGCCGACTTCACCGACAATCCCGGCGGCGGCGGATACGGCGACGCGACCGCGTTTCTCAAGGGCCTCGTCGAAGCCGACGTCGAGGGGGTCGCGTTCCACGCGATCTGCGACCCGCAAGCGGTAGAGGACGGCATTCGCGCCGGCGTCGGCGCCACGACGATGCTGACCCTGGGCGGAAAGATCGACCCGCGCATGGGCGGCGGCCCGCTGGTCCTGACCGGCGAAGTCGTCTGCCTGACCAACGGCAAGTTCATCGCCTATGGCCCGATGGGCGGCGGCGTCGAGCGCAATTACGGGCCGTCGATGGTGTTCCGCGTCGGCGGCGTCGACATCATCGTCATCACCAATAACGGCCAGGCGACCGATCTCGGCCAGTTCACCTCGCTGGGCGTCGATCCGACGCGCTACCCCACCGTCGCCGTCAAGTCGATGCAGCATTTCCGCGCCGCGTTCGAGCCGATCGCCCGCGAGGTCGTGCTGGTCGATACCGGGGCGCTGTGCAAGCCGCAATACACGCCCGAGCTGTTCGACCAGGTTCGCCGGCCGATATGGCCGCTCGACGACATTTAGTGAGAGCCAGCATATGAAACTCGCTTTCGCCGTCGCGCTCGCGATGCTGACCCTGACGCGCATGGCATCGGCCGACGGGCTGACGCAGGACGATTACCAATACCTGCAGAAGCTGCTCGGCGTGACACCGCAAAGCGCGGTGCTGGCTCAGCTGACCCCGAATGAACAGCAATCGCTGCACAGCGCGATCGACGAGCTCAAGACCTACCCGGAGGGTCAGGCGCGGCAGGTCAAGCGCTACCTGGCACTGGTCTACCCGCGCGAATGCAAACGCTGGGCGGCTGGCCACTCGGGGCAGAATTGCTCGCCGGCCAGCGATGCCGCCGTCGAGCCGGGCAAGCAGATTTCCGACAAGATTTGCGCCTCATGCCACCTGTTCGGCAGCGACGGTCAATCATTTCACGAAATGGCCAACGAGAAGGACTGGAACCCGCACAAGGTCGAGCACGCGCTGCACCACACGGCGGGCATGGTGCCGCTCAAGCTCACGCCCGACATGCTCGACCAGCTCGCGGCCTACATCAATTCGTTCAAAAACTAGACGCTGCGCGAGCGACTTTGCGTCCTTCGAGGCCTCGCTGCGCGAGGCGCCTCAGGCGCGAGCGACGAGGCAGAGGTTCAGTTTCTCGCCTCGGCCGAGGCTAGGCCATTGACCCGCCGGTACGCTCGCCCTGAGCCCCCGCTTTCGCGGGGGAGACGATAATTGTTTGACTGGGTCGACTTCATTTGAGTCCGACTCTGAGGCGCTTCGCGCCGCGAGGTCCCGAAAGACCCCGTAATTCCAGCGGCGGTCAGTGCCGGAAATGCCGCAGGCCGGTGAAGACCATCGCGACGCCGGCCTGGTCCGCGGCGGCGATGACCTCGTCGTCGCGGCGCGAGCCGCCCGGCTGGATCACCGCGGTGATGCCGGCGGCGATGCCGACCTCGAGCCCGTCGGCGAACGGGAAGAACGCGTCCGACGCCATCACCGCGCCTTTGACCGGCGACTCAGCTAAGCCCACCGCTTTCTGCATGTCGGCGGCCTGGGCGACCGCGATCTTCGAGCTGTCGACACGGCTCGGTTGACCGGCGCCGATGCCGACCGTCGCGCCGTCCTTGGCGAAGACGATGGCGTTCGACTTGACGTGCTTCGCGACAGTGTCGGCAAAGATCAGGTCGGCGATCTCGGCCGCGCTCGGCGCGCGCTTGGTGACAGTCTTGAGGATGTCCGGCGTGGCGACCGCGTTGTCGCAACTCTGGACCAGAAAGCCGCCCGCCAACGAGCGGAACGTGAGGCCTCTAGCCGCCGGATCCGGCATGCCGCCCGTCACCAGCACGCGCACCAAGCGCTTGCGGGCGAAAACCGCCACCGCCGCGTCGTCGATCTCCGGCGCGATCACGACCTCGACAAAAATCCTGGCGATGTTCTCAGCGGTCGCGGCGTCGAGCCGCCGATTGACCGCGACGATCCCGCCAAAGGCGCTGACCGGGTCGCAGCGCAGCGCCCGTTCCCAGGCCGTGTGTAAATCCGTCGCCTTGGCGACGCCGCACGGATTGGCGTGCTTGACGACGACTACTGCCGGCTCGGCAAACTCCGCGGCCAGCTCGAACGCGGCGTCGGTGTCGGCGTAGTTGTTGTAGGACATATCCTTGCCCTGCAACAATTTGGCGGTCGCGACGCCGGACCGCTTGTCGTCGACACGGTAGACGGCGCCGGCCTGGTGCGGGTTTTCGCCGTAGCGGGTAACCTCGACAAGCCGGCCGGCGAAGGCGAGGCGTTCGGGGAACGCGATGCTTTCCTCTTTCGCCATCCAGCCGGCGATCGCCGCATCGTAGGCGGCGGTCAGCGCGAAAGCCTGCGCCGCGAGAGTGCGCCGCATCGCGTCGCCGATCGCTCCACCCTGCTCTTCCAGCTCCGCGATAACCGCGTCGTACTCGGCGGGATCGATCACCACGGCGACGAATTCGTGGTTTTTCGCGGCGGCGCGGATCAAGGCGACCCCGCCGATATCGATGTTCTCGACACAGTCGTCGCGGCCGGCGCCCGAGCCAACCGTCTGGGCGAACGGGTAGAGATTGCAGACGAGCAGATCGATCTCGCCGATTCCGTGCTCGGCAAGGGCGGCGAGATGGTCGTCCCGATCGCGCCGCGCGAGCAGCCCCCCGTGAATCGCCGGGTGCAACGTCTTGACCCGACCGTCGAGCATTTCAGGAAAGCGGGTGACCGTGGCGACTTCGGTCACCTTGAGCCCGGCATCGGCAAGCGCCTTGGCGGTGCCGCCGGTCGACACCAGCGCGATGCCGCGCCGCACCAGTTCACGCGCGAACGGCACCAGGCCGGCTTTGTCGTTAACCGAAAGCAGCGCCCGGCGCACGAGCTTTGTCGTAGAAATTGGGCGCGGCGCGGAACTCATAGCGGCCAATCTCCGAGAATGCGAACGGGGTATAGGCCGCCGGCCGTCGCCCGGCAAGCGCGTCACACCAGGTTCAATGCCGGCTGCGGCCGAGTTCGACCAGCAGCGCCAGCACCGTCGCCGCGGCAACTGCCAAGCCGGCGAATCCCCATCCTTGCGCCGCCGCCCAGGCGCAGGCGATCAGCACGAGGTCGGCGGCGATCACTCTGCCGACGACGGCATCATGCGAGAGCCCGTGCTGCACGGCGCGCTGATAGAAATGCTCGCGATGCGCCTGCCACACGCGCTCGCCGCGCGCCAGACGGCGCAGCAAGGTTAGGCTGGCGTCGGCGAAAAAATAGAGCGGCAGGATAAGAGCGGCCTGCCACTGCCCGCGCAGTGCCAGCTCGAACAGCAGAAATCCCAGCAGATAGCCAAGGGGAATGCTGCCGACATCGCCGAGAAAAATTCGCGCCGGCGCCCAGTTCCACACCAAAAACCCCACCGCTGCCGCGGCGATCGCCGCGGCCGGCGCGGCGAGACCGAGATCAAGGCCCCCGACGCTCGCCAGCAACACAATACCGATGCCGATCGCCGCCGCCTCGCTGCCGTCGATCCCGTCAATCCCGTCCATGAAATTGAACAGATTGACGAACCAGACCCAGACGAGCGCCCCGGCGACCGCGTCGATTCCCGGCGGCAGCCAGCCTTGAAAAATTGTACCATGCGGCAGCGCCCAGATACCGGCGGCGACCGCCGCGAATTGTACCAAGAGGCGAACCCCCGGCGACAACCCCCGCAAATCGTCGAACCAGGACACGAGGCCGAGCGCCGCGGCGGCAAACGCGGCGACGGTGGCGCCGGGCGGTACGACGCCGGCGGCGGCAAGAGCGAGCCAGGCGGTGATGCCGACGGCGATGACCGCGATCCCGCCGCCGCGCGGTGTCGGCGCGACATGCGACGAGCGCTCGTTGGGCCGGTCAAGCACCGCGCGGCGTCGCAAAACTCCAATCAGCGCCCGCGTGCCGAGGCAGGACGCGGTGAAGGCCGACGCTGCAACGATCAGCAGAACGAGCAAGGCTATGACAACTCGCCCGCGCGGCCCTCGCGCCGGATCGCCCAGCGCACCGAGGCGCCATTGGCGTCGGTGGTGCCGCTCAGCACGATTTGCTGCGTCTTCTTGAGCTCGCCGGAGCCGAGATAGATGCTTTCGGCGAGGCTCAGTTCCGCCCCCGTCGCGCGCAGCCGCCAAACGAGGCCGCTCGGCAGCCGCAGCAGCACCGCGCTCGCATCCTGCACAAGGCGAGCGTCGACCAAGGGGTGCAGATGAAAACGCACGGCAAAGGCCGTGCCGGAACGTCCGGCCAGCTTGTCCTCGCCACGCAAATCGTCGCCATCCGCCGCTAGGTACAGCTCGCGGGTGTAGAGGATGCCGAAGCGCTGGCGATAGCCGTCATGGCTGACCGCGATCCACTGCGCCCCCTCTTCCTCGGCGCGCTCGCAGCGGATAGCCGGCGGCGCCCGACCAAGCGTTCCGTCATCGGCGATCTCGACGGCGTTGGTGTCAGCGAGCACCAGCACCGAATGCGCCGCCGTCGAGCGCGCGACCTGGCGCCAGGCGCGATTAGCGCCGCGATACCCGCCGCAATTGACGATAATGCGCTCGCGTCCCTGGCTCATCTCGAACGAGAGCGGGCCGGCATGCGCGGCCGCATCGAAGCCGTGCGGCGGCGGCTTGCCGATGTCGACCAGCACCAGGCTGTGAGCGGCCTGCATTCGCAGATAGCCGGAAGGAGGCGCCTGACCGGGCGCCCGCCCCTTGGTCTCCGACCGCGTCAGCACGAGGTCGACGAGGATGCCGTCTTCTTCGATCGAGTTGTTGAACAGCGCGAGCTTGCGGTCACCGTGGCGAAAGAACCTCAGCATTGGCGCCATACGGTCGATCGCATCCTGCAAAACGGCTGGGACTTCAATATGCCCGGCGCGCAACGCCGCCCGGGTATCCACCAGATCGCGCAGCACGTCGAGCTGCACCGATGGATTGCGCGAACGATGGCCGCCGTCGGGCAGGATTTGCGCCGGCAGCTCCTGCTCTACCGCGCGCAGCGCGCGGATGACGCGCTTCTCGCCGCGGCCGAAAGCGACCAAGCCGGCGATCAGGCCTTTCAACGCCCGCAACCGCGCTGGACCGGTTTCCTCCCACGCCGCGGTTCGCGCCAGATGGCGCAGCTGCACGGCGAGGCTCGCCAGTATCGCGCGGCGGAGAAGCCGATCGGCCTCGCGGCTCGCGATCTCGTCGAAATGGACGAGCCAAGTGTAGATGCGGGTCGCCAGCACATCCGCGCGCCAGGCGATCGGGTGCCAGCCGGTGTTGTCGGTCAACCAGCTTTGCACCAGCGCGCGCACCGCATCGCGGGCGCCGCCGCCGACGGTCAGCAAATCCGCCACCCAAGAGAAATCGTGCCAGGCGGCAAGCCAATTGACCCCGGCCTCGGGCGGGAACCATACCGGCACCGGGTTGCGCACAACCTGCCCGGCAAGGGCGATCTCACCCGATAGGATCGTGGCGCCGCGCTTCCCGTCTCCCGGCCAACGTTCGCCGACCCTGAGACGCAAATCCGCCGGCACCCGGCCAATCAGCGTATGGCGGTAAAATGGGCTCGCTGCAAAGCCGCGCAACGCATCGCGGCGGAGCCTGGTTAACAACGGCGGCGTCTCGGCCGCCAGCCCCTGTGCCGCCGGCTCGGAGCGCGCCGCCGGCTTGCTCAGCGGCGATCGCATGCGACGCCCTGAGCCGCGGGACCGCGAGGCGCCGCGGCGGGTCTATCAGTTTCGCGGCGCCGGACCGCTCCCCCGGCGGACTGCATGTCGTTTCGTATCAAGGAAATAGTGAACCCGCAAGCAACTGGCGGACGCGGCTGTTGCGGAGCGACAGTTCTCTATGCCGCCGCCGCGACCTTCACGAACCTCGCGGCATAGAACCCGTCAATGCCGTCATATTCCGCGAGGTGGAACGGCAGGGTGCGCAAATCGCCATCCGGCGTGATCCACTCATCGGGCACCTCAAGCTCCGCGGCAGAAACCGGCCGCCGCTCGATGGGCGCGCCGGAGCGCAACAACCCGTCGATCCGCTGCGGTCCCTCCTCGGCTTCGAGCGAGCACGTGCAGTAGACCAGCATCCCACCCGGCCGCAGCATCTCCACCGCGGCACGCAGCAGCCGATCCTGGATCGTCGCCAATCGAGCGACATCGGCGGGACGCTTCAGATGCGGCACGTCGGGATGCCGGCGGATCGCTCCTGTCGCCGAGCACGGCGCATCAAGCAGTACCGCATCGACCGGATGGTCTGGCCGCCAGGTCAGCGCGTCGGCGGCGATGGTCGCCGCCGGGAGGGACAGCCGCCTCATATTGGCGACCAAACGTTCGAGGCGCCGGCTGGAGCGGTCGATCGCGGTGACAAAGGCGCCGGCATCGGCAAGTTGCGCGGTCTTGCCGCCTGGGGCGGCGCAGAGATCGACGACATTGAGCCCGGCGACATTGCCTAACAGTCGCGCCGGCAATGCTGCCGCGGCATCCTGGACCCACCAGGCGCCTTCACTGTAACCCGGCAGCGTCGAGACCGCGCCGCCGCCGGGCCGGCGCAACGTACCGGTGGGCAGCACCGTCGCCGCGAGGCTTTCACACCAGCCGTCCGCGTTGGCGCGCAGGGTCAGGTCGAGCGGCGCTTCGCGCAGATGCGCAACCGCGATGGCCCGCGCCACCTCTTCTCCGTAATGCCGCGTCCACGATTGCCACAACCAAGGGGGCGTATTGAGCGCCGCCGCGTCATGCCGGGATACACGATCCGGTCCTTCGACGCTCAGACGCCGCAGCACCGCGTTGACAAGGCCCTTATGGGCAAGAAAGCCACGGCTCTGCGCCAGATCGACACTGGTCGCTACCGCGGCGTGCGGCGGCGTATGGAGGAACAGCAGCTGGGCGATGCCGAGCCGCAGGATGTCATGCACCTGCGCGGCCCGCGGCGGCAGCGGATTGGCGAGACAATCGGCTATCAGTGAATCGATCTGCCCAAGGCGGCGCAGCACCGTGGCCACCAGAAGCCGGGCAAAGGCGCGGTCGCGCAGCGACAATTTGGCCATCGCCGGGCTGTCGTCGATCGCCTCGTCGAGCGGGCGCTCACGCCCCAGCACTACGCCGATCAGGTCGAGCGCGACATGACGAGCCGTCGATGCTGGCACCATGCGAAGGTTCTTCTATGCCGTCTGAACGAAGCCTGACGCAGCAGGACAGCCCATGCGGCACTACCCCACCACCCCTTTGACAGGCTGACGCGCACCGGTTGAGGCGGCTCACCGCCTGTCATATTTCTTGATATGGCAGAAATGGGGACGGCCATCCCCAAGCTAGGCGAATGAATTTCGCGCAAATTGCCACACCGACCGGAAACCGCGCGGCCGATGCCGAGCCCGGCCAACACCGAGGGCTGAGAGCCCCCGGCTCGAAACTCAGCCCGGAGGCATCATCCCGGCGAAACCCGCAGGGCGGGCACGAAAAAGAATGCCAGCTGCTTCAACCGCTCGTCATCGCCGGCAAGGAACTCGCGGCGCAGCGCCTGGATCGCGGTGCCCAGCGCAGTCTCGTTCCACAGCCAGTCGCCGAGTTGCCGGCTCGACGGCCTCGTGCCGGGCGACAGCGCCGCCTCGAGCGCGAATGCCTTGAGGTCGTCGAGCGCAAAGCGCAGCGCCAATGCCGGGGACATATCGGCGATCGGACTCTCCGGCCGCTCGCCGCGCAGCCACGCCGCGAGATACTCGCCGCAAGCCGCGGGCGGCAGACCCAACAGTCCCACGGTGCTGCGCTCGTGCCGTACACATGACGCGGCATAAGCCGGCGCCAAGGCGCGCAACTCCGCTTCAACCTGCTCCGCAAGAATGGAGCCGAGCCCCCACCCCGACCCTCCCCCGCTTGCCGGGGAGAGAGAATTCAGGGAGCCGGCAACAGACGCTCCGTCCCCCGCAAGCGGGGGAGCGTCGGGGTGGGGGTAAGCCGGCGCTTGCCACGCGGGATCGGACGCCTCGCGCGGATCATCGTCGGGAAAATCCTTGATGCGAACCGGGCCGCCGCCCTCGACCAGCATATCGAGCGCCGCGAGGATCACCCGCTTTTGAAACGCCTTGTCGCTCGGCGGCCCGATTGGCCGCCCGAGCTCGAACGGCACCCAGAGCGCGCGCGGCGGCCGTGTCTTCTCCGCCTGCGGCCGGATCAGCGCGATCGCGATCGATGCAATCCCCTCTTCCTCGAGATAATGCCCCAGCGCGCTCACGGCGCGCGTGCAGAGCGGTCAAACCGAGGTGAGCAGAACCGCGCTTACGTTGTCGGTCTTGAGCCTGCCGGCGACTTCCTTGGCGCCGTCGACCATCTGCACCGGGTCGGTCGCGCCCATAAACGAGTAGTGCGTGGCCGCGACCGAGCCGATCGTCCCTTCCGCCGCCAGCTCATTGAGCCGGTCGAGCGGAAAGACGACGTTCCAGTCTTCCTGGAAGCCGTTGCGATCGAAATTGATCGAGATGTGGCTGCACAGTAGGTCGTTGGGCCGGGTCGTGCTGGGGATCGCGCGATAATCGGCGTCGCGGCCGCGGAACACCCGGTCGCCGCGCACCGTCAACCCGGCCGACGAGACGATCGCCACGCGCCGTTCCTTCAGCGGCGGCCCCTCGACCCAGGGCCGGGTCGTGAAATCAGGGCATTCGAGATCGGACAGACGCTTGGCGTAGTCCGGCGGCAGTTTTTCGAGACGCATACCAACTCCTTGTCCGACTGCCGCTAGTGTAGACCATTCAATTGCGCGTAGGTACGCCTTTTTCGCCGAGGTCCCAAAAAATCCCGGTCATCACGGCCAGCGCCTCGCGGGCGACGGGGGCAAGCATGTGCTCGTTGGGGGCGTGCTGCGAACACGCAGCGTAGGAATGCGGGACCCAGATGGTCGGCAGGCCGAGATCGTTGGCGAAAATATCGTTGGGCAGCGAGCCGCCGAGATTGGGCAGGATCGCCGGCCGCTTGCCGGTGGTTTCGGCGATCGATTTCGCGGCCCAGCGCACCCAGTCATGGTCGGGGTCCAGTCGGGTCGCCGGAAAATAGGCTTTCTTCCACGGCTCGACCTTGACCATCGGAAAGCCGTGCGCGTCGAGGTGGCGGCGCAGCGCCGGCATGAATTCCGCGGGGTCGACGCCGACGACAAACCTGATCTGGCAGGTCGCGGTGGCTTTTGGCGGGATCGCGTTTACCGGGTTCTCGGGGTTGCCGGTCGTGAAGGCCAGCACCTCGAAGCTGCACCAGCCGAACACCTTCTCGCTCGGGGTAAGGCCCGGCTCGCCCCAATCGGGGTCGATCTCGGGCGCATCCTCGCCGCCTTCCCCAGAAACTCCCACTGGGCAGTCGGCCAGCGCCATGCGCACCGAGTTCGGCATGTGGCTCGGCTTCCATTCCGGGATTTTGATCGCGCCCCTGTTGCTGGTGATCGACGCCAGCGCGTGCGCCAGGATGATGCCGGGATTGGCGAGGAGACCACCCCAGTTCCCCGAATGGTGCCCGCCCTCGCGCAGGTCGACGACGAGGTCGAAATTCATCGCGCCGCGCGCGCCGAGGAAAATGGTCGGCCGCTCCGGCGCGAGGCGCGGCCCGTCCGAGGCGATCAGCACGTCGGCGGCGAGCCGCGCCTTTTCGTCGCGGCAGATTTCGCGCAAGCCCGGCGAGCCGATCTCCTCGCCGGTCTCCAGCAGCAAAATCGCGTTGAAGCCGAGCCGGCCGCGCGTGTTCAGCACGGTTTCGAGCGCGGCCATGTTGATCGAATGCTGGCCCTTGTTGTCGGCGGTGCCGCGGCCGTAGAGCCGGTCGCCCTGCCGGGTAAGCGCCCAGGGCGAAAGGCCATCGCGCCATTGCGGCTCGAGCCCGCGGATCACGTCGCCGTGGCCGTAACCGAGCACGGTCGTCGCCGCGCCCTCCTCGCGGCGCTCGGCGATGAGGATTGGCCCGCCGCGCACGGGATTGTTGAAGATCGTGCTCTCGAAGCCGAGCCGCTTCAGCGCCGGCGCGATCTCGTCGCCGAGATAAGCGTGCAGCACCCCGCTGCTGCCCTCGACCTGACTTTCGGTCGGGATCGCGATACGGCGAGCGAGATCGGCGGCAAATCCGCCGTCGTCGAAATAGGCTTGCGATGCAGCGATCGCGGCGGCGCGGGTCATCGGGCCTCCCGAGCGAGAAAGGCCCGCAGCCTAAGCAGGAATTGCCTGGCGCCTCAATGCCGCGTGCGGGTGCCGGTTACCGGCGTCCAGGACGGCGGATCGCTCGCCGGAAAACTGTCTTCGGATGTGTCCGCGATGGTGTCGTTGCCACTGCGACGCTCACGGGTTCGGCGCGCACGGGCGGGCGGCGTCTCGGGCACCACTTCTTCCTGCCGGCCGCGCGACCACGCCGCGTTGGCTAGCGCGGCAAGGCAACCAAGAATCAGCGGCAGCCGCAGCGCCGGAATGACAATCGCCGCGCCGACGATGATGCCGCCCAGCCGCGGCAGGATCAGGGGTTTCGATTCGGATGCGTTTACCGGCATGACGCTCGTGCGAAATAGGGGCTCTTCTGCTCCAACGGGCCGGTTGCCGCTCGGGTTCCCTACCGAGCTGCGGCGGGACGTCGGCAAATTCGTCCAATCTCCGCCACAGTTTGCGGCATAATGCGCAAGGATTGGGCGGTTTGACGGCGCTTCGGGGGTCCGTGGGATGGGCGCGGTAAGAGGCTGCTGGCTGCGTTCCGGCAGGCGGTGATGGCTGACCGGCCGCTGCGCGTCGATCCGAGCGAACGCCGTCCCGACGGCGCAACGCGCGGTCGGGGTCAGTCCCGTTCCCCTCCGGGACGCGGCGGGCCACCCAAGCGTGGTCGCGGCCGCCGCCGGTTCGGCGGCTTGTTGAATCTGGCGCTGCTGCTGATCTTGTGGGCGGCGATCCTGGGCGGCGGGGCAATCGGCTATTTCGCGCTAACCCTGCCGAACACCAACCAGCTGACTGTCGCCGAGCGGCGGCCGAGCGTCACCATCCTGGCCGAGGACGGCAGCATCATCGCCACATTCGGCGATCTGTTCGGCCAGCCGCTGACCCTGAAGGAGATGTCGCCCTGGCTGCCGAAGGCGGTGGTGGCGACGGAAGACCGCCGCTTCTACAGACATTTCGGCATCGACCCGATCGGACTGATTCGCGCCGCGTTCACCGATCTGCGCACCGGGCACGTCGTGCAGGGCGGCAGCACGATCACCCAGCAGCTCGCCAAGACCATCTTTCTAACCCCCGAGCGCAGCCTGTCGCGCAAGATCCGCGAAGCGCTGTTGGCGCTCTGGCTCGAGCACCGGTTCACCAAGGACCAGATCCTCGAAATCTACCTCAACCGCGTCTATCTCGGCGCCGGCACCTATGGGGTGGACGCCGCGGCGCATCGCTATTTCGGCAAATCCGCCGCCAAACTGAACCTTTACGAGAGCGCGGTGATCGCCGGGCTGTTGAAGGCGCCGACCCGCTTCAACCCGACCCGCGACAAGAACAAGACCACGCTGCGCGCGGCGCAGGTGCTCGACCTGATGGTCGAGACCGGCGCAATCGACCAGCAGCAGGCGGCGGCGGCGGAAAAATCCGGCAGCGAACTCAGCCGCGTCGCGCTTGCTCAGCCGGGCGCGCGCTACTTCGCCGATTGGATTGCCGATCAGGTGCGTGATTTCGCCGGCACCGCCGACCGCGACCTGACCGTCCGCACCACCCTCGATCCGCGCATGCAGAGCGCCGCCGAGAACGCGATCGGCGGTGCGCTGGCAAAAGACGGCCTCAAGGACGCGGTCAGCCAAGGCGCGCTGGTCGCGATGACGCCGGACGGCGCGGTGCGCGCGATGGTCGGGGGCCGCGACTATAACGAAAGCCAGTTCAACCGCGCGACCCAGGCCGAGCGCCAGCCCGGCTCGGCGTTCAAGCCATTCGTCTATCTCGCCGGGATCGAGGCCGGGTTGCGACCCGACGACCATTTCACCGACGGGCCCATCCAGATCGGCAATTGGCGGCCGCACAACTACACGAACCGCTATCTCGGCGACGTCACTGTGGCCGAGGCGATCGCCGAGTTGATCAACACCGTCGCGGCCCAGGTCGCACAGCGCGCCGGCATTCCGCAGGTGATCGCGGTGGCGAACCGGCTCGGCATCACGTCCGACCTTGCCAACGACGCCAGCCTCGCGCTCGGCACCAGCGACGTGAACTTGTTGGAGCTGGTCTCCGCCTACGCGCCCTTCGCCAATGGCGGCACCGGCGTGCTGGCCTACGGCATCGAGGAAATCACCGACACCAGCGGCAAGGTCATCTATCGCCGCGCCGGTTCGGGGCCGGGCCAGGTCGTGCCGTCGGAAGAAGTCGGACTGATGAACGAGATGCTGGCCGGGGTTATCTCGCACGGCACTGGCAAGGCGGCGGCGCTGCCGCGACCGGCCGCGGGAAAAACCGGGACGACCCAGGACTACAAGGATGCCTGGTTCATCGGCTATACCGCCGATCTTGTCGCCGGCGTCTGGATGGGCAACGACGACAACACCCCAATGAACAAAGTCACCGGCGGCACGCTGCCCGCGCCGGTGTGGAAAAATTTCATGCTCGCGGCGACCCAGCGCATGCCGACCCGGCCGCTGCCCAGCGCGCCGTTCCAGTCGGCATCCGGCGGGACGACGATGGATCAGCTCTTTGGCCAGGTCGCCGCGCCGGTACAGCTCACCCCGCCGGCAAGTTTATCCCCGTGGGGGGTGATCCCGGTCGGTACCGTATTGCCGCCACCACCGAGATAATAACGTTCGTCGTTCGCGCGAAAGCGGGAACCCGGGCCAGCGACGAAGCGCTAGCTTCCGGGCCCCGCCCACACGCGGGGGCGACGAGGAAGCGCCTAATGCAACGGAGAGAACGCCGCCGGAATTACGAACATGTTCTCCTGGCGGACGAACTGGCCGCGTGTCGCCGGCGGCCAGGCGCCGGTCTTCTGTGCCTCGGCGCGGATGCGGAAGCGTTCGGCCGCGTCCTTGTAGGCCCAGACATGGATCCATTGGTTGAGCCCGCCCAGCTCGGTCGAGCCGCAAAACGCAAGTGGTGACAGCTTGGTGCGGCCTTCGATCCGCTCCGCCCAGCGCTCCGTCACCGTCGGCAGCGCGCCCGGCAGCATCGTGTAGGTGCGGATTTCATAGATGTTGCCGAGGCCGCGGTCGCAGAGCGCCGGCGAGAACGGCGCGAGGTTGATGATCTTCGACTCCATCTCCTCGATGAATTCGCCGATCGGCGGCGGCCAACCCGAGAGCTTCATCGCCTCTGCCCGTAGCTTTTCGCGCGCGCCCAGGCTCTCATAGGGCCAGCAATGGATGATGCGGTTAAGCGGCCCGACCTCGGTGTGAAAGAACCCGCCAAGCGGCGCGACCTTATTGCGGCCCGATTTTTCGAGAGCCTCACCAAACCGCTTGACAACTTCGGGGATCGAGCCGGGTTTCACCCGGTAGGTGCGCATTTCGACGATCGCCATGTCTCATCCTCCCCAATTTCGGATTGATGGGAACAATCTAATGGCCGAACCACGGGGGAGCACAAGCCCTAACCGGAGTTGCCCGCAGTTGTTCAACCAGCGATCGCTTGCGCGCTGCGCCAGGCAATCTCGGCTTTGAGCTGCGCGATCGATCCGCGCCAGATCATGGCGCTTCGGGTGCTTGAAGTGCGGTTCATCATGCTTGGCAATGAGATCAGCCAGCGCCTGGGGCAGGGCACGGAGCCGGTTTAGAAGGTCGTTCGGCAGCGTGATCATGATCTAGCTCGCGTTCGGGGCGATACCCTACTAACACGCTCGCATCCCGAAGCGCCTTCCCTTTTTAACAATTAATCCTTGTGATTATCGTGGGTTAAGCGAGAGGTGCTAAGGCGTTGTTCGAGCAGGACATAGATGCCGCCCGCGTCGACCTTGTGCAGCACGTTCGCGTTAACCTCGCGTCCGCTGATCCCGCGCCAATCGACGACGGTGGCCCCCAGAGTCAATGGGCTCTGCGTCTCGACGGCGACATTGACGCGGCTGCCCTGGAACAGCTCTGGCGCCAGCAGATACGCAATGACGCAGGGGTCATGCAGCGCCGATGGCTCTCGCCCTGATAGCGGTGCGAGCAACTCGGCCACCGCCGCCGCGGCCGGCGTCCCCAGCGACGCGATGCGGGCGATGCGCTCCGGCGTGCTGCGCACCTGATGCGTCACGTCGAGCGGGATCATCGTGATCGGCAGGCCACTGTCGAACACGATCTGCGCCGCATGGGGATCGGCAAGGATGTTGAACTCGGCTGCCGGGCTGATATTGCCGAGCGCCCGCGACGCCCCGCCCATCAGCACCAGTTCCTTGGCGCCGGCGATGATATCGGGCGCTTGCACCAATGCAGCGGCGACATTGGTCAGCGGCCCGAGCGCGCACCAGGTGATGCCGCCCGGCGGCGCCTCCCGCAGCAGATCGATCGTGGCCGCGACGCCATGCTTCGGCCGCAGCGGCATTACCGGCGGCGGCAGCTTCAGCGTGCCCAGTCCGGTCTCGCCGTGGAAATAGACGGCATTGATCATGTCGCTGCGCAGCGGCCGCGGACAGCCGGCATAGACCGGGATGTCGGAACGTGCAGCAAACTCACAAATCATCCGCGCGTTCCGCTCCATGAAATTGAGCGGTCCGTTCCCCGCGACGGTGACAATGGCGTCGATCTGAAGTTCGGGCGACGCGAGCGCCAGAAGGATCGCGACAGCGTCGTCGATGCCGGGATCGGTGTCGATGATGATGTGGCGCGTTGTCATGTTTGAGAGCGGTGCGGTTGAAGAATCCGGGCGAAAATCGGCCCTTTCAACCATTCTAAGACCGACGCCATCGATTTGTGACGCAAAATTGCGCAAGCCGCTTGACGGAACCAAAGTAGAACATTATATGGTGTTTTGCATTTGTTCCGCCACTAGCGAGAGTTAGCCATGCTTACCAGGAAACAGCACGAGCTGCTGATGTTCATCAACCAACGGCTGACCGCAACCGGCGTGTCCCCCTCCTTCGACGAAATGAAGGACGCCCTGAATCTTCGTTCCAAATCGGGCATCCACCGCCTGATCAGCGGTCTGGAGGAGCGCGGCTTCATCCGCCGCCTGCCCCACCGCGCCCGAGCATTGGAGGTCATCAAGCTGCCCGAAGAAGTCGCGATCCCCAGCGCGGCCGAAAAAAGCCGCTTCTCGCCGACCGTGATCCGCGGCGATTTTACGGGAGCGCTGCCCGGCTCAACGGTATCGACGGACAGCGAGGCGGTCGAATTACCGCTTTATGGCCGCATCGCCGCCGGCACCCCGATCGAGGCGCTCCGCGACCAGTCGGTCAATATCGGTGTGCCCGCCGCGCTGCTCGGCCATGGCGGCGAGCACTACGCGCTCGAAGTCGCCGGCGACAGCATGGTGGACGCCGGCATTCTCGATGGCGATACTGTCATCATTCAACGCAGCGACACGGCGGATAACGGCTCGATCGTCGTCGCCCTCGTCGACAATCTGGAGGTGACGTTGAAACGCCTGCGCCGCCGCGGGGCCTCGATCGCCCTTGAGCCCGCCAACCAAGCCTATGAGACCCGTATCTTCGGCCCGGATCGGGTGAAGGTGCAGGGCAAGCTCGTGGGGCTCCTGCGCCGCTATTGACCCTCGCCCGGATTGTCTTCGCGCTTGTGACGGCGGCGCTGCTTCTGGCAGCGCCGCCCGTTCGTGCGGCTGGGTTCCAGTACGGCACGGCGCCCGATCCGGACGACAAGCCGATTGAATTGGGCATCTGGTATCCGAGCGATGCGCCGACCAAGCCGCAGCCGCTCGGTCTCTTCAGCCAAAACGTCGCCTATTACGGGGCGATTTCCGGCCGGTCGCTGCCGCTGATCGTTATCTCGCACGGCACTGGCGGCGGGGGCGCCAGCCATTACGACACCGCTATGGCGCTGGCCGATGCCGGCTTGGTCGTCGTCGCGCCGACCCATACCGGCGACAATTACAAAGACCGGTCCTACAGCTTCACCCAACGCAACTTCGTCGAGCGGCCACGCCAGGTGAGCAAAGTCATCGACTTCATGCTCAACGATTGGAACGGGCATGACCATCTCGATCCGGCGCGCATCGGCATGTTCGGTCATTCCGCCGGCGGGGCCACGGCGTTGATCGTGCTGGGGGGCACCCCGGATTTCAGTCGGGTCGCGTTGTACTGCGGCAAACACCCCGAAGCCTGGGATTGCGAGCAGATCAAGGCGCTCCCTCCAGCCGATCCGACCGCGGCGGACGGCTCGAAGCCGGCCGAATGGCATCACGACCCCCGCGTCAAGGCGGCGGCGATCGCCGCGCCGGCGATCGGCTACACCTTCACCAAGGACGGGCTTGCCGCCGTCACCGCGCCGATCCAGCTATGGCGCGCCGAGAACGACAAGATCGCCGCGAACGAGTGGAACGCGGATATCATTCGCGAGGCACTGCCCAAGCCGCCGGAGGATCACCTCGTCGCCAATGCCGGGCATTTCGATTTTCTCGCGCCCTGCACCGATGCGCTGGCCAAAGTCGCCCTGCAAATCTGCGCCAGCGCGCCCGGCTTCGATCGAACCGCGTTCCACGCGGATTTCAACAAGGCGCTTGTCGCTTTTTTCAAAGCGCAACTCCCCGCCTCCCCGCCCTAGTCGCGCTTCGCGCTTGAATCTCGGCGCATTGCGGGTCTACTTGCAAAAACGCGAGGTTCGGGGAGAAAGCGATGCTACGCGGATTGATGGGGGAGCAGCAGCTTCTCGTGTCGATGTGCATCCAACACGCGGCGCGCAATCACACCGACACCGAAATCGTCAGCCGCACCCTGGAAGGGCCGATCCATCGCTATACCTATGCCGAGGCGGAACGCCGCGCGCGGCGCCTCGCCAAAGCCTTGCTGCGGCTCGGCGTCAAGCCCGGCGACCGCGTCGCGACGATGGCGTGGAACACCTACCGTCATTTCGAGCTCTATCATGGCATCTCCGGCATCGGCGGGGTGTGCCACACGATCAATCCCGTGCTTTCCGACGAGCAGCTGATCTACATCTTCAACCATGCCGACGACCGCTTCCTGTTTCTCGAAACCACCTTCATTCCACTGATCGAGCGCTTGCGGCCGCAATTGCCGGCAAACATGCAGATCGTCCTGTTGAGCCCGGCCGAAACCAAACTGTCGGCGCTCGCTCTCTATGAAGACCTCGTCGCCGCCGAGGACGAAGATTTCGACTGGCCGGAGTTCGACGAGCGCAGCGCCTGCGCGCTCTGCTACACCTCGGGCACGACCGGCAAGCCGAAAGGCGTGCTTTACAGCCACCGCTCGACGATGCTGCACGCGCTCGGCGCGTCGCTTCCCGGCGTCATCGCCATGAGCGCGACAGACGTCGCCATGCCGATTGTGCCGATGTTCCATGTCTGCGGCTGGGCAACGCCCTACACCGCGCCGATGAACGGCGTGAAGCTGGTCTATCCCGGCCCGAAGACCGACGGCGCCAGCATCTATGAGCTGATCGAGGGCGAAGGCGTGACGGTCGGGCTCGGCGTGCCGACGGTGTGGCTCAACTTCAACAACTATCTGCGCGACAACAACAAGAACGTCACCTCGCTGCGCACCGTGCTGTCGGGCGGCACGGCCGTCCCCAAGGCGCTGCTCCAGGCCTATGAGGCGCGTGGCGTGACGATGGTGCATGCCTGGGGCATGACCGAGATGAGCCCGCTCGGCACCACCGCGGCGCTCAAGGGCAAGCACCTGGCGCTCGACAAGGAGGCGCAGACCGATGTCCGACTGAGCCAGGGCCGCGCGGTGTTCGGCGTCGAGATGAAGATCGTCGACGACGAGGGCCACGAGCAGCCGCATGACGGCGAAACGATGGGCGAGCTTCTGGTGCGCGGCCCGTGGGTCGTGCGCGGCTACTACAACGACGAGGAAGCGACCAAAGCCGTGGTCGAGAAGGACGGCTGGTTCCATACCGGCGACGTCGCCAAGATCGATCCCGACGGGTACGTCAGGCTCACCGACCGACGCAAGGATGTCATTAAATCGGGCGGCGAATGGATCAGCTCGATCGACCTCGAAAACGCGGCGATGGCGCACGAGGATGTCGCGGAGGCGGCGGTCATCGCCATCCCGCACCCGAAATGGGACGAACGGCCGCTGCTGATCGTGACGGCCCGGCCCGGCGGCCGGCCGACGCGCGAGAGCCTCATCGCGCTGCTCGCCAAGCGTTTCCCGAAATGGATGCTGCCCGACGATGTCGTCGTGCTCGACGAGCTTCCACACACCGGCACGGGCAAGATCGTGAAGCTCAAGCTGCGTGAGATGTTCCGCGATTACGTCGTGGCGGAGCGGTGATCGTCGTACGATATTAGCCGCATGACCGTTACCGTCCGTTTCGCCCCGTCGCCGACCGGGGTCCTGCATATCGGCGGCGCCCGCACCGCGCTGTTCAACTGGCTGTTCGCGCGCCATGCCCGGCAATTCGGCGGGGGCGGCACGTTCCGGCTGCGGATCGAGGACACCGACCGCGTGCGCTCGACCAAGGCCGCCGAGGAAGCGATCGTCGACGGCCTCAAGTGGCTCGGCATCGAGTGGGACGGCGATGTCGTCTACCAATTCTCGCGTGCGGCGCACCATGCGGAGATCGCCCATCAACTGTTGGAGGCCGGGCACGCCTATCGCTGCTATTGCACGCCCGAGGAGTTGGAGGCGATGCGCGCCCAGGCGCTCGCCGAAAAGCGCTCGATGCGCTACGACGGCACCTGGCGCGACCGCGATCCATCAGAGGCACCGCCGGGCATCGCGCCGGCGATCCGGCTCAAGGCCGAGCAGACCGGCGCGACGACGATAAACGACCATGTGCTGGGCGAGGTCACCGTCGGCAACGAGGAACTCGACGACCTGATCATCCTGCGCTCCGACGGCACCCCGACCTACAATTTCTCTGTCGTCGTCGATGATCATGACATGGGCATCACCCATGTAATCCGCGGCAACGAGCATTTCCGCAACGCCTTCCGCCAGACGCAGATTTATCGCGCGCTGAGCTGGAAGGAGCCGGAATGGGCGCATATCCCGCTGATCCACGGCGCGGACGGGGCGAAGATGTCGAAGCGGCACGGCGCGCTCGGCATCGACGAGTACCGCAAGATGGGCTACCTGCCCGAAGCGATCCGCAACTACCTGCTGCGGCTCGGCTGGAGCCATGGCGACGACGAGATCATCTCGACGGAACAGGCGATTGAATGGTTCGACCTCGGCAGCATCAATAAAGCGCCGGCACAATTCGATTTCACCAAACTCGACAGCGTCAACGCGCATTACCTTCGCGAGGCCGACGACGCACGGCTGATCGAGCTGACCGCGGAGCGGCTCGCAGAGGAGTTCGGCCGTCCCCTCTCCGCCGCCGATCGCGAGCGCCTGCTGCGCGCGATGCCGGCGCTGAAGCCGCGCGCCAAGACGCTGGTCGGATTCGCCCACGAAGCGCTGCTTTTATGTGGCTTCGCGGCCTATCAAATTGACCGACGATGCAGCAAAGCTGCTAACCCCGACTCCCGCGCGCTTGTTGCAGAGGCTATGTCTGGCGGCCGAGATTGCAGTGACGAGTGGCAGAGCCAGCGCCGCTCGAAGCATATTTGCGCGATTTCGCCGCCGCCAAGGGTCATCAAGCTCGGCGTGATCGCGCAGCCGCTGCGCGCCGCATTGACCGGCTCGCTGGCGTCGCCCGGCATCTTCGAGGTCATGGAGGTGCTGGGCCGCGACGAGACCGATCGGGCGCATCGAGGATGCTGCGGAATCGAGATGATCTCGCAGATGCGATATTGCGTTGCAATATTGTGGCGCCATTTGATAATGACCCGCTAGCGGCTTATTCTTCGGCTAGGGCTGACAACTGCCTGCGGGCAAAGCGAGCGAGGTGCATCCATGGACGGCAACAACACAAAGGTGGGCGCTCCGAGCGGGACAATGACCCTGACCGACAACAGCACCGGCAAGTCGTGGGATTTCCCGGTGCTGGACGGTTCGGTCGGGCCCAAGGTCATGGATGTCCGCAGCCTCTATGCGAAAACCGGGATGTTCACCTATGACCCCGGCTTCATGGCGACCGCGGCGTGTCGCTCGAGCATTACCTATATCGATGGCGATCAGGGCATCCTTATGTATCGGGGCTACCCGATCCAGGAGCTGGCGGCAAAAAGCGACTTCCTCGAAGTCGCTTATTTGTTGCTGAACGGCGAGCTGCCCACCCCGGATCAGAAAACGCAATTCGTCTCCGACATCACGCATCACACGATGGTGCACGAGCAGATCACTACGTTTTTCCGCGGTTTCCGCCGCGATGCGCACCCGATGGCGGTGCTGTGCGGCGTGGTGGGCGCGCTGTCGGCGTTCTATCACGACTCGACCGACATCAACGATCCATACCAGCGGATGGTCGCCTCGCACCGGCTGATCGCCAAGCTGCCGACAATCGGCGCTATGGCCTACAAATACTCGCACGGCCAGCCGTTCATGTACCCGAAGAACTCGCTGAGCTATGCCGAGAATTTCCTCTACATGACCTTCGCGGTGCCGTGCGAGGAGTACAAGGTCAGCCCGACGCTCGCGAAGGCGATGGACCTGATCTTCATCCTTCACGCCGATCACGAGCAGAACGCGTCGACCGCGACCGTGCGCAACGCCGGCTCATCGGGCGCCAACCCGTTCGCGTGTATCGCCGCCGGCATCGCATCGCTGTGGGGCCCGGCGCATGGCGGCGCCAACGAGGCGGTGCTGAAGATGCTCGCCCGGATCGGCGACAAGTCCAAGATCCCGGAGTTCATCAAGCACGTCAAAGACAAGAACGAGCACGAAATCCAGTATGGCTTCGGCCACCGCGTCTACAAGAACTACGATCCGCGCGCCAAGGTCATGCGCGAGACCTGCCACCAGGTGCTCGGCGAGCTCGGCATCCATGACCCGCTGCTCGACCTGGCGATGGAGCTCGAAAAGATTTCGCTCAGCGACGACTATTTCGTCAGCCGGAAGCTGTACCCTAATGTCGATTTCTATTCGGGCATCATCTTGAAGGCGATGGGCTTCCCGACCTCGATGTTCACAGTGCTGTTCGCGATCGCCCGCACGGTCGGCTGGATCGCGCAGTGGACCGAGATGATCGAAGACCCGGATTCGAAGATCATGCGCCCGCGCCAGCTCTTCACCGGCTCGGACGAACGCCACTATGTCGATATCGGCCAGCGGCGCTAACCCCTCCATACAAAGCAAAAACCCCCGGAGGCAGCTCCGGGGGTTTTTCGTTGCGCGCCGAGCGGCGGCTACTTCCGCTCGATCAGCTCGATCTTGTAGCCGTCCGGGTCCTCGATAAAGGCGATCACCGATCCGCCATGCGCCATCGGACCCGCGGGACGCGGGATTTTGACGCCGGCCTTCGCCAACCGCTCGCAGGTGGCGTAGACATCGGGCACCCCGACCGCGAGGTGGCCAAAGCCGCTGCCGAGCGCATAGGGTTCAGCCTGATCCCAGTTATGGGTCAGCTCGACCACTGTGTTGTGCTCCTCGTCGCCGTAGCCGACGAAGGCAAGCGTGAACTTGCCGGTCGGATAGTCGCGCTTACGGATCAGGTTCATGCCGAGCTCTTCGGTGTAGAACTTGAGCGACTTGTCGAGGTCCTTGACGCGGATCATCGTGTGCAGAAAGCGGAATTTCTCGGTGGCGGGCATCGCGAGTTTCTCCTTTTTCTAGCAGGTCTATTGCTGCCGGTGAGCGGCGATGATTTCCAAAATCTGGTCGGCGGCCTTGAGGCTGGGCGACAGGTCGCCGACGCCCAAGAGCCGCATCGCCGCATCATAACCGTCCCTGTGCGCGGCGCGAACCTGTTCGTCCCGGATCAGCTTGACAAGCGTCGCGGCAAGCCCGTCGGGCGTGCACCGCGGACCTAAATGCTCGGCGACGAGCGAACGGCCGAGGATCAGGTTGACCAGATTGACCTGCCGTATCTTGATGACACGGTCGAGCAGGATCTCAGTCGGGCGACTGAGCCGATAGCCCACGGTCATCGGCAGCCCCGCCATCGCCAGCTCCAGCGCCACCGTGCCCGATGCGGCGAGCGCCGCCCGGCTCGCGGCGAACGCATCGTATTTCGCCGCATCGCCGCGCAGCACGATCGGCTCCCCGGGCCAGCCGCGCACCGCTTCGGCGACGGTTTCCGCGACGGTCTCGACCGTCGGCACCGCGACCCGGAACGGGCCCACCGCTGCCTCGACCAAGCGCAATGCTTCGCCGAAAATCGGGATCAGCCGCCGCACCTCGCCGCCCCGGCTTCCCGGCAGCACGGTCAGCACCATCTCGTTCGGCGCGATGCCGTGAGTTGCCCGGAAGCGTTCGCCATCGCCCTGCCCCGCGCCGCTGTCGATGACCGGATGGCCGACATAAGTGCAGGCGAGGCCGACCTCACGGAAATAGAGCGGTTCGAACGGCAATAGCGCCAAGAGGTGGTCGTACCAGCGCGCCATCCGCCGTGCCCGTCCGGCGCGCCACGCCCATACCATCGGCGCGACATAGTGAATGAGCGGTAATCGCTCGCCGTGGCGACGCAGCCGCTGCGCGATGCGCCAGCTGAAGCCAGACGAGTCGATCGTCACGACGGCATCCGGCCGCGCCGCCTGGATCGCAGCGACCGCATTCCGCACATGGCGGAAAATGACCGGTGCGCGCGGCACCACCTCGGCGACTCCGGCGATCGCCAAATCGGACAGCGGCGCAAGGCTGTCAATGCCCTGCGCACGCATATGCTCGCCGCCGATCCCGGCAAGCCTCAACCCGTCACCGGCGCGCTGGCGCAGCGCGGCGATCAGCGCGCCGCCCAGCGCGTCACCCGAGGGCTCACCGGTAATGATGAAGATGAAGGGCGGGCGATCCGTCGCCACGTCAGGCCACGCGGATGCCAATCACGAAGAGCCCGGCCGCGTCAGCCTCACGAACAACCCGATCGCGGTCAATCATTAGCGTCGAACCGGCTTCGACCGCGATCCCCGCGAGCCCAGCCTCGGCCGCGAGGCGAACCGTTTGCGGGCCGACCGTGGGGCGGTCGATACGGGTTTCCTGGCCCGGCTTCTCGATCTTGACCAACACACCGCCCGGCCCTTCCCGACGCAACCCGGCGCAGCGGCGCAGCAGCGCATCAGTACCTTCGATCGCCTCCACCCCGAGCACCAGTCCTTGCTGCACCACCACCGCCTGGCCGACATCGAGCGCGCCGATCGCGCGGGCGATTGCAACGCCCCGAGCGATATCGGTCATCGCATCCGTGCTCGGCTTCACCCGACCGAGCGGCCCTTCGAGCACCGCGGCATGCTCGTCGAGCAATTCATGCGCGCCAATCAGGTGGAATCCCTCGATCTCGAGCTCTTTGGCGATCGCTGACAACAGGCCGTCGTCGCCCAGCAGGCGATAGCCCACCTTGGCGAAGAATTTTGCCGCCCGCCAATCCGGCCGGATTGCGCCAAGGCTCGGCCGGCGCACGCCGCCGGCGATCACCAAGTCGCCGACACCGTTGTCGCGCAACAGCTTGAGGCCCTTTGCCGCCGCGCCGAGCCGGCACCAGGCATGCGCCACGTTCGCGACCGTCTCGGGCTCCGCCTCGCCCTCCAGCGCCAGCACGAACACGTCGCGCCCCCTCGCCTGGCAGTTTTCGATAAGGCGGCGCGGCAGCCCACCGCTGCCGGCGATAATCCCGAAACGGGCTGCGGGCGGCGGGGTACCGGGACTATCCGCCATTCGCCCCTTTCGGCTGACAGATCGCCCGGCTTGAATCAGCCCGGATGAACGAGACCAGATCGTCGACCGGGCGGATGCCGCCGAAGCGTCGCGCGACTTCCTCGACCCGTTCGCTGAGCGTGCCCGCATCGCCGAACAGGCAGTTATAGGCGCTGCGTAGGCTCTGGATGTCGTCGCGGCTGAAGCCGCGGCGTTGCATCCCGACGATGTTGAGACCGTGCAGCCGCGCGCGGTCGCCCATCACCTGGCCATAGGGAATGACGTCGCGCTCCACCCCGGACATGCCGCCGATCATCGCATGTCGCCCGATCCGCACGAATTGATGCACCGCGGAGAGACCGCCGAGCAGCGCGTGGTCTTCAAGGACCACATGCCCCGCCAGCGTCGCATTATTCGCCATGATCACGTAATTGCCGATCTGGCAATCATGCGCGACATGCGCGCCGACCATGAAGAGGCAGTGGTTGCCGACCCGAGTTACCATGCCACCGCCGGCCGTGCCGGGATTCATCGTCACATGCTCGCGGATCGTGTTGTCGGCGCCGATGTTGAGCGAAGACGCCTCCCCGTCATATTTCAAATCCTGCGGCTCGTGCCCGATCGAGGCGAAGGGGAAGATCCGCGTGCGTTCGCCGATCGTGGTGCGCCCTTCGACCACGACATGCGTCATGAGCTTGACCCCATTGGCGAGCACAACACGCTCGCCAATGACGCAATACGGTCCGATGACGACATCATCGGCGAGGCTTGCCCCCGGTGCGACAATAGCGGTCGGGTGAACTTGCGGCATCGCAAAGCGACCTATTCGTCCATGATCATCGCGGCAAATACCGCGTCGGCCACGCGTTTGCCCGCAACCTGCGCCTCGCCCTTGAATTTCCACACATTGCCGCGGTTCTGCAGCTTGGTGACATGAACATGCATGACGTTTCCCGGCACGACCGGCCGGCGAAACTTGGCGTTTTCGACACTCATAAAATAAACGAGCTTCCCCTCGGACTCCGGCCCCAGCGTTTGCACCACCAGCACCGCCGCGGTCTGCGCCATCGCCTCAATGATCACCACCCCCGGCATCACGGGGCGCGCCGGAAAATGCCCGCGAAAGTAATATTCATCGAGCGAGACATTCTTGACCCCCACAGCACGCTCGTTCGCGACGACATCGACCACCTTGTCGATCATCAGGAACGGGTCACGATGGGGGATCATCTCCATGATCCGCTGACGACCGATTTCGATGGTTTCGCCCGTTGTTGCCGCCGGCCCGCTCATCCGCCGTCCTTCTTCCTGGCGAGACGCTGCATCATGGCGACCTGTCGCCAGAAAGCAATCGCAGGAACCGCCGGCGCGCCGATGACGGTTTCGCCGGCCGCAACATCCTTCATCAACCCCGCTTGGGCCGCGATCCGCGCCCCCGTGCCGATGTTCAAATGCCCCGCCAAACCCGCCTGCCCGCCCGCCATCACATAGTCGCCGAGCTTGGTGCTGCCGGAGATACCGACCTGGCCCGCGAGGATGCAACCGCGCCCGAGCACGACGTTGTGACCAATCTGCACCAGATTATCGATCATGGTGCCCGGCCCGATCTCCGTATCGTGTCCCGACCCGCGATCAATCGTCGTGTTGGCGCCGATATCGACATCATCGCCGATGATGACCCGCCCTAGTTGTGGGATTTTGACTGGGCCGGCGGCGTCCGGCGCGAAGCCGAACCCGGCCTGGCCGATCCGGACCCCCGGATGCAGCACGACCCGCGCGCCAATTAGGCAATGACTGAGCGTCACATTGGCGGCGACGATACAATCGTCACCCAACTCGACACCCGGTCCAACCACACTATTCGGACCGATCTGGCAGCGAGCGCCGAGCCGCGCATTAGCCTCGATTACGACATTCGCGCCGATCGCGCAGTCATCTGGAACAGCGGCGGTCGGATGGATAATCGCACTTGGCGCGCGCCCGGCCGCAACTGGCGGCTGCGGGTAGAAGGCCTGAGCCGCACGCGCGAATGCCTTATACGGCTCGCGCGAAATCAGCAAAGCCATGCCGGCAGGCGCGCGCGAAGCCAACCCCTCGGCGATGAAAGCGGCGCCGGCGCGCGAGTTCATGAACGCGTCGGTATATTTGCGATTGTCGAGAAAGGTCACGTCGCCCGGGCCGGCAGTTTCGAGCGGCGCGACATCCTCGATGAGCCGATCGCCGGTTGTGGGATCGGCGAGGCGCGCCCCCGTCAGCGCTGCCAGCGCATCAAGCGAACGGGGCCCCGCGCGCCGGAAGAAACGGTTATCTGCCATGGGACGCGCCGCGGATCCGGCGGCGCGACGCTATCTCTTCTTGGGCGGCGCCGCCGGTTTCTGGGCCGGTGCGGCCGCCTGACCAGGAGCCGCTTGCGCCGCCGCTCCCTGGTCGGGAGCGTTCGAGACGACCGGGGCTACGAAGTTTACCGTCATGGTGGGCATTTGCTCGTCCAGCTTTTGCAGAACCTGGTCGGTCACGTCGAACCCCTGATCAAACAGCACCAACTCGCTGCGCTGAAAGACCAGATTGGCCTTACGCTGCTTGGCGATGTCGGTGATGATCTTGACCATAACCTCTTGGATTTTCTGAAGCGCATCAGCATTCGAGCGTTCGAGGGCTTGGCGCTTGGCCTGCACGTCGCGATCCAGCTCGTTGACCTTGGCCTGGAATTCTCGTCCTTTGACATTCAGCTGCTCCGCAGTCAGCGTCGACTGCTGCTTCTGCAGAGTGTCGCGTTCCTGCCGCAGCACCTCTTCCTGATGGGATATCTCCTTGGCGTATTCGGCGCGCTTTGCCTCGATCTGATCGCGCACCATCTTTGCCGACTTGGCATTCTGCAGCAGCGCCTGGACATCGACGACCATGACCTGGAGGCTGGAGGGGACCGCCGCGGGTTCCGCCGGCGCTGCGGGTGCGGGCTGAGCCGGAGCCGGCGGAGTGGCCGGCTGCTGTGCCCAGGCACCGCCAGCGCCGCCGCAGAGACCGATAATACAAGCCCACACGGCAGGCTTGGCGCGCATCACTCGCATCGCAACCTCGTCACAGATAAAAAGCCGACATCAGAACTTGGTACCGAAGCTCACCCGGAAGAACTGCGTTTTGTCGTAGCTCTCGCGCTTGATCGGCAGTCCGAGATCGATCCGTACCGGTCCCACCGGCGATGCCCATGATACGCCGATGCCCGCGCTGACGCGCAAGGCGGGATTATCGGAGATTTGCGGCTGCGTCCCCAAACCGGCAGCCACCAATTGTGCCGGCGTCAATATCACGTTCTTCTGGTCGTTGCTCCACAGAGTCCCAAAATCGGTCCAAATCCGCCCGTTAATGCCAAGTTCTTTCGGCAAACCAAGCGGCACAGTCTCGGTCACGGAGCCAACGTAGTACTTGTTGCCGCCAAGAGCGTCTTGCGAAATGACATCGCGGGGGCCGATGCCGGCTGGAGCAAAACCGCGCAGGTTATCGCCGCCGACAAAGAAGCGGTCCTGCAAGAGCACTCCCTGGCCGCCATAACCGAAGATGTCGCCGGCCTCGCCGCTCAAATTCAGCACCCAACCCGGCGCCACGGGGTAATAGTAGCCGGCGGAAATCTTGTTGCGGACGTAGTCGACGCCAAAGCCAAGGCCGGCAATGTCATTGCCCAGCGAGGCGTACCAGCCGCTAGTCGGATCGACCCGGTTGTCGCGCCGGTCATAAAGCAGAACCTGACCGATTTCCGACGTGAGGTGCGTGCCCTGCTGCAGCGCGATGAACAGCGACGCATCGCTTTGCACATCGGTGATGTCGTCCGACCGCGCGGTATATTTCAGCGTCTGCCGCAAGTTTTCGGTCAGCTGATAGCCGGCGCGCAGCGACCCGCCATAGGAGAACTGCTGATAGGCCGGTGTCTCGCCGGAGAAGAACGACGCCGTCGGGCTTGTCTTGATCTCGAACAGGTCGAAACCCGCCGCGATATTGGAATCGAGGAAGTAGGGCTCGGTGTAGCTTAGATCGACCTGTTGCGAGCGGAACGATACCGTTGTGCCGATCCGGATATCTTGGCCGCGACCAAGGAAATTGCGCTCGCGCAGCGAAATGTCGGCGAGCGGGCCGTCGGTTGTCGAGAAGCCGACGCCCAACGACAATTCGCCGGTCGATTGCTCCTCGACCTCGACCGTGACCACCGTCTTGTCAGGCGCCGAGCCTTGCGTCTGTGTGGTCTCGACCTTCTTGAAGAAGCCCAAATTCTTGATGCGGTCCTTGGAGCGCTGCAGCTTGTTGGTATTGAACGCATCACCCTCGACGAGCCGCATCTCTCGGCGGATCACCTTGTCGAGGGTGCGCACGTTACCGACGATGTCGATGCGTTCGACATAGACCTCCGGCCCTTGTTGAACATCGAAGGTAATGTCGATGGTGCGCTCGTCGCGGTTGCGGGTGATCTGCGGCTTGACCTCGACGAATGCATAGCCGCGAGTACCCAGCGCATCGGTCAGCACCGCTATCGAATGCTCGACCGCATTGGCGTCATACCAATCGCCGCTGTGCACCGTGAGCAACGGCAGCACCTGGTCTTCCGGCAGGCCCTTCAGCTTGATGTTGACCCCGATCTTACCGAATTTGTAGCGCTCGCCCTCATCGACAGTGAAGGTGACGACGAACCCGTCATGGTCGGGCGTCAGCTCGGCAACCGCCGAAACGACTCGAAAATCGGCGTAACCCTGCGACAAATAGTATTTGCGCAGGAGTTCGCGGTCATAGGTGATGCGGTCGGGGTCGTAGGTGTCGGAGTTCGACAGGAAGCGATACCAACGGCTTTCCTTGGTGTCGATGACGCCGCGCAGCGAGGAGTCGCTGAACGCCTTGTTGCCGACGAAATTGATGCTGCGCACGCCGGTGGTCGGCCCTTCGTTGATCTCGAACACGAGATCGATGCGGTTTTCCGACAGCTGGATCACCTTGGGCTCGACCGTCGCGGCGAACCGCTCGTGGTGACGGTAGAGCTCGACGATGCGGCTCACATCGTTCTGCACACGCGTGCGGGTGTAGACCGTGCGTGGCCGCTCCTGGATCTCGGCGGTAAGCTCTTTGTCAGTGAGCTTTGAATTACCTTCGAAAGCGACGCGGTTGATGATCGGGTTCTCGACCACCCGGACGACCAGCGTATTGCCCTGGCGATCGAGCTTCACGTCGGCGAAGAGCCCGGTGGCATAAAGCGCCTTGAGCGATGCATCGACCCGGTCGGGATCCCACGGGTCACCCTTCTGCAGCAATAGGTAGGAGCGTATCGTCTCGGGCTCGATCCGCTGCAGCCCTTCGATGCGGATGTCGGAGATGGTGCCGTAATTGGCCACCGCCGCAGCGGCAGTCGGCGCCGGCCGCGGCGGTGCTGGCCGATGCACGACCACCGGGCGCGCTACCGGGCGTCGCTCAGGAGGCAGCGGCGTCACGAGCGGCGTCTGCGCCGGTGGCGGCGCCGGTTGTGGCGGGGGGACAAGCTGGCTCTGCGGAGGCGCGGGCGGCGTCGGAGACGGCGGGGCGACGAGCTGGCCCTGGGTCGCGGGCGGCGGTGACGGCGGCGGTGGGGCGACGAGCTGATCCTGTTGCGGCGCTGCTGGCGGCGTTGGTGATGGAGGCGTAACCAATTGTTGTGCAATAGCGGGAACCAGCCACGCGGCCGCAAACCATGCGGCGGCAACCGGTGTCAGCCAACGCCTCTTCACCCGTCTATGCCGCACGACCCCCGCCCCAAGAAGCGTTTCTGTCCCGTGATCGACCCAAGCTTCAGGTCACGAGACCCTTACTCAATGATGGAACAGATCGTTCCAGGTGGCATACACCATTAACGTCAACACCAAGGCCAATCCGATCCGAAAACCATATTCCTGGGCCCGCTGGCCCAGCGGCTTCCCGCGGATTGCCTCAGCGGCATAGAACAGCAGGTGTCCTCCGTCAAGCACCGGCACCGGGAAGAGGTTGATCAATCCGAGATTTATCGACAGCACCGACATAAACGTGAGCAACGGCACCAGGCCGGTCTGGATGACCTCACCTGACATTTGCGCGATTTTGTATGGGCCGCCGAGTTCGTCGCTGGAGCGAACCCCGATGACGATCTGCCACATGGCTTGTACCGTCGAGGCCGACAAATTCCAGGTCTCGCCAAAGGCCTGCGCGACCGCCGTCAGTGGATCACGCCTTACGTATTCGACCCCATTTCGACCGATGCCGAGCTGTCCGTAGCGATGCACATTGCCGAAACGGTCCGGCTGACTGATCAGTGTGGGCGTCGCCGTCAACGTCGTCAGTTCGCCGTCCCGCTTCACAACAATCGTCATCGGCTCACCCGTGTCGAGGCGAACCATTTGTTGCACGTCCTCGAACCGGTTGATCGTCTCGCCGTCAATTTTGACGATCGTGTCCCCTACCTTGAAACCGGCCTTGTCCGCGGCGCTTCCGCTCTGCACTTGGCCAACCTCGGCGGGGGTGTACGGCTGGCCGTAAGTCGCGAAAAGCACCGCGAGGACAACGATCGCGAACACGAAATTCGCCAGCGGCCCGCCAGCAACAATCGCCACCCGCTGAAGCAAACGCTTGTGGTGAAACGAAACCTCCCGCTCCGCGGCCGTCAACTCGCCGAGCCCCGCCATTCCGAGCGTCGAGGTAGGGTCGAGGTCGCCAAACATCTTGACATAGCCGCCGAGCGGGATGGCGCTGAACTTCCAGCGCGTGCCGGCACTGTCGTGCCAACCGAACAACTCGGGGCCGAAGCCGATCGAAAACACTTCGATGCGCACCCCGTTGCGGCGTGCGATCAGGTAGTGGCCGAGCTCGTGAACAAACACAAGCACAGTCAGAACGACCAAAAACCCGAAGACCATCCACAAAACCTGAGATGGCCCGCCATGAAGTAACGGTGCCAGGTAACTCATGCGCGATCCGTGTCTGCGGCGGGATGATTTCGGGCGCGGCGCGCGGCCAGCTCGGCCGCCAGCGCCCGGGCTTCGCGATCTATATGGTGAACATCGTCAAGCGAGCCAAGCGGGCCGACAGGCAACGCGGTGAGCGTCTCCTCGACCACGGCGACGATATCGAGAAACCCGATGCGGCCTTCGATGAAAGCGTGCACCGCGGTCTCGTTCGCGGCGTTGAGCACGGTCGGCGTACCGCCGCCTTGAACCAGCGCCTCGCGCGCCAGGCGGAGCGCGGGAAAGCGTTCCGGATCAGGCCGCTCGAAGGTCAGACGCCCGACGCTGGCGAGGTCGAGACGCTGCATTGGAGCCGCCGTGCGGCCCGGCCAACCGAGCACATAAGCGATCGGCGTACGCATATCGGGCGTGCCCATATGCGCCAGCACAGACCCGTCGTGATAGGTCACCAGCCCGTGAATCACCGATTGGGGATGGATCACCACCTCGATCCGCTCGGATGGCAACCGAAACAGATGGTGCGCCTCGATGATTTCCAGCCCCTTATTCATCAGGGTCGCGGAGTTGATCGAGATTTTCGCGCCCATGCTCCAGATTGGATGAGCGACAGCCTGCTTGAGGGTCGCCTCGCGCATATCCTCGACGCTTTTCTCGCGGAACGGGCCGCCGCTGCAGGTCAGGGTAATTTTCTCGATTCCTTCGACCCGCTCGAAGTCGAAGCATTGCCAGATGGCGTTATGCTCGCTGTCGACTGGCAGCAGCGTCGCGCCATGCGCCACGACCTCCTGCATGAAAAGACTGCCGGCACAGACCAGCGTCTCCTTGTTGGCGAAGGCGACGATCTTGCCGCGCCGCACCGCCGCCAGCGTCGAAGCGAGACCAGCCGCGCCGACAATCCCCGCCATGACCATATCGGCCGGCCGCTCGGCGGCCTCCACCACCGCTTCCGCGCCGCACGCGACCTCGATGCCCGAACCCGAAAGCGCCTCCTTCAGCGTCGCGTATTCAGCGGGATCGGCGACGGCGGCGAAACGGGCGCCGAGCTGGCGCGCCTGCTCGGCGAGCAGCTTGGCGTTGCGGTTCGCGGTGACCGCCTCGACCGTGAAATCGCCGGGATTGCGCAGCAGCAGATCAACCGTGCTGTGGCCGACGGAGCCGGTCGAGCCGAGGACGGTAACCCGCCGCGGCCGCCCACTCGGGCCGAGCGCCGTTGCGTCATCGGTGCGGCTCATTACGGTCAACGCCATGTCAGCACGCCTCCGCCGCCGAGGAGGGTCAGCAATGCCACTGCGGGGATTACCGCCAAGAAACCATCGAGCCGATCAAGCAGGCCACCGTGTCCGGGGATAAGGCTGCTCGCGTCTTTCACGCCAAACCTTCGCTTGGCCACGGATTCCGCAAGATCGCCGAACTGTTCGACAATCGCAAGCCCTCCGCTGACCAACACCACGGGTAGCACCGGAGTTGCACCCAGTAGCCCAGCCATAGCCCATCCCGCGAGCGCGGCGCAGATGACGCCTCCCACAAGACCGGCCCAGGTCTTACGCGGACTCCACCTCGGGGCGAGCAACGGTCCGCCGATTTGGCGGCCGATCGCGTAGGCGCCGATATCGGTCGCCCAGACCACGGCGAGCATCCAGAACAGCGTGCCGCGGCTCGCGTTGTCGCCGTGCGCGAGCCACAACAGGATGACACACGGCAGCGCGACCCAGAGGCTACCCGCCGCGAGCCATAGCGGCGCGGCGGCGCGATAATGCTGGGCGATCTGCCAGACGACCAGCGCGCCGGCCAGGGCCAGCAATACACCGACCCCTATCCCCCACAGCGAGGCTGAGATCACGGCGATGGCGATTGCCGCGATCAGCACGGGCGCGACGGTGCCGCTGCCGTCGCTGCCGCACAGCCGGCCCCATTCCCAAGCCATCACGACCGCGGCAAGAACGATAAGGATCGACAGAAGCAAACCGCCGAACCAGACAGCGACGATCGGCAGCGGCGCCAGCACCAGCGCCGATAGGACCCGCAGCCTCAGCGAGCCCGCCTCAGCGGGAGCCAACCGAGGCTCCGTAACGTCGCTCGCGCCCGCCGTAATCAGCAATCGCCTGCTCGAGGTCGGCGCGGCCGAAATCGGGCCACAGCGTCTTGGCGAAGACCAATTCGGCGTATGCGCATTGCCATAAGAGAAAGTTGCTGATGCGCTGTTCGCCGCTGGTGCGGATCAACAGATCCGGATCGGGTATGTCGGCGGTGAAGAGGTGTCGGGCAACCTCGGCCTCGTCGATAGCCTCCGGCGCCAGTTTGCCGGCGGCCACCTTTTCGGCAAGGGTTCGCACTGCGGCGATGATCTCGGCACGTCCGCCATAACTGAGCGCGATCGTCAAATTGACGCCGGTATTGTCGAACGTCAGCGCTTCGGCATTTTCGATCAGGGTCACGATATCCGGCGCGAGCCGGCAGCGATCACCGATCACCCGCAGCCGCACACCGTTGCGGTGCATTTCGGCGATCTCGCCGCGCAGGTAGTGACGCAGCAAGCCCATTAGATCGTCGACCTCTGTCAGCGGACGCTTCCAATTTTCCGACGAAAACCCGAACAACGTCAGATATGGCACACCAAGTTCGGCGGCGGCGGTCAGCGTACGCCGCACCGCCTCCGCGCCGCGCCGGTGACCCGCTATGCGCGGCAGACCACGGGCCTGTGCCCAGCGGCCGTTGCCGTCCATGATGATCGCAATGTGGCGCGGCAGCGCGCCGGGCGAAGGAATGTCCGTCATTCAGACCTGAAGAATTTCCTTGTCCTTCTGCGCCAGCGTCTCATCGACGCGCTTGATGTGCTCGTCGGTCAGGTGCTGAACCTCTCGTTCGAGCTTCTTGTGTTCATCCTGCGAGATATCGCCATCCTTCTCCTGCTTCCGCAACGTCTCGATCCCGTCACGCCGGACGTTACGCACCGCAACCCGCGCCGCCTCCGCGTATTTCGCCGCGACCTTGGTGAGTTCGCGGCGCCGCTCCTCGTTGAGGTCGGGGATCGGCACACGGATCGTCTGACCCTCGGTTTGCGGGTTAAGGCCGAGCCCAGCCTCGCGGATCGCCTTGTCGACCGCCTTGACCAAGCCGCGATCCCATACGTTGACCGTGATGAGGCGCGGTTCCGGCACGTTCACATTCGCGAGCTGGTTTAACGGCATATTGCTGCCATAGGCATTGACCACGACGGGCTCCAACAGGCTCGCCGAGGCGCGGCCGGTACGCAACCCGCCGAACTCCTTGCGCAGCGCTTCGAGCGCGCCGTCCATCCGCCGCTGGATATCCTTCAACAATGCTTCGTCTGCCATGGCTCGGTTCCCTGATTTATCCCCGTATTGCTTGTCGTTTTCGGCGATTTTTAGGCGGCGTCCTCGACGATCGTAAAGCGCCCTTTGCCTTGCACCACATCGGCGAAGCCGCCGCTTTCGAAGATCGAGAACACCAGAATGGGGATGCGGTTTTCGCGAGCGAGCGATATCGCCGCCGCGTCCATGACCTGGAGATCGCGCGCCAGCACGTCGTGGTAGCTCAGCCGTTCGAAGCGCTTCGCGCCGGCAACGCGATGCGGGTCGGCGTCATAGACGCCGTCCACCTTGGTTGCCTTAAGGAGCGCGTTGCATCCCATCTCCGAGGCGCGCAGCGCAGCAGCCGTGTCGGTGGTGAAGAATGGATTGCCGGTACCCGCGCCGAAGATCACGACGCGGCCCTTTTCTAAGTGTCGAATGGCGCGGCGGCGGATATAAGGCTCGCAGATCGACTGCATCGAAATGGCGGACTGGACGCGCGTCGCGATGCCCTGGCGCTCCAGTTCGTTCTGCATCGCCAGCGAATTGATGACCGTCGCCAGCATGCCCATGTAGTCGGCCGAGGCGCGCTCCATGCCGGCCGCCGCGCCCTGCACGCCGCGGAAGATATTGCCGCCGCCGATCACGGCGCAAACCTCGACGCCGAGCGCGTGGACCGATTTCATTTCGCCGGCGATGCGCGAGACGATCCCCGCGTCGAGGCCGTAATCGCGCTCGCCCATCAGCGCTTCGCCGGAAATTTTCAGCAGCACACGGCGATATTTGAGATCGGGTAGCATGAGCCTAGCTCATATGGCCTGGGCGCCCGTCTCGCGAGCCCGCACAACATACACGAAACGCGCACGTCCGCACCGGCTTTCACGGGCCGATGCGGCGCTCTGGCCCAGGGGTCGGATCAGCGGGGCCGAGTCAGTGGCCGAGCTGCGCGGCGACCTCCGCGGCGAGATCGGTGATGGGCTTGTCGATCCCCTCGCCCAGCGAGAAGCGGACAAAGGCGGCGATCTTGATCGGCGTCCCGGCGGATTTTGCCGCAGCCTCGACCACCTTGCCGACTCGGCTCTCGCCGTCGATCACATAGACCTGATCAAGCAGCACCGATTCCTCGTAGAATTTACGCAGCCGCCCCTCGACCATCTTCTCGACGATGTCGGCCGATTTACCGGTCGTGCCGGCCTGTTCGCGCAGCACCGCGCGCTCGCGATCGAGCGCCGCCGCCGGCACCGAGGCCTGGTCGAGGTATTGCGGGTTCGCCGCGGCGACATGCATCGCCAGCTGCCGCCCGAGCGGCGCCAGCACATCCTCGCCCAACGCCGACTCGAGCGCGACCAGCACGCCGATCTTGCCGAGCCCAGGCGATACCGCGTTATGCACGTAAGAGGCGACATAGCCCTGCCCGACCGCCAGACGCGCGACCCGACGCAGCACCATATTCTCGCCGATGCGGCCGATCAGGTCGGTCAGCTCACAGTCGACCGTCTTGCCGTTGCCGGCGAACGAAGCCCCTTTCAGCGCCTCGACATCGCGATCCGCGGCGACCGCGAGTTGGGCGACGCGGCGCACAAAATCCTGGAACAGCTCGTTGCGCGCGACAAAATCGGTCTCGGAATTGACCTCGACGACCGCGCCGGCCTTGTTCGCCGTCGCGACGCCGATGAGCCCTTCGGCCGCGACCCGGCCGGCCTTCTTGGCCGCTGCAGCAAGGCCTTTCTTGCGCAGCCAGTCGACCGCGGCCTCGACATCGCCGTCGGTGTCGCCGAGCGCGCGCTTGCAATCCATCATCCCGGCGCCGGTCTTGTCGCGCAACTCCTTGACCAGCGCGGCAGTGATCTCCGCCATCGCAGTATCCTCTTGGTCTTGCGCCTCGCGGCGCTGGTGCCGTAGTCGGCGCGATCGCGCCGACGTACTCGATAACTGGGCCGCGCCGATCAGGCGCCCGCCTCTTCGCCTGCGCCCTCTTCCGAAACCGGCGCCTCCGAACCCAGCGCCTCGTCCATCGACGGGGTCGGCTCGCCGTCGAGCGGCTCGTCCGCGGCGGCGCCGTTCGCAGACGCCTGGTTGACCTCTTCGCGCGCGCCGATATCGATGCCAGAAGCCGCAAGCTCCGCCTGCAACCCATCGAGCACCGCGCCCGAGAACAGGTCGCAGTAAAGATGAATGGCGCGCATGGCGTCGTCGTTACCGGGGATCGGATAGGCGATGCCGTCGGGCGAGGAGTTCGAATCGAGCACCGCGACCACCGGAATGCGCAGCGTATTCGCCTCGGCGACCGCGATCGCTTCCTTATTGGTATCGATGATGACGATGATGTCGGGCAGCCCGCCCATATCCTTGATGCCGCCGAGCGCCCGGTCGAGCTTGTCGTGGTCACGCGTCAGCTCTAGGAGTTCGCGCTTGGTCAGGCCGGTATTCTCTTGCGCGACCTGCTCCTCGACTTCGCGCAACCGCTTAATTGATTGCGATATCGTCTTGAAATTGGTCAACATTCCGCCAAGCCAGCGGTAGTTGACATAATACTGGCCGCAACGCTTGGCGGCCTCGGCGATTGCTTCCTGGGCCTGGCGTTTCGTGCCGACCAGCAGCACGCGCCCGCCGCCGGAGACAACGTCCCGCACCGCCTCCAGCCCTTGCCGCAGCAACGGTACGGTCTGTTCGAGATCGATGATGTGAATGCCATTGCGGACGCCGAAGATGTAGGGTGCCATCTTCGGATTCCAGCGCCGCGTATGGTGGCCGAAATGAACGCCAGCCTCCAACAGGCTGCGCATCGAGTACTCGGGTAGAGCCATCGCTTCATCCTTTTCCGGTTCAGCCGCCGCAGGAGTAATCAGCTTGCGCTGACACCGGAGCGAATGCCGTCACCGACGGCGCCGCGATCCTGCGTGAGGTTTCAGGGGCGCTTAGGTAAGCGCTGTCGGCGGTTTTGGCAAGCCGCAGTTGGATCAAGCCACCATTAGATATCGTGCACGTCGATGATGCCGGGCAGCGACTTGACCGCAGCGCGGATGCGCGGGTCGACCCGGAAGCCGCCGGGGAGTGCGATCTCGACTTCGCTCGACGGCAGGTCGAGCACCAGCGAGACGCGGCCGCGGCCGCCGACCGCTTCGCGCTGGAAGAGCCCTTTGAGGCGTGTGAGCGCCTCCTCGGCGCCGACGAACACCTTGAGCCCCGCCGCGGCTTGCGCCACCACATTGTCGAGCGGCTCGATGCGCTGAGCTGTCAGCCTGAGGCTCTGCTCTTCGCTGCGCACATCGACGGTGACGATCAGCGGCTGCCCGCTATCGAGCAGTTCGCGTGACGGCCCGAGCACATCGGAGAACACGGTGATCTCAAAGACGCCGCTCATGTCCGACAGCTGAACGAACGCGAAGCGGTTGCCGCGCGCCGAGGTGCGCTCCTTTTTGCCAACGACGATGCCGGCGAGCCGGAACCGCGTCGAGCTGCGGGCCGCCAGCGCAGCCGGCAAATCGACAAAGCTCAGGATGCCGGCGCGCTCCAGGCTCTTGCCGTACGGGTCGAGCGGGTGTGCCGAGAGGTAAAAGCCGATCGCGTCGAATTCGTGCTGCAGCTTTTCGACGGGCGGCCAGTCCTCGACGACCGGCAATTTTGGCCGTTCGACAAAAGCGCTGTCGATGCCGCCGAAGAGGCTCTCCTGCTTGCTGACCCGCTCTTCGGCGGCGAGGCTTGCCTGGCGAAGCAGCAGGTCGATCGCCGCCAGCGATTGCGCCCGGTTGGGATTGAGCGAGGCGAAGGCGCCGGCCTTGACCAGGCTCTCGAACTGCCGCCGATTGAAGCTTCTGGCGTCGAGCCGCTGCGCGAAATCGAAGAGGTCCTTAAAGGCTCCGTTCGCGCGACGCTCGGCGACGAGGTCGCCCATCGCCTGGGCGCCGACCCCCTTTACCGCCGCGAGCGCGTAACGGATCGCCGCATTGCCGGTTTTCGCGTCTGTTTCGACCGCAAACTTGACCTCCGAGCGGTTGATGTCGGGCGGCAAGAGCGCGATGCCAAGCCGGCCTAATTCCGCGCGGAACTGGTTAAGCTTATCCGTATTGCCCATGTCGAGGGTCATCGACGCGGCGAGGAACTCGACCGGATAGTTCGCTTTCAGGTACGCGGTCTGGTAGGCCACCAGCGCATAGGCTGCGGCATGCGACTTGTTGAAGCCATAGCCGGCGAATTTGGCCATCTGGTCGAAGATCAGCTCGGCTCGCCGCTTGTCGACCCCGCGCTCGATGGCGCCTTTGACAAACAGCTCCTGCTGGGCGTCCATCTCGGCCTTGATCTTCTTACCCATCGCGCGGCGCAGCAGGTCGGCGCCGCCCAGCGTATAGCCGGCCAGCACCTGGGCGATCTGCATGACCTGCTCCTGGTAGATCATGATGCCGTGGGTCTCCTTGAGGATCCCCTCGAGCGCCGGGTGCAGGTAGTCGGGCTGTTCCTGGCCGTGCTTCACCGAGATGTAGCGCGGAATGTTCTCCATCGGCCCCGGCCGATAGAGCGAAACGACGGCGATGATGTCCTCGAACCGGTCGGGGCGCAGCTTTTTGAGCATGTCGCGTACGCCCGCACCTTCGACCTGGAACACCCCCACCGTGTCGGCGCGGGTCAAGAGGTCGAAGGTCGGCCGGTCGTCGAGCGGCAGGTTCGACAGGTCGAGACCGACGCCGCGCGCCGCCAGAAGCTCAGTGCAGCGCGCCAACACGGTCAGGGTCTTGAGGCCGAGGAAATCGAATTTGACGAGGCCGGCCGGCTCGACCCATTTCATGTTGAACTGCGTTGCCGGCATGTCCGAGCGCGGATCGCGGTAGAGCGGCACCAACTCGGCCAAGGGCCGGTCGCCGATCACTACCCCCGCAGCGTGGGTCGAGGCATGGCGATAAAGGCCTTCGAGCCTTAGCGCGATGCGCATCAGCCGCGCGATCGTTTCATCGCCGTCGCGCATCTGCTGCAGCACCGGCTCGGCGGCGATCGCCTTGTCGAGGGTGATCGGGTTGGCCGGATTGTTGGGCACCAGCTTGCAGATCTTGTCGACATAGCCGTACGGGATGCCGAGCACCCGGCCGACATCGCGCAGCACCGCGCGAGCCTGCAATTTGCCGAAGGTGATGATCTGCGCGACCCGATCGCGGCCGTATTTCTGCTGGACGTAGCGGATCACCTCATCGCGGCGGTCCTGACAGAAATCGATGTCGAAATCCGGCATCGACACGCGTTCGGGGTTGAGAAAGCGCTCGAACAGCAGGCCGAAGCGCAGCGGATCGAGGTCAGTGATAGTGAGCGCCCAGGCGACGACCGAACCGGCGCCGGAGCCACGCCCCGGCCCCACCGGAATGCCCTGCCGCTTCGCCCACTGGATGAAATCGGCGACGATCAGGAAATACCCAGCGAACCCGGTCTTGACGATCATATCGAGCTCGAAGTCGAGCCGCTCGTGATAGGGCTTTCCAGTCTCGTCGTCGTAGCCGAGCGCGGCGAGCCGCGCGGCGAGCCCCGCTTGCGCCGCCTCGCGCAGCGCCCCCGCCTCGTCCAAACCCTCGGGCATCGGAAAGGCGGGCAGGATCGGCGCCTGCATGCGCGGCATGAACGCGCAGCGCTGGGCGATCGCCAGCGTATTGTTGCAGGCCTCCGGCAGGTCGGCGAACAGCGTCCGCATCTCGGCAGCCGGGCGGAAATAATGATCGGGGGTCAGCCGCGCCCGGTCATTATCGTCGACGACTTTGCCCTGCGCGATGCAGAGGAGCGCGTCGTGCGCCTCGTAATAGTCGCGGTCGGGGAAATAGGCGTCGTTGGTCGCGACCAGCGGCAAATCGTGCTTGTAGGCGAGATCGACAAAGCCGTTCTCGGTCCGCGCCTCCTCCGGCGTGCCATGGCGGGTGAGCTCGATATAGAGCCGGCCCGGAAATGTATCCTTGAGCGCGTCGAGCAGCACGCCGGCGGCGTAATCCTGGCCGTCGGCGATTAGCCGACCGAGCGGCCCTTTAGCGCCGCCCGTGAGGCATAGGAGCCCCTCGCTATCGATAGCCAAATCACTAAGCGCAATTGCCGGGTCCGCCCCGGCGTCGCTGTCGAGGAACGAGCGAGTGACCAGCGCCAACAGATTACGGTAGCCCGCCTCGCTTTGCACCAGCAACACGATGCGTTCGAGGTCACGCTGGCCGAGTTGCCGTTCATTGGCCTCATGCGCGACCAGCGCGATCTCGCAACCGATGATCGGCTGAACCCCCTCCCCGGCGCAGGCAGTAGCGAATTCCAGCGCGCCGAACAGGTTGCCGCTGTCCGTGATCGCCACCGCCGGCATGCTGTTCTTTTTGCAGAGCCCGACCAGCTCCTTGATCTTGATCGCTCCCGCCGACAGCGAGTAGGCGGTGTGGACGCGCAGATGAATGAAGTCGGCGAGCGGCATTGGGCTCTCGCTTATTTAAGGAGCACCCCCAGCATTGCACGCCGCCGCGGCAAAATCAGCCTCGCCGCCTCCGCCTCAACAAATTTGCGGTGGGCGAGGCTGACATCGGCCGGTCCCCAAACTTCTCCGAGGCGACTCGGCGATCAGTCGGCCGCGGCGGGCGTCCGGTCGAAAAAGCCGGTCACCCGGTGCAGCCGACCGTCGACGACTCGCGCGAAATCAGGGTGCGCAGCTCAAATCGGTGCCTTCGGTGAACGGCTGGGTGTCGGAAGCGCCGGACGGCAGGCACAGCAGCGTCTGGTTCTGGCCGATCCTCGGCGACGCGGCGCTCGTCGAATTGTTGGTGGCGGGCGCGGCCGAGGTGTTGTTCGCGGTCGTGCTGGGAAGCGAACCGGAACCGCTTCTTGACAAGCCGTTGCTGAGGTCGCTCCGCGACGTGCCGGTTCCGGAACTCGCGGCGGCCCGACCGCCTCGCGGACGATGCGGCCCGAGCGCTGGTCGTCGTCGATGCGCCGGACAAAGTCGATGCGCCGGTTGAAGACGACATTATGGTCGTCGGGCTGGACGCGGTTGCGCCGCTAGTCGAGCTTGTCGAGATCCCGTCGATCGTCGCGCCGCGACCCGCGCTGCCGGCCGATGCGCCGCCACCCGACGAGCCACCGCCGCCTCCGGTATTCGGCGCCGAGGTGGCGGTCACCGTCGGCGTGCTTGTCAGCGTCGCGCCCGCGGTCGACGAATTCGTGCCGGTGCTGGTCAAGGTCTGACCCGAGGTCACCGCGGACGATTGCGTCGCGTCGGACGGGCTTGTGGTCGATGCCGGCGGCGCCGGCAAGCCTGCCGCGCCGCCGCCCACCTGGCCCTGTCCGCCACTGCCCGGCGTCGGCCCGCCGATTGGCTCGGTTGCTTTGGGATTGACGGTCTGCGCCGCGGCCGGCAACGCCAACAACAGGCTAGCAACAGCGAATGCGGCGACGAATGCTCTCATGCCCCGGCAACACAAGGCAGGCGTGCGGGTTCCCCGCCGCTGGCTGCGGCAAGGCGCCTCTGCTACGGTCGCGGCGCGGCGAACCCGGGCATCGATGGTCATGACGACAACAGGATACGACAACGCACCCTCGACCGTCCCCGTCGTCACGATCGCCGAGGGCCGCGCGACGATCCGGCTCAACCGGCCGCGCGAGCATAACCGGCTCGAACCCGGCGACCTCGCGGTGCTTCGCGAAACCTTCACCCGCATCGACCGCGACCCGAGCGTGCGTGTCTTCGTGCTAACCGGGACCGGCAAGAGCTTTTCGTCCGGCTACCATATCGGCGCGCTGCTCGAACGAAAGACGAGAAAGCCGGAGCCGGGGCAAGCCGACGATACCTTCGAGACCGTAGTTAACCGACTTGAAGCGCTGCGTGTGCCGACGATCGCGGCGCTGCAGGGCAGCGTCTATGGCGGCGCGACCGATCTCGCGCTCGCCTGCGACTTCCGCATCGGGGTCGCGGGGATGCGCATGCTGATGCCGGCCGCGCGGCTCGGGATCATCTATTACCCTTCGGGCATCGAGCGCTATGTCAACCGGCTCGGGGTCGCCGCGGCCAAGAGGCTGTTCCTCACCGCGGAGCCGATCGAGGCCGAGGAAATGCGGCGCATCGGCTATCTCGACGAGGTGGTGCCAGCGGACGAACTGGCCGCGCGGGTCGACGCGCTGTGCGCGACCCTCGCCGCCAACGCGCCGCTGGCGCTCGCCGGGCTGAAGCGCGCGATCAACGAGACCGCGGCCGGCCGGCTCGACCGCGAGGCGCTGGCTGAGGCACGTGCCGGCTGCTCAGCCTCCGACGACCATGCCGAGGCGCTCAAGGCCTGGTCGGAGAAGCGTAAGCCAGTGTTCAAAGGCCAGTAGACAGAACGGTTCGGTCGCGCCACGCTCGGCGCGGCTTCGCTTCCCCGTCTAGGAGACTCCCGATGTACGAACAAGACGTCGTCGTCACCACGAAATACGGCCCGTGCCCGAGCTTTGTCGCCTGTCCCGATGGGCCCGGCCCCTTCCCTGGCGTCATCTTCTACATGGACGCGCCCGGTATCCGCGAAGAGCTGCGCAACATGACGCGGCGCATCGCGCGGCAGGGCTATTTCGCGATCCTGCCGGACATGTATTACCGGCTCGGCACGCTGCGCTTCGACGTGGCGCGGCGCGACGACGCGCAGGCGCAGGTCTTCCTCGCCGCGATGCGCAGCCTCACCAATGCGATGGTGATGGACGACACCGCCGGCCTCCTCGGCTTTCTCGACGCGCAGGACAAATGCAAGCCGGGCCCTGTCGGCTGCGTCGGCTATTGCATGAGCGGCCAGCACATCACAAACGCCGCGACGTTCTTTCCGCACCGGATCAAGGCGGCGGCCTCGCTCTACGGCGTCGGCATCATCACCGACAAGGAGGATTCACCGCACCACTTCCTCGACCGGATCAAGGGCGAGCTCTATTACGCCTTCGCCGAGACCGACCGCAGCGTGCCGCCCAACATCCCGGGCGATCTCGACAAGCTGTTGTCGAAGACCAACGTCAAATACGAGATCAAGACCTTCCCCGGCACCGAGCACGGTTTCGCATTCGCCGAGCGCGCGGTCTACAACACGCTCGCCGCCGAGGAGACCTGGGAGAAGATATTCGCGATGTGGGATCGCTGCCTGAAGCAGGCGTGATCTCTCCCACTCAGCACATCCTCGAGACCCTCACCCACCCCGCTGCTGTCGCGCCGGAGTCCCCCTCGCCCGCATTGCGGGAGAGGGTGCCGAGCACCGCTTGCCGGTGCGAGGCGGGTGAGGGTCTTCGCTTTGACATGAGCCTTAGGGAGATACGATGAAACTCCGCCACAACTCGGCTTCGCCTTTTGTACGCAAGGTCATGGTTTGCGCGCATGAGCTTGGGCTCGCGGACAAGATCGAGCTCCTCGACACCGCGGTGAGCCCGGTTTCCGCCAACGCGGTGCTCGCCGGCGAAAACCCGCTGATGAAGATTCCGGCGCTCGTCACCGATGATGGCGAGATGCTGTTCGATTCACTCGTCATCTGCGAGTACCTCGACAGCCTTGCCGGCGGCGGCAAGCTCTTCCCGGCCGACAAGGCGCGCTGGACGGCGCTGCGCCAGCAGGCGCTCGGCGACGGCATTCTCGACGCGCTGATCCTGTGCCGCTACGAGATCGCCGCGCGGCCCGAGGAGAAGCGCTTCGCCGGCTGGACCGATGGCCAGATGAAGAAGGCGCATCAGGGTCTCGCGGTGCTCGAAAAGGAGGATCTGTCGGGCCGCACGATCGGCACGATCACCGCCGGCTGCACGCTCGGCTATCTCGATTTTCGCTTCCCGAACGACGGCTGGCGGGCACGGCACCCCAAGCTCGCCGAGTGGTACAAGACCGTCGAAGCGCTGCCCTCGATGCAAGCCACCAGGCCGCCGGCCAGCTAGATCAACTCGCCCTGCGCCGCGGGATAGAGGATCGTGCCGTCGGGCTGCGGCTCGGTGCCGGGGGTCATCGACGCCGAATCGATCTTGCCGTGATCCATGATGTGGCGCACCTCGACGCCCTCGGTCAGCAGGTAATCGGTGACGATGCGCCGGTGGCAGCGCCACCACACCGCCTCGGCGCACATGATCGCCGGCGTGTGGCCGCGCGCCAGGGCCAGCAGCTCGTCGAGGCCAGTGCGGAACGGCGGGGTCAGCGCGTAATCGGCGTAATTGCGGAACGGCTCGCTGCGCCAGCCGGTGTTTTGCGACGGCGGCGCGCCCTTGGGGTGATGCCTCAGGCCGCCGAGCGCCGCCAGATGACGATAGCCGATGCCCGCCTCGGCCAGCGGCGCGGGCAGCGCATCGGTATTGAATTGCGGATTGAAGCGTGAGCGCGGCACGGTGCGAACATCGACCAGGAGATCGACCCCGGCCTCGCGCAGCAACGCGATCAGCTCGGCGATCGAGCGCGTGGAATGGCCGATGGTGAAGACAATTTCCGTCATTGCGAGCGCAGCGAAGCAATCTCCATCCGTCTTGACCCTCGGCGGCGGGAGATTACCACGGTCGCCTTCGGCTCCTCGCAATGACGCGCACCTCAATACATATGCTGACCGCCGTTCACCGACAGGGTCGAGCCGGTGATGAAGTCGGCGTCGTCGGCGACGAGGAACAGCACCGTGCGGGCGATGTCCTCGGCCTTGCCGAGCCGGCCGACCGGGATGCGGGCGACGATCTTTTCCAAGACGTCGGCCGGCACCGCGCGCACCATGTCGGTGTCGACATAGCCCGGCGCGACGGCGTTGACGGTGATGCCGCGCGCCGCACCTTCCTGGGCCAGCGCCTTGGTGAAGCCGTGGATGCCCGATTTCGCCGCGGCGTAGTTGACCTGACCATACTGCCCGGCCTGACCGTTGATCGAGCCGACATTGACGATGCGGCCGAATTTGCGCTCGCGCATGCCCTCGATCACCGCTTTCGACATGTTGAAGCATGATGAGAGATTGGTCTGGATCACCGCGTTCCAGTGCTCGAACGACATGCGGTGCATGGTGCCGTCTCGGGTGATGCCGGCATTGTTGACCAGCACCTCGACCGGGCCGAGCTCGGCCTCGATCTTGGCAATCCCCTCCTGGCAGGAGTGGAAATCGCCGACATTGAACTTGAAGACCGGGATGCCGCTCTCGTTCTGGAATTGCTCGGCTGCCGCATCGTCGCTGCCGTAATTGGCCGCGACCTGGTAGCCCGCCTTTTTAAGCGCGATCGCGATCGCCTTGCCGATGCCACGCGTGCCGCCCGTGACCACCGCCACTCTGGCCATGGTTTCCTCCCATCGATGTTTAAGCGCGCGCGTTGACCGCGCGCGGGTAATTCAGTCCCGGTTGCGCCTAATCACGCGCAACGCACATCGCAATTCCCATGCCGCCGCCGATGCACAACGTGGCGAGGCCCTTCTTGGCGTCGCGCTTCTGCATCTCGTAAAGCAGGGTAGTCAGGATGCGCGTGCCGGACGCGCCGATCGGATGACCGATCGCGATCGCGCCGCCGTTGACGTTGAGCTTGTCGGGGTCAAAGCCGAGATCCTTGCCGACAGCGCAAGCCTGCGCGGCGAAAGCCTCGTTGGCTTCGATCAGGTCGAGATCGTCGACCGACCAGCCGGCTTTCTTGAGCGCCATGCGCGAGGCCGGGATCGGCCCGCTGCCCATGATCGCCGGGTCGACGCCCGCGGTCGCCCACGAGACGATGCGCGCCATCGGCGCGATGCCGCGCTTCGCCGCCGCGTCGACCGTCATCAGCACGACCGCGGCGGCGCCGTCATTGATGCCCGAGGCGTTGCCCGCGGTGACGGTGCCGTTCTTGTCGAACGCGGGGCGCAGCCCGGACAACACCTCGAAGGTGGTGCCGTGCTTTGGGTGCTCGTCGGTGTCGACGGTAACGTCACCGCGGCGGCCTTTGATGACGACCGGGACGATCTCGTCCTTGAATTTGCCGGCCTTTTGCGCGGCCTCGGCCTTTTGCTGCGAGGCCACCGCGAACTGATCCTGCTGCTCACGGGTAATCTGCCATTTCTGCGCGACGTTCTCGGCGGTATTGCCCATGTGGTAGCCGTTGAACGCGTCCCACAGCCCATCGCGGATCATCGTGTCGATCATCTGGGCGTCGCCCATCCTGGTGCCGGTGCGCAGGTGCATGCAATGCGGCGCCAGACTCATCAATTCCTGGCCGCCGGCGACGACGATGTCGCTGTCGCCGTTGCGGATCGCCTGGTAGCCGAGCGCGACAGTGCGCAGGCCGGAGCCGCAAACCTGGTTGACGCTATAGGCGGTCGCCTCGAACGGGATGCCGGCGCCGACCGAGGCCTGACGCGCTGGGTTCTGCCCTTCGCCGGCCGTGAGAATCTGGCCCATGATGACCTCGTTGACCTCGCCCGGCTCGACCTGCGCCCGCCGCAGCGCCTCGGCGATCGCGACCTCGCCGAGCTTGTGCGCCGGCAGGCCAGCGAGCCCGCCATTGAAAGCGCCGACGGCGGTGCGGGCGGCGCTTGCGATAACGATCTCGGGCATGGGCGGGGCTCCTCGCTGCTGATGCCGATTATGTGGGCCGGCGGGTTCGTATCAAAAAGAGGTGACGGCCAGAAGTCCAGATACCGGTGCGCCTCGCGCTGGGATTGATCCCTGCCCGCTCCGCGTTTTGCTGTTCCTGCAGCAAGCCTGCAGCAAAATCCCACATACGGAGGTTGGGTCGTTGTCGCAAACATCGCGTCCTCTCCGCAGCCTGGGGGCAGAGAGGTTAGGTGAAGCAGGGGATTCCAGAGACGGCGCATTCAGCGCGCGCCCACCTCACTCGACTGCCGCTGCGCGGCGGCCCCCCCAATGCCGGAGAGGGAAATTAGGAGCAGATTGCGGCGATTTTAGCGTCGATCGATGCTTCCGCCGCCGCGCGTTCGGCGGCGGGACCGGCGCGTCACAGGCTTGCCGGCGCGCTCCACCTCGGCGAGCCGGCGCTCGAGCTCGTCGACGCGCCGCGTGAGGGCGGCGATGCCGTCGCCATCAGCGGTGGAAGGAGGCGGCGGCGCGAACGGTCCGAAGAACGGCGGCCAGGCGGAAAACGGCGGGGCGCCTGGCGGCGCCGTTCCCGACGCGGGATAAGCGAACTGCCCGGTAAAGGCCATCCAGCGCTTCAGCGTGTCCATCGCCCGCGGGTCGGCGAGGAGCGCGGTCAGATATTGCGTCCATAGCGCGAGATAGCGCTCGGCCAGTTTCTCGGCGTCGGTCATCGCGCGCGATTATAGGCGACGTCGCCGCGGCTCGACCAGCATTCGCCGCCGCAGCCGCGCGAATGATGAGGCAACCGCGCGGATTCGCTGTATTGTTGCAGAGCAGCACGGTGGTTGGGCAGGGATTGCGGGCGGATGAATACTCAGGGCAACGAGCAATCGGGCGATTCGAAGCCGGTCGTCGTCAAGAAATACGCCAACCGACGCCTCTACAATACGGCGACGAGCAGTTATGTGACGCTCGAAGACCTGGCCAAGATGATCAAGGACGGCGGCGACTTCATCGTCCACGACGCCAAGACCGGCGAGGACATCACCCGCTCGGTGCTGACGCAGATCATCGTCGAGCAGGAGCAGAAGGGGCAGAACCTGTTGCCGATCAGCTTTCTGCGGCAGCTCATCGGGTTCTACGGCGACAGCATGCAGTTCCTGGTGCCGGGCTATCTCGAACAGGCGATGGTCTCGTTCGCGCGCAACCAAGACCAGATGCGCGATACGCTGCGCTCGACCTTCGGCATGCTGCCGTTTGGCCCATTCGAGGAAATGGGCAAACAGAACATGGCGCTGTTTGAGCAGACGATGAAAATGCTGTCGCCGTTCGGCCGGGGCGGTGCGGCGCCCGAAAAGCCTGAGCCGGCCGAGCCGGTGCAGGCCTCAGAAGATCCGCGCCTCAAGCGGCTCGAAACCCAGCTTGAGGCGCTGACCAAACAGCTCGATGCGCTGACGAAGAAGTCGTAGGGCTCTAAGCCGCCGACTGGAGCCAAGGCCGGTCGAGCGTCGCCATTCCGTAGAAATGGCCTTGCAGGTAGTCGACCCCTTCGCGCCGCAGGGCTGCCGCCTCGTCCTCGGTCTCGACGCCTTCGGCGATGGTGCTGAACCCGAAGCCTTTCGCGAGGCCCAGCAGGTGGCGCAGGAAGACCTGGTTCTCGCGGTTGTTCGCAATGTCGCTGATGAACGAGCGGTCGATCTTGACCATGTCGACCGCGAGACTTTGCAGATGCTGCAGCGAGGTGTAGCCGACGCCGAAATCGTCGAGCGCGACGCGGCAGCCGGCACGCCGCAGCGCCATGACGAAGCGCGCCGATTCCTCGATGTCGTAAAGCGCCGCGGTCTCGGTGATCTCGATGACCAACTGGCGAGCTAGCTGTGGGTTGGCGCGCAGCCGCGCCAGCAGCGAGCGTAACCACGGCCGATCGGCGGTGGTCAGCGCCGAGACGTTGAAGCCGAAGGTGACGCCGGGATGACGTCCCGCCTCGACCAGCGCCTTGTCGAGGATGTGGCGGTCGATATGGCGAATAAAGCCGAAACGCTCGACCTCGCGGATGAACTCGCCGGCCGCGAGCGCACCGCCATCGTCATCGCGCAGGCGCAGCAGGCATTCGTAATAATTCACCGCGCCGGTCGCGGCGGAGACGACCGGCTGGAACGCAAAGGTCATGCGATCTTGTCGCAGCGCCGCCTGCATCGCCTCGTCTACCTCCGCATAACGGCGCTCGCGCTCGCGCTGATCCTCGCTCGACCGGTAATGGACATGGCGGTTGCGGCCGGTGCGCTTGGCGTCGGCAAGCGCCGCCTCGGCGCGGGTGATGACTTCGTAGGAGGTCGCGCCCCGATCGCCGAACGACGCGGCGCCGATCGATGCGGTCGGCGATACCGAGCCGCCCGCGGTGACGATCGGAGCGGCGCGCATCGCCGTCAAAATCTTCTCGGCAGTGAGAGCAACGTACTCGTCGGAGCAATGCGGCAGAAGAATACCGAACCGGTCGCCACCGAGGCGGCCGACCAGATCGCTGACGCGCAGGCAATCGTCGAGCCGGCGGCCGATCTCGATCAGCACCATGTCGGCGGCGGCGCTACCAAAGGTTTTGTTGATCTCAGCCATGTCGTCGACGCCGAGCGCCAGAAAGGCGGCGGGATCAGGCCGGCGCATCGCCGCCGCGATCGTGCGGTCGACCGCCTCGCGCAGCCGCGATCGGTTGAAGTGCCCGGTAAGCTCGTCGTAATTGACGTGGTCCCCGAGCCGGCTCGGCTCAGCCCTCGCCGCTCGCGGTTCGACCGCCCCAGCGTCGCTCGCAGTCATCAGCGCTCCGCCCTCGCCGGGAGGTCTTGCCATTACCGCAAGGCTAACGGCCTACCGTTTAGGAAGCCTTAAAGGCTGGGCTCCGCGAGGCGTACCCGCGCATCGGCCGGGGTGTGCGAGTTGAGGAACGGCAGCACCGCCTGGTTGAACTCGCGGGCCAAGACGTGCGGGAACCAATGACCGCCGCGTGGGAAGATCTTGACCTCGGCGCCGCGGATCAGCCGCGCCAGCTCTTCGGAGAAATAAGCCGGCGTGACGATGTCGTCCTCGGCGCCGACGACCAGGGTCGGCGTCCTGATCTTGCCGAGGCCCGCCGTGCGGTCGAAGGCGAGAATGGCGTCGATCCGGCTCATGGCGATTTCAAGTGGCGGGAAATTGGCGAGGTTCTGCGCCTCCACATGGCGCAGCCGCTCGTTATGCTTGGCGATCCACCAGCTCGGATAGAGGAACAGCGTGGTCGCCGCCACGTAAGAGCTCGGTCCGCCTCGCTGGAGAACCTCCTTGCGCAGGCCGTACATGCGGCGGAAATAGGCGTCGGGCTTGGTCCAGCAGGCCGAGAGCACGATGCTCTCGACACGTTTTGGATGCTCGATCGCCAAGGTCTGCGCGATCGCACCGCCGGTCGAGTGCCCCAGCAGATGCGCGCGCTCGATCTCGAGCCGGTCCATCAGCGCGATGACATCGCCCGCCATGCGGTCGACCGTGTAACCGCCGCGGATCGGATCGCTCTCGCCGACGCCGCGACTGTCGTGGGTGATAACCTCGTAGCGCTTCGAAAAGGCGGCGACCTGCTCATGCCAGAACGAGGCGAGCCCGCCCAGCCCCGAAATCATCAGGACCGGAAAGCCCGCTCCGTGGCGCTCATAGTAGAGTGAGCCGTCGGTGATCGAGATACGTGGCATCGACTTGTCAGAAATCGCGGTTGAGCGTCGGTATCACCGCGACCGCCCAGCTGTCAAAGGATACGCACTGCACGTTATTGCAGGGCTGATACCAAATCAAAACGGGGGCACAAAAACGGCAGCCCTCTGCCTCAAATTTGCCACAGGGCCGCCGTTCAATTCGCCGGGAACCAGCCGGTTGAGCATCGTACCGCCGATTAGTCGCGCGATGCCGGCCGAAACCCGGTCGAGCCGGTTGGGGGTCAACCGCTGTGGGGTGGGGCGTTATGACAACATACGATCGTAGCAAAAGTGCCGATTACGGAGACCGGCCGGGGGAAGCCGGCGTCTTCACGCGGCGGCCGTTGCGCCGCACGGGCAGCCGCACGCAGGACATCGACCGGCATGTCGGCGCCCGGGTGCGCGAGCGGCGCATCATGCTCGGCTTCACCCAGCAACAGCTCGCCGACCTGATCGGCGTGACCTATCAGCAGGCGCATAAATACGAGCGCGGGATCAATCGCATCTCGGCCGGCCGGCTGTTCGAGATCGCCCATGTGCTGAGCGTGCCGGTCAACCACTTCTTTGAGGGGTTGTCGGGAGAGGAAGGCCGCCAAATCTCGTCGCGCGAGCGCATGTGCCTCGATCTGGCCCGCAACTTCGCGCAAATCCCGAACGAGCGTCACCAGGAAGCGCTCAGCCAATTGGCCCGCGTGCTGGCGGCGGAATAGTCGGCATCGCCGCCCCGGCCTGTGCCGGAGTGGCGAATTAAGGCCGCTAGAACCGGTAGCCCAAGCGGATGCCGAGGTCGTTGATGCTCTGGTTCTGCTTGGCGAGGCCGCCATTGGAGATGTGGTCGATATGAGCTGAGATCACCCAGGTCGGGTTGATCTGGTAGCCAAGGTCGAACGCCTCGCGGAACAGGATGTGCGAGCCGAGCGCTTTGCGTTGCGAGTTGCCATTGGCGATCTGGCCGTCGTTGAAACCCGGGCCGAAGAAATAGTCGAGAACGATGCCGTCGCCGGGGTTGAAAACATTCTGCTTCAAATACCAAGACCACGTCGCGCCGACATAAGCCTGATCGGTCTCGCCGGCGGTGTTGATGTCGCCGCCGATCGTCGGCCGCGGTTGCAGAGTCCAATGCAGCCACGCCGGTGCGTTGGCGATCATGTCGTCGGTGATCGGCGACCAGAAAATGACTTCAGGGTTGATGTCGATGCCCTTCTCGCGGCCTTCGAAAAGCCTGGTGTCATGGTCGAGGACCCCGAGCACGACTTCGGCGCCCGTGATGTTCTGCGCCTGCGCGCGCAACGGCAGCAGCGCCGCCGCAACGAGAGCAGCCGCGATGACGAGGCTGCGCCAGGGCCAAACGTTCATCCCACCCCCCGAATGGTAGACGTGTGAAGCTAGCCGTTTCGCCCGCAAATCCAAAGCATTGAAAGCCCCGGTCGGCGCATCGATCACGCATTGTTGCACAACCGCCACAGAGACGACGATTACGCCGCAGGACGCAACACTGCTTGCTCGGGCGACCCGTCGACCCACATGCGGAACCACAATTCGAGCATCAGCAGCGCCCATAGCCGGGTGTGGTGGTTGCGCCGGCCAGCACAATGCTCATCGAGCAGCCCGCGCACATAATCGGGACGCATAAGGCCGCGCTCACGCGCCGGCTGCGACAACAGCGTGTCGTAGGCCAGCGGCTTCAACTCGCCGCGCAGCCATTCGGCGATCGGCATGCTGAAGCCCATCTTCTTGCGATAAATCACCTCGCGCGGCAGATACGGCTCCATCGCGCGCTTGAAGAGCGCCTTGGTGCGCCCGCCCGCCATCTTCACCTCGGCGGGGATCGCCGCCGCCCATTCGAGCAGCACGTGGTCGAGAAGCGGCGAGCGCGTTTCGAGCCCGTGCGCCATGCTGGCGACGTCGACCTTCACCATCAGATCGTCGGGCAGGTAGGTGTGCAGGTCGGCCCAGTTAGCCCCGGCGAGGAGGCCGTCGGACGCCGCGAAATAGGGCGCCAGCAGATCGAGGGCCGAATGACCGAGCTGACCGCGCATCGCCTCGCCGTAGCCCGCTTCCTTGTCGCGGTCGGCGAAGAAAACGATCGTGCCGGCGTAGCGCTGCTCGGCATGGCCGGAAGAGGCTTCGAGCACGTCGCGGATCTGTGGCAACTTCAACTCGCGCTGCAGCCCCGCCGGCGCGCAGGCTAGCAGCCGGGCCAGCGCCAGCCGGCTCCAGCGCGGCAGCCGGTCGAGCCGCGCCAGGTGGCGCATCGCCTGGTAGCGTGAATAGCCAAGAAATGCTTCGTCGCCGCCATCGCCGTTGAGCGCGACGGTGACTTTGCGGCGCGCCATCTCCGACACGTAGTAGGTCGGGATCGCCGAGGGGTCGGCAAACGGCTCGCCGTAATGCCACACGAGGCGCGGCAGCACGGTTACCGCATCCGGCTCGACGACGTACTCCTCGTGGTCGGTGCCGTAACGCTCGGCCACCATGCGGGCGTAGCGCGTCTCGTCGAAGCGCGGATCGCCAAAGCCGATCGTGAAGGTCTTGACCCGACCGCCGCCAACCCGCGCCATCGTCGCGACGACGCTCGCCGAATCGATGCCGCCGGAGAGAAACGCACCGAGCGGCACATCGGCGATCAGCCGGTAGCGCACCGCTTCTTCGAGATGCGCGACCAGCTCGCGTTCTAGGTCGGCGGCCGGGCGAGTGGTGCGGGCCGCATTCGGCTCGGGCAGCCGCCAATACCGCACCAGCTCCATATCGCGCCAACGGCCGTCGGGATCGGGCGACACGACGAGGTAGTGCGCGGCCGGCAGGCGAAAGATGCCGGCAAAGGCGGTTTCCGGCGCCGGTACATATTGCAGGCTCAGATAGTGGTCGATCGCCGTCAGGTTGGGGCGGCGTACGAGACCGGGCCAGGTCAGGAGCGCCTTGATCTCGGAACCGAACAGCAGGCCTTGCGGCGTCGGCGCGTAATAGAGCGGCTTTTTGCCGAACCGGTCGCGCGCGAGGATCAGCCGGCGCGAACGCGTGTCCCACAGTGCCAGCGCGAACATGCCGCGCATGCGGTCGAAGACGCGCGGCCCCCAGGCGTGCCAGCCATTGGCGATGACCTCGGCATCGCCGCGGCTGCGGAAGACGTAGCCGAGCTTTTCAAGATCGGCGCGGATCTCGGCGAAATTATAGATCTCGCCGTTGAAGGTGAGCCATACCGAGCCGTCCTGGCTGGCGATCGGCTGGTTGGCGGCAGAGGACAGGTCGATGATCGCGAGCCGCGCCTGCACCAGACCGGCGAGACCGTCGGTCCAAATCTCCTGATCGTCCGGGCCGCGATGGCGCACCGTCTCGGTCATCGCCCAGAGCCGGGCTTCGAGCTCGGCGCGCGGCAGCGTCGCCTGCGGCAGCAGGACGCCGGCTATGCCGCACATATGAGGCTCCCTGACGACATCATTTTCCTTTTGGGCTCCGTCTAGTTGGCGTTGGTGCGGACGGAGGGACTCGAACCCTCACCCTCATTCGAGGAGCAGATTTTAAGTCTGCTGCGTCTACCGTTTCGCCACGTCCGCACGCACACCCGCGAACAGACTATACGCTAATCCTCGCTGGCGCCTTCGTGCGGGTCGCCGCCGAGTTCGAGGATCAGCGCCTTCAACTCCTCGGTCGCGGCCAGAAGACGCGGCCGATCGGTGCCACGGATCACCAGCGTCACGCCGAAATCGGCGCGACGGAAATAGGGGTAGGAGCCGATTTCGAGGTCGTTGTAGCGCGCCTGGAGCTCGCCCAGGCTCTTGGCCAGCGCCCCCTCGCCGAGGCCGCAGCTGACCGAGCGGCTGAGCATCTTGGCGCCGCCGCGCAACTGGTGGCGCAGCTCGTTGAAGGTCGCCTGCATGATCTGCGGCACGCCAGCCATCACATAGACGTTGTCGATGCGGAACCCCGGCGCGCGCGAGATCGGGTTGGGCAGCAGCACCGCGCCCTCGGGCACATAGGCCATGCGCATCCGCGCCTCGTTGACCGCACCCGCCGGGTAATGCCCTTCGAGGAGCCGCTTTGCCTCGGGGTGCAGGATCAGCTTTACCGCGAAGGCCTCGGCGATGCACTGCGCGGTGATATCGTCATGGGTCGGGCCGATGCCGCCGGTGGTGAAGACATAGTCGAAGGCGCGGCGAACCTCGTTGACGGTGCCGACGATTGTATCGCTGTCATCGGGGATGACGCGGACTTGCTTCAAGCGGACGCCAACCTCGTTGAGCCCCTTGGCGAGGAACGCGACGTTTTCGTCCTGCACGCGGCCCGACAGGATCTCGTTGCCGATGATGAGAACACAGGCGGTATAGGTCTTCGGCGCATTCGCCGCTTCATTCGGCATTGTCGCTGCCCGTTGCTGCTGACGCCGCCTTTCATAGGCAAAGCCGCGCGCCGGCACAACTGAGCACCGGTGGCAAGCACCGGGCTGGCATAGCGCCAAAGCATTGCCGAGCGGCGCGCGACATCCGATATTGAGAGCTCGGATTTCGAAGGCGCCGGTGATGCAGCAAGACATGGTCATGGGCATGGACACGAGCCGCGAGGCGATCGCGCGCTCGGGTTCGATCAAAATCCATGGGCCCGTCGCGTTCGAGGGCATGCGCAAGGCCGGAATTTTGGCGGCGCAGACGCTCGATTATATCACGCCCTTCGTCGTGCCCGGCGTCACCACCGGTGAGCTCGACCGGCTGTGCCACGAGTTCATCGTCGGCAACGACGCGATCCCCGCTCCGCTCGGTTATCGCGGCTTTCCGAAATCGATCTGCACCTCGATCAACCACGTCGTCTGCCACGGCATTCCCGGCGACCGGCGGCTGATGGATGGCGACATCGTCAATATCGACGTGACGGTGATCCTCGACGGCTGGCACGGCGACACCAGCCGAATGTATTTCGCCGGCGAGCGCGTCCCGCTGAAGGCCAAGAAGCTGGTCGATGTGACCTACGAGGCGATGATGCGCGGCATCGCCGTGGTCAAGCCGGGACTGCATATCGGCGCCATCGGCAACGCGATCCAGCGCTATGCCGAAAGCCATCGCTACTCGGTGGTGCGCGATTTCTGCGGCCACGGCGTCGGCCGGGTGTTCCACGACGCGCCGTCGATCCTGCATTACGGCAAGCCAGAAGACGGGCCAGTGCTGATGGAAGGCATGTTCTTCACCGTCGAGCCGATGATCAACCTCGGCCGCTGGGAGGTGAAGGTGCTGAGCGACGGCTGGACGGCGGTGACCAAGGACCGTTCGCTCTCGGCCCAGTTCGAGCATACGATCGGGGTGACCGCGACGGGCTATGAGATTTTCACCGTCTCGCCGGCCGGCCTGCACCGGCCGCCCTACGAGGTCACTCCGGCAGAAAATCCTCGCTGAGGATTTGCTCGGGCGTGTAGGGGAAAGCGGCCGGGAAAACGTTTTCCGAGAAGCCGGTCTCTGCTGCAGCTTTTGTCCGCGCGCGGATGTAAACGCGCGAAAGATCTGCGGTCATGGATCGCAAACTTGGCGACTCGTCGAGCAAATCGCTGATCTGTTGGCGCTGCTCGCGGATGGTCGATGACCAACTCGGAGAGCGGAAAGCCGGTTGGTGCTGCCATTTAAGGAGGTGCATCACCAGCACGACGAGCCTGTTTCGTACTTCGTTGCGGAGACCGCGGCCCATATCTTCGATCTCCTCGGCCGCATTGGCGATATCAACCAGGGTAAGTTCGCCCGCGCGCAGCAGCCGGGCCTGCTCCTGTGTCCAGGCGAAGAAATCGTCGTCGTAGGCGACAGAGTTGCGGGGCATCGCGTTGCACCTCCGCCGGGGAGATTATCACAAAACTCATGGTTCCAGCCGCACGGTGGCGTGGGCGCTGCGGCCGGCGGCGTCGATCACGGTGAGCCGGGCAAAGCCGACGCCATCCGGGCTCCAGAACAGCTCGCGGCGCGGCTCGCCGGGCGGCAGTGGCTTGCCGTCGGCGAGCCAGCGCAGCGGTCCCCGGCCGCCGCTCGCTTCGAGCGGCACCGATTCGCCATGCCATTCGACCGTCGAGCCATCGGGCGGATAGAGGATTTTCGGCCCGCCGGCCTCGCGGCCTGCGCGCTCGGCAGGGCCGGGGTCGAGACGCTGCAGGCGCGGCGGCAGGTCGCGCCGCGCGACGAGCAGCGCGCCCGGCGGCGGCTTCGGCGTATCGCTGCTCGTCGGCAAACCCAGAAGATCGGCGATCTTGAACAGCACCGGCGCCGCGGTGGTGATGCCGCTAATACCGGGCATCGGCGTGCCGTCGGGCCGGCCGACCCAAACCGCGATTGTCACCTCGCCGTCGTAACCGACCGCCCAGGCGTCGCGGAACCCGTAGGAGGTGCCGGTCTTGAACGCGAGCTGACGCGAGCGCCGCACCGTTGCCGGCAGCATGCCGGGCGGCGGGGGCGCGTTGCGCAGGATGTCATCGACATACCAGGCGGCGACCGGGCCGAAGATGGTCGTTTCTTTGCCTGGCGGTTGATCGGGTCGGGTTTGCAACGGCGCCACCGCCCCGTTGTGCGACAGCGCGACGTACAGCGTCGCGAGGTCGTAAAGGCTTATGCCGTCACCGCCAAGCGCCACGGCAAGGCCCGGTTCCGGGGTGAACCGCGGCAGTTTCAGCGTCACGCCGGCGGCGGCGAGGGCGGCGGTGAAGCGCGCCGGGCCGAGCCGGTCGAGCACCTCTACCGCTGGCACGTTGAGCGAGTATTGCAGCGCCTGGCGGGCACTGACCTCGCCGCGAAACTGGCCGTCGAAATCGCCCGGCGTGTAGTCGCCGAAATGGCGCGCCTCGTCCTGCAGCAGCGTCTCCGGGTGGATGATCAGCCGATCGAACGCCATCGCATAAATGAACGGCTTCAGCGCCGAGCCGGGCGAACGGATCGCCCGCGCCATGTCGATCGTGCCGTGGCGGGCGCCGGACAGATAAACGGCATTGCCGTCATAGGCGACGACGCGGCGCTCGCGGTTGTCGACGACGATGGCCGCCAGCGTCGCCTGCGGGTCGAGCGCGCCGGCCTCGTTTTTGAGCAACGTCTCGACCTGGCGCTGCAGCAGCGGGTCGATCGTCGTGTGCAGCACCGCCGCATGCGGGCTGTCGTCGCGCAACCGCTTGGCCAGATGCTGCGCATGGAACGGCAGCGCGAGGCGCGTATGCGGCACGGGCTCCGCGGCCGCTTCGGCATAGGCTTGCTCAGAGATCACACCGTCCGACGCCATGCGCTGTAGCACCGCATCGCGGGCCAGGCGTGCCGCCAGCGGATGGCGGTCGGGCCGCAGCCGCTCGGGGGAGCGGGGGAGCGCCACCAGCAGCGCCGCCTCGGCCGCGGTTAGACGCGCGGGTTCCTTACCGAAATAGGCGAGACTGGCGGCACGCACGCCTTCGAGATTGCCGCCGAACGGGGCCAGGGTCAGGTAGAGACCGAGGATGTCGTCCTTGGAAAGGCGGCGCTCCAGCGCCAACGCTTCGCCGCTCTCAACAATTTTCGCGACCAGCGTGCGCGGCCGCCGTTCGAGCAGCCGCACCGCCTGCATCGTCAGGGTCGAGGCGCCGGAGACGACGTGGCCGTGCGCGATCCATTGCCCGGCGGCGCGCAGCACCGCCAGCGGATCGACGCCGGAATGGCTTGCGAAGCGGCGATCCTCGGTGGCGATCAGCATCTTTCGGTAAAGCGGATCGACCTCACCGGGCGCGGTCGGCAGCCGCCATTTGCCGTCGGCGGAGAGAAATCCGCGCAGGATCGTGCCATCGCGCGCCAGCACCAGCGTCGAGAGCCGCTCGCCGCGATCGAGGCTCGGCGAAGGCAGCAGGAAATAACCGAAGACGACAATCGCCATCAGCGCCGCGGTCGCGCACCAGAACCGCCTCAGCGTCCTTCGAGACACGCCCGTTGAGCGCTCCTCAGGATGAGGGTGGTTGGTGGATGGCATAAAGAAAAATCCTCGTCCTCAGAGGCTGACTTGAAATGAATTCAACGTTTCCCATGAGCTGGATTCTTCGTCGTTCCCGCGAAGGCGGGAACCCAGCGGCGAGCGACGAGGCAGAGGTTCAAGTTCCAGCCTCGGCTGAGGCTAAGCCATCGACCCGCCGGCACGGTCGCCCTGGGCCCCCGCTTTCGCGGGGGAGACGATAACTGTTTGGCTGGGTTGATTTCATTTGAGTCCGACTCTGAGGCGCTTTGCACAGCAAAGCCTCGAAGGACGCATGAACCTCATCACCATCCCTACCGCGGCTGCACGGTCAGCGACCCCATCGCGGTGCGGCCGTAGGTTTCGGGGTCGTACATGTCCTCGACATCGAGCGCCGGGTATTTGAAGGTGCCAGGCGTTATCGCGCGCACGACATAGGCGAGCGTGAAGTTCGCCCTGCCGCTCGGCAGATCGAGCGCGGCGATGTAGCGGTCGTCGCGCGCCTCGCTGTAGGTCGGGGTCGAAATGTCCTTGAGCCAGGAATAGGCGCCCGAAGCATCGCCGGTGGGCGCGGCCGCATTCTGGATCTCGAACCCGGCGGGCAGCAGATCGACGACCAGCGCTCGCGCGTCCTGGCCGGAATCCTTGCGCGTGCCGGCCAGGACCACGACAAAGAGGTCGGTCTGCCGCGCCTTGGTGAGATCGGCGGCGGTGCCGTCCTGATTATAGACCTGACGGCTGACGACATAGCCGCTGTTCTCGGCCGGCAGCTCGGCCTTGACGACGCCGGTGATCGAGACGCTGCGCCACAGCGGCTGCGTGCCGCGATTGGCGACAGTCACCGCCGGCGCGCTGGCGCCGAGCGCGCGGTGGAAATATTCCGGCTTGTCGCGGGTCTCAGGCGGCTTGTCGCCGACCGCGACGGTCATGCTGTTGCCGGTGATTTTCGCCGCCGCCTCGGCCGCGAGCAGCAGCCAGGCCTGCTCCTGGGTGCTGGTGCGGTCGGCCTTGGCGAAGAGCTCGGCGATGCGGTCGATGATCGCGGTGAGCCGCGGCCGATTGGCCGGGTCGCCGGCGGCGAAGGCGAGCGCCGCGGCGCTGTCGCGCAGCTCGCTGCCGTAATCGACATAGCGCAGCGCCTTGTCGCGCGGCGGCGGCGCGGCGAGCGCCGCGGCGTAAGCCGCCTGGGCGCGGGTCGTGTCGCCGTAGAGCGTGAGCGCGGCGGCGAGCTGCGCTTTCGCCAGCTGAGTCGGCAGCCGGGTCATCGCCGTGTCGTTGAAATAGCGGAGCGCGCCGAGATCGTCGGCCTTGGCGCGGGCAAGCACGTAATGCGCGTAGGCCAGCGCCGGCAGGTCCTTGTCGTCCTTGTGCTCCTGCTTGACGTAATTCTGCAGCCAGCCGACGACGCCCTTCATCGCGAAATCGGGCACGGTGTTGCCGTGCTCCTGGGCGCGCATCAGGAAGTCAGCGGCATAGGCGTCGAGCCATGGCACCGTGTCGTCGGTGTCGCTCCACACGCCGAAGCTGCCGTCCGAGCGCTGCAGCTCGGCGATATGGCCGATCGCGCCGGCGACCTCCTTCGCCGGGTCGAAGCCGGGATCGGTGTGCCAGAGCTTCGCGACCTCGCTGACATAGAGCAGCGGCAACGCGCGGCTCGTCGTCTGCTCGAGGCAGCCATAGGGGTAGCGGTCGAGCGCCTCCAACAGCGCCGGCACGTCCCATTGGGGACGCGGGCTGACCGACAGCACAGCCTCGGCGGTGCCGGGCAGGAACTCGTCGGCGGCGGAATCGTCGAGCGTGACGCTCTGGCCCGGCGCCATCTGGCCGACAAAGCGGCGTAGCTGATAGGACTGCGCCGGGCGCACGCCGATCTTGAAGTCGCGCGCAATCTGGGTGTTGCCCGGGCCGGTCAGGTCGAGATGCACCGCGACGTTGCCGACCGTCGTCGCGGCGAGCGTGAAACCGTCGCTGAAATTGGCGCCGGCATCGAGATGGATCGTGCGGTCGACCGGGGTCGCGAAGCCGCCGGCGCCGGTCGCGGTCATCTTGAGCGCGTAGTCGCCAGCCGGGCCTTCGAGATTGTTGATGGTGACCGCGAGCCGCGCCGCGTCACCCGGAGCGAGGAAACGCGGCAGCGCCACCATCGTCACGACGGGATCGCGCACCGTCATTTGGGCGGCCGCCGCTCCGACCTTGTGCGCGGCGAAGGCCACCGCCATCAGCCGCAACTGGCCCTGGAAGTCGGGCATGTCGAACTTGACGGTCGCCGCGCCATCGGCATCGAGCTTGACGATGCCGGAGAACAGCGCGACCACGCGGTTGCTCTTGTCGGGCAGGCCGGCGACCGAGCGCTTGGCGAAATTGTCGCCGCCGCTGCGCAACACGCCAACCGCGCCGGCATGCGGGTCGATCAGCCGGCCATAAAGGTCGCGCAGCTCGACCCCGAGCCGCTCCTTGCCGAAGAAATGATCGGCGGGGGACGGGCTGTCGAAATCGGTGAGCTTCAGCACCGCCTCGTCGACCGCGGCGAGCGTCACATAAGCTTCCTGGCCCTTATCGAGGCCGGCCACCTTGATCGGCACCGAGGCAGGCGCGCGCGGCCGCACGACATCCGGAGCGGACAAGGTCACGCCGAGCGTGCGCGGCGCCGGATCGACGCCGAGCCAGGCGATTCCGACCGCCCTCCCCGGCCCACGCAATGAGGTTCCCGCGCTTGCCGGGTCGGGGGAGCTTGCCGGCCGGTACGCGGTCACCAGTGCGTAGACGCCGCTGCCCCAATGCGCATCGACCGGAATGTCGAGCGTCGTGCCGCCCTCCGGCAGCTCGAACGATTTGAGCGAGACGACCTTGTCCGAGGCGATCGCCAGCTCCGCCTCGCCGGCAAACGGCGCCTTGATGAAAAGCTTCGCGGTGTCGCCGGCCTGGTAGCTCTTCTTGTCGAGCGTCGCGGTGAGCTTGTCGGGGACGTCGGGCAACTCAGCCTCGACCCACCAGCCGACATGGAACCGCACGCTCGATTGCGCGCCGGTCTTGGCGTCGCGAATTTCCCAGCGATAGCGCCCGGCGGGCAGGTTCTTCGACAGCGTCGCCATGGTACCGTCAGGGACATCGACGGTGCCGCTGTCGATCGGCTCGTCGCGCACCTGGCGGCGGTAGCGCCATGAGCCGCCGGCCGAATACCAGTCGTACTGCCAGTGCTCGCGGATCAGCTCCCAGCGCAGGCCCGGCGCGGCAATGCGCTTGCCGGCCTCGTCGACGGCGATGACGTCCATCTTCGACGCCGAGCCCTCGGCCACGCCGTCATCGCCGGCATTGGTGCGCAGCCCAATCGCCACCGCGCGCTCGCGGATCGGCCGGGTGATGTTGGCGGTGATCGCGCGCCCGCTCGGCTCGTAGACGCTGACCTCGATCGTCGCGTCGAGCGGCTTCGTCAAGTCGGGCAAGTCGGTCAGGTTGATCTCGGCGCTCGACTTGCCGTCGGCATCGGTCGAAGGCGCGTCGATGTCCTTGCTGACGCCATCGAACTTCTCGTCGACAAGGCCGAACTGGAAATCGGGCTCGCTCGGGAAGGGCTGGACGGCGAAGGCGATTTGCGCATGCGCCTCGACCGCGAGCCCCGCCCCCGGCGCGCCGTAATAATATTTGCCGAGGATCGAGATCGGGTAGGCCTCGTTGAGGTGGATCGGCGCGTCGCTCGCCGACAGCTCGACCTTCAAGGTCGGCGGTACGAAATCCTCGACCCGGAACGACACGGTGCCGACCGCGGGTGCCTTGGGATCGACATAAAGGTCGGCCACCCAGGTGCCCATCCGCGCGTCGCGCGGCAGCGCATACATCTGGTAATGCGCGCCCAAGGATCCGCCGGGCGAGCCGGCATCCAGCTGCTTGCTGTCGACGGCGATGCCGTCAGGACGCAGCAGCTTCAGCGTCAGCGGTACGTTGGACAGCGCGTTTGCCTGGGCGTCGCGCACCAGCGCCATCAAATGGACATTCTCGCCCGGCCGGTAGATGCCGCGATCGGTGTAGAGATAGGCGTCGACCGGACCCGGCGGGGCGCGGCCGCTGACCCCGCGGTCGCTGAGGTCGAAGGCGGCGCGGCCGAGTTCGAGAAAGTTGAAGTCGCCGTCGGCCCCGTAGGCCATCACGGCATACGGCTCTTCGCCGCCCTTGCCGCGCAACAGGCCGGCCGCGAAGCGGGCGATGCCGTCCTTGTCGGTCGTCGCCGCGCCGAGCTCGTTATTGTCGTGCGCGTAGAGCTTGAGGATGACGCCGGGGATCGGCTGCGCGTCGGCCAGCGAACGCGCCGCGACGACCATCGCGTCGGAGCCGGTATAGGTCGTGAGGCCGAGATTGGAGACGAGGATCCAGTTGGTCGCGATCTGGGTGTCTCCACCCTCCTTGACGTCGGCGCGCTCGACGGCGGCGAGATAAACCCCCGGCCCCTTGTCCTTGAGGATGTCCTTCAGCGGGATCGCGGTGGTGACGGCGCGGTTGCGCTCGCCTTTGATCGCCATCTCACCCTGCCACACCAGGCTTCCGGCGCTCGAGGCGAGCGTGTCGACATCGTCGGCGCCGGTGGTCGATGTGAGCCGGTCGGCGTCGAGGCTCGGCACCAGGTTGCGCTCGTTGACCTTGAGAATGCGTACCTTGACCCGGTCGAGATTGACCGTGGTGACCGGCAGCCCCGCGCTGCCTTCGCGCGGCAGCACATAACCGGCGCCCGAGAAGCTGATCACCGGCTTGCGGTCGGGGACAACAACGTTGGTCTTGAAGTCGGTGAGCGTCTTCTCGCCGGTGTCGGACGGGAAGCCGGCGAGCAGCGAGACCTGGTAGGTCTCGCCGTGCTTCAGCCCTTCGAGGCACACCATGTCGCCGCGCCCGGTGACGATGCCGGCGAGTTCGGGGGTCGAGCGCACATAGGCGGCGTAAGACACGTCGCCCTTGGTGGCGATCGGCTCGTTGAAGCGCAGGCAGGCGCGCGCGGTATCGGCCTCCGCCTCGACCTCGACCTTGATGACGCGAAACGCGACCAGCGCCTTCAGCTGATCGACCCGCGTCGCGACCCCCGCGGCCTGGGTGAAGCCGAGCCCGGCCTGGAAGACGGCGAGCGCCTCCTTGTACTTGTCGTGACGGTCGTAATCGTTGCCGATGATGAAGAGCGCATTGCCGCGCTCCACCGGGTCGGCCGACTTGCGGTAGGCGTTGTAGGCGGCGGCCATGACGTGGTCTTCGTCGCCATCGGCGGCCTGCGCCTGGGCGAGGCGCAGCCAGACGAGCCCGTCATCGGCACCGTAGGAGATCGCGGTCTCGAGGTCGTCGACCGCCTGGCTGTAGCGCTTCGCCTTGTATTCGTCGGCCGCGTCCTGGCGCAGGCGCGGGATCAGGTTGGGTTTGCGCTTGGCGTCGGGAACCTTGTCCAGCAGGTCCTGCTTGTACTGTGCGCCGGCATCGGCCAGCTCCTTCGAACTCGTAATCCGCCGCAGCGGCCGGCAGCGCCCAGGAGCCGGCCCAGAAACCCGCGGCGAGCACCAGGACGAACGACAAAATGCGAAACATCAAAACCCCCAAGCGGCCGAACCCGGCGCACGCGACGCGGCTATCCGAGCAGTGCCCGAACTGGCGTGCAATACGGATTTTGGAGCGATGCGGTTGCAGGGGATAGTTCGCCATGCGCGGCGATATGGGTTCGCGAATGTTATTGTCAAGAACGCAAAGTTACGATTATCGCATAGATTAGCGGTGCGGAGGGTTATTGCGCGGGTAGGGTCGCGAGATAGCGCTCGACCAGCGGCCCCCAAATCGCCGATCCGCCGTGGCCGACGAACAGCAGGTGGCCATCCGTACCGAAGGCCGGGAGCTGATAAAACTCCGCCCGGCCGCCGGCTTGCGCATCGGCGTCATACATGGCCTTGGCGATCGGCGGCGCGAAAAAGCTGTCATTCGCGGCGTAAATCCACAGCATCGGGGTGGTCGCGGTGCGCGCGAGGGTTCCGGCGGCGACGGGCAGGCGCTCGGGCTGGCAATTCTGGTTCGGCTGATTGTCGAAATGGCCGCCATGGCCGCCGGCGAAGTTGACGATCGCACTGACCCGCGGATGCGGCAGCGAATCGTGGGCGATAGCCCCGAGACCGCCGGCCGACTGGCCGACCAGGACAATCCCGGTCGGTCGCGCGAAGGGCAGCGCGGCGGCGTAGTCGACCGTGGCGGCGATGTCGGCGGCGCTGCTGAGCCCGGTGCGCGCGTAGTCGCGCACGGCACGGGCGCAATTCGGCATAGAGTCATCGGCCGCACCGCCGGTCGCGCCATAGCCGCGCCGCAGCGACGAGACGACGAAAAAGCCGCGGTCGAGAAACCAGCGGGCCGCCTCGCTGTTGCACGCATAGGGCTTCATCGTACCGCGCTGGGAGACTTCCGCCGGGGTGCCGTGCGCCAGCACCACGACCCGCGCGGGAACCTCGCCCGGCGGCCGGCAGACGCGCGTGTAGAGCAGGCGCTGCACGCCGTCGGCGCTGAGCGGCACCCAATGGATCCGCTCGCGCCAGGGTCCAGTCTCCTCGCCCGCCGGTCCAGGCGCTTGCTGCGCCGCCGCCGGCCCGATCAGACATAGGACAAGCGTGAGCGCCGCCGCCACCCGCCGCATCCCCCTCCCCGCTTGAGCCGTTGCCTTCTTCTGTAGCACTGTGCGCGGAGCGCAGGCGAGTTCAGCGGAGAAAGATCATGAAGGTGGGTTTCATCGGTCTCGGGATCATGGGTCATCCGATGGCCCTCAACCTGATCAAGGGCGGGCATCAGCTTTTCGTCTACGGCAAGCGCACCTGTCCCGCGCCGGTCAAGGAAGCCGGCGCCACGGTGTGCGACACGCTGAAGGCGATCGCCGAGCAGTCGGAAGTGGTCATCATCATGGTGCCGGACACGCCCGACGTCGCTGATGTGCTGCTGTCGCCCGACGGCGTCGTCGCCGGGCTGTCGAAGGGCAAGCTGGTCGTCGACATGAGCTCGATCTCGCCGATCGAGACCAAGGAATTCGCCAAAAAGGTCGCCGAGAAGGGCTGCGGCTATGTCGACGCGCCGGTGTCGGGCGGCGAGGTCGGCGCCAAGGCGGCGAGCCTCACGATCATGTGCGGCGGCTCCGAGGCGGATTTCGCCAGGGTGAACCCGCTGTTCGAGCTGATGGGCAAGAACATCACGCTGGTCGGCGATGTCGGCGCCGGGCAGACCACCAAGGTCGCGAACCAGATCATCGTCGCGCTCAACATCGAGGCGGTGGCCGAGGCGCTGCTGTTCGCGTCGAAGGCCGGCGCCGACCCGGCCAAGGTGCGCCAGGCGCTGATGGGCGGGTTCGCGGCCTCGCGCATCCTCGAAGTGCACGGCGAGCGGATGATCAAGCGTACCTTCGCACCCGGCTTCCGGATCGAGCTGCACCAGAAGGATCTCGGCCTCGCGCTGGCGGGCGCCCGCGCGCTCGGGGTATCGCTGCCCAACACGGCGACGACGCAGGAATTGTTCAACGCCGCGACGCCGCTCGGCGGCAAGGGCTGGGACCATTCCGGGCTGGTGCAGGTGCTGGAGCACCTCGCCGGGCACAAGGTGGCCGAAGGCTAACCTCCTCCGCCTTCGCATCCCCGATTGAGACGCATGCCAGCCTACTTTAATTACACGGTTCCGTAGCGTTTAATGGAATGATCGGGTCCCCATCTCGTTAGCACTACAGACGCGGCCATGCTCTTCGGAGCGTGCCGCGAGAAGTGGAGAGATGAGATGACTTACGAATTCCTGAAAAAGACCGGCCGGGCGGTGGCGCTGTCGACCGCGATCGTGGCTGCGGGTGCGTTCAGCATGGCGCCGACGGCCGCCGAAGCCGGGTGGCACGGCGGTGGCGGGCATGGCGGCTGGCACGGTGGGGGTGGTTGGCACGGCGGCGGCCGTGGCTGGGGCGGCGCTGGGATCGGCTTCGGTCTCGCCGCCGGCGCGCTAGCCGGCGCGGCGTTAGCCTCGTCCCCGTACTACTACGGTTACCCCTATTCTTACGGCTATGGCTATCCGTACGGGTACGGCCCTGGGTATTACGGGTACGGCTACTAACCCGAACTTCTAAAGAGTTCGCGAACGGAGCGGGCGGCGGCAACGCCGCCCGCTTTGCGTCTGGCGCTTATGAAATGTCGTCGCCATATCGCCCTGGGGGATCGCGACCACCTATATCTGCGAGCGCTTCCCGACGCGCGTGCGCGCCAGCGGCTATGGCATCGGCTATAGCGTCGCAATCATCATCCCGTCGTTTTCGGCGATCTATCTGCTGTGGCTGGGCAAGGTGATGCCGTACCTCTATGCGCCAATCGTGCTGATCCTGATCTCGGGTCTGCTGATGATCGCCGGCGCGGCGATCGGACCCGAGACGCGCGAGGTCGAGCTGGACTTGCCCGATCTCGGCCGCGCGACGGCCGCTTCGACCGGGATGGCGTCGCGCTCGGCGTGAGGAGCGCTACCGCCCCAGCACGCGATCCAAGGTCTTGATCGCGTTCTCGTCGGCTTTACGGTCCTCCGCCTCGGCCGCGGCGAGGAAGTCATAGAGCCCGGCGATGCCACGGTACATCTCCGATGACGGCGCGTTGGCGTCGAGGAAATCGCTGATTTCCTGCATCTCGCCGACCCAGCGATAGGCCTTGTCGTACATGCCGGGGATATTCTTCTTCATGCGCGCAAGCATCTCGGGTTGCGACGACGACAGTTCGGCGATCAGCGCCTCGGCGCAGCCGAAGCGCGCCGCGCCGAGTAGCATCGCCGCGGCGATCGCCGTGGTGCCCTTGGTGATGCCGGCGTAGGACATCTTGAGACCGGAGGCGGCACCGATCGGCCCGGCGATGACGCGCCAGTCGATGCCGTACTCGGCGATAGGCTTGGTGCGCTGAGCGTCCGGGCCCGAGGCGTAGATCGCCGGGCTGTAGCCCTCACGCGGCGGGCCGCCGATGATCCCGCCATCGACAAAGGCGGCGCCGGTCGGCTCGACGATGCCGGCGATGCGCTCGGCGGTCTGCGGGCTTACCGCGTTGCAATCGACATAGACCGGCTTCTTCGGCAACGATTGCAGCGCCGGCGCAAGGCGCGAGGCCAGTCCCTCAGCCTGGTCGGGCGGCAGGATCGACAGAAAATAATCGGCACCCTGGAGCAGGTCGCGCTCGTCAACGGCGGGGGTCATGCCGGCGGCCTTGGCGCGATTGGCGCTCGCCTCGCTGCGCCCGGAGAGCAGCGTCCTTACCGTAGCGCCGCGCTCGGAGAGGCGCTTGCCGACCCCGGCGCCCATCGTGCCCTGCGCCATGATTGCAACCGTGATGCCCATGAGGTGCCTCTCTGCGAAAGCGGATTATCCAGGAGCCTATCGCGAACCGTGTTGCCTGGCGAGGCCTAACCATCCCTCTTTGCGACAAAATCCGACCTCTTCGCAACAAAATGTGACAGGCGCTAAAACATATTTTACAAAAAACCTAATAGAGGAAACGAGATAAAGTTTTTGTCGTGGTGTTCGTTTGTATATTCGATGGTACGCTTCCAACCGCTACAGGGAAGCGACTGTGGCTTTAAAGGAGGCCAGCAATGAAGACCCAAAAATTTGCCAGCGCTATTGCGCTTGTTGCGGGTTTGGGGCTTGCCGTCCCGGCTTTTGCTCAAAGCTATGACCCCGCCGCGAACGCGGTCGCCGGCGGCACCAGCGGCGCAGCGACCGGCGCGGTGATCGGCTGCATCGTGACGATCCCTGTCGGCTGCGCCCCAGGCGCCGCGGTCGGCGCGGCTGTGGGCGGCGGCGTCGGCGCGACCGCCGGCGCGGCGAGCACCCCAGCTCCGCCTCCGCCGCCCGCGCCAATGGCTCCCGGCCACACGGTGGTGATCCAGCATTACTAAAAGACCGATTACAACGCGACTGACGACTATAACCGGCCCGGTTTCCGGGCCGGTTTTTCTATGAACTAATCCGCGGCAGCGCGGGGCTCGGCGCGGGTTGCGGCCAGCACGTCGCGGAGGCGCGCGACGCCGATGCGGTGGCAAAAATCGCCGAACCCTTCGCCATCGCGGCGCGAGGCGGCGTAAAGCGCGAAGAGCGGGTCGAGCGTGTCGGCGACCTCGCCAAGGCGGATGCGCTCGGCGACCACCTCGTTGAGCCGCGTCCCCTCGAAATCGCCGCCGACATAGATCGAGTAGAAACCGGGAATGCGGCCGACGATGCCGACATCGCCGCTATAAGGCCGGGCGCAGCCGTTGGGGCAGCCGGTGATGCGGATCGACACGCGCTCGCGCTCGACGCCCCAGCGCGCCATGCGCTCGACGATCTCGGCGATCAGCAAATCGCTGACTCGCTCCGCCTCGGTCAGCGCCAAGCCACAGGTCGGCAGCGCCGGGCAGGCCAGCGCCCAACGCTCGGCCGGGGCCAGATCGGCCCCGAAGCGCACGCCGTAGGCGCGCAGGGTCTTTTCAATCGCGCCGCGGTCTTTGGGGTCGATCTCCGAGAGGATGATGTCCTGGCTCGGCATCAGTATCGGGTCGACATCGTATTGCGCAACGATCTCCCTGAGCGCGGTGCGCAGCTTTGAGCGGTCGTCGTCGACGATACGGCCGCTGGAGATCGGCAGGCCGAGATAGAGCCTGGCGTCGCCCTGCTCGTGCCAGCCGAGATGGTCGGGCACCTCGAAGCGCGGCATCGGCCGGCATGGTTCGAGCGCCTTGCCCAGATCCTCGGACAGCCGCTCGCGCGCCCAGTCCTCGCCGCGCTCGGCGATAACGTATTTGAGCCGGGCGTGCCGGCGGTTGCCGCGGTCGCCCCAGTCGCGGTGCAGCCGCACCACGGCTTTCGCCGCCGAAACGAGATCGTCGGGCTCGACAAAGCACACGGCGCTCGCCATGCGCGGATAGGTCTCGGGCTTGTTGTGCGTCGCGCCGTGGCTGCCGCCGAGGAAGAAATTGTAGCCGACGAGGTGTTGATCTCCCTTGGCGTCGCCCTTGGGGCCCTCCCACAGCGCGACGATGCCGAGATCGTTGGTCAGCACGTCGATCGTGTTGTCCTCGGGCACCGCCATGCCGATCTTGAACTTGCGCGGCAAATAGCGCTCGCCGTAGAGCGGGTCAGGCGCTTCGTCCTTGCCTTGGTCCTCGTTCCCGCGATCATCGTTCCATTGGGCGCCGTCGACCCAGATCTCCTGGTAGGCGCCGCTCTTCGGCAGCATCTCGCGCGATAGCAGAAGCGCATCGGCTTCGAGCCGGTCGTGGATATTGTCGCGGATCGGCGCCGGCACGGTTGTCACCGTGCGCACTACGTCGCCGCACGCCGCCAAGGTCGTCATCAGGCCAGCGTTGATCTCGCCCATCGCCGCCTTGAGCCCGGATTTGACGACGCCGTGAAACTGGATGCTGGAGCGCGTGGTGACGCGCAGCGTGCCATTGGCATAGGCGTCCGCGATGTGATCGAGCGCAAGGTATTGCGCGGCCTTGAGCCGGCCGCCCGGGATGCGCACACGCACCATGAACTGATAGTGCTTGCTTTCGCCGGCCTGCTTCAGCTCGGTCGCGCTGTCGCGATCGTATCCCTGATAAATTCCGTGGAATTTGAGCAGCGAGTAGCCCTCTCCGTCAAAGGGCGTCTCCGTGTCGGCGAGGTCGCGCGCGAGATGGCCGCGCAATTGGCGGCTTTGCTGCTTGACCGCCTCGGCCTTGGAAATCTTTTCGACCAACTGAACCACGCCGGCGCCCTCCGCCGGGCAAGCGAAAAATACCGCCCGCCGACGTGATTCAGATAGTATAACATGAGATCATCGTCAATTGGCCTTCATAGCACATTATTTTTATGTTTATAAGCCCATCTCATCGCGCGGCTTGCTCGCTTCCGCCGGGCAACCGTTGCTCGCTCCGGTGCCGGACGGCCCGATCAGGGGACGACGGTTATTGGTATCCAGGCGTATAATGACGCGGGCGGATAGCCGGTGCTATGGTGAGGGATGAGAACACATCCCTATGCCGAAGCCGTCTATCGCGTCGTGGAGCTCCCTGGCGGGACCTTCGGGGTCGAAGTCAAAATCCCCGACAGCAGCCCGACCACGGTCAGCAGCTTTGAGACCGAGGCCGCAGCGGAAGCCTGGATCGCGCGAAACAAGCAGCGCGTCATCGAACAAAGCGTGCCGCGAAATCCGTTCCGCAGGTCGCAGCCAAGGACGTAGTGGCCTGATCCTAGGCTTCGATTTCTGCCTCCCGAGCGCGAGCTTCCAACTCCTCGACCATTTCTCGGATGGCTTCGAGCAGACCGGGATCACTTACGCGACGGGCGACGTCGCGCCAATGCTCGGCTTCCGCGCGAAGCTCTCCAGCAGTCTTCATGGGCGAGTTTGCTAGTCGGGAGACAAGCGAACTCCGGATTTGCCGATGGGATTGAGGGATGCGCCATTTTGGCTCTCTTGCGCCAAAGTGCGCCAGCGTTTGGCCAGATCGAGGAATATCCCCTTATTCGTGGGCTCAGTGCATTCCTCGGCCTTCTGATCGCATTCAACGGCCCGATACAAGCAGTATTCGGCTGTGTGGGGGGACGATTGGACAGCCACCTTCTACCCATTCAAGCGGGAGCGCGACTTATCTCTCAGCCGCCGGTGCTCGCGAACGATACCCGCGATACGGAAAATTTAGGGCGCTGATTTTTTGGATTCAAGACCGCCACCGGCGAGCAAATTCTCGTCAATCTGCCTCGGGGCAAAATGCCCGGCGCCGCCTCGCAGGAGGCGGCGCTGCCGGGCCCTCGGCGGCAGGGTTCGCCGCGAAATCCGTTCAACAGGTCGCAAAGTAGGCGCGTTTACACGCGGTCCAATTGGTCCTCACGGACGATCCGCTCGCGGCCATCCGTCCTTGCCTTGATGCGATATTGGGGAATGTTGCCCTCTTCGGGCAGCCGCATGACGATCGTGTAAAGCCCGCGGGACGAGCCATCCTCATAACGGTGCGGCGAGAACCGTACACTCTGGCCGGCCGCGTATTTGTGCGTCGCCATCACGATGCCTCCGGAGAAAATGACGCCGCCGAATGTCCGGCGGCGTCACACAGCGCGGTTAGACCGACTTCAACGCGACGGCGGAAGTCTTGCCCTGGTTCCCGCGCTCGAGCTCGAAGCTGAGCTTCTGCCCCTCCTGCAGGTTGCTGATTCCCGCGCGTTCGACAGCCGAAATGTGGACGAAAACGTCCTTCGACCCGTCATCGGGTTGGATGAAGCCGTAGCCTTTTTGAGTGTTGAACCATTTCACGGTTCCGGTAGCCATAGATAGCCTTTCAACGTCAATTGGCCGACACCCCAAGGTGGAGAGCCGGATCAACCGTTGGCTTTACGGGAGGCGGTTCGGCGCTCTGTCGAGCTACGAAATGCGTGCCGAACCAAGGGTTGGTCTCCCGTATGTGGCCCCATCGGTCGGCGTTACAAGAGAGTGAGCCGATTTCATGGCCGACCCCGCGAATTTGATCTCGGCGGCCGACGATGATGACGAGCTACACCTGCGCCAAGGCTCGGTCCAGATCGGCGATCAGATCGCGCTCGCTCTCGAGGCCGGCCGAGAGACGTACCAATGAATCGCCGATGCCGAGCGCGGCGCGCTCCTCGGGCTTGAGGCGAGAATGGGTCGTCGTCGCCGGATGGGTGACGATGCTCTTGGCGTCGCCGAGGTTGTTCGAGATGTCGACCAGCTTCAGCGCGTCGAGGAAGCGGAAGCACGCCTCCTTATCGCCAGCGATGTCGAAGCAGATGACGCTGCCGCCGAGCGCCATCTGGCGCCTACCCAGCTCGTATTGCGGATGGCTCGGCAGGCCGGGATAGAGCACGCGGGTGATCTTGGGATGCGTCTCCAGGTGTTTCGCGATGTTTTCCGCGGTGCGGCAATGCCGCTCGACGCGCAGCTCCAGCGTTTCGAGGCTCTTCAGCAGGAGCCAGGCGTTGAACGGCGACAGCGACGGCCCGGTGTGGCGATAGAACTGGCCGAGATCGTTCTTGAGGTAGTCGTTGCTGCAAAGGATCGCGCCGCCCAGCGCCCTACCCTGCCCGTCGATATGCTTGGTGGCCGAGTAGACGACCACGTCGGCGCCGAACTTGAGCGGCTTTTGCAACAGCGGCGTCGCGAACACATTGTCGACGACGAAGATGCCGCCGGCGCGATGCGTCAGGCGCGCGACCTCGGCGAGGTCGACCAAATCCATCGCCGGGTTGGACGGACTCTCACAGAAGGTCAGCTTGACCTCGCGGCCGATCGCCGCCTCCCAGGCCGAATTGTCGCGGCCGTCGACCAGCGTGGTCTGCACGCCCCAGCGCGGCAGCAGCTCGTTGATGATGTAGGAGCACGAGCCAAAGAGCGCGCGGCTCGCGACGACCCGGTCGCCCGCGCGCAGCTTGCAGAGCAGCGAGGCGAACACCGCCGCCATGCCACTCGCCGTGGCGCGGCAGGCCTCGGCGCCTTCGAGCAGCCGCAGGCGCTCCTCGAACATCGCAACGGTCGGATTACGGTAGCGCGAATAGAGAAAGCGCTGGCTGTCGTCCTTGAACGCGGCCTCGGCCTCGGCGGCAGTGCCGTAGATGAAGCCGGAGGTCAGATAGAGCGCCTCGCAGGTTTCGTCGAACCCGCTGCGCATGGCGCCGCCACGCACCAGGATGGTGCTCTGCTCGACCTCGGCCGCAATCTCGGGGGGAAGGACTTGCTTGGTCATCGGCGTGCTCCTCTCGGGTCTGCGCTGTCTCAGACCCCTGGGCCGCCGATCCGGGCAACAAAAAACCCCGGACCGGATGGGCCAGGGTTCCTTTCCGAACTCCCGACCTTTTAGCGCTTTATTTAACGTGGCGCGCAAGCCGGTCGGCTCAAATCACCACGGAACATCTACGGCCTACAGCAGCTTCACGCTCGATGTCAAGCGGCAGGCTATCACAGGGTGCGGGCAGCAGCGCCGCCCGCACCTTCGGTCGAGCTAGCGTCTACTTCCAGCCGGATTCCTTGTCGCACGCGGCCTGCTCAGTCGGATGGGTCTTTTCCCAGGCCGAGACCGACAGCGTTTCGTCGGAGCTCATCTTGCCGTTCATGCAGGTGCAATACTTGGTGATCACTTCGACAGAAGGGGCTTCGCGCTGGTTGTCAGAGACACAGCGGGCGACCCACTGGGCATCGGCCTGGTCCGCCATGGCGGCGCCACTTACGAAAGCCGACGCGGCAAGCGCCAGGGCAAAAGCAACACGTTTCATCATCGGGTACTCCCCTATTCGCGGCCGTTGAGACGGGCGGCCACAGGACCCGAACGCAAAAACCGGGCGCCATTATCGGCGGTGCGGACGCTTCGCCGGCCGCATCTAGAAGCTCGGCTTAACGCCAACCCGACTCCTTGTCGCAGGCTTGGCGCTCTGCGACATGGGTTTTTTCCCACTGGGTAATCGACTGGGTCTCGTTGCTGCTCATCTTGTTGTTCATGCAGGTGCAATACTTGGTGATGACGTCGATGGACGCCTTTTCGTCCTTGTTGTCCTGGACGCACTGCGCCACCCATTTGGCATCGTCGGCATCGGCATAGGCCGCGATGCTGCCCAGCATGGACGCGCCGAGGAACAACGCCCCGAAAACAAACTTCATGTAGATCTCCGTTGGTCATGGCCGCGACAATCGCGACCGCTGTCGTATCAGGTCACGCTTGCTGGGAAGTTGCAAGACCGCGGCGGCATCGACATGAGAGGTTTCGCGAAGCTGGCTTCAAGGAAAGTTCTGTTACGATTTGTTGCACGGCTTTCCTGGCACCGCACACCCGTCTCGGGCTAGAAGCGCCGGGTTGTGCCGGAAACGGACAGTAGGGAGCGGCCGATGGCGCGTATCCTGTTGGCCGAGGACGATGCCGACGTGCGGATCGTCGTTGAGCATGTTCTTATCGATGGCGGATACGAGGTCGATGCGGCGCCGGACCTCGAAAACGCTCGCGAGCTGCTGCTGTCGCGCGGCTATGACCTCGTGCTGTCGGATGGCCGCTTGCCGGACGGGACCGGCATGGAGCTGGCGGACGCGGCGCAAGAGAAAGGCATCCCCGCACTGATCCTGACCGGCTATGCCTTCATTCTGCGCGAGCTTTCCGCCGACCCGGCCAAGTACAAGGTGCTGCTCAAGCCGCTGCGTCCGCCGGAAATCATCCAGGCCGTCGAGGACGCGCTGAGACCGACCGCAATCCCCAATTGAGCGGCCATCGGTCGTGGCGCAATCGAAGGGCTTGAGCCGCGCCGCCGCCTTGCCGATGATCTCGGGCCAAGGTCCAGATCATAGGACGGGGAGCGCTGCACGATGGTGGCTACGCGGAACATGCCGAAACGGCTGGGGCTAGGTCTCGCCCTTGTCGCGGCGCTGGCGGGCGCCGCCTGGGCGCAAGGCGCGAGCCCATTCGACGGCGACTATGTCGGCGAGCTCACCCTTAGCGGGATCGTCAACGGCGATTGCACCACGCCGCCGCTCGGCTCGGCCTATCCGCTGAGCGTTTCCGGCGGCGTCGTGCGGTTCAAATACGTGCCGCGCTTCGACACGACCCTTGTCGGACGCATCGACCGGACCGGCAGCTTCAAGGCAACGGGTCGCGTGAAGAGCGGCGTGATCACCATGACGGGCCGGGTTCAGGCCGGCAACGTCAGCGCAAAGATCGAATCGCCGAGCTGTCTCTATTCGTTCCAGAGCGGGCAATAGTCAGCCGAAAAACTTCAAGCCGCCTGTCACCTTGTCGATCGTCTTGCGGTCGGCGTGCAGACCGAGCCCGACGAGGTCGAGCGCCTCGGTTTCGTGCGCCGCGACCTCGGTACGATTGGCGACATCGTCGGTCGTCGCGAATAGCGGCGCGGTGTAGATCGCGACCCGCAGGTTGCGGGTGATTGCGCGCTGATGCGTTCGCGTCAGCTCGGCCGCGCTTGCGCCCAGCACGAAAACCGGCTCGCGGATCAGCGGCGTGTAGGGGCGATGGCTGCCGTCGCGGTAGGGCTCGCCGATAATCTCGGGGAAGAACCCGGCCAGCCCGCCGGCGAGAAACGCCGCGACATTGGCGATCTGCCACGGCAGCAGGTCGTGGCGCAGCACGATCGAGGTCTTGGTTTCGTAGCGCATGCCGGGCATGGTAGCCGCCCGACCGCTCACGTCTTGAACGTTCGTGCATGTCCGCGCCGCTGCCCCCAGCATCGCCCTCGGGCGATTTCATCGCGACCGATTACCCCTGCCCCGGCATCCAGCGGCTGCGCGCGGGGTTTTTCGGCCATGCCTACGACCCGCATCGGCACGAGACCTATGCGATCGGCGTCACCGAGCGGGGGCGCCAGGCGTTCCGCTATCGCGGCACCGATTGCGTCAGCACGACGGGCATGACGATCGTGCTGCACCCGGACGAGGTGCATGACGGCCACGCCGTCATGCCCGCTGGGTTCGTCTATCGCATGATCTATATCGACGCGGCGCTGATCGGTGACGCGCTCGACGACCGATCGCTGCCCTTCGTCGCCGACGCGGTCGGCGACGACCCCGCGCTCGCGGCGGCGCTCGGCGAGGCGTTCGAAGGCTTTCCCGACAGCATCACCACGCTGGCCGGGGCGGGGATTGTCGCTTCGGCCGCCGACCGGCTGAGCCGCCGCGCGGGCCGCCCGGCATCGTTGCGCCCGGCGCTGTATTACGGGGCGCGGCTCGACCGGGCGCGCGACATGATCGACGCGGCAGACGACCTTTCAATTACTGCCGAGGACCTCGAAGCCGCGACCGGCATCGACCGCTATGCGCTGGCCCGCGCTTTCCGCGCGCGGTTCGCGACTTCGCCGCATCGCTATCTGGTCGGACGCGGGTTGCAGCGGGTCAAGGCGGCGATCGCCGCCGGAGTGCCGCTCGCCGGAGCCGCGGCCGAGGGCGGCTTCGCCGACCAGAGCCATATGACCCGGCATTTCAAGGCGCGCTTCGGCCTCACGCCCGGCCGCTACGCCCAACTGCTGCGCCGGTCGCGGAGCTGATCGGCGGCTACTCGGCGGCGACGGCGAGCGGCGGCAGGAGGCTGACCCGCTCGGCCGGCAGCGTGACGATAAAGGTCGTGCCCTCGCCCTCATGGCTCTCGACCACGATCGTCCCGCCGTGCAGACCGACCAGGCCGCGGGTGATGCAGAGGCCGAGGCCGCTGCCCTCGATGCCGGTGGCGCGGTGCAGCCGCTCGAACGGCACGAACAAGCGGTGCAGCGTGTTTGCGGGAATGCCGATCCCGGTATCCGACACGCGGATCACCAGCGCGCCGGCGTCGCCCAGCGCGGCCGATACCGTGACCTGTCCTTCGGGCGGGGTGAACTTGATCGCGTTGGTGAGGAGGTTCAGCAGCACCTGGCGCATCGTCTTGCAATCGGCGCGCAGGATCATCGTGGCCGGGAAGACGCCGACGTGCAGCGCGATCGATTTGTCCTCGGCCTGCCCGGCGACCAGAGACCTCGCCTCTTCGACAAGCTCGGCGAAGATATGGTCCACTTCGTCAAGGACGATCTGCCCGGCCTCGATCTTCGACAGGTCCAAGAGGCCGTTGATGACCCCGAGCAAATGCTCGCCGGCGGTATGGATGATCCGCGCATACTCGCCGTAGCGTTCCTGAGCGAGCTGTCCCATCGCCTGGCCGTCGATCATCGACGCGAAGCCGAGGATCGCGTTCAATGGTGTACGCAGCTCGTGGCTGGTGTTGGCGAGGAACATCGACTTGACACGGTTCTCGCGCTGCGCCTGGTTCAATTCGCTGAACAGCGCCTCGATGGTCAGCACGTTCATCGCCAGCACGAGGACCAGCAGGCCGACCATCTGCAGCGGGTTGGCGAGGCTCGGATCCTCGAACGGGCCGAACCCGGCAACCGTGCCGGCGGCCGCCGTCAGCGCGACGAGCGAGACCAGCGTGTACGCCCAGCGCAGCGACATCCTCAGCGCCACCCAGGACAGCGGCACCACCAGCAGAAACGGAAACGCCTGACGGATGTGGCTGCCGTGCAGCGGCGGCGACAGGAACAGCACGACGCTGATCACCGCGATCGCCGCCCAGATCAGCAGGTATTGCCGGTCGAACCCCGAGGCGGGCCGAGCGTCGGCCGCGTCCTCACCCTGTTCGAGGCCGAGCCACAGCAACAGCGCCGGCGCCAGATACAGCGTGCCGCTGCCGTCGCACAGCCACCACGCCACCCAGGTCGAATAAAGATGCTGCCAGGCGAAGGGCTGGCCGATCGCCAAGGCGATCGCGCCGCCGGTGGCGCTGATCGCCGGACTCAGCAAGGTTGTACAGCACAGGAACCATACCGCGCCGGCGAAGGTGGTAAACGGCCCGTCCGCCGGCCGCCGCCAGCGCAGCGCCAGCGCGCCCACGATGGGCCCAAGCGTATTGGTCAGCGAGATGATCGTCGTGATGTGGACGGCCGGCGCGAACAGCACCGCATTAGCCGCGAACGAGCCTGCGAAAATTCCTGGAAACACGCGCCACCCGCCGGCGATCGCGGCGACCATGGCGATCGCTACCGGCAGCCAAATCGGCGCCGGAAAGAGCCCGTAAGCGGCGAAAAATTTGCTGACCAGCCAACCGAGCCCAAAATATGCCGCCGCGACGAGGACGTTGGCCGCGGGCCATTTCAAGCGGTCGTGCTCAACCACGGCGACTGGCAACGTTCTCCAGCGAAAGACGGGAGGAACTGCGAGGATCGACACGCAAGGCTCCGACGGGGAAACGACGACAGGTTGAGGCGCCGATTATTGACACCGCCTTAACGTTAACCTTGTCTTGCGGCGCCGGCCAAACGAGCGGCCTAACGGCACCCGGCGTACTTGTAAATCCTTCGCCGTTACAGGGGTTTGAACCAGGGCGTGCATCTCCGCTATCATCGCCGGATGCCGACCATTTCGCGCTCCGTGATTCGCTACAAGCTCGGCCTCAATCAGCCGGCCGAAAGCCCCACCGCACTGCACATGGCCGAGATGGCCGCGGCGATCGAGCGCGATACCGATGGCGGCTTCGTCCTCGACGTGCATCCGGAGAGCCGGCTTGGCCCGGACCCGCAGATGTTCGCCGACGTGCAGACAGGCGCGCTCGAGTTCTACCTGTCGGGCGCGACCCTGGGCGGCGTCGCGCCGTCGAGCGCGCTGCCGATGATGCCGTTCGCGTTCAGGAGCAGCCGGTCGGTGTTCGCCGCGCTCGACGGCGAGCTCGGCGGCGTGATCCGCGGCGAATTGGCGCGCGCGGGTCTTTTCGCGTTCCGCCATTCGCTGCAGAACGGCTTCCACCACATCACCACCAGCAACCGCCCGATCAACACCGCGGGCGATTTCGACGGCCTGAAAATCCGCACGCCGGGCGGCGCGATGGCCGCCGATTTTTTCCAGACGCTGCGCGCCGTCCCCGGCATGGTGCCGTTCAGCGGCATGTACGAAGCGCTGCAGACCAAGCAGTTCGACGGCCAGAGCGACCCGCTCCAGGTCGTGGCCGCGCTCAAGCTCGACGAGGTGCAGAGCTATCTGAGCATGACCGGGCACTGTTGGTCCGGCTTTACGCTGCTCGCTCATGCCGCCGCCTGGGATGCGCTTCCCGCCGACATACGCTGGGTCGTCGAGCGCAATGTCGAGGCTTACGCCAAGCGCCAGCGGGCCGATGTCGAGCGCATCAACGCCGCGGGCGAAACAGTGCTCGCCGAGCGCGGCATGGCGGTCAACCACGCCGATGCCGCCAGCATCCGCGGCCGGCTCGGCGTTTTCTATGCGCGCTGGAAGGCGAAATTTTCGGCCGCGACCTGGCGGCTGCTCGAAGCCCACGCCGACGGGCTGGGCTGATGCCGGATAAACCCTTCCGCCTCGACGGCAAGGTGGCGCTGGTCACCGGGGCCGGGCGCGGTCTCGGCCGGGGCATCGCGATCGCTTTGGCCGACGCCGGCGCCGAGCTGCTGCTCAACAGCCGCTCGTTTCAAGAACTCGACGCGGTCTCCGCCGAGATCGCCGCCGCCGGCGGCAAGGCGACCCCGCTCGCCTTCGACGTGACCGACGCCGCGGCGACTCGCGCCGGCTTCGGCCGGATCGCCAAGGAATTTGGGCGGCTCGATATTCTCGTCAACAATGCCGGGGTCAACCGACCGCAACCTTTTCTCGAGGTCGACGAGGAGACGCTCGACCGGCTCATCGACCTCAATATTCGCGCGCTGTTCCGCTGCGCCCAGGCCGGCGCCCGGCTCATGGTCGAGCGACGCAGCGGCGTCGTCATCAACATGTCGTCGCAAATGGGCCATGTCGGCTCGGAGCGCGACCGCACCGTCTATGTGATGACGAAGCATGCAGTCGAAGGGCTGACCAAGGCGATGGCGGCCGAGCTCGGCCCCAGAGGCGTGCGGGTCGCGTCAATCGCTCCGACCTTTGTCGAAACGCCGTTGACCCGTCCTTTTTTCGACGACCCGGCGACGCGCAAATGGATTCTCGACCGCATCCCGCTTGGCCGGGCCGGCACGATCGAGGAGGTGGCGAACGCGGTGGTGTTTCTCGCCTCGCCCGCCGCAGGTCTCGTTACCGGCTCGTCGCTGTTGGTCGACGGCGGTTGGACGGCGTGGTGAGAAAAGAGGATCGCGGGCCGGGCTAGGCGCGCTTGGGATTGGTCGCCGTGGCGACCGCCTTGACCATCTGCAGAAACTGCTGGCGCACGTTCTCGTCGGGGATGGCGTAATAAAGCCGGATCAGCTCGATCGTCTCGGGCCGTTCCATACGTTCGCGCGTAATCTGCTCGGCCGGCGTCTGCTTCTCGTCGTCGAGTTGGAGGTCGCCAAAAAAGAACGAGATTGGCACGCCGAGGATATCGGCCATCGCCGACAGACGCGAAGCGCTGACGCGGTTGGCGCCGCCTTCGTATTTTTGCACCTGCTGGAAAGTAAGACCAAGCGCGTTCGCCAATGTCTCCTGGTTCATGCCGAGGAACAGACGGCGTATGCGGATACGCTTCCCGACATGGACGTCAATCGGGTTAGGAATTCCCGTTCCCCGGCCATAACGCGGAGCGTCGCCGGTCTTCGCTGAATGTTTCAAAAACGTTACCCCTTTTGGAAGGCGCGCCACCTATCACCGAAACGTGAGAACAGCAACCCCAATCCCCGATAAGCGCGACCTCAATCAACCACGTTTGTCGGGCGGATCGTCATAGCCGCGGCGGTTGCTGACGAAAACGAGGGTCATCAGCCCGATCCCCACGGCCAAGGTGGCGACCACCCCGAGGATCAGCGCGATCCAACCGTTGAGGTCGATACTGCTATTTCCGACAAAATTCCAGTTTCCTACGCTGATCGTGACGAGGATCGCGACGATAAGCACGGCGACGACGATCGCGATCACACCGGCCGACGGTTTCACCCTACCTCCACATCGCGCTTACGCCGCCGCCCCGAGCGTGGCAAAGTGCCGCCGCCTTCCCCGCCGCCTTCCAGAGGCCCCACCGAACCTTCCCTGGCCCGAACGGAGACCCCGATGCCGACGGAATCGAAGCACCCGGAGACCATCGTGCTGCATGCCGGCTACCGCAGCGACCCGGCGACAACCGCGGTCGCGGTGCCGATCTACCAGACTACCAGCTTCCAATTTAACAGCACCGAGCATGCCTCGAACCTGTTCGGGCTCAAGGAACTGGGCAATATCTACACCCGGATCATGAGCCCGACCAGCGACGTGCTGGAGCAACGCGTCGCGGCGCTTGAAGGCGGCGTGGCGGCGCTGGCGGTCGCGTCGGGTCAGGCCGCGTCAATGTTCGCGGTCAACAACATCACCCAGGCCGGCGACAATTTCGTCGCCTCGACCGATCTCTATGGCGGCACTTGGAACCTGTTCCTGCATACGATGCAGCGAACGATGGGCATCGAAGTTCGCTTCGTCGACCCCTCCGACCCGGAGAATTTCCGCCGCGCGACGGATGCGAAAACCCGCTGCTATTACGCCGAGACGCTGCCCAACCCGAAGCTCGAAGTCTTCCCGATCGGCGAGGTCGCCAAGATCGGCCGCGAGCTGGGCGTACCGCTGATCATGGACAACACCTCCGCTCCCGTGATCTGCCGGCCGCTCGACCATGGCGCCGCGGTGGTGATGCACTCGACGACGAAATACATCGGCGGGCACGGCACCTCGATCGGCGGCATCATCGTCGACGGCGGCAATTTCGACTGGGAGAAGCACGCCGACCGCTTCCCGCTGCTGAACCAGCCCGACCCGGCCTATCACGGCGCGGTGTGGACGCAGGCGGTGAAGCCGATGGGGCCGGTCGCCTACATCATCAAGGCGCGGGTAACGTTGTTGCGCGACATCGGCGCGGCAGCAAGCCCGTTCAACTCATTCCTGCACATCCAAGGGTTGGAGACGCTGCCGCTCAGGATGCGCGTGCAGTGCGCCAATGCGATGGCGGTAGTGCGCCGCCTCAAGGAGCACCCGAAAGTCGCCAAGGTGATCCACCCGAGCGAGATGTCGGGCGAAGCCAAACGCCGCGCCGACGCCTATCTCAAGGGCGGCTACGGCGCGCTGGTCGGGTTCGAGCTGAAAGGCGGAATGGAAGCCGGGCGCCGCTTCATCGACTCGCTCAAGATGTTCTACCACGTCGCCAATATCGGCGACGCGCGCAGCCTGGCGATCCACCCGGCGTCGACGACGCACTCGCAACTGACCCCGGAGGAGCAGCTGCAGACCGGCGTCACCAACGGCTATGTGCGGCTGTCGATCGGGCTGGAGCACGAGGAGGACATCCTCTCTGATCTCGATCAGGCACTGAATGCCGCCTGATCTTCTATTTGTCTTTCCCGCGAAAGCGGAAACCTAGGGCAAGCGACGGAAGGCAGCCCTGGGCCCCCGCATGCGCGGGGGAGACGAGGTAATTTCCATGGAAAACAACGCGCTGCTGCAACTCGCCTGGCCGATCGACCTCGTGCTGACCGTCGCGAGCCACGGCTGGGTGCATCTCGAACCGTGGCGCTGGGACATCGAGACGGGCACGCTGTCGCATCCCGAGCGGATCGGCAGCGCCGCCGGCACGATCGCGATGCAGCAGCGTGACCCCACGATCCTTGGGGTCGCGTGGGATGGATTTGCCGGCGTCGATGCGGTGAAAATCCTGCGGCGCGCGGGGCGCTGGGTATCGGCGGAATGGGACCCTGCCCCTGCCCTCGCTGCGCTCGCCGCCGGCTTCGCCGATGAAGCGGCGCTGATCGCGCGCGGCGGCGGGCGCATCCTGCGCTGCTCGACGTTCTACGAGGATTTCGTCAAGACGGTGCTGACCGTCAACACTAGCTGGTCGGGAACCTGCCGGATGAGCGCGGCGCTCGTCGCCGAACCCGGCGGCGGCGTGTTTCCCGACCCGCTCGCCATCCTCGATTACGGCGAGGAGCGGCTGCGCGGCATCGCGAAGCTCGGCTTCCGCGCGCCGGTGGTGATGTCGGCGACGCGGCGGCTGCTCGACGACGGCGCGATTGACGAGGCCGGAAATGGCGACGATGCGCGACTCGAACACGAATACCTCGTCGGCCTGAAGGGGATCGGCCCCTATGCGGCGGCGCATTGCCGGATGCTGCTGCAGGATTTCAGCCGCATCCCGGTCGACTCGGTCGTGGTCGCGCATCTCAAGGAGCGGCACGACACGACGCCCGAAGCTTTCATTGCCGCACGCGCCGAATGCGGCGCCTATTTGGGGCTCGGCTACCGGCTGATGCGGCTCCGCGAAAAATTCCAGGTGCCGGATTTGTAGTGGTCAGTGCGCGACGACCAAGCCGAAAGTCTCGACGATGCCGTCGATCATCTGCTGCACCGAGAAGGAGGCGAGGATCAGTCCCATGATCTGGGTGATGACGCTGATCCCGGCATTGCCGAGCAGACGCTGAATGCGGCCCGCCGCCAGCAGCGCCACCAGCACGATCAGCATGATGGCGACGGCGAGGCCGGCGGTAAGCGTCTCCTCGACCAGCGAGAAGCGGTTGTTATCGGTCAGCAGCACCACGGCGCACAGAGCGCCAGGGCTGGCGATTCCGGGCATCGCGACCGGGAAGACCGCGATTTCCGCCGGCGTGCGATGCGACTCCGCCAAGCTGCCCTCATGGTGCCCGCCGAAAATCATGTGCAGCGCGAAGACGAACAGGATCGCCGCACCGGCGATGCGAAAGGCCGGGATGCCGATATGCATCTGCTCCAAGAGATACTGTCCGAGATAAAGGAACAGCATCAGCACAAAGCTGCCGACCAGCACCGCGATAAGCGCGACGCGCTTGCGCAACGCGGGCTCGACGCGCGCGGTCGCGTTGAGAAAGATCGGCACCGACCCGATCGGATCGAGCACGACAAACAGCGTCACAAAGCTTTCGACGAGACGTCCCAGCAACTTTGCCCCCTAACCCCAGCCCCCTGAGGCGGCGCGCGATCCGCGAAGGCGTGATACAACGCGACCTAAACGGCACGATAGCAGGAGCGGGTTATGCCGGCAGTGCCATTCGCCACGATTTTCGACGCCGCGCGGCAGCGGCACGGCGCCGCGGCGATCGACGCCCGGCTGCCGCATCCGAAAAGCGCCTCGGAACTGGCCGCGACCCTCGACGACCGCTATCTGTCGCAGATGTCGCTGCGCGTGTTCCGCGCGGGATTGAAGCACAGCCTGGTCGATGCGAAATGGCCGGCCTTCGAAGAGGTGTTCGAGGGGTTCGACCCGCGCCGCGTGCGGGCGATGCCGGACGAGGCGCTGGAAAAGCTGCTCGGCGACGCGCGCCTGATCCGCCATTGGGGCAAGCTCAAATCGGTCCGCGACAATGCCGCCGCGATGCTGACGGTTGGCGAGGAATTCGGCGGCTTCGGCGCCTGGCTCGGCACCTGGCCAGGGAGCAACATCGTCGGGCTGTGGGACGCGGTCGGCGAGCGGTTCAGCCAGATGGGCGGCGCGTCCGGCCCGATGTTTTTGCGCATGGTCGGCAAGGACACGTTTGTGCTGTCGCATTCGGTGATCGCCGCATTGAAGCTTTGGGCCGAGCTGCCGCCGCCGAAAAACCGCCAGGGGCGCGCCGCGGCGCAAGGCTGCTTCAACGCCTGGCGGGCGGAGAGCGGCCTGCCGCTGTCGCAGATGAGCCTGATCCTGGCGCTGTCGGTCGACGATTAGCGGACGATCATCTCTGAAAACCGCTTCTCAAATGCCGCTCCCGACCAAAGTCGGAGCCCGGTTATTTATTGTCTCGGGCGCCGAAGGGTGGGTCCCGGCTTTCGCTTTTGCCGGGAAGCAAAATATCTCTATGGGCCCTTGTCGGCTTCCTTCGCCGCTTCGAGCGCGGCGGCATAGACCCGCCGCGCAGTGATAAGACCGCGGCGGAAGCGCAACACGGCGTCGCGCTCCGGCTCGCCGGTCGCCACCGCTTCAGCGAAGACTTTGAACAGCTCGCGCACCCGCTCGGCATAAGCGCCGGCGAGGATGTCAGCCTCATTGGGCGGGCCGGGATCGGGCATCCGACGGCCTAGTAATGCGAAATCTCGATCGAGTTGCCGTCGGGATCGTCGATATAGAGCGACTGGATCGTGCCGATCGCTCCGGCCCGCGGCCCCTGCATGCGCACCGGCACATCGCATTCGGCGAGATGCGCGGCGATCTGGTCCGCCTTTGCGTCGGTAACGAAGCAGATATGAGCCGGCATGCGCGGCTCGGCACGCCCCGAGTCCCTTGGGGTCATAGGGCCGCCGGCGAGATCGAGGTGGATCTTCTGCTGGCCGAAAAGCAGCGCCGCCCTGCCCTCGCCGATGATCTCGGCGTCCATACCGAGCACCTTCTTGTAGAAGGCGATGCTGCGGTCGAGGTCGGCGACGGTGATGTTGAGGTGGTCGATGCGGTCGATCTTCATGGGCGGCCTCCGCTGTTCGGCGGTGAGAATGACACGTTCAGCCCACCGGGACGATGCGTTTCGCCAGCTCCGCCTCGTTGACCGCGAGGCCGAGGCCGGGCGCGGCCGGGAGATGGAACAAGCCGTCGACCGGATAGGGCGGGTTGTCGAACACCGCGTGGGTGCGTGACGACGGGTCGTTCCACTCGCAAGGCTTGGTCGCGCCCATCTGCGTCGCGGCGATGTGCAGGCTGGCCATGTGGCCGATCGTCGGCTGGGTCTGATGCGGCACCAGCTCGACGCCATGCGCCTGGCACAGCGCCTGCGCCTGCTTCAAGCCGGTGATGCCGCCCATCTTGACGATGTCCGGCTGCACCATGCGGACGCCGGCGGAGATCAGGTCGGCAAGGCCCGCGAGCGTGTAGGTCTGCTCGCCCGCCGAGACGGTGATGTCGAGACGCTGGGCGACTTCGCCCATCGCCCTGACGTGGTAATGCTGGACCGGTTCCTCGAACCACCAATAGCCGAGCTCTTCGAGCGCGCGGCCGACGCGGATCGCGCCGCCGACCGAGTAGCCGTTATTGGCGTCGAAGGCCAAGGGGAAGGCGTCGCCGACCAGCTTGCGCACCGCCTTGGCCTTGGCGATGTCGCCGGGAATGTCGACATCGGCCCGGGTGCGGTCGGCATCGAAGCGGATTTTCACCGCGGCGGGCTGGTTCTTCAGGCGCGCCTCGACGACGCGCAGCACCTCGTCGATGGTGCGCTCGCCATTGCCGCCGATCGAGGCATAGAACGGCAGCGCGGTGCGCCAGGCGCCGCCCAAGAGCTTGTAGATCGGCTGGCCAAAGCGCTTGCCCTTCAAGTCCCACAGCGCGATGTCAAGCGCCGCCAGCGCGCCGGTCAGCGCGCCTTCCGGGCCGAGCTTCACGAGACGATGCAGCGCCGTGTCGAGCAGCACCGCGTGATCGTGCGGGTCACGGCCGATGAGAGCCGGCGCGATGTCACGCGCGACGATGCCGAGCGAGGCGAGGCCGCCTTGCATCGGAGAGGCCTCGCCGATTCCCGACAGACCATCGTCGCTATGGACGCGGACAAAGGCGCTGCCCTGCGCCGGTTTGTCGTTCGGTGACCAGCGGAGTTGGAAGGCTTCGATCTTGGAGATTTTCATTCGCATCAGCCTCTTCCGCGTCGCACCTGTTTCGCGCGCACGAACAAAAGATCATGGGCCAAGGCCTTGGAAAACAACGAACCGTGTTACGGAACAGGAGGGTAACAGGAGGACCTATCAGGAGGGAAGCCGCGAGGAACAGGAGGATGGCCGAGATAGCCAAACACATCGGAAAGGTTGGGCGGGAATGTTTCCTACAATCGCATGTTCGCGGGACATATGAGCCGATGGCGCTTTTCGCTAATCGGCTTTTGTATCGGCACCATCCTTGGCGGAATTCCTCTTGTCGCCGCGGAGACCGGCAAGCTTGAGCCATGGCCGGCGTGCTGCCTGCTGGTCGGTATGGTGACCGGGCTGACAATCGGAAGTCTCATCGAGCGACTGCGCCCAAGGCGTGGGGCTACCGGATTCGCCCCCTTCTCGATCGCCAACGGCATCGCCTTCGGGTTCGTTACCTATGCTTCGGTAGAGCTGGTCGCCGGACGTTGGCGCGAGGCAAACCCGTCGGTTCTCGTTCTGCGGTAATTTCATCGTCAAATACGCTGCGTTCTGAAAGAAAGGGCGTGACCGGTGGCGACAAGCTGCGTAATGTAAGGGCAAGAGCATTCAGCGCGGGCAGATAGCCCGGCCCGAGTTCAGGGAGGGTTCTGACGACCGGTTAACGGCGGTGGTCCGCGACCGGAGAAATCGGAAACGCCGTAGGCAGGACGCCCGTCCTGCCTATTTTTTATGCAACTTACTCCGGCGGGCGCGACAATCCGCGAAAGCTGAACTGCCTGATTGGCGATTGCTTAACGGGCGCGCGCGACTATCCTGCGCGCCCCTCACCGATAACGGGAACGGACCCGCCGGCACGCGGCCGGCGGAGCAAAGGACGAGGCAATGGCACGCACGAACGGCTGGCATTTCTTCATGAACCCGGGGCCGACCAACATTCCGGACCGCATTCTGCGCGCGATGGATCGCGGTACGATGGACTTCACCGGCGCCGCGTTCAAAGAAATCTCCGAGGAGTGCTTTGCCGGCCTTCAACGCGTCTTCAAGACCCAGCAGCCGATCCTGGGCTACGCCGCCACCGGGCATGGCGCGTGGGAAGCGGCGCTGGTCAATCTGTTCTCGCCCGGCGACAAGGTGCTGATCACCGAGAGCGGCTACTTTTCGCTGAACTGGGGTTTGCGCGCCGAGGCTTTCGGCCTGCAGGTCGAGACGCTGCCCAATGATTGGCGGCGCCCGGTCGACGCCGCCAAGCTCGAAGCGCGATTGCGCGAGGATACAAACCACGAGATCAAGGCGGTACTGACCGTCCATAACGAAACCTCCACCGGCGTCTGCCATCCCGTCGCCGCGATGCGCCAGGCGATCGATGCCGCGAAACACCCGGCACTGTTCTGCGTCGACGTGATTTCGTCGCTCGGCTCCTTCGATTTCCGGATGGACGAATGGGGCGTCGATGTCGTCGTGGTGGGCTCGCAAAAGGGCTTGATGCTACCGACAGGCATGGCGTTCACCGGGGTCAGCGCCAAGGCGATCGCCGCCACCGCGGTCGCGAAGCTGCCGCGCGTCTACTGGGATTGGCGACGCCTACTGAGCGGTGACCCGCGACAGGGCTACTGGAACGGCACCGTCCCGGTTCACTTCTTTTACGGGCTGCTCGAGGCGCTGCGGATGTTCGAAGAAGAGGGGCTGGAGAACGTCTTCGCCCGCCATCGTCGACTTGCCGAGGCGACCCGCCGCGCGGTGCGCACCTGGCGGCAGAATGACGGGCCGGAAATCTTCGCGATCGACCCGGAAGGACAGTCGGATACGGTGACCGCGGTGCTGATGCCCGATGGCTACGACGCCGATGCGGTGCGCACGCATTGCCTGGAAAAGTTCAACGTGTCGCTCGGCGGTGGGCTCGGGCATCTGCGGGGCAAGCTGTTCCGGATCGGCCATCTCGGCGATCTGAATGAGGCGATGGTGCTCGGCTCGCTCGCCGCGGTCGAGATGGCGCTGGACCTCACCGGCGTTCCGCACGGCCGTGGCGGCGTGGTTGCGGCGATGGAATATCTGACGGGCGATGTTTAAAGAAATTCGCAAATCAACCGTTACGTTTAGAGAGTAAAATCTTCGGCAAACGAAACGCGATTGCATTCCGGAACCAGCCTTTCCTTTTGGTGTTAGTCACGCGAACTCGCACCTCATAAGGATCATGGCTGTGAAACCAATCGTATTAGCGGCGGCCCTTGTGCTGCTCGCGGGTCCGGCGCTGGCGCAATCGATGACCGAGACCAAGACGACCACGACCACGACCATCGCGCCGGCCCAAGAGACCGAAATGCAGGCGTACATCACGCACGAGCATCCCGTAGCCATCGCGCCGCCGTCCGGCTTTACCGTGACCACGGGCGCCGTGGTGCCGCAAACGATCGAGCTCAATACTTTCCCGGCCGAGCGCCACTGGAGCTACGACTACGCGACGATCGGCGACCGGACGGTATTGGTCGATCCGAATACGCGCACAATCATCCACGTCTTCCACTAGGAGACGGTCGTGAAAGAGCCGCCGTTCCCGGGCTTAGCCTTGGGACGGCGGCTTTTCATTGCCGATTGTTGCGTTGGCGCAGCGCGGCTTGTATAACCCGCGCCTTCAAAAAAGGGCGCGCGCGATGAAAGACGGCATCCATCCGGACTACCATGAGATTACCGTGCTGATGACCGACGGCACGACGTACAAGACGCGCTCGACCTACGGCAAGGAAGGCGACACGCTGCGCCTCGACATCGACTCGAAGTCGCATCCAGCTTGGACGGGCGGCCAGCAGCGCCTTTTGGACACCGGCGGCCAGCTCGCCCGCTTCAACAAACGCTTCCAGGGCTTCGGACCGAAGTCCTAGCCGGCGTCCTTACAACCCCGGAAACACGCGCGGCCAGACCGGCGGCGCGGTAATCGACGGAAAGATCGGCTCCTCGTCTTTTTCCGGCGGCGTTTGCGGCTGATCGGTCCATGCCGGCCGCTCACCATGCCTATGCGCCTTGGGCGTCCAAGTGGATGTATTTTGGCGGGAAGGATTGGTTTTCGTTTCGACGGTCATGGCCACGTTCTCCCTTGAGCAACATGGGAAACAATCGACGCCGGACCCGGTTTGGCGCCCGACGGCCATCGATTTAGGCAGCCTACGCGGCGGTTCAAGAGGAACGTAACAAACCGCGCGATCGGGTGCTTGACACCGTTTTTCGGCTCCCTAAATCAAGGTTGCGCGAATGCCCATTCGGGGTCGCGCAATGCTACCGGCGCTGGACCATGCGGTCGGCGCCACTGGCCATGTTGCTCAATGGAGGACTTGGATATGGACCGCTTTGACTTCTCACCCCTGTTTCGTTCGACGATCGGCTTCGATCATCTGGCCCGTCTGGTCGACAGCGCCGCGCGCTTCGACACCTCGGCCCCCGCCTACCCGCCCTACAACATCGAGACGACCGGTGAAGACGCCTACCGCCTGACCATGGCAGTGGCCGGGTTCCCACGCGACGAGATCGATGTCACCGTGGAAAAGAACTCCTTGGTGATCACGGGCAAGGCGCAAAAGGACGACGAGCAGACGCAGGGCCGCTACCTGCACCGCGGCATCGCCCGGCGCGCCTTCGAGCGCCGTTTCAGCCTTGCCGACCACATCAAGGTGACCGGCGCGAGCATGGATAACGGCCTGCTTCACGTCGACCTGGTGCGCGAGGTGCCGGAAGAGGCGAAGCCGCGCCAGATCAAGATCGGCGAGGCCGTCAGCCAGCCGCAGGTGACACAGCAGAAGGCCGCGTAACCTCTCGCGGTCGCTGAAACGAAACGCCCCCGGAAATCCGGGGGCGTTTTTGCGCGGGAAAGGTGGCCTGTCGTCAGTCCGCGCCGGCGTGGTTCTTCAGCCAGTCCTGCGCGTCAGGGTTCCCAGCGCCGGCCGATTTCTGCATCCACTCCGACGCTTGCGCCGCGTTGCTCTGCACGCCCCAACCATTGGCGTAGAGGATGCCGATGCCGTACTCTGCGTCGACATTCCCCTGATCGGCGGCGAGGCGATACCAGCGCATCGCTTCCGCATAATTCTGCGGCACCCCCATGCCCGATTGGTACATCCAGCCGATGCTCGATTGGGCGGTTGCGTCGCCCTCCTCCGCCGCCTTCTTGAACCAGCGCATCGCCTCGTCATAGGCGGTTTTGACGCCATCGCCATTGCGGTAAAGGAAGCCAATGTGGCGTGCCGCCTCGGCGCTGCCCAGCTCGGCAGCTTTGCGATACCAGTCCAAGGCCTGCGCGCCGTCCCGCGGCACCCCCCAGCCGTGCTGGTACATCCAACCTAAATAGTTTTCGCCGCCCGGATTGCCCCGCTCCGCCGAGCGGCGGTACCAGCGCAGCGCCTCGGCGTAATTCTGCGGCGTTCCCAGACCATTGGCATATTGCCAGCCAACGTAATTTTGCGCCGCGGCGTCACCCTGATCGCCCGCCGAACGAAACCAGCCGAGCGCCACCGCGTAGTCGCCGCGTCGATAGGCGAGGTCGCCGCGATGGAAAGCCATGTCGGCCGCGATCCGCGGCGCATCGGCCGCGGACAGCGACGCGACGCTTGTCCCGGCGGCCACGAGCCAGGCGATCCCGGCCATCGTGAATCCTAACAGAGGCCGCCGAAATCGGCTGCCGGCGCTATAACCCGCCTTCCCGAACGACGAACTCGATAATCTCATCGACGCCTTTCCCGCTTTTCAAATTGGTAAAGACGAACGGACGCTCGCCGCGCATCCGCCGCGTGTCGCGGTCCATCACCTCGAGGCTCGCCCCGACCATCGGCGCCAGGTCGATCTTGTTGATCACCAGCAAATCCGACCGCGTAATCCCCGGCCCCCCTTTGCGGGGTATTTTATCGCCGGCGGCGACGTCGATCACGTAAATCGTCAGATCCGCCAGCTCCGGCGAAAATGTCGCGGCGAGGTTGTCGCCGCCGGATTCGATCAGGATCACATCGAGGCGCGGGAACAGCCGGTTGAGCTCAGCAACCGCGGCGAGATTGATCGAGGCGTCCTCGCGGATGGCGGTATGCGGGCAGCCGCCGGTCTCGACGCCGCGAATGCGCTCCGGCGGCAGCGCGCCGCTGCGCGTGAGAAACTCGGCGTCCTCGCGGGTATAGATGTCGTTGGTGATCGCGACGATCTCGAAGCGCTCCCGCATGCGCTTGCAGAGATGATCCATCAGCGCGGTCTTACCGGAGCCGACCGGCCCGCCAATGCCGACCCGGAGCGGTCCGCGATCGTCAACCTTCATGAGCGGAAGAGCCTCGTATAGAGGGTTTCGTGCGCCATCGAAGCCAGGTCGAGCGCGAAGGTCGCCGAACCGAAATCTTGCGGGTCGCGCGCGATCGACGCGGCGACCGCCGTCGCGACCACCGGCTCTAACCCGGCGAGAATGCGCTGCCCGTCACTCTGTCCGACAATCCCCAGCCGCAATCCCGCCGACATCAGGTTCGCCGTAAAGGCCTGGAGATACGCGGTCAGCGCAGCTTCGACGCTCGCGCCGGCACGCGCCGCCGCCGCGCCGAAAACAGCGGCATGGCAGATGTTCGTGTTGTGAAAACCCCCATCCCAACCTTCCCCCGCTTGTGGGGGAAGGAGCGCACAGGCGCCCGTCACCCCCTCCCCCGCTAGCGGGGGAGGGTTAGGGTGGGGGCGGCTCCAGGCCGCCTCATACGCGGCGGTGAAAGCGGCGCCCTGCTGGCTCGATTCGAGCGCCAGTTCCGCCGTTGACCGATAGGCGGCGCCGCGTCGGTTTGCTTCGGCGAGCGCCGCGTCATCACCCAGGGCGGCGGCGCGCCAGGCGTCGCACAGGATGTCGGCGTCCACCCGGCCGCTACCCTGCGCGATTGTCGCGGCGATCCAGATTTCGAGTGTCGCGCGGTCGCGCACCGCGCCGTCCGCGGCCGCCGCCTCCAGCCCATGCGAATAGCTGAACCCACCGGTCGGAAAGGCCGGCGATGCCCAGGCAAGCAGTCGGTAGAGTACGGTGGCATCATTGCTCACGATCGTGGCCATGAGCATGATCCGTGCCGGCATAGGCGCCGGTCTCGGGATCGAATGGCGCGCTGAGCCGCGTCACCTTGCCGCCGAGCCCCTCAACCATATCGGCGATGACATGGTCGTCGCGGATGCGCAGCCGCCCCTCGAGCGCTTGCACCGGTAGATGCCGGTTGCCGAGATGCCACGCCAGACGCAGCAACCCGGCCGGCCCATCGGCCTCGATCTCCAGCACCCGCTCCGGCGCCGCGCAAACCCGCACATAGCCGCCATCGTCGAATTCCAGCCCGTCGCCGTCGGCCAGATGCTGGACGCGCGGGAGGTCGAGCAGGAACGGGTTGCCGCTGTCGGCAACCATCCGCAACCGCCGCCGATGCCGGTCGACAAACGCCAAGGTGACGCGGTCGATCGCCGCCTCTTCCGGCCAATGTCCCGCTTTATGAACCGCAATCGCTCGACGCATTCCACTCACATCAATAGAGAAAATACCGCTGCGCCATCGGCAACACGCTGGCCGGCTCGCAGGTGAGATGGACGCCGTCGGCGCGCACCTCGTAAGTCTCCGGATCGACCGTAACATTCGGCGTCGCAGCGTTGTGCACCATCTGCGCCTTGCCGATCTTACGGATACCGCGCGCCGGCAATACCTGCCGCGCCAGGTCGAGCGCCTCGGGCAGCCCCTTGTCGATTGCAACGGTCGGCAGGAACGTCACCGCCGTCGCGGTCAGCGCCTTGCCGAACGCACCGTACATCGGCCGGTAATGCACCGGCTGCGGCGTCGGGATCGAGGCGTTGGGATCGCCCATCAGCGCCGCGACAATCATCCCGCCGCGCAGCACCATGTCGGGCTTCACCCCGAAAAACGCCGGCGACCACAGCACCAGATCGGCGAGCTTCCCGACCTCGACCGAGCCGATATGCTCGGCGAGGCCATGGGTCAGCGCCGGATTGATCGTGTATTTCGCGATGTAGCGCTTGACCCGGAAATTGTCGTTGCGGTCACTGTCCTCGGGGAGCTTGCCGCGCTGGCGCTTCATCTTATCGGCGGTCTGCCAGGTGCGGATCAGCACCTCGCCGCAGCGCCCCATCGCCTGGCTGTCCGACGACATCATGCTGAACGCGCCGAGGTCGTGCAGGATGTCCTCGGCGGCGATCGTCTCGCGGCGGATGCGGCTCTCGGCGAACGCGACATCCTCGGGGATGCGCGGGTCGAGGTGATGGCACACCATCAGCATGTCGAGATGCTCGTCGATGGTGTTGACGGTGTAGGGCCGCGTCGGATTTGTCGATGACGGCAATACATTAGATAACCCGCATACCTTAATAATGTCGGGCGCGTGCCCGCCACCGGCGCCCTCGGTATGGAAGGCGTGGATGTTGCGGCCCTTGAACGCGGCGATCGTGTCCTCGACAAAGCCGCTTTCGTTGAGCGTGTCGGTGTGGATCGCCACCGCGACGTCGAGCTGCTCGGCGACCGACAGGCAGCAATCGATCGCCGCCGGGGTGGTGCCCCAATCCTCGTGCAGCTTGAGCCCGCAGGCGCCGGCTTCCACCATCTCTATGAGCGCGGCGGGGTCCGACGCATTGCCCTTGCCGAAAAAGCCGAGATTGACCGGGATCGCCTCCGCCGCCTGGATCGCCCGCGCCAGATGCCATGGCCCCGGCGTGCAGGTGGTCGCCGCGGTTCCCGCCGCCGGCCCGGTGCCGCCGCCGAGCATGGTCGTGACGCCGCTGTAGAGCGCATCCTCGGCCTGTTGTGGGCAGATCATGTGGATATGCGAGTCGATGCCGCCGGCGGTGACGACCTTCCCTTCGCCGGCGATGATCTCGGTGCCCGGCCCGATGACGATGTCGACACCCGGTTGGATATCGGGGTTACCGGCCTTGCCGATGCCGGCGATGCGGCCATCACGGATGGCGATGTCGGCCTTGACGATACCCCAATGGTCGAGGATCACGGCGTTGGTGATAACCGTATCGACCGCGCCGCCGGCGCGGGTGACCTGGCTCTGGCCCATGCCATCGCGGATCACCTTGCCGCCGCCGAACTTGACCTCCTCGCCATAGATCGCGCGGTCGCTCTCGATCTCGATGACGAGTTCGGTATCGGCGAGACGGATGCGGTCGCCGGTCGTCGGCCCGAACATCGCGGCATACGCGCCGCGCCCGATCGTATTGGCCATCAAAGGCTCCCGTTGACCTTGCCGTTAAAGCCGATGACGACCCGGGCGCCGTCATAGGCGACGAGCCGCACCTCGCGGCTCTGCCCCGGCTCGAACCGGGTCGCGGTGCCGGCCGGGATGTCGAGGCGACAGCCGCGCGCCTGCTCGCGGTCGAAGGCGAGCGCCGCGTTGGTCTCGTAGAAATGATAATGCGAGCCGACCTGGATCGGCCGGTCGCCGGTATTGGCGATGGTCAGGGTCACGGTCGCTCGTCCGGCATTGAGTTCGATGTCGCCGTCGGCGACGAGGATTTCGCCGGGGATCATCTGCCACCTCCGACGTCATGAGCGCAGCGAAGCAATCTCATGCCGCAGGGTGCCAAGACGGCAGGAGATTGCCGCGTCGCGCTACGCGCTCCTCGCAATGACAACTCATTCATCTTATCGGCTCGTGCACGGTGACGAGCTTGGTGCCGTCCGGGAAGGTCGCCTCGACCTGGATTTCGCGGATCATCTCGGGGATGCCCTCCATGACCTGGGCGCGGGTCAGCACGGTCGCGCCGTCGCGCATCAGCTCGGCGACGGTTTTCCCGTCGCGCGCGCCTTCGAGCACGTAGTCGGTGATGAAAGCGACCGCCTCCGGATGGTTGAGCTTCACGCCCCGCTTCAGGCGGCGCTCGGCGACCATCGCCGCGACTGCGACGATCAGCTTGTCTTTCTCCCGAGGTGTCAGATTCATGGCCTTCCCCTTAGGCCTAATTCTTAGGCATCAAATGTGCCAAAGCCGCGGCAAGCGCGGCGGCAATCCCATCGCCTCAACCCGCAAATGGCAAGCAAGTTCGGCATAGCCGCGGCGCAGCTTCATCGCATCGCCGAGCCAGCGGGCCACCAACAGCCCATTGACCACCGTGACCCCAGCCCGCAACCCCTCGGCGGCGCATCGCTCCTGCGACGCGCGCGCCGCTTCGAGGAAGAGACGCGGCTCGCCGTCGCATGGCGCGAAGACGAGCGTCGCGCAGGCCTCGGCGCCAGCAAAGCACGCGGGATGATCCATGATTGCGGCGCCGTCATCTTCCACATGCAGCGCGTCACCCCACAGCAGCGCGCCGTCGCGATAGACCTCCCAGCCCTCATGCAGCAGCCCAGCGCGAAACCGCTCGCCCATCGCGATGCGCCCAAAGACGAACATCCCTCCGCCGAGAAGGCCGCCATTGCGTCGCAGATCGACGCGGGTCGTCCGCCGCAGCCTGGCGCGGTCGAACAGGATCGTTTCCGGCGGCAGGAATTCGAGCCAGCCGTCGTCCTCGATGACAAAAGCCTGCTCGATCCGCGTCGTCGCACCGGTCGAGCGATAGATTTTCTCCGCCGCGGAGCCGGTGACATGCGCCGCCGCGCCCTTCCCCGTCCTGACTGCGACTTCGATCCTGTCGCCGGCGACCAGTCCGCCGGAGGTCGTCACCAGCACCGCTGTCGGCAGATCGTCTACTGGCGCCACTGGAAACAGTACACGCAACGGGTTGCGCTCGTAGAGGTGCGCGAGGCGGGTCCTTCCGTCGCTGACGGCGAAACCGATCTCGGCGAGGCCGGAGACGGAGGAAAACCCGCACCCGGGGGGCGGGTAATCGTCCTGGCTCAATACCCGAGCGCCAGCCCGTCCTTGCGCGGCTCGGAGCCGCCGATCAACACGCCGCGCTCGTGATCCATCCATATCGCCTGGCAGCCGCCAACCGGCACCTTCATCACATCGATCTCGTGGCCGCGCCGCGCAAGATCGGCCTTGACGTTGTCGGAGATTGTCGTCTCCACCCGCAACCGGCCGCGGAACGCAAAGCTGCGCGGCGTCTCGGCCGCCTGCTGCGGGTCGAGACCGCGGTCGAGCATCTGGTGCGCGATATGCGCGTGGCCGACCGCCTGGTATTGGCCGCCCATGACGCCATACGGCATCACCGCGCGCCCATTCTTGGCGAGCATGGCCGGGATGATCGTGTGAAACGGCCGCTTGCGCGGCGCGATGGCATTGGGATGCTTCGGGTCGGTGCGGAAGCTGGTGCCGCGATTGTGCAGCAGTACGCCGCTTTCCGGCGCCATGATCCCCGTGCCGAACGAGGAGAACAGCGAATTGATGAACGAAACCGCGTTGCCGTCGCGGTCGACCGCGCAGAGATAGACCGTGTCGGTGTGCTCGGTGCCACCGTTCCACTCAGGGCCCGGCATCGCGCGATCCATCCGTATCTTCGCCCGCGCTTCTTTCACCCAGTCGTCGGACAGAAAGTAGGCGACATCGACATCGGCCTGCGCCGGATCGGCAATGTGCTCGTCGCGCACGTGATAGGCGGCCTTTGTCGCCTCGGCGAAGAGGTGGATGCGATCCGCCTCGCTCAAAGAGCCGTCGGCCATGTCATAGCCTTCGAGTTGGCGCAGGATCATCAGCGCCGCCAACCCCTGCCCGTTCGGCGGGCATTCATAGACATCGTAGCCGCGATATGACGCATGGATCGGCTCGACCCACTCGCAGCGCTGCGCGGCGAAATCTTCCTCCTCGTGCAGGCCGCCCAGCTCTTTGAGTCGCGCGAGGATATCGGCCATCACCGACCCTTCGTAAAAGCCGGCGCGCCCTTCGCGGCCGATTTTCCGCAGCGTCGCGGCCAAGGCCGGGTTGCGCATCCGGTCGCCGATGACGGGCGGCTTGCCGCCCGGCAGCATGACCTTCGCGGTATAGGGATCTTGCAGTTTCCAGGCGTTGCGCTCCCAGTCCCAAGCGACGCGCGGGGTTACGGCATACCCCTCCTCGGCCGCTTGCGCCGCCGGCTCCAGAAGTTCGGCCAGCGGCTTCGAGCCGTACCGCTCGTTGAGTTCGCACCACGCGTCGACGGCCCCCGGCAAGGTCACGGCGTGCGCGGTTTGGGTGGAAATCTGGTGGATTTGCCGCTCCGCGTACCATTGCGCGCTCGCCCCCTTGGGCGCACGTCCCGAGCCGTTGAGCGCCACCGGCAACGCGCCGCCTTTCGAATAAAGGCAGAAGCAATCGCCGCCGACGCCCGTGCTTTGCGGCTCGACGACGCCCTGCACCGCGACCGCGGCGATCGCGGCGTCCATCGCATTGCCGCCGTTGCGCAGCACGTCGAGACCGGTAAGCGTCGCGCGCGGCGCCGAGGTGGCGACCATGCCGTTCGCCGCGACGGCCGCCGAGCGGCCCGGCACACTGAAATCACGCATCCTGTTTCCGTCCCCGCTAACGTCTTGTCCTGCAATCCTGCCCGGCGGGCTTATCGCTTGTCGTCTTATCTTGCAACGCCTTAGGTTGCAGCCCAGCCAGGAGGCGGGGAAGAGGAATGGACGGCAGCTTGGAATTCCCGGTCGCGACACCGCCGGCGCCGGGCGAAACGATAGCGATCGCACCCGGCGTGTTCTGGCTGCGTATGCGGCTGCCCTTCGCGCTCAATCATATCAATTTGTGGCTGCTGGAGGATGGGCCGGGCTGGACGATCGTCGATAGCGGCTACGCGCTCGACGAGACGCGCGACGCCTGGCAGCGCATCTTCGCCGAGCGGCTCGACGGAAAGCCGGTGCGGCGAATCATCGTCACTCATTTCCACCCCGATCATATGGGGCTGGCGTCGTGGCTGGCCGAGCGCTGGAACGCCCCTCTGTGGACGACCGAGAAGGAATACCTGCATGCGCGGATGATGGCGCAGGATGTCGGCGAGGCGTCCGCCGCCTCACGGCGCGATTTCGCCCGTCGCGCCGGGCTTAACGAGGAACTGTGCACGATCTTCGGCGAGCGCCAGGGCAATTACCGCCGCGGCGTCCCCGATGTGGCGCCTTCCTATCGTCGCATCGGCGACGGCACGGTTATCGAGATCGGCGGCCGCGAATGGCGCGTCATTATCGGCGAAGGCCATGCACCGGAGCACGCCTGCCTCTACTGCGCCGAAACCGGCGTGTTGATCGCGGGCGACCAGGTTCTGCCGCGGATCTCGCCCAATATCAGTGTGCAGACCTACGAACCCGATGGCGATCCCCTCGCCCGCTATCTCGCTTCGCTCAAGAAGCTGCGCACCGCGCTGCCCCCCGGCATTCTCGTGCTGCCGTCGCACAACCTGCCGTTTTACGGCGTGCATGAGCGCATCGACGAACTCGCCACGCATCATGGCGCCCGTTGCGACGATGTCATCGCGGCATGCGCTCAGCCAATGAGCGCGGCGGATTTGCTGCCCGTTCTGTTCCGCCGCCTGCTCGACCGTCACCAGATGGGGTTCGCGCTCGGCGAGGCGCTCGCCCATCTGCACTATCTCGAGGGCCAAGGTCACTCGCCCGCCAAGCCGGCGACGACGGCGTCGACCGATTCATAGCGGCCTAGATCAAAGGAGGCTCTGCAAAAATTATGGCCCGCATCAATCACATCGCCTTGAAGGTCGCCGATCTCGAAACGGCGACGAAGTTTTACGAGAACGTCTACGGCTTCAAGCAGGTGCGCACCGGGCGCTCGCGCGGCCACATCTCGCGCCACATGACCGACGGCAATATCGACCTCGCGCTGATGATCTATGACAGCGAGGACGACGAGGAGGCGAAGCTCGTCGGGCCGGGGCCGGCGATCCATCATTTCGGCATCGAGGTCGACGACCACGAGGCGTTCGCCGCCAAGGTCGCGGCCAATGGCGGCAAGATCCTCTCAAAGCCCGGCGAGGTGCCGATCAAGTACCGCTCTCCCGACGGCGTCATCGCCGAGGTCGTGCCGATGGGCCGTTACGACAAAATGAAGGCGGCCGAATAGCGCCTACGTGCCGGGAGCGCCGGTGGCCGCGCGTTCGGCGATGGCTTCGGCGCGGACCCGCCGGTTGGCCAACAGCATTTCGATCGTAAAGGCGACGATCGCCGCGAGCGTGCAGCCGATCGCCAGACCGAAGCAGCCCAGCAGCATCGTAGCGACCGCAGGCCCGCCCGCCTCGCCGATAAATAGCGCGAGCACCGCCGCACAGGTCAGCGCCGCCCCTGCCGCCGCCAGCACGACCGCGAAATCGAGCGCTCGCGACCGCCGGCGCAAGATCTCAAGCCGATGCGCCAGCATCGCGTCGGACGGCGTGTCGCCCGCTTCCACGCTTTTGACGAGCCCATCGATCTGATCGGCGACGCGCGCGAACCGCGTCGAAAACACGTTGAGCAGGGTCGCGATGCCCGACAACAGGAAAACGGGCGTCAGCGCGATCTGGATGATGTGGACGGCGTCGCCGAGAACGGTCGAACTGGCAACGCCGGGCATCGCGGGGCTCAGAGCGACGGCGCCTTGAGCGGCTTGAGGTCGGCGGCTTTGTGCAATTTGGCTTCGGTCTTGGCCTGCAGTCCGTCGAAATCGATGTCCTCGACCATCTCGCGCACGACAAACCCGTCATCGGTCACGTCGATCACCGCGAGGTCGGTGTAGATGCGCTTGACCACCTGCATCGCGGTCAGCGGGTAGCCGCATTTCTTTCGAGGCGCGGCGTGCCGTCGCGTGTCGTGTGCTCAACCAGCACGCGCACTTCCTTGGCGCCGGCCGCGAGATCCATCGCGCCGCCCACGCCAGGCGGAAATTTCGGATCGTCGGTCGTCCAGTTGGCGAGATCGCCGTTTTCCGCCACCTCGAACGCGCCGAGCAGAGCGAGATCGAGGTGCTGGCCGCGGATCATCAAGAACGAGTCGGTATGATGCACATAACTGCCGCCTTTGAGCAGCGTCACCGGTTGCTTGCCGGCATTGACCAGGTCAAGATCGATCTCGTTGTCGCCGGGGGCCGGGCCGACACCGAGCACGCCGTTCTCGCTCTGCAACACGATCTCGCGATTGTCCGGCAGCACGTCGGCAACCAACGTCGGCAGCCCGATGCCAAGATTGACGTAAACCCCATCGCCGAGATCTTGCGCGGCGCGCCAGGCGATCTGTTTGCGGCTGAGCGGCATTAGGCGTCTCTCCTTCACGCTGTCATTGCGAGCTGCCGACGGCGGCGCGGCAATCTCGATCCTCTTCGCCCCTAAAGATCGAGATTGCTTCGTCGCCGCGCTCCTCGCAATGACGGATGGGTCAAACGGGCACCTCGACCATGCGGTCGATAAAGATGCCGGGGGTGATGATGTGCTCGGGGTCGATGTCGCCGAGATCGACGAACCGGCGCACCTGGACGATCGCCAGCGCGGCGGCCTGCGCCATGGTCGGGTTAAAGTTGCGCGCGGATTTGTTGTAGGTGAGGTTGCCCCAGCGGTCGCCGCGATCGGCCTTCAACAGGGCCACATCGCCCTTCAGGGGCTTTTCCAGCACATAGCGGCGGCCGTCGATCTCGCGTTCTTCCTTGCCCTCGGCAAGGCGCGTGCCGACCCCGGTCGGCGACCAGAATCCGCCGAGCCCGGCGGCCGCGCAGCGCATACGCTCGGAGAGGATGCCCTGCGGCACCAGCTCCAGCTCGATCTTGTTGGCCCGATACAATTCCTCAAACACGACCGAGCCCGAACTGCGCGGGTAGGAGCAGATGATCTTCCGCACCCGCCCCGCATCCATCAGCCCGGCGAGCCCAACGCGGCCGGTGCCGGCGTTGTTGTTGACGATGACGAGGTCCTTGGCGCCCTGCTCCAACAGCGCGCCGTAAAGCGCCTCGGGCGAGCCAGCGCCGCCGAACCCGGCCGCGAGAATCACCGAACCGTCCTCGATGCCGTCAACCGCTTCGGCAAGCGTGCGTACGCGTTTATCGATCATTGCGATGTCCGTTTTTCGGTCGCGCCACGATTAAAGCTTCACTTCGCTGACCTGAAAAACAGGCTGGATATCCGTGTAATTGGGAATATCCGCGAGCAGGGCGTCAGCGACTGGCGAGAATGCCTTCTGAAACGCCTCCAGCGTATCGAAATACATGTGGCCCATCGCGACATAGGCGGGTTGCGAACCCGGCATCGCGCCGGACACGCCCTGCTCCACCGCCATGCTCTTGCAGGCCGCGCCCAATTTTTGCTGAACCAGCGGCATGTGCTTGCTGAGGTAATAGCCCATGTCGAACTTGCGGCTGGGATCACTGGGATAAAGCACGCTGACCTTGATCATGCCCGCATTCCTCTACGCTAAAAAGCCACATCGTCGCCGCCCTTAAGGTGGAGCAATTTGCGCGCTTCGTCTGGGGTAGCTATCTCCAGCGACAAGTTTTCCAGGATCGTTCGGATGCGGCTCACCTGGTCGGCATTGCCCTGGGCGAGTTGGCCGCGGCCGAGCCATAGCGAGTCCTCAAGGCCGACGCGGACATTTCCGCCCATGATCGCGCCCATCGTCACCAGGGGCAATTGGTGCCGCCCGGCCGCGAGGATCGACCACGCATAGTCGTCGCCGAAGAGTTTGTCGGCGATCCGCTTCATGTGCATGAGATTTTCGGGATCGGCGCCGATCCCGCCCAAGATGCCGAAGATCGTCTGGATGAAGAGCGGCGGCTTCAGCAGGCCGCGATCGACGAAATGCGCCAGATTATAGAGGTGCCCGACATCGTAACATTCGTGCTCGAAACGGGTGCCGCACTCCTCCCCCAGGCGCTTCAGCACCTTTTCGATGTCGGCGAAGGTGTTGCGGAAGATGAAGTCGCGGGTCATCTCCAGCGCCTTCGGCTCCCAGTCGTATTTCCATTCCTTGTAGCGGTCGAGCATCGGGTAGAGCCCGAAATTCATCGACCCCATGTTCATCGAGCACATTTCCGGCCTGGCGCGCAGCGGGGCCGCCAGCCGTTCCTCCAGGGTCATGCCGTGGCCGCCGCCGGTGGTGATGTTAACGACGGCGTCGGTCGCCTGCTTGATCCGCGGCAGGAACTGCATGAACACATCGGGATCGGGCGTCGGCTTGCCGTCTTTCGGGTCGCGTGCGTGGAGATGCAGGATCGCCGCGCCAGCCTCGGCCGCGGCGATCGCGTCGCGCGCGATCTCGTCCGGGGTCAGCGGCAGATACGGGCTCATCGTCGGCGTATGGATCGAGCCGGTCACCGCACAGGTGATGATGACCTTGCTTTTCAGCGGCATAGGCGTCCTCCCAAAATTTTATCGGCTCACCGCGGCCGCGCGGCGACGCCCCCGCGCAATTCGTGGACGACCACGCCGAGCCGGCGCGGCGGCGGCGCGAGCCACAAAGGATACGTGAGGCTGGTGCCGACATCGCTCTCGCCGGCCTGCCAGCGGCGCATCAGCGACGCGGAGGAAAAATCCGACATCTTGGCGGGCAACTCGGCATCCGCGCCCTCATGCACGAGACGCAGGATGGTCATCGTCGCCTCGCTACCCTCGGCGAGGCATTTGCGGAGGTCGGGATCGCGCCGCAGCCCGGCCGGCAGCCGTTCGCCCAACAGCGCGATCATCCGCCGCAGATCATGGTTGCGCCGCAGCGCCGCGATCTCACGGGCCGAGCGACTCGTGCCGCCGCGCGCACCGGGCACCGGGTCGTAACCGTCGATCACAAAGCACAGCGTGTCGGCCGGCCGCGCATCGTCGAGCGACGCGACGGAGACCGCGGCCCCGCTGTAGCGCTGACCGTCGATCGCGACCGGCGCCATACCGGGAAGCGCGGTGCTGGCGAGCACATGGTCGATCGTCAGCACGTGCCGGTCATTGTCGAAAAAGGTCTCGGCGCCGGTATCGAGATTAGTCGCCCCGAGCACCACGCGCATGGTCCCCGCATTGATCCCGGCGAAATCGACGACCTCCTCGACCAGCTCCCTCAATTCGCTGGTCGGGATCGTCGAGCGTTCGCGCGGCAACGGGACAGCGCCGTTCTTCCATTGCCCTCTGACCCGCTCGATCACGGCGCGCAAATGCTGGTGGAACCCGGCATCGGTGCGTGCCGCGACGCGGCGGCTCAACTCGCGCCAGAACTGGCGCAGACGGAACGAGCGTTCATGCGGCAGGTTGCCGGCGATGATCGCGGCGTTGACCGCGCCGATCGCGCTGCCGGCGATCCAATTCGGTCTGACCCCGGCATTTTCCAGCGCCGCATAGGCGCCGGCCTGATACGCGCCGAGCGCGCCGCCACCCGACATAACCAGCGCGATCCGGTCGAAGCGGGCCAAGCTCTTTTCGGATCGCGCGCGCGCCACTATCGGCTCCCTGGCTCCTCGGCCACGCATCATGCGGAAGCGCAAACCGAGCGTCCAGTGCCGAAACACCGGATCGATTAGTTCTTTTTCTCGAACCTCTTAGGCGGGAGCGCCTTGAGGTAGGCGGCGACCGCGCGCCGATCGGCCTCAGTGAGGCGCGCCGTGTTGCGCACGATCTCCGCCATCGCGCCGCCGAGCAACTGGAAATCCGGCGTCTCGCCGGTATTGAGCGCCGTGGCGATGTCGTCGAGGGTCCAGTCGCCGATCCCGGTCTTCGCGTCGGGGGTTATGTTGGGCGCCTTCCTGCCTTCGAGGCCGCCATGCGAGCCCGCGAGCTCGCGGGTCGGGTCGGGGGCGCCAAGCCAGGTGCGCGGCGTATGGCAATCGCCGCAATGGCCGACCGAGTTGACCAGATAACCGCCGCGCGCGACGATCGGATCGCTTGAAACCGGCGGCAGAGCGGAGCCGGCGGCGAGCGCCACGCCAACCGCGTCGCGCGTCCGCGCCAAGAGCCCCAGCGAGTCTGCCCCACCCAGCCCCGGCCGCGACACCGGCGCAAGGCTGTCGAGATAGGCCTTCAAGGCGGCGAGGTCGGCATCCGTCAGCCGGCCGAAATAGGGGAACGGAAAGGCGCTGACGTAGTGAGTGCCGTCGGGCGCGATGCCCCAGCGCATCGCCCTGGTGAAAGCGGCAAGGCTCCAGCCGCCGATGCCGGTCTGCTTGTCGGGCGTGATGTTCGGCGTCGTGATCCTGCCGAATTCAGTGACCATCTCGCGGCCGCCGGCATAGGCAGGACCGTTGTTCCTGCTGTCCGTATGACAGTCGTCGCAGCCTGCGGCGACGGCGAGATAGGCGCCGTGCGCGATGGCCGACTCGTCGGCGGTTGCGGGTGCTGTCGAAACCGCGGCCAGCGTCAGCGCGAGGCCCGCGGCGGCTGGGTGCAAGCCTCGGTTACGACGGTTTCTTCTCGCGGTACGATTTGTGGCAGACCTGGCAGCCATTGTTCCACAAATCGTCGGGGCCGGTGGCGGCCGCCTTCTTGTCGCCGGCCTGAACTTTGGCAAGAAGCGCACCGGCCTTTTCCTGGGCAAGCTTGTTGTCGGCGAGGAAGTTATCCCATTCCGACCAGAGTTTCGGGTTCACGAACGATTTGCCAGGAAACGCGTCCGATCCCGTCCCTTTGGGAAACAGATCCGCCAGCGACTGTTGCGTCGCGACGACGTCCTTCGCCGCGGCGATGGCCTTGTCCTGATCGCCCTGGCCTTGGCCGAATTCCCTGATCGCCTTGAGATCGCCGCCCATGTGCTTCATCGCGGCCTGGCGCTTTTCGACCGCGGCCGCTCCGTCCTCCGCTCGCGCGGATCCATAGCTGCACACAATGACCAGGACGACCGCAGCGGTGGAGATCCATCTGTTCGACCGGTTCATGCCCCCCTCGTTCCGGCTGTTATGCAAGCGACACTAACGGCGCGGTCGGCGAAAGCAACCGTTGTAGGACGCCCTCACGCTCAAGTGAATTTGCCGTCGCGCTCCACCGCAACGGTCGGCTGTCGCATCCCGGACCGGTGATCTAGGATGGCGGCATCGTCCGTAACGCGCGGGACGAGGGGATACGGCGTGACTTTGTCACCATCGTCATCGGGAAGCGTCTGGGTAGCGCTCGTACGGCGCGGGCCGGCGATCGTTCGCCGGTTCCGGCTAGTTACCGGATTAATATTGTTCACGTATGTCTTCCTGCATTTCGTCAATCATAGCCTCGGCAACATCTCCTTGGAGGCGATGGAACGCGGCGCCCTGGTGCAGGAGTGGATCTGGCGCAGCCCGATCGGCACCGTGGCGTTATATGGCGCGTTCGCGATCCACTTCTCGCTCGCCTTCTGGGCGATCTATATCCGCCGCAGCATGCGAATGGGCTGGATCGAAGGCCTGCGTCTTGCTCTCGGCTTCTCGATACCGCTGCTTGTCCTGCAACACGCGCTGGCGGTGCGCTTCGCCTATAGCTATTTCGACGTCCATCTCATCTATCCGCACGTCCTGGCCAACATCTGGCTGGCAAATCCGCTTACCGCCGGGATCAGGCAGATCGTCCTGTTCAGCGTCGCCTGGCTGCACGGCTGCATCGGGCTGTATCTGTGGCTGCGGGTAAAGCGCCACTTCCACCGGTTCGCGCCGTTCCTGCTTGTTGTCGCCGTGCTGTTGCCGACCACCGCACTGCTCGGCGTGTTCCAGGGCGCGCGGCAGGTCGAGGCGATGATCCACGCCGATCCAGCCTTCCAGGCTGCCTTGCACCGCACGGGAACTCTCGGCACTCCCGGAGTCTCGGCCGCCTTGTGGGCGATAGCGCTGTGGTGCTGGGGCGGGTACGCCGCCGCCTTTGCGTTGGTCCTGGGCGCTCGCGGCGTGCGCACGCTCGCCGAGCGCCGCGGCGGGACGATACGGATCGCCTATCCCGACGGACGCCGCGTGCGCATTCCGAAGGGACTGAGCGTCCTCGACGCCAGCCGCCGCGCCGGCATCCCCCACGCTTCGGTCTGCGGCGGCCGGGCGCGCTGCACAACCTGCCGGGTCCGGGTGCTGCTCGGATCTGAGCATCTGGTGCCGCCGTCGCCCGCCGAAATCCGGGTGCTATCCCCGCTCGGCGCCGACCGCGCGGTTCGCCTCGCCTGTCAGCTCAAGCCGACGGCCGATATCAGCGTCTGGCCGCTGCTGCCGCCGGAAATAACCGTTCGCGACCACGAGCGGCTCAACGTGACCGAAACCGGGGCCGAGCGCTTTGTCGCGATCGTGTTCGTCGACATCCGCTCGTCGACGCAGCTGGTCGAGAGCCGCCTGCCCTACGATGTCGTCTTCATCCTCAACCGTTTTTTCGAGGCGGTCGGCAGCGCCATCATCGCGGCGGGCGGCAAGCCCAATCAGTTCATCGGCGACGGCATGATGGCGATCTTCGGCACCGCCACCGATCCCGCCGCCGCCTGCCGGCAAGCCTTGGAGGCGGCGCGCCTGATCGACTGGCACCTCGCGGAGATGAACCGCGCCCTGGCAAACGAGCTGCAACAGCCGATCGGCTTCGGCATCGGCATTCACGCCGGCGAGGTCATCATCGGCACCATGGGCTATCGCGAGCATGCGCAAATGACCGCGATCGGCGAGGCGGTCCACGTGGCCTCGCGGCTCCAGGAACTCACCAAGGAGTACCACTGCCAGCTGGTCGTCTCCGAGGTGGTCGGGATGACGGCCGGCGTTTCGGTCGGCGCCTTCCCCGGTCATCGCGTGCAAGTGCGCGGTTTGAGCGCGCCGCTGGCGATCCGTGCGATCGACAGCGCCGCGATGCTGGCCGCCTACGAGAGCTCCGACCCCGACAACGAGGCGCTGCTCCCCATCACGTAATCGGCATGACGATGTGGCTCTTGAAGCCGGGCCGCTCGCGGACGCGGTCGTACCAGGCGCTCAGATGCGCCAGGGTCGGCCGCTCGATCGGGTAGTTGAACCAGCGATAGATATGCGTGCCCAAGACGATTTCCGCGAGCGATAGAGAGTCGCCGCCGAGATAGGGCTGGCTGGCGAGCGCGTCGTCGACGATCTCCCAGGCGGAGATAGCGCGCCGGCGCGCCGCCTCGATCGCCGCCGGATCGCGGGTTTCCGGGGTCGAGCGGACGAGCCCCTGCAGCAGCGCGCCCATCGGCCCGCCGATTACCGAGAGCTGCCAGTCCATCCAGCGCTCGACATGGGTGCGCGCGACGAAATCGGTGGGGTAAAGGCTGTGGCCGTTGGGGTGGGTATTGCACAGATAGCGGCAGATCGTGTTCGATTCCCACATCACCAGACCGCCATCGATGACCGTCGGCACCAGCCCGTTCGGGTTCAGCTTCAGATACTCGGGGTCGCGATTGCCGCCGAACGGTCCACCGTGATCGACCCGATCATGGGCGATGTTGAGCTCGGCGCAAGTCCACAAAACCTTCTGCACATTCGAAGAGGTCGTCCGGCCCCAGATTTTCAGCATGGTCTCCTCCGCTCCGCGCCGACGCATTGGAGCCCGAGATATTCCGGAAGCGCAACTGTCGGCAGTTGCCGGCCGTGTATAATGGCTGCGACCGGACGATCACGATCGGACGAGGCCCCCGATGGTTTACCGCGTTGCCGCCATTGCCGTGCTGGCCGTGCTCCTCAGTCCGGGCAGCGCAATGGCGACGAGCCTCAACGGCAATGTGATGATGCGCAACTGGGCGGCGTCGGACCGCTGCGCCGCCGCAGCGCGAAAGCAGTTTCCCGATTTCTCGGCGGAATCCAACGCGAAGCGCGACAATGCAATGAAACAGTGCCTCGCGCAGGGCAACCTGCCTCCGCGCGGCGACCTCAACCACTAATCGCGGGCGTTCTCGCGCACCTTTGGCAGCTGCAGGAGCCGCCACACATCCTCGAACGCGGCGACGAGCGCGTCGATGTCGGCGTCGCCGTGCAGCGGCGTCGGCGTCAGGCGCAGCCGCTCGGTGCCGCGCGGCACTGTCGGGTAGTTGATCGGCTGCACGTAAATCTGATGGTGCTGCAGCAACAAATCCGACGCCATCCGGCACAAAGCCGCGTCACCGACAGTCACCGGCACGATATGGCTGGTCGATGAGCGCATGACAGGCAGCCCCGCCTCGCTGAGCCGGCGCTTGACAGTGGCGACCCGCTCCTGATGCGTCGCCCGCTCGACCCGGCTTTCGCGCAGATGGCGGATCGCGGCGAGCGCGCCGGCCGCGACCAGGGGCGGCATCGACGAGGTGAAGATGAAGCCCGGCGCGTGACCGCGCAGGAAGTCGCACATCAGCGCCGAGCCCGCGACATAGCCGCCCATCGTGCCGAAGGCTTTCGCCAGCGTGCCCTGGATCACGGTCAGTCGGTGGGAAACCCCGTCCCGCTCGGACACACCGCCGCCATGGTCGCCGTAAAGCCCGACCGCATGCACCTCGTCGAGATAGGTCATCGCGCCGTAGCGGTCGGCGATGTCGCAGATCGCGCCGATCGGCGCGATGTCGCCATCCATCGAGTAAACCGATTCGAAGCACACGAGTTTCGGCCGCTCGGCCGGCAAGCCGGCAAGCAACTCTTCGAGATGCGCGATGTCGTTGTGGCGGAAGATGAGGCGCTCGGCGCGGCTGTTGCGGATGCCGGCGATCATCGATGCGTGGTTCATCGCGTCCGACAGCACCACCGTGCCCGGCATGCTGCCCGCCAGCGTCGACAGCGCCGCCTCGTTGGCGACAAAGCCCGACGTGAAGACCAGCGCCGCCTCGCGTCGATGCAGATCGGCCAGTTCGCGCTCTAGCAGCACATGAGCATGGCTCGTGCCGGAAATATTGCGCGTACCGCCTGCCCCGGCGCCGGTCCGTTCCATCTCGGCGGCCATCGCCGCCAGCACCACCGGATGCTGGCCCATGCCGAGATAATCGTTCGAGCACCACACCGTGACATCAACGCCGACGCGGTGATCGAAGGCGCGCGGAAAATCGCCCCGACGCCGCTCGAGGTCGGCGAAAATCCGATAGCGACCTTCGCTGTGCAGCGCGTCGAGCCGTTCTTTGAAAAAAGTGTCGAAATTCATCTTCGTGGCGACCGGCAGAGAAGCACCAAAGATATCATATCGCCGGCCTTACGCCATTGCGCGGTGTGTCGCGCCAATCGATCGCACATCACTTCGACGTGGGCGCCGCCGGCGGCGTTGGCGGCTTGGGATTGGGCTTCGGCTTGCAGACAAACGTGGCGCGGCCCGGCGTGAACACCGGGCAATTGTCGAGCCGGTAATCGGTGTCCACCCGCTCGGCGGTGGTGTCGCCGATGCATTGCGCCTGACCCAGCTCCTGCACCTTTTCGTCGGACGTCTTGAGTGGGTTGTAGCAGATCGCGACCCGCGTGCCGGGGTCTTTATCCTTGGGGTCCGGGGGAAGCGGACCGGTCGCGAATGGGGTAAGCCCGCTGCAGCCCGAAACGATTGCGGCGAGCAGCAGCGCCGGTAAAGGCCGGGAACTCATCCCGCTAACGCGCGCTCGGCGAAGCGGGCGCATTCCATCAGCCGCGCATCGTCGCCGATCCGCCCGACGAGTTGGATGCCGATCGGCAAACCGTTCGGCCCCCTGCCCGCCGGGATCGTCACCGCGGGGGTGCCGAGCAGCGTCCACGTGCGGTTGAACACGGGGTTGCCGGTATAAGCGTGGCCTTCCGGCGCCTCGCCCGGCGCCGCCGGCACGACGATCGCGGCACAGTCGCCGAAGAAAGTGTCGAGGCGAAGCCGGGCCGTCCGGGCCTCGGCGATCGCAGCATCGTAGGTCTCCGCCCCGATCGTCATGCCGTGGTCGAAAAGCTGCGCCAGGCGCGGCGAAATCAGATCGGGGTGGCGAATGCGCTCGTCCGCGAGCAGGCGCGTCATCTCGTAGCTCATGATCGTGTCCTGCGCCGCGACCAGTCCGCGCTGCTCGTCGGGCACCGGAACGTCGTCGATGCGCGCACCAGCATCGAGCAGCGCGCCGCGCGCCCGGTCGAGCGCCGCCAAGGTCGCCGGCTCGGCCTCGTCCCACATCGCCGTGCGGCAAAACCCGATCCGTGGCGGCAGCGCCGCGCTGTCGGCGATGTCGCGCAGCGCCCGGCGGTCGGTCAGCACGCCGATGAAGAACGCGGCGTCCTCGATAGTGCGCGCCATGACCCCGACCGTGTCGAGGCTGTCGGCAAGCGCCTTGACCCCGCCGCGCGGGACAAGGCCGAAGCTCGGCTTGTAGCCGACGACGCTGCAATAGGAGGCCGGCCGCAATATCGAGCCGGCGGTCTGCGTGCCGAAGGCGAGCGGCGCCATACCGGCGCCGACCGCGGCAGCCGAGCCGCTCGACGACCCGCCGGGCGTATGCGCCTTGTTATGCGGATTGATCGTCTTGCCTGGCGTGAAATAGGCGAACTCGGTGGTGACGGTCTTGCCGAGCACGATGGCTCCCGCCGCCCGCGCCAAGGCAACGCACGCGGCGTCCGCGACCGGGCGATGGCTCGCATAGATCGGTGAACCGTACCCGGTCGGCAGGTCGAACGTATCGATCACATCCTTCACCGCGAGCGGGACGCCGTGCAGCGGGCCACGCGGCGGTTCGTTGTCGGCGCGGCGCGCCGCCGCCATCACGAGGTCGCGATCGAATTGCTGCCAGGCGCCGACGTCGTCCTCGCGCGCGCTGATCCGCGCCAGCCAGGCTTCGACGTACTCCATGACGCCCAAGCGCTTGGCGGCGATCTCCCGCGCAGCCTCGCGCACGCCGAGCGCCAACGGATGAGGCGAATTCGCATCGGGCATCGGTCTCTCCTCCGCACCGGATTCGCGCGGAACCTACTCCGCGGGCGATGCTTGCGGGAAGAGAGATGGTGCCATGCGGGGATGCCGAAGCGCTTGTCGAAACAGCCCCGTGCCGGCAGTGTGCCACCATGACGCACGATGCTGACCAGGGTCCAGACCACGACGGCAGCGGCGGACGGCGCGCGGCGCTGATGGGGCTGGTGGTTTGCGCGGTGCTGGTCATCGCCGCGTACTACCTCGTCAACTCGCTGCGCGACGAAGGCAATCGGGAAGACTGCCTGATGTCAGGACGCACCAACTGCGCGCCGCTCGATATCCCGACGCATAAATGAGCCGCCTGCCGTTTTGTCACGGTAACGCGTTATCATCAGGCGCTTAGTGGAGCCGGCAAATGGGCGACATGCGTTGCACAGCCAAATTCAGCGGATCATTCGCCACCTCCTGAACCTTCAATATTCCCCGGCCGCCGAACCAAGGTGGCGCTGGGACGAATCCATCGAAGACGCAAGGAGCGAGATCGAGCTGCTGTTGGAGGATAGTCCAAGTCTCGCCCGTGAAATTTCACAAGCGGTAACGACCGAACTGCAACGCGGCTCACGCAGGGCCATTCGCGATCTCGAGAAATATGGTGAACTGGATGACGCTGCGGCCGATCGCCTTCGCGCCACGACCTACACCGCCGAACAAATCCTCGGCGACTGGTTTCCCTCGAAGAACCAGGGCTGACGCGCAATACCCATGATCGCAGCGGGGGCGACATTCGCCCGCTTCGTCCTTATATATGGTGCAACGTATCGCTTAGGCACGACGCTGGCATTGGCATGATTGACCCGTTTGGACGCCATATCTCCTATCTGCGCGTATCGGTGACCGACCGTTGCGACTTCCGCTGCGTCTATTGCATGGCGGAAGAGATGACCTTCTTGCCGAAGCGCGAATTGCTGACCCTGGAAGAACTCGACCGCGTGTGCAGCGCCTTCGTGCGCCTCGGCGTCAGGAAGCTGCGCCTGACCGGCGGCGAGCCGCTGGTGCGCCGCAATATCATGAGCCTCTTCCGCTCGCTCGGCCGCCATCTGGAGAGCGGCGCGCTCGAGGAGCTGACGCTGACCACCAACGGCAGTCAACTCGCGCGCCACGCCGAGGAGCTGCGCTCGGTAGGCGTCGAACGGGTCAACGTCTCACTCGATACGCTCGACCCGGCTAAGTTCGCCGAGATCACCCGGCGCGGCCAGCTCGACCAGGTGATGGCCGGGCTCGACGCCGCGAAGCGCGTCGGACTCAAGGTCAAGATCAACACGGTCGCGCTACGCGGCGTCAACGAGAACGAGATCGACGATCTCGTCCAATGGTGCGGCGACCGGGGTTTCGACCTCGTGCTGATCGAGGTCATGCCGATGGGCGATATCGGCGGCGAGAACCGGCTCGAACAATACCTGCCGCTATCGCTGGTGCGGGGGCGGCTGGAGCGGCGCTGGACGCTCGACGACACCGACTACCGCACGGGCGGCCCGGCGCGCTACGCGACGGTGCGCGAGACCGGCGGCCGGCTCGGCTTCATCACCCCCCTGACCCACAATTTCTGCGAAAGCTGCAACCGTGTGCGGCTCACCTGCACCGGCACGCTCTTTATGTGCCTCGGTCAGGAAGACGCCGCCGATCTGCGCACCCCGGTGCGCCAGTCGGAGAGCGACGAGCCGCTCGAGCGCGCGATCCACGAGGCGATCTCGCGCAAGCCCAAGGGCCACGATTTCATTATCGATCGTCGCCACCAGCGGCCGGCGGTCGCCCGCCATATGAGCGTGACCGGCGGGTGAGCTCGCCGCGCGTCGCTTTCGTCGCCTCCGACGCCGAGGCGGCACAGCAAGCCCTCGTCGATCTGACCCGCTCATACGGCACTGTCGACCCCGCTGAAGGCGACATCGTCGTTTCGCTTGGCGGCGACGGCTTCATGCTCGAAACGCTGCACCGTTTTGTCGGCAAGAGCGTGTCGATCTTCGGCATGCATCGCGGCAGCGTCGGCTTCCTGATGAACCCCTATCAGCTCGAACGCTTGGCGGAGCGCCTGGAAACCGCGCAACGCGTGACGCTCTACCCGCTCGAAATGCGAGCGACCGAAGAAAGCGGCGCTGTCACGCGCGCAATTGCATTCAACGAGGTGTCGCTGCTGCGGGAAACGCGGCAAGCGGCGAAGCTCAGGGTCAGCGTCGACGGTGTGGTGCGGCTCGACGAACTGATGGCCGACGGTATCCTCTTGGCGACGTCGGTCGGCAGCACCGCCTACAACCTCGCGGCGCATGGGCCGATCATCCCGCTCGACGCCGAGATCCTCGCGCTAACGCCCATCAGCGCCTTCCGCCCGCGGCGCTGGCGCGGCGCGCTGCTGCGCCACGGCGCCGAGGTGCGCATCGACGCGCTCGAAACCGACAAGCGCCCGGTCAGCGCCGTCGCCGACTTCACCGAGGTGCGCGACGTCACCTCGGTCGAGATCGTGGAAAAGCGCGACATCGCGATGACGCTGCTGTTCGACCGTGACGCCAACCTTCAGGAACGCGTGTTCAAGGAACAGTTCCTGACCTAACCCCGCGTTCTCCGAAATCGCAAAATCCCCTCCCGACTTGATCCGGGGGCCCACGTCTTCGAGTGAAAACCAAGCAGAAAGTGGATGTGGATGGCCGGTTCGAGCCGGCCAAGGCGACAGAATGTCTAATCCCGGTTACCGAAAATGCCGCCGAGGATCGAGCCGGCGACGCCGCCGACAATGCCCGTTTCGATCGTCTGAGCCGTCGCGGCGGGGGCCGGCTGCTGCGCCAGATAAGGCTGCAGCGCGTGCGCGAAACCGGGCATTGTCAGCGACTGCAGCCATACCTTGCCCGGTCCGGTGAGCCGCGCGATGAAGAGGCCGTCGCCGCCGAACAGCGCGTTCTTGATGCCGCGCATGAAGACGATGTCGAAATTCACGGCGGCGTCGAACATGCCGATATGGCCGGGATGCACCTGGATCGACTCGCCCGCCTGCAAATCGTAGGTCACGATCTCGCCGCCCAGCTCGACCCAGGCTGTGCACGAGCCCGAGAGCCGCTGCAGCAAGAACCCCTCGCCGCCGAACAGCCCGGCGCCGAGCGAGCGCTGAAACCCGGTCGACAGCGAGACGCCCTGTGTGGCGCAGACAAAGCCGTGGCGATGGATCATGTATTCCTGGCCGGCCTGAACCGGCACCTCGAAAATCGTGCCGGGCAGCTTGGCGGCAAAGGCGACAAGGCCGTTGCCGCCTTCGACGCTGTACTCGGTCATGAACAGCCCGCCACCGCCGAAGGCGCGGCCGAGCGCGCCGAGAAAGCTGCGTGCGCCCGCCGTCTGCGTCGTGGTGTTGAGCCGCACATTGTCGGTCATCCACGAAAATTCGCCCGGTTCGGCGATGATCATATCGCCGAGTTCGAGGCCGATCTCCAGCACCGGCATCGTCGTTCCGGTAATCTTCGAGCGCATCGGATGTCCCCCTCGTCGAGTTGTCGTCTATTCGAGTTTCAGGGCCTGGCCCCCCAGATCCTCCGCGCGCTCGACCTTGATCAGCACCGCGTAGCCCTTCTTCTCGGGGTCGCGATCCTTTTCGGGCTGGACGAGGCGCCGCCAGACTTCCTCGTATACGGGCCCGGAGCGGTAAATGGTTGCAGTGCCGTAGAATCGGGCGATGCCGCCCAGCGGCAGCACGCCCTCCTCACGCAGCGACGGCTTGCGGAAATAGACCATGAGCTTGCTGCCGTCCCGCATCGCCCCGGCCGAACTGCCGCGCCCGCGCTCCCACAGGCCGATATGCTCGTCGTCATAGACCATCGTGCCGCCGCGCGGCGTGACCTGCGCGAAGCCGTCGGGCAGCACCGAGCCCAACAGGCAGACATTGGCCGGGAACGCGGTGTTGATGTGCTCCTGCAGGACTTTCGGAATTTTCGCCATCGGTTGAGCCTCCCCTGAAGTTTATTTACGCCACCTGATCCAAGGTCGATGCCACGTCACGCGTCGTGACGCGGCGCAGGTCGCGGACCCGCGTCTCGTCAAAGCCGCGGCCGCGATGCATCGTCGCGCGATTGTCCCAAATCACCAGGTCGCCCTGCCGCCAATCGTGGCGATAGACGAATTCGCGCTGTGTCGCGTGTTCGATGAGCTCGCGCAGCAGGAGACGGCCCTCCGGCACCGGCCAGCCGACGATCTCGGACGCGTGCGCCGCCACATAGAGCACCTTGCGGCCAGAGCCGGGATGGGTGCGCACCACGCGCTGCGGCACCGGCGGCAGCACCTGCTTTTCGCCGAACAGCAGGTCCGCGAACCCCAGCTGGCCGCGCGACCAGGCAATGTCGTGCAACGCAACGAGGTCGGCGATGTCCTCCTTTTGCTGCGCCGACAGCGCGTCGTGGGCGGCGCGCATGTCGGCGAATTCGGTCTCGCCGTTGCCGCGCGGGCTCGGGCCCGGCACCCGGTGCGCGTAGAGCATCGACAGCGCTGCCGGCACGCGGCGGAACGAGCCGTCAGTGTGCCACAGCCGGTTGCCGAGCTGGTCGAAGCGGCGCGGATCGTCGCGGCCACGCAGCTCGCTGTCAGCATCGAGGTTGGAGATGTCGGCGACCGCGGCAGGCAGGCGCCGCTTGACGTCGGCGGCGCCGCTGCGCGGCAATTCGAGCTCGCCGAAATTCTCCGCGAACACCATCTGCCGCTCGTCGTCGAGATCTTGCCCGCGCAGCACCAGCACCGCGTAGCGATCGATCGCCGCATTGAGCGCCGCGACGGCCCCGGCATCAAGCGGGCGGCGGGCATCGACGCCCGATACCTCGCCGACAAAGAGCGGGTGCAGCTGGCGGACAGCCAATTCCATCGATGTCTCCCTCAAACCCGTGCGGCGACGAATTCGCGCAGGGCCTCGATCAGCCGCGCCAGATCGGCCTGCAGCGAGTCGAACCCGCCATTCTTTTCGAGCGCGCGCTGATCCATGTAGAGCGCGCGGTCCACCTCGATCTGCAGCGAGTGCCGGCGCTCGGCCGGACGGCCCTGCCGGCGCACGATCTCGACCCCCTTGTAGCCGTCGTTGACATGCACCTCATAACCCATGCCGCGCAGCGTGCGCGCGACAAAATCGGTGAACTCGCCGTCGCACGTGGTGCCGTCGCGGTCGCCGAGCACAAAATCGCCATGCTCGCCCTTGCGCCCGAGCTTGCGGCTGCCGGTCGACGGCATCGAGTGGCAGTTGATGTGCCACACCGCACCGAATTCGCCGTGCAGCCGGTCGCAGGCCTCGTCAAGCACATGGTGATAGGGCGTGTGATAGCGCTCGATGCGCGCCAGAACGTCGTTAGGCTGCAGCTTTCGGTCGTAAATCGGGATGCCCGGCTGGGCGTAACGTCGCACGAGCCCGACCCGCGTGACCGGCTTCAGGGTTAAATGACCGGGCCAGGCCGCGGCCAGGAGACCTGGGTCGAGATCATCGGCGGCGCGGTTGACATCGAGATAGCTGCGCGGAAAGACGGCGGCGATGAGCGTCGCGCCGTAATCGGGGGCCGAGCCGAACAGCTCATCGACAAACGCATCTTCGGCCCGGCGCAAAATCGGCAACGGGCAGCAGAACGAGAAATCCTCGGGATAGAGTGAGCCGCTATGGGGTGAATCGAGCACCAGCGGCAGCGCATCGACGGCCGGATCGCGGCGCCACAACACGCCGGGAAGCTCGTAGCCGTGATCAAATCCGTTCATTCCGCCGCGCTCGTCCATTGCGCCTTGTGTTCCATCGCATAAGCAAGCTGCCGAGAAAAGAGCCAAGCCGCTGGGGCTCGCCCTCGCAGAAAACATGCCGCGAACACGCCGCGGTAAGGCGCTGGCGTTTCAGCACGATTGCGGCCTATTTTGCGCGGCTCATTTTCGGACGAACGGAGGGCCGATTGGCCCGCGCGGCGATTGATAAGATCGAGATGACGAAACGGCTCGTGGCGTTCGACACGACCAGCCGGAACTCGAACCTGGCGCTGATCGACTTCGTCCGCGACTATCTCGACGGCTACGGCGTCAAGAGCGAGCTGGTGTTCGACGCCGGTGGGCAAAAGGCCAACCTTTACGCGACGATCGGCCGGGACAATCAGAGCGGTATCATGCTGTCCGGCCATACCGACGTGGTTCCGGTCGACGACCAGGACTGGCACACCGACCCGTTCAAGATCACCGAGCGGGAAGACCGGCTCTACGGCCGCGGCAGCGCCGACATGAAAGGCTTTGTCGCGACGCTGCTCTCGCTCGTCCCCGAGCTCGTGAAACGCAAGCTGCGCGAGCCGATCCATCTGTCCTTCTCGTATGACGAGGAGATCGGCTGCATCGGCATCCGCACGCTGATCGAGGTGCTGAAGGACCGGCCGAACAAGCCGCGTCTGTGCATTGTCGGCGAACCGACCGAGATGCAGGTCGGCATCGGCCACAAGGGCAAGCACGTATACCGCTGCCATGTGCATGGCCACGAGGCGCATTCCTCGCTCATTCATCTCGGCGTCAACGCCATCGAGGCGGCCGGCGAAATCATCGCCAAATTGAAGGAAATCGCCCGCCGCAAGCGCGACCGCGGCCCGTTCGACCCGGATTTCGCGCCGCCCTATTCCTCGATCCATACCGGACTTATCCATGGCGGCACCGCGCTCAACATCGTGCCGCGCGATTGCGAGTTCGATTTCGAGATCCGGCCGCTCCCCGGCGACGACGTTCCGGGCTTCATCAAGGAAATCCGCGAATACGCCGCGACCCTGCTGCCCGAGATGCACGCGGTGCAGGCCACGACTGGTATTGCCATCGACGAAATTTCCGCCGCCCCGTCGCTCAGCACCCCGACCGATCATGAAGCGACGCAGCTTGCCGCCGCGCTTTCCGGCGCCAACGGCACGGTCAAGGTCGCTTTCGGCACGGAAGGCGGGCTCTTCGCCGCAGCCGGCATCCCGACGGTGATCTGCGGCCCCGGCTCGATCGACCAGGCGCACAAGCCCGACGAGTTCGTCGCGCTCGAACAGATCGCCCGCTGCGAGGCGTTTCTCCAGCGCCTGATCGACCGGATCTCGGTGAGCTAGAGGCGCGCGCCTTGTCCGACCTCCGATACAATGTCGAGCTTGTCGCCCCGGACATTTCGGCCTACCGCGCCGGCAATACGGGGGTCGACTACGTCACGACCTTCACCGCCGTCGAGCCGGGGCCGCATGTCGCGGTGTTCGGCCTCACTCACGGCAACGAGATTTGCGGTGCGATCGCGATCGACAGACTGTTGCGCGCCAATATCCGGCCGCGCCGAGGCAGACTGACGCTCGCCTTCAACAATGTCGGCGCGTTTCTCGAATTCGACCCGCGTTATCCGATCGCCTCGCGCTATATCGATGAAGACTTCAACCGGCTGTGGTTGCCGGCGACGCTCGACGGCCCGCGCAATTCCGCCGAGTTGCAGCGCGCCCGCGCGATGCGGCCGATCATCGACACCGCCGACTACCTGCTCGACCTGCATTCGATGCAATACGCGACGGCGCCGTTGATGCTCGCGGGGCTGCTCGACAAGTCGCGCGAGCTCGCCCGCCAAATTGGCATCCCCGAGATCATCATGTGCGACGCGGGCCACGCCGCCGGCCCGCGGATGCGCGATTACGGCGGGTTCGGCGACCCCGCCTCGCCCAAGACGGCGCTACTCATCGAGGCCGGACAGCATTGGGAAAAGCGTGCCGCCGAAGTCGCGATGGATGTCACGCTGCGCTTCCTGATCGCGCTTGGCGTGGTGATGCGCGACGACGTCGCCGCGCTCGGCGGACCCGATTTCGACGCGACGCCGAAGCAGAAGGTGATCGAGGTCACCGAGGCGGTGACCATCACCGGCAACCGCTTCGAATTCGTCCAGCCCTATATCGGCCTCGAAGTCATCTCGAAGCGGGGCAGTGTGATCGGCCATGACGGCGACCGCGAAGTCCGCACGCCCTACGACAATTGCGTGCTGATCATGCCGTCGCGACGGCTGATCCGAGGCCAGACCGCGGTGCGCCTCGGGCGTTACGTCGACTGACTGCGCCCCCTTTCGCCATCGCCAAACGCAGCTTCGCGCCGATCATAGGCGCCGGCCCGCGCGTGCTGGTGGTCGGCACGCTACCCGGTGAAGAATCCCTGCGCCAGGTCCGCTACTACGCTCATCCGCGCAACCTGTTCTGGCCGATCATCCACACGCTGTTCGGCGCGACCCCCTCGGAGGTTTACGAGGAACGGCTCGCCTTTGTGATCGCGCGCCGCATCGCGCTATGGGATGTCTGCGCGATGGCCGAACGCCGCGCCAGCCTCGACACCGAGATCAAACGCGAAGTGCCGAACACCATCCACGAGTTGCTCGACGCCAACCCCGGCATTCGCACGGTCGCGTTCAACGGCGGCACCGCCCGGCGGCTTTACGACCGGCATTTCACCCGCCGGCCGGACCTGACCTATCTCCACCTGCCGTCGACCAGCCCGGCTCATGCCAGCCGCAGCTTCGCCGAGAAGCTGGCCTTGTGGCAGGCGCTCAGAGAAGCGGTTGAAGGCTAGGCCCCCCGGCGTGCGGTGGCGGCGTCACGATCCGGTAAGAACTCGACCAGCGCCGCGTCGAGCCGCGCCAGTTCGTTGCCGAGCTTTTGCACGACGCCGCTGCCTTGCTCGCGCAGCTCCCGCTGGCTGATGTCGCGCATTGCCAGCAACAGCTCGCACAACCGCGTGCCGCCCAGGTTGCCGGCGCAACTGCGCAGCGCGTGCAGCCCGCGGGCGAAGTTGCCGACATCCGCCGCCGCCGCGGCGCGGACGATCCGATTCATGATCTCCTTGGTCTCGCTGCGAAAGCTGTCGATGATCTCGGCGAGAAACGCGTCGCCGCCGCCCAATCCGCGCAGCGCCGCGATCGCACGGGGATCAACCAACTGCGTCTCCGCCCCGAAACGCGGATGCATCGAAATTGGCGTCACCTGCGGTACCTGCTCGGGTTCCGGCTCGGGCTCGGGCTCGGGCACTGGGACCGGTGGCGGTTCCGGCTGGTCGATCAGCGCGATCGTCTCGGGCACCATCACCGGGCGCGGCGCCGCGCCGCGCCACAGCGGCAGCGAGTGCAGCGCGTTGGCGAGCTGCTGGTAATCGAGCGGCGCCGCCAGTACGCCGTCGAGCTCGCCATCTGTCAGCTCGAGGAGCCCGTCGATTTGCGCCGTCTCGGCAACGACCAGCACAAAGGACGGCGCCGCCGCGCCGCTGACGGCCCGATGCGCGAAACTCAACGCCGCCAGCATGTGGCTGCGCCCATCGACGATCAGTACGCTGCACGCGCCGGCGTCGCGCCGGTCGAAGCCAAGCGTGCCGCCGAACCCCTCGATCCAGCGCGGGTCGCCATGCCAGGCGTTGAGCGGCTCGGCAAGGTCGCTGGCGAACTGGCTGTCCTCGGTGGCGATCAGCACCAGGCAGCGGCCGAGATTAAGTTCGCTGTCAATTTCCGGCTCGTCGACGGTGAGCGGCACGCTGATGATAAACGAGCCACCCTTCGCGCCACGGCTTTCGATCGCGATGCCGCCGCCCATCAGCTCGACGAGGCGCTTCACGACCGCCAGCCCGAACACACCATGCGCGCTTGCCGTCTCCCCGGCTGCGGGGCCAGAGAACGGGTTCAGCAGCGCCTCGGCATCGCCCGGTGCGATCGGCGCCCCCTCATCGCGCACCGCGATGCGCAGACTGAGCGTGTCACCGCTGCGGCCGGCCGCGTCGATCGCGATGCGGACGGCGCCGTCCGCCGTTACCTCGATCGCCCGCGCCACGAGATAGTCGATGATCTGCGCGAGCTGTTGCGGCCAGCCGCGCAGCCTGTATGGCAGGCGCGGATCAATATGAACGTGCAAGCGCGGGCCGCGCGATCTTGCTTCGGCGCGGCGTTCCGCGAGCGTCTCGTTGATCACGCGATGCAGATCGAACGCCTCGACTTCAGGCACGAACGCGCCCGCCTCGATCGCCGAGAAGTCGAGGATGTTGCTGACCTGCGACAGCAGCGCCCGCGCCGACGGCCGCACCGCCGGCGCCTCGGTCTCGCGGCCCGCCAGCTCGTCGGCGCCGATGATCGCGTCAAGCGGCGCGCGCAGCGCCTGGCTGATGACCATCAGGAACCGTGTGCGCGCCGCCTGCGCCGCCGTCGCTGCGGCGCGCGACTGGGCCACCTCCCGCACCATGCGGCCGACATAGGCCGGCAGCACCACCAGCGCGGCCAGCAGACCGAGGGCCAACAGCACCTGCTGCTGCCAGAACGCGGTCGTCACGATCACCGTCGCGAAGCCGATGAGGTTGGCGAGCGCCGCCACGCCGAGCGCCGTCGGACCGAAGCGGAACCCCGCGTAGAACGTGCCGAGCAGGAACAGCGGAAACCATGGCGCGGTCAGCACCGCACCGACATGCAGAAACACCGCCAAAAGCGCCGCGTCGTAGATCGTCCCGGCGTAATGGCGCAGCGGCGACGCGAACGGATCGAGGATCGCCAGCAGCAGAAAGACCCAGGCACCGGCGAGCCCCAACGCAGCGACGATGCGGCATGCGTCCGCCGTCTCCCCCCGCCCGGTGAAAGCAAAGCCGTAAACGACCGCCGCGGCCGCGACGAACACCCGCAATACCGCTTGCTCGTGTTCCTTGTCACCGCGCGAGCTAAAGTTCTCGCGGATGCCCTCCAGCCCGAACATCGCGGTGGCCAGCCCGACCAGCGCCGGCGCGAGGATCAAGAGCGCGGTCAGCGCGATCGATGCCGGCACCCCGAGGACGAGACCGAGCTCGCCGGGCCGCGCGGTGAAAGCGAGCGGCGGGAAAATGCCCGCCAGCCCCAACCCGGCCGCCGTCAGGCGCGCCACATGAGCGATCGCCGGGCGTCGTGGCGGCTCAGGAGTCACCGCCGGCGCGATCGGCTGTGGCGGCGCTGCCGGTTCCGCGCGGGCGCGAAACAGCGAGGGGCCGATCGAGCCGCTCCTCGCGGCGTCCGACGCCAACCAGCCTAGGGAGCTGCGCGGCATTGCCGGTTCCTCTTTGCGAAAGGGTGACTTCATTGCTAGCCGGTCGAGCGGACCGCCTCCGTTTCGCTTTGCGCCGGGTAGGAACGCTCGGCTGGGAATGCGACCGTGACGATCGTGCCGACACCTTTGGTGCTGTCGATCGTCAGGCTCGCGCCATGCAGGTCGGCAAGGCCGATCGCCAGCGGCAGGCCGAGCCCGGTGCCGGAATGGTCGCGGGTCCACGCGCCCGCGACCATGCCGAAACGGGTCATCGCCAGCTCGACCTCGTGCGGGTCCATGCCGATACCGCGATCGACGATCGCGATCGTCGCCGCGCCGTCATTGTCCTTCAGAACGATTTCGACCTCGCCGCCGGAACGGCTGAACTTGATCGCGTTGCTCACGAGATTGAGCACGATCTGCTTCACCTTGCGCGGATCGCCCTTGAGCAGCGGTAGCTCGCCCTCCTGCCGCGCAAGCAGCTTTATTTCGGCCGCTTTCGCCTTGCCGTCGACCAGCAGGATCAGGTCGGCGATGGCCTTCGGCAGGTCGATCAGCTCCTCTGTCAGATCGAGCTTACCGGACTCGAGCTTCGAGACATCGAGGATGTCGTTGATGATGCCCAGCAGGTGCTCGGCGCTCGTCAGGATGTCGCGCGCATAGCCGACATAGCGGGTCGTCGTGATCGGCCCCAGCATCTCGCCTGCCATGACCTGCGAAAAGCCGATGATCGCGTTGAGCGGCGTGCGCAACTCGTGGCTCATATTGGCGAGAAATTCGGTCTTGCTGCGATTGGCGACCTCCGCGTGGTCCTTGACGGCGATCAGGTCCATCTCGGCCCGCTTGCGAGCGGTGATGTCGAGACAGATGGTGACGACCATGGTCCCGTCGCCGTCGCGGTAGACCGATTTCGTCGTCAGCAAGTCGCAGAAATTGCCGTCGCGGTCGACGATCTCCTCCTCGAGGGAGGGGGGCAGGATTTCACCCGCCAAGAGGCGTGCGTCCTGGTCGGCGACGCGCCGGGCGAGCGCGTCGTCATGCGCTTCAAGCGGCCGCCGGCCGATCAACCGCCCGGGCCGCAACCCGACAAACGACGCAAAGCGGTGGTTGCAGAAGATGTAGCGGCCGTCACCGTCGGTCGCGCAGACCAGCGCCGGCACAGCGTCAATGACGCGCAATAGTCGCTCATGGGCACGCGACAGACCGTTGGCGCCATGCGACGCGGCTTCCTCGCGCGCCGCCTGCGCATAGCGGCTCAGCGCCAGCAGATTCTGCGCCCTGGTGCGGAATTCGCGATGATCGACCGGGCTGATGAGATGATCGGCCGCGCCAGCGTCGAGCGCCCGGTCGATCGCCCCCCGATCGTCGAAGCCGGCGACGACGAGGACCGGCACCTCGGCGCATCCCGTCTCGTCGTGCAGCCGGCCGACAAAGGCCGCGGCATCGAGTTGCGCCATCGCGGCCGATGCGACAACGAGGTCAGGGCGCTGGTCGGCGCAGGCCGATAGTGCCGCCGCCGGATCGGCGAAGGCCTGTACGGCAACCGCCTCGCCCAGCAACGCCGCAAGCCGGGCGAGAATTCTAAGGTTGGTGGCGCTGTTATCGACAACGACCACCAGCTGCGAGGCCAACGCGCCATCCCTCAAGGCCGGTGAAAGCCCGCCAACTCTACAGGGGCGGCGGTGCTCTCAGGTTGCCCTTGCCGTCGGGCCGCGAAACCTGTGAAGTAACAATACCTTCGGCCTCAACTTGGAAACCCGCACAACCTGTTGTGCCGGGTCGGCCGCTCAAGCGATTCGCAACCGATAGAATTCGGCCGCGTTTTTCCAAAAGAACCGGTCGCGGTCTTCGGCCGAACGATCGACCAGCATGCGGCTCATCGCCCGCACCAGCGCGTCGTAGCCGATCCGCAAGCTCGCCACCGGAAAATTGGTCGCGAACACCGCGCGCTCGATCCCGAAAATCGCGATCGCGTCGTGCACGACGCGGTAATTGTCGTCGTAGTCCCAGGCGCGATCCCTGAGCCCGAATTCCGAGACCTTGACCCAAACATTGGGCTCGCGCGCCAACACCTCCATGCCGCGTCGCCAGGCGGCGAGCCCCTCTTCGCTGCGGTCCCACGGAAAGCCGGTGTGGTTGAGGATGATCTTGGTGCGCGGAAAGGCGCGCGCGACCGTCGCCGCCTCTGCAAGGTGCCAGAACGGCACCCGCAAATCCCACGACAGCCCGTATTTTTCGAGCAGCGCGAAACCGCGCAACCATTTTTCGTCCTGCATCGTCCCGAGCGCGCCCGGCGTTATGCCGTCGGGCGAGGCCGCTGTCACCGGCTTCGAGCGGACGCCGCGCACCAGCGGATTGGCTGCCTGGCCGGCGATGATTTCCTCGGCGTTCGGCGTATCGAACCAGGCATGCGCGACGATCGCGCCGGGAATGCCGTGGCGCTCGTGCAACTCGGTGATCCAGCGCGTCTCGCCGAGCTGATCGTCGCGCTCCCATTCAGCTTCGCAATGCACGGTGGTGAGCACATTATGCCCGGCCGCGTCGCGCCGGTAATCGTCAGGCAGGTAGTCGCGGCGGATCGCGCTGTTGTCGCCCATGAAGAAATCGTGGCGTTCGCCACGCAGCCCTGGATGCTTGTCCTGGCCGATTTCCCATAGATGATGATGCGCGTCGATCAGCGTCACGGCGTCGGGCGAGTCGACCCAGGTGCGATGGATGGTTTTCATTGGTGACGCTCGCGATCGTGGCGCGGCGAGTATAAGCTGGTTACCCCAAACGCAAGCCGGATCGCGATGAGCAGCACCTACGAAACCATTCGGGTCGAGAATCAAGGCGGCGGATTGATCGTCGTTACGCTCAATCGGCCCGCGGTCGCCAATGCGATGAACACACAGATGGGCCGCGACCTCCTGGCGTTCTTCGACGCCGTCAACGCCGATCCGCTCCAGCACCGCTGCATCGTGCTCACCGGATCCGGCGACAAGGCGTTTTGCGCCGGCGGCGACCTCAAGGAACGCCAGGGCATGTCGGACGAGACCTGGCAGGCCCAGCACCTGTTGTTCGAGCGAGCGATCCGCGCCTTTATCGCCTGCCCGGTGCCGGTGATCGGGGCGATAAACGGCGCCGCCTACGCCGGCGGCTGCGAGCTGGCGCTGTGCTGCGACTTCATCTACGCGAGCGAAACCGCGCGCTTCGCCTTGACCGAGGTGACTCTCGGCATCATGCCTGGCGCCGGCGGCACGCAGAACCTGCCGCGCGCGGTCGGTGAACGGCGAGCCAAGGAAATCATTCTCTCCGGCCGACCCTTTTCGGCCAAGGACGCCTATGACTGGGGCATGGTCAACCGGCTTTGCGCGCCTGACAGGCTCATGGATGAGGTCATGGAAACCGCACGCCGCATCGCCGACAACGCCCCGATCTCGGTGCGCCAGGCGAAGCACGCGATCCATTACGGGCTGCAGATGGACCTCGCTTCCGGCATGATGCTCGAGATCGAGGCCTATAACCGCATGGTGCCGACCGAGGATCGTCGCGAAGGCATCGCCAGCTTCAACGAAAAGCGCAAGCCGGTGTTCAAGGGACGCTGAGCTGACCCGAATGGCCGAGCTCGACCGTCTGCCGCGCTGGCTCGTCCTCCGCGCGCTCTACGGCGCCGTTCTAGCCCTCGCCTCCTACGGCCAGCTTTATATTGCGTACAAGGATTTCGAGCCCGCCACCCGCGGCATGGATTTTTTTCACTACCGCAGGATGTACGAGCACCCGCTCGACTTCACCGTAACCCAGGCGCCGTTCGTCTACCGGCAGGTCAGCGCCGTGCTGACCTACTTCGTTTACAAGTCGGGCGCGTTCTTCGACACGCCCATCGCCTTTCAGACCGGCATCGAGACGCAGCGACTCCTGTTCGCAGCGCTGGTCGTGAACTACACGAGTTTGCTCCTCGCCGCCCTCGTCACCACCGCTTTCGTCGACCGTTTGACCGATCGCGACGTGCCAGGATTTGCGCTACTGAGCGGGTTTCTCTGCCTGCTGTCGTTTCACGCGCCCATCGACGTCCTCACCGGCCTCACCGACGGCGTCGCGTGGCTGCTGATCGCGCTGCTGTTCTACCTGTATCTCATCGAGAATCGATGGCTTCTCGCGATCCTGTTGGCTGTCGCGGTGCTGCAGCGCGAGACCATCTTCATCATTTTCGGCAGCATCGCGCTTTACCGACTGTTCGTTGACCCGCAATCGCGGGGTTACAATTGGTTTGTTCTGCTGGCTGCGGCGGCCGGCGCGACGGCATACCTGGTCATGCGTAAGTTTCTATTTCCTGCTCCGGGCCATCCAATACAGCTCAACTTTGCTGCTTGGCCCGCGAGTTTCCTGTCCTACCGATGGAGCGGAGATATCTGGCGCGAGGGGGTATTCGCGCAGAACGTTGTCTTCATTTGCCTCGGCACAGCTGCGGCGCTGAAGCTTTGGGGACGAAAACTGTCGCCGTGGCTGCCCGTCGCCGGCGTGGCATTTCTCGCCCTTTGGCTGGTTGGGATGGCTGCGGCGATCGGCAACAGCGTCGGGCGGATCACCGCGGAACTGACGCCGCTCTTCGCCGCGCTGTCGGCGGTGCAATTGGCGGAAATCGAGGAAGCCATTTCCAACCGGCCGCCGCGGTCGTAACGTCGTTCGGCGCAACGGGAGGACATAACATGGACGGATCAGCGGTATCGAGCGGCGCGAACTTGACCCGAACGCTCGCCGAGCGGGCCGTCGCGGTGACCTATGATGCGCTCCCCGACGAGGTGCGCGAGTTGGCGCGGCAATGCGTGCTCGATTATCTCGGCGTTGGGCTGGCCGGAGCCGATGACGACCTGGTTCGCATCCTGCTCGAAGAAGCAAGCGAGGCCGGCGGCACGGCGCAGGCCGGGGTCATCGGCCATGGGACGCGGCTGCCGGTGCTGTCGGCGGCGTTGGTCAACGGCGCCATCGCCCACGCGCTCGACTACGACGATGTCAACCTGGCGATGCCGGGGCATCCGTCGGTCGCGGTCCTGCCGGCGCTGCTTGCCCTCGCGGAAGAAAAGAAAGCCTCGGGCAAAGCGGTGATCGCCGCCTTTGTGGCCGGCTACGAGACCTGTTGCCGTATCGGCATGACGCTGCGCCCGGGCCATTACAACCGCGGCTTCCACGCGACGGGCACAGTCGGCGCGTTCGGCGCCGCGGCGGCCTGCGCACATCTTCTCGGCCTCGACGCCGAGGCGACCGCCCGCGCGCTCGGCATCGCCGGCACGCAATCGGCCGGCCTCAAGTCGCAATTCGGCACGATGTGCAAGCCGTTCCACGCCGGCAAGGCAGCACAGAACGGGCTGCTCGCCGCGCGCCTTGCCGCGCGTGGCTTTTCCAGTCGCCCCGACATCGTCGAATGCGCGCAAGGCTTCGCGGCGACGCATTCGCCGGACTTCGTCCCGGAGAAAGCGCTCGCCGAGCCGAAACGCGGCTATCACATATTCAACAATCTCTTTAAATATCACGCCGCCTGCTACATGACGCACGCGCCGATCGAATGCGGCCGTCAGCTGCGCCAGCAGGGCGTGGCGCCCGCGGATATCGCCGCGATCGATCTCAAGCTCCATCACGCGACCGACAAGGTGTGCAACATCCCAGCGCCGGCCGACGGGCTCGAAGCCAAGTTCAGCCTGCGCCAGACAGTGGCGATGGCACTCAGCGGCGTCGACACCGCGAGTCTCTGGCGCCTATAGCGTCGCCACCGCGACCGACCCGGCGCTCGTCGGCTTGCGCGAGCGGGTGAATTTCGATTTCCGCGACGACTTCCCGGAAGCCGGCGCCGAAATCGAAGTCACAACGAGGGACGGCCGCAAGGCCAGCGCCACGTTTGACGCGGGCATCCCGATGGCCGATATCGCCGCCCAAAGCCGCCGTCTCGCCGAGAAATTTGATGCGCTCGCCGCGCCCGTGGCCGGCGCCGCCCGCGCCCGCGAGCTCCGCGAGGCGATCACCGGGCTCGACTCGCTCGCGGATGTCGGGGTGGTGGCGAAACTGGCGGCGAAATAGCCCGTGTCGCCATCCCGGCGAAGGCCGGGACACATTTATCCGCTTTTCGAGTGGCTGAAGTATGGGCCCCTGCCTACGCCGGGGTGGTGCTGATGGCTGATTTCGCAGACCCTGTCGTCGACAAGATCATCGCCCATCTCGCGCGGATCTCCGCCGGCGAAGTGCCGGCCAAAGCGCGATCCGCGGCGAAGACCTTCATCGCCGACACGCTCGCCGTTGGCGTTGCCGGCGCCAAGGCGCCGTGGCGGGGCGAGGTGCTCGACATGGCCGCCGGTGGTCTGGCCGAGGCCACGGTGTGGGGCAGCGGTGAGCGCATTCCCGTTGCCGCCGCCGCGATGGTCAACGCCTTCCAGGTGCATTCCCAGGAATTCGACCCCGTGCACGAGGCGGCGGTGGTGCATCCGCTGGCGGCGGTGCTCGCCGGCGCGCTCGGCTTGGCCGAGCGCCATGGCGGCGTCTCGGGCGAAGCGCTGCTGCGCGCGGTTATCGCTGGTACCGATGTCGCGGCGACCTTGGGCCTCTGCTCGCGGGCGCCGATGCGCTTTTTCCGCCCGGCGAATTGCAGCGGGTTTGGCGCGACGGCGGCGCTGGCGATGCTCGCCAACCTTGACGAGGCGCAAACCCGCAATGCACTGGGCATCTATTACGGCCAGTGCGCCGGGACGATGCAGGCCCACATCGAGGCATCGCCGCAATTGGCGATGCAGATGGGCTTCGCAGCGCGCAGTGCGGTCACCGCCGTCGCGCTCGCGCGGCGCGGCGTGCCGGGACCGCGCGCGCCGATCTCCGGCCAGTTCGGCTATTTCGCGCTGTTCGACGGCGCCGCCGCCGCCGCGCCTTTCGATGAACTCGGGCGCGTCTGGCGCATTGCCGAGCTGTCGCACAAGCCTTTTCCCTCCGGCCGCGCGACGCATGGCGGCATCGACGGTCTGCAGCGCCTCATCGCCACGCACGGCGTCACCGCAGCCCAGGTAAGAGTCGGCCGCTTCCTCGTCCCGCCGCTGACCCATCGCCTGGTGGGGCGCCGACCCGCGCCGGACATGAGCGTCGCCCATGCGCGCCTCTGCCTCGCGTATTGCGGCGCGGCGATCCTGCGGCGCGGCACGCTCGGCCTTGACGATTTCAGCTCCATGGCGCTCGCCGACCCGGACACGCTCGCCCTCGCCGGCCTGCTTCAGGTCGTTGCCGACGGCAACCCCGACCCGAACGCGCTGCACCCCGTCCGGGTGGAACTCGACCTCGCCGACGCCCGTACCATCGCCTGCGATGTCGCGGAGGTGCTCGGCAGCCCGGCGAACCCGCTGCGGCCCGAAGCCGCGCGCGCGAAGTTCGCCGCATGTACGGCCGATCTGCCGCAAGCCGCCGCGCTATGGGATAGGATCATGTCGCTCGACGAGCTGGACAACGCCGCCGCCCTTGCGCGCCTCGCCGCGCCGTAACAGAACCAAGAGGAGGGACCGCATGCCGCCGCTGGATATCGCCTCCTACATCGTTCCCATCGTCATCGCCATTGTCGTCATCATCCTGCTGCGCAGCATCCGCGTCGCCAACCAGTACGAGCGCGGCGTCATCTTCCGCCTCGGCAAATACAACCGCACCGTCGGGCCGGGTCTCTACCTCGTGCTGCCGCTCATCGAATGGCAGATCCGGCTCGATTTGCGCGTCGTCACCACCGATGTCGCGGCGCAGGAAGGCATCACCCGAGACAATGTCCCGATCAAGGTCAACGCGGTGATCTGGTACCGCATCGTCGATCCCGCCCGCGCGGTCATCCAAGTGCGGGATGTCGCCAACACGGTCGTCCAGGTCGCGGTGACGACGCTGCGCGCCGGGCTCGGCCAGTACACGCTCGACGACATCCTCAAATCGCAAGAGCAGGTCACCGAGACGATGCAAAAGACGATCGACGACGTCACCGAGCCGTGGGGGGTCAAGGTCGAGCGCGTGCAGATGAAGAATGTCGAGATCCCGCCCTCGATGCAGCGCGCGATGGCGCAAGAGGCCGAGGCGCTGCGCGAGAAGCGCGCCCGGCTCATCAAGGCCGAGGCCGAGCTCGACGCCGCCGGGCAGCTTCGTCAGGCGGCCGAGGTCATCATGCAGAACCCGGCGGGTCTCGAACTGCGCCGCATGCAGATGATCACCGAGGTCGGCGCCGAGCAGAACACGATGACCATCATCATGATGCCGGCCGAATTTGTCGGCGCCGCGGCGGGAATCGCCGAATTGGCGAAAAGCGTCGCGACAAAATGAACCATATTTCCGCTGCGGCCGTATGATGGGCGGTTACGCAACCGGGGGTTTGGAAAGTAATCCAGATCAACGAACTCGCGCGTTGCGGGAGCCTATCACTTGACCCACAACGCGCATCTTCAGGAGATCGACCATGCTTAGAAGCCGATCCATTGTCGTCGCCGCCTTGCTCGCCCTCGCCGCCTGCTCGTCGCCGCCGCCCCCGCCGCCCGCTCCTCCGCCGGCGCCGCCGCCACCGCCGATCAGCGGCCCGCAGACCATGTCGGAGCGTACCTTGCTGACGATGGCCAGCGATTTGGCCTTCGGTTCCGGCAGCTACACGCTGACCCGCGCCGGACGTGCCAAGCTCACCGCCCTTCTCCCGGCGCTCAACAGCGGGTTAGGGCCAAACGACAAGGTGGTCGTCTATGGCTATACCGATGACAAGCCGGTCGGCGCGGCGCTCAAGAAGCGGGGCATCGTCGACAATCTCGACCTGTCGTCGCGCCGGGCTGACGCGGTCGTTCGCTATCTGACCTCGAAGGGCATCAACCCTGCCATTATCTCGGCCAAGGGCCGCGGCGACACCCACCCCGTCGCCCCGAACGATAACGCCAAAGATCGCGCGCAGAACCGCCGCATCGAGGTGGTCGTCGAACAACCCGCGGGCTAACGGGCGGCACACCCTCACCCCTCCCACGCCTTCGGCGCGGGTCCCTCGCCTCTCCCGCATTGCGGGAGAGGGCGGATCGCGGCGGGATCGCCGACGCGAGCCGGGTGAGGGTCAGTAGCTCCGCGGCATGCCGAGCACGTGCTGGCCGATATAGGCGAGGATGAGGTTGGTCGAGATCGGCGCGGTCTGGTAGAGCCGGCATTCGCGCCATTTGCGCTCGATATCGTATTCGCGCGCAAAGGCGAAGCCACCATGGGTCTGCATTGTTGCTTCGGCGGTGTGCCAGGTGGCTTCTGATGCTAGCAATTTCGCCATGTTGGCGTCGGCGCCGCATTCCTTGCCGGCATCGAAGAGCGCGGCCGCGCGGCGGCAGATCATGTCGGCCGCTTCCAACTCGGCAAAGGCGCGGGCCAACGGAAACTGCACGCCCTGGTTCTGCCCGATCGGGCGGTCGAAAACGACGCGTTCCTTGGCATACTCGACGCCTTTGTTGAGAAGCCAGCGACCGTCGCCGATGCATTCCTGCGCCACCAGGATGCGCTCGGCGTTCATGCCGTCGAGGATGTAGCGGAACCCCTTCCCTTCCTCGCCGATCAGGCTCTCGGCGGGGATCTTGAGATTGTCAAAAAACACCTCGGTGGTGTTGTGGTTGATCATCGCGTCGATCGGGCGGATTTCGAGCCCCTTGCCGAGGTTTTCCTTGAGGTCGACGAGAAACACCGAGAGTCCGTCGGTGCGGCGCTTCACTTCTTCGACCGGGGTGGTGCGGGCGAGCAGCAACATTAGGTCGGAGTGCCGGGCGCGCGAGGTCCACACCTTCTGTCCATTGACGACGTAGCCCGAATTGCCTTCGCGGACGGCGCGGGTCTTGAGTTTGGTGGTGTCGGAGCCGGTGGTGGGCTCGGTAACACCGAACGCCTGCAGCCGCAGTTCGCCGGTCGCGATCTTCGGCAGGTATTTCTGCTTCTGCTCGGCGCTGCCGTGCCGCAGCAAGGTGCCCATGATGTACATCTGGGCGTGGCCCTGGCTGGCGGTGCAGCCCGACGCGTTGATCTCTTCGAGGATCACCGCCGCGGCGCGCAGTGGCAGGCCCGAGCCGCCATATTCCTCGGGGATCAGCGAGGCGAGAAACCCGCCGCGGGTCAGCTCCTCGATGAAGGCGGTCGGGTAGGCCTGCTCGTCTTCGAGGTTGCGCCAGTAGGCGCCGGGATAGCCCTCGCAGATTTTGCGGATCGACTCGCGCAGCTCAGGGTAATCCTCGCCAAGCGCGACGGTCACGCTATCGTCGGAATGGTCGCCATAGGGCATCGCCGGATCCTCGTTTATGGGCTGCCGGCAAGATAGCACCGGGGAACCCGAGCGTCAGGTTTCCGTCGGGCCCGGCATGCCGTCGACTTCGTCGGCCATCTCTTCAAGTTGCGCGGCGAGGCGGCGCAGCTGTTCGGCGATTTGCGGCCAGCGCCGCGCCAATTCGCTTAGTGTCACCGCTTGCCGGCGCAAGAATTCGGCATGTTCGTTGGTAGCCATAGCGCCCACAAAACGGCGTGGACGAGTAGTAGTTTCCATGTGCAACCAACCCGTTTCAATTTTCTGTTTATTTTACCCCAACGTTACTTACCGTTTAAATTTTGACAAAAGCGGGCCGTTAAAAGTCACGATTGCGGCAGCAAAAGCTATTGTCTGGCTACGCGTGCTCGGGATGGCGGCCGGCGCGCTGTGGCAATAGCAAAATGAACGCGATTATGAGCACCGCGATAACCGCGGACGCGAGCGGCCGGCTCAGCGCCAAGCCGCCGCCGGGCTTGGGCTTGTCGAGAAAATCGCCGACCGTCGCGCCGAGCGGCCGGGTCAGGATGAACGCCGCCCAGAACAGCCCGACGCGCGACACGCTGGTCCGGAAATAGAGGCCGGCCAGCACCGCGAGCCCGGCGGCGAACACCACCGCGCCGCCGGCATAGCCGAGCCCGGACGTGTCGGCCATCCAGTCGCCCAGCGCCGTACCCAGGGTCTGCGAGAAGGTGATCGCCGCCCAATAGAAGGCTTCGACTCGCGGCGTGTTGACGGTCTCGACCGCGATCGTGCCTTCCGACAGATACCACAACGCGAGGGCGGTCAGCACGCAGGCGAGCAGCAAGGTGGAACCGCCGGTGTAACCGATACCGAGCGAGCGATCGGCGAAATCGGCCATCGTCGTGCCGGCGGTGGTCGAAGCGACGATGGTCGCCCAATAGAGGAATGGATGAAACCGCTTTACCGCGATCTGCCAGATGACAAGAGCCACCAAAACGGAAAGGAACAGCGCGGTCCCGATGAGATAGCCGCCATTATCGGCATTTTTATCGGCGTGCAAGAACGTCATCGTCACCGTGTCGCCGCCGGTCTCGCCCAGGGTCGTGGCTGCGATCTTGATGATCCAGAAGGTAAGAGTGACCGCGGGGACCGAGAACGCCGCAACGATACGCGGTTCAGAATGTCCACTGCACCGCCAGATAGTATGACAATTCGTTCGATCTCTTGCCCTGGATGCCCTTACCGACCGAAAGCAGCAAATGGTAATGTTTGTTCAGGTCATACCCAGCGCCGACATCAAACCCGGTTTGGTCAGCGGTGGTCGTCGTGTCCGGCGTCTGGTGAAAAAACTCAGCGCCGAGCGAAAAATTGTCCGTGATCTGGCGCTGGACCGCCCATCCGAAATACCAGAAGTTGCAATTTCCCGGGCCTGGGTTGAAGCCGTATTCTGCCCGGCGAAGGTCACCCAGGGGTCAAAAGATTTTTGCACCCAAAGTGGCAGAAAAACATGGGTTCGCCCGGTACCGAGGTTGCGGGAGGCGTCGCCAGTCGAGAAATCGATCGCGGGATAGATTGCCGCCTGTGGACGCCAGCCATTTTCATCCTTTTCATCCTCGGTCAGAAATCGGTATTTGGCACCGATCTCGCCGTCACCGGAGCCGAGCTGCAGGCCCGCCTCGCTTGGAGCGTCAAAATTGAGTGGAATCGTCGTGTGCAGCTGAAGATTGGGTACCGCACCGTAATTGGCGTCGATCCCCGCAAGCGTCCCAGACATGTCGCCGCGGGTCTTTGTCGCCATCGAGAAAAGATAGATTTCCCAATGTCCCTCGTCGACGGGGATGGGATCGTCAGTGCGAAACGGCGGCCCGGCGAAAGCGGGACCGGAAGCCAACAACGCGACGCTAGCGATGAACGCGTACCGCATGTCATCGGCTACCGCCTGGGGCGTTCAACCGGCGCGCACTGCACGGTACTCGCGGCGCACGATCTCGAGCAGCTCCTCGGCCGAGGTCGAGGCAGTGTGGCTCTCGAACGTCACCTCGCCGTGCTGCATCAGCATCACGCGGTCGCAGATTTCGAGCGTCTGCGCGTAATTATGCGCGATCATCACGATGGCGATGTCGCCGCGTTCCTTGAGCCGGTCGATGAGGTCGATGATGAGCCGCGCCTCGCGCGCGCCCATCGCCGCGAGCGGCTCGTCGAGCAGCAGGATGCGCGCATGCGACGACACCGCGCGCGCCACCGCGATCGCCTGCCGCTGCCCGCCCGAAAGCTGCCCGACCTCGACGTCGATCGACGGAATGTTGACGCCGATCTCGTCGAGCGCCTCGCGGGCGCGGCGCCGCATCGTCTTATGGTCGAGCAGCTTGAGGAAACCGCCCCACAACGGTTCCCGGTTGAGGAACATGTTGTGGTAGATGCTGAGCCCGTTGACGAGTGCCAAATCCTGATAGACGCACTCGATGCCGAAGGCGCGCGCCTCATCGACCGAGGCGAGGCTGACCGGCTTGCCGTCGACCGAGATCTGGCCCGAATCCGGCTGGTGAAAGCCGGTCAGAAATCTTGATGAGCGTCGACTTGCCGGCGCCGTTGTCGCCGAGGATGCCGAGCGTCTCGCCGCGCGCGACATTCATCGACACCCCGTCGAGCGCCACCACCGTGCCAAAGCGCTTGACGATGTTCTCGGCGCGGATCGCTTCCGGCTTGGCGTCGCTCATCTTGGCCCCCGGTCACGCAAGCGCGCCAGATGGATGTTCGCCACCATCGCGATGAGGATCGCCGCGCCGATCACGATGTCGAAGGTGAACGCGTTGATGCCTTGCAAGGTGAACCCGTCCTGCAGCACACCGAGCATGATCCCGCCGACGAGGCCGCCCATGATCGTCCCGGCGCCGCCGGCAATCGCCGTGCCGCCAATGATCCCCGAGGCGACGCCGAGGAACATGATGTTGCTGCCGCCGGCGAGCGGGTCGATCGAGCCGACGCGAAACGCCTCCAGCAGCCCGGCCAGCCCGCCAAGCGTGCTGGTCAGCACGAAATTGGCGACCCTGATGCGGTTGATGGCAATCCCCGCCTCCGCCGCAGCCACGGGATTGCCGCCGATTGCGACGGAGTGAAGGCCCCAGCGCGTATGGCGCAGCACCACGTGCATCAAGAAGACGACGACCAGTGCCCAGACGATCTCGGAATAGCTCCACACCCCCATGATCCCGGTCAAAAGCGGCCCGCCCGCGGTGTCGGCCGGGTAGCCGCGCGAGATGGTGAGCGTCAGGCCGGTGATGAGGAACAGCATGCCGAGTGTGGTGATGAACGACGGTACGCTCAGTCTTATGGTGATGAGGCCGATCGTCAGACCGATCAGCGCCGAGGCGGCGAGCGCGACGAGGATCGCGACCGGCTCGGGGACGCCCCAATCGTGCACGTTCTGCATCAGGAACGGCGCCAGCGCGAACACCTGGCCGACCGAGAGATCGATCTCGCGGCAGATGAGCAGCATAATCTCGCCGCAGGCGATGATCACCGGCGCCGCGACGAATTGCGACACGGTCACGACATTGGCATTGGTCAGGAAATTCCGGTTCGCGAGCTCGAAATAAACGACGAGCGCCACTGACACCACGATGACGCTGGCTTCCGGGCGCAGCAGGAAGCCGTAGGCCCGGCGGGCCAGCCCTATCTCGGCTGCGTTCTCCGTCGTCATGGGGTGTTCCTCGGCGATGGGACTGATGGCTGCCCCTCGCCCCAACCCTCTCCTCGCTCGCGGGGACAGGGAGTGCGCCAGAATCCCTCACCCCGCCTGCGTGGAGAGGGAGGGGCCCACGCCGGGGGCGTGGGCGGGTGAGAGGCAGGTACCATGGCCGGAACGCTCGCCGAAGTCGCCCTCACCCGCCGATCGGCCCGCTGTGCGGGACGATTAGCGCATCCTTGGCGCTGCCTTCGTAGCGCGACTTGGTTTCCATGTACGGGCCCACCGCGTCCTTGGTGACGAATTTGAGTCCGGTATCGACATCCGCCGCGCCGGCCAGGCCGCCCGACACCTTGAAGGTGAACATCTCCATCACGGTGTAGAAGCCCTGGAGATAGGGCTGCTGATCGATGACGAATTCGAGGAACCCGTCGCGCACCGCCTCCAGCGATTTCGGCAGCATGTCGTAGCCGCCGGCCTTCACGCCCTTTTCCGGCAGGTTGTATTGCCGGCTGATGAGGCCCGAGTTCATCGTGTCGCCGCCGGAAACGCCGAACAGGCCCTTCACATCCTGGTTGCCGAGGTAATAGGCCTGAATTTTCGACAAGCCCGCATTGGCGGTCGGGTCGGTGGCGATCATCGTCGCCTGGATGTCGGCGCCCGATTTCTTGATCGCGTCCATCGCCCCGTCGACGCGCGGCTGCAGGTTGAGCTGCCCCGGCGTCGCGATGAAGATCGCGACCTTGCCCGACCCCACCAGCTTGACGATGCGCTCGCCCATCATCTGGCCCGAGAGGAACAGATCCTGGCCGATATAGGCGAGCCGCTTGTTGCTCTTCGAATCCGCGTTGTAGCTGAACACCGGGATGCCGGCCTGCAGCGCATTCTCGACCGGCCGATCGAAGCCATGAGGATCGACAAGACATACCGCGATCGCGTCGGCCTTGGCGGCAACTGACGTGTTGAACGCGTTGACCATCTGCGCGACGTCGGAGGTCTCCGACCCGGTCCACTGATAATCGACGCCGAGCAGCGCGCAGGCATCCTGGATGCCGTACTGCGTCGGCACAAAGAACGGGTTGTTGGTGACGTGATTGACAAACACGAAGCGCCATTTCGGATGATCGGGGAACGGCCCGGCGTCGGCCGCCCGCGCCTGCTCGCCCATCTGCGACAGCAGCGCCGCCGCGCCGCCGATCGTGACCCCGCGCATCAGCGCGCGCCGCGGCAGGCGCTGTGACACCTTGTCCTCGATTTCCCCTTGACTGCGTTTCATGTCGTCCTCCCCGACGTATCTTCTTCGCCGCGCACCTTAGACGAGGCGGCCGATAAATTCACCACGGACACGTCCCAGCCTCGCGGGGACAAGGCTCCGGGCACAGAGAGTAGAAAGTTCAGCTAGTCAATGTTACATGGAAGCGCTGTTCGAGCTAAACAATAATTCAGTATCTACCGTTGTGACAGACTACGCCAATAATTTGGAAATAATTCTGCGCAGGTGAGCTTATTATTGAGGTGTATTTGGAGACCAGAGCCCCATTGTCTGTTAAGCATTTTATGTATATCAAATTGAATCACATCTATGTCGGCTTCCGATATGCCGAATGCGGTTCCAAAAGTGCGCTGACATTCGCTTTTTGTCTCTGGGGTTATAAGCTCCATATTTAACTGATGAAATGCAAAACCGAGGAAGACCAACGTATCAGCCTGTTGTACCTGTGCTCGAAGGGCATCGCGGGCTGCTTCGTCCTCGACCTGCTCTGTGAACGTCTTAATTTGACTTGCAATATCGATTAGATTTATTCCGCGATTTTGGCCCCCAAAACTTACAGCCCCGCCGGGCCCTCGCGTAAGTAGTTGACCAACCGAGCCATAGGGATGATTTATATTAAGCCTCTCAAGGAGAGTAAAGGCATCATTAGAATCTATTCGATAATAGTTTTGCAAAGATTTAAAAAGAAATTGTTCGATGCAACGATCATAATTGAAGACTGTGAATGATACATTTTTAAATATGTCGTCAATGTCTTTCAGACGCACATTTTCAGTAAGCATTTTAAAAAATGCTTCGTACCAAGTACCAGAAAGTCTGTTTGGATCAAAGGGCTTTTGCTTCCTTTCATCAATCATCAATTTGCTGTTCGTCTCAGCCTCTAGAATCGCTTGAACAATCGAAAGTTTTCCGCATAATTGAATACCAAAATTATCGGAATGTGCGTCCATAAAATTGTCGATTGATATAGCTTGTGGCATCGCCTCCGAGATTTTCCAAGCTTCAGGAAGAAAGGTGTTCATATCCTGTTGTGTTTGCCGCGAATATTGGAACAGCGCGCCCGCTATTGCTCGGTCCCCGCTTTTTGGAGAAAGGGGATCCGAAGTCCAGTCATATTTTAAGTTCAGCTTATCTGCGATGATTGGCCTTAGTTCGTCCCCGGTGGGCAGCCCGGCCTCTCGGCTGGCGCCAGCACCAACGACGAATACTGTCTTCGTGGAAAACACCTAAACCTCGAACGCCATTTTGGGGTGGAGGGCGTTCACTGTACCATATCTAGTCGCGAATCGATGCTCACAAAAAAGCTCTGCCATCCAAAGTCTGAGACTGTTAAGGGCTATGCGGGAGAGCGCCCTTGGAGAGCCATCATGTCGTCCGCCCACCCGCTGTCCGGGCTTGTCGTCGTCGAGATCGGCCATTCGATCGCCGCGCCCTATGCTGGGATGATCCTTGGCGAGCTCGGCGCCGAGGTCATCAAGGTCGAGAACCCGAAAGGCGGCGACGCCTGCCGCGGCTGGGGCCCGCCCTTCGCCGAGGGCGCGGCGACCTGCTTCCACGCGGTCAACCGCGGCAAGCAGGGCATCACCTGCGATCTCGCCAACCCGGAAGACGCGGCCCGTCTCAAGCGGCTCATCCTCGAACGCGCCGACGTGGTGATCCACAACCTCAAATTCGGCGCGCTCGATAAATATGGCCTCGCTCCCGCCGCGCTCGTTGCCGAGAAGCCGGGCCTCGTCTGCTGCAATCTCAACGCTTTCGGCGCGGTCGGGCCGTTGCGCGAACGGCCCGGCTATGACCCGATGATGCAGGCCTATTCGGGGCTGATGAGCCTCCTGGGCGAGGACGGCCGCCCGCCAGTGCGGGTCAGCGCCTCGATCATCGATATGGGCACCGCGAACTGGGCGGTGGTCGGCATTCTCGCCGCGCTGCGCGAGCGCGACCGCACCGGCAAGGGCGGCATCGTCGACACCTCGCTCTACGAAACCTCGCTGGCGCTGATGAGCATCTTGCTCGCCGATCATCTCACGACCGGCGAGGTGCCGGCGCGCCACGGCTCGGGCGTGCCGATGATCGTCCCCTATCAAGCGTTCGAGGCGGCGGACGGCTACATGATGGTCGCCGCCGGCAATGACAATCTGTTCCGCCGGCTCGCCGCCGCGCTCGGCCGCCCGAGCCTCGCCGAGGACCCGCGCTTCTCGACCAACGGCAGCCGCGTCGTCCATCGCAAGGAACTGGTCGCGATCCTCGCTGATATCTTCAAGACCGAGACGCGCGGCCATTGGGCGGCGCTCTTCGAAGCGCAAGGCATTCCCAGCGGCCCGATCAATGCGATGGATCAGGTCGTCGCTGACGCGCAGACCGAGGCGCTCGGCCAGATCCAGCAGAACGGCGCGCTGTCGCTGGTCGGCCTGCCGCTGTCGTTCGACGGCGCGCGGCCGGAATTCACGAAACGTGCGCCGGCGCTCGGCGAAGACAACGCAGCCATCCTAGGATAACGCCATGATAAAGCACCTTGCGGCGAGTGCCCTGCTCGCGCTCGCCCTCGGCGGCTGCACCGCCTTTAATCCCGAAGAAAAGCTGCCGCCGCAGCCGCAAGCCCCGGGCGTCGAGCTAACCAAGGAACAGGGCGGCCGGTTCATCGCCTTTGTCGGCCCGAAGCAACAGCACACCGCGCGGTTTCTCGACGTCGACGACACGAACTTCTTCTGCCTGCGCAGCTGGCTCGACAACAAAACCGGCGAAACCGCGCAACAGCTCTATGTCGAGGACAGTTATTACGGCGGGCCCTATCTGTGGAACGGCGTCTACGATACCACCAACGCCAAACTCAAGTTCATCCCGATCAGCCGCAACCAGATCACCTGCGATCAGGGCTGCTCGTATGCCGATGAGTTCGCCGCCGAGCTGCCGGCGGATTACCTGCGCGCGCATAGAAACGGGTTCGCCGTCACCTTTACCTCGTCCACCGGCAAAACCCTTGGCGTGGATGTCTCACCCGCCCTCGTCACCGCGCAGCTCGACGCCGTCGATGCGGTAAAGGCCGTCGCGGCGAAAGCCGCCGCCAGTCCACCCGCGCCGCCGGCGACCGCGACACCGGCCTCAGCCATAGCACCGGCCTCATTCTCACCCCCGGCGATTGCGCCGAGCGCCGTGCCGGCGCTCCCGGCCGGGACGGTTGTACCCGCGCCGCCTCCTGCTATCGCGAAGCCGTGATCAGCCCACCGCCGGCAGTATCTTGCCGCCGGCCACCGCGGAATGCGCGGCAATCAGCACGAAAGCGATGACGCAGGGCTCGGCGCCGCGGTTGATCCAGTTATGGATCGTGCCGCGCTGGACGATCACGTCGCCAGCCTTGAGGTGAACTTCCCTGCCGTCCATCTCCATGTCGATCTCGCCCGACAGGATGCAGGCATAGTCGATTGAGTTGGTGCGGTGGTTGCGCGGCCCGTTACCCGGCGCGAACTCGATGATGCGAAACACCGTGCCATTGGCGTGCGTCGTGCCGGTCGGGCGTTTGCCCTCATCGGCGTGGCCGTTGTTGTCGACCGGGAAGCCCTCGCTGGTCCAGGCGACGCACGTCGTCACCCCGGGGCGCGCCGAGTTGCCGGGGATTGTGTCATCGATGGTGACGATCGCCTTGCCGTCGGCATCGTGGCCGGTGACGACGCGTCGAACCTGGAATGTCATGGCGGGCTCCCTCCCTGCTGGTCGGGAGCAAACTAGTCGGATGGGTAGGGCGAAGCGATACCGATCGATCTCCCCGGCCGGCTATTGCGTCGCGGCGTTGAGCACCGGGCGCTTGCCGATCCACAGCATCGCCGCATCGGGCGCTACCTCTGGACGCGAGATGATCGGCAGGAAAATCTTTGCCGCGGCCATCGCCTTTTTCAGCTCCTCGGCCATCGCCGGCGGCTTCTTCTCGTCATGGACGACAAGCACCAGGCCGTGAATGTCATTAAGGCCGGGCGGCACCGTGCGGCTGATCTGGCTGCCGGCTATTTGCCAGCCCGCCATGCCGAGCCGCGTCGCGATCGCCAGCGCGTAATTCGCCGCGTCCGGCTCTTCGGGGTCGGCGGTGACCGCGACCGTCGCCGGTTTGCCGCTCGCCATGAGGCTCTGCATGAGCGCCTGGCCCTGGTCGGTCGTCAGGTTGCGCGGCGTGTTGGCGGCCGGGGCTCCGTTGATCTCGTCGAGCTTGGCGATGACGATCTCGGGGTCGAGCCGGCGCTGCAGCACATAGGTGAGGATGCCGGCGAGCTGGCCGCCGAATTCCGCCGTGACGCCGACGCAGTTGATCGTAACCGTGCCGCCGTCCTGATTGACGAACGCACCGTCCGCCATGCCGCAGCCCTGGGCTTGCTGGGCGCTCGCGTCAGCCGGCGGCTTCGCGTCGTCGGCCCAGGTCGCCATGGGCAACAGGACGAGAGCGCCGAGGAGTGCCGGAACAAACGATTTCATGTGAGAAACCTGCCGTGCAAGAGGACAAGAGAACCATACCCGGAACTTGCTTAACGGCTGGTTGACAGCGCCGCCCTGCGGCGCTGTGTTGGGCTGGCGCCATAGGCAGCTCGTATGTCTGCCGCACTTGATCGAGGAACCAGCCATGAACCCACGCCAGCAACTGCGCCGGCTGATCGCCAAGTCCGGCTACACAATGGTGCCGGGCGCCTACGACACGCTGACTGCGCGGCTTGTCGAGGCCGCCGGGTTCGAGGCGGTCTATCTCACCGGCGGCGGCTATTCGCGCGCCAGCGGCTACCCCGATCTCGGCCTCCTGACCGTGGTCGAGAATGTGCGTTTTATCGGCCTCACGGTCGAAGCGGTTGGCGTTCCGGTGATCGCCGACGCCGATACCGGCTATGGCAACGCGATCAACGTCATCCGCACCGTGCGCGAATACGAGAAGTCGGGGGTTGCCGGCTTCCATATCGAGGACCAGATCGCGCCCAAGAAATGCGGCCATTACGAAGGCAAGCAGGTGATCTCCAAGGCCGAGATGGTCGGCAAGATCAAGGCCGCGGTCGATACAAGGCGTGACGCCGACATGGTGATCATCGCCCGCTCCGACGCACGCGCCGTCGAGGGGCTCAGTGCCGCGATCGACCGGGTCAACGCCTATCTCGAAGCCGGCGCCGATGTCGGTTTTGTCGAGGCGCCGCAGAGCGTCGAGGAGCTGCGCATCGTCGGGCGCAGCGTCAATGGGCCCAACCTCGTCAATGTCTTCGAGGGCGGCAAGACGCCGATGCTAGCCGCCAGTGAGCTGGAGGAGATGGGTTTCCGGCTCGGCATCTACCCGTCGCAGACGCATCGCGCGGCGATCCGTGCCGCGCAAAAGGTGCTCGCCGTGCTGAAGGAGGACGGCCACGCGCGCCGCATCGAGCACGAGCTCTGCACCTTCCAGGAACGCGAGGAAGCGGTCGGCACGGCGCAGTGGCGTGAGCTGGAAGCGAAGTATTTGCGAGACGTTTAAACCCTCTCCCGCTTGCGGGAGAGGGAGGGACCCACGCCGCCAGGCGTGGGAGGGTGAGGGTTGGTCGGTGATGACCCTCACCCGCCTCGCTTCGCCCAGCACCCTCTCCCGCGAGCGGGAGAGAAAAATGGGCTAAACGACCGGCGAGCGGCCGCCATCGACGTTGATCGCGCAGCCAGTGACGTAGCCGGCGGCATCGGAGGCGAGGAAGGTCGCGACATTGGCGAATTCCTCCGCCTTGCCCATGCGCCCCAGCGGCACGCCCTTGCCAGCCTCGGCGACATACTGCTCGAAGCTGACATTGGGCCGTTCGCGGTCAAAGCGGCGCTTGATCTGATCGCTGACGATGACACCGACATGCAGCGAGTTGACCAGCACGTTATGCGGCGCGCCTTCCATCGACATCGCCTTGGTCAACGCCATCTGCGCGGCGCGGCTGACCGAGGTCGGCGCGCTGTCGGCGCCTGGCGCCTTGGCGCCGATATTGAGCACGCTGATGATGCGGCCCCATTTGCGCTGCTTCATCTGCGGCATCAGGATGCGGCAGAAGCGGACTTGCGCGAAGAGCTTGAGGTCGAGATCGGCCTGCCACTGCTCGTCGGTAATCGTCTCCGACGGGCCGCGGGTCGACTGGCCCGCATTGTTGACAAAGATGTCGACCTTGCCGAACGCGTCGTTGCACTGCTTGCAAGCGGCTTCGATCGGCGCCGCCTTCGACACGTCGCAGCTGATCGCCAGCACCTTGACGCCCTTGGCGGCGGTCTTCTCGATCTCGGCCTTGGCGTCGTTGAGCGACGCTTGGTCACGCGCGAGGATCGCGACGTTCGCGCCCGAAGCCGCGAATTCCTTGGCGATCGCCAAGCCCAGCCCCTTGCTGCCGCCGGTCACGATCGCGCTTTTGCCGTCCAATCTGATGTCCATCTCCCGTCTCCTTCTGTGGCGTCGAGTTCCCTAGCGAACCACCCCGGCGCAGGTCGGGGCCCATGCTTTAGCCTCCCGAGAACCGGACAAATGGGTCCCGGCCTTCGCCGGGATGGAATAGCTCAGTTTAGCGTCAGCCGGTCGATCTCCTGCAAGTCCTCTGAGCTCAGCGCCCATTCGACCGCGCGGACGTTCTGCTCCAGTTGCTCGGGCCGGGTGGCGCCGGCGATGATGCTCGACACCGCGGGGCGCGACGCAAGCCAGCTCATCGCCAGCTCCAGCATCGAGCGGCCGCGCGAGGCGCAGAAATCGGCGAGCTTTTCGACGATCGCCCAGTTGCGGCCGGTCAGATAGCGCTCGGCCATGCGCTGGGTCACGGTGAGCCGGGCGCCTGCCGGCGGCGCGGCGTCGCGCCGATATTTGCCGGTCAGCAGCCCATTTGCCAGCGGCGAGAACGGGATGAGGCCGAGCCCGTAGGCCTCGACCATCGCCGCCATATTCGGCTCGTATTCGCGCTCGAGGAGGCTGTAACGCTCCTGGCACGCGACGTAATGCTCGAGCCCGAGCGAGCGCGAGGTCCACTCCGCCTCGACGACCTGCCACGCGGTCAAGGTCGAGCAGGCGATGTAGCGCACCTTGCCCTGGCGCACGAGATCGTCCATTGCGCGCAGCGTTTCCTCGATCGGCGTGCGCTGGTCCTCGATATGCTGCCAGTAGAGGTCGATATAATCGGTCTGGAGACGCCGAAGGCTCGCCTCGCACGCCTCGACGATGTAGCGCCGCGACGCGCCCTCGCGTGTTCCCGACGCGTCCATGGGTCGGCCGAACTTGGTGGCGAGCACGATATCCTTGCGCCGGTCGCCGAGAATGCGGCCGAGGAAGTCCTCTGCCCCGCCCTTTGGGTCGCCATAGGTGTCGGCGTTGTCGAAAAGCGTGATGCCGAGGTCGAACGCCTTGTGCACGACCGCCTTTGTCGCATCGAAATCGATACGCCCGCCAAAATTGTTGCAGCCAAGTCCGACGAGCGAGACCTGCAGCCCTGATTTTCCGAGATTGCGCTGTTCCACCCCGCCCCCTAGCAGTTCTGGATAACGAGACTATCGGCCCCGCGACCCCGAGGCCAGATGCTTGGACAATCGCGCAACTCGACTGTCACGGGCCGCCGTTAACCTTCCGGTTTGGTTAACGAGATCGTCATTTTCTCGCCCTAGGGTGCGGCCGGTGGTCTGGCCTTTGCACGCAGACCGCTGCAGGGGGATTCGGCATGGCAGCGTCGTCCTACGATTACGACCTCGTGGTGATCGGTTCCGGCCCGGCCGGCCAGCGCGCCGCGATCCAGGGCGCCAAACTCGACAAGAAGGTCGCGATCATCGAGAAGACCACGGTCGTCGGCGGAGTTAGCGTCAATCTCGGCACCATTCCGTCGAAGACGCTCCGCGAGGCGGTGCTCGACCTTTCCGGTTTCCGCTCGCGTGAATTCTACGGCGCGTCGTATCGGGTCAAGGAAAACATCACGATCCAGGACCTTCTGGTGCGCACCAACCAGGTCATCGCGCACGGCATCGACATCGCCCGCCATCAGCTCCTGCGCAACCACGTCGAGCTGATTTCCGCCGCCGCCTCGTTTGTCGACGACCATACGCTGCAGCTCGACCTGATCGACGGCAGCACCTCGCGCTTCATCAGCGCGGGCGCGATCGTCATCGCCACCGGGACCGAGACGACGCGCGACGCGCACATCCCGTTCGATGGAAAGCGCATCTTCACCAGCGACGACATCTTGCACCTCGACCAGCTGCCGCGCTCACTCGCGGTGGTGGGCGCCGGCGTCGTCGGCTGCGAATACGCCAGCATCCTCGCCGCACTCGGGGTCCGCGTCACCCTGATCGATGCACGCCAGCAGCTGCTGTCGTTCGTCGACGACGAACTATCGGCCGAGCTGTGCCATCATCTTCGCGAGGCGCGGGTGACGATGCGCCTCGGCGAAACGGTGAAGAACCTCGAAATCGTCCAGAGCGAGACCGGCGACCGCGTGCGCCTCAGCCTCGACAGCGGCAAGACGATCGTCACCGAAAAGGCGCTCTATTCGGTCGGTCGCACCGGCGCCACCAGCAAGCTCAGCCTGGGGGCCGCCGGCCTCGAGCCCGACGAGCGCGGACGCCTGCCGGTCAACACGCATTTCCAGACGAAAGTGCCGCATATCTACGCGGTCGGCGACGTGATCGGCTTCCCGGCGCTCGCTTCGACCTCGATGGAGCAGGGCCGCCTCGCGGCCTGCCACGCCTTCGGCGTCAAGGCCAAGAGCGTCCCCGAGCTGTTCCCCTACGGCATCTACTCGGTGCCGGAGATGTCGATGGTCGGCAAGAACGAGGAGGAGCTGACCAAGACGGGGGTCGCCTACGAGATCGGCAAGGCGCGCTACAAGGAGATCGCGCGCGGCCAGATCGTCGGCGACGTGACGGGCCTCCTGAAGCTGATCTTCCACAGCGAGACCCGCAAGCTTCTCGGCGTCCACATCATCGGCGAGGGGGCCAGCGAGCTCATCCATATCGGCCAAGCGGTGCTGTCGTTTGGCGGCACGGTCGATTACTTCGTCAACACTGTCTTCAACTACCCGACGCTCGCCGAGTGCTACAAGGTCGCGGCCTTCGACGGGATCAACCGGCTCGGCATGTACCACGAGGAAGTCGCCGAGATCGAGGAAGCCACGGCGGAGGCGGCGGACTAGGCGGCGTGCGCTCGCACCGCTATGGTCCCACGCATGGCGCGGGGCTCCAATTATCTCGATCCGGACCACCCCGCAGCGGTGCGGCTGGCTGTGGCCGAGGCGCGCGCACTCGGCGAGGCGGCGCTCGACCGCATCGGCTATGACGGGGACGACGCTCGCATCGTCGTCGACCAACTGATCGACAATTCGCTGTGCGGCTACCGCTTTGCCGGGCTGCCGCGCATCCTGGCGATCGCCCGCGAGGCGAAGTCGCAAAACGTCCGCACGCCGGTCGCGGTCATGCACGAGACGCCGACCACGGCGCTGGTCGATGGCGGCAACAATGTCGGCTATGTCGCGGTCTATCGCGGCGCCGAGGTAGCGATCCGCAAGGCGAAGGAGAGCGGCGTCGCGGCGGTGGGCGTCTACAACTCCTACTTCAGCGGCCGCAACGCCTATTACCTTGAGCGCATCGTCGAGGCGGGGCTTGTCGGCCTGCACACCGCGAGCGGCGCGCCGCATATCATGCCGCCCGGTGCAGCCGGGCCTGCGCTCGGCACCAACCCGATCGCCTTCGGTTTCCCATCGGCGGACGGGCCGGTGATCTTCGATATTGGCACGGCCTCGCTGATGTGGGGCGAGGTGCTGCTCGCCGCCGAGACCGGCGAGAAGCTGCCCGAAGGAGTCGCGTTTGACGCCGACGGCAATCCGACTCGCGACGGCAAGGCGGCGGCGCAAGGCGGCGTCTCGGCCTTTGGCGGCCACAAAGGCTACGGCCTCGCCTTCGCGATCCAGGCGCTGGGTCTGCTCGCCGGCGCGATGATCCCACGCGGCCAGGCGCAGGATTACGGCTTCCTCTTCCTCGTCGTCGATCCGGGCGCGATGCTGCCGGAATCTACAGGCCCCGGGCCGTTCGCGCGGCAGATGTCGGCGCTGGTCAAGGCGATCCAGGCGACGCCGCGCCGGCCCGGTGTCGCGGAAATCCGCATCCCCTCGCAGCGCGCCTTCCGCGAGCGCGAGCGGCGCCGCGCCGAAGGCATTCTCATCGATCGCGCCGTCATGGCGGCCCTCGAGGGACTATAGCCAACGCGCTGTAGCCGACCCTTCGCGAATGAGCTACCGTCTGCGCGTCATTCCACGCGGAGGAACCCCCATGATCGTCGAATTTCGCACCTATCGCTTGAAGCCCGGCTCGGTGGCGCAGGCCGAAGAGCGCTTTGGCCAGGCTCTGCCGGCGCGCACCAAATTGTCGCCGCTTTCCGCCTTCTGGCACACCGAGATCGGCCCGCTCAACCGCATCATCCATGTCTGGTCTTATGACAATTTCGAAGCGCGGACTCGTATCCGCGCCGAGTTGCAGAAGCTCGAAGGCTGGCCGCCCAACATCCGCGAGTTCGTCGAGGAGCAGGAGAGCGAAATCTTCATCCCGGCGCCGTTCTCGCCGAAACTCGAGCCGCGCCAGCTCGGCGGCGTCTACGAGATCCGTACCTACACGCTGGCGCCGGGCGCCATCCCCGGCCAGATCGACCGCTGGTCGACGCAGATCGCCGAGCGCACCAAGCTCTCGCCGCTCGCTTTCGCCGGGCATTCCGAGCTCGGCGGGCTCAACCGCTGGCGCCACATCTGGGCCTACAAGGACGCCAACCACCGCGCCGAGGTGCGCGAGCATGCGCGCAAGGAAGGCATCTGGCCGCCCAAAGGCGGGCAGCCGGGCCAGACACTGGTCCAGGAAAACATGCTGGTCGTCCCGGCGTCGTTCTCGCCGCTGCGTTAGTCCCGCTGAGCTTGGTTACGTCGAGAGGCGGCGCTTGCGCCGCCTCAGCTTGCGGCTAAACTCCGCCGCCGATTGCTCGGTAGCGCAGCAGGTGATCAGCCAAGACGCAGGCCATCATCGCCTCGCCGACGGGAACCGCGCGAATTCCGACGCAGGGGTCGTGGCGGCCATGCGTCTCGATCTCGACCTCGTTGCCCTCGCTGTCGACGGTGCGCATCGGCTTGAGGATCGAGCTGGTCGGCTTCACCGCGAAGCGCAGGACGATGTCCTGCCCCGTCGAGATGCCGCCGAGGATGCCGCCGGCATTGTTGCCGAGGAACACGACCTTGCCGTCCTGCATCCGCATCTCGTCGCCGTTCTCCTCGCCGCCAAGCGCGACCGCGGCGAAGCCGGCGCCGATCTCGACCGCCTTCACCGCGTTGATCGTCATCATCGCGCGAGCGAGATCGCCGTCGAGCTTGTCGTAGATCGGCTCGCCAAGGCCGACCGGCACGCCGCTCGCCACCACCTCGATCACCGCGCCGGCCGACGACCCGGCTTTGCGCACGCCGTCGAGATACTCGGCCCATTTGGCGGCCATCGCCGCGTCGGGGCACCAGAACGGGTTTTCCGCGGTCTGCGCCCAGTCCCATTTGGCGCGGTCGATCGCATGCGGACCGATCTGCACCAGCGCGCCGCGGATCGCGACCTCCGGTCCGAGCACCTTGCGGGCCACCGCCCCCGCCGCGACGCGGGAAGCCGTCTCACGGGCCGAGGCGCGGCCGCCGCCGCGGTAGTCGCGGATGCCGTATTTCTTCCAGTAGGTGTAGTCGGCATGGCCCGGCCGGAAGCGGTCGGCGATGTTGCGGTAGTCCTTCGAGCGCTGGTCGACATTGTCGATCTGCAGCGAGAGCGGCGTGCCGGTGGTCTCGCCGTTGAACGTGCCCGAGAGGATCTTGACCTGGTCGGGCTCCTGGCGCTGCGTCGTGAAACGCGACTGCCCGGGCCGGCGCTTGTCGAGCCATTGTTGGATGTCGGGCTCGGACAGCGGGATGCGCGACGGCACGCCATCGACGATGACGCCGATCGCCGGCCCGTGGCTCTCGCCCCAGGTCGTGAAGCGGAATAGCGTGCCGAAGGAATTACCGGCCATGGGCGACCCGTCACACCGTCGAAATGTCGGGCGCGTCGACGCGCTTCATGCCGACGACGTGGTAGCCGCAATCGACATGGTGCACTTCGCCGGTGACTCCGGACGAGAGATCGCTCAACAGATAGAGCGCTGAGCCGCCGACCTCCTCGATCGACACATTGCGCTGCAGCGGAGCGTTCAACTCGTTCCATTTGAGGATGTAGCGAAAATCGCCGATCGCCGACGACGCCAGTGTCTTGATCGGCCCGGCGGAGATGGCGTTGACCCGGATGTTCTGGCCGCCGAGATCGACCGCGAGGTATTTGACGCTCGCCTCCAGCGCCGCCTTGGCGACGCCCATAACATTGTAGTGCGGCATGACCCGCTCGGCGCCCGCGTAAGTCAAGGTCAACAGGCTCCCACCCTGCGGCATTAACACTGCGGCGCGCCGGCACAGATCGGTGAACGAGAAGCACGAAATGTCGAGCGTCTTGAGAAAATTGTCGCGCGTCGTATGGAGGTATTGGCCCTTCAGCTCCTCCTTGTCGGAAAAGGCAATGCCGTGAACCAGAAAATCGAGCCCGCCCCAACGCTCGCCGACCGCGTCGAATACCGCATCGAGGCTCGCCTCCGAGGTGACATCGGCGTCGAGCAGGAAATCGCTCTCGACGCTTTCGGCAAGCGGGCGCACGCGCCTGCCGAGCGCCTCGCCCTGATAGGTGAAAGCCAAGCTCGCGCCGGCATCGCTCAACGCCTTGGCGATGCCCCAGGCGAGCGAGCGGTCGTTGGCGACGCCCATCACCAAGCCGCGCTTGCCGGTCATCAGCGCGTTGTTGTTGCTCATGCGCGGCTCCGACATGCGGGCGGCGGGCGAACGCCCTCGTCTATTTTCATATCGTCCATCCTACACGAAGCCGCGCGAGGCGGCCAATCCGGGTGGGTGCAGCAACAATCTCCCGATAAGCGAAAAAGGTTCCGGACGGGCGCGTGTTGGCGACGACGCACGTCGCTTGTAGACTCGCGCCAGCGAACCATGTGAGCCGCAGGATGATCGAGGACATAGCCGACAGCGAGCCCTTTGCTCCGTTTCAGCGCTGGCTGTCGCTCGCCGAGAAGAGCGAGGAGCTGGCCGAGACGATGACGCTCGCCACGGCGACGCCGTCGGGCGTGCCGTCGCTGCGCGCGGTGCTGCTGAAGGGCGTCGATGCGCGGGGTTTTGTCTTTTACACCAACCTCGAAAGCCGCAAATCTGGCGAATTGTTCGTCAACCCGCACGCCGCGATCTGCTTCCACTGGAAGTCGCTGAAGCGCCAGTTACGCGCCGAGGGTATCGCCGAGCAGGTCTCGGAAGACGAAGCGGACGCGTATTTCGCAAGCCGGCCGCGCGGCAGCCAGATCGCCGCTTGGTCGTCCGACCAGTCGCGCTCGCTCGAAAGCCGAGAGCAGCTCGAAAAGCGCGTCGACATGTTTAGCCGGCGCTTCGCCGATCGCAGCGCGATCCTGCGGCCGAATTTCTGGTCGGGTTTCCGGTTGGTGCCCAACCGGATCGAGTTCTGGCAGGACCAGCCGTCACGCTTGCATGACCGGCAAGTCTTCATCCGCGACGGCGGCGGCTGGCGTCGCGAGCGCCTCTTCCCGTGAGCCTAGACGACCAGCAAGCCCGGTTAAGAACACGCGCGACCTATGCCTCGGTCGCGGTATCGGTGTTCCTCATTGTCATAAAATTTGCCGCCTGGCTTGTCACCGGGTCGGTGGCGATGTTGTCGAGCCTTGTCGATTCGCTGCTCGACGTCGTCGCGGCAGTGGTCAACCTATTCGCCGTGCGCCAGGCGCTGGAGCCGCCCGACCGCGAGCACCGTTTCGGCCATGGCAAGGCCGAGCCACTCGCCGCCCTCGGCCAATCGGCGTTCCTGGCCGGCGGCGCTTTGCTATTGGTGTTTGAGGCGGTTAGCCGAACCGTCAGCCCGGAGCCGGTGACCCGCGCCGAGCTGGGCGTCGCGGTCATCATCGTCTCCATGGCGGCGGACGGCGCCTTGATGTTCTACCAGCGCTATGTCGTCGCTCGGACGAAATCGCTGGCGATCGGCGCCGACGAGCTGCATTTCCGCAGCGATCTCGTGGTCAATGTCGGCGTCCTCGCGGCGCTGTTGCTCGATCAATTCGTCAAGGTTCCGATCCTTGACCCGATATTCGGCGCGGCGATCGGGCTCTGGATCATCTATAGCGCGACCCGCCTCCTGCTGGGCGCATTGACCCAGCTGATGGACCGCGAAATGCCCGACGAGGATCGCGCCCGCATCCGCGCCATCGCCGAAGCGGCGGATGAGGTCACCGCGGTGCACGATCTGAAGACCCGAGTCGCCGGGCCGACAACGTTCATCCAGCTCCACCTTGAAATGGACGGGGCGATGGATTTGCGCCGCGCCCACGAAATCGCCGACCGGGTCGAGGCGCAACTGCGCGACGCCTATCCGCAGGCCGAGATCATCATCCACCAGGACCCGGCGGGCCTCGAAGAATACCACCAGGAATTTCCGGCGCGGGCCTCGGCGACTTAGGCGCGTCGGCATGCCCTGAATAGCGCGGCAGCTGGACGATCTACCAGAGATATCCGATATCGGACCGATGATGCTTGCATATCCCCTCCAGGGGGATAGGGTTGAATCATGACAGATCTTCATCAATCCCATCCCGACATCATCAAGCGCCTGCGTCGTGCCGAAGGACACTTGCGCAGCACCATCGGAATGATCGAACAGGGCCGCGCCTGTCTGGAGCTGGCGCAGCAGCTTCACGCGGTCGAAAGCGCTATCCGCGAAGCCAAGAAGGCGCTCATCCACGATCATCTCGACAATTGCCTGGAAGCGGCCGTCGGCCCGGCCAGCCGGGAGGCGCGGACGCCGATCGACGAGTTCAAAGCCCTCACCAAGTACCTATAGGAGCCGATTATGGCTGTCGGCCCGCAACTGCTCTTGATTGGCGCCGTCGCGGGGGTCGGGGTTCTCCACACGATCGTCCCCGACCATTGGGTACCGATCACGCTGATCGCCCGGCAACGGGGCTGGTCAAAGGGCGAAACGGCACGGGCATCGCTGCAGGCAGGAACGGGCCATGTCCTGTCGACGCTGCTGATCGCCCTGGTGGTCTGGTTGGCCGGCGTCGCGGTCGCGACCCGCTTCGGGCATATCGTCGATACCGCGGCCAGCGTCGCGCTCATCGTTTTTGGCGTGTGGATCGCCTTTTCGGCATGGCGTGACGTGAAGCGTCATGGCGGACACAGCTATTCACACGGTCATAGCTACGCTCAAAGCTCCGCACATTTCGCTGGCAATGGCGTTCACGGCCCGGAATTGCAGCGCATTCAAGACTCACTCGAACACGCCGGGCCCATCCATCGATACGAGACCCGCTTCACCGAGCACGAGCACGACCATGGTCCGCACAGCCATGACCTGGATTTCGACGACGACCCTCTCTATGCGCCGCTGCGCGGCGACACGACGGTTCTGACGCGCCATCTGCACGTTCATCAGCATGGGCGGGGCATCCCGCATGCCCATTGGCACGATCATCGGGCCGAGACGTCGCATCCGGTGACCGACGACATCGATGCCGAGCCGCCCCTGCACGAGCACCGGCACCGGATTTCGGCGCGGACGACGTTGCTGCTCATTCTCGGCTCGTCACCAATGGTCGAGGGCATTCCAGCGTTTTTTGCCGCGGGCCAATATGGCACTTGGCTCATCCTCGTGATGTCGGTGGTGTTCACGTTGAGCACGGTCGCCACCTACATGATGCTCTGCGTCTATTCGACCGCCGGGCTCCAGCGTGTTCGCCTCGGGCCTTTGGAGCGCCATGGAGAGGTGTTGAGCGGCGCATTCATTGCTGTGGTCGGCCTCGCTTTTTGGCTCTGGCCGATCCTCTAGACGTCATCTCTTAGAGTCGGAGGGTCAGCTCCCCCATCCCTCCGCCAGGCGCGGAATGCGCGGCGGCGCGGACGGCTGGGACAGTATTGTGCGGTCGGTCGCGAGCCGGTCGACCGCCGCGAGGCGCGCCTCCAGGTCGATATCGAGGCTTGAGGTGATTTCGAGCTTCGGATCCTCGAACACGTCGGTCCGCCGCCGCCGGCGGATCGGGTCCATCACCATCCGGTCGCGCTCGCGCAGCAGCATCGCGATTTCCGGCTGATAGAGCCGCACCATCGCGGTGAGCCAGAAATTGACGAAACTCGCCGGCTCGGCGGCATCGAGGGAGAAGCGGTCGAGCATGCGGACGACATCCTCGGCGCGATACCAGGTCTCGCCCGTCACCCAGCGATTGGTGGTGAAGAGTCGCACCGGTTCGCCCGCGCCGTCGACGGCGATAGCGACCAGGTGACTGACCTCGTCGCGGGCTCCACGCTTTGACGGTGCGGCTTGCGGCGGGGTCGGCAGATGTTCCTTGGCGATCGCCGCCTCGGGCAACAGCAAAGGCTGAGCGCCCGCCGGCATTCCTTCGGCGCGCAGAAAAAGGTGAAAGTGCCCCTGCTCCGCCGCCTGATGGATCGTGTCGGCCGCGCTCGGATGGCGATGAAAAAAGTACTGGGCATGGCTGATCAGGTCGTAGCCGTCACCGGGCGGATAATGCCGCCAATCCTCGGCTTCACCCGGGCGGCCGACCGCTTCGCGCAGCACATTGCTGCGGCGCGCCGCCAGCTCGCTTCGGCACCCCCGAATGACCGCAGCGGCAGATGCCGCGCGCCCCAACCCCGTCACGCAATCACCTGATGCTTTGGTGAACGAAACGGGTTCAGGATACCTATCTGCGCGAGGCCGACAAGGCCGGGTTGGTGAGGGTCCAGGCGACCACCTGCTTGGCGACGCTTCCCATGGCCTGGTTCATCGCCTCGACGATCGCCGGAGTCGCATTGGCGGTCGCGGGTTGGCGCGCGCTGATCATGGTCTGCGCCAGTATCTTGCGCTCCGGTATCTTGACGAGCTTGACCGCGAGCGCCACCACTGCGGTCGGCGCGCCGGAAGCGCCATTGTGCGAATCGTACACCGCCTCGAAGTGACGCAGATCGCCCTCGATCTCAAAATCGGCGCGCAGATCGAGCGAATCGGGGCCGACCGCCGCCACCGACTTGCTGTTCTCGAACGCCTCGACCAGCACGGCGCGGACCATGTTGGGCGTGCGGTCGGCCCAGTCGCCATCAGCGAGATAGTCGATGGCGTTGGTCGCGCGCACCACCGCGATGCGGCGCGGCTCCAGCCCCTCGGGCGCATAGGGCGCGTCGACGACGATCTGCGCATTGGTATGCGGCAGGTTGACGGGCATGTCGCTTGGCGCCGACAGCTGAAACAGCGGCCGCGGCGGCTTAGTGAAGAGGCCGGAGCAGCCGGCCAGGGCGACGACGAGCAGGGCGGTCGACGCGAGGCCGAGGCCTCGATGCCGCAACGGGCGCAAGTTTCTGATCATTTCGGCTGATACCCTTCGCGGCGATCGCCAAAGAGCAGGCGTGTCGGGTCATGTTCGATTTGAGAGACGAGCCGGCTGACCCCGGCAACGAACTGGCGCGTCTCCCCGATCAGAGAATCGACGTCGCCGAGCGTCTGCTGACTGAAATGCTTCACCCCGGGTTGCACGTCATGCAGCGTCGCTTGCAAGTCGCGGTTGGTGACCTCCAGCCCGGTCACCAGCTTGTCGAAATCCCCGAGCGCGGCGAGCGCCCGATCCTTGATGCCATCCTTTTGAGTGATAGCGGTGTCGAGATTGGTGAACAGGCCGGTCGCCGCCTTCAGCGCCTCCCCGGCATTGGTAGCGATCTCGCCGCTGTGTTGCGCGAGATCGCCGCTGATCTTCTGAATGTTGGTGAGCGTCGTCGAAAAGGCCTGACGGTTCTGGTCGTTCAGCACGTCGTCGACGTGGTCGAGGATGACATCAAGCTTGTCCAAAAGCTGCGGCCCGCGCGCGGCCAGGCTCGCCAATGTCGCGCGCTTCGAGCGGAGCACCGGATAGCGCTGGCCGCGTTCCGCCTGCAGCAGCTCCTCGCTTTTGCCGGGTTCGATAAGGATGTAGGAGACGCCGGAGAGGATGTTGGTTTGGATCGTCGCGGCGTCGTTCTTCTTGATCGGCGTATTGGCTTTGACCTCGATCGTCACCCGGATCGGCTTGCGGCCGTTTTGCGACAGGATTTCGGGGTCGGTGATAATCTCGATATCGGACACGGTGCCGACCGGGATGCCGTTATATTCGACGCGGCCGCCTTGGCTGAGCCCGGTCACCGGCCCTTCGAAATAGATGTCGTAATGCGCGAAGCTGGTGCTGAACTGTGTCCCCGCCAGCCATAGCACCGCGACAAAGGCGAGGAACATCATCGCCAGCACGAAAGCGCCGACGGCGACGTAATGTGCGCGTGTCTCCATCTCGCCCCTCTTGCCCCCTAGCTGGCGTGCGGCCCCCCGGCCGCCAGCGCAGCGCGGCCGCGCGGCCCGTGAAAATACGAATGTATCCAGGGTTGGTCGTCGTGAAGATGCTCTTCGAGCGTGCCGACCTTGATCTTCTTGTCGACCAGAACCGCGACCCGGTCGCAGATCGCGAAGAGGCTGTCGAGGTCGTGCGTGACCAGGAACACGGTGAGGCCCAGGCTCGACTGCAAATCCTTGATGAGCTGATCGAAAGCGGCGGCGGCGATCGGGTCGAGCCCGGCCGTCGGCTCGTCGAGAAAGAGGATGTCCGGATCGAGCGCCAGCGCCCGGGCAAGCCCGGCCCGCTTGCGCATCCCGCCGGAGAGCTGTGCGGGAAACTTGTCCGCCGCGTCGGTTGGCAGCCCGACCATGCCGATCTTGGTGGCGGCGATCTCGGCCATCAGCCGCTCCGGCAGTCGCAGATCCTCTTTCAGCGGCACCTCGATGTTCTGCGCCACGGTAAGCGAGCTGAACAACGCGCCATCCTGGAACAGCACCCCCCAATGGGTCTCGAGTTCGTGCCGCTCTTCGTCGTTCAGATGCAGCACGTCGCGGCCCAGCACCTCGATGCTGCCCGAGACCGGCCGGTTGAGCCCGACCACGGTGCGCAGCATGACCGATTTGCCGGCGCCCGAGCCGCCGACGATGCCGATCACCTCGCCGCGCTTCACGTCGAGGTCGACCCCGTCATGGATCACCTGGTTGCCGAAGGCATTGACCAGGTTGCGCACCCGGATCACGTAATCGTCGTGGGGCGCGGCTTCGGTCATGATCAGACCTTCAGTATCGAAAAGACGACCGAGAACGCCGCGTCGGTGACGATCACGAAGAAGATCGACTCGACAACCGACTGCGTCGTCAGCCGCCCGACGCTCTCGGCGCTGCGCGTCACGTTGAGCCCTTCATAGCAGCCGACCAGCGCGATGATCGCGGCGAAGAACGGCGCCTTGACGACACCGACCCACAACGTCGTAGTCGTCACGGCGCTCTGCAGCTGGGTGAGGAAATTCGGGATGTTGATGTCGAGCACCAGCCACGACATCAGCCCACCGCCCAATATTCCCATGAAATCGGCATAGAACACGATCAGCGGCAGCGTAATACCGAGCCCCAACAACCGCGGCAACACCAGCACTTCGATTGGGTCGAGACCGAGCGTGCGCATCGCATCGATCTCTTCGTTGACCTGCATCGTCCCGATTTGCGCGGTGAACGCGCTTCCCGAACGACCGGCGATGATGATCGCCGACAGCAGCACGCCCAGTTCGCGCAGGATCGAGACGCCAACCAGATTGACGGTATAGATCTCGGCGCCAAAGCGGCGCAGCTGGTCGGCGCCCTGATAGGCCATCACCACGCCGATCAGGAACGACAGCAGACCGACGATCGGCATCGCGTCGAGCCCGACGCGCTCCATCTGCACCAGTGTCGCGACGACACGCAGCCGTCTCGGCTGGCGCAATAGACGCAGGAACGTCACTGTCACCAGCCCGGTGAAGCCGAGAATCTCATAGACGCGATGCAACAGTTGCTCGGTCACCATCCCGAGGCGCGCGAGAAACCCGACAAAGGTATGGTGCGGCGGTACCGGGTGGGGCAGCGGCTCGGCAATTCCCCGTGCACGCACTTGTTCGACCAACGGCGCGAAGCGCGCCTCCAGGTTCGCCAGTTCGACCTGGTTGCCGCGCGCCTCGAGCTCGTGCTCGGTGCGCAGCAGCAGCCACGCGCCGGCGCTGTCGAGCCGATCGACCCCGGACAGGTCGACCCTGACCTGGCGATCGTGCGGCATGTCAAGGTCGTGCAACCGCCGGTCGAGGTCGGCCGCGGTGACGACCAGCCACTCCCCTTCGGCACGCAAAATTGTCGCGCCGTCCTCTTCCACTGCAAGGATAGTTGCGGCTGGCGTCATACTTTCCCGATATTCGGTGAGGGCGGCGGTGACGCGATAGTCTAAGCCTTTCCAACTACGCGAAAAGTCGCTATGCCGCAACGGCCAGCAGAGCCACCGTCGTCAAAGGCCCGCGCATGAACCTCAAGGACCATATTCGCTCGATCCCCGATTTCCCGAAGCCGGGGATTTTGTTTTACGACATTTCGACTTTGCTGGCGCATCCCGAGGCCTGGCGGACGACGATCGAGCGCCTGGCCGAGGTGGTGCGGCCGCAACAGCCGGACCTGCTCGTCGGCATCGAGTCACGCGGCTTCCTGGTGGCGGCGCCCCTCGCCTATGCGCTCGGCAGCGGTTTTGCGATGGTGCGCAAAAAGGGCAAGCTGCCAGGCAAGACCGTACGCTTCACCTACGATCTCGAATACGGCAGCGACACGATCGAAATCCAAGAGGACGCGATCGCGCCCGGCCAGCGCGTCGTGGTGGTCGATGACCTGATCGCAACCGGCGGCACGACGGAAGCGGCAATCAAGCTGGTGACGCAGCAAGGCGGCGCCGTGGTCGGCGCCGCCTGCATCATCGAGCTGACGTTTCTCAACGGCCGCAGCCGCATTCCCGTACCGGTGACGGCGATGATCTCTTACGACTCCTAGTCGCAAGCGGCGCCGGGGGCGCCGGCGCTGCGGGCAATGACCGCATAGAGCGGCGCGCCACCGCCCGGCGGGGTGCGGTCGAGGCAACGTATGTCGGTCCAGTTGCCGGCCTCGGTGAAATAGCGCGCGACGAGACCGAGTTGGCCGGTCTCGTCGAAGAGCCGCCAGCACCCGGTCGCCGGCGTACACAAACAGCGGTTCGAGAAGGTGACGACCAACGGCGACCCGGGTTTCAGCACCCGGCCGACTTCGCGGAATACTTCGGCGGGTCGGGTAAAATGCTGAACGGCGCCGCAAATGGCAGCGCCGTCAAATTCTCCTTCGGTAAACGCAAGACGCGGGTCGCGGTTGAGATCCTGCACCCGCCACTCGTCGAGAAACGGGTTCTCGGCCAGCACGCAGGCGTCGATCCCGAGGCCGACAACGCGATGGTAGTGCACCTCCGGCGGCAGATGCGACACCCAGCTCGACATCACGTCGAGCATCGCGCCGCCCGCTGGCATTACCTCGCGGTAGAGGTCGGTGATCGCCGCCAGCGCGGCGGCGTCGACCTGCGCAAAGCCAAGCTCCGCGCCGGGAGCGGGCAATTGCTGGTCGAGCAGCAGCGCGGCCTGGGGGGTCAGCGACGTCATGGCGCCCAAATAATTCGTCCTGAGGTGAGATAGGGAATGTCGCGGCAAGCCTCAAGAGTTTGCGGATTTTTCCTTTCCGCGCCATCGGCGAATACGATCGTTGCGCTCATTCGGCGATCGCCTCGTCGGCCGGCGCCAGCGCCAGGCCCAAATCGTTGGCGACCGCCGGATGAGTCACCCGGCCGCGACAGATATTGAGCCCGTTCTTGAGGTGCGCGTCGTCGCTCAGCGCACGCCGCCACCCCTTGTCGGCGATCGCCCCGACAAACGGCAGCGTCGCGTTGTTGAGCGCCACCGCCGAGGTGCGCGCCACCGCCCCCGGCATATTGGTGACGCAATAATGCACGACGCCTTCCTCGACATAGGTCGGCGCGGCATGCGTCGTCGGCCGACTGGTCTCGATGCAGCCGCCTTGGTCGATCGCAATGTCGACGATCACCGAGCCCGGCCGCATCGCGCGTACCAACTCGCGGCTCACCAGCTTAGGCGCGGCGCTGCCCGGCACCAGCACCGCGCCGATCACCAGATCGGCGCTCACGACCTCGCGCTCGATATTGTCGACGGTCGAAAACAGCGTGTGCAGCTGCGAGCCGAACTGCATATCGAGCTCGTAGAGCCGCGGCAGCGACTTGTCGATGACGATGACATGCGCCTCGACTCCCATCGCCATGCGCGCCGCATTGGTGCCGGCGACGCCGCCGCCCAGCACTACGACCTTGGCCGCCGGCACCCCGGGCACACCGCCGAGCAGGATGCCGGTGCCGCCCTGCTCCTTTTCGAGGCAATGCGCGCCGACCTGGATCGCCATGCGCCCGGCAACCTCGCTCATCGGCGCCAGCAGCGGCAGCCCACCGCGGCTATCGGTGACGGTCTCGTAGCCAATCGCGATCGCTCCCGAGCGCAGCAGCCCCTGGGTCTGCACCGGATCGGCGGCGAGGTGGAGATAGGTGAAGAGCAGCTGGTCTTCGTGCAGCGCGCCGATCTCCTCGGGCTGCGGCTCCTTGACCTTGACGATCAACTCGGCGACCGCGAAGACATCCGCGGCGCGCGCCAGGACGCCGGCGCCAGCCGCTTCGTAGGCCGCATCGTCAAAGCCGATCGCTGCGCCGGCGCCGGCCTCGACAACCACCTTATGCCCGTGATGCACCAGCTCGCGCACGCTGCCGGGCACCAGCCCGACGCGGTATTCGTGCGTCTTCACCTCTTTCGGGACGCCAATCAGCATCGCTCGAACGCGCTTCCTTCCCGGCCAATCATATCGGCGGGGACAGGCGACATTACCAGCCCCTTGGCGATAGTTCCCTGCGCCGCCTGCGGCGAGTCGCCGCACTTTGTCATTAAGACCGGAGGCGCGCCGCGAACCGTGTACCTTGCCGCGCACCACATCGCTGGCGGAACTCAAAGACGATGGAACTCCCGGCCATTGTTGGGCTGATGTATGTCGCGATCGGCGCGGCGATCTTCGCCCATCCGCGCCGGCCATTCACCCCGCATGACTTTCATTGGCGCCGGCAGATCGATGTGTTCCGCCGCAACTTCCGCGATGTCATGATCTGGCCGCTGGCGCTCTACCTGCTGGTCACCGAGCGCCGCTAGCTGTTTCACGCGCGCTGCAACCCGGCGCGCGCCGGCGCGGCGTAGCCGACTATGTCGCCGACCGACTTGATAAAGGCGAGGCCGCCGCGGTACCAAGGAGCGCGGTCGGCAGGTTCCAGAATACCGGCAGCGATCCCGAAGAAGTCTTGCCCCCCGCTTAGTGCCGCAGCTTCGCCGCCACCGCGTCGGCTAGCGGCAACGATGCGGTCAGGCCAGGCGACTCGATCCCGTAGCAATTGACCAGACCGGGCACGCCGTGCTCTTCGGGGCCCTGCATGGTGAAATCGGCGGCAGGGTCGTTCGGGCCGCTAATCTTCGGCCGGATGCCCGCATAGCCCGGCTGTAGCGCGCCATCCTTTAGCCCCGGCCAATAGCGCCGCACCGCAGCGTAAAACGTGTCGCAGCGCCGCGGATCGACACTGTAATCGACATCGTCGATCCATTCGACATCGGGGCCGAACCGCGCCTGCCCCGCCAAGTCGAGCGTGATGTGCACGCCCAGCCCGCCCGGTACCGGCACGGGATAGATGAGCCGGGTGAACGGCGTCTTGCCGAGCAGCGTGAAATAGCAGCCGCGGCAGAAATAGGCGGGCGGGATCGTGTCGAGCGGAATTCCCTCGATCGAGCGCGCCAGGGCCGGTGCGTAGAGGCCGGCGGCATTGACGAGATAGCGGCATTTTATCGTCGTAGGCTCGTCGCCGCCGATGCGCAGCTCGAACCCGTCGGAAACCACCCGGCCACCGAGCAGCGGCGTCTTGAAGGCGATCATCGCGCCGTTGTCCTCGGCCTCGCCCTGATAGGCGAGCATTAGCGCATGGCTGTCGACGATGCCCGTCGAGGGTGACAGTAGTGCCGCGACGCAATGGAGCTGCGGCTCCATCTCGATCGCCTGCGCGACGGTAAGCCAAGTCAGATTGTCGACGCCATTCGCCTTGGCCGCCACCTCGATCTTCTCGACGCCGGGCACCTCGTCTTCGCTGGTAGCGACGATCAGCTTGCCCAGCGCCTTGTGCGGCACGCCGTGCCCGCGGCAGTAGTCATAGAGACGGTGACGGCCCTCAACGCAGGCGGTCGCCTTGAGGCTGTCCTTCGGATAATAAAGCCCGCCGTGGATCACCTCGCTGTTGCGCGAGGACGTCTCGAACCCGATCGTGTAGGCCTTTTCGAGGACGACGACTTCTTTTCCCGCGAGCGCCAAAGCCCGCGCCGCGGCGAGCCCGATCACCCCGGCGCCGACCACGACCGCCTCAACCTCGTCCACCGCGCCCACCCATCCGATTAGCAATGGCGCGCATGTTCGCCGGAACGCGCTCCTCGCCGCAAGCGGCCTTAGCGCGCCGCGCGTTGGCGCTCCCCATTGATCAGCGCAGCGATGCGCTGCATCTCGGGACCGTCGAGGATCGCTTCGAGCGGCGCCGATAGCCGGCGGCGCCAGTTGGGATGGGCATCGCTGGTGCCGGGGAGATTGGCCTGCTCCTCCTCCCCGATGACGTCTTCGAGCTGCACCAGCATGAGCCGGGCGCGCGAGCGGGCGAGGAAGGTAAAAATCGCCTCGCCCAGTTCCAGGGTGTAGACCGGTTCGCCTTCCTGCGGCAGGAACTCGCCGAACCGGTCCCATGCGAGCAATCCCTCGCGCGCCAGCGCCTCCAAGAGCTGCCAGCGCGAAGTGTGGCGATCGGCAATATCGGCTTTCTCGCCTGCCTCTTCGGGATAGAGCCGAAGCCGCTGCCGCCAGGCGATGTCGCGGCCGAGCCAAAAGCCCTTGAGCGTCGCGAGATCATGCGTCGCCGCCGACGCCGCGGCGAGCGGCGGGTAATCGCCGGGCGGGATGAAGTTGCCGTCATGCCGCCGCTCGAACATCACCACCCGGTAGGACAGAACATTGGCGTCCTGCATCGTCTCGCGGAAACCCGCAGGCACGGTGCCGAGATCCTCGCCGACCACCGCGCAGCGCTGACGGTGACTTTCCAGCGCCACCAAACGTAGCAGCTCGGCGAACGGGTAGCGGATGTAAGCTCCGGCCACCGCCGAACGTCCCGCCGGCACCCAGTAAAGCCGCGTCAGCGACATCACATGGTCGATCCGTAATACGCCGGCGTGGCGCATATTGGCGCGCAGCGCGGCGATGAATGGCTGAAACCCGCGCTGGCGAAGCGCCAGCGGATTGACCGGCGCGAGCCCCCAATCCTGCCCGGCGCGCGACAACGGATCGGGCGGCGCGCCGATTCCCATCCCCGGCACCACCAGATCCTGGTCGGCCCAGGCCTCGGCGCCATGCGGGTTCACCCCGACGGCGAGATCGCGGTAGAGCCCGAGTGCCAGGCCGGCAGCGCGGCCGGCCCCGGCCGCTGCGCCCAATTGCACATCGGCCTGCCATTGCAGGAACTGGAAGAACTCGATGCGTTCCTTGCGCGCCGAGGCGAATTCCGCGACCGCGGGAGATTGCGGGTCACGCAAGCCCGCCGGCCAGTCGCGCCAGGAAAACCGCCCATGTCCGCCGTTCTGCACCTCGTGCACCGCCTCGAAGAGCGCGAAGGCGGCGAGCGCGTGCCCACCGTCGCGCTGGAAGGCGCGGAAAGCCTTGCCATGCTTCGTCCGTTTCTTGAGGTCGATGTCGCGGAAACGCCGATACAGCGCTTCCAGCACGGGTCGCTTCAGCGCCGCGACGCCGGCGTGATCGACCAGCTCGCTGCGGCGCACATTCGCCAGCGCCGCCGGCGGCGCCAGAGCGCGGATTTCCGGGTCATCGGCAAAGCCCGGCACGGCGGCCGGGTCGATGTAGAGATAATCGAGCTGCGACCGGCTCGATGGCGAATACGGGCTCGAATGGCGTGGCTCGCTGGCGAACAGCGCGTGCAGCGGGTTGATACCGACGGTGACCGCGCCAAGATTGCCCGCAGCGCGGCACAGCCCGGCGAGATCAGTGAAATCACCCATCCCCCAGCCGCGCCCTCCTCGCAGGCTGTAAAGCTGCGTCGTCAGCCCCCAAGAGCGCACACCCGGCTGCAACGCTGGCGGTAGGTGACAGACGGCGGGTGCTACGGCGACGGTGATCATCGCCGTGCTACCGCCGGCAGCAAGATCGAACCGGTGGTAGCCGATCGGCGTGTCTGCGGGCAGATGCAGCTTGCCGTCGCCGGGTTGCCACCGCCCTTCGACCTCGCCACCATTCTCGAAGGCAATTCGCCACTCCGCCCCCTCGGCTAGATCGAATCGGAGCCCAGGCGCTTCCGCCGGTACGATCTGCAGCGGGTCGAGACCGAGCGGCGTGGCGCGGCGCATTTCGTCGAGCGCCGCGGCGGCGTGTTCCGGCTCGGGCGGCAGGCCGAATGCGGCGACCATCGCCGCCAGCGTCTCCGCGTCCGGCCGGTGGATCACCCCGAGCGCGTCGGTATGCTCCGTCTCGATCCCGAGCAGCGCGGCGATCGCGTGAACCTCGTGCGCTCGGTCGAGATCGCCGGTCATCGCCGCTCATGCGCCAGAACGTGGGACGAGGCCGGCCGCCCGTTTTCGTCGGCGCGGTTGATGAACAGCGCAAAACTGCGCGCGCGCAGCCGGTAGGCATGGCCGGCGACGTAGCGCTTGCCGTTGGTGACGAGACCGCTCGGCTCGGCGGTATCGACCAGCGCCTCCCAGGCCACCTCCGCGTTGAGCCGCGGAAAGCGGAAATCGAGGTCTTCGTGAAAGGCGCTGATCATCACCAGAAAGGTCGCGTCGATGTCGCGCTGTCCGCCCGTCGTATAGAACTCGCCGGCCGCGCCGCTCAGCACGTAGCCGAGGGTCAGCGCGATGGGGCTGCGCCAATCGTCGTCGGTCGCCTCCTCACCGGTCGGCGTCACCCAGGTGATGTCCTTAAGGCCATCTTCCGACAGCACCTCGCCGCGGAAGAAGCGCGGGCGCGAAAACACGCGATGAAGACGCCGCAGATGGATCAGTTCGCGGACGAAGGCCCGCAGCACCTCGTCCTCCGGCCGTATGTGCTGCCAGTCGAGCCAGGAGATTTCGTTGTCCTGGCAATAAGCGTTGTTGTTGCCGCGCTGGGTGCGGCCCATCTCGTCGCCCGCAACGAGCATCGGCACGCCTAATGACAACAGCAGCGTCGCCAGCAGATTGCGCTTCTGGCGGTCGCGCAGACAGACAATGTCCGGGTCGTCGGTCGGGCCTTCGACGCCGCAATTCCAGCTGAAATTGGCGTCGTGGCCGTCGCGGTTCTCCTCGCCGTTCGCCTCGTTGTGCTTGTCGTTGAAGCTGACGAGGTCTTGCAGCGTGAAACCGTCATGCGCCGTGATGAAATTGACGCTCGCCCAAGGCCGCCGCCCGCGATAACCGAAAATATCCGACGAGCCGGCGACGCGGGAAGCCGTGTCGGCGGCAAGCCCGGTGTCGCCCTTCCAAAAACGCCGCACGACATCGCGGTACTGGCCGTTCCACTCCGCCCAACCAGGCGGAAAATTGCCGAGTTGATAGCCTCCGGGGCCGACATCCCACGGCTCGGCGATCAGCTTGGCGTCGGCAAGCTCGGGATCCTGGCGGATCGTGTCGAAGAACGCGCTGCCCTGCGAATATTCGCCGTCCTCGCGTCCCAGCGTCGGCGCGAGGTCGAAGCGGAACCCATCGACATGCATCTCGTGCGTCCAGTAGCGCAGCGAGTTGGTGACGAGTTGCAGCACGCGCGGGTGATCGAGGTTGAGCGTGTTGCCGGTGCCGGTAACGTCCTCGTAGTAGCGCCGGTTGTCCTGCAACCGGTAGTAGGAAAGATTGTCGATCCCGCGAAACGACAGCGTCGGCCCGAGCTGGTTGCCTTCGCCGGTGTGGTTGTAGACCACGTCGAGAATCACCTCGATGCCGGCATCGTGCAAGCGTTGGACCATCGTCTTGAACTCGGCGACGGTGCCGCTGCGCAGAAAGCGCGGGTCGGGCGCGAAAAACCCGATCGAGCTGTAACCCCAATAATTGGTGAGCCGTCGCTGGGTCAGTGTCCGCTCGGGCACGGCCGCGTGGACCGGGAGCAGCTCGACGGCGGTGACGCCGAGATCGACCAGGTAATCGATGACCGCGGGCGTCGCCAGCGCGGTAACGTTGCCGCGATGCTCGGGATCGACCTCCGGATGCATCATCGTGAAGCCGCGCACGTGCAGCTCGTAGATGATCGTTTCCTCCCAGGGCACGCGCGGCCGGCGGTCGTTGCTCCAGGTGAAGGCGGTCTCGACCACCCGGCATTTCGGCACGAAACGCGCGCTGTCGCGCCGGTCGAAACCGAGATCCTCGCGCGGGCCGCCCACCCGGTAGCCGAACACCACGTCGTTCCACTGCAGCTGCCCGCTCAGCGCCTTGGCGTAAGGATCGATCAGCAGCTTGTTGTGGTTAAAGCGCAGCCCATTGGACGGATCGTACGGGCCATAGACGCGATAGGCGTAAAGCAGGTCAGGGCGCGCCTCGGGCAGGTAGCCGTGCCAAACCTCGTCGGTGTATTCGGGCAGTACGATCCGCGCCTGCTCCTGATTCCCGGTGGGGTCGAAGAGACATAGTTCGACCTTTTCGGCATGCGCCGAGAAGAGTGCGAAATTGACCCCGCGCCCGTCCCAGGTCGCGCCCAGCGGATATGGTGTGCCGGGCCAAACCCGCGGCGATGCCATCGTCTTTCTCTAGTTCCCCTGTTGAGCGAATGAGAACACGGCCGCCCATCGCTCGTTCCCGCTTCTCCCGCGTGGCCGGCCGGGACAACTTGCGAACGTTAATATGTCCCGCGGCGCTGTGAAATGGCCTTGCCGCGGAGCGGCGGAGGCCTAGCCGCCGCGGGTGAAGATCAGCGCCGCGAGCGGTGGGATGTTCAAACATAGCGAATACGGGTGCCCATGCATCGGCTGGGAATCAGCCTCGATCGCGCCGAAATTGCCGATGCCGCCGCCGCCGTACTCCGAGGCGTCAGTGTTGATCCGCTCATGGTAGTGCCCGGAATACGGCACGCCGACGCGATAGCCATGACGCGGGACGGGCGTGAAGTTGGCGACGATCACGGCGATCGCCTCGGGCTCGTCGACGCCGCGCCGCAGATACGAGACGACGCTCTCGGCCCCATTATTGGCGTCGATCCAGGCGAAGCCGCCGCCTTCGCAGTCGCGCTGATGGAGCGCCGGGGTCGCGCGATAGAGCCAATTGAGATCGCGCAGCAGACGGTGCACGCCGGCATGCAGAGGCTGTCCGAGCAGCTGCCAATCGAGGCCGATATCGTGGTTCCATTCGCGCTCCTGCGCGAACTCGCCGCCCATGAACAGCAGCTTCTTGCCGGGATGCGTCCACATGAAGGCGAAGTAGGCGCGCAGATTGGCGAAACGCTGCCATTCGTCCCCCGGCATTTTGCCGATCAGTGACCGCTTGCCATAGACGGTCTCGTCGTGGCTCAGGGGCAAGACGAAGTTCTCGTGAAAGGCGTAAAGCAGCCCAAAGGTCAGATCGTTGTGGTGGTGTTTGCGATGAATGGAGTTGCGCGACATATAGCCGAGCGTGTCGTGCATCCACCCCATGTTCCATTTGAAGCCGAAGCCTAAACCGCCGACATAGACCGGGCGTGACACCATCGGCCAAGCAGTCGACTCCTCGGCCACGGTCGTCGCGCCAGTGTCTTCGCCGAACACCACCTCGTTCATCCGCCGCAGGAACGCGATCGCCTCGAGGTTCTCGCGCCCGCCATATATGTTGGGTATCCAGTCGCCGGGCTGGCGGCTGTAGTCGAGATAGAGCATCGACGCGACGGCATCGACCCGAAGCCCGTCGATGTGGAACTCGCGGACCCAGTAGAGCGCGCTCGACAGCAGGAAATTGGCGACCTCGCGCCGGCCGTAATTGTAGATGAGGGTGTTCCAGTCGCGGTGCAGCCCTTGGCGCGGATCGTCGTGCTCGTAAAGCGCGGTGCCGTCGAACCGCGCGAGGCCGTGCGGATCGCTCGGGAAATGCCCCGGCACCCAATCCAGCCATACGCCGATCCCGGCGCGGTGGCAGGCATCGACAAAGAAGCGGAAATCGTCCGGCGTGCCGTAGCGCGCGGTCGGCGCGAACAGCGATACCGGTTGATACCCCCACGACCCGTCGAAGGGATATTCGGTAATCGGCATGATCTCGATATGGGTGAAACCGAGATCGGCGACATACGGCACGAGCTGCTCAGCCAGTTCGCGATAGGTCAGATACCGCCCGTCCGCGGCCAGGTTGCGGCGCCACGAGCCGAGATGTACCTCGTAGATGGAGATCGGCGAGCTACGGTCGTTGGCCCGGCCACGAGCGTCGAGCCATTCGCCGTCCTGCCACGGGTAAGGCTGCGGATCGGCGACGACCGAGGCAGTGCGCGGCGGCGGTTCGGTCCGGCCCGCGTAGGGATCGGCCTTGAGCGGCAGCACCGCGCCGTCCGGCCCGACGATCTCGTATTTGTAGACCTCGCCCGCGCCGATCCCCGGCACGAAGATTTCCCAGATGCCGCCGGCGCGGCCGCGCATTGACAGGCGCCGTCCATCCCAGGAATCGAACCCGCCGACGAGGCTGACCCGCCGCGCATTCGGCGCCCAAACCGCGAAGGCGACGCCGGCGACGCCCTCCAGCGCCGTCACATGCGCGCCGAGCTTCTTGTAGCTGTCGAGATGCGTCCCTTCGGCGAGAAGATGGACGTCGAGGTCGCCGAGCACCGGCGGAAAGCGATAGGCGTCGTCGAATTCCTGGATCGCACCATCCCAATCGACCCGCAGCCGATAGGGAAACCGTTCCTTTCGCCCGAGTTCCGCGATGAAGAAGCCGTCCGCATGAACGCGCTCGGCCGCGGCGACGACTTCGCCGCTCGCGGCATCGACGATCTCGACCGCGGCGGCGTCGGGCAGCATCGCCCGAACCACCATCCCGCCGCCCTCGACATGCATGCCGAGAACGGCGAACGGATCGCCATGCCGCGCCGCCACGATGGCCTCGATCTGCGGTTCAAGCGCCACGGCGGTACGCGATGTCCGGGCAGCGCGCGGCTGCCGCGGCGGTTTTGTGACTTCGACGAGATCATCCATCGGCGGAGCCGATCTCCTGCGGCGGCTGACACATCTCTAACGCTCGCGGTTCCCAAAACGCCTTCCCGGTGATCATTTCCCGCTTCCGGCGCGGTAGAGATAACAGCCGTCCGTCTTCGCGCCGCTGCCGCACCGCGCTGTCGAGCGAGGGATCGACCAGCCCGCGCAGGATCAGAGCACGACCTCGATCACGTAAGGCCCCGGCGAGCCGAGCCCTTCGGCGCAGCGCCGGTTGAACTCTTCCATCGTCGTCACCTTGGCGCCCGGCACGCCCATCGCCTTGGCGAGGCCGACCCAGTCGAGGTCGGGATTGCCGAGATCGAGCATGTCAAGCGCCTTGCGGCCGGGATTGCCGGCGCCGACATTGGCGAGTTCGCCCTTGAGGATCTGGTAGGCGCGGTTCGAGAACACCAGCGTCGTCACGTCGAGGCCTTCGCGCGCCTGCGTCCACAGCGCCTGCAGCGTATACATGCCGCTGCCGTCGCCTTCGAGGCAGACGACCTTACGGTTGGGACAGGCCACCGCCGCGCCGGTGGCGAGCGGCATGCCGAGCCCGATCGACCCGCCCATATTGCTGAGCCAATCATGCGGCGCCGCGGCCTTGGTCGGCGCGAAAAAGCCGCGGCCGGTCGTCACCGCCTCGTCGACGACGATCGCGTTTTCCGGCAGCAGCGCCCCCAGCGAGCGGCCGAGCGCCATCGGCTCGATCTTGCCGGTCGCCAACTCGGGCTTCGCGTCGTTGACGACGGGCGCCGGCGTACCCTTGGCGCCGACCGCCTCGGCAAGCGCTTCGAGGGCGCCGATCGGCTCTTCGTCGAGTTCGCACAGCACATGCGGCCGGCAATCTTCGGGGTACAGCAGGCTCGGCTTATTGGGATAGGCGAAGAACGCGACCGGCATCTTCGCGCCGACGAGGATGATGTGCTCCAGCCCGCTCAACACGCCGAGCGCTTGTTCGACGACGTACGGCACCCGCTCGAGAAACACACGGCCGCGGCCGCGCTGGGTGCGCGCGTTGGAGCCCTGCGCTATCAGCTTCGCGCCGGTCTTGGCGCAAATCTGGCCGGCGAGGGTCAGCCCGTCCTCGCGCAGCGCCCGGCCGGTGAGCAGCAGAAGGCACGGTTCGCCCGAGCGCAGCGCCTTGGCGCAATCCTCGATCGCCGCTGCGGGCGCCGGCTCGCGCTTCGGCGCCGCCGGCACGTCGACCGGTCCCGAGCCGTCGTTCCAAGCCGTATCGGCGGGCAGGATCAAGGTCGCGATCTGGCCCGGCGGCGTCCGCGCGGCAACGACCGCCGCGGCGCCGTCGGAGGCGATCGACATCGCGTTCGGCGAGGTCTTCAGCCAGTGCGAATTCGGCCTGACCAGCGTCTCGATGTCGGAGGTCAGCGGCGCGTTGTATTGCCGGTGATAAGTCGCGTGATCGCCGACGATGTTGACCATGCCCGATGACGCCTTGTTGGCGTTGTGGATGTTGGCGGCGCCGTTGGCGTAGCCGGGGCCGAGATGCAGCAAGGTCGCCGCCGGGTTGTCGCTCATGCGGAAATAGCCGTCGGCCGCGCCGGTGACCACCCCCTCGAACAGGCCGAGCACGCAGCGCATCCCATCGACCCGGTCGAGCGCCGCGACGAAATGCATCTCCGACGTGCCGGGGTTCGCGAAGCACACGTTGACCCCGCCACCGACTAGCGTGCGCACCAGGCTTTCAGCACCGTTCATTGCCATCTCCGCAAAGGCTTCGCCCGCATCCTGCCGGGCGCGGGAGAAACGGGCAAGCGGCGGGCTATTCGGCGATGGGCTATTCGATCGGCACCTGGGCGGCGATGTCGCGGAAGCTGTGGCCGCTTCCTTTCACCTTGGCATGGGCGATCAGGTAGATGACCACCCCGATCGCCGTCACGACGGCGCCCTGGAACAGCGGCTGGAACCAGAGCGACGTCTTCGGCACCACGGCGAGCGACAGGATCAGCGGCGTCGACAGCAGGACCGAGACGATCGCAGCCGGCACGAGGAGCTTGTGCCGCATGATCGCCTTGGCCCATTCGGTGTCGCGGGCCGGCGGATGGCGCCGCAGGTTGAGCGCCCCGATCGCCAGCGCCAGCCACATGCCAAGCACTGCCAGCGAGCGCACCGCGACCCCCATCGCCCAGCCGAAAAACACCGACTGCACGAGGAACAGCGAGCCCAGCACGGCGATGAGCAGCAGCGCGTTGAACGGCACCTTGCGGCTCGACACCTCGGCCAGGGCCGGCGGCAACAGATGGTCCTGCGCCTGGGCGAAGCAGAAGCGCGAATAGACCATCAATGCCGGCGCCAGCGTCTTGCCGACGATCAGCGCCACCACGAGGTTGAGGCCCACGGTGAGCCACTCCGGAGCGACAAGCCCGACCAGCCCTGGCGCTGTCGCAAAGCTGCTCTTGCCGCCCTTGATGAGCGCGGCGACCGCCCACCACGGCGCGGCGTGGAACAGCGCCGCGGCGACGACCGAGAACAGCAGCAACGCGAGGAGCCAGCCCCAATAAATGCCGGCCGGCACCTTTCTTTCGGCGCTGGCGGTCTCGCCGCCGAGCGCCGGCCCGGCGCCGAGTCCGGCATAGGCAAAGACGAAGAGGCCGCAGACCGAGAGGAATTCAGTCCAGCTATCCGCCGGCATGGTGGCGGGCGCGGCGATTTGCGCTCCTGTCACCTTGCTGGCCGCGGCGACGAACTGATCGGGCGATGTCGAGAAGCCAAAGGTGGTGATCGTCAGCGCGGTCACGATGATGACGAACATCAGAACGGTGACGAACCACCCGTAATGGTGCACCCCGGCGGCGTTGACCCCGAAGGTGATCCAGATCGCCGCTAGGCCGCAGATCAGGTGCCCGGCCGGCGACAACACCCAGGCGCCGAGCGCCGGCACAAGCGGCGATAGCGCCTGGCCGAGGAAGGTGCCGAACGCATAACCCAGCACGCCCATCGAAGCAGGGCCGGTCGCCCAATAGACGAAGGTGATGAGGAAACCGGCGGGCATGCCGAGGCTGCGCGCGAGCCACACATGCTTCGACCCCGCGCGCGGCATGACCTTGGAGAACACCGCGAAGAGATAAGCCTTGGGCAGCATCGCGATGCCGGTCGCGAACATCGCGAGCGGCACCAGCCCATGCACGCCGGGATAGACCGAGAGGCTCTGCACCGAAACGAAATTGATGCCGGCGCCGTATTCGGCGGCGAGCGCCGAGGCGGTGATCGCCACCACCCCCAGCGCCTTGGCCAGCCGGTAGTGAGGCGCGCCGTCCGAGGTGGCGGAAATACTCGTCATCGGGGCTCTCCCTTGCGCGTGCGAGCCTGTAGTCCGCCGAATGGGTGCAAATCCGGAGGTAGTCTGGCTTATCTGAATATCGTGCCTGCAGCATTCGGCACGAGCAAGCTCGCCGCATCAATCACGCACTTCGCGCCGCCCCGATATGGTATCTCAACCATGCGACCCGCCGGTTCGGGAACGCTGCCAAGGAGCAGCAACAATGCCCTTCACCCGATACGAATCCTTGCGCGGCCGCACCGTCGTCATCACCGGCGGTGCGAGCGGGATCGGCGCGGCCTTTGTGCGCGGCTTTGTCGAGAACGGCGCCAAGGTCGCCTTTCTCGACCTGCAGGAAGATACCGGCACGGCACTCGCCGAGGCGCTGGGCCGCCGCGAGTTCGACAAGCCGCTGTTTGAGCGCTGCGACCTGACAGACGTCGCCGCCCTGCGCGAGGCGCTTGAAAAAGTGCGCGCGGCGCTCGGCCCCGCCGCGGTGCTCGTCAACAACGCCGCCAACGACCAGCGCTACGATTTCGCGCGGATCACGCCCGAGGAGTTCGACCGCACCGTCGCGGTCAATTTCCGCCACGTGTTCTTCGCCGCGCAGGCGATCGCGCCGCAAATGAAGGAGTTGGGCTTCGGCTCGATCATCAATTTGTCATCGGTGTCGTGGATGCGCGGCATCCCGCTTCTCGAAGCCTATGCCTCGATGAAGGCGGCGATCGTCGGCTTCACCAGCGTGCTGGCGCGCTCGCTTGGCCCCGATCGCATCCGGGTCAACGCCATCGCCCCCGGCACCGTCTTTACCGAGCGTCAGCGCGCCTTGTGGTTCAAGGATGAGGCGGCGGTCGCGGCGGCGGTGGCGCAGCAATGCTTGCCCGACATGATCATGCCGGACGACATCGCCAAACTCGCGCTGTTCCTCGCCGCCGACGACAGCCGGATGATCACCAAGCAATGCTTCTCGGTGAACGCCGGCACCGCCGGGCCTTGAATCAGGCGGTCGCCCTCTAGGCGGTTGGCGGCGCGACCTCATCGAGCGCCAGGCCGCGCGCCTCCGGACCGACTTGGGTTACGGCGATCGCGGCGACAATCACCGAGACCGCGATCGTGATGAACACCGCCGAAACGCCGTAGGCGTCCATCACGATCAGGATGCCGGGAATGATAAAGGCGCTGGCAACGCGGCCGGCCGACTGGGCGAGGCCGAACCCCGAGGCGCGCGCATTGGTCGGAAACACCTCGGCGATAAAGATCTGCGACGAGTTCCCGGCAAGCTGGATGAAGAAGGTCAGGACGAAGAGCGATGCGATGAACATCCCGCTCGATCCCGATAGCCCGACCCCGACTGCGGCGACGCCCGACAGGATGAACGCGGCGACGGCGGTGGGCTTGCGGCCGTATTTCTCCAGCGCAAACATCATAAAGCCGCTGGCGATGGGGAAGGCCATGTTGATCCCCGCGGTGTAGAGGATCGATGTGCTGATCGTGAGCCCGTGCGACTGCTTGATCATGCTGGGCAACCAGTTGCCGAGGCCCAGCGCGACGCCGAAGAACGCGATGAAGCAGATCATTCCGGAGACTACCCGCCCCGGATAGTTGCGGAAGATGATGCCGAACGGGTCGCTCTTGGTGTCGCTCGCCGCGTCGGTTCGCAGCGTCTCCAGCGGCACGGTGCGCAACCCCATGCGACCCAGCAGGTCGAGCGCACGCTGCCCCTGGCCGTGCGTCGCCAGCCAGCGCGGCGACTCGGGAAGCGAGAAGCGCAGCACGAAGACGATCAGCGCCAGGATGCCGACCACGGTCCAGATCCCGCGCCAGCCGAGCGAGTCACGGAAGGCATAGACGAAGATCGCGCCGATCGGCCACGGCCAGGCGCCGCCGATGAATTGCATCAAGGCGATGATCCGCCCACGAATGCGCTTCGGCGCGTATTCGGCGGTGTATGAGAAACATAGTGGCTGCTCGGCGCCGAGGCCAAGGCCGGCGAGGAAGCGGCAGACCACCAGCCCTTCGTAATTCGGCGACCAGGCGCCGGCGATGGTCGCCAGCCCGAACAGCAGCAGGTTGAATTGATAGACCGCCTTGCGGCCGAAGCGGTCGGTGAACTCGCCCTGGCCCAGCGCGCCGAGGAACAGGCCGAGCAGCGTCGCGGTACCGATCAGCCCGCCCTGGGTCGGCGACATGAATTTGCTGTTCACCATGTCGGGGATCAGCGCGCCGAGAATCGTGTAGTCGACTACGTCGCAGAAATAGCCGGCGGCGACGAGGCCCAGCACCCACCAATGGGTGGACCCCATCGTGGCGTTGTCCATCTGCTCGCCGACAAAGGCTTCGATCGTTTGCGCTGACTGGGCCACCCGTTCCTCCCCCGGAAGGCCGTCTTAGCGGCCTTAGCGCAACTTTGAGGAAAGCAAGCTGCCTGTCAATTAAACGTGATGCGTTCGCCCCGAGATGGAAGGACGCAGCCGCCCTCAGTGCGTGGGGGCGGAGTAGCTTTTTTCGCAAATTGCGCAATTTAACCGAAAATAGGAATTTGATCCGGATAGGTCAAGAGGCGGTCGGACCGCATCCATCTCGCCGAACATCGGACTTGACCGCAAGGTTATCTGGCCTTATTTAACCAATCAGACATTTAACTATATGGTATAATATGCTTGCAGACCCGCTGAGCGCCGTCTTTGGCGCGCTGGCCGACCCGACACGCCGGGCGATCCTGGCGCGGCTCACAGCCGGCGAGGCCTCCGTCACCGAGCTGGCCGAGCCATTCGCGATAAGCCTGCCGGCGGTGTCGAAGCATCTCAAGGCGCTGGAACGCGCCGGCCTCATCTCACGCGGCCGCTCGGCGCAATGGCGACCATGCCGGCTCGCACCGGAAGCGCTTAAGGAGGCGACGGAATGGCTCGACGCCTACCGTCGCTTCTGGGACGAGAGCCTTGACAATCTAGCCGACTACCTGAAACGCGTGCAGCCGCCAGAGAACGCGCCGTCTCCGGAGAAGAAGCGATGAGCGACGAGCGCGTCCTCGTTATCACGCGGCCACTTGATGCGCCGCCCGACCTGGTGTTCGCGGCGTGGACGGATGAGCGGTCCGCCGCGCAATGGTGGGGGCCGAGGGGCTTCATCTCGGTGTCGTGCACAATCGATGCCCGGGTCGGCGGCGCCTGGCATCGGGTGATGCGCTCACCCGACGGGACCGAGCATCGCGCGCGCGGCGTCTACCGCGAGATCGCGCCGCCCGAGCGGCTGGTCTTCACCTATGCGTGGGAAGACGCGACCGGGCGTCTCGGCCACGAAACGCTGGTGACGCTGGCCTTCCGCGAGCTCGGCGGGAAGACCGAACTGACGCTCCGCCAGGAACTGTTCGAGACCGTTGCCGCGCGCGACGACCACCGCGGCGGCTGGGCGAGCTGCCTCGACCGTTTTACCGAATACCTGACGCAAGGGAGATGACGATGGAACACCCGGTCGTATCGCGCGAGGAATGGCTGAAAGCGCGCGAGGCGCTGCTCGCCAAGGAAAAAGAATGGACTCGGCTGCGCGACGAACTGAGCGCCGAGCGGCGCGCGCTGCCATGGGTGCGGATCGACAGGGAATACGTGTTCGAAGGGCCTGTTGGACGGACGACGTTGAGTGAATTGTTCGCCGGGCGCAGCCAGCTGATCGTCAAGCATTTCATGCTGGGACCGGGATGGGCCGATCCCTGCGTCGGCTGCTCATTCGAGTCCGACCATCTCGACGGCGCGGTCGTCCATCTCGAAAATCACGACGTGAGCTTTGTCGCCGTGTCGCGCGCGCCCTATCCCGAGATTTCCGCGGCGCATAAGCGCATGGGATGGCGCTTCCGCTGGGTCTCGTCGCATGCCAGCGATTTCAACTACGACTTCAACGTGTCGTTCACACCCGAGCAGATTGCCGCCGGTCAGGCGACCTACAATTACCGCGACGGCGCAACGCCAATCGAGGAAATGTCAGGCCGCAGCATCTTCTACAAGGATGAGACGGGCGCGGTCTTCCACACCTATTCGTCCTTCGCCCGCGGCGGCGAGATGGTGCTCGGCGCCTACGCACTGCTCGACATGACGCCGAAAGGCCGTCAGGAGAATATCCGCGGCAACCTGACCGATTGGGTGCGGTTACATGACCGTTACGAGACCGGCGGCCACGTTGATACCGGCGGACGCTGACGTGCCGAGGGCGAGGACTGCGCTACCACTAAACTAGCCGACACATCGGAAAAATTTTTGCGCGAGCCGAGGATAAAAATGAAACGGTATCGTATACTTTACTGAGTGGCAACCTTGAGCCACGCGGATCGAGAAAGAGGAGGGTCAGATGTCCCTCAAACCGAATAGGAGCTGGTTCCGTCGGCTTGGCCTCGCGGCGATTGCCGCGCTGGCGCTCGGCACCGCGACCGTCTCCAGCGCGCCCGCCCAAGCGGCGGTTCGCCTGTGGGCCGGCCCCGGCGGCATCCATGTCGGCGTCGTGCAGCACCGACACCACGACTGGTGGCGTCAACCTTACGGCTACTACACCAACCCAAACAGCCCCCGTTACACGGGCTGGTACTAACAATCTCGCAGGATGCTCCAACTGCCCTCCCCGCTCGCGGGGAGGGTTTTTTTGCGCCGATAGCGGCTAATCTACGACGTCGAGGCCGAGATCGAGGATCGGCGCCGAGTGAGTGATCCACCCTGACGAGATGAGGTCGACCCCGGCGGCGGCGATCGCCGGCGCGGTTTCGCGGGTGATGCGGCCCGAAGCCTCGGTGATCGCCCTGCCCGCCACCATCCCGACCGCGCGGCGCAGCATCGGCGGGTCCATGTTGTCGAGCAGCACCGCGTCGAAACCCTCGGTCAGCGCCTCTTCGAGCTGGTCGAGCGTATCGACCTCGAGCTCGATCTTGACGAGATGCCCGGCCGCCGCCTTGGCGCGGCGCAGCGCCGGGACGACACCGCCCGCCATCGCGACGTGGTTGTCCTTGATCAGCATCGCGTCATCGAGGCCGAAGCGGTGGTTGGCGCCGCCGCCCAGCCGCACCGCCTCCTTCTCCAGGATGCGCAGCCCCGGCGTGGTCTTGCGGGTGCAGACGATCTTCGCCTTGTGACCCTCGATCGCGTCGGCCAGCGAACGGGTCGCGCTGGCGACACCGCTGAGCCGGCAGAGCAGGTTGAGCGCGGTGCGCTCGGCGGCGAGCACCGGCCGCGCCGGCCCGCTGATGCGCGCGACGGTCTGGCCGCGTTCGACCCGCGCGCCATCGGCGACGACTCGTTTCAGCTCGAGCCTCGGGTCGAGCAGCTCGAACGCCATTAACGCCGCGTCAAGCCCGGCGAGCACGCCGGGCTGGCGCGCGGCGATGACCGTGTCGATGCGCGCGTCCGCCGGCACCACGGCGTCGGTGGTGATGTCTCCTGCCCGGCCGAGATCCTCGGCGAGCGCGGCGCGGACGATGGGTTCGACGAGAAGACGGATCATTTTTCGTTCCCTTGGGGTCAACCCAATTCCAGCATGCGCTCGACGGCGCGGCGCGCGGGCGTGGCGATGTCGGCCGGCACCGTCACCTCGTGCGTCATCGTCTCCAGCGCCTGGCGGATGTTGCCGAGGGTGATGCGCTTCATGTGCGGGCAGAGGTTGCATGGCCGCACGAAGTCGAGATCGGGGTATTGCAGCGCGACATTGTCGCTCATCGAGCATTCGGTAAGCAGCACCACACGCGCCGGGCGCTTCTGCCCGACATAGTCGGCCATCGCCGCGGTCGAGCCGGTGAAGTCGCACTCGGCCACGACCTCGGGCGGGCATTCGGGATGCGCCAGCACGACAACCCCCGGATGGCCGGCGCGCAGCTCGCGCACATCCTCGGCCGAGAAGCGCTCGTGCACCTCGCAATGGCCCTTCCAGGCGATGATCTTGACCTTGGTCTGCGCCGCGATGTTCCGCGCGAGGTATTCGTCCGGGATCATGATGACCTCGGGCGTGCCGAGCGCCTCGACGATCTTCCGCGCATTGCCCGAGGTGCAGCAAATGTCGCTCTCGGCTTTCACCGCCGCCGAGGTGTTGACATAGGTCACCACCGGCACGCCGGGATGCGCCGCGCGCAGCAGCCGCACGTCGTCGGGTGTGATCGATTCGGCGAGCGAGCAGCCGGCCTTCATGTCGGGGATGAGGACCGTCTTTTCGGGATTGAGCAGCTTCGCGGTCTCGGCCATGAAATGCACGCCCGCGAGCACGATCACGTCGGCGTCGGTGCGCGCCGCCTCGCGCGCCAGCGCCAGGCTGTCGCCGACGATGTCGGCGACCGTGTGGAAGATGTCCGGGGTCTGGTAATTGTGCGCCAGCACCACCGCGTTGCGCTCGCGCTTCAGCTTGAGGATCGCGGCGATGTCCTCGGCCAGCACCGGCCATTCGATCGCCGGCACATGGCGCTCGACGCGGGCGTAAAGCTCGGGCAGCGGCAGGTTTGGCGTCCGGCGGGTATTGGGGGTCAGGGTCTCAAGCACGGCTCCTCCTTATACTCATTCTGAGCATTTCTGGGGTCTGGAAAAGCCGGACGGGAGACGACCGCCGTCCGGCTCTTTGAGTTATGCTAGATATGAGAATAAGTGGTCGAGGCCCGACGTCAACCCCCCGTTTGAAGAAAGTGTCATGCGCGCGGCGAATGCCGACACGACACCTTGCGCCGCCGGATAGCAACGGACCATCTATAAGCACGGCCAGGCGCGAGGTATCGCCATGGGCGATTTGGCTGAACGGGCTGCCGCTGTTCCGCTCGTGGGATCGCCGCAGCGGCCGCAGATTGTAATCATCGGAGCCGGATTTGGCGGGTTGATGGCCGCAACGCGGCTTGGCCGCGTCGACGCCGACGTTACGGTGATCGATCGGCACAACCATCACCTGTTCCAGCCACTGCTCTATCAAGTCGCGACCGCAGCGTTGTCGCCAGCCGACATCGCCGCGCCGATCCGGGCGATCCTTGGCCGGCAGCGGAACACCCGCGTGATGCTCGGCGAGGTTACCGGGATAGACGCAGCGCAGCGCGCGGTGATGGTCGGCCAGCGGCGCGTCTCGTATGACTACCTGGTGATCGCAACCGGGGCGCGCGACGCCTATTTCGGCCATGACGACTGGGCGGCCACCACGCTGAGCCTGAAGGACATCGAGGAGGCGCGGACGATGCGGCAGCGCATTCTCCTTGCCTTCGAGCATGCCGAGGACATCGAGGACGAGGTCGAACGGCGACGATTGATGACGTTCGTTATCATCGGCGGCGGCCCGACCGGCGTCGAATTGGCCGGCGCGCTGGCCGAGCTGTCACGCGCGACGCTGGCGCGCGACTTCCGGCGCATCGACCCTACGGCGACCCGCATCTTCCTGGTGGAAGCCGGGCCGCGCGTGCTGTCGAGCTTTCCGGCGCGGCTTTCAGACGTGGCGGCGCGCGCGCTAAGTCGGCTCGGGGTTGAATTGCGGCTCGGGACGGCGGTGACCCACTGCGACATTGACGGTGTCATGCTTGGCACCGAACGCATCGAAAGCCGTACGGTGATTTGGGCCGCGGGCGTGCGCGCGTCTCCGGCGGCAGAGTGGCTCGCGGTGGAAACCGCCAGTGACGGCCGTATCCCGGTCGGCGTGGAACTGACAGTGGCGAAGCATCGGGAAATCTTCGTCATCGGCGACACGGCGAAGGTCGAAGGCCCCGACGGCCGGCCTTTGCCGGGGATTGCAACCGTGGCAAAGCAGCAAGGCAAATACGTCGCGCGGGCAATAACGGCGCGGCTCGCGGGCAGGACCCCACCGCCGTTCCGCTATCGCAACCCCGGCAATTTGGCGACGATCGGTCGTCGCGAGGCGATCGCCGATTTCGGGTGGCTCCGGCTTTCGGGCCGGCTCGGGTGGTTGCTGTGGAGCGCCGCGCACATCTACTTTCTGATCGGTTTCCGCAACCGGGTGATGGTGGCGGCGGAGTGGCTGTGGTCGTACCTGACCTACCAGCGAGGCGCGCGGCTAATCATGGACTTCACGGCACCGTCATGCGCCGGCCGGCGCGCAGCCGCAATCCAGGCGCGGGTCTCTCCAGCAGCACCTCGCGACGGAAGCGCACAAGCCGGGCCGGCCGGCCGCCGGTCGCGGCGCTGATGTCGCCGGTCTCCTCGACGAGGCCCTGTTGCTCGACGAGACGGCGGAAATTCTGCTTGTGGAGACGCACGCCGCTCAGCGCCTCGACGGTCTTTTGCAGCTGCGACAGCGTGAAGGCGGGCGGCATCAACTCGAACACGACCGGCCGGTACTTGATCTTGCCGCGCAGGCGGCCGACCGCAGTCGCGAGGATACGGCGATGGTCGACCGCCATCGCGACTCCCGCGCCCGACGCCTCGTCCATCGCCGCGCCACGGTCGCGCGCCGCCTCGAAGACCAGCCCCGCTTCGTAAAGCAACTCGTAGCGTTCGAGCACGAGCTCCTCGTTCCAGTCTCCCGTCTGCAGGCCGAACGCAACCTGGATGCGCACCTCGCGCAGCCGCGCCTCGGCCTCGTTCGGCGCCGCGGCGGCCCACCGGGTGAGGTCGGTCTCGATCATGGCCAGCAGCGCCGGCCGGCCCTCGCGCCAGTCTTCCCATGGGAAATAGCGATACCAGCTCTGCCACACCGCCTCGGCCGGGCCGGCGGCCGAGGTTCCTGCACGCATCTCGTGCACCAGCGCGAGATAGGCGACGGTGAGCGCCGGGTTGGCCTCGGCCGTTGCGCCGACCAGCCGGTCGCGGTCGCCGAAAGTATAAAGCTGCTCGACATAACCGAGGCGCTGGCTGGTCTGCCGCTCGACCCAGCCTCGCAGGCCCAGCTCGAGGGTACGGTGCTCCGCTTCGAGAGGCCCGGCCGGCAGCGCCTCGACAGAATCGCGTTTGGTTTCTCGTCCTTGGGCGGAATAGCGGATCGTCAGCACGCGCGGCTCGTGCTCGCTGGCGGCGACGATGACCGCCGAGAGGCCGATCGACAGGGCTCTCGGCGACAGCGGCACGCCGCTCCCGGAAGCGGACAATGCCCCGCCCGGTCGTCGCCGGATCGCCGCTACCGCGCCCCCGCTCATGCCCGCGAACAACCCCGTGTCCGTGCTTGTTGGGCGTTACTTTACCACGCGCCGCGTTACGTTGTTCTACGAAGGTTTTTGTCGCACCGGGAACCAAGCGATAGGCGAAGCGGAGCCGCGCCCCGAGAGTGGACTCAAATGAAATCAACCAAGTCAAACAATTATCGTCTCCCCCGCGAAAGCAGGGCCCAGGGCCACCGTACCGGAGGATGGCTTAGCCTCAGTGGAGGCTAGAACTTGAACCTGAACCTCTGCCGTCGCTCCCCCTGGGTTCCCGCTTTCGCGGGGAAGACGAAGAAATCCAGCTCATTGGAACTTTGAATTCATTTCAAGTCAGCCTCTGACGTCAGGAAGCCCGAATCGCGTCAGGCGGCGGTAATGTAACTGCGGAAGGTCAGCGGGTCGGCGATGTGGTAGATCGGCTGAAAGGTCGAGCCGGTGCCGCGCAGGATGATCGTGCCGTAGCCGAAGAGGCGGCCAGTGAACGGCTGATCGACATCGACGCTCTCAACCTTGCTGCGGTTCATTTCGAGCGTGTGACGCGAGAACAGCCCTGTCTTGTAGATGACCCGACGGTCGGTGATGGCGAACTCCGTGGTCACCCGCCGGATCCAGGCCCGAAGCGCCAACTCGGCCGCGAGCAGCGCGAAAAAGCAGGCGACGACGATAAAGGTGGTGGCAACGATCGGCTCAGCAGGCCGGAACATCGCCTCGGCGATCAGACAGGCGATCGCCAGCACGACAAAGCCGATCGCGCGAAGAAATATCAGCCAATGCAAATAGGCCTGATGCACCACGGTTTCGTCGGGTTGGAGAACGCGTTGGACATATCTCATAACGAACGACTTCCGTCCCCCCGGCGCTGTCGGTCCGGCCGCCAGTCTAGCCGACAAAAACGCGCGACATAGATGCCACGGCCAAACTCGCGCAACTCAACGGAAACAGCAATCGTGGCGATTTGTGCCTTTACTCGCCATCGCGCCACCAATCTGACCCATCCGCTTCGGCGCGAGGCAGACCGCCGGCGCGGCGGCTTGATGAAAGCCGTCTGACAAGCTGGATTAGGGTCGCCTGCCGCGGGCCTGACCCGCGGGTCAACGTCTCCATTTTCGGACGACTCAGCTTGAAGACGTGGATGCCCACCGGTCAAGCCCGGCCAAGGAGATCAAGGGATACATGGACACCCTGCCCCTCAAGCTGACGGTGACGCCGCTATTGATCCTCGCGGCGAGCCTCGCCAGCCGGCGCTGGGGCGAGATCATCGGCGGCTGGTTTGTCGGATTGCCGCTGACCTCGGCGCCGGTGTGCTTTTTCCTGGCGCTCGACCAGGGCGAAGGTTTCGCGGCGGCGGCGAGCCTCGGCTGCCTCGCGGGCGCGGCGTCCGAGGCCGGGTTCGGCCTCGTCTACGGCATCGTCGCGCGGCATTCCGGCTGGCCGCCGACGCTCATCGCCGCGAGCTTGGGCTTCGCTGTCTGCGCCCTCGCCTTTGCCGAGGCGGCGCTGCCGCTATGGCTGCTGGTGGCGGTGGCATGCGCGGCGCTCGCGCTGGCGCTTGCCCTGATGCCGCGGCTCGGCGACGAGCGCGCGACCCTCGCGCGGCGGCCGCGCTCGGACATCCCGGCGCGGATGATTGTGGCGACGCTGCTGGTGCTCGGGCTGACCGCGCTGGCGCCTTATGTCGGCGCGCGGCTGAGCGGCCTCCTCGCGACCTACCCGGTCTTCGCCGCGGTGCTGGCGGCGTTCAGTCAGCAGGGACGCGGGCCGGCAGCGGCGATCCAGGTACTGCGCGGCCTGTTGATCGGGCTCTTCGCATTCACCGGCTTCTTCGCCCTCCTGGCGACAACGATCGTGCCCCTGGGCATCGCCGCCTCGTTCACCATGGCGACGCTCCTGGCGCTGGCGATCCAGGGCTGTTCGCTCTGGCTGATGCGCCGCCGGCGCTAGCCCTCGACCAAAAGCACCCGGCCCGTCGAATTGGCCAGGCGGATTTTCAGCGCTTGCTGGTACTCCGGCGAGTTGTACCAGCGCTTCGCCGCCGCGGTGTCGGCGAACTCGATGACGACGAGACGCGCCGGCTCCTGCGTGCCTTCGACCAACTCCGCCTTGCCGCCGCGCACGACAAACTTGCCGCCATATTGCGCGATGCTGGCGCCGGCGAGCGGCCGGTACGCTTCGTAACCCGCCGGGTTGGTGACCTCGACTTCGGCGATGATATAGGCCGGCATCCTGCCCCTCCATTTTGACCTGGCGGCATAATGAGCCGGCGTTGTCTGCGGCGAAAGCCTCTGGCATTCTTCGTGAACGCGCGGCGATGGCAGCGGCGCGGGTAGTGGGGGCGGCATGGAAATCGGGACAGGGAACGGCAGGCCGATCGCGGGGCCGTCCTGGGTCGAGCCCCGCGCTCTCCACAATTCCGGCCGTTCCCAGCCGTTACGCCAGTTCTTCACCGCCGGCCCCGTTGCCTGTCCCTATGTCGCCGGACGCGCCGAACGCAAGCTGATCGTCGAGCTGACGGGCGGCGCGGCGGCCAATTTCTACGATGAGCTGTCGCGCGCTGGGTTTCGCCGCAGCCAAGGTTTCGCGTACCGCCCGGCCTGTCCGCAATGCGCTTCCTGCGTGCCGGTGCGGATCGCGGTCAACGATTTCGTCCACAGCCGTTCGACCCGCCGCGTGCGCAACGCCAACCGTGGGCTTTCGGGGCGCCTGGTCGCGGCGCGCGCGACGCCCGAGCATTTCCAGCTTTTTGTCGCCTATCAGCGATCGCGCCACCGCGACAGCGACATGGCTGCGATGACCTATGCCGATTATCGCAGCATGGTCGAGGATACCCCGTTGCGCACAGTGATCGCGGAGTTTCGCGATGCCGCCGGAACGCTGGTCGCCGCTTCGCTGCTCGACCGGCTCGATGACGGCGTCTCGGCGGTCTACAGCTTTTACGATCCGAGCTTCGAAAAGCGCAGCCTCGGGACCTGGAGCATCCTGTGGCTGGTCGAGGAATGCCGCCGGCAGGGCATGCCCTACGTCTATCTCGGCTACTGGATCGGTGAGAGCCCGAAGATGGCCTACAAGGCGCGCTTCCCGGCGATCGAGCACCTCACCGCCTCCGGCTGGGTGTCGCTTTCGGCGGCGCCTTAAGCTTCATCCCGGCGAAGGCCGGGACCCTATGCTTCAATTGCTCGAGCCTATCGATAAATGGGCCCCGGCCTGCGCCGGGGTGACCTGTTTGTGAATGAACTCGGGAGTCCCGTCATGACCATCGGCCTGCTGCAATCGGTGCTGTTCGCCGACATGTTCGGCACCGAAAAGATGCGCGACGCGTTCGGCGACCTCGCGTTCATCAGGAATTGCGTCGCCGTCGAGGCGGCTTTGGCGCGAGCGCAGGCGCGGCTCGGGATCGTGCCTGCCGAGGCTGCCACGTCGATCACCCAGGCGGCCGACGCGATCCTCGCCGGCAGCGCGGCGCTCGATCTCGCGCGACTCAAGCGCGAGACGGAAAATGTCGGCTTCCCGATCCTGCCGCTGGTGCGCCAGCTCTCCGAGCAGGCCGGCGAGGGCGGGCGCTATCTGCATTGGGGCGCGACGACGCAAGACATCGTCGACAGCGCCGTGGTGCTGCAAATCCGCGACGGGCTGAAGCTCATCGAAGACGACCTCACGACGCTACGCGACCACTTGGTGGCGGTCGCCAAAAAGCATCGCGACACGCCGATGCCCGGCCGCACCTTCTTCCAGCAGGCGTTGCCGATCACCTTCGGCTACAAGGCGGCGGTGTGGCTGTCGTCATTCGATCGCCATGCCGAGCGCCTCGCGGAGCTGAAGAAGCGGGTGCTGGTCGCCGAGTTCGGCGGCGCGGTCGGCACCCTTGCCTCGCTCGGCAGCGGTGCGGAAGCGCTCGCCACGGTCGGCGAGCTGGCGCGCGAATTGGGGCTCGGCGAGCCGGCGATCACCTGGCATGTCGCGCGCGACACGATCGCCGAGACGGTGCAGTTCCTGGCGCTCGTCGGCGGCAGCCTCGCGAAGATCGCGGACGACGTGATGCTGATGTCGGCGACCGAGTTCGGCGAGGCGTCGGAGCCCTTCGCCGAGGGCCGCGGCTCGTCGTCGACGATGCCGCAAAAGCGCAACCCGATCTCCTGCGGCATCATCATCGCCGCCGCGCGAGCGCTGCGCCAGCAGGCGGGCCTCGCGCTCGACGCGATGGTCAACAGCTTCGAACGCAGCGCCGCGGCTTGGCACCTCGAATGGATCGCGGTGCCGGAGGCCTTCGGCTATGCCGCCGGAGCGCTGAGCCAGACGGTGTTCGTTACCGGCGGGCTGATCGTCGATGCCAAGGGCATGGAGAAGAACCTCGGCTTGACCCACGGCCTCATCGTCGCCGAGGCGGTGATGATGGGCCTCGCGCCGCATATCGGACGCAACGAGGCGCACCACCTCGTCACCGACGCCTGCCGCGCGGCGATCGAGAGCGACCGGCCGCTTTACGACGTGCTGAAAGAACGGCCGGATGTGGCCGGACCGCTCGGCGCCGTCAGACTGAAGGCGCTGACCGACCCGGCGAACTATCTCGGCGCCGCCCAGGCGATGGTCGATCGCGTGCTGGGCGGCCGGTGACCGTCAGTCGAAGGTCGCGCGCGTCACGTCGTTCTTGCGGTCGTAGTGGATCGTGATCTTCTCGACCGTGCACAGGTCGATATCGTTCCACACCGCGTTGGAATCGTCGTCGCTATAGGTGACCTTGAGGTCCCATTTGCAGGTGCGCACTTTCGGGCTGAAATGCACGTTGACGACTTGGCTGTCGGACAGCACGTCCTGGCCAAGAACATCGTCGCCCCAATCGTCGGCCTTTGACGGCGAGACGAAGAGCGCCTTCAGTTCGTAGCCGGTAGAGTTGACGAGCTTGAAGTCCTGCTTGGCATCCTGGGCCAAACCCGGTGAAACGGTCGCGACGATCATGGCGGCAGCCGCGATCAACAAGGTCCGCATTGTTAACAATCCTCGGATAAATTCATCAGTTAGTCGAATACTGGGAGCCGCATTCGCCCGTCAAGCACCATAAGCGGGGAACATCGTGTCTTCGGTCGCGGTCGCCTGGACGCGCAGCTTCACATTGTTGAGATCGCCGACATTATGGATCTCTTTCTTGCCGTACATATCGCGGAACCCATGGTGCCGAGCGCCAGGACACGCGTGCCCTCGACTTTGCCGTTGATCAACTCCTTGAAGGCCTTGGAGACGGCGGGGTCTTGCAGCGCCTTCACCAGGTGATCCTCGGAGCGGAATACGAAGTGGATCGAAAAGACGCTGGCCTCGGGCTGCAAAGTCGCCGAGTTGGCAGTCGAGGTGATGCTGAAATTGACATCGCCCGTGCGCAGCTTTTGCAGCACCTGGGGCTCCTGACCGAGCTGGGCGCCGGGGAACTGGTCGATGACCATCGTGTTGTGGGTGAGCTCCGCGAGCTTCGCGGCAAAGGTGTCGCCGGCGACGCCATAGGCCGTGGTGTGCGGCTGGTCGTAGGCGAAGCTGAAATGCCGCACGTCATCCGCCCATGCTCCATCGGCAATCGACGCGGCGGCAAAAAAGGACAAAATACCGACGATGACGCTGTGGCGGTTCATTTCGTTCCCTCCGATTGAACAGCCGGCGCGCGATGCGCGCGATCGGTGGGTTGAGCCGACTTTCGAGACGGCTTTCCCGCGCGTCTACCGACGGGGCAAACGGAGATGAGCGGCGAGATCGTGGTGGCGCGCTCGGTCGTCGAACTACGCCGACAGATCGGGGAATGGCGGCCGCGCGGCGAGCGCATCGGCCTCGTGCCGACGATGGGCGCGCTGCACGCCGGCCATCTGGCGCTCGTCGCGGCGGCGCAGGCGCAATGCCGGCGCGCCGTCGTGTCGATCTTCGTGAACCCCAAGCAATTCGGTCCGCGCGAGGATTTCGCGGCCTATCCCCGCCCCGAGGCGGACGACCTCGCCAAGCTGACAGTGGCCGGCGCGGACCTGGCTTACATCCCGGCGGTCGACGAGATGTATCCGGACGGTTTTACGACGACGATCAGTCTCGGGGGACCGGCGGAGCCGCTCGAAGGCGCGCACCGGCCGAGGCATTTCGACGGGGTCGCCACCGTCGTCGCGAAGTTGCTGACCCAAGCCGCTCCCGACGCCGCGTTCTTTGGCGAAAAGGACTGGCAGCAGCTAATGGTGGTACGGCGCATGGCGCGCGACCTCGACCTGCCTGTCGAGATCGTCGGCGTGCCGACGGTGCGCGAGCCGGAAGGGCTCGCGCTGTCGTCGCGCAACGTCTACCTGTCACCCGAGGAGCGCCGGATCGCGCCGACCCTCAACCGGGTCATGCGCGAGGCGGCCGCGGCGATCGCGCAGGGAAAGCCCGCCGCTCCCGTCCTGCAGCGCGCGATTGCGGAACTGAACGCAACCGGATTTCGCGTCGAATATCTCGAGCTGCGCGACGCCGAAACGCTGGCGCCGCTTGCGGGGGCGAAGAGCCGGCCATCGCGCCTGCTCGCCGCGGCCCAGCTCGGCCGCACGCGGCTGATCGACAATATCGCGGTTACAGAGGCAGTGTAGCCGGGCTGTCGGCATTGGTGCGACGGACGCTCATCAGCGGTTCCGCCGGCCATAAAAAACGTCGGACGCGCCAAAGTGTCGGCACGCGCGGCGGACGTTGGAGCTGGCGATGCCGGCCCGTCAGCCCCACAACCGCTCGCTGGCGATCTTGGCGCCTTCGGCGAGCGCGGCGAGCTTGGCCCAGGCGACCGACGGCACCACCATATTCTGCTGCGCGGCAAAGGTCGCGAAGCCGCAATCGGTGCCGGCGACGACCCGCTCGCGGCCGACGAGCCGCGCGTAATTCTCAATCCGCTGGGCGACGAGCTTCGGGTGCTCGACGAAATTGGTCGTCGAGTTGATGCAGCCGGGCATCAGGATCATGTCGTCGGGAATCTTCTTGTCGCGCAGCTCCTCCCATTCATGCGCGTGGCGCGGATTCGCGGCCTCGAATAGGATCGCCTGCGGCCGCGCCTTCTTCGCCACGTCGAACACCTTGGCGAGCGGGATGTCGTGGGTGTGCGGCCCCTCGTAATTGCCCCAGCAGATGTGCAGCCGCATGCGGTCGCGCGGGATGTTCTGCGTCGCGTGATTGACCGCCGCGATGTTGCGCTCGGCGATCTTCAAGAACTCGTCGTCGGAAAGGTGCTGGTACTGGTTATGCCGCGCCGAGCCGAGGTCGGGCGCATCGATCTGCAGGATGAATCCGGCCTGGTGGATCGCCTCGTATTCCTCCTTCAGCGCATCGGCGAGCGCTTCGACGTACTTCTCCTCGTCCTTATAAAAGCGGTCGGGGACAAACTTGGTCAGCACACCGGGCGAGGCGGCGTTCATGAACGCCTCGACCGGCTTCTCGGCCGCGACAGCTGTTTTGAGGTTGGCGATGTCGGCCTCGACCGGCGCGCGGTTCTCGTAGCTCACCGGGCCGGTGCAATAGGGCACCGCCGCCGCGGCGAACCACGACGTGCCGCCGCGCTGCGCGCGCAGCCGCTCCATGAAATCGGGGTGGTCGAGGATGTCGCGATGCGCCGCGGTTTGCGGCGGCGCCGAATGGTCGACGCCGGACGCCGAGCCGATGCCCGACAGGCGGTGACGAACGTAGAAGGTGTAGCTGATCTTGCTCTGTTCGCCATCGCAGACGCTGTCGATGCCGGCGGCGACCTGCTGGCGAACGACGTCGCATACAGCGCGGGCGAGCTTCGCCTGGAACGCGGCCTCGTCCACGGTTTCGCCGACCTCATGCGCCATGACCTGCGCCAGGACATCGGGCTGGCGCGGCAGGCTGCCGACATGCGTCGTCAGGATGCGGTCGGTGCTGATCTTCATCGTTCGGCTCCGTCACGAATTGTTTGGATAATGCCTCGGCTTGAGTTTCCGCTTCCGGACCCGAAGCTGTCGAGAGGGACAGCAAGTCACCTGCGGCGGATTCTGGGACGCTACGATTGACGAGCCCGCTGACAGTGCCGGCTCGATTCGGTATCGGCATACAAAAACGTGTGTTCGTCTATCAGGGAGGAAACCTCATGACGAAAGCGGCAGGAACGGTCGGTCTGCGTACCATCGCACTGGGAACAGCCCTCACGGGATTACTTGCCGCAGAGCCGGCCAGCGCCGCCGGCACGTTGGAGCACGCGCCTTACGGCAAAACGCAGGGCGGTCAGGCGATCGAGATCTACACGCTGTCAAACGACCACGGCATGCGCGTGCGCTTTATCAGCTATGGCGGCGTCATCACCGAGATCGATGTGCCCGACCGGACCGGCCGCGCGGACAACATAGTGCTGGGCCAGCGCGGCTTGCTGGAATACGAGACGCTGCTCGGTCATTTTGGCGCGATCACCGGGCGTTACGCGAACCGCATCGGCGGCGCCCAGTTCACGTTGGATGGGCAGACTTATCATCTGATTGCCAATAACGGTCCCAACACTTTGCATGGCGGCCCCAATGCGCTCGATCACCAGGTCTGGACGGTGGCGCCGGTCGACGCCAAAGATGGGGCCGCGGCCAGCCTCACTTACGTCAGCAAGGACGGCGACCAGGGCTTTCCCAGCACGTTGACGACCAAGGTCGTCTACACCCTGACCGACGACAATGCTCTGCGGATCGATTACACCGCGACCACCGACAAGGACACCGTCGTCAACTTCACCAACCACTCCTACTTCAACCTCGCGGGCAACGCTTCCGGCTCGGTGGAAAATCAGTTGCTGCTGATCAACGCCGACCGCTACACCCCGACCGACTCCAACCAGATCCCGACGGGCGAGATCGTACCCGTCGAGGGTACTCCCCTCGATTTCCGGCAGCTCACGACGATCGGCGCCCGGCTGCACAGCGCTTTTCAGCAGATGGTCTATGGCCATGGCTACGACCACAATTGGGTCTTGAACAAGAGCACGGGCGGCGGCCCGACATTCGCCGCGCGAGGCTACGATCCGCGCACCGGCCGGGTGGTCGATTGCCTGACGACCGAGCCGGGCGTGCAGGTTTACACCGGCAACGGCCTCAACGGCTCGATCGTCGGATCGGCGGGCCTGACCTTGCGCCAAACCGACGGCTTCACATTGGAGACCCAGCACTTCCCCGACAGCCCGAACAAGCCGAGTTTCCCGACCACCGAGCTGAAGCCGGGTCAGGAATTCCACTCGACGACGGTCTATCGCTTTTCCACCGACGCCGCCCTGCCTCCCCTACCGCATTGAGAGCCCGACCCGCGGCACGCCGGGGTACCCGCCTCGGGTAGGGCGCAAGCGTCGCCCTGCCCACATGGTACGTCGTGAAGCGGTTAGGCTGCCTTGGCGTAGCTGACGACCTCATATTCGATGCCGTCCAGGTCGAGAAAATAGAAGCGCCGGCCCGGTTGGTAATCGGCGTGGCTGAAGGGCTTGAGCCCGGCGGCGATCACCCGCGCCTCGGTGGCGTCAAGATCGTCGACGTGAACCCCGATGTGGTTCAACGGCCTCCCCTTGCCGAAGATTTCGGCGGCCTGACCGGCCTTACCGGGGCGGTGCAGCGCGACGTAATGCTGGTCAGAGCCGACATGGATCGTCAGTCCGCCGTTTTGCGCCGGACCGCTCCAGCGGATGCGCCAGTCGAACAGCGCTTCCATCAGAGCCGAGGTGCGCTCCGGGTCCGCGACCGTGATGTTCACGTGTTCAATGCGAGGTGCCGACATTTGCTTCTCCTGTTCAAGCGGAGATCGCTTGCCGTTGTCGTTTCTAGAACCTTAAGCTAACTTGAGGTCAAGGTATTTTTTCGGAGGCACGACGTGAGACCTCCTTCCGCGATGTCGATCGGCGAATTGGCCCGAAGGACCGGGCTTTCGGTATCGGCGATCCGCTTCTACGAAGCGCGCGGCTTGGTCCAGTCCAGCCGCGGTTCTGGCAATCAAAGGCAGTTCGCCCGCTCCGACATTCGGCGCTTGTCGTTCGCGCTTATCGCGCAGCAGCTGGGGTTGACCCTTGCGGAAATCGAGGCCGAGCTCTCGACCCTACCGCTCGGCCAGCCGCCGACCCGCGCGGACTGGAGCGTCATCGGCGCGCGATTGCGCGGCGTTCTGGCGGCCAAGATCGCCATGTTGCAGCGAACGCACGATCTTTTGGACGGATGTATCGGATGCGGGTGCTTGTCGCTTGATCGCTGCGCCCTCTACAACCCGAACGACCGCGCCGCGCGCGCCGGCCCAGGGCCGCGTTTCTTGTTGGGGAACAAGGCATCCGACTTCGACGAGGACTGATAAAGCCCGCAAGGGCGCCGAGAGCGGAATTTTATGAGCGAAGGTCCTACTCTCGGCACCAAGCCGACATCGTCCAGTGATCCCTCAATCGACCGAAAATGCCCCTTTCCCAGCCATTGTCGAGGCTTTGGCCCAAGGTCTCGGGAGCCGGGAAGCCGTCACTCGGGTGTTCACCGTTGCGACGCCGCAGGGAAGGTTATCGCGGTGGTCAAAGATCGGATTTTCCGGAGGTCGGTCTTGTGCTCTAGACACACTTATTTGCCGGATATCAGCTTCCGGCGGGTCGCGGAAAACGTAACCGCGGCCCCAAACGGTCTCGATGTAGTGTTGACCACCGGTAGCCTCTCTGAGTTTTTTCCGTAATTTGCAAATAAAGACATCGATAATCTTGAGTTCCGGCTCATCCATCCCGCCGTAGAGGTGACTGAGAAACACTTCCTTGCTTAGCGTTGTACCCTTGCGCATGCTGAGCAGCTCAAGGATCGCGTATTCCTTGGCCGTCAGATGCAATGTCTGATCGTCGATACTGGCGAACTGACCGTCGAGGTTGACGACCAGGCGACCGGTGCAGACGGTTGATACCGGGTGCCCCAGGGAACGCCGAACAATTGCTCGAATGCGGGCAGTCATTTCCCGCATGTCGAACGGCTTTGTCATGAAATCGTCAGCACCGAAACCGAGCCCCTTGATCTTCTCATCGACCTCGACCTGGCCCGAAAGGATCAGGACCGGCGTTCGTACCCGCGCCGCGCGTAGGCGGCGGAGAACCTCATAGCCGTCGATGTCCGGCAGCATCAGGTCAAGAATGATCAGGTCGTAGGCGTAGAGCTTGCCGATCTCCAACCCATCTTCACCAAGATCGGTCGTGTCGACGACGAAATTCTCCTGATGCAGTACCCGCTCGATTATGGCGGTGGTAGTGGCATTATCCTCGACCAGCAAGATGCGCATAATGACACTCCATCCGTTGAAAGCGACGCGAATATCGGGGGATCGCGTCGATTGGCAGGGAACGGCTTTTGACGACTCTGACTGGTAGAAATTCTTACCTGGAAGACGGCGAGCCAGTCCTACTAATGAAAAACGATCTCCTTGGAGATACCGGCTGCCAGCAATTCGGCGAATAAGTCAGCATTTTCCGGCCGCTCGAAAAGATAGCCCTGGCCCTCGGCGCAGTGCGGTGCTTGAAGAGACGCGAGCTGGCCAAGGGTCTCGGCACCCTCGGCAATGACCCTTTCTTTTAGGCTTTTCGCCATGGCGATGACGGCGCCCAGAACGATCGCTTCCGGGTCGGGGGTGATCGCGCGCACAAACGACTGATCGATCTTTAGGCGCCATGGGGTCGGGCGCGGGTTCGCGGGTGATTCCGTCGATGAACGTGAAGACTTCAGCAAGCGGTCGGCCGAGGGCTTCCGCTCTGGGCCAACCCGTCAATCTTTCGGCGACGCGGTTGACGCAAGTCACATTGCCGGCGACGTCCGTGCTGAGCACGGCGTCGCCAATCGAATCGAGCGTGACCCGCGCTCGTTCCGCTTCCACGAACGAGGCGTTTCCAGCGAATTGCGCACCATGACGCTTCGCAACGTGAGCGGCAGCGAATAGCCGCCGAGGTTCCCCTTAGGCAAATAGTCCTGAGCGCCACCACGCTGACAGGCCTGTTGCGCCATGTCTTCGTCCTGTAGGCTGCTGAGGATCACGATTGGTACGTGCGAAGCCGCGTGTAGCAGCTTGTCAAGCGTGGTCACGCCCTGGCTGTCGGGGAGGAACAGGTCCAGTAGGACGATCGATATGCCGCCGGATTTTAGGCCCGGTAAGGCCTCGTGGAGCAGTGTAACCCGTTCGACCTTGCACGGCCCCCCTCTCCGGTCGGCGAGCGCCTCGATCAGCACCTGCGCTTCGGCGGGATCATCCTCGATGAGAAGTACGTTATCCGCCATGGATGGAATGTCCCTACATCAGGAGGGGCGGGCCGAGGTCTAAACGCAGAACTGCGTTTCCGAGAATCGTGGCTAGATTTTCTCCTCAGGGTAGCTAACAACAAATTTATGTTTAAAAATAAGAGAATCAAGAGCATTTTAAATAGATTAGAAATGCACCGAGTTCCACCTAACCGTCGCGATAGTGGTTGCCTCCGCGCCCTAAGCAGTCCGCATTTAACCTTGCAGAACAAGCCTGTGGCATCCAAACGCGCATCGTTATTAAAAGCTCAGCGATGATACTCTTCGTCGCGTAGGCCGCCTCCCGGCAATGACGCGAATGTGAACCAGATGAAGAAAATACGCGTCGTGAAGGGTTTGACTTGTAAAACCTGTAGACTTGCGGATGGTCGAAATCGGCGCGTCGTTGCCCATTGGCGCACGATGCATGACGACGGCAATCCGACCCAAAGCCGAAATTCAAACTGAGCCAGGAATTTTTTGCGAGCCGGCCCTTGATTAGAACATATAGAGAACTAACATTCTCTCTTGCCAATTTCCTGCGTTGCGTTTGATGCCCGCTATACCCCGCGCCGTTCCGCTCTCGCCTCGTGTTCTTCCTGCGGGCCTCCTTTTGCCACCTCCTGTTTGGTTTCCTGTTTTTGCGTCGAAAGCATTGTATATCAGGGGTTTGCTCCTAATCTTTTTGGATCGCGCGGCGCGGCGCACGCTAAGCGCTATGCTTGATTGTCTAGGCTCCTGGCTGAGCCATGCGTGGACAGCGTGTTGCTCCCATTCCGGCTATACCGTAGCCTTGGCTGATCATCGACAAAGCCAGGGTTGCGGGCCGCTTTCGAAATCCCCGGTTGAAGCGAACCTTGGCCGCCTCCCTGCTCGAAAATACCGGGGCAACAGGAGGAAAGTCATGGCGTACGATCTGCTTATCAAGAACGGGCGCGTCGTCGACGGCTCCGGCGCCCCGGCGTTCCACGCCGACGTGGCGGTCCAGGACGGCAAGATCGTCGGCGTCGGCAAGGCGAACGGCGCCGCCGCCAAGCGCACGGTCGACGCCGCCGGCCGAGTTGTCGCGCCGGGCTTTATCGACCACCATACGCATTTCGACCCGCAGGCCGTGTGGGACCCCTATTGCGGCTCGTGGCTGCATAACGGCCACACGACGGTCATCGTCGGCCAGTGCGGCCAGGTGATCGCGCCGGTGCGGCCCGGCGACAGCGAGTGGTACCTCGAATTCTTCTCCGATGCCGAGCAGATCCCCTTGCCGGTGCTGAAGTCCGGCGTCGACGTGACCTGGGAGTTGGTCGGCGACTACCTCAACGCGCTTGGCAAAAAGCGCGGCATCAATGTCGGCACCTTGGTCGGACATTCGGGCATTCGCCGGTATGTCATGGGCGAGGCCTCGGGCGAGCGCGTCAAGGCGACCGATGAAGAAATCGCGACGATGCAGCGGCTGATCCGCGAGGCGATGTATGACGGCGCGCTCGGCTTCTCGACGGCGCCGAAGGACCGCGGCGACCCGGCCGGCCATTGCGACGACGACGAGCGTTGGGCGCTCGCCAGCGTGCTCGGCGATCTCGGCACCGGGGTCTTCCAGGTCGCCGGCGGCGCCCCGGGCGGCACCAAGCAGACCCGCGCCGTTGCCCGCGAGTTGGCGGCGCGCACCGGCCGGCCGTCGATCTACAACCTGATGTCCGATCCGGTCGGCAATCCCGACGAGTGGGTCGAGCACCTGAAGTGGCTGGAGGACGGGTTCAAGAGCGGGGCGCGCTGCTATGGCTCGTGCCTCTCCACCGTCGCCGGCGCGATCTTCAACCTCGAGCGCGGCCTCAACGTCCCGCAGGATGAAGACATCACCGATCCGCAGGGCTTCTTCCGCGGCATGCCGACCTGGGACAAGGTCATGGCCCTCCCCTATCAAGACCGGATGCGGGCCTTCCGCGACCCCGAAATCCGCAAGGCGATGTCGGCCGAGGCGGTCGAAGGCACCGTCGCGCAGGAAGGCGGGGTGACCGACCGGCGCGGCCGTACGCGCGGCCTGTTCAACCGGCGCTGGGACCTCATCGAGGTGTTCATGACCGCCAAGGGGCAGAACCGCCACCTCTCCGGCAAGAGCGTCGAGCAGATCGCCAAGGAGCAGAACAAGGGCATCATGGATGCCTTCCTCGACCTGTCGCTCGACGAGGATTTGCAGACCTGCTTCCAGATGGTCGACCGCAACAACGATCCGAGGACGCAAAAGCACATCCTCGGCTCGCAATTCACCGTCATCGGCACCAGCGACGGCGGCGGCCGGCCGCACACCGCCGATCGGCATGAGACCAGCACGCAGCTCTTGGGTCATTGGGTGCGCGAGCAGCAGGCGCTGACGCTCGAAGAGGCGGTCTACCGGCTGACCGGCAAGACCGCGCTAATGCACGACATCACCGACCGGGGCTTTATCGCGGCCGGCAAGGTGGCCGACATCACGATCTTCGACCCCGATACGATCGCCTCTAAGCCGCGCGAGCCGGTCGCCAACCTGCCGGGCGGCGGTGTGCAGGTGAAGCGCGACGCGGTCGGCATCGACCACGTCATCGTCAACGGCACCCTGCTGCTCGACAACGGCCAACTGACCGACGCGCTGCCCGGCCAGATCGTACGCGGCGCACTCTACCAGGCGGCATAAGCGGGTCGTCTTCCCCGTCGCCCCTACGAAAGCGGGGGCGACGGGGAACGGTCACCGCGCTGCGACCGTGGCGTGATGCGGCCCCAGCGCCAAGCGGCGCGAGCGCAGCGGCTTCAAGACGAAGAGTGCCATCGCGACGACGACAAAATTCATGATCGCGGTGACGACGAAGACCATGTGCCAGCCGCCTGTCGCCGCCTTGATCAAATTCGCGATCGGCACGAGAAACGCCGCGACGCCCTTCGCGGTGTAGAGGAAACTGAGATTGGTCGTCGCGTATTGCGGCCCGAAGCTGTCGGTGCAGGTCGACGGGAAGAGACTGTAGATCTCGCCCCAAGTCAGGAAGATCAGCCCGGCGAAGACGATAAACGCCCACGGCGTGTGCCCGAGCGAACCGAGCAGCCAATAGCTGATGCCGCCAAGGAAGAAGGCCAACGCCATCGTGTTCTCGCGGCCGATATGGTCCGACACCCAGCCGAACATCGGCCGCGCCAGCCCGTTGAAGACATTGTCGACCAGCAGCGCCACCGTCAGCGTCGTCGCCACTCCGAGCACCGCAACATTGGCGACGTCGAAATCGCGCGCGATCAGCGCGATTTGCGCCGTCGCCATCAGCCCGCTCGCCGCGACGAGCAGGAACATGACGTACATCACCCAGAAGACCGGGGTCGCGAGCATCTGCTGCGGGGTGAAGCTCTCAGTGGTCTGGATCACCTTCGACGCGATGCTGGCCGGCGCCTCGCCGGCGAACGGCGCACGCATCAGCCAAGCCAGCACGAACACAACGGCGCCTTGCACGATCCCGAACCAGAAGAACGCCGTCTCATAGCTGTAAGCCGCGATGACCTCGCGGATCGGCACCACGGTCAGCGCCGCGCCGGCGCCGAACCCGGCGGCGGTCAAGCCCACGGCGAGTCCGCGGCGATCCGGGAACCACTTGACCGCATTGCCGACGCATGTCGCATAGATCGCGCCGGCGCCGATGCCGGAAAGGGCCGCGCCGAGATAGAGCAACGCCAGTGAAACGGCGAGCGAGTTGACGACCCAGGCGACCCCAATGACGATGCCGCCGAACGCGATCACCAGGCGCGGCCCGTTCTTCGCGCCGATCCGGTCGACGATCCAGCCTTCGATCGGCGTCAGCCAAGTTTCGAGGGCGACGAACAGGCTGAATGCCACTTGAATACCGGCGACCGGCCAGCCGTGCTTCACCGCCATCGGATGGACGAACAGCGTCCAGCCATATTGCAGATTGGCGATCATCACCATGCAGATGATGCCGACGATTAACTGCAGCCAGCGATTAGCCGCCGGCGTTCCAGGCGAACCTCGCATTCCGCATTCCCTCCCCGCGGACCTCCGGTGGCTTCTCGTTTTCCTTGTGAACGGCACCGGACGCCAAAAATTCATTACAACAATCTTACGCGCACGAATTTTACATAGATCGAAAGTAGAATAAATAATTGCGACAATCCGGCGCAGGGGCCATTTGCCCCACTCGAATCAATTCGGCGTTATTCCGCGGCAACATCCTCACGGCGCCCAAGCTGCTTCAGCGAGCGGTCGATCCACAGCCGGGTCAGTTTTTCTTGAACGCCGTTCTGCGACAGACGGCGGCGCAGCGTGGGGAAGTCGACCCGGTCCATGTCCTGGTCCTGGTTGAAGCAGGAGAACACGATCGTCTCGGTGCCGGTGACGGGATCGCGCTGGCGCTGCAGGCACTGCGCACAAATCTCCTTCATCATGCATTGCATCGGCGAATTGATCGACGCGATCGCACGGTGGCCGGGACGGAAATATCGCGCGAGCTTGGCGCGGCGCGCCTCGGCAACGGCGTTCATCATCATGTCCGAGCCGATGGCGATGACGCGATCGACCTCGCCCAACGAAATCTCGACCGGCCCGAGCCGGCCGGCGCCGTAAGCCTCGATTGCCTCGACCATGTTGCCGACAAAGGCGCGATCCCGCGGCCGGCCCGGCGCGAAGCCGGGCGCCTCGTCACAGCACCAGACGATGGCGTCCGCCGCAGCCTCGATGTCGGCGACCTTGTAGCGGTCGGCCAGGGTCTTGTAACCGGCGAAATAAAGCACCCGCGACCCTTCGGCCCGCAGCGCCGCACCGATCGAGAACAGAACCGCGTTGCCGAGCCCGCCGCCGACCAGGAGCACCGTTTCGCCCGGCGGCGTCTCGGTCGGCGTGCCGGTCGGCCCCATCAGGATTACCGGCTCGCCCGGTTGGAGCAGCGCGCAAAGGTCGGACGAGCCGCCCATTTCCAGCACGATCGTCGATAGCAAACCCTTGTCGCGGTCGATGGAGGCGCCGGTCAACGCCAGCCCTTCCATCGCCAGCGTCGTGCCCTCGCTCTTCTGAGCGAAGGTCTCGTAATTCTGCAGACGATAGAACTGACCCGGCCGGAAGGCGCGCGCCGCGATCGGCGCCCGCACAACAATCTCGACGATCTTCGGCGTCAGCCGGATGACTTCGTGCACGCGTGCGCGAAGCTCGTCGTCGAGTTGCGCCTTCAACGTCTCGGGCGCGGGCTCCGAAGGCTTGCGACGCGCCAAAACGCGGCTCACCACCGGATAGCCGCGCGTAGCGCCGCCCATCGCCTTGACGACATTGCCGGCGAAGCTCGGGTGCAGATCGCCGAAGAAGCTGACCCCGCGGCCGTCTTCCATCTGGCTCATCAGCACGTGCGTCGCGTCGGGCTTGGCGACGCGCTGGGGCGTCACCTTGTTGCCGTCCTCATCGAGCGCCTGGAAGTAGCGTCCGTCGAGCGCGACATGCGCGGGATCCTCGCGCGCCAGCACCGTGTTGGGCTGGGTGCCGGCGGCGACCAAAATGGTGTGCGCGGGCAGCACGACTTCGCCTTCAGGCTCGGCCCGCGCAAGGCGCAGAGCTACGGCCTGCTCATCCTGATCGACCTCGACCGCGACAGGGGTAAGACCCTCGGCGAAGCGAATGCCCTCCTCCATCGCCTTCGCTACCTCCTCGTGGTTGAGGGTGTAGCTCGGCGCGTCGATAAGCTGCCGGCGATAGGCGATCGTCACCCCGCCCCACTCGTTGATCAGCTGCGCCAGATGCGGCGCGCGGCCCTCGGCCTCCGCTGTTTCGCGCTCGGCGCGGATTGCCTTGGCGTGCGCGATGAGCTCGTCGGCGACCTCGCCCTCGGCGACGCTCCAGCCGGCGCGCACGGCGGCGGCGCCGCGTTCGCCAGCCAGCATCTCGTAGCGGGACAAAAACTTCTCGACCTGCAGCGGGTAATAGGCCAGCGCCTCGGTCGCGGTGTCGATCGCGGTGAGGCCGCCGCCGATCACCACCACCGGCAGCCGCACCGTCAGATTGGCGATGCTGTCGGTCTTGGCTGCGCCGGTGAGTTGCAGCGCCATCAGGAAGTCGCTCGCCTGGCGCACGCCGAGCGCCAGATTGTTCGCTATCGGGATGACGGTCGGCCGGCCCGCGCCGGCGCACAGCGCGATATGGTCGAAGCCGAGGCCAAAAACGTCGTCGATCGTCACCGTTCCGCCGAAGCGCACGCCGCCATACATCGCGAATTGCTGCCGCCGCTCCAGCAAGAGACGGATGATCTTGAGGAAATTCTTGTCCCAGCGAACGGTGATGCCATATTCGGCGACGCCTCCGAACCCGGCCATGGTACGCGCGTCGAGCCGCTCGTAGAGGCTCGACACGTCGCGGATCGGCTCAAACGGGACGTGTTGTCCGAACGCGGTGACGCCGGAAATCTCCGACGGAAGCGGCTCGATCTTCAGTCCGTCGATCGCGGCGACGAAATGGCCGTCATTGATCAGGTGATGGGCGAGCGTAAACCCCGCCGGCCCCAAGCCCACGATCAGCACCTTGTAGCCGGATCGCGGCTTCGGCAGCGGGCGGCGCAGGTTGAGCGCGTTCCACCGGGTCAACAGCCCGTAGATCTCGAACCCCCAGGGCAGCGCCAGCACGTTCTTCAACATGCGGGTCTCGACCTGCGGGATGTCGACCGGGTCCTGCCGCTGATAGATGCAGGCCTTCATGCAGTCATTGCAGATGCGGTGGCCGGTCGCGGCGCAAAGCGGATTATCGACCGCGACGATCGCCAGCGCGCCGAGGCTGTGCCCGCGCGCAGCGACGAGGTTCATCTCGGAGATTTTCTCGTCCAGCGGGCAGCCGGCGAGCGTCACGCCGAAGGTGCTCTTGCGGAAGCTGCCGTCCTTCTCCTTGAGCCCCGTGGAGCAGCTGTCCTTGCCTTGGTTGTGGCACCAGATGCAGTAATTCGCTTCGTCGAGCGCACCGGCGAGATCGGTGCCGGCATCGGTCAGCGCGAAACCGTCGCGCGCCCGCCACTCATGCTCTGGCAGGCGCATCATCGTGACGCCGTCGCGTTCGATGGTCTCGACCGGCACGAGATGGTTCATGTCGAGGCGGTGCGGGACCTTGAACAGCAGCCCGCGCCGGTGCTTTTCCTTGCCCGCGGGTGACAGCGTCGCCCACGCGGCATACTCGATCGCGGTGCGTAGCGCCGCGGCGTTCGCCGCCTCGTCGTCGAGCCAGCCCGAGACCGTCGCGGCGTAGCGCCGCTCCCAGGCGAGAATCGCAGCTCTCGTATCGATGAACTCGCCGAGGTCAAGGGCGCGCCGCAAGTTGGCGCCATCGAGCGCGGCGGCTTCGTCTTCCTTCACTTCCTTGACGGCGCGGCGCTGAACGAAGAGCCGCTTGATCGAATAAAGCGGTGCCAACTCGTCATGGCGCGCCTGCAGCTCGCGGATTTCCGTCTCGATTCCGAACAGCCGGCCAAGGAAATCCTCAAGATGCGGGGCGAGATCGACCAGCAGATCGGATTCGGCCTTCTTGTCGAGCGCCTCCGGTGATTTCGAAACATCGGCACGCGCCGCCACCAGCCGGTCATGCAGCGCGCCGTCACCCTCCACGAGATGCGCGACAAAGGCGCGATCGAGCTTTACCAGCCCATCGCGATGGTAAAGTTCGGCAAAGCCGAGTCCGTATCCAAGCGTCAAATCGGTCATCACCGCTTACTTAAGCAATGCCTTGGCGGTAAACCAGCCCGCAAATCGCCGCTGCGACTTTGCAATTGCGGCGTCCGGCCGATCACCCCTTTGCGCGATCGGCGGTTTCGAGGATCGCGTTGAGCAACACGGCGCAGCCGGCGGTGAGGTCGTCGGGCTTGGCGTCCTCGATCTCGTTATGGCTGATGCCGCCGACGCAGGGCACGAAGATCATCGCGGTCGGCGCGACACGGGCCAGGTAGACCGCGTCGTGCCCGGCGCCCGAGATGATGTCCCGGTGCGCCAGGTCCTGCGCCTCGGCCGCCTCGCGCACGGCGCAAACCATCCGCGCGTCGAAGGGGGTTGGCGGGAAGTACCAGAACTCCTTGACGTCGCATTCGAGCTGCTGCGTCGCAGCGGCTTTATCGCAGGCCGCGCGCAGCTCCTTGTCCATCGCGGTCAGCACATCATTGTCGGGATGGCGGAAATCGACCGTGAAGAACACGCGACCGGGAATGGTGTTGCGCGAATTGGGGCTGACCTGGACAACACCGACCGTGGCACAGGCATGAGGCGCGTGCGCATGGCCGATGCGATTGACCGCATCGATCATGCGCGCCGCACCGACCAGCGCATCGCGCCGCCGCGGCATCGGGGTCGGGCCGGCATGCGCCTCCTGGCCCGTGACGGTGATCTCGTACCAGCGCTGGCCTTGCGCGCCAGTGACAACGCCGATCGGCAGACCCGCCGCTTCGAGGATCGGCCCTTGCTCGATATGCGCCTCGAAATAGGCGGCGACCGGGTGCTCGTCGACCGGCGCCGCGCCGGCAAAGCCGATGCGGCGAAGCTCGGTGCCGAGGGTTAACTCCGGCGCATTGTTGTCCGGCGTCGCCAGGGCCGCATCGAGATCGAAAACGCCGGTGAAGGTGCCCGAGCCGACCATCGCCGGCGAAAAGCGCGAGCCTTCCTCATTGGTCCAGGCAACGATCTCGATCGGCGCCTCGGTCTCGTAACCTAGATCGTTGAGCGTGCGCACCACCTCGAGCCCGGCCATCACGCCATAAGCGCCGTCGAACTTGCCGCCGGTCGGCTGCGTGTCGAGATGGCTGCCGGTGACGATTGGCGGCAGCGCCGGGTTCCTGCCCGGACGCCGCGCGAAGATGTTGCCGATACGGTCGATCGTGACGGCGCAGCCAACCTCCTCGCACCAGCGGATGAACAGCCGCCGCGCTTCGGCGTCGAGATCGCTGGCCGCGAGGCGACAGACCCCACCCTTCGCGGTCGCGCCGATCCGCGCCAGCTCCATGAGGCTCGACCACAGCCGCTCGCCATTGACCGTCAGGTTACGCATGGTGCCCCTCGCCGCCCCTCGACAACTCCAGCTTAACGCGCCGCGCCGATCGCGGCTAATATCCCGCCGAGTGAAACGCGGAGCCCGAAATGCAGGCCTGGTATCATTGCGAGAACACCTATCCGTTCGTGCCGCAGAACGTGCTCGACGCGGCGGACTCGGTCCGCGCGAGCCTGCCCAACAAATATTGCGATCCCGTCGTCGCGGCGCAGCTTTTCGAGGAATGCCTCGACGAGCACCTTTATTGCGACGAGCTCGGCATCAATATCGTCTCGATCGAGCACCATTCGGGCATCAACAGCCTGTACGGCGCATCGCCGATGATCATGGGTATCGCCGCGCGCCAGACCAAGAACGTGCGCATCCTGTCGCTCGGCACGCTGATCTCGGTACGCAGCGACCCGGTCCGCATCGCCGAGGAATACGCGACCGCCGACATCATCTCAAAGGGCCGGCTGGAAATCGGCTTTGTCAAATCGGGCGACAGCGAGATGGTCTCCGGCAACGCCAACCCGGTCGGCTATGTCGACCGGTTCTGGGAAGCAATCGACGTTATCAAGCTGGCGCTGACGTCGCATGACGGGCCGGTGAGTTGGGAAGGCAAACACTACACCCATCGCCACATCAACATCTGGCCGGGCCCTTATCAAAAGCCGCATCCGCAATTCTGGGCGGCGACCGGCGACCCGGCGACCTCGGCCGAGATCGGCCGGCGCGGCTATATCAACGCGCTGGTGCTGCGCGGACCGGAAGCATCGAAACGCGCCTTTGACGCCTACAAAAACGCGCGGGCGCAAGCCGCGCTGCCGGCCGCCGGCACCGACAAATTCGCCTATGCCGTGTTGTGCGGGATCGGCGACACCGATGAGGAAGGCCTCGCGGTCGGCGCCAAGACGCTGTGGTTTCTCAACACCAGCCTCAAGCAGGCGCCGCAGATGTCGAAATTCTTGCCAGGCCGCAACCCGCCGGAAATGGCGCCGAACATCTGGCGCACGACAGGGGCGCGTGGCCGCCCGGCGGACGGGCTGATCGGGATCAACGCCGAGACCGCGATCCAGCGCGGCATCCTCGTCGCTGGCAATCCCGACACGGTCGCGCGGCAGATCATGGATATCTACGACAAGGTCGACGGTTTCGCGCACCTGATCTTTATCGGACGCTCTGGCTTCCTGACGCACGAGGAAGCCAAGAAGACGATCCGGCTGATGGCAAAGGAGGTGCTGCCACGTCTGCCGGCGGCGACAATCACTCCGGAAAGCGTGCCGCAAGCCGCCGAATAAGCGGCCGGCTTCACACCCATCCCGCCGGCAAGCGAACACCAAGCGAGCCGGTTCCAGCCGTCCCCGATCGCCTCTACAATCGTCGGCGACGATCGCCAACTGGCCGCGGAGAATTGAGATGAACGAGGCAATGCCTTGGGTCGACCCCGAGCTGATCGCCGCCGGAAAGCTGCTGCAGGAAAAAGGCTTTGTCGTTCCCGACCGCACGGTCGCGCCGCTCAGCGAAGTGCGTGCCGCGCAAGACCGGGTCGGCGCGTTTCTCGGCCTCGACTCGGTGCGTCTGCAAAGCGAGCGCGACGTGATGCTGCCCGGACCGCATGGCGACGTGCCGTGCCGGTTCTACTACCCCGAGGGCGCGGTGACGCCGCCATGCCTCATCTACCTACATGGCGGCGGGTTCATGCAGGGCAGCCTCAACAGCTGGGATCATTTCCTGCGTGACCTGGTGCGGCAGAGCGGCGTCGCGGTGATGTCGGTCGATTACCGGCTGTCGCCCGAATACAAATTCCCAGTCGCCTTCGACGAGGCCGTGGCGATGGTCCGGCTGATGGCCCGGGAGGGTGGCAAACAAGGCATCGACCCGAAACGGCTGGCGGTCGGCGGTGACTCAGCCGGCGCCAATCTGGCGATTGCCGCCGCCCTGGCGTTGCGCGACGCCGGCGAGACAAAGCTGAGCTTTCAGCTGCTGATCTATGGCGTCTACTCGACCGAAGTCGAAAGCCCCTCGTGGCAGCGCTTCGGGCGCGGCGCCGGGCTGTCGCAGACACAGTTCCGTTGGATACTCGAAACCTATCTCGACAACCCGTCACAGCAGCAGGATTGGCGCGTGGCGCCGATCCTCGCCGACCTCAAGAACCTGCCGCCGGCGCACCTCATCGTCGGCAGCCTTGATCCGTTGCTCGACGACAGCAACAAGCTCGCTGCGAAGCTGAAGGAAGCCGGCGTGCCCGCGAACTTGACGATCTACCAGGGCATCAACCACGGCTTCATCCGGTACGGCCGGCTCATCCGCACCGCGCGCAACGCGGTCGCCGAGTGCGCCGCGGCGCTGAAGCAGGCGTTCGCGTAAAACAAAAGCCCGCCTCCGCGAGGGAGGCGGGCTTGCCGGAGCAAGGTGCTTACTCGGCCGCTGCTGTCACCGCGGCGGTCGTAGCGATGCGCGGCACGCGGATCCAGAACAGCGAGATCACCGCCGAGGCGAGCGCGCAGGCGGCGAGCGCGTAGAGGCCGCCGGCAAAGCTGCCGGTCAGGTTCTTGGCCCAACCGACCATGCTCGGCCCGAAGAACCCGCCGAGATTGCCGAGCGAGTTGATCCAGGCAAATCCAGCCGCCGCCGCGGTTCCGGTCAGCCACATCGACGGGATCGACCAGAACGGCCCCTTGGTGCCGTAAAACCCGATCGCGGCGATCGTCATCCCAACCAGCGCCCACATCGTGCCGACCCCGAGACCGGCGATGATCAGCCCAGCGGCCGAGATGACGCAGGTCCAGAAGAGGCTCCAGCGGCGGTCGCCGATGCGGTCGGAGAGCCAGCCGCAGAACACCATGCTGACCGCCCCGCAGAGGTACGGGATCATCGTCAGCCAGCCGATATTCATGTTGGAAAAGCCGAGCTGTTTGACGATCTGCGGCAGGAACAGCAGCATGCCGAGGCTCGCGGTCACGATGCCGATATAGTTGAGCGCGAGCAGTAGTACCTTCGGGTCCCAGAACGCGCGCAGCATGCCGACCCCGTGCTGGTGCTCGATCTGGCGCCGCTCCTGGGCGAGGCCGTCGGCGAGCCATTTCTTCTCGTCTGCGGCGAGCCACGTTGCCTTTTCCGGCCGGTCGGTCAGGAAGAACAGCACGGCGACACCGATCAGCACCGTCGGGACCGCCTCGAACAGATACATGCACTGCCAGCCCTTGAAGCCCCACAACCCGTCGAGGCCGAGCAGCGCCGTCGACACCGGCGCGCCGCATGCCACCGCGATCGGCAGGGCCAGCGTAAACCCAGCGTTGATCCGCGCCCGGTGATGACCGGGGAACCAATAGGTGAAATACAGCACGAAGCCCGGAAACAGTCCGGCCTCGGCAAGGCCGAGCAAAAAACGGATCGCGGCAAAGCTGTAGGGCCCCGTGCAAAATGCGGTGGCGCCCGAAACCAGCCCCCAGGTGACCATGATCCGCGCGATCCACAGCCGCGCTCCGACCTTTTCGAGAATGATGTTGCTGGGGATCTCGAAAATTACATAGCCCCAGAAGAATGCACCGGCCGCCATGCCATAGATCGCGGCATCAAGGCCGATATCCTTGTTCATCGTCAACGCGGCAAAGCTGATGTTGATGCGGTCGAGGTAGCAAAAGAAGTAGGTCAGCGCGGCAAACGGTAGGATGCGCAAGTAGACCTTGCGCATCGTTGCTTTTTCGACAGCAGATTCCATCGTGGCCTCGGGTCTCGTAAGCTTCCTGTAAGCTGTAAGCCTGCGATACTATCCCGAGGGCACGCCGTCCGGTAGAGCCACGCTAGGCGTGGCCCTATGCATTTAAGTCAACACTACTGATATAATCTCAAACCGCGTGCATCCCGCAAACGGTGTCCGGAAAGCCCCTATTCCGCAGCGACCGCGCCGCGGCGCTCTGATCGCCAGGCGTCGAGGCTCCACGCGCCGGCGCCGAATGTCGCGATATAGAGGAAGCCCCCGGTCATCCCCATGTTCTTGAAGAATTGAATCTCCTGGATGCGGTCGGCGAAATTGGTATGCGCGATCAGCGCGGTCGCGACGCACCAGATCGCGCAAACCACCGCAACCGGCCGGACGAACAGACCGAACAAGATCGCAAGTCCGCCGCCGAGCTCTACCACGACCGCGAGCACCCAGGCCGCCTCAACCATCGGCAGGCCCTGTTTCACAAACATCGCCTGCGTCGCGGCCGGCCCCATCAGCTTGCCCCAGCCGCCCAACACGAACAGCAGGCACATCAGAATGCGGCCGAGCAACATCGTTGCATTTTCGCTTCCCTGCATTCTTTCCTCCCTTTTTGCCCTCGCGTTTCGGCGCGGGAAACGGGAGTGCGGGCGGAGCCCGCCTTCCTAGCGGATCGCCGCGACCACCGCGGCGCCAAGGTCCTTTGTTCCGGCATTGCCCCCCAAATCGGGAGTGCGCGTGCCGCCATCTGCCAATACCTCAGCGATCGCGCGCTCGACAGCTTGCGCCGCGGCGCTCTCGCCAAAGTGATCGAGCATCATCGCGCCTGACCAGATCTGGCCGATTGGATTGGCGACGCCGCGCCCGGCGATATCGGGCGCCGAGCCGTGCACCGGCTCGAACATCGAGGGGTATTCGCGCTCGGGATTGATGTTGGCCGAGGGCGCGATGCCGATCGAGCCGACGCAAGCCGGGCCGAGATCGGAGAGGATATCGCCGAACAAATTGGAGCCGACCACCACGTCAAACCAATCCGGATGGCGCACGAAATGCGCGGTCAAGATGTCGATGTGGTACTGGTCGGTGGTAAAGCCGGGATATTCCTTGGTGATCGCCGCGAAGCGCTCGTCCCAATAGGGCATCGTGTGGATGATGCCGTTGGACTTGGTTGCCGAGGTGACGTGCTTCTTGCGGCCCTTGGCGAGCTCGAACGCATAGCGCATCACCCGGTCGCAGCCGCGCTTGGTGAACACCGCCTCCTGCATCGCCATCTCATTCTCGGTGCCAGCGAAGAGCCGCCCACCGATCGACGAATATTCGCCCTCGTTGTTCTCGCGCACGACATAGAAGTCGATGTCGCCGGGCGCACGGTTTTTGAGCGGGCAATCGACGCCGGCGAGCAACCGGATCGGCCGCAAGTTGATGTACTGGTGGAACTCTCGCCGCAGCGGGATCAGAAGACCCCATAGCGAGATGTGGTCGGGCACGCCGGGATAGCCGACCGCGCCGAGGAACACCGAATCATACGGCTTGAGCTGCTCGATGCCGTCCTCCGGCATCATGCGGCCGGTCTTGGCATAGGTCTCGCAGCTCCAGTCGAATTCATTCCACTCGAAACTAAAGCCGTAGCGCCGCGCCGCGGCTTCCATCGCCTGAATGCCTTCCGGCACCACTTCCTTGCCGATGCCGTCGCCGGCAATGACCGCAACCCGATACGTCCTTGGCATATGCCCCTCGACTACTTGTCCATGTTCCAGACGTCAGTGTTGAGCATCCACTGACCGTTCACCTTTTGCCAGACCACAGCGTATTTCAAGGCGCCATCCTGCGGCGTCGCGCCTTTCGTCTTGAAGGTGCAGGTGCCGATCTCGCGCGCGCCGCTCCGGCCGAGCGGCTTGACATCGACCGCCGTACATTTGATGTCGCCCAGTTGCTGCATCGCCGCGCCCCAGAATTTCTGGATGTCGTCGCGGCCACGCGCCAATGGCGCGCCGGCGGGCAGCACGTAGGCGTCATCGGTGTACATCGCGGCGACCGCTCCCGCGTCGCCCTTGTTGAACGCGGCGCCCCACTGATCCTCGAGTTTTTGGATCGCCGTCTTGCTCTGCGCCAGCGCCGACGCCGCGAAGGCGAGAACGGCAACCGCCACCAACAAGCTTCGTAAAATCGCGCGCGACATGAGTGTTTCTCCCCATTTAAGGCGCGGGATTTTTGACCGCCACTCACTCGCGCGTCAATCGAGGATGAAGACCGTCGCCCCGTGCTCGCAGACGACGCGATGCGCCGGCGCGCCATGATCGGCGACGTGCCATGTCGCACCGGTTGCGAGCGCGAAGCGGCGGCCGTCGCGATGTTCGATGACGAGGCTGCCGGCGACGACAAGGAGCACATGCCCCTTGTCGCACCAATGGTCGGCGAGATAGCCGGCGCTGTAATCGACCAGGCGAAGCTGCAGGTCGCCGACCCGGCGGGTGCGCGCGGTGGCCGTGCCGGTCTCGCCCGGCAGCGTCTCGGACGGCTCGTTCGCCCAGTCGATCATACCGCAGGGCAAGCCGGGAAAATCCAACGCTTCGACCTCGCCTCCGGGTTTCTTCCCTAGACCTCGATCGTCCCGGCGAGCACCGGGATGCAGCGCCCGCCGATCCGCGTTTCGGCGACAACTCCGGCGCGCTTCTCGGCCGAGGCTTCGAGCAGGCTCGGCCGGCCCATCTCGACGCCCTGAACGGTCCGTAGGTTAAGCGACAAATCGCGCTCAGGCCGCAAGCTCGCGAGCAGACCGGCCAGCGCAACATTGGCGCTGCCGGTCGCCGGGTCTTCGGGCACACCGTGCAGTGGCGCGAACATCCGCGTGCGGATGTCGACGCCCTCAGCGCCGTCACGGAAATAGAGATGAATGCCGGTCGTACCCTCCGGCGTGAAGCTTTGTGCGAAGATGTCCGCGCGCGGCGTGGCGCGCGCCAGCGCCTCGCGGGTCTTCACCTCGGCGAACATGAAGCGCGTGCCGCAGCCGGCGTCGCAGGGCTTGTGATGCCGGGTCTCGATATCGCCGGGCAGGAGCGAGCAGGCCGAAGCGATGATATCGACCGCCACCTCCGCGCCGCGCGACAAAGGCTGCGGCGCGGTGAGGCGCGCGCCAACAATCGTTCCACCCTCACGCAGCACCTCGATTGGCACGAATCCAGCGATTTCCTCGAACACAAGGGGGCCCGGTACCCCGAGGCGGCCAGCGACGACAAAGCCGGTGCCGACATTGGGATGCCCGGCAAAGGGCATCTCGAATTTTGGCGTGAAGATGCGAACCTGGGCCGTATGGGCCGGGTCTTTCGGCGGCAGCACAAAGGTCGTTTCCGACAGGTTGAATTCGTTGGCGATCGCCTGCATCTGCTCGGTCGTCAGCCCGGCGGCGTTCGGGAAGACCGCCAGCGGGTTGCCGCCGAAGCGGCGATCGGTGAACACATCGACGGTCACGAATTCGTATTGCATGGGGAATCCCTCCTCCTCATATTGAAAATTAGCTAAATCCCTAATCGGTAGTCAATCGGGCTTGCCGGATCGACCCGCGCTGAGGCAGATCGAACTAGCTAGCTAGCTCGGAGGGGATGAGCGTGGTCGAGCGGCCCGTGCCCGCGGCCGAAACCGGGCGCCGAGGCGATGGCGCGCTGGACGTAGTCGCGGGCCCGCTCGACGGCGGCAGAAACGGCCATGCCCTGCGCGAGCCCGGCGGCGATCGCCGAGGCCAGGGTGCAGCCGGTGCCGTGCGTGTGGCGGGTCTCGATGCGCGGGCTGCTCCATTCCTCGAAGCCGGCTTCGGTCGCGAGCACGTCATGGACGGTGTTGCCAGCGAGATGCCCGCCCTTGAGCAGCACCGCGGCGCAGCCGAGCGCGCGCAGCGCCCGTGCCGCCTCGCGCATGGCCGCGGCATCGCCGATCTTCCGGCCGCAGAGGATTTCCGCCTCCGGCAGGTTCGGGGTCAACACTGCGGCGCGCGGCAAAAGCCGGGTCTTGAGCGCATCGATCGCCTCGGGTTCGATCAAGGGCGCGCCTCCCTTCGCCACCATGACGGGATCGAGCACCAGCGGCACGTTCGGCGCGCGCTCGGCGAGCACCGTGGCGACGGTGTCGATGACTGCAGCATCATGCAGCATGCCGGTCTTGATCGCGTCGGCGCCGATATCGTCGAGCACGACCTCCAGCTGCAGGCGGATAAAGGCCGGGTCGATCGGCAAGACGCCATGCACGCCCTCGGTGTTCTGCGCGGTCAACGCGGTGATCGCGGTCGCCGCGAAGGCGTCGAGCATGGTGACGGCCTTGATGTCCGCCTGAATGCCCGCGCCGCCGCCGGAATCCGAGCCGGCTATGATGAGGACTCTGCCCTTCATGGCTGCAAATCTATCCACCGTCCTTCGAGGCATTGCTTAGAAAAGCGCCTTAGGATGAAGGCTTTTGATGGCATCCTCGGACCTCCCTCATCCTGAGGGTCGGACTCAAAATGAAATCAACCCAGTCAAACAGTTATCGTCTCCCCCGCGAAAGCGGGGGCCCAGGGCGAGCGACCGGCGGGTCAATGGCTTAGCCTCAGCCGAGGCTGGAACTTGAACCTCTGCCTCGTCGCTCGCCCCCCTGGGTTCCCGCTTCCGCGGGAAAGACGAAGAAGGCGCGAACCACCAGGGCGTCAGGCCCGGTGGGAGCCTCGAAGGACGCATAACCGTTTTCAGTCTACTCCGCGGCTTGCACCGCGGCGCCGTTGTCGTCGGTGCCGCGTGAGGTCGCGAGGATTGCCTCGCAGATGTCGTCGACCACGCTGGCGAGCAGCGCTTGATCCTCGCCCTGCGCCATGACGCGGATCACCGGCTCGGTGCCGGACGCGCGGATCACCAGGCGGCCCGCTTCGCCGAGCCGTGCCTCGCCGGCGGTGATGGCCTGCTTGACGCGGCGCGCCTCCATCGGCCGGCCTTCGCCAAAGCGCACATTGCGCAACAGCTGCGGCACCGGCGCGAACAGGCGGCACACCTCGCTCGCGCGCTTACCGGTCTCGACAATGCGCCCCATGACCTGCAGCGCGGCGATGAGGCCGTCGCCGGTCGTCGCGTAGTCCGAAAGGATGATGTGCCCGGATTGCTCGCCGCCGACATTGCAGCCGGCAGAGCGCATCTTCTCGACCACGTAGCGGTCGCCGACGGCGGTGCGGTGCATGCCGATGCCCCGTTCGCCGAGATAACGTTCGAGCCCGAGGTTCGACATCACCGTCGCTACCAACGCGCCGCCGGCAAGCTGTTGGGCATGGGCGAGCGAGGTGGTAATCAGCGCCATCACCTGGTCGCCGTCGAGGATCAGGCCGCGTTCGTCGACGACGATCAGCCGGTCGGCGTCGCCGTCCAGCGCGATGCCGATGTCGGCACGGCGGGCCAACACTTCCTGGCGCATTTGCTCGGGCGACAGCGCGCCGCAATCGCGGTTGATGTTCATGCCGTCGGGCGACACGCCGACCGAGAAGACCTCGGCGCCGAGTTCCCAGAACGCGGTCGGCGCGACCTTATAGGCGGCGCCGTGTGCGCAATCGACGACGACTCGCAGCCCGTCGAGGCGCAGCCCCTTGGGGAAACTCTGCTTGACGAACTCGATATAGCGGCCGCCGGCATCGTCGAGCCGCTTGGCGCGGCCGAGCTCGGCGGGACCCGCGCGGCGCGACGGGCCGGTCTCGACGGCTGCCTCGATCTTGTGCTCGAGGTCGTCCGAGAGCTTGTAGCCATCGCGGCCGAACAGCTTGATGCCGTTATCGGCGTAAGGATTGTGCGAGGCCGAGATCATGACGCCGATATCCGCGCGCAGGCTGCGCGTCAGCATCGCGACCGCCGGGGTCGGTAGCGGGCCGATCAGGACGACGTCCATGCCCATGGTGATGAACCCGGCGGTCAAGGCCGGCTCGAGCATGTAGCCCGACAGCCGCGTGTCCTTGCCGATCACCACGAGGTGCTTGTGCGCGCCGTTGCGGAAGCACTCGCCCACCGCCATCGCGATCCTAAGCGCCGTCTCCGGCGTCATTGGCTCGCTGTTGGCGGTGCCGCGCACCCCGTCGGTTCCGAAAAGCTTACGCGTCATGCGTGGCCCCCACCACGTCGCGGAAGATTGCGTTCGATCCTCAAACCCAGGTTACCGGACGCCGCCAATTTTGCTGTTCATCCGCCGGGTTGCGGTTCGGGTTCGGGGCCGATGCCGCTCTGCCGGCCTGATGGCGGCACCGAGCTGCGGCGGCCGGAGCCGGAGCGCGGCTCGTCGGCAGCCGGCGTGGGGCCCGTTCCGGTGTCGCGAACGATTTGCTCGCCTTTGATGATGCGGCGGATTTCGTCGGACGACAGAGTCTCGTATTCCAAGAGCCCGTGCGCCAGCGCGTGCAGCTCATCGAGATGCGCGGTCAGGATCGAGCGCGCAGTATGCTCGCCCTCTTCGACAATCCGGCGAATTTCGTCGTCGATGACCTTGGCGGTCGCGTCCGAGACGTTCTTGCGCTGCGTAACCGAGTGGCCGAGGAAGACCTCTTCCTCGTTCTCGCTGTAGCGCAGCGGCCCGAGTTTTTCGCTGAAGCCGAATTCGGTGACCATGCGCCGGGCGAGGCCGGTGGCGCGCTTGATATCGTCAGAGGCGCCGGTCGTGACCTTGTCGGAGCCGAAGATCAGCTCCTCGGCGACGCGGCCGCCAAAGAGGCTCGCCAGCATCGCTTTGATCTCGAGCTTCGATTGCGAGTACTTGTCGCGCTCGGGCAAGAACATGGTGATGCCGAGCGCCCGACCGCGCGGGATGATCGTGACCTTGTGCAGCGGCTCGTGGCCTTCGGCGTAGAGCATGCACAGCGCATGGCCGCCTTCGTGATAGGCGGTCAGCCGCTTCTCGTCCTCGGTCATCACCATCGAGCGCCGCTCGGCGCCCATCATGACCTTATCTTTGGCCTGCTCGAATTCGAGCATCGCCACCGAGCGCTTGCCGCGCCGCGCCGCCATCAGCGCCGCCTCGTTGACAAGGTTGGCGAGATCGGCGCCCGAGAAGCCCGGCGTGCCGCGCGCGATGATCTTCGGATCGACATCCGAGGCGAGCGGCACCTTGCGCATATGGACCTTGAGGATCTTTTCGCGGCCGACAACGTCCGGATTGGGGACGACGACCTGACGGTCGAAGCGGCCGGGGCGCAGCAGCGCCGGGTCGAGCACGTCGGGCCGGTTGGTCGCGGCGATGAGGATCACGCCCTCGTTGGCCTCGAAGCCGTCCATCTCGACGAGCAGCTGGTTCAGGGTCTGCTCGCGTTCGTCGTTACCACCGCCGAGGCCGGCGCCGCGGTGACGGCCGACCGCGTCGATTTCGTCGATGAAAATGATGCAGGGCGCGTTCTTCTTGCCCTGCTCGAACATGTCGCGGACGCGGCTGGCGCCGACGCCGACGAACATTTCGACGAAGTCCGAGCCGGAGATCGTGAAGAACGGTACATTGGCTTCGCCGGCGATGGCGCGGGCGAGCAAGGTCTTGCCGGTGCCCGGCGGGCCTACGAGCAGCACGCCCTTGGGAATCTTGCCGCCGAGGCGCTGGAATTTCTGTGGGTCCTTAAGGTACTCGACAATCTCCTCGAGCTCCTGCTTGGCCTCGTCGATCCCGGCGACATCCTCGAAGGTGATGCGTCCGACCTTCTCGGTCAGCAACCGCGCACGGCTCTTGCCAAAGCCCATCGCCCGACCGCCGCCACCCTGCATCTGGCGCATGAAGAATATCCACACGCCGATCAGGAGCAGCATCGGGAACCAGGACACCAGGATGCCAAACAACGAGGGCACGTTCTCGTCAAGCGGCGCGGCGGTAATGCGCACGCCCTTGTCCATCAGCTTGTTGACGAGGGTTGGATCGTTCGGCGAATAGGTCGTGAAGGCGCGACCATCGCTGAAATGTCCGGTGATGTTGCTGCCCTGGATGGTAACGTCGGTCACTTGCCCGCGATTGACGTCGGTCACGAAGTCGGAGAAGGCAAGCGTCGACTGCGGCCCGCGACTGGACGAGGTCTGAAACAGATTAAACAGCGCGACAAGCAAAAGCCCGATGACGATCCAGAGGGCGAGATTCTTGCCGAAATTGTTCACGCTGCGGCCTTTCTCTACATCAATGCCGCGGATGGCCGGCATCCGATGCCGCGACGTTTCCGCCGCCACCAAAACATAAGATGCCTTCGCGATTAAACAACTGTAAAGCCTATGCCAAATAGTGAAACCGGCGGCTGAAACTTGAGCGATGCGGTGTGCGCTGCCGTTGTGCGGCGCCAGCCGAGATGCGGCACGGAAGCGATGCCGGCCGCGTCGCGGATCGCCGGCAACACCGGATAGACAAGGCGTGGCAATGGGTTGTCCTCCGCGGGCGGAGCTTCGCGCAAGGCCGCGACTCCCTCTTGTCCCAGCGCGCCGACGCTCACAGGCCCCCGTGCGGCGATAGGCAGGGTTGCAATAAACCGGCTGTCCCACCTCGCCGATCCGCCCGAAGCCAGCGTCACCGGCGAGGCGGCGCGCGCCGCCTCGCGCAACGCCAGCACCCGGCCGCGCCACGGCACGAAGCGGCATCCGCCCAGCGTGCGCGCGCGGCGTGGCGTCTCGACCAATGCTTCGCGCAAGCGCCGCAGCCGCTCGCGGCGGATCGGATAGGCGACACCGCCCAACACCGCGACCAGCCGGCCGAGCGCCTGATCGCCAATCTCGCCACTCGCGGCGATGGGCGCGGGATCGATCAGCGCGAAGCCGGCGGGATGCAGCGCCACGGCGTGCGCCAGCAGCGCTGCGAGCCGCCGCTCGCGGGCGATGCGGGCGGCGGCGTTCGTGCGAACTTGGATCAGTATCTCTGCCTCCTGCCCCTCACCCGCCTCGCTGCGCTCAGCACCCTCTCCCCGCAACTGGGGCGAGGTCAGCATCTCCATCCGAATCCGTGAACGCTCGAAGGCCGGATTGCGATTGCTGGGGTCCTGCAAATATTCCTGGCCTTCGGCAGCAAGAAAGGCCGCGAGTCGCGTCTTGGGAATACCGAGCAGCGGCCGCACGAGGCGCAGGTGCGGCAGCTCGCGCACGGCCGACATGCCAGCCAGGCCGTCGACGCCACTCTTGGCGCGGCGACGGATGAGAAAGGTTTCCACCTGATCGTCCCGGTGATGCGCGGTCAGCAGATGCAGACAACCGCGCTCGGCGCACCACTCGGCCAGCAGCCGATAGCGGGCCGAACGCGCCGCCTCCTGAATGCCGGTCGCCGGTTTGTCGCCGTCCCAGACCAGCACCGTGTGGGGAATGGCGCGCGCCGAAAGCCACCCTGCCACCTGCCGCGCCTCGGCGGCGCTTTCAGGGCGCAGCCGGTGATCGACGACGAGCGCCCAGGCGACGCCGCCGCGCTCGCGCGCCCAACGATCGGCGAGGATCGCCAGCGCGAGACTGTCCGGCCCACCCGATGCGGCGACCGCCAGCAAGGGGCGCGGCTCGAAGCCACCGATCGCGGTCAGCGCCGCGTCGAGTTCCATAAGGGTAAGCGGCTCAACTGCAGCCAATGCGCTTTTTCTCGGAGGCGGCGCGCTGGCGGACCGCCGGAGCCGAGTTGGGGAAGGACTGGTCGAGTTGATCGAGCGCCAGGCACGCATTCTTCTTCTGGTCGGCGTGCGCCAGCGACATGCTGAGATAAAGCAAGCTGTCCGCCGCTTTCGGCCCTTTCGGAAAGCGCTTGAAGCCCTCGGCAAAGGCGGCGGCGGCTTCGGAATACTTGTTGCGCGCGTAGTAAGTCTGGCCGAGCCAATACTGCGCGTTGCCGGCGAGCGGATCGCTGGGATGCGCCTCGATAAAGGCGCGGAGCGCCGTTTCGGCGCCGGAATAGTCGGATTGCTTGAGGAGGCCGAAGGCGTGGTTGAACTGCTCGGTCGTCGAGCCGCCGCCCGACCGCTCGGTGCTGGCCGGCTCGGCGGCAGCAGGCGGCGGCCGCGTCGGCGCGGTTCCCGGTGGCGACAAGGTGCCGAAGATCGGATTGAGGCCGCCGCCGGATGGCGCCGGCACCACGGTTCCGGGTGATGGGCCCCCGGCGACCCGCGCATCGGGCGCCGGGCGCGCACTGACCGTACCTGTACCGCCGCCCGACAGCTGGTCAAAGCGCACACCGAAATCGGAATTGATCTGCTCGACCCGCTGCTTCAGCTGATCGAGCCCGTTGGTGATCTGCTCGACCTTGCCGGTCAGGTCGCGCATCTGCGTCTCGACCTGCTCCATGCGGATTTCGAGATCGGCCGCGGTCGAGGACCCGCCCGCACCGCCACTCCCCGGCGGCGCCATCGTGGGCGCGCCGCGATAGACCTGGCGCTGGAGCATGTTAAGATCGCGCTCGATGCGATCGAGGCGGCCCTGCACCGCTTGATCCTGATCCTGCGGCTGATACTGCGCGTTGGCAAGCGTCGGTGCCCCCATGACGATCAGCACTGCACAACAGCGCAGCCATCGCGTCGTCGAACCCCAAGGCAAGCACCAAAACATCAGTCGAGGCCTCGCAACATCGGCGGACGACCCGACCCTTGACGACAATACGCCGGCGGCGGCGCGGCGCGACCGCAATCCGGACGCGAGCAGGTTCGACACTCGTCCGCTTCCGGTCTAGCCCCGGTTTTAGGCAAAACGAGGGCGCCTTGCGGCGCGAATGCCAAGGCGCCCTCCGCGTTTCAGGATCAGCCGCCGTTCACCGTGGTGATGCCGACGCGGTTCTGCGCGTAGCCGTTCTCGTCCGAGCCGACGACGATCGGGCGATCCTTGCCGTAGCTGATCGTCTGGATGCGGGCCGCCGGGATGCCGAGCGCAACCAGCACGTGCTTGACTGCCTGCGCCCGCCGCTCGCCGAGCGCGAGGTTATATTCGCGCGTGCCGCGCTCGTCACAGTGACCCTCGATGGTGATGGAGACCTGCGCGTAGCGCTTCAGCCACTCGGCTTGGCGCTGCAGGATCTGTTGGCCTTCCGGCGAGATCTCCGACTGGTCATAGGCGAAGAACACCCGGTCGCCCGCGGTCGCCGCGAGGTCTTGTTGGGAGCCCGGAGCGAAGCTGCCGGGCGCACCGCCCATACCGTTCATCGGGCCGCCGGCCGCGCCTGGAGGCGGGTTGCTGCTGCACGCGGCGAGCAGAAGAACCGCGGCCATGAGGCCAATCATTCTTGTAATCATCGTGAGACTCCCCTCAGCCGTTCGGCAGTGACATCCCCGGAGACGAGGAATTGTGCTTTGTGAGACCCCTAAGCGCCAATGTTTTACAGCGAAAATCCAAACTTCGCGGCGCAAAAGCGGGCGGAATATACCGGCATATTCTAGCGAAGCAAGGGCGACCAGGCCGGATCGGAGGCGTCGCCCGGAGTGGGAACTTCGCGCTTATTCGATCCGGTCAGATCGATCGTGAAAAGGCGCGATGAGCCGCCGCGGCCCGAGCGGTCACTCGGCGTCTGCCGGAAGTACATTAGCACGCGCCCGTTCGGTGCCCAGGTCGGGCCCTCGACGAGAAAATCCTGGGTCAGGAGTTGTTCGCCCGAGCCGTCCGGGTGCATGACGCCGATGAAGAAGGTGCCACCGTCGATCTTGGTGAAAGCGATCAGATCGCCGCGCGGCGACCATACCGGCGTCGCGTATTTGCCGGAACCGAAGCTGATCCGCTGCACGCCGCCGCCCGCGGCGCTCATCGTATAAAGCTGCTGCGAACCGCCGCGGTCGGAATTGAAGGCAATCTTGGTGCCGTCGGGCGAGAAGCACGGCGAGGTATCGATCGCCGAGCCCTCGGATATGCGCGTCAAATGATGTGTGCGCAGGTCGAGCGTGTAGATGTTGCTGGCGCCGCCCTCGGTCTTGCTCAGCACGACCCGGTTGCCGTCGGGCGAGAAGCGCGGCGCAAAGGTCATGCCGGAAAAATCGCCGATCGACTCCTGCTGTCCGGTGTCGATGTTGTAGAGGAAGACGCGCGGCGTACCGGCGGCGTAGGAGAGATAGGTGATCTCCTGCACCGACGGTGAGAAGCGGGGAGTCAGTACCAGCGAGCGTCCGTCGGTCAGGTACTGATTGTTGGCGCCGTCCTGATCCATGATCGCCAGACGCTTGACCCGCATCTGCGCCGGACCCGACTCGGCGATGTAGACGATGCGGGTGTCGAAATAGCCGTCTTCGCCGGTGATGCGCTTATAGATTTCGTCGGCGATGATGTGGGCGATGCGCCGCCAGTTCTGCTGCGTCGTGGTGTAGGCGAAGCCGGCAAGCTGCTGCTCGGCAAAGACATCCCACAGGCGGAATTCAACACGCGCCTTGCCGTCGGGCTGGGTCTGCACCTGGCCGGCGACGAGCGCCTGCGCATTGATCTGCCGCCAAGCGCCGAATTGCGGCGCCTGCCCGGCCGAGACGTCCTGCAGAAAACTCTTCGGGTCGAGCGGCTGGAACAGAGCCGAGCTTTGCAAATCGTTGGAGACGACGCCGGTGATCTGCTGGCCGAGCTGCCCATTGCCGCCTTCGCCGCCAAAGGGCGGGATCGCGATCGGTAGCGGCTGCGCCACGCCGTGCGTGATGTCGATGTGCAGCTCGGCGCGCGCCGCCAGCGGCACCAGCAGCGGCGTCATCAGCGCGAACGTACCGAAGGCTCTACGCGATACGGTCATTGGATATCCTTTGGGCTGAAATCGACATCGAGGTCTTTCCACGTGTCGTATTTGTCGGGCGGCAGCTTCAGCGGGGTGCATTGCGGGTTGAAAAAGGCGCGCCGCGCGCTTTCCGCCGCCGCGCGCCAGACGGGATCGTTCATCCGGCCTTGGTCGACGATCGTCGCCTGAGTAACGGTGCCGTCCGGCTGCACCGAGGCGCGGATTTCGACCACGAGGTCCTTGGCATCGCGGGCGCCGGCATTGATGTTCCAGCAGCGCGCGATCTGTTCGCGCACAAGGTCCATCTCACTGGCGGTCAACTGACTGCCGAGGGGCGCCTTCGGCTGCGACGAGGGTGGCGCGGCCGCCGCGACCTGGGTGCGCTGGGGTTTCGCGTTCGGATCCGGCTGGACGGCGTTCTTCTCGAGGTTCTTCAACAGCGTGTCGAAAGCCTGCGCGTCCTGCTGCTTGTCGGGATGAGCCTTTGGCTGGGCTTGCGCGGCCTGCTTGGGCTGGCTCTTTTCCAGGTTCTTCAGCATCTGGTCGAAGGCCTTCGCTTCTTCCTTGCGGTCGGGTTTCGGCTTCGGCTCGGGCTTGGGCGGCGGAGGCGCGGGGATTTGCGCCTCGACCGGTTTGGGCGGCGGCGATGGCGGTGGCGCCTCGGTCTTCTCCTGCGGCGGGGTGGGCGCCGGAGGCGGCGGCGCCTCGGCCGAGGGCGGCGCGGCGGGTGTCGGCGGCGGCGGTTCAGGCTTGGGCTGCGGCACCGGAGCCGGCGCGGCCTCGACCGGCGGCACATCCGGCTTGGCCTTGGGCACGGGCATGTTGGGATTGACCCGCGTCGCATGCGTTTCCGGCGCGATCGTCACCAGCTCGACCGCGATCGGCTGATCTTCGGGGATCGGCGGACGGAACAAGGTCGGCAGGCCGATGATGATCGCCGCGAGGATGGCGGCGTGCATCACCGCTGACGCGGCGATGCCGCCCCGCGTCATGTCGCGGGTCTCGGATTCGACCGCGACCCCGCCTTCGTCGAGCACCAGGACGCTCACCGCCGAGCATCCGCTATCGAGTGGTGGTCCGCCATCGACCCCATCGCCGACCCGCGGCGGGTCAGTGCCCACCCGGCCGCGCGGGGGTCGCCGAAGTCGGCGACGGCGCCTGCCCCCCCTTGGGGGCCTCGGCAACCAGCGAGACCTTGTGGAAGCCGGCATTGCTGATGAGGCTCATCACCTCGAGCACCTTGCCGTAGTTGATGTCCTTGTCACCGCGGACATAGAGCACGGCGTCGGGATTCGAATTGGTCACCGCCTGAAGCTTCGCCACCAGCGAATCCTCGGATACCGCGGCGTCCTGGATGTAGATTTCGCCTTCCTTGTTGACGGTGATGACGGTCGGCTCTTTCGGTTCGTTGATTGGCGGCGCCTGGGTCTGCGGCAGGTCGACCGGGACGCCGACCGTCAGCAGCGGCGCCGTGACCATGAAGACGACGAGCAACACCAGCATGACGTCGACAAGCGGCGTCACGTTGATTTCGGACATCGGCCGGTAACGCGAACTCAGCCGTCCCCTGCCGTTACCATTGCCGAACGTCGCCGCCATGCGTCAGGGCCTCTCGTCGAGCTGGCGCGACAGAATGGCGCTGAACTCCGAGGCGAACGCCTCGAGCCGGCCGGCATAGCGGCTGAAGTCGGTCGACAGCTTGTTGTAGGCGATGACCGCTGGGATCGCCGCGACGAGGCCGAGCGCGGTGGCAAAGAGCGATTCGGCGATGCCCGGCGCGACGACGGCGAGGCTGGTATTCTTGGCGGCTGCGATCGACTGGAAGCTGTCCATGATGCCCCAGACTGTGCCGAACAGGCCGACAAACGGCGCGGTCGAGCCGACCGTCGCGAGGTAGGCCATGAAGCGCTCGGCGCGATCCATCTCGCGGCCGACGGTGACGTTCATCACCCGCTCGATGCGCTGCTGCAAGCTCGCGCGCATGTTGGGCGTACCGAGCAAGCCCTTGGCGGCGCTGCGCCGCCACTCGCGCATCGCCGCGGCGAATACCGCGCTCATCGGATCGGCCGGGCGCTGGCCGACACGGTCGAAGAGATCGTCGAGCGAGCCGCCCGACCAAAACGTCTCTTCGAAGCTCGCCGCGGATTGGCGCAAGCGCCTGAGGCGCATGAGTTTGTCGAAGATCACCGCCCACGACCAGAACGAGGCCAGGAGCAGGAGGAGCAGCACGAGCTTGACGATGATGTCGGCTTGCCCGACCAGGTCGATGATCGAGAGGGAGTGGGTCACTGTGCCGGCAAGTTGCGAGGTTTCAACGGGCATTCTTGATGGGCCTTTGTGGCGTCAATCGGGCAGAAAGCATGAAGATGAGGCGCAACTATGGCGTGCGCGGCCCGCAGAGGCCGTCGCAGCGCGGACCGTCGCTCGCGAGCGCCGCACGCAGCGCGCTCGGCAGACGGCGCGGCCGACCGTCGCAGCCGATACAGGCGACGAGCACCTCGAGATCGGCCAACAGCTCGCCGCCGCGGCGAATTCGCTGGCGCAGGTTGAGGGTGGCGGCGCCAAGCTCCAGGAGCGTGGTGTCGATGACAAGCGCGTCCTCAAGCCGGGCGGGCGTCAGGTACTCGACCGAACAGCGCCGCACCGCAAAGCCGACACCGTCCTCGGCGGCCAGCTTGCGATGCGGAAAGCCGAGGCTGCGCAGCATCTCGCTGCGCCCGCGCTCGGCGAATTTGAGGTAGTTGGCGTGGTAGACCATGCCGGCCGCGTCGGTGTCCTCGTAATAGACGCGCAACGGCAGGCTATGGCTGAAGCCGTGGTGGGACCGCACACCGTGCGTCCTTCGAGGCCTCGCTGCGCGAGGCGCCTCAGGATGAGGGTTTCGAGACGCGGGCTGCGCCCGCTCCTCAGGATGAGGAAGGACAGGGGATGCCATCACCGGCCTCCGCCATTCTGCGAGCTAAGATAAATCCTGAGCTCGACCCCGGCGCAGGCCGGGGCCCATTTTTTCGCTTCTCCAACGGTTGAAGCATGGGTCCCGGCCTTCGCCGGGATGGTGCAACCTAGGGTGCCCTGAGCGCACATCACACCGCGCCCTCGGCCGGGGCGAGCGGCGTCAGCAGATCGAACTGGCCGGGCACGCTCGCCGGCACCGGCAGGTCGAGATGGCGGAAGGCGATCTCGGTCAGCATGCGGCCGCGCGGCGTGCGCTGCACGAAGCCTTCCTGCACCAGATAGGGCTCGATGACCTCTTCGATGACATCGCGCTGATCGCCGAGCGCCGCCGCCATGGTCTCGACCCCGACCGGGCCGCCGCCGTAATTCTGCGCGATGCATTTCAGATAGCGGCGGTCCATGCCGTCGAGCCCACGACGGTCGACATCGAGCCGCGACAGCGCCTTGTCGGCCGTTTCGGCATCGACCGAACCCCAGTGCTGCACGGCGGCAAAATCGCGGATGCGGCGCAACAGGCGCATCGCCACACGCGGCGTGCCGCGGGCGCGGCGGGCAATCTCGGCGGCTCCGTCGGACTCCAGCGCAAAGCCCAGCACGCGGGCGCCACGCGCGACGATCTGCGCCAGCTCCTCCGGTTCGTAGAAGATGAGCCGCAACGGAATGCCGAAACGCTCGCGCAGCGGCCGGGTGATAAGGCCGGAACGGGTCGTCGCGCCGATCAAGGTAAAGGGCGGCAGGTCGATGCGCACCGAGCGGGCGCCCGGCCCCTCGCCGATGATGAGGTCGAGCTGAAAATCCTCCATCGCCGGATAGAGGACTTCCTCGACCACTGGCATCAGCCGGTGGATTTCGTCGATGAACAGGATGTCGCGCGGCTGCAGGGCGGTAAGCAGCGCCGCAAGATCGCCGGCGCGCTGGATCACCGGGCCGGAGGTGGCGCGAAAGCCGACCCCCAATTCCCGCGCGACGATCTGCGCCAACGTCGTCTTGCCGAGGCCGGGGGGGCCGAAGAACAGCACATGGTCGAGGGCCTCGCCGCGGCTCTTCGCGGCTTCGATGAAGATCGCGAGATTGTCGCGCAGCTGCCGCTGGCCGACGAAGTCGTCGAGGGATTGCGGGCGGATCGGCGCCTCGGCAGCGTCCTCTTCGCCGGGCTGCGGCGCGACGAGACGATCCTCGACCGCACTCATTTCGCCGCCTCAACGTGCTGCGCCAATTCCTGCAAGCCGGCGCGGATCAGCGCATCGACTTTGGCGTCGCCGCCGAGCCGGCGCGACGCCGCGGCGACCGCGCCAAACGCCTCGGCGCGGCGATATCCGAGATTGACCAGCGCCGATACCGCGTCGCCGGTGGCGCCGGGGTCATTGGCGGCGGGCGCCGGCGGCACGGCGGCGTTGGTCGCGGCGAGCGCCAGGCCGCCGACCTTGTCGCGCAGTTCGTTGACGATGCGCGCCGCGAGCTTCGGGCCGACGCCGTCGGCTCGCGCCAGCATTGCATTGTCCTGGGCGACGATCGCCAATGTGAGATCATTCGGCGCGACCGCCGAGAGGATCGCCAGCGCCACCTTGGCGCCGACCCCTTGAACCGTCGTCAGCAGGCGAAACCAGTCGCGCTCGGCGGCATCGATAAAGCCGTAGAGGTGGATATGGTCCTCGCGGACATGCGTCTCGATCAGGAGCCGCGCCGCGGCGCCGGGCTGCAGCTGGCCGAGCGTGCGGGTCGAGGCGAAGACGAGATAGCCGACGCCGCCGACGTCGACGATCGCCCCGTCGGCGCCGATGTGATCGAGGATGCCGGTGAGCTTCGCGATCATCGCATTACCCGAGCCGTCCAGGAGGCCATCGTGCCGGCGTGATGGGCGTGGCAGATCGCCACCGCTAGCGCATCCGCCGCGTCGGCCTTGACCACCGCGCAGCCGGGCAGCAGCCGGCGTACCATCATCTGCACCTGGGTCTTCTCGGCATGGCCGGCGCCGACCACCGATTTCTTGACGAGGTTCGCCGAATATTCCGACACCGGCACGCCACGCTCCGCCGGCGCCAGCAGCACGACACCGCGCGCCGCGCCGAGCCGCAAGGTCGAGGCCGGGTTCTTGTTGAGAAACGTCTCCTCGACCGCCGCGGTATCGGGCCGAAAGCGCTCCAGCACCTCGCCGACCTGGCGGAACAGCGCCACGAGGCGCTCGGCGAGCGGCAAATCGGCGGGCGCGCTGGCAACGCCGTCGGCAACATAGGTCAGGCGATTACCATCGACATCGATCACCCCCCAGCCAGTATGGCGCAGCCCGGGATCGAGACCGAGAACGCGCATGGCCCTACCTACTCGTCTTTTCCGCGCAAGCGGGAACCCAGGACGACATTTCCGTCGCTCGCCCCTGGGCCCCCGCTTTCGCAGGGGAGACTATAGAAATGATCCCCCCAGTCATCACCCCTACCCGCTCAGCCGCGCCATGACGTCCTCGGCGACTTCAAAATTGGCGTAGACGTTTTGCACGTCGTCGCTGTCCTCCAAGGTATCCAGTAATTTGAACAGGCTCGTCGCGGTATCCTCGTCGATCGGCGAGGTGGTCTTGGGGCGCCAGATCAGCTTCGCCGACTGCGCCTCGCCGAATTTGGCCTCCAACGCGTCGCGCACCTCGTTGAAATCGCCGACCTCGGACAGCACGAGGTGGCGCTCGTCGTCGCTCTCGACGTCGCTCGCGCCGCACTCGATCGCGGCTTCGAGCATGGCGTCGGGGCTGGCGATCTCGGCCGCATAGACGATCTCGCCGGCGCGGGCGAACATGAAGCTCACCGAATTGGTCTCGCCGAGCGCGCCCGCGGATTTGGTGAAGGCGGCGCGGACTTCGGCGGCGGTGCGGTTGCGGTTGTCGGTCAGCGCCTCGACGATGACCGCGACGCCACCCGGCCCGTAGCCCTCGTAACGCACCTCGTCGTAATTCTCGCCGTCGCCGCCGCCGGCGCCGCGCTTGATCGCGCGGTCGACCGTATCCTTCGGCATGTTGGCCTGGCGCGCGGCCAGTACCGCCGCGCGCAGGCGCGGGTTCGACGCCGGGTCGGGCAGGCCCATGCGAGCTGCCGTGGTCAACTCCCGAATGAGCTTGGTGAACACCTTGCCGCGCTTCTTATCCTGCGCGCCCTTGCGGAACATGATGTTCTTGAATTGCGAATGGCCAGCCATTCCGAAACGGTCCTCAAAGTTTTTCCTGGCCGGAAACGCGCGGGTTCCCCTCCCCGCTCCCGGCGGCCTAACAAGCCAATATGGCAGCATTGGGGCGCGACGGCGAAGCGCGGCCCGCACCCTCGCGCTTCGCGCGAGGTTATCGGCTTCGCTGGCTTTTCTGCGAACGGTAAAACGGGCAGCGATTCGCTCCGCAAAGCCCGAGCGCGCCCACCTCACCCGCCCTCCGCTCCGCGTCGGACACCCTCTCCCCCAATAGGCCAATAGGCGGAGAGGGAAATTACGCCGCCGCCTCTTCCCGTTCCTCGCCGCCGTAGCGGGCGGAGAGATCGGCGACCTCTTCGGGGGCGATCTTCTTGAAGAGCGGCGGGGGCACCTGGAATTTGTGACCGGCGGGCAGCGCGCGCAGCTCCGCGGCCGCATCGGTCGGCCAGTAATCGTCGCCGACCTCAACGCTAAGGCTTTCGCGCAGCCGGGCGCAGGTAGCGGGGATAATCGGCGAGCCGACGATCGCGTAGAGCCGCGCGAGGTTGATCGCGGCGCGCAGGATCGTGGCGGCGCGGTCTTTGTCGGTCTTGATCTGCGTCCACGGCGCAGCGCGATCGACATAGACATTGCCGATCACCCATAGCTCCCGCAGCGCCTCGGCGGCGCGGCGCAGCTGCATGGCTTCGAGATTGGCGGTGTAGCGCGCCAACGTCGCCTGCACATTGTTGGCGAGCTCCTGCTCCATCTCGCCAGGTTCGCCGCCAACCGGCACCGCGTCGCCGAAGCGGGCGCTGCAGAAGCGCAAGGAGCGATTGACGAAATTGCCGAAGGTGTCGGCGAGGTCCTTGTTGCACACGCCGGCGAAGCCGCTGAAGGTGAACGAGGAATCGTCGGTCTCCGGGGCGTTGGCGACGAGCCAATAGCGCCAGTAATCCGACGGATACTCGGCGAGCGCCTGGTCGAGGAAGATGCCGCGCTTTTGGCTCGTCGAGAACTTGCCGCCGTAGAAGGTCAACCAGGAAAAGCCCTTGATGTAGTCGGTGAGCTTCCAATTCTCGCCCGATCCGAGGATCGTCGCCGGGAAGCTGACGGTGTGGAACGGCACGTTGTCCTTGGCCATGAATTCGACGTAGCGGACATCGGCGGCGTCGAACCACCAGCTTTTCCAGTCACGTTTTTCGCCCGCGGGCGCGGCGTCGGCCCATTCCTTGGTGGCGCCGATATATTCGATCGGCGCATCGAACCAGACATAGAACACCTTGCCGTCGAATCCGGGCCGGTCGACCGGAATGCCCCATTTGAGGTCGCGGGTGATGCCGCGATCCTGCAGCCCCTCCTTGAGCCAGGCCTTGGCGATCGAGCTGACGAGGAGCGGCCAGTCCTGGCGCGAAGTCGATCCATTCCTCGACGCGATCGGCGAGCTGGGGGAGCTTAAAGAACAGGTGCTTGGTCTGGCGCACTTCGAGGTTGCGGCTGCCCGAGATCGCCGAGCGTGCGTCGATCAGGTCGGTCGGCTCGAGCAGCCTTGTGCAGTTCTCACACTGGTCGCCGCGCGCGTTCGGGTAGCCGCAATGCGGACAGGTGCCGATGATGTAGCGGTCGGGCAGGAAGCGGCCGTCATCGATCGAATAAACCTGAGGCAGCGTCCGCTCCTCGATGAAGCCGGCGTTGTCGAGGCGGTGGTAGAAATGGTTGGTCAGCTCGTGGTTCTGCGGCGACGAGCTGCGGCCGAAATAATCGAAGCTGAGCGCGAAATCACGGTAGATCTGCGCCTGGATCTCGTGCTGCTCCCGGCAATAGTCAGCGACCGGCAGCCCGGCCTCATGCGCGGCGATCTCGGCTGGTGTGCCATGCTCATCGGTGGCGCAGATAAACAGCACCTCGTTGCCCGTGGCGCGCATGAAACGCGCATACACATCGGCGCTCAGCATCGAGCCGATCAAGTTGCCGAGATGCTTGATGCCGTTGATGTAGGGCAGCGCCGAGGTGATGAGAACTTTGGCCATAGGGCTGAGCTTATTCCTTTCGAGGCGTCACGCTTGTTCTTCTCGTCTCCCCCGCGCAAGCGGGGGCCCAGGCCAACCGCACCGTCGCTCGCCCCCTGAATTCCTGCCTTCGCGGGAAAGACGAATTGGGAAACGCGGGCAGAACATCTTGTTACAGTAACGGCATAGCCGGCGCGAGGCGGCCGCCGATGCGCACCGGCTCGATGCGGCGGGCGAGGCCCGTCGCGTCGTCACTGGCGATGAAGACGCCGCACAGCGTCGCCTCACCTTCGGCGGGTTGCGGCTTCGAGCCCGGCATGCGCGTCACGAAGCGGCGCACCGAGGCGGTCTTTTCGAGGCCGATCACCGAGTCGTAATCGCCGCACATGCCGATGTCGCTGATGTACCCGGTGCCGCCGGGCAAAATCTGATGGTCGGCGGTCGGGATGTGCGTGTGCGTGCCGATCACCGCCGAGACGCGACCATCGACGAAATGGCCGAGCGCGGTCTTCTCGCTGGTTGCCTCGCCATGAAAATCGACGACGATCGCCGCGACGTCGCGGCCGAGGACATGCCTTTCCAACACCGCGTCGAGCCCGCGGAACGGGTCGTCGAGCGCGTCCATGAAGAGGCGACCCATCAGATTGACGACAAGCGCCGAGCGACCGTTGGCGAGACCGTGCAGGTAGCTCCCCGACCCCGGCGTGCCGGGCGGAAAATTCGCCGGGCGCAGCACGCGCGGATCGCGATCGAGATAGGGGATGATCTCGCGCTGATCCCAGACATGGTTGCCGGTGGTGAGGATGTCGGCGCCGGCATCGTAGAGCTCGCCACAAATCTTCTCGGTCAGGCCGAAACCGTGCGCGGCGTTCTCGGCGTTGACGATCGCGAGGTCGATCGCGAGGTCGCGGCGCAGCACCGGCAGGTGCGACTTCACCGCTTCGCGGCCCGGCCGCCCCATGACATCGCCGAGAAGAAGGAGGTTCATAGCCCGGCGCCTTGGCCGCAGCGCCGCCCCTCAGCCGCCTTCGGGCTATGCGCGAAGCCATCCTCTCCCGCAAGCGGGAGAGGGGTTTTCGTTTCCCCTCGCCCACTTGTGGGAGAGGGAGGGGCCCACGCCGCAGGCGTCGGAGGGTGAGAGTAGTCCACGCCACATTCCTTTGAGGTGCGAGCGGAGCCGCCTCGGCCGTCGGCCTGGAATTCCCTCGTGGCCCGCCTTAGCAGGTGGGTGACCATATAACGAAGCCAAGGCTCCGACAGAGACAGCCCCCATGAGGTAGGAATCGGCCCCAGGGTATTACGGCCTAACGCACCGCGCAGCCCCGCTCACAGACTCTATTAGCTAGGAAGTTTCGAGCAGCGCCGCAATGCTTTCGATGCGCCGCGCGAGGTCGCGAATGCCGGCGGCCATCGCACCCGACCCGTCTTCGACGACAGCGGCGCCCCCGCCGCGCGTCGAGCGACTGCGCTCCTGCTGCACCAAATCGCTGGTGTCGCTGAGCTCGTCGGCGATGACCAGGGCCGCGAGGAGAATCAGCCGCGCCTCGCCGATCTGGCCGTGCATCCTGATGAAATCGCCGATCTTGCCGTCGACATATTGCGCGAGCCGGCGAATTCGCGGCTCCTCGCCATCGGCACAGTTGAGCGGGAAAGCGCGGCCATTGACGGTGACGACAATCTCGCCCATGGAACCCGTCAGCCTTCCCCGTCCAACACCTGGCCGATCTTGTCGAGCGCCGCCTCGACGCGGGCGACAATCTCCGCCGCGGTCGTCGCGAGTTGTTTGTCCTCGGCCTCGCGTTCGGCCTCCAAGCGCGCGACCTCTTCCTTGCCGGCGAGCAGTGGCGCCGCCTCCAGCCGCCGCACTGCGTGCTCCAGTGCCGCCAATGCGTCGTCGAGTTCGCTCATGCGGCTAACTTAGGTTGTCGGCGCGAACGGCGTCAACGCATTAGCCGCCCATTTCTCGCAGCGCACCGGAGGATCAGCGAACCCGCTCGTATTTCTGCAAGGAGCGGATCACGGAAGGCCGCGGCGTGTCCGGATAGAATTGCGGCCACTGCGTCCACGACACCTCGCCGACATAGAGATCGCCGCGCGAGTCGACGGTCATGCCGTGCGGTCCGAGGAACGCGGTCGGCGCGGTGCCGGCGAGCCGATCGCCAAAGCGGCACAAGAGATTGCCCTGGTGATCGACGATGCTGACCCGCGGGCCGAGATTGCCGACAAAGCGGTTGACCCCCTGCACCGGGCCCAATTCGCCGATGTAGCAGACCGGGTGGTGCGCGTAGTCCATGTACATCCCGCACGGGCGGTGCAGGTTGTTCCACTGCGCCTCGTACTTGCCATTGCCGTCGAACACCTGGATGCGATGGTTCTCGCGGTCGGCGACATAGACCCAGCCGTCGGCGTCGGTACAGATGTTGTGGACGATGTTGAACTCGCCCGGATTGCTGCCGCTTTCGCCCCACGACATCAACAGCTTGCCGTCCGGCGAATATTTATGGACGCGTGAGTTGCCGTAGCCGTCGGAGACGTAAATCTCGCCCTTCGGCGACAGCGCGGTGTGAGTACAACGGTGGAACGGCTCGCCGGACATATACTCGGCGGGCTTGCCCGGCACGCCCAGCTCCATCAGCACTTTGCCGTCCTCAAGCCCGCACTTGCGGACGAAACTGCCGCCGTCATCGGTCAGGTAGATCGACTCGTCCGGCCCCATGTGAACCCCGTGCGCGCGGGGATACTGTCCCTCGCCCCAGGAGCGCAGGAAATTGCCATCGCGGTCGAACACCATCATCGGGTGCTCGCCGCGATTGAAGACGTAGACGTTGTCGTTCTTGTCGCAGCCGACGGCGCCGACTTCCTTGAACGACCAGCCGTCGGGCAACTTCGCCCAGTTCTCGATGATCCGGTACTTGTAGTCGCCCGACCCGACGATGATGTCCGCCACGGCTGTCTCCTCCCCAATGCGCTACAGGAAACCGTAGCCAAACCGCTGGCAGGACACAATGCGAAGCCTGCAACGCTGAGCCGCATTTCCCCGGCCTTCCGCCGGTTTGCGGCGTGAATTCTCCATATGCGTTAGTATTTTTAAGGTAATTCAAGCCTGATCCACATTATTGCCGCTTTGCATTATCCGACTTTTTACGTATCGAGACGTACCGTTACGCACCGGATACATCCTGTAACACAGACCGCCCACGTCCCCCGCTTCTTTTGGTTCGGTCAGCGAGGAGTGCACGACTGTGCATATTACGTTAAGTGCTGCCGCGTTATTCGTCGTTTCCTCCATCACAGCTCAAGCACAATCTCCTACTCTTCCTTTCGTCCAACAACTCCGAGCCTACGTCACCGGCTACAACACCGTGCCCGAGCAAACCAGCCCGACACCGTGCATCGCCGCCTCGGGCGACAATATCTGCGGCCGCACCGACGTCGTGGCGTGCCCGCGCCGGATCAGCCTCGGCTCGTTCCTGCAGATCAACGGGGCGACCTATGTCTGCGAAGACAGGCTGGCGAAGAAATACGACAGCCGATTCGACATCAGCTGCGACAAGGATTTCGCCTGTCCCCCTCAGGTGACCGGATGGGCGGACATCAAGGTGTACGATCCGAACCCGTCTGTCGCGCCGAGCGCACCGGTGGCCGTCGCGACCATGGCACGACGCAGAATGGCGATCCCAGTGCGCCACATCGCCGTGCTGCGCGGACGCGGGCCGCATCGTGCGTAATCGCGTCGCGCGGGCCAATCTGCAGCGGGCCAATCTGCAACGGAGGGCCATCGACGCCGTTTGCGGTCGGACAAAGCCACGATAGATTGGCACTTATGAGCGCTCACGAAGCCCCAACGGCGGCTGCCGCCCCCCTCCCCGCCCCGAAAGACCCCCAGCTGCGCCGCATGGCGAACGCGATCCGGGCGCTCGCCATGGACTCGGTCGAACAGGCTAAGTCCGGCCATCCCGGCATGCCGATGGGCATGGCGGACGTGGCCACCGTGCTGTTCAGCCAGTTCCTGAAATTCGATGCCGGCGCGCCCGACTGGCCGGATCGCGACCGTTTCGTGCTGTCGGCCGGGCACGGCTCGATGCTGCTCTACGGGCTCCTGCACCTGACCGGCTATGCCGACATGACGCTCGACGAGCTGAAGCGGTTTCGCCAGTTCGGCAGCAAGACCGCGGGCCATCCCGAGCGCGGGCTCGCGAAGGGCATCGAGGTCACCACCGGCCCGCTCGGCCAGGGCATCGCCAACTCTGTCGGTCTAGCGCTCGCCGAGCGGCTGCTCGCCGCCGAATTCGGCGAGGATGTCGTCAATCACCGCACCTATGCGATCTGCGGCGACGGCTGCCTGATGGAGGGCATCAGCCACGAGGCGCTGTCGCTCGCCGGGCATTTGAAGCTCAACAAGCTGATCGTGTTGTGGGACAACAATTCGGTCTCGATCGATGGCGCGACAAACCTCGCGGTCGACGACGATCAGGTCGCGCGCTTCGCGGCGCATGGCTGGGCGACCGACGCGGTCGACGGCCACGATACCGATGCTGTCGCTGCCGCAATCAGACGCGCCCAGGGCAATGATCGGCCGACAATGATCGCCTGCAAGACGATCATTGGGTTTGGCGCGCCGACCAAGGCCGGCACCGCCGCGGTGCATGGATCGCCGCTCGGGGCCGAGGAGATCAAGGGCGCCAGGGAGCGGCTCGGCTGGGACTATCCACCCTTTGTCGTGCCCGACGACATCTACGCCTGGTGGCGCGGCGTGGGCAGCGGCGGCGCGGCCGTGCGCAATGACTGGGAGGGGCGGCTCAGCAAGCTCGATGCCGCAAGGCGCGGCGATTTCCAGCGGCGCATGCGCGGCGAGCTGCCGCCATCGCTCCGCGCCACGCTCGCCAAGGCGTGCGACGAGTTCCGCGCCAAGAACGCCAAGATCGCGACCCGCGTCGCCTCGGGCGAGGTGCTGAATGCGCTGGTGCCGGTGATGCCGGAGTTGGTCGGCGGCTCGGCCGACCTCACCCCCTCCAACAACACCAAGGCCAAGGGCCAGGCGGAGGTGCAGTCGCCGAGCTATGCCGGGCGCTACATCCATTACGGCGTGCGCGAGATGGGCATGGCGGCGGCGATGAACGGCATCACCGCGCATGGCGGGCTTATCCCCTATGGCGGCTCGTTCCTCACCTTCACGGATTACGCGCGCGGTGCGATCCGCCTCTCCGCGTTGAGCCATTTGGGCGTCATCTATGTGATGACCCACGATTCGATCGGCCTCGGCGAGGACGGGCCGACGCACCAGCCGGTGGAACATTTGGCGGCGCTGCGGGCGATGCCGCATCTGCTGGTGTTCCGCCCGGCGGACCCGATCGAGACCGCCGAGTGCTGGCAGCTCGCGCTGGAGCACCGGCTGAACCCGTCGGTGCTGGCGCTGACGCGGCAGGGCGTGCCGCTGTTGCGCACCGCGCCCGATCACGGCGAGAACCGCTCGGCCAAAGGCGCCTATGTGCTGAGCGAGCCGAGCGGCACGCGCCACGTGACCTTGCTCGCAACGGGGTCGGAAGTCGGCATCGCGGTCACGGCGCAGCAGCAGCTCGCGGCGGAAGGCATCCGCGCCGCGGTCGTCTCGATGCCGTGCTGGGAGCTGTTCGAGCGCCAGGACGAGGCCTATCACACCGCCGTGCTCGGAAGCGCGCCCAGAGTGGGGGTCGAGGCCGGGGTGCGCATGGGCTGGAACCGTTGGCTCGGGCGCAACGCGGCCTTTGTCGGGATGACCGGGTTCGGCGCCTCGGCGCCGGTGGAGGCGCTCTACCCGCATTTCCACATCACCGCGGAGCGGGTCGCGGAGCTGGCGCGCGGCCTCATCGCGAGCCCGGCAGCCGCCGCACCCGCGCACAAACCGGAACGGGATTAGGCGGCAGTGATGCCGCGCGAAACGCAAAGGCAGCTTGCGGTTTGCCCGGTTTCGCGGCAGTGGAAACTCGTCTAAGCTCAAACCTACGGTTTCGCGGGAGGGTTACGAGCATGGCGATCAGGGTTGCGATCAACGGATTTGGCCGCATCGGCCGGCTGGTCTTCCGCGCGGCCATGGAGCACTCGAGCAACGAGATCGAGATCGTCGGCATCAACGATCTCGGACCGGTCGAGACCAACGCGCACCTGCTGCGCTACGACAGCGTCCACGGCCGCTACCCGCGCGAGGTGACGAGCGGCGAGAATTGGCTCGATGCCGGCCGCGGCAAGGTCCGCGTCACCGCCGAGCGCGACCCCGCCAAGCTGCCGTGGAAGGAGCTGGGGGTCGATGTCGCGCTCGAATGCACCGGCATCTTCACCAAGCGCGAAGCCGCCGCGAAGCACCTCGAGGCCGGCGCCAAGAAGGTCATCATCTCCGCGCCCGCCGACGGCGCCGATCTCACCGTCGTCATGGGCGTCAACCACGATGAACTCAAGAGCGATCATCAGGTCATCTCGAACGCGTCGTGCACGACCAATTGCCTGGCACCGGTCGCTTATGTGCTGCATCAGGGAATCGGCATCGAGCGCGGTTATATGACGACGATCCACTCCTATACCGGCGACCAGAGCCTGCAAGACACGCTGCACAGCGACCTGCGCCGGGCGCGGGCGGCGGCCTTGTCGCTGATCCCGACCTCGACCGGCGCGGCGCGCGCAGTGGGGCTGGTGCTGCCGTCCTTGAAGGGCAAGCTCGACGGCACGGCGATCCGCGTGCCGACCGCCAATGTCTCGCTGATCGACTTCAAGTTCGACGCGGCGCGCGAGACCGACGCCAACGAGGTCAACGCGCTGATGGAAGAGGCCGCGAGGTCGAACCGGCTCAAGGGCATCGTCGGCATCAACAAGGCGCCGACCGTTTCGATCGACTTCAACCACGACCCGCACAGCTCGACCTTCGACGTGACGCAGACCCAGGTGCTCGACAAGAAGTTCGTGCGGGTGCTGAGCTGGTACGACAACGAATGGGGCTTCTCGAACCGCATGGTCGAGGTCGCCGCGCATTTCGGCGCGATGCACTAAGGGTTGACGCCGGCCGCCAGCCCGAAGCGGGAGGTGGTGATGAACGACACCGCGGTAAGTCCGCGCAAGAACGCCGATCACGGCATGCGCGCCGTCCACGAAAACGACCGCGAGTGGGAGACGCTGCGGTTTCCCGGCCAGTGGAGCAAGATGCTGTTCCACCCGCGGCCCGACAGGCCGACCGAGCCCAATGCCGGTTTTGTGCGCTATGACCCCGGCGCGCACCACCCACTGCACCGGCACGATTTCGCGCAGATCTGGTACATCGTCGAGGGCGTCTTCACGATCGGCGGCAAGGAATACGGCCCCGGCACGATGATCCATCACGCCGACCCGCATTACGAAGACGACCTCTCGACCGAGACCGGCGGCACGATGCGGTTCGTGCAGTACCAGGGGCCGAACACCGGTGGCCGGCCGATCTATGACGGCCGCTTCAACGTCGCCGAACGCAAGCCGCTCGCCGAGGAGCGGCTCGACATCTGAGCGAGCCGACGGCGCACGCCCCGGTCCTTGTCGTTCATTCGCTGGCGCATGCCGTGGCGGCGCTGGAGGCGGTGGCTCTTGCCGGCCGCGCGATTGTGCTGCTGAGCGCGCCCAATGCCGGGATCTATGCCGGGCCGGGCTGGTGGAAGGCGCTGATCGAGGCGGCGCGCGAGGCAGCGCCAAGCGCGCGCTTCACCGCGATCCTCGATTGCGGCGACGATGCCGGCGCGGCGCAAGGCGCGATCCGGGCGGGGATCGAGTTGGTGGTGTTTACCGGACGCGCCGATGTCGCCGAACGATTGGCGGCGATCGCCGCAGCCGCGGGATCACGCCTGCTGACTCAGCGTCCGGAAGCGACGGTCGACCTCGGGCGGTGGTTTTTCGCCGACGGCGAGGAGCTGCGCCGGCGCTGCGCCGAAGCGCTCGGCGCAGCTTTCGGTGGCTAGAGGCTTGAGCCTATCGGTACCATTCCGGGTGGTGGGTACGCCACTCGGTTTCGTGATCGTGGCCGTGGATCGCGGCGTCGCGATGCGCGCGGGCGTCCCTGTCGCCATGGATGCAGGCCTCATGGAGGCGGATGATCTCGCCCTCGGACAGCGCCCAAGCCGTACCGGCATAGCTGACGGCGAAGAACAGCGCGGCGGCGGCAAGGATGAGCGCGTTCATTCATGTTCCATTCAATAGCGTAGCGCCACAGGTCAATAAGGCGCTCCGTGGCTAAACTGCCGCGGCGGTTGCGGTGTTCCATGGCTGCACGACTTTTGCGGCGATCGGGCCGGATCGGGCGATTTCGATGGCGATTGGAATGACTGAATTACTGTGGGAGGGGCTTGCAGGCTCGCGTCAAGCGGAGCGATTTGCTAAATCCCCGCCTGTGCCCGGCTGAAAAACGAGAGGAACAGCATGATCGCCGACGACCGGGCGACGACCCGGCTCTATCTGATCACGCCGCCCACGCTCGACCCACACGAGTTCGCGCCACGACTCGAAGCTGCCCTGTCGGGCGGCGACGTGGCGGCGGTGCAGCTGCGCTTGAAGGATGTCGATGACGAGGCAATCCGCGCCGCGGCGGCGCGGCTGCAACCGATCGTCCAGGAGCGCGGCGTCGCCTTCATCATGAACGACCGGCCCGATCTCGCCGCCGAATTGGATTGCGACGGCGTGCATGTCGGCGACGAGGACTGGCCCTATGCCCGCGCGCGGGCTGAGGTCGGCCCCGACCGCATCGTCGGCGTGACCTGCGGAGCGAGCCGGCACCGCGCGCTGGTAGCGAGCGAAGCCGGGGCCGATTACGTCGCGTTCGGCGCGTTTTTTCCCAGCACCACCAAGGTCGCCCAACACCACCCGAGCCCCGAGGTGCTGAAGGATTGGTCCGACATGACGGTAGTGCCGTGCTGCGCGATCGGCGGGATCACCCAGGAGAATTGCGGGCCGCTGGTCGAAGCGGGGGCCGATTTCCTCGCGGTGATCGGTGCTATCTGGAACTTCCCGGAAGGACCCAAGGCCGCGGTCGCCGATTTCAACGCGGTATTCGCGAAATACGGACGGGGCTATATCTGAGACACAACCTAAACGGGGAGGGAAGAGAATGCGCGCGCTGTTGTTCGCCATGGCGCTTGCGGCTACCGCAACGCCGGCTCTCGCGGAGTTCAAGTTGGCCTCGACCGACGTCAAGAGCGGCAGCCCGATGGCGATCGCGCAGGTGTTCAACGGCTTCGGCTGCACCGGACAGAACATCTCGCCGGCGCTCTCCTGGTCGGGTGAGCCGGCCGGCACGCAGAGCTTTGCAGTCACGATGTTCGATCCCGATGCGCCAACCGGCAGTGGGTGGTGGCATTGGATCGTGTTCAATATTCCCGCATCCGTGCACAGTCTGCCGGCCGGCGCCGGCGGCGACTCGTCGAAAGACCTGCCAGCGGGAGCAATCCAGGGACGAAATGATTTTGGGTTTTCGTTTTACGGCGGCCCCTGTCCACCGGTCGGTGACCACGCGCATCACTACGAAATCACGGTGTACGCGCTCAGAATTCCCAAGCTGGAGCTGGACGAGAGCACTTCCGGCGCCAAGGTCGGGTTTAACCTGCATGCCAACGAACTGGCCACGGCCAACGTCGTCGGCCGCTACGGCCGCTCGAAATAGGCCGGGGCCGAACTCAGGCGACCGGCGCCCACAGCACGTCTTCGATATCGGCGGCGCCGGTGCAGAGCATGACCAGCCGGTCGAAGCCGAGCGCGATCCCGGCGCATTCGGGCAGACCGTGTTCAAGCGCGGCGAGGAAATCCTCGTCGATCGGGTATGTCTCGCCATAGAGCAATTTCTTCTTCGCCTGATCGGCGAGGAAGCGGGCGCGCTGTTCCCGGGGATCGGTGAGCTCCGAGAAGGCGTTGGCGAGTTCCAACCCGCAGATATAGAGCTCGAAACGCTCCGCGAGGCGCGGATCGCCGGGCTTGCGGCGCGACAACGCAGCCATCGAGACGGGGTAGTCATAGAGGATCGTCGGCACACCGATACCCAGATGCGGCTCGATGCGGTCGAGGAAGATGCGGAAATAGAGGTCTTCCCAATCGTCACCGGGATGCGGCGCGATGCCGATCGTCTGCGCCGCCGCGGCGAGCACCGCGAGATTAGGATGCGCCGGGTCGGACGCGGTCGCGAGGATATCGATATTCGTATGGCGCCAGAACGCCTCGGCGACCGACAGACGCTCAAAGGGCCGGTGGGCGTCGGTGGTGCGGCCTTGCCAGGTCAAGCCTCGTAGGTCGTCGCCCCCGCGAAGGCGGGGGCCCAGGGCCGCCACCCCGTCGCTTGCCCCCCCGCTTTCGCGGGAAAGACGATGAGAGGGCGCGGCAGCGGCCTGCACAGACCGTCGCAGCAACTTTTCGCAGTCGTCCATCAGCTCTTGGTAGGTCGCCCCGGCCCTATACCACTCGATCATCGAGAATTCCGGATGGTGCGTCACACCGCGCTCGCCATCGCGGAAGACGTGCGTGAGCTGCCAAATGCGCTCCATTCCGCCGGCCAAGAGCTTCTTCATCGCGAATTCGGGCGAGGTGTGCAGGTAGCGCGGCTTGGCGGCGCCGTCGCGCGGGTCGTTGAGCATCGTCGCGAAGGCGCGTAAATGCGGCTCGATGCCCGGACTTACCTGCAACGCCGGCGTTTCCACCTCGATGAAGCCTTCGCCAGCGAAAAACTTCCTGACCGCGCCCAGGATGCAGCCGCGCGCCGCAAGGTTTTCGCGCCGCGCCGCGAACCGATCGGGCCGCCACCATTGTTCCATTCCGCTTTCCCCTTCATCGCCAAACTGGTAGGAAGCCGGCCAAACACGGGAACTTTCCGAGACCTCATCCCATGAAGATCAACGCCATCGATATCAAGCCGGGCAATGTGCTCGAGCATCAGAACAAATTGTGGATCGTGCTCAAGCGCGATCTGGTGCAGCCCGGCAAGGGCGGCGCCTTTGCCCAGGTCGAAATGCGCGACCTGCGCGGCGGCTCCAAGCTCTCCGAGCGCTTCCGCACCCAGGAAACCGTCGAGCGCGTTCGCCTTGACGAGAAGGAGATGCAGTTTCTCTACATGGAGGGCGACATGGCGACCTTCATGGATAACGAGAATTACGAGCAGGTCAGCGTGCCGCGCGAGGTGATCGGCGAGCCGGGCGATTTCCTCGCCGACGGGATGATGTGCAACGTCACCCTATACGAAGGCACCGCGCTGTCGGTCGAGCTGCCACAGAGCGTGACGCTGGAAGTCGTCGAAGCCGACCCCGTCGTGCGCGGCCAGACCGCCTCATCATCCTACAAGCCGGGCAAGCTCGAAAACGGGCGCCGGGTGATGATCCCGCCGCATATCGGCGCCGGCACGCGGATCGTCGTCAATACCGCCGACGGCAGTTATATGGAACGCGCGAAGGATTAACTCGTCGGCTCGCGTCTCACTTGCGGGCTGCCCCTCGCCCTCCCACGCCTGCGGCGCGGGTCCCTCCCTCTCCCCGTGAGCGGGTGGGGTTGACGACGCGCTCCCTCTCCCCGCCTGCGGGGAGCAGGGCTGGGGTGAGGGGCAGGTTTGTGGCGATATTTATGAGGAGTGTCGATTGGCCGTACGCTCGCCGGTGATCAATGTGATGGCCGCCGCCGCGCTCAAGGCGGCGCGCGGACTTATTCGCGATTTCGGCGAAGTCGAGCAGCTCCAGGTCTCGGTCAAGGGGCCAGGCGATTTCGTCTCCAACGCCGACCTCAAGGCCGATCGCACGCTGCGCGGCGAGCTGACGCGGGCGCGGCCGGGTTATGGCCTGTTGTTCGAGGAAAGCGGGGCGGTCGAGGGCAACGACAAGCGCCACCGCTGGATCGTCGACCCGCTCGACGGGACGATCAACTTCCTGCACGGCATCCCGCATTTCGCGATCTCGATCGGCCTCGAGCGCGACGGCGAGATCGTCGCCGGCGTGGTCTATGAGCCGACCCGCGACGAGCTCTATTGGGCCGAGAAGGGCGTCGGCGCCTATCTCAATGACCGCCGGCTGCGCGTCTCGGCACGGCGTCAGCTTTCGGAGGCGGTGATCGCCACCGGGCTGCGCGCCAGCGACCGCGACAAGCCCGAGTATTTCGCGCTTAACGAGACGATCACCGGCAGCGCCGCCGGGGTGCGGCGATTTGGCGCCGCCGCGCTCGACCTCGCCTATGTCGCGGCGGGCCGGCTCGAAGCCTTCTGGGAATTCGGTTTGAGCCCGTGGGACATCGCCGCCGGCATCCTCCTGGTGCGCGAAGCCGGCGGCTATGTCAGCGATCTTTCGGGCGGTCAGACGATGCTGGCGAGTGGCGATATCCTCGCCGCCAACGATCATCTGCATCTGCCCTTGGCGGCGCTGGTCCGCGAGACGCTGAGGACGGCGCGCAAGCCATAGAAATCGGTGTCGCGGCAGCGGCGCTTGAGCTAGGTTCTGGCACCCCCGGCCCAGCGATCGATGGCCGATTTTGGCCGCCCACAAGTCGGGGAATGAGGCCGCGATGGAGGGTTCGCGTCTATCGAACCCGGTGAAGCGTCTGGCGCTTACGCTGCTCTGTGCGGCAGGCGTGGCGATGTTGCTCGTCGCGCCCGTTTGGGCCGCCGACGCGGCTCCCGTAGGCGCCAATGTCGGGCCGCCGACACCGCTGTTCACCCCCTTGCCGCCCACGGGCGGTCCGAGGACAGCCCAAGCACCGGCGATGCATGCGGCGGTCGCCTCGCCGGGCAAGCACGCGGTAATTCCCGTGCAAAGGATGCCGCTCGACGCCACGGCCTTAATTCCACCAGCGGCAGTGCCCGCAAAGCTCGGCCTTGCGCCGGAGCCGCTCCCGGCGCTGTCGCTCGAAACCGATCTCGAACCGCTCGGCCCCACCCCCTCGCCGGCCTCACGGACGCCGCCGGCCGACAAACCCCCGTCCAGCTAGTGCATAGCCGATCGATCACATGAACCGTTCGGGCCGCTTCCTGATCCGCATGGCGGTGTTCCTGGTGCTGGTTGCCGGGCTTGTGGCGGCGCTGTTCCGGCCGCTCAGCACCGCCTTCATGGGCAATCCCGGCGTCAACGGGGTTATCGTCGGCGTGCTGGTCTGCGGCATCTTTTACATTTTTCGCCAGGTGCTGCTGCTCAACCCGGAGACCGCATGGATCGACGATTTCCGTGAACGGCTCGCCAATCGCGACTTGACCGCGCCGACCGGACTGGCGCCGCGCCTGCTCGCGCCGATGGCGCGGATGCTGTCAACGCGCCAGGGCGGACGGGTGAGCCTGTCGGCGACGTCGCTGCGGACGCTGCTCGATGGCATCTCGATGCGCCTCGACGAGACCCGCGAGACCTCGCGCTACCTGATCGGCGTGCTGGTTTTTCTGGGGCTGCTTGGCACGTTCTACGGGCTGTTGGAAACGGTGCGAGCGGTCGGCGGGGTGATCGGCGGGCTCAATGTGTCATCGAGCGATCTGGCGCGCGCCTTCGCCGATCTGAAGACCGCGCTCGGCTCGCCGCTGCACGGCATGTCGACCGCTTTCAGCTCATCGTTGTTCGGACTCGCCGGCAGCCTGGTGCTCGGCTTCCTCGATCTGCAGGCTGGCCAGGCGCAGAACCGCTTCTACAACGACCTTGAGGAGTGGCTATCGACCTATACGCGGCTGTCGTCGGGCGGGTTCGGCGATGGCGGCGACGGATCGGTGCCGGCCTATATCCAGGCCTTGCTCGAGCAGACCGCCGACAGCCTAGAAAACCTGCAACGCATCCTGGCGCGCAGCGAGGAAAGCCGGATCGGCGCCAACAACACGCTGCCGGGGCTGATCGACCGGCTCGGCACGCTGTCGGAGCACATGAAGGCCGGGCAGATGCTGATGGTGAAGCTCGCCGAGAATCAGATGGAGCTTAAGCCGTCGCTCGCCCGGCTGGCGACGATCGCCGAGAATTCGCTCGGGCAAGATGACGTGCTGCGCAACCATATGCGCAATATCGAGGCCTATATGGCGCGGCTCAGCGAGGACATTGTCGAAGGGCGCTCGCAGACGATGAGCGAGTTGCGCGGCGAAATCCGGCTGCTCGCCCGGACCATCGCCGCGATCTCCGACGAAGGGCGCTAGCACATGGCTCTCGGACGTGCCCGTGGCCGACGCACCAGCATTGATATCTGGCCGGGATTTGTTGATGCCCTGGCGCAGCTGTTGATGGTTATCATATTTATTCTGCTCGTTTTTACCGTCGGCCAGTTCTATCTCTCCGACGCGCTATCCGGCCGCGACGAGGCGCTGAGGCAGCTACAGCAAAAGATCAGCGCGCTCGCCGACGAGCTGGCGCTCGAGAAGCAGACAAGCGAGACGCTGCGCGGCAATGCCGCCGCGCTGACGGCTCAGCTCAAGGTCGCGCAGGACGAGCGAGACGCGTTCAACGCGAAGCTCGCCGCCGCCGGCCAGGCGAGCGCCCAGGCCGCCGATCTGCAAGGGAAGCTTACGGCCCAGCAGCAGGCGACCCAGGCCGCCAAAGCGCAAGTCGAAGAGCTGACCGCGGAGATCGCGGCGCTGCGCGACCAGCTGGCAAAGATCGCCGCGGCGCTCGACGCCTCAAATGCCACGGTCACGAAACAGCAGGACCAGATCGTCGACCTTGGCAAAAAGCTGAACCTGGCGCTTGCCAACAAGGTTGAGGAACTGGCCCGCTATCGCTCGGAATTCTTTGGCAAGCTCAGCCAAATCCTGGGCAGCCGGCCGGACATTCGCGTCGTCGGCGACCGCTTCGTCTTCCAGGCCGAGGTGCTGTTCACGCCAGGTGGCGCCGATCTTAGCGACGACGCCAAAAAGCAGCTCGACCCGGTCTTCTCGGCGCTCAAGGAAATTGCCGCCGAGATCCCGCCCGACATCCATTGGGTGCTGGAGGTTGATGGCCATACCGATCATCGGCCTATTCACACCGATCAGTTCGCTTCGAATTGGGAACTGTCGACAGCGCGGGCGATTTCGGTGGTGCGCTATGCGATCACGCAAGGCATTCCGGCCGATCACCTCGCCGCGGCCGGCTTTGCCGACAAGCAGCCGATCGATACCGGCACGACCGAGGACGCCTATCGCAAGAACCGGCGGATCGAGCTGAAGCTCACGGAGCGTTGAACCGCCGCGGGGCGGGCGGCAATAAAATAGCCGAGATATTCATGCATGGCTGAGGTAAGATCGGCGCAACGCTGATAATGGCGGCGAAGCCGCTTTGGGGACCACGAAATGCCGGCCGCCGGCCGGAGCGACCGAGAGGACAGCACATGGCGCAGGTTGCGCTCCGTAATGTAGTGAAAATGTTCGACAAAACCCCCGCGGTTCAGGGCATCGACCTGGACATCGCGGACCGCGAGTTCATCGTTCTCGTCGGGCCGTCGGGATGCGGCAAGAGCACGACGCTGCGCATGATCGCAGGCCTCGAAGAAGCGACATCAGGCGAAATCTTCATCGGCGAGCAGCTAGTCAACGACGTGCCGCCAAAAGATCGCGATATCGCGATGGTGTTCCAGAACTATGCGCTCTATCCGCATATGACTGTTTACGAGAACATGTCGTTCGGTCTGCGCCTCAAGAAATTCCCCAAGCAGGAGATCAAGGAACGGGTCGAAGCGGCGGCGAAAATCCTCGACATCTCTCTCTTGCTCGAACGGCGGCCGAAGCAGCTCTCCGGCGGCCAGCGCCAGCGCGTCGCGATGGGACGGGCGATCGTCCGCAATCCCAAGGTCTTCCTGTTCGACGAACCGCTGTCGAACCTCGACGCCAAGCTGCGCGTGCAGATGCGCACCGAGATCAAGAAGGTGCATCAAAAGGTCACGACCACAACGATTTATGTCACGCACGACCAGGTCGAGGCGATGACCCTGGCCGACCGGGTCGTGGTAATGAACGCCGGGCGCATCGAACAGCTCGGCACGCCGCACGAGCTCTACCACAGCCCGAAGACGCGCTTTGTCGCCGGGTTTATCGGCTCGCCGGCGATGAATTTCATGGCCGGGCGCGTGGTAAACGGCGGCAACAACCTCAAGGTGCGCCTCAGCAACGAGCTGACCCTGCCGGTGCCTGAGAGCCGCACCGAGCGTTACAAGCCCTATATCGACAAGGAAGTCTTGTTCGGCCTGCGGCCCGAGGACATCATCGAAAGCCGGGGCGACTTGCCGCCGGGCGCCGCGGCGTTCAACGCGCAGCTCGACGTGGTCGAGCCGCTCGGCATGGAGACCATGGTCTATTTCATCATCGACGGCGTCGAGGTTTGCGGCCGGGTCAATCCCGCGGCCGCGGGCAACGCCGGCGAGACAATGCGGCTGGTCGCCGATATGAACCACATGCACCTGATCGACCCGGCGAACGATCAGGTCATCTGACACCTCGTCTAGGGCAACGACATGGATCTGAATGGCAAGGCGGCGCTGATCAGCGGCGCGGGCGGCGGCATTTGCCGCGCGATCGCCGTGGCGTTCGCCGAAGCAGGCGCATCGGTCGCCTGCGCCGATATCGATGCCGACGCCGCGAGGGAAACCGCACGGCTCGTCGCGGCGGCCGGCACCCAGTCGCTGGCGCGCCAATGCAACATCGCCGACGAGACGGAGGTGCAGGAGGTCACGAAGGCGGCGCATAACGCGCTCGGCCGGCTCGATATCCTGGTCAGCGGCGCCGCGCCGCACGACGCGGGCGGGCCAGTCACCGAAACGCCGCTTTCCGAGTGGCAGACGGTCGTCGATATCAACCTGACCGGCGCTTTCCTGCTCTCGAAATACGCCTTGCCCTACATGATCGCGGGGGGCGGCGGGTCGATCATCTTCATCGCCTCGCAACTCGGCCGGGTTGGCAGCGCCGGCCGCGCCGCCTATTGTGCGACCAAGGGCGCGCTCATCCAGCTCGCCAAGGTCATCGCCATCGACCATGCCGATCAGAACGTCCGCTGCAACGCGCTGTCGCCGGGGGCGGTGGAAACGCGGCGGACGCTGCTCCGCTACAATTCGTTTGAGGCAGCGAACGAAACTCTTGGCGCCAAGCATTTGACGAAGCGCCTCGGCAAGCCCCACGAGCTGGCGCAGGCCGCGGTATTCCTGGCGAGCGACGCGGCGAGCTTTGTGACCGGGAGCGACCTGCTGGTCGATGGCGGCTATACCGCCATTTGATGGATTTTTACGCCTCGCAGACGTCGACGATCTTGCCGTCGAGCGTAAAGCATGCCGCCTGCAGCCGGCCGCCGCGCCCGGCGCCGGCATCGACGGAGACGCCATATTCCGCTTCGATGATCCCCCGGCGGTCGCGGTCGAACCCTCGCACCACACGCCTGAACTCGTCGAACGGAGCCTCCATCTGAAGAATGTCGACGGGGCTCCACCAGAACGAGTTCGCCCTGTACGGTCAGCGCGCGGCGCGGGTCAATGCCGGCATGGACGAACAGCAGGCTGCGGTCACCGGTGAAAGCGGCGTGGCGTAACGCCGCAAATAGGGTCGAATGGCCCTCGGCCGCGTTCATCGCGGCGCGCAGGCCGCTGGTCCAGCGCGTAATAGTGCGCGGGCCGTCGCGCGTCGCGGCAAAGCCCTGGCGCATGTCGCCGCCATAGGCGCGCACCGTAGCCTCCACCCCGGCTCGCACCATCCAAGCCAGAATCTCACCGGGGTTCGGTGCGAACTGCAATTGCAACAGCTTCTGCCACATTTCTTCCTGCGCGCCGCGAAGATAGACAACGTCGCAGGCAAACCCCTGCGGGCGGCCGAGCACCCGGCGGCGGAAATCGAGCAACTCGTCGAGGGTGGACTTAACGTCGTCGCCGAAACCGAGATAGTTGCCGAGATAAACAAGTCGGTCACCGCGGAAGAAGCGTTCGCCGATCAGATCGTGGACGCGCGACAACCGGCGCGCTTCGCCATGGATCGAGCCGACCGCCCAGACCCGTCTCGCATCACCCAAATGCGCGAATTTTCCGCGTGAGGCGCCTGTGTTCACGTCCCCTGTCCCGACGCCGCTTCGCTGCGGGGCCTGCTCTGGCTCGGGCGGCCGGGGCGCGCCGTCTGCGGTTGCGCCGGAGGGGCGCCGTGCCCTTCCGACTCCAAGCTTCGCGAGGGCTTCCCGGGCCGCGGCGTCCGCAGGCTAGGCCGTCAGCATCTGTTCGACGCGCTGCACCGCCGTCATTTCGTCGATCCGCTCGACCGCAGCGAACTCGCGCACAAGCCGGTCGAGCGCCGCCTGGTAGATCTGGCGCTCGCTATAGGATTGCTCGGGCTGCCCGGCGTTGCGAAACAGGTCACGCACCACCTCGGCGATCGAGGCGGGATCGCCCGAAGCAATCTTCGCCTGATATTCTTGAGCGCGCCGGCTCCACATCGTGCGCTTGGCGCGCGAGCGGCCGCGCAGCTTGGCCAGGGCCGCGTCCATCTCCTTGCGGCTCGAGAGCCTGCGCAGGCCGGAATTTTTCGCCTTGGCGAGCGGGACGCGGAGGGTCATGCGGTCCTTGTCGAACAGCACGACGAATACATTGAGCGTGTGACCGGCGATCTCCTGCTCCTCGATCGCGGTGATTTTGCCAACGCCGTGCGTCGGGTAGACGACGAGCTCGCCCTCGGAAAATGGCATCTTGTCAGTCGCTATCATCATGATCTCTCGCGCCCCCGACCCCAGCCGGCGCTGATCGCGACGCCTCCTGAAGTCGCCATTCGCGGCGGCGACTGTCCACATCTCGGGCAAGAGCGCGGAACGGGGGGAAGCGTTTAGAGCGCCAATGAAATATATAGCATAAGCGGGGCACTCGAAGCCAGCACATCAGCCATGCGCGGATGCGCTCCGCCGCCGTGCACCCTGCGCGTGGCGCCTTGTAAGGCAGCGTCGATTTTCAGCCGCCGCTGCCGCCACCCTTTGGGTTGAAGAACTTATCGTACTTGCCTTCAACGCCTTTCCAATCATCGGCGTCGTCGGGCGCCGGCTTCTTGCGGGTGATGTTAGGCCATGTCGTCGCGTAATCGCGGTTGAGTTGGAGCCATTGCTCGGCCACCGGCTCGCTATCGGGAATAATCGCCTCGGCCGGGCATTCGGGTTCGCACACCCCGCAATCGATACATTCATCGGGGTGGATGACCAGCATGTTCTCGCCTTCGTAGAAGCAGTCGACGGGGCAAACTTCGACGCAATCCATGTATTTGCAGCGAATGCAGGCTTCGGTGACGACATAGGTCATGGTGTCGGCTTTTCCGTTCGGTTGCGGCGAGTCACCGCCGTGGCGATGGGCCTTATACAGCGATCTTACATAAAATGGGGTCTCATCCAATGCGCCCAAGCGTGAAAGCTGTTGCCGGCCGGCTCGGCCATTTCGGTCCGTAGGATAACTCTGTGACGGCCGCGGAGCTTCGGCACGGCCACACCGCACACGACGCGCCGCCCGGGGGCGACGATCCAGTCATCGTGCGCCAGACTTTTGCCGGAAGCGCCATCGCACAGCTCAAACGAGAAACGCACCGCATCGCGCGCCTTTTCTGGCAGAGATAAAGTCGCGGCGAAACGCTGTTGCCCGGCGAAATCGCGCTCGATCGCGAGGGTCGCTAGCGGCTGGCCGGCCTCGTTGGGATGCAACTGACACGAATGGTCGTCAAACAGCATGAAGCCCCAAATGCCCTCGGAAACATTTCTTAGTTCGACCGGCATGCGCGCGAGCGGCGGCTCCAGCAGCGTTAGACGCGGTGGTGTCGCATTCGGCTCGCCGTCACGGCGAATAAACGCCCAGACCTCGCCACTCCATACGCGCTCGTAGAACGCCTCGTCAAAGCAGGCTTGAACCGTTGCGAGACAGCCCGGAACCCAGAAAATCGTGCGTCTCGACCGTGACGCAGAGCGCATCCTGGTGCCAGCGCGCGGCGCGGTCGGCGAACACCTCGCGCTCGCCGCCTTCAATGTCGCATTTGATGAAGTCGGCGCGATCCCAGCCAGCCGTCGCGAGGATGTCGTCGACCGACCAGGCGGGCGTGCTTTTGTCGCCGGAGCCGGCGGTGAAATGCGCGCCCCAATCGCCAAGCTCATGGCCGCCGATAGCAAGCTTCGTCGAGCAGTTCCACACCGCGCCGTTGAGGCGGCGAATTCGCGGATAAGCCGAGGTGTTGAGGGTCAACAGCCTGAAATTGGCCGCAGATGGCTCGACGCATAGGATCTCCGCTTCGGGAAATTGATGCGCCAGATAGACTGCGGCATAACCGACATAAGCGCCGAGATCGAGAATGCGCGCCGGCGGTTGCGCCAAGGGCACCGACAGTTCCTTCAACCCGAAAATCTGGTCGAAATTCGCCAAGTCGCTGCTGCCGCCGCGGAAGTAAAGCGGATAGGAAAGCTCGGGCAGCACGATGGTCGAAACGCCGAGCGTCGTCCGGTTGATGCACTCCAGGAGCGAGCGATAACGTTCGCGCAATTCGGGATTTTCCGGCTCTCGGGAGAGCGCCAGCTCAAGCGCCGGCTTTTCCGCCGGATCGCCACCGGCACGAACAAGGTTCGCCTCTCGTCTCTCTGGCATTTCGTTCCCCGGTGCGGCTTACTGCCGCGCTCGTGCGACAACGCGGGTCGGTGCATTTTATTGCCGAAATTTTTATCAAACTGGCGCGTTGTCGACCGCATCGCAGCTAGAGCCCGAGCCCTGCCCTTGCGCACACGCGGTAAGATTGTCCTGCTCCATTTCGCCGGCCAGATGCCGCTCGCGGGCATCGCATGGCAGGCAGCGCATTACCTTGTCGCGCTCCGGAAGCTCGGGTATGACGCCTGGTATATCGAGGACAGCGCCGCCAACCCGTATGACCCGCGCGCCGAAAGCGTGGTGATGAACTGCGACTACAACCTCACCTATCTGCGCCGGGTGATGGAGCGGTTCGGGTTTGGCGGACGCTGGGCCTATCGCTGCGGGATCGACGAGACCTATCATGGCCTGTCGCGCCCCGAAATTTCACGGCTTTACGGCGAGGCGGACGCGCTCATCAATCTTTGCGGCAGCCACCGGTTACTCGAGCGGCACCTCGCCTGCCCGGTGCGCATCCTCGTCGACACCGACCCCGGCTATCAGCAGATCAACTACGCCAAGGGCGACGTCGCCGAGCGCGCCTATATCGACGCGCACACGCATTTCTTCACCTACGGCGCCAATATCGGGCGAGCGGATTGCCCGATCCCCGAAAGTGGGGTTGCTTGGCGCCCGACGCGACCGCCGGTCGACATTGACCTGTGGCCGGAGCCGGAGGGCGAACCGGGTTGCTTCACCTCGATCGCGAGCTGGGACAATCACGGCAAGGATATTGAGTACGACGGTTCAACTTATCTCTGGTCGAAACATGTCAACTTCTTGAAATTTCTCGATTTACCCCACGCGCGGCCGCGAACATGTTTTCGCATGGCAATTCTGCCGCCCGATGATGGCGTGCGCCGCGAGGTCGAAGGCGGCGGCTGGCGCCTTACCGACCCACGGCCGGTATCGGCCACTATCGACAGTTATCGCGATTTTATCGCAGGCTCGCGCGGCGAATTCACCGTCGCCAAGGACATCTACGTGCGCACCAATAGCGGCTGGTTCAGCGACCGGGCCGTTTGCTACCTCGCGAGCGGGCGACCGGTGCTGACGATGGCAACCGGTTTCGAGCGGCACTATCCAGTCGGCGCAGGGCTTTTCCCCTTTGCGACCCGGAAAGAGGCACTCGCTGCAATCGACGCGATCGCCGGCGACTACCGCCGCCACAGCCGGGCGGCGCGCGAAGTGGCGCGCGAGTATTTCGATGGAGAGCGTGTCGTCGGCGCGCTGCTCGCCGAGGCCGGGCTATGAAACGCGACGACACCCACCCAATGCCGGCTTGCGGGTTGACAGGCCGCGTCGTCTCGGCGAAACCAGACGGCAAGATCGGCAGGTACAAAATCGCCGAACGCGAAAACGATTACCAGGGCTGTCGTCGTCGAGACGTTTGATGGAAGCGCTAGGAACATTGCACCGCGCCGCGCCCAGCGCGGTAGGGCACCTTCTGACGGCATTCGTCCGCCGAATTAACGGCAGATCCGTGTGGGACAGGCTGACGTTGGCGCTGATCGCGCTGGTGCTGCTGCTTGTCGTCCTGACCTTCCGGGCCTATGGCGTAACCTGGGATGAGGATTGCCAGAATTGGTACGGTAAGCTCGTCCTCACCTATTACCTGTGGCTGTTCGGTGCGGGACCGGCCCCGCATTGGAACGACCTGTTCCAGTATGCCGACATGTACAATTACGGCGGGCTGTTCGACCTCACCGCGGCGATCGTCAACAAGCTCTCACCGCTTGGGGTGTTCGAGACACGGCATCTGTTGAACGGACTGGTCGGGACTCTCGAACTCGTCGGTGCCTGGAAGCTCGGCCGGCGGCTCGGCGGGCCGCGAGCCGGCTTCGCCGCCGCGCTGCTGCTCGTGCTAATCCCCAATTATTACGGCCAGATGTTCAACAATCCCAAGGACATCCCGTTTGCCGTGGGATTCATTTGGGCGACTTATTACCTGGTCCGCATCGTGCCGTTCCTGCCGCGGCCACCGCTTAGGCTCGTCGCGAAGCTCGGCGTTGCAACCGGGTTGGCGATGGCGGTCCGCGTCGGCGGTCTGCTGCTGCTATGCTATCTTGGCTTGCTGATCTCCCTGTTCGCGCTGTGGCAGGCAATCACCGCGCGCCGCTTTTCGACCCTGATCACGACCGGCCTGACGGGGCTGTGGCGCGTTTTCCTGCCGGTCGCGCTGATAGCCTATCTATTGATGCTGGTGTTCTGGCCCTGGGCGCAGAGTGACCCCGTCCATCACCCGCTGCAGGCGCTCGCGGTCTTCTCGAAGGAGATTTTCTGGGCGAAGGTGCTGTTCGAGGGGCAGCTTGTGCCGGCGAACAGTCTGCCATGGGATTACCTGCCGATATTTATCGGCCTTGCGCTGCCCGAGTTGACATTAGCCCTGTTGCTGGCGGCCCCGATCGTGGCGGTGATCGGCCTGGCGCGGCGCGAGAATTGGCGACCGGAGCGCGTGCTGCCGCTGTTCATGCTCGGCTTTACGGTCGTCTTCCCAGTGGTCTACGCAATCGCCGTCAAGGCCGTGCTATTCAATGGCATGCGGCATTTTATCTTCGTGCTCCCGCCGATCGCGGTGACGGCGGCCCTGGTCGGCGATCGAGCGCTGGCGCGGCTCGCCACCTTCGAGTTCCGCGCGCCGGTTTACGCCGCGCTCGGGCTCTACGGGCTCGCGCATGTATCGATCATGGCCATGCTGCACCCCGACCAGTACGTCTACTTCAACGCATTCGTCGGCGGCGTGCCCGGCGCGGAGAACCGTTTCAAGCTCGATTACTGGGCCAATTCGTTCGCCGAGGCCGTACACGGGCTCGAAACCGACCTGCAGAAGCAATATGGCGCGGCTTTCACGAAGCACGAGTTTACGATCGCGGTGCAGGGCCCGATCGTCTCGGCGCGTTACTACTTTCCGCCCAATTTTCGCTCGGTAACCTATCCGACCAACGCCGATTTCGTGATCGGCTTCACGATGCATGACGCGGATCACGCCCTGACGGATCGTCCGATCTTCAAGGTAACCCGCATGGGCGCGCTGTTGTCCGTGGTGGTCGACCACCGCGAGGCGGTCGCCGATCAGCGCAGGCCCGCGAAGACGCCGATCGCCGGTGCGGCGCTGCGACCGCAAAACCCCGCCGCCTATCAGTGATCCTGCGGAATAGCCGACGCATCGTTGGCGTTCTCAGCCACCATTTCTTCTAGGGAGCACGGCCCTGGAACGCGCCGAATACGAAAAGCTGCGTGAGGTGGAGGATCGCATGTGGTGGTTCGCCGCGATCCACGCCAATCTCGCGACGCTGTACGGCCGGACCAATGCGACGGTCACGGCCGGCGAGCGGATACTGGACGCCGGGTGCGGAACGGGCGGGTTTCTGGCCGCGCTGGCGCGGCGGATGCCGGAGCGCGAGATGATCGGCCTCGACGCGGACGAGACCGGCTGCCGCTGGGCGAGAGAAAAAAGCGGCCACCCGGTATGCGCCGGTTCGGTGAACGCGCTGCCCTTTGGCGACGCCACGTTTCGCGCGATCTTCAGCGTCGACGTGTTGTGCCACCGCGACGTCGACGAAACGCGGGCGCTGAGACAATTTCACCGCTGTCTCTCGGCCGGCGGATTGCTGATCCTCAACCTCCCTGCCTATCGCTGGCTGATGTCGCGGCATGACGCCGCAGTCTATAATGCCCGCCGCTACACGCGGCGCGAAATTGTGCGCCTGCTGCGGGAGGCAGGGTTCCGCCCTATCTTTGCCAGCTACTGGAACATGATCCTGTTTCCCGTCATGGTCGCGACTCGCAAGCTACTGCCGGCCTCGGCCGGCAGCGACGTCGAGCTGCAGCCGCGGCTGGTCGAGGCGTTGTGCCGCGCCGCCACGTCACTCGAACGCGGGCTGATGCGCGCCGGTCTTTGGTTGCCCTTCGGCGGGTCGGTACTTGCAGTCGCCGCCAAGTCAGAGAGCGTCAATGTCTGAGCCCCCCGCCCCGTTTGCGCTGTCGATCGTCATCCCGGTCTATAACGGCGCCGACAGCGTCGGAGAGCTGGTCGCCGCGCTCGAAGAGCTGGATATTCACGGCGGCCACGAGATCGTGCTGGTGGTCGATGGCAGCCCCGACAACAGCCTCGACGTCTGCCGCCAACTGGTTACCCGCAGCCGCGCCCCGATCACGCTGATCGACCACGCGCGCAATTTCGGTGAGCACAACGCGGTCATGACGGGGTTGCGCCACACGCGTGGCGCGCATGTCATCAATATGGACGACGACCTGCAGAACCCGCCCGAGGAGGTTGCGCGGCTGCTCGCCCATGCGCAACAAACCGGCGCTGACGTGGTCTACACCTATTACGAGGACAGCAAACACGCGGCCTGGCGCAACCTCGGCAGTCGCTTCACTAACTGGGTCGCCAGCTTCGTGCTCGACAAACCGAAAGGGCTTTATCTGTCGAGCTTCCGCTGCATGAGCGCGTTTGTAGTGCGCGAGATCACCCGCTATGAAGGCCCCTTCCCCTACATTGATGGCCTCATCCTGCAGGTGACGCAGAACATCGACCGATTGCTGGTGCGCCATCTGCCGCGTGCGATCGGCCGCAGCAACTACACGCTGCGTCGGCTCTTGCGGCTATGGATGAGTATGTTCGTCAATTTCTCCGTCATGCCGCTACGGATCAGCACGCTGACCGGGTTTGCGCTGAGCGTGCTGGGCGGGCTTAGCGGCCTAGCGGCAATTATCGAGGCGTTGTTCTTTTCACCCCCTGAGGGCTGGGCGTCGCTGTTCGTCGCCGTGCTGCTGTTGTCGGGGGTGCAGCTGATGATCCTCGGCATTGTCGGCGAGTATCTCGGGCGACTTTATTTGACCGCCAACCACAAACCGCAATCGGTGGTGCGCTCGGTAACGCGCTCGGCCGAGGCTGCAGCCGAGCCCGCGCCGCCGCCGGTGCGGCTGCGGCGGCAGGGCTGAGTCATGTCGACCACCGTCGCCTATCTCGGCCTGGTTGCGGCGATTCTGCTGGGGATTGTCGCGCAGCTCGCGCTGAAGTCCGCCGCCGTCGGCGCGCCGAGCTTCATGGCGCAGCTGCTCAACCCGCTGACAATCACCGGGCTGGGAATTTATGCCCTCGCCTCGTTTGCCTATATCGCGGCGCTCAACCGCATCCCGGTGTCGATCGCGTTCCCATCGGTAGCGGCGAGCTACGCGATCATCGCCGTGCTGGCGCATGTGCTATGGCACGAGCCGCTCGGCTGGCATCAGGTCGGCGGCATCGTGCTGATCGCCGGCGGGATTTTCCTGCTGCACCAAACCTAGTCTAAAGAAAGAACCGGCGGATTTCCCCAATTACCCGGTCGACCGCGTCGCTGGAAAGTTGCGGATACATCGGCAGGCTGAGGATGTCGCGCGCCGCGGCCTCGCTGCGGCATAACCCGGTCGGGCCCGTCGGCACGCGTCCGCGATAGGCCGGATGCAGATGTACCGGCAGCGGGTAGTGGATGCCGGTGCCGATCTGGGCCTGGCGCAGGTGCTCGCGAAGCCGGTCGCGCTTTGGCGTGCGGACGACGTATTGGTGGAAGACGTGGGTCGTGCCGCTTCGCCGTCTCGGCAGCGTCAGCGGCAATCCGTTGAGCCCCGCATCGTAACGTGCCGCGACGGCCTGGCGCCGCGCATTGTCCGCCATCAGCGCGTCGAGCTTTGCGTCCAGGATGGCGGCCTGGATCGGGTCGAGCCGCGAATTGATGCCAGCGACCGCGCTGACATAGCGGTCGCGCCATCCGTACTCACGGATCTCGCGCGCGGCCGCGGCCAACTCCGCGTCGCCCGTGACGACAGCGCCGGCATCACCAAAGGCGCCGAGATTCTTTGTCGGATAAAAGCTGAAGCAGCCGAAATCGCCGATCGAACCCGAGGTGATGCCCTGGTAGAGAGCGCCGTGGCTCTGCGCGCAATCCTCGATGACACGCAGCCCTCGCGCCCGCGCCAGCGCGACAATCTCGACCATCGCCGCCGGCTCGCCGTAAAGATGCACCGGCATGACCGCCGCGGACCGACCCTTCGGCGGCGCCATGAGCGCCGCCTCCAAGGCCGCTGGGTCCATGCAAAACCCGTCCTCCTCGATATCGATAAGCACCGCGGTCGCGCCGGCGCCCTCGATCGCCGCGACCGTCGCCACCGCGGTATGCGAGACGGTGAACACCAGATCGCCGGAACCGATGCCACAAGCGCGCAGGGCCAGTTCCAGCGCGTCGGTGCCGTTGCCGCAGCCGATCGCGTGGCCGACGCCGATCAGCTCGGCAAAGCGCGCCTCGAACGCCTCGGCCTCCCGGCCGAGTATGTACCAGCCGCTGTCGAGCACCCGCGCGACCGCGGCATCGATCTCCGCCTTGTGCTCAAGATAGCCAGCGCGTGGGTCGGTCTGTGGAATAGGCGTCATCTGTCTCTCAAATGTAGGCGGCGAGGTACGGGCGATAGTAATCGAGCGAGCGCTTGAGCCCCTCGGCCAGAGTCACGCGGGGCTCCCAGCCGGCAAGCGCCCGAAACTGCCGATCGTCGGTTACGAAATCGCCGATATCGATCCGCTTGCGCTCGGGCGGGAATTCCTTGAGCTCATACCGCCCGCCGCCATTGGCGGCGATCATCGCCGCGGCGATCTCGGCCAGGCTGTAGGGGGCGTCGCCACCGACATTGAGCGCCTTGCCGCGTGTATCGTCGCTCACGGCGGCGGCCAAAAACGCCTCGGCGGCATCGTCGACAAACACCATGTCGCGCCGCTGTTCGCCGCCCCATACCTCAAACGCGTCGCCCTCAATGACCCGGCGCAGCCAGATGCCGAGGAAATTCTGCCGCGCATCCCTGATGCGCATGCCGGGTCCATAGACGTTGGTCAGCCGCAGCGAACGCGTGTCCAGGCCGTAGGCGCTATGGAACATCAGGTGAAAGGCTTCGCCCGCCATCTTGTTGACGCCGTTGACGTCGGTCGGGCTGAGTGGGTGCGCTTCGTCGACCGGGAGGTAGCGCGGCCGGCCGTAAATCTGTCTCGTGCCGGCATGAACGATGACGATCGCCGGCGCCACCTCGCGGCAAGTTTCCAGCAAGAGCAGCTGTGCGGTGGCGTTGATCGCCAGATCGTCGAACGGCACCTTCATCGAGTCGAGGTGGCTCGTCTGCGCCGCCAGGTCGAACAGGAAGTCGCGACCGCCCAGCAGATTACGCATGACTTCGCGGTCACGAATATCGGCGACGGAGACCCCTACCCGATCACGGATCGCGGCGATATTGGCAAGATTGGCGCCGCCCTCCGGCATCATATTGTCGATTAGCAGCACATCGGAGCCGAGCCCGACAAGCCGGCGCGCCAAAGCCGAGCCAATGAGCCCGACCCCGCCGGTCACCGCGACACGTGCGCCGCGGAAGACGGCGAAACGCGAATCCGAGCTCACCGTCACTGCCTGCAGCCCGTAAAAATCATCCTGCCGCCCTCGCCGTCCCGATCTCGTAGCGTGTTGATCGAATGAGGCTTTCTTCGGGCGGCTCGACGGAGATCAAGGGTCGTATTGACCGCGCCGACCAACCGGTTAGAGCAGAGAACGATCATTGGCTCTACGTATTCCGGTATGCCGCGCTTGCTGCTTCGCGCCGTGTTGTTCGCCCTTGTCGTCGCGGCGCTGTCCGGTTGTGGGCACGCTCCGCCCATCGAGAGCGATGGCGCGTGTATCGCCACGCTCAACGCACACGGAGTTGCCTTTCAGCCGATCGAGATGAGCGAAGGCGGTGATCCGCGTTGTCACGTCGCCGCGCCCGTCAACGTCAGTCAGATCGAGGCGCCATTCAGCCGTCCGGTCGTGATGAGCTGTCTGCTCGCGGACCGCTTCGCACTGTTCGAGCACAGCGCCGTGCAGAAACTGGCGATGCAGGATCTCGGGCATTCCGTGGTGCGGATCGATCACCTCGGCGCGTATTCGTGCCGCGCCAATACGGGGCGGCCCGACCGGCTGAGCGAGCACGCTTATGGCCTCGCGATCGACATATCGGGTTTCCGCTTGTCCGACGGGGAAACCGTAAGCGTCGAGCGCGATTGGTCGCGGCCGGGACCGCGCCGCATCTTTCTGCACCAACTGGCGCACGCTGCCTGCGGCTATTTCTCGGTCGTGCTGACCCCCGACAGCAACGCCGATCACTTCAACCACTTTCACCTCGATCTCGGCCCCGACCGGCTCTGCTCCGTCTAACCTTTTCTCGCGCAGCAGACGGCGAGAACATAGTCGGCGGAACTGACAGTTCCGGGCTGAACCTCGCCGTCGACGATCGAAAACACGAACACATTCTCGAAAAACCGCTGGGCCTGCGCCTTCAGCTGCGCCCCCGTTCGGGCATAGTAGTACCGTCGCTTGCCAGTCGGTTTGTTCGAAACCAGACCCAACAGTGGATCCCCGTCTCCCGCCATAAGTTCTTCCGGCGCGCCATTGGAAGGACAGCCGAGGATCAGGATGTCGGAACTGCGCGCGAGCGAGTCGGCTAAATACTCGATATAGGCATCCTCTTCGGTGCGAGCCACGTACCCCAGCGTCCGCAGGCTGCAAATGGCATCGTGAACTCGCGGCAGCGGACTGCCCAACATGTCGTGGAACTGGATGCGTGGAAGCGGCGGCCCGGCAGCGCGCCGTTGTCCCCCTATCGTCGCGGGGTTCGAATCGTAGATCGCCATTCGCCTAACGTTATATGCAGCCAAGCATACCGCGTCCGCTTCGTCAAAACCGTAAATACCGACATCCTGCCGTCCGGCAAGCAGCTTAGCGGCAATCTCATGCGCTTTCAGAACGCTCGATGGCTGGCCGATCTCGCTCGCGACCTCTGTCGCGGCGATCGTTTGTGAGGTTGCGCCGTCGTTGGTCGGCGCGAAAAGGTTTCGCGCGCCGTGGTAGCTGATACGCGGCGTGGACCAGTCGGCACCGGTTCTGTACAGGTCCTCGCGGCTGTCCCGATGCGTCCGGCGCAGCATCAAGTACACGCTCGACCACAGACCCGATGGCGGCGCCGCCGTGGAACGAATCCTAAAATTGACAAGATAGGTGGCGATGCCCAGCCCGATCGCTACCAGCCCCCAGACCGGAAGCGAGATCGACGAACGCTTGTAGGAATTCCGCAAATGCTCGAGCACCGTGTCGGACACCCGATAGACCAGCCAGCGCAGCCGTGCCGCCGGTATGTAGCGGATCTCGAGTTGCCACGAGGAGCGATCGAGCAACTCCGCCGCGCTGCGGGCAAATACCTCGCTGAACGCCGCCGCATTGTGAAACGGCCGGTCGTTGAGGATCATGATCGAGATCTGGCCCGGCAGTTTCATCAAGGGCCCCAGCCGCTCCATCAGCCCCGCGGCGTTTTCGAGCATCGGTTCGGTGACGACGACAAGGCAGGCGTCGAAGGTATCGATCAACAAGCGATACCATTCCGGCATGCCGCCCAGAGCCCGGTTCGGCCGCGCCGCGAGCAGCCGATCCCATTCCAGGGTGAAGACATCGCTGGTCATCGCCGTCACCCAATGGGCAAAGCGGCTCGGCTGGTCGGCCACCACAAGCAGCCGGCCGTTGTTTGAAACCACCTGCCGCAGCTCATCGCGTGGCATGTTGTAATCGGGCCATCGCGTGTGGAAGCGCGTAACTTCTGGGATGGTGCCGAAGATCAACTTGCGGACGCGCCAGATAAAGCCCCGGATGCCGGCGTTCGGCACGGACTCGCCCAGCAAAAAGCGCCAATCCTCTCTGGTTAGCGCCTGTCCGGTCTGCATCCGGTTGCTGGCAATGGAACCGACCCAATAGGGATGGTTCCTGAATGGCTGCGGCGGATACAGCGACAGCAGCGTTGAAACACGGTCGATGAAGGCATCGGCCTCGGCGACCGTCTCACCGAGCTTCTCTGGGACTTCCGCGGAATGATAGACGATCGTCTGTGCGATGTTGGCGCGGTGCTGGACGGTCGTCCACTCGGCGAGCGAGACAGCCAGCTCACGTTCTTGGACGGGGCCGGCCCGAAGATTCGCCCGCTCGTGCTGGCGCGGCTGCATCTCGATGACAAAATAATCGTCTGAATCGGTCAGCGTCACGATGTTGCCCGAGGGGCACATCTCCGGAATGAAGGAATAATCGAGCGACGAACCGACGACGAAATCCGTCACCTCCGGCCGCACCCCTATCGGGTGCATTAGATAGAAGCGGCCGATCATGGTGTGCTCATCGACCCGCCACAGCAGGCGATTGGTGTGGGCGTTGTGATTGAGCCCGAAATTGACGATGTTCGCGGTGGTCGCTGGGTGCAGGTGGTCGAGCGACCAAGCGAGCAGATCGCGCGCCGGCAGGATGATCGCTTGCGAAATCGGGCTGATGCTGCCCTGCAGCTCTGGCGCGGCCTCCTCGGCGATAATCTGGAAATTGCAGGCGACGATGCCGCTGGCACCGCTGAGGAAGTGATTGACCAGCGATCGCAGCGATCCGTCGGCGAAGAGATAATCCGACATCAGAAACACAAAACCCGTATCGGTCATCGCCTCGCCGGTCTGGCGCACGGCGCGGGCGAAAGCGAGCGTGATCGTGGCCGTGTGGTTGCCGTCGGTGATCAGATCGTCGATGAAGCCGACCTCGGCGGTGCAGAATTTCTGCAGCGCAATCCATGTCGGGTGCGAGCGGATCAGTTCTTCATCGTTCTCGCGCGACAGCACGACAAAACGGGTCGGCAATGCGGACGCCAATGCCGGAATGTTTCCCGGCGCAAGCATCGTCGGCAGGCAGAACTCGAGAAATTGAAGGACGAAACGATAGCCCCAAACCGGCAGCAGAAGCGTTATCGATTTGGGTGGTGGTCTGACCTCCGCCTGCGCCTCGGGCAATTTAACCAGCGTCTGGGCGTCCATAATACCGTCGTCCCCTCGCAAACGCGATTTTGGTGTCTTTATCGTTGAACAGCGCAAATTGACCGACGATTTACCGGTTTGTCGCAGGTCAATCCGTTCAAGCCCTCATGCAATCGCCGGGTGGGCGGGCATGATACTGTCTTGCTCGCGTCCTCTCAATGCCGAGCGCCCTTGTCTTGATCGGTTGCGGGAAACTGGGCATGCTGCGCCGCGAAACTTCGGGTGCTTTCATCATGGCCAATGATGTCGCGGGGGCAGAGCGGCTCAACGCTCGCGCGCGCCTCGACCAACGCTCGATCGATTTAAGACGGCTTGTGGTCCGCGCGCTCGACGGCGGCGGCCGCGGTCATGTCGGGTCGTCGCTGTCGCTCATCGAGATCATGCGCGTGCTCTATGACGATATCCTCGATTACCGCGCCGACGATCCCGAATGGTCGGAGCGCGACCGCTGCATCCTCAGCAAGGGCCACGGCTGTATCGCGCAATATGTGCTGCTCGCCGAAAAGGGGTTCTTTCCACTTGAGGTGCTCGACACGTTTTGCCGGCGCGATTCGATCCTCGGCGGCCATCCGGAGATTAAGGTGCCCGGCGTCGAGGCCTCCACAGGCGCGCTCGGGCACGGGCTACCGGTCGGTGTGGGGCGGGCGATGGGGTTGCGCATGAAGGGAAGCAAGGCGCGCGTCTTCGTGATCACCGGCGACGGCGAGATCAACGAAGGCTCGGTCTGGGAGGCGGCTCTGTCGGCATCAAAGCACGGCCTGAGCAATCTCACCTTGCTGATCGACTACAACAAGATTCAGTCGGCCGGGCCGGTGGATGAGATCCTGCCGCTCGAACCTCTTGCCGACAAATGGCGCGCTTTCGGCTTTGGCGTCGCGGAGGCCGACGGCCACGATGTGAGCGACCTGCGGCGCGTGCTCAGCCGTCTGCCGCTGGAGGCGGAGCGACCGTCGACAATCATCTGCCATACGGTCAAGGGCAAGGGGTTCCCCTTTGCCGAGAACCAGCCGAGTTGGCATCACAAATCGACGCTGAAGAAGGAAGCGATCGTCGACATGTACAACGCATTGGAGGCGCTCTGATGCGTAATGCCTGCGTTGACAAGATTTTCGAGCTCGCCGAGCGCGAGCCCCGCGTCGCCTATATAGGCTCCGATCTCGACGAGGACATCGCGCGACGCATGAAGGCCGAGATGCCGGGCCGCGGCCTTATGGAGGGCATCAGCGAGCAGCATCTGGTGGGGATGTCGGCTGGGTTGGCGATGGAGGGGATGATCCCTTACGTCCACACCATCGCCACTTTTATCACCCGACGCTGCTACGAGCAGGTCGCGATCGACCTTTGCCTGCACAATCTTCCGGTGCGGCTGATCGGCAATGGTGGCGGACTGGTCTACGCCCCGCTGGGGCCGACACATCTCGCGATCGAGGACATCGCGATCATGCGCGCCTTGCCCAACATGACCGTCGTCTCGGTCTGCGATGCCGACGAGATGCGGCGCTTCATGGACAAGACCCTGGATTGGCCGGGGCCAATCTATATCCGCATCGCCAAGGGCTTTACCGACCCGATCATCAGCCGACCCGAACTCGGTTTCGAGATCGGTAAGGCGATCGTGCTGCGTGAAGCGGCCGGCCGCGACAAGGTGCTGTTGGTCGGCACCGGCGTAGCGACGACGCGGGCACTGCAAGCGGCGGAAAAGCTGGCCGAAGAAGGCATCGAGTGCACCGTCATGCATGTGCACACCGTGAAGCCGCTCGATATCGAGGCGCTGCTCCATCACGCCGCCGCCGCGCGGCTGGTCGTCACCGTCGAGGAGCATACCGTGGTCGGTGGACTGGGCAGCGCCGTCGTCGATGCGCTGATCGATCATCTGCCGGGGAGCCTGCCGGCAATCAAGCGGCTCGGCATCCCCGACGCCTTCGCCGAGAAGTACGGCAGCCAAGACGAGCTGATGGAACTCTACGGGCTGCAGCCGCCGGCAATCGCGCAGACCGTTCGCGACGGCTTGCAGCGTCGCCGCGCCGCCTGAGCGGCCGCCGCCTCGCAGCTTCGCAGCATATGAGCGAGCATCTGCTGATTATCGGCGGCGATTTCGAAATCGCCGCGGCGACCGCAACCTACCTGCGCGAGCACGGCCGTGGCGTCATCGCGACCAGCCGTCGGCGCGAGAGCATCTCGGCCGATCGGCCGTTTCTCGATCTGAGCGAGCCGGTCGAGGATTGGCCGGTTCCCGACGGTGTCGCCGCCGTTTGTATTTGCGCCGCGATCGCCCGGCTCAACGACTGCGCACGCGACCCTATCGGCTCAGCGGCGATCAACGTCACCGGCACGGTCGCTTTGGCAAAGAAGCTGGCGGCGGGGGGAATACCGGTGCTGTTCCTGTCGACCGACAAAGTGTTCGACGGCGAGCACGCCCACGTGCCGGCCAATGCGCCGCCCCGCCCGGTTAGCGAATACGGACGCCAGAAAGCGGCGGCCGAAGCCGCGCTTGGCGAAATGATGCGGATCGGCGCGCCAACCGCAATCCTGCGGTTGGCGAAAGTCGTGATGCCGGGCATGGAACTGCTGCGGCAGTGGATCGTCGAACTCAGGGGCGGACGGCCGATTCGCGCTTTTCGCGACATGATGATGGCGCCGACGCCCGTCGCGTTGGTCGCCGCGGCGATCGAGCGGCTGCTCGCCGCGCCGACCTCCGGCATCTTTCAGCTCACTGGCCCACGCGACGTCGATTATGGTGAGGTCGCCCGGCATCTCGCACGGCAGATTGGCGCCGATACGAAATTAGTCGAGACGGTCAGCGCCTACTCGGTCGGACTGCCGACCGGATCGACCGCCCGCAACACGACGCTCGACAGCAGCGCGCTGGCGGAGCGCTTTGGCATCGTCGTCCCGGATCCCTGGTCGGTGATCGACGAACTGATCGAAACCTGTCGGTAGGATCGCGAACATAATGGATCATCGCGAACGCTATCGCTCGCTGCTCAACGCCCGCCCAGCGCTGGCGCAGAACCTGCCGGGTGGCATCGATGTCATCACCGATCCGGCCGGGATTGAACGGGTCGAAAGCGCGATGGCTCAGCGCTTCGCGTCAAAAGGGCTGCCGCGCGATTGGGCCCGCGCCGGCGTGTTCTATGAAGACCCGTACATCATGGTCTTGCGCGACGCGGTCATCTTCCCGGACGGCCAGCCCGGGCTCTACCATCGCGCCATTGGCCGGCACGACGGCCCGACCGGCGTTGCGATCCTCGGAAAGTATCGCGGCGACGTAATCCTGGTGCGGCATTTTCGCCACCCGACGCGCGCCTGGCATCTCGAAATCCCACGCGGCGCGATCGCCGGCGACGAAAACGCGACGCAGATGGCACATGTCGAAATCTCCGAGGAGATCGGCGGCACGATCTCGTCGATGACGCAGATGGGCGTCATCCACGGCGCTTCAGCGTTCATGCGCCACCGAGTGGTCTTGGTCTACGCGGAATTCACCGCGATCGGTACGCCGGCGCTCGGCGAAGGCGTAGGCGACATCGTCCCGATCCCGCCGGCCAGGCTCGAACAGCTGATCCGCGACAGCGAAATCACCGATTCCTTCACCGTCGCCGCCGCGTATCACGCCCGGCTGCGGGGCTTGTTGTGAGCCGCACGCCAGCCGCTTCAGCGCGCCCGCGGCAAGGCCATAAACTGGACACGACTGCGGCCCAATGTTATAGACCGCCCGACTTTTGCGGCGAAATTACTGGAATTTTTCCGATGCGGCGGATGTGCCTCTCGGCCCTAATTGGTTCGTGCCCATGTCGCTGAACACACTGGTTCGCGCGCCATCAGCGAGAGTGGCCAAGATTGATGCCGGCGATTTCCCGCTGGCCTCCGACACGCGCGAGTTGATCGCCGATTTGTTCGGTGGAGCGGCGCGCAGCTGGATATGGAGCCGACTTGCCTACCAGGACATCAAACTGCGCTATCGCGGCTCGGTGCTCGGCCCGTTCTGGGTGACGCTGAGCAACCTGGTGATGATTGCGGCGATCGGGGTCATCTACAGCACTCTGTTCCACGTCGAGACGTCGGTCTATGTCCCGTACGTGATGCTCGGGATCATTGTCTGGCAGCTGATCTCTGGGATAATCACCGAGGGCTGCCAGACCTTCACCGGGGTGCAGGACGTCATCCAACAGGTGAAGCTGCCATTTTCGATCCAGGCATTTCGCGTCGTCTACCGCAACCTGCTGATCTTCGCGCATAACGCGATCATCATCCCGCCGGCGATGGTGTTATTCGCGATGCGGCCGGATTGGCACTATTTCGAGGCCATTCCAGGGCTTTTCCTCCTCTGCTTTGTCGGGCTCTGGCTCAGCCTGTTTCTCGGCATGGCAAGCGCACGGTTCCGCGACATCCCGCCAATTGTTACGAGCTTTGTACAGGTGCTGTTTTTCATGACGCCGATCTTTTGGCCGCTCGATTCGGTCGCCCCGGCGATGAGGAACATTCTTGCCTACAACCCGTTTTTTGCCGCCGTCGACATCGTGCGGGCGCCGCTGCTCGGCGTAGCGCCGGAGCCAACCTCGTGGCCGCTGATGCTCGCCTGCACGGCGGTCATCACACTATCCGGATTTGGCCTGTTCGCGCGTCTGCGGCCGCGTATCGCCTATTGGATCTAGCTGCGCCGCCGGTCACCTGTCTCGGCTTGACAGGAGAGGCGAGCACCGGAATGAGGTTTGCATCACCGCGGGCATGACGCCCGGTTCCCAATCGTATCGACACAGAGGACGGCATGGGTCGGCTGCTAAACATTGTGACGCCGCTACACCGCGCGACCAAACGGGACTACGTCGCGCGGATGATGGACGAAAAAGTCCATTGCATGATGAAGGCGAAGGAATACGAGGGCGATTACTGGGACGGCGACCGCCGCTACGGCTATGGCGGCTATAGCTACCGCGAGGGCTGGTGGGCGCCGGTCGCGAAGGGGCTCATCGAGCTGCACGGGCTTAAGGGCAAATGCCGAATCCTCGATGTCGGCTGCGGCAAGGGCTATCTGCTGAAGGAATTCCAGCGCCTGCTGCCGGAAGCGGAGCTCGTCGGTTTCGACATGTCCCGGCACGGCCTCGCCGACGCGCATCCGGACGTCAGAGGCTCGCTGTTCCGCTACAAGGCACAGGACCGCTATCCGTTTGGCGATAAGTCGTTCGACCTCGTCGTCTCGCTGGGCACGCTGCACAACCTCAAGATCTACGAGCTGGGCACAGCACTCAGCGAGGTCGAGCGTGTCGGCAAGGCGGGCTACGTCATGGTCGAGAGCTACCGCAACGAACTCGAGCAGTTCAACATGCAGTGCTGGGCCCTGACCGCCGAGGCGTTCCAGGACACCGCGTCCTGGATCTGGCTCTACCAGCACTTCGGCTACACCGGCGACTACGAATTCATCTATTTCGAATAGTAGCGAGACGACGATGAAGATCAAAAAAGGCCGCGCCGGGATTCTCGCTCAGTCGCGCGAACCGCTGGTGGTCGACGAGATCGAGCTGCCCGAGGCGCTTGATGCCGGGCAGGTGCTGGTCCGGGTGCTCTACACGACGATCTGCGGCGCGCAGATCAACGAGATCGATGCAGTGAAGGGGGTCGATAAATTCCTGCCACATCTGCTCGGGCATGAGGCCTCGGCGGAGGTCGTCGAGATCGGCCCCGGCGTCACCACGGTCAAGCCGGGCGACACGGTGGTGCTGCATTGGCGCCCAAGCAACGGCATCCAAAGCCGCCCCCCAGCCTATAGCTGGCGCGGCCAGAAGCTCAATGCCGGCTGGGTCACGACTTTCAACGAATTCGCGGTCATCTCGGAAAACCGGATGACCGTGATCCCGCCCGATTTCGACCTCAAGATCGCGCCGCTCTTCGGCTGCGCGGTGACCACGGCGGCGGGAGTCGTCAACAACGACGCCAAGCTGAAGATCGGCGAGTTGGTGGTCATTTTCGGCGTTGGCGGCGTCGGGCTCAACTGCGTGCAGTTCGCCGCGCTCGCCGGCGGCTATCCGATCGTCGCGGTTGATCTGCTCGACCATAAGCTCGATATGGCGAAGGCGCGCGGCGCCACGCACTGCATAAACGCCGGCTCTACCGTCGACGTCGCCAGCGCCATTCGCGACATCGTCGGCGCCGCCGGGCCCGACAAGGTGTTCGAGACGACCGGGGTCAAATCGGTCATCGAGACGGCCTATGAGCTGACCCACGCGGACGGCACGATCGTTCTCGTCGGCGTGCCGAACGAGAAGGTGACGATTTACACGCTGCCGATCCACTTCAACAAAATCCTCACCGGCTCGCATGGCGGCGATGCGCGGCCGCAGATCGACATCCCGCGCATCATCAAATTGGTGAAGGCCGGGCGGATATCGTTCGACGGCATCATCACCGACGAATTCTCGCTCGATGACATCAATCCGGCGTTCGATCTCGTGCGTAGCGGCAAGGCCGGACGGGTGCTGCTGCGCGTCTCCGAGCGCTAGGCTGGCGGCGGCAAGGACAAACCCGGTATTATCCTCGCCGCGGCAACGCGCCGCCGAACCGTCGGCGGCCCGCGGTCAAGGCAACTGCATGGCGTCGCAAGCGAGTGGGCGAGGGGTCGTCGCGTGACCGGCAAGGTCGCGATGATCACCGGCGTCACCGGCCAGGACGGCGCCTATCTCGCGGAATTCCTGCTGGCAAAAGGCTACGCCGTCCACGGCGTCAAGCGGCGATCTTCGTCGTTCAACACCGCCCGCGTCGACCACCTCTACCACGACCTGCATGAAAAGGGCCTGCCGTTCCGCCTGCATTATGGCGACGTGACCGACGCGACCAACCTCATCCGGCTCGTCCAGGAAATCCAGCCAACCGAGATCTATAACCTGGCGGCGCAAAGCCATGTCCAGGTGAGCTTCGAGACGCCGGAATACACGGCCAACGCCGACGCGCTCGGGCCGCTGCGGCTACTCGAAGCATTGCGCATCCTGGGGCTCGACAAGACCACGCGATTCTACCAAGCCTCGACCTCGGAAATGTTCGGCAAGGTCGAGGAATCGCCGCAGCGCGAGACGACGCCGTTTCATCCGCGAAGCCCTTACGGGGTCGCCAAGCTCTACGGCTTTTGGATCACCGTGAACTACCGGGAGGCGTATGGCATCCATGCCTCGAACGGCATCCTCTTCAACCATGAAGGGCCGACGCGCGGCGAAACCTTCGTCACCCGCAAGATTTCGCGCGCCGTCGCGGCGATACGCGCCGGGCATCAGGAAACGCTCTACCTCGGCAACCTTGACGCGCAACGCGACTGGGGCCACGCCCGGGATTTCGTCGAAGGCATGTGGCTGATCCTGCAGCAGGATGAGCCCGACGATTACGTTCTCGCGACCGGCGAAAGCCATAGCGTGCGCGAATTCGTCGAGGTGGCTTTCGCCGAGACTGGCTGTCGGATTGAATGGCGCGGCAGCGGCGGCGACGAACACGGCATCGACGCCAAAAGCGGCAAGACGCTGGTGGCGATCGATCCGCGTTATTTCCGACCCGCCGAGGTCGACCGGCTGCTGGGCGACGCGAGCAAGGCGCGCGGGCGTCTTGGCTGGCGGCCAAAGCATAGTTTCGCGGAAATCGTGCACGAGATGGTCGAGGCCGACATCGCGCTGATCGCCGCGGAGCCGCGCCGCTTCGGCGTGACGGATTGAGAGGCGGCATGGCGTCCTTCGAGCTTCGCGGCAAGCGGGTCTTTGTCGCCGGCCATCGCGGCATGGTCGGCTCGGCGTTGGTGCGGCGGCTCGCCCGCGAGGATTGCGAGGTGCTCACCGTGCCGCGCCAGTCGATCGACCTGCGCGATCAGAGTGCGGTGAATGCATGGTTCGCCCAGCACCGGCCACAGGCGATTTTCATGGCCGCCGCGACGGTCGGCGGCATCTATGTCAACGACACGCGGCCGGGCGATTTCCTCTTCGACAATCTCGCGATCGCGACAAACGTGATCGACGCGGCGCTCCGCGCAGATGTCGAAAAGCTGATGTTTTTCGGCTCGACCTGCATCTATCCGCGTCTCGCACCGCAGCCCATGCCGGAAGATGCACTGCTGACCGGACCCCTCGAACCGACCAACGAGTGGTACGCGATCGCCAAGATCGCCGGGCTCAAGCTCTGCGAGGCCTATCGCCGCCAGCACGGGCGCGATTTCGTCTCCGTGATGCCGACCAACCTCTATGGACCCGGCGACAATTTCGACCCGCTGTCGAGCCACGTGCTGCCGGCCCTGGTGCGCCGGATCGGCGAGGCCGCGCACACCGGCCAATCAACCGTGGAAATCTGGGGCAGCGGCGAGCCGCGCCGTGAGTTCCTCCACGTCGACGACCTCGCCGACGCCGCCGTCTTCTTGATGCGCAACTGGTCGGAGGACCAGCACATCAATATCGGCTGCGGCAGCGACATCTCGATCGCCGAACTCGCGCGGCTGATCGCGCGCGTCGTCGGATTTAACGGGGATTTCGTCTTCGATCGGTCGAAGCCCGATGGCACCCCGCGCAAGCTGGTCGATGTGGCCAAATTGGCCGCGCTCGGCTGGCGGCCGCGCATCGGTCTGGAACCCGGGATTCGAGATGTCTACCGCTGGCACCTCGACAACAAGGCCAACCGGTAGGGGTCAAAATATCTGCCTAGCAAAGCGCAGCGCCGCGAGCGGTCGGCCGGCAGCGGCGCAGCGCAGCGTGGCGACCACCGCCTCGCGCCGTCGCCAATAGCGCAGCACCCGCGCGGCTTGGCCTGAAAGTTGCTCCGCCAGCAACCGGTCGGCCAGGGCCAGGTGGTCGCGCGCGATGCGCAACCGTTGCTCCAGACCTCGTTTTAGGGTGAGCGAGCCGGGATGCGAGTAGTAGCGGTAGAGCACCGCATCGGCCGGAGCCACGACTGTGGCCGGCAAATGCATCGCCAGACGCAGCAAAAAGGCGCGATCGCCCGCGACGCGATAGACGGTGTCGAAGCGGCCATGACGCTCGAATACCGAGCGGCGGAAGGCCATCGCGTTGATCGCCGGCACGCCAAGCGCAAGCTGCTCGACATCGAGTTGGCCATCGGGCGCCGCGATCAGGAGACGCGGCGGCGTGGCGGGTGCGTCGCGCTCGATCATCAGCGCCCGCCCAGCGACGATGCCCGCCTCGGGATTCGCCGCGAAGTAGGCGGCGACCGTCTCTACCGCGCCCTCGGCAAGCTCGTCATCGGCATTGAGGAACATGATATAATCGCCCCGCGCCCGCTCGAGTCCGATGTTCCAAGCCTCGTAGATCGTACAGTCCGGCACGACGACCGTCTCAATCGCCAGGAACTTTTGGCAAATGTGGACCGTTTCATCTCTTGATCCGCCGTCAACCACGATATGGTGGATCGCCGAGGGGGGGATCATACGCACCGATTCCAGGGCCTGCTCGATATACCGGGCGGCGTTGAGCGTGGCTGTGATCAGGGTCAACATCGGTTGAGTGCGATCAATCTCGACACATGCTAGACTGGCGAAACAGCGAATTGTTGATTGGATGGATCAATCGCTTTTTCAGGATATCGCTCCGACGCGCCCCACCCCACCGACGGCGCATCCGACGGTATCCGTTCTGCTGCCGAGCTACAATCACGCGCCCTATATAGGGGTAGCCCTGGCGGCCCTTGCCGGACAGACCCGTGCGCCGGACGAAATCTTTGTTATCGAGGACGCCTCGACCGACGATAGCCTTGCCGTCATCGAAAGCTTTCAGGACGAGCTGCCGCAGATGCGAATATTGCGCAATCCGCGCAATCTCGGCGTCAACGACGCGATCAACCGTGGGCTCCTGGAGGCGCGCAGCAGCCACGTCGTGTGCAGCGCCGCCGATGACTGGCTTGAGCCGGAATTCATCGAAAGGATGACCAACGCCGCCGCCGTCCATCCTTCGGCCAAGCTATGCGTCTCCAGCTATGTGCAATATTTCGAGGCGGATCGGCGGCGCGTCCTCCACAATCGCAATTCCGAGCTGGGCCCGTGGTTTGCATCGGATCGGCCGGAATATTTCTGCCCGGCAGAGTTCCGCGAACTCTTGACCCAGGGTTTCGTCTGGCTGCCGCTCAACGCGTCGCTCGTCGACCGCGCGGCCCTGCTCGACATCAACGGCTACGATCCCCGGCTGCGCTGGCACGCTGATTGGTTCGCCGTCTATACGCTGGCATTCCGGCACGGTTTCACGGTGGTGCCGGAACCGCTTTCCGTCTTCCGGATGGCCTCCGCCGGTTATTCGAGCACCGGCATGCGCGATCCCAATCAGCAGCGGCAAGTTTGCGCGGCGATCTACGACAAGCTAAACGCCCCTGAATTCGCCGACATCCGCGAAGCGCTGCGCACCCATCCGGTCGCAATGACGACCTTTTTCCGGCAGATGGCGCAGATACTGGCGATGCGCCCGCGCGAATGGCCCTATCTGGCCTCGCTGACCCGCTGGTGGATCAGCGAGGTCGCGCATGGCCGCCGCCCGCGCGTGCTGCGCGAGCTGACCATGAAATTCGGCAACCGCCCGTTCCGCGGAAGGGTGCGCGCGTAACCTTCGTTAGGCTAGGTTGCGCTCCTGCATCGTCTTGATATTGAAGTAGCGCGAATCCGTCATTGAATCCGGCAGTTTGCCGTCTCGGAATGCACGCACCATGTCGACAACCGCGTCTTCGATCGTGCGTTTCGTGTGCCAGCCGAGCTCACGTGCGATCTTTTCCGACGAGACATGATAGGACCGGTTGTCGTCGGTCGGCACCATTTCGAGCTCGACCGTATTGTGGCCGACGACCCGCTTCACCATCTCGGCCAGTTCCAGCACGCTGTGGTTCTCGAAGCCGGCATTGTAGATCTTCCCGTCGATCTTCTCGGCGTCAAACTGCAGCGATTCGCAATAGAGATCAGTCATATCCTCGATATGGATGTTCGGGCGCAGCTGCTTGCCGCCGAACACCTTGACCTTGCCGGTGTTCACGGCATGGTTGCAGAGGATGTTGACGATGACGTCCAGTCGCTGGCGCGGCGAGTAGCCGCATACCGTCGCCGGGCGGAGGATCAGCGTAGTGAAACCGGGCTCGCGCTCCTCGGTCAGCACCTCCTCGCAGAGCGCCTTGTATTTCGAGTAGTCGGTCAGTGGTTCGAGCGACAATTCTTCGGTGACATTGACGCCTTCCTTGATGCCGTAGACGCTCGATGACGACGCGTAGACGAAGCGCTTCACGCCGGCTTTCTTGGCGGCCTTAACGAACGGCCGGAAGCAATCGAAATTGACCTCGCGTCCGAGCGACGGATTGAGCTCGAAGGATGGGTCGTTCGAGATGCAGGCGAGATGGATGACCGCATCGCAGCCGGCGAGCGCCTTCTCGACCACGGCCGGGTGCCGCAAGTCGCCCTTGATCTGGATAAGTCGCGGATGCGTCTCGACCGGCTTCAGCACGTCCTCGCCGTACATATAAAGGTCGAGCACCGTTACGGTGTGTCCGGCCTCGATGAGCTTGGGCACCAGAATCGCACCGACGTACCCGGCGCCGCCGGGAACAAGCACATGCCATTTACGCTGCATCAGGTACCATCTCCGTTGCGCTGTCCGACCAAAGCGGGTTTGTAAGGGAGCGATTGCGCGCGCGTCACCCAGGCTCTATTTCAAAAGGGTCGCCGCGTATTTTTGAAGCACGCTTTTTTCAACAAAGTTGCGGTGTCCGACGATCCCGACCTTCACCGCGCCGGCGATGTTGCCAACAAAACCCACCAAGGCAATGTCGCCGCCGACCGCGACCATCGGCGCGGTCACCGCGAGAAAGGCGTCGCCGGCGCCGACTGTGTCGACGACCTGCTGCGTCAACGCGGGGATATGGGTCACGTCGTTGCGGCCCCGATGAAACGCAAAGCAGCCGGATTTGCCATGCGTGATGATGATGTTCGGGCAGTCGATCTGCGCCGGGAGCAATTCCCCGCAAACCGCCTCGACCGAGCTCGCCTTGTCATGGACCGCCATCCGCGCTTCGGGAACATCGAGACAGATATAATCGGCCCGCGAATATTTGGTGATGAGGTTGAACCCGTTATTCCCGGCGTTGATTTGCGCGTTGATGGCGAGGAAACGGGCCTCTTCGGTGAGAATGTCAATCGTCGAGCGGGCGATGAGACCGTGCCCGAAATCGTTGACGATCACCACATCGTAGTCTCGGATGCACGCCTTGAGGCGGCCATCGACCTCCTCCTGTTCGTCCGGCTTCAGCGGCGAATCGTCCATCGAATAGACTTCGAACAACTTTCGCAGATAGGTCGGCTCGACAAACCGGGTTTTGAGAGTTGTCGGCGCGCCGTGCCGATAGAACGGCATCAGCCCGATATTCGGGCGCAGGCTGGCACGCACGAGGTCTTCGAAATTCTCGTCTTCGGGACCGCCAAGACCGGTCAGGACGTCGACCTTGTTGCAGAAGCTCGCGACATGGTTGGCGGTGGCGAACACGCCGCCCGCGAACGTCTCGCTGCTCTGCAGCAAGGTCGCGATCATGTGCTCTTTGGCGGATTTGCCCATCGCCGTGACGTAGCTGTACCGGTCGATGATCGCGTCTCCGATCACCAGCACGTTCATGGTCTTGATATTGTCGATCAAACCGGCGACCTGCGCGGCGCCGTCGGCCGCCTTCAGATCGTGGAGGTAGGCCTTAACCTCGGGATCGAAGACATTGAAAAACCGGTTCAGCAGGTTCGATGAGCTGAACGTAATGTCCTCAGTAAAAACGAGCTTCCCGCCATATTGTTCGACGATGTCGCGCTCGCGCACGATCTTGCCGGTGACGTCCTGGTCGGGGTCGATGTAATCGCCGCCTTTGGCATAGGTATGTGGCTTGACGGCGTGAAGAATAGGCTCGGCGCTCAGGTCATGGACCACGCAGACGTAATCGACGAGCTCGAGCGCCGCGAGCATCTCTGCCCGCAATAGCGACTGAAAAACGGGACGGCCTGGGCCCTTCTGAACGAACTCGTCCGCCGTGATGGAGACGATCAGCGTATCTCCGAACCCGCCCGCCACGCGCAGATGACGCAGGTGGCCGACATGCAGCAGGTCAAAAACGCCGTGACACAGGGTGATCGATCGGCCCTTCGTCCGCAGCTTGTCGGCGATACGCTCGATCTCGTCGAGGGTCTTGATCTTACCAGGCTCTTGCATCCGCGCTTTTTCCTCTCACGCCTTACCGCGACAGCAGCCGAAACCAGTCCGCCGTCGCCTCGGCGATCCGATCAGGCGTCCAGACGGGAGCGTCTTTCCAGTACTCGAGGTTCTCCAGCATGTATCCCACCCCCCGTTCTAAGCCGACTTCGGCCTGCCAGCCAAGCTCGCGCCGAATTTTGGTGACATCGGCAAAGGTACAATCGGGCTCGCCGGGTCGCTTGGGAATGTGCACCGTCTCTTTCGCGCCGAGTAGCTCGACCAGACGGTTGACGCTGTAGGTATGACCGCTCCCTACGTTGTAGAACTCGCCGACCGCGTCCGATTCCGTCGCCGCCATGATTGCGGCAACCACATCGGTCACGTACGTAAAGTCACGTGTCTGTGTTCCGTCGCCCACGATGGTCAGCGGCTTCTCCGCGAGCAACTGGGCAAGAAACACGCCAAAAACCGCGCCATAGGTGCCGCTCGTGCGGGCCCGCGGCCCATAGACGTTGAAGAATCGCAGACATACCGCCGGAAGGCGGTAGACCCGCGCCCAATGCAAAACGATCTGCTCGCCGAGGTACTTCGTCAGCGCATAGGGGTATTCCGGCCGGATCGCCGCCGTCTCGGGTGTCGGATAGGTGTCGGGGATGCCGTAGCACGAGGAGGAGGCAGCGTAAACGAGACGCTTGACCCCCGCCGCCCTGGCCGCCTCGACGACCGCATAGGTGCCGTCGACATTCGATCGGAAATAAACGCCGGGGTTCTGCACCGACGGGACGATGTCGGCACGCGCCGCCAGATGAAATACGCGCTCCGCGCCCTCGAACAAAGGCGCGATCGGCTCCTCGCCGATATCGCAAGCGGTGACTTCGAGGTTGGGATCGCTTCGATGCTGCTCCAGGTTGCGTGGGTCGCCCACGCTGAAATTGTCGACGACCTTGACCCGGCGACCCGCGGCCAGCAGCCGATCGACCAGGTGGCTGCCGATAAAGCCGCCGCCGCCGGTAACGATATCAAACCCTGCCGCCATCAGGCCCCCATCGTCTGACATACGAGATCGGCAACGCCACGCTCTCCCGATCGACGGGGGTTTTTCGTTCCCCGTTCAGCCGGACGGCAGCTAGCAACCGTTGCCGACATCATCTTCCCCAACCCACTAATATTTTCTATAGCGAAACCCCTAGTAATGTCCACTATACGATTCAAAAAATCGCGCCCAAAAATAAATATTTAAACTTAGCCAACAAGGGATTTATCCAAATATCTTTAATCTCTACTTTCAGATTTACGCCGTCCATCACGGCTATCGCGATGGAGATTTACACATCTAACAGAGATTAAGCCCCGACGAAGCGGCGCGCCGATCTGATCTAGCCGACCAACCCCCAAATGTCCACAGGAAACCAGGCTGTTGATGGCAGCTATGAGACCCAAATCCTCAGCGATTCGCAACCGCGATCGCGGTGGTGGCTGCTGCTTTTTTGACACCTTACCGAAGGCCGCGGCGGCGAACCCGCCATGCGTATCGCGCCGCCAAAAGCGTTAGGCGAAAAGCCCGAAAAATTTGCACGCCGCAGCCGCGCGTCCGGATTTGCATACGCCAAGCTAACAGTTATTTGATACGAATGCGGCGGTCGGAAGACGATTGCGCGCGTCGAGGGTGCGGTTAATGTCGGCGATCAAACGGTTGAGGCATGGGCGCAAGATCGCGGTCATTGGTCTTGGCTACGTCGGGCTACCGGTCGCGGCGTCGTTCGCGCGCGCGGGCATGTGCGTAATCGCCTTCGATATCTCGTGTGAGCGTATCGCCGAGTTGAGGTCCGGCCATGACCGGACGCGCGAGGTCGAAGCAGAGAATTTGCGGGCGGCGCATCTTCACTTCACCCACGACCCGGCCGATCTGCCGGCCGCCGATTTTTTTATCGTCACGGTGCCGACACCGATCGACCAGGCGCATCGCCCCGACCTCCGCGCGCTGCTCGCCGCTTCGCGTACGGTAGGCGGAGCGCTCAAGCGAGGCGATATCGTCGTCTTTAAATCGACGGTGTATCCCGGCGCGACCGAGGAGGATTGCGCTCCGGTATTGGAAGCCGCTTCGGGACTGGTCTGTGGCCGGGATTTCACGCTCGGTTATTCGCCGGAGCGCATCAACCCCGGCGACCGCCAGCATCGTTTCGAGGTAATCGAGAAGGTCGTCGCCGCACAGGACGACGCGGCGCTCGACATCATCGCCTCCGTCTACGGTTCGGTCGTGACGGCGGGGATACACCGCGCCCCGAGCATCAAGACCGCGGAGGCGGCGAAGGTCATCGAGAACACGCAGCGCGACCTCAACATCGCGTTGATGAATGAGCTGTCCTCGATCTTTCACGCGCTCGGCATCGATACCGCGGATGTCTTGGCCGCAGCCGGCACAAAGTGGAATTTCCTCAAATTTTCGCCGGGTCTGGTCGGTGGCCATTGCATTGGCGTCGATCCCTACTACCTGACGCATCGCGCCGAGCGGGCAGGCTGCCATCCCCAACTCATCCTCGCCGGTCGACAGGTCAACGACGGCGTCGGCGCGCGGGTCGCGCGACAATGCGTGCGCATGATGTTACGCCATGACGGCGCCAAAGGTCCTGTCACCATCATGGGCCTTTCCTTCAAGGAGGACGTTCCCGACATCCGCAATAGCAAGGTCGTCGACATCATCCGCGAGTTGGAGGCGTTCGGCATCGCGGTGCAGGTGCACGACCCGCTCGCCTCGACTGATGAGGCGCTGCGCCAATATGGCATGCGGCTTCTGCCGCGCGAGGCGCTCGAACCGTCGGACGTGGTGATCCTCGCGGTCGCCCACGCGTCCTTCGTCGCGGAAGGCTGGCCCCTGATCAATAGCTTGCTGCGCAACGGCACCGGTGTCGTCCTCGATATCAAGTCGTGCCTGCCGCGCGCCGAGCAGCCCGCCGGGATCGAATTGTGGCGGCTGTGAGCCCGCTCGACGAATTCCCCGAGCGGCCCGTTCTGGTCACCGGCGCGGCTGGGTTCATCGGATTTCATCTCGCTGAGCGCCTACTCGGCGAGGGGCGGGCCGTCATCGGCCTCGACAATCTCAACGCCTATTACGATGTCGAGCTGAAGAAGGCGCGGCTCGCACGCCTGCAGGCGCACAACCGGTTCGGCTTTGCCCATCTCGATTTGACGCAGGGACCGGAGCTGCGAGCGCTGGTCGAGAAATCGCGGCCGGCCGTGCTCGTCAGTCTCGCGGCTCAGGCGGGAGTGCGCTATTCGCTCACCAATCCGCACGCCTATGCGGATGCGAACCTGACCGGTTTTCTCAATATCCTGGAAGCGAGCCGGCACGCGGAGGTGAAGCACCTCGTCTACGCCTCGACCAGCTCGGTCTACGGCGCCAACAGCAAGGCGCCGTTTTCGGCCGACGATCCGGTCGATCATCCGCTGACGCTCTATGCCGCGACCAAGCGCGCCAACGAGCTGATGGCCCACAGCTATAGCCACTTGTTCGGCATCCCGATGACCGGGTTGCGCTTTTTCACCGTGTACGGGCCGTGGGGACGGCCCGACATGGCGCTGTTCCTGTTCACCAAGGCGATCCTCTCGGGAGAGCCGATCAACCTCTTCGCCGGTGGCGAACTCGAGCGCGATTTCACTTACGTCGACGACATCGCAGAAGGCGTGCGACGGGTCATGGATCGCACGCCGGCGCCAAACCCGGATTGGGACCCTACCCGGTCCGGTCCTGCCGAGAGCAGCGCACCGTTTCGCATCTACAATGTCGGCGGCGGCCAACCGGTGAAGGTGCTGCGCCTGGTTGAGGTTCTCGAAGCGGCGCTCGGACGCAAAGCCGAAAAGCGCATCCTACCGATGCAGCCGGGAGACGTCGTCGCGACCCGTGCCGACACCACCGCGTTGCGGCGCGACACCGGCTTCTCCCCGACCACGCCGATCGAACGTGGCGTACCCGAATTCGTCCGCTGGTATCGCGAGTTCTATGGCGTCTAACGTCCGCGGTTCACGAATCGTCAACGTTTGGCACCTCATCATCGCCCCTTCGGGATCGCGAGACGGCCAACGATGCGTTCCAAGCAAGGCGGAATGAAGCTCGACCAGGATGGCGCGACGGCCATCGAATACGCGATGATCGCCTTTTTCATCTCGATCGCCGCCTTCTCTTTGCTCGTCAACATCGGCACCGACATAGCCGGCGTATTCACGCAGGTCGCCACCAGCCTTTGAGCGCGGCGATCGCGCCACGCCTTGAGACCGTCGCCGAAACGTTCCATGCTCGCCCGGCGCTTGCGCGCCGCGCGACAATGAGCAGGGAACCCCGAGTGATGAGCGATAACGGCTGGCAACCCTCCCTTCTCTATCCCGACCCCGCGATCATCACCCTTGACCCGCGCTTCGAGAAGATCAGGCCGCCGTTCAATGCCTCGGTCGAATGCCTCCATACGGGATGCCGCTGGGCCGAGGGACCGGTCTGGTTCGGCGATGGCCGCTTCCTGTTATGGAGCGACATTCCGAACAACCGGATCCTGAAATGGGAAGAGGAAACCGGTGCGGTCAGCGTGTTCCGCAAGCCGTCGAACAACTCGAACGGCAATACCCGCGACCGCCAGGGGCGGCTGGTCACCTGCGAGCATGGCGCGCGGCAAGTCACCCGCACCGAACATGACGGCACGATCACGGTTTTGTGTAATCGTTTCAACGGCAAGCCGCTCAACTCGCCGAATGACGTCGTCGTCAAGTCGGACGGCTCGATCTGGTTCACCGACCCGCCGTTCGGCATTCTCGGCGAGTACGAAGGCGACAAGGCCGAGCCGGAGCTCCCGGTCACCTGCGTCTATCGCATCGATGGGCGCACCGGCCAAGTGACGGTCGTCGCCGACGACATCCGCGGCCCAAACGGGCTTGCCTTTTCGCCCGACGAATCGCGGCTCTACATCGTCGAATCGCGCGGCGCGCCGCAACGCGCGATCCGCGTTTTTGACGTCGCCGATGACGGCGTCAAGCTGACGAGGGGCCGCGACTTCGGCGATCTCGGCAAAGGCACCCCCGACGGTTTTCGCTGCGATGTCGACGGAAATTTGTGGTGCGGCTGGGGGATGAGCCCCGAACTGAATGGCGTCGCCGTATTCGCACCCGACGGAACCATGATCGGCCGCATTGCGCTGCCCGAACGGGCCGCGAATTTGTGTTTCGGCGGCACGAAACGGAATCGGCTGTTCATCGCCGGCAGCCATTCGCTCTACGCGGTCTACGTGAACACCCAAGGCGCCATCGGCGGCTGATCATAACGAAGGTGTGGCGCGATGCATCGCCGAACGCTGCTGCAGGCCGGCGCGGCCGGCCTCCTCGCGGCGCGCCTTACCGAATCGAAACCGGCCATGGCTGAGCCGCTGCGTTTCCCGTCCGGTTTCGTGTGGGGCGTCTCGACCTCGTCCTGCCAGATCGAGGGGCGCGGCGACCGCAAAGCCGACAGCATATGGGACACGTTCGCCCGCATCCCTGGGACGATCGCTGACCACACGACGCCCGAAATCACCTGTGACAGCTATCGCCGCTATCCCGATGACGTCGCCCTGTTGAAGGGTCTTGGGGTCAAGGCCTATCGCTATTCGATCGCTTGGCCGCGCGTTCTGCCCGACGGAACCGGTCAGCCCGATCCGCGCGGGCTTGACTACTACGATCGCGTCACCGACGCGCTGTTGAAGGCCGGCATCGATCCCTGGGTTTGCCTGTTCCACTGGGACCTGCCGCAGGCGCTGCAAGACCGCGGCGGCTGGGGCAATCGCGCGATCGCCGGCTGGTTCACCGATTACGCGCAGCTGATGGCGCGGCGGCTCGGCGATCGGGTACGCCGCTGGGCCATGTTCAATGAGCCGCAGGTGCATGCCATCATGGGCCACGGCCTCGGCGAGCATGCGCCGGGGCTACACGGCCGCGAGTCGATGGCCGCGGCCGGGCATCACCAAAACCTGGCGCAAGGCCAAGCGCTGCAAGCGCTGCGCGCGCTCAACCGCAAGTTCGAACTCGGCACCGTGATGAGCCTGCAGCCGGTCCGTCCCGCTCAGAACCTCGCCGCCAACCGGGAAGCGGCAACGATCTGGGATGCTGCCTGGAACCGTGCCTATCTCGACCCACTGTTTCGCGGAACTTACCCTGCGCGTTACCTGCCGCTCGTCGAAAAGCTCGTGCAGCCGGACGACATGACCACAATCCGCCAGGAGATCGACTTCCTCGGCGTCAACTACTACTCACCGATGTATCAGCGCGTCGATCCGGCGGGTCTGCTCGGGACAAATTGGGGCGCGCTTCCCGACGGCATGCGCACGACGGCAATGAGCTGGGGGATCGATCCGACCGGGCTGACCGATATTCTCGGCGAGTTGCGCATACAGTACGGCAACCCGCGCGTCTACATCACCGAAAACGGCGCGTTCTTCCAGGAACCGCCGCCGGGCCCCTCCGGGCGCATCGATGACCAGGAGCGGATCGGCTACCTGCGCGATCATATCTCGGCGGCTCACCGCGCGATCGCAGCGGGTTCGAATCTCGGCGGTTATTTCATCTGGACGCTGGTCGACAACTGGGAATGGGCGCACGGCTTCACTGCGACATTTGGACTCGCCCACCTCGACCGCGCTACTCTGACGCGCTCGCCAAAGGCTTCGTACGATTGGTTTGCTCGCGTTGCCGCGACAAATGCCGTATAACCCGTTCCACCGAAAGGCGATGGGCTACAGGTTGATCAAACGGCATTCGCATTAACCCTTGCGTTCGCCGAGCTGATTGGTTAACCCGTTTATAACGGTTTGCGGTAGTATAATTGCGTGATTTATTATAACGTTCGCGTTCTCAACTGTTGGAGGAACCCGATGAAGCGTGTCCTTGCCCTCTGCACCCTCTTGATCGTGGCCGCGTGCGCGCCCATTCTCGCGCCGCCGCCGCCGCCCCCGCCACCCCCGCCACCGATGGCGGCTAAGGTCTTCACCGTGTACTTTGCGTGGAACCGGTCGTGGGTCGGGCCGCAGGGCGTCGCTATCCTCCAGCAGGCCGCAGCCACCTTTAGGGCCGGCGGTGTCGTGACCGTGCAGGTCACCGGCTACACCGACCGCTCGGGTTCGGCCGCCTACAACCAGCGCCTGTCGGTGCGCCGCGCGCGGACCGTCGCCCACATCCTCGCCCATATGGGCGTGCCTTGGAGGTCGATGACGGTTGCCGGTCGCGGCGAGAACGACAACGCCGTTCCGACGCCCGACGGCGTGCGCGAGCCGCGCAATCGCCGCGTGACGGTCGTCGAAGGCTAAAGTCGGCGGCGGCGATGACCTCGCCGCCGTTGTTCCCCTTCAGTGAAGTCGAGGGCGTCCCAAATGGGACGCCTTCGATTTTACATGCCTGACCCGGTTCGAGATTCGCCTTTTCAACTCCGACAAAGAAAAAGCCCCGACCCAACGGTCGGGGCCGCCCGAACGGGCGGCCCTCGCCAATCTGATCCGCGATAGATCAGCCGGGAACGCGGTGAAGTCCGACGAGCTTGTGGCCGTCCGGGTCGCGAATATAGGCAAGATACATCTGCCCGGCAGCGCCTTGCCGGATGCCCGGCGGGTCCTCGGCCGTCGTACCGCCATTGGCGCAGCCCGCGTCGTGCCAAGCCTTGGCCTGCTCGGCGCTGCTCATCACAAAGCCGATCGTGCCGCCATTGGCCGAGTTGGCCGCTTGGCCGTTGATCGGCTTCGTTATCATGAACCGTCCGCCATTATGCGCGTAGGCCAGCCGACCCCTGGCGTCCGGGGTCGCCGGGGCGACACCGAGCACGCCGAAGATGGCGTCGTAGAACTTTTTCGACCGGTCGATGTCGTTGCTGCCGATCATGATATGGCTGAACATTCGGTTTCTCCTCCTCGGTAAGGGCGGCTGGACTACCAGCCGCTCGTTACAACAAAATGCTTACTCCGCGGCGGCCTTCATTGGCACATGCGCCTTCAGGAAGTGGCGCACCTTGTTGATGGTCCGCTCCCTCAGCTCGGGTGGGTCGCGCCACGGGAACACCGTGATGTCCGAATGGGGCGCCAGCGAGGCGACATCGATCGAGGTCTGCAGCGGATGCGCCGGGGTTTCGTCGGGCAGCACCAGCATCGGCGTCTGGCACCGGGCGATAAAGCTGCGCGGCACGCTGTAAAGGAAATCGGGCTGCACCCGGTAAAGGTTGTGCAGATACTTCAGGACCATGTCCATATTGAGGTCGGGCCGGTTGGGCAGTAGCTCGGGCGCCCACACATCTTTGCCCGAATTGTACATGTAGTCGATGTGCTCGTCGGGGCGATGCCCCACGGTCTGGCAGAACACCGCCGCGACCACGCGGTCGGGCGCGCGCTGCATCAGCTTGCCGGCGAAACAGCCGCCGATGCAGTAGCCCATGTAGAAGAACTTATCGATGCCCAGATGGTCCATCAGCCCGAGCTGATCATCGGCGAAAGCCTCCCATGGATCGCCATCGGGGATCGGGCCCCGCAACTCGCCGCCATTGGCGTTGCGCTGATCCATCGTGATGCAGCGGAAGTCGTTCTTGAACGCCTCGGGCGCGTTGAACACGGCGGTCGGCCAATTGCTGACCCGCGAGTTCAACCCGCCGCCCGGCGTCACCAGCAGCGGAAAACCGGAACCGCATTCCTCATAGCGGATGCGAACATTGCCCTTTTCATAAAACGGCATGGAATTCTCCCCTATCCGGCCCTACTGAGCCGCCACCCGCAGCGGCTGCGCCGCCGCGGCCAGCTCGTTGATCTTGAGAAAAGCGCGCACGTGCCCCAACGCGATCTGGATTTGCCGTGGGTTCATCTTCCACGGATAGAGGCTGACCTGCGCATTGGGCGCGAGATAGGCGCTCTCCAGCGCGACGGCGTAGGGATGTCCCGGCACGTCGTCGGGCAGGATCAGCACCGGCGTCTGGCACTGCCGCACGAAATCGCGGCTCACCGTGTAGACGAAATCGGCGCGCTCGCCGCGGTACATGTTGCTCAGGAACGTGTCGACTTGAGCCATCGTGATGTCCGGCCGGCGGGTGCACAACTCCGGACCCCAGCCCTTCATGTTGTTGTTGTAGGAGAGCTCGGGCATTTCGTGACGGTAGCCGCTCGGCTGCACTGGTACGGCGGCGACGACCCGGTCGCCGATGCGCTTCAGCAGGTTCCAGATGAACGGCCCGCCGATGCAAAAGCCCAGCACCATGAACTTGCCGATGCCCAAATGATCCATCAGCCCGATATGGTCGTCGGTATAGGCGTCCCACGGCCGGTCGGCCTCGAGCGGCCCCGTCGACTGGCCGCCTTTCGCGTTGCGCAGGTCAGCGGCGATCACCCGAAACTCGTTGCTGAGCTCGGTCAGCGGGTTGAACGGGTGGGTCTTGAGGCCCTCGACGGTCGAATTGAGCCCGCCGCCGGGAATGATCAGCAGCGGAAAACCCGAGCCGGCTTCCTCGTAATGGATGCGGACATTGCCTTTTTCATACATCGGCATGGCGTTTCTCCTCCTCGGCGGCGAGCTTTATCGAGGCGTGTGCGCCTTCAGGAAGTGGCGAACTTTGCCGATGATGCGCTGCCGCAGCTCCTCGGGCGCCCGCCACGGGAAAACGACGGTGTCGGAATTCGGCGCCAGCGAGGCGACATCGATTGACGTCTGCAGCGGATGCGACGGCGTGTCGTCGGGCAGCACCAGAATCGGAGTCTTGCAGCCGGCGATGAACTCGCGCGGCACGCTGTAGAGAAAATCGGGGTGTGCGCGCCACAGACTGTGGAAATACTTGTCGATGTTGTCTTGCGACACGTCGGGCCGGCGCTTCTTGAAGTCGCCGAGCCAGTTGTCGGTGCTGTGCCGGTACATAACGTCGACGTCTTCCGGCCGATGCCCGACCGACTGGCAGAACACCGCCGCGACGACGCGGTTGGGCGCGCGCTGCAACAGCTTCCCGGCAAAACAGCCGCCGATGCAGTAGCCCATGTAAAAGAACTTATCGATGCCGAGATGGTCCATCAGCCCGAGCTGATCGTCGGCAAAGGCATCCCAGGCATTATCGGTCGGCACCGGCCCACTGGACTCGCCGCCATTGGCATTGCGCTGGTCCATCGTGATGCAGCGGAAATCGCCCTTGAACTCCTCCGGAGCGTTGATGACAGCGGTCGGCCAGTTGCTGACCCGCGAGTTGAGCCCGCCGCCTGGGGTCACGAGGAGCGGAAAGCCGCTGCCGGCTTCTTCGTAGCGGATGCGAACATTGCCCTTTTCATAGAACGGCATCGGGGAATCCTCCTTACCCAAGCGTGGTGAGACTTCAGCCCAAATCGCGCCGCCGCTCAACCCTGTTGCGACGCCGCTGACGGTGACCGGGTTTATGCCGCCAGCCGCTGACGCGCCGCGTTCTTAATCGCCACCGCGCCCTTCTCGGCGATCATGATGGTCGGCGCGTTGGTGTTGTTCGAGGTGACCGCCGGCATCACCGCGGCGTCGACGACCCGCAAGCCATCGAGCCCATGCACCTTTAACTCGTCATCGACCACCGCCATCGCGTGGCTGCCCATCAAGCATGTGCAACTCGCGTGATAGCAGGTGCCGCCATATTGCCGGGCATAGTCGAGCAGTTCGTCGTCGGTTTGCACGTGGCGGCCGGGGAGGCTCTCGTCTTGCACATATTTCTTGAGCGACGGCGCCTCGAACAGCCGCCGTGCGAACCTCAGGCCGCCGATGATCGCGCGCCGGTCGCTTTCTTCCGACAGGTAGCGCGGATTGATCGCCGGCATATCGCCCGGCCGATTGGTCTTTGCCTCGACATAGCCGCGCGAAAGCGGCCGCATCTGCCAGGCACCCGCCGAGAGGCCCGGCGTTTCTTCCAGCTCGCCAATCTGGCCGCCCTTGAAGCTGCCCGGCGCGAAGGTGATCTGCATGTCGGGTGTCGCCGATTCCTCCAACACCTTGACCGAGGCGGCGACCAGCGACGGGCTGTAGGTCAGGATGCCCCTTCCCGTGGCAAGCCAGCGCAGCACCTCGCCCACCAGCGGCAGGCCACGCGACTTCTCATTGGCGGTCTGGGCGCCGACGACCGGATAGGAAACGCGGGCCTGGAAGTGGTCCTGCATGTTTTTGCCGACCCCGCGCAGCTCATGGACGAGCGGCACGCCGATCCGGCCGAGATGCTCCGGGTCGCCAACCCCGGACAATTGCAGAATATGCGGCGAGCCGATCGCCCCGGCAGAAAGGATCACCTCGCGCGCCGCGTCGGCACGCTCGATATTGACGCTCCCTGGGCCACCGCGCGAAAACTCGACGCCGACCGCGCGCTTGCCGTCGAACACAACGCGATGGACCAGTGCCTTGGTAACGAGCTGAAGGTTAGGCCGCTTCAGCGCCGGTCGCAGATAGGTGCGTGCGGTGCTTGCCCGGCGCCTTCCACCGCGCGTCTGCTGGCACCAGCCGATGCCGTCGCCCGAGCCGGGCTGCAGGTTGTTGACGTCCTCGCGATATTCGAGCCCGAGCTCCTTGCCGGCCTCCACCACGCTGGCGCAGATGGGTGAGCGGTCCATCTTCGAGGTGAAGAGCGGCCCGTCCTTGCCGCGCACCTCGGTTTCCTGCCCTTCCCAGCGTTCCGCTTTGCGGAAATAGGGCAGGCAGTCGTCCCACGACCAGCCGCGATTGCCGAGCTGTCCCCAGTGGTCGTAATCCTCTGGTTGGCCGCGGATGTAGACAAGCCCGTTGATCGACGACGAGCCGCCGACCACCCGGCCGCGGGTATAGACGATCGAGCGTCCGTTGAGGCCGGGATCGGGTTCGGAGCGGAATTTCCAGGTCAGCGTGTCGTGGTCGAGCATTTTGAAGAAGCCGGCCGGCACATGAATCAGCGGGTTCCAGTCCTTGCCGCCCGCCTCGATCAGCAACACCTTGACGCTCGGGTCCTCGGTCAGCCGGTTAGCCAGCACGCAGCCCGCCGAGCCCGCGCCGATGATGACGTAATCCGTCTGCATGTTCCGCCCTCCCCGAACGTACGTATGACCCTACGCGGCCGCGCCGCTGTTCACACCCAGTCTAGCGCATCGGAACCATACGGGAAGGGTAGCCTGTTGCCTTGCGGCTGGAGCGTGTCATCGACGATCCCGGAAGCGCCGCGCGACGCGACGTCTCGCAGAATACTCGGCACCGAATATTCTTAAGCCATTCCCGCAGCTCCAGAAACAAGGGCATATTCCAGATTGGAGGTCGTCCGGGGATGCCCAATGGTCGGGAAGCGAGTCCACAGCGTCGCGCCTCCAACCGCGACGGATTTTAGCGAGCCTCGCCGCACCGGTGCGCAAACACCGTGTGTCCTTCTTCAAATTATCGCCGTATTGGTGCTGGTTGCCGCAATGCCGGCGACGCCGGCCAAAGCTGCGGATAGTCTGGCTCTGCGGTTCGAAATCTTCGGCTTCGCCGGTCTTCATGTCTTGACCACGCAGACCAGCGCCGAGGTGACGCCCACCGGTTATGCTATTGCCGTCAATCTCGACACACGAGGGCTCGCCAGCGCCTTTGTAGACTTGCGCAGCCATTCCGAAGTCTTCGGGACGCTGCTGCAGCAGAGCCCGCACCCCGAAGCCTATCGAGCCGAAATTTGGCGCAACGGAACAGACCGCGATTACCGGCTCAAATATCTTGCCGATGGCGATGTCATCAACACGCTGGCCCGGCCCGCCGCGCAGACGGCCAATATCGATCCGGCGCAGCTGCGCGGGACGGTCGACCAGCTGACCGCTTATTTTCTTGTTGAACGCCAGCTTGCCCGCACCGGAACGTGTGGCGCGGTTATCCCCGTCTATGACGGCGCCGAGCTCTACCGGCTGCGCTTTATCGACGTAAAGGACGTAACGCTTACCGCGGATCGGCACCAAAACTTCGCCGGCACGACCCGGCTCTGCGAGATTGTCCGCGATATGATCGTTGCCAACCCCGACAGAAAAGAGGGCACCTACGACCGCGGGCGGATGTGGTATGCGCGACTGCTGCCGGATGAACGGATGCTGCCGGTGCGAATGGAATACGACACCGCTTTCGGCCGGGTAGAGGGCTATCTCGCAGACCTCAAAGGCTCGGGAGTTCACCTGAATTTCGACGGCAGATAGGCCCCCGTTCCGATCTGCATTACCGCCGGCCTAAGACAGCGCCGGCTGCCAGGAGCTACTGCGCAGGCGAGCTGTCGGAGCTATTTGCCCTCGGCGACGACGCTGCGCAGATAAGTGCCGTAGCCGTTCTTGTCGAAGCGGCTCGCCTCGCGCAGCAGATCCTCGGTCGCGATATAGCCCATGCGCCAGGCGATTTCTTCGAGGCAGGCAATCTTCCAGCCCTGGCGATGCTCGATGGTGCGAACGAACTCAGCCGCTTCGAGCAGCGAGTCATGCGTGCCGGTGTCGAACCAGGCATAACCGCGGCCGAGCTTTTGCACTTCGAGCTCGCCGGCTTCGAGATAGGCGCGATTGATGTCGGTGATCTCGATTTCGCCGCGCGCCGAGGGCCGCACCGAGGCGGCAATGTCGACGACCTTGTTGTCGTAGAAATAGAGCCCAGTGACCGCCCAGTTGGAGCGCGGCCGCGCCGGCTTCTCCTCGATGCTGGTGGCGCGCCCGTCGCCGTCGAAGGCGACGATGCCGTAACGCTGCGGGTCGGTGACCTGATACGCGAAGACCGTGGCGCCCCTCTCGCGCCCCGCCGCGGCCTCGAGCGCCTCGCTGAGCCCGGCGCCATAGAGCATGTTGTCGCCGAGCACCAGCGCGACCCGGTCGCGGCCGACAAACTCGCGGCCGACGATAAACGCGTCGGCGAGGCCGCGCGGCTCGGTCTGCGCCGCATAGCTGAGCGATACGCCCCACGCCGCGCCGTCGCCCAGCACCATGCGGAATTGCGCCTGGTCCTGCGGTGTGGTGATGACGAGGATGTCGCGGATACCGGCGAGCATCAGTACCGACAGCGGGTAGTAGATCAGCGGCTTGTCGTAGACCGGCAGCAGCTGCTTCGAGACCGCGAGGGTAATCGGGTAGAGCCGCGTGCCCATGCCGCCGGCGAGGACGATGCCTTTCATCACAAGGCCTCCGCCGGAGCCGCCACCGGGATCAGCTCGTCAAGCACCGCCGACGCTGACTCCTGCCAGCGTGGCGCCTCGATGCCATAAAGGCGCGCGATCTTGCCGCAATCGAGCCGCGAGTTGCCCGGCCGCGCCGCGGGGGTCGGATAGGCCTCGGTGGCGATCGGCTCGACGAGGCGCGGGGTCTTGAGCTCGCGCGCCGCGGCGCCGCGGAAAATCTCCCGCGCGAAACCGTGCCATGTGGTCGTGCCGGCGCCGCAGAAATGGAACACGCCGTACCCGTCCGCCTTGCCGGCGGCGAGCGCGGCGCAGATCGCGATGGTGGCGGCGGCGATGTCGGCGGCCGCGGTCGGCGAGCCGTACTGGTCATCGACGATGCCGAGCCGGTCGCGCTCCGCCCCGAGGCGCAACATCGTCTTGACGAAATTATGGCCGATCGCGCTGTACACCCATGAGGTGCGCAAGATCACGTGACGGTCGAGCCGCGCGGCGATCGCCGCGTCGCCCGCGGCCTTGCTGGCGCCATAAACCGAGAGCGGGGCGATCGGGTCGGTCTCGACATAGGCGTCGGCCTTGCGCCCGTCATAGACGTAGTCGGTGGAGAAATGGACGAGCGGGGCGCCGATCTCGCGACAAATCTCGGCGAGTGCCGCCGGCCCGTCGCGATTGACCGCGAACGCCGTGTCGCGGTCGCTCTCGGCGGCATCGACAGCGGTATAGGCGGCGGCGTTGACGACGATGTCGGGGCGCGCGGCGGCGACGATCCGCTGTGCCTCGCTCGGGCGCGTCAGATCGAGCTGCGGCCGTTCGACAAAATCCACCGTAAAGCCCGCGGGCCACTTGCCACGCGCAAGCTCATGGCCAACCTGACCGATCCGGCCAACGACAAGGATGCTGGTATTCATGCCGGGAGTGTGCGCCACAGCGCTTACCATACCATAAATGCCGGCAACCTGCCGGCCAGCCGCAGCTCATATCACCGGTCAATAGCCCCTGGCGCGATCGACGATATTGAGGAAGGGCTCGCCGGTCTCCAGGCGGCGGATATTCTCGACGACGTCGCGCGCCGCGATCTCGGGCACCGCGATCGAGCCGATATGCGGCAGCACCAGCACGTTGTCCATCGCCCAGAACGGGTGCTCGGCGGGCAGCGGCTCGGTCTCGAACACATCGAGCGTCGCCTCGGCGATCTGGCCCTCCTGCAGCGCGGCCAGCAGCGCATCCTCGTCGACCGTGCCGCCGCGCCCGCAATTGATCAGCTTGGCGCCGCGCGGCAGCCGGTAGAGCGTGTCGCGATCGACGATGTGCCGCGTCTCTCGGGTCAGCGGCAGCAGGCAGACGAGGATCTCGGTGCGCGCGAGAAACGGCGAAAGGCCGTCGGCACCGTGATAGGTCTCGACCCCCTCGATGCTCCTCGGCGAGCGGCCCCAGCCGGCGACCGGAAAGCCAATCGATTGGAGCATCCGCGCCGCCGCGCCACCGAGCAACCCGATCCCCATGACCCCTACGTTGACATCATAGGAAGCGCGCGGCAGCTCGTAATGCCACCGGCTCTCGCGCTGCTGGCGCGCGTAGCGGCCGAGGTCGCGGTAGTGCCGAAGCACGCACATCGTCGCGAATTGCGCCATCATCCGCGCCATCACCTCGTCGCCGAGCCGGGCGACCGGGATGTGCTTGGGGATCGTCTCGTCGGCGAGAATCGGGTCGACCCCGGCGCCGAGATTGGTGATGAGCTTGAGGTTCGGCAACGACGCGAGTTCGCCCGGCGGCGCCTTCCACACCAGCGCGGTCTCGATGTCCGCCGGGTTGCTGAGGTCGGGCGAGACCCGCACGTCGAGCCCAGGCATCGCGGCCTTCAACGCCGCCGACCACGCGACGGGATCGTCGAGACGGCTGGAAAACAACAAGGCGCCGGGCATCGAAATCTCCCTTTTGCCAAGCGATTTCGTCACACCGGCGAGCAGCGCGCAATCGCGACGCCGATTGACCTTTGATCCTCGTCTTTTTACGTATATCCCAGGCGTAGATACCGAAGCGACCCTAATGACGACAGTCAAATCCACGGTCTTCACCAGTAATCGCAGCCAAGCGGTTCGGCTTCCCAAAGCGGTCGCTTTTCCCAAGGGCGTGCATCAGGTCGAGGTCATCAAACTCGGCAACGCGCGGCTGATTACGACGGTCGGCCATCGCTGGGATGATCTATTTCTTGACGGACCGCGCATGAGCGAGGATTTTATGACCGAGCGCGATCAAGGAGTCGCCGAAGAGCGCGAGCCGCTCTGATGCTCGAATATATGCTCGACACCAATATCTGTACCTATATTACCAAGAATTATCCCGTCGGATTCCTCAATCGTTTCGGTCAGCTTTCCGACCATATTTGCATTTCAGCAATAACTCTTGCCGAATTGCAGTTCGAAGTGGAGAAATCTGCGCACCGGCAGAGTAATTTCGCCGCGCTAAGCGCATTCAATGCGCCCATTGATGTTCTGCCGTTTGGCTTGGAAGCGGCAACTCAATACGGGCAGCTCGGAGCGGAACTTCAGCGAACGGGGCGACTCGCCGGACCGTTGGACATGTTGATCGGCGCGCATGCTCGCAGCGAAGACTTTGATCATCGTCGCCAACAATGAACGCGAGTTCATACGAATGCCGGGCCTCCGTGTCGAAAACTGGGCTAGCAACCCGTGATCTTGACGCCAATTTCTCCCGTGGAACTCGATGACGCGCTCGACCGCTTCGCGGCGCGGCTGACCGACCCGGCGGCGCGCGACGCCTTCAAGTTGATCCGTGTGACCTCGCGGGAGCGCGCGGAAGGCGCGGCGGCCGAACGCGATCGCCTGACCGCGCTGGCGTTCGCCCGGCGGCTCGGCATGGCGGTGCACCCGTCGGGTACGATCTGCGCTTACAATTGGGACGGCGCGGCGCTCGACGGCGACACGGAAGCCTATGTGATCCTGCACGAGGTCGCGCATTTCGTGCTGGCGCCGCCCGAGCGCCGGGTGCTCGTCGATTTCGGCGCCGGCCCCGGCCCGGACACGCGCGACCGCCACAACGCCGAGCGCGCCGCGACGCTGCCGCTCCTCGAACGCGAGGCCGACGAGGCGGCGGCCTCACTGCTCGGCATCTTATGGGAAGCCGAGTTCGGCCAGCCGGCGCTCGCCTCGTTCCTCGACCAGAACTGGCTCGAAGGCTTGGAGCGCTCGGCCGCACCGCATTTCACCGCGGTGCTGCACCGGCTCATCGAGCTAAATTTATGGAGCAGGCAATGAACCGCATCGACCTCGAAGGCCGCGTCGCGATCGTCACCGGCGCGGCACGCGGCATCGGCCGCGCCATCGCCGACCGGTTCTCGGCCTCCGGCGCGCGAGTCGCGATCTGGGACATCGACGGCCGGGCCGCGGCCGACACCGCAGCGTCGATCATGAACGCGGTCGACTACGCCGCCGACGTCACCGACCCGGCTTCGATCGACGCGGCGCTCGCCGCGACCACGGCGCAGATCGGCGCGCCCGACATCCTCGTCTGCAACGCCGGCATCACCGGGCCAAACCACCCGCTCGACCAGTACCCGATCGACGAATGGCGGCAGGTCATCGATATCGACCTGATGGGCGTGTTCTACTGCTGCCGCGCCGTGGTGCCGGCGATGCGCAAGCGCAACAGCGGACGCATCGTTAACATCGCTTCGATCGCCGGCAAGGAAGGCAACCCCAACGCCTCGGCCTATTCGGCGGCGAAGGCCGGGGTCATCGGCCTCACCAAGTCGCTCGGCAAGGAGCTCGCCGACACCGGCATCCGGGTTAACGCGGTCGCCCCGGCGGCGGCGAAGACCGACATTTTCAACCAGATGACCGAGGCGCAGATCGCCTACATGCTGTCGAAAATCCCGGTCGGCCGTTTCGTGGCCGTAGAGGAAATCGCCGCGTTGGTGGCGTGGCTCTGCTCGGACGAATGCTCCTTCGCCACCGGCGCGGTGTTCGACATTTCCGGCGGCCGGGCGACTTATTAAGTACCAACTATCGGTACCGTCCTGTGTAGAATTGCGGCTTTGTGCGCAATGCCGTCTTCAATACGACCGCGTTGCGCCGATTCCCGCCGTTCGCAGGACCGCGATCGAGTTCGTTAAATCGACCCGAAGGGGACCTTTGCCAGGTTGAACCTGGTGGGCATCTTTGCGGCCGAGGGGTTATGAGCCTTCAACAGCGAGGTGAAGCCGGCGGTCACGATAGGGTCGCGACCGCCGGCCTGGCTCAGCCGATCGCGCCGTTGAGTACGGGACCAAATGGAACATAGCGCTCGCCGTCGAAGCGTCTCATCTGGGCTTGCCTGATCGGCGCGAAATTGGTGGCGCTAGTGTTGATCGCAACGCCGGGCAGCAACATCGGCAGTTCGAGATCACGCAAGCTGGCGGCCTGCTTCATCACGTTCTCGCGGCTTAGGTCATCGCCGCACTGCTTCAGCATCTGCACGGTAGTCTCGGCGATCGCATAACCGTAGACGTTCTGCTGATCGCTCTTGTCGCCGCTCGGGTAATACTTGTCCATAAACGAGACCCAGGCTTTGTAGCCTGCATCGTTTTGCCATTGCGGATCGGTTGGGTCCTTGAAGGAATTGTCGCTAATGATTCCCTTAGCGTATTCGAGGCCCGCCGGCTTTAGGGTTGCTCCGACGGACGACGCGATGCCGTTCAGGATATGCAAAGGCTTCCATTCAATCTCGCCCACCTTCCGGATCGTCTGGGCGCCGAATTTGGGGATTGCGATGGTGACCAGGACATCGCAGCCCGCCGCTTTCATCTCGAGTATCTGCGAGTCGACGGTCGCATCCGTGGTCTCGTAGGTCGTCTTGGCTTTGATCATCGACCCCGCCTTGTCGCCGAGTCCGTCGACCATGCCGCGCAAATAATCCTTGCCGAAATCATCGTTCTGATAGAGCACGCCGATCTTAGCGTCGGGCTTGTTCTTCAGAATATAGTTTGCATAGATGCGTCCCTCGGACTGGTAGCTGATGAAGAAGCCCATGGTCCACGGATGGCCTTTGGGATCGTTCCACTTAGTGGCGCCGGTGCTGACGAACAATTGGGGCACTTTCTTCTCGTTCATATAGTGCCAGATCGCGCTATTCGTCGGGGTTCCGACCGATCCGGTGATAAAGAGAACCCCGTCCTCCTCCACCAGTTTGCGCGTCATTTCGACTGTCTTCGGCGGCGAGTAGGCATCATCGTAGGAAATGCAGGTGATCTTGCGCCCGTTCACACCGCCCTGGTCGTTGATCATCTTGAAGTAGGCGATCATCGACAGCGGAATTGGGCTGGCATTCGACAACGGCCCGCTATAGGGGCTGGTATTGCCGATCTTGATTTCGCTGTCGCTGACGCCGGGCCCGTAATTCTTTGCGGCACGGGCGGGCCACGGTGCTAGCAACGGGCTACCCACAGCGAACGCGACCGGGGCGGCCGCGAGAATACTGCGGCGCGTTAAACGCTTCATGTTGACCTCCCAGTTGTGAAGCCTGCTGTTCAAGTCGTTGGTTTTTTGCGGGTCCCCGTTTTCAGGGTACCGGGTCAGCATCGCCCCATTCGCCGTTTTCGGCAATTGCGTATTGTTCTCACGCGGAAAGCCGGAGATTTGCCGCCGACTGCGTGGCCCAGACTGGCGAAGTCGCGCGAGAGCTTGCGGTCGAGCCACGACGAAGGTCGGCTTGCCGCCCAGCTAAGATGTTCCGAAGCCATCGCCGCAAGGTCGGTTATGGGGCATCAAAAGCCGAGGTTGCCAGTTGCAACGAGCGGCCGTCTGGGGCCGGGAAGCGGAAATTCAAACCGAGGCGCCATTCGCATTCGCGGCATCTTGAAAATCGAACATATCATGAACATATAGGAAGCGCTATATCTGGCGAGAGCGCGATGCGGCGCTGGTTGACGGCAACGAGGGCAAGGACGACCGGCTGGTTCCGGCGGCTGACGCTCGCCGCGCTGCACCTCCTGATCCGGCGCCTTTCGCCACCTGCAAAAAATCGCAAAACAGGCGGAGAACAGGCGGCGGACCGCCTGATAATCTTGCTGCTGGCGCGTCTGGTTCTGGCGCTAGGCCGCCTCTTGCCGGCCGATCGCCGCGGCGCGCTCGGCGAGGCGGCGGATGCGGCCCCAGTCGCCCGTATTGATGGCATCGCGCGGCGCCATCCACGAGCCGCCGACCATCGGCACGTTGGGCAGCGCCAGATAGTGTTCGGCGAGCCGTTCGTCGATCCCGCCCGTCGGGCAAAACTCGACGCCAGGAAAGACTGGCGCAAGCGCGCGCAACATAGCGACGCCGCCCATCGCCTCGGCCGGAAACAGCTTCATCACGCAAATCCCCAGCGCCCGCACCGCCATGATCTCGGAGGGTGTCGCCACGCCTGGCAGATACGGCAGATCGGTGGCAAGCGCGGCGCCGGCGAGCTGCGGCGTCGTGCCGGGACTGACGAGAAACTTCGCGCCGGCCTTCACCGCGGCGGCGACATCGGCGGCGCGCAGCAGCGTGCCGGCGCCGACCATCACCTGCGGCAGGTCACGCGCGATCGCCTCGATCGCCGCTTGCGCCGCCTCGGTGCGAAACGTCACCTCCAGCACCGAGAGCCCGCCCTCGAAGAGCGCACGGGCGAGCGGCACCGCGTCGCGCTCGCGCTCGATCGACAAAACCGGGATGACATTCGTGCCGCGAAACAGAGGATGCATGCGAGTGTCCTCCTGTGTGGCAGCGTTTGTCATTTCTACTCCGTTGTTCGTTCGACCGGCAGATCCGAGGAACCCGGCGTTCCATCCTTTAACGTTTACGGCTCCGCTTTCGTTACAGCGGGCGCGAAGGCGGCGAATCGGCGGACAGTCCCGCAAAGGCCTACAGCTTGCGACCCAGGTATTTCTCGACCCGTCGGCGCTCCCACGCCGCGGTCATGAACGGCATTTTGTCGAACGTTTGCAGCCCGTGGACGACGAGGAAGCTGCCCCAGCTCAGCGCGACCCATAGCACCCAAGGGTAATGCGGATTGGTGACATAGTTCATCACCGCCAGCACGCCGACGACCACAACGAACTGCAGCACGTGATGATAGAATTTCTTGATCCTGCGTACATGCTTGAAGGCAAGCGCCTCATCCGGGCTGATGCTCGGCGTGCTCGGCGTGCTCGGCTGGTTCATGTCGGGCTCCTTCAGGAACAGGAAGTCGACTTCGAAAACCGCGGCGAGCGCCTTGATCGTCTCGGCGCTCGCCGTATGCCCGCGTTCGACCCGCTGGATCGTGCGAACGCTAAGGGCACCCAGATCGGCTAAATCCTCCTGCGACCAGCCGTGCTGGAGCCTGAGTTTTTGGACCAACATTCCGGTTTCCGTGGTCATCGCCCGAAATCTTCGGTTGGGACGCCCGAATGCGCCACGTCAGCGACCCGACAGCCATCCGCCACGGCCCGACTTTACCGCGACAATCCGGCGGCCGCACGCCCGAGGCGCGCGAAAGTTCCATGCAGCGCGACCGGACACTGCGAGCGAAGCGGCCGATTGACAGGCGTCGAAATCCGACGATTTGATCGCCTGGCAGAAACGAAGGAGTAGCGCGTGGAAAAACGCAGGCTCGGCAAGACCGGTCTCGATGTGTCGCTCTTGGGTTTCGGCTGCGGCGCGGTCGGCGGATTGATGGTAGGCGGCACGCCGGCCGACCAGGAACGCGCGGTGGCGCGCGCGCTCGAGCTCGATATCAATTATTTCGACACCGCCGCGCAATACGGCAACGGCCGCTCGGAAGAGAATCTCGGGCGCGTGCTCAAGAAGCTGAAGCCCGACATCTATCTCGGCACCAAGGTGCGGCTGCCGCCGACCGAGCCGGGCCAGATCGCCGCTGGCATCACCGCCGCGCTCGACGCCAGCCTCACCCGGCTTCAACTCGAACGGGTCGATCTCTACCAGTTTCACAACGCCATCGTCGGCAGTACCGCGGGCGGCAGTTTCGCCGTCGAAAGCATGCTGGAAGAGGTCGTGCCGGCCTTCGAGAAACTCGTCCAGCAGGGCAAGATCGGCCATTACGGGATCACCGCCGTGGGCGAGACCGCGTCGCTGTTGCGGGTGATCGACGCGCGCGCCTTCGAGACCGCGCAGGTCAGCTTCAACCTTTTGAACCCGAGCCCCGGCGCGACGGTGCCACAGGGCTTCCCGGCCCAGGATTACAATGGCCTCCTGGGGCACACCGAAGCGGCGAACATGGGGGTCATCAACATCCGCGTGCTGGCTGGCGGCGCGCTCAGCGGCAGCGAGGAGCGCCACGCGCTCAATTCGCCGGCGCCCGAGCCGATTGGCTCCGGCAGCAGCTACCAGATCGATGTCGAGCGCGCCCGGCGCTTTATGCCCTTGGTGCGCGAAGGTCTCGCCGACAGCCTCGTCGAGCTGGGGCTGCGCTATGTCATCGCGCATGCGGCGATCTCGACCGTGCTGATTGGCATCGCGACGCTCGAACAGTTCGAAATCGCCGCCCGGGCGATCAACAAGGGACCGTTGTCGCCCGGCGCGCTGGCGCGGGTCGCCGAGATTCAGGCGAGCTTTGTCGGAGAAAACCGCTGATGGTCGAGGTCATCCCCGCCGGCGAAATCCTCGGCGCGACGATCGCCGACATCGACCTCAACGACGAGCTCGACCACCGTACCTTTGCCGACATCTTGCGCGCGCTCGGGCGCTACGGGGTGCTGCGCTTCCCGCGGCAGAGCCTCGACCCGGCGCGGCAGATGGTGTTCTCGGAGCGCTTCGGTTCGCTGGAGATCAACGTTGCCGGCGCGTTCCAGGAGCCGGGCCTGCCGGAGATCATGATCCTGTCCAACATGAAGGACGAACGCGGCCGGCCGCTCGGCGCGCGCGACGCCGGCCAGGACTGGCACACCGACATGTCGTATAGCGAGACGGTCGCTTTCGCCAATGTCCTCTACGCGCTGAAGGTGCCGCGCCGCGACGGGCGCCCGCTCGGCGGCACCGAATTCGCCAACATGCACGCCGCCTATGACGCGCTGCCCGACGACCTCAAGACGCGGCTCGACGGGATGACCGTGCTGCACGATTTCAACAAGTTCTGGGACATGATGCTGAAGCGCCCCGGCAGTTGGCGAAAGCCGCTCACCCCCGAGCAACGCGCCAAGAAGCCGCCGGTGTCGCACCCGATTTTCCTCACCCATCCGATCACCGGGCGCAAGGTGCTCTATGCCAATCCCGGCTACGCGATCCGCATCAACGAGCTGCCAGAGGCGGAGAGTGACGACATCCTCGACTTCCTGTTCCGGCACCAGCTGCAGGAGAAATTCCGCTGGGTGCATCACTGGAGCGAGGGCGATGTGCTGCTGTGGGACGATCTCGGCACGCTGCACAAGGCGCACGCCGATTACGGCCCCGACGAGCACCGCCTCATCAAACGCTGCCAGGTGATGGCCGACAAGATCTTCGATCCTCGCTGGGTCGCCGCGGCGCTCACCGGCTAGCCGCTTCCCGCTGCTAACCTTCCGCCTGCTCGCGATCGGGGGCTGCTTTTCTCGGCCGGGCGACCCTCTCGGCTGATACGAACTTCGCGATCAGCAGTGGAGGATGCGTACGCTGCGTTTGCCAATTGGGAAGGCGCCGGAAACCCGGCGCCTTCCGTTACACTCGTTCTTAGCTATGGTCGGCTAGCTGTTTTTGGCCCGAACCCACTTATCCTTTTCATTGGTATAGCCCGGGGCCGACTTCAGCTGATCCTTGGTCGCGTCGATCGTCAAGTACCACGACCCGTCCTTCATCTGCGCGTGCACGGCGGTAAAAGGCACCGCGACATCCTTGCTGCCCGCACCGAGGAACCCGCCGACCTCGACCATGAACGCCGTGATCTGACCGTTATCGCTGACGAGCACGTCTTCGATGCTGCCGATCTTGTTGTTTGAGGGATCGTAGACGCTTTGATTGTAATAGTCCTTGATGGTCTTTCCGGCCGGGACCGCCGTCATCATGTCGGCCGCGGCGAAGGCCGGCACTGGCGCCGAGACCATCGGGAACATGGCGGCCACACCGAACGCCGCTGCGATTGCCGTTTTCCGCATAATGTCCTCCTAGCGGGTTATCCGCCTCTGTTTGCAACATCATCTCGCGTCCCCGGAAGCGCGGTTGCGCTACCGGAAACGTTGATGGAGGTAAACAGCGGACAATCGGACGGGTTCATCCTTTCCATGGCTTCTGTTCAAAAAAGAGACCGTAGGGCCGACACACGAGGCAGAACAGGATTGTCGTTCATCCGCGGCCGCGGCCCCCGGCTGCTAATGCTCATCCCGCCGGCTCGGCATCGACAGGAAGGCATGCGCGACATGCCAGAACTGGTGCCGGTTGTGGCCGAACACCAGCGCGTGCGCCGCGCCCGGCAGCACCACGAACTGCCGGTCGGGATTGGGCAGCCTCGCATAGAAATCGAGCAGGTCTTCCTCGCTGGCGATGCCGTCATGCTCACCGCGGATCAGCATCGTCGGGCACAGCACGCGTTCCGGATCAACCACCGGCAAATTGGCGCACATGTCGAGATAGGTGCCGGTCGGCACCTGGTCGCCGAATTGCAGCTCGGCATCGGCGAGCGCGTCGGCGACGCGCGGGTCGCTGGTGCCGGGATGGTCGCGGGTAAAGATGCTGCGGATCATGTCGCGGTCGCGCAGCCGGCGGTTGTGGCTGCGGAAAAACGGCAGCTGTTCCGAGCGCTTCGCGAGAGTCGGCGAGTTGCGGCCGGTATAGGTGAAGGCGTTGAGGATCAGCCGGTCGACCAGCGCCGGGCGCTCCATCGCGAAGGCGGCGGCGCGCAGCGCCCCCGACGATTCGCCCAGCATGTGCATCGTCTCGGCGCGGGTCTCGCGCATCACCAGCGCGCTCGCGGCGATAAGGTCCTGCACGCCGCTGGCGATGTCGGAATTGCTCTCGGTCCGCGATGAGCGGCCGTAATTCTCGTGATCCATCGTCCACACGTCGTAGCCCAGCTCGGCGAAGACGTTCATCGTCGAGTACTCGCCGCCGAGCGCGACCAGATCGAACGACGACAGCCCCGAATTCGACGAGCCGTGCACCAGGAACAGCACCGGACGCCGACCAGAGCCGCCGCGCTTGCGGTACACCGCGAGCGACACCTCGCCCTTCGTCACCGTGTAGTCGCTGCGCTCCACTGTGGGTGCGAGGCGAACCGGATCGAAACCGCCATCGGGCATTGCGACATCCTCTCCTGAAATCGCGCGCAATATAGCGAAGCCCCTGCATGTCGTCCCGGCGAAAGCCGGGACTACCCCTCATCGCCTGCGACAACGCAAGCATAGGTCTTGGCCTACGCCGGGATGACACCGCTAAGGCTGAGCCGTAAAGTCCGCCGCGCGGGGAGGAACATGGCTGCCGTCGAACTTTCGTCGCTGCTGAAGCGCTATGGCGGGGTGCCCGCGGTCGACGGGCTCAGCGCGACGATTGCGCACGGTTCGCTGGTCTGCCTGCTCGGGCCGTCGGGCTGCGGCAAGACCACGACCTTGCGGCTGATCGCCGGCTTTATCGACCCCGACGGCGGCACGATCAAGGTCGGCGACCGGGTGGTCTCCGAACCGGGACGCAGCGTGCCGCCCGAGCGCCGCAACATGTCGATGATCTTCCAGAGTTATGCGCTGTGGCCGCACATGACGATCGCCGAAAATGTCGGCTACGGCCTCAGGATCCGCAAGATCGCCCGCGCCGAGCGCGACCGCCGCGTCGCGGCGATGCTCGCCGTCGCGCACCTCACGGAGCTGGCGCCTCGCTACCCGCACGAGCTGTCGGGCGGTCAGCAGCAGCGCGTCGCTCTGGCGCGCGCCCTGGTCGTCGAGCCGGAAACCTTGCTGCTCGACGAGCCGCTCTCCAACCTCGACGCCAATCTGCGCGAGGAGATGCGTTTCGAGATCCGCCGGCTGCACGACGAGTTCAAATACACCACGGTCTACGTCACCCACGACCAGGCCGAGGCGATGACCACGGCCGACACGATCATGGTGATGAACAAGGGCCGCGCCGAGCAGATCGGCAGTCCGGCCGACATCTATCAGCGGCCCTCGTCGGAATTCGTCGCGCGCTTTATCGGCGGCACCAACATCCTGCGCGGCGCGAAGATCGGCGCCGATCTCGTCGATTGCGGCGCGGTGGTGCTGCGCTGCGGCAAGGGCGAATTCGCGCCGAGCGGCGCGACCGCAGTTTCGGTGCGGCCGCACGACATCGCGCTGTCGGCGCTCAACGGCGTCGGCGCGACGCGCGAGCCGGGCGACGCCGAGGGCCGGGTCGAGCGCCAGACCTATCTCGGCACGCACCGCGACTACCTGGTGGCGCTCGACGACGGGCAATCGGTGCGCGTGGTCGCGCCGCTCGCGATCGACGTTTCGGTCGGCGAGCGCGTCCGCCTCAAATTTCCGCCGGAAAGCTGCCGCGCGCTGGCGCGGTGAAAATGGACGAGGGGAAGCGAATGACGATGGAGTCTTTGTCTGAACTTGGGAGAGAATTCTGCGTCCTTCGAGGCGCACCTTCGGTGCTCCTCAGAATGAGGTTTTTTCTTAATGCCATCAAAGAACGACCTCATCCTGAGGAGCGGGCGCAGCCCGCGTCTCGAAGGAGGCACAGTTGTTTCGCAGCGACGACAAGGGGTGTCGCATCCGGTTTGCTCCTGGCGAGCTGGATGGCAGCGCCCGCGCTCGCGGCCGCGCCGGCACCCAGCTCGGTCACCCCGGAGCTGATCGACGCCGCGAAAAAGGAAGGCACGGTCGTCTTCTACACCTCGATCGAGCTGCAGACGGCGGAGAAGATCGGCGAGGCGTTCGAGAAGGCCTATCCCGGCATTCATGTCCAGGTCGAGCGCAACGGCGCCGAGCGCATCTTCCAGCGGCTGATGCAGGAGCGCGGCGCCGGCATCCACACCGCCGATGTCGTCGAATGCTCTGACATGACCGCGCTTTACGCCTGGAAGCAGCAGGGCTGGCTCGCGCCCTTCGTGCCGCAGGACGTTACCAGATGGCCGACCGACCAGCGTGATCCCGACGGCACCTTCGCGACCGAGCGCTTCACGCTGTCGCCGATCATCTTCAACACCAAGCTGGTGAAGCCGGAGGACGCGCCGAAAAGCTTCGCCGACCTGCTCGACCCGAAATGGGACGGCAAGATCGTCAAGGCGCATCCCGGCTATAGCGGCACGATCATGACCGTGACCTTCGAGATCAGCCGCGACATCGGCTGGGATTTCTTCAAGAAGCTCGGCCAGCAGCACATCATGCAGGTGCAATCGGCGGCCGACCCGCCGAAAAAGGTCGCGCAGGGCGAGCGGCCGGTGGCCGCCGACGGCGGCGAATACGTGCCGCTGCAGATGATTTCGCAAGGCGCGCCGCTGGCGCTCGTCTATCCGACCGAAGGTACGCCGTCGATCCCCGGCGGCGCTGGGATCATGGTCGACGCGCCGCATCCGAACGCCGCAAAGCTCTTCGACCTCTACCTGTTTTCGAAGGACGGCCAGACGCTGCTGGTCAACCTCGCGCGGCTGCGCTCGTTCCATCCCGACGCACCAACCCCGGAAGGCGCCAAGCCGCTTTCCGAGATCAAGGTCATGAAGGCCGACCCCGCCGCCCAGGCCAAGGAGGGCGAGGAGATCAAAAAGAAATACGCCGAGTATTTCGGGCTTTAGCGCTCGCCGGCTCGTAGGCCCAAAAATCACAGGCGACCGCGGGGAGGGTCCCCAGGGTCGCCTGTGTTCGCCGCGTGGGCGGTGTCAGCCTCGCGTAAGCGAATATGCCGCGTCGAGGTTAAAAAACCGTTGCGGAGGTCTCCTGGCGATACTCAATTGGCCAGGCCGATTTCGATAAATACAAAGCCCGGCGACATCGCTGCCGCCGGGCTTTTTGAAACTATTGCGCGGCAAGCTTAGAGCTTGGTCGCGATGGTGTTGAACGTGCTCGAAAGGTTGGTGCCGACAGTGCCCATAACGGTCACGGCGGCGACGGCGATCAACGCAGCGATCAGACCATACTCGATCGCGGTTGCTCCGTCTTCGTTCCTCAGGAGCTTGGTGACAGTCGCAAACATGTGAAATTCTCCTATGGGCTGACGTTCGCGAGAATGCGCAGCCACCCCTTTCACAAAGGTAAATAAACCTGTCTCTCTTCGAAGAATCGCAGAGGCATTTATTAATAATTAGATAAATTTGTAAATATTGCCCAGCCGCGCGGGCTAAGCTCTCAAGCTGCGCCGCGCAGACTACTGGGGGGTCAACCCGCTGTGATCGAACTGGCGATCAAATCCGCCAGCATCCCAGCCGTGGGCGGGCGCGGGGGTCGGTCGAGGTGCGGGGCCGGTCGAAAGAGGGTTGCTCGGCCCCGGAGGCGGCAGTTGTGACGTGGCGCTTGTCGGCGTACTGCCGTGTAGCACGACGGTTCCACCCGGAGCAGCGTCGGAAGCAGGGGGTGGCTCCGATTTAGCCGGGGCGGTCAGCAACAGGCTTAGCAGCGCTCCCGCAGCGGCTAATAAAAATCGGCTCATCTCATCGCTCTGTCGATTGCTGCTCTACCGCTAACGCGGCTAGCGTTCGAGCGCGTCGCGGCGGTGGCTGAGACGCAAAAAAAAATGCAGCAAGGTGATCGAGGTCACACAGCTTCCGGGAAGGCGGCGCTATGTCTCGGCTCAGGTGAGCAGCCATGGGGAGTGACGATCATGGAAAACCTCAGCAAGCGCACAACGGCGATCGTCACTGTCTGCTTCCTGCTCTTCGCCCTTGGCTGGGGTTATGGCTGGCAGAAGGTGGCGGAGGAAAGCAACCCAGTGGTCCACTGCGACTACCACTTCCCGCATATGACCTGCACGTCGGCCGGCAAGGCTGCGTAAGCAGTCGGAGCGAGTGACCGGCGCTAAGGGCGCTACTTCGCGCCGGAAAGCTCCACGGTCTTCTGCTGCAGCCGCGTCAGCAAGCCGCCGGGGCCGGAGCGGGTCACCAGCGAGCGGATCTCCGCCTGTTGCGCGACGACCTGGCTGACCTGGCTGTCGGCGGTGACGTCGAACGCCTTCCACGCCCCGCCAGTCTGCCGCATCGTGTAGCCGAGCACGTGCGAGTCGTCGCCCGCCTTGCCCGGCACGATCTTGACCTTGACGATCGGGTCGCTGCCCGCCGCTGGGGGCGTGAGTTCGAACTTTTCGCCGGCATACTCCTCGAAATGCGCGACATAGGTGGCGATCGAATAATGCTGGAACGCGGTCTTGAGCGCCGCCTGGTCGGTCGGCGACAGCGTCGCCCAGGTTTGCCCGACCCCGCCCTCAAGGATCGCGTCGAGGTCGATCGCCCGGGTCACCAACGGCGCGAGCACATCGTAGCGCTGCTGGAAAGGCGCGGACTTGCCGGCTTTCATGACCTGCAGGAGGCCGGCATCGAGCGCTTCGATCGGCGCCGTCACGTCGGACGCCGCGGCCGGCCGCGCCAGGCACAGCACCGCCATCGCCGCGCCAAGCGCCAGTCGCCCCGTCATCCCACGAACGCAAAGCTTGATCCGCATCGGCCCGTCCCCCCGTTGCCGTCGCCGAAGTCGCTCTCAACTATCGCGCTGGTGACAGCCACCGCGCAATTGCCGGTTTTGCGAACTTTCCCTACCGTCCTGAACTGAACCAGCAGAGGAACCCGCAGCGCGTGACGACCACCGCCGAAGCCGCTCCAGCACCCCGTCGCGTCTGGCGAATCGATGCGCTGAGCCCGCTGCTCGCGCTCGTCGGTTTGGTGCTGTGCGGGCTGGTCCTGCTGCCGATCGGCTGGCTCGCCTGGTACAGCATCACCGACGATGCCGGCCGGCTGACCCTCGGCAATTTCACCCGGCTGGCCGGCGACCCGAGTTTCGCCCTGCCCTACCTGACGGCGCTCGGCATCGCCGTCGGCGTCGCCGCCGGCGCCTGCGGCGCGGCGCTGCCGCTCGCCTGGCTCGTCGCCCGCACCGACATGCCGTTCGGCCGGGTGATCCGCAGCCTGGTGACCGCGTCCTTCGTGACCCCGCCATTTCTCGGCGCGATCGCCTGGGAGCTGCTCGCCGCGCCGAACAGCGGCATGCTCAACGACGCGGCCCGGGCGATCTTTGGGCTCGGGCCGTACGAGCATCTCTTCAACATCTACAGCGCTGGCGGCGTGGTGTTCTGCATCGCCTGTTATGCGTTTCCGCTGGTGTTCGTGCTGCTCGCCAACGCGCTCGACAACATCCCCGGCGAGCTCGAGGACGCCTCGGCGATCCTCGGCGCGAGCCGCTTCCGAACCCTGCGCCGGGTAACATTGCCGATGATCGCGCCGGCGCTGCTCGCCGGCGCGCTGCTGTCGTTCGTCCAGGCGCTGACCCAGTTTGGCACACCGGCGATCCTGGCCCTTCCCGCCGGGTTTCACGTCATCACCACGAAAATCTGGAGCCTTTTCCAGTACCCGCCGCACGCGCACCTCGCCGCGGCGGCGGCGATGCCGCTGCTGGTGCTGACGATCGGGCTGCTGCGCGGCCAGCAGATGCTGCTCGGCCGGCGCGGCTATACCGCGATCGGCGGCCGGTCGAGCGCGCCGCGCCGCGTGCGGCTGGGCGCGTGGCGTTGGCCGGCGCTGTTCTTCGCGCTCGGTCTCTTGTCGCTGCCGATCTTTCTGCCCTATGCCGCGCTCATCAAGACCGCGCTGGTAAAGACGCCCTCCGACCCGCTGACTCTCGACACGCTCAGCTTGCGCAATCTGCGTTTCGTGTTCGTCGATTTCTCGCAGACAAGGTTGGCGTTGTGGAACACCGTGCTGCTCGGCATCGTCAGCGCGACTGCCGGCACCGTGTTGGCGCTTTTCGTCAGCTATGCGACGACGCGCCGGCTCGGCGTCGGGCATCGCCTGCTCGGCTTTCTCGCGACCGCGCCGGTAGCGATCCCCGGCATCGTCCTCGGGGTCGGGCTGTTTCTCGCCTACACGCGCCCGCCGGTCGTGCTCTACGGCACGTTGTGGATCCTGTTCCTCGCCTTCATCACGATCGAGCTGCCCGCCGGCTATCAGCAGCTCGCCGCGGCGTTTCGCGGGCTGCATCCCGAGCTCGAAGAGGCCAGCCGCATCTTTGGCGCCAACCGGCTGCGCTCGCTATGGCAGATCACCGCGCCGCTGTTGCGGTCGAGTGTCATTGCGACCTGGTGCTTCGTGTTTATCGGCGTGATCCGCGAATTGTCGGCGACGATTATGCTGACCACGGCCAACACCAAAGTCGTCTCGGTGATCATCTACGACCTCAACGAGTTCGGGCGATCTGGGCGCGATCGCCGTCTTGGGGATCACGCTCCTCCTCATCACCTTCGCTGTGGTGCTGATTGCCAGCCGCTTGCCGGTGCTCGGCCGCGCACCGCCCCGGATCAATTAAGCTGCTAAGCTTCTCGGCCAGCTAGGGCGACGGCGCTTCCAGGCTCTCGCGCAACGCCTGGGCAAGGTCGTCGCGGCGGTAGGGCTTCGACAACAGACGCACGCCCGCGATGGTTTCGCCATTGCCCTGCATCTTCGCCTCGGGGAACCCCGAGGTCAGCAATATCTTAAGCGCCGGCCAGCGCGCGGTCGCGATGCGCGCCAGCTCGAAGCCGCTGGCGCCGCCGGGCATCACGATGTCGCTGAACAAGAGGTCGACCGGCTCGCGCGCCAGGATGTCGAGCGCCGCGGCGGCCTGAGCGGCCTCCAGCACGCGATAGCCGAGCGCCTCGAGCTGGCGCCGCGCGACGCGCCGCATCGCCTCGTTGTCCTCGACGAGCAGTACGGTCTCGCTGCCGCCCGTGGCCTTCGCCGGCGCGACCGCCCCGGTCGGCGCCGCCGCGGCAACCTCTTCCTTCCGGCGCGGCAGATAAAGACGAAAGGTCGTGCCGCTTCCCGGCTCGCTGTAGACGTTGATGTGGCCGCCCGACTGCTTGATGAAGCCGAACACCATGCTGAGGCCGAGCCCCGTGCCCTTCCCCGCCTCCTTGGTGGTGAAGAACGGCTCGAAAATGCAGTCGATCGCCTCGGGCGCAATGCCGCTGCCGGTATCGGTAACCTCGACCATCGCGTAATCCCCCGGCGCAAGCTCGGGGTGCAGCGCGGCATAGTCGGCGTCGAGATGGCGATTGCCGGTGGTGATCATCAGCCGGCCGCCCTTCGGCATTGCGTCGCGCGCGTTGTTCGCCAGGTTGAGGATCGCGGCTTCGAGTTGCGCTGGGTCGGCATGCACCGGCCAGACATCGTCGCCGAACTCGACATCGATCGAAATGTCTTCGCCGAGCGTTCGGCGCATCAACCCGACAATACCGCCGACCAGTGTGTCGATCGCGACATCGGCCGGGGCGAGCGGCTGGCGGCGCGCGAACGCCAGCAACCGCCGGGTCAGCTCGGCGCCGCGGAGCGCGGCGTCGAGCGCGTCGGCCACTAGCTCGCCGTCTTGCGGCGCCAGCGCGCCGCGGGCGCGCATCACATCGAGATTGCCGATGATGACGCCGAGCAGATTGTTGAAATCGTGCGCCAAGCCGCCGGTGAGATTGCCGATCGCCTCCATCTTCTGCGATTGCCGCAGCCGCGCTTCGGTTTCCAGGCGTTCGCTGATGTCGCGGCCGATAAAGAAATGCTGCTGCTCGGCATCCGACCATACCCCGGTCCATGCTAGCGGCACCGGATGGCCTTCGCGATGCACATAACGGCACTCGAAATTGCGCGTCTCGCCGTAACGCCGCGCGCGCTGCATCTCCCCGCGGGTGTTGTCGAGATCGGGCGGGTAGAGGATTTCCTTGGCGCTGCGCCCGATCAGTTCTTTGGGGCTATAACCGATGATCGCCCGCGCGCTGGGGCTGACGCGGACAAACGTGCCGCGCCGATCGACGACAACGATCAAATCGATCGAAGTCTCGAAAATCCGCCGGTTGATCGCCTCTTCGGCGCCGGGACGCCGTTCCGGCGCGACGCTACCCTCGCCGCCCGGCGCCTTCACTTTCGCCAAGACCACAGGATCGGCCATGTTTCGGCTCCTCCCGACAATCCGCTAAATTGAAGCGGAATTTATTACCAGAATCTAAATTTGGGAGGGCCTATTAGGCGCCGAGCAGCGCCCCACGGAAACGGTTGCGGCAGGCGGCGGGGTCGAAATTGCGCTTGTAGGCGGGCGGCTCGGCCGGCGCGACGCGCAGCACGATAAAGGCGGCGCCGTTGCCCTCGCGCAGCAGCCGCGCGCCGTCGGTGAGATCGCCTTCCGTCGAGATCGTCCGCGTGCGCTGAAATCCGGAGCCGATCGCGATCTTTTCCAGGTCGACGCCGAGGCTGGTATGGCTCTTCTGCCAGCCGGTCTCGCCATAATGCCCATTGTCGACGACAAGGACCGACAGGTTCGCTGGGTTCATCACCGCGATCGTTGCCAGAGCGCCGACATTCATCAGGATCTCACCGTCGCCGGTCGCGACCAGCACCCGCTTGTCGGGTCGCGCCAGCGCAAGGCCGAGCCCGATCATCGCCGCTCCGCCCATGGCGCCCGCCATCGTGTAGATCTGCGCGCTATCATGCGTCAGCGCGGCGATATCGCGTGCCGTGCCGGCAAGACCGGTGACGATGAGGAAATCCTCGGCCTTGCCGATCAGCGCCGGCACCGCCTCGCAGCGGTCGAGCACAAAGCCCGCCGCGACTGCCGCGGCGACATCGACCCCGGCCGGATATCGCATGGCCATGTATCAGCTCCCTAAAACGCCTTCGCGCCGAGCAGCTTCTGCGTCAGCAGCACGGCAACGGCATTGCCGCTCTGGAACACCACGGTGATCGCCGCCTCGACGGTCGCGATCACCTCCTCCGGCTTTTCCACGCGCTCGACGATGACCCCCATGGCCTCAAGCACCGGCTCGACCGCCTGGCCCATCGGGAATTGCCACGGGTTCCCTTCGCCGAAATCGCCGCGCATGCTGATCAGCATCAACATCGGAAAGCGCCCGCCCTTGGCGAGCGAGAGCATGTTGATGCAGTTGCCGGCGCCGCTCGACTGCATCAAGAGCACGCCGCGCGCCCCGCCGAGATCGGCGCCCGCGAGCAGCGCGACGCCCTCCTCCTCGGTGGTCAGCGCCACCGAATGCACGCCCGGGTCGGCGAGCGAACGATCGATCAGGATGCGGTGCCCCGCATCCGGCACATAGGCGAATTGCGTGATATTATGGCGGCGCAGCAGGTCGTAAAGCGCGTCCTGCCACCGCTCGCCGGTGCTCGCGGCCATCCGCTCCGTCCTCCCTTCGCCAGCGGGGCGCACAATGTGGTAAGCTCGCGCTCGGCAGCAACAGCTTTGTGTGGAGGCTTTGCCGTGAAAGTCAGGATCGATTGGTGCAAGCCTTGAAACTATGAGCCGCGCGCCCTCCGTGCGAGGGCCTTGTTGGAAGAGAAATACCGGCGCCGAAGTTGAGCTGGTGCCGGGCGTCGCGGGGGTTTTCGACATCACCGTCGACGGCGTGCTGAGGTATTCTAAAAAGCAGACCGGGCGCTTCCCCACCGACGAGGAGATCGTCGCCGCCGGACAGTCTTAAACATTGGAATGTATAATCGGCGGGCCGCGAAAGCGGCTCGCCAGCATGCGTCCCGGCCGATTTCGCGGCGCATTTACTTTTGGACGCAATGCAATCTTTTAACCACCGGCATTTACGGTTTGGAAATTCTTTGGGGCCATCCTCCCTCCGTCAGCCCCCTTGGAGGTTTTTCATGTTCACGAGCATTCTGAAGCTCTTGAGGAACGAAGACGGAGCAACCGCGATCGAGTATGGTCTGATCGCTGCGTTGATCGCCGTCGCCGCCGTGACCGTTATGGGCACCGTCGGCACCAACCTCTCGAGCACGTTCAACACCATCGCGACCAAGCTCTAAGCTTCGGTTACCGAAACGCCCGACGGCGCCACGGCGCCAGTCGGGCGTTTGTCGTTTCTGGGCTATCCCCTCGCCCGATTCTGGGTTACCCCTCGCCCGATATCATATAAAATCAGTATTTTGGATCGCCGCTCGGCGAAGCAGGCCGATAAAAAATCGGCCAATTAAGCGCCTAACTGGGAGCGTTTCCTACAAACGCATGTTCGCGGGGCAAGAAGAAATCACAGCCCAGGGGATATGCTAAGCGAGCCGCGAGACCTGGAGCGTGCGCTTGCCGATCTGATCGAGCGCCGCAAAAGCGATATGCTTACGCCCGATAAGCGCAGATTGATCGATCGAATGATCGTCGACCTTGAGGCCGAGATTAAGCGGCGCCGGGAAAGGCAATCTGCGCCGGTTTATGGATTGGATCGTTGTGCCGTCGTCCGAGGGCGGGCCTCCCGGCATGCGGGAGAACCCGGAGCACCAGCCGGCATGATAGCATCCGCCGTGATCGGCTCGTTGGCGTGCTCGCGGAGCAGCCGGGTTAGCTGTCCCGTTTGACGTCGCGGCATCGGAACTCAACCCCTTCGTCCGCGAGCCCGGCCCGCTTGTCGAGACGTCTGCGCGGCAGACTCTAGGCGCATCCTACATTCGTCCGCGTGATTACCCGCATCCGCCCGGCCCGAGACAGCGATGCCGTGCTTCTATCTGCCGTTGAACGCTCCGCAGCCCGGCGCTTCCAATGGTATCCGGTCTTGACTGGGCCGCCAAAAGCAGCGTGCCCGGCGACGCCGTGCATCTCGGATGCATCCGTGCCGGAACCTGCTGGGTGGCTGCCGATGAGCAGGACTTTCCCATCGGCTTTTTGAGCGCTGCCTTGCTTGGCCGCTCTCCCGCATGCCGGGAGAGAGGCTGCCCCGGCGAAGGCCGGGGTGCCGAGCGCCCCGGCGCGAGATGGGTGAGGGCATCGCGTCGCGCTAGGCCGCCCTCACATCGTATCGGGCAGCGGCTTACCGTTGGTCTCGGGCAGGAACGGCGCCGCGGCGACGCCGAGGATGAAGAACAGTCCGACCAGCGTCGCCGCCGGTCCGTAGCCGCCGAGCCCGACGATCAGCGAGCCGGCGATCAGCGGCCCGATGCACGAGATGAAACGCGGCGCGTTGAAGGTGAAGGCGATCGCCGTGCCGCGCATCCGTGTCGGGAACAGCTCGGGCAGCCAGACCGGCGCCCATGCCCAGATCCCCAGCGTGAAGAAGCCGAACAGGCCGACGCACGGCAACAGCACGCGCAGGTCCTGCGCCCACAAATAGACCACCGGCGTCAGCACCAGGCACGCGGCGTACCACAGCATCACGGTCGGCTTGCGGCCGATCGCGTCGGCGAGGAAGCCGAGGGCGACAAAGCCGACGGTGCCGCAAATATTGGTGATCATCGAGGCATAGCCGGCAAATTCCGCCGCCGAGCCACCCGCCTTGGCGGCGACCCCGCCGACATAGGTCGGGATGAACGTCGCCACGCCCCAGAACGCGAAGGTGACCGACAGCATCATGAGGAACGACGCGATGAGCGGTCGGCGCACCGCCTTCTCGGCGAAGAGGTCGGAGACCGTGAAGCGAGTGAGCGCGGCATGCTCGCCCTCGACGGTTCCGCCGCTCGCCCGGATCGCCCGCGCTTCGCGGCGCCGCTCGTTTGTCTGCTCCCAGCGCGGCGATTCCGGGATGTTCTTCCAGATCCACAGGCACACCAGCGCTGGCAGCACGCCGATCAGGTACATATAGCGCCACGCGCCCGGCCCTGCCGTGCCGATGACGATCCACAGCGCCGAGGCGAGAATGCCCCCAATCCCGGCGCCGCATTGCAGAAGCCCGCCGCCCTTGCCGCGCGCATGGTCGGGCCACAATTCGGAGACGATCGACGCCCCGGTCGCCCATTCCGAGCCGATCCCGACACCGACCAGAAACCGCAGCACCGCGAACGATTCCCAGCTCCAGGCAAAGGCGGAGAGCCCGGTCGTCAGCGAATAGGCGAGGATCGCCAGCATCATCGTTCGCTTGCGGCCGATGTAATCGGCGATGATGCCGCCGATGACGCCGCCGGTCGCCCAGCCGAACACCGTCATCGCCAGCACATAGCCGGCATATTTCGGAATCGCCGAATATTGCGACGGGTCAAGCAGCTGGTGCAGCGCGAACCCGACCGTCACGAACAGCGCGTAAATCTCGAACCCGTCGAACAGCCACCCCAGGTTCGAGGCGAACAGCACTTTCCACTGCTGGCTGTTGAGCGTGCGATACCATGGAGACGACACCGCGAGCGCGGTTTCCGACATGAGAGCCTCCCCGTTCAACGCCTCGCGGGCGCTTCGTGATTGTTGAGGAGACTATACGTCAGGCGCCGCGTGCGCGCCACCAGCGGCTTCGCCGCAGTCAATTCCCGCTCCCGCTTGCGGGAGTGGGTTTACCGATTACTTGAACGCCGGCATCACCTCTTTCGCGAACCACCGCAGTTGCTCGGTGAACTCGGCCGGCGACAGGCCCTCGGCCCAGTGGATCATGAAGTCCTCGAGGCCGGGATAGCGCGCCTCGACCGACTTGATGCCGGCGATGACGTCCTCCGGCCGGCCGCAGAACCAGGCCTTCTGCTTCACGCCTTCCCTGAGCGTCGGGATCGACGTCGGCGCGCCGGGGCTGCCCCATGTGCGACCCTGCTCGTCGGCGTAGCGCACGAAACCGAAGGGCGCGAACCATTTGAAGCGCTCATCATGCGCCGGTTCGAGCCGGCGGATCGCTTCCTCCTCACTGTCGGCGAGGTAGATGCCCGCGCCCCACACCATGTCCTTGCCGATCGGCCCCGCCCGGCCGTGCTTCTCGCAGGCCTGGTGGAAGGCCTGCACCACGTCGTCGAGGATTTTCTCGCCGTTCAGCGTCACCATCGCCTTGAGCCCCTTCTGCGCCATCAGGTCGATGGTGCGGCCGCTGGCGATCGGCATGTAGATTTCGGCTGGAAGGTGCTTCGGCCGCGGCACCATGGTGATTTCTTTGAGGTCATAGCCGCGATAGGGCACACCCGGCGGACAGGTGAAGTATTTGCCCTTGTGGCTGAAGCTTTCCTCGTTAAAGCACTTGAGGAGCAGGTCGAGCCCTTCCTCGAAAATCTCGCGATTGGCCTGCGCATCGAGCAGCGGCGCACCGAACGTCTCGACCTCGCGCGTGTGGTAGCCGCGCCCCACCCCCATCACCACGCGCCCGTCGGTGACGATATCGGCCATCGCGTAATCCTCGGCGAGGCGGATCGGGTGCCACATCGGGAGGATGTTGAAGCCGCAGCCGAATTTGAGCTGCTTGGTCTGCGTCGCCAGCCACAGCCCCCATTGGATGAGGTTGGGGATGCACTCATAGCCCTCGTGCTGGAAGTGGTGCTCGGCCGCCCAGAAGCAGTAATAGCCGAGTTCGTCCATTACCTTGGCGACCCGCCGCGAGGTCTCAAACACCTCGGCGAGACGCTCACTCGAGTAGCGCCGTTCGTTCGCCGGCGTGCCGCTGAGGCCGACATTGTCGAGGTCGATCTGGCCGACATAAAGTGCATGAAACCGCTTGATCATCGCCCTCACCCTCACCAATCCGTGAGCGCAGCATAACCCCCGCACCGGCCTCGGCAAAGACAAGGGGAAACCTCGATCCACCGGCCAGGTGCGGGTGATGCGGGCGCTGTGGGCCGAGCCGACCAATCCAGCGCATCGAAGTGGTCGAGGTTGTTAGCGGTCGGCGTTGACCCCGATCAGCCGGTGCAGACGATCCGGGTCGCCCAGGAGGAGGCTGCTTTCGCCATAAAACACGATCGTACCGCGATCGAGGACGATCGCTTGGCTCGCGAATTCGAGCGCGATCCGCGCATGCTGCTCGATCAGCACCATCGCCAAGGTCTGCTCGCGCTTCAGCCAGTCGAAGGCGTCGAGCAGGCTGTCGACGATCACCGGCGCCAGCCCTTCCAGCGGCTCGTCCATCAGTAAGAGCGACGGGTTGCCCATCAGCGCGCGGCCGATCGCCAGCATCTGCTGCTCGCCGCCGGACAGCTGGTTGCCGCGATTGAAGCGGCGCGAGGCGAGCGGCGGGAAGAGGTCGTAGACCCGCGCGAGCGACCAGCCGCCCGGGCGGGCCGCGACCGTCAGATTCTCGGCCACGGTCAGCGAGTGGAAAATCTCGCGCTCCTGCGGCACGAAGCCGATGCCGCGTCGGGCGCGGCGGTAGGGCGCCAGGTTGGAGATGTCATCGCCGGCGAAACCGATCCGGCCGGCGCGCAAGTTGGTGTGGCCCATGATCGTCGCCAGCAGCGTCGTCTTGCCGACGCCGTTGCGGCCCAGCACGGCGAGCGTGCCGCCCGTTGGCACGACGAGCGAGATGCCTTCGACGACGACCGTCTCGCCGTAGCCGGCGACGACGCCTTCGAGGATGAGCCCAGTCATCGCTTGCGGTCGCCGAGGTAGACTTCGCGGACGCGCGGATCGCCGGCGATCGCCTCGGGCGGGCCTTCGACGAGGATGCGGCCCTGCACCAGCACGGTGATCGTCGTCGCCAGGCGAAACACCAGGTCCATGTCGTGCTCGATGATCAGCACCGAGATGTCGGCCGGCAGCCGTTCGAGCATGTCGACGATGACGCCGCTCTCGCCCGAGGGGATACCGGCCGCCGGTTCGTCGAGCAGCAGCACTTTGGGTGCGAGACCCAGCGCCACGGCAATTTCGACCAGACGTTGGCGTCCGTAAGCCAGCGCGTTGACCGGCTGCAGCGCCGCATCGGCGAGGCCGAGCGTCTCCAACAGACTGTACGCCTCCTCGATGATCGCGCGATGGCGGCCGGCGGGGCGCAACAGCGCTCCCGCCACGCCCTCGCGCTCGGCGATCGCCAAGGTCACGTTCTCCAGCACGCAGAGGCGGCGGAACAGGGTGTTGATCTGGAACGTCCGGGCGAGGCCGCGTTTGACGCGCAGCGATTGCGCGAGATGGGTGATGTCGGCGCTGTCGAGATGGATCGTGCCGCCGCTTGGCCGCAGCGCGCCGGTCAGCAGGTTCACAAAGCTGGTCTTGCCGGCGCCGTTCGGCCCTATCAGCGCGTGGCGCGCGCCTTTTTCGAGACGAAAGTCGATCGCGCTGGCGACGCTGAGCGCGCCGAAGCTTTTGGAGAGGCCGCGGGTCTCCAGCGCGGCATCGCTCATCGCCGCCACAGCCGCTCCAGGAGCCCTAGCACACCGCCGCGAGCGAACAGGACGACCGCGATCATCAGCACGCCGAGCCAGAAATACCAATAGACCGGGTCGATCTCGGAGAAGCGGTCCTGCGCGATCATGAACAGCGGCACGCCGACGAACGCGCCGTAGAGCTGGCCGACGCCGCCGATGATCAACATGATCAGCGCGTTGCCCGAGCGTTCGAGGCTGAGCGACGTCAGGCCGACAAAGCTCGTCGTTTGCGCGATCAGCGCACCGGACGCACCGGCCAATGCCGCCGCGATGGTGTAAACGATGAGCAGACGGCGCCTGACCGGCGCGCCGATCGCATGCATGCGGGCGACGTTCTCGCGCGTCCCCGTCAGCGAGCGGCCGAACGGCGAATGCACGATCGCCCGAACGGTGAGCCAGCCGAGAAACAGCACGATGAGGCAATAGATGTAGGCGACATGGCCGAACAGGCCGAAATGGAAGACGCCGAAGATCGGCCAGACATCCATGCCCTGCAGCCCGTCGTCACCGCCGGTCCAGCGCCCCGCCTTGTTGGCCAGCTCGTAGAGCATCGAGGCGACGATGAGGGTCTGTATCAGCAGCGCCAGCCCCGTCGTGCGCAGGATGATGAGCCCGGACAGGAGGCCGATAAGCGCCGCCACCGCCATCGCGGCGACAAGGCCGCTGATCGGCTCGCCCCAGCCGTTCGCCGCGAGGATGCCGGCGGTATAGGCGCCGGAGCCGAAGAAAGCCGCCTGGCCGAGCGTCACGATCCCGGCATAGCCGAGCACCAAATCGGTCGAGAGCACGAAGAGGATCGTCGCGAAAATCTGCGCGCCGAGCGGCAGATAGTCCGGCAGCAAAAAATAGGCAAGGACAGCGAGAACCCACGGGGTCGCTTCGAGAGGCCGGTAACGGTGACGCCGCGCGAACGCGTCGATGACGGCGCTGCGATCGGTGACGGAGGGCATCAGGCTCGGCCGAAGAGGCCCTGCGGCCGCCACAGCAACAAGGCCATGGTCAACGCATAGATGAAGAAAGCGCCGAGCTGCGGCACGAGGTATTTGAGGCCGGTGTCGGCGATGCCGATCAGCAACGCGGCGACAAAGGGACCGCGAATGCTGCCGAGCCCGCCGACGGCGACGACAATGATGAAATAGACGAGGTTTTGCAGCGCGTAGGACGGGGTGATCGCCAACAAATCGGCGCCGAGCGCGCCGCCCAAGCCCGCAAGGCCGCTGCCCAGCGCGAAGGTCAGCATGAAGAGGCGCGAGGTGTTGATCCCGACCGATTGCGCCATGCGCAAATTGTCGACCGCGGCGCGGATCTGGGCGCCGAACCGGGTGCGCTCCAGGCCGAGCCACAAGACCGTCACCAGCACCGCCCCGCAGACGATCAGGAAGAAGCGGTAGGCCGGAAAGTAACGGAAGCCGAGATCGACCTGGCCGCTGAGCCAAGCCGGCGGCTCCAATTGCTGGGACAAGGGTCCCCAAAAATAGGTCGCACCGGCGACGGAGACGAAGATGAGGCCCATCGTCAGCAGAACCTGGTCGAGTTCTTCTCCGCCGTAGAAGCGACGGTAGAGCAGCCGCTCCAAAGGTACGCTGACGAGCCCGCAGGCGATCGCGGCGGCCGGCAAAGCGAGAGCAAAGGGCACACCGTAGCGGCGCATCAACTGGGTCAGCACATAGCCGCCGAGCATCGCGAAGACGCCATGCGCCAGATTGACGAACCCCATCAGCCCCATCGTCACCGACAAGCCGACCGAGATCAGATAGAGCACCATCGCAAAGGCGAGGCCGTGCAGGCCGATGCCGGTGACGGCGTCGATGATTGTGCTCATCGTGCGTCCTTCGCCTTCGAGACGCGCCCTGGACTAAAGTCCATGGGCGCTCCTCGGAGTCAGACTCAAAATGAAATCAACCCAGTCAAACAATTATCGTCTCCGCCGCGAAAGCGGGGGCCCAGGGCGACCGTACCGGCGGGTCAATGGCTCAGCCTCAGCCGAGGCTGGAACTTGGACCTCTGCCTCGTCGCTCGCCCCTGGGTTCCCGCTTCCGCGGGAAAGACGAAGAAATCCAGCTCATCGGAAACGTTGAATTCATTTCAAGTCAGCCTCTCAGGATGAGGGAGGTTCGTGATGCCATTCGAAAATCGTCCTCATCCTGAGGAGCCCACGAAGTGGGCGTCTCGAAGGACGCACGGTCGGCATGCAGCGGCCGTCTCAAAGGCTCGTCACTTCGCCGGGTTCAGCTCTTTCCACGGGTCCTTGACCATGGGGATCGTCTGGATCTCGACATTGGCGAGCTTGCCGTCGACCTTCTTGACCTCGCGGATGTAGATGTTCTGGACGATGTCGCGGGTGTTCGGGTCGATCTCGATCGGGCCGCGCGGGCTGTCGGGGTTCTTCCAATGCGAAAGAAACGCCATTGCCTCGCCGGCGGTGAACTTGCCCTTGGTCTGCTTGACCAGGTCGTAGATCGCGGCCATCCCGTCCCAGCCGTCGACCGAAAAGAAATCGGGGATCGACTGGTCGCCGTATTCCTTGGCCCAGGCGGCGAGGAATGCCTTGTTGGCCGGGCGGTCGCCGGCGGTCGAATAATTGCCGGCGGTGATGAGGCCGAGCGGCGTGTCGCCCATCTTCGGCAGTTGTTCGTCGGGCAACAAATCCTGCGCCGAGACGATGTGGATGCCGGCCTCGCGCAGCCCGAGGTCGCGCACCGCGTTCATCATCGCGGTCGCCTGGGTCTGCGCCGGAACCCACAGGAAGGCGACATCGGGCTTGGCGTCCTTGACCCGCTGGACGAAGGGAACGAAGTCCGGGTTCTGCACCGGGAATCGCACGGAATCGAGTATCTTGCCGCCGCCATCGGTGAAGCCCTTGACGAAGGCGCCTTCGGAATCGTGGCCGGCGATGAAGTCGGTGACTTCGGTGTAGCCGGTCTTCCAGCCCCGCTCCGCGGCCCATTTGCCGATCGGCTGGCATTGCTGCCACAGGGTGAATGAGGTGCGGACGATGTAGGGCGAGAGCCGGGTCAGCTGGACGCCGGCGGCGTTGGTGAGCACCAGCGGCACCTTGGCCTCGGCGGTGAGCGGCGCCACCGCGGCGGCGACCGGCGACAGGATGATCCCCATCAGCGCCTGCACGTGGTCGCGGGTGATGAGCTCTTGCGCCAGCCGCTTGCCAACCTCCGGGTTGGAGGTGTCGTCGCGTTTCAACAGCTCGATCTTGACGCCGTCCGGCAAGTCCTTGTCGTGCAGCTTGGCGTAGAGATCGATGCCTTTCTGCATCTCGTCGGCGGCCTCGGCGACAAAGCCGGAATAGCTGTTGATGATGCCGACCTTGACCGTGTCGGCGCGCGCGGCGAGCGAGAGGAGCGCGGCGGAAAGCGTCACGGCGATCGAGACGGCAGTGTGCAAGGTGCGCTGGCGCATCGTTTCCCCCGGTTGCAAGCCCCTGTTCGCGATGTTGGCGGGACCCTAGCGCAAGCATCCGGTTTGCGGAACCAGCGGTTTCGGTTCCGGCGGTTCCCATCGCCCGGAAATGCGGAGTACGATCCGCCCGGTGATGACGCGTTGGCGCCGAGCGGGCGTCCATTCGACGATTGAAGGGGAAAACCATATGGCTGAGAACAAATTGAAAGAGCGGTGGCAGGCCGGCAAAGCGGCGGTCAATGGCTGGCTGGCGATCCCATCGGGGTTCTCGGCCGAGGTCATGGCGCAATGCGGCTGGGACAGCATCACGGTCGATATGCAGCACGGCGTCCAGGACTACCAGACGATGGTGCAGTGCTTCCAGGCGATGGACCGGTTTCCGGTGACGAAGCTGGTGCGGGTGCCGTGGAACGAGCCGGGCATCGTCGGCAAGGTGCTCGACGCCGGCGCCTACGGCGTCATCTGCCCGATGATCAACTCGCCCGAGGAGGCGCGGGCGCTCGTGTCGTATGCGCTCTATCCGCCGAAGGGCGCGCGCAGCAACGGGCCGATCCGCGCTTCGACCTATGGCGTCGCCGGCACCTATCAGAAGACCGCGAACGATGAGGTGTTGGTCATTCCGATGATCGAGACGCGCCAGGCGGTCGAGAACATCGACGCGATCCTCGACGTGCCGGGGATCAGCGCGATCTATGTCGGGCCGAGCGACCTGGCGTTCTCGATGGGCAAAACGCCGGCGCTCGATACCGAGGATTCCGAGCAGCTCGGCATGTACGAGGTGCTGCTGGCGGCGTGCAAGAAGCGTGGCATCTACCCCGGCATCCATTGCGGCCAGCCGGCCTATGCGGCGCGGATGATCAACATGGGCTTCCGGTTGACGACGATCGCCAATGATGCCGGCCTGATGTCCAAGGCGGCGCGCGAGGCGGTCGGCGCGGTATGGTCCGAGGTCGGGAATTTCCGCTGAGCGGCGGTGGAAGGCGCCGCGCTGCCTTTCCCAGGATCAGCGCGGCGCGACTCCCCCCAGCGCCAGCATCACGACCAGCGCCGCCCAAAAGAACGGGCCGGCGATCTCGTAAAGCCAGCCGGCGGCGATATTGGCGGCGACGATAAACGGCAGGTCGCCGGGCCGCACGGCCGCGGACGGGCTATGCCGGACTCCCGTGTCGCCTCGAAGGTAGAGCTGCGCCATGGCATCGATCGCTATTCGGTGCCGGTAGAGAAGGGCGGTAGGCATAAATTTTCGAGACGGGCCGGACGGGTTTGGAATTAAGAAGGCATAGTCAGGCTCTGAGCCGCGTTGGCCGGCGATCACCCAACTTGTCATTCCGGGGTGGCCTGAAAGGCCGAACCCGGCACCCATGAACACGGGCCATGCCAAGCCGGGCGAGGTCCGTGTTCATGGGTTCCCGCTTGCGCGGGAATGACAAACCAGGTGAACCCGTTCGCGCGGCGCCGGCTCGCCGCGCGTGGTCAAAGTTCATATTCACCGCCTACTTCACGGTTTGTCGGGTGCTTTTGAGCGGCGCGCAGGTGAGTGGAAATTTCGGGGCTATTGTTATGATTGTTGTGCCCCGCTAGCACGTGTTTTTGTTGCCCTTGCTGCGCAGACCGTTCCGCGTTCCCGTCCAAGCTCCGGTTTCGGACTTACAATCAACGAGCCTGGGATGTGGGATAGCAATACGATATTATCAATACCTCAATCGCAATAAATGCGAAAATTGTCCGCGAATTAAGCGTCGAGCCGGTCGGCGAGTTCGGCGAAGCCGTCGACGACGATGTCGCAAGCCGGGTTCGGGTCGGGGTCGGGCGGGCCGGCGGCGCCCCATTCGTCGGGACGGCGGACAAAGGCGGTGCGGTAGCCTTCGCCGCGGGCGGCATCGAGGTCGAAATTGTGGCAGGCGACCATCAGGACGTTGTCGGGCGGCGTCTGCAAAAGCCGGGCAGCGCGCTGATAGGCCTCGGGGCGGGTCTTGTAGACGCGCAGCATCTCACAAGCGATGACCGCGTCCCACGCGATGCCATTCTTGCGCGATACGTCGATCACCAGCGCCAGGCTCAAGATCGTGAAGGACAAGCAGACATAGCGCCGCTTCAGCCGCGCCAGCGCCGGCACGAAATCGGGCCAGGCGTCGAGCGAGTGCCAGCGCGCGGCGATGGCAGCCCGATCCTCCGCGGTGAAGGCGGTGATATTTGTTTCGGCGAGCAGCTCGTCGAGCAATTCGCGATGCGCGTCGTCGATGTTAAAGGGTGGATCGACCTGGCCGACCATCCGGCGCAGCGCGCGGCGGCGGTACTCGTTGGTGAAGGCGGCCCAGTCATGCGACACGCCGCGCCGCTGGCCGCATTCGGCGAGCGCGGCGCTGATGCCGCTGTGCCAGTCGAGGATCGTCCCGCCGGTGTCGAAGGCGAGGACTTTGAGGTTTTCCATACAACGTACTCCCTTCCCTCTCCGCATTGCGGGAGAGATACCGAGCAAGCGAGGCGGGTGAGGGCACGACCACAGGAACCCTCAACCCTCCCAACCCTGCGGGCTGGGCCCCTCCCCTCTCCTGCAATGCGGGGGCTAGAACGGCACTCGCAGATCGGCCGGGAAGTTGATCCCGACGCGGCGCATGAGGCGCGGGTACTGATCGGGGAAGGGATCGCGGCGGTGCATGGTGCAGGCGTTGTCCCACAGCACCAGATCCCCGACCCGCCAGCGATGCGCGTAAACAAAGCGCGGCTGCGTCGCGTGGGCGCGCAATGCGTCGAGCAGCGGCAGGCTGTCTTCCTCCGACCGGCCGTCGATCCGCGCGGTGTGGTTCATGCTGAAATAGAGGCCCTTTTCGCCGGCAAGCGGATGGGTGCGGATGAGCGGGTGGATCACCTCGGGTGCCCTCGTGCGTTGCTCGTCGGTGAGGTGGATGCCGACCCGGCGGTCGGCGGTGGCGGCGGAATGCACCGCGCGCTGATCTTCGACCTGTGCCTTCAAGGCTGGCGGCAGCGCCTCATAGGCCGCGCCGAGGTCGCAGAACCAGGTGTCGCCGCCTTCAGGTGTTACCGAAACGGCATAAAGGATCGTGCCGGCGGTCGGTTGGGCCATGAAGATCTGGTCCATATGCCAATTGAGTTCCTGGTTGCCGAGCCGACCGATCGGCTTGCCGTCTTCCTTGACGTTGGAGACCAGCATGACCTCGCGCCGGCCGCTGGTACGGGTCTGGCGCAGGTGGATTTCGACATCGCCCAGCGTCTTGGCAAAGGCAACGAGCTGATCCTCGTCGAGGGTCTGGTCGTGGAAGACGAGCACCTTGTGCGCGAGCCAGGCCGATTTGACGGCTTCGGCCGCCGCGGCGTCGAGGCGGGCGAGGTCGACGCCCGAGACCTCGCCGACAAAGGTTTCCGCCAACCGGCGCACGCTCGCGGCCATCACGATCCTCCGGGGAACTTGTCGCGCCCAGTATAGGGCGGTGGCGGGGCCGGGCGCGAGGCTATCGGCGCGGAGCCGCGCAGCGGCACCTCCTGCAGTAACCAGCTCAGCGCGAAGGCCGCGGCGCCGATGATCGCTGCATGCAGGAAGACCGGGTGCAGCGCGGCGGTGAAGGCATGGAGATAGAGGGAGCGGATCGCGCTCGGCAGGGCCTGGATCGCAGCGGGGGCGGTCTCGATCGACACGGGCGCGCCGCCGGGCAACGAACCGGCGAGGCCGGCGGTCAGTTCGCCCGCGAAGACCGCGCCGAACAGCGACACGCCGATCGACCCGCCGATCGAGCGGAACAAGGTCGTGGCCGAGGTCGCGACCCCGAGATTTTCGTACGGCACCGCGTTCTGCGCCGCCAGCACCAGCACTTGCATCACCATGCCCAATCCCAGCCCGAGCACGACCATGTAAAGGCAGGCGGCCGTCACCGTGGTCGCGATGCTTAAGGTCGCGAGCAGCGCCAGGGCGATTGTCATCAACGCCGTCCCGACGATCGGGAACAGCCGGTAGCGGCCGATCCGGGTGATGAGCCGGCCGCTGGCGATCGAGGTGACGAGCACGCCGGCCATCATCGGGGTGAGGGCCATGCCGGCCTCGGTCGGGGTCACGCCCTTCACCACCTGCAAATAGAGCGGCATGAAGGTGATCGAGCCGAACAGCGCCAAGCCGACGATAAAGCCGATCGCGCAAGCGATCGCGAAGATGCGATTGCCGAAAAGGTGCAGCGGCAACAGCGGCTCGGCGACGTGGCGCTCGACCCAGATGAAACCGAGAAGGGCCGCCAAGGCGACGCCGGCGAGAGCCAGCGCCTCGGGCGAGCGCCAGCCCAGCGCGTTGCCGCCAAAGCTGGTCAACAGGATGAGCGCGGTCAGCATCACCCCGAGCAGCGCGGCGCCGCCGAGATCGAGGCGCGGCTGGCGTCGCGTCGCGGGCGCGGTGAACGCCCAGCCGATCACCGCGAGCGCGAGGACGCCGAGCGGCAGGTTGACGTAGAAAATCCACCGCCAGCTCAGCTGCTCGACAAAGAACCCGCCGATCAAGGGCCCGAGTACGGTGCTAAAGGCGAAAATGCCGCCAAAGACGCCTTGGTAGCGGCCGCGCTCGCGCGGCGAGAACAGGTCTCCGACCACCGCGGTAATCGTCACCATCAGCCCGCCGCCGCCGAGGCCTTGCAGCGCGCGAAACGCGATCAGCGCGCCCATCGATTGGCTCAATCCACAGAGCGCCGAGCCGACAAGGAAGAGGAGGATCGCCGATTGCAGCACGATCTTGCGGCCGAAGAGGTCGCCGAGCTTGCCGTAAAGCGGCGTGACGATGGTCGTGGCGAGCAGATAGGCGGTGACGATCCATGACAGATGGGCAAGCTGGCCGAACTCGCCGACGATGGTCGGCAGCGCGGTGGAGACGATCGTCGAATCGAGCGACGCCAAAAGCATCACCACCATCAGCGCGCCATAGATGGCGCGGATGTTCATGTTCATGGCCGCCGGCGGGGCGGCGGTATCGCCCGTATCGGGCATGAAATTCTCCGAGATCGGCGTGTCGATGATAACGGGCCGCGGGCCGGCATGTTGCCCGACACGTGCGGGATTGCGCGCGCGTCGCGGGCGCATGGCCGGTTTGCCCGTATTTCTGTAGACCAAGCCGGCGTCATTCGTAAGATAGCGCTACGGTTTCGCGAGCGAATCGCGCGCCGCGCCATCGACCAGGGAGTCCTCGATGCAGCACAAGCTCATTTCCGGCGACAACCATATCGACCTGACCTATTGCCCGGCCGATCTGTGGTCGTCGCAGGCGCCCCAGAAATGGAAGAAGCTGGCGCCCCGTGTCGAGGAGCGCAATGACGGCCAGCACTGGTTTGTCGACGACATCGACCGCGGCATGTGGAACGGCGTCGGCCCCGGTTTCCTGCCCTATACGAAAGGGTCATTCGACCATATCGACGAGATGGCCGGTCTCGGCTTCGAGTGGAATTCCTATCCCGGCGCCAATCCGCGCCCGACGACGCCGGAGTTGCGTATCGCCGATCTCGACCGCGACGAGCTCGAAAAGGAGATCATCTACGGCTGCCTGATGGTCAACGATTTGATCGACAGCGCCGACCTGCGCGGCTGGGTCGACCAGATGTACAACGACTGGGTCGCCGACTTCGCCAAGCGCGCCGATGCGAATCGGGTGTTCCCGCTGGCGATCATCCCCAACACCGACCCGAAGGCGGCGGCGGCCGAGGTGCGGCGCTGCGCCAAGATGGGATTGAAGGGCGGCGATCTTGCGTTCAAGCGCATGACCCCGCCGCTTTACCACCCCGACTGGTTCGCGCTGTGGGAAGCCGCGGCCGAGTGCAAGTTCCCGATCTCGTTCCACTCGACCGGGTTCAAGGCGGTGCGCGCGCCGGACACGCCGGAGATGGAAAAAGAGGTCTTCACCCAATGGCGGCTGGTGCGCTCGACTCTGTTCCAGCTCGACACGATGGAGGTGCTGGCGTCGATCCTCGCCTCGGGCGCCTGCGAGAAATACCCCGACTTCAACTTCGTGCTCGGCGAGTCGGGGGTGACCTGGCTGCCCTATGTGTTCGATCGCTGCGACACCGAGTACCACGACCGCGCGCGCAGCCTCGGGTTCAAGATGAAGCCGAGCGACTATTTCCGTCGCCAGGGCTTTGTGACCTACCAGCAGGACAAGTATCTCGAGCCGATCGTCCCGCTGATCGGCGAGGACAACATCATCTGGGGCGCCGATTATCCGCACCCGGACTGCATCTGGCCGAACTCGCGCGCGACCTTGGAGCAGAACCTCGCCGGGTTCTCGGCCGCGACGCAGAAGAAGATCGTCCACGACAACGTGGTTCGGCTCTACGGGCTGAACTGACGAGAGCGGGTGCTCGCTCTCGTCATCCCCGGGCTTGACCCGGGGATCTTTTGAAAACTCTTGGATGGCCGCGCCCTACGCCAACACGCTGAACCCGGACGGGACACCCGCACCCTATGGCCGAGCGTTCTATCGAGCGCTCGGCGAAACCTCCGAGAAGTCGGCGCGGCGCATCGTGCCGATGGTATTGGAATTGGCCTCGCTCACCAGCGTCGTCGATATCGGCTGCGGGGTGGGGAGCTGGCTGGCGGCGTTTCGCGATGCCGGGGTCAACGACGTGCTGGGCCTCGACGGGCCGTGGGTCGACGACGCGGCGCTGAAAATCCCGCTGGCGAATTTCCGGCGCGCGCGGCTCGACGAGCCGCTCGACCTCAAGCGCCGGTTCGATCTCGCGGTGTGCGTCGAGGTCGCCGAGCATCTGCCGGCCGCGCGCGCCGCGGGCTTGGTCGCCGAGCTGGCGGAACTCGCACCGCTGGTGCTGTTTTCGGCGGCCGTGCCGGGCCAAGGCGGCACCGAACACGTCAACGAACAATGGCCGGGCTATTGGGCGGCGCTGTTCGCCGCGCGCGGCTACCGGGCGATCGACACGTTTCGCAAGCCGCTGTGGGACGATCCCGACGTGGCGTTCTGGTACAAGCAAAACCTGCTGCTTTACGCCGGAGCCGAAACGCTGGCGGCGAACCCGGCACTCGATCGCGCCGCGGCGGCGACGCCGGAGGAGCCGATCGCCCTCGTCCACCCCGACCTCTACCGCATGATGATGCGCCGCGCGCGGCCGCGCATCGGGCGCTGGCTGAAGATGGCTCCCGAGGTCGTGCGGCGCAGTCTCGGGCGGAAGACAAAGGGCTAGAGCTCGGGCAGGCCCGGTTCCTGGCGGGGGTCGAGCCGTGTGTCGAACGCGGTGAGGAGCGCCGCGGTCGCCGCGTAATTGCCCATCAGCGCGACGAGATCGACGAGCTTGCGCCGCCCGAATTGCGCGAGGCAACGGGCGAAGGTTTCCGATGACACGCGCCGCGCGCCGAACATCTCGCGGCCGAGCGCGATGACGACGGCGTCGGCCTGGGCGACGCCGTCGAGGCCGCGGCGATGGCGCACGATGTCGATCAGCTCGGGCGCGACGCCTTCGCGTAGCGCCTCGGCTTCGTGCGCGGCCCATTCGAACTGGCTGTCGTGCTCGCGCGCGGTGACGAGGATCGCCAGCTCGCGCAGCCGTCCGCCAAGGCCGGCCTCGAAACGCAGATAATGATTGAGCGGACGCGACACGCGCGACAGCTCGGGGCTGTGCAGCTGGATGCCGCCCGGCCCGCGCAAGCCGCGCAGGTTCCGGGAGGATGTGCTGATCAGGCGGTCGTAGGCCACCTGGGCCTCGGGGCTGAGTTCTTCGCGCTTCGGCAACGGGAGGCGGCAGCCAGAACTCGGGGTCGATGTCGGCTGGGTATTGCGGTAGAGCCATCTTGGGTCCTTCGGGGGAAACGCGACTGTAGCGGCACCGCGCCCCCCGGACGCTAAAACCGCCCGTAGCCGAACAGCAGATAGACAATCAGGACAATGAGGAGGATTCCGCCGATGCCGATCCCCCCGCCGTAGCCGTAGCGCGAGTAGCCGTAGCCGCCCCCGCCAAAGATCAAGATAACCAGCACGATCAATAGAAGTAAGCCCATCGTTTCCTCCGTCGTGGATAGTCTATTTGGCTGCTACTTCAGCTTTGCAAAATCGAAAGCAGGTGCGTTGGCCAGCTGTTCCTTCGTCAGGTCGGTGGTGAATTTGGCCTCGCTGTCGACCTTGATGGCCGTCACGGGGGTGGCAACAAGTTTCTCACCCATACCCAAAAATCCCCCGACCGAGAGGATCACAGCGGACGTAGTCGCGTGGTTGAGGTCGACCAGCACGTCCTCGATCTGACCGATGGAAGTATCGCCCTTGTAGACTTTGCTGCCGATGATCTTGCTCGCCCGCGCACTGCTCGCTAATGCCGCGTCATCGACGCCGGCTATTGGCGTTGTGGCTGGCGCTTTAGTGCTCTGGGCGTGGGCCGTGGTGAAGACGAGAAACGTCGCAAATATCGCGATCGTGGTTTTCACTTGAGATGTCTCCGATGCCTTGTCGTCGAACGCCGGATACGAAGAATTGATCCGTGCCGACCCAAAATGCGCGTTTCGCGCGCAACCTCGGATCGGCGCATCATCCGCGTTGTGCCGAAAACGCCTCGAAGGCTTGAAATATCGTGCGCCGGTCCGGAACTCCGCTTTCCCGGAGGCGATATAAAATCGATCCGGCTACTTCTTTTAGCGATCCACCCAGGCGATGCGCAGCGTATTGGTCGCGCCGGGGGTGCCGAATGGGACGCCGGCGGTGATTACGACGCGCTGGCCGGGCTGGGCGATGTCCTCGCGATGGGCGATGCGCACCGCTCGCTGCACCATGTCGGCGAAGCTCTTGACGTCGGCGCTGTGGACGCAATGCGCGCCCCATAGCAGCGCGAGCCGGCGCGCGGTCGCGTGGCTCGAGGTCAGCACCAGAATTGGCACGCCGGGACGCTCGCGCGCGGCGCGCAGCGCGGTGGCGCCCGAGGTCGTATAGGAGACGATCGCCGCCGCGCCGACGGTCGCCGCGACCTGGCAGGCGGCGGCGCTGATCGCATCGGGGTCGGTGTGCTCGTGCTCGAGCAGCCTCGTCTGCAGGCTGGCGAAATAGAGCGGGTCTTCCTGCACCCGCTGGGCGATGCGGTTCATCATCGCCACCGCCTCGACCGGGTATTCGCCGACGGCGGTTTCGGCGGACAGCATGACCGCGTCGGCGCCTTCGTAGACCGCGGTCGCCACGTCGGAAGCCTCGGCGCGGGTCGGGGTCGGCGCGTTGATCATCGATTCGAGCATCTGCGTCGCGACGATGACCGGCTTCCCGGCGCGGCGGCAGGCGACGATGACCTGCTTCTGCACGGTCGGCACGTCCTCGGGCGGCATTTCGACGCCGAGATCGCCGCGCGCCACCATCAGCGCGTCAGCGAGGTCGATGATCTCGTCGAGCCGGCGGATCGCCGACGGCTTTTCGAGCTTCACGAGCAGCCCAGCGGCATTGCCGATCAGCTTGCGGCCCTCGGCGACATCCTCCGGGCGCTGCACGAAGGAGAGCGCGATCCAATCGGCGCCGTTTTCCAGCGCGAAAGAGAGGTCGGCGCGATCCTTGTCGGTGACGGCCGAAATCGGCAGCACGCAATGCGGAACGTTGACGCCCTTATGGTTCGACAGCACGCCGCCGACAAGACATTCGGTCTCGGCGAAATCGGGGCCGCAATCGAGCACCTTGAGCCGCACCTTGCCATCGTCGATCAGGAGGTCATTGCCGGGCTCGAGGGCGCGGAAGACTTCGGGATGCGGCAGCGGCGCGCGGTTCTTGTCGCCGAGCTTGTCGTCGAGATCGAGGCGGAAAGGGGCGCCGGCGGGAAGCTGCACCCGGCCACCCGCGAAATTGCCGAGGCGGAGCTTCGGGCCTTGCATGTCGGCGAGGATGCCGATCGGCCGTCCGACATCGTGCTCGACATGGCGGATCGCGGCGAAGAGCTGCCTGTGGTCGTCGTGCGTGCCGTGGCTGAAATTGCAGCGAAAGACATCGACGCCGGCGTCGAACAGCGCGCGCAGCATGGCGCGGCTCGAACTCGCCGGGCCGAGGGTCGCGACGATCTTGGCGCTGCGCTGCCGCCGCATCGCCGGCTTCCTCCCGCGCTCGGCGCGTTCAGCCGTGAGGCCGAGGGAGGACGAGGATGGCGCGAAAGTCGTTGACATTGGTCAGCGTCGGCCCGGTGACGACAAGATCGCCAAGCGCATCGAAAAACCCCCAGGCATCGTTCTCGGCCATCGCCGTCTTGATCGCCATGCCCTTCGCCGCGGCGCGCGCGATGCTATCTGGCAATAAGATCGCTCCGGCATTGTCCTCGGTTCCGTCGATCCCGTCAGTATCACAGGCGATCGCGGCGATGCCCGGCGTACCGTTCAACGCCGCCGCGAGCGACAGCAGAAACTCGCTGTTGCGCCCGCCGCGGCCCTGGCCGCGCACCGTCACCGTCGTCTCGCCGCCCGACAGCAGCACCGCCGGCAGCGCGACCGGACGGGCGCCGACGCGCAACCAACCCTCGCTAAGCTGCAAGGCAATTGCGGCATGCATGAGGCCGATATCGCGCGCCTCGCCCTCGATGCGGTCGCTCAGCACGATCGGCGCGACGCCCGCGGCTTGCGCCGCATCGGCGGCGGCGGCGAGCGCCTGTTGCGGGCTGGCGATCAGCGTGTAGCGCGCGTCGGCAAAGATTGCATCGCCGGGTTTTGGACTTTCGTCCACTGCCGCGGCGAGGTGAGCGATCACCGAGAGAGGCTCGGCGATGCGGTATTTCGCCAGCACGCCGCGCGCATCGGCGAAGGTCGAGGGGTCGGGCACGGTCGGGCCGGAGGCGATGACCGCCGGGTCGTCGCCCGGCACGTCGGAGATCGCCAGCGTCACGATCCGCGCCGGCGCTGCGGCCGCAGCCAGGCGGCCGCCCTTGATCGTCGACAAATGCTTTCTGACGGTGTTGATCTCGCCGATCGTCGCGCCCGAGCGCAGCAGCGCGCGGGTCACCGCCTGCTTGTCTTCGAGCGTCAACCCCGGCGCGGGCAGCGCGAGCAGCGCCGAACCGCCGCCGGAGACGAGAAATACCAGCTGGTCGTCCGGCCCGAGCCAACTCGCAAGGTCGAGGATACGCTGCGCGGCCTGCTGCCCGGCGGCGTCCGGGACGGGGTGGCTCGCCTCGACGATCTCGATCCGCTCGCAGGGAACGGCGTGGCCGCGCCGGGTGACGACGAGGCCGTCGAGCTTCCCCGGCCACAGCTGCTCGAAGGCGCAGGCCATCGCCGCCGACGCCTTGCCGGCGCCGACCACGACGGTGCGGCCGGGCACGGCAGCCGGCAGCGCCGGCGCGATCGCCCCAAAGGGATCGGCCGCGGCCAGCGCGGCGTTGAACAACGCGCGCAGGAATTTCCGGGTTGAGTCTCCGGGCGCGACGCGATCGCGCGGGTCCACTTCTCGATTCCGTCTTGCCAATCTCGGTGCCATTTCATATCGAGCGCGGCGGAAAGACCAGCGCTAGATCGGCGTACGCCCCGCATCGTTGAGCGCATGCGCGCGGCGAGGCGCCGCAGCCGACCGCCGGCACGAGTGGAGTTGACCGAGTGACGAGACGCTGCCGGGGCGGAACGACCATCGGCGCAACGATCATGCTGGCGCTGAGCCTCGCGCCGATGGGGCCGGTCGCGGCGCAGAATGCCGCGCCCGCGCCGGCGACTCCGGCGCCTGCCGCTCCCGCGAGCCCTTCGCCGGCTCCCGCAGCCCCGACCCCGCCGGCGCCCGCATTGGCAGCGCCGGGTCCAACGCCAGCGGCTCCGGCCGCGCCGGTTGAAACGGCGGCCACTCCGCCGGAAACGCCGTTCGCGGAAGTCTTCTCGCATCTGGCCGGGCATCTCCTGAGCGTCGTCGTCAATATCTCGACGACGCAAGCGCTGCCGCCGGCCAAGACCACGCAGGACACCGCGCCGCAATCGCCGAGCGCCTCGCTCGACGATCTGTTCCGCGACTTCTTCGGCGACAAGGGCGCGCCGGGCCAGCCGGGGCAGCGCGCGGCCTCGCTCGGCTCGGGCTTTATCATCGACCCGTCCGGCCTCATCGTCACCAATGCGCACGTCATCGCCAACGCCGATCAGATCACGGTGACGCTCAGCGATGATACGGTGCTGCAAGCCCAGGTCATCGGCCGCGATTCCGTTACCGACCTGGCGCTGCTCAAGGTCGATGCGAAATCACCGCTGCCGGCGGCGAGCTGGGGTGATTCATCGAAGGCCAAGGTCGGCGACTGGGTGCTGGCGATCGGCAACCCGTTCGGGCTCGGCGGTACGGTCACCGCCGGCATCATCTCGGCGACCGCGCGCGACATCCATTCCGGGCCCTACGACGACTATCTGCAGACCGACGCCTCGATCAATCGCGGCAATTCCGGCGGGCCGATGTTCAACCTGCAGGGCGAGGTGATCGGCATCAACACCGCGATCTATTCGCCGTCGGGCGGCTCGATCGGGATCGGCTTCGCGATCCCGACCGCGCTCGCCGAGCCGATCGTCAACCAGCTCAAGACGACCGGGAAAGTCGAGCGCGGCTGGATCGGCGCGCGCATCCAGCCGGTGACCGACGACATCGCCGAAAGCATCGGCCTCGACAAGGCGCGCGGGGCGCTGATCGCCTCGATCGACCAGGCGAGCCCGGCGATGCAAGGCGGGCTCAAGCCGGGCGATGTGATCCTGACCTATGATGGGAAGCCGGTCGACCGCAGCCGGCAATTGCCGCGCTTTGTCGCCGAACTCGGCGCCCAATAAGCCGGTCAAGGTGGCGATCTGGCGCGACGGCAAGGAGCTCGATGACACGCTGACCGTCGTCGCCTATGACCCCACCCGGCCGCAGCCGCAGCCGCCCGCGCCGGAGCAGCCAAAACCGCCGCCGACGGTTGACATGCTGGGGCTCAAGATCGCGCGGTTGACGCCCGAATGGCGCAAATATTTCGGCGTGCCCGAAACAGCGCACGGCGTCGTCATCGTCGACGTGCCGCAGAACAGCGCGGGCGCGAACCAAGGCCTGCGCGCGGGAGATCTTGTAGTCGCTGTGGGTGAGACGGCGATCACGAACCCCGACGACGTGTTGCAGCACATCGCCGCCGCGAAACACGCTGGCCGCAAGTACGTGCTGATCCGAGTCGAGCGCGAGGGGAACTACCGCTTCGTGACGATGCCGATCGCCGAAAGTTGAAGCCGCCCGTCAATACAGCGCGACATGCGGGATGAGCCAGCTCGTGCCCTTGGGTCCGCTTTCGGCATAAACGCCCGGCGAGCCGCCATTCGCCGGCGGGCGGCCGGTGATGTTGGTGATGCGGACGCCGTTGACGTAGAACGCCGCGGTATTGCCGCTAGTCACGATCTCGATCTCATTGGCCGCGCCGGGCGACGTATTGACCGACGGCGCCGGGGCCTGCGGCACCACGGTCTGCCAGATGCCGTGGTTCAGCCGATCGATCGACGCCTTGCCGTCGAGCGTGATCGTCGCGGTGTAGAAGTTCTGCAGGTCGGAACCCCAGAACCAGACCCCGACCGCGCCGACCGCGTCTTCGTCAGCCGGTGTCGGCAGGTTGCTCGGGTTGACCTCGCGGATGCACCAATCGCCCTGGGCCATCGTCAAATTCGCGTTCGACCGCCAGGCGCTGCCGCTGACCGGCGGCGTCAGCACGAGCCCGTTCGGGGTGAAGGCGGCGTTGTTGTCGGGCTGCCCCCAGCCGGGATCGGCATTCTTGAAATTGTCCTCGAAGACCGGTTTTGTCGTCTTCTGACAGGCCGAGGCGGCGCTCGCCGCGCAGCACAGAGCCACCAGACCGAGAGAAATGAGTTTTGCCGCCACAGTGTTCCCCTTATCGGCGCCGCGAAAATTGTCGTCGAGCGCACGTGCGCCGTCAAACGGGGTGTTGCGAGATGCGCGGCCCGGCGGCGGCGCGGCGGATTTCCTTACTCCGCGGCGAGCGCATGCGGGCCGGCGGCCGCGCGGAAGCGGCCGAGAAGCTCTTCGGCCTTTGTTGCCACACGTAGGCGATTCGCTTCCTTGACGTGGCCGAAGCCGCGAATTTCCAGCGGCAAGGCCGTCAGCTCTACCGCGACCGGGAGGTTGGCTTCGGTCAGATGGGCGACGATCTCGCCGAGCTGCGCCTCGTATGCGGCGATCGCCGCCCGCTCGGCGCGCCGCTCCTCGGTGCGGCCGAAAATGTCGAGCGGCGTGCCGCGGAGGAATTTGAACTTCGCCAGCGCGCGAAACGCCCCCAGCATCCACGGGCCATATTCGCGTTTTAAGAGATGCCCGGACGCCGGGTCGCGGCCGGCGGTCAGCGGCGGCGCGAGATGGAATTTAAGCCGGTAGTCGCCCTCAAACTGCTCGCCGATCCGCTTCACAAAATCGCTGTCGGTGTAGAGCCGCGCGACCTCGTATTCGTCTTTGTAGGCCATCAGCTTGAAGAGCGCGCGCGCCGCGGCTCGGGTCAGCGTCGTGCTGCCCGGCACGGCCATACCCTCCGCCGTGCGAACCCGCCGTAACATGTCCCCATAGCGCGCCGCGTAGGCGGCGTTCTGGTACCGGGTCAGGAACGCAACGCGGCGTGCGATGACCTCGTCGAGGGTCTCGGACGGACGGTGCGTTTCCGGTACGGCGGCGGCCGGCGTGGCGCGCGAGGCGACCAGCGCCGGATCGAGCGCCGTGCGGCGGCCCCAGCGAAACGCCCGGCGGTTGAACTCGACCGCCGCGCCGTTCAGCTCGATGGCGCGCAGGATCGCGTCGCCCGATACCGGCACCAGCCCGCGCTGATAGGCATAGCCAAGCATGAACAGGTTGGTCGCCAATGAATCGCCGAGCAGCCCGGTGGCGAGCGCGGTCGCGTCGAGGAACTCGGCGCCGCCTTGGCCCACCGCATTCTCGACCGCGCGGCGCAAATCGCGCTGCGGGAAGGCAAGATCGGGGTTGCGGGTGAAGTCGCCGGTGATCGTCTCGTGGCTGTTGACGATGGCGTGCGTCTCGCCGGGGCGCAGCTTCGACACCGACTCGCCGCTCGCCGACACGACGAGGTCGCAGCCGAGCAAGAGGCGCGCGCCGCCATTGGCGATGCGCACGGCGTGAATGTCGTCGGGCGTGACCGCGACACGCACATGGCTCAATACCGCGCCGCCTTTTTGCGCGAGGCCGGTCATGTCGAGCACGGTGACGCCCTTGCCCTCAAGATGCGCGGCCATGCCGATGAGCGCGCCGATCGTCACCACGCCGGTGCCGCCGACGCCGGTGACGAGAATGCCGTAAGGCTCGTCGAGCGCGGGAAGGGCCGGTTCGGGAAGCTCGGGCAGTCCGTCCTCGCCGGCATCGCCGCCTTCGCGTTTTTTGAGGCTGCCGCCCTCGACGGTCACAAAGCTCGGGCAGAAGCCTTTGAGGCAGGAATAATCCTTGTTGCAGCTCGACTGGTCGATCGCTCGCTTGCGGCCGAATTCGGTTTCGACCGGGACGACCGACACGCAATTCGACGCGGTCGAGCAATCACCGCAGCCTTCGCAGACCAGATCGTTGATCACCACGCGTTTTGCGGGGTCGGGAAAGCGTCCGCGTTTGCGACGGCGGCGCTTCTCGGCGGCGCAGGTCTGGTCGTAGACAATCGCCGAGACGCCCTTGAACTCGCGGATTTCGCGCTGCACGGCGTCGAGATCGTCGCGGTGGCGAACGGTGGCGTTCGGCGGGAAATCAGTGCCGGGCGCGTATTTCTCGGGTTCGTCGCTGACGACGACAATCGGCCCGACCCCCTCGGCGGCGAGCTGGCGGGCGACCATCGGCACGGTGAGTTCGCCGTCGAGCGGCTGGCCGCCGGTCATCGCGACCGCGTCGTTGAACAGCACCTTGTAGGTCATGTTGACCTTGGCGGCGACCGCGGCGCGGATCGCCAGAATGCCGGAATGCGTGTAGGTGCCGTCGCCGATATTGGCGAAGACATGCGGCGTTTCGACAAAGGGCGACTGGCCGATCCACGCCGCGCCTTCGCCGCCCATCTGGCTGAAGGTTGCGGTCGAGCGGTCCATGAATTGCGACAGGTAATGGCAGCCGATGCCGGCAAGCGCACGGCTGCCCTCGGGCACCTTGGTCGAGGTGTTGTGCGGGCAGCCCGAGCAGAAATACGGCGTGCGCAGGAACGGCACGACATTGCCGGAAAGCTGTTTTTCTTTCTCTTCGAGAAACGCCAAGCGTTTGACGATGCGCGGCGAAGAATGGAAGCGCGCGATGCGCCGGGCGATGATGCGGGCGATCTGCGCAGGGCTGAGCTCGCCGGGCGACGGGAGGATCCACTCGCCGGCCTCGTCGTGCTTGCCGATGACGCGCGGTCGCTTGTCGGCTGGCCAGTTGTACAGCTGTTCCTTCAGCTGGGTTTCGATGACCGCGCGCTTTTCCTCGACGACGAGGACTTCCTCCAGCCCCTCGGCAAAGGCGCGCGCGCCCTGCGGCTCGAGCGGCCAGGCCATCGCGACTTTGAACACGCGCAGGCCGATTTTTTCGGCCTCCGCCTCGTCGATGCCGAGATCGTCGAGCGCCTGGCAGACATCGAGATATGATTTGCCGGTGGTGACGATCCCGAAACGCGGCTTCGTACTGTCGACGACGATGCGGTCGAGCGCGTTGGCGCGGGCGAAGGCGCGCACCGCGTCGAGCTTCCAGCGGTGCAGCCGCATCTCCTGGTCGAGCGGCGTATCGGGCCAGCGGATGCCAAGTCCGCCGGGCGGCATCGCGAAATCCTCAGGGATGACGATGCGCACGCGGTCGGGGTGCAAATTCACCGAGGCCGAGGAATCCATCGTCTCGGCGACGGTCTTGAACCCGACCCAGCAGCCGGAATAGCGCGACATCGCCCAGCCGTAGAGACCGAGATCGAGAATGTCCTCGACCCCCGCCGGGTTGAGGATCGGGATCGAGGCGTCGATGAAGGCCAGCTCGGATTGATGCGCCAGGGTCGAGGATTTGCAGGTGTGGTCGTCGCCGGCGATCGCCAGCACGCCGCCATGGGGTGCGGTGCCGGCCGAGTTGCCGTGCTTCAAGGGATCGCCGCTGCGGTCGACCCCCGGCCCCTTGCCGTACCAGATCGCGAACACGCCGTCATACTTAGCGCCGGGGAAAAGGCCGATCTGCTGAGAACCCCAGACCGAGGTCGCGCCGATCTCCTCGTTGATCGCCGGCTGGAACTTGATGTGGTTCCTGTCGAGAAAGCGCCGCGCGCCCCACAGCGCCTGGTCGAACCCGCCCAAAGGCGAGCCGCGATAGCCGGCAATAAAGCAGCCGGTGTTGAGCCCGGCGGCGACGTCGCGCTGGCGCTGCATGATCGGCAGCCGCACCAGCGCCTGCGTGCCGGTCAGGTAAACGCGGCCTTCTTCGAGCGCGTATTTGTCGTCGAGCGTGACCGCTGCGAGCGCCATTGCCGACTCCAATATTCATCAGGTCTAAACCTAGCGCAGGTTCGATTCGGTTTGAACCGTCCTTGTCTCGACGGCGGCAAGCAGCGGGCAAATGTCGGCCGCCGCGGCAAAATCGCGCGGAAACGACTGCGTAACAATCATCTTTGACAACGTATCAGGTTGCAGTGCGCGCAGGGCGGGAGTAAGGCTCGGCCATCGTTTTTTGTTAGAGAGGGCTGCCCATGAGCGCGCCCGTTCTCATTCGCGAGCCGGTGAAGCCGGAACTCATCGCGGCTTTGAAGCAACGGCTCGGCGATCGCCTGTCGACCTCGGCGGCGGTCTGCGACCTGCACGGCAAGGACGAGTTGTACCATCAGCCGCATGCGCCGGACGCCGTGGCCTTTGTCCAGAGCACCGACGAGGTCGTTGAGATCGTCAAGCTTTGCGCGCAGCACAAGACGCCGATCATTCCATTCGGCACCGGCACCTCACTCGAGGGCCATGTCGCGGCGCTGAAAGGTGGCATCTGCATCGACCTGTCGCAGATGAACCGTATCCTACGGGTCGGCGCCGAAGATCTCGACGTGACCGTCGAAGCCGGCGTCACCCGCAAGCAGCTCAATGAATATCTGCGCGATACGGGATTGTTTTTCCCGGTCGATCCCGGGGCCGATGCGTCCCTCGGCGGCATGGCCTCGACCCGCGCCTCCGGCACCAACGCGGTGCGCTATGGGACGATGCGCGAAAATGTGCTGTCGCTGACCGTGGTGCTGCCGGACGGGCGGGTGATCCGCACCTCGCGGCGGCCGCGCAAATCGGCCGCGGGCTACGACCTCACCCGACTGTTCGTCGGCGCGGAAGGTACGCTCGGCGTCATCACCGAGGTGACGGTGCGGCTTTACGGCATCCCGGAGGCGATCTCGGCCGCGGTTTGCGCGTTCCCGACCATCGCCGACGCGGTCAACTCGGTGATCCTGACCATCCAGAGCGGCATCCCGGTGGCGCGTATCGAGCTGCTCGACGAGCCGCAGATGGAGGCGATTAACAAATACTCGAAGCTCGGCCACAAGGTCGCGCCGACGCTCTTCTTCGAGTTTCACGGGACGACCGCCGGGGTCGCCGAACAGGTCGAGCTGGTCAAGGACATCGCCGCCGAACATGGCGGCGATGATTTCCGCTGGGCGACAAGCCAGGAGGAACGCTCGAAACTCTGGCAGGCGCGGCACGACGCTTATTATGCGGCGCTGGCGCTACGTCCGGGCTCGAAGGGCTGGGCGACCGATGTCTGCGTGCCGATCTCGCGCCTTGCCGACTGTATCGCCGAGACAAAAATCGATCTCGCGCAGTCGTCGATCCCCTCGGCGCTCGCCGGCCATGTCGGCGATGGTAATTTTCACCTGATTTTCATGATCGACCCCAATCGTCCCGAAGAAATCGACGAGGCGAGCCGGATTAATGTCAGGATGGTGACGCGCGCGCTGGCGATGGATGGTACTTGCACCGGCGAGCACGGAATTGGCTATGGAAAGATGGACTTCCTATTCGCCGAGCATGGTGAAGCGGTCGATGTGATGGCGTCGATCAAGCGCGCCATCGACCCCGACAACCTGATGAATCCAGGCAAGATCATCCGCGTTTGACGCGGCCGCCGGCGAACGATTGTCGCCACTGCGAACTCACGGTTGAATTTCTTGGTGTCCAATGAATAAAACTCTTTGCTTAGTGGTTTCTTGGCGGTATTGTAGGTGCTGAGAAATCGATATTGGTTCGCCTTGTTTCGATAAGGCTGCGGCCAGAAACCGACCGATCACGCTGAAAAATCGAGTGTTACTCGGAGGCGTACCTCTTCGTGCCGTCATGACGTTTTCATGAACAATAAATCGGCGGCGGAAGAATCCAATTAGATCCTGTGTGAAGATCGATAGATAAGGGTTGGGGATGGAAAAGTCAGGTAAACGGGGAAAAATCCCTCAAACGGATTGGCCACTTATCATGGCCCGTTACGAGAGTGGGGAAACCTTATCCAGTATCGCCCGAACTTATGATTGCTCGCCGCCGGCGATTTCTTACATCGTAAGCCGAAGCAAAGCAAAGCCTGCTGGGGACGTCTCAGCGCAACCAACGACCGAAGCGCACCTTGTCAAATCTACCGGCGGTAGCATGACGAATGGTTCGGCAAATGTCGAACCAACGATTCCTGTGGCGGCACCGCCGTCAATCGCAGCCGCGATGATTCGTCGCGAGCCGGTCGGCGACTTGCGTCCGGCGGTTCCGCCCAATGGCGCTTCCGCGAATGGCGATCAAGGCCGCACGCTGCATTTGGGACTTGGCGGAAACAGTAATGGCAATGGTCATGGGCCGGTGACCGTGGGCGCAAATGGCGGCGGCAACGGTTACGGCCACGAAGCGCCGCGTCCGAACATCGCCGTACCGCGTCCGCCGCAGCCGCAAATCGCCGGCGAGCACATGGAGCCGCGTCCGTTTCAGGCGCCGCCGTCACGAAACGCCGCGTCCTTCGATGCCGGGCGCAACGGCCGCGACTTGTTCGCGATGCCCGAGGGTCGACCGATGGCTCAGCAGCCTCGCGAGGCTGAGCCCGGGCGCAAAGAAAACGGCAGCTTTATCGACCATGAGCTGCGCAGCCGGGTCGATGGCGACATCGCCGCGTTTCTAACAGCGTTTGATGCCGCGCTTGAGGCGGACACGCAGGAAAGCCGCTTTGGGCTGCGCGAGGCGACCGACCGGTTGCTGCGCGCCGGCGCGCGCACCCGCATCGAGCTCGAACGGCTCGAGGCGCGTGTGCCGCTGTCGCCCCGCGAGGGCGCGGCCGCATCCAATTCCGGCGCCTGGCGACAACGCTAGAAGCGGCACGCGGGGTTCAGCGAAAAAAGAGGGCGCCCAAATGGGGCGCCCTCTCTATTTTGGGCCTGCGGAAGTCCCGCTTCAGCCCGCGTTCTTGCTGAGGTCGACGCCGAGATACTGCGTCACCCCATGGCGGTTGAGCAGCAACAGGGCGCTCTTGTTCGGCGACTGGGCGATCGTTCGCAACTGATCCGCGGCCTCTTGCGGAGAGCTCGCCGGGTGCTGGTCGATCGACATGATCACGTCGCCGCGGGCGAGGCCGATATTGTCGGCGATACTGCCGCCCTCGACGCGGGTGATGACCACGCCGTGGACATCGCGGCCGAGATGCAGGTCATGGCGGAAATCGTTGGTCAACGGCGCGAGGTGCAGCCCCAGCGGTCCGACGTTGCTCTCTTCCGGCTGGCCTTGGTCGTTGTTGCCGTTGTCGGCGGAAGCGACTTGCGGGTTGGCCGGCATCTCGCCGAGCTTCACGTCAACCTGCTGCTGCTTGCCGTCGCGCCATACGGTCAGCGCCGCGTGGGTGCCCGGCGTGCTGCCAGCGACGTCGTGCGGCAGGTCACGCAACTTGGTGATGTCTTCGCCATTGAAAGCGAGGATCACGTCGCCCTGCTTGAGCCCGGCGGCGGCGCTCGGGCTGTCCGGCGTCACCACCGCGACGAGCGCGCCGTGGTCGCTCTTCAGGCCGAGGCTGGAGGCGATCGCCGGAGTCACCGGCTGGATCTGCACGCCAAGCCAACCACGCTCGACCTTGCCATGCTCTTCGAGCGCGGCGACGACCTTCTTCGCGACATTCGACGGCACCGCGAAGCCGATGCCGACGCTGCCGCCGTTCGGCGAGTAGATCGCGGTATTAATGCCGATCACCTGGCCGTTGAGATTGAATGTCGGCCCGCCTGAATTGCCGCGGTTGATCGGCGCATCGATCTGCAGGAAGTCGTCGAACTGGCCGGTATGGATGTCGCGGCCGCGCGCCGAGATGATGCCGGTGGTCACCGAACCGCCGAGGCCGAACGGATTGCCGACCGCGACGACCCAGTCGCCGATTTGCGCGTCGTCGCTATTGCCGAAGCTGACATAGGGCAGCGGCTTGCCGGCGTCGATCTTGAGCACCGCGAGGTCGGTGCGCGCATCGGTGCCGATGATCTTGGCGGTGTATTTGTCGCCGTCCTGCAGCGTGACCTCGACTTTGCTGGCGTCGCCGACGACGTGCTTGTTGGTTACGATATGACCGTCGGCATCGATGATAAACCCGGAGCCGAGCGCGATGCGCTTGACGGCGCCACCACCTTCATCGCCCGGGCCTTCCTCGAAGGGGTTGTTCTGGCCCTGCTGATCGAAGAAACGGCGAAGCATCTCGTCGAACGGCGATTGGCGGAAATCCTGGCCTTGGTCATCGCCCTCGCTTTCCTGATCGGCCATTGGCGAGGCTTTCTGGTTCTCGGTGACCGAGATATTGACCACCGCCGGCAACACGCGTTTCACCAGCGGGGCAAAGCTCTCCTGCTGCATCATTACGCCCGGCGCCGGCACGTTCGGCGTCGTGGTGTTGGTCGCCGGGGCTTGCGCCCAGACATCCGCGCAAAGCGCGAGAACGGAAGCGAGCCCGACACCCGCCATGACCGCTCCGCGCCGCTTTGACTTAAACGTCATGATCCCTCGTCTCCCGATCCGAGCCGGTCCCACCCACTCGCGAGGCCGCCGCTCCTGGTTGTTCAACGCGCAAAATGGGGTTTGAAGCTAACAGCCGGCTTTCGATGGGATGAATTCGCTGTAACTTAGGCGCCGACCCTCTCGCCAAGGAGCAAACGATGGCCCGTTACAGCAAGCTGAACCCTGCCGATTTGAGTCCCGCGCAAAAAGCGGTGGTCGACGAGATCGTCTCCGGCAAACGCGGCCGGTTCGGGGGACCGTTCGAGATCCTCGTGCGCGCGCCGGAGGTCTGCAAGCATCTGTCGCGACTTGGTGAATACCTGCGCTGGGGCAGCTCGCTGTCGCCGGCGCTGTCAGAATTGGCGATCTGCCTGACCGCGCGCCACATCCGTGCGAACTACGAATGGCATGCGCATGCGCCGCTGGCGATCGAGGGGGGAGTCCCGGCGGCGGCGATCGAGGCGATCCGCACCGGCGCCGCGCCGCAATTCGCCGCGAAGGACCAGGCGCTCGTCTACAAGCTGGTCAGCGAACTGATCGACACCAAGCGTCTGTCGGATGCGAGTTTCGCCGAGGGGATCGCCGCGTTCGGCGAGCAGGGCGTCGTCGAGCTGGGCACGGTCATCGGCTACTACACCGCGATCGGCAACGCGCTCAACGTGTTCGAGGTCGCGCTGCCGCCGGGCCAGGCGCCTTATTTCCAATAGTCGTCATCGCCAGCGTAGCGACGCAATCTCGCGCCGTCTGTGTCTCCTCGGCACGAGATTGCGCGGCGCCCGATGGGCGCCTCGCAATGACAGCCTAGGCGGCCGGCAATCCCCGCTCCAACAGGAGCGCCAGGCGGCGGGCGAAGGCCGGCGGGTCGGGGAGTTGCTCGCCCTCGACGATGCGCGCCTGGTCGAGCAGCAACCAGGCGAATTCCGAGAGCTGGTCGGAGGCACCGGTCTCGCCGACCGAGGCGGCAAGGCGTTCGATAAGCCGGTGATTCGGGTTCACTTCGAGGATGCGCTTTGACGCGGCGTCGAGTTGGCGGTGCTGCTTCAACAGGCGCTCGAGGTGCATGTCCATGTCGCCCTCATCGGCGACAAGGCAGACCGCGCTGTCGGTGAGGCGTGCCGAGGAGCGGACATCCTTGACTGCGTCGCCGAGCGCCAGCTTGAAGATGGCGATGAGGCTGCCGAGCTTGGCGGGCGGCTCGGGTTTTTTCTCTTCGGGCTTGTCATCGGCCGCGGCGATTTTGTCGAGATCGACCCCGCCGCGCGTCGCCGATTTGAACGGCTTCTCTTTGTAATTGGGGATCGCGGTGACCCAAAACTCGTCGATCGGGTCGGTCAACAGCAGCACCTCGACGCCGCGCGCGCGAAACCCTTCAAGCTGCGGGCTTTGGCGCACCAGGTCGAGATGGTCGCCGGTGATGGTGTAAATCGCCTCTTGGCCGGGTTTCATCGCCGCGACGTAGTCGTCGAGCGAGACCCAGCCGTCGCGCGTCGTCGAGCGGAAGCGCGCGAGACCGAGCAGCGTGTCGCGCTGGTCGCGATCTTCGTAAAGCCCTTCCTTCAAGACCGCGCCGAAATTTTCCCAGAACTTGGCGTATTCCTCGGACGCGTCGGTCGCCTTTTTCTGCAACTCGCCGAGCACCCGACCGGTCAGCTGGCGGCGCATGCGCGCGACCATCGGGTTCGACTGCAGCATCTCGCGGCTGATGTTGAGCGGCAGATCCTCGCTATCGACCACGCCGCGCATGAAGCGCAGATAGGGCGGCAGCATCTCGCTCTCGTCGGTGATGAAGACCCGGCGGACGTAAAGTTTTACCTGCGTCTTGCGGTCGGGCTCGAAGAGGTCGAAGGGTTTGGTTTCCGGCACGAACAGCAGGTAGGTGTATTCGACGACGCCCTCGGCGCGGGCGTGCAGGGTCAACCACGGCGCGTCGAAGCCGTGGCCGACATGGTGGTAGAACTCCTTGTACTGCTCCTCGGTGATCTCCAAGCGCGGCCGCGTCCACAGCGCCGAGGCGGTGTTGATCGTGTCTTCCTTGCTGCCGTCGGCGAGCACGATCGGCAACGCGATATGGTCTGAGTAGGTCTTGACGATCTGCGAGATGCGGTGCGGCTCGAGATATTCCTCGTCGCCCTCGCGGATGTGCAGCGTGATGCGAGTGCCGCGCTTGAGGTTGGGTTCGGGCTCGATGGTGAACTCGCCCTTGCCGTCGCTTTCCCACCGCCAACCTTGTTCCTCGCCGGCCTTGCGGCTCAGCACCTCGACCCGGTCGGCGACCATGAACGCCGAATAGAAACCGACGCCGAATTGGCCGATGAGGCTCACATCCTTCTTTTCGTCGCCGCTCAGCTCTTTCATGAAGGCGGCGGTGCCCGAGCGCGCGATGGTGCCGAGGTTCTCGACCAGCTCGTCATGGTTCATGCCGATGCCGTTATCGGCGATGGTCAGCATCTTCGACGATTTGACCGGGGTCAGTACGACCCGGTAGTCGGCGTCGCCTTCGATGAGGCTTGGTTCGGTGATCGCTGCGTAGCGCAGCCGATCGCAAGCGTCCGACGCGTTGGAAATCAGCTCGCGCAGGAAGATTTCCTTCTCGCTGTAGAGCGAATGGGCGACGATATCGAGCAGGCGGCTGACCTCCGCCTGGAAGGTCCGGGTTTCCTGGGTCATGGGCAAAATCGGGTTTGGGTTGGCGGGTTTGATCCGAATATGTGACGCAAAAACGGACACCGCAAGGTTAGAGACATAAGGAAAACAACATGATCAGCGGCCGCACCAGCTTGATCGCGCATCTCGGCTATCCGACCGAGACCTTCAAGGCGCCGATGATCTACAACCCGTGGTTCGAGCGGCGCGGGATCGACGCCGTCGTCGTGCCGATGGGGGTCATGGCAGACGACTACCCGGTCTTCCTGCGCTCGCTGTTCCGGCTCAGCAACATCCACGGCGCGCTGGTGACGATGCCGCACAAGGTGACGACGGTCGGCCTGCTCGACACGGTCAAGCGTTGCGGTGCAGGTGGCAGGCTCGTGCAACGCGATTTTGCGCCGGCCAGATGGCTCGCTGCACGGCGACATGTTCGACGGCGAGGGGTTTACCCGCGGCGCCAAGCGCAAGGGGTTCGATTTCCTCGGCGCGGATTGCCTCGTGGTCGGCGCCGGCGGGGTCGGCTCGGCGATCGCGGCGGCGATCGCCGCCGAGGGACCGCGCCTGCTGGCGTTGTTCGATACGCGCGCCGAGGCGGCCAGGGGTCTCGCCGAGCGACTTCGCCGGCATTACCCCGGACTTGCGGTCGAGCTGCGCGACAACGACCCGGCGGGCTACCGGCTGGTCGTCAACGCGACGCCGCTTGGCATGCAGCCGGGCGATAAGCTGCCGTTCGACCCGTCGCGGCTCGATCCCGCGACATTTGTCGGCGAGGTGGTGCTGAAAGCGGAGATGACGCCGCTGCTCGAAGCCGCGGCGGCGCGCGGCTGCCGCTACCTTGTCGGCACCGACATGCTGTTCGAGCAGATACCCGCCTATCTCGAATTCTTCGGCTACGGCACGACGACGCCGGAAGAGCTACGCGAGGTCGCGAATATTTCGTATTAATCGGGCCGTTTCCAGGGAGGGCGTTATGCAGACCGCGATCGCCACGGTGTCGTTGCCTGGAACCCTCGACGAAAAGCTCGCGGCGATCGCCGGCGCGCGGTTTCGCGGCGTCGAGATTTTCGAGAACGACCTCTTGTCGTTCAACGGCACGCCGTCAGAGGTCCGCAAGATGATCGAGGATCTCGGGCTGCGCAGCATCACGTTTCAGCCGTTCCGCGATTTCGAAGGCATGCCGGAGCCCCGGCGCGAACGAAATTTCGCGCGAGCCGAGCGCAAGTTCGATTTGATGCAGGAGCTAGGTTGCGACCTGCTGCTGGTGTGCAGCAATGTCTCGCCCGACTCGCTCGGCGGGGTCGACCGGGCCGCCGCCGATTTCCACGAGTTGGGCGAGCGCGCCGCCAAGCGCGGGCTGCGGGTCGCGTTCGAGGCGCTGGCCTGGGGTCGCCACGTCAGCGATTACCGCAATTCCTGGGAGGTGGTGCGCCGCGCCGACCACCCGGCGGTAGGGCTGGTGCTCGACAGCTTTCACGTCCTGGTGCGCGGCACCGACCTGACGCCGATCCGCGCGATCCCGAAAGACCGGATTTTCCTCGTCCAGATCGCCGACGCGCCGCTACTCGACATGGATTACCTGTCGTGGAGCCGGCACTACCGCTGCTTTCCGGCGCAGGGGGATTTGGCGCTCGACCAATTCATGGAGGCGCTGCAGGCGGCGGGGTTCGACGGCCTCTTGTCGCTCGAAATCTTCAGCGACCGTTTTCGCGCGGGATCGGCGCGCGGCGTGGCGATCGATGGGCAGCGCTCGCTCTTGTTCATGCTCGACAGTCTGCGCCGCGCGACGCGGGCCGCGGTGCCCGGGATCAGGCCCTTGCCACCGGCCTCGCCGGTGGACGGGATCGAATTCCTCGAATTCGCGATGGACGACGCCTCGGCCGGAGCCTTCGAGAGCTTGCTTGAAGGGCTCGGCTTTGCCCGCGTCGGCATCCACAAATCGAAGGACGTGGCGCATTGGCGCCAGGGCCGGATCAACTTTGTCGTCAACCGCGAGAAAGAGGGGTTTGCGCACTCGTTCAACATCGCGCACGGGCCGTCGGTATGCGCGATGGCGCTGCGCGTCGGCGATGCCGCCGGCATCGTCGAGCGCGCGGTGCGCCTGCTCGACCGGCCGTTTCGCCAGGCGGTCGGGCCGGGCGAGCTCAACATCCCGGCGGTGCGCGGGGTCGGCGGCAGCCTGATCTATTTTGTCGACGGCAAGACCGAGCTGGGCCGGTTGTGGGACGTGGACTTCGCGCTGACCGCAGTGAAAGACGCGAGCGGCGTGGGCCTCACCCGATTCGACCACGTCTCGCAATCGATGCAGTACGAGGAGATGCTGGCCTGGTTGTTGTTTTACACCTCGCTCTTCGACCTGCGGAAAGCCCCGGTGCAAGACGTGCTCGATCCGGGCGGGGTGGTGCAGAGCCAGGCGGTCGAGTCCGACGGCGCGGAAATTCGTCTCGTGCTCAATGCGTCGCAGAGCCGTCAGACCATGGCGTCGCGTTTTCTCGAGGATTTCTTCGGGTCGGGGGTGCAGCAGATCGCGCTCGCCTGCGACGACATTTTCGCCACGGTCGAGCGGCTGCGCTTCAACGGGGTCGCGCTGTTGCCGATCCCGGAAAACTACTACGACGATCTGGAGGCGCGGTTCGATCTCGACACCGCGCTGCTCGACCGGCTGCGCGCGGAAAATATCCTCTACGACCGCGATGGCGACGCGGAATTCTTCCACGTCTATACGCGGACGCAGCCCGGAGGCTTCTTCTTCGAGATCGTCGAGAGGTGTGGGCCGTACAAAGGCTACGGCGCGGTGAATGCACCGATCCGGCTCGCCGCACAGGCGCGTCTCGCGCGCAATCCGGCGATCCCGCGCCTTTGAACGCGGGCCGGACGGCAATCAGGCGGCGTGGCGGACGCCGCGGCGCCAGCGGTCGATGGTCTGCTCGACCTCGGAGCGGTCGTCGACATCCTTCGACCAGGCGGCGCTAAACGATGCGGTCGAGCTGCGCGGGCGGTGATGATCCGGTAGCGGCTCGAAGCAGATGCGCATCGGCATCGACACGCCCTCGCCAACGACGATCGCCTCGCCGTTGCGCAAGGCGGGGAGGAACTTCATCAGCCCGTGCGAGGCTTCCGGCAGCGCGCCGCGCACGATGTCCTGATCTTCCTGGCTGGTCATGCGCAGCGCAAAGAGCGTGTTGCATTCCGAGAGCAGGCTGGGCGCCAAATCCGATGGACGCTGGCTGACCACGCACAGCGACACGCCGTATTTGCGGCCTTCCTTGGCGATCCGCGACAGCGCCCGCTTGACCGGCTCGAACCCGGCATCCTTATCCGCCGGCGCGTAGCGGTGCGCCTCCTCGCAGACAATAGTGATCGGCATCTGCGTGTCGCTCCACACCGAAAAGTCGAAGGTCAGCCGGCAGATCACCGAGACCACGACGTTCAGCACCTCGGACGGCACGCCAGAGAGGTCGAGGATGGTTATGGGCTTGCCGCTCACCGGGATGCGGAAAAGCTGCGCCAGGATGTCCGACATCTCGTCGCGCAGGGTCAGGGTGTTGCCGAACATGAAGCCAAACCGGATGTCGTTCTGCAGCGCCGTCAAGCGGGTCTTGACCAGCTGATAGGCGGCGACGCTGTCCGGCCGATTGAGCGAGCCCATCGCATTGTCGAGATAGCGGACGAGATCAGATACCCGGTAGGGCATCGGCGTGTCGACGCTGCAATGACGATCGGTCGGCGTTTTCCCGAGGAAGGCGAGCTTGGCGCTTAGCACGGCTTCGCTGAGGATCTTCCATTGTTCGGCGCGATGGCTCGTCTCTCCCAGCACAATTTCGGCCAGCTCGTCGAAATTGAACAGCCAATAAGGCAGGTGCAGCCCGTCGCCGGGGCTCAGCACGATCGCCTCGTCGGGGAAGGCGTGGGCGTATTCGCAATGCGGGTCGAGCAAGATGACGTGCGCGTGCGGGTTCTTTTCGATCACCGAGCGCAGGATGGTCGCGACCGCGCAGGATTTGCCGGAGCCGGTCGTGCCGACGATGCTGAAATGCTTGCCAAGCAGGTCGTCGACCAGCAAGAAGGCGGGAACGTCGGCGTCCTGGTGGATCGAGCCGACCGGGACCGCAGCTTCGCGCGGCGGCGCGTAGACCTGCGCCAGGTCGTCGGGGGTCGCGACGAAGACCGGGTCCTCAAGAGCGGGAAATACCGATACGCCGCGGCGAAAGCCGTCGGTTCTGCCCGACGGACTGAACGACGTTTCGCCGATCAGCTCAATCTCGACGATCTTCAGATCGTCATCCGGCGCCGCCACCGAGGGCAAGGGCACGCGCAGTCCGCTCACCATGCCGAACACGACCGAAGCGCGCGTACGGATTTTGACCAGCGCGGCCATCTCCAACGGGGCGCGCGGCGGGGCGCCGAACGTTGGCGGCTGCAGCAAGACGACGAGCTGCGCCGCCGAGACGGCGATAACCCGGCCAATGGGCTCGGCCTTCTCGGCCATGGGGATCACAAAATGCGTCATCGCGGTCATCCAGGGCTGTTCGGGCTGAGGCGTTGGGCGGGAAGTAAAGCTTCTACGGTCGTACCGATGCCGACCTGGCTGGTGAGCGCCAGGTCGCCACCGTGCATGCGCACCATCGCGCGGGCGAGGGGCAGGCCGAGGCCAACGCCTTCGTTCTCGCGGGTCAGATGGTCTTCGACTTGGCTGAACGGCTCGAAAACGCGGTTCAAGTGGTCAGGCGGAATGCCGCAGCCGGTATCGCTCACGCATACAGTCAGCGTATCGGGACGATCGAGCGCGGCGGAGACCCGGACGGTGCCACCTTCGCGGTTGAATTTGACGGCATTCGACAGCAAATGAACGAACACCTGCTTCATGCGGTTGGGGTCGAGGCGGATGGGCGCGTCGCTGCCCCCCTCATCGATAATCGTCACAGATTTCGCCGCGGCTTCCGCCGAGAGCGCCCGGATCGAAGCGCCGATCACCTCGCCCAGCGTGACGACCTGCTCGTCGAGTTCGACCTTGCCGGCTTCGATGCGCGCGAGGGTCAGGACGTCGTTGATCATCGTTAAGAGGCGCGTTCCCGCGTCGTGGATGTATTTGCCATAGACGGTGTGGTCGCCGACCGCGCCGCCGAACTCGATGATCTCGGAAAATCCAATGATCGCGTTGAGCGGCGTGCGCAGCTCGTGCGTGACGTTGGCGAGAAAATTGGTCTTGGCGCGATCGGCGGTCTGCGCCTGCACCATGGCTTCCTCGGCAAGCCGGGCGGCCTTTTCGGCGTTCTGCCGGGCGGCAGTCAGCGCGCGCTCGGTATGCCGCCGATCGAGCAACGAGCCGAGCTGCAGGCAGTAGTCGTCGATCAGGGTCGTATCGTCGCGTCGCATGGAGCCGAGGGTCTCGCTGAGCCGGTTTCGCTCCTCTGCTCTACTATCGGTTTCCTAAAGAAGTGCTTTATGCCGGCGAATAAATTCAATTCGGCCGACGACCGCGCGCCCGGTGCGCAACATCGCCGCAGCGACAACCGGACGTGGGGGCGCCCGACGTTTCCCCTTGCCCTGCCGGCCCGCCGACCGCACCTTTCCGGCATGGCAACGCTGAGCGCCGCTTCGCGTCTGGTCGCGATCCTGGGGCCGACGAACACGGGCAAGACCCATCTGGCGATCGAGCGGATGCTCGATCACCAGAGCGGCATGATCGGCTTTCCGCTGCGGCTCCTGGCGCGGGAGAACTACGACCGGGTGGTAAAGCTGAAAGGCGCCCGCGCGGTGGCGCTGATCACCGGCGAAGAAAAAATCCTGCCGCCCAACCCGTCTTATTTCGTCTGCACGGTCGAGTCGATGCCGCTGGATCGGCTGGTCGAGTTCCTCGCGGTCGACGAGATCCAGCTTTGCGCCGACCGCGAGCGCGGCCACGTCTTCACCGCGCGGCTGCTGCATGCGCGCGGCCTCAAGGAGACGATGTTTCTGGGCGCCGACACGATCCGCCCGCTGATGCGGCGTCTGGTGCCCGATGCCGAGCATGTCAGCCGGCCGCGCTTTTCGACGCTTTCCTATACCGGTCACAAGAAAGTGACACGGCTCCCGCCGCGATCCGGCGTCATCGCCTTCTCGATCGCCGATGTGTTCTCGCTGGCGGAACTCGTGCGGCGACAGCGGGGCGGCACGGCGATCGTGCTCGGGGCCTTGAGCCCGCGGGCCCGCAACGCCCAGGTCGGCATGTTCCAGGCCGGCGAGGTCGACTACCTGGTGGCGACCGACGCGATCGGCATGGGCCTTAACATGGATTTGCACCATGTTGCTTTCGCCCGGCTGGCGAAGTTCGACGGACGCGGAATGCGGCGGCTCTCCCCCGCCGAGATCGGCCAGATCGCCGGCCGCGCCGGGCGCCACATGAACGATGGCACGTTCGGCACGACGGCCGACGAGCGCCCGCTCGATCAGGAGATTGTCAGCGCGGTCGAGGCGCACAAATTCGAGGCGCTGACCCGCATCCAGTGGCGCAACAGCGCGCTGCGCTTCAATTCGGTCGGCGTGTTGCTCAACAGCCTCGACGAGCCACCGCCGGTGGCAGGCCTCATTCAGACGCGCGATGCCGACGACCATCAGGTATTGCGCGCGTTGTCGCGCAATACCGACATCGCGGCGCTGGCGACGAACCCCGGGGCCGTGCGGTTGCTCTGGGAGGTCTGCCAGATCCCCGATTTCCGCAAGATGATGAGCGACAGCCATGCGCGGTTCCTCGCGCAATGCTTCCTGCATCTCGCGGGGCCGCAGGAGCGGTTGCCGACGCAGTGGATCGCGTCGCAGATCGCCCAGCTCGACCGAGTCGACGGCGACATCGACACGCTGATGATGCGCATCGCGCATATCCGCACCTGGACCTACATCACCCATCGTCCCGACTGGGTCGAAGGCGCGGCCGATTGGCAGGAGCGCGCCCGCGGCATCGAAGATCGGCTGTCGGACGCGCTGCACGAAAGCCTTACCCAGCGCTTTGTCGACCGCCGCTCGGCGTTTCTCGTACAGCGCATGGCTGGCGACGATGAATTGCTGGCCTCGGTGGACACAGCCGGCGAGGTGAAGGTCGAGGGCAGCTATGTCGGCCGGTTAGACGGGTTCCGCTTTATCCCCGACGCGAGCGACAGCGCCGAATCGAGGATGCTGGCGACAGCCGCCAATCGGGTGCTGCGCGGCGAGATCGCGGCGCGGGCGCGGCGGCTGGCGGCGGATAACGACGAGGCGTTCGCGCTTGATCCGGTGGGCCATCTCACCTGGCGGGGCGGGCTTGTCGGCCGGCTGGTTGCCGGCGACGGGCTGCTGACACCCCGGGTCGAGATTTCTGCCGGCGATTTCCTCGAAGGCTCGGCACGTGAAGGGGTACGCCGGCGGCTGCAGGCTTTTGTAAAAGACGAGGTTGAGCGCCGTCTGGCGCCGCTTTTCGTGCTGCGCGACTTGCCGCTCGATGGCGTCGCGCGCGGCCTGGCCTTTCAGCTGGTTGACGGGCTCGGCTGCTTGCCGACTGAGGCGGCCGCCGAGCAGCTGCGGGCGCTCGCCCCTGCCAGCCGGCGCGCGCTGGCGCGGGGCGGTGTGCGGTTCGGGGCCGAAAGCATTTATGTCGAGCCGCTGCTCGGCGCGGATTCCGTGAGGCTCCGGGCGCTGCTCTGGGCCGTGCGACAGGGCAGAGCAGTGCCGCGACTTCCCGGCGCGCGCTCGCTAGGCAAAGCGCTTTTTGTCGATCCCGCGTTGCCGCCATCGTTTTACGACGCGCTCGGGCGGCGGGTGGTTGGCGGGCTGGCGCTGCGCCCCGACCGGCTGGAGCGCTTCTCAGCCGCGGCGCGCGAGCGAGCCCATACTGGCGCGTTCGTGGCCGATCTCGAGATGGCGGCATTGGCTGGCGTGGCGGCGGGCGATTTGCGGCGTTTGCTGACGGGGCTCGGCTATCGCGCGCTGATCCGCGACGGGGCGGAGCTGTTCGTCGCGCGGCCGCGACGCTTGCAGGATCGGCCGCGCCGCGCGTCACGCCGCAACATGACGCAAGACGGCCATCCCTTCGCCAAGCTCAAGCAGCTGAAATTCGCGTGAGCGGCGGGCGCGACACTTTTTCCGACAGAGCGAGCCGGCGGCTCGATCAGTGGCTGTGGTTCGCGCGCTTCGCGAAGAGCCGCGCGCTCGCGGCGCGGCTGTGCGCCGCGAGCGCCGTCAGCATCAACGGTGTCGCGGCCACCAAGCCCAGTCATACTGTGAGGCCCGGCGACGTCGTCATCGTGCCGCAGGGACCATGGTGGCGCACGGTCGAGGTGCTGGCGCTCGGCAGGCGACGCGGCCCGGCGAGCGAGGCGCAGACCCTCTACCGCGAAATGGCGTCAACGCGCCGCGCCGACCTCGCGCCGGCCTGGGAACCCTTGCTGCTCGCCGATGACAACCTGAGCGAGGTGCGCCGGTGACCGGGTTTATCGCACCGCGCGGCTCGACAGAGTTTGAAGCGCTATGCTATGGCCGTCGTGGCGACGCCGATGGGCCGGTCGCCTCCTAGACTCTTCAGCGGTAGCCGATGGCTTCGATCAATCTGCTCAACGTCTCGGTCGAGTTTCCGATCTATCAGGCCGGCGCTCGCTCTTTAAAGAAACTGCTGATCGCCGGCTCGACGCGCGGCAATCTGGCGCGCGACGCGCATGACCGGGTCATGGTGCGGGCGCTGCACGAGATTTCGCTGAGCATCGAAAACGGCGAGCGGGTGGGTCTGATTGGAGCCAACGGCGCCGGCAAGACGACGCTGCTCAAGGTGTTGGCGGGCATCTACAAGCCGACATTCGGTCGAGTCCACATCGACGGCCGTACGACGGCGCTGATCAACTCGTCGGTCGGGCTCAATCCCGATGCGACCGGCCGTGAGAACATCATTCTGCGCGGGCTCTACATGGATATACACCCGCGCGACATGTATGAGCGGATCGAGCAGGTCGCCGAGTTCACCGAGCTGGGCACCTATCTCGACATGCCGGTGCGGACGTACTCGGCCGGCATGATGGTCCGTCTCGCCTTCGCGGTCTCGACCTGCATCCGGCCGGAAATCCTGATCCTCGACGAGTGGATGACCGCCGGCGACGCGCACTTCCTCGAAAAGGCGCAGCGTCGGATGGAAGAGTTCGTCATGCAATCGAGCATCCTCGTGCTCGCCTCCCACTCATTCGAGATGATCTTGCAGTGGTGCCGTCGGGCGGTCTTTTTGAAGAACGGGATGATCGAGGCGATCGGCCCTGTCGACGAGGTTGTTGCCCAGTATCGCGAGAGCTTGGCGGCAGCGGCTTGAGCGCGGAGCGTCGCGCGATGCGCCGAGAGCTTGCGGAATGAGCGGCGGCACACGCATCGGCTTGGATCTCGACAACACGCTGATCAGCTACGAAGAGGTGTTCCGCACCTATGCGCAACGTCGCGGGTTGATCGAGGGGGGGTTTCGCGGCGGCAAGGACGAGGTCCGTCAGGCACTCCGCCGCCAGGACGACGGCGAGCTCAAATGGCAACAGCTGCAGGGCGCGGTGTACGGCAAGGGAGTCGCCGAGGCTGCGCTGTTCGACGGCGCCGATGCCTTTCTGCGTCGCGCCAGCGCACTCGGCCGCGAGATCGTCATCGTCAGTCACAAGACCGAGTTCGGGCATTATGACCCGGACAGGATCAATCTGCGGGAAGCGGCTCTGGCCTGGATGCGCGCGCAGGGCTTTTTCGATCCGGACGGGCTTGGCGTGGCGCCCGACAAAGTCAGGTTCACCGCGACGCGCGGCGAAAAGCTGGCGCTGATCCGCGAGCTCGCGGTGGACTTTTTTATCGACGACCTGCCCGAGGTCTTGGAGCATCCTGAATTCCCGCCCGAGGTAACCGGCATCCTCTTCACCCGCGGCGCGACCAGCGAATCGACCTATCCGCGGATCGCCGCGCATTGGCGAGACATAGCCCGGATGGTGCTGGGGTGAGCAAACCGGCCGGGGATTTGTCGGAGATTGCGAATCGCGCCTCTGCCCTTGTCGGCTGGCCTGTTCGCCGGGTGCTGCCGCTGCGGCGCGGTGGAAACAACCGGGTCTTTCAGTTGGTTGGCGACGGGCAACAGGCGCTGCTCAAGTTCTACGACGCGCCGGAAGTGGGCCGGCAAGACCGATTAAGTCAGGAATATGCCGCCCTCAAATTTCTTACTGGACTTGGCTTCGACGAGGTCGCGCAGCCAATCGCCGTGGACCCCGAGCGGCGCTGCGCCGTCTATGAGTGGATTGACGGTGTTTCACCGCATGGCGCGACGACGGCCCAGGTCGACGATCTGGCGGATTTTTTTATTCGCTTGCAGCAAGTGCGCGAGCATGACGGTGCGAGCGCACTAGTAGGCGCCTCGGCGCATTGTTACTCGCCAGCTATGGTTGCCGAGCAGGTCGAGGCGCGGCTCGACCGCCTCATTGGCGCGATCTCGCCCGACACCGATGTCGCCGCGTTTGTCGCGGATTCGCTGAGGCCGGCCGCAAGCCTTGCCATGGCCCGGCTCCGGACGGGCTGCGAGGCGGCGGGCATCTCCTTTGCCGAGCCGCTTGCGCCCCGGCTGCGAGCGCTCAGCCCGTCCGATTTCGGGTTTCATAACGCGCTGCGCCGACCAAACGGCAGGCTGGCCTTTGTCGACTTCGAGTATTTCGGCTGGGACGATCCGGCCAAGGCCATCGCCGACGTCATGCTGCATCCGGGCATGTCCTTGACGGAGCCGCTGGGGCATCGCTATAGAGCACGGGTGGAGCGGGCGCTTCGGATGTCCGACTCGGGCCTCTCAAGACGCCTCGATCTTTTCTTGCCGCCGATGGTCGTGCTTTGGTGCCTGATCCTTCTCAACGAATTTTTGCCCGAGCGATGGACGCGGCGCGTGCTCGCCGGCGTCGCGGACGAACGAGACGTCGTTCAGGCAAGACAATTGAACAAGGCCCGACAATTGCTCGCGCAGCGTTTCGTATGACGATGTGACCGATGACGATGCGATCGATGGGTCGCATCGCCGCCTCCGCCCTTCAGGATTTGCGAGAATCGATGTTCAAAGTCCGCTACTCGTATCTGCCGCAGCAATTTGCCGATCCGAGCGAAATTCTCGAGGAATTGCGACGTTTCATTCCGACCGGCGACTTCACGCTGGGTAAGCCGGTCGGCGAGTTCGAACGGCGTTTTGCCGAGCTGATCGGCACCAAACACGCAATCGGCGTCGGCTCCGGAACCGACGCGCTGAAATTGGGTCTGCGGGCGGTCGATGTCGGCCATGGCGATGAGGTGATCACCGCCGCCAACACCTTTATCGCCACCGTGGGCGCGATTGCCGAAACCGGCGCGCGGCCGGTCTTCGTCGATTGCGATGATACGTTCTGCATGAATGTCGACCAGGTCGAGGCGGCGATCACGCCACGCACCAAGGCGATCATGCCGGTGCATTTCACCGGCTATATGACCGACATGGAAAAACTGATGCCGATCGCCGAGCGGCACGGGCTTCCGGTGGTCGAAGACGCCTGCCAGGCGATCCTCGCGGATATCGGCGGCAAACGCGCGGGTACCTGGGGCGCCGCTGGCGGCTTTTCGCTGCACCCGCTCAAAAATCTCAATGTCTGGGCGGATGGCGGAATCATCGTCACCAATGACGATGCCGTTGCCGCCAAGTTGCGCCTGTTGCGCAATCACGGCCTCATCAACCGTGATGAGATCGAGATTCTCGGCTACAACAGCAGGCTCGATTCGGTGCAGGCGATCGTGGGGAACTGGCTCATTCCGAGTACCCATGACATCACCAGGAAACGCATCGCCAACGCCGCCCGTTACGACGCCGGGCTCAGCCAGATTCCGCAGATTCGCATTCCGCCGCGTCCGCACGGCAAGCAGGTGGTATTTCACCTCTACATCGTCTTCGCCGACGATCGCGACGCCCTCTTCAAGCACTGCGTCGATCATGGGGTGGAGGTAAAAATCCACTATCCGATCCCGCTCTACCAGCAGAAGGGGCTTGCCCATTTCGGCTATAAGGCCGGCGACTTCCCAGTCACCGACCGGCATACGACCGAGATCATCTCGTTCCCCTGCGACCAGCATCTGGAGCCGGAGCAGGTCGACTACGCGATCGACGTCGTTCGCAATTTCTATCGAGGAAAGAATTGAGCATGCGCCAGGTTCCTTATGTGAATTTTCGCGCTCAGTTCGAGGAGGAGCGCAGCGAAATCCTCGGCGCCGTCGAGGATGTATTCACCAGCGGTCAGTTTGTCAGCGACGCCGCCGTCGCCAAGCTGGAGCAGGAGCTGGCCGACTATATCGGTGTGAAGCATGTCGTCGCGCTCAACTCGGGCACCGATGCGCTGGTCCTCGGGATGAAGGCGATCGGCATCGGGCCGGGCGACGAGGTCATCACCCCGCCGAATTCCTTTGTCGCATCGACGGCGACGATTGTCGCGCTAGGCGCGATTCCGGTCTTCGCCGATGTGCGCGACGACCAGAACATCGACCCGGATGCGGTCGCCGCGGCGATCACCCCGCGCACCAAGGCGATCATGCCGGTGCATTTGACCGGCCGGATGGCGGATATGCGGCCGTTGATGCAGCTCGCGGAAAAACACGGCCTCGCGGTGATCGAAGACGCCGCGCAGTCGGTCGGCTCGCTCTATGAAGGACGGCAGGCCGGCACGTTCGGCCTCATCTCATGTTTTTCGACGCATCCGCTGAAGAACCTGAACGCCGCCGGGGACGGGGGGTTCGCCACCACGGATGACGACGCCATTGCCGACAAGATTTGGTTGCTGCGCAATCACGGGCTCGAAGATCGCAACACGGTACGGATTTGGGGTACGGTCTCGCGCATGGATGTGCTGCAGTCCGAATTTTTGCGAGTGCGGCTCAGACGTCTCGACAGCGTCATCGAGCGGCGTCGGCGCAACGCGGAAAACTATCGACAGCTGCTCGCGGACGCGCCGGTGTTCATACCTCCCGACCGCAATTTCGAATTCAACACCTTCCACGTCTTCGTGATCCAGACCGATCGGCGCGACGAGTTGCAGAAATACCTGGCCGACAACGGCGTCGGTACCGCGATCCACTATCCGATCCCGATCCATCTGCAGCCGGCGGCGGCGGAGCTGGGGCATAACTTGGGCGATTTCCCGGTGACCGAGCGCCAGGCCGGGCGCATCCTGTCGCTGCCGATCAACCAGTTCCTCAGCGAGGACGACCAGGCCTACGTCGCCCAGAGCATCAAGACGTTTCTTGGCAACGCCGTTTAACGACGCTTTCGGCTTCTTTTGGAGAAATTAAGCTCGCCAGCGCCATCAGACTGCAGGCGCCGCTTTATCGCGTCGACTTACTCGAAGTCGATATCAAACGTCCGAGAAAATTGTCGTTCCGCCGTTCCGTGGACTTCTTAAAACCGGTTCGACTTTTGCTCTCAGATCGATGGATTGCAGACGCTGAGGATGCTGTCATTGGTGACGAAAGAGCCGAGTTCGGTTTGATGGGTACTCTCGGGACCGTAACTAAAGATAATCTCCCGACCATCCTCGGCGAACATTCGATGCATCGCATCGTGCACGTCTTGCCCCTGGGTGCCGAGGTGGATGCGGCGAACTTTTCGCTTCAGCAACTCGCGAAACGGCGGAAAGACAATAATCTCGGATTGCTGGATATTCGCTTCGAGAAAAATCCACGCGCTCGAACGGACCCAGTACTTCTTCCAAGGTCACGGTGCTGACAAGTTTTATCTCGCCGAGCGCGCCGCGGGCGGCAATGATATCCTGCTAAGACCTGTCGAGTTGTCGAGGATTAGTTGTCGCAAAGCTTGGTCGACGCGGTCGCTGTTCACGCGCTCCTCAAAGTAGCGGATTCGGGCGGCATCTTCGTTCGTCGCGATACAGTTTTGTGCGCCAAGCCCCGGAGACCGGACAGGAAATAGCGCGGGCTCTTTCCGGTCGCTAATGGCAGCTTGAACGACCCATTGCTCGTCGGGATCGCACGATCAGATCATCCTGTCCCGCAAGGACATCTTCCATCAGGTTGGCGAATAGCCCTCTCGGGCGGCTACAACCCTGGCGACCACAGATCGCCAGGGTTGCCAAGACCGCACCCCTCACGCTCCCGGTGATCGTGGTCGCTTGATCCGCAAGAATCTGCTACATGAGCCGCCCTGATCGTGCGCCGGGCACGGTCCGGAGGAGTGTGTTTTCAGAGGTAGCCGACAAGTAGACAAATGAGTAGAAAATCTGAATTTTCTGGGACGAAAACGTAAACAGAATCAATGAGATAGGTTTTTAAACCAGAGCCCGTAGCTCAGCCGGTAGAGCAACTGACTTTTAATCAGTAGGTCTCGGGTTCGAATCCCGACGGGCTCACCAATAAAAACAATGACTTATTACATCATCAGGTTATTTGGTGGCTAGCCGCAAATAACTTTTTTGGCCCACGGGTGTCGCTCTGCCCGCCAGCGCCGGAAGAAATGGGCCGGGCGAAGCATAAGTGCCCCAGCTTGACCTGACCGACGAAGAACTCACCGTGCTGGGGCGCGGCATGCCTAGCGATCACCGAGGACGACAAGTATCCCCGCACGCCGCCGCTCAAGTCGGCGCTGGCGAAGCTCGATCCGGGTCGGGCATCGAAGACACGGTCTAGGCCCACACCGCTTTGAAGCGCCGACGCGAGGCGGTTAGTGGCCATCGCGACCGACGTTAGCGGCGTATTTACCTTACTAGCCACAATCTAAATGAAAATCAGAGTAATAGAGGTTGACGGGCGATTAAGGACAAGTCCGAATTACCGGGGAAAGGAAGATTGAACAGGAGGTAGCTAATGGAGCTGACCCATCCCGATCTTGATCTCCTAACCTCAAGACTTCGCCGGGCGCAACTCGATTATGAGTTTGCTCGCTCTAGAGGCGACGGCGATTTAATAAGTCGGTCCAAGCTACGCATTGGCGCCATAGTGACCGAACGCGACCGGCTCGTGCAGCGTCTATCTCAGGTTACCGCAATACCCAACCAACCTCATCGTGGTCCATAGTAATAGGGTGGTGGTGGAGGCGGTGCATAGTACGCTGGAGCGGAGTATCTCGGCGGGTAGAAAGGCGGCGGTGCACCAGACAATAACCACACGGGTGAGGTCACGATATCCGCGGCGACGCCTACAACTGCGCCTGCTGCGCAAAACGGCCAGGCAAGCGGGAACGGCGAACAAGGTGGGTAATAGTATGCCTGCGCCTTCGCGGTCGAGAACGGCGTGGTCGCAACACCGGCGACGAACCCAGCCAAAAGCACAATTCGGCGGATACGCATAGGGGACCTCTCGGCGTAGAACCGGCGCAAACTGAGCGAACCCTACTCGCTCCCGATGCGCCACACCAATCAACTGTTGCTGTGCAGCTTTTTTGGTTTCGGAGCGGGCTCTTGGTGCTCGCTGAGCCGGCGCGCTTGCCGGGAAAATCCCCAATCAGACGCCGGAGACTTCCTGCCGCGTGTTGATCCGCGAAACCATGGCGGTCGTGCTGTGCCCTTGCTCGATCGGCACAAGATAGACCTCTCCGCCGTATGAACGCACGAACGACGCGCCGACGACGTCTTCCTCGGCATAGTCCGCGCCCTTGACCAACAGGTCCGGCCGGATCGCCTCGATCAGATCGATCGGCGTGTCCTCGTCAAACAGGACGACGAGATCGACCTGCCCGAGCGATGCCATAACCGTCGCGCGCGCCAGCTCGTTCTGGATCGGGCGATCGGATCCCTTGAGGCGCCGCACCGACGAATCCGAGTTCAGCCCGACAATGAGCTTGTCACAGGCCGCCCGGGCCTTGGCCAGCAGCGTCACATGCCCAGGATGCAGCAGGTCGAAGCAACCATTGGTGAAACCGACGCGCTGCCCCAGGGCATGCCAGCGCGCGACGTGCTCGATCACGCCATCCATCGGCAGGATTTTCGCCCCATCAGGGCCGTGCCTTTTATCGTGAAACGCCCCGAGAAGCTCACGGGCGCTGACTGTCGCGGTGCCGGCCTTCTCGACGACGATACCGGCGGCGTAATTGGCCAAACGCGCCGCATCCGCGAGCGGTTGCCCCGCTGCCAACGCCAGCGCCAACGTCGCTACCAGCGAATCCCCCGCACCCGACACATCGAACACCGAACGCTCCCGTCCCGCGATGTGGGTGGCCGGCCCGTCACGCGGGACGACGCTGAGCCCATCGGCGCCGCGTGTGATGAGCACCGCATCCGAATGCGTCGCGGTCAGCACATGAGCCCCCGCCTCTTCCGCCTTCGCATCGGTGGTGCAGTCGATCCCGGTCGCGGTCAGCGTCTCGAGGCGATTGGGCGTCAGCACCGTCGCCCCGTCATAACGCGAAAAGTCTCGGTTCTTCGGGTCGGCAATCACCAACTTTCGCTGTGCTTTTGCAGCGGCGATCGCGTGTTCCAGCACCGCCTCGGTCAAAACCCCTTTGGCATAGTCCGATAGGATGACGACATCGGCCTCCGAGAGAACGTGCTGAAAATCGCCGAGAAGCTGCGCCGCGACGGCGTCCTCAACCGGCGTCGCGGTTTCCTCGTCGACCCGCAGGACCTGCTGCCCACCGGCGACATAGCGCATCTTGTGGATGGTCGGCTGGTGCGGTGAAACGACGAGCCGCGCCTCTATCGACCCGGGCACCAACGATCTGCTCTCCGCCAACCGACCGAGCTGCTTGCCGCAATGATCATCGCCGATGACGCCGACGAGGAGGGCACGACCGCCAAGGGCCGCGACATTGCGCGCCACATTGCCGGCACCCCCGAGCATCTCGCGGCGGCGGTCGGTACGCAGCACCGGCACCGGCGCTTCCGGCGAAATCCGCTCGATGTGCCCGTAAATCCAGGTATCGAGCATCACGTCGCCCAACACCAAGACTGTTAACTTGGAAAAATCAATATCGAGCGGGATAGTCACACTGCCAGCCCAGGCTATTTACCGCCTCTGGCCGCACAGTGTCATAAATCGATATCCGATGGAACCGCCGTTGAAACCGATGGAGTCTCGCCTATCGGCAATGATCGCGCTAAGCATCGGTTCAGCTTTCGTCTGAAACGAGTGAATTGGGGGATGAATATATCGGAGTTGACCCGTTATACTGAAAGCATAGCCGGGTAATCGCAGCAGGACTTGGTCGTAAACATGCCCCAGAAGAAGAAGTCGGACATAGCCGAGGCGAGCGCGGACAATCCGGCGTCATCGACAACCTCGCAACGCCCGACAAACAAGAGGCGTGCCGCCAGCCGTTCCCGCGCGGTGACAGCCCCAGCGGCGCTGCAGCCGGCGACGAGTATGGAAGCGGAGAAAAGCGAGCCTGTCGCCGCCTCGCAACCGGGAAGTGCCGCAAGCCGCGAGTCCGAAACGGCGCCCCCGGAACCGCTGACGATGTTCCCCGGCGGCTTGTTTTCCGGCGCCACGGCGATAAGTACGGTCGAGATGGCCGCGGTCGCCAGCACAGTGTCGCTCGATCCGGGCTTTTCCGCGGTCGATATCAGCGTACCGCCAATGCAGCCTTACACTCTGGGACAGATCTCTCTGCCGTTAATCTGGTTGTCGCAGCCGGGAGCTAGCGACCGCGACCGCGTGCAAATTCTCACCGCCTCCGGACGGGATGACCACTGGCTGCCGCCGCCGGGCGACTTGATCATCGTGCGCTCGCCGGCAACCGGAGGGCAACTCACCGTGACGGTATTCGGCCCGCCGGGTCGGCCCGTGCAGGCGCCGAGCGTTTCCGTGCGTCGGCTCAACCCCGCCGAGTTCGCCCCCAACTCCGCCGCACCCGCGATGGTTGCGCAGCCGCGCGCCATTCCAGCACGCGCCACTCCGGAAAAGGAAGTTCGGCTGGAGGTGCTCGCTCATATCGAGCGCCGCGGCGATCAGATTTTTCCCGGCACCGGCTGGGTCGGGACCCGCGGCAGCCGGCTGCGGATCGAAGGTTTCATGATCCGCCCGCTCGACGAAGTAACTCCGTCCGATATCGAGTACCAGATAGTCGGCCCGGACGGGAGTGAAGGCCCGTGGGTGCCAAGCCCACTATTCTGCGGTACGCGGGGACGTAGCCTCCGCATTAGCGGATTTGCGGTGCGGATGTCGCCGCGGCTGCAAGGCCGCGTCGCGGTGGAGTATTCCGGCGCGTTCTTTGACAGCGGGATCAGCGGCCCGTTCAAGGACGGCGACGCCTGCCTGCCGCTACTGCCCGGCGATACGCTCGAAGCGATAAACGTCAAGGTGATCCGACGCTCTTAGGCCTCGAAGCGCTCCTGTCAAGACGGGGGATTGGGTCGGTTCCGCTAGTTTAGGGCGCGCATAGGCTCGCTCGTGCCCCGGATGACGCCGCTGAACAGATAGGTAAAGAGGGATCGGGTGCCGATGTGGATGTCGCCGGTGAGGGTGATGCCGGGCACGAGCCGGAAATTCTCCGGCACATTGCGCAGCGCGACCCGGCCCAGCGCCACCCGCACTCTGTAGTACGGATCGGTCGGCGCGCCGTTGTCGTCGGTGGTGAAGGCGCCCTCGCTGATCGACTTGACCTTGCCGTCGACCGTGCCATGGTCGATGAAATCATAGGCGCTCAATTTGATCGTCGTGTCGTCGCCGACCCGGATAAAGCCGATGTCGCGCGCGGCGATGTTGATCTCCGCCTGCAGCGGCGATTTCAGGGGCGCCAGGTACAGCAGCGGGTCGGAGGGGTTGAGCACCGATTGCGGCGACAGCTTGGCGATCTTCAACACCATGCTGTCTTCCGGCGCCGCGAGCCGAACCAGCGACTGGTGCTTGGTGGCCTTGGTCAGCTGCTCGGCCGCGGCGTCGCGGTTGCTCTGCGCCGTCACCAGCTCCTGGCTCACCTGGCCGTCCCATTGCTGGATATAGGCATCGCGCGTCGACTTGGCCGCATCAAGCTCGTGCTGCGCCTCGGCGGTGGCGTTCTTGTCGAATTCGAGCGCGCGCTCGATCTCCAGCTTCTGGTCGGTCGCCGCCAAGAGGTTGAGCCGGCTGCCGACCTGGGCGGCGGCCAAGGTCGCCCGCATCTGCTCGATCTCTTGCGATATCTTGGCCCGGTCGCCATAGCGCGCCTGGTCGGTCTGGTATTTGACGATGGTCGCCTGATACTGCGCGATCTGGTCGTTGTAGCTCTGCACCTGGGCGTCAAACTGCGCCTTGCGCTGCAGGTAATACTCGCGCTGCGCGGCGATGAAGCTGTTGGCCACCGGATCGGCCGAGGGCGCCATGTCAAACGGCTTTTGCGCCAGCTCCGCCTGGCAGCGCGCGACCTCGGCGCCGTAGTTGGCGACCTGCGATTTGAGCGCGCCGACATCGGCGGTGGTGAAGGTCGGGTCGAGCGTCGCCAGCAACTGACCCTTTTTTACCTGCTCGCCCTCCTGCACATCGATCGTCTTGATGATCGACGGGTCGAGCGCCCCCAGCACCGCCGTCGGCTCAACCGTCACGATCTTCCCCGAAACCGACGTCACAACACGGTCAACCCGCATGCAAAAAGTCAACAGGATGAGGCCCAGCAGCGCGGAAGTCAGGGCGAAGACCAGCCAATACGTCCGGCGCTGATCGCTGCCTTCGAGGATTTCGGCGGTTTCGGACTGGAAGACGCGGATCTCGCGGCCCGGGGCCGCCAGCTCAAGCCCTTCCGGCCGGGCGGAACGCAATAACTTCATGTGACGGCCGGGGGATCAGGTGCTGGTGCTGCTGATGCCAGAGGTTGCTATAGATGTCGCAGCGGTCGATCAGTTCGCTGTGCGAGCCGATGTCGTAGACCTTGCCGCCCTCGAGAACGAGGATCGCATCGGCATTCACCAGCGACGACAGACGGTGCGACACGACGATCATCGTGCGGCCTTCGGCGATGCGAGCCAGGTTGGCATTGACGATCGCCTCGCTCTCGGCGTCGAGCGCGCTTGTCGCCTCGTCGAGGATTAGGATGCGCGGGTTGGTGATCAGCGCGCGGGCGATCGCGAGCCGCTGGCGCTGCCCGCCCGACAGGTTCGATGAGCCCTCGTAGATGAACGTGTCGTAGCCGCGCGGCAGGCGTTCGATAAATTCCTCGGCACCGGCAAGGCGTGCCGCCATCACGACTTCGTCGAAGCTGGCGTCGGGCTTGCCGGAAGCGATAGCGTTGCGGATCGTGCCGCTAAAGAGGAAGTTCTCCTGCGAAACCACGCCGAAGCTGCGCCGCAGGTGATCGACGTCGTATCCACGCAAATCGACATCATCAATCGCGATCAGTCCCTCGTAGTTGCCATGAAACAGCTGAAGCAGCCGGGTCACCGTCGTTTTGCCGGAGCCGCTACGGCCCATGATGCCGAAAATCGACCCCTCGGGAATCGTGAAAGACACATCGTCGAGCGCCGGCGTCGTCGTGCCCAAATAACGAAACCGAACATCGCGAAACTGCACTCGTCCCCTGATTGCGGGGCGAATGGCGCCCTGGCTGTGCCCTTCCTCGGAGGGGCGATTGACAGCCGCGCGGATTATCTCAATCGCAAACCATGCCTCGTCGTATTGGGTGATCATTTGGGCCAAGCCGACGATCGGCGATGCCAGCCGCTGCGACAGCATCATAAACGCAAAGAGCGCGCCGACATAAATCTCCTGGCGCGAATCAATCGAGAGGTAGACCGCCAACGCGAAAACACCAAAAACCATGAACCGCTCGAGCGGCACCACGACGGTTTGCACGATATTCGCCGCCTCGCCGGCTTCGAATTGCAGCTGCGCGGCCTTGGCAACCTTGGCGTCCCACTCGCGGCGGCGACGCGCATCGAGCGCTAACGCCTTGATGGTTCGTATGCCGTGAAGCGTCTCGATGAGAAACGACCCCTTGTCGACCTCGGCCTGAACCGCGGCCCCGGTTTTTTTCCGCACGTCAGGCAGCCTGAACACGATCCAGATGCAAATCAGCACCGCAAAGCCGAGCACGCCGGATGTTAGCAACGGACTGAAGAACAGCATGATCGGCACGAACACAAACAACACGAAGCTATCGAGCAACGTCCCAAACACACCATTCGTCAAAAATCCGCGAATCTTATGGATTTCATTCAATAGTCGCGTTGTCTCGCCAATCGGCAGACGTTCGAAGTAGTCGATCGGCAACAATATGATTTTATCGAATACATAAGTCGCTAACTTCGCGTCGATCCGTTGTGTAAGGTGAAGGGCGAGGTAACGTCGCAAATAGCCGAATGCTGTCTCGAAAACGACCAGTGCAAGCAGGGTCACGCACAGCGCTGTGAGGGTGCCAAGACTGCCGTAATAGAGCACACGATCGACCAGCAGCCTCCAGAACATGATCGGCGCGATCGCGAGAACGCTGAGCATCAGGGCAGAGAGCCCCAGCGAATAGGCCAGCCCGCGGTCCCTCATTAATTGGGCGACGATCAGCCAAAAACTGAATGGCTGACTTTCGTGGGACGATGAGAGGATCTGCTTGAACAGCAGGATTTCCCCTGTCCATGCCGAGACGAACCGCGCCTCGTCCAGGACCAGTTGCGCCTCGGCATGGGCATTGGGGTCTTCGACGGAGATGCGGGGCAGGTCTGGGGCGCTGACGATCTCGCGTACGACCATTGCGTGACCGTTGCGCAAGATGACGATGGCCGGCACCTGGTGGCTAAGCTTCATGAGCTGCGACCAGGTCAGATGCGCCCGAGTGCCCTCCAAGCCGTGAGCTGAGGCGATACCCAGCAGCCCCGAAACCGTGAGCTGCTCGGGTTCGATCCCGTGCTCTTGAACCAGTTGCGGAACCGACACGCTTATCCCGTGCTGACGGGCAACGATGACCAATGAGCCGAGCAGCGATTTGCCGGCCACAGCGGTTTGCGGGGACACCCGGGGTTGGATTTGATCGCGCTCGGCGGCGGCCATCACAGTCGCTCCCGTCGCGAATACAGCGATGGATCCGCCGCCATCGGCTCAAGCCCTACTGGCGGGATACAACGAGATGACTTCATTTGACGGCCGGGGGATCAGGTGCTGGTGCTGCTGACGCCAGAGGTTGCTATAGATGTCGCAGCGGTCGATCAGTTCGCTGTGCGAGCCGATGTCGTAGACCTTGCCGCCCTCGAGAACGAGGATCGCATCGGCATTCACCAGCGACGACAGACGGTGCGACACGACGATCATCGTGCGGCCTTCGGCGATGCGAGCCAGGTTGGCATTGACGATCGCCTCGCTCTCGGCGTCGAGCGCGCTTGTCGCCTCGTCGAGGATCAAGATGCGCGGGTTGGTAATCAGCGCGCGGGCGATCGCGAGGCGCTGACGCTGACCGCCCGAAAGGTTAGGCGAGCCTTCGTAGATCCAGGTGTCGTAGCCCGCCGGCAAGCGCTCGATGAACTCCTCGGCACCGGCAAGGCGCGCCGCCATCACGACCTCGTCGAAACTGGCGTCGGGCTTGCCGGAAGCGATGGTGTCACGGATCGGGCCGCTGAAGAGGAAGTTCTCCTGCGAAACCACACCAAAGCTGCTGCGCAAGTGGTTGGCATCGTATTGGCGCAAATCGGTACCGTCGAGTTTGATCAGTCCCTCGTAGCCGCCATAAAAAAGCTGAAGCAGCCGAGTCACCGTCGTTTTGCCGGAGCCGCTGCGGCCCATGATGCCGAAAACCGAACCCTCGGGAATGACAAAGGACACGCCATTGAGCGCCGGCGTATTGGTGCCGGGGTAGCGAAAGCTGACCCCAGCGAATTCAACACGGCCGATAATCGGCGAGCGAATACCCCCCGTATGTCCGGTCTCGGCCGGCTGATTGACCAGCTTGCCGATCATCGACACGGCCAATCGAGCCTCATCGAACTGGGTCAACATCGTCGAGAGTTGCACGAGCGGCGCCGCGACGCGTTGCGACAACAGCATAAAGGCGAAGAGCGCCCCGACATAAGTCGCTTCGTGCGTGGTCACCGCCAAATACACCGCTAACGCAAATGAACCGGAGATCATCATGCGTTCGAGCGGCATCGCCACGGTCTGGATGATATTCGATTCGCACCCCTCATCGAAACGCAGCCGCGCCGCCTGGGCGACTTTGACGTCCCACTCCTGGCGGCGACGATTGGCAATCCCCAAAGCCTTTACCGTGCGCACTCCATGGATCGTCTCGACAAAAAACGAATTCTTCTCGCCCTCCACGCTGAACACCGCCGCCGTTTTTTTGCGCAGACCAGGCAGCCGAAGCATGATCCAGCCGCAAACTAGCGCCGCGAAACCGAGCACAAAAAACGTCAACAGTGGGCTGTAAAAAAACATCACGGGAATGAAAATGACCAACACCGTCGAGTCGAGCACCGTACCCAACAATCCGCCGGTGAAGAAGCTGCGGATCCTGTAAAACTCGCCCATATCGCGGGCAATCTGACCCACCGGGTGTTGCTCGAAAAAGTCGATCGGCAATCGAATGACTTTATCAAACATGTAAGTGGACAGCTTCGCGTCGATCTTTTTCGTCATGTGCAGAACAAGGAAACGCCGCAAATACCCAAAGCCCGTTTCGAAGCAAAGTAATACCAGCATTACCAGACACACGACCGCGAATGTACTCATGGCATTATAGAAGAGAACACGATCAATTAAAACCATCCAGAATAAAATCGGCGCCAACGCCAGAACACTCAAACAGAAAGCCGAAATTCCGATATCGCGCGCAATGTGCCGGTCGCGCAATAACTGGGTTGCTATCAGCCACAGGCCAAAGGGACGATCTTCGTCGTGCGATCGGTAGTCGCGCTTAAAGAGCAATACTTCGCCGGCCCAAAGATCGGCAAATCGCGGCTCGTCAAGCACCAACGGCGCGTCTTCGTGGATATTGGGGTCTTGCAGAACGACGCGAGCAAATTCCGGCCCCTCGCTTACCTCGCGCAGCACCATCGCTAGGCCGTTGCGGAGCACGACGATCGCCGGCAGAGCCTTACCAAGCCTCAAGAGCTGCGGCCACGACAGATCGACCGCCTTGACCCGCAGCCCACAGGTCTCCGCGATATTCAAGAACTGGCCGACCGACGGTTGGCCTGGTTGCAGCAAGTGGTCGTGAACGAGTTGCGGCACCGAGAGCTGTATGCCGTGGTGGCGCGCCACGATGACAAGCGAGCCGAGCAGCGAAAGGCCGGATGCCCCGGCGCCGTCGGCCGAACTCACGTCTCGGTGATCGAAATCAACGATCGCCATCAAAAACGCCCCGATTCAATCCTAGACTGTGCTAGCAGGCGGCCTGTCCGGCCGGGCATCTCGCCAACGGTCCTTGAGCCGCTCAGGCGACGGATTTCCGGGTCGGTGCGAGCCGTCTCACCGCCGGGAGCGTCTCGAACGAAGAGGTAACATAGCCAAGCCGACGCGACCAGCAGTGAAAGCGCCGGTATTGCGGCAAGCTCAAGTCCCACGGGCGCCGCGGTAAACCATAAAAAGAGCCCGGCGAGCGCGGCGCCGACGACGGGTCGAAACAGACTGTGGAGCAGGTCGCGTCCCTGCGACGCAAAGTGGCAACGCGTCCGCCACAGCTCGACCGCCGCGATCGCGCTCAACCAGGCCAAACTTCCCGCCGCCATTGCGACCAACCCATCATGCGCCAGAAGCGCGGCGACCGCGACACCGCCGAGGGCCTCCACCGTAGACCATATCGCCACGGTTGCACCGCCAGCCGCGCTCCGCCGGCACACAAATATGATCGCGCTCGGGATCGTACCGAGCAGCAGGACTTGCGCCGGCGGCACCGCGCCCCACCACTGCAGGTCGATCAGCGGCGGCAGGGCAATCGCCAGCAATCCGCTCGCCAGCACCGCGGGCAACAGCACACGGCACGCACGTCGCATCATCGCGTGCGGCGTTGCTTCCTCCTCACCGGCGAGAGCGATGTCGGCGACCGCCTCGGCAAGCCGCGCCGACAGCACATAGAGCCCGGCCGCTACCGGCCCGAGCGCGAGCCCCGCTACCAGGCACGGCGCGCATCGCGTCACCACCGGCCAGACGGCGGCGAGCGCCTGCGCGTCCAGCCCCTCGGCGATCTCGGTAAAATGCCGCGGCGACCAGATGAGTCCGATCCGCTCCTCCGGGGCCGTCCACAAGATGACGCACGCGACGAGACGCTGGGCGATGATCTGGGCGACCAGCGACCAGGCACCGGCCCCAGCCCAGGCAAGCCACAGCGCGATGCCGGCGCCGGCCGCGAAACCACCGACGTTGGCCGCCGCGATGGCCCCTTCCCGCCCCCCGCGTCTCAATATGGCAATCGGCACGACGCCTAGGCCGCCGAGCAGAGGCAAAACCGCCAGCGATCGGAACAGGTCGGCGAAACCCGGCTCCCCGACCAGCAAATCGAGCAAGGGCGCCCCCGCTCGCAGCGCCAGCCAGATCGCCCCGCCGCCGGCGATTAGCGTCACCAGCGCGGTCGACCAGTGACGCTCATCGGCCCTCTCAAGCCGGAGCAGAGCCTGCACCGTGCTCTCAGCCAGAAGCCCCTCGACAATCGCGATGCCGCCCAGCGCTAATATGAACAGCCCGTAGCCGCGCGGACCGATTATCGGCGCCAGAACGAGAAACACGGCCAACCAGCCGCCATGGCGAAACGCTGGTCCGAGAAAAGAGTGTAAACCCATCGCCACACGACGCGGGCGATCAAATAGAATGTCGGCCATCCCCGCATTCTGCTGCGACGACCTTGCCGGCGGATTAATTGGCGCAGCGATTTATGATAAATTAAAGGTAAAGATATGTAGTTAAAGCTACGTTAATCTTATACTTTCGCTAAATTACTATCATTATCGCCGCGATCGGTGTGGAAAAATTAGGAAACTTCGCTGATACCCGCGTTCGACAGGCAAGGATTGGGCCTTGACTGCCGTGGAGCGCAGCGATGTACCCGGAAGGGCAGGAAATTCTCGTTGTCATCGATGATCGCGAGAAGCGCGAGCGGATCGCCCGCATTCTCGGCGACGAGGGTTTCGCGGTTACCGCGGCGGCCGAGGGGCTCGCGGCGTTGCGCGCGATCGGGACACGGCGCTTCGCGATGGCCGTTGCCGCGACGCGGCTGCCCGGCTCGCTCGACGGCGCGATGACCATACGCCAAGCGCGCGCAAAGCAGCCTTGGCTCAAGGCGCTCTTTCTCGACGATTCCGGCATCCGGCGCGGCCGCGGCAATCCGGACACCGACGATTTCATCACGGCGCCGTTTGAACGCCACGAGTTGATCGGCTGCACGTTCGAACTGCTGCAGCGCGGCGCCGCCGCGCCCCGCGACCTGTCGCTGCGCGCCCGTACCGAATTCCGGGTCTCTTAGAACAATCAGCCGCGCCCATCGCCGCGACGGCACGGGCCGTCGTTGCGCAGGGGATCGCCCTCCATTAGGCTCGGACGCAGGAGCTCATCCCGCGAAATCGTAGCTTTCAGCCTCCGGGCTGCTGATTTCTCCGCACGGGAACGGTACCGTGTCCGACGTCGCACCCCCAGCACCCGGCGCCAACTCCGTAGCTCGAGCGCCGTCACCGCCGACGCCACGCAAGTTCCGCTGGCGCGAGATCGCGTTGCGGCTGACGGTCCTGGCCGCCGCTTGCATTGTCGTCGCGCTGTTCGCGACGCAATGGGACCGCTGGGTCGGCGATAGCACGCGACAGGAGACCGACGACGCCTATGTCCGGGGCGACCTCACGCCGCTCAGCGCCCAGGTCGACGGCTATGTCAGCGAAGTGCCGGTCGACGATTTTCAGTACGTGAAGAAAGGGGATCTCCTGGTCGCGATCGAGGATGACGACTACAAGGCCCACGTCGCCCAAGCCGAAGCAGATGTCGCGGGCGCCGAAGCGGCGATCGAGAACCTGAAGGCGCGCAAGGCCGCACAGAAGGCAATGGTCGCGCAGGCGCAGGACACAATCGCCGGAACCCAGGCCAATCTCCAGCAAGCGCAATTGGAGGACGCCCGTCAGCGCAAGTTGCTGGAGACCACGTTCGGCACGCCGCAACGGGTTGAGCAGACCGACGCGACCAAGAAACAGCTGGCGGCGACGCTCGCCAGTAACCAAGCTCAGCTCGACGCGCAGCAGCGCCAGCAGGCGGTGCTCGACACCCAAGAAGAGCAGCTTCGCGCCGCCGCCAAGGCCACGCAGGCGGCGCTCAACCTCGCCCAAATCAATCTCGACCATACCCGCATCGCCGCGCCGGTCGACGGCGAGGTCAGCGAGCGCGGTGTTCGCGTCGGCCAATACGTCCATGCCGGGACGCAGGTGATCTCCGTGGTGCCGCTCAAGAACGTCTGGGTGATCGCGAACTATAAGGAAACGCAGCTCACCCATGTCGTTGTCGGCCAGGGCGCGGAAATCCGCGTCGACACGTTTCCCGGGGTTGTCGTCAAGGCCGAGGTCGATAGCATCGCGCCGGCCAGCGGCTCGCAGTTCAGCCTGTTGCCGCCCGACAACGCTACCGGCAATTTCACCAAGGTCGTGCAGCGCATCCCGGTGAAGCTGCGGCTCGCCCCCGACAACCCGCTGGCCGGGAAGCTGCGGCCGGGCATGTCGGTCGAGGCGACGATCCTGACCGACACCACACCGCCGCCATGAGCGTCGCCGCGCCGGCGACGCCGCCGCGTGGCGTCTTCGCGGCACTCGGGCGCTGCGACTACCCGGCGATCGGCGTCGCCGCGGTGATTCTCGGCGCCTTCATCTCCTCTCTCAACACCAGGCTCACGACATTCGGCCTCGCCGACATCCGCGGCGGGCTCGGCATCGGCTTTGACGAGGGCTCGTGGATCGGCACCGCGTTTAGCGCCTCGCAGATGATCGTCACCCCGGCCGCGGCATGGATGAGCACCGTGCTCAGCACCCGCCGCGTGCTGCTATGGACCGGGATGGTCTTCACCGTCTTCTCGCTGCTGCCGCCCTTCATCCACAATTACGACACGCTGATCGCGGTGCAGGCGATCCGCGGTCTGGCGGTCGGCGCCTTCATCCCCGCGGCGCTCGGCTTCGTATTGCGCAGCCTGGCACCGCAATGGTGGATCTGGGGCATCGCGGCGTACTCGTTCCGCTTTGTATTCTCGCAGAACATCGCCGGCGCGATCGAGGGCTGGTACTCGGACAGCGGGCACTGGCCGTGGATCTTCTGGCAGAACGTCGTGCTGACGCCGGTGATGCTGGTGCTGGTCGCGATCGCCATGCCGCGTCGGCCGATCGACCGCGAGCTGTTTCTCCGCACCGACTGGGTGGGGATCGTCTATGCCGGGTTCGGCTTCGGCCTAATCTATGTCGCGATCGACCAGGGCAACCGCCTGGACTGGCTCAATTCGGGGACAATCTGCGGCCTGCTGCTCGGCGGCGCGATCCTGGTCGCCGCATTCCTGGCTCATGAGTGGCGGGCCGAGTACCCGCTCATTCATCTGCCGGTCGTCATGCGCCGCAACGTCGCGATACCGGCGCTGCTGATCTCGATCTACGGGTTCGGTTCGCTCGCGACGGGGTTCGTGCTGCCCGATTATCTGACGCGCATCCAGGGGCTGCGCGACTTGCAGATCGGCGACGTGCTCGACTGGATCGCGCTTCCGCAATTCGTGCTGGTGCCGTTGGTGGCGATGCTGCTGCGCCGGGTCGATGCGCGCCTGATGCTCGTCGTCGGCTTCGCGACGATCGCGGTCGGCAGCTGGATGAATACCGGTCTTACGCATGACTGGGCTGGCGGCGATTTCCTACCGGCGCAATGCGTCGAGGCCGTGGGGCTGGCGTTCGCGATCACCGCGCTCGTCACCTACGCGATCGCCAACATCGTGCCCGCGCAAGCCGCCGCCATCGCCGCGACGATCCAGATCGCGCGGCTGATGGGCGCCGAGATCGGCAGCGGCGCGATCCAGACCTTTGTGCGGGTGCGCGAGCAGACCTACTCGAACCTCATCGGCCTCCACGTACAGAGCGGCGCAGTCGATGTCGTCAGTGCAGCGACGCAGTTGGCGGGACCGTTCGGCAGCCGGCCCACCGGGCTCGGCGACCCGACGGTGCAGGGTCTCGGCGTGCTCGGATCGCTGATCCAGCGCGAGGCCTATGTGCTCGCTTATATCGACGCGTTCTGGCTGATCGCCTGGGTTTCGGCCGCCGCCATGTTATTGATCTTGTTTCTGAGCCCGCCGCCGCCTAACCCGCTCACTCCACCGCGCATCGACCTCTCAGGGGGCTAAAACGCAATACGCGGGTTACGATTACCCCACGCAGTATTCGCTAGGCCCAGCCGTCTGAAGCCGGCGACGCCTTTCCGTCGGGCGGCCAGACTGTGACGCTCTCAGCGAGCGGAATACGCAGGTTGCGAAACAGCATCGAGAACATCAGCCAGTTGCCCATGGCGATAACGAACTCGACCTGCTCGCCGGGGTCAGTGACATGTTTCGAGATCTCGGCCCATGTTGCGTCCGAGATGGACTTGCCGGCCAGGCATTCGTCGGTGGCGGCGAGGATCGCGCGGTCAGCGGCGCCAAGACGGTCAGAGTTGTGCCAGTCGCGCACCGCCAGGATGTCCTCGGGTGGAAGACCGGCGGTTGTCGCGACGCGCCAGTGGTTCGTCCACTCATAGGCCGAGCCGGTAACCCAGCCAATGCGCATGATCATCAGCTCGCGCAGCCGGATGTCGAACTTGTTGTTCTCCAAAAGTTGCATCAGCTGACCGAAGGCGACGCGCGCGACGCCAGGGTTGTTGGCCACCACGCGAAACGCCTCGCTCTGGGTGCGGCGCGCGGGCATTCCCATCGCCTCGCCCAGTTCGCGGGCACGTTCGGGCGACACCATCGGCACACGCAGGCTCATGATTTTTCTCCCTCGATGGGACCATTGACACGCACCTTGACACCAGCGCGCTCCTCCTGAAGCTTCAAGAAGATGGAGGCGTCGCGATCGGCCCAGCCGCGCGCCATTGCCTCGTCCATCTCGGCCTTGGCAAGCGCATTGAGCCGCATCGGCGTATCCATCTCGCGCGCCAGGTCTTGCGCGAGGCCGAGATCCTTGTGCGCCAGCGCCAGCGCGAAACGCGGCGCGAAATCTCCTTTGAGATAGGTCGCCGGCAGCCGCACCTTCAAATTCATCTGGTTGCCGAGGGCCGCCTCGGTGAACACCTTGACGATCGTCGCCGAGTCGATGCCGGCCTTCACCCCGGCCGTCCAGCATTCCGCCATCACCAGGTCGAGCGTGAAGGTCGCGCTGTTGTGCATGATCTTGGCGATCGAGCCGGTGCCGATGCCGCCGGTGTACATGACCCGCTTGGCGATCGCGTCGAGCAGCGGCTTGACACGGGCGAAATCCTCGGGCGCGCCACCCGCCATCGCCAAGAGGTCGCGGGTTTGCGCGCCCTCCATGCCGCCCGAGACCGGCGCGTCGACCATCGCCACGCCCTTCGCGGCGAGCAACGTATGTACCCGCCGCACCAGCGCCGGCGCGTTGGTGGTATGATCAATGTAGACCGCGCCGGGCCTGAGGCTCTCAACCAGCCCGCCCGCGCCGAGACATACCACTTCCATCTCTTTGGGGCCCGGCAGGCAGGTGCAAACGACTTCGCATGCGGCCGCCATCCCCGCCGGCGAATTTGCCCAAGCCGCGCCCGCGGCGACCAAGCCGGCCGCCGCCTCGAGCCGCAGATCGTGCACGGCAAGCTCGTGCCCGGCCTTCAAGAGCTGCCCGGCGATCGGCGCGCCGATATTGCCGACCCCGATAAAGCCGATTTTCACGATGCTACCTCTCAATCGTCGTTCCCGCGAAAGCAGGAATCCAGGACTACTGCTCCGTCACAAGCTCCTGGGCCCCCGCCTTCGCGGGGGCGACGAAGCTAAATCACAGCGCGTAAAGCCGGCGCGGGTTGTCCCACAAAATCTTTTTCTTGCTGCTGTCGCTGAGCTTGAGCCCGAGGAACAAATCCATCGCGTGCGGGTATTTCGCGTCGCCGTGCGGATAGTCGGTAGTGGTGACGAGATTGTCGTCGCCGATCGCGTCGACGACATGGCTCACGAAATCCTCGTCGCACTCGACCGCGCCAAACCCCTGGCGGCGGAAATACTCCGACGGCTTCATCGTCAGGTGGGTCATCTCGCCATAGGGTTCGCGCCACTCGTAATGCTCGTCCATGCGGTGCAGCCAGAACGGCAGCCAGCCGCAATTCGCTTCAAGGAACGCGAAGCGCAGCCGCGGGAAACGCTCGAACGTGCCGCCCATGATGAGGTCGAAGCACGCCAGCATCTGCTCCATCGAATGGGTCGCGATATGCGCGATGCCCATCGTCTTGAAGCGGTCGGTGCCGCACGCTTTCATCCGCGAGCCGGTGGTCTCGTGGAAGCCGACAGGGACATTGAGCGCCTGGCACGTCGACCATAGCGGGTCGTAATAATGGTCGTGCCACGGTCGGTCGTTGTGGATGTTGGGGCGGATGAAGATCGCCTTCATGCCCAGCTCGGTGACGGCGCGGCGCGCCTCGACGGCGGCGCTCTCGGCATCGTGCGGCGACACCGCGGCGGCGCCGAACATGCGCTTCGGGTCGGCCGCCTGGATATAGTCGTGGAGCCAGTCGTTATAGGCGCGGCAGGCCGCCGCCGCGAAGCGCGCGTCCATCGTCGAAAACGCGGTCACGTACATCGCCGAGGTCGGGAACAGGATCGCGAGGTCGAGCCCTTCCTTGTCCATCGCCTTAACCTGCGAGGCCGGGTCGAAGTCGCGCGCGATCTCCTCGGCGTAGCGATCGCCGAGCGCCTTTTCCTCGGCGTCCGAGACCGCCGGCCAGTCGCCGCCGGGCATCGCCGCCATGACCTCGCCTTCGACCATGGTACGGATGTCCCATTTGCGCTCATCGAGCCGGCGCGGCGCGCGGTCGCGGAATTCGGTCGCGATATAGCGCTGCCACAGATCGGTCGGCTCCATGACGTGCATTTCCGCGTCGATCAGCTTGAAGCCGTTTTTCGCCATGCAAACCCCTCCCTATGCCGCTTTCGCCTGCGCCCTGCGGATTGCCGCCAGCACGCGCTGCGGTGTCAGCGGTGTCTCGTTGACCTCAACTCCATTTGGGGCCCCGATCGCGGCGAGCGCGTCGCGCACCGCATTGGCGATCGCCGCCGGCGGTGCGACCGCGCCGCCCTCGCCCATGCCTTTGACGCCGTATTCGGTCGCCACGGCCGGCGTGTGCAGATGGCCGATGCGGATGTCGGGCAGCTCGAACGCCGCGGGCAGATGGTAGTCGAGAAAGGTCGCGGCGAGCGGCTGGCCGCTCTCGTCATAGGGGATTTCCTCGAACATCGCGGTGCCGATGCCCTGCGCGACGCCGCCCCGGATCTGACCCTCGACCAGCATCGGGTTGATCATCGTCCCGCAATCCTCGGCGACGACGAAATCGAGGAGCTCGATCACCCCGGTCTCTGGGTCGACGGCGACCACGGCGCCGTGCGTCGCGTAGGAATAGACGCCGGTCGACACCGCCGGCTCATAGGTCGCGGTCGCGTCGAGCAGCGGCTCTTCGCCCGGCGGCAGCTGGTCCATGCGCAAATGTGCGACCTTGCCGATTTCGGCGATCGTCACCGAGCGCCCCTGCGGCCCGACCACCGAGCCGCCGGCGCACCGCACCTCGTCGACCTCGCATTGCAAGAGATGCGCACCGATGCGGCACAGCTTGTCGCGCAGCATCCGGCTCGCGCGCGCCACCGCGCCGCCCGCCATGACCATGCTGCGCGAAGCGAACGTGCCGAAGCCGAACGCCGTGCTCTCGGTATCGCCGTGGCGCACCGAGATGCGCGCCGGGTCGATGCCCAACTCATGTGAAGCCACCTGCGACAGCGCGGTTTCGAGCCCCTGGCCGTGCGACTGGATGCCGACCATCAGCACCAGGCTGCCATCGGTCAGGATGCGCGCGGTGCAGCTCTCGAAACCGGGAATCACCGAAGCGCCGCGCGAGGCGAACTCGGCCGAGCCGTGGCCGGTCTGCTCGGTGAAGCTGCCGAAGCCAATACCGATCAGTCGCCCGTCGAGCTCACCACGCTTCTGCCGCGCACGGATTTTCGGCACGTCGACAAGATCGGCGCAAAGCCGCACGCAGGCCGGATAGTCGCCGGTGTCGTAGCGCATGCCGGTGATCGAGGTGAACGGCATCGAAGCGGCCGGAATCATGTTCTCGATGCGCACGTCGACGGGATCGCGGCCGACCGCCCGCGCCACCTCGTCGATCATGCGTTCGATCGAGAAGCACGCCGCCGGGCGACCGACCCCGCGGTAGGGGCCGACCGGCGCCTTATTGGTCGCGACGGTGACATGGCGCGCGCGGTAGTTGGCGATCGTGTAGGGGCCGGGCAGCACACGCGCCGCCATGTTGGCCTCCTGGTAGGGCCCCTGCGGCCACAGCCCGTAGGCGCCGGCGTCGACAATGATCTGGGCGTCGATGCCGAGGATATGACCGGTCTTATCGGCATAAGCGGTGACCTTGTGGTGCTGGTCGCGGGTATGCGCCGCGGTCAGCAGATGCTCGGTGCGGTCCTCGATCCAGCGCACCGGATGGTCGAGCTCGAGGGTCAGCGCGGCGAGGATCAACTCCTCGGGGTAGAGCCGCGCCTTGGGGCCGAAACCGCCGCCGACATCGGGTGCGACGACACGGATCTGCCGCTCGTCCAGCCCGAGGATTTCGGCGAGCGCCACGCGCATTGTATGCGGCGTCTGGCTGGAGGCATGCACCACGACCTCGTCGAGCCGCCAGTCGCGATGCGCGAGCACGGCGCGGCCTTCCATCGGCGAGCCGGACTGCCGGTTCATGCGGAAATCGCGGGTCACGACGATGGCGGCGTCGCGTTTCGCGGCCTCGATGTCGCCAGCCTCGATCGAGCGCTCCAGGAAGATGTTATCGCCCCAGGCCTCGTGCACCAGAGCGCCACCGCGCATTTGCCGCGTCGCGTCCACCACGGCGTCGAGCGGCTCGTAATCGACCGCGACCATCGCCGCGAGATCTTCCGCCTCGGCGCGGGTCGGCGCGACGCAAGCGGCAATCGCCTCGCCGACATAGCGCGCCTTGTCGGTGGCGAGCGGATGCCAGCTCGGCGCGCGCGCGCCGGGCGACTGGTTGACCACACGGATCGGCCTGAGGCGCGGGAGATCGGCGGCGGTGAAGACGCGGCCCTTCGCCTCGGGCGGCACGGTAATCTTGCGGATGCGCGCATTGGCGTGCGGGCTGCGCAGAAAAACGACCTCACGAATGCCGGGCATGCGGATGTCGGAGACGAATTCGCCGCGCCCGCGCAGATGCCGCGCATCCTCCTTGCGCAGCAGCGACGCGCCGATGCCAAAGCCGTGGCTGGGAGTTTCCGGTTTCATCGGCCGCCCCTGTTCCGCCGTGCTCGACCGTCGAAGCGTCGCACCGCGTGGAGCGGCTGACAAGCACGGCGGCTTGTGCGGCGCGGGCGGCGTTTACATCTTTGAGACAGCCCGCGAACCCGGGAGTGCGTCGGATGGCCGGCACCAGGATAGAACGCGACAGCATGGGCAAGATCGAGGTGCCCGCCGACCGGCTGTGGGGCGCGCAGACCCAACGCTCGCTGCATTATTTCAGCATCGGCGCCGACCTCATGCCGCGCGAGATGGTAAGCGCCTATGCGATCCTCAAAAAGGCCGCGGCGACCATCAACCATAAGCTCGGCGGCCTCGACGAGCGATGCTGCAAGCTCATCGTCACGGTGTGCGACGAAATCCTCGCGGGCGAGCATGCGGATAATTTCCCGCTGCATGTGTGGATGACCGGCAGCGGTACGCAGTTCAACATGAACGTCAACGAGGTGATCTCGAACCGAAGCTGCCAGCTCGCAGGCACCGCTCTCGGCAGCAAGACGCCGGTGCATCCCAACGACCACGCGAACCTATCGCAATCGTCGAACGACACGTTTCCCGCGGCGATGTACATTGCCGCCGCTGTCGGCGTGAAGGAACGCCTGCTTGCCGCGGTCGCCGCGCTCCGCGACGCGATCGCCGCGAAGGCCGAGGAATGGCGGGAGGTCGTCAAGATCGGCCGCACGCATTTCCAGGACGCGACGCCGCTGACCCTCGGCCAGGAGTGGTCGGGCTATGCCGGGATGCTGACGGACGGGCTGGAGCGGATCGAGGGTTCGCTGCCGCATGTCTACCGGCTGGCGCTCGGCGGCACCGCGGTGGGCACCGGGATCAACGCCCCGCCCGGCTTCGCCGAGGCGGTCGCGGCGGAGATCGCGGGCCTGACTGGGCTGCCCTTCGTCACCGCGCCCAATAAGTTCGCCGTGCAGGGATCGCATGACGCGCTGGTGCAGCTGTCGGGCGTGCTGCGCACGCTCGCGGTGTCGCTCTCAAAAATCGCCAACGACATCCGCCTGGTGTCGAGCGGGCCGCGCGCCGGGATCGCCGAGTTGCAGCTGCCCGAGAACGAGCCGGGCTCGTCGATCATGCCCGGCAAGGTCAACCCGACCCAATGCGAGGCGCTGACTATGATCGCTGCGCAGGTCATGGCAAACGACGTCGCGGTGGGGGTCGGCGGCGCCGGCGGATCGCTGGAGATGAACGTCTACAAGCCGCTGATGATCTTCAACCTCACGAACTCGATCACGCTGCTGACCGATGGCTGCACCAATTTCCGCCGGTTCCTGGTCGAGGGCGCCGCGCCCAATCTCAAGAACATCAACGATTATGTTGAGCGTTCGCTGATGCTGGTGACGGCGCTGGCGCCGGCGATCGGCTACGACAAGGCGTCCGAGATCGCCCACCACGCCATGGCCCACGACTTGACGCTGAAGGAAGCGGCTCTGCAGCTGGGCTACATCGGCGAAGTCGAGTTCGACCGGCTGGTCGATCCGAAAAAGATGGTCTGAGGCTCACGCCGCGGGGGCGGCGTCCTCGGGCGGTTTCTTCACCAGCACCAGCGCGAAAATGCACAAGGCCAGCGCGACGCCGATGATGAAGAAGCAATCGGAATAGGCCATCACGAAGGCTTCGCGGCGCACCGTGCTCGCCATTTCCGCCAGCGCCTGCATGTGCGTCACGGCCGCGCCGGCCGGGGCCTTGGCGGCAAGGGCTTGGGTATAGTCGTTCAGCAGCGTCGAGGTGCGCAGGCTGTTCTGGGTCAGCGCGTCGCCAATCACCGAGAAGTGGAAGTGCTCGCGGATGGTGATGAAGGTGGCCAGCATCGCGATGCCGATCGAGCCGCCGAGATTGCGCATGATGTTGAAGATCGCCGAGGCGTCCGCTTGTTCCTCGGGCGGCTGCCCGCCGGTAGCAAGCCCCGACAGCGGCACGATGACAAAAGGTTGCCCGGCGGCGCGCACCAGCTGCGGCAGGATCAGCTGCGGGAGCGCCCAATCATGGCTCATATACGCGTCCATAAAGCAGCTGACCGCGAATAGCCCGAGGCCAAAGCCGACAATGATGCGAGAATCGACATGGCGCATCGCCAGCGGCACGATCGGAAAGATCAAAAGCTGCGGCAGGCCGTACCACATGATCACTTCGCCGATCTGCATCGCGTCGTAGCCCTGGATTTGCGCGAGATAGACCGGCAGCACATAGACCGTGCCGTAAAGCCCCAGCCCCAGCAGCAGACCCATCGTCGAGGAGCTGGCGAAGCTCCGCTGCTTCAACAGCCGCAAATTGATGAAGGGCCGCTTGCTCATCAGCTCGATCGCGATAAAAGCGGGAATGAAGATCGCCGCGGCGATCGCGGTGTCGCGGATAAGCGGATCGCCGAACCAGTCCTTGCGCTCGCCCTCTTCGAGCATCGTGATCAGCGAGCCGAGGCCGATCGCCATGCAGACGATGCCGACCCAGTCGCCGCCGCGCAGCAGCTCGAAGTTCGCGCGGCCGCCTTTGAGCCCATAGGCGATGGCCCAGATGAGGACCACGCCGGGAATGAGGTTGATGTAGAAAATCCAATGCCAGGAATAGGTGTCGGTGAGGAAACCGCCGACTGTCGGCCCGATCGCCGGCGCGAAGGTCGCGGTGACGCCGAACAGCGCGAGGCCGATCGACTGCTTCGACCGCGGCAGGCAGCGCAGCACGATCGTCATCGCCATCGGAATGAACACGCCGCCCGTGAAGCCCTGCCCGGCGCGGCAAACGATCATCATGCCCAAATTGGTCGACAACCCGCATAGCATCGAAAAGCACAGGAACAGGATGCAGTTGCCGATCAGGTAGCGGCGCGTCGAAAACACCTCGGACAGCCATCCGGTCAGCGGGATGGTAATGATCTCGCCGACGAGGTAGGCGGTCGAAATCCATGTACCCTCATCGAGCGAGGCGGAAAGCCCTCCCTGGATATATTCAAGCGATCCGTTGACAATCTGGATATCGAGCACCGCCATGAAGGCGCCGAGGATCGCGCCGAACACGGCGACCCAATCGCGAAAGCTGGGTTCAGCGTCGCGGCCGCGCGCCATTATCGCCTCGAGGGAGCCGCCGCAGGTGTCCTCGCTGGGGCCGATGATGACGCGACCAGGGTCTGGCGTTGGCCCGGCGGCGGCGCGGTGCGGCTATCGACATCGGCCTCGACCGAGAGGCCAGGGCGGAGCTGTTGTAGGCGATCTTGCGGCGCGTTGGTGATCAGGATCTTGACCGGCACGCGCTGCACGATCTTGGTGAAATTGCCCGTCGCATTCTCCGGTGGCAGCAGCGCGAACTGGGCGCCGCTGCCAGGCGCGATACTGTCGACCTCACCGGCGAACTTCACGCCGGGGAAAGTGTCGATGCTCAGATCGACCTTCTCGCCGCGATACATATCCTCGATCTGCGTCTCCTTGAAGTTGGCGACGACATAGATCGCCCGGCCCATCGGCACGATCGACATCAGCCCCTCTCCCGGCTGTACGTAGGCACCGAGCTCGACCGAGCGGTCGCCGACCGCGCCGTCGATCGGCGACTTGATCGTCGCGTAGCCGAGGTTGAGGCGCGCCTGCTCGACCTGCGCCTGGTCGCCGGCGACAACCCCCTGGTCCGTCGCGACGGTGGCCTTGTCGTTGTCGTATTGCTGCTGGGTAACCGCGAGTTGGTCTTTGATGAGCGCCGCGTCGCGCGCGAAGTTGCGCTGGGCGTTGGCGAGCGTCGCCTGGTCCTTTTCGAGATTTCGCGCTCGCCTGGTCGAGCGCCGCCTGGTAGTCGCGCGGGTCGATCTGAACGAGCGTCTCGCCCGCTTTCACGACTTGGTTGTCGGTAATGGGCAGCTTGACGACGTAGCCGGCGACTTTCGGCGCAATGACCACGGCATCGGCTTGCGTATAAGCGTCGTCGGTCGAGTAGAACCAGCGCAGCGTCGTCCACCAGTAATAGCCGAAACCGATCGCGGCGATCAGGACGATGAGGCCGACAATGCCGGCGATGATCCAGTTGCGCCGCTTGCGCCGCCGATCGGCGATCGGATTGGGCGGCGCCTTAGCGTCTTCGCGCTCATCGGCATCACGCTCGTCGGCGCGCCGGACTTCGTGTTCGTCTTCGTCCGGCAGCAGCAAATAGTCGTGCGGCCGCCGCCGCGCACGGTCGTCGCTGCGCCGGGGCTTGGTCTTGCTCGGAACGCCACGCAGATCGTCGGGGATGAATGCCTCCGGTCAAAGCCCGATATCGCTTCGGGCGTCCGCGCTAGCTCGCGGCCGGGCGATGGAACAGGCGGCGCAGCCGGTTCTTGGCGGCATCGATGATGCCCTTGCGCCGCGGCGACAGGTTCCGCCCGGCGCGGTTCTTGTAAAACGTCAGCATCGACATCGCCGAGCGGAGCGGGCTCGACTTGCGGCGGTGACTGCGCTCGGCAGACCGCTTGACCGATGCGGCGATGCGCTCGGGATTGTTGGACTTGAAGACATCCTCCTCCAAATCCATGGCATCGCTGGTCTCGGTCACCTTCGCCGACCATTTGCGCGGCGAACGCGTGGAGCTGCGCGTCGTCGTCGATTTGCGCGCTGTCTTTCTCGGTTTGCGCGCGGCTTGCGTCTTGGCCATGTCCGTCCTCCGTTCGTAGAAGGAGAACTACCGAGCCGACGCGCCCGTTCCGGAGCCGCCGGGAACGCTGCCTTGCGTCAGGCGCCGGTCATGGCTCGATGGGCGGCGTTGCGGTCGAGACCCGGCGCAAGGTCACGAAGATGCCGGCGACGATGAGCGCGATGCTGATCAGCACGTCGATCGTCAACGTCCCGCCAAACATCAAGAGCGACAGCGCGAACCCGCCGATAGGCGTCAGGGTCAGCACCTGGCCGGCCATCGCCGCCGGCATCATTGACAGCACCTTGCCCCAGAAGAAATAGCCGAGCGCGGTGGTCACGACGCAATTGTAGAGGACGATCGCCACCAGCCCCGGCGACCACTCTATCGCGCCCGGCACCGCGAAGAAGACGATCGCCGCCGCCGGCGGCAGGCTGACGCCAAGCTGCCAGAAGGTCTGCACCCAGAACGGCGACTGGAACGCGCGACGACGATAGAGGCAGGAACCCAGCGCCCACAGGATCGCGGCGAGGATCAGCAGCGCGTTGCCGGCGAGAATGCGCGGGTCGCCCCAATCGACGAGGCCGGGGTTCATGAACAGCACAAGCCCGGCAAACCCGATCGCCGCGCCGACCAGCTGCGCGCGACCATGCCGCTCGGGCCAGATGAAGATGCCGATCGGGATCGCCCAGAGCGGCATCGTATAGGCAAGCACGATGGCGCGTCCCGCCGGCAGGATCGACAGGCCAATGATGCTGCAGATGAGAAACCCGGCGACCTGCAGTTCGCCGACCCAGAACAGGATGAGCCGCTCGCCGCGATAGGGTAAGAGGCGCTGCCGGGTCGCGAGCAGCGCCGGCGCGATCAACACGAGGCTGCCCCCCAGCCGCAACAGCACGAATTTGAGCGGCGGCACCTCGCCCAGCGCCAGCTTCATCAGCGGCCAATTACCCGCCCAGGTCAGCACGATGATCGCCAAATAGACAAAGGCGATCAGCGGCACATGCGGCGCGGCAGAATGGCGCCGTAAACTAGCTCTCTCCGTATTTGAAGAAGCTGTGTTCAAAGTTTGGCCGCATCGAAGGCTACATTTGCGGGCTCTATTGCCCTCACTATACCAATCCCAGTATTTGCGTTCGAAATCATTGCCTGCTGAATCAAGTTTAGAGATTCCGCCATCACCTGGGCAAACGAGCCGAAATCCACACCCATAATTGAAACACTGCCATGTCCCGATACGCTTCGTAAATAGTTTATAAGTATATCTTGCTGTTGTTTCATTTTGTCCAATTCCGGTGCATTAATAAACCTTCGAGCTGACGCAATGCCTACAACCTTTCCTGATACTACCTCAATAACCGGCCCACCTGAATTTCCCGCGTTTATATTACCCCCGATCACGAATCCCTCCGTACCTATAACCTGTGAAACCCACGCCTTGTTCACCAGCAACTGAGGAAGTCCATGAGGATAACCGGCAAAAAGCACTTCAGCTCCTCTGGATCCAATCGACCCAGGCTGCAGCGGCGGCATTTTTTCTGGTAGTGGGGCTTCCAGCTTCAAGAGCGCAAAATCAGCAGCCTCCGAAACCTGAATAACACCCGCAGTACGTTTTTCGCTTAATTCAATATTTTGAATGATGATCGGCACCTTAGAAGCAATTGCGCCACTAACGACATGATTGTTGGTAACGATTACATCACCCCGTCTGAATATGAACCCGCTACCCGCCGAGTCACCGGCAATCACCTGGACCGTGGATGCAGCTAAGGTGTCAAATGAATTATCGCCAGACGACAATGCCTTCTCCGGGCTGGGCGCAGCATGCGCACTTGCGTGAGCGATCAGGAATGCGGCTGCGCAAGCCACACCGCTCACCAGTGCAGCTCGACGGTCCAATTCAAAAAGTTCAATCGTGCGGTCGGTCATGTAATCGGATTCCAGGCGTTTAGGCCAGATTCAGAAGTTTCTATGCCCTGTCGGAAGCGGTCATTCGAACGCCTTGAACACCGCCTCGATCGCCCGCTTCTGGCTGCCGTCGGGAGAAATCGGCACGACTACCGGCGTGGTGACGCCGGCCGCGCACCACGCCTCGACGCCGTCGCGCACCCGCGACGCCGGCCCGAATAGCGTGCAGTCCTCAAGCCAGCGATCGGTCAGGTATTTCGGCATCTCCGCCGCGCGGCCCTCGGCGACGACTTTTTCGGCGGTCGCCATCTCGTCGGCGTAACCCGTCTCCTTCCAGTAATTGCGATAATTCGGCAACAGCCAGTAGCTCGCCATCGATTGGCGCAGCGCCGCCTTGGCCTCGTCAACATCGTCGGAAATGCAGGTGCGGACGCGATTGCCGATAAAGAAAGTCGGGTCGCGTCGTTTCGTGTCCGGCAGCGCCGACAGCGAATCGGCCATAAAGGCGCGGCTGCCATTGGCGAAGACGATGCCGTCGCCGATCTCGCCGGCCAGCGCGATCATCCGCTTGCGCAAGGTTGCGACGATGACCGGCGGTAGCGGCCCGTATTGGCTGCACGTTTTGAACCTCTCGATAAAGCTGCGCGTGTCGCCGAGCGGCTTGCCGGGCTTTGCCTCCCACCGCGCATAGGACGGCGCGTGCGCGATGCCGATGCCGAACTGAAAGCGCCCGCCCGACACCTCATGGATATAGGCGGCATTCTGGGCGAATTCGTCGACCGATTGCGCATAGATCGGCGCGATCGCGGTGGCGAAATTGATGCGCTTGGTGGCGAAAGCGAGCCCCAGGCATTGCGACATGTTGCCGAACGAGCTCGACACCGAAATCCCGGCGAAGCCGCGGCGTTCGATCTCGAGCGCGATGTCGAGCGTCGCAAGGCGCTCGCCGGGATTGGCCATCAGCGCGAGAGCGGGGAGCGGAACGGGCATCGGCGGTGTCCTTTTCAAAAAGGGCGTCGCGGCGATCTTGTCCCTCAGACTTGACCCTTGGCAACCGGCGCGCCTATATCGACGCCGCCTCTGATCCCCGGTAGCTCAGTGGTAGAGCAAGCGGCTGTTAACCGCTGGGTCGCTGGTTCGAATCCGGCCCGGGGAGCCATTTGGCTATCAAGGAGTTAGGCGATATTAGCCTGCCCCTTGTTCCTAAAACTAGCTTGGGGTACCACAGGGGTACCGCAGATGCAGCGCCAAGGGCATATCGGGATCGCCCTTGGCGTGGCGGTAGATCGCGTCGGCGATCAGTCTGAGCAGAGAACGATCATCAGGCGTCATCGATCACCGCGCGTTGATCAATTACATCCTCGTCGCACGGCACCGCCCCATCACAGCAGCTTGCGATTCGGCTGCCGTTACACGTTGGGCAGGGTGTGAACCTCGGCTTATTACCCGCCGCGGCTATGAAGCCTGGTCGATCTGAGTGCTGGCAAGTAGGGCAGATCACGGACGCCATCATGTACAGGTCGTGTACCCTGAAATTCTAGCATACGACGCTATCGGGGCCGCCCGCTCGTCGAGGACCGAACGGTGCCCGCGACGAGTTCCACCTCGCCGCCACCGCCCAGAACCTCCGCAAGCTCGCCAGGCTGATCCCTGTACTGGCGTCAATCCCGGCAACCTGAGGGGGCCGCCCTCTCATGGGCACCGGCGCGACCGTCGACCGGGGGCCTCAGCGACTACTTAAAAACCGACTTCTTCAACACAATCGCCCCAAACCGGACGCGTCGCTTTCAGAGCGCGGCCCCTCGTTCCTTGGCGCACGGCGGCTACGCTTAGCTGCATGGACCATAATTACACGAGGGAGCTTTTGGGTGTCGGCAGGTTCGTTGGCTTCCCCGCTAGCTTTCCGCGCGCCTCATTGAGCGCATGTAGACTGGCCAACGTTTCGTCTGGCTGCTTCGCCGCAATCCCGAGCAGCAGCGCCTCGATGAAGGCGAGTGTCGCCGTGTGCATGCTCAGCATGTCGGCTCGGCCGCGCGGAACCGGCAGAACGAGATCGACCCGGTGCCGGAGCTTCGGCGCGAGCGAATCTGTGACAAGGATCGAACGCAGACCGAGGCGCTCAATTTCGTCCAACAGCGCAGCCAGCTCCGCATACACCCGGCCGTACGCAAGCATTACGACCAAGTCCTCTTTGCGCAGCTTTTGGAGATCATCGGCGAACAATAAACCGCTGTTCGAAAGACCCTGCGCGCTGAGCCCAAACCGGCCAAGCTGGATTACGAGATAGTTGGCAATTGCGCTCGACGGACCCAAACCGAAGACGAATATCCGTCGCGCCGCCAGTGTCGCTTCAACCGTTCGCTCGAACATCTCGGCTGTGATCGCCTGACGCAGGCCCTCAATCGCACGCGCGTGGATGTCCAAGGTTATCTCGAAGGCCCGTGCCACGCTCCCGCCGACTTCGCCTAGCGTCCGCGTCAGCCGGTCTACGTGCGAGAGCGAACTCCGCAACTCGTCAGCGAGCGCTCGCCTCAGCTCATCGAGGCCAGCAAACCCGAGCGCACGGGCGGTTCGGATCACCGTGGCGTCGCTGGTCTCCATCTTCGCCGCGAGCGCCGCAGCAGACGCGATAAGAACCTCCTCGCGGTTCTGCTGAAAATATCGCGCGACGCGTTGCTCAGCGGGGCTTAACGCGTCCCGGAACGCCTCAACCCGGTCATCGAAACCCACTGGTACGATCTCTGCTGCTCTTTGCCGCGTGTTGCGTCTACAACTTTCAGGGCCGATATTATGTTGTATACACGACGATCGCGAATGAGGGCAACGATATGGCTGACGCTGGAAATTGGAGCATTGTGGCCCCCGCGCTCGGTTCAGCCTTTGCCGCCACGCTGGTCGAAGTCGTCGAAGCCTTCACTATCGTGTTGGCGGTCGTAATGCTACGCGGCTGGCGTTGTGCTGCGGCGGGCGCGGTAACGGCCCTCGGGGTGCTCGCTGCGTTGGTCGCGCTGTTTGGCCCGCTGCTCGATCGTATGCCAATCCAACCACTCCAACTCACGATCGGCATTTTGCTCCTTTTCTTCGGGTTGGGCTGGTTGCGCAAGGCAATCCTGCGCGCTGCCGGCGTCATCCCATTGCACGACGAGGCCGCGACATACGCGTCGCAATCGGCGCAGTTGCACGGATCATCCGACGCAAGCGCGGTCACGCTCGCTTGGATCGGCGGTCTGACCGCGTTCAAGGCCGTGCTTCTGGAGGGGCTCGAAGTCGTGTTCATTGTGGTTGCCGTCGGCGCCGGGCGCGGGCTCGTGCGGCCGGCGAGCTTGGGCGCCCTCGCCGCATGCGCCGTGGTGCTTGCCGTCGGAGCCATTGTCCGACGCCCCCTCGCAAAGGTGCCGGAGAACACGCTCAAGTTCGGGATCGGCACCATGCTCTCGGCGTTCGGCGTGTTCTGGACCGGCGAGGGGCTCGGCATCGCCTGGCCCGGGCAGGATGCCGCTCTCGCGGCTTTCGCAGCGCTCTTTTTGGCCGCTGGGCTGGCCACGGTGACAGCCCTTCGGCGTCCCGCCACGGAGATGGTCCGATGAACATGCTCCAAGAGGTGATGAACGAACTGCGCGGCATGTTTGTCGCCGATGGCAGGCTGGCAATCGGCATCGCGGCGTTAATCACTGTCGCCGCGGCGCTCGCGCGCATGTTCGAGCCGTTGGCTGCCGGGGGAGTTCTCCTATTCGGCTGTATCGCAATCCTGATTGGGTCAGTGGTTCACAAGGCGAGAAGCGAGGCCTCCCGATGAGCGAGGCAAACCAGGAAGCCATGCTCAGCAAAGTCCCGGAGGTCACGCTCGCCTTCTGGATCATCAAGATCGCGGCGACGACGCTTGGTGAGACCGGCGGAGACTCGGTGACGATGACGCTCTTGCACGCCGATACTAACGCTCATAACGGAGGCTATCTGCTCGGCACGGCCATTTTCGTCACGTTGCTCATTGTGCTGGTCGCGGCACAAATTCGCGCCAAGATGTTCCATCCGGTCCTCTACTGGGCAACGATCGTCGCCTCCACGACCTTCGGCACGACAATGGCCGACTTCGCCGATCGCTCGCTCGGCATCGGCTACAGCGGCGGCTCGACGCTGCTCTTCGCGTGTCTGATGGCCGCGCTCGGCCTGTGGTATTGGTCCGAAGGCACAATCTCGGTCAATACGGTCAGCACGCCGCGGGTCGAAGCCTTTTATTGGGCTGCGATCACCTTTTCGCAGACGCTCGGTACCGCGCTCGGCGATTGGATGGCGGATACCGGCGGGCTCGGTTACGAGGGCGGGGCGCTGGTATTTGCCGCGGGTCTCGCCGTGCTTGCAGGCCTCTACTTCTGGACTGGCGTATCGCGGGTCTTGTTGTTCTGGGCCGCCTTCATCCTGACGCGCCCGCTCGGGGCGACTGCTGGGGACTTCCTCGACAAGCCGAAGAACCTCGGAGGTCTGGCGCTCAGCCGTCCGCTCGCCTCGGCGGTGATCGCCGTCTTTATCCTGGTGTGTCTGCTGGTTTTGCCACAGCGCGCCGGGCGTCACCCGGCAGCTTCGAACGCCGCCTGAAGCGTATCGCACGCTCATGCAGAACAAAAACGTCCCCGCGATCACGCCGCCCTATTGGGTTGCGATCCTCGTGGCGAGCATATGCGGCACCAATACCGGCGACTTTCTGTCGCACAACCTGCACCTCGGTCACTGGCGCGGGCTGCTGCCGCTCGCCGCCGCCCTGGTCATCATTCTGTGGGCCAAGCGGCGCGCCCGGATTGCGACCGAGGCATATTACTGGCTCGCGATCATCGTCCTCCGGACAGCTGCCACCAATCTAGCCGATCTATCCACGCACGCGCTGGGCTCTCTCGCGACCGAGATCGGCCTCACCTTGCTTCTCATCATCATTGTCGCCGCGGATCGCGGGCGCGAGACAGAGGCGCCTTTGCCCTCGGCGCGGCCGACCGTGCCCACGACGACAGTCCTCTACTGGCTTGCCATGCTCATTGCTGGCACCCTCGGCACGGCGAGCGGCGACTTCACCGCCGATGTTGCCGGTCTCGGCCTCTTCTATGGTTCGGCTGTGCTCGTGGTCTTATTTGGGGTCGTGCTGGCCATCGCGTGGCCGTTCGGCGGCATGTCGAAGCCCTGGTATTGGGCGACGATCGTCGGTGCCTGCACCGCCGGCACCACGCTCGGGGACATGCTCGCTAGCCGTCACGGGCTCGACCTAGGACTTTGGGTCAGCACGACTCTGACAGCGGCAACGCTGGCGACCTTGGTCCTTCTGTGGCCGCACCGGCGCGCGGCCGACGCCGCTGAGGTCTGCTAATAAAGTGCGCCAGATGCTTGTAATCGAGTTGTGCGATCCTGTGGCGGGGAGGCACGAAAGAAAGCACCTTGAAAACGGTCATCGTGGCGCGCGCGGGGAATCTGTCCGTCGCCGATCACCTCGCCGAGATGCAGGCATCGCTTGCCGAACGCAATATCGCAGCGCGCGAGATCGTCATACTGCACGTTCTGCATTTCCGCGTGGTCTTTCGCGCCGTCTTCGATACGGACGGCGATGCTGACCTGTTCGCCCCAGCGTTCGGCTGAAGCTGCGCTTCTAGACGGAGTGCAAGCCTCCGCGCCTACCGCCCAAGCCCGTCTTGATACCGGCGCCAATAGTCCTACGCGCCGGGATGACCGAAGCGCCGCGCTTGATCCTGAAGGCGATAAGCCTCGTCGGGATCGATCGGCCGCTCATACCGACTCCAACCGTGATATTCCGGCACTGGCTCGCCGCGCTCCCGGAGCTGTTGTTCCAAGCCCGTGGCGTAGCCGTGCCAATACTGTTCTTCGTCGCGGTGCCGATACCGGCGGGCTTGATCCTCAAGCCGCCACGCATCTTCGGGATTGACGATCGCATTGAGCGTACGCACGACTGACTTCAGATTATCCGCCGAGGCTGGCGATCCGAAATTCGCGACAACAAGCGCCGCCGCGGCCACCAAGCTCGCCTTGAGCACCCGCATCCCACCCTCCAAAACATGGATCGCTTCACGACGCGGCACAAAACGGTCGAGATGGCAGGCCTGTTCCCACGCGTCGGAGTGGCGTTGCGCGATCGAGCGTATTTGCGCTACGCCGCCCGTCCTGGCCGGGCTTGGGCTGATGTTGGTGGTCCTCTCATGTTCCCCGGCCGCAGCGGGTCCCCCCTTTCGGACCGATGACCCCGAGCCCGTCGAAGTCGGCCATTGGGAAATCTTCGAATTCTCGGCCGCGACGCGTGTTACTGGCGATACCGCCGGCACCCTCTCTGGCATCGACGCAAATTTTGGGGCGGCACCTGAGCTCCAGTTGCATGCCGCTTTTCCAATCGCTTTCGACAAGCCGGACGGAACGGGCCTTGTTGCCGGTTACGGCGATACGGAATTCGGGTTCAAGTACCGCTTTTTGACAGAAGACGACGAGGGTTGGCGCCCGCAGGCGGCTATCTACCCCGCCGTGGATTTCCCCACCGGCAATGTGGCGCGGAACCTCGGGACGGGCCGCACGCATGCGTTCCTGCCGCTGTGGCTGCAAAAGAGCTTTGGGGCTTGGACCAGCTTCGCCGGCGGCGGATATTGGATCAACCCGGGTCCCGGCAATCGCGGCTACTGGTATTTCGGCTGGGCCGTGCAGCGGCCGATCGCAAAAGACCTGTCACTTGGCGCTGAGCTCTTTCATCAAACCGCAGCCACCGTCGGCGGCAAAGACCAGACCGGCTTCGACCTCGGCTTGGTATACGACCTCAGCGAGCACTATCACCTCATGGTCTCCGCCGGGCAGGGCATCCAGAACCGGAGCACGACAAACGCTTTCTCCTACTACGCCTCGATCCAGTTCACGTTTTGACCGGGAGGATGGGGCATGAGCGAGCCAAGTGTTGGCACCCAAGTGCCGGCGAGTGCGCCACATCGAGGGGCTCCGCGACCCGGCCGTACAGAGCCTTCGGAACGAGATCGGCCTCTTCCGCGGCGAAGGGCATCCCGCTCCTCTGGCCCTGGCTGATTTTATCCGCGCTTTGGATCGCCAGCGTCTTCTTCTGCGAGTCCCGCGACGGCAAGATGGGGCAGGAACTGATCGAGGTATTCTCGACCGCCTTCCTCCCGCCTTTGGTTCCGCCTCTTCTGTTTGGTCTTCTTCTCCACGTGCTCGCGGGGTTCTGCGCCCCTTGATCCTGGTCGAGGGCATCAGTTCGCCTCCGCATGGCCGTAATCCTTCAGCAAAGATGACCCTCCCCGCCTTCGACCGATTATGCAAAATTCGATAATTTCCGCGGTACGCGAAACTGCATCCACGGCCGCACGGAGACGCTACGGCCGAAAATTCTTGCCCGTTCTTCTGCGGCCGCTCTATCGCCTTTATGAGACGAGGCTCGCGGCCGCCGTTTGTGCCAATTCCTTGCCGCGGCATATCGGCATCATCCTCGACGGTAACCGTCGGCACGCGCGCAAGATTGGCATCACCAACCCACGCGCCGTCTACGATATCGGCGCGCAAAAGCTCGATGACGTGCTCGATTGGTGCGCGGAAATCCAGATTTCGATGGTCACGCTCTGGGTGTTCTCACCCGAAAATCTCCGCCGTTCAGGCGAAGAGGTGTCCGGCATCCTCGCGGCGATCGAGGCGAAGATGTCGGCCCTCGCGCTAGATGCGCGTATCCATGACCGCCGCATTCGGGTCCGCGCGATCGGGAAGCTGAGCCTCGTTCCCGAGTCCGTCCGGGCAGCGATTCGAACGGCGGAAACAGCGACCGCGGGCTACGATGGCATGATGTTGAGCATTGCCGTGGGGTATGGCGGTCGCCAAGAGATTACCGACGCCGTCACCGAGTTGCTCAACGATAGCCTCAGGGCTGAGCGGAGCCTCAGCGAAGCGATAGCAGCGCTGACGTCTGCGGCCATTGGCCGGTATCTCTACACCGCCGGGCTACCCGATCCGGACCTCATCATCCGGACCAGCGGCGAGGTTCGCCTCTCCGGATTCATGCTATGGCAAAGTGCGCACAGCGAGTTCTATTTCACCGACGTGCATTGGCCGGCGTTCCGCAAAATCGACTTTCTTCGGGCGATCCGAAGCTATCAATCGCGCCAACGGCGTTTTGGAATTTGACCTTCAGGATTCCCAGTGTTCAACGCGGGTCACGCCTGAGGGCGATCTTATTCCTTGGAGGAGCAGGATCGCAGCCTCTGGAATCAATCAGCCATTGCCGAGGGCCGTGACCTCGTTCGGCAAGCGCTGCATTCGCGGGGGTTCGATGCCTAGCCTCGGCCACTATTTGGACTTATTTTGCGCTGTCGCCAAAATCCTCTCCTCTTGGGCGCCTACGTTATGTACAGGGCGCTAGAACAATAGTTGGAGCCGGCGGAGTTATGACGGATGCTATGGCAACTGATGAGAAATTTGGGGAGTTTCTCCGATGCCTCCATCACGGTTCACCCTTTGTATTATCGCGGCGCTTAGCCTCGGCGGCTGCACCCTCGCCGCCCAAGTCGCTGGTTCTTCCATCATCGCGGGAGATCAGCGCGGAGGAACGATCTCCCGAGTGACGACTTTCACGAACACAGGGGCATTGAACACGGCGAACGCTTGGTGCGGTCAATACAACCTCGTTGCCCAGGAGACCCGGGTTATGTTCATAACTGACAGTATGGAGTTCGCCTGCACCCTACCCCCGGTGTGATCGGTCGTCGACTGGCGAACCGTCATCGGGGCAACTTCGCCGCGGCGCCTAGCAGCCAGTTACCAATGAAGCCCAGTTCGGCAACCCTCCGCCGAGAATGTCAGGGATCGAATGCCTCGCAGCTAGCGCCGCCCGAGCGGAGCGCCTCACCAAGCGAATTCGCGGCGCGCCGCTTCTCCGAATAACGTTGGACCTGGCACGATCCCCGAACTCAATCCTGCGCTCTTCTCATTGGACGCATTGAAGAGGTCGATCGCTCTGGCGAGGTCCGCGGCGAGCTGAATTTGCCATTGTTCGCGGGGCTCCCAGCATCTCTTGGCAGGTCCTTGATGCCGGCGTTCAGGCAGTCGAACCTCGACAGCGCCGTGTCGTAAGCCCCCGACACTGAGCCCGACACTGAGCTTGGCAGGAGCGCCCAATCTTCGCGTCGTCCCGTTGTATTCAGCACATAAAGCTGCGTCTCGTGGGGAAGGGATGTCCCTCCCCCCAGCCACGCGGCGACCCGCTCAGCCCCGGCGTTGTAGGCGGCCGCCGCGAGACCGAGGTTACCGAAGCGCGCCCTCAAATTCGCGAGGAAGAGGGCGGCTTCAGCAATCGCCTTTAGCGGATCCCATGGATCGGCAAGCCCTTGCCGGGCGGCAGTTTGCGGCATGAATTGGGCAATTCCTAGCGCCCGTCGCGGAGGCGTGAAATCGGCTTGCAATCCGCAACAGCCGCGCCAGAAAGCCGGCTGGGAGACCTCTCGCCGAGGCCGCTTGCTTGATGGTTTGGCGCAAACGAACTCGCGCGAAGACAGCGGCTCTGCCGTTCGCGCGACCGTCGAAAGGCATATCGCTGAAGCAGCAACAGCGGCACCGAGCCACCACGACTACAGGGCGTGTCGATGCAGAGATTGCTTTCCCGCCGCCACCACTGACGCAACAAAAGCTTAGCTTCAGAGTCGCCCACAAAACCTACATGTGAACGGTCCGAATCTCAACGAATATGTGCCAAACGTCCTATTTGAAGCAATCCTCGATTAAATCAAATCAATAATGAAATTGATATGCTGCAGTTGTGTAACTCTCGGGTAATGATCTGTAAAATTTTGTAACGTTGCGACATTTGGTCACGCGACCGTCACTTCACGGTGTATAATTCGGCCCTAGTTCGCCTGAGCATCATATCTTTCAGTTACTTAGAATCGCGTGCCGTTTCTATCGTTGCGCGCACGGCTCAGGCTTGCCCAGGCGCCATCTTGAAGACGGCGTCGGTCCAAACGTGTGGCCATAGGGAAGGGAGGATCACATGTCTGCGCGAAAATTAGCATTGGTATGCGCGTGCCTCGTCGCCGCGGCTTCGCTTGTTATCGGCACTGCCGCCTCGGCCGATGAGGTGTTCTCGGCAAGAACGGCGGTCACGCTGCCGGGAGGCAACAAGGTAACATCCTTCGACATCAGCTACGTCGATCCGGTAATTGGCCTCTACCTGTTGGCCGATCGGACAAACAAATCCGTCGACGTCATCGACACCACCACCAATTCGGTGCTGGTGCAGTTGACATCGTCCTTCGCCGGCGCGACACCGAGCAACAACAACGCCGGGCCCGACGGCGTGATCACGGTGGGCCATCGTGAGGTTTGGGCCGGAGACGGACCGAGCCAGGTCAAGGTCATCGACCTGTTTTCGCAAAAGACCACGCACGTAATCTCTACCGGCGGCGTCAACCGGGCGGATGAGCTCTGCGTTGACCCGCGCGATAAGGAAGTGCTGGTGGCAAACGACGCGGAGTCCCCGTTCCCATTCATCTCTATCATCTCGACTGAGAATTACAGCCTGCTGAAGCGGATCACGATGAATGGCACGGTGGCGCCTGGTGGAACGATCGCCAGCCCCGCCGCCACCAACGGCATCGAGCAGTGCCAATGGGATCGGCGTACGGGGAAATTCTACGTCAACATTCCCGAGGTGAACGGGCCCGGTAACGACACCCAGCCTGGCGCCGTCGTGACGATCTCACCGGACACGATGCAAATCGAGGCGGTCTACAGCATCCCAATCAGCAAATGCGCGGGCCCGCAAGGCATGGCAATCGGGCCGGATCATCAAATACTGCTCGGCTGCAACGATCCCAACAAGACAGTACCGTCGACCGTGGTCATCGACGATCGAGACGGCCACGTCGTCGCGACTGTCGCGAACGAAGACGGCGCCGATGAGGTCTGGTTCAACGATGGCGACAGCCAGTACTTCCTCGCCTTGTCGGGCGGCGCCAATCCGCAAACGTTGGGCGTCATAGACACGGATGGCAAGGAAGGGGTCAAGGCAGACCAAAATGTGCCGACCGGCTTGCCGAACACCACGTCGAGCCCGCACGGCACGGCGCACTCGGTGGCGGCTGATCCCGTCTTCAATCAGGTCTACGTGCCGATCCCGGCCACCGCCGGACTTACGGTCTGTTCGCAAGCTGGCGGGTCTGACCCTCAAGGTTGCATAGCGGTCTTCACCGCCGGGCACGACGACCAGATGGCGGATCGTGATGGAGGTAAATTCCACTAACGTGTAACGCCTGGAGCGGACGCGCGATTAGCCGCGCGTCCGCCTCCTTTTGGGCCACGCGGCGGTCCCACCGAGCGGGATATCGCCAATCCCAATCCGAAGAGCGCGACCAACAACCATTATGCTCCCTCCACGACTTCTTCGATGCGCTAGCCGCCGGCAATTGCCTGCGGTCAGCATTCTTAGGGCGCGCGGTTTCCAGGACAGGCATGCTGGATATTCCGATCGGCTTTTGGAACAGCAATTCCTGGTCAATACCGTCAATGCCATCATGGGAACGCGGTTCTGGGGAACGGCCGCGATTATCATCATGTACGACAACTCGGACGGCTGGTACGATCGCCAAATGGGCCCGATCGCCAATTCGTCGGCCGCCACTAGCTCGAACGCGTCGGATGAGGATCAATTCAACGCGACTGGGAAGTGCGGCAATGGGGTTCTTTGGCTGACAACAACGGCAACACAATCGAGGGGCGGCGCGGCTACGGACCGCGCCTGCCGTTGCTCATGATCTCCCATGGGCCAGGGACAACTTCGTCGACCACACAGTGACCAGCCAGACTTCGGTGATCCGTTTTATCGAGGACGACATGTTCGATTTCGACCGAGATCATCGCTTTGGACAAGGCGCCGAAGGTCAGCGCACGCTGTTTCTTAACGCGAAAACGGGGCAGCCGGCCCCGAATTAACGAAATTGACCGGTGGAGGATCGCTTGTCGTCACACTCCTTTGCCGAAGACCGTATCTCGGGGCTGGATGGGTTGTCCCTCCAGCACCCTACGGATGACCAGGCGACCGTGTCGCCGCCTGCCGCCTCGTTCTCGAGTGAGGATGCGACATCCGGGCAGCTGCGCCGGTTGGGTGAGCTGCTGATTGACCGCGGGCTTATCGACCGGCGTTCGCTGGCTCGGGCGGAGCGGGTAGCACTCGACACGGGCGGACGTCTCGACCGAGTTCTGACGCAACTCGGCATCACGAGCGATCGTGATCTTGCGCAAATCATGGCCGAATTGTTCGGAGCTCCCCTCGTCACCGCTGCCGACTATCCGTCCGAGGCTCTGTTAGTCGACAAACTCAGGCCGAAATTCCTGCGTAAGGCGCAGGCCTTGCCCGTAGCGGCGGATGCCGCCTGCTGCAGAGTCGCCATGGCCGATCCGTTCGACGATTTTACGCGGCGGGCAGTCGAGGCGGTACTGAGCAGAACGGTCTCCATCGCTGTTGCCGTTCCGATCGAGCTTGAGGCCGCGCTCAATCGGTTGTACCCGGATCTCGAGAATACCGACGGCTATACGCCCCTCGAGGAGGTTATCGCGGGTGGCGAACCGTCGGAAGAAGATGCCGAGCGCCTGAAGGACCTCGCCAGCGAGGCACCCGTTATCCGTCTGGTCAATCAATTGATCGCTCGCGCGGTCGAGACACGCGCCTCCGACGTGCATGTCGAACCGTTTGAGGACCGCTTGCGAATTCGCTACCGCTACGACGGCGTGCTGCACGAGGTCGAACCACCTCCGGCACGCCTCCAGGCAGCAGTCATTTCGCGCATCAAGATAATGGCCCGGCTCGATATCGCCGAGCGCCGGCTGCCGCAGGATGGCCGCATCAGGCTGACCGTGCGCGGTCACGACATCGATTTCCGTGTCTCGACCGTGCCGTCGCTCTACGGCGAAAGCGTCGTCCTGCGCGTGCTTGATCGAACGGCGGTCGAGTTCGATTATGGCAAGCTTGGTTTGCCGCATGATGTTCGACAAGGGCTCGAAAGCGCGCTTGACCTACCAAACGGGATGGTTCTCGTTACCGGACCGACGGGGAGCGGTAAGACCACGACGCTGTATACCGGGCTGTTGAGACTGAACTCGGTGGCGCGCAAGATCATTACGGTGGAAGACCCCATCGAATATCAGCTTCCCGGCATCAACCAGATCCAAGTGCGAGCCCAGATCGGGCTTAATTTTGCGACCCTGCTGCGTTCCATTCTGCGGCAGGATCCTGATATCATCATGATCGGCGAGATCCGTGATCTCGAAACCGCGCAGATTGCTGTGCAAGCAGCACTCACCGGTCACCTGGTACTGTCGACGGTACATACCAATTCCGCCGCGGCTACAGTCACGCGCATGCGCGACATGGGGGTAGAGGACTATCTGCTCGCTGCGACGCTGAAGGGCGTGCTCGCGCAGCGGTTGGTCCGGCGACTTTGCCCTGCCTGCAAGGCTACAGATCCGGCGGCCGATGCAGTGATCGACCGCTTCGATCTGAAGCGCTTTGCGGCCGCATCGCAGCCCCTGTTGCTATATCGCCCAACTGGATGCGTGGAATGCCGCGGAACGGGATATCGAGGCCGCCGCGCCATAGCGGAATTGTTGCTACCCAATCCTGAGATCAGCCGTCTGATGTTTGCCGGCTCGGATCAAAGCGCTATCGAGCGCGCCGCTACAGAGAGCGGGTTACGGCCAATCTTTGAGGCAGGCCTGATCGCCGTGATCGAGGGGGACACCACGATCGAAGAGGTGGTTCGCTGCATCCGAAGCGAGATTTCTGAGAATTAACGTAGATATTTGTTATGCCGTCTTTTGAGTGGTCCGCACTCAGCCCAAACGGAGACGTATCGCGCGGCGTGCTAGAAGCCGCCGACCGCGAGGCGGCTGTTGACCGGCTTCAGCGCCAAGGCCGGATCGTCCTGCGTGCAGAGCCTGCCGGCAACCGATCGAAACTTGAGGATCTGCTGCATCTTGAGCTTGGTCGGAAGCGTTGCCTCGACCGCACCGCAGTCGCGGAATTCACCCGGGAAGTGTCGATCATGCTCGCCGCAGGCCAGGATCTCGACAGGGCGCTGCGGTTCGTTGTCGATAACGTTGGGAATTCCCGCGCCAGGACGATCCTCGGCGAAGTGCGCGATAAAGTACGCGCCGGTAGTTCGTTAGCCGATGCCGTCGCCGCCTATCCGCAAAGCTTTACGCGCCTGTATGTCGGGCTTGTGAGAGCCGGCGAGGCTGGGGGCACGCTGCCCCCGACGCTCGAACGCCTGGCGGATATGCTAGAGCGCGAACGGAAGCTTTCAACGAGCATTCGCGCCTCGATGCTCTACCCGGTTATTCTGGTTATCGCAGCCATCGGCTCGATTTTTCTGCTACTCGATTATGTGCTCCCACAATTCGAGCCCATCTTTGAACAGGCAGGAGCGCAACTGCCGGTAGCTGCGCAAATTCTCGTCGTCTTGGGCAACGTGGTCGGGGCCGGTGCGCCCTGGGCGTTGATCGTCGTCGCCGCGCTCGCCTTGGCGAGCCGACGTGCGCTTGCTTATCCGGCCGTGCGGCTGCGGGTGGATCGTTGGTCGCTGCGTCTTCCAATTGTCGGCCCGCTTTTGCAAGAAACCCTCGCGGCTCGGTTGACGCGAACGCTGGGCACCCTGTTGCAAAACGGCGTCGCGCTGATCCCGGCTCTCGCGCTTGCTAAGGAAGCGCTGGGCAATCTCGCGGCGCAAGAAGCTGTCGAGAGCGCTTCGCTTGAGGCGAAGGCGGGACGAGGATTGGCAAGGCCTCTGCGTGAAGCGGGGGTCTTCCCCGTGCGAACGGCCCATCTTGTTCAGCTTGGCGAGGAGGCAGCGCAGCTCGCATCGCTCTGCCTCAAGGCCGCGGATATTCACGAGGAGCGCGTGCGCCTTGCGGTGCAGCGCCTCGTGGCGCTCGCCGTGCCGATCATCACGATCACGATGGGGCTGGCCGTCGCCGGGATTGTCGGCACGCTGATCACTACAATGCTAAGCCTCAATGACCTGGTGGGATGACCCAGAGTTGTCGGCCGTCACACCGCTTAGCGGTGAGGAGGCAGGATTTACGCTTCTCGAGATGATCGTGGTCGTGACGATACTTGCGCTTGCCCTGACCCTAATTGTCGGTTATCGGCCGCCTTGGAGCGGCGCCCTCGGTGTACGGGGAGCGGCAAGCGAGCTCGCCTCGGCGTTACGTTTGGCGCGTTCCGACGCGATTGCGCGCGACGGTCCAGTTTCGGTCGTGCTTGACGTTACCGGTCACCATTACAGAATTGGCCAAGGATCCGAGCTATCGTTTCCGCCGACCTTGAAGGTTGAATTGTTGACGCTGGCAAGCGAGCGGGACGCAACGAATGCCGGCGAAATACGTTTTAATCCCGATGGCAGTTCGACCGGGGGGCGAGTCACCATTGGCGATGGTTCGCATACGCTTGCCGTGGGTGTCGACTGGCTCAACGGTCGCGTGAGCATTCGCGATGAACGTTGAGATTGCCAGCCCTACGCATCCCGCCCATCGCGTTGCTGGTCGCCGCGATGCCGGATTTACGCTTCTCGAAGTCATCGTCGCGGTCGCGCTAGCGGCACTTGCCCTCGTGGCATTGTTTCAAGCCGGTAGCGCGGGACTGCTGACTGTCGGCCAGGCGACGCGGCTCGAGGCCGCGGTGGACCGGGCGCAATCCCGCCTCGCAGAATTCGTGGGCACCGGCGCAATCACGCCCGGAGAAAGCGAGGGCGACGACGGCGACGGATTCCACTGGCGATTGACTGCGCACCCTATGGCGTCGCAGCCCGCTACAACCCTAGACCAGGCTGCTCCGCCAACCCTATACGATATTGCGGTCACCATTTCCTGGGGGGCGGGGCACAACCAGCGCTCCGTCCAACTCGAAACGGAACGCATCGCCAGCGCGGGAGCATCGCAGTGACGCGGCGCTTCACCAGATCGCGCCATCTTCGGGCGCTTTCCCGGTCGGGCGGCTTCACGCTGCTGGAGTTGCTGGTGGCGCTGAGCCTATGCGGGTTTCTATTGGTCGCGCTCAATCACGGCGTGCAGACCGGTCTCGGCATCTGGAATGTTCAATCACGCCGGGTGAACGCGACGTGGGATCTGGATTCGACGGCCCGTTTGCTCCGAACCCTCTTGACCCAGATTCCAACGTCGCCTGCCGCTTCCATCAATCCGGGCTCGCCCGCGGTGGCGATCGCCTTCCAAGGCAAGGCCGGCGAGCTTCGCTTCGTTGGGGATTTGCCGACAGCTTTCGGAGCTGACAGTCCCGCTGACATAGCGTTGGAGCTGCGCGGCAAGCGCTTGGTCGTCGACTGGCAACCGCACCGACACGAACTGGCTGGTTCGTCGCCGCACGCCACAGTGAGTGAAATTTTGAGTGGCGTCGACCGTCTGGAATTCGCGTATTGGGGCCCGCCGTCACCCACTGCAGCGTCGTCGACCTGGCTTGCAGCGTGGGATGGCCCGAGCCTTCCCGGTCTCGTTCGGATCCGTCTGGGGTTTGATCAAAATGATCCTAGACGCTGGCCAGATCTGGTCGTGGCACCACGGCTTTAGTAGGGTCGAAAGGATTACGTCGGTGGGCAATTTGCGCTGGTAACTAATGTTCCATGAACTCTTCGCATGGTGGATTGCTCAACTTTCGGATTGCATTCCGGAACGAATTCGTCGCGCAATCGCACCCACACAAGATTGTTTGACCATTATGCCTGCGGAGCCGATCGGCTCTGGTATCCCGGCAATTTTCGTTAGCGCCTGGAGCAAAAACCGCGAAACGCCCCTTGGTGAATTTCGCGTCAAGGATGGCGATCTGGGCAGCGTGCCGAATTCGTCCCGGCTGCCGGTCGTATTGCGTCTGGCCGACAGCGATGTTCTCTGCAAAACTATAACCCTGCCCATCGCGACCGAGCGAGATCTTGCTCAGGTTCTTTCCTTTGAGATGGATCGCGAAACGCCATTTACTGTCGATGATGTCCTCTGGAGCTATTGCCTCATCGATCGAAACAAGCAGCGGGGGCAAATCACTGTTCGATTGCGCCTGATTAGCCGCGAGCAACTCGCTCCGCTCCTCGATGCTTTGGCCGGTGCAAGTATTTTGGTGACGCGGGTGGAGATTGCCGGCGGCGTCGATGACCGTCTTGTGCTGCCTGTCCAGACTGATGGCTTCCGATTGAAGCAGCGCGGCGGCACTCAGTCGCTGCGATGGGCGAGTGTCGCTTTCTGCCTTGTACTCGCGGCGCTCGTCATTGCGACTCCGTTTATTCGGCAATCCCGGGACCTCGCGACGATAGATCGAGAAATCGCCGCCAGTCGCGGCGCGGCCGAACAAGCAGAACACTTGCGGCAGGAGATTGACCGCCTGGAAGGTGCGGGCAATGTGGTACAGAAAGAGCGGGCTACTGCAGGTGATCCGCTTGCCATGCTTGCCGCGCTGACTGCGGCGCTCCCCGACGACACCTACCTCACAGAGATGCAACAGCAGCAGAATAAAGTGACATTTGGGGGCAGGTCGGCGACCGCTTCCCGCCTTATCGGCGCGGTCGCCCGAAGCAACGAATTGCACAACCCTGCTTTTGTCGCGCCGGTCACTAGAATGGAAGCGACCCACCAGGAAATCTTCAGCATCACGGCGGAGACAGGCCCGTGACGGCACTCGCCCGTATGCCCGCCGGCGTGCTGGGCCGCGCGCTCGCTTGGTCTATGCTATGCGCGCTGATCGCGCTGGGATATCTTGCTGCGGTCGTTCCCCTCATCGAGCTTTATCACAGCGGCGAAGCCACGCTAACCGACCGGCAATTGCTAGTGCCAAAACTGGAGCGTCTAGCGGCGGAGGTTCCGATGCTGCGCACTCGGCTTGCCGAGCTGCAGACCGCCACCGCCGGCAGCGAAGTGACGCTCGACGGCGCAAGCGATGCGCTCGCCTCCGCCAATCTGCAAAGCAGGCTGGAGCAACTCGCCGCCGCAAACGGTGTCACGATAGCAAGCACCGAAGCTATCGCGGCGGAAAGCCGTGGTCCCTATCGCCGAATTGGGTTGCGCGTAGCGGTAAACGGCAACTACGAGGCGATCGTCAAGCTGCTCGCGGCGATCCAGGAAGCAGCGCCGCCGCTGATACTTGCCAACTTGCAAATTCACGGCCTCTTCCGCGCTGTCGCGATCCGTACGAGCTATCCACTCGAGAGCCGATTTGAGGTCTACGGGCTGCGCGTCGGCGAAGCGAAGCCGGCCGCGCCGCCATGATCGACCGCCTAACAGCAGTCAGCTTGATCGGGGGCCTTTGCTTTGCGGCCGCGCTGCCGTTGGAGCTCCGCTCCCACGTCACCAAGCCAACCGCCTCGCCGTCGCCAGTTGCAAAGGCGGAAGACGTCCCTGCAGGGCGGACCAGTGCGCCGGCGATCAAGCAACTCGTTACGACTTCGCTCGCGCGCCCGCTGTTTAGCGCGGCGCGACGCCCGCCCGACAATGAACAGGACGGGCATATGGGCACGTCGCTGGCGGACCTTCGACTGACCGGCATTCTGATTATGCCGGACCAGCACTTCGCGATTTTCGCTAAGTCCGATGGGAAACAGCTCGTCCGCTCCGAAGGGGAGATGATTAGCGATTGGCGCATCGACAATATTGGTGCCCGGTCAATCTTTCTCAGCGGACCCAGCGGCACAACATCGCTCGAACCCAAGGCTGATCCTAATTTGGCACGGCTGCAATCCGCCGCCCAGCCCTCCACTCCCGTCCCCCCGCCCACGGCGAATTCTCCGCCGCTTCCAGCCTCCAACGCGCCGGTCCGGCCTGCGCCAGTGCTCAGATCTGAGCGCTAATCTTAAAAAAAGAGGTCAGCATGCGGTTGACGCTCATGCGGATCGATGACCGAACGCTCAGGCGGATTGTCGATCTCCGCGCTTTGAGGCAGGGCTCCCGCGCAGCCCCTCCGTGTGCCACTATAGATGCCCGCAAGCGTTGGCTGGCGGCCCTTTTCCTCGCAGCTTTGGCTTCATGCCAAAAGCCGCCGGAGACACTTGAGCCGCTGCAGCAGCCGGCGGGACTTCAGGCCGCGCCAACTCGGGTAAGCGGCTCAGTGCCGACGGACCGCACCAGCCAGCGCGTGTTTGAGGCGTCTGGCAGTCCCCCCCCGCAAACCGTCGCTGCCGGCGGACAGCAAGCGGCGGCCGCGCAGCCGGGCGACGTGACGCTCAACTTCGTCGATACTGATATTCGTGAGGTGGCCCGGACGATTTTGGGCACGACCCTGAAACTTAATTATACGATCGATCCCGCTGTGCACGGCACGGCGACGCTTAACACTGGCACTCCGATAGCAAAGTCGGCATTGCTTCCAGCACTCGAAACAATGCTAAACCAAAACGGCGCCACGCTGGTTGAAAAGAACGGGCTATATCAAGTTGTGCCTATCGCTGTCGCCGGCGGAACTAACGCGGCGGCTGGTGGCGATGCGCTCGGCGCGGGCAGCCAAGTCGTGGTTCTGCGCTATGCTGTCGCCAAAGATCTCGCTAAAACCTTGGAGCCGTTTGTGGCCTCAGGCGGTAAAATTTCCGCCGATCCCAACCGGAATGCGCTGATTGTCAGCGGTGATACCGCCGTTCGACAAACTCTCATGGGGCTTATTCGCTCCTTCGATGTTGACGTGCTCGCGGGGCAATCCTTTGTGCTGTTCCCGGTTGGCGACGCGGATTTGGGGAAAACTGCAGCCGCACTCGAGAAGGCCATTCAGGCGGAGGCCGAGGGGCCGCTTGCCGGGGTGGTCCGGGTCATACCGCTGGAACGGGTAAACGCGGTCCTCGTGGCATCATCCCAACCACGATACCTTGAAGCCGCGAAACGGTTTTTCAGCCTGACGAATCGAGCGGCGGAATCAACAGCTAGGGCTTGGCACGTCTATTACGTCAAGAACGGCCAAAGCAGCGATCTGGCAAACCTGCTGCAGCAGGCGTTCACACCGGGCAATGTGACCCCAGCGGCGCCGGGCAGCACCGCCCCTGGAGCGACCCAGACGTCCATGAGTTCGAACTCGCTGTTTGAAAAAGGCGCTTTCGGCGGATCAAGCAACACATCCCAAACCGGTGCGGCCGCCACCGGGCTTCCCCCGGTGCCGGGGGCAACGCCGCAACAAGGGACGACCCAGCCCGCAAGCGCCAATCCGCCGCCTGCTGCTGAGCCTCTATCAAACGAGACCAACGAGACATCGCCGGCTCACATTCGCATCATTGCCAACAATCGCAACAATGCTTTACTAGTATTTGCCACACCAAGCGAATATTCTATGATACGGGGCATGTTATCTAAAGTAGATATCATTCCACTACAGGTATTAATCAACGCAACGATTGCCGAAGTTACGCTAAACGACGCATTGCAATATGGAACTCAATTTTTTCTGCGAGCAGATCATTATGCATTTTCTCTTGGCCCGATGCCGCAGATACCGACAACGCTTTCTGGGTTTGCCGTTAGCAAGGCGCCAGATTTCATTTTGCAAGCTCTGGCTGATGTGACGAAGGTCAAGGTGCTGTCCGCTCCCCAACTCTTGGTAATGGATAACGAACCGGCGCATCTGCAGGTGGGGCAGGAGGTGCCAATACTCACCGGCACAGCAACCAGCACGCTGACCAGCGGTGCGCCCGTGGTCAATAGCATCGATTATCATTCGACCGGCGTCATCATGCAGGTGACCCCGCGGGTCAATTCCGATGGGCTCATAACGCTCGATATCGCGCAGGAAGTCAGCGACGTGGCGCCTCCCGCGCAGAACAGCGTTACCGGATCACCGACCTTTGACGACAGGATCGTGCGAACGAGCTTTGCCGTTCAGGACGGGCAGACGATCGGCGTCGCCGGGTTGATCAAAGACCAGGACCAAGAAGAAAACAGCGGTATCCCGTGGCTGAAGGACATTCCGGTCCTGAGCACGCTGGTCTCCTCGCAAAATAACACACGTACTCGAACCGAATTGCTGGTCCTAATCACGCCACATGTCGTGAATGACCAGCGGAGCGCGTGGGCATTGACCGAGGATATGAGAAATCAGCTGTATAACGCAGCGCTTGTTCCGCAGACACTCCAGCACAAACCGCCAAGCGGCTCCAACAATCCGAACGGATTTTAGCTCATGCGCCTGGCGCTGTCCGAATATAGAGCGCCGAACCAAGCGGGCTTTGTCTTACTGATCGTATTGTGGATGCTTATCCTCATCGCTTTTATCGTTGGCTACGTGACATCAACTGGACGAAGCGAGGCTCAAGTGTCGAGCAATATTGCCGCCAACGCGGAAGCTTCCGCCGCGGCCGACGGTGGTGTGTACTGGGGGATTTTCACATTACTAGACCCGCGGCCGGATCATCGCCCCGCGACCGACGGAGGGGTCCACGAGACGCGAATAGGCGGTAGCGCTGTGGAGTTGCGCCTTTACAATGAGAATGACTGGATCAACCCCAACCTTGCCTCGCCTCTGCTCCTGGAAGGCCTCTTGCGCGCCTTGAACGCACCGGCGGAAAGTGCTTCCAACCTAGCCGGCGAGATCACTCAATGGGTGGGCACGGCGCGGACGCTTCGACCGCCGGATGAATTGGCGGCCGAATACAAAGCAGCGGGTCTAGACTATGCCCCCCCGGAAGCGCCGTTGCAGAGCCTTGGTGAATTGACACGCGTGCGAGGGATCACAGCGCAGGAATTCGCGTCGATGCGGCCGCATTTGACTCTTTTTGGCGGCCGCGAACCCGACCGGGCTACAACGGACCCCATCGTAGCCGCTGCGATGCGCTTTGCCGACCAGTCAACTACCGGGGACAGCGCCGCTGGGCCGGTTTTCACCGGGGTTGGTCAAGACGCCCGCGTTGTTCGAATTTTTACTTCGGCGCGAGGACCGGGGAGCGCGCAGGCCCATACGACTGCAATAGTGCGCATAAGCTCTTCGTCCGCGGATGGCTTTACCGTCCTCTCGTGGCGCAGCACAGCGCGATAGCGACGGCGAGCCAGCAAACGACTGCTACTTGCTCGCGATCGCCGAGGGATCTTTGCGGTCCCGTCGCCTGGCCTGTAAGCCCAAGGGAATACAGATCGTACTCATGCCCTGGCCGCTCGCTGGGACTGCGATAGACAAAAAAATGTCCCCAAGGGTCCTCGGGGGAGTTTGTCTCCTTTCAGATAAGGGCCGTCCCAATGGTTGACGCTTTTGGGGCTGCGTCAGCAACGCCTGCAATCCCTGGTCAGTCGTGGGATAACTGCCAATATCTAGCTTATACACGTCGAGGACGGTCGCCAGGCGCTCGACCGATTGCTGAGCTATTTTTTCCTTGGCGGTCCCGAACTGCCGCATCACCGCCGGCGCCACCAAGCCAATCAGCAACCCGAGAGTGGCAAGTACAACGAGGAGCTCAAGGAGGGGTAAATCCCCCCTCTCCATTTAATGCGCGTTTTGATGCCGAATGACCAATCCGCTTGACGGGCCTGAACATGGGTGTACCGCGCATGACCTACCCGCCCAACGAAGCGCCGGCTCACTGGTCCAACCCTACCTCGCACCCGGCTGAGAATAGCGCGCACGAAGTCCCCCAGGGCAATCGGGTGAAGGAAGAGCGTGACAAAGAGCGAAAAGGCTGAATCTGTGGTGGTCCTCTGGTGAGGCGGTTGGTTTTCTAAGTTATTTCAGGGATTTGCCGGACCGCCGCCAGGCCGGCACGGCGATCTATCCGCTTGACGAGGTGCTGCTGTCGTCTTGCTCGCCGTGCTGGCTGGGGCGGAGACCTTCGTCGATATCGCCCGCTTCGGCGAGAAGAAGCTGGAGTTGCTGCGCCGGTTCCGGCCGTTTCGCGACGGGACGCCGGCGCACGATCATCTCGGCGACATCTTCGCCACGCTCGACATCGAGCCAGCGTTGCTGGGTCGCGCGCTGACCGGCGCGCCGGCCGAGGTGATCGCGATCGACGGCAAGACCTCGCGGTGCTCCTATCAGAAGACCGGCGCCAAGGCCGCCATCCACATGGTCCCGGCCTTCGCCGCCCGCCAGCGCCTGGTGCTCGGTCAAGTCAACGTGGCGGACAAGTCCAACGAGATCGTGGCCATCCCCAAGCTGCTGGAGATGCTGGCGATCGAGGGGGCGATCGTCACCATCGATGCGATGGGCTGCCAGCGCGACATCACCTGGAAAGTCCTCGACAAGAAGGCTGACTACGTGCTCGCCTTGAAGGGCAATCAAGGCGCGCTGCGCGTGGATGTCGAACTCTTCGTGGCTGAGCAAAAGGCCAATGAGTTCAAAGTTCATCCGTTTTCTCAACAACATCAACCGCGACCCCGGCCGAACGGGAGCTGCACCTGTCGTCGACAATTACGCGACGCACAAGCATCCCAAGGTCCGCGCATGGCTCGTCGGTATCGTTGCTTGCCTACGTTGCCACCGCGCTGGTGGTACACGTCCCCTGGGGCCATGTCGCCTTCGCCACTTTTGTGCCGAGCTTTATCTGGCAGACCGACTACATCGTCACGATCGTCGCGGTTTTAGGGACCACAATCACCTCATCTCGGTCAGCACCGTGTTCGCGCAGAGACGGTGGAAATCTCATCCGACGGCGGCGGCGTCACCAACGTCCTTCTGAAAGAAGCCGAGGCACTCGGAGCAGACCCCCTTGTGATGGGAGCATATGGACATTCGCGCATCTGGGAATTCATTGCGGGTGGAGCGACCCCGGACGTTCGAACGAACAACGATCCCAGCGTTGATGTCGCGATAGCAGAGACATTGGAATGGCGGCTAATGGTGAAATGCGCAGATTGATCGGGGTCACGATGGAGGTCCGCTCCCGGCGCGTTGCTGTCGGTGGAAGAAGTTCTGCCGATGGGGCGGTAACGGCCCCGAGCGAGCAGGGCCGCGCGCCGCCCGAAATCAGAATTCGACTTGCTCCGAGATGCTGAGTGCGTCGTCGACCTCGATGCCCAAATAGCGAACGGTGCTTTCGAGCTTCGTATGGCCGAGAAGCAGCTGCGCCGCCCTCAGATTGCCGGTCTTCTTGTAAATTTGCGCGACCTTGGTCCGGCGCATTGAGTGTGTCCCATACGCCGAACCATCGAGGCCCGCGTAATCAACCCACCGATGGACGATGCGGGCATACTGTCGGGTTGAGATATGCGTCTGACCGCGAAGGCGGCTCGCGAAAAGGTGCTCGCTGTTTCGGCCCGCAGCATGTGTAGCCAATCCCGGATTGCCGCTCGGGTTTGTTCGGTGATCTCGAACTGGACCGGCCTGCCGGTCTTCCGCTGGACGATCGTCGCCCGATCCTGCACCCGGCCCCCGACGCAGACATCACTGACCCGAAGCCGCACGAGGTCGCAGCCCCTGAACTTATTGTCGATCGCGAGGTTGAACAGCGCGAGATCGCGTTTGCGCTTTTCAAGTTGGAGCCGAACGCGGATGGCCCAGACTTCTCTGGGTCTCAGCGGGCGCTTCTGACCGATGAGACGGCCCTTGTTCCACGGGGCTTTGGCAAAGCCGACAAAGGATGGGATCGCGCTGGGCATGGCTTGCTCCTTGAGCCCGACCACGCCCTCCCGGCGCAGGCCATCCGCTGACCCGCAGCGCAAATCTATTGATGCCAGCTTCGCCAGCGTAAAGCGGACCCACGATCTCGGCGCCCAATACCGGGTGAACCTGCCCATAGTCGCCCTTCGGTGGCGCGGCGTACCGGAGGCCTTATCCCCCTAACGGCAAACCCAGGAGTTGGTCGTACGCCTTGGCGCTCGATAGCGCCGCCAGGCGTTCTTCACGGCTCATCGCGTTCCACGCGGCGGTGGCGGTATCGGCTTCGTCTATACGGGCGAGCGCAACCAGCAGCGGAACATCGATCGGCTTTGTTCCCTTCCGCTGCGGCGGGGGCAACATGCGTAGGTGCGCCTCGGCCAGGGCCGGGTCACCTATCAGACGGGCGAGTGCGCTTTCGCCCGTCCCTTCCGGCTTTTTCAGCTGCCGGTAGAGTTCGATGGCGCGTGCGAGAGCGGCGGGCGGCCGCACCTCTTCGGGGATGCGCAACAGCCCGAGACGCCCGAGTGTTCGACTGGGCGCAGTCGCCGCGGTAAAGGCCGCGAGCGGAATGGCGAGTGTCATGCCCAGAACCACCGGCAGCATCCATAGCGCTAGATACGGGGAAACCAGCCATGCCATCCCTCCGAGCAGGAATCCCAGGCACGTATGGCGCCCGTAGAGACGGGCGAACTGGCCGAAGGCCATGCCGCCATCGTCGCGCCGTTGCGGCTGCCACCCGGCGTCGCGACCAAAGAGAATAGCCGCGACGTGCCCGCTCTGCGTCAGCATGGTGATAGGGGCGATCAGCCCCGCGATCAGGGTCTCGATCAAGAGGCTAAAAAAGGCGCGGAACGCGCCGCCGCAACCGCGACGCGCCTCCGAATGCACGAGCAGGGCGATGTAGCTCAGCAGCTTTGGCACCAGCAAAACCGCCATCGTGCCGCCAAACACCCACATCGCGCGCACCGGATCGATGACCGGCCAGACCGGGAACAGCGAGCGGCCCGCCGGGAAATAGTCTGGTCGTACAAAGCGCGCTTGCACGGAAATGAGGATGCTAGCCGCGAGGAACATCAGCCAAAGGGGCGCCGTGATGTAGGAGCCGATCCCCATCAACAGATGCAACCGACTCATCCAATGAAGTCCGCGTCCGGGCAGGACCGCGGCATGCTGAAGATTGCCCTGGCACCACCGCCGGTCGCGAATCGCGAGCTCGACAAGCGAGGGCGGACTTTCCTCGTAGCTTCCCCCCAGCGTCGGGACCATGTGGATCGCCCATCCGCCGCGCCGCAGCAGTGCGGCCTCGACAAAATCGTGGCTAAGAATGTGCCCGCCGAACGGTTTGCGGCCACGCAACGTCGGCAGCCCCGCCTGGCCGGCGAACGCCGCCGTACGGATCATCGCGTTATGGCCCCAATAATTGCCTTCGGCGCCGTGCCACCAGGCGATACCCTGCGCGATCAGCGGGCCATAGACACGGCCGGCGAATTGCTGCATGCGCGCGAACAGCGATGCGCCGTTGACAATGATCGGCAGGGTCTGGATTAGCCCGACATCGGGATGCGCCGCCATTGCCGAGGCGAGACGGACGATCGCCTCGCCGGACATGACGCTGTCCGCGTCGAGGACCAGCATCTGCGGATAGGCGGCACCAAAGCGGCGGACCCAGTCGCCGATATTCCCCGCCTTGCGCTCGGTGTTGTAGCGGCGATGGCGATAGAAGATGCGCTCATGGCCGCCGGTACGGGCGCGCAACGCGAGAAAGGCCGCTTCCTCGGCAACCCAGATGTCGGCGTCGGTCGTGTCGCTGAGGATGAACAGGTCAAACCGATCAAGCCTTCCCGTTTCTGCCAGTGACTCGTAGATGGCTTGCAGCCCGGCCATGATGCGCGCCGTCGACTCGTTGTAGGTCGGCATCAGAAGCGCGGTGCGGACCTCGAGCTCCGGCATCGGCCCGCTTTGCGAAATACCGAGACGCCGTTCGCCGCCGCCCAGCATTGCGGCAAAGCCGCAGATTGCGCTGGTGAACGCTAAGGCAATCCATGCGAACAGCGCGACGAACAGCGCCAACACGACGACCGCCAGCACGGTCAGGGTGCCGGCGGTGAGCACCTTGTACATCTCGTTGGCCGCGGCAGCGGTCATCGCGACTGCGCCACCAATCACCAGGAAACGCCGCAGCGCCATGTCGCGCGGCGTGGAAGGCAGCCGAGCCAGGTTGCGCCGTGGACTGGAACGATCCGCCAGGGACTGCACCGGCATGTCGAGCGGCGCGTCCTCGGGCAGGGCGGCCCAGTGACTTGCGTCAACGCCGGCGGTTATGGCGTCCATCGATAGGTCCAGGTCTCGGTCAGCGGGGCATCGCCCAGTTTGATCCGGGCGCGCAACTCGACGGCCTTTGCCCCGGCCGGATCGAGCTCGAAACTAATGCGCCAACCGCCGGTTTCGGGATTGGGCTCCAATACCGGGTTTACGATCTTGCCGTGATCGGCGTTGGCTTCGAGCTGCGGCTTGGCGTCGGCCGGCAGCTGCTTGAGTTTGTCGCCCGCCGCCTCGAGTATGAAGAGCCGGTTCTTGTCCTTGCTGCCGGCCACGCCACTGCGCGTATCCACGATCTGCGCGATACCCGCGCCCGGTGGTGCGGCGGCCATCCAGTGCAGACGGTAGGTGAAGTTGTATTCGCCCTTGGCCTTGAGCGGCTGAGTCGGCCGCCAGAACGCGACGATATTGTCGTGGATCTCCTCGCCCGTCGGAATCTCGATCAGCCGCACCGCGCCTTCGCCCCAGTCGCCGATCGGCTCGACCCAGAGGCTGGGACGCAGCTCGTAATGCGCCTCCAGGTCGTCATAAGCCGCGAAGTTGCGTTTGCGCTGCATCAGGCCGAAGCCGCGCGGATTGACGTCGGAAAATGTGCTCAGCTGAAGGTCGTGCGGATTGTTGAGCGGCCGCCAGATCTGTTCGCCTTGACCGGTCCAGATCGACAGCCCGTCCGAATCGTGTACCGCCGGTCGGTAGTCGTCGACTTCGTAGCGATTGTTGGCGTCGAATTCGAACATGCTGGTCAGCGGCGCGATGCCGGCGTCGGCGATATCGGCCCGGGGATAAAATGTGGCCTCGACGTCGAAGATCGTGGTTTCGCCCGGCCGAATGGTAAAACGCAGAGCACCCGCGGTGCTCTTGCTGTCGAGCAGGGCATTGACGACGATCGAATTGACCCCCGAGCGCGGCCGCTCAATCCAGAACGTCTTAAAGACCGGAAATTCCTCGCCCGAGGGATCGGCGGTGTCGATCGCGAGCCCGCGCGCCGACAAGCCGTAGCCCTGGCCTTTGCCGACCGCGCGAAAATAGCTGGCACCAAGAAACGCCACGACTTCGTCGAAATAGTCGGATCGGTTGAGCGGAGTGTGAATGCGAAACCCGGCGAACCCGATATCGTCGTCCGGTGGGGGCGGATTGGCGCCATACGTGAAGAGGCCTGGGCTGTAGTGGATCGGTTGCGTGGTGCCGTTCGCCACCACGTAGAGGTCGACCCGGTTAGTATAGAGAAAGCCGCGGTGGAACAGCTGCACGGTGAACAGCAGCCCCTCATCCCGCCACAGCGCCCGCTGCGGATCGAAACGGATGTCGCGGTACTGGTCATAGGTCAGATGCGCCAGGGGATCGGGCAATTTGTCGTCGGGCGGCTGAAACGGGTTTTGCGCCAATTCCCGGGCCATCTTGCGGGGCAAGCCGGGATCAAAGGCGACGGGCTGTTGCGGCGCGGCCGCCACCGCGGCGCGGAACAACAGCTTTGGGGCTGACGCAAGCGTCGCCAGCGAAGCACCGGTTACGAGTAAGGTTCTGCGCTGCACTCTGCTCCCTGCCTTCAAATAACCGACCAAGCGTCGAAGCCGCGGCCCTGTCAAGATGCGCATCGGTCGGCGGCGATCCCGTTCGCGGGACCCTGAAGGTTCCGCCGCGCCAGTCGATCGGAAAGCGCCCCAAATGACGAGACCATCGGCAGCGAACGCTGCCGAGCCCGCTGTAGTTCAAGGTTGAGATGAGTTTAGTGCACTCAGCCGTCGCGTTGGTCCGGTGGTCGCCGACACGGCTCCGCGAAGCCAAAGGCCCACCGCGACCGGCTGCCTTCGGTGCATCTGAGACCTTAAGGCTGGTGTCCGGCAACGGCCGGAAATGGATGAGTAAGCAGCCGGTTAGGAAATTGTTCCCTCGGCTTCGCCGCCGTAATAATTCTCGATGTTCACCACCATTGACGGACGCGGCGTGCGCGTTCGTTTGGGTTGCAGGGGCATCTCGGGCCTCGCGCCCCACCGCTTTAGGCGCGCTTCCACCACATCCCGACGAGTCGCGTACCACCGGCGGCTCTGCTCGATGACCTTCTCCCGGCTCGCGTGCTCCACCCCACCCCCGCAATGCGCTCTTCCAGGCGGATAGCAGTCATTCTGGGGCTCGCGTTCGCATCGCTGGGTTTGCCCCTCAAGCGACATTCTCGGCCGCACCAATGGGACAGGGGTGACCGGAAACGGACGTTCATCAACTTGCTATTCGATGATCTCGTCAGCTTGTGCCAGCAGCAGGGGTGGCACCGTTAGACCAAGCGCCTTGGCCGTCTTCGAGTTGATCACCAGCTCGACCTTAGTCGATTGCTCAACCGGCAGGTCGGCAGGGCGGGCGCCCGCCAGGATTTTCGCCGTCAGTGCGGCGGCCCGTTGGCATTTTCCCTCAGGTCCGAACCATACGAACATAATCCACCCGCCTCGATGAACGATCTGAGCGGGTAAATGGCCGCGATTCGGTGCTGCGCCGCGAGCTCGACAATGCGCTCGCGGCCTAGCAGGAGCGGCATATAGGCGTCGACGCACAGCGCCGTCATTCCATCGCGGACCACATCGGAAAAGGCTGCGTCGATATCGCTCGCCCTGTGGACGCGGTACTCCCGCAGTTCGATGCCCAGCCGGGCGGCGGCCTTTCGTTGGAGGTCTGTCGCCAGAACGGAAAAGGGATTTTCGGCATCGTTGAAGAAGCCGATTTGGGAAACGGCGGGGAGCAGCTGCTTCAGAAGCTCCAGCCGCTTGGGTTCAAGGTCTAGAGCGAGGGATGTAATCCCGGTGACATTGCCCCCCGGCTTACTAAGGCTCTTGACGATCCCTGCGGCGACGAGATTGCCGGCCGATCCGACAACGATCGGAATGGACTCCGTCGCACGCTTCGCGGCCAGGCCACCGACCGTTCCAAAGGTGGTGTAGATCAAATCCACATTCTGCCGCGCCAGGTCGCTGGCGAGCTCGGAGGCGCGCCCCAGATCGTCGCCATACGTACGGTATTCGAACTCGGTATTTGCGCTATAGCCGCGTGCCGCCAATTCCCGACGAAAGGCACGAACGTCCGAGGTCTCGCAGCTCGCCGCGGCACAGCACGCCGATGCGATAGCTTTTTGAGACGGCTTGCGCATAGGCAGCCGTGGTCGCAGCCGCGAATAGCAGATGCAGCCAACCGATCAGGAAGTCCCGCCGTTTCATTCGATGGCGGCGTCGGCGCAGGCAAGAAGCGAGGCCATTCAGAGCACCCCCTCCCGTAACGGTTGGTGCAGCATACCACCGGCCGCCACGGCGGAAGCCTGTTTTTCGAGAGAAGCTAGCTCATTGGCGGCCAGCTAACCAATGACCGGTATCGGCGCTGAGCTGCCTGCCGCCCAACGAGCGGCGTTCGGCTGGTCATGCCCCCCAAAGCGGCCGTTCGTGGGAACGGGCGGGACGGGTGGTAAGCGGGGTTCCCAATCTGTCGGACTGGCAACGGTCGACCTTCCCGAATTCTGCGCCTGATAATTTTCGAAATGACAGCCAAGTGGCGCGGCGACTTTCCACCAATGTGTGATAATGCCGCGCCAACGCATCCGTCGTGTCGGTCGGTTGAACCGGTGCTATAGCTACTGTGGGAGGCATCGACGCCAGATGAACGCCATCAAAGACGCCATCAAGTCAGGTAGAACCGTCGTCGGGACCACCGTGACACCGGACATCGACGTGTCGGTGCCGGCCGCCGCCGGGTACGACTTCCTGCTGTTCGATACCCAGCACTCCGCCTGGGAGATCAAGCAGCTGCGGCCGTCGATCGAGACGATGCGCGGCAAACAGGCGGCACCGCTGGTGCGAGTCGCCGCGAACCAGGCCCATCTGATCTGCTTCGCGCTCGACGCCGGGGCACGAGGCCTCATCGTGCCGATGGTCAACACCCGCGCGGAGGCCGAGGCCGCGGTGCGCGCCTGCCGCTATTTTCCCGCGGGCAACCGCAGCAATGCCGGGATGCGCGGCGAGTGGGGCGAGTTCAAGAGTTACCGCGAGTACATGGATGCCGTGAACAACGAGCTCGTTATCTTGCCGATGATCGAGACGAACGAGGCGCTGGAGAACCTCGACGCCATCGCTTCGGTCCCAGGCGTCGATGTCCTGCTGGTGGGCCCGTCCGATCTTTCGATCGAGCTGGGGGTGCCGCTCGACTACAAGTGCGACCACTATCAGCGAGCGCTCGATAAAATCGCAGCGGCCGCCGCGAGGCACGGCATCGTCGCCGCGATGTATTTCATCCCGCCCGGGATGGAACCGAACTTCTATGTCGACAAGGGGTTCAAGCTCTTCACCATGCCGTGGGCTCCCTGGGCGACTGCCGGGATCCAGAACGGCCTGTCCGGGATCAAGCGCTAACGACGGTCGACGCTGGGCGGTCCGGCGAACAGCCAGACCGCCCAGCGAGCGCCGTGACAGCGGCGGCGTGGCGCCCGACTTTCACGGTTGTAGAACCCACCGGGTTGGATGGAGAGAAGCCAAAGCCATCATATTCTTTGTGTGCGTCGCAATTTGCTCAGTGCCAGCCGCGCGATCGCGCCCGGCGCCTCATCCGGGATCGCGAACACCGAGCTGACGTTGATCTCGCACAGGACGTAACTGTCCTCGCCGGAAACAGAACGTGGCCCGTAAAGAAAATCGGCGTCCCAGATGATCGGCAGCGACGCCGCATCGATGCCCAGCACTCGCAGCATTTGCGGCGTCCACTCGGCTTCCATCTTCGCCCGAAGCGTCTGAAACGGTGCCGCGTCCGGGCCGTGCATAATCCGCGGACCGGGTTGCGCGGCCGGCGAATTCGGCCCCTCGGGAGGCGGCGGGATCAGCGCCTTGATATACTGGTGGCCAAAGCCGGCGACCCTGTCGCCCGCCATGTAGCAGCGGATCATCCCGTCAGGTAGGCGCGGCTGAAATGGCTGATCGACAATGCACCCGTCGGCGGCAAAATAGGCTTTGCAACGCGACGATGAACTCGCGCAGTGGCAATGCCTCGGGCACGCTGCCGCGCAGCGCCTGAAGAACCCGCACCATCGCCGGCTCGCCGGCGCGGCCGGATACCAGTTCGACCTTCCAGACACCCTGACCGTCATTGCCTCGGTTCTGCTTGAGGACGCGGGGGCCAGCTGAGCGAAGGCGTGCCGGGAAGGTGTCGCGAAACTCCGTTGCCGTGCGATAGAGGTACGTGTCGGCGCCCCAGCCGAGATGGCGGGTGCGGAACAGTACCTCTTTCGTGCCCATCTTGAGGACCACGTCGGGATGGGCACTGACCCACGTGCCGCGCGTAGCCACGTCGCGGAGCAATGGATCGAGCACGGCGCGGGTCTTCTTCCCGTCCTGCAGCGGATTGACCCAGACGAGCACGCCGTCGGCTGCCAGCAGCTGATCGCGTACCTCGCCGGCGAAATCCTCGTCGAAGACGGCAGGCTCGGCATCGATGCCGAGCGCCGCGAGCTCCTCGAAGACGCGGTGGAAGCGATTATTCCGCGGGGTCGCGGCGCGCCGGTCGCCGCGGTCGCCGCGCCAAACAATCGCGATCTTGGAGGGTTCATTAGCGGTTTTGGCGTCCACACGCGCGCTCCTCGTCTTACGAGTGGCGCAGAGCTTGGACGAAAGTCTGATGGGGTGCCTGCTTCAACCCCGCGGAAATAATATTGGCTTCGGGCACGACTGACAATCTCGCCGAGTAGTGGTCAACACCAAACGGCTGGAATTGGCGCATCTGCGACATGAAAATCGGGCACCACAAACGGCTGCTTCGGGGCGATTGTGTTGAAAAAGTCGGTTTTTTAAGTAGTCGCTGAGGCCCCCGGTCGACGGTCGCGCCGGTGCCCATGAGAGGGCGGCCCCCTCAGGTTGCCCGGATTGACGCCAGTACAGGGATCAGCCTGGCGAGCTTGCGGAGGTTCTGGGCGGTGGCGGCGAGGTGGAACTCGTCGCGAGCACCGTTCGGTCCTCGTAATCGCCGCCGATCGAGCTTGAGGATGGCCTTCCCAATTCCGAGCAAGGGAGACGCCGATGGCCAAAACGCGCGGCAGGGGTCTGTTGATGGTGTGGGCCGATATCGATCCCGAACACGCCCGAGTATCACCGCTGGTACGACGAGGAGCACATCGCCCGGCTGCTCGCCATTCCCGGCTTCCTCTCCGCCGGTCGCTATGTCGCCTAAAGGGCGGCCCGAAGAACCTTGCGCTCTATGAGCTCGAAACCCATGAGGTCCTGCGCAGTTCGGCATTCCTCGACGAGGTGCGCTTCCGCCCATCGGCGAAGCGCGTCGCTGCTTCGGGTGGCACGATCGGCCGCAACTATCTGATCAACGGTTACCGTCAGATTTTCCCGAATACACCAACCCGATCGAGATGACGCAAGGGCCCGCGCCATTTCTTCACCCGCGCCATTTTTTTCAGATGGGTCGCATCGACATCCCGTCGATGGTCGCGGACGAGTTCAACGACTGGTACAATACCGCCTACATCCCTCCCTATCTCAAGGTGCCGGGCTGCCTCGGCGCGCGGCGCTACGTGGCGATCGACTCCCAGCCGAAATACTTGACGCTGTACGAGTTCGATACGCTCAGGTCTCCGAGCATTCGGAGTGGGAAAAGGCGCGCGACGCCAATCCCTGGTCGAAGCGCATCCGCCCCTATTTGCGCCACGATGTCGGCTCACCAGGCGTGTATCGCCGCGTCTTTTCGGCGTGACGCAAAAGCCACAGTCCCCCGTGTCGAAATTACTACAGTAGTAATTCGTCGAAAAACATGATTTCTCCAGTACTGCTTGGTATATCGGTTGCAGAAGAATTAAGCGAACAGGTGCGGGACTTACCCGCCGTCTATGGGGACTATCAGGGGACTTGCTGTTGCGCTGGTTGTCGATCGCCCTGGGGGGTTGGGGCCTGGTCATTTTGTTGTGCGTTCCTGCGATGGCGCGGACCTCGCACGACGTCCACGGCGGCAATTGCGTGGCCTATGCGCGCGATGTCACCGGCATCAACCTCGACGGCAACGCCGCCGCCTGGTGGCCGCATGCCCAAGGCCGCTACGAGCGTGGCCACACGCCGCAAGTCGGCGCGATCCTCGTGTTCAAGCCGTATGGTGGGATGCATGTCGGCCACGTCGCGGTGGTGTCGCGGATCGTCAGCGACCGCGAGGTGCTGGTCGACCAGGCTAATTGGGTCCGCGGCCGGGTGACCAAGGCGATGTCGGTCATCGACGCCTCACCAACCAACGATTGGACCAGCGTCAAGGTGCAATACGCCGGGACCCATGGCCGGGAAAACCCAACCTACGGCTTTATCTATCCGCGTGTGCTACCGGCGAATTTCAGCGAAGCCGTCGCCGCAGCCGAGCCTGACCAGCCGCGCGGCGCCGATGCGGACCACGTCGCGGCACGCACCCGGCATCACAAGGCCGCGGATGATGAGGACACCGCTGCGCAGGATGATCCGGCGCCGCGTCATCTCGTCGAACGCGGAAAGCACCGGAAGGACGCGGACGAGCAGGAAGCGACCGCCAAAGTCGATCCGGCGCCGCGTCACGTCGCCGAACGCCCGAAGCACCGGAAGGACGTGGACGAGCGGGAAGCCGTTGCGCAACCCGACCCATCGCCGCAGCACGTCGCCGCGCATGCAGCGCATCGCAAGGCCGCACCGGCACGCGACGAGGCCAAGCTTGACCAAGCGACCCAGCCGGCCCAACAACTCGCCGCAGCCACCCCGGCGCATCACAAGCACAAGGATGCGCGGGTTGCCTACGTGCTGTACTAGCGTCTGCCTGCATAGCCGCAAAAGCCACGCGCACCGGCGCTAGTCGTCGCCGCGCGCTCATGCCTATGATGTCCGGCAACGGGTCATGAGGGAGCGGGACGATGGCGGACAACAAGCGGATTGTCGTGTTCGGCGCCGGCGCGATCGGCGGCTATACCGGCGGCAACCTCGCGCATAACGGCTTCGACGTGACGCTGATCGACCCGTGGCCGCAACACATCGAGGCGATCCGCAAGAACGGGCTGGCGCTCGAGGGCGTCACCGAGAGCGAGTTCGTGCGTGCGCGGCCGAAGACGCTGCATCTGACCGAGGCGCAGAACCTCGCCAAGGAAAAGCCCATCGATATCTGCTTCATCTCGATGAAGTCGTACGACACCGAGTGGGCAGCGACGATGATGCGGCAGTATTTGGCGCCCGGCGGCTACATGGTGTCGTTGCAAAACTGCATCAACGAGGAACGCATCGCCGGCGTCGTCGGCTGGGGCAAGACGGTCGGCGCGATCGCCGCACTGCTTTCGGCCGAGCTTTACGCGCCGGGCAAAATCCGCCGCACTGGCGCGAAAAACCCGCCGGGGCACGAGGTCTACAGGGTCGGCGAGGTGCACGGCCGCGTGACGGCGCGCATCGAGGAGCTCGGAGCGATGATCCGCACCGTCGACACTTGCAAGGTCACCGACAATCTCTGGGGCGAGCGCTGGTCGAAGCTCTGCGTCAACGGCATGCATAACGGAGTCTCTGCGGCGTCCGGCCTCTCGGGCAACGCGATGCGCCAGGACGACCGCATCCGCGGGCTGATCATCAAACTCGGCGGCGAGGCGGTGCGCATCGGCCAAGCACAAGGCTACCGGCTAGAGGACATCGCCGGGCAGGACGCCGAAAAGCTCGCGCGCGCCTCGGAGGGCGACAAGGGCGCCCTCGAAGAGGTCGAGGCGCTGATGCTCGCCCTGCGCAACTCGCAAGGCCGCAGCGAGGCGCAGCGCCCGTCAATGGGCCAGGACATGCAAAAGGGCCGGCGCACCGAGATCGACTTCATCAATGGCGTTATCGTCGAGCGCGGCAAGTCGCTGGGTCTACCGAGCCGGACGCATGAGCAGCTGATCGCCGCGGTGAAACAGGTTGAGCTGGGCAAGGCGGCACCGAACCCCGACGTGCTCTACGCGATTCACTGAGGCCGCGGACTCCGTAACCGGGAACCAGAAAACGCAGAGGCCGTTTTTCAACCACCAATCACACACGCGACGGTGGAGGGACTCATGCGCCGCTTGCTGACAATCGGTCTTGTATGCAGCGCGCTTGCGGCGTGCGCGGTGCCTTCGCCGTTCGCGGTGCCGACTTTGCCCGGCCCGCCCGGCGACCTCGCCGCCGACCGCGCGGCTTGCACCCGGCAATACCCGCGACACATCGGCAACTACCTGGCGCACGCGCAGTGTGTCAACGCAGCCGTCGAGCGCGACGCGATCCCCTTCGCCCGCTATCCCGACCTCGTACGCCTCCAGGAGCGGTTGCGCGTCAAATATTCGGGGCTGATCGACCAGGGCGTGTTGTCGGTGCGCGAAGGCGAGCGCAAGATGGCCGAGGCCGACGAACTGGCGAACGAGGCGATCCGCGACCGCGATCGCGGTCGACAAGAGGTCGCCGAGCACCGGCTCGACCGGCTCCAGGCGATGCTGGAATAGAAAGCCTGGCCGGGAAATCTTACTGCGAGATCCTACTGCCAGGTCAGCGTCAGCTGGTCGCCGCGCATCTCGTAGCCCTGCAGCCGCTTCAAAAAGCTTTGGCCGAGCAGCGAGATGCCGGTGTCCTCCGGCATCACCATGGCTTCGACACCATCGACCTCGAGCTGGCCGATACGGATGCCGCCGAGCGTCACCGGCGCGTTCTTGGCCAGCCCGTTCGCCGTCCTCGTCGTAATCGAGTAGTTGAGGTTGCCGGCGACCCCGGCGCGGATCGCGTCCTGGCGGGTCAACGACACATAGGTCGCGCCGGTGTCGACCACGAAATGGATCGGCGCGTTGTTGACGGTGGCGGTCAGATAGACATGCCCGTTGGGCTGGGCGCGCAGGGTCAGCGAATTGCTCGTCATCACCGACTGGCCGAGCGGCGTCAGCTTATCCTCAACGGGCGCCGTGTCGGCGGGAGCGCTCGCCACGGTGTCCGGTGGCGGCGCGGCGTCCGGCGTCGGCGCACCGCCGCTGAACAGCTGATGGTTCGCCACCAGGCAATAGACGATAAAACCGCCGACCAGCCACACCGCCAGCTGCTTCACCGCCCAGCCGATCATACTGGTGCCGCGCTCGGGCTCGAGAAACTGGTTGTTGCGCGGCCGTTCCATCGCGATTTCCCGCCGGAAAACAAAACCGCGCGAGGATAGTGGGCCGTCGATTAAGGGGGAGTAAAGGAAGGCGGTAGACGGCTGAAAATGGTGCTGCCGGTAAGGATTGAACTTACGACCTCTCCCTTACCAAGGGAGTGCTCTACCACTGAGCTACGGCAGCGTCCGGGTGGATTGAGCGCGGCGCCCGCAAGGGGCGTCTGGCATGGCGGCGTCGGACATACACGAGGGGCCGGCGATTGACAAGGCAAGCCGCCCGTTCCACGTTCGCGCGGGGGATTTCACGAGGTGGACATGGCTCGATCGCTGTGGATGATGCTGGCGGCGCTGGCGATGGCCGCGCTCGCCGGTTGCGCGGTTCCCCAGCCGCCCACCGCACCGGCGCCGCCTCCCGCGCCGCCCGCTCCCCAAGCACCGCCGCCCGCGCCGCCGGGACCGCCCAGCGCCAGCTCCGACCAGGATTTCATCAACCAGGCAGCGGGCTTCAATGCGCGCGAGATCGGCATGGGCCGGCTCGCTCACGGCAAGGGTGCGGCGAAGCCGTTGCGTCTCTTCGCCGAGCACATGGCGCTCGAGCACATCGAATTGCAGAAGCGGCTCGCGGCGCTCGCCAAGCATTTGAACCTCGATGTCGTTCCGCCCCCCGACCGGCCGCCGCCGGCCCTCTTGACCACGATCGGCCCCGATTTCGACCGGCATTACATGGATCTGGTCATCAAGGGGCATCAGGATCTGATCGCTCTCTGCGAGAGCGAGGCGGATGGTGGCCAGGACATCCGCGCCAAGCACTTCGCGCGCGAGGTGCTGCCGATGCTCCGCCTCCACCTCAAGGAAGCGGAAACGCTAGGTCAAAAGATCGGGATCGGGGTGTGAAACGGACGCCGATGCCCGACGACCCGCGTCTCACGCCCGCGCGGCAGGCCGAACACACGGCGCGCGACAAGCGTCTCGCCGAGGCGCTGCGCGCGAATTTGCGCCGCCGCAAGGAACAGACGCGGGCGCGCGAGGATGAGCCGTCGCCGGCGGACGGCGCGCCGTCCGACCCGGCGCGTTGCGACCCGTCGAAGTAGCGGGTTTCAGAACCCCGCGGTCTCGCGCGACGCGTGGTAGTAGATGTTGGGCTTGCGGTAAACCGCGAACAGCACAGCACCGTTCGGCGAGAAATTCTCGTGTTGCGAGCCGGGGATGCGCCAGATGTAGTCGCCGGCAACCGCGACGCCGTCGTGATCCTCGACCGAGCCCTCGAGGACCAGCGATTGCTCGATCTCCGGGTGCTTGTGGAACGGAATATGCGCGCCCGGTTCGAGCTTCAAGAGGCAGGTCATCTCGCCGCGCTCGCGATCCTCGTAGAGCACCTTGATCGACACCTTGTCGAAACGGGTCGGCTTCCACTCCATCTCGGCCGGCTTCACATAGGTCGAGCCGCCGATCGTCGGGGTAAGGCCTGGCGGCCTGGCGATATCGTTCACGGTCGCTCCTTCCCTCTCGCAACGTGCGCCGTATCATACTGGCAAGCGATGCCGCCCAATGCAGGAAAATTCCGCCCGCGCGCCGCGGGGTTGAGCCGCGCGGAGCGCTCACGTAAAAGCTTGCGCGGGAGAGAAACGGCCGAAGACCGACGCATTGCGTTTATTGAAAGGCGCGGTGCATGGGAGCCGTAAGTATGGACAGAATTGTGATCCGCGGAGGGCTGCCGCTATCGGGCGCGATCCCGATCGCCGGCGCGAAGAATGCCGCGCTTCCGCTGATGGCCGCGAGCCTCTTGACCGACGAGAAGCTGGTGCTGGGCAACCTGCCAGACCTCGCCGACATCAAGACGATGGCCGATCTCTTGGCGCAGCACGGCGTCGCGGTGGGACCCGGCGGCGCGGGAAACGACCTCGCACCGCGTGTGCTGGAATTGTCGGCGCGGCAGATCACCTCGACCACCGCCCCCTACGATCTCGTACGCAAGATGCGCGCGTCGTTCCTGGTGCTCGGGCCACTGCTGGCGCGCTGCGGCGAGGCAAAGGTCTCGCTGCCGGGCGGCGATGAGATCGGCGTGCGGCCGGTCGATCTGCACATCAAGGGCCTGCAGCGCCTTGGGGCCGAGGCCGAACTTTCGGGCGGCTATATCGAGGCGCGCGCGCCGAACGGGCTGAAGGGCGCCGAGATCGCCTTCCCCAGCGTCTCCGTCGGCGCCACCGAGCATCTCCTGATGGCGGCGGCGCTCGCCGAGGGCGAGACCACGCTCGTCAACGCGGCGCGCGAGCCCGAGATCACCGACCTCGCCACCTGCCTCAACGCGATGGGCGCGCAGATCGAGGGCATCGGCACCGACCGGCTGACGGTGCGCGGCGTCACCCGCCTGCACGGTGCGCGGCATACGGTGATTCCCGATCGCATCGAGACCGGCACCTACATCATGGCGGTGGCGGCGGCGGGCGGCGAGGTGCGGCTCGACGGCGCGCGGCTCGACCATATCGAGTCGGTAGTACGCGTGCTCGAAGGCGCCGACATCCGCATTCGCGAATGCGACGGCGGCATCCTGGTGCGGCGCAGCACCGGCCGGATCGACGGCGTCGATGTGATGACCGAACCCTACCCCGGCTTCCCGACCGACATGCAGGCGCAGATCATGGCGCTGATGACGATCGCCGACGGCGCGGCGATGATCACCGAGACAATCTTCGAGAACCGTTTCATGCACGTGCCCGAGCTGATGCGCCTGGGCGCCAACATCAATGTGCAGGGCCCTTCGGCACTGGTGCGCGGGGTCAAGCGGCTCACGGGCGCGCCGGTCATGGCGACCGATCTGCGCGCGTCGGTTTCGCTGGTCATTGCCGGGCTGATCGCTGAAGGTGAGACCGTGATCAACGGCGTCCAACATCTCGACCGCGGCTATGAGCGGCTCGAGGAAAAACTTGCCGCGTGCGGCGCACGCATCGAACGGGTGCGCGGTGGCGCCTGAGGACCTGCTGCGGCTGCGCGCCGAGGATGCCGAGGACCTCGCCGTGATCTCGGCCGTGGTGCAGGACGCGCTGATCTCGGTCAAGGACTTGACCTATGACCGCGCCCAGCGGCGCTTCACGCTGGTCGCCAACCGCTTCCGCTGGGAAGGCAAGCCGCCAAATGTCCATACTGGCGGCGCGGGCGACAGGCTGGCCTTCGAGCGTCGGTTGTGCGCGCTGTCGTTCGCCGATGTTAACGCCGTCTCTTATCGCGGCTTCCGCCGGCGCGACGACGAACGTATTCTGTCGCTGCTGGCGATCCGGCTGGGCGATGGGTCCGGCACGATCGAGCTCGAATTTTCCGGTGGCGCGACGGTGCGCCTCGGCGTCTTGGCGATCAGGGTGTACGCGACCGATATCGGTGAGGCCTGGCCGACCGCTTGGCAGCCCGACCACAGCGCGGACGATCCGCCATGAAGACGAACCGCCCCACCGGCGACAAACTCATTATGGCGCTGCCCAACGGGCGCATCCTCGCCGAGGTGATGCCGCTCCTGCGCCGCGCCGGCGTCGAGCCGGAGCCGGCCTTCGACGATCCCTCGGCCCGGCAGTTGCGGTTTGCGACCTCCGATCCGGGGCTCGACATCATCCGCGTACGCAGTTTCGACGTAGCGACTTTTGTCGCCTTCGGTGCGGCGCAGATCGGCGTCGCCGGCAACGACGTGCTGATGGAATTCGACTATTCGGAAATCTATGCGCCGCTCGACCTCGATATTGGCCATTGCCGGATGATGGTCGCCGCGCCCAAGGAATGGGTGGGCAAGGAAGACCCGCGAACCTGGAGCCATATCCGCGTCGCCAGCAAATACCCACAGGTCACGCGGCGGCATTTCGCGGCGCGCGGCGTCCAGGCCGAGGTCATCAACCTGCACGGCGCGGTCGAGCTTGCGCCTATCATCGGGCTGTGCCGGCACATCGTCGACCTGGTGCAGACCGGGACCACGTTGCGCGCCAATGGCCTTGTCGAGATCGAGCACATCGCCGACATCACCTCGCGCCTGATCGTCAACCGCCCGGCGCTCAAGACGCGGCCTGACGAGGTCGGGCACTGGATCGACGCGCTGCGCGCGGTGGCCGCGCAGCGGAAAGAGGCGCCGGAAACGGCGCCGGCATGACATGGTTTTGCGGCTCGACACGCGCGACGAGGGGTTCGAGGCGGCGTTCGCGGTGCTGCTCGCCGCGAAGCGCGAGACCGATGCCGATGTCGATGACGTAGTCGCCGCGATCATCGACGATGTCCGCCAGCGCGGCGACGCGGCGCTCATCGATTACACCAACCGCTTCGACAGAGTGGCGCTGATCGCAGCCGAACTGCGCCTCTCGCCGCAGGAAATGGCCGAAGCGGCGGCGAAGGCGCCGGCGGAGACGGTTGCCGCGCTCCAGATGGCCGCGGAGCGGATCGACAGCTTCCACCGCCGGCAATTACCGCAGGCGATCGACTACACGGACAGCGCTGGCGTGCGGCTCGGCATGGAGTGGCGTCCATTGACGAGCGCCGGCCTCTATGTGCCAGGGGGCACGGCGGCCTACCCGTCGTCGGTGCTGATGAATGCGATCCCGGCGCAGGTCGCCGGTGTCGAGCGACTGGTCATGGTGGTGCCGGCGCCGGACGGGCAGCTCAACCCGCTGGTGATGGCTGCGGCGAGGCTCTGTGGCATCGACGAAATCTACCGGGTCGGCGGCGCGCAGGCGGTCGCCGCGCTCGCTTACGGCACCGCCACGGTCGCGCCGGTCGACAAGATTGTCGGGCCCGGCAATGCCTATGTCGCCGCCGCCAAGCGCCGCGTGTTCGGGCAGGTCGGCATCGACATGATCGCCGGTCCATCGGAAATCCTCGTCGTCGCCGACGGCCACAATGACCCCGCCTGGATCGCCGCCGACCTCTTGTCGCAAGCCGAACACGACACATCGGCGCAGGCGATCCTCGTCACCGACGATGCGGCCTTCGCCGCGACGGTCGAGACCGCGGTCGCCGGGCACCTCGCGACCCTGCCGCGCGCCGCGATCGCCCGGCAGAGCTGGGATGAGAACGGCGCTGTCATCGTCGTACGCGACTGGGACGAGGCCGTGGCGCTGGTCGACCGCGTCGCGCCAGAGCACCTCGAACTCGCGATTGACGAACCCGAGGCGCTCGCGAAACGCATCCGCCATGCCGGCGCGATGTTTCTCGGTCGCTACGCGCCGGAAGCGGTCGGCGACTACATCGCCGGCCCAAACCACGTGTTGCCCACCGCGCGCAGCGCCCGTTTCGCCTCGGGGCTCAGCGTGTTCGATTTCCTGAAGCGCACGACCTTTGTCGGCTGCGACGCCGCCGGGCTCGCGGCGCTGGCGCCGGCGGCGATTCGGCTTGCCGAAGCGGAAGGCCTCGACGCGCACGCCCTGTCGCTTTCCATTCGCCTCAACCGATGAGCCCCCGGCAATGAAGCGCATCGCCGCGATCACGCTCGATGAAAAGAGCGTCGTGCGGCGCAGCCCTGAGATCGAGACCGAGCGCAACGCGGCGATCGCCGATTTGTTGCACGAGAACAGTTTCGCGCCGGCCTCGGGTCTCGCCGGCCCGTTCTCGCTGCACCTCGCGATCGAGGAGAACCGGCTGCTGGTCGAGGTGAATGGCGCCGCGGCTGGCGAGACGATCCAGGTTGGGCTCGGCCCCTTCCGCCGCATCATCAAGGACTATTTCGTCGTCTGCGAAAGCTATTACGACGCGGTGCGCCGGCAGAATCTCGCGCAGGTGGAGGCGATCGACGCCGGCCGGCGCGCGCTGCACAATGAAGGCTCGGCGCTCCTCATCGAGCGCTTGGCGGATAAGGTCGCGCTCGATCACGACACCGGCCGGCGGCTGTTCACGCTGATCTGTGTGCTGCATTTGCGGGCCTAGAGCCGCAAGGCCACTCCTTTCGCCTACCCGGGCTTGACCCGGTGGTCTATGTCTTTATTGGTAAACGGCTGAGAACGAAGACGTGGATGGCCGGATCACGCTCGGCCAAGGGATAAAGAGAATTGCCTATCCTGGTCCTCGCCTCAGCTTCGCCGCGCCGGCTCGAACTGTTGCGCCAGATCGGCATCGTGCCCGACGCGATCGATCCGGCCGAGATCGACGAGACGCCGTTGCCGCGCGAGCTGCCGGCGGCGCATGTGATGCGCCTGGCGCGCGCCAAGGCCGAGGCGGTGCGGCCGCGCCATCCCGACGCCATCGTCCTCGCTGCCGACACCGTCGTTGCCTGCGGCCGGCGCATCCTCGGCAAGCCCTCCGAAGAAGTGGCGGCGCGCCGATTTCTCACTTTGTTGTCGGGACGCCGACACCGGGTTTTTGGCGGCGTTGCGATCGCCACGCCCGACGGCCGCATCGCGATGCGCCGGGTGGTCAGCCAGGTCGCGTTCAAGCGCCTCGGCGAGGCTGAGATCGCCGCCTATCTCGCGACCGGAGAGTGGCGCGGCAAGGCCGGCGGCTACGCGATCCAGGGGCGCGCCGCGACGCTGGTGTCGTGGATGCAGGGGTCGTATTCGAACGTTGTCGGCCTCCCGCTTTACGAGACCGCGCAATTATTGACCGGCCTGGGCTATCGATGGCCGAGCTGCTGATCGCGGCCGGACCCGGCGAATGGCGCGCCGCCTGGGCCGAGAACGGCGAGGCTGTCGAGCTTTACGTCGAACGCGGCGATACCAAACCGCCAGGCAGCCTCCATCTCGGCCGCGTTGTGCAGGTGGTTCGCGCCCTTGACGCGGCGCTGGTCGATATCGGCGACGAGCGGCCCGGCTTCTTGCCGCTGCGCAGCATACCGGCCGCGGTAAAAGCCGAGGAGGGCGCTCGGCTCGTCGTCGCGGTGCGGCGTGAGGCCTGGGCAGACAAGGCGCCGCGCCTCACCGCTAAAATCACCAATCCCCCCGCCCTCTCACCCGGCACCGCGTCGCCGGCCCAGCTGTTTCCGCCGCCGGGCCTCGCGGCGGCACTGGCGCTTCGCCTGCCGGAAGCACCGGCGTCGATCATCGCCGACGATGCGGCTGTTCTGGCCGAGCTTCGCGCGGCGTTTCCGACAGCCGACATCGCGCGCCGCGATGCGGCCGATTGGCCAATCGATATCGATGCGCTGTTGGATGTCGCGCTGTCGCCGAGCCTCGCGCTCGACGGCGGCGGTGCGGTACACATCGAGGAGACGCGCGCGGCGACCTTGATCGACGTCGATACCGGCGCCCGTGCCAGCGGATCGTCGGCGCGCGCCGCGCTTGCCGCCAACCGCGCGGCGGCACGGCTGATCGCGCGCGAGTTGCGGCGCCGGAATATCGGCGGCGGCATCGTTGTTGACTTTGTCGGCCTTGACCGCCGCGATCACCGGGAGCATGTGCAACGGACGCTTGAGGCGGCGCTTGCCAACGACCCGGTAACACCGCAGGTATTGGGCTGGACGCGGCTCGGCCATCTCGAACTGTTACGGCCGCGGCGTGGACGATCGCTGGCCGACGCCATGCTCACACCAGGGAGTCGTCAAAAGCACCCCGTTGCGCTGGCGCATGAGGCCTTGCACGAGCTAGCCGGCGAGGCGCGCGCCAACCCGGCAGCACGCTGGCGGCTTACGGTGTCGCCGGCTGTCGAGGCGGCGCTCAAAGGTCCGGTGGCGGCGGCGCTCCGAGCGCTCGAAGCGCGGCTCGGCCGGCGCATCGCGATCGATGCGGCGCCGGTCGGTTCAGGTTTTGACATAATCGCGATCTAGCCCCATATCGCCGCTATGCCCGACGACAGCCCCATCATCCCGCGCGGCCCCGCCTGCCCGATCTGTGGCAAGCCGGCGGCAACTGGGCACCGTCCGTTCTGTTCCAAGCGCTGCCGCGAGATCGATCTCGGACGCTGGCTGCGCGGCGTCTACCGCGTCGAAACCGAGGAAGGCCCGGAAACCGATCCCGGCGCGGGCGAGCACGAATAGGCGTTAGGAGAGGTCGCGGCGAAGGATCTGTACACGCCGCGAGCGGCGGCGGCGCTCGACGTGGCGCCCCTCGGCCGCGCGCTGCGCCTCAAAGAGACAGGCTTCGGCGCAATCCCGGTTCCGACAATGCCCGGTGCCGGGAACCCAACCACACGCCTCGGCCCAAAACGCCGCGCAGGGCTGCATCGACAGCTCAACCACGGATTCGACCACACGCGACGTCTGATGAGAGGGGCGAAGGGTGCTCATGAGTTTTTTCGGATAAAACTTCTATAGAAGTAATATACGCATAATTACTTCCATTCTATCCCGGTGTCAATTCAGCCGATTCACGCCGGGCCCATCGCGTAGACCACCACCCCGAGCAGTTCCGCGGGATCATCCAAGCGCGGGTCATAGAGGATCGTTGTCTCGCGCGACAGCAGCATCGGCGCGCGTTCCGCCAATCCTGGACCGCGCGGCGCCCCGCTCTGGATCAGCAAATTGCGCGGCACAAGCCGGTTCCGCGTACGGGTAATCAGCACCAGGTCCCCAACGATGGTGCGGTCGAGAATGCCGTAGAGGACTTCGTGCGTCGTCCGTTCGCCTTCCACCCCCAGCGGATCGAGGAGGAACCGGGTGAGCACCTTAGCGCCGATTGGAACCGAAGCGGGAAGCGGCGTCAGACGGCGCGCGAAAAGAATGGTTCCGGCGGCAAAGTCGACATCGGCGCTATCGTCAAACAATTCGGCGGCAAAGCATTTTTCAGCCTCGGCGAGGCGTCCAGGTTGCAAGCGCTCATGCGGTTCCGGCAGATCGTACTCAGGCGGCCGCGCCTCCGACTCCGCGGCGGCAACGGCCATCATGAGGCGCACCGACCCTCCCCGTCCGCCACCCAGTAATTCGCCGACCGGGCAGCTTAGCGGCCCCGCGAGCTTGGCCGCGGTGTCGGCGTTGATGCGCTTGTCGCCACGCTCCAACGCGCCATAATAAGCGGCGCTGATGCCCGCCGCTGCGGCCACGCCTTGTTGAGATAGCCCACAAGTCTCGCGCAGCTCACGCAGCCGGTTCGAATAGCGCCGGGCGGCGGTCATCGTCGGAGGGCGGCCACGCCCACGCATCTGCCAAATACTCCCTAGCGCAATCAGCCGCGAATGATAGCGTGAACATCAGCGAAGCAGTAATTACTTCCATATGTTAATAAATAAACATGGCGTGCGCGGCGCGACATCGAACCGCGTGCGTCGCGGGATGGTTCGGCGTAGGTGTCGGAAATGACGGTGACATTGACGGCGACCGAATACGGCGAGGGAAGGCCTGTGGCGATTCTGCACGGGCTGTTCGGCTCGGCGCGGAATTGGGCCGGCATCGCTCAGCGCCTCGCGGCGCATCATCGCATCGTCGTCTTCGATCTGCGCAATCACGGCGCCTCGCCCTGGGCCGATACGATGGATTACGCGGCGATGGCCGAGGACGTACGCGCGGCGATGGCGGCGCGCGGATACCACCGCTTCGCGCTGATTGGCCACAGCATGGGCGGCAAGGCCGCCATGGTCCTGGCTCTGTGCGACCCGAATGTCGTCGCCCGCCTCATCGTCGTCGATGTCGCGCCGTTGCCGCTGCCGGCTCCGTTTCTCGGCCTTATCCGGGCAATGCGCGGTCTCGACCTAGGCACGGTGACGCGGCGCCGCGATGCCGATACCGCGCTCGCCGGCGCGATCCCGGACCCGGCCGAGCGCGCATTTCTGTTGCAAAGCCTTGTCTTCGAGGACGGCAAGCCGCGCTGGCAGCTCAATCTGGCGGCGCTCGAAGCGGCGCTGCCGACCATCGGCGGCTTCCCGAGCTTCTCTGCCGGCACGCATTACGACGGGCCGGCGCTGTTTGTCGGCGGCGGAAAATCAGACCTGTTGCCCGCATCGGCAGCGCCGACGATCCGGTCGTTCTTCCCTCGTGCAGCCATGGAGTGGATCACTAATGCAGGACATTGGGTACACGCCGAACAGCCCGCCGCATTTTTAATGCTGGCCGAACCCTTTCTCGTCGCAGATGCCGATTGATTTCGCCGCCGTTTCGCGCTGACATGACAAAAAGCGCGCTAACATGCGCAATGCTTGGGGTCGCGCGGGGGACGCAGCCACCCACTGTCTCGCCGCGCGGGGTTGGAGGCTCATGTCGAGGGTGACGGCCTTCGCCGCGGCGCTGATTTTGGCGCTGTCCGCACTGCCCCATGCGGGGTGCGCGGCAGAGCCGGTGACGCTGCAGCTAAGTGGCCCGGCGACATTCGAGTTTGCCGGTTATTACGCGGCTTTATGGCAGGGTTTCTACCGCGAAGCCGGGCTCGATGTGACGATCCGGCCAAACGCGGTGCGCGGTCAGGCGCCGGTCGATGCCGTGCGCGAGGTTATCGACGGGCGCGCGCAGTTCGGCACCGGCACGATGCAGCTGGTGATCCGCCGCGCCCAGGGCCTGCCGATCCTGCTGGTGGCTCCGATCTTTCAGCAGTCGGGGGCGGTGGTTTATTACCGCGCCGACAGCGATTTCTCCTCCCCCGCGGCGCTGGTCAACGCCAAGCTCGGCCGGCTGGCGGCGAGCGACATCCTCGATATCGAGCTCGCCACCGCGCTGCGCGCCGAGGGCATCGACCCGGCGCGGACCAAATCGGTGACGATCAACGCCGAGCAGATTGTCCCTTCGCTCGCGGATCATGCGATCGACGCCGCGGTAGGCTCCGCCTGGGTGGTGCCGTGGCGGGCGCATGAGCGCGGCCTGGTGCTGAAATCGTTCAACCCGGCGAATTACCGCGTCGAGTATTACGGCGACAGCGTGTTCACGATGGAACACTTCGCGGCGACCGAGCCGGACACGGTGCGCCGCTTCCGCGAGGCAACGCTTAAAGGCTGGGACTACGCGCTGCGCCACCCCGACGACATGATCAACCGGCTGGTCGCCGACAAGCCGGGTGAGCCGGCAGTGGCCGATATCGCCGGCTTCGACCGCTACCAGGCCGATGTCGCGAAACGCCTGTCGCGCTATCCGGAAATCCCGCTCGGTTACTCCAACGCCGACCGCTGGGCACAGATCGAAGCCGGCATGCTCGGCGCCGGTGTGCTGGCGCGGAGCGCGGACTTGACCAATTTTGTCTACGACCCCGGCAGCTCGCAGGCGCAATCGAGCGGCCTGCAGCGATGGCTCGGGATCGCGGCGGCCGCGATCGTCGCGGCGATCCTGCTTGCCGCGGCAGGATGGTACGGCCCGCGGGTCGCGCGCGCGTTGTGGCGGCCCCTGCCGCAACTCCCGCGCCTGCCGCAGCGCCGCGCCGCCGATGCCGCCGGTGCCGCCGAACCGGAGGAACGGACCGAGCCGGAGGCGCCTGTCGTGGCGGCGCGCCGGCTGAGGCGGGCGCCCCCTCCGCCGCCAATGCCCCCGCCGCTGCCGGCGCCGACCGACCTCAACCATGTGCTGGCGCCGCTCGAACGGCGCATCCGTCAGCGGGTGCGCGGCAAGGTGCGCTGCCGCTTCTCGCTGATCGAGGGGCTGTGGCCGTGCCGCACGCAAGGCGGCATGGTGGCAGCCACCGTGCTCGAACTGGTCGACGCGGCGAACACGGTCATGGATGCCGACGGCACGCTGATCGTCGGCACCCGCAACTTTACCTTCGACGAGGGCAACATCGCCGACTTCCCCGGCGGGCAGCTCGGCGCCTATGCGCGCATCACAGTGCGCGACAGCGGCCCCGGACTGTCCGACGACGCGTTCGAACACATTCTCGACCCCGACAGCACATCGCGGCCTGCGGTCGCGCGCGCAGCGGCCGTCATGGAACGGCTCGGCGGGTTTGTCAGAGTCGAGAGCGCCGAGGGCGTCGGCACCGCGGTCCACCTCTATTTCGCCCGCGTCGGCGAGGAGGCGGAGGAGATGCCGACCTCTCTGGTCGCGGAGTAGCGGTCCTCGGCTTATGCGGCTTTCGCCGGCGCGTTCGCCTTGAGGAAGGTGCGCACGTGGCGCAGGGCGATCACCGTTTGCTCCGGGTTCGCTTTCCACGGATAGAGGCTGACCTGCGCGTTCGGCGCGAGGTGCACGGTCTCCATCGCCACCGCATAGGGATGCGCCGCCACGTCGTCCGGCAGCACCAGGATCGGCGTCTGACAATCGCGGACGAAGTCGCGGCTCACGGTGAACACGAAATCGGCGCGCTTTGTGTACATGTTGTTGAGGAAGTCGCTGACCATCGCCATCGTAATCTCGGGCCGCTTCTCGCACAGCCCCAGCCCCCAGCCCTTGATGTTGTTCTGATAGAACAGGTCCGGCATTGTCGGCCGGAACCCGCTCGGCTGCGTCAACACCCCGGCAACGACACGCCCGCGCGCCCGGCTGATCAGGTTCCAGATGAACGGGCCGCCGATGCAGAAGCCCAGCACGTGGAACTGGCTGATCCCGAGATGGTCCATCAACCCGATATGGTCGTCGGTATAGGCGTCCCACGGCCGGTCGATCTCGAGCGGGCCGGTCGACTGGCCGCCATTGGCGTTGCGCAGATCGGCGGCGATGACGCGGTAGCTGTCCTTGAACTCGACGAGCGGGTTGAACGGGTGGCTCGCCGCGAGTCCGGCGATCGTCGAGTTCAGCCCACCGCCGGGGATCACCAGCAGCGGAAAGCCGGAGCCGGCCTCTTCGTAATGAATGCGAACGTCGCCTCGTTGATAAACCGGCATGGTGTTCCTCCTTCGACGAAAGTTTCTAGGCACGCCGCCACGATGGCGGGCGCGCGCGGACGGGATCGAGCAGCGACCAGTCGCCATCCGGCAAGACATGGCCCTTCGGATAAGGCGGGCGCGGCTCCAGCCCGAGCGAGCGGACGACGCGGTCGTCGCGATAGTAGCATTGCAGCACGACACGGGTGAGCGCCGCCACCGCCGGCCCGCCCGCCGCGCGCAGTTCCACGGCGACTGCCTCGCGCCGCGCCGGATCGAGATCGCCGAGCGGTGCACCGGCGAGCCGCGCCAGAAGGTCGAGCGCCTCGCGCACCGGCGGCGCGTCGCGGCCGAGCGTCGCGAGCATGTCGGCCTGGATCGCCGGGTCGTCGGCGCCGGGCACGTCGAACTCGGCGCTCGCCGGGATGATGATGCTGGCGAGGATGCGCAGATCGGCGGCTTGCGCGGGCGTGAGTACAGGGGTAGGTGGCGTGTCGGCGGGCATTTCGGGTCTCAGTCGAACAGGTTGGCGAGGCGCTGCTTCATCTGGTCGGCGACGTAGAGCGCCAGCGCCTGGATGGTCGAGGTCGGATTTACCCCGCCCGAGGTCACGAACAGGCTGCCATCGACGATGAAGAGGTTCTTCACGTCGTGCGAGCGGCCCCATTCGTTGACCACCGAGCGCTCCGGGTCGGCACCCATGCGCGCGGTGCCGAGCAGGTGCCAGCCGCCATAAACGATGGGGCTGTTGACGCAGATATCGCTCGCCTCGCACGCGGCGAGGATGTCCTTCGCGCGGGCGATGCCATGCTGCATCATTCGCGCCGTGTTCTCGCCGATCGTGTAGTCGATCTTTGGCGACGGAATCCCATGGCAATCCTTGAGCACCGGATCGAGCGTCACGCGGTTATGCGCCTCCGGCAGATCCTCGCAGATCGCCGACAAGGTCAGGCGATGGCCGTTGAGCCGGCGGAAAGCCGCGTGATGCCCGGCGCCCCAGGGCAGCAACCCCTTCTGCTCGCTGGTCACCGCCTCCATGATCGGGCCGACGCCGCGGCCGAACTGGAACGTATAGCCGCGCACAAAGCCGCGCGACGGGTCGGTCTCGTAGAACTCCTTGCTCCACAGGCAGGTCGGCGGCGCGCGGTTGCCGTCGGTCTCGTCCGCGACATAGCCGTAGACCTGGGCATAGGGGTGGAACATCAGGTTGCGGCCCACGAGACCGCTCGAATTGGCGAGCCCGTTCGGGAACTTGCCCGACGCTGAATTGAGCAAAAGGCGCGGCGTGCCGATGCCGTTGCACGCCAACACGACGACATGCGCCGCCTGGAATTGCTCCTTGCCGTCCTCGTCGTAATAAACGACCCCCGCGGCCATTCCCTCGTTGTTGGTGGTGATCTCGCGCACCCGGCAATGCGTCTTGAGCTCGACCCCGGCGCGCTGCGCGACCGGCCAATAGGTGATGTCGGTGCTGGCCTTCGCGCCCTGCGCGCAGGCCGGGGTGCAATGGCCGAGGTTGATGCACTTGGCGCGGCCCTCGTAATCGACGGTCGCGACCGTCGTGTCGCTGGGCCACCAGTGCCAGCCAAGCCGGTTCATCGCCTTGCCGAAGATCGCCCCGGAGCGCCCCATCGGCAAAGGCGGCATCGGCGGGTTGCGGTCCGGCACGCTCGGGTCGCCGGCGAGGCCGGAGGTCCCCATCATCCGGTCGTTCTCCGCGAAGAACGGCGCGAGCGTATCGTAATCGACTGGCCAGTCGTCGGCGACGCCGTCGAGGCTCTTCACCCGGAAATCGGACGGATGCAGCCGCGGGAAATGCGCGGTGTAAAAGATCGTGCTGCCGCCGACGGCGTTGAAGTTCACCACCTTGATCGGCGAGTTGTCGTCATTGATCGGGTAATCCTCGGGCCGGCCGCGGATATTGGGGCTCGGCGAATAATCGCCCCAGAACCGCGCCTCCCAGTCGCGCCCGGTGCTGGGGTACTGCGCCGGGTTCATCCAGCCGCCTTGCTCGAGGCAGAGGATGTGCATCTTGGTCTCGGCGAGGCTCCACGCCACCGCCGCGCCCGACGCGCCGGCGCCGATAATCAGCACATCGACCGGATCGCTCATGCTCACCCATCTCCCGTCTGGGGCAGCATGACTCGGCCGCCTCTTCCGATGCAAGGCGGTGGGAAGCCGCGAACCGATTGGTTGACGATTGGCCTACGGCGCAACACATGATAGTGCGAGAGCCGGAGGGTTCCCGGGGGATTCAATGTCACAGCCGCGCGCCGCCGACGATTTCAAGGCGATCCGCGCCCGCATGGAAGAATTGCGGCGCGAGCGGCGGCCCGAGCAACCCGTCCGGATACCCGACGCCAACATCGTCGGTCATCGCGGCCCGTGCGCCTGTGGGCTGAGCCTCTTCGCCGACGAGTGCGACGGCTGCTGCAAAGCCCTCTAGTTTCGCCGGCCAGCTCCCCCGGCGTCATCACCCGACTCTCCCACGCTTGCGCGCCCAAGCTTGCGCGCGGTGAGCCGATTGCGCACTCTGTGTGCATCCCTCCCCCAATCGCTGGAGCCTCACCAATGGCCGACACGGAATACACGCCGCCAAAAGTCTGGGTTGCCAAGCCGGCCCTGGGCCGCTTCGCCAATATCAACAAGCCGACCGCTGGCGCTCAGTTCGAGCGGACGCTGCCGATTGGCAAGCACCCCTTCCAGCTTTACTCCCTCGGCACGCCGAACGGCGTGAAGGTCACGATCATGTTCGAGGAGCTGCTGGCCAAGGGCCACAAGGGCGCCGAATACGACGCCTGGCTGATCAAGATCGGCGAGGGCGACCAGTTCGGTAGCGATTTCGTCAAGATCAATCCGAACTCGAAGATTCCGGCGCTGATGGACCGCAGCGGACCAAAGCCGATCCGCGTCTTCGAGACGGCCGCGATCCTCATGCACCTCGCCGAGAAATTCGGCGAGTTCCTGCCGACCGAGACCGCGGCGCGGGCCGAGTGCCTGTCGTGGCTGTTCTGGCAGATGGGCAGCGCGCCCTATATCGGCGGCGGCTTTGGCCATTTTTATGCCTACGCGCCCATCAAGATCGAATACGCGATCGACCGCTTCACGATGGAAGCGAAGCGGCTGCTCGACGTGCTCGACAAGCGGCTCGCCGAAAGCCAATGGGTCGCCGGCCCCGATTACACGATCGCCGACATGGCGTGCTTCCCGTGGTTTGGCGGCATTGCCCGGTTCAACCAGTACGGCGGGGGCGAGTTCATCGAAGCGCAGAGCTACAAGAACGTCCAGCGCTGGTGCGATGCGATGCTGGCGCGACCGGCGGTGCGGCGCGGCCGCATGGTCAACCGCCTGTCCGGCGAGCCGCACGAGCAGCTGCACGAACGCCACGACGCCAGCGACTTCGAGACCAAGACCGCCGACAAGGTGGCTGCCGCCGCGCAATAGCGCATTGATGGAAACTTACGACTACATCGTGGTCGGCGCCGGCTCGGCCGGCGCCGCCGTCGCCTATCGCCTATCGGAAAACCCGCGCAACAAGGTGCTGCTGCTGGAAGCCGGCCGGGCGAGCCATCCCTGGTCGTTCATCCCGGTTGGCTCGGCGCGGCTGATTACCAACCCGGCGGCCAACTGGCTCTATTCGGCGGAGCCCGAGGCCAACACCAACGGGCGGCGCATCCCGGTGCCGCGCGGCAAGCTCTTGGGCGGCTCCAGCTCGATCAACGGCATGGCCTTTGTCCGCGGCCAGGCCCAGGACTTCGACACCTGGGCGCAAATGGGCAACCAGGGCTGGAGCTATGAGGAAGTCCTACCGTTCTTCAAGCGCATGGAGCGCTATGAAGGCGGCGGCGACGACCGGTTTCGTGGCCGCGACGGCCCGTTGCGCATCACCGACCCGCCGCCGCGCGAGCCAATTTTCCAGGCGCTGATCAAAGCGGCCGGCGAGATCGGCATCCCGCACAATCCCGATTACAACGGCGCGCGCCAGTTTGGCATCGTGATGAGCCAGGCGACGATCGCCCACGGCCGTCGCCAGAGCACCGCCCGCGCCTATCTCGACCCGATCCGTCACCGTCAGAACTTGCACATCGTCACGAATGCGCTGACCGAGCGCGTCATCATCGATGGGGTGCGCTGCACCGGCGTCAGGTACTCTGTCGGCGGCGTGCCGCACGAAGCCAGCGCCGGGCGCGAGGTCGTGGTCTGCGCCGGCACGATCAACTCGCCGCAGTTGCTGGAGCTGTCCGGCATCGGCCAACCCGAGCGGCTGCGCGCTCTCGGGATCGAGGTGCGCCAGGCGCTGCCCGGCGTCGGCGAAAACCTGCGCGACCATTACGCGCCGCGCACGCGCTGGCATGTTGGCAAGTGGGGCGTCACCAACAACGACCGCGCCCGCGGGCTCGGCATGGTCTATCAGGCGGCGCGATACGCGCTGTTCCGCAAGGGGTTCCTCGCCTCGGTCGGCGCGCCGATGCGTGCGTTCGTCTGCTCGCGCGAGGGTCTCGAAGCGCCGGATCTGCTGCTCGGCTGGGTACCGATGCTGACCGTGCCGGGCCCCAATGGCCCCCGCATCGCCAAGCAATCCGGCTTCAGCTGCTACGCGCACCCGATGCGGCCGGAGAGCAAGGGGCATATCCACGTCACCTCGTCCGACCCGAACCGGCCGCCGGCGATCAACTTCAACTTCTTGTCGGCGCCGCCCGATGCCGAGCTGACGGTGAAGGCGATCCGCATCGCCCGCGCGATCATGACCGCGCCGGCCATGGCGCCGCTGCGCGTCAGCGAGATCGCGCCCGGCACTGACCGCCAGACCGACGACGAGATCATCGACTGGGTAAAGCAATACGCCGAGACGACCTATCACCCGGTCGGCACCTGCAAGATGGGCTCCGAGCCGATGGCCGTCGTCGATGCGCAGTTGAGGGTGCACGGCATTACGGGGCTGCGCGTCGCCGATGCCTCGATCATGCCGACCCTGACCTCGGGCAATACCAACGCGCCGTCGATCATGATCGGCGAAAAAGCGGCCGACATGGTGCTCAAATCCGCCGCCTGACGCCTGGCTCGCCCGCTTAGGAGGATACCGCCAATGCTTGTCGTCGATGCCCAGATCCACCTGTGGGAAAAAGGCACACCCTCGCCGCAACACCAGCAGCAGCCCTTCTCCGCCGAGCAGGCGATCGCCGCGATGGATGAAGGCGGTGTTGACCGCGCGCTGATCCACCCGGTGCTGTGGGACCCGGATTCAAACGAGCTGGCCCAGGCGGCCGTGGCCAAGTACCCCGACCGCTTCCGCATCATGGGCTGGTTCTATCTCGACGACCCGAAGGGGATGGAACTCGTTCAGCATTGGCTCGAGCGGCCGGGAATGCTTGGCCTGCGCTTCTATTTCAACGACCGGCACAAGCGCGAATGGATGACCGACGGGACGCTCGACTGGCTGTGGCCCGCGGCCGAAAAAGCCGGCGTGCCAGTGGCGCTCGCCGCGGCGCTTTTCCTGCCGATCGTCGGCCAGATCGCCGAGCGCCATCCCGGCCTCAAGCTCATCGTCGACCACCTGGCCGTGCCGCCCGGCAGCAGCGGCGAAGCCGCCTATCGCTTCCAGCCGGAATTGCTCGCGCTCGCCAAATACCCCAACGTCGCGGTCAAGGCGACCGGCCAAATCGGCTACGCCGAGGACGCCTACCCGTACCGCAGCTTCCACGAGCATTTGCACCGCGTCTTCGATGCGTTCGGCCCGAACCGCATGTTCTGGGGCACCGACATCACCCGCATGCCGTGCCCGTGGCGGCAATGCGTGACCGTCTTCACCGAGGAGCTGCCGTGGCTCAAGGGCCGCGACCTCGACCTCGTGATGGGCGAAGGCGTGTGCAACTGGGTCGGCTGGCCGTTGCCGTGAAGCCCTACGTCATCTGCCATATGGTGACGAGCATCGACGGCCGCGTCTGGGCCAGCCGATGGCGGCCGGAGGGAAACCGTGTGCCGCACCTGTTCGAGCGCCTGCACGAGCAGCTCGGTAACGGTTCCTGGCTCATCGGCCGGGTGACCGGTAGCGAATATTCGAAGGCCGAGTCCTACCCGGCCGAAACCGACCGGACCTTTTCGCGCGAGCCCTGGTTCGCGCGGCGCGATGCCGCCGCCTACGGGATCGCGCTCGATGCGCACGGCAAGATCGCCTGGGGACGATCCGATATCGGCGGCGACCCGATCGTCGCGGTGCTGACCGAGCAGGTCTCCGACGCCCATCTCGCCGGGTTGCGCCGAGACGGCGTCTCCTACATTTTCGCCGGCAAGCTGGAACTCGATCTGGCCCTGGCGCTGGAGACTCTGAACCGCGAACTGGGCATTGAACGCCTGCTGATCGAAGGCGGCGGCGTTTCCAACGGCTCGTTCCTGCGCGCCGGCCTGATCGACGAGATCAGCCTGGCGATCTGCCCGGTCGTCGACGGCGCCCGAGGCGTGCCGCACGTTTTCAACTCGCCCAACGAGGGTTCCGATCTACGAGCCCCGCTCCGCGCGATGACCTTGATCAGCAGCGAGGTACTGGAAGGCGGCGCGGTTTGGCTCCGCTACCGCCTCGTAAACGGCTGAGAGCCGCCCGAACGGGCGGTCGACCCAACGGTCGGGGCTTTTTCGCGAGTTCGAATTCGACGTTTGGCAAAAACTCCGCCGTTACGACACGCGCTCGTAGGCGAAGCGGCGAATCTTGGTGACATCGCGGCCTTCGATGCGAATGAGGCGGGTCGAGCCGGCGCGACGCGGCGAATGCAGATCGCCCTCGTTGTACACATAAGCCATGCCCGGGGTGAGCGTGTACTCGCGGCGCAGCTTGACCTTGCCGGGCTCGCTCTCACTCGCCGGCGCGAGCTTGTCCCAGTCGCTCATCACCGTCTCGCCGACCGCCTGGCCGTAGATCGCCCAGGTCGGGCCATGATCGTGCGGTGCGCTCTCCTTTGCCCCGTGATAGACGTGCGCCAGGATACAGAATTTGAATTCCGGGTCCTCGTAGAGGATTTTGCGCTCCGGCCCGTCCTCGGGCAGGTGCTTGGAAACGAATTCCTGGTCGGTGCAAGCCTTCTGGACCAAGGCGCAGACCTTTCTGCGACCTTCGGGGCCGGGATCCCCGGCAATGATGCGATGCATATCCTCCGACATCTGCTCGAGCGTGTAACTCATCCTGCATCCTCCATCGTTGACATCCGACTCGCGAAACAGCGCGCACGCACGCACCGCCGCTCGCTCAAGCGGAAAGCCTATTCTCCGGGCGGCAAGGGGGCAAGGTCACGCTTCGACATTGACGCAAACGCAACTCGCCCGGTCGTCGCGGCTTTATGTCGCTGGCGCCGCGTGCGCTCGCCTTGCGGCTCCGCTACACTCGTGCGCCGAGAGGAGGAACGCACATTAATGGATACCGGTTACGGAGCGCCCGAGCCGCCGTCGCAGCAGCGGGCTCGTTTCGTCGTGGCTGCGGGGTTTGTGGTTCTCGGCCTGTGGATACTGCACGATTTCTTGCCCGCGCTCGCCTGGGCCGTGGTGCTGTCGATCGCGCTATGGCCGCTCTATCAGCGCCTTCTGCAAGTTCTTCCCGAGCGTAGCGGCCGAATCATCGCGCCGCTCCTGCTGACACTGACCGTCGGGATCGTATTCGTGACCCCGCTCGTCCTGCTCGGCATCGCGATCGCCCGTGAAAGTCATGTCTTGATCCAGCTCATCATCGCGGCGCGACACAACGGCCTCGCCGTCCCGGAATGGATCAATGACCTCCCGATCGTGGGGCCGACGCTCGCGGATTGGTGGCGCACCAACTTGTCCGACCCGATCATGGCCGAAGCGCTGTTCGGCCGCCTGAGCCCGCGGGTGTTCGCCGAGTCGGCGCGTCAATACGGCGGCGAGGCGGTTCGCCGCCTGGTGATTTTCCTCTTCACGCTGCTGACGATGTTCTTTCTGTTCCGCAACGGCAGCGTGGTCGCCGGCCAGCTGCGCGCGCTGAGCGACCGGGTGCTCGGCGAACGCGGCCAAGGCATCGGCCGCCACATGGTCGCCGCGGTGCACAGCACGGTAAACGGGTTGGTGCTGGTGGGGCTTGCCGAAGGAGTGATCATCGGCGTGGTCTATGTCGTCGCCGGCCTGCCCTACCCCGCCTCGATCGCGGCGATGACGGGGGTGTTGGCGGTCATCCCGTTCGGCGCGCCGCTGATCTATACCGTGGCTGCTCTCTACATGCTGACGATCGGCAAGACGCTCGGCGCCGCGATCATTTTCGCTGGCGGCAGCATCGTCGTCTTCATCGCCGACCATTTCATCCGGCCGGCGATCATCGGCGGCACCGCCCGGCTGCCGTTTCTCTGGGTATTGATGGGCTTGCTCGGCGGGCTCGAGACGCTGGGCTTTATCGGCCTGTTTCTCGGCCCGGCGATCATGGCAGCGTTGATCGCCTTGTGGCGCGACTGGACCGGGGTCGCCCAGCCGCCGGCGGCACCGGCGCCGCAGCGAGCGCAGCGCGCCGCTAGAAGCGGCGCGATTCGTCCGCGGCGGACATGACGTCCTCGCGCACTTTGCGCGCTTCGCGCTCGGCGCGGTTCGCCGCCGCGAGGCGGGCGACGCGGTCGTCGACATCGGCGAACGGGGTGCGGAAGAAGCGGGCGAAAAGCGAGCCTGCCTGAGGCATGCCGGCCGCCGACTCCGGCAGCGAGGCGAAGCGGGGAAGACGCATTTGCGACATGACGGCCACGGCAGGCTCCTTTGGGAAGAGGGTCTGCCGTTCCAGTTTCATTGTCCGTGCCATACCGCCGAGAGAAACGAAATTGGCGGAATGCCGCCAATTTTTGATCGACCGCCTAATGGCTGTCCACCGGTTCCTGCAATTTGCAATGGAAAATGAGAGGCGAGTTCCGAACGCGCACAATCTGTCTTTTGCGTGTGTCTCCGCTGTTGACTTCGCGCGACGTCCGGACTTTGCTCTTACTGATCCCGTCCTTCGCGATGCCGGTCCTTATCGGAGTTGCCCAGGAGGAAGCATGAAATACGTCTGCGATGCACCCGACGGCAAAACTTGGTTTCGCATCGAAACCGAGGCCGAGGCGGCGAGCGAATTGGAAGTGATGCGCCACGCGGTCGAGAAGTATTTCCGCAAGGAGCAGGAGAAGGCGACGCAAAGCTTTCGCCCGATCTCCACCGTGTATTTCGAGCAGGAAATCGGGCTGAAAGCGCATATCCAGCGCGAGATGCCGCTGTTCCTGACGCTGCGAGCGGATGACGGCACGCCGCTCGCCACCGCGATGCTGCCGCCTGGCGCCAAGGACGACCGCAGCTTCCGCCCGATCATCGTCGGCGCCGTCAATGCCGATCCCTACCCCGAAGAGGGCGATGCGATTCGCGCGCTCGCCGAACATTACGGCATGACGCTCGAACGCGCCCGCTGCTACCCCTACCGCCGCGACTGAGCGACCCTTTTTTTGACCGACCGCCTGCGCCCGCTGATCTCGGCGGGCCGAATCAAGAAGCGGGTCGCCGCGCTCGCCCGGCAAATCTCCGACGACCACCGCGGCGCGCCGCTGACGCTCGTCATCGTCCTGAAGGGTGCGACGGTCTTCGCCGCCGACCTGATGCGCCGGATCGACATCCCGTTCGTCATCGATTTCGTCCGCGCGTCGTCCTACGGCAAGGCGGCGCGCTCGTCGGGGGCGGTCGCGCTGAGCGACGACGAAAGGCTCGATATTGCCGGCCACCATGTCATCGTGGTCGAGGACATCGTCGATACTGGGCTGACCATCACCGCGCTCGTCGCGGCGCTGGAAAAGCTCGGGCCGGCGAGCCTCGATGTCTGCGCGCTGCTCCACAAGCATGTCGCGGGAGCGGAGCCGATGACGATCCGCTACAAGGGTTTCGACATCCCCGACAAATTCGTCGTCGGCTATGGCATGGATTACGCCGAGCGCCACCGCAATCTGCCGGGCGTTTACCGGCTGGCCCCCGGAATGTAGCGAACAACACGGTCGCGCTGAGGTTGCAAGTCGGGTGATTTTGCATTTGCTGTTCCTGCAGGGATTTTGCAGCAAACGAGACACTTTTAGGTTGTGCGGCGGCCAATCCAACTTGGCTCGGGACGAACCGAGGTATCTCAGGCGCCCAGCTTCGTCCGCAAAAGCTCGTTGACGAGGGCGGGGTTGGCTTTGCCCTGGGTCGCCTTCATCACCTGACCGACAAAAAAGCCGAGCACCTTGGGATTGGCGGCGTATTGCGCGACCTGGGCGGGATTGGCGGCGAGCGCGGCGTCGACCGCGGCCTCGATCGCGCCGGGATCGGTGACCTGACGCAAGCCTTTCGCCTCGACGATGGCAGTGGGGTCGCCACCGGTCTCGACCATCTCGGCGAAGACGTCCTTGGCGATACGGCCGGAGATCGTGCCGGCGGCGATGAGGTCGATCAGCGCGCCGAGCTGAAAGGCGGCGACCGGGGAATCCTCGATATCGAGACCCCTTTTGTTGAGCGCGCCGAACAAATCGCCGGTGACCCAATTGGCCGCCGCCTTGGCGTCCCTGCGTTTGCCATTGGCCCCTTGGGCAACTTCCTCGAAAAACTCGGCGGTCGCACGCTCGGCGACCAGTACGTTGGCTTCTTCGACACCGAGCCCGTAATCGCTGACGAACCGGGCGCGCTTCTTGTCGGGAAGCTCGGGCAGCGTCGCCTTCAGTTGCGCGATCCAGACCGGGTCGAGCGTCAGCGGCAGCAGGTCGGGATCGGGGAAATAGCGGTAGTCGAAGTCGTTTTCCTTGGAGCGCATCGGCCGCGTCTCGCCGCGCGCGGTGTCGAACAGCCGCGTCTCCTGGGCGATCGTGCCGCCGTTTTCGATGATGTCGACCTGGCGGCGCGCCTCGATGTCGATCGCCTGCATCACAAAGCGCACCGAGTTGAGGTTCTTGACCTCGCAGCGCGTGCCGAACGGCGCGCCGGGCTTGCGCACCGAGACGTTGCAGTCGCAGCGCAGCGACCCCTCCTCCATGTTGCCGTCGCAGGTGCCGAGATAGCGCAGGATCGAGCGCAATTTGCGCAGGTAGATGCCGGCCTCCTCGGCCGAGCGCAGATCGGGTTCGGAGACGATCTCCATCAGGCCGATGCCGGCGCGGTTAAGGTCGACATAGGTTTCGCGCGGGTGCTGGTCGTGCAGGCTCTTGCCGGCGTCCTGCTCAAGGTGCAACCGGGTGATGCCGATCTCGCGCATCGAACCGTCGGGCATGTCGAGCGCGACCCGGCCGCTGCCGACGATCGGCTGCTTGTATTGCGAGATCTGATAGCCGGCGGGCAGGTCGGGATAAAAGTAGTTCTTACGGTCGAAGACACTCGTGAGATTGATCTCGGCGTCGAGGCCGAGCCCGGTCTTCACCGCCTGCTCGACACAGTGCCGGTTGATCACCGGCAGCATGCCGGGGAACGCGGCGTCGACCGTCGAGACCTGGGTGTTGGGATCGGCGCCGAACGCGGTCGCGGCGCCGGAAAACAACTTCGCTTGCGCCACGACCTGGGCGTGCACCTCCAGCCCAATGACGACTTCCCACTCTCCGGTGCGGCCTTGGATCATTCCCGTGCTCCAAAGAACAATCCCTCTCCGCCCATCGGGGGGAGAGGGAAGTCGGCGCGAAGCGGCGGCAGGGTGAGGTGGGCTTGCTCGATCGTCTCTGGAATCCCCCACCTCACCCCAACCCTCTCCGCCCCCAGGGGCAGAGAGGGGGGAGATGGGCCGCCCATGCGCAGGAACGTCAAAAAAAGATCAGGGCCAAGCATTTGATTATTCACGATTTCGTGTCTGCGGAACAGGAGGGTAACAGAGGGCGGTGCGGTGAGGGAACAGGAGGTGACAACGGGGAACACGAGACGGCATCGAAAACGGGCTTGTCGGGGCGATGAGCCTATTGCCCAATATATGTTCTTGTTATGTTCGGATCAATAACCCTGCCTCCAAAAAAATTGGCAACGTCCCTTTTTTCATGGGTTCCCGCTTGCGCGGGAACGACAAGGTGAGATCGCGCGCTCAGGCGACAAAACCCGGAAGGTGGGTAAAATTCGCCGCGCTCTCCAGCACCCCGGCGACACGCAGCACGGTTTCCTCGTCGAACGCGCGGCCGATGACCTGCAGCCCCGCCGGCAGGCCCTCGGACAACCCGGCCGGCACCGAGATTGCCGGCACGCCGGCGAGGTCGGACGACACGGTGAAGATGTCGTTGAGATACATCGCCACCGGATCGTCGCTCTTTTCGCCGATCGCAAACGGGGCGGTTGGCGCGGTCGGGGTGAGGATGCAGTCGCAGCGCTCGAAAGCCCGCGCGAAATCGCGGGCGATCAGGGTGCGTACGCGCTGCGCCTTGAGGTAATAGGCGTCGTAGTACCCGGCCGACAGCACGTAAGTGCCGATCAGCACGCGGCGGCGCACCTCGGCGCCAAAGCCTTCGGCACGGGTCTTTGCGTACATATCGTCGAGGCTGTCGCCGTCGACCCTGAGGCCGAACTTGACGCCATCATAGCGCGCGAGGTTCGACGACGCCTCGGCCGGCGCGATCACGTAATAGGCCGGGAGAGCGACATGCGTCGTCGGCAACGAAATCTCGACCGGCTCGGCGCCGGCATCTTTGAGCCACGCGATCCCTTGATCCCACAGCGCCGCGTTTTCGGCCGACAATTCGGCGGCGCCGGCATGGTCGCGCGGGATGCCGATCTTGAGGCCGCGAATGTCGCCGGTAAGCGCCGCCTCGAAATCGGGCACCGGCAGCGGCGCGGAGGTTGAGTCCTTGGGATCGTGGCCGGCCATGACCCCCAGCATGATCGCCGCGTCGCGCACACAACGGGTCATCGGCCCCGGATGGTCGAGCGACGAGGCGAACGCGACCACCCCCCAGCGCGAGCAGCGGCCATAGGTCGGCTTGAGGCCGACAATGCCGCAAAAGCTTGCCGGCTGGCGGATCGAGCCGCCGGTGTCGGTGCCGGTCGCACCGAGCGCGGCGCGTGCCGCGACCGCCGCCGCCGAACCGCCCGACGAGCCACCCGGCACCAGCGGCCGGTTGTCGCCGGGGCGACGCCAGGGATTTTCAGTCGGGCCGTAATGACTGGTCGTGGTCGACGACCCCATCGCGAACTCGTCCAGATTGGTCTTACCGAGCATCACCGCGCCGGCCGCCCATAATTTTTCGGTGACCGTGGACTCATAGGGTGGCGCGAACCCGTCGAGGATGTGCGAGCCGGCGGTGGTCAGCACGCCCTTGGTGCAGAACAGATCCTTGATCGCCAGCGGAATGCCGTCGAGCGCCAGCGTGTCGCCTTTCGCCAGCCGAGCATCGGACGCGTCGGCCATCGCCAGCGCCTGGTCGGGCGTCGTCGTGATGTAGGCGTTGAGCGGCGCGATCTTCTCGACCGCGTCGTTATGCGCGGCGGCGAGCTCACGGGCGGAGAATTTCTTCGCCCGCAGCCCGTCGCGCGCCTCGGCGATGGTGAGACTTGTGAGGTCGCTCACTCGACCACCTTGGGTACGGCGTAAAAGCCGCGTGCGGTGCGCGGCGCGTTGCCGAGCGCGGCGTCGCGGTTGTTGCCGTCGGTCACGATATCGTCGCGCATCGGCAGCGTCATCTCGACGACGCTGGTCATCGGCGGCACGTTCTCGGTGTCGACCGCCATCAGCTGCTCGACCCAATCGAGGATGCCGCTCAGTTCCGCGGCGAGCGGCTCGAGCTGATCCTCGGCGACGCGAATGCGCGCCAGGGTGGCGATGCGCGCCACGGTGGCCTTGTCCAACGCCATGATTTCAAAGTCTTTCGCGGCAAAAGAGCGAGACGCACGCTATCATCGGGCATGATCCTCGACAACCGGTCATGATTTTTGAGCGCCCTGCGGCGTTGAAGGCGGCCGTGCCGGCGGGCGCGCGGCTGATCGGGCTCGATGTCGGCACCAAGACGATCGGGCTTGCGCTGAGCGACACGCGGCTCGTCATCGCCAGCCCGCTCGACACGATCCGCCGGCGCAGCTTCCGTGACGACATGGCGGCGCTGCTGGCGCTGATCGATGCTCACGGCGTCGGCGGGGCGGTGATCGGCCTGCCGCTTACTCTCGACGGCACGGACAGCCCGCGCACGCAATCGGTGCGCGCGTTCGCCCGCAACCTCATGACCTTGCGGGACATGCCGGCGCTGCTGTGGGACGAACGGCTCTCGACCGCCGCGGTCACCCGCGAAATGATCGACGCCGACATGACGCGCAAACGCCGCGCCGAGATCGTCGACAAGGTGGCGGCAGCCTACATCCTGCAGGGCTGCCTCGACGCGATGCCCGGGGTTGGCTGAGGCCGCGAAACCCAAGGACTGCGGCATGATCGCGATTGCCGAGGCGGCCGTGTCGGACAATGCTTGCGACGATGAGCTCGACATCTTCACCGTCTTTCCCGCGAAAGCGGGAATCCGGGGGCAAGCGACTTGCCGGTGACCGCTCGGCCCCCGCGTCCGCGGGGAAGGCGATAAAAAGCACCCGCCCGGTGGCGATCTGGCTCCTCGTCTGCTGCGCGATGATCTTCGCGATGGTGGTGATCGGCGGCATCACCCGGCTCACCTGGTCGGGGCTGTCGATCACCGAGTGGCAGCCGGTGATGGGCACCATTCCGCCGCTCTCGGCCGCCGACTGGCAGACCGAGTTCGCCAAGTACCGCGCGACCTCGCAATACAAGCTGCTAAACACGGGGATGAGCCTCGGCGACTTCAAGACGATCTTCCTGTGGGAATACGTGCACCGGCTGTGGGGACGGCTGATCGGTTTCGTGTACCTGCTGCCGTTTCTCTATTTCCTGGCGCGAAGACGTATTCCGCGGCGGCTCGCTTGGCCGCTGGCCGGGATTTTCGCGCTCGGCGGGGCTCAGGGCGCGCTCGGCTGGTGGATGGTGATGAGCGGCTTCGCCAACCGGATCGAGGTCAGCCAATACCGCCTCACCGCGCACCTGGCGCTGGCGCTTGTGATCTACGCCGCGACCTTGTGGACGGCGCTGGGATTGCTGCAAATCCCCTCTCCCGCAATGCGGGAGAGGGGATTTGCCTGGCCCCGGGCTGCCGAAGCTGTGCTGTGCCTCGTCGGCTTGACCATCGTCGCCGGCGGGTTTGTCGCCGGGCTCAATGCCGGGCTCACCTACAACACCTTTCCGCTGATGGACGGACATTTCGTGCCCGCAGGGTACGCGCAGCTTTCGCCGTTTATCCGCAATTGGTTCGAGAACATTCCGGCGGTGCAGTTCGACCACCGTCTGGTGGCGGAGACGACGGTGACGTTGGCCATCTTATTGTGGATAGCGGGGTGGCGCGCGGCATTGCCACGTCCCGTCCGCCTCGCATTGCATGCGCTGTTCGCCGCGGCGCTCTTGCAGATGTCGCTGGGGATATCGACGCTGCTGCTGGTGGTGCCGGTGCCGCTCGCGGCGGCGCATCAGGCCGGAGCGGTGCTGTTGCTGACAGCGGCGATCGTCTTCCGCCATACGCTCCGGAGCCCGAGGACGACAGCGGCCGCCGGCTGATGCATCGGCGGCCGCGCGTCGGTCGTTACTTCGTCAGAACCCAGCCGCCCCGGTATTCCGGGTGATGGCCGGTGTAGTGGTACTGCCACGCATAATGCCAATTGCCGGTGGCCGGCGGCCCGTATTCCGCCGCCATGGCCGGCGACGAAAGATTGAGAGCCGTAATGGCGGCGATGGCGGCGGCGAAAAACAGCGTTTTCATCGAAAGTCTCCTTTGTCCGTTCGGTCCGGCTGAAGCCGGCCGCTAGCGAACGGAGTCGATCTGGTCGCCGCCGGGTTTATTCGCAAACAAGAGTTTCTCACGCCGCCAGTGAGAAAATCTCATCCGCGAGGCGCCGTATCGCCTGCGCCGCCGAATTGGACGCCGCCGCTCCCGCGACCATATAATCCCTCACCTCCCCTGGGAGAGCGGCATGGCGACGAGCGGCAAATCCCCTGGCCCGGTAGGCGAATGGCAAAAGCTGGCCGAGGCGGAGCTGCGCGGCAAGCCGGTCGGGGATCTCGACTGGCAGACGCCAGAAGGGATCGCGGTCAAGCCGCTCTACACCGAGGCCGATCTCGAAGCGATCGCCGCGCAGGGTTTCCCCTTCCGCGGGGCAGTGCCGGGCGCGCCGCCCTATCTGCGCGGCGTCCGGGCGACGATGTACGCCAACCGGCCGTGGACGATCCGACAATATTCCGGCTTCTCAACCGCCGAGGAGTTGAACGCGTTCTACCGCGCCAACCTCGCGGCCGGGCAGATGGGGCTCTCCATCGCCTTCGATCTGGCGACACATCGCGGCTATGACAGCGACCATCCGCGCGTCGTCGGCGATGTCGGCAAGGCCGGTGTCGCGATCGACAGCGTCGAGGACATGAAAATCCTGTTCGACGGCATTCCGCTCGACCAGATGAGCGTGTCGATGACGATGAACGGCGCGGTGCTGCCGGTGCTGGCCGGGTTCATCGTCGCCGCCGAGGAACAGGGGGTCGAGCAGGCGCAGCTCCAGGGGACGATCCAGAACGACATCCTCAAGGAGTTCATGGTCCGCAACACCTATATCTACCCGCCCGCCCCTTCGATGCGGATCGTCGCCGACATCATCGAGTACACCGCGCGGCACATGCCTCGCTTCAACTCGATCTCGATCTCCGGCTACCACATGGAGGAGGCCGGCGCGACGAGCGTGCAGGAACTCGCCTTCACCCTCGCCGATGGGCTCGAATACGTGCGCGCCGCTCTGTCGCGCCGGCTCGACATCGACGAATTCGCGCCGCGCCTGTCGTTCTTTTTCGGCATCGGCATGAATTTCTTCATGGAGATCGCCAAGCTCAGGGCGGCGCGGCTGTTATGGGCGCGGCTCATCGCGCCGTTCGCGCCGAAGAACAGGGTCAGCCTCGCGCTGCGCACGCATTGCCAGACCTCGGGCGTCAGCCTCACCGAGCAGGGGCCGCACAACAACATCGTGCGCACGACGATCGAGGCGCTCGCAGCGGTGCTCGGCGGCACGCAGTCGCTGCACACCAATTCGTTCGACGAGGCGCTGGCGCTGCCGACACCCTTCTCGATGGGGATCGCGCGCAATACCCAGCTGATCCTCGCCGAAGAGACCGGCATCCCGCATGTGGTCGACCCGCTCGGCGGCAGCTATTACGTCGAGAGCCTGACGCATTCGATCGCCATCGCGGCGATGGCGCTGATCGACGAGGTCGAGAAATTGGGCGGCATGACCAAGGCAGTCGAAAGCGGCATGCCCAAGCTGCGCATCGAGGCGGCGGCGGCGCGGCGCCAGGCCGCGATCGACCGTGGCGAGGAGGTCATCGTCGGGGTCAACAAATACCGCGCCGAGGACAGCGCCGAGGTCCACCTGCTCGATGTCGACAACGACAAGGTGCGCAGCGCGCAGATCGCTCGGCTCAACCGCGTGAAGAAAATCCGCGATCCCGCGAAATGTGCGGCAACGCTCGCGGCGCTGACCGAAGCGGCGAAGAGCGGCAAAGGCAACCTACTCGAATTGTCGATCGCGGCGAGCCGGGCGCGCGCTACGGTCGGCGAGATTTCCGACGCGCTCGAGGTCGCTTTCACCCGCCATCACGCGGCGACGCAATCGGTCAGCGGCGTCTATGCCGGGCAATACGGCGACGACGACAATTTCCACCGCATCCAGCGCGAGATCGACAATTTCGCGCGTGAGGAAGGCCGCCGGCCGCGCATGCTCGTCGTCAAGCTTGGCCAGGACGGGCACGACCGCGGCGCCAAGGTCATCGCCACCGCCTTTGCCGATATCGGCTTCGATGTCGATATCGGGCCGTTGTTCCAGACGCCCGAGGAAGCCGCGCGGCAGGCGGTGGAGAACGACGTCCACATCGTCGGCGTGTCGAGCCAGGCGGCGGCGCACAAGACGCTGGTGCCGGCGCTGATCGAGGCGCTGAAGCGCGAGGGCGCGGGCGACATCCTCGTCGTCTGCGGCGGGGTCATCCCGCCGGCCGACTACGATTTCCTCAAGAAAACCGGGGTCGCGGCGATCTACGGCCCGGGCACCAACATCCCGCGCGCCGCGGCGGAAATCCTCTCGCTGATCCGTCAGCAGCGCATCGCGGCGTGAGCATAGGCTTACGTTAAGATTACATCAAAGCTACAACCAACAGTAATACTCCGCCTAGCCAGAAGTCTTCGCTCCTTGTATAGTCGAATTCAAACAGGGAGACGAAAATGGCCGGGGAGACAACAATCCAAGGCGCGGCGCCGCGCCTTGTCGCGAAGATCATCGCGAGTTACGTCTCGCATCACAACCTTTCGCCCGAACAGATACCGGAGTTGATCGTCGCGGTACACCGGACGATCGCCCGGCTGGGTCAGCCGGCGGAAGTCCCGGCCGCGCTGACGCCGGCGGTGTCGGTGCGCCGCTCGGTGCAACGCGACGTGGTGATTTGCCTCGACTGCGGCTGGAAGGGCAAGATGCTGCGTCGCCACCTGACGACACGGCACGGGCTGTCCGGCGAGGACTATCTGAAGCGCTGGGGCCTTCCGGGCGACCATCCGCTGACCGCGCCCAACTACTCGGTGCAGCGCTCGAACCTGGCCAAGGAGCTTGGTCTCGGGCGCGGAGGCCGTGGCAACAGTGGTGGCGGCCGCCGGCGGCGGCGCGGGTAACTAAAGGCGCTCGCGCCGACGCAAGGGGGTTCCTCCCCCGCACGGCGGGGAGGTGGCGAGCCTAGCGAGGGCGGCGGCGACCTCGCTCACACAGTCCCCCCGCATGGTCCCCCTCCCCCGCTACGCGGAGGAGGAACTGCCGGGACCACACAGCTAGCGTCAAAGGATCCCGGCCTCGGTGACGATCATATCCATCGGAATGTCGAAGGACTGAGGGTAGATCGTCTCGATCGCTTGGCACCCGAAGCCGACGCCGATCGCCAGCGGTCGCGGGCTCATCGCACCTAGCGTGCGGTCGAAATAACCGCCACCGTAGCCGAGCCGGTAGCTCGCGCGGTCGAAGCCGACGACCGGCGCCAGAACCATCGACGGCAGAACGATGTCCCGCTTCTCGGGGATCGGGATGTCCCAAACCCCGGCGGTGAGCGCCTCGCCCGGCCGCCAAGCGCGGTATTCGAGCGGCCCCCTCCTGTCGATGACGACCGGCAGCGCGACCTGCCGCCCGGCGGCGACGAGGCTGTCGACCAGCGGGCGCGGATCGAATTCCGCGCGGAACGGCCAATAGATGCCGAGGATACCGGAGCGCTCGGCGACGATGGGCTGCAGCGACGTTGTGATGCGCTCGCCCATCCCGCGCCGCTCGGCCGGCGACAGCGCCATGCGCAGCGCGATCAGCCGCTCGCGCTCGGCGCGCCGCCAGGTTTTGACCTCGGCCGCGTCCACGACGGCGCCTAAAACAGCCCGGTGATCCGGCCGTCCTCAGTGAGGTCGATGCTGTTGGCCGAGGGCACGCGCGGCAGGCCCGGCATCGTCATCAAATCGCCGCAGATCACGACGACAAACTCGGCGCCGGCCGAGAGCCGCACTTCGCGCACGGCGATGACGTGATCGGTCGGCGCGCCCTTGAGGTTCGCGTCGGTCGAGAAGCTGTACTGGGTCTTCGCCACGCAGATCGGGAAATGGCCGAAGCCCGACTTCTGCAGTTCGGCGAGGCGGCTTTCAACTGCGGCGTCGCAGGCGATGTCCTTCGCCCGGTAGATTTTCTGCGCGATGGTCTTGATCTTGTCGCGCAACGGCATTTCGTCGGGATAGAGCACCTGGAATTTCGACTGGCCGCTATCGGCGACGCGCGCCACCGCCTCGGCGAGCGGAGCGGCGCCCTCGCCGCCATTCGCCCAATGATCGGCGATCACCGCCTCGGCCCCGTGCGACGCGCACAGCTCCTTGAGCTTGGCATGCTCCGCCTCGGTGTCGGCGCTGAAGCGGTTGACCGAAACCACCGCCGGGACGCCGAACTGCTTGAGGTTTTCGAGGTGTCGGCCGAGATTGGCGTACCCGGCTTCGAGCGCCGCGACATTCTCGGCGCGCAGCTGGTCGCGCGCGACGCCGCCATGCATCTTCAAGGCGCGCACCGTGGCGACGACGACCGCCGCGTCGGGCTTGAGCCCGGTCTTGCGGCACTTGATGTCCATGAATTTCTCGGCGCCGAGATCGGCCCCGAACCCGGCCTCGGTCACGACGTAGTCGCCGAGCTTGAGCGCAGTCTTGGTCGCGATCGCCGAGTTGCAGCCATGCGCGATATTGGCGAACGGGCCGCCATGGATGAAGGCCGGGTTGTTCTCCAGCGTCTGCACCAGATTCGGGGCGACCGCGTCCTTGAGCAGCACCGCCATCGCGCCGGCGGCCTTGAGGTCGCCTGCCCGCACCGGCTCGCGCGCCCTTGTCTGCGCGACGATGATGTTGCCGAGCCGACGCTTCAGATCGCCCAGGTCAGTCGCGAGGCAGAAGATCGCCATGACCTCCGAGGCGACGGTGATGTCGAACCCGTCCTCGCGCGGAAAGCCGTTGGCGACGCCGCCGAGCGACGAGGTGATCTGCCTGAGCGCCCGGTCGTTCATGTCGAGCCCGCGGCGCCAGGTGACGCGCCGCGAGTCGATGCCGAGTTCGTTGCCCCAATAGACGTGGTTGTCGACCATCGCCGCGAGCAGATTGTTGGCGGCGCCGATCGCGTGGAAATCGCCGGTGAAGTGGAGGTTGATGTCCTCCATCGGCACGACCTGGGCGTAACCGCCGCCGGCGGCGCCGCCTTTCATGCCGAAACTGGGGCCGAGGCTGGGTTCGCGCAGGCAGATGATCGCCTTTTTGCCGATATGGTTGAGCGCGTCCCCAAGGCCGACCGTGGTCGTGGTCTTGCCCTCGCCCGCCGGCGTCGGGGTGATCGCGGTGACGAGGATCAACTTGCCGTTGGGCTTGTCCTTGAGCGACTCGACGTAATCGAGGGCGACTTTGGCCTTGTAGCGGCCGTAGGGCGACAGCGCTTCGTCGGGGATGCCGAGCTTCGCGGCGATCTCGCCGATCGGACGCATCGCCGCGGCCTGGGCGATCTCGATGTCGGATTGGGGGTTCTTATGCTGATCGGCTCCGCGCGCCACGGCAGGTCTCCTCACCATTCTGTTGATCAAGGTCTTAGCCCCTGGGGCCGGGCCAGCGCAACCGCCGCTACGCCGCACCGTCGCGGAAACGCTGCCAAGAAACGGGTGCGTTGCGTTAGGCTGGCGGGCACGCCGGAGCGGCGATATAATTCCGTCCGCCCACGTATAATTGTCGTCAACTTCGATCCCCCCAGGAGCTTGAGGACCCGATGACCTGCCTGACCCCGACAAAATGGCATGCTCATTTCCTGCTTTCCGGCGCGGCCGCCGCGCTCGCGCTTTTAGCGCTGACGGTGGCGCCGTCACCGGCGCAGGCTCGCATCTGGATCGGCATCGGCGGGCCATGCTGCGGTTATTGGGGCCCCGGCCCTTATTGGGCCTACCCGCCGCCCTACGCCTATTACCCGCCGCCGGCGTACTATCCACCGCCGCCGGCGCCGGAGTATTACCCACCGCCCGCGCCAACCGCGAGCGCCTACCCCGCCGCGCCGGCGGCTCCGGGCGCCGCGCCAGCCGCAACGCAGCGCATGCCGCGGATCACCTATACCAGCAAACCCGCCTTCACCAATTCGGCCGGACAGACCTGCCGCGAGTACAGGGCGAATGACAGCGGCCGCGACGTGTTCGGCACCGCGTGCCGGCAAACCGACGGGCAGTGGCGGGTGATGAACTAGACCTCGGAAATCTTCTCCCAGGTCAGCACGCGATATTCGCCGCCGGCGCGCGGCGGCGGGCGCAGCACCATGAAATCGCCGTCAAAGCTCACCTCGCGCACCTGGTCGCCGCCGAGCCGCGACGGGTCGGAGGCAGCATCGACGCGTGTGGTGAGCCGACTGCCGTCGAACGTGTAATTGCCGCAATAGGATGAGTAGTCGCGCTTCACGTCCGGCGGCAATTCGGGCCGACCATCGACCACGACCGCCGCCATGCGGCCTTCGGCGTTGAAGGTGACCCGGCCCATGCCCTTGCCGCCATAAGGCACCGGCAATGGCTTGCCGCTCGCATCATGCGCCTCGGCCTTCACCAGCCGCCAGGTTCCGACAATCGACTTCATGTTCAGCTCCTCCCATAGCGGCGCAAAAGCCCGGTCAAATCGCCGACATCCGGCCATTCCTCGATGTCGTCGACCGCGCGCTCGACGGCGGCGATGCCCTGCGGCAGCAGCACCGTACCGGCCAGCTCGCGAAACTTGGCGCGCAGCTCGTCCTCGCTGAACGGCTCGGAAAAATCGCCGCGATGGCTGTCACGCGCGACCGTCGCGCTGCGTCCGTCGGCAAGGGTCATGGTGACGCGTGCCGGGCGGAGCTTTGGGGTGAGCGCGCTCATCGCCGGGTCTTCGGTGATCTGCACCTTGTGGCGCAGCGTGGCGATGACCGGGTCGGCGAGCGCGCTGTCGTCGAGCTCGGCAAACCCCGCGCCGCCCCGCGCCACCATCGTCGCGGCGGCGTGCGGCAGCGAATATTTCGAGGCGAAGTAATTGGGCGGGTCGGGGTTGCGCATCACCGACGCGAAGCGGTAGGTCGCGATATCGATGCGCGCGACCTCTTCCGGGCGCGGCTTCAGCTCGACGAGCGCGGCGGCGAGGCAATCGAGCGCCGGGTGGATCGGGTTGCAGCAGGCGTAGAGGCGGAAGTAATTCTTGGCGATCTGCCAGTCGCGGCCGAGCCCGTCGGTGATGCGGTCGGGCACAAACCCGTCGCCGACCAGCTGCGACAGCACCTCCTCGATCGCGTCGGGCTGCGCGACAAAACCGGCGAGCGCCAGCTCGGGCGCGAGCGACGCGGCAAAGCCGCTCATCCCGCCGGCGACATTGAGCGCGGTCGCGCCGGCGACGGCATTCGTGTAGCTCGGCGTCAGCACGAGGGTCGCGGCGACGCGCATCGCCAGGCTGACCCCGGCGGCGTCGAGGCCGCGCAGCCGCGCACCGGCGGCCGCGGCCGCAATCAGCGATACTTGGCCGTTCTGATGCGCCAGCGGCCGCGGCATGAAACCCGTCGCGAGCCGCCCGGCGACGTCATAGCCAAGAATCAGCGCGGCGAGAATGTCCTTGCCTGAGCTGCCGGCCGCTTCGCCGACCGCCAGCACGCCGGGCAGCACCTGCAGCGCCGCCTGGCCCGACACCAGCCGCAGCCCCTCGCACAATTCGATCGCGCGGCCGGCGATGCCGTTGAGCAACGCCGCGCTGCGCGCGTCAGCCGAAGGCCAGCCGCTTGCGTAGACCGTCGCCCCTGTTCCGTCCCCCGCAGTGCTAACCAGCCGCCCGCGCAGCGCGGCGACCTCGGGCCGCGTCGACCCGGCGAGAATTACCCCCAATGTGTCGAGCAGCGTGATCTTGGCGTGCTCCCGCACCGCCTCGGGGATGTCGTCCACACGCGTTTCGGCGACGAATTTGGCGAGTGTTTCTATTTGAGCGCCCATTTTATCTCCGCCTTCCCCGCGAAAGCGGGGACCCAGGGCAATCGCTACCACAGATGTTCTTCGAATAGATCGCGCCACTGTGGGTTGTCTCGTTCGATCAGCTCCAGCTTCCAGACGCGGCGCCATTTCTTGATCTGCTTCTCGCGAAGTAGCGCCTGCCCGATGGTCTCGTGAGGCTCGGCATAGACGAGCGTTTGAATTTTGTATTTTCGCGTGCAGCCCGGGACAACGCCGGCTCGATGCGCTTCGATGCGGCTTGCCAAATTAGTTGTCGCCCCGACGTAAAGCGTACCATTGCGGCCACTGGCAAGGATGTACACGCACGGACGCTTTTCGGACATTGTGCCTGTCACCCTGGGTCCCCGCTTTCGCGGGGAAGGCGGTCGAAATAATGGCGGCTAGCGAAAAAACTCGACCTTCGCCTCGCGAAACCAGAGGAAATTCGCGGGGCCGGCGGAAAGCGGGCCGTTGATCGCAAACACCGCGATCTCGAACTTTTCGCCAGGCTGGACGATGTTGTTCCCGAGCACCAGCCGGTTCGGCATGTTGAAGCCCTGGATGCAGGCCGGGCTCGGCCTTCCGGCGGCGCGGGGCAGTTCGCCGTTGACCCACACCTCGGCGTAATCGTCGACATTGACGCGCAGCACCACCTTCGTGCCGGCGGTCGCGAAGCCCTGCGCCTCATTGGGGATCGTCAGCGTGGCGCGAAACCAGACAAAGGAGAGGATGCCGCCGCCGCGCCGCCCGCCGAGATCGGTCGGATCGACCCGCTCCCACGCGCTGTCGTCAAAGCCGACCACCTCGGCATGCGGGTCGATGTCGTAGGTGGTCTTGTATTCCGGCCGCGAGTCGCTGAGCGCCGGGACCTCGATGATCTTAGCCTCCTTGGCGCGCCACACCGCGCCGAACGCGGCCGAGCCCTCCGCCGTCATCAGATCGACGACATGCGTCGGCGGGGTCAGCGGCGCGAAAGGCGGCGTCGGCGTCAGCAGCGGGTTGACCGGCGGCGGCAGGGATTTGGTCGGGCGGGTGTAGGGCATGAGGTGTCCTCTCGTCAGAGCACTGACGGCAATTATCTTTCGTCGTCCCCGCGAAAGCGGGGACCCAGGGCATCGTCAAACTGCTAATTCGTCATAGAGATCGCGCCATTCCGAATTTTCCCGCTCGATTAGTTCGAGCTTCCAGATACGTCGCCATTTCTTGATGCGCTTTTCGCGCAGGATCGCGCTTTCCATTGTCGGATGAACTTCGAAAAAGACAAGCAGGTAGACTGAATGGTCGCGCGTGAAACCCGGAACCGCCCCGGAACGATGCTCCCACACCCGTCGTGCCAAGTCGCTCGTCACACCGACATAGAGTGTCCCGTTACGGCGGCTGGCCAGGATGTAAACGCCAGGTTGCCACGCCCGAGACGTTCCGTCAGCAATCCTGGGTCCCCGCTTTCGCGGGGACGACGAAAGGAAAGGCTCCATCAGACAGCCTTAGAGCGCCGGGAAGGCCGGCGGGGGAATGCGCCGCTTGGAGGCGGCTTCGTAGGCCGACGCTATCTTGAGCACGACATCCTCGCGGCCGGGCTCGGCGCGGAATACGAGGCTGAACGGCAGGCCAGGCTCGGGGAGTGTCGTCGGCCGGGCGGCCGGTGACGAGACATATCGCGTGCCATCGTCGCTGAGCTTGAACACCGGGTCGTAGACCGTCGTCACATAACCCGCCGGCACCAGCATCTCGGTGAGGCCGGCATTGGGGCCGTACATCGTCTCGGGGCGGAGGTTGTTGCCGCCGCCTTGCGGGTCGTTGGCGCCGCCGATGATCGCCGGCGGCAGCGGCGTGTGCAGCCGCACCAGCGCGTCGAGCCGATTTTCCAGCATCACCAGCATGTCGAGCCGGCGCAGCAGCTCGCGCAACATGATGCGCTCGTCGACGCCTTGCCGGCCGCCCAGCTTGTTGCGCGGGTCCTCGACCTCCTCCCAGTTCCTGAAGGCGGCGCGGCCGTCATCGCCCCAGAATTTCGAGCGGCGGTTGAGCTGGACGAAATCGTCGAGGCCTTCGTGGAAGCCGCGCGCCGCCCAATCCGCCGCGCGGCGCGACAAATATTGCGGGATGTGAAAGCGAAAGCTCATCGCCAGCTCCTGGTCCTGGATCGTCGAGATGTCCAGGTTGCGGGGCGGCGCGATGCGCTCCTCGGCGAGCGCGACGCAGTAATCGATCGGCGCCATGTCGCCCGCGCCGAAGAACTTGCCCGGCTGGAACTCGGTGCGGCGGATCGCGGCGGCGAATTCCTTGAACAGCGGCTGCCCGTCGCGGCCGAGGCGGAACAGGATGTCGGGCATGAAAACCGGCACCAGCCGCGCGAGACCGGCGCGAAAATCGACGCTCATCTGCTCGATATCCGGGTCGCCCGGCCAATCGGGGTCGCCGGATTCGACCAGCGTCGCACCGAGCTTTTGCCCCAGAACGGCCTTGATCTCGGCCGCGGCGGCCCGCGAGATCGGCTCGGCGGCGAGGTCGCCGGGCCGCAGCCGCATCGACTCGCGGACAATGCCGATGCGCATCCCCTTGAGCGAGGCCGGCGCCGTCGCATGCCGCGCGTAACCAGCGGCCAGCAGCGAGGAGCGCGGCACCGTCGTGTAGACGTCGCGCGGGTCATAATACTTGGTGCCGCTATCGGTCAGCGCGTCGAGGATCTTGGCGCAATCGCCGAGGGTGCGCGCGAGGATGCCGGCGCGGTCGCAATAGATGTCGGCGCCAATCGCCCCGCCGTCAAAGCCGAGCATCGCCTTGTGCGGCAGGATCAACGCGACCGCGTTATGGTTCGCCGGGCCGCGGCACGAGGCGCGCGTCTCCTCGCCGAGGCTCGCCATGCAGAGATTGGCGCTGACCGAGACGCCCGATCCCGAGCTCGACCCCAATGAGGCGGCGCGGGTGGTGTCGTAAGGGTTCGCCGGGTTGCCGGCCCATGTACTGCGCTGATAACCGAGAACCGAAGGCAGCACGCGTTCCGGCTTGTGCCGGCCGCCGGGATTGCCGGCGCGGCCGTTATATTCGGTGTTGACCGCCTTGGCGAAGATGATCGCGCCCTTGTCGCGCAGCGTCTCGACGAGGATGTGGTCGCGCGCCGGGAAATCGATGTCGTAGGCCGCGTCGCCGCCGGCGGTGGTGCGCATATCCTTGGTGTCGAACGGATCCTTGAACGAGAAGACGACGCCGTACATCGGCATTTCGTCGAGCGGCGGGTTAGCGCCATATTGCGCGTCGAGCTCGGCGGCGCGTTCGAGCGCGTCGGGCAGGTGGCGGAACTCGTCGCACACCGGCGGCGCGCCCGGCGGCAAGGGCCCGAGCGAGGGATGGCGGTCGAACTCGCCCTTGCAGGTCACCGAGCGCTCGCCGCGGATGTTGAGCGTCGCCAGCGCGTTCAATTGCCCGGCATTGGGGATGCCGGCGATCATGCCGTATTGCTGCTGCACCGCGGGGTCGGAGGCGGTCGACTCCATGCGGCCGAATTCGAGCGGCGGGCCGCGATACTTGTCGAGATCGGGATAGATCGTCGATGCTTGGACCGTGTCGGTCGGGAAGCGCAGCGGCGCACCGGCGCGGACCGTGCCGTCCGTTTCGGCGACAAGAGCGCCGTCCGCGGTGACGAGACGGCTGGCGACGCCGTTATAGGCGCGCACCCGCGCGAGATACTGCTCGACGAGCGCGGCGCAGGTGGTCTCGCCCGCCTTGATCGCACGGTGCAGCGCGTCGATCGTCGCCTCTTCGATACGGAACGGCATGCTCACATCCCCCAATTTCAGGGATGTTAGAGCGACTCCCCAGTTTCTGGCGAGACTGCGAACAACATTCCCCTCTCCCGCAAGCTGGCGAGGGGATTACGCGGCGATGCCGACCGCGGCTGATTGCTCGGCGGGGTACACCAGCCGGTCGCGCGGAAAGGTGATCTTGGCCTCGGTGCCGACGCCGACCTCGCTCGTCAGCTCGAACGTGCCGCCGTGCAGCTCCATCATCGCCCGCACCAGCGGCAGGCCGAGGCCGGTGCCCTGCTGGGTGCGCGAGAGCGAGGAATCGACCTGCTCGAAGGCTTCGAGCACGCGCCCGAGATCGTCCTGAGCGATGCCGATGCCGGTATCGACAACGGCGATCGACAGACCCTCGTGCGGATCGGCGCGGCAGACGATCGCGACGCGGCCGCCAGCCGAGCTGAATTTTATCGCGTTGGTGACGAGGTTGAGCACGATCTGCATCGTCTTGCGCTCGTCGCCGCGCAGCAGCGGCACGTCGGGCGCTACATCGACGACCTGCTCGAGCCCGCCTTCCTGCGCCCGCACGGTGGTGAGCTGGACGACGGAGCGGATAGCGTCACGGACGTCGAAGACACCCTCGTCGAGGGTCAGCTTGCCGGCCTCGGCTTTCGATAGATCGAGGATGTCGTTGATGATCTGTAGGAGATGCGTGCCGCTGGCGTGGATGTCGCCGACATAAGAGCGGTACTGGTCGTTGCCGACCGCGCCCAGCACCTCCTGCTTCATCATCTCGGAAAAACCGATGATGGCGTTCAAAGGCGTGCGCAGCTCATGGCTCATATTGGCGAGGAAATCGGATTTCGCGCGGTTGGCGGCCTCCGCCTGTTCCTTGGCGCGCTCGCGTTCAAAAATGCCGCGGTAGAACTCGACCGACATCCATAAGCCGACCCCGCCGATCAGCCCGAACACCGCCGCGGCGATTCCCAGGCATTCCCATCTTAGGGCTGCGAAGAACGGCCCTGTCGGCGCATCGAGGACAAACGCCCCCATGACGTCACCAAGCTTCCAGTCCGTGCCCGGCTGGATCTTGTTGTGACAGTCGACGCAGCTTTGGTCATTGGCGAGCGACGGATAGACCGTGCGGAAGATCGGCCGCCCATCGAGCGTCAAGAGCTGGGCGACCGGCTGCGGTTCTGGCTGGCTGGCAAAGGATTCGATGATCGCGGCCATCGCCGTGTCGGACGGTGGCGTCTCGATCGATCGGCCCTGGCGGCCGATAAAGCTCAGGTGAAGCGAGTTCTCGCCGGTGTGGGACCGGTTGAAGCGTTCGATCGCATGCGCGCGGAACGTCGCCGGCACCGGCACATCCTTACCGGCCCCGTGTCCGAGTTCATGCGAGTAGGTGGTGACGAAAGCGTCGACCAGCTGCTCGGCGGTCGCCTTCTCATCAGTCTTGTTGGCGACGTACGAGCGCACACTCGCCTGGTAGAAGCCGTAGGCTGCAACAAACGCCAACGCCGCCGAAAACAGCAGGATGCCGATCCATCCATTGCCTTCGGGGGAATGCAGGAACGCCTGGAGGGCGCTGTGCAGCCTTTTCATCACCGCGCTCGGGTTGAACCCAGGCACGGAGATACCCCGCCAATTCCTAATGTTGCTTGAACGCGGCCGGCTATTTTGTCGGCTATTGAGGGATAATTGATCCCATTGCGAGGAATTTCTGGCGGCGCTGGCGGCGCAGCGTGTCGCCGTCGAGGCGGACGAGCGGCCGCAAGGTCTCGTCGATCGCCTCCCCCAGCCGCGCGATCGTTTCTTGCGGCGAGCGATGCGCCCCGCCAAGCGGCTCGGCGACGATCTGGTCGATAACCCCGAGGCGCAGCATCTCTTGCGCGGTGAGGCACAAAGCCTCGGCGGCGTCCTGCGCATTGTCGGCGCTGCGCCACAAAATCGAGGCGCAGCCCTCGGGCGAGATCACGGAATAGATCGCGTGCTCCAGCATCACAACCGCGTTACCGGCGGCGAGCGCGATCGCCCCGCCGGAGCCGCCTTCTCCGATCACCGTGGCGATCACCGGCACGCGGATGTCGAGGCACGTCTCGATCGCGCGGGCAATCGCCTCGCTCTGGCCGCGCGCCTCGGCGTCGATGCCGGGATAGGCGCCGGCGGTGTCGACAAAGGTCAACAGCGGCAATTGGAAATGCTCGGCCAGGCGCATCAGCCGCTTGGCCTTGCGATAGCCCTCGGGCCGCGCCATGCCGAAATTGTGCCTCACCCGCGCCTCGGTGTCGGCGCCCTTCTCGGTGCCGAGCACGACGACGCTGCGGCCGCGAAACCGCGCGAGGCCGCCCAGCACCGCGTGGTCCTCGGCGAAGGTGCGATCGCCGGCGAGCGGGGTGAAGTCGGCGAGAAGGCCGCGGATGTAGTCGCGGCAGTGCGGCCGCTCGGGATGCCGCGCCACCAGCACCTTCTGCCACGGCGTCAGTTTGGCGTATGTCTGGCGCAACAAGCGGTCGGCCTGACCGGAGAGACGCCCGACCTCCTCGGCGATGTTGAGCCCGTTCTCGGCCGACAGATGACGCAATTCCTCGATCTTGCCTTCGAGCTCGGCGATCGGGCGTTCAAACTCGAGGAAATGCCGCATCAACGAATATCCGAGAGCGCAACACGAACTCCCTCTCCGCCCCCGGGGGCGGAGAGAGTCGGGGTGAAGTGGAGGATTCCGTCAGAGCACGCCCACCTCACCCTCCCAGCGCTCCGCGCCGGGCCCTCCCTCTCCCCCCAACGGGCGGACAGGGGATTTTCCATTCGGCCTTCATTTGCGCCGCGCCAGCGGGTGCGCGGACTCGACCAGGCGGCGCAGCCGCTCGCCCTGGACGTGGGTGTAAATCTGCGTCGTCGCGATGTCGGCATGGCCGAGCATCTGCTGCACGCTGCGCAGATCGGCGCCGTGGTCGAGCAGATGGCTGGCGAAGGCGTGACGCAGGACATGTGGGGACAGCCGCGCCGGGTCGAGACCGGCGCCGAGCGCCAGCTCCTTCAGGAGCTGGCCGCAACGCTGGCGCGTCAGATGACCTTCGCGGCCGCGCGACGGGAACAGAAAGCGCGACGCCTGCCCGTCTGGCAGGAACGCCTTGCGGCAGGCGAGATAGGCGGCGAGCGCCTCGCGCGACGGCGGGCTCAACGGCACGACCCGCTCCTTGCCCCCCTTGCCGCGCACCAGCATGAAGCGCGGGTCGCGCTGGGCGGCGGCAAACGGCAAGGTTACCAGCTCGGAGATGCGCAGCCCGGTGGCGTATAACAGCTCCAGCACGCAGCGCAGCCGCATCCCCTCCTCGTCGGGCCAGCGCTGGGCGGTGTCGATAAGCCGCGCCACCTCGGCCTCGCTAAGCACCTTCGGCAACGGCCGGCCGAGCCGCGGCGTGTCGATGCCGCTGGTCGGGTCGTCGGCCCGAATTCCGTCGGTCAATAGGAATCGGTAGAACTGGCGGATCGCCGACAGCCGCCGCGCCAGCGTGCGCGGCGCGAGCCGGCGCGTCCCGGCGGCGGCGAGGTAATCATGCAGCGCTTGGGCGTCGGCCGCATCGAGCATCAGCCCGCGCGTGGCGAGAAAGCCCGACAGGTCGATCAGGTCGTTGCGATAGGCGGCGAGGGTCAATCGCGCGGCGCCGCGCTCGGCCGCCAGCATTTCGAGAAACGCCTCAAGCCGCGGCGACACCACGGCCGCCGCTGCTCGCTCATTTCGGGAAGCGGGCATCCGGCAGGACCTTTTCGACCGCGACGCGCGGCACGTTGAGATGCCACGTGGCGAGGAAGATACAGCCGCCCGCCACCGACAGCAGCACCACCAAAACCAGGACCAGGGTCACTTTCGTCATGTCCGGACTCGCGTTCCCTGCCCTCGCCAACACCCGAACCGATTCCGTGGCGGCGGAAAATGGTTTAGTACCCTGTGTTGGCGCGGCGAGAAACAGCCGCGAGGCATATTGCGACAAGAGGCCGACGAAGGGCGGCGCGTGATGGACGTGCAAACCGAGCCAGAAGCAGCGATCGAGCCGGCAAAGCGCGCCTCGGGCGCGCTCTTGGAGCCGTGTCGTTCGATCGTACTGGTCGGGCTGATGGGAGCCGGTAAAACCAAGATCGGCCGGCGGCTCGCGTCGCGGCTCGGGTTGCCGTTCTTCGATTCGGACGAGGAGATCGAAAGCGCCGCCGGCGAAACGATCGAAGAAATCTTCGCCAATCGCGGCGAGGCGGTGTTTCGCGACGGCGAGCGGCGGGTCATCGCCCGGCTCCTCGCCGGGCCGGTGCATGTGCTCTCGACCGGCGGCGGCGCATTCATGGACGCGGCGACGCGCCGAATCATCGCGGCGCGCGGCGTCTCCATCTGGCTGCGCGCCGATCTCGATGTGCTGTTCGCCCGCGTCTTGCGCCGCACCAACCGGCCGCTCCTGAAAACACCCGACCCGCGCGCCGTGCTCGCCGAGCTGATCGACCGGCGCTACCCGATCTACGCGGAGGCCGACATCACGATCGACAGCGGCAACGGCCCGCCCGACGCGACCGCGAGCCGGGCAATCGCCGAGCTGGCGCGCTGCGCGCGGACAAAACTGCCGCCGGCCGAGGCCTGCGGGGCATGAGCGGCGTCGGTCGAACGGCTGCGCGTCGAGCTCGACGAGCGCGGCTACGACATCCTGGTCGGGCCGGGGCTGATCGCCACGGCCGGCACGCACATCCTGCCGCTGATGCGGCGCAAGCAGGCGATCGTCGTCACCGACGAGATCGTCGCCAGGGCACATCTCGCGCCGCTCGCCGCGAGTCTCGATGCCGCCGGCATCGCGCATCACACCATCGTTCTGGCGCCGGGCGAAGGCACCAAGGACCTGGCGCATTTCGGACGCCTCGTCGACGACGTACTCGCCTGCAATATCGAGCGCGGCACGATGCTCGTCGCGCTCGGCGGCGGCGTGGTCGGCGATATTTGCGGTTTTGCCGCGGCGACCCTGCTGCGCGGTATCGATTTCGTGCAGATCCCGACGACGCTCTTGGCGCAGGTCGACAGCTCGGTCGGCGGCAAGACCGCGATCAACACCACCGCCGGCAAGAACCTCCTGGGGGCGTTCTACCAGCCGCGACTGGTGCTGGCGGATAGCGGCGCGCTGGCGACGTTGCCGCGGCGCGAGCTGCTCGCCGGTTATGCGGAGACGGTGAAATACGGGCTCATCGCCGATGCCGGGTTTTTCGACTGGCTCGACGCCGAGGGCGGCAAGGTTTGCGACCTCGATCCCGCCGCGGTCAACCGCGCCGTCATCACCAGCTGCCGGATGAAGGCGGAGATCGTCGCCAAGGACGAGCGCGAGACCGGCGATGCGCGTGCGCTGCTCAATTTCGGCCACACCTTCGGCCACGCGCTCGAAGCCGAAACCGGCTTCGGCGACACCCTGCTGCATGGCGAAGCGGTGGCGCTCGGCATGGTGCTGGCGTTCGACTTCGCGGTGCGCCGGGGCATCTGCACCGGCCAGGATGCGACCCGCGTGCGCCGCCACATCGCGGCGCTGGGGCTGCCGACCGAATTGGCCGCGCTCGGCCTCGCCGGCAGGCCCGATGCGCTGCTGGCGCATATGGGCAAGGATAAGAAGGTGCGTGACGGCCGCATCACCTTGATCCTGCCGCGCCGGATCGGCGACGCCTATGTGGCGCGCGACGCCTCCTCGGAGGATTTACGGACGTTTCTCGCCGACGTGGCTTGATCTTCCCGCTCGGTCCCTCAGCGCTGCCACGGGATAGGAGCGCAAAAATCGCACGAAATTACGATTTGGATATTGACATTATCGTATTGAAACCCCAGTTCCCAGGCTCGTTGATTGAAGTCCGAAACCGGAGCTTGGACGGGAACGCGGAACGGTCTGCGCAGCAAGGGCAACAAAAACGCGTGCTAGCGGGGCACAACAATCATAACAATAGCCCCGAAATTTCCACTCACCTGCGCGCCGCTCAAAAGCCACCCGACAAACCGTGAAGTAGGCGGTGAATATGGATTTTTCGAGCACCCGCTTGCCGGGGCGCTGAGGCATGCCCTCACCCGTCTCGCCCGGCGAGCAGTGCTCGGCACCCCTCTCCCGCAGTGTGGGAGAGGGGACCACGGCGCGCGAGCGGCGTGGTGGGTGAGGGTCGGCGATCGTGCCCTTACGGCAACCCCGTGCGTCGCTCCCAGGCGAGCGAATAGCCGTTATCTACGGCACGTAGCGGGTCACGCCTTTGAGCTCACCCTGCTCGCGTCCGCGCAGTTCGATGACGTTGCGGTCCGGGTCGCGAATGAAGACGGAGACCTGGCCGCTGTCGTCGAAGCTGACGGGCCCTTGCGTGATCGCGATGTCATTTGCCGCGAGCGTGGCGATCGTCGCCGGAATTGAGGCGACGCGAAGCGCCATGTGGGTATAGCCGGCATATTTGTCGGGCACGTCCATCAGCATATTCGTGCCCGGCGCCCCGGCGTTGGCGTTGAAGATCAGGTTCAGTTCGACGCCGTTTTCGTTGCGGATAATGGCAACGTCGTCGCTCTGCGCCCGGTGCAGCAAGGCGAACCCGAGAACGCCGTAGAAGCTGAGCGCGCGGTCGAGATCGCGGACGCGAATGCCGATGTGATCGACACGCTCGATGGCGATGTTCTGGCTCATCTGATCTGCTCGCATCTGGAACCTTGATACCGCTGCTGACCGAATACGGCAGGCCGGAACTGCAGATCGTCGCCCTTTATCCTCACCGGCGGCAGCTCAGCGCCAAGGTTCGGCTGTTTCTCGACCGGCTGGTCGGACGGTTCGCCGAGGAGCTGCGCGCGTCCGACGCCACGCCCGACCGTTAGAGTCGGACTCAAAATGAAATCAACCCGGTCAAACAAGTATCGTCTCCCCCGCGAAGCGGGGGCCCAGGGCGAACGTACCGGCGGGTTAATGGCTTAGCCTCAGCCGAGGCTGGAACTCGAACCTCTGCCTCATCGCTCGCCCCTGGGTTCCCGCTTTCGCGGGAAAGACGAAGAACATCCAGCTCATTGGAACTTTGAATTCATTTCAAGTCAGCCTCTTGGGAACGTCAGAGCCGCTTCGCCACCGCCTCGGCGAAAGCCTGGGTCGAGGCGCTGCCGCCGAGATCGCCGGTACGGATCTTGTCTTCATTGACCGTCCGGTCGATTGCAGCGCGCAGCCGCGTCGCCAGATCCTGCCGGCCGACATGGTCGAGCATCAGCCCGACCGCGAGCAGCAGCGCGATCGGGTCGGCGATGCCTTTGCCGGCGATATCCGGCGCCGAGCCATGCACCGCCTCGAAGATCGCCGCGTTCTCGCCGATATTGGCGCCGGGCGCGAGGCCGAGGCCGCCGATCAGCCCGGCCATCAGGTCGGAGAGGATGTCGCCAAATAAGTTGGTGGTGACCAGCACGTCGAACTGCCACGGGTTAAGCACGAGCTGCATCGCGCAGGCATCGACGATGCGGTCGTCCATCGCCACGCGGCCTTCATACTCCTTGGCGATCTCGCGGCCGACATCGAGGAAAATTCCGGTCACCGCCTTCAGCACGTTGGCCTTGTGGACGACCGTCACCTTTTTGCGGCCGTTCTGCAGCGCGTAGTCAAAGGCGAATTTGACGATGCGGCGCGCCCCGGCCTTGGTGTTGACCGCCGAGGCGATCGCCACCCCGTGCGGATCATCGCCGATCGGCACGTAATGCTCGAAGCCGACATAGAGCCCTTCAAGGTTTTCGCGGATCAGCACCAGGTCGATATTCTCGTAGCGCCCGCCGGGGACGATGGTGCGCACCGGCCGAATATTGCCGTAGAGGTGAAACGTCTCGCGCAGCCGCACATTGACTGAGCGGAACCCGCCGCCGACCGGCGTGGTCAGCGGCCCCTTCAGCGCCAGCCGCGTGCGGCGGATGCTGTCGAGCGTGGCCTCTGGCAGCGGGTCGCCGGTCTGTTCGATCGCCGCCAGCCCGCCTTGCTGCACATCCCAGGCAAACGGCGAGCCGAGCGCGTCAAGCACGATATTCATCGCCTCGACGATCTCCGGTCCGATCCCATCGCCGGGGATCAGCGTCGCCTTGATGCGTCCTTCCCTACTCTCGCCCGCCACGTCGACCCCCTCGCTTCTATCCGCTGTAAACACCCAAGGAGCAGGAGACCTGCATCCGGCACGCCAAACCCGCCAACAGCTAACCCGGTTGATGCAGGCGCCGGCGTGCTTCTATAAACGCGCGAAATGCCGCTCCGCTTGAACCTTTTGGGGAACATAGGTGGCTGACGTCTTCATCAGCTACAAGACCGAGCGGAGAAATGCCGCGCAGCACCTGTCGCGTATCCTGGAGCTGAACGGCTACAGCGTCTGGTTCGATTACGGCCTCTTGTCGGGCTCGGATTTCGGCCCGCAGATCGAGCGCGAACTGCGCGCCGCGAAGGCAGTGGTCGTGTTGTGGTGCAGCCTGTCGCACGACAGCCGCTGGGTCTTGGAGGAGGCGCATCTCGCCGAACGGCTCGGCACACTGACCCCGGTCTGGCTTGAATTGGTCGAATTGCCGCTCGGCTTCGGCCGTGCCGATACGGTCGATCTATCGAATTGGGACGGTAGCCCGCGCAGCCCGGTGCTCGACCGGCTGCTCAACGAGATCGGCCGGCGGGTTGGCCGCGACCCCGAGCCGTCGTTTCGCGGTCTGCAGCATTACGAGCAGACCTGGCGCGGCTTCGGCGCACCCCCGCTCTCCCAATTCGCTCTGGTCGACCCGCTTGACGAGGAAGCCCGCAGTTTCACGGTGCAGCCGCGCCCTCAGCCGCCGACCCGCGACCGGCCCGTGCCGCAAACGGCGCCGGTTCCGGCCCCCCGCTCGTCGGCCCGGCCCGCGGCCATCGCCGGCATCGCGGCGGTGGTAATCGCCGCCGGCGCGGTTGCTTGGTATTGGACTTCCACACCCCGACCCGTGCCGCAAGCACCGCCCGCGCCGCAAGCGCTAGCCGTACCCCCCGCGCCGCCGCCACAGAGCGCCCCGCAAACGACCGCCCCGGCATCGCCGCCACAGACCACCGCCGCCGCGCCTGCGCCGCCGTCGGCCGCCCAGCCGGTCAACGCGCCGATCGCCTCGTTCATGCGCAGCAATGACGGCTGGTCGGTCACGGTCTCGTTTGTCGAGCCGGTCACCGCGATCGCCTGGCGACTGGGTGATAGCGGCCCCTTCAAGGAAACCGGCTTCGCCGACACGCTCGACCCGCGCACTCGCCGCCGCATGGCCAACCCGTCCTTCGAGCTGGATGCCGACCAGCCCGCGGCGACGATCGAGATCCGCGCCGTCGATGCCGACGGCAACACGGCCGGGCCGTTCCCGGTCACCTTTGATCCGGATGCCGAGCTGGCGCGCGGCGATCGCCGCACGCTGGAAATGACGAGCGGCAGCTGGCTGTCGTTCCGCGACTACAACGGGCTTCTGGTCTACTACACGCACCTGATGAGCTATCGCTGCGCGATCCGCGAGCTGCGCATCGGCATCGATACGACCGTGCCGAACAAGGTCATCCCGCTCGGCGACTGCGATCCAAAGCACCCTTACGAAATTCCGGCTAACGCAAAGCCCTATATGCAGCTGCCGCCAGCGACGCAGATGGTGTCGGTCGAGCTGACCTATCGCGACGGCAGCGTCTCCGAGACCAAGACCTTCCGCCACTAGCAGGCGGCTCAGTCGTCGTTGCCCTCACCCGGCACCATGGCCGGGCTCGGCCTCAGCGTGCCGCGCAATCGCCAGAACAGCCCGGCGACAGGAAATGTCGCCACGCCGGTGATGAGGAATAGCCCCGGCACGCTGACCCCCAGCGCCAGCAGCGCGATCACCGCGATCGCCGACAGCACCATCGCCGCCGCGTTGGCGACATTGTTGGCGCCGATCGTGCGGGCGGTACGCCGCTCGTCGCCGGCGGTCTGCAGCAGCGCATAGAGTGGCAGCACGAACACCCCGCCCGCCGCGGCAATGCCGAGCAGGTCGACGAGGATGCGCCAATGCATCGGCGTCGCAAGGAAACCGCCGATCGTCAGCAGCGCGGCATCGGCGGCCGCCGTCTGCGTCGGACTCGCCAGCCACAGATCGATCGAGAACAGCGCCATGCCGAGCGCGCCCCACGGCGCGATGCCGGCGCTGATGCGGCCCTTGAGGATGCGGCTGCCGAGCAGCGAACCGATCCCGACGCCGACCGAGAACACGGTGAGGAGTAGGGTTACCACCGCTTCCTTCGCGCCGAGATAGTCGCGGACATAGCTCGGGAATTGCGACAGGTAGGTCGCGCCGACCAGCCAGAACCAGGAAATCCCGAGAATCGAGCGGAACCGCGTCCGCTCGCGCCGGGCGCCGGCCATGAGCCGCCAGGTGGCGCCGACAAAGTTCCACTCGACCCGCGCATCGCGCGCCGCGGGCTGGGTCGACGGGATCGCCCGGCTCGTCCCCCAGGCGCCGAGCGCGACCAGCACGATGAGCCAGGCCACCATGCCGGAGCCATGCCGCGTCGCGATCAGCATCCCCGCGATCGTGCCGATGAGGATCGCGAAATACGTCCCGGCCTCGACCAGCGCGTTGCCGAGCAGCAGCTCGTTGATGCCGAGCAGGTCGGGCAGGATCGCGTATTTCAGCGGCCCAAAAAACGTCGCCTCGATCCCCATCACGAAGAGCAGCGACAACAGCATCCAGGTGCTGCCCGTCAGCACCGCGGCCGCCGCCACCGCCATCACGACGATCTCGGTAAGCTTGATGATGCGGATGATCTTCGACTTGTCGTGCGAATCGGCGAGCTCGCCGGCGGTCGCCGAGCCGAAGAAGAACGGCAGGATGAACAGCGCACCAGCGAGCGGGATCAGCATCCCGGCCGGAAGACCGCGCGCCATTTCCGGCTGGTAGGTCAGCATCAACACCAACGCGTTCTTCAGCGCATTGTCGTTGAACGCCGAGAGAAATTGCGTCACCCACAGCGGCCCGAACCGGCGCGTCCGCAACAGCGAGACCGGGCCGCGGCGCGGCGCCTTTGGCGTAGCGTCGTGCATGCGCTTATCTCGCATATATGCCGGCCCGTGGCGAGACCCGGCGCTGCCGCCCCCCACAGCGGCGATTTCTTATTGCAGCTTTCGATGACCGTTCCGGGTCACCACCTGTTGGGGCGACCCTTCGAGACGCGCTCTGCGAGCGCTCCTCAGGGTTGGGGCTTTTGCGCCACTCTAGACCCACCTGATCCCGGGGCGTTTTGCAAAGCAAAGCTCCGAAGGACGCAAGAGCGAGCGACAATTCCGTCAGGGTTAAAGCCGCAATTTCTGTTCCAGCAGATCGGGCAGGTCGTTCTCCAACAGCACCACGTCGCCGGTCGCGATATTTTTCGCCATCCAGGCTTGCGCCTCGGCAAAGCCGGGGCATGAGATAATCTCGGCCGTGGGCGCGGCGTCCTTGAACGAGTTGGCGAGCGGCGCGACGCGATGCGGCGCCACCGCAACCAGCACGTCGACATGCGAGGCCGCAAGCCGGCCGATGCGGCGGTGCTCGTCGTCATGCGCGGCGCCGAGCTCGACCATGCCCGGGGTGACAAGAATGCGCCGCCCGCCGGGCGCGCGCAGCAAGTCGAGCACTTCGAGCGCCGCGGCGAACCCAACCGGATTGGAGTTGTAGGCGTCGTCGATCAAGGTCGCGCCGCTCGCCTCGCGCTTTACCTCGAGCCGATGCGCGATCTGCGGCGTCGACCGGAGGCTGGCGACGACATCCTCCGGCGCGAGGCCGAGCGTGCAGGCGGCGGCGAAGGCCAGCGCCAAATTCTTACCCTGCTGCAGGCCAAAGAGCGGTGCGCGCAGCTCGTAGGCGCGGCTTTGCCAGGTCACGCCAACCGCGAGGCCATCGATATCCTGCCGTATCGCGCTGATGACGACACCCGCATCCGCATCGCCGCCGACCGTCAGGAACATACTCGGATGCACCGCCGCAAAACGCTGCGGCGCGGCGAATTCCAGCACATCGGCATTGGCGATGACCGTGCCGCCTTGCGCGGCGGCTGCCTCGGCCAATTCGAACTTCGCCTCGGCCACGGTTTCCAGCGATTTGAAACGCTCGTAATGCGCCATGCCGATCGCGGTGACGATGCCCATTTTCGGCGGCGTCAGCTCACAGAGCCGGCGTATCGAGCCCGGCCCATAGGCGCCCATCTCGACCACGAAATAACGGTGATGCGACTGCAGCCGTTCGCGGATTACCCGGGCGATGCCCATCGCGGTGTTGACGCTGCCGGGAGTGACAAGCGTCGGCGCCGCCGTCTCCAGCACGTGGCCGAGAATATGTTTGACCGAGGTCTTGCCGTACGAGCCGGTAATCGCGATGACCATCGGGTCGAGGCGGCGCAGGATCGTGCGCGCCTCGTCCCAATAGCGGCGCTGCGTTTTCGCCTCGAGCGGCGCGAGGAGCAGATTGGCGGCGACCAACGCGAGCGGCACGAACTGCACCGGCACGACCCATAACAGGATCGGACCGGTCAACAGCGCCGCCGGGACGCCGACCAGCGCAAGCAGGATCAGCGCCACGACATAGATGCGCTCGGCCCGCGCCGTCATCACCAGCCGCTTCTTGGCTGTCTTGCGCGGGTCGCGTTCGAACGCCGCCACCCCGAAGGCTGCCACCCCGGCCAGCGCGCCGAACGCCCAGGCTGGCACGGCTTGCAGCGCCAACTGCATCAGCCAGATCGCAAAAAGCGCGAACGATAGCCGCTGGTCGAACGCACGATTTCGGACAACCCACGCGAGGAAACGCGAGTTATCGTATTCTTCCTGCTGGAAAAGATGCAGAAAGGTCAGCAACCGTCGCAGCGCGAACAGCGCAAAACCGAAAAAGGCGAAGACCCCGCTCATCCCAGGTTCGCCAAGAGCTCGCCGAGCAGATGGATCACCTGATGTCGGCCATCGCCGAGGATCGTCAGGTGGTCGAAACCGCGTAGTAGATGCAGCCGCGAGCCGAGAATCAGCGCCTGCAGCCGCGCCGCGATCTCGGGCGGGCTTTCGGCGTCGGCCTCGCCATGCACCAGCACCACCGGGATGCGGATGCGGCGCGCCACATCGGTCTGATCTTCGTTCACCGCCTTGACCAATACCGGGCGCAGCGCGCCGGCGGTGCGATAATCGGCGCTGCTATAGCGCTCGCGCAGCCGGTCTCGTGCCGGGCCTTCCGGGGTCATTGCCCGCATCGCGCGAAACGCCAGCCGGCGCGGCGTGCGCTTGAGCCGCGTCGCGAACGAGCGGTGTGGCGGCAGTCCGGCAGCGGCGATGAGGAACAGCGCCGCGACGGCCTCGGGGTGCTGGGCTGCCAGCCGCAGCCCGACTCGGCAGCCGAACGAGTGCCCGATCCAGACCCGCCTGCGCACCGGCAGCTCCGCAAGCCACTCGGCCATTGCGTCGGCGTAGTCCTCCGTGCCCCACGGCCCAGGCGGCAGTGGCGACGCACCGAACCCCGGCAGGTCGACGAGCAGCGAATCGCAGCGCACGCGCATCGCCTCGGCGAGCGGCACCAGCGACAGGTGACTATGCGCCCAGCCATGCGCCCACACCAATTCCGGCGCTCCCGACGGCGCGCTTCCAGCAAGCCGAAAGGCGGTAAATCGCGTTCCCGCCGCGTTGATGTCCAGACGTTCGAGTAGCATTTGCCCCTTTGCCTATAGGATAAGTCAACGCGATGAAAACCCGAATTGCGGTGTTCCTCGGCGGGCGCTCGCCGGAGCACGACGTCAGCGTCGTGACCGGCCTGCAGGCCTTGGCCGCGCTCGACCAGAGCCGGTTCGACGCCTTCGTGGTCTATGTCACGCCGCAGGGCGACTGGCTTATCGGGCCGGGGCTCGACGAGCGGCGCAACTATCTGCCCGACGCACAACTTCGCGCCAAGCTTAATGAAGTGACGCTCGACATCGCGTCGGGCAGTGGCGGTCGGTTGTTGCCGCGCAAAAGCGGGTTGTTTTCGCGCCGACCGCCGGTGGAGTTCGACGTGGCGCTGCTCGCCTTCCACGGTTCGGGCGGCGAGGACGGACAGATGCAAGGCCTCTTCGAGGCCGCCAACATCCCCTATACCGGCATGCGCACGCTCGCCTCGGCGGTGCTGATGGACAAGGCCGTCACCAAGCGCGCGCTCGAAGGGAGCGGTATCCCGCTGTTGCGCCAAGCGGTCATCGATCGGCCGGCGACCGGGTTGCCGGCCGCGGCCGCGCTCGGCGAAGCGATGAAGGAGGCCAATATCGGTTTCCCGTGCATTGTCAAGCCGGTGCATCTCGGCAGCAGCATCGGCGTCGGCAAAGCGGAAACTATCGAGGAGGCGCGGGCTCTTCTGGCGGCGATCTTCCGGCTCGACACCCAGGCGCTGATCGAGCCGTTCGTGCCGAACCTTGTCGAATACAACGTCTCGGTCGCGCGGTTTGGCGGCGCGACGCAATGCTCGGCGATCGAGCGGCCGAAACGCGTCGAGGATCTGCTCGATTTCCGCCAGAAGTACCTGTCCGGCGGCGGCGACAAGACCGGCGGCAAGGTACTCGGGCAATCGAGCCAAGGCATGCTGTCGCTGACCCGCGAGATCAACCCCGACCTGTCGCCCGGAATCGTCGACAACGTGCGCCGCTGGGCGATCGCCGCGTTCGAGGCGGTCGGCGGCACCGGCGCGCCGCGCATCGATTTTCTCAGCAACGAGGCGACCGGCGAGGTCTGGCTCAACGAGGTCAACCCCTGCCCCGGCTCGTTCGGCTTCTACCTTTGGGAGGCCGCGCCGGAACCGATTGGCTTCACCGCGCTGCTGTCGCTGCTGATTGATGAGGGGCAGACGCGGCACCGCGCCGTCCAGCTCGCCGACGACCCCGTCCCGCCCGCCGCGCGCCTTCTGAAACGGCCCTAGCCCGCTAGGTTGCGATCACGACCTTGCCGACATGCCGGTCGGCCTCAACGTAGGCTTGCGCCGCGGCGATGTCGTCCAGGGGAAAGGTGCGATCGATGATTGGTTTGATGCGTCCGTCGCTCAGCGCCGGGAACAGATCGGTCATGAAGCGCTTCGCCAACTCGGCGCGCTGCGCGGCATTGCGCAGCCGGTTCGAGACGCCGTAGAGGTGCAACCGTTTCTCCGCGAGCTGGTCGATATTCATCTCGGTCGTATGGATGCCGCTCATCCGCCCGATCGTGCAGAACCGGCCGCCGACATTGAGCGCATCCATGCAAGGGCCCAGCGCATCTGCGCCGATATTGTCGACGACCATATCAACTCCGGCCCGACCGGCGGCCGCCTTGACCGCCTCACCCATGCCGTCGACCCCGGTCACCACCGGAATATCGAGCCCGTGCGCCGCGAGCTTTGCGAGCTTTTCGGCCGAGCGTGAGGTGCCGATGACGCGCGCGCCCAGGAACTTGCCGAGCACCAGCGCCGCAGTGCCGACGCCGGCTGGGACGGCCGTCACCAGCAGCGTCTCGCCTTTCAGCAGCCGCGCGCTCGCGAACATGCCGTCATGCACGACGACAAACACCACCGGCACCGAGGCCGCCTCCGTCCACGAGAGCGCCGCCGGCGCCGGCATCACCTCGCGCGCGTCGAGCAGCGCGAACTCGGCGAAACCGCCGGCACAGCGCCCCATGACCCGGTCGCCTTCCTTGATGCCGGTAACGTCCGCGCCGATCTCGATCACTTCGCCCGACGCGTCGCCGCCGCCGGTGCGCGCTTCGCCGGACTCCATGCCATGCAGCCGCCGGAATTCCGCCCGGTTGACCGACGACGCGCGCACCCGCACCAGTACCTGGCCAGGTCCGACGACCGGGCGCTGTACATCGCGCACATCCCAAATACCGCCTCGCGGCCCGGGAACCATGATAGCCGCCTTCATTGATTTCCTCCGTCTTCCGCCGGTGCCGGTGTTATAGCAATCCGCGCCATGGGTTCCACGCACGTGACACTTCTTGCCGGTGCGCTCGCGACGCTGCTCGCCGCGGCGCCAGCGCCGGCGGATACCGTCAAGACGCCAGAGTGCCAGCACGACCTCGCCGTGGCGAACGCGCTCGTCACCGGCATCGCGGCGCGCGAGAAGCAGTTCGTGAAGGACGATCTGAGGCGCAACTGCGCGTTGCTCCGCCGGAACCTCGTCGACCTCGTCAAAGCGCGCGAGCCGATGGACCGCTGCGTCACGGGGCATGATCACGGCGAAAATCTCGGCCAGATGGACGCTTCGATCGAGGATGTCCGCGCCATCCTCGCCGACAAGTGCGGGAAATGAGTAAGCTTTCGCGCTCGCTGCATCAGGCGGGCTTGCAAGGACCGGGCGCATGACGCGACAGTTGCACCTCAACCTGTTCATCCACAGCCGCGGCCACCACGAGGCATCGTGGCGGCATCCCGACACCTCGCCGCTGCCGCTGACCGATATCCGCTATTACCAGGACCTGGCGCAGCGCGCCGAGGCGGCGAAGTTCGACTCTATCTTTCTCGCCGACCAGCTGGCGCTCGGCGGCGACGTGGCGCAGGCCGCGCGCACCTGGCTCGAGCCGCTGACGGTCCTCGCGGCGGTCGCCGTCGCGACGCAGCGCATCGGCCTCATCGCCACGTGCTCGACGACCTATACCGAGCCGTTCAACCTGGCGCGCCAGTTCGCCTCGATCGATCACATCTCAAATGGCCGAGCCGCGTGGAACATCGTGACCTCGTGGCTCGCCACGGCCGCCGCCAATTTCGGCGGGGAGGGCCAGGTCAGTCACGCCGACCGCTACGCGCGTGGCGAAGAATTCATGACCGTCGTCAAGGCGCTGTGGGACAGCTGGGGCGACGACGCGGTGCTCGACGACCGCGCGGGCGGCCACTACGCAAAGGCCGACCGCATCCGCCCGATCGACCATCACGGCGATTTCTACAAGGTCGCGGGGCCGTTGAACCTGCCGCGCTGCCCGCAAGGGCGGCCGGTGCTGGTGCAGGCGGGCTCGTCCGACACCGGCCGACGCTTCGCGGCGCGTCACGCGGAGGCGGTGTTCACCGCCCACATGGCCAAGGAAACGGCACAGGAATTCTACGCCGACCTCAAGCGGCTCGCGGTCGAGGAAGGGCGAGACCCGTCGCAGGTGCTAATCCTGCCGGGGCTGTCGCCAATGATCGCCGGCACCGAGACGGAGGCTCAGCTTCTCGCGCGCGAGACCAATGAGCTCACCGATCCCGCGGTCGGCCGCAAGCGGCTGTCGAACCGCTTTGGTGGGCACGATTTCTCGCATCTGCCGCTCGACCGGCCGCTCGCGCCCGAAGACTTCCCCGACCCCGGCACCGTGCAGGCGGCGCGCAGCCGCACCGAGGTGATCCTCAATTTGGTGCGGCGCGACAAGCCCACCTTGCGGCAGCTGCTCGGCTATCTCGCCGGCGCACGTGGCCATTACGTCACCGCCGGCACGCCCGAGCAGATCGCCGATCTGATGGAAGATTGGGTCAACGACGGCGCGGCCGACGGCTTCAACGTGATGCCGCCGCTGCTGCCGGTTCAGCTCGACGTTTTCAATACCGAGGTCATCCCGATCCTGCGGCGGCGCGGCCTGTTCCGCACCGAATACGAAGGGACGACGCTGCGCGAGCATTACGGCCTCGCCTGGCCGGAAAGCGCCTTCGACCAAGCCGCGCCGAGGTCGGAGCGCCACTCGGCCTAAAGCGGCGGGACGTTCATCCGCCAGAATTGAAGGATTCGACTGATCTTCCGGGCTCCCGACGACATCGAGGCACTCCGCATAGGTGGCGAGCATCCACTACCCGTTTGCTTTGTCTGAAAATCGCGGCCGAGCTCCTGGATGCGCCGAGATTCGCCTGCGGATCGATACCAGTGCCTTCGGCGGCGCCCCGATCGTGATCCTGGCGGACGGGATGAACCTATCGGGCGGGACGATCAACGCGGCTTCGCCGCTATCCTCCTCGGCCCGGCAAGCCCCACCACCAACGTGTCGCTCGGCACGACGAGCACGATCAAGCCCGACGGTACGACCTCCGGCCCGCTGGGGCTGGCGCAGGGCGACATCAATTCGATTACTGCCGCGTACTTGCAGATCGGCGATCGCAATTTTGACGGCAGCGTTTCGTTCAACGGGACGATCGTTGTCGCGAGCAACATCCAGATCAACACCACAACATCAACGACGACTTTGGCGACTATCAAATCGTCGTGCGACGGTCGTTAACATTAATTTTTAATTCATGCCTTCCAGCAATTATGGCGAAGCCGCAAAGCGGAACGGGAGGCAATATTGGCCAGGGCGTTATTCGCCGCACTCGCTTTATTGACAGCATACGCGTCGATTTCTCCGTCATACGGCGAAGAAGTGCGGGTCATCAAGCTTGGCTACATTCTGGCGCCGCATTCGCAGCTTGGCGCCGGCGCTGATGTATTTGCGGCGGAGGTCGAGAAGCGCACGCAAGGTCGCTATCGGATTGATCAGTATCCCGACGCCGCGCTAGGCGGCGAAGTCGAGATGATGAAGGGGGTGCAACTCGGCACCGTCGACATGGCCTTTATCACCGGCGCGCCGATGCCCAATTTTGTCCCGGAAATCGGCGTCTTTGGCATCCCGTTCCTGATCCGCGATGCCGAGCATGCCCACGCCGTCCTCGATGGCCCGTTTGGTCAGCAACTGCTCAAGAAATTCGAGGCGCAGAATATCGTCGCCCTTGCCTGGGGCGAGAACGGGATGCGGCATCTCACCAATTCCCGGAACCCCGTCCGCGTGCCAGCGGATCTGAGGGGCCTCAAGCTGCGCGTGCCGCAGAGCGACGTGATGGTGCAGGGCTTCGACGCGCTCGGCGCCGACACGCACCCGCTCGCCTTCCCCGAGGTCTACGGCGCGTTGCAGACCGGGCGCTTCGACGGCCAGGAAAATCCGATCGCGACAATCATCGCGTCGAAATTCTACCAGGTTCAGAAATACCTGACGCTGTCGGGCCACATCTACGATCCGGCGGCATTCCTGATGTCGAAGGACCTCTACGACGACATGTCGCCGGCCGACCGGCAGGCGTTTGTCGAGGCGGCGCGGCTCGGCGCGCTTGCCTCGCGCAAATTTGCGGCCGAGGCCGAGGCCAACGGCATCGCCTTCTTGCGGCAGCAGGGGATGGAGGTCGTCACCGACCTCGACAAGGCCAAATTCGCCGCCGCGATGGCGCCGGCGATGCCGGCTTTCGAGCAAAAATTCGGGCGCGAGACCATCGATGCAGTCCGCAGCGTCGACGTGGTCAGCCAGCGGTAAGCGAATTCCGGACGGGAGGATTAGAGTGCGCAAGCTGTTCGGTTCGATCCCCCTGTCGGTACGCGTGCGAACGTTTGCCGGCTTTGCCGTGCTGCTGCTGTTGTGTGCCGTGCTGGCGGTCACCTCGATCGTTGGAATGCGGGTTGTCGATAGCAGTGTGCAAGAGTCGCGGCAGAGTTCCGATGCCGCTATCGCCGCGCTTGAACTGGCCGGGCATGTCGCGGAACTCAATGCCGAAGTCAGCCGTTTCGCCCTCACGGGCACCGCGTCCGACGAAGGCGCGGCGCGGCGCCAGCTGGCGGCGACCGCGGTTGCCTTTGACAGCATTCCCGATGCCGGCGGCACGGTCGACGCGGACGACATCCGGCCAGCCTTCGCGCATTATCGCGCGACGACCGAGACGACTTTCGAGACGGTGCACGACCGCTTCCAAGCCGGCGAGACCGTCAAGCAAGCAAGCAGCGAACTGGCTAACGCAACGTCGGCGTTGGTGAACCGGCTGCTCCGCGAGAAACCCAGCGATGCGGCTCCGAACGCCGTGCGGCTTGACGAAAGCATGGAGGCAAGTCTTATCGCGGCGACGCGCTATTTCAGTTCGCTCAATCCGGCCGACGCGAATAGTGCGAAGGCTCTTCTGAAAATTCTCCAGGGGGAAATCGAGGAATTGGGCCCGGCGTCGGGGGGCGTCCCGGCACTTCAGCGAATTGCCGATGCTCTCCCAGGGATGGCGCAGCGCTACGCCGCCGCGATAGAGGTACTTATCAGCGCGACCGACCGATATCGGGTCGCGACCAAAGAACAGCTCGAAGCGGCCCGGGCTTTGGATGGAATCGCCAAGGACCTGGAGGCGCACAATATCGGGGTGCAAGGCCAGATGGTGAGCGCGGCCACCCGTGCGCTTAGTGACGTCACGTTGGTCGACGTGATTACGGCGATCGCCGTACTGCTGATCGGGATCACCTTGTCGTACATGGTGTCGCGCAGCATCGCCGCGGCGCGCGAGCAGGCGGAGAAAGCGCGTCAGCTTGCCGAGGAAGCAAGCCGCGCGAAATCCGAGTTCCTCGCGAACATGTCGCACGAAATCCGGACGCCGATGAACGGCATCATCGGCATGAATGGCATCTTGTTACGCAGCGACCTCGCCGACGAGCAGCGCGAATGCGCCGTCGCCGTGCGAGACAGCGCCGAGGCGCTGCTAACCCTGATCAACGACATCCTCGATGTCTCGAAGCTCGAAGCGCGCAGGCTCGACCTCGAATATATCGACTTCGACCTTATCGATACGGTCGAAGCGACGGTGAGCCTGCTCGGCCCGAAGGCCGAAGAAAAAGGCATCGAGCTTGCCGTGTTTGTCGAGCCGTCGGCGCGGTCGGGCTTCAACGGCGACCCGACCCGGTTGCGGCAAGTGCTGCTCAATCTCGTCGGCAATGCGATCAAGTTCACCGATAAGGGCGGCGTCTCCATCGAGGTGACATCGCGGCGCGAAGAGGGGCCCTCGCAGCGCGTTCGCTTTGAGGTCACGGATACCGGCGTCGGAATGTCGGATGAAGCGCGCCAGCGGCTGTTCCAGAAATTTTCGCAGGCGGACAGCTCGATCACCCGGCGGTTTGGCGGTTCCGGGCTCGGTCTCGCGATTTCGAAGCAGATCGTTGAGCTAATGGGCGGCGAGATCGGGGTCGAGAGCGAGGAGGGCCGCGGCAGCAAGTTCTGGTTCGAGGTGCATCTGATACCCGCAACGTCGCCGACCGTTAGCCGGCGCGAGTTGCCGCAGACGCTGAAGGGCCTGCGGGCGCTGCTGGTCGACGATATCGACATGAACCAACGCGTTCTTTCACGGCAACTCGATGCGCTGGGCATGGAATGCGTCGCGATCAATGACGGTTTCCGCGCGCTCGGTGAAATCGAACGTGCCTGGCATCTTGGCCAGCCGTTCGATGTGGTCATCCTCGACCATATGATGCCCGGTATTTCGGGCGAGACGCTGGCTCGACGGATTCGTCAGACTTCGGGCATTGCCGACACCAAGCTCATCATTGCTTCGTCCGCCGGTTCTTACGGTCTGTCGCCGGACATCCAGAAGATTGTCGACGTCGTACTGACCAAGCCGATCCGTGAGCAATCGCTGCTCGATGGCTTCGCCAGCATCTTCGGGAGACCCGGTCAAAACGACATGTCCCCCCGGGCGCTAGCGGCGCAGGAGACGACAGAACCCTCCCCGGCCGCGCCCTCCCGGCCGCTACGCGTGTTGCTGGCCGAGGACCATAAGATCAACCAGCGCTTGGCGATCATGCTGCTTAAATCCGCCAATCATGAGGTGGATCTCGCCGAAAACGGCGAGGAGGCGGTCGCTGCTGTGGTAAAGGGCGATTATGACGTCGTCTTGATGGACGTGCAGATGCCGGTCCTCGACGGCGTACAAGCGACAAAGCAGATCAGGGCGCTCGACCCGCCCAAGAAAACCATCCCGATCATCGCGCTGACCGCTCATGCAATGGCCGGCGCACGCGAAGAATATCTCGCGGCCGGCATGGACGATTACCTCTCGAAGCCACTTGAGCCCGATGCGCTGTTCGGCGCGCTCGCCCGGCTGCCGGCAAGCAGCGCATCGGCTACGCCAACGGCAGAAATCGCCGCGGCTGACCCCGCCAACTTATCGGCGAATGCGGAAAAGGCTTTCGATCCGGTACGCGTTGCGACGCTGCAACGCCTCCTGCCCGAGGAGGAGCTCAGGGAATTCGTCGGGATGTTCCTTACGAGCTTGAATAGCATCCCGGCCCGCGCCGAGGAACTGATCGCCGTCAAGGCAATCGACGATCTCGCGCAGGAGGCTCACGCCTTGGCCGGCACCGCCGGAAATGTCGGCGCGGTTTGGATCGCAGGTTGTGCGCGCGGACTGCAACAGGCGTGCAAGAACGCCGATGCCGCGGCTATTTCTCGGGCGGCGGCCAAGCTGCAGGCGGCGGTGCCGGAGACCGAGCGCGCACTGACGCAGTGGTTGACCAGGCAGCATGCAAACGCGATGGCCGAGGATGCCTGAAAGTTGCAGTGGCGCCGCGTCGGCCTTTCGCGCCGTAATTCGGGGCCCTTGACCGACAGTCCCCGCGAAAGCGGGCACGACCTAGAGATACCCGGCGCCCATCTCCGCGGCGAAGCGGGCGGCGTTGCCTTCCCAGATGATCCGGGCATGTTCGAGCATGTAGATGCGATCCGCATGGGGCAGGGCGAAAGTGACGTTCTGCTCGCCGAGCAGAACAGTAATGTCCGTCGTATCGCGCAGCTGCGTCAGCGCATTGGATAGTTGTTCGAGGATCACCGGCGCCAGCCCCAATGTCGGCTCGTCGAGGATCAGCAGCTTGGGTTGCATCATCAGCGCGCGGGCGATCGCCAGCATCTGCTGCTCGCCGCCCGACAGGGTGCGCGCCCGCTGTTTGGCGCGCTCGCGCAGGATCGGGAACAGGCCAAGCAGCCATTCGTGCTGCCGCTCCTGCTGGTCGTGAGCGAGGCGCTGGCCGCCGAGGTCGAGGTTCTCCTGCACGGTCAGGTCGCCGAACAGCTCGCGGGTTTCCGGGCATTGCACGATGCCGCCGCGCGCGATCGCGGCGGCGCTGCGCCCGGCCAGCGCCGCGCCCTGCCAGCGTATGTCGCCGCTATACGGCACCAGGCCCGAGATCGCGTTGAACAGCGTCGTCTTGCCGGCGCCGTTGAGGCCGACAACCGAGACGAACTCGCCGGCCCGCACGTGCAGCGAAACCTTCTGCAACGCTTGCGCCTTGCCGTAGAGCACATCGACATCGTGAACATCGAGCAGCGGCTCGCCGGGGGTCGAGTCAAGTTCGGGCCGGGCATGGGTCTCGATCTCGCCGCCGAGATAGACCCGGCGTACGATCGGATCCTGCATGACCTCCTCGGCGCTGCCCTCGGCGACGCGCTCGCCGAGATACATCGCCAGGATGCGGTCGACGAGGCGGGCCACGCTCTTCACGTTGTGATCGACCAGCAACACCGCGCGGCCCTCGCGGCGGAACTGGTCGATCAGCTCGGAGAACGCCGCCATCTCTCCCTGCGTCAGCCCGGCGAAGGGCTCGTCGATCAGCACCACTTTCGGATCGCGCGCCAGGGCCTTGGCCATTTCCAGGCGGCGCAGATCGGCAAACGGCAAGGTCGGCGGCCGCCGGTCGAGCACGTCGGCGAGCCCGACCCGCTCGGCGATGGTTCTGGCGCGCTCCTCGACGCCCGGCTGGACCGCCAGGCGGGACAGCGAGTCGGGCAGCAGGGCAAGCTTGATGTTTTCGAGCACGGTCTGCCGGTTGAGCGGGCGCGAGTGCTGGAACACGATGCCGATGCCGGCGCGCGCGATGCGGTGCGTGGGCCAGCCGGCGACGTCGGTGCCGTCGAGGCGGATGCTGCCGGCGTTGGGCCGCTCGATTCCCATGATGGTGCGCATCACCGTCGACTTGCCCGAGCCGTTGGGGCCGATAAGGCCGAGGATCTCGCCGCCGCGGATCGTGAAGCCGATGTCTTTCGCCGCGACGAGGCCGCCGAAGCGCTTAGTGAGACCGTTCACTTCGAGCAGCGGCGGAGCGGTCTCGCTCATCGCCCCTCCCGCGGCCGCAGCACGTAGCCGAGCACGCCATCCGGCCAGAACAGGATGACGAGCAGCGCGATGCCCGACACGACAAACGTATTGAGCTGACCGATCGGGCGCAGCAGCTCGTCGAACAGCACGAGGAAGATCGAGCCGAGCACACCGCCGAGGATCGTCCGCCGTCCGCCGAACACGACGGCGATGATGATCTGCACCGCGATCGACAAATCGACCATCTGATCGACTGACGCGGTGCCCTCGTAGAAGGTCAGCATCGCGCCGGCAAGGCCCGAGAACAGCGCGCTGATCGCAAAAGCCGCGACCTTATGCTTGGTGACGTTGAAACCGAGCGCCTGCGCTTCGACACGGTCTTGCCCCGTCGCCTGCAGGATGAGGCCCAGCGCCGAGCGCGACAGGCCGAAGAGGATTGCGCCCGCGATCACCAGGAAGCCGAACGCGTACCAGTAATTCACGGCCGCGCTGATCGACAGCACTTCGGGCACCATCATGCCGATTTCGCCGCCGGTCTGCGCCGCGAAGATGACGATGAAATCGAGCAGCAGCAGCACCGCGACCAGTGTCACCAGCCCGAAATACGGGCCGCGCAGGCGCAAGGCCGGCACCGCCAGCACCACCCCGCCGATCACGGCGATCACCGCGCCGCCGACGATGCACAACGGAAGCGGCCATCCGGCATTGTTGAGCAGCCCCGCGCCATAGGCGCCGAGCCCGATGAGGAAAGTGGGGCCGAAATTGACCTCGCCGGCAAAGCCGAACAGCAGGTCCCACGACATCGCGAAGACGCCGAAATAATAGGCGATCGTGAAGATGCCGAGGTAATAGGCGTCGAGCCAGACGGGGGCCACGCCGCCGATGATGACCAATCCCAACAGAACCAGCGGAAGCGGCGAGCGCAGGATTGTTGCCATCGTCCCGCAGCCGCCTAGCGCCGGCCCAACAGGCCTTGCGGCCGGATGTAGATGACGATGATGAGGATGATCAGCGCCGGGATCGGCCGCAGCGTCGGCGCGATCAGGTAGGCGGTGATCGTCTCGGCGTACCCCACGATATAGGCGGCGATCAGCGAGCCGGGGACGCTGCCGAGACCGCCCAGGATCACGATGGTGAAAGCGCTCGCCGTCAATGCACCGGAATTGTCCGCGCTCGCTCCGAGAAAGGAAGCGAGCAGCACACCCGCCAAGCCCGCGAGCACACCGTAAATAGCCCAGACGACGAGATAGATGCCTGAGAGCTCAAAGCCGAGCAGCGTCAGGGCGCGCGGATTGATCGACGCGGCGAGGATCTGCTTGCCGATACGAGTGCGATTAACGAGCATCCACAGCAAGCCGATGACCGACCAGCACAGCACCGCGATCAGCACCTCGTTCTGCGGCACGCGAATCCCGGCGATCCGCACCACGCCGGGCAGCAGCGGCTGCATCGTGACCGGGTTGTCGGTAAACACATAATCGAGGCCGACCTGCAGCATGATCCCCCATAAAAGGGTGCTGGTGAGGATGAATATCTCCTCCTCGACCGCTGGGATCGCGCGCGAGCGCTGAACCGGGCGGATCACCGCGTAATAGGTGAGGAACGACGCCACCACGCCCGCGAGCAACCCTATGGCGGCGCCGCCATAGGGGCCGGCGCCGTAGTCCGCGGCCACCCACCAGCCGACCAGCGCGGCGATGACCATGATCCCGCCATGCGCCAGGTTGAGGACGCCGCACACGCCGAACATCAAAGTGAAACCGACGGCTCCGAGACCGTAGAGGGCGCTGATCGCGAAGCCGTCGATGAGGATTTGAAGCGCGAGCACCGAAAGCTAGTTCGCTGCGTGTTGCTCCGGCGTCTTGACGAAGTCGGGGAATTTCAGCGGGTTCGCGCATTTGTCGCGCGGCCAGATGCAGACCTGTTTGCCATCCTGCCACTGCATGAAGGTGCCGGTGACGAATTTGGGGCCGTACTTCATCGCATGCGTATAGGTGTCGTCGCGGCCATAGAAGGCGAGCGTGCCGAGCGTGCCTTCCATATTGGTCTTTTCCATCTCGGCGACGACCTTGTCGGGGTCGGTCGAGCCGGCTCGCTGCATCGCCTGGGCCAAAGCCATCACGTTGTCATAGGAGGTGAACCCAGTGAACGCCGGGAACTTGCCCGTCGCCTTGATGAACTCGTCGGCGACCGGGATCGTCCGCGAGGTCAGCGCGATGCCGGGCACGGCTCCGGTCTGGGTGATGATGCCGTCAGCGGCGCCATTGGTGGTCTTCCAGAATTCCGGGTTGGTCGCCTGGCCGCTATTGCCGCCCATCGGGATCGGGACGTGCTGGTCGTGCCACTGCACGGTCGGCTGGACGCCGACATGCGCAATGCCGGTGATGATCACGTCGGGATGCGCGGCCTCGATCTTGTTGAAGATCGGCGTGAAGTCGGTCGTGTCGGGATTGAACCGTACGTGATCGACGACCTGCAGCCCGGCTTTCGGCAGACAGTCCGCCTGGGTCGCGTCAAGCGGTGTCGTCCAGTCGGCATCCTCGCTCATGATCGCCGCGCTCTTCATATGCAACATGCCGACGAACAAGTCCTTGGAGGAATCGCAGACCGCCTGGGCGATGATCGGCGCGGGCAGCCAGCCCTCGAAGACGTATTTGAACTTGTCGTAATCGTCGTGGACCTGCTTGGTGATCAGGTTCGAGGCCGCGGCAGCCGTGATCGTCGGCATGTGCAGGCGCGCCGACCACGGTTCGAGCGCGAGGTAGACCTCGCTGATGAAGGTGGAGACCACCGCGCTGACATGATCCTCCTGAGCCGCCCGCTGATAGGCACGCACGGCGTCAGCGGCCGAGGAATGATCGTCGTAGACCACCAACTCGAGCTGCCGGCCATTGACCCCACCCTTGGCGTTGATGTCGGCGACGGCGAGCTTGGCGCCGTCGATGATCGATTTGCCGAGCAGCGCCAATTCCTCGGCGATGACGCCGATCTTGATCGGCGTATTGTCTTCGGCGGCGGCAGGGTGTGGTACCGCCATCACCGCAGCCAGCCCAAAGAAGGCGAAGGCGGTACTCCGCCATGTTGCTCCGACGGTCATGCCCGCTTCCTCCCCACGCGAATATTGAGTACCAGCGCGACAATGGAAGCGTGGCAAATGCTTGTCAATTTCGCAGCGGTCTCATGGCCTGCGCCCGATCCACTTTCGACCGAGGCTCAATGAGTTATTTTGACATTAGCCAGCAGCGTTGCGACCGCTGGCAACCACGGCTTCTTATCGGGCGGCAACCTGCCCGCCGAGTCGAGACGCTGCAGCACCCCAAGCGCCTCGCTGTAATTCGCTGCGGCATCGTCTCCGGCGGCTACGGCTTTCATCAAGGTGACGACCAGATCGAGCTGCCATCCGAGATTGCTCGGATCTTTCTCGGCCAACGCGCGGATCGCCGCGAGGCTATCTCGATAGGCCGCAAGCGCGTTCGGAGGATCGCCTGCCGCTTTCAACGCATCGCCGACCTTATTGTCGCCCACCGACAATGCGTGTTGCCATTGGGTGTTGCTCGCGTCCCGCTGCTGCAGCGATTTCAGGATGCGTTGGGCCTCACGGTACGCCGCCAGCGCGCCCGCGGTATCGCCGACTGCGCTGAGCGCATCGCCGACGTCATCGTCGGCAATCGACAAGTCGAGCTGCCGGTTGAGATTATTCGCATCCTGTTGGGCCAGGGCCTGCATCGTCGCCTGCGCCTCCTGGTAGGCGGCAAGCGCACCGGCCGTGTCGTGCTGCGCCATCAGCGCATCGCCCAGCTTCGCGTCGCCGACCGCCAGATCGCGGCGCCAGTCGCCGTTGCTGGGATCCTTGTGAGCCAGGGCTTTGATGATCCCGATATCGTCCCGGTAGAGGGCGACGGCGCCGAAAATGTCGCCCTGGGCCTTCAAGGCATCGGCAACGTTCTCGTCGCCGATCGACAGATCGCGCTGCCAGCCCGCATTCCCCGGATCCTTTTCCGCGAGGCCGCGGATGATCGCGAGACCAGCGCGATAGCTCGCGAGACCGCCGGCCGTATCGCCTTGGGCCATGAGGATCGCGCCAATCCGATCCTGAGTGACCGACACGTCGCGTTGCCACACTGTGTTGCTCGGATCGGTCTTCACCAGCAATTCCAGCACCGAATGGCTGCTACGATACGAGCCGAGAGCGTCGGCGAGATCGCCGCGCGCGACCAGCACCTGCCCGATGTGATTGTCCGCGATCGACAGCGACCGCTGCCAATCGGTGTTGGTCGGATCGGTTTTCGCCAGTGCTTGCCGAATGGCGCGGTAGTCGCGGAACGCCGCCAGCGCGCCGGGCAGATCGCCCTGCTCCTCAAGGACGATGCCGATCCGCTCGTCGGCAAACGACAGATCGTCCTGCCAGAGCGTATTGCTGGGGTCCTTGTCGGCAAGCGCCTTGGCGATCGCATAACCCTTGCGGTAGGCGGCGAGTGCATCGGGAAGATCGGCCTCGGCGCGAAGCACGTCGCCGATGCTGTTGTTGGCAACGGCCGCGTCGCGCTGCCAATTGGTATTGCCGGGATCCTTTTCCGTGAGCGCCGAAGCGGCGGCAAGGTCTTCTTTAAACAAGGCCAGCGCGCCGGGAAGATCGCCCTGCGCCCGCAGCACGTCGCCGAGCTTCCCGCGGGCAACGGAGAGATCGCGTTGCCACAACGTGTTGTCGGGGTCCTTTTGCGCCAGCTTCTCGACGGCGGAGAGGCTGTCGCGATACGCCGTAGCTGCACGATCCAACTTGCCTTGCGCCATGAGGATATCGCCGAGCCGCTGTCGACCCGCGGCGAGCAGGCGCTGCCAGTCCGCATTATCGGGTTGTTTCGCGACCAATGCCGCCATGACGGCGATGCCGTCCCGGTAGGCGGCCAATGCCCCCTCAAGCTCGCCCTGCGTCTTGAGCACATCCGCCAAATTATCGTCGGCCATCGCCAGATCGACCTTCCACCCGACATTGGACGGTTCTGTCGGCAGAAGCTGCTTTAGGGTCGCCACGTCATCGCGGTAGGCGGCCAGGGCGCCGGGAAGGTCGCCCTGCGCCCGCAGGACGTCGCCGATCCTGCCATGGGCAACGGCCAACTCGCGGCGATAATCGGAATTGTCGGGATTGGCCTCGGCGAGCCCCTGGAAGACGCCGCGCGCCTGGGTCGCCGCGGTGAGCGCGGCGTTGGCGTCGCCGAGCGCCAGCAACGTCTTCGCGGCCTCCACGCGTGCGGCGGCGGCGCTGCGCTGCAAGTCGGCCGAGATCGCCCCGCCATGCATGAGCTGCGTTTGGAGGTTCTGAGCACGCGCCAGCATGTCCTTGATGACCGCCTTCGGCACGCCCTCGTTCTGGTATTTTTGCGCGAGATCGAAAACCAGCCCATTGGCCGTGTCGGTCGCGAGCGACAGCGTGCGCTGCGCCTGGTCGCGCTGGCGCTGCGCCTCCTGGCGTTCGAGCGTGGCGACGGTCCATTGCCAGCCGGCCACCCCCAGCAACATCACCAGCGCCCCCACCGCCGACCAAGCGAGACGTAGAGTCCGACGCTGCTGTCGCACCTCGAGCGACAGAAGATCTTCCTTGGGCTTGCCGTGGATCGTCGCGGCGATTGTCGCCGCGAGATCGGCGAATGCCGGATCGCGGGCGCGAACGCCGTCGCGAAATCGACGCAGATCGATCCATAGCGGTTCGCCGTCGAGCCGGCCCTTCAAAGCCGGCGGCAGCGGCGTCTCGCCAGACCAATCAAAATCCCTCGCACTCTCGTCCCAGGCCAGTTCACCGGCGGTCAAGGCGATCAGCAGCGTCTCGCCGCTGTTGTGGTCCAGCCACCAGGAGACCTCCTGATTGACCCAATGCGAAAGCCTCGCCTCGGGCGATGCGAGCAGGATCAGAAAGCGGCTGTCGCCGAGCGCGCGCTCGATCGACGGCCAGAGATGCGGCGTCGCCGAGAGGCTCGTATCGTCGCGAAAGAGGCGGAGCGCGCGACGCTCGTTCCACGCTTTGCCGAGCCGCTGCGCGACCGATTGCAGCGCCGCCGCGATCGCCTTGTCCTTGGCGTGGCTATACGAGATGAACGCGTCATAGGCACGCGACAAAGCGCCCGACGCTGGTCCCGGCGACGCGGGCGGAATGGCCTCCGGCACAGATACGATGTCGACCGGCATTGACAGCTCCCGGCGGACGGCACCGCAAAAGGATAGCGGGTGGCGGTCTTATCTTCTATCGCACGTTCTACGCACCCGCCTTCGTTAGCCTTTCGATTCGGTGATCCGAGGCGCTGTCGAGGTTTCTCCGGATATCGGGTCTTGTTTGGCAGACGATGCCGCTATTCCCGCCATGCCGCGCGTGCCGACGACATACGGCGCGAGCACCCCGACAATGCCGCGTCGGAAAGTCAGCACACAGACGACAAAGATGATGCCTTCGATGATCGTGACCCACGAGCCGGTCTGCGCCAGATAGTTGTCCATCGCGACGATGATGAAGGCGCCGACGATCGGGCCGAGCGAGGTTCCGACTCCGCCCACCAGCGTCATCAACACCACCTCGCCGGACGTCGTCCAATCGACATCGGTCAGTGCTGCGAATTGGAACACCAGCGCTTTCAGCGCGCCGGCGAGACCGGCCAGCGCGGCGGATAAAACGAACGCCATGAGCTTGTAGCGATCGACGCTATAGCCAAGCGAGATCGCCCGCGGCTCGTTCTCGCGGATCGCCTTGATCACCTGGCCGAAGGGGGAATGGATCGTGCGCGCGATGATCCCGAAGCCGACAAGGAACATCGCCAGCACGAAATAATACATCGTCAGCGTGTGGCTGAGGTCGATCACCCCGAGCAGATGTCCGCGGGGCACGCCTTGGATACCGTCCTCGCCGCCGGTAAACGGCGCCTCAAGCGCGAAGAAGGCGATCACCTGCGCCAAAGCGAGCGTGATCATCGCGAAATAGATGCCCTGGCGCCGGATGGCGAGCGCGCCGAAAACCGCACCGAGCGCCGCCGCCACCGCGACGCCACAGAGGATGCCGAGCTCGGGCGGAAAGCCCCAGACCTTGCAGACATGCGCCGTGATGTACGCGGCGCTGCCCATGAACGCGGCGTGGCCGAATGACAACAACCCGACATAACCGAGCAGCAGGTCGAAAGCGCAGGCGAACAGCGCCATGCACAACCCCTGCATCAGGAAGACCGGGTAGAGGAAATAGGGCGCGACCAGCGCCAAGCCGATCAGTGCCCCTGTCCAGATCCAGACATCGCGTCGCTTCACGTCAGGGCGTCCGGCCGAACAGCCCTGCCGGCTTGACCAGAAGGACAAGCGCCATGATCGCGAAGATCACCGTATTCGAGGCTTCGGGATAAAACACCTTGGTCAGGCCCTCGATGAGACCGAGCGCGAAGCCGCTGACGATCGCGCCGAGGATCGACCCCAGGCCGCCGATAACGACGACGGCGAACACCACGATAATGAGGTTGCTGCCCATCAGCGGGCTCACCTGATAGATCGGCGCCGCCAGCACCCCAGCCAGCGCGGCCAGCCCGACACCGGCGCCGTAGGTCAGCGTCACCATGCGCGGCACGTTGATGCCGAACGCTTGGACCAGCGGCGCGTTCTCCGTCGCGGCGCGCAGATAGGCGCCCAACCGCGTCCGCTCGATCGCAAACCAGGTGCCGAGGCACACGACAAGCGAGGCGACAATGACCCAGCCGCGGTAGACCGGCAGGAACATGAAGCCGAGATCGCTCGCGCCCTGGAGCTCGTCGGGGATCGTGTAGGGCAGGCCGGACGAACCGTATTTTTGCCGGAAGAGCCCCTGAATAACCAGCGCCAGGCCAAAGGTCAGCAGCAGGCCATAAAGATGGTCGAGATGGGCGATGCGACGCAGCAGCAGGCGCTCCGTCGCGATGCCCACGATCCCGACCGCGATCGGCGCGATGATCAGCGCCGGCCAATAGCCGATCCCCAGCCAGTTGAGCAGGAACCAGGCGCAGAACGCGCCCATCATGTACTGCGCGCCGTGCGCGAAGTTGATGATGTTGAGCAGCCCGAAGATGATCGCGAGCCCGAGGCTCAACAGTGCATAGAACGAGCCGTTGATCAGCCCGACGAGCAGCTGCGCGAAGAACAACGGCGCCGGCGGGACCGCGATGTGGAGCCAGGAAAGCATGTCTATGCCTCAAGCCCCCACCCCAACCCCTCCCGCTTTCGCGGGAGGGGCCGGACAGGGCTTCGGCTCAACCTTATTCCTTGACCAGCGGGCATTCGTTGCCGTGCGGCCGCTTGAACGCTTCCGCGCCTGGGATTGTGGCGACGAGTTTGTAAAGGTCCCATGGCCCCTTTGACTCGGCGGGCGTCTTGACCTGGTACAGGTACATGTCGTGCACCAAGCTGCCGTCGGCGTGCAGATGTCCGTTGCGGATCATGAAGTCGTTGATCGGCTTCGATTGCAGGTACTTGATGACGGTTGGACCATCGATACTGTTGGTTGCCTTGATCGCCTCGAGATAGTGGGTCACGGCGCTGTAGACGCCGGCCTGAACCATCGTCGGCTCCTTGCCGGTCTTGTCGAAGAACTTCTTCGACCAGGCGCGCGTCTGATCGTCCTGATCCCAATAGAACGACCCGGTCAGCTCCAGTCCTTGCGCCGTCTGTAGCCCCAGGCTGTGGACATCGCTGACGAAGAGCAGCAGGCCGGCCAGCTTCTGGCCGCCCTTGACGATGCCGAACTCGGCCGCCTGCTTGATCGAGTTGATGGTGTCGCCGCCGGCATTGGCGAGGCCGATGATCTGCGCCTTCGAGGCCTGAGCCTGCAGCAGGAATGACGAGAAATCGGGAGTGTTGAGCGGCACGTTGACCGAGCCGACCACCTTGCCGCCATTCGCCTCGACAACCGCCGAGGTGTCGTTCTGCAGCGCATGCCCGAACGCGTAGTCGGCGGTGATGAAGAACCAGGTCTTGCCGCCCGCCTTAACGACGGCGGCGCCGGTGCCGTTGGCCAACGCGGTCGTGTCATAGGCATAGTGGATCGCGGTCGGCGCACACGCCTTGCCGGTAAGGTCGGACGAGGCCGCGCCGGTAATCATGATCACCTTGTTTTTCTGCCGCGCCACTTCCTGCACCGCGAGCGCGACGCTGGAGGTCGTCAGGTCGGTGATCATCTGAACGCCGTCGGTATCGAACCACTGACGGGCGATCGATGCGCCGATATCGGGTTTGTTCTGATGGTCGGCGCTGACGATTTCGACCTTTTTGCCGAGCACGGTGCCGCCGAAATCGGCAACCGCCATCTGCGCGGCCGCGACCGACCCGGGGCCGCCCAGATCGGCGTAAAGGCTCGACATGTCGGCCAGCACGCCGATCTTGATCGTGTCTGGGGTCTGCGCTTGCGCCGCCCCCGTCAACAACCAGATCGCGGCCGAAAATGCAGCGACAGCAATCCGTCTCATCGTTTCCTCCTGAACTTTGTTCTCACACGCCAAGATATTCGTGCAGTCGGTCGATATTCGCCTTTAGATAGGCGTTGTCGATGCGATCGATCACGCGACCGTGCTCGACAATGTAATGCCGGTCGGCGAGCGACGCTGCAAAGCGAAAATTCTGCTCGACCAGCAAGATCGTGAAGCCTTTCGACTTCAGCATCTTCAAGACGGCGCCGATCTGCTGGACGATTGCCGGGGCCAGTCCTTCGGTCGGCTCATCGAGCAGCAGGAGCTTGGCGCCGGTGCGCAAGATCCGTGCGATCGCCAGCATCTGCTGCTCGCCGCCCGACAGCTTGGTGCCCTGGCTGCGGCGCCGTTCGGCAAGGTTTGGGAAGATCGCATAGATTTCGTCGATCCCCAGTCCGCCCCGCTGCACGACCGGCGGCAGGAGAAGGTTCTCCTCGACATTGAGGCTGGCGAAAATGCCGCGCTCCTCGGGGCAGTAGGCGATCCCCAGCCGGGCGACCCGGTTGGAACTCAGATGGGTCAATTCGTGACCGGCAAAACGCACCGACCCAGTGCGCCGCACGATGGTCCCGACGATCGCGCGCAAAGTCGTCGTCTTCCCGGCGCCGTTGCGGCCGATCAGCGTGACGAGTTCGCCCTCGCCAACATCGAACTGCATTCCGTGCAGCACATGCGACTCGCCGTACCAGGCGTGCAGATCCTCGACCCGCAGAAGATCAGGCATGGCCGGCCGCCCCAGAATTGTCAGTATCGCCGCCGGTGCCCAGATAGGCCTCGATCACCTCGGGGTTCTTCGACACGGAGGCGTAATCGCCCTCGGCCAGGATGCGTCCGCGGGTCAATACGGTGATGACGTCGGAAAGCTCGGCGACAACCGACAAATTGTGCTCGACCATCAGCACGGTGCGGCCGCGGGCCGCCTCCTTGATCAGGCCCGCGATCTTGCCGATGTCTTCCTGCCCCAGCCCCGACATCGGCTCGTCGAGCAGCAGCATTTCCGGCTCGAGCGCCAAGGTCGTGGCGATTTCGAGCGCGCGCTTGCGACCATAGGAAAGCGCGACCGCCGGAGTTTGTGTAAACTCCGCGAGCCCGACGGCGTCGAGTAGCGCTGCGGCGCGCTCATTCAGCCGGTCGAGCACCCGTTCCGACCGCCAGAACTGGAAGGAATTGTGCAGCGGCCGCTGCAACGCGACCCGGACGTTGTCGCGCACCGAAAGATGCGGGAAGACAGCCGAAATCTGGAACGAGCGGACAATCCCGCGGCGCGCGATCGCCGCCGGCCGCGCGGCGGTGATGTCATCGCCGTTGTAGAAGATCGTCCCACCGCTTGGCTCCAGGAACTTGGTCAACAGGTTGAACATCGTGGTCTTGCCGGCGCCGTTCGGCCCGATCAGCGCGTGGATTGTCCCGCGGCGGACTTTGAGATCAACCTCGCGCACGGCCAGAAACCCGCGGAAGTCCTTGGATAACTGGCGGGTTTCCAGAATGAGGTCGTCCATAGCCGCGCCGTTTCCCACCGATCCCGTTCGTAAGCGCCAACCTAATTCCACCGGAACCGGTTTGACCACCGAAGATCATGCCGCGCCAGCTCCCGGCGACAATGTGATGCAGAAGCGGCAAACGCCGCATCGGCGACTGCCGAGCGCACCGCCGCAGGGAGGTCGACGGAGATTCTTTCAAATTCGCTCCCCGACTTTGCGGGCAGCGCCAGGCGACGCCCTTGGCATGCTCTCGCCGCCGGCGAATCGCACCATCGGACGTTGGGCGAAACTCTGCAAAAAGAGGCGAGTAACCCGGCTTTTTGACGCCTCCCAGCTACTGCGAAACCGCCGCGTTTGAGAAGCTAAAAGATTCCTAAAACACCTCCGATCGATCGCTAGGCTAGGCATTGGGTCAAAGCATCGGGGGGTGCGATGTCCGAGACGCGTGAAATGACCAGTGACCTGTGCGCCGATGCACGGATCATCCTCCTTCTCCACGACAACGACGATCGGGGACTGTTGCAGTTCATCGACGCGCAATACGGCTTGAAATTCATCATGGAGCAAACCGGCGAGTCGTTTGAGGATTGCATCGACTGGTGCGCACAAAACGCCGGAGGGGTCGAGAACGCCAAGCGGATCCTGTTGCTGTTGTTCGAACAGTACTATCTCCACCTGCCGCGGCCCGTACAGGCCGATCTTTTGTATCTTGCCGAGGAAGTAGGGTTCGACCCAACGCCGACCAGTCTTCGCAAGCCGACCAGCCTCCACGAGCCGACCAGCCTCCATGAGTTGAGAGCCCTTTGCCGCGCGCAGATCCAACGTGGCGCCGGCAGAGCCGTATCGTTGTCCCGGTTGGCGTGGCTGCTTCTCAGCAATATGCGGCTGAAACTCAAGGTATTAGCGGCGGCGCGGTCAGCCGCCCGCCAAGCGGTACCTACAGGGCCGATCGAGGCGCCGCCAGCGTCGGCCCCGTCGTCCTTGGATATGGCTGCATGATTAGAGGGCTGACCCTGTGGCCAATGAGCGCCGATTGAACTCACGCAAGCGCGGTGTAAGGCTGCTGTCGCCGGTTGAGAAATGGTTTGGCGTGCGCTCGTCCCACTAGTCTTTCGCTGCTTCTCCCGATACCGCGTTCTCTACCGCTCCGGTCGTCACTTGAGCGAAGACGTTGAGACTAGACGCTCTCCCGAGCCTGCCGCGATGGCGGCGATGAACATAACGATTGGCAGGTGATCCCCGCGCGCTTAGCACTGACAATACCAACTCGGATCGGATTGCCAATCCAACCACCACGCCCGAGATGGCCTCGGTGATGATGCGCGCGGCGGCCTCAAGGTGATGTAGTGCTCGACCAAACGAGCAATCGAGGTTCATTCGACCACTCGATACCAATCTCAAGAGATTGCCAATAGTTTCGAACGCGGCGCGGGAGCCGCACTGTGCCTTTCGAGACCAATTCACGAACGTGCTGCGTATAGCGGAGGATGATATCCGGCGCCTGCCGATCCGCAAGGGCGTACACCGGTAGACACTGCCCATGCTCTGCGCTAAGACCACGCCGCCGTTCCAAACGCGGCAACCTGATGGGGGCTTATGCGCCCGGATTTTCAGAAGCTGCGCCCCGAGATCGTCGTGATCGACGGAAACCACAATTTTGAGTTTGCCGGGTTTGATATCGAAGCGGCGGCGCGCCGGGTGTCGCGCGGTGAATTTATCTTCATTAACAATGCCCCTGAGCCCTGGCCCTATTTTGCCGCGATGGATTTCCTGCGGGCTCGCCCCGAGCGGCGCGACGGCGGCATGATCCCTCCCAAGGCGTCCGACGACGACATCAGGGCGATCGATCGCTCCCGAACCGGGATCGATCGAGGGGACCTGATTGTGCTGCGCGCGCGACTCGAGCATGACGTCACGGGGCGGCCCGAAAGTCGCGGCGAAATTCCACGGACAAATCGGCCGGTTGGCGGAGTTCGGCTCTCTCTAGACGCAACCCCAATTCGGACTCCAATGCGTGCTCCGCGGACACAGCGACGCGCACACGGCGGAGGCCGCGCCCGATACCAAAAAATGATCGATGGGAAAACCGGCACGATCGAAGTCACGTTCATGCCCGCGCTTCTGGTCGATGACGGTATGGATCAGTGTGTCGTAGAGTCGTGGCTGGCATGGCAAGGTGAAACTGGCGCACGAGATTGAGGTCTTCTAAAAACCGGCCTCTCGCCCCTCTGGGAGATTTGAGTGAAAAGTATCCCGTTTTTCCGCGGCTTTATCGACAGAATCGATGCGATCGGAAAAGAAACCGTCGCCATGAAGGAGGGGATCGTCAATCAATCGGCCCTCCTCAATGATAAATTAAGTGAGATTATTGGAAATATTGTGAATGAGCAAAAAATAATTAACGACAAGCTAAACGAATTAATCGATATTTCGTTAAGTCAAAATAAAAATACGGATGACAATTTGTCATACATCATGCGAGACTTTAGTGATAAATTCGCCGAATGGGTTAAAATATCGGTGAGCGAACAGCATATTATCAACGATAAGCTGGACAAATTGATTGCTAGTTCTGAGAATGAACAGCGTATTCTTAACGATAAGCTGGGCGAATTGATTGAAAGCTCGGTGAATGAACAGCGTATTCTCAACGATAAGCTGGGGGAATTGATTGCGGGCTCGGTAAACGAACAGCGTATCGTCCATGATAAACTGAGCCAGGTCATTGACATTCTCGTCGATCAGTCGGATGGGCGCGGTGAGGGGCAACCGCGGACTGATCGGGCCGAGCCTGAAGGGCACAGCGAGGGACCTCGTGCCGCGCCGGTTGAACAAGTATTCATCGGCGATGCGCTGAGCCGTCTTCCGCTGCTGCGTGCACCAAAGACGTACAATACCGATCATCCCAATTACGATCCGGCGCTCGTACGGAATTTTCCGGGTCGGCTGTACAATGCCGACAGGCCGAGTTTGAACCCGGTGCTGGCCGCGATGCGGGGCCTGATGCACGATGGAGCGATCGATGACCGAGTGTGGACCGAACAACTAAAGGCGGCGCTCGCCGAACTGCAGGACGTCCCCGGCGCCGCGCAGCTTTTTGAGAGAAAAGATGAGGCGACGCGCTACTTCGAACAGCTCAACCAGCGATACGGCGGCCATTATCTGCCGGGCTGGATGAACCTTGACGATGCCCTGTTCCTTTATTGGCTCATTAGAACGCTGCGACCTCGCACAATCGTCGAGACGGGCATATGCAACGGTTTTTCTGCCGGCGTCACGACGCTGGCGCTGGCTCAAAACGGCAATGACGGCGAGCTGATCGGGGTCGGCCTCGCTGAGATTTTCGATCCCGACGACCCGAAATGGACCGAGGGCGGAAGGGTATTTGGCGAGGTCGTCGTCGGAGAGCAGAGGCTGGGTTGGATGATACCCGATCGCTACCAGCATTGGGCCAAGCTCTATGAGGGCGATGCTCGAATACTGCTCCCGGAGGTGGTAGCGAAGCTCGATACAATCGACCTGTTCTTCCACGACTCCGATCACAGTTACGACCACATGATGTTCGAATTCGTCGAGGCAAAGCGCAAGCTGTCGCAGAACGCGATCGTCGTCGCCGACAACATCGCCTGGAATTCCTCGCTATGGGATTTTGCCGATGAGTGCGGCGTTCCGGCGTACAATTTCCGCGGATCGCTGGGGGTGGCGTTCTTTTAGCAGAACGTCGTCCCGCCGGCAGAACCCAAATCCCTCGCGCATGTTCTCTCGCCTGTCGCGCCGCTTCAAGCCGATCGCACTGATCTCGTGCATCGCCGCTCTGCTGAGTGCGCCGTTGGCGCGAGCGGACATATGCACGCAACGGCCCGCAATCGCCGCTGCCGCGAAGGATCCTGCGACCAATTTGGTTTTTTTCGGGAGCAGCAGAGTACAAAACGGGTTTGATCCTGAGGTCTTTGACGCCGCCATGGCCGAAGCGGGCGTTGATGGAATTCACTCGTATAATATTGGTTGGCCGGACGAAGTATTCGCCGAAACCATCGTCCATGTAGAATGTCTTTTCACCGCGCGGCCCAAGGGTATTAAATACGTCCTTTTTGAACCCAATCTCGGCGCCGGAGAATTCCTTCTGCCCAATACTCGGCGCGCCATCGCGCTTTTCTCGCTGCATGGTGCTTATCTCGTCAATCAGATGATGAGCCCCTACGTGTTGCGGGCGATGAGCATCACGGGCTTCAATTATGCGCGGCGCGCCCTGATCTTGCTAGCGCAGCACTATACCGGCCTCTCTTGGACGCCGCCGGACTATATCCCTTGGTATCCGCCGCGCGGACATCCTCTCGGGCCTCGCGAGAATGGCAGTCTAAAAGCCGATGACGCCTACGCGGAACGTCTGCGCGACATAGAGGCGTACAAGCCCCAACCCGAACACACCACGGATGCGCAGGCGCGCCTGGTCCTTTCGCTCGCGCGCTATATCCAAGCGCATGGGGCCGTCCCGGTGATCGTCACCACTCCGCAATACATTAATTTTTGGCTGACCCGCGACCTTGCGGCGAAAATCGCCCAGCTCTGCGGCGAGCGCGATCCGCCGGTCCTCGACTTCACCTCACCGACGAAATACCCCGCGCTGTGGGATCCGCAAAACCGTATGGATGATGATCACCTCAACATCCGGGGCGCGGGAATTTATTCTCAACTTTTGGCCCAGGAGCTGGCACGGACACTGCGCGAGCCGCACGATCCCGGTCATCTCTGTAGCTTCTGAGAAAAGCGGGCTTGCCGGCCTCAATAGCAGATGGGGCGGTCGCTCAGCTCGAGGTCCTTGCCGCCCGACCAGCCGAGCCACAGTTCCACCGACCGCATCAGCGGCACCTCGTCCGGCTCAAAACGCCACGGCGGCTCGCCGCGGGTCGGGCCGACGGCGTCGCGAAGTTCGACACTTGACCACGCGCACGACATATTGTGTGGGCAGCGCGCCGCTCGCGGTTGGCGATCGCGAGCTCGATCCCGCCGATCCGTTCCCTGTCGGTTGTCGGCCGTATATAGGGCCACTTGCCACAACTGCCGTGACAAAGCCAATGGACGACGTTATTTGTCCTGCCGCTCTCTTGGGGGATCCCACATCGTGTTGCGCGTCTTTTCCAGCCTCAGACGGTTTCTGAGGCTTCCGCAGTACATCGTTGATGCGAAGCTAGAAATTGCGCATCAGACCGAGATTCTGAAATCAACAGCTTGTTGATGCGAAGCTGGAGGTTGCGCATCAAACCGACGTCCTGAATCAACGGCTCATAGAAATGAAGAAGGCCATTGACGCTCTAGCCTCCGGCGCCCTCAAGCCGGTTCTCGGTCAGCTGCCGAACGTTCGCGTCCTCGATTTCCCGCTGGAACTGCCATACCCCGCCGACCTTGCGCGCACAGAAGACGACGATGCGTTTCTCGCTGCGCTGACGCAGCATATCGAATTCGAGCGCTGCGCCCAGGCGATCAACGGACTTCCACGCGCCAGCCTGTCGCTGATATCGGCCCATTCTCAGGCGCTGCTTTATTGTCTCGTGCGGCTCCTTCAGCCCCGCCTCGTCGTCGAAATCGGCACCTACGAAGCGGCCACGGCACAAATCATCGCTGCCGCGCTCGCCGCGAATGGAGTCGGCCAGCTGCACACGATCGATCCGTTCGGCGCTGGCGTTCCCCCTATCATCGCAGCGTGGCCCAGTGTATTGCAGACTTTGACGACGTTCTTCCCCGAGACTTCGATGAGTTATTTCGCCAATCTTGCAAAATCGGGACAACGGGCGGACCTAATCCTCATTGACGGCAATCACGACTATGAATATGCGCTCTTTGACCTTGAAGCGAGCGCCCGATCAGCCGCGCCGGATGCGATTGTCCTCATCGACAATATTGATCAGGGCGGCCCGTTCTTCGCCGCAAGGGATTTTCTCGCGCGGCGCACAGACTGGCGAGAGATTGGCGGAAGCATCCTCCAGCAGCCGGTTGAGGCTCCGTTCGCGTTGCGCTCGCAAATGAACCATATGAACTTCGCCATACTGAAGGGGCCATCCGCGCTCGTTTTAGACGGCCGTCCGTTCACGCCGGGCCAAATACGCTGTGGTCGCACAATACCGCGCAACCTCCGCATGGTGATCGAGGCCGGCGCACCCGGCACCCTGCACTTGCAGACAGTGATCCGCATTTTCGGAGCCAGCCGACCAGCCGAGTTCGCTGCAAATGAAGTGCTTGATATTGCTGAGGCGGGAACGGTCGTAATGCCGCTGGGCGGTCCCGAGGACAATGTCGAGGACGTCCAGTTGGTCACCGCCGAGCCATGGTTTCGGTGGGACGGAACAGACCCCTTAAGGGTCACCTCATGGGCCCTTATTTGACAGGGGACCAAACCCCAAACAGCCGCCCCTGTGTCTCAATAGAAGATGGGGCGGCCGCTCAGTTCGAGGTCCTTTTCGCCCACCCAGCCGAGCCACAGTTCCACCGACCGCTTCAGCGGCATCTCGTCCGGCGCGAAGCGCCACGGCAGCTCGACCCGGGTGGGGCCGGCCGCGTCGCGAAATTCGACGCTGGCCTCGGTGGTTGTCTCGCTGCTCTGCGGCTTGACCACGCGCACGACGTATTGCGCGTGCAGCGTGCCGCTCGCGCGGCTGGCGATCGACAGCTCGAGTCCGCCAATCTTCTCTTTGTCGATCCATTGCGCGCCGCTCGTCTCCAGGCGCGGCCCGACAAAGTAGCGAGTGGGTGCGCGGAGCACGCACAGATCGGTGCCGAGGATCGTGCTGCGGTCGCGATCAAAGGCTTTGCCGAGAGGCGACGTTTCCAAGGAACTTCCGCATTCGCGCCAGCCGGGGCGCTCGCGCATGAAATTACGCGCAGCGTAGAGCGGCCCACCCTGGCTGATATTGTCGATGGCGATGAACCCGCCCGGAGTTACCAGCCGCTCCGCGCTTAAAATATCGAACAGGGCATATTCGTAGTCGTGGTTGCCGTCGACAAAGACAAGCTCGCTCTGGAGTGCGAGCTTCGGCGCGAAGGCAAAAAACTCCATCGACGAGACCGGATAGTAGCATAACCGGTCGCGCAGCGGCTGGGGCCAACGGCGGAGCAGCGCCACGATCCCGTCGCAGTTGTTCGGGTCGACAGTGTGAAGCATGCCGCGGCCGTTGGCGTGGAGCGCGCGGCATATGACCCTGCTGGTCGACAGGCGATAGCTGCCGATCTCCACCACGTGCTCGGGACGCAGATGACGCACCAGCGCGTAAAGCAAACCTTGGGTATAGGCCGAAACGAGCGCCGGCTCCTCGGCGCTGGGTACGTTGAAGAACGCGGAGAACTCGGGAAAATCGGGAGAAGCCATGATCGCAGCGATTGGGTCGTCGGCGGCAAGGTCGGCCGACGGGCATCCGGCCGGCTGGGCGATGTCCGATGGGTCAAGCCCCCGAGCGGTCGCCCACCGCCATGCGAATGGCGCCGCCCAGCGGTCCCGTGCCGTTGCCAGGCCGAATCGTCCGTTTTGCGCGCCCGCCGCCGCCATGTTCAGAAAGAGGCGCGTCTGAGGGTCGGGCGCGAGCCTGCACAACACGCGCTTTACGGATTGCCGGATCATCTTGTTTATGCAGTCCTATCTGTTATTGCTCGGACGCCGCCGCATAGTTAATCGGCTGGGCTCGGGCGTTCACGTTCGATGAGAACATACCGTTGCCCGGAAAGCGGCACAAATTGCTCGGCTGAGGCCGCCAGAGCTCGGCACATGGTTGAAATTGCGGCCTCGGCAGGTGCGTGTTCCCCCTCGAGCGGTTCCGATCGCTCATGACTATCCCAGAAGCGCAGGAAACGACGTCCGATCGTAACCCTTCGAGCCTCATATGGCCGGAGGGCATATTTCCGGCAATGCCTGTTCCCGCACCCCCCGTAGACGCCACGCATGCGGATGCTGCGTCAGCACGGGATTGGGGCCCGAAGATCAAGAGCCGGCTTGACAACTTCCGCGGGGCTGCTTATCGCCGCAAAATATGATTCACGTCCCTTTTGGTGGTGGAATGCATCAAGCGGCCGGGATGGAAGTCGTCATCCTGTGTGGTGGCCAGGGCATGCGACTGCGCGAGGAGACGGAATTCAAGCCAAAGCCGATGGTCGCGATTGGCGCGCACCCTATTCTTTGGCATATTATGAATCATTACCGTACCTTTTCGGTGCGAGATTTTGTTTTGTGCCTGGGCTATAAAGGCGAGATCATCCGGGATTATTTTCTCAATTTCTTGCATCATAACTCTGACATACAGATTAATCTTGCAGATGGGACGGTTTCCGTTCTTCGTTCCTCATTACTCGATTGGCGTGTTACGCTCGCGGATACGGGAGCCGTCACGATGACCGGCGCGCGCATTCGGCGGGCAGCAGAATACGTTACCGGCGAGCGCTTTTTCGCGACTTACGGAGACGGTGTGTCGGACGTGGACCTTGACGCGCTATTGGCCTTCCATTTGAAAACCGGAAAAAAGGCGACGGTCACAGCGGTTCGACCGTCTTCCCGGTTCGGCGAATTATCGGTGAATGGGCACCTTGCCCGATCGTTTGCCGAGAAGCCGCAAACCGAGGCGGGATGGATCAATGGCGGCTTTTTCGTCTTCGAAAAACAGACTGTCGCTGGTTTTTCATCGGACCCCGGCCTATCGCTTGAGAGTGGAGTGCTCGACACCCTGGCACGCGAGAACGAGCTCGCGGTCTTCCAGCACCGCGGCTTCTGGCAGTGCATGGACACCTATCGTGAAATGCAACTGCTCAATGAGCTTTGGGCGAGCGGCGCCGCACCGTGGAAAACCTGGTGATGGGACTGGGTAATCGGGTCGTCGATCCGACATTTTGGCGCGGCCGTCGCGTTCTCGTCACGGGGCATACCGGTTTTGTGGGCGGCTGGCTTTCCGCATGGCTGACCGTGCTTGGCGCAAAGACGACCGGTCTCGCGTTGGATCCGCCCACGATTCCTTCATTTTACGATCTGTGCCAACTGGGAAGCCGTATCTCTTCGGCGCGCGTCGACATTCGCGATCCCGAGGCGATCGCCGATGCCGTTGCCGCCGCCGCTCCCGAAATTGTGGTGCACTGTGCCGCGCAAGCGCTTGTGGGTATGGCGCACAGTAACCCGGCCGAGACGTTTGCGACGAACCTAATGGGAACAGTTCATATTTTGGAAGCGGTACGGCGTCGGCCCACCACCGCCATCGTTCTCATGACATCAGATAAAGTTTACGCTGATGCGGGTGATCGCGCAGCACGGGAAAGCGACGCCCTCGGCGGCAATGGCGCCTATGCGGCCAGCAAAGCGTGCTGCGAAATCGCAGTCGAGAGCTATGCGCAAGCGTATTTCGAGGGCTTACAGATCGGGTGCGCTACAATCCGGGCCGGCAATGTCATCGGCGGTGGCGACTGGGCAGCTGACAGAATTATCCCCGATGCAATCCGAGCTTTTTCGATGGGAAGGCCGCTTGTCCTTCGACGGCCCGGCGCAAGAAGGCCTTGGCAGCACGTTCTCGATGCCGTGAACGGCATACTTTTGGCGGCTGAGCTGGCATCCCGGCGGCGGCGCCCAATCGGCGCGTTCAACATCGGCCCCCACCCTAGCGACACGGTTCAGGTGCGGCGGTTGGCGCAACTGGCGGCAAAAGCCTGGGGCGAAGGCGCGTCGGTTTCTGCGGCGGAACAGGCCGGCGATTATCCTGAAACCGAGTTGTTGGCTCTTGACTCGAACCGCGCCCGACGGGAGCTAGGCTGGTTTGCCCCATGGGCGTTGGAGGAAACCGTAAGCCGGACGATTGACTGGTACCGGGCCGCCTTATCCGGAGAAGACTGCTGGAGCATGACCCTCGGAGAGATAGCGGCGTACGAGGCCGTTGCCCGTAGCACAGTCCGGGGGGACTGAACGCTATGCGGTTCGTGCCGACGCCCATCGACGACTTGATCGAAATCCATATCGAACGACAGCATGACGGGCGCGGTTTCTTTGGCCGTACCTATTGCTTTCGTGAATTTGCGGAGCGCGGCCTCGACTTTCGGCCACTGCAATGCAGTCTTTCCGTCACCTCCCGCGCCGGAACGATCCGTGGTTTTCATTTTCAGAGCACGCCGCACCGTGAGGCCAAGCTCGTCCAGTGCGTCGCCGGACGGGTTTTTGACGTGGCGCTTGATCTGCGGCGTGACTCACGAACCTTCGGCGAACACTATGCGGTCGAACTGTCCGCTGAGAACGCGACGATGATCTACATTCCCAAGGGCTGCGCGCACGCGTTCCAGACGATGGCGGATGATACTGCCATCCTTTACTATATTTCTGCGGAATACGTTCCAGATGCCGCGCGTGGCATCGTCTGGAACGATCCGGCTGTCGGAGTATCCTGGCCTCTTTCCGATCCTGTGCTAAGCGATCGCGATAGGAACTTGCCTTACCTCGCAGACTGTCGCTTGGACTGATGTCGCGAAACCGCAAGCAAGCATCGGCGGCTGCCGATGGGCGCTGCCGTGGGTGCAGCGGTATCTTGCAGCAGGTCCTGCTGTTAGGGCAGATGCCGCTGGCGAACTCGCTCGTCGATCCCCGTGATTTCGCCCAGAGCCAAGCGCGTTTTCCGTTGACCCTGACGGTTTGTCGTTCGTGCTCGCTTGTGCAGATTGCAGAGACGATCGATCCTGAGCTGCTCTTTCGGCACTACGTTTACCTGTCATCAAATTCGCCGGCTTTTGTTGCCCATGCTGCGGATCTGGTGCGGCGGCTGATCCCGAAGCGTGGCCTCGATTCGACGAGCCTCGTTATCGAGATCGCCAGCAATGACGGCTACCTGCTGCAACACTACCGCGGAGCGGGGGTTGGCGTTCTGGGAATCGAGCCCGCCGAGGAAATCGCAGAGGTCGCACGTCGTCGCGGGATCAACACGGAAACCGAGTTCTTCAGTTTGGACCTGGCGGTGAGGCTGCGCGCCAGAGGACTTCTTGCGGATATCGTGCACGCCAACAATGTCTTGGCCCATGTTGCCGATCTACGAGGCTTTCTCGCGGGTATCGCTACGATCTTAAAGCCGGGCGGGCTCGCCATTGTCGAGTTCCCCTACCTGCTCGACCTGATCGATCGGCTCGAGTTCGATACGATCTATCACGAACACCTCTGTTACTTCGCTCTGACGCCGCTCAAATCGCTGATCGCGGGCGCGAAGCTGCAACTCGTCGACGTTGAACGCCTGTCGGTCCACGGGGGGTCATTGCGCCTTTTCATCGCTCATGCCGACGCTGAAGCACCAGGGCCGGCTGTTGCCCGGATGCTATCGGATGAGGAACGCTGGGGCGTCCGCGATCCGGCGACTTATCACCGCTTTGCCGACAATGTTCGGGCCCTTGCGCCGCGTATTCGCGGATTTCTTGCTGGCTTGCGTCAGGACGGCAACGCGATAGCCGCCTATGGCGCATCGGCTAAAGGAGCGACGCTCTTGAATTATTGCGGCATAGGCGCCGATCTCGTCGATTTTGTCGTCGACCGCAGTCCATGGAAGCAAGGCTTGGCGATGCCGGGGGTCCGGCTACCAATCCTGGCCACCGAGGAGCTGCTCCGTCGCCGCCCTGCATATGCGCTGCTGCTAGCATGGAACTTTGCGACCGAGATCGCCGCACAACAGCGGGAGTATCTCAACTCTGGTGGCCGGCTGATCGTGCCTGTGCCCGAGCCACATATACTAACGGACTGAATTTTTGCGGCTAGTGCCGACTGATCAACTTAAACGTCGTCGTACTCCTCTAGAGCAGCAATTATCCTCTTTCGTTCTTCGCCGGTTATACTGATCTCGTTCCGTGGTTCCGGTTCAAGAACTTCATGTCTCCAGATGTATCGGCGGCCGGGACGTGCCGATGCCACCGTCACGTCCATAGCCGCGTCGAAAGGCCGAACGGCCGGCTCAGGTCGCGCCAGTACCAAACGTGGAAAATCCGGATCGAGCATCTGCATCACCATATGCTCCATCATTCCGGCGTGGATGTCTGACCGCCAGTAGATGAGGTGCAGTAGGTTGAGCATATGCCGCAATTGGTCTGGCGGACATGGGACCGGCGCAAAATCTCTATTGATCATTTCAATAAGATCCTCGCGATATTCGTGATAGGCGGAGAGGAATTTCTCTGAGTTGAGCAAGAAAGCGAAGAACGGGTGGATCTGCGTGAGCGAGACCTCTGAGGGTTCCGTTCCTCTCAACATGTAAATGCACGGCAGACGCGCAAAGCGCCCGTGCAGCGCCAGGGTCGCTATCAGCGTCGTTTCTTGAAAATAGTACAGAGAGCAACGCTGTGCCTGCTGGATTGCTGTGAGCAACGCGTCCCGTCGAAATACCGCCCAAAAATAAGGCTGATAACGCCGAATGAGTTGGTGTAAGCGCCTTATTGGATTGTCTTCGTCCAAGCTCGGCGCGAAAAACACGACGCGCTGAACGTCGAAGGCGCCTTCATTTGCCGTGAAGCCTAAAACATAGCCTTGCGCTGCGGTAACCTCTGGGTTTTCAACGAGATGCGAAAGACACTGCTCAATGGCGTGTGGAAACGTGATGTCATCATCGGGCATCATGGCGACGTAGGGCGTCGTGATCGTGGCGATCGTCGCTCGCATCTTCTCCAGGAAATCGATATCGGGGTTAACCGAGTAAACCGTGGCCAGACCGTCGCAGAGTGTCTTGAGGGTGTCGGCCTCGGGCCCGCGGCTTGAATTGGCGATGACAATCGGATGAGGGCAGCCGGCCTTGCGCAGGAACCGCGCCAATCGCGCGCATAAATTGGGCCGGTTGCGGCTGGCGATGACGACGGTCAAAAGGTCGGAGCTCATCGGCCCGAAGTTTCCGCCAGTACCCGCCAAAGCGCAACGTACCGGATTGGCGGCGGCCTTTTGCATGGCAGCCTTCGTCGCTTGCCTCGCCCGCCGCGAGCCGCTAGACGAAGCGGTCGCCGAGAATGGCGACAGGCAGCCATATTGAGAGTTCGACATGAATGAACCTGCCATACCGGTGTTCAAACCGGCCATTAGCGAGGCCGAGATGCGCGCGGCGCGCGAAGCGCTCGAAATGGGCTGGCTCGGCATGGGCAGCTACGTGGATGAATTTGAACGCGCGCTACGAAGTTTTCTCGAAGCGGAAGACCGCCATGTCGTCGCGGTCAGCACCGGTCACGCGGCGCTTCACCTGTCCCTGCTGCTCGCAGGAGTTGGCCCCGGCGATGAGGTGATCACGCCCGCTTTCAACAATGTCGCCGATTTCCAAGCCATCATCGCGACCGGGGCGATGCCGGTGTTCTGCGATATCGATGAGCGGTCGCTCGCCATCAACCTGGATGGCGCGGCGCAGCTCATATCCGATCGGACCAAAGCCATCATCGTGATGGATTACGACTGCATCCTTGCGGACCACGAGCGCGTCCAGGATTTTGCCGCGCGGTATAATTTGCGCGTTATCCATGACGCGGCGCACTCGCTCGGCTCTGTCTCCGGCGGCCGCAAAGTCGGCTCGTTTTCCGATTTGACCATGTTCAGCTTTGATCCCGTCAAGACCATCACATGCATAGACGGTGGCGCCATCGTCGTGCGCGGCAAGGAGGAGATGTCGCGGCTGCACGAGATGCGTCTGATCGGGATGACTCAGCCGGCTGAAATCATGTACGGCAACGCCCGGGCTTGGACTTACGACGTCAAAGGCCTCGGGTTCCGCTATCACATGTCGAACCTGCACGCTGCGATCGGGCTGGCTCAACTGTCCCGCATCGATGAAATGGGGGAGAGTCGGCGAGCTGCTTGCCGACTGTATAACGCCGCCCTCGACTCCGTATCCGAGGTAAAGACGCCACAGACCGATTTTTCAGATGTTGTTCCTTTCCTTTATTATATCCGCGTGCCGCCGGAGCATCGTGGGCCGCTGCGTCAGCATCTTGCTGGGCACGGAATTGACACCGGGATTCACTGGCAGCCCGGACATCAATTTACCCTGTTCCGCGACTGCCGGCGCGGCGACTTGTCAGTGACCGATCGCGTCAGCGCCGAGATCCTCTCGCTGCCGCTGCATTCCTACATGGAGGCTGAGACCGTCGATCGCATCGCGCAAGCGATCCACGCGTTTTATGGATCGTAGGATGCACAACATATTGGTTAATGGCGGAATGCTACTGGACGAGCTCAATGAAGGCGCCGAGGTGCCGTGCCACAATGCGCTCGGTTCTGCTACCCCTGTGGCCAGCCGTTGGTATGTACAGTTTTTAGCAGAAGGTGCTAGCGCAACGGCCCAGCGGGTATTTCTGCGCGGCGGAAGCGGACTGAGCGCCGCTGCTGCCTCGCGCATCACGATTACCCGCCCCGCACCAAGGGTCACCGGCCTTGACCGTTTGCAATTGTTTCAACCAGTCGTTTACGACGAACTCGTTGGGGCGCTCGGCGACATTTGGTCGGGCGACGGCGAGGCGGGAGAGGCCGGCAGTTTGCCTCTTGCTATGACGTTCGCCATCATGAGCAACATCGACCTCGATGTCGGTTGCACACTAAACGCGGGAGACGCGACTCGCAATTGGACGACCAATCGTCACGTAACCGCCGGCAAGTGGCAGGGCATCGAAGTCGCTATTGAAGCAGATTCAGCCGGGCCGTTTCGCTGCATGTCGGGCATTCCAATCGCGCTTTACTTCCAGATCGGACTGAGTTGCGGACCGGATCGGCTAACCACTGTCGATGGGGAATGGAATGACGGCCACTCATTGATGGTTGAAAGCGCCACGACGAGTCAATTTATGACCACTCCCGGCGCAACTGTATGGATTGCCGATTGTGCACTTCGGAGCGGCACGGCACCGACGGCCCCGCCCGAGCCACCGGCGCTGGCAAGGCTACGCGTCGAGCGTTACGAAGAAAAGAGCTACTGGCCGGGTGTTCGACCGGGGACCCCCGGTGCGCAAGATGGCGCTTATCAATTCCGCGCGGTCGGCGATCAAACGGAAGATCGCGTGGTATTTCGGGTACAGAAACAGGAGCAGCCGAAACGCGCTGTCTCAAAAGTTTATTCGCCGACAACCGGGGCGGCCGATTTTGCTTATGATGTCGTGGCTCAATGCGATGTGCCCGCCGAGATAACAGAGACCAATCCCGGACACATGATTGTCTCGCTGCCCTCGACCGTGCCCGGCCACATCTACCGTTACCATTGGCGGGCGACGACGATGGTCTGAGCGCCTTTATTCCTTAACGAAAAGCAAGGCGCGTTGCGGCCCATAATTACCGACCTGCGGCACCATCGCAGCGACTTGATGCAGCGGATGATTATAGTCGATCGCCTCGCTGTTTACTTTGGCCATATAAGAATATGCCAGCCTAGTGATGAGATAATAGCTCGACGACACATATTGACGGTCGATGAACTTGAGACGAGCAGAGGCATATTCATCGAATTCGTCTGACAGCAACGTCAGATGCGGATGATCCGGCAGCGGCGATAGCCCGAGTTGGACACGGTCGCGGTTGAGCTCCGCATATCCATCGGCATAGGTTTCGATGCAGGCTAGCCTGCCACCAGGAACCAGCAACTCGCAAAGGCGCTCGAAAACCCGCTTTTGCGTGTCAAGGCAATCCATGTTTTGGAACACGCGAATTGCGTAGATGAAATCGAAACGTTCGTCGATTGGGTCGTTAAGTACGTCAAGGCGCCGAAATTCGACAGGACTGGCTGATGATGGCTCATTCGATCCAGCACGAGCAGCGAGGATCATGTCTTCATTGATGTCGATGCCGATAAATCGCCCGCGCGAGGAAGCGTCCGCGATGCGTTGCGTAGAAAAACCGTTGGCGCAGCCGAAGTCCAGGATCCGATCAGCCGGAAAAGACTTTAGAACGCGTTGTATATAAGCGATCTCCAGCTCCCGCAGCCAAATGTCGTTGGTGTTTGCGCGCGGATCGCTGCCGTAGAGTCGCGCTCGCTCTGACCAAAACGTGCGCATCTCCTGCTCTTTGTTCGGCATGGCAGCTCCTGTCGCATTGCCGGCTACATGGGTGGCAGGGTCTCAGCCGCCTGCCGCGATCACCTGGCTATCCGGCGGATAAACCCCTCCGGCCAATAGGTGACCCGTTGCGCGACCGCGCCCTCGTTAAATACGAAATCCGGTTCCGCTACGCTGAACTCTGGACGCTTAGCTATCCATTCCCGTAGAGCCGCACCCGGATTATCGGTGACCCAAGCTGGGTTCGAGCGCGGTGCTCCAGCCAGGCTCGCCATGATCCCATCCATGACGACAATGTAAGAATCCAATGTGACTAACGGGGCGTACGCATCGAGTTCGGCAAGAACGTGGGCCTTCGTATGATTTGAATCGAGCAGCACCAGTACGCTTTCGCCAGGCTGGACTAGCGCCTTGACGCGGGCCACCGTTTCCGTCGCGACCGAGTCGCCGTCAACGAGCGTGATCAGATCGAACAGGCTATGCCCTTCAAGCGCTGTGCGATTGCGCGGCCGCAATTCACGCTCAACGCCGATCACCCGCCCCTTGCCCATCAGCCGGCATAATCCCGCGTAGAAAACCAAGCCGCCGCCATGCGCGATGCCGGTTTCGATGATGACATCGGGCTTTAGCGCATAGATGACCTCCTGCAAGCGGATCATGTCCTCAGGCAGCTGTATCATCGGGCGCCCGAGCCAGGTGAAACTGTAAACATATTTCACGTCCCACCCGACACGAAGCCAGGCTTCCGAAACAAGCTCGAACGCCTCAGCGGTCGCGAGCGGCAGTGTCCGGACTTCCTGCGCGTCTCCGACGGTCACCGTGGCGGCGTCGGTGTCGATCGTCAGCTTCAACCGAACGACTCCGCGGCCGAGGTGGAGCGCAAAGGCCCAGTTCGACGTGTCATGCCGTCACCATGGCCGCGGTGGCGACCGCTGCCAAGGGCTTTTTGCCCACCCGCGGCTTACTGCCCCCCACCCGCAGGATCGCATCGGAATCGACAACAGGAGTGACCAAGGGCACGAGCACGTCGCAGCGCTCCTAAAACGGCGCAACCGCGCCCTGAGCTGAGAGTGGCTCAAGGGTCCCCATGCCCGGCGCCTTACCCTTAATCAGCGACGCCCGGCTTACGTCTGCGGCTTCGTCGCATGGCGCCGTTCAACGGCCCGGCTGCATGCTGCGCAAGACGCCGATAAAAGGCGCCGCCTTGCAGCGGATAGCAGCCGATCCCACGCATCACTTCGCCCAGCGCGCGCGCGTAGGCCCGTTCGCCAAAGGCGGAAGCGGCCTGCTCGAGATGCAGGCTGGCGGCGAAAATCCGGCGTGCCGAGCTCCCCTGGCTCGCGACCGCGGCATTGTTCCGAACGGCGATGCGCCGTAGCGCGACATCGATGTCGCGGCGCCGCGGCTGCGCCTCCACCTCGACCCGCGCGAGCGCGCGCGCCGAGCCGAGCAGCCGATAGCCCTGGCCGGCAAGCCGCAGCAGCCAGTCCCAATCTTCGAGCCGGCGCAACTCTTCGTCGAGCGGGCCGACATCGGCGAAAGCGGCGCGCCGGCAGAGGAGCGTGGTGCCGGGGCCGCACGTGCAGCCGAAGAGCACAGCGCGGCTGAAAGCCTGGTCGAGCCAATTCGGCGCGATCCGGCGCGGCTTGTATCCCGCCTTGATGCAGTCATAAGCGCAGACATGGCCTGCGACCTCGGGCGGTTGGTCGCGCATCGCGGCGACCTGAAAAGCCAGTTTCTGCGGATACCAAATGTCGTCGGAGTCGAGAAACGCGACGAACTCGCCTTGGGCGGCGGCAATGCCGGTGTTGCGCGCGGCCGCCGCGCCGCGGTTGCGCGGGTGCGCGATGCTGCGCAGCCGCGGATCGGCTGTCTGAGCCAGCGCCGCCGCCAGCTCATCGTCGGATGCGTCGTCGACAACAATGATCTCGAAGTGCTGATAGCCCTGGGCGAGCACCGACGCGATCGCGCGGCCGATCAGATGCGCGCGGTTGTAGACCGGGATCACCACGCTTACCAACGGCTCGAAGGCCGCTGGGGCATCGGCTTGCTCTGTCGGCGGTTCCATGGGGCCGAGATTAACACGCGCCGCTGACTCGCATGGGCGCCATGTATTTGTCACGACGCTAGGACGCAAGCACCGGTAGCTCGACAAAAGACGGCGCCGCCGAAGCGTGGTGGATGGTGTTCGCGGCGATCCGGATCGCGTCTTCGCCGTCACCGGCGAGGATTGTATTCCCGCTGTTGGTGTTGCGGGCGCGGCGCGGGAAGTTGCTGCTGGTGACGTCGATCTCGATCCGGCTGCCCGCTTGGAACGTATGGCAAATGAGGCCAAGGTCAATGATCAGCGGATATACCCGACCTGGCTCCAGCCGTTGCGCGCCGGCTACGGGGTCGCGGTACATCGCCCGCGTGATCCCGTCCATCAGCAGCATCGCCCGGCCATCCGGCAACAGGTCAACGAGCTTGGCGACGAAATCGGTATCGGGGCAATCAGAGCCGATATTGAGCGATACCCGGACATTGCCGGCGATGGTCATGTCGGCAGCGAGCGGTTCTCCACGATAGATCAGTCCGTAATCCGGCAGCGCCTGTGCCGGGCGCTGATCGCGGGGCCCGGCGTCGATCAGCATATTCCGCCCGCCAAGCGTCGGGATCGGCTTTCGCGGGTCGTAGCGGTAGCGGCGCGGCTCGCCGTCCGGCGCGGCGCCGAGAGTGCCGTCGCCGCGGAGGTAGAGCCGGCGCGGCGCGACGCCGGGCGGCGGCCAGCGTTCGGCGCGGCGCCAATCGGTGGGCGCATAGGCGCTACGGTCGTCGACCCAGGCGCGCGGCGAGTAATAGACCGCGCGCTCGTCGACGAGGGCGCTGGGTTCGTCCTTCAGCCAGTGGCCGAACCACTCGAAATACGGGTCGCGCGGCCAGAAATTGCTGGCGTAGACGAAATAATGCTCATTGGGGCCGACCCACAGTTTCTGGGTGCCGGTGCGCGCCTGGATTTCCTGGAACGCGGCGATGACGCTGGTCTGAAAGATGTCAAACCAGCTCGTGACGTGAAACCCGGGGATGTCGATCGTGCGGCGGAAATTGTGTCGCGCGCGGAATTCGTCGGGCGCAGGGTGGCTGATGATCTCGTTGAGGAACGGCTGCCAGGTGGCGAAATCGGGATAGCCGGTCAGCGGCAGCCGCAGCCAATCGGGCGAGTCGACGAACGGCGGGTTCGCCTGCCGAGCCGCGTCGAGCCGGTTCCAACGCTCGGCGGCCGAGGCGGCGGCGCGCTCGAGATCGGCGGCCCCGATCCCGAACCGTTTCATGACCGCCTCGCGGTGCGACGCGGAGAGGCCGGGGATGTTCTTCGACACCCACAGCCACAGCCGCTCCATCTCGATGCCCTGGCCCTCGCAGACGACGTCGTCGTAGATGCTGGAGCCGCCCGCCTGGGCAAAAAACGCGCGGAGGCTCGGATGCCGCGTCGATGCGGCGGCAAAGGTCGTCGTCGCCCCGGCTGAGGAGCCGGACATGCCGACCTGGCCGTTGCTCCAGTCCTGGGCGGCGATCCAGTCGAGCGTGTCGTAGCCGTCATTGGCATCGTCGGCATAGACCCGGTCTTCACCTTCCGAGCCGTGGCGGCCGCGGCAATCCTGGTAGACTGCGGCGTAGCCGTGCGCGGTGATCGCCTGCCAGCCCCTAAGGATCGAGCCGCGCATTGGCTCGGCAGGGTTCGGGAGCCAAGCCCGCGTGTGGTCGAATTTATGCGGCGCGTCGGCGGCGGCGATGCCGTAAGGCGTGCGATGGAGGATCACCGGCCAGCGCGGCCCGCCCCCCGCGGGAAGGAAGACGAAGGTGTTGAGCCGCACGCCGTCGCGCATCGGCACCATCGTCTGAAACGAGCGAGCGCCCATTTCCCTCACCCTCCCAGGAAATCGCGCGCCAGCCGAGCGAGGCTCCGCGGCGCCTGCAGATGCGGGAAATGGCCGGCATCATCCATCACGGCGAACTGCGCGCCGGGGATCAGCGCCGCCACGTCACGACCGATCGGCGGCGGCCAGAGGAAATCATGCGCGCCGGACGCGACAAGAGTCGGTGCGCTGATCGCGCCCCACTCCTTGGGGGTCATCTCCAACCGCGCGAGCGCGAGCGACAATTCGGCATAGGCGGCCGGATGGTTGCCGAGGTAGATGGCGCGATAAGCGGCCCGCTCGGCCGCCCGCGATTCAGGGAAGGAATTGGCGAGGCTCGCGTCGGCCACACCGCGCATGCCGACGACTAGCACCTTCGCAGCTCGATCCACGAGATAGGTGCGGGTCGTCCCCGCCATGTCCGGCGCCACCGCGCACATCATCAGCCGGCGCACGCGGTCGGGATGGCGGATCGCCAGCAGCGCGCCGACCAGCGAGCCCAGCGCCGCGCCGATCACGTCGACCCGGTCGATGTTCAGCGCGCGCAGCAGCGCATCGAGATCGTCGGCGGCATCGGCGAGGGAGAACCCGCCCGCCGGCTTTTCCGATCGTCCGGCGCCGCGCAAATCCGCCGCGATCACCCGCCGATCCGCCGCCAGTTGCGGGATCACGGCACGCCAGCTCTCGCTGCTGCCGCCCAGCTCGTGGAGCAGCAGAGCCGGCGTTTCGCCGCCGCCGGCGTCCTTGAAAAACAGGCTGACGGCGCCGGCTTCGGCAGTGGGCATGGCGCGCTTTAGTTCAGCCCGTAGAAGCCGAGCGCGCCGCCCGCCATGACCTGATGCTTCGCCTCGGCGGATAGCGGCCCGAGCCGGTCGCGGATCATTTGCGGCGCGCCGGGGAAGAACCCGTCCTGATGGGGATAGTCGGTCGCCCACATAATCTTGTGCGGGCCGATATAGTCGGCCAGAACCGCGATGCTGCTCTCGACCGGCTCGAACGAGATCCAGCAATTGCGCCGGAAGAGATCGGTCGGCCGCAGGCTCGGCGCGGTGTCGTTGAAGCCGGCATCGTCGAAATGGCGATCCATGCGGTCGAGCCACGGGGCGATCCACCCGCCGCCCGACTCGAGAAAGGCGACACGCAGCTTCGGATGCCGGTCGACGACCCCGCCCCAGATCACCGCCATCGCCACCAGCATCATCTCCATCGTGTGCGAGATCATGTGGCGCGCGGCACGGTCGTTGGCGAAGCGGTCGACGCCGACCGTCGGCATCGCATTGGTCGAGCCCTCGTGGAACCCGATCGAGAAGTCGAGCGCCTCGGCCATCGCCCAGAACGGCTCATAGATCGGGTCGCTGATCATCTTCATGCCGTGATACGGGTTCGGTCGCAGGAAGCCGCCGCGCATCCCCAGCGCCTCGCGCGCGTATCTCATCTCCTCGATCGCCAGCTCGACCGACTGCATCGGCAGCATCGCGACGCCGAACAGCCGATCGGGGTAGGGTTTGCAGTAATCGGCCAGCCAGCGGTTGTAGGCACGGCACATCGCGGCGGCGAGCGGCGGATCCTCGACCGCCCCGGTGAAGAGGCCGAGGCTCGGATAGAGGAACGCGGCGTCGATGCCGTCGGCGTCCATGTCGACCATGCGCGCGTGCGGATCGAACCCGCCTTTCTTCCCGTCGGCATATTTCTGGCTGTCGAGTTTCACCGTGCCCTGGCGGACCCCGACCGCGCCGAGGCTGCCGATACCCCGGGGGTTGCCAAGCATTTTGCCTTCGACGGTCAGACGCTCCTTGCCGTTCTCGTCGATCACAAAACGCGGCCGGCGCTCGCGGAACGCCGGGTCGATATAGTCGTCCCAAAGAGTCAGCGGTTCGAGGATATGACCGTCAGCGTCAACAACGCCGTATGCGCGTGTCATCGTCGTTCCCTCCTGAACCAGGGTAACCACGACCGCATGTTAGCGCAGCGATCCGACCGTAGCGAGCCACGGCGACTTCTTACCGGCAGAGCCTTTGCGCCCCGGCCACGTGATATGCTGGGCGGGTAAGCGACGGCTATCGAGAGAATTTGGAGCGGGCGAAGGAATTCGAACCCTCGACCAACAATGCGCCAATCGGTCTACAGCGCACGACCGCGCCGGAAACAACCGAGACCTGACCGACAATGAGCACGTCGATTGGATCGCCGTCCTCCGAGAGCGTGTGCGGCACAAACCCGTAATTGCCGGGATAGAACATCGCGGTGTGCAAGAAGCGGTCGACGAAGAGAGCGCCCGATGCCTTGTCGAGTTCGTATTTGACGGGATTACCGCCCTGGGCGATTTCGACGATCACGTTGATGTCGTGGGCCGGCTCGCGGCCGACACGGGTAGATCGGCTGGTACTGGGTCATCGTATCCACGAAGCTTTGCGTCGAAGAGTGATGTGCCTCGGATCGAGAAGCGACCGCGTTTCGAGGTGGCTAGAAGATGCACCGAGCGCCATTTGGGGATAGTCCGGCGAGCCGTGACGGATATCGCGACGATCGGGACACGTTCGCCACCGCCGAGTTGTGGCACATCATCGCCCTGTCGCTGAGCGTCGGCATCTCGGCGGTAGTCATCGCCGCCATCCTGTGGGCCGAAGACGGCGCGCCTTACAGGTTCTTTGGTGCGAGCAAAAGCCGCGCCGTACGTGTCTTGATCAACATGGGCCGCGCCGCGATGCTGACGGCGGTATTGGCCGGCTTTGGCCGCACGATATCCGAGGTTGGGGCCATCGTTGGCGGCGACATCGCCGGTTACGCCCGCACGATGACCACCGCGTAACTCAATCCCTTGGCTGCCACCCCGAAATGACCAAGGCAAAGACAAATGAGTAAAGTTCTCCTGGCCCTCGCGTTCTTGGTTGGCGCAACCACGCTTGAAGCAAGCGGCGATGCGATCGTCCGAAAGGGCCTGTTCGATCAGGCGGGCGGCGTGCGAGCGCTGGTCTTGTTCGCGGGCGGTGTGCTGCTACTTGGCTATGGCGTCTTACTCAATCTCGCTCCGCTGCCGTTCGAGCGGGTAGTCGGCTTCTACATCGCCACGCTGTTCATCGTTTGGCAGGTTATCGGCTTTGTCGCATTTCGCTCGGTTCCCAGCTTGCCCATCCTGCTTGGCGGCGGGCTGATCGTCATCGGAGGATTGATCGTCAGCTTTTGGGAAGCCTACGCCAAATGAGCCTCGGAAGGATTTTGCTGCTGCATCGTATTGCCCGCAGTTCCTTCGTGACTGGCGGGAACAGCGTTCGTGGTTGGCCAGGCTGGCCTGCCGGGATCACGCTTTAACCGGTTTTGATTCCATGCATAGAGGCCCAACGTCAAGGCCGCCACCGCGGGACCGAATACATCGCCAACGATGGCCATCAGGCCGTTGGCGATAATCACCGGCCAGAAACTTGGCAACGCAAAGACAATCACGGGGCCGACAGCAAGCACCACGAGCCCCAGCACGATCGCACCCCGCTTGAAGCGGATCTCGTCGATCGCCGCACCGATCGGCGTCTGCGTAGCGAGCCCAAGCAGACCGCCGAGCGATGTAACCAATCCCACCTTGGATTGGCGCGATCATGACGTTGATGATGTCGTCGCGCGATCCACAGCTGCTGAGCCTTGGGTAGTTTCCGAGTTTAACGCGGGCATGCCGCCTCACAATACGGTTCAGCTCGGGCAGATACGACGGCGGCCCGCTATGGACCTCCTGGCTCCCGGTCCGGCAGAGGTGGTGACATTCGATGGCTGCAGCGATCCGTTCCTCTGACACTTCTGTCCTCGCGTCTGAGTTCAACGACTTTCTCTTCGCGCCGATTGGCGAGGAACGAAATGGGATGCTTCTCAGCGTCGTTTCGGCGCTGGCACGGCTCAGTGTCGATCCCTGGCAGGAGGCCGCAAACTTGGCTGAGTTGCCGGGAGCGACGGCAACTCACAGATTGGCGTCGTTGATCGCAACGCTACCCGAAAGGCCTTTGACGGATCTCGACCCTGAGGCCAACGCTGCTCGCTTGATCGCCTGCCTGCCGCGCCGGGTTCGCTCCAGTGCCACGTCGTTCGCGGCGTCGCGTAGTGGCACCGTCCCGACGATCCTAAAGTCCCAGCCTGTACGTTACGGGGCGCTTATCCTGCTGATGTTGCTGGGAGGCCTTGGGATCGCGGCCACCGAACAATCAGTGGCGCGGGTTCACACTGCTGACGTGCCGGCCTCTGCCACCGTCATCTCGCCGACGCCGTCGACTTCCGGTCAATGACGGTCAAATTCGCCATTCGATAGACGACATCATAGCCCGGAAATCGACACCGACCGCCCGTGTCGCGGCGGATGGAAACCAGCGTCTACGATTATTACGACGGCTGGAGACCCTATTGCGGTTCCGGCTTCTACATGGGCGGCTACGGTTATGCCGGCCTCCGGGATGGCTTCGCCTTAACTGGGGAGCCCGGCGTCGTGAGAAGGAGATTGCCGAGGCCCAGGCGGACCGCGACGATGTGCATCTGCGCAGCGTCGGAGCGGTCACCGGGTATCACATCCACGCCAGCGACGGCGAGATCGGTCACGTCGAGGACTTCCTCGATGGCGCGATAGGTTTCGGTGAGGACCCTGCTGTTGTCGGAGAGTTGTTTGGCGAGCGGACGGCCCCGCTTCGGGTTGGGCGCGATTTGCTATGCGGCGGCCAGGCTCTCCGCGTGCTGCTCGAGACGCTCGACGCTGAAAAGTTCGGCACGAATTGGGGCTTCCGGAGGCCCCGCGCGGGCCTGCCTGAATACGCGAAGGCGTAAACTGCTCGAGTTAGCGGCCCCGCTAGCCGCGATCGCTTTTCCGAGCGTACCCTTAGGTCACGCGGGTGTTCACGAGCATAAGCAGGAGCTCGTTTCGCGAGCTGCTTGCGGATCGACAGCAATTCCTGATCGGGCGTTCCGCTCGTCTTGGGATAGGCCGTCTCGCGATGAGCGGCTCAAACGGCACCGGCCCGCGGCCGGCAGATGTCGCGGAACGAGACCATGAGTTGCCGCTCCTCATCCCACAGGGAGAGCCGCAAGCAGCTCAGGCTGTCGCGGAAGGTCCGGTGCCTTACGCAGCGGAGCTCCGGGGTTTGGTCGAAGCATTCCCGTAAGTTGTAGTTCGGTATTTTGCTGCAGATATGATGGACGTGGTGGAAGCCGATGAAACCGGTCAGCCAGTGCAACACGACCGGCAGCTCGTAGAAGGAGCTGCCCTGCAGCGCCGCCGCGTAAAAGTCCCAATCCGGGCGGGTCGGCCAATAGGCGTGCTCGAATTGGTGCTGCATATAGAACAGCCAAATACCGACTGATGCGGCAAGCAGGATTACCGGAGGATAGGTCAGCATGAACGCGCGCGCCCCCACCGTCAGCACCATCACAGCGGCGATTGCGCCCAGGGCTAGGTTTGTCCCGAGAATGCTGCCCCAGATTTTTCTGTGCCCGAAGGGACTGACGGTTGGAATGCGATTTTTAAGGACAAACAAGTAGAGCGGCCCCACGCCAAACAGCACGATTGGATGCCGGTAGGCCCGATAGAGAAGACGTCGGCTCGGCGAGAGCGCGCGGTATTCGCTTACGGTCAGCATGGTAATATCGCCAGCGCCGCGCCGGTCGAGTTTGCCTGAGTTCGCGTGATGAAGGGCGTGGCTCGTGCGCCAGAAAACGTAGGGCGTCAGCGTAAGCACGCCGAGCGCTCGCCCCAGAAGATCGTTGGCACGCCGGCAGGCGAAGAACGAACCGTGGCCGCAATCGTGCTGGATGATGAACAGTCGGACCAGCAGAAATACCGCCGGTGGCACGAGCGGGAGCGTCAGCCAAAAATGGTTTCTCTCGCCGTAAATCAAGGCCGCGATGAGCAGCAGAAACGGCAGCCCGGTATTGAGAAGCTGGATTACGGCACGGCGATGGTTCGCGCGGGCGTAAGGCTTCACGATCTCATGCCACGAGCGCGGGGGGCAAACGGGGGTTGACGCGACAGCGCTTGCGCCGCCGCGCCCGGATGGCGCAGCGACTTTGACGCCGGTCGGCTCGGGCAACACGCCGCCGTGCTGGTGCCCGTTCGCCGCAGGTGCCGCCTTGTCCTCAGGGATCAGGATGTTGGTGTCCATCGCCCACTCACTGTGCGAGTTGCTCACGAATCGACAGCAGCTCCGCATGGCGCTCTGCCGTCGTTTTCGGGTAGGCCATTTTGAGGCGTTCGAGCGTATTGAGGACAATCTGCGAGACGATCAGCCGGGCGTTTTCCTTGTCGTCGGCGGGAACGACGTACCAAGGCGCATCCTCGGTGCTGGTCGCGCCCAGGCATTCCTCATACGCGAGCCGATAAGCCTTCCAGAATCTCCGCTCCTTGATGTCGGCCAGGCTGAATTTCCAGTTCTTTTCCGGCTCGTCGATGCGCGCCAGAAAGCGCTTTCGCTGCTCCTCCTTCGACAGGTGCAAGAAGAACTTGACGATGCGGGTGCCGTTGGCGTGGAGGTGCTTCTCCAAATCGACGATCGAACGATAGCGCTCGTGCCAGACCTTCTTGTCGTGCCGCGGGGTATCCGGTATTGCCTCGCTGTGGAGAATTTCGGGATGCACACGGGCGATCAGCACCTCCTCGTAATATGAGCGGTTGAAGATGCCGATCCGCCCGCGCTCCGGCAGATCGCGGGTGGTGCGCCAAAGAAAGTCGTGCTGCAGTTCGACCGGGCTGGGATGCTTGAAGCCGAACACCTGGCAGCCTTGCGGGTTGACCCCCGACATCACGTGCCGGATGGCGCCGTCTTTTCCCGCCGCATCCATCGCCTGAAAGATCAGAAGGACGGCATGGCGGTCGGACGCGTAGTGGAGGTTTTGCATCGCGCTTAATTGCGCGACGTGGTCTTCCAGCAGGTTTTTATACTGCTTCTTCGACTTGTACGCGGGATCGACGATCGTCGGCCATTTCTTGAGATCGACCTCGTCGCCTTCCCGAACGCGGAAATCATTCGTATCGATTTTCATCAGGATCCTTTCGATTCCCCAGGCTCACTTGGCGGCCTGCGGCGTCTTTTCGGCCGATGTCTTGGCTTTGGCTTCGGGCTGGGGCGTCGCTTTGGCGTCGGAGGCCTTGGCGACCGCGATGGGCGTTTGGGCCTCGGTGACGGCCGCGGCGATGATCCGCCCGGCATCCTCCGGGTCTTTGACGAGGCCGGCCAGGAGAATGTCGCCGAGCGTCCTGTCGAGCAGGGCCGAGCCGTCGGTGTGGGCTTCGGGCTGAACCTCGGCCTCGGGGTGGGGCGCTCCGTCGGCGTCCGGCTTGCGCGCGGGGTCGGCTTCCGGTTTCGCCCCGGCCTTGACCGGATCGAAAATCCGATAGGCGATCAGTTTCACGGGATCGGTCACCAGGAACCAGGCGAAGGCATAGGCCCAAACCATCCCCGCATACTTCCAGCCAAGCGGAGTCACGAGCCAGGCGCCGTAGACCGCAATCAGCGTTGCCACGATCTGAGTCCCGACCACCGCCGCCAACAGGATCCACGCCGGGCGTGTGGACCACCACGGGCCGCGCGTGCGGGTCTGAAAGATCGTCAGATGCCCGGCGACGGACAGCATGAGGTACATCATCGTTTGCAGTTGCGGATGGCCGAGATGAAAAACACGGTCACCGAGAAAGAACAGGCCAAACGCGGCCATGGGACCGACGAGACCCAGCACGGTGGCGATCCCGAGAACCAGGCGCATGTTCCAGGCTTCGGGCTGGTTCCTGTAGCGAACATCGTCATAGGCGATGGACAGGATCGCGCCGTCGTTGAGCAACGCCAGCATGACGATCATGATCGCGGTCAGCGGATAGAAATTAAAGACGACGATGGCCAGCGTCATGAACAGCAGGACGCGCAGCGTCTCGGCGATGCGGTACATCGCATAGCTGTTCATCCGCTGGAATATCTTCCGGCTCTCCTTGAGCGCATCGATGATCACCGATAGCCCCGGGGCGACCAGCACGATGGCGGCGGCGGCACGCGCCGCGTCCGTCGCGCCGGATACCGCGAAGCCGCAATCGGCCTTCTTCAGCGCCGGGGCGTCGTTCACCCCGTCGCCCGTCATGCCCACGATGTGATCGTGCTTTTGCAGAACGTCGACGATATGGAATTTGTGCTCGGGGAACACCTGGGCGAAACCGTCGGCGTTCTCGATGGATTTGGTTATCGCCGCGGTTTCCTTGGTCTTGGAGTCACCGAGGATCGCGCCGTCGAGAATGTTCGTTCCCATTCCCAACGTCTTTGCGGTCTCCTTGGCGATCGCCAGGGCGTCGCCCGTCACCATCTTGATCTTCACGCCCATCTGGGCCGCGGTCGCGACGGTGGATTTGGCGTCTTCACGCGGCGGATCGAATAGCGGCAGCACGCCAAGAAGCTGCCACTTCCCGTCGCCATCCGCCCGGGCCACGCCGAGAGCACGAAAGCCGCGCGCGGCAAAATCGTTGACGGCCTTGTCGACGGCGGGCTTCACGGCGCTGGCATTGGCCGACAACGCCACGATGACCTGCGGCGCTCCTTTCGTTACCTTGAACGTCTTTCCGTCCTTGTCCTTTACGGTCGCCTCGGTGCGCTTATGGACCGGATCGAAGGGCTGGAAATGCGTGACCTGATAGGACTTCAGCGCCGCTTTGTCTTTCAGGCCGCCGAGGACGGCGAGATCGATCGTGTCGTCGTTCTCCGTTCGCGAGGCCAGGGCACCGGCAAGGATGACGTGGTCCGCCATGATCTTATCCAAGCAGAACGGATCGCCGAGGGTTAGCTTGTTCTGCGTCAGGGTGCCGGTTTTGTCGGCGCAGAGAACGTCAACGCCGGCCAGTTCCTCGATCGCAACGAGCTTACTGACGATCGCCTGTTTCTTCGCGAGCAGGCGCGCACCGACCGCCATCGTGACGGACAGCACTGTCGGCATCGCCACCGGGATCGCCGCCACCGTCAGCACCAGGGCGAACTGCAACACCGTAAGGACCGGCTCGCCGCGGTAGATTCCCATGCCGATGATGATCGCCACCATGACCACCGCCAACATGATCAGGTAGTTGCCGATCCTCAGAACCGCTTTCTGAAAATGGCTGACGGTGACGGCCGACTGCACCAGTTCCGCCGTCTTGCCAAAGTAAGTCTTTCCGCCCGTCGCATAGACCAGCGCGCCGATCTCGCCGCGGCGGATGATCGATCCGGAGAAGATCGGGTCGCCGGGCTTGCTGGTCTTCGGCAAGGATTCACCCGTGAGCGCCGACTGATCGACGGATACTTCGTCGCCTTCCAGCAGGCGCGCATCCGCCGGCACGACGTCCCCCAAGCGCAAGCGTATGGCGTCACCGGGAACCAGCTCGCGGGCCGGCGGCGTCACCCACTCGCCATCCCGCTTGACGCGGGCTTTGATCGCCAGCCTGGCCTTTAATGCATCTATGGCGTTGCCTGCCTGGCGTTCCTCCCAGAATCCGACGACGGCGTTGGCCATCAGCAACAGCAGAATGATGAAGAAATCGGGCCAGTGCCGAACGAGGCCGGATAGCACGACCGCGACTTCGATCATCCACGGGATCGGACCCCAGAAATAGGAGAGGAACTTCAAAATAGGATTGGTCTTCTTCTCCTCGATCTCGTTCGGCCCGTATTGCTTAAGTCGTTTCTGCGCCTCGGCCTGGGTAAGGCCTTCGGGCGACGACGCCAATTTCTTTTCCACCTCCACCATCGGCAGGGTTTTCAGATCATCTTTCGCATCGGGCTTCGAACCGGGCTTGGGCGCGGCCTTGGTTTCAGCCTTCAGAGCGGCCCCGGGTTCAGCCTCCGGTTTGGCTTTGGGTTCCGTCATGGCTGTTCTTTCTGTCTTTTGCTACGCCGCAGGTTGCGAGCGTGCGGGTAAGGGGTGTGATATCAGTTCGCGATAGGCGCGCCTTGTCTCCTCGGTCTGGGGGATGCCGAGCGCGGCAAACCGCTGGTTGCAGGTCGGCGTACTTTCATCCATCGCCAAGAGGCCCCTGTCACCGGCGACAAGGACCCTGGCGGTGCCGATGAGGTCCTGCGCCGTCACGTGGGGTTGCCCCACTTCCAGTTGCGGATTTCCGGCAAATCCTCGCCGTGCTTGTCGATGTAGTGCTTGTGCTCGATCAGCTTGTCCTGAACCATCTGCTTCAGGTAAGCGCCCTTGGTGCCGAGATGCGGCAGCCGGTCGACCACGTCCTGCACCAGGTGGAAGCGGTCGAGGTCGTTCTGCACCCGCATGTCGAAGGCCGTTGTGATCGTGCCCTCTTCCTTGTAGCCGCGGACGTGCAGATTGCGGTTGGTGCGGCGATAGGTCAGCCGGTGAACCACCGAACTGTATCCGTGAAAGCCGAAGATGATGTGCTTGTCCTTGGTGAAGAGTGAATCGTAATCGGCCTCGCTCAGCCCGTGCGGATGCTCGCTCGCGGACTGCAATTTCATCAGGTCGACAACATTGACCACCCGGATCCTCAGGTCGGGCAGATGCTCGCGCAGGATCGAAACCGCGGCCAGGATCTCCAGCGTCGGCGTGTCACCGCAGCAGGCCATCACCACGTCCGGCTCGGCCTCCTGGTCGTTGCTGGCCCATTGCCAGATGCCGATGCCTTCGGTGCAATGCACCGCCGCGGCGTCCATTGTCAGCCATTGCGGCAGCGCGTGCTTGCCGGCGACCACGACGTTGACGTAATTCCGGCTGCGCAGGCAGTGATCGAACACCGACAGCAGGCAATTGGCATCGGGCGGCAGGTAGACGCGCACGATGTCGGCTTTCTTGTTGATCACGTGGTCGATGAAGCCGGGGTCCTGGTGGGTGAAGCCGTTGTGGTCCTGCTGCCAGACATGCGAGGCGAGCAGGTAGTTCAGCGAGGCGATCTTGCGGCGCCACGGCAGTTCCGAGGTGACCTTCAGCCACTTGGCGTGCTGGCTGAACATCGAGTTGACGATGCGGATAAAGGCCTCGTAGCTGTTGAACAGCCCGTGCCGCCCGGTCAGCAGGTATCCTTCGAGCCAGCCCTCGCACTGGTGTTCGCTGAGCATCGAATTGAGAACCTGTCCGGCGGGCGCGAGGAACTCGTCATTCTTCACCTCCCGGGCGTCCCACTGACGATTGGTGACTTCAAAAACCGCGCCCAGCAGGTTCGACAGCGTTTCGTCCGGACCGAAAATGCGAAAATTGTGCTGATCCTGATTCAGCTTGACCACATCGCGCAGGAACTGTCCCAGCACCAGCGTATCCTGGCCGACAACGGCACCGGGCGACGGCACGCTCACCGCATGGTCGTGGAAGTCCGGCATGCGCAGGTCGCGCAGCAGAATGCCGCCGTTGGCGTGCGGGTTCGCCCCCATCCGCCGGTCGCCCTGCGGCGCCAGCTCGGCCAGTTCCGGCATCAGCCGGCCGTTTTCGTCAAAAAGTTCCTCGGCCTTGTAGCTTTTCATCCAGCTTTCGAGCTGCCCGACGTGTTCGGGATGCTCGGCATCCACGAGCAGCGGCACCTGGTGCGCGCGGAAGGTGCCCTCGACGGGCAGGCCGTCGACTTCCTTCGGCCCGGTCCAGCCCTTGGGCGATCTGAGGACGATCATCGGCCAGCGCGGCCGGACGGCGGCATTCTTGCTCCGCGCATTCTTTTGGATTCGTCGGATGTCCTCGATGGCCAGCGCCATTGCGGCGGCCATCAGTTGGTGCATCTTTTCCGGCTCGTCGCCCTCGACAAAGTACGGCGTCCAGCCGCAGCCGCGCAAAAACTGCTCCAATTCCTCGTGCTCGATGCGAGCCAGGACGGTCGGGTTGCTGATCTTGTAGCCGTTGAGATGCAGGATCGGCAGCACGGCGCCGTCGCTGATCGGGTTGAGCAGCTTGTTGGATTGCCACGCGGTGGCCAGCGGTCCCGTCTCCGCCTCGCCGTCGCCGATGACGCAGGCGACGATCAGATCGGGGTTGTCGAACGCCGCGCCGAAAGCGTGGCTCAGCGAATACCCCAACTCGCCGCCTTCGTGGATCGAGCCCGGCGTCGTCGGCGCCACGTGGCTGGAAATCCCGCCGGGGAATGAGAACTGCGTGAACAGCTTCTTGAGCCCGGCTTCATCCTGGGTGATGTTCGGATAGATCTCGCTCCAGGTGCCTTCGAGGTAGACGTTGCCCACGATCGCCGGGCCGCCGTGGCCGGGGCCGGCGATGTAGAACATGTCCAGATCGTACTTCTTAATAACCCGGTTTAAATGCACGTAGATGAAATTCTGACCCGGCGTCGTGCCCCAATGGCCGACCACCAGCGGCTTCACGTGCGACAGCTTCAGCGGCTCGCGCAAAAGCGGATTGTCGTAAAGATAGATCTGCCCGACCGAGAGGTAGTTGGCGGCGCGCCAATAGGCGTTCGTCCGGCGCAGTTCGTCGGATCCAAGTGTCTCCAGCCTGCCAGGAGACCGGTCGCGATCGTTTAGGGGCGGCGCCTCTCGGGCTGAAACGACTGTATCCATTCTCGTGACTCCTTGTGTCTACGGCTTCGCGACCCGGTTACCCCGCCGCCGTGCCGCACGGGTTCGCTCCACGAAGGGCTTCGCGCCTCAACGAGTGTCACAAGCGACGACATGAGCGTGGCGATGAATAAAGCATCGCAGGCCGAGCCAACGGTCTGGTCGAAGCATCACCTGGCCAGACTTTAACTGTCTCAAAGCGGCCGAAGGAGGCTCGGAAACTACCTATCGTGCCGACTGTGCCGGCGGGGCGGAGCAAGCGCAGATGAGAGACTGATAAGACTTGAGATGCCGAGCGCTGGTGGAAGCTGTTCGCTGAGGAGGCCCGGGGCCGGTTATGTTTTCCGAATTGGATCAAGATCGAGGATGCGGGTAACGGACCTCGCGATCATGAGTTCTTCGTCGGTGCGGATGACCCGCACCTTGACCGGACCGGCATCAGACGAGATCAGCGGCGCACTCTTCGCGTTGCACTCCCGGTCGAGTTCGATGCCGAGAAAGTCGAGACCGTCGCATATCCGCTCCCGCACGGGCGGCGCGTTCTCGCCGATGCCGCCGGCGAACACCAGCGTGTCCAGTCCGCCCAGCGCCGCCGCGAAAGCGCCGATCCATTTCTTGGCCTGGTAGCAAAAGAGAGCGACCGCTTCGGCCGCCCGCACATCAAGCGCTTCGCGGTTGAGCAGGTCGCGCATGTCGGAACTGGTCTGCGACACGCCGAGCAGCCCCGATTCGTGGTTCACCATTTTCTGAAATTGCGCCGCGCTCATCTGCTCGGTGCGCGCCAGGTAGGAGACCACGCCCGGATCCAAATCGCCCGAGCGGCTGCTCATCACCAATCCGGACGCTGGCGTGAAGCCCATGCTGGTATCGATGCTCTTGCCGTCGCGCACCGCGGCCAGGCTTGCGCCGTTGCCGAGATGGGCAAGGATCACGCGCCCCTTCGTCGCCGCCGGCTCACCGAGACGCGCGAGTTCCGTCATCAGGAATTCATAAGACAAGCCGTGAAAGCCGTAACGGCGAACCCCTTGCGCCTCGTAGCGTCGCGGTATGGGCAGCAGGCTGGCGACCCGCGGCATGGTGCGGTGAAACGCGGTGTCGAAGCACGCCACCTGAGGCAATTTGAGGTGGCGCCGGCGGAAGGCCTCGATCAACTCGATCTCGAGCGGCAGATGCTCCGGATCGAAGGGGCTGAGCCGGTGGAGCTCCTTGACCATTTCCGCGGTGACGAGCTGCGGCTCGCTATATTTCGGGCCGCCATGCACCACGCGGTGCCCCACCGCGGCTAATGCGTCGCGCCCGCCGTGTTCCTCGATCCAGTCGGTCAGGGCGCCCACCGCAGCCGTGTGATCCGCCGCCGTCACCGGCCGCGAAAAATTGTCCGCCGGGTTCGAGCCTTTCACGCGCAAGGCGGCCTGCGGTGTTCCGATCCGCTCAAGCTCGCCCCCGAGAATCCGTTGAAGCGCACGGCCGATCTCGAATATCGCGAACTTGATGCTCGAGGAGCCGCCATTGATCGTCAGGATGCGGGAGCCGGTTGCGTTCAAGACTGGATCCTTCGCTTATTCCGCAACCCGGGTCCGTCCAGTTCAGCGGGCGGCGAGAAGATCATGCCCCGGACGTTCGCTCGGACTGGGATCAAGCGGCTCATAGCCGATCGCCATACCGGATGCAGTCATGCCTTCGGGAACGCTGCCGGCGAGCTGATCGCCGCAGACGGACAGAGCCTTGCCCTCCTGCCGCTGCTCGTTGGTCTCGCCGATGCAGATGATCGCCAGCAGCCCCGCGCGCCGTGCGGCTTTCGCTTTCGCCGCCACGATGGCGTCGGTCTCGTCATGATGTTGGCGGCGTTCCGAATGGCCGACGATGACAGTGGTGGCGCCCACACCTTTCAGCATCTCGGCGCTGATGTCGCCGGTGAACGCACCGGAGACTTCCGCGCTGCAGTCCTCCCGGATGTCGGCGAACGGCGGCTTGTCTTTCACCGAGGCGGCAATTGCCTCGATTTCGCCGAGCTGCGGCGCCATCCCGTGCATCTTCCAGTTGCCGGCAATCAAAGGCCGCATAACGCAACGCTCTGAGTGGGTCAGGTCGCGACGAACTTGATGCCGTAATATGTCTGGAATTTTTCGTCAAAGGACCGATCGATCGTCACGGAGGGATCGTATGCTGGGCTGTCCTTGACCCTCTGACGATCGGTGTCGATGTTCACCAATCGGTCGCTCCAATCGATGTCTCGTACCGATCGTGGCGAGATCAGCACCGTTTTCCCGGCCCACCAGTTCGCCGTATCGACGAGAAGGTAACGGATGCTCCAATCGGCATCTTCGATAAGGAAGTCCTCGACGTGACCGATCTCACCGTCGGTGGCATGGATGTGGTACCCGGTGACCGCTTTGACGCTGCGCAAATGCACATCGTCGCGGCTTGCCTGGGCATCGGCGATCTCCGCCTCGCGCCGCCGCAGTCCGGGCGAAATCGGCACCGCGCCGCCCATCCCGCCCATGTAGCCGTAGCCACCCATATAGCCGATACCGCCCATATAGCCGTAGCCGCTGTTCCAATAGGGGCTGTAGCCGTAGTAACCGTAAACGCCGGTCTCCATCTGCCGCGATACCGGCCGGTCGGTGTCGATCTCCGGGCTGTCCTCGATTTGCTGCATGGTCAATTTGACCGAGCATTTCTCTTCCTTTGCATCGAGACTTCCCAACGCCGAGGAAGGCAGAAGGACTTTGCGGCCGGAGAGCCAGTTGCCGGTATCGACAACCAGCCAACGCACCAGCCAACTGGTGTCGTCGAACAGGAAGTCGCTGACCGTGCCGATCTCGCCGTCGCTGGCCTCAATGGCATAGCCATTGATCGCTGATGCATGCCACAACATTGCCGGCTCCTCTTATGTTCAAGTGTTCTGCGGATAGTCGAGATCAGCCGTTGGTTTTGCTGGTGCCATTGTTCGAGAGGTGCGTCTTCCAGTACGCGTCGACCTTCCGGCTTTCCTGATCGAACAGGCCGGGGGTGGCAAAGTGGTCATGGCTCACCAGCGGGCCGGCTTCCATCGCGCTCTTGGTATTCAGCCCGCGCAGCAGTGCCTGACCGATCTGCGCGCCTTCGACAGCCAGATGCAAAAGGATAGCGGCCGCGGTCTTTTCGGCAGCGACCGGCGGGTTAGGCGTGGTGATTGGCGCGGGCTCGGCCGCAGATAAGGGGGTGGCAAGACAAATGCGTGCCGCCACGGAGCTGGTGAGGACTGAGCGGATCATGAGTTTTGTTTGCTTATGGTCCTGGCCTGAGGCAGCCCAACTCGCGGCTGCGCAATACGTGAAGTTGATAAATGGTTCCGGGTGGAGCACGCCGGCAAACTCGGAAACTACTTAGCTGCGAGCGGACGGACCCGGCTCGGCCACTACCGGGTGCGCCCTCATTGGAGGGCAATGGTGATGAACCAGCGCGCGTTCATCTCTCCTTCGCCACGAACCTGCCGGGGATTCCGGCCAGGTCGTCGGTAGAGTTAGCTTTTCTTCACACGCCCGTTGGCGAATCTGCCATGAGCGGGGCGTGAATAGCGCCGTTGGCGCCAGCCGGCTTCCCCGCTTTCTCGAACAGATCGAGGAACGGCTTGATGATGTCGATCGGCATCGGAAAAACGACGGTGGAATTTTGTTCGGCGCCGATCTCGGTCAGCGTCTGCAGGTAGCGCAACTGCATGGCCGCCGGGATGGTCTGGAGGATCTTGGCGGCGTTAACCAGGGTTTGGGAAGCCTGAAACTCGGCTTCCGCATGGATGATCTTTGCCCGCCGATCACGTTCCGCCTCCGCCTGCTTGGCGATGGCGCGCACCATGTTGTCGGTGAGCTCGACGGTCCTGATCTCCACGTTGGTGACTTTTATCCCCCAGGTTTCGGTCTGGGAATCGAGGATGCTCTGGACGTCGGCGCTCAGCTTTTTGCGTTCGGAAAGCATCTCGTCGAGCTCGTGCTGCCCCAGCACGGCGCGCAGTGTCGTCTGCGCAAGCATGACGGTCGCCGGAAGATAGTGCTGGACCGATATGATGGCCCGCTCGGGGTCGACGACGTTGAAGTACAACACGGCGTCAACCTTCATCGAGACATTGTCGCGGGAGATCACGTCCTGGGTCGGTATCTCGATGACCTGGATGCGCAAATCCACCCGCGCCATTTCCTGGAAGAAGGGAATCAGCAGCACCAGACCGGGCCCTCTCACTCCCTGAAACCGCCCCAGCGTAAAGACGACCGCTCGCTCATATTGGCGCAGGATCTTTACGGTTGCCGTGACCACAACAAAGGCCACGATTATAACGAGCGGGACGATAAACATCATCGAGAAGCCCATGGCACGCTCCTTAGGGCGGAAATAATAAATCGATCCGAATACCGGATGACTGCAGCCCAAACCGATCGAATAGCTTTTTCGGCGGCTATCGATGGATCATGTGGCGCGGGAGGGGCCCGCTCGGCAGGATCGGATTCTACTCAGCACCGTTTGAGGGGTTGAACGACAGGTAAGCTCGCTTCGGGACACCCACGGCGCACGGGAGGCGACGACATATCTGCGTCAGACCTTCAAGTTGAGCTTAGCGGCGGGTCTGGGGCGATCGTCAGCCACCAGACGGTGCTGCGGAGCAGTTAGCAAAACATCGCGTCGGCCGACCGACGCAAAATGGTCTCGCCCCCGGTCGGTTCTTGGAACCAGGCGCGATATAGGAAGAGGTATTGCGTCCCGCAACCGGGAATGCAACTCCGGCTATGAGCCCTACATTGCTCGTCCAAATTGTATTCAATCGCCGGCGCCAACGCGAAGCTGACGCTGCTGCCAGCACGTGACGAACGTACCGATCTTTTCGGCCAGAGGATCCTTGCCGCCGCGCCAAGGCAACGGGAATCCGCTGGTCATCTCGGTCCGGTATTTCGCCCACTTGGGAGCGTGCCCATGAGCGGTGCCATCGGGCTTCCAGGGGTGCTCGCAGCCCTTCGGGGACGTGTGTTTTGCCGGCGCGATCACTGGTCTCACGTCGTCCCTCGGAAGCCTCCCTTAAAGGGGATACGGGCCGTTTCCAGGCTCGCGGCGAGGATGGCGTGGGGTGTAGCGGGGTCGATAGCCTCGGAAACTACTCAAATTGGCTCCCGCGACACCGATTTGCCCCAGGGGTCAATCAAGGACTGCCCGACTGGGACGAAGCGCGGGGATCGAGCCCATTAGCCAGCAACAAACCGTCCGGAGCGTCCGGGATAATCTCGCGGTTTAAGAATCCCCTAACTCCTGCGATATTGCGTGGTGTTAATTGGTCGCCGACACGGTAGCAAAATTACCCGGTGCGGTATGGATCTAACGGTGGTGCGCTTCATTATACGCGCCCTCGGTCGATGCCTACCCCTACGAGCAAATTTTAAACGACGGCACCGCGACTGGCGGAACCAGGCTCAACGAGATGTGAAACGGGCAATGTCGGACAGCTCTCAACATCAGGCCCGGCCGCGATCGAGCGGGCGGCCCTCGCTAGACGGCGGCTTCGAGGACTTTCCCGTTGTCGGAATAGGCGCATCGGCCGGTGGCCTTAACGCCTGCAGAGAGCTCGTGGAGGCGCTGCCGGCCGGCTCCGGTATGGCCTTCATCCTGGTCCAGCATCTCGATCCGACCCATGAAAGCATGATGGTCGACCTGCTGGCCGGTCACACCTCGATGACGGTGCGTCAGGCAACGGATGGAATGCCGATCGCACGCGATCACTTCTACGTCATTCCGCCAGGAACCTATCTCGCTGTCGGCAACGGCGCTCTTCACCTATCGCAACCTCTGGCGCGTCACGGGGCGCGCCTGCCTATCGACTTTCTACTGCATTCGCTGGCAGCGGATTACGGGGAGCGCGCTATCTGCGTCATCCTGTCCGGAACCGGGGCCGATGGCAGCCTCGGGCTAAAAACCATGAAGGAACAGGGCGGGCTCGTCATCGTGCAGGATCCGAGCGAGGCCGCCTATGGCGGCATGCCGCGGAGCGCGATCATGACGGGCGCGGTGGATCTCGTGCTTCCGGTGGCAAAGATTCCAGCGGCACTTGTTAGGTACGCGCTTACCCGCGCCCGGAACGGCTCGGCGCCGCCGGATAAAGCGCAGGATTGGCTGCTCCAAATCATCGATCTCCTACGGACGAAGACCGCCCACGATTTCGCGCTCTATAAGACGGGCACGCTGCAGCGACGGATCGGGCGGCGCATGGCCATGGCAGCAATCGAGACTGACGACACGGAGCGATATCTCGAGGTTCTGAAGAAAGACCCTAAGGAGCTCGACCTGCTCGCCAAGGATTTGCTGATCCACGTCACCTGCTTCTTCCGTGATCTCAAGGTATTCGATCTTTTAGCGGAGAAGATAGTTCCCGACCTAGTCCGCAGCCATCCGACGGATGAACCCCTACGCGTCTGGATTGCCGGATGCAGCACGGGCGAAGAAACCTATTCCCTCGCCATGCTCTTCCTCGAACAGATTACCGCGGCGAAGCACGATTTCAAGCTGCAGGTCTTTGCCTCCGACATAGACCCGGATGCCATCGCCAGCGCCCGGGAGGGCCTCTATCCAGAAACGATCGAAGCGGACGTATCGCCGGAGCGACTTGCCCGCTTCTTCTCAAAAGAAGATCACGGTTACCGAGTGTCGACCGAGCTGCGCGCTGCAGTGATCTTCGCGGTGCAAGATGTGCTGACTGACCCACCGTTCTCACGGCTCGACCTGGTTTCGTGCCGCAATCTTTTGATCTATTTGCGGCCCGAGGCGCAGGAAAAGGTTGTCTCCTTGTTCGATTTCGCGTTGCGCCAAGGCGGCGTCCTCCTTCTTGGCAGTGCGGAGACGGTCGGCATCGACGACGGCCCCTTCGAGGCGATCTCCAAGCCGGAGGGGCTCTATCGGCACATCGGTCGCGGCCGGTCGGGACTGCGTGGCTACCCGGTGAGCACCGACCACGGCGTGCGAGCCCCGGTGCGACCAGCACACCGCCCGGTACCCTCGCGCGAAACCGGTCTCGCCGATCTGTGTCGGCGGCTGGTGATAGAAACCTATGCGCCGGCAGCGGTACTGATCAACCGTCAGCGCGAGTGCCTCTATTTCTTGGGACTGACGGACCGCTATCTCCGGGTGGCGCCGGGTCACCCTACACATGATCTGCTTGCCATGGCGCGAGGGAGCATGCGGACTAGGCTGCGGTCGGCGATTCAGCAGGTCAGTCGAGAGAAAATACGCATTGTCGTCGCCGGCGGTCGGATTAGCCACAATGGCAATCCAAGTTCGTTCAGCATCGCGGTACAGCCGGTTTTGCATGAGTCCGAAGAGCTGCTTTTGGTCTGCTTCGTCGACGAAATTAAGCACGACCTGCAGCTAGATCGCCCCAATACTTTGGACGATGCAACGCAGATCATAGAGCTCGAGCAGCAGCTTGAAGCCACCAGGCTGGAGCTCGAAGGTGCCGTTCGCGATCTCGAGATTGCGAACGAAGAGCAGAAGGCGACCAATGAAGAAGCCTTGTCCCTCAATGAGGAATACCAATCGACCAACGAGGAGTTGCTGACCTCGAAGGAAGAATTGCAATCGCTCAATGAGGAGCTTACCGCTCTCAACAGCCAGCTCCAGGAAACGCTTGAGCGGCAACGAACGACGTCCAACGATCTACAGAACGTCCTTTACAGCACCAATGTTGCGACGCTGTTCCTCGACATCGATCTCAAGATCCGCTTCTTCACCCCGGCCACGAGGTCACTATTCAATGTCATTCCTAGCGACGTCGGGCGGCCTCTCGCCGACTTGAACTCATTGGCAGCCGACGGCCTGCTTCTGGCGGATGCCCGCACGGTGCTGCAGTCCGGGGCGCCGATCGAGCTGGAGATCGAAGCACAGAACGGCGCCTGGTACGCCCGTCGCGTATTGCCGTACCGCACCCAAGACAACGGTATTGAGGGTGTCGTCGTCACCTTTGTCGACATTACCGAGCGGAGGCGCGCGGCAGATGCGCTGGAGGCGGCCAAGCGCCAAGCGGAAGTGGCCAATCTCGGGAAATCGCGGTTTCTTGCTGCCGCGAGCCATGACCTTCGACAGCCGCTGCAAACACTCAGTTTGATCCGGGGCGTCCTGGCGAAGAAAATCACCGAAGGGAAGAACGAAGAGGCGCTGAAGCTGGTCGCGCGGCTCGACGAGACGGCGGCCGGGATGTCGGGCTTGCTGGATGCGCTGCTCGATATAAACCAGATCGAGGCCGGCACACTGCGGGCCGAGAGGGTCGATTTTCCGATTAAGGACCTGCTTGACCGGCTGAGGGATGAGTTCACCTATTACGCGCAGGCGCAAGGGCTTGCCCTGCGCGTGGTCGGGTGTGGCTTGTCGGTCCGCAGCGATCCGCGCCTGCTCGAGCAGATGATCCGCAATCTGCTTTCGAATGCATTGAAGTACACTAGGCAAGGCAAGCTGCTGCTCGGTTGCCGTCGGCACAAAGGACTGCTGAGCATCGAGGTCTGGGATACCGGGATCGGGATCCCAGCCGAGGAGCTTGATGCGATTTTCGAGGAGTACTATCAGCTCGACAATGCCGCGCGCGAACGCAGCCGTGGGCTGGGCCTGGGTCTCTCCATCGTGCAACGCCTGGGGAATTTGCTGGATCATCGGGTGCATGTTCGCTCAGGTCCGGGCGCCGGCTCGGTTTTCGCCATTGATGTCGCGCTCTCGGCGAGCAAGGTGCGAGAGGTCCAGCCCCAACGGCCCGGCACAAGTGCCGACATAGCGGAAGAGGTTCACCGCACGGGAACAATACTGATCATCGAAGACGATCCCGATGTACGCGAACTCCTCAAACTCATCCTCAACGAGGCGGGCTATCGCACAGCAGCGGCACCTGATGGTACAGCGGCGCTGCAAATGGTGGCGACAGACGTCGTTCGGCCCGATCTCATACTCGCCGACTACAATCTTCCCAATGGCCTCAATGGGGTCCAGCTCGCCGCGAAGGTGCTCGAGAGACTTGATCGCGCGATCCCGGTCGTCATCCTGACCGGTGACATATCCACAGGTACCTTGCGCGATATCGCGAGTCAGGGCTTCGTGCAAGTCAACAAGCCGATGAGGGCGACGGAGCTGATGCAAGTGATCAAAGGCCTCTTCGCACAGCCCCAATCGCCGGCGCACCTGCACGCACCGGCCTCGGTCGAAGCCGACAGTGGTCTCCTGCCGCCCACCATCTTTATCGTCGATGACGACCGCCGAATACTTGAGGCGCTTCGCAGTCTGCTCGAAGAAGACGGCCGGGTCGTCGAGGCTTTTGAGACTGCGGAAGCTTTCTTCGAACGCCATCGTCCAGGCACCGAGGGGTGCCTTTTGATCGATGCCTACCTGCCGGGAATGAGCGGGCTCGAATTGCTGCAGCGGCTAGGTAAGGAATCCAACCGCCTACCAGCCATCATGATCACCGGTAAAAGTGACGTGCCGATGGCGGTTCAAGCCATGAAGGCCGGCGCTACTGACTTTGTCGAAAAGCCGGTCCTCCGTCGCGAACTGCTCGCGAGCATCGAGCGCGCTCTCGAACAGTCGCACGATGCGACCAAGCTGTCGGCTTGGCGGGAGAGCGCGGCGACGCACATCGCGAAGCTCACGCCGCGACAGCGCGAAATCATGGAATTGGTCCTTGCCGGTCACCCGAGCAAGAATATCGCCGCGGACCTTGGCATCAGCCAGCGTACCGTCGAGAACCATCGGGCCGCGATCATGAAGAAGACCGGCTCGAAATCGCTGCCGGAGTTGGCCCGTTTGGTGCTCGCCGGCGACCGTTTGGCCATGGCATAAAGGCGGCTGGCGGACACTCGCGCAATGGAGCGAGTGCCCTGCATCGCCGCACTTGATGATTCGACCAACCGGGTCGATTTCGCCTGACTGGTGCCCCTTCGGTGTCAAGCCAAGATAAGCGCCGATAACCCGAGTTGAGCGAACTCGCCTTTGGCGAGTACTCAGATTGCGGCGCCCGCAAACGGTGATTTCATCCAGACCGCGTTACAAAACGTTGCAAGGCAGTGCTGGCGCCAACCGCGCTAAGCGAATAGGTCTTCTTGGTTTGAAGGAGGAGGCGTGGACGACACAGCAGAATTCTTGCGGCAGAAAGCCACTCAATGCCGCACGCTGGCGGAGGAAGTCTCTGCCAGTGAGCCGGCGCAACGAGGACTGTTAGCCCTCGCCTTGGAACTGGACGCGCAAGCTGTCGCCATCGAGGCAGGACGCGCCACCGCGCGTGAGGTTGATGCCGCTACTGCTCCGGAGCCGCAATCTGGCTCGGGCTGAGAATTTATGTCTGAGATTAAAGATCGAAAATATTATTTGTCGAAAGCCGAGCAGTGTTTCAGGCTTGCCGCCAATTCCACTGACAAAAAGATTGCTGAGAGCCTCAAAGAACTTGGCTACGAGTTTGTGGATCAGGCGATCGCCTTGGGTTCTGATCCTACGACGCTGCCGGCATTATGGCGCCGACCGTGCTCTTCACCTGATCACTAGTCTAGCTGCGAGCCGTCCATTTTGGGGAATTCGCGCTCGCCGTTTGTTCCCTTCATGTGTCCGTAAGTTATTGAAATCCCTGGAGCGGGCGAAGGGATTCGAACCCTCGACCCCAACCTTGGCAAGGTTGTGCTCTACCCCTGAGCTACGCCCGCGTCCCCCGTGGTCTATAGACCGGGGAGCGATGCATATCATATCCGGGGGTGGGTCGTGCAAGCTCTTGCGTGCCGATCCATGTGCGCCGCATCGTGCCGCGATGCCCGGACACCTAACGCCAGACCAGCTCTTCGCCGAATTCGACCGGCTTGGCATCGCGCACAAGACCTATACGCACCCGCCGGTCTTCACCGTCGAGGAGGCGAAATCCCTGCGCGGGACGCTGCCTGGCGGCCACTGCAAGAGCCTTTTCCTCAAGGACAAGAAGGCCGGGCTGTGGCTGGTCGTGGCGCTGGAGGAATGTCGTGTCGATCTGAAGGCATTGGCCGACCGGCTCGGCGCGCCGCGCTTCTCGTTTGGCGCGGCGGAGCTGCTGCATGAGGTACTGGGCGTGAGGCCGGGCAGCGTCACGCCATTCGCCGCGGTCAACGATCGCGAGCACCGCGTCACCGTGGTCCTGCAGCGCGCGATGCTGGCGCACGATCCGCTCAACTACCACCCGCTCGAAAACGATCGCACGACGGCCGTCGCGCCGGGCGATCTCGTCCGCTTCCTCGAAGCCTGCGGCCACGCGCCGCTCATCGCCGACATTCCCGAGCGCGAGGGTTGAGCCTGCTTCGGCGGGCCTTTCCGGAGACGCTTGTCATCGCGTCGCGCCATGTCCATGTTGTCGGTACGACGCGATCACGAGACGAAAAATGCCCGATGAAAATTTGATCGGCGGTGGCCTTGGCAATGGCGGCGCGGCGGTTCCCGTCCAGGACGTCACCACCGCGAATTTCATGACCGAGGTGGTCGACGCCTCGTTCGATCAGCCGGTCATCGTCGATTTCTGGGCGCCGTGGTGCGGCCCCTGCAAGCAATTGGGCCCGATCCTCGAAAAGGCGGTGCGCGCCGCCAACGGTGCGGTGCGCATGGTCAAGCTCAACATCGACGACAACCCCGAGGTTGCGCAGCAGATGCGCATACAGTCGATCCCGGCGGTCTATGCCTTCAAGGACGGGCGGCCGGTCGATGCCTTTGTCGGCGTGGTGCCGGAATCCCAGGTCAAGCAGTTCGTCCAGAAGCTCGGCGGCCCGAGCGGCCCGTCGCCAGTCGAAGAGGCAATGGCGATGGCCAAGGAGGCGCTCCAGAACGGCGATTACGACAGCGCCGGCGGCATCTTCAGCCAAGTCTTGCAGACTGAGGGCGACAATGTCGATGCGCTCGCCGGGCTGGCGCGAGCGCTGATCGGCAAGGGCGAGTACGCCCCTGCGCGCGAGCTCTTGTCGCGCGTGCCCAACGAGCAGCTCAACCACGTCGATGTCGCCGCGGCGCATTCGGCGCTGGAGCTCGCCGAGCAGGCGCAGAAGGCCATGGGCGAGTCCGACAAGTACCGTACCCGGCTCGCCGCCGATGCCAACGACCACGAGGCGCGGTTAGAGCTCGCTACGGCGCTGTTCGGCGCCGGCCAGCGCGAGGAGGGCATCGACGAGCTGTTGACCCTCTATCGCAAGGACCGCGCCTGGAACGACGAGGCTGCGCGCAAGCAGCTCGTCAAGTTCTTCGAGGTCATGGGCGCTACCGACCCGCTCACTCTCAGCTCGCGGCGCAAGCTGTCGTCGCTGATGTTCTCGTGATGGCGCCATGAGCGAGCCTGGCGACGAACTGCCCGACATCCTGCCGATCTTCCCGCTGACCGGCGCCTTGCTGCTGCCGCGCGGCCGGCTGCCGCTCAACATCTTCGAGCCGCGCTATCTGGCGATGACGCGCGACGCGATGGAGGGCGAGCGGCTCATCGGCATGGTGCAGCCCTGCGATCCGCCGATCCGCGAGATGAACCCGGCGGTCTATCCGCTCGGCTGCGCCGGACGCATCACCAGCTTTTCCGAAACCGAGGACGGCCGCTTCCTGATCACGCTGACCGGCGTGTCGCGTTTCCGGATTCGGGAGGAACTGCCGCTGCTCTCGGGCTATCGCCGCGTCGTCGCGGAATGGGGCGATTTCGTCGATGATCGCAACGCCGATGAGCGCGGCTTCGACCGATCGCGGCTGACAAACGGTCTCAAGAGCTTCTTCTCGCAGCGCCAGGTGCAGGCCGATTGGAACGCGATCGACCAGGCGCCGGGCGAGCACCTGGTGACATCGATCGCGATGATGTGCCCGTTCGCGCCGAACGAGAAACAGGCGCTGCTGGAGGCGAAGACGCTGGATGAGCGCGCGCGTCTTCTGACCGCGCTGATCGAGATGAGTCTTCGGGGCCCACGCCCGATCCCGAATCCGGTGTGACCCGGCATTGACCCTTGGAGTCTGTGATGGAAGGCAGCTTCGCGATCGACCCCAAGCTTCTCGAAATCCTCGTCTGCCCGCTGACCAAGGCGCCGCTGCGCTATGACCGCACCGCGCAGGAGCTGATCAGCGACGAGGCCGGCCTTGCTTACCCCATCCGCGACGGCATCCCGATCATGCTGGTCGACGAAGCCCGCCGCCTCGCCGACGACGAGAAGGCGAAGCCTTGACCCTCTGTTTCCTGTTCGTCTTTCCCGCGCAAGCGGAAACCCAGGGCAACCGTTCGAACGCTCGCACCTGGGCCTCCGCTTTCGCGGGGGAGACGAGATAAATTATGCCCGCCGCGCCTCCCTGGCCGGTGCAGCTCCGCCTGATCCGCGCGGAAAAGCGCCTCGAAGTCGAATTCGACGACGGCAAGAAATTCAGCCTGCCGGCCGAATATCTCCGCGTCGAAAGCCCCTCGGCCGAGGTGCAAGGCCACGACCCTCGGCAGAAAATCACCGTGCCCGGCCGCATCCATGTCGGCATCATGGAGCTGGAGCAGGTGGGCAATTACGCGGTGCGCATCAAGTTCGACGATTTGCACGATACCGGCATCTATTCCTGGGACTATCTCTACCAGCTCGGCGTCGAGCAGCCGCAGCGCTGGCGCTCTTACCTCGCGGCGCTGAAGGAAAAAGGCCTCAGCCGCGAGCCGGGGCGCTAGGCCGGCTAAAAATCGAGGAGCACACCCATGCCTGTTGTCGAGACCGAACGCCACGGACAGATTTTCGTGGTGCGGATGAACCGGCCCGAGAGCCTCAACGCGCTCAACGGAGAGATGCGTACGATGCTGGCCGAGGCGTGGACCGAGTTCCGTGCCGCGGACGATCTCGAAGTCGCGATCTTTACCGGCACCGGTCGCGGTTTTTGTGCCGGCGAGGATATGAAGCAGTCGCTCGCCGATGGCGCGCCCGGCGGGCGACGCCCGGTGATCGAGGACCCGTTTATGAACGGCGCGCTCGAAAAGCCGGTCATCGCCGCGGTCAACGGCTATGCGATGGGCGGTGGGTTCATGCTGGTCGAGCGCACCGATCTGCGCGTCGCGGTCAAGGGCGCGATCTTCGAGGTGTCCGAGGCGAAGCGCTGGCTGCTCGGCGGCTACAATCACGGGCACGTCGCCAACCTGCCGTACCCGATCGCGATGGAGATGGCGCTTGGCTTCCGCTTTACGGCGGAGCGCTTTTACGACATCGGCTTCATCAACCGGCTTGTCGAGCCCGACCAGCTGATGCCTGAGGCAATGAAGATGGCCGAGCATCTGTTGACCCTGCCGCCGGCGTCGCGGGTCAATACCGTACACATGATGCGGCAGATGCGCCCCAATCCGAACGCCGATCAGCAGGCGCTCGCCGCCGCGCTCCACGAGCACGGCGCCAAGAGCGACCTGATGGAAAGCCGCGCCGCGTTCGCCGAGAAGCGCCGGCCGGACTTTAAAGGCTGGGACGATCCCCAGGATCGCCACCGGATGCCGACGCTCAACTCGGTCAAGAAAGAGGGGCTACGCCGAGAATCGTAGCCGCGTCCATCCTTCGGTAAAAGCCTTCGTTAAGCCTCTTTCGCCAGGATGGATCGCGCAGGCGCGCGTTAGCGCATCACGCCTGACATAAAGGTGGAGGAGGAGACATGCGGCTGGGCGAACTCCTGGTCGGCTGGGGTCTCGTGACCCCGGCGGACATCGCTGCTGCGTTGCAGCGCCAGACCGAACAAGGCGGCCGGCTTGGCGAGAATCTCGTCGAGCTCGGTATTCTGACCCATGAGCAGCTTGCTTCGGTCATCAACGCGACACCCGCCACGCCGACGGATATCGCCGATACCGGCATTCTGCCGCGCAATCTGCTCAATTTGACGCTGAAGCTGATGTACACGGAGTCGCTCGGAACCGCCGTCGAACTGTCGCAGCGCATGAAGCTACCGCGCCGGATCATCGAGGCGCTGCTCGCCGATGGCACGCAGCAGCGCTTTGTCATGGCGATGGGGCAGGCAGGCGAGAACGTTCTGTCGGTGCGTTACGCGCTCGGCGAGCAGGGCAAGGCCGCCGCTCGCGAGGCGTTGGAGCAAAACCTTTATGTCGGCCCGGCTCCGGTCTCGCTCGCCTCCTTCCGAGAGCAAATTCTCCGGCAGCGCGTCAGCAACGAGACGCTGAACGAGGATGCGCTGCGCCGGGGCTTTGCCGGGTTGGTGGTGCCTGACCATTATTTCGAGAAACTGCTTCCAGCCATCAATGCCGGGCGCACCATCCTTCTGTTCGGGCCTCCCGGCAACGGCAAAACGACGCTTGCCGGCCGCATCGCCGATGTGTTCCGCGACCTCGTCTACATCCCCTACGCTTTCGACGTCGGCGGCCAGATCATCAAGGTCTACGACGAAGGCCTGCACAAGCCCGCGTCTGGCACCGACACGATCCCAGTTCCTGTAGCTGCCGCGTTCACCGAGCGGGAGCACTTCGACGAGCGCTGGGTTCCCTGCAAGCGGCCGGTCGCGGTTGCCGGTGGCGAGCTAACGCTCGATATGCTCGATCTGAGGCACAATCCCAATACCAAGTTCTACGATGCGCCACTGCACGTAAAGGCGCTCAACGGCATGCTCCTGATCGACGATTTCGGCCGGCAGAAATTCCAGCCGAGCGAGCTGCTCAACCGCTGGATCGTGCCAATGGAGAACCAGGTCGACTACCTGAAGCTCGACAGCGGCGTGAGCTTTTCGTTGCCGTTCGACGAATTGGTGATCTTTTCGACGAACCTCGACCCGTCCGACCTGATGGATGCCGCGTTCCTGCGGCGTATCCCCTACAAGATCAAGCTGTTTTCACCCACCCGCGGCGAATATTGGCAGATTTTCGAGGCCGTCTGCCGTGGCTATGGGCTGACTCTGACCGAGCCGGTATTTGATGTTGTCGTCGAGCGTCTGGAGAAGCGTTTCGGTCTCGCTTATTACCAGCCGAAATTCATCTGCCAGCAGGTCGCCGAGTGGTGTCGCAGCTTTGGCCGTCCGATTGCGCTGACCCGCGAAGGCGCGCTGGCCGCGCTCGCCAACCTCTACTACGACATCGAAGAAGATCGTGAGGCGGATATCTCCGCCGAGACCGCTGCGCCTTGGTCCGACGCCGCGGCCGGCTGATCACCGTACGAACGGCCGCACCGCGTCGAGCAGCTGCCCGGTTGGCGCGAGGCGCGGCCCGTTGCCGTCGTCGACCGGCGGCACGATTTTCACGCCCCATTCCGCCAGGGCCTTGAGCGAGGCCTGCGCCTGCGGATGCGCCAAAAGCGGCGCGTTCAATGATGGGCCGACAATGACCGGCGTTTTCCGGCCGATCGCCTCGGCGACGACCGACAGCGCGAGATTGTCGGCGATGCCGTGCGCCAACTTGTTCAAAGAATTGAAGCTGCATGGCGCGAACAGCACGACGCCAAACGGCGGACGCGGGCGGATCGCCAAGTCGAAATACGATTCGACGACCTGCGCACCCGGGACATCGGCGAGCTCGCGCGCCGCGATGACACGCGAGGCGTTCGGCGTGGGCAGCGCGATGACGGTCTTGAACCCAAGCCCGACGAGGCCGCGCAGAATCTCGGGGCAGCGCGCCGCTGTCGTGGTGCCGCTCAGCACCAGGTAGACGACGTCGTATTTGCCTTCTCCTGGTATCATCGCTCCTCCGGGGAATATCTCTTTCGCCTTGCCCGGACTTGTTCCGGCCATCCACGAATAAGAGGAAGCTATTCATAGACACCCCGGTCAAGCCCGAGGGAGGAAAACCTAAGTTCCCTGGAAGGTCGTTAGTGGGACTTTGACTGCTCCAAAATGCGCGGGTCGCGCCGGCGATCCATGCCTACAATCGCCCGATGAGCGAACCAGGCGGCGCGGCCGCCACACCCGCGCCGCGCCGCTACTGGCCGATTCTCGCCGCTTCCTTCACCGCGTTCACCATCGGCGCGGCGATGATGCATTCCTATACGGTGTTCCTCGTCGCCTTCGTCGAGTATTTCGGCTGGAGTCGCGGCGAGACCTCGCTCGCCTATTCAGCATCGCAAATGGTTGCCGGCGTCAGCTCGCCGGCGGTTGGCGCTTTGGTCGACCGACTGGGTCCGCGCCGGCTGCTGCTCCTGGGCGGAGCCCTGCTGACGCTGGGGCTGCTCGGCAGCTCCTTCATCACGCAGCTCTGGCAGATCGTGCTGCTTTACGGCGTGGTGATGACGTTCGGCGCGAATTGTCTCGGCCTCGTCGTTTTCGTGCCGATCCTGTCGCGCACCTTCGTGCGGCATCGCGGCATGGCGATCTCGATCGTCCAGTCGGCGAACGGCTTTGCCCGGGCGATTTCGGCGCCGATGGTGCAATTCCTCATTTCCGGCTTCGGTTGGCGGCCGACCTATCTGATCGAGGCGGCGTTCATGGCGGCGGTGGTGCTGCCGCTCGCCGCCTGGTTCCGGCGTGCCGACCCTCAGCGTCATGCAACCGCAGGCGAGGCCGCAGCAACGGCGCCCGCCGCCTCACCCGCTGTCGCCCCGCGCGGCGGTTGGACGCTCTCCGAAGCGATGCGCACGCCCCATTTCTGGCTGCTGTTCGCGGTCTACCTGTTCACCGGTTTGGGGAGCTTTTTCGTCTCGTTGCACCAGCTGGCCTTCGCGATCGATCGCGGCTTCGACAAACTTTATGCCGCCGAGGTGCTCGGCATGGGCGCGTTTCTCGCGATTTTCGGGACGATCGTCACCGGGACCCTGTCGGATTACATCGGCCGCGAGCTTTCGGCGATCCTCGCATACGGGTTCTCGATCGTCGGGGTGATCTGCGCGTTGTTCATCACCGGGCCGAGCCAGGGTTGGCTGCTTTGGCTGCACGCCTGTCTATTCGGGTTGACCTGGGGCGCGCGCGGACCGGCGATCACCGCCAAGACCGCCGATCTGTTTCCCGGCGCCCAACTGGGCTCGATCCTTGGCGTCATCACCATCGGCAGCGGTCTTGGCTCGGCGCTCGGCTCGTGGGGCGCCGGGTTCATCTTCGACCTGTCGGGCAGCTACAAGCTCGCCTTCGTGCTGTCGATCGTGTCGTATCTCTGCGGCGTCGTCGCATTTTGGGCGCTGCGCCGCCCGCCCGTGCGGCGCGGGAGTTAACCCGCGATCAGCCCGACGCTTGTCGGGTCGTGCAGATGCGTGCGCTCGGGCGGCAGCACGACCGTGACCGTGGTGCCTTCGCCGAGCGTGCTGTCGATCGTCATCGTCCCGCCGTGGAGCTCGACGAGCCGCTGGGCGAGCGGCAGGCCAAGCCCGGTGCCGCCGTGCGGCCGGCTGAGGCTGTTATCGACTTGGCCGAAGGGCTGCAACGCGCGCGGTATGTCGTCGGGCGCCATGCCGATACCGGTGTCGGCGACGGTGATCACCACCTCGCCCGACAGCGCCAGCGTCGCCGATATGGTGACGCGGCCGCCGGCCGGCGTGAACTTGACCGCGTTCGACGCGAGGTTCAGCAATACCTGTTCGAGCCGCAATTCGTCGGCGCTGACCTCGAGGTCGGTCGGCCGGACATCGAGGGTGACGCTCCCCATCGCCGCGCGCTCGGCGACCATGCGGCGGCAGGTCTCGAAGATCGTCGCGATCGGCACCGGGGTATCGCGCAGCTCCAGCCGCCCGGCCTCGACCTTCGACAGGTCCAGGAGGTCGTTGATGATGCGCAGCAAGTGATGCCCCGAGCCGTGGATGTCCTGGGCGTAGTCTCGGTAGCGCGCGTCGAGGGGACCGAACAGCGCCGCCGAGATCACTTCCGAAAAGCCGATGATCGCGTTCAACGGCGTACGCAGCTCGTGGCTCATATTGGCGAGGAACTGGCTCTTCGCCTGGTTGGCGCTTTCCGCGAGATCGCGCGCCGCGCGTAACTCGCTTTCGATAATCCGCCGTGCGCTGGCATCGCGCGCGACGGTGAGCAGATATTCCTGGTCGCCGAACTTGACGAAACTCGCGGTGATGTCGACCGGAATGGTGCGGCCGTCCTTGGTGATGCGGTGCCCCTCGAAGGTGCGGTAGCCGATCTCTCGATAGACCGACCAGCGCTCTTCCCAGCGTTCTGGGATCAGCCCGACCGAGACGTCGAACACCGACATATCGAGCAGCTCGTCACGGGTGTAGCCGAGCTGCTTGCAGGTGGCGTCGTTGACCTTCATGTAGCGCCCCGAACGTGCCACTAGGCAGATCGCCTCGGACGAGCAATCCATCGCCGCCTGTGTGAGCTCGAGATCCTCTTCGGTGGCACGCCGCGCCCAAACTTCGCGCTGCAGCCGGTCGGCGAGGTGCCGCAACCGATCGGAGCGCACCCGGTTGGTGATCAGGTAAAGCGCCAGCAGTGCGGTCAGCAGCAGGCCGGAGCCTAGCTCGAACCAGCCCGAGCCGGCGAGCTGATCGGCGAGGAATTGCGGCATCGCCCGCACGATCATCGTGTAGTCGCGCCCGGCGAAGCTGAATGACGATCCCCAATACGGCTTGACCAGCGCCTCCCGGTCGTCCGCCGGCTGGGTTCGCGCGCTGGCGTCCGCCGCGAGGTGGTGGTAGATCACCCGCTGGGCCTTCGGCGCCGCATCGTCGATGACGTAAAGGTCCATGCCCTGCGGGACCGGCTCGTACGCCGAGACGATCGCCTCAATCGCGGCGCTGATCGACATCCGAAAAATCAGGACTCCGACCGGAGCGTCGCCGTTCCTGCCGCGGGCGGAGGCCGCATAGACCGGCACGAAAAGCAGGCTCGCCTCCGGCCCGTAGATCATCTTCACCGACGGTGTAGCGGTCATCGCGCCAGTGGCGAGGGCCTCGTTCAGCACGCCGCCGGCCACTGGGGCAAGGTCGAGGCCGAGTGGCGAGTTGGTGCGCTCCGGCTCGACGTAACGCAGCGGGTAATAGTCCGGCCGGCGCGGCGCGGCGACAAGCGCTCCCGCGTCCACGGCCTTGTCTTCGATAGCGTAGTCGTCATGGCGCTCGGCGCGTGCGGCCAACTCGAAAGCGGCACGGTCGTGATCGGCGACCCGCGGCGCCCAGGCGAGGTTCTCCAACCCGGATTGCAGAACGCTGCTGGCGAGGAAGACGCTTTTCGCGTAGGCGCGGAACTTCTCGTCGTCGAGACCCTGGTAGGGCAGCGTCGCGGCGAAACCCTCTATCGTGCCTTGATAGCGGCTCAGCACTTCCTGCAGATCGCGCGCCCGCACCTCGGCCTGCACCGAGAATTCGGCCGAAGCCCGTTCCTCGGCGATGTTGCGCGCATGATCGAATAGCATCAGCGAGGCAACAATGCCGAACGCAGCGGCAAGCGCGGCCGGCCAATATCTGGAAACGCCAATCCAATTCATTCAGCGCGGACCCTCAACCCTCCCCTGGAGAGAATGCCGTCAATTTCGTTGAATAAGCGTAAAGTAGCGAAGCCTTAACCGGCATGCTGCTAACCCTCTCGGCTGTCGCAAGTTTTGACGGCGATCCGAGAATGACGACGGTAGCACGTATCCACCGCTCTTCCTGGCGCCGCTTTTTCGCGGGAGCCGCGCTCCTCTTGGGGTTTGCGCTCGCCTTTAGCGCAAGCGGCACGGCGCGGGCGGGGTCGCTCGACGACATCCGGGCGCGCGGCGTGTTGGTGGTCGGCGCCAAGGCCGATTACCGGCCCTTCGGCTTTCGCGATGCCGCCGGCACTATCGTCGGCTTCGAGCCCGATCTAGCGGCCGCGGTTGCCAAGGCGCTCGGCGTCAAGTTGAAGCTCGTGCCGGTCGTCGCGACCAACCGCATTACGCTGTTGCAGTCGGGCGACCTCGACCTCGTCATCGCGACGATGAACGTCACCCCCGAGCGCGCCAAGCAGGTCGATTTTGTCGAGCCGAGCTATTACGCCTCGGGCGTCAACGTCCTGGCGCCCAAATCGGCGCATCTGCATGTTTGGCAGGAGCTGAAAGGCAAGCCGGTGTGCAGCGTCGAGGGCGCGGCCTATCTCGGCGAGATCAAGGACCGCTACGGACCCGACCTCCACCTCTACAAGGACACCAACCAGGTCTACGCCGCGGTCAAAGCCGGCGAATGCTATGCCGCCTATGACGACACGGCGATCGTCGGCCAGCTGCAAATGCCGGGTTGGAGCGACTTTGAAATGCCGCTGCGCTCGGTACTGCTCCAGCGCTGGGGTATGGCGGTCAAGCAGGGCAACGGCGAGCTGGCGGCCTTTGTCGGCGACCTCGTCAAGAAATGGCACGCCGACGGGCATATCGAGCAGCTCGAGAATACCTGGCATATTCCGCCTTCGGTCTTCGCCGAGGAAATGCACCGCCGCTTCGCTGAAGCCGATTAACGCCGCGCTAGCCTGGCTTTCGCGCCAGTGCCTCGATCGTCCGGCCGAGCCCGTCTTCCTGGTTGCGGGCCGAGTTGAGCTGCATCTCCAAGAGCCGCTCGCCCATGATGAGATGGGTGCCCAGCGTCCCCAGCCCCTCACGCTCCAGCCGCTCGCGGTTGCGGATCGTCGCCGGCAGCGTTTCGGCCGTCGTGTCGTGGAACACGACGATCTCGAACCCGACATCGATGAGCTGCGCGCGCATCTCCTCCGGCGTCACCAGAAAGCTCGTCGCCGGCGTTTCGGCCCACGGCACCGGATAGCGGAACGCGCCGTCCTTGCCGCGGCACAAATTGGACAGCGCCAGCACCCCGCCCGGCTTCAGCGCGCGACAGGCCTCACGGTAGAATTGCAGCTTGTTTTCGATGTTCATGATGACGTTCTGCGAATAGGCGCGGTCGAAGCTGTTGTCGTCGACCGGTAGCGCCAGGGCGCTGCCGTTCTTGATGGTGATGCGGTCGGCAAGCCCGGTGGCGCGGTTCAAAGCCTCGGCCGCGGCGCAGAATTCCGGGGTCAGGTCGACCCCGGTCACGCGCGCCCCGCATTTCGCGGCGAACCAGCGAGCCGGGCCGCCGATCCCCGAGCCGATATCGAGGACGTGCTCGCCGGCCTGCGGCTTCAGGAGCTCGACCAGCTCCTTGGTTGCGACGATGCCGCGGCCGTGGAAATGGTCGAGCACGGACAGCGCCTCGACCGTCACCGGCGCGTCGGCGCCGTTTGCCGCCTTGAGCGCCGCGAGGATGCGCTCGGCGATCCCCGAGATGCCATAGTGTTGCGCCACATCGGTCTCGATAGCCATGCCGTGACTCCCGCGCTGATTCTGGTGATGCTAACGCCATCGGCAGTGATGACGAAACCTTATGGGAGAGACGAGATGGCCTTGAAGATCGAACGCTTTCAGCCGCCCGGCATGGATGTCCGCACGCAAGAGGGGAAGGCGGCGTATTCACATGTCGTAACGGTTTCCGGCACCGGGAAGCTGATCTTCATCGCCGGTCAGCTCGGCCGCGACGCCAGTGGCAAGATCGTCGCCGGCGGCATGCGCGCGCAGATGGAGCAGACGTTCAAGAATCTCGACGCCTGCCTCAAGGCCGCCGGCGCGACCTGGGCCGATGTCATCAAGACCAACACCTTCGTCGTGGATTACGAAGCGTTCTCGCAATGCCGCGACGTGCGCATGCGCTACTTCGGCGTCGCCGTCCCGACCAGCACGACGATCCGCATCAGCGGCCTCGCCCAGCCCGAGGCGCTGCTTGAGATCGAGATGATCGCGGCGGTGAATTAGCTGAAGCCCCTCTCCCGCAAGCGGGAGAGGGAATAATCTATTCGCTCTTTTTGACCTCCTCGTAGAGCCGCTCGTCGTAGAGCCCGCCTTCGAACGGCACGAGCTTGGCGCGAAACGCCTTGGTGTGGTCGGCGGTCGCGTGCGCTTCGAGGCTCTTGCGGTCGGCCCACGCCTCGATCAGGTGGAAATGATTGGTGTGGCCGTCCCACACCAGCGCATCGAAGCGCTGCACGCCGGGATCCTTGCGACTGTCGGCGACCAGTTGCTTGACCATGCCCGCGACCTCGTCCTTGCCCTGGGGGAACACGTCGATATGGGTCAGCACCCAGATCGCGCCCGCGAGGTTGGCGTCGGCGGCCGGCGGGGCGACATCGACGATCACAAACGGTCGCGCGCTGAACGGTGCGGTGACGATCGGCTGCAATTTGTCGCCGAATGCCTTCATCGCCGCGCCATGCGCGTCGGCGGCGGCCTTGTCCTTCCACGCCTCGACGATCGCGAAATGACCCGGCCGGTTCAGCTCGTGCAGCACCGTCAGCTCGGTGTTGCCGTCTTCCTTGCGCGTCGCGGCGGCGAACTGGCGGAGCATCGCCATCGCCTTGCGCGTGGCTTTCGGTGCGACGTTGAAATAGGTGACGAGATAATAGGGGCCGGAGGGCGGCGCGGCCGCCGCGACAGACGCGGGAGCGGGCGCGGGGGCCGGCGCTGCCGCAGCCGGCGTGGGGGCCGGATTGGCCGCGGCGGGCGGTGGACCTGCGGGAGCCGGCGCGGCCTGGTCTGCCGGGGGATTAGCCGGGGCCGACGATTGCGACTGCGCCCATAGCGGCTGAATTGCGCCGGCAAGCAGCATCGCTCCGCCCAGCAAGGCCAACGAAATCGTCCGCATCTGCGCCTCCCCGATTGGCAATTATGACGCGTTCTTCGCGCCGCACTCTTCGCGCAACCGCCAAGATGACGCGATTTTGCTCATGCCATCAAGAGAGGCCGTCATCCGGTAATGGGTCAGTGTGAAATAGGACTTGAGGATGCATCCGATCGCGCGATTGCGTATCGAAGATCGCGGCCATGTCGAGGATAATGCCTGGAGCCCTCGCGCGTAACCGTTGGGCTCACAGACAGGTGTCTGTGCCGCCTGGGTATTCGTCAGTCGTCATATCGAGCAAACACTGCCGAGGCTTATACGGCCCGCGCTTCAGACTGGCCCGCTATCCGTCATCGAGCGTCGCGGCGCGGCGCGCCTCGATGGGCCGGAAACGGCTATTGGAATTTCGGCATGACCTCGTGGCAGATCAGCTTCAGCGAGCGCATCATCGTTTCGGCCGGGATCGCCGCGCCGAAATTCAGCTCGAACAGGATGCCGTCGATGCCGAGCTCGTTTTCGAGCTCCTTGAGGCGATCGACCACCGTATCCGGCTCGCCGACAATGACCTTGTCGCGGATCACGTCGTCGTAGGTGGCACGCTTCACCTCCTCGACCTCGGCGCGGCGGCGCGCGTTCGGCGAGCCTTCGAGCCGCTCGATCAAGGATTTGTACCCGGCCATGATGCTGGGCTCGCCTTCGCTGCGCGCCTCGGCTTCGGTCTCGCCGCAATGCATCGAGAGACGGAGATAGACCTCGGGCTGGCCGGGATTGCCGGCCTCGTGCCAGGCATCGCGATAGGCCTTGAGGTCGGGCTTCAGCCCGACCAGCGAGCCGCTGCGCACAGAGACGAAGAGCGGATAGCCGAGCCGCCCGAGGATCGGGAAGGTATCCTCGCTGGCGCCGGCGATGCGAATTGGCGGGTGCGGCTGCTGGTAGGGCCGCGGCACCGCCTTGGCTTCGTTGAAGCTGTGATACTTGCCGTCATACGAGAAGGTCTCGTTGGTCCACGCCGTCTTGAGGATGTCGAGCGTCTCGTAGAAGCGCTCGCGGCTTTCCGAATAGGGCACGCCGTAGGCGGCGTAGCCGCGCGGGTTGCCGCTCCGGCCGGCGCCGAGGATGAAGCGCCCGCGGCTGACGACATCGACCGTTGAGGTCTCCTCGGCGAGGCGCAGCGGGTGAGTCAGCGGCAACACATGGACGGCGGTGCCGACCTTGATACGCTTCGTGCGCGCGGCGATCTGGCCGGCGACGTTCATCGGCGCGCTCAGTACAGAGCGGCGCGATTGCTGATGGATCTCGGCGAGCCAAAACACATCGAGGCCCCATTCGTCCGACGCCTCGACCTGCTCGAACCCCTGCGCGAACGCATCGGCGTCGGATTGCCCCGGCACCTGCCGGTGAAACTCGTGATACCAGCCGAACTCCATGGGTCTGTCCTCGTCTCTGCGCCCGTCGCGGGATGCTCCTTCGCAACCCTAGGCCGCGCTCCGTCATCAAACAAATACTGTTCTTTGATCCGCCCCATACCGTAGAGGCATGACTGGCGTTATGATTGCGCTGTGAGGTTCAAAGGCGGCTTTCAAGAAGGGTGCCGGGATGGAGTTGCGCAGCCTGCATTATTTCGTCCGCATCGCCGAATTGGGCAGCATCACGCGCGCCGCGGCACATCTCCATGTCGCGCAACCGGCGCTGACCCGTCATGTGCAGCGCCTCGAGGACGAGCTCAACGTCGCGCTGTTTACCCGCGCCAATCGCGGCGTGCGGCTGACCGAAGCCGGGCAGAAGCTCTTGGACGGCGCGACCCGCATCCTGCGCGATATCGAGCGCACGGGAGACGAGATCCGCGCCCAGGACGCGCATCCCTCGGGCAAGATCATTCTCGGCATCACCCCGACTTTGTGCCCGGTGTTGGTGCCCGACCTCCTTGCGCGCATGCGCCGCGACTACCCGATGATCGAATTGAAGGTGATGCACGCCGGTATGGTGCGGCTCGAGGAATTCGTCATCGACGGGCGGGTCGACATCGCGCTTCTGTCCGAGCTGTCGCGCAGCCGCCTTATACAATCGACCCGCCTTGCCGAAGAGGAGATGGTGCTGGTGACGCGCGCCGGCATACGGCCCGCCGGCATCGTTACCGGCGACGAGCTGCGCCGTACGCCGCTGATCCTCGGCGACGGGCTGCGCGCGGCGATGGATGCGCTGCTCGCCGGACACGGCATCGAGCTCAACGTCGAGACTGAACTCAACGACCACGAGACGATCCGCCTGATGGTCGCGCAAGGGATGGGCGCGGCGGTATTGCCGCTCTCATCGGCGTCGCGCGAATGCGCGCGCGGCCTGCTCGAAGCGCACCGCATCACTGAAACCGGCCTGTTCCGCACGCTGGCGCTCGGCGTCCGCGCCAGCCGCAACGCCTCGCTCGCCCGCGAAGCCGTGGCCCGCACGATCCGCGCGATGGTCGCGGAGATGGACGATGACGGCCGTCTTGTGCTCGCCGCCAAACGGGCCGCACGGCGCAAGCTTAGAGTGGCGTCCTAAACTCGCGGCAGAATTGTCCGTGGTTCGTGAACGTCAGATGGAATGCTTGAGGCAACGACAGCTTTGCGCCGAAAGCGGACCATCTGAATGGCGCCCGATGCACGGCGGTCGAAACCGCCGCGTCGGCTACCGAAGTCAGCTTTGCTCGATCGGGTATTTCGCGAAGATTTCGTCGTAGCGCTTGAACGCCGCGTCGACCGCCGCTTCCGGGGCGACCCCTTTGTTGATCACATTGAGGATCGCGAGCGGGAATACCTTCTCGGTGGCGACCTCCGCCCGCGCCGGGTTGAACACCTCGTAGGGCGCGATCGTCGTACTGTAGATGCCCTGCTTGGTATAAGCGGCGAGCGGCTCGTTGTTGGGGTCGAGCCAGTACGCCTTGTCGTTCTCGACGATCGATTTCATCGGCGGCAGCCGCCGGCCGAGCCCGACCTTCAGAAGGGTGGCGAGCACCTTTGGCTGGATCGAATATTTGAGGAAATCCTTGGCGACGGCAAGGTTGGGAGCGCCCTTCGGAACCACCAGCGCCGCCGGGTCCATGAAGTTCGCCACCGGCTTGCCGTCATTGTCGAGCGGAAGACCCAACGTCAGGATGTCGTCGTATTGCTCCTTGTCCTTCCACAGCGCGACCTCGGTCGAAATCGTGCCGTCGAAATCCATGACGAGCAACTTCGAGTGAAAGGCGTTGTTGTCGTCGGCATCGTTCCAGTTCTGTATCGCCGACGGCATGAACCCGCTCTTGAAGGCGCCCGCCAGTTTGGTGACCACTTTCACCGCGGCTTCGCGAATTTTGGGATCGTCGGTATGCACTTTGCCGTCGGCGGTGAACAAGTCCTTGCCGCCATAGGCGACCATAAAGTGGTCGGTTTGCCTGATTGCATCGAACCCGGCGGCGCTGATCATCACCGAATAGGCATAGATGTTGCGCTGGCCCTGCGCCCGCAGTTTTTCCGCGACAGGCGGGAAAAAATCGAGAAACGCGTCCCAGGTCTTCGGTATGTCCGACGGCTTGAAACCGGCCTTGTCAAGCAAGGACTTCCAAACATGGAACGGCCACACCGTCATGCGGTTCGGGATCATGTAATAGCCGCGTTTCTTCGTGACGCTGTTGTACGCGAAGCCGGTCTGCAGCGCCGTCGGCATGAACAGCGATTTCTGCGTCTCGATGACGTCGGTCAAATCGACCAGCTGGTCGTTCCAGGCGCTCATCAGGCCAAAATAATAGTCGCCGAGATCGATGATGTCGGGCACAAGCCCACTCGTCACCGCGGCGACCTCTTTCTGGCGCATCGCGGCGAACGGCACGATGCTGTAGTCGATCGTGTTGCCGCTCGCCTTCTGGTAATCCGCGACCATCTGCTGGAAGGCAATGTCTTCTTCGTGAGCGAAACCCTGTACCCACCAGACCGTCGCCGTGGTGGCCGCGGCATTGGCGATATATGGATGACCTATCGCGCCGGCGGCCGCGAGTCCTGCCGAGTTACGCAACAGCGACCGTCTGGTCAGCTTTTCCATCTGTTCCTCCCTGTTCAACCCGCGTTTGCGGGTTCTGCGATTTGCTCGTTGCCGCGACTATGCGCTCACAAAGCGCGCCATTTCAATCTAGCGAAAAATTTCGCCGGCCCGCCGAAACTCCACCCCCACACGGTACGCGATTGGCGACGGCTGCAATGGGCCATAATTCAGCCGTTCCGACTGCCATGCCGGAGGCATATAGGCAGGATAATCATCGGGCATTTTGAACATCGCAGCGCCTGGCCGTAAGCTGCGCCGGCAGATCAGGGAGCGCGCAGATGCAGTTCGGGTTGTTCGGCAGCGCGGCGGCGCGGCGTCCGACGAGCGCGGAGGCGGAGTTCGACAGCGCCGAGGGGTTTCGCGACTTCATCGACTACAATGTCGAGGCCGAGGCGCTGGGTTTTCGCGGCACCTTTGTCGTCGAGCACCATTTCACCGGCTACGGCCAGGTCTCGGCAACGCTGAACCTGCTCACCTGGCTTGGCGCGCGCACCACGACGTTGCGGCTCGGCACCGCGGTCATCGTGCTGCCGTGGCACAACCCGGTATTGCTCGCCGAGCAGGCGGCGACTCTCGATCTGCTCTCGGGCGGCCGGCTCGATTTTGGCATCGGCAGCGGCTATCGCTACAACGAGTTCCGCGGCTTCTGCGTCGACATGGACGAGGCCGGCGCACGCTTCGACGAATGCCTCGACGTGCTGGTCAAATCCTGGACTTCGGACGAGAAGTTCTCGCATCGCGGCAAGTACTGGGCGTTCGATAATGTCGTCGTCGAGCCGCCGACCGCGCAGCGGCCGCACCCGCCGATCTGGATGGGCGCCGGCGGTGAATTGTCGGTGCGGCGCGTCGCCGAGAAGGGCTACAATTTGCTGTTGGGCCAATACGCCCAGCCCGCCGACGTCGCCAAGTCGATCGCTGCTTATCGCGGCGCGGTCGAGGCGCAGGGCCGCCGCTTCGATCCGGTGTCGGTCGGCGTCACCCGCGCCTTCTTTGTCTGCGACAAGGAAGAGGACCGCGAGGCCGCGCTCGAGCGCCGGCTCGCCAACCGCGTCCGCCAATTGAAGCTCGCGACGCGCCCCGACGGCACCGTCCATGGCGGCCCCGACCGCGCGACGGGCGATCCGGACGTGATCAACCGCGGCAGCGCGATGTACGGCACGTCCGAGCAGATCGCTAAGAAGCTCGACGAGTTGCGTGCCGCCGGGGTCGGCTATGTGCTGGTCAATGGCGGCGGCTCGGGCGGCGGCGAGCGCGGGCGGCAGAGCATGCGCCGCTTCGCGCGCGAGGTCATGCCGCTGTTCACGCGAGAGGCGCCGGCCAAGGCCGCCGAATAGGGAGGAAGCTCGTGAAAATCCACAACCTCTATACCGACGACGAGGGTGAATCGCATTTCCGCGACATCGAGATCGACTGGGCCGAGGAGCGGCGCGGCAGCAGATTGTCGAAGAAGCTGCCGGCGACCGGGGTGATCTTTCGCGAGACCCAGGCTGAGCACAACATCACCTGGCATCCCGCGCCGCGCCGCCAGTACATCGTCAATCTCGACGCCGGGGTGAAGATCACCGCGAGCGACGGCGAAAGCCGCTTCATCCAGGCGGGCGAAGTCATCCTCGTCGAGGACACGCACGGCAAGGGCCACCTCTCCGACCATACCGAAAACAAGATCCGCCACTCGATCTTCATCCCGATCGAGTAGCCCTCGGCCGTCATTGCGAGGAGCGTAGCGACGAAGCAATCTCGCGCCGCTACGGGCGGCTCGCAATGACGGGAGTAGAAATGACGCCTGATCTCGCAGACCGCGCGGCGATCCACGACCTCTTCACCCGCTATTGCTGCGCGCTCGATGATGGCGAGGTCAAAACCGTCGTCGATTGCTTCACCGCGGACGCCGTCCTTAAAAGCCCGGTCATCGACATCGCGGGGCACGACGACATCCGCGCCTTCGCCGGCCGTTTCGCCGCGCAGCGCGCCGCCGGCACGCAGTTTCGTCACATGGTCACCAATATCGCTGTTGCGCTCGACGGCGACCGCGCGACCGCGACGGCCTATCTGTTGGTGCTCGTCTCACAGGGCGGTAGCCACCGCACCCTGCCGCCAGGCCGCTACGAATGCGAGCTCCTCAAGGCCGGCGGCCGGTGGCGCTTTTCGCGCCGCACCGTGACCCACGACCACGCCTACACGCTGGACGGCATCGGCAAGCCATAAACCCCATCCCGGCGAAGGCCGGGACCCCTTTGTCGTGGCTCGAACGGTGGAACGATAGGCCCCGACTTTCGTCGGGTGGAATTTATTCCTGCGGCCGATGCCGCTTGACCGCCTCGGGGTTGGTCGAGTCCGCGCCCATATAGACGCCGCGCTCCCAGATGCGCTTCAGCGGGTCGCTGACCTTGAGCTGCATCCGGCCGACATGCTGCACCTCGATCTCGACCGTCTCGCCATCCTGCAGCGCGCCGAGCCCCTCATGGTTGGTGCCGCAGGCGATCACATCGCCGGTGTTGAGCGTCATCACCGTCGAGGCAAACTCGATGAGTTCGGGCACCCGGTGCTCCATGTCGTCGGTGTTGTAGTTGTGGCGGAGCTGGCCGTCGTTCCAGAACCGCACGATCACGTCGTTCGGCTCGGGGATTTCGTCCGCCGTCGTGATGCACGGTCCGATCGGCGCAAAAGTGTCGAACGACTTGCCGAGCCAGCTTCCGGCCTTCCACGTCCGCCTTCCTTCGCCGCGCGCCGACACATCGATGAGGCCGGTATAGCCGAACACCGCGCTGCGCCAGTCCTTTTGTGCGACCTCCTTGGCTGGTCCCTTGATAACCAGCGCCAATTCGGCCTCGTGCATGAAAATCCACGGCTCGGTCATTTTCGGGAGGACGATCGTGTCGCCGGGCCCGACCACCGCTTCCGGGTTCTTGAGGAACATATTCAAGGGCCGCGCTTCGCGCTGCGCGTGCTCCCAGTAATTGGCGATGCAGCAGAGGATCTTGCCCGGCCGCGGCAGCGGCGCGCGCAGCCGCACCGAATGCGGCGGATAGGCCTCCCCCTCGACCGCCACCCGCTCCAGTTGCGGGCGCAGCGGCTCGAAATGGTTGATGATCCACTGCATCGTCAGCTGCGGCGTATGATGATGCTCGACGACCGGCGCAATGCTGACAAGGCCGCGATCGGTCAACAGCCCCGGCACCGGCTCGTCGTGCCCCGCGCCCTGGAACAGCACCAGCTTCATGCGTACCTCCCTCGCCTTTTGCGGCATTGTGATAGCATCGCCGGGATGAGCAAGGCCTTCGTCAAGGAAGACGCGGACGACACGGAAGAACTGCCGGAAGAGGCGGTTTCGCTCCCCGCCGGTGCGAAGAACTACATCACCCCCGCGGGGTTTCGCCGCATGCAGGAGGAGGTGAAACACCTGCAGACGGTGGAGCGGCCCCGCATCGTCGAGATCGTCGCCTGGGCCGCCGGCAATGGCGACCGCTCGGAGAATGGCGATTACATCTACGGCAAGCAGCGCCTGCGTGAGATCGACCGGCGCTGCCGGTTCTTGACCAAAAGATTGGAGATCGCCGAGGTGGTCGATCCCGCGCGCCAGACGCATCTCGACCGGGTGTTTTTCGGCGCCACCGTCACCTACGCCAATGCCGCCGGCGACGAGCGCACCATCACCATCGTCGGGGTCGACGAGGTCGATGCCGACAACGGCCGCGTCTCATGGGTGTCGCCGATCGCCCGCGCCCTGATGAAGGCGCAGGAAGGCGATGTCGTCGAACTTCGCACCCCGCACGGCCCCGAACCGATCGAGGTGGTCGAGATCAGGTACGGCGAGTGATCGTAGGGCGGATGAGCGCCGCGTCGCGCGCGTATCTCGGTGATGCGGGTGGCGCTTCGTTTTTTATCCTACCCGTCTTGAAATGGTGGTTGTGCCACCCGATGTTCCCTCTATGTTCTTACGTGGCTCGACGTGAGGCCAATAACTTCGTGGCTCGACGTGAGGCCAATAAAAAGTGTTCCGGCAAATTGGGACGTGTCGACGTAACAGCAGGCCGCCTCACCGCCTGTTATTTTCGTCGATAACAGGCGGAGAACAGGCGGTGCACCGCCTGTTAATTGCGCAACAAATGGAAGGGTCGTCGCCCTTGCATTCTCGGAATGCCGCCACCCCGATCTGTCTGTTGACAGCAAAACCTTGTCGGGAGCGACAATAAGCCAGGCTTAGGGCTGTGCCCGAGAGTAGATGGTCAGGGAGAACGCGATGCTCCAAATCCGCAAGATGGGTCCGCAGATCGGCGTCGAGATCACCGGCGTCGACGTCAAGACGATGAGCGACGACGAGTGGCGGCAGATCTACCAGGCCTGGCTCGACTACAACGTCATGTGCGTGCGCGACCAGGACCTGACGATCCCCGATTTCATCCGTTATTCCGAGCGCTTTGGTCCGGTGACGCCGCACCCGTCGAAATCTACCCGTCACCCGGAGCATCCCAAGATCACCATGCTCGGCGTCAACAAGTATGACGCGCAGGGCCGATTGCGCGACGAAATCTACCGGCGCGGCGCCGAAGGCTGGCACACCGACGGCGCCTACAACCAGGCGCCGTTCAAGGCGACGCAGCTTTACGCGCTGGCGGTGCCGAGCCGCGGCGGCAACACGCTGTTCTGCAACGCCTACGCCGCCTATGACGCGCTGCCGCAGCGCCTCAAGGCGCGGCTCGACGGCGTCGTCGGCGCCTTCGCTTATGGCGGCCGCAAGGGCAAGGCGCGGCTGCTCAACCCCGAGGACCAGGACTGGGCGTCGGTCTATCACCCGATCTTCCGGGTCCACCCCGAGACCGGCCGCAAGTCGCTCTATTTCGACCCCGGCAAGATCGTCGATTTTGTCGGCATCGAGCGCGCCGAGGGTGACGAGATCATCGCCGAGCTGAGCCGGGTCATGGTGACGCCCGAGGCCGAGTACCATCATGTCTGGAAGAAGGGCGACATCGTGATCTGGGACAATCGCTGTTCCTACCACCGTGCTGCCGGCGACTACCCGCCCGAGGAAGACCGCATCCACTGGCGCGTGTCGATCAACGATTTCGGCGTCGAGGTTCTCGACGAGGCGGCGGAGTAGTTGGTGCGTGGTTCGAGACGGCGCTGCGCGCCTCCTCACCATGACGGGGGTTCGTGGCAGTACCCCAGAATCCCGTCATCCTGGGGAGCGCCCGGAGGGTGCGTCTCGAAGGACGCAATTGAGTCTGTCCGAGTCACCATTGACCGGGAGTGAATGAGCATGACCGTTGAAGTTCAGCCCTTTGCCGCCGGCTGTGGCGCCGAGATCAGTGGGGTCGATATAAGTGAGCCGCTGTCGACCGAGGATCGCGACGCGATCCGCAAGGCCTGGCTCGACAATCTGGTGCTGCGCTTCCGCGGCACGCCGATGACCGACACGCAGCACATGGCGTTCACTCGCCAGTTCGGCGAGCTCGAGTTCAACCCCTCCAAGCTCATCGAGATGAAATACGGGGTGAATACCCAGACCGATGGGCGCAAAAGCGAAATCCCGCCGGAAATCTCGGTGATCTCGAACATCATCGAGGACGGCAAGGCAATCGGCGGGCTTGGCGACGGCGAGGCGTTCTGGCACACCGACTCCTCGTTTGTCGACGTGCCGCCCGCCGCGAGCCTGTTGCGCTCGCTCGAATGCCCGCCGCCCTCGGCCGGCGGCTCGACCTACTTCCTCAACTGCTACTCGGCCTATGACGATCTCCCGGCCGAGACCAAGAAGCGCATCGACGGCATGACGATGATCCACGCCGCGACGCACTCCTCGGGTGGCAAGGCGCATAAGGGCTTCGAGACCGTCGAGGACGTGTCGAAAGTGCCGGGCGCGCACCAGCCGATGGTGCGCACCCATCCCGAAACCGGCAAGAAGTCGCTGTTCCTCGGGCGCCGCATCAACGCCTATGTGATGGGCTTGTCTGTGGCCGAGAGCGAGGAGCTGCTCGACGAGCTGTGGGCGCACATGGTGCAGCAGAAATACACCTGGCGGCAGGACTGGCAGGTCGGCGACCTCGTCTGGTGGGACAATCGCTGCGCGATGCACCGCCGCGACGCGTTCGACCCCAGCGCCCGCCGTCTCATGCACCGCACGCAGCTCAAGGGTACAAGGCCGGTTTAAGGAGCTCACATGTCCCACCCAACCCGCGTCGCCCTCGTTACCGGCTGCGGCAAGCCGGTCGGTATCGGCAACTCGACCGCTCGTGCCCTCGCCGCGAAGGGCATCGCCGTGGTCGTCTCTGATGTCCGACCCGCGGGTGTCGCCAACGAATTCAACGCGCCCGAAGACACCGATGCCAACTGGGGCGGTGTCGATACGCTGGTCGAGCGGATCACCAAGGCCGGCGGCACCGCCTCCGCCGTGCTCGGCGATGTCAGTCAGGAGGCCGACGCCAACCGCATGGTCGCCGAGGTGCTGAGCCGCTACGGTCGGCTCGACATCCTCGTCAACAATGCCGGCGCGCCGCAGGGTGCCGACCGCAACGAGATCGAGAACGTGCCGGTCGATGCCTGGGATCTGACGATGGGGGTCAACGCCAAGGGTGCGTTCCTGATGTCGCGCGCCGCGGTGCCGGCGATGCGCAAGGCGAAATGGGGGCGCATCGTCAGCGTCTCGTCCAAGGCCGCGTTTCGCCCCGGCAAGCGCCGCGCGACCTATGCCGCGTCAAAGGCGGCAATCGTCGGCTTCACCAAGTCGCTGGCGCTCGACCTCGCGCCGCTCGGGATCACGGTCAACGCGGTCTGTCCCGGCCCGATCCGCACCTCGCGGGCGATCAGCACCAACCGCCGCGAATACGGCGACGATCTCGAACGCGGCTTTCGCGAGCGCTCGAAGGATATCCCGCTCGGCCGCTTCGGCGAGCCCGACGAAATCGCCTCGATGATCGCCTATCTCGCCTCCGACGAAGCGGGTTTCGTCACCGGCCAGGCGATCGGCGTCGACGGCGGCTGGTGACGCTCAGCGGCTGAGCCACTTCCGGCGGTAGCCGCTGGTGAGGCGGCGGACGGCGGCGTAAGCCGGAGAGGCGGTCGCCTCCCGCAACCGCAAGCCGCTCAATTTCGCCTCGCTGACCGTGCTGCCGCGCCATTTGACCTCGTCGCTGACCCAGGCGGCGACCCAAAGCGGCGGCAGCATTAGATCGCGGATCAGCATCGCTGCCGGCATGCGCCACGACAGGTGCCACGCGGCGCAGCGCGCCAGCGCCACCTCGGCACCGAACCAGAGCGCTAGCAGCAGCAAGCAGACGAGCCCGACATTTTCGCCGAGCACCGCCGCGGCATAGGCGCCGGCGAGCAGGGGGAAGAAGCAGCCGGTCAAGAGCTCGGGCAAATAGAGGGCGGGAAAGGTGATCCGCCGCAGCCGCGCCCAACGCACCTGCCGCCCCCACACGTCGACCGCGCGACGCGCGGCCAGCGGCTGCTCGAAGGGGCTGCCCATGACATGCACCCGCTTGCCGATGCCGCGCACGAGCTTGGTCGTCGCGGCGTCCTCGGCGACTTCCGCGCCCAGCGCGCGCACGCCGCCGATCGCATCGAGAATGTCGCGCCGGAACAGCATGTTCTTGCCCTGCGCGAAGCCCAGGCCGAATGTGTCGCTGACATATTCCCAGCGCGCCTCGAAGGTGTTGAGGAAGGCGCATTCGAGCTCGGCCCAGAGATTGGCCGGCCGCGAAGCGATCGGCAGCGAGACGACGCAGCCGCTGTTCGGCCGCCAGCGCGCCAGAAGCCGCTGGATATAGTCGCGCGGCATCAGGACGTTGCTGTCGGCCATGATCTGCCAGGTGCCGCGCGCCGCGTCGAAGCCCTTGACGACGTTGTTGAGCTTGGGATTGGGTCCGACCCGATCGTCGCCGATCAGCAGCCGGGCGCGCTGCCGCGGATGCGCGGCGATCAGCTCCCGCACCAGAGCGACGACCGGATCGTCATTGCGCGCCGCGCAGAACAGGATGTCGTAGTCCGGGTAGTCGAGCCCGAAGGTCGAACCGAGCGTCTCGCGGGCGAAATTATCGACGCCGCAGACCGGCCGTACGATCGTCACCGGCGCCGCGTCGCACGGCGGTGGGAGGGGCCTGGTGCGGGCGCGGCAGCGGATCGCGCCGATCGCCGTGCTGATGACCTGGAGGCTCGTTGCGACGATGCAGAACCCCGCCGCCCAATTTGCCAGCGCCATCGCTTCCCGCCAGATGTAGTCACCGCTCCGTGGCGCTTCTACAACCGGTGGATGACAGTTTGATGGCGCTGCTTTTAGTCCCTCTCCGCTCCCAGGGGCGGAGAGGGACTAACGCTACGCCGGCGGAGCGACCGAGAGCCGGCCGACCGTGCCCTGGCGCTCGATAAAGCTGCCGACGAGGCCGTTCTTCTTGGCTTCCTCGACAAAGGCCTTGAGGAATTCGAAGCCGGCGGCGTTCTTCTTGGGCGTGCCGACCGCCTGCTGCACCGCGGTGAACTGGCCATCGAGGATACGCGAGCCGGATCGCTTGGCCTGCTCATCGATGAGGCCCGGCCGCAGCCCCGCATAGGCGTCGAACCCGCCGGCATCGAACGCCTTCAGCGCCTCGCCGGCATTGTCGAACTGCACCAGCTCGCCCTTTTTGTAGTTGTTTTCGAGCCATAGGCCATAGGCGCTGCGCGCGGTGACAGCGAGTTTTTTGCCCGGCTGGTCGATCTCGTTGACCGATTTGATCGGCGAGCCGGCCGGCACGAGATAGGTCGCCTCGATCTCGGCGTAGGCCGCGGTGAAGCTGATGACCGCGGCGCGCTGCGGTTCGGCGCCGATATTGCCGATGTCCCATTTGCCCTTCTCGGCGTCGTCGGCAATTTCGCCGGGCCGCGCGTAGGGGATGAACTTCACCGGCACGCCGAGCCGTGCGCCGATCGCCAGCGCCATGTCCGGCGAGACGCCGGTTGGGTCGCCGTTCGGCGCCTTGCCGGTGACGAGGAGGAAATTCCCCATGTTGATCGCGGCGCGCAGCACGCCGGTGGGGGCAAGTTCGGCGACGAGTTTAGCATCGGGCATCGAAGTTTCCTTTGCGAATGAAGGAGTTTGATCTGCCATTCCAGTGAAAGCGGCGATCCAGAGCAGGTGACGGACGGTTCGTCCCCCGATTATCGCCCGGGCGAGCGCGCCGACCGGCTCCTCGCAATGACGACTTGAACTAGGCCGTGTGCTGACGGATGAACGCGTTCATCCGGTCGAGCGCGCGGCCGGCGTAGGGCGCGTCGGGCTGGCCGGTCATAAAGCCGTGATTGGCGCCTTTGTAGTATTCGACCTCGATCTTGCCGCCGGCCTTTTTCCACCCCGCGACGACGCGCTCGGTGACCTCGACCGGCACCCATTCGTCGGCATCGCCGCCGAACACCAGCGCCGGCGGCAAATAGGGTTTTTCGCCGCGGTCGAGGATCGCCGGGATGCTGCCCTCGCTCATTACCGCCTCGGTGCCCCAGAAGGCATGATGGTTTTCCATCAACTCGGTGTTGCCGGCCTTCTTGGCGAGGTGGTAGCGCAAGAGCGGGTCGAGCACGCCCCAGCCCGAGATGACCCAGGCCTGGCGCGCGTCGATCTCTGGCGCCTCGGGCAGGGGCAGCGCGGCGTAGCGCTGGTCGTTGGGCCGCATCGCGGCGAGCAGCACTTGGTGCCCGCCCGATGAGGTGCCGAAGCTGCCGACCCAGTCCGGCCGGCTGCCGTAGAGCCGGGCGCGCGCCTTCAGCCAGCGAATGCCAAGGTTGATGTCCTGCAGCGAGGCCGGGTAGCCGCCGTCGGGCGGCATACGGAAATCGATCGAGGCGACGAGGATTCCGCTCTCGGCCAGCGACTTCGCCATGAAGTCGTTGTCGGTGCGGTCCTTGTGTACCCAGGCGCCGCCATGCACCTGCAGCGCCGCCGGGAACGGCCCATTGGAGTTCCCTGGGCCCGAGGGACGATAGAGCCGAGCGAGCATCGCCTTGCCGCCCTGCCGCTGATACTCGACATCCTCGATGCGCACGTCATGGGTCTTGGCGCCAATTTGGGCGTCAGCGAGCGTGGTGGGCGGCATGGTCGTTCTCCCGGAATGGCTGGAGGCAGTATAGGGAACGGTGGCGGGGTGGGCTACGAGCGTCCTTCGAGACGCGGCCTCCGGCCGCTCCTCAGAGTTTGACTCGAAATGAAATCAACCCAGTCAAACAATATCGTCTCCCCCCGCGAAGCGGGGCCCAGGGCGAGCGTACCGGCATCGCGATGTCCGGCAACGGGTGGAGACGTTCTTCAAGACCCTGAAATCCGAGCTCGTCTGGCGGACCATTTTCTACACCCGCCAAGAAGCCGACCAGGCCATTGGCCGCTACATAGACGAGTTCTACAATCCCGTCCGACGCCATTCTGCCCTGGACTTCACAAGCCCCACTCAGTCGAAAAAACGGCCGCCGAATGAGCAAATGCCTCTCCACTAAAGCGGGGCACGTCCAAGGTGTGGTGAGTGCGGATCGAGCTACGTCAAGATCAGCGCCAACCTGTTCGGCTGCGCGGCCGCTCGTAATCGCGGGACTTGCGGTAACCGCCTCAACATCCGTGTCGACGCACTCGAAAAGATCATTCTCGACGGCCTGCGCAGCCAGCTGATGGAGCCAGACCTGTTCAAGGTGTTCTGCGACGAGTTCCATCGCGAATTGAACCGGCTACGCATCGACGAGAACGCCGCGGCGGCAACGAAACGAGCAGAACTCGACCACCTCGACCGTCGCATCCGTAGGATCGTCGAGCTAATCACCGACGAAGACGCGTCCGTGCGGGCGCTGAGACAGGAGCTGATAACGCTTGAAGCCCGGCAGCTTGGGCTGCAGCAGGACATTGCCGGAGCGGGAACGTCGGCCCCGTTGCGCCACCCCAACCCTCGCCGAAGTCTATCGGCAGCGCGTCGAGCACTTGCACGAGGCGCTGCGTGACGACGGAATGCGGGGTGACGCTTTCGAGTTGATCCGCTCGCTGATCGACGAAATCCTCCTTGTACCCAGAGGACGGTCAATTACGTGTCGAACTGCGGGGCGAGCTCGCCGGCATCCTTGCGTTAGCGACAGACAGGAACAACCCCAGTGGTCAAGCGCCTACCGGAGTTGCACAGCAAATCAAGATGGTTGCGGGGATAGGATTTGAACCTATGACCTTCAGGTTATGAGCCTGACGAGCTACCGGGCTGCTCCACCCCGCGTCACCAGCGATCCGACCAAGTGTGATCGGCATTTAAAATAAAAGGGCGGGCTGGCAGGCCTGGCAGCGACCTACTCTTCCGCGCCTTAAGACGCAGTACCATCGGCGCAGAGGGTTTTCACGGCCGAGTTCGGGATGGGATCGGGTGTTTTGCCCCTCGCTATGGCCACCAGGCCGGCCAGACCGCCCTTTTTTGTTCTTTGGGTCCCGTCTGGGCGAAAAGCGAGCGTGTGACGATTGACCGATTGTGTCTTCGTTCAAGAGAGGCGTCGCCGCCTCGGTAAAAGTCAGTTCTGGTGCTTGCCGCTGAATGCGGCACTCAAGTGCGTCATCGAGCGATTAGTACCGGTCAGCTGCACAGGTTGCCCTGCTTCCACCTCCGGCCTATCAACGTGGTGGTCTACCACGGCTCTCGGCGAGACCTGGTTTTGAGGTAAGTTTCCCGCTTAGATGCGTTCAGCGGTTATCTCGTCCGCACTTAGCTACCCGGCGGTGCGGCTGGCGCCACAACCGGTACACCAGAGGTGCGTCCCTCCCGGTCCTCTCGTACTAGGGAGAGCTCCTCGCAAGTCTCAAACACCCACGGCAGATAGGGACCGAACTGTCTCACGACGTTCTAAACCCAGCTCACGTACCACTTTAAATGGCGAACAGCCATACCCTTGGGACCTGCTCCAGCCCCAGGATGTGATGAGCCGACATCGAGGTGCCAAACGACGCCGTCGATATGGACTCTTGGGCGTCATCAGCCTGTTATCCCCGGCGTACCTTTTATCCGTTGAGCGATGGCCCTTCCACGCGGGACCACCGGATCACTATGGCCAACTTTCGTTTCTGCTCGACCTGTCGGTCTCGCAGTCAGGCGGGCTTATGCCATTGCACTCATCAGCTGATTTCCGACCAGCCTGAGCCCACCATCGCGCGCCTCCGTTACTCTTTGGGAGGCGACCGCCCCAGTCAAACTACCCACCATGCAGGGTCCCGGCCCGGGCTTCACCAGGCGCGGTTAGATATCAGAGCCCGTAAGGGCGGTATTTCAAGGTTGCCTCCACCCCAACTGGCGCCAGGGCTTCAACGGCTCCCGCCTATCCTACACATACGATCCCTAATACCACTGCAAAGCTGTAGTAAAGGTGCACGGGGTCTTTCCGTCTGACCGCGGGTACTCCGCATCTTCACGGAGAGTTCAATTTCGCTGAGCCGGTGTTGGAGACAGCGGGGAAGTCGTTACGCCATTCGTGCAGGTCGGAACTTACCCGACAAGGAATTTCGCTACCTTAGGACCGTTATAGTTACGGCCGCCGTTTACCGGGGCTTCAATTCAGAGCTTGCACCCCTCCTCTTAACCTTCCGGCACCGGGCAGGCGTCAGACCCTATACGTCGTCTTGCGACTTCGCAGAGCCCTGTGTTTTTAGTAAACAGTCGCCACCCCCTCTTT
>CAVQJJ010000001.1:0-17909 GCA_963712835.1 uncultured Alphaproteobacteria bacterium | reverse complement strand
ACGGGATTCCGAGTCCTAATCTAGCAGTGAGCAATGGGAATACCAATTTTTGCTCAACGTCGCTCTCAGTATCGGTTCGTGCAATTAGAAGATCCGGTTCCATAGCGTTGTCCGAACGGGAAGCTATTCTTAGGTTAGCACAAAATAAGATTTTCTGTAGTAGTAGCGCGCAGAGCGAAACCTCACCGCACAGGGTAAGTGGCCCGGCCCGAAAGCTCGCGCATATATTGCCATTTTAATGTCATAATGTTCTTGTTATGTTCGGAGGGTGAGGCCGGCATCGTCCATCTCTGGGGTTAGGCTGCTGCGCGAACAGGAGCGCCCCACCGCGTGTTATCGTCCCCGATAACAGGCGGATATCAGGCGGTGGACCGCCTGATAAAGGCGACGATGGCGGGCGCGGCGATACGTCGGGTTGAAGCCTCGGCCTGAGGGGATAAGGTGCGGGTGATTGCGTGCACGGTATTGAGGCCGTTGTGACCGAAACAATCCCCGACCCGTCCTCGCGCCCGGCGCCCGATGATGCCGCGCCGCTGCCGGTGGCGGTTGCCGCGCCGGAGAAGCCGGCGCGTCGACTTCCGCCCGGGTGGGAGGTCGGCGTTGCGCCGTTCGGGCTTATCGCGATGACGCTGCTGGCGGTCGTCGTCGGCACGATCACCGGGATCGGCGCCTGGGCGTTTCGCGAGCTGATCGGCCTCGTCCACAACCTCTTCTTCCTGAAGACGTTTCAGTTCGCCTACGATTCCTCGGTCTTCACCCCGTTCAATCCCTGGGGGCCGTGGGTGATCCTGGTGCCGGTCGTTGGCGCCATCGGAGTCACCTTCATCATCCGCAATTTCGCACCCGAGGCGAAAGGCCATGGCGTCCCCGAGGTGATGGACGCGATCTACTACAATGGCGGGCGCATCAGGCCGATCGTCGCGGTCGCCAAGTCGCTGGCTTCGGCGCTGGCGATCGGCAGCGGCGCCGCCATCGGCCGCGAAGGGCCGATCATCCAGATCGGCTCGGCGCTCGGCTCGACCTTGGGCCAGATCATCCGCATGCCGCAGGGACAGCGCATCACGCTGGTCGCAGCCGGCGCCGGTGCAGGGATCGCGGCGACCTTCAACACGCCGATCGGCGGCGTCATGTTCGCGATCGAGCTGATGCTGCCCGAGGTCAGCGTCAACACCTTCCTGCCCGTTGCCGCCGCGACCAGCATGGCGACCTTTATCGGCCGGCTGGTGTTCGGGCCGCAGCCGGCGTTCAGCGTGCCGGCGATCGACGCGTTGCCGCTCGCCCGCCCCGAATTGGCCGTGGTGACGCTCCTTCTTTACGTCGGGCTCGGTGTGCTGTGCGGCGTCGCCGCGACGATGTTCATCCGCAGCCTGCATTGGGCCGAAGATCTCTTCGAGCACATCCCGGGCGCCTACACGCGGCACATCATCGGCATGGCGCTGGTCGGCTGCCTGATCTATGCGCTGCACGAGAAATTCGGCCATTACTTCGTCGAGGGCGTGGGCTACGCGACGATCCAGGCGATCCTCAACCATTGGCAGGCCGCGGCCTGGCTCCTTGGCCTGCTCTTTATCTGCAAGCTGATCGCAGTCTCGCTCAGCCTCGGTTCGGGCTCGTCGGGCGGCATCTTCTCGCCCTCCCTATTCATGGGCTCGACGCTGGGCGCGGCGTTCGCCGCCATGGCGGCGGTATTGCTGCCGGGCCTGCCGATCGCCGTGCCGGCCTTCGCCATGGTCGGCATGGGGGCAGTGGTCGGCGCTGCCACCGGCGCGGCGATGACCGCGGTGACGATGATCTTCGAGATGACGCTCGATTATCACATCGTGCTGCCGATGATCCTGGCAGTCGCGGCCGGGCTCGGGGTCAGGCGGGCGCTATCGCGCGAGAACATCTACACCGCCAAGCTGGTCGGCCGCGGCCACGTCATACCCAAGGCGCTGCACGCCAACATGTTCCTGGTGCGTGCGGCCAGGGATGTCATGGAAAAGAACTTCGTCCTCGTTCCCGCCGAGCTGCGCCTCGAGGAATTTCTGCGTCAGCCCGAGCATCGCGACGGCATGCGCCATGTGATCATCAGCCACGGCGACAGGATCATGGGCGTGGTGCGGATCAACACCGGCTTGCGCAGCACGGTGGCCGAACTCGAGACCGGTGTCACTTTCGGTGATGTCGCGCGACGGGACTTCACGATCGTGCGCGAGAGCGATGTCGCATTCGACGTGATCGTCCGGCTGTGGCGGCGCAGCGGGGTGATGGCTGTCGTAGTGCGCAGCGACCGGCCGCGCTTCCATGTCCCACGTCCGGCCGATGTGATCGGGGTCATCACCAAGGAGCATGTCGCCGACGCGGTCGCCGCCGGCATCCAGGCCTATCCCCGCTGACGGTCTACTGTTGCTGAAATATCACGAAGGAACTTTTTTTCAACACCGTCAAGTTGCGAGACGTTGAAACCCCGCCGTCACAGGAACACTGGGGCGCGGTCGCGCCGGGGCACCGAATGGGCCGGCGGGGGCGTGAAAAGCTGCGAGGCGGGCGACGGCTTCAGATAGCGGTGCTCGAAATCGGTGAGACCGGCGAGCGCCTCGACATCGGCGATGATGACCTTGTGATTCCTAATGAGAACAAGGCCTTCGCTGGCCAGCGCGCGCAGCTCGCGATTGACGTAGGCGAGGCTGAGGCCGAGCGCGTCGCACACCACGTCCTGGCTGAATGGCATATTGTACGAGTTCTCGTCCGCAAAGCCGATCGCCTGCAGCCGCACCAGGAGTTCGAGAAAGAAATGCGCGATCCGCTCTCGCGCCGACCGCCGGCCGACGACGACGACATGCTCGGTGCTAATCGCCGCATCGCATGAAAAGAGCCAGAACAACTTCGCGGCGAAGCGCGGTTGTGTATCCAGAAGACCGAATAATGCGTCGAGCGACAGCGGCGCCACGATGGCGTTCGTCAGCGTTCTGGCGGAATAAAGCGCGCTGTCGAAAAAGCAGCTCGGCGCCCCGACGATGTCGCCCGGAACCACGACATTCACGACCTGCCGCTGGCCGCTACGCAATATCCGGTAGCGGATGAGCAGCCCGTCGAGCACCAGGTGAACTGCCCGGCTCCGCCTTCCCTCGACTATGATGTCCTGACGCCGACGGACCGGCTTCGCGGTCGCAAGTATCTCATCGAGAACGGGCAGTTCGTGCGGCATCAGCATCAGGTGTCTTGCGAATTTTTGGACAAAGCCGACCGGCGCCCAGGGCTGGACGTGAGAAGTCCCGCGCATGTTCTCTCCCCGTTCAAGGTGCGTACGTTTATTGATCGCAATCTACCGCTGCTTTCAGAAAGCCCATAGGAAAATCTCTTATGGATGTCAATGTTTTTCGGTAACTTGAGTTGAGCCAAAGAAAACCCAAGGTCATTTACTTAGATTAATGCGCTTTCAGATATTTTTTATTATCGCCACATGATAGCTCTCCCCAAATTGGCAATGCAACGCGTGCCAACAGTGCGCGTAACGGGAGGGGGACTAATGATGACTCGGCGTAAGATCGGCACCATCGCGGCGCTGAGCGGCAGCACGGCGGCGCTGGCGATGCTGACCGGGTTGTGCGGCGCCCGCGCCGACGATCTGCAGATCAACCAGCAGGCCCTCGACACGCGGATCGATCAGCTCGCCGCGATCGGCCAGAATGCCGGAACGAGCCGGCCTTTCTCGGTTGACCAGAACCCGGCGGCGGGCGCGGCGGTCACCGCCGGCAGCTTCCCGCGCTCGATCCTGATCCCCGGCACCGACACCTCGATCAAGATCTACGGCCAGATCACCGAGATCATGGATTACTGGATGTCGGGCGGCAATCCGAATAGCAGCCCGCAATCGACCACCGTCGGCGACAACGGCCAGGTGCAGGCGATCCCGCTGCGCGGCTCGGTCGGATCGAGCCGCGGCAACGGCATCTTTTGGGAGACGCCCAAGGAATCGAAGATCGGCTTCGAGACGCGCACCCCGACTCCGTTCGGCGAGGCGCGCACCGTGTTGGAGTTCGACTGGGCCGGCTCGACCGCCTTCGCGCCGGGCGGCAGCGACCCGACCGCGGTCTCCGACAATTTGCTGCCCCGCCTGCGTTATGCCTACGGCACGTTGGGCGGGCTCTTGGCCGGTCAGGCGACCTCGAACTTCTCCGACCCCGACGCCAACGCCGAAACCCTCGACTTCGGCGGCAATGTCGGCGAGCCGGGCCGCGTCCGCGTCCCGCAGGTACGCTGGACGATGCCGGCCTGGTGGGGCGCCTCGTTCTCGGTGTCGGCGGAAACCCCCGAGACAATTCTCGCTACGCCCGATGGGGTTGAGGCCTCGGATGCCGGCGTGGTGCCGACCGTGACGACGAGCTGCCCGGCGGGAGCGACGGCCACGGTCAGCACGCCGACGGCATCGACCTGCAGCACGTCATTGCTGACCAGCGGGGTTACCCCGCTCAACATTACCAAGGGAACCGCGCCCGACCTGACCGCGGCGTGGTACTTCCCGCAACCCTGGGGCCATTTCGACATCTCCGGCGTGCTTGAGCCTGGGCTCGACGTGACCGACGGCCGCTTCTTCGACCATCAGTTCATCGGCTATGGCGGTCATATCGGCGCGAGCTACCGCCCAGGTTGGTTCGGCTGGGTTAAGGACACATTTTCGGCACACTTCACCGCCGGCGACACTCTCGGCCCATACCTCAACAGCAGCGGCAACGTCGCCCTGGTAACCAATTACGGCTTGCCCTCGACCTCGAGTTCGGCGGGCACCTATGGCGGCTTGAACGTGCCGGCCACGGCGGCCAACGCGGCGCTCATTCGCTTTAAGACGGTCCAGTCGCTCGGTGCCGAACTCGGCTATCAGCATTGGTGGCTTGCCAATCTGCGCAGCAACATCAGTGGCGGCTTCAATGCCCAGAACGGCATCCCGATCGCGCTTGTCGGCGCGGCCCAGTCGGCTTCCATCAACAAGGAGCTGATCACCGCGCACGCCAACCTGATCTGGAACCCGGTCTCGTTCGTCGATGTCGGCCTCGAATACATGTGGGGCCAGCGCACCGTGCTGAACAATTCCACGGCTACCGAGAACGTGCTGATCAGCAAGCTGGCGTTCCGTTTTTAAGAACCTGGAAGTTGGCGGCGGCCGCCGACAGGCCGTCGCCAACCTACCCGACGCTTACCATGCCGGCTTCGCGCCCCAGGCGAGGAAGCCGGCATTTTTCAGGTCGGGCTTGCCGTAGCTGAGGCGTTTGCCGTCGAGGTCGAGCACGCATCCGCCGGCTGCTTCCAGGATTGCCTGGCCGGCCGCCGTGTCCCATTCCATGGTCGTGCCGAAGCGCGGGTAGAAATCCGCCTCGCCCGCCGCGAGGATGCCGAATTTCAGCGCGCTGCCGCAAATGTCTCGGCCCAGGATCGGTACGGGCTTGCCCTGGAAATACTCGGCGAGCCGCCGGCTGTTCTCGTGACTGCGGCTGTGAATAACAACAATCCCATCGGCCGGCGGCGTGCGCGCCGCGATCCTCTGCGGCGCACCGCCATTGGCGATGCGGACCGCGCTGCCGGACCCGCCAGCGGCGTAAGTGACATTGCGCGCCGGCCCGTGCACCACGCCCATCACCGGCACGCCGTCTTCGACGAGGCCGATGCAGACGCAGAATTCGCCGTTCTTGGCGACGAACTCCTTGGTGCCGTCGAGCGGATCGACCACCCAGAAGCGTGAAGCGGGGGGCTTGAACCCGTCTTCCGGCGCGGTCTCCTCCGAGACGATCGGGATATCGGGAAAGGCCTCCGTCAGCATTCCGACGATGACCCGCTCGGAGGCGAGATCGGCCTCGGTGAGTGGGGTATTGTCGCCCTTCTGGATGACGTCGAACGGCCCCGCGTAGACGCGCATAATCTCGTCGCCGGCGGCGAGCGCGGCCTTGATGGCGATATCGAGCAAGGCACTGGTCATGCGGCTTTGGCCGGGCTGGCGGTGCGGCCGGTAGCCTTTTAAATCGCGCGCCATACCACTTCGGGCGTTGCCGGCATGTCGATATGGTCGATGCCGAGCTGGCCGAGCGCATCGACGATCGCGTTGATGAGCGCCGGCGGTGAGCCGATCGCCCCGGCCTCGCCAGCGCCTTTGACGCCGAGCGGGTTGGTGCGGCAGGGCACGATATTGTAGGCGAACTCCAGCGCCGGGAGGTCGTCGGCGCGAGGGAGCGCGTAATCCTGCAGCGTGCCGCTCAGCAGTTGGCCGCTGTCGGGATCGAACACGGTGCGTTCGAGCATCGCCTGGCCGATCCCTTGCGCGATGCCGCCATTGACCTGGCCGGCGAGCAGCAGCGGGTTGATGACCACGCCGAAATCATCGACCACCAGATAGCGCTCGATGCGCACGATGCCGGTTTCCGGATCGATCTCGACCTCGCAAACATGGACGCCGTTGGGGAAGGTCGGCGCCGGTGGGGTGAAATGCCCGCTCTCCGCAAAACCCGGCTCGACTTCGGGCGGGAGCTGCGCCGGGTTGAACGCCGCGCGCGCCACGGCGTCGAGCGTCACCTTGCGGTCGGTGCCGGCGATGGCGAACTCGCCGTCGGCAAAGGCGATGTCGGCCTCGGCCGCCTCCAGCAGATGCGCAGCGATGCGTTTACCTTTGGCGATCAGCTTGTCGGCCGCGTGCATCAGCGCGCCGCCACCCACCGGGATCGAGCGCGAGCCGCCGGTGCCGCGGCCAAAGGCGATCGCCGCGCTGTCGCCCTGCAGCACGCGGATTTTGTCGAGCGGCAGGCCGAGCTTTTCCGAAGCAAGCTGGGCATAGGCCGTTTGATGCCCCTGCCCCGAGGATTGCGAGCCCATCAGCAGGGTCAAGGTGCCGCTGGGATCAAACCGCGCCTCGGCGAACTCGTCGGGCGGGAAGCCGGACTGCTCGATATAGACCGCCTGGCCGAGCCCGCGGTAATGCCCGCGCGCCTGGGCCGCCGCGCGACGCGCCGGGAAGCCGGAGATATCGGCCGAACCCAGCGCCTGATCGAGATTGCGGACAAAATCGCCGCTGTCATAGATAAGGCCTAGGGGCGTCGCATAGGGCATCGCCGCTGCCGGCACGAGGTTGCGGCGGCGCAGCTCGGCCGGCGCGACGCCGAGCTTTCTCGCGGCGAACTCGATTAGCCTCTCCAATGCATAGGCCGCTTCCGGGCGCCCGGCGCCGCGATAGGCGTCGACCGGCACGGTGTTGGTGAAGACGCCCTTGACCGCGACATGGATAGCCGGGATCGCATAGACGCCGCTATGCATCACCGCGCCGGAGAAGGTCGGAATTTCCGGCGCGAAATTCGACAGATAGGCGCCCATATTGGCGGTCAGCTCGACCGCGAGGCCGAGGAATTTGAGGTTCTCGTCAAGCGCGAGGTCGAGCTTGGTGACGTTGTCGCGGCCCTGCGTGTCGGTCATGAAGGAGTCGGCACGGTCGGGCACCCATTTGACCGCCCGGCCGACGCGCTTTGCGGCCCACAGCACCAGCACGTGCTCGGGATAAAGGAAGAGCTTCATCCCGAACCCGCCGCCGACATCGGGGGTCACGACGCGGATGTGGTTTTCGGGGATGTGAAGGACGTGCTCGGCCAGCAGGTTGCGCACGAAATGCGAGCCCTGCGTCGAGCTCCACAGCGTATAGGCTTCCTCGCCCGCGTCGTATTCGCCGATCGCGCCGCGCGGCTCCATCGACGTGACGACGACGCGGTTGTTGATGATGGTCAGCGTCACCTTGTGCTCGGCGGCAGCGGCGGCCTTGGCGACCGCCGCGCCGTCGCCGACCTCCCACGCAAAGCTGAGATTGTTCTTCGCTTCGTCCCAGACGAGCGGCTGACCGGGGTCGGCCGCGTGCGCCGTGTCAATCGCGACCGGCAGCGGCTCGTAATCGACCGCGATCAGATCGGCCGCATCGCGCGCCGCGGCGACGCTTTCGGCGATCACCATCGCCACCGTGTCGCCGACATGGCGGACGCGGTCGGCGACCATCGCCGGGCGCGGCGGCAGCACCGCACCGGCGACGCCGCTGACGCACGGCACGGAGCCGAGCCCATCGGCGGCAAGGTCGGCGCCGGTCAGCACCGCGACGACCCCCAGCGCTTCCCGCGCGACGCTCGCGTCGATCGCGCGGATCACGGCATGGGCGTGCGGCGAGCGCAGGAACACGGCATGCGCCTGGTGTGGCCGGGAAATGTCGTCGAGATAGCGGCCGCGCCCGGTAATAAACCGGCGGTCCTCGACCCGGCGCACCGGCTGACCGATGCCGAACTGCGTCATGCCCGCTCCTTTGCCCTCGCTGCGAAGATAGGGCGGCGCACGCCACCCGTCCACGCCCCCAGGGATCGGTGTTGCGGCTAACCAATCACGCCGGCGAGCCAATCGGCAACGAGGCCGGCGATCTCGGCGCTGTTCTTTTCCAACATCAGCATATGGCCGTTGCCGTGAATGCCACGCTCTTCGAGCCGGATGAAATCGACCTCAACCCCGCCGTCGCGCAAATACTTCACAGTGCAATGATCGTAGGTCGCGTGATACGACGCCTCGCCGGTCACCAGCACGACCGGGATGTGCGCCAGATTCGCGAGACGGCGTGCCGGCGCCTTCTGCCGCCAGCAGCGCACAACATCTGGGAGGTCGGGCTCCGCCTCTAGCTCGATCGCCAGCTCTTCGGGCGATCCGGCCGGCGGCTCGTGAGCGAGCGGCAGATCGACAAGCCCCCATGCGCGCGCCTTTCCCTCGGCGATGACCGCGTTCTCGAAAGGCGGTCCGGCGGGCTCCAGCGCGACGATCGCCTTGACCAGATTCGGCCGCGCATCGCCGAGCAGCCAGCCAAAGGTGCCGGCTTGCGAATGGGTCATCAGCACCGCTGGGCCGATCCGGTCGAGCAGCGCGGCGCCGGCGGCGAGCATCAGCCGCTGCGTCTCGACCTGGTCGGCGAGATACGGCACCTGCGTGGCATAGAACGCATCGAACGCCGGGTCGCCACGTTTGCCGCTGCCCGGCCATTGCGTGTGCTTCGCGGCTTGCGGCCAGCGTGGGTCGGCGGCCGAAGCGGTGAACAGCCATTCCTGGAACGAGGCGGCGAAGCTCGTCAGCTCGCCGTCGATCTTCGGCTGCCAGGCCGAGCGGCCGCGCGCCGGCTGGTCGACCAGGTAGATATCGTAACCTTCCGCCGCGAACAGCTCGGCCCAGCCGGGGCGGCCATCCGGGGTGCCGAGCCAGTTTGTCGCGGTCTGCGCCATGCCGTGGAACATCACGAGCGGGTACGGGTGCCGGTTGTCGCGTGCGGTTAGCTTCTCGACATACATCTGGCCGTGCATGACCTCCTGGCCGGACGGTCCGACATACTCGCCGCCGGCATAGAAGAACTCGCGGCGGGCGACGGCGCTGTGATCCATGGTCGAGTTCATCCTGTCGTTGACTTGGTAATTGACTTGCGCGGCGTTCGGGTGCACCGATCCATCCATCTACGGCGTGCCGCTCGGAGGAAGTGTCATGGCGTCACCGAAAAAGCTTTCGCATCTCGTGCTGCAGACCAACCGCCGCCAGGAAATGATCGACTGGTACTGCAAGGTGCTCGGCGCCGAGGTGCTGTTCCAGAACAAGTTTATCGCCTTCATCAGCTATGACGACGAGCATCATCGGGTCGCGTTTCTCGATCCGGGCCCGCTCAACGATAAGGTCGCCGCCGAGGGCAAGACCGCCCGCGCCGGCGGCGAGGTGGGCCTCCACCACGTAGCCTTCACCTTCGACCCGCTCGACCTCGCCGACCACTACGACGGGCTGAAGGCGCAGGGCATCAAGCCGCATCGCTGCGTCAATCACGGCATGACCACATCGATGTATTACTACGACCCCGACCGCAACCAGGTCGAGTTGCTGTTCGACAATTTCTACACCGCGCGCGAAGGGCGCGAGTGGATGATGAACCGGTCGGAAAGCGACAAGAACCCAGTCGGCATCGATTTCGACCCGGACGAGATGGTTGCGCGCATCCGCAAGGGTGTCGACCTCACCGAGCTCGCCAATATCAACGCTTAAGCCGCGACGCGGCGCCTCGGCGACGGTCGGGGCGCCGTAACCCTATCGGCAGCGCGAACCGCGGGGGGACGGGCGCGCGGTGCTGTTCAACAGCTACGGGTTTTTGTTCCTGTTCCTGCCGGTGACGCTCGCCGGTTTTTTTGCCTTGGGCCGGCACTCGCACGCGCTGGCGATGGGCTGGCTGGTCGCCGCCTCACTGTTCTTTTACGGCTGGTGGTATCCGCCCTACCTGGCGCTGCTGCTCAGCTCCGCCGTCTTCAATTTCGGCAGCGGGCTGGCGATCTCGCGCAGCCGCGCGCCGGTGCAGCGGCACCGGCTGCTGGTGCTGGCGGTGATCGGTAATCTCGCGCTGCTAGGCTATTTCAAATATGCCGGCTTTCTGGTCGGCGTAGCGGATGGGGTCCTCGGCCGTGCTTGGCCGATCCCGGTCGCCGGGCTGCCGCTCGGCATCTCGTTCTTCACGCTGACCCAGATCGCCTTTCTCGTCGACACCGCGCGCGGCGCGGCGCGTGACTACAAATTCCTGCATTACCTTCTGTTCGTCTGCTATTTCCCGCATTTGATCGCCGGGCCGATCCTGCATCACCGGGAGCTGATGCCGCAGCTCGACCGCACCGACATCGTGCGGTTCCGCGCGCGGCGGCTGGCGCTGGGCTTTTCCTATTTCTCGATCGGCTTGTTCAAGAAGACGGTGATCGCCGACGCGTTGTCGCCTTATGTCGGGCGCATCTTCGACGGCGCGGCGCAAGGCATCGCGCCGAGCGCCGCCGAGGCCTGGGGTGCGGTGCTCGCCTATGCGCTGCAGCTCTATTTCGACTTTTCCGGCTATAGCGACATGGCGATCGGCCTGGCGCGGATGATCGGCGTGCGGCTGCCGCTCAATTTCCACTCGCCCTACAAAGCAACCAGCATCATCGATTTCTGGCGGCGCTGGCACATGACGCTCGCAAGGTTTCTGCGCGACTATCTCTACATCCCGCTCGGCGGCAGCCGCCGCGGTCGGCCGCGCCGGTATCTGAACCTGATGGCGACCATGCTGATCGGCGGGCTGTGGCACGGCGCGGGGTGGAATTTCGTGCTGTGGGGCGGGCTGCACGGGTTGTTTCTCTGCCTCAACCATGGCTGGCGCGCGCTGACCGGCAATCGACTGCGGACGCCCTCAGCGCTGCGCACGGCGGCGGCCGGCGCGCTGACCTTTCTCTGCGTCGTCGTCGCCTGGGTGCCGTTTCGCGCCGCCAGCTTCGCGGCGACCGAGACGATCTTGGCGAGCATGGCGGGGTGGCATGGCTGGCTGCCGGCGAGCGCCGATGTCGCCGTGCTGTTCGGCGAGGCGGCGCCGCGCTGGACCGGCGCATGGCGGTGGATCGCGGTGCTGCTGCCCGCGGTCTGGCTGCTGCCCAACACACAGGAGTTCTTCTCGCGCTACGGCACCTTGGTGATGCCGCGTCGCGAGCCCGACCGGCTGCCGCTGCGCGTCCTCGGCTTCCGCTGGCGGATGTCGAGCGTCTGGGCTTATGCGACCGCGATCGTCGCCGTCATCGCGGTGCTTTACTGCAGCCGTGCCAGCGAATTCATCTACTTCCAGTTCTGAGCAAATGGCTTATCTGCGGCACTACTTCGTCACGCTGTTCGCGCTGCTCGGCGCGATCGCGCTGTTCAATGGGCTGATCGATCCGTTTAGCGTTTTTGGCAGCGTGTTCGGCGCGCCGCTGATCGCCGGCCTCAACAACATCAAGTCGCCCGGCCCCGACCGTTTCTTCAAGCCGCTGCAAATGTCCGCCCGCCGGCCGCGCACGGTATTTATCGGCTCGTCGCGGGTGATGATGGGCCTCGATCCAAAGGATTGGCCCGGCAAGACTTATAATCTCGGCATACCCGCGGCAACCGTGCCCGAGACTATCGCGCTCGTGCGCCACGCGCTCGCCGATGCGCCGGTCGAGCGCCTCATTATCGGCGTCGAATACGATTCGTTCGATGGCCGCATCGACTATTATCCGTCGTTTCGTCTGGCGATCCTCGGCAAGTATGCGCTGTGGCGCGGGCTGCCCGACATGCTGATCTCCGACCTCGCGGTGACCCGCTCACGCGACACCTTCCTATTCTCGCACCGGCACGCCGCGCCGCCCTATCTCGCCAACGGGCTACGGCTCATCCCCGACAAGCCGATCGAGGGGACGCCGGACAATCGCATGCTGCAGGACGTGCGCGACTACACGCGGGTCGATGCCGCGATGACCGGCGTCGACAAGTCCCTTGATCGCTTCGGGGCGTTTATCGCCAGCATCCCGAGCCGGGTCGCCGTGACCGTGTTCGTGACACCCGGTCACGCGGCGCTGCTTGAAGTTCTTGAGCAAGAAGGGTTGCGGCCGGCCTATGAGGCATGGCTCAAGCGGACCGTCGAGATCTGTGCCGCGCGCGGCATCCCGCTGTGGGATTTCGGCGGCTACAATTGGATTACTACCTTCCCGATGGAAAGGGCGAGCGAGCTTTATTACGACGGCAGCCATTTCCGGCCGGCCGTCGGCGCGCTGGTGCTGAAGGTGATCCGCACCGGCGACACGATCGCCGATTTCGGCGTGCAACTGACCCCGGCAGCATTGCCCGGCTACCTCGCCGAGCAGCGCCGGGCGCGCGAGAGGTGGTATGACCAGGAGCCCGGCGATGTACGGGCGATCGACGCCGAGATCGACGAGACGCGCCGCTGAGAGTGCCGCCGATCAGCTCGCCAAATGGCACGACACGCCATGCCCCGGCGCGATCTCGCGCAGCACCGGCGGCTCCTGCCGGCAGCGCGCCTCGGCATAGGGGCAGCGCGTGTGGAACGCGCAGCCGGGTGGCGGGTTGATCGGGCTCGGCACGTCGCCTTGCAGGAGCCGCTTGTCGCGGCGCAGCTTGGGGTTCGGTACCGGCACCGCCGAGAGCAGCGCTTGCGTATAGGGGTGCTTCGGCTGGGTGAAGAGCGTTTTCTTATCGGCGTATTCGACGATCCGACCGAGATACATCACCGCGATGCGGTGGCTGATATGCTCGACCACCGCGAGATCGTGCGCGATGAACAGATAGCTCAGCCGCTTCTCGCGCTGCAAATCCATCATCAGGTTGATCACTTGCGCCTGGATCGACACGTCGAGCGCCGAGACCGGCTCGTCGGCGACGATGAGCTTGGGGTTGAGCGCCAGCGCGCGGGCGATCGAGATACGCTGCCGCTGGCCCCCCGAGAACTCGTGCGGAAAGGCACGCATCTGGCTGCGCCGCAGCCCGACCCGGTCGAAGAGGCCGGCGACCGCGGTTTCCTTGTCGCGGCCGTGGGCGATGCCATGCACGCCGAGCGGCTCGCCGACGATGTCGCCCGCCGACATGCGCGGGTTCAGCGACGAGAACGGGTCCTGAAAGATCATCTGCATCTGGCGGCGATAGGGCCGCATCGCCGACTGGCCGAGCCGCGTGACATCCCGCCCGTCGAGCAGTATCGAGCCGGCGGTGGGGTCGATGAGGCGCAGCACGGTACGCGCCACGGTCGACTTGCCGCAGCCCGAACTCGCCGACGAGGCCAAGCGTCTCGCCGGCACGAATGGAAAAGCTGACCCCGTCGACCGCGTGGACTTGGCCGACCGTGCGGCGCAGCAAGCCCTTCCTGACCGGGAAGTGCTTCTTCAACGCGACGACGTCGAGCACCGTGGCGTTGCCGTTCGGGCTAGCCATAAAGCCGCTCCGAGTGCCAGCAAGCTGCCCAGTGCCCCGGCCGCTTTTCTGCGTAATCCGGCGCGAGCGTGCGGCAGCGCTCGTCGGCAAGGCCGCAGCGCGGCGCAAAGGCGCAGCCCTGCGGCAGGTTGCTCAACGCCGGCACCATGCCGGGGATTTCCTTGAGACGCCCATCACCGTCGGCGTCGTCCTCCGCGGTCGCGCCGCCGATCACCGCGAGGTGCGGGATCGAGGCCATCAGCCCCTGCGTGTAGGGGTGCAGCGGCGTGGCGAACAGCTCCTCGACCCCGGCCTCTTCAACCTTACGGCCGGCATACATGACGATGACGCGCTGCGCCGTCTCGGCGACGACCGCGAGGTCGTGGGTGATGAGGATCACCGCGGTGCCGAGCGTTTTCTGCAGATCGAGGATGAGGTCGAGGATCTGCGCCTGGATCGTCACGTCGAGCGCGGTGGTCGGCTCGTCGGCGATGAGGACGCGCGGGTTGCAGGCGAGCGCCATCGCGATCATCGCGCGCTGACGCATGCCGCCCGATAGCTGGTGCGGATATTCCTTGGCGCGCTGCGCCGGCTCGGGGATTTTCACCAGGCGCAGCATCGCCACGGCCTTGGTCAGCGCCTCGGCCTTCGACAGGCCCTGATGCAGGCGCAGCGTCTCGGCGATCTGCTTGCCGATGGTCATCACCGGATTCAGCGATGTCATCGGCTCTTGAAAGATCATCGAGATGTCGTTGCCGCGCACCGCGCGCATCTCGGTTTCACCGAGCGTCGTCAGATCGCGGCCGCCGAGCTTGATCGAGCCGGCGACGATCCGGCCGGGCGGGCTCGGCACCAAACGCATCAGCGACAGCGAGGTCATCGTCTTGCCGCAGCCCGACTCGCCGACGACGGCAAGCGTCTCGCCGGCCTGCACCGCGAAGGAGACGTCGTCCACCGCCTTGACGATTCCGGCCCGTGTGAAGAGATACGTCCGCAGCCCGGTGACCTCGAGCACCGCCCCCTCATTGCCGCGCGGCGCGGAGGACGTTGCGGTCTCGACGGAAGTGGCCAAAAGCTGCTCCGAGAGTTGATGACGGCGACGGGCAGCGTTGCAAGCCGCGTTCCCGGTTGTCATCCTAGCATGGTGGCACCCTACCACGCTGTCGCGACTGCCCGGCAGTCGGCGCGGCGGCGTCGAATGCCCGCTCACCTGATCGTGCGGCCGCTGTGAACGCTTCCGACAATCTTGCCGCTCGGCGCGCCCGGCTCGACCGGATCGAGGCAGAGTTGGCCAGGCTGCGCGAGCGATACGATCAGCTGATGAACGCCTTCAAATTCGACGGGGCGCGCGCGCTGGTCGCCGCGATCGAGGCGGCGGAGCGGGAGCGCGCGGCGCTCGCGGCGGGCCTGCCGCCGCCAGTGTCGGACGAAGCGAAACCTTATGCGGTCGCTCGACCGCGCCGACGGCGGGCGCGCTAGTCTCAGCCGCCTTTCAGCGCCGCCAGTTCGCGCCGCAGCGCGCGCATCTCCTCGAAGCGAGCGGTGGCGTCGCGCAGATAGGCGGCGATGCCGAGCAGCTTCCCGGTCTCATCGTGGACCGGCAGGATCGTGAACTCGATCGAGATCTGGCGGCCATCCTTGTGCAGCGCCGGTACGGCGAGCAGCGAGCCCGTGCCATAGCGGCTCTCGGCGCCGCCCATGACCTTGTCATAGCCTTCCCAGTGCCGGGCGCGCAGCCGCTCAGGAATGATCAGATCGAGCCGCTCGCCCATCACCTCGCTTTCGCTGAAGCCGAAAATCCGCGTCGCCGCGTCATTCCAGAACCTGATATGCCCCGCGGCATCGGCGTAGACGATTGCGTCGGGACTGTCGGTCGCCAAGCGGGCGAGAAAATCCGCGGGCAGGTTTGTGGTCATAGGCGCACTCCCAGCAAATCGATTACCCCGAATGCCGCACCGCTAACGATCAGCAACGGCACCGGGTGCAGTCTCGGCCAGTACAACAGCGCCGCCGTCGCGGCGCCGGCAGCGACCCAGGCGGCGAACCCGGCCGGTGTGACGCGCAGCACCGCCAAACCGCCCGACAGAAAAAGCCCGGCCGCGATCGGCGCGATGCCTCGCTCCACCGCCTGGTGCCAGACCGAGCCGCGCCACCGCCCCCAGATTTTCGCCGTGACGAACAGCAGCAGCGAGGCCGGCAGGTAAAACGCCACCGTCGCGACCATCGCGCCGGCGACACCCGCGGCCTTCCAACCGATCAGCGCGCACAGCATCGAGCCCGGTCCCGGCGCGGCGCGCGACAGCGCGAAGAGGTCGGCGAATTCCCGGTCGCTCGTCCAGTGGTGTACGGCGACCGATTGGTGCGCGATGTCGGCGATTGTCGCGTTGCCGCCGCCGAACGACAGCAGCGACAGCGGCGCGAACACCGCGAAGAGCGCCAGCAGCACGCCGGAGAGATTGTCGCGCATCTCACGGCGCCCGCGAATGGCGCCGCGCCCGCACCCAGGCTAGAGCGATGCTGACCGGCGCCAATGCGACGACCACCGGCAGCATGGGCCATCCCAAAACCCCGACGCCGAGCACGGTCAACGCGACGATCGCGATCGCCGCCGGCTCGGGCGTGCCTTGCGCGACCGCGCTGATGCCACTCGACAAGGTCAGCCCGACCACCGCGGCGGCGACGCCGTCGAGCACGGCGTCAACGCCGGGGACATCCGCGATCCGACCGTAAGCCGCGCCGATGGCGATAATCATGACCAGCGGGCCGATCAGCATCGCGAACGGCGCGGTGAAGGCGCCGATGCCGCCCTTCACCCGCAAGCCGACGAGCAAGGCCATTTTAAGCCCGTTGGAACCGGGCATGCTTTGCCCGAGCGCCATGTCGGTGAGAAAGAGCCGCTCGTCGACCCAGCCGCGGCGCTGCACCATCTCGCGATAGACCCAAGCCCCCGTACCGCCGCCAAAGCTGGTGCAACCGAGCCGGAAAAACGCGAGGAACAGTGCCCCGAGGCTGACATCCGCGACCGCCGATTCCGAACTCACTGACACTGGCATTTCTCCCCCGAGGCCGGCACCATTCTAGACCGCCTTGGCCGGGTGCGGCCCGCCATCCGCGAATGGCGGTCAAGTTTTCGCGGGCGTCTGGACAGAGCGGCTCTTCCGAGCATCGCCAATCCACTTCCGCGCGAAAAGGCGATCCTGTAACCTCGCCTTAAGGGAGAGGCGATGGCGCACCTATCGCTGACGGATGAGGGACTTGCCGCGTCGCAGGAGCGGCGCAACCCGTTCCGCCGCCTCGCCGAGGCGCTTGCCGCCGAGGGCGACCGCCGCATCCTGTGGCTGCCGGTGTTTTTCGGCGGCGGCATCGCGCTTTATTTCGCGCTGACGGTCGAGCCGCCGCCGTGGCTCGGGCCCGCCGTCACCGGCACGGCTGGCGCCGCGGCATGGCTGCTGCGGCGCCGTCCCGCCTGGCGCAGCGTGGCGCTGGGCCTTGCGGTCGCCGCGGCCGGATTGGCGCTGATTACCCAGACCGCGCGCGATGCGCCGCGCCGATGCTGGAGCGCCGGCTCGGCCCGGTGGCATTTGCGGGCCGCATCATCGACATCGACACGCTGGAGCGCGGCTGGCGGAGTACATCGTCGCGCCCGATGCGCTGCCAGGATTTCGATGCGGCACGGCAGCCGCGCAGAGCTGCGCATCCACATCCCGGCCGCGAGCGATCTGTTGAGCCCGGGCGACCGGGTGAGCCTCAAGGCGATGCTCTTACCCGGTGCCGGGCCAGCCTTGCCCGGGCGCGCATGATTTGCAGCGCCGACCTCTGCTTTGGCCGAAGAGATCGGCGGCGTCGGCTATTCGCTCGGGGCCGCGCAATAGCTAGCCAGCGCGGGGTGCACAAGCGCCGGGCGGTTGGCGGCTGGTCTTTCATCTGCGCGCCGCGGTCCCTGGGCGAAACGCCGCCCTGTTGCCCGGCTCGACCGGCGGGGTGGCGGCCGCACTCATCGCCGGCAGAAGCGTGGCGCGATCGACGAGGGCGTCATCGAGGCGTTCCGCAATTCCGGCCTGTCGCGCATCTCCTGGCGATCGCCGAGGCTGCATCTGGGTCTGGTCGGCGCGTTCGTGTTCTTCGCGGTGCGCGGGATGCTGGCGCTGATCCCGCCGATCGCGCTGCGCTGGCCG